>NZ_CP048736.1:0-4854376 GCF_010692925.1 Enterobacter sp. T2 | reverse complement strand
TCGAACAATAAAAGAAAACTATTGAATATTCATGATTGTTGGCGCACATCGACATGACCCTGTGCAAAGGGTGACGTGCGAATTGCTATCTGCAATTTAATCCTGACCAGGATCCTGGGATCCCGATCGGGACCGCGGATCATAGCCTAAACTGAGCCAGAGATCTTCTGTTTCTCACAGATTCTTCCCGATTTATCCACAGGAAGATCCGAAACCGGGTAAGTGTAAACGATCCTGGCGCGAGTGCCTCGCGATTTAGCCCGCATATTGGAAAATTTAATGAGCAACGACAATTTATTGCTTAAATGATCTAACGAAGATCCGGGACGATCCTTGCGCTTTGTTGCCGAGCCCGTATAATCCTCGACCCGGCGCGTGATGCTCATCTTCCTGCGTCGTCCGTTGCTCATTTTCCACGCGAAATCGTGCGGAAATACGCGGGAAATAAGGAAAGAGAATTGACTCCGGAGTGTACAATTATTACAATCCGGCCTCTTTAATCACCCACGCTGAGGCGTTAGTCGTTCGAAACTCGTTCGGGTATACGCAAAAGTCAGTGAATTTATTCAAGTTTAGGTAGAAATCGCCATGAAACGCACTTTTCAACCGTCTGTACTGAAGCGCAACCGTTCTCACGGCTTCCGTGCTCGTATGGCTACTAAAAATGGTCGTCAGGTTCTGGCACGTCGTCGTGCTAAAGGCCGCGCTCGTCTGACCGTTTCCAAGTAATAAAGCTAACCCCTGAGTGGTTAAGCTCGCATTTCCCAGGGAGTTACGTTTGTTAACTCCCACTCATTTCACTTTCGTCTTCCAGCAGCCACAACGGGCTGGCACGCCGCAAATCACCATCCTCGGCCGCCAAAATTCGCTGGGGCATCCCCGCATCGGTCTCACAGTCGCCAAGAAAAACGTTAAGCGCGCGCATGAACGCAATCGGATTAAACGTCTGACGCGTGAAAGCTTCCGTTTACGTCAGCACGAACTGCCTTCTATGGATTTCGTGGTGGTGGCTAAAAAGGGGGTTGCCGACCTCGATAACCGTGCTCTCTCGGAAGCGTTGGAAAAATTATGGCGCCGCCACTGTCGCCTGGCTCACGGGTCCTGATAGCCCTCATTCGGGTCTATCAACGCCTGATTAGTCCGCTACTCGGGCCGCACTGCCGTTTCACACCAACATGCTCAAGCTACGGAATTGAGGCATTGCGCAGGTTTGGAGTGATAAAAGGCAGTTGGTTGACGGTGAAACGCGTATTAAAATGCCACCCTTTACACCCCGGTGGAGACGACCCCGTCCCCCCAGGACCTTTTGATACCAGAGAACACTAACGATGGATTCGCAACGCAATCTTCTTATCATCGCTTTGTTGTTCGTGTCTTTCATGATCTGGCAGGCATGGGAGCAGGATAAAAATCCTCAACCCCAGCAGCAGACCACGCAGACTACGACCACCGCAGCGGGTAGCGCCGCCGACCAGGGCGTACCGGCCAGTGGCCAGGGGAAACAGATTACGGTTAAGACCGATGTGCTTGAGCTGACTATCAACACCCGTGGTGGTGATGTTGAGCAGGCGCTGCTGTTGACCTACCCGAAAGAGCTGAAGTCTACCGAACCGTTCCAGTTACTGGAAACCACGCCAGAGTTTATCTATCAGGCGCAGAGCGGCCTGACCGGTCGTGATGGCCCGGATAACCCGGCTAACGGTGCGCGTCCACTGTATAACGTCGAGAGCGACACCTTTGCGCTGGCTGATGGCCAGAACGAACTCGTTATCCCGATGACCTATACCGACGCGGCAGGCAACACGTTCACCAAAACCTTCACCCTGAAACGCGGTGAATATGCGGTAAACGTGGGCTACAGCGTACAGAACACCGGTGCGAAACCGCTGGAACTGTCTACCTTCGGTCAGCTGAAGCAGTCCATCAATCTGCCGTCTCACCGTGACACCGGAAGCAGCAACTTCGCGCTGCACACCTTCCGTGGCGCGGCATACTCCACGCCTGACGCGAAGTATGAGAAATACAAGTTCGACACCATTGCCGATAACGAAAACCTGAACGTCAGTGCTAAAGGCGGTTGGGTGGCAATGCTGCAGCAGTATTTCGCGACTGCATGGGTGCCAAACAACGACGGTACCAATAACTTCTATACCGCGAACCTGGGCAACGGTATTGCAGCCATCGGCTACAAATCTCAGCCAGTTCTGGTTCAGCCGGGTCAAACCGGTAAGCTGGCAAGCACCCTGTGGGTCGGCCCGGAAATTCAGGACAAAATGGCTGCTGTTGCGCCGCACCTGGATCTGACCGTCGATTATGGTTGGTTGTGGTTCATCTCTCAGCCGCTGTTTAAGCTGCTGAAGTTCATCCACAGCTTCCTGGGTAACTGGGGCTTCTCCATCATCGTTATCACCTTTATCGTTCGTGGCATCATGTACCCGCTGACCAAAGCGCAGTACACCTCCATGGCGAAGATGCGCATGCTGCAGCCGAAGATTCAGGCAATGCGTGAGCGTCTGGGCGATGACAAACAGCGTCAGAGCCAGGAAATGATGGCCCTGTATAAAGCAGAGAAAGTGAACCCGCTGGGTGGTTGCTTCCCGCTGCTGATTCAGATGCCAATCTTCCTTGCGCTGTACTACATGCTGATGGGTTCCGTTGAGCTGCGCCATGCGCCGTTCGCCCTGTGGATCCATGACCTGTCTGCACAGGACCCGTACTACATCCTGCCGATCCTGATGGGCGTGACGATGTTCTTCATCCAGAAGATGTCGCCGACCACCGTGACCGACCCGATGCAGCAGAAGATCATGACCTTTATGCCGGTCATCTTCACCGTGTTCTTCCTGTGGTTCCCGTCAGGTCTGGTGCTGTACTATATCGTCAGCAACCTGGTGACCATCATCCAGCAGCAGCTGATTTACCGTGGTCTGGAAAAACGTGGCCTGCATAGCCGCGAAAAGAAAAAGTCCTGATCCGATAAGTTAACGCTAAAATAAGGGCGGTCGATTGACCGCCTTTTTTATTTGTATTGAACGAGAGCAACCATGAGCCATAACGACACTATCGTCGCCCAGGCAACCCCACCGGGACGCGGTGGTGTAGGTATTCTGCGCATCTCCGGCCTGAAGGCGCGCGAGGTGGCTGAAGCGGTGCTGGGTAAACTGCCAAAACCGCGCTACGCGGATTACCTGCCGTTTAAAGACAGCGACGGTACGCCGCTGGACCAGGGCATAGCGCTGTGGTTCCCCGGCCCGAACTCCTTTACCGGCGAAGACGTGCTGGAGCTGCAGGGCCACGGCGGCCCGGTGATCCTCGACCTGCTGTTAAAACGTATTCTGACCCTGCCAGGCCTGCGTATTGCGAAGCCGGGCGAGTTCTCCGAGCGTGCTTTTCTGAACGATAAGCTTGACCTGGCCCAGGCCGAGGCGATTGCCGATCTGATCGACGCCAGTTCTGAACAGGCGGCTCGCTCCGCCCTGAACTCGCTTCAGGGGGCATTTTCTGCCCGCGTGAATCACCTGGTGGAAGCACTTACTCACCTTCGGATCTACGTGGAAGCAGCTATCGACTTCCCTGACGAGGAGATCGACTTCCTCTCTGACGGAAAAATCGAAGCCCAGCTCAACCAGGTGATGAGCGACCTCGACGCGGTGCGCGCCGAGGCGCGTCAGGGCAGCCTGCTGCGCGAAGGGATGAAGGTGGTCATTGCCGGGCGCCCGAACGCCGGGAAATCGAGCCTGTTGAACGCCCTGGCGGGCCGTGAAGCGGCCATTGTGACCGACATTGCCGGTACCACCCGCGACGTGCTGCGCGAGCATATCCACATCGACGGGATGCCGCTGCACATTATCGATACCGCCGGTCTGCGCGATGCCAGCGATGAAGTTGAGCGTATCGGTATTGAACGCGCCTGGCAGGAGATCGAGCAGGCTGACCGCGTGCTGTTTATGGTGGACGGCACCACCACCGACGCCGTTGACCCGGCTGAGATCTGGCCAGATTTTATCGCCCGCCTGCCGGCTAAGCTGCCGATCACCGTAGTGCGCAACAAAGCAGACGTGACCGGTGAAACGCTGGGTATCAGCGATGTGAATGGTCACTCGCTCATTCGCCTGTCGGCGCGCACCGGTGAGGGCGTGGACGACCTGCGTAACCATCTCAAGCAGAGCATGGGCTTTGACACCAGCATGGAAGGCGGCTTCCTGGCGCGCCGTCGTCACCTGCAGGCGCTGGAAGAGGCGGCCCGTCATCTTGACCAGGGTAAAGCACAGCTGATCGGCGCCTGGGCGGGTGAACTGCTGGCGGAAGAGCTGCGTCTGGCGCAGCAGAATCTGAGTGAGATCACCGGGGAGTTTACCTCGGACGATCTGCTGGGAAGGATTTTCTCGAGCTTCTGTATTGGCAAATAACATCCGCTAATCCATGGTGATTTCCTCTCAGGAAATCACCATTGTCCAAATGGCAACTCGCCTAATCCCTCTTCTCCCCCTATTCTGCTTGCCTGCATCCATGGGGGGTTTATGGCTCGTTTTCTGTTTTGTAGTTTTGCGCTCGTTCTGCTTTATCCGTCTGGCATTGATATGTATCTGGTGGGATTACCGCACATCGCCCACGATCTGGGTGCCAGCGAAGCGCAGCTGCATATTGCGTTTTCGGCCTACCTCGCGGGGATGGCGTCGTCGATGGTGTTTGCCGGAAAAATTGCGGATAAGGCAGGTCGTCAGCCTGTCGCGATTACCGGTGCGATTGTGTTCGCGCTGGCATCGATACTGTGTTCCGTCGCCCAGGAAAGCACCCTGTTCCTGACAGGACGTTTTATTCAGGGCATTGGAGCGGGTGGCTGCTATGTGGTGGCCTTTGCGATCCTGCGCGATACCTTAAGCGCCCAGCGTCGCGCGAAGGTGCTCTCCATGCTGAACGGCATAACCTGCATCATCCCGGTGCTGGCTCCCGTCGTAGGCTATCTGATCATGCTGAAACTCCCGTGGCAAAGCCTGTTCTGGACCATGGCAGCCATGGGGGCGCTGGTGTTTATCCTATCGATTGCCGTGCTGAAAGAGACCCACCCGGGTTCGCAGAATAGCGGTCATACCGCAAGAATTCACCCGGCCGAGAAGCTCATCAACCGCTTTTTCCTCAGTCGCCTGGCCGTCACTACGCTCAGCGTGGCGGTGATCCTGACCTATGTAAACGTTTCACCTATATTGCTGATGGAGACCATGGGCTTCGATCGCGGAGAATATTCAACGGTGATGGCCTTAACCGCCATGGTCAGTATGGCCGTCTCCTTCTCTACTCCTTTTGCACTCAATATTTTCAGCCAGCGCATGCTGATGCTGACCTCGCAGGTGTTGTTCCTCGCTGCAGGTCTGATCCTGGCGACGGCAAGCTCACACGCGGTGATGCTGGTGGGCATTACCCTCATTTGCGCCGGATTCTCGGTTGGTTTTGGCGTCGCGATGAGTCAGGCGCTCGGCCCATTCTCGCTGCGGGCAGGCGTGGCAAGCTCGGTGCTGGGGATCGCGCAGGTCTGCGGTTCATCGCTGTGGATTTGGCTGGCGGCGGTCATCGGACTTAACGCGCTCAATATGCTGATCGGGATTCTGATTGGCTGTAGCATGGTCTGCATCACTTTACTTTTGGTTATCCAGCCTGCGGCAAACTATGAAGAAGCCCATCAGTAATCTCGATCTTAACCTTTTGCTTTGTCTGCAGCTTTTGCTGCAGGAGCGCAGCGTCACCAAAGCCGCAAAGCGGATGAACGTCACGCCGTCAGCGGTAAGTAAATCACTGGGCAAGCTGCGCGACTGGTTCGACGACCCGCTGTTTGTCAAAACGCCGTTAGGGCTACTGCCCACGCCGCTAACGGTCAGCCTGGAGCAGGACCTGGCGGACTGGATGCAAATCGGCAACCAGATCCTCGACAAATTCCATCATGATTCGCCGGGCGGGCTAACGTTCATGCTGGCTGCAGAAACGCCGTTGATGCTTATCCGCTTTAATGACCTGCTGGAACAGGTGAACCAGCGCTATCCGCAGGCAACGGTGAAGATGCGTCACTGGGATTACGATTCGCTGGACGCCATTACGCGCGGGGAAGTGGATGTGGGCTTCACCGGCCGCGAAACGCACCCGCGCTCGCGGGAACTGCTGAAACTGATGCCGTGGTTTATCGACTACGAAATCCTGTTTAGCGACCGTCCGTGCGTCTATCTGCGCGAGGACCATCCGGCACTTCAGGAAGAGTGGGATCTGGAGACCTTCCTGCGCTACCCCCATATCAGCATCTTCTGGGAACGCAGCGACACCTGGGCGCTTGATGAAGTTCTCAAGGAGATGGGACGTGAGCGCACCATCGCCATGAGCCTGCCGGGCTTCGAACAGGCGATGTTTATGGCGGCTCAGCCCGGTCATAACTATATAGCCACCGCTCCGCACTACTGCCATCACTATAATCACCTCCACCAGCGGAAGCTGATCGCGCTTCCCATTCCCATTGACGAAGCGCAGGCTGAAAAGCTGACCGTTCCCTTCACGCTGATCTGGCATAAACGGAACAGCCATAATCCGAAAATCCTCTGGCTACGGGAGACCATCAAGGCCTTATACGGTGCCAACAGTCCGATTTTTGCCTAAGAAAATGTAAAGTTCGGTCCTAAGGCTTCTCTTACGCCCATTTACTGATTAAAACAGGAGGCAAGTTGAGCGATAATCATGTAACCGTTTAACCGAATACGACCATTATCAAGGAGCGAAAAATGGCAACGCACTTTGCAAGAGGGATACTCACAGAAGGACGTCTCGTATCGGCCAGAATCTCTTCCGCCTGTCACAGTGAGGCGCTCAAACTCCCCGAACACCGCAGAACGCGTTTTTTAGCGTCCAGAGCGCTGCTCGCAGAACTGATGTTCATGCTGTATGGCACCAGCGAACTGCCGGAGATCATCACCCAACCCGAAGGCCGCCCGGTCTTTGCCGACCCGGATCTCCCCCGTTTTTCTATTGCCTACACGGGGAATATCATTGGTGTAGCGCTAACCACCGAGGGGGATTGCGGGCTGGATATGGAGCTTCAGCGTGCAACGCGAGGATTCCACGGTGCAAGCCCGCACGATGACTACCCGCTCTCAAGTAATGAAAAACTCTGGGTGCGCAACCAAACCGATCCCGTCGAGGCCAGAGCTCAGCTCATCACCCTGCGCCAGAGCATCCGCAAGCTCTGCGGTTGTGCCTCAGATGACGCACGTCAGTTGCAGCTGTTGCCAGGCTCCGGACGCCTGCGTGCCGCTCAGGCAACGCTTGTAGAAGCGCTCAGCGATGCAGAAGATGTGTTGATATGGTCCGTTGCCGTCAGCCCCGCCATCGAACGGCTAAAGGTTTGGGCATTTGACAGTAAAGAGGGATGGCGTACTCTTCCGGATGTGCCCGAGCGAGCCAACGAACCCGCCGCACGTCTGATGCGATTAACCAGTTTACCGGCAGAAAAAGCATACATCCTTAGCTGATCCATTCAGGGTCATCATGATGAAACAGGAGTAATCATGTCTGATACGTTGAAAGTTGTTACGTTACTGGGAAGCCTGCGCAAAGGTTCATTTAACGGGATGGTTGCCCGCACGCTGCCACAGCTGGCACCGGCAGGTATGGAGATTAGCGCCCTGCCGTCTATTGGTGACATCCCGCTGTATGATGCAGATGTCCAGCAGGAAGAAGGGTTCCCGCAGAGCGTTGAGGCGCTGGCAGATCAGATCCGCCAGGCCGACGGCGTGGTCATTGTCACCCCGGAGTATAACTACTCGGTTCCGGGTGGCCTGAAGAATGCCATCGACTGGCTGTCCCGTTTACCTGAGCAGCCGCTGGCGGGTAAACCGGTACTCATCCAGACCAGTTCTATGGGTGCCATTGGTGGCGCACGCTGCCAGTACCACCTGCGCCAGATCCTGGTATTCCTGGATGCGATGGTGATGAACAAGCCGGAGTTTATGGGTGGCGTGATTCAGAACAAGGTCGACCCGCAGACGGGTGACGTGGTGGACCAGAGCACGCGTGACCATCTGTCTGGTCAGCTGACGGCGTTTGGGGATTATATTAAGCGGGTTAAAGCCTGATAAAAAAGCCCGGTGGCGCTAGCGCTTACCGGGCCTACACTCTTCAGTAGCTCAGGTAAGCGAAGCGCCACCTGACACCACAAACCGCACCTTAGTGCGCATCGATAAACACAATCTTCAGCACAAACAGCAGCGCAACAACAATCACGCACGGGCTGAGATCGCGGAAGCGGCCGGTACCGATCTTCATCACGCAGTACGAGATAAAGCCCAGCGCGATACCTTCGGTGATCGAGAAGCTGAATGGCATCATCACGGCGGTAATAAACGCCGGCACCGCTTCGGTTAAATCATCCCACTTCACGCGTGACAGGCTGGAGGTCATCAGCACCCCCACGTAAATCAGCGCGCCAGCTGCCGCATACGGAGGAACCATACCCGCCAGCGGAGAGAGGAAGATCACCAGCAGGAACAGAATACCCACCACCACTGCCGTCAGGCCGGTACGACCGCCCACGGACACGCCGGAAGAGGATTCAATGTAAGCGGTAACAGACGAGGTGCCGATGAAAGAGCCCGCGACGGAAGAGATGCTATCCACAAACAGCGCCTGCTTCATGCGTGGGAATTTCCCTTTCTCATCCGCCAGACCTGCTTTGTCCGTCACGCCAATCAGCGTACCGGAAGAGTCAAACAGGTTGACCAGCATGAAGGAGAAAATCACACCCGCCAGGCCCAGGTTCAGGGAACCCGCCAGGTCAACGTGACCAATCACGGTTGAAACGCTCGGTGGCGCAGAGACGATACCGTTATAGTGAACGTCGCCCAGCATCCAGCCCAGTAAGGTCGTGACCACGATGGATACCAGCACTGCCGCATGAATATTGCGGGAGGCCAGGATCGCAATGATGAAGAAGCCCAGCACGCCCAGCAGCACGTTATGCGAGGTCAGATGACCAATGCTCACCAGCGTTTCCGGGTTCGCGACGATCACACCGGCGTTTTTCAGCCCCATCATACCGATGAACAGACCAATACCGCTGGTAATACCCACGCGCAGGCTCACCGGAATGTTCGCGATCATCCAGTAACGTACGCGGAAAATGGTCAGCAGCAGCAGACCAATAGCGCCCCAGAAAATTGCGCCCATGCCTACCTGCCACGGCAGCCCCATCGCCTGAACCACCACGAACGCGAAGAAGGCGTTCAGACCCATAGCGGGAGCCAGCGCAACCGGCAGGTTAGCGAACACGCCCATCAGGATGCTGCCAAGCGCCGCAATCAGACAGGTAGTCACAAAGACGGCGCTGGTATCCATGCCAGCAACGCCCAGAATTTGAGGGTTCACAAAAACGATGTAGACCATCGTCAGGAAGGTGGTGAAACCGGCGATCACTTCGGTGCGTGCCGTTGTGCCGTGCTCGCGCAGTTTAAACACGCGCTCAAGCAGACCCTGACCAGATGTCTGGGTAGTGTGTTGTTGACTCATCATCAATTTCCGAACAAGGAGGGAAAATTCGTCGCTATCCTATACCAAAATGCGACAATAGTGGCAGTTACGTGATACTTTTTTCATTGATTTTGCTTATACGGCAACGATTGCGTCCCGGCGAACTGCCGTACGAAAACGTTAAACTTGTTAAAAGGGAAAGGCATGTCCGGAATTGAAGCGGTATTTTTTGACTGCGACGGTACGCTGGTCGACAGTGAGGTCATTTGTTCCCGCGCGTATGTCACCATGTTCCAGGAATTTGGCATTACGCTGGAGCTCGAAGAGGTGTTTAAGCGCTTTAAGGGCGTGAAGCTCTACGAGATTATCGACATCATTAACGAAGAACACGGTGTCTTTCTGGCAAAAGCGGATCTGGAGCCGGTGTATCGCGCCGAGGTTGCACGCCTGTTCGACTCAGAGCTGGAAGTTATATCAGGCGCAAACGCGCTGCTGGATGCGATGACGGTGCCGATCTGCGTGGTCTCTAACGGTCCGGTCAGCAAAATGCAGCACTCGCTCGGCAAGCTTGAAATGTTGCACCATTTCCCGGAAAAACTGTTCAGCGGCTACGATATCCAGCGCTGGAAGCCCGATCCGGCGCTGATGTTCCATGCGGCGAAAGCGATGCACGTCAACGTCGAGAACTGCATTCTGGTGGATGACTCGTCTGCGGGTGCGCAGTCCGGCATTGATGCAGGGATGGAGGTGTTTTACTTCTGTGCCGATCCGCACAACAAGCCGATCGTTCATCCAAACGTGACGACCTTTACCGATCTGGCGCAGTTGCCGGATCTGTGGAAAGCGCGCGGGTGGGATATTACTCGGTAGTGTTTCCCCTCTCCCAAAGGGAGAGGGAGAAAACCAGTTAGAGCGTAGGGCGGGTAAGCGCTAGCGCCATCCGCCACAAAAATCACTCTTTCGGGTCTTTACCCGCCAGCAGCTTGTCCAGCTCGTCGCCGCCGACGTGACGGAAGTCCTGACCCTTCACGAAGTAGAAAATGTATTCGCAAATGTTCTGGCAGCGGTCGCCGATACGCTCGATGGAGCGCGCGCAGAACAGGGCGGTCAGCACGCTTGGGATGGTACGGGAGTCTTCCATCATGTAGGTCATCAGCTGACGCACGATGCCTTCATATTCCTGGTCGACCTTCTTGTCTTCCCGGTAGATACGCACCGCTTCGTCCAGATCCATACGCGCAAAAGCATCCAGCACGTCGTGCAGCATCTGCACGGTGTGCCGACCCAGTGACTCCAGGCTCACCAGCAGCGGCTGGTGCTGCTGAGAGAATTTCTCCAGCGCGGTGCGGCAGATTTTGTCGGCCACGTCACCAATACGCTCCAGCTCGGCGATGGTTTTGATGATGGCCATCACCAGACGCAGATCGCTCGCCGTCGGCTGACGTTTCGCGATAATGCGCACGCACGCTTCGTCGATGGCGACTTCCATCATGTTGACGTTCTTGTCGCCTTCAATGACGCGCTTCGCCAGCTCGCTGTCCTGGTTGTGCATCGCCGTAATCGCATCGGAAAGCTGCTGTTCAACCATGCCACCCATGGTCATCACCTGCGTGCGAATACTCTCCAGCTCTGCGTTGAACTGGCCGGAAATGTGTTTGTTAAGATTGAGGTTGTCCATGATTCACTCCAAATCAACCGTAGCGGCCAGTAATGTAATCTTCGGTTTGTTTCTTCGCCGGTCTGGTGAACAGCGCGTCCGTATCGCTGAACTCGATCAGCTCGCCCAGGTACATAAACGCGGTGTGATCGGAGCAACGCGCAGCCTGCTGCATGTTGTGGGTCACGATAACCACGGTGTAATCCTGCTTCAGCTCGGTGATCAGCTCTTCAATACGGCCAGTTGATATCGGGTCCAGCGCTGAACACGGCTCATCAAGCAGCAACACTTCCGGGCGAATAGCAATACCGCGCGCAATGCACAGACGCTGCTGCTGACCACCGGACAGAGAGTACCCGCTCTGGTGAAGTTTATCTTTGGTTTCGTTCCATAATGCGGCCTTGGTCAATGCCCACTGCACGCGCTCGTCCATATCGGCACGGGAAAGCTTTTCAAACAGACGAACGCCAAAGGCGATGTTGTCATAAATGGACATCGGGAACGGCGTCGGTTTCTGGAACACCATCCCCACTTTGGCGCGAAGCAGGGCGATATCCTGCGCCTGGGTCAGAATGTTTTCACCGTCCAGGATGATTTCACCTTCAGCACGCTGCTCCGGATAGAGCGAATACATTTTGTTAAAGGTACGCAGCAGCGTGGATTTACCACAGCCAGACGGACCGATAAATGCCGTGACCTGGTTCTTCGCGATATCCAGGTTGATGTTCTTCAGGGCATGGAATTTGCCGTAGTAGAAGTTCAAATCACGAACCTGAATCTTACCCGGGGCAGTATCAACCATACTCATTGACTCTTTTCCTCATTCGGCGCCGCGAGCTGCCGCGCCGTAAAAAATTAACCGTGTTTCTTCTTCGCGAAAATGACGCGCGCCAGAATGTTCAGCAACAGTACGCAAAGGGTGATGATCAGCACCCCGGCCCAGGCCAGCTGCTGCCATTCCGCGAATGGGCTCATCGCAAATTTAAAGATCGTCACCGGCAGGTTGGCGATCGGCTGCATCATGTCCGTGCTCCAGAACTGGTTGGAGAGGGCAGTAAACAGCAGCGGAGCCGTTTCACCGGCAATACGGGCGATAGCCAGCAGAATCCCGGTCATGATCCCGGAGACCGACGCTTTCAGCGTAATCGCAGAGATCATTTTCCACTTCGGCGTACCCAGCGCATAAGCCGCTTCACGCAGGCTGTCCGGCACCAGTTTCAGCATGTTCTCGGTGGTACGAATCACAATAGGCACCTGCAGCAGCGCCAGCGCAATCACACCCGCCCAGCCGGAGAAGTGTTCCATTTGCGCAACCACGATGGTGTAAACAAACAGACCCACGACAATCGACGGAGCAGAAAGCAGGATGTCATTAATGAAGCGAATCACCTCAGCCAGCCAGGATTTACGCCCGTACTCTGCCAGGTAGATACCCGCCATAATGCCCAGCGGCGTACCGAACACGGTCGCCCACAGGATCAGTAATCCACTCCCCGCCAGGGCGTTCGCCAGACCACCACCCGCCGTGTTTGGCGGCGGCGTCATTTCGGTGAACAGCGCCAGCGACATGCCATCAATACCACGGGTGATGGTGGACATCAGGATCCAGATCAGCCAGAACAGGCCGAACGCCATCGTCGCCATGGAAAGCGTCAGCGCAATGCGGTTTTTAAAACGACGCTTTGCCTGCATTTTGCGGCGGGATTCCGCCAGCTGAGCGGTGCTTTGCATTTCGAGAGTCGCCATCAGCGTGCCCCCTCATTTTTCGCGAGACGCAGGATCATCAGCTTGGAAATCGCCAGAACAATGAAGGTGATAACGAACAGAATCAGACCCAGTTCCATCAGCGCCGCGACGTGCAGCCCGGATTCCGCTTCGGCAAACTCGTTCGCCAGTGCAGAGGTAATACTGTTACCCGGCATATACAGAGAGACGCTGTCGAGCTGGTAGGTGTTACCGATGATAAAGGTGACCGCCATGGTTTCACCCAACGCACGACCTAATCCCAGCATGACGCCGCCGATCACCCCATTTTTGGTGAACGGAAGGACAATGCGCCAGATGACTTCCCAGGTGGTGCAGCCGATGCCGTAGGCCGACTCTTTCATCATCACCGGGGTTTGTTCAAAGACATCGCGCATAACCGCCGCAATGTACGGAATAATCATGATGGCGAGGATCACCCCTGCCGCAAGAATACCAATACCGAATGCCGGGCCTGAGAAGAGGGCGCCCACAAACGGAATGGCAGAAAGAACATTTCCCACCGGCTCCTGGAAGTATGTGGCAAACAGCGGCGCAAAGATAAACAGGCCCCACATGCCGTACACAATACTTGGAATGGCCGCCAGCAGTTCAATGGCGATGCCCAGCGGACGACGCAGCCAGCCTGGCGCCAGCTCCGTCAGGAACAGGGCAATACCGAAGCTTACCGGAACCGCAATCAGCAGAGCGATGAACGAGGTCACCAGCGTGCCGTAAATGGGCACCAGTGCACCGTAAACGTCGTTCGGCGCATCCCACTCTTTGGTCCACAGGAAGGAGAAACCGAATTTCTGAATGCTCGGCCAGGAGGAGAAAATCAGAGACACGATAATGCCGCCCAGCAGCAATAGCACAATCAGCGCAGCCAGTTTGACCAGCGCGCTGAAAATCATGTCACCTTTTTTACCCGGAGGGTTAAATGCAGGCTTGGTTGCAGCCATAAATCACTCTTCTGTTAAACGCGTTTACGAAATCGGCGGGTAAGCGCAAGCGCCGCCCGCCATTTTCGTCAGAATGCTAAATTAATACAATGCTTTACCGCTGCTGTCTTTCACGTTGGTTTTCCATGCAGCACGAATCTGCTCAACCACGCTGTCTGGCAGGCTGGCGTAGTCCAGGTCGTTAGCCTGTTTAGCGCCGTTTTTGTATGCCCAGTCGAAGAACTTCAGCACTTCAGCGCCCTGCTCAGGTTTCTTCTGCTCTTTGTGAACCAGGATGAAGGTGGTGGAGGTGATTGGCCACGCACCTTCGCCTTTCTGGTTCGTCAGATCCTGCGCGAAGGATTTGCTCCAGTCAGCGCCTTTTGCAGCGTTAGCAAAGTTCTCTTCGGTCGGGCTTACTGGTTTGCCATCAGCAGACACCAGTTTGGTGTAGGACAGGTTGTTCTGCTTCGCGTACGCGTATTCTACGTAGCCAATTGAGCCAGGCAGACGCTGTACGAACGCAGCGATACCGTCGTTACCTTTACCGCCCAGACCAGTTGGCCAGTTAACGGTAGAGCCGGAACCGACTTTCGATTTCCACTCTTCGTTCACTTTTGCCAGGTAGCTGGTGAAGACGAAGGAGGTACCAGAACCATCCGCGCGGCGAACCACGGCGATGTTCTGAGCAGGCAGCTTCAGGCCTGGGTTGAGCTTAGCGATCGCTTCGTCATCCCATTTTTTGATTTTACCCAGGTAGATGTCACCCAGGGTTTTGCCATCCAGCACCAGCTCACCAGACTTCACGCCCGGCAGGTTGATAGCCAGAACCACACCACCGATCACGGTCGGGAACTGGAACAGGCCTTCCTGATTCAGTTTATCGTCAGACAACGGCGCGTCTGATGCACCGAAATCAACGGTGTTAGCGGTAATTTGTTTTACGCCACCGGAGGAGCCGATACCCTGATAGTTAACCTTATTACCGGTTTCTTTCTGGTAGGTATCCGCCCATTTGGCATACACCGGCGCAGGGAAGGTTGCACCAGCGCCAGTCAGGCTTGCTTCTGCAAATACAGAGAACGCGCTCAGAGATAAGGTCGCGGCGACAACAGTTGCGACAGTGGTACGCATAACTTTCATAATGTCTCCTGCAAGGATTTCGTAAATCATTGTTTAAGTGGCTACGATGAGCAAAATAGGACAAACAGGTGACAGATAAATGTACGAAATATGACAGTTTTATGACAAACACAAAGGAAGGTGTAACCACATGAAAAATATAGCACTTAATTCATCAGGCATTCATTTTTTTGTCATTTTTATTTTAAAGATCGCCGTTTTGTCCGTGAAATATGACAACGGCTGTCATAAACAGCCGTTAATGGATTAGTGTCCGATTTCAATCGTCAGGGTAGCCGTACCGTTGAACGGACCGGGCGCGGGTCTGGACCCGGTTGCGCTAGCCGGAGCGCTTGAAAACGTGAGCGTCCCCAGCGTCTCACCTTCTAGAGTCACGGGCATTTTCGTCGTTTCCGCCTCAAGTTCACCGCCGTTAACATTAATTTCCCTGTTATGTTTATCGTAAATCTTAATACCCACGTCAGGATTATCGGTGGCTACCATCGTACTGTCGGCTGTCGCGGCAGAGGCGTGGAAGGATGCCCCCAGCGTGTCGGTAAACATCATATTTGAACATTTGATATTGACCTGCCGGGTAATCTTGCGGGAAGACAACGCCTGGCCCCGGTTTGCTGAGAATTCCGATGCCAGAATAGACTTGAAATCAATCATTATCGCCTGGCCTTCATCTATCTCGCAGGTTTGCGGGACCGTGACCGATCCCTGCACAATCACATCCGAGATGATTTCGCTCGAGACGGTACGGGGATCGATAGTGGCATAGATATTTGCCATGACCATCGACGGTATGGTGATCGTGCCGGTAAATTGTTTTTTGACATACAGATAAATAAAGCCCGACCCACCGCTGTAAAACGTGGTTTGCGAACTGACGCCATTATGACACCGGTACGTTCCCCCAATGTCATTTGGCAGGTGATCGAAGGGAACGGTGGTGTAGCCAACGCCAAGAATGTAGATTTGCAAACCGATATCAAGATACTTATTGAGATAATAATAGGAGATATTGTTTCTGCTAGTGGTGGGCTGCAGGGCTGGATTAACCACGCTGGTGATGTAAGCATGATCGTAACTTTCATTTTTCCCCGTCTGGCAGTAGCACGTTCCCTTAAACGAGGTCGTAGAGTTATTCATATCGATCATATGCTGCATGCCAACCAGGTTATCAAGCGTCGTTAATTGTTCCGCGACAGTGAAATAGTTATGGTATTTGCCATTGTCTGGTACGCAGTATCCGGTAGGCGCCGCCTGTAAAAAAAAAGCGGCAAAAAAGAGAGTAAAAAGCCAGAATTGGGGTTTCATTCTTATCCTTTATCGACAAATGACAGGCAGTTGCACAAGCCCGGAATCAGGTTTCTGATGGATGTGATAATCAGCCAGACAGGCCTTGCCGCTGCTGAGCGTCAGCGAAAATTGCCCCGATTCGGGCATCCCGGCGAGATAGAGTTCACCTTTGTCACCGACAATTCCCGTTGCGCTTCCCACATCAAGCGCAGCGGTACCCACCGCACCAAACGGTGCAGGCTTGCCGTTCGCCAGTGAAACGCTAAACAGCACCCGATAGCCGATGTGCGTAACAAACTCGGCTTTCACCACCGCGCCACGCGTAGGCACCAGGTTTTGCACGCTGCGTTCCAGCTCAACGTTGCCTGAAACAAAATCCTTATTCTGAAGCGCAATACGGTTCTCATCGTAGGGTGAAAGCTGCGTCTTCACGGTGTAGCCGCGCCAGTCGGTGGCAACGCCGCTGGCGTTATCTACCGATAACCCTGCCGCACCAGGCGCTTTGATCAGCGCCACCGTTTCGCCCATCTCCTGTGAGAAGGTGATGCCTTCGTCGTGGATCAACACGCCGCCGCTGACGCCGTAGTTCAGGCTCTGGCTTTCGTCGCTCCAGGCATAATTCGTCTTTAGCGAGCCGTAGGACGCATCCCAGACCAGACCCGCATTTCCCGCCGAGGTGCCGCGGTTTTCATACACTGACTGCTGTATGTTCCAGCTCAGATTGTTATCGTCGAGCAGATTGCCGTTCAACCCAATCTGGTGGGAAGGTGTGCCATGGTTACTGTGGGCGTAGTTGTAGTTGACGTAGCTGTTGGGTAACCAGGCCGAAAGCGGCAGAGACAGCGACAGCATAACGAGATGCTCGCTTTCATCTTCTTGTTGCCACTCTCCCATGCTGTCAGACACCGTATCGGTATAGTTCCACGACAGGTTCCACACCACCTGCTTCCAGCTGTTGCTGTAGCCTATCTGTATCAGGCGCTGCACATCGTCTGTACGCCAGAATTGCTCCCGGCTCAGTGTAAGATAGACATTACCGTACCCCTCGGAAAACGGTTGAGTCCAGGTGCCTTCTACCCGGCTGCGGCGGTTGCCCGTATGCCAGAAGTTCTCGCTATCGCCCGTGCGCGATGCCCATTCGCCCAGGGTGTAAAACCCTTCCGTTGAATAGCGATAACCTACAATACGCAGGCTGGTATTGCTGACGTCGAACGTTTTTGAGTACAGAAAACGCCAGGATTGCCCCTGCTCGTCATCGTCCGTAAAGTGCGATTGGGCATGGGTGATATCCATCGAAATAGCGCCGATATTGCCGAGATCTTTACCAATGCCGGCGGCAAACGCGCGGTAATCGTCCGCCAGCTGCGTGCCACCATACAGCGTCATTCCCCACGCCATTCCGTGCAATACCTGTGCCTGCATCACCTCTGGCATAAACCGATCGTTATCACGACGCTCACCAATGCTGATGTCCACATCCGTTTGCCCCTCCCGACGCAAAATTGCCAGAGATGCGTAAGGCTGAACAAAATGCTGCTCGCTGCCGTCTTCCTCTTTGATGGTGACGTCCAGATCTCCGCCGCTTGAGGTGGTGTTGAGATCGGTCAACGCAAACGGCCCCTGCGGCACGGCCGACTGATAAATCATGTAGCCGTTCTGGCGGATGGTGACCACGGCGTTGGTTTTCGCCACGCCGCGCACCACCGGCGCAAAACCGTTCTGGCTATCGGGGAGCATGTCGCTGTCGGTGTACAGACGCACGCCGCGCACCTGTGAACTGTCGAAGAGATCGCTCGCGGTCCACGTATCACCCGCCATGGCCTGGCTGCGCAGGCTGGCAATATCATGCTGTAAGTACGTGCTCAGCGAACGAACGTTACCGCGGCTGTTGACCGCATTTAAGGCGCTATAGTTACGCAGACGCCATCCGCCAATGTTCAGCCCGCTGCGTAAATTCAGGTAGTAGAGATCGTCACTGTCATAGTCTGACTTCAGCGTCTGGGTCGTGGAGAAATCGTAGTTCAGCATCAAAGCGTCAATACCCTGATCCCAGCGCGAGGGCGAAATGGCGTCACGCGCCGTGGCGTCCAGATAGACCTGAGGGATCGACACCTTCAGCGCAAGCTTTTCGCTGTCCAGCGTCCATTTCGCGCCAGGCAGCACCGGCACCGGTTCACAACCTTCAGCATTCACCGTATCCAGCGCTTTAATCGCGTTCACTTTCAGGCCAAACATCGCCAGCGTGTTTTTTACATCCACAAAACAAGGCGCCAACGCACTCTCCGGATCGTGGCGGAAAAAACGCACCGCCCTGCGCGCAATGAATCGATCGTTCACATAGATATCAACCTGATATTCTCCTTCAGGCAGGTTATCCGGGCGATTGAACTGGCTGATATCGACCTCAATGGGCCGATCAAGCTCCAGCAGACGCACGTTAAAGAGTGGTCGTGTGGCACTGACGAGAAGCGGATAGCTTCCTCCCAGCCACAGCAGGGATAAAATCAAAGAGTGAAAGCGTTTCAATACAAGCAACCCCGCCGCGGTTAAAGAGGTTGCTGAATAGCGTCGCTAATCGCGCCGTAATCATTAATACTGTGCCAGGTGAGCATTTTGCTCACGCCAGCAGGCAGCGCCAGCCGACGTGTCTCAAACGGCATTATCATCGCCAGGTCGAGCGGCTTGCCATCAATAACCACGTCGATCACATTGACGTGAATGGCCGTCGGGTTGGTAACCACCAGCATGCTGCCCTGCCGTTGCCATTTCACTTTCAGAGCGGCTGTTTCAGGCGTTTCCTTAACACCCGCCGGACGCCAGAAGAGTTTAATGCGCGTTTTGATGGCAATTTCCAGCTTGCTGCTTTCTTCGGTTGTCGACGGGGGAATATTTTTAATATTCAGCCAAAACACGGACTCCTTGTCAGACGGTAATTCGCCCTGCGTTTTAATGATACGCAGGACACGCTCCTGGCCGGGCTCCAGCCGGGAGACGGGAGGAATAACCGTAAAGGGCGGCTGGTGCTTATCCGCATTGTTAAAAGGCTCAACCCATGCCTGAAGAAGGTAAGGCAGTGCCGTATCTTTATTTAAGACAGAGAGGGTGGTATCTGCTTTATTTCCAGGGAAGATAACGCGGGTGCCACCAATAACAATCCCGGCACTTGACGTCCCGGTAGCGAATGAGAAAAGAAGAGCAACAAATAAAATTATAAAACGCCTGCGCATATTATATCCTGTAACAGGCCTGGATAATTTCCGATAAAAGGGCGCAACAAACCCAACCTCACCAGGCCTGATTATTTTTTTACAGAAAGAGATTGAAGGAATTAATTACTGTATGTAATCGTAAATTCCGAATCCGCATTGGCAGTGCCCGCCGTTACGGTTGCAGACGTGGCGATATAGCGAGCCATAAATGGCAACGACGCCTTGCCGGATGAAATAGTGGCAGGCGTAGACTGATTGTAAAGCTTAAGCAGACTGTTATCGGCGCGGTTATAAATTGCAATCGCAACGCCACTCGCCCCGCCAGAAGACAGCTTCAGGTACCCGTCACCGTCTTCGGTGCCGTCAAAACGGGCGCTGGCTTTTTTGTAGGTATCCGGGCAGTTCAGCAGATCGATCTGGAATGCCTGAACCGACGCCATTGACCCCACGCCGGTAAACGTTGATTTATTCACTTTGCCTAAATCAACGGTCTGGTCTTTAGTACCGGTAGACACCTCACAGATACTATCGATAATTTCGCCCGTGAAATGGACAGTACCATTGCCATTGGCCGCATGTGTCTGCGCACCGAAAAATAAAGAGGAAAGCACAACAATGCTCTTTAACGTATTTCCTTTCATTACAACACCATCCTGAATTATACATTGCAAAATACTATTTCCCTGATAAATACTTCAGGGCATACAAGCGAAGAGCATTAAACTCTTTAAAATAAAAAATAACAAGAAGAAATATTATTCTCGCCAGCTGAATATGGAATAGTTCAGGATGAAATGAGGTCTTAATATAATATTATATTTAAAAAAACAGGATTAATTCTACCAGGATTTATATATCCCTATTATTCCAGAATTATATTTTCAGAGTAAATTTATATTTACCGATCAAAAAATAGCCCCACAATCATAGATTTATGGGGCTATTTCACTTCAATATATAAAATTATTCAACCGTGACCGATTTCGCCAGGTTACGCGGCTGGTCAACGTCAGTGCCTTTGATCAGCGCCACGTGATAAGCCAACAGCTGCAGCGGAACAGTGTAGAAGATCGGTGCAATCACCTCTTCGACATGCGGCATTTCGATGATGTGCATATTGTCGCTGCTGGCAAAACCGGCATCTTTATCAGCGAAGACGTACAGGACACCGCCGCGGGCGCGCACTTCTTCGATGTTGGATTTCAGTTTTTCCAGCAGTTCGTTGTTTGGTGCCACAACGATGACCGGCATATCCGCATCAATCAGCGCCAGAGGGCCGTGTTTCAGCTCGCCTGCCGCATAAGCTTCAGCGTGAATGTAGGAGATCTCTTTCAGCTTCAGCGCGCCTTCCAGCGCGATCGGATACTGATCGCCACGGCCCAGGAACAGGGCGTGATGTTTGTCAGAGAAATCTTCCGCCAGCGCTTCAATGCGTTTGTCCTGAGACAGCATCTGCTCAATACGGCTCGGCAGCGCCTGCAGCCCGTGAACGATGTCGTGCTCAACGGAAGCATCTTCACCTTTCAGGCGCGCCAGCTTCGCCACCAGCATCAGCAGAACCGTCAACTGAGTGGTAAACGCTTTAGTAGAGGCGACGCCAATTTCGGTGCCCGCTTTGGTCATCAGCGCCAGATCGGACTCGCGCACCAGTGAAGAACCTGGAACGTTACAGATGGCCAGAGAGCCCAGGTAACCCAGCTCTTTAGAAAGACGCAGCGCTGCCAGGGTATCTGCCGTTTCACCGGACTGAGACAAGGTGATCATCAGGCTGTTGCGACGCACAGCGGATTTGCGATAGCGGAATTCAGACGCGATTTCCACGTCGCACGGCACACCCGCCAGGGATTCAAACCAGTAGCGAGAGACCATACCGGAGTTGTAGGAGGTGCCACAGGCGACGATCTGAATATGCTCAACCTTGCCGAGCAGTTCATTGGCATTGGCACCCAGTTCGCTCAGATCCACCTCGCCGTGGCTAATGCGCCCGGTCAGGGTGTTTTTGATCGCGTTTGGCTGCTCGTAAATCTCTTTCTGCATGTAATGACGGTAGGCGCCTTTGTCGCCCGCATCGTACTGCAGATTCGATTCGATCTCCTGACGCTTAACCTGCTCGCCTTTGGTATCGAAAACGGTCACGCTGCGGCGAGTCACTTCCGCGATATCTCCCTCTTCCAGGAAGATAAAGCGGCGGGTCACCGGCAGAAGTGCCAGCTGATCGGAGGCGATGAAGTTTTCCCCCATCCCCAGACCGATAACCATTGGGCTACCGGAACGCGCGGCCAGCAGCGTGGACGGGTCGCGGGAATCCATGATTACCGTACCGTACGCACCGCGCAGCTGAGGAATAGCGCGCAGTACCGCTTCACGGAGCGTGCCGCCCTGCGCCAGCTCCCAGTGCACCAGGTGAGCAATCACTTCGGTGTCGGTTTCTGAGACAAAGGTATAACCGCGCGCTTTCAGTTCTTCGCGCAGGGGTTCGTGGTTTTCGATAATGCCGTTATGGACGACCACGATGTGTTCAGACACATGCGGGTGGGCGTTACCTTCGGATGGTTCACCGTGCGTCGCCCAGCGGGTGTGCGCAATACCCGTCCCGCCGTGCAGCGGATGTTCTTCCGCAGCCTGGGCCAGCATCTGCACTTTACCCAGACGGCGCAGACGGGTCATATGACCTTCTGCATCTACGACAGCCAGACCGGCAGAGTCGTAACCACGGTATTCCAGACGACGTAAACCTTCGAGAAGGATTTCAGCAATATCACGCTGCGCAACTGCGCCAACAATTCCACACATATTTTAGATTCCGAATTTAGGCATGATGCCTGCGTTGTCGCTGACCTGTATTTGCCCTTTCCGGGCACCCCGAGCCTTGTAGAGAGTGGGGTTATAGTTATGGGTACTGCTTGTGGGGGGAGATATATATTTATCTCCTCACCCGGGTGTGCCTGATGACGGCTACGCCTTATCAGGCCAACTCAATCGTAGGGCGGGTAAGCGTAGCGCCACCCGCCTTGTTGTTACTTCTTCTTCACCGGGCGTTTCCAGCCCTGCTTGTGCACCTGCGGCACGCGGCTTAACACTAACTCGTTATCCGCCACGTCACGCGTCACGGTCGTCCCGGCGGCAATGGTCACGCCGTTACCTACGGTGACAGGCGCCACCAGCTGCGTGTCAGAACCCACAAACACGTCGTCGCCGATAATGGTTTTGAACTTGTTGGCACCGTCATAGTTACAGGTAATGGTTCCTGCACCAATATTCACGTTGTCGCCAATTTCTGCGTCACCCAGATAGGTCAGATGACCGGCTTTCGAGCCTTTCCCCAGACGCGCTTTTTTCATTTCCACGAAGTTGCCTACGTGAGCGCCTTCCAGCAGCTCAGCACCTGGACGCAGACGCGCAAACGGACCGATAGTACACGCCGCGTCCAGATGAGCATCTTCAACCACGCTGTACGGGCTAATTTCGCAGTCGTCACCGATGACGCTGTTTTTGATCACACAGCCGGCGCCAATTTTGACGCGGTTGCCAAGCTGAACGTTGCCTTCAAGGATAACGTTAGTATCAATCTCAACATCTCGCCCGTGCGACAAGGTCCCCCGCAGATCGAAACGCGCTGGATCGCGCAGCATTACGCCGGCCAGCAGCAGCTTTTCGGCCTGCTCAGACTGATAAATGCGCTCGAGACGAGAAAGCTGCAGACGGTTATTCACGCCGTCCGTTTCACTGATGCGCGCCGGATGAACGGCGGCAATTTCACGCCCTTCGTGGTACGCCATCGCAATGATATCGGTGATGTAGTACTCACCCTGCGCGTTGTTGTTATTGAGCTTCGACAGCCAGCGCTTCATATCTGCACCATTGGCAATCAGGATACCGGTGTTGATCTCATGAATCTGACGCTGTTCATCGCTGGCGTCTTTGTGTTCAACGATACCCGTTACGTGGCCGTTCTCACGTGTGATACGGCCATAGCCCGTTGGGTCGTCCAGCACGACGGTTAATAAACCGATGCCGCCCTGCGGTTTGGTTGCACGCAGGCGAGTCAGCGTCTCGACGGAGATCAGCGGGACGTCTCCGTAGAGCATCAGGATGTCTTCGTCATCGGCAAAGAAAGGGGCGGCCTGCTGCATTGCATGGCCAGTACCCAGTTGTTCAGCCTGGAGCACCCAGTTGAGCGCGTCATCGCTCAGCGCCTTTTTAAGCAGATCGCCACCGTGTCCATAAACCAGATGGACCTGGCGGGCCCCCAGTTCATTCGCTGCATCAATGACATGCTGCACCATTGGCTTTCCTGCCAGACGGTGAAGCACTTTAGGCAGATCGGAATACATGCGGGTACCTTTGCCAGCGGCAAGGATCACCACGCTCATCGCACTGTTTGACATACGCATCCTGACGGTAATTTAAGTGAGAAGTAAAAACGTTTGATGCTTAAAATTCTACATCTTTTTCATCATGAATTAAGGCACAAAAAAAAAGCCAGCCTGGTATACAGACTGGCTTTTGAGCTTTTCAAGCCGGTGTTACATCGCTTTTTTGGTCAACTCGATAACGCGCAGTTTCGCGATCGCTTTGGCCAGCTCCGCAGACGCCTGAGCGTAATCCACGTCACCATGAGAGCTGCTAATGTGCTCTTCAGCCTTACGCTTCGATTCCAGGGCTCGTGCTTCGTCGAGATCCTGGCCACGAATAGCGGTATCGGCCAGAACGGTCACACTGCCTGGCTGCACTTCAAGAATGCCGCCGGACAGATAGATAAACTCTTCATGACCGAACTGTTTAACGATGCGGATCATACCAGGCTTAATGGCGGTGAGCAGCGGTGCGTGACCCGGGAAAATACCCAGTTCACCTTCACTACCCGTTACCTGGATTTTCTCGACCAGACCAGAGAACATTTGTTGCTCTGCGCTGACGACATCCAGGTGGTAAGTCATTGCCATATCACCCTCCGATTAAGGCGTTAAAGTTTTTTGGCTTTTTCCACTGCTTCTTCGATGGAACCAACCATGTAGAACGCCTGCTCTGGCAGGTGATCGTATTCGCCTTCCATGATGCCTTTAAAGCCACGGATGGTGTCTTTCAGGGAAACGTATTTACCCGGAGAACCGGTGAATACTTCCGCAACGAAGAACGGCTGGGACAGGAAGCGCTGGATCTTACGCGCACGTGCTACCACCAGTTTGTCTTCTTCAGACAGCTCATCCATACCCAGGATGGCGATGATGTCTTTCAGTTCCTGGTAACGCTGCAGCAGGGACTGTACGCCACGCGCGGTGTCGTAGTGTTCCTGACCCACAACCAGTGGATCCAGCTGACGGCTGGTGGAGTCCAGCGGGTCAACGGCCGGGTAGATACCCAGAGACGCGATCTGACGGCTCAGTACCACGGTTGCATCTAAGTGCGCAAAGGTGGTGGCTGGTGATGGGTCAGTCAAGTCATCCGCAGGTACGTATACCGCCTGAACGGAGGTGATAGAACCGGTTTTGGTAGAGGTGATACGTTCCTGAAGAACACCCATCTCTTCCGCCAGCGTAGGCTGATAACCTACCGCTGAAGGCATACGACCCAGCAGTGCAGATACTTCAGTACCGGCCAGGGTGTAACGATAGATGTTATCAACGAACAGCAGAACGTCACGGCCTTCGTCACGGAACTTCTCAGCCATCGTCAGACCAGTCAGCGCAACGCGCAGACGGTTTCCTGGTGGCTCGTTCATCTGGCCGTAAACCAGGGATACTTTGTCCAGAACGTTAGAGTCGGTCATTTCGTGGTAGAAGTCGTTACCCTCACGAGTACGTTCACCTACGCCCGCAAACACAGAGTAACCGGAGTGCTCGATCGCGATGTTACGGATCAGCTCCATCATGTTTACGGTTTTACCTACACCCGCACCACCGAACAGACCAACTTTACCGCCCTTCGCAAACGGACACATCAGGTCGATAACTTTGATGCCGGTTTCCAGCAGTTCCTGAGAGCTTGACAGCTCTTCGTAGGAAGGTGCCGCGCGGTGGATAGCCCAACGCTCTTCTTCACCGATGTCGCCTTTCATGTCGATTGGCTGACCCAATACGTTCATGATACGACCCAGTGTTGCTTTACCTACAGGCACTTCGATCGGGTGCTCAAGGTCTTTCACTTCCAGACCACGACGCAGACCGTCGGAAGAACCCATCGCGATGGTACGCACGATACCGCCGCCGAGCTGCTGCTGAACTTCCAGCACCAGGCTCTCGTTACCATTCTGTACCTCAAGCGCGTCGTACACGCGTGGTACGGCGTCCTGAGGGAACTCGACGTCCACCACGGCGCCGATTACCTGGACAATCTTTCCAGTAGCCATCTTGAATCCTCTACGTAATTCGTAAACCTGGTTAAACCGCGGCGGCCCCCGAGACAATCTCGGTGAGTTCCTGAGTAATGCTGGCCTGACGAGCTTTGTTGTAAACCAACTGCAGCTCTTTAATCAGGCTGCCGCCATTATCGGTCGCGGCTTTCATCGCCACCATTCGTGCGGCCTGCTCGCTGGCCAGGTTTTCTACAACGCCCTGATAAACCTGAGATTCAACGTAACGACGCAGCAGGGTATCCAGCAGCGGTTTCGGATCGGGTTCATACAGGTAATCCCAGGCTTTCTGCTTCAACTCGTCATCTTCTGATGCCGGTAAAGGCAGCATCTGAGTGATCGTAGGCACCTGAGACATGGTGTTAATAAATTTGTTGCTGACAACGTACAGTCTGTCCAGACGGCCTTCATCATAGGCCTGCAACATCACTTTAACCGGGCCGATCAGTTCGGACAGGGACGGGTTATCACCCATACCGGTCACCTGAGCGACAATGTTGCCACCAACGGAGTTAAAGAAAGAGACGCCTTTAGAGCCAATCAGTGCCAGATCGCACTGAACGCCTTTATCGGACCAGCCTTTCATATCCGCCAGCAGTTTTTTGAACAGGTTAATGTTCAAGCCGCCACACAGACCACGGTCAGTCGACACCACCAGGTAGCCCACGCGCTTAACGTCGCGTTCTTCCAGGTAAGGGTGCTTGTATTCCAGATTACCGTTTGCAAGGTGACCAATCACTTTGCGCATGGTCTCTGCATAAGGACGGCTGGCCGCCATGCGATCCTGCGATTTACGCATTTTGGAAGCGGCGACCATCTCCATCGCTTTAGTGATCTTTTGCGTGTTCTGGACGCTTGCGATCTTACTACGTATCTCTTTTGCGCCGGCCATGAGCTTCTCCTCAATGCCAGGCGGCTTGTCCTGAGACAAGCCGCCGGACGATTACCAGGATTGGGTTGCTTTGAAGGAATCGAGGATAGCTTTCAGCTTGCCTTCGATTTCGTCGTTATAGCCACCGGTCTGGTTGATCTCTTGCATCAGCGGAGCGTGATCACGGTCGACGTAAGCCAGCAGAGCGGCTTCGAAGCTACCGATTTTCGCCAGTTCCACATCTTCGAGGTAACCGCGTTCAGCCGCGAACAGTACCAGGCCCTGCTGAGCAACAGACATTGGTGCGTACTGTTTCTGCTTCAGCAGCTCGGTCACTTTCTGACCGTGGCTCAGCTGTTTACGGGTTGCTTCGTCCAGATCGGATGCGAACTGAGAGAACGCAGCCAGTTCACGATACTGTGCCAGCGCGGTACGGATACCACCGGACAGTTTCTTGATGATCTTGGTCTGAGCAGCACCACCAACACGGGATACGGAGATACCCGGGTTAACCGCCGGACGAATACCGGAGTTAAACAGGTTGGTTTCCAGGAAGATCTGACCATCGGTAATGGAGATTACGTTGGTCGGAACGAACGCAGAAACGTCACCCGCCTGGGTTTCAATGATCGGCAGTGCGGTCAGAGAGCCCGTTTTACCCTTCACTTCACCTTTGGTGAAGTTCTCGACGTATTCCGCGTTAACGCGGGAAGCACGCTCCAGCAGACGAGAGTGGAGGTAGAATACGTCGCCCGGGAATGCTTCACGTCCTGGTGGACGACGGAGCAGCAGGGAAACCTGACGATAAGCAACAGCCTGTTTAGACAGGTCATCGTATACGATCAGTGCATCTTCACCGCGGTCACGGAAGTATTCGCCCATTGCGCAACCCGCGTATGGCGCCAGGTATTGCAGTGCAGCAGATTCAGAAGCGGTAGCCACAACCACGATGGTGTTAGACAGCGCGCCGTGCTCTTCCAGTTTACGAACCACGTTAGAAATGGTGGACGCTTTCTGGCCGATAGCCACGTACACACATTTGATGCCGGAGTCACGCTGGTTGATGATGGCGTCGATTGCCATCGCGGTTTTACCGGTCTGACGGTCACCGATGATCAGTTCACGCTGACCACGACCGATTGGGATCATGGCGTCAACAGACTTATAGCCTGTCTGAACAGGCTGATCGACGGACTGACGATCGATAACGCCTGGTGCGATAACTTCGATTGGAGAGAAGCCATCGTGCTCAACCGGACCTTTACCGTCGATTGGCGCACCCAGGGTGTTAACAACGCGGCCCAGCAGGCCACGGCCAACCGGCACTTCCAGAATACGGCCAGTACACTTAACCTTCATGCCTTCGGCGAGGTCAGCGTATGGACCCATCACAACCGCACCTACGGAGTCGCGCTCCAGGTTCAGTGCGATAGCGTAACGGTTACCCGGCAGGGAAATCATCTCACCCTGCATACAATCGGCCAGGCCGTGGATGCGGATAACACCGTCACTTACAGAAACAATAGTACCTTCATTGTGAGCTTCGCTCACAACATTGAACTGAGCAATGCGCTGCTTGATCAGTTCGCTGATTTCGGTGGAATTCAGTTGCATGCTCCAGTCCCCTTAAGACTGCAAGACGTCTGCAAGGCGTTCAAGACGGCCGCGTACGCTGCCATCAATGACCATATCACCCGAGCGGATGATTACGCCTGCCATTACAGACTTATCGATTTTGCAATTCAGCTTAACTTTGCGTGACAGACGTTTTTCCATCGCGGCGGTGATTTTCGCAAGCTGTTCATCACTCAGTTCAGTCGCTGAAGTCACTTCGACTTCAGCTGTTGCTTCACTAAGGGCACGTAAGTGCTCAAACTGCTCGAGAACATCCGGGAGCACACGGAGACGACCATTTTCTGCCATCACCTTAATCAGGTTCTGGCCGTTGGCATCCAGTTGCTCTCCGCACACGGCGATAAACGACGCGGCGAGAGTTTCAGGCGCTAACGCACCGGAAAGCAACTCGGCCATTTGTTCGTTTTTCGTCACCTCAGCGGCAAACGCCAGCATATTCTGCCAGCGATCGACATTTTGGTGTTCGATAGCAAAGTCAAAAGCTGCTTTGGCGTAGGGGCGAGCTACCGTAACAAATTCAGACATCAGCCCCTCCCTCCTTACAGTTCAGCGACAAGTTTGTCCACGATGTCGCTGTTAGCAGCTTCATCCACGGAACGTTCGATGATCTTCTCGGCGCCAGCAACAGCCAGAATCGCAACCTGCTTACGCAGTTCTTCACGAGCACGTTTACGCTCAGCTTCAATTTCAGCCTGAGCCTGTGTCACGATCTTAGTACGTTCCTGTTCTGCTTCAGCTTTGGCTTCGTCCAGGATCTGCGAACGGCGTTTGTTAGCCTGTTCGATGATGACCTGAGCTTCCGCTTTCGCTTTTTTCAGCTGGTCTGTCGCGTTGGCCTGTGCAAGGTCCAAATCTTTCTTAGCGCGTTCTGCAGAAGCCAGACCGTCAGCAATTTCTTTCTGACGTTTTTCGATGGCAGCCATTAAAGGCGGCCATACATACTTCATGCAGAACCAGACAAAGAGAATAAACGCGATGGCCTGGCCGAGGATTGTTGCGTTCATGTTCACAGCACAATACCTCTTAAATTTCTGTGGCTTGGGGTTTTAAAACAACTACTACGCGACAGCAAACATCACGTACAGACCCAGACCTACAGCGATCATTGGGATAGCATCCACCAGACCCATAACGATAAAGAACTGAGTACGCAGCAGAGGAATCAGATCAGGTTGACGCGCTGCGCCTTCCAGGAATTTGCCCCCGAGGATGCCGATACCGATCGCAGCACCGATAGCCGCCAGACCCATCATCACAGCGGCAGCCATGTACAGCAGATCCATATTCAGGTTTTCCATGACAGTCTCCAGTTTGTTTCAATTAAAACGTAGTAGTGTTGGTAAAAAATCAGTGCTCTTCAGACGCCATCGACAGATAGACGATCGTCAGAACCATGAAGATAAAGGCTTGCAGCGTAATGATCAGGATGTGGAAAATGGCCCATGGCACATTCAGAATCCACTGTGACCACCACGGCAGAAGACCCGCGATCAGAATGAAAATCAGCTCACCCGCATACATGTTGCCGAACAGTCGCAGACCCAGTGAAACAGGTTTGGACAGCAGGCTAACGCCTTCCAGGATCAGGTTGACCGGAATAAACGCCCAGTGGTTGAACGGCTGCAAGGTAAGCTCTTTCACAAAGCCGCTTACGCCTTTCATTTTGATGCTGTAGAAAAGAATCAGGATAAACACGCCCAGCGCCATCGACAGAGTGATGTTCACGTCCGCAGACGGTACAACACGCAGCGCAGGCAGGCCGAAGATGTGCTCGCCGATGAACGGCAGCAGGTCAATTGGCAGCAGGTCCATCAGGTTCATCAGGAAGACCCAAACGAACACGGTCAAGGCCAGCGGAGCAATCAGCTTGCTCTTACCATGGTACATGTCTTTCACGCTGCCATGGACGAAGCCGATGATCATTTCAACGAATGTCTGGAATTTCCCTGGAACACCGCTGGTCGCCTTTTTAGCAACGCTGCGGAACATGGCCAGGAACAGAAGACCCAATACCACCGAGAAGAACATGGAGTCGATGTTGATCGTCCAGAAGGTGGCCGGGGGGTTATGCGGATCCACCAGCGAGAATGTACGCAGGTCCAGCTGAAGGTTATTCAGATGGTGACCTATGTAATCCTGCGGCGTCATATTTTCTGAAGCCATGATGCCTTTTACCCTTTGTTATTGATTACAGCTGGAGCCAGAACTTGTACCACCAGCACCAAAACCCACGTTGCTATCAGCGGCATGAAGACCACTTTCAAAACCGCCAGCGCCATCACCAGTAAAGCAAAGGTCAGCAACACCTTAAACACTTCGCCAAGAGCGAAGGACCAGGCCACGCGGCCTTTGGCGGGTGTATGCGCCTGATGACGCCAGGCAAAAATCATAAACAACACGTTTGGCAGCACAACTGCCAAACCCCCGCACACGGCGGAGATGCCCCAGAAGGGGTCTTTGAGGCTAAACAACAGTCCACTTGCTATCACAGCCAGAAACTGAATGAACAGAAGCTTACGAGCAACGTTTCTACTCAAGAGCGACACAGACATCACGTTTTTACTCCTGCTCCCTTCGAGGTATGCCGCGTGTCGTATAAAACGTCCTTTAAGGCTCAGAGTCAAGCATCAAAAAGCGGACAAATTATACGGTGCGTACCCGTGATTTCAAACATTAAGTAGCGAAAAGGTGAATAAATGTTTAAATATTTTTCCCCACCGCTATTTTTCAACTTTCGCTGAAAGCATCGACCTTCGAGCAAAACTGCAAACAGCGCGAAAACGTTGACTACAAAGCGTGCACGAGATCACAAAACACACATTTGCGATAAGGTTGTATTTATCAAAGCCGTAAATCGCACAGGAGTATCTTTCTGAAATCAAAGATAAAATATCGCAACTATTTTCAAAACAGCCCCGTACACAATAAAAACCTTTTATTGACATTCTTAATAAATAATTAACATCGCACTCTGATTACAGTCTTCCACTTTTAGCAGACTGATATTTTCATAGTTGACTATCTTCACGGTGAATAATAGGCGCAACGTTAACCATAAGAAAAACCATGGTAAAAAAGAGGTTAAATGCTAACGGGTAAATCCATGTGAGTTGTGCTGTTTTTTAACATCACCAGAACAGCACAAATTCCACATTTTTTATTAATTTTTTAAAAATTGTTTGGCTTAATTATCACCAGATGACGTTCACCGTCGAGCTGAGGAATGTTTAATTTCTCGATGGATTCAACGGCAAAACCGTCCGGAAGCTGTTCAATTTCATCACCCGGCAGTTGCCCTTTCAGCGCATAGAAACGCCCTTTCTCTTCTGCGGGCAAATGTTTACACCAGCTCACCATGTCATTGAGTGAAGCAAAGGCGCGGCTGATAACACCGTCAAACGGCGGTTCTCCCGGAAACGCCTCTACCCTGCTTTGAACGGGCGTGATGTTCTCAAGCTTCAGCTCATGCTGAACCTGTCGTAAAAAGCGCACGCGCTTACCGAGGCTGTCCAGCAGCGTGAAATGACTTTCCGGCCGGACAATCGACAGCGGAACCCCTGGCAGACCGGGCCCCGTGCCAACGTCGATAAAACGCTCACCCTTCAGATACGGTGCCACAACGATGCTATCGAGAATATGGCGTACCAGCATCTCGTTGGGGTCGCGTACCGACGTCAGGTTGTACGCTTTGTTCCATTTGTTCAGCATATCGACATAGGCCACCAGCTGGTTTTTCTGGTGATCGGTGAGCGAAATACCTGCCTGATCCAGCAGACGAGAGAGTTTGTTGAGCACGGTGAATACCTGTTGGAAAACTTAGGTGGCGGGTGGCGCTTCGCTTACCCGCCCTACGGGTTCAGTAGGCCCGGTAAGCGCATCGCCACCGGGCAATGTTCTGGGCATTACGCGCTGCGGCGCAGCATACCCTGTTTCTTCAACCACACCAGCAGAATCGAAATCGCGGCAGGCGTAACGCCAGAGATACGTGATGCCTGGCCGATGGATACCGGTTTATGATCGTTCAGCTTAGCGATCACTTCGTTGGAAAGCCCCGTCACCTGACGGTAGTCCAGCATTTCCGGCAGCAACGTGTTTTCGTTACGCTGCTGTTTTTCAATCTCATCCTGTTGGCGCGCGATATAGCCTTCGTACTTCACCTGAATTTCGACCTGTTCAGCGGCTTCGGCATCTTCAAGACCCGGGGCGAACGCGGTGAGTTTCACCAGATTCTCATAGGTCACTTCGGGACGACGCAGCAGATCTTCACCGCTGGCTTCACGTGAGAGCGGCGCAGTTAAGTGAGCGTTCACTTCGGCAGCGGTTTCCGCCTGTGGATTAACCCACGTGGTTTTCAGACGCTGACGTTCCTGTTCAATGCGCTCCAGCTTCTCGTTAAAGCGTGCCCAGCGTTCGTCATCGACCAGACCCAGCTCGCGGCCCATTTCAGTCAGACGCAGGTCGGCGTTATCTTCGCGCAGCATCAGGCGATATTCCGCACGAGAGGTAAACATACGGTACGGTTCTTTTGTGCCCAGGGTGCAGAGATCGTCAACCAGTACGCCCAGATAGGCCTGAGAACGCGCCGGGGCCCAGCCCTCTTTTTCGGCAGAGAAACGGGCAGCGTTCAGACCGGCCAGCAGACCCTGTGCAGCCGCTTCTTCGTAACCGGTGGTGCCGTTAATCTGGCCCGCGAAGAACAGGCCTTGGATGAATTTGCTTTCCAGGGTTGGCTTCAGGTCACGCGGGTCGAAGAAATCGTACTCAATAGCGTAGCCAGGGCGAACGATTTTCGCATTCTCCATGCCCTGCATTGAGCGAACAATCTGCATCTGCACATCGAACGGCAGGCTGGTGGAGATACCGTTCGGATAAATTTCGTTTGAGGTCAGCCCTTCCGGCTCCAGGAAGATCTGGTGCTGGTTACGATCGGCAAAGCGCATCACTTTGTCTTCGATCGACGGGCAGTAACGCGGACCGATCCCTTCGATCACACCGGCGTACATTGGGCTGCGATCGAGGTTATTGCGGATCACGTCATGGGTTTTTTCGTTGGTATGCGTGATGTAGCACGGTACCTGCTGCGGATGTTGCGCCGCATTGCCCATGAACGAGAAGACCGGCATCGGGTTATCACCGTGCTGTTGCGCAAGCACGCTGAAATCAATGGTGCGCGCATCAATACGCGGCGGTGTGCCAGTCTTCAGGCGGCTTACGCGCAGTGGCAGTTCACGCAGACGACGAGAGAGCGGAATGGATGGCGGATCGCCTGCACGGCCACCGCTGTAGTTATCCAGACCAATATGAATTTTCCCGTCCAGGAAGGTGCCGACGGTCAGTACCACCGCTTTGGCGCGGAATTTAAGGCCCATCTGGGTCACAGCACCCACGACGCGATCGTTCTCAACGATAAGATCTTCTACCGCCTGCTGGAAGATCATCAGGTTTGGCTGGTTCTCCAGCGCGGTACGTACGGCCTGACGATAAAGCACGCGGTCTGCCTGTGCACGAGTGGCACGCACTGCCGGCCCTTTACTCGCGTTTAGTATCCTAAACTGGATGCCTGCATGATCGATCGCTTTCGCCATTAGGCCGCCAAGCGCATCCACTTCTTTTACCAGGTGTCCTTTCCCAATGCCGCCAATCGCCGGATTACAGGACATTTGTCCCAGCGTGTCGATATTGTGTGTCAAAAGCAGGGTCTGTTGACCCATACGCGCTGCGGCCATTGCGGCCTCAGTGCCTGCGTGACCCCCGCCAATGATGATGACGTCAAAAGGATCCTGATAAAACATGGTGGTCTGCCTCGCGTAAAGCGGTATGAAAATGGATTGAAGCCCGGGCCGTGGATTCTACTCAACTTTAGTCTTTCGAGAAAGCATTGGGATCCTGGGCTATTAAAAAGAAGATCTTTTTATTTAGAGATCTGTTCTATTGTGATCTCTTATTAGGATCGCATACTTGTGTGGATAAGTCCGATCCGGCAAATAAGATCATGCAGTTAGGAAGGATCGTTTGCTGTGAATGATCGGTGATCCTGGACCGTATAAGCTGGGATCAGATCGCGACTTTATACACAGGCTAAAAACGATACAACAGTTGTTCTTTGGATAACTACGGGTTAATACGAGCTTTTAACCAGAGTTATCCACATCTGATCGCGCGATCTTTAATCGTTTTTGAGTAAATTTTTCCATTCACTCAACCAGATCTCGGCCGGATCCTCCGGAATATCATGATCGAGGATGTTGATCTTGAGTGTTTCACCCAGCTGTTTTGCTCCGCAAGAGGTGACAACAGCTTCGACTTTCTCTATTGCCCCGCAAAAGGTGTCATATTCACGACTGCCGATCCCCACAGCGCCAAAACGGACATTTGAGAGGTCAGGCTGCTGTTCCTGCAGTTCGTCATATAAAGGTTGCAGGTTATCCGGCAGATCGCCCGCGCCATGCGTGGAGGTGATCAGCAGCCAGACCCCGTCAGTCGGGAGATCTTCAAGCAGCGGTCCGTGCAGGGTTTGTGTTGAAAAGCCCGCATCTTCCAGCTTCTCAGCCAGGTGTTCCGCTACATATTCCGCACCACCGAGGGTGCTGCCGCTGATAAGGGTAATGTCCGCCATTGATCGCTCGCTCAGATAAAGAGGGAGATATTGTACGCTGTGAACGAGCTGGGATCTACCTGTGGAAAATGTGGGAATGAATTTGCCCGATCATGGGCGGATGGTACGCATGATCGGGTTTTGCAGGGAGATCAGTGTCTCGGTGGACTGAATTTCATCAATTGTTTGGATCTTGTTGATAAGTACCTGCTGGAGGGCATCGATGGATCGGCACATCACTTTTATAAAGATGCTGTAGTGCCCCGTGGTGTAGTACGCCTCGGTGACCTCATCCAGCGCATTGAGCCTGGCCAGGGCGGAAGGATAGTCTTTTGCGCTTTTAAGAATGATGCCGATAAAGCAGCAGACGTCGTAACCCAGCTGCTTCGGGCTGACGTCAATATGCGCGCCGGTAATGATCCCCGCCTGCTTCATTTTCTCTACGCGAACGTGAATGGTTCCCGGGCTGACGCCAAACTGTTTCGCCAGTTCGGCGTAGGCGGTACGGGCATTGGCCATTAACGCCTCGAGTATGCCGCGGTCGAGATTGTCGATCTGATAATTTTCCATAGCTTTTTCTTATGAAGATTGATGATTCTTTCTATTCTAGCGTAATATTTTATCGATTCAAAAGTGAAGTCGGCTTTTTGTTGTTGAGTTATTGAATTAAGTGCCGGTTCTGTTGCTTAATCATTACCAACAGGACGCAGGAGTATAAATAATGAAAACCGCTTACATCGCAAAACAACGCCAGATCAGTTTCGTTAAATCCCATTTTTCCCGCCAGCTGGAAGAGAAGCTTGGGCTGATTGAGGTTCAGGCACCGATTCTGAGCCGGGTGGGCGACGGGACGCAGGATAACTTGTCTGGATGCGAAAAAGCGGTACAGGTGAAAGTGAAAACACTGCCAGATGCCCAGTTCGAAGTGGTTCATTCCCTGGCGAAGTGGAAGCGTCAAACCCTGGGACAACACGACTTCAGCGCGGGCGAAGGGCTTTACACGCACATGAAAGCCCTTCGCCCCGATGAAGACCGCCTTTCACCTATTCACTCTGTTTACGTTGACCAGTGGGACTGGGAGCGCGTGATGGGTGATGGCGAGCGTCACCTTGGCACGCTGAAATCCACCGTTGAGGCGATCTACGCCGGGATCAAAGCGACTGAAGCGGCCGTGAGCAAAGAGTTTGGTCTGGCACCGTTCCTGCCGGAAACGATCCACTTTGTTCATAGCCAGGCACTGTTGAGCCGTTTCCCGGATCTTGATGCCAAAGGCCGTGAACGTGCGATCGCGAAAGAGTTGGGTGCAGTATTCCTGATCGGCATTGGCGGCAAACTCTCTGATGGCAAACGCCACGACGTCCGTGCGCCGGATTATGATGACTGGAGCACCGCGGGTGAGCACGACTATGCCGGGCTGAACGGCGATATCCTGGTCTGGAACCCGGTACTGGAAGATGCATTTGAGCTCTCCTCTATGGGGATCCGCGTGGATGCCGACGCGCTGAAACGCCAGCTGGCGGTGACCGGTGACGAAGATCGGCTCAAATTAGAGTGGCACCAGGCGTTGCTGCGCGGCGAAATGCCGCAGACCATCGGGGGAGGGATCGGCCAGTCCCGTCTGACCATGCTGCTGTTGCAACTGCCGCATATTGGTCAGGTACAGTGTGGCGTCTGGCCGCAGCAGGTGCGTGACAGCGTGGGATCTCTTCTTTAATTAACGCTGCCAGCGTCTGAGCAGGCGGCTACGCAACCCGGTATCAAAGCGCCAGATATGATCGAAGATGCGCATGATGCCGGGTTTTCCATGAGCGGACATCGCGACGGCGTGAAAACGGTGCTGATGCACCCGCTGTAACTCCTTCACTTTATTAACCACATCATCCGGCAGTCGCTGGGCGATAAAATCGGAAATGACGACCGCATCGGCGTCGTACCAGTCACCCCCTGCATCCGCTCAACGATGCTGCGAAAGCAGCTGGCCAGGTCAGTGCCCCCGCGAAAACGCTGGCTTAAAAAACGGATTGCCTGCTCTATTCCCTGCTGGTTCGTCAGCTCATAACCCACGACTTCGCTGGAGAAGAGCATGATGAAGCAGCGACGGCGGTCGGCGAGCGCCACGCGCATCAGTGCCAGGCAAAACGCTTTTGCACACTGTTCGTTAAATCCGCCCATCGAACCGGACGTATCCACACAAACAATAAACGGCCCGCGCGGCTGTTCATCAAAATCCTGATGGACGACCGGACGCTGGCTAAGTTTCTCGCGCCACGCTTCGCCGTGCAGCCGGTAGGTAAGAAGCTGTTTTTCCACCAGCCGACGGTAGAACTCATACTCCAGCTCGGTCATTCCCAGCGTGCTCAGTTCGGTGGGCAGCAGGCGCAGAATGTCATCGCTCTGCTGGAGCCCGTCGACCTGTTCTGGCACGGTTGCCGGTTCACGCACCAGGGTGCGGAAGGTTTCCATTGGGGCATCCTTCTTTGGAACTGATTTTGCCTCCCTTGAGCGCCCCAGCTGTTCAGCAAGCTTCATCAATTCCGGCTGCTGCGCCAGAAAATCGCCGTATTTGACGATCAACTGGTAATCTCCGCGTTTGAGCTGACCGGCACTCATGTCCCAGAGACGTCCTGCGGCGTTTTCATTTTCCACCAGCACCTGCTCAAGCTGACCGCTTAAGGTCATGCGTTCCTGAACTTCACTGAGCAGCTGTTCACGTTCTTCATCCAGCAACTGCTGGTTTAACGTTGTGGCCTGAACCACCAGACTGAGGCGCCAGCGTTGTAAAAAGAGAGTATGCAGTGCGGGGGTAAAGGTGGCGTTATCCGTGACCAGCGCCCGGGCCTGGCTGGCAAACGGAGAGTGGACGTTATCGAGTACTGCCAGGGTTTGTGGGAGCTGGACGATAAACTGCGTCGTGGAGAGCCGTTGACACTGTTGATAGGCCGCGACTTCCTCCGTCAGTTCCGGCGGAACTTCAGTCTCTTTGAATCGCTGTCGCAGATTATCTCGCCAGCGCGGAAGATCGTCGGTCATCGCCTTTTTGAGCTTCGGGAATTTTTCAAAAAACGCCGCCAGCTGTGGCGACGCCAGAAGGGTAATCACCACCTCCTCGATCAACCCTTCCTCGCTGACCGCCAGCATCACGTTGAGCGTGTCCAGCGTTAGCATTGACGCGCCTGTTTGATCTGCGCGCTGACATCCTGCAGGCTGGCTTCGATGCGACCTAACCAGTCGCTATGAATAAAGAGGCATTTTTGCTGCTCGCTAAAGCGAGTGTGCTGCTGGTGCCATTCGGTATCCAGGGCGTCCAGCTGCTGTTTGATCTCTTCCGGCACGCTGTCAGAAGCGGTGCCAGGAAGCGCAAGACGCGAGCCCTGCAGGCTGACGTCGCGGATCACCAGGTGCTGGCTGCTGTCCACTTCCATCGTGAGCGGCTGCGCGAAACCGATGCCGTTGAGTTTTCCGCGGATCTCACCGCCTTTGTCGAGCCACTGAGATAGCGCCTCGCGCTCAACCGTAATGTGTACCACCTGCATATCATGCAGTTTGAGCGGCTGCTGGAGCAGCAGCGTTAGCGTCGTACCGGTCAGATCGGCGGGGAGTTCGTAATGCGGTTTGCGGGCGAACATACCGCCCAGACGATTGACTTTCAGCGCCGTTTTATCACTTTGCTGCTGTTGGAGCTGGATGCGGCGTTGAGTAATCGCCCCCAGCTGGTTGAGCATCGCCTGCTGCCCCCATGCGTGTCCGGTCATCAATACGTCCAGCTGCTGCTGCATCAGGTTCATGCCTTCTGCGTCGTGCCAGAGGCAGTCTTTCAGCAGGATCAGATCGATGGGCGCGACGGCATCACGACCGCTGAACAGGGCGCTTGCCTGGAGCAGACGAATCGCCTTTTTCCAGCGACGGTCCGAGACATACGGTGCGGAAGGAAGTAAATCAAGCTGCTGGCGCAGCATGAAGATCAGTTCAAAAACGGCATCGGGCAGTTTGATTTTGCCGATCTCTTCCTGCCACTGGTAATACTCCTCGTCCGTCACCTGCAAAGAAGCCGCCACCGGGTTTTCGTTCTCATCCTGCTGGCTGACCAGCATAGAGCGGAAGTTTGACTTGTCCTGGACTTTATCGAGCCACAGGCGGATCAGCATACGGTCATACAGCGCTTCCAGGCTGCTGTCGGCTTCGGGCAGTTCGTTTGACGCGGCCACCAGCAGACGCATGGGGATTTTCTCTTCGCTGGCCCCGTTGCGAAACCGGCGTTCGTTAATCGCCGTGAGCAGGGTGTTCAGGATTGCCGGGCCGGCTTTCCAGATCTCATCGAGAAAGACAATTTCTGCTTCCGGAAGATAACCCGCTGTCAGACGCTCATAACGCCCCTCGTCTTTGAGGGCCTGAATAGAGAGCGGACCGAAAACCTCTTCGGGGGTGGAGAAGCGCGTCATGAGATATTCAAAGGCGCGAGCATTCTGAAAAGCGAACTTCAGGCGGCGTGCGATCAGGCTTTTGGCAATGCCCGGCGGACCCAGCAGAAACACGCTTTCACCGCTCAACGCTGCCAGTAAGCAAAGGCGAATGGCGTGGCTACGCTCGAAAAGGCCTTTCTCTAGCGCACTACTGAGGCGGGAAATTCTTTCTGCTAATAAATGTGAGTGAGCCATAATAGTTTTGCATCCTTTCGCCGTCGTGGCGGCCAATTGAAGCGAGTATAGACGTTTCAGTCAGAGCTGGTAATAGGCTGAAGTGCGGCGCAATTTTCTTTGCGCTACATTAATGCGGTTGCATTTAGGGGTTCGATTTTGCAACGAATCGTGCATACTGTGCGCTTTTTGTGGGCCAAGGGACCGGGAACACATTTGTTATTTAAACGAAAAGACTAGTCTATGAGCACTGATAATAAGCAATCATTACCCGCAATAACGCTTGCTGCGATCGGGGTTGTCTACGGTGATATCGGTACCAGCCCGCTTTATACGCTTCGTGAATGTCTGTCCGGCCAGTTTGGTTTTGGTGTTGAGCGTGATGCCGTGTTTGGCTTCTTGTCACTCATCTTCTGGCTGCTGATCCTGGTTGTTTCTGTTAAATATCTCTCCTTCGTTATGCGTGCAGATAACGCGGGCGAAGGCGGGATCCTGACCCTGATGTCCCTTGCCGGGCGCAACACCTCCGCCAGAATGACGTCCGTGCTGGTGATTATCGGCCTGATCGGCGGCAGTTTCTTCTACGGAGAGGTGGTTATCACACCCGCCATTTCGGTCCTCTCGGCGATAGAGGGCCTGGAGATTATTGCGCCACAGCTCGATACGTGGGTGGTTCCGCTGGCGATAATCGTATTAACGCTGCTGTTTGCGATCCAGAAGCACGGTACCGGGCTGGTGGGTAAACTGTTTGCGCCGATTATGCTGGCCTGGTTCCTGATCCTCGCGGCCCTCGGTTTGCGCAGCATTATTGCTAACCCTGAAGTGCTGCATGCCCTGAATCCTTACTGGGCCGTGCATTTCTTCCTCGAATATAAAGTTGTTTCCTTCGTGGCGCTTGGCGCGGTCGTGCTCTCCATCACTGGCGTTGAGGCGTTGTATGCCGATATGGGGCACTTCGGGAAACTGCCTATCCGCGTGGCATGGTTTATTGTGGTGCTGCCGTCGCTGGTGCTGAACTACTTCGGTCAGGGCGCGCTGCTGCTCAAGAACCCGGAAGCGATTAAGAACCCGTTCTTCCTGCTGGCGCCTGACTGGGCGCTGGTACCGATGCTGATTCTGGCGACGCTGGCGACCGTCATTGCTTCTCAGGCGGTGATTTCGGGGGTGTTCTCTCTGACGCGCCAGGCCGTGCGTCTGGGGTATCTCTCGCCAATGCGCATCATCCATACTTCTGAGATGGAGTCGGGTCAGATTTACATTCCGTTCGTTAACTGGCTGCTCTATTTCGCGGTTGTGATTGTTATCGTGAGCTTTGAGCACTCCAGTAACCTGGCGGCGGCGTACGGTATTGCGGTAACCGGTACGATGGTGCTGACATCGCTTCTTTCCACCACCGTGGCGTACCGAAACTGGCACTGGAATAAATTCCTTGTGGCAATGATTCTGGTGGGCTTCCTGTGCATCGACGTGCCGTTGTTCTCTGCGAACCTCGACAAGATTGTCTCCGGCGGCTGGCTGCCGCTGACGCTGGGTCTGGTGATGTTCATCGTGATGACCACGTGGAAGAGCGAGCGCTTCCGTCTGCTGCGTCGTATGCATGAGCACGGTAACTCTCTGGAAGCGATGATCGCTTCCCTGGAGAAATCCCCGCCGGTGCGCGTGCCGGGAACGGCGGTGTATATGTCTCGTGCCCTGAACGTCATCCCGTTCGCGCTGATGCATAACCTCAAGCACAACAAGGTTCTGCACGAGCGCGTGATCCTGCTGACGTTGCGTACCGAAGATGCGCCGTACGTTCACAACGTGCGTCGCGTGCAAATCGAGCAGCTGTCCCCGACATTCTGGCGCGTGGTGGCGAGTTACGGCTGGCGCGAAACGCCAAATGTGGAAGAGGTGTTCCACCGCTGCGGTCTTGAAGGGTTAAGCTGCCGGATGATGGAGACGTCGTTCTTTATGTCGCACGAGTCGCTGATTATCGGCAAGCGTCCCTGGTATCTGCGCCTGCGCGGTAAGCTTTATCTTATCCTGCAGCGTAACGCCCTGCGTGCGCCTGACCAGTTTGAGATCCCGCCTAACCGCGTGATTGAGCTGGGAACGCAGGTCGAGATTTAAGTCCTTCTGAAAATGCCGGGTGACGCTGCGCTTACCCGGCCTACCCAACCCGTAGGCCCGTGCAAGCGAAGCGCCGCCGGGCAATTTCCCCCCTCATGTTTCACTTAGCGAAACGTTTCGACGTTGATCACAAATCTGTTACGCCATGATGGTTTTCTGAACACTCTTGCGGCTACACTCTTTTTAGCGAAACGTTTCGCTAGTGGAGCAGAAAATGAAGAAAGGCACAGTTCTCAACTCAGAAATCTCATCGGTCATTTCCCGTCTTGGGCATACCGATACGCTGGTGGTTTGCGATGCAGGCTTACCGGTTCCGCGCAGCACAACCCGTATTGATATGGCGTTAACGCAGGGAGTTCCTTCGTTTATGCAGGTACTGGATGTGGTGACGTCGGAGATGCAGGTTGAGGCGGCCATTCTCGCGGCGGAAATCAAACAACATAATCCGCAACTCCACGAAACGTTGCTTAAGTTTATTGAGCAACTGCAGCAACACCAGGGAAACACCATAGAAATTCGTTACACAACGCACGAGCAGTTCAAACAACAAACCGCAGACAGTCAGGCGGTGATTCGCAGCGGGGAGTGTTCCCCGTATGCGAATATCATTCTCTGTGCTGGCGTCACCTTCTGAGGCCATCATGGACGCATTACTGCAACTCAAGGGGATCGATAAATCGTTCCCGGGCGTAAAAGCCCTCTCCGGTGCGGCGCTGAATGTCTACTCCGGTCGCGTGATGGCGCTGGTGGGCGAAAACGGTGCGGGCAAATCCACCATGATGAAAGTGCTGACCGGGATCTACCAGCGTGATGCCGGTTCGCTGCTCTGGCTGGGTAAAGAGACCACCTTTAACAGCCCGAAATCTTCTCAGGAAGCGGGTATCGGTATCATCCACCAGGAGCTAAACCTGATCCCGCAGCTCACCATTGCGGAGAACATCTTCCTCGGCCGTGAGTTTGTGAACCGGTTTGGCAAAATCGACTGGAAAACCATGTACGCCGAAGCGGACAAGCTGCTCGCGAAGCTGAACCTGCGCTTTAAGAGCGACCGTCTGGTAGGCGAGCTCTCCATCGGCGATCAGCAGATGGTGGAAATCGCGAAGGTGCTGAGCTTTGAATCCAAAGTCATCATCATGGATGAGCCGACCGACGCTCTGACTGATACCGAAACCGAATCCCTGTTCCGCGTGATCCGCGAGCTGAAATCGCAGGGTCGTGGGATTGTCTATATTTCTCACCGCATGAAAGAGATCTTCGAGATTTGCGATGACGTCACCGTCTTCCGCGACGGGCAGTTTATTGCCGAGCGCGAAGTGGCGACGCTGACCGAAGATACGCTCATCGAAATGATGGTGGGACGTAAGCTGGAAGATCAGTATCCGCGTCTGGATAAAGCGCCGGGTGAGATCCGTCTGAAGGTGGATAACCTCTGCGGTCCGGGCGTTCACGATGTGACCTTTACCCTGCGCCAGGGTGAGATCCTCGGTGTCGCGGGTCTGATGGGCGCGGGACGTACCGAACTGATGAAAGTGCTCTACGGCGCACTGCCGCGCACCAGCGGTTATGTCACCCTCGACGGTCATGAAGTGGTGACGCGCTCTCCGCAGGATGGCCTGGCGAACGGTATCGTCTATATCTCTGAAGACCGCAAGCGCGACGGTTTAGTGCTGGGCATGTCGGTAAAAGAGAACATGTCGCTTACCGCGCTGCGCTATTTCAGCCGCAGCGGCGGAAGCCTTAAGCATAAAGACGAGCAGCAGGCAGTCAGTGATTTTATCCGTCTCTTTAACGTCAAAACGCCGTCAATGGAGCAGGCGATTGGCCTGTTGTCCGGTGGTAATCAGCAGAAAGTGGCGATTGCCCGCGGGCTGATGACGCGCCCGAAAGTCTTGATCCTCGACGAGCCAACCCGCGGCGTAGACGTGGGCGCAAAGAAAGAGATCTATCAGCTGATTAACCAGTTCAAGGCCGACGGGCTGAGCATCATTCTGGTCTCTTCCGAGATGCCAGAAGTATTAGGCATGAGCGATCGCATTATCGTCATGCATGAAGGGCATCTCGGCGGTGAATTCACTCGCGAGCAGGCCACCCAGGAAGTTCTGATGGCTGCCGCTGTGGGCAAGCTTAATCGCGTGAATCAGGAGTAAGAAGATGACTACCCAGGCTGTTTCTGGTCGCCGCTATTTCACAAAGGCATGGCTGATGGAACAAAAATCGCTGATTGCCCTGCTGGTGCTGATCGCGATTGTGTCGACCATGAGTCCGAATTTCTTCACCGTTAATAACCTCTTCAACATTCTGCAGCAGACGTCTGTGAACGCCATTATGGCGGTCGGGATGACGCTGGTGATTTTGACCTCGGGTATCGATCTGTCCGTCGGTTCCCTGCTGGCGCTCACCGGTGCGATCGCCGCTTCGCTTGTCGGGATTGAAGTCAACGCGCTGGTGGCGGTTGCCGCTGCACTGGCAGCAGGCGCGGCGATTGGCGCTGTAACCGGCGTAATCGTGGCAAAAGGGCGTGTTCAGGCGTTTATCGCCACGCTGGTCATGATGCTGCTGCTGCGTGGTGTGACCATGGTCTACACCAACGGTAGCCCGGTCAATACCGGGTTTGCGGATAATGCCGATCTGTTTGGCTGGTTCGGTATTGGCCGTCCGCTGGGCGTCCCGACGCCGGTCTGGATCATGGCTATCGTCTTCCTGGCGGCGTGGTACATGCTGCATCACACTCGTCTGGGTCGTTACATTTATGCGCTGGGCGGTAACGAAGCGGCAACGCGTCTGTCCGGTATTAGCGTCAATAAAGTCAAAATTATCGTTTACTCCCTGTGCGGCCTGCTGGCCTCTCTGGCGGGCATCATCGAAGTGGCGCGTCTTTCTTCTGCGCAGCCAACGGCGGGTACGGGCTATGAACTGGATGCCATCGCGGCGGTGGTTCTGGGCGGTACGAGTCTGGCGGGCGGTAAAGGTCGCATTGTTGGGACATTGATCGGCGCACTGATCCTCGGTTTCCTGAATAATGGTTTGAATTTGTTAGGTGTTTCCTCCTATTACCAGATGATCGTTAAGGCAGTGGTGATTTTGCTGGCGGTACTGGTAGACAACAAAAAACAGTAACTGACGACACTACAGGACATCTTAGATATGAACATGAAAAAACTGGCTACCCTGGTTTCTGCTGTCGCGCTGAGCGCAACCGTAAGTGCTAACGCCATGGCGAAAGACACCATCGCGCTGGTTGTCTCTACCCTGAACAACCCGTTCTTCGTCTCCCTGAAGGATGGTGCGCAGAAAGAAGCTGACAAGCTGGGTTACAACCTGGTCGTGCTGGATTCTCAGAACAACCCGGCGAAAGAGCTGGCGAACGTTCAGGACTTAACCGTTCGTGGCACCAAAATCCTGCTGATCAACCCAACCGATTCTGACGCCGTAGGTAACGCCGTTAAAATGGCAAACCAGGCGAAAATTCCGGTGATCACGCTGGACCGTCAGGCGAACAAAGGCGATGTAGTCAGCCACATCGCGTCTGATAACGTGCTGGGCGGTAAAATCGCCGGTGATTACATTGCGAAGAAAGCCGGTGAAGGCGCCAAAGTCATCGAACTGCAGGGGATTGCCGGGACGTCCGCAGCGCGTGAGCGTGGCGAAGGCTTCCAGCAGGCTGTTGCTGCACACAAATTCAATGTCCTGGCGAGCCAGCCAGCAGACTTCGACCGTACTAAAGGTCTGAACGTTATGCAGAACCTGCTGACCGCACATCCTGACGTGCAGGCTGTGTTTGCACAGAACGATGAGATGGCGCTGGGTGCGCTGCGAGCCCTGCAGACTGCAGGTAAATCTGATGTGATGGTTGTCGGATTTGACGGTACGCCGGATGGTGAAAAAGCGGTAAATGATGGCAAACTGGCTGCGACCATCGCTCAGCTGCCTGAGCAGATTGGCGCGACTGGCGTACAAACTGCCGACAAAGTGCTGAAGGGCGAAAAAGTTCAGGCCAAATACCCTGTTGACCTGAAGCTGGTCATCAAGCAGTAAAAGGCGAATCAGGCAGTCGCTGGCTGCCTGAGGGACACCAATAAAGAAAAGTGTGGCATACGCCACCGGGTAACACCGGTGGCGCTCTCAGATGGACAATCCAACCATGAAAACCGCAGGTAACCTCGTCGTCCTTGGCAGTATCAATGCCGATCACATTCTTAACCTTGAATCATTCCCTGCACCGGGCGAAACCGTCACGGGTAATCAGTACCAGGTAGCATTTGGCGGTAAGGGCGCAAACCAGGCCGTCGCCGCCGGACGCAGTGGGGCGAATATTGCCTTTATCGCCTGCACGGGTGATGACGATACCGGTGAGCGCGTACGTAAACAGCTGGCCAGCGATAATATTGATATCGCGCCGCTCAGCGTTGTTACGGGGGAGTCTACCGGCGTGGCGCTGATTTTCGTCAACGCTGAAGGTGAGAATGTCATCGGTATTCATGCGGGTGCTAACGCTGCGCTGACGACGGCGCGCGTAGAAGCGCAACGAGCACTCATCGGTGGAGCCGAAGCCCTGCTGATGCAGCTGGAGTCACCGGTTGAAAGCGTGCTGGCCGCCGCCAAAATTGCGCATGAAAATCATACCACTGTCGTACTTAACCCTGCTCCAGCCCGTGTATTATCAGACGAGTTGTTGGCGCTGGTGGACATCATTACGCCAAACGAAACCGAAGCGGAAAAGCTGACGGGCATTCGTGTTGAAAATGATGATGATGCCGCGCGTGCGGCGAAAGTGTTGCATGAAAAGGGCATCGGGACCGTTATCATTACTCTTGGTAGCCGTGGGGTGTGGGCAAGCGTAAACGGCGAAGGGCGTCGCGTGCCGGGCTTCAGGGTTAAAGCCATTGATACGATTGCCGCAGGCGATACCTTTAACGGTGCGCTGGTGACGGCGCTGCTGGAAGGCAAAGTGATGGATGATGCGATCCGCTTTGCGCATGCTGCCGCCGCAATTGCGGTGACGCGTAAAGGGGCACAGCCTTCCGTACCGTGGCGCAAAGAGATCGATGAATTCTTAAGTCAGCAGGGGTAACGCTTGGCTACGATGAAAGATGTCGCCCGCATGGCGGGCGTTTCTACTTCGACTGTCTCTCACGTTATTAATAACGATCGTTTCGTTAGCGAGGCGATTCGGGAGAAAGTCGAAGCCGCAGTAAAAGATCTCAACTATGCGCCGTCGGCGCTGGCGCGCAGCCTTAAGCTTAACCAGACGCGCACCATCGGTATGCTGATCACCGCCAGTACCAACCCTTTTTATTCTGAACTTGTTCGCGGCGTAGAGCGCAGCTGCTTCGAGCGTGGCTACAGTCTGGTGCTGTGCAATACCGAGGGTGACGAACAGCGCATGAACCGTAACCTGGAAACGCTGATGCAAAAACGCGTCGACGGGTTATTGCTGCTCTGTACCGAAACCCATCAACCGTCGAAAGAGATTATCCAGCGCTACCCTTCAATTCCTACGGTGATGATGGACTGGGCGCCGTTCGATGGGACCAGCGATCTGATTCAGGATAATTCCCTGCTGGGCGGCGACATGGCAACTCAGCATCTGATCGATAAAGGTCATACCCGCATCGCCTGCATTACCGGCCCGCTGGATAAAACCCCGGCGCGCTTGCGTCTGGAAGGTTATCTCTCGGCGATGGAACGCGCGGGTCTTGCCATCCCTGACGGCTACCGGATCACCGGTGATTTCGAATTTAACGGCGGCTTTGAGGCGATGCAGACATTGCTGATGCAAGAGCCGCGTCCGCAGGCGGTATTTATCGGTAACGATGCGATGGCATTTGGTGCTTATCAGGCGTTGTATCAGGCGGGGTTACGCGTTCCGGACGATATGGCGATCATTGGCTACGATGATATCGAACTGGCGCGCTACATGACGCCGCCGCTGACCACCATTCATCAGCCGAAAGATGAACTGGGTGAGCTGGCCATTGATGTGTTGATCCACCGAATGGCGCAGCCCACGCTGCAACAGCAACGTCTGCAGCTTACTCCTGTTCTGATGGAACGGGGTTCGGTTTAGCCTTTGCTTTGTGGCGCTCTTTGATCAGGTTTCGGCCGTCTTTCGGTTTTAACAGCATAAAGACCAGCGCCGATACCACCGTGAGTGCGCCCATCGTAATAAAGGTATAGTGGAACTGCTCAACGGTATTTGCGCTTTCAAAACCCTCATAAAAGCGCAGCACTGCTGCACTTACCGCCACCCCTAAACTGATCGACAGCTGCTGCGTTACCGCCAGCACGCTGTTGCCGCTACTGGCATTCTCGTCAGTCAGATCGGCAAGGGTAATGGTGTTCATCGACGTAAATTGCGTCGACATTGCCATGCCCAACACAAACAACGGCAGGATCAGCATCCAGACGGGAAGAGAGGCGGATTGCAGAGAGAATTGCGCAATCATCAGGCCGATAAAGATCGTCACGCCAACCAGCGTCTTACGATAGCCAAACCAGCGCAGTACCTGCGTAACGGTTGATTTTGCCAGAATTGAACCCATTGCCGTGGGCGCCATCATGCAGCCAGCAATCAGGGCCGGATAGCCAAAACCTACCTGCAACATCAATGGCATCAGGAACGGTACGCATCCTGTCCCCAGGCGTGAAGCTATGTTTCCTGCAATCCCGACGGAGAAGGTCCGGGTGTTAAACAGCGATAAAGAGATAAGCGGTGTCGGGTGGCGACGCGCATGACGTATATAAAGAAGGAAAAGCAGAATACCGCTGAGGATGACGGCCAGTGCCAGCCACGTTTCAACGATTTTCTCACCAAACAGCTCCATCCCGCTGGAGAACAGCACCAGGCTCAGACCAAACAGGAAAAATCCGCCCATATCGAAGCTGCGTCTTGGCGTGGTGAAGTTGGGCATATATTTGCGAGCGTAGAACAGCCCTGCCACACCAATCGGGATATTAATCAGGAAGATCCAGTGCCAGCTTGCCCAGGTCACAAACACGCCGCCGAGTACCGGGCCCAGTATCGGGCCGACGAGGCCCGGCATGGTGACGAAGTTGAGCACGGGAAGCAGCTCGCTGCGTGGGTAGGCACGCAGCAATGCCAGGCGCGCCACGGGCATCATCATCGCGCCGCCAATGCCCTGTAACACGCGGAAGATAACCAGCTCTGTTAAGGAAGTGGAGAGCGCGCAGGCCAGCGAACCCAGGGTAAAGAGCGTTACGGCCAGCATGAAAACTCTGCGGGTACCGAAGCGGTCAGCCAGCCAGCCGCTTACCGGGATCAGCATCGCCACCGTCAGGGTATAGCTGATGATGGCGGACTGCATTGCCAGCGGGGAGCGGTTGAGGCTTTGTGCAATAGCGGGAAGCGCTGTGTTGAGGATGGTGGCATCCAGTGCCTGCATAAAGAACGCCATGGCTGCAATCCACGGCAATCCGGCCATGCTGCGCGCTTTTTTCTTTGTCATTTATCTACCTGCTGGTGGGTTGGCGCGGCCAGCAATGCCTGGCACGCACTCAGGGCTCGCTGCCCGTCGCTCTCCTGAATGGCATCCACTATCGCCTGATGCAAATCCAGCTTTACCACTTCGTCTTGTGTAATAGAGGAAAAGTAGGTGTGGTACACCGAATGGAATAACGAGGCAAAGGAGGTCAGGAAGGGATTGGCGCTCATCATATAGATATGTTCATGCCAGGCCATATCGACCTCAACCCAGCGTTCCCGGTTGAAGTGTTTTTTCAGGTATACCATTTCTTCCATCAACGCGTTAAGTTGCGCTTTCTGCTCTGCTGTTCCGAGCGTGGCGGCAAGCAGGCAGGCCTGGGGTTCAAGGCTGCTACGCATCACGAGGAAGTGATCGACCACCTGATGAAAGTTATCTTCTGTCATCCACCAGGAGAGCAGCTCCTGATCGAGAAAATTCCAGTTACTCTGCGGCATCACGCGCGTACCAATGCGCGGGCGCGGGAGAACCATCCCTTTTGCCGTCAGGGTTTTCACCGCTTCACGAACGGCGGTACGGCTCACCCCAAACTGCTCGCCCAACTCCATTTCACCCGGCAGGATGCTGCCCGGGGCATATTTTCCCGCTAAAATCCGTTGCGCCAGCTTTTCTGCCAGCACATAGGAGAGGTTTTTTTGGGCGGCCAGCTGTTGTGCGCTTAATGGCATCGCGTTTATTCCTTAATGTTTCATGCTGATAATTATGCCACCTCGAATGTGATTGTGGTTGTAGATACATCAAATAGAACAATTTGTAGCTTGATTTCACCGCTATTGGTGAAAAAAAACACGGACGGAAACTTTTTTTAAATTTCCTCTTGTCACTGTGAAATAACTCCCTATAATGCGCCTCCACTGACACGGAACAACGGCACACACGCCGCCGGGTCAGCAGAGAAAAGCAAAATAAACGCTTGACTCTGAAGCGGGAAAGCGTAATATGCACACCCCGCGCCGCAGCGAAAACGAAGCGGCACTGCTCTTTAACAATTTATCAGACAATCTGTGTGGGCACTCAAAGTGACATGGATTCTTAACGTCCTCGGACGAAAAATGAATACCAAGTCTCTGAGTGAACATACGTAATTCATTACGAAGTTTAATTCACGAGCATCAAACTTAAATTGAAGAGTTTGATCATGGCTCAGATTGAACGCTGGCGGCAGGCCTAACACATGCAAGTCGAACGGTAGCACAGAGAGCTTGCTCTCGGGTGACGAGTGGCGGACGGGTGAGTAATGTCTGGGAAACTGCCTGATGGAGGGGGATAACTACTGGAAACGGTAGCTAATACCGCATAACGTCGCAAGACCAAAGAGGGGGACCTTCGGGCCTCTTGCCATCAGATGTGCCCAGATGGGATTAGCTAGTAGGTGGGGTAACGGCTCACCTAGGCGACGATCCCTAGCTGGTCTGAGAGGATGACCAGCCACACTGGAACTGAGACACGGTCCAGACTCCTACGGGAGGCAGCAGTGGGGAATATTGCACAATGGGCGCAAGCCTGATGCAGCCATGCCGCGTGTATGAAGAAGGCCTTCGGGTTGTAAAGTACTTTCAGCGGGGAGGAAGGTGTTGTGGTTAATAACCACAGCAATTGACGTTACCCGCAGAAGAAGCACCGGCTAACTCCGTGCCAGCAGCCGCGGTAATACGGAGGGTGCAAGCGTTAATCGGAATTACTGGGCGTAAAGCGCACGCAGGCGGTCTGTCAAGTCGGATGTGAAATCCCCGGGCTCAACCTGGGAACTGCATTCGAAACTGGCAGGCTAGAGTCTTGTAGAGGGGGGTAGAATTCCAGGTGTAGCGGTGAAATGCGTAGAGATCTGGAGGAATACCGGTGGCGAAGGCGGCCCCCTGGACAAAGACTGACGCTCAGGTGCGAAAGCGTGGGGAGCAAACAGGATTAGATACCCTGGTAGTCCACGCCGTAAACGATGTCGACTTGGAGGTTGTGCCCTTGAGGCGTGGCTTCCGGAGCTAACGCGTTAAGTCGACCGCCTGGGGAGTACGGCCGCAAGGTTAAAACTCAAATGAATTGACGGGGGCCCGCACAAGCGGTGGAGCATGTGGTTTAATTCGATGCAACGCGAAGAACCTTACCTACTCTTGACATCCAGAGAACTTTCCAGAGATGGATTGGTGCCTTCGGGAACTCTGAGACAGGTGCTGCATGGCTGTCGTCAGCTCGTGTTGTGAAATGTTGGGTTAAGTCCCGCAACGAGCGCAACCCTTATCCTTTGTTGCCAGCGGTTAGGCCGGGAACTCAAAGGAGACTGCCAGTGATAAACTGGAGGAAGGTGGGGATGACGTCAAGTCATCATGGCCCTTACGAGTAGGGCTACACACGTGCTACAATGGCGCATACAAAGAGAAGCGACCTCGCGAGAGCAAGCGGACCTCATAAAGTGCGTCGTAGTCCGGATTGGAGTCTGCAACTCGACTCCATGAAGTCGGAATCGCTAGTAATCGTAGATCAGAATGCTACGGTGAATACGTTCCCGGGCCTTGTACACACCGCCCGTCACACCATGGGAGTGGGTTGCAAAAGAAGTAGGTAGCTTAACCTTCGGGAGGGCGCTTACCACTTTGTGATTCATGACTGGGGTGAAGTCGTAACAAGGTAACCGTAGGGGAACCTGCGGTTGGATCACCTCCTTACCTTAAAGAACCTGCCTTTGTAGTGCTCACACAGATTGTCTGATGAAAAGTAAATAGCAAGGCGTCTTGCGATTGAGACTTCAGTGTCCCCTTCGTCTAGAGGCCCAGGACACCGCCCTTTCACGGCGGTAACAGGGGTTCGAATCCCCTAGGGGACGCCACTTGCTGGTTCGTGAGTGAAAGTCACCTGCCGTCATATCTCAAAACTGACTTGCGAGTCATGTTTGAGATATTTGCTCTTTAAAAATCTGGATCAAGCTGAAAATTGAAACGACACACATGTTATGTGTGTTCGAGTCTCTCAAATTTTCGCAAGCCGATGATGAATCGAAAGAAACATCTTCGGGTTGTGAGGTTAAGCGACTAAGCGTACACGGTGGATGCCCTGGCAGTCAGAGGCGATGAAGGACGTGCTAATCTGCGAAAAGCGCCGGCGAGGTGATATGAACCTTTGACCCGGCGATGTCCGAATGGGGAAACCCAGTGTGTTTCGACACACTATCGTTAACTGAATACATAGGTTAACGAGGCGAACCGGGGGAACTGAAACATCTAAGTACCCCGAGGAAAAGAAATCAACCGAGATTCCCCCAGTAGCGGCGAGCGAACGGGGAGCAGCCCGGAGTCTGAATCAGCTTGTGTGTTAGTGGAACGGTCTGGAAAGTCCGACGGTACAGGGTGATAGTCCCGTACACGAAAATGCACAGGCTGTGAACTCGAAGAGTAGGGCGGGACACGTGGTATCCTGTCTGAATATGGGGGGACCATCCTCCAAGGCTAAATACTCCTGACTGACCGATAGTGAACCAGTACCGTGAGGGAAAGGCGAAAAGAACCCCGGCGAGGGGAGTGAAAAAGAACCTGAAACCGTGTACGTACAAGCAGTGGGAGCCTCTTTATGGGGTGACTGCGTACCTTTTGTATAATGGGTCAGCGACTTATATTCTGTAGCAAGGTTAACCGAATAGGGGAGCCGAAGGGAAACCGAGTCTTAACTGGGCGTTAAGTTGCAGGGTATAGACCCGAAACCCGGTGATCTAGCCATGGGCAGGTTGAAGGTTGGGTAACACTAACTGGAGGACCGAACCGACTAATGTTGAAAAATTAGCGGATGACCTGTGGCTGGGGGTGAAAGGCCAATCAAACCGGGAGATAGCTGGTTCTCCCCGAAAGCTATTTAGGTAGCGCCTCGTGAACTCATCTTCGGGGGTAGAGCACTGTTTCGGCTAGGGGGCCATCCCGGCTTACCAACCCGATGCAAACTACGAATACCGAAGAATGTTATCACGGGAGACACACGGCGGGTGCTAACGTCCGTCGTGAAGAGGGAAACAACCCAGACCGCCAGCTAAGGTCCCAAAGTCATGGTTAAGTGGGAAACGATGTGGGAAGGCACAGACAGCCAGGATGTTGGCTTAGAAGCAGCCATCATTTAAAGAAAGCGTAATAGCTCACTGGTCGAGTCGGCCTGCGCGGAAGATGTAACGGGGCTAAACCATGCACCGAAGCTGCGGCAGCGACACTATGTGTTGTTGGGTAGGGGAGCGTTCTGTAAGCCGTTGAAGGTGGCCTGTGAGGGTTGCTGGAGGTATCAGAAGTGCGAATGCTGACATAAGTAACGATAAAGCGGGTGAAAAGCCCGCTCGCCGGAAGACCAAGGGTTCCTGTCCAACGTTAATCGGGGCAGGGTGAGTCGACCCCTAAGGCGAGGCCGAAAGGCGTAGTCGATGGGAAACAGGTTAATATTCCTGTACTTGGTGTTACTGCGAAGGGGGGACGGAGAAGGCTATGTTAGCCGGGCGACGGTTGTCCCGGTTTAAGCATGTAGGCGGAGGTTCCAGGTAAATCCGGTACCTTTTAACGCTGAGGTGTGATGACGAGGCACTACGGTGCTGAAGTAACAAATGCCCTGCTTCCAGGAAAAGCCTCTAAGCATCAGGTAACACGAAATCGTACCCCAAACCGACACAGGTGGTCAGGTAGAGAATACCAAGGCGCTTGAGAGAACTCGGGTGAAGGAACTAGGCAAAATGGTGCCGTAACTTCGGGAGAAGGCACGCTGATATGTAGGTGAAGCCCCTGCGGGTGGAGCTGAAATCAGTCGAAGATACCAGCTGGCTGCAACTGTTTATTAAAAACACAGCACTGTGCAAACACGAAAGTGGACGTATACGGTGTGACGCCTGCCCGGTGCCGGAAGGTTAATTGATGGGGTTAGCGGTAACGCGAAGCTCTTGATCGAAGCCCCGGTAAACGGCGGCCGTAACTATAACGGTCCTAAGGTAGCGAAATTCCTTGTCGGGTAAGTTCCGACCTGCACGAATGGCGTAATGATGGCCAGGCTGTCTCCACCCGAGACTCAGTGAAATTGAACTCGCTGTGAAGATGCAGTGTACCCGCGGCAAGACGGAAAGACCCCGTGAACCTTTACTATAGCTTGACACTGAACACTGGTCCTTGATGTGTAGGATAGGTGGGAGGCTTTGAAGCGTGGACGCCAGTCTGCGTGGAGCCGACCTTGAAATACCACCCTTTAATGGCTGGTGTTCTAACGTAGACCCGTAATCCGGGTTGCGGACAGTGTCTGGTGGGTAGTTTGACTGGGGCGGTCTCCTCCCAAAGAGTAACGGAGGAGCACGAAGGTTAGCTAATCCTGGTCGGACATCAGGAGGTTAGTGCAATGGCATAAGCTAGCTTGACTGCGAGAGTGACGGCTCGAGCAGGTGCGAAAGCAGGTCATAGTGATCCGGTGGTTCTGAATGGAAGGGCCATCGCTCAACGGATAAAAGGTACTCCGGGGATAACAGGCTGATACCGCCCAAGAGTTCATATCGACGGCGGTGTTTGGCACCTCGATGTCGGCTCATCACATCCTGGGGCTGAAGTAGGTCCCAAGGGTATGGCTGTTCGCCATTTAAAGTGGTACGCGAGCTGGGTTTAGAACGTCGTGAGACAGTTCGGTCCCTATCTGCCGTGGGCGCTGGAGAATTGAGGGGGGCTGCTCCTAGTACGAGAGGACCGGAGTGGACGCATCACTGGTGTTCGGGTTGTCATGCCAATGGCACTGCCCGGTAGCTAAATGCGGAAGAGATAAGTGCTGAAAGCATCTAAGCACGAAACTTGCCCCGAGATGAGTTCTCCCTGAGACTTTAAGTCTCCTGAAGGAACGTTAAAGACTATGACGTTGATAGGTCGGGTGTGTAAGCGCAGCGATGCGTTGAGCTAACCGATACTAATGAACCGTGAGGCTTAACCTTACAACGCCGAAGCTGTTTTGGCGGTGAGAGACGATTTTCAGCCTGATACAGATAACAGAATTTGCCTGGCGGCTTTAGCGCGGTGGTCCCACCTGACCCCATGCCGAACTCAGAAGTGAAACGCCGTAGCGCCGATGGTAGTGTGGGGTCTCCCCATGTGAGAGTAGGGAACTGCCAGGCATCAATCAAGAAGAACCCCGTACCGTAAGGTGCGGGGTTTTTTGCTTTGGGTTTTCCTCTCCCGCAGGAAGAGGGCATCAAACCGCACTCCACGTCACAATAAACTCCGCTATCCCATCCACATCATTTAAATCCAACAGCGAAACCTCAAGCGGCAATACAACATCACCGGCCACCGCAATCACATGCTCATCAAGCGTTAACTCGCTAACATCGTGCCCGGCATCGCTTCGGAACAGCAGGATCTTAGGTACAGCCTCATGCTTAAACCCCTCGACCAGCACCAGATCCAGGCTGGAATGATCCATCCGGCTGACCAGATAAGCCAAATCCAGCGGTGCCTCATCTGGCGTTTCTGTCATTAATGCCCAGCGCTGATTGCTTGCCACGATTGTCTGCGCGGCACCCGCTTTACGCAGCTCATAGCTGTCTTTTCCCGGTTTATCGACATCCATGTTATGGTGCGTATGCTTAATCAATCCGGGGCGAATACCTTTCGCACACAGTGCGGGTATCAGTTTCTTCAGCAGCGTGGTTTTCCCTGTGCCGCTCCATGCGGAAATAGCTAAAACGGGGATCATCTCTTCTCCTGCATCCTCTGCAAATCTTCACTCGTATTCACGTTCACAAAAGCCGATTTGAAATCGCTAAAATCAACAGGATGGCCGCCAGACTGTCGCATAAACACCATCACTCTGCGTTCTCCCGCCGCCAGATACGCCTCCAGAGAAGACACTAGCGAGCGGTGCATTAAGGCAATAGCAGGATGGTCGCGCTCGCCGTCATGTACCCAAACCACGGATGCTGTGCCACGAAGCTGAACCAGACGCTCAACGAGACAGGATGGAATAAACGGGGTATCGCAGGGACAGAACAGAAACCACTCACCGTTCGACTGCTGCATCACTGAGAGCATACCGGCCAGCGGCCCCGGGTAATCCTCAATATTATCCTGATACACGGCATACCCGCTGTGCTGATACGTGTCGATATGCCTGTTAGCACTGATGGCCAGGGTTGTCACCTGGCCGGCGAGCGTATCAGCGACACATTGCCATAAGGGTTTGCCATTCAGGAGCTGGAGCCCCTTATCTTTTCCTCCCATCCGCGTTGCTCTGCCACCTGCCAGAACGACCCCAATGATTTCCTGGCTAAGATTCACGAATATCGCCTCTTTTATTGTGGGATTGACCCTGCTAACGTGTCACTCTAAATGAAAGGAGCACCACCATGAAATGTAAACGTCTGAATGAAGTTATTGAACTCCTCCAGCCAGCCTGGCAAAAAGAGCCAGAGCTTAATCTGATGCAATTCTTGCAGAAACTGGCAAAAGAGTCAGGTTTTGACGGCGAACTGGCAGACCTTTCTGACGACATCCTGATCTACCACCTCAAAATGCGCGATTCTGCCAAAGATGCTGTTATTCCTGGTATTCAGAAGGATTATGAGGAAGATTTTAAAACGGCGCTGCTGCGCGCCCGTGGCGTAATTAAAGAGTAAAAGCTTGTAAGCGGAGCCACCGAAATCGCCACAAGATGATATCCTGAATCATTCGTATAATTTCCGGATGATCGGATGAACGACCAGGCTTTTACTTTCCAGACATTACACCCGGATACCATTATGGATGCCCTGTTTGAACAGGGCATTCGTGTGGATTCGGGGTTAACGCCTTTAAATAGCTACGAAAACCGTGTCTATCAATTTCAGGATGAGGATCGTCAGCGCTTTGTCGTGAAGTTCTACCGGCCTGAACGTTGGACCGCAGAACAAATTCAGGAAGAGCATCAGTTTGCTCACGATCTGCTGGATGACGATGTCCCGGTTGCCGCACCGATAAAATTCAACAACCAAACGCTGCTGACGCATGAAGGCTTTTATTACGCTGTATTCCCAAGCCTGGGTGGCCGCCAGTTTGAAGCGGATAATATCGATCAAATGGAGTGGGTTGCCCGCTATCTGGGTCGCATTCACCTGACGGGAAGAAAAACGGTATTCACAGCCCGACCGACGATCGGTATTCAGGAATATCTTATCGAGCCGCGCCAGGTATTCGAAACCTCTGCACTGATCCCCACTGGGCTAAAGGCTGATTTCCTCAGCGCCACCGATAAACTTATTGCTGCGGTAAAAACCTGCTGGCGCGATGATATTTCCGTCTTGCGCCTGCACGGCGATTGTCATGCCGGAAATATACTCTGGCGCGATGGCCCGCTGTTCGTCGATCTTGATGATGCGCGCATGGGGCCTGCGGTTCAGGACCTGTGGATGCTGCTGAATGGCGACAAAGCCGAGCAACGCATGCAGCTTGAAACCATTATTGAAGCCTATGAAGAATTTAGCCCGTTTAATTCAGACGAAATTGCCCTGATTGAACCTTTACGTGCGATGCGTTTTGTATATTATCTCGCGTGGTTAATCAGGCGTTGGGACGATCCCGCATTTCCCCGTAATTTCCCGTGGCTTACCGGGGAAGATTACTGGCGCAGCCAGATATCTACATTCACTGAGCAGGTTAAGGTTCTTCAGGAACCCCCGCTGCAATTAACGCCGATGTATTAATAGGACACACCCAGGAGAGAGTTAATCATGAAAAAAATTTGGCTGGCGCTGGCAGGTATGATTCTGGCATTTAGCGCTTCTGCTGCACAATTTACCGACGGCAAACAGTACACTACGCTGGAGAAGCCGGTTGCTGGCGAGCCACAGGTTCTCGAGTTCTTCTCGTTCTACTGCCCGCACTGCTACCAGTTCGAAGAAGTGCTGCATGTTTCTGACAACGTGAAGAAAAAACTGCCGGAAGGCACCAAAATGACCAAGTACCACGTTGAGTTCCTGGGCCCATTAGGTAAAGACCTGACTCAGGCGTGGGCGGTTGCGATGGCACTGGGCGTGGAAGATAAGATCACCGCCCCAATGTTTGAAGCCGTGCAGAAAACCCAGACCGTTCAGACCACAGCGGATATCCGTAAAGTGTTCGTTGATGCCGGTGTGAAAGGGGAAGAGTATGACGCCGCGTGGAATAGCTTTGTGGTGAAATCTCTGGTTGCTCAGCAGGAAAAAGCGGCGTCTGACCTGCAGCTTCAGGGCGTTCCGGCGATGTTCGTTAACGGTAAATATCAGCTGAACATGCAGGGCATGGACACCAGCAGCATGGATATTTTCGTTCAGCAGTATGCTGACACCGTGAAATACCTGGTTGAGAAAAAGTAAGTTCTTAGAGATGAAAACGCCGGTCACTGACCGGCGTTTTTGTATGAAGATTTAATGGTGTCTATCTGCTCGTCTTTTTCTTTCCAGAGTGTATTAAGCCACTGCTGGAAACGACGTTTGAAATTTTTATCGTTAACGTAGTCGCCATGCAGTTCGGCATCGACGGGAACTAAATTCACCCGCACAACAATGTGTGTCAGCTTGCCGCTGAGCATATCGAAGAACGGGGTGTTATCGTTCTTCGGGTAGCAGAGCGTGACGTTGAGTAACTTATCGAACTGAGCACCCAGTACATTAAGCGCCATCGCAATGCCCGCCGCCTTTGGCGGCAGCAGGTTTTGATACGGGGAGCGTGTTTGCTGACGTTTCTCTTCCGTAAACCGGGAGCCTTCCACAAAGTTCACAATGGTTGTTGGATGCGCGCGAAACTTTTCGCAGGAACGGCGGGTGGTCTCTACATCCTTACCACGACGCTCCGGATGACGAAGCAAATAGCTGCGCGAATAGCGTTTCATAAACGGCATATCGAGCGCCCAGCAGGCCAGCCCAATAAAAGGTACCCAGGCAAGTTGTTGCTTGAGGAAGTATTTATTCATCGGGATGTGTTTGCGGAAAAGCACGCATAACACCACGATGTCGGCCCAGCTGTGATGATTACAAATCAGCAGATACCAGTTCTTTTTATTGAGGTTCTCCAGTCCTTCGACATCCCACTTCAGATGCGGGTTCAGACACAACAGGATCGCCAGCCCTTCACACCAACAGTACATCATGAAGTTACAAAACGCTGACACGGCTCGCCACACCGAGGGCACAGGCAGCAGCAGTTTAATGATCCCGGCGATGATGATCGGCACGGAACAGGCGATCGTCACCAGAATAGTTAAAATGATGCTTAACAGTAAGGTTATTGCAGCGAGCAATCTCGACATGATGAGTTTTTTCAGGTGGTTAGCGGTAAGAGCGCGGCCGACACGTCGGCGCTGGGCGCTGATTTTACCAGAAAAACGACAAAGTATTGGCGCTTTCACGCCGTCATTTGACCGCTTTTACCCTGACGCAGAAGATTTCTCTAATATTGCGCACTAATCAGGACTTATATCCACATAGACTAAATTGCCATCAGTAAGCTGTTTTTATGTGATGCGCTTAATTAACAATATGATATCTAATGATTTATTATCAGTCTTGATCTGCAATGGCTGTCTGTTTTTCATTTGAAGTGAAAATATTCACAAACTTATCCACAGTTTGATTTTTGCGAACGATCCTCACGATCGCAAAATCTTTTTCTGTATCGGGACTGAATAACTGATGTTTTCATCCTTATGTGGCATCCTTTACGCATAAATTGATTAAAGGCACGGACATTATGGTTCAGATCCCAGAAAACCCACTTATTCTCGTCGATGGCTCATCTTACCTGTATCGGGCATACCATGCGTTTCCTCCTCTGACCAATAGCGCAGGGGAACCTACCGGCGCAATGTACGGCGTGCTGAATATGCTGCGCAGCCTGATCCTTCAGTATCAGCCAACCCATGCGGCAGTCGTTTTTGATGCGAAAGGCAAAACCTTCCGCGATGAGTTGTTCGAGCATTACAAATCCCACCGTCCGCCTATGCCTGACGATCTACGTGCGCAAATTGAGCCGCTGCACGCCATGGTGAAAGCGATGGGCCTGCCGCTGCTGGCTGTCTCTGGCGTGGAAGCCGACGACGTCATCGGTACGCTGGCGCGAGAAGCAGAAAAAATGGGTCGTCCGGTACTGATCAGCACCGGTGATAAAGATATGGCACAGTTGGTGACGCCAGGCATCACCCTGATTAACACTATGACCAATACCATTCTGGGGCCAGAAGAGGTGGTCACTAAGTATGGCGTGCCGCCGGAACTGATGATCGACTTCCTTGCCTTGATGGGCGACTCCTCGGATAACATTCCTGGTGTGCCCGGCGTCGGTGAAAAAACCGCGCAGGCGTTGCTTCAGGGGCTGGGTGGGTTGGATACGCTTTACGCCGAATCAGACAAAATTGCAGGCCTCTCCTTCCGTGGCGCAAAAACCATGGCCGGCAAACTGGAAGAGAACAAAGAGGTGGCTTATCTCTCTTATAAGCTGGCAACAATCAAAACCGATGTCGAACTGGAACTGGGCTGTGAGCAGCTGGAAGTGCAACAGCCTTCTGCTGACGAATTGCTGAGCCTGTTTAAGAAATACGAATTCAAGCGCTGGACCACTGACGTGGAAGCGGGTAAGTGGCTGCAGGCGAAAGGGGCCAAACCTGCTGCAAAGCCAAAAGAGACGATTGTCGTTGATGCCGAAGAGCAGGCAGAAGAAGAAGCCACAGTCCTCTCCTTCGATAACTACGAAACCATTCTTGAAGAGTCGCAGCTGATCGCCTGGATCGAGAAACTGAAAAAGGCACCGGTGTTTGCCTTTGATACCGAAACTGACAGCCTCGATAATATCTCTGCCAACATGGTGGGTCTGTCCTTTGCAACAGAGCCGGGTATGGCAGCCTATGTGCCTGTGGCGCACGAATATCTGGATGCACCAGAGCAGATCTCTCGCGAACGCGTGCTTGAGCTGCTGAAGCCGATTCTGGAAGACGAAAAGGCGCTGAAGGTCGGGCAAAACCTCAAGTATGACCGCGGTATTCTGCAAAACTACGGCATTGAACTGCGCGGGATTGCCTTCGACACCATGCTCGAATCCTACATTCTGGACAGCGTCGCGGGTCGTCATGATATGGATTCCTTATCTGACCGCTGGCTCAAGCACAAAACTATCACCTTTGAAGAGATTGCCGGTAAAGGAAAAAATCAGCTCACCTTTAACCAGATAGCGCTCGAAGAAGCTGGGCGCTATGCGGCGGAAGATGCTGACGTCACGCTGCAGCTGCATCTGAAAATGTGGCCGAAACTGCAGAAGCATGAAGGTCCGCTCAACGTGTTCCAGCATATCGAAATGCCGCTGGTTCCCGTGTTGTCGCGTATTGAACGCAACGGCGTAAAAATCGACCCTACGGTGCTGCATAACCACTCCGGAGAGTTGGCACAGCGTCTGACCGAGCTTGAGCAGAAAGCCCATGAGCTTGCAGGCGAGCCGTTTAACCTCTCTTCGCCGAAACAGTTGCAAACCATCCTGTTTGAAAAACAGGGCATCAAGCCGCTGAAGAAAACCCCTGGCGGTGCGCCATCCACCTCTGAAGAGGTGCTGGAAGAACTGGCACTGGATTACCCGCTGCCAAAAGTGATCCTGCAGTACCGTGGTCTCGCGAAGCTGAAGTCTACTTATACCGACAAGCTCCCGCTGATGATCAACCCGAAAACGGGCCGGGTGCATACGTCATATCATCAGGCGGTTGCGGCAACCGGTCGACTCTCGTCAACCGATCCAAACCTGCAGAACATCCCGGTGCGTAATGAAGAGGGGCGTCGCATTCGCCAGGCCTTTATTGCACCTGATGACTACCTGATTGTCTCGGCTGACTACTCGCAAATTGAGTTGCGCATTATGGCGCACCTGTCCCGTGACAAAGGCCTGCTGACGGCATTTGCGGAAGGGAAAGATATTCACCGGGCGACCGCAGCGGAAGTGTTCGGTTTGCCGCTGGACAGCGTGACAAACGAGCAGCGCCGCAGCGCAAAAGCGATCAACTTCGGTCTGATCTACGGTATGAGCGCTTTCGGCCTTTCACGCCAGCTCAACATCCCGCGTAAAGAGTCGCAGAAGTATATGGATCTCTACTTCGAACGTTACCCGGGCGTGCTGGAGTACATGGAACGCACTCGCGCTCAGGCGAAAGAGAAAGGTTACGTTGAAACCCTGGATGGCCGCCGTCTTTATCTTCCGGACATCAAATCCAGCAACGCGGCGCGCCGCGCTGGCGCAGAACGTGCCGCGATCAACGCCCCGATGCAGGGAACTGCAGCAGACATCATCAAGCGTGCAATGATTGCCGTGGATGCCTGGCTGGAGAAAGAGAAGCCGCGCGTGAAAATGATCATGCAGGTACACGATGAACTGGTGTTTGAAGTGCATAAAGACGATCTCGACACCGTGTCGAAAAAGATCCACGAATTGATGGAAAGCAGCATGACGCTTGACGTGCCGTTGCTGGTGGAAGTGGGGAGTGGTGAAAACTGGGATCAGGCTCACTAACGGTTCTGTGAATAACGCGCTTTTTATGTAAGTTAGCAACATAACTACGTGCGTTTTGTGACAATCATTAGAATTCCCTATGTAAAGAATGAAAAAAAACTACAAAAAGTGCTTTTTCTGCAGCAAAAAAAGGGGTAGAGTTATCGACGTAGGGTACAGAGGTAAGATGTTCTATCTTTCAGACCTTTTACTTCACGTAATCGGATTTGGCTGAATATTTTAGCCGCCCCAGTCAGTAATGACTGGGGCGTTTTTTATTGTGGCAAAGAAAAGTTCAGGCAAAAAAAAGCGCGGGCTTTGCCGCGCTCAGTATTACTCTTCTTCCGCTTCTGTCGCGGGTTCCAGCTCGTTAAACCAGCTATCGAGCTTCTGGCGCAGCTTGTCTACACCCTGTTTTTTCAGCGAAGAGAAAGGCTCCACCTGTACATCGCCATTGAAGGCCAGTACCGCTTCGCGAACCATATTCACCTGCGCTTTACGCGCACCGCTTGCCAGCTTATCGGCTTTTGTCAGCAGCACCAGCACGGCAATATCGCTTGCGACGGCCCAGTCGATCATCTGCTGATCGAGATCTTTCAGCGGATGGCGAATGTCCATCAGCACCACCAGACCTTTCAGGCACATGCGTTTTTCCAGGTATTCGCCCAGCGCACGTTGCCATTTGATCTTCATCTCTTCAGGCACCTGCGCATAACCATATCCCGGCAAGTCGACCAGGCGTTTGCCTTCAGCCACTTCAAAGAGGTTGATCAGCTGGGTACGGCCAGGCGTTTTTGAGGTGCGCGCCAGGTTCTTCTGATTGGTCAGCGTATTCAGGGCGCTGGATTTCCCCGCATTGGAGGGGCCAGCAAAAGCCACTTCAATACCGGTATCAGATGGCAGGTGGCGAATATCGGGCGCACTGGTGACAAAATGCGTCTGTTGGTAGTTCCAGGTAGTCACGTGGTCGTCTCCAAAATCGTAATCTGGGGGGATTATACCCGAATGCCAACAAAAGGCTTTTCTCATTACACAGAGCTTGCAGGGGAAAGCCCGCACTTGTGTGAGAGATCGGCTCATCATGCTATGGGAGATTTAAGAGAATTCGCAGGTGTCAAAAAAGCCAAACTGTTTTAAATCATAAGCTTATTTCCGGGTAATTGTCTGAAAATCTCTTTTTGCACCGTTTCGTTGCTTGTTAGTTTAAGCGAACAAGGTAAAGTATGCGTCAGGGCGAGGAAGCCAACAGGAATTCGACTTAAGGATTAGGGTCAGGAGCGCCAGGAGGCGAAGACGCAGGACAGTCAGGACGACCGGCGCCTGGAGGCGTTTTAAAAGGAAAGGGAACCGTACACGGACGGTATCAGCCAAGGGATAAACAGGGTTTGTTGTTGGTAAACATGGAATGTCTGACCCGCTAAGGGTTGTGAGTCAGGAAAAAAGGCGACAGATTGCTCTGTCGCCTTTTTTCTTTGCTTGCTTTCTGCTAGATTTCGCCGCAATTCTATACTGAAGAAAACGACTTAAAGACAAAACATCATGAAAAAACCAACCTCCGCAGCGGGTGCTAAACGCCCTGCGAAAGCACGCCGCAAAACGCGCGAAGAACTGAACCAGGAAGCGCGCGATCGCAAACGCGATAAAAAACATCGTGGCCATGCTGCGGGAAGCCGTGCGAACGGCGGTGGTGCAGCTGGCGCTTCTGCAAAAGGCAAACAGCAGAAAGATCCTCGTATCGGCAGTAAAACTCCCATTCCTCTGGGCGTGACAGACACCCCGGTCACTAAGCAGCACAAACCAAAGAGCGAGAAACCTATGCTTTCACCGCAGGCTGAGCTGGATTTGCTGGAGAACGATGAGCGCCTGGACGCGCTGCTGGAACGTCTTGAAGAGGGTGAAACCCTGACCGCTGAAGAGCAATCATGGGTGGATGCCAAACTGGACCGCATTGATGAGCTGATGCAGAAGCTGGGTCTGTCTTATGACGACGAAGACGACGAAGAAGAAGATGAAAAGCAGGAAGATATGATGCGTCTTCTGAAGGGTGGAAACTAACATTTGCACCCGGCAGGTACGATAGTCCTGCTTATAACCCTTCCGGTTATATGTTATCTGGTGTGGTTATTCGTTAAACTACGGCGGTTGTCGCGGCGACAGAAGTGGCTGCGCACCCGAATGATGGCCCGCAACGGGGCCAGAACGGGCCGCCGTATACGAACGCGACACCAACGGAAGGAGTGAGCATGTCAGCACCAACTATCGACTGGGATTTGGCCCTAATCCAGAAATATAACTATTCCGGGCCGCGTTATACGTCATACCCCACTGCGCTGGAGTTCTCCGATGCCTTCGGCGAGGCGGATTTTCAGCAGGCTGTTGCGCGCTATCCTGAGCGCCCGCTGTCGCTCTACGTCCATATTCCGTTCTGCCACAAGCTCTGCTACTTCTGCGGCTGCAATAAAATCGTTACCCGTCAGCAGCATAAAGCCGATCAGTATCTCGATGCGCTCGAACAGGAAATTCTTCACCGCGCACCGCTGTTTAAAGGGCGTCACGTCAGCCAGCTTCATTGGGGCGGCGGCACGCCAACCTACCTGAATAAAGCGCAAATCACGCGTTTGATGACGCTTTTACGCAGCCACTTTAATTTTAACGACGATGCTGAAATCTCGATCGAGGTTGATCCGCGTGAAATTGAGCTGGATGTCCTGGATCACTTACGCGCGGAAGGCTTCAACCGTCTGAGCATGGGCGTGCAGGATTTCAACAAAGAGGTCCAGCGTCTGGTGAACCGCGAGCAGGACGAAGAGTTTATCTTTGCCTTGCTCAATCATGCGCGTGAAATCGGCTTTACGTCGACCAATATTGACCTGATTTACGGCCTGCCAAAACAGACGCCAGAGAGCTTCGCCTTCACTCTGAAGCGTGTGGCCGAGCTTAACCCGGACCGCCTGAGCGTCTTTAACTATGCGCACCTGCCGACGTTGTTTGCCGCCCAGCGTAAAATCAAAGATGCGGATCTCCCTTCTGCTCAGCAGAAACTGGATATCCTGCAGGAAACCATTACTTCTCTGACCGAGACCGGCTATCAGTTTATCGGTATGGATCACTTTGCTCGTCCGGATGACGAACTGGCGATCGCCCAGCGAGAAGGGGTGCTGCACCGCAACTTCCAGGGATACACCACGCAGGGCGATACCGATCTGCTCGGTCTGGGCGTCTCCGCGATAAGCATGATGGGCGACTGCTACGCGCAGAACCAGAAAGAGCTGAAGCTGTATTATCAGCAGGTGGATGAAACCGGCAACGCCCTGTGGCGCGGCATTGCGTTAACCCGTGATGACTGTATCCGTCGCGATGTGATCAAGGCGCTTATCTGCAACTTCCGTCTCGAATTCAGCGATGTTGAGGCGCAGTGGGATCTGCACTTCAGGGATTACTTCGCGGAAGATCTGAAGCTTCTGGCACCGCTGGCGAAAGATGGGCTGGTGGAGGTGTCGGAGAGTGCCGTTGAGGTCACGCCGAAGGGGCGTCTGTTGATTCGTAACATCTGTATGTGCTTTGACGCGTATCTGCGCCAGAAGGCGCGCATGCAGCAGTTCTCGCGGGTAATTTAAGCAGCAATGCCGGGTGTCGCTTCGCTTACCCGGCCTACATTTGCGCTTTTGTAGGCCGGGTAAGGCGAAGCCGCCACCCGGCTTTTCATTGACAGCTCGCTAGCTAAACAGCCCCACCAGCGCCGCACACAAAACAGCCGCAACGGCGGTTTGTGGCGTGTGGCTTTCAACGGCTCCGCTAGAGAGCATATTTACCAAAGTTTCCAGCATGATCGACACCCTCAATTTCCGGGCACGATCATACAAAACTCATCAGAACAGTAAAGCGCAAAATAACGGCAATTTGCGCTCAATTAATAACCTTTACACTTCGGGTAAGATTACTCCATTCCCAGCTCTTTAAGCTTGCGCGTCAGGGTATTACGCCCCCATCCCAACAGGCGGGCGGCTTCCTGCTTATGGCCTTGCGTATGACGAAGCGCGGTGGTCAACAACGTACGTTCCATCTCTGGCTGGGCTTCAGACAACAAGTTTTGATGACCGGAACGCAGCGCGCGGTCGGCCCATTGTGCCAGCAGCGTCGCCCAGCTGTCCGGCAACGCGTGACCGGTGCTGCTCTCAGGCGCGGTCGCTTCAAACAGTTCGGCCGGTAAATCCTGAATTAACACTTCCTGCCCGGCTGCCATTACGGTTAACCAGCGACAGGTATTCTCCAGCTGACGCACGTTGCCTGGCCACGCCAGACGCGTCAGGGCGGCATCGGTTTCCGGGTGAAGCTGCTTGGCTTCCACACCCAGCTCGCGGGCGGCCACCTGCAGGAAATGGCGCGCCAGGCGGGGAATATCTTCCCGGCGCTCACGCAGCGGCGGCAGATGAACGCGAATCACGTTCAGGCGATGGAATAAATCCTCACGGAATTTGCCTTCCTGTACGCGTTGCTCCAGGTTCTGGTGCGTCGCGGCGATAATGCGCACGTCCACCTTCACCGGCGCGTAGCCGCCCACGCGATAAAACTGCCCGTCGGCCAGCACGCGCAACAGGCGGGTCTGAACATCCAGCGGCATATCGCCGATCTCGTCCAGGAAAAGCGTCCCGCCATCAGCCTGTTCGAAGCGCCCCTGGCGAATGGTATTCGCGCCGGTAAAGGCCCCCTTCTCGTGGCCGAACAGCTCGGACTCAATCAAATCTTTTGGGATCGCGGCCATATTCAGGGCGATAAACGGCGCTTTTGCTCGCGGGCTGTGGCGATGCAAGGCATGCGCCACAAGCTCTTTACCAGTTCCCGACTCACCGTTAATCAGCACGCTGATGGATGAACGCGACAGACGGCCAATAATGCGAAACACATCCTGCATCGCTGGCGCTTCGCCGATGATGTCGGTGGTAGGCCCAAAATCGGGCGCGTGACGCGGCTGTTGCTGCTCCTGGTAATGGCTAATCGCACGCTCAACCAGTGCCACCGCCTCATCGATATCAAACGGTTTGGGCAGATAATCGAACGCCCCTTGCTGATAGGCACTCACAGCGGCATCCAGATCGGAGTGTGCCGTCATTATGATGACCGGAAGCATAGGGTGGCGTTGTTTAATCTGCTTTAAAAGCGCCAGCCCGTCCATGCCCGGCATGCGAATATCCGAAAGCAGAACGTCTGGCGTTTTGGTGGTGAGTGCATCGAGCACGTCGCTGCCGCTCTCAAACGTCGTGCAGCTTAATCCTGCCCCTGTGAGCGCGCGTTCAAGCACCCAACGGATGGAGCTATCGTCATCGACTACCCAGACTATCCCTCGTTGCATAAACGTCACCTTTATTTTTTAATCGGCAGGAAAACCGAAAACTCGGTATGTCCCGGCCAACTGGTAAATTCAATTTTTCCGGAGTGCTGATCGATCAAGCTGCGGGCGATAGATAAGCCCAGGCCGGTCCCGCCTTCGCGACCGCTGACCATCGGATAAAACAGAGTGTCCTGAAGATGGGAGGGAATACCGGGCCCGTTATCCTCGACGTCGATGCGCGCCGCCAGCCGATAGCGCACGCCGTGTAAGGTGAGCTGGAAGGCGGTACGGGTACGTAAAATAATCTCGCCCCCTTCAGGTCCCAGCGCCTGCAGGGCATTGCGGACAATATTCAACAGGACCTGCTCAATTTGATCCGGGTCATGCGCCAGTTCCGGCAGGCTGGGGTCGTAATCACGCACCAGCGTGACGTTCTCCGGCAGCTCCATCGAGACGAGTTTCACGACGCGTTCAGCCACCTTGTGAATGCTTTCCGTAACATGCATTCCCGGCTGTTGCGGCCCCAGAAGACGGTCAACCAGATTACGCAGACGGTCCGCCTGCTCAATGATGACGTTGGTGTACTCCGCCAGCGCAGGATCGGGTAACGCCTTGGTCAGAAGCTGCGCCGCACCGCGTAACCCACCCAGCGGGTTTTTGATTTCATGCGCCAGACCACGCACCAGGTCACGGGCGGCAATTTGCTGCGCATGCTGGAGCTGCTCCTGGCTCAGGCGACGCTGATTATCCATCGGCGCCATTTCAAGCAGGATCATCCCTTCTGGAAGCCGTTGCGCAGTCAGCGACAGAATATGCGAGCGCCCGTCGATCACCAGCGTCACTTCGTTATCGGTAAACCCCTGGCCGGCCTGCAAACTTTCCTGCATCAGGCCAATATTCAGCGAAAAATAGCTCAGGAGTTCCGGAAGCGGGGTACCAAACAGTTTCCGCGCGCTTTGGGCCAGCAGCTGCTGCGCCGCCGGGTTGGCGTAATGAACGGCCAGCTCGTCGTCGACCAGCAAGATACTGTTAATTAAAGAATTGAGGATCTGCCCAGCATCGGGCAGCGTGCCAGTTGCCATTCAGCAGTCTCCTGGAGTCGTTGCACTGTTTTAGTGCAGTATAGCTTTTTCGGCGTAAAAAGCGCGTGAGATCAGGTTGTTGGTGGAGAAAAAAGCCCATCCGGAGATGGGCTAAAAGTTTCCACGGCAACTACTCCCGGCGCTTGTCACGCCGGGTAAAACAACTTAATTAAACGCTGTAGTACAGTTCGAACTCAACCGGGTGTGGCGTCATGCGCACGCGGTCGTTCTCTTCGGTACGCAGGGCGATGTAAGCATCGATAGCGTCGTCAGTGAACACGCCGCCCGCCGTCAGGAACTCACGGTCTGCGTCCAGCGCCTGCAGGGCTTCTTCCAGAGAGCCAGCAACCTGTGGGATCTCTTTCGCTTCTTCTGGCGGCAGGTCGTACAGGTTTTTGTCCATCGCTTCGCCTGGGTGGATCTTGTTCTTGATACCGTCCAGACCGGCCATCAGCAGTGCTGCGAAGCACAGGTATGGGTTAGCCGCTGGGTCCGGGAAGCGAACTTCGATACGACGCGCTTTAGGAGACGCCACCACCGGGATACGGATAGAAGCAGAACGGTTACGCGCAGAGTAAGCCAGCATGACTGGTGCTTCGTAGCCCGGGACCAGACGCTTGTAGGAGTTCGTGGTTGGGTTCGCCAGGGCGTTGATCGCTTTAGCGTGTTTGATAACGCCGCCAATGTAGTACAGCGCCTGCTCAGACAGACCAGCATATTTGTCGCCAGAGAACAGGTTGGTGCCGTTCTTGGACAGAGACATGTGGCAGTGCATACCGGAACCGTTATCGCCAAACATCGGTTTTGGCATGAAGGTCGCGGTTTTACCGAAACGGTGCGCAACGTTATGCACAACGTATTTGTAGATCTGAATTTCGTCCGCTTTTTTGGTCATGGTGTTGAAGCGGGTAGCCACTTCGTTCTGACCCGCAGTCGCGACTTCGTGGTGGTGAGCTTCAACCACCAGGCCCATTTCTTCCATCACCAGACACATGGTGGAACGGATGTCCTGTGCAGAGTCGACCGGTGGAACCGGGAAGTAACCGCCTTTCACGCCTGGACGGTGACCTTTGTTACCACCTTCGTATTTGGTGGAGGAGTTCCATGCACCTTCGATGTCGTCGATTGCTACGTGGGAGCCAGAAATAGAGGCACCGAAACGGATGTCATCGAACAGGAAGAACTCTGGCTCTGGCCCGAACAGCACGGTGTCCGCGATGCCGGTAGAACGCAGGTACTCTTCAGCGCGTTTAGCGATAGAACGTGGGTCGCGGTCGTAGCCCTGCAGCGTGCCTGGCTCGAGGATGTCGCAACGGATGATCAGGGTTGGTTCTTCGAAGAACGGATCAATGACCGCGGTGGTCGCATCTGGCATCAGAACCATGTCGGATTCGTTAATGCCTTTCCAGCCACCAATGGAGGAGCCGTCAAACATTTTGCCTTCTTCAAAGAATTCGGCGTTCACCTGATGAGCAGGGATTGTGACGTGCTGTTCTTTACCTTTGGTATCGGTGAAGCGCAGATCAACAAACTTCACTTCATGTTCGTTCAGCATCGTCAAAACGTGTTCAGCGGACATACTTAACTCTCCAGATTGGTCATTGTCGTCGTGGTAACGAGGTCTTCAATTTCTGTTTGTACTGGCCGTGTGCCATGTATTTTTATAAAGCGAAATCTGTGCCAACTTTTAAAACACCCCAAAAAGGCGTTATCATGCGCACCATAGTGCAAAAGGGCTGCACCACAATGGATTTGTTGCACCAGTATAGTGCTTCAATGTGAACATTGAGCACCATATTGGTGCAATTTACGTTAAAGTGCCCTTTTACCGCTCCGTGAAAGCGATCACAAAGCATCTCTGCAATACTTGTTTGCGGGGGATGTTTGTGATCCTGTTTTGTAGTGCGATTAATCCGTGTACAATAACGCGCTATTTCTAAATGCCTGAGGCAAAGTTGTGATCGAAAATTTGCGTAACATCGCCATCATCGCGCACGTAGACCATGGTAAAACTACCCTGGTTGACAAGCTGCTGCAGCAATCCGGTACGTTTGATGCGCGTGCCGAAACCCAAGAACGCGTGATGGACTCCAACGATTTGGAGAAAGAGCGTGGGATTACCATCCTCGCGAAAAACACCGCGATTAAATGGAATGACTACCGTATCAACATCGTTGATACCCCAGGGCACGCCGACTTCGGTGGTGAAGTTGAACGTGTAATGTCCATGGTAGACTCCGTTCTGCTGGTCGTTGACGCAATGGATGGCCCAATGCCACAGACGCGCTTCGTGACCAAAAAAGCTTTTGCCCATGGTCTGAAGCCAATCGTTGTTATCAACAAAGTTGACCGTCCTGGCGCGCGTCCTGACTGGGTTGTTGACCAGGTCTTCGACCTGTTCGTTAACCTCGACGCGACCGACGAGCAGCTGGACTTCCCTATCGTTTACGCGTCTGCGCTGAACGGTATCGCTGGTCTGGACCATGAAGACATGGCTGAAGACATGACCCCGCTGTATCAGGCGATTGTTGACCGTGTTCCTGCGCCAAACGTTGACCTGGACGGCACCCTGCAGATGCAGATCTCCCAGCTCGACTACAACAACTATGTTGGCGTCATCGGCATTGGTCGTATCAAGCGCGGTAAGGTGAAGCCTAACCAGCAGGTCACTATCATTGATAGCGAAGGCAAAACCCGTAACGGTAAAGTCGGTAAAGTCCTGACTCACCTGGGTCTTGAGCGTATCGAGAGCGACATCGCGGAAGCGGGCGACATCATCGCGATCACCGGTCTGGGCGAGCTGAACATCTCCGACACCATCTGCGATCCGCAGAACGTCGAAGCGCTGCCTGCTCTGTCCGTTGATGAACCAACCGTATCCATGTTCTTCAACGTCAACACCTCTCCGTTCTGTGGTAAAGAAGGTAAATTCGTTACCTCTCGTCAGATCCTTGACCGCCTGAACAAAGAGCTGGTGCACAACGTTGCGCTGCGCGTTGAAGAAACTCAGGATGCTGACGCATTCCGCGTTTCGGGTCGTGGCGAGCTGCACCTGTCAGTCCTGATCGAAAACATGCGTCGTGAAGGTTTCGAGATGGCGGTTTCCCGTCCGAAAGTTATCTTCCGCGAAATCGACGGCCGTAAACAAGAGCCGTTTGAGAACGTAACGCTGGACGTTGAAGAGCAGCACCAGGGTTCTGTTATGCAGGCACTGGGCGAGCGTAAAGGCGACCTGAAAAACATGAATCCAGATGGCAAAGGCCGCGTACGTCTCGACTACGTGATTCCAAGCCGTGGCCTGATCGGCTTCCGTTCTGAGTTCATGACCATGACCTCCGGTACCGGTCTGCTGTACTCCACCTTCAGCCACTACGACGACGTGCGTCCGGGCGAAGTGGGCCAGCGTAACAACGGCGTGCTGATCTCCAACGGTCAGGGTAAAGCGGTTGCGTTCGCGCTGTTCGGTCTGCAGGATCGCGGTAAGCTGTTCCTGGGTCACGGTGCAGAAGTTTACGAAGGCCAGATCATCGGTATTCACAGTCGTTCTAACGACCTGACCGTAAACTGCCTGACCGGTAAGAAACTGACCAACATGCGTGCGTCCGGTACTGACGAAGCAACGGTTCTGGTTCCACCGATCAAGATGACTCTGGAGCAGGCTCTGGAATTCATCGATGACGACGAACTGGTCGAAGTGACTCCACAGTCAATTCGTATCCGTAAACGTCACCTGACCGAGAACGATCGTAAACGTGCTATGCGCGGTGCGAAAGAAGACTAATACGGTCAATCCGTAGTAAAAAAGCCGCTGAGAAATCAGCGGCTTTTTTGTTAGAACGAGTACCGTAACCCCAGGCGAATTCGGTACTGCTCGCGGTTGTAATCATTCCATCTGTCCAGCCACTGAAGTTCGAGGTACGGCAGCCAGTTTCTGTCGATCTTATAGCTGAATTTATTGGTGATTTCCCAGTGATGGTCTTTGCCATTTTTGCTGTGATAATCATTCACCCGCTGGAAAAAGTGCGGTTCAAACGTGTAGAAAAACGCATCCGTTACTTTGAAATTCCAGTAGTTGGCAAACTCGTGCGTGTCGTTCTTATCCATCTGACCGTTATAGTCCGGCGTATCGTAATTGTTATGGTTATAGCGATAGCGGAAGGTCAGGTTAAACCAGTCGATGAATTTATAGTTGGTGTCCAGATAGACGGCACCACCCGAACCGGCGCTGCTGTCATTAATCAATCCGCCGGGCTGGAAGGTGAGTTTGTCGGTGGGTTTAAAGAGCGGATACCATCCCTCTATTTCGTTATAGCTGTGCTTCAGCTCATCCCATTTCCCCACGTTATAGGCATTGGTGAACATCAGCCCCGCGCCCATATCAAAGTTATATCCCGCACGCAGGATCACCTCGTGCAGTTCAGAGGCCGTATTGTAAGCTTCGCGGGTTTCGACATAGGCCCCGGCAAATACCGGGCAGGACACAGACGACACGATCAGTACAGTGATGATTCTTTTCATAATTTGTCCATGTATCAGGTACAGAAAGGCCTCCCTCCTGATTAACAGGAAGGACATATTGGCCGGATTTATTGTTATAAAGTGACTGCTGACGCTTTATTGTTGGTGGTTATCTCAGGGGTATTCGCTGATTGTTTTTTCCGTTTTCCAATCTCCTCGATAATAAAGGCGAAGCGCGCTTCGTTGAGTTTATAAAACAGCCCCATGGTCACAGCGGCGACGATTGCCAGACCGCATGGCCAGAGGAAAATAAGCTGACGCAATCCCAGCAGCGTGCCCGCGCTTTGAACGGCATGGGGAACGTAGCCAATCTGGGTCAGCATGATGCCGGGCAGGAAGCCAGCGAGGGCGGCGGATATTTTGCGCGAGAAGGTATAACCGGTGTAAACCGACCCTTCGGCGCGGATGCCGGTTTTCCATTCGCCATAATCGACGGTATCCGGCACCAGCGCCCAGTTCAGGCTGTTCACAAACGCCGTGCCGAAGAAGGCCATACAGGAAAACAGCACAAACAGCAGGGAGCTGGTCCCCCAGAAGAAGTTCAGCACGTCACCCACTGCCCACAGTGCCAGCCCACCCAGATACACCGGCTTCTTGCCAAAGCGCTTCACCGCGCCGGGCACCAGAAACACGCCAATCAGAATGCAGCCCATGCTGAAAAAACCCATCCACGACAGCAGATGAAGATCGTTCAGCACGTACTGGGTGTAATAGACCTGAATCGCCAGCTTGATGTTAAACGCGGCGAGGGTACACAGGTTGGCGATGCACAGCACCAGCAGTGGCGGGTTGCGGAAAATCGCGCAGAACGATTTCAGAATGCCGGGCTTATGGTGATCGGGCGTGAGCTCCACGTAGCGCTCTTTCACACCGCTGTAGCACCACCACATGCAGAACAGGCCACCCGTCACAAACACCAGCGCGGCCACCAGATAACCGAGTGAGGGCTGGTGGATGAACAGTGCCTGAATGGGCATAAAGCCCACGGTGCAGAGCAACAGCCCCACCGTCGCGCCGCCCTGACGCCAGGCGGCAAGCTGCGCACGCTCGTTCGGGTTTTTGGTGATGGCCGGAACCATCGCGCCGTAGGAGCAATTCATCAGGCTATAGCACAGGCCAAACAGCATAAAGAGCACCGTGGCGAGCGCCGTTTTCACCGTCAGGCTAAAGTCGTTGGCCATAAACTGCGCCGTCGCGACCAGCGCCACCGGGACGGAGGCGTAGAGAATGAATGGCCGGAATTTTCCCTTCTTACCGATATTCCGCCGGGAGTCCAGCAGCACGCCGGTCAGCATGTCGGTAAACGCGGTGAAGAATTTCGCTACCAGGAAAATAATGCCGCCATAGAACGCGGGCATGCCCAGTTCATCCGTGTAAAACTTCAGCAGATACAGCGTGCCAATACACAGCATCAGGTTCGAGCCAAAATCGCCCATCCCGTAGGCGCACTTCTCACGCAGGCTCAATTTCAGGGTTAACGGATCAATATTATCTCTCATGGTCGATCCTCAGAGCGCCCCGCAGGGCGCTCTATCACGTCATTTATGCCGTACGCTTGCGCAGTTCGATCTCTTCGACGATGCGCACATACATCTTCTCGTTGAGGTTGTAGAAGCAGCCCATCGCCACGATGGTGATGACCGCCAGCAGACTTGGATAGATAAATATCAGCTGCCGCAGCCCTTCAACCGTACCGGCGGATTGCACTACGTTGGGCACATAGCCGATCTGCGTGAGCATGATCCCCGGGAAGAAGCCCGCCAGCGCCTGAGATACCTTGCGGAAGAAGGTAAAGCCGGTATAGACCGTTCCCTCGGAGCGCACGCCGGTGCGCCACTCGCCGTACTCCACGGTGTCGGAGACCAGCGCCCAGTTCAGGCTGTTCACAAACGCGGAACCGAAGAACGCGAGGCAGGAGAACGCCACAAAGCTCACCGAGCCGCCGCCGAAGAAGTAGTTGAGCAGATCGCCGGCCACCCAAATCATCAGCCCGCTGATGTAGACCTTTTTCTTACCGAAGCGCCGCACCGCGCCGGGCATCATAAAGACGCCGATAAAAATACAGCCCATGCTGAAGAAGCCCATATACGACAGCAGAATCGGGTCGTTCAGCACGTACTGCGTGTAGTAGACCTGGATGGCGAGCTTGACGTTAAAGGCACCCAGCGTGCACAGGTTAGCGATGCACAGAATAAACAGCGGTCGGTTCCCGGCGATGGCGCGAAAAGACTGCAACAGCCCCGGCTTTTGCGCCGGATTGGCAGGCTGCATCTCGACGTAACGCTCGGTCACGCCCTTATAGCACCACCACATAAAGAACAGCCCGAACAGCGAGAAGAGGGTGGCGGCAAAGATATAGCCTAGCTGATCGTTGCCCTCAATCAGGTTCATCACCGGGACAAAGCCCACGGTACAGAGCAGCAGGCCGAGCGTGGCACCGCCCTGACGCCATGCGGCCAGCGAGGCGCGCTCGTCCGGGTTTTTGGTAATGGCGGGCACCATCGCGCCGTAAGAACAGTTCATCATGCTGAAGAACAGGCCGTACAGCATAAACAGCACGGTTGCCATCACCGTTTTACCGGTCACCTCAAACGGCGTGCCCACGAAGTTGGCAATCGCCAGCAGCGTCACCGGGAAGGCGGCGTACAGCACGAACGGGCGGAATTTCCCTTTCGGGCCAATCTTGCGCCGGGAGTCGAGCATGATCCCGGTGCCCATATCGGTGAAGGCGGTAAAGAACTTCGCAATCAGGAAGATGATCCCGCCGTAGGTGCCCGGCAGCCCCAGCACGTCGGTGTAAAACTTCAGCAGATACAGCGTGCCGATATCCAGCAGGATGTTAGAGCCGAGATCGCCCATCCCGTAGGCGAGTTTCTCTTTAAACGGCAGGCGCAGGGTTGCCGGATCAGAAGTATGTTGACTCATTATTGTTCTCCGTCTGCCCGCAGGTTTCCCTGCGGGCGAGCCTTATCAGATATGACGTAAGGTGCTAAACAGATCTGCCCATTCACTGTGCTGGCGATAGAAGACCGGTGGCTTGCCGAGTGGGGCATCAACGGTCACGTCACCGCCCTGGCAGCATTCCCCGGTCCACGCATTCACCCAGTTGTCCTGCGGCAGATAGAGCGTCCAGTCCGTGCGCCCCTCTTCGTGAACGGGCGCCACCAGCAGATCGCGGCCAAACAGATACTGGTATTTCAGCGTGTAGGCGCGTGCGTCGTCCTCGTAGTGCAGGAACAGCGGGCGCATCACCGGCAGGCCGCTTTTCGCGTTCTGCGCGACGGCGGCTTTGATATACGGCTTAAGGGTGGTGAAAACGGTGGTCATGCGCGCGAAGTGCGCGATGGTTTCCGCATCGCCGTCGAACTGCCAGTTATCGCCAGGACGGTTACCTTCGTGGGTGCGCATCATCGGCGTGAAGGCGTTAAAATCGCACCAGCGCAGCAGCAACTCTTTACTGCGCTTCATCTCGAACAGGGTGGTATAGCCGCCGATGTCGCTGTGGTGCAGGCCATGCCCGGTCATCGCCAGAGACAGCGCCGCAGGCACCACGGATGCCAGACCGTCGTCCAGGCTCCAGTCGACGTTCTGATCTCCCGCCCACATCATCACCGAGTGCTTCTGGCTGCCGGTGTAGCCTGCGCGCATAAAGAACAGGATCTCGCCAAGTTTGCCGGTCTCCTCCAGCGCCTCGTAGTTACATTTGGCCCACAGGGCTGGCCACGCGTTGTGCATGATCTCTGCGCTAACGCCGTTGTGCAGGAACGTGTCAGTCGGAAGATATTCCCCGAAATCGGCCATCCAGCCGCCGCAGCCCAGTTCGATCAGGTTCTTTTTGATGACCTCTTTGTACCAGTCGTAGGCTTCAGGATTGGTCAGGTCGATGACGCCCGCATAGAACTCGCCAAACTCGACGTGGTAGTCCTTGCCGTCGGCATTTTTAGTCAGATAGCCGCGTTTCGCTGCTTCTTCGCAGAGATCTTTATCGCTGGCGACGTACGGGTTGATGTAGGAGAGGAACTGCACGCCTTCCTGTTTCCATTGTGGAATACGCTCGTCAAGCTGTGGGTACAGCTCGCTGTTCCACTTCCAGTTCCACATCACGCGTTTGCCGAAGGAGGTCATGCGAATGCCGGACCAGTCCTGCGCCCAGATGCCGTTCACCTTCACGCCCCCTTTGCGCATGACGTCGAGCTTCTGCTGACAGACCTCGGTGCCGCCCTGAATACCCAGCGTCACGCCGTCGTAAACCCAGTCCGGCAGTTCAGGCTGACGCCCCAGCAGTCCGGTGAGTTTTTCCAGCAGGCCGACGTAGGTTTCCGCACAGTCGAAGCGCAACGTGGCGGTATCTTCCCAGAACGCCAGTTCGTGGAAGTCCGGCGCGCTGAAGTCAAAATTCATGTAGCAGCTGTTGTCCACGTGGCAGTAGTACTTCTGGGTGCTCACGAAGGTAGGCTGTGGGAAGAAGGTCCAGTAGTAATCGCCGCCTGCGTTCTCTTTGCAGTCGGCCTGCCAGGTCACGTAGGTTTGCTTGTTACGGCCCACGCCTTGTTCGCTGGTCCACAGCGGGAACGGCTTGCCGCGCAGATCGAAATAAGAGAACTGCTCGCCGCAGCCGTAAATGTGATCTTCTGGCTGAGCCGCCAGCCGCAGCCAGATGCGGTTATGGCGGGTGGCATCGTTTTTAAGCTTCATCTCCAGGCGGCCTTCGCCATCCACGCCCACCAGCAGCGTCGCGCTGACCGCATCGCCACGGGTAAAGCGGATCGCCCAGCCCGCGCTTTGCTGCGTGACGGTTGCGTCCGTCAGCGCGATCTTTTCGTTTAGTTTGTCCTTGATGCTGAAATTGCCGCGAAACATCTCAATATCGGCGACGCCTGCACCGATCCACAGGCAGGGCGCATCCGCGGTATGGGACAAAATCAGGCGGTTTTCCCAGTGCAGGGTGAAACCCCTTTCGTTATTTTTCAGGTCAATATTGTGTAGGGTACGCATAAAAACTCCGTCTTTTATTATTTGGCCAGGCAGTCCAGCAAACCGGCGGCCGTTGCCGGGGCTAAGCCCGGTGCCAGCGGCAAACGTGGGATCACCAGGCAGTGCAGCAGATGGTAAATATCCTGCTTGCCGTCCCAGACTTTGGTTGTCACTTCGTTATGGGTATCCAGCTCCTGCCACCAGGAACCGTTCTCGTAATCCATCAGGTACTTAATGCAGTAATCCCACCACTTCTGATACCAGGCTTCATACTGTGCTTCGCCGGTTACGGTGTAGAGTGCGTAAGCCGTGCCCATCGCCTCGACGATAGGCCAGCGCACGCGTTCACGGACAATAGGCTTACCATCCCAGCCTACGGAGTAGACGAAACCATCGGCCCCGTCCGGTGCCCAGGCGTCGCGGATGGTGGCATGGAACAGTCCTTTCGCATCTTCCAGCAGCCACTCCGGCGGGGTTTCAAAACGGGCTTCCAGCGCGGCGCGCAGGTGCAACATCAGGCGGCCCCACTCGATCCAGTGGCCCGGCGTGCCGCCGTAGGCGCGGAAGCGGTGGGCAGGATTGTCGATGTTGTAATCGCGGATCGGGTTCCAGTTCGTGTCGAAATGCTCGTTAACGCGGTACTCACCTTTGCGCGCCACGTCGTGAATAATCACCGAGGCGATACGCAGGGCGCGGTCGAGCCACTTGCGGTCGTGCGTGACGTCATAGACGATCAGGAACGCTTCAACGGCATGCATGTTGGCGTTGCCGCCGCGATAATCCTCGGTTTTGCTAAAGGCCTCGTCCCAGGATTCGAGGCACATTTGTTCTTCCTCGCTCCAGAAATAGCGCTCGATCACCTCAATCGCATCGTCCAGCAGTTTGCGCGCCTGCGGATGGCCGGTGGTCACGGCGCTCGCCGCGCCCAGCAGCACGAAGAAATGCTGATAGCCCTGCTTGGAGGCGTCGATCACGCCTTCATCGTTCACACAGGCGTACCAGCCGCCGTGCTGTTTGTCGCGCAGCGGGCCGTTGAGGGCATTAATGCCGTGCTCAACCAGGGTATACGCCCCGGGACGCCCCATATTGGCGGCCACCGCATACACGTGCAGCATGCGGGCGGTGATCCACAGATGTGTGCCCATATCGCTACGCACCTGGCCGTTATTGCCCAGCCAGCCAAAGCCGGTCGGCACGGCGGCGTTTTTACCGAAATCGAAAATACGGTCGGTCTCTTGTTCGAGCCAGCGGTTATGGCTCAGGGTGTTAAACCATTTCATGTTCGGGTCCTTTCTTAGCGGCGAGCCATCATTTCGTCGACGATCTCACCCAAACGCTGCAGTTTTGGCACAGAGACGTCGCGTAGCATCATTTCAATATCCGGCAGCCCCACCACGGAGGACCACACGGCGCGACCGGCTAAAAAGCCTGAAGCCCCCGCCTGCATGGCAACCTGCACCGCGCGCGGGAAGAGCTTGTCATCCACGCCGGAAGAGAGGATCACCCACGGCATATTGATTTCCGCGTTCAGCTTTTGCGAGGCGGCCAGCAGTTCCTGCTGCGTACCTTTACCGAACAGCGGCATCTCCACTTTGTAGAGGTCGGCACCGCTATCGCCCAGCTCTCTGGCGGCGTCGATAATCGCCTGCTCGCGGTTGAACGCGGCACCGCGACGCGGCGGACGCACCACCGGTTCGATAATGCTAAGCAGTCCGTTGCTATGGCACAGCGTATTGAACGCCTTCACCATCTCCAGACGTTGCTGCGGATCTTCATCGCTGCGCCACAGCACCAGCAGCTTCAGCGCCTTGCCGCCATCGCGTTTTACTGCCTGCGCGTCGATGTTTTTGTCGATCACCACGCTATCGACCGGAATACCGTTGCCCGGTATAAACTCGTCCGCTGCCACAATCATCGCGCAGCTTTTGGCGACGGCCTGCTGCTCAACGATCTGGCGATAGCAGAACTGCTGGTCAACCAGAATAGCGGAGGCATACGGCGACAGGATTTTGGCCGCGTTAACCTTAAAATCCGTGAGGTGCTGGTCGGTTACCGGCACCGGCGCGCCTGCCGCAGCAAACATCAGGCGCATCGCTTCGCGCTGGTCCACGGCCAGCATGGCAAAACCGCCGGAAGGTCGGGTGATATCTTTCAGGGTGTACATCGTCATTCCTCAGTCCTTTCGTATCAGTGTGATTTTTTCAGCCCGGCAGATGCGCGAACCTGTTCAAGAATGGCCGTCCAGTCTTCGCGCCCGCGCCCGGCGGCGCGAGCCTGGTTGTAAACTTCACGGGAAGCCGCGCCGAGCGGCATGGGAACGTGGAGCTGGTTGGCCACGTCGAGCGCAATGCCCAGATCTTTATGCGCAAGGTCGATCATGAAGGCGGGTGAAAGATCCCCTTTCAGCACCTTGTTCGGCCATGAGGTCGTGAAGTGGCCTTTGCCTGCCGGCGTGCCGCTCATGACCTTGAGCGCCACGTCGAAGGAGAGGCCGAGCGCTTCGCACAGTACGGCCGCCTCTGCTGAAAGCGCATTCAGGGCGATGCTCATGTAGTTATTGATAAGCTTCACGCGGATACCCATGCTCGGCCCGCCAGCGTTGATCAGCTCATTGCCCATCGCCATTAATACCGGCGTGGCGCGCTCAACCTGCTGCGCCGTGCCGCCTGCCAGCAGAAGTAACGTACCGGCGATGGCATGGTCAGACGTTCGTCCGACGGGGACGTCCATCAGGCTGAAGCCGCGCTCCGCCATGTCACGGATCAGCGCGTCAGTTTGTAGTGGATGAATGGTGGACATATCGATCACCAGCGCATCGCGGGATAACCCTTCGCAAACGCCGTGCTCGCCGAACAGGACGCTGCGCACCAGGTCGCCGTTGGGCAGCATGGTTATGACGAATTCGGCATCCGCAGCGGCCTGCGCTGGCGTCGCCACTGCCTGTGCGCCGCTCTCCACCAGCGTCTGGACGGCCTGCGGGTTCACATCAAAGACCTGAAGCCGGTGACCTTGTTTCAGCAGATTCTTCGCCATTGGCGCGCCCATCTGCCCTAAACCGATAAATGCGATTGCTGACATGCCTTTCTCCTGTCACATCGTGTCAATTTTTGCGCGTTTGTGTTGTCTGTTTTTGATCGTATTTGTAATTTATAGTCAAAAAATTGACAGGGGTCACTTTTTAAACATTTGATGAAATTAAAATGGCAGCATCAGAAATCGCACAAGGAATCACCATGACTCGCATCGTTTGTGTCGGCATTACCGTGCTGGATCGCATCTGGTATCTCGATGATTTACCAAGGGAAGGTGGGAAATATGTCGCAAAAGATTATACGGAAGTGGGCGGTGGCCCGGCGGCAACTGCGGCGGTGGCGGCAGCGAAACTGGGGGCTGAGGTGGACTTTATTGGCCGCGTGGGTGACGACGAGACCGGAAGACGCCTGCTCGCGGAGCTGGAATCCCTGGGGGTGAATACCCGCTACACGCGCGTGTTTAAAGGGGCCCGATCGTCACAATCCGCAGTGCTGGTGGACGCCAGCGGGGAGCGCGTGATTGCGAACTACCCCAGCCCCGATCTTCCCGCTGAGGCTGACTGGCTGCAAGACGTCGACTTCTCACAATGGGATATCGTATTAGCAGACGTGCGCTGGCATGACGGGGCAAAACAGGCGTTTATCTGTGCTCGCCAGCAGGGCGTACCCACCTTACTTGATGCGGATGTCACTCCGCAGGACATCGCGGAACTGATCGCCCTAAGCGATCATGCCGCCTTCTCCGCGCCGGGACTGCGGCGTTTAACGCAGCTGGATGGAGCTGAAGACGCGCTGAAAAAAGCACAAATGCTCACAAATGGACATGTGTACGTTACGCAGGGGCGAGACGGTTGCTTCTGGCTGGAAAGCGGCAGGTTATGTCATCAGCCTGGCTTTGAGGTCGAGGTGGTTGATACCACAGGGGCGGGCGACGTTTTCCACGGTGCGCTGGCGGTCAGTCTGGCGCAGCAAGCGTCCGCCGCTGACGCCGTGCGTTTTGCCAGCGCCGTCGCCGCCCTGAAATGCACCAGGCCCGGCGGGCGTGCGGGTATACCCGACTGTGATCAAACCCGCTCTTTTTTGTCACTTTTTGTATAAAATGCGGGGCGTGATGGTTTTCAGAGGACAGCCCATGAGTCTTACCGAACTGACCGGCAACCCGCGTCACGATCAGCTGCTGACGCTGATTGCCGATCGCGGCTATATGAATATTGATGAACTGGCGCAGCTGCTGGATGTGTCCACACAAACGGTACGACGGGATATCCGTAAGCTCAGCGAGCAGGGACTCATAACGCGTCATCATGGCGGTGCGGGCAGGGCGTCCAGCGTGGTGAACACGGCGTTCGAGCAGCGTGAAGTTTCGCTCACCGAAGAGAAGCGGGCGATTGCCGAGGCGATTGCGGACTACATTCCCGATGGCTCGACCATCTTTATCACCATCGGGACGACGGTGGAGCATGTTGCCCGGGCGCTGCTCAATCACAACCATTTGCGTATTATCACCAACAGCCTGCGGGTGGCGCACATTCTCTATAAAAACCCGCGCTTTGAAGTGATGGTCCCCGGCGGCACGCTGCGCCCGCATAACGGCGGCATTATCGGCCCGGCGGCGACGGCGTTTGTATCCGGCTTCCGGGCGGACTATCTCGTGACCAGCGTAGGGGCGATTGAGCACGACGGTGCGATGATGGAGTTTGACGTCAATGAAGCCAGCGTGGTGAAAACCATGATGGCTCACTCGCGCCATATTTTACTGGCAGCCGATCATACGAAATACAGCGCTTCCGCCGCCGTAGAAATTGGCAACGTGGCGCAGGCCACGGCGCTGTTCACGGATGAACTTCCCGGCTCGGCGCTGCAAAATCTCCTCAAATCCAGCAAAGTGGAAGTAGTTGAAGTTAGTTCAGGAGAAGAACAGCAGGCTGGCTGACCTTTTTATGGCCCGATATCTCTCTTCGGGCCATTCCTTTCTTTAAGCTGAATCTCGCACATAGCCAAACCTTCTCTTTCCCGCTACAGTTATTTTTCCACGGCGAGCAGGAGATAAACATGCTTTATATCTTTGATTTAGGAAATGTAATCGTCGATATCGATTTTAATCGCGTGCTGGGCGCATGGAGCGACTTTAGCCGTGTTCCGCTGGCGACGTTAAAGCAGAATTTCGCGATGGGCGAAACCTTTCATCAGCATGAGCGCGGTGAAATAAGTGACGAAGAATTCGCAGAGCGTTTCTGCCAGGACATGGGGCTGTCGTTAAGCTATGAGCAGTTTTCGCACGGCTGGCAGGCGGTATTTGTCGCCATCCGCCCGGAAGTGATCGACATCATGCACAAACTGCGTGAGCAGGGGCACCGTGTGGTTGTCCTGTCGAATACTAACCGCCTGCACACCACGTTCTGGCCTGAAGAATACCCTGAAGTTAAGGCAGCGGCAGATAAAATCTATCTCTCGCAGGAGATGGGTATGCGCAAGCCCGAAGCACGGATATATCAGGCCGTTTTGCAGGCAGAAGGTTTCACTGCCGCCGATGCCGTCTTTTTCGACGACAATGCCGATAATATAGAGGGAGCTAACCAGTTAGGTATCACGTCAATTCTGGTGACCGGAAAAGAGACGATACCCAACTACTTTGCGAAGCAGTTATGTTAAAAACCGTTCATCAAAAAGCCACGCATCATACGCGCCCGCTGAGAGCCTGGCTAAAACTGCTCTGGCACCGCATTGATGAGGACAACATGACCACGCTGGCGGGAAACCTCGCGTACGTGTCGTTGCTCTCATTAGTGCCGCTGGTGGCGGTGATCTTTGCGCTATTTTCCGCCTTTCCGATGTTTGCGGACGTCAGCCTGCAGCTTCGCCATTTCGTGTTTGCGAATTTCATTCCTGCCACCGGGGATGTTATCCAGAACTACATCGAGCAGTTCGTTGCCAACTCCAACAAGATGACGGCGGTGGGGGCATGCGGGCTGATTGTCACTGCGCTGCTGCTGATGTATGCCATTGATAGCGCACTGAACACAATCTGGCGGAGTAAAAAAGCGCGGCCAAAAGTCTACTCTTTTGCCGTGTACTGGATGATCCTCACGCTCGGCCCGCTGCTGGCCGGGGCGAGCCTTGCCATCAGCTCTTACCTTCTGTCATTGCGCTGGGCGAGTGATTTAAACGGCGTTATTGATAATGTGCTTCGCATCTTTCCGCTGATCCTGTCATGGCTTTCGTTCTGGCTGCTCTATAGCGTCGTACCGACCACGCGCGTACCAAACCGCGATGCGGTAGTGGGGGCGCTGGTGGCGGCCGTGCTTTTTGAGCTGGGTAAAAAAGGGTTTGCCCTTTACATCACCATGTTTCCGTCCTATCAGCTGATTTACGGCGTGCTGGCGGTGATCCCCATTTTGTTTGTCTGGGTCTACTGGACCTGGTGTATCGTCTTGCTTGGTGCCGAAATAACTGTCACTCTCGGCGTATACCGCGAACTTAAAAAAGCAGCAGCAGCTGAAAAACAACAAGAAGCAGACCAACCATGATTGCATTGATACAGCGCGTAACCCGTGCCAGCGTCACCGTGGAGGGAGAGGTGACGGGTGAAATTGGCCCAGGACTTTTGGTGTTGTTAGGTGTCGAAAAGGATGATGACGAACAAAAAGCTAACCGCTTATGCGAGCGGGTGCTGGGTTACCGCATTTTCAGCGATGCGGAAGGCAAGATGAACCTGAACGTCCAGCAGGCGGGTGGCAGCGTGCTGGTGGTGTCCCAGTTTACGCTGGCAGCGGATACCGAGCGCGGCATGCGCCCGAGTTTCTCGAAAGGCGCCGCGCCGGATCGTGCAGAAGCACTTTACGAATACTTTGTTGAGCGTTGTCGCCAGCAGGAAATGCATACGCAAACCGGACGATTCGCTGCAGATATGCAGGTTTCGCTGGTGAACGATGGCCCCGTCACATTCTGGCTCCAGGTATGAGCCAACTGGCGGCGTGGCCGCGGGTAACAAGAGAGAGTACAGCTATGTATCACCTTCGAGTACCGCAAACGGAAGAAGAGTTAGAAGCCTATTACCAGTTCCGCTGGGAAATGCTGCGCAAGCCATTACATCAACCGAAAGGCTCTGAGCGCGACGCCTGGGACGCAATGGCCCATCACCAGATGGTGATGGACGAGGAGGGCAATCTCGTCGCCGTCGGGCGTCTGTATATCAATGCCGATAACGAAGCATCTATTCGCTTTATGGCGGTTCACCCTTCCGTACAGGACAAAGGGCTGGGGACGCTAATGGCAATGACCCTGGAGTCCGTCGCCCGGCAGGAGGGCGTTAAGCGCGTCACCTGTAGCGCCCGCGAAGATGCCGTGGAGTTCTTTGCCAAACTCGGTTTTGTAAATCAGGGGGAAATCACCGCCCCGCAAACCACGCCGATTCGTCATTTTTTGATGATCAAACCCATTGCCACTCTGGACGACATTCTGCATCGCGCAGACTGGTGCGGTCAGTTACAGCAAGCCTGGTATGAACATATCCCTCTGAGTGAAAAGATGGGCGTGCGCATCCAGCAGTACACCGGGCAAAAATTCATTACCACCATGCCGGAAATCGGCAACCAGAACCCTCACCACACCCTGTTTGCTGGCAGCCTGTTTTCTCTGGCAACGCTCACCGGCTGGGGGCTGATCTGGCTGATGCTGCGCGAGCGCCATCTTGGCGGCACCATCATTCTGGCCGATGCCCATATCCGTTACAGCGCGCCGATCAGCGGTAAACCGAGCGCGGTGGCTGATCTTGGCGCACTGGGCGGCGACCTTGATCGTCTGGCGCGTGGCCGCAAAGCGCGCGTGCAGATGCAGGTTGAGCTGTTTGGCGATGACACCCCGGGCGCGGTGTTTGAAGGAACTTACATCGTTCTCCCTGCGAAGCCGTATGGCGCGTATGAAGAGGGGGGGAATGAAGAGGAGTGATCGCCTGTTTACTCTTCCCGGACGTGCCTAATCCGTCCGGCGATATCCCGCATTACGTCTCGCGCTGACTGGCTAATACCACCAAGCTGGAAGAAGCCATGGATGACACCCAGCCAGCGTTGAGCGGTACACTCCACTCCTTGCTCTGTCAGGTGCTGATACAACATTTCTCCTTCATCACACAGCGGATCGTGCTCTGCGGTAATGATGTGCACAGGGGGAAGACCGTGAAAATCATCCCGCCACAATGGGCTGGCTTCGGGATGCTGACGGTCAGTGTCTGCGAGATACATCTCATACCCGCTAAGCAAGGTATCTCGGGTGATGACATAATCTGCACCATTGAGAATATAACTTTCAAAACTGGCCGTAGCGTCGAGCATAGGGTAGATAAGAATCAGCTGTGCAGCTTGCCAGACACCTTTCGTTTTGAGTCTTAGCGACGTCACCAGCGCCAGATGTGCGCCTGCACTGTCTCCGCAAAGGGTGACCCGGTATTTATCTACGCCTAATTTTTCGGCATTGTGCCAGATAAGATCTGCAGCTCTTTCTGCATCGTCGTGTGCGGCGGGGAAGAGATGCTCGGGTGCGAGTCTGTACTGAACCGCAATGACCCGGGAGTGGCTGTGAAAAGCCAGTTGACGGAGTTGATTATCATGCGTGTCAAACCCACCGCTGACAAAACACCCACCATGATAGTAGAAGGCACAAGGTAACGTTTCAGGGGCATTGACAGGCGAAAATACCCGAAAGGTCAAATCCTCAATAACAAGCGTTTCAACCTGGACACGAGTTTCTTTTTCCCCGGCCAGCGCTGTGCTGGCGACATATCCGCTTCTCCGGTCATCAATACTCTGCTTTCGCGAGGAAGGTCGTCCTGCGGCAATAAACTCCTGTACCAGCTTATCAATACCCTTCTCCAGAGCCATGGTTACGTCCTTTTACTGTGTGTTTATACAGTTTATAGCCTGGTTTACAGCAGATGAAAACAAAGAAATTGGGTTAAACCAGAGATTTGGAAAAAGGCTCGCAAAATCCTTATACACTCAATGAAATAAATGGATTAGTTGCTCGAATATCAATAACGTAGCTCATATGGGAGTACGTCATTGACGTACATAGGAGATGTGTTACTCTAAGCCAATGGCGTATAATTTATGCTATTCATTGAAACGGATATTTTCACAGAAGACGTCAAAACGTTACTGGATGACGACGAATACCATAAGCTTCAGGTTTTCCTGGTAACGCAACCTAATAATGGCGATCTGATTCAGAATACGGGGGGCCTGCGAAAGATTCGCTGGTTTTCTGGAAGCAAGGGAAAGCGTGGTGGAGTAAGGGTTATTTATTTTCATCGTACGCGTGAGTTTGAAATTAGGTTGCTGCTCATTTATCGCAAAGGGATCAAAGATGACCTGTCCGCGAAGGAGAAAGCCATTCTGAAAAAGATGATAGAGAGGTGGTAAATGGATAAGGCGCTGTTTGAGCGATTAACCCAAAGCATTGCGCAAATGAACGAAATTGCCGAGGGCCAACGCGAGCCGTCGCGTACGTTTCAAATCGATGCGATGAAAATAAAAGAAATTCGCCAGGCGTCCGGGTTGTCGCAGAGTAAATTCGCGAACTTAATCTCAGTCAGTGTTGATACGTTGCGTAACTGGGAACAAGGCAGACGCTCACCCACAGGCCCGGCCAAAGCGCTCTTGCGCGCCATTGCTAACGACCCTCAACATGTCATCCCTGCGCTATCGCAGTAAATAGCCCGGTTGCACAGAGGCTCACCGGGCTTTGGTGGAAATTACTCCCCTTCACCCGGGAACAGGAACGGGTTGATTGAGCTGCGGGCGAAGCCCTCCTGCTCCATTTTGGCGTCCAGAATCAGCGAGGCGAGATCGTCGGCTACCGCGTCGACTTTCGGGTCTTTTTCCTGATACAGAATCTTCAGGTATGTCCCACAGTCGCCGCAGCTTTCGGCTTTCACTGCCGCTTCTTCATTTTCCAGCGACCAGTAGTTGAGATCGCGGGTCTGCTCGCAGTTGCTGCACTTCACGCGCACCACGTGCCATTCGGTTTCGCACAGGTTGCAGTGCAGGTAGCGCAGCCCTTGGGTGGTGCCAATCTGTACCATGCTGGAGACCGGCATGGAACCGCACACCGGGCAGAACTGGCGCGCTTCGCCGTACTCGGCGCGGGCTTTGCCGGGGATCAGGCTTGCCATCTGCGCCCAGTAGAGCGACAGTGCCGCCCAGATAAACGGCGCTTTATCACTGCTGACCAGCGAAAAGTCGGAAGCAAACAGCGCACTCGCCATCTCTTCCAGCTCCTGTTCGGACGCTTTTTCCAGGTTCTCAATGACCGCTAGCGCAGTACCGCTCATTTCGGGCTTCAGCTCGGCAATCAGCGAATGCAGCAGCTTGTGCCAGTGCTTGTCGCGCGGCAGGACGTGAATATCCAGCGGCGGCTTGCCCTGCTCATTGGCTTCTTTGATGCGCGCAGTCAGGTCCATTTGCAGTGGGTGGTCGTACAGCACCACTTCCTGCGCGTGGGCGACAAGCGCAGCAAAACGCAGAAAATCGCCCAGCGGGTTGTTCTCTGCCAGCTCGCGCAGACGCTCTGCGCGGCGGTTGTAGAGGTTCTTGAGTCTGGGGAATAACAACGGCGGAATATACTCCGCCGTACGTTTCTCGCTCGACCCCAGCTCATCTTGCGGGATTATGCGAATACTCATTCAGATGACTTTTCCTGTTTCTGGCGGACTTCACGGTACCAGCGCGGGTGATGTTTCTTCGCCCACGTACTGGTTACCCAGCCTTCCACCATCGCGGTAATGGTGCCTTTCACCCAGAGGGCAGCGTAAATATGCACCATGATAACCACAATTAGCGCCACTGCGGCAAATGAATGCAGCATCAGCGCTAATCGGATCACCGGGATTGAGAAAGCAGGCGCAAAATACGGACGCCAGATGATCACGCCGCTGACCAGCAACAGGACCAGGAAGATAATCGCCGCCCAGAATACGCATTTCTGACCGAAGTTATAACGCCCGGTATCACCTACTTCCTCGTTGACGACGATCTTACGAATATTCTTCGCCCAAAAGATATCATCCCGATTGATTAGGTTATGGTGCCAGTAGCGGAAAAACATGATGATGAACGACGCGAACATGATGACGCCAACAAACGGGTGCAGTATACGCGCCAGTTGTGGTGTCCCCATGATCTGCATCAGCCAGTTGAAGGAGGGGAAGAAGAACCCCAGCCCGCTTATCGCCGCCAGCATGAAGCAGAAGGCGGTGACCCAGTGGTTGATGCGTTCCGGCGCGGTGTAGCGCACGATGGTGTCACGTTTTCTCATTTGCGCACCTCGTCTTTCTCTTCATGCAGGTTGTCGTCTTCCTCTTCCGCACGGTTCGGACCGACGCCGACGTAGTGGAAGATGCTCGCTGCGAAGGTGGCAGCAAAACCTACCGCGGCCAGTGGTTTCCAGATGCCTTTCCAGAACTTAACGGTGGCGCTGATTTCCGGGTTCTCCGGCAGGCCGTGATACAGATTCGGCTTGTCGGCATGGTGCAGCACATACATCACATGCGTACCACCAACACCGGCCGGATCGTACAGGCCCGCATTGTCGTAACCACGGGTTTTCAGCTCGCCCACGCGCTCTGCCGCCAGCGTTTTCATATCCTCTTTAGAGCCAAAGTGGATAGCGCCGGTTGGGCAGGTCTTCACGCACGCGGGCTCCTGGCCGACAGTGACGCGGTCAACGCACAGCGTGCATTTGTAGACGCGGTTGTCTTCCGGGTTCAGGCGCGGTACGTCGAACGGACAGCCCGCAATGCAGTAGCCGCAGCCGATGCACTGCTCGGACTGGAAGTCGACGATGCCGTTGGCATACTGAATGATAGCCCCTTCTGACGGACATGCCTTCAGGCAGCCCGGATCCGCGCAGTGCATACAGCCATCTTTGCGGATGAGCCATTCCAGTTTGTCGTTCTGCTCCACTTCCGAGAAACGCATCACCGTCCAGGACTTGGCGGTCAGGTCCGCAGGGTTGTCGTACACCCCAACGTTGTGACCCACTTCGTCACGCAGATCGTTCCACTCAGAGCAGGCCACCTGACAGGCTTTACAGCCGATACAGGTGGTCACGTCGATAAGTTTCGCCACTTCCTGCTGGTGGTCCCGCGCCTGAGGCGCGGGCGTGAAACCGTTAGTCGCGGAACGACGGATAATGTCTTGAGATTGATAAGCCATAAGTCGTCTCCGTTACACCTTTTCCACGTTCACGAGGAAGGCCTTAAACTCCGGCGTCTGCGTGTTCGCATCACCGACGAACGGCGTCAGGGTATTTGCAATGAACCCTTTCTTCGCCACGCCCTCATAACCCCAGTGAATTGGGATGCCGATGGTATCCACCTGCTGACCATGAACGTTCAGCGTGCGAATACGCTTGGTCACCACCGCCTTGGCTTTAATGTAGCCGCGGTTAGAGGAGACCTTCACGGTATCGCCATGAGCGATGCCGAGCTTGTTCGCCAGCTTCTCGCCGATCTCCACAAACTGCTCCGGCTGCGCGATGGCGTTAAGCAGCGCGTGCTTGGTCCAGTAGTGGAAGTGCTCGGTCAGACGATAGGTGGTGCCCACGTACGGGAACTTGTCTTTTTTACCCAGCGCTTCAAAGTCGCCCTTGAAGATACGCGCTGCCGGGTTAGAGACCACGTTCGGGTGCAGCGGGTTAGTGCCCAGCGGCGTCTCAAACGGCTCGTAGTGTTCCGGGAACGGCCCTTCTGCCATCTTATCAATGGCAAACAGACGTCCCATCCCTTCAGGCTGCATGATAAACGGTCCGACATCGCTGCCTGGTGCGGCAGTGCTGTAGTCCGGAATATCCACGCCGCCCCATTTCGCGCCGTCCCACTTCAGAAGCTGACGCTTCGGATCCCACGGGTTGCCCTGCGGGTCAGCGGAGGCACGGTTATAGAGGATGCGACGGTTAAGCGGCCACGCCCACGCCCAGCCCAGCGTATTGCCGAGGCCCGACGGGTCGGCGTTGTCGCGGTTGGCCATCTGGTTGCCTTTCGGCGTCCAGCTACCAGCGAAGATCCAACAGCCGCTTGACGTGGTACCGTCATCGCGCAGATGGGCGAAGGTACTGAGCTGATCGCCTTTCTTCGCCAGCACGGTGCCGGTGGTCGGGTCGATAACATCCGCCAGCGCCTTACCGTTGCTCTCCATCGCCACTTCTTCCGGCGCAGGATTTTCAGGCGTCGAGTAGTTCCAGGTCATGTTCAACACCGGTTCCGGGTTCGCGCCACCTTCAGCCGCGTACATCTTACGCAGGCGTAAGAAAATACCGGCCAGGATCTCGCCGTCGTTCATGGCGATGCCCGGGGCGTCCGCACCTTTCCAGTGCCACTGCAGCCAGCGGCCGGAGTTGACAATAGACCCGTTCTCTTCCGCGAAGCAGGTAGATGGCAGACGGAACACTTCAGTCTGAATCTTCGACGGATCGACGTCATTCGATTCGCCGTGGTTCTGCCAGAAGGTCGAGGTTTCAGTATTGAGCGGGTCAATCGTCACCAGGAACTTCAGTTTCGACAGGGACTCAACAACCTTGTTCTTGTTCGGGAACGAGGCTACCGGGTTAAAGCCCTGGCAGATATAGCCGTTGACCTGACCCTGATGCATCATCTCGAAGTACTGAAGCACGTCGTAGCCTTTGTCCCACTTCGGCAGCCAGTCAAAGCCCCAGCTGTTTTCCGCCGTCGCCTTGTCGCCGTAGAAGGCTTTCATCAGCGAGACGAAGAACTTCGGATAGTTGCCCCAGTAGTTCACCTGGCCTTCGAGCAGCGGTTTTGGCGTGCTGGCCGTCAGGTAGGTTTGCAGGTCGGTTTGTTTCTCGCTTGGCAGGTTCATATAACCTGTCAGGCTTTGAGACAGCAGGCCGAGGTCGGTCAGACCCTGAATGTTGGAGTGACCGCGCAGGGCGTTCACGCCGCCGCCTGCCATGCCCATGTTGCCGAGCAGGAGCTGAACCATCGCCATGGTACGGATGTTCTGCGCACCGATGGAGTGTTGCGTCCAGCCGAGGGCGTAGAGGAACGACGCGGTTTTATCTTTCGCGCTGGTTTCGGCTATCAGCTCGCACACCTTCAGGAAGTCCGCCTTCGGCGTACCACAGATGTTTTCAACCACCTCCGGCGTATAGCGGGAGACGTGCTCTTTCAGCAGGTTCCACACGCAGCGCGGGTGTTGCAGGGTGGTATCGCGTTTCGCAAAGCCTTTCTCATCCAGCTCGTAGTTCCAGCTGGTTTTGTCGTACTTGCGTTTTTCGGCGTCGTAACCGCTGAACAGGCCATCTTCGAAGTGGTAATCCTCACGCACGATCAGGCTGGCGTTGGTATAGGCTTCGGTGTATTCGCGGTTGTATTTTTCGTTGGTCATCAGGTACAGCAATACGCCTGACAGGAAAGTGATGTCAGTACCTGAACGAATAGGGGTGTAGAAATCCGCCACTGACGCTGTACGCGTGAAGCGGGGATCGATCACAATCAGTTTCGCACCGTTGTGGATTTTGGCTTCCATCACCCAGCGGAACCCGACAGGGTGCGCTTCAGCGGCGTTACCGCCCATCACCACAATAAGGTTGGCGTTCTTGATGTCGACCCAGTGGTTGGTCATCGCACCGCGACCAAATGTTGGAGCAAGACTTGCTACCGTTGGTCCGTGTCAGACACGCGCCTGGTTGTCGACCGCGAGCATACCGAGTGCGCGCGTAAATTTCTGGGTTAAATAGCCGGTTTCATTACTGGACGCTGAAGCACACAGCATCCCGGTGGAGAGCCAGCGGTTGACCGTCACGCCGTCGGCGTTCTTCTCAATGAAGTTCGCATCACGGTCTTCTTTAATATGTTTAGCGATGCGGTCAAACGCCTCTTCCCAGCTGATTTGCTGCCATTTGTCGGAGCCAGGCGCACGATATTCAGGGAACTTCAGGCGGCTTTCAGAGTGGATAAAGTCCACCAGACCGGCCCCTTTCGGACACAGCGCGCCGCGGTTGACCGGGTGATCCGGGTCACCTTCGATATGGAAAATAGACGCTTTGGCGTTTTTAGCACCGTCGCCGAGGCTATACATTAACAGCCCGCAACCGACAGAGCAGTACGTACAGGTATTACGGGTTTCACGGGTGCGCAGCAGTTTATACTGCCGCGTTTCCGCCAGCGCGACGCCGGGCGCAAAGCCCAGTGCTGCTGCCGTTGTGCCTGCCATACCGCCAGCGCAGATCTTAAAGAACTGCCTTCTGCTGACCTGCATGGGTCACTCCTTGTTTCGACATTGCTTACATATGTAGTTTTGACTTCGCGGTTGAAGAATGACCGCAAAGGAAAAAATTTGCGTTAATCCCTCATTTCTCCGAGGGATATCATCAGAATACCACAATGTCGGTACACCTGTTCTAATGGCGTTAATACAAAGTGAACGTATTATCACCATGTTGATTATAAAGTGTGATACAGATCACGCTATTGCTTCTGCATGTTAAAGCGGTGTAGCGCTGGCCGGGTTGCACCCCTTCTAAATGAGTAGGAGAATGATTGTCGAAAAGTTGATCCATACTATGCGTAAGGCCTGTTGTTTATGCTGCAATAGCAGGCTCACCTCCGTGGTTGTTCAGGAATACCGCTGTGTCTAAACAAAACCGTGCTACCCACTCGTCGCCACTGCCTGCAGGCATTGTGGAACTGTCGGTACGCAGACCGCCCCACATTACCCACGCCACGCCCGATTTGCTGGCGGAAGAAGTGCCTGTTGCGCTTGTTTACAACGGTATTTCGCATGTGGTGATGATGGCTTCGCCGAAAGATCTCGACCTGTTCGCCATTGGCTTTTCTCTCTCGGAAGGCATTATTGCGCATCCGCAGGAGATCTACGGGATGGACGTGGTGAAGGCGTGTAACGGTCTTGAAGTGCAAATCGAACTCTCCAGCCGTCGCTTTATGGGGTTGAAAGAGCGCCGCCGCGCGCTGGCCGGACGCACCGGCTGCGGCGTGTGTGGCGTTGAGCAGCTCAATGATATCGGCAAGCCCGTTGCGCCGCTGCCGTTTACCCAGACCTTCAATCTGGCACACCTTGATCATGCGCTTGAACATCTCAACGACGTACAGCCCATCGGCCAGTTGAGCGGTTGTACGCATGCGGCGGCGTGGGTGTTGCCGTCGGGCGATATTGCCGGAGGGCATGAAGACGTGGGTCGCCATGTCGCGCTGGATAAGCTGCTGGGACGCCGGGCGCGAGAAAGCGAGGTCTGGCAACAGGGCGCGGCGCTCGTTTCCAGCCGTGCAAGTTATGAGATGGTGCAAAAGTCCGCAATGTGCGGTGTGGAAATCCTGTTTGCGGTATCGGCGGCCACAACGCTGGCGGTGGAAGTGGCGGAGCGCTGCAACCTGACGCTGGTCGGGTTCTGCAAGCCGGGAAGGGCAACAATCTATACCCATCCGCAGCGATTAATAGTTGATCAATAATTTTGAATGTTTCAGGCAAAACCTTCCGCTTTTAGTTGTTCGGGATGAGGTCTAGTATTTATCTCATCAAGGCACGGTGCCTTACCAAAACAACTTAACGAAAGGATTTATATCATGAAAAGCATCAAAACTTTTGTCGCTGTAATCGCTCTGGCTGCTTCTTTCGGTTCTTTCGCTGCACAGACTGTGACCGCAACCGCCTCTACCATCGACGGTGCAGAAGCTAAAATCGCGGCGCAGGCTCAGGAAGCGGGTGCATCATCCTACAAAATTACCCAGGCATTCACGGGTAACCGCGTACACATGACTGCTGAACTGAATAAATAAGCCAGTCACACCGTCGAAAGAGCGCCCACGGGGCGCTTTTTTATTTTTTCTCTTTTTTAACAATATCTTTTCTATCCTGAACCTCTACCAGGGAATAAAAAGGCGCGACGTTTTTACAGGTCAGACGCCAGATCCCGTAATCCCGCTTTTTTGGCGTAAACACGCGATAATTACCTTCACCTACCATCATAAAGCGCGCATTGGGATAGTCGTTGAGAATTCGATATTCATTGTTACAGTAAAACGTATCCCGAGTGTCGTAATCGATTGTCACATTGAGGACGTATTCAAGCACCCGGCTGGTATTGAGGTTATAGGCAATAAAGAAGATATAGCCAGCGCAGAAAAGGGGGGCAGAAATCGCCATGACGTTAAACTGGACCGATGAATTCTGCAACAAGGGAAGCGCCATCGTGAATAGCAGAAATACCATGGAAAAGAATAAGGTGCAGAAGATTAAAAAGAACCCAAACGACGTAATTTTATTGAAAGTCGCCTCGTAGGTGACATCCGTGACGTCCATAAAGACCTTTCGCGCCAGTATGTAGCAGATGAAGGAAATTAACAGCCATACACCACGTGTAAGGGTGAAAGCCTTTTTCGCAATTTTCTTTCTGTCATCATCCACGGCGTCCAGATAGAGGGTGATGGAATAGTAGATACATCCCACCGTCCCGATCGCGAGCGTGACGGGTAGCTCCAGGCCATTTCTGGCGAAATATTTAAATGCCACACACGATGTTAAAAACAGCAGAGAAGACATCAGCGTCGAGCCCGCTATTTTTTTGTATTCACCCCATTCCATTTGGGACAGCTGCAACAGCGTGAGGGGTTTTATGCGTGAGGAAATGATGATAGCGCAGGCTATCAGCATGGCCATCCAGACGAAGACGGGCATCGCTTTACTGTTAAAGGGCGTTATGACAAAAATGGCGCCCGCATAAGCGATAAAATGGACGGCAGTACTATGTCTGATGAGGAATGAGGGTTGTTTTCTGCTTTGCATCGGCGTTTTTCTCCCTGAAAAAGGCTGACGTTCAGGACATCAGGAAACAGATATCAGCGCAATGCATGACGTTTTTTTGAGTTCAGTAATTTTGAATGATAATAGCAAATCCTTCCGCTTTTAGTTGTTCGCGATGAGGTCTAGTATTTATCTCATCAAGGCACAGTGCCTTACCTGAACAACTTAATGAAAGGGTTTATATCATGAAAAGCATCAAAACTTTTGTCGCTGTAATCGCTCTGGCTGCTTCTTTCGGTTCTTTCGCTGCACAGACTGTGACCGCAACCGCCTCTACCATCGACGGTGCAGAAGCTAAAATCGCGGCACAGGCTCAGGAAGCGGGTGCATCATCCTACAAAATTACCCAGGCATTCACGGGTAACCGCGTACACATGACTGCTGAACTGAATAAATAAGCCAGTCACACCGTCGAAAGAGCGCCCCCGGGGCGCTTTTTTAGTTTATGCTCGCCACGCGCAGTAGCGCCGTCACTACTGCCGCCGCGATGATCACCACAATCAATGGCATTTTTCGCCACGCCAGAAATACCGCAAACGCCACGCCCAGCACGCGCGCCATCCCGGCGAAATGTTCCCCTTCATAAAATGTGGTCGCCAGCGCCACAGAAAACAGCAACACCGTTGCCGCATCTGACAGCAGCGCCTGAGATCGTTCAGAGAGTGCCAGTCGGTTGCCGAGTTTTGCTCCGCCGAGACGCATCAAATAGGTTCCCGCAGACAAAATGGCGATGCCGAGAATAAAAATCGTCATATTTTCCATTATTTCTTCCTCGCAGCGAGACCGAGTAAAGAGAGCAGCACCGGTAATCCCACCGGGGCAAACGGTACGGCAGCCAGGGATAGCACGGCACCGCTACAGGCGCGGATTAACGTGGTACGGTTTTTAAACGCGGGAACCACTAACGCCAGCAGAATGGCCGGAAAGACCGCATCCAGCCCGATGGTTTCCGGGGCCGGGAGCAGCTTACCGACCATGGCGCCCAGCAAGGCGCCCACCGGCCAGATAATTGCAACGCCTAAACCACATAACCAGTACGCCGCCTTACGCTGCTCGGGCGTTTTTTGCGACAGGCCAAACACCACGCTTTCGTCATTCATAATGTGGCAGCCCAACAGGCTCAGGCCGCGCTTGCCTACCAGTTCACGCACCGTCACGCCAAACGGCACATGGCGTGCGTTGACCAGCAAACCGGCTGCCGCCGCCGCCAGAGGGTTACCGCCGCTGGCCACAATGCCGATAAACATAAATTCCGATGCGCCCGCGAGGACGGTGAGCGAGAGAACAAACGGCACCCAAAGCGGGAAACCGTAGGCCATCGCCAGTGAGCCGTAAGACATCCCGACCACGCCGACCGCGAGGCAAACCAGGATGATTGCTTTTATCGTGTCGCCTTTAAGGCAGGAGAGATGATGCTTCATACAATTTTAGCCATATCGAACGTGTATCCATTATAATGAACGCAACAGAACTGTTTTTCAAGACGAACGATTCGTTCGATTTATAGAACAAAAAGGGCCGTTATATGACGCAGCCAATTAGCGTAATCGCCAAAAGCCTGGTGCGAGAACGCCTGCGAACCGGGCTTTCACTGGCGGAAATTGCCCGCCGTGCCGGGATCGCTAAATCCACGCTTTCCCAGCTGGAATCCGGCAACGGCAACCCCAGCCTGGAGACGCTGTGGTCGCTCTGCGTGGCGCTGGATATTCCCTTCGCCCGTTTGCTGGAGCCGCAGTTGCCGAGCACGCAGGTGATCCGCCGTGGTGAAGGAACGAAAGTGGTTGCCGGACAGGCAAACTATGAAGCCATACTGCTGGCTGCGTGCCCGCCAGGCGCGCGACGGGATGTCTATCTCCTGATGACCCAGCCGGGTGCAGACCGCATTTCTCAGCCGCATTCGCCTGGCTCGGTAGAACATATTATCGTCATGCAGGGAAGGGCCCTGGTCGGCCTGCTGGATGCGGCAGAAGAGCTCGCCGCCGGGGATTACATCTGTTACCCCGCCGACCAGCCGCACATTTTTAAGGCGCTGGAGCCAGACACGCATGCGTTGCTGGTGGCGGAACAAAATTAACGTAGATACGGAAAATCATGTCGCTTAAAGCCATTGCCAAAGAGCTGGGACTCTCCATTACGACCGTCAGCCGCGCCCTCAACGGCTATGACGACGTCTCTGCTGAGACGCGCGCCCGCGTGGAAGCCGAGGCTCAGCGCCGTGGTTACCGACCTAACACCTTCGCCCGCCGCCTGAAGATGGGCAAAATTGACGCGGTCGGGCTGGTGTTTCCCGTCCATCCTGTTCCGCTCAATAACAGTGTATTTATGGACATGGTCGGCGAAATTAGCCACGAACTGGCGCGACATGAGATCGACTTACTGCTCATTGCCGATGACGATCTGGCGGATAAGCACAGCTATATGCGCATGGTACAGAGCCGGCGCGTCGATGCGCTGATTGTGGCGCATACGCTGGATCGCGATCCGCGGCTTGAGCAGCTGCAGGCCGCCGGGTTCCCTTTCCTGGCGCTTGGGCGCAGCCAGCTGCCGCAGCCTTACGCGTGGTTTGATTTCGATAACTATGCCGGTACGTACAATGCTACCCGCTGGCTGATTGAGAAAGGCCATCAGCGTATTGCGCTGCTCGGCGAAAGCAATAATCAGGCATTTATCACCCAGCGCCGTCAGGGCTATCTGGACGCTCTGCGGGAAGCCGGGCTTTCCAGCGAATGGCTGCGCGCCATGCCGCCGTCGCGCCGCGTGGGATATGCCACCACGAAAGAACTGCTTGCCCTGCCGCAACCGCCCACGGCGATCATTACTGACTGCAACACCCACGGCGACGGGGCGGCGATGGCGCTCGAACAGCTGGGGCGTTTATCCGGCGACAACGCCGTGTCGCTGGTGGTCTACGACGGACTGCCGCAGGACAGTATCGTCGATACCGACGTGGCGTCGGTGATCCAGTCCACCCGTCAGGGTGTCGGAAAACAGATTGCCGACATGGTCCGCCGGCTAATTAACGGCGACGATATTGCGCAGCTTCAGGTGCTCTGGCAACCGGAATTCTCCCCCGGCCAGACGGCCTGAATATCTCCATTTTCTAAACCCGATCACAAATCCGAAACGTTTTGGTTTGTATCCGAAACGTTTCGGATCAAAACTCAAGGCATCCCATGACAGGAGATGTCTGATGCAAGATTCTATTTTACGACTTGAAAGCGCAACGGTAGATGTGGTGATAAAAACGCGCCCGTTCGCCGAAATTATTTACTGGGGGCCGCATCTTCAGCACTTTTTGCCGCAAAATGCTGAAACCCTTTCGCGGCCCGTTGCTAACGGCAGGCTGGATGTCGATTCTCCGGTTACGCTGATGGCTGAACTCGGGCATGGCCTGTTTGGCTCGCCGGGTATTGAGGGGCACCGACAGGGGCTGGACGGTTCCCCGGTATTCAGAACTACGCGGGTACAGCAGGAATTAAACACCCTGACGATTACCGCTGAAGATGACTATGCGGGCCTGCGTCTGACCAGCGAGCTGGCGCTGGACGACAGCGGCGTGCTGGTGGTTCGTCACGGTTTAACGAACCTGAAAGCACGTCCCTGGCAGGTTGACCGCTTTGCCGTCACGCTGCCGGTGGCCGAGCGCGCCCGGGAGGTGATGGCCTTCCACGGACGCTGGATCAGAGAGTTCCAGCCGCACCGCGTAAACCTTGAGCACGACAGCGTTGTGATTGAAAACCGCCGGGGTAAAACCTCCCACGAACACTTTCCTGCACTGATAGCCGGTACGCCATCGTTCAGCGAAATGCAGGGTGACGTCTGGGGCGTGCATCTGGGCTGGAGCGGGAACCATCGCCTGCGCGCGGAAGCGAAAACCGACGGTCGCCGTTATATTCAGGCCGAAGCGCTCTACCTGTCGGGGGAAATGGCGATAGAAGAGGGCGATACGCTCTGGACACCGCGCCTGTATGCCAGCTACTCCCCGCGGGGCCTGAACGGCATGAGCCAGTCTTTCCATCGCTACCTGCGCGACAACGTCATCCGCTTCCCGGAAAATAAACCGCGTCCGGTACACCTCAATACCTGGGAGGGGATCTACTTCAACCACGATCCGGATTACATCATGCGCATGGCCGACGAGGCCGCCACGCTGGGCGTGGAGCGCTTTATTATTGACGACGGCTGGTTCAAAGGCCGCAATGACGACCACGCCGCGCTGGGCGACTGGTATCTGGATGAGAAAAAATATCCGAATGGCCTGACGCCGGTGATTGACCACGTCAAACGGCTCGGCATGGAGTTTGGCATCTGGGTTGAGCCGGAGATGATCAACCCGGACTCCGATCTGTATCGCGCGCATCCTGACTGGGTGCTGGCGCTGCCGGGCTATGCCCAGGCGACCGGGCGTCATCAGCTGGTGCTCAACCTCAACATTCCGCAGGCTTTTGATTATCTTGTGGAACGCATGAGCTGGCTGCTGGGCGAGCATGCGATCGACTACGTGAAGTGGGACATGAACCGCGAGCTGGTGCAGCCGGGACACAACGGTAAAGCCGCCGCCGACGCCCAGACCCGTCAGTTTTACCGGCTGCTGGATGTGCTGGGCGAGCGCTTCCCGCATATTGAATTCGAATCCTGCTCTTCCGGCGGCGGGCGCATTGATTACGAAGTGCTGAGCCGGAGCCATCGCTTCTGGGCGTCCGACAACAACGACGCGCTGGAGCGCAGCACCATCCAGCGTGGCATGAGCTATTTTTTCCCGCCGGAGGTGATGGGGGCGCATATCGGTCATCATAAATGCCACGCCACCTTCCGCCAGCACAGCATTGAATTTCGCGGCCTGACGGCGCTGTTTGGCCATATGGGGCTGGAGCTGGATCCGCTCACCGTGGACGCGCAGGAGCGCGAGGGGTACCGACATTACGCCGCGCTGCACAAGCAGTGGCGAGAGGTGATCCACAACGGCACCCAATGGCGGATTGATATGCCGGACGCCACCACGCTGGCGCAGGGGATTGTGAGCGAAGACAAGGCGCAGGGGCTATTTATGGTCAGCCAGCTCGCGATGCCGGATTACAGCCTGATGATGCCGCTGCGCATGCCGGGGCTGGAGGCCAGCGCGCAGTACCGCGTCGCGCTGCTCGATCACCCGAATATTCAAATTACGGGCGAAGGCGGGCACACCATGCGCAAGCTGCCGGCGTGGATGGAAACACCGCAAACGGTGAGCGGTGAGTGGCTGATGCAGGCGGGCATTGCGCTGCCGATTCTCGATCCGGAAACCGCCATTCTGATTGGCGTGGAACGCGTGTAAAGGTGATGGGCCGGGAAACTGGCCCTCCGTTGAGGATAAAAATAATGAACACAACAACCTGTACCCACAAAGACAACCCAAATTTCTGGATCTTCGGGCTGTTCTTCTTTCTCTACTTCTTCATCATGGCCACCTGCTTTCCGTTCCTGCCGATCTGGCTGTCGGATATCATCGGCCTGAATAAAACCCATACCGGGATTGTTTTCTCCTGCATCTCGCTGTCGGCCATTGCGTTCCAGCCGGTGCTGGGGGTGATTTCGGACAAGCTGGGGCTGAAAAAACACCTGCTGTGGATAATCTCGGTGCTGTTATTCCTGTTCGCACCGTTCTTCCTGTACGTCTTCGCGCCCCTGCTGAAAACCAGTATCTGGCTGGGGGCGTTGAGCGGCGGGTTGTATATCGGTTTTGTCTTCTCGGCGGGATCGGGCGCAATCGAGGCCTACATCGAACGCGTGAGCCGCAACAGCTTCTTCGAATACGGCAAGGCGCGCATGTTCGGCTGTCTCGGCTGGGGGCTATGCGCGTCTACGGGCGGCATCCTGTTCGGCATCGATCCGTCGTATGTATTCTGGATGGGATCAGGGGCCGCATTGCTGTTGATGCTGCTGCTGGTGGTCGCGAAGCCGAAGCCCAACCAGACGGCGCAGGTGATGAACGCCCTGGGAGCCAACCAGCCGCAGATCACTGCCAGAACCGTCTTTAAGCTGTTCCGCCAGCGCAGAATGTGGATGTTCATTCTGTACGTGATTGGCGTTGCCTGCGTGTATGACGTTTTCGATCAGCAGTTTGCCACCTTCTTTAAAACCTTCTTCGCCACGCCGCAGGAAGGCACTCGCGCCTTTGGCTTTGCCACCACGGCGGGGGAAATCTGTAACGCCATCATCATGTTCTGCTCGCCGTGGATCATTAACCGTATCGGCGCGAAAAATACGCTGCTGATCGCCGGGGTGATAATGGCGACGCGTATTATCGGCTCGTCGTTCGCTACCACTGCCGTGGAGGTGATTGCCCTGAAGATGCTGCACGCGCTGGAAGTCCCGTTCCTGCTGGTGGGCGCCTTTAAGTACATCACCGGGGTGTTTGATACCCGACTGTCGGCGACTATCTATCTGATCGGCTTCCAGTTTGCCAAACAGTCGGCGGCGATTTTCCTTTCTGCCTTTGCCGGAAATATGTATGACCGGATCGGTTTCCAGGAGACGTATTTGATGCTGGGCTGTTTCGTGCTGGCAATTACGGTGGTGTCGGCGTTTACGTTGAGCAGCAGGCAGGAGATTGCTGCCGCCTCGGGGGCAGCAGCGTTAACACATCAGTCCAGGTAAAACACTTCGGTAAGCTCCGTACTCACCGGGCTGTTATCCGGGTTTGACGGCATAACGTCGCCCATATGTTCCCACCAGCGCTGGCAAACGTCGGTATTCGCTACCGCGCGCCAGCGCTCCTCCGATTCAATCTCTACGGTCGCAAACAGCAGGTTGCGTGCTTTGTCGAGATAAATGGCGTAGCGGTGCGCGCCGTGGTCTTTCAGCACTGCTTCAAGCTCGGGCCATATGGGGTTATGGCGACGCGCATACTCCTCGTGCGCGTCCGGGTTTACCTGCATCACAAACGCTTTGCGGATCATCATGCCTCCAGTCGCTTTCGCGGACGGCTATGGGTACAAATCCAGTGCCGACTGCATCGGTGTAACGCCAAAGCGTTTACCGAGTGCAATCAGCTCTTCCCGGGTAATGGTCTGCTTCATACCGCCCATGGAATAGACCTTCACCAGCACTTCAGCTGATTTTTCAGCGGTATCGATCAGGCCGAAAGTTTCATCCAGCGTCGGGCCGCTGCCGAAAACACCGTGGAATGGCCACAGCACCAGAGAATGCTTTTGCATCTCTTTGGCGGTTGCCTGGCCGATCTCGTCGGTACCGGGCACCATCCACGGCAGAATGCCGACGCCGTCCGGGAAGACCACCAGGCACTCGGTGCTGCCTTCCCACAGCTTGCGGGTGATGAGATCGGCGTTGTTTTCCACCACGTAGGTCAGGGCAATCAGATTGGTGGCGTGGCAGTGCATGATGACGCGGTCTTTACCGTGGGTCGCCTTGATGCGCTGGCAGTGCGAGAGGAAGTGCGCTGGCAGTTCAGAGGTGGGTACTGCCTCGTCCGTGAGCCCCCAAAGAATGTGGTAGCCCGCGCCGTCGCTGTCCACCCTCACGACGCCGAGACTGGCCTGCGGGTCGAGCTGGACGTTGCGAAAGAACTTGCCGGATCCGGTGACGATAAACGGCGTGTTAGCGAGCAGCGGCATCGGCTGGCTCAGGGCGATATAGCGCGGTTTTTGGTGGAAATCAGCGGCGTACGGCTCGATGTCGGCATCGTCCAGGCGCAGCGTCAGGTTGCCGCCGTTACGCTCATCCCACCCTTTCAACCAGGCGTCAGAGGTGGCTTTAATCATGCCCTGGACGAACCAGGAATGGGTGATGGTCTGCATACTGTGGTTCCTTTGAAAATGCCGGGTGGCGCTATGCTTACCCGGCCTACTTATATTGCGGGGAGGGTTGAATCACCCGCGTGTGCACAACACGTCTTTCTCATACGCCCGCACGTTCTCCAGCCACTGGCTGCCTGTTGGTACGTCGTTGCGCTGACAGTACATTTCCCACACGGCCTGCCACGGCAGCGATTTCTGCTCTTCCAGCAGCGCCAGGCGGGCCGTGTAGTCACCTTCCTGCTCCAGCTGTTTCAGTGCTTCAGTGGGCTCCAGCAGGGCACGAAGCAGCGCTTTCTTCATGTTGCGGGTGCCGATAACCCACGCCGCGATGCGGTTGATGGAGGCGTCAAAGAAGTCGAGGCCAATATGGACGCGGTCGAACAGGTCGTGGCGAACGATCTCGCTGGCAATGGCCTGCGTTTCGTCATCCAGCAACACCACATGGTCGCTGTCCCAGCGCACCGGACGGCTGACGTGCAGCAGCAGGCGCGGCACGTAGAGCATGGCGGCAGAGATTTTGTCGGAGATGACCTCCGTCGGGTGGAAGTGCCCGGCATCCAGACACAGGGCAGTCTGGCGGCTGGTGGCGTAACCCATATAGAACTCGTTCGAGCCGACGGTATAACTCTCCGCGCCAATGCCGAACAGCTTGCTCTCCACGGCATCAATATGGTGCGCCGGGTTAAGCTTCTCACTAATGGCTTCATCCAGTGCAGCCAGCAGGCGCTGGCGCGGGGCGAGGCGGTCAATGGTGACATCCTTCATGCCGTCCGGGATCCAGATATTCATCACCGACGGGGTGCCAAGCTGTTCACCAAACCAGGCTGAAACGCGGCGGCAGGCCTTCACGTGGTCGATCCAGAACTGACGGATCTCGTGACTGGCATGGGCGAGGGTAAAGCCGTCAGCGCTGAGCGGGTGCGAGAAGCAGGACGGGTTGAAGTCCAGGCCCAGACCGTTGGCTTTTGCCCACGCCACCCAGTTTTTAAAGTGTTTCGGCTGGATTTCATTACGCGCGACCGGCTCGTCGGATTCCAGATAAATCGCGTGCAGGTTCAGGCGCTTCGGACCGGGTATCAGGCTGAGCGCCAGCGTCAGATCGGCGCGCAGTTCGATCGCGTTGCGCGCTTTCCCGGGATAGTTACCGGTTGCCTGAATACCCCCCGTCAGGGAACCGCCTGGGTTTTCGAAGCCGGCGACGTCATCGCCCTGCCAGCAATGCATGGAGACCGGCAGACGGTCGAGCTGACGCAGTGCCGCTTCGACATCCACGCCGACGGCGGCGAAACGCTGTTTAGCCAGGTTCCAGGCTTGTTCAAGTTGAGTGGTCATGCGCAAAGCTCCTTAGTCAGTCGGTTTTGCTGAAACTGCGTCCGGTAGCGGGCAATTTCATGGCAGGGATCGGGAAGGAACGTGGTCAGGCTGCCGCTAGCGGTGACTACCGAGCGGAAATCGTCCACGCTGGCCAGTTCGTCAAGGGTCATCAGCTGAATGCCGATATTGCCGAGCGTGGAGGCCTCGACCGGGCCCGCCACCACGGTGATGCCGCAGGCATCGGCACAAAGCTGGTTTAACAGCGCGTTCTGGCAACCGCCGCCAACAATATGCAGCGTGTCGAACGGTCTGCCGCGAAGGCTGGCCAGCTCGCTCAGCACATCCGCATAAAGCAGGGCAAGGCTGTCAAAAATACAGCGCGCCAGTTCGGCCGGGCTTGATGGTACAGGCTGTCCGGCCTCGCGGCAGGCGGCCTGGATCTCGGTGCTCATGTGCGCCGGATTGATAAAGCGATCGTCATTGGGATGAATCAGGAACGTACAGGCTTTGCGCTTTTCGGTGTCGGCGATAAGCCCGGGCAGATCGGTAATTTTCTGCTCCTTAAGCACCCGCTGGAGCAGCCACAACCCCATAATGTTCTTTAACACCCGATAGCGCCCTTCGGCCCCGCCTTCGTTGGTGATATTTGCGGCCATTGCCTCCTCGCTGACGTAAGGCGTTTTGCTTTCAAAGCCCATCAGCGACCAGGTGCCGGAAGAGAGATAGGCGGCATCTTTACCGCAAAGCGGTGAGGCAATAACCGCGCTGGCGGTATCGTGGCTCGCCACGGCAACGACCGGGATCGCATTCCCCTGCGGACACACCCACTGGCCGATGACGTTGCCGGGATGGGTCGGCGTACCGAACCACGCCGGGGATGCGCCCGTCCAGGCCAGCAGGTGCTCATCCCAGTTATCCGAGTTGATGTTGACCAGCTGGGTGGTGGTGGCGTTGGTGTATTCCCAGTTCATGTTGCCGGTCAGGCGATAGCTCAGGTAGTCCGGGATCAGCAGCACATGGGCAACGTCTGCTGCCAGCCCTGGCTGCTGCTCGACCAGCGCGCGCAGCTGATAAAGCGTGTTAAACGGCAGAAACTGTATGCCGCTGCGCCCGTAGATATCATCCTTACCGAGCCGGGCGATGGCGTGCGCCATCAGGCCATCCGTGCGGCTGTCGCGGTAGGAGACGGGCAGGCCAACGCGAGCGCCGCTGCTGTCCAGCAAGACATAATCGACGCCCCAGGTATCTATGCCGATGCTGTCGATGAGGATCCCGCTATCGCAGACTTTTTTGAGCCCGGTACGGATCTCCGTCTCAAGTTCATCAATGTTCCAGGTATCAAAGCCGTCCTGTTTTTGCAGGCAGTTCGCAAAACGATGCATCTCGCGAAGGGAAAGGGTGTGCTGGTCGCAGTCCCAGGTGGCGAGCATTACACGGCCGCTGGATGCGCCTAAATCCACAGCGACACAATGGCGAAAGGTCATGGTCGGATCCTTCTTGAAATCATTAGCGCTGAGTGTAAAAAAGGGGCGAAAAGACCACCTTCTCGCCACTGACAGTCCGCAACCCGTGCTGGCAAGAAAGCAAAGGTGAACGTGAGGGGGTTCACACTTTTCCGCGAAGGCGCGCCGTTCAGCCACTGTGACGTTGACCGCAATTCCGGATCTTTCCCGCTTATTCTTGAAAAACAGGCAGGTTTTGCGGCGTTTGCTGTCGAAAATTTAAGGTGAGGGTGAGAGGCCTTATTTACTATTTTGAGAACATTTCTCATTGGTGGGGGGCGTTATGACCGTACTGCACAGCGTGGACTTTTTTCCGGCGGATGGCTCGCCTGTGGCGATAGAGCCGCGGCTGCCGCAGGCGGCTTTCCCGGAGCATCATCATGATTTTCATGAAATCGTGATTGTTGAGCATGGCACGGGCATCCATGTCTTTAACGGTCAGCCCTACACCATCAGCGGCGGCACAGTCTGCTTTGTGCGCGACCACGATCGGCATCTGTATGAGCATACCGACAACCTGTGCCTGACGAACGTGCTCTATCGATCCCCGGACGCATTCCAGTTTCTCGCGGGGCTTCATCAGCTACTGCCGCAGGAGAAGGAAGGACATTATCCGTCGCACTGGCGCGTGAATCAGGCCACGCTGCAGCAGGTTCGCCAGATTTTGCTTCAGATGGAGCAGAGTCAGGACGGACAGGAGATGCATGCGCTCGCCACGCGCGAGATGTTGTTTATGCAGCTGCTGGTGGCGTTGCGCCGCAGTAACCCGGTGGAGGGGGAGAGCAGCGAAGCCCGCCTGAACCAGCTGATGGCCTGGCTGGAGGAACATTTTGCCGAGGATATCTGCTGGGAAATGCTGGCGAGTCATTTTTCACTCTCCCTGCGCACCCTGCACCGCCAGCTTAAGCAGCGAACCGGGCAGACGCCCCAGCGTTACCTTAACCGACTGCGGCTGATAAAAGCGCGCCACCTGCTTCGCCACAGTGATGAAAGCGTCACGGATATCGCTTATCGCTGCGGTTTCGGCGACAGTAACCACTTTTCGACGCTGTTTCGTCGGGAGTTCAGCTGGTCTCCGCGTGATATTCGCCAGGGGAGGGACACCTCACTACAGTAACGCGAGCCCAGTCAACGTTTTGCTGCCGTAAAGCGGGTAATAATGTCAGGTTTTCGCCGTTGAGGTGGTGATGTGGCCGCACCGTTAATTCTTCGCAAAGATGACTTTTTTGCCTCCGCTGAACAAGCTGTTGCGGTGGCGGATCGCTATCCGCAAAACGTCTTTGCTGAACACACGCACGAATTTTATGAGCTGGTGCTGGTGTGGCGCGGCAACGGTCTGCACATTCTCAACGATCGGCCTTACCGCATTACCCGGGGGGATCTGTTTTACATTCGTGCCGAAGATAAACACGCCTACGCCTCGGTGAATGACCTGGTTTTACAGAACGTTATCTACTGCCCCGATCGGCTCAGCCTTAACGTTGACTGGGCAGCATGCATTCCCGGCTTCAACGGCGCGAAAGGCTCGCCACACTGGCGTTTAAGCAGCAGCGGCATGACTGCCATCCGTCAGGCCATTTCCCTCCTTGAACAGGAGAGCTATAAAACCGATCCGCTGGCTAACCCGATGGCGGAGATCCTCTTCGCACAGCTGGTGATGATGCTTAAACGGCATCGCTACGAGACGGATAACCCCTCTGCCACGCAGCAGGAGACCCTGCTCGATAAGCTGATTGCCACGCTGGCGGCCAGCCTGAATAAAAGCTTTGTTCTGGAAAAGTTCTGCGAGCAGGAGCAGTGCAGCGAACGTGCCCTGCGTCAGCAGTTCCGTACCCAGACGGGCATGACGGTAAATCACTATTTGCGCCAGCTGCGCATTTGCCACGCCCAGTATTTGCTCCAGCATACAGAGTTCATGGTCAGTGACGTGGCAATGCGCTGCGGCTTTGAGGACAGTAACTACTTTTCGGTGGTCTTTAATCGCGAGGTAGGGATGACGCCGGTGCAATGGCGTCATCACAGTCGCAGGGCGGCGTAATCAGTTCGCCATACCGAGGCCGACAATGTTGGCCGCAATGATAATCACCACGCAGCCCAGGCTCAGAACGCCCACCGGTCGGCGTCCGGCATTGTTCCACTCCCTCAAGATGAGACCCACCAGTCCGCCGCACAGCACGTAGAAGCTCATGTGTAGCATCCAGCTCATATAGTCATATTGTGCCGGGATGCTGGCGTGTCCCCAGGCGTAGAAAAAGAACTGCAGGTACCACATCAGTCCGCCGAGTGCCGAAAGCAGTACGTTGGTGATGATGACCCGTTTTGCCAGTGAGAAGTCGGCTTTTAGCGACAAACTCTCAACTTTTGCCAGACGAATTACGCAATAGCCGAGGTTAACCAGTGCGCCGCCGCCCATGATCACCACGTAGCTGGGCAGCGCCACGTACAGCGGGTCGACGCCCAGCGCGGCGGCCGCCTCGTGCATCGGTTTGGCGGCGTTCATGGCAAACGACATTCCGGCGGAGAAGATGCCGCACATTACCGCCAGCAGCAGACCCTTTTTCAGGTTAAAGTCCTCGGCTTTAATGCCCATCTTGCGCTCTTTCAACTGGCCCGCGCGGGTCACTATTCCGACGCCAATAACCGCTACCAGCACGCCCAGCAACGTCATTCTGCCGCCTTCGGTATTCAGTAACACGTCGAGGTTACCGTTGAGGATGGGCGTCATCAGAGTGCCGACAATCAGCGTGATGCCAATCGCGATGCCGATCCCCATCGACATGCCGAGATAGCGCATGGTGAGGCCGTAGTTAATATTGCCGATGCCCCACATGGCACCAAACAGAAACACCGGCAGCAGAGTGGAGGCGTTAAAAGAGGAGAAGTAGCCCCAGAAATCCGGGAGTAGCATGGCGCTGATGGCCCAGGGAAGCAGGATCCAGGAGACCACACCGCCAACCGACCACATGGTTTCCCATGACCACTGCCTGACTTTTTTAAACGGAGCATAGAAGCAGGCTGCACTGGCCGCACCTATCAAATGCCAGAAAATACCCATCGTAATCGCATGATTCATGTTTACGTCCTCATCGTTTTTATCGGTCAATGGCATCCCACCGACCCGATGAGTGTAAAAATTAAGCAGAACGACCACCTTCGGGAGGCTGCCGCACTTTGGTTTTAAATGGCAATCAACGCGTTAAGCGCGTGAGCAGATTCACATTTTCACGCTTCATCAGAAAAGGAATGACCTTACAAAAACTACGGCATTGATAATCATTTTCAATATCATTTAATTAACTATAATGAACCAACTGCTTACGCGGCATTAACAGCTGTGCCGCCCGACAATAATGGAGAGGATTATGAGTTATACACTGCCATCCCTGCCGTATGCCTACGACGCACTGGAACCGCATTTCGACAAGCAGACGATGGAAATCCATCACACTAAACACCACCAGACCTATGTGAACAACGCGAATGCTGCGCTGGAAAGCCTGCCAGAGTTCGCTAACCTGTCTGCTGAAGAACTGATCACTAAACTGGACCAGCTGCCAGCGGACAAGAAAACCGTTCTGCGTAACAACGCGGGCGGCCACGCTAACCACAGCCTGTTCTGGAAAGGCCTGAAAACCGGTACCACCCTGCAGGGCGACCTGAAAGCGGCTATCGAGCGCGACTTCGGCTCCGTTGACAACTTCAAAGCGGAATTCGAAAAAGCCGCTGCAACCCGTTTCGGCTCTGGCTGGGCGTGGTTGGTTCTGAAAGGTGACAAACTGGCGGTGGTTTCCACTGCTAACCAGGACTCCCCGCTGATGGGTGAAGCGATCTCTGGCGCATCCGGCTTCCCGATCCTGGGTCTGGACGTGTGGGAACACGCTTACTACCTGAAGTTCCAGAACCGTCGCCCTGACTACATCAAAGCGTTCTGGGATGTGGTGAACTGGGACGAAGCAGCAGCGCGTTTCGCCGCTAAAAAATAAGGTTGCATTGACGCCTGTGAGAAGCGAGTCTGATGACTCGCTTTTTTTGTATCTGCGTAATGGAGGCAGCGATGCATTACCCGGTGAATGTGTTTACAGGCAAGGTAAGGGAGTACGACGGCAGCCGCCCGAGCGCCATCGCGAAAGTGCAGGTTGACGGTGAACTGACCTTAACCGACCTTGGGCTGGCAGGCGATGAGCAGGCCGAAAAGAAAATCCACGGCGGGCCGGATCGCGCGCTGTGTCACTATCCTCGCGAGCACTATCAGCACTGGAAAACCGAATTTCCTGACCAGGCGGACCTCTTCGTCGCGCCTGCATTTGGTGAGAATCTCTCGACGGAAGGGCTGACGGAAAAGAACGTGTTTATCGGCGATATTTATCGCTGGGGCGACGCCCTGATTCAGGTGACGCAGCCTCGCTCGCCGTGCTTCAAGCTCAACTACCACTTCGGCATTCAGGATATGTCGGCCCAGCTGCAAAGCGCGGGTAAAACCGGCTGGCTGTACCGTGTGGTGCTGGCCGGGCAGGTTTCGGCGGATGCGCCGCTTGAGCTGGCTTCGCGCCTGAGCGACGTGTCGGTGTATGACGCCTGCGCCATCGCCTGGCATATGCCGTTTGATGATGAACAATATCATCGGTTGCTGTCTGCGGCGGGGTTATCGACCAGCTGGACCAGAACGATGCAGAAGCGGCGGTTAAGCAACAAGATCGAAGATAATTCGCGGAGATTGTGGGGAAAATAGTGCTCCGCAGAAAGTAGGCCGGGTAAGGCGAAGCCGCCACCCGGCACATACCGTTACGAACGCTTATACAACGGCAGCCACAGCGTTAACCGCAACCCGCCCAGCGGGCTGTCGTCAGCTTTCACCCAGCCGCGATGCTGTTGCATGGCGGTTTCAACAATTGCCAGACCCAAACCTGTACCGCCGGATTCACGGTCGCGCGCTTCGTCAGTACGGTAGAACGGACGGAAAATCTGCTCCCGATCTTCAGGGCTGACACCAGGACCGTCGTCATCCACGATAACGGTGATCCCGTCTTTATCTACCGAGAACGCCACCTCAATCTTGGTATGCGAGTAGCGCAGAGCGTTACGCACAATATTCTCCAGCGCGCTTTCCAGCGTGTTGGGGTTGCCGTACAGCGGCCATGGACCCGGCGGGAAGTTGACGGTGAACGATTTGCCCATCTGTTCCGCTTCGAACGCCGCGTTGTCCAGCACCTCATGCCACAGGTGATTGGCTTTCACCGTTTCGCTGACCAGCGCGTTTTTCTGCTGGTTGCGTGACATCACCAGCAGGTCATTAATCATGCTGTCCAGGCGGTGAGCTTCCGTTTCAATACGCTCCAGCTCTTTACTTTCCCCACTGCGGCGGCGCAACAGCGCGGTGCCAAGCTGCAAACGCGTAAGCGGGGTGCGCAGCTCGTGCGAGATGTCCGATAGCAGACGCTGCTGTGCGGTCATCATTCGATCGAGGGCGCTGACCATCTGGTTAAAACTGGTCCCGGCGGCAAGGAATTCCTGTGGCCCCGCTTCCAGCTCAGGGTGTTGTCGCAGGTTACCCTGCGCCACTTCATCGGCGGCGTTTTTCAGCTTACGTGCGGGTTTTGCCAGACTCCACGCCAGCCATAACAGCAGCGGCGAGCTGACCAGCATGGTAACAATCAGCAGCAGGAGCGGACGGTCAAACAGCAGGTTGATGAAATCGGACTGGGAACTGCTCGCAGGGCGAATCAAATAGAGCTGGTAATTGTCTTCCCCATCCCGTACCGAGAAAGGACCGACCATCTCTACCCGACCATATTTCTTTTTCTGTGGGTGATCGGCATTATCCGCCTGGCCAATAAAGTTACGGATAATCTGCATTTCATTGCGATCGGCCCCAATGACGCGGCCTTCGCTGGTGACCAGCAAAAGGCGTTGCCCGGGCGGCGCCCACTTGTCGATAGCGCGAAACAGCCTGCGCCACCACATCAAATCGTTCGGCGGATCGTTTGCCAGCTCCGCTTCAACATGCTGCTCGATCATCACGCCCTGACGTTGCTCGCTGTCAAGAAGCTCCGTCATCTGGCGTGAGTCGAGTTTTGGCAACATCAACACGAGCATTAAAACCAGGGCCAGCGTCAGCCAGAAGATGGCAAAGATGCGGGCGGTTAAGCTGCCTATCATGAAGCGGAAACCATCAGATAGCCGCGACCACGCAGGGTTTTAAACCATGGGTGACCGTCTTTACGCTCCGGCAGCTTGCGGCGCAGGTTAGAGATGTGCATGTCGATGGCGCGGTCAAACGGGGTAAGACGTTTGCCCAGCACTTCCTGACTCAGGTGTTCACGCGATACCACCTGGCCGAGGTGCTGCGCCAGCAGATAAAGCAGGGTGAACTCTGTGCCGGTCAACTCCAGGGTCTGACCGTCGAAGCTCGCTTCCTGACGACCTGGGTTCAGGCTCAGGGAGTCCACTTCCAGCGTGGGTGAGCTGTTGTCGGTATTCTGCTGCTGCTCGCTCCAGTGGGAACGGCGCAGGATAGCGCGAATACGGGCCACCAGTTCACGATCGTTGAACGGTTTCGGTAAATAGTCATCCGCACCCAGCTCAAGGCCGAGAACGCGGTCAAGTTCGCTGCCGCGGGCGGTCAGCATGATAACGGGGGTCTGGTGTGTCTGGCGAAGCTCTTTCAGCGTATCAATACCGTTTTTCTTCGGCATCATGACGTCGAGCAAAAGTAAATCGATGCTGTCGTCAAGGAGACTCAGCGCCTGCTCGCCATCATGGGCAACCAGGACGTTGAAACCTTCCATGTCGAGCAACTCCTTTAAAAGGGATGTGAGCTCTCGGTCATCATCAACTAACAGGATTTTATTCATTGTTTAAATACCTCCGAGGCAGAAATTACGACATCAAGGCTATCTAATCCATGACTTTACGTTGTTTTACACCCCCTGACGCATGTTTGCAGCCTGAATCGTAGACTGTCTCTCGTTGAATCGCGACACGAAAGATTTTGGGAGCAAGTGATGCGCAAAGTTACCGCTGCCGTCATGGCCTCAACGCTGGCGTTCAGTGCGTTTAGCCAGGCCGCTGTAGCTATCAACGGCGATACCGGTCCCTCACCAGAGGGCGCAACGCAGCTCAGTAGCCAAAGCCATATGTTTGACGGCATAAGTTTAACCGAACATCAGCGTCAACAGATGCGAGATCTGATGCAGAGGGCACGACACGACCAGCCCCCTGTTAATGTTAGCGAAATGGAGACAATGCATCGCCTTGTCACCGCAGAAAATTTTGACGAAAGCGCTGTACGCGCTCAGGCCGAAAAAATGGCGCAGGAACAGGTTGCCCGCCAGGTAGAGATGGCGAAGGTCCGTAACCAGATGTTCCACCTGCTAACGCCCGAGCAGCAAGCGGTTTTGAACACCCGACATCAGCAACGAATGGACCAGTTGCGTGAGGTTGCACGGATGCAGCGAAGCCTGGATGCGACGCTTTTCAGTAGCAATAGCAGTACCCGTAGTAACCAGTAAACCCTGTTTTCCTTGCCATAGACACCATCCCTGTCTTCCCCCACATGATGTGGGGGTTTTTTTTGCCCCGCATTCTGATTTGTTAACCGTTTATTCATCCTCCGTCCCCCTATGCTTCCGTTATACTAGCGGCAAGACATGACAGGAGCGTTTATGAATCAATCCTATGGAAGGCTGGTAAGCCGGGCCGCTATTGCGGCAACCGTTGTGGCGTCTGGCCTGTTACTGATTAAAATCTTTGCCTGGTGGTATACCGGTTCGGTCAGTATTCTGGCGGCGCTGGTGGATTCGCTAATGGATATTGCCGCCTCGCTGACCAACCTGCTGGTGGTGCGCTATTCACTGCAGCCCGCGGATGAAGAGCACACGTTTGGGCACGGTAAAGCGGAGTCGCTGGCCGCGCTGGCGCAAAGCATGTTTATTTCCGGTTCTGCACTGTTCCTGTTTTTGACCGGCATTCAGCATCTCGTCTCGCCGACACCTATGAACGATCCCGGTGTGGGCGTAGTGGTGACGGTCGTTGCACTTATAAGCACACTTGTTCTGGTAACGTTCCAGCGCTGGGTGGTTCGCAAAACGCAAAGCCAGGCTGTACGGGCGGATATGCTTCATTATCAATCTGATGTTATGATGAATGGGGCAATTCTTATTGCGCTGGGCCTGGCCTGGTATGGCTGGCACCGGGCCGATGCGCTATTTGCGTTAGGTATCGGCATCTATATTTTGTATAGCGCCTTACGGATGGGGTATGACGCGGTGCAATCGTTGCTTGACCGAGCCCTTCCGGACGCAGAACGCAATGAAATTTTTTCTCTTGTGACCTCCTGGCCTGGCGTCAGCGGTGCACACGATCTTCGAACGCGGCAGTCAGGGCCGACCCGCTTTATTCAGATTCATATTGAAATGGAAGACAACCTGCCACTGGTACAGGCTCACGTGATTGCTGAGCAGGTCGAGCAGGCAATTTTGCAGCGTTTTCCTGGTTCAGACGTCATTATTCACCAGGATCCCTGCTCGGTTGTACCCGGACACGTGGGGCTTTCGTAATTGGTTGTAAAAAAGTGAGCCAGGCCAGCATTTTGTGTATAAATTACCGCCATTTGGTCTGACCTGAATCAATTCAGCTGGAAGGGATTGATATACTATTTGCAGTATTCGTTGGTCGATAAGTTTCTTCCGGCAACAGATTTCAATTTTGCATTCCTAAGTTCAGAGGTAGTCATGATTAAGAAAATCGGTGTGTTGACAAGCGGCGGTGATGCGCCGGGCATGAACGCGGCAATTCGTGGTGTTGTCCGTGCAGCGCTGACGGAAGGTCTGGAAGTTTTTGGTATCTATGATGGTTACCTGGGTCTGTATGAAGATCGTATGGTTCAGCTCGACCGTTACAGCGTGTCCGACATGATTAACCGTGGCGGTACCTTCCTTGGGTCTGCGCGCTTCCCGGAATTCCGTGACGAACACATCCGTGAAGTGGCTATCGAGAACATGAAAAAACGCGGTCTGGACGCGCTGGTGGTTATCGGCGGTGACGGCTCTTACATGGGTGCAAAACGTCTGACCGAAATGGGCTTCCCGTGCATCGGTCTGCCGGGCACCATCGACAACGACATCAAAGGTACTGACTACACTATCGGCTTCTTTACTGCACTGGGTACCGTTGTTGAAGCGATCGACCGTCTGCGCGATACCTCGTCTTCTCACCAGCGTATCTCTATCGTTGAAGTGATGGGGCGTTACTGCGGTGACCTGACCCTGGCCGCGGCGATTGCCGGTGGTTGTGAGTTCGTGGTGGTTCCGGAAGTGGAATTCAGCCGTGAAGATCTGGTCGCTGAAATCAAAGCCGGCATCGCGAAAGGTAAAAAACACGCGATCGTGGCTATCACCGAGCACATCTGTGACGTTGACGAGCTGGCGAAGTACATCGAAGCCGAAACCAAGCGCGAAACCCGCGCGACCGTACTGGGTCACATCCAGCGTGGCGGTTCCCCTGGCCCTTACGACCGCATTCTGGCGTCCCGTATGGGCGCGTACGCTATCGATCTGCTGCTGCAGGGTCACGGCGGCCGTTGCGTCGGTATTCAGAACGAAAAACTGGTTCACCATGACATCATCGACGCGATTGAAAATATGAAGCGTCCGTTCAAAGGTGACTGGCTGGACTGCGCGAAAAAACTGTACTGATCGGCTCTGTTGCCCGGTGGCAAGGTAAATGCAAAACGGTAACCCTTGGGTTACCGTTTTTTATGTTTGCTCCCTCTCCCGTGGGAGAGAGTTGGGGTGAGGGCATCTGGCTGCTCACATTCTTCTTTTTATTCCTCTACGTTATAGCCAATCTTTTTTTATTCTTTAATCATCGAATCGCTTTCTGGCACGCTGCATTCATCAAAACACTACACAAGAGAGCCGGGCGATGAATAAATGGGGCGTGGGTTTAACATTATTGCTGGCATCGACCAGCGTTCTGGCGAAGGACATCCAGTTACTGAACGTGTCTTACGACCCGACGCGTGAGCTGTACGAGCAGTACAACAAAGCATTTGCGGCGCACTGGAAACAGGAAACTGGCGACAATGTCGTGGTTCGCCAGTCTCACGGCGGCTCCGGTAAACAGGCGACCTCCGTCATCAACGGTATCGAAGCCGATGTGGTGACCCTGGCGCTGGCCTACGATGTCGACGCCATTGCCGAGCGTGGTCGTATCGACAAAAACTGGATCAAACGCCTGCCGGATAACTCTGCGCCATACACCTCGACCATCGTCTTCCTGGTACGCAAAGGCAACCCGAAACAGATTAAAGACTGGAACGACCTGGTAAAACCGGGCGTGTCAGTGATTACACCAAACCCGAAAAGCTCGGGCGGCGCTCGCTGGAACTACCTGGCGGCCTGGGGTTACGCGCTGCATCACAACAACGGTGACCAGGCCAAAGCGCAGGAGTTCGTGAAAGCGCTGTACAAAAACGTCGAAGTGCTGGACTCCGGCGCGCGTGGCGCCACCAACACCTTCGTCGAGCGCGGTATCGGCGACGTGCTGATCGCATGGGAAAACGAAGCCCTGCTGGCCACCCACGAGCTGGGCAAAGACAAGTTCGAGATTGTGACCCCAGGCGAGTCTATTCTTGCCGAGCCGACTGTTTCCGTGGTCGACAAAGTGGTTGATAAGAAAGGGACAAAAGCGGTGGCGGAAGCCTACCTGAAATATCTCTACTCGCCTGAAGGCCAGGAAATTGCGGCGAAAAACTACTATCGTCCACGCGATGCGGCTGTTGCGAAGAAATATGAAGGGGAATTTCCGAAACTGAAGCTCTTCACCATTGATGATGTGTTCGGCGGCTGGACGAAAGCGCAGAAAGAGCACTTCTCTAATGGCGGCACCTTCGACCAGATTAGCCAGCGCTAAGCGTTATCAAACGGCACGGTAACCCGGTGTGAGAAATCCACCGGGTTTTTTATTTGGTCATCATTTTGCGTTACTCTTTCGCCTCTATCGAAAACAGGGAACGCGTTGTGAAAAAAATTATCTTATTGATCCTTATTATCATCGCCCTTGCCGCTGGCGGCGTGTACTGGATAAAAGCGGGTAATCCGAATGCGTTGCGTCATATCGTTCTCGACCAGTGCCTGCCTAATCAACTGCAACACCGTAACCCGGCACCCTGCGCACAGGTGAAGCCTGATGCGGGCTATGTCGTATTTAAAGACCGCAACGGGCCGTTGCAGTATCTGCTGATGCCGACATACCGCATTAATGGAACCGAAAGCCCGCTCCTGACCGAGCCTCACACGCCAAATTTCTTCTGGCTGGCGTGGCAGTCGCGCAGCTTTATGACCCTGAAGCGGGGATCTGAGGTGCCTGACAGCGCCATTTCACTGACGATTAACTCGCCGACTGGCCGTACGCAGAACCATTTCCATATTCATATCTCCTGTCTGCGCCCGGACGTACGTGAGAAACTCAATGCGGCACAGGGCGACATCAGCACCCAGTGGCTACCTCTACCCGGTGGGCTGGAGGGGCACGAGTATCTTGCCCGACGGGTAACGGAGAATGAACTGGTCCAGCGCAGCCCGTTTATGATGCTGGCGGAAGAGCTACCCGAAGCGCGCGACCACATGGGGCGCTTTGCGCTGGCGATGGCGCAGCAGTCGGATGGTTCGTTTGTTTTGCTGGCGACCGAGCGAAACCTGCTCATGCTTAACCGCGCCTCGGCTGAGGAATTGCAGGATCATCAATGCACTATCCTGAAGTGACCCCACCATAAATAGCGTTTACTCGTCCTGCCTGTCGCCGTAGACTTGCTGAAAAAATCTACAGGAGACAGGTATGTCGCTCTGGTTATCTCATCCTCTGCTGCTGCCTTCGTTGATTGTTGGCGTCACCATCGTGCTATGGGCGACGTCGCTACTGCCAGAATTTATCACCGCGCTGCTGTTTTTCACGGCAGCGATGGCCGCCAGAATCGCCCCGCCGGAAGCCATTTTCGGCGGCTTTGCCTCGTCGGCTTTCTGGCTGGTATTCAGCGGTTTTGTACTGGGGGTGGCGATCCGTAAAACCGGTCTGGCTGACAGGGCCGCCCGGGCGCTGTCAGCAAAGCTTACCGATTCCTGGATAGTGATGGTGGCGAGTGTGGTGCTGCTGAGCTATGCGTTGGCGTTTGTGATGCCGTCAAATATGGGGCGTATTGCGCTGCTGATGCCGATTGTTGCGGCGATGGCGAAACGTGCCGGTATCCCTGACGGTTCCCGCGCCTGGTTTGGTCTGGCGCTGGCTGTGGGGTTCGGCACTTTCCAGCTCTCGGCAACTATCCTGCCTGCTAACGTCCCTAACCTGGTGATGAGCGGTGCGGCGGAAGGCTCGTACGGCATCCACCTGAACTATGTTCCGTATCTGCTGCTGCACACCCCGGTGCTGGGCATTCTCAAAGGACTGATCCTGATTGGCCTCATCTGCTGGTTATTCCCCGGCAGCCCAAAACCGCCGAAGGATCTGGCGCCATCTGAACCCATGGGGCAGGATGAAAAGCGCCTCGCCTGGCTGCTGGCGGTGGTGCTGGTGATGTGGGTCACGGAGAGCTGGCATGGTATTGGGCCGGCATGGACTGGGCTGGCGGCGTCCGTCATCGTTATGCTGCCGCGCGTTGGTTTTATCACCGGGGAAGAGTTTTCTGCGGGGGTGAATATGCGTACCTGCCTCTATGTTGCAGGCATTCTTGGGCTGGCCATCGTGGTAACGCAAACCGGTATCGGTACGGCGGTGGGCGAAGCGTTGCTCCGCATTATGCCGCTGGACGCAGACAAACCGTTCACCAGTTTCCTGGCGCTGACCGGTATCACCACCGCGCTCAACTTCATTATGACTGCCAACGGCGTTCCGGCGCTGTATACCACCCTGGCACAGAGCTTCTCAGATGCCACCGGCTTCCCGCTGCTGTCGGTGATTATGATTCAGGTACTGGGTTATTCCACGCCGCTGCTGCCGTATCAGGCGTCGCCGATTGTTGTGGCGATGGGGCTAGGGAAGGTGCCTGCAAAGGCGGGGATGATGCTCTGTCTGGCGCTGGCTGTTGCGACGTATCTGGTGCTGCTGCCGCTGGATTATCTGTGGTTTAGCTTGCTGGGGAAAGTGTAGTCCGCCCAACCCTCTCCCGAAGGGAGAGGGAGGAGAAGAGCGTAGGGCGGGTTAGCGAAGCGCCACCCGCCCCAAAGGCAATTACGCCTGTTTAGCCGCTTCTGCCGCTTTAACGATCACCGCGAAAGCGTCAGCTTTCAGGGATGCACCGCCAACCAGCGCGCCATCGATGTCTGGCTGGGTGAACAGCTCAGCAGCGTTGGAAGCGTTTACGGAACCGCCGTACTGGATAATCACTTGCTCAGCCACTTTCGCATCGGCTTTAGCAATGTGGTCACGGATGAATTTGTGCACGGCCTGAGCCTGCGCTGGCGTTGCAGATTTGCCGGTACCGATCGCCCAGACTGGCTCGTAAGCAATGACTGCACCTTCGAACGCTGCTGCGCCCTGCGTTTTCAGAACCGCGTCGATCTGACGTGCGCACACTTCTTCGGTTTTGCCCGCTTCGTTTTCTGCTTCGGTTTCACCGATGCACAGAACCGGGATCAGACCCTGCTCTTTCAGCACAGCGAATTTCTTCGCGATGAACTCGTCGGATTCTTTGTGGTAGGTGCGACGCTCTGAGTGGCCGATGATGATGTATTTTGCGCCGATATCTTTCAGCATTTCAGCGGAAGTTTCACCGGTGAACGCGCCAGACAGATTAACGTCAACGTTCTGTGCACCCAGAATGATGTGGCTGCCGTCAGCGGCGCGTTTAGCCAGGTCCAGGTACATATCCGGCGGAGCGATAGCAACCGCGCAGCCCGTTACGCCAGCCAGCTCTTTACGCAGGTTCGCAACCAGTTCGTTTACCATGTGGCGGCTGCCGTTCAGTTTCCAGTTACCCATCACTAAAGGATGTCGCATTTCAATTCTCCACGCTAAATAAGCGAATTAAGGAATATGGCCGCCCTGTCGGGCAGCATGGTCTGTGAATCAGTATAGAGATTTTCCCTCGAAAGGCTTTGCTTTTTGTCATTAATTCGCCCCGCCGAGGGTGTCAGATAGCGCCAGCTTAATCGGTTCAACTGCGAAGGTCAGTCCTTTTTCGCCGTTATCCGCCACCACATAGCGAATTGCCCCTTCAGTTGTGGCGTAGTACCGCTTGTTTTTACCCGCGGCCAGCAGCTTTTGCAGCTTTTGCTGGCTTTGCTTTTTCGTCAGCGCGGGCGTAAACGCCTGTAATACCGCGCTCATGTACTCCTGCGCCTTCGTTTTTGCCGCTTTCTGCTCTGGGCCCTGGATCGGTAGCCAGGTGATTTGCATGCTTTTGATTTTTAACGTCCCACGCTCCAGCGCCGTGGAGGCATACAAGTTTTCGTTTATCTTGCTCGCCGCGCGGGTCAGGGTTGGGGTATCACGAGAGCTATCAATCGCGCGAAACTCATCCAGCGGCAACGTAGGGTTGGTCTGATTGAAGGTTTCACGAAACTGACTGATGGATTGATCGAACGACGGCGCGCCTGCCAGCAAATAGGGTGCTGTGGTAGGGGCCGACGTGTCGGCGGCGTGCAGCGGAAAACCCGCGCCAAGCATCGCTATACACAGGAAGAGAGTGTGTGCCGAACTTTTCATCAACATTGCCCCTGGCCGTAAGTGCTCATGATTAAAACGATATCTGCCCGGCTTGTCAAAAGGTCACAACTCCAGGGTAAAATGCGGACTAAATGATAATAAGGAACCTTACATGACCATACAGCAGTGGCTGTTTTCATTCAAAGGGCGTATCGGACGCCGTGATTTCTGGGTCTGGATGGTGACGTGGGTTGTCGCCATGCTGCTTCTGTTTTTCGTTGCGTACAATGCCTGGTTGAGCACGCAAACGGCGGCTTTTGCGCTGGTCTGTTTGCTGTGGCCAACGGCTGCCGTGGTGGTGAAACGTCTTCACGATCGTGGCCGTTCCGGCGCGTGGGCCTTTCTGATTATTCTGGCGTGGATGCTGGTCGCAGGGAACTGGGGGATGCTGCCGTCCATTCTTCCCTGGGTGGTGGGCAGACTGCTGCCGTCCGTTATCTTCGTGATGATGATTGTCGATCTGGGCGCGTTTATCGGCACCCAGAGCGAAAATAAATACGGTAAAGACACCCTTGAGGTGAAGTACCGCTGATCACCAGTAGTGTTCGGCAGTCATATGACCCGGTCGGCGGCGAAGATGTTTCGTCATCTGCCGGGTATCCTTCAGAAGCTGTTGCGTATCCCGAACCATCTGCGGGTTACCACACAGCATGACGTGGCTGGTGTCTGCAGTCATCGGCAAACCCACTGCGTTTTCCAGCACACCACTCTCAATTAACGCCGGCACGCGACCGGTCAGCGTACCTGCTACGGTTTCGCGGCTGACGACGGTCTGAATTTTCAGCTTCCCGCCATATCGCTGTTCCAGCGCCTGCATCTGCGGCAAGTAGCTCAGGTCTGCGGCGTAGCGCGCAGCATGCACCAGCACGATGTTTTTAAAGCGCTCAAGGTCTTTGCCATATTGCAGAATGGAGAGGTAGGGGCCAATGGCCGTGCCGGTTGCCAGCATCCAGAGCGTGTCACAATCAGGGATCTCTTCGAGTACAAAGAAACCTGCTGCTTCACTCACAATTTGCACATCGTCACCGGGCTTAAGGGCGGCAAGGCGCGGGCTGAGCTTACCGTCCGGGACGGTCACCAGATAGAACTCAAGATCCGGATTATCCGGCGCGTTAACGTAAGAGTAGGCGCGCTGCACGCGTTCGCCGTCGACATCCAGCCCCAGCTTCGCAAATTGTCCGGCCTTAAACGGGTGAACGGGAGCATGCAGGGTGAGACTAAATAGCGCATCGGTCCAGAACTCTATCTTTGTGACTTTACCTGTTACCCAGTCCGCCATGATCTTCTCCTGTGCTGTTTCTCTGTTCTATCTTCCGTACTTGTGGGAAACATTTCCAGCCCCTTCGGGCCGGAAAGCTCTATCGATCAAACGGTTTTACAGAATGTGCGTCTGTACGTCCGGGTCTTTACGATCGAGATAGTGGATGGACTGAATGCGGCGAATGGTGCGCGATTTACCGCGGATCAGCAGCGTTTCGGTGGTCGCCATATTGCCCTTGCGGGTGATGCCGTCCAGCAGGTCACCTTTGGTGATGCCGGTGGCGGAGAAGACAACGTTGTCGCTGCGTGCCATTTCATTCAGCGCGAGAACCTTATTGGCTTCGATACCCATTGCTTCGCAGCGCGCCAGCTCGTTTTCACCGATACGGCGGTTCTCGTCGCTGTCGCCTTTCACCTCATGGCGGGGCAGCAGGCGCGCCTGCATATCGCCGTCCAGCGCGCGGATCACCGCCGCCGAGACCACGCCCTCCGGCGCACCGCCGATGCCGTACAGCACGTCTACTTCGCTGTCCGGCATGCAGGTCAGAATTGAGGCGGCAACATCGCCATCCGGAATGGCAAACACGCGCACGCCGAGCTTTTGCATCTGCGCGATGGTGGCGTCGTGGCGCGGTTTTGCCAGAATCGTCACGGTCAGTTCACTCAGGGGTTTGCCCAAAGCTCTGGCGATGTTGCGCAGGTTCTCTTCCAGCGGCAGGCTGAGGTCGATTGCGCCCTTCGCACCAGGACCGACTATCAGCTTTTCCATGTACATATCCGGCGCGTTAAGGAAGCAGCCTTTATCGCCCACGGCCAGAACCGCAAGCGCGTTGGCCTGCCCCATCGCCGTCATGCGGGTGCCTTCAATCGGGTCTACGGCGATATCCACCGCATCGCCTTTGCCGGTACCGACTTTTTCACCGATATAGAGCATTGGCGCTTCGTCGATCTCGCCTTCGCCAATGACGATAGTGCCGTCGATGTTGACCTGGTTAAGTACAATGCGCATGGCATGGACAGCAGCACCGTCCGCGGTATTTTTGTCGCCACGCCCCAGCCATTTATAGCCTGCGAGGGCGGCCGCTTCGGTGACGCGGGAAAACTCGATAGCAAGTTCACGTTTCATGAGGTACTCGTGCAATCAAAAGGAATTGCACGAAGTTTATCACAGAGTGGGGAGGGGAGAGGGGACCGGTGCTGTTTGGGCCCCTCTCCCTGACCCTCTCCCCATGGGAGAGGGAATATAGGATTACTCGTCGTGCTCTTCCCACGCCAGGGCGCGCTTCACTGCTTTCTTCCAGCCGCTGTAGCGGAAGTTGCGCTCGGTGGTTTCGATGCCCGGGCGGAACTCGCGTTCGATAACCGCTTTTTCCTGCAGCTCGTCCAGGTTCTGCCAGAAGCCTACCGCCAGACCGGCAAGATATGCCGCACCCAGCGCCGTGACTTCACGCACTTCAGGGCGCTCAACGCGGGTACCCAGAATGTCGGACTGGAACTGCATCAGGAAGTTATTCGCTACCGCGCCGCCGTCCACGCGCAGGGCGTGCAGGCGAATGCCGGAGTCTGCCTGCATCGCTTCCAGCACGTCGCGCGTCTGGTAGGCAATGGATTCCAGGGTGGCGCGAATAATGTGGTTCGAGTTCACACCACGCGTCAGACCGAAAATCGCACCGCGTGCATAGGGATCCCAGTACGGTGCGCCCAGGCCGGTGAACGCTGGCACCACGTACACACCGTTGGTGTCCTTCACTTTGGTTGCAAAGTATTCGGAGTCGAAGGCATCGCTAATCAGCTTCATCTCGTCACGCAGCCACTGAATAGACGCACCCGCCATAAACACCGCACCTTCCAGGGCGTAGTTCACTTCACCGCGAGGGCCGCAGGCGATGGTGGTCAGCAGGCCGTTTTCTGATTTCACCGCTTTCTCACCGGTATTCATCAGCATAAAGCAGCCGGTGCCGTAGGTGTTCTTCGCCATCCCTTCTTTGACGCACAGCTGGCCGAACAGTGCCGCCTGCTGGTCACCGGCGATACCGGCGATAGGAATACGGGTGCCGCCTTTACCGCCAATGTTGGTCTGACCGTAGACTTCTGAAGACTTGCGCACTTCAGGCAGCATCGCGCGTGGGATATCCAGCGCGTCCAGCATCTTGTCATCCCACTCCAGGGTGTTGATGTTGAACAGCATGGTACGCGAGGCGTTGGTGTAGTCGGTAACGTGAACGCGTCCCTGGGTCATCTTCCAGATAAGCCAGGTATCAACGGTCCCGAACAGCAGCTCGCCGCGTTTTGCACGCTCGCGTGAACCTTCCACGTGGTCGAGGATCCACTTCACTTTGGTGCCGGAGAAGTACGGGTCAACCACCAGACCGGTGGCGCTGCGCACGTACTCTTCCATCCCGTCACGCTTCAGCTGTTCACAGATTTCTGAGGTACGGCGGCACTGCCAGACAATAGCGTTATAGATAGGCTTACCGGTTTCGCGTTCCCAGACAATCGTCGTTTCACGCTGGTTGGTAATACCGATAGCGGCAATCTCGTCGGAACTGATATCGGCTTTCGCCAGTACTTCAACCAGCGTTGAGCTTTGTGAAGCCCAGATCTCCATTGGGTCATGTTCTACCCAGCCTGGACGAGGGTAAATTTGCTCAAATTCACGTTGAGACACGCTGACAATGTTCGCGTCATGATCCATTACGACAGCGCGGGAGCTGGTAGTGCCCTGGTCGAGCGCAACGATATATTTTTTTTCGGTCATGGTATGTGTCCCGTAGTCAGATTACAGCGAAGCTTTTTGTTGTGCGGTAGAAGTCGTTTCCTTCTCCTCTTCCACACAGGTGTCGCACGGTAAGTGGCGACCAATTAATTTGCGGTAGCTAAACGCGCCCAGCGCAGCCCCAACTACCGGCGCAAACAGCGGTACCAGGAAGTAAGGGATATCTTTCCCGCCAGTAAAGGCCACGTCGCCCCATCCCGCGATAAACGCGAAGGCTTTCGGTCCGATATCACGCGCCGGGTTCATCGCAAACCCGGTCAGCGGGCCCATGGATGCGCCGATCACCGCAATCAGCAGACCAATCAGCAAAGGTGCCAGCGGGCCACGCGGAATGCCGTTTCCGTCGTCGGTCAGCGCCAGGATAACGCCCATCAGAATAGCGGTAATCACCATTTCAACTGCGAACGCCTGCACAAAATTGATATGCGGGTTTGGATAGGTTGAGAAGATGCCTGCCAGATCCAGACTTTCGACGCTGCCGCGCACCATATGATGCGTCTGTTCGAAGTCGATGAAAAGATTGTAATAAAGCCCGTAAACTAACGCCGCTGCACAAAACGCGCCGGCAAACTGAGAAAGAATGAAGGGAACAACTTTGCGTCCGTCGAAGCACGCGAACAGCCACAGTGCGATAGTCACCGCCGGGTTAAGATGTGCACCAGAAACCCCTGCAGTCAGGTAGATGGCCATCGCCACGCCCAGACCCCAGATGATACTGATTTCCCACTGACCAAAACTGGCACCCGCCACTTTCAGTGCAGCGACACAGCCCACTCCGAAGAATATCAACAACCCGGTACCAAGGAACTCGGCAATGCACTGGCCTTTTAAGGTTGATGTCTGACTCATAATCGGAATCCTGAAGAAATTGATGTTTATTGTTAGCGTGGTCGCCCGTGACAGCCACGATGCCCTGTAGACATAGTGTTAATTTATCGTTAACGAGCAAAAACGAGAAATATCGAAATCAAAATGTGTGGTCTGCGTCAATAAAATGAGCGTTTTCGCGCCATAAAGCGCGTTTTTGCATCAGAAATGGAATGTGAGCTGAATCATTTCATTAACGAATGAGTTAACAACTTAGTGGTATATGCCGCGAACGCACCAGGACGAGACCGAAAAGTGTTGCAAACCGCGATCTACGCGGCGTGTCGCTGGACACAGAGCGCCGCGCTCCATACAATCGATGAAATATGTCGTGCGCGTTTACGTTAAAGCGTCGCCTTGCAATTCAGGAGAGGTAGCATCATGTCTTTAGAAGTGTTTGAGAAACTGGAATCGAAAGTACAGCAGGCGATTGACACCATCACGCTGCTGCAAATGGAAATTGAAGAGCTGAAAGAGAAAAACAACAGCCTGGCGCAGGAAGTGCAGAACGCGCAGCACAGCCGCGAAGAACTGGAGCGTGAAAACAACCAGCTGCGCGAACAGCAGAACGGCTGGCAGGATCGCCTGCAGGCGCTGCTGGGACGTATGGAAGAAGTCTGATTCCCATTGCCCGCGGGACAAAAAAAACCGCCACATTGTTATTGGCGGTTTTTTTATGATTTACGCTTACTGTTTTATTACTCAATATCCAGCGGATCTTCCGAAAGAATAATCCCGGTGTTATCAGCGTAAAGATGGTCGCCGGAGAAGAAGGTCACGCCGCCAAAATTGACGCGGACGTCGCTTTCACCGATGCCGTCACCCGCTGCGCCTACCGGAATGGCCGCAATCGCCTGAATCCCGATATCCAGGTCTTCGAGATCGTCCACCTGGCGCACGGAACCGTACACCACAATGCCTTCCCACTCGTTCTGCACGGCAATGCCGGCCAGCTCTGCATCTATCAGAGCGCGACGCACGGAACCGCCGCCATCGACGACCAAAACGCGGCCACGACCGTTCTGTTCGAGCAGATCGTACAGCAACCCGTTGTCCTCGAAACATTTCACCGTGACGATTTGTCCGCCAAACGACGACCGTCCACCAAAGTTGGAGAACAGCGGTTCAACGACGTTGACATCTTCCTGGTAGATGTCACAAAGCTCGGAGGTATCGTATTTCATAGGTTTACCGCTCAGTTGCTGCGAATGTGTTCAGTATATCGTGCTAAATGCGTTGTTGGCAAAATCATCAATTGTTAATTGATATTTGTCAGCTAACTGAGCGTCTGGCTTAAGACAATCCCAATGACGAACAACAGGTTAGTCAGCAGGGCGCCTTTTACCGTTCGTTCCAGCATCGGCGGCATCGCGGCCGGGCTAAGTTCACGCATGACGAAGCGGGCCTGCTTAATCAGCAGCGGCGCGGCGAGTATAAACAGCCAGCCCCATACGCTGTGCAGCGAGATCAGATTAAACAGTGCCAGACAAACCAGGGCACCAATCAGCAGGCAGGCATGATAGCGGCGCGCATTGACCGGCCCCAGACGTACCGCCAGCGTGTTTTTACCGTTCTCACGGTCACTGTCGATATCGCGCAGGTTATTGATGTTGAGTACCGCCGTAGCCAGCAGACCGCAGGCGGTTGCGGGCAGGAAAAGGGCAGGGATAACGGTATGCACCTGCAGGTACCAACTCCCCATCACGCTCAGCCAGCCGAAGAACACCAGCACGGAGATATCCCCGAGGCCAATATACCCGTAAGGACGCGTACCGACGGTGTAGGTAATGGCCGCGATAATTGCGAGCAAGCCCAGCACCAGGAAGCCGATGAAGTCGCTGGTGGTTTTCGAGGCGACCGTCACCAGTGCCAGACCCGATAAACAAATCAGTACCACGGTGATAATCAGCGCGCGCTTCATCTGTGCCTGGGTAATCACCCCTTTCTGCATCCCGCGCAGCGGTCCGATACGGTCAGGTTTGTCACTGCCTTTCACCGCATCACCGTAGTCGTTAGCGAGATTGGAGAGAATTTGCAGCAGCCCTGCGGTAATCAATGCCAGCGCAGCGACCAGAGGATCAAAATAACCTTGCCACCAGGCAAGTGCCGTGCCGACGATAATGGCGGCAAAGGCCAGAGGAAGCGTTTTAGGGCGTAGACTTTCGAGCCACGCCTGAGTACGGCTGATATCAGTCATAAGTATTTAGCCAATAAAAATGGGGGCATTAGCCCCCATTAACGGTGATGAGAATGCAATAACCGCGATTATAGGATAAAACGGCTAAGATCTTCATCTGCCACTAACGCATCAAGATGTTTGCTCACATATTCAGCGTCAATGGTAATGGTTTGACCGTTAAGGTCGCTCGCATCATAAGAGATATCCTCCACCAGGCGTTCCAGCACGGTATGCAGACGACGCGCACCGATGTTTTCGGTGGTTTCGTTAACCTGCCACGCGGCCTGGGCGATACGTTTGATACCGTCTTCGGTGAACTCCAGGTTCACGCCTTCGGTCGCCATCAGCGCTTTGTACTGTACGGTCGCAGAGGCGTTTGGCTCGGTCAGGATGCGTTCGAAATCTTCGGTGGTCAGCGCCTGCAGTTCAACGCGGATCGGCAGACGACCCTGCAGTTCCGGGATCAGGTCAGACGGGCTGGCAACCTGGAACGCGCCGGAAGCGATAAACAGGATGTGGTCCGTTTTCACCATACCGTGCTTGGTGGAGACGGTGCAGCCTTCAACCAGCGGCAGCAGGTCGCGCTGAACGCCTTCACGGGACACGTCCGGGCCGGAGCTGTTGCCGCCGCGCTTACAAATTTTGTCTATTTCGTCGATGAACACGATGCCGTGCTGCTCAACCGCGTCGATAGCATCCTGCTTCAGCTCTTCCGGGTTCACCAGCTTCGCCGCTTCTTCTTCAATCAGCAGCTTCATCGCGTCTTTGATTTTCAGCTTACGTGCTTTCTGCTTCTGGCCGCCCAGGTTCTGGAACATGGACTGCAGCTGGCTGGTCATCTCTTCCATGCCAGGAGGTGCCATGATTTCTACACCCATTGGCGCGGCAGCAAGATCGATCTCAATCTCTTTATCATCCAGCTGGCCTTCACGCAGTTTTTTGCGGAATGCCTGACGCGCGGCAGACGGTTCAGCCTGCTGCTCAGCCTGGCCCCAGTTGTTTTTCGCCGGTGGGATCAGCACGTCGAGAATGCGCTCTTCGGCCATCTCTTCCGCGCGATAGCGGTTTTTCTCAATTGCCTGGACGCGTACCATTTTGATCGCCGAATCGGTTAGATCGCGGATGATGGAGTCCACTTCTTTACCCACATAGCCCACTTCGGTGAACTTGGTAGCTTCGACTTTGATGAAAGGCGCGTTCGCCAGCTTCGCCAGACGACGGGCAATTTCGGTTTTACCGACGCCGGTTGGGCCGATCATCAGAATGTTTTTCGGCGTCACTTCATGGCGCAGCTCTTCGTCAAGCTGCATACGACGCCAGCGGTTACGCAGAGCGATAGCCACGGAGCGCTTGGCGTTATCCTGGCCGATAATGTGTTTGTTCAGTTCGCTGACAATTTCGCGTGGGGTCATTTCAGACATGGGAGATCCTTACGCTTTGGAGGTCAATTCTTCGATGGTGTGGTTATGGTTGGTATAGATGCAGATATCACCTGCAATATCCAACGCCTTCACCGCGATATCACGTGCGTTCATGTCGGTATTTTCCAACAGCGCGCGGGCTGCAGCCTGGGCATAAGGGCCGCCAGAGCCGATGGCAATCAGGTCATTCTCAGGCTGAATAACGTCACCGTTACCGGTGATGATCAGCGAAGCGGTTTCATCGGCTACCGCCAGCAGCGCTTCGAGCTTGCGCAGCATACGGTCGGTACGCCAGTCTTTTGCCAGCTCAACGGCCGCTTTCACCAGATGACCCTGGTGCATTTCAAGCTTGCGTTCAAACAGTTCAAACAGCGTGAAGGCATCAGCTGTACCGCCTGCAAAACCGGCGATCACTTTGTCGTTATAGAGACGACGGACTTTCTTCACGTTGCCTTTCATGACGGTATTACCCAGCGTGGCCTGGCCATCACCGGCGATTACCACATGGCCGTTACGGCGTACACTTACTATTGTTGTCACGAGCAGACCCCCTGGTTACAAATTCGGGAAACAGAAGCCCTGAGCCTGTGCTCAGGGCTGAATTAAATGATAGATGGGGGAGATTTTGGGGGTTTCAACCCCCGGAGGCGAGTCGAATGCAGTTTGTGTGGCCGGCCACTTTCAAACGAGAAAGGGTGCCATCGGCGTTTTCTTTGCCTTTGACCGGGCCAATCACCACGCGATTCCAGCCATTATTGGTGGTAATGCGTGAATCAAACCCTTCAAATGCCAGCTGAGCACGCACGGTTTCGGCCTGCTCCGCACCTTTAAACGAACCGCACTGTACCATCCAGCGACGTTCGTCTTTTTTCTCCGCCGTCTGCTTCGGCGCTTCGGTCTCTTTGGTCACCGGCGCAGCCTGCTGCGTTTTCGGCTGCTGTGCAGTGGTATGCGCTGGCGTCTGGAGCAGATCCTGATACGGTTGAGCCGCCTGTTTTTGCGGCTGTGCTTTTGGCTGCTGCTGAACAGGCTGAGATTGTACCGTACGCGTCTGCTGCTGCGGTTGCTGGTAAGGCTGTGCCTTCGGCTGCTGTACCGGCTGAGTTTGCGTCCACTGCTGCTGCTGTTGCTGCTGAATTTGAGCCTGGCGCTGACGCTGCAACTGCAACGTTTGCTGACGCTGCGCTGGCGTTTGTTCATTCCATGGCACTTCGTTCAGCTGCGTCGGCTGCTGGCGCATATCGGCCTGCATTTGTGCCAGCAATTGGCGCTGCTCGTCCGTCAGCTGATCGGCATTCTTCACTTCACCACCGGCAGAGGGCTCGGTAGGCGCACGCACGCCAGGCTGGCGGCTTTCCAGCTCTTTGATATAGCGCCAGCGCTCTTCAGGTTTCGGAGGAAGGCCATTACCGGCCACTTTACTGGCCTGAAGCGCCTCGGACTCTTCCTTTTTATGGTGCGTGATGAAGTACAGACCACCAATAAAGGCGACGACAACAGCCGCAGCAATAGCGACCATTGCTGGCGAGACAGCAGGCAGGCTACGTTGCTTTTTCCTTGAGCTACTCTTTTTGCGTCGCGAAGGTGCCGGCTGGCCGCGACGTACATAATCTCGTTGTGCCACTATCGTTTCGCTGTATTTATTCGTTCGTCAGCCCGCCATGTTACTTAAGCGGCGGGGCTTTGACCAGATAAGGGTGTCCTAAAGACGTTTACGTTAAGTCAATGCCTGGGTAGAGCCCCGGACTATCAGTTCGCAGTCCAGCAACCGCGAGCCGCTGCTAACTGTTTGACCGTGAAGCTGATCCAGCAGAAGCAGCATCGCTTCGCGACCGATTTGATAGCGCGGTTGCGCGACCGTTGAGAGCGGCGGATCGCAAAATTCTGAAAGCGAAATATTATCGAATCCGATGATGGATAAATCTTTCGGTATGCGCAGGCCGCGGCGTTTGGCGTACGATAACGCGCCCAGCGCCATCACGTCGCTGTGACAAAATACGGCGGTTGGCGGTTCAGGCAGGTCCAGAAGCTTCTCCAGCGCCTGGCCACCGGCTGCGAAGGTAAAATCACCGCGGGCAATGTAGTGCGGATCGACGGTAACGCCAGTACGGCGCAGTGCCTGAACGTAGCCCTGCAGGCGGTAGTGGCACAGCGGCATCTCTTCTGGCCCGGCAATACAGCCAATGCGCTTATGCCCCAGCTCCTGAAGATAGTTCACCGCGTTGAATGCGGCGGTGAGGTTATCGATATGGACCGTCGGCAGCTCAAGTTCAGGGGCAAACTCGTTAGCCATGACCATCGGCGGTAAATTGCGTTGTTCTTCGATGCTGGCGTCAAACGGCAGGCGCGAGCCAAGCAGCAGCATGCCGTCGATCTGCTTGGTGATAATAAGGTCGATAAAGGTCTTTTCCTGCTGGTTCTGATGGGCGCAGTCGCCAATCAGAACGAGGTAGCCTTGTTCCGCTGCCGTCACTTCTATACCGCGGATAATCTCACTGAAGAAGGGATCGCAGATGTCCGGCACAATCACAAGGATTGTGCGTGACTCATTGCGTTTGACGTTGCGCCCCATCGCCTGTGGGAAATAACCCACTTCAAGCGCAGCCTGCTCAACCCGGTTGCGGGTCGCCTGGGAGACTTTATCCGGGTTCATTAATGCGCGGGACACGGTTGCCGTTGAGACTTGTGCTTTCTCGGCAACGTCTTTCATGGTCGCCGTGGCAACCTCTTTCCTGGACTTCAACGTCTTCTCCTCGCCTGAACACCGAACTTCTGACATCACCATTTTTACAGATAGTTAATGGAATCGGTTACAGAATTTTCATAAAAAGTGTGAGGAGCGTTAAATTTTTCGATCCGTCTTCAGCCTTCGATGGGATCGACGTCCAGCACCCACTTCACTTTACGTGCTTCAGGCAGGGTGTTGATCAGCGCCAGCGTGCCGCTAACAATGTGCTGTAAACGGATCCGCGAAGGATGCTGGAGCAAAATTTGCCAGCGGAAACGTCCGCCGCGTTTCGGCGCCAGCGCCGGTACCGGACCCAGGATCCACAGCTGATTATCCACCAGGGGGCTGGCCTGCAGGAGATTTCTCAGCTGCTGCAGGAAAAGCGGTGCCTGCTGGTTGTTATGATCTTCCGCGCGGATGATGACGTGGCTGGTCCACGGCGGCAGCTGCATGGTCTGTCGTTCGGCCAGCGCCTGCTCGGCAAAGGCGTCATAGCCTTTGTGCAGCAGGGTTTGCAGCAGCGGGTGCTCAGGGTGGTGCGTCTGCAGAACCACTTCGCCCTGTTTGCCTGCGCGCCCTGCCCGTCCGGCCACCTGGGTATAGAGCTGGGCAAAACGCTCGGCCGCGCGGAAATCCGCAGAGAACAGCGCGCCGTCCACGTCCAGCAGGGCGACCAGCGTGACGTCCGGGAAGTGGTGCCCTTTTGCCAGCATTTGGGTACCAATCAGAATGCGCGCCCCGCCGCGATGTACTTCCGCGAGCTGCTGTTCCAGCGCGCCCTTGCGGCTGGTGGTGTCTCTGTCGATACGAGAGATTGGAACGTCAGGGAAGAAGGGCGCCAGCGCCTGCTCAAGCTGTTCCGTTCCTAGTCCGACCGGCACGATATGCGTTGACCCGCACGATGGACACTGGCGCGGCACCGGACGCTGGCTGTCGCAGTGGTGACAACGCAGGTGGCGCTGTGCCTGATGGAAGGTGTAGTAGTGGTCACAGCGTGGGCATTCCGCAATCCAGCCGCAGTCGTGGCACAGCAGGGCGGGTGCAAATCCGCGGCGGTTGAGGAACAGAATTACCTGGTTGCCCGCCTGCAAATGCTGACGCATGCGGATAATCAATGCGGGTGCTAGCCCGGCCTGAACCTGCTGACCTTTTAGATCGAGCACGTGCTGAATGGCCGGACGGGCATTCCCGGCACGACGCGTCAGACGCAGCATATGATATTTGCGCTGGCGCACGTTGTGCAGGGTTTCGAGCGCAGGGGTGGCGGAGCCGAGAATGATCGGAATTTGCTCGCTGTGGGCGCGATAAACTGCCAGATCGCGGGCATGGTAGCGCCAGCCTTCCTGTTGCTTATAGGAGCTGTCGTGCTCTTCGTCGATCACGATCACGCCAAGATTTTTAAACGGCGTAAACAGCGACGAGCGGGTGCCGATCACAATCGCCGCTTCGCCATTTTTCGCTTTCAGCCAGGCGCTGAGGCGTTCGCTGTCGTTCAGACCGGAGTGCAGGACCTCAACCGGCGCGTTAAAGCGCTCGCGGAATCGAGCGATGGTTTGAGGGGTTAAGCCAATTTCCGGCACCATGACCAGCGCCTGTTTGCCCTGCGCGAGCACGTTTTCCAGCACGCTCAGATACACTTCGGTCTTACCGGAACCGGTGACGCCCGCCAGCAGCCAGGCAGAAAAATGGTCCGAGGCGCTGTGAATGGCGCCGACCGCGGTGGCCTGCTCGGTATTCAGGCGCAGACGATCCCCTGAAACGGAGAAGCCGTCGCGCCAGTCGTGAAGGGCTGGGGCCTGGCTTGCCAGCTCGCTCAGACCTTTCTTTCTCAGGGCCTGTAAAGCGGCTTCGCTCACCTCAAGTTCGTCGACCTGATGCCGCCAGATGTTACCCTGGCGTAGAGCGGCCAGCGCCTGCTGCTGTTTCTGCGATCGTTTGAGGCTATTAATGTCTACGGCTTGCCCTTGCTCGGTGGCAAACCAGTACCACATCGGCGCATGGCTGGCGCTCTTACCCTGGCGCAGCAGGATAGGCAGGGCGTGGAACAGGACATCCCCAATCGGATGATGGTAGTAATCAGCCGCCCACAGTAGCAGTCGCCAGGTGCTGGTGGAGTAAACCGGTTCGCTGTCCAGTACCTCAATGACCGATTTCAGCTCATTAAGGGGGAGTTCGCTTTTATCGCTGACGGAAACAACGATCCCCACACGCTGTTGTTTGCCAAACGGCACGGTCACGCGACAGCCCGCTTTGGCGCTCATGCTGTCGGGCAGCAGGTAGTCAAAGGTGCGGGGAAGCGGAACGGGCAGGGCAACGTGAGCGACGGGCATCGAATCTTCCTGACTTGAAAAGTGGCGCGTTAGTATACACATTAGTGGAAGCGGCGTGCGGATCAGTTTGCATACGTTGGTCAAATTCTGTATGATTCGCCGCCTTTGGTGTACTTTACGCCAAAGAACTTACATTCAACATCGCGTGGTGTCTGGCGTTAGGGCTGGAAGAGCGACGCGGCCTTAACTGAGGTTCTCCCATGAAAAAAGATATTCACCCGAAATACGAAATGATTACTGCAAACTGTTCTTGCGGTAACTCTATCCAGATCCGCTCCACCGTGGGTCACGATCTGAACCTGGACGTGTGCGGCAAATGCCACCCGTTCTACACTGGTAAGCAGCGTGATGTTGCAACCGGTGGCCGTGTTGACCGCTTCAACAAGCGTTTCAGCATCCCGGGCGCTAAATAAGTTTCCCGAAAAAAAGGCACCGCAAGGTGCCTTTTTTGTATCCGCTTCTCAGTATTCCCACGTATCCGGGTCAATACCCAGTTCACGCATGATCACCTTCGCCTCTTCCGGGATTTCGTCGCTACGCTCTTTGCGCAGATCGTCATCGTTTGGCAACGGTTGACCGGTAAACGCATGCAGGAACGCTTCGCACAGCAGTTCGCTATTGGTCGCGTGACGCAGGTTGTTCACCTGACGACGCGTACGTTCATCGGTGAGGATCTTCAACACCTTCAGAGGAATGGAAACCGTAATTTTCTTTACTTGCTCACTCTTCTTACCGTGCTCAGCGTATGGGCTGATATATTCGCCGCTCCATTCAGCCATGAGATACCTTTAATCCTCTCAGTCATTAATCTAAAGGTGCAAACCGGTCACTGCCCGTTTTGAACCGTAATCTTGCGTAGTTTACCGTAGAGACGATACCGTGGCACGGATATTGCCGCTGCAGCGTGCACTAAAGCATATAATTTTAACGGCTATTTGCGCATTGCTCAATCTATACGCAAAGAAGTTTAGATGTCCAGATGTATTGACGTCCATAATTTGAATGTTTACTCTGGTGCCTGACTTTTCACCTCATTCGCCAGGAAGCCCTCACCATGACGCGTAAACAGGCCACTATTGCAGTGCGTAGCGGATTAAATGATGACGAGCAGTACGGCTGCGTTGTCCCGCCGATTCATCTTTCCAGTACCTACAATTTCACCGGATTTAATGAACCCCGCGCGCACGACTACTCGCGTCGTGGCAACCCTACGCGTGATGTGACCCAGCGTGCGCTGGCCGAGCTGGAAGGGGGCGCAGGGGCCGTATTGACCAACACCGGGATGTCTGCGATTCACCTGGTGACGACGGTATTTCTGAAGCCGGGCGACCTGCTGGTGGCCCCGCACGACTGCTATGGCGGCAGCTATCGCCTGTTTGATAGCCTGGCGAAACGCGGCTGCTATCGCGTGCTGTTTGTCGATCAAAACGACGAACAGGCGCTGAAACAGGCGCTGGCAGAGAAACCAAAGCTCGTTCTGGTGGAAAGTCCAAGCAACCCATTGTTGCGCGTTGTCGATATTGCGAAAATTTGTCAGCTCGCAAGGGATGCGGGAGCGATAAGTGTAGTGGATAATACGTTCCTCAGTCCGGCCCTTCAGAACCCACTCGCACTGGGTGCTGATCTGGTATTGCATTCATGCACTAAATATCTGAACGGCCACTCTGACGTGGTAGCGGGCGTGGTGATTGCAAAAGATCCCGACGTTGTCACGGAACTGGCATGGTGGGCCAATAACATTGGCGTCACCGCCGGGGCGTTCGACAGCTACCTGCTGTTGCGCGGCATCCGTACGCTTTCTCCGCGTATGGAAGTGGCGCAGCGCAATGCCCAGGCCATTGTCGATTTCCTGAAAACCCAGCCGCTGGTGAAGAAGCTTTATCACCCGTCGCTGCCGGAAAACCAGGGGCACGAGATTGCCGCGCGCCAGCAGAAAGGGTTTGGCGCGATGTTAAGTTTTGAACTGGACGGCGACGAGCAAACGCTGCGTCGCTTCCTGAGCGGGCTGTCATTGTTTACGCTGGCGGAATCATTAGGTGGGGTTGAAAGCTTGATCTCCCACGCCGCAACCATGACGCACGCCGGTATGGCACCGGAAGCACGTGCCGCCGCCGGGATTTCCGAGACGCTGCTGCGTATCTCGACCGGTATTGAAGATTCTGAAGATTTAATTGCCGATCTGGAAAATGGCTTCCGGGTCGCAGCCAAGGGGTAATCATGAGTGTGATAGCGCAGGCAGGGGCGAAGGGTCGTCAGCTGCACAAGTTTGGTGGTAGTAGTCTTGCTGATGTGAAATGTTATCTGCGCGTTGCAGGGATCATGACGGAGTATTCACAGCCGGGTGACATGATGGTTGTCTCCGCGGCGGGCAGCACCACCAACCAGTTGATTAGCTGGCTGAAACTGAGCCAGACCGATCGCCTTTCTGCGCATCAGGTGCAACAGTCCTTACGCCGCTATCAGAGCGAACTGATTGCTGGCCTGCTGCCAGCGGACGTTGCCGACGGGCTGATCAGCGCTTTTACGCACGATCTTGAACGTCTGGCGGCCCTGCTGGACAGCGGGATCACCGACGCGGTGTATGCCGAAGTGGTGGGCCACGGTGAAGTGTGGTCTGCACGTCTGATGGCTGCCGTGCTGCAACATCTGGGTGTGGATGCCGCCTGGCTCGACGCCCGTGATTTCCTCCGCGCCGAACGCGCCGCACAGCCGCAGGTGGATGAAGGGTTATCCTATCCGCTGCTGCAACAGCTCCTGGTGCAGCATCCCGGCAAACGTATTGTTGTCACCGGTTTTATCAGCCGCAGCAACGCGGGCGAAACCGTGCTGCTGGGCCGTAACGGTTCTGACTATTCGGCAACGCAAATCGGTGCGCTTGCGGGCGTGTCCCGCGTGACCATCTGGAGCGACGTGGCCGGCGTTTACAGCGCGGACCCGCGTAAAGTGAAAGATGCCTGTTTGCTGCCGCTGCTGCGTCTGGACGAAGCCAGCGAGCTCGCTCGCCTGGCCGCGCCGGTACTGCACGCGCGCACGTTGCAGCCGGTGTCCGGCAGCGATATCGACCTGCAGCTGCGCTGTAGCTATACCCCGGATCAAGGCTCTACGCGTATCGAGCGCGTGCTGGCGTCCGGTACCGGGGCGCGTATTGTCACCAGTCATGATGACATCTGCCTGATTGAGTTCCAGGTGCCCGCGGGCCAGGATTTCAAGCTGGCGCATAAAGATATCGACCTGGTGTTAAAGCGTGCCCAGGTGCGTCCGCTGGCCGTTGGCGTGCATAACGACCGCCAGCTGCTGCAGTTCTGCTATACCGCTGAAGTGGCGGACAGCGCCCTGAAGATTCTGGATGAAGCGGGCCTGCCGGGCGAGCTTCGCCTGCGTCAGGGGCTGGCGCTGGTGGCGATGGTGGGGGCGGGCGTCACCCGTAACCCGCTGCATTGCCACCGCTTCTGGCAGCAGCTGAAAGGCCAGCCGGTTGAATTTACCTGGCAGTCAGAAGAGGGCATCAGCCTGGTCGCCGTGCTGCGTAAAGGGCCAACCGAAAGCCTGATTCAGGGTTTGCACACCTCCCTGTTCCGCGCGGAAAAACGCATCGGCCTGGTGCTGTTTGGTAAAGGCAACATCGGTTCCCGCTGGCTGGAGCTGTTCGCCCGCGAGCAGGTGACGCTTTCGGCACGTACCGGGTTTGAATTCATTCTCGCAGGCGTGGTGGACAGCCGCCGCAGCCTGCTGAATTACGAAGGGCTGGACGCCAGCCGGGCGCTGGCCTTCTTTAACGATGAGGCCGTCGAGCAGGATGAAGAGTCGCTGTTCCTGTGGATGCGCGCGCACCCGTATGACGATCTGGTGGTGCTGGACGTCACCGCCAGCGAACAGCTTGCGGATCAGTATCTGGATTTCGCCAGCCACGGTTTCCACGTTATCAGTGCGAACAAGCTGGCGGGGGCGAGCAGCACGGATAAATATCGTCAGATCCACGACGCGTTTGAAAAAACAGGCCGCCACTGGCTGTATAACGCCACCGTTGGCGCGGGCCTGCCGGTTAACCACACTGTGCGTGACCTGATTGAAAGCGGCGACAGCATTCTGGCGCTGAGCGGGATCTTCTCCGGCACGCTCTCCTGGCTGTTCCTGCAGTTTGACGGCACCGTACCGTTTACCGACCTGGTGGATCAGGCGTGGCAGCAGGGCTTAACCGAGCCTGACCCGCGTGTTGACCTCTCCGGTAAAGACGTGATGCGTAAGCTGGTGATTCTGGCGCGCGAAGCGGGTTACGACATCGAACCGGATGCCGTCCGCGTCGAGTCCCTGGTGCCTGCTGGCTGTGAAGAAGGGTCTGTGGACCATTTCTTTGAAAATGGTGAAGAGCTTAACGAGCAGATGGTGCAGCGTCTGGAAGCGGCGAACGAGATGGGACTGGTGCTGCGCTATGTGGCGCGTTTTGAGGCCAACGGTAAAGCCCGTGTCGGCGTCGAGGCGGTGCGACCTGACCATCCGCTGGCGGCGCTGCTGCCGTGCGATAATGTCTTCGCGATCGAAAGCCGCTGGTACCGCGATAATCCGCTGGTGATCCGTGGCCCGGGCGCGGGGCGCGATGTCACCGCCGGAGCGATCCAGTCCGACATCAACCGTCTGGCTAAGCTGCTGTAACGTCTACATTTCCCTCTCCCTGTGGGAGAGGGCCAGGGTGAGGGCATCGGACCGCGCTCACCCTATCATGAATTTCCTTCATCTTCCCTGAGCAAACCTCACCGTTATTGTTGATTATTTATGTTGACGTCCCTCCGCTTTTCCGTCATTTTTACATCTGGACGTCTAAACGTATAGAAGTTCACAATACAACAAACAATGACACGCGACAGATAGAGGTAAGGTATGAGCTTTTTTCACGCCAACCAGCGGGAAGCACTGAATCAGAGCCTGGCCGAAGTAAACGGCCAGATTAACGTCTCTTTTGAATTTTTCCCGCCGCGCACCAGTGAAATGGAGCAAACCCTGTGGAGCTCTATCGATCGCCTGAGCAGCCTGAAGCCAAAGTTTGTCTCCGTGACCTACGGTGCGAACTCCGGCGAGCGCGACCGCACGCACAGCATCATCAAAGGCATTAAAGACCGTACCGGTCTGGAAGCTGCGCCGCACCTCACCTGTATCGACGCCACCCGTGACGAGTTACGTGCCATTGCCCAGGACTACTGGAACAACGGTATCCGTCATATTGTCGCCCTGCGCGGCGATCTGCCACCGGGAAGCGGTAAGCCGGAAATGTATGCCGCCGACCTGGTCGCGCTGCTGAAAGACGTGGCCGACTTTGATATCTCCGTCGCCGCGTATCCTGAAGTTCATCCGGAAGCGAAAAGCGCCCAGGCGGACCTGCTCAACCTGAAGCGTAAAGTGGATGCGGGTGCCAATCGCGCGATTACGCAGTTCTTCTTTGATGTGGAGAGCTACCTGCGTTTCCGTGACCGCTGTGTGTCCGCGGGCATCGACGTTGAAATTATCCCGGGGATCCTGCCGGTCTCTAACTTCAAACAGGCGAAGAAATTTGCTGATATGACCAACGTGCGCATTCCGCTGTGGATGTCCAAAATGTATGAAGGGCTGGACGATGACCCGGAGACCCGCAAGCTGGTGGGCGCTAACATCGCGATGGACATGGTGAAGATCTTAAGCCGCGAAGGGGTGAAGGATTTCCACTTCTACACGCTCAACCGCGCGGAAATGAGCTATGCCATCTGTCACACCCTGGGCGTTCGTCCGGCATAAAAAAATAGAAAGCCCTTATAAAATGAGGGCTTTTTAATCAAGCAGATAGTTAAAAGGTATTAACTATCGAATCTGTGGATTATTTCAACTATATCTTATTGCTAGTGGTGTATATCGTAACGGTAACACTGTACAAGGGAGCATAGCGATGAGCACGTCAGACGAGACCAATAACGCAGCATCAGCCGGCAAATGCCCGTTCCATCACGGCGGCGCCGATCACAGCGCGGGAGCAGGTACAAGCAGCCGTGACTGGTGGCCAAAGCAACTCCGCATTGACCTTCTTAACCAACATTCCAACCGTTCTAACCCGCTGGGTGAAGACTTCGACTACCGCAAAGAATTTAGCAAACTCGACTACTCTGCCCTCAAAGGCGATCTAAAAGCGCTTTTAACCGACTCTCAGCCGTGGTGGCCTGCTGACTGGGGCAGCTATGCTGGCCTGTTTATTCGCATGGCGTGGCACGGCGCGGGTACTTATCGCTCCGTTGATGGACGCGGCGGGGCAGGACGCGGTCAACAGCGTTTTGCACCGCTGAACTCCTGGCCCGATAACGTCAGTCTGGATAAAGCGCGTCGTCTGCTGTGGCCCATCAAGCAAAAATACGGGCAAAAAATTTCCTGGGCTGACCTGTTCATCCTGGCGGGGAACGTGGCGCTGGAAAACTCCGGTTTCCGCACCTTTGGTTTCGGTGCCGGTCGTGAAGACGTCTGGGAACCGGATCTGGACGTGAACTGGGGCGATGAAAAAGCCTGGCTGACCCACCGTGACCCCGAAGCGCTGGCGAAGCGTCCTCTGGCCGCAACCGAAATGGGCCTGATCTACGTTAACCCGGAAGGGCCAAACGCCAGCGGTGAACCACTGTCCGCGGCGGCAGCCATCCGCGCGACCTTTGGCAATATGGGCATGAACGACGAAGAGACCGTGGCGCTGATCGCCGGTGGTCATACGCTCGGTAAAACCCATGGCGCAGGTGAAGCCACACATGTGGGCACCGACCCTGAAGCCTCACCGATTGAAGCGCAGGGCCTGGGCTGGGCGAGTACGCACGGTACAGGCGTTGGTGCAGATGCCATTACGTCCGGTCTGGAAGTTATCTGGTCACAAACTCCGACCCAGTGGAGCAACTACTTCTTCGAGAACCTGTTCAAATATGAGTGGGTCCAGACCCGCAGCCCGGCAGGTGCCATTCAGTTTGAAGCCGTGGATGCGCCAGAAATTATGCCGGACCCGTTCGACCCGTCGAAAAAACGCAAACCAACGATGCTGGTCACCGACCTGACGCTGCGTTTTGATCCGGAATTCGAGAAAATTTCTCGCCGCTTCCTGAACGATCCGCAGGCTTTCAACGAAGCCTTTGCGCGCGCGTGGTTCAAACTGACTCACCGCGATATGGGGCCAAAAGCGCGGTACATTGGTCCGGAAGTGCCGAAAGAAGATCTGATCTGGCAGGATCCGCTGCCTCAGCCGGTGTTCAATCCTTCGAAAGAAGACATTGAAAGCCTGAAAGCGGAAATCATTGCCTCGGGTCTCTCCGTGAGTGAGCTGGTTTCCGTTGCCTGGGCGTCTGCATCGACCTTCCGCGGTGGCGACAAGCGTGGCGGCGCCAACGGTGCGCGTCTGGCGCTGGCGCCTCAGCGCGACTGGGATGTTAACGCCGCTGCCGTACGTGCATTACCGGCTCTGGAAGCCATCCAGCGCACCACCAATAAAGCCTCCCTGGCCGATATCATCGTGCTGGCGGGCGTGGTAGGCGTTGAGCAGGCGGCGAAAGCGGCAGGCGTTTACGTTACCGTACCGTTTACGCCGGGCCGCGTGGATGCGCGCCAGGACCAGACGGATATCGAGATGTTTAACCTGCTCGAGCCGATTGCCGATGGCTTCCGCAACTACCGTGCGCAGGTGGATACGTCAACCACCGAATCACTGCTGATCGACAAAGCGCAGCAGCTGACGCTGACCGCACCCGAACTGACGGTTTTGGTCGGCGGTCTGCGCGTACTCGGGGCAAACTTCGATGGCAGCAAGAATGGCGTGTTCACCGACCGTGAGGGCGTGCTGAGCAATGACTTCTTCGTGAACTTGCTGGATATGAATACCCAGTGGAAGGCGACCGACGACTCAAACGAGCTGTTTGCCGGTAGCGATCGCGCCAGTGGCGAAGTGAAATACACCGCGACCCGCGCGGACCTGGTGTTTGGTTCAAACGCCGTCCTGCGCGCGCTGGCTGAAGTCTACGCCAGCAGCGATGCACACGAGAAGTTTGTGCGTGATTTTGTTGCCGCCTGGGCGAGAGTGATGGATTTGGATCGGTTTGACGTGAAGTAACCAGTGTGCCGGGTGGCGGCTACGCCTTACCCGGCTTGCAAAAGCATGTCATTCGTAGGCCGGGTAAGCGTAGCGCCACCCGGCTTTTTTTATTACTCCCACTCCTGCAGGAACCGCTGTCCATACTGGTCAGCCACCAGCAGCGCCGCATACACCTGATCTGGCGTTACTCCGCCCGGCATGTTGTGAATAGTTTCCCCTTCTGCACAGGACGCTTCTGCGATCAGACGCATTTTGGCCGGAATATCCTCTTTAATATTCAACTGCGCCAGCGTGATCGGCAGTCCCACGCTGTGGCAAAGCGCCGCGACGGTCTCTATTTCTTCTACCGGCGCATTTTCGAGCACCAACTGCGTCAGCGTACCAAACGCTACTTTTTCACCGTGATAGAAGTGATGCGCATCCGGCACCGCCGTCATACCGTTGTGAATCGCATGTGCCGCAGCCAGTCCACCGCTTTCAAAACCTACGCCGCTGAGATAGGTGTTGGCTTCGATAATGCGTTCCAGCGCAGGCGTTACGACATGCTGTTCCGCCGCCAGCATGGCTTTCTCACCCTCTTCAAGCAGCGTGTTGTAACACAGCTCCGCCAGCGCGAGTGCCGCCTGCGTGCATTTACCGCCCGCCATCGTCGTGGCACCGCTGCGCGAGCAGGCGCGCGCTTCAAACCAGGTCGCCAGCGCATCGCCAATCCCCGCAGCAAGCAGACGAGCCGGTGCACCCGCGACGACTTTGGTATCCACAATCACCATGTTCGGGTTGTGCGGCAGCATCAGGTAGCGATCGAACTCGCCGCTGTCGGTATAGATTACGGAAAGTGCGCTGCACGGTGCATCGGTGGAGGCAATGGTCGGGGCAATCGCAACCGGCACGTCCATAAAGTGTGCCAGCGCTTTGGCGGTGTCCAGCGTCTTCCCGCCGCCAATACCCAGCACGGCCAGACAGTCGGCGCTATCGGCCAGTTTTTTCAGACGATCGATTTCATTTTGTGAACATTCGCCACCAAACGGTGCGATTTCTGCATGCAGCTCTGCGTTTTTAAAGCTCTGGCGCAAGGTTTCTTCAGCAAAACCCAGCACAAATTTATCGCCGACAACCAGCCAACGCGTTGCCAGCGGTTTCAGGTAGTCGCCGAGACGGGTAAGCACATCAGCGCCTTGGATGTATTTTCCCGGCGATTGAATGATACGGTCCATAACATTTCTCCCTTAGAGGTTGAGGTTACCAAACGCGTTTTTCCAGTCCTGCTCGAACTTCTCTATGGCTGACTCTACCGCCGGCGTGCCGAGCATTTGTTGCGCTACATCTAAAGGAAGCGTGATTGCCTCGCATCCGGCCAGCAGGCAGTCCAGCGCCTGACGTGGCGTTTTGAAGCTGGCGGCCAGCACCTTGCTCTCAGGGGCATGCATTTCCAGAAGAGACTGCAGCTCCTGGAGCATGCGTATACCATCACCGCCCTGGGCATCGACGCGGTTCACATACGGTGCGACATACGACGCGCCCGCCAGCGCAGCCAGCAGACCCTGTGCGGCGCTGTATACGGCCGTCCCGAGTGTAGTGATCCCCTCGTTTTTCAATGCCTTAATCGCTACAAGCCCTTCTGCCGTTACCGGGATTTTCACCACGATATCCGGCAGGGCATTACTGAGACGTTTGGCTTCCGCCACCATTCCCCCGGCGTCACGGCTCATGGTCTGGGCAAACAGAGTGCCCCGGGGACCGATGGCTTTTTGCAGGCGCGGCAGCACGCTCCAGATGGACTCCCGGCTGGCGGCAATAATGCTCGGGTTAGTGGTCACACCCGCGATCGGGAATACCCGCGCCAGACGCTCAACTTCCGCCACGTTGGCGGTGTCCAGGTACAGTTCCATTATTTTTCCTTAAGTCAGAAAGGTTGAATAAAGGATAAGGCGCGGCAGAGTACGGCGGATACAGGTCAATTTTGCCAAATACTGGACAAATGTAATGTCCTTAGTGAAGTGAGAGAACGATCACAATGCTATTTTTTGGCGCTCAGCTGGCTGTGATACTGACGACGATATTCGGAAGGGGAGCGCTCGGTGTGCTTACGAAAGAGACGGCAAAAGTAGTTGCTGTCGGTAAATCCGCAGCGTGCGGCGATATCTTTAATTTTGAGGTCATAGCCTTTCAGCAGCTGGCGCGCGTGTTCCAGACGGGTCTGCGTCAGGTATTCATTGAACCCGACGTTCCCGGTCTTCTGAAAAAGGTGAGAGAGATAGTTAGGGGAAATATAAAATGCCCCGGCAACGGAATCCCGGGTCAGCGCCGAGGCATGGTTTTCGTCAATAAAGCGACGAACGGCTTCGAATAATGCGCGACTGCGGCTATCAGTGTGGATATCACTGCCAAGCAGATCGCGGCAGTGGCTGAGCAGACTTAATATCACCAACCTGGCCGTGTCCTGCTCAGTTGGCTGCATCTGCAGCTCATTGAGCGTTTGCAGGAGAAACGCGCCCGTCCGGGGTCCTCTTCTGGCAATCTGCTGCTGTTGTATAAGAGCTTTACCCCGGTAGAGCTGAAGCGTCAGCTGCTGTTTGCCGAAGCTTATTCTGAGCGAGTTTGAAGAATGCAGTGGGACGTTCCCGGATGCGGAAAAGAAGGCTTCGCAGCGGATTTCCAGGATAACTGAGAGACAAGGTGATGTGCGGTTATTCTCGGCAGGCGCGACAAAGTGCACTTGATCCAGGGGGAATGCGCCTTTAATCAGATCCGACAGGATGTGCGTAATATCGTGGAACATGTTATGGATACCGGGGTATTGCCGGGTGGGCGCAAGCACCCCCCGGCATAGCCGATTAGCCCGTGTTACGCATACCCGCCGCAACGCCCGCAATCGTCACCATCAGCGCCTGCTCAACGCGTGGATCCGGCTCTTTACCTTCTTCTTCCGCCAGACGAGAACGGTGCAGCAGCTCTGCCTGCAGGACGTTCAGCGGGTCGGTGTAGATGTTACGCAGCTGGATAGACTCGGCGATCCACGGCAGATCTGCCATCAGGTGTGAGTCGTTGGCGATATCCAGCACCACTTTGATGTCGCCTTCCAGCAGTTCGCGCAGCTCTTTACCCAGCGCCCACAGCTCAGGCTTAACCAGACGCTGATCGTAGTATTCCGCCAGCCACAGGTCAGCTTTCGAGAAGACCATCTCCAGCATACCCAGACGGGTAGAGAAGAATGGCCAGTCGCGGCACATGGTTTCCAGTTCGTTCTGTTTACCGTCTTCCACCACTTTCTGCAGCGCGGCACCGGCACCCAGCCAGGCAGGCAGCATCAAACGGTTCTGCGTCCAGGCGAAAATCCATGGAATCGCGCGCAGTGACTCTACGCCGCCGGTCGGGCGACGCTTCGCCGGACGCGAGCCCAGCGGCAGTTTACCCAGTTCCTGCTCAGGTGTTGCCGAGCGGAAGTAAGGCACAAAATCTTTGTTTTCACGCACGTAGCCACGGTAAAGATCGCAGGAGATCGCCGACAGTTCGTCCATGATATGGCACCAGGACGCTTTCGGCTCCGGCGGTGGCAGCAGGTTTGCTTCCAGAATGGCGCTGGTATAAAGCGACAGACTGCTGATGGTCACTTCCGGCAGGCCGTATTTGAAGCGGATCATCTCACCTTGCTCGGTCACGCGCAGGCCGCCTTTCAGGCTGCCCGGCGGCTGCGACAGCAGTGCCGCGTGTGCAGGCGCGCCGCCTCGGCCGATTGAGCCACCGCGTCCGTGGAACAGCGTCAGCTCAATACCGGCTTTCTCGCAGGTTTTGATCAGTGCATCCTGCGCCTGATACTGCGCCCAAGATGCCGCCATCACGCCCGCATCTTTGGCGGAGTCGGAATAGCCAATCATCACCATCTGCTTGCCCTGAATAAAGCCGCGATACCAGTCGATGTTCAGCAACTGGGTCATCACGTCGTTGGCGTTGTTCAGGTCATCGAGGGTTTCAAACAGCGGCGCCACCGGCAGGGCATAGTCGATGCCCGCTTCTTTCAGAAGCAGATGAACGGCCAGCACGTCGGACGGGGTCTTCGCCATGGAGATCACATAGGCGGCCACCGATCCTTTCGGTGCGTCCACGATCGCTTTACAGGTGTTGAGCACCTCGCGGGTTTCGTTGCTTGGCTCCCAGTTGCGCGGCAACAGAGGGCGCTTGGAGTTCAGTTCGCGGATCAGGAATGCCTGTTTGTCGGCTTCGGACCAGCTTTCATAGTCGCCGATGCCGAGATAGCGGGTCAGTTCACCCAGCGCTTCGGTATGGCGGGTACTTTCCTGACGTACGTCGATACGCACCAGCGGCACGCCGAAACATTTCACGCGGCGCAGGGTGTCGAGCAGTTCGCCGTTAGCGATGATGCCCATCCCGCAGGCCTGGAGTGATTTATAACAGGCGTACAGCGGTTCCCAGAGCTGTTCGTTCTGGCTGAGCAGGCCTTCCGGCTTCGGCAGACGCTGGCCTTTCAGGCGCGCTTCCAGCCAGGCCTGAGTCGCCATCAGCTGACCGCGCAGTTTTTTCATCAGGAAACGGTACGGCTCGCTGGCGCCTTCTTCACCGGCCAGCGCGCGCAGTTCCGGCGTCGCTTCGACCATCGACAGTTCGGAAATCAGCACCTGAATATCTTTCAGGAACAAATCGGTCGCTTTCCAGCGGCTCAGCAACAGAACGTGACGGGTGATTTCCGCAGTGACGTTCGGGTTGCCGTCGCGGTCGCCGCCCATCCAGGAGGTGAAGCGTACCGGCACAAAGTCGACCGGCAGGCGGTAGCCGAGGTTCTCTTCCAGCTGTTCGTTCAGCTCGCGCAGGTAGTTCGGCACCCCTTCCCACAGGCTGTTTTCCACCACCGCAAAGCCCCATTTGGCTTCGTCGACCGGGCTGGGGCGTTGCTTACGAATTTCGTCGGTGTGCCAGGACTGGGCAATCAGCTGGCGCAGACGGCGCATCAGCTGGTTGCGTTCATAGTCGGCGATGTCTTTGTTATCCAACTGCTTGAGGCAGTTGTTCACTTCCACCATTTTGTGGATCAGGGTACGACGGGTGATCTCGGTTGGATGAGCGGTCAGAACCAGCTCAAGCGAGAGAGACTCCACCGCTTTTTTGATGGTGGCTTCGGTGAGATCGGGCTGGTCTTTCAGTTTACGCAGCGTACGGGCAATCACTTCCGGGTTGCTGGCAGCTTCGCCATTAGGCGAAATGCTGTGGTATTGCTCAGCGGTGTTGGCCAGGTTCAGGAACTGGCTGAAGGCACGGGCAACGGGCAGCAGCTCATCGTTGGAGAGGTTCTGCAAGGTGGTGAGCAGTTCCTGACGGCTGGCCTCGTTACCGGCACGGGAAGATTTAGACAGCTTGCGGATGGTTTCAACGCGTTCGAGGATGTTTTCCCCCAACGCATCTTTGATGGTATCTCCAAGCACTTTGCCGAGCATACTGACATTACTACGCAACGCGGAATATTGTTCGTTCATAAAAACCCAGTCACCCCATCATTTTTGTTTATGCCCATGCGAAAATCTGCTGGACAATATTTTGTCATCTCCCTTTATAAAGCCACGTAAAACCCCCGTCGTCAATTGCTGCGAAAACGGTTCAGCAAACGAATAAATGCGGGCAATTTACGAAATTTAATTCGCATTGCGTCAGATAAGAGATGCTTATGGGAATGTGACGGAGATCGCGGGATTTACTCCCCTCACCCTGCCCTCTCCCCAAAGGGGAGAGGGTGTTCAAATTCCCTCTCCCCTTTGGGGAGAGGGGTAGGGTGAGGGGCAGTTTTTAATGCCAGCAGAAGTGGTGCACAACCTGGGTAATCAACTCGCGAGTGGGCTTGATGAAGCGGGTTTCCAGATACTCATCCGGCTGGTGCGCCTGGTTAATGGAGCCAGGGCCAAGGACCAGCGTCGGACACAGCGTCTGAATGAACGGCGCTTCGGTGCAGTAGTTCACCACGTCGGTTTTTTCACCAAGCAGTTTTTCCACCACTTCAACCAGCTGGTGATCCGGAGGGCACTCATAACCCGGGATCGGCGGATGTAGTTCGGAGACCGTCAGGCGGCCCGGCCAGCGCTCGCTCACCGGAGCCAGCGCTTCATTCAGCAAGCCGTCGAGATCGCTCAGCGTCATACCCGGCAGTGGGCGGATATCCATATGCAGTTCGCAGCAGGCGCAGATACGGTTGGAGGCATCGCCGCCGTGCAGGCTGCCGAGGTTTAGGGTCGGATACGGCACGGTGAACGCGTCATAGTGATAACGTTCTTTCAGCGAGTCGCGCAGGGTCATGATGCGCCCGATGGCGTCATGCATCAGCTCAATCGCATTTACGCCGCGCGCCGGATCGCTGGAATGGCCGGACTGGCCCAGCACGCGCACGGCCGTCGAGATATGGCCTTTGTGCGCGCGAATCGGTTGCAGTGACGTCGGCTCGCCGATAATGGCGCAATCCGGGCGAATCGACGTGTTTTCAGAGAAGTAGCGCGCGCCCGCCATGCTGGTCTCTTCGTCGGCAGTCGCCAGAATGTAGAGCGGCTTTTTCAGTTTTGTCACGTCCACATCACGCAGCGCGTCGAGGATAAAGGCGAAGAAGCCTTTCATGTCGGCGGTGCCGAGACCATAGAGTTTGTTGTCGTGCTCGGTCAGGGTGAACGGATCGCGGGTCCAGCGGCCATCGTCAAACGGCACGGTGTCGGTATGACCGGCAAGCAGCAGGCCGCCCGCACCGGTTCCGGTGCTGGCCAGCAGGTTAAATTTATGACGGGTTCCGGGGACGGGCTGTACCTCAACGTTAAACCCAAGATCGCTAAACCAACCCGCCAGCAGATTGATTAAAGACTCATTGCTTTGATCCAGCGCTTCTTCCGTTGCACTGATGGACGGTGTGGCAATCAGGGCGCGGTAGATCTCGATAAATGGCGGTAAGTTCATTTTCATTGTTGACACACCTTAGGTCGTGATAGTATCAATATTCATGCAATAAATGTGAATAAAAATACATTAACGTTGAGCATAAAGGAACCCGATGTTGAATACGCTGATTGTAGGCGCTAGCGGTTATGCGGGCGCAGAGCTTGTAAGCTACGTGAATCGCCATCCACATATGACCATAACCGCTTTGACCGTGTCAGCGCAAAGCAATGATGCAGGAAAGTTAATTTCCGATTTGCATCCGTGGCTTTTGGGCATTGTCGATCTGCCGCTGCAGCCGATGTCTGACATCAGTGAGTTCACCGACGGCGTTGACGTGGTGTTTTTAGCCACTGCGCACGAAGTCAGTCATGACCTGGCACCGCAGTTCCTGGCAGCCGGCTGCGTGGTGTTCGATCTCTCCGGCGCGTTCCGCGTTAACGACGGCGCGTTCTACGAAAAATATTACGGTTTCACCCATCAGCACCCCGATCTGCTTGAAAAAGCGGTTTACGGCCTGGCGGAGTGGAGCACAGACAAACTCAAAGAAGCGGATCTGATTGCCGTGCCGGGCTGCTACCCGACGGCGGCGCAACTTTCCCTGAAACCGCTGATCGACGCAGGTCTGCTGGATCTGAACCAGTGGCCGGTGATCAACGCCACCAGCGGCGTGAGCGGAGCAGGGCGCAAAGCGGCGATCTCTAATAGCTTCTGCGAAGTGAGCCTTCAGCCGTATGGCGTGTTTAATCACCGCCATCACCCTGAAATCACGACGCATCTGGGTACGGACGTCATTTTCACGCCGCATCTGGGCAGCTTCCCGCGCGGGATCCTTGAAACCATCACCTGCCGCCTGAAACCGGGCGTGACCAAAGAGCAGGTGAGCGAGGTCTTCACGCAGGCGTATGCGGATAAACCGCTGGTGCGTCTGTATGACAAAGGCGTGCCGGCGCTGAAAAACGTGGTCGGACTGCCGTTCTGCGACATCGGCTTTGCCGTACAGGGCGAACACCTGATTGTGGTCGCTGCAGAAGATAACTTACTCAAAGGCGCTGCCGCACAGGCAATGCAGTGTGCAAATATTCGTTTCGGCTTCCCTGAAACGCAGGCTCTTATTTAAGGTGTGATGATGAACCCATTAATTATCAAACTCGGTGGTGTACTGCTGGACAGCGAAGAAGCGCTGGAGCGTCTGTTTACCGCGCTGGTGAACTATCGTGAATCACACCAACGTCCGCTGGTGATTGTGCACGGCGGCGGCTGCGTGGTAGATGAGCTGATGAAAGGGCTCAACCTGCCGGTGAAAAAGAAAAACGGCCTGCGCGTCACGCCCGCTGACCAGATTGACATCATTACCGGCGCGCTGGCGGGAACGGCGAACAAAACGCTGCTGGCATGGGCGAAGAAACATCATATTGCCTCCGTTGGCCTCTGCCTGGGGGATGGCGACAGCGTAAAAGTGACCCAGCTCGATGAAGAGCTCGGCCACGTTGGACTGGCGCAGCCGGGTTCGCCTAAGCTGATTAACACGCTGCTGGAAGGTGGTTTCCTGCCAGTGGTGAGCTCTATCGGCGTGACCGAAGAGGGCGAGCTGATGAACGTTAACGCGGATCAGGCGGCAACGGCTCTGGCGGCTACGCTGGGCGCAGACCTGATCCTGCTTTCCGACGTGAGCGGCATTCTGGACGGCAAAGGCCAGCGCATCGCGGAAATGACCGCGGCCAAAGCCGAACAGCTGATCGCGCAGGGCATCATTACTGACGGCATGATCGTCAAAGTGAACGCCGCGCTGGATGCCGCTCGCACGCTGGGTCGCCCGGTGGATATCGCCTCCTGGCGTCACGCGGAACAACTGCCGGCGCTGTTTAACGGCACGCCGATTGGCACGCGTATTTTAGCGTAATCGATTTAATGTTTTGTAGGCCCGGTAAGCGCAGCGCCACCGGTCAATGAAATTCAAAGATATTAAGGAAGCATGTTATGGCACTTTGGGGTGGGCGTTTTACACAGGCAGCGGATCAGCGGTTCAAACAGTTCAATGACTCTTTGCGCTTCGACTACCGCCTGGCCGAACAGGATATTGTCGGCTCTGTGGCCTGGTCCAAAGCGCTGGTGACCGTTGGCGTGCTGACCGCAGAGGAGCAGCTACAACTGGAAGAGGCGCTGAATAACCTTCTGGAAGAGGTGCGTCTGGATCCGCAGCAAATCCTGCAGAGCGATGCCGAAGATATTCACAGCTGGGTGGAAGGCAAACTTATCGACAAAGTCGGTCAGTTGGGTAAAAAGCTACACACCGGCCGTAGCCGTAACGACCAGGTTGCGACCGACCTGAAGCTGTGGTGTAAAGAGACCGTTGGCGAGCTGCTGGCAGCTAACCGTCAGCTGCAGAGCGCGCTGGTAGAGACCGCGCAGAACAACCAGGACGCCGTGATGCCGGGCTATACCCACCTGCAGCGCGCGCAGCCGGTGACCTTTGCCCACTGGTGTCTGGCCTATGTTGAGATGCTGGCGCGTGACGAAAGCCGTCTGCAGGACACCCTGAAACGTCTGGATGTCAGCCCACTGGGCAGCGGCGCGCTGGCCGGTACCGCGTATGAAATCGACCGTGAACAGCTCGCAGGCTGGCTGGGCTTTGCGTCCGCCACCCGTAACAGCCTGGACAGCGTCTCTGACCGTGACCATGTACTGGAGCTGCTCTCCAATGCGTCTATCGGGATGGTGCATCTGTCGCGCTTTGCCGAAGACCTGATCTTCTTTAACTCCGGTGAAGCCGGTTTTGTGGAGCTGTCCGACCGCGTGACGTCCGGATCTTCCCTGATGCCGCAGAAGAAAAACCCGGACGCGCTGGAGCTGATTCGCGGCAAGTGTGGCCGTGTGCAGGGCGCACTGACCGGTATGATGATGACCCTGAAAGGGCTGCCACTGGCTTATAACAAAGATATGCAGGAAGACAAAGAAGGGCTGTTCGACGCGCTCGACACCTGGCTGGATTGTCTGCATATGGGGGCGCTGGTGCTGGATGGCATTCAGGTGAAACGTCCGCGCTGCCAGGAAGCGGCGCAGCAGGGGTATGCCAACTCCACCGAGCTGGCGGATTACCTGGTCGCGAAGGGCGTACCGTTCCGTGAAGCGCACCATATTGTGGGCGAAGCGGTGGTGGAGGCGATTCGTCAGGGTAAACCGCTGGAAGATCTGGCACTGGCCGACTTGCAGAAGTTCAGTGCGGTTATCGGGGAGGATGTCTATCCGATTCTGGCGCTGCAATCCTGCCTGGATAAGCGTGCCGCGAAAGGCGGCGTGTCGCCGAAGCAGGTCGCGCAGGCGATTACGGATGCGAAAAACCGGTTGGTTTGATCGGTGCGGGTGGGTGCCCTCACCCCGGCCCTCTCCCATAGGGAGAGGGAGCAAACACTAAAAATGGCAACTTCGGTTGCCATTTTGCGTTTACCTCGGGCTTTTTTACGCAAAAAAAAGCGGACCACGGGGTCCGCAAAAGTTCACGTTGGCTTTAGTTGTTCGAGTTTTGAGAGAAACTCGATGACGGTGCGGGGACGTCAAGGGTCAAACACGTGCCGCCTCGTCTATGTGGTGTATTATTCAACAGAAAACTTGATAGGGATAATCGTTCGTTGCTATGCTATCTATCGCCATGAACTATCGTGGCGACGGAGGATGAATAATGAATATTCGTGATCTTGAATACCTGGTAGCGCTAGCCGAGCACCGCCATTTTCGCCGTGCTGCAGATTCCTGCCACGTCAGCCAGCCGACGCTGAGCGGTCAGATCCGCAAGCTGGAAGATGAGCTGGGCGTGATGCTGCTGGAGCGCACCAGTCGTAAGGTACTGTTCACCCAGGCCGGTTTGTTGCTGGTGGATCAGGCGCGCACCGTGCTGCGCGAGGTCAAAGTGCTCAAGGAAATGGCAAGCCAGCAGGGGGAAGCGATGTCCGGCCCACTGCATATTGGCCTGATCCCAACCGTTGGCCCGTATCTTTTGCCGCACATTATTCCAATGTTGCACCAGACTTTCCCAAAACTCGAAATGTACCTGCATGAAGCGCAAACCCATCAACTGCTGGCGCAGTTAGATAGCGGCAAGCTTGACTGCGCTATTCTGGCGCTGGTGAAAGAGAGCGAAGCGTTTATTGAAGTGCCGCTGTTCGATGAGCCAATGATGCTGGCGATCTATGAAGATCACCCGTGGGCGAACCGCGATCGCGTGCCGATGGCCGATCTGGCCGGTGAAAAGCTGCTGATGCTGGAAGATGGCCACTGTCTGCGCGATCAGGCAATGGGCTTTTGCTTTGAAGCGGGTGCCGACGAAGATACCCATTTCCGCGCAACCAGCCTGGAAACGCTGCGTAATATGGTGGCGGCGGGAAGCGGGATTACGCTGCTGCCTGCGCTGGCCGTGCCGCGCGAGCGTAAGCGTGACGGCGTGGTTTATCTGCCGTGCATTAAGCCGGAACCGCGTCGCACGATCGGCCTTGTTTATCGTCCGGGGTCACCGCTGCGCAGCCGCTATGAGCAGCTGGCAGAGGCCATCCGCGGTGCGATGGATGGCCATTTCGATAACGCGTTAAAACAGGCGGTTTAAGCCGTTCAGCGCGGCGACCCGATAGGCTTCCGCCATAGTCGGGTAGTTAAAGGTGGTGTTAACGAAGTACTCAATGGTGTTACCGCCGCCTTTTTGCTCCATAATCGCCTGGCCGATGTGAATGATTTCCGCCGCGCGCTCACCAAAGCAGTGAATGCCGAGGATCTCTTTCGTCTCGCGATGGAACAGGATTTTCAGCGTCCCCACGCTCATTCCGACAATTTGCGCCCGCGCCAGATGTTTAAACTGCGCGCGACCCACCTCATATGGCACTTTCATTGACGTCAGCTGCTGCTCGGTTTTCCCTACGGAACTGATTTCCGGAATGGTATAGATGCCGGTCGGGATATCTTCGATCAGATGCGCCGTCGCTTCACCTTTCACCAGCGCCTGTGCGGCAATACGGCCCTGGTCATAAGCGGCAGAGGCCAGGCTTGGGTAACCAATCACGTCGCCGACCGCGTAAACGTGCGGCAGGGCAGTCTGGTACATGCTGTTGACCTTCAGCTGACCGCGGCTGTCGGTCTCAAGTCCGATATTCTCCAGCTGCAGGGAATCGGTGTTGCCGGTACGACCGTTGGCGTACAGCAGGCAGTCCGCTTTCAGCTTCTTACCGGACTTGAGGTGCATGATCACACCGTCGTCGCAACCTTCAATCTTCTCGTATTCTTCGTTGTGGCGAATCACCACGCCGCTGTTCCAGAAGTGGTAGGAGAGAGAGTCTGACATCTCCTGATCGAGGAATGCCAGCAGGCGGTCGCGCGTGTTGATGAGATCAACTTTGACATCCATTCCGCGGAAGATCGACGCATATTCGCAGCCAATGACCCCTGCGCCATAGATAATGACGTGGCGGGGTTCATGGTGCAGGCTCAGAATCGAGTCGCTGTCGTAAACGCGCGGGTGCGAGAAGTCGACGTCGGCCGGGTGGTAAGGGCGCGATCCGCAGGCAATCACAAATTTTTCGGCGGTGAGGGTCTCCACCGAACCGTCGTGGCATTCAAGTGCCAGGGTGTGTTCATCCACAAAATGCGCGTTGCCCTGCAAAATCTCACAGTGGTTACGCTCATAAAACCCCTGGCGCATGCGCGTCTGCTGGTTAATGACGGTATCCGCATGATTCAGGATGTCGGCAAAGGAGGAACGAAGAAGTCGGGAGTGGTCGCTGTAAAGAGGGTTCTGGTTAAATTCGATAATGCGGCTAACGGCGTGGCGGAGGGCTTTTGAAGGGATGGTGCCCCAGTGGGTGCAACCGCCGCCGACATTATGGTAGCGCTCAATGACCGCTACTCTGGCTCCCTGTTTCACCAGACCCATAGCAGCGCCTTCGCCGCCGGGGCCGGAACCAATAACTATTGCGTCGTAATCGTAGGAATGTGGCATGGTAAGGCTTACCTGTTCTTATACATAAAAGCAACAGAATCATAACATCATTGCCAGGGTAACCCAATTATCGTTGTGCTTTTTTCCGGCAGTGGAGCACAAACCGCACGTAAACAATCATTCACAAAGCCAGGCAAACAGATTAATTTTATTCTCTGGTATAGTGCCAGCAGGCCTTTGGAAGGATTCAACTATCGTGATGGGCGTAAGAGCACAACAAAAAGAGAAAACCCGGCGTTCGCTGGTGGAAGCCGCATTCAGTCAACTGAGTGCCGAGCGGAGTTTTGCCAGTTTGAGCCTGCGCGAAGTCGCACGCGAGGCCGGGATTGCGCCAACGTCCTTCTATCGTCATTTCCGTGATGTGGATGAACTGGGCCTGACCATGGTCGATGAAAGCGGTCTGATGCTGCGCCAGCTGATGCGCCAGGCACGTCAGCGTATCGCCAAAGGGGGGAGCGTGATACGCACCTCCGTGTCGACCTTTATGGAATTTATTGGCAATAACCCCAACGCGTTTCGTCTGCTTTTGCGCGAGCGTTCGGGCACATCGGCGGCGTTTCGTGCCGCCGTCGCGCGTGAAATTCAGCACTTCATCGCGGAACTTGCCGACTATCTTGAACTCGAAAACCATATGCCGCGTGCGTTTACTGAAGCACAGGCTGAGGCGATGGTGACGATTGTTTTCAGCGCGGGTGCCGAAGCGCTGGATGTCAGCATTGAACAACGCAAACAGCTCGAAGAGCGACTGGTATTGCAGCTCAGGATGATCTCCAAAGGCGCGTACTACTGGTATCGCCGTGAACAAGAGAAACTGGCACATCAAACCGAAGAGTGAAGGTGAGTAATGAAACAGTCAGGTCAGGATAAAGGGACGCTGTTGCTGGCATTGATCGCTGGCTTATCCATTAATGGGACGTTTGCCGCTATTTTTAGCTCAATTGTTCCGTTTTCGATTTTCCCGCTTATTGCGCTGGTGCTGACGGTGTACTGCCTGCATCAACGTTACCTGAACCGCACCATGCCGGTGGGGTTACCGGGGCTGGCCGCTGCCTGCTTTATTCTCGGCGTATTGCTGTATAGCACCGTGGTGCGTGCGGAGTACCCGGATATCGGATCTAACTTCTTCCCTGCGGTACTGTCTGTGGCGCTGGTATTCTGGATTGGCTCGCGCATGCGTAGCCGTAAGAGCCAGTTACCAGAGTAATGAATTATTTGTAGGGCAGGTAAGCGAAGCGCCACCTGCCAAAAACGGCCTACAGATTACCGTGCGGTAAGTAAAACGCCGCACTCCATATGGTGCGTATACGGGAACTGATCGAACAGCGCCAGGCGTTCAACTTTGTGCGTCTGGCTTAATGTTTCGAGGTTCTTGCACAGCGTCTCCGGGTTACAGGAGATGTACAAAATGCGCGGGTACGCCTGCACCATCTTTTCGGTTTCGCTGTCCAGGCCACTGCGCGGCGGGTCGACAAAAATCGTCTCACACTGGTAGCTCTTCAGGTCGATCCCTTCCAGGCGGTTAAACGCCCGCACGCCGTTCATGGCCTGCGTGAACTCTTCTGCGGCCATACGAATGATCTGCACGTTGTCGATATGGTTAGCGGCAATGTTGTACTGCGCGGCGGCAACTGACGGCTTGGCTATTTCGGTTGCCAGAACGCGATCAAAGTTACGTGCCAGGGCCAGGGAGAAGTTGCCGTTACCGCAGTACAGCTCAAGCAGGTCGCCTTTAGATCCTTCCGTCGCCTTGAGCGCCCACTCCAGCATCTGCACGTTCATCGCGGCGTTCGGCTGAGTGAAGCTGTTCTCGACCTGACGATAAATCATCTCTTTACCCGCTACCGGCAAACGCTCATCGACGTAATCCTGATCCAGCATGATTTTGGTTTTGGTCGCGCGGCCAATCAGGTGGACATTGATGTTCTGCGCACGCAGCGCATCGCGCAGGGCTTCTGCCTGTTCGCGCCATTCGTCGGTCAGCGCTTTGTGGTAGAGCAGAGAGACAATCGCCTGATTGCTTTGCGTGGTCAGATAGTCAATCTGGAACAGCTTATGACGCAGCACCGGATTATCGCGCACACCGTCAATGATCAGGGTCATCAGCTGGTTGATGAGCTCACTCGCCGCCGGGAAGCTGTCCACGCGAATGCGGGATTTCGTCTGCTGATCGAAAATGATGTGGTACAGGTCATCTCCGTCGTGCCAGATGCGGAACTCGGCGCGCATGCGGTAGTGGCTGACGGGAGAGCGGAACACCTCGGGAACGGGCGCGTTGAACGGCGTCATCATACTTTGCAGGCGGACGACTTTCTCTGCCAGCTGCGCGTCGTACTGTTCTGTCGGGAGGTGTTCTGGGGTCATGATGCGTCCTGAGTGATAAAGAATTACGCGGGGATTGTAGGCATTGTGCAGGGGATGTCCAGATTTAATGGCTCATAGCTGTCTGGACATCTATACGTGTCTAATTGTAGCATTCTGTTTCCGGTCTCCTGAGAGTGAAAAGGGAATCCAGTGTAATTCTGGAGCTGACGCGCAGCGGTAAAGACTGGCGGGATGAACGTTGTAGACACTGTGAAAATGGGAAGTCTTCATCCGTATAACGCCACCTAGCCCGAAGACCTGCCGGGATCACGTCGCATTTGGTTTCATCATCGCGTGCTATCGATGGGGCCTGCGGCATCCTTCTTATATTGTGGATGCTTTAACAATGATTAAAAAAGTATCGCTGTTGACGGCGCTGTCCGTCACGGCATTTTCGGGCTGGGCGCAGGATAGCGCCGACTCGTTGGTGGTGACGGCAAATCGTTTTGAACAACCGGCAAAAACCGTTCTGGCGCCGACGTCCGTTGTGACACGAGAAGATATTGAACGCTGGCAGGCAAAGAGCGTTGTGGAAATCATGTCGCGTTTGCCGGGAGTGGACATCGCGCAAAGTGGTGGCCTGGGTGCGACCTCTTCTACTTTTATTCGTGGTACTGAGTCCCGTCACGTTCTGGTTCTGATTGACGGTGTACCGCTGAACAATGCCGGGATCAGCAACGTTCCCGATCTTAGCCAAATCCCCACCTCGCTGATTCAGCGCATTGAGTACATCCGCGGCCCGCGTTCTGCGCTGTATGGCTCCGACGCGATTGGCGGTGTGATCAACATTATCACCGGGCGCGATAAACCGGGAGCGGAAATTTCTGCCGGAGTGGGTTCTAAGGGTTATCAAACTTATGACGGTTCTTTCCAGCAGGTTCTGGATAAAACCAAAATCACCATGGCGGGTAATTACACTTATACCCGTGGTTTCGATATCGGTGCGAAAGATGCTCCGCGTCAGCCGGATCGTGACGGTTTTATGAGTAAGTCACTTTACGGTTCTGTGGAACAGCAAATTACCGATAGCATAAGTGGTTTTTTCCGCGGCTTTGGTTACGACAATCGCACTGCGTATGACGGCTATGACCATTACGATGCTAATTTTGTTGTTGATGGACGACCGGATACGCGCCAACTCTACAGTCAAAATTGGGATACTGGCCTGCGCTACAGTCAGGGGATATTTAAATCGCAGTTGGCCATAGGTTATGGTCGCAGCAAAGATCAGAACTATGACCCGAAGAAAGGGCGTTATTCAGATTCCGCAACGACGGACGATGTGAAGCAGTACACCACACAGTGGTTAAATTCCCTTGAAGTAGGTCATGGTAATATTGGTGCGGGCCTGGACTGGCAGAAACAAAAAACTCAGGCTGGTTCTAGCGCTATGGATAACGGCTATGAGCAGCGCAATACGGGCGTCTTCCTCTCGGCGATGCAGCAATTTGACAGCATCACGTTAGAAGCTGCGGCACGTAACGATGATAACTCGAATTTTGGCAATCATGCTACGTGGCAAACCAGTGCTGCGTGGGAGTTTATCGATGGTTACCGGATTATTGGTTCATATGGCACGGCTTATAAAGCACCGACGATGAGCCAGATTCACAGTGAGAAATATGGCAATCCTGACCTTAAGCCTGAAGAGAGTAAACAGTGGGAAGGAGGCTTTGAAGGTCTGACGGGGCCGGTTAACTGGCGCGTAACGGGTTATCGTAACGACATTGATAACCTAATTGGCTACGACGCAAACTACCGGTACTACAATGTGGACGAAGCCCGTATCAAAGGGATTGAAGCCACCGCGCAGTTTGATACCGGTCCGGTAGGGCACCAAATTTCCTATGACTATGTTGACCCACGTAATACTAAAACCAATGAAGTTCTGGCGCGCCGTTCTAAGCAGCAGGTTAAGTACCAGCTTGACTGGCAGGTATGGGATCTCGACTGGAATGTTTCCTATCGTTATTTGGGTACACGCTATGACGTTGCGGTCGATCCGAATACCTATTCTACAGAACGTGTAAAAATGGGTGGTGTCAGCCTGTGGGATGTCGCAGTTTCGTATCCTGTCACCTCACACCTCACAGTTCGTGGTAAAATAGCCAACCTGTTCGATAAAGATTACGAGACAGTTTATGGCTACCAAACTGCAGGACGGGAATACACCTTGTCTGGCAGCTACACCTTCTAATCCGCGTCCCACCGTGCTGGTATTTGATTCCGGCGTCGGTGGGCTTTCGGTCTATGATGAGATTCGGCATCTCCTGCCGGATCTCCATTACATTTACGCTTTCGATAATGTCGCGTTCCCGTACGGGGAAAAGAGTGAGGACTTTATCGTCGAGCGCGTGGTTGAAATCGTCACCGCAGTGCAAAAGCGCTATCCCCTTGCACTGGCCGTCATCGCCTGTAATACGGCGAGCACCGTTTCCCTTCCCGCCCTGCGTGAAAAATTCCCGTTCCCGGTTGTGGGCGTCGTGCCTGCAATCAAGCCTGCGGCACGTTTGACGGCGAATGGCATTGTGGGATTGCTGGCCACGCGAGGTACGGTAAAGCGTCCTTATACCCGCGAGCTGATCGAGCGTTTTGCTAACGAATGCCAGATTGCGATGCTCGGTTCGGCAGAGCTGGTGGAGATGGCCGAAGCGAAATTGCATGGACAGGCGGTATCACTCGACGAGCTGCGTCGTATTCTTCGTCCATGGTTGCGGATGCCCGAACCCCCGGATACGGTTGTGCTCGGCTGCACCCACTTCCCGTTACTACAGGAAGAGCTATTAGAGGTACTACCGGAGGGAACACGGCTGGTGGATTCCGGTGCGGCTATCGCGCGTCGTACGGCCTGGCTGCTGGAACATGAAGCGCCTGATGCGAAATCAGCCGATGCGAATATTGCTTTTTGTATGGCAATTACGAAAGAGACTGAGCAACTTTTACCCGTTTTACGCCGTTATGGCTTTCAAACGCTCGAAAAACTGGCGCTATAGCACGGTTTTGAGCAAAAAAGAGACGGTTGAAAGTTTTTTTTAAAAGAGGGGTTGTCAACGTCTGAGAACTCCCTATAATGCGCCTCCACTGACACGGAACAACGGCTTACAGGCCGCCGGGTTAGCGGGGTTCAGAGATGAGCGCCAACAGAGAAAAGCAAAAATAATCGCTTGACTCTGAATGAGGAAAACGTAATATACGGGACCTCGCAACGGTGAGCTGAAAGCCGCGTTGCAACTGCTCTTTAACAATTTATCAGACAATCTGTGTGGGCACTCAAAGTGACATGGATTCTTAATGTCTTCGGACAATAAATGAATACCAAGTCTCTGAGTGAACATACGTAATTCATTACGAAGTTTAATTCACGAGCATCAAACTTAAATTGAAGAGTTTGATCATGGCTCAGATTGAACGCTGGCGGCAGGCCTAACACATGCAAGTCGAACGGTAGCACAGAGAGCTTGCTCTCGGGTGACGAGTGGCGGACGGGTGAGTAATGTCTGGGAAACTGCCTGATGGAGGGGGATAACTACTGGAAACGGTAGCTAATACCGCATAACGTCGCAAGACCAAAGAGGGGGACCTTCGGGCCTCTTGCCATCAGATGTGCCCAGATGGGATTAGCTAGTAGGTGGGGTAACGGCTCACCTAGGCGACGATCCCTAGCTGGTCTGAGAGGATGACCAGCCACACTGGAACTGAGACACGGTCCAGACTCCTACGGGAGGCAGCAGTGGGGAATATTGCACAATGGGCGCAAGCCTGATGCAGCCATGCCGCGTGTATGAAGAAGGCCTTCGGGTTGTAAAGTACTTTCAGCGGGGAGGAAGGTGTTGTGGTTAATAACCACAACAATTGACGTTACCCGCAGAAGAAGCACCGGCTAACTCCGTGCCAGCAGCCGCGGTAATACGGAGGGTGCAAGCGTTAATCGGAATTACTGGGCGTAAAGCGCACGCAGGCGGTCTGTCAAGTCGGATGTGAAATCCCCGGGCTCAACCTGGGAACTGCATTCGAAACTGGCAGGCTAGAGTCTTGTAGAGGGGGGTAGAATTCCAGGTGTAGCGGTGAAATGCGTAGAGATCTGGAGGAATACCGGTGGCGAAGGCGGCCCCCTGGACAAAGACTGACGCTCAGGTGCGAAAGCGTGGGGAGCAAACAGGATTAGATACCCTGGTAGTCCACGCCGTAAACGATGTCGACTTGGAGGTTGTGCCCTTGAGGCGTGGCTTCCGGAGCTAACGCGTTAAGTCGACCGCCTGGGGAGTACGGCCGCAAGGTTAAAACTCAAATGAATTGACGGGGGCCCGCACAAGCGGTGGAGCATGTGGTTTAATTCGATGCAACGCGAAGAACCTTACCTACTCTTGACATCCAGAGAACTTAGCAGAGATGCTTTGGTGCCTTCGGGAACTCTGAGACAGGTGCTGCATGGCTGTCGTCAGCTCGTGTTGTGAAATGTTGGGTTAAGTCCCGCAACGAGCGCAACCCTTATCCTTTGTTGCCAGCGGTCCGGCCGGGAACTCAAAGGAGACTGCCAGTGATAAACTGGAGGAAGGTGGGGATGACGTCAAGTCATCATGGCCCTTACGAGTAGGGCTACACACGTGCTACAATGGCGCATACAAAGAGAAGCGACCTCGCGAGAGCAAGCGGACCTCATAAAGTGCGTCGTAGTCCGGATTGGAGTCTGCAACTCGACTCCATGAAGTCGGAATCGCTAGTAATCGTAGATCAGAATGCTACGGTGAATACGTTCCCGGGCCTTGTACACACCGCCCGTCACACCATGGGAGTGGGTTGCAAAAGAAGTAGGTAGCTTAACCTTCGGGAGGGCGCTTACCACTTTGTGATTCATGACTGGGGTGAAGTCGTAACAAGGTAACCGTAGGGGAACCTGCGGTTGGATCACCTCCTTACCTTAAAGAACCTGCCTTTGTAGTGCTCACACAGATTGTCTGATGAAAAAACAGCAGTAAAAATCTCTGCAGGCTTGTAGCTCAGGTGGTTAGAGCGCACCCCTGATAAGGGTGAGGTCGGTGGTTCAAGTCCACTCAGGCCTACCAAACTCCTTTTAAAGGATGAGCGGTACAGAGATTACAAACGATGGGGCTATAGCTCAGCTGGGAGAGCGCCTGCTTTGCACGCAGGAGGTCTGCGGTTCGATCCCGCATAGCTCCACCATCTTTTACTGCGAACACAAGAAAACTTCAGAGTGAACCTGAAAAGGTGCACTGCGAAGTTTTGCTCTTTAAAAATCTGGATCAAGCTGAAAATTGAAACGACACACATATTATGTGTGTTCGAGTCTCTCAAATTTTCGCAAACCGATGATGAATCGAAAGAAACATCTTCGGGTTGTGAGGTTAAGCGACTAAGCGTACACGGTGGATGCCCTGGCAGTCAGAGGCGATGAAGGACGTGCTAATCTGCGAAAAGCGCCGGCGAGGTGATATGAACCTTTGACCCGGCGATGTCCGAATGGGGAAACCCAGTGTGTTTCGACACACTATCGTTAACTGAATACATAGGTTAACGAGGCGAACCGGGGGAACTGAAACATCTAAGTACCCCGAGGAAAAGAAATCAACCGAGATTCCCCCAGTAGCGGCGAGCGAACGGGGAGCAGCCCGGAGTCTGAATCAGCTTGTGTGTTAGTGGAACGGTCTGGAAAGTCCGACGGTACAGGGTGATAGTCCCGTACACGAAAATGCACAGGTTGTGAACTCGAAGAGTAGGGCGGGACACGTGGTATCCTGTCTGAATATGGGGGGACCATCCTCCAAGGCTAAATACTCCTGACTGACCGATAGTGAACCAGTACCGTGAGGGAAAGGCGAAAAGAACCCCGGCGAGGGGAGTGAAAAAGAACCTGAAACCGTGTACGTACAAGCAGTGGGAGCCTACTTGTTAGGTGACTGCGTACCTTTTGTATAATGGGTCAGCGACTTATATTCTGTAGCAAGGTTAACCGTATAGGGGAGCCGAAGGGAAACCGAGTCTTAACTGGGCGTTAAGTTGCAGGGTATAGACCCGAAACCCGGTGATCTAGCCATGGGCAGGTTGAAGGTTGGGTAACACTAACTGGAGGACCGAACCGACTAATGTTGAAAAATTAGCGGATGACCTGTGGCTGGGGGTGAAAGGCCAATCAAACCGGGAGATAGCTGGTTCTCCCCGAAAGCTATTTAGGTAGCGCCTCGTGAACTCATCTTCGGGGGTAGAGCACTGTTTCGGCTAGGGGGCCATCCCGGCTTACCAACCCGATGCAAACTACGAATACCGAAGAATGTTATCACGGGAGACACACGGCGGGTGCTAACGTCCGTCGTGAAGAGGGAAACAACCCAGACCGCCAGCTAAGGTCCCAAAGTCATGGTTAAGTGGGAAACGATGTGGGAAGGCACAGACAGCCAGGATGTTGGCTTAGAAGCAGCCATCATTTAAAGAAAGCGTAATAGCTCACTGGTCGAGTCGGCCTGCGCGGAAGATGTAACGGGGCTAAACCATGCACCGAAGCTGCGGCAGCGACGCTTATGCGTTGTTGGGTAGGGGAGCGTTCTGTAAGCCGTTGAAGGTGGCCTGTGAGGGTTGCTGGAGGTATCAGAAGTGCGAATGCTGACATAAGTAACGATAAAGCGGGTGAAAAGCCCGCTCGCCGGAAGACCAAGGGTTCCTGTCCAACGTTAATCGGGGCAGGGTGAGTCGACCCCTAAGGCGAGGCCGAAAGGCGTAGTCGATGGGAAACAGGTTAATATTCCTGTACTTGGTGTTACTGCGAAGGGGGGACGGAGAAGGCTATGTTAGCCGGGCGACGGTTGTCCCGGTTTAAGCATGTAGGCGGAGGTTCCAGGTAAATCCGGTACCTTTTAACGCTGAGGTGTGATGACGAGGCACTACGGTGCTGAAGTAACAAATGCCCTGCTTCCAGGAAAAGCCTCTAAGCATCAGGTAACACGAAATCGTACCCCAAACCGACACAGGTGGTCAGGTAGAGAATACCAAGGCGCTTGAGAGAACTCGGGTGAAGGAACTAGGCAAAATGGTGCCGTAACTTCGGGAGAAGGCACGCTGATATGTAGGTGAAGCCCCTGCGGGTGGAGCTGAAATCAGTCGAAGATACCAGCTGGCTGCAACTGTTTATTAAAAACACAGCACTGTGCAAACACGAAAGTGGACGTATACGGTGTGACGCCTGCCCGGTGCCGGAAGGTTAATTGATGGGGTTAGCGGTAACGCGAAGCTCTTGATCGAAGCCCCGGTAAACGGCGGCCGTAACTATAACGGTCCTAAGGTAGCGAAATTCCTTGTCGGGTAAGTTCCGACCTGCACGAATGGCGTAATGATGGCCAGGCTGTCTCCACCCGAGACTCAGTGAAATTGAACTCGCTGTGAAGATGCAGTGTACCCGCGGCAAGACGGAAAGACCCCGTGAACCTTTACTATAGCTTGACACTGAACACTGGTCCTTGATGTGTAGGATAGGTGGGAGGCTTTGAAGCGTGGACGCCAGTCTGCGTGGAGCCGACCTTGAAATACCACCCTTTAATGGCTGGTGTTCTAACGTAGACCCGTAATCCGGGTTGCGGACAGTGTCTGGTGGGTAGTTTGACTGGGGCGGTCTCCTCCCAAAGAGTAACGGAGGAGCACGAAGGTTAGCTAATCCTGGTCGGACATCAGGAGGTTAGTGCAATGGCATAAGCTAGCTTGACTGCGAGAGTGACGGCTCGAGCAGGTGCGAAAGCAGGTCATAGTGATCCGGTGGTTCTGAATGGAAGGGCCATCGCTCAACGGATAAAAGGTACTCCGGGGATAACAGGCTGATACCGCCCAAGAGTTCATATCGACGGCGGTGTTTGGCACCTCGATGTCGGCTCATCACATCCTGGGGCTGAAGTAGGTCCCAAGGGTATGGCTGTTCGCCATTTAAAGTGGTACGCGAGCTGGGTTTAGAACGTCGTGAGACAGTTCGGTCCCTATCTGCCGTGGGCGCTGGAGAATTGAGGGGGGCTGCTCCTAGTACGAGAGGACCGGAGTGGACGCATCACTGGTGTTCGGGTTGTCATGCCAATGGCACTGCCCGGTAGCTAAATGCGGAAGAGATAAGTGCTGAAAGCATCTAAGCACGAAACTTGCCCCGAGATGAGTTCTCCCTGAGACTATAAGTCTCCTGAAGGAACGTTGAAGACGACGACGTTGATAGGTCGGGTGTGTAAGCGCAGCGATGCGTTGAGCTAACCGATACTAATGAACCGTGAGGCTTAACCTTACAACGCCGAAGGTGTTTTGGCGGTGAGAGACGATTTTCAGCCTGATACAGATAACAGAATTTGCCTGGCGGCTTTAGCGCGGTGGTCCCACCTGACCCCATGCCGAACTCAGAAGTGAAACGCCGTAGCGCCGATGGTAGTGTGGGGTCTCCCCATGTGAGAGTAGGGAACTGCCAGGCATCAAATTTAGTAGTAAGCCGGTGCATAAATCCGGTGGTTACAAGCAGTCTTCGGTGGAGCGGTAGTTCAGTCGGTTAGAATACCTGCCTGTCACGCAGGGGGTCGCGGGTTCGAGTCCCGTCCGTTCCGCCACTTATTAAGACATTAAGCCTGCCTCACTGGCAGGCTTAATGGCAAAAAACTTTAGGGGCGTAGCTCAGTTGGTAGAGCACCGGTCTCCAAAACCGGGTGTCGCGAGTTCGAGTCTCTCCGCCCCTGCCATATCGAATCCTTTGCTTCGGCAAAGGATTTTTTTTTGCCTGAAATACAACGGCACACCTGAATTTTCAGCCAGCTTCCCTGCTGGCTGATGCATCATTCCATAATATTGATTTTTAAGAGATCTTTTATCTGCGACTGCTTATCGCTGTTTTGCAGCCAAATCGCATACAGCGGGCGCGAAATGGTGGTGGAATCTATCACGGTATGTAGCCCCGCTTTAGTATCTGCCCAACGGGCTGGTAACCAGGTGCAACCATTCAACAAGGGAAGTTGCTGACAGGCAATCTCGGCAGAACTGGTGGTTAACTGTGGAACATCATCTGGGGCTATCAATCCCGCCTCATGCTGCTGAAAATCAGGACCCCACTCCAGGCGCAAATAGGTCAGATCGGCTTTCATCATTGAAGGTTCAGAAGCATAAAGTGCCAGACCAAACTGCCCTACAATCTGGCTGCTAAATTCGTCCATCTTGGGGGCTTCGGTCGTGATAAGAAGATCAAGCTGGCGCTCATGAAGTTGCTTAACCAGGGACTGGCGTTGCGCAATTCTGGCTTCAAATTGCAAATGTTCATGAGAACGATATAGCCGGGTAAGCCACTGACTTAGCATACATTCCCACAGGGACGCGCTGGCCCCTATCGAGAACTCATTGTGCCTCGACGTATGGGCAACCTCTTTACGTGCTGCCTGCCAGGTATTCATCAACGTTTCCGCATAGGGGAGCAGTTTCTCACCGGCAGGCGTTAAACGTATGTTGTTGCGGTGGCGAGTAAAAAGATTCACACCCAGTTGGTTTTCCAGCTGTCGAATACGAAAACTGACCGCTGACTGCGTCAGGTAAAGGGCTTCAGCTGCTCGCCCAAAGTGGCGTGTTCTGCTCACTTCGAGGAAAGTTTTTAGCAATTCCGTATCCACATCTTTCTCCGCAAAATAATTTGTCGTTATGATTTAAATGTTTTGTTTTACACTCTGTCAAGCGTAACTAATACTCCGCGCCATAAATAGCTCGGCCAAAGAATTAGGAGCGTGTAGGATGGCGGAAAGCTTTACGACGACTAATCGTTTTTTCGACAATAAACATTATCCGCGCGGGTTCTCTCGTCACGGCGATTTCACCATCAAAGAGGCGCAGCTGCTTGAGCGTCATGGTTATGCCTTCAACGAGCTGGATCTGGGTAAGCGTGAGCCTGCAACTGAAGATGAAAAGCAGTTTGTCTTAGTGTGCCGTGGCGAGCGTGAGCCACAGTCTGAAGCAGAACGTGTATGGATCAAGTACATGGCGCGCATTAAGCGTCCAAAACGCTTCCATACGCTCTCCGGCGGTAAGCCACAGATGGAAGGCGCAGAAGACTACACTGAGTCTGATGACTAAGATGATGAGAAGGGGCTACGGCCCCTTTTTTACGCCAGCAACTTCTGCAGATGGAGCAGCAAACGATCGATAGCGCGGTAGCTCAGCGCCTCCTGCAAGTGTTTCCTCTGAATGTCACTACAACCCTCCACGTCAGCAATGGTTCTGGCCACTTTCAGCAAACGCTGCCACGCGCGTATAGAAAGACCAAAACGCGTCAAGGTTTCCTCCAGCCAAACCGCATCCTCCATGTTAAGAGAACAAAACTGCCGGATCCCGGCATTATCCAGCCGCGCATTCAGCCTGTTCTGACGGGCATATTGTCGCGTCTGGGCAGCAATGACCCGCTCGCGTACATCTGCTGAGCTTTCACCCGTGATGCCTTTTTGCCTGAGCAGGCCCGGCGGGGGAAGGGGGATTTCGAGGGATAAATCGAAACGGTCGAGGAACGGGCCGGATAACTTTCCCAGATAGCGCAACGTCTGCTCTGGCGTACAGCGGTTATGATTGCCCTGATAATGACCCGTAGGGCTGGGATTCATCGCAGCGACCAGCTGAAACTGCGCGGGATAGCTTATTTTGGCTCGCGTGCGTGAGATGTGTATCTCTCCAGATTCAATGGGTTCTCTCAGGGCATCCAGGACGCGGCGCTCAAACTCAGGCAGCTCGTCGAGAAACAGAATGCCATTGTGCGCCAGTGAAATTTCACCCGGCCCGGGAATAGACCCACCGCCGACCATCGCCGTCAGTGAAGCACTATGATGAGGTGAACGAAAAGGGCGACGGCGCCACTGTTTTTGCAACGAGGTAGAACTGATAAGGCTATAAATGGCGGCACTTTCCAGCGCTTCATGATTATTGAGCGGTGGCAGCAAGCCACTCAGCCTGCTCGCCAGCATCGTTTTACCCGTACCAGGCGGGCCAATCAACAGAAGATTGTGTCCACCTGCGGCCGTAATCTCCAGCGCCCGTTTCCCTTGCTCCTGTCCCATAATCTCGCTGAGATCCTCTGGGGTATCGGCTATAACATTGTCACACTCTTCCGGCTCGGACAGTTCATGGCGCCCTTCCAGCCAGGCGCAAACTTCCTGTAAATGCCCTGCGACAAGACACCCCTTCTCGGCGATAAGGCTCACTTCTGATGCATTTTCATTCGCGACAATGATTTGCCGCCCTGCGCGTATAGCTTCCAGCGCGCCCGATATCGCACCGGGAACGCCCCTTAACGCGCCTGTGAGCGCGAGTTCTCCCACAAACTCGTACGAGCCTAGCCTGGTCGTATTAAGCTGCTCAGAGGCCGCGAGAAGCGCAATCGCGATAGGTAAATCATATCGTCCCCCCTCTTTGGGCAGATCGGCGGGAGCCAGGTTGATGGTGATCTTCTTCGCGGGGAAGGTATAACCGCTATTTATTATTGCGCTGCGAACGCGATCCCGGGCTTCTTTAACCGTCGTTTCAGGTAGCCCGACGAGCGTGAGCCCGGGTAGCCCATTACTCAGATGAACCTCTACAGAAATAAGCGGTGCCTTCACCCCGAGAGCCGCACGCGTATAAACAACTGACAGTGACATTTGCACTACCTCCTGGTACGACTATGCCAGTGCCTCTTTTGTCTGTTTAGCGTCATTTTGCGTATTTACGGCTCTTATTCAGAGATTTTAAGCGCACACTGAAATCATTACATACCCGTGGAAGACTTCTCGCAGAAGGTAAAAAGCGCCGTTTTGATGGTTAGCGCCGTCGTAAAAATATGAAAAATATTCATTCTTCAATTTCCCCATATAAAACAACGATTTTAAGAAATATGATTCGCGGCCTAACCAAATGCGTCATAAATAAATCTTGTGTTTGATTTAAAAACTGTGATACCTCTTTAGGTATTCCTTCGAACAAGATGCAAAAAGAACTGAAAATGACAGCCCTTCTACGAGTGATTAGCCTGGTCGTGATTAGCGTGGTGGTGATTATTATCCCACCGTGCGGGGCTGCACTTGGACTAGGAAAGGCTTAGAAATCAAGCCTTAACGAACTAAGACCCCCGCACCGAAAGGTCCGGGGGTTTTTTTATGACTAAAAAACGTAAACGAGGAGCAGGACATGACGACTAGCATAAAATTCTGTTTCTCCAGATTTATGACGGGGAACTAACTATGAATGGGGCACAATGGGTTGTACATGCGTTGCGCGCGCAGGGAGTCGAGACCGTATTCGGTTATCCGGGTGGCGCGATCATGCCGATTTACGATGCACTGTATGACGGCGGCGTGGAACATCTCTTGTGCCGACACGAGCAGGGGGCAGCAATGGCCGCTATTGGCTATGCCCGCGCGACGGGTAAAACCGGCGTGTGCATGGCAACGTCAGGCCCGGGCGCAACGAACCTGATTACCGGCCTGGCTGATGCGCTGCTCGATTCCGTGCCCGTCGTGGCGATCACCGGTCAGGTGGCTTCCCCGTTCATTGGTACCGATGCTTTCCAGGAAGTGGACGTGCTTGGTTTATCGCTGGCCTGCACCAAGCACAGCTTCCTTGTCCAGTCTCTGGATGAGCTGCCGCGCGTAATGGCCGAAGCGTTCGAAGTGGCGAGCTCGGGCCGCCCTGGCCCCGTTCTGGTGGATATCCCGAAAGATATCCAGGTTGCACTCGGCGAACTGGAACCGCACTTCTCCACCGTGGAAAGCGACGATGCGTTCCCGCATGCAGAGGTTGAAGAGGCGCGCCAGATGTTGGCGCAGGCGAAACAGCCGATGCTGTACGTCGGCGGGGGTGTCGGCATGGCGCAGGCCGTGCCTGCCCTGCGTGAATTTATCGCGGTAACGCAAATGCCTGCCACCTGCACGTTGAAAGGTCTTGGTGCGGTTGATGCAGACGACCCATACTATCTCGGCATGCTGGGGATGCACGGCACTAAAGCCGCAAACCTGGCGGTGCAAGAGTGCGATCTGCTCATCGCCGTGGGTGCGCGTTTTGACGACCGCGTTACTGGCAAACTGAATACCTTCGCGCCAAATGCCAAAGTTATCCATATGGATATCGACCCGGCGGAGATGAACAAACTGCGTCAGGCGCACGTCGCGCTGCAGGGCGATCTCAATACGCTGTTACCGGCACTGGCGCAGCCACTGGATATCAGCGCGTGGCGCCAGCACGCCGCAGAGATGCGCGCCGAACACGCCTGGCGTTACGACCATCCTGGCGATGCTATCTACGCACCGCTGCTGCTGAAACAGTTGTCTGACCGTAAACCGGCTGATAGCGTCATCACCACCGACGTAGGCCAGCACCAGATGTGGTCAGCCCAGCACATGACCTACACCCGTCCGGAAAACTTCATCACCTCCAGCGGCTTAGGCACCATGGGCTTTGGCCTGCCTGCCGCCGTGGGTGCGCAGGTGGCTCGCCCGAACGATACGGTTATCTGTATCTCCGGTGACGGCTCCTTCATGATGAACGTTCAGGAGCTGGGCACCGTTAAGCGCAAGCAGTTGCCGCTGAAAATCGTGTTGCTGGATAATCAGCGTTTAGGGATGGTTCGACAGTGGCAACAGCTGTTCTTCCAGGAGCGTTACAGCGAAACCACCCTGACCGATAACCCCGATTTCCTCACCCTGGCCAGCGCCTTCGGCATTCCTGGCCAGCACATCACCCGTAAAGACCAGGTTGAAGCGGCACTCGACACCATGCTGTCAAGCGAAGGGCCGTACCTGCTTCATGTCTCAATCGACGAGCTTGAGAACGTCTGGCCGTTGGTACCGCCCGGTGCCAGTAACTCACAAATGCTGGAGAAATTATCATGATGCAACATCAGGTCGCCGTGCAGGCTCGCTTCAACCCGGAAACCTTAGAACGCGTTTTGCGTGTGGTCCGTCATCGTGGTTTTCAGATTTGCTCTATGAATATGGAGACGGCCACCGACGCGCAGAACATCAGTATCGAATTAACCGTTGCCAGCCCGCGGCCGGTCGACTTACTGTTTAGTCAGTTATCAAAACTGGTAGACGTTGCCCATGTTGCCATCTGCCAGAGCACAACCACATCACAACAAATCCGCGCTTAAGCGTGACAGGACGAAAAAATGACGACAAAAAAAGCTGATTACATTTGGTTCAATGGTGAGATGGTTCGCTGGGAGGACGCGAAGGTCCACGTCATGTCCCACGCGCTGCACTACGGCACCTCCGTCTTTGAAGGTATCCGTTGCTACGATTCTCACAAAGGGCCAGTGGTGTTCCGCCATCGCGAACACATGCAGCGTCTGCATGATTCAGCCAAAATTTATCGTTTCCCGGTTTCACAGAGCGTTGATGAGCTGATGGAAGCCTGCCGCGAAGTCATTCGCAAGAATAACCTGACCAGCGCCTACATTCGTCCACTGGTCTTCGTGGGTGATGTCGGTATGGGCGTGAACCCGCCAGCCGGTTACAACACCGATGTGATCATTGCCGCGTTCCCGTGGGGGGCTTACCTCGGAGCAGAAGCCCTGGAGCAGGGGATCGACGCAATGGTTTCTTCCTGGAACCGCGTGGCGCCAAACACCATCCCGACCGCTGCTAAAGCGGGCGGTAACTACCTTTCCTCTCTGCTGGTCGGTAGCGAAGCGCGCCGTCACGGCTATCAGGAAGGTATCGCGCTGGACGTGAATGGCTACATCTCGGAAGGCGCAGGTGAAAACCTGTTTGAAGTGAAAGATGGCATCCTGTTCACGCCGCCATTTACATCTTCCGCGCTGCCGGGTATTACCCGTGACGCCATCATCAAGCTGGCGAAAGACCTGGGTATCGAAGTGCGCGAGCAGGTGCTGTCCCGCGAATCCCTGTATCTGGCTGATGAAGTGTTCATGTCCGGTACGGCGGCTGAAATCACGCCGGTTCGTAGCGTAGACGGTATTCAGGTCGGCGAAGGCCGCTGTGGCCCGGTCACCAAACGCATCCAGCAAGCCTTCTTTGGCCTCTTTACTGGCGAAACAGAAGATAAATACGGCTGGTTGGATCAGGTTAATCACTAAATATAAATTTGGGACGGCACGCACCGTCCCATTGAATAGTCAGACGGGAGTAAATAAAGCATGCCTAAGTATCGTTCAGCCACCACCACCCACGGCCGTAACATGGCGGGTGCCCGCGCACTGTGGCGCGCCACCGGGATGACCGACGCCGATTTCGGCAAGCCAATTATCGCCGTGGTGAACTCCTTCACCCAGTTTGTGCCAGGCCATGTGCATCTGCGCGACCTCGGTAAACTGGTTGCCGAGCAAATCGAAGCTTCCGGCGGTGTGGCGAAAGAGTTCAACACCATCGCGGTGGATGACGGTATCGCAATGGGTCACGGGGGCATGCTCTATTCACTGCCGTCGCGTGAGCTGATCGCCGACTCGGTTGAGTACATGGTCAACGCCCACTGCGCCGATGCAATGGTCTGTATCTCCAACTGCGATAAAATCACCCCGGGGATGCTGATGGCCTCCCTGCGCCTGAACATTCCGGTGATCTTCGTCTCCGGCGGCCCAATGGAAGCCGGTAAAACCAAGCTGTCCGACAAAATCATCAAGCTCGACCTGGTCGATGCGATGATCCAGGGCGCGGATCCGAAAGTGTCTGACGAGCAGAGCGACCAGGTTGAACGCTCCGCGTGTCCGACCTGCGGCTCCTGTTCCGGGATGTTCACCGCCAACTCCATGAACTGTCTGACCGAAGCGCTGGGCCTGTCGCAGCCGGGTAACGGCTCGCTGCTGGCGACACACGCCGATCGTAAACAGCTGTTCCTCAACGCCGGTAAACGCATCGTTGAGCTCACCAAACGCTACTACGAGCAGGATGATGCCAGTGCACTGCCGCGCAACATCGCCAGCAAAGCGGCGTTTGAAAATGCGATGACGCTGGATATCGCCATGGGCGGTTCCACCAATACCGTTCTGCACCTGCTGGCCGCCGCGCAGGAAGCCGAAATCGACTTCACCATGAGTGATATCGACAAGCTGTCCCGTAAAGTGCCGCAGCTGTGTAAAGTTGCGCCAAGCACCCAGAAATACCATATGGAAGATGTTCACCGTGCCGGTGGCGTAATCGGTATCCTGGGCGAGCTGGATCGCGCCGGGCTGCTGAACCGCGACGTGAAAAACGTGCTCGGCCTGACGCTGCCGGAGTCGCTGGACCAATACGACGTGATGCTGACCAAAGACGACGCGGTGAAAACGATGTTCCGCGCCGGTCCCGCCGGGATCCGTACCACGCAGGCGTTCTCGCAGGATTGCCGCTGGGATTCCCTGGATGACGATCGCGCCGAAGGCTGCATCCGTTCGCTGGAGCACGCCTACAGCAAGGACGGCGGTCTGGCCGTGCTGTACGGTAACTTCGCGGAAAACGGCTGCATCGTGAAAACGGCAGGCGTGGACGACAGCATCCTTAAATTCACCGGCCCGGCGAAAGTGTACGAAAGCCAGGATGAAGCGGTGGACGCCATCCTCGGTGGCAAAGTGGTAGAAGGCGACGTGGTTGTTATTCGCTATGAAGGGCCGAAAGGCGGGCCGGGCATGCAGGAAATGCTCTACCCAACCACCTTCCTGAAATCCATGGGTCTCGGCAAAGCTTGTGCGCTGATCACCGACGGCCGTTTCTCCGGCGGTACGTCCGGGCTCTCCATCGGCCACGTTTCACCGGAAGCGGCAAGCGGCGGCAACATCGCCATCATTGAAGACGGTGACCTGATCGAAATCGATATCCCGAATCGCGGCATTCAACTGAAGCTGAGCGACCAGGAAATTGCGGCCCGTCGTGAGGCACAAGAAGCGCGCGGCGATAAAGCCTGGACGCCGAAAGATCGTCAGCGTGAAGTCTCCTTCGCCCTGCGCGCATACGCGAGCCTTGCCACCAGTGCAGATAAAGGCGCGGTGCGCGATAAATCGAAACTTGGGGGCTAATGATGGCCGAGTCACAACCCTTATCCGCCGCCCCCGAGGGGGCGGAATATCTGAGAGCGGTGCTACGCGCACCGGTCTATGAAGCCGTGCAGGTCACGCCGCTTCAGAAAATGGAAAAACTCTCTTCGCGCCTCGACAACGTGATCCTGGTGAAGCGCGAAGACCGCCAGCCGGTGCACAGCTTCAAGCTGCGCGGCGCCTACGCGATGATGGCCGGACTGACCGACGAGCAAAAAGCGCGCGGCGTCATTACCGCCTCGGCGGGCAACCATGCGCAGGGCGTGGCGTTCTCGTCTGCTCGTCTGGGGTTGAAAGCGCTAATCGTGATGCCGGTTGCTACCGCTGACATCAAAGTCGACGCGGTACGCGGTTTCGGCGGGGAAGTGCTGCTCCACGGCGCCAATTTTGACGAAGCTAAAGCCAAAGCCATTGAGCTGGCGCAGCAGCAGGGCTTCACCTGGGTGCCGCCGTTCGATCACCCGATGGTCATTGCCGGACAAGGCACGCTGGCGCTTGAACTGCTGCAGCAGGATGCCCATCTCGACCGCGTCTTCGTTCCGGTGGGCGGCGGCGGGTTAGCGGCGGGTGTGGCCGTGCTGATCAAACAGCTGATGCCGCAGATCAAAGTCATCGCTGTTGAAGCGGAGGACTCTGCCTGCCTGAAAGCGGCGCTGGATGCCGGGCATCCGGTGGATCTGCCGCGCGTTGGTCTGTTTGCTGAGGGCGTGGCGGTAAAACGCATTGGCGATGAAACCTTCCGTCTCTGCCAGGAATACCTCGACGATATCGTCACGGTTGATAGCGATGCTATCTGCGCGGCAATGAAAGATCTGTTTGAGGATGTTCGTGCGGTGGCGGAGCCGTCCGGCGCGCTGGCCCTGGCGGGGATGAAAAAATACATCGCGCAGCACAACATCCGCGGCGAGCGCCTGGCGCACGTGCTTTCCGGCGCCAACGTGAACTTCCACGGCCTGCGCTACGTGTCCGAGCGCTGCGAGCTGGGTGAACAGCGTGAAGCATTGCTGGCGGTGACTATTCCGGAAGAGAAGGGGAGCTTCCTGAAGTTCTGCCAGCTGCTGGGCGGTCGTTCGGTGACGGAGTTCAACTACCGTTTCGCCGATGCCAAAGATGCCTGCATTTTCGTCGGCGTGCGTCTGAGCCGTGGCGTCGAGGAGCGTAAAGAGATCCTTAACCTCCTGCATGACGGTGGTTACAGCGTGGTGGACCTTTCAGACGACGAAATGGCGAAGCTGCACGTGCGCTATATGGTCGGCGGGCGTCCCTCGAAGCCGCTCAGGGAACGCCTGTTCAGCTTCGAATTCCCGGAATCACCGGGCGCGTTGCTCAAATTCCTGCACACGCTGGGCACGCACTGGAACATCTCCCTGTTCCATTACCGCAGCCACGGCACCGACTACGGCCGCGTGCTGGCGGCGTTTGAACTGGGTGAGCACGAGCCGGATTTTGAAACACGGCTGAACGAACTGGGCTATGAGTGTCACGACGAAACCCACAACCCCGCCTTCCGTTTCTTCCTGGCAGGATAAGCGGAGCGCAACCCGACTTCAATGGTTGGGCAATATCTTCCAGAACGCATCAATAAGCGGCTCATGCAGCCGCTTTTTTTGTGCGCACACGCCAAGCTCAAACGGCGTTTTCTCATCGCTGCGATCCAGAATCATCACGCGATTGCGCACCGGTTCCGGGCTATTTTCCAGCACCACTTCCGGCAATAGCGCCACGCCGCAGCCGAGCGCCACCATCGACACCATCGCCTCATGACCGCTGACCGTGGCGTAAATCAACGGGTTACTGATTTTTTGTCGGCGGAACCACAGCTCAATGCGACGGCGCACTGGCCCCTGGTCGGCCATGATAAACGGCACCGTGGACCAGTCCGGTTTTTCTACCGATACCTGGTTTCGCACCGGGCAGGGCAGCGCCGGGGCAATCAGTACCACCGCCAGATTTTCGAGCATTGAAAACGCTACCGCACCCGGGAGCGTTTCGGGTTTCCCTGCAATGGCGAGATCCGCTTCGCCCGTCACCACTTTTTCCATCGCGTCGGCGGCGTCGCCCGTGGTCAGTTTAATTTCAACCGATGGATGTGCCGCGCGGAAGCGATCAAGAATGGGCGGCAGATGGCTGTAGGCGGCAGTGACGGAGCAGAAAATATGCAGCTCGCCGGACAGCGACGGCCCCTGCTGGTCAATGGCGTGCCGTAGCTGCTGATACTGCAGCAACGTCTGCTGGGCAAAAAGGCGCAGTTCTTCGCCCGCTTCCGTGAGCGTGACGGTGCGGTTATCGCGCACAAACAGCGGCTGGCCGAGGTCTTCCTCAAGGCGCTGTATCTGGCGCGAGAGCGTGGAGGGGCTGACGTGCATCGCCCGTGCGCTGCGGCCAAAGTGACGGCTTTCCGCCAGATGCAGAAACATTTTCAGATCGCGTAAATCCATCGATTCCACTCCCTCTTTTTATATTGCAAAAATTGCAATATGACGTTGTGAATATATCAATTTCCGCAATAAATTTCCTGTTGTAATGTGGTTCTATTCTCGCTGAAACGCGAACCGAACAATAAGACACACAACATCACGAGGTATCACCCATGGCTAACTACTTTAATACACTGAACTTGCGCCAGCAGCTGGCGCAGCTGGGCAAATGCCGCTTCATGGCGCGCGATGAATTTGCCGATGGCGCGAGCTACCTTCAGGGTAAAAAAGTGGTCATCGTCGGCTGTGGCGCACAGGGTCTGAACCAGGGCCTGAACATGCGTGACTCCGGTCTGGATATCTCTTATGCCCTGCGTAAAGAAGCGATTGCTGAAAAGCGTGCTTCCTGGCGTAAAGCTACCGAAAACGGCTTCAAAGTGGGCACCTACGAAGAGCTGATCCCGCAGGCGGATCTGGTGGTTAACCTGACCCCGGACAAACAGCACTCTGACGTGGTGCGTTCCGTACAGCCGCTGATGAAAGACGGCGCTGCACTGGGTTACTCCCACGGCTTCAACATCGTTGAAGTTGGCGAGCAGATCCGCAAAGACATCACCGTAGTGATGGTGGCGCCGAAGTGCCCGGGTACGGAAGTACGCGAAGAGTACAAACGTGGCTTCGGCGTACCGACCCTGATCGCGGTCCACCCTGAAAACGATCCGAAAGGCGAAGGCATGGCGATTGCTAAAGCATGGGCTGCGGCGACCGGCGGCCACCGTGCGGGTGTTCTGGAATCTTCCTTCGTTGCCGAAGTGAAATCTGACCTGATGGGCGAGCAGACCATTCTGTGCGGTATGCTGCAGGCCGGTTCTCTGCTGTGCTTCGACAAGCTGGTGGAAGAAGGCACCGACCCGGCCTACGCGGAAAAACTGATTCAGTTCGGCTGGGAAACCATCACCGAAGCGCTGAAGCAGGGCGGCATTACGCTGATGATGGACCGTCTGTCCAACCCGGCAAAACTGCGTGCTTACGCCCTGTCTGAACAGCTGAAAACCATCATGGCACCGCTGTTCCAGAAACATATGGACGACATCATCTCCGGCGAATTCTCTTCCGGCATGATGGCGGACTGGGCGAACGACGATAAGAAACTGCTGACCTGGCGTGAAGAGACCGGCAAAACCGCGTTCGAAACGGCGCCACAGTTTGAAGGTAAAATTGGCGAGCAGGAGTACTTTGATAAAGGCGTACTGATGATCGCCATGGTGAAGGCGGGTGTTGAGCTGGCGTTCGAAACCATGGTGGATTCAGGCATCATCGAAGAGTCTGCCTACTACGAATCTCTGCACGAACTGCCGCTGATCGCGAACACCATCGCCCGTAAGCGTCTGTACGAAATGAACGTGGTTATCTCTGATACCGCTGAATACGGTAACTACCTGTTCTCCTACGCCTGCGTACCGCTGCTGAAAGAGTTCATGACCACCCTGCAACCGGGCGATCTGGGCGAAGCGATTGCGGAAGGTGCGGTAGACAACGCGCAGCTGCGCGATGTGAATGAAGCGATTCGCAGCCACCAGATCGAGAAAGTGGGTCACAAACTGCGTGGCTACATGACCGATATGAAGCGTATCGCGGTAGCGGGTTAACAACCTTGTCGGGTGGCGCTTCGCTTACCCGACCTACAAACACGTAAAATGTAGGCCGGGTAAGGCGCAGCCGCCACCCGGCTTTTTATTTGCGATATAACACTTTAATGACGTGGTAGCCAAACTGCGTGTGCAGCGGACCCGTCGGCTCCAGCACCGGGCAGGAGAAGACCACTTTATCGAACGCCGGCACCATCTGGCCCTGACGGAATTCACCTAAATCGCCGCCACGTTTGCCTGACGGACAAATTGAGTGCTTCTTAGCCAGCTTGCCGAAGTCGGCGCCGTTTTTGATCTGCTCCAGAAGATCCAGAGCCAGTTTCTCTTCTTTAACAAGAATATGCAGTGCTGCTGCTGTTTTTGCCATGATCGTGCCTTGAGTGGTATGGATTAGGCTCGCTATACTACCACGCTGTTATTCTCCCCTCCTGACTTTCATTGAGTGATCATTTATGCGTCTAAACCCCGGACAACAACAAGCCGTCGAATTTGTCACCGGACCCTGTCTGGTGCTGGCGGGAGCAGGATCCGGTAAAACGCGCGTCATCACCAATAAGATTGCGCACCTGATCCGCGGCTGTGGTTATCAGGCCCGTCACATTGCGGCGGTCACCTTTACCAACAAAGCGGCACGCGAAATGAAAGAACGTGTCGGCCAGACGCTGGGGCGCAAAGAGGCGCGCGGGCTGATGATCTCCACGTTCCACACGCTGGGGCTGGATATCATCAAACGTGAGTATGCCGCGCTGGGGATGAAATCCAACTTTTCGCTTTTCGATGACACCGACCAGGTGGCATTACTCAAAGAGCTCACTGAAGGGCTGATCGAAGATGACAAGGTGCTGTTGCAGCAGCTGATCTCGACGATCTCTAACTGGAAAAACGATCTAATGACCCCGGCCCAGGCTGCGGCGATCGCCAAAGGCGAACGGGATCGGATCTTCGCCCACTGTTATGGTCTGTACGATGCGCACATGAAAGCGTGTAATGTGCTGGACTTCGACGACCTGATCCTGCTGCCGACGCTGCTTTTACAGCGAAATGAAGAGGTGCGCGAGCGCTGGCAGAATAAAATCCGCTACCTGCTGGTGGATGAATATCAGGACACCAACACCAGCCAGTACGAGCTGGTAAAGCTGCTGGTGGGCCAGCGTGCCCGTTTCACCGTGGTAGGCGACGACGACCAGTCGATCTACTCCTGGCGCGGCGCGCGTCCGCAAAACCTGGTGCTGCTGAGTAAAGACTTCCCCGCGCTGCAGGTGATTAAGCTGGAGCAAAACTACCGCTCCTCCGGACGGATCCTGAAGGCGGCAAACATCCTGATTGCCAATAACCCGCACGTATTTGAGAAGCGCCTGTTCTCCGAGCTGGGCTACGGCACGGAGCTGAAAGTGCTCAGCGCCAACAATGAAGAACATGAAGCGGAGCGCGTGACGGGCGAACTGATTGCCCACCACTTCGTCAACAAAACCGAATATAAAGATTACGCGATCCTTTATCGCGGTAATCACCAGTCGCGCGTCTTTGAAAAGATGCTGATGCAGAACCGCATACCGTACAAAATCTCGGGCGGCACCTCGTTCTTCTCACGGCCTGAAATTAAAGATCTGCTGGCCTATCTGCGTGTGCTCACTAACCCGGATGACGACAGCGCGTTTCTGCGCATCGTGAATACGCCGAAGCGCGAAATTGGTCCGGCGACGCTGCAAAAGCTGGGTGAATGGGCGATGACCCGCAATAAAAGCCTGTTTACGGCCAGCTTCGATATGGGACTAAGCCAGACGCTGACCGGGCGCGGTTACGACTCGTTAACGCGATTCACCCACTGGCTTGGCGAAGTACAGCGTCTTGCAGAGCGCGAGCCGGTGGCGGCGGTGCGCGATCTGATTCACGGTATTGATTACGAATCCTGGCTGTACGAAACCTCCGCCAGCCCGAAAGCGGCTGAGATGCGCATGAAAAACGTTAATCAGCTGTTCAGCTGGATGACCGAAATGCTGGAAGGCTCGGAAATCGATGAGCCGATGACCCTGACCCAGGTGGTCACCCGCTTTACCCTGCGCGACATGATGGAGCGCGGCGAGAGCGAAGAAGAGGCCGATCAGGTTCAGCTGATGACGCTGCATGCGTCAAAAGGGCTGGAGTTTCCGTATGTGTATCTGGTCGGCATGGAAGAGGGGTTGCTGCCCCATCAGAGCAGTATTGATGAAGACAACGTCGACGAGGAGCGGCGTCTGGCCTATGTGGGGATCACCCGTGCGCAGAAAGAGCTGACGTTCACGCTGTGTAAAGAGCGCCGCCAGTATGGTGAACTTGTCCGCCCGGAGCCAAGCCGTTTTCTGCTGGAACTGCCGCAGGACGACCTGATTTGGGAACAAGAGCGCAAGGTGATTACCGCTGAAGAGCGGATGCACAAAGGCCAGGCGAACGTGGCAAACATTCGCGCCATGCTGGCAAAAGCCAAAGAGAAGGGATGAGTTTGAAGGCTTGCAGGCCGGGTAAGCGCAGCGCCACCCGGCATATTCTACTCTCTTATTTTACTTCCAGTGCCCAGTGCACATAGCTTTGCCACTGGCACTCCTGCTCGATCATCTCTGCGCCGAGCGGGTGATGATCAATCCAGTTTTCCGGCAGCGTCAACGTCAGCTTCTCATCATCGGCCACCAGATTAATCGCAGGCAGCAAATCATCACGACGACGGCTGGCAAACAGAATCGCCAGGCGCAGCAGGCGGCACAGATGCTCGGCCACGCGCGGCGGTACAGCGTTTTGCTGATGAAGAGAGGAGAGATCAACGGCGTTGGTCTGGTTCAGCAGCAGCGTTGCCAGCAGCTTTTTCTGTGCGGGCGTGTAGCCCGGTAAGTCAAGGTTACGCACAAGGTAGGCTGCATGAGCCGGGGCCTGCTTAAAGTCGATGCTCAGCCCCACTTCATGCAGAGCACAAGCGCTCAGCAATAAATCGCGGCTCAGAGGGTCAAGATCCCAGGCATTAGCGACCTGATCGGCAAAGCGAGAGGCCAGCTGCGATACGCGGCCAGCCTGATCGATATCAACCAGAAAACGACGCTGCACGTTGCGCAAAGTACGGTTGCGGATGTCCTGATCCACTGAAAGATGCAGCATCCCGTAGACCAGACCTTCGCGCAGCGCGCCGCCGGCAAGGGTCATACACTGGATGTTCAGCTCGGTGAAAATGGCGATCAGAATGGCGAGCCCGCTCGGGAAGACCAGGGCACGTTCCAGCGTCAGGCCTTCAATTTCCAGCTCTTCCAGGCGTCCGCACTGAATAGCGCGCTGCTTAAGCTGCTGAAGCTTGGCAAGCGTAATGCGCTCGTCCATTCCCTGCGCCATCATGATTTCCTGCAGGGCCTGAACGGTACCTGACGCACCGACACACACTTTCCAGCCGTGGTAGCGCAGTTCGTCCATCACCGGACGTAACACTTCGCGCGCGGCATTTTCTGCCTCGTCGAAATTCTCTTTACCCAGATTGCGGTCAGCGAAGTAACGCTCAAGCCAGGTTACGCAGCCCATCGACAGGCTGAACAGCGAGGTCGCCTGCGCGCCGGTACCGGTCACAAGCTCGGTACTGGCACCGCCGATATCCACCACCAGACGGCGATCGTCCCCGCCTGTCGTATGCGCAACTCCCTGATAGATCAGGCGAGCTTCTTCTTCGCCGCTGATAACCTGAACCGGGCACCCCAGGATTTCCTGCGCTTTGGCAATAAAATCCACGGCGTTAACCGCCAGGCGGAGCGTCGCGGTGGCGACCACGGTGATTTGGGCATGCGGGATATCCTGCAGACGCTCTGCAAAGAGTCGCAAACACTGCCAGCCACGTTCCATGGCTTCGGGAGAGAGGACATTATCGCTGCTCAGGCCCGCCGCGAGGCGGACCTTGCGCTTAATGCGCGTCAGCGTTTGTATGCTCCCTGCCACCTCGCGCACAACCAGCATATGAAAACTATTCGAACCGAGATCGATTGCTGCATAAAGCGAGGTGGAGCTGAGCATATTTTCTTAACCTGAACGACGACGATTACGCGGCGCGCCTGAACGACGCGGGCCATTGCCGGAGCGTGGGCGTGTAAGACGCTTAGGCGGCGGCAGTTCGCTTAACAGCGCTTCCGGATTGTATTTGCTCTGCGGAATCGAGTGACCGATGTACGTCTCAATGGCTGGAAGATTCAGCGCATACTCTTCACACGCAAGGCTGATTGAGTGGCCGCTCGCACCCGCGCGACCGGTACGACCGATACGGTGTACATAGTCTTCGCAGTCATCCGGCAGATCATAGTTAAAGACGTGCGTAACGGCAGGAATGTGCAAGCCACGCGCTGCCACGTCGGTTGCGACCAGAATATCGAGATCGCCACGGGTAAATTCGTCGAGGATACGCAGGCGTTTTTTCTGTGCAACGTCGCCAGTGAGCAGGCCCACACGGTGACCGTCTGCAGCCAGATGGCCCCAGATGTCTTCACAGCGGTGTTTGGTGTTTGCGAAGATAATGGCGCGGTCCGGCCACTCTTCTTCGATCAGCGTTTGCAGCAGACGCATTTTCTCTTCATTAGAAGGATAGAAGAGCTCTTCTTTAATGCGATGACCTGTTTTCTGCTCAGGCTCGACTTCCACGTATTCGGCGTTGTTCATCTGTTCAAACGCCAGTTCACGCACACGGTAAGAGAGGGTGGCAGAGAACAGCATGTTCAGACGCTGATTGGCCGGCGGCATGCGGCGGAACAGCCAGCGGATATCTTTAATGAAGCCCAGATCGTACATACGGTCGGCTTCATCAAGCACCACAACCTGGATTGCGCCGAGGTTGATGTGGTTCTGTTTGGCGTAGTCGATAAGACGGCCAGTGGTACCAATCAGGATATCCACGCCGCTTTCCAGCACTTTCAGCTGCTTATCGTAGCCGTCACCGCCATAGGCCAGGCCAAGCTTCAGACCGGTAGCCTGTGCCAGGGGTTCAGCGTCTGCGTGGATCTGTACCGCCAGTTCTCGCGTCGGGGCCATAATGAGCGCGCGCGGCTGGTTAACTTTGCGGTCTGCAATCGCTGGGTGAGAAAGTAAATAATGAAACGTTGACGTTAAAAACGCCATCGTTTTGCCGGTACCGGTTTGCGCCTGCCCTGCAACATCGCGACCGGCCAGCGTCAGCGGCAGTGCGAGAGCCTGAATGGGCGTGCAGTTATGAAACCCTTTAGTTTCAAGGGCTTCAATCACTTTTGGGTGCAGGGCGAAGTCGGAAAACTTCTGTTCTGTTAAATGTGTTTTGCTCATAGTGTGGTAGAATATCAGCTTACTATTGCTTTACGAAAGCGTATCCGGTGAAATAAAGTCAACCTTTAGTTGGTTAATGCGACATCAACACGTCGTTGGTGTAGACAAAACCAACGTACCAGGCTTATTCCTGTGGAGTTATATATGAGCGATAAAATTATTCACCTGACTGACGATAGTTTTGACACGGACGTACTTAAGGCTGACGGGCTGATCCTCGTCGATTTCTGGGCTGAATGGTGTGGTCCTTGCAAAATGATCGCTCCGATTCTGGATGAAATCGCTGACGAATATCAGGGCAAACTGACCGTTGCCAAACTGAACATCGACCAGAACCCGGGCACCGCACCAAAATACGGTATCCGTGGCATCCCGACCCTGCTGCTGTTCAAAAACGGCGAAGTGGCGGCGACCAAAGTGGGCGCGCTGTCCAAAGGTCAACTGAAAGAGTTCCTGGACGCTAACCTGGCGTAAGGTTTCTCCGCTGCGCGTCCAGAGCACCCGGCTAAATGATGTGGAACTCTGGACGCCCGGCTTAAGTCGTGCTAAGTTAGCTATGACTTCGTTTTAAACATATCTGTTGTTTGAATCTTGTTTTACCCGATACTTCCCCTTGTTGACATCAACAGTGCGAGAAGTGGCTAAATTCCGGGCTTGTCACTCAATCCGTCTTGTCGTTTCAGTTCTGCGTTCTTTCCCTGTGACCAGACAGCGAACAGACATGAGATGATGGCCGCTAAACAGGCATGGATGACCCTGCCATACCATTCACAACATTAAGTTCGAGAATCACCCCGAGTTTAAGAACCCACACCATTATGAATCTTACCGAATTAAAGAATACGCCGGTTTCTGAGCTGATCACTCTCGGCGAAAATATGGGGCTGGAAAACCAGGCTCGTATGCGCAAGCAGGACATCATTTTCGCCATCCTGAAGCAGCATGCTAAGAGTGGCGAAGATATCTTTGGCGACGGTGTGTTGGAGATATTGCAAGACGGATTTGGTTTCCTCCGCTCTGCAGACAGCTCCTACCTCGCCGGCCCTGACGACATCTACGTATCCCCCAGCCAAATCCGCCGTTTCAACCTCCGCACTGGTGACACCATTTCAGGTAAGATTCGTCCTCCTAAAGAGGGTGAACGCTACTTTGCGCTGTTGAAAGTCAATGAAGTTAACTTTGACAAGCCAGAAAACTCACGTAACAAGATCCTCTTTGAGAACTTAACGCCTCTGCACGCGAACTCTCGCCTGCGCATGGAGCGTGGTAATGGTTCAACGGAAGACTTAACCGCGCGTGTTCTGGATTTGGCATCGCCAATTGGTCGCGGCCAACGTGGTCTGATCGTGGCACCGCCAAAAGCGGGTAAAACGATGCTGCTGCAGAATATCGCGCAGAGCATCGCCTATAACCACCCAGACTGCGTGCTAATGGTACTGCTGATTGACGAACGTCCGGAAGAAGTGACCGAGATGCAGCGTCTGGTTAAAGGTGAAGTGGTTGCTTCTACCTTTGACGAACCCGCCTCTCGTCACGTTCAGGTCGCGGAAATGGTTATCGAGAAGGCGAAACGCCTGGTTGAGCACAAGAAAGACGTGATCATCCTGCTCGACTCCATTACCCGTCTGGCACGTGCTTACAACACCGTGGTTCCGGCTTCCGGTAAAGTACTGACCGGTGGTGTGGACGCCAACGCCCTGCACCGTCCGAAACGCTTCTTCGGTGCGGCACGTAACGTCGAAGAGGGCGGCAGCCTGACCATCATCGCAACGGCGCTGATCGATACCGGCTCCAAAATGGACGAAGTGATTTACGAAGAATTTAAAGGTACAGGTAACATGGAACTGCACCTTTCTCGTAAGATCGCTGAAAAACGCGTCTTCCCGGCAATCGACTACAACCGTTCCGGTACCCGTAAAGAAGAGCTGCTCACTACCCAGGAAGAGCTGCAGAAAATGTGGATCCTGCGCAAAATCATCCATCCAATGGGTGAAATCGACGCAATGGAATTCCTCATTAACAAACTGGCGATGACCAAAACGAACGACGATTTCTTCGATATGATGAAGCGCTCGTAACGTAAATAAAGCCTGTAAACGCCACGTTTTTACGTGGCGTTTTTCTTTTATGGATTATACGCTAGTACCATCTACTCCCAATTTTGACCGGTCAGTGCGACAATAAGATAATTCGCACAGTAAAAACATTAATAGCTTGAATAATAAGCAAATGGAATTGTAAGAGGTTTGCTTTATAACTTCAGGCTCAGCGCCTTGATGGTTATACTTCCTTGACTAACATTTGTTGAGAACATCCATTGTGAACCTACTTGATACGTTTACTGAACTAACCAGTATTTTCTTATTTACCACCTGCTTTTTGTTTCTGGCTCGTAAGGTGGCAAAATACCTGGGATTAGTGGATAAACCTAACTTCCGTAAGCGGCATCAAGGCATGATCCCTCTGGTTGGGGGAATTTCTGTTTTTGCAGGTATCTGCTTCACTTTTGCAATAGCTGATTATTACATTCCCCACGCCCGGTTGTACCTGGCATGTGCAACCGTTCTCGTCGTGGTCGGCGCTCTTGACGATCGTTATGACATTAGCGTCAAGATCCGTGCCTTCGTTCAGGCTGCTGTAGCCATCACCATGATGACATTCGCAAAGTTGCACCTGAGTAGCCTGGGTTATATTTTTGGCCTCTGGGAGATGGAGCTCGGCCCATTCGGTTATTTCCTGACGCTTTTTGCTGTGTGGGTTGCGATTAACGCATTTAACATGGTTGACGGTATTGATGGATTGCTGGGAGGACTGTCCTGCGTCTCATTTGCCGCAATAGGTTTCATTTTATGGTTCGACGGGCAATACAGCCTGGCTATGTGGTGTTTTGCCATGATTGCGGCGATCCTGCCATATATCATGTTAAATCTTGGCGCACTGGGTCGACGCTACAAAGTATTCATGGGCGATGCGGGTAGCACGTTCATCGGCTTTACTATCATTTGGATCTTGCTGGAAACCACTCAGGGTGACGTGCATCCCATTAGTCCTGTAACGGCATTGTGGATTATTGCCATCCCGTTAATGGATATGGTCGCGATTATGTATCGCCGGCTTCGTAAAGGGATGAGCCCTTTCTCTGCTGACCGTCAGCACATTCATCATTTGATCATGCGAGCCGGATTCACTTCCCGGCAGGCATTTGTGCTAATTACACTGGCGGCTGCTATTCTAGCGGGGATTGGTGTGACGGCGGAATATACACATTTTGTGCCTGAGTGGGCTATGTTGGTATTGTTCTTGCTAGCTTTTTCTCTCTATGGCTACTGCATTAAGCGCGCATGGAAAGTCGCGCGATTCATTAAACGTCTTAAGCGCAGGATGCGTCGTAACAGTGGCAAAAACACAACATTAACTAAGTAAAACCGGGACTATGATGACTCAACCGTTGGCGGGAGCGAAATCAGTGGTAACTGAGAATGAACTGGATATTCGGGGTTTGTTTCGCGTGTTATGGGCAGGCAAACTTTGGATTGCGGGGATCGCGCTGGGGTTTGCACTGTTAGCGCTGGCCTACACATTCTTTGCAAAACAGGAGTGGAGCGCCACGGCAATCACAGACAGACCAACGGTTAACATGCTCGGGGGGTACTATTCCCAGCAGCAATTCCTGCGAAACCTGGATATTAAAGCCAATCTCGCGACGCCGGACCAGGCTTCCGTTATGGATGAAGCCTATAAAGAGTTTGTGATGCAACTGGCCTCGTGGGATACACGCCGCGATTTCTGGTCCCAGACGGATTACTACAAGCAGCGTCGGGTTGATAACACCAAAGCCGATGCCGCGCTGCTGGACGATCTGATTAACAATGTTCAATTTATGCCGGGTGATGCGCTGCGTAACGTCAACGACAGCGTCAAGCTGATTGCAGAAACCGCGCCGGACGCCAACAATCTGTTGCGTCAGTACGTCGCGTTTGCCAGCCAGCGTGCCGCAAGCCATCTTAATGAAGAGCTGAAAGGCGCATGGGCAGCCCGCACAATCCAGATGAAGGCGCAGGTCAAACGCCAGGAGGAAGTGGCAAATGCCATTTTCGCCCGACGCATACATAACATTGAACAGGCGTTGAAAATTGCGGAGCAGCACAATATTTCCCGCTCTGAGACGGATGTCCCGGCAGATGAATTGCCTGACTCTGAAATGTTCCTGCTTGGTCGCCCAATGTTGCAGGCGCGTCTGGAAAATCTGCAGGCCGTTGGCCCTGATTTTGACCTCGACTACGATCAAAATCGCGCGATGCTGAACACGCTTAATGTCGGTCCCACGATGGACCCGCGTTTTCAGACCTATCGTTATTTGAGAACACCTGAAGAACCTGTAAAACGCGATAGTCCGCGCCGTGCATTCCTGATGATCATGTGGGGGATTGTGGGTGCACTCGCTGGTGCTGGTGTTGCGTTAACGCGTCGTCGCGCAAACTAAGAACGCCGTTTACGATGAAGGCCAGGGCCTTCATCGTCTAATCGAAGAGAATCGATGTGAAAGTACTTACCGTATTTGGCACCAGGCCGGAGGCCATTAAGATGGCGCCTCTGGTACATGCGCTGGCCAGCGACCCTGATATTGAAGCGAAAGTCTGCGTTACGGCCCAGCACCGTGAGATGCTCGACCAGGTCTTAACGCTCTTTTCCATCGTCCCGGATTACGACCTCAATATTATGAAACCGGGACAAGGATTGACGGAAATAACCTGCCGCATACTGCAAGGTCTCAAGCCGATCCTGGAGTCATTCCAGCCCGACGTTGTTCTGGTACATGGCGATACCACGACGACGATGGCAACAAGCCTGGCCGCTTTTTACCAGCGTATTCCCGTCGGCCATGTTGAGGCGGGCCTACGTACCGGCAACCTTTATTCGCCGTGGCCAGAAGAGGCCAACCGTACGCTTACCGGCCATCTGGCGATGTACCATTTTGCCCCTACCGAGAATTCGCGTCAGAACCTGCTGCGCGAAAATATCGCCGACAACAAAATTTTTGTGACCGGCAATACGGTCATTGATGCGTTGATTTGGGTACGCGATCGCGTCCTGGCAAACAGCGATCTGCAGAAAGCGCTCGCAGCCCGCTATCCATTCCTGAATAACGGCAAAAAAACCATTCTGGTCACAGGCCATCGTCGCGAAAGCTTTGGCCGGGGTTTTGAGCAAATCTGTCACGCGCTGGCTGAAATTGCGGCGCAGAACGTCGATGTACAGATTGTCTATCCGGTCCACCTCAATCCTAACGTCAGCGAGCCGGTCAACCGCATCCTTGGCCATGTTGAAAACGTCCTGCTGATTGAACCGCAGGACTACCTGCCGTTTGTCTGGCTGATGAACCATGCCTGGCTGATCCTCACCGATTCCGGCGGCATTCAGGAGGAAGCACCGTCCCTCGGCAAGCCGGTGCTGGTGATGCGTGAAACGACTGAACGCCCGGAAGCGGTTAAAGCGGGTACCGTGCGTCTGGTCGGTACTGACGCGCAGCTCATCGTCGAAGAGGTGACGCGACTTCTGCATGATGATGACGCATATCAGACAATGAGCCGGGCCCATAATCCGTACGGAGATGGCCAGGCTTGTGGTCGTATTTTGCATGCACTTAAACACAATCGGGTATCGCTATGAGTTTTACTACCATCTCTGTCATTGGTCTTGGCTACATTGGCCTGCCCACCGCGGCGGCGTTTGCCTCTCGTCAGAAACAGGTTGTCGGTGTGGATATCAATGCCCGGGCGGTGGAAACCATTAACCGCGGCGAAATTCATATTGTTGAGCCCGATCTGGACCGCGTGGTGAAAGAGGCCGTTGACGGCGGCTTCCTGCGTGCCAGCACGACGCCAGTGGAAGCGGATGCGTACCTGATCGCCGTCCCGACGCCTTTTAAAGGCGAGCACGAGCCCGATATGGTCTACGTCGAGGCGGCAGCGAAATCCATTGCCCCTGTGCTGAAGAAAGGGGCGCTGGTGATCCTGGAATCGACCTCGCCAGTGGGCGCCACCGAGCAGATGGCGCAGTGGCTGGCCGACGCGCGTCCCGATTTAAGCTTCCCGCAACAGGCGGGAGAGCAGGCGGATATCAACATCGCCTACTGTCCGGAGCGAGTGCTGCCGGGCCAGGTCATGGTTGAGCTGATTAAAAACGATCGCGTTATTGGCGGTATGACCCCCGTCTGCTCGGAACGTGCCAGCACCCTGTACAAAATTTTCCTCGAAGGCGAATGCGTAGTCACCAACTCCCGCACCGCTGAAATGTGCAAGCTGACGGAAAACAGCTTCCGTGACGTGAATATCGCCTTTGCGAATGAGCTGTCGCTGATCTGCGCCGATCAGGGGATTAACGTCTGGGAATTGATTCGCCTGGCGAATCGCCATCCGCGCGTGAACATTCTTCAGCCGGGCCCGGGTGTGGGTGGACACTGTATCGCCGTCGATCCGTGGTTTATCGTGGCGCAGAATCCGGCGCAGGCGCGTCTGATCCGTACCGCGCGCGAAGTGAACGACAGCAAACCTCACTGGGTGCTCAACCAGGTCAAAGCCACAGTAGCCGATTGTCTGGCAGAGAGCGGCAAGTGTGCCAGCGAGCTGAAAATCGCCTGCTTTGGCCTGGCGTTTAAACCCAATATTGACGATTTGCGCGAAAGCCCGGCAATGGAAATTGCCGAGATGATCGCCGGATGGCACAAGGGCGACACGGTGGTGGTTGAGCCGAATATCCATGAACTGCCGGCTAAACTGGCGGGGCACTGCACGTTGACGACCCTTGATGACGCGCTGGCAACGGCGGATGTGCTGGTGCTGCTGGTGGATCATAAAGAGTTTAAAGCGACGTCTGGTGATACCGTGCATCAACAGTATGTCGTTGATACCAAAGGCGTCTGGCGTTGAGTGAACTCCACGGCGTGCTTGAATCCCTTGAATGGGAAAGCACTTTTTTTGCACTCCCCTCGGCGATAGTGCGCTTGCGTGAGGATGCGCCTGCTCTGCAGGAAGCTGACTTCAGCGCCTGGCAGCGCGTGCAGGCTAAGATCCCGGCGGACCGCGCCGATTGGCTTGATGTGCTCCAGCAACACGGTTTTCAGCTGGTTGAAGGTGAGGCAGACCTGTCTATTGCCCTTACCCGACACGATGCGTGCGGGGCGGAACTTGCAACGGAACAGGATATCCCTGTATTACGCCAGATGGCGGCTAAGGCATTTGCTCAGAGCCGCTTTCGTGCGCCCTGGTATGCACCTGATGACAGCGGACGCTTCTATGCCCAGTGGATTGAGAATGCGGTCAAAGGCACCTTTGACCACGTCTGTCTGGTGTGTCGTGCCGCGGACGGTCAGATACAGGGATTCGTTTCGCTGCGTAAGCTCAACGAGCGCGAGGCGCGTATTGGCTTATTAGCCGGACGCGGTATGGGGGCAAAACTCATGCAGGCGGCGCTGCACTGGGCGCAGCAGCAGCAGAGTGTGACGCTGCGGGTGGCTACCCAAATGGGCAACACTGCCGCGCTTAAACGTTATATTGCGAGTGGTGCCAACATCGACGCCACCGCCTACTGGTTATACAGGTGACAAGATGATTCCATTTAACGCCCCCCCCGTCGTCGGTACGGAACTCGACTATATGCAGTCTGCCATGGGCAGCGGCAAACTTTGCGGTGATGGCGGTTTCACCCGTCGCTGTCAGCAGTGGATGGAGCAGCGTTTTCGCAGCGCTAAAGTGCTGCTGACCCCGTCCTGTACGGCATCGCTGGAAATGGCGGCACTGCTGCTGGATATCCAGCCCGGCGATGAAGTGATCATGCCGAGCTATACCTTTGTCTCCACAGCAAATGCGTTTGTCCTGCGCGGAGCAAAAATCGTCTTTGTGGATATCCGCCCGGATACCATGAACATTGATGAGACGCTGATTGACGCGGCGATCACCGACAAAACGCGGGCGATCGTGCCGGTTCACTACGCGGGCGTAGCCTGTGAAATGGACACCATCATGGCGATCGCCAAAAAACACAACCTGTTTGTGGTGGAAGATGCCGCTCAGGGTGTGATGTCCACCTACAAGGGACGCGCGCTGGGCACTATCGGCCACATTGGCTGCTTTAGTTTCCACGAAACGAAAAACTATACGGCGGGTGGAGAAGGTGGCGCGACGCTGATCAACGACCCGGCGCTCGTGGAGCGTGCGGAAGTGATCCGTGAAAAAGGCACCAACCGCAGCCAGTTCTTCCGCGGGCAGGTGGATAAATACACCTGGCGCGATATCGGCTCAAGCTATCTGATGGCGGATCTGCAGGCGGCATATCTGTGGGCACAGCTGGAAGCGGCGGAGCGGATTAACCTTCAGCGCCTGTCCCTGTGGCAAACCTATTACGATGCACTTGAACCGCTGGCAAAAGCCGGGCGTATCGAGCTGCCAACTATTCCGGCTGATTGCGTTCACAATGCCCACATGTTCTACATCAAGCTTCGGGATAACGACGATCGCAGCCAGCTCATCGCCTGGCTGAAAGAAGCCGAAATTATGGCTGTCTTCCACTACATTCCGCTACATTCGAGCCCGGCAGGCGAGGCGTTCGGGGTGTTCGCCGGTGAAGACCGTTACACTACAAAAGAAAGTGAGCGTTTGCTTCGCTTGCCACTGTTCTACAACCTCGCGCCAGTTAACCAGCGTACGGTGATTAATACCCTTCTGAGTTATTTCGGCTGATATGTCTCTGGCAAAAGCATCGGTGTGGACCGCCGCGTCCACGCTTGTAAAGATTGGCGCCGGACTGCTGGTCGTCAAGCTGCTGGCCGTCTCATTCGGTCCTTCAGGCGTCGGGCTGGCGGGGAACTTCCGCCAGCTGGTGACCGTCCTTGGCGTGCTGGCCGGGGCTGGTATCTTCAACGGTGTGACCAAATACGTTGCTCAGTATCATGATGATGCGGCACAGCTTCGCAGGGTCGTCGGCACCGCGTCGGCGATGGTTACCGGGTTTTCGACCCTGCTGGCTATCGTATTTTTGCTCGCGGCGGCCCCCATCAGTCAGGGATTATTTGGGCACACCCAGTATGAGGGGCTGGTGCGTCTGGTCGCATTGGTTCAGATGGGTATTGCCTGGGCAAACCTGCTGCTGGCATTGATGAAAGGCTTTCGTGATGCTGCCGGGAACGCGCTTGCGTTAATCCTGGGGAGCGTCATCGGCGTGATTGCCTATTACTTCTGCTACCGCCTGGGTGGCTATGAAGGGGCACTGCTCGGGCTGGCGCTGGTTCCGGCGCTGGTTGTCGTTCCTGCCGCGTTTATGCTGATGCGTCGGGGCGTTATCCCTCTGAGCTACCTCAAACCGCAATGGGACAAAGTGCTTGCCAGCCAGTTGGGTAAATTTACCCTGATGGCGCTCATCACTTCCGTCACGCTGCCGGTGGCTTACGTGATGATGCGAAACCTGCTGGCGGCGCATTATAGCTGGGATGAGGTAGGGATCTGGCAGGGCGTAAGCAGTATTTCCGACGCCTACCTACAGTTTATTACGGCTTCCTTTAGCGTTTATTTGCTGCCAACCTTATCGCGTCTGACGTCCAGGCAGGATATTACCCGTGAGATTTTCCGCTCGCTGCGCTTTGTGCTTCCCGCCGTGGCGGCGGCCAGTTTTACCGTCTGGCTATTGCGCGATGTCGCCATCTGGCTGCTTTTCTCAGCGAAGTTTACCGCCATGCGCGATCTGTTTGCCTGGCAACTGGTGGGCGATGTGCTGAAAGTGGGGGCTTACGTTTTCGGCTACCTGGTGATTGCGAAAGCCTCGCTGCGGCTGTATATCCTGGCGGAGATAAGCCAGTTTGGGTTACTGACGGCATTTTCACACTGGCTGATACCTTCGCATGGTGCGCTGGGGGCGGCTCAGGCCTATATGGCAACCTATATCGTTTATTTCGCTGCCTGTTGCGGCGTATTTTTATTGTGGCGTAAACGCGCATGACTGCACTGATTCACATCCTGGGATCGGATATCCCACACCATAACCAGACCGTTTTGCGGTTCTTTAACGATGAACTGGCACCGGGTAACCCTGATGCACGTGAGTTTATGGTTGCAGGTCAGGATAAGGGCCTGAGCGAGGCATTTCCGGCGCTGACTCTTCGCTTCTGGCCGGACAAGGCCGCGCTGGCGAAGGCGGTCATTGCCAAAGCCAAAGCGAATCGCCAGCAACGTTTCTTTTTCCACGGGCAGTTCAATACCGGCCTGTGGCTGGCCCTGCTCAGCGGGGGAATCAAACCTTCCCAGTGCAGCTGGCATATCTGGGGGGCGGATCTCTACGAAGTCTCACGCGGCTGGAAATTCCGCCTTTTCTATCCCCTTCGCCGGATGGCACAGGGCAGGGTGGGCTGCGTTTTTGCCACCCGTGGCGATCTCAACTATTTTGCGAAACAGCATCCGAACGTGCGCGGTGAGCTAATCTATTTCCCAACCCGCATGGATCCGGCGCTAAATACCCTGGCGAATGACACGGTTCGTGAAGGCAAGCTGACGATTCTGGTGGGAAATTCAGGCGACCGCAGTAACGAGCATGTTGCCGCGCTGCGGGCGGTACACCAGCAGTTTGGCGACACGGTGAACGTGGTCGTGCCGATGGGTTATCCGGCCAATAACGACGCCTACATCAACGAGGTTCGCCAGCAGGGTCTTACGCTTTTTAGCCCTGAGAATCTTCAAATCCTCAGTGAAAAGCTGGCGTTTGATGAATACCTTATGCTGCTAAGAAAATGCGATCTCGGCTATTTTATCTTTGCGCGTCAGCAGGGGATAGGTACGTTGTGTCTGCTGATCCAGGCGGGGGTGCCGTGCGTGCTCAACCGTGACAACCCATTCTGGCAGGATATGGTTGAACAGCATATTCCGGTGCTGTTTACCTCCGATACGCTGAATGTCGAGGTGGTACGGGAAGCACAACGCCAGCTCACGCTGGTGGATAAAAACAGTATCGACTTTTTCAGCCCGAACTATCTCACGCCGTGGCACCGTGCGCTGCGTATCGCGTCAGGAGAGAAAGCATGAGTCAGTTGCAATTCAGCGGCTTACTGGTTGTCTGGCTTCTGAGCACGCTGTTTATCGCCACCCTCACCTGGTTTGAATTCCGCCGGGTGCGCTTCAACTTTAACGTATTCTTCTCGTTACTGTTTCTGCTGACCTTCTTTTTCGGCTTTCCGCTGACCAGCATTCTGGTCTTCCGGTTTGACGTGAGCGTCGCGCCGCCGGAAATCTTGCTCCAGGCGCTTCTGGCGGCGACCTGTTTCTATGCGGTTTACTATGTCACCTACAAAACGCGGCTGCGTTCAGCCAGGGCCACTGCATCACGCCGGGCGCTCTTTACTATGAATCGTGTGGAGACCCACCTGACATGGGTGATATTAATGGCTATCGCCCTGGTCAGTGTCGGGATCTTCTTTATGCATAACGGCTTCCTGCTGTTTAAGCTCAACTCCTACAGCCAGATTTTTTCGGCTGAAGTTTCGGGCGTGGCGTTAAAGCGATTCTTCTACTTCTTTATCCCGGCGATGCTGGTGATTTTCTTCCTGCGACAGGACAGTAAAGCGTGGCTGTTCTTCCTGGTCAGTACCGTCGCGTTCGGTATCCTGACCTACATGATTGTGGGCGGTACGCGCGCCAATATCATCATCGCTTTCGCTATCTTCTTGTTTATTGGCATCATCCGCGGCTGGATCTCGCTGTGGATGCTGGTGGCGGCAGGGGTGTTTGGCATTGTGGGGATGTTCTGGCTGGCGCTGAAGCGCTACGGGATGAACGTGGCGGGCGATGAGGCGTTTTACACGTTCCTCTACCTGACGCGCGATACCTTCTCGCCGTGGGAAAACCTGGCCTTGCTGCTGCAAAACTACGACAAGATTGATTTCCAGGGGCTTGCGCCGATTGTTCGCGACTTCTATGTCTTTATCCCGAGCTGGCTATGGCCGGACCGCCCTGGCGTGGTGCTCAATACCGCGAACTATTTTACCTGGGAAGTGTTGAACAATCATTCGGGTCTGGCGATCTCGCCAACGCTGATCGGCTCCCTGGTGGTAATGGGCGGCGGCTGGTTTATCCTGCCCGGTGCGGTTGTCGTAGGGCTGATTATTAAATGGTTCGACTGGCTTTACCTGCGCGGTATTGAAGAGACGAACCGCTACAAAGCGGCCATTTTGCACAGTTTCTGCTTTGGTGCCATTTTCAATATGATCGTACTGGCGCGCGAAGGCCTGGATTCATTCGTTTCGCGCGTGGTGTTCTTCATGGTCGTTTTCGGCATCAGCCTGTTACTGGCCAAATTGCTGTACTGGCTGTTTGACAGTGCAGGGCTTGTGCACAAGCGCGGGCAACAGGGCAGCACAACGCTGTCGCAAGTTTAAGAAAGGATAGTCATGACGGATAAAACTTCTGCACCGCGTTATGCGCTTCGTGGTTTGCAGCTTATTGGCTGGCGCGATATGCAGCACGCGCTGGATTTTCTTTTTGCCGATGGTCAGATGAAATCCGGTACGCTGGTTGCCATCAATGCAGAAAAGATGCTGGCGGTGGAAGATAACGCCGAAGTCAAAAGCCTGATTGAAGCGGCTGAATTTAAATACGCGGACGGGATTAGCGTGGTCCGATCTATCCGTAAAAAGTTTCCTGGCGCTAATGTTTCCCGCGTGGCGGGGGCCGATCTCTGGGAGCATCTTATGGCCCGCGCGGGCGCGGAGGGGACGCCAGTCTTCCTGATTGGCGGTAAGCCCGAAGTGCTGGCACAGACCGAAGAGAAGCTGCGTCGTCAGTGGAATGTTAATATTGTCGGCAGTCAGGATGGTTACTTTAAGCCTGAAGAACGGCAGGCCTTGTTTGCACGCGTTCGCGACAGCGGGGCAAAAATTGTCACCGTGGCGATGGGTTCCCCGCGCCAGGAAATCCTGATGCGCGACTGTCGGCTGGTCAGCCCGGATGCCCTGTATATGGGCGTAGGAGGCACCTACGACGTCTTTACCGGCCACGTTAAGCGTGCACCGACGGTCTGGCAAAATATGGGGCTGGAATGGCTCTACCGCCTGCTTTCACAACCCACCCGTATTAAACGACAGATTCGTCTGCTTCGCTACCTCGCCTGGCACTACACCGGGAAAATGTAATCAAAATGTAGCGCGATATGCTGTTCGCGCTGCAACTCGCCTGCAAAACTGCTGATAATTTGTGCAATGCATTCATTTTTTTTATGCATCGTTTGCCATTTGGTCGATTTTAAGAAACCATTCGCTCCGTATTTTAGTCCCCCTAAAAAACAATACCCGGTATTAAGCCGGGAAACAGCAAACACAATCGAGGATCTATGGCAGAGAAACAACCGGAGCTACAGCGTGGGCTGGAAGCTCGTCATATCGAACTGATCGCGCTGGGCGGCACTATCGGCGTGGGCCTGTTTATGGGCTCCGCAAGCACCCTTAAATGGGCAGGCCCTTCCGTATTACTGGCGTATATCATCGCCGGGTTGTTTGTTTTCTTCATCATGCGCTCAATGGGCGAAATGCTCTTTCTGGAACCCGTAACCGGATCTTTTGCCGTTTACGCGCACCGTTATATGAGCCCGTTCTTCGGCTACCTGACAGCCTGGTCCTACTGGTTTATGTGGATGGCGGTGGGCATCTCTGAAATCACCGCGATAGGGGTCTATGTCCAGTTCTGGTTCCCGGACATGGTCCAGTGGATACCGGCGCTGATTGCCGTGGGGCTGGTGGCGCTGGCAAACCTGGCCGCGGTGCGCCTGTACGGTGAAATCGAGTTCTGGTTTGCGATGATCAAAGTGACCACCATCATCGTGATGATTGTGATTGGTCTGGGCGTGATTTTCTTTGGCTTTGGCAACGGTGGGCACGCCATCGGCTTTGGCAACCTGACTGAACACGGCGGCTTCTTCGCTGGCGGCTGGAAGGGCTTCCTGACAGCGCTGTGTATCGTGGTGGCTTCATATCAGGGTGTGGAGCTGATCGGTATTACTGCCGGTGAAGCGAAAAACCCGCAGGTCACGCTGCGCAGCGCGGTGGGCAAAGTGCTGTGGCGCATCCTGATTTTCTATGTGGGCGCGATCTTCGTTATCGTGACCATCTTCCCGTGGAATGAAATTGGCACGACCGGAAGCCCGTTCGTTTTAACCTTTGCGAAGATTGGTATTACCGCAGCAGCAGGCATCATCAACTTTGTGGTTTTGACGGCTGCACTCTCTGGCTGTAACAGCGGGATGTACAGCTGTGGCCGTATGCTCTACGCACTCTCGAAAAATAACCAGCTACCTGCGGCAATGAGTAAAGTATCACGGGCGGGTGTGCCGGTTGCGGGGGTCGCGGTATCCATTGTGATTCTGCTGATTGGCTCATGCCTCAATTACATCATTCCTAATCCGCAGCGTGTGTTTGTTTACGTCTACAGTGCCAGCGTGCTGCCGGGCATGGTGCCGTGGTTTGTCATTCTCATCAGCCAGCTGCGTTTCCGTCATGCACATAAAAAAGCGATCGCCAGCCATCCGTTCCGCTCGATCCTGTTCCCGTATGCGAACTATTTAACGATGGCGTTCCTGATTTGCGTATTAATTGGAATGTACTTTAATGAAGATACCCGCATGTCGCTGTTTGTCGGGCTAATCTTCCTGGCGGCAGTGACGGCCGCGTATAAGCTTTTTGGCCTGGGTCGCCGCGGCACCACGCACAAAGTGGAGGAATAAGCGGCAAAATGTGCAAACCATAACCAAACGCGCATTTTTTTCAAAAAAGCACTAGACAGCGGGGACGGAGGTACGTAATATCCAGCCCCGCAACGGCGCTAAGCGCCCGTAGCTCAGCTGGATAGAGCGCTGCCCTCCGGAGGCAGAGGTCTCAGGTTCGAATCCTGTCGGGCGCGCCATTTTAGTCCCGGCGCTAGAGCTGCGGTGGTCTGAGAAGTAGTCAGTACCGCGTGAAAGAATACAGTGGTGGCTATAGCTCAGTTGGTAGAGCCCTGGATTGTGATTCCAGTTGTCGTGGGTTCGAATCCCATTAGCCACCCCATTATTGAAAGAGTTGTGAATTGCGAAGGTGGCGGAATTGGTAGACGCGCTAGCTTCAGGTGTTAGTGTCCTTAGGATGTGGGGGTTCGAGTCCCCCCCTCGCACCACGACTTTTTAAATGAATTGAACTAAAAATTCAAAAAGCAGTACATCGGCGAGTAGCGCAGCTTGGTAGCGCAACTGGTTTGGGACCAGTGGGTCGGAGGTTCGAATCCTCTCTCGCCGACCAATTTTGAACCCCGCTTCGGCGGGGTTTTTTGTTTTCTGTGATGTTTCTTTCCTGTAGTGATTCCCCGACAGCGCCCTTTTTCAGTGTCGCGATTCAGCGACATGTAATCCGTTGAAAATAATATAAATATTTATTTAGGGGCTTTACTGTCTCTTTCTGACGACATATTTCTGCATTTAGCGATACGTTATGAAGCTTCAGACAGTGCTTAATAGCATAATTTCCTTTTATCTTAAAATGTTGCGTCATGTAAACGTTTTGCGTGTAACTCTGGCACGTTACGTGCAATCGTGCAATAATATACGTGTAGATGCTCATTCCATCTCTTATGTTCGCCTTAGTGCCTCATAAACTCAGGAATGACGCAGAGCCATTTACGGTGCTTATCGTCCACTGACAGATGTCGCTTCGGCCTCATCAGACACCATGGACATAACGTTGAGTGAAGCACCAAATATGTTGTCTTACAGACCTGTTTTAACGCCTGCTTTTATAGCAGGCGTTTTTTTATGGGCATAAAAAAAGGAGGCCGTCTGGCCTCCCTGTGAATTACTGCTGTGTGCCGTTGTTCTGCAACGTTAACAGCAACCCATCTCGCCGCATGGCAGCAGCCTCTTCTGGCTTATGCTGTTTGTCGAGCGTATCGGCAAGCCACGCGTAGTCATAGGCGTCCGGACGCTGTTTCAGTGCCGCACGGAAGGCGAGGCTCGCCTCCTGCCATTCGCCGTGCTTCATCAGCGACTGGCCCAGCGTGCTCCACAGCAGCGGGCGGTCGCCGACGGTTTTGATCTGCTGACGCAGCACTTTCTCGACTTGCTCTGGGTTATTGGTTTTCAGGCGCGGGATCACCATGACCAGACGATCGTCGTACTGGCGCTTGAGACCGTCGAGGAGGATCTCCTGGGCGGTGTCATGATCGTCACATTCAATAAGATGTTCCGCCATCGCCACCTGCAGAGGAACCTGCTGACGCGTTTTCCGGCTCTGATTTTTCCACCAGGTCTTCAGGCCGTCGCTACCCAGGTCGGCGCGTGCCTGATCCATCAGGCCAATCCATGCCAGACGCTGAAGCTCGTCACGATGCTCGTCATCACCCACTTCGGCCTTCGCCATTGACGGAATGATGTCCAGCAGCGAGCCCCACGCACCGGTACGAATATAAGCCTGTTCGGCAAGACGCAGGACTTCAGGATGGCGGGGAGCTATTTCCAGCAGGCGGTCAATGCCATGGCGCGCCGCATGGTTCTCATTGCGAGCCAGCTGCAGACGAACGCGGGTGATCTCCACCGGAATCGGGTCACCGGAAGCCAGTTCTGACGCACGTTCCAGATGCTGATTCGCACGGGCTTCATCACCGCGCTGCTGCGCTGCTTCGGCAGCCAGAAGATAGTTCACCACCGGCTGTTCTGCATGGTCGGCATTTTTCGACATCAGCTTTTCAACCTGCTGATAATCGCCTTCGGCGAGCTTAAGCAGCGCCTGCTCGGTTTGCTTACGCGCACGACGACGCTTGCGGCCAACGAACCAGCCGCGCGTATGCGCGCCGGTACGGAAAATACGGCGCAGGATCCATTCGACTGCCAGCAGTACCACGACGCCGAGGACCAGAATAATCACCAGACCCGTTACGCTGGTTTCGATGTTGTAATTATCGGTCTGGATCAGAACGTATCCCTGATGACCGGCAAGCATCGGTCCCAGGACGATCCCGGCGATCAACAAGATGAAGAGTAAGAGAACTTTTAGCATCATTACTCTCCTTGTGGCGCGCTTTCAGGCGCTGGCGCTGGTGCCGCTCCACCTGTTTGCTCTACCGGAACGCCCGGCTGTGCCAGTAGGTTACGCACGCGCGTCTGCATCAGTTTCTCCAGTATCGGCTGGCTGGTCAGCTTATCCGGTACGTTCATCGTGATGTTCTGCTGGCTCAGCTTGTCGATGTCTTCGAGGAAAGCGGTGGTCGTCGCGTCATCGGTATTGTAATACGCACGCACCCACGTCGAGACGTTATCCAGCGCCTGTTTGTAGGTCTCTTCCTGATGACGCGGCACAGCCTGAGCCGCCACCAGCAGGCGGGAACGGATGTTTTCGCGCAGATAGATATCCTGATTCGGCGCTAACAGCGGTACAGCGGTTTCATCGCGACGACGGATGGTGATAAAGCTGTCCATAAAGTTCTGCCAGCTTTTCTGCAGGTTAATGCGCCATTCGCTCAGAGAGCTGGAAAGCTCGGTACCGTCGGAATCCATGGGGGAGTCGTCGTCGTTGTTATCCGCCAGCTGCAGGTTATCAATCTGATTCGAAAGCTGGTTCACCTTCAGGATAATGCCGTCGTAATCCACCTGCGAAACGGCGGAAAGACTCGCGATATCTTCGGTGATCGCGCGACGTGCGGTAATGAGGCTGGGATCGTTCATGTCTGCCAGGCTTGCATCGGCGCTTTTCAGCAGTGCGGCGGCGGTGGTAACGTCCTGGTCGCTCCAGAGCTTACGCCCGGCGAGTTTTACGAGGAAATCGGCCTGAGAGAGCAGCCAGGTTTTGGCATCGGTACCGGAAATCGTGGCGACTTTCTGCTGTACTTCGTCCAGTTGTTTGGTCAGCTCTTGCTGTTTGCTGTTTGCCTCGGCCAGCGCGGCAGCCTGCTGCTTAATCACCGCTTCCAGCTCGGTTTTCTGCGTTTCCTGCGCTTTTTGCAGGGAGGTAAGCTGATTGACCAGCGTATCGCTGGTGGCCGTCTGGTTAGCGCCCTGTTGCTTCACAAGGCCGTACAGGCCAACACCTGCCGCCAGTGCAATGGCGATGGCAATTGCGCTCAGCGCGAGGCTGGTTTTGTTGCTGCCGTTTTTCTTCTCAGCGGTTTTCTCAGTCGTCTCTGGCTGTGGCGTGGTGTCCACAGTCTCCCTGGTCTCTTCAACCACGGCGGAGGATTTTTCGTGTTCCGTCATTATGGCTTCCCATTTGAGAGTTATTGTAATGCGCGCAGCAGCGCATCGTTGTCGGCGTTATCAGCGATCCGAATATCCTGCCAGCCCAGTTCCCGGGCGAGGTTCGCCAGACGCTCACTGACGACCAGAAGCCGACAGCGGAGTAACCAGTTTTCGCGATACCAATGCGGTATCAGCGACCAAAGCTGTTGTAACATTTCACCGCTGGTGACCACCAGCGTATTAATGCCGCGCGCGTGCCAGCGCATCGCTTCCTCCGCGCCATCGTAGTGCTTTGCGCAACGCTGATAGCACTCAACGAACGTCACGTCGGCACCCCGTTCACGCAGCGTTTCGCCCAGCAGCTCGCGGCCACCATTGCCGCGCAAAATGAGCGCGCGCTTTCCGGCAATAGTTTGTAATTCAGATAATTGTAGCAAGACTTCGCTAATTTCCCGATCTAACGGGTAGCGAACATCAGCGCCGCTTACGGTATGCAGCGCCAGCGCCGTTGAGCGACCAATGGCGAAATAGCGTGGGGCAGTTGTCCAGGACAGACTTTGCTGTTGCAGCTGGGCGTGGGCGAATTCCACGGCATGTTGCGACAACGCAAACAACAGATCGCCTTCCTGCAGGGTATTTATCCGATCGGCGAGCGCAGAGAGCTCGCGACCGGGGGAGAATTCAATCAGCGGAAAACTCCAGGCCACCTGCCCCAGTGTGCGCAGACGGCTCACTAACTGCTCTCCTGCGGGAGAAGGGCGGGTGACAAGAATACTCATGCAGGGGGTTCTCCGTTATAGACCTCAGCCAGGATTTCACGCGCGCCGTTATTCAGCAGCTCTTCCGCCAGCGACACGCCAAGCTGTTCGGCATCTTGCGGATTGCCACGACGTTCGCCGCGTACCATCTGTGAACCGTCCGGGGCACCCACCAGCGCGCGCAGCCAGAGTTTCCCTTCGGTTAATTCAGCATAGCTGCCAATCGGCACCTGGCATCCGCCTTCGAGGCGGGTATTCATCGCCCGCTCGGCTTTTACGCGGATAGCGGTCTCGTCATGGTTCAGCGGCGCGAGCAGTTCGCGCGTACGCACATCGTCCAGACGGCACTCAATGCCGACGGCACCCTGGCCCACGGCCGGCAGCGACAGTTCTGGTGGTAGCGCCACGCGAATGCGTTCCTCCAGCCCCAGACGCTTCAGTCCAGCGACGGCAAGAATAATGGCATCGTATTCACCGTTATCCAGTTTGCCCAGGCGTGTGCCGACGTTGCCGCGCAGCGAGCGGATGATCAGGTCAGGGCGACGCTCCGCCAACTGACACTGACGGCGTAAACTGGAGGTGCCAACTACGCTACCTTCGGGCAACGCATCGAGCGAGTCATAGCGGTTAGAGACAAACGCATCACGCGGATCTTCGCGCTCGCAGATGGTCACCAGCCCCAGCCCTTCCGGGAACTCGACGGGCACATCTTTCATGGAGTGCACGGCGATATCGGCGCGGTTCTCAAGCAATGCCAGTTCCAGTTCTTTGACAAACAGGCCCTTGCCGCCCACCTTCGCCAGTGGCGTATCCAGGATCACGTCACCGCGCGTGACCATCGGCACCAGCTCGACGCGCAATCCATTGTGGCAGGCTTCAAGGCGCTGCTTAACATAATGTGCCTGCCAGAGCGCGAGAGGGCTTTGGCGTGTGGCAATTCTCAAAACATTGTCTAACATGCTTGTTACCGTCATTATCAATCGCTAACCATCCTAACATTGTTGACTCTGGGATGGCAGTTTTACGGTTGATGAAGCGCGAGAGGGACACGGTGGCGTATTCGCCAGCCATAGCCGTATTCAGGAATTTACACGTACAGAACGGTGCTACACTTGTATGTAGCGCATCTTTCTTTACGGTCAACCGGCAAGGTGTTAAATTGATCACGTTTTAGACCATTTTTTCGTCGGTACCACCATAATGATAAGGGCGAAAAAAGGGTAACGGTTATCTTTTTGAAATACTGCGGGCTCGCGGTTATTCGTGTTTTGAATGGCTTACGACACCCGGAAACATCAGGCGATACGTCTTGTACCTCTATATTGAGACTCTGAAACAGAGACTGGATGCCATAAATCAATTGCGCGTGGATCGCGCGCTTGCTGCCATGGGCCCTGCTTTCCAGCAGGTATACAGTCTGCTGCCGACATTATTGCACTATCACCATCCGCTGATGCCTGGGTACCTTGACGGTAACGTTCCCAGAGGCATATGTCTTTTCACGCCTGATGAAACCCAACAGCATTATCTGAACGAGCTGGAACTCTACCGCGGCATGCCGCCGCAGGAATCACCGACAGGTGAATTGCCGATTACCGGCGTTTACACGATGGGGAGTACCTCATCGGTAGGGCAAAGCTGTTCTTCAGACCTGGATATCTGGGTCTGCCATCAATCCTGGCTCGATAACGAAGAGCGGCAGCTGCTGCAGCGTAAATGCAGCCTGCTGGAGAGCTGGGCCGCGTCGCTTGGCGTGGAAGTGAGCTTCTTCCTGATTGATGAAAACCGTTTCCGCCATAACGAAAGCGGCAGTCTGGGTGGTGAAGACTGCGGCTCGACTCAGCACATCTTATTGCTGGATGAATTTTATCGTACTGCTGTGCGTCTGGCCGGGAAGCGTATTCTGTGGAATATGGTGCCGTGCGATGAAGAAGAGAATTATGACGACTACGTCATGTCGCTTTATTCGCAGGGCGTTCTGACGCCAAACGAGTGGCTGGATCTGGGCGGCCTTAGCTCCCTGTCCGCAGAAGAGTACTTTGGCGCTAGCCTCTGGCAGCTCTATAAGAGCATTGATTCACCGTACAAAGCGGTGTTGAAAACGCTGTTGCTTGAAGCCTACTCCTGGGAATACCCCACGCCGCGTCTGCTGGCGAAAGATATTAAGCAGCGCCTGCACGATGGTGAGATTGTCTCCTACGGGCTTGATGCCTACTGCATGATGCTGGAACGCGTTACCGAATACCTGAAAGCCATTGATGACTCGACGCGTCTTGACCTGGTGCGTCGATGTTTTTATCTCAAAGTTTGCGAAAAACTGAGCCGCGAGCGCGCCTGTGTGGGCTGGCGTCGTGAAGTGGTCAGCCAGTTAGTGAAAGAGTGGGGGTGGGACGAAGCGCGTCTGTCCATGCTCGACAACCGCGCTAACTGGAAAATCGATCAGGTGCGTGAAGCGCATAACGAACTGCTCGATGCGATGATGCAAAGCTACCGTAACCTGATCCGCTTTGCGCGCCGCAACAACCTTAGCGTCTCCGCCAGCCCGCAGGACATTGGCGTACTGACCCGTAAGCTCTATGCCGCGTTTGAAGCGCTGCCGGGCAAAGTCACCCTGGTGAACCCGCAGATTTCGCCTGACCTGTCAGAACCGAACCTGACCTTTATCTATGTACCGCCGGGCCGCGCAAACCGCACCGGGTGGTATCTGTACAACCGTGCGCCTAGCATGGACTCGATCGTCAGCCATCAGCCGCTGGAATATAACCGCTACCTGAACAAACTGGTGGCCTGGGCGTGGTTTAACGGTCTGCTGACTTCACGCACCCGCCTGTTTATCAAGGGCAACGAGGTCGTCGATTTAGCCAAGCTGCAGGAGATGGTGGCGGATGTTTCGCACCACTTCCCACTGCGTCTGCCTGCGCCAACGCCGAAAGCGCTCTACAGCCCCTGTGAAATTCGCCATCTGGCGATTATCGTCAACCTGGAATACGACCCGACGGCAGCTTTCCGTAATCAGGTAGTCCATTTTGACTTCCGCAAACTGGACGTCTTCAGCTTTGGCGAACAGCAAAACTGTCTGGTGGGCAGCGTGGATCTGCTGTACCGCAACTCGTGGAATGAAGTGCGTACTCTGCATTTCAACGGCGAGCAGGCGATGATCGAAGCGCTGAAAACTATTCTGGGCAAAATGCACCAGGACGCCGCGCCGCCGGACAGCGTCGAAGTGTTCTGCTACAGCCAGCACCTGCGCGGTTTGATTCGTACCCGCGTGCAGCAGCTGGTCTCCGAGTGCATCGAGCTGCGTCTCTCCAGTACCCGTCAGGAAACCGGGCGCTTTAAAGCGCTGCGCGTCTCCGGCCAGACCTGGGGGCTGTTCTTCGAACGTCTGAATGTATCGGTACAGAAGCTGGAAAACGCCATTGAGTTTTACGGGGCGATTTCACATAACAAGCTGCATGGACTGTCGGTCCAGGTGGAAACCAACCACGTCAAACTGCCACAGGTGGTGGACGGCTTTGCGAGTGAAGGGATTATTCAGTTCTTCTTCGAAGAGTCGGGCGACGATGCCGGGTTTAACATTTACATTCTGGATGAGACCAACCGCGCCGAGGTGTATCACCATTGTGAAGGTAGCAAAGAGGAGCTGGTGCGCGACGTCAGCCGTTTCTACTCTTCTTCACATGATCGCTTCACCTATGGCTCCAGCTTTATCAACTTCAACCTGCCGCAGTTCTATCAGATTGTGCACGTTGATGGGCGAGCGCAGGTGATCCCGTTCCGTACGCAGGCAATTACCCCTGCGGTGCCAGCAAACCAGGATACCGCACCGCTGTTGCAGCAGTATTTCTCCTGATTTCGTGAGCCCGGTGGCAGCTACGCCTTACCGGGCCTACAACAGCCCGAACCCGTAGGCCGGGTAAGCGCAGCTCCACCCGGCAACAAAACTACCTGAAACTGACGGTCTCACCCGCCTGCGCCGTCGCTGCCTGCTCCAGCAAATCCCAGAACGTTTCGCCGCTGCGGTCGCAAATCCATTCCCCGTCTTTCAGATCGAAATGATAGCCGCCCTGTTTTGCGGCCAGCCAGACCTGGTGAAGCGGTTCCTGGCGGTTAATAATAATTTTGCTGCCGTTTTCGAAGCTCAGGGTCAGAATGCCGCCGTTGATTTCACAATCGATATCGCTGTCGCCGTCCCAGTCGTCGAGACGTTCTTCGATGGTCATCCACAGGGTGTCTGCAAGGCGATGGAATTCACTGTCGTTCATGGTTTTGTTCCTGTTTTTCGTGATGCCGGCAGTATAACGCTAAATAATTCCCGTTGCAGGAAAGCGGCAAACTCTTGCTTTTGTGTCTTCTCCTGCGATGATAGAAACAGATTTGAACTTACGGGCAACTTTATAATGAAAAACGCTTTCCGAACGCTTGCCGTTCTCATCACCCTGTTTAGCCTGACGGGCTGCGGACTGAAGGGACCACTCTACTTCCCACCTGCGGATAAAACCGCGCCGCCGCCGACGAAACCCGTCCAAAGCGGCATTGAGTCTACCACGCCAAATACTAACGATCGTGGCGACAACGGTGGCCCGACTCAGGTTAATCTCTGACGACAACGTTCTGTACCCGCGCAATGGAGCAAATGATGCAGTTCTCTAAAATGCATGGCCTTGGCAACGATTTTATGGTCGTCGACGCGGTAACGCAGAATGTGTTTTTCTCCCCGGAACTTATCCGTCGCCTGGCGGATCGGCATCTGGGCGTGGGGTTTGATCAACTGCTGGTGGTTGAGCCGCCATACGATCCCGACCTCGATTTCCACTACCGTATTTTTAACGCGGACGGCAGCGAGGTTAACCAGTGCGGCAACGGTGCGCGCTGTTTTGCCCGCTTTGTCCGCCTGAAAGGGCTGACCAACAAGCGCGATATTCGCGTCAGTACGGCCAACGGCCGCATGGTGCTCAGCGTCACCGATGACGAACTGGTGCGCGTGAACATGGGCGAGCCTAACTTCGAACCCTCTGCCGTGCCGTTTCGCGCAAATAAAGCGGAAAAGACCTATATTATGCGTGCGGCCGAGCAGACAGTATTGTGCGGCGTCGTCTCGATGGGTAATCCGCACTGCGTGATTCAGGTGGAAGATGTGGAAACCGCCGCGGTTGAAACGCTCGGTCCGGTGCTGGAAGGCCACGAGCGTTTTCCGGAGCGGGCGAACATCGGTTTCATGCAGGTGGTGAAGCGTGAGCACATCCGCCTGAGGGTTTACGAGCGCGGCGCGGGCGAAACCCAGGCCTGCGGTAGCGGTGCGTGTGCGGCCGTGGCGGTCGGCATCTCACAGGGGCTACTCGCCGAAGAGGTTCGCGTCGAGTTACCGGGCGGTCGGCTTGATATCGCCTGGAAAGGACCGGGTCATCCACTGTATATGACTGGCCCGGCGGCACATGTCTATGACGGGTTTATCCATCTATGAAACAACCAGGGGAAGAACTGCAGGAAACAGTGACGGAACTGGACGACAGAGCTGTTGTGGATTATCTGCTGCGCAATCCTGAGTTTTTTATTCGCAATGCACGCGTCGTCGAAGAGATGCGCGTGCCGCATCCGGTTCGCGGGACCGTGTCGCTGGTCGAATGGCACATGGCGCGCTCGCGCAACCACATCAATCAGCTAGAAGAGAACATGACGCTGCTGATGGAACAGGCCAGTACCAACGAAAGCCTGTTCTATCGTTTGCTGCATTTGCAGGCGCGTCTGGCCTCGGCGCACAGCCTTGATGAGTTCCTTAGCCGCTTCCACCGCTGGGCGCGTGAGCTTGGGCTGGCGGGTGCAACGATTCGTCTTTTCCCTGACCGCTGGCGCATTGGCGCACCGTCCGGGTTTACCCATCTGGCGCTCAGTCGTCAGGCGTTTGAACCGCTGCGCATTCAGCGTCTGGGCCATGCGCATCACTATCTGGGGCCGCTGAACGGGCCTGAACTGCTGGTGGTATTACCGGAAGCGAAGGCGATTGGCTCGGTGGCGATGTCGCTGATGGGACGCGATGGCGATCTGGGCGTCATGTTATTTACCAGCCGCGACGCGCACCACTACGAGCAAGGCCAGGCCACGCACCTGCTGCAGGAGATCGCCCTGATGCTGCCCGAACTGCTGGAGCGCTGGATTGAACGCGTATGACGGACGGACCGCTTTCCACTGACGTCGCGCGCTTTCTGCGCTATCTGGGGGTGGAACGTCAGCTCAGCCCCATTACGCTGCTTAACTACCAGCGTCAGCTTGATGCCATCATGCAGATTGCCGACGAGATCGGCCTGAAAAGCTGGCAACAATGTGACGCTGCCACGGTACGCGGGTTCGTTGTGCGTAGCCGTAAAAAAAACCTCAGCCCGGCGAGCCTGGCGCTCAGGCTCTCCGCGCTACGCAGTTTCTTTGACTGGCTGGTCAGCCAGGGCGGCATAAAAGCCAACCCGGCAAAAGGGATCGCCACGCCGAAAGCCCCGCGCCATCTGCCGAAAAATATCGACGTCGACGACGTAAACCGTCTGCTGGATATCGATCTGAACGATCCGTTGGCGGTGCGTGACCGCGCGATGCTGGAGGTGATGTACGGTGCAGGCCTGCGTCTGTCTGAACTGGTGAACCTCGATTTAAAACATCTCGATCTGGACACCGGCGAAGTGTGGGTAATGGGCAAGGGCAGCAAAGAGCGCCGCCTGCCCATTGGCCGCAATGCCGTCGCCTGGATTGAGCACTGGCTTGACCTGCGCGGACTGTTTGGCGCGGAAGAAGATGCGCTGTTTTTATCGAAACTCGGCAAGCGGATCTCGGCGCGTAACGTACAGAAGCGCTTTGCGGAGTGGGGTATTAAGCAGGGGCTGAACAGTCATGTTCACCCGCATAAGCTGCGCCACTCTTTTGCGACACACATGCTTGAGTCGAGCGGCGATCTGCGCGGCGTGCAGGAGCTCCTCGGCCATGCGAATCTGTCGACCACTCAAATCTACACCCACTTAGACTTCCAACACCTTGCCTCGGTGTATGACGCGGCGCATCCACGCGCCAAACGGGGGAAATAATGCGTTTTTACCGCCCACTCGGCCAGATCTCAGCCCTGACGTTTGACCTTGATGACACCCTTTATGACAACCGCGAGGTGATTCTGCGTACCGAGCAGGAATCGCTGGCGTTTGTACAGAATTACCATCCGGCGCTGAAAGCGATGCAGAACAAGGACTTCCAGACGCTGCGTCAGTCCCTGCGGGAGACCGAGCCGGACATTTACCACGACGTGACCGAATGGCGTCGTCGCGCGGTGGAGCAGGCGATGCTCAACGCGGGTCTGAGCGTGCAGGACGCGGCCATCGGTGCTGAGGCAGCGATGGAAAACTTTGCCAAATGGCGCAGCCGTATCGACGTGCCGCAGGAGACCCACGACACGCTGGCGAAGCTCGCCGAAAAGTGGCCGCTGGTGGCCATCACAAACGGCAATGCGCAGCCGGAGCTGTTTGGTCTCGATCATTACTTTGAGTTTGTGCTGCGCGCGGGCCCGCATGGGCGCGCCAAGCCGTTCAGCGATATGTACCATCTGGCGGCGGAAAAACTAACTCTGCCGCTGGGTAACATTCTGCATGTGGGTGATGACCTCACCACCGACGTGGCTGGCGCTATCCGCTGCGGCATGCAGGCCTGCTGGATCAAACCAGAGAACGCCGACCTGATGACCACGCTGGATAGCCGTCTTCTGCCGCACGTGGAAATTTCACGGTTGGCATCCCTCACGACGCTGATATAATCACCAGTAATATTGTATAAATTACCAGGGTTTTGCAGTTGTAGGCCCGGTAAGCGAAGCGCCACCGGGCGTTTTGCTCTGTTCCTGAATACTATGTGACGGTGCCAATGGACGTTTCTTACCTGCTCGACAGCCTTAATGACAAACAGCGTGAAGCCGTAGCGGCCTCGCGCACTAACATGCTGGTGCTGGCTGGGGCGGGCAGTGGTAAGACGCGCGTGCTGGTTCACCGTATCGCGTGGCTGCAGAGCGTGGAAAACTGCTCGCCGTACTCAATCATGGCCGTCACGTTTACCAATAAGGCGGCGGCGGAGATGCGCCACCGTATCGCCCAGTTAATGGGTACCAGCCAGGGCGGCATGTGGGTCGGCACCTTCCACGGCCTGGCGCACCGCCTGCTGCGCGCGCACCATATGGACGCCAACCTGCCGCAGGATTTTCAGATCCTCGACAGCGAAGACCAGCTCCGTCTGCTGAAGCGTCTGATCAAGGCGATGAACCTTGACGAGAAACAGTGGCCGCCGCGTCAGGCGATGTGGTACATCAACGGTCAGAAAGATGAAGGGTTGCGCCCGCACCATATTCAGAGCTTCGGCAACCCGGTGGAGCAGACCTGGCAAAACGTCTACAAAGCCTACCAGGAAGCGTGCGATCGCGCCGGTCTGGTGGATTTCGCCGAGCTGCTGCTGCGCGCCCACGAACTGTGGCTCAACAAACCACATATCCTTCAGCACTACCGTGAACGCTTTACCAATATCCTGGTGGACGAATTCCAGGATACCAACAACATCCAGTACGCATGGATCCGCCTGCTGGCGGGCGATACCGGTAAGGTGATGATCGTGGGGGATGATGACCAGTCGATCTACGGCTGGCGCGGGGCGCAGGTGGAAAACATCCAGCGCTTCCTCAATGACTTCCCCGGCGCACAAACCATCCGTCTGGAGCAGAACTATCGCTCCACCAGCAACATTCTGAGCGCAGCCAACGCCCTGATTGAAAACAACAACGGGCGTCTGGGTAAAAAGCTGTGGACCGACGGCGTCGACGGCGAGCCGATTTCAATTTACTGCGCCTTCAACGAGCTCGACGAAGCCCGCTTCGTGGTGAACCGTATTAAAACCTGGCAGGATAACGGCGGCGCGTTAGAGCAGTGCGCCATTCTCTACCGCAGTAACGCCCAGTCACGCGTGCTGGAAGAGGCGCTGCTGCAGGTAGGTATGCCGTACCGCATTTATGGCGGTATGCGCTTCTTCGAACGTCAGGAAATCAAAGATGCGCTCTCGTATCTGCGTCTGATTGCGAACCGTAATGATGACGCGGCGTTTGAGCGCGTGGTCAACACCCCAACCCGTGGCATTGGCGACCGCACGCTGGACGTGGTGCGTCAGGCCTCGCGCGACCGTCAGCTGACGCTGTGGCAGGCGTGCCGCGAACTGCTGCAGGAGAAAGCCCTTGCCGGTCGTGCGGCCAGCGCATTGCAGCGCTTCCTTGAGCTGATTGACGCCCTGGCGCAGGAAACCGCCGATATGCCGCTGCACGTGCAGACTGACCGGGTAATCAAAGACTCCGGCCTGCGCACCATGTACGAGCAGGAAAAAGGCGAGAAGGGTCAGACCCGTATTGAGAACTTAGAGGAACTGGTCACGGCAACGCGCCAGTTCAGCTACAACGAAGAAGACGAAGACCTGATGCCGCTGCAGGCTTTCCTTTCCCACGCCGCGCTGGAGGCGGGTGAAGGGCAGGCGGACACCTGGCAGGATGCGGTGCAACTGATGACCCTGCACTCCGCCAAAGGTCTGGAGTTCCCGCAGGTCTTTATCGTCGGGATGGAAGAGGGGATGTTCCCGAGCCAGATGTCGCTCGATGAAGGCGGACGGCTGGAAGAGGAGCGTCGACTGGCCTATGTGGGCGTGACGCGCGCGATGCAAAAGCTGACGCTAACCTATGCGGAAACCCGCCGCCTGTACGGGAAAGAGGTCTACCACCGTCCGTCTCGCTTTATTGGTGAACTGCCGGAGGAGTGCGTGGAGGAAGTGCGCCTGCGTGCCAGCATCAGCCGCCCTGTCAGCCATCCGCGTATGGGATCACCGATCTCTGAAACGGACACCGGCTACAAGCTGGGTCAGCGCGTGCGCCATTCGAAGTTTGGCGAAGGCACCATTGTAAATCTGGAAGGCAGCGGCGAGCACAGCCGCCTGCAGGTGGCGTTCCAGGGGCAGGGGATCAAATGGCTGGTGGCCGCTTACGCTAAGCTGGAAACAGTGTAACTTTCAGAAAAATATCATTATTTTGTAATAATCTGCTAGCCTTATACGTTGAAGGTCAATTAATGCCCTTCAGCGTTCCGTTGCGTGTTGACGCCACAGTTACTGCTGGCGTAACATGCGCGCACGATTACGCTAAGAGGACATTCGCCTTGGACACACCCAGTAGATACTGGCTCAATTCCCTGTCATCCAGGAACAACTCCTAAGGCTATCTCCCCTTGCTGATGGCCTTAGTGGTTGTCAGCGACTGCATTATTCCCGTCGCGCTGAGTCAGGCTGTTTAATGGTCTGAAACCCAATTTGTTTCTGTGTGCCCACCGAACTGTCCGATATTTTTTGCATTGGGAGTCCCGGTCATGTTGAGCGCATTTCAACTCGAAAATAACCGACTGACTCGGCTTGAAGCCGAAGAGTCACAGCCCCTCATTGATGCCGTATGGGTGGATCTGGTCGAGCCGGACGACGATGAGCGCCTTCGCGTACAATCTGAGCTGGGGCAAAGCCTGGCAACCCGTCCTGAACTGGAAGACATTGAAGCATCTGCGCGTTTTTTTGAAGATGAAGACGGCCTGCACATTCACTCCTTCTTCTTTTTTGAAGATGCGGAAGACCATGCGGGCAACTCCACCGTGGCCTTTACCATTCGCGACGGTCGCCTGTTTACCCTGCGCGAGCGTGAACTGCCCGCGTTTCGTCTCTACCGCATGCGCGCCCGCAGCCAGGCAATGGTGGACGGCAACGCTTACGAACTGCTGCTCGACCTGTTTGAGACCAAAATTGAACAGCTGGCGGATGAGATTGAAAACATCTACAGCGATCTGGAAAAGCTGAGCCGCGTGATCATGGAAGGCCATCAGGGCGATGAATACGACGAAGCGCTCTCCACGCTGGCCGAGCTGGAAGATATCGGCTGGAAGGTGCGTTTGTGTCTGATGGATACCCAGCGCGCGCTGAACTTCCTCGTGCGCAAGGCGCGTCTGCCGGGTGGTCAGCTGGAGCAGGCGCGTGAGATCCTTCGCGATATCGAATCCCTGCTGCCGCACAACGAATCCCTGTTCCAGAAGGTGAACTTCCTGATGCAGGCGGCGATGGGCTTTATTAACATCGAGCAGAACCGCATCATCAAGATCTTCTCGGTGGTATCCGTGGTGTTCCTGCCGCCGACGCTGGTGGCCTCCAGCTATGGGATGAACTTCGAGTTTATGCCGGAGCTGAAGTGGAGCTTTGGTTACCCGGGGGCGATTATCTTTATGATCCTCGCCGGGCTGGCGCCGTATCTGTACTTTAAGCGTCGTAACTGGCTTTGAGAATCCGCCCGGTGGCGCTACGCTTACCGGGCCTACAGAACGTGTAGGCCGGATAAGGCGCAGCCGCCATCCGGCAAAAAGGCACTACAGCCCTTTGCGCACTCTGCGCTGGGTGTAAATCGCATCGGCGACAAAAATCGCCAGCGCTACCCAGATAAAGGCGAACGTCACCATCTTATCTGCGCCCGGCACTTCGCCGTAAAACACCACCGCCAGCAGAAACATCAGCGTCGGGCCGATGTACTGGAAGAAGCCCAGCGTGGAGAGACGCAGACGCGTTGCCGCACCGGTGAAGCACAGCAGAGGAATAGTGGTCACCACGCCTGCCGCCATCAGCATCAGATTCAGCGACCACGGGTTGCTGCCCATATGACTGGTGGCGCTGTCGGCGATACCGAAGAGGTAGATCGCCGCCACCGGCAGCAGCCACAGGGTTTCAAACAGCATCCCCGTTTGGGCTTCCACCGCAATCTTCTTACGTACCAGACCGTAGAACGCAAAGCTGAACGCCAGGCCGAGGGCAATAATCGGCAGCGAGCCGAACGTCCAGAGCTGTACCAGCACGCCGCAGAAGGCCAGAAACACCGCCAGCCACTGCATACGGCGGAAACGTTCGCCGAGGAAAAGCATCCCCAGTACGATGTTCACCAGCGGGTTAATAAAGTAGCCAAGACTGGCTTCGAGCATGTGGTGGTTATTCACCGCCCAGATAAACAGCAGCCAGTTTCCGCCAATGAGCACCGCCGAGAGTGCCAGCAGGAAAACTTTCTTAGGCGTTTTGAGCAGCGTCTTGACGCCGGACCACTGACGGCTGAGGCTCATTAGCGCGATCATAAAGAAAAAGGACCAGATGACGCGGTGAGTGAGGATCTCGTCGGCCGGTACATAAGCGATAAACTTGAAGTACGCCGGTGCAATACCCCAAATAAAATAAGCGGCAAGGGCGAGTAAAACGCCCTGCCGCGTCTGTTTAGCATCCATCGGGAAAATCCGTTACAAAAAAGTGAATTAATTTTACCCGATTTTGCCGCTTCAACCCACCATATAAGTGGCGGTTGCGCTGGCGATATAAACCTGTTCTTCGTTGTGTAATTCTACGCGCGCCACCGCAACTTTATTCCCCGCACGCAGCAGGCTGCTGGTGCAGGTAAAGCGATTGCCGCGTCCGGGGCGAAGATAATCGACGCGTAAATCAATGGTGCCCATGCGTGCTAGACGCTGGCGGAGTTCGTCTTCATTGATGGTGTCATGACGCGTCAGCGTACTGCCCACGCAGACCAGACCAGCCGCCACGTCCAGCGCGGAAGCAATCACCCCGCCGTGCAAAATACTTTGCGCCCAGTTGCCCACCATCATCGGCTGGTTATTGAAGCTCAACTGGGCAAACTCTTTCTCGTAACGCTCCAGCTCCAGACCCAGCGCACGGTTAAATGGCATATGGTAAACAAAAATCTCGCCCACGAGCTTTAACACTTCTTCAGAGGTAAGCATGGCTGACATGAGGCATCACATCCCTATTGTTAATGAAATGTTGATTTTATGCCTCAACAATACGGATTTCCACTTTCAGAAACGAGGAGGCGGAAGTTGGCGCAGAAGTCTGTAGAATGCCCGGATAAAATTATTCATTACACGTCACTATTTCAGGAGAACACCACCGATGCGGACGTATCTGGGTTGGTTACTGGCGGCGGTTGCGCTGCCCCTCACAGCATATGCGCAGGAAGCGACAGTTAAAGAAGTGCACGATGCGCCATCCGTACACGGTAGCATCATTGCTAACATGCTTCAGGAGCATGACAATCCGTTCACGCTTTACCCGTATGACACCAACTACGTGATTTACACCCAGACCAGCGATCTGAACAAAGAAGCGATAAGCTCCTATAACTGGTCTGATAATGCGCGTAAAGATGAGGTGAAGTTCCAGTTGAGCCTCGCCTTCCCGTTCTGGCGCGGTATTCTGGGGCCGAACTCGGTACTCGGTGCCTCTTATACGCAGAAATCCTGGTGGCAACTTTCCAACAGCGGCGAATCTTCGCCGTTCCGTGAAACCAACTATGAGCCGCAGCTGTTCCTTGGCTTTGCAACGGATTATGAATTTGCCGGATGGACGTTGCGTGACGTCGAAGTCGGCTTTAATCACGATTCTAACGGCCGTTCCGACCCCACGTCTCGTAGCTGGAACCGTGCCTATACGCGCCTGATGGCGCAGAACGGCAACTGGATGGTGGAAGTGAAGCCGTGGTATGTGGTGGGGAGCACCGACGATAACCCGGATATCACCAAATATATGGGGTACTACCAGCTCAAGGTCGGCTACCAGTTAGGCGATGCCGTGCTGAGCGCGAAAGGCCAGTACAACTGGAATACCGGCTATGGTGGTGCGGAAGTGGGCCTGAGCTACCCGGTAACGAAGCATGTGCGCCTCTATACGCAGGTGTACAGCGGTTACGGCGAGTCGCTGATCGACTATAACTTCAACCAGACCCGCGTGGGTGTGGGCGTAATGCTCAACGATATTCTCTAAGCTGCTCGAATGTTTTTGCGTTAAACGTTGAAGTTTCTCTCTCAGGCGCTGAAAATAGCGCCTGTTTCATTTCTGGCATATGGGGTTAACGTGGCGCAGGCGGAAGTATTGAATCAGGAGTCGCTGGCTAAACAGGTTTTGCATGAAACCTTTGGCTACCAGCAGTTCCGCCCTGGCCAGGAAACCATCATTGAAACCGTGCTGGAAGGCCGTGATTGTTTGGTCGTTATGCCGACCGGCGGCGGGAAATCACTCTGTTATCAGGTGCCCGCGCTGGTGCTTAACGGCCTGACGGTCGTGGTATCGCCCCTTATTTCTCTGATGAAAGACCAGGTTGATCAACTGCTCGCTAACGGCGTGGCGGCGGCCTGTCTTAATTCCACGCAAACCCGGGAGCAGCAGCAAGAGGTGATGGCCGGGTGTCGCACCGGGCAGGTTCGTCTGCTGTATATCGCGCCGGAACGCCTGATGCTGGATAACTTCCTCGACCATCTCGCACACTGGAACCCGGTCCTGCTGGCGGTGGATGAAGCGCACTGTATCTCGCAGTGGGGGCACGATTTCCGCCCGGAATATGCCGCCCTCGGCCAGCTCCGTCAGCGCTTCCCGGAACTGCCGTTTATGGCGCTTACCGCCACGGCAGATGATACGACGCGTCTGGATATCGTTCGCCTGCTGGGGCTGAATGATCCCTATATTCAGGTCAGCAGCTTCGACCGCCCTAACATCCGCTACATGCTGATGGAAAAATTCAAGCCGCTGGATCAGCTCCTGCGCTATGTCCAGGAACAGCGCGGCAAGTCGGGCATTATCTACTGCAACAGTCGGGCGAAGGTGGAAGACACCGCCGCGCGTCTGCAAAACCGTGGCTTTAGCGCCGCGGCGTATCATGCTGGGCTGGAGAACCACATCCGCGCGGATGTGCAGGAGAAATTCCAGCGTGACGACCTGCAGATTGTGGTCGCGACGGTGGCGTTCGGAATGGGGATTAACAAGCCTAACGTGCGTTTTGTGGTGCATTTCGATATCCCGCGTAATATCGAATCCTACTATCAGGAAACCGGCCGCGCCGGGCGTGATGGTCTGCCTGCGGAAGCGATGCTGTTTTACGATCCAGCCGATATGGCGTGGCTGCGCCGCTGTCTGGAAGAGAAACCGCAGGGACAGCTGCAGGATATCGAACGCCATAAGCTCAACGCGATGGGGGCGTTTGCCGAAGCGCAAACCTGCCGCCGTCTGGTGCTGCTCAACTATTTTGGTGAAGGGCGACAGGAGCCGTGCGGCAACTGCGATATCTGCCTGGATCCGCCGAAGCAGTACGATGGCCTGATGGACGCGCGTAAGGCGCTTTCGACCATTTACCGTGTGAATCAACGCTTCGGGATGGGTTACGTGGTGGAAGTGTTGCGCGGCGCCAATAACCAGCGTATCCGCGACATGGGCCACGACAAACTGCCGGTCTATGGGATCGGTAAAGATCAGAGCCACGAGCACTGGGTTAGCATTATTCGTCAGCTGATTCACCTCGGATTTGCCACGCAGAACATCGCTCAGCACTCGGCGCTACAGCTGACCGAAGCCGCGCGTCCGGTGTTGCGCGGTGACGTTGAACTGAAGCTCGCCGTACCGCGCGTGGTCGCCCTCAAACCACGCGTGATGCAGAAATCCTACGGCGGTAACTATGACCGCAAGCTGTTTGCCAAACTGCGTAAGCTGCGTAAAGCCATTGCTGATGAAGAGAACATCCCGCCTTACGTGGTGTTCAACGACGCGACGCTGATTGAGATGGCGGAACAGATGCCGCTCAGCGCCAGCGAAATGCTCAGCGTCAACGGCGTAGGCACGCGCAAGCTGGAGCGCTTCGGTAAGGAGTTTATGGCGCTTATCCGTACTCACGTTGACGGAGATGATGAGGAGTAGTCAGCCGGCCAAAAAAGTGCCAGTATGATGACTCACTGAATTATTTCCCTGCGAGCCAATTATGTTAATGCTATTTCTCACCGTGGCGTTAGTGCACATCGTTGCGCTGATGAGTCCGGGCCCTGACTTTTTCTTCGTATCGCAAACAGCAGTCAGTCGTTCCCGTAAAGAGGCGATGATGGGCGTGCTCGGTATTACCATGGGCGTCATGGTCTGGGCGGCCGTTGCGCTGCTCGGTCTGAACCTGATCCTGGCGAAGATGGCCTGGCTGCATAACATCATTATGGTTGGCGGTGGCCTGTACCTGTGCTGGATGGGCTACCAGATGCTGCGCGGGGCGCTGAAAAAAGAAGAGAAAAAAACGCAAGAACCTAAGGTGGAGCTGGCAACGGGTGGACGGAGCTTTGTAAAAGGGCTGCTGACCAACCTGGCGAATCCGAAAGCGATTATCTATTTCGGCTCGGTGTTCTCGCTGTTTGTGGGCGACAGCGTTGGCGCGGGCGCACGTTGGGGCATTTTCCTGCTTATCGTCGTGGAGACCTTCGCGTGGTTCACTATCGTGGCAAGCCTGTTTGCCTTACCGGCGATGCGCCGTGGCTACCAGCGTATCGCGAAGTGGATCGATGGCTTCGCCGGCGCGCTGTTCGCCGGCTTCGGCATTCATCTCATCATTTCTCGCTAAGCATGACGCGCTGACGCAAGCAGCGCGCCAACCAGCATAAACAGCGAGCCAAACACTTTGTTCAGGGCCTTCATCTGCTTAGGCCCTTTTATCCATCCGGCAATCCGCTGTGCCAGCGTCGCGTAACCAATCATCACGATAATATCGACAATAATTGTGGTCGCACCCAGCACCACGTACTGCATCACCTGAGGCTGGTGCGGCACGATAAACTGTGGGAACAGCGCGGCGAGGAACACAATGCTTTTCGGGTTGGTCAGGTTGACGAATACTGCCCGCTTAAACAGATGACCACGGTTTTGCGTCTGCGCGAGCGTATTCAGGTTAATGGCGCCAGCCGCGCGCCACTGCTGAATACCCAGCCAGATAAGATATGCCGCACCGGCCCATTTCAGCACTTCAAACGCCAGCACCGAGCGGGAGAACAGCGTTCCCAGCCCAATCCCGACCAGGACGATGTGAATGCCCAGCCCGGTTTGCAAACCGGCAATCGACGCCGCTGCCCCGCGATAGCCGTGGTTGATGGAGGTAGTCATGGTGTTAATCGCACCCGAACCCGGTGAAAGGCTAAGGATGATGGATGTCAGCAGGTAGGCGAACCACCACTCGAAGGTCATTTGAAACTCCCGAATCGTCTGTTTTTATGCCACAATACGCTATTGATGAGTCATTTTGTGACCGGTTACGAAAAAAAACGATATTCCCTGGATTACGTGAGTGGAAACCCAATGTTTCAGCAGAAAAAGGACTGGGAAACACGAGAAAACGCATTTGCTGCTTTCTCTATGGGGCCGCTGACCGATTTCTGGCGGCAGCGTGAGGAAGATGAGTTTACGGGCGTCGGGGGCATCCCGGTACGCTTCGTTCGTTTCCGTGATGAGAAAAATGACCGGGTAATCGTGGTTTGCCCGGGGCGCATTGAAAGCTACGTTAAATACGCCGAACTGGCCTACGATCTGGTCCATATGGGGTTCGATGTGCTCATCATCGACCACCGTGGACAGGGGCTGTCCGGACGCATGCTACAGGACACGCACCGTGGACATGTCGATCGCTTCAGCGATTACGTCGACGATTTTGCCGCGTTCTGGCAGCAGGAAGTGCAGCCCGGCCCCTGGCGTAAGCGCTATATCCTTGCGCACTCCATGGGTGGCGCTATTTCGACGCTGTTTTTGCAGCGGTATCAACACCAGTGTGATGCCATTGCGCTAACCGCGCCGATGTACGGTATCGTCATACGTTTCCCCGACTGGATGGTGCGTCATCTTCTCGACTGGGCTGAGGGCCATCAGCGCATTCGTGAAGGCTATGCCATCGGGACCGGACGCTGGCGCGCGCTGCCGTTCGCCATCAACGTCTTAACCCACAGTCGGCAGCGTTATCGCCGCAACCTGCGCTTTTATGCCGATGAACCGCGCTTACGCGTCGGTGGCCCGACCTGGCACTGGGTGCGGGAGGGGATTCTGGCCGGTGAACAGGTGCTGGCGGGGGTAGGTGATGATGACACGCCAACACTCCTGATTCAGGCTGAAGAAGAGCGTGTGGTCGATAACCGCATGCATGACCGTTATTGTGAATTGCGCGCCGCCGCCGGTCACCCTTGTGAAGGGGGAAAACCGCTGGTCATCAACGGCGCTTACCATGAGATCCTTTTCGAAAAGGACGCTATGCGCTCAGTCGCGCTCAACGCCATTGTTGAATTTTTCAACAGGCATAACTGATTATTGTTTTCCACCAGAGGTTGAAATCCCTATGTACCAGGTTGTTGCATCTGATTTAGATGGCACGCTGCTTTCCCCTGACCACACCCTGTCGCCTTACGCGAAAGAGACCTTAAAGCTTCTGACTGCCCGTGGCGTGAACTTTGTGTTTGCCACCGGCCGCCACCACGTAGACGTGGGGCAGATCCGCGATAATCTTGAGATCAAATCGTACATGATCACCTCCAACGGTGCGCGCGTGCATGATACTGACGGTAACCTGATCTTTACCCATAACCTGGATCGCGATATTGCCGCCGATCTCTTCGGCGTGGTGCATAACAACCCGGCTATCATCACCAACGTGTACCGCAACGACGACTGGTTCATGAACCGCCACCGCCCGGATGAAATGCGTTTCTTCAAGGAAGCGGTATTTAACTACTCCCTGTACGAGCCGGGCCTTCTTGAGCCGGAAGGTATCAGTAAGGTGTTCTTCACCTGCGATAGCCATGAAGAACTGCTCCCACTGGAACAGGCGATCAACGCCCGCTGGGGCGATCGCGTCAACGTGAGCTTCTCAACCCTGACCTGTCTGGAAGTGATGGCGGGGGGCGTCTCCAAAGGTCACGCGCTGGAAGCGGTCGCGAAACGTCTGGGTTTCGCGCTGAAAGACTGCATCGCTTTTGGTGACGGCATGAACGACGCTGAAATGCTCTCCATGGCAGGCAAGGGCTGCATCATGCAGAACGCGCATCAGCGTCTGAAAGATCTGCATCCGGAGCTGGAAGTGATTGGTTCCAACGCTGACAACGCGGTACCGAAATACCTGCGCAAGCTGTTCCTTGAATAATCTTCATTTGGTTGTTTGTTGACCAGATGTCAACTGAAGAGTCCGCTACAATGCCTGTCCTTCTTTCTGAGAGACAAGCATTGTGGCGCTACTCATTATCACCACTATCCTGTGGGCCTTCTCCTTTAGCCTGATTGGCGAGTACCTTGCCGGTTCGGTCGACAGCTACTTCTCGGTGCTGATGCGCGTGGGGCTGGCGGCGCTGGTATTCCTGCCGTTTCTGCGCACGCGTGGTCAATCGCTGAAAACGATTGTGCTGTACATGCTGGTGGGCGCAATGCAGTTGGGCATCATGTATCTGTTCAGCTTCCGGGCTTACGTCTATTTGTCCGTCTCTGAATTCCTGCTCTTTACCGTGTTGACGCCGCTCTATATTACGTTGATTTACGACCTGCTCAGCAGGCGTCGTCTGCGCTGGGGATACCTGCTGAGCGCGGCGCTGGCGGTGATTGGCGCGGCGATCATTCGCTATGACAAAGTCAGCGATCACTTCTGGACCGGGTTGATGTTCGTCCAGCTCGCCAACATCAGTTTCGCCATCGGCATGGTGGGCTACAAACGCCTGATGGAAACCCGTCCGATGCCGCAGCACAATGCATTTGCGTGGTTCTATATGGGCGCGGCGATTGTCGCGGTGTCGGCGTGGTTTCTGCTCGGTAACCCGCAAAAGCTGCCGACCACGTCGGTGCAGTGGGGCGTTCTGGTCTGGCTGGGCGTGGTGGCGTCAGGGCTGGGTTACTTCATGTGGAACTACGGCGCGACGCAGGTCGACGCCGGAACGCTCGGGATCATGAACAACGTGCACGTCCCGGCGGGGCTGCTGGTCAACCTCGCCATCTGGCAGCAGCAACCGCACTGGCCGAGTTTCCTTATTGGGGGAGCGGTGATCCTGGCTTCACTGTGGGTCCATCGCCGCTGGGTCGCTCCGCGCTCCGCACAAACGGAAGATGGTCGCACGCGTGGTTCCGCGCTGAGCGAATAAACGCTTCTGTCACCGGCTGACGCTGCTCGCCATCGCGCACGGCAGCGTACAGACGGCTCCACAGTCCTTCACCCAGGGTTTTGGTCACCACCAGGCCCTGGCGTTCAAAACTCTCCACCACCCAGTGCGGCAGCGCCGCGATGCCCATATTGGCGGCAACCATCTGAATCAACAGCAGGGTGTTATCCACGCTTTTCAGCTGCGGGCTAATGCCTGCCGGCTGCAGGAAATGACGCCAGATATCCAGGCGACTGCGCTGAACCGGATAAATCAGCAGCGTTTCTGTTGCCAGGTCTTCCGGCGTGATGCGCGTTTTAGCCGCCAGCGGATGATCCGGTGCCAGCACCAGGCGCACTTCAAAATCAAACATCGGCGAATAGTGCAGGCCGCTGCGCGGCAGAATGTCGGAGGTCATCACCAGATCCAACTCACCCTGCTGCAGAGAGGGTTGCGGGTCGAACGTCACACCGGATTTAAAATCCATCTCCACCTGCGGCCACTTCTGGCGGAAGTTCTCAAGCGCAGGGGTCAGCCATTGAATACAGCTGTGGCACTCAATGGCGATGCGCAGTTTTGTCTGCTGCGGCTCGTTACAGGACTGTAGCGCGCTGGCGATCTGCGGCAGGACCTGATTCGCCAGTTGAAGAAGAATTTCACCCTGCGGCGTAAAGCGCAGAGGTTGGCTCTTACGCACAAAAAGACGAAATCCGAGGCGTTGTTCCAGATCGCTGAACTGGTGAGAAAGGGCAGACTGGGTCTGGTGCAGCGTGGCCGCAGCCGCCGCGAGCGATCCGCAGTTCCGCAACGCTTGCAGCGTTTTCAGGTGTTTTATCTCGATCATGAAAGTCCTTCACTTCGCCATGAACATTTTGCGCTTGAGGAATATACAGTACCTGCCAATTATAGATGTGTAAACATCTGGACGTCTAAATAGCGAAATTCACAAGGGGCATAACATGACAATCCGCAATCACACTCTCGGTTTCCCTCGCGTTGGCCTGCGTCGCGAGCTGAAAAAAGCGCAAGAAAGCTACTGGGCGGGTAACGCTACCCGTGAAGAACTACTGACCGTGGGGCGCGAGCTGCGCGCCCGTCACTGGGATCAGCAAAAGCAGGCAGGCATTGACCTGCTGCCGGTGGGCGATTTCGCCTGGTACGACCATGTTCTGACGACCAGCCTGCTGCTGGGCAACGTGCCGGCTCGTCATCAGAACAAAGATGGATCGGTAGATATCGATACCCTGTTCCGCATCGGCCGTGGTCGTGCGCCAACGGGTGAACCCGCGGCAGCGGCGGAAATGACCAAGTGGTTTAACACCAACTATCACTATATGGTGCCGGAGTTCGTAAAAGGTCAGCAGTTCAAACTGACCTGGACACAGCTTCTGGACGAAGTCGACGAAGCGCTGGCGCTGGGCCACCAGGTGAAACCGGTGCTGCTCGGACCGGTAACCTACCTGTGGCTGGGCAAAGTCAAAGGCGAGCCGTTTGACCGCCTCAGCCTGCTGAAGGACATTCTGCCCGTCTACAAACAGGTACTGATTGAGCTGGGTAAACGCGGCATTCAGTGGGTGCAAATCGACGAACCTGCTTTGGTGCTTGAGCTGCCCCAGGTTTGGCTCGATGCCTTCAAACCGGCGTATGACGCGCTTACCGGGCAGGTGAAGCTGTTGCTGACCACCTATTTCGAGGGCGTGACGCCTAACCTGAGCACGATTGCCGCGCTGCCGGTTCAGGGCCTGCATGTTGACCTGGTTCACGGCAAAGATGACGTGAAGGACCTGCACAAACGTCTGCCCGCAGACTGGCTGCTCTCAGCGGGGCTGGTAAACGGTCGTAACGTCTGGCGTGCCGATCTCACCGAAAAGTATGCTCAAATTAAAGACATTGTCGGTAAACGTGAGCTGTGGGTGGCCTCATCATGTTCACTGCTGCACAGTCCGATCGATCTGAGCGTGGAGACCCGTCTTGACCCGGAAGTGAAAAGCTGGTTTGCCTTCGCCCTGCAAAAATGTGAAGAACTGGCGCTGCTGCGCGACGCGCTGAACAGCGGTGACACGGCGGCGATTACCGAATGGAGCGCCCCGATTCAGGCGCGCCGTCATTCGGCACGCGTGCATAATCCGGCAGTGGAAAAACGTCTGGCGGCCATCACCGCTCAGGACAGCCAGCGCCAGAGTCCGTATGAAGTCCGTGCCGAAGCCCAGCGCACCCGCTTCAACCTGCCCGCATGGCCAACCACGACGATCGGTTCATTCCCACAAACGACCGAGATCCGCGGCCTGCGTCTCGACTTCAAAAAGGGCAATCTGGATGCGAATCACTACCGTACCGGCATTGCTGAGCACATCAGGCAGGCGATCATCGAGCAGGAGCGTTTAGGTCTGGACGTGCTGGTGCACGGTGAAGCCGAGCGTAACGACATGGTGGAATACTTCGGTGAACACCTGGACGGCTTCGTGTTTACCCAGAATGGCTGGGTGCAGAGCTACGGTTCCCGCTGCGTGAAGCCACCGGTGGTGATCGGTGACGTCAGCCGCCCGGAAGCGATTACGGTGGCGTGGGCGAAGTATGCTCAGTCTCTGACCGACAAGCCGGTAAAAGGCATGCTGACCGGGCCGGTGACCATTCTGTGCTGGTCGTTCCCGCGTGAAGACGTGACCCGTGAAACCATTGCGAAGCAAATCGCGCTGGCGCTGCGTGATGAGGTGGCGGATCTGGAAGCCGCTGGCATTGGCATTATCCAGATTGACGAACCGGCGTTACGAGAAGGTTTGCCGCTGCGCCGCAGCGACTGGGATGACTATCTGAAGTGGGGCGTGGAAGCCTTCCGCATCAATGCGTCGGTGGCGAAGGACGACACGCAGATCCACACCCATATGTGTTACTGCGAATTTAACGACATTATGGATTCCATTGCCGCGCTGGATGCCGACGTGATCACCATCGAGACCTCGCGTTCAGATATGGAGCTGCTCGAGTCGTTTGAAGAGTTCGACTATCCAAACGAAATCGGACCGGGGGTGTACGACATTCACTCCCCGAACGTGCCGAGCGTGGAGTGGATTGAAGCCCTGCTGAAAAAAGCCGCTCAGCGTATTCCGGCAGAGCGCCTGTGGGTGAACCCGGACTGCGGCCTGAAAACCCGCGGCTGGCCGGAAACCCGCGCAGCGCTCGCCAACATGGTGAAGGCAGCGCAGAATTTGCGTCAGGGGTAAGTCTGCGCATTTCCCGCCGCCTGATACTCTACTCAGGCGGCATTTTCCGTCATTGCAATCCGCTTGCCTGCCGCGTCAAAGAGATGCAGATGAGCCTCCTGCACGGTCAGCGTGATACGTTGCTGCGCAGGCAGACTCAGTTGCTGGAAGGATTTCAGGCACACGGCATGCCCTGCCACGTCCAGCCACACCAGGGTTGAATCTCCCTGCAGTTCGCATAACCGCGTTTTCCCGCTCAGGCTAAAATCCCCCGGCTGCTGATAACCCAGGTGTTCAGGGCGGATCGCGACAAATACCGATTCCCCCTCCTGAATGTCTGCGGGCTGACGCGAAAGCGGGAAGACGGTATCAGGGTCGATATGCAATGCCCCCTGCTGCCAGACGGCGGGTAACATATTGATTTTTGGCGTACCGATGAATTCGGCCACGAAGCGGTTCGCCGGGGTGTTGTACAGTTCAAGCGGCGTACCCGTTTGCTCAATATTGCCTTTACACATCACCACGATACGGTCGGCCAGCGTCATCGCCTCGACCTGATCGTGCGTGACGTAAATCATGGTGTTTTTTAGGGTATTATGGAGTTGCTGGATCTCCTGGCGCATTTCAACCCGCAGAGCGGCGTCAAGGTTGGAAAGGGGTTCGTCAAACAGGAACAGCGCGGGCTGCTGGACAATAGAACGACCTATCGCCACGCGCTGGCGCTGGCCGCCGGAGAGGTGTTGCGGAAGCCTGTCGAGCAGCTCGTCCAGCCTGAGCATGTTGGCGGCGTGGGTGATGCGCTGCGCAATGTCGGCCTCCGGGGTGCGGATATTGCGTAAGCCAAAGGCGAGGTTCTCCCGTACGGTCATATGCGGATAAAGTGCGTAGGACTGGAAAACCATCGATAAGCTCCGCTTGCCCGCCGCCAGGTGGGTGACATCCTCATTGCCCATCATCAGCATGCCACTGTCTGGCGCCTCTAATCCCGCGATCATGCGCAGCAGCGTCGATTTCCCGCACCCGGAGGGGCCCACAAGAACGATAAATTCTCCTGATGCTATCTCCAGTGACAGATCCGCCACGATGACGTTTTTATCGTACTTTTTATGAATATGTCGTAATGAAAGGGCGGTCATAATGTCTCCTGAGCCCCTTGCAGGGCAGAAATCAGCATCAGCACTTCATGAGTTTTATGGACAAGCAGAGCGGTATCTCCCCGCGCTTCAACATTAAGGCGAACCAGCGGCTCGGTATTGGAGGCGCGGAGGTTAAAACGCCAGTCTGCGAAGGACAGGCTCAGGCCGTCGCAGTTGTCGCGTTCGCATGCGACCGGGGCATAGTGCGCGGCGACGTCATTGAGGAGTGCGGCGGGCTCGTTGACCGTCAGGTTGATTTCGCCAGACACCGGATAGCGGGCCTGTGCGTGACGCATAAGATGAGAGAGCGGCTGCGCGTCTGCGCCCAGGATCTGGAGCATCAGGATCAGCGGGATCATGCCGCTATCGCAGTAGCCAAAATCGCGAAAATAGTGATGGCCACTCATCTCGCCGCCGTAAATGGCACTTTCCCTTCGCATCCGGGCTTTCAGGAAGGCATGCCCGGTTTTACTCACGATTGCGCTACCGCCGCAACGGGCGACCGTCTCGAGCGTGTTCCAGATTAAGCGGGGATCAAGAATGATGCGGCTGCCGGGATAGCGTCGCAGAAAATGTTCGGCAAACAGCCCCACGAGATAATAGTTCTCAACGTAATCCCCGCGCTCGTCGAAGAAAAAGCAACGATCGAAATCGCCATCCCAGGCGATGCCAGCATCGGCGTGATGTTCGATGACGGCCAGTCGGGTGCTTTGCCGGTTTTCAGGCAGCATCGGGTTAGGTACGCCAGCGGGAAAGCGGCCATCTGGCTGGTGATGAATACGGATAAACTCGACCGGTACACCGGCACGCTTTAAGCCCTCATCAAGCGCATCTAGCGCCGGACCTGCGGTGCCGTGCCCGGCGTTGACCACCAGGCGTAACGTTCGCGTTGGGGACGTAGTGATAAATCGCAGCAGAGCGTTCACCCAGGCCGGGCGATTGTCGAAGGGAAAAATGCCCCCACGACGCACGCAGGGTGGAAAGCGGTTCTGTTCTGCCAGCGCTTTGATCTCCAGCAGACCGTTGTCATTACTGATCGGGCGCGCCTCAAGGCCAACCAGCTTAAAGCCGTTGTAATGGGCGGGATTGTGGCTCGCCGTCACCTGGATCCCTCCGTCTGCCCGCAATTCCCGGGTGGCGAAATAGACCTCTTCCGTACCGGTCATGCCCAGGTCGATAACATCGACGCCGCCTGCGGTAAGCCCGTCGACCAGGGCCGTTTTTAGCGCCCCCGAGCTGAGGCGGACATCAGCGCCTACTACCACGCGCCGGGGATGCAGCCAGACGGCGTACGCCCTTCCGATGCGACGCGCAATGTCAGGGGTGAGATTGACGTCAACTTCGCCACGAATGTCATAGGTTTTAAAGCACGTTAGTTCATCCATAGTTCACTCTTATCTTAAGCAGGGTAATCTCATGCCGTATCACGCTCGATAAGCCGGTGTTCCAGCGCAACGTGGGTGATGGGGCCATTGTTCAGAAGCAGATCAACCGCGATTTCACCTTTACGTTCGGCATCCTGCGCGATGGTGGTAAGTCCAGGCCCGTTATACTGCCGGGCGGTATTGTCGAATCCGGTAATGGCGACCCGGCCAGGTATAGCAAGACGCTGTCGCTGGCAATAATTCACCGCGCCGATGGCAAAACGATCGGATAAGCAGATCAGCGCCGTGATCTCAGGGTGTGCCGTCAGCAATGCTTCCGCTGCCCGTTCGCCGTGTGGCTCATCGTGATGGGTTTCACACAGCCAGCAGTCGCTGAGCGTAATACCGTGCTCTTGAAACGCGTCGCGGCAGGCATTCACGCGGGTCAGCATGAGTTGGTTATCCCCCGTCACGCGGTGCGTCAGAGGCCGCATCCCGCGCGCGTTCGGGTGAGACGGGAAGGCAATAATGCCGAAATGGCGATGACCCTTTTGTATCAGGTAGTGGGTGATATCACGCATGGCGCGTGTGTTATCCACCGACACGCTGCTGAACTGCGGAAGCTGAAAATCGAGCGTCACCACAGGCAGATTGCGGGCCAGGGTTTGTTGAATAATGGCGGCGCTGTTATGCGTGGCGTTGAGAATATACCCGTCCACCAGGGTAGTGAGCGATGAAGGCCCTTTTTGAAGCGGTATCAGCACCAGATTAATATTACGGTCTTCGCAGCGGGTCGCGACGCCGCGCATCAGGCTGACGTCATGCGGATCGATAAAAACATAGCTCATGGCATCGTTAAAAATGACGCCGATCGCCCCGGATTTTCCGGTGCGTAAAGCCCGGGCGAGTTTATCCGGCCCCTGAAATCCAACCTGACGGGCGTACCCAAGTATCTTTTCACGTAATTCAGCAGACAGCTTTTCGGGATTATTCCACGCGTTAGATACCGTGGTATGTGAAATACCCATCTCTGCTGCCAGCGATTTAATCGTCACGTTTTTATTCTTTCTTTTGCTAAATGAATTAGGCATTTTATATTCACGTAAATTATTTATGAGGCGTAATTAAATAAATAATAGCGGCTGAGTTTATCGTTAAATATAAATAGTTTTGTGATTTGTTTAACGTTAAACATAAAAAAGGGGTGTTAGCTTACGCACCATTCACAGAGTGCAGCAGTGAGCGATTAACACTTATCGACATCAGGGAGATATAACGTGAGAGTTGCAGAAGCAGCAAAATTAATAGCATCGGTAATATTCCTCTTTTTTCTTACCGGTTGCGGGCCTGATGATAAAAAAGAGACACAATCCAGGGCGCGTGAAACAATCAAAATGTGGGTCACACCCACCGTCAATGAAGAAGCCTTCTGGAGTAAAATAGTGGCGGAATGGAATAAAGACCCTGCCCATATGCCCGTCGAATTTACCGCTATTCCTGCCGCAAACAGTTCAGAAGAAGCGATAATGAACGCGCTGGCATCAGGGACTGAACCGGATATTTCAACCAATATATTTATTGGTTTTGCCAGCCAGCTTGTTGATGTCGGGCAGATAGAAGATCTCTCCAGAATGCCGGGTTTTCAGGAAACGATTCAGAAACGGCAAATGGCTTCTCTGCTGTCAGCCTGGGAATTAAACGGCAAACAAACGGTACTGCCGGTATATATCAACCCGATTGTCTGGTGGTGGCGTGGTGATTTACTAAAGCAATACGGTTTTGATCGGGTACCGGTTAGCTACGATGAACTTTACGCGCTGGCGAAGCGTCGGGCGGCGGATAATCACGGCTATGTGATACAGCTTACGGCAGGTAAAAACTGGTGGGAACGCTGGTTCGACTTCATTCCGCTGTTCTACGCCCAGAGCCACGGCAAGCCGTATCTGGTCGATAAAAAACCTGCGCTGACCACGCCTGCTGGCGAGGCCGTGCTGACCTTCATGGGCAACGTTTTTAACAATAAGTGGAGCAGCTACGACTTCACCTCTGCCGAGGATCCGCTCGCAACGGGGCAGGTTATCGCCTCAGCGCGCGGACCGTGGGATTTAGCCCGCTATCGCAAGCAGTATCCGGACATATTAAAAACGATTCAGATCGGTCCGATGCTGACCGAGACGGGCATTGAACACCCCTATACGTTCGGCGACAGCAAAGGTCTGGTGATCTTCAGTTCCAGTAAGCGAAAGGCGCAGGCCTGGCAGTTTATGCAGTGGGTCTTCAGTAACCCTGAACATGACCGGCTGTGGCTTGAGTTGACAGGGATGCCGCCTGCCCGCGCGGATTTAATGAGTAATCCGATCTTTGTCAGTTACTTCAAACAAAATCCGCTAGAGAAACAGATCGCCTCGTGGGTGGACGTCGCGCTTCCTCCTGCGGCAACAAACCAGACGACAGAAATACAGCGCAGCATGACGCAGATGCTTGAGCGCGTGATATTCAAAACCAGTACGCCTGCCGACGCGCTGAAACAATCTCAGCAGGAAATCAGCGCCCTCGCGGGCCAGTAGGGGGCATGATGGCTGGATATGAATCCCGAACCGGAGGCCTGCTGGCCTCCACCTGGATTGGCTATTCGCTGCTATTCTGGTTCTACCCCCTTGCCTGGCTGGTGGTGCTAAGCGTGACCCGCTGGCAGTTTATCGGCGTGCCGCAATTTACCGGTTTGCAGAATATTATTGGCGTACTGCACGATGCATTATTCTGGACATCCATGTGGAACATTTGCCGCTTTTTAATGTGGTATGTCCCGATCGTGTTTATTACCGCGCTGCTTTTTGCTGCCGGATTACGCAGAATTAACTATGGCCGGGGGGTTATCGCCTTAAGCTTTTTACTGGCAAATATCTCGTCAGGGGTGGCGTACTCAATTGTCTTTTCCCGTCTTTTTAATGAGTATGGCCCGGTTAACCGCTTATTGTCTGCGTGGTTTGGGATTTCCGTGCCGTGGTTTACCAACCCTGACTGCGCGATGCTATCCATTGCGCTTATCGTGACCTGGAAATTTGTCGGTTATTACGGATTAATTCTCTATTCCGGCATGCAGGCTATTCCATCGGATATTTATAGTGCGGCTATTCTCGATAAAACCGGGCGTTTTCAGAAAGGTTGGGCAATAACGCTTCCGATGATGAATCCGCAAATTGTGATGGTGATGGTGCTGGCTATTACGGTGGCGTTCAGTATTTTTACAGAGCCCTATTTAATTACCGGTGGTGGGCCACTAAACAGTACTACCAGTCCCATGGTGGTCATGTACGAAGCCGCGTTTCAAAATATGAAACCTACCTGGGCTGCTGCCATGTCGATTATCGTCGCTGCCTGCAGTTTCCTGATGATCTGGCTATTTCGTCGGTTATTCGAAAAACACATTGAGATTGTATGAATGAAAAAACTCACGCCCCTGAGCCTGCTAATTCATGCGCTGATGTTTATTCTGGCGTTAAGCTGGCTCTATCCGTTTGTCTGGATGGTCGTGTCATCCCTGAAGCCTACGGCACAGATTTATACCACGGATCTCTTTTCGGGCACGCTGACGCTCGAAAATTACACTTTCCTTTTCGATAACAGCAACCGGGCCGATAAGCCGTTTCTGCGCACGCTGTTTAACTCGCTTTTTGTTTCCGTCACCGTGACCGCGAGCGTGACCGTCACCTCCATGCTGGTGGGTTATGCGCTGGCAAAAACGGAATTTTGGGGCAAAAACGCTTTCCGTAATCTGTTGATTGTGCAGATGGTTTTCCCGGTTTTCATGTTCATCATTCCACAGTTTGTGCTGATGCGTGAGCTCGGGCTGATCAACCGTTACAGCGCCATGATCCTGCCTTATGCAATGAGTGCCTGGGGGATCTTTATGGTGTCCCAGAGCTTCAAGGGCACGCCCAACGATTACCTGTACGCCGCGCGTCTGGATCATGCCAGCCTGTGGGCCATTCTGCGGCACGTCATGATGCCGCTGAACAAGTCCATTCTGGCGATCGTGGCGCTATTTACCTTCTCAAGCTCGTGGGACAACTTCCTCTGGCCGCTGATTGTCATGCGCGATGCCGACAAAATGCCGTTTTCGGTGCTGCTGGCCACCTTCAGTAAATCCTACGGCGTTTATCTGGGGCCAGTGATGGCGGGAGCCGTGGTGCAAATGCTGCCGGTCATCGTGTTGTTTATCCTGTTCCGGAAATATTTCCTGCAGGGCATGTCGTTATCACTGAAATAAGGAATGTACGGTGAACAAACAACCCTGGTGGCAGGCCTGTACCTGTTACCAAATTTATCTGCCGTCGTTTTGCGATGGTAACGGTGACGGGCTGGGTGATTTCCCAGGCCTGCTCTCAAAAGTGGATTACCTGAGCGCGTTAGGCATCGGTGCCATCTGGGTCACGCCGTTTTACCCCTCTCCTCTGGTGGATAACGGGTATGACATTAGTGATTACTGCGCCGTCGACCCACGATTCGGCACGCTGACCGATTTTCGCGACGTCGTTCATCGCTGCCATGAAAAGGGGATCCGGGTCATTATCGATCTGGTGCTTAATCATGTCTCTTCGCAGCATCCGTGGTTTCAGGATGCCTGGAATAATCCCGCAAGCCGCTATCGGGACTATTTTCTTTTCAGCGCGCACCCTAACAACTGGGAGTCATTTTTTTCCGGCAGCGCCTGGAGCCCGGAGCCGGACACCGGCGAGTTTTACTACCATAAATTCGCGCCTGAGCAGGTCGATCTTAACTGGGCGAACCCCGCGGTAGAGCAGGAAATGCTTCAGGTCATTGATTTCTGGCAGGCACAGGGCGTGGATGGCTTCCGCTTCGACGTGATTAATTTCCTCAGCACGCGCGGCATCGGGCCTGACAATCCGGAGAAAGCGGGAGTACAGCAGCATGAGCATGACGTGAATCAGCCGGGGCTCATCGGCACGCTGCAGCGCGTATGCCAACATGCCAGGCAGCAAGGGGATGTTTTCCTGATCGGCGAAATTGGCAGCGAGGAGAGGGAGACCCTGGCCCGTTATCAGGCCCCGTCGCTGATGGACGTGGTCTTTAACTTCAATATTGGCAGCCAGAAAACCTTCGATGCGGCACGCCTGTGCGACGAGATTAACGCCACGCTGGCGCTGCAGTCTGGCCTGCCGACGCTATTCTTTTCCAGCCACGATATGCCGCGCATGATTAGCCGCTTTGGTGAAGGCCCGCATGACGCCGCCCGGGCGTTGGCCGTTCTGGCGCTACAGCTGACCGTGCGCGGCGTACCGTTTATTTTTCAGGGTGACGAGTTGGGGATGCCCGACTATGTGCCTCAGACGGTCGGGCAGATTTTTGATATTCAGGGAAAAACCTTCTACGACACGGCCATGCGGCAGGGTTGCAGTGCCGCCGACGCGCTGGCGCAGGCCATTGAACATTCACGGGATGGGTCCCGTGCCCCCTTCCTCTGGTGCGACGCACCGTTTGCGGGCTTTTCCACCTCCACGCCGTGGATGCCCGTCAGCCAGGACTATCCCTTGCTCAATGCCGAACATCAGATATCGACGCCCGGCTCGTTGTGGCGTCAGTACCAGACCTTCATTGCGCTTCGGGCCGCCATCGGGGCGCTACAGCATGGGGAGTGCAGCCTGCTGAAACGCCATAAGGCGTGCGTCTGGTTTACCCGAACAACGACGCAGGAACAGGTCTGGGTGGCCGTGAATTTTGGCCTGCCGGTACAAAACCCATTGTGGGCCATTGAAGCGGATGTCCTGTACGGCCAAAACGCGCAGCAGCTGGACAAAAATCAAATTCTGATAAAAAGGAGTGTATATGAACAGACACGGTAAGAATCCGTTGATCACCCCCAGCGACGTGGTGCCTTCTCTGCCAGGACGGAAAGTGGAGTGCGTCTTTAACGCCGGTGTAACGGAGTATCATGGGGAGATTATCCTGCTGCTTCGGGTTGCCGAGAGCGTGATAAATGATGACCCACAGAAGATCGTCGTTCCGCTTCTGGTGCAGCAGTCCGGCGGCTGGCAGGCGGCAACAAAAACGTTCGACCGCAACGACCCGCGCTATGATTTTAGCGACCCGCGTACCATTGTGCTGAAAAGCGACCCGGCTCAGGTCTGGCTGACGTCAATGTCCCACCTGCGCCTGGCGCGAAGCCAGGACGGTGTAAATTTCACCATCGATCAACAGCCGTTTATTACCGCCGACAGCCGCTATGAGGAATTTGGCTGTGAAGATGCGCGTATCACCCTGATTGACGATGTCTGGTACATCAATTACTCCGCCGTGTCATCGCTGGGTATCTCCACCGCGCTGGCGACCACCGTTGATTTTATCTCCGTCGACAAGAAAGGGCTGATTTTCTGCCCTGATAACCGCGACGTCTGTTTCTTCCCGGAGAAGGTTGGCGGATCCTTCCGGGCGCTTACCCGGCCCGCGCCCTGCCATTTCGGCCACCCGGAAATCTGGATCTGCGAATCGCCCGATATGCTGCACTGGGGAAACCACCGGCATCTGCTGGGACGCTCGGGAGACGAATGGGATGCGCTGAAGTCGGGTGGCGGCGCGCCGCTGATCAAGACCGCGCGCGGCTGGCTGGAGATTTATCACGGCGTGGATGCTAGCCAGCGTTATTGCCTGGGCGCTCTGCTTCTGGATCTTGAGGATCCGCTCACCCTCATCGCCAAATCTTCCGTACCGCTGCTGGAGCCGAGCGCGCCCTATGAGCGTGAAGGCTTTTTCGGTAACGTCGTCTTTACCTGTGGGGCGCTGGTGCGTAATGACACGTTGCATATCTGGTATGGTGCGGCGGATGAGCGTATCGCCCTGGCCACGCTGCCGATGGACGAGCTGTGGAAACATCTGGGCCTGGAGTAAGCCCTGACGCAGCCCCGGCGAAAGCCGGGGCTGCGAAGTGTTTATTTCTTCCCGCCGTACTGGCTAAACCACGCCAGCATTCTCTGCCAGCCATCTTTCGCCGATTCCGCGTGATAACTCGGACGGTAATCTGCGTTAAACGCATGTCCGGCATCCGGATACACCACAATCTCCGCATTGGCATTGGCTGCCCGTAGCGCATGGCGCATGGTTTCTACCGAATCAAGCGAAATACCGGTGTCCTGGCCGCCATACAGACCCAGCACCGGGGCATTGAGCTCAGTGGCGATGTCCACCGGATGTTTTGGCGAATTCAGCGTTTTCTCGCCCACCAGTTTGCCATACCAGGCGACAGCCGCTTTGAGCTGCGGATTGTGTGCGGCATACAGCCAGCTAATGCGTCCGCCCCAGCAGAAGCCGGTGACCATCAGACGGTGCGGGTCGCCGCCGTTACGCGCCGCCCAGCTGGCAACGTGGTCGAGATCGGCCAGCACCTGCGCGTCCGGGACTTTGCTGACCAGATTGCTGAACAGCGTTGGAATATCGCTATAGTCGTTCGGATCGCCCTGACGGAAGTAGAGTTCTGGCGCAACGGCCAGATATCCTTCAAGTGCCAGGCGACGGCAGAGGTCGCGAATATGTTCGTGAACCCCAAAAATCTCCTGAACCACAATCACGATGGGCAGCGGACCGTCTGCCGATTTTGGTCGTGCGTGCCAGGCAGGCATATTCTCCCCCTGCGAGGGAATGGAGGTCTCTCCCGCCGTAATGGCCTCTTCTGAGGTTGAAACGATGGTTGAAGCAAGCGGGGCTGCAGCAGGTGCAAAACCGGTTTTTTCAGTCATGGCATTCTCCGTACCAATGAGTTAGCGCAAAGGTAAATATAGACACCAGGTTAACAACTCACAGTGCCTTAAACGGTCTATCTTTTGTGCAGCACCTGACGATATAACTTGTTAATGTGATGTAAATCACTTTTTGATGGAAATTCACTGCAATCATTTTCATTCATGGTGAGATGCATCACGAAATTATGCTTACTGCTTCTGTAAAGTACCGTTTTACTTCTTCTGACTAACCGACCCACAGAGGAGTCACCTATGTCTAAGTCTGATGTTTTTCATCTCGGCCTCACTAAAAATGATTTACAAGGGGCTACGCTCGCTATCGTCCCTGGCGACCCTGAGCGTGTGGAAAAGATCGCCGCGCTGATGGATAAGCCGGTCAAGCTGGCTGCCCATCGTGAATTCACCACCTGGCGTGCAGAGCTGGATGGCAAAGCGGTGATTGTGTGCTCCACCGGTATCGGCGGTCCGTCTACCTCTATTGCTGTTGAAGAACTGGCGCAGCTGGGCATTCGTACTTTCCTGCGTATCGGCACGACCGGCGCGATTCAGCCGCACATCAACGTGGGCGACGTACTGGTGACGACAGCATCCGTTCGTCTGGACGGGGCAAGCCTGCACTTTGCGCCTATGGAATTCCCGGCAGTGGCTGACTTCGAATGCACCACGGCGCTGGTTGAAGCCGCGAAGTCCGTGGGCGCGACCACCCACGTTGGCGTAACCGCTTCTTCCGACACCTTCTACCCGGGCCAGGAGCGCTACGACACCTTCTCTGGCCGCGTTGTGAGCCGTTTCAAAGGCTCAATGGAAGAGTGGCAGTCCATGGGCGTAATGAACTACGAAATGGAATCCGCGACGCTGCTGACCATGTGTGCAAGCCAGGGTCTGCGTGCCGGTATGGTGGCGGGCGTTATCGTCAACCGTACTCAGCAGGAGATCCCGAACGCCGAAACCATGAAGCAGACCGAAAGTCATGCGGTGAAAATTGTGGTGGAAGCGGCTCGTCGCCTGATCTAGCCCTCTCTTCTCAAATCAAAGGCCGACGCGTTCGGCCTTTATTTTTTGCGTAGCACCTCGCAGGAAAACCCTTTCAAACTGGACGTTTATACAGCACAATTCTATTTTGTGCGGGTAATACGTTGATGCAGGGGGCATTGTGGATATCTCAATCCTGATTTATGCGGTGATTGCGCTGGCGGGCGTTGCGATAGGCTGGCTGATTTCCAGCTACCAGCATGCGCAGCAGAAGGCCGATCAGCTGGCGGAGCGCGAAGAGATCGTCGCCGAGCTCAGCGCGGTAAAGCAACAGCTTGCGCTAAGTGACCACTGGCGCGACGAGTGCGAGCTGCTCAATAACGAACTGCGCAACCTGCGTGATATCAACACGTCGCTGGAGGCCGATCTCCGCGAAGTGACTACCCGCCTCGAATCCACGCAGCTGCATGCGGAAGACAAAATCCGTCAGATGATTAACAGCGAGCAGCGCCTCAGCGAGCAGTTTGAGAATCTCGCCAACCGCATTTTCGAACACAGCAACCGCCGCGTTGACGAACAGAATCGCCAGAGTCTGAACAGTCTGCTGACGCCGCTGCGTGAACAGCTGGACGGTTTTCGCCGTCAGGTGCAGGACAGCTTTGGACAGGAAGCCCGCGAGCGGCACACGCTGGCGCACGAGATTCGTAATCTTCAGCAGTTGAATGCGCAAATGGCGCAGGAGGCGGTCAACCTCACTCGGGCGCTAAAAGGGGATAACAAAACCCAGGGTAACTGGGGAGAAGTGGTGCTCACCCGCGTGCTGGAGGCCTCTGGCCTGCGCGAGGGGTATGAATACGAAACGCAGGTGAGTATCGAGAGCGATGCCCGCTCGCGGATGCAGCCAGACGTCATTGTGCGTCTGCCGCAGGGGAAAGATGTGGTGATCGACGCCAAAATGACGCTGGTGGCGTATGAGCGTTACTTTAATGCGGAAGACGACTACACGCGCGAGTCGGCGCTGCAGGAGCATATTGCCTCCGTGCGTAACCATATCCGACTGCTGGGCAGAAAAGATTATCAGCAGCTTCCGGGGCTGCGCTCGCTGGACTATGTGCTGATGTTTATTCCGGTCGAACCGGCGTTCCTGCTGGCCCTCGACAGACAGCCCGAACTGATCACCGAAGCGCTCAAAAATAATATTATGCTGGTGAGCCCCACCACCCTGCTGGTGGCATTACGTACCATTGCTAACCTGTGGCGCTATGAGCACCAGAGCCGCAATGCACAGAAGATTGCCGAGCGTGCCAGCAAGCTGTACGACAAAATGCGCCTCTTCGTGGACGATATGTCCTCGGTCGGGCAAAGCCTGGACCGTGCGCAGGATAACTACCGTCAGGCGATGAAAAAACTCGCCTCCGGGCGGGGCAACCTGCTTGCTCAGGCTGAAGCATTCCGCGGCCTGGGGGTGGAGGTCAAACGCGAGATTAATCCGGAACTGGTGGAGCAGGCCACGGCGCAAGACGAAGAGTTCCGTCTGCGTGAAGGCGCAGATGAACAAAAGACACCCAGCGAAGACAACGAGTTAACGACGGATTTATCGTCTGACGAGCCGCCGACACGTTTCTATCACGGCGGTTGAATCGTAGGGCAAACGCGCCCAATCTGTTACACTTCACGAACATTTGACTGATTAGCAGGCTCTGAGATGGTTGACGATTCACAAGACACGACGCACTTTGGCTTTCAGACTGTCGCCAAAGCGCAGAAAGCTGACATGGTGGCCCACGTATTTCATTCCGTGGCGGCGAAGTACGATGTGATGAATGACTTGATGTCGTTCGGCATTCATCGCTTGTGGAAACGCTTCACCATTGACTGCAGCGGTGTGCGCCGTGGACAAACCGTGCTGGATTTAGCTGGTGGAACAGGCGATCTGACGGCGAAGTTTTCCCGTCTGGTGGGTGAAACTGGCCGCGTTGTTCTGGCCGATATCAATGACTCCATGCTGAAAATGGGACGCGAAAAGTTGCGTAACATCGGCGTGGTGGGCAATGTGGAATACGTGCAGGCTAACGCCGAAGCGCTGCCATTCCCGGATAATACCTTTGACTGCATCACGATCTCCTTCGGCCTGCGTAACGTCACCGACAAAGAAAAAGCGCTGCGCTCCATGTACCGTGTACTGAAGCCGGGTGGACGTCTGCTGGTGCTCGAGTTCTCTAAACCGATCATTGAGCCGCTGAGCAAAGCCTACGACGCCTATTCCTTCCACGTGCTGCCGCGTATCGGTGAACTGGTGGCGAACGACGCGGAGAGCTACCGCTATCTGGCGGAGTCCATTCGCATGCACCCGGATCAGGACACCCTAAAAGCCATGATGCAGGATGCGGAATTTGAGAACGTTGAATACTTCAACATGACGGCGGGTGTCGTTGCGCTGCATCGCGGTTACAAATTCTGAGTGGAGGTGTCCCGTGCCCTTTAAATCCTTAGTCGCCGCAGGCATCGAGAATGTGCTCAATGCCTTCCTGTATCGCGCGCCGGCGCTAAAAGCTGCACGTCAGCGACTTAACGGGAAGGTCCTGCGCATTGTATTAAAAGAGTTCTCAACGCCGCTCGTGCTGGTCTTCAGCGAACGCCAGCTCGATGTTCTGGGTGAGTGGGAAGGCGAGGCGGATTGCTCGGTCATTACCCATATGAGCGTGCTGCCAAAACTGCGCGATCGCCAGCAATTGACGGCGCTTATCCGCAGCGGTGAGCTGGAAGTGGAGGGCGACATCCAGGTCGTACAAAACTTCGTTGCGCTCAGCGATCTGGCGGAGTTTGACCCGGCAGAACTGCTCGCGCCTTTTATTGGTGACATCGCCGCTGAAGGGATCGGGAAAGCTATTCATGGCGGCACGGCGTTCTTGCGCAAAAATCTGGAACGGCAGCAGCGCTATGCCGCAGAAGTCCTGACTGAAGAGTGGCGCATGGCCCCCGGTCCGCTGGAAGTGGCATGGTTTGCGGAAGAAACCGCTGCTGTTGAACGTGCGGTTGATGCATTAACCAAACGGCTGGAAAAACTGGAGGGCAAATGACGCCTGGTGAAATTCGGCGCCTCTATTTTATCGTCCACACCTTTTTGAGTTACGGGCTCGATGAGCTTATCCCCAAAATGCGTATCACGCTGCCGCTTAGAATCTGGCGGCGGATGTTGTTCTGGATGCCTAATCGTCATAAAGGTCAGCCGCTGGGTGAACGTCTGCGTCTGGCGCTGCAGGAGCTTGGCCCGGTATGGATTAAGTTCGGACAGATGCTCTCAACCCGCCGCGATCTCTTCCCGCCTCATATTGCCGATGAACTGGCAATGCTGCAGGACCGTGTTGCCCCGTTTGACGGAGTGAGGGCAAAGAAACAGATCGAAGAGGCAATGGGTAATCTTCCCGTTGAAACCTGGTTTGACGATTTCGAAATAGCCCCGCTGGCGTCGGCGTCTATTGCTCAGGTGCATACCGCGCGTCTGAAAGAGAACGGCAAAGAGGTGGTGATCAAGGTGATCCGCCCGGATATCCTGCCGGTCATCAAAGCTGACATGAAGCTGATTTATCGTCTGGCGCGCTGGGTACCACGTTTGTTACCTGATGGCCGTCGTCTGCGTCCGATGGAAGTGGTGCGGGAATACGAAAAAACGCTGATTGATGAGCTTAACCTACTGCGCGAGTCAGCAAACGCCATTCAGCTGCGTCGTAACTTTGAAAACAGCCCGATGCTTTATGTGCCTGAGGTCTATTCAGACTACTGCAGTCAGAACATGATGGTCATGGAGCGCATCTACGGTATTCCGGTTTCGGATGTGGCGGCGCTGGAGAAGCAGGGAACGAACATGAAGCTGCTGGCCGAACGTGGCGTTCAGGTCTTCTTTACTCAGGTGTTCCGCGACAGCTTTTTCCATGCGGATATGCACCCGGGCAATATTTTTGTGAGCTACGAGCATCCTGAGGATCCGAAGTATATCGGTATCGACTGCGGGATTGTGGGGTCGCTGAATAAAGAAGATAAGCGTTATCTGGCCGAGAACTTTATCGCGTTCTTCAACCGTGACTACCGTAAGGTGGCTGAGCTGCACGTTGACTCCGGCTGGGTTCCGCCGGACACCAACGTCGAAGAGTTTGAGTTTGCTATTCGTACCGTCTGCGAGCCGATTTTTGAAAAGCCGCTGGCAGAAATCTCCTTCGGGCACGTGCTGTTAAACCTGTTTAATACGGCTCGCCGCTTTAATATGGAAGTTCAGCCGCAATTAGTTTTACTCCAGAAAACATTACTTTACGTTGAGGGTGTAGGTCGCCAACTCTATCCTCAGTTAGACTTGTGGAAGACGGCTAAACCGTTCCTGGAATCCTGGATTAAGGATCAGGTAGGTTTTCCAGCGCTGGTGCGCTCATTGAAAGAGAAAGGCCCGTTCTGGATTGAAAAAATGCCCGAAATTCCTGAACTGGTTTACGACAGTTTGCGTCAGAGCAAGAACCTTCAGCACAGCATGGATAAAATCGCCCGCGAGCTTCAGTCCAGTCGCGTGCGCCAGGGACAATCACGCTATCTCTTTGGGATTGGTGCAACGCTGCTGTTGAGCGGTACGTTGCTGCTAATCAATCGTCCGGACTGGCAGATGATGCCCGCCTGGCTGATGGCTGGCGGGGTTGTTGTCTGGCTAGCCGGATGGAGAAAAACGCGCTGAGTTTGCGTCGCCATCGACGGGTCGCATACGTATAATGCGACTTGACCAATTAATCATCTATTCCTGAGGAATTTGTATGGGTGGTATCAGTATCTGGCAATTAGTCATTATTGCCGTCATCGTCGTGCTGCTGTTTGGCACTAAAAAGCTCGGTTCTATCGGTTCCGATCTGGGCGCGTCTATCAAAGGCTTCAAGAAAGCAATGAGCGATGATGAGAACAAGCAGGATAAAGCCAGCCAGGATGCTGATTTTACTGCAAAATCCATCTCCGATAAGCAAGAAGAAGCCAAAAAAGAAGACGCCAAAAGCCACGATAAAGAGCAGGTGTAAGTCGTGTTCGACATTGGTTTTAGTGAGCTGCTGCTAGTCTTTGTGATTGGCCTGATCGTGCTGGGTCCGCAGCGTCTGCCCGTGGCGGTGAAAACCGTTGTGGGCTGGGTGCGTGCGCTGAGATCGCTGGCATCGACCGTTCAGAATGAACTGGCACAGGAACTTAAGCTCCAGGAGTTTCAGGAAAGCCTGAAAAAGGTCGAGAAGGCGAGCATGGATAACCTGACGCCGGAACTGAAAGCCTCAATGGATGAACTGCGCGAAGCGGCGGAATCCATGAAGCGCTCTTACAGCGTTAACGATCCTGAAAAAGCGAGCGATGAAGCGAACACCATTCATAACCCGGTGGTGAAGGACAGCGAAGCGCAACGTGAGGGCGTGACGCCAGCGAGTGCTGAGCACCAGGCCGCCGCGCCAGAACAGACGCCGCAGGAAACCGAAGTGAAAAAACAGGCGCAGCCGGAAGACCCCACGATAAAAGTGGCGGAAGCGAAACCCGTCGCGCCTGTTTCCGAATCATCCCCCTCGTCGAGTGATAAAGCGTAACCATGGCAGTAGATGATACTCAACCGCTTATTACGCACCTTATTGAGCTGCGTAAGCGCCTGTTAAACTGCATTATTGCGGTTCTGGTGATATTCCTGTGCCTGGTCTATTTCGCCAACGATATCTATCAGGTGGTCTCTGCACCGCTAATTAAGCAGATGCCGCTGGGGGCAACGATGATTGCAACAGATGTTGCCTCACCGTTCTTTACCCCTATTAAGCTCACATTTTGGGTGTCGTTGATTGCGTCTGCACCCGTCATCCTTTATCAGGTATGGGCGTTTGTGGCACCAGCGCTGTATAAACATGAACGTAAACTGGTGATCCCGCTTCTGGTCTCCAGCTCGTTGCTGTTCTATATCGGTATGGCGTTTGCCTACTTCGTTGTCTTCCCGCTGGCCTTTGGCTTCCTGACGCATACCGCGCCGGAAGGGGTGCAGGTGTCGACAGATATCGCCAGCTATCTCAGCTTCGTCATGGCGCTGTTTATGGCGTTTGGCGTGGCATTTGAAGTGCCGGTCGCCATTGTGCTGCTTTGCTGGGTTGGGGTAACCACCCCTGAAGACCTGCGTAAAAAGCGTCCGTATATCCTGGTAGGTGCATTTGTGGTCGGCATGCTGCTCACGCCGCCGGATGTTTTCTCGCAGACGTTACTGGCCATACCGATGTATTGCCTCTTTGAGGTTGGCGTATTCTTCTCGCGTTTCTACGTGGGTAAAGGACGCCGATCGGACGATGTAGACGATGCGTCTGAAAAGACCACTGAAGAGTAAAACCAGCCGCCCGTCAGGGCGGTTGTTATATGGGGATTCGCATGTTTGATATCGGACTCAACCTGACCAGCTCGCAGTTTGCAAAAGATCGCGATGACGTTGTTGCGCGTGCTTTTGACGCCGGCGTTAAAGGACTCCTGCTGACCGGAACTAACCTTCATGAGAGCGAGCAGGCGCAGCTTCTGGCGCAACGTTATGAACACTGCTGGTCAACCGCAGGCATCCACCCTCATGACAGCAGCCAGTGGACCGAGGAGAGCGCACAAATCCTTTACAGGCTGGCGAAAACCGCTGAGGTGGTGGCCATTGGCGAGTGTGGGCTCGATTTTAACCGCAACTTCTCCACGCCTGACGAACAGGAAAAGGCATTCACTGCCCAGCTTGCTCTGGCGGCAGAGCTTGAAATGCCCGTCTTTATGCATTGCCGCGACGCGCACGAACGTTTTCTCGCGCTTCTGGATCCCTGGCTGGATAAACTCCCCGGCGCGGTGCTGCACTGCTTCACCGGTTCAAGGCAGGAGGCGCAGGAGTGCCTGGCGCGCGGGCTGTTTCTCGGCATTACCGGCTGGGTTTGTGATGAGCGCCGCGGGCTTGAGCTACGCGAGCTGTTACCGTTGATTCCGGCCGACCGTTTGCTTATTGAGACCGATGCGCCTTATCTGCTGCCGAGAGATATGACGCCCAAACCGTCATCGCGTCGAAATGAGCCTGCATACCTGGGGCACATTGTTGAGCGCGTGGCGCGATGGCGTGGAGACGATCCGCACTGGCTTTCTGCGCAGACGGATGACAACGTGCGCCATCTCTTCAGGATCAGTTTTTAAACTTTACGGAAGTCGGTATTTTTGACGCTCTGCAACACCTGCTTGTTCAGCAGGTTGAGCAACAACATGGAGCGTGCTTCACCGTCCGGCTCGGCGAAAATCGCCTGCAGGCCTTCGAATGCACCTTCCGTAATGACGACGCTATCACCCGCGTAAGGGGTTTCCGGGTCGGTGATCCCTTCGGGCTGTTGATACACCGAAAGCTGATGAATGACCGTCGACGGAACGGTGGCCGGGTGGGCGCCAAAACGAACGAAGTGGCTGACGCCGCGCGTTGCGCTGATGGTGGTGGTGTGGATCACCTCAGGGTCGAACTCCACGAACAGGTAGTTCGGGAATAACGGCTCACTGACGGTTGTGCGCTTCCCGCGCTGCATTTTTTCAAGCGTGATCACGGGTGTCAGACAATTTACAGACTGACGTTCAAGATGTTCCTGCGCGCGCTGAAGTTGCCCGCGTTTGCAATACAGTAAATACCAGGCCTGCATAATCACTCTTTCCCTTAGTTCGGGGCGCAAGCATATCAAAACCCTGGAGGGATCGCTAAGTTGATTATAATGGGTCAACCTGGAACAGAACGCATAAGTTCACGCTAATTTAACAAAATTACAGCATCAAGCAGGCTTACGCCGTATAATGAAGCGCTTACAGAGAGGCCATGACTAACTGCATGAAATACCACGATCTCCGCGACTTCCTGACGCTGCTGGAAAAGCAGGGCGAACTCAAACGCATTACACTTCCTGTTGATCCTTATCTGGAAATGACAGAAATTGCTGACCGCACCCTGCGTGCCGGTGGCCCCGCGTTACTCTTTGAAAATCCGAAAGGTTACTCCATGCCGGTGCTGTGCAACCTGTTTGGTACACCGCGTCGTGTCGCATTGGGGATGGGGCAGGAAGACGTTACCGCGTTGCGTGAAGTGGGTAAGCTGCTGGCATTTCTGAAAGAGCCAGAGCCACCGAAAGGCTTCCGCGATCTGTTCGACAAGCTGCCACAGTTTAAGCAGGTGCTGAACATGCCAACCAAACGCCTGCGCGGTGCGCCGTGCCAGCAAAAAGTGCTGGAAGGCGATGCGGTTGATTTGACCAAAATTCCCATTATGCAGTGCTGGCCTGAAGATGCTGCGCCGCTGATCACCTGGGGTTTGACCGTCACGCGCGGTCCGCATAAAGAACGGCAAAATCTGGGTATTTACCGCCAGCAGTTGATTGGTAAGAATAAGCTCATCATGCGCTGGCTGTCGCATCGCGGCGGCGCGCTGGATTTCCAGGAGTGGTGCGCTGCGCATCCGGGTGAACGTTTCCCGGTCTCTGTCGCATTAGGCGCTGACCCGGCCACTATTCTGGGAGCCGTCACGCCCGTGCCGGATACGCTCTCTGAATATGCGTTTGCCGGCCTGCTGCGCGGGACAAAAACCGAAGTCGTGAAGTGTATTTCGAACGATCTCGAAGTTCCGGCCAGTGCGGAAATTGTGCTGGAAGGTTACCTTGAGCAGGGCGAACTGGCACCGGAAGGCCCTTACGGCGACCACACCGGTTATTACAACGAAGTGGATAACTTCCCGGTGTTTACCGTTACGCACATTACGCAGCGTGAAGATGCGATTTATCACTCTACCTACACCGGTCGTCCACCGGATGAACCCGCAGTACTGGGGGTGGCGCTGAATGAAGTGTTTGTGCCGATCCTGCAAAAGCAGTTCCCGGAAATCGTTGATTTTTACCTGCCCCCTGAAGGGTGCTCGTATCGCCTGGCGGTAGTGACGATGAAGAAGCAGTATCCCGGTCATGCGAAACGCGTGATGATGGGCGTCTGGTCTTTCCTGCGCCAGTTTATGTATACCAAATTTGTTATTGTCTGCGATGATGACGTTAACGCTCGCGACTGGAATGACGTCATTTGGGCGATTACCACGCGAATGGACCCGGCGCGCGATACGGTGTTAGTCGAGAACACGCCGATAGATTACCTGGACTTTGCCTCGCCGGTTTCCGGTCTTGGCTCAAAAATGGGACTGGATGCCACAAATAAATGGCCTGGCGAAACCGACCGTGAATGGGGTCGCCCGATCAAAAAAGATCCTGCCGTGACCGCGCGTATTGACGCGATCTGGGATGAACTGGCCATAATGAATAACGGTAAACCTGAAACAGGCCGTTAAGCCCTATAGACTTCACGACAGAGAGAGCGAATGACAACCTTAAGCTGTAAAGTGACCTCGGTAGATGCCATCACCGACACCGTATATCGCGTCCGTTTAGTGCCAGAAGCGGCATTCTCTTTCCGCGCTGGTCAGTACTTAATGGTAGTGATGGATGAGCGTGATAAGCGTCCTTTCTCTATGGCCTCTACGCCAGCAGAGAAAGAATTTATTGAGCTGCATATTGGTGCGTCTGAGCTTAACTTGTACGCGATGGCCGTTATGGACCGCATCCTGAAAGAACGTGAGATTGTGGTCGACATTCCTCACGGCGAAGCGTGGCTGCGCGATGACGAAGATCGTCCGTTGATCCTGATCGCTGGCGGTACGGGCTTCTCTTATGTGCGCTCTATTCTGTTGACCGCTCTGGCACGTAACCCGGACCGTGACATCACCATTTACTGGGGTGGCCGCGAAGAGAAGCATCTATATGACCTGTCTGAGCTGGAAGCGCTGAGCGTAACCCATCCTAACCTGCGCATTGAGCCGGTGGTTGAGCAGCCGGAAGAGGGCTGGCGTGGGCGTAGCGGTACCGTGCTGACGGCGGTATTGCAGGATCACGGCACGCTGGCAGGACACGATATCTATATCGCAGGTCGTTTCGAGATGGCGAAAATCGCCCGGGACCTGTTCTGTAACGAACGTGACGCGCGTGAAGATCGCCTGTTTGGCGATGCGTTTGCCTTCATTTAAATAAAAAACCCGCCCCTGACAGGCGGGAAGAACGGCAACTAAACTCTCTCTCTTCGCCAATGACGCCATAACTGCGTTGGCTGCGCTCGTTCACCCGAATCACTTACTTGAGTAAGCTCATCGGGATTCGCTCGCTTGCCGCCTTGTTCTGACGTCATTGGCTTTGAAATACTTTTCCTGATTTACACTCTCTCAAACACCGTCGCGATACCCTGACCCAACCCGATGCACATTGTTGCCAGTCCGAACTGGGCATCTTTGCGCTCCATCAGATTAATCAGCGTCGTGCTGATACGCGCCCCGGAGCAACCGAGTGGGTGGCCGAGGGCGATCGCGCCGCCGTTGAGGTTAATTTTCTCGTCGATCTGTTCCATCAGCCCCAGATCTTTAATGCACGGCAGGATCTGCGCGGCGAAGGCTTCGTTCATCTCGAACAGATCGATGTCGCTGGCGGTTAGTCCCGCTTTTTTCAGCGCCAGCTTCGAGGCCGGAACCGGGCCGTAACCCATGATTGAAGGATCGCAGCCCACGACAGCCATCGAACGTACCCGAGCGCGTGGGGTTAACCCCAGCTCACGGGCGCGGCTTTCGCTCATCACCAGCATCGCCGCAGCTCCGTCGGACAGCGCCGACGAGGTACCTGCCGTGACCGTACCGGTGACCGGATCAAATGCCGGACGCAACGTAGAAAGTGCTTCCACCGTTGTTTCCGGGCGGATCACTTCGTCGTAGCTGAACTGCTTCAGAACGCCGTCCGCATCGTGACCGCCGGTAGGGATGATCTCGTTTTTAAATGCGCCGGACTGCGTGGCAGCCCAGGCGCGGGCATGGGAACGTGCGGCAAACGCATCCTGCATTTCACGGCTGATGCCGTGCAGGCGGGAGAGCATCTCCGCGGTGAGACCCATCATTCCCGCAGCTTTTGCCACGTTACGGCTCATCCCCGGATGGAAATCGACGCCGTGGCTCATCGGGACGTGCCCCATATGCTCCACACCGCCGACCAGGCAGGCCTGAGCATCGCCGGTCATGATCATACGTGCCGCATCGTGCAGCGCCTGCATAGACGAACCGCACAGACGGTTAACGGTGACGGCCGGAACCGAATGCGGGATCTCCGCCAGCAGTGACGCATTACGCGCGATATTGAAGCCCTGCTCCAGGGTCTGCTGCACGCAGCCCCAGTAGATATCGTCGAGCGCGGCGGGGTCCAACGCCGGATTACGCGCCAGCAGGCTACGCATCAGGTGTGCGGAGAGGTCTTCCGCGCGCACGTTACGGAATGCGCCGCCTTTTGAACGGCCCATCGGGGTGCGAATCGCATCAACAATGACAACCTTTTCCATTGTGACTCCTTAAGCCGTTTTCAGCTCGCCAACCGGACGGGCTGGCTCAACTGCTGGGTAATAGGGTTCGTTATGGCGCGCTTTGTTGCGCAGCCCTTCAGGCACTTCATAGAGCGGGCCGAGGTGCTGATGCTGCTGAGCCATATCGAGATAGCGGGCGCTGCCGATGGTGTCCAGCCAGCGGAACGCGCCGCCGTGGAACGGAGGGAAGCCCAGGCCGTATACCAGCGCCATATCCGCTTCGGCCGGGCTGGCGATAATGCCTTCTTCCAGACAACGCACCACTTCGTTGATCATCGGGATCATCATGCGGGCGATGATCTCATCGTCGGTGAAGTCACGTTTTGACTGGCATACGTCGGCCAGCAGGCCATCCACCGCCGCATCCTCTTCTTTCTTCGGTTTGCCTTTGCTGTCTTCTTTATAGCGCCAGAAGCCCAGGCCGTTTTTCTGACCGAAGCGGTTAGCGTCGAACAGGGCGTCAATCGCGTCGCGATAATCTTTCTGCATGCGCTGCGGGAAGCCTGCCGCCATCACCGCCTGGGCGTGATGGGCGGTATCAATACCGACCACGTCCAGCAGATACGCCGGGCCCATCGGCCAGCCGAACTGTTTTTCCATCACTTTGTCGATTTTGCGGAAGTCTGCCCCATCGCGCAGCAGCTGGCTGAAACCGGCGAAGTAAGGGAACAGTACGCGGTTGACGAAAAAGCCCGGGCAGTCGTTAACAACGATCGGCGTTTTGCCCATCTTGCTTGCCCACGCCACCACTTTGGCGATGGTTTCGTCAGAGGTTTTTTCCCCTCGGATCACTTCGACCAGCGGCATACGGTGTACCGGGTTGAAGAAGTGCATTCCGCAGAAGTTTTCCGGACGCTTCAGTACGCTCGCCAGTTCGCTAATCGGAATAGTCGAGGTATTAGAGGCCAGTACGGTATCCGGACGAACTTTGTCTTCCGTTTCCGCCAGCACCGCTTTTTTGACTTTCGGGTTCTCTACGACCGCCTCAACGACCACGTCCACACGATCAAAACCGCTGTATTCCAGCACAGGCTGAATGGTGGAGATCACGCCCGCGAGCTTCAGCCCGTCAATTTTGCCGCGCTCTAGCTGTTTATTCAGCAGCTTGGCCGCTTCGGTCATGCCCAGCGTCAGGGATTTCTCGTTAATGTCTTTCATCACTACCGGCACGCCTTTCCAGGCTGACTGGTAGGCGATGCCGCCACCCATAATGCCCGCCCCGAGTACCGCCGCGTGTTTTGGGGTCTCAACGTTTTTGGTCAGCTGTTTAGCTTTGCCTTTCACGAACTGATCGTTCAGGAAGATGCCAACCAGCGCGCGGGCTTCGTTGGTGTGCGCCAGCGGGACGAAGCTCTGATTTTCCAGTTTCAGGGCTTCGTCACGGCCCAGACGGGCGGCCGCTTCAATGGTTTTCACTGCCGTGATCGGCGCCGGGTAGTGTTTACCCGCCGTCTGCATCACCATGCCTTTGGCGATGGTGAAGCTCATGGTGGCTTCTATCTTGCTGAGTTTTAACGGCTCAAGCTTCGGCTGGCGTTTGGCTTTCCAGTCGAGATCGCCATTAATGGCCTGACGCAGAATAGCCAGAGCGCCTTCAACCAGTTTTTCTGGCTTAACCACGCCGTCCACCAGGCCGATTTTCTGCGCCTGTTCCGCGCCGACATCTTTACCGGCGGCGATGATCTCCAGCGCGCTGTCAGCACCCAGCATGCGCGGCATACGGACGGATCCGCCAAAGCCCGGCATGATCCCCAGTTTGGTTTCCGGCAGGCCGATACGCAGATCCGGCGTGGCCAGACGGTAGTCGGTCGCCAGCACGCACTCGCAGCCACCGCCTAATGCGTAACCATTAACGGCGGAAATAGTCGGAACAGGCAGATCTTCCAGACGGTTAAAGACGCTGTTAGCAAAGTGCAGCCACTGGCTCAACTGTTCTTCAGGCACCTGGAACAGGGAAAGGAATTCGGTGATATCGGCACCGACAATAAAGGCTGCTTTGTTTGAGCGCAGCAGCAGCCCTTTTAATTCAGTTTGCTTTTCAAGTACTTCCAACGCCTGGCCAAGACTGGCCACCGTCGCGGTATCAAGCTTGTTCACTGAGCCGGGGGCATCGAACACCAGTTCGGCAATGCCATCTTCCAGCCAGTTGAGGTACAGGGTGTCGCCTTTGTAGAGCATGTCAGTCTCCTGAATCCAGCAATTGGATCTGGTCATACCAGATGAAACGGAGTGTGGGATTTGTGTTAATAAAATGCAAATTACTCATTAAGAAATTGCTGCATTGATCACGGTCGGTGGAAATCACGCAGCCGGAGCGAGGTGTGCTAAGATGCGATGACTTGAGGTCAAAAAAACGAAAGGAAGAATGATGGACTCACTGGCTTCGCTTTATAAAAATCATATCGTTACCCTACAGGAACGTACCCGCGATGTACTGGCCCGCTTCAAACTGGATGCTCTGCTTATCCATTCCGGCGAGCTGATAAACACATTTCTTGATGACCACGCCTATCCGTTCAAGGTTAACCCGCAGTTTAAAGCCTGGGTGCCTGTTACTCAGGTGCCTAACTGTTGGTTACTTGTGGATGGCGTGAACAAGCCGAAACTGTGGTTCTACCTGCCGGTCGATTACTGGCACAACGTGGAGCCGCTGCCGACCTCTTTCTGGACTGAAGAAATTGACGTGATTGCGCTGCCAAAAGCGGACGGCATTGGCAGCCAGCTACCTGCTGCACGCGGCAATATCGCCTATATTGGCCCGGTTCCGGAGCGTGCATTGGGTCTGGATATTCCCGCGGACAAACTCAACCCGAAAGGGGTGCTGGACTTCCTGCATTACTACCGCGCGTACAAAACCGATTACGAACTTTACTGCATGCGTGAAGCGCAAAAAACGGCGGTGAATGGCCATCGTGCCGCACACGAGGCGTTCCAGTCCGGCATGAGTGAATTCGATATCAACCAGGCGTACCTGACCGCGACCGGCCACCGTGATACCGACGTGCCATACAGCAATATTGTCGCGCTGAATGAGCATGCTTCTGTTCTTCACTACACCAAACTGGACCATCAGGTTCCGTCGGAAATGCGCAGCTTCCTGCTTGATGCCGGCGCTGAGTACAACGGTTATGCGGCTGACCTGACCCGTACCTGGGCGGCTAACGCTGACACCGATTTCGCGCAGCTGATTAAAGACGTGAACGATGAGCAACTGGCGCTTATTGGTACCATGAAAGCCGGTACCAGCTACGTGGATTATCACGTTCAGTTCCATCAGCGCATCGCGAAGCTGCTGCGTAAGCATCAGATTGTGAAAGACATGAGCGAAGAGGCAATGGTCGAGAACGATCTCACCGGGCCATTCATGCCGCACGGTATTGGTCACCCGCTGGGCCTGCAGGTTCACGACGTCGCTGGCTTTATGCAGGATGATACCGGTACGCATCTTGCGGCACCGTCTAAATATCCTTACCTGCGCTGCACCCGTATTCTTGAGCCGCGTATGGTGTTGACGATTGAACCGGGGATCTACTTTATTGAATCCCTGCTGGCGCCATGGCGTGATGGTCAGTTCAGCAAACACTTCAACTGGGAAAAAATTGACGCACTGAAACCGTTTGGCGGTATTCGTATCGAAGATAACGTGGTGATTCACGAGAACGGTATCGAGAATATGACGCGAGACCTGAAGCTGGCCTGATGGAAAGCTGGCTGATACCGGCTGAACCGGTCACCTTTGTTGAGGAAATCAAGAAAAGCCGCTTTATTACGCTGCTGGCACACACCGACGGCGTTGAAGCGGCAAAGGCATTTGTCGAGTCTGTCCGGGCTGTGCATCCTGACGCACGTCACCACTGTGTGGCGTGGGTGGCAGGGCCCCCGGACGATTCGCAACAGCTTGGCTTTTCCGATGACGGTGAACCCGCGGGAACCGCCGGTAAACCCATGCTCTCGCAGCTGATGGGCAGCGGCGTGGGTGAAATTACCGCCGTGGTGGTGCGTTACTACGGCGGCATCTTGTTAGGCACGGGCGGGCTGGTGAAAGCCTATGGCGGTGGCGTTCAGCAGGCACTGAATATATTGACGACCACCCGCAAAACGCCGCTCACCGAATATACTCTATTGTGCGATTACGCCCAATTATCCGGCATCGAAGCGTTGCTGAAACAGTTTAATGGCGTTATCGCGCACAGTGACTTTCAGGCGATGGTGCAATTACGCGTGGCGCTTCCTCAGGCGGAGCTGGCTGCTTTTTCAGCAAAACTGGCAGATTTTAGTCGCGGTTCGTTGCAATTACTGCCGATTGAAGAATAATCCCCACCTCACTTTTTTGAATACCAAAGGAAGCGGCAGAGATGCATTTTCGTGCCATAACCCGAATCGTTGGACTGCTGGTCATACTTTTTTCCGGGACGATGATTCTCCCAGGACTGGTGGCGCTTATCTACCGGGACGGCGCGGGGCGGGCATTTACCCAGACCTTTTTTGTCGCACTGGCGATTGGCTCGCTGCTGTGGTGGCCGAATCGTCGTCAGAAAGGTGAGCTGAAATCCCGCGAAGGCTTTCTGATCGTGGTGCTGTTCTGGACGGTGCTGGGGAGCGTGGGTTCGCTGCCCTTTATCTTCTCCGAGCAACCTAACCTGAGCATCACGGATGCCTTTTTTGAATCGTTCTCGGGGTTAACGACCACCGGGGCGACGACGCTGGTGGGTCTGGATTCATTACCCCACGCCATCCTCTTTTATCGCCAGATGCTGCAGTGGTTCGGCGGCATGGGGATCATCGTCCTGGCGGTAGCTATTCTGCCCATTCTGGGCGTCGGTGGGATGCAGTTGTACAGGGCTGAAATGCCCGGGCCGCTGAAAGATAACAAGATGCGCCCGCGTATTGCCGAGACGGCGAAAACCCTGTGGCTGATTTATGTCCTGCTGACGGTGGCCTGTGCGCTGGCGCTCTGGTTTGCCGGGATGCCTGCTTTTGATGCCATCGGACACAGCTTTGCGACAATCGCTATCGGCGGGTTCTCCACCCACGATGCCAGCGTGGGCTACTTCGATAGCCCAACGATCAACACCATCATTGCGATTTTCCTGCTGATTTCTGGCTGTAACTATGGCCTGCACTTCTCTTTACTGAGCGGGCGAAGCCTGAAGGTGTATTGGCGCGACCCTGAGTTCCGCATGTTCATTGGTGTCCAGCTTACGCTGGTCGTCATCTGTACCCTGGTGCTGTGGTTCCATGATGTTTACAACTCCGCGCTGACGACCCTAAACCAGGCGTTCTTCCAGGTGGTATCAATGGCGACGACCGCCGGATTTACCACGGACAGTATTGCGCGCTGGCCGCTGTTCCTGCCGGTACTCCTGCTGTGCTCTGCGTTTATTGGCGGCTGCGCCGGGTCGACGGGCGGTGGTCTGAAGGTGATTCGTATTCTGCTGCTGTTCAAGCAGGGCAACCGTGAGCTGAAACGACTGGTCCACCCGAACGCGGTCTACAGCATTAAACTGGGGAACCGCGCGCTGCCGGAACGTATTCTCGAAGCCGTATGGGGCTTTTTCTCGGCGTATGCGCTGGTCTTTATCGTCAGTATGCTGGCGATCATCGCGACGGGGGTGGATGATTTCTCCGCCTTTGCGTCCGTCGTCGCAACATTGAATAACCTCGGGCCAGGCCTGGGGGTCGTGGCGGATAACTTTGCCAGTATGAACCCGGTCGCGAAATGGATCCTCATTGCCAATATGCTGTTTGGCCGTCTTGAGGTCTTTACGCTGCTGGTGCTCTTCACCCCAACATTCTGGCGCGAATAAGGAGCCGTTGATGAAAACACTGATTCTTTTCTCTACGCGAGACGGACAAACACGTGAGATTGCCGCGTATCTGGCGTCGGAATTGAAAGAACTGGGTATTTACTCGGATGTGGTGAACCTGAATCGCGCGGAGCAGATCACCTGGCAGGAGTACGATCGCGTGGTGATTGGCGCCTCTATTCGTTACGGGCATTTCCATCCAGCGCTGGATCGCTTTGTGAAAAAGCACACGGCGGTGCTCAACAAATTGCCCGGCGCGTTTTACTCGGTCAATCTGGTTGCGCGTAAAGCCGAGAAGCGTACGCCGCAGACCAACAGCTATACGCGCAAGTTTTTACTCAGCTCACCGTGGCAGCCAGACCTGTGCGCGGTTTTTGCTGGTGCGCTGCGTTACCCTCGATACCGTTGGTATGACCGTTTCATGATCCGCCTGATTATGAAAATGACCGGTGGTGAAACCGATACCCGCAAAGAAGTGGTTTATACCGACTGGTCGCAGGTGGCCAGTTTTGCGCGGGAAATCGCACATTTAACGGACGATTCGCGACTTAAATAAGCGTTAAGTTTGAAAAGTGAGCGAACGAAAAGTTTTTTGTATTTTGTGCTTGTCACTGTGAAATAACTCCCTATAATGCGCCTCCACTGACACGGAACAACGGCACACACGCCGCCGGGTCAGCAGAGAAAAGCAAAATAAACGCTTGACTCTGAAGCGGGGAAGCGTAATATGCACACCCCGCGCCGCAGCGAAAACGAAGCGGCACTGCTCTTTAACAATTTATCAGACAATCTGTGTGGGCACTCAAAGTGACATGGATTCTTAACGTCGCAAGACGAAAAATGAATACCAAGTCTCTGAGTGAACATACGTAATTCATTACGAAGTTTAATTCACGAGCATCAAACTTAAATTGAAGAGTTTGATCATGGCTCAGATTGAACGCTGGCGGCAGGCCTAACACATGCAAGTCGAACGGTAGCACAGAGAGCTTGCTCTCGGGTGACGAGTGGCGGACGGGTGAGTAATGTCTGGGAAACTGCCTGATGGAGGGGGATAACTACTGGAAACGGTAGCTAATACCGCATAACGTCGCAAGACCAAAGAGGGGGACCTTCGGGCCTCTTGCCATCAGATGTGCCCAGATGGGATTAGCTAGTAGGTGGGGTAACGGCTCACCTAGGCGACGATCCCTAGCTGGTCTGAGAGGATGACCAGCCACACTGGAACTGAGACACGGTCCAGACTCCTACGGGAGGCAGCAGTGGGGAATATTGCACAATGGGCGCAAGCCTGATGCAGCCATGCCGCGTGTATGAAGAAGGCCTTCGGGTTGTAAAGTACTTTCAGCGGGGAGGAAGGTGTTGTGGTTAATAACCGCAGCAATTGACGTTACCCGCAGAAGAAGCACCGGCTAACTCCGTGCCAGCAGCCGCGGTAATACGGAGGGTGCAAGCGTTAATCGGAATTACTGGGCGTAAAGCGCACGCAGGCGGTCTGTCAAGTCGGATGTGAAATCCCCGGGCTCAACCTGGGAACTGCATTCGAAACTGGCAGGCTAGAGTCTTGTAGAGGGGGGTAGAATTCCAGGTGTAGCGGTGAAATGCGTAGAGATCTGGAGGAATACCGGTGGCGAAGGCGGCCCCCTGGACAAAGACTGACGCTCAGGTGCGAAAGCGTGGGGAGCAAACAGGATTAGATACCCTGGTAGTCCACGCCGTAAACGATGTCGACTTGGAGGTTGTGCCCTTGAGGCGTGGCTTCCGGAGCTAACGCGTTAAGTCGACCGCCTGGGGAGTACGGCCGCAAGGTTAAAACTCAAATGAATTGACGGGGGCCCGCACAAGCGGTGGAGCATGTGGTTTAATTCGATGCAACGCGAAGAACCTTACCTACTCTTGACATCCAGAGAACTTTCCAGAGATGGATTGGTGCCTTCGGGAACTCTGAGACAGGTGCTGCATGGCTGTCGTCAGCTCGTGTTGTGAAATGTTGGGTTAAGTCCCGCAACGAGCGCAACCCTTATCCTTTGTTGCCAGCGGTTAGGCCGGGAACTCAAAGGAGACTGCCAGTGATAAACTGGAGGAAGGTGGGGATGACGTCAAGTCATCATGGCCCTTACGAGTAGGGCTACACACGTGCTACAATGGCGCATACAAAGAGAAGCGACCTCGCGAGAGCAAGCGGACCTCATAAAGTGCGTCGTAGTCCGGATTGGAGTCTGCAACTCGACTCCATGAAGTCGGAATCGCTAGTAATCGTAGATCAGAATGCTACGGTGAATACGTTCCCGGGCCTTGTACACACCGCCCGTCACACCATGGGAGTGGGTTGCAAAAGAAGTAGGTAGCTTAACCTTCGGGAGGGCGCTTACCACTTTGTGATTCATGACTGGGGTGAAGTCGTAACAAGGTAACCGTAGGGGAACCTGCGGTTGGATCACCTCCTTACCTTAAAGAACCTGCCTTTGCAGTGCTCACACAGATTGTCTGATGAAAAAACAGCAGTAAAAATCTCTGCAGGCTTGTAGCTCAGGTGGTTAGAGCGCACCCCTGATAAGGGTGAGGTCGGTGGTTCAAGTCCACTCAGGCCTACCAAATTTTTGCTGATGCTGCGTTGCGGCGACACTCACATACTTAAGTATGCTTCGTGTCACCACGCCTTGCCTCAACAAAAATTACCGGTACAGAGGTTGGCAAAACGATGGGGCTATAGCTCAGCTGGGAGAGCGCCTGCTTTGCACGCAGGAGGTCTGCGGTTCGATCCCGCATAGCTCCACCATCTTTTACTGCGAAAACAAGAAAACTTCAGAGTGCACCTGAAAAGGTGCACTGCGAAGTTTTGCTCTTTAAAAATCTGGATCAAGCTGAAAATTGAAACGACACACATGTTATGTGTGTTCGAGTCTCTCAAATTTTCGCAAACCGATGATGAATCGAAAGAAACATCTTCGGGTTGTGAGGTTAAGCGACTAAGCGTACACGGTGGATGCCCTGGCAGTCAGAGGCGATGAAGGACGTGCTAATCTGCGAAAAGCGCCGGCGAGGTGATATGAACCTTTGACCCGGCGATGTCCGAATGGGGAAACCCAGTGTGATTCGTCACACTATCGTTAACTGAATACATAGGTTAACGAGGCGAACCGGGGGAACTGAAACATCTAAGTACCCCGAGGAAAAGAAATCAACCGAGATTCCCCCAGTAGCGGCGAGCGAACGGGGAGCAGCCCGGAGTCTGAATCAGCTTGTGTGTTAGTGGAACGGTCTGGAAAGTCCGACGGTACAGGGTGATAGTCCCGTACACGAAAATGCACAGGCTGTGAACTCGAAGAGTAGGGCGGGACACGTGGTATCCTGTCTGAATATGGGGGGACCATCCTCCAAGGCTAAATACTCCTGACTGACCGATAGTGAACCAGTACCGTGAGGGAAAGGCGAAAAGAACCCCGGCGAGGGGAGTGAAAAAGAACCTGAAACCGTGTACGTACAAGCAGTGGGAGCCTACTTGTTAGGTGACTGCGTACCTTTTGTATAATGGGTCAGCGACTTATATTCTGTAGCAAGGTTAACCGTATAGGGGAGCCGAAGGGAAACCGAGTCTTAACTGGGCGTTAAGTTGCAGGGTATAGACCCGAAACCCGGTGATCTAGCCATGGGCAGGTTGAAGGTTGGGTAACACTAACTGGAGGACCGAACCGACTAATGTTGAAAAATTAGCGGATGACCTGTGGCTGGGGGTGAAAGGCCAATCAAACCGGGAGATAGCTGGTTCTCCCCGAAAGCTATTTAGGTAGCGCCTCGTGAACTCATCTTCGGGGGTAGAGCACTGTTTCGGCTAGGGGGCCATCCCGGCTTACCAACCCGATGCAAACTACGAATACCGAAGAATGTTATCACGGGAGACACACGGCGGGTGCTAACGTCCGTCGTGAAGAGGGAAACAACCCAGACCGCCAGCTAAGGTCCCAAAGTCATGGTTAAGTGGGAAACGATGTGGGAAGGCACAGACAGCCAGGATGTTGGCTTAGAAGCAGCCATCATTTAAAGAAAGCGTAATAGCTCACTGGTCGAGTCGGCCTGCGCGGAAGATGTAACGGGGCTAAACCATGCACCGAAGCTGCGGCAGCGACGCTTATGCGTTGTTGGGTAGGGGAGCGTTCTGTAAGCCGTTGAAGGTGGCCTGTGAGGGTTGCTGGAGGTATCAGAAGTGCGAATGCTGACATAAGTAACGATAAAGCGGGTGAAAAGCCCGCTCGCCGGAAGACCAAGGGTTCCTGTCCAACGTTAATCGGGGCAGGGTGAGTCGACCCCTAAGGCGAGGCCGAAAGGCGTAGTCGATGGGAAACAGGTTAATATTCCTGTACTTGGTGTTACTGCGAAGGGGGGACGGAGAAGGCTATGTTAGCCGGGCGACGGTTGTCCCGGTTTAAGCATGTAGGCGGAGGTTCCAGGTAAATCCGGTACCTTTTAACGCTGAGGTGTGATGACGAGGCACTACGGTGCTGAAGTAACAAATGCCCTGCTTCCAGGAAAAGCCTCTAAGCATCAGGTAACACGAAATCGTACCCCAAACCGACACAGGTGGTCAGGTAGAGAATACCAAGGCGCTTGAGAGAACTCGGGTGAAGGAACTAGGCAAAATGGTGCCGTAACTTCGGGAGAAGGCACGCTGATATGTAGGTGAAGCCCCTGCGGGTGGAGCTGAAATCAGTCGAAGATACCAGCTGGCTGCAACTGTTTATTAAAAACACAGCACTGTGCAAACACGAAAGTGGACGTATACGGTGTGACGCCTGCCCGGTGCCGGAAGGTTAATTGATGGGGTTAGCGGTAACGCGAAGCTCTTGATCGAAGCCCCGGTAAACGGCGGCCGTAACTATAACGGTCCTAAGGTAGCGAAATTCCTTGTCGGGTAAGTTCCGACCTGCACGAATGGCGTAATGATGGCCAGGCTGTCTCCACCCGAGACTCAGTGAAATTGAACTCGCTGTGAAGATGCAGTGTACCCGCGGCAAGACGGAAAGACCCCGTGAACCTTTACTATAGCTTGACACTGAACACTGGTCCTTGATGTGTAGGATAGGTGGGAGGCTTTGAAGCGTGGACGCCAGTCTGCGTGGAGCCGACCTTGAAATACCACCCTTTAATGGCTGGTGTTCTAACGTAGACCCGTAATCCGGGTTGCGGACAGTGTCTGGTGGGTAGTTTGACTGGGGCGGTCTCCTCCCAAAGAGTAACGGAGGAGCACGAAGGTTAGCTAATCCTGGTCGGACATCAGGAGGTTAGTGCAATGGCATAAGCTAGCTTGACTGCGAGAGTGACGGCTCGAGCAGGTGCGAAAGCAGGTCATAGTGATCCGGTGGTTCTGAATGGAAGGGCCATCGCTCAACGGATAAAAGGTACTCCGGGGATAACAGGCTGATACCGCCCAAGAGTTCATATCGACGGCGGTGTTTGGCACCTCGATGTCGGCTCATCACATCCTGGGGCTGAAGTAGGTCCCAAGGGTATGGCTGTTCGCCATTTAAAGTGGTACGCGAGCTGGGTTTAGAACGTCGTGAGACAGTTCGGTCCCTATCTGCCGTGGGCGCTGGAGAATTGAGGGGGGCTGCTCCTAGTACGAGAGGACCGGAGTGGACGCATCACTGGTGTTCGGGTTGTCATGCCAATGGCACTGCCCGGTAGCTAAATGCGGAAGAGATAAGTGCTGAAAGCATCTAAGCACGAAACTTGCCCCGAGATGAGTTCTCCCTGAGACTATAAGTCTCCTGAAGGAACGTTGAAGACGACGACGTTGATAGGTCGGGTGTGTAAGCGCAGCGATGCGTTGAGCTAACCGATACTAATGAACCGTGAGGCTTAACCTTACAACGCCGAAGCTGTTTTGGCGGTGAGAGACGATTTTCAGCTGATACAGATAACAGAATTTGCCTGGCGGCTTTAGCGCGGTGGTCCCACCTGACCCCATGCCGAACTCAGAAGTGAAACGCCGTAGCGCCGATGGTAGTGTGGGGTCTCCCCATGTGAGAGTAGGGAACTGCCAGGCATCAAATAAGTGAAAAGGCCATCCGTAAGGATGGCCTTTTTGCGTTTCTGCGCTATACAAACTAATCCCCCAACGCCCTGCTTATACGGTAAACTACCTGCGTTTTTGCATCAGGATAGCGTCTATGAACCACTCCCTTAAGCCCTGGAATACCTTTGGTATTCAACGCAATGCTAATCACATTGTCCGTGCCGATACTGCACAGCAGTTGCTGAATGCATGGCAAAGCGCAACCGAAAAAAACGAACCCGTACTGATTCTGGGCGAAGGAAGTAATGTCCTGTTTCTCGACGATTTTGCGGGAGCAGTGATCGTTAACCGCATCATGGGAATTGATGTGGAAGAGCGCGCCGATAGCTGGCACTTGCACGTGGGGGCCGGAGAAAACTGGCATCACCTGGTGCAATTTACCCTGGAAAAAGGGATGCCTGGCCTGGAAAACCTTGCGCTTATTCCGGGCTGCGCTGGATCATCACCGATTCAAAACATCGGTGCCTATGGCATCGAGCTGAAACATGTCTGTGAATACGTCGACTGCATCGAACTGGCGACTGGAACGGCTAAGCGTTTAACCGCAGAACAGTGCCGTTTTGGCTACCGTGACAGTATCTTCAAACATGAATATCAGGATCGCTACGTGATTGTCGCCGTGGGCCTGCGCCTGTCGAAGAACTGGCAGCCCGTACTGACCTACGGTGATTTAACGCGTCTCGATCCGGCTACCGCCACCCCCCGCGATGTGTTTGACTCGGTTTGTCATATGCGCATGACCAAGCTTCCCGACCCGAAAGTAAATGGAAATGCCGGAAGTTTCTTCAAAAACCCGGTGATCGACAGCGAAAAGGCAAAGGTCTTCCTTGAAGGATGGCCCGCAGCACCACATTACCCTCAGGCAGATGGCAGCGTGAAGCTGGCTGCGGGATGGCTTATCGATCAATGCCAGCTTAAAGGCACTTCAGTCGGAGGCGCTGCCGTTCATCAGCAGCAGGCTCTGGTACTGATCAATCAACATGATGCGAGCAGTGATGACGTGGTCAAACTGGCTCATTATGTTCGTGAACGTGTGGGTGAAAAGTTTAACGTCTGGCTGGAGCCAGAAGTCCGCTTCATTGGCCGCACAGGTGAAGTGAATGCCGTGGAGACCATCGCGTGAAAGACAATACCATCCCGTTAACCCTAATTAGCATCCTTGCGGATGGGGAGTTTCATTCTGGCGAGCAGCTGGGTGAGCAGCTTGGCATGAGCCGTGCAGGCATTAATAAGCATATCCAGACCCTCCGCGACTGGGGTGTCGATGTCTTTACCGTTCCTGGAAAAGGGTACAGCCTGCCGGAACCCATTCAATTGCTGAATGAAGACGTGATTCGTAGCCAGATTGGGCACGGCAATGTTGCGGTGCTGCCGGTGATTGACTCAACGAACCAGTATCTTCTGGATCGTCTGCCTGAACTGAAATCCGGCGATGCCTGCGTTGCAGAGTATCAGCAGGCCGGGCGTGGTCGCCGAGGGCGAAAATGGTTCTCGCCCTTTGGTGCCAACCTCTACCTGTCCATGTACTGGCGACTCGATCAAGGCCCTGCCGCAGCGATTGGCCTGAGTCTGGTCATCGGGATTGTCATGGCAGAGGTGCTACACGATCTGGGCGCCGATCGGGTGCGTGTTAAATGGCCTAACGATCTTTACCTGAACGATCGTAAACTTGCCGGTATTCTGGTCGAACTGACGGGAAAAACGGGCGATGCGGCGCAAATCGTTATTGGCGCGGGCCTCAATATGGTGATGCGTAACGTACAAAACGATGTGGTCAACCAGGCCTGGACGAATCTCCAGGAGGCGGGGATCGTCATCGATCGTAACATCCTTGCCGTGCGTATGATTAAAGAGTTGCGCAGTTCACTGACGCTTTTTGAACAGGAAGGGCTCGCAACGTTCCTGTCTCGTTGGGAAAAACTGGACAACTTCATCAATCGCCCGGTGAAATTACTGATTGGTGATAAAGAGATCTACGGCATTTCCCGCGGGATTGACGCTCAGGGCGCGTTGCTCCTGGAACAGGATGGCGTGATCAAGCCGTGGATGGGCGGTGAAATTTCACTGCGAAGTGCCGAATAACCGAATGGGGTGAATGATGCGAAAACCCGTTTGCGCGACCCTGGCTGTGATGATGAGCTTGCTGTTCTCTCCTCTCTCGCAGGCGGGTCAGGCCTGGGAGAGTTACAAGGCGCGCTTTTTTAAACCGGAAGGCCGCATTGTTGATACCGGCAACGGTGACGTTTCGCATACGGAAGGTCAGGGTTTCGCCATGTTAATGGCGGTGGCTAACGACGATAAAGCCACGTTCGATAAGCTCTGGCAATGGACCAACAGGACGCTAAAGAACAGCGAAAATGGTCTGTTTTACTGGCGTTATAACCCCGCGGAGTCTAATCCGGTCGCTGATAAAAACAACGCCACAGATGGCGATGTCCTGATTGCATGGGCGTTGTTAAAAGCCGATGCGCGCTGGCATGACAAACGCTACAGCGCCGCATCGGATGCGATTACGAAAGCACTGGTTGACCACAACGTAATCCGCTATGCGGGTTACCGCGTGATGCTGCCCGGCGTACAGGGATTTAAGCTTGAGGGTGAAGTGGTCCTTAATCCTTCCTATTTTGTGTTTCCGGCCTGGCAGGCCTTTGCCGGACGCAGTCATTTGCCGGTCTGGCGTGAATTGATAAAGGACGGGAAACGTCTGCTGGGAAAAATGGGATCGGGTACAGCGAATCTACCGACAGACTGGGTTTCGCTGGCATCCGCGGGCAAGCTGACGCCGGCCAAAGACTGGCCACCGCGAATGAGCTACGATGCGATTCGTATTCCGCTGTACATAGCCTGGTCTGATAAACAAAGCCCGCTGCTGACGCCCTGGAAAGCCTGGTTTGGTCAGTTCCCACGGGAACATACACCCGCCTGGGTTAACGTCACGACCAACGAATACGCGCCCTATATGATGGAAGGGGGTCTGCTGGCGGTCAGGGATTTAACGATGGGTCAGCCATCCGGCGAACCGGAAATCACCTCTAAAGACGACTACTATTCGGCAAGTCTGAAAATGCTGGTATGGATTTCAGCGCAATAATAACGCACTGACAATCCCCTCTCCCTACAGGGGAGAGGGGTAAATCCTTTATTGCGGATACGGTACCCAATCTCCGCCGTTCAGACGAACGTACGGTTTGTTCTGGTACTGAATCACAACAGCATTCGCGTTTTCGGAGACCTCTGCCGTTTGCGGCAGGTTGCTGGTGAGCTGATTCCAGTTCACGCTATCTTCCACAAACAGCTTCCCGTCCACTGCACGGGCAACCAGTTCTGAAATTGCCAGATAGCTGGTTGGCTGTGTAATCTCAATCGGCGCGCCCTGGTGCGGAGCCTTCATACCAAAGAATTTAATGCCCGCAGGCACGTTGGTAATGGACGGGCTTGGAATATCACGCAGACCTGACACCTGCATTCTGTCGCCTTTCAGCGCGCCGCCGTGTTCAGGCACGACAACCACCATCACTTTACGGCCTGATTTTTCCAGCTCAGTGAAGAACGCATCCAGCTCGTCGAAGAATTTCTGCGCACGCACTTTATAATCTGCCGTTTTGCTCACGCCCGGGAAGTGGTTACCGTCGTGAAGCGGCAGGGTGTTAAAGAACGTCGCACTGCGCGGGTTGCTGTCTTTTTCGATGGTTTGCAGCCAGCGCTGCAGTACGGCTGTATCGTCGTAAACAGGTGAACCGTCGAAGCCGAGCAGAGTAACGGGAAGCCCGGTTTGATCCATCAGCGGCGCCTGCATGCCACCCTGTTCACGCACCTCTTTCAGGAAGTTACCGAACTGGCCGTTATGTCCCAGCATCAGATGCTGCGTAAAGCCCAGCTTCGCGAGGTTATCGAACAGATAACACTGATTCCCTGCCGGCTGGTACAGGTTTTTATGCGATGTCTGACCGCAGCTTGCACGCAGAAGGCGAATCGCTGCCGGGCCGCTGTATGAGGTGGCAGAGTTGAAATCTTTAAACTGGATATCGAAATGAGACCACAGTGGGTGAGACATTAATCCGGCTGCATCCACATCGGCCCAGGAGAGGGAACAGATGTTAATCACCAGCAGCTCAAACGGTTGAGCATCTGCCGGCAGTGCATCCGGGAATTTCGTCTGTCGCTTATCTTCTGCGGTATAGAAGCTGGAAAGCCACGCATTGAGGTTGGTGGAGGTCGGCGGTGCGGTCTGGGTTGGAATATCACCTACCACAGGCGTATCGCCTGCCGTGGTAACAGTAGCCGCTGCGCTTCCACCCGTGGTGGTCACCGTGGTGGTTGGTTGACCTGCAGGCCACAGGGAGAAGTCCGGTCCTGCCAGCGTCAGCACGTTAAGCCAGATCATAATGGCGACAACAAACACCGTGACGCGGATCCACTGCGACAGGAACAGCCAGGCCACTAGCAGGACAAAGATAGCGCCAATCATCTGCCAGTTAATAAAGCGCTCAACCAGATCAAGCATGTAGTCTGCACTGAAGCCCGCAACCTGTGATCCCTGGCTCATTATGCTGTCCGGACCCGGTAGCCAGGTATCGTGCCAGAACAGCGCAAAGCCGACGGGGATGGCTACCCAGTGACGTAAACGATGCAGCCTGATATTCGGCAACGGCATCAGCAGGAAGGCCATAAAGACCAGGTTAAGCAGGGGATGGAAATTCAGATAGCCTGCCCAGAGCAAACCAAACTTCACCAGAAAGTAAAAGTTCCAGCCGGAAAGGCCGCGCCAGTATTGCCAGAGCGGCGAGGGTGACGAAGCGGTATAGGTAGAATTAGTCATGTTTTCGGTCTGCCTTGACGTGTGATGCCCGTGTCAGTGTTCCGGCTGGTTTTACATAGCGAGGTTTTATAAACATCACTCTGGCCGTATCACGGATACGACGTATGGAATGGCGCGCATAGTAGCCAAGCGGGAAAAAGATCAGCGCACAGAATACGACCAGTTGAATAATATCGCTGATATTCATGATGGTACGTTCTCCCCATTCTCGGTTAATAAGCGATGGGGTTCCGGAACCCGACGCCAGACATGGCCGTCATGTCTGGCATTGAGAATCGGTTTTGCATCGCTGGTGATCGCCAGCGGTTTAACCCATTGTTCAGGCTGAAGTGCGCGCATCTGCACCAGCTCCGCGCTGATAGCATTATCTTCGAACCAGATCATACGGTTTGAGAAAATATCCCCGGTAGGCAGGGGAAAGATGTGGTTAAGCGCGGTATCAAGATCGTTCACCCGGCAGAAGGACAAAAATAGCACCAGGCGATTGTCGCCAATGGTCATGATGTCCCCTGTACGATTCGGACGACATAAGGTGAGAGCCTGTTCAACGCGGATACCCGGAACAGGACGCAGGGCAACCATCACCCCTTTCCCGTCCGCAGGAAGTAGCGTGTTGCTCATCATATTGCCGACGGCGTCGCAGAAGTTATCCCATTTCTGGTATCCGCGCAGCTTCATCGGCTGCGTCATGGAGAGCAAGGTGGAAATGTCTTCCGGCACATGGCGGCTGAACTGCTGGCCCTGAACGCTTTCGATTAGCGTCAGGCAGCGTGACAGCGGCGCATTCCATGGAACAACCATATTTGCTCCGCAGCCAAGCAGCAGACGCTCATCGGTGGCGCGCAGGCTGGTATTGTTTTCCCGCACCACAATTTTTAATGCGCTGCCGCGCTGGCGACGTAAGGTATGAATTTGTCTCGCCAGCGTCTCAATCTGGTTATTTTGCATCAACGAGAAAACAAGGGTTGCCGCCTGGGTTGTACGAGCTTCATGAAAAAGCGCTTCGTTAGACTCAAACAGCGACCAGTTTTCCGACAGCGCGGGCGCGCCCTCTAAAACCGCAATATGGCTCAGGATGCGTTTTTCATCACTGCGCGGCTGCACAACCGTTTCTTCCTGCTGTGCCAGGTGCCATTTCCCCTCACTCTGTTTCAGGGTCAGCTGTTGCCTGGCGCTCACGCCTTTTTCATTACACCAGAAAGCAATATCGTAGAGATAGCTGCCCACCTGGTCACGCAGGCTGGCCAGACCGAACAGGGAGCGATATTCACCCATTAAAAGTGAAAACAACTTGTCATTATTACTGCCGGGATTGACGACCAATAGCGTGCAATTTTGAAATTTTGCCCATTTATTGATTTTTTCCAGCCACGGCAGCAGTTTTTCAGCAGAGATATTTTGCAGGACGTTATTTGCGCATTTAAGAATCACTAAATAGTGATCCGGATCAATGGAGCACTGAACGTCGCGGGACAAAAAGTATAGACTATCCACTTCTGCTGACATGGAAAATAAGCGCACGGTTTGCGGTCCGCCGTCACTTTCCAGCGTGATAATTTTCTTCGGCTCTTCGCCCATGCTAATGACAGCCACGCGGGAATCCTTATCCTGGGCGGCAATTGTCTGGTTTACCAGACTGATGGCATCTTCATTACGGTCGGTATTAATCCACCAGACTCCACCGACTGGCATGTGGCTCAATTCGTCCCATAATGACTGGATGCCAATAGAAAATATGGAGTCCACGGTGTCCCTCTTTTCGTCTAATTTATCTGTATCTCAGTTTACTAGCGAAAGCGTAGAAATAAACCTAACATTGAAATTAAAGAACATCAGATTTAGCATGTAAATGAAATTTGTCAGGGCAGGACGCCCCGCAACTTCTGAGCGTGCGATTTTCCTCAAAGGGATGGCAGAAAAATGGATAATAACGAACCCGGAACCCCAGTCGACTCGACCCTGGGCTATACATTCCAAAACGATTTTCTGGCGCTGACGCAGGCCTTTTCTTTACCTGAAATAGATTACACCGATATTTCCCAGCGGGAACAGTTGGCCGCGGCTATTAAACGCTGGCCATTATTAGCTGAATTCGCCCATCAACAATAAGGGAGCCATTGATGGCCATACTCGGATTACAGGGTGTCCGTGGCGGTGTGGGTACCACATCCGTTACCGCGGCGCTGGCGTGGTCATTACAGCTTTTAGGTGAATCGGTGTTGGTGATTGACGCCTGCGCCGATAATTTGCTGCGTATGTCGTTCAACGTCGACTTCACTCGTGAAGCGGGTTGGGCACGCGCGTTGCTTGATGATAAAGACTGGCGGGATGCAGGGCTGCGCTATACCTCTCAGCTTGATTTACTGCCTTTTGGTCAGCTCACCACCACCGAACGTGAGAATGAAGCCGCTTATCAGCGGTTGTTTTCGCAGTTCACGCTTGCGTTGCAGAGTCTGAAAGAAAAAGGCCACTACCAGTGGATCCTGGTGGATCTGCCGCACGGCGCCGGGACGTTAACCCGGCAGCTTATCGCGCAGTGCGATCATGTTCTCTCCATCGTCAACGTGGATGCAAATTGCCATATTCGTCTGCATCAACAGGGGCTGCCGCAAAATGCGCACCTCCTGATTAATGACTTACGCATCGGGAGCCAGATCCAGGACGATCTCTACCAGGTCTGGCTACAGAGTCAGCGTCGCCTGCTACCCATTGTGATTCACCGGGATGAAGGAATGGCAGAATCCCTGGCCTCCAAGCAGCCGCTCGGCGAGTACCGCAGCGATTCCCTGGCGGCAGAAGAGATCCTCACGCTGGCTAACTGGTGTCTGCTGAACTTCGCCAACGCGGCGGAGCCGGCAGGGAGTTCGGTATGAGTCGACTCGCCAGTTGGTTCCTTATCCCGCCGGTTAATGCGCGTCTGAGCGAACGCTACCGACATTTTCGTCGGCATGGTGCGTCGGCATTCAGTGCCGCGCTTGGCTGTTTCTGGATGATTATGGCCTGGATGTTCATTCCGCTTGAACATCCGCGCTGGCAGCGCATACGTGCGCACCATAATGAATTATATCCACACATTAACCCTGACCGGCCGCGGCCTTTGGATCCGGCGCGTTATCTCATTCAGGCCGTCTGGCTGGTCGTCACTTCGTCACAGCGAGAACGCCAGACGCCGCACTGGCGCAGTTTCTCCCGCGTTCAACAGCTGCGCGAGCGCTATCACCAGTGGCTGGATAAATTGCCTGACAGCGTGACCGACAAAACCAGCCATCTGGATAACCAAAAAGAGCTCGGGCACCTCCACCCGGGCCTGCGGCGTTTTATCCTCGGCGTGATTGTCGTGTTCTCACTGATTCTGGCGCTGGTCTGTATTACGCAACCCTTCAATCCCCTGGCGCAGTTCACCTTCCTGATCCTGCTGTGGGGCGTGGCGTTGCTGGTGCGTCGTATTCCGGGCCGCTTCTCGGCGCTGATGCTGATTGTGCTGTCGCTGACCGTTTCCTGCCGCTATATCTGGTGGCGTTACACCTCAACGCTGAACTGGGACGACCCGGTGAGTCTGGTCTGCGGTCTGATTCTGCTGTTTGCCGAAACCTATGCCTGGATTGTGCTGGTGTTGGGGGTATTTCCAGGTCATCTGGCCGCTCAATCGCCAGCCCGTACCGCTGCCGAAGGACACCACGACGTGGCCGACTGTCGATCTCTTCGTCCCAACCTACAACGAAGACCTGAGCGTGGTGAAAAACACCATTTATGCTGCGCTCGGCATCGACTGGCCGAAAGATAAACTCAAGGTCTGGATCCTGGATGACGGCAACCGCCCAGCGTTCCGCCAGTTCGCGGAAGAGGTCGGCGTCGAATACATCGCCCGTCCGACGCACGAACATGCTAAAGCCGGTAACATCAATAACGCGCTGAAGTATGCTACCGGGGAGTTTGTCTCGATCTTTGACTGCGACCACGTACCTACGCGATCGTTCCTGCAGATGACCATGGGCTGGTTCCTGAAAGAGAAAGAGCTGGCGATGATGCAGACGCCGCACCACTTCTTCTCGCCGGACCCGTTTGAACGCAACCTTGGCCGTTTCCGTAAGACCCCGAACGAAGGCACGCTGTTCTATGGTCTGGTGCAGGATGGTAACGACATGTGGGACGCCACGTTCTTCTGCGGCTCCTGTGCGGTTATCCGCCGTAAACCGCTGGATGAAATTGGCGGTATTGCCGTCGAAACGGTGACTGAAGATGCGCACACCTCGTTGCGTCTGCACCGTCGGGGTTATACCTCGGCCTATATGCGTATTCCTCAGGCCGCCGGTCTGGCGACGGAATCGCTCTCGGCGCACATTGGTCAGCGTATTCGCTGGGCGCGCGGCATGGTGCAGATTTTCCGTCTCGATAATCCACTGATAGGGAAAGGGCTCAAGCTGGCGCAGCGTCTCTGCTACGTCAACGCGATGTTCCACTTCTTATCCGGCATCCCGCGGCTGATCTTCCTGACCGCGCCGCTGGCGTTTCTGCTCCTTCACGCCTATATCATCTACGCCCCGGCGCTGATGATTGCGCTGTTTGTTCTGCCGCACATGATCCACGCGAGCCTGACGAACTCGAAGATTCAGGGTAAATATCGCCATTCCTTCTGGAGTGAAATCTACGAAACGGTGCTGGCCTGGTACATTGCGCCGCCAACGATGGTGGCGCTGATCAACCCGCATAAAGGGAAATTCAACGTCACCGCGAAGGGGGGGCTGGTGGAAGAGGAGTACGTCGACTGGGTGATCTCCCGTCCGTATATCTTCCTGGTGCTGCTGAACATCGTTGGCGTCATCGCCGGTATCTGGCGTTACTTCTACGGCCCGGAAAACGAAATCCTGACCGTCTTTGTGAGTATGGCCTGGGTCTTCTACAACCTGATTATTCTTGGCGGCGCGGTGGCGGTGTCGGTGGAGAGTAAACAGGTTCGTCGCGCGCATCGCGTTGAAATCTGCATGCCCGCGGCGATTGCCCGTGAAGATGGTCACCTCTTCTCCTGTACCGTGCACGACTTCTCTGACGGTGGTCTGGGGATCAAAATCAACGGCCAGGCGAAAGTGCTGGAAGGGCAAAAAGTTAACCTGCTGCTTAAGCGTGGCCAGCAGGAGTATGTCTTCCCGACGCAGGTAGCGCGTGTGGCGGGCAATGAAGTCGGTCTGCAACTGATGCCGTTGACCAAAAAGCAACACATTGATTTTGTGCAGTGTACGTTTGCCCGTGCGGATACATGGGCTCTCTGGCAGGACAGCTTCCCGGAAGATAAACCTCTGGAAAGCCTGCTGGATATTCTGAAGCTGGGGTTCCGTGGCTATCGTCACCTTGCAGAATTTGCCCCGTCGTCGGTGAAATTAATTTTCCGGTCACTTACTTCGCTGGTTTCCTGGGTCGTGTCGTTCATTCCTCGTCGTCCTGAGCGGGATGAGGCGAAGCAGGCGGACCCGGTTATGGCTCAACAATGATGATAACGCGATGAAAACAAAACTTTCCTGGTTATGTGCAGTGGCAATGGGGATGAGTGCGCTCCCCGCAACAATGGCTAACGCAGAGCCTGATAACGCAGCGGCAACGCCTGCGCCAACAGTGCCTGTGGTCGCGCAGGCAACCGATCCGGTTATTACTGCCGCGCCCGGTCAAACAGAAAATGTCATTCCGAACCAGCCAACGGAGGGGAACACTCTACCCGCCGAGAACCCGGTTATCGGACAGGTGATGCCGGGTGTTCGGGGGGCGAATGCGCCCGTTGTCGCGGAAAATGCCCCGTCACGCGACGTCAAGCTGACCTTCGCGCAAATCGCGCCGCCGCCGGGCAGCATGGTGTTGCGCGGCATCAATCCTAATGGCGGCATTGAATTTGGCATGCGCAGCGATGAAGTCGTCTCGAATGCCGTGCTGAACCTTGAATATACCCCGTCGCCGTCCCTGCTGCCGACCCAGTCTCAGTTGAAGGTTTACCTGAACGATGAGCTGATGGACGTACTGCCGGTTACCAAAGAACAACTGGGTAAGAAAACGCAGGCGCAGGTGCCGATTAACCCGCTGTTCATTACCGACTTTAACCGCATTCGTCTGGAGTTTGTGGGTCACTACCGCGATGTCTGTGAAAACCCAGCCAGCAACACGCTGTGGATGGACATCGGGCGTAACTCCTCGCTGCAGATGACCTATCAGTCTCTGGCGCTGAAGAACGATCTCTCCGCCTTCCCGGTGCCGTTCTTCGATCCTCGTGATAACCGTCCGCTCACGCTGCCGATGGTGTTTGCGTCGTCCCCGGACGTAACCGAGCAGCTGGCGGCCACCATTGTGGCTTCCTGGTTTGGTTCGCGTTCCGGCTGGCGCGGTCAGAATTTCCCGGTGATGTATGACAAAATGCCGGACAGAAACGCGATTGTATTTGCCACCAACGCGAAACGTCCTGCCTTCCTGCGCGATCATCCTGAAGTCAAAGCGCCAACCATTGAGATGGTCAGCCACCCGGATAACCCGTACGTGAAGCTGCTGGTGGTCTTTGGTCGTGACGATAAAGATCTGGTCCAGGCGGCAAAAGCGATTGCCCAGGGCAACGTTCTTTTCCGCGGCAACAGCGTCGTGGTGGACGAGGTCAAGCCGCTGCTGGCGCGTAAACCTTATGATGCGCCAAACTGGGTGCGTACCGACCGTGTCGTGACGTTTGGTGAGCTGAAAACCTATGAAGAGCAGCTGCAGGCGTCCGGGCTTGAACCCTCGCCAATTAGCCTGTCACTGAACCTGCCGCCGGATCTGTACCTTCTGCGTACCAACGGCATCGATATCAATCTTAACTACCGTTATACCGCGCCGGCGACGAAAGACAGCTCGCGCATGGATATCAGCCTGAACAACCAGTTCCTGCAATCGTTCAGCCTGCAAAGTACCCAGGACACTAACCGACTGATGCTTCGCCTGCCGGTGCTGCAGGGGCTGCTGGACGGTAAAACGGATGTCTCCATTCCGGCACTGAAGCTTGGGTCAATCAACCAGTTGCGTTTTGACTTCCAGTACATGAACCCGATGCCTGGCGGTTCGGTGGATAACTGCATCACCTTCCAGCAGGTTCAGAACCACGTTGTCATCGGCGATGAGTCGACCATCGACTTCTCGAAGTACTATCACTTCCTGGCGATGCCGGATCTGCGCGCCTTTGCTAACGCGGGCTTCCCGTTCAGCCGCATGGCCGATCTCTCTGAGTCCATCGTTGTGATGCCAAAAGCGCCAAACGAAGGTCAGGTGACAACCCTGCTTGATACCATAGCAACCGTTGGGGCCCAGACGGGATTGCCGGCAATTAACGTCACGTTGACGGACGATGGCAGCCAGATTCAGAACAAAGACGCTGACATCATGGTCATCGGTACGATTCCGGATAAGCTGAAGGATGATAAGCGTATTGATCTGCTGGTGAAAGCCACGGAGTCCTGGGTTAACACCCCGCTGCGCCAGACCGATTTCCCGAGCATCATGCCGGATGCGAACGATCGCCAGGCCAGCGCGCAAACGGCCGTCACCTCTCAGGGGGCGATGGCTGCGGTAGTGGGCTTCCAGTCACCTTATAACGATCAGCGTAGCGTGGTGGCGCTTCTGGCGGACAGCCCGCGTGGCTATGAACTGCTGAATACGGCGATGAACGACAGTGGTAAACGTGCCGCGATGTTTGGCTCTGTGTCGGTGATCCGTGAGTCTGGCGTCAACAGCCTGCGCGTGGGTGATGTGTACTACGTCGGCCATCTGCCGTGGTTCGAACGCCTGTGGTATGCGCTGTCTAACCATCCGGTTCTGCTCGCCATCCTGGCCGCGGTCAGCGTGGTCTTGCTGGCATGGGTGCTGTGGCGTCTGCTGCGTATCATCAGCCGTCGTCGCCTCAACCCGGATGAGTAAGATGTGATGAAAGCCTTTCGCTGGTGTGCAGTAGCAGCGTTGATGCTGGCGGCGCTTCCTCTTCGCGCCGCCTGTACCTGGCCTGCCTGGGAGCAGTTCAAAAAGGATTACATCAGCGAGGGCGGGCGCGTCATTGATCCCAGTGACACGCGCAAAATTACGACGTCGGAAGGGCAAAGCTATGCGTTGTTCTTTGCTCTGGCCGCCAACGATCGCCGCGCGTTTGAGCAAATACTGACATGGACGCGCGATAACCTTGCCGGCGGCAATCTCAACGACCATCTGCCTGCCTGGCTCTGGGGGCAGAAAGACAAAGAAAACTGGGCGGTGATTGATACCAACTCCGCCTCAGATGCCGATGTCTGGATCGCCTGGTCACTGCTTGAAGCGGGCCGGTTATGGAAACATCCGGACTACACCCGCACGGGTAAGGCGCTGTTGAAACGCATTGCCGGTGAGGAAGTGGTGAAAGTACCAGGGCTCGGCGCCATGCTGCTTCCGGGTAAAGTCGGTTTTGCTGATGAAAACGCCTGGCGCTTTAACCCCAGCTATCTTCCTCCGCAGTTAGCAAGCTATTTCACCCGCTTTGGTGCCCCGTGGACCACGCTTCGTGAAACGAATCTGCGACTGCTGCTGGAAAGCGCGCCAAAGGGGTTCTCGCCGGACTGGGTGCAGTATCAGAAAAACAGAGGCTGGCAGTTAAAGCAGGATAAAGCGCTGGTAGGGGGCTACGACGCTATTCGTGTCTATCTTTGGGTGGGCATGATGAGTGATAAAGATCCTCAGAAAGCCCGATTGCTGACGCGCTTCCAGCCGATGGCGGCAAAAACAATGAAACAGGGCGTGCCGCCGGAAAAAGTGGACGTGGCGACGGGTAAACGCACCGGCAATGGTCCGGTCGGGTTCTCTGCCGCCATGCTGCCGTTTTTACAACAGCGCGATGCTCAGGCGGTTCAGCGCCAGCGCGTTGCAGACCATTTTCCCGATAACAACGCCTATTACAGCTATGTACTGACTCTCTTTGGTCAGGGATGGGATCAGCATCGTTTTCGCTTCACCGCTAAAGGTGACTTAATACCGGATTGGGGCCAGGAATGCGCAAGTTCACAGTAAATTTACTCACTTTATCGCTTGGGCTGGCACTGATGCCGCTGGCGCAGGCCGTTAACTCTCCGCAGCAGAAACAGCTGCTGGAGCAGGTTCGGCTGGGCGAGTCGACACAGCGTGAGGATTTGGTTCGTCAGTCGCTCTATCGTCTTGAACTGATTGATCCGAACAACCCTGATGTTATCGCCGCCCGTTTTCGTTACCTGCTGCGCCAGGGCGATACCGCCGGTGCGCAAAAAGAGCTGGATCGCCTGAAAGGGATCGCTCCAGGCTCCAGCGCGTATCAGTCCTCACGCAATACGATGCTGCTTTCCACCCCGGATGGCCGACAGCAGTTACAGCAGGCGCGCTTGCTCGCCACGACAGGGCACACTCAGGAGGCGATTGCCGCCTATGACAAGCTCTTTGACGGCAACCCGCCGGGTGGCGACGTGGCGACGGAATACTGGAATGTGGTGGCGAAAGATCCTGCCCGCCGCAATGCGGCCATTAACCAGCTGAAAAAAATTAACAGCAGCAGCCCCGGTAATACGCAGCTGCAGACGACGCTTTCCCAGCTCCTGTTCCAGAGCGGGCGCCGCGATGAGGGCTTTGCGGTCCTGCGGGAGATGGCTAAATCGACCGGCGGCCGCAGCCAGGCGTCTGACATGTGGTATGAGCAGATCAAAGACCAGCCTGCCAGCAGCGCCAGCGTTAGCGCGTTGCAAAAATACCTGAGCGTTTTCAGCGACGGCGATAGCGTCGCGGCGGCGCGTGCCCAGCTTGAAGCGCAGCAAAAACAGCTCGCAGACCCGGCCTTCCGGGCGAAAGCGGAAGGTCTGGCGGCAGTGGATGCCGGGCAGGGGAGTAAGGCGGTTGCGGAGCTGCAAAAAGCCGTCAGCGCCAACCATGCTGACAGTGAAGCGGTGGGTGCCCTGGGACAGGCTTATTCCCAGAAAGGCGATCGTGCCCGCGCGGTGGCGCAGTTCGAAAAGGCCATAGCCCTCGACCCGCAGAGCGATAACCGGGGTAAATGGGACAGTTTGCTGAAGGTCAACCGCTACTGGCTGCTGATCCAGCAGGGCGATGCGGCGCTCAAGGCGAATAACCCGTCACAGGCGGAACGTTACTATCAGCAGGCACGTAACATCGACAATACCGACAGTTACGCGGTGCTGGGCCTGGGTGATGCCGCGGCGGCACGTAAAGATAACGATGCGGCGGAGCGTTATTATCGTCAGGCGTTGCGTATGGACAGCGGTAACAGCAATGCGGTTCGCGGTCTGGCCAATATTTACCGCGCACAGTCACCGGAGAAAGCCTCGCAGTTTATCCAGTCGCTTTCTGCCAGCCAGCGCCGGAGCATTGATGATATTGAACGTAGCCTGACTAACGAGCAACTGTCTGCCCAGGCCGAACAGCTGGAGAATCAGGGGAAATACGCCCAGGCAGCAGAAATACAGCGCCGCCGTCTGGCGCTCTCGCCAGGCGACGTCTGGATAACGTATCGTCTCTCGCGCGATCTCTACAGCGCGGGCCAGCGCAGCCAGGCGGACACCCTGATGCGCCAGCTTGCCAGCCAGAAACCGTCTGACCCGGATCAGGTGTATGCCAACGGGCTCTATCTCTCCGGGAACAATCAGGACCGGGCCGCGCTGGCGCATCTGGATACGCTGCCGCGTAGCCAGTGGAATGGCAACATTCAGGAACTGGCCGACCGTCTGCAAAGTAACCAGGTGCTGGAAACCGCCAACCGCCTGCGCGACAGCGGTAAAGAGCAGGAGGCGGAAAACCTTCTGCGTCAGCAGCCGACCTCTACCCGTATCGACTTAACGCTGGCCGACTGGGCGCAGCAGCGTGGCGATCTGGAATCGGCGAAAACGACGTACAACGCCGTCCTGCAGCGTGAGCCGCAGAACGAGGACGCGATCCTCGGTCTGACCGAGATTTATAGCGCGCAAGGTAACAAGGACGCTGCGCGTGCCGAGCTGGCGAAACTGCCTGCCGCGCAAAATGGCGAACCGTTATCCCTTAATATGCAGCGCCGGATCGCGATGGCGCAGGCGGGGCTGGGCGATTCCGCCGCCGCAGAGCAGACCTTCAACAACATCATTCCGCAGGCCAAATCGCAGCCTGCCTCAATGGAAAAAGCGCTGGTGTTACGTGATGCCGCGCGCTTCCAGGCGCAGAACGGTCAGCCTCAGCAAGCGCTGGAGACGTATAAAGACGCGATGGTGTCATCAGGCATCACGACGACCCGTCCGGTGGACAACGACAGTTTCACCCGTCTGACGCGTAACGATGAAAAAGATGACTGGCTGAAGCGCGGCGTACGGAGTGACGCCGGTGATTTGTACCGTCAGCAGGATGTTAACGTCACGCTGCAGCACGATTACTGGGGCTCCAGCGGCACGGGGGGCTATTCCGATCTGAAAGCCCATACCACCATGCTCCAGGTCGATGCCCCGCTCTCTGATGGCCGCATGTTCTTCAGAAGCGATTTGGTCAATATGGACGCCGGTTCATTTGATAACAATAACGGTACGTACGACCCTAAATGGGGGACCTGCTACGAAACACCGTGTAGCGGCAGCACCCATCAGAGTGACAGTGGCGCCAGCGTCGCCGTCGGCTGGCAGAATAAAACCTGGTCGATGGATATTGGTACCACCCCAATGGGCTTTGACGTCGTCGACGTGGTGGGCGGCCTGAGCTACAGCAGCGATCTGGGTCCCATCGGTTATACCGTCAACGCCCATCGTCGGCCAATCTCCAGTTCACTGCTGGCCTTCGCCGGGCAGAAAGATACCAATACCGGCACCACCTGGGGCGGCGTACGGGCGACCGGGGGTGGCGTAAGCATCAGCTATGACAAAGGTGAGGCGAACGGCGTCTGGTCAAGCCTGAACGCAGAAACGCTGACGGGTAAAAATGTGGAAGATAACTGGCGCGTCCGCTGGATGACGGGTTACTACTACAAGCTCATTAATAAAAACAACGAGCGCCTGACGGTCGGCGTCTCCAATATGCTCTGGCATTACGACAAAGACCTGAGCGGATATACCCTGGGTCAGGGCGGCTATTACAGCCCGCAGGAGTATGTCTCCTTCGCACTGCCGGTGACCTGGCGTAAACGCACGGAAAACTGGTCCTGGGAGCTGGGCGGCTCTGTCTCCTGGTCACACTCCAAAACCAAAGATGAACTGCGCTACCCGATTCAGAGTCTGATCCCGACCGATGAACCCGGCCGCTATACTGACCGGGGCGCGATGGAAACCGGCAGCAGCAGCTCCGGCACGGGTTACACCGCACGGGCGATTATCGAACGCCGGGTCACGTCCAACTGGTTTGTGGGCATGGGCGTGGATATTCAGGAAGCGAAAGACTATACCCCAAGCCATGCGCTGATTTATGTGCGTTACTCTGCCGCAGGCTGGCAGGGCGATATGGACTTACCGCCGCAGCCGCTCATTCCTTACGCGGACTGGTAATCGGATTTTCCTTAATCCATTTGTAAGTCTCTCTTAATAGCACAGCAATCGGGTATACTCAGGCGCGCCAGGTTTACACCCTGGCGCGCCCTGCGCTTCGAGTTTTGTGGAGAGTCATTTTGCGTGTCAGCCGTTCCTTAACGATCAAACAGATGGCGATGGTGTCTGCCGTCACGATGCTGTTTGTCCTGCTTTTCTGCGTCATTTTGCTGTTTCATTCCGTGCAGCAGAATCGCTATAACACGGCTTCGCAGTTAGAAAGTATCGCCCGCTCGGTGCGCGGCCCACTCTCCGCCTCGATCCTGAAAGGGGATATTCCCGAAGCGGAAACCATTTTAAAACGCATTCAGCCTGCTGGCATCGTGAGCCGCGCGGATGTCGTCTTGCCCAACCAGTTCCAGGCGCTGCGGATGAGCTTTATCCCGGAACGCCCCGTCCCGATGATGGTCATGCGCCTGTTTGAACTGCCGGTGCAAATTTCTCTGCCTCTCTATTCGCTGGAACGTCCTGCCAATCCGCAGCCGCTGGCCTACCTGGTCCTGCAGGCAGACTCGTATCGCATGTATAAGTTCGTCATGAGTTGGGTGGTTACGTTAGTGACCACTTGCTTACTTATGACCCTGATTCTCAGCGTGGCGTTAACCTGGTGTATTAACAGGTTGATTGTGCATCCGTTGCGCCGTATCGCCCGCGAGCTGAATGCGCTTGCGCCGCAGGATCAGATGGGGCACCAGCTTGAACTGCCGCGCCTTCATCATGACGATGAGATCGGGATGCTGGTACGCAGCTATAACCTCAACCAGCAGCGCATCCAGCGTCAGCAGGATGAATTAAATAACAGCGCTACGCGATTCCCGGTGTCAGAACTTCCTAATAAGGCGTTTCTGATGGCGATGCTGGAGCAGACGGTTGCGCGCCAGCAAACCACGGCGCTGATGGTGATCGCCTGTGAAACCCTGCAGGATACGGCGGGCGTGCTCAAGGAGAGCCAGCGTGAAATGCTGCTGCTGACGCTGGTGGAAAAGGTGAAATCTGTCCTGGCCCCGCGCATGGTGCTGACGCAGGTCAGCGGTTATGACCTGGTGGTGATAGCCAACGGCGTGAAAGAGCCGTGGCATGCCATCACATTAGGTCAGCAAGTGCTCACTGTCATTAACGAGCGGCTGCCTGTTCAGGGGATCCAGCTGCGTCCAAGCGCCAGTATCGGTATCGCCATGTACTACGGTGATTTAACGGCGGAGCAGCTGTATCGCCGCGCGTTCTCGGCGGCGTTTACCGCCCGGCGCAAAGGCAAAAATCAGATCCAGTTCTTCGACCCGGAACAGATGGAAAAGGCGCAGCAGCGCCTGACGGAAGAGAGCGACATCCTGACCGCGCTGGATAACCGTCAGTTTGCTCTCTGGCTACAGCCGCAGGTGAATTTACAGACGGGTGAAGTAAAAAGCGCCGAGGCGCTGCTCCGTGTACAGCAGCCGGACGGCTCATGGGAGCTGCCGGAGGGGCTGATTGAACGCATTGAATCCTGTGGCCTGATGGTCACCGTCGGTTATTGGGTGCTGGAGGAGTCCTGCCGCCAGCTTGCCGCCTGGCAGGAGCGCGGCGTGACGCTGCCGCTGTCGGTCAATTTGTCTGCGTTGCAGCTCATGCATCCGACGATGGTTTCCGAAATGCTGGAGCTGATCAATCGCTACCGGATCAAGCCTGATACGCTGACGCTGGAAGTGACGGAGAGCCGACGCATTGACGATCCTAACGAAGCCGTTGCCATTCTGAAGCCGCTGCGCAATGCCGGCATTCGCATCGCGCTGGACGATTTTGGTATGGGCTACGCCGGGCTGCGTCAGCTTCAGCATATGAAAACCCTGCCGGTGGATGTGCTGAAAATCGACAAAGCGTTTGTCGAAGGGTTGCCAGAGGACAGCAGCATGGTGCAGGCCATTATTCAGATGGCGCGCAGTCTCAATCTGCATCTGATTGCCGAGGGGATTGAAACCGACGCGCAGCGCATCTGGCTGGCAGAGGCGGGCGTAGAGAGCGGTCAGGGCTTCCTTTTTGCCGCTGCTGTTCCTGCGGATGTCTTTGAACAACGCTATCTTCCCGGTGCTGACAATCACGCAAAAGTGTAATTTTGTTGCTGGCTTGTGCGAGCCAGCTCAAAGTTCTTAACATTTGTGTTTCAAATTTGAACTGAGTTTATTTCTGTCCTGTTATACGGGTGTTATTTTAGAGCCGCAGGTTAACCATAACCTTACAAAACCTGTGGTTTTTCTTCCCAAGGACACCTTATGAAAACCTCACTCTTCAAAAGTCTCTATTTCCAGGTCCTGACAGCCATCGCCATCGGTATTTTGCTGGGGCATTACTACCCTGAGCTGGGCGCGCAAATGAAACCGCTTGGCGACGCGTTCGTGAAGCTCATCAAAATGGTCATCGCCCCGGTAATCTTCTGTACGGTTGTCACGGGCATCGCTGGCATGGAAAGCATGAAAGCGGTAGGCCGTACCGGTGCTGTGGCGCTGCTCTATTTCGAAGTGGTCAGTACCCTTGCGCTGATTATTGGTCTGATTATCGTTAACGTGGTCCAGCCTGGTGCGGGCATGAACGTTGACCCCTCAACGCTCGATGCCAAAGCGGTCGCGGTCTATGCCGAGCAGGCGAAGGATCAGGGCGTGGTGGCCTTCCTGCTGGACGTGATACCCGGCAGCGTCATTGGCGCATTTGCCAGCGGAAACATTCTGCAGGTACTGCTGTTTGCCGTCATGTTTGGCTTTGCCCTGCACCGTCTGGGCAGCAAAGGCCAACTTATCTTTAATGTGATTGAGAGCTTCTCACAGGTCATCTTTGGCATCATCAATATGATCATGCGCCTGGCGCCAATCGGTGCCTTCGGTGCGATGGCCTTCACCATCGGTAAATATGGCGTAGGTACGCTGGTGCAGCTGGGCCAGCTGATTATCTGCTTCTATATCACCTGTATTCTTTTCGTGGTGGTGGTGCTGGGCTCCATTGCCCGTGCGACAGGTTTCAACATCTTCAAATTTATCCGTTACATTCGTGAAGAGCTGCTGATTGTGCTGGGGACCTCTTCTTCAGAATCGGCGTTGCCGCGTATGCTCGACAAGATGGAAAAACTCGGGTGCCGTAAGTCGGTGGTCGGGCTGGTGATCCCGACGGGCTACTCCTTCAACCTTGATGGTACGTCGATATACCTGACGATGGCGGCGGTGTTCATCGCTCAGGCGACCAACAGCCATATGGATATTTTCCATCAGATCACCCTGCTGGTGGTGCTCCTGCTCTCCTCGAAAGGCGCGGCAGGCGTAACGGGCAGTGGCTTTATCGTGCTGGCGGCTACCATTTCTGCGGTGGGGCATCTGCCGGTGGCGGGCCTGGCGCTGATTCTCGGTATTGACCGCTTTATGTCCGAGGCGCGCGCATTAACCAACCTGGTAGGTAACGGTGTGGCGACGGTCGTTGTCGCGAAATGGGTGAAAGAGCTGGATCACAAAAAACTCGACGATACGCTGAATAATCGCGTGTCTGATAGCAAAACTCCTGGTTTAACCTCCTAATCTTGTTACAAATGCCCGCATTCCCTTGTCGGGATGCGGGCTCCTGCGCATAATAACCCTTCATACCTGTCATAATTCGACAAGATTTTTTTTGGGTATATTTCACTTCGGACCGTGACGTTTTGCCGAACGCGCGGTCTAATCGACGTGTTTTCATCGTCATCTTTTAGAGTGCAGCGCGTCGCGAGTCACTCTTTTTAACCAGGAATGTTGATCAGGGGTTCACATGCAGGGCACAAAAATTCGACTCTTAACCGGCGGTTTGCTGATGATGGCAGCAGCCAGTTATGTGCAGGCAGATGCGCTCCAGCCAGACCCGGCCTGGCAACAAGGCACGTTAGCGAACGGTTTCCAGTGGCAGGTTTTATCCACCCCGCAACGTCCGAGCGATCGTGTTGAAATCCGTCTGTCCGTTAATACCGGCTCCCTTACGGAAAGTACTCAGCAAACCGGTTTTAGCCATTTTATTCCCCGTCTGGCGCTCACTCAGAGCGGCAGCCTGCAAGCGGTTCAGGTGCGTTCGCTGTGGCAACAGGCCATCGATCCAAAACGCCCGCTGCCTCCGGCTGTGGTCTCCTATGACTACACCATGTTTAACCTGAGCCTGCCAAATAACCGTAACGATCTGCTCAAAGAAGCGCTGACCTATCTCGCTGATGCCTCAGGCAACCTGGCGATTACGCCGGATACCGTTAACTATGCGCTGAGCAACAGCGACATGGTGGCGACCTGGCCTGCGGATACCAAAGAGGGCTGGTGGCGCTACCGTCTGAAAGGTTCAACGTTGCTGGGTCACGATCCGGCGGAGCCGCTGAAGCAGCCGGTCGATGCCGAACAGGTGAAATCGTTCTACCAGAAATGGTACACCCCGGACGCCATGACGCTGATTGTGGTTGGCAATGTCGATAGCCGCGCGGTGGTTGAACAGATCAACAAAGCGTTTGGCGATTTGAAAGGCAAGCGTGAAACGCCTGCCCCGGTTCCGACACTCTCTCCGCTGCGCGCCGAACCTGTCAGCATTATGACGGACACCGTGCGTCAGGACCGACTCTCCGTGATGTGGGATAACGCCTGGCAGCCTATCCGCGAGTCCGCCGCGCTGCTGCGCTACTGGCGTGCCGACCTGGCGCGTGAAGCGTTGTTCTGGCACGTTCAGCAGACGCTCAGTAAGAATAACGTGAAGAATATTGGTCTTGGCTTTGACTGTCGCGTGCTTTTCCAGCGTGCGCAATGTGCCATTAACGTTGAATCGCCGGGCGATAAGCTGAATGCGAATCTGGGTGTGGTTGCCAAAGAGCTGGCAAAAGTGCGTAAAGAGGGCCTCTCTGAAGAGGAGTTCAATGCGCTGGTGGCCCAGAAAAAACTGGAGCTGCAGAAGCTGTTTGCGACCTACGCGCGTGCCGATACCGATATTCTGATCAGCCAGCGCATCCGCTCCCTGCAGAATCAGGTTGTCGACATTGCGCCTGAACAGTACCAGAAGCTTCGTCAGGATTTCCTGAACGGTTTGACCGTGGATATGTTAAATCAGGATTTACGTCAGCAGCTGTCGCAGGATATGGCATTGATCCTTATGCAGCCGAAAGGCGAGCCGGAATATGACATGAAGGAACTTCAGAAGACCTGGGATTCTATTATGGTTACCGCGCCGCAGCTGGCGACCGCAGCGGATGATTTACACCCGGACGCGACGGATATTCCGCAAGGACAGTAATGCGTAGACATGCCCTCTCCCTGTGGGAGAGGGCCAGGGTGAGGGCATCAGCCCGCACTTTGGTTAAACAGGCATCGCCTCACGCGGAATAATCGCCCCGCGATACTGAATCACGGTGCTGGCCGTCAGGTGTCCGCGCTGTGCCGCGGCTTCCGGCGTTCCCCCGGTCAGACGTACCGCCAGGTAACCCGCGCTGAAGGAGTCCCCTGCCGCTGTCGTATCAATCACGTTCTCTTTGGCCAGCTTCACCGCCGGGACTTCAACCACCGCTTCACCCGCCATCGCGACCAGACATGATTCCGCCCCGCGCTTAATGACGACTTCGCTTACGCCCGCCGCCTGCGTGCGTGCAATCACGTCATCTACGGGCTTCTCACCCCACAGGGCGTCTTCATCGTCGAGCGTCAGGAACGCGATGTCCGTGCACTGCAGCATCTGCTGATAAACCTGCTGCGTCTCTTCACGGCTGGCCCACAGGCGTGGACGGTAGTTGTTATCAAAAATCACCTTACCGCCGTTGGCGCGGCATTTATGCAGCAGCGACAGCAGCTTTTCGCGGCTGACTGGACTGAGGATCGCCAGGCTGATCCCACTCAGATAGAGATAGTCAAAGCTTGCCAGTGCTTCACAAATGGCCGGGGCTGCATCGCTCTCCAGCCAGAACTTCGCCGCGGCTTCGTTACGCCAGTAATAAAACGTGCGTTCGCCGGTGCTGTCGGTTTCGATGTAGTAAAGCCCGGGAAGGCGGTTTTCCATACGCTGGATCAGCGCGGTGCCCACATGTTCATTCTGCCAGGCTTCCAGCATCTGCTGGCTGAAGCTGTCCGTGCCGAGGGCGGTAACATAGTCCACGGAGAGTGCTTCTGGCGCAACCTGACGGGCGATATAGACGGAAGTGTTTAACGTGTCGCCACCAAATCCGCGGCTGACTTCCGCGCCTTTTTGGGACAGCTCAATCATGCATTCGCCAATCACGGCAATTTTTTTGGACATAGTCGTGAACCTGAACAGAAGAATTTATCAGCAGTGTGCGCTGAGTGAATTAGATGGTCAACTATATTAAAACGATGTTCCATTATTTAATTTGAGCCAGCACGTGTTCCGGCAAATTTCTGTCATCTTAATTTCATTTTCCCGGTGAATTGAACATAAAGTTCTCAATTGTCGCGCCGATAACCCAGTGACGAGTCCAGAAAGGCCATCCAACAACAGGACATCTGAAATGAAGTCAGAGCAGGTTATCCAGCGGCTGAGCACTACGCCTGAGGCAAGTATTGAGAACTTGCAGGAGCATCGCTACTGGCTGCAATGTGAGCGTGCGTATACCTATCAGCCGATCTACCGAACGGACGGTCGACTGATGGCCATTGAAATTTTGACCGTTGTTACGCACCCGTCAAACCCTTTACAGCGTATCGCGCCAGATCGCTATTTTGCCGAAGTTGCCGTTCGCCAGCGCCTTGACGTGCTGGAAGAGCAGCTTCGTATGCTGGCGACCAAACAGGCCTTTTTCGAGCGGCACAATATCCTCGCCTCGGTTAACGTGGATGGCCCGACACTGCTGGCGCTGCGTCAGAATGCAAAATTGCAGGAACTGATCGCCACTCTGCCGTGGATGCGTTTTGAACTGGTGGAGCACGTCCGGCTGCCGCAGGACTCCTCGTTTGCCTCGATGTGTGAATTTGGCCCGCTGTGGCTGGATGACTTTGGTACGGGCATGGCGAACTTCTCTGCGCTGAGCGAAGTGCGTTATGACTACATCAAAGTGGCCCGCGATCTGTTTATTATGCTGCGTCAGACCCCGGAAGGGCGAAACCTGTTTACGCTGTTATTGCAGCTGATGAACCGCTATTGCAAAGGGGTGATTGTCGAAGGTGTGGAAACGCTGGAAGAGTGGCGCGATGTGCAAAACTCACCCGCCGCTGCCGCACAAGGTTATTTCCTCTCTCGTCCGGTTCCTATGGATACCCTCGATACCGTCATAACTCACCTCTGATCCGCCCGTTTCCCCTTGTCTGGACTATAGTTTTACAGGACAGGCCATCAGGAAAGGGGACAAAAATGACAAAGACAACCAGGGTTATCTCCTGGACTACAGGGATTTTCTTGTTGTTGATCGTGGTTATCGTCGTCATTATTGCGACGTTTGACTGGAATCGCCTTAAGCCGACCATCAACCAGAAAGTCTCAGCTGAGCTGAACCGTCCCTTCGCCATCCGCGGCGATTTGGGCGTGGTATGGGAACGTCAGAAACAGGAGACCGGCTGGCGAAGCTGGATCCCCTGGCCGCACGTCCACGCCGACGACATTATTCTCGGCAACCCGCCGGATATTCCGGACGTCACCATGGTCCATCTGCCACGCGTTGAAGCCACGCTGGCGCCGTTAGCGCTCCTGACCAAAACCGTCTATCTGCCGTGGATTAAACTCCAGCAGCCTGATGCGCGTCTGATCCGCCTTTCTGAAAAGAACAACAACTGGACGTTTAACCTTGCCAGCGACGGCGAAAAAGATCCCAATGCCCGGCCCTCTTCATGGTCATTCCGTCTCGACAATATTCTTTTCGATCGCGGGCGGATCGCCATCGACGATAAGGTCAGCAAGGCGGATGTGGAGATCCTGGTCGATCCGTTGGGTAAACCGCTACCGTTTAGCGAAGTGACGGGCAACCAGGCGAAAGGCGATAACGCCAAAGCGGGAGATTATGTGTTCGGCCTGACGGCCAAAGGGCGCTACAACGGCCAGCCGCTGAGTGGGAAAGGAAAAATGGGCGGCATGCTGGCGCTCAGGAGCGAAGGTACGCCGTTCCCGGTGCAGGCAGATTTCCGTTCAGGGAATACGCGCGTGGCATTCGTGGGCACGGTCAACGACCCGATGAACATGGGGGGCGTGGATCTGCGGCTGAAATTTGCCGGTGATTCGCTGGGTGAACTGTATGAGCTGACCGGTGTGTTGCTGCCCGATACGCCGCCGTTCGAAACGGACGGGCATCTGGTTGCCAAAATCGACACCGAAAAATCGTCTGTCTTTGACTACCGGGATTTTAACGGCCGTATCGGTGACAGTGATATCCACGGCTCGCTAACCTACACCACCGGAAAACCGCGCCCGAAACTGGAAGGGGATGTGGAGTCCAGCCAGCTACGTCTGGCCGATCTGGGCCCGTTGATTGGCGTGGATTCGGGCAAAGGCACGAAGTCGAAAGAGGTTAAAAAGGACGTTCAGCCTGCGGGGAAAGTGCTGCCTTACGATCGCTTCGAAACTGACAAATGGGACGTGATGGATGCCGATGTACGCTTCAAAGGGCGTAAAATTGAGCATGGCAGCACGTTGCCGCTGAGCGATCTCTCGACGCATGTCATTCTTAAAAACGCCGATCTGCGCCTGCAGCCGCTGAAGTTTGGTATGGCGGGCGGAACGATTTCCTCGAACATTCACCTCGAGGGCGATAAAAAGCCGATGCAGGGACGCGCCGAAATTCAGGCCCGCAGGCTGAAGCTGAAAGAGTTGATGCCAAACGTGGAGTTGATGCAGAAAACCCTCGGTGAAATGAACGGTGACGCGGACATTCGCGGGGTAGGGAATTCCGTGGCGGCGCTGCTGGGCAGCGGCAATGGTAACCTGAAACTGCTGATGAACGACGGCCTGGTCAGCCGCAACCTGATGGAGATCCTGGGGCTGAACGTGGGCAACTTTATCATCGGGCAAATTTTCGGGGATGACGAGGTGCGGGTGAACTGCGCCGCGGCCAATCTGGATCTGGTAAACGGCGTGGCGCGTCCGCAGATTTTTGCCTTCGACACGGAAAACGCGGTGATTAACGTGACCGGTACCGCCAGCATGGCCTCAGAGCAGCTGGATTTGACGATCGACCCGGAAAGTAAAGGGATCCGTATTATTACCCTGCGCTCGCCGCTTTATGTCCGCGGCACCTTTAAAAATCCGCAGGCAGGCGTGAAGCCCGGGCCGCTGATCGCGCGTGGTGCGGTGGCCGCAGCCCTCGCGACGCTGGTCACCCCAGCCGCCGCGCTGCTGGCATTGATCTCGCCGTCAGAAGGTGAGGCGAATCAGTGTCGGACAATTTTGTCGCAGATGAAGAAGTAAGGTGCGGGATGTTTTTGCCGGGTGGCGCTGCGCTTACCCGGCCAACATTTTGAATCGTAGTCCGGGTAAGGCGTAGCCGCCACCCGGCATTAGCTTACAGTGCCTGATGCTTAGTCTCATGCGTCAGCAGCAGCGCAATCAGCGTCAGCGCCGCCATGGCCGCCAGGTAAACGCCCACGTAGAACAGACCATAATTTGCCTGCAGCCAGGTGGCGATGTATGGCGCAACGGACGCCCCCAGAATGGAAGAGACGTTGTAGGAGAACGACGCACCGGTATAACGCACTTCCGTCGGGAACAGCTCTGGCAGCAGCGCGCCCATTGGGCCGAAGGTGAGCCCCATCAGGCTAAGGCCAATCAGCAGGTAGGCCATCACCAGTGCCGGGCTACCCGAACCCAGCAGCGGCGGGAAGACGAACAGGGCAAACAGAATGATCAGCGTGGTGATCGTAATCATGCTCGTACGACGACCGAATTTATCCGCCAGCAGGCCGGCAATCGGCACCATCACACCAAACCCGATGACCGCCATCATCAACATCCACAGTACTTCGTTACGCGGCAGACCCAGCCCAACCGGCGCGGCGGCGGTACTGTAGGTCATGGAGTAAACCGTCATGATGTAGAACAGCGTATAGGTTGCCAGCATGATGAACGTGCCCAGCACGGTGACGCGGACGTGTTTGGTCAGCAGCGTGCCCAGCGGGACTTTCACCTGTTTTTTCGCCGCGGCCACTTTAGCGAACACCGGCGTCTCATGCAGGGACACGCGGACATACAGGCCAATCAGCACCAGCACGGCAGAGAAGACAAACGGAATACGCCAGCCCCAGTTCATGAACTGTTCATCCGTCAGCAGCCAGGAAAGCAGCAGGAAGGTCCCGTTGGCAAAGAAGAAGCCAATCGGCGCGCCAAGCTGCGGGAATGAACCGTACAGCGCGCGTTTACGCGGCGGGGCATTTTCGGTCGCCAGCAGCGCCGCGCCACCCCATTCACCGCCCAACCCCAGACCCTGACCAAAACGCGCCAGCGCCAGCAGGACCGGCGCCAGAATGCCAATGGTTTCGTAGGTCGGCAGCAGGCCGATCGCCACGGTGGAGATCCCCATCGTCAGCAGCGAGGCCACCAGGGTGACCTTACGACCAATACGGTCGCCAAAGTGTCCAAACAGCGCAGAGCCAATCGGACGTGCAACAAACGCGATAGCAAAGGTTGCCAGAGACTGCAGCGTCGCCGCCGTCGGGTCTCCCTGAGGGAAGAAAATATGCGGGAAGACGATGACCGCAGCGGTGGCGTAAATGTAAAAGTCGAAGAACTCAATGGCGGTGCCAATCAGCGATGCGACGACAACTTTATTGCGCGAGTTGACCGGGACGTTTTCCGCGCCAGAGTCGAGTGTTGTGGCTGTTGCTTGCATAATATTTTCTTATTTTTTATCGAACGAAAGGCCATATTACGCACAGCAAAAGCGACATTTCAATCTGTAACAAAGTCGCGTTCTGGTGATAAAAGCAACAAAAAGCGGATAATTTTCAGGCCAGCGAAAATGCTTCCATGAAATGCTTCACAGTTTTTAAATATTGGTGAATAAAACTGGTTTTTGGTTAAATAAAAGTTACGGGCTGGATTTATATGCTGAAATGATGAGTCGGGCTGAAATTTCAGCCCGAGAGAGGGGTTAGCGGTGTGTTTTTCCCGGCATGCGTGTGTCGCCTTTGTACTCGGCGGTGGCAATCCACGCGGCGCAGAACAGGGTCAGGCGGGCGAAGAAGTAGAAGAAGGCCATCAACCCCAGCACGGAGCCGAACGCCGCGCCCGACGGGGATTTCACCAGCGACGGCAGAGTGTAGGTCATCACGATTTTAATCACTTCAAAGCCTATCGCCGCAATCAGCGTTCCGCGGAGCAGGGCCTTCTTGCGCGGACGATGACGGGGCAAACGCCAGAAAATCCAGAAGAACAGCAGGTAGTTGGCGAAAATGGAAATCGCCAGCCCAATGCCGCGCCAGGCCGGTTTCAGCCATTCGATGTAATCCAGATAGAGTGCAGAGATAATCATCTGCTGTGCGGAGCCCGCCACGGAGGTAATCGAAAGCGTAACGATGAGCGCAATGAGCAGGCCAATCAGCGAAACAAAGTCGCGGAGATACTTAACCCATATTTTCTCCTGATCCTGCGGCTTACGCTCCCACACCTCACGCGACTGGGCGCGAATGGCCTCGCGGAGGTTGCCCATCCAGTTTACCCCGGAGTAAAGGGCGATAAGCAAACCAACGATCCCAACGGTCGTACGTTGCTGAACAGCGGTATTAATCGTGCTTTTTAGCGTAGTGGCGAGGGTCGGGTCACTGACGTTATTCAGGATTTTATTGAAAATATCCTGCAGCAGCGTCGGGTGCGACGCGAGCACAAAACCGGCCGCTGCAAACGACACCATCAGAATGGGGATCATCGACAGGAAGGAGAAATAGGTGATGGCAGCACCAAACTGGTTCCCCATGCGGTCATTAAAGCGCTCGGTCGCACGTATCAAATGCGCAACCATGGGAAACTGCTGAATTCTTTCTGCCAGGCTGGTGACGGTGCCCAGCGTCTTGCTGGCCGCCCCTGGGGTTTTAGCCTTTTCTGGCCCGGTTTCCATCTTCTTGATGGGATCATAATCTAAATGTTGGGTGGGTCGTTGCGGGTTATTTTCCGGCGTCACGCGTCTTTTCCTTTTCGTTAGGCTGGATGTTACTGAATTATAGCTTGCGACTAATCCACGTAAGCTTTTGTGAGTTCGGTCAGCCACTCCATGAACAGATGTACCCGACGGGAGAGGTTGCGGCGATGGGGATAAATCAGGGACACGGGCATCGGTTCCGCGCGATATTGCGGGAGGATCTCAATCAGTTTTTTCGTCCGCAGTAAATCACGTACCCCAACACGTGGAACCTGAATGATGCCCAGCCCGGCAAGGCAGGCCGCCTGATAGGTTTCCGTGCTGTTGACGGTTAATACGCCGCCCGTCTTTATCCACTGCGTTGCACTGCCGTTATAAAATTCAAAGCCCTGCGGACGGGTACCCAGCATGGCGGCGTAGTGAATCACCGCGTGTGAGCCCAAATCATCCAGCGTTTCAGGGTAGCCAAAACGCGCCAGATAATCCGGACTGGCACAGTTAATTACCGTCAGTTTCCCCAGCGGCCGGGCAATTAACCCTGAATCTTTCAGGGAACCCACGCGGACCACGCAATCAAACCCTTCGCGAATCACATCCACCAGACGATCGCTGCTGCTGAGTTCCAGTTCAATACCCGGGTACTGCTGCAAAAAAGTCGGCAGTCTGGGGATGACTAAATTTCGAGCAACGCCGACGGGCATATCCACGCGCAGCCTTCCGCTTATGGTGGAGGGATCGTGCTGAAACAGTCCGTCCAGTTCATCAAGGTTTGCCAGCAGATCTTTTGCCCGTTCGTAATAGACCATGCCGTCCTGCGTCAGGCTGACGCGACGCGTGGTCCGGTGCAACAGCTGGGTGCCAAGGCGGTTTTCAAGGGCCTGAATTTGCCGCGAAACGCTGCCTTTCGGCAGCGTTAAGGTTTCTGCAGCACGGGAAAAACTTTCCAGTTCCGCGACGCGCACAAACAGCTGCATTGCGTGAATTTTATCCATAGATGAAGCTCATTGTTGTTGCTGTTGAAACAGTGAAGCGTTTTAAACCCTCTTTATTGATCTTCTATCACCTAATAAGCTCTTTCTCAATCTCCATAACAGCCAAAACGAGGTTTATGATGACTGAACGTATCGCATTAGTGACGGGTGGTAGCCGTGGTTTGGGTAAAAACGCGGCGTTGAAGCTGGCGGCAGACGGAACGGGAATTGTTCTGACGTACCACAGCAATCAGCAGGACGCGCTGGAGGTTGTTCGCGAAATTCAGGAAAAAGGCGTGAATGCTGCAGCATTACAGCTCAACGTCGGTGATATTGCCAGCTTCGATAAGTTTGCTCAGCAGCTTCAGGAAATCCTTAAGACCGTCTGGCAACGCGACACCTTTGATTATTTATTGAACAATGCCGGGACGGGTTTATATGCACCCTATACCGACACAACGGAAGCCCAGTTTGATGAGGCGATGAATATTCATTTCAAAGGGCCTTTCTTCCTGACACAGCGCCTGCTGCCTCTGCTGAATGACGGAGGCCGGATCCTCAACGTCTCCAGCGGGCTGGCCCGATTTACCCAGCCAGGCTCCGGTACCTATGCAGCGATGAAAGGGGCGATGGAAGTGTTGACCCGCTATCAGGCGAAGGAGCTGGGTGCGCGTGGTATCTCCGTCAATATTATCGCGCCGGGCGCGATAGAAACCGACTTTGGCGGTGGACGCGTTCGCGACAACGCGCAGCTTAATCAGATGCTGGCATCACAGACGGCGCTGGGGCGGGTGGGGTTGCCGGACGATATCGGCGATGCCATCGCGGCACTGCTCAGCGATAAGCTGGGCTGGATGAACGCGCAACGTATTGAGGTGTCAGGCGGTATGTTCCTGTGAGGCCTGCTGTTAAGGGGAGGGAACCCCTTAAGGAAATCCTTAAAACTGATGTGTCAAAGTACGGGCAAATATAAAAACCACTCGCGGATTTGTAACCTCTCCATTCATTGAGTTTTTTCTTAAATACTGCCTCTGTAGAATCCCCCTTCGCTATTCTCAGAGGGAGAAAAACGATGCGAGTAATCATGTTTGACAGGCAGTCGATATTTATTCATGGAGCGATACACGGTCTGCAGGAGTTAATTCCTGAAATAAATATAACGGGCGCTTGTCAGGCGGACGATTTATGGGGGCAAATATCTGCTTCACCGTCTGCTATCGTGATGATTGACGGCAATTTGATCCAGGAAGAGGAGAGTGCTTTCCTGGAAGAGCTTATGGATTCCTTCCCGGCGATACGGGTGATTATGGTTCTGGCAAGAAAAGAGGCCAGATGGGTTGAGCAGCTCATGCAGCGAAACGTGATGGCCATTATCCCCCGTAACGCTAACCCCGAACGGTTTGCCGCCGTGCTGGATTCCGTGTCGAGAGGGATGGTCTGCTTTCCCGGGGAGTGGGTTAGCCAGCAATCATCAGCGCAGCCGTTACTCTGTTTAAGCGAGCGTCAGCGCGAGGTACTCAAACTGCTGGCTGCGGGGGAGTCAAATAAAGAGATTGGCCGCAATCTCAACATCAGCGCGGCCACGGTAAAAGCGCATCTGGAAGCACTTTTTCGGCGGCTGGAGGTGAAAAACCGGACCCAGGCGGCCATGTACTATACCCGGGCGATAGCCTGATACAGCGCGTTCAGACGTGAAGGCGTCTCGGCGAAACTGAATATCAATACTACCAATGCATCATGCTGCTGTTGGGTTAATGGGCGTGTTATATTTTCCCGCAGCAGCCTCTCACATAACTGAATATCTTCCTGAAGCAAACATTCTGCCTGAAGCGGAGTAATGCCTCCGTGAAAATTGTCCTCCTCATGGATCGCATGTCCATAGCCGATCACCCATAAACCATTTTCATCACGATATTTCTCCAGTGAAAGCCCCTGATGCTTCTTTATTAAATCAATGGCGGCATAAGAGATATTCAGCGTATGACCTTTCATATTCATTTCCTCGTAATGGCGATACTGTAGAGGAATTGAACAATGAAAAATATCCGCCAAATGGCTGTTGATCAGGCGTTATGGTTCAGATATTCATGCCGCAATAAACCCAATAACCAGTCATTTTGCCAGCGTCCGGAAAGGTAATAGCTCTCGCGAAGCTCCCCCTCCAGACGAAAGTGGGCTTTTTCCAGCAGACGTCTGGAGGCGACATTTCCCGCCGTGACGGTGGCGGTGAGCCGACGTAGTCCGCCCTCACGAAAGGCGTAATCGCAAAGCGCCTGCAGGGATTCGAAACCGTAACCTTTCCCCTGCGCCTCGGGTGCAAAAAGAAAGCCCACTTCAGCGCAATCGTCCTCACGATGAATATACCCGGTCACGCCCAGCGGTGCCTGAGAGGTGGCATCACGGACGACGAGACACAGCCAGTGCGTGCTGCCCGGCGTCCAGAGGGGCAGACGAGAATCAAACGCCTCACGAATTGCGGCAACGGGACGGTTTTCCGCCACAAAGCGCATCACGTCAGGATGTTGCTGCAACGCCAGAAAAAAGGGCCAGTCATGCTCCTGCAGAGGCGAGCAATTCAGGCGTGAAGTCATTAAAACCGGCATTAAGATTCTCCTGAAACATTTTTAATGATTTTAGGGTTGTCACTTTATTTCAACAGAAAGTCAGGTATGGTTAAGCATGTATAAATAAAAGAAAAATGGCCATAAGTGCCCATTCCTGATGTCTTCGTTGTCGCTTAAGGAAAACAATGACTCTCAGCACATCACATCATATTCGCGAACAGTTTGAACACTGTCTGGCGGTCATTCGCCAGGCGTCGGTTGAAATTTTGCTTCTCCTGAATGTACATGTTTCTGAGGGAAAAGATCCACGCTGGCTCCTGGAACAACTGGATAGCGCACGTTTAGCGCTCGGGGGATGGGCAGCCGTTGCGAAGACGCTCAATCTGAATGATGCCGAGATGTCGGAATTTACGTTGCAGCTGCGCCTGCTGCAGCAGCGCGTTCCACAGTATGAAAGCGGGCAGGATGTCAGCGAAAACCAGCTGATTGCGGCGATGCGCTTTGTGACCACGCTGGAACATCTTCGTTTGCAGCAGCCGTTGCTGACTTACAGCACGGAGCTGGCAACGGGTAGCGAACTGCAGCAACAGCAGGCGCACAAGCAGGTTCGCGCCATTGAGCTGATGATTAAAGGACTTATTCAGCAGGCCTGGCCCGATCAGGTGCGGCTCAATAATCATCTCAAGACCTTATTTAATGCCGACCGGGTAAGACGCTGGCTGAAGCTCGGGGAGATCAACGATATCCTGAGTGGGATGATGTTCAGTGAACTGGCGCAGATGCTGGTGGATAAAAAAGAGTTCAGCCGGTATTACGCCTCGCTGTTTAACGATCCTGCCATGCTGACGCTCCTGGTAGAACCGCGTAAAACGCTGCAAACCTTCCTTGATGATATTCGGCAAATTCGCAACAACATCACGGTTCAGAAAACGTTAAGTTCGGCGCAAATTCAGCTGCTGGATAACTACTACATGCAGATATCCCGACCGGTTCAACGTGCATTCGAAGAGGGGAGAACGCGCGTCAACCCGGCCGGATTGATGGCGGTGGACGCCAGTGAACTGCACACTTTCTGGGAAAAGGCGCAGAAAATGGATCGTGTTACCGGTGGCGATCTGTTTGAGGTTCGTGACACGATTGAAAAGCCGACCCAGCGCGCGCCGCGCACGCCCGAACAGCGTGAGCAGCTTATCTCCGGTGCGTTATGGGGCGCGGTTGGCGTGATGGTAATCGCCATCCTGGTGGGCGGCTTCTGGCTGGTGACCAGCAGCAAACCGCAGTCGTCGGCCGAACACACTGCGCAAGCGGCTCCGCCGAAAGATATGCGCGAAACCCCTTCTGCGCGCGAGACGCTGACCCGCATGGGGGTGACCTGGGACGACAATAATTTCCGTTCAGCGATTAACCGCAACGATACTCGTGTCGCGCAGCTCTTTTTGCAGGGCGGGATGGACTGGAAGCTGTCATGGACCGAAGAGGCGATGTCGGCAGGCCATGACGACGTGCTGGAGCTCATGCTGCGCTACCGACGGAACATGACGGAAGAGAAGCCATGCCGTCGCTTTATCAACACGCTCAGCCACGCGATGTCGAACGGTGAATCCCTGACCTCAGTGCGTAAAGCGTATCTCAAAGCGTTCTGCACCGTGCCCGCCGTGGTGAAGCGCCAGCAGCACGATCTGGATATGGCTACGCGGCGTGCGCAGTCGCAACCGGATGCCACCACGAAAAAATGGCAGTCTATTCAGACTGCCATTTATGAGGTGATTCGCTGATCCTTTTAACCTGTGGGAGAGGGCCGGGGTGAGGGCACCAGACCGCACCCCACTCAAGGCTCCCCATACAACCCTATCAGCCGTCGCACTACGCCGTTGGTCCAGCCGAAGCCGTCCTGAAGGGGATACTCACCCCCGCCCCCCTCGCGTGGCGTACTGCTGGCGATATGATACTTCTCAATCAGCTTGTGGTGGGTCTTATAAAAATGATTCACCGTCTGCAGCCAGCTCCAGGCGATCTCATCGCCCAGTGAGTCATTGCCATACTGCTTGAACCCCTGAATGGCCATCCACTGCAGCGGGGCCCAGCCGTTGGGTTTATCCCATTGCTCGCCGGTTTCATACTCGGTTGCCAGAATCCCGCCCGGCGTCAGCAGTCGCGTTTTCACCGCATCCGACAGTCGATCGGCCTGTTCATGCGTGGCCATACCGACGTACAGCGGCACAATGCTCGCCGCAGAGAACAGCGCCATCACTTCGCGGCGCCAGTCATAGTCGCGATAACAGCCGCTTTCTTCATCCCAGAGGTAGCGGTTAATCGCGGCGCGGCGATCGCTGGCCTTCTGATGGAACAGTTCAGCGGTCTCTTTATCCCCTTTCGACGCCGAGATATTGGCGATAGTACTCTCCAGCTTGAACAGGAAAGCATTCAAATCGATCGGGATAAACTGCGTGGTGCGAATGCTGGCCAGTCGGCCAGGCTCACGCAGCCAGCGGGAGGAGTAATCCCAGCCTGAGGCTGCACCCGCGCGCAAGTCACGATACACTTCGTTTGGCGGACGTCCGGAGTGACGGGCCGTTTCTACGTCCTCAATCCACGATTCGTCCCGGGGCGTATCGCGGTCGTCCCAGTAGCGGTTGAGCAATGATCCATCCGGCATACGTACCGCGCTGCGATAGGCCTGATTAAGCAGCAGCGACTCGGCACCGTCCATCCAGAAGGCGTGCTCCATCTTGAGGTGCTCAAGGTAACGCTTCGCGCCGCGTACCCCGTCCTCTTCAAACAACTCGACCATAAGTGCAAAGACCGGCGGCTGAGAGCGGCTGAGGTAATAGGTACGGTTACCGTTTGGGATATGCCCGTAGCGCTCGATCAGCCAGGCGAAGTTATCCGCCATACACTTCAGCAGGTCGTTACGTCCGCTCTCCGCCAGCCCCAGCATGGAGAAATAGGAGTCCCAGTAATAGGTCTCACTGAATCGCCCGCCGGGCACAATATAGGCCTGCGGTAACACCAGCAGAGAGGACCAGGGGATATGGTCCTGCGGTTCGCGCGTCAGCACCGGCCACAGGCTGTCAATGTGCTCTTTTAGCGACAGACCGGGGTCAGAAACATATTCCGTGCCGTAGGTGGCCGGTAGCCAGAAGTGGTTCTCTACAAACTGGCGCAGGTCGAAATCCCGGTGACGTTTCACTTTACGATAGCGGATCAGGATATCCAGCGGGTCCATCTTCGGCGCGCAGTCAGGGAAGGTTTTGCTGTCCGCGAACAGGCGTGTTGATTGAACATGCTCGAACAGTTCCAGATAGCGATCGGCGGGCGTCAGGGCATCGGAGGCGGGTAGCCCCTCGATCATTTCGGGTTCCGGCTCCGCCTCAATCATTTCATCCAGTTTCAACTCGCAGGGATCGGTCTCGTAGCGCAGCTCTTCTGCGATCTCGAATTCGATATTCTCGGTAGCCTGTAGTTTCTGGTTGAACATGGTTATAGGGACCTCCGGTTGTGTGTACTTAAAGACAGTTTTTTTCCGGGCGTCTTATAAGCGTAGACATTCGCTTCGGTAGATGGGGAGGGAAATGTGCGGTAGATCACTATTTTCGGAGCATTCGTTTTGCAACGATTTATGAATGTGAATAAAAAAAGCCCCTCCGGAGAGGGGCTTCTGCCTTAACGCATGGTAACAAATTCTTCCGCGGCGGTCGGATGGATTGCCACGGTGTTGTCGAAGTCTTTCTTGGTCGCGCCCATTTTCAGCGCCACGGCGAAGCCCTGCAGGATCTCATCCATGCCGAAGCCAATGCCGTGGATACCCACAATCTTCTCGTCCGGGCCCACGCAGACCAGCTTCATGCGGCATGGCTGACGGTGAGAGGTGACGGCGGTATACATCGCGGTGAACGCGGATTTATACACTTTCACCTGGTCGTCGCCATACTGCTCGCGCGCCTGCGGCTCGGTTAAGCCAACGGTGCCGATGGGCGGATGGCTGAAGACCACGGTCGGGATGTTGGTGTAATCGAGATGCTCGTCAGGCTTGTTGTTAAACAGACGTTCGGAGAGACGACGTCCCGCCGCAACGGCCACCGGGGTCAGCTCTACGGCACCGGTGTTATCGCCGACTGCGTAAATGCCCGGTACGCTGGTGTTCTGGAACTTATCGACGACGATATAACCTTTTTCGTCGGTTTTCACGCCGGTCACGGCCAGGTTAAAGTTGTCATTCGCTGGTTCACGACCAATCGCCCAGATCAGGCAGTCGACGGTCTGGCTGCGGCCATCTTCCAGCTCCAGCGTCAGGCTGCCGTCCGCATTTTTCACTACCGCTTTCGGCACCGCGTGGGTGTGGAGTGTTGGGCCTTCAGCGTTCATGACTTCAACCAGCGTCTCGACAATCAGCGGGTCAAAGCTGCGCAGCGGCGCGTGTTTACGCACAAACAGGTGCGCTTCCGCACCCAGGCCGTTGATCACGCCCGCCAGCTCTACCGCAATGTAACCCGCGCCAACCACGGCAACGCGCTTAGGCAGCGCAGGCAGTTCAAAGAAACCGTCTGAGTCGATGCCGTATTCCACGCCCGGAATGTCCGGGTGGCTCGGACGACCGCCGGTGGCGATCAGGATATGATCGGCGGTGATCGTCTCACCGTTCACTTCGATCGTTTTCGCATCCACAAAGCGGGCAAAGCCGTGGATCACATCGACGTTGTTCTTACCCAGCACGTTGTCGTAGGAGGTGTGAATACGGTCGATGTAGGCGGTACGGCTGGCGATTAACTTGCCCCAGTCAAAGTGATTGAGGGTGGTGTCAAAGCCGTAATCCGGGCCGTACATATGGATCGCTTCGCGGATTTGCGCCGCGTGCCACATCACCTTCTTCGGTACACAACCCACGTTCACGCAGGTGCCGCCCAGCGCTTTAGCTTCGATCAGCGCACATTTCTGGCCATACATGGCTGCGCGGTTGATGGAGGCGATGCCACCGCTGCCGCCGCCGATTGCGATGTAGTCATAATGCTTAGTCATAGCTTTTATCCTTAATCGTGAATTGCCGCGATTGTATACCTGAAATCAATAGTTTCCACCGATGGCTGCGATTACTCCGGCACGATCCAACTGACGGTGGCGTGGCCTGTACCCGCAGGCACCAGCGTTTTGTGCAGCCACGGCAGCACGTTGTTCATCTGCGCTTCGAGCTTCCACGGCGGATTAATCACAATCATGCCGGAGGCGGTCATGCCGCGCTGGTCGCTGTCCGGGCGCACGGCCAGCTCAATCTGGAGGATTTTGCGGATACCGGTCGCTTCCAGATCTTTGATCATGCGTTTGATTTGCGCGCGCAGCACCACCGGGTACCACAGGGCGTAAGTGCCGGTGGCAAAACGTTTGTAGCCTTCGTGGATGCCGGTCACCACCGCCTGATAGTCGGTTTTGATTTCATACGGCGGATCGATCAGCACCAGGCCGCGGCGGGAAACGGGCGGCAGTTTGGCTTTCAGCTGCTGGTAGCCGTCGGCTTTCTCCACGCGGGCGCGGTTATCTTTCTGAAATTCAGAGCGCAACAGCGGGAAATCGCTCGGATGCAGTTCGGTCAGCTGAATGCTGTCCTGCTCGCGCAGCAGCTGGCGGGCAATCAGCGGTGAGCCTGGGTAGTAGCGCAGCTGGCCGTTGCGGTTGAAGTGGTTCACCACGCCGATGTACGGTTCCAGTTCGGCTGGCAGGTCGTCCTGCTGCCAGATGCGGGCGATCCCTTCCAGATATTCACCGGTACGCTCGGCATGCTCGCCGCTCAGCTGATAACGGCCCGCGCCCGCGTGGGTGTCCAGATAGAGAAACGGCTTCTCTTTCTCTTTGAGCGATTCAATGATCAGGCTCTGAACGGTGTGTTTGAGGACGTCGGCATGGTTGCCAGCGTGGAAGCTGTGGCGATAACTGAGCATGGGTAATGATTTTCCGCTGAATTGACGATTTGCCACAGTTTACAGCAGAACGGCACAGATTACCCGCAGGCCCGGTAAGCGCAGCGCCACCGGGCGCTTTTCCACGACGTCCGGCATTGAAATCCTCTACACTTAACCCCATTAATTAATGATATGCACAGCGCCGGATGCGCGCTTCATTCACCTATTTCAACAGGACAGCGCTTATGACCAATCCATTACTGACGCCTTTTTCGTTGCCGCCGTTTTCTAAAATCCTCCCTGAGCATGTGGTTCCAGCCGTTACGCAATCGCTGGACAACTGCCGCGCGGCGGTAGAAAGCGTGGTGGCGCAGGGCGCACCGTACACCTGGGAAAATCTGTGTCAGCCGCTGGCCGAAGTGGACGATGTGCTGGGGCGTATCTTCTCCCCGGTAAGCCACCTGAACTCGGTGAAAAACAGCCCGGAACTGCGCGAGGCCTATGAACAGACCCTGCCGCTGCTCTCGGAGTACAGCACCTGGGTCGGCCAACACGAAGGGCTGTACAAAGCGTATCGCGATCTGCGTGACGGCGACCATTACGCCGAGCTGAACACGGCGCAGAAAAAATCGGTCGATAACGCCCTGCGTGATTTCGAGCTGTCCGGGATTGGTCTGCCAAAAGAGAAGCAGGTTCGCTACGGTGAAATCGCCGCGCGCCTGTCCGAGCTGGGCAACCAGTACAGCAACAACGTCCTCGACGCCACCATGGGCTGGACGAAGCTGATTACCGATGAATCCGAGCTGGCCGGGATGCCGGAAAGCGCGCTGGCAGCAGCGAAAGCGCAGGCCGAAGCGAAAGAGCAGGAAGGCTATCTGTTAACGCTGGATATCCCAAGCTACCTGCCGGTAATGACCTACTGCGACAACCAGGCACTGCGTGAAGAGATGTACCGCGCCTACAGCACGCGCGCCTCCGATCAGGGGCCGAATGCCGGTAAGTGGGACAACAGCCCGGTGATGGCGGAAATCCTCGCCCTGCGTCACGAGCTGGCACAGCTGCTGGGCTTCGAAAACTACGCCGACAAATCCCTCGCCACCAAAATGGCGGAGAACCCACAGCAGGTGCTCGACTTCCTGACCGATCTGGCAAAACGCGCCCGTCCTCAGGGTGAGAAAGAGCTGGCTCAGCTGCGTGCTTTTGCGAAAGCGGAGTTCGGCGTGGACGAGCTGCAGCCGTGGGATATTGCGTACTACAGCGAAAAACAGAAGCAGCATCTTTACAGCATCAGCGATGAGCAGCTGCGCCCGTACTTCCCTGAAAACAAAGCCGTTAACGGCCTGTTCGAAGTGGTGAAGCGCATCTACGGCATCACAGCCAAAGAGCGAACCGATATCGACGTCTGGCATCCGGACGTGCGCTTCTTCGAATTGTATGACGACAAGAATGAGCTGCGCGGTAGCTTCTACCTTGATCTCTACGCGCGTGAGAATAAGCGCGGCGGAGCGTGGATGGATGACTGCGTCGGCCAGATGCGTAAAGCCGACGGTTCCCTGCAAAAGCCGGTCGCTTACCTGACCTGTAACTTTAACCGCCCGGTGAATGGCAAACCTGCGCTGTTTACTCACGACGAAGTGATCACCCTGTTCCACGAGTTCGGTCACGGTCTGCATCACATGCTGACCCGCATCGAAACCGCAGGCGTGGCTGGCATCAGCGGGGTACCGTGGGATGCGGTCGAGCTGCCAAGCCAGTTTATGGAAAACTGGTGCTGGGAGCCGGACGCGCTGGCGTTTATCTCTGGTCACTATGAGACCGGCGAACCGTTGCCGAAAGAGCTGCTGGATAAAATGCTGGCGGCCAAGAACTACCAGGCAGCGATGTTCATCCTGCGTCAGCTGGAGTTCGGCCTGTTTGATTTCCGTCTGCACGCCGAGTTTAGCCCGGAACAAGGGGCGAAAATCCTCGAAACGCTGGCCGAGATTAAAAAGCAGGTTGCTGTGATCCCTGGGCCAACCTGGGGCCGCTTCCCGCATGCGTTCAGTCACATCTTCGCAGGCGGCTATGCGGCAGGTTACTACAGCTACCTGTGGGCCGACGTGCTGGCAGCGGATGCTTTCTCCCGCTTCGAAGAAGAGGGGATCTTCAACCGTGAAACCGGCCAGTCGTTCCTCGATAACATCCTGACCCGCGGCGGTTCTGAGGAGCCAATGGTACTGTTCAAACGCTTCCGTGGCCGTGAGCCGCAGCTGGATGCGATGCTTGAGCATTACGGGATCAAAGGCTGATAGTTCGTGAAAATCTGCTTAGTGGATGAAACAGGCGCCGGAGACGGCGCCTTATCTGTTCTGGCGGCCCGCTGGGGGCTGGAGCACGATGAAGATAACCTGATGGCGCTGGTGATGACACCGGAGCATCTTGAATTACGTAAGCGCGACGAACCGAAACTCGGCGGGATTTTTGTCGATTTTGTCGGCGGTGCGATGGCGCACCGGCGCAAGTTCGGCGGCGGTCGCGGCGAGGCGGTGGCCAAAGCGGTGGGGGTTAAAGGGAACTATCTTCCGGACGTGGTCGATGCCACGGCGGGGCTGGGTCGCGATGCGTTTGTGCTGGCGTCTGTTGGCTGTCGTGTGCGAATGCTGGAGCGTAACCCGGTGGTCGCCGCATTGCTCGACGACGGGCTGACGCGTGGCTACGCGGACCCGGAAATCGGCCCGTGGCTGCAGGAGCGGTTGCAGTTGATCCACGCCTCCAGCCTGACGGCGCTCACCGATATCACCCCGCGCCCGCAGGTGGTCTATCTCGACCCGATGTTCCCGCATAAGCAGAAAAGCGCGCTGGTGAAGAAAGAGATGCGGGTGTTTCAGTCGCTGGTGGGGCCGGATTTAGATGCAGATGGTCTGCTGGAGCCTGCCAGACAGCTCGCGACGAAGCGGGTGGTGGTGAAGCGCCCTGACTACGCGCCGCCCCTGGCGGACGTGGCCACGACTAACGCGGTGACCACGAAAGGGCACCGGTTTGATATCTATTCAGGTACACCGGAATAAAAAAAGCCGGGTGGCGGCTTCGCCTTACCCGGCCTACGTTCAATGCTGCCTGTAGGCCCGGTAAGCGTTAGCGCCACCGGGCTTTTTACACTTACTCGTCTTCTTCGTCACGCAGTGGAACAATCAGCATATCCACGTGAACGGTGTTGATCAGCTGGCGCGCGGACGACATCAGCTTGCTCCAGAAGTCCTGGTGGTGACCGCATACGACCAGGTCCATGTCATATTTCTTAATCGCATCAACCAATACCTGACCCAGGTCGCCGCTGCCGCTCAGGGTCTCGGTAATCGGGTAGCCCGCGTTGGTGGACAGTTCGCTCAGGGCGTGATGCGTCTCTTCGGAGATGCGCTTCTGCATATCGCCGAGATTCACGTCGATCAGACCGGTATAGAGGTCGGAGTAATTCACATCAACGTGAATCAGGGAAACTTTCGCGTTGTAGGGGCGTGCCATGGATACCGCTTTATCAACCAGCACTTTGCTCTCCGGAGAGAGGTCTACCGCGATGAGAATGTGTTTGTAAGCCATAGTGTTACTCCTTCCTTAAGTTATCGATGACTAAATGAGAATGCCGTCGTCTGATACTTTCATTACGGCCCAGTTAAACATATTTTTCAAGCTTTGGTGTTGATAACGATTAACCTTGTGGCAAAAAAATTAACGGATCTCCTACACTATTTAATGAGCCGTTCGGATATTAAAACGCGAACCGGATCGACTTTTGGTCATTCTTTCACTGAACTGTCTGTCAGGGCATTGGGGTGCGGGAGCTCAGGAGCCTTGCTCCGTGGGCGGACGCCGGGGAGGATGTATGATTAGCACCGTCGCATTGTTTTGGGCGTTATGCGTAGTTTGCATAGTGAATATGGCGCGCTACTTCTCATCGTTACGTGCGCTGTTAGTGGTACTTCGTGGTTGCGATCCGTTGCTTTATCAGTATGTGGACGGTGGAGGGTTCTTCACCTCGCATGGACAGCCCAGCAAACAGATGCGACTGGTGGGATATATCTACTACCAGCGTTACCGCGATCATCACGATGAAGAGTTTATCCGTCGGTGCGAGCGTCTGCGTCGGCAGTTCATTCTGACCAGCGCCCTGTGCGGGCTGGTTGTGGTCAGTATGATTGCATTGATGATTTGGCACTGAGCATAAAAAAAGCGGGTCAGTTTCCTGACCCGCTTTTTGTCGCCTTCAGCTGATTAGATCAGCTTCAGCGAAATCCAGTACAGACCACCAGACAGCAGGATGGACGCCGGAAGGGTGAACACCCAGGCCATCAGGATGTTGGTCACGGTTTTGCGCTGCAGACCGCCACCGTCAACAATCATGGTACCTGCCACGGACGAGGAGAGTACGTGGGTGGTGGATACCGGCATCCCGGTGTAGCTCGCCAGGCCGATAGAAACCGCCGCCGTCATCTGCGCGGACATCCCCTGCGCATAGGTCATGCCTTTCTTACCGATCTTCTCGCCGATGGTGGTTGCCACACGACGCCAGCCAATCATTGTACCGATACCCAGTGCCAGCGCGACGGCCATGATGATCCAGATTGGCGCGTACTCAATGGTGTTGAGCATATCGCTTTTCAGTTTCTTCAGAAGACGTTTGTCGTCGGCATTCACCTCTGGCAGTTTCGCGACTTTATCGGTCACGTCAGAGATGCAGAGCATGATACGACGCAGCTGACCACGCTGTTCAACGGCCAGTTTGTCGTAGCTTTCGATATCGCCCAGCATGCCTTTGGCGCGTTCCAGCGCGTTAATCGCGTTTGCCGGATGGCAGTGGAATTCGCCCGGCGCGGTAGTTGCACCGGCTTCCGGAGATGGGATCAGCTGATCAACGCCGGTCGCTTTTTTCAGCAGATCGGGATGCTGCTGGAAATAGGTCTCAACGTTGTTGACGGCATCACGGGTACGGGTGATTTCGTAACCAGAGGCGTTCATGTTAACCACGAAACCTGCCGGTGCGACACCGATCAGGACCAGCATCACCAGACCAATGCCTTTCTGCCCATCGTTCGCGCCATGAGAGAAGGCCACGCCGATAGCGGAAATGATCAGCGCGATACGCGTCCAGAATGGCGGTTTTTTCTTACCGTCTTTCTTCTCACGCTCTGCTGGCGTCAGGTGGATGCGCGCACGTTTCTTGGTGTTGCTCCAGTAGCGACGCAGGATGAAAATCAATCCACCCGCAACCACCAGACCCACAATTGGAGAGATGATCAGAGAACCGAAAATGCCCAGTACTTTAGGCAGGTTCAGCGCATCAACGACGGATGTCCCGGTCATCAGGGCGTTAGTTAACCCGATACCGATAATCGCGCCGATGAGGGTGTGAGAGCTGGATGCAGGCAGGCCAAAATACCAGGTACCGAGGTTCCAGATAATGGCAGCAAGCAGCATTGAGAACACCATGGCAAGGCCATGACCGGAACTCACGTTAAGCAGCAGATCCGTTGGCAACATATGCACGATCGCATACGCCACGCTCAGTCCGCCCAGAAGGACACCAAAAAAGTTAAATACCGCCGCCATAACAACCGCAAGTTGCGATCGCATTGCGCGAGTGTAGATAACCGTTGCTACTGCGTTTGCAGTGTCGTGGAAGCCGTTGATCGCTTCGTAAAACAGTACAAAAACCAGAGCAAGCAATAATAAAAGCCCGGTATGTAAATCCAGGCCGGCAAACAAATGTAGCATAGGACGTTACGCCATTTTGAGGACATGAACGCGGCGCATTATCCAGGACAAATGCGCAACGGGCAAAGTGAAATATAGACTTTTTTTGACATACCACCTGATTTGAGAAAAGTGCTTGAAGGGATAATCGTTAAATTTCAATGGAATGGCTTTGTAAGAACTTTTTACGCTGGTGTGACCACAGAGGAAACTTTACAATCCGCGGCAGTTAACGAAGAGGATTTTGACGTGGAAAGGTTTGATGCCGTGGTAATTGGCGCCGGTGCGGCGGGTATGTTTTGTGCGGCGATGGCCGGACAGGCGGGTCGTCGTGTGCTGTTACTGGACAACGGAAAAAAGCCTGGCCGCAAGATCCTGATGTCGGGCGGCGGGCGTTGTAACTTCACCAATCTTTATGTCGAACCCGCGGCGTATTTGAGCCAAAACCGTCATTTTTGCAAATCTGCACTGGCGCGTTACACCCAGTGGGACTTTATCGACCTGGTGGGCAAGCACGGCATCGCGTGGCATGAAAAGACGCTGGGACAGCTGTTCTGCGACGACTCCGCGCAGCAGATTGTCGATATGCTGGTCGCCGAGTGCGAGAAGGGCGGCGTGGTGATGCGTCTGCGCACGGAAGTGCTGGAGGTCGCCCGCGACGAACAGGGGTACACGCTGCAGCTGAACGGTGAAACCGTCAGTGCTGATAATCTGGTCATCGCCAGCGGTGGCCTCTCTATGCCGGGTCTGGGCGCGTCCCCGTTCGGCTATAAGATTGCCGAGCAGTTTGGTCTTAAGGTACTGCCCACGCGCGCGGGTCTGGTGCCGTTCACGCTGCACAAACCCCTTCTTGAACAGCTTCAGACGCTTTCTGGCGTCTCCGTTCCTTCCGTCATGACTGCCGAAGACGGGACGGTATTCCGTGAAAACCTGCTCTTTACCCATCGGGGGCTCTCTGGCCCGGCGGTACTGCAAATCTCCAGCTACTGGCAGCCGGGTGAATTTGTCACGGTGAATCTGGTGCCGGACTGCGACCTGGACGCGTTCCTCAACGAGCAGCGCGAGGCGCACCCGAATCAGAGCCTGAAAAACACGCTGGCGATGCAGCTGCCAAAACGTCTGGTGGAGTGCCTTCAGGTGCTGGGGCAGATCCCGGACGTATCGCTTAAGCAATTGAACAGCCGCGAGCAAGAGACGCTGGTGGAGACGCTGACAAACTGGCGCGTTCAGCCAAACGGCACCGAGGGGTACCGCACGGCGGAAGTGACGCTGGGCGGCGTTGATACAAATGAACTCTCCTCGCGCACCATGGAAGCCCGCAACGTGCCGGGGCTCTACTTTATCGGCGAAGTGATGGACGTCACCGGCTGGCTCGGCGGGTATAACTTCCAGTGGGCGTGGGCAAGTGCCTGGGCGTGTGCGCAGGCGCTGGCCGATGTCCGAGGACAATAAAGTTGTACACAAAGCACTAAAGTTGTAACCATTCTCAAAAAACGACGCTAATGTTGTATACTTACTGAATGTGTGGTTATAGGGTTGGAGACTATAAAATGCACATATAGGTACGTATCAATGTCGTTTTTTGGGTACGATCATGGGTAGGGGTAGGCGTCTCAAATCCTATTTGGATTATGAAAATGCGCTAGGTGACGGCATAGGAGTGGGCTATGGCCAAAGTTATCAGCCCTGGCTTAGAGCTCAGGACGTTAAATCCCGTGGAAACCGTTCGATAGTCTTTGGCCTTAAGACGTTTCGAAACCATCATCTCCTTTCTTCTGTCGAAAGTAACTTTTTCTATCTGGCTGAGTTTAATGACTCGGTGATTGATATCCGGGAACAATTCCCACTCTTTCCTCTCCGGCTTACCCAACAAATAGCAAATCATCTACATTTTCAACATCCTATGGTGAGGGGAGTAAGAGGAGTACCTGTCGAAGTTCTGAATGTTATGACAACCGATTTTTTACTGACCTTGAGAACTCCTGAAGGCGGACTTCGATACAAAGCTATAGCAGTAAAACATAACGAGAGCATACCTGAACGCGAAGCCCAAAAACTTGAAATAGAGAGGATGTTTTGGCAGTTGATTGATGTTGATTTTCAAATTTATGTTGGCTCGGAACTCAATAACGTCGTCGGTAAAAACATTTGCTGGGCTACTTCTGTATTAAGAGATGGTTCTGAATTTTATGATAAATATCCTCTTGATAAAATCCTATGGAAGCTTAAACCAGATGTTTATCCCATAGTAGGACTACGAGCAATGATTTCATCAATCTTTGGGGTAGATGCACAAGAAGCGATGATGTTATTGCAGGCAATGATTGGATTAAAAATGATAAATGTTGATTTATCATATCCAATACTCGAAACCGGTCTGATAAAGATAATTTCCAATGACCACTATATAGGACTGAACGCAAATGGATATTATTAGGAATTCAGTCTGGCTCTCTCAAGGCACTGATTTGCTTGCAGAGGGACTTTACCGTGTTTTGGATTTTGACAGAAAGGTTGACTTGTTAATTTTGTTTAAAATAAAATCAGAAAGAACGGGTAAGCCAATCCCTTTCTCATTTTCAATGTTTAAATATTATATTGAATCAAATAGCATAACTTGTAAAGATTATATATACCCTTCATATATGTTAGTAGATGAGAAAAAAATAACAGATGAAGACAGAGGAAGGCGAGATGAAAATTACAATATCATTAAAGATCTTGTAGATGACAGAATGTTTCTGTTTGACTATGCATTACATAAAAAGTCTCACCTTTTAATGGATTACTCCAGAAATAAAAAAATATCACAATATACTATCAGAACGCTTCTGGCGTTGTACTGGCGACATGGGCAGGATATTTATGCATTGCTACCCGCATTCTCGAACTGTGGCGCCGCTGGGAAAAGTAGAATCAAACATGAAATTAAACTTGGGAATTCCAAAAAAAACAGAGCATTACCTAATGAACGATCACGTGTTTTCATTCTTAATGAAAGAGATATAAATAATATTAGAAAATCTCTCATTACGTATCATTATAAAGTTAACGGAGATACGATAAAGAAAACATTAGAGAGACATATTGATTTGTATTTTAGGGATGAAATTAAAACAGCAAACCTAGAAAATAGAGCTCCATATGTTCCTTCTTTAAAACAATTTTCATACTGGAATAAAAAACTCTTCACTAAAGATTTCTCGATAAATAAGAAGAACACGAAAAAAGAAATAGACCTCAAAATGCGGGCGCTTTTAGGTAGTGTGGCTAATACAACTGTTTTGCCGGGTGATGTATTCGAAATAGACTCAACTGTCGCTGATGTACATCTTATTTCGAGTTTAAACAGACGAAAAGTCATTGGGCGTCCTACTATTTATACAGTGGTGGATCGTGCAACAAGAATGATTGTTGGCCTTCATGTTTCTTTATATCATGCTTCATGGCGAGCCGCCCGACAAGCGTTAGCAAATTGCTTTATGCCAAAAAAAGAATATTGTAGATTATTTGGAATCTCTATTACTGATGATGATTGGCCTTGTTCTCATATTCCATTAACATTGATGTGTGACAACGGGGAGATGATTGGTCTTAAACCTCAGGAAGAGATGACCCCCTGACAAAACTTGAGTTTGCGCCAGTCGGTAGAGGCGACAGAAAAAGCATTGTTGAACGCTGTTTCGGCATTATGAATGATGAGGTTATTCATAGGCTTATTGGAACAACACGAAGGGGAAAGATTGTTAAAGGAGAGCCAACACCGCAATCCAGGGCTTGTTTAACGATTCAGGAGGTCACGTCTTTACTGATTCGGGAGATACTTGCACATAATCAGAGAACGTATGAAGAACTGGCTTATATCAATCCCTTACTGATTGAAAATGATCTCGTAATATCACCAAAAAATAGTTGGATGATAAGCTTAAAGCACGGGAGATTCAGCGCAAGAGCCGTTGGGGCCGACGAAGTGATCGCACGATTGTTAATCCCTGTGAACGCTAACATTACCGCCGGTGGGATTCAGTACAATAATCTTTTTTATGAATGTGATCCTGAAATTGCATCAGGTGCCAGAGTATTTGGAAGAACCACTTGTGAAGCAAGAATAGATGACAATTGCGTAGATTATATATATGTAAGATTTGACAAAAATAGCATTTTCAAAAAACATTACCTACTTAAGAAAAGAGATGTATTTAAAGGAAAAACTCATCTTGATACAGATGTAATGGCTGATTGGGTAGATACTCAAAAAGAAATTAATTTATTTACTCTGGATTCGCTCAGCAATATCAATAATAAAGATGAATTTAACAGGAAAGGTAACGAAAGATTAAATGAAATATACGAATCTCGCCGGGTACATGGTAAAGATATTAAAAAGAACAGGAAAAATGAACTTGATTCATTAGGGCGAACTCATGTTGCTAATGGAAGATCTGAACCCCTACTTCCTTCATCCAGTAATGTTCTGCTTTTGCCTGGCCGGGAGGAGAAACAAAGATGGTTAAAAGGTAAGAAGAAGACTGAGGACGCAGAATAATGAACCTTATACGGAGCGTTTCAGCGATATATAAAGAACAGGAGTTACCTGAGTATCGTGGCAATCCCTTAATTGAAGCACTTCCTGAAGCGCTTACGGAAGATGAAGTACTTCTGGAAATGAGTTATTTCCCCGAAATTGACGAAAAAATCCGCTGGACTGCCCCGGCGAATGTTAGAGAGCAGTATGTCGAACGTATAAAGAAATTCCGTTGCCCTCAAACCAATCTTATCCAGGCTTATAAAATGATTTTACGGGCACTTAGGGAAAGCTATGCAGCTCGTAATCCTTTAAAAAGCGGAACAATTCAATATCTTCATTACTATGGAAATGAGCGTCCTGATATTGAACCCGAAAGTGGATATTTTAAATCCCAGGCTGAAACCATTACGATAGTTGGAATGAGTGGTTCTGGAAAAACTACCATGATTGAGCAAGTCATGGATCATTTCCCTCAGATTATAGAACACAGCAGCTATAAAGGAGTTTTTCCCGGCTTCAGTAAGCAAATCGTATGGGTAAAGATTAATTGTCCATACAATTCAAGTGTGAGAGACCTTTGTGAAGAGATTTTACAAAAATTAGATGATGCAATTGGTATTGAACGAACTGCACCTGAGATTAGAAATGGTGCTCTGGCTCGCCAGATTGCACAAAGAATTAAATCATCATTTTTGGGTATCCTTGTTATTGATGAAATGCAGAGGCTTAAATTTTCAAGAACCGGGGGGGAGAGTAAGTTGATTGATTTTTTACATGAAATTGTAGATTCCATGGGGGTATCTATGGTTTTTTGTGGAAATCATCCTTTTGACGAGACGCTGACAAAGAAAATGAGAATTGCCAGGCGGGCAGAGTCTGGTGGTTACATGAAAATTAAGAATGTTAGATACGATTCACAAGACTGGCAATCGTTTATTCATTATTTATGGCCATTACAATGGACAAATGTTGAAACTCCATTAAATGATGAGTTAAACAAAAAATTATTCATTTTATCTAAAGGCAACATTGGATTGGCTCAGATGATTTATCGGGGGGCACAATTAAAGGTTATCGGTAGCGGCAATGAAATCATCACTGGTGCAGTCTTGTCGGCCTCTGTACCGGTACTCGTGAGTCATACGGAGGAATATAAGGGTACTTTACTCCCGGGGGCCGCGACTGAAGATGAGGAAGCTAAATGGCTCTCTTCATCTAATGAGGGTGATGCTTCGGCTAAAATCATGGCAGAGAAGTCCCTAAAGGCTTTGATCCCTGGGGATATAGACAGGCCACAGCACAAGGAATTCGTAGGAAAAATAGACGAGGTTTTGCGCAATTTCGACGAGAAAATACTGTCTCTTGACCACGATCTTGTTATCAACAGAACAGCTGAAAAGAAAAATACCTACGATGCTCTTCAGCGTTGCGGGCTTATAAATATAGATCCACTTAATAAATTGTAATGAGGTAACAGTTCGTAACGGTCAAAAAGAGGTGTGGGAAATGAGAATGTTGCCTGTTTTGCCTGATGAATCCTTGTTCAGCCGGTTTTGTCGGACAACTACCGTGTACGGTATGTCCCCATCTTCTCTGTTAACGATCATTTTCAACAAACCTGATATGAACGTCCATCCAATTCTCAATTCAGGATTAAAGGCTATTTCTCTTCATACATCCGAAAGTGCAGATCAGCTCTGGCATGAACAGACTTTACTCCCTCTTTTTGCCTGGGCACTACCAATCAGTCGTAATGAAATTATGGATTTCAACACGACCCCTGCCAGGCTTAATCGATTGTGCCGCCTTAGTAATTTTTCACTAGGGCAGCGCACACTATTGAAGTTTTGCCCGGTTTGCGCTCGTGAAGATACTTTTCATTATGGTGTTACTTATTGGCATCTGGCGCATCAGCTTCATGGGGTTACAACCTGCCATCGGCATCCGGTAGCGCTTGAAAGCATCCATGTCCCTTCTTCACCGCACATACGTATTGGACTGATGCCTCCTGTTTCGTATACAGAACAACTTAGCAATGAGATAGACTTCGATTTTGCTAAGTTTTGTTATGAGTCCATAAATATAATCAGAAGAAAAGATATTACACACCCCAATTACATGGATGTACTTAAAAAGTTGAATTTATTATCATTGGATGGAAATTTAAAGAAAAATGTATTCTACGCACATGTTTATGCTAAGTGCCAGTTATTTGGGGAGGGTTCATCGGAGCTTTTACCAACTTCCCTAACTGATTATCACTACTGGGAGCCTATACTCAAAGACAAATGTTGTCAGCATCCCACAAAGCATCTTTTGCTTTGTTATTGTTTGTTAAATACTTGCTGGCCAACGTATGCAGGAAGTCGTACTAATAAAAAGAAAGAAACCTTTAAAAGTCATAAGAAATACAGTTTTCATATAACTGAAAATAATACTAGTGTTAGCAACCTTGGGAAGGAATTTAGTCGCAGCAGATGTTACATTAAAACACTTATTTATAAAAAATACCTGAGGACGTTTAAGCGAAACACAAAAATTAATATATTCACTGAATTGCTTATCAAGTCTATGGCTGTAAGGGGGTTTAGTCTGGCATCCATAGCTGAGAAAAACTCATTATCGGAAGGAGCTGTATCCTCTGTAATTTCATCTTGTTACGGTTTATGCTCATGGCGTAAAAAATGTAAAAAAGATTCTTTAAGACGGCGTCATAAGCAGAAGATATTAAGATTTATACATAATCAATCCGTTTCTATAACACGAAAGTTAGTCAAAGAAAGTTGTTATGCAAGTTTCTATTGGCTAAATAAACATGAATGTGACTGGCTTAATTCCTGTCTTCCTAAAACAATACGATGCTATAAAAATAAAAGAGTAGACTGGAGCGAGAGAGATATTATCTCATCATCATTAATAAATGATGTTTTATCTCAGGGGCAGTACTCGATGTCACTTACAAGTCTAGATGCTTTACTGGGAGGGCATGGCTGGCTTTTAAAATACAGAGATAAACTACCAATGACAATGATACTTCTCAGAAAAATGGAACTAATTAAATAAGAGGGAGTTATATGGTTTACGAAAATGAATTGTGGCACAGTTTTCTTCTGCGTTCACAGATAATGTATAACTTATCCAATTGCAGGAACATAATATCAAAGCATGGCGCACTAAGGTACGATGCCTTTCCTCGGTTCGAACTGATTGATATGTACAAATTGCATAGCTTGCAGGATATATATGACATTCTTGCCACTAGAAATGGTTATATACTAACTTCCAATATAGTGTCGTTATCTTCTGGTGTTTACGGGTATTTTAACGCTGTTGAAGATGCCTGTCGAAATAATTTACACATAACTAATTCATATCCATTGGTAAACATCTCAAACATTCGTTACTGTCACAAATGTATTGTTGAAGATATACACTCTAAAGGCATTGGTTATCTGCGTCATAGATGGTTGTTTGAATCTAAATGTGCAGTTCATAGTACCAGTTTATATGAGGTTTGTTTTGATAACTATTTGAATGCAGTGAAAGGACTTAGTGATTTAATTATAAGTGGAATAAATCCTCATGGTTATTGTTCCCTTGTGGTTGACGTTTCAAACCCTTTCAAAAATCCAGTGTATATATTACCATGTGCCCGTAATAAAATTTTAAAATGGATTTCGGACAATAAAAATATGCTGATTTACTTTCTCTTTGATCTCTTCAAATGTAAGTCGCATTCAAGTTTATCTAAGGTTATCGAAGTCAAGATAATGCATGATAGATATATTTCTGCGGTGTTCAAGATGTTAAGTGAAATTAATTTTTGTAATTTCAACTCCTTTATTGCTTATCTTTTTGAGGACGTAAGTTATGCCTCTATCGGACTTGATTATTATTCTGTTAATGAGCATTTTCTCAGGCTAAGGGCTACAGATTGTAAATTTTGCCAGTTGAATGGTAAATATATTTGCTCACTTTCCAATGTAAAACTTCTTCGCTAATTTCACTTCATTTATAAAATACTAAGAAAGCTAATTAGATAAGGTTATATATTTTGACTGGGGCAGGAATAAATTATCACTCATCGAGTATCCCTGGGGGTTACCACCTGTGTATGAGGGCTCCGTTTGGGAAACGGAAAATATTGTACTATAAGGACTTCCCCGGCATGTCAAAGCCGGTATTTATGGTTTCTGTCTGCTCTTCAGTAAAAATAAAGGGGAGAGACTGCGGTACTATAAACGGCCATGATGAATCGTCATCGATTCGGGCCCTGATGAAAGACGCGCGTGAGGTTCTTGTTCGTTAAGCGGATACGTATATCCTGTACAATAGCCAGATAGGCCTCACGGGGTCTAACCCTTTATCATCAACGAATTGCAGGTCAGATGGTTATACAGCTTCGAGCTTTAGTTGACTGAGTACAGCCGGAAATCATCACCGTAATGTAGTGATGCCCAACACAGCCGCGCATTTTTGGCGGCGATGGCCACAACAGCCCGCCAGTACCCTCTGCGCTCAACCAACATACAAACCCAACGGCTGAATGAGTCAGTCCTTTTCCCGGCGCCAATAAGCACTGAACGAGCCCCCTGAACCAGAAGCGTTCGCAGATACGAATCACCGGCTTTTGTGATCCTGCCGAGTTTCGACTTTCCCCCGCTGCTGTATTGTGATGGCGTCAGCCCCAGCCAGGCTGCCAGTTGACGTCCATTTTTAAAATCATGTGCATTACCGATACTGGCGACCAGTGCACAGGCCGTTGTGGGACCAACGCCCTTTAGCTCCATCAGCCGCTGACTGCGATGATCTGTTTTGGCTATGTGGGACAAAATTCGGTCATATTCAGTGATGTTAGCTTCAATGCGATCAACGTGTTCCATCAAATCATCAACACATTGCTGAACCTGAAGCGGTAAAGAGCTCTTCTGCACAGAAACCATGTGGCGCAGGGCATCAGCACTTTGTGGCGCGATGACACCGAATTCAGATATCAATCCTCGCAGACGATTATACGTTGCTGTTTTCTCTTCGATAAAACCCTGACGGGTACGATGTAAACACTGCATGGCCTGCTGGCTTTCGTCTTTCACTGGTACGAACCGCATATGCGGACGACGAACAGCTTCACAGATAGCCTGAGCATCAGCTGCATCATTTTTTCCTGATTTTCCGGCCATACGATAAGGCGATACAAACTTAGCAGCCATCAGACGTGGCTCATGACCATACTGCCGAAACAATCTTGCCCAGTAGTGAGCCCCGGAGCATGCTTCCATCCCGATAACACAGGGAGGCAAACTTGCAATTAACTCAGGAAGTGCAGCACGCGATACTTTAGGCTTAACCAGAACAGTTCTACCATTTTGATCAACACCGTGAACAGCAAACACATTTTTAGCAAGATCGATACCGACAGTCGTGATAGTCATAACGAATTCCTCCGGGACGATGTGTACCCCATGATTGCACAAGAGTTAATCAGGCGCATAATCAGGGGAAGTCCCTTCCATTCGTTAAGGCGAACATTTGTACTGCCGAAGGGCAGGCAGGAACCAAAGTGGTATAGACGGGATAGCTGTAACTATTGAAATAGTGGGTGCGAGATTGTCTGACTGGTTTTACATCTGCTTCGGAGAACTTAGTGCAACGCCCCGGCGACTGCCGGGACGAATACGCAAGGGTTATTGCATAATCCCTGACCAGCCGTGATAGCCCATATAAATTCCCACCAGGGCAATCAGCACGCTGGAGAAATAGGGAGCCCGACGCGCCAGGGTATCAAATCCACGCCAGCGCTTTGTGGCCTGTCGCACACTGTAGGCCGCTGCGGCACCCACCGTGACCAGCGTGATTGCCAGGCCAATACTGAAGCATAAAACCAGCGCGGCCCCGAGTGAAAACTCTTTCACCTGAATACAAAGCAGAAGGACCGTAATGGCAGCCGGACACGGGATCAGCCCGCCTGTCAGCCCAAACAGGATTATCTGACCGGTGGTCACATTCCGGTTGGCGAAGCGTTTTTTAATATCGTTAGCATGGGCTTTTTCATGCGCATCCTGGTATTCCTTTGAGGAGGCATCCAGTCCTTCGAGCGCTGAATGTTCGTGTTCGTGTTCATGAAATGTCACGTCGTAGTCATGAACATGACCGCGATGACCTAACGTCAGACGAACCTCAAAGCTGTGCGGCTCCGGGATAGCCTGTGTGGACTCCATGAAGCCGTCTTTCTCGACAAAATCGAAGACCTGCGAAAAGGTGCCTTTACCCCGGTTTGTCACCAGTGAGACATCCCGGGTTTGCCAGTTCTGACCGCTCAGGGTACGAAAACGCCAGTGCGGCAGCTGGCCTTCTTCAAAAATAGAGAGTTCGACTTTACCGTGGCCGGTATCAATAATCCGCGTTTCGTCATGCTCATGATGCCCGTGCGCATGTTCTTCTTCCTGCTCCAGTTTCCACAGACGTTCACCGCTCCATGTCCGCCAGAACATCCATGCCGCAGTGCCGAGAATAATGACGGCGGAAATCAGCTGAAACCAGGGTTCGGCTGATTCAGCGGTGAATTTCCGGCTGATATACATCCCGCCCAGCGCAATCATCCAGACGATGGCCGTATGGGAAAGCGTGGCAGCCAGGCCCAGCATGACAGCCTGTCTGACGGTTCCCCGGATAGCGACAATAAAAGCGGCCATCATGGTTTTGGAATGTCCCGGCTCAAGACCGTGAAGCGCACCGAGCAAAATGGCGCTGGGAACAAACAGCCATGCGTTGGCCACGCCCTGCTGTAACAACGCAGAAAAATCGGTCATTTTCTCTTACCTCAAAGGTACCTGGTTATCTCTTTAAATTCGCTGAGCGACGTGTCAGATGCATGCTGGCTGTCTTCCAGGGCATGTTCCAGACAATGGTCCAGGTGATCATGAATAAGCGTTCGCTTGGCATTCGTTATCGCCTTTTCCACAGCGGACAACTGCTGGGCGATATCCAGGCACGGTTTTTCGTCTTCGAGCATCTGGATAGTGCTCTTCAGATGCCCTGCGGCACGTTTCAGCCTTTTAATGATGTCGGGGTGTGAAGTGTGAACTGACATGATTTCCTCCTCTTCTCCGGGCGATGGGAATATTCGCCTCGCCACATCCCCCCAGGGGGATAAGGAATGTTAAAGAAGCGGATGAGCAAAGGCAAGCATTCTTCCGGGCAGGAGCAGAAATAAAAGGGGCTGAACGGAGGCGAAAAACCCGGGCAAGCCCGGGTTGGCAGATTAAATAACGCGTTTAATCGTCATGTACTGGCCGTTGGTATCCAGACGGATCGTGACGCTCTTCGTGCCACGGTTGCGCCAGAACCAGCCATGCTTTCCGTCGAAAGCCGCCTGGATAATCCCCACTTTGGCGGTGATCTGGCGATCTTTCCCGTAACCGTGATAGAACCCCTTCGGCGCATTGGTCGGATCACCATGGGCATCAACGTTAACCGGTCCGGAGCTTGTCCATTGATAACTCACCTGCGCATCCTTACGCATGTCGAGTTTAATCTCTGCGGCTTCGTTTGGCTTAAGCGTAATCACCATCTGGTTGCGTTGAACACCCGCCGCCTTCGTTTCCTGTGACGGTATGACGGACGGGGTATCCCGCTCCGGAGCACTGTTTTGCGCTATCACCGGGGGGCACTGTTGCAAATAGTCGGTGGTGATAAACTTATCATCCCCTTTTGCTGATGGAGCTGCACATGAACCCATTCAAAGGCCGGCATTTTCAGCGTGACATCATTCTGTGGGCCGTACGCTGGTACTGCAAATACGGCATCAGTTACCGTGAGCTGCAGGAGATGCTGGCTGAACGCGGAGTGAATGTCGATCACTCCACGATTTACCGCTGGGTTCAGCGTTATGCGCCTGAAATGGAAAAACGGCTGCGCTGGTACTGGCGTAACCCTTCCGATCTTTGCCCGTGGCACATGGATGAAACCTACGTGAAGGTCAATGGCCGCTGGGCGTATCTGTACCGGGCCGTCGACAGCCGGGGCCGCACTGTCGATTTTTATCTCTCCTCCCGTCGTAACAGCAAAGCTGCATACCGGTTTCTGGGTAAAATCCTCAACAACGTGAAGAAGTGGCAGATCCCACGATTCATCAACACGGATAAAGCGCCCGCCTATGGTCGCGCGCTTGCTCTGCTCAAACGCGAAGGCCGGTGCCCGTCTGACGTTGAACACCGACAGATTAAGTACCGGAACAACGTGATTGAATGCGATCATGGCAAACTGAAACGGATAATCAACGCCACGCTGGGATTTAAATCCATGAAGACGGCTTACGCCACCATCAAAGGTATTGAGGTGATGCGTGCACTACGCAAAGGCCAGGCCTCAGCATTTTATTATGGTGATCCCCTGGGCGAAATGCGCCTGGTAAGCAGAGTTTTTGAAATGTAAGGCCTTTGAATAAGACAAAAGGCTGCCTCATCGCTAACTTTGCAACAGTGCCCCTCAGAATTATAGAGAATACCTGAAATTTTTGTAGAGCGAGGTTTGTTACCCTGCCCGACCAGCGACATGTGGTTAGTTTAGTGATCAGAAATGTCGAGCGTTTGGTCGTTCATTGACGCGGGATCTTCCAACGGTTCCACATGAGTGGTGATATGGATAAAAGGCAGTGCGGTGCGGATATCATTCTCTATACGCTCGGCCCAGTCGTGCCCATATTGAACAGTCCATCGCCCAGGAACTAGGATGTGCATTGTCATAAACGCCCGCCCGCCAGCCTGGCGTGTACGTAGTGCATGGAAATCAAGCCCCTGTTCACGATATCCTGCCAGCAGTGACTCGATTTTTTTGAGTTCTTCCGTGGGTAGCGATACGTCCATCAGACCTGCAGCTGAACGACTCATAAGCTGATAACCAGTCCAAACGATGTTGGCTGCGACCAGCAATGCAACGATCGGATCGACCCAAAACCAGCCGGTCAGATAAACCAGTCCGACACCAAAAATGACACCGACCGACGTCCAGACATCGGTCAGCAGGTGATGAGCATCTGCCTCAAGAGTGATAGAGTTGTGCTGCCTGCCAGCCCTTAACAAAATGCGAGCCGTCACAAAATTAAGGATTGATGCGACTGTTGAAACCAGTAATCCGAGACCAATCTCCTCAAGCGGCTGTGGAGTTAACATCCGCTCAACTGCGGTATAGGCGATACTGGCTGCCGCCAATAGGATCAGAAATCCTTCGAAAGCACTCGAGAAATATTCGGCTTTGCCGTGCCCATATGCATGGTTCTCATCGGCCGGAAGCGCAGCCAAGGTCAGCATCCAGAGCGCCATTAGGGCTCCTGCGAGGTTAACTACGGATTCGATGGCATCAGATAGCAGACCGACCGAACCGGTCATTTTCCACGCCACACCTTTGAGTCCGATAGTGGCAATAGCCGTGGCAATGGAAAGCCAAGCGTAGTGCGTCAGCGGACGAGGTAACCCTTTTGTTTTAGTCATTATTAACTTCCTAAAATAGGACGACTAACTCACATTTCTATCCATGATAGATAATTAAACAATCATTTCGCCATGAATATTTTTTCGTTTTTATTAAATTTAATTAAAAAGTCTCTGCAAGTGCTGTTTCATCTTCTAGTAAACTAAATTTTATTTTTAGGGTTTTCTTCAACTTGAAGTAATATTATCTCACAACAGATTAGTCACTTAGGTTAACTGAGCGGCTTTTATATTTTTCAATTAAAATATGCAAAACTCCCATTGCACCATGTGCATAAAAATAGACCTCAATGAAAGTAGTAAAGAACTTATGCCAGTGGATTACTGTTTCAGCCAGATTTGACTGCATGGTATTCAACAAGAACCATAGGCCACCTGAAAGTGCTACAATTAGCAATGCTAGAACTCCAAATCCTTGGATTGTACTGGCAATACCTCCCGAATGTGCATCGGGCAGTCGGAAACTAGTCAACGTTTTTATATCTTGCTTAATACCACTAAAGTCAAGCCCTACCCATGAAAAATAATAAGTAAAACCTCTTTGAGTAAGCATCCAACTTAACATAATAAAACCACAAATAATCAGTCCTAACCCTGAAATAATGTGCATCCAGGTTATAACTCCTTCAAGACTATGTTCACCAATTGCTTCGGTCTCTGTCAGATTAGAGTTAATAATTTGTGATAATATTAGAAATGCCACAATGATGTGAAGAATACGAAAAAAAGGAGCGTAATCATGGGGTAATAGATTCCAGAGTCGCAATTTCATTAATGAGTCCTTAGTAAATTTATCGATGATCTTAATCATACAAAAGAATTATTAGGATAACCTTAATTCTTAAAATTGCAGCAGGCATTAGTTCACCTCTGATATGGCCACTTGCGAAATGGGAATGGTAACTGTTATTACTATGTGTTTACTTGCTGTTCTTGTTACGCAGCCCCTTAAACACATTACTTTCAAATATGATTTCCTGCTGGGTTTAAATATGTGTCTTTCTATAGTGCGGCAACCTATTTTTACACCAACTCATGAATTAAATAAGAATCATAAATTAAATGAGAGGTTTAATTCTCTTGCTTAACGCGATGATATTAAATGGAAATTTTAATTTTTGTAATTTATTAAACAGTTAGAATGAGACATGGTAAATACGATCTTCCTTTAGATAATTCTGATAGCACTTTTTCTACTGGGCAGTCTGCAATGTCCGCTTCACGCCCTGAGACATTCGACAAGCTTTTTATGGCTTCAGTAAGGGCGAGTGTCTCGCTTCGAGAGCCAGCAAATATTTCGCTTCGTCATAACAGGTTCTGGCCTTCCAGCAGCGGTAAATGATCCTTATCCATTTGAACGCCAGTGCCCGGATCGCAGACTGATGAGATTTGCCCTTTTCTCTGAGGCCCTGATAATACAGTTTGGCCCAGTATGATGAATTAACCGTCTTGGCAGCCCATTCAACAAAGGTCTGCCTGACGAACTTGGCACATTGCCATCGCCAGTGAACCCAGGATTTTTGGCCGCTTCGTTCGGTCACCGGTGCTATACCTGCGTAGTTTTGAATTTCTTCAGCGCTGTTAAACCGGTCACGGTTATCACCAAGTGCAGCAAGCATCCGTGGGCCCATGCACGGTCCCATGCCCGGAAGTGATTTGAACAGCCCCGCATCTGGCAATGTGTCAAACAGCGTTTCGATTCGTTCGTCATAGGTTTTGATGATTTCACTCACGACTTTAATTTGTGTCGCCAGTGCTGCTGCCATCAAAGCATTAGCCTCTATAACACTCGGGTCTGTAGTCAATGGGATCGCATTATCAATACTCGCAACACGTTGCTCGGTAAGGGCCATAGCGCGACCACCTTTGGCATTCAGAAAGTTGCGGATCGTGTCGCGTCTGGCTCGTTTCAGTTGTTGCAGACTGGGCCACCGGATAATCAGCTCACACAACAGTAAGCTACCCCGATGTGAGAACCACTCCAGTGGCTGAGGATAATACTGTTTAAGCGTGTTGATTATCCGGTTCACAAAGCGTCGTTTATCTTCAACCAACTGACGACGTTGCTCAACCAGTTGCTGAAGTAAGCGAATATCCGCATTGTCGGGTTCAATAGCTTTTATCTTCTGGGGGTAACGCAGCATTAACTCTAATGCCAGCTCGGCATCCTGCGGATCATCTTTAGCGCCGCTGGGCGAGAAGGCTTGCCGATAACGAGCCAGGGACAATGCGTGGACGGGGAAAACGGTGATAAAGGGGTATTTTTGAAGAGCATATACCACGGGGCCCTTCTTCAGTTCGAGAGCTATTGCGATTCTACCTTTTACTTTCTGGTGTAACTCAGTAAGCCAGGCATCAAGCGCTTCTGCTGTATGTTCAATCACATCGAATACGCGTTCACCGTTTTTAAACTGAACACAGACATCGTGTTTTTTATCAGCCCAGTCCAGACCAACGTGCGCAGCAAATTGATTAGTCACAGTCATCACCAACTCCTTTTTATCGGGGATTGGTATGCATTCCACGCTCTTCGAAAGAAATATAGCCAGCAGTTTATCTGCATGCCCTGAGTATTCGTTAGCGAACGTGGAGCACCTACTGGCTCGAAAGAAAAGCGGCGATCATCACATGATTCTCGCTCAATATTCGTAACCAGTAAGCGCATACCCTGAATCACTTCAAAGTGTAATTCTCAGGGTACGAATGACTATATGGGCACTGTTGCAAATAGTCGGTGGTGATAAACTTATCATCCCCTTTTGCTGATGGAGCTGCACATGAACCCATTCAAAGGCCGGCATTTTCAGCGTGACATCATTCTGTGGGCCGTACGCTGGTACTGCAAATACGGCATCAGTTACCGTGAGCTGCAGGAGATGCTGGCTGAACGCGGAGTGAATGTCGATCACTCCACGATTTACCGCTGGGTTCAGCGTTATGCGCCTGAAATGGAAAAACGGCTGCGCTGGTACTGGCGTAACCCTTCCGATCTTTGCCCGTGGCACATGGATGAAACCTACGTGAAGGTCAATGGCCGCTGGGCGTATCTGTACCGGGCCGTCGACAGCCGGGGCCGCACTGTCGATTTTTATCTCTCCTCCCGTCGTAACAGCAAAGCTGCATACCGGTTTCTGGGTAAAATCCTCAACAACGTGAAGAAGTGGCAGATCCCGCGATTCATCAACACGGATAAAGCGCCCGCCTATGGTCGCGCGCTTGCTCTGCTCAAACGCGAAGGCCGGTGCCCGTCTGACGTTGAACACCGACAGATTAAGTACCGGAACAACGTGATTGAATGCGATCATGGCAAACTGAAACGGATAATCGGCGCCACGCTGGGATTTAAATCCATGAAGACGGCTTACGCCACCATCAAAGGTATTGAGGTGATGCGTGCACTACGCAAAGGCCAGGCCTCAGCATTTTATTATGGTGATCCCCTGGGCGAAATGCGCCTGGTAAGCAGAGTTTTTGAAATGTAAGGCCTTTGAATAAGACAAAAGGCTGCCTCATCGCTAACTTTGCAACAGTGCCGTTTTATGATGATCCTGGCGCTAAGTGAGATGTTCCGCACGATGACGGCGATCGGCAATGGCAGTTTCGCCGGCAACCGCTTCATACCGCTCGCCTTAGTTCTGTTAACGCTGGCGCTGGCATCACCTTTCTTTGCCACATTTTATACGATGAGCCGTTCTGATTTCATGGCGACGACGGCCTGCTACATGGCTGCGTGTGGCAGGTCTTAAACAACTGAACTGGGCTAGCGAAGGAGTGGGGGCAACAGCAGCTGCGCTGGTAGACTTATCCACAGTTGCTGGTAACAAAATCAGCAATCCGCCCTGGGTCAAATTTCAATCGGCAGGGTGGGTCAATTTTCCATCAGCGCCAACAAATGGTGGTTTCGTCGGGGATGCGCTCCAGGTTCAGCCCGGCAAACTGGCGCAGGATCGTGGTTTCGTACAGCGCTTCCTCCATCGCTGGATCGCTGTAGCCGAACCAGTTCTGCAGCAGATGCACACGCAGCATCGCCATCAACGGGTAGGCCGGACGGCCACCTTCACCCTTCGGATAATGTGGCTCGATCAAAGCAATCAAGCCCTTCCACGGCACCACCCGATCCATCTCGATCAGGAACAACTCCTTGCGGGTTTGCTTGCGCTTGCCAGCGTACTCGGCGTCGGCGAAGGTCATCTGCTTCATCGGGAAACTCGGTGGGTGGGGGCGCGGTATTTTGCCAAATCAGAAAGTCTTTTTCAGAGTTTCCCTAGTGTGCGCTCTCTTGCTTGGATGGCATTACGTTCTGGCCCAACGTTACTGTAGCGAATCCGCAGCAGTATCAATCAAAGCCTCCTGTATCCCGCGTGAAGAAAGACGCTACGTTGCGCCCGTTCTTCCACGGCTTCGCTTGCCGCCCCGCTACGGCAGATTCGAAGTATTCATCGAAATGTCATCCTTTAGAAACAGTGCGTTAACAAGGAATTTCTATCCTTTGCATCGCGAACCGCAATTGTGCGGCCAGCAATATTGCAAAAGGTGATCAAATGATGCCCCATCCAATACAGGACGCCGTGCTGCGGGTCGACCGGTTGAGCGTCGTCTATCCAGGCGGCGTGACAGCCCTACGCGATACCTCGATTGCATTTCGGCGTGGTGAGTTCACCGTGCTGCTTGGTCTCTCGGGCGCAGGCAAGTCGACCTTGCTCCGTAGTCTCAATCGACTCGTCACGCCCACTGGCGGCAGTGTCACCAGCGAACTCGGTGAGCTCGGCAGCGGCTCGGCCTTGCGTCAGCATCGTCGGCGTACCGCCATGATCTTTCAGCACCACCAGCTAATCGAACGTCAAAGCGCACTGGCTAATGTGCTTACCGGTCGGCTGGCCTTTCACAACACGCTCCGCTCGCTGTTTCCTCTGCCGCGTGCCGATCAGGAGATTGCGCTCAGTTGCCTCGCTCGGGTCGGTCTGGCAGACAAGGCGCTAAGCCGGGTGGACAAACTGTCCGGTGGCCAGCAGCAGCGGGTAGGCATCGCGCGTGCGCTAGCGCAACAGCCGGCGATCATTCTGGCCGATGAGCCGGTAGCCAGTCTCGACCCGGCCACTTCGGTCCGTGTTCTCGGATTGCTGCGCGACATCTGCAAGGAAGACGGCATCACCGCCATCGTTTCGCTGCATCAACTCGAATATGCCCGCCGCTTCGCCGATCGCGTCGTCGGGCTGGCCGATTCTCAGATCGTTTTCGATGCCGCGCCCTCGGAACTCACCGATGCGCAGCTTGAGCGCATCTATGCAGGCCGCTCTACGACTCAGCCAGCGAATGCTCCGGCTGAACCACCTGTCATGCTCGAACCTTCACTGGAGATGTCCCGATGAAACGCTTATCCGCGCTCTTATTGACTTGCTTGCTGTCCGCTGTTTCAAGTTTGTCCGCCCTAGCGGCCGATGCCGATCCGGATGTGCTAAAGGTTGCCCTGCTGCCGGACGAAAACGCCTCCGAGCTGATCAAGCGTAACCAGCCGCTGAAGGATTATCTGGAAGAGCATCTGGACAAGAAGGTGCAGCTGATCGTAACCACCGACTATTCCTCGATGATTGAGGCGATGCGCTTTGGCCGTATCGACCTGGCGTATTTCGGTCCGCTGTCCTACGTCATGGCCAAAAGCAAAAGCGACATCGAGCCCTTCGCTGTCACGGTCATCGACGGCAAGCCGACCTATCGCTCGGTGATTATCGCCAATGTGGCGTCAGGCGTGAATGAGTATGCCGACCTTAAGGGCAAGAAGATGGCCTATGGTGACCGGGCATCGACGTCCAGCCATTTGATTCCCAAAACCGTGCTTCTTGAGACGGCCGGTTTGACGGGTGGGCGGGACTACGAAGAATATTTTGTGGGCACGCATGACGCCGTTGCCGTCAACGTGGCGAACGGCAACGCCGATGCGGGTGGGCTGTCGGAGGTAATTTTCAATCACGTAGTCGAACGTGGCCTAATCGATCCGAGCAAGGTGAAAGTACTTGGTTACAGCGGCGAATACCCCCAGTACCCCTGGGCGATGCGCTCGAACCTGAGCCCCGAGCTGAAAACCAAGGTGCGGGATGTATTCGTCGGTATCGACGATCCCGAAGTGCTGCGCAACTTCAAGGCCGAGGCCTTCGCGCCAATCACCGACGCCGACTACGATGTGATCCGCAAAATGGGATCGCTGCTCGGCCTCGACTTCGCCACGATGTGAGCACCGATATGTCTACTCATTACGACGTGCAGGCGCTGCCTGCAGAGCAACGCGAGCACATCCTTCGAGGCTTCGGCCTCGGTTGGTGGCGCCAGCTGGGGCAGGTGGCGATTGTATTCGGAGTGGTGCTGTTGGCCTGCTGGTACGTGGGGCTGCTCGATGCCACCACGCTGCTGAACGGGCTGCCCTCCATCGCGACCCTGGCAGGCGAGGCCATGCCGCCAGACTTTTCGGGCTATCGAAGCTGGATTCGCCCCTTGATCGACACCTTGGCGATGAGCATCGCCGGTACGGCCATCGCAGTGGTGTTCTCGCTGGTGGTGGCCTTCGTTGCAGCGCGCAATACGGCGCCGCACCCCCTTGTGTTCGGTGTTGCCCGGGTGCTGCTCAATGCCCTGCGGTCGGTGCCGGAGCTGATCATGGGCATCATCTTCGTTGCAGCCGTAGGGTTCGGCGCCTTGCCGGGCGTGCTTGCCCTGGGTCTGCATTCGGTCGGCATGGTCAGCAAGTTCTTCGCCGAGGCCATCGAGCACGTCGACGAAGCGCCGGTGGAAGCCGCTCGGGCGGCGGGGGCTACGCCGATGCAAGTGCTGCTGCACGCGGTTTTGCCACAGGTGACGCCGCAGTTCGCCGACGTGGCGATCTACCGCTGGGAATACAACTTTCGCGCCTCCACCGTGATGGGCATGGTTGGCGCCGGCGGTATCGGCTTCGAACTCATGGGCTCGCTGCGCATCATGCAGTACCAGGAGGTTGCAGCAATCCTGCTGGTCATCCTGGCCATGGTCACGCTAGTAGACGCCTTCAGTGGCGTGCTGCGCAAACGTTTCAAATAGGACAAAACATGCTGCCGAAACTCGTTATAACTCACCGAGTACACGATGAGATCCTGCAACTGCTGGCGCCACATTGCGAGCTGGTGACCAACCAGACCGACAGCACGCTGACGCGCGAGGAAATTCTGCGCCGCTGTCGCGATGCTCAGGCGATGATGGCGTTCATGCCCGATCGGGTCGATGCAGACTTTCTTCAAGCCTGCCCTGAGCTGCGTGTAGTCGGCTGCGCGCTCAAGGGCTTCGACAATTTCGATGTGGACGCCTGTACTGCCCGCGGGGTCTGGCTGACCTTCGTGCCTGATCTGTTGACGGTCCCGACTGCCGAGCTGGCGATCGGACTGGCGGTGGGGCTGGGGCGGCATCTGCGGGCAGCAGATGCGTTCGTCCGCTCTGGCGAGTTCCAGGGCTGGCAACCACAGTTCTACGGCACGGGGCTGGATAACGCTACGGTCGGCATCCTTGGCATGGGCGCCATCGGACTGGCCATGGCTGAGCGCTTGCAGGGATGGGGCGCGACCCTGCAGTACCACGAGGCGAAGGCTCTGGATACACAAACCGAGCAACGGCTCGGCCTGCGCCAGGTGGCGTGCAGCGAACTCTTCGCCAGCTCGGACTTCATCCTGCTGGCGCTTCCCTTGAATGCCGATACCCAGCATCTGGTCAACGCCGAGCTGCTTGCCCTCGTACGGCCGGGCGCTCTGCTTGTAAACCCCTGTCGTGGTTCGGTAGTGGATGAAGCCGCCGTGCTCGCGGCGCTTGAGCGAGGCCAGCTCGGCGGGTATGCGGCGGATGTATTCGAAATGGAAGACTGGGCTCGCGCGGACCGGCCGCGGCTGATCGATCCTGCGCTGCTCGCGCATCCGAATACGCTGTTCACTCCGCACATAGGGTCGGCAGTGCGCGCGGTGCGCCTGGAGATTGAACGTTGTGCAGCGCAGAACATCATCCAGGTATTGGCAGGTGCGCGCCCAATCAACGCTGCGAACCGTCTGCCCAAGGCCGAGCCTGCCGCATGTTGAATCCGGTCTGGCTGAAGAGCCTGGTAGCGATCGTTCAAACAGGCAGTTTTCAGAGCGCGGCGAGGGCGTTGGGGCTGGCCCAGCCGACGGTGTCGCAGCACTTGCAGAAGCTTGAAGAGCAGGTCGGCGTAACGCTGGTGCAGCGCAGTCGTAGCGGCTGCCAGCCTACCACACGGGCGCTGGCCTTCATGCCGCATGCGACCGCCTTGCTCGACATGCACGCCCGGGCGCTAGAAGCCCTGCATGGCAATCGTGAGCGCGTCGGGGCCAGCACCAACATCGGCACCTACCTTCTCCAGCCATTCGTGCGCAACTATCTGACGACCGCAAATGAGAGGGGCGAGGTGGATCTGCGCATCGCCGCCAACCCGGATGTGGCCGACCAGCTACTGGCGGGCCAGCTCGACGCCGCGATCATGGAATGGTGGCTACCTCACCCCGACTTCGAACACCGCCTCTGGCGGGTCGAGCCGCTGGTGCTTATCGTCAGCCCCGACCATGCGCTGGCTGAAGCAGGGTGCATAGAACGTGATCGTCTGGTGGACCTGCCGATGCTGGGAGGTGAACCGGGTAGCGGTACCGGACGGCTTCTGACCGAATACTTTGGCGAACTGGGCGTGCCTCGCAGCGGTATGCAGCTAGGCAGCACCGAGGCAGTCAAACAAGCAGTGAGGGCGGGACTCGGCGTGTCGTTGGTGATGGCTTCCGCAGTACAAGACGAAGTTCGCAGTGGCGCGCTGGTAGCTCTTCCCATCCCGGGGCTTGAAAAGCGTCTCCAACTGATCTGGCGCAAACCTCCCGGAAATCTGCACCCGCCGGGATTTGTGCGGCACTTATTGGAGGAGGCAGATCTAGCTGGATAAGGTGATGGATGGTTGCGATCCAGCGCTTGGCTTGTCAGCCTAGGGAAACTCTGAAAAAGACTTTCTGATTTGGCAAAATACCGCGCCCCCACCCACCGAGTTTCCCGATGAAGCAGATGACCTTCGCCGACGCCGAGTACGCTGGCAAGCGCAAGCAAACCCGCAAGGAGTTGTTCCTGATCGAGATGGATCGGGTGGTGCCGTGGAAGGGCTTGATTGCTTTGATCGAGCCACATTATCCGAAGGGTGAAGGTGGCCGTCCGGCCTACCCGTTGATGGCGATGCTGCGTGTGCATCTGCTGCAGAACTGGTTCGGCTACAGCGATCCAGCGATGGAGGAAGCGCTGTACGAAACCACGATCCTGCGCCAGTTTGCCGGGCTGCACCTGGAGCGCATCCCCGACGAAACCACCATTCTCAACTTCCGCCGCTTGCTGGAGAAACACGAGCTGGCGGCCGGCATCCTCGCTGTCATCAATGGCTCTGGGCGACCGCGGCCTGTCGCTGCGCCAGGGCACCATCGTCGATGCAACGCTGATCAATGCGCCCAGTTCGACCAAGAACAAGGACGGCAAGCGCGACCCGGAAATGCACCAGACCAAGAAGGGAAACCAGTATTATTTCGGCAGTGCGACCTGAAAGTCGCATGGGTTTCTGTTCCGCAGGTTAACGCCCGACGGAACCGACTGTTCCACCACTCGTTCCCTACCCAGACAGGCGTGGCCGGTAACAGCCGGGTCTGAAGCTCTGGGGACAATGTAACCGCCGATATTTCGGTAGGTCGAACCGCGAGGCCAGACTGAATCTGCCAGCATCAAGGCGGAGAGGCGCCAGGGATGAACAGGTACCCGCCAACTGCACGGGGGTGATGGTGCTCGCTTGGCGACTGGCTTCTTGCTGGAGGTTAGAGATTGCTTCGGCAATTGCCTTGGTCTGAGCCACATAGCTGCCGGATAGGTTGGCAATCACAATGCAGCAACGCGGTAACTCCAGAGCGGCGCTCATCAGGCAGCTGAGTGTGTAGGTGCTCACGGTAGCCAGCGTACCGCCGCCGATGACAGGGAAGGTGCGAATAAGCAGGTCATTTCTTCCCAAGCTGACTCGCTGATTAAAATTTCGCGGATCTGGGCCGATTTTTTTCCCGCAAACACATCGAATCAGCCTATTTAGGCTATTTTTTCCACCATTTCTGGCGTTATTTCCGGTTTTTACTGAGATCTCTCCCACTGACGTATCATTTGGTCCACCCGAAACAGGTTGGCCAGGGTGAATAACATCGCCAGTTGGTTATCGTTTTTCAGCAGCCCTTTGTATCTGGCTTTCACGAAGCCGAACTGCCGCTTGATGATGCGAAACGGGTGCTCCACCCTGGCACGGATGCTGGCTTTCATGTATTCGATGTTGATGGCCGTTTTGTTCTTGCGCGGATGCTGCTTCAAGGTTTTTACCTTGCCGGGACGCTCGGCGATCAGCCAGTCCACATCCACCTCGGCCAGCTCCTCGCGCTGTGGCGCTCCTTGGTAGCCGGCATCGGCTGAGACAAATTGCTCCTCTCCATGAAGCAGATTACCCAGCTGATTGAGGTCATGCTCGTTGGCCGCGGTGGTGACTAGGCTGTGGGTCAGGCCACTCTTGGCATCGACACCAATGTGGGCCTTCATGCCAAAGTGCCACTGATTGCCTTTCTTGGTCTGATGCATCTCCGGATCGCGTTGCTGCTCTTTGTTCTTGGTAGAGCTGGGTGCCTCAATGATGGTGGCATCCACCAAAGTGCCTTGGGTCATCATGACGCCTGCTTCGGCCAGCCAGCGATTGATGGTCTTGAACAATTGACGGGCCAGTTGATGCTGCTCGAGCAGGTGGCGGAAATTCATGATGGTGGTGCGATCCGGCAGGGCGCTATCCAGGGATAATCGGGCAAACAGGCGCATGGAGGCGATTTCGTACAGGGCATCTTCCATGGCACCGTCGCTCAGGTTGTACCAATGCTGCATGCAGTGAATACGCAGCATGGTCTCCAGCGGATAGGGCCGTCGGCCATTGCCCGCCTTGGGATAAAACGGCTCGATGACTTCCACCATGTTTTGCCATGGCAGAATCTGCTCCATGCGGGAGAGGAAAATCTCTTTTCGGGTCTGACGGCGCTTAGTGCTGAATTCACTATCGGCGAAGGTGAGTTGATGGCTCATGATGTCCCTCTGGGATGCGCTCCGGATGAATATGATGATCTCATATCAGGAACTTGTTCGCACCTTCCCTTACTCAACACGGCCTTGTTTTTGAAAGATGCCGAATCTTGGCAAGAGGCGTATTACAGCCTATAGTCTGTTAATGAGTATTACAGCTTATCTGCTGTAAATCCATTCGTTGTGCTTGTTAACCCGTCGATACGGAAGATCACTTATGAACACTCAATACGCTTTGAAGACCTTGAATCAGTTGCGTCCTGTTTTAATCGGCTTTCGCAAAGCCAATGGACTGACGCAAAGAGATGTTTCTGAACGTTTGGGTGTAACACAGCAAACTTATGCCCGACTGGAGGCCAACCCTGCAAGTGTGGGTTTTGAGCGTTTGTTTAGAGTGTTCAGCGTCCTTGGAGTGGAGATCGTACTTTCATCCAGGGAACCATTGTCAGATGCAAAGCCCGAATACGGAGCTTTGCACAATGATTCTTCACTTCCAGCCAGGCGGGAGAAATGGTGACGCCATGCGCTTCCCGGTCTAATTGTCTGCAGCAATATTAACCCCTTAGCGGCCTGAAGTATCAGGTTGCTATGAAGCCTTTCGTTTCTTCTGTTATGTTAAATACACCAGTTTGAGCTGTTTCGGACAACCATAAATTATCTCTTCACTCTTAAATGAAAATTTTATGTCGATCACATTATCGATGAATTTAGGAAATAATCCGTAAATGAAAATCTATCTACCTTTAAATTTATCAATGTCCGTACGACATAATTAATATCAAAGAATGTGTATTATTATCATTTAAGTCATAAAAGCCATGAGTCAGTTCCAAAAAATATAATGAGCATTGAAATTATTACCCATCATTCTGGAGTTTTAACTTAGCCATGTATCGAACCACAAGTTGGCTTCCGGTGTTTTGAGGAGCAGTAAAGTTCAGAAAGCGCGACCAGATCATAATCCAGAAATGTCGTTAAGATATTCTCAATAACGGTTATCCCTGCATGCTGGCAGGCATTTGAAAATATATTTTGTATTCAGGTTGCAGCAAAACGCTTTCTTACACACAGGACTTCATATGCGGCTCAAAAAATTAAAACTGAAAAACTTCAGAGGCTACAGAAACTCTACTGAAATCATTATTGATGAAGGCATGACGGGCATTGTTGGTCGTAATGACTTTGGGAAATCAACGCTTCTGGAAGCGCTGGCTATTTTTTTTGAAACAGAAGGAATGAAGGCTGACAAGAATGACATGAACTGTTTCAGCCTGAGAGAAGGGGAGGGCCGTTTTGAAATAGCCTGTGAATTCGATGATCTGCCCGATTTTATCATGATCGACGACAGGGTGCAGACCACGCTCGCCTCAGAACATCTGCTGAATGAAGACGGCAATTTTGAAATCGTCAAAACGTTTAAAGCAACGACCTCAGGAAAACCGGAGCAGACCTGCATCCGCTGCATCCACCCGGATGAGGAGCCCCTGAGAAATTTACTGGGCATGAAAATTTCCGAACTCAAGGCGGTGGGAAAAGAAGTTGAAAAAAATGTGGCGGATAAACGCACCGCATCGTTATGGCGTCAGGCCATCAGGGAAGCCGCCGCTCCCTATACCTGTTCGGAAATGTTGCTGGATGTCGATAAAGAGTTTGGAACCGACACAAAATCATTATGGGGTAAGATCCTCGATTTGCTGCCCACGTATGCGATTTTCAAAGCCGACAGGGAAAGCAGCGACGGGGATTCAGAAGCTAAAAACCCCTTACAGCAGGCCGTAAAAGACGCTCAGGCGGCGCTGCAGGACAAAATTACAGCGCTGGAAAATGAGATCCAGGACAGCGTACTGGATGTCGCACAGAGAACGCTGGATAAATTACGTGAAATGGCCCCCGAACTCGCCAGTGAACTGACTCCACGATTTAAGGAAAAACCCAAGTGGACCTTCAATTTCACCCTGGACGGGGAAAATGGCATCCCCATCAATAAGCGCGGCAGCGGGATAAGGAGGCTTATCCTGTTGAATTTTTTCCGGGCTGAGGCTGAAAAGAATGTCGCGGGGACGCCCAGAAACATGATTTATGCCATCGAAGAGCCTGAAACGTCACAGCATCCAAACTATCAGATGATGCTGATGAAAGCGTTGCTGGCACTGGCAGGCCAGCCGCACCGTCAGATTATCGTCACCACCCATGTCCCGGCGCTGGCCGGATTGATCCCTGTCGAAGGTGTACGTTATGTCACCCGAAATGAGGCGGGTGAACCCGTAGTAAAAATGCCGGATGACGCTGTGCTGAAGGAAGCCACTGAAAGCCTGGGGGTGCTACCAGAGACCGGTATGGAAAGGGCGAAGGGGATTGTTCTGGTAGAGGGAAAGTCGGATGTCACTTTCCTGAGGCATGCGGCCAGTTCATTAAAACAGTCAGGTGTGCTGCCAGCCTCTCTGGAGGACGTGAAAATAGTGCCAGTCCTCATAGGAGGGTGTGGCAGCGTCAAACACTGGGTTACATTGAATCTGGCCAACGATCTGGGGCTTCCCTGGTGCGTTTTTCTGGACTCCGATATTGGGGGAGACCCTGCACAGGTTATGTCCATTCAGAAACGTAAAAGAGAAGTGGAGGATGCCGGTAAGGTATTCTTCGCCACGCGTAAACGTGAAATAGAGAACTATCTCTGCCCGGATCTGATCGAAGAAATGACCGGTGTAGCCGTCACGTTTACGGACACCTGTGATGCTAAAAAAATAATTGGCCGGGCGGTGGGAATGAAGCCCGATAATGTGCTTGATAAATTCTGGCCCCGGATGACAGCGGAAAGAATCATCTCAAGATCAACCTATCATGACGGAATGCAGGAAAGGATTGAGCTGGTTGAGATCCTGAGCGATATTGTTGCCATGACGAGATAATGTGTAAAAATTATCGCTGCTGCATATATTCCGGTCCACAGCAAAGGACCGGAGTATAGTATATAAAAAACCCGAAATTAATCGGGTTTTAATTATTTAACGTTTAACAGGCTCCCGTGCCCGGGAGTGAATTAAAATTACGCTTATTATGGCGTTTTTGCAATCTTTATTTTTGACTGCCAAGCCATTTATTCATCTGCTCGATTTCACCTTTCTGAGCTTTAATGATGTCCTGCGCAAGCTTTCTCATTTCGGGATCTTTTCCGTATTTAAGTTCGGTCTCAGCCATTGCTATTGCTCCTTCATGGTGTGCGATCATACCTTTTGCAAAGGCCTTATCGGGATCGGGCTCATTAACGGCGGCCATCATTTTGTCATGCATGTCTTTCATGCCAGCCATATATTCCTGTGACGATGCCGATGAGTGCATATCTGACATTTTCATTTCCGAATGTTCAGCAGAAATGGCTGGCAGGGATAACATTAATATTACAAAAAGGGTGTTTTTGATTTTCATTTAATAAATCCTTTTCAGGTAGGTACCGGTTAATTGTAGCTGAGTCAGATAAAAAAGCCCCCTGACGGGGGCAAAAATCTCACAACATATCCGGTTAAGGAATAATCTATCAAGGAAAGGGTAAAAGCACGGATACTACAGTCGCATTCAGCCTGCATTGATCATGCGGCGGTGCGCTTCGGCCATGGCCTGATGTGGGCCGGATTGCCCGTTATTCATGAATTCATGGGCAACCGCTGCTCTTTCATGCTCATTCATCGCCGTGTAAGATGTTGACGGGACGGTCGTGGATACTGTGTTATTTCCCATCATCTTCTGATGACTTTCCACCATTTTCTGGTGCGCATCCGCCGAGCCGTTCGTCATGGTTTCATGAGCAATAATGGCCTGTTCATGCTGGTCCATACCGGTCATACGAGGAGCAGTCCCCTGGATCCCGACAGGAGCCGCAGCAGACTGCATCTGGTGAGCAGGAGCCTGTGCATTGTTGACGCGATCATGGATATTCACGGTTTCAGTGGCCCAGGACGATGTAATTAAACCAAAGCCCAGCAAAGATGCTAATACGATATTTTTCATGATAACTCTCCATTTCTGAATTAGTGATGTCCGGGGAAGTACAACCGGTGTTTTCAGTTCCATAACTGAAACAGGTTCGGCAGCGTTTATTTCTCCGGGAGAAGGCTGGATATTCATTTCCTGGCGTACTCTGACGCCGGGTATTGATGAAGCAATCCAGCCTTCCTGATAAGTTGCACTAATTATATCGAATGGCTTCTGTTTGCTGCATGACAGGCTAATGACATCTTTGTCATTTAAATCTTTATTCTCAGCATTGGATTTCCGGGATCATTTTCTCCAGTCTGGGCACGGATAAGATAAAACGCGTGGAGCGTACGTCCGATTCCACCCGCACTCTTCCGTGATGTGCTTCCACGATTGACTTTACAATCGCAAGGCCGATGCCGCTGCCTTCTCCTTTTCGTTGTCTGGACGGATCCACCCGATAAAAACGGTCAAAAAGCCTTAATAAATGTTCTTCAGGGATTGGTTTCCCCGGATTTTCAATCACAAGGTCAAAAAAACTCTCCTGCTCTCTTATTGAGACGGTGATGGCCTGTCCCTCCGGGGTATAACGCAGGGCATTGGATAACAGATTATTGATCGCTCTTCTGAACATTTGTGGATCTCCCTCAACCAGGCAGGGCATTCCGTTAAATTTGAGCGTGATATTGCGTTCTTCGGCCCAGGCTTCGAAAAACTCGAAGACTTTCATGACTTCTGCTCTGAGGTCAAACCGGACCCTGTCAGGTATCAGCTGATTATTGTCCGCCTGCGCCAGAAACAGCATGTCGCTGACCATTTTGGTCATCCGGTTATACTCTTCAAGACTGGAGTAGAGGACATCCTCAAGTTCCTTCTGGGTTCGATCCTGACTCAGTGCGATTTCAGTCTGCGTCACCAGATTGGTGATGGGCGTTCTGATCTCGTGCGCGATATCGGCAGAGAAATTGGCCTGGCGGGTAAAGACATCCTCAATCTTTCCAATCATATGATTGAACGAGATAACCAGCTGCTCCAGCTCAATGGGAACGCGTGTCGGTTCCAGCCGCGCATCAAGATTCTCGGAGGTGATGTTTTTAATGGCATTGCTGACATTACGAAGGGGCAGGTGCCCCTGACGGACAGCGATGCGAATGATCAGAACAATCAGCAGGCTTATCACGACGGCGATCGCAATCAGATTTTTTTTCAGCGCATCGAGGTAATGGAGATGGAAATTAATGGAGAGGCCAGTCAGCATGACATAGTTCTGCTGTTTGCCCTGAAATATCGCCTGGCCAGAGGAGGCGATAATCCGGTATGTTTCCATCTTCATTTCAGACCCGGTATCCATCGGTCTCGCAGGATCCTCCACCGTCCAGAGAAAGACATCCCGTGCGCGGCTGTGCTCGCTAAAATCTGCGGAATTCACGGCCGGGCGTAGTGCCGCCCCCTGCGCTGAACTAAAGAGCACTTCCCCCCTGGGATTGAGGAGCAAAAGGGCAACGTTGCGGTAGCTGGCAATCGACTCCTTTATTTTGCTTACTTTTTTTTCATCCGGATCCACCGGGGACTGCAGTATACGGTTCAGGGTAGTGCTGATTTGTTGAAGATCGCTGACATCCTGCTCGGCAAAATGATTTTCAACAGAATGCAGCATAAACCAGGTGAAGGCGATAAAAGCCAGTATCGTGGACAGGCTGATAAAAAAGGTCAGCCGCAGGGCGAGTGAGAAAGGGCGCCTGGAAGGTTTGCTATGCATCCGGGGCCTCCAGCATATAGCCCACGCCCCGGACAGTCTGGATCAGCTTTGTCCCGTAATCGTTGTCTATTTTAGCGCGGAGTCGCTTTACGGCGACATCAATCGCGTTAGTGTCGCTGTCAAAATTCATGTCCCAGACCTGAGAGGCAATCAGGGAGCGGGGAAGAACCTCGCCCTGATGCCGAATGAAAAATTCCAGCAGGCTGAACTCTTTACTGGTGAGCACAATGCGGTTTCCGGCGCGACTGACTTTTCTGGATACGAGATCCATCGAGAGATCAGCCACCTTCAACTGGCTTTCCGTGATCATCGTGTTTCCCCGCCTCAGAAGGGTTCTCACCCGGGCCAGCAGTTCGGCAAACGCAAAGGGTTTAACCAGATAATCGTCCGCACCCAGTTCCAGTCCTTTGACCCTGTGTTCGATCGTGCCGAGGGCCGTCAGCAGTAAGACCGGCATACCCTTTCCGGCAGTGCGCAGCATGCGGATGATATCCCAGCCGTTCACATCAGGCAGCATGATGTCCAGAATGACTAAATCATACTCGGCTGTCATGGCGAGATGATATCCGGTAAGACCATTATCAGCGTGATCCACTACGAACCCTGCCTCTGTAAGCCCTTTGCTGAGATATTCACCTGTTTTAATTTCGTCTTCGACGATCAATATTTTCATCTTGCTCCCCGGCTGGCTGCTAAGGTCATTCTATTGCGCCCACGATCGTTATCAACGGATTACAGCAAAAATGACAACATTGTCATTATCCTGTCACCCGCCAAACAGAGAGCGTTCGGTAAAGTACCCCTATCAATACTCTGGACTTCATTTGAACCATTTACCAGGTCTGCCTGGACGAGAAGCGTTATGTTCAAATTAAAATTACTCAGCATTAGCACGATATTCATCCTGGCCGGTTGTGTCTCTCTGGCTCCTGAATATCAGCGCCCGGCAGCACCGGTACCCCAGCAGTTTTCACTGTCCCGAAACAGCCTGACGCCAGCAGTGAATGGTTATCAGGATACGGGCTGGCGTAACTTTTTTGTCGATCCCCAGGTTACACGGCTGATTACTGAAGCCCTGAATAATAACCGTGATTTGAGAATGGCTGCCCTGAAGGTTGAAGAGGCCCGGGCCCAGTTCAACGTCACGGATGCAGATCGTTATCCCCAGTTGAATGCCTCATCCGGGATCACATACAGCGGTGGCCTGAAAGGCGACAAGCCGACCACACAGGAGTACGACGCGGGTCTGGAACTCAGCTATGAGCTCGATTTTTTCGGCAAACTTAAGAACATGAGTGACGCTGATCGCCAGAACTACTTTGCCAGCGAAGAAGCCCGTCGGGCCGTACACATCCTGCTGGTATCCAACGTTTCACAAAGCTATTTCAGCCAGCAACTGGCGTACGAACAACTCCGTATTGCGCGGGAAACGCTGAAAAATTATCAACAGTCCTATGCTTTCGTTGAGCAGCAGCTCGTGACCGGGAGTACGAACGTTCTGGCGCTTGAACAGGCGAGAGGACAAATCGAAAGTACCCGCGCCGAAATAGCCAAACGAGAAGGCGATCTGGCTCAGGCAAACAATGCCCTGCAACTGGTGCTGGGAACGTACCGCGCACTTCCGTCAGAAAAAGGGATGAAAGGCGGGGAGATAGCACCAGTAAAATTGCCACCAAATCTGTCTTCACAAATTTTGCTGCAGCGACCGGATATTATGGAAGCGGAATATCAGCTGAAAGCGGCTGATGCCAATATTGGCGCAGCGCGAGCGGCCTTTTTCCCCTCCATTACCCTGACCAGTGGTCTTTCCGCAAGCAGTACGGAGCTGTCCAGCCTGTTTACGTCAGGAAGTGGAATGTGGAATTTTATCCCTAAAATTGAAATTCCTATATTTAATGCTGGCAGGAATAAAGCCAATCTGAAGCTGGCTGAAATTCGCCAGCAACAGTCGGTGGTTAATTACGAACAAAAAATTCAGTCAGCCTTTAAGGATGTTTCCGACACGCTTGCGCTGCGCGACAGCCTTAGCCAGCAACTTGAGTCACAGCAGCGTTATCTTGATTCACTTCAGATAACTCTCCAGCGTGCCAGAGGATTGTATGCAAGTGGTGCTGTCAGTTACATCGAAGTGCTGGATGCAGAACGTTCCCTCTTCGCTACGCAGCAAACCATTCTCGATCTTACCTATTCCCGACAGGTTAACGAAATTAATCTGTTTACCGCGCTGGGTGGCGGTTGGGTAGAGTAAATTTATTTAATTAATCAGGAAATTAAAAATGCGTAATTCACTTAAAGCCGTTTTATTTGGTGCCTTCTCTGTCATGTTCTCTGCCGGTCTTCATGCTGAAACACATCAGCATGGCGATATGAATGCTGCCAGTGATGCTTCGGTACAGCAGGTTATCAAGGGCACCGGTGTCGTTAAAGACATTGATATGAATAGTAAAAAAATCACCATTTCGCACGAAGCAATCCCTGCGGTGGGCTGGCCTGCAATGACCATGCGCTTCACTTTTGTTAATGCAGACGACGCTATCAATGCCCTGAAAACCGGCAACCATGTCGATTTCTCGTTTATTCAGCAGGGCAATATCTCCTTACTCAAAAGCATTAACGTGACGCAATCCTGATTAACAGTCCGGAGCGAATACATCCAGTGCGCCTGAACATTCATTAAGGGATTACTGTGAATGAATGATCGGGCGCATATGCCAGGTGTTTTGATTTTTCAGCGAGAAATTGTATGGCTTCTTTAAAGATAAAATATGCTGCAATAATTATCAGCAGCCTCATAGCAGGAGGGCTGATATCGGTTACTGCCTGGCAGTATGTAAACTCATCACAAAAAACAGTACAAACAGAACAAAAGGCACCGGAGAAAAAGGTACTTTTCTGGTATGACCCGATGAAACCGGATACCAAATTTGATAAACCCGGAAAATCGCCCTTTATGGATATGGACCTGGTGCCAAAATATGCTGATGAAAGTGGCGATAAAAGCAGTGGCGGGATCCGTATCGACCCAACCCAGGTTCAGAATCTGGGATTAAAAACGCAAAAAGTCACGCGAGGAATGCTGAATTATTCTCAGACAATCCCGGCTAATGTCAGTTACAACGAGTATCAGTTTGTCATTGTGCAGGCGCGTTCTGACGGTTTCGTCGAAAAAGTGTATCCCCTGACGATTGGCGATCATGTGAAGAAAGGCACGCCGCTTATCGATATCACCATTCCTGAATGGGTTGAGGCACAAAGTGAGTTCCTGCTGTTATCCGGTACAGGCGGTACGCCAACCCAGATAAAAGGGGTTCTGGAGCGACTTCGTCTGGCTGGTATGCCGGAAGAGGATATTCAAAGGCTGCGTACAACCCGCACCATCCAGACCCGTTTTACCATTAAAGCACCTATTGATGGCGTCATTACTGCATTTGACCTGCGCACCGGCATGAATATTTCGAAAGATAAGGTGGTGGCTCAGATTCAGGGAATGGACCCGGTCTGGATCAGCGCTGCAGTGCCAGAATCTATCGCCTATCTGCTGAAAGATACGTCGCAGTTTGAAATTTCGGTACCGGCTTATCCGGATAAAACATTCCATGTCGAAAAATGGAACATTCTTCCCAGCGTGGATCAGACAACCCGTACGCTTCAGGTCCGTCTCCAGGTTTCTAATAAGGATGAGTTTCTCAAGCCGGGCATGAATGCCTATCTGAAACTGAATACCAGGAGCCAGGAGATGCTGCTGATACCAAGCCAGGCCGTTATCGATACCGGCAAAGAACAGCGCGTGATTACTGTTGATGATGAAGGCAAGTTTGTGCCGAAACAGATCCACGTTCTGCATGAGTCACAGCAACAGTCCGGCATCGGCTCCGGCCTGAATGAAGGCGATACCGTGGTGGTCAGTGGCCTGTTCCTCATTGACTCTGAAGCCAATATTACGGGCGCACTGGAACGTATGCGCCACCCTGAAAAAACAGAAAGCAGTATGCCAGCAATGTCTGACCAGCCTGTAAATATGCATTCAGGGCACTGAGGAGACGACGATGATTGAATGGATTATCCGGCGCTCTGTCGCCAACCGTTTCCTGGTCATGATGGGGGCCCTGTTTCTCAGCATCTGGGGCACATGGACGATTATTAACACGCCTGTCGATGCCTTGCCTGACCTGTCAGATGTGCAGGTCATTATCAAAACCAGCTATCCCGGCCAGGCCCCGCAGATTGTAGAAAACCAGGTCACCTATCCACTTACCACCACCATGCTGTCCGTGCCTGGCGCAAAAACCGTGCGTGGTTTTTCACAGTTCGGTGATTCGTATGTGTATGTCATTTTTGAAGACGGCACCGATCTGTACTGGGCCCGTTCCCGCGTGCTGGAGTACCTGAACCAGGTACAGGGAAAACTGCCCGCCGGTGTGAGTTCTGAAATCGGTCCGGACGCCACGGGGGTGGGCTGGATATTTGAATATGCCCTTGTCGATCGCAGCGGAAAACACGACCTTTCAGAACTGCGTTCTCTGCAGGACTGGTTCCTGAAATTTGAGCTGAAAACCATCCCGAACGTGGCTGAGGTCGCTTCGGTTGGCGGCGTGGTGAAACAGTACCAGATTCAGGTCAATCCGGTAAAACTGTCTCAGTATGGTATCAGCCTGCCCGAAGTGAAACAGGCCCTTGAATCGTCTAACCAGGAGGCCGGTGGCTCATCCGTTGAAATGGCCGAAGCTGAGTATATGGTCCGTGCCAGCGGTTATCTTCAGAGCATTGATGATTTTAATAACATCGTCCTGAAAACAGGCGAGAACGGCGTGCCGGTTTATCTGCGGGATGTTGCCCGCGTGCAGACCGGGCCTGAAATGCGGCGTGGTATTGCCGAGCTGAACGGCCAGGGCGAAGTCGCTGGCGGCGTGGTGATCCTGCGGTCGGGTAAAAATGCACGCGACGTTATCACGGCAGTGAGGGATAAACTTGAGACGCTGAAGGCCAGCCTGCCGGAAGGCGTTGAAATCGTGACCACCTACGATCGCAGCCAGCTCATCGACCGGGCGATTGATAACCTCAGTTCCAAACTTCTGGAAGAGTTTATCGTGGTGGCCATCGTCTGTGCCCTGTTCCTGTGGCACGTACGTTCTGCCCTGGTGGCGATTATCTCTCTGCCGCTTGGTCTGTGTATCGCCTTTATCGTCATGCACTTCCAGGGACTGAACGCCAATATCATGTCGCTGGGAGGGATAGCGATTGCCGTCGGTGCGATGGTGGATGCCGCCATTGTGATGATTGAGAATGCGCATAAGCGGCTTGAGGAGTGGGATCATCAGCATCCGGGTGAGCAGATTGACAACGCCACCCGCTGGAAGGTGATTACCGATGCCTCCGTTGAAGTGGGACCCGCACTGTTTATCAGCCTGCTGATCATCACCCTGTCCTTTATTCCTATCTTTACCCTGGAAGGTCAGGAAGGACGTCTGTTTGGCCCGCTGGCATTCACGAAAACGTACTCCATGGCGGGCGCGGCCGCGCTGGCCATCATCGTCATTCCGATTCTGATGGGATTCTGGATCCGGGGGAAAATTCCTGCAGAGACCAGTAACCCCCTGAACCGGGTACTGATCAAAGCGTATCATCCATTGCTGTTGCGGGTTCTCCACTGGCCAAAAACAACCCTGCTGGTTGCGGCCTTGTCCATTTTCACCGTTATCTGGCCGCTGAGCCAGGTGGGCGGTGAGTTTCTGCCGAAGATTAACGAGGGCGACCTGTTGTATATGCCGTCGACCCTGCCGGGTGTCTCTCCGGCTGAAGCTGCAGCGCTCCTGCAGACGACGGACAAGTTAATCAAAAGCGTTCCTGAAGTGGCCTCTGTATTTGGCAAGACCGGTAAAGCAGAGACCGCCACGGATTCCGCACCGCTCGAAATGGTTGAAACCACGATCCAGCTCAAACCTGAGGATCAGTGGCGTCCAGGCATGACGATTGACAAGATTATTGAAGAACTCGACAGGACCGTCCGTTTACCGGGGCTGGCAAACCTCTGGGTGCCGCCAATCCGTAACCGTATTGATATGCTCTCAACCGGGATCAAAAGCCCGATAGGTATCAAAGTGTCCGGGACTGTTCTGTCGGATATCGACGCGACGGCGCAGAGTATCGAGGCGGTAACCAAAACGGTACCGGGTGTGGTGTCTGTCCTGGCTGAGCGACTGGAAGGTGGACGTTACATTGATGTGGACATTAACCGGGAAAAAGCTTCCCGGTACGGGATGACAGTAGGTGATGTCCAGCTGTTCGTCTCATCAGCCATCGGCGGTGCGACGGTAGGGGAAACGGTGGAAGGCGTGGCCCGGTACCCTATTAACATTCGTTACCCACAGGATTACCGCAACAGTCCGCAGGCGCTGAAACAGATGCCGATCCTGACCCCGATGAAGCAGCAGATCACACTGGGCGATGTTGCCGATATTAAAGTCGTTTCCGGACCAACCATGCTGAAAACCGAAAATGCCCGGCCAGCCAGCTGGATTTATGTTGATGCCCGCGGCAGGGACATGGTGTCAGTGGTTAACGATATTAAGACGGTCATCAGCGAGAAAGTGAAACTGAGACCGGGGACCAGTGTGGCATTCTCAGGACAGTTTGAATTACTCGAGCACGCCAACAAGAAATTAAAACTGATGGTACCGATGACGGTGATGATCATTTTCATCCTGTTATATCTGGCATTTCGCCGTGTTGACGAAGCCCTGCTGATTCTGATGAGTCTGCCGTTTGCGTTGATTGGCGGGATATGGTTCCTGTACTGGCAGGGCTTCCATATGTCTGTGGCGACCGGAACCGGATTTATCGCCCTGGCCGGGGTGGCAGCAGAGTTTGGCGTGGTCATGCTGATGTATCTGCGTCATGCCATTGAAGCGCACCCGGAATTGTCCCGTAAAGAGACGTTCACACCGGAAGGCCTTGATGAAGCCCTCTATCATGGTGCCGTACTGCGTGTCCGGCCGAAAGCCATGACCGTGGCGGTGATCATTGCGGGTCTGCTGCCAATACTCTGGGGAACCGGTGCAGGTTCAGAAGTCATGAGCCGTATCGCGGCACCCATGATTGGTGGGATGATCACGGCTCCGCTGCTGTCCCTGTTCATTATTCCTGCCGCCTACAAATTAATCTGGCTGCGCAGACATAAAAAAAGCGTGTCCTGAACCTGAAAGGGCACCCCCTGTGGGTGTCCTTCTTTACTGATTCACCCTGACGTCAGGGTTTAAATCGATAATATACAGAGGTGAGTATGAAAAAAGTGGTTCTGATGGCGCTGGCTCTCGGCCTTTCACTGCCCGCGATGGCGAGTGAAAAAGTGATTGATATGTACAAATCTGAAAACTGTGGCTGTTGTTCCCTGTGGGGCAAAGCGATGGAAAAAGACGGGTTTGAAGTACGAACTCACGTCATGAATGATCAGGCGCTGTCAGCCCTGAAAGAAAAGCATGCTATTCCTGCAGGACTGCGAAGTTGTCATACCGCGGTTGCCGGTAATTTGATCATTGAAGGCCATGTGCCTGCGACAACGATACATAAGGCAATGCAGTCTGGTTCAGGTATATACGGTCTCGCCACCCCCGGTATGCCAGCAGGAAGTCCTGGAATGGAGATGGGAGCCCGAAAAGAGGCTTACGATGTTATCGCATTCTCACCGGATGGAAGTAAAAAAGTCTTCCAGCGAATCGAATAGTCAGCGGAACGGCTGATAACGGGACGCCGGCAGCAGGCACTCTTATGCCGGCGGCATTCGTGGTAATCGCATCCATGACATACCCTGAAGACAGAAGATGCTTCGGTATGCATAAGGAGAGTTACTGTGAAAAATGACAATGCAGTGCAACACAACAACCAGACTGCTTCTGAGCAGACATTATCCCCGGACGAGAGCCACGTATTGCATAAGGTGAGAGATCCCGTGTGCGGGATGGCCATCCTGCCCGACAGGGCGCACAGCAGCATTCGATACCAGGACCATCAACTTTATTTCTGCTCCGCCAGCTGTGAGAGTAAATTTAAAGCCCATCCCGATCGTTATCTTACCGAAGATGCCAGTGAACATTCCCATCACCATCACCACGATCATCACGAAGTCAGCCCTGATCAGATAAAACAGCCTCACCACCAGGCGGAGAAAGAGAATTCTGAAGGTGTGTGGACATGTCCGATGCACCCGGAGATACGCCGCAGTGGTCCCGGAAGCTGTCCTGTCTGTGGAATGGCACTGGAGCCGCTCGTAGCTACGGCATCCACGGGGCCAAGTGATGAACTTCGCGACATGACAAGACGCTTCTGGCTGGGGTTGTTGCTGGCGTTTCCGGTTCTGGTACTCGAAATGGGATCTCATCTGTTTCCCGCCTTGAGGAATACAGTACCGCCACAGTACAACACATGGCTGCAGCTGCTTCTGGCCTCTCCTGTCGTGTTGTGGTGTGGCTGGCCATTCTTCGCCCGGGCCGGAATGTCGTTACGTAACCGCTCCCTGAATATGTTTACCCTTGTTGCAATGGGCACCGGCGTAGCCTGGGTGTACAGCGTCATTGCAACCGTCTTCCCCTCCTGGTTTCCTGCATCGTTCAGAAACATGGATGGCCTGGTGGCCGTTTATTTTGAAGCCGCAGCAGTTATTACGGTGCTTGTTCTGCTGGGACAGGTTCTTGAGCTGCGGGCACGGGAACAAACCTCAGGTGCCATTACTGCACTACTGAATCTTGCCCCCAAAACCGCCAGGCGGCTGGATCATGACGGTCATGAAACGGATATTAATGCGGAAGATGTTCTGCCTGGCGATAAGCTCCGCATCAGACCTGGAGAGAGTATTCCGGTCGACGGTATTGTGATCGAAGGCAAAACAACCGTTGATGAATCGATGGTGACCGGGGAATCTATGCCGGTTACCAAAACGGAGGGTGACCCTGTCATCGGGGGGACCATTAATCAGACAGGGAGTCTCATCATCCGTGCAGAGAAAGTCGGTGATGAAACAATGCTCTCACGAATTGTTCAGATGGTCGCTGATGCACAGCGTTCGCGTGCCCCCATCCAGAGAATGGCTGACAGCGTTTCAGGCTGGTTTGTTCCTCTGGTGATACTTATCGCGGTTGTTGCTTTCGTGATCTGGTCTGTCTGGGGGCCCGAGCCCAGGATGGCGCACGGTCTCATTGCGGCTGTGTCGGTCCTGATTATTGCCTGTCCCTGCGCGCTGGGGCTGGCCACGCCGATGTCGATAATGGTGGGGGTGGGCAAAGGAGCCCAGGCCGGGGTGTTAATCAGGAATGCCGAAGCCCTTGAGCGTCTTGAAAAAGTGGACACGCTGGTTGTCGACAAAACAGGCACGCTCACGGAAGGTTCGCCTACGGTGACAGGGATTATCAGTCTCAATCCGGGTGGGGAAACATCTCTTTTGCGTGTAACAGCCGCAGTGGAAAAAGGCTCGCAGCATCCGCTGGGTATGGCAGTAGTTAAAGCAGCACAGGAAAAGGGGATCGCAATACCCGCAGTCACTCATTTCGATGCACCGTCGGGTAAAGGTGTCTCAGGCGATGTCGAAGGTCAACGGGTTGTTATTGGTAATGAACTGGCTATGCAGGAAAACAGTATCGTTATTGATAATCAAAAGGCCGTTGCGGATACGTTGCGGATGGAAGGCGCTACCGTTATCTATGTGGCCACAGACGGGGACCTTGCAGGCCTGATAGCTATCTCGGATCCCGTGAAAACAACCACGCCGGATGCGCTTAAAGCTTTGCGTCAGGCGGGGATCCGCATTGTTATGCTCACCGGGGATAACCAGCTTACTGCTGAAGCAGTCGCACGGAAACTGGGAATAGATGAGGTTGAAGCCGGAATTCTGCCGGATGGCAAAAAAGCAGTGATAACCCGACTGAAAGCGTCTGGCCATGTGGTTGCGATGGCCGGAGACGGTGTGAATGATGCCCCGGCGCTGGCAGCGGCTGACGTGGGTATAGCCATGGGAACGGGTACAGATGTGGCAATTGAAAGTGCCGGAGTCACCCTTCTCAAAGGCGACTTGATGATACTGAACAGGGCCCGTCATCTGTCAGAGATCACCATGAAAAATATCCGTCAGAATCTGTTTTTTGCATTTATCTACAACGCACTTGGCGTGCCTGTGGCTGCAGGTCTGCTTTATCCTGTGTATGGAATACTGCTGTCGCCAGTTATTGCGGCGGCGGCCATGGCTCTTTCCTCCGTCAGCGTCATTGTGAATGCGTTGCGTCTGAAAAGTGTCAGGCTCGGGAAATAACACTGAGTGAAGGGTCAGTTACGAACAGAAGGAGTCCAGTATGAAAAGTACCACCTATGCGCTTATTGCTGTCGCCGCGATCGCGGCATTTGCTCTCCTGCGCGAACACTGGTCACATGTGGCAGGTTACTGGCCATATCTGTTATTGCTGGTCTGCCCGCTAATGCATCTTTTCCACGGCCACGGAGGGCATGGAGATCATCAACATCACGGAAGTGAAAACGATAAAAAAAATTAATCCGGCAGACGGGGCCGCGTCGCGGTCCCGTTATCAGTCCAGGTATCGTTCGTAGTCTCTGGCATGCGCAAAGGCATGCTGTTCGAGTTTGTTATCAGCGGGTGCCGCTGCCCGGAACGCCAGAGAGTTAACAGAGTTGTTATTGATGACCAGCTCGTAATGCAGATGAGGACCGGATGAACGTCCGCTGTTACCGGATAACGCAATAGCACCTCCCCGTGTAACCCTGGCCCCTTTAGTAACGAGTATTTTATTGAGGTGGAGATAGCGAGTTTTAACACCGGCTTTTCCCGTTACTTCAACAAAATATCCCATGGTACTGTTGTATTCGGCCCGGGTGATTTTTCCGTCGATGACGCTGACTATTTTCGTGTTCATGGGCATGGAATAATCAATGCCATTATGGGGACTCACTTTTCCCGATACCGGGTTAAGTCTTGCAGGATTGAAAGGCGAACTGAGTCTTGCTGTGGCCGGTAACGGATAATCGAGACTGCCTTTCCCGGAAGTATCGGAAAGGTTATAGAACTTTTTATCTGATATACGATACGCCGTGTAATTAAATGAACCGGACGTAAATTTATAGGCCACGACACGTGATTTTCCCGCTTTCTTTTGCAGTACGAGTTTTAATGATTCATTTTTTTTCAAATGCCGCAGATTAAACCGGGAAGGCAAGGAGCGCTGAAGAGTAGCGATCTCGTTCGATTCCAGCCCCGAGCGGGTGGCTGAAAGGTAGGCATTTTCTTTTACGACATCGGTAGAATACATTTACTGGAATTCGCCGTTAGCATGAACACTGCGGCGTATGCTAGGGGTTTTCAGGAGGCGTGTCATCTGTCAGTTAATCGGGAGCACCGTTGATGGTCGTCATTTTTGTAACATATCTTGTTTCCCGTTTGCTCCTGAAGCTCTGGGAACTGTATGACCAGCCCGACGGTGATGATTAACGGGACTGAAACAGGTTACGGCAGAGCAATATGGGGCTCATGTCCTGCTACGTAACCCGTCAGTAAAGCCCTGCTGCGCACCTGACGCTAAGCACTAACCCGCCTGCAGTTACCTGGTCGAATACAGCCCGCGAAGCTTTCTTGCCTGCGTCTGATGTGCTTCCGCACCGGCATTATTGACCTGCTCATGCACGAGAGTGGCTTTTTCTCCGGCATTCAGTTCGTTAAAAGAAGAAGACGAGGTCTTTGAATTTGCATCACTGCCGGACAGCATTTTTTTATGTTCCTCAATCATTTTCTGATGCGCATAGGACGCGCTGTTGTTCATAAATGAATGAGCAACAATGGCCCTTTCATGTTCATTCATTTCAGAGAATGAGGGCGTGTTGTTTTTATTAACCCTGTCCGGTAAGTTTTCATGCGTCGAGGAATTCACATGACTGACGGCTGAGGCATTATTAACAAATCGATGTGCTTCATGGGCAATATCACTGGACTGAGCAAAAGCTGCCCCACAAAATAAAGCTGTAAACGCAGTGGTCGTGATTAATATATTCATGTGTAATTACCTTCTGAGGTACATAAAAGATGTCCTTATGATCATATATAAAAATAATCAACCTGTGGGGAAGATGACGTAAATGTAATACAGCTATGTACATTACACGATTGTAATGAATTTGTTTCTTAAGGTGTGCTAGCTTCATTTCATTGTAAGTGGATGAACCAGTAATTTAATTTAAATCGGTTCTCGAATTCTGTCAGTAACCATACTTTAAATAAGGGAATGCGCATGCTGTTGAAAACGTCTCGACGAACTTTCCTGAAGGGGTTAACCCTCTCTGGCGTAGCCGGAAGTCTTGGCGTATGGAGTTTCAATGCGCGTTCCAGTCTGAGCCTGCCAGTTGCCGCATCCCTGCAGGGTACTCAGTTTGACCTGACCATTGGTGAAACGGCCGTCAATATCACGGGCAGTGAGCGTCAGGCCAAAACAATCAATGGAGGCCTGCCGGGGCCCGTTCTTCGCTGGAAAGAAGGTGACACCATTACCCTGAAGGTCAAAAACCGTCTTAATGAACAGACGTCCATTCACTGGCACGGCATTATTCTTCCGGCCAATATGGATGGTGTTCCGGGGCTGAGTTTTATGGGCATAGAGCCTGATGATACCTACGTTTACACCTTTAAGGTTAAGCAGAACGGGACTTACTGGTACCACAGCCATTCCGGTCTGCAGGAACAGGAGGGGGTATACGGTGCCATTATCATCGATGCCAGGGAGCCAGAACCGTTTGCTTACGATCGTGAGCATATGGTCATGTTGTCTGACTGGACCGATGAAAATCCTCACAGCCTGCTGAAAAAATTAAAAAAACAGTCGGATTACTACAATTTCAATAAACCAACCGTTGGCTCTTTTTTCCGCGACGTGAATACCAGGGGGCTGTCAGCCACCATTGCCGATCGGAAAATGTGGGCTGAAATGAAAATGAATCCGACTGACCTCGCGGATGTCAGTGGCTACACCTACACCTATCTCATGAACGGGCAGGCCCCGCTGAAAAACTGGACCGGACTGTTCCGTCCCGGTGAAAAGATACGCTTACGGTTTATCAACGGCTCGGCAATGACCTATTTCGATATCCGTATCCCCGGGCTGAAAATGACGGTCGTGGCTGCAGATGGCCAGTATGTAAACCCGGTTACCGTTGACGAATTCAGGATTGCCGTTGCCGAAACCTATGATGTCATTGTGGAGCCTCAGGGTGAGGCCTATACCATCTTCGCACAATCCATGGACAGGACCGGTTACGCTCGAGGGACACTGGCCACGAGAGAGGGGTTAAGTGCTGCCGTTCCCCCCTCGATCCCCGTCCTCTGTTGACCATGGAAGATATGGGTATGGGGGGAATGGGACATGATATGGCAGGAATGGACCACAGCCAGATGGGAGGCATGGATAACAGCGGAGAGATGATGTCTATGGACGGTGCTGACCTTCCGGATAGCGGGACATCCTCCGCGCCCATGGATCACAGCAGCATGGCCGGTATGGATCATTCCCGGATGGCCGGAATGCCGGGTATGCAAAGTCATCCTGCGTCAGAAACGGATAACCCACTGGTTGATATGCAGGCGATGAGCGTCTCTCCGAAATTAAATGATCCGGGTATTGGTCTTCGAAATAACGGAAGAAAGGTTCTCACGTACGCGGATTTGAAAAGCCGCTTTGAGGATCCTGACGGACGTGAACCTGGCCGTACCATAGAACTGCATTTAACCGGCCACATGGAAAAGTTTGCCTGGTCATTTAACGGAATCAAGTTTTCAGATGCCGCACCGGTGCTGCTGAAATACGGTGAGCGGCTCAGGATCACGCTGATCAACGATACCATGATGACTCACCCCATTCACCTGCATGGTATGTGGAGCGATCTGGAAGATGAAAACGGTAATTTCATGGTTCGTAAACACACAATAGATGTTCCCCCTGGTACAAAACGCAGTTACAGAGTGACAGCAGATGCGCTTGGCCGCTGGGCGTATCACTGCCATTTGCTCTATCACATGGAAATGGGAATGTTTCGTGAAGTCCGGGTGGAGGAATGATGCGAATGAAGAGAAATTTGAAGGCCATACCTGTTCTGGTCGCCGGTTTGTTTACCTCACCGCTTTCTATTGCGGCGGGCTCCGTCTCTGCAGATCCCCACGCCGGGCACGACATGTCTGCCATGCAGATGCCAGCAGATGAGAATTTCACTGAGATGACGTCAATGGAGCCCATTGTAACTGAGAGCAGAACGCCAATTCCGCCTGTTACCGATGCCGACCGGAAGGCTGCATTCGGCAATTTACAGGGGCATGCGATTCACGACAGTGCGATTAATTATCTGGTTCTGCTGGATCAACTGGAATGGCAACGGTCGGATAACACCAACAATTTCAGCTGGAGTGTTAACAGCTGGATTGGAGGCGACACAGATCGGATTTGGCTAAAGAGTGAAGGTGAACGAAGCAATGGGGAAACGGAGGCGGCTGAAGCGCAGTTACTCTGGGGACATGCGGTTGGCCCATGGTGGGATTTGGTTGCGGGTGTCAGGCAGGATTTCAGACCTGCTTCTGCCCGGACCTGGGCTGCTGTCGGTTTTCAGGGGCTGGCACTCTATAATTTTGAGTCTGAAATTACGGGTTTTGTCAGTAATGGCGGAAAAGCAGCCCTTCGTCTGGGAGGAGAATACGACGTTTTACTGACTAACCGGCTCATACTCCAGCCATCCTATGAGGTGAATTTCTACAGTCAGGATGATGAATCGCGGGGTCGCGGCAGGGGACTGACTGACACAGAGCTGGGGCTCCGGCTGCGCTATGAAATACGCCGTGAGTTTGCACCCTATATAGGCGTTTCCTGGAATCAACTTTACGGGAAAACATCCGATATGGCGAAAAGAGAAGGTGAGAAAGACCATCAGGTAGTATTCCTGGCGGGAGCCAGAATCTGGTTTTAACGCACTGATATAAAACACTCAACTAAACAGGTAAATAAAATGTCGATTTTAAATAAAGCCATTCTTACAGGTGGCCTCGTTATGGGCGTTGCTTTCTCTGCTATGGCCCATCCGGAATTAAAAAGCTCTGTGCCACAGGCTGATTCAGCCGTAGCGGCCCCGGAAAAGATTCAGCTTAATTTCTCGGAAAATCTGACCGTGAAATTCTCAGGTGCAAAATTAACGATGACGGGTATGAAAGGCATGTCATCACATTCTCCGATGCCGGTCGCGGCAAAAGTGGCGCCAGGCGCTGACCCTAAATCGATGGTCATTATTCCGCGAGAGCCTTTACCCGCTGGCACTTATCGTGTTGACTGGCGCGCGGTTTCTTCAGATACGCACCCTATTACCGGTAATTACACCTTTACAGTGAAGTAATATTATGAACGACCTGATTATGATTGTTATTCGTTTTCTTCTTTATCTGGATTTGATGGTAATATTTGGATTGCCATTTTTTCAGATATATGGAATAAGCGGTGTCAGACATGAAACCTATAACCTGACTAATTTCAGGTCGTTTATAACCTTTGCTGTTGTTACAGGCATCATTCTTACTGGCATTAATATGCTCCTGGTATCTAATGCCATGAGTGGAGTAACTGACCTCAGAGAATTATCCATCCATGTTATCGAGATGGTGATAGAAGAAACTGATGTGGGTATTAGCTGGATTGTCAGGCTCTGTGCCCTGTTTACCACACTCGGTGCTTTGTTCCTTTACACTAATAAGAGACTATTGTCCTGCCTGCTGATGACGATGAGTGGGGGCGTGGCGCTGGCTACACTTGCCTGGGGAGGACACGCCGTTATGCATGACGGTCTGCATTACTATCTCCATTTACTGAGCGATCTGACCCATCTCGGCGCTGCAGGTGCCTGGACAGGTGCTCTGGTTGCATTTGCTATCCTGCTGATGCGCAGAAACGAGCATAATGCACAGAGCGTCATTGTGATATCTGACTCCCTGGCAAAATTTGCCACGGCAGGAACGGTGATTGTTGTAGCCCTGATCCTGAGTGCGCTGGTCAACTATCTGTATATTGCTGAGGGTAACTTAACTCCCTTATTCAACAGTTCCTGGGGGAGGATATTGCTTGCCAAGACGGCTCTGTTTGTTCTGATGCTTCTTCTGGCTGCAGCAAACCGGTTTCACCTGGGTCCCCGGCTTGAAGTTATGGTCAGGGAAGGGAATTATGATCGCAGCGTTGCCCTGATGCGAAACAGCATCCTGACAGAATTCGTTGTTGCGATTATCATTCTGGGCGCCGTAGCGTGGCTCGGAATGCTTGCTCCGTCTCAGGTCAGCTAGGGGACAGCCAAAGCTCATGCGTGAGATTTTTACTTTCATATCAGCGAGTTGACCATGCAGCGTATTTTAATCGTTGAAGACGAACAAAAAACAGGTCGTTACCTGCAGCAGGGACTGGTTGAGGAAGGCTATCAGGCCGATCTCTTTAATAATGGCCGCGATGGTCTCGGGGCCGCGTCGAAGGGACAGTATGATTTGATAATACTGGACGTGATGCTGCCTTTCCTCGACGGGTGGCAAATCATCAGCGCACTGAGGGAGTCCGGGCACGAAGAACCGGTCCTGTTTTTAACCGCAAAGGACAACGTGCGGGACAAAGTGAAAGGACTGGAGCTTGGCGCAGATGACTACCTGATTAAGCCCTTTGATTTTACGGAGCTGGTTGCACGTGTAAGAACCCTACTGCGCCGGGCACGCTCGCAGGCCGCAACAGTCTGCACCATCGCCGATATGACCGTTGATATGGTGCGCCGGACCGTGATCCGTTCGGGGAAGAAGATCCATCTCACCGGTAAAGAATACGTTCTGCTTGAGTTGCTGCTGCAACGCACCGGAGAAGTGTTACCCAGGAGTCTTATCTCGTCCCTGGTCTGGAACATGAATTTTGACAGTGATACGAATGTGATTGATGTCGCCGTGAGACGTCTGAGAAGTAAAATTGATGATGACTTTGAGCCAAAACTGATCCATACCGTTCGCGGTGCCGGATATGTCCTGGAGATCAGAGAAGAGTGAGGTTCAAAATTTCCCTGACCACACGCCTGAGCCTGATTTTTTCTGCGGTGATGCTTACGGTATGGTGGTTATCAAGTTTTATCCTGATTAGCACCCTTAATGGCTATTTCGATAATCAGGACCGCGATTTTCTGACAGGTAAACTTCAGCTCACCGAAGAGTTTCTTAAAACAGAGACGTTCCGGAACAAAACGGATATTAAGTCATTATCAGAAAAAATAAACGATGCGATGGTAGGGCACAATGGTTTATTCATTTCTATAAAAAACATGGAAAATGAAAAAATTGTTGAACTCTATGCCAAAAATTCTGTTGTTCCAGCGGTCCTGCTTAATAAGTCGGGTGATATTCTCGACTATATGATCCAGACGGAAGAAAATAACACCGTGTACCGCAGTATCTCGCGGCGGGTTGCCGTGACGCCGGAACAGGGTAAAAGCAAACATGTCATCATTACGGTTGCCACGGATACTGGGTATCACACCCTGTTTATGGACAAACTCAGTACCTGGCTGTTCTGGTTCAATATCGGTCTGGTCTTTATTTCTGTTTTTCTGGGCTGGCTGACCACACGTATTGGTCTGAAACCGTTACGGGAAATGACCAGTCTGGCTTCCTCCATGACTGTACACAGCCTGGATCAGCGTCTAAATCCCGATCTGGCTCCGCCGGAAATCTCTGAGACCATGCAGGAGTTCAATAATATGTTTGATCGCCTGGAGGGGGCATTCCGGAAACTGTCAGATTTCTCGTCTGACATCGCGCATGAGCTGCGCACACCAGTCAGTAATCTGATGATGCAGACGCAGTTTGCACTGGCTAAGGAAAGGGATGTTTCGCATTACCGCGAAATTTTATTCGCTAACCTGGAAGAACTGAAAAGGTTGTCACGAATGACCAGTGACATGCTTTTTCTGGCACGTTCAGAGCATGGTCTGCTGCGGCTGGATAAACATGATGTGGATCTGGCAGCCGAACTGAATGAATTACGTGAGTTGTTCGAGCCCCTGGCAGACGAAACAGGAAAGACAATCACGGTTGAAGGAGAGGGCGTTGTTGCCGGAGACAGCGATATGCTCCGACGTGCTTTCAGTAACCTGCTTTCCAATGCAATCAAGTATTCTCCCGATAACACCTGTACAGCGATACACCTTGAGCGTGACAGTGACTGTGTGAACGTGATGATTACGAATACGATGTCCGGCCAGGTTCCCGCTAATCTGGAACGTTTGTTTGACCGGTTCTATCGCGCAGACTCATCAAGGTTCTACAACACGGAAGGCGCGGGGCTGGGATTATCAATTACAAGGTCGATCATTCATGCTCACGGCGGCGAGCTGTCAGCAGAACAGCAGGGGCGGGAAATTGTGTTCAGTGTGCGTCTGTTAATGGATTAATACCGTTATTCAGGAGAAACCCGGAAGGTGACAAAAATGTCATCGTTCAGTCACGCGATAAACAGAGGCGGTTTTTTATAATCAGCCATAAATCAGGACAGCGTGATAATTCAATCGCCCGGTTCCTGGCGTGATGATCAACCAGCCCTGAGATCAAATGCTTTCTCTGTTATAAGCATTGATTGTTCGGGTATGAAAACACCGGAGACCCAACCATGAAAAAGATCCTTGTATCCTTTATTGCCATGATGGCTGTCGCTTCATCTGCCTGGGCTGCAGAGACAATGAACATGCATGACCAGGTAAATAATGCCCAGGCGCCTGCCCATCAGATGCAATCATCCGCTGAAAAAAGTGCAGTTCAGGGGGAGAGCATGAAAATGATGGATATGAGCGGTCACGATCAGGCCGCAATGTCCCATGAAATGATGCAAAACGGCAATTCTGCTGCCCATCAGGACATGGCTGAAATGCATAAAAAAATGATGAAATCCAAGCCAGCAGCTTCTAACGAAACAGCAAAATCATTTTCCGAAATGAACGAGCATGAGAAAGCCGCTGTTGTGCATGAGAAGGCGAATAATGGTCAATCTTCCGTTATTCATCAGCAGCAGGCTGAAAAGCATCGCAGCCAGATCACCCAGAATTAACCCGCAGCTCCACTTGTTAGACCCTCATTTGACGCCGAAGTCACTGGCTTACGCTCCCGTCCGGGAGCGTTTTTTTCCCATATATCAAACTTTAACTCTGAAGAGGTGGAAGTATCTGACCAACACTGTCACGTAACGCCAGATAACTACAAAAACACCTTTTTCCTCCTGTAAATTGCAGTTCCTGCAAGAACATCAAGGCATAATGTTGGAACAGCGTGTGATACACACTTAGTATCATGTTTTGTATGTGTTTTTTTTAAAAGTTTACAACTTTAAAGTCTTTTTCAGGTTAAAGGATACAACTTTAATGTCTCTACACAGCCGAAAAGAACAGTTAATATTTATTTTTTTTGCGTGCTGTGCCCTTAACGGGCTCGCGCTTTTTATTGTCTGCATGGTGTTTTGTATCCAAAAAAGGGTTGTGTATGTCAGCTGCTCATCTCGGTTTCCCGACGGAAACCGTTGTTGTCTTTGTGGTGATGGCCGTTGGGGCGATGTTTATCGACCTCTTTATGCACCGTCACGATAAACCTGTCTCGCTGAAAAGCGCGGCGATGTGGTCCATCTTCTGGGTCATGATGGCGATGGCGTTCGCCGGGTTCCTGTATGTCCACCACGGTGCAGAGATGGCGAGCCTGTTCCTCACCGGCTATGCGCTGGAAGAGGTGCTTTCCGTCGATAACCTGTTTGTGATGATGGCGATTTTCGCCTGGTTCGGCGTGCCGGATAAGTACCGTCACCGCGTGCTCTACTGGGGGGTGCTGGGGGCGATTGTTTTCCGCGGTATTTTCGTGGCGATCGGAACCAGCCTGCTGAGCCTGGGGCCGTACGTGGAGGTCATTTTTGCGCTGGTTGTCGGCTGGACGGCGGTGATGATGCTCAAACGCAATGAAGAGAGTGACGAAGTGGAAGATTACTCCGGCCATCTCGCGTACCGCCTGGTGAAGCGCTTCTATCCGGTCTGGCCGAAAATCAGCAGCAATGCCTTTATCCTGACCCAGAAAGAGGTGGATGCGGAGCTTGAAAAGCCGGAAAACCAGGACGTCATGGTCGGGCGCGTGAAGAAGGCGAAACGCTACGCGACGCCGCTGCTGCTTTGCGTGGCAGTGGTGGAACTTTCTGACGTGATGTTCGCATTTGACTCCGTACCGGCCATTATTGCCGTGAGCCGCGAGCCGCTGATTATCTATAGCGCCATGATGTTCGCCATTCTCGGCCTGCGTACCCTCTACTTTGTGCTGGAAGCGCTGAAGCAGTATCTGGTCCACCTTGAGAAAGCCGTGGTGTTGCTGCTGTTCTTCGTGGCGTTCAAGCTGGGGTTAAATGCCACCGATCACTTCTGGCATCACGGGTACAGCATTGGCGCGACGGCGAGCCTGTTTGTGGTTTTAGGCGTGCTGGCGCTGGGGATTATTGCGAGCGTGATGTTCCCTGGGAAACGTGAGGCCTGATGCTTTGCCTTTCTCCCTCTCCCCGTGGGAGAGGGCCGGGGTGAGGGCACCAGACCGCACCTAACCCTTAATCGGCGAATTCCGGCGCTTGCGCGGGTGGTGGAAATGCCGCCAGTGAGGATCCTGCGCCGCGGCCAGCAGCTCGTGGTCACCGCGGGTATCTCCCCAGGCGCGCAGGTGATAGGCTTTCAGATCGCCATACACTTTTTCCAGTCTAGCGACTTTCTGGGCACAGCGGCAGTTATTGCCGGTGATGCGTCCTGTCAGCTTGCCGTCTTTCACTTCCAGCTGGGTTCCAATCAGCTTAATACCGAGCTTATCCGCCCAGGGCTGAAGCACCAGCGCCGGAGAGGCAGAACAGATCGTCACCTCCGCACCGGAATTCACCTCCGCCGCCACGGCCAGAACCCCTTCGGGGCGCATCAGCTTGTTCCAGTATTTTTCGCAAAATGCTTCCGCCTGCTGGCGCAGCCAGTGCTCATCCACTCCCGTCAGGAATGTTTTGATCAGCACTTCCTTTAGCTCATCCCGCGTCAGCTTGCGGCGAACGCAGTGCAGCGTAGGTAACGCCATGCGCACCAGGCGGCCTGCGAAGTAGCGTTTCCCAAAGGCAAAACGCAGGAAAGGGATAAAGCTATCGTGGTGCGTTAGTGTCCCATCAAAATCAAAGACAGAGAGCACGCTGGATTTAGCCACCGTCTCGTCGGCAATCATATTGGTCATAAATACGTCTTAGCTGAAATACACATTCTGCGGATCAGTTTACCTGCTTTATCTGAACAGTCCTTACATCACCACTCTTTTTTTCACGATCTTGCGATCTGAAAGTGAGTCCATTTTTGGCCTCGATAGTCGTTGGTGAAAAAATGAACTGTCTATATTATCGCCACATCGAAAGATATTTCGGGGGAACATTGGCCCCCACGCGTAAGGAAAAATTCACTCTAAGCCACGATTTTTGATATGACGTTAAGATCGCTTATTTCAATCCTCACACTCAGTTTTGCTTCGTTTTCTGCAATGAGTTTTCAACTGCCCGCATCGATGATCTCGATGAATTCTGCGTTTGCGGAATCACCCGCGAAATCGGCGCTGTTTCATCAGGAAACGGGTCCGCTGCGCTCGCGCATTCTCGATCAATACCAGAAGTGGAAGGGAACCCAGTATCAGTGGGGCGGCACGAGCCACCGCGGCGTGGATTGCTCTGCACTGATGCAGCACCTGTTCAGCGATGCGGCGAATCTTAATTTGCCGCGCACGACCAGCGAGCAAATCCATCGCGGCGTGCAGGTGGCGCAGTACCGTCTTAAGGCCGGCGACCTGGTCTTCTTCCAGACGGGGCCAAACCGCAAGCATGTCGGTGTCTACATCGGTGACAACCGGTTTATTCACGCCTCCAGCAGCCAGGGGGTGACGGTGTCAACCCTGACCGATGACTACTGGCAAGCACATTACATCACGGCCCGCCGCGTGACGGGCAGTGCGGCGTAACGGGATCAGATGATGTCATCCACCACGCCACCGTCGACGCGCAACGCTGCGCCCGAGGTGGCGGAGGCCTGAGGCGAACAGACATAAATCACCATATTGGCCACCTCTTCTACCGTGGCCGCACGCTGGATAACCGAGCTGGGGCGGTTGGCCATGACAAATTCTTTCGCCAGCTGCTCCAGCGATTTCCCGGTTTTCTCGATTTCATCTTTCATCATTTCAGCGAAACCGTCCGACAGTGTTGGCCCCGGCAGTACGCTGTTCACCGTCACGCCGCTTCCTGCTACGAACTTCGCCAGCCCGCGAGCGAGCGAGAGCTGTGCCGTTTTAGTCACCCCGTAGTGGATCATATCCGCCGGAATATTGCAGGCCGATTCGGAAGAGATAAACACCACCCGTCCCCAGCCTTTTTTCACCATGCCTGGCAGCAGGGCGCGGGAAAGACGCACGCCGGACATCACGTTGGTCTGCCAGTAACGCTCCCAGGTTTCATCGTCGGTGCTATAGAAGTCCTGCGGGCCGTAAATTCCGGCGTTGTTCACCAGAATATCGACATCACTTGCGACCTTCAGCAGCGACTCAACCCCTTCTGCCGTACTGAGATCGGCAATGGCGGCACGCACCTGTACGCCGGGTACAACCTGCTGTAACTGCTGAATACCCTTGTTCACCGAGTCGATGCTGCGGCCATTCACGATCACTTCCGCGCCGCTTTCCGCCAGGCCTCTGGCAATGGCGAACCCGATACCGCCGGTTGAGGCAGTCACCAGCGCCACTTTCCCCGCAAAGTCGATTTTCATCTTCTGCTCCTTATCGTTTTAGCGTTCGGACCTTAAAGCGTAGCAGGTGGTGATGACGGCTCCTGGCTAAAAAGGCGCAGCAGGGTTTCAACCTGCTCATCCAGCGGGGCGAGGGTACGTTTCACGATCAAATGCAGCGGCGTGGCCCGGCGGACACCGTGGTTCAGCGGAAGGATTTTCAGTAAGCCTTGCTCCAGCAGGGGCTGGATGCGTTCCTCTGGCAGCCAGCCGTAGCCGACCTGAGAGACAACCGCCTCTATGGCAGCATCAATGGTGGAGAACGTCCACGACTCGCCGGCAGCCCGCGCGGCGTTCTGGCTATCCGCAATCTGGATAAGCGGCCACGGGCGCAGCATCTCATCATTAAGCGGTGCATCAAGACAAAAGAGCGGGTGCTGGTAATGCGCCACGGCGACAAAGTCGATATTCATCAGCCACTCGCCAAGCCCGGTAATGTCCTGGCGGCGGGTCAGGACCATTACGTCCGCTTCGTCGTTTATCGTGTCCGCGCGGCTATTTTCCAGCACCTCGGTAAGGCGCACCTGGGTTTGCGGATACCGTTGCTGGAATTGTCTTAAAATCGCGAACAGCCTGCGGCGGGGAAAAATACTGTCTACGATCAGATCGACTCGGGTGCGCATGCCGCTATGCAGCGTCGCGGCGCGCGTCTCAACATAAGAGAACGCTTTCAGCAGCGGTTTTACCTGATTCAGCAATAATTCTCCTGCGGGCGTGAGGACTGCCCGTCTCCCTTCCACCACCAGCAGCGCAATGCCCAGGCGCTCCTGGAGTAAAGAGAGGTTGTAACTGACGGAAGACTGGCTGCGGTGTGTCTGTTCTGCCGCTTTGGCAAAACTCCCGGCCTCGACCACTTTTTCCAGGAGTGACCACTGTTCAAGAGTTGTTTTATGCATGACATATCTAATTTTTGAATTAATTTGATTCAAACATAGCGTTATTCATTCATTTTTTGAAGGGGTACGATACGTTCATCAAAACAAAGGAGACACATCATGAGCAACTTCGACAAACATGACTTAAGCGGCTTCGTCGGCAAACATCTGGTTTATACCTACGATAACGGCTGGAACTACGAGATTTACGTCAAAAATGAAAACACCCTCGACTACCGTATTCACAGCGGCCTGGTCGGAAACCGTTGGGTAAAAGATCAGCAGGCGTATATCGTTCGCGTCGGGGAGAGCATCTATAAAATCTCCTGGACTGAGCCAACCGGTACTGACGTGAGCCTGATTGTTAACCTGGGCGACAACCTGTTCCACGGCACCATCTTCTTCCCGCGCTGGGTAATGAACAATCCGGAAAAAACCGTCTGTTTCCAGAACGATCATATTCCGCTGATGAATAGCTATCGCGATGCCGGGCCGGCATATCCCACAGAAGTGATTGATGAATTCGCGACAATCACCTTTGTGCGCGACTGTGGTCCAAATGATGACAGCGTGATTGCCTGTGCGGCCAGCGAGTTACCTGAAAACTTTCCAGAAAACTTAAAATAAGCGCGACAATTAACTAAAAAGAAAAGTTCCCGGCTATTTCATATTATTTTGAAATGGCCGGGATTTTTTTTGTTTGTTGATGTTTGGTTTAAATCATTTCCTGGCAAAACGTTGTGAAGATCACAATAAAAAATATTTAATATTAATTTAACTTGTTGTTTTTAAAGTGTCTGCTAGTAGTTCTATAACGTTATAAACGTTGTCTTAATTTTTCCCTAAGAAATAAAAGCTATTTTGATATGAGTTTATGGTTCGTTGAAATAAACGGACCGGCATTTGGTTAATATCAAAAACGTGCCATTTTTATTGCAAGGAAATTAATAATGAGTGATTTTCTGCCCTTTTCGCGACCCTCAATGGGTGCCGAAGAAATGGCGGCGGTTCAGGACGTTTTGATGTCGGGCTGGATCACCACGGGGCCTAAAAATCAGGAGCTTGAAGAGGCATTTTGTCACCTGACGGGCAATCAGCATGCGATTGCCGTCTGTTCTGCCACCGCGGGCATGCATGTCACGCTGATGGCGCTGAATATTGGCCCCGGCGATGAAGTGATCACCCCCTCCCAGACCTGGGTTTCCACGCTAAATATGATCGTGTTGCTGGGTGCCACACCGGTGATGATTGATGTGGACAACGACACGTTGATGGTGACGCCTGACGCCGTTGAAGCGGCGATAACCTCGCGTACTAAAGCCATTATCCCCGTCCATTATGCTGGCGCACCGTGTGACATCGACGCGATTCATGCCATTGGCGAACGTCACGGTATTCCCGTTATTGAAGATGCTGCCCATGCCGCCGGAACCTATTACAAGAACCGCCATGTGGGCTGGAAAGGGACGGCGATTTTTTCCTTCCACGCCATTAAAAATATGACCTGTGCAGAAGGCGGTTTAGTTGTCACGGATAACGCTCAGCTTGCTGCGCGGATCCGCAGTCTGAAATTCCACGGCCTGGGGGTGGATGCCTATGACCGCCAGACGCACGGTCGTGCACCGCAGGCTGAAGTGATCTCGCCGGGCTATAAATACAACCTGGCGGATATTAACGCCGCGCTGGCGCTGGTGCAGTTGGGCAAATTAAAAGAGGCCAACAAACGCCGTGAGGAAATCGCGCAACGCTACCTGCGGGAGCTGGCCGATACGCCGTTCCAGCCGCTGACCATCCCGGCATGGCCGCACGTTCACGCCTGGCACCTGTTTATTATTCGCGTTGATGAAGCCCGCTGCGGTATTTCACGCGACAACCTGATGGCGGCGCTGAAGGAGAAGGGCATCGGTACCGGCCTGCACTTCCGTGCGGCGCACACTCAAAAATACTACCGCGAGCGTTTTCCTGATGTATCGCTCCCGAATTCGGAATGGAATAGCGCACGTATTTGTTCTCTCCCTCTTTTCCCGGACATGACTCATGACGACACAACCCGCGTCATTACCGCGCTCCATCAGCTTGCAGGACATTGATATGTTCAGTGCACCACCCGTACAAAAAGTTTCCGTCGTCATTCCTGTTTATAACGAACAGGAGAGCCTGCCTGAACTGATTCGCCGCACGACGGCCGCCTGCGAGACGCTGGGCAAAGCGTATGAAATTCTGCTGGTGGACGATGGCAGTAGCGATGACTCCGCAATGATGCTGACCGATGCTGCCCAGGCTGAAGGCAGCCATATTGTTGCCGTGCTGCTGAACCGTAACTACGGCCAGCACTCGGCGATCATGGCCGGATTTAGCCACGTTACGGGCGATCTGATCATCACCCTGGACGCGGATCTGCAAAACCCGCCGGAGGAGATCCCACGCCTGGTGGCGAAAGCCGATGAAGGCTATGACGTGGTCGGCACGGTGCGTCAGAACCGTCAGGACAGCCTGTTCCGCAAGCTGGCCTCACGCACTATCAACCGTCTTATCCAACGTACGACCGGTAAAGCGATGGGCGATTACGGCTGCATGCTGCGCGCCTACCGCCGTCATATTGTCGACGCCATGCTGCATTGCCACGAGCGCAGCACGTTTATTCCGATCCTCGCTAACACGTTCGCCCGTAAGGCAACGGAAATCCCGGTCCTGCATGCCGAGCGTGAGCACGGGGAATCGAAGTACAGCTTCATGCGTCTCATCAACCTGATGTACGACCTTATCACCTGCCTGACCACCACGCCGCTGCGTCTGCTGAGCGTTTTCGGCAGCATCATCGCGCTGGCGGGGTTCGCGCTCTCCGTCCTGCTGGTGGTGCTGCGGCTGGTCTTTGGCCCGCAGTGGGCGGCTGAAGGGGTCTTCATGCTTTTTGCCGTGCTGTTTATGTTCATCGGTGCCCAGTTTGTCGGCATGGGCCTGCTCGGTGAATACATTGGCCGAATTTATAACGATGTCCGCGCACGTCCGCGCTACTTTATTCAACGTGTTGTCCGTCAGGAACACAAAGCATCTCAAGAGGAAATCCACCCATGAAAGCTGTTGTATTTGCCTATCACGATATGGGTTGCACGGGCACGCTGGCCCTGCTGGAAGCGGGCTATGACATTGCGGCAATCTTTACCCATCCGGACACGGCGGGCGAAAATCACTTTTTCAGCTCAGTGGCGCGCATCGCCGCCGAGCGGGGGATTCCGGTTTATGCCCCGGACGACGTGAACCATCCGCTGTGGGTGGAGCGCATCCGCGCGCTTGCCCCTGATGTCATCTTCTCGTTTTACTATCGCAACCTGATCTGCGACGAGATCCTCGGCCTGGCCGCAAAAGGAGCATTTAACCTTCACGGCTCACTGCTGCCAGCCTACCGTGGGCGCGCGCCGCTGAACTGGGTGCTGGTGAACGGCGAAACGGAAACGGGCGTGACCCTGCACCGGATGGTCCACCGTGCGGATGCGGGGGCCATCATTGCCCAGCACCGCGTGGCAATCGATGCGGATGAAACGGCGCTGCAGCTGCACCAGAAACTTTGCACCGTGGCACAAAGCCTGCTGCGCGACGCGCTGCCAGCTATCCTGAACGGCACCTTCAGCGAGACCGCGCAGGATGAGAGCAAAGCAAGTACCTTCGGTCGCCGCACGCCGGAGGATGGTCGTCTGGACTGGAACCAACCTGCTCGCCAGCTTCACAACCTGGTGCGTGCCGTGACCGACCCGTGGCCGGGGGCATACAGCTTTGCGGGCGTAAGCAAATTTATCGTCTGGAAATCCCGCGTGCGCGACGACATCCCGGCGGCAAAACCGGGCACCGTTGTCTCCGTCTCCCCGCTGATTGTGAGCTGCGGCGAGCAGGCGCTGGAGATTATTACCGGGCAAACCGACAGCGGTCTTTACGTGCAGGGCACGCAACTGGCCCAGTCTCTGGGTCTGGTCGCCGGGGCGCTGATCACAAGCGCCCCGGTGGTTGCCGTTAAACGCCGCACCCGCGTGCTGATCCTCGGCGTAAACGGCTTTATCGGTAACCATCTGACTGAACGCCTGCTCAAAGACGATAACTACGAAATCTATGGCCTGGATATTGGCGCGGATGCGATCAGTCGTTTCCTCGACAACCCACGCTTCCACTTCGTGGAAGGGGATATCAGCATCCATTCCGAGTGGATTGAATACCACATTAAAAAATGTGACGTGGTACTGCCGCTGGTCGCCATCGCCACGCCTATCGAGTACACCCGTAACCCGCTGCGCGTGTTCGAGCTGGACTTCGAGGAGAACCTGAAGATCATTCGCGACTGCGTGAAATACGACAAGCGCATCATCTTCCCGTCCACCTCTGAAGTGTACGGCATGTGTACCGACAAAAACTTCGACGAAGACACCTCTAACCTGGTGGTCGGGCCGATCAACAAACAGCGCTGGATCTACTCTGTCTCCAAACAGCTGCTGGACCGCGTGATTTGGGCCTACGGTGAGAAAGAGGGGCTGCGCTTTACCCTGTTCCGTCCGTTCAACTGGATGGGCCCGCGTCTGGATAACCTGAACGCGGCGCGTATCGGTAGCTCCCGTGCGATCACCCAGCTGATCCTGAACCTGGTGGAAGGCTCACCGATTAAGCTTATCGAAGGTGGCAAACAGAAACGCTGCTTCACGGATATCAGCGACGGTATCGAAGCGCTGTTCCGCATCATCGAAAACAAAGATAACCGCTGCAACGGTCAAATCATCAACATCGGGAACCCTGACAACGAAGCGAGCATTCGCGAACTGGCTGAGATGCTGCTGGCCAGCTTTGAGCGCCATCCGCTGCGCGATAAATTCCCACCGTTTGCCGGTTTCCGCGAAGTGGAAAGCAGCAGCTACTACGGTAAAGGCTACCAGGACGTTGAGCACCGTAAGCCGAGCATTCGCAATGCGAAGCGCTGCCTGAACTGGACACCGACGGTGAAGATGGAGCAAACCATTGACGAGACGCTCGATTTCTTCCTGCGCACCGTGGAGCTGTCGGAACAGGTCTCATGAAAAAAGTCGGTTTACGCATTGATGTCGACACCTTCAGGGGAACGCGTGACGGCGTCCCCAGGCTGCTGGAACTGCTGAGCAAGCACGGTGTGCGTGCCAGCATCTTCTTCAGCGTGGGGCCTGACAACATGGGACGCCATTTATGGCGTCTGATTAAACCGGCATTTCTGTTCAAAATGCTGCGCTCACGCGCAGCATCTCTCTACGGCTGGGATATTCTGCTGGCCGGCACCGCCTGGCCCGGTAGACGCATCGGCGCGGGTAACGAAGCGGTTATCCGTGAGGCGGCGCAGCAGCATGAGGTCGGCCTGCATGCCTGGGATCATCACGCCTGGCAGGCGTGGGCAGGCGTCTGGGATATCCCGCGTCTCTCCCGTGAAATTGAGCGTGGAATGCTGGAGCTGGAGGCCATCACCGGTCAGCCCGTGCGCTGTTCCGCCGTGGCAGGATGGCGTGCGGATCAACGGGTCGTAAAGGCCAAAGAAGCCTTTGCGTTTCGCTACAACAGCGATTGCCGCGGAACCGGGCCGTTTTTGCCGCTGTTAGGCGAAAATCACTACGGTACGGTGCAAATTCCGGTCACGCTTCCCACCTGGGATGAAGTGGTCGGACGCGAGGTGAAGGCGGAAGAATTTAATCGTTATATTCTGGACCGTATGCATCGCGATACGGGTACGCCGGTGTATACCATCCATGCAGAAGTAGAGGGGATTGCGTATCAGCATGATTTCGATGCGTTGCTGACCCTGGCCGCTCAGGAGGGCATTGAATTCTGCCCGTTGAGCGAGCTGCTGCCCGACGACTTCAGCACCCTGCCTGTGGGAAAAATTGTCCGTAATGAACTGGCTGGCCGGGAAGGCTGGCTTGGCCATCAACACACCGTGAGTCCGGTCCCATGAAAACAGCCCGTTATGGCTTAGCGCTTCTCGCACTGTTTATCGTTTACTACCTCATTCCTGTCGATGTCCGCCTGCTGTGGCAGCCTGACGAAACGCGCTATGCGGAAATCAGCCGCGAAATGCTGGCATCGGGTGACTGGGTCGTCCCGCATTTTCTGGGGCTGCGTTACTTTGAAAAACCGATTGCTGGCTACTGGATCAACAGTCTCGGGCAGTTGCTGTTCGGGCACACCAACTTTGCCGTACGCGCCGGGGCGATATTCTCCACCGGGTTAACGGCGCTGCTGGTGATCTGGATGGCCTGGCGTCTCTGGCGGGATAAGCGAGTAGCCATTTTCTCCGGCCTTATCTTCCTGACCCTGTTCCTGGTGTACGGTATCGGCACGTATGCGGTGCTGGATCCTATCATCACCCTGTGGCTGGTGGCGGCGATGTGCAGCTTCTGGCTGGCCTCGCAGGCCCAAACCGTGGCCGGAAAAGCGGGTGGCTATGTGCTGCTTGGGCTGGCCTGCGGGATGGGGGTGATGACCAAAGGCTTCCTGGCGCTGGCCGTTCCGGTGATTGGCGTGCTGCCGTGGGTGATCGTCCAGAAGCGCTGGAAAGAGGTGCTGATTTTTGGCTGGCTCGCGATCCTGAGCTGCGTGCTGATTGTCCTGCCGTGGGCGCTGGCGATTGCGCAGCGTGAGCCTGATTTCTGGCGTTACTTCTTCTGGGTTGAACATATTCAGCGTTTTGCCCAGAGCGACGCCCAGCATAAAGCCCCATTCTGGTATTACCTGCCGTTCCTGCTCGCGGGCAGTCTGCCGTGGCTGGCACTGCTGCCGGGCGCGTTTCGTCTCGGCTGGAATGACAGACAAAGCGCGGGTGGAGGATTCTATCTGCTGGGCTGGGTGGTGATGCCGCTGCTGTTCTTCAGCATCGCCAAAGGCAAACTGCCGACCTACATCCTGCCCTGTTTTGCCCCGCTGGCTATCCTGATGGCGCGCTATGCCTGCCTCGCGGCGGAAAAAGGTGCGAGAGCGTTGCGCATTAACGGTGGGATTAACCTGGCGTTTGGGGTGATCGGCGTGATTGCGGCGCTGGTGGTCTCGCCATGGGGGCTGGCTAAGCATCCGGTCTGGACGCCGGTCGAACTGTACAAAGTGTTCTGTGCAGTGGTGGCGTTCCTCCTCTGGGCCGCGGTGGGCTGGTTTACGTTCAGACAGAGTCAGCAGCGGTGGTGGCTGGCAGCCTTGTGTCCTGCAGGCCTGGCATTGCTGATTGGTTTTGCCATTCCTAACCTGGTGGTGGATTCCAAACAGCCGCAGTCGCTGGTCGATACCGTGCGCGAGCCGCTTCAGGAAAGCCGATTTGTGCTGGCCAATAACGTTGGCGTGGCCGCGGGTCTGGCGTGGGAGCTGAAGCGTAATGACATTACGCTGTTTGGTCAGAGCGGCGAACTGCGTTACGGGCTGGATTATCCCGATGTGAAAGATCGTTACGTCGACAAAGATGACTTCGCGCAGTGGCTGGCGACGCATCGTCAGCAGGGGCGTGTGTCGCTGGTGGTTCTGCTGTCAAAGCGTGACGATATCTCACGGGCGAATTTACCGCAGCCGGACAATCTCTATATCCAGGGACGGTTTGCCTTGCTGGAGTATCTGCCGAAGTGATGACCTGGACCTGGCTGGTACTGGCAAGCTTGCTCAGCTGCGCGGGGCAGTTATGCCAGAAACAGGCCACCCGTCCGGCGAAAGCCGGGCGGCGCGGCGCGCACATTATGTTGTGGCTTGGTCTGGCAGGGCTGGCGCTGGGTAGCGGAATGCTGGTCTGGCTGGTGGTGCTGCAACGCCTGCCCGTTGGCGTCGCCTATCCTATGCTGAGCCTCAACTTTGTCTGGGTAACGCTGGCGGCAAAAGTATTCTGGCGCGAACACGTTGCTGCGCACCACTGGCTGGGGGTCGGGTTTATCATCATTGGGATTATCGTGCTGGGAGGAAGCCTGTGAAAGGCGCGTTCTGGGCGTTATGCAGCGTGCTGTTAGTCAGCGCCGCACAGCTGTTGCTGCGCGATGCCATGCAGGCACTGCCGCCGGTCAGCGATGTTCTGGCGCTTATTTCCGCGCTGTGGCACTTCTCATCCGGCACGGGCGCGCTGCTGCTGGGGTTGATGGGGTATGTGGCCTCTATGGGCTGCTGGTATCTGGCGCTGCATCGCATGGCGCTCAGCAAAGCATATGCCTTGCTGAGCCTCAGTTATATTCTGGTGTGGGCCGCGGCAATCGTCCTGCCCGGCTGGGGGGAACACTTCTCCTGGCACGGGCTGGTGGGCGTCGGGTTTATTATGCTGGGTGTATTAACGATTTTTAGGCCAGCACGTCGTCAGCAGAATGGATCAGGCCGGCGCTGAGTTCGAAGGGCGTTGCGGTACAGACCGCAAGGCTCAGCGAGTCTATGCGGCAGTGGCTGACTGAATGAAACGCGCTGGCGGTACTGTCAATGCTAACCATTTGCCAGGCGTGACCGCCGCACTGTTTAACGATCGCTTCCTTTCGCGTCCAGATACGCCAGAATGCCGTAAGCTGGCGCTCTGGCGTTTCCTTTTCCAGCTCTTCATGCTCGGCGCCGCTGAAGACGGCATTAGCGAGCGTGCGCCAGTTATCCTGCGGGCGAATACGTTCCAGGGAGCAGCCCACGTTACCTTCGTCACTGATAATTAACGCAATCTCATCTCCCGAGTGGCTAAGGCTGAACCACAGCGGATAGTCGCCGGCAAAAAGGGGTTTCCCCTGTTCGTTGTGGATAATCTCCGGGAGTGGCGTCGGCGCCAACAGACGCGAAAGCAACCCGCGTCCAGCGAGCCAGCGCGCGCGATGGGCGCCTTCGGGCGCGTGTCGGGAGAGCGCTTCAGCCCAGCGGTTGGTGCTCAGCGAGGAGATTTTTCCCAGAAAAACCTGGTACATATAACGTCTGGCCTTCAGTCAAACAGAGAGTCGCAAAGTTGCGCGGCGAAACCATTACTATAATCTATTGTCCCCGATAATGGCTAACCCGACCAGCGGCTTAGCCCGGCAACCGGCTTTTGGGTCGTCCCGGCCCCAGCAGGATCGCCAGCTTGCTGCCCCCTTTGGTGGTCTCCATCCAGATTTTACATACGCTGGTCAGCGGAACCGACAGCAGCATCCCAACCGGGCCCAGCAGCCATCCCCAAATCAGTAAGGATAAAAATACCACCAGCGTCGACATGCCCAGCCGGTGCCCCATCATGCGCGGCTCGAGAATATTCCCCAGCACCATATGCACGACGAGGAACAGCGCGCCGACCAGCATACATTCATAAAATCCATTAAACAGAAACGCCTGAATCATCGGCGGCACGGCGGAGAGCACGGCGCCAATGTTGGGAACGTAGTTCAGCAGAAATGCCAGCACCCCCCACATCAGGGCGAACTGGACGCCCATCAGCATCAGCCCCAGCCAGACAATGATCCCGGTCCATACGCTCAACAGCGTTTTCAGCGCCAGATATTTGGACACGCCCTTCAGCGCGCGGTGTAAACCGGCAATATGGATTTGCGGGTTATTTAATGCAAAACGCAGCTTGTAGGGCACATGACGGACTTCGAACAGCATGAACACCACCGTCATGACCAGCAGCAAAATGCTGGCCATCGCGCCGGAAAGACCGGTCATCAGCGTGGTGGCGTAGGTCATAACTTTCTCTGAATCCATCCTGCGCAGCATCCGTTCTGGCGAGATATGCAGATTAAGAAAGGGCATCATCTCCTGCAGGGCGATGATTTTGCGCGTCAGCTCTTTATTGTACTGCGGCAGCATGGTGGAGAATTCGCTCAGCGATGCGGCCAGTACGCCGAAGAGTGCCGTCAGGCCAATCAGCATTACAATCACCACAATAGTGATGGCCACCGGGCGGCTAACGCCCCGGCGTAAAAACCAGGTCACCAGCGGATTGAGAACAATGGCAAAAAAGAGTGCCAGCAGAAGCTGGACGATAATGTCAGCGGCAGCATGAATACCCGCGAGGATAACCACCAGACAGGCGAGTTTTAATAAAATGTGGAGTCCTGCTTTATCGGGCTGGGGGGAGATCATGCGCGTTCCTTAGTAAGATGACGCATTAAGTGTAGTGCCTGGCTTCCGCTTCGTCTGGCACCGATAATCTGAAAGTCGGGGCTGATTTTCTGATGGCGTCGTGGTAATAGTGAAACACTGTTGCAAAAAATTCAGGTCTAACTCCATGCCCGAACCTGCCGCTGAACCGGCGCTGAGCGGATTGCGCCTCAATCTGCGTATTGTTTCCGTCGTCATTTTCAACTTTGCCAGTTATCTGACCATTGGTCTGCCGCTGGCGGTCTTGCCGGGCTATGTCCATGACGTAATGGGGTTTAGCGCATTCTGGGCGGGGCTGGTGATTAGCCTGCAGTATTTCGCCACGCTGTTAAGCCGGCCGCATGCCGGGCGCTACGCGGACATGTTCGGACCAAAAAGCATCGTCGTGGTGGGGTTGTGCGGCTGTTTCCTCAGTGGCCTGAGCTACCTGCTGGCGGCCACAACCAGCGCCTGGCCGCTGGTCAGTCTGACGCTCCTCTGCCTGGGCCGCGTCATCCTCGGTATTGGGCAAAGTCTGGCGGGAACCGGCTCCACGCTATGGGGCGTGGGCGTTGTCGGCGCATCACACATTGGCCGGGTGATCTCCTGGAACGGAATTGTTACCTACGGCGCGATGGCGCTCGGTGCACCGCTCGGCGTGGCCTGTTATGCCTTTGGCGGGCTCTATGGACTCGCCATCACCATTATGGTGGTCGCGCTTCTGGCGATTCTGTTTGCCCTGCCGCGCCCGAAAGTAAAGGCCAGCAAGGGCAAGCCACTGCCGTTTCGGGCTGTGCTGGGCCGCGTATGGCCGTACGGTATGGCACTGGCCCTGGCGACGACCGGCTTCGGCGTCATTGCGACCTTCATTACCCTGTTCTATGACGCCAAAGGCTGGGAGGGCGCGGCCTTTGCGTTAACCCTCTTTAGCGTGGCGTTTGTTGGCGCGCGCCTGCTTTTCCCGAACGGCATCAACCGTCTGGGTGGGCTGAATGTGGCGATGATCTGCTTTGCGGTCGAGATAGTCGGGCTGCTGTTGACCGGTATCGCCAGTGCACCCTGGATGGCGAAAATGGGTGTCTTCCTTGCGGGGGCCGGTTTCTCGCTGGTCTTCCCGGCGCTGGGCGTGGTGGCGGTGAAAGCGGTGCCGCAGCAGAACCAGGGCGCGGCGCTGGCGACCTATACGGTATTTATGGATATGTCGTTAGGCATTACCGGGCCGCTGGCGGGGCTGGTGATGGCCTGGGCAGGGGTACCGGTGATTTATCTTGCCGCAGCGGGTCTGGTGATAATTGCCTTGTTACTGACGTGGCGGCTAAAAAAATGGCCCCCGGTGCAAGCACCGGAGGCCACGTCATCATCGTGAAGGTTACTGGATCACGATGGTGTTAATGATGTTTTCAGCCGCCGTCTGCGCTTTCTGCTGATCTTCCGCTGGCAGGGTGATCTGCAGGGTCAGCAGTTTGTTATCCACCTTGCCCAGCACCACAGAAGAGTAAGCGGTCTGGCCTTTGGCAGAGATGATGCTGTCCAGCTGTTGCAGCGTGTGGCCTTTCAGCTCGATGGATTTATTGGTCACCACCTGCAGCTGCGGATCGCGGCCGCGCTGCTGATCTTCCAGACGTTTAGACAGGACGGCCAGGTCTTCGCTGGTATCGTCGCCCACAATCACAATGACCGCTTTCTGACCGGTTGCGTCGGAGTAAACGTGCATGTTGTTCGCCTGGGTACCCAGCTTGCCGCTCTGGTCAGTCATATCGGCTGGCAGAGAGAAACTGAGTTTGCCATCCATCAGATTCACCGGCTGGCCGGTCGCGTTGCTCTCTGCGGATGCGCCCTGAGCAGGCGTTTTCGTGTCGCTGTTATCACAGGCTGCAAGACCCACAACCAGCAGGCCAATCCCGACATATTTAACCAGATTGCGCATTGACTTCTTCCTTTCGATAAACGGCCATAACGGCTCATTCGTCCATCTTATCACAACTGATAAAGCGAACCCTTAACCAGCCTGCAATGCCGTGATTTCAGATTTATCTGCCAGCCTTTTCAGCAGCATATTCAGCAGCACGCCGTACATTGGCAGGAAGAAGACAATGCTGATGAGGACCTTGAAGCAGTAGTCCACCAGCGCAATTTCCATCCAGTGCTCGGCCATAAAGGCATCCGGGCTGCGCCAGAAAGCGATGAAGAAGAAGGCCAGCGTATCGCTCACGTTACCGAATAGCGTGGAGGCGGTAGGCGCCATCCACCAGCGATGGTTCTGGCGCAGACGGTTAAACACGTGCACGTCAAGGATCTGCCCCAGCGCGTAGGCCATAAAGCTTGCCGCGGCGATACGGGCGACAAACAGGTTGAAGTGCGTCAGCGCCTCAACGCCCTGCCAGCTTCCCATATAAAACAGGGACGACACCACGTATGAGATGAACAGCGCCGGAAGCATGACCGCAAAAATAATGCGGCGGGCCAGCGGTGCGCCAAAAATACGCACGGTCAAATCCGTGGCGAGGAAAATAAACGGAAAACTGAACGCGCCCCAGGTGGTATGAAAACCAAAGATGGAGATGGGGAGCTGCACCAGATAGTTACTGGACGTGATCACCAGTAAATGAAAAAGCGAAAGCCAGAACAACGCTTTAACGCGCTGTGATTCAGAGAACTGCGTCATATTGTGACCTTTTTATACGTTGGGGTGAGGGAACCCAATAAAAACCGCAGCATGATACTGCTTTGGCTGGACATTGCAATGGTTGATTTTTGCGCAATCGTTAACCTGGTTTGCATTGTCCGCCACCGGGCGTAAACTACAGCCGTTTTTACCAGACCGAGAAGACCATGACCGACCTGTTTTCCAGCCCAGACCATACCCTTGATGCTCAGGGCCTTCGCTGCCCGGAGCCGGTAATGATGGTACGCAAGACCGTGCGTAACATGCAGCCCGGTGAAACGCTGCTGATTATTGCAGACGACCCGGCCACGACCCGCGATATTCCCGGGTTTTGTACCTTTATGGAGCATGAGCTTGTGGCGCAGCAGACAGAAGCGCTGCCGTACCGGTATTTGATTCGTAAGGGGTAGGTGGTCCGCCGCTGCGGTCTGATGCCCTCACCCCGGCCTCTCCCACGGGGAGAGGGGGCAAACACTAAAAATGGCCACTGCGTGGCCATTTTGCTTTTACCTAGCCTTTCATCCACGCGCGGATCCCGTCCAGGAACATCTGCGTCGCCATCATCACCAGAATCAGCCCCATCAGGCGCTCCAGCGCGTTAACCCCTTTCTCCCCCAGCAGGCGCAAGAACAGCGACGATTGCAGCAGGATGATAAATGTCCCGCCCCAGGCGATAAGCAGGGCAATCACCAGGTGGCTCATTTGATTCGGATACTGATGTGACAGCAGCATCAGGGTGGCCAGAATGGTCGGCCCGGCGACGAGGGGAATCGCCAGCGGTACGATAAACGGCTCTTCGCCCGCGGGCAGGCCGCTGCTGCTCCCTTCGGCGCTCGGGAAAATCATCTTAATGGCAATCAGGAACAGAATAATCCCGCCGGAAATGGAGACCGTTTCTGCGCGCAGGTTCAGGAAGGCGAGGATCTTTTCTCCCGCAAACAGGAAGATAAACATCACCAGCAGGGCGATGAGCAGCTCGCGGATCATGATCGCCCGGCGGCGCTTCGGCTCAGTGTGCTTCAGCACCGACATGAAGATAGGCAGGTTGCCCAGTGGATCCATTATCAGGATCAATAAAACCGCTGCGGAAATGATTTCACTCATGTAAATTATCCCTGAACATCTCTATGGTTATTATGATAATTAGCTGTATTTCTGATTGCCGGGCAATCATCGATTAATTTCGCTTGCGACTTTGGCAGCATTTTGTAATGTGAAGCATATCCCAGTTCAATACTGGCTTGCACAATCAGCACACACCCTCAGCAGGAAAAAAATGCTATGAAAAACGTTGGTTTCATCGGCTGGCGCGGTATGGTCGGCTCTGTACTCATGCAACGCATGGTTGAAGAGCGCGATTTCGACGCTATCCGCCCGGTCTTCTTCTCCACTTCCCAGCTCGGCCAGGCTGCACCGTCCTTTGGTGGTACCACAGGCACGTTGCAGGATGCTTACGATCTGGAAGCGCTGAAGGCACTTGATATTATTGTGACCTGCCAGGGCGGCGATTATACCAACGAAATCTATCCAAAGCTGCGTGAAAGCGGCTGGCAGGGCTACTGGATTGACGCGGCCTCTTCGCTGCGCATGAAAGACGATGCCATCATTATTCTCGACCCGGTTAACCAGGGCGTGATCACCGATGGCCTGAACAACGGTGTGAAAACCTTTGTCGGTGGTAACTGCACCGTCAGCCTGATGCTGATGTCCCTTGGCGGCCTGTTTGCGCAGGATCTGGTTGAATGGGTTTCCGTGGCGACCTACCAGGCCGCGTCCGGCGGCGGCGCGCGTCATATGCGCGAGCTGCTGACCCAGATGGGCCAGCTGCACCACAGTGTCGCAACCGAGCTGGCAAACCCGGCATCCGCGATCCTCGATATCGAGCGTAAAGTCACCGATCTGACCCGCAGCGGCGCTCTGCCGGTGGATAACTTTGGCGTACCGCTGGCCGGTGGCCTGATCCCGTGGATCGACAAACAGCTGGATAACGGCCAGACTCGCGAAGAGTGGAAAGGTCAGGCTGAGACCAACAAAATCCTCAATACCGCGAACACCATTCCGGTTGACGGTCTGTGCGTGCGTATCGGCGCACTGCGCTGCCACAGCCAGGCCTTCACCATTAAACTGAAAAAAGATGTGTCTATTCCGACCGTGGAAGAGCTGCTGGCCGCGCACAACCCGTGGGCGAAAGTGGTACCAAACGATCGCGATATCACCATGCGTGAGCTGACCCCGGCTGCCGTCACCGGCACGCTGACCACGCCGGTTGGCCGTCTGCGTAAGCTGAACATGGGGCCGGAGTACCTCTCCGCGTTCACCGTCGGTGACCAGCTCCTGTGGGGCGCCGCCGAACCGCTGCGCCGCATGCTACGCCAGCTGGCGTAATAATTTGTTAATGACCGGGGGTGATTTTCACCCCCTTTTTTTGCGTACTACATGGAGTAACACGCGTATGTCTTATTTTTTATCAGGAGTCATGTAGAGCGTTGGCTATGCTTTAAGGAAGAGTCATTTCTTACCTGAGGTTAGGACGGGACTGAGTGGATGCCCGTCAGGTCACATTAAAGTCGTCCCAGGCGCTAAAAAAGGACGACATAAAAAACAGGATGAATACCATGTCCGATCGTGTGGATAGAGACGTGATTAATGCGCTTATTGCGGGTCATTTTGCCGACCCCTTTTCCGTGCTGGGGATGCACCGTACAGAGGCCGGGCTGGAAGTTCGGGCGTTGTTACCGGATGCGACCGAAGTGTGGGTCATCGAGCCCAAAACCGGCCGCAAGGTGGCCAATCTTGAATGCCTCGACTCGCGTGGCTTCTTCTCGGGCATCATGCCCCGTCGTAAAAACCCCTTTCGTTATCAACTCGCCGTTATCTGGCACGGCCAGCAAAACCTGATTGATGATCCTTACAGCTTCGGTCCGCTTTTAAAAGAGATGGACGCCTGGCTGCTGTCTGAAGGTACGCATCTGCGCCCTTATGAAACGCTGGGTGCTCATGCGGATACCATGGACGGCATCACCGGCACGCGTTTTGCGGTGTGGGCGCCTAACGCCCAGCGCGTCTCCGTTGTCGGGCAGTTCAACTACTGGGACGGTCGTCGCCATCCGATGCGTCTGCGCCGGGAGACGGGCATCTGGGAGCTGTTTATCCCGGGGGCGCATAACGGCCAGCTCTACAAATTCGAAATGATCGATGCTCACGGCAAGCTGCGCATTAAAGCCGACCCGTATGCTTTCGAGGCGCAGATGCGTCCGGACACGGCGTCGCTGATTTGCGGCCTGCCGGAGAAGGTGGTCCAGACGGAAGAGCGTAAACAGGCCAACCGCTTTGATGCGCCGATCTCCGTCTATGAAGTGCATCTCGGCTCCTGGCGCCGCCACACCGATAACAACTTCTGGCTGAGCTACCGGGAACTCGCCGACCAGCTGGTGCCGTACGCTAAATGGATGGGCTTTACCCACCTCGAACTGCTGCCGGTTAACGAGCATCCGTTCGACGGCAGCTGGGGCTACCAGCCAACCGGGCTGTATGCCCCAACACGCCGCTTCGGCACGCGCGATGACTTCCGCTATTTCATTAATGCCGCGCACGCCGCCGGGCTGAACGTGATCCTCGACTGGGTGCCTGGTCATTTCCCTTCTGATGACTTTGCGCTGGCAGAGTTTGACGGCACAAAACTGTACGAGCACAGCGATCCGCGCGAAGGCTATCACCAGGACTGGAACACGCTGATCTACAACTATGGTCGTCGTGAAGTCGCGAACTATCTGGTCGGCAATGCCCTGTACTGGATTGAGCGCTTCGGCATTGATGCCCTGCGCGTGGATGCGGTGGCGTCAATGATCTACCGCGACTACAGCCGCAAAGAGGGCGAGTGGATCCCGAACGAGTATGGCGGCCGCGAAAACCTGGAAGCGATTGAATTCCTGCGCAGCACTAACCGTATTATCGGTGAGCAGGTCGAGGGTGCGGTTACCATGGCGGAGGAGTCGACGGACTTTGCAGGCGTCTCCCGACCGCCGTCATCAGGCGGTCTGGGGTTCTGGTATAAGTGGAACCTGGGCTGGATGCACGACACGCTCGACTACATGAAGCTCGACCCGGTGTACCGTCAGTACCATCACGACAAGCTCACCTTCGGCCTACTCTACAACTACACCGAAAACTTCATGCTGCCGCTGTCGCACGATGAAGTGGTGCACGGCAAAAAATCCATTCTCGACCGTATGCCGGGTGATGCGTGGCAGAAATTTGCCAACCTGCGCGCCTACTACGGCTGGATGTTTGCCTTCCCGGGTAAAAAACTGCTGTTTATGGGCAATGAATTTGCCCAGGGGCGCGAGTGGAACCACGACTCCAGTCTCGACTGGCATTTGCTGGAAGGCGGCGACAACTGGCACCACGGCGTGCAGCGTCTGGTGCGTGACCTGAACCTGACCTATCGCCATCACAAAGCCCTCCACGAGCTGGATTTCGACCCCTACGGCTTCGAGTGGCTGGTAGTGGACGACCATGAGCGTTCGGTATTTGTCTTTGTGCGTCGTGATAAAGCAGGCAACGAAATCATCGTCGCCAGTAACTTCACGCCGGTACCGCGCGAACACTACCGCTTTGGCATTAACCAGCCGGGGAAATGGCGCGAAATTCTGAATACCGATTCCATGCACTACCACGGCAGCAACGCCGGTAACGGCGGGCTGGTGCAGAGCGACGCCATCGAAAGCCACGGGCGGCCAAACTCCCTGAGCCTGACGCTGCCGCCGCTTGGCACCATCTGGCTGATGCGGGAGGGTGAATGACGCAGCTTACGGCAGGTCATCCCGAACCGCTCGGCGCGCGTTTTGACGGTAAGGGCGTGAACTTCACGCTCTTTTCCGCTCACGCGGAGCGGGTGGAACTTTGTGTGTTTGACGGGGAAGGTAACGAGCACCGTTACGATTTACCGTCTCGCACAGGGGATATCTGGCACGGGTACCTGTCCGGCGGGCGTCCGGGGATGCATTACGGTTTTCGCGTACACGGTCCGTGGCAACCGGCTCAGGGGCACTGGTTTAACCCGGCGAAGCTGTTGATTGACCCGTGCGCGCACCGCGTCGATGGCGAGTTTAAAGACGACCCGCTGTTTCACGTCGGCTACGGTGAGCCCGACCACCGCGACAGCGCGCCGGTCGTGCCCAAAAGCGTGGTGGTGAACGACCTCTACGACTGGGAAGACGATGCTCCGCCGCGCACGCCGTGGGGCAACACCGTAATTTATGAAGCGCATGTCAAAGGGCTGACCTGGCTGCACCCGTCGATCCCCAAAGAGATGCGCGGCACCTATCAGGCACTTGGCCATCCGACGATGATTGCCTATCTGAAACACCTCGGCATCACCGCGCTGGAACTGCTCCCCGTCGCCCATTTCGCCAATGAACCCCGTCTGCAGCGGCTGGGGCTGAGCAACTACTGGGGCTACAATCCGCTGGCGATGTTCGCCCTTGAACCCCGCTACGCCGCCCATCCGGAGACGGCGCGGGACGAGTTTCGTGATGCGGTGAAGGCGCTGCACGCGGCGGGCATTGAGGTCATTCTGGACGTGGTGCTGAACCACAGCGCTGAAAGCGATCTCGACGGCCCGACGCTCTCCATGCGCGGAATTGATAACCGTAGCTATTATTGGATCAGAGAGGATGGCGATTACGAGAACTGGACCGGCTGCGGTAACACCCTCAACCTCAGCCATCCGGCGGTCACGCATTTTGCTTATGAATGCCTGAAATACTGGGTTGAGACGTTCCACGTCGACGGTTTTCGTTTCGACCTGGCGCCCGTCATGGGACGCACGCCGGCATTCAGCCAGCAGGCTCCTCTGTTTGAGGCCATCAAAAATTGCCCGGTGCTCTCGCAGGTGAAACTGATCGCCGAGCCGTGGGACATCGGTGAGGGCGGCTATCAGGTGGGGAATTTCCCGCCGCTGTTTGCCGAGTGGAACGACCATTATCGCGATGCCATGCGCCGCTTCTGGCTGGCGCGCGATCTGTCACTGGGGGAGTTCGCCGGGCGCTTTGCCGCCTCCAGCGATCTCTTCAGGCGCGACGGCAAACGGCCGTCGGCCACCATTAATCTGGTGACGGCGCACGACGGTTTTACGCTGCGCGACTGCGTTTGTTTCAATCAGAAACACAATGAAGCGAACGGCGAAGAGAATCGCGATGGCACTAACAATAACCATAGCTTTAATCATGGTATAGAAGGATTAGGCGGGAGCCTGGACGTGATTGAGCGGCGTCGCGCCAGCGTTCATGCGCTGCTGACGACGCTTTTGTTATCGCAGGGCACGCCGATGCTGCTGGCGGGCGATGAGCAGGGCCACAGTCAGCACGGCAACAATAACGCCTATTGCCAGGACAATACCCTGACCTGGCTCGACTGGGGTGAGGCGAACAGTGGACTGACCCATTTCACCGCAGCGCTGATCCACCTTCGCCAGCAGATCCCCGCGCTCACCGCCGATCGCTGGTGGGAAGAGGGCGACGGCAACGTTCGCTGGCTGAATAAAGACGCGCAACCGTTGAGTGCGCAAGAGTGGCAACACGGCATCACCTGTCTGCAAATCCTGCTGTCGGATAAGTGGCTGGTGACGCTGAACGCGACGGATGACGTCGCAGAGATTGTTTTACCTGACGGGGAATGGCGCGCTGTTCCCCCCTTTGCCGGAGCGGATAATCCGGTAGTAATGGCTGTCTGGCACGGGCCTGCGCACGGAGTGTGCGTATTCCAAAGATGATAAAAAAGGAGTTAGTCATGGTTAGATTAGAGAAGAACGATCCCTTAATGTTGGCACGCCAGCTACCATTAAAAACGGTTGCCCTGATACTTGCGGGCGGGCGTGGTACCCGTCTGAAAGATTTGACCATCAAGCGCGCCAAGCCGGCCGTTCACTTTGGTGGTAAGTTCCGCATCATCGACTTTGCGCTCTCCAACTGCCTGAACTCAGGCATTCGCCGTATTGGCGTCATTACGCAGTATCAGTCGCACACGCTGGTTCAGCATATTCAGCGCGGCTGGTCATTCTTCAGTGAAGAGATGAACGAGTTTGTCGATCTCCTTCCTGCTCAGCAACGTGTTCACGGCGAGAACTGGTATCGCGGGACGGCGGATGCGGTGACGCAGAACCTCGACATCATTCGTCGCTATAACGCGGAATACATTGTGATCCTCGCCGGGGATCACATCTACAAGCAAGATTACTCCCACATGCTCATCGACCACGTCGAAAAAGGGGCGCGCTGCACCGTGGCGTGTCTGCCGGTGCCCGTTGCCGAGGCGACGGCATTTGGCGTGATGCACGTGGACGCCGACGATAAAATCATCGACTTCGTCGAAAAACCGGCGAACCCGCCAACCATGCCGGGCGATGACACCAAATCCCTCGCCAGCATGGGGATCTATGTCTTTGATGCAGATTATCTTTATGAGCTGCTGGAAGACGACGACAAAGACGAAAACTCCAGCCACGACTTTGGTAAAGACATCATCCCGAAAATCACCAAAGCTGGCATGGCGTATGCACATCCTTTCCCGCTGTCCTGCGTGCAGTCAGACCCGAATGCCGAGCCTTACTGGCGCGATGTGGGCACGCTGGAAGCGTACTGGAAAGCGAACCTCGATCTGGCCTCAGTCACGCCTGAGCTGGATATGTACGACCAGAACTGGCCGATTCGTACCCACATGGAATCCTTGCCGCCGGCCAAATTCGTGCAGGACCGCTCCGGCAGCCACGGTATGACGCTGAACTCGCTGGTCTCTGGCGGGTGCATTATCTCCGGTTCGGTGGTGGTGCAGTCCGTGCTGTTCCCGCGCGTGCGGATAAATTCATTCTGTAATATCGATTCGGCGGTCTTATTGCCGGATGTCTGGGTAGGGCGTTCGTGTCGTCTGCGTCGTTGCGTGATCGACCGCGCCTGCGTCATCCCTGAGGGGATGGTCATCGGTGAAAACGCGGAAGAAGACGCGCGTCGTTTCTACCGTTCGGAAGAGGGGATCGTGTTAGTCACACGGGAAATGTTGCGGAAGCTGCAGATCAAACAGGAGCGATGATGCAGGTTTTACACGTATGTTCTGAGATGTTCCCGTTGTTAAAAACGGGCGGTCTGGCGGATGTTCTTGGTGCATTACCGGCGGCACAAATCGCCGGAGGCGTGGATACCCGAGTCCTGCTGCCTGCCTTCCCGGATATCCGGCGCGGCATTCCTGATGCAAAGGTTGTGACCCGCCGTGAGACGTTTGCCGGACGCATCACCCTGCTGTTTGGACATTACAATGGCGTAGGGATTTACCTGATCGACGCGCCACACTTATACGACCGACCGGGCAGCCCGTATCATGATACGAACCTGTTCGCCTATACCGACAACGTGCTGCGCTTTGCGCTGCTCGGCTGGGTCGGGGCAGAAATGGCGACGGGGCTTGATCCGTTCTGGCGTCCGGATGTGGTGCACGCGCACGACTGGCATGCCGGGCTGGCTCCGGCGTATCTCGCCGCGCGCGGTCACCCGGCAAAATCGGTCTTTACGGTGCATAACCTCGCCTATCAGGGGATGTACTACGCGCATCATATGAATGACATCGATCTGCCATGGTCGTTCTTTAACATGCACGGGCTGGAGTTTAAGGGGCAGATTTCGTTCCTGAAGGCGGGGCTGTACTACGCCGATCACATCACGGCGGTCAGCCCAACCTATGCGCGAGAAATCACCCAGCCGGAGTTTGGCTACGGCATGGAAGGGCTACTGCAACAGCGCCATCGGGAAGGCCGCCTGTCGGGCATTCTGAACGGCGTGGATGAACAGATCTGGAGTCCGGAAACCGATCTCTTGCTGGCGGCACGCTATGGTCGCGATTCCGTGGAAGACAAAGCGGAAAACAAACGCCAGCTGCAGATTGCAATGGGGCTGAAGGTCAACGACAAAGTGCCGCTCTTCGCGGTGGTGAGCCGCCTGACCAGCCAGAAAGGGCTGGACCTGGTGCTGGAGGCGCTGCCCGGCTTGCTCGAGCAGGGCGGACAGCTGGCGCTGCTCGGCGCAGGCGACCCGGTGCTGCAGGAAGGTTTCCTCGCGGCGGCAGCGGAACATCCGGGGCAGGTGGGCGTGCAGATTGGTTACCACGAGGCATTTTCGCACCGCATTATGGGCGGCGCAGACGTCATTCTGGTGCCAAGCCGCTTCGAGCCCTGCGGCCTGACGCAGCTCTATGGCCTGAAATACGGCACCCTGCCGCTGGTACGCCGTACGGGCGGGCTGGCGGATACGGTGTCCGATAGCTCACTGGAAAACCTGGCGGACGGTATCGCCAGCGGGTTTGTTTTTGAAGACAGTAATGCCTGGTCGCTGCTTCGGGCGATTCGGCGTGCTTTCGTCTTGTGGTCCCGTCCGTCGCTGTGGCGTTACGTACAACGTCAGGCGATGTCCATGGACTTTAGCTGGCACGTTGCGGCGCAGTCGTACCGCGATCTTTATCAACGCTTGATGTAACGAGGCGAAGTTACTGATATGAATGCTCCATTTAGCTACTCTTCACCCACGCTCAGCGTTGAGGCGTTAAAGCACTCCATCGCCTATAAGCTGATGTTCACCATCGGGAAAGATCCGGTCATCGCCAACAAACACGAGTGGCTGAACGCCACTCTGTTTGCGGTGCGCGACCGTTTAGTTGAACGCTGGCTGCGATCAAACCGCGCCCAGCTCTCGCAGGAAACGCGTCAGGTTTACTACCTGTCGATGGAATTTTTGATTGGCCGCACGCTCTCCAACGCGCTGCTGTCGCTCGGCATTTACGACGACGTTAAAACCGCCCTCGAAGAGATGGGGCTGGATTTAGAAGAGCTGATTGACGAAGAGAACGACCCGGGCCTCGGCAACGGCGGCCTGGGGCGTCTTGCCGCCTGCTTCCTCGACTCGCTGGCGACCCTGGCGCTGCCGGGACGCGGTTACGGCATTCGCTACGACTACGGCATGTTCAAGCAGAACATCGTCGACGGGCGTCAGAAAGAGTCGCCGGACTACTGGCTGGAGTATGGCAACCCGTGGGAGTTCAAGCGTCACAATACCCGCTACAAGGTGCGCTTTGGCGGGCGTATTCAGCAGGAAGGTAAAAAATCCCGCTGGGTGGAGACCGAAGAGATCCTGGCCGTGGCCTACGACCAGATCATCCCCGGGTATGACACCGATGCCACCAACACGCTGCGCCTGTGGAGCGCCCAGGCCAGTAGCGAGATTAACCTCGGTAAATTCAATCAGGGTGACTATTTCGCCGCGGTGGAAGATAAAAACCACTCTGAAAACGTGTCCCGCGTCCTCTATCCGGATGACTCAACCTACTCCGGCCGCGAGCTGCGCCTGCGCCAGGAGTATTTCCTCGTCTCGGCGACGATTCAGGATATCCTCAGCCGCCATCACCAGCTGCACAAAACCTACGCCAATCTGGCGGAGAAAACCGCGATTCACCTCAACGACACGCACCCGGTGCTCTCTATTCCAGAGCTGATGCGTTTGCTTATCGACGAGCATAAGTTCAGCTGGGATGAGGCATTCGAAGTGACCTGCCAGGTGTTCTCGTACACCAACCACACGCTGATGAGCGAAGCGCTGGAAACCTGGCCGGTGGATATGCTCGGCAAAATCCTGCCGCGCCATCTGCAGATTATCTTCGAGATTAACGACTACTTCCTCAAGACGCTGCAGGAGCAGTATCCGAACGATACCGGCCTGCTGAGCCGGGCGTCGATCATTGATGAATCCAACGGTCGTCGCGTACGCATGGCCTGGCTGGCGGTAGTGATCAGCCACAAGGTAAACGGCGTGTCTGAGCTCCACTCAAACCTGATGGTGCAGTCGCTGTTTGCGGATTTCGCGAAGATCTTCCCGACGCGTTTCTGCAACGTGACCAACGGCGTCACGCCGCGTCGCTGGCTGGCGCTGGCGAACCAGCCGCTTTCTGACGTGCTGGATCAGAACATTGGCCGCACCTGGCGCACCGACCTGAGCCAGCTGAGCGAGCTGGAACAGCACATTGATTTCCCGACGGTGAACAAAGCCGTGCGCGAAGCCAAGCTGCTGAACAAAAAGCGTTTGTCGGTTTACCTTGCGCTGCATCTGAACGTGGTCGCCAACCCGAAAGCGTTGTTTGACGTGCAGATCAAACGTATTCACGAGTACAAGCGTCAGCTGATGAACGTGCTGCATGTGATTACCCACTACAACCGGATTAAGGCCGACCCGACGGCCGAGTGGGTGCCGCGCGTGAAAATCTTCGCCGGTAAAGCCGCTTCCGCCTATTACATGGCGAAGCACATTATCCATCTCATCAACGATGTGGCGAAGGTCGTCAACCTGGATCCGGATATTGGCGACAAGCTGAAGGTGGTGTTCATCCCGAACTACAGCGTAAGCCTGGCGCAGCTGATCATCCCGGCGGCGGATCTCTCTGAGCAGATTTCGACGGCGGGTACGGAAGCCTCCGGGACCAGTAACATGAAGTTTGCCCTCAACGGTGCGCTGACCATTGGCACCCTGGACGGGGCGAACGTTGAGATGCTGGAGCACGTAGGGGCTGAGAACATCTTTATCTTCGGGAACACCACGGAAGAAGTGGAGGCGCTGCGCAGAAAAGGCTACTCGCCGCGTGAGTTCTATGAAAAAGATGAAGAGTTACGTCAGGTACTGACGCAGATCGCGACCGGTGTATTCAGCCCGGACGAGCCGGGCCGCTATCGCGATCTGGTGGATTCGCTGATTAACTTTGGCGATCACTACCAGGTGCTGGCGGATTATCGCAGCTACGTGGACTGTCAGGATAAGGTGGACGAACTGTACCGTCAGCAGGAGAAGTGGACCAGTGCTGCGATGCATAACATCGCCAATATGGGGTATTTCTCGTCCGACAGGACCATTAAGGAGTATGCCGAGACGATCTGGCATATTGATCCGGTTAGGCTGTAAAAACAAAGCCCGGTGGCGCTGCGCTTACCGGGCCTACGGGATCGAGTAGGCCGGGAAAGGCGGAGCCGCCACCCGGCTTTTTTTCAATTACGACGCTAACGACAGCTCACGCTTTCCCGCATGCTGCTGCAGCCACTGCGCCACACGCGACTGCTGTTCGGCATTCAGCCACATCCCTTCTTTGGTACGGCGCCAGATGGCGTCGTCCAGGCGGCGAACCCACTCGTGCTCGACCAGGTAACGCAGCTCGGCTTCGTACAGCTCGTGACCGAAATGCTCGCCCAGATCCGCAATGTCCTTCGCATCACCGAGGAACAGCTCGGTATTGCTGCCGTAGGTGCGGGCGTAGTGGCGCGCCATGCCTTCGGTAATGAACGGGAAGCGACGGCGCAGCTTCGCGGCATAATCGTCGCGGTTGTCGCCGATATCACCACCGGGCAGTACCGCGCCTTTGGTCCATGCCGGGCCAATGCCCTTATAGTACGGGGCCAGTTTTTCCAGCGCGTGCTCCGCCAGCTTGCGGTAGGTGGTGAGCTTGCCGCCAAACACCGACAGCAGCGGCGCCTGGCCGTCTACGTCGTGAATATCGAGCGTATAGTCGCGGGTGATGGCCTGCGGTGAGTCAGACTCGTCATCGCACAGCGGACGCACGCCGGAGTAAGTCCAGACCACGTCATCGCGGGACAGCTGTTTCTTAAAGTGTGCGTTATACACTTTAAGGAGGTAGTTCACTTCGCTCTCGTCGATCTCAACGTTTTTCGGATCCCCTTTGTACTCCACGTCGGTGGTGCCGATGATCGAGAATTCGTCCATCCACGGGATCACAAACACGATGCGCTTATCTTCGTTCTGCAGAATGTACGCTTGTTTTTGCGTGTGTACGCGCGGCACCACAATATGGCTGCCCTTGATCAGGCGGATGCCGTACGGCGAAGGCAGATGCATGCCGTCGTCGAAGAACTGCTTCACCCACGGACCGGTGGCGTTCACCAGACCGCGCGCTTTCCAGCTGAATTTCTCGCCGGTATCAATGTCTTCTGCTTCGACGATCCACAGGCCGTTTTCACGACGCGCGGCGGTAGCGCGGGTACGGGTTTTCACCTCTCCACCTTTCTTCTCCACCATCTGCGCATTCGCCAGCACCAGACGTGCATCGTCCACCCAGCAGTCGGAATATTCGAAACCGCGCACGATTTCAGGCTTCAGGACCGATTCTGAGCCAAAACGCAAACCGTTCGAACCCGGCAGGCTGGTGCGTTTACCCAGATGATCGTACATAAACAGACCAATTCGGATCATCCACGCCGGACGCAGGTGCGGGCGATGGGGCAGACGGAAACGCATCGGGATCGCCAGATGCGGCGCCATTTTTAGCAGCACTTCACGTTCGGCCAGCGCTTCACTGACCAGGCGGAATTCGTAGTGTTCCAGGTAGCGCAGGCCACCGTGGATCAGCTTGGAGCTGGCGGACGACGTCGCGCAGGCGAGATCGTTAGCTTCCAGCATCAGCACGGATAAACCGCGTCCTGCGGCATCGACCGCAATACCGGCACCGTTGATGCCACCGCCTATCACAATCAGATCTTTGGTTTCCATAACACCCTCATGCACTTTCGTTAAAGCTCAAAAATGTTCGATATCGCTCATAATAGCAAAGGAACGCGCTTTTGGTAACATCAAAAAAACAATTTAGAGTGATATGGATAACATAATGGCGTTTACCCGCCGCCAGGACGTACACTACGGGGTAAAATAGTGCGGTCTGATGCCCTCACCCCAGCCCTCTCCCACGGGGAGAGGGGGATCCGTTTCCCTCTCCCTCCGGGAGAGGGTAGGGTGAGGGGGAAAACCGCACCACACCCGAATATAAGATGAGAACACCATGGATCAGTTTGAATGTATTAACGTAGAAGAAGCCCATCAGAAGATGCACCAGGGAACGGCGGTGCTGGTGGATATCCGCGATCCGCAGAGTTTTGCGATGGGCCATACGCCGGGCGCGTTCCATCTCACCAATGACACGCTGGGCGCGTTTATGCGCGATAACGACTTCGATACGCCGGTGATGGTGATGTGTTACCACGGCAACAGCAGCAAAGGCGCGGCGCAGTATCTGCTTCAGCAGGGCTACGACGCGGTGTACAGCGTCGACGGCGGCTTCGATGCCTGGCATCGTCATTTCCCGGCAGAAGTGGAATACGCCTTTGAGCGCTAATCCCGCTATACTGTTCCCTTTTGTGTGGAAATAAGCGACCGCTGCCCATGTTGATGATCACCTCTTTTACCAATCCGCGCGTCGCCCAGGCGTTTGTCGACTATATGGCAACGCAGGGCGTTATTCTGACCATTCAGCAACATACGCAGACCGATGTCTGGCTGGCCGATGAGAGCCAGGCCGGGCGGGTAAACGAGGAGCTGGCGCGTTTTCTTGAGAATCCTGGCGACCCGCGCTATCTGGCGGCAAGCTGGCAATCCGGCCAGACGGGCAGCGGATTGCATTACAGTCGTTTCCCTTTTCTTGCCACTATTCGCGAGCGCGCAGGGCCGTTTACGCTGCTGCTGATGGCCGCCTGTATTATCGTCTTCATTATCATGAACGTGGTGGGCGACCAGAGCGTGATGATCGCCCTGGCGTGGCCGTACGACCCCTCTCTGGAGTTTGACGTCTGGCGCTACTTCACCCATGCGCTGATGCACTTCTCAGTGATGCATATTCTCTTCAACCTGCTGTGGTGGTGGTATCTCGGCGGGATTGTCGAGAAGCGACTCGGCAGCGGTAAGCTGATCGTGATCACCGTGATTAGCGCCCTGTTGAGCGGCTACGTGCAGCATAAATTCAGCGGCCCGTGGTTCGGTGGGCTGTCGGGCGTCGTCTACGCCCTGATGGGCTATGTCTGGCTTCGCGGAGAGCGCGACCCGGAAAGCGGCATCTATTTACAACGCGGATTAATAGCCTTTGCGTTAATATGGCTAATTGCCGGATGGTTTGATCTGTTTGGTATGTCTATCGCCAATGGTGCGCACGTCACCGGCCTGGCGGTCGGGCTGGCAATGGCGCTTGCCGACACGCTCCATGCGCGAAAACGAACATAATTCTCAGGGATAATTGATGAAACAAACACAACGTCATGACGCCATTATCGAACTGGTCAAAAAACAGGGATACGTCAGCACCGAAGAGCTCGTCGAGCAGTTTGCCGTCAGCCCGCAAACGATCCGTCGTGACCTGAACGATCTGGCCGATCAGAACCGTATTTTGCGCCACCACGGCGGGGCGGCGCTGCCGTCCAGCTCGGTCAACACCTCCTGGCATGACCGTAAAGCCACGCAGACGGCGGAAAAAGAACGCATAGCCCGTAAAGTGGCGAGCCAAATCCCAAACGGGGCGACGCTGTTTATTGACATCGGTACCACGCCGGAAGCGGTTGCTCACGCGCTGCTGGATCACGAGAACCTGCGCGTGGTCACTAACAACCTGAACGTCGCCAACACTCTGATGCAGAAAGACGATTTCCGGATCATCCTCGCCGGTGGAGAACTGCGCAGCCGCGACGGGGGCATTATCGGTGAAGCGACCCTCGACTTTATCTCTCAATTCCGCCTCGACTTCGGCATTCTGGGGATCAGCGGTATCGACAGCGACGGCTCGCTGCTGGAGTTTGATTACCACGAGGTGCGCACCAAGCGCGCGATTATTGAAAATTCACGCCACGTGATGCTGGTGGTGGATCATTCGAAGTTTGGCCGTAACGCGATGGTGAACATGGGCAGCATCAGCATTGTGGATGCGGTCTACACCGACGCGATGCCGCCAGCGGGCGTGATGCAGGTGATTAAAGATAATAATTTGCAGTTAGAATTGTGCTAGGAATTGTGTCGGGTGGCGCTGCGCTTACCCGACCTACGAAACCCCGTAGGCCCGTGCAAGCGTAGCGCCGCCGGGCAAGGAATCACACTCCGTACCCCATCATCTTCAAGAGCTGCTGCGCATGCTGTACCGCATCCTGACGATGCGCCACACCCAGCTTCTGATACAGATTACGAATGTGCGTTTTGATGGTGGTCGCCGCCACCGCCAGCTCACCGGCAATCTGCTCGTTGCTGTAGCCGGAATAGATCAGCCCCAGCACCTGCCATTCCCGCTGGGTGAGCGGGCTGGTGCGAATAAGCTCCGGCACTTCCGGATGGTTCAGCAGACGCTCAACGAAGTTCTCATCAAAATGCGCAAATTTGTGGCGATGATGCTGGTTAATCTCGCGCAGAATACGCTGAGCACGATGCTGATCCAGCTCAGGCAGGGTATTCAGCTGAATCAGCTGGCGCAGCTGTTGCGCCATCACTTCACCTTCAATCACAAAGTGGCTGATAAACCCGGTACGGTTCGCCAGCTGCAGCGCTTCCAGCAGCACGCGCTGGGCGTCATTTTTGCGTCCCGCCTGCCAGTAAAGCTGGTTAAGCAGCAGCAGGTTGCGGTTCAGATCGCTCATCAGGCGCAGGCTACGGGCGTTTTCGTTTAACTCTTCCAGTACGATCTCGGCAGGCTCGAAGTCACCCAGCAGGATCTGCACGCGGGCGATGTTGCGCCACTGGCTTTGCAGGAAGTGGTTATTGGCAAACTCTGGTTTTGGCGTATGACGCAGCCAGTTGGCGGCGGATTTTTTATCCCCCGTCATCTGCCAGTAAATCACCCGGACCTTATCGGCGTTTGACACCCAGTCGCTGTGGTACTGGCCGTTGCCGAGCAGGTTTTCCAGACGGTTAAGGTGATTGCGGGCGTTATCAAGATCGCCGCGCGCCAGCGAGCACTGCACCAGCAGCGCCAGGCACTGCAACTGCTGCTGCGGCTGGAAGCCAGAGAGCACGTTCACACCCTGACGGGCGCAGCTTTCTGCTTCATCGAGGCGTGACCATGCCCACAGCAGCTGAGCGCGAATGCGCAACAGGAACTCGTGCATCGGCAGCTGTTCCAGATGCTGTTCACGAATCAGCTGGAACGCTTTTTCCTGATTTTCCCAGGCAGCCTGCAGGAACCCCTGAGCGAATAAAATTTCACTTTGCTGAATCAGACTCCACAGGGCGTAGTGCCACACATCATGGCGGCGCGCCATCTGCTCGGTTTGCTGCATCAGGGAAAGGGAGCGCGTCAGCTCGCCCTTGCAGTGCAGTACTTCCCCGTGTACCGAGGTCGCCACGATGCGGCTGTAGAAATTAGCCAGCGGCAGTTCATCCAGCGCGACCATCGCCAGCCGTTCCGCTTCATCCGGGTCGCCGTCGTTAATTGCGACCTGCGCCCGCAGGGCGTTAAATTCGCCGTGCAGGGTGGTATCCATTTCACTTTCCATCTCCTGCTCGGCACGCGCCAGCAGGGTATTGACCTCACTGTAGCGGTGCTGGCTTTGCATCAGCCAGGCCTGCAGCAGAACCAGACGCGGGTTCTCCAGCAGGCTCTCCCACGGCAGGGCTTTCAGCGACTCTTCCAGCAGCGTCAGTTCGCTGTGGTTAAACAGCCCCCACGCGTGGTTGAGCAGAATATCGCGCAGCATACTGGCGTCACCGGCAGCCAGCGCGTGGTGAATGGCCTCGCTCGGGAAGCCTTGCGCCATCCAGCTTTCAGCGGCGGCGCGATGGATTTCCGGCAGTTCTGTGGCAAGCTCCCACTGACAGCGCTGGCGCAGGAAGCTACCAAACAAGGGATGGTAGCTGAACCACTCGCCGGGATCGTCCATGCGTGTCAGGAACAGGCCCTGACGTTCAATCTCTTCCAGCTGTAACTGGCCGTTTTCACAGCCGGTAACGCGCACGATCAGCGCGTCGTTCATCGAACGCAGCAGGGAGCTTTTCAGCAGGAAATGACGGGTTGAAGGATCAACGCTGTCCAGCACCTCGTCCACCAGATAATCAGAGAGATGGCTGGCGTTGATACCGGCCAGACGCCGTGCCGACTGGTGTGTCGGGCTGTTGTTTTGCCGCGCAGAGAGGGCAATCAGCTGCAACGCCGTGGCCCAGCCCGCGACGTCATCGCACAGGCGGCTGCTTTCAGCGGCCTCAATCGGCGAGGTCAGGCGGCAGTCGAAGAACTGTTTCGCTTCCTGATGGGTAAAGGCCAACTGCTGGCTGCCAATCTCCAGCAGCTGATCGCGCACGCGCAGGTTGGCAATGCCCAGCTGCGGCAGGTTGCGCGACAGCACCACCAGGGTCAGGTTTTCCGGTTGATGGCGCAGGAAGAAACGCATCGACTCGTGGATAACCGGATTTGAAATCAGATGATAATCATCAATCACCACATAAAGCGGACGATGCCATTCAGCCAGTTCAATGAACAGCTGAGAGAAAAGGGAGGACAGGCTGGCGTACTGGCGCTTTTGCACCATCACCTCACTGGCGACGCAGTGTCCATTCGTGGCCTGTTGAATGGCAGCAATCAGATAGCTGGCAAAACGCTCTTGCTGGTTATCGCCCTCATCAAGGGAGTACCAGCCAAGATCGCTCTTACCTGCGGCCCATTGCGAAATGAGCGTTGTTTTTCCATAACCTGCAGGGCTCGTAACCAGCGCCAGTCGGAAATTATGCGCGCCGGAAAGTTTAGCCAGCAGACGCTCGCGGACCACTGTATGGTCGAGACGAACCGGGCGACTTAATTTAGACGGAATCAACATAGGTTTCACTTCACTGTGGGGAACGAGAGATTTTATTTTTTTTGCGCTTCGTAATTAATAGCTATAAGGTCGGACAGATAGAGAACTATTGCAAGTTATGTCTGGATTTGGTGGCTCTGAATTTGCACTCTGTCACAAAACATTCAGGCAGATGATGGAACTTTCCTGAAAGGGCTGTGACGCCGCGCCAGTGCTGGCTTGTATGGTTCTCTTGCGGTTATGCTGAAACTGGTTTCAGAAAGGGATAGTGACGCCAAATTTAATAAAGTCCGGGTAAAGTTCAGTGAGCTTAATAATCTCCTTAGATATGACCCAATTGCAGAAATATTATTCTACGTAAGTAATCATTTCAGCGCGGATTAATTTCATCCGAAACTGCATTTCATTTCTTTGACATTCTTCCCGGTGACGTTTTCCTCTTCCGGGCACACTCAGGCTATGCTCTGAGAGTGGCCTCGATCACACTTTTATGCTCATCCCCGCTACTCCTCCCTGTCTAATCCCCCACAGGATGAGGAAGAGGTGAAATGAGCCAGGCACACTAGCGCCAACTTGTGTTTTCTTTCTAAAGGATGCCGATCCCCTATGTCACAGCCTACCTTCAACAAAGCTCAATTCCAGGCTGCCCTGACGCGTCAGTGGCAGCGTTTTGGCCTTCATGCTGCAAACGAGATGACGCCTCACCAGTGGTGGCAGGCGGTGAGCGGGGCGCTCGCAGAGCAGCTGGATGCTCAACCCGTGGCGAAGCCCGTCAAAGGCCAGCGTCACGTCAACTATATCTCGATGGAATTCCTGATTGGCCGCCTGACGGGCAACAATCTGCTGAACCTTGGGTGGTATCAGGAGGTGGGTGATGTGCTGAAAGCGCACGACATCAACCTGACTGACCTGCTGGAAGAAGAGATTGACCCGGCTCTCGGTAACGGTGGTCTGGGTCGCCTGGCGGCCTGCTTCCTTGACTCCATGGCAACGGTTGGCCAGTCCGCCATTGGCTATGGCCTCAACTATCAGTATGGCCTGTTCCGTCAGTCGTTCGCTGATGGTCACCAGATGGAAGCGCCAGATGACTGGCACCGCAATACCTACCCGTGGTTCCGCCACAATGCGCAGCTGGACGTGCAGGTCGGCATCGGCGGGAAAGTCACAAAGCAAGGCCTCTGGGAACCGGCTTTCACCATCACCGGTGAAGCCTGGGATCTGCCGGTGCTTGGCTACCGTAACGGCGTGGCACAGCCGCTGCGCCTGTGGCAGGCGAAGCACGCTCATCCGTTCAACCTGACCAAATTCAACGACGGCGATTTCCTGCGTGCCGAGCAGCAGGGTATCGACGCCGAGAAGCTGACCAAAGTCCTCTACCCGAACGACAACCATTTGGCGGGTAAAAAACTGCGTCTGATGCAGCAGTATTTCCAGTGCGCCTGCTCCGTAGCGGACATTCTGCGCCGTCATCACCTGGCGGGCCGCAAGCTGGCACAGCTGCCGGACTTCGAAGTGATTCAGCTCAACGACACGCACCCGACCATCGCCATTCCTGAACTGCTGCGCGTGCTGATCGACGAGCATCAGCTGAGCTGGGATGACGCCTGGGCGATTACCAGCCGCACCTTCGCCTACACCAACCACACCCTGATGCCGGAAGCGCTGGAGTGCTGGGATGAGAAGCTGGTGAAAGCGCTGCTGCCGCGCCATATGCAGATCATCAACAAGATTAACGATCGGTTTAAAACCCTGGTGGATAAAACCTGGCCAGGCAATAAAGCGGTCTGGGCGAAGCTGGCAGTGGTCCACGATAAGCAGGTTCGCATGGCGAACATGTGCGTGGTGAGCGGCTTTGCGGTGAACGGCGTAGCGGCCCTGCACTCTGATCTGGTGGTTAAAGATCTGTTCCCGGAATATCACCAGCTGTGGCCGACCAAATTCCACAACGTGACCAACGGCATCACGCCGCGTCGCTGGATCAAGCAGTGCAACCCGCTGCTGGCCGATCTGCTGGATAAGACCCTGAAGAAAGAGTGGGCCAACGATCTGGACCAGCTCATCAACCTGGAAAAATACGCGGATGACGCGAAGTTCCGCGAGCAGTACCGTGCCATCAAGCTGGAGAACAAAGTTCGTCTGGCGGCGTTTGTGAAAGCGCGCACCGGGATTGAGATCAACCCGAATGCCATTTTCGATATCCAGATCAAGCGCCTGCATGAGTACAAACGTCAGCACCTTAACCTGCTGCACATCCTGGCGCTGTATAAAGAGATCCGCGAGAACCCGCAGGCCGACCGCGTGCCGCGCGTGTTCCTGTTCGGTGCGAAAGCGGCACCGGGCTACTACCTGGCGAAAAATATCATCCTCGCCATTAATAAAGTGGCGGCGGCGATCAACAACGATCCGAAGGTGGGAGACAAGCTGAAGGTGGTGTTCCTACCGGATTACTGCGTCTCGGCGGCTGAAATGCTGATCCCGGCGGCGGATATTTCCGAGCAGATCTCGACCGCAGGGAAAGAGGCCTCCGGCACCGGTAACATGAAGCTGGCGCTGAACGGTGCGCTGACCGTTGGCACGCTGGACGGTGCGAACGTTGAAATCGCTGAGCAGGTCGGTGAAGAGAATATCTTCATCTTCGGTCATACCGTGGAAGAGGTGAAAGCCATCAAGGCCAAAGGCTACGACCCGGTGAAATGGCGTAAGAAAGACAAAGTGCTGGATGCGGTGCTGAAAGAGCTGGAGAGCGGTAAATACAGCGACGGTGACAAGCACGCGTTTGACCAGATGCTGCACAGCATGGACAAGCATGGCGGTGACCCGTATCTGGTGATGGCCGATTTCACCGCTTATGTGGACGCGCAAAAGCAGGTCGACGTGCTGTATCGCGACCAGGACGCGTGGACCCGGGCATGCATTCTGAACACGGCGCGCTGCGGTATGTTCAGCTCTGACCGCTCAATCCGTGATTATCAGGCTCGTATCTGGCAGGCAAAACGCTAAGGAAGCGCGATGGAGAGTAAACGTCTGGACAGTGCCGCGCAGGCGGCGGGAATTAGCCTCAGTTACATCAATGCGCACGGCAAACCGCAGTCTATTGGTGCGGACACCAAAAGACGTTTGCTGAATGCCATGCACAAAGCCGACGCGAAAGCGTCGGCACTACCGGTGCCAAACGTAAAGGTCTTTACTGCGGGCAAAAAAATGTCGCTGACGGTGGAGGGGCGCGGCGAGTTTAGCTGGCTGCTCACCACCGAAGAGGGGCATCAGCATAAAGGCCACGCCACCGGCGGCAAAGCGTTTAACCTTCCGGCGAAACTGCCGGAGGGCTATCACAGCCTGACGCTCACCCAGGACGAGCAGCGTTTTCACTGTCGGGTGATCGTCGCGCCAAAACGCTGCTATGAGCCGCAGGCGCTGCTCGAAGGCAAAAAGCTGTGGGGCGCCTGCGTGCAGCTCTACACGCTGCGTTCCGACAGCAACTGGGGCATTGGCGATTTTGGCGATCTGAAGAATATGCTGGCCTCCGTGGGTGAGCGCGGCGGCGCGTTCATCGGCCTCAACCCGATCCACGCGCTCTATCCGGCGAACCCGGAAAGCGCCAGCCCGTACAGCCCGTCCTCCCGTCGCTGGCTGAACGTCATTTATATCGACGTTAACGCGTTGGATGATTTTAAAAACAGTAAAGACGCGCAGGCGTGGTGGAAGCTTGAGACCACGAAGCAGATGCTGAAACAGGCCCGCGAAGCGGACTGGGTCGATTATGCTACTGTAACCGCGCTAAAAATGGCGGCGCTGCGTCTGGCCTGGAAAGGCTTTGCTAAACGCAATGACGATCAGATGGCGGCCTTCCGCCAGTTTGTGACGCAGGAAGGCGAAAGCCTCTACTGGCAGGCGGCATTCGATGCGCTGCACGCGTATCAGGTGAAAGAGGACGAAATGCGCTGGGGCTGGCCGGTCTGGCCGGAAGCGTACCAGTCCGTGGACACCCCGGAAGTCAAAGCCTTCTGTAAAACGCATGCCGACGAGGTGGACTTCTATCTGTGGCTGCAGTGGCTGGCCTACAGCCAGTTTGCCGCCTGCTGGCAGGTAAGCCAGGGCTATAACATGCCGATCGGCCTGTATCGCGACCTGGCCGTCGGTGTGGCAGAAGGCGGCGCGGAAACCTGGTGTGACCGTGAGCTTTACTGCCTGAAAGCGTCCGTCGGTGCGCCGCCGGATATCCTTGGGCCGCTCGGTCAGAACTGGGGCTTGCCGCCGATGGATCCGCACGTGATGGCGGCGCGCGCCTACGAGCCGTTTATCGACCTGCTGCGCGCGAACATGCAAAACTGTGGCGCGCTGCGTATTGACCACGTCATGTCCGTACTGCGCCTGTGGTGGATCCCTTACGGTGAAACGGCCGATCACGGCGCGTACGTCCAGTATCCGGTAGACGATCTGCTGTCGATCCTGGCCCTGGAGAGTAAGCGTCACCAGTGTATGGTGATCGGGGAAGATCTCGGTACCGTGCCGGTGGAAATTGTCAGCAAGCTCCGCGACAGCGGCGTGTACTCCTATAAAGTGCTCTATTTTGAAAACGACCATGAGAAAACCTTCCGCGCGCCGAAAGCGTATCCAGAACAGTCAATGGCAGTCGCGACGACGCATGATCTTCCTACGCTCAGAGGCTACTGGGAAAGCGGCGATCTGACGCTCGGGAAAACGCTGGGTCTCTATCCTGATGAAGAGGTTCTGCGCGGGCTGTATCAGGATCGCGAGCTGGCGAAGCAGGGGCTGCTGGATGCGCTGCATAAGCATGGCTGCCTGCCGAAGCGCGCCGGTCACAAGGCGTCGCTGATGGCGATGACGCCAACGCTCAACCGCGGTTTGCAGCGCTATATTGCCGACAGCAACAGCGCTCTGCTTGGCCTTCAGCCGGAAGACTGGATTGATATGGCGGAGCCGGTGAACATCCCGGGCACCAGCTATCAGTACAAGAACTGGCGTCGCAAATTGTCCACAACGCTTGAGAAGATGTTTGCCGATGACGGGGTGAACAGGCTGATTAAGGATTTGGATAAGCGGCGAAAAGCGGCTGCTAAGAAGTGATAAAAAACCCGCCAGTGGCGGGTTTTTTATTGCCCGGTGGCGCTACGCTTACCGGGCCTACATGGAGCCAGTAGGTCGGGTAAGGCGAAGCCGCCACCCGACTTATGACATCAAACCACCATATTCAACAGCAGCACCCCAACCAGGCCACACACCGAAATAATGGTTTCCAGCGCGGACCAGGACTTGATGGTTTCACCGATGGTCAGGTTGAAGTACTCCTTAAACAGCCAGAAGCCCGGGTCGTTCACGTGAGAGAAAATCACGCTACCGGAACCGACCGCGATAACCATCAGCTCAGGACTGACGCCCGTGGTGGCAATCAGCGGCGCAACGATACCGCCTGCAGTAATCGCAGCAACGGTTGCAGAACCCAGCGCAATACGCAGAACCGCGGCAATAGACCAGGCCATCAGGAGCGGCGACACGTTGGTTTCATGCATCATCGCAGCGATGTATTTGTCCACGCCGCTGTCAACCAGCACCTGCTTGAACGCACCGCCACCGCCGATGATCAGGAGCATCATGGCAATAATTTTGATGGAAGAGGTCAATGTGTCGTTGATCTGATCCATTGAACGACCCCGGTTCAGACCGAAGGTGAACATCGCGATCAGGACGGCAATCAGCGTAGCCATGACCGGATCGCCCAGGAATTCTGCCACGCCCAGGAACGCATGACCTTTCGGCAGGATCATCTCTGCCACGGCGCGCATCGCCATCAGGATCACCGGTACCAGTGAGGTCCAGACGCTGACGCCAAAGCCAGGCATCTCTTCTTCGGTGAAGGTTTTCGCGCTGTACAGACCTTCCGGAATTGGCTTATCGATACCTTTCAGGAAGCGGGCATATACCGGGCCTGCCAGAATCACGGTCGGGATTGCCAGAATCGTACCGAACAGCAGGGTTTTACCCATATCGGCGTGGAAGATGGTGGCGATTGCCGTTGGGCCCGGGTGAGGTGGCAGGAAGCCGTGGGTCACGGACAGCGCCGCAGCCATTGGCACACCCACAAACAGCAGCGGAATGTTAGCCGCCGCTGCGATGGTGAACACCAGTGGCAGCATCAGCACGAAGCCCACTTCATAGAACAGCGCGAAACCGACGGTAAAACCGGTCAATACCACTGCCCACTGAATGTTCTTCTTACCAAATTTGTCGATAAGCGTGGTGGCAATACGCTGCGCGCCGCCGCAGTCTGCCAGCATTTTGCCGAGCATGGCACCGAAGCCCATGATCAGCGCCAGGCTGCCGAGCGTGCCGCCGACACCGGCTTTAATGGAGCTGATAACTTTAACCAGCGGCATACCCTGCATCAGACCGACTGCAAGTGCCACCAGAACCAGAGCGATAAATCCATTCATTTTGAAACGGATCATCAAGAGCAGTAATAACACAACACCGATAGCAACGATGACTAATGGCATGATTTACCTGGCCTTTGAATTGTTATGGGTAACGTCATTGTTTCAACGACACATTCCGATTGTCCCAACTGGGAACAGAGAAGTAACGGCACTAATACTGATGCCTTGCAAACCATTAAGTTTAGTCGGCTGTTATGAGTGTGCTTAGTGCCCACGAGAATGATACGGGTAACATGGCGTGGTTGAGAATCACCCAGGCAGGCAAAATGTGAATTATGAGACGCAGGTCAACATATAGAGGAGGCGCGGCGGGAAAACAAAAGCCGGGTGGCGGCTTCGCCTGACCCGGCCTGCGATTCGGATGCAGTAACTGTTTTGTAGGCCCGGTAAGCGCAGCGCCACCGGGCAAAGGCAGACGGCTTAGTAGTAAGAATGCTCGCCGCGCTGGTGCTCGGTCAGGTCACGTACGCCTTTCAGCTCCGGGAACTCGTTCAGCAGCTGCTTCTCGATCCCTTCTTTCAGCGTAACATCGACCATAGAGCAACCGTTACAGCCGCCGCCAAACTGCAGGATCGCCAGGCCATCTTCCGTGATTTCCATCAGGGAAACGCGACCACCATGGCCCGCCAGTTGGGGGTTGATCTGGGATTGCAGCAGATATTCAACGCGCTCCATCAGCGGGGCATCGTCGGAGACTTTACGCATTTTGGCGTTCGGCGCTTTCAGGGTCAGCTGAGAGCCCAGCTGGTCGGTGACGAAGTCGATCTCCGCATCTTCAAGATACGGCGCGCTCAGCTCATCAACATAAGCGGTGAGCTGTTCAAACTTAAGGGCAGTGTCAGTTGCTTCCACAGCGTCTGGCGGACAATAAGAGACACCGCATTCTGCATTCGGCGTGCCCGGGTTAATCACAAACACGCGGATCTGCGTCCCTTCTTCCTGATTTGCCAGCAGTTTGGCAAAGTGCGCTTGTGCAGAATCGGAAATACGGATCATAGCTTTGGCCTAATAGTTGACTAAATTACCTGGGTATAATCATACGCCCATTGAAGAAGGGCTACAAGGTACGGCACAGACACCATACCTGAACCGACGCGGCGCCGCTTCGCAAAAGCAGTCGGGAAAGTTCAGCAACGGTACTGCCTGTGGTGACGACATCATCCACAATCGCGATATGGAGGCCGTTAACCGCCAATTCAAGGCGAAAGGCATTTTTGAGGTTTCTTTTGCGCAGCCGGGCGTTGAGCTGATGCTGAACGGCGGTGGCATGTACGCGGGTGAGTGCGCTGGCAGTGTATCGACAGCCGAGCCAGCGGGCGAGCGGACGGCAGAGCAGGTCGCTCTGATTGTAACCACGCCGCCAGTGGCGACGGCGATACAGGGGAACATTGACCACCATATCAATTTTCGGCAGGGCGCGGGTTCGCCGTGCCTGTAAAACCGCCAGCAATAACAGGCGGGCAAGGGGCGGTGCCAGCGAACTGTGGCCGGAAAACTTCAGGGCGTGAATCAGCCTGCTCAGCGGTCGAACGTAATCATCCACCGCCACCAGCGCGCTCCACGGCGGGGGTTTTTTCAGGCAGCGGCCACAGGGTAAATAGCGGTTCGCGGCGGGTAAACCACATTGTGGGCAGGTGGTGATACGCCTTTCCAGCGAACGCGTGCAGACGGAACAGACGCCCCAGGCGCTAAGGGCAAGCGGCATTTTGCATAGCCAGCACAAGCCGGGCACTGTTAGCATGTTCAACCTCCATGTGAAAAAAGAGAACAGTAACTGATGAAGACGCTGTGGTGGCAGACCGTTGGGACAGGAAATTGCCATCTTGTGCTGCTGCACGGATGGGGCCTGAATGCAGAAGTATGGCATTGCATAAACGAGGAACTTGCCTCGCAATTTACGTTACATCTGGTTGATCTACCGGGGTATGGCCGTAGCCATGGTTATGGTGCGATGACGCTCGAAGAGATGGCGCAGGAGGTGCTGAACGCGGCGCCACAACATGCCATCTGGCTGGGCTGGAGTCTGGGCGGGCTGGTGGCAAGCCAGATTGCGCTTTCCTGGCCCGAGCGCGTAAATGCGCTGGTGACGGTGGCCTCATCGCCCTGCTTTAGCGCGCAGGAGACGTGGCCCGGCATAAAGCCTGACGTGCTGGCGGGTTTCCAGCAGCAGCTGAGTGACGATTTCCAGCGGACCGTAGAGCGGTTCCTCGCGCTACAGACGATGGGCACCGAAACCGCGCGACAGGATGCCAGAGCGCTGAAGCAGGTGGTGCTCTCTTTGCCGATGCCGGACGTTGAGGTGCTCAACGGCGGCCTTGAAATTCTGAAAACGGTCGATCTGCGTGAGCCGCTGGCCGCGCTGACGATGCCGCATCTGCGTATCTATGGTTATCTTGACGGGCTGGTGCCGCGCAAAGTGGTGCCCTTGCTGGACTCCCTCTGGCCGGACAGCGAATCGCAGGTCATTGCCAAAGCCGCGCATGCCCCGTTTATCTCTCATCCGACGGAATTTTGTTCAGCGCTCATTGCGTTAAGTCAACGTTTAGACTGATTATTTTCTATCCAGCCTGGAAAAAGTTACACACCGCAACCATACTCCAGATGTCGTTGCGGTTGTTATGCCTACGATGATCAAAACAACAATCCTATGGAGAGTCAGGCTATGAAACTTGTTACAGGTATTGTCACTTCTCTGGTTATTGGGTCACTGTCATTTGGCGTCTTTGCGGCAAAAGAGCTGGAAAAAGATAAAGTTGCCGGCATGAATCTGACGAAAATCGGTGAGATTTCTACGTCTGACACCACCGCGCCGATGGATGCGAGAAAAGAGCTGTCGAAGAAAGCGGATGAAATGGGCGGGACGTACTACGTCGTCACCAGTGCAGAAAAACAGACCAAAAACGTACGCGCCACCGCGGACGTCTATAAGTAATATGATAAAGCCGGGCAGCGATGCCCGGCTTTATGAGTGCAGTATTAGCGCAGTGCCCACCACTCCCGCAGGCAAGCCTTTCCTTCCGGACAACTTTTACAACTGCCAGAGAGGCAACCCTCTGCCTCCTCCTGGATCCGCACGGCTTTACCCATGGCTTCAAGGCGTTCCAGCATGGCATCGATCATCGGCTGGGGCGTATGCAGGCTGAGGCTCAGCTGTTTCGCCTCCATCCGGCCCTGCAGAGCCAGCATGTCACGCACATGAATCAATGACGCCATGGTGTGCTCCTTAGTGACAGTCGCCCGCCGGGCTGTTGCAGCAGGTCGCGGCGGTTTTACGATTTGCCAGCAGGTCGATATCGACGCGGCTGCGTGCCCGGCGCAGCAGGCCAAGAACAATCACGTTAAACAGGACAACCGCGAGGATACAAACCAGGCTGTAGCGTGGGTGCTGACTGAAATTAACGGTCTGATAAAACAGCGTCGCCAGCGAGTAAGCGATATTCAGCCCCCACAGAATGGAGAAGCCCATCCAGCCGCGACTGGATTCACGCGCAATCGCTCCCATGACGGAGATGCACGGAATATAGAGCAGAACAAAGATGAGATAGCTGTAGGCCGCAGATGCGCTACCAAATTTCTCGCCCATCACGCCCATGGCACCCGTCGCCATTTCACCGTCGCCTTTGCTGGCCTCAATCGGGTTCGCCAGCACGCTGAGGCTGAAGGTATCTTTCAGGCTCTGCCAGGTCTCCTCGACGGCACCCAGCAGTTCATCACCGAGGTGAAACGCTGCCGGATTAAATTCCTGTTCCTGGATGTTCTCCGCGGTGTAGAGCGTGTTCAGGGTGCCGACAACCACCTCTTTCGCCATCGCACCGGTGAACAGGCCCACGGTCGCCTGCCAGTTATCCTCATGCACGCCAATCGGTTTGAAGACCGGCGTGATGATGCGGCTGACGGAGGCGAGGGCAGAATCGTTGATGTTATCTGCTGCCTGACCGCTGAGGGTGAAGCTGTTCAGCGCGCTCAGGAAAATGCTGACGATGACAATCACCTTACCGGCGCGCAGCACAAACCCTTTCAGGCGTTGCCAGGTCTGGATCACCAGGCTTTTCAGGTGTGGAACGTGATAGACCGGCAGCTCCATGACAAACGGTGAGGCTTCACCGCGCATAATCGTGTGCTTGAGCATTAAACCGGTCAGGATCGCCATCACGATGCCCAGAACATACAGCGAGAAGACTGCCAGCGCGCCCTGCTGACCAAAGAAGGCGGCCGCAAAGACGGCGAAGATGGCCAGACGCGCACCGCAGGACATAAACGGCGCCATCATAATGGTCATCAGGCGTTCACGCGGAGCATCTAGGGTACGGGCACCCATGACCGACGGCACGTTACAGCCGAAGCCGACAATCAGCGGTACGAAGGATTTGCCGGGCAAACCCAGGGCCTGCATCAGGCGGTCCATGACGAACGCGGCGCGCGCCATATAACCTGAATCTTCCAGGAACGAGAGGAACAGATACATCATGCCGATCTGCGGTACCAGCGGCAGAACGGTGTTAATGCCCCCGCCGAGCCCCTGAGCGAGGAAAATGGTCAGCCACTCCGGGAAGTGCAGGGTGTAACCCACCCACTGAATCCCGTGTACAAAGATCGCGACGGAACCGGCGTCAAAAATCGGCTGGAGTGCGCCGCCGATGTTGATGGCGAGCAGGAACATCACGTACATCACCAGCAGGAAGATCGGCAAACCGAGGAAGCGGTTGAGTACAATCTTATCCACCGCCGCCGTAAAGCGGCTGGGTTCCGCCGTCAGGGCATTACTGACCACGTCGCAAATCGAGGCGATGGCCTGGTATCGTGCATCGGCGATGTGCAGCGCCGGGTCGTCCAGCTCGTCGCTGAGACGGGCCACCGTCGCGTCCAGTTTATCTGCCGCATGTCCGGCATAGGCGCGGCTATAGATATCGCCTTCCAGCATCTGCAGGCCGAGCCACTGGCGCTGTTTTGCAGGCATGCTTTTGTCCATCTCCTGCGCCAGCAGATCGGCTTCGCGCAGCAGCGGGCGGGCGTAATGCACCAGCTCAACGTCGTGATTTCCCGTGTGACGGTCAATCGCCAGCTTCAGGGCATCAATCCCGCGAGCGCGCGTTGAGACCAGCGGCACTACCGGGCAACCCAGGCGCGCGGAGAGGGCATCGACGTCGATGCGCAGCTTTTGTTTCTCTGCAATGTCGAGCATGTTGAGCGCCACGATGCAGGGAATACCCAGCTCCAGCAGTTGCAGCGTCAGGTAGAGGTTGCGCTCGAGGTTGGAGGCGTCGACCACGTTGATCAGCAGATCCGCGTCGCCGCTCAGAATGTAGTGGCAGGCAATTTGCTCATCGAGCGAGGTCTGCGACGAAATGGTGGTCAAGGAATAGGTGCCGGGAAGGTCAACCAGAGTGACCTGATGATCCGTTGTCGTGAACTGGCCTTCTTTACGTTCAACGGTTACGCCTGCCCAGTTACCGACGCGCTGGCGCGCGCCCGTGAGCTGGTTAAATAGCGTGGTCTTGCCGGAATTAGGATTGCCAATTAAGCCAATAGTTAATTTTTTCATTTTTTTAGACTCACTGAAACCGCTGGCTCGTTATCGGGATAAGGCTTCGACTTCTATTAATGCGAGGTCTTTTTTACGCAGGACCAGATTCACGCGTCGGGTTTCAATGTGAACCGGATCGCCTAACGGCGCCACGCGCACCACCTGGAATGACGAGCCGGGCAGCATGCCCAGCGAGAGCAGCTTTTGCCGATAGGCCGGGCTAATTTCGCGGGTAAAACCGGTAATCTTCCACGCACTGTCTGGAGTGAATTGCATAACGCCTGCTTCCACGAAAGGTTAAATTATCTACTATGGGATGATAATGAGAATAGTTTTTATCAGCAATAATAAAACTGTGACGGAATGTTGTTTGGTGTATTAATTTACGGCCTGTTTGACTTTGCTCAATATTTGCTGAAATGCGGAGATAAAGAGAAGAGAGTTATTTGTTAATGAAGTGATAATTAGTGGTTTAAATATGGATGCACTCTATTTGTTTTAATTCTTTGCGGCCTGCTTGCCGGGCGGCACTGCGTTTGCCCGGCCTACAAAACCGTAGGCCCGGTAAGCGTAGCGCCACCGGGCGTTTATCACTTAGCGCTTCTTGCCCATCGCGGCCGCCAGCGCATCCATCATCGCGCTATTGCCCGCTGGCTGAGCATCACGCCCGCGCGGTTTTGCCGCTTTCGCGGCCGGGCGCTGGGAGTCACGAGCGCCACCGTTTCCGCCACGACGCGCGTTGGTGTCGCCTGGCTGCTCGTCCAGACGCATGGTCAGGGCGATACGTTTGCGCTGCAGGTCCACTTCCAGCACTTTCACCTTCACGATGTCGCCCGCTTTGACCACGGTGTGCGGGTCTTCAACGAACTTGTCGGCGAGAGAAGAGATGTGAACCAGGCCATCCTGATGCACGCCGATATCCACAAACGCGCCGAAGTTGGTGACGTTAGTTACCGCACCTTCCAGCACCATGCCGGGCAGCAGATCGTTCATGGTCTCGATGCCGTCAGCAAAGGTCGCCGTTTTGAACTCAGGACGCGGATCGCGGCCCGGTTTTTCCAGCTCTTTGATGATATCGGTGACGGTTGGCACACCAAATTTATCGTCGGTGAAATCCACCGCTTTGAGGTTGCGCAGGGCACTGCTATCGCCCATCAGGTCCTTTAGCGCCTGCTGGGTGGCGGCCAGAATACGTTCCACCACCGGGTAGGCTTCCGGGTGAACGGTGGAGGCATCCAGCGGGTTATCGCCGTGGTTGATGCGCAGGAAGCCCGCGCATTGCTCAAACGCTTTCGGCCCCAGACGGCTCACCTTCAGCAGCTGCTGACGGTTCTGGAACTGGCCGTTCTCATCACGCCAGGCGACGATGTTCTGCGCCATCATGCGGGTTAAGCCCGCCACGCGGGTCAGCAGCGGCACGGAGGCGGTATTCAGGTCAACACCGACGGCGTTTACGCAGTCTTCTACGACCGCATCCAGCTTGCGTGCCAGCTGAGTCTGGCTCACATCGTGCTGGTACTGGCCCACGCCGATGGATTTCGGATCAATTTTCACCAGCTCCGCCAGCGGATCCTGCAAACGACGGGCGATAGAGACCGCGCCGCGCAATGAAACGTCCAGGTCCGGGAATTCCTGCGCCGCCAGCTCGGAGGCGGAATAGACTGATGCGCCCGCTTCGCTGACGATCACCTTCTGCGCCGTGACTTTCGGGAACTGCTTCTGCACGTCGAGGAAGAAACGTTCAGTCTCGCGGGACGCCGTACCGTTACCGATGGCGACCAGCTCGACGTTGTATTTTTCACACAGAGCGGCAACCACGACAGCCGCTTTCGCTGCCTGTCCGGTGTGCGGATAGATGGTGTCAGTGGCGACCAGCTTGCCGGTGCCGTCAACCACCGCCACTTTCACGCCGGTACGCAGGCCCGGATCGAGACCCATGGTCGCGCGCAGGCCAGCAGGCGCCGCCATCAGCAGGTCATGCAGGTTACGGGCGAAAACGTTGATCGCTTCATCTTCGGCGCGCTCGCGCACGGTGCCCATCAGCTCGGTTTCGAGGTGCATCAGCACCTTGATGCGCCAGGTCCAGCTCACCACGCCTTTGCGCCAGCTGTCTGCCGGAGCGTTGTTAAGGTGCAGGCCGAGATGGTCAATGATGATCTGCTCGCAGTGGCTCTCTTTCGGCGGCTCGTCAAACTGCGGATCAGCGTTCAGAGAGAGCTGCAGCACACCTTCGTTGCGGCCGCGGAACATTGCCAGCGCACGGTGTGATGGGGTGGTAGATATCGGTTCGTGGTGATCGAAGTAGTCGCGGAATTTCGCGCCTTCGTCCTCTTTCCCCGCCACGACGGTAGAGACGATGTGCGCATTCTTCCACAGGTAATCACGCACTTTAGCCAGCAGGGCGGCGTCTTCGGCAAAGCGTTCCATCAGAATGTAACGCGCACCGTCGAGGGCGGCCTTGGTGTCCGCGACGCCTTTGTCGGCATCGATGAATTTCGCCGCCTCAGTTTCCGGATGGTGGGACGGCTCATTCCACAGCAGGTCGGCCAGCGGCTCAAGGCCTGCTTCAATCGCGATCTGCCCGCGCGTGCGGCGCTTCGGTTTGTAAGGCAGATAGAGATCTTCGAGTTCGGTTTTGCTCAGGGTGCCGTTAATGGCGCTTTCCAGTTCGCTGGTCAGCTTGCCCTGTTCGCCAATGGATTTGAGGATCGCCTGACGACGGTCTTCCAGTTCACGCAGGTATCCCAGACGGGTTTCCAGGTTACGCAGCTGCGTGTCATCCAGACCGCCGGTGACTTCCTTACGATAACGTGCAATAAACGGCACGGTGTTCCCTTCATCAAGCAGGCGAACGGCAGCTTCTACCTGTTCGGCTCTGGCCTGAAGTTCACCCGCAATAATGCGGCAGAGCGAATCTTTCATCATGGCTTTATCATCTGTTGAGTCGAAAAATCAGGGGATAGTTATACGGGCTGACACGGCAAAATGCCAGCCGGGGAGGGCGCTCTCGGACTATTTTACGTAGACGATCTCATTGACGTACCAGCTGGCTTCACCGGCGGGAGTCTGAACGACGGCCAAATCACCCACTTCCTTTTTCAGCAGCGCGCGGGCCATCGGGGAGTCGATGGAGATGTAATCCTTACGACCAAAAATTTCATCGTAGCCGACAATGCGAAAACGCAGGGTGTCACCGTCGTCGTTTTCAATCTCCACCCACGCGCCGAAGAACACTTTGCCCTCCTGCTGCGGGGAGTAATCGACAATTTTCAGGTTCTCAAGGCACTTGGTCAGGTAGCGTACCCGACGGTCAATCTCACGCAGTCGCTTTTTGTTGTACTGGTAGTCAGCATTTTCGCTGCGATCGCCCAGGCTTGCCGCCCAGGTCACCTTTTTGGTTACTTCAGGGCGCTCTTCTCGCCACAGGTAATCCATCTCTTTTTTGAGTTTTTCGTACCCTTCGCGGGTGATCAGGGGCGTTTTCATGGTAAAGCCTTTGCTGCCGGTTTTCTGTCTGGCGCACAATACGTACCGCACAGTGTAACAGACAGGATTAATAATGATTTATGTGATGAAATGAGCAGATAAGCTGCTGTTAAATATGCTTTGTAACAATTTCGACTAGAATTTATACCAGATTTCGCTGGTCGAATACGTGCACTTTTTTAGAATACGCTGTCACAAAGACTATCCGAACCTTTGGGAGTACACACAATGCAAGAGAACTACAAAATTCTGGTCGTGGATGACGACATGCGCCTGCGTGCGCTGCTGGAGCGTTATCTGACCGAGCAGGGCTTCCAGGTTCGTAGCGTCGCGAACGCTGAGCAGATGGATCGTCTGCTAACCCGTGAATCTTTCCATCTGATGGTTCTCGACCTGATGCTGCCGGGCGAGGACGGGCTCTCTATCTGCCGTCGTCTGCGTAGCCAGAGTAACCCGATGCCGATCATCATGGTGACCGCGAAGGGTGAAGAAGTTGACCGTATCGTGGGCCTCGAAATCGGCGCGGATGACTACATTCCAAAACCGTTTAACCCGCGTGAACTGCTGGCGCGTATTCGTGCCGTGCTGCGTCGTCAGGCGAACGAGCTGCCTGGCGCACCGTCGCAGGAAGAAGCGGTGATTGCCTTCGGCAAGTTCAAGCTGAACCTCGGTACGCGTGAGATGTTCCGTGAAGATGAGCCAATGCCGCTCACCAGCGGTGAGTTTGCGGTGCTGAAAGCACTGGTCAGCCACCCGCGTGAGCCGCTTTCCCGTGACAAGCTGATGAACCTGGCGCGTGGTCGCGAATACTCCGCAATGGAACGCTCCATCGACGTGCAGATCTCCCGTCTGCGCCGCATGGTGGAAGAAGATCCGGCGCATCCTCGTTATATTCAGACCGTATGGGGTCTGGGCTACGTGTTTGTCCCGGACGGCTCTAAAGCATGAGGCGAATGCGCTTCTCGCCGCGAAGCTCATTTGCCCGCACCCTGTTACTGATCGTCACCTTGCTGTTCGTCAGCCTGGTGACGACCTACCTGGTGGTTTTGAACTTTGCGATTTTGCCGAGCCTCCAGCAGTTTAATAAGGTCCTGGCATACGAAGTCCGTATGCTAATGACCGATAAACTGCAACTGGAAGACGGCACGCAACTGGTCGTTCCCCCGGCGTTTCGCCGTGAAATCTACCGTGAACTGGGCATTTCGCTCTACTCGAATGAGGCGGCAGAAGACGCGGGTTTGCGCTGGGCGCAGCACTACGAATTTCTTAGCCAGCAGATGGCGCAGCAGCTGGGTGGCCCAACGGAAGTCCGCGTTGAGGTTAACAAAAGCTCGCCTGTCGTCTGGCTGAAAACCTGGCTGTCACCCAACATCTGGGTGCGCGTTCCGCTGACGGAAATCCATCAGGGCGATTTCTCGCCGCTGTTCCGCTATACGCTCGCCATTATGCTGCTGGCGATAGGCGGGGCCTGGCTGTTTATCCGTATACAGAACCGACCGCTGGTCGACCTGGAGCACGCTGCGCTGCAGGTCGGTAAAGGCATTATTCCTCCCCCGCTGCGCGAGTATGGCGCCTCGGAAGTGCGTTCTGTGACGCGGGCCTTTAACCACATGGCCGCAGGCGTGAAGCAGCTGGCGGATGACCGTACGCTGCTGATGGCGGGCGTCAGTCATGACCTGCGCACGCCGTTGACGCGTATCCGTCTGGCAACGGAGATGATGGGCGAAGAAGATGGTTATCTCGCCGAGTCCATCAACAAGGACATCGAAGAGTGTAACGCCATCATCGAGCAGTTCATCGACTATCTCCGTACCGGGCAGGAGATGCCGATGGAGATGGCGGATCTGAACGCGGTGCTGGGTGAAGTGGTGGCCGCGGAAAGTGGTTATGAACGTGAAATTGATACTGCCCTTCAGGCCGGTGAAATTCAGGTCCGTATGCACCCGCTCTCCATTAAGCGTGCGGTGGCGAACATGGTGGTCAACGCGGCGCGCTACGGTAACGGCTGGATTAAAGTCAGCAGCGGGTCTGAACTCAACCGCGCCTGGTTCCAGGTGGAAGATGACGGTCCGGGTATTAAGCCCGAGCAGCGTAATCATCTGTTCCAGCCGTTTGTGCGTGGCGACAGTGCGCGCAGCACCAGTGGTACGGGCTTAGGCCTGGCGATTGTGCAGCGTATTATCGATAACCATAACGGATTGCTGGAGATCGGCACCAGCGAGCGGGGTGGGCTGAGCATTCGCGCCTGGTTACCGGTGCCGGTGACGCGCGGACAGGTGAAAGAGAGTTAATCATTAAACGGTGCGGCCTGATGCCCTCACCCCGGCCCTCTCCCACTGGGAGAGGGGGAAAACATTAAAAAAGGCAACTTTCGTTGCCTTTTTGCTTTTACCTACAGCTTCGGTCCCGCACTCACCAGCGCTTCGCCCGCTGGTGTATCGGTATATTTCTCGAAGTTCTCAATAAACAGCTTCGCCAGCGATTCTGCCTTCTCGCGCCACTGCTCCGGCGAACCGTACGTATTGCGCGGGTCGAGGATATGCGTATCCACACCCGGCAGCGACGTTGGGATGGCCAGGTCAAACATCGGCAGCGTGAAGGTTTCGGCGTTATCGAGAGAACCATCCAGAATGGCGTCGATAATGGCGCGAGTATCCTTGATAGAGATACGTTTGCCAGTCCCGTTCCAGCCGGTGTTCACCAGGTAGGCCTGCGCGCCAGACGCCTGCATGCGTTTCACCAGCACTTCAGCGTACTGCGTCGGGTGCAGCGACAGGAATGCTGCGCCGAAGCAGGCGGAGAAGGTTGGGGTTGGCTCCGTCACGCCGCGCTCGGTACCCGCCAGTTTGGCCGTAAAGCCAGAAAGGAAGTGGTACTGCGTCTGGCTGGCGGTCAGGCGAGATACCGGAGGCAGCACGCCAAAGGCATCCGCCGTCAGGAAAATCACCTTCGTAGCATGACCCGCTTTTGACACCGGCTTCACGATGTTGTCGATGTGGTAGATCGGGTATGACACGCGCGTGTTTTCGGTTTTCGAGGCGTCGTCAAAGTCGATAGAGCCGTCGGCACGTACGGTGACGTTTTCCAGCAGCGCATCGCGACGGATTGCGTGGAAGATATCCGGCTCAGCCTCTTCTGACAGGCGAATGGTCTTCGCGTAGCAGCCGCCTTCAAAGTTAAACACGCCGTCATCGTCCCAGCCGTGTTCGTCATCGCCAATCAGACGACGTTTCGGGTCGGTGGAGAGGGTGGTTTTCCCTGTGCCGGACAGGCCGAAGAACACCGCCACATCGCCTTTCTCGCCGACGTTCGCCGAGCAGTGCATGGACGCGATGCCGCGCAGTGGCAGCAGGTAGTTCATGACCGAGAACATCCCTTTCTTCATCTCGCCGCCGTACCAGGTACCGCCGATCAGCTGGATACGCTCGGTCAGGTTGAAGGCGACAAAGTTTTCGGAGTTCAGGCCCTGCTCTTTCCACTGCGGGTTAGTGCATTTCGCACCGTTCATTACGATGAAGTCAGGCGTGAAGTCCTGCAGCTCTTCGTCGGTTGGACGAATAAACATGTTCTTCACGAAATGCGCCTGCCAGGCTACTTCGGTAATGAAACGTACGGAGAGACGGGTGTCGGCGTTAGCGCCGCAGAAAGCGTCTACGATAAACAGACGCTTGCCAGAAAGTTGATGGGTGACGAGCCCTTTCAGATGCTGCCAGGTTTCCGGGGAGAGCGGTTTGTTGTCGTTCTTCCCTTTGCCTTTGTCAGCCCACCACAGCGTATCGCGGGTGGTTTCGTCTCGGACGATATACTTATCTTTCGGCGAACGACCGGTAAAAATACCGGTATCGACGGCGATAGCACCAAGATTCGTCAACACACCGCGCTCGTATCCTTCCAGTGCTGGATTGAGCTCTTCCTGATACAGCGTATCGTAGTCGGGGTTGTAGACGACTTCCTGGACGTCGTGAATACCATAAGCCTTGAGATCTTGCGGGGTTAAACCAGTAACACGCATATCACTGCTCCTTAGCCAATATGTACTGCCTGAAATTGTAGGGTTTTTCTGGGGTTGTTAACCGCGACGGGGCTCATAGATTTACGCATCTGGACAAAACCCTTACTAACGGAAAACGCTGCGACTCCAGTCACAGTGCAGGCGGATTATCGCAGGAATCGCTTTTTGGTTGGGGAAAATGTTCCGAAAAGGTTAAAGGCTGGTGATTTTATCGGAGAGAATGTGAATGTAATCGCATACACGTAAGAAAATTACGTAAGAGTTACATACGGAAAACGATTCAGCTTAAGCGAGGTTTTTTGCCCTCACCCTAACCCTCTCCCACTGGGAGAGGGAACTGGATGGGGAGAGGGAAGGGTATTAGTGAACCTGCGGATCCGCCGGGGAGGCGTTGTTGCGGATCTCAGCGATATCCATTGAATTGAACACATAGTGCGTACCGCAGTAGTCACAGTGCATATCAATTTCGCCGTCTTCCGCCATGATGCTGTCGATCTCTTCATCTGGCAGGGTTTTCAGCGCACCCGCGCAGCGTTCGCGAGAACAGGTGCATTTGAACTCCACCGCCTGCGGGTCGTAAACGGTCACTTCTTCTTCGTGGTACAGACGCCACAGCACGTCAGTCGCCGACAGGTTAAACAGCTCTTCTGCTTTGACGGTTTCGGTCAGCGTCGCCAGGTGCTCGAAGTCATTGGTCTGTGCGTCCTGGGCTGGCAGAACTTGCAGCAGCATACCGCCCGCAGCAGGCTGACCATCCACTTCACCGGTGCGGATGAACAGACGCGTCGGCAGCTGTTCAGAACGCATGAAGTAATCTTCCAGGCAGGCTGCCAGGGTATCCCCTTCGAGGCCGACCACGCCCTGATAGCGTTCACCTTCCTCAGGGGAGATGGTGATCACCAGGTAGCCATTCCCCACCAGCGTTTTGAGGTCTGCATTTTCTGGCACATCGCCCTGAACGCGTGCGACGCCGCGCATCTGCTGCTGGTTATTGCCGTTGATCACTGCCAGCGTCATTGGGCCGTCACCCTGCAACTGCACGGTAATATCACCGGCAAATTTCAGCGTCGCGGTCAGCAGGCTGGTGGCAACCAGCAGTTCGCCCAACAGGGTCTTCACCGGCAGCGGGTAATTGTGGTTTTCCAGAATCTGTTTCCAGGTTTCGGATACGGTGACCAGTTCGCCGCGCACGGCGAATTGTTCAAACAGATAGCGGTGTAATTGGTCGTGTTGGGCCATTTTCATCTCTCGTGCGGGTGAGGGTTACTCTGTCTCACCGTGTTTAAATTTCATCAGATCGCGGCGCTCTTTTTTATCCGGCCGCCGGTCCGGGTGGGGCATGGTTAGCGCATTCATTTTGCGCGCCAGCGCGGTCTTCTCGCGTTTCTCAACGCTTTCCGCCGTCTCTTCATAAAGCAGTGCGGCTTCCGATGCGGGCCGACGTTGTTCGGTAATGGCTTTAATCACCACCGTTTTTTCATCGTTGCCCTGGCGTAGCGTTAAGGTGGCGTTCAGCTCAACCAGCTTGCTCGGCTTGCTGCGCTGGCCGTTGTAATGCACTTTACCGCCGTCAACCATCTCGCGGGCAAGGGCGCGCGTTTTATAAAAACGGGCCGCCCACAGCCATTTATCCAGTCTTACCCCGTCAGAGGGTTTTTCTTTCATGGCGTCTCCTTCACGGTCAGTGAGGGGATCATCTGGCGGTAGTCGTTCAGTCCAGGATGTCGCAGATAGCGTTTTTCAGCCAGGCCAGAGTCAGGATTGGTGACGCCCAGACAATAGCGAATGCCAAACGTTGCCGCGGAATCCAGAATGGGCTCGCTGTCGTCAATGAACAGCGTGCGTTCCGGCTGCAAGCCGGTCTCTTCCTTCACCGCATGCCACAACCGCTGATCCTCTTTCGGATAACCAAATGTGTGGGTAGAAAGCAATAAATCAAGGTGCGATGCCAGCCCCGTGTGCTCCAGCTTCACGGCCAGATTATGTGGATGCGCGTTGGTCAGCAAAATACGGCGCTTGCCGCTGGCTTTCAGCGCGTCCAGGAACGGAACCGTATCTTCGCGCAGTACCGCGCGCGGGCCCTGGGCGGTGGTCATGGCACAAATATCCAAACCGAGGCGCTCGCTCCAGTAGTCAAGACAGTACCAGTTTAGCGTATGTTGCGCCGCGCTATATTGCGAACGAATGAATGCCTGTGCTTCTGCCGGGGAGATACCCTGCTGTTCGCCGTAGGTTTCCGGTACCAGCTTTTGCCAGAAATAGTTATCAAAGGCGAGATCGAGCAGCGTGCCGTCCATATCCAGCAGAACGGTGTCGACCTGCTGCCAGTCGATATCAAGATGCATAAGGGGGAACTCCAGCCAGAAGAAACGTGCGCGACAGGGTAGCACATCTTGTCGCGCAACGAGGTTATCAGATCAGGCTCTCGGAGGAGGGGATCAGCTTGGGATTAAGGCAATTTTCATAATATTGCTGGATCTCAGCAAGACGGGTGCGCGAGCGTTGATAGCGGCGCAGCGCCATAATACCGTTCCAGACAATGGCGATAAGCATGGCGATCATCAGCAGAGAGGTGCCAATGTATCGCCACAATCCTGCGCTATCCGGCATCCTGTGCAGGCCGATATGACGGGTGCCGTTGGCATCGGTATAAATACTGGTGACAATCCCTTCGGCGCTGAAGGGGGTTTGCATCAGCATCTGCGCCAGACGCTGGAACTGACCCCACTGCTCCTGTGCCGGATAGTCATAAAGCGCCACCTGCGGGTAAGGCTGATCGACCAGGTCGCTGCCCTCATCGCTGACAATCACAAAGCCGCCCGGTGCCGGGCTGTTGAGCGCCTGCGCCGCACGGGTGGTTTCGCGCATCATAAACGGCGATGTCGACGTGGCGACCAGGTTATCCAGCGATTCGGCGCTTACCGGACGCAGCAGGACGTTGACACCGTCCAGTCGTCCCGCTTCGGCGCGTTTGACCAGTGAGTCCCAGTCTTTGCTGTTCCCCAGGTTAACCAGCGCGTTTTTGAGGCGTATGCACTCATCCTGCGAGGAACATAAATCCTGGGTTTTGAGAACGATATCGCCAAAGTCATCCAGGAGAACCATGCCTGACTTCTGGATGGCAGAACGGAGCGCAGGGCTGACGCGTGAATCGTCATCCGCTTTCGGGTGCAGCTGGCGGTTAACCGTCTGGGTCAGCGCCGTGGCTTTATTCACCACTTCGGATTCCGGTAATGGCAGCGGCGGCGCGTCGTTCCAGATAATTTGCGAGCAGTCGAACGGCATGAAAGGCGAGCTCTGCCGCGTGTTCCATCCGCCCGGGCTGTGGATATTACACATCCCGGTTCCCTTCAGGCGCAGCGTATCGCCCACCCGCACCCCTGCTTCATCCAGCTGGTTGACGCTGGTCGCTTCGATGGTCTGCGCGCCTTTAATCCACGACAGGGTGAATTTGATGGGCATATCCAGCGGTACGAAAAGCAGCAGCATGATAAACACCAGCGCGGCGCCGCCAGCAATGACCGTGCTACGGAGCCAGTGCTGAAGCGGGAAATTTTTTACTTCATCATGCAGAGACAGGAAGCGTCCCTGACGCACAACGTGGCGGTCAAGGTAGATATCAATATCGGTTTTCTGCCCTAAATCCTGCGCGATCCACGGTTGCCAGTGGCGCGGATAGATAAGGTCGATAATACCGAGCGAAATATTGTTGAGATGCTCCTGATCGTTTTCACCGAACAGACCCCAGCGCTTTGGTGTGCCGCGCAGGCAGTGGATCTCCCGCAACGAGGTTTTGGCCGGCGGTGCAAAAAGCCCCCACAGTCCGGCAGCCAGAAGCAGCACAGCGCCCCCTGCCAGCCACGGAACAAAGACGTCCGGCGTCAGCAGGCAGACAAAAAAGAGCAGGAAAGCGGCAACGATCAGAATGGCTTCACGGATGCCGTCCGGACGGCTCAGGGCGTATTCTTCATGCGTTTCCTGACGAATGTTCAGCAGTTCGATCTGCTCGGTCTCTTCGCCACGAATGGAGGCCTGTGTTGAACTCGCGCGTTCCAGCGCAAAACGCGGAGCTTCGTGAAGATATTCACTCAGGGTATGACCGTTAAGCGAGATAACCAGCGGCAGCGAATCGGTATGAATCAGCTCAACGCTGTTTTCGTCGTTAATGTACTGTTCCCAGGAGGGGGGCAGATGTACCTCGACGGAATCAAGATAGTAGCGCCACTTGTTGGGGTCGTCCGTTGTGATACCGTAGCGAGTAATGGAACGCGTCACGCAGAGCACGGTGTCGCTCTGCGCGTTAAGTTTCAGTGCGACAGGCGCAGCTGTAGCTCCCGTCGGCCCAGGCGATAACTGGGTACGGTTCAGCGTTTCGAGATAGTTTTCAACTGCATCGCGCTCATCTTGCGCGAGTTTACGGGTGGTCGCACCCGCGAAGGCATTTAAAAAAGGCAGCCGGTAACGGCGCTGTGCGCGTCGCCAGTACAGCCACCCTGCAATCAATGCGCTGGCCAGCATAGCAGCGAGAACAATCAAAATGGTGCTCATGCTTTCCCCATCTTACTAATCTTCTTACAGGTGTAATCAGTAGCACCTTTACATTGAATGAGAGTCTGTGGCTGGCTATCGGCAAGTATGGAGTCGAACTTGAGCATTCTGAAGCGCATCCCAGTGACCGGTGATGATAGCAAAGCCTCTTATGGCGCGATATCAGCAAATTCCTGGAAACATTTCAACCTCTTGACATTTGTTTTGAATTGAGGATTGATCCCAGCTACGTTGCATAAATGTAAATAAAGAGCGATTGACATTGCCGAAACCGTGCGGCATATCGCACAATAAAGCCAGTTCACACTGTTAAGACCCCATCAAGATGAGCAAACCACTACAAAAACCCACCATTCTGAATGTTGAAACTGTCGCCAAATCGCGCCTGTTTAATGTTGAAAGTGTGGACCTGGAGTTCAGCAACGGTGTGCGTCGTGTTTATGAACGTATGCGCCCCTCTTCGCGCGAAGCGGTGATGATTGTCCCTATCGTCGACGATCATCTGATTTTGATCCGCGAATACGCCGTGGGAACAGAATCTTACGAACTTGGGTTCTCCAAAGGACTGATCGACCAGGGCGAAACGGTCTTTGAAGCGGCAAACCGTGAGCTGAAAGAAGAGGTGGGTTTTGGTGCGAATGAGCTGTCGTTCCTGAAAAAACTGAGCATGGCGCCGTCCTATTTTTCCAGCAAAATGAATATTGTGGTGGCTGAAGATCTCTACCCTGAATCGCTGGAGGGAGATGAGCCGGAACCGCTGCCGCAGGTGCGCTGGCCGCTGGCGCATCTGATGGATCTGCTGGAAGACCCAGACTTTAACGAGGCCCGCAACGTGAGCGCGTTGTTCCTGGTTCGGGAATGGTTGAAGGGGCAGGGGCGGTTGTAGGTCATAAAAAAGCCGGGTAGCGGCTTCGCCTTACCCGGCCTGGGATTCTTTGCCCGGTTTTTACCGGGCATTTTTATGCTTAGAACAGCTCGTGCGTTTCGCCGTTATCAATAATCTCTGTACCCACCTCATGCACCGCCTGCGTGGTTGGCTGCGTGCCTTCGATGAAATACTCGGCGCGGCTATTACCGCCATTAGCGAGCTGTCCGGTGCTACGGTCGATATTGACCGTGACCACACCCGGCGGTGGCGTTAATGGCTGCTCTGGTACGCCTTCAAGAACGGATTTCATGTACGCATCCCACGCCGGTTGTGCGCTTTTCGCGCCGCCTTCGTAGCCGGAAATCTGATCTTTAATCGCGCCGGATGCCGTGGTACGACCTAAGTCACGGCGATGATCGTCGAAACCGATCCACACCGAGGTCACTACGCCCGGACCGTAGCCGGAGAACCATGCATCTTTCGAGCTGTTGGTGGTACCCGTTTTACCGCCGATATCATGGCGCTGTAAATCGCGTCCCGCACGCCAGCCGGTACCCTGCCAGCCTGGTTCACCGAAGATGTTGGTGTTCAGCGCGCTCTTGATCAGGAACGACAGCGGCGTGTTGATCACATGCGGGGCATACTCCTGCGCGCCGGTCTGTGCAACCAGCGACTGGTTAGCCTGCTCCAGCTGTGGCTGCGGTACAACGATATTCGGCTGCTCCTGAGACACGGCAGGGTCTTCCATGTCCTTGTTTTCAAGCACCTCGGATTTCGGTGTATTGCCGTAAATGACCGGGATATCACACTCAGGGCAGGCAATTTTCGGTTTTGCCTCAAACAGCACGCCGCCCTGATCGTTCTCGATTTTACTGATGAAGAACGGGTCAACCAGGAAGCCACCGTTGGCCATCACCGAGTATCCACGTGCGACCTGAAGCGGCGTAAAGGAAGCGGAGCCTAACGCCAGCGACTCGGTGCGAACGATGTTCTGCGCCGGGAAGCCGAAACGCTGCAGATACTCTGCCGCATAGTCAACGCCCATTGCGCGCATGGCACGTACCATCACCACGTTTTTCGACTGTCCCAGACCCTGACGAAGACGAATAGGGCCGGCATATTCCGCAGGCGAGTTTTTCGGCTGCCAGTCGGAACCGGCACCAGCGTCCCAGCGGGAGATAGGCACGTCGTTAAGGATGCTGGCAAGGGTTAAGCCCTTATCCATCGCCGCGGTGTAGAGGAACGGCTTGATGTTGGAGCCAACCTGACGCAGTGCCTGAGTCGCGCGGTTGAACTTGCTCTGGTTGAAATCGAACCCGCCAACCAGCGCCATGACCGCACCATTCTGTGGGTTGATCGAGACCAGGGCCGAGTTGACGTCAGGGACCTGCGCCAGCCACCAGGCATCGCCCACCTTACGCACCCAGATTTGCTGTCCGGTCTGTACCACATCGGTGACTTTACGCGGGGTTGGCCCTTGCAGAGTGTCCGAACGGTAAGGTCGTGCCCAACGCATCCCGTCCATACGCAGGGAGACGGAAGTGCCATCCGCCAGGGTCGCAACGGCTTCCTGAGGATTGGCCTGCGTCACGACAGCAGGGAGGAGCGGGCCATAGGTTGGCAGCGCCCTCAGCGTGCTGGTGATTTTTTTGCTGTCCCACGCGCTTTCACCCACTTTCCAGAGCACGTTTGACGGGCCGCGATAGCCGTGACGCATGTCGTAGTCCATCACGTTGTTGCGCACCGCCTCCTGAGCCGCCTGCTGCACTTTGCGAGTGACGGTGGTGTACACGCGATAGCCATCTTCATAGGCCTTGTCGCCATAACGGCTCACCATCTCCTGGCGCACCATTTCGGTCAGGTAAGGCGCAGAGAAGGCGATCTCAGGGGCGTGGTAGTTGGCGTCAATGACATCGTTGCGCGCCTGGTCGTACTCGCTCTGGCTGATATAGCCTTCGCTCAGCATACGTGACAGGACGACGTTACGACGCGAGGTGGCGCGATCGAGCGAATAGAGCGGGTTAAACGTAGAAGGCGCTTTAGGCAGACCGGCGATGGTGGCCATTTCGCTTAAGGTGAGTTGATCCACCGGTTTACCGAAATACACCTGTGCCGCAGCCCCCACGCCATAAGCACGGTAGCCCAGGTAGATTTTATTGAGGTACAGCTCAAGGATTTCGTCCTTGCTCAGCAACTGCTCAATACGGATCGCCAGGAACACCTCTTTGATCTTACGTATCAGCGTTTTTTCAGGGCTGAGGAAGAAGTTACGCGCCAGCTGCTGCGTAATGGTACTTGCCCCCTGGGAGGCATGACCAGAGAACAACGCAATGCTCGCGGCGCGGAAAATCCCCACCGGATCGACACCGTGGTGCTCGTAAAAACGGCTGTCCTCGGTGGCGATAAAGGCTTTCACCATCACGGGCGGAATTTGGTTTAAGGTCAGCGGGATACGACGCTTCTCGCCATACTGCGCCATCAATTCGCCATCGGCGCTATAGACTTGCATCGGGATCTGGAGCCGCACATCGCGAAGCGTGGCGACATCAGGTAGCTGTGGCTCAATATATTTGTACAAACCGTAAATCGAGCCTGCTCCCAGCAGAATGCAACAGACTGCAAGGATGAATAAATACTTTACGAACTTCACCGGAGATTTCCCATTTGGTTTCACTTGGGCAGTTTCTAAACAATCGCGCGGTAGTATAAAGGCAAGCCTGATTCATTGATATAGCCGTCACGGCGACGGGCGATAAGGAGATCGTGAAGTATGGCTTTCAAAACATGGCAAACGGGCGTTCATATTCAACAGGATAGGGTGCTGATTGCGGCGCTGGCCCGGGAGAGAGGCGGCTGGTGTTTACGCCGCTGGTGGGCATTCACTCTTGCTGAAGGCACGATTCGTGACGGCAAAATTTGCCAGCCGGAACAGCTGGTTGATGCGTTGCGCGACTGGCGAAAGACGCTGCCGCATTATCACCGGGTCTATCTCTCATTCCCAGCCGCGCGCACTCTGCAAAGGTCGCTTCCCCGCCCGGCGGTTGCGCTGCGCGACAGCGAACAGCTCTCATGGCTGGGCGCGTCGCTCTCGCGCGAACTGGAGATGTCCGCAGATACCCTCTGTTTCGATTACACCCAGGATACGTTCAGCAATACGTATCACGTCACTGCCGCACAAAACAAGGAGGTTGAAACGCTGCTGGCGCTGGCGAAAACACTGCATTTGCGGCTGGCGACCATCACCCCGGATGCCAGCGCGCTGGGGAACCTGCTCCCTGCGGTAGCACCGACGCCGTGCGTCGCCTGGCGGGATCAGCATCAATGGCTGTGGGCCATGCGCCACCAGTGGGGACGTCGATACACCACGGAAGCAGAAAACGTCACTGAGCTGGCGGCGCTGCTGGCCCTCAACCCGAACGACATCGCGCTGTTTGATACCCAACGGACGCCATGGGAAACCCTGCAACGCTGCCATGCTCCTCTCCCCGAATGCGGAGCTGACTTTACCGTCGCGCTGGCACTGGCTATGAGTGAGGAGCCTGAATGAACGTCACCAATTTCCTGCCCTGGCGTCAGCAGCGTCGCGCGCGATGCCTGCGTTTCTGGGGCGGCATGTTTATCAGCACGTCGCTGCTGATCCTCATGATCGTTTTCAGTCTGCGAATGAACCATCAGGTAACGCTGCGCGCGCTGCAAAGTCAGCTTGTGGGAACCCAGTCCGTGCAGCGTGGCCTTATGTCTCGCCAGAAACTGACCACCGTGACGCAGAAGCCTGCGGGCACGCTGCAACGACACGCATGGCAACCGGTGCTGGAATCACTTTCCCGCGCCATGCCCCCACAGGTCTGGCTGACAGAGCTGCGTTATCAGCCTCCCGCGCTGATGATGATCGGGTATGCCTCCACCCTTCCGGCTCTCTCTGCGCTGCGCAACGGGGTGAGACAACTCGCCGGCTTTACGCCCGGGCCTGAAGGGGAGCTTCGGCAGGATAGCCAAGGGCGCTGGATGTTCACTCTGCACCTGAAAAGCGAGGGGTAGCGCGTGGAGACTCTGTTAGAACGCTGGTGTGATAGCCGCCCCTGGTGTCGGCTGATCTGCATGTGTCTGGGGATTTTCCTTGTGGGACTGGCAGCATGGAGCACGGTGCTTCGGCCAGTTGAGAGGGAGTGTACAGAGCGACAGCAGCAGCTGGTCCAGGAGGTGCGGACTAACGCGTCGCTGTGGCCTTCCGCCAGTAAGACAGCGCTTCGTCCAGAAACCCAGACGGCACGGGAGATGATGCCATTTTCGCCGCTCGATTTTCAGGGTGAAGGAACAACGCTCCTGCACTGGAAGCCGTTGCAGAACGGCGGCGAACTGGCGCTGGAATCGGCGTGGCAGGCGATCCCCGCACTCTTTTCCCGGCTGGCACAGCGGGATGTGCAGGTCGCTGCTTTTACGATTTCGCCCCAAAGTACGGTGTTACGCCTGCGGCTGGAGCTGGAACATGCGAAATAGCGCGAAGTGCCTGCTGGTTTGTTCCGTGCTGTTATTGACCGGCATCCGCGATCCGTTTCGTCCGCCGGATGACCCTTGCGCTACGGGCGAGCTGGCGCAGTGGCACTACCGCGGAATGGTAGCAGGACAGCAGCGACTGGCTATTTTACAGGACGGGCAACAGCGCTGGCATCGTATGAAAATGCACGATCGTTTTCCGGCGGGCTGGCAGATAACCGCCATCAATGAAACGGAACTGGTCATTGCCGTGGGGGAGACATGTGAACCCGGGCAATGGACGTGGCAACGAGAAGGAAAGGATACAAATGACGTTAAGGATAGTGCTGTTGCTGCTGGCGTTCAGCCACCCGCTGTGGGCCGCCGCGCCAAAGCCGGTCACGCTGGTGGTGGATGATGTTCCTGTGGCCCAGGTGCTCCAGGCACTGGTTACGCAGGAGAACCGTAATCTGGTGATATCGCCCGATGTCAGCGGCACGCTCTCGCTTAATCTGACGGGCGTCCCCTGGTGGCAAGCATTGCAGACGGTCGTTGCCAGCGCCGGGCTCGTTTTGCACGAGGAGCGCAGCATTTTTTATGTTCATACCCCGGCATGGCTGCGCGATCGGCGGGAACGTTTAGAGCAGGAGCGGGCGCGTCGACAGCTTGATGCACCGCTGGTCTCGCAAAGCCTCCCTTTTTCATATGCGGATGCCGGGGAACTGCAAAAAGCCGCGGAAAAGCTTCTGAGTCCAAAGGGGAGTGTATCGGTCGACAAACGTACCAACCGCCTGCTGGTCAGAGATAACGCGGCCGCGCTGGAAGCGCTGCAACAGTGGGCGTTGCAGATGGATATTCCCGTCGAGCAGGTTGAGCTGGCGGCGCACATTGTCACCATTAATGAAAAAAGCCTCCGTGAGCTGGGCGTGAAATGGAATCTCGCTGACGCTACCGAGGCGGGCAGGGTTGGACAGATTACGACCCTTGGCAGCGATCTGTCCGTGGCCAGCGCAACCAGCCATGTGGGGTTTAACATCGGGCGGATTAACGGCAGGCTGCTGGATCTGGAGTTATCTGCGCTGGAACAAAAACAGCAGGTCGATATCATCGCCAGCCCCCGGCTGCTGGCCTCGCATATGCAACCGGCAAGCATCAAGCAGGGCAGTGAGATCCCGTATCAGGTCTCAAGCGGCGAAAGCGGCGCGACCTCGGTGGAGTTTAAAGAGGCAGTACTCGGAATGGAGGTCACGCCGGTGGTATTGCCCGGTGGACGCGTGCGACTGAAATTACACATCAGTGAAAACATGCCGGGACAGGTGTTGCAGCAGGCTGACGGTGAAACGCTGGCCATCGACAAGCAGGAGATAGAAACCCAGGTGGAGGTCAAAAGTGGAGAAACGCTGGCGCTGGGCGGGATTTTCTCGCAAAAGAATAAAACCGGCAGTGACGGCGTACCCGGGCTTAGCCGCATCCCCTGGCTGGGACAACTTTTTCGCCATGATGGAAAAGACAATGAACGGCGTGAGTTAGTGGTGTTTATTACACCACGTCTGGTGGCTATTCACTGACGGGTAACGATCCCCGCAATGATTTTGCATTCAGTTTGTTGCAGATGTTTGACGTGGGGCATGAATTAGCATACAAGGAGTACCGATTTGAGTTGGACTTACGTCTTATTACCTTATGCGACCGGCGTGGTGATTTAATCAGTTGCCAAACAAGCCGGAGTATTGAGATAATTTTTAGTCTGACTCTCGCTCTATTGCATATGAGGTTTCAGTTCATGTCCTGCTACGCCGGGTGTCTGCGAAGCGGGGATTACCATTAACGAATAGTCTTAGTAGTACCGATAAAATGGCAGAGAAACGCAATATCTTTCTGGTTGGGCCTATGGGTGCCGGCAAAAGCACTATTGGGCGTCAGTTAGCTCAACAACTCAATATGGAATTTTACGATTCTGATCAAGAGATTGAGAAACGAACCGGAGCTGATGTGGGCTGGGTTTTCGATGTAGAAGGCGAAGAAGGTTTCCGTGACCGAGAAGAAAAAGTGATCAACGAACTCACGGAAAAACAGGGCATCGTACTGGCAACAGGCGGCGGCTCTGTGAAATCTCGCGAAACCCGCAACCGTCTCTCCGCCCGTGGCGTAGTGGTCTATCTTGAGACGACCATTGAGAAACAGCTGGCACGTACGCAGCGCGATAAAAAGCGCCCGTTGCTGCAGGTTGAAACGCCACCTCGCGAAGTTCTGGAAGCGTTGGCCGATGAACGCAATCCGCTGTACGAAGAGATTGCCGATGTGACCATTCGCACTGACGATCAGAGCGCTAAAGTGGTTGCAAACCAGATTATTCATATGCTGGAAAGCAACTGATTCTGGCTTTATATACACTCGCCTGCGGGTAAAGCATTAAAGGTGGATGTCGCGTCATGGAGAGGATTACAGTTACTCTCGGGGAACGTAGTTACCCTATCACCATCGCGGCTGGTTTGTTTAACGACCCAGCTTCCTTTTTACCACTAAAAGCGGGTGATCAGGCGATGCTGGTCACCAATGAGACGCTGGCTCCGCTTTATCTCGACCGCGTACGCCACCTGCTTGAGCGGGCAGGCGTTAAAGTCGACAGTGTGATTCTGCCCGATGGCGAGCAGTATAAAAGCCTGACGGTACTGGATACCGTCTTTACCGCATTGCTGCAAAAACCGCATGGTCGCGATACAACACTGCTTGCCCTGGGCGGCGGTGTTGTGGGCGATCTGACCGGCTTTGCGGCCGCAAGTTATCAACGTGGCGTTCGTTTTATTCAAATCCCGACCACGTTGCTGTCACAGGTCGACTCCTCTGTCGGCGGCAAAACCGCAGTCAACCATCCGCTCGGCAAAAACATGATTGGCGCGTTCTACCAACCCGCATCGGTCGTAGTGGATCTCGACTGTCTGAAAACCCTGCCGACGCGCGAGCTGGCTTCGGGTCTGGCTGAAGTGATCAAATACGGCATTATTCTGGATGGCGAGTTCTTTAACTGGCTGGAAGAGAATATGGATGCGTTGTTGCGCCTGGATGAAGCAAAACTGGCATACTGCATTCGTCGTTGTTGTGAACTGAAAGCAGAAGTTGTCGCCGCAGACGAGCGTGAAACCGGCTTACGTGCTTTACTGAATCTTGGGCATACGTTTGGTCACGCCATTGAAGCCGAAATGGGTTACGGCAACTGGTTGCACGGTGAAGCCGTCGCAGCCGGAATGGTCATGGCAGCCCGCACCTCTGAACGTCTGGGTCAGTTTAAACCGGAAGAGACGGCACGTATCATTGCGCTGCTTGAACGTGCAGGTTTGCCGGTAACCGGGCCGCAGGAGATGTCGGCGCAAGCGTATTTACCCCACATGATGCGCGATAAAAAAGTATTGGCAGGTGAGATGCGTCTTGTACTCCCGCTTGCAATAGGGAAGAGTGAAGTGCGCGGCGGAGTGTCGCACGATGTCGTTCTTGGCGCTATCGCTGATTGTCAGCAGGCGTAACAACTAGAAAGGTCAGGCCACTTTTACCGGTGGTCGTTTAGCTTCAGGCGAAATGCAAAGACGTAGGCATAAGCCTTTGAGTGGGGTGTTAAATGGATGAATTCAAACCAGAAGACGAGCTGAAACCCGATCCCAGCGATCGTCGTACTGGTCGTTCTCGTCAATCTTCAGAACGTGATAACGAGCCGCAGATCAACTTTGACGATGTTGAACTGGATGCAGACGATCGTCGCCCTTCGCGTAGCCGCAACGCGCGTGATGAGCGAGAAGAAGAGGATTATGAGTCCGAAGAAGATTCAATGGACGAACAGCCTGTAGAGCGTCGCCCGCGTAAACGTAAAAAAGCCGCTGCGCAGAAACCGGCTTCCCGCCAGTATATTATGATGGGCCTTGGCGTTTTGGTGCTTGTGCTGCTGATTGTTGGCATTGGCTCCGCGCTGAAAGCACCGTCAACGAACTCAACCGAGCAGACGGCTTCTACTGAGAAGAGCATTAATCTTTCCGGTAACGATGCGACGGATCAGGCGAACGGTGCGCAGCCAGCGCCGGGCACCACTTCCGCTGAGCAGACTGCCAGCAACACCACGACGCCGCAGGATGTTTCCCTGCCGCCTGTGTCATCAACCCCAGCTCAGGGCCAGGCTCCCGTTACGCCTGAAGGCCAGCAGCGTGTAGAAGTTCAGGGAGACCTGAACAATGCACTGACGCAGCCACAGAACCAGCAGCAGGTTGATAACGTTGTGGTGAACTCTACGCTGCCAACTGAACCTGCAACCGTTGCGCCGATTCGCGGTGGTAACGCTCAGCCGCAAACTGCGGCGACGGAAACCAAGCCGCGTCAGACGCAAACGGCGACACGTCCTGAACGTAAGCAGGCGGTGATTGAGCCTAAGCGTGAAACCAAACCTCAGGCCGTAGTCAAAGCGCCTGAAGTGAAAGCCGCACCGACACAGCCGAAACACACGGCTACAGCTGCCGTGAACGAGCCGGCCAAAGCGCCAGTCACGCAGACTGCACCGAAAGCGACGGCGACCACAACGGCACCGGCGGCCACCACTGCGCCTGCCGCGACGGCTTCCAGCACGACAGCAGGCAAAACCGCAGGCAACGTCAGCTCGCTGAAATCTGCGCCATCCAGCAACTACACGCTGCAGTTGAGCAGTTCGTCTAACTATGACAACCTCAACGGTTGGGCGAAGAAATCAAATCTGAAAAACTACGTGGTTTATCAGACGACCCGAAACGGTCAACCGTGGTATGTGTTGGTTAGCGGGGTTTATGCATCCAAAGATGAAGCGAAACGTGCCGTGGCGTCGCTGCCTGCAGATGTTCAGGCTAAAAACCCATGGGCGAAGCCGATTCATCAGGTTCAGGCCGATCTGAAGTAATGTTTAAAGCGCAGGATGCTGTCGGAGCTTTCTCCACAGCCGGAGAAGGTGTAATCAGTTAGTCAGCATGAAAAAAAATCGCGCTTTTCTGAAATGGGCAGGGGGGAAATACCCCCTGCTCGATGATATTAAAAAGCACCTGCCAAAAGGCGAGTGTCTTATCGAGCCCTTCGTGGGTGCAGGATCGGTGTTCCTGAACACCGATTTTTCTCGTTATATCCTCGCGGATATCAACAGCGACCTTATCAGCCTCTATAACATCGTCAAACTGCGTACCGATGAGTATGTGGAAGAGGCGCGTAAGCTGTTTACGCCTGAGAACAACAACCCTGACGTCTACTATCGGTTCCGCACGGAGTTTAATCAGAGCCAGGATCCGTTCCGCCGCGCTCTGTTGTTCCTCTATCTCAACCGTCATGGTTACAACGGCCTGTGCCGGTATAATCTGCGTGGTGAATTCAACGTGCCGTTTGGTCGTTATAAGCGCCCGTACTTCCCGCAGGACGAGTTATATCACTTTGCTGCAAAAGCGCAGAATGCAGAGTTCCACTGTCTCTCCTATGAGGAGTGTATGGAACTGGCGGGCGTAAATTCGGTGGTTTACTGTGACCCTCCGTACGCCCCGCTGTCGGCGACGGCGAATTTCACCGCCTACCATACCAACAGCTTCAGCCCGGCCGAACAGGCGCGTCTGGCGGAGATGGCGGAAAAGCTGGTCAGCAAAAGAATTCCGGTGTTAATTTCGAATCACGATACGCCTGATACGCGCGAATGGTATAAAGCCGCGAAGCATTTTCAGGTTAAAGTGCGGCGTAGCATTAGCAGCAACGGCGGCACACGTAAAAAGGTGGACGAACTCCTGGCTCTTTATCGCCCCTGAGCCGTTTTGCCCGCCGGTAAACACATTTCAAGGAGATGCGGATGAAACAGTTTTTGATTGCTCCCTCAATTCTGTCGGCCGATTTTGCCCGCCTGGGTGAAGACACGGCTAAAGCTCTCGCGGCTGGCGCAGATGTCGTCCATTTCGACGTTATGGATAACCACTATGTCCCCAACCTGACGATTGGCCCAATGGTGCTCAAGGCGCTGCGTAACTACGGCATCACCGCGCCGATCGACGTTCACCTGATGGTCAAGCCGGTCGACCGAATCGTGCCAGACTTCGCCGCGGCGGGGGCCAGCATCATCACTTTCCATCCGGAAGCCTCAGAACATGTGGACCGCACCCTGCAGCTGATCAAAGAGAATGGCTGTAAGGCGGGTCTGGTGTTTAACCCGGCCACGCCGTTGAGCTATCTCGATCATGTCATGGATAAACTGGACGTCATTTTGCTGATGTCTGTTAACCCGGGCTTTGGCGGTCAGTCGTTCATCCCTCATACGCTGGACAAGCTGCGCGAAGTGCGCCGTCGTATTGATGAGTCAGGATACGATATTCGCCTGGAAGTGGACGGCGGTGTGAAAGTGAATAACATTGGTGAAATTGCGGCAGCGGGCGCGGATATGTTCGTTGCCGGGTCGGCCATTTTCGACCAACCGGATTACAAAAAAGTCATTGATGAAATGCGCCGCGAGCTGGCGAAGGTAAGTCATGGATAAATTGCAGGCAATTCGGGGTGTAGCGTTCGACCTCGACGGCACGCTGGTTGACAGCGCGCCGGGCTTAACGAGCGCCGTGGATCAGGCGCTGTATGCCCTTGAACTGCCCGTTGCGGGCGAAGAACGTGTTGTGACGTGGATTGGCAACGGTGCCGATGTGCTGATGGAGCGCGCGTTAACGTGGGCTCGTCAGGAGCGCGCGTCGCAGCGTTCCGCGCAGGGCAAACCGAGCGTCGATCACGCAGATATCCCTCAGGATGAGCAGCTGCGTATCCTGCGCAAACTGTTCAATCGTTTCTATGAAGAGACCGTTGAAGAGGGGAGTTTTCTCTTCCCGGACGTCCAGGAAACCCTGAGCGTGCTGCATGCCCAAGGCATCCCGCTTGGGCTAGTGACCAATAAACCCACGCCGTTTGTTGCCCCTCTTCTCGACGCGCTGGATATCGCGAAATATTTCTCCGTGATTGTGGGCGGCGATGATGTGCAAAACAAAAAGCCGCATCCGGAACCGCTGTTGCTGGTGGCAGGAAAATTATCCTTAACACCTGCGGAGCTGCTCTTTGTCGGGGATTCCCGCAATGATATTCTGGCTGCCCGCGCGGCAGGATGTCCTTCCGTCGGATTGACCTATGGCTACAACTACGGTGAGGCCATAACGCTGAGTGAGCCGGATGTTGTGTTCGACCACTTCAAAGATTTGTTGCCCGCACTCGGGCTTTCGCACAGTGAACATCAGGAATTGAATAATGACTAAGCCCATCGTATTTAGTGGCGCACAGCCGTCAGGTGAATTGACCATTGGTAACTACATGGGTGCGTTGCGTCAGTGGGTCAGCATGCAGGATGACTACCATTGCATTTACTGCATCGTGGATCTTCATGCTATCACTGCGCGTCAGGATCCTGAGAAGCTGCGCAAAGCCACCCTGGACACCCTGGCCCTCTATCTGGCCTGCGGCATTGATCCTGAGAAGAGCACCATTTTCGTTCAGTCACATGTACCAGAGCACGCACAGCTGGGCTGGGCGCTGAACTGCTACACCTACTTCGGTGAACTGAGCCGCATGACCCAGTTCAAGGATAAATCCGCACGCTATTCTGAAAACATCAACGCCGGTCTGTTTGACTATCCGGTGCTGATGGCGGCTGACATTCTGCTGTACCAGACCAACCAGGTTCCTGTCGGTGAAGACCAGAAACAGCACCTGGAGCTGAGCCGCGATATCGCCCAGCGCTTCAACGCGCTTTATGGCGAGGTGTTTAAAGTACCAGAGCCGTTTATTCCGAAATCGGGCGCACGCGTCATGTCGCTGCTGGAACCGACCAAGAAGATGTCCAAGTCAGACGATAACCGCAACAACGTTATCGGCCTGCTGGAAGATCCGAAATCCGTGGTTAAAAAGCTTAAGCGTGCGGTGACCGACTCCGACGAGCCGCCAGTGGTGCGCTACGACGTGCAGAATAAAGCGGGCGTTTCCAACCTGCTGGATATTCTCTCCGGTGTGACCGGCCAGAGCATTCCAGAGCTGGAACAGCACTTCGAAGGCAAGATGTATGGTCACCTGAAAGGTGAAGTGGCAGACGCCGTTTCCGGCATGCTGACCGAGTTGCAGGAGCGTTATCACCGCTACCGTAACGACGAAGCTTTCCTGCAGAAGGTGATGAAAGACGGCGCGGAAAAAGCCAGCGCGCGCGCGTCAGAAACCCTCAAAGCGGTGTATGAAGCGATTGGGTTTGTTAGTAAACCTTGAGCCTGCTTTGCCGGGTGGCGCTGACGCTTACCCGGCCTACGGGACCCTGTAGGTCGGGTAAGGCGGAGCCGCCACCCGACAAAAAACCGCACCGCGTAAATGCAAAAACCGGGAAACCCCGGTTTTTTTACGCCTGAAAACGGCTTACTGCTGTGCCGCCTGTCCGCAACCACCGATGATCTTCGAAATGGAGATCGCCGGGTGCAGCAGATAATCGTAGCTGCAGTTATTTTTGGTGTTTTGAACGTGACCGGTACAGGCCGTCAGGGTCGATAACAGGCCAACCAGAACGGCGGCTTTTGCCAGCTTGAACATACGCATTCCTTGTCTAAAAAATTGGATGTAATACGAGGGAATAAATGGAAAAGTTCCACTATGCGGGCGGTATGTTAGCGGTAGCCGTTAGAGGGGAGTAGTCCGCTTAAGGACTACTCGAAGAAGGAAAAATATGTGTCAGTGATTCGAGAACCAGTTCAGCTTATCGCGTAATTCAACCACGCGACCCACCACAATCAACGCCGGACTTTCAACCTGCTGCGCCAGCTCGCCGAGTTGAGTCAGCACACCATCGACAACACGCTGCGTAATGGCGGTACCGTTTTCAACCAGCGCAACGGGCATATCTGCCTCCATGCCGTGCTCCAGCAGTTTCGCCTGAATGGTGGCGGCCTGATTCAGCCCCATGTAGAAGACCAGCGTCTGCTTTTCAGCGGCCAGGTTATGCCAGTCCAGTTCGCTGCCGGTTTTGAGGTGGCCCGTCACCAGACGCACGCTCTGCGCGTAATCGCGGTGGGTCAGCGGGATGCCGGAGTAGGCTGAGCAGCCGGACGCCGCCGTAATCCCTGGCACCACGGAGAACGGAATACCTGCGTTGCACAGGGTTTCCAGCTCTTCGCCGCCGCGACCAAAGATAAACGGATCGCCGCCTTTCAGACGCACCACGCGCTTACCTTTCTGCGCCTCACGCAGCAGGATCTGGTTAATCTCTTCCTGCGGTACGCAGTGGTAGCCCGCGCGCTTGCCGACGAAGACGCGATCGGCGTCGCGACGCACCAGGTTCATGATGTCATCGGAGACCAGGCGGTCGTAGACCACGATATCCGCCTGCTGGATCTGTTGCAGGCCTTTCAGCGTCAGTAAGCCTGCATCGCCAGGACCCGCGCCGACCAGCACCACTTCACCACGGTGATCCAGCGGTTCGTTCAGTAACTGTTCGGTCGTCTCTTCCACCGCTTTTGTGTCCTGGTTCGCCAGCGACTGCGCCAGCCTGTCGTTCACAAAGAACTTTTCCCAGAAGCGACGACGCTCCCCTACGGTCGCGAAGGTTTGCTTCACGCGGGAACGAAGTTGTCCGGCATAGTGGGCAATCTGACCAAGATGCTGCGGCAGCACGGCTTCCAGTTTTTCCCGCAGCAGGCGGGCGAGAACAGGTGAGCGTCCACCGGATGACACCGCAATCATCAGCGGTGAGCGGTCGATAATCGACGGCATGATAAAGCTGGCTTCTTTCGGCGCATCTACCACGTTGCAGAAGATACGCCGCGCTTCGCAGGCATCGCTGACGCGCTGATTCACGGCATCGTCATCCGTTGCGGCAATGGTCAGCCAGCAGGTATCCAGCAGGGATTCATCAAACTCTCCTTGTACCCGCGTGAGCATCCCTTCCTGGGCCCAGACGTCAAACTGCGGGGTGAAGGTGAGAGCATTCACGGTCAGTCGGGCCCCCGCTTCCAGCAGCAGGCGCGCCTTGCGCTCAGCCACATCGCCGCCGCCTACAAGCAGGCAGTCGCGATGGCGTAATTGACAAAAAATCGGCAGGTGGTCCACGACGATACCTCACAGCATTCAAGGAGGGGGTAAGCATTGACGTCAGGATAACAGCAGGAATCGCCGAAAATATACGGTTTTTCCTGCCGTTACCCATAAGGGGTCATAAGCCTTTCCTATTGAAAAGGCGGGGGGTTACGCTTTGAGCTGCACCTTGCCGTCCTTCACGCGGACGTCATAGTGCTTCACGGAGACGCTTTCATCTTCCATGCAGCGTCCGTCGGTTAAACGGAAACGCTGCTTTTTCAGCGGGCTGGCGACCCACAGTTCACCCTGGTGCTCGGCAATCAGGCCACGGGAGAGCACGCTGGCCTCGAAGAACGGGTCGATATTGCTGATGGCAAAAACCTGTTCATCGTGACGGGGACGGAAAATCGCGACCTGCTCGTTACCCAGCAGCGCACACACGCCGGTGGCGGGCAGAATGTCGTTAATCTCGCAAATGTTTACCCACTGGCTCATGCGTTTTCCTCCACCAGCGTGACTGGAATGCGTTCATACGGTGTTGCCGGGCGATGCTGCTCGCGCTCTGGCACCACCTGCACGTTCGGGTCGCGCTGGGTGCTGTTGATAAAGTGTTTGAAGCGTGTCTGCGCCGCAGGGGTATTCACGGTTTCGGTCCACTCGCAGATCACTGCCTCGCGCAGGCGAGCCATCTCTGCTTCCAGATGCTCGTTCAGGCCCAGCTTGTCGTCGATGATCACCGCTTTCAGATAATCAATGCCGCCTTCCAGGTTATCCAGCCAGGACGCTGTACGGGTCAGCTTATCGGCGGTACGGATGTAGAACATCATGAAGCGGTCGAGGTACTTAATCAGCGTGTCGTGGTCAAGATCCGCTGCCAGCAGGTCTGCATGGCGTGGTTTCATCCCGCCGTTACCGCAGACGTACAGGTTCCAGCCTTTTTCGGTGGCAATAATACCCACGTCTTTACCCTGCGCTTCGGCACATTCACGGGTACAGCCGGAGACGCCGAACTTCATTTTATGCGGGGTACGGATGCCTTTGTAGCGGTTTTCCAGCTCCACGCCGAAGCCGACGCTGTCGCCCACGCCGTAGCGGCACCAGGTGCTGCCCACGCAGGTTTTTGCCATACGCAGCGCTTTGGCATACGCGTGGCCGGTTTCGAAGCCTGCTTCAATCAGCTGGCGCCAGATTTCTGGCAGGTCGTCTTTCTGCGCCCCAAACAGCCCGATACGTTGTGAACCGGTAATTTTGGTGTACAGGTTAAATTCGCGGGCGATCCGGCCCACCGCGACCAGCCCTTCCGGCGTGATTTCGCCACCGGCGGAACGTGGAATGACGGAGTAGGTGCCGTCTTTCTGAATGTTCGCCAGGAAGTTGTCATTGGTATCCTGCAGCGGCGTGTGCTCGGGTTTGAGCACGTATTCATTCCAGCAGGAGGCCAGCAGGGAGCCGACGGTCGGTTTACACACTTCACAGCCGTAACCCTGGCCGTGTTTCGCCAGCAGTTCGTCGAAGGACTTAATGCCTTCCACACGGATCAGGTGATACAGCTCCTGGCGAGAGTAAGCAAAATGCTCGCACAGGTTGTTGTTCACTTCGATGCCCTGTTTCGCCAGCTCGGCGTTCAGCACCTGAGTCACCAGTGGAATACATCCGCCACAGCCGGTACCGGCTTTGGTTTCGGCTTTCAGCGCGGCAACGGTATGGCAGCCCTTGTTGATGGCAGAGATCAGCATACCTTTGGTGACGTCGAAGCAGGAGCAAATCTGCGCGCTGTCCGGCAGTTTATCCACGCCGATGGACGGTTTACCGCTGGAGGCGTGCGCCGGGAGGATCAGCGCGTCCGGGTTTTCCGGCAGCTCGATGGCGTTGAGCACCAGCTGGAGCAGGTTACCGAAGTCGCTGGTATCGCCTACCAGTACTGCGCCGAGCAGGGTTTTATTGTCCTTACTGACGATAAGACGTTTGTAGACTTCTTTGCTTTCGTCGAGATAGACGTAGCTGCGAGCGCCAGGCGTGCGACCGTGCGCATCGCCGATACCGCCCACGTCCACGCCCAGCAGCTTCAGCTTGGCGCTCATATCCGCGCCGGTGAAGGCGTTTTTGCTGCCGAGAATATGGTCCACGGCGACCTGCGCCATTTTGTAGCCTGGCGCCACGAGACCGTATACGCGGTTATTCCAGCTGGCGCATTCGCCAATCGCGTAGATATCCGGGTCGGAGGTCTGGCAGGTATCGTTAATCATGATCCCGCCGCGCTGCGCGACGGCCAGACCGCACTGGGTTGCCAGCTTGTCGCGTGGACGAATACCGGTGGAGAAGACGATAAAGTCTACTTCCAGCTCGCTGCCGTCAGCAAAGCGCATGGTTTTACGTGCTTCGGTGCCTTCCTGCACGATCTCTTTGGTGTTCTTGCTGGTGTGAACTTTCACGCCCATGCTTTCGATTTTACGGCGAAGCTGGTCGCCACCCATGTGGTCGAGCTGTTCGGCCATCAGCATCGGGGCAAATTCGATGACGTGGGTTTCTACGCCGAGGTTTTTCAGCGCGCCCGCGGCTTCTAAGCCCAGCAGACCGCCGCCGACAACGGCGCCGCGCTTGCTGCGGCGTGCGCAGGATTCAATGGCGTTGAGGTCTTCAATCGTACGGTAAACGAAGCAATCCTGAGTTTCAGAACCTTTAATAGGCGGGATCCACGGATACGAGCCTGTCGCCATGATCAGCTTGTCGTAAAAAACCGTACGCCCGGCGCTGGAGTGGATCACTTTTTCCTGACGGTTGATGGTGATGGCGCGTTCGCCCACCAGCACTTTTACGCCATGCTTCTCATAGAAACCTTCACGCACTAAAGAGAGCTCTTCGGCGGTATGATGGGAGAAGTAGGAAGACAAGTGCACACGGTCGTACGCCTTGCGGGGTTCTTCACAGAACACGGTAATATCGAACTGGTCGGCACCGGCTTTATCGAGAAGATCCTCAATAAAGCGATGGCCGACCATGCCGTTACCGATGATAGCGAGTCTGACTTTGCTCATTTTTGCCTCGATTTCTTTTCTATTACTGCCTACCTTAACGATTCAGCAGGGGCGCTTATTGATGTAAATCAAATACGTCTTCGCCTACTCCTTAGGTGGTATGCGGCTGATTTGTCAGGATTTTTATAAGTTATGGAAATCGCAGGCTTTTCGGGGGCGTCGATTTTGTGTACAAAGCAATGGCGTATTTTTGAACAAAAATATGCTTAAACAACGTTGCGTTGATCAGGGGATAAGAAATGTCTACAACACCGCTTTGGCTTGTTCAGAATGTTCGCTTACCGGGCCGGGAAGGACTATGGCAACTCGCCATTGAGAACGGGCGATTTGGTGACATCACCCCAATGGACGACACCCGCGCTGAAAGTTATGAAGTGTTGAACGCGCGCGGCGGGCTGGCGATCCCACCGTTTATCGAGCCGCATATCCATCTTGATACCACCCAGACGGCAGGCGAGCCGAACTGGAACCAGTCGGGCACGCTCTTTGAGGGCATTGAACGCTGGGCGGAGCGCAAAGCGTTACTCAGCCATGACGACGTCAAAGCGCGCGCCTGGAAAACGCTGAAGTGGCAAATCGCCAACGGCATTCAGTTTGTCCGTACCCATGTGGATGTCTCCGACCCGACGCTCACCGCCCTGAAGGCCATGCTGGAGGTGAAGCAGGAGGTGGCCCCATGGGTGACGCTGCAAATCGTCGCGTTCCCCCAGGAGGGTATTCTCTCTTACCCGAACGGCGCGGCGCTGCTGGAAGAGGCGTTAAAACTGGGTGCCGACGTGGTGGGGGCGATCCCGCACTTCGAATTCACCCGCGAGTATGGCGTCCAGTCGCTGCATATTGCTTTTACACTGGCGAAGAAATATGACCGTCCGCTGGATATCCATTGCGATGAAATTGACGACGAACAGTCGCGGTTTGTCGAAACGGTGGCTACCCTGGCCTACGAGGCCGGCATCGGTCCGCGCGTGACCGCCAGCCATACTACCGCCATGCACTCCTACAACGGTGCGTACACCTCGCGCCTGTTCCGCCTGTTGAAGATGTCGGGGATTAACTTCGTCGCTAACCCGCTGGTCAATATCCACCTGCAGGGGCGTTTTGACGACTATCCTAAGCGCCGCGGCATCACGCGCGTGAAGGAACTCCAGGAAGCAGGCATTAACGTCTGCTTTGGTCATGACGATGTTTTTGACCCCTGGTACCCGCTGGGAACCGGCAATATGCTCCAGGTGCTGCACATGGGGTTACACGTCTGCCAGATGATGGGCTATCCGCAAATCGACAGCGGCCTGGATCTGATCACCCATAACAGCGCCCGTACCTTTGGCCTGAGCGATTACGGTATTGCCACGGGCAATCCGGCGAATCTGGTGATTTTGCCTGCGGAAAGCGGGTTTGAAGCGGTGCGCTGTCAGGTGCCGGTGCGCTGGTCGATTCGTCAGGGGCGGGTGATTGCCACGACGCAGCTGGCGCAGACGTGGATTCAGATGGATATCGGGGGTGAAGAGGTCAGCTTTGCCAGAAACAGCCCCTCTGCGTAGCGCAAAGGGGCGTGAAGGTTAGTGAGACGCTACCGCGTTGTGCTGGCGGTGGCGAGTCACGAAGCCCAGCACGAAGCACATGATGAACACCACGGCATACAGACCGTTAGCGGTGTGCAGCGCCGCCAGCGGGCCGCTGTGGGCAACGATCGGCCCCGTCACCACAAAGGTGAGCATGGTGCCGATGGTACCGCAGGTCAGCACGAAGTTAACCAGCTTCGGCGAAGCTACTTTGGTCTGCAGGGAGCCCAGCGTGATGATCGAGGTGTAAATCGCGCTGGAGAAAAAGCCCAGGGTCATAATGAACCACGGCATATTGTCCGGGGAACCGTTGATGAACAGATACATCAGCACGGTTGCCAGGCCCGCCAGCACCGTCAGGATGCGCTGCAGATCGAAGAAGCGCAGGATGAAGCTAAACGCCCACATGCCGAACATGTAAGACATCCAGAAATCGCTTACCAGTTTACCCGCGTCGTTCAGGCTCATGCCCAGGCCTTTCGCGTATTCCGGTACCCAGGAGATAAAGCCCAGCTGGCCCAGGATATAGCACAGGGCGGCGATGGAGAGGAACAGTACGCCGATGCCCCATTTCTCTTTCGCGACGGGTTCTGCGCTGGTTTGCGCTTTTTTGCCCAGAACCGGGAATTCACAGCCGAAGGTCAGAATAAAGATTGCTACGTAAACCAGACCGATACAGGCATAGACCCAGTACCACTCAATGCTGCGTGCCAGCAGAACGGCGGCCACCATCGGGAAAATCATCCCGGCCATGCTGAAGAAGGAGTCGGTGAACAGCAGGCGCGCGCCGCGCTGACGGCCTTCATACATATGGGTAATCAGGAACGTACCGATCGACATGGTGATCCCGCTGACCAGGCCGAGCACGAACATGGCGGCGGAGAACAACGCGATGCTGTGACTCAGCATCAGACCCGCCACGGCGGCGACCATCAGCACAAAGCCAAAACGCAACTGCGTCTTCAGCGGCACGATTTCCATCAGCCAGGCATTCAGGAAGATAGAGATGAGGATACCGGCGTTGAGGAAGGTAAAGGTGTTACTCATACTGGAGACGGGCAGCTGGAAGTAGTCTGCGATATTCCCCATCACCATCCCGGTGACGATCACCAACGCGCCGGTCAGGGCGTAGGAGAAGAAGCTGATCCATGTGAGCTTGATGCGATTGCTGTTAGTCATGTCTGGCCTGTTCAAAAAAGAAAAGCGCCCGGAGGGCGCTGAGAGCGGGCAGATTTTAGACATTAAAGTGATCCATTCATACCTTTTCAAAGAAATTTAAACTTCATTGCAGTTTTTTATGTGATCTATATCACATAAAAAGACGCCGTAACCAATCGTTTGCGTGGTTACAACTGTTTCAATTTCGTAAAATTAGGTAAAAGGCTGGTCTCCGTTCATACTGCTCTTTAGAATCAAGCCATTCGCTTTTTATACTGCGCTTTGTTAAGGAATTCTCATGCTCAAATCAACACTGGCGGCTGTCGCAGCTGTGTTTGCTCTTTCTGCCGTTTCCCCTGCTGCGCTGGCAGCCAAAGGGGACCCTCACGTTCTGCTGACCACCTCTGCCGGGAATATTGAGCTGGAACTGAATAGCCAGAAAGCTCCGGTTTCCGTGAAAAACTTCCTCGACTATGTGAACAGTGGTTTTTATAACAACACCACTTTCCACCGCGTGATCCCTGGCTTCATGATTCAGGGCGGCGGTTTCAACGAGCAGATGCAGCAGAAGCAGCCGAACCCGCCGATCAAAAACGAAGCGGACAACGGCTTGCTGAACAAGCGCGGCACGATTTCCATGGCGCGTACGGCGGATAAAGACAGCGCCACCAGCCAGTTCTTCCTCAACGTGGCGGATAACGCCTTTCTCGACCATGGCCAGCGCGACTTCGGTTACGCGGTCTTCGGTAAAATTGTGAAAGGGATGGACGTGGCGGATAAGATTTCTCAGGTTCCTACTCATGACGTCGGCCCGTACCAGAATGTGCCGTCCAAACCGGTCGTGATCCTCTCCGCAAAAGTACTGCCGTAACCCTCTTTGACACGGGCGGCGCTCGCCCGTGTAATGCCCCCTCCCTGCGAAAGCGCGTTTTGCTGCTTATACTTGTGGCAAACGGACTATTCAGGGAGGCGTTAAGTGAAAAAACTCACCGACAAGCAAAAATCCCGTATTTGGGAGCAGCAGCGTAACGTCAATCTTCAGGCCAGTTGTCTCCTTGAAAAAGGTCATGGTCCTTCAGAACCCCATATTGAGACGCTGGAGCTCGGGCCTTCCGCGCCCGGTTTACCCCATCTTTGTCTTATTCACCGCCATCTGTATCGCAAAGAGCTGAAGCGGGCGGGCGAATACCGTACCGACGATATTTTTAAAGGTGACATTCCTTTCTGCCACTTCGAGTACATCGAGAAGATGGGCAATGAATTGATGGCGGACCTGGAAAGCGAAAAGTATCTGGTGGGTCTTCAGAAAGAAACCTTTGTGAACAGAGTTAGTCACTACTACTGTGAAATCAATATGCTGCATCCTTTTATGAGCGGCAATGGTATTGCCCAACGGGTCTTCTTTGAGCAGCTGGCCATTCATGCCGGGTATATGCTGGACTGGCGGGGTATCGATCCCGAGCAGTGGGTGGCGGCGAACCGAAGCGGCGCGACGGGCGATTTGACTGCGCTGAACGCTGTCTTTGCCAAAGTAGTGAGCGAAGCGCGGGAATCTGAGTAGAATAGGGCGGCATTTTTTTCGGGAGCCGCCATGATTCTGCTGATTGATAACTACGATTCCTTCACCTGGAACCTTTACCAGTATTTTTGTGAGCTGGGAGCAGAGGTGGTTGTCCGCCGTAACGATGACGTGACTCTGGCCGATATTGCGACGCTGGCTCCGCAGAAAATTTTGATTTCACCCGGCCCCTGCACGCCGTCGGAATCGGGCGTGTCTCTGGATGTTATCCGGCACTATGCTGGCAAGCTGCCCATTCTGGGCGTCTGCCTGGGCCATCAGGCCATTGCCCAGGTATTCGGCGCCACCATCGTGCGTGCCGCGAAAGTGATGCACGGAAAAACGTCGCCGGTCACGCATACCAGTATCGGGGTATTCACGGGGCTCAATAATCCCTTAACCGTGACGCGCTACCATTCGCTGGTGATTGACCCGCCGACGCTGCCAGACTGCTTTGAGGTGACCGCCTGGAGCGATACGCAGGAGATCATGGGGATTCGCCACCGCGAGTGGGATCTTGAGGGCGTGCAATTCCATCCGGAAAGTATCCTTAGCGAGCAAGGGCATGACCTGCTGGCTAATTTCTTCCATCGCTGAATATCTGTTGCCTTGCTGTGATTTTTTATGCATATTTTGTGATTATATTTTCACAATCAATGTGACATAAAATGGATGGGCATGACATGGCAACTGAACAACCAGCAATTACCCGCGCAACATTCGATGAAGTGATTCTGCCGATTTATGCACCGGCTGAGTTTATCCCGGTTAAGGGGAAAGGCAGCCGCGTCTGGGATCAGCAGGGAAAAGAGTATGTGGATTTCGCGGGCGGTATTGCGGTCACGGCGCTGGGTCATTGCCATCCTGCGCTGGTGGAGGCGCTGAAAACCCAGGGCGAAACCCTGTGGCACACCAGTAACGTATTCACCAACGAGCTGGCGCTGCGTCTGGGCCGCAAAATCATTGATGCCACGTTTGCCGAGCGTGTGCTGTTTATGAACTCCGGCACCGAAGCCAACGAAACCGCCTTTAAGCTGGCGCGCTATTACGCGACGACGCGTCACAGCCCGTACAAAACCAAAATCATCGCCTTCCACAACGCCTTCCACGGGCGCTCGTTCTTTACCGTCTCCGTCGGCGGCCAGCCGAAGTATTCCGACGGCTTTGGCCCAAAACCGGCCGATATCGTCCATGTGCCGTTTAACGATCTGCATGCGGTGAAAGCGGTGATGGACGACCACACCTGCGCGGTAGTCGTGGAGCCAATTCAGGGCGAAGGCGGCGTGACGGCGGCCACCCCGGAATTCCTGCAAGGGCTACGCGCGCTGTGTGATGAGCATCAGGCGCTGCTGGTGTTTGATGAAGTGCAGTGCGGAATGGGACGTACCGGCGATCTGTTCGCTTATATGCACTACGGCGTGACGCCGGATATTTTGACCAGTGCCAAAGCGCTCGGCGGTGGTTTCCCGGTGAGTGCGGTGCTGACGACTCAGGAGATCGCCTCTGCGTTTCATGTCGGTTCGCACGGCTCAACCTATGGCGGTAACCCGCTGGCGAGCGCTGTGGCGGGGGCGGCATTCGATATCATCAATACCCCAGAAGTGCTGAACGGCGTGAATGCGAAGCGTGAGCTGTTCGTAAAACATCTGCAAAAGATCAATGACCAGTATGATGTGTTCAGCGAAATCCGTGGCATGGGTCTGCTGATCGGTGCCGAGCTCACGCCACAGTACAAAGGCCGCGCCCGCGATTTTCTGCATGCTGCCGCCCACGAAGGGGTAATGGTGCTGAATGCGGGGCCAGACGTGATGCGTTTCGCACCGTCGCTGGTGGTGGAAGAGAAAGACATTGAAGACGGGTTAACCCGCTTTGCCGTAGCGGTCGCGAAGATCGTTAAAGGCTAATACTCGGTTCGTTTTAACCGGCGCGTTAACCAAATGCCATGATGAGGACGCTGACGCCATGCCACCGACGAAATGGTGTGCATGGTGTTCAGGTGGCCCAGCACGCGCTGCAAATGCTGCTCCAGGGTGCTCATCGGCCCGTGAGTCAGCGTTTCCGGCGCTTCCAGAATGTTCGAATCCCCCGACTCACCCGGCGCGTCATACTCCAGACGCTGCTGACACCTCTGCAGGGCGATTTCACACGACTGCAAATAACGCTGCGCCAGATCCGGCGTCAGCATCGTGTGCTCGCGCGCCAGGGTGGTCATGGCGTTAATATGCTCGACGATAAACTGGCTATGCGTGACCCAGAGCTTCATGTCCGCCAGATAGTGCGCGTTAAAGCCTGGCTCCTGCATCGCCTGGTTGAGCGAGTTAAACAGGGCGTTGTGCGCCTGATTAACTTTCATCCGCTGATACGCCAGCGGGGAGGGCTGCGGGTCGTCGCTCAGGATCAGACGAATGGCCTGCTGGTCAGCCTCCAGCGCGTCGTGGGCGTTCTGGCGCAGCAATCCGCTTTGCCACTGCGGCCACAGCCAGACCATGCCACCAAAGGCAATCAGACAGCCAATCAGCGTATCGATCAGGCGGGCAACGATAAACTGTTCGCCGTTTAGCGTAAGCAGCTGAAGGGTATATACCGCCGTCACCGTAAAGCCCACCATCGCCCAGCCGTAGTTTTTGCGGATAATCAGGTAACTCACCAGCGTAATCACCAGCATCCCAGCCAGGGTATACCCCTCGGGAACGTGGAAGTGTAGCGTTACGCCCGCAATAATCAGCCCCGCCATCGTGCCGCCTGCCCGGTGCAGAATACGTACCCGCGTGGCGCCGTAGCCGTTCTGGGTGACAAACAGCACGGTCATTAAGATCCAGTACGGTTTCGGCAGATGCAGCGCCATGCCCATCAGACTGGCGATACTGAGCATAACGCTAATCCGCGCGGCATTGCGCAGGGCAGAAGACTTAAGAGAGAGATAGCTTCTGAGTGCTGGCAGGAGCGGCAGACGTTTTTGCTTATCCGCCATCAGGTCGCGGGGATACAGCGGGCGCTGGGTGCGCAGCACGCGGGCAATGCGGCTGAAGTGCCAGGCGGCAAACTGGCCGACCGGGTTATCCGGATGCTGACGAGCAATTTTCTCCAGCGCGCCGAGCTGTTTATCCATGTTAAAGCGCGTGGGGTAGCGGTGATAGAGAATGTCGTCCGCCAGCACCCGCAGGCGCGTGGAGACGGTCTGCGCATTCCAGCGGATCACCGCCTCGGCGTGGCTGCGCTCGACCAGCTTTTGCACCTCTTGTGGGTGATGAAGGCTCACGGAGATATGCTCCTGCAGATCCAGCCCCACCTGGAAAGTGCGCAGCAGGCGTTTATATTCGTGATTCTTGTTGGCGGCGAGCATATGCAGCTGCTGATAGCACTGGCTTATCAGATCCACCACCTTTTGCTGGCGCGTCAGCAGCGGCGGTAAGGATTTTTCCGGGTCGGTATGCTGGGTCAGCAAGGTGTATTTGGCTTCGCAGTAATCCGCAAGCTGCACATACAACAGGCTCAGAGATTCACGCAGCGGCTGTTCCCGCCACAGCCAGAACCAGAACCAGTTAAACAGCCCGTACCACAGCGTGCCGAGGGCATAGATCAGCAGCGGCTCCCACACCGGCATATTCCCGGCGAGGCTCAGGGTGAAGATGGCGGCAATCAGTGAAGCGGGAAGCAGGCGGGCGTGCAGGGAACTGATTTCTGCGGTAACACCGAGGCTCATCGCCAGTACGGTCAGGATCAGCGGCAGCGGAATATCGCGCGCCAGTAAAAGCTGCACGGCGAGGCTACAGCCAGCAAACAGCGAACCGCCAACGATCAGGCGTTTGAAAAAGCGTTTATGCGGCGTGTCCAGACCGGCGATGTTGCAGCAGGCGGGAACGAGAGAAAACAGCAGACCCTGCTGGAGTTGTCCCAGAAGCAGGCCCACGGCCACAGGAAGGCACAACACCAGCGTTTGTCGCAGTGCGTAATTAACTTCCGGGTGATAGATCAGCCTGCGCCACATGGGGAATAGAGACAAAAACGGCGTGACACCTTGCGATGGCACGCCGTTTGAGCGGAATTAACGCGTTCCGTAGACCACGATGGTTTTACCGTGGGCAGAGATCAGGTTCTGATCTTCCAGCATTTTCAGGATACGGCCCACCGTTTCGCGGGAGCAACCGACGATCTGACCAATTTCCTGACGGGTAATTTTAATTTGCATGCCGTCCGGGTGGGTCATGGCGTCAGGCTGTTTCGCCAGGTTCAGCAGGGTCTGCGCGATACGACCGGTGACGTCCAGGAAGGCGAGGTTACCCACTTTCTCGGATGTGACCTGCAGACGACGCGCCATCTGGGAAGAAAGACGCATCAGGATGTCAGGGTTTACCTGAATCAACTGACGGAATTTCTTGTAAGAAATTTCAGCCACTTCACATGCTGTCTTTGCACGAACCCAGGCGCTACGTTCCTGGCCTTCTTCAAACAGGCCCAGTTCACCGATAAAATCGCCCTGGTTCAGATAAGAAAGGATCATCTCTTTCCCTTCCTCATCTTTGATCAGCACTGCCACCGAGCCTTTGACGATGTAATACAACGTTTCCGCTTTTTCACCCTGGTGAATCAGCGTGCTCTTCGATGGGTACTTATGAATGTGGCAATGAGACAAGAACCATTCGAGAGTCGGGTCTGTTTGCGGTTTGCCAAGCACCATGCGCTGTTATCCTCTGTTATAAGCTGTCACCAGAGTCATCAGATGCATCCGGACTCTGGGGTTGCAATCGAATTCTTACCCATACCCTGGGAAGTCGGCTGTCGTAACGTTTCGCAGCCAGTAAAGTTTGATGTCCTCTGCATACATGTGTAACGTCAATGTATTACTGTAGCATCCTGAGTGTTTTAGCATAGCTTTCGCCGCGTGTCTCCTGGTGTCTCGCTTCAGCATGATGCAGGTCGCCTTCCGTTGCGAGAAATGTAACGCACGCGTAATCTGTCACCGAAAATGCAACGTTGGAGTTAAAGAATATGCAAGCGCGCGTGAAATGGGTTGAAGGTTTAACGTTCCTGGGCGAATCCGCGTCAGGGCACCAGATTTTGATGGACGGTAACTCCGGCGATAAAGCCCCCAGCCCAATGGAAATGGTGCTGATGGCGGCGGGTGGATGCAGCGCGATTGACGTGGTGTCGATTCTGCAAAAAGGTCGTCATGACGTGACGGATTGCGAGGTTAAACTCACCTCAGAACGTCGCGAAGAGGCGCCACGCCTGTTCACCCACATTAATCTGCACTTTGTGGTCACCGGTAAAGCGCTTAAAGACGCGGCGGTTTCGCGTGCGGTGGATCTGTCTGCGGAAAAATACTGCTCTGTGGCGTTAATGCTGGAGAAAGCGGTAAAAATCACGCATTCGTATGAAGTGATCGAGGCTTAATCTTTTGGCGGGTGGCGCTTCGCTGACCCGCCCTACAAAAGCATGAACGTAGGCCCGGTAAGCGCAGCGCCACCGGGCAGAACAACTCACGCAATCTGCTTCCCTTCCATCAACCGCTCCACCAGCGGCGTCATGATGAGCTCCATCGCCAGCCCCATTTTTCCGCCTGGTACCACTAACGTATTCATGTGCGAAATAAACGAGCCCTGCAGCATCGCCAGCAGCCAGGGGTAATCAATGCCTTCGAGATTGCGGAAGTGGATCACCACAAAGCTCTCGTCCAGCGACGGGATGGTTTTCGCCGCGAACGGGTTAGAGGTGTCCACCGTCGGCACGCGCTGGAAGTTAATGTGCGTGCGGGAGAACTGTGGCGTGAGGTAGTTGATGTAGTCTTCCATGGAGCGCACCACCGAATCCATCACCGCTTCGCGCGAATGGCCGCGCTCGCTCATGTCGCGCGTCAGCTTCTGGATCCACTCCAGGTTCACGATAGGCACCACGCCAACCAGCAGATCCACATGACGCGCCACGTCATGCTGTGGGGTGACTACGCCGCCGTGTAATCCCTCATAAAACAGCACATCGGTGGGTTCCGGCAGCGGCTGCCAGGGGGTAAAGGTGCCCGGCACCTGATTCCACGGCACAGCTTCATCATAGGTATGCAGATACTTACGCGATTGCCCTTTGCCGCTCTGACCGTACTCCAGGAAGGTTTGCTCAAGGAGGCCAAAGTCATTGGCTTCGGGACCGAAATAGCTGATGTGTTTACCCAGATCGCGCGCCTTACGGATCGCCATGTCCATTTCAGGTCGCGTATAGCGGTGAAAACTGTCGCCTTCGACCTCCGCCGCCCGGAGATTCAGTTGGGCGAAAATCTTACGAAACGCGAGGCTGGTGGTGGTCGTTCCCGCACCACTCGACCCCGTAACGGCAATAATGGGATGTCTGGCAGACATAGCAACTCCCTGACTGAAAAGGTTGGAAGGTCAGCCGTGAAACGCGTTGCGGGGCATGATATTGACCGTCTCATGCAGTTCTGACCACACCAGCACCACGTCGCCGCTTTTCAGCTGGCGTTTTACATCGTTGACCTTCTGCTCGAGTGAGCGTTCATGTTCACCATAATCGGTGCCTTCACGTAATACAAAGCTTTCAATCAGATTATCGAGCGTTTCGGGAGACAGATCCTGCCAGGGGATGATCATTTTGCACCGTCCAGATAAGGAGTAAGCCAGTCAGGAATACGCGCCTCCAGCCACATTTTCGGGCGGCGCAGCGTCCCGCCAATAAATCCAACGTGGCCGCCATGTTCAGTCAACTGATAGTGAACATTGTCGGGAAGGAATTCCTGCGCGGGAATAGAATGATGATCCATAAACGGGTCATCTTTGGCGTGAATAATCAGCGTCGGCTGGGTGATTTTGCTGAGCAACGGCATGGCGCTGCACTGACGGTAATAGTCGATCGCATCGGCGAAGCCGTGAATTTTTGCGGTGATCAGATCGTCGAATTCACGAATGCGGCGCACCTTTTTCAACTGGCGCAGGCTGACCGGCAGGGTATCCGGGTAAGCCTTCAGCTTACGTGCGGCGTTGGCTTTCAGCAGGTTGAGCAGATAGCGCTGATAGACGCGGGAAAACCCTTTATCCATATGGTAGCTGCACTGCTCCAGCATAAACGGCGCGGAGACAATCACTGCGGCATTGAGTGGTACGCTGTCGCCCTCTTTGGCCAGCAGGCAGGCGAGCATATTTCCGCCCAGCGAATACCCCACGGCCGCCGTTGGCACGGTGCCATAGTTTTCCCGCAGCCAGTGTAAAAACCAGGTTCCGTCTTCGGTTTCACCCGAGTGATAGATGCGTTTCTGACGATTTGGCTCGCCGCTGCAGCCACGAAAATGCATCACCACCCCGAGCCAGCCGCGCGCTTTTGCTGCCTCAATCAATCCATGCGCATAAGGGCTGTGCAGACTCCCTTCCAGACCATGAAAAACCACCAGACGCGGCTTATGACGTGCCTGCTCGGGGTCTTCGCTCCAGGCGAGATCCAGAAAATCACCGTCTGGCAGGTCAAGCCGCTGCCAGTGCGGCGTGAACTGAACCTTACGGCGGATCAGCCGTGGCAGCATGGTCTGCAAATGGCAGTTGGACACACCGCGCATGGGCACGAACTCGGTGCTGTCTTCGGCTGCAATGTCGAAGTCTGTTGGAATGATTTGGGTCATAAGCGCGATGCTGATTCTTGTCGGAAATTAACGATACTTTCCGAATTGTACCCCGTTTAGCCTGGTTTTCCGAAACATGAACTGATCCCGATCACAAATCTTTACCGTGATTATTACTCTCAGGCTAATGATTCCGCTCTACGCTTAATTGATGCCTTGCCCACCAGAGCGCACACTTTACTCAACGTTAAGCAAATCAAAATGATTAGCTGAATCAGGAGGTTAATAATGTTATCTGGGCAAACACCCACCCGGCAATGGAACACGCGACGCAGCGAAAAAGCGCGTCGTCTGGCGTCCGTACCGGTGCAGGGCAAGGTACTGCCAACCGGCGATCTTGTCGCCATGCTGGAAAAACTGATCGCCCCTGGCGATAAGGTCGTTCTGGAAGGTAACAACCAGAAGCAGGCCGATTTCCTTTCACGCTCGCTGGCTGAAGTGAACCCGCAAATTGTCCACGATCTGCATATGATCATGCCGAGCGTCGGTCGTAGCGAGCATCTGGATATCTTTGAGAAAGGCATCGCCCGCAAGCTGGACTTCTCCTTCTCCGGGACGCAGAGCCTGCGAATCTCCCAGCTGCTGGAAGATGGTCAGCTCGAAATCGGCGCTATCCATACCTATATCGAGCTCTATTCACGCCTCTACGTCGACCTCTCGCCCAACGTGGCGCTGATTGCGGGGTTTAAAGCAGACCGCAAAGGCAACCTCTACACCGGGGCGAGCACCGAAGATACTCCGGCACTGGTGGAAGCCGCGGCCTTCCACGACGGGATTGTGATTGCGCAGGTGAATGAACTGGTGGACGACGAATGCGACCTGCCGCGCGTCGATATTCCGGGCTCCTGGATTGACTATGTTGTCGTTGCCGACAAGCCATTCTTTATCGAACCGCTGTTTACCCGTGACCCGCGCCTGATCAAACAGGAACACATCCTGATGGCGATGATGGCGATTAAGGGCATCTACGCGGAACATCAGGTGCAGTCCCTCAACCACGGGATCGGTTTTAACACCGCAGCGATTGAGCTGCTGCTGCCGACCTACGGCGAACAGCTCGGCCTGAAGGGCAAAATCTGTAAGCACTGGACCCTGAACCCGCACCCAACGCTGATCCCGGCAATTGAAAGCGGCTGGGTGGAAAGCGTGCACTGCTTCGGCGGCGAACTGGGGATGGAAGAGTATATCCGAGCCCGTCCGGACATCTTCTTTACCGGTGCCGACGGCTCCATGCGTTCCAACCGTGCGTTCTGTCAGCTGGCCGGTCAGTATGCGGTCGATATGTTTATCGGCTCAACCCTGCAGGTTGATGGTTACGCCAACTCCTCAACGGTGACACGCGGTCGTCTTTCCGGCTTCGGCGGTGCGCCAAACATGGGGCACGACCCACACGGTCGTCGCCACGCTACACCGGCCTGGCTGAACATGATCACCGAACCTGACCCGATGCAGCGCGGTAAAAAACTGGTCGTGCAGATGGTGGAAACCTTCCAGGCGGGCGTAAAGCCGACCTTTGTGGAAAAGCTTGATGCTGTTGACGTGGCAAAAGCGTCCGGGATGCCTCTGGCGCCGGTCATGATATACGGCGACGACGTGACGCACGTGCTGACGGAAGAGGGGATTGCTTACCTCTATCGCGCCAAAGATCTTGAGGAGCGTCGTGCCATGGTCGCCGCTGTGGCGGGTATTACCGATATCGGCCTGGGCGTGGATGCTAAACGCGTGGCGGAACTGCGCCAGAGCGGCAAGGTTGTTTATCCGGAAGATATGGGTATTCGCCGCACCGACGCCACCCGCTCTCTGCTGGCGGCGGGCAGCGTGTCAGACCTCGTTGAATGGTCCGGCGGTCTGTACAACCCACCTGCGAAATTCCGGAGCTGGTAATGAAACTTCTGCCCCAGATTCAGGTTGAAGGCGGTGCCGAATGGCTGGCGCGAACCGCCACGCAGTGTCTGATTGACGAAGCACGATTAAGCCCGAAACCCGGTCTGGTGGACAGTCGGGGGAACGGTGCGCACCACGATTTATCCCTTGCGCTGATGGAGCGCTCCGCGCGCAGCCTGACCCCGACGTTTCAGGCGCTGGCGCAGCAAAGCTGGCTGCGTCCGGCAGATATTGCGCTTCGGCAAACCGTTGGCCGTCTTGGTCGCGAAGGCGAGCAGCAGATGATGGCTGCAACGTGTGGCGTAAACACCCATCGCGGCGCGATTTGGGCGCTGGGGTTGCTGGTCAGCGCGGTGGCGATGCTGGGCGGGGAAGCCAGGGCGCACGACGTCGCCCGCACCGCCGCGCAGCTGGCGAAACTCCCTGACGAGGCGGCGCCGAAAGTGTTCAGCAAAGGCCTTCGCGCCACGCAGCGCTACCGCGTACCGGGTGCACGCGAAGAGGCTCAGCAGGCGTTCCCGCACATTATGCAGCGCGCGTTGCCGCAGCTTCGCCTGAGCCGTCTCAACGGCAGCAGTGAAACGCACGCCAGGCTTGACGCGCTGATGGCGATCATGACGTCGCTTACCGACACCTGCGTGCTGTCGCGCGCCGGGCTGGAGGGGCTGGACGCCATGCAGGACGGTGCCCGTGCGGTACTGAACGCCGGAGGTTGTGAAACGGCTGCAGGCCAGCAGGCGCTGGCGAACTTAGACCGTCAGATGCTGGCGCTAAACGCCTCCCCAGGCGGCGCTGCTGACCTGCTTGCTGCCACGCTGTTTCTCGATCGCGTCGAAACGCCTTATTCAAAGCATTAAGAGGATGTTATGGAAAAAATCACATTGACCGTGCCAGCCAGCCGCGCGTTAAGCGGCAGGGCCCTGGCAGGGGTAGTCGGTTCCGGGGATATGGAGGTGCTCTTCACCGCCGAACCGGGCCAGACGTTAACCATTGATATCACCACCTCCGTCGACAACAGCCGGGGTCGCTGGGAGGCACTGTTCAACCGCCTGCAAACGGTCAGTAGCCTGCCAGCAGGAAAACTGACCATTCATGATTTCGGCGCGACGCCGGGCGTGGCTCGCATTCGTATCGAACAGGTTTTTGAGGGGGTGAGCCATGCGTGATGACAGCAGCTTTATCGAATTGAAAGCACGCCAGCGTGCGCAGGCCCTGCTCGATGAGGGTAGCTATCGCGAACTGCTGGATCCGTTTGAAGGCATTATCTCTCCGTGGCTTGGGCCACAGGGCATTGTTCCGCAGGCGGACGACGGCATGGTGGTGGCGAAAGGCACGATCAACGGTCAGCCAGCCGTTGTGGTCGCCATTGAAGGTGCGTTCCAGGGCGGCAGCATGGGTGAAGTGTCCGGTGCCAAAATGGCGGCGGCGCTGGAGCTGGCGGCAGAAGATAACCGCAACGGCATTCCGACTCAGGCTGTGCTGTGCCTCGAAACCGGCGGCGTTCGTCTGCAGGAGGCGAACCTGGGTCTGGCCGCCATTGCCGATATCCACGCGGCGATTGTTGACCTGCGTCGTTACACGCCCGTTATCGGGATTGTCGCAGGGACCGTGGGCTGCTTCGGTGGGATGTCCATCGCGGCGGCGCTGTGCAGCTACCTGATTGTGACCCGCGAAGCGCGTCTCGGACTGAACGGTCCGCAGGTCATCGAGCAGGAAGCGGGGATTGAAGAGTACGACTCCCGAGACCGTCCGTTTATCTGGAGCATGACCGGTGGCGAAGTGCGCTATCAAAGCGGGCTGGTTGACGCGCTGGTCGGTGACGGTATCAACGCGGTGAAAGCGGCGATGAACGACGCGATTGCCAGGGGCGTACCCGCGAAACACCGCACCGATAACTACGACGATTACCTGAACCGTCTGACGAATTTCGACACCCGCAAACAGGCCGATGCCGAACAAATTAACGCGCTTTTTGCCCGGGAGGTGAAATGATGACTAACGCAATAAGCCGTGGCGAACTCTGGATGACTCTGCTCGCGCCGAATGCAAAACGTGTGGAAGGGCTTTGCCCGTCCGTGCAGGCGGCAGACGGCGAACTGAACGGTGAGGCGGTGCGTTTTGTTGCCGTGGTGCCGGATGCCCACAACCATTTCCCGCGCGCGGCGAAAGGGGAAGTTGGTCTGCTGGAGGGCTGGACGCTGGCGAAAGTGGTGAGCGAAACCGTGGCCGAGGATGCCAGTAAGTCCGTGAAGCGTCCGATTGTGGCGGTGATTGACGTCCCAAGCCAGGCCTATGGCCGTCGCGAAGAGGCGTTTGGTATCCACCAGGCGCTGGCGGGGGCTGCCGCCGCGTATGCGAATGCGCGTCTGGCCGGTCATCCGGTGATTGGGCTTATCGTCGGTAAAGCGATGTCCGGCGCATTTCTGGCGCATGGCTACCAGGCTAACCGCCTGATTGCTTTCAACGATAAAGGGGTGCTGATCCACGCGATGGGTAAAGAGTCTGCGGCGCGCATTACGTTGCGAACCGTCGACGCGCTGGAAAAACTGGCGGCCACCATTCCGCCGATGGCCTATGACATCAGCAACTACGCCACCCTGGGGCTGCTTTCAAACTTGCTGGACATCAGCAACCCGGATGCCCCCTCCGATAACGATCTGGCGCAGGTGAAAACCACCCTGCAACAGGCCATCAGTGACGCTCGTCAGGACACCACGCTGAACAATCGTCTGGGTGCTGACAACCGCCGCAGCTCTGCCCTCGTACGCGAACGCATGCGGGCAAGCTGGTAAGTAAAAAGAGACCTGCCAGATGCACGACCCCGCGGACGTAACCGTTACGTCCGCGCGGGAACCTGCATCCTGAAAATAATAATCATCGCGCCAGTGCTTAAACTTTTTTACTACAGGTGAATTATGACTTACGTAATTGTTCATGCTCTTGCACCGATTTTCGTCATCATGCTGCTGGGATTCTGGGCCGGTAAGGCAAAGATGGTCGATAACAAAAACGTTTCCCTGCTTAATATTTTCGTGATGGATTTTGCACTGCCTGCCGCGCTGTTCAGCGCCACCGTGCAAACGCCGTGGACCGGCATTGTGGCCCAGTCGCCGCTGATTCTGGTACTGACCCTGGCGATGTGGATAACCTATGCGGCCATCTACTTCCTCGCCACCGGCGTCTTTAAAAAATCGCCGCAGGATGCCGCCGTGCTGACGCTGACCGTCGCCCTGCCAAACTATGCGGCGCTCGGCCTGCCTATTCTGGGCAGCGTGCTGGGTGAAGGTTCATCGACATCACTGTCAGTTGCGGTCTCCATCGCCTGCGGTTCGGTGCTGATGACCCCGTTCTGCCTGCTCATTCTGGAACGTGAAAAAGCGCGCACCGAAGGGAATAACTCTGGCTCAACGCTCTCCATGCTGCCGGTGCTGATGTGGCGTTCGATTAAAAAACCGATCGTGATGGGCCCGCTGCTGGGTGTCATTTTGTCCGCCATCGGTATCAAAATGCCGGAACTGGTGCTGGCGGCGATTAAACCGCTGGGGCTGTCCGCGACCGCTGCAGCGCTGTTCCTGACCGGGGTGATCCTCTCTGCCCGTAAGCTGCAGATCAACACCATGGTGATCACGTCAACTATCGCCAAGCTGCTGATTCAGCCTGCGATTGCCTGGGGTATCGTTTTACTCTTTGGTCTGCACGGTTCCGTGGCGATCACCGCTATCCTGATGATTGCGCTTTCTGCGGGCTTCTTCGGTGTGGTGTTCGGTAACCGCTTTGGCGTGCAGTCTCCGGATGCGGAAGCCGTGCTGCTGTTAAGCTCCGTACTGTGTATCCTGTCGCTGCCGCTGTTTATCTCGCTGACCTCAGGAATGTAATCATGACCATAACATTACGCCCCCACGACCTCATCTGGCTTACCGCGCGAGACGCGCTGGAAGGCATCACCGACGACTGGGTGGAGGCGGCCTGGCATACCGGTTTGCCGGTCGTAGTGCGGCGTGATGTTGATAACGCTGGCCGTATTCCCGTTGGCGTGCGCGGCCTGCGCCGCGACCAGCGGGCGGCCGGATGGGTGAAACCAGAACACGTAACGCGTGTGGTGTCACCCGAATCACTGAGCGTAACGGCGGATCTGCTGCGCTCGCCCTTTGTGACGCAGCCACCGGTACAGGTGGCGCTACAACTTTCTCAGCAGCTGTGGCCATGGTCGTGGGGCATTACCGGCAGCACTGGCTATGCACTGGCGACCGGTATTCCGGTTATCCACGCCGACAGCGATCTCGACCTGTTGATCCGCGCCCCTCAGCCGATTTCCCCTGATGCGTTTACCGCATGGCAGTCGCAGCTCGGCCATGCATTGTGCCGGGCGGATACGCAGGTCGATACACCCGAAGGGGGATTCGCGCTGGCGGAGTGGCTGCGCGACGGCAAAACGCTGCTGAAAACCCGCCGCGGACCGCGTCTGGTAACGGACCCGTGGCGCAGGGAGGAGTAATGAAAATACTGTTTACCTTTCCGGGGCAGGGCACGCAGCATGAAGGTATGCTGCATAACCTGCCGGGAACGGCGCTGGCTCAGGCGCGTAAGGTACTGGGAAGCGAAGTCGATACGCTGGACAGTGCAGCCTCGTTACGCCACACCCGCGCGGTTCAACTTTGTCTGTTGATTTCAGGCGTGGCCTGGGCACGCGAGCTTCAACGTCGCGGCGTGACGCCGGACATTGTGAGCGGTTTGTCGATTGGCGCGTACCCGGCAGCAGTGATGGCTGGCGCACTGGAATTTACCGACGCCCTTAAGCTGGTTGCATTGCGCGGCGATCTGATGGAGCAGGCGTATCCGCACGGCTATGGCCTGACGGCGATTATGGGGTTGACCCTGTCGCAGGTAGAACAGCTTATCGAAGGCACGGGCACGTATATCGCGAACCTGAACGCCGAAACGCAGATCGTGATTGCCGGCTCCGATGAAGGGATGGCGCAGGTAGCCGAGCGGGCGCTGGCGAAAGGGGCGAGCAAGGCCAAACGGCTGGCGGTCAGCGTGCCGTCGCACTGCGCACTGCTGGCGGACCCGGCGCAGAAGCTGGCGGCAGCGTTTGAATCGGTCACGCTTTCACGCCCACGCTGCGCGTATCTGAGCGGCAGTACCGGACGCGTGCTCTGGCAGCCGGAAAAAATTACCGACGATCTGGCGATGAATATGGCGCGTACCGTGCGCTGGCAGGAGGCGGTGATATCCGCGAATGAACGCGATGCGCGGCTGGCAATCGAGATGCCGCCCGGCGGCGTGCTGACCTGCTTAACGCGACAGGCGGCGTGGGAAGGGGAATCCATTTCGCTGGAACGCAGCGGGGTTGAGGTAGCGGTACATTTGGCGGGTCGGCTTCAGCGGTGAGTTTTGCCCGGCGGCGCTTTCGAAAAACGTAAGGTAAGTTTGGCACTTATAGCTCAGGGTAGAAATCTCCCTGAGCATGCGTCAGCGACGCTGATGACGAGTGTTAGGGTAAACACCTTTTTTATTAAATCGATTGCCTGCTCAAGTTGCTGGTAAAGCCTATGACGCAAATGTTCCAGTTCTTCATTCTCTTCAGTGAAAAATGCGGCAGTTGGAATGGGAGAGTAACTCTACTACGCTGGAACACAGCAGCGTTGAGATAGGATGATAGCAGCGCTTCCTGAGCACATTTTCGTTATGCCGGGTACGGATGTCAGGGGCAATCATTAAGCGCTTAATGACCTCTTGTCCGCACAATTTCTGCTGTTAATGCGTCATAAAGTTGATCCTGCAGTATGTTCAACTCTCTGTTTTCACTAGTTAACATTTGACCGTTTTGATGTAAAACTACGTCATTAAATGACCCAGCGCCACCGAATGTACGTTTAATCTTGATTAACGTTGTGTCGTAATCTACCTCCAGGTCCTTGCTGAAATTCTCAAATGTTGCAGCCCATTTCGTTTCACCACTATCTGAAAGCAGATGGGTTATTTTTACCAAAAATTTCTGAATATTAGCTTTCATTTTAGATTACCAAAACCTAGTGTTTTCACTCCTGGTATATCCCATGGAGCTGGAATTAAAACCTGTTCTGAACCACCCGCATAGAAACCCGTTTGGTAACCGACATTTCCAATATAGACCTTTGAGCCAGCAGGTATTTCTACTTCAAAGTAACTATCAATTATTGATTTGCTTCCATCAGGCCATTCAGGCAGAACTGCTTTATCGATTCGAGTTTGGATAATACCTTGAGGTTTCTCGTAACTAAAAAAACGTCCTAAATCAGTACCGTTCTGGCCGCCTCGATAGAAAACTGTATCTTCAGAAAGCGTTATTTCTTTATATACACCTCCTGAGAACGTTTCAGCAAATCTATTACTCAATGGTCCAGGCTTGATCATCGAATATTCGCCCTCGACCTTTCCAAGAACATGGAGATTCTCCAGTTCAGAAAGCTCACTTGCCGTACCTAATCGACTAAGACCAAATCCCGCAGCGACAGAAGCGCCAGCAATGATTAGCCCCTTATTGTCCATGACTTCAGTGTATCCGGCTGGCGCATCACCACCAAGTTGCTCCGCTGTTTGCCTAAAGCCTTCAATGTTGCCGTTGTAGATTCCACCTGCCGCCAGTAATCGTCCGGCTGCTTTGCAGTTGATGGTTTTGGTGGCCTGTGCGTGCTGTACGGGAGCATCGGAATTATACTGTTTAATGGTCGGAGCAGGTTTTCGTCCCGGGTGTGCGTTCAGGCAATGTTCGTAAATATTCCGTACTTCCCGCTGGAAACTGTCGCTATAGCTGTCCATGAAACAGTCATAAACCAGATTACCGTCGTCATCGAAGAAGAAGGGGTTGCGGAAACGGTCCCACTTCTCTGCGGTGTTTACGCCAACCATCCAGCCCTGCTCAAGATTCCATTTTACTTCATCATAAAGGCCGTCGTATTCCGTGTGGTGCTTGCGGTTGTATGGTTGCGCCGCGAAGCGGTGGTATACGCCGTCACGTCGTCTGGGGATGGTGAAATGTTGAAAACGGGTTTGAGGGGCATATTTCAGATAATCCAGTTCGTAAAATACGCTCGCCATTTCCAGTGCATCGCGTGGCGTGAGGATGAACTGAATATCAGCCGGTGCTAAATCACAGCCAGCATCCCATTTCATGTAGAGTGTGAACATCCTGTTCCTGCTTTAAGCCATGTTATTTTTGTGGATATTCAGAGATGACGGATGATAAGTCAAACGTGGCGTTCAGTTTCTGTTGAGCACTTCCCCCATTGTACCTGCCTCTCACTTCGGTTGGATATAATCTGCCACCTGGCTGGGTAACAGTGAAGGCATTGCAATAGTTCGCCCAGCATCATCAACAAATTCAACCATATAAGCCAGATGGGGTTTTTCATGTACTAATACTATGTCACCCAGCATGCCTTTAGTTAATCCTTCCACCGGCAAATCTTCCGCTAACACAACCACCTCAAACTCTTCTCTTATCATCGGCTGTACTCACTTAACAAAAATCGTCGTCATGCATGGAACGACGAGCATCTGGTTCATATATCCAACTAAACGCCGTTCCGTTGCTTGGGAGGGGGAGATGTTGATAACGGGGACACGGTTCATATTCCAGGTAATCCAGTTCATAAAATACGCTCGCCATTTCAGTGCATCGCGTGGCGTTCAGTTTTAGTGAACCCTGGAACAGGGGGAATGCACCCCGCTTACGGGGCCGAGGTATCTGCCGTGAGGCTTCGCGCATACATCCGCCCTTCGGCGGCCAGTGCGCGCAGGCTCGGATCCTGCTCGCGGTTGCGGGCAAAGACAATCGCAATCAGCTGCTGCATCTGGTACGGTTCCGCCAGCTTCAGTAGTTGCACCGAGTTCTCATACACTTTCTTCATCCTGCCCGGCATCAGCGTAAAGCCGACCCCCGCCTGCACCAGGCTCAGCATTGAGAAAATGTCATTCACGCGAGTGACGATCTCCGGTTCGAATCCGGCGATATGAAACGCCTCCTGAAACCCGGCGTAGGTCGCAAACCCTTCTGCCAGCGAGACAAATTTCTGATGTTTGTAATCACGAAGATCCGCTGGCCCATGTGCGTTCAGCGTGGCGGACGCGGGCGCGGCAAGGAAAATGTCGTCGTGAAACAGGGGCAGTACTTCGAGGCTGTTACGGTCGATATCGCTTTCGGAGATGGAGATCAATATGGCGTCCAGCGACCCTTCGTCCAGCATGTGTAGCAACGTGTCGTTAGAGCCCATCGTCAGATCCATCTCCAGATCCGGACGGCGTAATTTCATGCCCATAATCAGGCGCGGTACGGTTTCCAGAGTGAGCGAGTAGAGCGTACCGACGCGCAACCGACCCTGGCCGATACCGGCGATTTTGCGCGACTCTTCCAGCCCGCGCTCCATCACCTGCATGACTTCCTGGCAATATTCCAGCAGCGTCCAGGCGGAAGGCAGCGCAATCAGATTGCGCCCCTTGTGGGTAAAAAGCGGGCAGCGCACGTTCTCTTCCAGCGTGTGCAGCGCGCGGTGCACGCTGACACCGCTCAGCCCGAGCGTTTCGGCGGTACGGGCGATATTCCCTTTCTCCATGAAGGTCATGAAGATGCTGAGTTTGCGGAATGTAATCTCGCTCGTGGTATCGAAACGCATAACCCTCCCGGTGTGTTAGTCGGCCTGCAGCATCGCTTCCAGCTGTTCCTGCGCGTCCAGCCACGCCATTTCGCACGCTTCGAGGCTCGATTTGGTCTTTGCCTGCGTTTGCAGGCAATCCGTCAGCTCCGCTTTACGGCTTTGATCGTACAGGCCGCTGTCGCCCAGCTTCTCTTCAACGGTGGCAAGCGTGGCGTTGAGCTTCTCCATCTCTTTTTCCAGACGGGCAATCTCTTTACGCAGCGGCTGAGTCTGGGTGCGCAGCTCCGCTTCCCGGCGCTTCTGGTCTTTACGCGCCTGCGCGCTGTTGGCGTTGTCTTTCGCCGACTCGTCCGGCTGGTTTTCCTGCTTCTGCACGTCCATCAGCCACTGCTGGTAGTCTTCCAGATCGCCGTCGAACGGTTCAACTTTGCCATCATGCACCAGGTAGAGATCGTCTGTGGTGGAGCGGATCAGGTGACGATCGTGCGAGACCACCACCAGCGCGCCTTCGAACTCAATCAGCGCTTCGGTCAGCGCCTGACGCATGTCGAGATCCAGGTGGTTGGTCGGTTCATCGAGCAGCAGCAGGTTCGGGCGCTGCCAGACGATCAGCGCCAGTACCAGGCGGGCTTTTTCACCGCCGGAGAAACGCTCTGTGTTTTCGGTGACTTTATCGCCCTGGAAGCCGAAGCCGCCGAGGTAATCGCGCAGCTTCTGCTCCATTTCCTGCGGTGCCAGACGCGCAAGGTGCTGGATAGGCGATTCATCCGCGCGTAAAAATTCCAGCTGATGCTGAGCGAAATAGCCAAGCTTAATGCCTTTCGCCAGGCCGATTTCGCCGCTGACCGGGTTAAGTTCGCCCGCCAGGAGTTTGATTAGCGTTGATTTACCGGCGCCGTTACGCCCCAGCAGACCGATACGTGAACCCGGCACCAGGTTGAGCTTGATGGAGTCGAGAATAATGCGATCGCCATAGCCCGCGCTCACTTTTTCCATTTTCAGCAGTGGATTCGGCAGGCTTTCCGGCTCGCGGAAATTGAAGTGGAACGGGTTATCGACGTGCGCCGGGGCAATCATCTCCATGCGTTCCAGCATCTTGATGCGGCTCTGGGCCTGCTTGGCTTTAGAGGCTTTGGCCTTGAAGCGATCCACAAAGCTTTGCAGGTGCGCCACGCGCTGCTGCTGGCTTTCGTACATCGCCTGCTGCTGGGCCAGGCGCGTCGCGCGCTGGCGCTCGAAAGAGCTGTAGTTGCCGGTATATTCGAACATCGTTTGCTGTTCGATATGAATGATTTTATCCACCACCGGATCGAGGAAGTCGCGGTCGTGGGAGATCAGAATCAGAGTGCCCTGATAGCTCTTAAGCCACTTTTCCAGCCAAATAACCGCATCGAGATCGAGGTGGTTAGTCGGTTCATCGAGTAGCAAAAGATCAGAACGGCACATCAGCGCCTGCGCCAGGTTGAGGCGCATACGCCAGCCGCCGGAGAAGTCGCTGACCGGGCGTTCCAGCTGTTCATTGCTGAAGCCCAGGCCGTGCAGCAGGCTGGAGGCGCGGGAGCGAATGGTCCACGCGTCGATGGCGTCCAGCTTGCCATGAACGGTGGCGATGGCGTGACCGTCGTTGCGCTCGTTGGCGGCGTGGAGTTCCGCTTCGAGTTTGCGGTATTCACGGTCGCCGTCGATAACATAGTCGAGGGCCGGTTCGCTCAGGGCAGGCGTCTCCTGGTTCACCCAGGCGAGCTGCCAGTTTCCCGGATAAGTAAAGCTTCCGCCATCCGCGCTAATCTCGTTTTTCAGCAGCGCCAGCAGCGTGGATTTGCCACAGCCGTTTTTGCCGACCAGACCCACTTTTTGGCCCGGGTTGATGGTAGCAGTGGCGTTATCGAGCAGAACGCGCACGCCGCGACGAATTTGTAACGAGGAGAAAACAATCATAGAAGCGCCGTATGTTCCGACTATGTTAATTTGTCATTATGATAATGTAAGGTGTGGGCCATTTTCCGCACCGGGCCGCCATGGTAGCCCAAAACAACAACGATACACAAAAACAGAAACACGACCGGGAGGGGAATGATGTCTCAGACAGCGAAAGTGCTGCTGCTGTATGCCCATCCGGAATCTCAGGACTCGGTGGCGAACCGGGTGCTGCTTAAGCCGGCCACACAGCTCAGTAACGTTACGGTGCACGATCTCTACGCGCACTATCCTGATTTCTTTATTGATATTCCGTACGAGCAGGAACTGCTTCGTCAGCATGACGTGATTGTGTTCCAGCACCCGCTTTATACCTATAGCTGTCCGGCACTGCTGAAAGAGTGGCTGGACCGCGTGCTGAGCCGCGGCTTCTCCAGTGGGGTGGGGGGAAACCAGCTGGCGGGAAAGTACTGGCGTAGCGTGATCACCACTGGTGAACCCGAAAGTGCTTACCGTCACGACGGGCTGAACCGTTATCCGATGAGCGATATCCTGCGGCCATTCGAGCTGACGGCGGCGATGTGCCGTATGCACTGGATGAGCCCGATCATTGTCTACTGGGCGCGGCGTCAGGATCCGAAAGAACTGGCCAGCCACGCCAGAGCTTATGGCGAGTGGCTGGCATCGCCGATTCCGGCAGGAGGTCGTTAATGGAAGGATCGAATTTGCTCCTCGCCGGGGTACTGTTTTTATTTGCGGCCGTCGTCGCGGTTCCGCTTGCCGCCCGTCTCGGCATCGGTGCGGTACTGGGATATTTGCTCGCGGGGATCGCCATTGGTCCCTGGGGACTGGGATTCATCAGCGATGTGGATGAAATTCTCCATTTCTCCGAGCTCGGCGTGGTGTTCCTGATGTTCATCATCGGTCTGGAACTGAATCCCTCTAAATTGTGGCAGCTCCGACGCTCTATCTTTGGCGTGGGTGCCGCGCAGGTGTTGTTCAGCGCCGCGATTCTGGCTGGCCTGCTAATGCTGACCCACTTTTCCTGGCAGGCCGCGGTGATAGGCGGGATTGGTCTTGCCATGTCGTCGACGGCGATGGCGTTGCAGCTGATGCGCGACAAAGGGATGAACCGCAATGAAGCCGGGCAGTTGGGCTTTTCGGTACTGCTGTTTCAGGATTTAGCGGTGATCCCGGCGCTGGCGCTGGTGCCGCTGCTGGCGGGTTCTGGCGACGATAGCTTCGACTGGGCAAAGATTTCCATGAAGGTGCTGGCCTTTGCGGGCATGCTGATTGGCGGACGCTTCCTGTTGCGTCCGGTGTTCCGCTTTATTGCCGCATCGGGCGTGCGTGAAGTGTTTACCGCTGCGACGCTGTTGCTGGTGCTTGGCTCGGCGCTGTTTATGGACGCGCTGGGGCTATCAATGGCGCTGGGTACTTTTATCGCCGGGGTGCTGCTGGCGGAGAGCGAGTATCGTCACGAACTGGAAATTGCCATCGATCCCTTCAAAGGGCTGCTGCTAGGGTTGTTCTTTATTTCGGTGGGGATGGCGCTCAATCTAGGCGTGCTTTATACCCATCTGCTCTGGGTTGTGGTCAGCGTCGCCATCCTGGTGGCGGTGAAAATGCTGGTGCTGTACGTCATGGCGCGTATTTACGGGTTGCGCAGTTCGGAACGTATGCAGTTTGCCAGCGTGTTAAGCCAGGGGGGAGAGTTCGCGTTTGTGCTGTTTTCCGCCGCGTCCTCTCAGAAGCTGTTTAAGGACGATCAGATGGCGCTGCTGCTGGTGACGGTGACGCTGTCGATGATGACCACGCCGCTGCTGATGAAGCTGGTGGATAAACTGCTGTCGCGCCGCTTAAACCCGACGGACGATGAAGATGAAGCGCCATGGGTAGAAGACGATAAACCCCAGGTGATAGTGGTGGGCTTTGGCCGCTTCGGGCAGGTGATTGGTCGCCTGTTGATGGCGAATAAGATGCGCATTACGGTGCTGGAACGCGATATCAGTGCGGTTAACCTGATGCGTAAATATGGCTACAAGGTTTATTACGGCGACGCGACCCAGCTTGAGCTGCTGCGCTCGGCGGGCGCTGAGGCCGCCGAGTCCATCGTGATCACCTGTAACGATCCGGAAGACACGATGAAACTGGTGGAGCTGTGTCAACAGCACTTCCCGCACCTGCATATACTGGCGCGTGCCCGGGGACGTGTTGAAGCTCACGAATTGTTGCAGGCGGGTGTGAAACACTTCTCCCGTGAGACGTTCTCCAGTGCGCTGGAGTTAGGCCGTAAGGCGTTGATCTCGCTGGGTATGCATCCTCATCAGGCGCAACGTGCCCAGATGCACTTCCGTCGGCTGGATATGCGAATGCTGCGCGAACTGATGCCGGTACATACCGACACGGCGCAGATCTCCCGCGTGCGGGAAGCGCGTCGCGAGCTGGAGGAGATCTTCCAGCGAGAGATGCAACAGGAACGACGCCAGCTTGATGGCTGGGATGAATTTGAATAAAGGGTAACGAAAGATGGCTGTCCGTAAACGCTTTATCGCAGGTGCAAAATGCCCGTCCTGCCAGGCGCAAGATACTCTGGCGATGTGGCGAGAAAATAATATTGATATCGTTGAGTGTGTTAAGTGTGGTCACCAGATGCGTGAGGCCGATAAAGAGGCCCGCGATCATGTTCGCAAAGAAGAGCAAGTGATCGGCATTTTTCATCCGGACTAGCGATATGCCCTGAGTTTTTTTAAGCTAAAGGGTACACGGGTGCAGATTTCCGCTACAATCTGCGCCAGCAATTTTCCCACGCTCAGGAGATATCATGAAAGTAGCAAAAGACCTGGTGGTCAGCCTGGCCTATCAGGTACGTACAGAAGACGGTGTGTTGGTTGATGAGTCTCCGGTGAGTGCGCCGCTGGACTACCTGCATGGCCACGGTTCCCTGATTTCTGGCCTGGAAACTGCGCTGGAAGGTCATGAAGTTGGCGACAAATTCGACGTTGCTGTCGGCGCGAACGACGCTTACGGTCAGTATGACGACAACCTGGTTCAGCGCGTTCCTAAAGACGTGTTCATGGGCGTTGACGAACTGCAGGTTGGCATGCGCTTCCTGGCTGAAACTGACCAGGGTCCGGTGCCTGTTGAAATCACTGAAGTTGAAGACGACCACGTTGTGGTTGACGGCAACCACATGCTGGCTGGCCAGAACCTGAAGTTCAACGTAGAAGTTGTTGCGATCCGTGAAGCGACCGAAGAAGAGCTGGCTCATGGCCACGTTCACGGTGCGCACGGTCACGACCATGACCACGATCACGGCCACGACGGCTGCTGCGGTGGTCACGGCCACGATCACGACCATGGTCATGACCATGGCAAAGGTGGTTGCGGTAACGGCGGCTGCGGTTGCCACTAATTCCGCTAAGCGGAAAATAAAAAAGCGGGGGAACCCCGCTTTTTTTACGCCTCAATAATGAGGTGGTGGTGTCTCTTCAGACTGAGAGGCAATGTTTGACGGCTGCGTTGCCTTTAGCTTTTCCGTCAGCAGACGCATGTGATCCCGCAGCTTCGCCATTTCGAGTTCATGTGCTGTGACGGTCTGGTTTAGTTCTTCGATGGTGATGTCCTGAAAAGCCAGGCGGCTTTCCAGCTCAGCCATTCTCGCTTCTATCGTTGTATCCTTCATCATTCACCTCGTTTATGTCTGATTTACCTGATGGTCCAGCGGCGGCGCAGTTTAACTGAGTTTATCCTTAAGTGCAGTCTCTATCCCGCTGGCAAGAAACTTATTTAAACAAAAATAGTCTGAAAAGTGGTGAGAATTGGGAGTGTCTGTCTGTAGATTTCTTCTGCAACGTTTTATAGTACGTCACTCATTTACGTTTAACGCTGGGGTGAGAGTCCCCAGGCCCTGGAGATATGGATGAAATCACTGTTTAAAGTAACGCTGCTGGCGACGACGATGGCTGTTGCGCTGAACGCGCCGCTGTCATTCGCTGCTGATACTGCTGCGAAGCCTGCTGCCACTGCAGACAGCAAAGCGGCGTTCAAAAATGACGACCAGAAATCCGCCTACGCACTGGGCGCATCTCTGGGTCGTTACATGGAAAACTCTCTGAAAGAACAAGAGAAACTGGGCATCAAACTGGATAAAGCCCAGCTGATCGCAGGCGTACAGGACGCATTTGCGGATAAGAGCAAGCTGTCTGACCAGGAAATTGAGCAGACGCTGCAGGCGTTCGAAGCACGCGTGAAGGGTGCCGCTCAGACCAAGATGGAAGCGGACGCGAAAGACAACGAAGCGAAAGGCAAAGCCTACCGCGATACCTTTGCTAAAGAGAAGGGTGTGAAGACTTCCTCTACTGGCCTGGTGTACAAAGTTGAGAAAGAAGGCACCGGTGATGCGCCGAAAGACAGCGATACTGTTGTCGTAAACTACAAAGGTACGCTGATCGACGGTAAAGAGTTCGATAACTCTTACACCCGCGGTGAGCCGCTCTCCTTCCGTCTGGACGGTGTGATCCCTGGCTGGACTGAAGGCCTGAAAAACATCAAGAAAGGCGGCAAGATCAAGCTGGTTATTCCACCGGATCTGGCCTACGGCAAAACGGGCGTTCCGGGTATCCCGGCTAACTCCACGCTGGTCTTCGACGTAGAGCTGCTGGACATTAAACCAGCACCGAAAGCGGATGCGAAACCGGAAGCGCAGGCAGATCAGAAAGCTGCGACAGACGCTAAGAAGTAATGTAATGAAAACCGCCGCCTTTAAGGCGGCGGTTTTTTTATTGCGGGGCAGATATAATTAACACTGGAAAGCGTCTGGTACGCTGTATTAATTTAGTTGTCCGTGTAGATAATGAGCCTGCCCTGAAAACCTAACGACAGGCTCCTGAAAAGGAGTGTTTTTTTCATGTCCAGGTCGCTTTTAACCAACGAAACCAGTGAACTTGATTTGCTGGATCAACGTCCTTTTGACCAGACCGACTTCGATATTCTTAAATCCTATGAGGCGGTGGTGGACGGGTTAGCGATGCTCATTGGTTCCCACTGCGAAATCGTATTGCACTCCCTGCAAGATCTGAAGTGTTCCGCCATCCGCATTGCTAATGGTGAGCATACCGGCCGTAAAATTGGTTCGCCAATCACCGACCTTGCATTGCGTATGTTGCATGACATGACCGGCGCGGACAGCAGCGTCTCCAAATGTTATTTCACCCGCGCCAAAAGCGGCGTGCTGATGAAATCAGAAACTATCGCGATTCGAAACCGCGAACATCGTGTGATTGGGCTGCTGTGCATCAACATGAACCTTGATGTGCCTTTCTCGCAGATCATGAGCACCTTTATTCCGCCTGAAACGCCAGACGTTGGCTCCTCCGTTAACTTTGCCTCCTCCGTAGAAGATCTGGTGACTCAAACGCTTGAGTTTACGATTGAAGAGGTGAATGCCGATCGCAACGTCTCGAACAATGCCAAGAATCGTCAGATCGTACTCAATCTCTACGAGAAAGGGATTTTTGATATCAAAGACGCCATTAACCAGGTGGCCGATCGTCTGAATATCTCCAAGCATACGGTCTACCTCTACATCCGCCAGTTCAAAAGCGGCGACTTCGTAGGGCAAGATAAGTAATGCGTTTTGCGTTAATGGTGACAGGCCCGGCGTACGGCACTCAGCAGGCCAGCAGCGCGCTGCAGTTTGCGCATGCGCTACTGGCGGCCGGACATGAACTGGCGAGCGTCTTTTTCTATCGGGAAGGGGTGTATAACGCGAACCAGTTTACGTCACCGGCGAGCGATGAGTTTGATCTGGTCCGCGCGTGGCAGGCGTTAAATGAAAAGCAGGGCGTTGAGCTGAACATCTGCGTGGCGGCGGCACTGCGTCGCGGCGTGACGGATGCAACCGAAGCCGATCGCCTGGGGTTATCGGGCGCTAACCTTCAGCCTGGCTTTTCGTTGAGTGGTCTGGGCGAGCTGGCTCAGGCGGCGCTAACCTGCGACAGAGTGGTGCAATTCTGATGAAGCGCGTGGCATTTGTTTTTACTTCTGCACCGCACGGTAGCGCCTCTGGCCGCGAAGGGCTGGATGCGTTACTTGCGACATCGGCATTAACAGAAGATATCGGCGTCTTTTTTCTGGGGGACGGGGTGTTTCAACTGCTCGCGGGCCAACAGCCGCAGGCCATCCTGGCGCGCGATTACATCGCAACCTTCAAAGTGCTGCCGCTGTACGATATCGAAACCTGCTATGTCTGTGCCGACTCCTTAACGGCGCGCGGTTTGAGTGATAAGTCGTCTTTTGTGCTGGATGTGACGCTCTTACCTTCCTCTGATCTGCGTGAACACCTTTCCCACTACGACACCGTTTTGACGTTCTGAGGCCGCCATGCTCCATATTCTGAGCCACTCACCGTGGCAATGTGATATCGACACACTGTTGAGCATGCTGCGCGAAGGTGATGATTTGCTGCTCATTCAGGACGGCGTGCTCGCGGCGCTTGAAGGCAGCCGTTTCGTTGAAATTCTCACGAATGCCCCCATAACAGTCTCTGCGCTGAAGGACGATCTGGACGCGCGAGGTCTTTCTGGTCAAATTTCAGCCAAAATTGACGTGGTTGGCTATACTGATTTCGTCAATCTTACTGTGACGCACGCCAGTCAAATGAACTGGTGATCCGAGATCGCTGTATATTTCTTGACACCTTTTCGACGTAGCCCTAAAATTTCGCGTCCTCATATTGTATGAGGTCGTTTTATTACGTGTTTACGAAGCAAAAGCTAAAACCAGGAGCTATTTAATGGCAACAGTTAACCAGCTGGTACGCAAACCACGCGCACGCAAAGTTGCAAAGAGCAACGTGCCTGCGCTGGAAGCCTGCCCGCAGAAACGTGGTGTATGTACTCGTGTATATACCACCACTCCTAAAAAACCAAACTCCGCACTGCGTAAAGTATGCCGTGTGCGTTTGACTAACGGTTTCGAAGTGACTTCCTACATCGGTGGTGAAGGTCACAACCTGCAGGAGCACTCCGTGATCCTGATCCGTGGCGGTCGTGTTAAAGACCTTCCGGGTGTTCGTTACCACACCGTTCGTGGTGCGCTGGACTGCTCAGGTGTTAAAGACCGTAAGCAGGCTCGCTCCAAGTACGGCGTGAAGCGTCCTAAGGCTTAATGGTTCTCCGTTAAGTAAGGCCAAACTGATTTATCTTAATGTCAAACTAAACTCGTAGAGTTTTGGACAATCCTGAATTAACAACGGAGTATTCCCATGCCACGTCGTCGCGTCATTGGTCAGCGTAAAATTCTTCCAGATCCGAAGTTCGGATCAGAACTGCTGGCAAAATTTGTAAATATCCTGATGGTAGATGGTAAAAAATCTACTGCAGAAGCCATCGTATACAGCGCGCTTGAGACCCTGGCTCAGCGTTCTGGTAAAAATGAACTGGAAGCTTTCGAAGTCGCTCTCGACAACGTTCGCCCAACTGTAGAAGTTAAGTCCCGCCGCGTTGGTGGTTCTACTTATCAGGTTCCAGTTGAAGTTCGTCCGGTTCGTCGTAATGCTCTGGCAATGCGTTGGATCGTTGAAGCTGCTCGTAAACGCGGTGATAAATCCATGGCTCTGCGTCTGGCGAACGAACTTTCTGATGCTGCAGAAAACAAAGGTACTGCAGTTAAGAAACGTGAAGACGTTCACCGTATGGCAGAAGCCAACAAGGCGTTCGCACACTACCGTTGGTAATCCCTTCGGAGTATTAGTCACCAGGCGGGCGCTTCAGAGAAGCCGCCCGCTCTGGGTAACTTAACTGAACGCCTAAAGAAACAAACGAGGAATCAAATGGCTCGTACAACACCCATCGCACGCTACCGTAACATCGGTATCAGTGCGCACATCGACGCCGGTAAGACCACTACTACCGAACGTATTCTGTTCTACACCGGTGTAAACCATAAAATCGGTGAAGTTCATGACGGCGCAGCCACCATGGACTGGATGGAACAGGAGCAGGAGCGTGGTATCACTATCACCTCCGCAGCGACTACTGCATTCTGGTCAGGTATGGCTAAGCAGTACGAACCGCATCGCGTAAACATCATCGACACCCCAGGGCACGTTGACTTCACCATCGAAGTAGAACGTTCCATGCGTGTGCTCGACGGCGCGGTAATGGTTTATTGCGCAGTTGGTGGTGTTCAGCCACAGTCTGAAACCGTATGGCGTCAGGCGAACAAATATAAAGTTCCACGCATCGCGTTCGTTAACAAAATGGACCGTATGGGTGCTAACTTCCTGAAAGTTGTTGGTCAGATCAAAACCCGTCTGGGCGCGAACCCTGTTCCGCTGCAGCTGGCAATTGGTGCTGAAGAAGGCTTCACCGGCGTTATCGACCTGGTGAAAATGAAAGCCATCAACTGGAACGACGCAGACCAGGGCGTGACCTTCGAATACGAAGACATCCCGGCTGAGATGCAGGACCTGGCTGACGAATGGCACCAGAACCTGATCGAATCCGCTGCTGAAGCTTCTGAAGAGCTGATGGAGAAATACCTGGGTGGTGAAGAACTGACTGAAGAAGAGATCAAAAAAGCTCTGCGTCAGCGTGTTCTGAACAACGAAATCATCCTGGTAACCTGTGGTTCTGCGTTCAAGAACAAAGGTGTTCAGGCGATGCTGGATGCGGTAGTTGACTACCTGCCATCCCCGGTTGACGTTCCTGCGATCAACGGCATCCTGGACGACGGTAAAGATACTCCGGCTGAGCGTCACGCAAGCGACGACGAGCCGTTCTCTGCACTGGCGTTCAAAATTGCTACCGACCCATTCGTGGGTAACCTGACCTTCTTCCGCGTTTACTCTGGTGTGGTTAACTCCGGTGACACCATCCTGAACTCCGTGAAAGCGGCGCGTGAGCGTTTTGGCCGTATCGTACAGATGCACGCTAACAAACGTGAAGAGATCAAAGAAGTTCGTGCGGGCGACATCGCTGCAGCTATCGGTCTGAAAGACGTGACCACTGGTGACACCCTGTGTGACCCGGATCACCCGATCATTCTGGAGCGTATGGAATTCCCAGAGCCGGTAATCTCCATCGCGGTTGAACCAAAAACCAAAGCTGACCAGGAAAAAATGGGTCTGGCTCTGGGCCGTCTGGCGAAAGAAGACCCATCATTCCGCGTATGGACTGATGAAGAATCTAACCAGACCATCATCGCTGGTATGGGTGAACTGCACCTGGACATCATCGTTGACCGTATGAAGCGTGAATTCAACGTTGAAGCGAACGTGGGTAAACCTCAGGTTGCTTACCGCGAAGCGATTCGCGCGAAAGTTACCGATGTTGAAGGTAAACACGCTAAGCAGTCTGGTGGTCGCGGTCAGTACGGTCACGTTGTGATCGACATGTACCCACTGGAGCCGGGCTCTAACCCGAAAGGTTACGAGTTCATCAACGACATCAAAGGTGGTGTAATTCCTGGCGAATACATCCCAGCCGTTGATAAAGGTATCCAGGAACAGCTGAAAGCGGGCCCTCTGGCTGGCTATCCGGTTGTTGACATGGGTGTTCGTCTGCACTTCGGTTCTTACCACGACGTTGACTCCTCTGAACTGGCGTTTAAACTGGCTGCGTCTATTGCCTTTAAAGAAGGCTTTAAGAAAGCAAAACCAGTTCTGCTTGAGCCAATCATGAAGGTTGAAGTAGAAACTCCTGAAGAGAACACCGGTGACGTTATCGGTGACTTGAGCCGTCGTCGCGGTATGCTGCGTGGTCAGGAATCTGAAGTAACTGGCGTTAAGATCCACGCTGAAGTTCCGCTGTCTGAAATGTTCGGATATGCAACTCAGCTGCGTTCTCTGACCAAAGGTCGTGCATCATACACCATGGAATTCCTGAAGTATGATGATGCGCCTAACAACGTTGCTCAGGCCGTTATTGAAGCCCGTGGTAAGTAATCCACAGGATTAAAACCTAAGTCCCGTGCTCTCTCCGAAGGGGAGAGCACTATAGTAAGGAATATAGCCGTGTCTAAAGAAAAATTTGAACGTACAAAACCGCACGTTAACGTTGGTACTATCGGCCACGTTGACCATGGTAAAACTACCCTGACTGCTGCAATCACTACCGTTCTGGCTAAAACCTACGGCGGTGCTGCTCGTGCATTCGACCAGATCGATAACGCACCAGAAGAAAAAGCGCGTGGTATCACCATCAACACTTCTCACGTTGAATATGACACCCCGACTCGCCACTACGCACACGTAGACTGCCCAGGCCACGCCGACTATGTTAAAAACATGATCACCGGTGCTGCGCAGATGGACGGCGCGATCCTGGTTGTTGCTGCGACTGACGGCCCAATGCCTCAGACTCGTGAGCACATCCTGCTGGGTCGTCAGGTAGGCGTTCCTTACATCATCGTGTTCCTGAACAAGTGCGACATGGTTGATGACGAAGAGCTGCTGGAACTGGTAGAGATGGAAGTTCGTGAACTGCTGTCTCAGTACGATTTCCCAGGCGACGACACCCCAATCGTTCGTGGTTCCGCGCTGAAAGCGCTGGAAGGCGAAGCAGAGTGGGAAGAGAAAATCATCGAACTGGCTGGCTTCCTGGATTCTTACATCCCAGAACCAGAGCGTGCGATTGACAAGCCATTCCTGCTGCCAATCGAAGACGTATTCTCCATCTCCGGTCGTGGTACCGTTGTTACCGGTCGTGTAGAGCGCGGTATCATCAAAGTTGGTGAAGAAGTTGAAATCGTTGGTATCAAAGAGACTGCGAAGTCTACCTGTACTGGCGTTGAAATGTTCCGCAAACTGCTGGACGAAGGCCGTGCTGGTGAGAACGTTGGTGTTCTGCTGCGTGGTATCAAACGTGAAGAAATCGAACGTGGTCAGGTTCTGGCGAAGCCAGGCTCAATCAAGCCACACACCAAGTTCGAATCTGAAGTGTACATCCTGTCCAAAGACGAAGGCGGCCGTCATACTCCGTTCTTCAAAGGCTACCGTCCACAGTTCTACTTCCGTACAACTGACGTGACCGGTACCATCGAACTGCCAGAAGGCGTTGAGATGGTAATGCCAGGCGACAACATCAAGATGGTTGTGACTCTGATCCACCCAATCGCGATGGACGACGGTCTGCGTTTCGCAATCCGTGAAGGCGGCCGTACCGTTGGCGCGGGCGTTGTTGCTAAAGTTCTGGGCTAATTTATTATCCCCGAATTAAAAAAGGACGCTTCGGCGTCCTTTTTTGTTTTGTGCTGCTCAGGTGTTGTCACAAACTTTCGCATTTTTTGCCTGCACCCGCCCCGTATTCTGGCGTTTGTGCTATTGTAATCATAACCATTCTCACTTACACTTTGCGCATAATTTGAACGGGAGTCTCTATGTACGTTTGTTTATGTAATGGTGTAAGCGACAAAAAAATACGTCAGGCCGTTCGCCAGTTTCAGCCACAGTCATTTCAGCAGCTTCGCAAATTTGTTCCGGTTGGAAATCAATGCGGTAAATGTGTACGTGCTGCACGTGAAATCATGCAGGACGAGTTGATGCAGATCCCGGAATACAAAGAGATCGCGTAAGCGCCCATCTTTTTTTTGACATCCCCGTAGCCCGATCTACGCTTCAATGAGTGGAAGCGGAGGGACTATATAATGAAAGGTGATGTTAAAATCATAAGTTATCTCAATAAATTATTGGGAAATGAGCTTGTCGCAATCAACCAGTACTTTCTTCATGCGAGAATGTTCAAAAACTGGGGACTTAAACGTCTGAACGACGTTGAGTACCATGAATCTATAGATGAGATGAAACACGCCGATAAATATATCGAGCGCATTTTATTCCTTGAAGGTATTCCAAACCTGCAGGATCTCGGCAAGCTGGGTATCGGTGAAGATGTCGAGGAGATGCTACGTTCCGACCTCAGGCTGGAACTTGAAGGTGCCAAAGATCTCCGTGAAGCCATTGCCTATGCCGACAGCGTTTTTGATTATGTCAGCCGTGACATGATGATTGAGATCCTTGCCGATGAAGAAGGCCATATAGACTGGCTGGAAACCGAGTTGGATTTGATCGATAAGCTGGGTATTCAAAACTATCTGCAAGCGCAAATCCGCGAAGAAAAAGAGTAGTTGATACAGGAAGGAAACCCTCCTTCCTGCCTCCTCACAGCGTTGCCCAGCAGAAACAGCCCCAGCCGCTCAGTGCCAGTGCCGGACCGAAAGGTATCGGATCACCGAAATGCCCTTTTTTTACCCACAGCAGAAGCCCGTAAAAGATCCCTGCGATTGACGCTACGTAAAGGATCACGGGTACCTCTCGCCAGCCGCACCAGGCGCCCACTGCCGCAAGCATCTTGAAATCCCCGTAACCGATCCCTTCTTTGTGACAGATTAAGCGGACCAGCCAGTAGAGCAGCCACAGAATTAAATAGCCGGCAGCGGCACCCACAATGGCGTCCTGGGAGGAAACAGGGCCAAAAAAGGCATTAAACAACAGGCCAACCCACAGTAACGGTAGCGTGAGCTTGTCGGGTAAAAGGTAATGCTGCAGATCGATCACGCTGAGTGCGAGTACAAACCAAAAGAACAGAAAAAGCGCCAGTGACATTATCATTGATGCTGGATGGAGGGCATAGCAAATGACGGCCATCATCGCACAAAGCCCTTCCAGCAAGGGATAGCGTGTTGAAACAGGCTGGCCGCAGTGGCGACATTTCCCTTTGAGAAGCATCCAGCCGAGCAGGGGAACCGTGTCGTACCAGAACAGTGGGGTTTGACACTGGCAGCACCGGGAGCCAGAGAACGTAAACTCTGACGTTGAACCCGCCTCGCCTGTCGAAGACGGTCGTAAAATCTCGGCAGGCAAACGCCAGGTGAGTATACCCATTGCGGTTCCTGACAGCAGGCCAATGATGAGAAACAGAGTAACCAGTGAGCTATCCATTTTATTTCACTCCGAGCGTCAGACGCGTCAGGATTATAGTGTCCGTACCCTGTTCACTGGCGTGGAATTCAAGTTCCGCAATCCGCAGACCGTAGTCTCCCTGTAGCACCGCCAGCCAGTTCATAAAAGCGTCCATCCTGAGAGCGTCGGCCGATACAGTCAGTTCTCCGCTATCGGTGCGCTGGAGTTTTGCGGCAGTGCCCAGCATGTGCAAACTGCTTTTAACCTGATTCTCCAGGGAGCCTGATGGTCTCTTTTCCGGAAGAAGAGCTGCAGCCGAAACCTGTTTCTGCAACCACTGCAGATCGCGTTGCACCTTAGCATAGCGGGATTGCATGGTGTCCGTAGCCTGCTTCAGGGGCTGGTAGAGCCCAAACCAGAAAAGAATGCTGACACCGCAGACAAGCAGTGCGAGTAGCAGCCGCTGCTCACGCGGATCTTTTTGGTGAAACCATTCCTGAGCGCGTTTAATCATTTCGAATCGTCCATAATCCCTGTTCATGTTTATCGACTTTGAGTGAGTAGCCAGCCAGTTTTTGATTTAAAAACGCCTGGATCTGTTGGTCATCGCGGGTAGAAATAAAAAGACGTAAATCATTACGTGCCGGGTTATAACTCACCCCTTCCAGCGCCAGTCCCGGGAAAGCGGACAGATGAGCCTGAAGCTGTTGTAAGAGCAAATAGGGGGCAGGCGATCGTTGCTGTAGCTGCCTGGGTAAATAGGTACGCAGATTACGGGTATGCCTGTTTTCTGGAATATAACGTTGCCATTGCTGCGTCAGTGTGTGGCTCAGCTGTTTTTCATACTCCCGAAGTTGCAAATACACGACAGCCTGAGCCAGACACGCACTCACGGCTAACAGTAAAATGCTGCAAAGCGCCACGCGTTTGATATTGGTGGTCCAGAAAGAGCACGGGGCAGGCGGGCGCATTTTCCCGTGCAAAAGGTTAGCGGGTGGTTCCTGTGGATGGAGTATCAAACTATGACATGCGGGACGCGTTTCCTTCGCGGAAAGGCCAGTTGGCAGTGGACCGTAGCTGACGACCTCTTGCGGGGGATAATGCGCTAGCAGCTGTGCCAGCCAGGAGGCTGTCAGATGGGCAACACTGTTCTCATGCGTTCTGAGCAACCATCCACCGCTGTCTGATAATACCGTCCAGCCGCTTTCACAGGCTGGCAAGCGAAGGGCGTCAATCGTCGCATGCGTGACGTTAAAACCAGCCCCGGCAAAGAGACGAAGCTGGGACATAAGCCAGTCGGCGTCAACGCCAATGACGGAAACTCGCGTTCCCTCCCGAGAGAGTAGCGTCCAGTGCAGCGGGGGCATGCCTTCGTCCAGTGTTTCATCCGCAAGCCACTGAAGTTTTTGATCGGTCAGTTCGTAATTTTCGTCTGGGATGACGATTATTCTGCTCGTTGCCTTTTGGGCCGGAATAACGAGATGAGTGCATCCTGATGCCGGGCGTGCGGCAATCTCCGGCAACTGTTCTGTTGTCAGACTCTGAACCTGGCTGTAGCCACATCCATCATATTCCACCCATTCAAGGGCATTCGGCGTCGATCCAGAAAGGCGGATAAGCAGTTTCGTCGCAGGGACGTTAACTGCTTTATTGTTCGCTACTGCCATCCGTAAGCTGGCGTAAATAGAGTTTGAGTGTTTTAGTTTTTTCGTCATAAATGAAAAATGTGCGCATACCAAAGGTAAGGTCACCCTCATGAACCGTGGATGTGGTCAAAAAATAACTGCTGCTGGTTGTAATCTGTTTTTTAAGCGAATCCACCAGCGGTTTTGCTGCGCTGAAATCCTGTTGGGCCTGGTAAAGAAAATCCTCTACCTTTTCCCAGCCATTTACAGGACGTTTTTTCAGGAGCATTTTTGCATCTGACAAGCTGATATTGTTGAGGAAGAGGGCTGCCAGAAGCGGCGCTTGCTGCTCAGTAAGGGTATTGATATTAATGGCGAGGTCACTGCTGAATCGGGTGCAGATAAAAGGGGCGAGTTTTTGATAAAGCGCGTCAGTCATCCCTTTAATTTTGCGCACTTCTGTGGGTAAAAAGAGCACCTGACCGGCGGTCAGGTAGCCTGGCTGACTATGTTGATAGTATTCGTCTTCTGCACCTTTAACGCGCGTTGAGTCGTTATCATCGATGTAGTCTGCGATGGATTGTGCGATCTCTTCTGCCCGGTATTTTTCAACGGCGAGCTTCTCCAGTAGGGCGTAAAACACGCTGATTTCATACGGTGGCGTCGCCAGTGGTTCTTCCGGCGTATTCTTCAGTGCGTTCAGGTTGTAGCAATGGTGCAGATCGTTTATCTGCCAGCTGACGTCGGTGTCGTCGCCAGGACTCTCCGAGTGGGTGAGTACGTCTCCAGGCTTCTCCTGAAAACGGTCCATAGATTGTGCTTCAGCGTAGAGCAGGGCGTATTTCCCCTGCAGGCTATCATTGATGCGCCGGGTGCGCTGGAGCTGAACCTGAAAACTTATCGTCATCTCTGCTGCCAGCGCAGCCATCAGCGCCAGAATCATTAAAACGATCAGCAATGCAGAACCTTTTTGCGCGTTCATTGCGTCGCTCCTGCAGGTTGACTGGCGGCTTTTTTTTCCGGAAACCAGCCGGGCAGGACAACGCGTCGGGTTATTTCCGCTTTACCGTCACGCTCCAGCGTTATCGTGGCTGTCGTTGACACGCTCTTTTCATCCGCCGGCGTCATTGTTGCAGAAAAATGGGAGACATGATCCAGCAGTGGCTGTGGTGCCACGTCCTTTTCACTGTCGGATGAGTAGCGTACTGCACGGAATAATGTGTCGTTTTCGACATACCAGTGGACGGTCGTCAAAACGAACGTTGCCCCAAAAGGCATTGCGGGATCCCGGGTTTGTGTTGTGAAAATTACGCTCTCTTTTTCACTCAAGAAGGGGAGCGGTGTTTGCCGGTTTTTCCGCGGGACATACTGCATTAAATCATTTTCAAGCATGAGCACGGTGTGCTGGATGGCCTCAAAATCATCGCCAGTCTTCTTGGCTCGCTGGTACTGTTCGGTTGCCTGGGAGAACACCTGAGAGGCCAGAAAGCTGAGCGTTGAGAAAATGACGATCGCCAGCATCACTTCCAGAAGCGTAAAGCCGTTGGGGACTTTACTCATGCTTCGCCTCCGTTTTCTTACTATCTGAAGACCAGGCATACAGGCTGAGGGTTCGGCCATCAGACGTTATCACCCTGGCCTCTTTCTGAAGCAAAGGAGACGAACTTTTTTTCCCTTCAACCAGTTGCCAGGAGAAGGTCTCATTTAATTGAGAAGAGGCTCCCTCTTTGGCGGCGAGTTGTCCGTAAGTCGAGGTCACGAGTACGTTGTCTGCAACCCAAAGCGCTAGCGTTTCCTGTTTTAACGTTTCCAGCGCTGAAAGCTGCCATTGCATACTGTTGAGGAGTGCAATAATGGCGGTCGCAAAAATAGCCATTGCCAGCAAGACTTCAAGCAACAGCATTCCGCTTTGTTGTTTCATTGCGGTTCCTTAAAGCGAATGACCTCAAGCGGCAGCGCGCCGTTTGATTGCAGGATGGCGATTTTTTCGCCATCTTCAGCGTTGAAAACCACTGAAAAGGGAGTGACTTGTCCATCGGGCAGGATGACGATTTGCGGTTTGGCCTCCTCCGACAAGGGTGTCACGTCAGGCCTGGCCGGTGCGTCCCAATCGCCGCGTAACGGCAAATTGTCATTGTTTGCTATTTCCTGCCACTGCCATTCACCGGTGCGATCCTTTTTCGGTGCATAGAAAAGCCAGCCGTCAGTAGTGAGCTGAAGGCCGACAGTATGTTTTTCCAGTAGCGCCACGTCTGACATGTATTTTGCTGTCTGTCTGAGGACATCGATCTGCCGCAGTAGCTTTCCGGTAGCGCTCAGCCTGTCACTTTGCATAGCGACAACGCCGGCTGCCGCCAGGGCGATGATGACCATAACCAGCATCACCTCCAGCAGTGTGAATCCTTTCTGATGGGCCATTTTTAGCGTGACTTTTTATCGTTGTCCCAGTTGTGGATATCATCCTCGGTGCCGGTTTCAGCATCAGGACCTGTGGACATGATATCGATCGCGCCATGCTCACCCGGGCTAATCAGGATGTAGTCATTCCCCCACGGATCGGCGGGCAGACGGCGGATATAACCGTCCGGGTTGTAGTTTTCAGCCCGGGGAGCTTGCGCTGGGGCGGTAATAAGCGCCTCCAGGCCCTGTTCTGTTGTGGGATAACGATGATTATCCAGCTTGTACATATCCAGCGCATTTTCGAGAGCAATAATATCGCTGGCGGCTTTTTGCCGGTCTGCCCGATCCTTATTGCCCATTAAGTTAGGCACCACCAGGCTGGCCAGAACCCCCATAATCACGATGACGACCATCAATTCCATAAGCGTGAAACCACGCTGCCTTTCCTTCTTCTGCGCTTCCATGATTTTTCCTTAATTCATCAATGAGTTGAGTTGTAAGATGGGCTGCATGATCGAGACAACGATAAACAAAACGATCGCTGCCATGACAACAATCAGCGCCGGTTCAAAAATTGCCAGGGTCAGCGAAATGCGGTTTTGCAGCTGCACCTCCTGGTTATTTGTCGCACGTTGCATGAGTTCCCCGAGCTGACCGCTTTTTTCTCCGGAAGCAATCATGTAAATCATCATGGGGGGAAATATTTGCGTCTGCTTCAGGGACTGGCTGATGCTATTTCCCTGACGTACGCTTTCTGCTGCGTCGCTGAGCCGCCGGCCTATCTCCCGATTGCCAACGCCTTCCGCCGAGAGTGACATCCCCTCCAGGAGGGGGATACCGCTGCGATTGAGAATACTCAGGGCGCGCAGATAACGGGCGCTATTGATCGCGCAGACCAGCGGGGAGGTAATGCGAAACGCGATGAGCCAGCGATGAAAATGATCCCGGTTTTTCCCGCGCTTCAGCCAGAAAGAGAACAGCGCTCCTCCACAGATAAGCGTCAGTGCGATCCAGGGACCATATGTCGACAGAAAGTGACTCATCGCCAGTAACGTACGGGTGGAAAGCGGTAGCTCGTGCTTAAGATGAGTGAACTGCGCGGCGACCTTCGGTACCACCGTGGTAAGCAAAATGATAACCACCAGAATGGCGACCGTGGTGAGCAGGGCAGGGTAAATCAACGCCTGTGTGAGTTTGCTGCGCATTTGCTGACGTGCTTCATTATATTCGGCCAGCCTTTCAAGAACGGTGCCCAGTTGGCCGACCGTCTCTCCCGCTTTTACCAGGGTGCAAAAGACCGTATCAAACAGACGAGGGTGGGCTTGCATGGCCACAGAGAGGGGCTGTCCCTCCAGAACGGCGAGGTGCAGAGAAGTGATGACGTCGGCCAGTTTTTTATTTTCTTTTTGCTGTTGAACAACGGCGAGCGCTTCATCCAGCGGCAACGCCGCCGCGATCAGCGTCGCCAGCTGACGCGTAAAAAGCGTTAATTCGCTGTGGCTGATTCGTGTCGAAAAAGCCCTGAGGGCAACCTTGGGTCGCTGCCGTTTTAGCGTTTGCGGTAATAACCCCTGGCTACGCAACTGCGCGACCATCTCTCTTTCACTCGCGGCCTCACTCAGCCCCGTATGGCGGTTTCCCCGCGCGTCCGTTGCCGTCCAGTGAAATTTCATTGGCGCCCATCCGCTGGAGTCTGACCTTCAGAGGTCACCCGCAGAATTTCTTCAAGTGAGGTCATCCCTTCTGCCGCTACGCGAAGACCGTTTGCCAGCAGGCTGAGGTGATGACGACGCTGGATCTGTTCCAGCTGCCTTTCATGACGCTCATTGTGAATAGCGTCACGCAGTTCTGGTGTCGCGAGTAACAGTTCATGGATCGCCATACGCCCCTGATAGCCGCTTTGTCTGCAAGCGGGGCAGCCTTTTGCTTGCCAGAGTTGGGATGCATTTATCCCGTGGGCTTGCAGAAGCTGTAGTTTCTGAGGCCGCACGGCGTGAGCCGTTTTACAGTGGGGGCATAGCCGTCTGACCAGACGTTGGGCAATCACCCCAACGAGCGAGGAAGAGAGAAGGAACGGCTCAACGCCCATATCCCGTAATCGCGTTACGGCACCGCACGCGCTATTGGTGTGGAGAGTGGAAAGCACCAGATGCCCGGTCAAAGAAGCCTGAACCGCAATTTGAGCGGTTTCGTTATCGCGAATTTCTCCTACCATGACGACATCAGGATCCTGACGTAAAATAGCGCGTAGTCCGCGGGAAAATGACATATCTACGCGGCTATTAACCTGGGTTTGTCCGATACCTTCCAGTTCGTATTCAATTGGGTCCTCTACCGTAAGCACATTGCGTTCGGGGCTATGTAGCGCGGAGAGAATGGCGTAGAGCGTGGTGCTTTTCCCGGAGCCCGTTGGCCCCGTGACCAGAATAATACCGTGGGGAAGGGCAAGCAGATTCTTCAGACTGTGTGTGTCTGCCGCTGACATATCCAGTTTATCGATGGATAAGCGCAGACTACTTTTATCCAACAGACGCAGAACAACACGTTCGCCATGCTGCGACGGGAGCGTCGACACACGGACATCCACATTTCGCTGACCAATTTTTAAGGTAATGCGTCCATCCTGCGGCAGCCTTTTTTCGGCAATATCCAGTTTGGCCATGATTTTGATACGTGAGATGAGTAAGGCCGCCAGTTTTTTATTCGGCTGAACCACCGGGCGCAAGATGCCATCAACCCGGAAGCGGATACTCATCGCTTTTTCAAATACTTCAATATGAATATCTGAGGCGTGTTCTTTAATTGCTTCGCTGAGCACGGCATTAATAAGCCTGATAACCGGCGCGTCCGACTGCTCGTTCAGCAGATCTTCATTCGTTGGGATCTCTTCAGAGAGAGTATTGAGATCGTCCGAGTTATTAATATCTTCGGCAATTAACTGGGCTGACCCGCTGTTCTGTTGGTAAATAAGCTCCAGCTTTTCGGCAAACTGCTGCGGGGGGAGCCGGGTAAAACAGGTGCACTCTGGCGCAACGGATGCGAACTCGAGCAGATGCTCAAGTGTGGCATCTGTCGAGTAGAAGAGAGTCTCTCCTTGTAAGGCAATGCCATAGCGCTGCGCTTTTTTCCATGCGTGCTGACTCATTCCGTTCGACCTTCCCTGAACGGATTTTTAGCGTCCGGTGTCGCCGTTGCATTATTAAAAGCCCGATCTTCAAGCTCTTTGATGTTATCGACGTTAATCAGTGTTTCACTTTGCTTTTCACGTCTCTCTTTTTGCAGATCTTTGAAATTAGTGTATTTCTCACGTGAGAGTGAACGATAGACCTCATCGTCTCTGATAATGGTCGGGCGGATAAAGACCATCAGGTTACGTTTGCTTTTCTCATTGGATGTGTAGCGGAAAAGCTGTCCCACCAAAGGGATATCGCCCAGCAGGGGAACTTTTGAAACTTCTTGCTTACTGGCGTCATCCATTAAACCGCCAAGCACAACGGTTTCGCCACTTTTCACCAGGACGGCATTCTGTATTGTTCGGGTGTTGAAGGTTGGGCCGAGCGAGGAAGAGCTTGTCGATGTGTCGACGCTGGAAACCTCTTGCTCGATCTCCATCAGAACAGAATCACCCTCGTTAATCTGCGGGGTGACTTTTAACTTGGTCCCCACCGTCTTACGCTCGACGGTATTGTAAATATTATCGCCGGAGGTCGTCTGGGAACCGGAAAGTACGGGCACATCCTGCCCGACGTTGAAGGCTGCTTCTTTATTATCAAGCGTAACGATGCTGGGCGTAGACAGGATGTCGTTTTTGTTGTCGGTATTGAGTGCTGTGAGGAGCACCCCCCAGTCGCCGTTGAAAAAACCTGCCGCAAGGCCGTTATAATTACTGAAGAGGTTGTAAGCTGGGTTATCGCTGGTGATCCCTCCGTTTGCTTTGAATTCACCCACGCCCTGTGCCGCGTTAAAGATTGGCAGGCCAGTTTTTGTAAACTGTTGTCCACCAACGTTTTTCTCAGCCCACTGCACACCCAGGTTCAGACCTTTACCGTCCTGAACTTCAACGATAATCGCTTCCACCAGAACCTGTGCACGACGAATATCCAGCTTAGCGATAACCTCATCGAGTTGCTGGAGAATACCCTGATCGGCGGTCACAACCAGTGAGTTGGTTTGTTCATCTGCAGTAATAGAGATATCGCGGCTGCTGCTGGTTGCCGTATTGGTTGTGCCACTTTTGCCCTCTTTCAGTTTTTGTGTGACACCGGTTAAAACGTCAACAAGCTTATCCGCTTTGGCATATTTCAGGTACCATACCCGCGTGTTTCCTTGCCCTTGCTCCTGGGTATCAAGACGTTTTATCAACTCAGTAATTCTTGCGCGGGCGCGTTCTGAGCCTCTGATAATCAGCGTATTGCTTCTTTTATCGGCAACGATGTGCGTCTGGAGTGTCGCAGGTTGTGCCTCTTTTGCGTTCTCACGCGACAGCGTGTTAAGGACATCGGCAAGATCGACTGCGGAAGCATATTTCAGCGGGATAATTTGCTCTTGCTCGTCACCCATGACATCGACACGTTTAATGACTTCCAGCATGCGATTGACGGTTGATGCTTTGCCGGTAATGACCAGCGCATTAGAGGGCTCATAATGCGAGACGTTACCGACATTACCGCCATCGAGCATTTGACGAAGCAGAGGAGACAGCGATCGCGCTGGAACATTTTCCAGAGAAACAATACGTGTCACCAGTTCATCACCCTTGCCGGGTTGCGTATTACTGGTAAGCTTTCCTGGAAGATTTTTCACGGTTTCTGAACGCACGACTTTCAGCAGGCCATTATCAAGAGTGATAAGTGAAAAGCCATAAAGGTCGAGTACGCTCAGGAAAAATTGATAGTATTCCTCTTTATTAAAGGTATCTACGCTTCTGACGGAAATGGATGCTTTAACATCGGGATCAATCAGAATCGTTTTCCCCATGTTTTGTCCCACGATGTTGACAAACGTTTGAATGTCCGCACCGTTAAAATTCGCCGTGTAATCAGCTGAATATCCGGGCTTAGCGGTGGCGATGAGCAAAAAAAACAGCGAAAGCGCTTTCAGTCGCTGGCTTGCGGAGGTTCCATCCATTTATTTATCCTGACCGTCCTGGAATTGTTGAACGGCAACATTAATTAGTTTTGGTGATGCATTTCGCAAGAGGGTAATCTGCGCCGTCTGCAGATGTCTAAGTGCCTCCTGCGCATGGGTTATATTCGCCTGTTGCGTTAAAGACATATTGTTAAGCTGAATAGCAATGTCACCAGGTGCAATGGCTGTCCGTGAAAATAATTCTGTATTACCGCGAGGTAAAAGGCGCAATCCACGCAAGACATTTTTATCAACGACAGGAATCGCTTCAATAAAATCTGACAATGTGACATCTGTTGGTGCCGGCTGCTCGTTCACTTTTTCTGGCGTTGCGGCAGGTGGCGTCAGTTCGGTAAGCAGCGTAAGCTGCGCGGTGTTTCCGCCTGAGGAGAAAAACACCTGGTTCTTAGTGATATCAATGATGCGCGTGCTGTTGGATGATTTAAGCACATCATCAATAGAATAGACATTCTGTTCCCCCCCTTCCTGCAGAATGGCCCGGGACGATAATTTATCCGAACTATGAATAATACCGCTTAAATGGATATGGGACAGAGTATCTACGTTGCCACTCACTAATGGGGGCGCGTCAATGCGATTATTGACTGACGATGATAAATTCCATTTATATTTTTCATTAAAATTATTCAATGGCGTGATGATATCCTCATTAATCAGCGACGCTTTGTTATTACCCCACTGTATATATGCTGAGTAAATGAAGATAAAGATACCCATAGCGCTAGTCAATATAATCATAAGGCTCAGGGTGCGATACGATAACGCATTTTTCACTAAGGGAGAGATGGTTGCCATGAAATCACTTTTAAGAATGACTAAGAGTGAACGTGTTTCTTGTTTAAGTCCGTCATAATATAATCAGTCATTGGCACGCAGCAAGTCATATGCAATATATATCCCTGTTTTAGGAATAGAATAATTTTCGAGGTAATGCGGCTATTCATGGATGAGCTAAATACTTTTTATACTACGCGGCATTGTCTGATTCGGGACAGCATGTTTTCCACGTTAATTCAGGAACAATGGCTAATATTGCAGGGCGGTAAAGGGTCAGGAAAAAGTGTGCTTGCGCAAGGGGTGATTAGCGCGTGGCCTTATCGCGCGCTCACCATCAGCCCTTTGAACCGAAAAGGTTACCTGTGGGAGTGGGTGATTATTGCGGATTCGCAGACGGATAACAGTCTGGCGGGAAAAATATTCCCTGTTGAGAAGCTCTGGGAGGAGCTGTACAGCGCGGGGACCGTGACACACGGCAGTATGCCGCTGTTTGTCCTGGAAGATGGACACCGAATCTCCAGGGGGCTTGTTTCAACGATTCTGGCGTTTATGACCATGATGCCGCAAGCCCGATTGCTACTTACAGGGATATTCAACCGTCGTCAGCAGCGTGAGTTACGGGTATTACAGCCGGTATGGTTTGAGATACCCGCGCCGGACAGTAAAGATTACCGCAAGGTGATCTCCTCTCATGCAGGCATTGGCCCTGAGACAACCAACACTCTTCCGGAACAATTTATCAGACGATGCATGAGACGTTGCGATGGCAATCTTCATCTTGCCGCGCGACTGGGAGGGGTTATTCGTCGTAATAAGATGGAGGGGGAGGAACATGCCGCCTCTATTATTGACGCTTCTCTTCAGCGTGAGGCGTTGCGTTACCTGCCCGCACCTGGCCGTCAGGGCGTAACCTGGTTGCTGCTGTTGGTGTTAACGGTGCTATGTGGTGGTGGAGGCGCATACTTCGCCAGGCCTCTTTCCCAGTGGCTGCCACCGCTCACAACGTTGCTTCCTGTAGAATTCTCAAGACCTGTCTCAACTCATGCGCGACTGATGGCAGAGACGATGTCTACCAATGAATCGCTCAGTTTACTGTTTAGCGTCTGGGGGTATGAGGTAGACAAAGGGGAAGCCTGGTGCGATCAGGCATACCGGGGCGGGATGGCCTGCCTTTCCGGCACCGAAACGCTTGAAACACTGTTGTCTGACGGACTTCCCTGGGTCGCCACCCTGAAAGCAGGTAGCGCCAGTTTCCCTGTCGTCGTGATCGGGGGAGGAGAGAACACGCTTACCGTGCTGTCAGGAAATCAAACATGGATCCTTGATAAGGCATGGTTCAGCCATGTCTGGACAGGGAATGTGACGCGAATGTGGAAGCCATCGCCCGACGGCAACGCAAGCATAACAAAGAAGAGTAGCACCGATGACATTGTCTGGCTTGATACGATGCTGAGCCGCGTGCTGAATGTCGAGGCGGAAGGGACGGGAGAATGGAGTTCGCTGCTAACTGAGAAGGTCCGCCAGTTTCAGGCGCAAAATAAGATTAAAGTCGATGGTGTGATGGGACAGTTGTCACTTATCAGGCTATGGCAAGCCCTGGGTGAAAGTCCAACGTTGATTCAGGAAAGAGGGGCGATATGAGCGAGCAAACGGTAACCTCTTTGCAGCCCAAAGTACGCTTTGTCCGGCCAGATATGCCGCGCCCGCTATGGGCGGGGATATGCATCGCATTGTCCTGGCTTTTATATAGTGTGGGTTGCGCGATCGTAGGGTATTACCTGTACCGCGGGATTGCTCTGCACGCGTCTTCATCACCAGAGCCTCAGCATTATCGGCTTTCTGAGGAGCACTATATCTATAAGAAGCGTCCCTTGCCGGTGCCGGTGGAAGAGACGGATGTTAGTGTGTCGGAGGAAAGCGACGCTGAGCATCCGGTTGCTGCCGGAGGAAAGGGCGATCTTGAAGCGCGTGTTAAGCAGGCGATAGCAGATATTGACCAGTAGTGTACGTGTCTTGCAAAAGGTTGGTTATTATCGACACAGTCGACTTGCATTAAGCCTGTAAATACGTATAATGCGCGGGCTTGTCGTAATTGACGGCTGGTTCGATATGAACCTGGGTAGCGCATTTTGTTACTCAACAATGCTCCCAATTGGGGAGCTACGTAAGAACGGTTACACTCTCCCATCAATCGTAATGGGTTTGAGGAGTAATCATTTTCGTTTATAAAATAATTGGAGCTCTGGTCTCATGCAGAACCAAAGAATCCGTATCCGCCTTAAAGCGTTTGATCATCGTCTGATCGATCAATCAACCGCGGAAATCGTCGAGACTGCTAAGCGCACTGGTGCGCAAGTCCGTGGTCCGATCCCGCTGCCGACCCGCAAAGAGCGCTTTACCGTTCTGATCTCTCCGCACGTTAACAAAGACGCGCGTGATCAGTACGAAATCCGCACTCACAAGCGTCTGGTTGACATCGTTGAGCCAACTGAGAAAACCGTTGATGCTCTGATGCGTCTGGATCTGGCTGCCGGTGTAGACGTGCAGATCAGCCTGGGTTAATCAGGTCATCGAGCGATTGAGAGGTTGAAACAATGATTGGTTTAGTCGGTAAAAAAGTGGGTATGACCCGCATCTTCACTGAAGATGGCGTTTCTATCCCAGTAACCGTAATCGAAGTTGAAGCAAACCGCGTTACTCAGGTTAAAGATCTGGCTAACGATGGCTACCGCGCTATTCAGGTTACCACTGGTGCTAAAAAAGCTAACCGTGTAACCAAACCAGAAGCGGGTCACTTCGCTAAAGCTGGCGTAGAAGCTGGCCGTGGTCTGTGGGAATTCCGTCTTGCTGAAGGCGAAGAGTTCACCGTAGGTCAGGACATTAGCGTTGAGCTGTTTGCTGACGTTAAAAAAGTTGACGTAACCGGTACCTCTAAAGGTAAAGGTTTTGCTGGTACCGTTAAGCGCTGGAACTTCCGTACCCAGGACGCTACCCACGGTAACTCCTTGTCTCACCGCGTTCCGGGTTCTATCGGTCAGAACCAGACTCCGGGCAAAGTGTTCAAAGGCAAGAAAATGGCAGGTCAGCTGGGTAACGAACGTGTAACCGTTCAGAGCCTGGACGTAGTACGTGTTGACGCTGAGCGCAACCTGCTGCTGGTTAAAGGTGCGGTCCCGGGTGCAACCGGTAGCGACCTGATCGTTAAACCAGCTGTGAAGGCGTAAGGGGATAGCAATGGAATTAGTATTGAAAGACGCGCAGAGCGCGCTGACTGTTTCCGAAACTACCTTCGGTCGTGATTTCAACGAAGCGCTGGTTCACCAGGTTGTTGTTGCTTATGCAGCTGGTGCTCGTCAGGGTACTCGTGCTCAGAAGACTCGTGCTGAAGTAACTGGTTCTGGCAAAAAGCCATGGCGCCAGAAAGGTACCGGCCGTGCGCGTTCAGGTTCTATCAAGAGCCCGATCTGGCGTTCAGGTGGCGTGACCTTCGCTGCGCGTCCACAGGACCACAGTCAAAAAGTTAACAAAAAGATGTACCGCGGCGCGCTGAAAAGCATCCTGTCCGAACTGGTACGTCAGGATCGTCTGATCGTTGTCGAGAAGTTCTCTGTAGAAGCGCCTAAAACTAAGCTGCTGGCTCAGAAACTGAAAGACATGGCTCTGGAAGATGTGCTGATCATCACCGGTGAGCTGGACGAGAACCTGTTCCTGGCCGCACGTAACCTGCACAAGGTTGACGTACGCGATGCGACTGGTATCGACCCGGTTAGCCTGATCGCCTTCGACAAAGTCGTAATGACTGCTGATGCTGTTAAGCAAGTTGAGGAGATGCTGGCATGATTCGTGAAGAACGTCTGCTGAAGGTGCTTCGCGCACCGCACGTTTCTGAAAAAGCGTCTACTGCGATGGAAAAAACAAACACCATCGTTCTCAAAGTTGCTAAAGACGCGACCAAAGCAGAGATCAAAGCTGCTGTGCAGAAACTGTTTGAAGTCGAAGTCGAAGTCGTTAACACCCTGGTTGTTAAAGGGAAAGTTAAACGTCACGGACAGCGTATCGGTCGTCGTAGCGACTGGAAAAAAGCTTACGTCACCCTGAAAGAAGGCCAGAACCTGGACTTCGTTGGCGGCGCTGAGTAAGTCGGAGGAGTAATACAATGGCAGTTGTTAAATGTAAACCGACATCTCCGGGTCGTCGCCACGTAGTTAAAGTGGTTAACCCTGAGCTGCACAAGGGCAAACCTTTTGCTCCGTTGCTGGAAAAAAACAGCAAATCCGGTGGTCGTAACAACAATGGCCGTATCACCACTCGTCACATCGGTGGTGGCCACAAGCAGGCTTATCGTATTGTTGACTTCAAACGCAACAAAGACGGTATCCCAGCAGTTGTTGAACGTCTTGAGTACGATCCGAACCGTTCCGCGAACATCGCGCTGGTTCTGTACAAAGATGGCGAACGCCGTTACATCCTGGCCCCTAAAGGCCTGAAAGCTGGCGACCAGATTCAGTCTGGCGTTGATGCTGCAATCAAAGCAGGTAACACCCTGCCGATGCGCAATATCCCGGTTGGTTCTACCGTTCATAACGTAGAAATGAAACCAGGTAAAGGCGGTCAGCTGGCGCGTTCCGCGGGTACTTACGTTCAGATCGTTGCGCGCGACGGTGCTTATGTCACCCTGCGTCTGCGTTCTGGTGAAATGCGTAAAGTCGAAGCAGACTGCCGCGCTACTCTGGGCGAAGTTGGCAATGCTGAGCATATGCTGCGCGTTCTGGGTAAAGCAGGTGCTGCACGCTGGCGTGGTGTTCGTCCTACCGTTCGCGGTACTGCGATGAACCCAGTCGACCACCCACATGGTGGTGGTGAAGGTCGTAACTTTGGTAAGCACCCGGTAACTCCGTGGGGCGTTCAGACCAAAGGTAAGAAGACCCGCAGCAACAAGCGTACTGATAAATTTATCGTACGTCGCCGTAGCAAATAATTTTAGAGGATAAGCCATGCCACGTTCTCTCAAGAAAGGTCCTTTTATTGACCTGCACTTGCTGAAGAAGGTAGAGAAAGCGGTGGAAAGCGGAGACAAGAAGCCCCTGCGCACTTGGTCCCGTCGTTCAACGATCTTTCCTAACATGATCGGTTTGACCATCGCTGTCCATAATGGTCGTCAGCACGTTCCAGTCTTTGTTACCGACGAAATGGTTGGTCACAAACTGGGTGAATTCGCACCGACTCGTACTTATCGCGGCCACGCTGCTGATAAAAAAGCGAAGAAGAAATAAGGTAGGAGGAAGAGATGGAAACTTTAGCTCAACATCGCCATGCTCGTTCTTCTGCACAGAAGGTTCGCCTTGTTGCTGACCTGATTCGCGGTAAGAAAGTGTCGCAGGCCTTGGACATCCTGACCTATACCAACAAGAAAGCTGCGGTATTGGTCAAGAAAGTACTGGAATCTGCCATTGCTAACGCTGAACACAACGATGGCGCTGACATCGACGATCTGAAAGTCGCGAAAATTTTCGTAGATGAAGGCCCAAGCATGAAGCGCATTATGCCGCGTGCGAAAGGTCGTGCAGATCGCATCCTGAAGCGCACCAGCCACATTACTGTGGTTGTGTCCGATCGCTGAGACTCTGGAGACTAGCAATGGGTCAGAAAGTACATCCTAATGGTATTCGCCTGGGTATTGTAAAACCATGGAACTCTACCTGGTTTGCGAACACCAAAGAATTCGCTGACAACCTGGACAGCGATTTTAAAGTACGTCAGTACCTGACTAAGGAACTGGCTAAAGCGTCTGTATCTCGTATCGTTATCGAGCGTCCAGCTAAGAGCATCCGTGTGACTATTCACACTGCTCGTCCTGGCATCGTTATCGGTAAGAAAGGCGAAGACGTAGAAAAACTGCGCAAGGTCGTAGCGGATATCGCTGGCGTTCCTGCACAGATCAATATCGCTGAAGTTCGTAAGCCTGAACTGGACGCTAAATTGGTTGCTGACAGCATCACTTCTCAGCTGGAACGTCGTGTTATGTTCCGTCGTGCTATGAAGCGTGCTGTACAGAACGCAATGCGTCTGGGCGCTAAGGGTATCAAAGTTGAAGTTAGCGGCCGTCTGGGCGGCGCGGAAATCGCACGTACCGAATGGTACCGTGAAGGTCGCGTACCGCTGCACACTCTGCGTGCTGACATCGACTACAACACCTCTGAAGCGCACACCACTTACGGTGTAATCGGCGTTAAGGTATGGATCTTCAAAGGTGAGATCCTGGGTGGTATGGCTGCTGTTGAACAACCGGAAAAACCGGCTGCTCAACCTAAAAAGCAGCAGCGTAAAGGCCGTAAATAAGGAGCGTCGCTGATGTTACAACCAAAGCGTACAAAATTCCGTAAAGTGCACAAAGGCCGCAACCGTGGTCTGGCGCAGGGTACGGATGTTAGCTTCGGCACTTTCGGTCTGAAAGCTGTTGGCCGTGGTCGTCTGACTGCACGTCAGATCGAAGCAGCACGTCGTGCAATGACCCGTGCAGTTAAGCGTCAAGGTAAGATCTGGATCCGTGTATTCCCGGACAAACCGATCACCGAGAAGCCGCTGGAAGTTCGTATGGGTAAAGGTAAAGGTAACGTGGAGTACTGGGTTGCCTTGATCCAACCGGGCAAAGTCCTTTATGAAATGGACGGTGTTCCGGAAGAGCTGGCCCGTGAAGCCTTCGGCCTGGCAGCAGCGAAACTGCCTATCAAAACCACCTTTGTAACTAAGACGGTGATGTAATGAAAGCAAAAGAGCTGCGTGAAAAAAGCGTTGAAGAGCTGAACGCTGAGCTGCTGAACCTGCTGCGTGAGCAGTTCAACCTGCGTATGCAGGCTGCAAGTGGCCAGCTGCAACAGACTCACCTGCTGAAGCAAGTGCGTCGCAATGTTGCACGCGTTAAGACTTTACTGACTCAGAAGGCGGGTGCGTAATGACCGATAAAATCCGTACTCTGCAAGGTCGTGTTGTTAGCGACAAAATGGAGAAATCCATTGTTGTAGCTATCGAACGTATTGTGAAACACCCGATCTACGGTAAATTCATCAAGCGTACGACCAAACTGCACGTACATGACGAGAACAACGAATGTGGTATCGGCGACAAGGTTGAAATCCGTGAATGCCGTCCACTGTCCAAGACTAAGTCCTGGACGCTGGTTCGCGTTGTAGAGAAAGCGGTTCTGTAATACAGTACGCATTCTCAATACGAATAAACGGCTCAGCGATGAGCCGTTTATTTTTTCTACCCATATTGCAGAAGCGGTGTTATAATGCCGCGCCCTCGATATGGGGCTTTTTAACGGCTCTGATTTTAGAGTCTCAGGTAGTAGTTGACATTAGCGGAGCACTAAAATGATCCAAGAACAGACTATGCTGAACGTCGCCGACAACTCCGGTGCACGTCGCGTAATGTGTATCAAGGTTCTGGGTGGCTCGCACCGTCGCTACGCAGGCGTAGGCGACATCATCAAGATCACCATCAAAGAAGCAATTCCACGTGGTAAGGTCAAAAAAGGTGATGTGCTGAAAGCGGTAGTGGTGCGCACCAAGAAGGGTGTTCGTCGCCCTGACGGTTCTGTCATTCGCTTCGATGGTAATGCATGCGTTATTTTGAACAATAACAGCGAGCAGCCTATCGGCACGCGTATCTTTGGGCCGGTAACTCGTGAACTTCGTACTGAGAAGTTCATGAAAATTATCTCTCTGGCACCAGAAGTACTCTAAGGAGCGAATCATGGCAGCGAAAATCCGTCGTGATGACGAAGTTATCGTGTTAACCGGTAAAGATAAAGGTAAACGCGGTAAAGTAAAAAATGTTCTGTCTTCCGGCAAACTCGTCGTTGAAGGTATCAACCTGGTTAAGAAACATCAGAAGCCGGTTCCGGCCCTGAACCAACCAGGTGGCATCGTTGAAAAAGAAGCTGCTATTCAGGTTTCTAACGTTGCAATCTTCAATGCGGCTACCGGCAAGGCTGACCGTGTAGGCTTTAGATTCGAAGACGGCAAAAAAGTCCGTTTCTTCAAGTCTAACAGCGAAACTATCAAGTAATTTGGAGTAGTACGATGGCGAAACTGCATGATTACTACAAAGACGAAGTAGTTAACAAACTCATGACTGAGTTTAACTACAATTCTGTCATGCAAGTCCCTCGGGTCGAGAAGATCACCCTGAACATGGGTGTTGGTGAAGCGATCGCTGACAAGAAACTGCTGGATAACGCAGCAGCTGACCTGACAGCAATCTCCGGTCAAAAACCGCTGATCACCAAAGCACGCAAATCTGTTGCAGGCTTCAAAATCCGTCAGGGCTATCCGATCGGCTGTAAAGTAACTCTGCGTGGCGAACGCATGTGGGAGTTCTTTGAGCGCCTGATCACTATTGCTGTTCCACGTATCCGTGACTTCCGTGGCTTGTCCGCTAAGTCTTTCGACGGTCGTGGTAACTACAGCATGGGTGTCCGTGAGCAGATCATCTTCCCAGAAATCGACTACGATAAAGTCGACCGCGTGCGTGGTTTGGATATTACCATTACCACTACTGCGAAATCTGACGAAGAAGGCCGTGCTCTGCTGGCTGCCTTTGACTTCCCGTTCCGCAAGTAAGGTAGGGTTACTGAATGGCTAAGCAATCAATGAAAGCACGCGAAGTAAAGCGCGTAGCTTTAGCTGATAAATTCTTCGCTAAACGCGCTGAACTGAAAGCGATCATTTCTGATGTGAACGCTTCCGACGAAGATCGTTGGAATGCGGTTCTCAAGCTGCAGTCTCTGCCGCGTGATTCCAGCCCGTCTCGTCAGCGTAACCGCTGTCGTCAAACAGGTCGTCCACATGGTTATGTGGGCAAGTTTGGGTTGAGCCGTATCAAACTGCGTGAAGCCGCCATGCGCGGTGAAGTGCCAGGCTTGAAAAAGGCTAGCTGGTAATTACCAATTGAATCACGGGAGTAAAGACAGATGAGCATGCAAGATCCGATCGCGGATATGCTGACCCGTATCCGTAACGGTCAGGCCGCGAACAAAGTTGCGGTCACCATGCCTTCCGCCAAGCTGAAAGTGGCAATTGCCAACGTGCTGAAGGAAGAAGGTTTTATCGAAGATTTTAAAGTTGAAGGCGACACCAAGCCGGAACTGGAACTTACTCTCAAGTATTTCCAGGGTAAAGCTGTTGTAGAAAGCATTCAGCGTGTCAGCCGCCCAGGCCTGCGCATCTATAAGAAAAAAGATGAGCTGCCAAAAGTTATGGCTGGTCTTGGTATCGCAGTTGTTTCTACCTCTAAAGGTGTTATGACTGATCGTGCAGCGCGCCAGGCTGGTCTTGGTGGCGAAATTATCTGCTACGTAGCCTAATCGGAGGAAAGAATGTCTCGTGTTGCTAAAGCACCGGTCGTCATTCCTGCCGGCGTTGATGTTAAAATCGACGGTCAGGTTATTACGATCAAAGGTAAAAACGGCGAGCTGACTCGTACCCTCAACAAAGCTGTTGAAGTTAAACATGCAGATAACGCTCTGACCTTCGGTCCACGTGATGGTTTCGTGGATGGATGGGCTCAGGCTGGTACCGCGCGTGCCCTGCTGAACTCAATGGTTGTTGGTGTTACCGAAGGCTTCACTAAAAAGCTTCAGCTGGTTGGTGTAGGTTATCGTGCAGCGATCAAAGGGAATGCAGTAGGCCTGTCTCTGGGCTTCTCACACCCTGTTGAGCATCCGCTGCCGGCCGGTATCACTGCAGAATGTCCGACTCAAACTGAAATCGTGCTGAAAGGCGCTGATAAACAGCTGATCGGTCAGGTTGCAGCAGATCTGCGCGCCTACCGTCGTCCTGAGCCTTACAAAGGCAAGGGTGTTCGTTACGCCGACGAAGTCGTGCGTACCAAAGAGGCTAAGAAGAAGTAAGGTAACACTATGGATAAGAAATCTGCTCGTATCCGTCGTGCGACCCGCGCACGCCGCAAGCTCAAAGAGCTGGGTGCAACTCGCCTGGTGGTACATCGTACCCCGCGTCATATTTACGCACAGGTAATTGCACCGAACGGTTCTGAAGTTCTGGTAGCTGCTTCTACTGTAGAAAAAGCTATCTCAGAACAATTGAAGTACACCGGTAACAAAGACGCCGCTGCAGCTGTAGGTAAAGCTGTTGCTGAACGCGCTCTGGAAAAAGGCATCAGCAATGTTTCCTTTGACCGTTCCGGGTTCCAATATCATGGTCGTGTCCAGGCACTGGCAGATGCTGCCCGTGAAGCTGGCCTTCAGTTCTAAGGTAGAGGTGTAAGATGGCTCACATCGAAAAACAGGCTGGCGAACTGCAGGAAAAGCTGATCGCGGTAAACCGCGTATCTAAAACCGTTAAAGGTGGTCGTATCTTCTCCTTCACAGCTCTGACTGTAGTAGGCGATGGTAACGGTCGCGTTGGTTTTGGTTACGGTAAAGCGCGTGAAGTTCCAGCAGCGATCCAGAAAGCGATGGAAAAAGCCCGTCGCAATATGATTAACGTCGCGCTGAACAACGGCACCCTGCAACACCCTGTTAAAGGTGTTCACACGGGTTCTCGTGTATTCATGCAGCCAGCTTCAGAAGGTACCGGTATCATCGCCGGTGGTGCAATGCGCGCCGTTCTGGAAGTTGCTGGGGTTCATAACGTTCTGGCCAAAGCATATGGTTCCACCAACCCGATTAACGTGGTTCGTGCAACTATTGATGGCCTGGAAAATATGAATTCTCCAGAAATGGTCGCTGCCAAGCGTGGTAAATCCGTTGAAGAAATTCTGGGGTAATTGACCATGGCAAAGACTATTAAAATCACTCAAACCCGCAGTGCAATCGGTCGTCTGCCGAAACACAAGGCAACGCTGCTTGGCCTGGGTCTGCGTCGTATTGGTCATACCGTTGAGCGCGAGGATACTCCTGCTGTTCGTGGTATGGTCAACGCGGTTTACTTCATGGTTAAAGTTGAGGAGTAAGAGATGCGTTTAAATACTCTGTCTCCGGCCGAAGGCTCTAAAAAGGCGGGTAAACGCCTGGGTCGTGGTATCGGTTCTGGCCTCGGCAAAACCGGTGGTCGTGGTCACAAAGGTCAGAACTCTCGTTCTGGCGGTGGCGTACGTCGCGGTTTCGAGGGTGGCCAGATGCCACTGTACCGTCGTCTGCCGAAGTTCGGCTTCACCTCTCGCAAAGCAGCGATCACAGCGGAAATCCGTCTGTCTGACCTGGCGAAAGTTGAAGGCGGCGTTGTAGACCTGAACACGCTGAAAGCAGCAAACATTATCGGTATTCAGATCGAGTTCGCGAAAGTGATCCTGTCTGGTGAAGTTTCTACTCCGGTAACTGTTCGTGGCCTGCGTGTTACTAAAGGTGCTCGTGCTGCTATCGAAGCTGCTGGCGGTAAAATTGAGGAATAAGTAGCAGATGGCTAAGCAACCGGGATTAGATTTTCAAAGTGCCAAAGGTGGATTTGGCGAGCTGAAACGCAGACTGCTGTTTGTTATCGGCGCGCTGATTGTGTTCCGTATTGGCTCTTTTATTCCGATCCCTGGTATCGATGCCGCTGTACTTGCCAAACTGCTTGAGCAACAGCGAGGCACCATCATTGAAATGTTCAACATGTTCTCTGGTGGTGCTCTCAGCCGTGCTTCTATCTTCGCTCTGGGTATCATGCCGTATATTTCGGCATCGATTATTATCCAGCTGCTGACGGTCGTTCATCCGGCCCTGGCAGAATTGAAGAAAGAAGGGGAGTCTGGACGTCGTAAGATTAGTCAGTACACCCGTTACGGTACTCTGGTGCTGGCAATATTCCAGTCGATCGGTATTGCTACCGGTCTGCCGAATATGCCTGGTATGCAGGGCCTGGTATTAAACCCAGGCTTTGCATTCTATTTCACCGCTGTTGTTAGTCTGGTCACAGGGACGATGTTCCTGATGTGGCTCGGCGAACAGATTACTGAGCGTGGTATCGGTAACGGTATCTCAATCATTATCTTCGCCGGTATTGTTGCGGGTCTTCCGCCAGCCATCGCCCACACTATCGAGCAAGCGCGTCAAGGCGACCTGCACTTCCTCCTGTTGCTGTTGGTTGCAGTATTAGTATTTGCAGTGACGTTCTTTGTTGTCTTCGTTGAACGTGGTCAACGCCGCATTGTGGTGAACTACGCGAAACGTCAGCAAGGTCGTCGTGTCTATGCTGCACAGAGCACACATTTACCGCTGAAAGTGAATATGGCGGGGGTAATCCCGGCAATCTTCGCTTCCAGTATTATTCTGTTCCCGGCAACCATCGCGTCATGGTTCGGGGGCGGTACTGGTTGGAACTGGCTGACAACAATTTCGCTGTATTTGCAGCCTGGGCAACCACTTTATGTGTTACTCTATGCGTCTGCGATCATCTTCTTCTGTTTCTTCTACACGGCGTTGGTCTTCAACCCGCGTGAAACAGCAGATAACCTGAAGAAGTCCGGTGCATTTGTACCAGGAATTCGTCCGGGAGAGCAAACGGCGAAGTATATCGATAAAGTAATGACCCGCCTGACTTTGGTTGGTGCGCTTTATATTACTTTTATCTGCCTGATCCCGGAGTTCATGCGTGATGCAATGAAAGTACCGTTCTACTTCGGTGGGACCTCACTGCTTATCGTTGTTGTCGTGATTATGGACTTTATGGCTCAAGTGCAAACTCTGATGATGTCCAGTCAGTATGAGTCTGCATTGAAGAAGGCGAACCTGAAAGGCTACGGCCGCTAATTGGTCGCCTGAGAAGTTACGGAGAGTAAAAATGAAAGTTCGTGCTTCCGTCAAGAAATTATGCCGTAACTGCAAAATCGTTAAGCGTGATGGTGTCATCCGTGTGATTTGCAGTGCCGAGCCGAAGCATAAACAGCGCCAAGGCTGATTATTTCGCATATTTTTCTTGCAAAGTTGGGTTGAGCTGGCTAGATTAGCCAGCCAATCTTTTGTATGTCTGTACGTTTCCATTTGAGTATCCTGAAAACGGGCTTTTCAGCATGGTGCGTACATATTAAATAGTAGGAGTGCATAGTGGCCCGTATAGCAGGCATTAACATTCCTGATCAGAAACATGCTGTGATCGCATTAACTTCGATCTACGGCGTCGGCAAGACCCGTTCTAAAGCCATTCTGGCTGCAGCGGGTATCGCTGAAGATGTTAAGATCAGTGAGCTGTCTGAAGAACAAATCGACACGCTGCGTGACGAAGTTGCCAAATTTGTCGTTGAAGGTGATCTGCGCCGTGAAATCAGCATGAGCATCAAGCGCCTGATGGATCTTGGTTGCTATCGCGGTTTGCGTCATCGTCGTGGTCTGCCAGTGCGCGGTCAGCGTACTAAGACCAACGCACGTACCCGTAAGGGTCCGCGCAAACCGATCAAGAAATAATCGGGGTGATTGAATAATGGCAAAGGCACCAGTTCGTGCACGTAAACGTGTAAGAAAACAAGTCTCTGACGGCGTGGCTCATATCCATGCTTCTTTCAACAACACCATCGTTACTATTACTGATCGTCAGGGTAACGCTTTGGGTTGGGCAACAGCCGGTGGTTCCGGTTTCCGTGGTTCTCGCAAATCCACTCCGTTCGCAGCTCAGGTTGCAGCAGAGCGTTGCGCTGAAGCCGTAAAAGAATACGGCATCAAGAATCTGGAAGTTATGGTTAAAGGTCCGGGTCCGGGTCGTGAATCTACTGTTCGCGCTCTGAACGCCGCTGGTTTCCGCATCACGAATATTACTGATGTGACTCCGATCCCTCATAACGGTTGTCGTCCGCCGAAAAAACGTCGCGTATAACGCTCGTTTTTTAGGTTAGTTGGAGATAGAAAATGGCAAGATATTTGGGTCCTAAGCTCAAGCTGAGCCGTCGTGAGGGCACCGACTTATTCCTTAAGTCTGGCGTTCGCGCGATCGATACCAAGTGTAAAATTGAACAAGCTCCTGGCCAGCACGGTGCGCGTAAACCGCGTCTGTCTGACTATGGTGTGCAGTTGCGTGAAAAGCAAAAAGTTCGCCGTATCTACGGTGTGCTGGAGCGTCAGTTCCGTAACTACTATAAAGAAGCAGCACGTCTGAAAGGCAACACAGGTGAAAACCTGCTGGCTCTGCTGGAAGGTCGTCTGGACAACGTTGTTTACCGTATGGGCTTCGGCGCGACTCGTGCTGAATCACGCCAGTTGGTTAGCCACAAAGCAATCATGGTAAACGGTCGTGTTGTTAACATCGCTTCTTATCAGGTTAAAGCGAATGACGTTGTTAGCATTCGTGAGAAAGCGAAAAAGCAATCTCGCGTGAAGGCCGCTCTGGAGCTGGCTGAGCAGCGTGAAAAGCCAACCTGGCTGGAAGTTGATGCTGGCAAGATGGAAGGTACGTTCAAGCGTCAGCCGGAACGTTCTGATCTGTCTGCGGACATTAACGAACACCTGATCGTCGAGCTTTACTCCAAGTAAAGCTTAGTACCAAAGAGAGGACACAATGCAGGGTTCTGTGACAGAGTTTCTAAAACCGCGCCTGGTAGATATCGAGCAAGTGAGTTCGACGCACGCCAAGGTGACCCTTGAGCCTTTAGAGCGTGGCTTTGGCCATACTCTGGGTAACGCACTGCGCCGTATTCTGCTCTCATCGATGCCGGGTTGCGCGGTGACCGAGGTTGAGATTGATGGTGTACTTCATGAGTACAGCACCAAAGAAGGCGTTCAGGAAGATATCCTTGAAATCCTGCTCAACCTGAAAGGGCTGGCGGTGAGAGTTCAGGGTAAAGATGAAGTTATTCTTACTCTGAATAAATCTGGCATTGGCCCTGTGACTGCAGCCGACATCACCCACGACGGTGATGTTGAAATCGTCAAGCCGCAGCACGTGATCTGCCACCTGACCGATGAGAACGCAGCTATTAGCATGCGTATCAAAGTTCAGCGCGGTCGTGGTTATGTGCCGGCTTCTGCCCGAATTCATTCGGAAGAAGATGAGCGCCCAATCGGCCGTCTGCTGGTCGACGCATGCTACAGCCCTGTAGAGCGTATTGCCTACAATGTTGAAGCAGCGCGTGTAGAACAGCGTACCGACCTGGACAAGCTGGTCATCGAAATGGAAACCAACGGCACAATCGATCCTGAAGAGGCGATTCGTCGTGCGGCAACCATCCTGGCAGAACAACTGGAAGCTTTCGTTGACTTACGTGATGTTCGTCAGCCGGAAGTGAAAGAAGAGAAACCAGAATTCGATCCGATCCTGCTGCGCCCTGTTGACGATCTCGAATTGACTGTCCGCTCTGCTAACTGCCTCAAGGCAGAAGCTATCCACTATATCGGTGATCTGGTACAGCGTACCGAGGTTGAGTTGCTGAAAACGCCGAACCTGGGTAAAAAATCTCTTACCGAGATTAAAGACGTGCTGGCTTCACGTGGTTTGTCTCTGGGCATGCGCCTGGAAAACTGGCCACCAGCAAGCATTGCTGACGAGTAACCGGATCACAGGTTAAGGTTTTACTGAGAAGGATAAGGTCATGCGCCATCGTAAGAGTGGTCGTCAACTGAACCGCAACAGCAGCCATCGCCAGGCTATGTTCCGCAACATGGCAGGTTCACTGGTTCGTCATGAAATCATCAAGACGACCCTGCCTAAAGCGAAAGAGCTGCGTCGCGTAGTTGAGCCGCTGATTACTCTTGCCAAGACTGACAGCGTTGCTAATCGTCGTCTGGCATTCGCCCGCACTCGTGATAACGAGATCGTGGCAAAACTGTTTAACGAACTGGGCCCGCGTTTCGCGAGCCGTGCCGGTGGTTACACTCGCATTCTGAAGTGTGGTTTCCGTGCAGGCGACAACGCGCCGATGGCTTACATCGAGCTGGTTGATCGTTCAGAGAAAGCAGAAGCTGCTGCAGAGTAATCTGCAGTAACGTAAAAAAACCCGCCTCGGCGGGTTTTTTTATATCCGCAGTATCCCCACTTCTCTACAATGTCTGTATTAATTTTGTTCATCCCCTGGAGCTGACGATGTGGTTGCTTGACCAGTGGGCAGAACGTCATATTCGCGATGCCCAAAATAAAGGTGATTTCGACGATCTCCCCGGAAGCGGCGAACCTCTTGTGCTGGAAGATGATTCGCATATTGCGCCTGAACTGCGGGCCGGATACCGTTTACTAAAAAACGCCGGCTGTCTTCCTCCTGAGCTTGAGCAGCGCAGAGAGGCCGTTGAACTTATCGATTTGCTAAAAGGTATTCGCCGGGACGATCCACGACATACTGAACTTAGCCGCAGGCTTGCCCTTGTCGAGCTCAAGTTACGTCAGGCCGGGTTGAGTACTGAATTTCTGCATGGCGAATACAGTGAAAGATTGATGCAGAAAATAAACGAGGAGTAGCGATGTACCGTATCGGTGAACTTGCAAAGCTCGCGAACGTAACGCCGGATACTATCCGATATTACGAAAAGCAGCAGATGATCGATCATGAAGTACGCACAGAAGGCGGGTTTCGGCTTTATACCGATAACGATCTACAGCGTTTAAGATTTATACGCTATGCGCGACAGCTTGGATTCACGCTGGACTCGATCCGCGAGTTATTATCGATCCGCATCGATCCTGAACATCATACCTGCCAGGAATCAAAAAGCATCGTGCAGGCCCGGCTTGATGAAGTTGAAGCCCGTATTCAGGAGCTGCAAACCATGCAACGTTCTCTGCAAAGGCTGAATGATGCCTGCTGTGGAACGGCCCATAGCAGTATTTATTGTTCAATTCTTGAAGCCCTTGAACAGGGGGCCAGTGGAGAAACGCGGGGATGTTGATTTTTAATCCACCCGGGTCTAGACTTCCGTCGTCATAAACCATGCTCAGGAGAAAAGATGAGCCACTATCAGCATACGAAGGGACAAATTAAAGACAATGCCATTGAGGCCTTACTTCACGACCCGCTTTTTCGACAGCGTGTTGAAAAGAATAAAAAAGGGAAGGGAAGTTATCTGCGTAAAAACAAACATGCAAAACGGGGTAACTGGGAGGCCAGTGGCAAGCAAGCGAATCGCTTATTTACCACTGGCCTTCCTGCTTTAATTTGCTGATTAAACGCGGTTGTTCTGCTCTTTTAACAGATCGCGGATTTCAGTCAGCAAGACTTCTTCTTTCGTTGGTGCTGGCGCAGCTGCTGGCTCTTCTTTTTTACGGTTGAGTCTGTTGATCAGCTTGATAGCCATGAAAATAGCAAACGCCACAATCACGAAATCAAATACGTTCTGAATAAATACACCATAATGCATCACTACTGCCGGGATATCCCCCTGCGCTTCACGCAGCGTGAAGGCGAATTGTTTGAAATCAATGCCCCCGATGAGCAACCCTAAAGGCGGCATGATGATATCTGCAACTAATGATGAAACAATCTTGCCGAATGCCGCACCAATAATGACACCCACTGCCAAATCAACCACGTTCCCGCGCATCGCAAATTCGCGAAATTCTTTAATAAAACTCATTATGTTCTCCTTGTGCCAGCTGACGACTATAAGTTTAACAAATGATTAGCTATTTGCCATTCGGGATAATTAAACGTTATGAAAAATAAAAGGCACAGGAATTAAGCGGTTAAAGCGTGGGTGCTCGTATGCGAGCACCCGACTCATTAAAGGAAGAAGGGACTTGGCTGGAATAAACGTTCGACGTCGGTAATAAACTTTTTATCGGTAAGGAACATAATTACGTGATCGCCTTGTTCAATACGCAAATTATCATTGGCGATCATGACATCATTCCCACGCACGACAGCGCCGATTATGGTGCCTGGCGGCAGTTTAATTTCGTCGATGGCGCGGCCCACAACGCGTGATGTGGTTTCATCACCATGCGCCACCGCTTCAATGGCTTCAGCCACACCGCGGCGGAGTGATGAAACACCGACAATGTCCGCTTTACGTACATGGCTTAGCAGGGCAGAAATCGTTGCCTGCTGCGGTGAAATGGCAATATCAATAACGCTGCCCTGAACGAGATCAACATAAGCCTTACGCTGGATAAGCACCATGACCTTCTTTGCCCCCATACGCTTGGCGAGCATGGCAGACATAATATTCGCCTCGTCATCATTAGTGACGGCAATAAAAAGATCTACTTGATCAATATGTTCTTCTGCCAGCAGCTCCTGATCCGACGCATCGCCATAAAATACGATCGTATTTTGCAACTTCTCCGCCAGTTCAGAAGCCCGCTGTTGATCGCGCTCGATCAATTTCACGCTATAGTCTTTTTCCAGCCTGCGCGCGAGACCCGCGCCGATATTGCCGCCGCCGACCAGCATAATACGTTTATAAGGCTTTTCGAGACGCTGTAGCTCACTCATCACCGCACGGATATGCTGAGAGGCAGCAATAAAGAAGACCTCATCGCCAGCTTCGACAATGGTAGAGCCTTGCGGGCGGATAGGTCTGTCGTGACGGAAAATGGCGGCGACGCGCGTATCAATATGGGGCATATGTTCGCGCATGGTGGACAACGCGTTGCCAATCAATGGCCCACCGTAATAAGCCTTAACTACAGCCAGACTGACTTTCCCTTCGGCAAAGTTCACCACCTGCAGTGCCCCTGGATATTCGATCAGGCGATAGATATTGTCGATAACCAGTTGTTCAGGCGCGATGAGATGATCGATTGGAACCGCTTCTGAATTAAACAGTTTCTCGGCATCGCGAACATAGTCCGGAGAGCGGATACGTGCGATTCGGTTTGGTGTGTTGAAAAGCGAATAGGCCACCTGACAAGCCACCATATTGGTTTCATCAGAACTGGTGACCGCAACCAGCATGTCGGCATCGTCAGCGCCAGCCTCGCGCAGAACGCGCGGATGAGAACCGTGACCCTGCACAACGCGAAGGTCAAATTTGTCCTGCAATACGCGCAGACGATCGCCGTTGGTATCAACAATGGTGATGTCATTGTTTTCGCCAACCAGGTTTTCTGCCAGCGTTCCACCAACCTGTCCTGCGCCCAGAATGATAATCTTCATATCTTGTGACCTGTTCTCAACATCACTCTTTGATTAGCTTAGCGTAAAAGAAGCCATCACCCTCTTCCGCACCCGGCAGGTTCTGCTGACCCGGGTTTTCAGGTGTTCCCGTATCACGCAGCGTAGCGTCCGGAGTGCGTTTAAGGAAGACCGCGATTTGCTGGCTGTTTTCTTCCGGCAGCACGGAGCAGGTCGCGTAGACCAGCGTTCCACCTGGTTTTAGATGCGGCCAGATGGCGTCAAGAATATCCGATTGCAGTTGGGCAAGTTCCTTGATATCACGATCGCGGCGCAGCCACTTGATATCGGGGTGACGGCGAATAACACCGGTTGCAGAGCAAGGGGCATCCAGCAAAATACGATCGAATTGTGTTTCACCACACCATTCTGCGGGTTTGCGTCCATCGCCCTGCTTAACCTGTGCCTTCATACCCAGACGCTTAAGGTTATCGTAGACGCGTGAAAGACGCTGCTCATCAACATCGACTGCCATCACGCTGGCCTGCGGAGCCACTTCCAGAATGTGCGTTGTTTTTCCGCCTGGTGCTGCGCACAAATCGAGGATCTGCTCGCCATTTTTCGGCTCAAGGAAAGTCATACAACCCTGAGCAGAGGCATCCTGTACGGTCACCCAGCCTTCATCAAAACCGGGTAAAGCATGTACCGGTGCAGGGGAAGCTAAACGCACGGCGTCAGGATAGGCATCATGTGTGAATCCACTCATTCCGGCCTCTTCGAGCAAGCTCAGCCAGGCATCGCGGGTATGATGATTCCGGTTAACGCGCAGCCACATCGGTGGACGTTGATTATTGGCTTCGGCAATGTTTTGCCATTGTTGTGGATACGCCTTTTTAAGGCGATTCAGAAGCCAGTCCGGATGCAGGTAACGTGTTTCGCTTTGCGTAAATTCAGCCAGCAGCTCTTCCTGCTGTCGCTGGAACTGACGCAGTACACCGTTGATCAACCCTTTCAACTGAGGACGTTTAATCGCAACGGCACCTTCCACCGTCTCAGCCAGTGCGGCATGAGGGGGGATTCGGGTATGAAGAAGCTGATAAAAACCCACCATAATCAAATAATGTATGGTGCGCTGTTTGCCGGTCATTGGGCGTGACATCAGCTTATTAATGAGCCACTCAAGTTGAGAGAGAGTGCGCAGGACGCCAAAACAGAGCTCCTGAAGCAGGGCTTTGTCTTTATCAGATACTTTTTGTTGCAGGGGAGGCAGGACATTACTCAATGACTGACCCTGCTCGATGACCTGCTCAACGGCCTGCGCCGCCATACTGCGAAGATTTTGTTTTTTCATAACCGTAAAAATAAAAATGCCCGGAACACCGGGCTTTAAGCAAATATTGGATCAGGCAAGGCGATTGCCCGGTATAAACCATTCGCGACGGGAATTTAACAGATCCTGTGCACTCATGGCTTTCTTACCGGCCGGTTGTAACGACTCAAGATTCAGGATCCCTTCTGCAGTCGCAACCTGAATTCCGTTCTTGCTGGCGTCGATAATCGTACCGGGTTCAGCTGCTGTGACGCTGTTTATCACTGACGCTTTCCAGACTTTCACGGGCTGCTCATCAATCATCAGCCAGCTCATTGGCCATGGATTGAAGGCGCGGATGCAGCGTTCAAGTTGAGCGGCGGAGAGAGACCAGTCGATCCGGGCTTCTTCTTTGCTCAGTTTTTCGGCGTAGGTGACGAGAGACTCATCCTGAACCTCAGGCTTCGCCGTATTGTCAGCAAGCTGCTGTAAGGTCTTAATGAGCCCTTGTGGGCCGAGATCTGCCAGCTTGTCATACAGCGTAGCGCTGGTATCTTCTGCCGTAATGGGACACGTCAACTTATACAGCATGTCGCCCGTGTCTAAACCTACATCCATCTTCATGATTGTCACGCCGGTTTCAGCATCACCCGCCCACAGGGAGCGCTGTATAGGTGCCGCACCACGCCAACGCGGGAGCAGGGAACCATGCACGTTGATACAGCCCAGGCGAGGCATATCAAGCACGGCTTTTGGCAGAATTAAACCATACGCCACCACCACCATTACGTCGGCATTCAGGTCAGCAACCAGCTGCTGGTTTTCCTGAGGGCGTAAGGAGGCGGGCTGGAAAACGGGTAGCCCATGCTCTTCTGCCAGCACCTTTACGGGGCTCGGCATCAGTTTTTTACCGCGACCTGCCGGGCGGTCCGGCTGGGTAAAGACGCCAACAACCTGGTGACCAGAAGATAACAGCGCGTCAAGATGACGCGCTGCAAAATCAGGGGTTCCCGCGAAGATAATACGTAGTGTTTTAGACACGATGATCCTTGTATCCGGGGGGACGTTATGCGCGAGAGCGCAAACGATCCAGTTTCTCTACTTTCTGACGAATACGCTGCTGTTTCAGCGGCGAGAGGTAATCGATAAACAGTTTACCGACCAGATGATCCATCTCATGCTGAATACAAATCGCCAGCAGGTCGTCTGCTTCCAGTTCGAACGGATTACCGTCACGATCCAGGGCGCGAATTTTCACTTTTTCGGCACGTGGCACCAAAGCGCGCTGTTCAGGAATGGACAAACAGCCTTCCTCGATACCCGTTTCGCCGCTCTTTTCAAGCAACTCAGGGTTAATCAGCACCAGACGCTCATCGCGATTTTCAGAAACGTCGATCACGATAATACGCTTGTGAATGTCTACCTGGGTCGCCGCCAGGCCAATGCCTTCTTCAGCGTACATGGTATCGAACATATCATCGACGATACGCTGAATTTCTGCATTCACTTCTTTAACCGGTTCAGCGACGATGCGAAGGCGCTCGTCCGGAATATGTAACACTTGCAAAACTGCCATAAATTTCCAGAGTCGTGTTCAGGAGTTGATAAGAATATTACTTCTATTCTAGACAAATCCCCGTTCGATTGACAGCATCAGTGACCAATCGCAATGATTGCGCAGGCCGCTTATGGCAGGGGGAAAGGATGACGTCTACCGAGATATGGTTACGGCTTATCCACACGGGTTCTCTGTGTGGTGATGGGATGCTGGAAGCCGCTGCACGGTTGCACAAGCAGACAAATATAGATGTTCCTGCTGTCATAGACGCCGGGCTGTCAGCAAAACAGGCTATCCGTTTCTTTGCCTTAGAGGAAAGTGAACTGGAGCGAAGCCTTAAGTGGCTTGAAATGCCGGGAAATCATTTGTTGACGGCAAACCATCCCTTTTATCCCCCTTTGCTGCGAACGATTCCCGATTATCCTGGGGCATTATGTGTAAAAGGTAACTTAGCGACACTTAATACTGTCCAAATGGCTGTGGTGGGGAGTCGGGCGCCGTCATGGTACGGTGAGCGGTGGGGGAAAATCCTGCGCGAACAGCTTTCACAAAGCGGTTTCACAATCACCAGTGGGTTGGCCTGCGGTATTGACGGTGTCGCCCATCACGCTGCGCTGTCCGCAAAAGGACGTAGCGTGGCCGTGCTGGGGAACGGCCTGTTTAGCGTTTATCCCCGTCGGCATCAGGCTCTGGCGATGCAGATTATTGAATCTGACGGGGCGATAGTGTCTGAGTTTCCTCTCTCGGCACAGCCCCGACCGGCAAACTTTCCGCGCCGTAATCGGATTATCAGCGGGTTAAGCCAGGGCGTCTTGGTCGTTGAAGCGGCAGTGCGAAGCGGCTCTCTGGTCACGGCCTGGTGCGCACTTGAGCAGGGGCGGGAGGTTTTCGCCTTGCCCGGTCCGATAGGTAACCCCGGCTGCGAAGGGCCACATTCGCTGATAAAGCAGGGCGCAACGCCGGTAACCGAGGTAGGGGATATTCTTGAAAATTTGCAACATGGGTTGCAATGGCTGCAGGAAGATCCCGAAAAGCGACATTATTCGTCAGATCAGGGAAAGGTGGCATTGCCATTTCCTAAGCTCCTGGCTAACGTAGGAGATGAGGTAACACCTGTTGACGTTGTCGCTGAACGTGCCGGCCAACCTGTGCCAGTAACGGTAGCACAGCTACTCGAACTGGAGTTAGCAGGGTGGATCGCAGCTGTACCCGGCGGCTATGTCCGATTAAGGAGGGCATGCCATGTTCGACGTACTGATGTATTTGTTTGAGACTTACATCCATAACGAAGCAGAAATGCGAGTGGATCAGGACAAATTGACACAGGATCTTACCGATGCGGGGTTTGAGCGGGAAGATATCTATAATGCGTTGATGTGGCTGGAAAAACTGGCTGATTATCAGGAAGGCCTCGCCGAACCGATGCAGCTTGCTTCTGACCCATTGTCAGTACGCATCTATACCGCTGAAGAGTGTGAAAGGCTGGATGCCAGCTGCCGGGGATTCATCTTATTCCTTGAGCAGATTCAGGTGCTAAACCTCGAAACGAGAGAAATGGTGATAGAGCGCGTCATGGCGCTGGATACGGCAGAATTTGAACTGGAAGATCTCAAATGGGTGATCCTGATGGTTCTGTTTAATATCCCGGGTTGTGAAAATGCCTATCAGCAAATGGAAGAATTACTCTTTGAAGTGAATGAAGGTATGCTGCATTAATTCAAATGTGCAGCACCAAGAGTTGTTATGGCCAAATCCGCACTATTTACGGTGCATAAAAACGAGCCCTGCCCGCAGTGCGGGGCTGAACTTGTTATTCGGTCCGGGAAACACGGTCCGTTTCTCGGTTGTTCACACTATCCGGAATGTGATTATGTCCGTCCTCTTAAAAGCCAGGCGGATGGACATATCGTCAAAATTCTGGAGGGGCAGTTATGTCCTGCCTGTGGTGGTGAATTAGCGTTGCGTCAGGGGCGGTTCGGTATGTTTATTGGCTGTAGCCGTTATCCGGAATGTGAGCATACAGAACAAATTGATAAGCCAGATGAAACGGCTATTGCCTGTCCTCAGTGCCAACGTGGTCAACTGGTACAGCGTCGTTCTCGTTTTGGTAAGACTTTCCATTCCTGCGATCGTTACCCTGACTGCCAGTTCGTTATCAATTTCAAACCGGTAGCGGGTATCTGCGTGCATTGCCATTATCCGCTACTCATCGAGAAGAAAACCGCGCAAGGCATTAAACGCTTCTGCGCCAGTAAACAATGTGGAAAGCCGGTTCCGGCGGATCAAAACAGTGAATAATAACCTGCCATCAGGTTCCATTGCGTATGCAGTGGACGTACTGAAAAAAGAAGAAGTCATCGCTTATCCAACTGAAGCTGTTTTTGGGGTCGGTTGCGATCCTGACAGTGAGACGGCCGTTGGCCGATTGCTGGCACTTAAGCAACGGCCTGTCGAAAAAGGACTGATTTTAATCGCGGCCAATTATGAGCAGCTTAAACCTTACATTGATGATTCCATGCTTACCCCGGCCCAGCGTGAAGCCATCTTCTCCGTATGGCCTGGACCGGTGACCTTCGTTTTCCCGGCCCAGCCGACAACACCGCGCTGGTTAACCGGAAGGTTTGATTCGCTGGCGGTGCGCGTCACCGACCATCCGCTGGTGGTTGAGCTTTGTGTGGCGTTTGGTAAACCACTGGTTTCAACCAGCGCGAATCTGACCGGGTTACCTCCGTGCCGGACAACCGAAGAAGTGCTGGCACAGTTTGGGAATGATTTCCCGGTTGCTGCCGGCGAGACGGGAGGGCGCCTGAATCCGTCCGAAATTCGCGACGCATTAACCGGTGAACGTTTTCGCCAGGGGTAATCTCATGGAAACTTATGCTGTTTTTGGTAACCCGATTGCACACAGTAAGTCACCCTTGATCCATCAGCAATTTGCGGAACAGTTGCAGATAGATCACCCTTACGGTCGCGTGCTGGCACCGGTTGATGCATTTATCCCAACGCTCGAGGCGTTTTTCGCTGCGGGCGGCAAAGGGGCGAATGTGACGGTTCCCTTTAAAGAAGAGGCATTTGAACGTGCAGACGAACTGACCGAGCGTGCTTCACTTGCTGGTGCAGTAAATACCTTAAAACGGCTTGAGGATGGCCGCCTTCTGGGTGACAACACTGACGGGATTGGTTTACTGAGCGATCTGGAAAGACTTTCGTTTATCAAGCCTGGTTTCCGGGTTCTGCTGATTGGTGCGGGTGGTGCATCGCGGGGCGTGCTGTTGCCCCTGCTTTCACTGGACTGTGCAGTGACCATTACCAACAGAACCTTTTCCAGGGCAGAAGCGCTGGCGGCGTTGTTTGCCCATACCGGTAGCGTGAGCGCCATCGCGCTTGAGGATCTCGAAGACCGTGAATTTGATCTGGTCATCAATGCCACGTCCAGCGGCATTAATGGTGAGATCCCGGCAATCCCCGTTTCTCTTATCAACTCTCATATGTACTTCTATGACATGTTTTACCAGAAAGGGAAGACACCCTTCCTTATGTGGTGTGAAGAACATGGCGCGAAACAGTTAGCCGACGGGCTGGGGATGCTGGTGGGCCAGGCTGCGCATGCGGTGCTGCTCTGGCATGGAGTGTTACCTGCAGTCGAGCCGGTGATAGAAAAGTTAAAGCAGGAGCTTTCGGCGTGAATCAGGCTATTCACTTCCCGGACAGAGAGAGCTGGGATGAGGATAAACAAGCAGTCTGCTTCCCGGTGCTGGTGCAGGGGATGCAGCTTACCTGTGCCATTCATGGGGAAACGCTGCTACGTCGTTTTGGCGGTTCAGACCCTTTAGACATATTTTGTGAAAATCGCTGGGATCTTGAAGAAGAAGCCAGCGATTTAATCCGCGACCAGCAGGAAGACGATCAGGGCTGGGTCTGGTTATCCTGATCCAGATAGTCATTCTTCCATTTAACGTAGTTGTTCGCCGAGTATTTTAATCCTTCGATCTCTGCCTCCTTCAGGGGGCGGATCTGTTTTACAGGGCTACCCAGATAGAGATAGCCGCTCTCCAGCCGTTTGTTCTGCGGGACCAGGCTACCGGCACCAATCATTACGTCATCTTCTACTATGACGCCATCCAGCAAAATCGATCCCATGCCAACAAGTACGCGATTTCCTATAGTGCAGCCGTGAAGCATCACTTTGTGACCGACGGTGACATCCTCTCCAATAATGAGTGGATTACCTTCCGGGTTATAAGAGGATTTGTGCGTGACATGCAGAACGCTGCCGTCCTGAATATTGGTACGTGCGCCAATCGACACAGAGTTAACGTCTCCCCTGATGGCAACGAGTGGCCAGATACTGACATCATCAGCCAGTCGGACATCACCTACGACTACGCTGCTGGCATCGATCATCACGCGATCGCCTTGTTTGGGGAACAGATCTTTATAAGGACGTAATACAGTAGACATAACTACCTCTAAGGATGAGCGCTAGACAGAAGACTTTGATCATAATATGGGATCGAGGCAAGGCAAAATACGTCAATATTTAAGCATATCGGGCGGGATTTCAGCGAAAAGCGCGGAAAATCAACAGTTGGAAAAAAAGATCTAAAAAATACTTGTGCTAAAAAATGGGATCCCTATAATGCGCCTCCATCGACACGGCAGATGTGAATCACTTCACAGACAACCCGGTCGGTTGAAGAGAAAAAATCCTGAAATAACGGGTTGACTCTGAAAGAGGAAAGCGTAATATACGCCACCTCGCAACGGTGAGCGAAAGCCGCGTTGCACTGCTCTTTAACAATTTATCAGACAATCTGTGTGGGCACTCAAAGTGACATGGATTCTTAATGTCTTCGGACAATAAATGAATACCAAGTCTCTGAGTGAACATACGTAATTCATTACGAAGTTTAATTCACGAGCATCAAACTTAAATTGAAGAGTTTGATCATGGCTCAGATTGAACGCTGGCGGCAGGCCTAACACATGCAAGTCGAACGGTAGCACAGAGAGCTTGCTCTCGGGTGACGAGTGGCGGACGGGTGAGTAATGTCTGGGAAACTGCCTGATGGAGGGGGATAACTACTGGAAACGGTAGCTAATACCGCATAACGTCGCAAGACCAAAGAGGGGGACCTTCGGGCCTCTTGCCATCAGATGTGCCCAGATGGGATTAGCTAGTAGGTGGGGTAACGGCTCACCTAGGCGACGATCCCTAGCTGGTCTGAGAGGATGACCAGCCACACTGGAACTGAGACACGGTCCAGACTCCTACGGGAGGCAGCAGTGGGGAATATTGCACAATGGGCGCAAGCCTGATGCAGCCATGCCGCGTGTATGAAGAAGGCCTTCGGGTTGTAAAGTACTTTCAGCGGGGAGGAAGGTGTTGTGGTTAATAACCACAGCAATTGACGTTACCCGCAGAAGAAGCACCGGCTAACTCCGTGCCAGCAGCCGCGGTAATACGGAGGGTGCAAGCGTTAATCGGAATTACTGGGCGTAAAGCGCACGCAGGCGGTCTGTCAAGTCGGATGTGAAATCCCCGGGCTCAACCTGGGAACTGCATTCGAAACTGGCAGGCTAGAGTCTTGTAGAGGGGGGTAGAATTCCAGGTGTAGCGGTGAAATGCGTAGAGATCTGGAGGAATACCGGTGGCGAAGGCGGCCCCCTGGACAAAGACTGACGCTCAGGTGCGAAAGCGTGGGGAGCAAACAGGATTAGATACCCTGGTAGTCCACGCCGTAAACGATGTCGACTTGGAGGTTGTGCCCTTGAGGCGTGGCTTCCGGAGCTAACGCGTTAAGTCGACCGCCTGGGGAGTACGGCCGCAAGGTTAAAACTCAAATGAATTGACGGGGGCCCGCACAAGCGGTGGAGCATGTGGTTTAATTCGATGCAACGCGAAGAACCTTACCTACTCTTGACATCCAGAGAACTTTCCAGAGATGGATTGGTGCCTTCGGGAACTCTGAGACAGGTGCTGCATGGCTGTCGTCAGCTCGTGTTGTGAAATGTTGGGTTAAGTCCCGCAACGAGCGCAACCCTTATCCTTTGTTGCCAGCGGTTAGGCCGGGAACTCAAAGGAGACTGCCAGTGATAAACTGGAGGAAGGTGGGGATGACGTCAAGTCATCATGGCCCTTACGAGTAGGGCTACACACGTGCTACAATGGCGCATACAAAGAGAAGCGACCTCGCGAGAGCAAGCGGACCTCATAAAGTGCGTCGTAGTCCGGATTGGAGTCTGCAACTCGACTCCATGAAGTCGGAATCGCTAGTAATCGTAGATCAGAATGCTACGGTGAATACGTTCCCGGGCCTTGTACACACCGCCCGTCACACCATGGGAGTGGGTTGCAAAAGAAGTAGGTAGCTTAACCTTCGGGAGGGCGCTTACCACTTTGTGATTCATGACTGGGGTGAAGTCGTAACAAGGTAACCGTAGGGGAACCTGCGGTTGGATCACCTCCTTACCTTAAAGAACCTGCCTTTGTAGTGCTCACACAGATTGTCTGATGAAAAGTAAATAGCAAGGCGTCTTGCGATTGAGACTTCAGTGTCCCCTTCGTCTAGAGGCCCAGGACACCGCCCTTTCACGGCGGTAACAGGGGTTCGAATCCCCTAGGGGACGCCACTTGCTGGTTCGTGAGTGAAAGTCACCTGCCGTCATATCTCAAAACTGACTTGCGAGTCATGTTTGAGATATTTGCTCTTTAAAAATCTGGATCAAGCTGAAAATTGAAACGACACACATGTTATGTGTGTTCGAGTCTCTCAAATTTTCGCAAACCGATGATGAATCGAAAGAAACATCTTCGGGTTGTGAGGTTAAGCGACTAAGCGTACACGGTGGATGCCCTGGCAGTCAGAGGCGATGAAGGACGTGCTAATCTGCGAAAAGCGCCGGCGAGGTGATATGAACCTTTGACCCGGCGATGTCCGAATGGGGAAACCCAGTGTGTTTCGACACACTATCGTTAACTGAATACATAGGTTAACGAGGCGAACCGGGGGAACTGAAACATCTAAGTACCCCGAGGAAAAGAAATCAACCGAGATTCCCCCAGTAGCGGCGAGCGAACGGGGAGCAGCCCGGAGTCTGAATCAGCTTGTGTGTTAGTGGAACGGTCTGGAAAGTCCGACGGTACAGGGTGATAGTCCCGTACACGAAAATGCACAGGTTGTGAACTCGAAGAGTAGGGCGGGACACGTGGTATCCTGTCTGAATATGGGGGGACCATCCTCCAAGGCTAAATACTCCTGACTGACCGATAGTGAACCAGTACCGTGAGGGAAAGGCGAAAAGAACCCCGGCGAGGGGAGTGAAAAAGAACCTGAAACCGTGTACGTACAAGCAGTGGGAGCCTACTTGTTAGGTGACTGCGTACCTTTTGTATAATGGGTCAGCGACTTATATTCTGTAGCAAGGTTAACCGTATAGGGGAGCCGAAGGGAAACCGAGTCTTAACTGGGCGTTAAGTTGCAGGGTATAGACCCGAAACCCGGTGATCTAGCCATGGGCAGGTTGAAGGTTGGGTAACACTAACTGGAGGACCGAACCGACTAATGTTGAAAAATTAGCGGATGACCTGTGGCTGGGGGTGAAAGGCCAATCAAACCGGGAGATAGCTGGTTCTCCCCGAAAGCTATTTAGGTAGCGCCTCGTGAACTCATCTTCGGGGGTAGAGCACTGTTTCGGCTAGGGGGCCATCCCGGCTTACCAACCCGATGCAAACTACGAATACCGAAGAATGTTATCACGGGAGACACACGGCGGGTGCTAACGTCCGTCGTGAAGAGGGAAACAACCCAGACCGCCAGCTAAGGTCCCAAAGTCATGGTTAAGTGGGAAACGATGTGGGAAGGCACAGACAGCCAGGATGTTGGCTTAGAAGCAGCCATCATTTAAAGAAAGCGTAATAGCTCACTGGTCGAGTCGGCCTGCGCGGAAGATGTAACGGGGCTAAACCATGCACCGAAGCTGCGGCAGCGACGCTTATGCGTTGTTGGGTAGGGGAGCGTTCTGTAAGCCGTTGAAGGTGGCCTGTGAGGGTTGCTGGAGGTATCAGAAGTGCGAATGCTGACATAAGTAACGATAAAGCGGGTGAAAAGCCCGCTCGCCGGAAGACCAAGGGTTCCTGTCCAACGTTAATCGGGGCAGGGTGAGTCGACCCCTAAGGCGAGGCCGAAAGGCGTAGTCGATGGGAAACAGGTTAATATTCCTGTACTTGGTGTTACTGCGAAGGGGGGACGGAGAAGGCTATGTTAGCCGGGCGACGGTTGTCCCGGTTTAAGCATGTAGGCGGAGGTTCCAGGTAAATCCGGTACCTTTTTAACGCTGAGGTGTGATGACGAGGCACTACGGTGCTGAAGTAACAAATGCCCTGCTTCCAGGAAAAGCCTCTAAGCATCAGGTAACACGAAATCGTACCCCAAACCGACACAGGTGGTCAGGTAGAGAATACCAAGGCGCTTGAGAGAACTCGGGTGAAGGAACTAGGCAAAATGGTGCCGTAACTTCGGGAGAAGGCACGCTGATATGTAGGTGAAGCCCCTGCGGGTGGAGCTGAAATCAGTCGAAGATACCAGCTGGCTGCAACTGTTTATTAAAAACACAGCACTGTGCAAACACGAAAGTGGACGTATACGGTGTGACGCCTGCCCGGTGCCGGAAGGTTAATTGATGGGGTTAGCGGCAACGCGAAGCTCTTGATCGAAGCCCCGGTAAACGGCGGCCGTAACTATAACGGTCCTAAGGTAGCGAAATTCCTTGTCGGGTAAGTTCCGACCTGCACGAATGGCGTAATGATGGCCAGGCTGTCTCCACCCGAGACTCAGTGAAATTGAACTCGCTGTGAAGATGCAGTGTACCCGCGGCAAGACGGAAAGACCCCGTGAACCTTTACTATAGCTTGACACTGAACACTGGTCCTTGATGTGTAGGATAGGTGGGAGGCTTTGAAGCGTGGACGCCAGTCTGCGTGGAGCCAACCTTGAAATACCACCCTTTAATGGCTGGTGTTCTAACGTAGACCCGTGATCCGGGTTGCGGACAGTGTCTGGTGGGTAGTTTGACTGGGGCGGTCTCCTCCCAAAGAGTAACGGAGGAGCACGAAGGTTAGCTAATCCTGGTCGGACATCAGGAGGTTAGTGCAATGGCATAAGCTAGCTTGACTGCGAGAGTGACGGCTCGAGCAGGTGCGAAAGCAGGTCATAGTGATCCGGTGGTTCTGAATGGAAGGGCCATCGCTCAACGGATAAAAGGTACTCCGGGGATAACAGGCTGATACCGCCCAAGAGTTCATATCGACGGCGGTGTTTGGCACCTCGATGTCGGCTCATCACATCCTGGGGCTGAAGTAGGTCCCAAGGGTATGGCTGTTCGCCATTTAAAGTGGTACGCGAGCTGGGTTTAGAACGTCGTGAGACAGTTCGGTCCCTATCTGCCGTGGGCGCTGGAGAATTGAGGGGGGCTGCTCCTAGTACGAGAGGACCGGAGTGGACGCATCACTGGTGTTCGGGTTGTCATGCCAATGGCACTGCCCGGTAGCTAAATGCGGAAGAGATAAGTGCTGAAAGCATCTAAGCACGAAACTTGCCCCGAGATGAGTTCTCCCTGAGACTATAAGTCTCCTGAAGGAACGTTGAAGACGACGACGTTGATAGGTCGGGTGTGTAAGCGCAGCGATGCGTTGAGCTAACCGATACTAATGAACCGTGAGGCTTAACCTTACAACGCCGAAGGTGTTTTGGCGAAGAGAGACGATTTTCAGCCTGATACAGATAACAGAATTTGCCTGGCGGCTTTAGCGCGGTGGTCCCACCTGACCCCATGCCGAACTCAGAAGTGAAACGCCGTAGCGCCGATGGTAGTGTGGGGTCTCCCCATGTGAGAGTAGGGAACTGCCAGGCATCAAATTTAGTGTGCTGATATGGCTCAGTTGGTAGAGCGCACCCTTGGTAAGGGTGAGGTCCCCAGTTCGACTCTGGGTATCAGCACCACTTTATACTTAGGTTAAAGTTCGGCAAGAAGTAAAAGAATTTGTCTGGCGGCTTTAGCGCGGTGGTCCCACCTGACCCCATGCCGAACTCAGAAGTGAAACGCCGTAGCGCCGATGGTAGTGTGGGGTCTCCCCATGTGAGAGTAGGGAACTGCCAGACATCAAATAAGTGAAAAGGCCATCCGAAAGGATGGCCTTTTTGCGTTTATGTGCAGAAAAAACGGTAGGCCGGGTAAGGCAAAGCCTCCACCCGGCAAAGCAAATGACTAATGAATCACCTGCGACAGGAATGCACGCGTACGTTCCGACTTCGGATGCGCAAAGAATTCATCCGGTGGGGCCTGTTCAACGATCTCACCGCGGTCCATAAAGATCACCCGGTCTGCCACCGTTCTGGCAAAACCCATCTCATGCGTCACGCACAACATCGTCATCCCGGATTGCGCCAGCCCAATCATAGTATCCAGCACTTCTTTCACCATTTCCGGATCCAGCGCAGATGTCGGTTCGTCAAACAGCATAATTTTGGGTTTCATGCATAGCGAACGGGCGATAGCCACACGCTGCTGTTGTCCGCCTGAGATCTGGCCGGGAAACTTATTGGCGTGCTCTGCAATACGTACGCGTTCGAGGTAATGCATTGCCAACGCCTCCGCTTCCTGTTTCGGCATCTTTCGTACCCAAATCGGCGCAAGCGTACAGTTCTGCAGAACGGTCAGGTGGGGAAATAGATTAAAGTGCTGAAATACCATCCCCACTTCCTGGCGCACGCGTTCGATATTGCGAATATCTTCATTCAGTTCGATACCATCAACCACAATGCGTCCCTGCTGATGCTCTTCAAGATGGTTGATACAGCGAATGGTTGTCGATTTACCTGAACCGGAAGGGCCGCAAAGAACGATTCGTTCGCCTTGCTTTACCTTGAGATTAATGTCTTTAAGGACATGAAACTGTCCATACCATTTATTCACATTTTCCAGCGTAATCATCGCGTCGGCGGGTGTCATAGTAATTTGGCTCATAATTTCCTCAGTGCGGTGTACGCCCGGTGTTAAAGCGCTTTTCCAGGTGCTGGCTGTAGCGCGACATGCTAAAACAAAAGATCCAGTAGATCAGAGCAGCAAAGACATATCCCTCGGTGGACATGCCCAGCCAGGCAGGGTCAACGGTTGCCTGCTGCACGCTGCTAAAGAGATCGAACAATCCGATGATGATGACCAGGCTGGTATCTTTGAAGAGGGCGATGATCGTGTTGACCAGGCCCGGGATCACCAGCTTGAGTGCTTGTGGAAGGATGACCAACCCCTGCGTTTTCCAGTATCCGAGAGCCAGTGATTCCGCTGCTTCGTACTGGCCTTTAGGTAACGCCTGCAGGCCACCACGCACAACTTCAGCGACATAGGCAGACTGAAACAGAATCACCCCGACCAGGGCACGAATCAGTTTGTCGATCGTTGTACCTTCTGCCATAAACAGCGGCAGCATGACCGAAGACATAAACAATACGGTGATCAGTGGTACGCCACGCCAGAACTCAATGAAGATCACGGAGAGCACACGCACGACCGGCATTGTTGAACGACGACCCAGAGCGAGTAAAATGCCCCACGGCAGAGCGCCAGCTATCCCCACGGAAGCGATAATCAACGTCAGCGTCAGACCACCCCACTGGCGTGTTTCAACGCGTTCCAGCCCAAGGAAGCCGCCATACAACAACACCCAAACAATAATGGGATACGCCACAGCCCAGCCGGCAATATAGCGTCCGCGATGAGGTAGCTTTTTCCAGAACATTACGGCGATGGAAAGCAGACCGATAGCCAGCGCCAGATTAATCCGCCAGCGCTGTTCATGAGGATACAATCCATACATGAACTGGCCAAAACGCTCGTGAATAAACACCCAGCATGCGCCCGCTTTCGTACAGTCGGCACGCGTGGAACCCACCCAGTTCGCCTGCAGGAATGCCCAGTTGAGTAGCGGCGGGATCAGTTCCCACATCAACCACAGGCAGACTATTGTCAGCAGGCTGTTGCTCCAGCTGGAGAACAGGTTCTTACGTGCCCAGATAATGAAACGTCCACCGGTTGTGCTGGCTGGACGCGAGGAGTGCGACAGTATCGCTTTCGACATCATAAATCCTTAGCGCTCGACCAGTGCAATACGGCGGTTATAAAGGTTCATCAGCAATGAAATCGCCAGACTGATGATCAGATAGACAGACATGGTGATGGCAATGGTTTCTATAGCTTGTCCGGTCTGGTTAAGCACGGTGCCGGCGAAGAGAGACACCATATCCGGGTAACCAATCGCGGCGGCCAGAGAGGAGTTTTTGACAATGTTGAGATACTGACTGGTCAGTGGCGGAATGATTACCCGCAGGGCCTGGGGAATAATGACCTGGCGCAACGTCACGGTATTCGGTAAACCAAGTGAACGCGCCGCCTCGTGCTGTCCGTAAGGCACCGCCTGGATCCCGGAGCGAATGATTTCTGCAATAAATGCGGAGGTATAAATCGAGAGCGCCAGCGTGAGTGCTGCCAGTTCAGGAATTAACACCATCCCACCCTGGAAATTGAACCCGCGCAGATGGGGGATATCCCAGTGCAAAGCCGCACCAAAAAGCCAGTGAGCGACTAACGGTAAGCCAACAATTAGCGCAGCGCCAACGGGCCATGTTTTACGAAGCTGCCCTGTTTTAATCTGGTGCTTGCGGTTATAACGGAACAGCCCCACAGAAATGGCGATCGCAATAATAACTGCGACGATGAAGGCGTAAAGCCCTTCGGCGAACTGCGGAGAGGGAATGTATAGCCCACGATTACTCAGGAAAAACAGCTCAAACGCATCGACGGCCTGACGGGGGCCAGGAAGGTTACGCAGGACCGCGAAATACCAGAAAAAGATCTGCAGCAGCGGTGGGATGTTGCGGAAAGTCTCAATATAAAAGGTTGAAAGCTTCCGCAGGAGCCAGTTTTCAGAAAGACGAGCCAGGCCAATAAAGAAACCCAATATCGAGGCGAAGACAATACAAAGCGCCGATACCAGCAGCGTATTCAGTAAACCGACCACAAACACGCGTCCGTACGTGTCACCTTCCTCATAATCAATAAGATGTTGAACAATACCAAACCCTGCACTGCGATCCAGGAACGCAAAACCGGAGGTAATACCGCGGTTATTCAGGTTGGTGATGGTGTTATGGATGAGATACACGGCGATGAGAACAACCGCAACAATAGCAATGATCTGGAATAGCCAGGCGCGGACCGCGGGATGAGAAAAGGATAGCGTTCCTTTTACGGCTGAGCGGCGATGGGACATAAAGAAACCTCAGTAACCATGACTCTGGACTGGGCACCGCCTGAGCAGTGCCCGTTACAGCTTTGACTTAACGTACTGGTGGCGCGTACTGAATGCCGCCGTTATTCCAGAGATTGTTCTGGCCGCGTTTGATCTTCAGCGGGCTTTCCGATCCTACGTTGCGCTCAAAGATCTCAGAATAGTTACCCACCTGCTTGATGATGTTGTAAGCCCACTTGTTATCCAGCTTCAGATCCTTGCCGAAATCACCCTCTTTACCGAGCAGGTGAGCCATATCCGGGTTGGATGGATTAGCGGCTTTCTCATCAACGTTTTTCGAGTTGATGCCCATCTCTTCCGCGTTCAGCATGGCAAACAGGGTCCAGCGAACAATGGAGAACCAGTCTTCATCACCACGACGAACAACAGGTCCGAGAGGTTCTTTGGAGATCACTTCTGGCAGCACAATCCATTCTGCCGGGTTGCTCAGCTTAATACGTAAGGCATACAGCTGTGACTGGTCAGAGGCCAGCGTGTCGCAACGGCCGGATTCCAGTGCTTTGGCTGATTCATCCGAGCGATCAAACGTCACAGGGGTGTATTTCATCTTATTGGCTTTGAAATAATCCGCGACGTTCAGCTCAGTATCCGTACCCGCCTGGATACACACGGTGGCGCCATCCAGTTCTTTGGCACTTTTCAGGCCCGCTTTATTGTGGGTCAGGAATCCGATGCCGTCATAATAGGTCACGCCGGTAAATGACATCCCCATACCTGCATCACGAGAGGAGGTCCAGGTGGTATTACGAGAGAGCATGTCAACTTCACCGGATTGCAGCGCCGTAAAGCGTTCTTTCGCCGTCAGCGGGGTGTATTTTACTTTGCTGTCATCCCCAAAAACGGCAGCTGCGACGCCGCGGCAGACATCCACATCAATACCGGTAAATTTGCCGTTCGCATCGGCATATGAGAAGCCAGGCAGACCATCACTGATACCACATTGAACAAAACCTTTCTTTTTAACGGCATCCAGTGTCGTACCCGCATGGGCCTGGCCCGCTACGGCAAACAACATGCCTGCAGCGGTCAGGCTGGCTATCATCGTCTTTTTCATAATGCATCCTGTGTGGCGAAATTTATCGTTATAGAAGCGCTTTTTAAGCGCTAAACCTGTCTGTGGCTTTGGCCAACGTTTATAAAGCAAACGTAATGCCAGTTTTGCGTTCCACAAAATAAGTGATAACAGAACGCTTAATGCTGAGTGTAGACACGCTTAAATAAAACGAACGCCCCGAAACGGTGCGAAATTACAACCTGTGCCACAAATCGGAGCAAAAGTTTCGATGAGGATGAGATAAATCAAGAGATAGTTTCTGAAGTGAATATTGGCAGGGTATTCAATAAGATTAATGTGTGAAAATCATCACGATAAAATATGAAATAAACTTTTATATACTAAAAAGATGTGATAGCCAGTCGATGGGAATTAATTTCTTGAATAAAAACGGGGCTTTTTTTTTACTAATTAGAAAACAATGCACTTTTTAAACGCAAAAGCGCGGCCCGAGCCGCGCTTTCTTAATTGATGTTACTTCGTCAGGGCAACGATACCCAGCGTCAAACCCGCCACGGCAGCCGCTCCGCCGGCGATAGCACCCGCGGTTTCCCAGTTATCCTGGGTGGTGCCTTTCATACAGGTATTGGTATGAACCAGTCGACCCTGGTCATCGTAAACCGGTACACATGGAGAATCGTGCGCGCATCCAGCAAGTAGCGCAGCGAGAAGTGCAACGGAAATGAATCTTTTCATGATGTTACCTCAGTATTATTTCTCATTCGCTACAAAGCCAGGAGGGCTATTAACGAACTGGAGGCTATTTTACCACCGGGGTAACACCTCGTTGCACGGGGAATAATCTCAAAGTATGTCGTTTGTAAAAATCGTGGAGAAAAGTCGGTTTCAGGATGAATTAATGGAGAAATTATGAAGACACAACAGGGCGTTTCTACTTAATGTAAATCACCGCATTTTTAACACTGCAATTCAATAATGTCTAATCTATTGTTTATATTAAAAATAAAAAAGGCACCACAGGGTGCCTTTCATGGGGGCGTTACTCTTTATGGCGGGTAAACCGTCGCCGGACAACCACAAAGAAAACGGGAACAAAGAAAATCGCCAGCAGCGTCGCGGAAAGCATGCCTCCCATAACGCCCGTACCGACAGCATTTTGCGCACCGCTCCCGGCTCCGGTACTGATTACCAGCGGCATGACGCCAAGGATAAAGGCCAGGGAGGTCATCAGGATCGGTCGAAGGCGCATCCTTGATGCTTCCAGGGTGGCTTCAATAATCCCTTTACCTTCTTTATCCATCAGGTCCTTAGCAAATTCGACAATCAGGATGGCGTTTTTCGCCGACAGGCCAATTGTCGTCAGCAGGCCGACCTGGAAATAGACGTCATTGTTCAATCCGCGCAGCGACGCGGCGAGCAGAGCACCGATAACACCCAGCGGCACAACCAGCATCACGGAGAATGGGATGGACCAGCTCTCATACAGGGCCGCCAGACACAGGAACACCACGATCAGTGAAATGGCATACAGTGCGGGCGCCTGGTTACCGGAAAGGCGTTCCTGATAAGACATGCCCGTCCAGTCATAGCCAATTCCTGCAGGCAGTTTTGCGGCCAGGCTTTCCATCAACACCATTGCTTCCCCGGTACTTTTACCCGGTGCGGATTCCCCGAGGATCTCCATTGAAGGCATCCCGTTGAAGCGTTCCAGGCGAGGTGAGCCATAAACCCAGTGAGAGTAGCTAAAGGCGGAGAAGGGAACCATCTCTCCGTTCGCGCTGCGCACGTAAAGGTTGTTAATGTCCCCCGGCAGCATGCGGAAACGGGCATCTGCCTGCACGTAAACTTTTTTCACGCGCCCGTGGTCGATAAAGTCGTTCACATAGGTGCCACCCAACGCCGTTGAGATGGTCTGGTTGACGTCGGAAAGACTGACGCCCAATGCCTGCGCCTTTTCCTGATCGACATCCAGCTTGAACTGAGGCGTATCTTCCAGTCCGTTTGGACGCACGCGCACCAGCAGGTCTGGGTGCTCTTTTACCATCGCGAGCAGTTGATTACGTGCCTGCGTCAGCTGGGTATGTCCCAGGTTAGCCTGATCGATAAGTTCAAAGTCGAATCCCGTTGCGGTTCCAAGCTCAATAATCGCAGGCAGGTTGAACGGGAACACCAGGCCGTCTTTAATCTGACTGAACGCTTTTGTCGCGCGACCCACGATAGCTTCAACGCTATTTTTCTCGCCCGGGCGCTCCTCCCAGGGCTTCAGGCTGACAAAGGCAATACCGGAGTTCTGACCCTGGCCGCTAAAGCTAAAGCCGTTTACGGTGAAGACGGATTCAACGTTCGCCTTCTCTTTGTCCAGATAGTAGTCCTGAACCTGGTCGAGGACCGCCTGAGTACGCGTCTGGGTCGCCCCCGCCGGGAGTTGAACCATTGTCATAAAGACCCCCTGGTCCTCTTCGGGCAGGAAGGAGGTCGGTAAGCGCAGGAACAACACCGCCATGCCACCAACAATAATGACATACACCACCAGATAGCGACCGGTCTTACGCAAAATACCGCTCACGCTGTTGCTGTAGTGTTCCACACTCTTATCAAAGAGCGCATTGAACCAGCCAAAGAAGCCCCTTTTCTTCTCATGGTGGTCGCTGGAGACGGGCTTAAGCAACGTTGCGCAGAGTGCAGGGGTCAGGATCAGCGCGACCAGCACGGATAGCGCCATCGCGGAAACGATAGTTAACGAGAACTGGCGATAGATGGCCCCAGTCGAGCCACCAAAAAAGGCCATCGGAACAAAGACCGCCGAGAGGACCATGGCGATCCCCACCAGCGCGCCCTGAATCTGCTCCATCGACTTCTGCGTGGCCTCTTTCGGCGGCAGTTTATCTTCCACCATCACGCGCTCAACGTTCTCGACGACCACGATGGCGTCATCAACCAGTAGCCCTATCGCCAGCACCATCCCAAACATCGTCAGGGTATTGATGGAGAAACCGAACGCAGCCAGCACGGCGAAGGTCCCCAGCAGAACAACCGGCACGGCGATCGTTGGGATCAGCGTTGCCCGCAGGTTTTGCAGGAACAGATACATGACCAGGAAGACCAGAATGATCGCCTCAAACAGGGTCTTCACCACTTCATGAATCGAGATTTTCACAAAAGGCGTGGTGTCGTAGGGGTAGACGACCTTCAGTCCCTGCGGGAAGAACTGTTGCAGTTGTGCCAGCTTGCTCTTGATGGCTGCCGCCGTATCCAGCGCGTTTGCACCAGTAGCGAGCTTAATCCCCAGACCGGTTGCCGCCTGCCCGTTGATTTTGGTCACCATATTGTAGTTTTCGCCACCCAACTCAATGCGAGCCACATCCTTCAGATGAACCATTGAGCCGTCCTGGTTCACTTTGAGCGTGACGCGACCAAACTCTTCCGGTGATTTCAGGCGAGTTTGCGCGATGATGGAGGCATTCAGCTGCTGTCCAGGGACTGATGGTGTTCCACCCAACTGGCCTGCCGCTATCTGGTCGTTCTGCGTTTTTAACTGATTGATAATATCCAGCGGCGTCAGTTGGTATTTGTTCATCGCGTTACTGTCGAGCCAGATGCGCATCGCATACTGGGCACCAAACAGCTGAACGTCGCCGACACCCGATGTTCGGCTGATGGCATCCTTGACGTTCGAAGCGACGTAGTCGGAGATATCATCCTGAGTAAGGCTTTTATTGTCCGAAACAAAACCGGCGACCAAAAGGAAGCTGCTGCTGGACTTCTCAACGCCAATCCCTTGCTGCTGAACTTCTTGCGGCAGCAGCGGCATGGCCAGCTGCAACGTGTTCTGCACCTGCACCTGGGCGATGTCCGGGTCTGTTCCCGACTCGAAGGTCAGGGTGATGGTGACATTACCCGCTGAATCGCTGGTGGAGGACATATACATCAGGTTATCGATACCGTTCATGTTCTGTTCGATAACCTGGGTCACGGTATCCTGTACCGTCTGGGCATCTGCGCCGGGGTAGGTTGCGGAAATCGCAACGGCTGGCGGGGCAATCGTTGGATACTGGGCAACGGGCAGTTTGAGAATAGCCAGCCCGCCTGCAATCATCAAAATGATGGCAAGTACCCAGGCGAAAACCGGCCGCTGAATAAAGAAATTAGCCATGTCGTCGTTCCTTAACTGGCGGGCGCTGTGGTGGTATCTGGGGTGGCGACGACGGTGGCACCTGGCCTGGCTTTTTGTAATCCGCTGACAATCACGCGGTCACCGTTTTTCAGCCCTTCCGTCACCAGCCAGCGATCGCCAATGGCCTGAGGCGCAACGACGGTGCGTGGCTCAACCTGGTTTTTATCGTTAACCACCATGACGGTTGCATCCCCTCGCGGCGTACGGGTCAGGCCCTGCTGGGGAATCAGAATTGCATTCGGCTGTGTGCCTTCATCAATGCGGGCGCGAACGAACATCCCGGGTAACAGAAGGTGTTGAGGGTTAGGGAAAATGGCGCGCAAGGTAATCGAACCGGTACTTTCATCCACCGTGACGTCTGAGAACTGCAACGTTCCTTTCAGCGGATAAGGCTGACCATTTTCCATCAGCAGTTCAACGCTGCTGGCCGTGTCGCCTTTTTGCAGGCTTGTCTGTTTCAGGCGCATAAATTCATTGCTGGACTGGGTGACGTCGACGTAAATCGGATCAAGCTGCTGGACTGTTGCCAGTGCAGAGGCCTGCCCGTTCGTGACGAGAGCACCTTCTGTCACGCTGGATTTGCCGATGCGCCCATCGACGGGAGACGTCACTTTGGTATAGGCAAGGTTAATACGTGCACTTTCGACGCCGGCTTTGGCGGCGATAACACTGGCATCGGCCTGTTGGGCTGTTGCCACGGCCTGGTCATACTCTTGCTTGCTGACATACTGGGTGCCTACCAGCGGGAGATAACGTTTTACTGTCAGATGCGCAATATTGGCCGCCGCCTGGGCCTTCGCCAGCTCACCTTTCGCGCTGTCGTAAGCCGCCTGATAGGTCGCAGGATCAATCTGGTAAAGCGAATCTCCTGCTTTTACATCGCTACCTTCCGTGAAGTTACGACGCAGGATGATACCGCTAACCTGTGGACGAACCTCCGCCACGCGGAATGCATCCGTTCTGCCCGGGAGTTCAGTGGTGACCGCCAGCGGCGCGCTTTTCACGATATGCACGCTGACCTGAGGTGCCTGGGGATGTTGTTGTTGGTTTTCCTGGCCATCGCATCCAGAGAGCAGTACAGCGCAGACAATGAAACCGGATAAGGGCAAACGTCTGAAATGATTCGTCATTACTGTTCCTTTAAATACCCATTAACCGAGATTTGCCGTAGAACGGTCGTTGGGGCAGAGGGATAAAAAAATAAAATGTAGCTGCGTATAATAATGAGGATATTTAATGTTTTTTAATTTATAAGTGCGAATGACGAGGCGTGAAGGAAAAATCAGAATGGGGCCCGGAGAAGATATGAATATACTCCCCTCCAGGCTAACCAGATAAAGAGGGTTTAATGCCTTAAAATATTCACATCATGAATTAAATATTGATTATGCATTTGTATAAATTATGAGTTAAGGGATTTGACTTTTTTTGTGCAAAATGAAAACGGGTTTTAGGGAATAATTCCAGCCATCCGAACCCGAGGTCACGTATAAACCCAGTGAGTAACGAGTAGCTGCCTATGGCGCGTAAAAAAAAAGAAGAGGCTCAACAGACCCGACAGCAGTTGATTGAGGCGGCTATCGGGCAGTTTGCGACGCGTGGCGTGGCCAGTACCACGCTGACGGATATCGCGGATGCCGCAAAGGTTACGCGCGGTGCCATCTACTGGCACTTTACCAGTAAAGCAGAGATATTTAATGCGATCTGGGAACAGCAATTACCGCTGCGTGACATTATTTGCGACAGGCTTTCTCTTTCCGAAAATGATGACCCGTTGTTAATGCTTCGTGAGCAATTTATTACTGCACTACAGTATATCGCGCATGAACCCCGGCAATGCGCGCTTTTACAAATTCTGTATCATAAATGTGAGTTTCATAGCGATATGATTTCAGAAGATGAAATCCGTAAACGCATTGGCTTTAATTATGATTCTTTACGTATCACGCTGGAAAAATGTATTTCTCAGAGAATCGTTGCGGCGCAGATGAATGTTGAGCTGACCATGATTGTATTGCATGGCTTTTTTAGCGGAATCATTAAAAACTGGTTAATGAATACCGACAGTTTTAATCTCTATCAACAGGCACCCGCGCTGGTCGACAGTATTCTGGCGACACTCCCTGTCTTGCGCGTGTCGCCTCAGGATGACTACAGCTCAGCGCCAGGCAACATTTCACCTCGCGCACAAAGCGCCTCTATGGTCTGCGCGCTGGCTGGTTTGCCTAACAGATAACCCTGAAGGGTGTTACAACCCAGCTCTGTTAAAAAGGTTTGCTGGGCTTCGGTTTCCACACCTTCAGCCACGACTTTCAGGTTAAGTGTTTTTGCGAGAGCCACAATCGCCGAGACAATGGTGGCATCCTCGCTTTCCCCGCTTAACTCTTTTACAAATGCTCTGTCGATCTTCAGTTCACAGGCCGGTAAGCGCTTGAGATACAGCAGGCTTGAATACCCGGTTCCAAAGTCATCAATGGACGCTTTCACGCCTGCATTCGTCAATTCTGTCAGCACCCGTACGCTCTCATCCGGGTTGCTCATTGCCGTCGTTTCCGTAACTTCCAGGATCAGCATTTCCGGCGGTACCTGATGGCGCTCCAGGCAGTCGAGAACCGTTTTAACCAGTGATGGTTGTTCAAACTGCAATGTCGACAGGTTTACAGCCATTGACCAGTCTTGATGTCCCTGAAGATGCCATTCTCTCAGCTGGCGGCAGGCTTCATTGATCACCCAGTTACCAATAGGGATGATAAGCCCCGTCTTTTCCGCCAGTGGCAGGAAAAGATCCGGCGTCAGTAGTCCCTGCTTAGGATGTTGCCAGCGCAACAGTGCCTCAAACCCGAGGAGAGGTCCTGCGGGCGCGTGAAATTTTGGCTGATACAACAGGCGCAGCTCATTGCGTTCGATGGCCATCCACAGATCGTTCATTAACTGAAGATGGGTCTGCGCCAGGGTGTTCATGGAAGGCTGGAAAAAGTGATAACCGTTTCGGCCCATATGCTTGGTGTGGTACATCGCCGCGTCGGCGTTAAACATCAACTCGCGTTCGGTTTTGCCGTCGTGAGGATAAAAAGCGATACCAATGCTGAGGGTCACCATCAGTTCATAAGGGTCGAGGTTGAACGGGCTATCGATTGCGCGTACCAGCGAATTTGCCAGTGAGGCCGCATCGTCCGGGCCTTCGCCCTCAGCCAGCAGAACAAACTCATCACCGCCGATACGTGCAAGAGTGAACTGGCCCTTCAGAAGCAGCAGCAGACGCTGCGTAACGGCGACCAGCAGTTTGTCACCGACATCATGACCATAGGCGTCATTGATGGCTTTAAAGCCGTCGAGATCCATAAACATCAGCGCAAAATGGGTTCCTTCACGATCGGCTTTACTGATCGCCTGATCGAGTCGGTCTTCCAGCAGGATGCGGTTGGGCAGGCGCGTTAGCGTATCCTGCAGCGCCAGTTGAGCAAGTTCCCGGTTCGCTTCTGCAAGCGATGAGGCCAGTAGGGCAGTACGTGCCTGAAGACGGGCATCCAGCATCGACACCAGCAGGGTGATCCCAAGAATAGAGAGCGCGACGACGCTGACCAGCATGGCGAGCCAGCTGCTGTTAATACCAACATGGTGCGTCATCGTCGACATTGGAAACTGCGCGGCTCTCATCCCGGCGTAGTGCATACCGGCAATGGCAATGCCCATTGTGATGGCGGCACCCAGACGCATCAGCACGACCTGAGCCGCTTCGTGACGCAGGCGGAAGGTCAGCCACAATGCAGCAAGCGAAGCGGCAAGGGCAATGATGACTGAAATGGCCACCCACAACGTGTCCCAGACGATACCGGGCCTCACTTCCAGCGCGGCCATACCGGTGTAATGCATGGCGATAATACCGCTTCCCATCACCAGCGCGCCGGGTAGCAGACGGCGCAAGCGCAGTTGTTCACAGCTGACGAGCCAGAGTGCAAACAGTGAAGAACCCACGGCAATGACCATGGATAAAATGGTCAGGCTGACGTTGTAACTCATGCTCATGGAGAGGTCCATCGCCAGCATGCCGATAAAGTGCATAGCCCACACGCCAATGCCCATCGCAATACCGCCGCCAGCCAACCAGACGCGGGCGGCGACGCCCTGACTTCCGGCGACGCGTGCCGCCATATTCAGTGCGGTATACGACGCGAGGATGGCCACAACGAAGGAGAGAACTACAAGGATAAGGTTGTATTGGCTAACCAGCATGGTCGGTTCTACTCGTGTCTGACGTTAAGCAGGAGAGGTTGAGAAGGGCGAGACATTATCACCGTAAGGTAACGGCTCAAAGGGTTTTAAATCCCCGTTTTTAGTGGGTAATTCGGGGGCAGTGACGTCAGGGCGTTAATCGAGTTCTGAGCAGTTCACTAATTTGAGCGGGTTCACGGAGTTCATATTGCGGCACTTGTCGGTTTCAGTGCTCATCAGTTCAATCCACTGCATCAAAAGGGCATCGAAGAGGAAAACGGAGATTGCAAAGACAACCAGCCACCAGTATTTACGAATCATTGTGTCAGTCCGCGAGAAGAGAACCACTGAAGTGGTGGAAATATACACGAAAAGTTGCGGTTTAAAAGCGGGATACGCGAGGGTTTACAAAGCGTTGACGATAACATTAACAGGCAATAAAAAAGGCGCATCCCCATGCCGAGTAGCGCCTTTTTAAACAAGCATTTCGCTAATCGAAATTAGTTCATGCCGTATTTTTTCAGTTTCTTACGCAGAGTACCACGGTTGATACCCATCATCAGCGCAGCGCGGGTCTGGTTACCGCGGGTGTATTGCATCACCATGTCCAACAGTGGCTGTTCAACTTCAGCCAGTACCAGCTCATACAGGTCATTAACATCCTGACCATTCAGTTGAGCAAAATAGTTCTTCAGTGCCTGTTTAACCGAGTCACGCAGGGGCTTTTGAGTTACCTGGTCCTGAGAGTTAACGGTAGAAACGGTCAGTACGTCAGAATTTACGCGTTGTTCGAACATAGTTCTGTCAGCTCTTTATTTCATTACGCAAGATTTTCGAAGTATGCCTCCAACGCCTCCAGCTGTTCGCTGGCATCCTCTATGGCGTTGAATGTGCGCCGAAACTGGTCATCTGGAGCGTGCTCCTGGAGATACCAGAAGACGTGTTTACGCGCAATTCGGTACCCTTTTGCCTGACCGTAATGGTCATGCAGTTCCCGAACATGCGAACAAAGCAAGCGCTTAACCTCTGCCAGAGGCAGTGGGGCAAGCAGCTCCCCAGTGTCCAGATAATGCTGGATTTCCCGGAAGATCCAGGGTCTTCCCTGAGCTGCACGTCCTATCATCAGAGCATCAGCTCCCGTATAGTCGAGCACAGCCCTGGCTTTAAGCGGGTCAGTTATGTCGCCATTCGCGATAATCGGAATGGAAACCTTCTGCTTAACTGCCCGAATGCTGTCGTATTCAGCTTCACCATTGAACAAACAGGCGCGAGTGCGTCCATGAATGGTCAGGGCCTGAATGCCACAGTCTTCGGCCAGTTGGGCAATCTCTACACAGTTACGGTGTTCCGGCGACCAACCCGTGCGAATCTTCAACGTAACAGGAACGTCCACCGCGCTGACAACCGCCGTCAGGATAGACTTCACCTGATCGGGGTATTGCAGAAGGGCTGAACCTGCAAGCTTGCGATTCACTTTCTTGGCCGGGCAACCCATATTGATATCAATAATCTGGGCGCCACTTTCCACGTTAATACGCGCGGCATCTGCCATCTCTTCAGGCACGCTTCCGGCGATTTGCACGGTGCGGATACCTGGCTCATCAATGTGCACCATCCGAAGGCGGGATTTATCGCTTTCCCAGACCTGCGGGTTAGACGACATCATCTCGGATACGGTTAAACCGGCTCCCATCTCATAGCACAGCGTCCTGAACGGCCGGTCGGTAATACCTGCCATTGGGGCTGCGATCAGGCGATTTCTAAGCTGGTGGTGTCCGATGCGCATGAGTTAAGAAATGACCATACTGTGACTGCAAGGCGGCGTATATTACGCATTTTTTGCACGAGATGAAAGGCCAAACTTTGAACAATCCACTGTTGTAGATCAAGGAATCGCCGCTCAATCATTCCGTTAAAAATTATTCATCATTTAAATCATTGGGTTATAATTAAATGATTGTTTTATGAGCGCTTACAATTTCCCGTAACTTCTCATCATTTCTCATTAAACGCGACAGTTGAGCGGGATAATCTGCTGTTTTTCGCAGCAGATTTCCTCACTTCTTTGCGATCTCTGTCGCATTTTAGAACATGATCTCAGGGCAAAAAATGCAGATTATTCGACCACAAGACGGCCATGCAGAGCCTGTACCGGGCGGTTGTTATCGTGATGCATTGTATGGGTGAATTTCTCCAGCTGCTCTGCTGAGAGCGTGAGAGGATGCTTAAGCACAATCCAGGTGACGCCTTCTGAACAAGGTGGGGTGGTCAGTGAACCGCTGAAGCGCCAGTAAGTTTTGTTGACCGGGAGCAGCTTGTTCAGGTTGAGATCCTGCTTAATGGAGATGTTCTGTTCGGCCTGTTGGGGCATCACGCTCCACAGTTTATCAAGCTCCGGGTTCGCGGCGCCTTTATCAAACATGACGGCCACTACGGTCAGCTCACCTGCGTTATTTTTATGCACCAGATGCATTTCCATTGCGTATTTTTTGCCATGCACGGTGTTCTCGCTCGGCGCGTGGAAATGGAACTGCTGCAGAGTCCAGGCTTGATTATCCAGGGTTATCGTGTCGCGGGTATCCGCTTTCTCACTGGCCTGAATGGTATGGCCATTGTTCGTCAACGTCATAGGGCCATCACTGTAGTGCGTTTTAAGCGGAGAGAAATGGGCGTTTGCGGTCGATTCAATGTTAATCGGAGACTGATTCATCCCGTTTTGACAGGTCTTGTAGGCCTCGTCCAGTTCACCCCAGTGTTCAGGTGAACCTTCCCCTTCGTAGCTCCAGTGTGAAGCGAAAGCTGAAGTCGAGATCATACTCAGCGCAATCAGCGCTGCCTTGCCAGTAATGTGTTTCATAATATTCTTCCGGTGAATTGTTGTAATTCAAATCATTATGATTTGTATGGTTATTTTACCGGAGAAATGCGCGGGGAGAGAGGACTATCAGTGGAGGAGAGGCGTGGTCAGATGACCACGCCAAATGCTTATTTTTTACGACCGGTGATCCTGCACCACTCTTCTTTCTCTACCACCGGGTCAAGGGCGAAGAGATCCGCGTAGGCTTCACACACGCTGTCGGCCTGGCTTGCCAGGATACCTGAAAGCCCCAGCAGACCGCCCTCAACGGGCAGTACGCTGATTAACGGTGCCAGTTCACGTAACGGGCCTGCCAGGATGTTGGCGACCACCACGTCGGCTTTCATGGCCGCTGGCTGCGCATCCGGCAAATACAGCTCCAGACGATCGGAGACGCCGTTACGCTCGGCGTTATCGCGGCTGGCCTGAATTGCCTGCGGATCGATGTCGATCCCAATCGCTTTTGCCGCACCGAGTTTCAGCGCCGCGATAGCGAGGATCCCAGAGCCGCAGCCGAAGTCGATCACGGTTTTTCCTGCCAGATCCAGACCGTCCAGCCACTGCAGGCACAGGGAGGTGGTCGGGTGGGTGCCGGTACCAAATGCCAGGCCCGGGTCGAGCATCACGTTGACGGCGTTTTCATCTGGCACTTCGCGCCAGCTTGGGCAGATCCACAGTCGCTTGCCAAATTGCATCGGGTGGAAGTTATCCATCCACTCCCGTTCCCAGTCTTTATCTTCCAGCTGTTCGATTTTGTGCACGAAACCTGCACCTAACAGTGGATGGTTTTCCAGGATGGCGACGACCTCTTTCATGTCGGTCTCGGCATCGAAAAGTCCAATGACGTCGGTATCACCCCACAGGCGCGTTTCGCCCGGCAGCGGCTCGAAGACCGGCGTGTCATGCGTGTCCTGGAAGGTGATGGAGACCGAGCCGGCCTCCATCAGCGCATCGCTCAGTTCCTCGGCGTTCGCGCCGGTTGTGTTCAGTTTTAATTGGATCCACGGCATGGCAAAACTCTTTATTTATCAGTAGAAATCATAGCGGACTGTGGGACGGGCTGACCGAAACGGTTCCCCACCACAAACGCCAGTAAACTTAGCAGTAACGAAGGCACAATAGGATGGAAGCCCAGGTACTGAATCTTAAACGTTGCGAGGAGGGCATACAGCACCCCGCCAACAATCATCGCGCCCAGCGCGCCTGCAGCATTGGCACGTTCCCAGTAGAGACCCAACACCAGCGGCCAGAGGAAAACGGCTTCAAGGCCGCCGAACGCCAGCAGGTTCAGCCAGATGATCATCTCCGGCGGGCGCCATGCGGCTAACAGCAGCAATGCCCCTAACACCAGCGTAATAATGGCTGACATACGCTTCAGGCGACGTTCATTTTCTACCTGCTCAGGACGCAGGTTGAGATAGAGATCTTTAATGATCGTCGCGGAGCTTTGCAGTAGCTGGGCGTTGATAGTGGACATAATAGCGGCCATTGGCGCAGCAAGGAAAATCCCGGCGGCAAATGGCGGCAGCACTTTAACCATCAGTGTCGGGATCACCAGATCCGGCACGGTAAGGTCAGGGATGACTGCACGTCCTAATGCACCCGCCAGATGCATGCCGAACATCAGGATCGCGACGACAATCGTCCCGATAATAATGCCTTTGTGAACGGCTTTGCTGTCTTTATAGGAGATACAGCGCACGGCGGTATGGGGCAGACCAATCACCCCAAAGCAGACTAACACCCAGAACGACGTCATAAATGCCGGAGAAAGAATATCATCCGCGCCTTGCGGCGAGACCAGTTTCGGATCAATAGCTTCCAGGGTTTCCACCGCATGCGTAAGTCCACCCGCAGCATGAACGATGCCCACCAGCAGAACGATCGTGCCAATCAGCATGACCATTCCCTGCAGCGTATCGTTCAGCACGCTGGCGCGGAATCCGCCAAACGCAGTATACAGCGCAATGCTTACCCCGAAGATAATCAACCCTGTCTCGTAGGGGATCCCGGCTGCCGTTTCCAGCAGACGAGCTCCACCGATAAACTGCACCGTCATCGCACCAATAAAGGCGACCAGCAGGCTCAGGCTTGCCAGCCATACCAGCAAGCGACTCTGGTAGCGTGCAAACAGCATATCGTTGAGCGTCACGGCATTATAGCGCCGGGCCAGAATGGCAAACTTTTTACCCAGAATACCCAGAGAAAGCCAGACGGCAGGCAGTTGGATCATGGCCAGCAGTACCCAGCCTAACCCGTACTTATACGCGGCACCGGGACCGCCGATAAATGAACTGGCGCTGATGTAGGTGGCCGTCAGCGTCATGGCCAGCACGACGCCGCCCATCGAACGGCTACCGAGGAAATACTCATTCAGAAAGGCGCCGGTCGCCCTTTTACGCATGGCATAAATGGACAAGCCAAATACGACCAGCAGGTATGCGACAAGCGGCAGAATGACTTCAAGCTGCATCATCGTCCTCCAGCGGAATATCCCGGTAGATAAATTTAACCATCGCCCAGCACAGCAGGATAAATACCAGCGGTACCAGCAGGCACGCCATTTCAAACCAGTGAGGCAGGCCGGTAATACCGATGTCTGAATTAGGTAAGTAAGCGGTTACCAACCATGCGGCAAGATAGAGAAGGGTCAGCCACAGCGCCCAGCGCGCTTCTTTATGGGCCTGAACAAAACGAGCGTCCATCCACTCTCCTGGATAATTCATAGTGAGAGGCGGATTGTACGCATTGCAGGGGGGATACCAAATCATTTTCTGCTGCGCCAGAAACTGGCGCAGCAATAAAGTACTTACTTCACAATGGAGAGATCGACATTCACGTTTGCCGTCCAGTCAGTGTTGTGCCAGTCATTCGCAATCAGGTGGAGAACACCCGTATAGCTGCCCTGAGGCAAAAGCGGGTTATCTTCTGCTTTATAAGCGATTCTTAAATATGCACTTGTTCCAGAGTTGCAGTTTACCGCGGTGTTAACGGAATGAATATTGCAGCCGCCATGGCTGTTCTGGCCACGCAGTTTCACGATGAAGGTTCTGTTACGGCTATCGACAACCTGCGCATACAGTGGCGTTTCACCATCCTCAACCCAGACCAGAGAGGTAGGGCCCGCCTTAGGTGTGTTGGTCACAAAAGCAATATTTACGGTGTTATCTTCAGCTGGAACTTCAATCGTTATCGGGGAAGAGCCGTTCAGGCTACCAGTAAAGGTTTTCGCAACTTTCTTAGGCTGAGGTAAATTCAGCGCATTAATTGCTGCAATCGCCTCTGCGGAAAGGGGAATATTCCACTGCTGGAAATACTGGTTCAGATTAACGCCGGCGATTTTACTGGCATTAAGCGTAAACCAGTCGATTTTTTTCTGGCTGCTATTAACCAGGGTTGGGTCATTCTGGTTAACTTCACGGTAAGCTTTCGACAGTGCCGGGTAAAGCTGTGGCCAGCTCGTCATTATTTCACCAAAGAAAGACGCCCTACGGAACAGATCTTCTTTAGCAAAATTCCAGGTGTGCCCGGATTTCAGCAGAGTGCCGATAGCTTGTTGATCCCAACCGAAACCGTAAAAGCCTTCATTACTATGACAGTTTTTGAAATCGGTATCGCCGAGGGTGGTGTAACATGCAGCGATAGAATAAAGGTTGACGGTAACTTCTCCCTGGTCACTCCAGGACCATCCCATCTGGAACTGATGACCGTATTCGTGCCAGTCGAGCCAGCTCGGCGTCTCAGGGATTGAGCTGTCACCACCCACGCCAATCAGCCCTTGCCCGCTATTTGCCCAGCAGCAGCTCTGATAAGAGACGAAGAGCAAGCCACGGCTAGGCTGGTGCAACCAGCTCGAGCCATCCAGCCCATCGACTTTGTCATAAGTAATGGTTCGCAGCAGCGACTGGCGGAGGGTCTGCTCTATATTTTTAGTTGCTGAGTTTTGCGCAATTGCCTGACTTGCAACGAAGCGTGTCCTGCCATCAAACATAAAGTGGTAGCCTGATGGCGTTGTGGCCTGTGCCTGCTGGCGCCACTCGGCTCTGTCATTCATACCAAAGATAAAGAGGGGGTGATACGTACCGCCGTTAACAATATCAACGGAGACGAATGTATCAATATTCTCCATTTTTTTGGTTTTATCCTGACACCCAACGATAAGCAGCGCGTTCTGAGAGAATGTGTAGGTTGTGTCACCGTTTGCATTCAGAATAAGCTCATTAGCAGGACCGACAATACCTTCGTAGTTAGGATCAACGGCAGCATAGCAGGAAACATTTTGCGGAACATCACCGAGACGGAGGGTAACGTTTTCACCCTTGACGCCCCATGTATGTGTTAAGAAGTAATTATTACGTCCACCGTTGGTGGTTCTGTTCGTGCCATTGCCATGAACTTCGGTAACAGGAATTTGATAGCGACCTTGTTCAGCCTCACCGTAAACTTTTAAAGTACGGTTGAGCCAGAACAGGGGGTTATTGACATTTTGTACATCATAGGTTGATGCATAAGCTGGATTGATTAAATTATTGTAGTCAATACCTAATTCATCGAGTGCTTCAGTAAATCCCGGATTATTTTTCCACTCGTCCCACATCGTTTGGTTAGTAGAGACCGTCTCCGCCGCATAACAAGCGGAAGAAACAGACGCACAGAGTAGTGCTGCGATGGAAAAAGTTTTCTTTATTCCATGTTGAAATATATTCATAGTTAAAATGTCCGTAATTAAACATGAGGTGAAGCTTGTTTAATTACAACATTTCGTAACGGATTATTAAATGTAGAACTAATTAATATTCATTGTAGTTAATCTGATAAATAAGCAAGTCAGGCCGAATCATTTTCTGCTGCGCCAGAAACTGGCGCAGCAATAAAGCACTTACTTCACAATGGAGAGATCGACATTCACGTTTGCCGTCCAGTCCGTGTTGTGCCAGTCACGCGCAATCAGATGAAGAACACCCGTATAGCTGCCCTGAGGCAGATGCGGGTTATCTTCTGCTTTATAAGCGACTCTTAAATATGCGCTTGTTCCTGAGTTGCAGTTAACCGCGGTGTTAACGGAATGAATATTGCAGCCGCCATGGCTGTTCTGGCCACGCAGTTTCACGATGAAGCTTCTGTTACGACTATCGACAACCTGCGCATACAGTGGCGTTTCACCATCCTCAACCCAGACCAGAGAGGTAGGGCCAGCCTTAGGTGTGTTGGTCACAAAAGCAATATTCACAGTGTTATCTTCAGCCGGAACTTCAATCGTAATCGGGGAAGAGCCGTTCAGGCTACCGGTAAAGGTTTTTGTCACTTTGTTCGGCTGAGGTAATTTCAGGGCTGCAATTTGTGAGTCAGCATCAGCGGAATAGCCTAAACCCCAGCGTGTAAAGAATTCACGTAAATCACGTCCCGCTGCTTTGCTGGCATTGACCACAAAGAAATCAATTTTTTGTTGATTGGTTGCAACCAGAGATTTGCCTTTACCCTCGTTATAGGTTTCGCGGTAGGTTTTGCCAATATAAGCGAAGAGATCGGGCCACGATGTTTTCAGCTGGGTAAACATCATTAATTTACGGAAGACGTCATTGTCAGTATCAAACTGATGTGTTTCGCCAGCGTTCAGGAAAGAACCGACGGCCTGCTGATCCCAGGAGAAATTGTTGTAATACAGATTTTCGTGACAGGATTTATCCGTTACTTCTCCGCGTAACACACGGCAGGCTGAAACGGACATAATATTATTTGTCACTTCCGTTAACCCGTCCCATGCCCAGGTCATCTGATTTTGGTGACCATATTCATGCCAATGGCCCCAGCTGGTTTCGGTTGGTAAGCTGTTGCCAAAGCCGATCCCAATACGTCCGGCTCCTCCCTGAGACCAGCAGCAGCTGTTAAAAATACCGAAATTCAAACCGCGCAGAGGCTGATGTAAATACGATGACCCATCAAGCCCGTTAACCTTATCATAGTCCATGACGTAGCTTAATTGTTCGCGCAGCATTTGCAGCACATTGGTATTCAGTGATGCTTTAGCGGTGGAATTATTTACGATATACCGAGAGCGCCCGTCAAACAGCAGCGTTTGCCCGGTCGGTGTACTCTGCTGGCTCAGGGCCTTCCACTCTTCTTTTGTGTTAAGTCCGAAAACAAATAGCGGGTGTTTTTTCGCGGTCGTCGATGTGACATCCACACGAACGAGTGTGTTCATATGGCTATAGGTACCACTTTTATCCCAGCAGGCCAGCAGCATTAATCCATTTTCACTCAGGGTATATTGCGTTGAGTGATTGGCATTTAACTGCACCTGATATTTAGTGGTGATTGTACCGCTGTATTGATTTTCCAGTCCTGCGTAGCAGACCACATCATCGGGTTGGGAAGAGGTGGTCAATGTGAACGTATCACCCTGTTCACCATAATAATAGGTATTAAAATAAGGGTTGCGACCTGTGAAGCCTGTTCTGGCACGAGCTTCATCATGATCTTCAATGGCTGGAATATAATAAATGTCTTTGTCAGCATCACCATAAATTTGCATGGTGCGCTTTTGCCAGTAGAGAACATCAGTCGGGTCGGCTGAACGGGTGAGGGTTTTTTGTGGATCTTCAGATAACAGTTGATAACTCATACCGAGTTCATCCAGAGCTTCATTGAAGGCCTGGTTATCCTGCCATCTTTCCCACCAGTTGGCCGTGGTTTCAGCGTATAAAGGCAAAGACGTTACCGATGCACATAACAGCGCAGCAGCAACGCATTTTTTCTGTATGCCACTTTTCAGTATATTCATAAAAGATATGTCCGTTATCGAAAAAATATTAAGAAAAACGGACTCATTACATCACGCTGTAATATCGTTAAGAACCGAGGAATGATGAAAAGTAAATGTAGAAAAAATGATGATATTGAATATTTCTAGGTTGGGTTGGACATATAGTGACGGTAAATAGTTTGGGGTGAGAAACAAGGACGCAAAAAATAAACACGCCTGATAAACAGGCGTGTTTTTAGATTACTTCTCGTTGAGGCCGAGTTTCTTCTCAAGATAGTGGATGTTAGTTCCACCATTCTGGAAGTGCTCGTCGCTCATGATGCGCATCTGGAGATCAACGTTGGTTTTAATACCGTCGATGATCAACTCCTGCAGGGCGTTCTTCATGCGGGCAATCGCCACGTCACGGTTTTCGCCGTAGCAGATGAGCTTGCCGATCATTGAGTCATAGTACGGCGGTACGGTGTAACCGGCGTAGATATGAGACTCCCAACGCACACCAAAGCCACCCGGCGCGTGGAAACGCGTGATTTTACCCGGGCTTGGCAGGAAGGTGTTCGGGTCTTCGGCGTTGATACGGCATTCAACCGCATGGCCTTTCACCACGACTTCTTCCTGCTTGATGGACAACGGCTGACCCGCAGCGATACGCAGCTGTTCTTTGATCAGGTCAACGCCAGTGATCATTTCGGTAACCGGGTGTTCAACCTGAATACGGGTGTTCATCTCGATAAAGTAGAACTCGCCGTTTTCGAACAGGAACTCAAAAGTACCCGCCCCGCGATAGCCGATATCGACACACGCCTTGGCGCAACGCTCACCGATGTAGCGACGCAATTCCGGGGTAATGCCCGGCGCAGGTGCTTCTTCGACGACTTTCTGGTGACGACGCTGCATGGAGCAGTCACGTTCTGCCAGATAGATCGCGTTACCCTGACCGTCAGCCAACACCTGAATTTCGATGTGGCGTGGGTTTTCCAGGTATTTTTCCATGTACACCATGTCATTGCTGAAAGCCGCTTTCGCTTCCGCTTTGGTCATGGAGATGGACTGCGCCAGTTCAGCATCGCTGCGTACTACGCGCATACCGCGACCGCCGCCACCGCCGGACGCCTTGATGATAACCGGGTAGCCAATGCGTTTAGCATGAGCACGGTTAGCATCCATGTCGTCGGTCAGAGGGCCGTCAGAGCCTGGTACGGTTGGCACACCGGCTTTTTTCATCGCGGTGATCGCAGACACTTTGTCGCCCATCAGGCGGATAGTGTCGGCTTTCGGGCCGATGAAGATAAAGCCAGAGCGTTCAACCTGCTCAGCAAAGTTGGCGTTCTCAGAGAGGAAGCCATAACCCGGATGAATTGCCACCGCGCCGGTGATTTCAGCGGCGCTGATGATAGCCGGGATGTTCAGATAGCTTTTTACGGACGGAGCCGGGCCAATACAGACCGTCTCATCCGCCAGCAATACGTGTTTTAAATCGCGATCCGCACTTGAGTGCACCGCGACGGTCTTGATGCCCAGTTCTTTACAGGCACGAAGAATACGCAATGCAATCTCGCCGCGGTTGGCGATAACAATTTTATCCAGCATGTTCGCCTCGTTACTCGATGACGACCAGCGGCTCGTCAAATTCAACCGGCTGACCACTTTCGACCAGAATCGCTTTCACAGTACCTGATTTGTCTGCTTCGATCTGGTTCATCATTTTCATCGCTTCAACGATGCACAGGGTATCGCCTACGTTGACTTTCTGACCCACTTCGATGAACGCCTTCGCGTCCGGGCTCGGGGTGCGGTAGAAAGTACCAACCATTGGGGAACGTACGATGTGACCACTGATTTCTGCTGCAGCGGCAGGTGCGGCTTCAGCTGCTGGTGCAACGGCTGCGGAGAGCGCAGGCTGCTGCACTGGCGCAGCGTAAGCCTGCTGCATTACCGGGAAGCTAGCGGCTGGGGCTGCACGGCTGATGCGTACAGACTCTTCGCCTTCAGAAATTTCCAGTTCGGAGATGCCTGATTCTTCAACCAGCTCGATCAGTTTTTTAATCTTACGAATATCCATGAGTGGGTTCCGTACTCTTGTTTAGTGTGATTGTGACAAGCGTTTTACCGCTGTCTGTAAAGCGTATGAATAACCGTCAGCGCCCAGTCCGCAGATAACGCCAGTAGCGATATCCGACAGATACGAATGGTGGCGGAACGGCTCTCGGGCGTGCACGTTACTCAGGTGGATCTCGATAAACGGGATACTCACCGCGAGCAGTGCGTCGCGGATAGCAACACTGGTGTGCGTAAACGCGGCCGGATTGATCAGGATATAGTCCACATTGTCTTTAGCCTGATGAATACGGTCGATGATTGCGTACTCCGCGTTTGACTGAAAATGATCCAAATCCACATTCAGCGACGCTGCTTCCGTGCTCAGACGGTTAACAATTTCGCTCAATGTTAGCGTGCCGTACTTCTCTGGCTCACGGGTGCCGAGCATGTTCAGGTTCGGTCCGTTCAATACTAAGATATGGAACTTGTCAGTCATTATGCCGCTATCTCCTGCGATTTTCGGGTAAAAAACAAAATATACCGTCGAAGCGCAAATGTCACCTTTTCAGAGGCCAAAAACCACTGTCAGGGGAACCAAGGTCGCACATTATAACGATTTCGTAGCATTTGGCAGCTAAATACTGGTCTTATCAGGGAAGATTATCAACCGCAATCCAAAAAAGATTTGCGGTTGAGGGGGAATCTGCGGGAAAACGCACAGTTTCGCGAACTATCGCAACCACTGGCGGAACTTCTTGTAACGCCATGCTAAAAGCGCCACTGCCGCCAGCGCATACAGGACTGGCTGCGGGGAGAGGATCTTCACCGACCACAGATAATGAATGGGGGCGAGGATCGCGACAAGATAGACGAAGTTGTGCAGTAACTGCCAGCGTCTGCCCAGCTTTCGCTGCGCATATTGCGTGGACGTCAGCGCTAACGCCAGTAAAACCAGCCAGCTTACGATACCCAGCGTCAGATAAGGGCGTGTCACCAGCTCTCGGCCAAGCAGTGTCAGATTGTTAATTCCCAGTTCCAGCAGGGCGTAGCTGGTAAGGTGCAGCGTCGCCCAGGCAAAACACCATAGCCCCAAAAGCCGACGGGTACGTATCAATAATGGCTGTTTAGCGTAGCGCGCCAGCGGCGAGACGAGCAAGGTTGCCAGTAAAAATTTCAGAGCCATCCGACCCGTAAAATGCTGGATATCCTTTGCCGGATCGGCGCTAAAGAGGCCCTGACTGGCGGCCCAGAACAACCAGATAAAAGGAAGTATCCCAGCTAAATGCAGCAGCACTTTCAGCCAGGTAATCTGCTTTGCCGTTAAACGCACTCAGAAGTTCTCCCGTAAATTAAGGCCACGGTAAAGCGAAGCCACTTCATCCGCATACCCGTTAAACAACAGCGTGGGCTGACGCTTAACGTCCAGCGCACCACCCGCGCCAATAAAGCGCTCAGTCGCCTGCGACCAGCGGGGATGATCCACATGCGGATTCACATTCGCGAAGAAACCGTATTCACCCGGTGCTGCCAGGTTCCAGGTCGTTGGCGGACGCTCGCGGGTCAGCTTAATGCTGACGATAGACTTAATTCCTTTGAAGCCGTATTTCCACGGTACGGTTAACCGAATGGGGGCGCCGTTTTGAGGAGGAAGCGCCTTGCCGTATACGCCAACGGTCAGCAGGGTAAGGGGATGCATGGCTTCGTCGAGGCGTAGTCCTTCAACGTACGGATAGTCCAGTCCACCGCCGATAAACCGATCTTTCTGGCCCGGCATCTCGTCCGGAGCGTAGCGCGTCTGGAAGGCGACATATTTTGCATTGCTGGTGGGCTCAACCAACGCCAGCAGCTTATGCAGCGGGAAGCCGACCCAGGGTACCACCATCGACCAGGCTTCCACGCAGCGCATGCGATAGATGCGCTCTTCGAGCGGGAAGCGGGTGGTCAGATCGTGGTGGTCGAGCGTCAGGGGTTTTGCCACCTCGCCGTCAATTTTCAACGTCCACGGATCGGTTTTCATGCTGCCTGCATTGGCGGCAGGATCGGCTTTATCCAGACCAAATTCGTAAAAGTTGTTGTAGCCGGTGACTTTGTCTTCAGGGGTGAGCGTCAGTTTGTTTTGCCACTCGGCGGGTTTCGTAAACGTAAGCGGGGCACCGGAAGGCGCCTTAGGGCGATCGTTACCTTTAAACCAGTCGAGCAGGTCGGCATGTGCCGCAGGGGAGAGCGTCAGTGCAGTGGCGCTGATGCCAAGCATTTTCAGGATCTGGCGGCGCTGTAACATAAAGACAGACTCGGACGTTACGTCGGCTTCCGTCAGTTTTCGGTTTTTCATGGCATCCTCCGTCATGCGTTTTTCTAAGCATGACGGAGGAGAGCGCTTCACGCGAATATGTCACGAAAATTTGAAGATTAGGCGATTTTCACCAGCGCGCGACCGTGGAACTGGTTATCCATGATTTTACTGGCATAGTCTGGCGCCTGGCTGAGGCTTATCTCCGTTGCGCTCTGGGTAAAGAACGATTCCGGCAGATCGCGTACCAGACGTTCCCAGGCCTCCGTGCGGCGAGCCGCTGGCGTCATCACGGAGTCCACGCCCTGCAGGCGAACGTTACGCAAAATAAACGGCATGACGGTAGTTGGCAGGGTAAAGCCGCCCGCCAGACCGCAGGCTGCCACGCAGCCGCCGTAGTTCATCTGCGCCAGGACCTTCGCCAGCACTTTATCGCCGACGGTATCTACCGCGCCCGCCCAGACCTGTTTTTCCAGTGGACGGGTTTCGGCAAATTCATCGCGGCCAAGAATGCGGCTGGCACCGAGCTGGCGAAGATAATCATGCGTACTTTCCCGGCCGGAAACCGCCGTGACCTGGTAACCCAGTTTGTGAAGCAACGTTACCGCCGTGCTCCCCACGCCACCGCTGGCGCCAGTCACGACAATGTCACCCGACTCAGGGCGAACCCCCGCCTCTTCCAGCGCCATCACGCACAGCATGGCGGTAAAGCCTGCGGTGCCGATGATCATCGCTTTGCGACCATCCATGCCTTTCGGCATCGGCACCAGCCAGTCGCCTTTTACGCGCGCCTGTGTTGCCAGCCCGCCCCAGTGATTTTCACCCACACCCCAGCCGGTGAGCAGCACGTGCTGGCCCGCATGGAAGCGAGGGTCTTCGCTGCTGTGGACCCGGCCAGCAAAATCAATACCCGGCACCATAGGGAAATTTCGGATGATTTTACCCTTACCGGTGATCGCCAGTGCATCTTTGTAATTTAAACTGGACCAGTCTATGTCGACGGTGACGTCGCCTTCCGGCAGACGGCTCTCTTCTACGGCCTGTACTGAGGCAAGCGTTTTGCCGTCCTGCTGTTCTAAGATCAAAGCCTGCATACGGGGTCCTCACGACTGAGATGATTGGAAAATAATTTCTGAAGACTATACTCGCTCAGGGTAATTCAATGCCGATTTAACGCAATAAATTGCCAGATACGCCCGATTTGGTAGTATGCCGCATTTGAAATGCAAGTTAGCGCTTACTCGCTACCCCCTCAACCCACGGAGTAATCTCAAGGATGCGATTAACGACGAAGTTCTCGGCTTTTATCACCTTGCTAACGGGGCTGACCATCTTTGTCACGCTTCTGGGTTGCTCTTTGAGCTTTTATAACGCCATTCAGGACAAACTGGTCAACCGGGTGCAGTCTGTTGCGTCGGTCATTGATACGCGTCTGCTGACCACGCCACTCCCGTCGCTCTCCCGGGAACTGGATGAGTTGATGGTGCCGGTTGATATTATTCGGATCGATATTCAGCAGGGAAAGCATCAGGTTTTAAGCCATGAACGGCAGGGAAGTTATCGCCCTGCGGGCGTAGTGAGTCAGTACCGGGAAGTAACGGTGCACTCCCTTAAAAACCCGGGTATGACCATTCACATGGTCTATCTCGATCCGATGGCCAGCTATTTCCGTTCCATGATGACCACCGCGCCGCTCACGATCGCGGTTGCATTCATTATTCTGCTCATTTTTCTCGCGGTTCGCTGGTTGCGCCGCCAGCTCTCAGGGCAGGAACTGCTGGAAATCCGCTCCGTCCGCATCCTGAACGGTGAGCGCGGCCCGCAGGTGCGCGGCTCTGTTCATGAATGGCCGTCACGCACCAGCAGTGCGCTGGATACGTTGCTCTCAGAAATTCAGTTTGCCAGCGACCAGCGCAGCCGTATGGATACGCTGATCCGCTCTTATGCCGCGCAGGATAATAAAACAGGCCTTAACAACCGCCTTTTCTTTGATAATCAACTGGCCACGCTGCTCGACGATTCGGAAAAAGTGGGCACTCACGGCGTGGTGATGATGATTCGCCTGCCCGATTTCGATCTGCTGCGCGACACATGGGGGCAGCGGGCCGCGGAAGAAAATCTCTTTACGCTGATCAACCTGCTCTCCACCTTTATCATGCGCTACCCCGGGGCACTGTTGGCCCGCTATCACCGCAGCGACTTTGCCGTGTTATTGCCGCATCGCACGCTAAAAGAGTCGGAAAGTATTGCCAGCCAGCTGCTGAAGGCGGTAGACGCGCTGCCCCAGAGTAAAATGCTCGATCGCGACGACATGGTGCATATGGGGATCTGCGCCTGGCGCGGCGGTCAGTCGACGGAGCAGGTGATGGAGCATGCGGAATCGGCCACCCGCAACGCCGTGTTGCAGGGGGCGAACGGATGGGCCGTTTACGATGACTCGTTACCGGAAAAAGGGCGTGGAAACGTGCGGTGGCGTACGTTGATTGAGCAAATGCTGAGCCGCGGTGGGCCACGCATTTATCAAAAACCGGCGGTCATGAAAAACGGCTATGTCCATCATCGCGAACTGATGTGCCGTATTTTTGACGGTACGGAAGAAGTTATTTCTGCGGAATATCTGCCAATGGTGCTGCAATTTGGGCTGTCTGAAGAGTATGACCGCCAGCAAATTTCCCGCCTGATCCCATTTTTATCTTTCTGGCCGGAAGAGAGTCTGGCGTTACAGGTCACCGTTGAGTCGTTAATACGCCCGCGTTTTCAGCGCTGGCTGCGTGATACATTAATGCAATGCGAAAAATCGCAACGCAAACGCATTATTTTTGAACTTGCTGAGGCGGATGTGGGTCAACACATCAGCCGGTTACGTCCGGTGGTTCGTTTGATCAACGCGCTCGGTGCGCGTGTGGCGGTGACACAAGCTGGTTTAACGCTGGTCAGTACCGACTGGATCAAGGAACTGGATGTGGAGCTATTAAAGCTGCATCCGGGGCTGGTAAGAAATATTGAAAAGCGCACGGAAAACCAGCTGCTGGTTCAGAGTCTGGTTGAAGCGTGTAAAGGAACCCGAACACAAGTCTTTGCCGCGGGCGTGCGCTCCAGGGGCGAATGGCAGATGTTAACAGAGCGCGGTGTCATGGGCGGTCAGGGCGATTTTTTTGCCGCCTCTCAACCGCTTGACACCAACGTGAAAAAATATTTGCAAAGATACTCTGTTTGACCTGCCGTTTACGTTGTTTTCACGTAGAATATCGCGCCTGTAGCTTTGAGTATGTCGAGCAAAAAGCCAGTGAACGACCTTTAACGGGTTACAAAGGTCAGTAAGGAATGCTGCTGTTGACTCAGCCCTGAGGGAGTCAGGGATCAATTTTGTAACATCAGGAAACGTACTGCACAAATTTTCACCGTTGCAGATGATTTTTGCGCCTTGTCGCTGCTGCGTGTGGTTGGTAAAGTAAGCGGATTTTGTTTTCCGCCCCAGCTTTCAGGATTATCCCTTAGTATGTTGAAAAAATTTCGTGGCATGTTTTCCAATGACCTGTCCATTGACCTGGGTACCGCGAATACCCTTATTTACGTAAAAGGACAAGGCATCGTATTGAATGAGCCTTCTGTTGTGGCCATTCGTCAGGATCGTGCAGGCTCGCCGAAAAGCGTCGCCGCAGTGGGTCATGACGCGAAGCAGATGCTGGGTCGTACCCCTGGCAACATCGCCGCAATTCGCCCAATGAAAGACGGCGTTATCGCTGACTTCTTCGTGACTGAAAAAATGCTTCAGCACTTCATCAAGCAGGTTCACAGCAACAGCTTCATGCGTCCAAGCCCGCGTGTTCTGGTGTGTGTGCCGGTTGGCGCAACCCAGGTAGAACGTCGCGCAATCCGTGAATCTGCTCAGGGTGCGGGTGCTCGTGAAGTGTTCCTGATTGAAGAGCCAATGGCGGCGGCAATCGGTGCAGGTCTGCCTGTGTCTGAAGCAACCGGTTCAATGGTGGTGGATATCGGTGGGGGTACCACAGAAGTGGCCGTTATCTCTCTGAACGGTGTGGTGTACTCCTCCTCCGTACGTATCGGTGGTGACCGCTTCGATGAAGCCATCATTAATTACGTGCGCCGTAACTACGGCTCTCTGATCGGTGAAGCGACCGCAGAGCGTATCAAACACGAAATCGGCTCTGCTTATCCGGGCGATGAAGTGCGCGAGATCGAAGTGCGTGGTCGTAACCTGGCGGAAGGTGTGCCACGCGGCTTTACCCTGAACTCCAACGAAATTCTGGAAGCGCTGCAGGAACCGCTGACTGGCATCGTGAGCGCGGTAATGGTTGCGCTGGAACAGTGCCCACCAGAACTGGCGTCCGATATCTCCGAGCGCGGTATGGTTCTGACCGGTGGTGGTGCGCTGCTGCGTAACCTCGACCGCCTGTTAATGGAAGAGACAGGTATTCCTGTCGTAGTTGCAGAAGATCCACTGACTTGCGTCGCCCGTGGTGGTGGCAAGGCGCTGGAAATGATCGACATGCACGGCGGCGACTTGTTCAGCGAAGAGTAGTCATTGTGAAAGGGTAGCGAATCGCTACCCTTTCTCTCTGACACGAGAATACGCATAGCCTATGAAGCCAATTTTTAGCCGTGGCCCATCGCTACAGTTTCGCCTTATTCTGGCGGTTCTGGTTGCGCTTGGCGTCATTATTGCCGATAGCCGCCTCGGTACGTTCAGCCAGATCAGAACGTACATGGATACCGCCGTCAGTCCTTTCTACTTTATATCAAATGGTCCCCGTGAACTGCTCGACTCCGTTTCTCAAACGCTGTCTTCACGAGACCAGCTCGAACTTGAAAACCGGGCATTACGCCAGGAACTGCTGCTGAAAAACAGCGAACTGCTGATGCTGGGGCAATATAAGCAGGAAAACGCGCGTCTGCGTGAACTGCTCGGCTCGCCGCTGCGTCAGGATGAGCAGAAGATGGTCACCCAGGTGATCTCCACCGTGAACGATCCTTACAGCGATCAGGTTGTGATCGACAAAGGGAGTGTGAACGGTGTGTATGAAGGCCAGCCTGTAATCAGTGATAAAGGCGTAGTGGGGCAGGTTGTTGCCGTCGCCAAGCTGACCAGCCGCGTGCTGCTGATTTGCGATGCCACGCATGCGCTGCCTATCCAGGTCCTGCGTAACGATATCCGCGTGATTGCGGCCGGTAACGGCTGTACGGACGATCTGCAGCTGGAGCACCTGCCTGCGAACACGGACATCCGTGTCGGTGATGTCCTGGTGACTTCCGGTTTGGGTGGACGCTTCCCTGAGGGTTACCCGGTTGCGGTGGTCTCTTCCGTGAAGCTCGATACTCAACGTGCGTACACCGTCATTCAGGCTCGTCCGACTGCGGGTTTACAGCGTCTGCGCTACCTGCTGCTGCTCTGGGGTGCCGATCGTAATGGCACGAATCCGATGACGCCTGAAGAGGTGCACCGTGTCGCAAACGAACGCCTGATGCAGATGATGCCGCAGGTTCTTCCGCCTGCGGACTCCATGGGGCCACCTGCGCCAGTGCCCGCGCCGGCAACCGGGTTAACGCAGCCGCTGCCTGATGCGCCGCCACCGCCTAAACTCTCTTCGGGAGGGCAGTAGTGGCAAGTTATCGTAGCCAGGGACGCTGGGTCATCTGGCTCTCGTTCCTCATTGCACTGTTGCTGCAGATTATGCCCTGGCCGGATAACATTCTCGTTTTCCGGCCAAACTGGGTCTTGCTCATTTTACTTTACTGGATCCTTGCCCTGCCGCACCGCGTAAATGTCGGCACGGGTTTTGTTATGGGTGCCATACTGGATCTCATTAGTGGCTCTACGCTGGGCGTTCGCGCCCTGTCCATGAGCATTATTGCGTACCTCGTCGCACTAAAATTCCAGCTCTTTCGTAACCTCGCGCTCTGGCAACAGGCCCTGGTCGTGATGTTGTTGTCGCTTGCTGCGGATATCGTTGTTTTCTGGGCAGAGTTTTTAGTGATCAACGTCTCTTTCCGACCGGAAGTGTTCTGGAGTAGTGTAGTAAACGGTGTGCTCTGGCCGTGGCTGTTCCTGCTGATGCGTAAGGTTCGCCAGCAGTTTGCCGTGCAATAAAAAGGTTTCTATGACGTCTTTGTATCTCGCTTCCGGTTCCCCGCGCCGTCAGGAACTCCTGACCCAGTTAGGGGTATCTTTTGAACGCATCGTGACCGGCATTGAAGAAAAACGTGCTGAGGGCGAAAGTGCGCAGCAATACGTCTCTCGCCTGGCGCGCGAGAAAGCGCAGGCGGGCGTGGCGTTAGTGCCCCGCGATCTGCCGGTGCTGGGAGCAGATACCATCGTTATCCTTAATGGTGAAGTGCTTGAGAAACCGCACGATACCGAACATGCGGCGCGTATGCTGCGCAAAATGTCCGGGCAAACGCATCAGGTAATGACGGCGGTCGCGCTGGCGGATAGCCAGCACGTGCTGGATTGTCTGGTGGTAACCGATGTCACGTTCAGAGTACTTACCGACGACGAGATCGCCGCTTATATTGCCAGCGGTGAACCGATGGATAAAGCAGGTGCATACGGTATTCAGGGGCTGGGTGGCTGTTTTGTCAGGAAGATTCATGGCAGCTATCACGCCGTAGTCGGCTTACCGCTGGTGGAAACGTATGAGTTGCTCAGCAATTTTAACTCACTGCGTGAGGGAAGGGATAATTATGACGGCTGAATTGTTGGTAAACGTAACGCCATCGGAAACCCGTGTGGCCTATATTGACGGTGGCATTCTTCAGGAAATTCATATTGAGCGTGAAGCGCGGCGCGGAATAGTAGGCAATATCTACAAAGGTCGTGTCAGTCGTGTACTGCCGGGTATGCAGGCGGCTTTTGTAGATATTGGTCTGGATAAGGCGGCATTTTTACATGCCTCCGATATCATGCCGCACACCGAGTGCGTTGCGGGCGAAGAGCAAAAGCAGTTTGCCGTGCGCGATATTTCCGAACTGGTGCGTCAGGGACAGGACTTAATGGTGCAGGTGGTGAAAGATCCCCTGGGCACCAAAGGCGCTCGTCTGACCACCGACATCACCTTACCCTCCCGTTATCTGGTCTTTATGCCCGGCGCGTCACACGTCGGCGTTTCGCAGCGCATTGAGAGCGAAAGCGAGCGCGAGCGTCTGAAGAAAGTGGTCAGCGCCTACTGCGATGAACAGGGCGGGTTTATTATCCGCACCGCCGCGGAAGGGATCAGCGAAGACGATCTGGCATCCGATGCCGCATACCTTAAGCGCGTCTGGACCAAAGTGATGGAGCGTAAAAAACGCAACCAGACCCGCTACCAGCTTTACGGTGAGCTGGCGCTGGCTCAGCGCGTTCTGCGTGACTTTGCCGATGCGCAGCTCGACCGCATTCGCGTGGACTCTCGCCTGACGTATGAAGCGCTGCTGGAATTTACCGCTGAATACATCCCGGAAATGCCGGGCCTGCTGGAGCACTACACCGGGCGTCAGCCTATCTTCGATCTCTATGATGTCGAAAACGAGATCCAGCGTGCCCTGGAGCGTAAGGTTGAGCTCAAGTCCGGCGGGTATCTGATTATCGATCAGACCGAAGCGATGACCACCGTCGATATCAACACCGGTGCGTTTGTTGGCCATCGCAACCTCGATGACACCATCTTCAACACCAACATTGAAGCCACGCAGGCGATTGCCCGCCAGCTGCGTCTGCGCAATCTCGGCGGCATTATCATCATCGACTTCATCGATATGAGTAATGAAGATCACCGCCGCCGCGTGCTGCATTCACTGGAGCAGGCGCTGAGTAAGGATCGCGTGAAAACCAGCATTAACGGTTTCTCACAGCTGGGGCTGGTGGAAATGACGCGTAAGCGCACCCGAGAAAGCGTTGAGCATGTGCTGTGTAATGAATGCCCAACCTGCCATGGACGCGGAACGGTAAAGACGGTTGAGACCGTCTGCTACGAAATTATGCGTGAAATCGTCCGAGTTCATCACGCCTACGACTCCGACCGTTTTCTGGTCTATGCTTCCCCTGCGGTGGCGGAAGCGTTGAAAGGCGAAGAGTCGCACGCGCTGGCGGAAGTGGAAATCTTTGTCGGCAAACAGGTAAAAGTACAAATTGAACCGCTCTATAACCAGGAGCAGTTTGACGTTGTGATGATGTAAAACGCAGTACGCTGCGTGACGAAAGCTGACAAGGAGAGATGCGTGAGGCGATTGCCGGGGATTTTATTGCTTACAGGGGCAACGCTGGTCGTGATTGTCGCGTTGCTCGTGAGCGGGCTACGCCTCGTTTTGCCGCATCTCGACAGCTGGCGTCCGCAGCTGCTGGCAAAAATCGAATCCACCACCGGTGTGCCGGTGGACGTAAGCCAGCTAAGCGCCAGCTGGCAAAATTTTGGCCCGACGCTCGACGTCCGGGATATCAATGCCAGCCTGAAAGATGGCGGCCATCTGAAAATCAAACGCGTGACCCTGGCGCTGGACGTCTGGCAAAGCCTGCTGCATCTGCGCTGGCAGTTTCGCGATCTCACCTTTTACCAGCTTCAGTTTCTGACCAATACGCCGCTAACGGGCGGTGAGGATAATCAGGGCCTGGAAGCCAACCGCTTCAGCGATCTCTTCCTCCGCCAGTTCGATCATTTCGATCTGCGCGACAGCGAAGTGAGCTTTATTACCCTTTCCGGCCAGCGCGCCGAACTGGCGATCCCACAGCTAACCTGGCTTAACGGCAAGAACCGACACCGCGCGGAAGGACTGGTGAGCCTGTCCAGCCTGAACGGCCAGCACGGCGTGATGCAGGTACGTATGGATCTGCGCGACGATGACGGCCTGTTAAACAACGGTAAAGTCTGGCTGCAGGCCGACGATGTGGACGTGAAGCCCTGGCTCGGCGACTGGTTACAGCAAAACATGCAGCTGGAAACCGCCCGCTTTAGCCTTGAGGGCTGGCTAACCCTGACGAAGGGAAAATTCGCCAGCGGCGATATCTGGCTGAAGCAAGGGGGCGCAAGCTGGAAGGGCGAAAATCAGCAGCATCAGCTTTCCGTCGATAACCTCACCGCGCATGTGACGCAGGAGAAAGAGGGCTGGCAGTTTGCTATTCCGGATACGCGCATCACGATGGACGGCAAGCCGTGGCCGCGCGGTGCGCTGACGCTGGCCTGGATGCCGGAGCAGGACGTGGGCGGCGCGGCCAGTAAACGCAGCGATGAGCTGCGTATCCGCGCCAGTAACCTGGATCTGACAGCCATCGAAGGCCTGCGCTCAATGGCGGCGAAACTCTCCCCGGATTTGGGCGAGATTTGGCTGGCAACGCAGCCGAGCGGCAAGATTGATGCGCTGGCGCTGGATATCCCGCTTCAGGCCACAGATAAAACCCGTTTCCAGGCCTCGTGGAACGATCTTGCCTGGAAGCAGTGGAAGCTGCTTCCGGGAGCCGAGCACTTCAGCGGCAAGCTGGAAGGCAGTGTGGAAAACGGCAGGCTGACGGTGGATATGCACAACGCCAAAATGCCTTACGAGACGGTCTTCCGTGCGCCGCTGGAAATTGAACAGGGCAATGCGGTGCTGAACTGGCTCCGTAATGATAAGGGCTTCCAGCTTGATGGCAGGCATATCGACGTCAAAGCCAAAGCGGTACATGCACGCGGCGATTTCCGCTACCTGCAGCCAGATGGCGATGAGCCCTGGCTGGGTATTCTGGCCGGCATCAGTACCGATGATGGTTCTCAGGCCTGGCGCTATTTCCCGGAAAACCTGATGGGGAAAGCGCTGGTCGACTATCTGAGCGGCGCGATTCAGGGCGGTCAGGCGGATAATGCCACACTGGTCTACGGTGGTAATCCGCATCTTTTCCCGTACAAACATAATGAAGGTCAGTTCCAGGTGCTGGTGCCGCTGCACAACGCCACCTTCGCGTTCCAGCCTGGCTGGCCTGCGCTGAAAAACCTGGATATCGAACTTAACTTCCTCAATGACGGCTTATGGATGAAGTCTGACAGCGTTGCGCTGGGCGGCGTGACGGCCAGCAACCTGACGGCTAACATCCCGGACTACTCAAAAGAGAAGCTGCTTATCGATGCCGACATCAACGGTCCAGGTAAAGCGGTGGGGCCGTACTTTGAGGAGACGCCGCTGAAAGAGTCGCTGGCGGCGACGCTGCAGCAGCTCCAGCTTGATGGCGATGTGAATGCTCGCTTACATCTTGATATCCCACTTGACGGTGAGATGACCACCGCCAAAGGTGATGTCCGTCTGAAGAACAACAGTCTGTACATTAAACCGCTTGAGAGCACCCTGAAAAACCTCAGCGGGCAGTTCAGTTTTGTGAATGGTAACCTCAAGAGCGAGCCGCTGACCGCCAGCTGGTTTAATCAGCCGGTGAATATTGACTTCACAACCACTGAGGGTGAAAAAGCTTACCAGGTGGCCGTCAATCTGGACGGTAACTGGCAGCCTGCGCGTATGGACGTCCTGCCGAAGCCGATCGCGTCATCAGTGGATGGCGCGGTAGCCTGGAATGGCAAAGTGGCTATTGAGCTGCCTTATCACGCAGGCGTGCAGTATAAGGTCGACATCACGGGTGACCTGAAAAACATCCACAGCCAGTTGCCCGCGCCGCTGGATAAACAGGCCGGACAATCGCTGCCGGTGAAGGTCAACGTCGATGGCAACCTGAACAGCTTTGCGTTGACCGGAAATGCGGGCAGCACAAACCATTTCAACAGCCGCTGGCTGCTTAATCGCAAACTCACCCTCGACAGGGCTATCTGGACGACGGACAGCAAAACCACGCCGCCGCTGCCCGACCATGCGGGCGTTGAGCTCAATCTTCCGCCGATGGATGGCGCGGAGTGGCTGGCGCTGTTCCAGAAAGGCGTTGGACAAAACGTGGATGAAGCCGCCCAGTTCCCGCAAACCGTTACGGTACGCACGCCGTCGCTGATGTTGGGCGGACAGCAGTGGAACAACCTTAGCATTGTTTCTCAGCCCACCGCGAATGGCTCCAAAGTGGAGGCGCAGGGCCGGGAGATCAACGGCACGCTTACCATGCGTAATAACGCGCCGTGGCAGGCAGCGATTCGCTATCTCTACTACAACCCGGCCACCGCGAGTAAAGATCAACCGGCGAACACATCGCCGCTGAGTCAAGCCTCCCGCGTCGATTTTAGCGGCTGGCCCGATCTCCAGCTGCGCTGCGCGGAATGCTGGCTGTGGGGGCAAAAATATGGCCGTATCGACGGCGATTTTGCCATCCAGGGGAATACGCTTACGCTCTCCGGCGGCCTGGTCGATACCGGTTTTGGCCGCATGACGGCCGCAGGGGAATGGGTCAATAACCCGGGCGAACAGCGTACCTCCCTGAAGGGCGACATTAAAGGCAACAAACTGGATGCGGCAACCAATTTCTTTGGCATCACTACGCCGCTGCGGGGATCGTCATTTGACGTGAATTACGATCTTCACTGGCGAGACGCGCCGTGGAAGCCAGACGAAGCGTCACTGAACGGTATTTTAAAAACCCGCTTTGGCAAGGGGGAAATCGCCGATGTGAGCACGGGGCGAGCCGGGCAGATCCTGCGCCTGCTGAGTTTTGATGCGCTGCTGCGCAAGCTGCGCTTCGATTTCAGCGACACCTTCAGCGAAGGTTTCTACTACGATTCCATCCGCAGCACGGCGTGGATAAAGGACGGCGTGATGCATACGGATGACACGCTGGTAGACGGCCTGGAAGCGGATATCGCCATGAAAGGCTCAGTCAATCTGGTACGCCGTGAGCTGGATATGGAAGCCGTGGTGGCGCCGGAAATTTCCGCGAGCGTGGGCGTGGCGGCGGCGTTTGTGGTGAACCCGATAGTCGGTGCGGCGGTATTTGCTGCCAGTAAAGTGCTGGGCCCGCTGTGGAGCAAAGTCTCGATTCTGCGCTATCGCATTACCGGTCCGGTGGATAAACCCCAGATTAACGAGGTACTGCGCCAGCCGCGCAAAGATGCACAGCAATGATTTGACGTGGGCAGGTAATTGCCTCACTCTCAATAAATACGATTTTTATACCGCCATGGGCGGCAACGAACGAGTAGCAATACGATGAGTCTGAACCTGGTAAGTGAACATTTGCTCGCAGCGAACGGCCTGAGCCATCAGGACCTGTTCTCCATTCTTGGTCAACTGACCGAACGCCGTCTCGACTACGGCGATCTCTATTTCCAGTCGAGCTATCACGAATCCTGGGTTTTAGAAGACAGCATCATCAAAGATGGTTCTTATAACATTGACCAGGGCGTCGGCGTGCGCGCCGTCAGCGGTGAGAAAACCGGTTTTGCCTATGCCGACCAGATTAGCCTGGCTGCACTGGAGCAAAGTGCGCAGGCTGCACGTACCATTGTGCGTGATACTGGCGATGGCCGTGTGAAAACCCTCGGTGAAGTGTCGCACTCTGCGCTCTATACCAGTATCGATCCGCTGCAAAGCATGAGCCGCGAAGAGAAGCTGGATATTTTGCGCCGCGTGGACAAAGTGGCGCGTGCTGCAGATAAACGCGTGCAGGAAGTCTCTGCCAGCCTGAGCGGTGTTTATGAACTGATTCTGGTGGCGGCAACGGACGGTACGCTGGCCGCCGATGTGCGTCCGCTGGTGCGTCTTTCCATCAGCGTGCAGGTTGATGACAACGGTAAACGCGAGCGTGGTTCCAGCGGCGGCGGCGGTCGTTTCGGCTATGACTGGTTCCTGGGCGATGTAGATGGCGAAGCGCGCGCTGACGCGTGGGCAAAAGAAGCCGTGCGCATGGCGCTGGTGAATCTTAATGCTGTTGCGGCTCCCGCCGGGACATTCCCGGTGGTGCTGGGCGCAGGCTGGCCGGGCGTGCTGCTGCACGAAGCGGTGGGCCACGGTCTGGAAGGCGACTTTAACCGTCGCGGGACATCCGTGTTCAGCGGTCAGATTGGACAGCTCGTCTCATCTGAGCTGTGCACCGTGGTGGATGATGGCACCATGCCTGACCGTCGCGGTTCGGTGGCTATCGATGATGAAGGTACGCCAGGCCAGTACAATGTGCTGATTGAAAACGGCGTGCTGAAAGGTTACATGCAGGACAAACTCAACGCGCGCCTGATGGGTGTCGCGCCAACGGGTAATGGCCGTCGTGAATCTTACGCGCACCTGCCAATGCCGCGCATGACCAACACTTACATGTTGCCGGGCAAATCCACGCCGCAGGAGATTATCGAGTCTGTAGATTACGGTATCTTTGCGCCAAACTTTGGCGGCGGCCAGGTGGACATCACCTCCGGTAAATTTGTCTTCTCTACCTCAGAAGCGTATCTGATTGAGAAGGGCAAAGTGACCAAAGCGGTAAAAGGTGCGACGCTGATTGGCTCCGGTATTGAAGCCATGCAGCAGATCTCGATGGTCGGTAACGATCTGAAGCTGGATAACGGCGTGGGCGTCTGCGGTAAAGAGGGCCAGAGCCTGCCGGTGGGCGTGGGCCAGCCAACGCTGAAAGTGGACAACCTGACGGTAGGCGGCACAGCCTGACCTGAATCGGCATAAAAAATGGCGCTACTGATGTAGCGCCTTTTTTTTAACGTAAGTTACCCAGCGGTATCTCCGGATCCGGCTCGTGTGTGATGCGGTTACGCAAGTCACGACGAATAATTTCGATCGACCAGAACCAGACCAGATGGCCTACGATCTCTGAAACGTGTTCATACCACGGCAGCTCAAACAGCGGTGGCGTCAGCCCCATCAGCGGGAAGGAGATCATATGCACAAAGAGCTGAGCTAACGCACCCGCCAGCAAACCCTGCCAGAGTTTAATTTTCGGGAAGACTTCAGCCACGACACAATAGCCAACAGCGAAGACGATTGAGAAAATAATATGCGTCACGCCAACCCAGTTAAATATATGTCCGGCAAATGTATAAACTGCCGCGTTAGGATCAACAACGCCCAGCCAGTCGCGTAAAAATACATAGGGAGGGTTTAAAAAATTGCGGGAACAGTCAATCTGGCTTGCGGCTCTTATTAATTGCTCGGGTCCGCATGCGCCGGTGAATAAGTCGGAGGGGCTGCGTGGTGGAAGCGGTACTTCGGCTCCCCATTTGACAAACGCGGAGACAATCCCTGCAATTAAACCGATGAACGCGGCGAGTCCATAGCGCCTGCGTGAAGGCGGTGTTTGTTCAAATAGATTCATTTCTTTTCCTTGTTTAACGTCATCCTGCGGAATACATTTTATTATTCATATCAGCAACAAATTAATAACAGTCTGACGAGCAGACTGCATATAAAGTAATGGGGTGGCGGCAGTAGTGTCAATTCTCTATTCCTGATAGTGGTGAAGGAATATTCCTGAATCAACAAGGGATTCATCCTGGGAATATTCATTGCCTCTATGCGTTCAGAAATAAATTGATTATTCCTTTCTTCTTCCCCGCATCCCCTGAAACAGCTCCGCCACGTCCACAAAATAGTCGGTCAGATAGTTGATACACACCTGCACTTTGAGCGGCAGCTTGTCCTTTTCGGTATACAGGGCGTAGACCGGGCGCGGATCGGATTGATAGCGAGGGAAAAGGATCTCCAGCACGCCGCTGTTGATCTCATTGATCACCCACATCAACGGGACGTAGGCGATCCCCGCACCGGCCACCAGCCAGCGCGAAATGGTCATCGGATCGTTAGTGACGAATCGTCCTTCCGGCAGCAGCCGGGTGGAGATCCCCTCCGGGGCAATCAGCTCGAATTCATTGTCGGGTCGCACGCTGTACTCCAGCCAGGAGTGGTTGGTGAGATCCGCGGGTTTCTCCGGAACGCCGTACTGCGCAAGATAGCTTTTCGAGGCGCAGACAACCATCGGCATGCTGCCCAGTCGACGCGAGAAGAGGCTGGAATCCTGCAACGCCCCCACGCGGATCACCACGTCCAGACCATCGGCGATCAGATCCGGCGCCGGGATACCCGTCACCAGATTGACGGTAAGCCCGGGGTACTCCTTCAGCATATCCGCGGTCATGGCAGCGAGTACATTTTGTGCCATAGTTGAAGAACACCCTATACGGAGTGTGCCGATCGGGGTGTTGTTAAAGGCGTAGAGCTGTTCATGGACGTCTTGTACTTCGTGCATCATGCGTCGGCAGCCCTGATAGTAAATTTTACCCGCCTCCGTCAGCCCAATGCTGCGGGTACTGCGGTTGAGCAGCTTGACCTGTAGCTCATCTTCCAGTTTAGAGACCGTCTGGCTAATGGATGATACGCTCATCTGAAGCTGACGTGCCGCGGCGGTAAACGAACCCAGTTCAACCACTTTGGCGAAGACCGACATGCGTTTTAAACGTTCCATTGTTCACTCTGGCTTAAAAGTGATTTAGATCACATATTATAGATAACAGCATAACAGTTACGTTAATATATTATTAATTACATAACGGCTGCGCCATTCTCGCCCGACGTTTCTTGCTCTTCTGCGATGGCGTGCGCTAAAAAATTCTGAAGCCTGCACTCTCTCTTATCAAGGTCAACATGAGTCTGTTTCCCGTTATCGTGGTGTTCGGTCTGTCGTTCCCACCGATATTTTTCGAGCTACTTTTATCACTGGCGATCTTCTGGCTGGTGCGCAAGGTGCTGGTCCCTACCGGGATTTACGATTTCGTCTGGCACCCTGCATTGTTCAATACCGCGCTGTATTGCTGCCTGTTTTACCTGATATCGCGCATGTTTGTCTGAGGTTGATGTGAAAACGCTAACAAGAAAAATCTCCCGCACTGCCATCACGATGGCCCTGGTTATCCTCGCCTTCATCGCTATTTTTCGTGCCTGGGTCTATTACACCGAATCACCGTGGACGCGTGATGCGCGCTTCAGCGCGGATGTCGTGGCCATCGCCCCCGATGTGGCTGGTCTAATCACGGCGGTGAATGTTCACGATAACCAGCTGGTGAAAAAAGATCAGGTTCTGTTCACCATCGACCAGCCTCGTTACCAGAAGGCGCTGGAAGAAGCGGAAGCAGATGTCGCCTATTACCAGGCGCTGGCATCGGAAAAACGCCGTGAGGCGGGCCGCCGTAACCAGTTGGGCGTTCAGGCCATGTCCCGTGAAGAGATAGACCAGTCTAACAACGTGCTGCAAACCGTGCTGCACCAGCTGGCGAAAGCGCAAGCCACGCGCGATCTCGCTAAGCTCGATCTGGAGCGCACCGTGATCCGCGCGCCATCCGACGGCTGGGTCACTAACCTCAATGTCTATGCCGGGGAGTTTATTACCCGTGGCTCCACTGCCGTGGCGCTGGTTAAACAGAACTCCTTCTACGTGCTCGCCTATATGGAAGAGACCAAGCTGGAAGGCGTGCGTCCGGGTTATCGTGCGGAAATCACGCCGCTGGGCAGTAACCGCGTCTTCAAAGGTACCGTCGACAGTGTCGCTGCAGGGGTGACCAACTCCAGCAGCTCTAACGATACCAAAGGAATGGCGACGGTGGATTCCAACCTGGAATGGGTGCGTCTGGCGCAGCGTGTGCCGGTACGTATTCACCTTGATGAACAGCAGGGCAACCTGTGGCCGGCGGGGACCACGGCGACGGTGGTGATCACCGGTGAAAAAGATCGGGATGCCAGCCAGGACTCCTTCTTCCGTAAAATTGCCCATCGCCTGCGCGAGTTTGGTTAATCGCCATGGGTATCTTTTCCATCGCCAGCCAGCACATTCGCTTCGCCGTGAAGCTGGCCTGTGCCATTGTGCTGGCGCTGTTTGTTGGCTTTCACTTCCAGCTTGAAACCCCTCGCTGGGCGGTCCTGACGGCTGCAATAGTTGCGGCGGGTCCTGCCTTTGCCGCTGGCGGGGAACCCTATTCTGGCGCGATCCGCTATCGTGGGATGCTGCGTATCATCGGGACGTTTATCGGCTGTTTCGCAGCACTCACCATTATTATTCTGATGATCCGCACGCCATTGTTGATGCTGATGGTGTGCTGTATCTGGGCGGGTTTCTGCACCTGGATTTCGTCTCTGGTGAAAGTGGAAAACTCCTACGCCTGGGGGCTGGCGGGTTATACCGCGCTGATTATTATCATCACCATTCAGTCTGAACCTTTGCTCGCGCCGCAGTTTGCAGTGGAGCGCTGCAGCGAGATTGTGATCGGTATTGTGAGTGCGATTGTCGCTGACCTGCTTTTCTCTCCACGCTCCATCAAACAGGAAGTCGACCGTGAACTTGACGCGCTGATCGTTGCCCAGTACCAGCTGATGCAGCTGTGCATTAAGCATGGCGACAGTGAAGAGGTGGATAACGCCTGGAGCGGGCTGGTTCGCCGGACGCAGGCGCTGGAGGGGATGCGTAGCAACCTCAACATGGAGTCCTCGCGCTGGGCCCGTGCGAACCGCCGCCTGAAAGCCCTCAATACTGTCTCCCTGACGCTGATTACCCAGGCGTGCGAAACGTATCTCATCCAGAACACCCGTCCGGAAGCGGTCACCGATACGTTCCGTGAGCTGTTTTCCGAGCCGGTGGAAACCGTGCAGGACGTGCATAAACAGCTTAAGCGTATGCGTCGGGTGATCGCCTGGACCGGGGAGCGCGACACGCCGGTGACCATCTACACCTGGGTCGGGGCCGCGACGCGCTATCTGCTGCTGAAACGTGGCGTGATCGGCAACACCAAAATTAGCGCGGCGGAAGAAGAGGTCCTCCAGGGTGAAGTGGTCATCAAGGCCGAATCTGCCGAACGTCACCACGCGATGGTCAACTTCTGGCGTACCACGCTTGCCTGTATGCTCGGTACGCTGTTCTGGTTGTGGACAGGCTGGACGTCTGGCAGCGGCGCGATGGTGATGATTGCCGTTGTGACCGCACTGGCGATGCGTCTGCCTAACCCGCGTATGGTTGCCGTTGATTTCCTCTACGGTACCATTGCCGCCCTGCCGATAGGGGCGCTCTATTTCCTGGTCATCATCCCGTCGACGCAACAAAGCATGTTGCTGCTCTGTATTAGCCTGGCGGTGATGGCGTTCTTTATCGGCATTGAAGTGCAAAAGCGTCGCCTGGGATCGCTAGGGGCGCTGGCGAGTACGATTAACATCATCGTGCTCGATAACCCGATGACTTTCCATTTCAGCCAATTCCTCGACAGCGCGCTGGGCCAGCTGGTGGGCTGTTTCCTGGCGATGATGGTCATTCTGCTGGTGCGAGATAACTCACAGGCGCGGACGGGGCGTGTGTTATTGAATCAGTTTGTTTCTGCCGCCGTGTCGTCGATGACCACCAATACGGCGCGTCGTAAAGAGAACCACCTCCCGGCGCTCTATCAGCAGCTGTTTTTACTGCTGAACAAGTTTCCGGGCGACATCGCGAAGTTCCGCCTGGCGTTAACCATGATTATCGCGCACCAGCGTCTGCGCAGTGCACCGGTGCCGATCAACGACGATCTCTCCGCCTGGCACCGTCAGCTGCGTCGTACCGCGGACCATGTGCTTTCCGCCAGCAGTGATGACAAACGTCGCCGTTACTTTACGCAGCTGCTTGAAGAGCTCGATATCTATCAGGAAAAGCTTAAGCACTGGGATGCACCGCTTCAGGTCACCGAACCGGTAGGGCGGCTGGCGCTGATGCTGCGTCGCTATCAAAATGCCCTCACCGATAACTGACTGAAGTAAAAAAACCGACGCCAAAAGCGTCGGTTTTTTTGTGGCTATACTTATTCCAGCACGTTCTTACATTCAGAAAGGGAGGACACATGACGACCCAGGCGCTTCAGGACAATACCCTTTTTCAGACCGGCTATCTGGTTAACGGCCTCTGGAAACCGCTGGATACGACGTTTGATGTGCTTAACCCGGCTACCGGGGAAGTCATCGCCCGCGTCGCGAAAGCCGGCAAAGCAGAGACCGAAGCAGCAATTGCTGCCGCCACCCAGGCTTTCCCTGCATGGCGCGCCAAAACCGCGAAAGAGCGTTCGGCCATTCTTTACCGCTGGTACGAACTGATTATTGAGAATAAAAGCTGGCTCGGACGGCTAATGACCACCGAACAGGGTAAGCCCCTGAAAGAAGCGGAAGGTGAAGTGGAGTACGCCGCCAGCTTTATCCAGTGGTTTGCCGAAGAGGCCAAGCGTGCGAACGGTGAAATTATTCCGCCGATCAAACCCGGCTCGCGCATTCTGGCGACCCGTGAACCGATAGGTGTTGTCGCGGCTATCACGCCGTGGAACTTCCCGATGGCGATGCTCACCCGCAAGTTAGGCCCGGCGCTGGCAGCCGGATGCACCGGGGTAATCAAACCGGCCAATAACACGCCGCTCAGCGCTTTTGCGCTGCTGACGCTGGCAAAACAGGCCGGCGTACCGGATGGGGTACTCAACGCAGTCGCCGGGAATACGCACGAAATCAGCGACGCGATTATGGCCAGCCGGGACGTGCGAAAAATCTCCTTCACCGGCTCGACATCGGTTGGCAAAACGCTGGTGCGTAACGCCGCAGAAACCATGAAAAAAGTCTCGATGGAGCTGGGGGGAAATGCTCCGTACATCGTCTTTGAGGATGCAGACATCGACGCGGCTGTGAAAGGCGCGATCGCCAATAAGTTTCGCAATGCCGGGCAGGTCTGCGTCAGCGTGAACCGCTTCTATATTCAGGAAACCGTCTACGACAAATTCGTGAATAAACTCGCTGATGCGGTGAAGGCGCTGAAGGTGGGAAATGGTCTTGAGGACGGCGTCGTCGTCGGGCCGTTGATTGAAGGTGCAGCGGTCGACAAGGTACGTGAACATGTTGACGACGCTGTTGCGCGTGGCGCGACCGTGCTGGCGGGCGGTAAACCTCATTCCCTTGGCGGCAATTTCTGGATGCCAACCGTACTGGGGGACTGTCATGAAGGGATGAAGCTGGCAGAAGAGGAGACGTTTGGCCCGGTCGCGGCGTGCTTCCGTTTCACTTCAGAAGATGAAGTCATCCAGCGTGCCAACAACACGCCTTATGGTCTGGCGGCGTACTTCTATACACAGAATCTCTCGCGGGTCTTCCGCGTTTCACAGGCAATTGAAAGCGGAATGATTGGGATTAACGAGTGCGCCGTCTCCACAGAGCTGGGGCCCTTTGGCGGCGTGAAAGAATCCGGCCTGGGGCGTGAGGGATCGGTGCTGGGGCTGGAAGAGTATCTGGAAGTTAAAACCCTGCATATCGGGGGATTATAATAGATGGAGCGGCATCTGCCGCTCGCCTGGACTGGTGGCTGGTAATGAAAACCTATACCTTTGATTTTGATGAGATAGACAGTCAGGAAGACTTCTACCGGGAATTTACACGGGTGTTTGATCTTGAACAACAAAGCGTGACGAACCTGGATACGCTGTGGGATGTGGTAACCGGCAGTCTGTTGCCGCTACCGCTGGAAATAGAGTTTATCCATCTGCCCGATAAGCTGCGCAGACGTTTCGGGGCGCTGATATTACTGTTCGATGAAGCGGAAGAAGAGCTGGAAGGACAACTGCGTTTCAATGCTCGCCACTGAGCAAGCCATAAAAAAGCCCCTGACCATCAGGCCAGGGGCAAGTCGTATGATGAGATACGACGAGGGTTTATTTATACAGTTCTGCCGTGGCATGCCAGTGGTCACCCTGATTCAGTTCGGTGACGCGATAGCTGCTGGCGCCTGCTTTTTCAGCTTTGGCGGCAAGTTCCTGACGGATATCCATCGGTGAGCCGGTGACCGACGTGACGGATACGCTGCCCATACGCTGCAGATTTTGTGCCTGGTCGGCATTCACTTGCTGTACGGCTGCGCTTGCGCCGAAAGAGAGAACGGATGCCAGACCGAGGGTTGCGATGATCAATTTGGTTTTCATAGTCTTTACTCCTGGAAAAGGTTTTTTGCTCAACGGCGAGAAGGGTTGAACCGCTATTTTTATGCCTGGTGCCGTTGAGTGGAGAATTACATCTTCAGTGATAACTAAAACTTATTTGTACAGCTCTGCGGTTGCGTGCCAGTGGTCACCGGAACGCGCTTCGATGATGCGATAAGATGATGCACCTTTTTCTTCCGCTTTTTTGTTCAGCATTTCATGCATGTCCATTGGCGACGTGCCGACTGCACCGACCGAAACCGTACCGATTGCCTCACGGGATTGTGCCTGGTCAGCATTAATAGCGTCAGCCGCGAAAGCACCGAAGGACAGGACAGACAGGACGCTCAGCGCCGCTACAGTAGTTTTGATTTTCATGATTCTTACCTCGTCGAATTTTTTAGTGGGGTCTTGTTTCGTGACCCTCATCACAAAATCAAGTATACACTAATAACGGTAAAAATTAATACCAGACTAATGGTTTCCTGTGTTATTACGTGTTAAACACACCGTTTTTTATAACCAAAATGCATAATATTGAGTGATTTTTGAGCTTTAAGTGTGTTTAAATCTAAGAAAATCATATGGATATCTGCTTTTGATTTTTTGTGCGATTTTTTGATTTATCATTCACCAGATGAATGTTAATAGGCGGTAAAAAGCACTATTTGTTAAAACCAGAGGCAGTGGAATGCAGGGGAAAACGAGGCTGGAGCAGGATGTTCCCCGTAGCAGCGCTACGGGGAGAGAGGATTACAGTTCCTGTTCGAACAGAACCAGAATCGCTTCGTGGAGATCTTTTACGGAGAAACCGCTGGCCGGGGTGGTAAAAATGGTGTCGTCGCCTGCGATGGTACCCAGGATGCCCTCCGTTTTACCTAACGAGTCCAGCATGCGGGCAATCAGCTGTGCGGCACCAGGGCTTGTGTGGATCACCACCACGGCGTCGTTATAGTCGATATCCAGAACCAGATTTTTGAGGGGGCTGGAAGTGGTCGGCACGCCAAGTTCAGCCGGCAGGCAATAGACCATCTCCATCTTCGCGTTACGGGTACGTACCGCGCCAAACTTCGTTAACATGCGGGAGACTTTCGACTGATTGATGTTATCGAAACCTTGTTCCTGCAGCGCCTGAACAATTTCTCCCTGAGAACTGAATTTCTCTTCTTTGAGTAGCGCTTTAAACGCCTTTACTAATTCTTCTTGCTTAGACGAGCTTCGCATAAGTCACCCGGAATATGACGAAAGAAACAACATTATTATGCATGTGGATGAATTTTTATGCAAATTATCTACTCAGCGCAAGGCTGAAATAATGTTATGAAAGGGAGTGATTTTATCAGATTTCGTTATCAGAAAACATGCCTGGGTCACGCCACGCAAATAAGCTTAAAAGTAAATTAAATGTTATCAAAATGATGTTGTTTTGGTGGCGGGGCAGGGTGTATTGTAACCCCCTCTTAATGCGTTGCCTTCTGTCGTCAGATAGCCTTCTGATGGGAGATAAAGACGCGTGACCTCAAATTCTTTAGCTTCGAAAATTGTAATTAAAGACTTGCTGAATTAAGGTCGCGGCAACGGATTTACAGATACTTAAGTTAACCATAATAAGGAGTTTAGGATGAAAGTCGCAGTCCTCGGCGCTGCTGGTGGTATCGGCCAGGCGCTTGCCCTACTACTGAAAACCCAACTGCCTTCAGGCTCAGAACTCTCCCTGTACGATATTGCTCCGGTAACCCCAGGTGTGGCGGTTGACCTGAGCCACATCCCGACAGCTGTAAAAATCAAAGGCTTCTCCGGTGAAGATGCACGTCCTGCACTGCAGGGTGCTGATGTGGTGCTGATTTCTGCAGGCGTGGCGCGTAAGCCAGGCATGGATCGTTCAGATCTGTTCAACGTCAACGCGGGCATCGTGAAAAACCTGGTGCAGCAGATCGCTGAAGTCTGCCCGAAAGCGTGCATCGGCATCATCACTAACCCAGTGAACACCACCGTCGCTATCGCGGCAGAAGTGCTGAAGAAAGCAGGTGTTTACGATAAAAACAAACTGTTCGGCGTGACCACGCTGGATATCATCCGTTCCAACACCTTTGTTGCTGAGCTGAAAGGCAAACAGCCAACAGAAGTGGAAGTGCCTGTCATTGGCGGTCACTCTGGTGTCACCATTCTGCCTCTGCTGTCGCAGATCCCAGGCGTGAGCTTTACCGAGCAGGAAGTGGCTGACCTGACCAAACGTATCCAGAACGCGGGCACCGAAGTGGTGGAAGCGAAGGCGGGTGGCGGTTCTGCAACGCTGTCTATGGGCCAGGCGGCGGCACGTTTCGGTCTGTCACTGGTTCGCGCTCTGCAGGGCGAAAAAGGCGTTGTTGAATGCGCTTACGTTGAAGGCGATGGCGAACATGCCCGCTTCTTCTCTCAGCCGCTGCTGCTGGGTAAAAATGGTATTGAAGAACGTAAGTCTATCGGTACGCTGAGCGCGTTTGAGCAAAACGCGATGGAAGGCATGCTGGATACGCTGAAGAAAGATATCACGCTGGGCGAAGAGTTCGTTAATAAGTAAAACGAGCCAACTGCCGTAGGGCGGGTAAGCGTTAGCGCCACCCGGCAAAAAAAAACCGAAGCACTGACTGGCTTCGGTTTTTTTATGGCTGTCAGTTTGTTGCCGGATATTCCTGAACCGTCACATGCAGCGTCAGTTTTTTATCGTTACGCATGACTTCAACAGGGATGATCGAACCCGGACGAATTTCTGCCACCTGGTCCATCGTCTCCAGGGCAGAGACGGCCGGTGTGCCGTTAACCGAGACAATGACATCATTCACCTGAATCCCCGCGTTAGCCGCCGGACCGCCAGGCGATACCTCGTTGACCACAATGCCCTGAATCTGATCGATACCGCCGCCCTGGGTATGCATCGGTGCAATTTCGCGCCCGCCAATGCCGATATAGCCGCGGATGACGCGCCCGTCGCGAATCAGCTTATCCATAATCTTGGTCGCCAGCTGGAAGGGAATAGCAAAGCCGATCCCCTCCGGCGTCTCGCCGTCGTTGCTCTTATCGAACGAGAGGGTATTGATGCCCATCAGTTCGCCCAGCGAGTTAACCAGCGCGCCACCCGAGTTACCGTGGTTGATTGACGCATCGGTTTGCAGGAAATTCTGCCGCCCTGACGGGTTAAGGCCAATTCGACCGGTTGCGCTGATAATCCCCTGCGTGATCGTCTGGCCGAGGTTGTAAGGGTTACCAATAGCCAGGACCACGTCGCCAATGTGTGGCGTGCGTTTGCGGTTAATCGGAATGACCGGCAAACCCCCGGTGGCATTGATTTTGAGCACGGCAAGGTCGGTCAGGCTGTCAGAACCCACCAGCAATGCTTCAAACACGCGGCCATCCTGCAGGGCAACGATGATTTGGTCGGCATCGTTGATCACATGTTTGTTGGTAATAATGTAGCCGCGCTCGTCCATAATCACCCCGGAGCCCAGCGTGCGGATCTCAAGCTGGTTATGGGCCGAGCTATTGAGGCCGCGGTTATAAACGTTAACCACGGCAGGGGCGGCACGGCGAACGGCCGTGTTATAGGTTGCTGGCGTTTCATCCGCGCTGTCGAACTGGGGAGCGGACAGTTTATTGAACTGACGCAAAGACGGCATCGCCAGCAGCAGCAGGCCAGCGACAATCAAACCGATAACAATGGAACGTAAGAGCTTTGAAAGCATGATGCGCGTGTCGTGATAAAAGGAACGATTTGCAGCATAACATGAGTTATCCGGACATCACACGCAGCGGTGATGTCCGGGATAGCAAATGCTTAGCGCAACAGAATGTAGATGGACTCATTGCCGCGCATCACCTGCAGGGCAATGACCGCCGGCTTGCTCTCCAGCACTTTGCGAAGTTCAGCGATGGATTGCACGCGATTACGGTTTACGCCAATGATGACGTCTTCCTGATGCAATCCGGCCTGCGCGGCAGGGCTGCTCTTCTCAACGGTGTCGATGCGAATGCCTTTCGTACCGTCTTTCAGTTGCCCGTCGCTCAACGTTGCCCCTTGCAGCGCAGGGGCGATAAGCTCCGCGCTGGCCGATGACGAGGTACTCTTATCCAGCGTCACTTCGACGTTCAACGGCTTACCGTCACGGATCAGACCGAGTTTCACCTTCGCACCGGGCTCAGTCGTGGCAATACGCGAGCGCAATTCAGCAAAGCTGCTCAATGGCTTATCGTTGAGGCTGACGATTACATCGCCTGATTTGATGCCTGCTTTTGCCGAGCCGGAGTTTGGCAGCACTTCACTGACAAAAGCACCACGCTGCACGTTAATATTGAACGCTTTCGCAATATCCGCACTCATCTCCATGCCTTTGATACCCAACAGCCCGCGTTTGACTTCGCCAAACTGGATAAGCTGCTGTGCCAGCGTTTTGGCCATATTGCTCGGGATAGCAAAGCCGATCCCGATACTGCCGCCGCCCGGCGCCAGTATCGCTGTGTTAATCCCAATCAGCTCACCGTTAAGGTTGAGCAACGCCCCGCCGGAGTTCCCGCGGTTGATCGAGGCATCGGTCTGGATAAAGTTTTCCAGACCTTCCAGATTCAGGCCGCTACGCCCCAGCGCAGAGATAATGCCGGAGGTGGCGGTTTGTCCTAAACCAAAGGGGTTGCCCACGGCAACGGCAAAATCACCGACGCGGAGTTTGTCGGAATCCGCAATGGCAATCTGGGTCAGGTTGCTCGGGTTTTGTACCTGCAGCAGTGCGATGTCACTCTGGTCATCGCCGCCAATCAGTTTGGCGTCAAATTCGCGACCATCGTTCAGCTGTACGCTGATTTTATCGGCCTGGCTGATGACATGATTGTTGGTCAGGATATAGCCTTTGGCCGCATCAATAATGACGCCGGAACCCAGACCTTCAAAGGGTTGTGCCTGCTGGTCAGGGCCCTCATCGCCAAAATATTTTTTCAGTTCTTCCGGTACGCGCTGGCTTTGTACTGCCGTGCCTTCAACCTGCACGCTGACAACCGCAGGCAACACTTTTTCCAGCATCGGCGCGAGGCTTGGAATGGCTGCTTGTCCCGGCACCTGTGAGGGCAACGCCGCACTGGCAGGGAAGGACGCCGAGAGGGATAACCCGACACTTAACGCTAAAGCGCTCAACAGCTGGTTTTTTTTCTTCATTGATGCTGACTCTCGTATCCTGGAATGAAAGAAGAACGGCCCAAAATCATAATGATGTTATTGAATTTTATACCGCTGAACAATGAGGCGTTTGACTAAATAATAGCTGGGGACGGGAAGAAAGGACGGGCGCAAGGGATGCGCCCGTAAAATATATTCAGGTTGTGCGATTAATCGCGTTTTGCGCCACCGCGTAGCAGACCGGATGCGCCGTCAGAATAGTCACGAGGCATCTGAACCGGAGCCTGATCGTTACCGGCCTCCGAGTCTGCCAGACGGTTGCGGAACGGGTTCGTTTCCGCGGTCATTTCCGGCAGCAGGCTGCTGGAGCTCTTCGCCATATGCTGATACAGCTGACGGTAGTCGGTTGCCATATTGTCCAGCAGCTCAGCGCTACGGGCAAAGTGGCTAACCAGCTCTTCGCGATACTCTTCCAGCTCTGCTTTGTTCTTTTCCAGTTCGTACTGCAGTGACTGCTGCTGACGCAATTTGCGGTTACCGAAACGCATGGCCACAGCACCGATCACGATGCCGACGACTAAACCGATTAGCGCATATTCCCAGGTCATGAACTTCTCCCGTTGTCTTGTTGTTCCGTAGGGTGTTGGCTCGGCTCCTGCCTGTGCCTGATAATGCCACTATAACCGCTATTTCCGCAGAAGTGGAATCCTGACGTATCATCGCGTAGTGTAGAACGGCCTTTTTTTCATCAGTCACGCCTGCTGGTGAGCGTTAATTGAAGGAATAACAATAAGATTATGCAAAACCTGTCCCCTGCGTCACGATATCAACAGGCCCTTAACGAGGGCACGCACCAACCAGATGATGTTCAACGTGAGGCGGTAAACCGCCTGGAGATGATTTATCAGGAACTCACGGCAAAACCCGCTGACGTTGATCAGAGCAGTGGGCTAAAAGCGGCATTTGGACGATTGCTCGGTAAAAAAACGCCACAGACTCAGGCTCCGGTGCGTGGTTTATATATGTGGGGCGGGGTCGGGCGCGGAAAAACCTGGCTGATGGACCTGTTCTATCTCAGCCTGCCTGGCGCACGTAAGCAGCGTCTGCACTTTCACCGTTTTATGCTGCGGGTGCATGAGGAACTGACCGCGCTGCAGGGCAAAAGCGATCCGCTGGAGATTGTGGCCGACAGATTCAAGGCGGAAACAGACGTGCTCTGCTTCGATGAGTTTTTTGTGTCTGACATCACCGACGCCATGCTGCTAGGTGGCCTGATGAAAGCCCTGTTCGCCCGAGGGATCACGCTGGTGGCGACTTCGAATATTCCGCCGGACGAGCTCTATCGCAACGGCCTGCAACGGGCGCGCTTCTTGCCCGCTATTGATGCTATTAAGCAACACTGCGACATCATGAACGTGGATGCCGGGGTAGATTACCGGTTACGCACGCTGACCCAGGCCCATTTGTGGCTTTCACCGCTCAATGCACAGACTACCCGCGAGATGGATAAACTGTGGCTGGCGCTGGCGGGCACAAAACGTGAACATGCACCGACGCTGGAGATAAACCATCGCCCGCTGCCAACGCTCGGCGTCGAAAACCAAACGCTGGCGGTCTCCTTTACGACGCTCTGCGTGGATGCCCGTAGTCAGCACGACTACATTGCGCTTTCGCGTCTCTTCCACACCGTGATGGTACTGGATGTGCCGGTGATGACGAAACTGATGGAAAGTGAAGCGCGACGCTTCATTGCCCTGGTGGACGAGTTTTATGAGCGCCACGTTAAGCTGGTGGTCAGCGCCGAGGTACCTTTATATGAGATCTACCAGGGCGAGCGGCTTAAGTTTGAGTTCCAGCGCTGCCTGTCGCGCCTGCAGGAGATGCAGAGCGAGGAATACCTGAAGCGGGAGCATATGCCATAAATGCCACCCTCTCCCGTGGAGAGGGGCTGGGGGTGAGGTAAATGCTCCTCTCTCCCTGTGGGAGAGGGGCCGGGGGTGAGGGCACCAGACCGCACAATACTTAACCCCCGAAAAACCCATTCCAAATCACATTTAAGGGTCGATCTTTGACCTCAACTTCTCTATAATCTTGCGACCCCACGTTACGAGAAGGTTTTTTTCCCGAAACTTTCTATGTGTCGGCATGTGCTATTCGAAGGGGTAGGTTTGCCGGACTTTGTCGTGTGAACCTCAACTGACTAAACGTTTGGGTGTTCACCAACGTGTAACTTATTATTTGGGTAAGCTTTTAATGAAAACTTTTACAGCTAAACCAGAAACCGTACAGCGCGACTGGTATGTTGTTGACGCGACCGGTAAAACTCTGGGCCGTCTGGCTACTGAACTGGCTCGTCGCCTGCGCGGTAAGCATAAAGCGGAATACACTCCGCACGTTGATACCGGTGATTACATCATCGTTCTGAACGCTGATAAAGTTGCTGTAACCGGCAACAAGCGTACTGACAAAATGTACTACCACCACACCGGCCACATCGGTGGTATCAAAGAAGCGACCTTTGAAGAGATGATTGCTCGCCGTCCTGAGCGTGTGATTGAAATCGCGGTTAAAGGCATGCTGCCAAAAGGCCCGCTGGGTCGTGCTATGTTCCGTAAACTGAAAGTTTACGCAGGCAACGAGCACAACCACGCGGCACAGCAACCGCAAGTTCTTGACATCTAATCGGGATTATAGGCAATGGCTGAAAATCAATACTACGGCACTGGTCGCCGCAAAAGTTCCGCAGCTCGCGTTTTCATCAAACCGGGCAGTGGTAAAATCGTAATCAACCAGCGTTCTCTGGAACAATACTTCGGTCGCGAAACTGCCCGCATGGTAGTTCGCCAGCCGCTGGAACTGGTTGACATGGTAGAAAAACTGGATCTGTACATCACCGTTAAAGGTGGTGGTATCTCCGGTCAGGCAGGTGCGATCCGTCACGGTATCACCCGCGCTCTGATGGAGTACGACGAATCCCTGCGTTCTGAACTGCGTAAAGCTGGCTTCGTTACTCGTGACGCTCGTCAGGTTGAACGTAAGAAAGTGGGTCTGCGTAAAGCACGTCGTCGTCCACAGTTCTCCAAACGTTAATCCATTCTGCTTACGCAGAACGATTGGCGAAAAACCCGCTTCGGCGGGTTTTTTTATGGATAATGCGCAGGTTATCCACAATATCCATGCATATATCTTCTCTTTTTCCTCTTTTCCAGAATCCCCTCACCACAAAGCCATCAAAATCTGGTAAACTATCATCCAATTTTCTGCCCAAATGTCGGTGAATACTCGATTTTTGTTCGATTCCTGAACAATGTGTCTTCTCTGGGATGGGCGATACAACATCTGGCTGGCCCCTGTTGGGCCGGTAGCAGTAAAAATTCTGAATATACCTGGAGGTTTTCATGGCTGTCGCTGCCAACAAACGTTCGGTAATGACGCTGTTTTCTGGTCCTACTGACATTTATAGCCATCAGGTTCGTATCGTGCTGGCCGAGAAAGGTGTCAGTTTTGAGATCGAGCATGTGGAAAAGGATAACCCGCCTCAGGATCTGATCGATCTCAACCCGAGCCAAAGCGTACCGACGCTGGTGGATCGCGAGCTGACCCTGTGGGAATCCCGTATCATTATGGAATACCTGGATGAGCGTTTCCCGCATCCGCCGCTGATGCCTGTTTACCCTGTTGCGCGTGGTGAAAGCCGCCTGTACATGCAGCGTATCGAAAAAGACTGGTACTCGCTGATGAACGTCATCACCAGCGGTTCCGCTTCTGAAGCCGATGCAGCGCGTAAGCAACTGCGTGAAGAGCTGCTCGCCATTGCCCCTGTGTTTGGCCAAAAACCCTTCTTCCTGAGCGATGAGTTCAGCCTGGTGGATTGCTACCTGGCGCCGCTGCTGTGGCGTCTGCCAACCCTGGGCGTAGAGTTCAGCGGTCCTGGCGCGAAAGAGCTGAAGGGCTATATGACCCGCGTATTTGAGCGCGACTCTTTCCTGGCATCTTTAACTGAACCGGAACGTGAAATGCGTCTCGGCCGAGGCTAATGACTGTGGAAATGTCACAACTGACCCCACGCCGTCCGTATCTGCTGCGCGCCTTCTATGAATGGCTGCTGGATAACCAGCTCACGCCGCACCTGGTTGTGGATGTGACGTTGCCGGGCGTGCTGGTTCCAATGGAATATGCACGCGACGGACAAATCGTACTGAACATCGCGCCACGCGCGGTGGGTAACCTCGAACTGGCCAACGACGAAGTGCGCTTTAACGCGCGTTTCGGCGGTGTACCGCGTCAGGTTTCTGTGCCGCTGGCTGCGGTGCTGGCGATTTATGCGCGTGAAAACGGTGCAGGTACCATGTTTGAGCCGGAAGCGGCGTATGACGAAGACGCAATTCACGTCAATGACGATGAAGAAGCTGGCGCTGAAGGTGAAACGGTCATGTCGGTGATCGACGGCGATAAGCCCGACCATCACGACGACGACGATCCTGATGACACACCGCCGCCGCGCGGTGGTCGTCCAGCATTACGCGTAGTGAAATAAATCCGCTTGCGGCCTGTTTATTAAAAGCCAGTGATTTCACTGGCTTTTTTTTATTCTTATTTCAAATAATCGTGACGATAGGTATAAACAAGCATTGTTTATACCTCTTGATTCTTCATCACTTGGTTAATAATTAAATGTATTTATAATTCCTGTGAATTATTGTGATTTAAGCCAATATCAAAACAGTGATAAAAGTAAAGGTAAATTTTGGGTAATATTATTTTTTTGATGTTAATCTCCTTTTTAAACGAGTAATTCCTTAATAAATTAAGGAAATAATCATTTTTTTGATATTCTTAATATCAAAATTAATTTTGCTAAATTGCATGTATTTATAAAAATAATATTATGGGCGCATGCTGACAAGCATGACTACAATCAGTAATCGGTAAAGGCATTTACCATTACGTGATTTAATATTGCAATTTCTCGTATGTTAAGGATTAACAAGTGAAAAAAGTATTACTCGCTACCGCCCTTTCTCTGTGTGTAACATCAGCATTTGCTGCTAACCCTACCGCTGTTCTGAAGGTTAAGGGTACGCTGACAAATGCAGCATGTACGCCAACATTAAGTAATGGTGGTACCGTTGACTACGGTACAATTAATCTGGGCACTTTGAGTGCTACAGCGGTTAACCAGCTGGGTCAGAAAAATATCGACCTGACCATTAATTGCACCGCGGCAACGAAAGTCTCCTGGAACATGGTTGACGATCGCAAAGATTCAAACGCGAAACTCGAAGTTGAGAATGGCATGTTTGGTGGGGATTCTCAGACTTCTGAAAGCCAGCTTTATGGTGTCGGTAAAACTGCAGGTGCAACACCAGTAAGCATCGGTTCTTATTCACTGTTTGTTAAAACTGACAGCGTAGTGGCTGATGGCGCTACTGTTGATCCAATTTACCAGCAGGGCTCTGCAGGTGTATGGACTAAGAGCATCAACGGTTCTACTCAGGGCGACAACTATCGTGATTTCACCGTTGCGACTGTTGGCTCTTTGGCACCTCTGGCGTTCGAAACTGCAACCTTCCCACTGGTAACCTCCCTGGCGATCCAGGATACCACCACGCTGGCGATCACTGATGACACCCAGCTTGACGGTCAGGTAACAATCAGTCTGCGTTATCTGTAAGACTTTTTAATCGAGTAAATGTTATTTAATTACCGGAGAGTAAATGCGCTGCATTTACTCTCTTTTTAACGGCGCGATAAACATGGACTGTTCTGTTGTTGCTTTCAAGGAGATATTATTATGCAAGGTTTAAAATCCACTTTAATTAATACACTTATTACTGCCACATTATTGTCTGCCAGTGTTGCTGTACATGCAGAAGGCATGGTGCCTGAAACCAGTCTGTTAATCATTGATGAAGCGACGCACAGTGGAACGATAAACGTCAAGAATACCGACTCGCACCCTTCACTTTTATATACGAATGTTGTTGATCTGCCGGATGATACCGGTCTTAAGCTTATTGCGACGCAGCCAGTGGTACGTCTTGAGCCAGGTCAGACGCAGCAGTTGCGCTTTATTCTTCAGAATAAACAACCGTTGGACGTTGAGCATTATAAACGCGTCACGTTTGACGGTATTCCACCTAAAAACGATGATAAAAAAATCAAGATCGGTATAAACATTCGCCAGGATATCCCCGTGCTTATTCGTCCGGCATCTCTGGGAGTGGTTACTGATGCCTGGAAGTTCCTTAAGTGGTCTTCAAACGGCGCGTCTGTCACCGTGAAAAACCCTAGCAAATATGTGGTCCGTCTTGGGCAGAACGTAATGCTGCTGCCTTCAGGTGTGAGTGCCACTCTGTCCAAAACCTACATTCTTCCTGGCGAAACGCTAACGGCTGATATGAAAAAGAAAGTCAGCGGTGACAGCAGCGTTAAGTTTTTCCCGGCCAGCCGCTATGGCGTTGAGGTACCGAGCTTTACGTCGGAATTAAATAAATAGGGATATGACGGTGATTAAACAAAGCCGCCTTGCATTTTGTGTCCGCGCCATTCTTTGCGGCACATTACCTCTGGTATTACTTGATTCGACATCCGTCCTGGCGAGGGAAGTCACCTTCGATACGGGGATTATGCAAACGCTGGGGTTGAATACAGATCTCAACCATTACTTCGCTGAAGCACCGCGATTTTTACCCGGAACTCACTCCGTTTCGGTGAAGGTCAATGGGAAAGAGCGAGGAATGGCTGCAGTTCGTTTCAACAAAGATGGCGTGCTTTGCTTTGACAACGATCTCATGGAGTTTGCCGGGCTGATGCCTGTGCCAATAAAGTCTGATGAGGCGTGTCACGATATTCGTGATAACTATCCTAAAGCCATCATCAACGCTTTGCCTAACCAGGAAGCCGTTGAACTCTATCTGCCAGCTGAAGCGGTGAACAGTCTGTCAGCAGATATCAAAAACTTTCAGCATGGCGGAACGGCGGCGCTGCTGAACTATTCATTGTTCAGTACCCATAACGACTATGGTGACAACGACACTAGCCGCTACTCTCAGGCCAGCCTGGAAGCCGGATTCAACACGATGGACTGGGCGCTGCGCAGCCGTTATATCCTGACGGATGACAACGGTAGCCGAAATGCTGAAAGCATTTACACCTATGCAGAACATGTATTTGCCGCGCAGAAGATGACGATGCAGGTGGGTGAAATCAACGCCATGTCTAACGTGTTGAGCGGCGTGCCGATTACCGGCGTGCAGTTTATGCCGACCAGCGGCCTGGCGAAAACAAGCTCTGGCGTGAGTGTTTCCGGTATCGCCCAGTCTTCCCAGGCACGTGTAGAAGTCCGCCAGAACGGGCAGTTGGTCTTCAGTACCCTTGTGCCTGCTGGCCCCTTCACGCTGGATGACGTGCCCGTGGTTCGCAACAATGTGGATCTGGACGTCTCGGTGGTAGAGTCCGATGGTGCGACTAACCGGTTTATTGTCCCGGCGTCTCAGGTAAGGGCGCGCAACCTTTCACGCCCACAGGGGCTGACCCTTTCTGTAGGTCAGGTGCGCAGCATCGAAAGCGAATATAGCGATCCGCTGGTAATGAACATTTCTGACGGCTGGCGCATCTCACCGTGGATGAATCTCCTGGCTTCTGGTGCAGCTGCGGAAAAATACCAGGCAGCAGGCGGCAGAACAGAGTTCCTGATAAACGATGACTGGACTCTTTCAACGGGCGCAGCAGTCAGCAGTGCGAGCTTTGGTGACAGCAGCAGCGGAGTAAAAACCGATCTGCAAAGTGATTATATCCTGAACGAGTATGTCGGTCTTTCAGGCAGTGCGACGCATTACAGCGGCGAGTACCGCGAAATGGCTGACGCAATGGATGACGATTATCAGGGATATGACAATACCTATTCCGGCAACGTTCGTTTCTCCTCCCCTCTGGCGGGTGTGTTTAGCGCAGGGTTCAACTACAACCAGACCAATGGTGGTAGGGATGACTCACGTTATCTCCTGCTGTCCTGGGGCAAGACCTTTTCGTACGCGTCAGTGTCCATGAACTGGCAAAGTGCGGTCGGTAATGTCGATGACGATCAGGACAATGAGATGTTCTACGTCAACGTGAGCATCCCGCTCGGTGGCAGTCAGTCGATCAGCTCCTATATGCGTAAACAGGGTGATAGCACCACCTATGGCGTGTCTAACAGCGGCTCGCTGGGAGACAATACGCACTATTACATCTCAGCCGATCGCGATCAGGATACCAAAGACAACAGCTTCAATGGCAACATCAACACTAACCTCCACTATACGCAGCTAAGCGTGGGGGGCGGAACCAGTGGTGATAATCAGCGGAACTACAGTGCGACATTGTCGGGTGGCGTGGCCATGCATAAAGAGGGCGTGACTTTCTCGCCGTATTCGATTCAGGATACCTTCGCGATTGCCAGACTGAGCGAGAAGAAGAGCGGCGTTGAAATTTCCACTCCGCAAGGCACCGTCTGGACCGATCCATGGGGCCAGGCCGTGGTGCCTTCTCTCAACGAATGGCATAACTCCCGCATAGAAATTGATGCTAACAAGCTGCCGCAGAGTATGACGCTGGCTAACGGCACGAAATATATCGCCGCAGGCCATGCTTCGGTCAGCGAGATTGATTTCAAAGTACTCAACAGCCGCCGCGTCATGCTGAGCGTAAAGCAGGCTAACGGTCAGCCCCTGAATAAAGGGATCTCGATTGTTGATGAGAAAGGTAACTATATCGTGACCACGGTTGATGATGGCCACGTCTTTATTAACGATGCCGATCAGCTGAGCGCCCTCTACGCGCTAGACGGTAACAATAACCGACTGTGTAAGATTGATTACACTCTGGCTGATAAGCGTGACGAAAATGCCTTCTACGAAGAAGTGAACGGAGTCTGCCGATGAACAGTCGACACTTATCGGGCTTAGTAGCCTTGCTGATGCTCGGTATAACAGGGGTAAACCATGCTGAAGACTGCCAGATCAGCCTCTCACAGCCGGTGGTGGATTATCACGAGATGCGTCGGGATACGATCGAAACGACGCAACAGGACTGGCACAAAATGGCCGATCGTGACATCACGGTCAACGTTTTCTGTCCTCAGACTCAGCAGATGGCGGTGTTACTGCGCGGTACAGCTGGAGATAAGGGGCGGTTTCTTTTTGGGCAGTCCGGTGGTGTCGCGGTCAAAATTGACAACATGACCGTTGATGGCAAAAGTTACAGTGTGGGTAAAACAGTTGATCAGCTAAATTTTACGCCTGAAAACGGTACGCCGACACCTCTCTACCTGCGTAATAACGAGGCGGTGATTGCGCTTGAGAATAACCAGGTTCCTTCCGGCCAGCAGATGAGTTTCAACGTAACGCTCTCGCCGGTTCTCAACGATAGCGCGTTCAGCCATCTGACAGATCAAACTACGCTGGAAAGTGATTTGTCCTGGAGTTTATTGACGAAGTAACCCTTCTCTTCGTGGCACTCCTTAAAAGCGGAGCTGCATGCGGGGTAGGGTGATAATCAATGGCTGTAAACCGCATAAAAAAAGCCGGAGGGTAAATACCGTCCGGCTTTTTTCTTACACTTCCAGGTAGTTCATAATCCCGTCGGCCGCTTTACGCCCTTCGGCAATGGCTGTCACCACCAGGTCAGAACCGCGAACGATATCGCCACCCGCGAAGATTTTTGGGTTGCTGGTCTGGAAAGCGTTATCGCTGCCTTCAGGGGCGATAATACGACCCTGAGAGTCAAGCTCAACGCTGTGCTTCGCCAGCCACTCCATGCTGTGAGGACGGAAACCGAACGCCATCACCACGGCATCAGCCGGGATCACATGCTCAGAGCCTGCGACAATCTCTGCACGACGACGGCCTTTCGCATCCGGCGCACCCATCTCCGTGCGCGCCATCTTCACGCCGCTCACTTTGCCGTTAGCATTCACTTCAATACCCAGAGGCTGGATGTTGAACTGGAATTCCACGCCCTCTTCACGCGCGTTTTTCACTTCGCGTTTAGAGCCCGGCATGTTCTCTTCGTCACGGCGGTAGGCGCAGATGACGTGCGCCGCATTCTGACGAATAGAGGTACGCACGCAGTCCATCGCGGTATCACCGCCGCCCAGCACCACCACGCGTTTGCCTTCCATGCTGACGAACGGTTCGTCGGCGGTTTCGCCGTAGCCCATAATCTGCTTAGTATTGGCAATCAGGAACGGCAGGGCATCAAACACGCCCGGCGCATCTTCGTTCTCCAGACCGCCGCGCATGGACTGATAGGTGCCCACGCCGAGGAACACCGCGTCGTAATCCTTCAGCAGATCGTCGAGCTGCACGTCGCGGCCCACTTCCACATTCAGTTTGAACTCAATGCCCATGCCGGTGAAGATTTCACGGCGACGGGTCATGACCTCTTTTTCCAGCTTGAAGGCCGGAATACCAAAGGTCAGCAGACCACCGATTTCCGGATGACGGTCAAAGACCACCGCCTTCACGCCGTTGCGGGTCAGCACGTCCGCACAGGCCAGGCCCGCCGGGCCAGCACCGATGATCGCCACGCGCTTATCGGTTTGCTTCACGCCGGTCATATCCGGACGCCAGCCCATCTCGAACGCTTTATCATTGATGTAGCGCTCAATGTTACCGATGGTCACCGCACCAAACTCGTCGTTCAGGGTACAGGAGCCTTCACACAGGCGGTCCTGAGGACACACACGGCCGCACACTTCCGGCAGGGTGTTGGTCTGGTGAGAGAGTTCGGCGGCTTCAAAAATACGCCCTTCGTTGGCCAGCTTCAGCCAGTTCGGGATGTAGTTATGGACCGGGCATTTCCATTCGCAATAAGGGTTACCGCAGGACAGGCAGCGGTCTGCCTGCGCTTTGGCCTGGCCTTCTGAAAACGGCTCGTAAATCTCAACAAATTCAATTTTACGGATCTTCAGCGGTTTCTTTGGCGGATCAACACGCTGCAGGTCGATAAACTGGTATACGTTCTGGCTCATCTGAATTCCTTACTGCGCCTGCACGCGCAGCTCTGCTGCGCTACGACTACGGTGACCCAACAGGGCTTTAACATCGCTGGACTTCGGTTTAACCAGCGCAAATTTCGCTGAGAACGCCGGCCAGTTCGCCAGGATCTCTTCGCCGCGCGAAGAACCGGTATGCTGCACGTGTTCGGTAATCAAACCGCGCAGGTGTTCTTCATGGATAGCCAGCGTATCAACGTCCAGCACTTCCACCAGTTCCGGGTTCACGCGTTTGCGGAACTCACCGTCTTCATCCAGGACGTAGGCAAAACCGCCCGTCATGCCTGCGCCAAAGTTCACGCCGGTTTTACCCAGAACGCAAACAATCCCGCCCGTCATGTATTCACAACCGTTATCGCCAATGCCTTCCACCACGGTGATGGCACCGGAGTTACGCACCGCAAAACGCTCACCCGCACGGCCCGCGGCGAACAGACGACCGCCGGTCGCGCCGTACAGACAGGTGTTACCGATGATGCTCGCTTCGTGGCTGCGGAAGGCAGAGCCGACCGGAGGGCGCACTGCCAGCAGACCACCCGCCATGCCTTTACCGACGTAGTCGTTGGCGTCACCGGTCAGGTACAGCTCAACGCCGCCTGCGTTCCACACCCCGAAGCTCTGACCCGCAGTGCCGCTGAAGTGCGCGGTAATCGGATCCGCTGCCAGCCCCTGGTCACCGTGCGTTTGCGCGATATAACCGGAGAGCGACGCGCCCACAGAACGGTCGGTGTTGCGGATATCAAACCAGAACGTCTTGCTCTGCTTCTCGTCCACATACGGTTTCGCCTGCTGCAACAGCTGCGCATTCAACACGCCATTGTCAAACGGTGGGTTGTTCTCGGTGCAGTACACCGCTTTGCCTGGGTGTGGCTGCGCGGTTTCCAGCAGCTTGCTGAGCTCCAGCTTCTGCTGCTTCGCCGTGAAGCCTTCCAGCTCTTTCAGCAGGTCGGTACGGCCAATCAGATCCACCAGACGCTTCACGCCCAGCTGCGCCATCAGCTCGCGGGTTTCCCGGGCGATGAAGTCAAAGTAGTTGGTCACTTTGAACGGCAGCCCGTGATAGTGGTTCTTACGCAGCTTCTCATCCTGGGTCGCCACACCGGTTGCGCAGTTGTTCAGGTGGCAAATACGCAGGTATTTACAGCCGAGCGCCACCATTGGGCCTGTACCGAAGCCGAAGCTTTCCGCACCGAGGATCGCGGCTTTGATGATGTCGAGGCCAGTTTTCAGGCCGCCGTCCACCTGAAGACGGATCTTATGACGCAGACCGTTCGCCACCAGCGCCTGCTGGGTTTCCACCAGGCCCAGCTCCCACGGACAGCCTGCGTATTTCACGGAGGAGAGCGGGCTTGCACCGGTACCGCCGTCGTAGCCGGCGATGGTAATGAGATCCGCATAAGCTTTCGCCACGCCGGTGGCGATGGTGCCCACGCCCGGTTCGGAAACCAGCTTCACGGAGATCATCGCTTTCGGGTTGACCTGTTTCAGGTCGAAAATCAGCTGCGCTAAGTCCTCGATAGAGTAGATATCGTGGTGCGGTGGCGGGGAGATCAGCGTCACGCCCGGCACCGAGTAGCGTAGTTTGGCGATGTACGGGGTAACTTTATCCCCCGGCAGCTGACCGCCTTCGCCCGGTTTCGCACCCTGAGCGACTTTAATCTGAATCACGTCGGCGTTGACCAGGTACGCAGGCGTCACGCCAAAACGACCGGATGCCACCTGCTTGATACGGGACACTTTATTGGTGCCGTAACGCGCCGGATCTTCACCGCCTTCACCGGAGTTGGAGTTACCGCCGATGCTGTTCATGGCTTCGGCCAGCGCCTCGTGGGCTTCCGGGCTCAGTGCGCCGATGGACATTGCTGCGGTGTCGAAGCGTTTGAACAGCTCGGAAGCAGGCTCAACGTCGTCAATGCTGACCGCTTCATCACCCGGATTCAGGGCAATGAGATCGCGCAGCGTCGCCGCCGGACGGTTGTTCACCAGCTCAGCATACTGCTGATAATCGCTGTATTCACCACTCTGCACCGCCTGCTGCAGCGTGCGCACAACGTCCGGGTTATAGGCGTGGTATTCACCACCGTGAACGTATTTCAGCAGACCGCCTTGATCCAGCGGCTTACGTGCCAGCCAGGCACGTTTGGACAGGTTCACCAGATCCTGCTGGAAGTCAGCAAAACCGGCTCCACCGATACGGCTAACCACGCCCTGGAAGCAGAGATTTGCCACGTCATCATGCAGGCCGACCGCTTCAAAGAGCTTCGAACAGCGATAAGAGGCAATGGTCGAGATGCCCATTTTGGACATGATCTTGTACAGGCCTTTGTTGATGCCGTTACGGTAGTTCAGCATCACAGTACGGTAATCTTTGTCGATCGCGCGGGTATCCACCAGACGGGCCAGCGTTTCGTAGGCCAGGTACGGGTAGATCGCCGTCGCGCCAAAGCCTAACAGCACGGCAAAGTGGTGCGGGTCGCGGGCGCTGGCGGTTTCAACAATGATGTTGGCATCGCAGCGCAGGCTCTTATCCACCAGACGCGTCTGGATAGCACCCACCGCCATTGGCGCAGGCACCGGCAGACGGTTTTTCGCGATATTGCGGTCAGACAGCACCAGCAGAACGGTACCGTTACGCACCATCTGTTCGGCTTTGTCACACAGCGCATTCACCGTCTCTTCGAGGCTCGCGTCGTTCACGTCAAACGTAATGTCGAGCGTGTCGGCGCGGTAGTGCTCCTCGGTCATGGTGGTGAGCTGTTTGAAGTCGGAGTACAGCAGGATCGGCGATTTAAAGGTCAGACGGTGCGCCTGGCCTTCGGCTTCGCAGAAGACGTTCATCTCGCGACCGATGCTGGTGGCCAGCGACATCACGTGGGCTTCACGCAGCGGATCGATTGGCGGGTTAGTAACCTGCGCGAACTGCTGGCGGAAGTAGTCATAAATGATGCGTGGCTGGCTGGAGAGCACGGCAAATGGGGTATCGTCACCCATGGAGCCGACTGCTTCCTGGCCGTTTTCACCGAGCACACGGATAACCGAGTCCAGCTCTTCCGCGCTGTAGTTAAACTGTTTCTGGAAACTTGCGAGCGTATCGTCGTCCAGCTCGCGGCTGCCCACTTCTTCGTCCGACAAATCTTCAAACGGCACCAGACGACGCACGTTCTTCTCCATCCACTCTTTGTATGGATGACGGCTCTTCAGATCGTGATCGGTTTCGGCAGAGTGCAGGATGCGCCCACCGCGGGTGTCAATAACCATCAGCTCGCCCGGACCGACGCGGCCTTTCTCGACCACTTCATCAGGCTGGTAATCCCAGATACCGACTTCAGAGGCACAGGTGATGAGCTTGTCTTTTGTGATGACGTATCGCGCCGGACGCAGACCGTTACGGTCCAGGTTGCAGGCGGCAAAACGACCGTCGGACATAACGATGCCCGCCGGGCCGTCCCACGGCTCCATGTGCATGGAGTTAAAGTCGAAGAAGGCGCGCAGCTCAGGGTCCATATCCGGGTTGTTCTGCCATGCCGGTGGCACCAGCAGACGCATGGCGCGCACGATGTCCATCCCGCCCGCCAGCAGCAGCTCCAGCATGTTGTCCATGGAGCTTGAGTCCGAGCCAGTTTCATTCACGAACGGCGCAGCGTCGTGCAGGTCAGGGATCAGTGGCGTCTGGAACTTATAAGTACGGGCGCGAGCCCACTGGCGGTTACCGGTGATGGTGTTGATCTCGCCGTTGTGCGCCAGATAGCGGAACGGCTGCGCCAGCGGCCAGCGTGGAACAGTGTTGGTGGAGAAGCGCTGGTGGAACAGGCAAATGGCCGATTCCAGACGCAGGTCCGCCAGGTCCAGGTAGAAGCGCGGCAGGTCAGCCGGCATACACAGACCTTTATAGATGTTGACCAGGTTGGAGAGGCTACAGACGTAGAACTCTTTATCGTCCTGGAGGCGTTTTTCAATGCGGCGACGGGCGATAAACAGGCGGCGTTCCATATCGCGTGGACGCCAGCCCGCAGGCGCGTTAACAAAAATCTGCTCAATACGAGGCAGTGAGGAGAGGGCGATTTCACCGAGCACCCCTTCGTTGGTTGGCACATCGCGCCAGCCGACAATCGACAGGGTTTCACGCTGAAGTTCTTCTTCGACGATGCGGCGTGAAGCGGCAGCCTTTTCAGGATCCTGGTTCAGGAACAGCATACCGACAGCGTAGTTTTTGGCTAAACGCCAGCCGCGCTCTTCCGCAACGATACGGAAGAAACGATCCGGTTTTTGCAGCAGCAGGCCACAACCGTCGCCGGTTTTACCATCAGCAAGGATGGCGCCACGGTGCTGCATACGGGCCAGTGCGTGAATAGCGGTACGCACTACCTTGTGGCTAGGTTCGCCTTCTATGTGGGCGATCAGGCCGAAACCACAGTTATCCTTCTCAAGGGATTTATCGTACAACATATCAGTGAACCTCCCCAGGCTCGTCGGGCTTCTCTCTGAACTTTACCGTGGCGCACAGGCGCAGAAAGAGCATGGCGACGGGGTTTGCGCTTCATACGCGTACCTCGCATTCGCCCTCTTTTCATCCTTTCGCGCAGGTAAACAAGTTTGAGGACTTGCTTCAGAGGGAATCTCAATTACTGCATAAATATGATGAGCAGGCCGCTCATCCAGAAAGCTTCCAGCGGATTTCCAACTTATCGGGAATTGGTACACAGGTCAAATGGCAATCTTATTTATCCAAAAATGTGCTAAAGAGTGCCTATGTATTTGTAAGTAAAAGGTATTTAACTATTTTTACATTGATTAAAAGCCCTTGTAGACCGCAACGGAGTGTGATCTGTCTCACTATATGTAAGCGGTATTATCAACGTAGCGTGCTGAATAGTGGTTTTAACGCAGAGCAATAATCTGGCATGGGTTCTAAACCCGCATAAAGTCACTGTTTTTCAGTGCTGGCGCTATAAATGAAAAAAACAATCAGAACATAAGGAAAAGTAATCACAGGTGGTGTGAATGAAACTGCAGTAATCCTGAGTATTTATTCATATAGGTAAAGGCCGTCCAGGGCGATTGATCCAGGTCATCGCCGACAGAGGCTAAAAATGGCAGGCTTGTCCCCTTTCTTTGGGACGGTCTATCAGATTATGCAGTTACAGAAATTAGTCAATATGTTTGGTGGGGATCTTTTGCAGCGCTACGGGCAAAAGGTTCACAAGCTGACGCTGCACGGCGGTTTTAGCTGTCCGAATCGCGATGGCACCATCGGGCGCGGTGGCTGCACTTTCTGTAACGTGGCCTCCTTTGCTGACGAAGCTCAGCAGCATAAATCTATTGCAGAGCAGCTCGCACATCAGGCCAGCCGGGTTAACCGCGCAAAGCAGTATCTGGCCTATTTCCAGGCGTACACCAGTACCTGGGCGGAAGTGCAGGTGCTGCGGTCCATGTATCAGCAGGCAGTCACGCAGGCGAACATTGTGGGGTTGTGCGTCGGTACGCGTCCGGACTGTGTGCCGGAGGCGGTGCTGGACTTGCTCAGCGAGTATAAGGAGCAAGGCTACGAGATCTGGCTGGAACTGGGCTTGCAGACCGCACATGACAAAACCCTGCACCGCATTAACCGTGGCCATGATTTCGCCTGTTACCAGCGCACCACACGCCTCGCGCGCGCGCGTGGGTTGAAGGTCTGTTCACACCTGATTGTCGGTCTCCCTGGCGAAGGGCAGCAGCACGGCCTGGAGACGCTGGAAAAGGTCGTTGAAACCGGCGTGGACGGTATCAAGCTGCATCCGCTGCACATCGTTACGGGAAGCATTATGGCGAAAGCCTGGCAAGCGGAGCGGTTAAGCGGTATTGAGCTTGAGGACTATACGGTGACCGCGGGGGAGATGATTCGCCACACGCCGCCGGAGATTGTTTACCATCGCATCTCGGCCAGCGCCCGCCGTCCAACGCTTCTGGCACCGCTCTGGTGTGAGAACCGCTGGACGGGAATGGTGGAAATTGACCGCTATCTGCAGGAAAACGGCGTACAGGGTTCGGCGCTGGGGCGCCCGTGGGTTCCCCGTCTACCGGCGACGGCCGCCTAACAAACTCCCCAGCATGCCGCGTACAATCTGATTGGTGACCTGCCGCGCCGCGCTTTTCGCCATGGTTTGCACCACGCCGTCGCGTTTGCCGCCGCGCGGACCGGTGCTGCCAAACAGAATGTCTTTGAGTCCACCGAGAATGCCGTCGTCTACGGCGACGGACTGCCCTTTTGCGGCAGGGGCATCCTGGGACTCCGTTGTTGCCTGCACGCCTTTTTGCAGCATCTCAAACGCGGACTCGCGATCCACCTCGTCTTCGTACTTACCGTAAACCGGAGAATGGTTAATCAGGCCGTTACGTTCATCATCAGTGACGGGCCCCATACGCGAGCAGGGCGCAATCACCATCGCACGTTCCACGATGGATGGGCTGCCCTTCGCATCAAGGAACGATATCAGCGCTTCACCGGTGCCCAGCGCCTGAATGGCGGCTTCGGTATCAAAGGCTGGATTCGCACGCATGGTTTGCGCGGCGGCTTTCACCGCTTTCTGATCCTTTGGCGTGAAGGCGCGCAGGGCATGCTGGACGCGGTTGCCGAGCTGTCCGAGCACGTTATCGGGGATATCCGACGGGTTTTGCGAGACAAACCACACGCCGACGCCTTTGGAGCGGATGAGGCGGATGACCTGTTCAATCTTATCCAGCAAGACCTGTGGGGCGTCGTTGAACAGCAGGTGCGCTTCGTCAAAGAAGAACACCAGCTTCGGTTTTTCCAGGTCACCCGCTTCGGGCAGCTGCTCATAAAGCTCGGAGAGCATCCACAGCAGGCTGGCGGCGTAGAGTTTCGGCATCTGGTAGAGCTTCTCTGAGCTCAGAATGTTGATGATGCCTTTGCCGCTGCTGTCGGTGCGCATCCAGTCTTTGATATCCAGCATCGGTTCACCAAAGAAGTGTTCGGCACCCTGTTGTTCCAGAGTCAGTAACCCGCGTTGAATCGCGCCGACAGAAGCGCTGCTGATATTGCCGTACTGGTTCTGGAAAGATTTAGCGTTATCCCCGATGTACTGGGTAATGGCCCGCAGATCTTTGAAATCGAGCAGCAGCAGTCCCTGGTCATCGGCGATGCGGAAGATAATATTCAGTACCCCGGACTGGACATCGTTAAGGTTAAGCAGACGGGCGAGCAGCAGCGGGCCGAGGTCGGAGACGGTGGCGCGGACCGGGTGGCCTTTCTCACCGAAGATATCCCATACCACCACCGGGTTGCCATGCGGCGTCCAGTCCGTGATGCCAATATTCTTCAGCCGCTCGAGCAATTTTTCAGAGGCGGTACCCTCCTGAGCCACACCGGTTAAATCGCCTTTCACGTCAGCCATAAAGACCGGCACGCCAATCTCTGAAAGCGACTCCGCCAGCTTCTGCAGGGTGACGGTTTTCCCCGTCCCGGTCGCGCCGGTGATCAGGCCGTGGCGGTTCGCCATCGCGGGCAGCAGATACAGCTCTTTTTCCAGCGTCCGGGCAATTAACAATGGTGTACTCATAATGCGCTTCCTCTCTTAGTCCTGGGTGGAGTATAGGCAACCTGACGGCAAAATGGCTGAGTAAATTGCTGACTTTGCGGCGCATTATCCAGCGCGGACTATGCTTTTGCATACGGTTAACAAAATAGTGGGAAACTATGTCCAGATTCTTCTTTAACGATCGCAAACAGCTGGTCAACGATGCCATTGAAGGCATACTGCTTTCTGCGCCACACGCGAATCTCGTCAAACTCGATATTGATCCTGCCATCAGGATTGTCGCGCGCGGTGACTGGGACAAAAGCCGCGTGGCGGTGATCTCCGGCGGCGGCTCTGGCCACGAGCCCGCGCATGCCGGGTTTGTCGGCAAAGGCATGCTGACGGCTGCCGTCTGCGGCGATCTGTTTGCCTCGCCGAGCGTGGATGCGGTGCTGAATGCCATTGTCGCGGTCACGGGCGATCGCGGCTGCCTGCTGATTGTCAAAAATTACACCGGCGATCGGCTGAACTTCGGTCTGGCGGCCGAGAAGGCCAAACGTTACGGGCTGAAGGTCGAAATGGTGATTGTGGCGGACGATATCGCGCTGCCCGACAACAAACAGCCGCGCGGTATTGCCGGTACGGCGCTGGTGCATAAGATTGCGGGCTATGCGGCGGAGCAGGGGAAATCGTTGAGTGAAGTGCGGGATATTGCGCAACAGGCCTGCGATAACCTCTGGAGTCTGGGCGTGGCGATGCAAACCTGCAACCTGCCGGGCAGTGACGATGAAGAGGGACGCATTAAGCAGGGTCATGTCGAGCTGGGGCTGGGGATCCACGGTGAGCCGGGCGCTTCCGTTGTCGACACACAAAACAGCAAAGCGATTATCGACACGCTGGTGACCCCTCTGAAAGCGCAGGCGGGTGAAGGGCGCTTTGCGGTGCTGATTAACAATCTTGGTGGCGTATCGGCGCTGGAAATGGCGTTACTGACCAAAGAGCTGGCGCACTCGGCGCTGAAAGAGAGTATTGCTTATCTTATTGGCCCGGCCCCGCTGGTAAGCGCTCTGGATATGAAGGGTTTTTCGCTGACGCTGCTGAAGCTCAACGATCTGTTCGAAAAAGCGCTTCATGAAGAGGTGGAAACGCTGGGCTGGCAGAAACCCGTGGCGTTTGCGCCACTGCGTACCGTCGCACATAGTGCCATCCATGATCGCGTGGAATACACTCCGTCGGAAAACCCACAGGTCGAAAAGTCTGTCTCCTCGGTAGCCAGGACGCTGATCCATCTGGAAAATCGTCTGAACGCGCTGGATGCCAAAGTGGGCGACGGCGATACCGGCTCCACCTTTGCGCAAGGCGCGCGGGATATTGCGCAGCGTCTGGAGGAGCATGCGCTTCCGCTTGATGATGTCTCTAAGCTTCTGCTGCTGGTAGGGGAGCGGCTGGCAACGGTGATGGGCGGATCGAGTGGCGTACTGATGTCGATCTTCTTCACGGCAGCGGGGCAAAAGCTGCATGACGGAAAATCGCTTCCGGATGCGCTGCTGAGCGGGCTGGCGCAAATGAAGCAGTATGGCGGCGCGGATCTCGGCGATCGCACCCTGATCGATGCGCTCCAACCGGCGCTGGAGGCGTTGCAGAAAAATGATCTTCAGGCAGCGGCGCAGGCAGCGCAGCAGGGGGCAGAAGCAACGGCAAAAATGGAGAAAGCAGGAGCAGGGCGCTCGTCGTATGTGAACAAAGAAAACCTGGATGGCGTGATGGATCCGGGGGCGGTTGCGGTGGCAGAAGTATTTAACGTATTGGCACAGCGGTAAAAGTAGGCCGGGTAAGGCGAAGCCGCCACCCGGCAAACTCACATCAAAAATCCGCTTTCAACACCACGCGATACCGGGCTTTCCCGTCGCGTACGTGCTGGATAGCTTCGTTAATTTTCGACATCGGATAAAGCTCGGTGGTGGGCGCCACTTTGGTGCGTCCGGCGAACTTCATCAGCTTGCGCAACTCGTACGGCGTACCGGTTGCGGAACCGGATACGCTGCGATCCCCGCCGATCAGGGTAAACGCCGGAACCGGCAGAGGCTTCATCACCGCACCCACGGTGTGGAAGTTACCGCCGTGGGCCAGTGCTTCAAAGTATGGCTGCCAGTTGAGATCGACGTTGACGGTGTTGATGATCAGATCAAACTGACCCGCCAGCGCCTTCAGCGCTTCAGGATCGCGGCTGTTCACCACTTTATCCGCACCCATCGCCAGCACTTCCTGTTCTTTTGCCGGGTTCGAGCTGAACGCCGTCACTTCACAGCCCATTGCGTGCAGCAGTTTGATGGCAATATGTCCCAGGCCGCCAATACCAATGACGCCTACGCGGCTGGTCGCAGTGACGTGGTGCATCAGCAGTGGTTTAAAGACGGTGATACCGCCACAGAGCAGCGGACCGGCGGATTCAATATCAATGCTCTCCGGCAGGGGGATAACCCATTGCCAGTCGGCACGCAGTTTATCGGCAAATCCGCCTTTGTTCAGAATGGTTGGCACCGCGCCTTCAAGGCAGTTGATCTGGTTGCCGCTGATACAAGCATCACAATGACCGCAGCTGCGTGCCGTCCAGCCAATACCTACGCGCTGGCCGACCTTCAGCCCTTTGTCCTGGGCGGCGCTACCGAGCGCCGCGACGCGACCAATGACTTCATGCCCGGCAATCAGTGGATAGCTCGAGAAGCCCCATTCGTTGTCGATCATCGAGAGATCCGAGTGACAGATCCCGCAGTAATCAACCTGCACTTCGACGTCTTCTGCTTTTAGTTCGCCCGCATCGTATTCGTACAGCTCAAGTTCTGCACCCGCCTGCGGTGCGGCGTAGCTTTTTATCTTCGACATCGTGTTTCCCCCGTTGTGGTGTGAACTGAGAGTGTAGAGCATTCAGTTTACGGCCGCTTAACAGAAGGGGGCAGGAACAAAATTTACAGATTTTTCAGCATTCTCACTTCGCAGTCGACGTGGCCCGTACAGCCCAGCGGCGCATCGATATGCTCAAAGCCAAGATGTTCATACAGGCCGATGGCCTCTTTGAGGAAGGCGGTTGTTTCGAGGTAACAGCGCGTGAAACCCTGAGTACGAGCATGATCAAGGGCGAGCTGCGCAAGTTTTTTTGCCAGCCCTTGTCCGCGAGCGGACGGCAGGAAATACATTTTCTGTAGCTCACAGATGTCCGGCTCGCTGCAGCTCAGCGGCGCAACGCCGCCACCGCCCACGACCTGGCCGTCCTGCTCTATGACCCAATAGGCGTGGCCCGGTTGGCTGTAGAGCTGAAAAAGCTCGTCAAGATTGGGGTCAGCAACGGTATAGCCTTTATCCGCTGTCAGCCCATACTCCGCAGAAACGGTGCGGATAACGGTGGCAATAGCCGGATTGTCCTGCTCAGTGATCCGACGCATCGTCGTCGCGACGGGGGTAATCACGCTCATAGTATTACTCATGACAAAAATTGACACACAACTGCTGTTAATAGCACCGCAGAAAAGGGAGTGCAAGCGAGGAGTTTTCAGGAAGGGTACCCCTTACGCCCTGAAGCGTAAGGGGTAAAAGCATTACAGGGCAGCAATAACCGCCTGCTGCTCAATCAGCTTGGTCTTCGCATCCGCGAAGGCAACCAGACGTTCACGCTCTTTGGCAATGACCGCCTCCGGCGCACGGGCGACAAAGCCTTCGTTCGCCAGTTTGCTTTCGATTTTGCCAATTTCTACATCGACTTTCGCCACTTCTTTCGCCAGACGCGCCAGCTCAGCATCTTTGTCGATCAGACCTGCCATCGGGATCAGCAGCTCGGCGCCGTCGATGATTTTGGTCACGGAAACCGGACCTTTGTCATCTGCAGGCAGCACGGTGATGCTTTCCAGACGCGCCATCGTTTTCAGGAAGGTGCTGTTCTCGTTCACGCGACGCACGGCAGCCTCGCTGCAGCCGCGCAGCAGCAGTTCCAGCGGCTTGCTCGGGGCGATGTTCATTTCTGCACGAACGTTACGCACGGCAACAATCGCCTGCTTCAGCCATTCGGTATCGGCAGCAGCGGCTTCATCAACGCGCGCAGCATCGAATTCCGGGAACGGCTGCAGCATGATGGTATCGGCATTGATACCTGCAATCACTTTCACGCGCTGCCAGATGGTTTCGGTAATGAATGGAATGACCGGATGCGCCAGGCGCAGCAGACCTTCCAGAACGGTAATCAGCGTGTTGCGCGTGCCGCGCAGCTCCGCTTCAGAACCGCCGTTCATCACCGGCTTCGCCAGCTCCAGGTACCAGTCGCAGAACTGGTTCCAGGTGAATTCATACAGAATGCCCGCTGCGATATCGAAGCGGTAGCTGTCCAGCGCCTCACGGAACGCTTTCACGGTCTGGTTGAATTCCGCCAGGATCCAGCGGTCCGCCAGGGAAAGGGTCATCTCGCCGCCGTTGAAGCCGCAATCCTGATCTTCGGTGTTCATCAGCACGAAGCGGCTGGCATTCCACAGCTTGTTACAGAAGTTACGGTAACCTTCCAGACGCTTCATGTCCCAGTTGATGTCGCGGCCGGTCGAGGCCAGCGCCGCCAGGGTGAAGCGCAGGGCGTCGGTACCGTGAGACTCAATCCCGTTCGGGAACTGCTTCTCGGTGCGCTTGCGGATTTTCTCTGCCAGCTGCGGCTGCATCATGTTGCCGGTACGTTTTTCCAGCAGATCTTCCAGCGAAATACCGTCAACCATATCCAGTGGGTCGATAACGTTACCCTTGGATTTGGACATCTTCTGGCCTTCATCGTCACGGATCAGACCGGTCATGTAGACGGTATGGAACGGAACCTGAGGCTTGCCGTCTTCGTCTTTGATGAAGTGCATGGTCATCATGATCATGCGCGCAATCCAGAAGAAGATGATGTCGAAACCGGACACCATCACGCTGGTTGGGTGGAACTGACGCAGCGCGTCGGTGTTCTCAGGCCAGCCAAGGGTGGAGAAGGTCCACAGCGCGGAAGAGAACCAGGTATCCAGTACGTCTTCGTCCTGACGCAGCGCAACGTCAGCGCTCAGGTTGTTTTCCTGACGCACTTCGTCTTCGCTGCGGCCAACGTAGACGTTGCCTTCGTTGTCATACCACGCAGGGATGCGGTGACCCCACCACAGCTGACGGGAGATACACCAGTCCTGAATATCACGCATCCAGGAGAAGTACATGTTTTCGTACTGCTTCGGCACAAACTGGATGCTGCCGTTTTCAACCGCTTCCACCGCCGGTTTCGCCAGCACATCGGCACGGACGTACCACTGGTCGGTCAGCATTGGCTCGATAACTACGCCACCACGATCGCCGTACGGCACGGTCAGGTCGTGAGGTTTAATCTCTTCCAGCAGGCCGAGTGCGTCAACGGCAGCCACAATCGCTTTACGCGCGGCAAAACGTTCCAGTTTCTGGAATTCAGCCGGGATCTCGCTGGAGTAAACGTCAGATTCGTTGCCTTTGGTGTCGTACACTTCTGCGCTTTCACGGATATCACCGTCGAAGGTCAGAATGTTGATCATTGGCAGGGCGTGACGACGACCCACTTCATAGTCGTTGAAGTCGTGCGCCGGAGTGATTTTCACGCAGCCAGTGCCTTTTTCCATGTCGGCGTGTTCGTCGCCCACGATCGGAATACGGCGATTTACCAGCGGCAGCACCACAAATTTGCCGATCAGATCTTTATAACGCGGATCTTCCGGGTTAACGGCCACGCCGGTATCGCCCAGCAGGGTTTCCGGACGGGTGGTGGCAACGACCAGATAATCTTTACCGTCTGCGGTTTTTGCGCCGTCGGCCAGCGGATAGCGGATGTGCCACATGGAGCCTTTCGACTCGCGGTTTTCCACTTCCAGGTCAGAGATGGCAGTACGCAGTTTCGGATCCCAGTTCACCAGGCGCTTGCCACGGTAAATCAGGTCTTCTTTGTACAGACGGACGAAAACTTCTTTCACGGCATTGGACAGGCCTTCATCCATGGTGAAGCGCTCGCGCTCCCAGTCCACGGAGTTGCCGAGGCGGCGCATCTGACGGGTAATGGTGCCGCCGGATTCCGCTTTCCACTGCCAGATTTTGTCGATGAAGGCGTCGCGACCGTAGTCGTGGCGGGTTTTTCCTTCTTCAGCGGCAATTTTACGCTCAACCACCATCTGGGTCGCGATACCCGCGTGGTCAGTCCCCGCCTGCCACAGGGTGTTTTTACCCTGCATGCGCTGGTAGCGGATCATGGTGTCCATGATGGTCTGCTGGAAAGCATGTCCCATATGCAAACTGCCGGTGACGTTCGGCGGCGGGATCATGATGCAGAAGGACTCTTTGCTTTCGTCGCCGTTAGGCTTGAAATAGCCCTGCTGTTCCCAGTGCTCGTAAAGCGGCTGTTCGATATCGCGTGGGTTATATGTCTTTTCCATTATTTCCAGGTTGCCGTATTCAGGTTAAAACCAGCCAGGCGGTACGCTTTATAGCGTTCGCGCGCCAGTTGTTTCAAAGATTCTTCGTAAGGGACAAAGTCTACCACTTCTGTGAAAGCGGTGGCAAAATCTGCAAAGTCTGCCCGCAGGCTAATGAGAATATCGCGCGCGCTGCTGTTGCGCTTTTGTGGCCAGGCGATCTCGACCGGGGCGCCACCGCGCGGACCTTCGCCCGACAGGTTATGCGGGACAAAACTCTCCGGTGGGCGGGCCCACAGGGCTTCATCAAGGCGAATCGCCTGCTGTTCATCTTCACAGGCAATCAGAACGCGTTTACCTGCGCGCCAACGTTCTGCGGCAATGTCACACACCAGCTGTTCGACGGCGCTGAGGCCATCCTGATGGGTGTCGTTGTCCAGAAGGTAGAACGTTGCATTCTTCATATATGGGGCTTCTTGTCGTGGATTTAAATGCAAAGCCGGGTGGCGCTACGCTTACCCGGCCTACGGTTGAGCGACGTTGTCGGCCGGGTAAGGCGAAGCCGCTACCCGGCGTTTTACATCACTCGTCGCCGTTAAAACCCGCACGATTGAGCAGGAACTGCGACAGCAGCGCCACCGGACGACCGGTGGCGCCTTTGGCTTTACCGGAGCGCCATGCGGTACCCGCGATATCCAGGTGTGCCCAGTTATACTTGCGGGTGAAGCGTGCCAGGAAGCAGCCCGCGGTGATAGCCCCGCCAGGACGACCGCCGATGTTCGCCATATCCGCAAAGTTAGACTCCAGCTGTTCCTGGTACTCGTCACCCAGCGGCAGACGCCATGCGCGATCGCCAGCCTGTTCAGATGCCCCGATAAGCTCGTGCGCCAGCGGATTGTGGTTCGACATCAGTCCGGTGATGTGGTGGCCCAGTGCAATCACGCAGGCACCCGTCAATGTGGCGACGTCAATCACCGCTTCAGGCTCGAAGCGCTCAACGTAGGTCAGCACGTCGCACAGCACCAGACGGCCTTCGGCATCGGTGTTCAGCACTTCAACGGTCTGGCCTGACATCGTGGTCAGCACGTCACCCGGACGATAGGCGCGTCCGCCAGGCATGTTTTCGCAGCCTGCCAGAACGCCGATCACGTTAATGGGCAGCTGGAGCTCCGCGACCATGCGCATCACGCCGTAAACCGCCGCCGCGCCGCACATGTCGTACTTCATCTCATCCATGCCTTCGGCAGGCTTGATGGAGATGCCGCCGGAGTCGAAGGTCAGGCCTTTACCGACGAGCACGACAGGGCGCGCATCTTCGGACGGGTTGCCCTTGTATTCGATGACCGACATTAAGGATTCGTTCTGCGAGCCGTTGCCGACCGCCAGATAGGAGTGCATCCCCAGCTCTTTCATCTGCTGTTCACCGATGACGCGAGTGATGACGTTTTTGCTGTAGGAGTCTGCCAGCTGGCGCGCCTGAGAGGCCAGATAGGCAGCGTTACAGATGTTCGGCGGCATGTTGCCGAGGTCTTTCGCCGCTTTAATACCGGCGGCAATCGCCAGACCATGCTGAATAGCGCGTTCGCCGCTGGTCAGTTCGCGACGGGTTGGCACATTGAAGACCATTTTACGCAGCGGACGACGCGGCTCGCTTTTATTGGTCTTCAGCTGATCGAAGCTGTACAGGCTCTCTTTTGCGGTTTCGACCGCCTGACGGACTTTCCAGTAAGTGTTACGGCCTTTAACGTGCAGCTCGGTCAGGAAGCAGACGGCTTCCATTGAACCGGTATCATTCAGCGTATTAATGGTTTTCTGAATGACCTGCTTATACTGACGCTCGTCCAGCTCGCGCTCTTTGCCGCAGCCAATCAGTAGAATACGCTCTGACAGGACGTTTGGAACATGGTGCAGTAACAGCGTCTGCCCAGGTTTGCCTTCCAGTTCGCCACGGCGCAGCAGGGCGCTGATATAGCCGTCACTGATTTTATCGAGTTGCTCGGCGATCGGGGAGAGTCGGCGTGGTTCAAAGACACCCACAACGATGCAGGCACTCCGCTGTTTCTCCGGGCTACCGCTTTTTACACTGAACTCCATGCACTACGCTCCTGAATCTTAAAGACAACAGCGGCTGCTACGGATAGAATTGAAACCTTTCGTAACTCATGTCCGCTGTTGTGGTGACTTCGTGTTAATCTTACGTTACTACGGTTTCGACACGTCAGAAAAAGTCCTGAAGCGTGAATCCGCCGGATGTTTTAATCTTAGCGATGATTTCGACGACTCAAGAGAATAAATGACGTTTAAGCCATGAAACAAGCGATTTTCCAGCAAAGAGACGGGTTTTTACGGGCGTATTTAAAGTGATAATCATAAGATATCTGGTGCGGGAGACGCTCAAAAGCCAACTGGCGATCCTCTTCATCCTGCTGCTGATTTTTTTCTGTCAGAAGCTGGTTAAGATCCTCGGTGCGGCCGTTGACGGCGAAATTCCAACGAATCTGGTGCTTTCCCTGCTTGGTTTAGGGATCCCGGAAATGGCGCAGCTGATCCTGCCGCTGAGTCTTTTCCTCGGCCTGCTCATGACGCTCGGCAAGCTGTACACCGAGAGTGAAATCACGGTGATGCATGCCTGTGGCCTGAGCAAAGCCGTACTGGTGAAAGCGGCGATGATACTGGCGCTGTTCACGGGGATCGTGGCGGCAGTGAATGTGATGTGGGCGGGCCCCATGTCTTCTCGTCATCAGGACGAAGTGCTGGCCGAAGCGAAAGCGAACCCCGGCATGGCGGCGTTAGCGCAGGGGCAGTTCCAGCAGGCGACCGACGGTAACTCTGTGCTGTTCATTGAGAGCGTTGACGGCAGTAAATTCAACGATGTATTCCTGGCCCAGCTGCGACCTAAAGGTAACGCGCGTCCATCCGTCGTGGTGGCAGATTCCGGTCAGCTGGCGCAGAGTAAAGATGGTTCGCAGATTGTCACGCTGAATAAAGGCACTCGCTTTGAAGGCACCGCGATGCTGCGCGACTTCCGTATTACGGATTTCCAGAACTATCAGGCTATTATCGGCCATCAGGCGGTGGCGCTCGATCCGACGGATACCGAGCAAATGGATATGCGTACATTGTGGAACACCGACACCGACAGAGCGCGTGCAGAGTTCCACTGGCGTATTACGCTCGTATTCACCGTGTTTATGATGGCACTGATTGTGGTTCCGCTGAGCGTGGTGAACCCGCGTCAGGGGCGCGTGCTCTCTATGCTGCCAGCGATGCTGCTTTACCTGATCTATTTCCTGCTGCAAACCTCTATTCGCTCTAACGGCGCGAAGGGTAAGCTGGATCCTATGGTCTGGACGTGGTTCGTTAACAGCTTGTACATCTTACTGGCGCTGGGATTAAACCTGTGGGATACGGTGCCAGTGCGCCGCATACGTGCCCGGTTTTCGCGTAAAGGAGCCATCTAATGCAGGCGTTTGGCGTTCTTGACCGCTATATCGGTAAAACCATTTTTACCACCATCATGATGACGTTGTTCATGCTGGTGTCGCTCTCCGGCATTATCAAATTTGTCGACCAGCTGAAAAAAGCCGGGCAGGGCAGTTATGACGCGCTGGGCGCGGGGATGTACACCCTGCTCAGCGTGCCAAAAGATGTGCAGATCTTCTTCCCAATGGCGGCCCTGCTGGGGGCACTCCTCGGGCTGGGCATGCTGGCACAGCGCAGCGAGCTGGTGGTGATGCAGGCCTCAGGCTTTACCCGTATGCAGGTTGCGCTGTCGGTAATGAAAACCGCTATCCCGCTGGTGCTGTTGACCATGGCGATTGGTGAGTGGGTGGCACCGCAGGGCGAGCAGATGGCGCGTAACTATCGTGCTCAGGCCATGTACGGTGGTTCACTACTCTCGACGCAGCAAGGGCTGTGGGCGAAAGATGGTAAAAACTTCGTCTACATCGAACGGGTAAAAGGCGATGATGAACTGGGCGGCGTGAGCATCTACGCCTTCAATGACCAGCGCCGCCTGGAGTCAGTACGACATGCCTCTTCGGCAAAGTTTGACCCCGAACATAAGCAGTGGCGTTTGTCGCAGGTGGATGAATCTGACCTGACCGATCCAAAACAGATCACCGGTTCGCAGACCGTCAGCGGCACGTGGAAGACCAACCTCACGCCGGATAAACTCGGCGTCGTGGCGCTGGATCCTGATGCGCTCTCTATCAGCGGCTTGCACAACTATGTGAAGTACCTGAAGGCGAGCGGGCAGGATGCCGGACGTTATCAGCTCAACATGTGGAGCAAGATCTTCCAGCCGATGTCCGTGGCGGTAATGATGCTGATGGCGCTGTCGTTTATCTTCGGTCCGCTGCGTAGCGTACCGATGGGCGTGCGCGTGGTGACGGGGATCAGCTTCGGCTTTGTCTTCTACGTTCTCGATCAGATCTTCGGACCGCTGACGCTGGTGTACGGTATCCCGCCGATTATTGGCGCGCTGCTGCCGAGTGCCAGTTTCTTCCTGATCAGTCTCTGGCTGCTTTTGAAACGCTCCTGACAGACCTCTCCTCGCTTCCGGTTGACCGGGAGCGAGGCTAATCTCCTGTTTCACCCCGCACTTTTTCTCACAACCTTCAACGCCCTGCCCCGAATTTGAGTATTATTGAGCGATAAAGTCGTGAAGGGATCCTCTATGAAGCAAATTCGAATGCTTGCCCAGTATTACGTCGACCTGATGATGAAGCTTGGGCTGGTGCGTTTCTCCATGCTGCTGGCGCTGGCGCTGGTCGTTCTGGCCATTGTCGTGCAAATGGCCGTCACCATGGTTCTGCATGGCCAGGTTGAGAGTATCGACGTCATCCGCTCTATCTTCTTTGGCTTGCTTATTACCCCCTGGGCCGTCTATTTCCTTTCCGTCGTGGTTGAACAGCTTGAGGAGTCTCGTCAGCGCTTGTCAAAACTGGTGGATAAACTGGAGGAGATGCGCGAGCGCGATCTGAAACTCAACGTTCAGCTTAAAGACAATATTGCGCAGCTGAATCAGGAAATTTCAGATCGTGAGAAGGCGGAGGCGGAGCGTCAGGCCACGCTGGAACAGCTGAAAGTTGAAATGAAAGAGCTCGAGGTGACGCAGATCCAGCTTGAGCAGCAATCCTCTTTCCTGCGTTCGTTCCTGGATGCTTCGCCGGATCTGGTGTTCTACCGCAACGAAGATAAAGAGTTTTCCGGCTGTAACCGGGCAATGGAACTCCTGACCGGAAAAAGCGAGAAGCAGTTGATTCATCTGAAGCCGCAGGACGTTTACTCTGAGGAGGCGGCCGCCAAGGTCATGGAAACGGACGAAAAAGTGTTCCGACATAACGTCTCGCTGACCTACGAGCAGTGGCTGGATTATCCGGATGGCCGCAAAGCCTGCTTTGAGATCCGTAAGGTGCCCTATTATGACCGCGTAGGGAAACGCCACGGCCTGATGGGCTTCGGCCGTGATATCACCGAGCGTAAGCGCTATCAGGATGCCCTGGAGCGCGCCAGCCGCGATAAAACCACCTTTATCTCCACCATTAGCCACGAACTGCGTACGCCGCTCAATGGCATTGTGGGGCTGAGCCGTATTTTGCTGGATACCGATCTCACTGCAGAGCAGGAAAAGTACCTGAAAACAATTCATGTCTCGGCGGTTACGCTGGGTAATATCTTCAACGATATTATCGATATGGATAAGATGGAACGCCGTAAGGTTCAGCTTGATAACCAGCCGATTGATTTCACCAGTTTCCTTGCCGATCTGGAAAATCTGTCTGGTCTTCAGGCGCAGCAGAAAGGGCTGAGGTTCGTCATGGAGCCCACCCTGCCGCTGCCGCATAAAGTGGTTACCGACGGTACGCGGTTGCGCCAGATCCTGTGGAACCTGATCAGCAACGCGGTGAAATTTACCCAGAAAGGGCAGGTGGCGGTGCGTATCCGCTATGACGCAGGCGACATGCTGCACTTCGAGGTGGAGGACTCCGGGATCGGTATTCCACAGGAAGAGCAGGACAAAATTTTCGCGATGTACTACCAGGTGAAGGACAGCAACGGCGGAAAACCTGCCACCGGGACCGGTATTGGCCTGGCGGTGTCTAAACGGCTGGCGAAGAGCATGGGCGGTGATATTACCGTTGCCAGCCAGCCGGGCAAAGGATCGACCTTTACGCTGACGGTGCATGCGCCAGCGGTGGCGGAAGAAGTTGAGGATACCTTTGAAAACGACGATATGCCGCTGCCAGCCCTGCACGTCCTGCTGGTGGAAGATATTGAGCTGAACGTCATTGTGGCGCGCTCGGTGCTGGAAAAACTGGGCAACAGCGTGGATGTGGCAATGACCGGTAAAGCCGCGCTGGAGATGTTTACACCGGGCGAATATGACCTCGTTCTGCTGGATATCCAGTTGCCGGATATGACCGGGCTGGATATCTCGCGTGAACTGACGCGTCAGTACGCGGCTGACGAACTGCCGCCGCTGGTGGCGCTAACGGCAAACGTACTGAAAGACAAAAAAGAGTATCTCGACGCCGGTATGGACGATGTACTCAGCAAGCCGCTGGCGGTGCCTGCTCTGACCGCCATGATCAAGAAGTTCTGGGACACCCGTGATGAAGAGGAGAGCACCATGACGTCTGTTGATAGCGCAAAAGCCCAAACGATACTCGATACCGCGATGCTGGAGCAGTACATTGACCTGGTCGGCCCGAAACTGATTACCGACGGTCTGGCTGTGTTTGAAAAAATGATGCCGGGCTATCTGAGCGTGCTGGAGTCAAACCTGACGGCACGGGACCAGAAGGGCATCGTGGAAGAAGGGCATAAAATCAAAGGGGCCGCCGGCTCGGTCGGGTTACGTCACCTGCAGCAGCTGGGTCAACAGATTCAGTCGCCTGATTTACCCGCCTGGGAAGATAACGTGGGTGATTGGGTTGAAGAGATGAAACAAGAGTGGCAGAACGATGTGGCGGTGCTTAAAGCCTGGGTGGACGCCAGAAAAAAATGACCCCGGTTTAACCGGGGTGCGCGAATACTGCGCCAACACCAGGGAAATCGTGGCTGCGCCTGTTTTTAAACGTTATTTTCGAATGGGCGCCGCCTGAAAAATTTAGGCCGCACGCAGATAAGATAGCAAATCTTAAATGGTTTGTTACATGAATCAGTGAAATGTGTGAAGCATAGCGTTTTAATCAAAATTATTAATGTGCTTCAGCAAGTTGCAAAGAAGGATCGTCAAGATGAAAAAAATGGGTGTCGTCCTGAGCGGATGCGGTGTTTATGATGGCTCAGAGATACATGAAGCCGTAATTACCCTACTGGCTCTGGCAAAACAGGGTGCAGAGGTGATGTGTTTTGCGCCAGATAAAAATCAGGCGGATGTCATTAACCATCTGACCGGCGAGCCAATGGCCGAAACCCGTAATGTGTTGATTGAAGCCGCGCGTATTGCCCGGGGAGAAATTCGTCCGCTGGCCCAGGCAAATGCTGCTGAACTGGATGCGCTCATTGTGCCGGGTGGCTTTGGTGCCGCGAAAAATCTCAGCACTTTTGCTGCTGAAGGCGCGGCTTGCAAGGTGGACGCGGATTTAAAAGCGCTGGCGCAGGCGATGCATGCGGCGGGTAAGCCGCTGGGCTTTATCTGCATTGCACCGGCCATGCTGCCAAACATTTTTGATTTCCCCTTACGGCTGACAATCGGGACCGATATCGATACTGCTGAGGTCATCGAGGAGATGGGTGGCGAACACGTTCCGTGCCCGGTCGATGACATTGTCGTGGATGAAGAGAACAAAATTGTCACCACGCCCGCGTACATGCTGGCGCAGAATATCGCGCAAGCGGCTGAGGGTATTGAAAAACTGGTAGCCCGGGTACTGGTGCTGACGGAATGAGCCGACAGTCTTCCGCAGGAAAATGGGTGAAATACCTTCTTTTGCGCATCGTACTCGTGCTGGCGGTGTTCTGGGGGGGCGGACTGGCCGTGTTCAGCATTTTGCCAGTACCGTTTTCAGCCGTTATGGTTGAGCGTCAGCTCAGCGCGTGGTTCTCCGGTGATTTTGGCTATGTCGCGCATTCTGACTGGGTGAGTACGGACGAGATCTCACCGTGGATGGGGCTGGCAGTCATCGCGGCGGAAGATCAGAAGTTCCCGGAGCACTGGGGGTTCGATGTGGCCGCGATTGAAAAGGCGCTTGCCCATAACGAACGCCATGAAAATCGCGTGCGCGGTGCGTCTACCCTGTCGCAACAGACGGCAAAAAATCTGTTCCTGTGGGATGGCCGAAGCTGGGTGCGAAAAGGGCTGGAAGCGGGGCTGACCCTGGGAATGGAAACCATCTGGAGCAAAAAGCGCATTCTGACCGTCTATCTCAATATTGCCGAGTTTGGGGAGGGGGTATTTGGTGTCGAAGCTGCATCACAACGCTATTTTAATAAACCTGCCAGCAGGCTAAGCATGTCGGAGGCCGCGCTGTTAGCCGCTGTACTGCCTAATCCTCTTCGCTTTAAGGCCAGTGCCCCATCAGGCTACGTGCGAAGCCGTCAGGCGTGGATCATGCGTCAGATGCGACAGCTGGGTGGAGAGGGGTTTATGCAGCGTAATCATCTGATGTAGGGCGGGTAAGCGCAGCGCCACCCGCCAGAATGGCAGACCTAATCTTCGTCAAACCCGGCATTAAACAGCGCAATCACCGCCGCCAGCGCTTCCTCTTCCTGAGGGCCGGTGGCTTCGACCTCAATCTGGCGCCCTTTGGCAGAATCCAGCATCAGCAGGGCGATAACGCTGTTCGCTTCCGCTTCGGTGCCTTCATCATTGCGCAACAGAACTTCTGCATCAAAACCCTGCATCAGCTCAAACAGTTTCATCGCCGGGCGTGCATGCATTCCCAGCTTGTTGGTGATCTCAACGGTTTGTTTTACGGTCATGTTTTACGTTTTTCCAGCGTGCGATGACGGGACTGAACGTTCTTGCCGCGCGAGCGGAAATAGTCGGCCAGCTGTTCGGCAATGTAGACCGAACGATGTTTACCGCCGGTACAGCCAATCGCCACCGTCAGGTAGCTACGATTGTTTGTCTCCAGCATAGGTAACCATAGCTCAAGGTAGCTTCGCGTCTGGTAGATAAAATTGTGAACTTCTGTGTGCCTGTCGAGGAACGCCGCAACGGGTTTATCCAGGCCGGTCATAGGACGCAGTTTAGGATCCCAGTGCGGGTTCGGCAGGAAGCGCACGTCGAAAACATAGTCCGCATCAATCGGAATACCGTGCTTAAAGCCAAAGGATTCGAACACCATCGTCAGTTCGCGCTCGCGTTTGCCCAGCAGGCGGGTACGCAGCATTTCCGCCAGTTCATGAACGGACATCTCTGAGGTATCGACAATCAGGTCGGCGCGTGAACGCAGCGGTTCCAGCAGATCGCTCTCTTCGTCGATGGCGCTTTCCAGCGAGAGATTTTTACTGGAAAGCGGGTGCAAACGCCGGGTATCGCTGTAGCGGCGGATCAGGGTATTGCGATCGGCATCGAGAAACAGCAGTTGAGGCGAGAACGCGTCAGGCAGGTTACTCATTGCCTGCTCGAAGATTTCAGGCGACTCGGGCATGTTACGAACGTCGATACTGACGGCAGCAGAGGTTTGTCTCTCCGCCAGGGTACGCGCCAGATCGGGCAATAACACCACCGGCAGGTTATCTACGCAGTAAAAACCCATGTCTTCCAGCGCGCGCAGGGCAACGGATTTCCCCGACCCTGAACGACCGCTGACAATCATCAGCACCATGTTCCGTTTCTCCTCAGGACAACAGATGTGAAGGCCATCTCCTGGTTACGCGTCATCCTGATTGCCTTCTGCTTCAGTGATAATCTGATAAAGCTCTTCATCACTTTGGGCTGAGCGCAGTCGACGGCAGATGGTTTTATCGGCCAGACGTTTAGCGACCAGCGAAAGCGTGTGTAGATGGGTTTTGGTCTGGTCGGCAGGAACCAGCAGCGCGAAGAGGAGATCGACGGGCTGATTATCAATGGCATCAAAGGCAATTGGCGTTTCCAGTTGCACAAACACACCGACGGCACGCAGGGTGTCCTCTTCCAGTTTGCCGTGCGGGATCGCGATGCCGTTGCCGATACCGGTACTGCCCATCTTTTCACGGGTCAGGATCGCTTCGAACACCACCTGCGGCGGCAGGCCCAGCTGTTTTGCAGCCAGTTCACTGATGATCTCCAGCGCACGTTTTTTGCTCTGGCAGTGAACGGCACTGCGGGTACATTCCTGGTTAAGGACATTGCTCAGTTGAAGAGCGGAATCGTTGTTCATCATAATTTCACCTAAGCGCTAACTGTACAAATGGCCTGTTGTTTTTCACAACAGGCCGTCCTGCACCCGTTAACTGCCCGGACAATTAGTGTTGTTTCAGTTTATCTTTATGTTTATTGAGCTGTCGCGCAAGCTTATCAATCAAGCCGTCGATAGCAGCGTACATGTCTTGCCCTTCCGCACTGGCATGGAGTTCACCCCCGTTTACATGCAGGGTCGCATCCGAGATATGAGTCACTTTCTCCACTTTCAACACAACGTAGACCTGGTTGATCCTTTCGAAATACTGCTCGAGTTTCGCGAACTTAGCGTTCACAAAATCACGTAAGGCCTCAGTAATCTCGACATTGTGTCCTGTGATATTGAGCTGCATAGTGTCTTCCTTATCGGTTGTGTCAGACCAGTTGTTTACGCTGGTTTGACGGCGGAATGGATAAAGACTCTCGATACTTCGCAACAGTACGACGTGCCACCATAATACCCTGATCGGACAGCATGGTGGTTAACTTACTGTCACTCAGTGGCTTCGCGGGGTTCTCCGCGGCGATCAACTTCTTCACCAGTGCGCGAATCGCCGTTGACGACGCTTCGCCGCCGCCCTCGGTACTCACGTGGCTGGAGAAGAAATACTTAAGCTCAAAAATACCGCGCGGACTGTGCAGATACTTCTGCGTGGTGACGCGGGAAATGGTTGATTCATGCATCTCGACGGCCTGAGCGATATCCGCCAGTACCATCGGTTTCATATATTCTTCGCCCTGCTCAAAGAATGCCTGCTGCTGTTCGACGATACAGCGGCTCACGCGAAGCAGGGTATCATTTCGGCTCTCCAGACTCTTGATCAACCATCGCGCTTCCTGAAGGTTGCTACGAATATATTGATTATCGGCGTCGTTGCGCGCGCTGGTGCACATGGAGGCGTACTGCTGGTTGATTTGCAGGCGAGGGATGCTGTCAGAGTTCAGTTCAACGACCCAGCGGTCGTTATGTTTTCTGACCAGCACGTCCGGGATCACGTACTCGGGTTCACTCGTCTGGATCGACTGACCAGGCCGCGGATCGAGGGACTGAATCAGATTCACCGCCTCTTTCAGCACCTCTTCTTTGAGGCGCGTAACGCGCATCAGGCTACGAAAGTCGTGGTTAGCGAGAAGATCCAGATGATCGCTGATGATTAAGCGTGCTTCGTCGAGCCATGGCGTCTCTTTGCTGAACTGAGAAAGCTGGATCAGCAGGCAGTCGCGCAGATCTTTCGCTGCCACGCCTACGGGATCGAAACGCTGAATACGTTTCAGAACGGCTTCAATCTCTTCCAGCTCAATCTCTTCATCGCCCATGCTCTCCAGAATGTCGTCCAGCGTGACGGTCAGATAGCCGGTGTCATCAACGGCGTCGACAATGGAGGTGGCAATGGCACGATCGGTATCGGAGAACGGGGTCAGCTCCACCTGCCACATCAGGTAATCCTGCAGCGACTGGGTGGTTTCGCCCTGATAAACCGGTAGCTCATCGTCCTGGTAGTCTGCACGCGTACCGGAAGGGGTGCCGGCGGTATAAATTTCATCCCAGCTGGCATCCAGAGGAAGCTCGTCCGGCATCTCTTTTTGTTCGAGCGCATCTGCGGTGTCGAGCGATTCTGTATCCTGGGACTGCTGTGTATCTACCTCATCATGAAGATCGGCTTGCTCCAGCAGGGGATTGCTGTCCAGCGCTTGCTGGAGCTCCTGCTGGAGTTCTAAGGTGGACAGTTGCAACAGACGAATTGCCTGCTGTAACTGCGGCGTCATCGCCAGTTGTTGGCTGAGCCTTAATTGCAAACCTTGCTTCATGTTCAGAGCATTTTTCTCCGGTTCGGCGTTACGTTACCTCTACCCTATCAGAGTCTGAAGTCTTCCCCAAGATAGACGCGCTTAACATGATCGTTTTCGAGGATCTGCTGCGGCGTACCGTGGGCGATAAGATTGCCCTGGCTCACAATGTACGCGCGCTCACAGACGGCAAGCGTTTCACGCACGTTGTGGTCGGTGATCAGCACGCCAAGCCCGCTGTCACGCAGATGCTCAATGATACGTTTAATGTCGATGACGGAGATTGGGTCAACACCTGCAAACGGTTCATCCAGAAGGATAAATTTCGGGTTTGCAGCCAGCGCGCGCGCAATCTCAACACGACGACGTTCACCGCCGGACAATGCCTGGCCCAGGCTGTCGCGCAGGTGCTCGATGTGAAACTCTTCCATCAGCTCGTTGGCGCGATCCTGACGCTGTTCGCTGGTCAGGTCGTCACGAATTTGCAGAACCGCCATCAGGTTATCAAAGACGCTCAGACGGCGGAAAATAGAGGCTTCCTGCGGCAGATAGCCGATGCCACGACGCGCGCGCGCGTGCAGTGGCAGCAGGCTGATGTCTTCATCATCGATGATGATGTTGCCGGCATCACGCGGGACAATGCCAACCACCATGTAGAAGGTGGTGGTTTTACCCGCACCGTTAGGGCCAAGCAGGCCCACAATTTCGCCGGAGTTGACGGTCAGACTGACATCTTCTACGACACGGCGGCCCTTATAGGCCTTCGCGAGATTTTTTGCAGTTAATGTTGCCATAACGAATTAGTTACTCTTCTTCTGTGCCGGGGCCTGACCCTTGCCTTTATCCTGCAGCTGAGACGGAACCAGCACGGTGGTTACGCGTTTGCCTTTCTCGCTGGAGGCCTGCATTTTTTGCTCTTTCACCAGATAGGTGATCTTGTCGCCGGTAATGTTGCTGTCCAGCTGTTCCAGATACGCGTTTCCGGTCAGGATAACCAGGTCTTTCGCCAGCTCATAGTGCATATGCGAGGCGCGGCCTTTCACCGGCTTGCCGTTGTCCTGCATCTGGTAGAAGGTGGCCGGGTTGCCGTAACCATCAATGATCTCTTTGCCCTGCTCGCCACCCGGACGGGTAACGACCACTTTATCAGCGTTAATTTTGATGGTGCCCTGCGTCATCACGACGTTACCCGTGAAGGTGACGACGTTACCCTGCATATCGAGGGACTGAGTGTCAGACTCGATGTGGATCGGCTGGTCGGTATCACCCGTTACAGCAAGCGCGGGGAGACTGGCCGCCAGCATCGCGCTGGCGATAATTACTTTAAGGCTGAGTTTGTTTGTTTTGAATTTCATAGGAGGTTCTAACCTTTTCAATCAGCTCGGCGTTCTTGCTGCGTAAGTTCCCGCGCATTCTTAAACCGCTGGAATTAAATGTTGTGCCATACAGTGTGACCAGATCCTGCGAGGTCACGTCCTGGGTTACCAGGTTGATCTGGGCATTATCGGTCGTAATTTTCCGCAGTTGCGAGTCAGCGGTCAGGGCGTTGACTTCAACGTGGCCATACAGATAAAGCATACGGTCATTTGTCAGTTTGGCCCGATCTGACTTAATTGACCACGTCGGCACTTTGTCTTTATCGAATGTGGTCATGACGGGTTGGGTAAACCACGAAACGCCCTCATCGGAAAAATATTCCACATGCTGGGCAACCAGGCGATAGTTCAGCGCACCTTCCGGGCTATAGACCACGGTGTCGCTGTGATCGCTTTTGTAGGTTGGATCGTTATTGTTGATCACTTCCTTTTGCGTATCGTCGCGATCGGCCAGGTTCACGCCAATCAATACCAGTGCGACAAGCGAAAGCAGAATGATAACCCAACGTCTGGTTTTACTCATATTGATTGCCCTTTGGCCTCATCAAGCTTGCCCTGCGCCAGCAGAAGCAGGTCGCAGACTTCACGTACGGCACCGCGGCCACCGTTGATGTGGGTAACGTAGTCAGCGCGTGGGAGCAGCAACGGGTGAGCGTCAGCAACCGCAATGCTGAGACCGACTTCAGCCATCACTGGCCAGTCAATCAAATCGTCCCCGACATAGGCCACGTTTTCCGGCGCGATCGCCAGTTTACCCAGTAAATCGTTGAACGCTGCCATTTTATCGGATTGCCCCTGATACAGATGGGTAATCCCTAAGGTTTCACAGCGGTCTTCTACCAGTTTAGCTTTCCGCCCGGTGATGATAGCCACCTCGATACCCGAGGTGAGCGCGCAGCGAATTCCGTAGCCATCGCGGACGTTAAACGCTTTCAGCTCTTCGCCATGATTGCCCATGTAAATCAGGCCATCGGAGAGTACGCCATCGACATCAAGGATGAGCAGACGAATATTTTCCGCCTTTGCCATCATCTGGGTACTAACCGGTCCATAACAGGTTGCAAGGGATGCACCCGCATTACTCATTGTCTTATCCTTCATTACACTACGCCTGCGCGCAGCAGATCATGCATATGTACCACACCCAGCAACTGGTCGCCATCGGCAACCATAACGGAGGTGATATTGCGGGACTGCATCAGGTTCAGCACATCCACGGCCAGCGTACCCGGACGCACGCGAATCCCGCCGGGCGTCATGACATCGGCAATGCCAAGTGTACGGACATCTACACCCATGTCGAACACGCGACGCAGGTCGCCATCGGTGAAGATCCCCTGAATTTTCATCAGGTCGTCACACACGACCGTCATGCCCAGATTCTTGCGGGTGATTTCCAGCAGCGCATCACGCAGGGAGGCCTCTTTACTGACGTGAGGGATCTCATCCCCGGTGTGCATAATGTCGTTTACCCGAAGCAGCAGCTTGCGTCCCAGCGCGCCACCCGGGTGGGAAAGCGCGAAGTCCTCCGGCGTAAAACCACGCGCTTCCAGCAACGCAACGGCAAGTGCATCGCCCATGACCAGGGCCGCGGTGGTACTGGACGTTGGCGCCAGACCGAGAGGACAGGCTTCTTTGGGTACTTTTACGCACAGGTGAATATCGGCTGCACGCGCCATGCTGCTTTCCGGGCGGCTGGTCATGCAAATCAGCGGCACCTGCAGGCGCTTCAGTACCGGGATTAGCGCCAGGATTTCATTGGATTCACCGGAGTTGGACAGCGCGATGACAACATCCTGCGGCGTGACCATCCCCAGGTCGCCGTGTGCGGCTTCTCCCGGGTGGACAAAGAAGGAGGAGGTTCCGGTGCTGGCAAAGGTTGCCGCCATTTTGCGGCCAATATGACCGGATTTGCCCATCCCCATCACCACGACTTTACCGGCACAGTAAAACATCTTCTCACAGGCCAGACTAAAATCCTGATTAATGTACTGATCTAACTGCGCCAGACCTTCACGTTCAATCTCCAGAACGTCTTTGCCTGCTTTCTGAAAGTCAAAACCCGGCTGCAATTCTATTTGCGACATAATGCGTTTCCGTTTACCCAGAGAGAAGAGGCGAGAGCCAGTACAGCATCGCCATCCATACGATAAATCCACCTGTCAGCAGCGCACCTGCGCCTTTGCCGATCTGTCGTTGCCGCCGCCAGCAGAGCAGGGCGAATATCACGCTGACCAGCAACATCACTCCGTAATCGCGAGAGAATGCCAGAGGGTTGAAGGGCCCTGGCGTTATCAGGGCCGGCAGACCCATCACAATCGCGATATTAAATATGTTGGAACCGATGATATTACCAATGGCAATGTCATCTTCCCCTTTACGTGCCCCCGCAATGGCGGTGGCCAGCTCCGGCAGGCTGGTGCCGATAGCAATCACCGTCAGGCCAATCGTCAGTTCACTCATGGCGTAAAAGTTCGCCAGCACCGTCGCGTTATCCACGACCATGCGCGTTGCCATCGGCATAATAATCAGCGCAACGCCAAGCCAGAGCAGAGCGACCGGTAGCGTACCTTCGCGCGGGAGTTCGGCGACCTGCTCACGCGTGAGGCTGTCATGACCCAGCTTCTCAGCCTGGCGGGCGATTTTAACACTATACAGCAGCCAAATGACGGCCAGCGCCAGCAGGAAAATGCCGTCGCTGTAGCTCAGTACGCCATCATAAAATACGCAGCCTGCCAGCAGACTTACGATTAACATTAGCGGCAATTCCCGGCGCAGAACATCAGAATGCACGCGAAATGGATGGAGCAGCGCCGCCAGGCCCAGGATCAGTAAGATGTTGACGATGTTAGAGCCAATCGCGGTGCCAATTGCAAGGTCTAACTGACCGTGCAACGATGCCGAGACAGAGACGATGATTTCAGGAAGCGACGTGCCAACACTGACAACGGTCATCCCGATGACAACCGGCGGTACGCCCGTCAGGCGACACAGGATTGATGCAGCAAACACTAAACGGTCAGCACTGTAGACCACCAAAAGTAAACCAATTATTAACAGTGCTGTTGCTAAAAGCATCAAAAGTCCTTTCTTCAGGTATACTTGTCGGTCCATCGCGCGGGAATGGCTGGACTGCATACGGTCTGAGGCGTAACGAATTCCTAATTTTGACTTTATGCGCCGGAAAAGTAAAACAAATGCCAGCTTTCGCTAACCTCAATGGCTAATATTCTGTAAAAATGCTGAGTTTAGGGCTGATTCAGGCTGCACGCTTAAACGTGAGCAGGGTAAGAAAGGAACCATAAATGAGCCAAACGATGGCGAATTTAGTCGATGTTCGCGGTGTGAGTTTCTCGCGTAGTAATCGATTGATATTCGATGATATTTCGTTGACCGTACCACGTGGCAAAATTACCGCCATCATGGGGCCGTCCGGGATCGGTAAAACGACCCTTCTGCGCCTTATTGGTGGGCAGATACCACCTGACAGCGGTGAAATCCTCTTCGATGGCGAAAACATCCCGGAGATGTCGCGCTCGCGCCTGTATACTGTCCGCAAACGTATGAGTATGCTCTTTCAGTCGGGGGCGCTGTTCACCGACATGAACGTCTTTGATAACGTGGCTTATCCGCTGCGCGAACATACCAGCCTGCCGCCTGAACTGCTGAAAAGCACGGTGATGATGAAGCTTGAAGCTGTCGGTCTGCGGGGGCTGCGAAACTGATGCCTTCAGAACTGTCTGGCGGGATGGCGCGACGTGCCGCACTGGCGCGAGCCATTGCATTAGAACCCGATTTAATCATGTTCGACGAACCGTTTGTCGGACAGGATCCCATCACGATGGGCGTGCTGGTGAAGCTTATCTCTGAACTGAACAGCGCGCTCGGCGTAACCTGTATTGTGGTGTCTCACGATGTACCGGAAGTGTTGAGCATTGCCGATTACGCCTATATCGTGGCGGACAAAAAGATCGTCGCACACGGCAGCGCCCAGGCGCTTCAGGAAAATTGCGATCCGCGCGTGCGGCAATTCCTCGATGGTATTGCTGACGGACCCGTACCGTTCCGCTACCCGGCGGGCGATTATCGTGACGATTTACTGGGATTAGGGAGTTAAGCCACTCATGCTGTTAAATGCGTTGGCCGCCCTTGGACACCGTGGCATAAAAACCATCAGGACGTTCGGGCGTGCCGGATTAATGTTATTCAACGCGCTGGTTGGCAAGCCGGAGTTTCGCAAGCACGCGCCTCTGCTGGTGCGGCAGCTTTATAATGTCGGTGTGCTGTCGATGCTCATCATCATTGTCTCCGGCCTGTTTATCGGTATGGTGCTGGGGCTGCAGGGCTACCTCGTTCTGACCACCTACAGTGCGGAAACCAGCCTCGGGATGCTGGTGGCGCTCTCACTGCTGCGTGAACTGGGGCCGGTTGTGGCGGCGCTGCTGTTCGCCGGTCGTGCAGGGTCAGCACTCACGGCAGAAATTGGCCTGATGCGCGCCACCGAGCAACTCTCCAGCATGGAGATGATGGCGGTCGACCCGCTGCGTCGGGTCATCTCTCCGCGTTTCTGGGCGGGGGTGATCTCGTTACCGCTACTGACTGTTCTGTTTGTCGCCGTGGGGATCTGGGGTGGTTCGCTGGTGGGGGTCCACTGGAAAGGCATTGATGCCGGTTTCTTCTGGTCCGCCATGCAGGATGCCATCGATCTGCGAATGGACCTGGTTAACTGCCTGATTAAAAGCGTGGTATTTGCCATTACGGTCACCTGGATCGCCTTGTTCAATGGTTATGATGCCATTCCGACGTCGGCGGGCATTAGCCGTGCAACTACACGTACTGTCGTACATTCGTCGCTGGCCGTACTGGGTCTGGATTTTGTGCTCACCGCACTGATGTTTGGGAATTGAGTTCATGCAAACGAGAAAAAATGAAATTTGGGTCGGCGTGTTTCTGCTGCTGGCGCTGCTGGCCGCACTGTTTATCTGTCTGCGAGCGGCGGATATCACCTCAGTGCGCACCGAGCCGACATACCGTGTCTATGCCACCTTCGATAATATCGGCGGCCTGAAAGCGCGCTCACCGGTGCGTATTGGTGGCGTTGTTATCGGGCGTGTATCAGACATAACGCTTGATGAGAAAACGTATCTGCCGCGCGTTGCGATGGATATCGAAGAGCGTTACAACCACATTCCGGACACCAGCTCCCTGTCAATCCGTACTTCCGGCCTGCTGGGAGAGCAATACCTGGCGCTCAACGTTGGCTTTGAAGACCCTGAGCTTGGAACGACTATCCTTAAAGACGGTAGCGTTATCCAGGATACGAAGTCCGCGATGGTGCTGGAAGATATGATTGGTCAGTTCCTTTACAACAGTAAAGGGGATGATAAAAAGTCTGACGATGCCCCTGCGCAGAGTGAAGACCATACCAACGCTGCGCCGACCCCAGGTGCGACGAATTAATTCAGGAGAAGTCATTCATGTTTAAACGACTGTTAATGGTTGCCATGCTGGTCATTGCTCCCCTGACTGCGGCTCATGCTGCGGATCAAAGCAACCCGTACAAACTGATGGACGAAGCTGCGAAGAAAACCTTCGACCGTCTCAAAAACGAACAGCCAAAAATTCGCGCGAATCCTGATTATCTGCGTGACGTGGTAGACCAGGAACTGCTGCCCTATGTGCAGATCAAATATGCTGGTGCGCTGGTGCTGGGACGTTATTACAAAGATGCGACGCCTGCGCAGCGTGAAGCCTACTTTGCTGCGTTCCGTGAATACCTGAAACAGGCGTATGGTCAGGCGCTGGCGATGTACCACGGCCAGACCTATCAGATTGCTCCCGAGCAGCCGCTGGGTGATGCCACCATTGTGCCTATCCGCGTGACGATCAACGATCCTAACGGCCGTCCACCGGTGCGCCTGGATTTCCAGTGGCGTAAAAACAGCCAGACCGGGCACTGGCAGGCCTATGACATGATTGCCGAAGGGGTAAGCATGATCACCACCAAACAGAACGAGTGGAGTGACCTGCTGCGCACCAAAGGTATTGATGGCCTGACCGCGCAACTGCAGTCTATTGCGCGTCAGAAAATTACTCTGGACGAGAAAAAGTAATGTCGCAGCAACTCAGCTGGTCGCGTGAAGGTGAGACGTTAAAGCTGTCCGGTGAACTTGATCAGGACCTGCTGAACCCACTGTGGGATAAACGCCACGACGCGATGCAGGGCGTGACGCTCATCGACTTAACCGACGTCACGCGGGTGGATACGGCAGGTGTTGCGCTGCTCGCCCATCTGGTCGCTGTGGGGAAAAAGCAGGGGACAAGCGTCAGGCTTCATGGCGCGAGCGATAATGTCGTTACCCTTGCCCAACTCTACAATTTGCCTCCGGACGTCCTGCCTCGTTAATATTTTCAGTGCGTTACTTCCGAAAGCCCTGACAGTTTCATCGTCGGGGCTTTTTGCTTGTTTAAGACGACGCCACTTTGCTCTAAGATGTTGGGCTTGTTTTCACTATCAGATGATTAAGAACCCATGGAAAATCATGAAATCCAGACAGTGCTGATGAATGCACTCTCCCTTCAGGAAGCCCACGTCACTGGCGATGGCAGTCACTTCCAGGTTATTGCTGTGGGTGAGATGTTCGACGGTATGAGCCGTGTGAAGAAACAGCAGGCTGTGTACGCGCCGCTGATGGAATATATTGCGGATAACCGCATCCACGCCCTGTCGATTAAAGCGTTCACCCCGCAAGAGTGGGCACGCGATCGCAAACTAAACGGTTTTTGAGCTGAGGGCGACAGGCCCGCAGCACGGTTGAATTTATAAGAGAGCACACAATGGATAAATTTCGTGTACAGGGGCCAACGCGTCTCCAGGGCGAAGTCACAATTTCTGGCGCTAAAAACGCCGCGCTGCCAATCCTCTTTGCTGCGCTGCTCGCGGAAGAGCCGGTAGAAATTCAGAACGTACCGAAGCTGAAAGATATCGACACCACCATGAAGCTGCTCACCCAGCTGGGCACGAAAGTTGAGCGTAACGGTTCCGTCTGGATCGATGCCAGCAACGTGAACAACTTCTCTGCGCCTTACGATCTGGTGAAAACCATGCGTGCATCCATCTGGGCACTTGGCCCGCTGGTGGCGCGTTTTGGTCAGGGTCAGGTTTCACTGCCGGGCGGTTGCGCCATCGGTGCGCGTCCGGTTGATCTGCATATCTATGGTCTGGAGAAACTGGGCGCTGAGATCAAGCTGGAAGAAGGTTACGTTAAAGCCTCCGTCAACGGTCGTCTGAAAGGCGCGCACATTGTCATGGACAAAGTGAGCGTGGGCGCAACCGTCACCATCATGTCTGCGGCAACGCTGGCAGAAGGCACGACCATCATCGAAAACGCCGCGCGTGAACCAGAGATTGTGGATACTGCCAACTTCCTCGTGGCGCTGGGGGCGAAGATCTCCGGCCAGGGTACTGACCGTATCACCATCGAAGGCGTTGAGCGTCTGGGCGGCGGTGTGTATCGCGTTCTGCCCGACCGTATCGAAACCGGCACCTTCCTGGTGGCCGCAGCGATCTCTGGCGGTAAGATTGTTTGTCGCAACGCGCAGCCTGATACCCTGGATGCGGTGCTGGCGAAACTGCGTGATGCAGGCGCGGATATCGAAATCGGAGAAGACTGGATCAGCCTTGATATGCACGGTCAGCGTCCAAAAGCGGTCAATGTGCGTACGGCGCCGCATCCGGCGTTCCCAACGGACATGCAGGCGCAGTTCACCCTGTTGAACCTGGTTGCCGAAGGGACAGGCTTCATCACAGAGACCATTTTCGAGAACCGCTTTATGCACGTACCGGAACTGATCCGTATGGGTGCGCATGCTGAGATCGAGAGCAATACCGTGATTTGCCACGGCGTGGAGAAACTGTCAGGTGCTCAGGTGATGGCAACCGATCTGCGTGCGTCTGCAAGCCTGGTGCTGGCGGGGTGTATTGCGGAAGGTACCACGGTGGTGGATCGTATTTACCACATCGATCGTGGTTATGAGCGTATCGAAGACAAACTGCGCGCGCTGGGTGCCAATATCGAGCGTGTGAAGGGCGAGTAATCGTTCCGGCAGCCCCCTGCCAGAGATGACCGGGGGGTTGCTGTTCCTGCTAAAAAGCGCGTTATTCCTGTGGTTCTTTCTTTAACTTTCTCTGGCGCATCATGCGCGTTCTGTCGATGAATTCATGGGTAATGGGATCGTGGTAGCGCGAGGGCCAGATCACCCACGGGTGCGTTTCCAGCGCCGTCGCGATAATTAATTCTCCCTTTGGCCAGGGGCGGGTCAGGGCGTTGGCCAGGGTGGAAGAACTCAGACCATGGCGGCGGGACTCTGCTGCCAGTGACGTCCCTCTTTTGCGCAGTGCCGCAATGATATCTGCCGTATGCCAGTCGATAAATTTCGTATCCATAACGCTGTCCTTAAGTGCGGATTCACCTACGCCGTTTCTTCTGAAACGACTGGCTTACTATACCCATTTCAAACTCTTGTTCTAAAAAGTTCGCGTTACTTGAAGGGATATTCAGAATAAGACATGCCTTTATTCATACGGTCTCTAAACCGATGAATTTACATGAATACGGAATTTACTGGGGTGTTTTAGAACCTCCCCGCGATGGAAACGGGGAGGCGTGAAAGGATTAACGATCGCGTTGAACAGCGATGTGGGCAAGGCCAATAAGGGCATCACGCCACGGGCTGTCTGGAATAACCTGAAGGGCAGCGATGGCTTTATCAGCCTCTTCTTCGGCACGCTGACGCGTCCATTCCAGTGAACCGCAGATCGCCATAGTTTCCAGTACCGGTTCCAGAAGATGGCGACCATTTCCCTGTTCGATCGCCTCACGGATCATTTTCGCCTGATCTGCAGTTCCGTTGCGCATCGCATGCAGCAGCGGCAGGGTCGGTTTGCCTTCGTTCAGGTCATCGCCCACGTTTTTGCCGAGCGTTTCGCCGTCCGCACTGTAGTCCAGCAAATCATCAATCAGCTGGAAGGCTGTCCCCAGATAGCGACCATAGTCCTGGAGCCCTTTTTCCTGAGCCTCAGAACAGCCAGCCAGAATGCCGGAGCACTGCGCGGCCGCTTCAAACAGGCGCGCTGTTTTGCTGTAGATGACGCGCATGTAGTTTTCTTCAGTAATATCCGGATCGTTGACGTTCATCAGCTGCAGCACTTCGCCTTCAGCGATGACGTTTACGGCTTCTGACATCACTTCCAGCACTTTCAGCGAGCCCAGGCTGGTCATCATCTGGAAGGCGCGGGTATAGATAAAATCCCCGACCAGAACGCTGGCGGCATTACCGAAGGCGGCATTGGCCGTGGCCTTACCGCGACGCATATCGGATTCATCCACAACATCGTCATGCAGAAGCGTCGCTGTGTGAATAAATTCGATCAGTGCGGCGATCGTGACGTGGGCATTTCCCTGATAGCCAACGGCTCTGGCAGCCAGAATGGCAATCATCGGGCGAATGCGTTTACCGCCGCCGCTGACAATGTAATAGCCCAACTGATTGATCAACTGAACGTCAGAGTTGAGTTGCTCCAGGATTGCTGCATTCACACCCGCCATATCTTGCGCGGTTAACTCATTGATTTTTTCTAAATTCATCGCAAAAGCCGGGCTTTTCATCCTGTTGATCCCATCTTCAATGGGGTAACGAAGGGTTTCGGTTTATCAATAGTAGTGCTGATTGTACTGAAAAAACGGCTCAGATAAACGTTACCGTACGTGTTGTGTTTTTTTTCTTCATGTATTGATGGTAGCACTTGTCAAAGGCTCGCGTTTTGCGTAATATTCGCGCCCTATTGTGAATATTTATAGCGCACTCTGAATCATACGAGGATGTGCGCGGAAGCGGAGTTTATATGTACGCGGTTTTCCAAAGTGGTGGTAAACAACACCGAGTAAGCGAAGGTCAGACCGTTCGCCTGGAAAAGCTGGACATCGCAACTGGCGAATCTGTTGAGTTCGCAGAAGTTCTGATGATCGCAAACGGTGAAGAAGTCAAAATCGGCGTTCCTTTCGTTGATGGCGGCGTTATCAAAGCTGAAGTTGTTGCTCACGGTCGTGGCGAGAAAGTTAAAATCGTTAAGTTTCGTCGTCGTAAACACTACCGTAAGCAGCAGGGCCACCGTCAGTGGTTCACTGATGTGAAAATTACTGGCATCAGCGCCTAAGACCTGAGGAGAGATTTAAATGGCACATAAAAAGGCTGGCGGCTCCACACGTAACGGTCGCGATTCAGAAGCTAAACGCCTGGGCGTTAAGCGTTTCGGTGGCGAATCCGTTCTGGCGGGTAGCATCATTGTTCGTCAACGTGGTACCAAATTCCACGCTGGCAACAACGTAGGTTGCGGTCGTGACCACACTCTGTTTGCTAAAGCAGACGGTAAAGTGAAATTTGAAGTTAAAGGCCCGAACAACCGTAAATACATCAGCATCGTTGCTGAGTAAGGTTTTCTCGGTCCGGTAACGGATTAAAGCCCCGCAACGTGTTGCGGGGCTTTTTACATTGGAAACCCGGAAAATTTTCTGTAGGGAAAACGGGCATGAAGCAGCAGGCCGGCATTGGTATTCTTTTGGCGCTCACGACCGCAATGTGCTGGGGTGCGCTGCCAATTGCAATGAAGCAAGTACTGGAAGTGATGGAGCCGCCTACGGTGGTCTTTTATCGCTTTCTGATGGCAAGCATCGGCCTCGGCGCCATTCTGGCTATCAAAGGTAAGCTTCCGCCTTTGCGACTTTTCCGCAAACCGCGCTGGCTGGTGCTGCTGGCTATCGCGACGGGCGGTCTGTTTGGTAACTTCATCCTGTTCAGCTCTTCTCTGCAGTATCTTAGCCCTACAGCGTCACAGGTGATTGGTCAGCTTTCACCTGTGGGCATGATGGTCGCCAGCGTGTTTATCCTCAAGGAGAAGATGCGTGGGACGCAGATTATCGGGGCGAGCATGTTGCTGTGTGGTCTGGTGATGTTCTTTAACACCAGCCTGATCGAAATTTTTACCCGCCTGACGGATTACACCTGGGGTGTGATTTTTGGTGTGGGAGCAGCTACGGTCTGGGTAAGCTATGGCGTCGCGCAAAAGGTGTTATTGCGGCGCCTGGCCTCACAGCAGATCCTTTTTTTGCTGTACACTTTATGTACAGTTGCATTATTGCCGTTAGCAAAGCCGGGTGTCATTACCCAGCTGAGCGACTGGCAGCTGGCGTGCCTCATTTTTTGTGGGCTTAACACGCTGGTTGGTTATGGCGCGCTTGCTGAAGCAATGGCGCGCTGGCAGGCAGCACAGGTTAGCGCATTGATCACGCTGACTCCGCTGTTTACCCTGTTATTTTCAGATTTGTTATCAATGGCCTGGCCCGATGTCTTCGTCAGACCGATGCTCAACCTGTTGGGCTATCTCGGTGCGTTTGTCGTGGTTGCGGGCGCGATGTATTCCGCCATTGGTCATCGTCTTTGGGGACGTTGGCGCAAAAATGAAGCGGTCCCCGCTCAGGCGAATGAGTTACGGAGAGTAAAATGAAGTTTGTTGATGAAGCAACGATCCTGGTTGTGGCTGGTGATGGCGGCAACGGTTGCGTGAGCTTCCGCCGTGAAAAATATATTCCTCGAGGTGGCCCGGATGGCGGCGACGGCGGGGATGGTGGTGATGTGTGGCTGGAGGCGGATGAGAACCTCAACACGCTGATCGACTACCGTTTCGAAAAATCCTTCCGCGCTGAACGTGGTCAGAACGGTCAGAGCCGCGACTGTACCGGTAAACGCGGTAAAGACGTGACCATTAAAGTGCCGGTTGGTACGCGCGTGATTGACCAGGGCACCGGTGAAACCATGGGTGACATGACCAAACACGGTCAGCGCCTGATGGTTGCAAAAGGCGGCTGGCACGGTCTGGGCAATAGCCGCTTCAAATCGTCCGTTAACCGTACTCCGCGTCAGAAAACGATGGGTACGCCGGGCGATAAGCGCGATCTGCAGCTGGAGCTGATGCTCCTGGCAGACGTGGGCATGCTGGGTATGCCAAATGCCGGTAAATCGACCTTTATTCGCGCGGTTTCTGCGGCGAAACCAAAAGTGGCGGACTATCCGTTTACCACGCTGGTACCGAGCCTGGGTGTTGTCCGTATGGATAACGAGAAGAGCTTCGTTGTTGCTGACATCCCGGGTCTGATCGAAGGTGCAGCGGAAGGTGCCGGTCTCGGCATTCGCTTCCTGAAACACCTTGAGCGTTGCCGCGTACTGCTGCACCTCATTGATATCGATCCTATTGATGGTTCCGATCCGGTTGAAAATGCCCGGATCATCATCGGTGAGCTGGAAAAATACAGCGAAAAACTGGCGTCTAAACCGCGCTGGCTGGTCTTCAACAAGATCGACCTGATGGATAAAGCGGAAGCGGAAGCGAAAGCTAAAGCGATTGCTGAAGCGATGGGCTGGGAAGATAAATACTACCTGATCTCCGCGGCAAGCCAGGTTGGCGTGAAAGACCTCTGCTGGGACGTGATGACCTTTATCATCGAAAACCCGGTTGTTCAGGCTGAAGAAGCGAAACAGCCAGAAAAAGTCGAATTCATGTGGGATGACTACCACCGTCAGCAGCTCGAAGAGCTGGAAGCGGAAGAGGAAGACGACTGGGACGATGACTGGGATGAAGACGACGAAGAAGGTGTCGAGTTCATCTACAAGCACTGATATCTGTCTAAAGCCCCCATTCCGGGGGCTTTTTTTATTCCAGCGTTGAGGGGAGCCAGCAGCTTGCTATCAGGCCGCCTTCAGCACCGTTCTCCAGCGCCAGCTTACCGCGGTGGAGTTGCAGGATACGCTGTACGATACTCAGGCCCAGGCCGCTACCGCCGTAGCGCTGATCGAGCCGACGGAACGGCTCGGTGATCGACTGTCGATGTGCTTCATCGATGCCGGGCCCCTGATCGCTCACGCTGACCAGCGTACCTCCCGCAACCTCGGTTAGTGCCACGGTGATTGTTGTGCCTGGTGGACTGTAACGTCCGGCATTTTCCAGCAGGTTACGCAGCATCAGTCGCAAAAGCACCGCGTCACCCTGCACCGTAAGGGTACTTTTGGCCGGCCATATCACCGTATGTTCTTTGGCTTCATGCTCAAGACCAAGGGGCGTGATGATCGTGTCCGTCCAGTTGATGGTCTCATAGTGACCGCTCGCCATCGCCTGTCCGGCACGGGCCAGCATCAGCAGTTGTTCAACGGTATGCATGAGCTGATCGATACGGCTGATTAACGTTGTTGCCTGCGGAGAGCCTGACTGCGCCATTAACTCCAGATGAAGCCGGATCCCGGCCAGTGGCGTTCGCAGTTCGTGGGCGGCGTCTGCGGTGAAGAGACGCTCCTGCTGAATGGTACTGTCCAGCCTGGCGAGTAGCTGGTTGAGAGAGGTGGTAACGGCGCCTATTTCTTCCATGTCGGAATACATAGGCAGCGGCGTTAAGTTATCCGCCGAACGGTTAGCGAGGCTGTCGCGGAGTTTATTCAGAGGCCGGGTTATCCAGGTGACCGCCCAGAATGAAAACAGCAGAGTGAAACTGACCATCACCAGGGAAGGGACCAGAAGAGATGCAATCGCCTCGCGGATCTCTTTTTCGACATGGTTATTGCGGGCTTTTGCAGACAGCGTTTCATTCACCAGAAAGCCAATCTGCTCACGACTTTCATGCCACAACCAAATCACGCTTATCAGCTGGAAAAATAACAGAATGACCGCCAGCAACACCATTAATCGCCGACGCATGCTGTTCATTTCTGGCTCTCCAGACGATAGCCAACGCCGCGGACGGTTTTTATCCTGTCTTTGCCAAGCTTGCGACGCAGGTTATGGATGTGGACTTCCAGGGTGTTAGAGCCGGGATCGTCCTGCCAGGAGTAAATGTCCTGTTGCAGCGTTTCACGGTGCACCGTTTGCCCGCTGCGCATAATCAGGCGGGTCAGGAGGGCGAACTCTTTGGGGGTCACTTCAACGGGCTGGGACTGACGCAGTACCTGCTGGGTTTGCAGATTGAGCGTGATGTCGCCGTCCGTCAGCAGATTATCGCTGTGCCCCTGATAGCGCCGGATAAGCGCCCGCACGCGGGCCTGAAGTTCTGCGAGCGCAAAGGGCTTCACCAGATAGTCATCTGCGCCAGCATCGAGGCCGGTAATACGATCTTCAATCGCATCGCGTGCTGTCAGGATCAACACCGGGTTAGCGATGCCGCGCCGACGCCATTGGGTGAGCAGCGTCGCGCCGTCTTTGTCCGGCAAACCCAAATCGAGGATCACCAGACTGTATTCGCCGCTCTGGATCAGGGAATCCGCCTCTGCCGCGGTACCGGCACAATCCAGAGCGTACCCTTCGTTGGCAAGCCCTAGCGCGAGTCCTTCCTGCAATAACAGATCATCTTCAACTATGAGTAGTTTCATCGCTAGTTATTCTGATAAATGTCTTTATAAAGCCTGCTTTCGAAGCGAACCAGCGGAATACGACGGTTGCGCTGATCGGTCGGTTCGACGGCATAGCCGGAAAGATACTGTACGAAGGCCATGCGTTGTCCGCTGGCGGTCGTGATGAACCCTGCAAGATTGTAAACGCCCTGCAGTGAACCTGTTTTAGCGGATACTTTGCCATCTACGCCGGCCGCGTGAAGCCCGGCGCGATACTGCAGAGAACCGTCATGCCCGGCAAGCGGCAGCATTGAAATAAAGTTTAGCTCAGAGTCATGTTGTGCAATGTACTGAAGCACTTGCATCATGGTTGCCGGTGCGATCAAATTATGACGCGATAATCCGGAACCATCGACAGCAATGGTATTACCCAGATCGATTCCCGCCTGTTGGCGCAGGATCTGGCGCACAGCGTCTGAGCCCGCGCGCCAGGTTCCCGGCACGCCAAAACGCGCGTGGCCGATCATGCGGAACACCGTATCAGCAATCATGTTGTCAGACTTTTTCAGCATAATTCGCAGCAAATCGTGCAGCGGAGGCGACTGTTTGCTGGCGATGACCGTTCCGGGCTGGTTGACCTGCGTCTGGCGGAGTAGCGTACCGGAGTAGCTAATGCCTGCCTGCTTCAGTTCATCCTTCAGAATGGCGCCCGCGTAGCTCGCGCCATCTTGTATCGCAAAGGCCAGCGGCAGGGGATCGGCGCGCTGGGTCAGACAGCCGGTGAGCGTGAAACGGTTAAGATCGCCAGGCACCACGTCCAGTTCGCAATACTGGGCATCCGGGGAGCCTTTGGCCAGCGTACGCACCTGGCTAAACATGGTCACCGGGTAGTAGGATGCCACGCGGATAAACGCTAAATCATCCGGTTTGGGCGCGCTGTAAAGGGAAATTGAAAAGCAGTTGCGGTCAACAATCGCGGCGGCGGGTGGTGCGCTAAAGCATTGCGTCATGTCGTTCCACGGCCAGCCTGGCGCTTTATCATGGCTGGCAAAAATCGAGGTGTCGATCAGCACGTTACCCTCGATTTTCGTCACACCGGATTTTTTCAGCACCGCCACCATATTGCGGATATCCTGGCGCTTAAAGGTCGGATCGCCGCCAAAACGGGCGATAAGATCGCCTTTCAGCACACCGCCGTCAATGTTGCCTTTGCTCTCAAGCGTGGTGGTAAAACGAAAGTCAGGGCCGAGCTGAAGCAGCGCGGCGAGGGCAGTGATCACCTTTTGGGTACTGGCAGGCAGCGCCATCTGTTGACTGTGATAGTCAATCTCTGGCGTCTGCGCCCCGACCTTCTGCACCATCAATGCAAGGTTAGCACCTGCGGGTAGCTGATTAATGTACTCATCAACATTCGCGGCCTGAACGCTGAACGCTATACTGGTAGTCAATCCGATGATAAATCTGGAAAATCGCATAATCTCGCGCTAACAACCCGAAAACAAACCGTCATACTACGGTGCATAGCACTGCAAAGTAAACGATGACCCATAGTGAACTTCGCGGTAAAATGCGTATCAAATTGAAAAATTGCTGCTGACCTGGGGCGTTGCTCCCGGGTCGGTTTTCTTTTTGCTTCTTGCCCGCTTAGGGGGGCAGGGGCAGGGAACACTGCTCCCAACAGGAATGTTTAAGAGGTATAACAAATGCAAGCTATTCCGATGACCTTACGTGGTGCCGAAAAACTGCGCGAAGAGCTGGATTTCCTGAAATCCGTTCGTCGCCCTGAAATTATCGCCGCTATCGCGGATGCGCGTGAGCATGGCGACCTGAAGGAGAACGCTGAATACCACGCGGCGCGTGAGCAGCAGGGCTTCTGTGAAGGACGTATCAAAGATATCGAAGCAAAACTGTCCAATGCGCAGGTTATCGATATCACCAAGATGCCTAACAATGGGCGTGTGATCTTTGGTTCAACCGTGACCGTGCTGAACCTGGACAACGACGAAGAGCAGACCTATCGCATCGTGGGTGATGATGAAGCAGACTTCAAACAGAACCTGATTTCCGTGAACTCTCCGATTGCTCGCGGCCTGATTGGCAAAGAGCAGGATGATGTTGTTACCATTCGCACGCCTGGCGGTGAAGTGGAATACGAAATTATCAAGGTTGAATACCTGTAATTCGCATCTCTGGTAAGATGTTGATACATTGTAAAGAAAAGAAAAAGGCCGCATAGCGGCCTTTTATCAACTCAAGGAGCATGGCATTTTGCTCGCCTGCTGACAGAAATCCCTCGTTTCACACAGAAAATGTGTTCGATTCAGGATATCCTTAGCGTGGCAGCGAGATTTTACGCTCTTTAGATGGGCGGTAGAGCACCAGCGTTTTACCGATGACCTGTACATTACAGGCGCCGGTTTCGCGCACGATGGCTTCCACGATCAGGTTTTTAGTGTCTCTGTCTTCAGAGGCGATTTTCACCTTGATCAGCTCGTGGTGTTCCAGCGCTTGTTCAATCTCGGCAAGCACCCCTTCGGTCAAACCATTGTTGCCAAGCATCACTACAGGCTTGAGCGGATGTGCCAGACCTTTAAGGTGCTGTTTTTGTTTAGTACTCAGATTCATCGTATATTTTTGCTTACGTTGGGATTGAAAACGGTTCATTCTACCGCCATCTCCCTTATATCGCCAAATAGCTGCGTAGAAATTTACGTCACAGGCAAGTAACGATGAACCAGGACGGAAATGTTAAATGACAGGTAAAAAGCGTTCTGCCAGCTCCAGCCGCTGGCTTCAGGAACACTTTAGCGATAAATATGTTCAACAGGCGCAGAAAAAGGGGTTGCGTTCCCGTGCCTGGTTTAAACTTGATGAAATACAGCAAAGTGACAAACTTTTTAAGCCGGGGATGACGGTTGTTGACCTCGGTGCGGCACCTGGCGGATGGTCCCAGTATGCGGTAACGCAGATCGGCGGAACGGGCCGAATCATCGCGTGCGATCTTTTACCAATGGATCCTATCGTCGGTGTCGACTTCCTTCAGGGCGACTTTCGTGATGAATTAGTGCTTAAAGCGTTACTTGATCGTGTAGGTGACAGTAAGGTCCAGGTTGTCATGTCAGATATGGCACCAAATATGTGTGGAACACCGGCGGTGGATATCCCCCGCGCCATGTATCTGGTGGAGCTAGCGTTAGAAATGTGTCGTGATGTACTAGCGCCTGGTGGTAGTTTTGTTGTGAAGGTGTTTCAGGGCGAAGGTTTCGAGGAGTATCTTAAGGAAATTCGCTCCCTGTTTGCGAAGGTCAAAGTTCGTAAGCCGGACTCTTCCCGGGCCCGTTCCCGCGAAGTGTATATTGTAGCGACCGGGCGAAAATGATAACCGGTAGATTTCAGGCGAAAGTTTGAATGAAACTGGATATAGAGTATCCTGACGCTGTTTTTAACACAGTTGTAATATGAGGTTAATCCCTTGAGTGACATGGCGAAAAACCTAATACTCTGGCTGGTCATTGCCGTTGTGCTGATGTCAGTATTCCAGAGCTTTGGGCCCAGCGAGTCGAATGGCCGCAAGGTGGATTATTCTACCTTCCTGCAGGAGGTCAATCAGGACCAGGTTCGCGAAGCGCGTATCAACGGACGTGAGATCAACGTTACCAAGAAAGATAGTAACCGTTACACGACTTACATCCCGGTGAACGATCCTAAGCTGCTTGATAACCTTCTGACCAAAAACGTCAAAGTGGTAGGCGAGCCGCCAGAAGAACCAAGCCTGTTGGCTTCAATCTTCATTTCCTGGTTCCCGATGCTGCTTCTTATCGGCGTCTGGATCTTCTTTATGCGCCAGATGCAGGGCGGCGGTGGCAAAGGTGCCATGTCGTTCGGTAAGAGCAAGGCGCGTATGCTGACGGAAGACCAGATTAAGACTACGTTCGCTGACGTTGCAGGTTGTGACGAAGCGAAAGAAGAAGTCGGTGAACTGGTTGAATACCTGCGCGAGCCGAGCCGTTTCCAGAAACTGGGCGGTAAGATCCCGAAAGGCGTGCTGATGGTCGGCCCTCCGGGTACCGGTAAAACCCTGCTGGCGAAAGCTATCGCAGGTGAAGCGAAGGTGCCGTTCTTTACTATTTCAGGTTCTGACTTCGTCGAAATGTTCGTGGGTGTCGGTGCATCTCGTGTGCGTGACATGTTCGAGCAGGCTAAGAAGGCAGCACCATGCATTATCTTCATCGATGAAATCGACGCCGTAGGCCGCCAGCGTGGCGCGGGCCTGGGCGGTGGTCACGATGAACGTGAACAGACCCTGAACCAGATGCTGGTTGAGATGGACGGCTTCGAAGGTAACGAAGGTATTATCGTTATCGCCGCAACTAACCGTCCGGACGTACTTGACCCGGCGCTGCTGCGTCCAGGCCGTTTCGACCGTCAGGTTGTGGTCGGTCTGCCAGATGTTCGTGGTCGTGAACAGATTCTGAAAGTGCACATGCGTCGCGTACCGCTCGCGCCAGATATCGACGCGGCAATTATTGCGCGTGGTACCCCGGGCTTCTCCGGTGCGGATCTGGCTAACCTGGTCAACGAAGCTGCTCTGTTCGCCGCTCGCGGTAACAAGCGCGTGGTGTCCATGGTGGAGTTCGAGAAAGCGAAAGACAAAATCATGATGGGTGCGGAACGTCGCTCCATGGTGATGACGGAAGCGCAGAAAGAGTCCACGGCATATCACGAAGCCGGTCACGCGATTATCGGCCGCCTGGTACCGGAGCACGATCCGGTACACAAAGTGACGATTATTCCGCGCGGTCGTGCGCTGGGTGTGACCTTCTTCCTGCCTGAAGGCGACGCGATCAGCGCCAGCCGTCAGAAACTGGAAAGCCAGATTTCAACCCTGTACGGTGGTCGTCTGGCGGAAGAGATCATCTACGGGCCGGAACATGTTTCTACCGGTGCGTCGAACGACATTAAAGTGGCGACAAACCTGGCACGTAACATGGTCACTCAGTGGGGCTTCTCCGACAAACTCGGTCCGCTGCTTTATGCAGAGGAAGAGGGTGAAGTATTCCTGGGCCGCTCCGTGGCAAAAGCGAAACATATGTCCGATGAGACGGCTCGTATCATCGACCAGGAAGTGAAAGCGCTGATTGAACGTAACTACGGTCGCGCGCGTCAGATCCTGAACGACAATATGGACATCCTGCATTCGATGAAAGATGCGCTCATGAAATATGAGACCATCGATGCACCGCAGATTGACGACCTGATGGCTCGCCGCGAAGTGCGTCCGCCAGCAGGCTGGGAAGACCCAGGTGCTTCCAACAATTCTGACAACAATGGCACCCCGCGTGCGCCGCGTCCGGTCGATGAACCGCGTACGCCGAACCCGGGCAACACCATGTCAGAACAGTTGGGCGACAAGTAAGTCACTGCTGTTGAAGCGTTTGTCTGTATCTCAAACCCTGGAGCTTGCTCCGGGGTTTTTCTTTTTCATTTAACCATATTGATACCAGGGATTTAGCCATGAAACTCTTCGCCCAGGACTCGCATCTCGATCTCTCACATCCTCATGTGATGGGTATCCTGAATGTTACCCCTGACTCCTTCTCTGACGGCGGCACGCACAACACGCTTATCGACGCGGTTAAGCACGCGAATTTAATGATCAACGCAGGTGCTACCATCATTGATGTCGGCGGTGAATCGACGCGCCCAGGGGCAGCGGATGTGTCGGTGGAAGAAGAGCTGGCGCGCGTGGTGCCGGTCGTTGAGGCAATCGCACAACGTTTTGAGGTATGGATCTCCGTCGATACCTCCAAACCAGAAGTGATTCGTGAAGTGGCGAGAGTGGGTGCTCACATTATTAATGATATCCGCTCGCTGACTGAACCCGGTGCAATCGAAGCCGCTGCTGAGACAGGGTTGCCTGTGTGCCTGATGCACATGCAGGGGCAGCCGAAAACCATGCAGGAGGCGCCGAAGTATGACGATGTCTTTGCTGATGTGAATCGCTTCTTTATTGAGCATATTGAACGCTGTGAGCGTGCAGGCATCCCAAAAGAGAAATTGCTGCTCGACCCGGGGTTCGGTTTCGGTAAAAATCTCTCCCACAACTATGCACTGCTTGCGCGCTTATCGGAATTCCATCACTTCGGCCTGCCGCTGCTGGTGGGGATGTCGAGAAAATCGATGATTGGCCAATTGCTTAACGTAGGGCCGAGCGAGCGCCTGAGTGGTAGTCTGGCCTGCGCGGTCATTGCGGCGATGCAAGGCGCGCATATTATTCGTGTCCATGACGTCAAAGAAACAGTAGAAGCCATGCGCGTGGTGGAAGCCACACTGGCAGCGAAGGAAAACAAACGCTATGAGTAATCGTAAATATTTTGGGACCGATGGTATCCGTGGGCGTGTCGGCGATGCGCCTATCACGCCTGATTTTGTCCTTAAGCTTGGCTGGGCTGCTGGCAAGGTACTCGCACGTCATGGCTCCCGTAAGATCATTATTGGTAAAGATACCCGTATTTCAGGTTATATGCTGGAATCGGCGCTGGAAGCCGGACTTGCAGCCGCCGGGCTGTCAGCTTCCTTTACTGGCCCAATGCCAACGCCTGCTGTTGCGTATCTGACCCGTACCTTCCGCGCGGAAGCGGGAATTGTGATTTCGGCCTCCCATAACCCGTTCTATGACAACGGCATCAAGTTCTTCTCCATTGATGGCACCAAGTTGCCGGATGAAGTGGAAGAAGCCATTGAAGCCGAAATGGAAAAAGAGATCACCTGCGTGGACTCCGCAGAGCTGGGTAAAGCAAACCGTATCGTCGATGCCGCGGGTCGCTATATTGAGTTTTGCAAAGGCACCTTCCCGAACGAACTGAGCCTTGCCCACCTTAAAATTGTGGTGGACTGCGCCAACGGTGCGACCTACCACATTGCGCCAAACGTATTCCGCGAGCTGGGCGCCAAAGTGATCACCATTGGCTGCGAGCCGGATGGTCTGAACATTAACGAGCAGGTTGGCGCGACGGACGTGCGTGCCCTGCAGGCGCGCGTGCTGGCAGAGAAGGCCGACCTGGGTATTGCGCTGGATGGCGACGGCGATCGCGTGATCATGGTCGACCACGAAGGCAACAAGGTTGATGGCGATCAGATCCTCTACATCATCGCCCGCGAAGGGCTGCGTCAGGGTCAACTGCGCGGTGGTGCCGTCGGCACGCTGATGAGCAACATGGGTCTGGAGCTGGCGCTGAAACAGCTGGGTATCCCGTTTGTTCGCGCGAAAGTGGGTGACCGTTACGTGCTGGAGAAGCTTCAGGAGAAAGGCTGGCGCATTGGCGCAGAAAACTCAGGCCACGTGATCCTGCTCGACAAAACCACCACCGGTGACGGCATCGTGGCTGCGCTTCAGGTCGTCGCAGCGATGGCCCGTAACCATATGAGCCTGCACGATCTCTGCAGCGGCATGAAAATGTTCCCGCAGATCCTGGTGAACGTGCGTTTCACGGCAGGTAAAGGCGATCCGCTGGAAAATGACAATGTGAAAGCGGTAATGGCTGACGTTGAAGCGGCGCTGGGAAGCCGTGGCCGCGTGCTGCTGCGTAAGTCCGGAACTGAACCACTGATTCGCGTTATGGTGGAAGGTGAGGATGAAGCGCAGGTGACTGAATTTGCCCACCGTATTGCTGATGCCGTTAAAGCTGCATAAACTTGCACGCTAACTGTTTAAAAAGGCGACTTTTGTCGCCTTTGTTTTAAGCAATTAATGGCTTTTTGCTGTTTTTTTCCGCAGTTGATACAATGGCTCAAAAATGCCCTTGCGAAGGCCATTCGCTTTGGTTAGTATTCACACCCGCTTCAGTGGGAAACAAAAATCCTGCTAATTGGTCGAAGCATTGGTATGCGGCAAATCCGCAAGGAACAGGTTGATTATGTACGAAGCTCTTTTAGTTATTTTCCTTATTGTAGCCATCGCTCTCGTAGCGCTGATTATGCTGCAGCAAGGTAAAGGCGCTGATATGGGAGCCTCCTTCGGAGCAGGCGCTTCCGGTACGCTGTTCGGTTCAAGTGGTTCTGCGAACTTCATGACCCGTACGACAGCGATTCTGGCTACGCTGTTCTTCATCATCAGTCTGGTGCTGGGCAATATCAACAGCAACAAGACCAGTAAAGGAAGCGAGTGGGAAAACCTGAGCGCGCCAGCGAAAACTGAGCAGACTCAGCCAGCTGCACCGGCGAAGCCAACCAGCGATATCCCGCAGTAAGTATTCCGTACCGAGGTGGTGGAATTGGTAGACACGCTACCTTGAGGTGGTAGTGCCCTAACGGGCTTGTGGGTTCGAGTCCCATCCTCGGTACCAATATTCCAGAAGAAAGACGTCGAAAGACGTCTTTTTTTTCGTCTGTACTTTTTGTTTTCGTAGGCCCGGTAAGCGCAGCGCCACCGGGCAAAATGGCGGGTGGCGCTGCGCTTACCCGCCCTACAAAAGGGCATAAAAAAGGCACCCTAAGAGTGCCTTCTGCATTTCTGAATAGCGATTACTTCTTATCGCTGTGCTCCAGGTTTTCCACCTGCGGCAGGCCGTTACCGGAGCTTGCGGAGAGCAGACCATTCTCAACATAGTTGAACAGCTTTTCACGGGTATCGGTGATGTCCAGGTTACGCATGGTCAGCTGACCAATACGGTCATCTGGCGAGAACACCGACTCACCTTTCTCCATGGTCAGACGCTCTGCTTTATAGGTCAGGTTGTCAGACACGGTGTTCAGGATGGAGTAGTCGTTACCGCGACGCAGTTCCAGAGTGACCTCACCGGTAATGGCACTCGCCACCCAGCGCTGCAGCGCATCACGCAGCATCAGCGCCTGCGGATCGAACCAGCGACCCTGATACAGCAGTTTACCCAGCTGACGACCATGAGAGTGATATTGCTCAATGGTGTCTTCGTTGTGGATCCCGGTCAGCAGACGCTCATAAGCGATATGCAGCAGCGCCATCCCCGGTGCTTCATAAATGCCACGGCTTTTCGCTTCGATAATACGGTTCTCAATCTGGTCGCTCATGCCCAGACCGTGACGGCCGCCAATGCGGTTCGCTTCCAGCATCAGCTCTACGTCGTCAGAGAAGGTTTTACCGTTCAGGGCAACCGGATGACCACGCTCGAAACGTACGGTCACCTCTTCTGCCGCGATCTTCACGTTCTCATCCCAGAATTTCACGCCCATGATTGGGTTAACGATCTTCACGCTGGAGTTCAGGAATTCCAGGTCCTTCGCTTCGTGCGTCGCACCCAGCATGTTGGAGTCGGTGGAGTAGGCTTTCTCAACGGACATCTTGTAGTCAAAGCCGCAGGCAATCATAAACTCGGACATTTCATGACGGCCACCCAGCTCGTCGATGAAGTCGGTATCCAGCCAGGGTTTGTAGATCTGCAGCTCGGCGTTGGTCAGCAGGCCATAACGATAGAAACGTTCGATATCGTTACCTTTATAGGTGCTGCCGTCACCCCAGATGTTCACGCCATCTTCTTTCATCGCGGCAACCAGCATCGTGCCGGTAACGGCGCGACCCAGTGGAGTGGTGTTGAAATAGGTCAGACCGCCGGTGGTGTTATGGAACGCACCACACTGAATAGCCGCAATACCTTCCGCGACGAGTTGCTTACGGCAGTCAATCAGGCGCGCGTTTTCTGCGCCATACTCTTTCGCGCGACGAGGAATAGCATCGTAGTCGTCCTCATCCGGCTGACCCAGGTTCGCAGTATATGCATACGGAACCGCTCCCTTCTGGCGCATCCACAGCAGTGCAGCGCTGGTATCCAGGCCGCCTGAGAAAGCGATGCCAATACGTTGTCCTACCGGAAGATGCTTGAGAATCGTCGTCATAGAATAAAACCCTGCTTGATTGACTGATTAGAGACCGCTTTCGCTCTCTTGTGCATTTTTATGCAAAATAAGTGAGTATTCATTTAATCATCTTTTATCGAATACCGGAAGAGACTCGTGCGTTTTTTGTAAAAAATTTGGTCTGTTTCGTCTGATGGAAGTTGGGTTGACAGGTGGGGTCAACTATCAATATACTAAACGCCGATTTTACGTCCCGTCTTCGGTACCAAATCCCAGCATTATTTGCAAATTCTGTCCAAAACGCGTAGAATTTGCCACGTTTCAGGCGCGGGGTGGAGCAGCCTGGTAGCTCGTCGGGCTCATAACCCGAAGGTCGTCGGTTCAAATCCGGCCCCCGCAACCACTTTCCCATAAAGTTCTTTTTCAAATATACTGTGAAGACTCAGAGCCTTCGTAGCTGGATTTGAAAAAATTCTTTCGGAGAGTGCTCCAGGCCACAGTTGTGGCTATAGGGTTCAGTTATCTAAAGCCCCGATTTATCGGGGTTTTTTGTTATCTGACTACAGAATAACTGGGCTTTACGCCCTTTTTTTATGTCTTGGGGGTGGGCTTGTCCACATTAGAGCAAAAATTAACAGAGATGATTACTGCACCGGTCGAAGCACTGGGCTACGAACTGGTCGGCATCGAATTCGTTCGCGGCCGTACATCGACGCTGCGCATCTATATTGATAGTGAAGATGGCATCAATGTTGATGATTGTGCTGATGTCAGCCACCAGGTGAGTGCGGTTCTTGATGTTGAAGACCCAATTACCGTTGCGTACAACCTGGAAGTTTCCTCACCTGGCCTCGATCGTCCGATGTTCACGGCCGAGCACTATGTGCGCTTTACCGGTGAAGAAGTGGCTCTCGTTCTGCGTATGGCCGTACAGAACCGCCGTAAATGGCAGGGAATTATCAAAGCCGTTGATGGTGAAATGATCACGGTGACAGTCGAAGGCAAAGATGAAGTGTTCGCGCTGAGTAATATCCAGAAGGCGAACCTGGTTCCCCACTTTTAACAGTCTGGATTGAGGTGAAAAGCCCGCGATGAACAAAGAAATTTTGGCTGTTGTTGAAGCCGTCTCCAACGAGAAATCACTGCCGCGTGAGAAGATTTTCGAAGCGCTGGAAAGTGCACTGGCTACAGCAACCAAGAAAAAATACGAACAAGAGATCGATGTTCGCGTAGAAATCGATCGTAAAAGCGGTGACTTCGATACATTCCGTCGTTGGGTAATTGTTGAAGAAGTGACCCAGCCGACCAAAGAGATCACGCTGGAAGCGGCACGTTTTGAAGACGAAAGTCTGAACGTGGGTGACTACGTTGAAGATCAGATTGAATCTGTCACCTTTGACCGTATCACTACCCAGACCGCGAAACAGGTTATCGTGCAGAAAGTGCGCGAAGCCGAGCGCGCACTGGTGGTTGACCAGTTCCGCGATCAGGAAGGCGAAATCATTACCGGCGTGGTGAAGAAAGTAAACCGCGACAACATCTCTCTGGAGATCAAATCCGAAGGGATGCCGGGTAACGCTGAAGCGGTGATCCTGCGTGAAGACATGCTGCCGCGTGAAAACTTCCGCCCGGGCGACCGTATCCGTGGTGTGCTGTACGCCGTGCGTCCTGAAGCGCGTGGTGCTCAACTGTTCGTGACCCGTTCTAAACCGGAAATGCTGGTTGAACTGTTCCGTATCGAAGTACCGGAAATCGGTGAAGAAGTCATCGAAATCAAAGCGGCGGCTCGCGATCCGGGCTCCCGTGCGAAAATTGCGGTGAAAACGAACGACAAGCGTATCGACCCGGTCGGTGCTTGCGTCGGTATGCGTGGTGCGCGTGTTCAGGCGGTGTCTACCGAGCTGGGCGGCGAACGTATTGATATCGTTCTGTGGGATGACAACCCGGCGCAATTCGTGATCAACGCAATGGCTCCGGCAGATGTGGCGTCTATCGTTGTTGACGAAGACAAACACACCATGGATATCGCTGTTGAAGCGGGCAACCTGGCGCAGGCGATTGGCCGTAACGGTCAGAACGTACGTCTGGCGTCACAGCTGAGCGGCTGGGAACTCAACGTAATGACCGTTGACGACCTGCAGGCCAAGCATCAGGCTGAAGCCCATGCGGCGATCGATACCTTCACCAAATACCTCGACATTGACGAAGATTTCGCCACTGTTCTGGTTGAGGAAGGTTTCTCTACGCTGGAAGAACTGGCCTATGTGCCAATGAAAGAGCTGCTGGAAATTGACGGTCTGGATGAACCAACCGTTGAAGCCCTGCGTGAACGCGCTAAAAACGCACTGACCACCCTGGCACTGGCTCAGGAAGAAAGCCTTGGCGATAAGAAGCCGGCTGATGACCTGCTGAATCTGGAAGGTCTTGATCGTGCGATTGCGTTCAAGCTGGCTGCCCGTGGTGTTTGTACGCTGGAAGATCTCGCTGAGCAAGGCGTTGATGACCTGGCTGATATCGAAGGTTTAACCGACGAGAAAGCCGGCGAACTCATCATGGCCGCACGTAATATTTGCTGGTTCGGCGACGAAGCGTAATAAACTGTAGCAGGAAGGAACAGCATGACTGATGTAACTGTAAAATCGCTGGCTGCTGAGATTCAGACCTCCGTGGACCGCCTGGTACAGCAATTTGCTGATGCAGGGATCCCGAAGTCCGCTGATGACTCGGTGACCGCGCAAGAAAAACAAACCTTGTTAACGCACCTGAACCGTGAGCACGGTTCTACGCCTGACAAGTTAACGCTGCAGCGCAAAACGCGCAGCACGTTGAATATTCCTGGTACCGGTGGCAAAAGTAAATCGGTACAAATTGAAGTCCGCAAGACGCGCACCTTTGTAAAACGTGATCCGCAAGAGGCAGAACGCCTTGCCGCGGAAGAGCAGGCACAGCGTGAAGCGGAAGAACAAGCTCAGCGTGAGGCGGAAGCTGCCGCCAAACGCGAGGCAGAATTAAAAGCTGAACGTGAGGCCGCAGAAAAAGCGAAACGCGACGCCAGTGATAAAGTGAAGCGTGACGCTGCGGAAAAAGACAAAGTGAGCAATCAACAGACAGACGAAATGACCAAAACTGCCCAGGCTGAAAAAGCCCGTCGTGAAAATGAAGCTGCCGAACTGAAGCGTAAAGCCGAAGAAGAAGCACGCCGCAAGCTCGAAGAAGAAGCTCGCCGCGTCGCTGAAGAAGCACGCCGTATGGCAGAAGAAAACGAGAAGAACGGTGTGAATACCGTTGAACCGACTGAAGACACCAGCGACTACCACGTCACCACTTCTCAGCACGCACGTCAGGCTGAAGATGACAACGACCGTGAAGTAGAAGGCGGCCGTGGCCGTGGTCGTAATGCAAAAGCTGCGCGTCCGGCGAAGAAAGGTAACAAGCACGCTGAATCCAAAGCCGATCGTGAAGAAGCACGCGCTGCTGTTCGCGGTGGTAAAGGCGGCAAGCGTAAAGGTTCCGCTCTGCAGCAGAGCTTCCAGAAGCCCGCTCAGGCTGTTAACCGTGACGTCGTGATCGGCGAAACCATCACCGTTGGCGAACTGGCGAACAAGATGGCGGTTAAAGGCTCTCAGGTCATCAAAGCGATGATGAAGCTGGGTGCAATGGCGACCATCAACCAGGTTATCGACCAGGAAACCGCGCAGCTGGTTGCCGAAGAGATGGGCCACAAAGTTATCCTGCGTCGTGAAAACGAGCTGGAAGAAGCCGTAATGAGCGACCGTGATACTGGCGCTGCGGCTGAACCGCGTGCACCGGTTGTGACCATTATGGGTCACGTTGACCACGGTAAAACTTCTCTGCTTGACTACATTCGTTCTACGAAAGTTGCCTCTGGCGAAGCGGGTGGTATTACCCAGCACATCGGTGCTTACCACGTAGAAACCGACAACGGTATGATTACCTTCCTGGATACCCCAGGCCACGCAGCGTTTACGTCTATGCGTGCTCGTGGTGCTCAGGCAACGGATATCGTTGTGCTGGTTGTTGCTGCAGACGACGGCGTAATGCCGCAAACCATCGAAGCTATCCAGCACGCGAAAGCGGCGCAGGTGCCTCTGGTTGTTGCAGTCAACAAAATCGATAAGCCAGAAGCCGATCTGGACCGTGTTAAAAACGAACTGTCTCAGTATGGCGTTATGCCGGAAGAGTGGGGCGGTGAAGCACAGTTCATCCCAGTATCTGCTAAAGCGGGTACCGGTATTGACGACCTTCTGAACGCTATCCTGCTGCAGGCTGAAGTTCTGGAGCTGAAAGCCGTGCGTAAAGGTATGGCGAGCGGTGCGGTGATCGAATCCTTCCTGGATAAAGGTCGTGGCCCGGTTGCAACCGTTCTGGTTCGTGAAGGTACCCTGCTTAAGGGCGATATCGTTCTGTGTGGCTTCGAATACGGTCGTGTTCGTGCGATGCGTAACGAACTGGGTCAGGAAGTGCTGGAGGCGGGTCCGTCCATTCCAGTTGAAATTCTCGGTCTGTCCGGTGTGCCGGCTGCCGGTGACGAAGTGACCGTCGTGCGTGACGAGAAGAAAGCGCGTGAAGTGGCACTGTATCGTCAGGGCAAATTCCGTGAAGTTAAACTGGCTCGTCAGCAGAAATCTAAACTCGAGAACATGTTTGCTAACATGACCGAGGGTGAAGTTCACGAAGTGAACGTTGTACTGAAAGCTGACGTTCAGGGTTCTGTGGAAGCGATCTCCGACTCCTTGCTGAAACTGTCTACCGACGAAGTGAAAGTGAAGATCATCGGTTCTGGCGTAGGTGGTATCACCGAAACCGACGCGACCCTGGCTGCTGCGTCCAACGCCATCCTGGTAGGCTTCAACGTGCGTGCTGATGCTTCTGCTCGCCGCGTGATCGAAGCGGAAAGCCTGGATCTGCGCTACTACTCCGTCATCTATAACCTGATCGACGAAGTGAAAGCGGCGATGAGCGGCATGCTGTCTCCTGAGCTGAAACAGCAGATCATCGGTCTGGCTGAAGTGCGTGACGTGTTCAAATCACCGAAATTCGGTGCGATCGCGGGCTGTATGGTTACCGAAGGTACCATCAAGCGTCACAACCCAATCCGCGTACTGCGTGACAACGTGGTTATCTACGAAGGCGAGCTGGAATCTCTGCGCCGCTTCAAAGATGACGTTAACGAAGTCCGTAACGGCATGGAATGTGGTATCGGTGTGAAGAACTACAACGACGTACGCGTTGGCGATATGATCGAAGTGTTCGAAATCATCGAGATCCAACGCAGCATCGATTAATTGAGATCGTAGGCCGGGTTAGCGAAGCGCCATCCGGCAATTATTTCAAAAGGGGCTTAAGCCCCTTTTTTGTCTGGAGAATTTATTATGGCGAAAGAATTTGGTCGCCCACAGCGCGTGGCGCAGGAAATGCAAAAAGAGATCGCGCTTATCCTGCAACGCGAAATTAAAGACCCTCGCATCGGCGTGATGACCACCGTGTCCGGCGTGGAAATGTCCCGTGACCTGGCCTACGCCAAAGTGTTCGTCACCTTCCTGAACGATCAGGACGAAGCGGCCGTGAAGAACGGCATTAAAGCGCTGCAGGAAGCCTCCGGGTTTATCCGCTCTCTGCTCGGCAAAGCGATGCGTCTGCGTATCGTGCCTGAGCTGACCTTCTTCTACGACAACTCGCTGGTAGAAGGTATGCGCATGTCCAATCTGGTGACCAGCGTGGTGAAACATGACGACGAACGTCGTGTTAACCCGACGGACGACAGCAAGGAGGACTAATGAGTCGTCCTCGTCGTCGTGGTCGCGACGTGCATGGCGTGCTGCTGCTGGACAAACCGCAGGGGGCATCCAGCAACGACGTGCTGCAAAAAGTGAAGCGTCTTTATAACGCCAACCGGGCGGGCCACACCGGCGCGCTCGATCCGCTGGCGACCGGTATGCTGCCGATCTGCCTGGGAGAGGCGACAAAGTTTTCCCAGTATCTGCTCGACTCCGATAAGCGTTACCGCGTTATCGCGAAGCTCGGCCAGCGCACGGATACCTCCGACGCGGATGGCCAGGTCGTGGAAGAACGTCCGGTGACCTTCAGTGCTGAACAGCTTGATGCTGCGCTGGAGAGCTTCCGCGGGGACACGATGCAGGTGCCGTCGATGTATTCCGCCCTGAAATACCAGGGCAAGAAACTCTACGAATATGCGCGTCAGGGCATTGACGTTCCGCGCGAAGCCCGTCCGATAACCGTGTATGAGCTGCTCTTTATTCGCCACGAAGGTGATGAACTGGAGCTGGAAGTGCACTGTTCCAAAGGGACGTACATTCGTACCATCATCGACGACCTCGGTGAAAAACTAGGTTGCGGTGCGCATGTTATCTACCTGCGCCGTCTGGCGGTGAGTAAGTACCCGGTTGAGCGGATGGTGACGCTTGAGCACCTGCGCGAGCTGGTTGAACAGGCGGAAGTACAGGGGATCGCGCCAGCAGCGTTGCTGGATCCCTTGCTGATGCCAATGGACAGTCCGGCAGCGGACTTCCCGGTGGTTAATCTTCCTTTAACATCGTCCGTTTACTTTAAGAACGGCAACCCGGTTCGCACGGCGGAAGCTCCGCTGGAAGGGCTGGTGCGCGTGACCGAAGGTGACGACGGTAAGTTTATCGGCATGGGCGAAATGGATGGTGAAGGGCGCGTTGCGCCGCGTCGTCTGGTCGTCGAATATCCGGTCGACGCGTGACGGTGATAACGCCTCATCTTGCGATAAGCAGGGGAGACGAGTAGAATATTGCCGCTTAACGCCTGGTAAATTGTTTAACAATCTGCGAGGCGTACATGGGGTCGCTGAATTAGAGATCGGCACCCTTACATTCTTTATACTTTGGAGTTTTAAAATGTCTCTAAGCGTTGAAGCTAAAGCTAAAATCGTTTCTGAGTTTGGTCGTGGTACTAACGACAGCGGTTCTACCGAAGTTCAGGTTGCTCTGCTGACTGCACAGATTAACCACCTGCAGGGTCACTTTGCAGAGCACAAAAAAGATCACCACAGCCGTCGTGGTCTGCTGCGTATGGTTTCTCAGCGTCGTAAACTGCTCGACTACCTGAAACGTAAAGATGTTGCACGTTACACCGCGCTGATCGAGCGTCTGGGTCTGCGTCGCTAAGTCTTGCGAGTTTCAGAAAAGGGGGCCTGATGGCCCCTTTTTTCAACCAGACGGCAGCAATTCACTGGAAACTATTGTATTGTTGCTATAAATGATCTTCATTGCAGAGGTTCGCGCGGCTAATGAGAGGCTTCACCCATGGGGGTGTCGGTTGTCATTAGTCGCGAGGATGCGAAGAAGGTCGGGTTAAATCGACAGCACGCCGGTGGTGTGCTGTCATACATTTAAGAAAGGACAGAATTTTGCTGAATCCGATCGTTCGTAAATTCCAGTATGGTCAACATACCGTCACGCTGGAAACCGGCATGATGGCACGTCAGGCTACTGCTGCCGTTATGGTAAGCATGGATGACACCGCGGTGTTCGTCACCGTAGTGGGCCAGAAAAAAGCTAAACCAGGTCAGGACTTCTTCCCGCTGACCGTTAACTACCAGGAGCGTACCTACGCTGCCGGTAAAATCCCTGGTGGTTTCTTCCGTCGTGAAGGCCGTCCAAGCGAAGGCGAAACCCTGATCGCGCGTCTGATTGACCGCCCGGTTCGTCCGCTGTTCCCGGAAGGCTTCGTTAACGAAGTACAGGTTATCGCAACCGTAGTTTCCGTTAACCCACAGGTTAACCCGGACATCGTTGCGATGATCGGTGCATCTGCTGCCCTGTCACTGTCTGGTATTCCATTCAATGGCCCAATCGGTGCCGCGCGCGTGGGTTACATCAATGACCAGTACGTGCTGAACCCAACTCAGGAAGAGCTGAAAGAAAGTAAGCTGGACCTGGTTGTTGCCGGTACTGAAGCGGCGGTTCTGATGGTTGAATCCGAAGCAGAACTGCTGAGCGAAGACCAGATGCTGGGCGCAGTGGTCTTCGGCCACGATCAGCAGCAGATCGTTATCCAGAACATCAACGACCTGGTGAAAGAAGCCGGTAAGCCACGTTGGGACTGGCAGCCAGAAGCAGCAAACGACGCGCTGAACGCACGTGTTGCGGCACTGGCAGAGTCTCGTCTGAGCGACGCGTACCGCATCACCGACAAACAGGAGCGCTATGCTCAGGTTGATGTGATCAAATCTGAAGTGACCGCGACCCTGGTTGCTGAAGACGAAACGCTGGACGCTAACGAAATTGGCGAAATCCTGCACGCTATCGAGAAAAACGTTGTTCGTAGCCGCGTACTGGCCGGCGAGCCGCGTATTGATGGCCGTGAAAAAGACATGATCCGTGGTCTGGATGTGCGTACTGGCGTACTGCCACGTACTCACGGTTCCGCACTGTTTACCCGTGGTGAAACGCAGGCCCTGGTCACCGCGACCCTGGGTACCGCTCGTGACGCACAGATCATCGACGAACTGATGGGCGAGCGCACTGACAACTTCCTGTTCCACTACAACTTCCCTCCGTACTCCGTAGGGGAAACCGGCATGGTTGGCTCGCCGAAGCGTCGTGAAATTGGTCACGGTCGTCTGGCGAAGCGCGGCGTGCTGGCCGTGATGCCAGAAGCTGACAAATTCCCGTACACCGTACGTGTGGTGTCTGAAATCACCGAATCTAACGGTTCTTCTTCCATGGCTTCCGTATGTGGTGCTTCTCTGGCACTGATGGATGCAGGCGTGCCGATCAAAGCCGCTGTTGCGGGTATCGCAATGGGCCTGGTGAAAGAAGGCGACAACTTCGTTGTTCTGTCTGACATTCTGGGTGACGAAGATCACCTCGGCGATATGGACTTCAAAGTGGCGGGTTCCCGCGACGGTATCTCTGCACTGCAGATGGATATCAAAATTGAAGGTATCACTAAAGAGATCATGCAGGTTGCTCTGAACCAGGCTAAAGGTGCGCGTCTGCACATCCTGGGCGTGATGGAACAGGCGATTAACGCGCCGCGTGGCGACATTTCTCAGTTCGCTCCACGTATCCACACCATCAAGATCAATCCAGACAAGATCAAAGATGTTATCGGTAAGGGCGGTTCCGTAATCCGTGCGCTGACCGAAGAGACGGGCACCACCATTGAAATCGAAGATGACGGTACTGTGAAGATCGCAGCAACCGACGGCGAGAAAGCGAAATTCGCTATCCGTCGTATCGAAGAGATCACCGCTGAAATCGAAGTGGGCCGTATCTACAACGGTAAAGTGACCCGTATCGTTGACTTTGGCGCGTTCGTTGCCATCGGTGGCGGTAAAGAAGGTCTGGTTCACATCTCTCAGATCGCTGACAAGCGCGTTGAGAAAGTGACCGATTACCTGCAGATGGGTCAGGAAGTACCGGTTAAAGTTCTGGAAGTTGACCGCCAGGGCCGTATCCGTCTGAGCATTAAAGAAGCAACCGAGCAGTCTCAGCCTGCTGCGGCGCCGGAAACTTCGGCTGCTGAACAGCAAGGCGAGTAAGGTTGCCATTTGCCCTCCGCATTGCGGAGGGCCTGGTATCAGGCAGGACGCCTTGTTAAGCCGCCGGGGGACAGGACGTTCATCCAATAGTTGTCTTCGGGAGTGGGAAATGAAGCCTTTTTTGCGCTGGTGTTTCGTTGCGACAGCTTTAACGCTGGCAGGATGCAGCAACTCTGCCTGGCGTAAGAGCGAAGTCCTCGCAGTGCCATTGCAACCGACTTTGCAGCAGGAAGTGATTCTGGCACGCATGGAACAAATTCTTGCCAGTCGGGCTTTAACCGATGACGAACGCGCACAGCTTTTATATGAGCGCGGAGTGTTGTATGATAGTCTCGGTCTGAGGGCATTGGCGCGAAATGATTTTTCACAAGCGCTGGCTATCCGACCTGATATGCCTGAAGTATTCAATTACTTAGGCATTTATTTAACGCAGGCAGGCAATTTTGATGCTGCCTATGAAGCGTTTGATTCTGTACTTGAGCTTGATCCAACTTACAACTACGCGCACTTGAATCGCGGTATCGCATTGTACTACGGCGGTCGTGATAAGTTAGCGCAAGATGATCTGCTGGCGTTTTATCAAGACGATCCTAATGATCCTTTCCGTAGCCTGTGGCTTTACATCGTTGAGCAGAAGCTCGATGAGAAGCAGGCAAAAGAGGCCCTGAAACAGCGCTTCGATAAATCGGACAAGGAACAGTGGGGATGGAACATTGTCGAGTTCTACCTGGGCAACATTAGCGAAGCAACGCTGATGGAACGCCTCAAGGCGGACGCAACGGATAACACCTCGCTCGCTGAGCATCTCAGTGAAACCAACTTCTATTTAGGTAAGTACTACCTAAGTCTGGGGGATAAGGACAGCGCTACGGCACTGTTCAAATTAGCGGTTGCTAACAACGTACACAACTTCGTTGAGCACCGTTATGCATTGTTGGAATTATCGCTCTTGGGCCAGGAGCAAGACGACCTGGCAGAATCGGACCAGCAATAGCTGACGACATAAACATCAGCCCGTAATCTTTTGATTGCCATCACCTTAACTGGTGAGGGCGTTGTTGTTCGTCAATACACCTACTTTGAGCCGGTTCACACTTTTCAATGAAAATTGCTAATCATTTTCACGATGAGCTAAGTAGACTGGCCGCCATTAATATCGAGGCACTTGTACTACATGGCTGAATTCGAAACCACTTTTGCAGATCTGGGCCTGAAGGCTCCTATCCTTGAAGCCCTTAACGATCTGGGTTACGAAAAACCATCTCCGATCCAGGCTGAGTGTATCCCACACCTGCTTTCTGGTCGTGACGTGCTGGGCATGGCCCAGACTGGTAGCGGTAAAACTGCAGCGTTCTCGCTGCCGCTGCTGAACAACATCGATCCGGACCTGCGTGCACCGCAGATCCTTGTCCTGGCTCCAACCCGTGAACTGGCTGTTCAGGTTGCTGAAGCCATGACGGAATTCTCTAAACATATGCGCGGCGTAAACGTGGTAGCCCTTTACGGTGGCCAGCGTTATGACGTGCAGTTACGCGCCCTGCGCCAGGGCCCACAGATTGTTGTCGGTACGCCGGGCCGTCTGCTGGATCACCTGAAGCGCGGTACGCTGGATCTCTCTAAACTGAGTGGTCTGGTACTGGACGAAGCAGATGAAATGCTGCGTATGGGCTTCATCGAAGACGTCGAAACCATCATGGCGCAGATCCCAGAAGGTCATCAGACCGCGCTGTTCTCTGCTACCATGCCAGAAGCGATTCGTCGTATCACCAAACGCTTCATGAAAGATCCTCAGGAAGTGCGTATTCAGTCCAGCGTCACCACTCGCCCGGACATCAGCCAGAGCTACTGGTCTGTGTACGGCATGCGCAAAAACGAAGCGCTGGTACGTTTCCTGGAAGCGGAAGATTTTGATGCGGCGATTATCTTCGTGCGTACCAAAAACGCGACCCTGGAAGTGGCTGAAGCGCTGGAGCGTAACGGCTACAACAGCGCAGCACTGAACGGTGACATGAACCAGGCTCTGCGTGAGCAGACGCTGGAGCGCCTGAAAGACGGTCGTCTGGATATCCTGATTGCAACCGACGTGGCAGCACGTGGTCTGGACGTTGAGCGTATCAGCCTGGTTGTTAACTACGACATCCCGATGGATTCCGAGTCTTACGTTCACCGTATCGGCCGTACCGGTCGTGCGGGTCGTGCGGGCCGTGCGCTGCTGTTCGTTGAGAACCGCGAGCGTCGTCTGCTGCGTAACATCGAACGCACCATGAAGCTGACTATTCCAGAAGCTGAACTGCCAAACGCAGAACTGCTGGGCAAACGCCGTCTGGAAAAATTCGCCGCGAAAGTACAGCAGCAGCTGGAAAGCAGCGATCTGGATCAGTACCGTGCACTGCTGTCGCAGATTCAGCCTACGGCTGAAGGCGAAGAGCTGGACATGGAAACCCTGGCTGCGGCACTGCTGAAAATGGCGCAGGGCGAACGTACTCTGATCGTGCCACCTGATGCGCCAATGCGTCCTAAGCGTGAATTCCGTGACCGTGACGATCGCTTTGAACGTCGTGGCGACCGTAACGATCGTGGCCCACGTGGTGACCGTCCAGAGCGTGGTGGTGAAGACCGTCCACGTCGTGAACGCCGTGAAGCGGGCGATATGGAACTGTACCGCATTGAAGTGGGCCGTGATGATGGTGTTGAAGTTCGTCACATCGTTGGCGCGATCGCTAACGAAGGCGACATCAGCAGCCGTTACATCGGTAACATCAAGCTGTTCGCATCCCACTCTACCATCGAGCTGCCAAAAGGTATGCCGGGCGAAGTACTGCAGCACTTTACTCGCACCCGCATCCTGAACAAGCCGATGAACATGCAGCTGCTGGGCGATGCTCAGCCACGTCCTGACCGTGGTGGCGAACGTCGTGGCGGTGGTCGCAGTTTCGGCGGCGAGCGTCGTGAAGGCGGTCGCACAGAAGGTCGCGGTGGTGAAGGTCGTCGTTTCTCCGGCGAGCGCCGCGAAAACCGTGGCCCACGCCGTGAAGAAGGCACCAGCCGTCGTCGTTTCGGTGACGCGTAAGCCTTACGCTTCTGACGTAAAGTAAAATATACAGCCCCGATAAATGCTATCGGGGCTTTTTTTATTCCCTTTGTACTCTTGTACTGGTACAGTGCGTCACACTAAAATGCAGAACCGCATAATTGACTGGAGAAAAGGCTGTATGGCGACACTAACCACCACCCAAACGTCACCTTCGCTGCTTGGCGGCGTGGTGATCATCGGCGGAACCATTATAGGTGCCGGGATGTTTTCCCTGCCTGTGGTCATGTCCGGTGCGTGGTTCTTCTGGTCGCTGGCGGCGCTGGTCTTTACCTGGTTCTGTATGCTCCATTCCGGGCTGATGATCCTTGAGGCGAACCTCAACTACCGCATTGGCTCCAGCTTCGACACCATCACCAAAGATCTGCTGGGCAAGGGCTGGAACCTGGTAAACGGGCTTTCCATCGCGTTTGTGCTCTACATTCTGACCTACGCGTACATTTCCGCGAGCGGTTCGATACTGCACCACACCTTTGCTGAGATGTCGCTAAACGTTCCGGCGCGTCTGGCGGGTCTGTGTTTTGCTCTGGGCGTGGCCTTTATCGTCTGGATGAGTACCAAAGCGGTGAGCCGCATGACGGCGATTGTGTTGGGCGCAAAGGTCATCACCTTCTTCCTGACCTTCGGTAGCCTGCTGGGGCACGTCACGCCCGCCACGCTGTTTAATGTCGCGGAAGTGAATACTTCCTACACCCCGTACCTGCTGATGACGCTGCCGTTCTGTCTGGCATCGTTTGGCTACCACGGTAACGTGCCGAGCCTGATGAAGTACTACGGCAAAGATCCACGCACCATCGTGAAGTGTCTGGTCTACGGTACGCTGCTGGCGCTGGGCCTGTATGTGATTTGGCTGCTAGGGACGATGGGCAACATCCCGCGTCCAGAGTTTATCGGCATTGCGCAGAAGGGCGGTAACATTGATGTGCTGGTTCAGGCGCTGAGCGGCGTGCTGAACAGCCGCAGCCTGGATCTGCTGCTGGTGATCTTCTCCAACTTTGCCGTGGCGAGCTCTTTCCTGGGCGTGACGCTGGGTCTGTTTGACTACCTGGCGGATCTCTTTGGCTTTGATGATTCTGCGATGGGGCGTTTCAAAACGGCGCTGCTGACGTTCCTGCCGCCCGTTGCGGGGGGGCTGCTGTGGCCGAACGGTTTCCTGTACGCCATCGGCTATGCGGGTCTGGCGGCAACCATCTGGGCGGCTATTGTGCCGGCGCTGCTGGCGCGTAAATCACGTAAACGCTTCGGTAGCCCTAAATTCCGCGTCTGGGGCGGCAAACCGATGATTGCGCTGATTCTGCTGTTTGGGGTGGGTAACGCGGTGATTCACGTGCTGTCGAGCTTTAATCTGTTGCCGGTATACCAGTAAAACGTGCGGCTTGCTCCCTCACCCCGACCCTCTCCCAAAGGGAGAGGGAGCAAAGCAAAAAACTACCCCACCAACTCCTCTTTCACCTGCATCGCCAAATCAAACGAATGCAAACGCGCCTGGTGATCGAAAATCTGGCCGTTAACCATAATCTCATCCGCCTGCGTTTCACGCAGCACCGCTTCCAGACCGTGTCGCACTTTCGCTTTATCCCCCACCAGCGACATGCTCAGCGCCTGCTGCACGCCATACTGCTCAGAGGCAGACCACAGCTGATGCATATTCTCCACTGGCGGTGGAAGTTGCCCGGTCTCACCGCGGCGCAGCTTCACAAACGCCTGCTGCATGGAGGTAAACAGGAATTCAGCATCGCGATTACTGTCGGCGGCAATGATGTTAATACACACCATCGCGTACGGTTTCTCCAGACGTTCAGACGGTTTAAAGTTCGTACGATAGAGATGCAGAGCCTGATGCAGCATATCCGGTGCGAAATGCGAGGCAAACGCAAACGGCAAACCCAGCTGCGCGGCAAGCTGCGCGCTATAAAGACTTGAACCCAGCAGCCACACCGGGATCTTCTCGCCGTAGCCCGGCACCGGGCGCACGTGTGGGTTCGGATCGCGCGCGTCAAACCAGTCAACCAGTTCAGCCACATCGCGCGGGAAGTTGTCGATATCGCCGCTCATATGGCGACGCAGGGCGCGCATGGTCGGCTGGTCGCTACCCGGCGCACGACCCAGCCCCAAATCAATACGGCCAGGATAGAGGGTATTCAGCGTGCCAAACTGCTCGGCAATCACCAGCGGGGCGTGGTTCGGCAGCATCACGCCACCGGAGCCCAGATGCAATGTCGTTGTGTTCGCCGCCAGATAACCAATCAGTACCGAGGTGGCGGCGCTGGCAATGCCGACCATGTTGTGGTGCTCGGCCAGCCAGTAGCGATGGTAGCCACGCTTTTCAGCCAGTTGAGCCAGATCGAGAGAATGCGAAAAGGCTTCTCTGGCCGAGGAGCCTTGTGGGATCGGCGCCAGGTCCAGCACCGAAAACGAAAGGGTTTTGTCAGTCATAACAGCTCACTTTGTCGACGGTCAGTCTTTAATACTGCATTAAAAAATGATAACCGTTGTTAACAAAGTGAGCTTTTTTTAGGCCTGCAGTTCCAGCCCGGCCAGGCGTTTCCAGTAACCATTACAGTCGCTGTTTGCCGTTAGCGGCAGCGGAGCTGCGCCGTTTTCATTTGCGCGGAAGGCGTCCAGCATCGCGAACACGCCGGTATCCAGAGGGGATAAACGCACTATGTCCACCAGGCCGTCCATCGACGCCAGTTCGTTGCCCAGGTTATAGACATAGCCGCTCATGGTCTGAATCCCGTTCAGGACAAACACCTGCTGATTTTCCTGGGATAGCACGCTGCGCCCGTTCGGGTACTTGATGCAGCAGGTTTCACACTCGTCTTTCGGGCGGTCTTCCGAACGCGCGGTAAAGCAGCGCGCGGAATAAGCCAGCGGAAGATGGCCGTAGCTCAGCACTTCCACTTCAAACTGATTGCGAATGCCGAGATCGTCACACTGCGTCAGCAGGTTTACCAGCCAGTCGCGGGAGAGTTCCACCGGCATACACCAGCGCGTCATTCCCTGTTTGAGCAGCAGGCGCAGCGTGACGGCGTTATAGCAGTTCAATGCATGACCCGCGACGAACGGTAACTTACGTTCGGCGCACATGTTCACCACGCCCAGGTCGCTCGCTTCCAGCAGGAATTCACCGTTTTCAACGTAGCGTTTCAGTTCACCCAGTTCGGACGAGGCTTGCACCAGCGCGAGCGTCGAGAGCACCACCTGTTTACCGCTTCCGGCGAGACTTTTCGCCATCTCCAGCCAGTCGCCCACTTTGGTGGCGCGGCGCTTGCTGCACACGGCTTCACCGAGATAAATCACATCAGCGCTGCTGGTGGCGGCCTGTTGGTAAAAATCTTCCAGCGTCTCTTTTGGCCAGTAGTAGAGCACCGGTCCTAATGAATATTTCATGGTTATCTCACTGCCATTTACGGTGATACGCGCCAAGCGTCGTTTGCGTGCCTTCGGACATAGAACCGAGCGTCTCCATCCAGGTTGCCTGCGGAGCATAGTTTTGCGGGTCCGCCATGCAGCGGTCGATAGCCTGACGCCAGACTTTCGCCACTTGACTCACATAGGCCGGGCTACGCTGGCGACCTTCAATTTTTACCGAGGCAATATTCGCCGCCAGCAGTTCCGGCAGCAGCTCCAGCGTGTTGAGGCTGGTAGGCTCTTCCAGCGCGTGGTAGCGCTCACCGTCAACCAGATATCGGCCTTTGCATAACGTTGGATAACCCGCGTTTTCGCCGTCCTGATAGCGGTCAATCAACACTTCATTCAGGCGTGATTCCAGCCCCTGCGGGGTTTGTTGCCAGCGGACAAAGCGGGCAGGAGAGCAGGCCCCAACGGTATTGGGTGATTCACCGGTTAAATAAGAAGAAAGGTAGCAACGGCCTTCGGCCATGATGCACAGGCTGCCAAAGGCAAAAACTTCCAGCGGCACTGGCGTGACGCGCGCGAGTTGCTTAACCTGATGAATGGAGAGCACGCGGGGCAGCACCACGCGAGCGACGTCAAAGTGTTGATGATAAAAACGCACGGCCTCTTCATTCGTGGCGGATGCCTGAACAGAGACGTGGCGCTCAATATGCGGATAGCGTTCTGCCGCATACTCAAGCATGGCGAGGTCGGCCAGGATTAACGCATCGGCACCCAGCTGTGCGGCCATATCCACCGCGCGCTGCCAGCGGGCATAGCCGTCAGGATGCGCAAAGGTATTAATGGCAATATGCAGTTTGCGGCGGTGCTGGTGAACGAAGTTAACGGCTTCCTGAAGCTTTTTCTCCGTAAAGTTGAGGCCAGCAAAATGGCGGGCGTTGGTATCATCTTTCAGCCCGATATAGACCGCATCGGCCCCATTTTCGATGGCCGCCTTAAGCGCCGGTAGGTTACCGGCAGGGCAGAGCAGCTCCATAAATTATCCTGATGTAGTCGATCGCAAAATTGTTAACGAGCTGGGATTTTAATTAACCCCTGGGCGACAATTTTTGATTTAAGGCAGCTAATGGCGTATTGATGACACCAATAATGAGCGTCACCGGACGACGGTTTGTTGATTTACGCCGCTATGTTGTGCGTCGGATATGGCAAAATAGCGGGACTATTGCTATCAGGGAGTAAAGCTCGTGCTGGATAAACTGCGTTCACGTCTCGTACAATTCGGTCCATCAATGCTGAGCGTGCCAGTGAAACTGGCGCCGTTCGCGCTAAAACGTCAGGTGCTCGAGCAGGTCCTGAGCTGGCAATTCCGCCAGGCGCTGCAGGACGGCGAGCTGGAGTTTCTGGAAGGCCGCTGGCTGAGCATTGAGGTGCGTGACATCGGGCTGCGCTGGTTTACCTCGGTTGAGAATGATCAACTCATTGTGCGTGAGTCCGCCGAGGCGGATGTGAGCTTTAGCGCCAGTGCCAGCGATCTGCTGATGATCGCCGCGCGTAAACAGGATCCGGATACGTTATTCTTCCAGCGCCGTCTGGTCATTGAAGGCGATACGGAGCTGGGTCTGTACGTGAAAAATTTAATGGATGCCATTGAGCTGGAGCAGATGCCGAAAGCGCTGCGCGTGATGCTGATGCAAATGGCAGATTTCGTTGAGGCTGGGCTGAAAACCCCGCCTGACAGTAAACACACTTCAGTAGGTGAGCCATGCTGATTCGAGTCGAAATTGGGATTGATGCACCGGGTATCGATGCGTTGTTACGCCGCGCTTTTGAGAGCGATGCGGAGGCCCAACTGGTCCACGATCTCCGTGAAGACGGCCTGATTACTTTAGGGCTGGTAGCCACCGATGACGAAGGTCAGGTTGTTGGCTATGTTGCCTTCAGCCCGGTAATTGTTCAGGGCGAAGATCTGCAGTGGGTAGGCATGGCACCGCTGGCGGTCGATGAGAACTATCGCGGCCAGGGCCTGGCGCGCCAGCTGGTGTATGAAGGGCTGGACTCGCTGAATGAGTTTGGCTATGCCGCCGTGGTCACGCTGGGCGATCCGGCATTTTATGGCCGCTTAGGCTTCGAGCAGGCCGCGCATTACGATCTGCGCTGCCGCTGGCCGGGTACCGAATCCGCCTTCCAGGTACATCGCCTGGCGGATGATGCCCTGAACGGTGTGAGTGGCCTGGTTGATTACCACGATCACTTCAATCGTTTCTGAGCAGGCTTTCGCGTAGCGCCTCAAAGGAGCCGTCTCCGGTAACGAGGCGCTCTTTCTGGCGCTTCGTCAGCTGTTTAATCCGGTATTCCAGCCTGAGCGCCAGCGACCTGTCGCCGACGGCGGCGTAAAAAGCCAGCTGAAGTTCACCTTTCCCCCGCAGCGCTTTTGCCCCTTTCCCCGTTTGATGTTGTAAAAAACGCCGCGCCACATCGGTAGTGATCCCGGTGTAGAGTGCGTTATCAGGGGTTCGGACGAGATAGAGAAACCAGCACACGGTAAACAGATTCAGTATGTTAAGGTGAACGCACCATAGCATGAGAGAGAGCGAAAATGGAAACACTGGCAGCCATTAACCGCTGGCTGGCGAAGCAGCATGTCGTCACCTGGTGCGTCTGTAAAGACGAAGAGATGTGGTGCGCGAACGCCTTTTATTACTACGATCCCGAGCGCGTAGCCTTCTATGTCATGAGCGAAGACAAAACGCGGCATGCGCAAATGACCGGCCAGCAGGCGAAGGTGGCGGGTACGGTAAATGGCCAGCCCAAAACGGTCGCGCTGATCCGTGGCGTGCAGTTCAAAGGAGAGATCCGTCGGCTGGAGGGAGAAGAGAGCGACGCGCGCCGTAAGCACTACACGCGCCGCTTCCCGGTTGCCGCTGCGCTAAAAGCCCCGGTGTGGGAAATCCGCCTCGATGAGCTGAAATTTACCGACAACACGCTGGGCTTTGGCAAGAAGCTTCACTGGCTACGCGCCGAGCAGGCGTAGCGCTTCCCGGTTAAACGCCGGAAGATCGTCCGGGGTCCGGCTGGTGATCAACTGGTCTTTGTCGTTGACCACTTCCTGATCGTAAAACTCAGCCCCCGCATTTTTCAGATCGATCACGATCGGTTTCACCGCCGTCAGCTTACGTCCGCGGACCACGTCGGCGCTGATCAGCAGCTGCGGGCCGTGACAGATAGCAAAGACCGGTTTTCCGGTAGCGACAAAGTCACGTGTGAAAGTGACGAAACGCTCGTCCCCGCGCAGGTAATCCGGTGAATGGCCGCCGGGTAACAGCAGGGCGTCGAAATCAGACGGGCTGACGTTATCGATGGTTTCGTCGATGGTCACGCTGGCTTCGCCCTTATGGCCTTTCACCGTTTTGCCCGCTTCTTTCTCAATGGTAATGACCTCATGTCCCGCCTTGCGGAATGCCTCTGCAGGAGAGGTGAATTCTGAATCTTCAAACTCGTCGGTAATCAAGACTGCGATTTTCTTGCCCATGCTTCCTCCGTTGTTTTGGCTTCAGACTGATTTTTCTCCGCTTGTGGTAAATACTTACCTGTAACAGACTTCTAAGTGTGGTCGACCACGCTGAGTTCGCAAACGGACAATTCTGTAAAGGGGATACGATGAGCCAGGTACTGATTACGGGCGCAACCGGGCTGGTCGGCGGGCATCTGCTGCGGCTGCTGATCCAGGATCGCCATATTAACTATATCGCCGCACCGACGCGTCGCCCGCTGCTGGATATCTCTGGCGTCTTTAACCCACACGACCCGCAGCTCACCGACGCGCTGGCGCAGGTGCAGGACCCGATTGATATCGCCTTTTGCTGCCTCGGTACGACGCGGCGTGAGGCGGGCAGTAAAGAAGCCTTTGTCCATGCGGATTACACCCTAGTGGTGGATACCGCACTGACGGCGAAAAAATTGGGGGCAAAGCATTTTCTGGTGGTCAGTTCGCACGGCGCGAGCAACGGCTCGCCGTTTTTTTACAACCAGGTGAAGGGCAAGATGGAAGAGGCGCTGATTGCCCAGAAGTGGGAATATCTGACCATTGTGCGGCCTTCTATGCTGATGGGGCACCGCGACGAACGGCGCTTTAACGAGTCTGTTTTCGCTCCGCTGTTTCGCATCCTGCCGGGTAACTGGAAGTCCATTGAGGCGCGGGATGTCGCGCAGGCGATGCTGAAAGAGGCGCTGGCACCGTCGCAGGAAGGGGTCAATATCATCCCTTCGGCAAAACTGCGTGAAATCGCGCAGGGCGAGGCGTAAACTTCTCCGGCTTATTCAATAACACTCTCCGGGGAATGGTATGACTGGTCAGTCTTCATCTCAGGCGGCGACACCTGTCCAATGGTGGAAGCCCGCACTCTTCTTTCTCGTGGTCATCATTGGCCTCTGGTATGTGAAATGGCAGCCGTACTATGGCAAGGCCTTCACCGCCGCTGAAACGCACAGCATTGGTAAATCGATACTCGCGCAGGCGGATGCCAGCCCGCTGAAGGCGGCGTGGGATTACGCCATGGTCTACTTCCTTGCTGTCTGGAAAGCTGCGGTATTAGGCGTCTTGTTAGGGTCGCTGATTCAGGTACTTATTCCGCGAAACTGGCTGGTGAAAACCCTCGGGCAGCCACGCTTTCAGGGCACCTTGCTGGGGACGATTTTCTCTCTGCCGGGCATGATGTGTTCATGCTGTGCAGCCCCTGTGGCCGCAGGAATGCGCCGTCAGCGTGTCTCGATGGGCGGTGCACTGGCGTTCTGGATGGGCAACCCGCTGCTCAACCCGGCAACGCTGGTGTTTATGGGCTTTGTGCTCGGCTGGCATTTTGCGGCTATCCGCCTGGTTGCCGGGCTGCTGACGGTGCTGGTGGTGGCGACGCTGGTGCAAAATCTGGTGAAAGAGAAAGCGCCAGAGCCCGCTTCTGTTGAGCTGGACATCAGCGAGCCGCAGGGCAGTTTCTTTGCCCGCTGGGGTAAAGCGCTGTGGCAACTTTTCTGGAGCACCATTCCGGTTTATATCCTGGCGGTTCTGGTGCTCGGCGCGGCGCGCGTCTGGCTGTTCCCGCATGCGGATGGCGCGATTGATAACACGCTGATGTGGGTGATTGCGATGGCCGTTGCTGGCTGCCTGTTTGTGATCCCAACGGCGGCTGAAATTCCGATTGTTCAGACCATGATGCTGGCTGGCATGGGCACCGCGCCCGCGCTGGCGCTGCTTATCACCTTGCCGGCCATTAGTTTGCCGTCGCTTGTCATGCTGCGTAAGTCTTTCCCGGCAAAAGCGCTGTGGCTGACAGCGGGGCTGGTAGCGTTAAGTGGGGTGCTGGTGGGAAGCATTGCGCTTCTGTGAAAAAAAAAGCCCGGTGGCGCTACGCTTACCGGGCCTACAGTGAGGTTTTTTTATTTGATGTAAGTAAACGCGGTGGTGACGTGCTTCACGCCGCTGACCCGGCTGGCGATATCCGCTGCCGCTTTCCCTTCACGGTCGGTAACCAGACCCAGCAGGAACACTTCACCGTTTTCGGTCGTCACTTTTACGTTTGAGGATTTCACCTGATCTGAACCCAGCAGTTGGGAACGGACTTTTGTGGTGATCCAGGTGTCAGACGACGCCGTACCCAGGCTGATTGGCTGGCCCTGACGGATTTCATTGAAGACTTCCGTAGTGCCCTCAACGCCCATGGCGATCTGTTTCGCGCGGCTGGAGAGTTCGGTATTCGGTGACTGACCCGTCAGCAGGACTTTGCCCTGATAAGCCGTCACGTTGATACGCGCTTCTTTCTTAATTTGTTCGTCTTTCGACAGCGCACTGTTGACGCGCAGCTCCAGCGTACCGTCATCCACCTGCGTTCCTACAGAGCGTGGATCGGTCGCCGCTTTGGTGCCTACTGCGGCAGTACCCACGACAGCCGCAGCGATACATCCCTGAAGCAGCAATGCAGACATAAGGACTGCGAGGGTCGATAAAGCCTTCATAAAAACTCCTTAATCATCCTGGTGAGGGAAAAGCGTGTTATCGATCAAATCGCATAAGCAGTTTACCGTGAGCATATGCATCTCCTGAATGCGTGCGCTACGGTGAGACGGAATGCGGATTTCCACATCCTGCGGCCCCAGCAGACCCGCCAGTTCACCACCGTCATAGCCGGTTAAGGCGACGATAGTCATGTCTCGGGTGACCGCGGCTTCAACGGCTTTGACAATGTCCCGGCTGTTGCCGCGCGTGGAGATGGCCAGCAGCACATCACCGGCATGCCCCAGGGCGCGCACCTGCTTTGCGTAAATTTCGTCATGCAGACGATCGTTAGCAATCGCTGTTAAGACCACATTATCGGTATTAAGTGCAATGGCAGGTAAACTCGGGCGTTCGGTTTCAAAACGATTAATCATGCTGGCAGCAAAATGCTGTGCGTTGGCGGCTGAGGTACCGTTGCCACAACAGAGGATTTTGTTGCCATTAAGCAGGGATTGCACCAGCGTCATTGCAGCACGAGAGATCGCGTCCGGAAGGGCTTCCGCCGCGGCAATCTGAGTCTGGATGCTTTCTGTGAAGCACACTTTAATTCTTTCGAGCACGTTATCCCTTTTAAATCGTAATTATGCGTCTTCGCCAAAAGCGTTTTTAAGCCATTCGATCTCATTTCCGGTGAAGGCTATCACATCGAACCGGCAATCCACAGTATCAAAACTCCCATTATGGCGGGCAAGCCACAAGTGGGCAGTCTGTAATAATTTATGTTGTTTGGCGAGCGTCACGCTGGCGGCAGCACCGCCAAAACGGGAAGACTGTCGAAAGCGGACTTCTACAAACACAATCACCTGACCCTCTTTCATGATCAGATCAATTTCGCCGCCACGTCCGCGAACGTTAGCGGCGATAAAATGCAGTCCTTTGCCTTCAAGCCAGCGACGCGCTTTTAACTCCCACGCATCGCCGGTCTCTTTACGGCTTAACTGGCCGGGACGATTTGTCCCTGCTGGTATTTGAGCCATGATAACTTCCTGTTGATCACGCAGTCCTGCGTCGCGGTCAGATCGCCGGTGTTGCCGTTAAGCTCAAAGCCCGGTACCTGACGCATCTGGGTAAAGTGGTTCGCCAGCGCCCATGCATCGACCCCCATGGCATACAGACGCGCCAGTGAGTAGTCGTTACGTACGCTGCTCAGCGCCTGCTGCATCAACGCCGGGTTGCTGCCCGCGAGCATCGGAATTTCACTGTACTGCAGGCCGTCCATTTCCAGACGGAAATCCGGGCCAGCGGTGCCTTGCGCGCTGCGGGAACTGGCATAGAGCGTTGCGCCGCTCTGGCTGCCGTTACGCATCGCAATCATCGGTTTGATAAAGGCGATCTCTTGCGGTGTGGCAACGATATAAGCCGCATCCACTTTTCCACCGCCGCCGATCTGCGCGTCGGTAGGTGGGGCAGGGATGGTCAGCCCACCAATGGTCACGCCCTGCTGCTGTGGCAGGCTGGCGGTCACCGGGCTGCCGTTAAGCGCGATACCCGCTCCGCCGTTTACGCCCGCGCGCAGTTCTGAGACGGAACCGAATTTCTGCTGCAGCACGATACCGCCGCCCAGCTTCTGCCACTCATCGGCGAAGGCATTCGCTACGCGATCGCCCAGCGTACTGCGCGGGATGAGCAACAGTGGAGCCTGTTTACCCTGCTCGTGGATATGACGTGCCGCATCGCGAGCTTCGTCTTCCGGAGAGAGCGCGAAGTAGCAAATATTGGCCCGGTTCTGAACCTGCTCCGGCTGGTTGAGCGCCAGCACGTTTAGCGTGGTATTGCTCTTCATCAGCTCTTCCACGTTGTTTTTCAACAGCGGACCGACAACGATGCTCGCCCCGTCCTGTTGCACCTGAGCCAGTACCTGGTCAAGCGGCTGCGAACTGGTGTCGTAAATTTTCAGTTCGGTGCCAGGATTAGCGCTGGTGGTCGCCACGGCCTGCGGCTGCGCGGCAGGTTGAGTGGTTGGTTGAGTGGTTGGTTGTGCTGGCTGTTGTTGAGGTTGTTCTGCTGTTGCCTCAGGCGCTGCAGGAGAAGCAGGTGTCTCCACTGGCGCCTGTGTTGCTGGTTCTGCAGCAGGCGGAGGCGTCGTCGGTGCGGTCACCGGGTTTTGCATCGTGCCTTGCGCCGGGGTTTGCGCCGTGGTGAGATCGCTGGTCTCGGCGGCGGAAGGGCTGACAACATCATTCACGTTGGCCGCCTGTGCTGCCTGCACCGGCACCGCGCTGCCCGTCACCGGCATAGTGCCGTTTTTCGCCGCTTCAAAGCCCTGTTGAATCGTACGGCCAAACACCGCCGCCTGACCATTCAGCGGCAGAAGCAGTGCAATTTTGCTGGTCGATGCTGGCTTAAAGTTCTGCACGTTCACCAACTGGGTTGGCAGCATTTTGGCGCCCGGGTTTTGCGGGTAGCGAGTCTGCCAGTCGGTAATACCGGCCTTCAGCATCTTAGGGTCGGTGCGGTTGTTAAACCACATCTGTTGGAGATCAAGCCAGCCCTGCAGCACGTTCTCATCCGCGTTGATGACCAGCGCCTTTGCCTGATCCGGGGTCATGGCGGCAAGAGCCTGCCAGGTGGCATCAATATTTTTCTGCTTATCGGCACCGGCAAGCAGCGGTTCCTGAGCGATAAGCGCGCGGAGCAGCGTCAGGGAAGGACGCCCCTGTTCAGCGGTGATACCCGCCTGCCAGAAGCGTGCCTGCTGGTTTTTATCCAGCGCGCTCAGGTCGATGCTACCCAGGATCTTTTTCGCGCCGTCATACTCTTTCTGCGCGACCTTCAGCTCGGCAGAGAGCAGGCTCTGCTCAAGACGCTGGGTATCGTTAAGATCTTTCGGCAGCTGGCCGAACAGCTCTGCAGCCTGCTGGGTTTTTCCCTCTTTCAGCAGTGCACGAATGGCGAGTAATTGCCAGTTGATCCTGGTATCATTTGAACTCTGCGACATTTGTTGCAGATAAAAGCCAGAATCAGCCTGAGCGGAACCCTCAAGATGGGCGGTGCTCTGGTCAGGTGCCTGGGTGCCGCAGCCTGCAAAGATCAGGGCTGCCAGCAGAAGCGGCACGCTGCGCGTGGCTTTTTTTCGAAGAAACGTTAACGGTACCATACTGTATCCAGTGATTTTTTTTACGCAATGCTCAATATTAAATCGGCAATACGGACGAAACAATGAAACAACACGAAACGGCAGATAATTCTCAAGGCCAGCTTTATATTGTACCTACTCCTATCGGGAATTTGTCTGATATTACCCAACGTGCACTCACTGTATTGCAAGCCGTTGATTTAATTGCGGCTGAGGACACTCGTCATACCGGTTTACTGCTGCAGCATTTCGCGATTAACGCCCGTTTGTTTGCCCTGCACGATCACAATGAGCAACAAAAAGCCGACACGCTGGTGGCGAAGCTCAAGGAGGGGCAGAACATTGCGCTGGTCTCCGACGCGGGAACGCCGCTGATTAACGACCCTGGCTACCATCTGGTGCGTACCTGCCGTGAAGCCGGCATTCGCGTTGTGCCCCTGCCGGGACCGTGCGCCGCGATTGCTGCGTTAAGCGCCGCAGGTCTGCCGTCTGACCGTTTCTGCTATGAAGGTTTTCTGCCCGCCAAATCCAAAGGCCGTCGCGACGTCTTAAAAGACCTGGAAGCGGAACCGCGCACCCTGATTTTCTACGAATCCACCCACCGCCTGCTGGAAAGCCTGGACGATATGGTTACCGTCTGGGGTGAGTCCCGCTACGTCGTGCTGGCGCGCGAGCTGACCAAAACCTGGGAAACCATTCACGGCGCACCGGTGGGTGAACTGCTGGCGTGGGTGAAGAAAGACGAAAACCGCCGCAAAGGTGAGATGGTGCTGATTGTCGAAGGGCATAAAGCAGAAGAGGATGCCCTGCCAGCCGATGCGCTGCGCACGCTGGCATTGCTACAGGCCGAATTGCCGCTTAAAAAAGCGGCTGCGCTGGCGGCGGAAATTCACGGCGTGAAGAAGAATGCCCTGTATAAGTACGCGCTGGAGCAGCAGGGGGAGTAAGCCCCAGCCGTCTTTTTGCCGGGCGGCGGCTGCGCCTTACCCGGCCTACAGATCTGAACACTTTTTATTTTCCTGGCACCGCCTCAAACACCAGCGTTTCCAGCGGTTGTAGCGTAATCACCACGGCGTTTTTGTATTGTCCCGGTACGGTTGCATTACGGCCATATACCGCTCTCAGACTAAACTGCGCTGCCTCTCCTGTCGGGATTTCGAAATCTTTCGCTAAATCCAGATAGTAGGTTTGCGGCTTGTCCGACGGGTTTCGCAAACCAAGAATGGCTTTGTCTTTATTCCATGACGCCCAGCCGTAAACCTGAAGCGCCGTCGGGTCTCCGCCTATCCAGTGGGTATCCACCAGCACGCTGGCGTTTTCCCGCGACCATTTTGCCGCCTGCGCAAGGGTATCCCACTTCGCCTTGTTCAGCATTGAAGGAGTGATATACAGCTCCTGCAGCTGCGTGCCGGTCGCGAAGTAGCTCCAGACCTGATCGGCAAAATCGCTGTCCGTTTGTACTTTCTCCAGCCCGTAATAGGCGTTTTCCGCACTGACGATCCCGTGGTACATCAGCGAGTTCAGCGGGAACAGCGGGCCTTTGCGCACAATGGAGCGGTACGTTTCGGCATCGCGGTAGGTCATCCACTGCTGTACCGGCGTGCCGGGCCCGTACAGGTTAATGTCATCGCCCTGGCGCCAGATCGAGTCGGCGTAGAACAGCCAGGATGGGCTGGCGTTGGTGCCGGTCGTCAGGTTGATAAACAGATTTGGGTTGGCGCTGCGCATGTTATGTAGCAGAGCGATAGAGGCGTCAAAATCCGAGGCAAACGGGCTGCCCTGGATATGCGCGTTGGCATTACCCATCCCGTCCAGCTTGAATGAGGTAATGCGTTCGTTTTTGATAAGCTTAACGATCTGCTCATTGAAGTTCTTAAAGTAGTTCGGTCCTGACAGGGCCAGCTTCCCGTCGACGGTTTCAAACCCATACTCTTTTGCATGCGAGACGCGAACGTCGCGAGGCTTGTTGTAGCCTCCCCACGGCGAGAGCCACAGTCCGACCGAGCTGTGCAGGCTGTCGGCTTTTTCCCGAACCTTGCCAAAACCGTCGCTGAATGCCGGGCCAAATAGCCAGCGCCCGGTAAGGTCGTCCCAGCCGTCGTCCAGCAGGAAGGCGTCCAGCGCCACGCCGCGTCCGGTAATGAACTCCTTATTCCACTCGTCCATCCGCCCCAGAACATCCTGCTCGGTGTACGGATTGAAAAAGCCGATATCCATCCAGCTGTTGTAGTGCAGATAAGGCTTGTACGGTCGCGGACGCACGGCATCAATAAACTGGTTCACGCTGCGGCGCAGCTGGCTGATTTCCGGGAAGGTGCCGAACCAGGTGGTAAAGCTGACCGGCGACTCTGGCTGGATCGGCGTTTTCAGTTCTACGTTGAGATTGGTGGTCGCTTCATAGGCGTAAGTGTTAACGATGGGCTTGTCCGGCAAAATAAAGAACGAATCAGCAACGATCGGCGAGCTGTTGATCGCCCCGTCAACATAGGGTGCCTGAGACTGCTTTTTCGTCGGGAAGAAGGTAATTTTCGCCACGTCTCGCGGCTGGCCGACTGCGGCAACGGTGTAGTCGATGCTGGAGTATTTTCCCTTCACCAGGTTCAGCTTCACCGTTACGTTAAAGTCCGGATGGGTAAAGTCGACGACAATAGCGTTGTCCTGCTTTTCGACGTGCTTAATGGTGAAATCCGCGGTGTGGATTTTTGTCTCGTCCGGCAGCGTCAGGAAGAACAGCTCCTGCGGCGTGAGCGGATGGTTAGCCTTATTGTCCTTAACCACTACCGTTGAGTTTGCGTCATCAAATGACAGAGCAATATTGTCGTTATTGAGCACGTAGTTGGTGGCCAGAGCACCGTGAGAAACAAACAGGGCCAGCAGCGAGAGAGTGAGCACTTTTTTCATCGGTTAAGATCCTAATCAGAAATGCTTCAGCATTCGGTTGATGGATTGCTCCAGCCAGTAGCGCTGGGTGCCGAAGTTAATCCGCAGGTAGTTTTCGCCGTTTTGCACGTAGTGGCTGCCGTCTTCAATCACGACACCGGCCTGCTGGGCGAAATGTTGGGTCAACTCTGTGGCGCTGCGGTCGTCGGCGCTTACGTCTATCCAGGCCAGATACGACGATTCCGGGTTCATCATCTTCCACGCCGGGAAGTGGGTCTGAATAGCGTCCGCAAGGTAGCGGGCATTGCCTTGCAGATAGTCGTTGAGCGCGTCGAGCCACGGCAGGCCGTGCTGGTAGGCGAGAATAATCCCCCATACGCCGAACATATTGGGTGAGGTAATCGAGTTCTTCTCAAGCTGCTGGCGGAAGCGCTGGCGCAGCGAATCGTCCGGGATCATGGAGTAGGACGTTTTCAGCCCGCCTAGGTTGAAGGCTTTATTTGGCGACGTCAGCACGATCAGGTTGTCCAGTGCGGCACAGCCCGAGGTCAGACAGCTGACGAATGTGCCTTTCAGAATGTGCTCTGCGTGAACCTCATCGACCACCAGAATCGTGCCGTAGCGTTTACAGAGATCGGAGACCTGACGTATCTCATCCGCGCGCCAGATCCTGCCCGAGGGGTTATGCGGCGAGCAGAAGAACCACAGTTTTGGACGGTGGGTTTTGAGCTGATCTTCAACCAGATTAAAATCCAGCTGATAGCGGTTTTCCTTCACGGACAGTGGGTTAGCAAGCACCCGCACGCCCTGGCGCTGTGCCGCCATCGCAAACGGATCGTAGACCGGCGTGTTCATCATCACGCTATCGCCAGGCGTGCAGAACGCCTGGACCGTGTAATGCAGCGTGGAGACGGTGCCGTAGGTCAGGGTGAGCCACGACTTCTCCACCTCAACCTGATGACGCGTGCGCTGGAAGGCCATCACCGCGTCGTAAAATTCGTCGAAGCTCCAGGTATAGCCAAAGGTGCCGTGCTCCACGATGCGCTGGAAGCCTTCAATAACGGCCGGCGGCGAGGTGAAGTCCATGTCTGCGATCCACAGCGGGATAAACCCCTGCGGGACATCACCAAAGCGTGAGCAGACAAACGCATGGTCCCATTTACGGCACTTATCGCTTTTACGCTCGATGATTTTGTCGAAATCAAACACAACAACCCCCTGTTAGATTAAGGCTTCAATGCCGGTTTTGACGCTCTGCACCTGCGGGCCGATGATCACCTGAACGCTGTGAGCATCCAGCACCACCACCGACAGGGCGCCAGCCGCTTTCAGCTCCTGCTGATCGATAAGCCCCATCTCCTTCACGACCAGGCGCAAGCGGGTGATGCAGTTGTCGAGCGACTCGATGTTCTCTTTGCCACCGAGCGCGCGCAGGATAAGCCCGTGATCGTATTTCGATTTTCCACCCGCGCGGGTGTTGGCTTCGACGGCCTGCTGCGCACCCTGCGCGTCCACTTCACGTCCCGGCGTCTTGATATCGTGTTTGAGGATGTACCAGCGGAAGACGAAGAAGTAGATGGCAAACCAGGCGATACCGACCGGGAACAGCAGATACCATTTGGTCGACATCCCCTGCATCACGCCGAAGATCAGCAGATCCAAAATCCCGCCGTCGGTGTTGCCGATGGTGACCCCCAGCAGGGCCATCACCATCAGCGCCAGGCCCGACATCACGATATGGAAGGCGTAAAGCGCGGGGGCGATAAACAGGAACAGAAACTCAATCGGTTCTGAAATACCGGTGACGACGGAAACCAGCACGCCGGAAAGCAGCAGCCCCTTAATTACCGGGCGGTTTTCCGGACGCGCGGTGCGGTAGATGGCGTACGCCACGGCAGGCAGGCCAAAGATAAAGGTCGGCATAAAGCCTTGTGACAGAAACGCGGTAACGTGCGGGCTAAACGGCAGTCCGGCTTTCAGCTCGGCGTAGAAGATATTCAGCGCGCCGGCCACTTCATGGCCGTTGACCATCTCAATGCCGCCTGCCGGCGTGAAGCGCACCATCGCCAGCAGGATATGGTGCAGACCAAAGGGTTTAAGCAGCAGCACGCCTACACCGTACAGGAACGGTCCGAAAACGCTGGTGCTCTGAATGATATGGCCAATTCCGGCAATGCCCAGCGCCACGTATTCCCACAACAGCGGGATAAACAGCCCGACCAGCGACAGCGTGAGTGCGGTAATGATGGGCACAAAACGAATGCCGCTAAAGAACGCAAAGGCGTCATGCAGCACCGTGTCCTGAAAACGCTCGTGCAGGAAGTAAGTGATTACCCCCACCACGATGCCGCCCAGTACGCCCATCTCCAGGGTCTGGATCCCCAGCACGATCGATTGTCCTACCTGTCTCATGGTGGCGGCGTCGGCAAGCTGGTGGGTGGCGGTCAGGTAGTAGTTGATGCTCATGTTCATCAGCATATAGCCAACGAACCCGGCAAAGGCGCCCACGGCCTTGTTGCGTTTGGCGAGGCCCATCGGGATAGCCATGGCAAACATCAGCGGCAGATAGGTAAAGGCGAAGCCGCCCACCATGGCGATAAAGCCAAAGGTCAGCTGCGTTAACTCGCCGCCCAGAAAGGGAAAGCTTTTAATAGTGGAAGGGCTGGTGACGGAGCTACCGATACCCAGCAGCAACCCCATAAAGGCCAGCAGAGAGACGGGGAACATAAACGTCTTTCCCAGGCTTTGGAAAAATTCCCACGCTTTCGATTTAAACGACTTTTCCTGTGTCATGTAGGGACTCCTCGGATTTTTAGGATAATGGAATGCGCTGTCCGGCTTAAGGACGCGCCTTCATATTTGCGAGGCTTATAGTTATTTTTTAGGTATTGACGTAATGCGCGATGGGATCAGGCTTCGGCAGGAAGCAGGAGCCGGTTTGCCGAGCCGCAAACGGCGATCTTGCTTCTGACCACCTCTTTCATGGCGTCCATGCCTACCCGCATGTAGAAGCGCGGATCGTTCCCCTGCGGGTTTTCGGCAAACCAGGCTTTAACCGCGTCAGAGAAGGCAATTTTCAGCTCGGTGGCCACGTTGACTTTGCATACGCCCAGCTCGATGGTGCGGCGAACAAACTCATCCGGCACATCGCTCGCGCCGTGCAGCACCAGCGGCACGGTGACCACTTCGCGGATTTCCGCCAGCCGCTGGAAGTCGATTTTCGGACGTTTGGTATACAGGCCGTGTGCGGTGCCGATGGCGACGGCAAGGCTATCGACGCCGGTCAGTTCGACGAAGCGTTTCGCCTCCTGCGGATCGGTGAGGAACGCGCTTTCGGCGTCTACGCTCATGTCATCTTCCACGCCGCCCAGACGGCCCAGCTCGGCTTCGACGCTGCAGTCGTTGAGGTGGCAGAAATCGACCACCGACTTCACCAGTTTCACGTTTTGTTCAAACGGATAGTGGCTGCCGTCGATCATCGCGCTGCGCACGCCCGCGTTGACCTTGCGGCGTATATCATCCAGCGATTCGTGGTGATCGAGATGCAGCGCCAGCGGCATGTTGTAGGTGTGGGAGTACGCGCTGCACAGGGCGTAGATCTCTTCCAGCGCAATATGCTTAAAGGTGCCCGGCGTGCCCGCGAGGATCACCGGCGATCGCATTTCGCTGCACGCTTCAAGGATCGCCTGGATCGTCTCCGCGTTGTGGATGTTGAACGCCGGAACGGCGTAGCCTTTTGCCTGTGCGTCCTGCAGAAGATATTTGGTTGAAATGATACTCATGATCCGATCCTCTTAAGCCTGCCACGGATGAATAACAACGCCCTGCACTACACGGTTGACCGTCCCGCTGGCGGATGGCGTATCGGGCGTATTGCCTACGCTGAGCGACTGGGAGAGTGCAAAGACCTGGGCATACATCAGGAAGCAGAACGCCTGTTCCATATCGATAAACGGACGTGAAGGCGGCAGCAGAATGTGCGGACCCGCTTCAATGACCGGAGCGTTTTCAGCGGCGATGGCGACGACGCGCAGGGCCTGGCGATCGCGGCGCAGTTCGGCCAGCAGATCCAGATCGTACTGACGCGTATAAGGATGGCTGGAGATAAACACCACCACCAGCGTTTCGCTATCGACCAGCGACTTCGGCCCGTGACGGAAGCCCGTCGGGGAATCGTAAAACGCCGCCAGCTTGCCCGCTGTCAGCTCCAGCACCTTCAGCGCCGATTCGCGCGCCGCGCCCTGCAGGCCGCCGCTTCCCAGATAGACGACGCGTTTCCACGCTTCATTGCCAAAGACGCCGTGGCTGAAATCGCCGAGCGCGGTGAGGATCGCCTGACAGCGATCGGCGACGTCGCGGAAGGTGTGGCTATTGATCGTTTCCGGCGCGAACACCGCCAGACAGCTCGCCATCATGGTGGTAATGCTGCTGGTCATCGCGAACCCGCGATCGTGCGTTTCGGCAGGCATCAGCAGGGCAAAGGCGTTATCGCTGTCGATGGCGTTCTGGTACAGGCTCCCCGCCTCGTTGCAGGTGATCGACAGGTGGTAGCACTCCGGCACGAACTGGTTTGCCAGCTCGACGGCCGCGACGCTTTCCGGGCTGTTGCCGGAGCGGGCAAACGAAATCAGCAGCAGCGGATGCGCAGGGCTGAAGTAGTCCACCGGGTTCGTGACCAGATCGGTTGTCGGCACGGCAGTGAAGTTTTTCCCGGTGCAGCTCGCGAGCCAGGGAGAAACGATATCGCCGATAAAGGCGGATGTGCCCGCGCCGGTCAGGACGATCCGCAGATCCTCCTTGCGCAGCAGCGGCGTCAGGAAACTGTCGATCGAAGCACGCAGGTTATCGATGTTGTTGAGCGAGCGGATCCAGCTGGCAGGCTGCTGGCGGATCTCTTCCTCTGTCCAGGTGCCGGTTGTCGCGGCGGTAGTGGTTTGTGGCATAACTCAGTCCTTAGTCGTGTGAATTCCACATCAGACGCTGGCAATCGTGTCGCTATCTTTCGTTTCGTTTCACTTGTTCACTTAAGCAGTTAAATAAAATCTATAGAAAAGAAATCGAAACTTCAATGAAAGAAAAGAAATAAAACGAAAAGTGCGATCGTGAAAGGAAAGGGAAGAGTTAAGGAAAGGAAAAGAAAGGCCTTACGATCGGGTGCCGTAAGGCCAACAGGAGACACAATGAAAGGGCTAAAGGGAGAGAGCCTGTCCCTGAATCCAGATCTGCTGGAGGTGTAAACCCCCGTCCAGCGCAATGATATTGGCGCGTTTACCCGGGGCTAAGGATCCTAGCTGACCGTCAACGCCCAACAGCCGGGCAGGGTGCAGCGAGGCCATATGGATAGCGTCTTCGGCGGTTACGCCCGCATACTCCACCATATTCCTGACCGCGGCATCCAGCGACAGCGTGCTGCCCGCTAGCCCGCCGGAGCCGGTTCGAACCACGCCGTTTTGCATCGAGACCTCTTCGCCACAAAGTGTATACCGTCCGTCCGGCATACCTGCCGCCTCCATTGCATCGGTAATCAGCACCACGCGCTCCTGCGCGCAGCAGCAGCATAAGCGCATCGCCCCCGGATGGACGTGGTGCCCGTCGGCAATCAGCTCCAGCCACGCCCGTTTGTCCGTAAGCCCTGCGCCGACCATTCCGGGCTCTCTGTGGTGCAGCCCCGTCATGCCGTTGTAGCAGTGAACCAGCCCGTCGGCACCCGCATCAAACGCGGCAAGTGTTTGCCGGTACGTGGCAGCGCCGTGGCCCAGCATCACGCGTATCCCGCGCTGTTTAAGATGGCGAATCGCCTGCAGCGCGCCGGGTTTTTCTGGCGCGAGCGCCACCACCCGTAGCGTGCCCTGTGAAACGTCAGCCAGCCTGTCCAGCTCGACGATATCCAGCTCCCGGAACAGCTCCGGCGGATGCGCCCCTTTGTTCTGCGGCGTAAAGTACGGTCCTTCCAGATAGCTGCCCAGGATCTGCGCGCCCGAGCCGCCGGACTGACTGCGCCGGGCGATACGCATCAGCGCGGCGTGGATGGCCTTCAGCGGCGCGGTCACGGTGGTGGGCAGAAATGCGCCCACGCCTTCGCGGGCTTTATGCATTGCCAGGGTGTCCAGCACGCCGGGCGCATCATCCATGACGTCCACGCCAGCGCCGCCGTGGACGTGCGTGTCGATATAGGCCGGGCAAAGCAGCTCCGCATCCCGCGTCGTAACGCCCGCCGGGATGGGTTCAATCGCCGCAACCGCACTGCTTTCAATGCGTAGCTGGTGGTCGTCCAGCCAGCCCTGTTCGGTAAGGATCCGTCGCGCGCGCAGCAGCTGGCTCATATCCCTTCCTCAGCAGGGGCTTCCTCATGACAGCGCCCAAGCTCATCCACCAGGCTGGTCAGGCCGCGATGGCCACACGCGAGCGCCTGCAGACGAAACGCTTCGCTACTTAACCCGTCGCGTTCCAGCACCATTTCCAGCAGAAGTTGCAGGTTGGTGCCGGTGATCACTTCCCATCCCGGCTTTTGCATCGCAAGCGTTGACGCTACGCGAAACGGCGTACCGCCGAGCAGATCGGTAAGAAACACGATATCGTACTGGGGATCCAGTTCAGTTACCGCCTGCTCAAGCTGCGCGGTTAGCCGCGCAGTCGAGGAGGTTTCCGGGAAATCGATGGCGATAAACTGCGGCTGTTCGCCGAGGATCTGCTTCATCGCCTGTTCAAGTCCGCTGGCAAACCCACCGTGACCCGTCAAAATGATGCCTAACATCGCGACCTCTTTGCTTTTACAGGAAGTGACAGAATTTACCGACAACGCCCAGCACCACGGTGATACCAATCAGGCGCAGCGGGCTCCAGCCACGACGCACCAGCCAGAACATGGTCAGGGTATAGACCAGCGGCAGAAATGCGGGCATCAGCTTGTCGATGACGTCGGCTTGCAGTTTGACAACCGCATCCCCGGCTTTGATTTCAAGCGTGGTATTCAGGCGCACATAGGTTGCTACCAGCGCGCCGATCACCGTCATCCCGACGATAGACGCAGCGTGGCCGACCTTTTTGGTGTTGGCTTTAATCAACGGGATCGCGGCAACGCCCATCCGGTAGGCGTAGTGCGCCAGACCAAAGCGCAGGCCGAGGTGCACCACGTTAAACAGCACGATAAAGACCACCGCACCCAGAATCGAACCCTGTAGCGCCAGGCTGGCACCAATACCGCCGCAGATGGGCAGCAGCGTGAGCCAGAACATGGCATCGCCAATGCCGCCGAGCGGCGCGCCCACGGCAATTTTGGTGCTCTGGATGCTGTTCACATCCTGCTTGGAGCGCTCCATCGCCAGAATGATGCCGATAACAAAGGTGACCAGGAACGGATGGGTATTAAAGAATCCCATGTGGCCTTTCATCGCCCGCGCCAGGTCCCGCTTGTTGGTGTGGATCTTTTTCAGCCCAGGCAGTAATCCATACAGCCAGCCGGAGGCCTGCATACGCTCGTAGTTAAACGAGGCCTGTAATAGCATGGAGCGCCATGCGACACGGTTAATGTCCTTTTTCGTCAGTTCGGCACCGATGCTCTGGTCTTCATAGATGTTTTCGTTTACGCCGGTGAGCAGGGTCTCTTCACTTTCAGACACGCCTGGCAGAGTGGTTTGATTAGATGCCATCTTCGAATTCCTCTTTCTGGGCCGTTGACGCAGTCGGTTCAGGTGATTTACGCATCAGGTCGATCAGCGCCATCGCCAGCGCAGCAGCCGCAATCGCCAGCACCGGAAGTTTCAGCCAGGCCGCAGCGACAAAACCGATAATGAAGTAAGGGATGTAGACGTTTTTCATCATGATCTTCAGCAGCACGGCGAAGCCGATGGCTGGCATGATGCCGCCTGCAACACCGAGACCGTCTATCAGACGTTCCGGCAGGACATCAATGGCGGTTTTCGCGTGCTCTGCACCGAAGTAAATTGGCAGAAAAGCGCAGAGAAAGTAGAAGATACCCAGCGCCAGCAGGGCAAGATAGTTAACCCGTTCAATACCGTGCGTGTCCGCATTAGCCGCCATGCGATCGCAACGGGACATGACGCCGGACATCACGGAGAAGAGGAAGGTAATGCCCATTTGTACCGCAACAGCAAACGGTACAGCGACCCCAACGGCGACATCCGGTTTCACGCCTGTGGTAATGGCAAACGTGGTGCCGACAATGGTGCCGATAATCACGTTTGGCGGTTGCGCACCAGCCAGCGGCGCCAGACCCATCCAGACCAGCTCTAACGTGCCGCCGGTCAGAATGCCGGTATGCAGATCGCCCAGAATCAGACCAACCAGTGGCCCCAGTACCACCGGGCGGTGCATGTGTGTTAACCCGTTAAACATATCCAGGCCCGCGATAAAGGCGAGAAGCCCCAGCGCGAAAGCCTGCAACAGACTGATTTCCATTGTGAATCCCTCATAGCAGTTTAAAGAGATCCAAAGCAGCCTCTGTTGGAACGCCCTGAACGATGCATTCCACCCCGGCCGCTTTCAGGCCGTTGAACGCAGTGATATCGTTCGCGTCGACAGATACCGTTTTGGCAATTTGCCGTTTGCCACTGGCGTAATGCATGTTTCCGACGTTAATACGGGTGATGGGCACGCCGCCCTCTACCAGCGTTAAAAAATCGGCGGGTGATTTACAGACCAGCAGAATCTTCTGGCGGTCAGCGGCGCGGTGAATGTTGTCGATAACTTTTTGCAGAGACCAGAAGCGCACGGCGATCCCTTCCGCAAGTACCATTTCCATCAGGTTCTGTTGAACCGCATCGTCTGCAACCTCGTCATTTGCCACCAGAACCAGGTTCGCCCCCGCAAACCCTACCCACTGAACGCCCACCTGTCCGTGGATCAGGCGTTCATCAATGCGGCATAAGACAATGTTTGGCATAGTGTTTTCCTCTTTTTTAATTATGCGTGTTGAGTCGGTACGCCTTCGCAGGCGGCATGGTACTGCTGGAGTATGTCCTGAATGTGGTCAATGATGAGTTCCCGCGGTGTCGACTTGAGAGCGCCCTCGCGAACTTTGCCGTATTGCAACGGCAAATACTGACTGATGAGCGGCAGCGGGATGGGTTCGTCATCCAGGTTGCGGACCAGTCGTTCAAAGGCATCGTCAATCTCGCTGTCTGGCCAGTAATAGCGCACGCGGTCGGAGTAGCTGTAGCCCCGTGCCAGCCGCCGTGCGTTGCCGTCACCGTGATAATGGCTTTGCCAGTACTCGGGGCGATCGAGCATCACGTTTTCCAGTACGTGACGCAGGCCAGAGCTGGCTTTGGCTGGCAGCAGCTCCTCTTCAATGGCGGCCAGTGAGAACAGCGCTTCACGCAGGGCAAAGGTCAGGGCCGGGCCGACTTTTAAGATTGCAAAGTGATCTTTCACCAGTTGGCGCAACGCCTGTGATGTCTGGTAGTCAGTGGAGTGCGCTTCAAATACCAGCGTGTCATAGGTTTCAACCATTTCACTCAGGGCGATGGCTTTTTGCGGTTGATAATCGCAGACGTGGGCGTGGTCGAACTCCACGCCAGGCTGAACCACCAGGCCGATAATGCGTGGCCAGATGTCGTTCAACCCCACTTTCTCAAATGCATGGCGATGCGCTTCAAGCGTGGCGCGCGCCGCCTCATGCGTGGTGACTTCAAGTTCACTCAGCGTTTCATGTGCACCACCGGGAACCGGCACCTCCGTGCCAATAACGTAGACCAGATCGGCTACACCAAATTTCGCACGGCAGGTGTCTTCGGCAATTTTGGCCAGACGCGCGGCGCGCTCAGCGACGATGGCATCGGTTAAGGGAACCGGATCGTCCTCGCAGGACATACTGCAGTCCAGATGGATCTTCTTAAACCCCGCAGTGACGTAGCTTCTGATCAGATCGTCGGCGTTCGCCATCGCCTGTAAAGCCGGCAGGTTTTGCCACCGGTTTGGGCCCAGGTGATCGCCGCCGAGGATCAATTGTGACGTCGGAAAACCAAGGAACTCCGCCAGCCTGCTAACGAAACCGTGAAAATCGGCGGGCGTCATGCCGGTGTAGCCGCCAAACTGATCCACCTGGTTTGAGGTCGCTTCGATCAGCAGTGGCGTGCAGCGTAACTGGGCGTAACGAATGGCCGCTTCAAGTACCAGTGGATGTGCGGAACATACGGCATAAATTCCGTTTGCCTTCCCCCGTTTATGTTGTTCCACCATTTCTGTCAGATGTTTCACTTTCCTCTCCATTTCGGATGGTGTTGGTAGTCATCTTTCGTTTTGTTTCATTTAATCCTGCATGATGGTGATGTAAAAATAAAACGAAAGATAATGGTTTTCCGATCTGTTTCACAAAAGAAACATAATGAAAGGTTTCAGCGTCGGGCTTGTTTGCGTATGTCCCCCAGACAGCGCTTGCATTCCACAAAAAGAAAGGCGTTAATAGGCAAAACGAAATGAAACGAAAGTGTATTGATTAAGGACTTCATATGAATAGCTCCGATTCATCCGCAGAAAAGCGCGTCACCGGTACCAGTGAAAGGCGAGAGCAGATCATTCAGCGGTTGCGGGCGCAGGGAAGCGTGCAGGTTAACGATCTTTCTCATTTATATGGCGTATCGACAGTGACGATCCGTAACGATCTGGCATTCCTGGAAAGGCAGGGCATCGCTGTTCGCGCTTACGGCGGGGCGCTAATTTGTGAAGGTAATTTGCCCGGCATCGAGCCCTCCGTTGAGGATAAAAGTTCGCTCAATACGGCTGTCAAGCGCAGCATCGCTCAGGCCGCCGCCGCGCTGGTGAAGCCGGGCCATCGCATTATTCTCGACTCTGGCACCACGACCTTTGAAATTGCCAGAATGCTGCGCCAGCACACGGATGTCATTGCCATGACCAATGGAATGAATGTGGCGAATGCGTTGCTGGAAGCGGAAGGGGTGGAACTGCTGATGACCGGTGGCCACTTGCGTCGTCAGTCGCAGTCTTTCTATGGCGACCAGGCGGAACAGTCCTTACAGAATTATCACTTTGATTTGCTGTTCCTGGGCGTTGATGCCATCGATCTGGATCGTGGCGTGAGCACGCATAACGAGGATGAAGCGCGTCTGAATCGCAAAATGTGCGAGGTGGCAGAGCGCATTATCGTTGTGACTGATTCCAGCAAGTTCAACCGCTCAAGCCTGCATAAAATCATTGATACGCAAAGGATTGATATGATTATTGTCGATGAAGGCATTCCGGCGGAAAGTCTGGATGGATTGCGTAAAAGCGGGATTGATGTAGTGCTGGTTTCCCCCTCACCCTAACCCTCTCCCACCGGGAGAGGGGAGCGTTCGCTGCTTTTTTTGCCCTCTCCCCCGTAGGGAGAGGGCAGGGTGGGAAGTCATCACGTCACTGGTGCCGGGTTAAACACCGCCAGCTGGTTATGTAATCCCCATTGGTCCGAGAACGTTTTCTTCCGCCCGCTCGCCACGTCCAGAATTAAGTGGAATAGCTTCCAGCCCACGTCCTCAATGCTCTCTTCTCCGGTGGCGATGGTTCCCGCGTTGATATCCATTAAGTCGTACCAGCGGTTTGCCAGCTCGGTGCGCGTCGCCATTTTGATCACCGGGACTGCCATCAGGCCATACGGCGTGCCGCGTCCGGTGGTAAAGACCTGCACCGTAATGCCGGATGCCACCTGCTGGGTGCCGCAAACAAAATCGCTGGCCGGCGTTGCCGCGTAGATCAGGCCGCGTTTGGTCGGCCGCTGTCCCGGAGAGAGGACTTCCACAATCGCGCTTTGGCCGGATTTCGCAATCGAACCCAGGGCTTTTTCCACGACGTTCGCCAGGCCCCCTTTTTTGTTTCCCGGAGACGGATTCGCGCTGCGGTCGGTTTTACCCATGTCGAGATAGTTATCGTACCAGGCCATCTCCTCAAGCAGGCGCTGGCCCACTTCTTCATTGACGGCGCGCGGCGTCAGTAAATGGATGGCATCACGGACTTCAGTCACTTCGGAAAACATCACCGTCGCACCGCAACGAACAAGCAGGTCGGACGCGAAGCCCACCGCCGGGTTGGCCGTCACGCCAGAGAACGCATCGCTGCCGCCGCACTGGGTTCCCACCACCAGGTCAGAGACAGGGCAGGTTTCGCGCTGGCGTCGGTTGAGCTTATCCAGATGACGCTCAGCAACCTGCAGAATATCGTCGACCATAGACCGGAACCCAATGTGGCGTTCGTCCTGCAGGCGTACAATGCTGGCCTCGTCTGCCGGAATGGCTTTGACGTCTTCGGTACCCTGGAGCAGACGCTCAGGCTGGAGTTTTTCGCACCCCAGACCAATCACCATCACCTCGCCGCCAAAATTCGGGTTGAGGGCAATATTATGAATGGTACGGATCGGCACGACCGCCGCTGGCGCGTTGATCGCTACGCCACAGCCATAGAGATGGTTCAGGCCAACCACGCCATCGACGTTCGGGTATTTCGGCAGCAGATCGCGTTCGATGATTTTCACCACGTAATCCACCACGCCCGCCACGCAGTGTACGCTGGTGGTGAGACCAAGAAGATTTTTGGTACCGACGCTGCCGTCCGGATTGCGATAGCCTTCAAAGGTATAGCCTTCCAGTGGGGGAAGCGGTTCCGGTACGCGGGTGGCAAGTGGCAGGGTGTTCAGCGGTGGCGCTTTTGGCAGTTCAACCAGCGACTCCTCAATCCAGCTTCCCTGCGGAATTGCGCGAACGGCATAGCCGATGACTTCACCGTAACGCACGATCTCCCCATGGGCAGGAATATCGACCAGTGCGACCTTATGCCCCTGGGGAATATGTTCAATTAACGTCAGTCCGTCCGGGAAGCGTGTTCCCGCTTTTAAGCCATTGTCATTGACAATAATCGCCACGTTATCCGTATCGTGAACTTTTATATAAAACGCCGTCGGCGATGCCTCTCTCATTTCAATATCGGCCATTATTCACATTTCTCCGGCAAAGTGTCAGATAGTAAATTTAACCCGTTGGATAATCGTTTTATTCTCGAGGAAATAAAGGATGTCAGCAGAAGACAGTCAAAAATGTGATCGCGATCGCGTCAGGCTAACTAATCCCTGATTCTGTGCATTAGCGCCCACAGCGTTGGGCATATGCTCAAAATGGCGTTGAAATGAGGCGCAATACTTGAGCATAAAAACAATGTGCTGTTGTGAAGTGACGATTATACTGAAGGACGATTTTATATTGCCAACATTCAGTCAGAGAAATAAATATAAAAACAATATGTTTCGCAATAAATAATCCCGGCTCAAACTGCGGAATTAAAAAGGTATAAGTGATGAATAACAATATCTTCCCGAATACGTTTAAAACGGCCCTCGCGGCGCACCAGATCCAGATTGGCTGTTGGTCTGCGCTGGCAAACCCAATAAGTACTGAAGTGCTGGGCCTTGCTGGTTTTGACTGGCTGGTGCTCGACGGCGAACATGCGCCAAATGATATCAGCACCTTTATTCCGCAACTGATGGCCCTGAAAGGCAGCGCCAGCGCCCCGGTGGTGCGAGTGCCAACCAATGACCCGGTGATCGTCAAACGTTTGCTGGATATCGGGTTCTACAATTTCCTCATCCCGTTTGTGGAAACCCAGGAACAAGCGGCGCTGGCCGTGGCATCAACGCGCTACCCGCCGGAAGGGATCCGCGGCGTCTCCGTCTCACACCGCGCCAACATGTTCGGCACCGTGCCGGACTACTTCGCGCAGTCCAATAGCAACATCACTGTTCTGGTGCAGATTGAGAGCCAGCAGGGGGTTGATAATCTCGACGCTATTGCAGCCACAAACGGTGTGGACGGTATCTTTGTCGGCCCAAGCGATCTGGCTGCCGCCTTTGGCCACCTGGGCAATGCCAGCCACCCTGACGTGCAGCGTGCGATCCAGCACATATTTGCTCGCGCCAAAGCACACGGTAAACCGAGCGGCATACTGGCGCCGGTTGAAGCCGACGCCCGACGTTATCTGGAGTGGGGAGCCACCTTTGTTGCCGTCGGCAGCGATCTCGGGGTGTTCCGCTCAGCGACGCAGAAATTAGCGGACGCTTTTAAAAAATAACCATCATTGAGGAAACAGTTATGACGCTGAAAGTGGGTTTTATTGGCCTGGGGATCATGGGTAAACCAATGAGTAAGAACCTCATCAAAGCGGGTTACTCACTGGTGGTCTCCGATCATAATCCGCAATCTGTGGCCGAGGTGATGGCGGCTGGCGCAGAAACAGCCTCCACCGCCAAAGCGATTGCTGAGCAGTGCGATGTCATCATTACCATGCTGCCAAACTCCCCGCATGTTAAAGAGGTCGCGCTGGGGGAGAACGGCATCATTGAGGGCGCGAAGCCCGGCCTGGTGCTGATTGATATGAGCTCTATCGCACCGCTTGCAAGTCGTGAAATCAGCGAGGCGCTAAAAGCGAAGGGCGTGGATATGCTGGACGCGCCGGTCAGCGGCGGTGAGCCGAAAGCGATCGACGGCACGCTGTCGGTGATGGTCGGCGGGGATAAAGCTATTTTCGATAAATACTATGACCTGATGAAAGCGATGGCAGGCTCCGTGGTGCATACGGGTGAAATTGGCGCGGGCAACGTGACCAAGCTGGCGAACCAGGTCATTGTGGCGCTGAACATCGCCGCGATGTCTGAAGCGCTGACGCTGGCAACCAAAGCGGGCGTTAACCCGGACCTGGTCTATCAGGCGATTCGCGGTGGTCTGGCGGGAAGTACCGTGCTGGATGCCAAAGCGCCGATGGTGATGGACCGTAACTTCAAGCCGGGATTCCGTATCGACCTGCACATTAAAGATCTGGCGAACGCGCTCGATACGTCCCACGGCGTAGGCGCACAGCTGCCGCTGACCGCGGCGGTGATGGAGATGATGCAGGCGTTGCGTGCAGATGGTCTGGGCACGGCCGATCACAGCGCGATTGCGTGCTACTACGAAAAACTGGCAAAGGTAGAAGTCGCGCGTTAATTACGTCTTGCCTGCACCTGAAGGTGACAGCGGCGCGCAAACCCTCTATACTGCGCGCCGAAGCTGACCAGACAGTCGCCGCTTCGTCGTCGTCCCTTTCGGGGGAGACGGGCGGAGGGGAGGAAAGTCCGGGCTCCATAGGGCAGGGTGCCAGGTAACGCCTGGGGGGGAAACCCACGACCAGTGCAACAGAGAGCAAACCGCCGATGGCCCGCGCAAGCGGGATCAGGTAAGGGTGAAAGGGTGCGGTAAGAGCGCACCGCGCGGCTGGTAACAGTCCGTGGCACGGTAAACTCCACCCGGAGCAAGGCCAAATAGGGGTTCACATGGTACGGCCCGTACTGAACCCGGGTAGGCTGCTTGAGCCAGTGAGCGATTGCTGGCCTAGATGAATGACTGTCCACGACAGAACCCGGCTTATCGGTCAGCTTCAACTTCTTAAAAAACCCCGCTTCGGCGGGGTTTTTGCTTTCAGGAGGTTGTAGGTCGGTTAAGTGCTGCGCCACCCGACAACCCCACAAACGACATCAATTCTCATATTTGCGACATTAAGCACATTTCACTGTTTTTATCTCTTCAATGGCCTCAGGCAATCTACAGGCGATCGTTATCACAAAATTTCGCGCTGAAAAGGGGTTAATCCACGGTGTTGTTAATTTGTTGTGATTGTTGTCTTAATGAATCAATATGTTTTCATGTTTGATATCTACATATTGCATTTAAAAACATTCATCCTGCGAATGTGTGACGTATTCCTCTTTTTATCGAAAGCCAGCCTAAAAGCATCTGTAAAAATTGATAAATTGAAAGAATGTTTCAACTGAATAACGGTTATTTATTGGTCTTTAATTGCCTGAAAGATCGTCTTTATTGATTTTATTAACGCAGGAAAATTTATCCAGGTTATCGCCATAAAATAAATTTATTACTGTTGGTTTTGTTGATCGATATCAGCGTAATGGTGTGATCTGGCAAGCCTATCTGATTGATGATAAAAGCTTTTTATGTTTTTTGTTGTTCCGGTGAATAACGCGGGAAGGCAAATTGTGAGTAACAGCACATACCCCCTGAAACAATATTGGGTAGAATCCGCTGCGTCATAGGGAAATAAGCGCAGAATATTATGAACACTATTATTCTACCGAAAACACAGCACCTCGTGGTATTTCAGGAAGTCATTAAAAGTGGCTCCATAGGTTCTGCTGCAAGACAACTGGGCCTGACGCAACCCGCCGTCAGCAAAATCATCAGCGATATCGAATCCTACTTCGGCGTGGAAGTCATGGTGCGTAAAAACACGGGCGTAAAACTGACTGCCGCAGGCCAGGTGCTGCTCTCCTACTCAGAGTCGATCACCCGCGAAATGAAAAACATGGTGAGCGAGATCAACAGCCTGAGTTTCAGCACCGTGATGGACGTCTCCTTTGGCTACCCGTCCCTGATTGGTTTCACCTTCCTGTCCGAAATGATCAAAAAATTCAAGGAAGTGTTCCCGAAAGCGCGCGTATCTATGTATGAAGCCCAGCTCTCCTCTTTCCTGCCAGCCATTCGCGATGGTCGGCTGGATTTCGCCATCGGCACGCTGAGTGATGAGATGCTGCTGCAGGATCTGCACGTCGAGCCCTTGTTTGAGTCAGAATTTGTGCTGGTCGCCAGTAAATCACGAACGTGCACCGGCCCGACGACACTGGCATCGCTCACGCATGAGCAGTGGGTGATGCCGCAAACCGATATGGGCTACTACAAAGAACTTCTGACCACTCTGCAAGACAACCACATCAATATTGAAAACATCGTCCAGACCGATTCCGTGGTCACCATTTATAACCTTGTCCTGAATGCCGATTATCTGACGGTGATTCCACGCGACATGATTGCTCCGTTCGGCTCGGATCAATTTATTGTTCTGCCGGTAGAGGATGAATTACCCGTGGCGCGTTATGCCGCCGTGTGGTCGAAAAATTACAGAATTAAAAAATCCGCGTCAGTATTGGTTGAACTGGCAAAACAATATGCCTCACTCACCGGTGAAAGACGACGATGAAATATTGTTCTCCTTAGAAGCAATAAACATTTTATAAAAAACGCCCAGAGATAATTTTATGCTCTGATACCCTGACTTTGCCTGAAAAGAATGAATTATTATAACGAGGATATTATGCACATTACCTACGACCTTCCGGTAACGATTGAAGATATTCAGGACGCAAGAAAACGCCTGGCGGGTAAAATCTATAAAACCGGCATGCCGCGTTCGAATTATCTCAGCGAGCGCTGTAAGGGTGAAATATTCCTGAAGTTTGAAAATATGCAGCGTACCGGCTCGTTTAAAATTCGCGGTGCGTTTAATAAATTAAGCTCGCTGACCGATGCTGAAAAGCGTAAGGGCGTCGTCGCCTGCTCGGCGGGAAACCACGCGCAGGGTGTGTCGCTCTCGTGTGCAATGCTCGGCATTGACGGCAAAGTGGTGATGCCGATGGGCGCGCCAAAGTCTAAAGTAGCCGCGACGCGTGACTACTCGGCGGAAGTGGTGCTGCACGGCGAGAACTTCAACGACACCATCGCGAAAGTGAGTGAAATCGTCGAGATGGAAGGGCGCATTTTTATCCCGCCGTATGACGATCCGAAAGTGATCGCCGGACAGGGCACCATTGGCCTGGAAATTCTCGAAGATTTGTATGATGTGGATAATGTGATTGTTCCCATCGGCGGTGGCGGACTAATTGCCGGGATTGCAACGGCCATTAAATCCATTAACCCGACCATTAATATTATTGGCGTACAGTCTGAAAATGTTCATGGGATGGCGGCATCATACCAGGCCGGAGAAATCATCAACCATCGCGTCACCGGTACATTAGCTGACGGTTGCGACGTATCTCGTCCGGGTAAATTAACCTTCGAAATCGTCCGCGAACTGGTTGATGACATTGTGCTGGTGAGCGAAGACGATATTCGCAACAGCATGATTGCGCTTATTCAGCGAAATAAAGTGGTGACGGAAGGTGCTGGCGCGCTGGCCTGCGCGGCATTATTAAGCGGCAAACTTGACCACTATATTCAGGGCCGAAAAACCGTCTGCATTATTTCCGGCGGCAATATCGATCTCTCCCGTGTTTCCCAAATTACCGGCTTCGTTGACGCATAAAGGTGACCTATGAGCAACACAGAAAGCATTATCGTTGGCCAGACAAAAACGTCCTCCTGGCGTAAGTCTGATACCACCTGGACGCTGGGCCTGTTCGGAACCGCCATTGGCGCAGGCGTGCTGTTCTTCCCTATTCGCGCAGGCTTTGGCGGGTTGATCCCCATCCTGCTGATGCTGGTCCTCGCGTTCCCGATTGCATTTTACTGTCACCGCGCGCTGGCGCGTCTGTGCCTGTCCGGGAGTAATGTCTCCGGCAACATTACCGAAACGGTGGAAGAGCACTTCGGCAAGACCGGTGGGGTGGTCATCACCTTCCTCTACTTCTTTGCCATTTGCCCACTGCTGTGGATTTACGGCGTGACCATTACCAACACCTTTATGACGTTCTGGGAAAACCAGCTCCAGCTGCCTGCGCTGAACCGTGGTGTAGTGGCGCTGTTCCTGCTGCTGCTGATGGCCTTTGTGATCTGGTTTGGTAAAGATCTGATGGTGAAGGTGATGAGCTTCCTGGTGTTCCCGTTCATCGCCAGCCTGGTGCTGATTTCCCTGTCGCTGATCCCATACTGGAACTCGGCGGTGATCGACCAGGTCAACCTGAGCGATATTTCCTTTACCGGTCATGACGGCATTCTGGTCACGGTGTGGCTGGGGATCTCCATCATGGTCTTCTCCTTCAACTTCTCGCCCATCGTCTCCTCATTTGTGGTCTCCAAGCGTGAAGAGTACGAGCCCGAGTTCGGTAAAGCGTTTACCGAGCAGAAATGTTCCAAAATCATCGGTCGCGCCAGCATGCTGATGGTCGCCGTAGTGATGTTCTTCGCCTTTAGCTGCCTGTTTACGCTCTCTCCGCAGAACATGGCGGATGCCAAAGCGCAGAACATTCCGGTGCTCTCTTATCTGGCGAACCACTTTGCCTCCATGTCGGGAACCAAATCGACGTTTGCCACGGTGCTGGAATACGGTGCGTCCATCATCGCGCTGGTCGCTATCTTTAAATCCTTCTTTGGGCACTATCTGGGCACGCTGGAAGGGCTGAACGGCCTGATCCTCAAGTTTGGTTATAAGGGGGATAAGAAGAAGGTTTCCGTTGGCAAGCTGAACACCATCAGCATGGTCTTCATCATGGGCTCCACCTGGATTGTGGCCTATGCCAACCCGAACATTCTCGACCTTATCGAAGCCATGGGCGCACCGATCATCGCCTCTCTGCTGTGCCTGCTGCCGATGTACGCCATCCGCAAAGCGCCAGCCATGGCGAAATATAAGGGCAAACCCGAGAACATCTTCGTCACGGTTGTGGGCCTGCTGACCATTCTGAATATTGTTTACAAACTGTTCTAACCCATAGCTCAGGAAGAGCGGAGTCATATGATGATTGAGTTTCCGGTAGTACTGGTTATTAACTGCGGTTCGTCCTCTGTTAAGTTTTCGGTGCTCGACGCCAGCAGCTGTGAGGCCCTGATGACGGGCATTGCGGACGGTATCAACACCGAAAAGGCCTTTATTTCCGTGAACGGGGGTGAGCCAGTCAAACTGGCTCACCAGGACTACGAAGGGGCGCTGGCAGCCATCGCCCTGGAGCTGGAGAAGCGCAACCTGATGAGCAGCGTGGCCTTAATTGGCCACCGTATTGCGCACGGCGGCGACCTCTTCAGCGAGTCGACCCTGATTACGAAAGAGGTGATTGAGCAGATCCGTCAGGTTTCCCCGCTGGCACCGCTGCATAACTACGCCAACTTAAGCGGCGTGGAAGCCGCAGAGCGGTTGTTTCCGGGCGTGCAACAGGTGGCGGTATTCGATACCAGCTTCCATCAGACGCTGCCGCCTCAGGCGTATCTGTACGGCTTGCCGTACCGCTATTTTGAAGCGCTGGGCGTGCGGCGTTACGGTTTTCACGGTACTTCCCATCGTTACGTGGCCGGACAGGCGCATACGCTTCTCGGGCTGTCCCCCGACGACAGCGGGCTGGTGATTGCTCATCTTGGTAACGGGGCCTCCATTTGCGCGGTGCGCAACGGTGAGAGCGTCGATACCTCCATGGGCATGACGCCGCTGGAAGGGCTGGTGATGGGCACGCGCTGTGGCGACGTGGATTTTGGCGCGATGGCGTGGATTGCCCAGCAAACCGGCCAGTCATTTGATGATCTGGAGCGCGTGGTTAACAAAGAGTCCGGGTTGCTGGGGATATCCGGCATCTCCTCCGATTTACGCGCGCTGGAGAAAGCCTGGCACGAAGGCAATCAACGGGCGCAGCTGGCGATCCACACCTTTGTCCACCGGATTGCGCGGCATATCGCCGGTCACGCGGCATCGCTGCATCGTCTGGATGGCGTGATCTTTACCGGTGGTATTGGCGAAAACTCGAAACTGATCCGCGCGCTGGTGGCGGAGCATCTGAAGGTCTTCGGCATTCTCCTCGACGAGGCTAAAAATGGCCTGCCGGGCAGCGCGGGCGAGCGCGTCATCAGCACCGATTCCTCCCGCGTAGTCTGCGCGGTTGTCCCTACCAATGAAGAAAAAATGATCGCGCTGGACGCCCTCCGTCTTGGGAAGGTCACTCCGGCTGCGGCTTACGCCTGATATAGCGAGAAACACATGAACGTAACAATCGATACAGGCGTCGCGCCCTACAGCGACGCATGGGCTGGCTTTCGCGGTGAAGAATGGAAAAACGCCGTCAACGTGCGCGATTTTATTCAGCATAACTACACCCCTTATGAAGGCGACGAAGCTTTCCTCGCGCAGGCGACGCCAGCAACGACGGCGCTGTGGCAGAAGGTGATGGTCGGCATTCGTCAGGAGAATGCCACCCACGCCCCGGTAGATTTTGATACTAACATTGCCACCACCATTACCGCTCACGGGCCGGGTTATATCGATCAGGATCTGGAGACGATCGTCGGGCTGCAAACCGATAAACCGCTCAAGCGTGCCCTGCATCCGTATGGCGGGATCAACATGATCCGCAGCTCGTTTGAAGCCTACGGCCGCGAGATGGATCCGCAGTTTGAATACCTGTTTACCGACCTGCGTAAAACCCATAACCAGGGCGTGTTTGACGTCTACTCGCCGGAAATGATGCGCTGCCGTAAATCCGGCGTGCTGACCGGTCTGCCGGACGGTTACGGACGCGGGCGCATCATCGGTGACTACCGACGCGTGGCGCTGTACGGCATCACCTATCTGGTGCGTGAGCGTGAGCTGCAGTTTGCGGATCTCCAGCCGAAGCTGGAACGCGGTGACGATCTCGAAGCGACGATCCGCCTGCGTGAAGAGCTGGCGGAGCACAAGCGTGCTTTGCTCCAGATCCAGCAGATGGCGGCGAACTACGGCTTTGATATCGCACGTCCGGCGATGAACGCGCAGGAAGCGGTGCAGTGGGTCTACTTTGCCTACCTGGCGGCGGTGAAATCCCAGAACGGCGGCGCGATGTCGCTGGGGCGCACGGCGTCGTTCCTCGATATCTACATTGAGCGCGACATGCAGGCCGGACGGCTAAATGAGGTGCAGGCGCAGGAGCTGATCGACCACTTCATCATGAAGATCCGCATGGTCCGCTTCCTGCGCACGCCGGAGTTCGACACGCTCTTCTCGGGCGATCCGATCTGGGCGACGGAAGTGATTGGCGGAATGGGGCTGGACGGCCGCACGCTGGTGACCAAAAACAGCTTCCGCTATTTGCACACCCTGCACACCATGGGGCCTGCGCCGGAGCCCAATCTGACGATCCTCTGGTCTGAACAGCTGCCGATTGCGTTTAAGAAATACGCCGCGCAGGTGTCGATTGTCACCTCCTCACTGCAGTACGAGAACGACGATCTGATGCGAGTCGACTTCAACAGCGACGACTACGCCATTGCCTGCTGCGTCAGCCCGATGGTGATCGGCAAGCAGATGCAGTTCTTTGGCGCCCGCGCCAACCTCGCGAAAACGCTGCTGTACGCCATCAACGGCGGAGTGGATGAGAAGCTGAAGATTCAGGTCGGCCCGAAAACCGCGCCATTGCTGGATGAGGTGCTGGATTACGACACCGTGATGGCCAGCCTCGATCACTTTATGGACTGGCTGGCGGTGCAGTACATCAGCGCGCTGAATCTCATTCACTACATGCACGATAAGTACAGCTATGAAGCCTCACTGATGGCGCTGCATGACCGTGACGTCTATCGTACCATGGCATGCGGCATCGCCGGGCTGTCGGTCGCGGCGGACTCTCTCTCCGCGATTAAATACGCCACGGTGAAACCGGTGCGCGACCACACCGGTCTGGCGGTTGATTTCGTCATCGAAGGTGACTATCCGCAGTACGGCAACAACGACGACCGCGTGGACAGCATCGCCTGCGACCTGGTTGAGCGCTTTATGAAGAAAATTCAGGCGCTGCCGACCTATCGCAATGCGGTGCCGACCCAGTCTATTCTGACCATTACCTCCAACGTGGTTTACGGTCAGAAGACCGGGAATACGCCGGACGGTCGCCGCGGCGGCACGCCGTTTGCCCCTGGCGCGAACCCGATGCACGGCCGTGACAGAAAAGGGGCGGTGGCCTCGCTGACGTCGGTGGCCAAGCTGCCGTTCACCTATGCGAAGGACGGGATCTCCTACACCTTCTCTATCGTGCCGCAGGCGCTGGGCAAAGATGAGCTGGTGCGCAAAACCAACCTGGTGGGGCTGCTGGACGGGTACTTCCACCATGAAGCGTCCATTGAGGGCGGGCAGCACCTGAACGTCAACGTAATGAACCGGGAAATGCTGCTGGACGCCATTGCGCATCCGGAAAATTACCCGAATCTGACCATTCGTGTTTCAGGCTATGCCGTGCGCTTTAATGCCCTGACGCGTGAGCAGCAGCAGGATGTGATATCGAGGACGTTTACTCAATCTATCTAAAAGTGTGTTCTCAGGCCCCCTCAACGCAGGGGGCATTTTTTTGCCCGCTAAACATACAAAATTGTTTATATAATTACTCACACATATTCATCCGCTCTTGAAAAACAATGTTCCTGCTTTTCCCAATAACAAAATGTAAGGACAGTAAGATGATGAAAATGACCCGTATTGCTTTGATTGCAGCGTCGTTGGCGGTGTGCAGTTTTACCGCGCAGGCCGCGAACGTTGAGGCAGCCCCGTCTCCATCGCAGGATCCGCTGGTACAGCACCTGAAGCTCAGCAATGAGCAGATTAATAAGATTAAAGAGTTGCATCAGCAACTGGAGCAAAACGTCAGCAAGATCCCAATGACGGGCGTGAAGGACGGCGCGCTGATCGACATGTTCCAGGCGGGTAAATGGGACGAAAGCACGGTAAAAAGCCAGCTCTCTGCCTTCAGTAAGATTGAGCAGCAGGCGCGCTACTACCGAGTGAAATATTACTTTGACGTCAGCCAGGTGCTGACGCCGGAGCAGCGTAAGCAGGTCAAAACCGATATGGCTAACGCGCTGGCTGAGTGATTTCCTACCCGCGCACGGCGCGGGTTTTTATTTCTTGATCGTCGTCACTTTTAGAAAAGTTATGCATTTAAAGAATTAAAAAAGGAAATTTTTCCTCCAGTCTTTGAAAATCCCCATAAAACTTGTGACTTTTTTCTCCCTCGCTCCGGATATGATCTTCCCACACCAATAACAAGCACCTGCATTCTCTGAATCGCAATCGCTGGCGATCGGAATCTAATAAAAACAACTGTTTACCCTACAAAATAAGCGAGTACCCAATGGATACGGCAACAAACAGCAGTGTGATTGTGAATGATTCCCCTGCGGCAAGGCGGGCGGGAATGAGTGAAAGCGAGTGGCGAGAAGCGATTAAATTCGACAGCACCGACACGGGGTGGGTCATCATGAGTATCGGGATGGCCATTGGCGCGGGGATTGTTTTTCTCCCAGTGCAGGTTGGATTAATGGGATTGTGGGTCTTTTTGCTCTCGTCGATTATTGGTTATCCGGCCATGTATCTGTTCCAGCGTTTGTTTATTAATACGCTGGCGGAGTCTCCGGAATGCAAAGACTACCCAAGCGTAATTAGCGGTTACTTAGGTAAAAACTGGGGCATCCTATTAGGTGCGCTCTATTTCGTGATGCTGGTGATCTGGATGTTTGTTTATTCAACTGCCATCACCAACGACAGCGCATCGTATTTGCATACTTTCGGTGTGACCGACGGGTTGCTGTCTGACAATCCGTTCTACGGTTTATTCCTGATCTGCATTCTGGTCGCCATTTCTTCACGCGGTGAAAAGCTGCTGTTTAAGGTCTCCAGCCTGATGGTGCTGACCAAACTATTCGTGGTTGCCGCGCTGGGGCTGTCGATGATTGGCCTCTGGCATTTAGCCAATGTGGGCATGCTGCCACCGGTGGGTCTGCTGATTAAAAACGCCATTATTACGTTGCCCTTTACCTTAACCTCCATTCTGTTTATTCAGACTTTAAGCCCGATGGTTATCTCGTACCGCTCACGGGAAAAGTCCGTTGAAGTGGCGCGACACAAAGCATTGCGGGCAATGAATATCGCTTTTGGCGTACTGTTTGTGACGGTCTTCTTTTACGCTGTCTCTTTCACCCTGGCAATGGGACACGACGAAGCGGTCAAAGCCTACGAACAGAATATCTCTGCCCTGGCGATCGCGGCGCAATTTATCAGCGGCGACGGTGCGGGCTGGGTCAAAATCGTCAGCGTAATTCTCAATATCTTTGCCGTGATGACGGCATTCTTCGGCGTCTATCTGGGCTTTCGTGAGGCCACGCAGGGGATCGTGATGAACGTCCTGCGCCGCAAAATGCCAACAGAGAAAATCAATGAAAGCACCGTCCAGCGCGGCATCATGTTATTCGCCATTCTGCTGGCCTGGAGCGCGATTGTCTTAAACGCGCCGGTATTGAGCTTCACCTCCATTTGTAGCCCTATCTTCGGCATGGTGGGCTGCCTGATCCCTGCATGGCTGGTCTATAAAGTACCAGCACTGCATAAATATAAAGGCGTGTCGCTGGTGATTATTGTTATCACCGGGCTGCTGCTTTGTGTTTCTCCTTTCCTCGCATTCTCCTGAGGGTAATTAAGGTCGTAACGATGTCTGAGCAAACTCATCCTTTATGGAATCAATTTATTCGCGTGGTGCAGGAAGAAGTTAAACCTGCACTGGGGTGCACCGAACCCGTTTCTCTGGCGCTGGCTTGTGCAATTGCCGCAGAGCACCTGTCAGGCGACGTAACACAGATTGAGGCGTGGGTATCGCCGAACCTGATGAAGAACGGGCTGGGCGTAACGGTGCCGGGTACCGGCATGGTCGGGTTGCCGATTGCGGCGGCGCTGGGCGCCATCAGTGGTAATGCGCAGGCGGGGCTGGAGGTACTGAAAGATGCCAGCGCGGATGCGCTGGTACGGGCTAAAGCGCTGCTGAATGCCGGTCAGGTGCAGGTGAAACTTCAGGAACCGTGCGAAGAGATTCTCTATTCACGAGCCTGTGTATACGCCGGTGATGCCTCGGCGATGGTGACTATCGCGGGCGGGCATACCCGTGTGGTGGAGGTGGTGTGTCAGGGCGAAACGCGCTTCAGGCTGGACGATCAACAGGCAGAGGCAGGGAGTGACCCCCTGGCGGTGCTGTCAACCACGACGCTTTCGCAGATCCTGGAGTTTGTCGAGCAGGTCCCGTTCGATGCGATCCGGTTTATCCTTGATGCCGGGCGTTTGAACGATGCGCTCTCACGTGAAGGGCTCAGCGGGCAATGGGGGTTGCACATTGGTGCGACGCTCGATAAACAGCGCACCCGCGGATGGATGGCACAGGATCTGGGTTCAGATATTGTTATCCGCACTAGCGCGGCCTCGGATGCCCGCATGGGCGGTGCGACACTGCCAGCGATGAGTAATTCCGGGTCAGGAAACCAGGGGATCACCGCGACTATGCCGGTTGTTGTTGTGGCTGAACACGTTCAGGCTGACGACGAGCGGCTGGCGCGGGCGCTGATGCTTTCACATCTGTCGGCCATTTATATCCACTACCAGCTTCCGCGCTTGTCCGCATTGTGTGCAGCAACGACGGCGGCAATGGGCGCAGCGGCAGGTATGGCGTGGCTGATGGACGGAAGCTACAAGACGGTTGCGATGGCAATCGGCAGTATGATCGGGGATGTCAGTGGGATGATCTGTGATGGCGCCTCCAATAGCTGCGCGATGAAAGTCTCCACCAGCGTCAACAGTGCCTGGAAAGCAGTCATGATGGCGCTGGACGATTCTGCCGTAACGGGCAATGAGGGGATTGTGGCGCACGATGTGGAACAGTCTATTTCCAACCTGTGCGCACTGGCGTGCCGCTCGATGCAGGCAACGGATCGGCAGATTATCGAGATTATGGCGAGTAAGGTGTAAAGAATACCCCTCTCCCGTTTGGGAGAGGGGTAAGGTTAATTACACCGGTAAATCAATCAGTAGCGCCCGCAATGCCGTATCGGCCTCCAGGGTAATATTCGCTTCATCACGAATAAACGCCCCGTCACCACAGGTGAGCGCCTCTTTCTCTTCCGTATGCGTTACCGCATGCACCGTACCGTGGATGGACTGTAAATACGCACGCGGTCCATGAAGCTGGAAGCTCGCCTGCTCACCTTTCTTCAGTTCGATATGATGCAGCCATACCTGCTGACGCAGCTGCAGGCTGCCTTTGCTGCCATCAGGCGACGCAATCAGCTGCTGCTTATCGCCCGTTAAATCTACCTTTTGTACCAGCGGGTTTTCCCGCTCAGGGCAGGCGTCCAGCCACAACTGCATACGGGTCAGCGTTTTATCTTTGCTGAGGTTATGCTCGCTGTAACTGATGCCCGGCTGTGTGGAAATTAACAACGCTTCGCCAGCCTTTGCCTGGACATGATTGCCCTCGCTATCGCGGTATTCTGCCTCGCCTTCCAGGATCAGGTTCAGGATATCGACTTTCGGGTACGTACGCGGCTGGAAGGACGCGCCAGGGGCGAGCACTTCCTGGTTCAATACGCGTAATGAAGCGTAACCGAGGAGTTTAGGGTCAAAGTAGTGTCCAAAAGAAAAGGTGTAGCGGGCCTGCAGCCAGCCGAAATCGGCTTGTCCGCACTGTTTAGCTGTTCTTGTCGTAATCATAAACTTGACCTCTCTTTACACTAAAACAATGGTAAAGGTATGGACGCTGCATTGTTAGCCAGATATTCTGCCCGGTATGTTCAAATTTCCTGAATGAGAACGAGATGGCTAAAGAGAGAGCATTGACGCTTGAGGCGCTTCGCGTCATGGACGCGATTGACCGGCGCGGCAGTTTTGCGGCAGCCGCTGATGAACTGGGGCGCGTTCCGTCGGCGCTGAGTTACACCATGCAGAAGCTGGAAGAGGAGCTGGACGTGGTGCTGTTTGACCGCTCCGGTCATCGAACAAAATTCACCAACGTGGGCCGAATGCTGCTGGAGCGCGGCCGCGTGTTGCTGGAAGCGGCGGATAAGTTAACGACCGATGCCGAAGCGCTGGCGCGCGGTTGGGAAACCCATCTGACGTTAGTGACCGAAGCGCTGGTGCCTACTGAAGCGCTGTTCCCGCTGGTTGACCGTCTGGCTGATAAAGCGAACACGCAGCTGTCGATCATTACCGAAGTGCTGGCAGGCGCGTGGGAGCGCCTGGAGACGGGCAGGGCGGATATCGTTATTGCACCGGATATGCACTTCCGCTCGTCGTCGGAAATCAACTCGCGCAAGCTCTACAGCGTGATGAACGTTTACGTTGCCGCACCCAATCACCCGATTCACCAGGAGCCAGAGCCGCTCTCTGAAGTGACGCGCGTGAAGTATCGCGGCGTGGCGGTCGCTGATACCGCGCGTGAACGTCCGGTGCTGACGGTGCAGCTGCTGGATAAACAGCCTCGTCTGACGGTCACTTCACTGGAAGACAAACGACAGGCGCTGCTGGCCGGGCTTGGCGTGGCAACCATGCCGTATCCGTTTGTGGAAAAAGATATTGCGGAAGGGCGTCTGCGCGTTGTGAGCCCGGAGTACACCAGCGAAGTGGACATTATTATGGCCTGGCGTCGCGACAGCATGGGCGAAGCCAAATCGTGGTGCCTGCGCGAAATACCCAAACTCTTTGCGCACCACAACAAATAAGCGTGCAGGCCCGGTAAGCGTAAGCGCCACCGGGCAATAATTTACGCAGCGATCTTAGGATCCGGACCAAAGCGGTTTTCGCCCGGCGTACCGGACTGGCAGTTGAAGATCAAAATCACAATCCATCCCACGATCGGGATCAGCAGCAGCAACAGCCACCACGCCGAACGATCGGTATCGTGGAGGCGTCGAAACTGCACGGCCCAGGAAGGCAACAGAATAAATAAGCCGTAAATTGAGGTGAGAACGCCTTCCCCGCTCGCCCACTCCCAGCCCAGAATTTTATCCACGATGCTTAGCACCAGCGCGAAGATGAAGTTCACCAGAATGAACATCCAGTACTCTTTGCGGCGGGCGCGGCCACCAAATCCAATATAGTTGCGCAGTACGTTTAAATACCAGTCCATTTTTCCTTGCCTCAATAATCGGTCAATCACTTGTTTTTTAAGCGATCGAGATAAGGATAGATGGAGATTGTGAATTAAAAAAGGGCATCTGGTGATGCCCTTGATATTTATCCAAAACGCACGTCGCGACCGTGCGGCTCATCCAGATCCTGCCACGGGCCGATGGAGATAATGCCCGTCGGATTAATGGTCTTGTGGCTGCGGAAATAGTGGGTGCGGATATGGTCGAAGTCGACCGTTTCGGCAATGCCCGGCATCTGGTAGATGTCGCGCAGGAAACCATACAGGTTCAGATAGTCACTGATACGATGCTTGTCGCACTTAAAGTGAGTGACATAGACCGGATCAAAGCGCACCAGCGTGGTCCACAGACGAATATCGGCTTCCGTCAGGCGGCCGCCTGTCAGATAGCGATGCTGGCCGAGGATCTGCTCCAGACGCTCCAGCGATTCAAACACTTTCCCGACCGCGTCGTCATAGGCTTCCTGACTGGTCGCAAACCCGGCTTTATAGACACCGTTGTTGACGTTGTCGTAGATCCAGCTGTTCAGCTCGTCAATTTTATCGCGCAGCTCAACCGGGTAGTAGTCCCCGGCGCGGGCGCCGTGTGCATCAAACGCGGTATTGAACATGCGGATGATTTCCGCAGATTCGTTGCTGACAATCGTCTGGTTTTTCTTGTCCCACAGTACCGGGACAGTAACGCGTCCGGTGTAGTGCGGATCGGCGCGCAAATAAAGCTGGTAGAGGAAATCGTGGTGGTAAAGATCGTCGCCGGTCGCGGCGGGGAAATCACTGTCAAACGTCCAGCCGTTTTCCAGCATTAGCGGGTTGACCACCGAAACCGGAATGAGGGATTCAAGGCCTTTAAGTTTGCGCACAATCAGCGTGCGGTGTGCCCACGGGCAGGCCAGAGAAACATAAAGATGATAACGATCTTTCTCGGCCGCGAAGCCGCCTTCACCGCTCGGGCCAGGTGCGCCATCGGCGGTCAGCCAGTTACGGAAGGCCGAAACAGAGCGCTTAAAGCGTCCTCCGGTGGATTTTGTGTCATACCAGACATCCTGCCAGACGCCGTCTACGAGTTGTCCCATTTTTTCTCCTCCGTCAGATAGCAAAAGCGAGGAGATGTCTCCTCGCTTTGTGTTTATTCAGTATAGCGTGCTTACCACTTCTTATTCAGAAGGCGGTCGATGCTGTATGCGCCCGGGCCAGTGACTGCCAGCAGCAGGAAGCCACCCGCGATGGTCAGGTTTTTCATGAACATCAGAGAGTTCACGCCTTCCGCAAAGTTGCTGTGGAAGATGAACGCTGTCAGCACGGTAAAGCCCGCGGTAAACAGCGCGGTGGTACGGGTCAGGAAACCGAACAGAACCGCCAGGCCGCCGCCGAACTCAAGCAGAATGGTCAGAGGCAGCAGGAACCCCGGCACGCCCATGGCTTCCATGTACTGCTGGGTACCCGCATAACCGGTGATTTTTCCCCAACCCGCTACGATAAACAGGATTGGCATCAGAATACGCGCTACCAGTACACCAACATCTTCTAATTTTTTCATTTTACTCTCCAGGAAACCACATCAGCGGCTGAACTTTATTTGTGTGCAATTCCGGGTAGATACCGCGGATATGCTGTCGATGGAGAGGATAATAAACGGGGCGGGTGACAATTGTTAGCAAGGAAAACTGTCAATCTTCTTCAAAGATATTGAGTAAAAAAAGGTGCGCGCTGGTGCCCTCACCCCAACTCTCTCCCACGGGGAGAGGGCGCAAAAACAAAAAACGGTAACCTGAGTTACCGTTTTGCTTTTACCTCGAAGCCGCCACCCGGCGAGAAGGCTACCTCAGCTGCTGCTGACGCAACGTCGCTTTCACCAAACGCCAGGCGCTCCAGGCACCAAAACCGCGGCGTGCCCAGCGGATGAGCATATTTGGATGACGAACCGTCCAGATAGCCATGACGCTACTGCCGACCAGCGCCCATGAACGCAGGCTCAGAAAGGTATTCCAGCCACGGTCAAACCGCCGCGTCGCGTCAATCCAGTCGCGACGGCTGGCAGAAAGATCCAGCCGTTGCTGCTGGATCTGACTCAACAGGTAGGCTTTGCGCTTCTGACGTTCGGCTTTATCGCTCACGGCTTGTCATCCTCCAGCAGGGCGCGATCGTTAGCCAGCTCCTGACGCGTATGGCGCAGGAAAGTCGACTTGCGTGCTTTGCGCAGCGTCCAGATACCGCCAATCAACGCGGCGACCAGCAAAACGACGGTGGTGGCAATCATCGCGTTGAGTCGATACTGCGGATCAATGGCCCAGATGATTAACACCATCAGGCTCATCAGACCAAACGCGGCGAAGAGCATGGTCAGGCCGAGCATCAGCAGCATCTGGAAGAGATTTGCTTTCTCCTCTTCCAGCTCGACCACTGCCAGCCGGACGCGCGTTTCGGCAATCCCGACCAGCGTGGTTAAAATACGCTGGCCGATGCCGAGGACGTTGTTAGCAGGCCCTTGTGCGTGACGAGGATCTTCCATATCAACGACGCGTCAGAAGAACACCCAGTACCACACCGACGGCGGCACCAATACCTACCCCCGTCCATGGATTATCGCGCACATATTCGTCCGCGCGAGCCGCCGCTTCACGGGTCTGTTTTGCCAGTGCATCACCGGTTTCACCCAGGCGGTAGCGGCTCTCTTTCAGCGCCTGCTCCGCTTTGCTACGCAGCTTGCTCACTTCTTCTTTCGACTTGTCGGCGGAAGAGTTCAACACCTCTTCAAGGGTATCGGCCAGGGATTTCAGTTCAGCGCGCAGATGTTCAGACGTCGTATCTTTTGACATGATTCTCTCCTGTTGAGATTTCCGTTAACTCAATAATCGCGAGCTTCCAGCGCTTTCAGGTCGTCCTGCGCTTCTTTCAACTTCTTCTCGCGCTTAGCAATTTTTTCCGCATCCCCTTTCTCTTTCGCTTCCTGCAGGTCTTGACGGCGCTCGGCTATCTCGTCCTTCTGTTCAGCGATTTTTTTCTGATGATCGGCACGTAGCTTGCTGTCTGTACAGTTTGCTTTCACTTCGCTCAGCGCTTTTTTAAGACCATCAACACGGTGCTGATTGTTATGCTTTTCGGCATAACCGATCTCACGCTGAATATCCTGTTCTTTCTCCTGACAGAGAGAGTTGGCGAAGGTCGCTGTGCTTAAAGAAAAAAGGGCCAGAGCCAGAGTCATGCGGAATTTCATTATCGAAACCTTCCATTGTGTTGCGGCGTAAGCCGCTTTCCAGAATGATGCGGAGTACATTCGAGGGGTGCTCCGCGTACTTAAGCATAGTAAGTAAACGGGGGATTCACCAAAGTGAGTGAAAAGATTCGGAATCCTGGTAATTATCCAAACCGATGCGATGTATCGCGAATCAATGACAGCCACGCCGCTGGCTGGTTGTCATCTTCCTGCTGGGCAATGATATACCCACGCGGCAGCGTACGGTCAAGAACCGCTTTCGCCGCGGCGCTTTGCGTGCGGGAGTCAAACTTGATCAGTAGCACATCGTCTTTCGGCGTAATGCTTTTAAAGCGGATCCCGTTCGCGTCCAGATGATGCCAGACAGAGAAACCGTCGGGCACGCTGGCGCCCTGATTAACCGGACGAATGGCCAGCGTAGATTCCTCATGTGAAAGCGCGCTCCAGGCCAGCAGAAGGGCGCAGAGGAACATCAGTACAATGAATGCACAGGCAGAACGGCGCAGGGCGAGGGGAGAGATAACCATCGTTAACCTCGCGCTCCGTACTTTTTCTTCCACAGAACGACCAGCGAGCCAATCAGGCCGAAGACCAGCAGAACCACTGGAAGCAGCATCAGACAGGACATCAGCTGATCTTCGTATTTCATGAAGACCGGCGTTTTACCCAGCGCATAGCCCAGCGTCGTCAGGATCAGCACCCACAGCAGGCCGCTCATCCAGTTAAAGAACTGGAAGCGCGTGCTGCTCAACCCGGACAGCCCGGCAATGGTGGGCAGCAGGGTGCGCACAAAGGCAATAAAGCGGCCCATCAGCAGTGCGGAAAGCCCGTGCTTATGGAAAAGGTGATGCGCCCGCTGGTGGTAATGCGCCGGCAGATGAGAAAGCCAGTTCTGTACGATCCGGGTATTGCCCAGCCACCTTCCCTGGATATAACTTACCCAGCAGCCGAGGCTGGCCGCGATGGTCAGTAATAAAACGGTTTGCGGGAATGCCATTGCCCCTTTGGCACACAGCACACCGACAAGCACCAGCAAACTGTCACCCGGTAAGAAGGCCGCAGGCAGCAAACCATTCTCCAGGAACAGGATCATAAATAAGACAAAATAGAGCATGCCAATCATGGAAGGGTTGGCCAGCGTTTCAAAATCCTGCGCCCAGAGGGCTTGCAGTAGTTGAGTCAAAAGTTCCATTCAGTGTTCCTGGAAATCGGTTAACGTCACGCCTGTTAGCCGGGACAAACAGTACGGCGACATTGTTGTGATTTCATTATGGTCGCTCGCGGACACATTGCGGTGTGGCCAACACTGTTCCCTGTTAATTGGCTGGTTAGCAAGCACTAACTTACAAAATAACGAAGTGAATCCAATTGTAACAAAGCCCAACGTTCTGCGTCACAGAATTTGCAGGGTGAGGTGATTTTGGCGTAAGCCCTGGAAGTGAGCGAGGGGATTTACAAAGGCTGACACTATATATGTTTTGCTTACCCACTTAAGCCGGAAGGCGCAGCGAAGCGCCTGCCAGCAGAAAGGTCATCTATTTTGCGGCACTGGGTGCCGTATCAAGATGAACCACTGGATTATCAGCAAAAAGATAGCGGTCCGCGTTAAATTCGAAGTCGTCGCTGGTTTCATTGAACAGCATCTGCTTGGTGTTTTCCAGATGTTGCCACATCGCCAGTTTTGCCGCGTGAGGATCTTTACGAATCAGCGCTTTAAGGATTTGATCATGATCGTCACACCAGTTGTCGACGGTGCGGGAATCGATATGATCGTGCAGTTTTTTCCAGTAAGGGTTGTGAACGCGCTGAGTCCACATTTTCTCAACGATTGCCGCCAGCGCCGTATTCTGGGTTGCCAGCGCAACCTGGACGTGAAACTGCAGGTCCCACTCAGAATCCCGGAAACATTTTTCTTTGCGGGCGTTCTCCTGGATTTCCATTAACTTCATGATGTCCTGCTTGGTCACCTGCGTCGCGGCAAATTCGGCAATATTGCTTTCGATTAACTGGCGAGCCTGGAGCAGCTCAAACGGACCATAGCTGGCGAATTCCAGACTTTCATCCGTTACCGGAGAGTGTTTAGGCTGATTGGAAATCACATGAATACCGGAGCCTTTGCGGACCTCAACATAGCCTTCCACTTCAAGCATGATAATGGCTTCACGCACGACGGTACGGCTCACGCTTTTTTCATCGGCAATGAAACGCTCGGCGGGAAGTTTATCACCGACAAGATAGACGCCTTGCTCGATGCGATCTTTCAGCTCCGCAGCAAGTTGTTGATATAAACGACGTGGTTCGGTGATGTCCATATGCGCTCCAGGCAGGGTACGGCAGATGATTTGTTATACCACTTCTGCGTGCCACTCTCCAGATTTTGACATGAAAAAAGCCGCTACGGAGCGGCCTTTAATGCCCGGCGGCGCTTCGCTTGCACGGGCCTACGGGGTTTGTAGGCCGGGTAAGGCGAAGCCGCCACCCGGCACAGCGATGCTAACTCTGCGTGGCCGGTTTCCCGAGCGTCTCTTTCTGCAGCTCCTCGGCGGATTTGTTTTTCAGTACCGTCCAGATCACTACCGCACCCATCAGGTCGAAGACGGCCAGCACGGCGAACAGCGGGCTAAAGCCGATGGTGTCTGCCAGGGCACCCACTACCAGCGCAAACAGCGTACTTGCAGTCCATGCCGCCATCCCGGTCAGGCCGTTAGCGGTGGCGACTTCATTACGGCCGAAGACGTCAGACGAGAGCGTAATCAGCGCGCCGGAAAGTGACTGGTGAGCAAAACCGCCAACGCACAGCAGCGCGATAGCCACGTAAGGGCTGGTGAACAGGCCAATCATCCCCGGTCCAATCATCAGCAGCGCGCCCATGGTCACGACCATTTTACGGGAGACAATCAGGTTCACACCAAACCAGCGCTGGAACAGCGGGGGCAGGTAGCCACCCACGATACAGCCCAGATCGGCGAACAGCATCGGCATCCAGGCGAACATCGCGATCTCTTTCAGGTTAAAGCCGTAGACTTTAAACATGAACAGCGGGATCCACGCGTTGAACGTCCCCCAGGCAGGCTCAGCGAGGAAGCGCGGCAGGGCAATACCCCAGAACTGACGGGTGCCCAGGATCTGCCAGACGGACAGTTTCTTGCCGTTGTTGACCTGATGCTGCGCTTCCTGACCGCCAATAATGTATTCGCGTTCTTCTTCGGAGAGTTTTTTCTGGTCGCGCGGATGCTTGTAGAAAATCAGCCACGCCATTGCCCATGCGAAGCTCAGCACGCCTGAGATAATGAACGCCAGCTGCCAGCTGTGCATCACGATAGCCCACACCACCAGCGGCGGTGCAATCATCGCGCCAATCGACGACCCCACGTTGAAGTATCCGACAGCAATGGAACGCTCTTTCGCCGGGAACCATTCGGAGCTGGCTTTCAGCCCTGCCGGGATCATTGCCGCTTCGGCGGCACCTACTGCACCACGCGCCAGCGCGAGCCCGCCCCAGCTGCCTGCCAGCGCCGTTGCGCCACAGAAAATGGCCCAGGTGACGGCGAAGAAGGCATAGCCGATTTTGGTGCCTAAAATATCCAGAACATAGCCAGCAACCGGCTGCATAATGGTATAAGCCGCGGAGTAGGCCGCAATGATGTAGGAATATTGCTGGGTTGAAATGTGCAGCTCTTCCATTAGCGTAGGCGCCGCCGCCGCTATGGTGTTACGCGTCAGGTAGCCCAGCACGGTGCCCAGCGTCACCAGTGCGATCATATACCAACGTAACCCTTTAATTTTACGCATCTAAAACCTCATCGTTATGTTATTTCCGTGCCAGAGCACGACAACCTCTCAACCGTTTCCGGGAGCAGCTGTGTAACGGGAGGGGCGTAGCCGGAAGGTGGTTCCGGAACGGCCCGAACTTTGCCATCAGTAAGCGTCTTTCAGTCGGTATCCGTACCGTTAAATCCGATGTTTCACACCGGCAATTCATTCCGTCGGCTTATGGTTTGCGACGGCGAAAAGATAACTTGTCATACAACTTTAAAAGGTGAGTGATATCACAAATGTATGATTATTTGTGTGGGCATTCTGCTTTGCGGATGAAGCCAGTGCTGGCGCGGGATGGAGAAGAGTTTACGTCATTCAGGGGGATTTATTTGTTGGCGTTTATTGATCTTACTCACGAAAAAAACGTCTGCTGATGGAAATTGGTGTGATAACTTTGCAGCATATGAACATACGCTTTCTGACGCTCCCGTAATGAGGATGACGATAATGACGCCGTTTATGACTGACGATTTTCTGCTAGATACCGAATTTGCTCGCCGTCTGTATCATGACTATGCCAAAGACCAGCCGATTTTCGACTACCACTGCCACTTGCCGCCGCAGCAGGTTGCCGAAAATTACCGTTTCAAAAACCTGTATGACATCTGGCTGAAGGGTGACCACTATAAATGGCGTGCGATGCGCACCAACGGTGTGGCTGAGCGCCTGTGTACCGGCGACGCCAGCGACCGCGAGAAGTTTGACGCCTGGGCCGCGACCGTTCCACACACGATCGGCAACCCGCTCTTTCACTGGACCCATCTGGAACTGCGCCGTCCGTTTGGCATCACCGGCAAACTGCTTTCACCTGCCACTGCGGATGAAATCTGGGACCAGTGCAACGAACTGCTGGCGCAGGATAACTTCTCCGCACGCGGTATCATGAAGCAGATGAACGTGAAGATGGTGGGTACCACCGACGATCCCATTGACTCCCTGGAACATCACGCTGTCGTGGCGAAAGATACCTCTTTCGATATTAAAGTGTTGCCAAGCTGGCGCCCGGACAAAGCTTTCAACATCGAACAGGCCACCTTCAACGATTACATGGCGAAGCTGGCAGAGGTGTCCGATACCGATATCCGCCGTTTCGCCGATCTGCAAACCGCGCTGACCAAACGTCTGGATCACTTTGCGGCACATGGCTGTAAAGTCTCTGACCATGCGCTGGACGTGGTGCTGTTTGCGGACGCCAGCGAAGCCGAGCTGGACAGCATTCTGGCGCGTCGTCTCTCGGGTGAAACGCTTAACGAGCACGACGTGGCGCAGTTTAAAACGGCGGTGCTGGTGTTCCTCGGTGCGGAATACGCCCGTCGCGGCTGGGTACAGCAGTACCACATCGGCGCGCTGCGCAACAACAACCAGCGTCAGTTCAAACTGCTCGGTGCTGACGTGGGCTTTGACTCCATCAACGATCGCCCGCTGGCGGAAGAGTTATCTAAACTGCTGAGCAAACAGAACGAACAAAACCTGCTGCCCAAAACCATCCTGTACTGCCTGAACCCGCGCGATAACGAAGTGCTGGGCACCATGATTGGCAACTTCCAGGGCGAAGGGATGCCGGGCAAGATGCAGTTCGGTTCCGGCTGGTGGTTCAACGACCAGAAAGATGGCATGGAGCGTCAGATGACGCAGCTGGCACAGCTTGGCCTGCTGAGCCGCTTTGTCGGCATGCTGACTGACAGCCGCAGCTTTCTGTCCTATACGCGCCATGAATATTTCCGCCGCATTTTGTGCCAGATGATTGGCCGTTGGGTTCACGCAGGCGAAGCGCCAGCCGATATCCAGCTGCTGGGCGACATGGTGAAAAACATCTGCTTTAACAATGCGCGTGACTACTTCGCCATTGAACTGAACTAAGGCCGTCTGAGGTTGATATGCAATACATCAAAATCCATTCGCTGGATAACGTTGCCGTCGCGCTGGCAGATTTAACCGAAGGGACGGAAGTGACCTTCAACAACCAGTCGGTGACGTTACGCCAGGCCGTTGGGCGTGGACACAAGTTTGCCCTGATCCCCATTGCGAAAGGGGAGAACGTGGTGAAGTACGGCTTGCCCATCGGTCATGCACTGGCGGATATTGCGCCGGGTGAATATATTCATTCCCACAACACCCGCACAAATCTGAGCGATCTTGACGAGTACAGCTATCAACCTGATTTTCAGGTGGAAGAAGAGCAGGCGGCGGATCGGGACGTGCAGATCTACCGTCGTGCGAACGGTGAGGTGGGGATCCGCAACGAGCTGTGGATCCTTCCAACCGTCGGCTGCGTGAACGGCATTGCACGCCAGATCCAGACGCGTTTTCTGAAAGAAACTCACGATGCTGAAGGTACCGACGGCGTACATCTCTTCAGCCATACCTACGGCTGTTCGCAGCTCGGCGACGACCATATCAACACCCGCACCATGCTGCAAAACATGGTGCGCCACCCTAACGCGGGAGCGGTGCTGGTGATTGGCCTCGGCTGTGAAAACAACCAGGTCGATGCCTTCCGCGACACGCTGGGCGAATTTGACCCGGCGCGCGTTCATTTTATGGTATGTCAGCACCAGGATGACGAAGTGGAGGCGGGCGTGGAACATCTGCACCAGCTGTACGAGGTGATGCGTCACGATAAACGCCAGCCGGGCAAGCTAAGCGAGCTGAAGTTTGGTCTGGAGTGCGGCGGGTCCGATGGCCTGTCCGGCATCACGGCGAACCCGATGCTGGGCCGCTTCTCGGATTACGTGATCGCTAACGGCGGCACAACGGTGCTGACCGAGGTGCCGGAAATGTTCGGCGCAGAGCGCATTCTGATGAGCCACTGCCGCGACGAAGAGACGTTTGAGAAGACCGTCACCATGGTGAACGACTTCAAACAGTACTTCATCGCCCATAATCAGCCGATTTATGAGAACCCGTCGCCGGGTAACAAAGCGGGCGGGATCACGACGCTTGAAGAGAAATCCCTCGGCTGTACCCAGAAAGCGGGGGCAAGCCGGGTCGTGGACGTCCTGCGTTACGGCGAGCGCCTGAAAACCCACGGTCTGAACCTGCTGAGCGCACCGGGTAACGATGCGGTCGCCACCAGCGCGCTGGCGGGGGCAGGCTGCCACATGGTGCTGTTCAGTACCGGTCGCGGCACGCCGTACGGTGGTTTTGTGCCGACGGTCAAAATCGCGACCAACAGCGAGCTGGCGGCGAAGAAAAAGCACTGGATTGATTTCGACGCAGGCCAACTGATTCACGGCAAAGCGATGCCGCAGCTGCTGACGGAGTTTGTGGACGCCATCGTGGCGTTTGCCAGCGGCAGACAGACCTGCAATGAGAAGAACGATTTTCGCGAGCTGGCGATCTTTAAGAGTGGTGTGACGCTTTAGGTTGAGTGCGGGCTGGTGCCCTCACCCCGGCCCTCTCCCACGGGGAGAGGGTGAAAACATTAAAAGCGGCAACCAGAGGTTGCCGCTTTGCTGTTAACCTCGCAGAGCGTTCTTCGCTAAACGCGCGTCTTCCGCCTGACAGGCCGCTGCGGTGAACAGCACATCGGTTGAGGAGTTCAGCGCCGTTTCGCAGGAGTCCTGCAATACGCCGATGATAAAGCCGACGGCCACAACCTGCATGGCGATCTCGTTCGGGATACCGAACATGTTACATGCCAGTGGGATCAGCAGCAGCGAGCCACCCGCCACGCCGGACGCGCCACAGGCACACAGAGAAGCCACCACGCTCAGCAGCAGCGCCGTTGGTAGATCGACCGGAACACCTAAGGTATGTACCGCTGCCAGGGTCAGCACGGTGATGGTGATTGCCGCGCCCGCCATGTTCACGGTCGCACCTAGCGGGATCGACACGGAATAGGTATCGCGGTCCAGATTCAGCTTCTCCGCCAGCGCCATGTTAACCGGGATATTTGCCGCAGAGCTGCGGGTGAAGAAGGCATACACACCGCTCTCACGCAGGCAGGTTAGCACCAGCGGATACGGGTTGCGGCGGATCTGCCAGAACACCAGCAGCGGGTTGATCACCAGCGCCACCAGCAGCATACAGCCGACCAGAACAACCAGCAGCTGCGCGTAGCCCCACAGCGCGTCGAAACCGGTGGTAGCCAGCGTGGAGGAGACCAGCCCGAAAATACCGATTGGCGCAAAACGAATCACCAGTTTCACCATAAAGGTGACGGCATTCGATAAATCGTTGACCAGATTTTTCGTGGTCTCGTTGCCGTGACGCAGCGCGAAGCCCAGACCAATCGCCCAGACCAGGATGCCGATGTAGTTCGCGTTCATCAGCGCCGTGATGGGGTTGGATACCATGCTCATCAGCAGACCGCGCAGCACTTCCACAATGCCGGACGGCGGTGTGATGTCACCGGCCGCGCTGGTCAGGTGCAGCGTAGACGGGAACAGGAAGCTAAATACCACGGCCGTTAAGGCAGCGGAGAAGGTTCCCAGAAGATACAGGAACAGAATAGGGCGAATGTTGGTTTTTTGTCCGTGCTGGTGGTTGGCAATGGAGGCCATGACCAGCATCAGAACCAGAACCGGTGCGACGGCCTTCAGGGCGCCAACAAAGAGGGTGCCGAGAAGCCCGGTGGCTTCTGCAGCGGGTTTTGACACCATTGCCAGCAGAATGCCCAGTACCAACCCGACGAGAATTTGTTTAACGAGGCTGCCCTGCGCCAGGCGCGCGAACAGACCGCTTGATTGTGTGCTCATACGTTATTCCTGAGTGAAATTGCGTTCCATCCTGTATGTGCTCTAAGTCACATTTATGTCCGGATGTAAGTATTTGTTTGCCTGGTTGAGTATCAGGGAAAGCAGGGCAAGGCGGAAGAGTAAAATGCTGGATTTTACGTGTTGCGTCATGTTTTTTAACTATTGGTTAACGGAAGTGCCGGGTGGCGCTGCGCTTACCCGGCAAAACGCACTAAACCTGCTGCTTCTTATCGTGCTGGCGGTTAACCCAGGTATTGATAATCAGCGTCACGATCAGAATGCCGAACACCACGCCGAGCGAGATAGCGATCGGGATATGGTAGAAATCGACGATCAGCATCTTGATACCGATGAACACGAGGATCACCGACAGGCCATACTTCAGCATCGAGAAGCGCTCTGCGGCACCTGCCAGCAGGAAGTACATGGCGCGCAGGCCAAGGATCGCGAACAGGTTAGAGGTCAGGACGATGAACGGATCTGTCGTCACCGCAAAGATGGCCGGAATGCTGTCTACGGCGAAAATCACGTCGCTCAGCTCAACCAGAATCAGCACCAGCAGCAGCGGGGTGGCAAACAGCAGACCGTTCTTGCGCACGAAGAAGTGCTCACTCTCGATCTTATCCGTCATGCGCAGGTGGCTGCGGATCCACTTGACCAGCGGCTTTTCGCCAATACCGGTTTCATCTTCCTTCGCCAGCGCCATTTTGACCCCGGTGAACAGCAGGAACGCGCCGAAGACGTACAGCAGCCATTCGAACTGGGTAATCAGCCAGCTACCGGCGAAGATCATGATCGTACGCAGGATAATCGCACCCAGCACGCCATAGACCAGCACACGGCGCTGCAGTGACGCAGGCACGGCAAAGTAACTGAACAGCATCAGCCAGACGAAGACGTTATCGACCGCGAGGGCTTTTTCAATCAGATAGCCGGTGAGGAAGGCGAGCGCCTGAGGATCGGCCACCGCGCGGCCTTCGGTTGAGGCCAGGTACCACCAGAAGGCAGCACAGAAGAGCAGAGAGAGGGTGACCCATACCAGGGACCAGACGGCGGCCTGCTTTATGGACATGCCGTGCTCACCGCGACGCCCCTGCAAAAAGAGGTCGATCGCCAGCATGATGAGCACGACAACCGCGAATCCGCCCCACAACATTGGAGTGCCGACAGAATGCATACTATTTTCCTTACACATAAAAAACAAAAACGGCTATGGTCAGAAGACGATAGCCGTTAGCTTTTTATGCATAGACCTCGCCTTCCGGCAAGGTCTCACTTACAACCACGAAGGTTGCCCGGCGACCGGATGCGATTTTGCACGCATCGTAATGACGATCCACCGGCGAAGAAGTTACTCCCCTTTGCAGGTAACAAAATATGTCAGACCATCGGTTTCGTCAATGGTCTGCGCCTTTTCATTACACAGCTTTACGCGATAGCCTCTGCGCCCACGCCGTCTGCCGGGAACACCACGCCGGTCTGACGGCGGATCTCCGTTTGCAGCTTCGCCGTGGTGCGGCTCACCGCGAGGCCCGGGTGATTCACTTCGTTGTCTTCCACGAGACGGGCGAAGACCTCTGCCTCATAGAGCATAGTGTTAATATGCTGAGGCTGCGTCAGCTCCTGCGCTTTACCGCCGCGCGGCACAAAGCTCACTTTCTGACACTCGGAGATCTTCTCAATCACCAGCGACCCGGCTTCGCCCTGAATTTCGCTCGGCAGCACAGAATCACTGACTTTAGAGTGCTGCAGCGTGACGCTGAAATCGCCGTAATCCAGCACCACGACCCCGTGCGCATCCACACCGCTTTCCAGCAGGCTGGCCGTGGCCGTGACGCCGTGCGGCTCGCCCCACAGCGCGATTGCAGAGGCCAGGCAGTAAAAACCAATATCCATAATCGAGCCGTTAGAGAAGGCCGGGTTAAAGGTATTGGGGTTCTCGCCGTCCAGATAACGCTGATAGCGCGACGAGTACTGGCAATAGTTGATGAAGGCTTTACGCACTTTGCCTGTTTTCGGCAGCGACTGCTGCAATAGCAGGAAATTCGGCAGGCTGGCCGTTTTGAACGCTTCGAACAGCACCACCTGGTTTTCGCGGGCAAGCGCGATGGCGGCTTCCACTTCCTGGATATTCGACGCCAGCGGCTTCTCGCAAATCACATGCTTTTTATGGCTGAGAAACAGCTTCGTTTGGGGGAAGTGCAGGGCGTTTGGGCTGGCGATATAGACCGCGTCTATGGCGTCGCTTTGCGCCATCTCGTCGAGAGAGGTGAAGAGATGCTCGACGAGGTAATCATTCGCAAAACTCTGCGCCTGCTCAAGGCTGCGGGAATAGACTGCGGTGAGTTTAAGTTTGCCGGTTTCGTGGGCGGCGTCGACGAACTGGCGCGTGATCCAGTTCGTTCCAATGACTGCGAAACGTATCATAAACGTTTACGTACTCCGTAGCGGGGAACCTTTACCCACTGTAGCACGTCATCATGACAATTCGCGTGCGTTACTGCGCATTACTCTTTAACGATAAATGCGTCAGCCACAGCCGGGTATCAAACTCCAGCTGGTGGTACTGCGGCTCCATGTGGCAGCACAGGGAATAGAACGCTTTGTCATGCTCTTTCTCTTTCAGGTGCGCCAGCTCATGGACCACGATCATCCGCAGAAAGGCTTCCGGTGCGTTACGGAAAACCGTCGCCACGCGGATCTCGGCTTTGGCTTTCAGCTTGCCGCCCTGCACGCGGGAGATAGCGGTGTGCAGGCCGAGCGCGTTTTTCAGAACGTGGATTTTGTTGTCGTACATCACCTTGTTGATCGGCGGCGCGCTCTTCAGATACCGGCTTTTCAGATCCTGCGTATACTGCCAGAGGGCTTTATCGGTCGTGAAATCGTGCGTACCGGGGTAGCGTTTTTCCAGCACCGCGCCCAGCTTCTGCTCGGCAATCAGGCTGCGAACCTGAGAAAGTAAATGCTCCGGGTAGCCCTGGAGATAAGTAAGTTGGTTCATCAACGCCCCAAATCGACAATAAAACGGGTATACTCACGCACCCTTTTCAGGGATACGCCAAATTTTACCATTCAGGAGGGCCGATGAGCCACTTAGACAACGGTTTCCGTTCACTCAACCTTAAACGTTTCCCGGAAACGGACGACGTTAACCCGCTTCAGGCGTGGGAAGCGGCGGATGAGTATCTGCTGCAGCAGTTGGATGATACCGAAATCCTCGGGCCGGTTCTGATCCTGAATGATGCATTCGGCGCGCTGGGCTGCGCCCTGGCGGAGCACAAACCTTACAGCATCGGCGATTCTTACTTAAGCGAGCTGGCGACGCGTGAAAACCTGCGCCATAACGAAATCGACGAATCCAGCGTGAAGTTCCTCGACAGCACCGCGGAGCACCCGCAGGCGCCGGGTGTGGTGCTGATTAAAGTGCCAAAAACCATGGCGCTGCTGGAGCAACAGCTGCGCGCGCTGCGAAAAGTCGTCACGCCAGAAACCCGTATTATCGCGGGTGCCAAGGCACGCGATATCCACACGTCGACGCTGGAGCTGTTCGAGAAAGTCCTCGGTCCAACCACCACTACGCTTGCCTGGAAAAAAGCGCGCCTGATCAACTGTACGTTTAGCGCACCGGAGCTGGCCGACGCGCCAGAGACGCTGAGCTGGAAGCTGGAAGGCACCGACTGGACCATCCACAACCATGCGAACGTCTTCTCCCGTACCGGCCTGGATATCGGCGCACGCTTCTTTATGGAACATCTGCCGGAAAATCTGGAAGGGGAGATCGTCGACCTGGGCTGCGGGAACGGTGTGATTGGCCTGACGCTGCTGGCGAAAAACCCGGACGCCAGCGTGGTGTTTAGCGACGAATCGCCAATGGCGGTGGCCTCCAGCCGTCTGAACGTGGAAACTAACCTGCCAGAGGCGCTGGATCGCTGCGAGTTTATGATCAACAACGCGCTCTCCGGCGTGGAGCCGTTCCGCTTCAACGCCGTGTTCTGTAACCCGCCGTTCCATCAGAAGCATGCCCTGACGGATAACGTTGCCTGGGAGATGTTCCACCACGCGCGCCGCTGTCTGAAAATCAACGGCGAGCTGTATATCGTGGCGAACCGCCACCTGGACTACTTCCACAAGCTGAAGAAAATTTTCGGCAACTGCGTCACCATCGCGACGAACAACAAGTTTGTGGTGCTGAAGGCGGTGAAGCTGGGGCGTCGTCGTTAAGGTTGTTTTGCCTGGCGGCGCTGCGCTTGCACAGGCCTACGGTTTTGTAGGCCCGGTAAGCGCAGCGCCACCGGGCAAGAAATCAAATCGCTAATGCCAGCTTCGTCCCCTGTGCAATCGCCCGCCGTGCGTCCAGCTCCATCGCCACATCGCATCCGCCAATCAAATGCACCGTTCTTCCGGCTTCGCGCAGCGGATCCGCCAGATCCCTTCTCGGCTCCTGCCCGGCACACAAAATCACATGATCCACGCGCAACAGCTGCGGTTCGCCGCCGATCGTAACGTGCAGACCCTCGTCGTCGATCTTTTCGTAGCTCACCGCCGGGATCATCTTCACCCCGCGTGAAAGCAGGGTTGCCCGGTGGATCCAGCCCGTGGTTTTACCCAGTCCTTCGCCCGGCTTGCTGGCTTTACGCTGCAGCATCACAATCTGACGAGGGCTTTTCGGCAATTGCGGTCCTTCCGGACGCAGGCCGCCGGACTGGCTCAGGCTGGTGTCGATACCCCATTCCACGCAAAACTCGGCAATGTTCTGGCTGGTAGCCTCACCCGGCTGGCTTAAGTACATGGCGGTATCAAAGCCAATTCCGCCGCAGCCGATAATCGCTACGCTTTTCCCGACCGGCACTTTGTCACGCAATACGTCGAGATAGCTCAGCACTTTTGGATGATCGATACCTGCGATCGCAGGCGTTCGCGGTACGATCCCGCTTGCCAGGATCACCTCATCAAAACCGATCAGATCCGCCGCGCTGACAAACTGATTGAGCCGGAGCTCGACGCCCGTCAGGTCGATCATCCGGCGGTAGTAGCGCAGGGTCTCGTAGAACTCCTCTTTGCCGGGGATCTGTTTGGCGATATTAAACTGCCCGCCAATCTCGCCTGCGGCGTCAAAAAGCGTCACGCTGTGGCCGCGCGAGGCGGCATTCACTGCAAACGCCAGGCCCGCCGGGCCTGCGCCCACGACGGCCAGGCGTTTTATGCTGGCCGCCGGAACGATCGGCATTTTAGTTTCGTGGCAGGCTCGCGGGTTGACGAGGCAGGAGGTCACCTTGCCGACGAAGATCTGATCCAGGCAGGCCTGGTTACAGCCGATGCAGGTGTTGATCTCATCCGCGCGTCCGCTTTGCGCTTTGGACAGCAGCTCGGCATCCGCAAGGAACGGCCGCGCCATCGACACCATGTCGGCATCGCCGCGCGATATCACATCGTCCGCCACCTGCGGGTCGTTAATGCGGTTGGTGGTGACCAGCGGAACAGACACTTTGCCTTTCAGCTTGCGCGTCACCCAGCTGAATGCCGCGCGCGGCACCGGTGTGGCGATGGTCGGAATACGGGCTTCGTGCCAGCCAATCCCGGTGTTAATGAGGGTGGCACCAGCGGCTTCAATCGCCTGCGCCAGCTGCACGGTTTCGTCGAACGTCCCGCCGCCCTCCACCAGGTCGAGCATCGACAGGCGGAAGATGATAATAAAATCTGTTCCTGTTCGTTCGCGCACCGCACGCACAACTTCAACGGCAAAGCGCATGCGGCGGACATAGTCGCCGCCCCATTCGTCCTCGCGCTGGTTAGTGCGGGCGGCAAGGAATTCGTTGATCAGATAACCTTCTGAGCCCATAACTTCGACGCCGTCATAACCTGCTTCACGCGCCAGCGCCGCGCAGCGGGCGAAGTCGTCAATCAGCGCTATGATCTCGTCGTGGCTGAGGGCATGCGGTGTGAAGCGGTTAATCGGCGCCTGAATGGCCGACGGCGCGACCAGTTTCGGCTGATAGCTGTAGCGCCCGGTGTGCAGGATTTGCAGGGCGATTTTGCCGCCCTCTTTGTGAACCGCGTCGGTAACGATACGGTGATGTGCAAGCTGGCTCGCATCGTTCAACACCGCGCCACCTTCCATCGTCACGCCTGAAGACGCAGGTGCTACGCCACCGGTGACAATCAGCGCCACGCCATGCCGCGCGCGCTCGGCGTAGAAGGCCGCCAGACGCTCGGCACCGTCCGGACGCTCTTCCAGCCCAGTGTGCATCGAGCCCATTAACACGCGGTTTTTAAGGGTGGTGAACCCCAGATCCAGGGGGGCGAACAACGACGGGTAGCGGCTCATAGTCTCTTCCAGTGTAAAATTATTGTTATGTGGTCGGATGAGTTACTAATTTAGCCAGCGGCAGCGGAAAGGTAAAAGCGGGATCGAATGATTGTGATAGATCTCAAAGAACTTCCCCGGTGGCGCTGCGCTTACCAGGGCTACAAAACCCCAGAACGGATAAGCGCAGCGCCATCCGGCGTTTTTTACGGCGCCGCTACCCGTACCAATCCCGGGGCCTGCCACATCGATGTGGTCAGCCCGCTATCCACCAGCCCAAGCTGGTCGGCATACACCGCCTGCCATTTTTGCATCATGCCGTCATACAGCTCACGATGCTGGGGATTTGGCGTGAACTCACGGCTCCACTTCACCAGCCGCTCGCCCGTTGAGGCCATATCTGCAAATAATCCCGCGCCTGCGCCTGCCGCAATCGCGCAGCCGAGCGCTGTCGCCTCTTTCACTTCCGGCACGCGTACCGGCAGTCCGGTGACGTCGCTTAAGATCTGACTCCACAGGGCGCCTTTTGCTCCTCCGCCCGCAAAAACTAAACTTTCAAACGTCACGCCGGAGAAGCGCGAAATCTGCGCCAGGTTGCAGGCCGAAACGATTGCCGCATTCTCTTCCAGGGCACGGAACAGTGTCGCTTTGTTGCACTTTTCCGGGTCGATAGAGAGGTTAATAAACGACGGCGCGGCGTGGTACCACTGCTTGAAATGCATCGCGTCGGAGAAGATCGGCATCACCCCGTGGGAGCCTGCCGGCACGCGGCTCGCCATCTCTTCCAGCAGGGTATAGGTGTCCACTCCCATCCGCCCGGCAATCAGCTTTTCTTCTGCGCAAAAGGCGTCGCGGAACCAGCGCATGGTCAGCCCGGTGAAGAAGCTGATCGACTCCGCCTGGGCCATGCCGGGGATGACGTGCGGGTTCACGCGGATATTCATATCGGGGTCGGTGCGCACCTGCGGCAGGTTCACCACCTGCTGCCAGAAGGTGCCGCCCAGCACCGCCGTTTGTCCGGCGCGGACCACTCCCAGCCCCAGGCAGCCCAGCTGTACATCGCCACCGCCCATTACCACCGGCGTGCCTTCGCGCAGGCCGCTTTGCTGCGCGGCTTCATGGGTAATGGCCCCCAGTACGCTGCCGGTCTCTTTCACCGGGGAGAGAATATCGGCGCGCAGCCCGGCCATGTCGAGCAGCGCCGGACGCCAGTCGCGGGAAAAGAGATCGAGCATGCCCGTGGTGCCCGCATTGGAGGGATCCACCGCCAGCTCGCCGGAAAGCTTCGCCGCCAGCCAGTCGCTGATCATGGTGATGGTCGCGGCCTTGCGGTAAATGTCGGGGCGATGGTGCGCCAGCCACAGAAGGCGCGGCATGGCGCTCAGGGCGAGAGTTTGCCCGGAGACGTCATACACTTCGGATTCAAAGCAGTTGTCGTGGATCTCTTTGAGCTCGGCCACCTCGCGGCTGGCGCGGGCGTCGACGTTGGCGCAGGCCCAGATGGCCTCGCCGTTGCGGTCGTACAGCACAATCCCTTCGCGCATGGAGCAGCAGGCAACGGACTGGATATCCGCCGCGGTCAGGTGCGCACGCTCCAGCGCCTGATGAATGCACTGGCAGGTCAGCCGCCAGTTGGTGTCGAGATCGAACTCCATCGATCCCGGTACGTTCTCCACGCTCAGGTGCTTCCACTCGGCCTGACCGACGGCAATCTGGTTGCCCTGTAAATCGAAAATCACGGCGCGAACGCTGCCGGTCCCTGCATCTAACGCTAAAAGGTAACTCATGAGCTTGCCTCGTTGTTAGCGCAGGGCATCCCCGTTACGTCAGGGCCAGCACCGCGCGGGCTGTCGTCTCCTCCGTCACCAGGCCATTGATACGGCGACCCTTAAGTGCGGCATAAATCGCATCGGCTTTCTCTTCCCCGCCGGCCACGCCAACGATGGTGGGCAGTTGCGCCAGTTCATCGAGCGTGACGCCGAGTAATTCTTTATGGATCTCCAGCTCCTCAACGCATTCCCCCTCGGCATTAAGGAAATAACCGAGAATGTCGCCGACTGCGCCTTTGCGGGCGTACATCAACTGTTCACCTTCGCTGATATAGCCGGAGCGCAGTATCGTGGCGTCACGGCGCTGGTTCACCGAACCTATGCCGACCACCGCCACGTCGGCGGCGGTGGCGGCGAGGATCACGTCCCGCACGCTGGTTTCGCGTTTTAAGATCCCGGCAACGGAGGCGGATGACACGCGCAGCGGGGCGGGGATCATGCTGACGCTGCAGGCCGCGTCCAGCTGGCCGATACCGGTCATATACGGCCCGACGCCGCCGGAGAGCGTCACCAGGCGGATCTGCTGCGAGCTGATAAAGCCGCTCAGGTGCTGCAGGCTGCTCATGGTCGTTTCACCAAATCCCACCGCCAACAGCTGGGCGGGCTCCAGCACGCCCATTAGCGACTGCGCCGCGCCAATGCCCAGCCGCACGTTCATCGGCGGCGTATTCAGGGCGGGCATCACGCGCACCAGCTTCAGCCCAAAGCGCTGCTGTAGTTCGGTTTCCAGCGCCAGACAGCCCTCGTAACGGGAGTTGATCTGCACGCGGATCACCCCGGACTGGCGGCCTTTCTCCAGCAGACGGGAGATCTTCAAACGCGGCAGCCCGAGTCGCTCACCGATGTCGTTCTGGGTCAGCCCGTCGTGGTAATAGCACCAGGCCACGCGCGCCACCAGCTCCTCTTCCGCCAGCGCCAGCCCGGCAAACCGTCCTTCTTCCGCAGTGCGTTTATCGCTCATAATTGAACTCTTATAAAAATTTAGATCATATGTTCGTGATGACGCGAAGGGAAAATGTGAGCCACGCGACAAAACGGATCTTTAAGCGGGTTTCTGTTTTATCTGGATCTTAATCAATAAAACTGTGATCCCTGCACGGTTGTAAATATAGTTCACCGTCTACGCTTTTGAACATTATTAAATCTAAAAATCATTTGTTCAATAGCGGAGCGATGATGACACCACTTATTGAAGCGCGGGGGATCAGCAAGCAGTTCTCGGGCGTGCCGGTGTTAAAAGGCATTGATTTCACGCTGCTCGCGAGCCAGGTACACGCCCTGATGGGCGGGAACGGCGCGGGAAAATCGACGCTGATGAAGATCATCGCCGGAGTTGAAACGCCTGACAGCGGTGAACTTTCGGTTGCGGGGGAGTCTTTTGCACGGCTTACGCCAGCGCAGGCGCATAAGCTCGGCATTTATCTGGTACCGCAGGAGCCGCTGCTGTTCCCCAACCTGACGGTGCGGGAAAATATCCTCTTTCGCCTGCCCCGTGAACGGGATCTGGAACCGCGCCTGGCCGATAAGCTCCAGCAGCTGCAATGCCAGCTTAACCTTGATGCCACCGCCAGCACTCTGGAAGTGGCGGATCAGCAGATGGTAGAGATCCTCCGCGGATTAATGCGCAACGCCAGGATCCTGATCCTCGACGAACCCACCGCCTCGCTCACGCCCGGCGAAACCGAACGCCTGTTCCGCCAGATCCGCGCGTTGCAGGCGCTTGGCGTCGGCATTGTTTTTATCTCGCATAAGCTGCCGGAAATTCGCCTGCTTTCGAGCCACATCTCGGTGATGCGTGACGGTGCAGTGGTGCTGAGCGGTGAAACCGCGCAGTTTGACGATAACGCCCTGATTGCCGCCATGACGCCAGTGAGTCGGGAAAAATCTCTGAGCGAGACGCAAAAGCTGTGGCTGGCGTTGCCGGGCAACCGCCGCACCCAGCCGCAGGATTTCCCGGTGCTGCGCGTGGAGGATCTCACCGGGGAGGGGTTTATCGATCTGAGTCTTGAGATCTTCGCCGGTGAGATCGTCGGCCTGGCCGGGCTGGTGGGATCCGGGCGCACCGAGTTTGCCGAAACGCTTTACGGCCTGCGTCCGGTGCGCGGGGGGCGCGTCTGGCTGGAGAATCAGGAAATCACTGCCGAGCCGCCTGGTTCACGTCTGGAAAAAGGGCTGGTTTACCTGCCGGAAGACAGGCAGGTTTCCGGCCTGTTCCTCGACGCGCCGATCCGCTGGAACACCGTGGTGCTGAACGAGCCGTCTCTCTGGCAGCAGCGCAAGCGGGAGTCGGCGGTGGTAGAGCGCTATCACCGTGCGCTCGGGATTAAGCTCAACCATGCGGATCAAACCGTGCGTACGCTCTCCGGCGGCAACCAGCAGAAGGTACTGCTGGCGCGCTGTCTGGAGGCCAATCCTTTACTCCTTATTGTCGATGAACCGACGCGTGGCGTGGACGTCTCCGCGCGCGCCGATATCTACCAACTCATCAAAAGCGTGGCCGCGCAGAACGTCGCGGTACTGATGATCTCAAGCGATCTCGATGAGTTCCCAGGCCTTGCCGATCGCGTACTGGTGATGCATCAGGGCGTACTCAGCGGCGAGCTGCAGCGCCATGCCGTTAGCCTCGACAGGATGATGGCGCTGGCGTTCGGGGGGCAATCATGAAGACCTTATTAAAGAACCGTGAGTTGAGCGCGTTTCTCGCCATTCTGGCACTGTTTGCCGTGCTGGTGGCGCTGAACCCGTCTTACTTCAGCCTGCAAACGCTGGGGATGATCTTCGCCAGTGCCCAGATCCTGATCCTGCTGGCCATCGGTGCCGCGCTGGTCATGCTGACCCGCAATATTGACGTCTCGGTGGGCTCGACCGTTGGGCTGTCGGCAATCGCCGTCGGCGTGGCGCTCAATGGCGGCTACAGCCTGCCCGTTTCCATCCTCTTCGCACTGTCGATTGGCGCACTGGCCGGGGCATTCAACGGCGTGCTGGTGGTGGGGCTGCGCATCCCGGCGATTGTCGCCACCCTCGGCACGCTGGGGCTGTATCGCGGGGCGATGCTGCTCTGGACGGGCGGGAAGTGGATTGAAGGGTTGCCGCCGGGGCTGAAATCTCTCTCTGAACCGCTTGCCATCGGCATGTCGCCACTCGGTATGGTGGTGTTAATTATCGCAGCCGCGGGCGCGTGGACGCTGTCGCGTACCGCGTTCGGCCGTGATTTCTACGCGGTGGGGGATAACCTCGCCGCCGCGCGTCAGCTGGGCGTAGCGGTGAACCGCACCCGCATGCTCGCCTTTACACTGAACGGCATGCTGGCGGCCTGCGCAGGGATTGTCTTTGCCGCGCAAATTGGTTTTGTCCCCAACCAGACCGGCAGCGGGCTGGAGATGAAGGCCATCGCCGCCTGCGTGCTCGGGGGGATCTCTCTGCTGGGCGGCACCGGCACGCTGATCGGTGCCTTGCTTGGGGCTTTCTTCCTCACCCAAATCGACACCGTACTGGTGCTGTTCAGGCTGCCAGCCTGGTGGAATGACTTTATCGCCGGGCTGGTGCTGCTGGGCGTACTGGTGCTCGACGGGCGGCTGCGTCAGGCGCTGGCGCGCCATCAGCGGGCGCTGAAATACGGCCGCTTCCAGCCAGGTCACAGAGGGGGAAAGCACGTCACTCCCTTTCCCAAACGCAAAAAAGAGGTGGCGTAAATGAAGCTTAACTGGGAAAGCGCGCTGCTGGTTTTGCTGGTGCTGGAGATCCTGCTCTTTGGCGCCATTAACCCGCGCATGCTCGACATCAATATGCTGCTGTTCAGCACCAGCGACTTCATCGGTATCGGTATCGTGGCGCTGCCGCTCACGCTTGTCATTATCAGCGGCGGGATCGACATCTCGCTGGGTTCGACCATCGGCCTGTGCGCCATCGCGCTGGGGGTGATGATGCAGGCCGGGTGGCCGATGGCGGTGGCCATTCCGCTGACGCTGCTGCTCGGCCTGCTGTGCGGGCTGGTGAATGCGGCGCTGATCCACTACACCGGCATCAGTCCACTGGTGATTACCCTCGGCACGCTCTATCTCTACGGTGGCGGGGCGTTGCTGCTTTCCGGCATGGCGGGGGCGACGGGCTATGAGGGCATCGGCGGCTTCCCGGACAGCTTTACCGCGTTCGCGAATCTCACGGTCGTTGGCCTGCCGCTCCCGCTGGTGCTGTTCGCTGTGATTACCGTTTTCTTCTGGCTGATTACCCACCGCGGGCGCTTTGGCCGTCATCTGTTTTTGATTGGCCAGAACCCGCGAGCGGCACGCTATGCGGCGCTGTCGGTTAACGGTATGCCCTACGCGCTGTATGGTCTGGTGGGCGTGGCCTCGGCCATTGCCGCACTGGTCATGGTCTCCTATTTCGGTTCCGCGCGGTCAGATCTGGGGCGCGATTTGCTGATGCCTGCGCTCACCGCCGCCGTACTCGGCGGGGCGAATATCTACGGCGGGTCAGGTTCGGTTGTCGGTACGGCGCTGGCAGCGCTGCTGGTGGGGTACCTGCAACAGGGTTTACAGATGGTCGGCATCCCCAACCAGGTATCGAGCGCGCTTTCAGGAGCGCTGCTGGTTGTGGTGGTGATGGGTCGTTCGCTGAGTCTGCACCGCGAATGGGTGCGTTCTCTCTTTAGAAAACTTTCCGGAGCGTAAGATGAAAACAAAACTGATAGTCCTGGCAATGGCCCTCAGCTTCGCCTCGGCGCAGGCGGCGGATCGGATTGCCTTTATCCCGAAACTGGTGGGGGTTGGCTTCTTCACCAGCGGCGGTAACGGTGCGAAAGAGGCGGGGAAAGACCTCGGCGTGGACGTCACCTATGACGGTCCAACCGAGCCGAGCGTTTCCGGCCAGGTGCAGCTCATCAACAACTTCGTTAACCAGGGCTACAACGCGATTATCGTCTCTGCCGTGTCGCCGGACGGCCTCTGCCCGGCCTTAAAACGCGCGATGCAGCGCGGCGTCAAAGTGCTGACCTGGGATTCCGACACCAAACCGGAGTGCCGCAGCATATATATCAACCAGGGGACGCCGGAACAGCTCGGCGGCCTGCTGGTGGAGATGGCGGGCAAGCAGGTCACCAAACCGAATGCCAAAGTGGCATTCTTCTACTCCAGCCCAACGGTCACCGACCAGAACCAGTGGGTGAAAGAGGCGAAGGCTAAAATCGAGAAAGATCATCCTCAGTGGCAGATCGTGACCACTCAGTTTGGCTATAACGATGCCACCAAATCCCTGCAAACCGCCGAGGGGATCTTAAAAGCGTATCCGGATCTGGATGCGATCATCGCCCCGGATGCCAACGCCCTGCCAGCCGCTGCGCAGGCAGCAGAAAACCTGAAGCGGGAAGGGGTGGCGATTGTCGGGTTCAGCACGCCAAACGTCATGCGTCCATACGTGGAGCGCGGCACGGTAAAAGCCTTCGGCCTGTGGGACGTGGTGCAACAGGGCAAAATTGCGGTCAATGTCGCCGATCGTTTACTGAAAAAAGGCGATCTTAACGTTGGCGACAGCGTGGACGTGAAAGAGATCGGTACGCTGAAGGTCGAACCGAACAGCGTGCAGGGCTACCAGTATGAGGCGAAAGGTAACGGCATCGTGCTGCTGCCGGAACGCGTGGTGTTCACTAAAGAGAACATCAACAAATACGATTTCTGACGGGGGAACAAATGGCTGATTTAGACGACATCAAAGACGGGAAGGATTTTGGCATCGGCACGCCACAGCAAAATGTGCCGTTTACCCTGAAGGGCTGTGGTTCGCTGGACTGGGGGATGCAGTCCAGGCTTTCGCGCATCTTCAACCCGCAAAGCAACCGCACGGTGATGCTGGCCTTTGACCACGGTTATTTCCAGGGGCCGACCACCGGCCTTGAGCGTATCGATCTCTCCATTGCGCCGCTGTTTGGCGAAACCGATGTGCTGATGTGTACCCGCGGTATCCTGCGGAGCACCGTGCCTGCGGCCACCAACAAACCGGTTGTGCTGCGCGCCTCCGGCGGTAACTCAATTCTGGGCGAATTGTCCAACGAGTGCGTGGCGGTGGCAATGGAAGATGCGCTCCGGCTGAACGTCTGCGCGGTCGCAGCACAGGTCTACATTGGCAGCGAGTTCGAGCATCAGTCGATCAACAACATCATCAAGCTTGTCGACGCTGGTGCCCGCTACGGCATGCCAACCCTCGCGGTGACAGGGGTGGGGAAAGAGATGGCGCGCGACGCGCGGTATTTCTCACTTGCCAGCCGCATTGCCGCCGAAATGGGGGCGCAGTTCGTCAAAACCTATTATGTGGATGAGGGCTTTGAAAAAGTCACCGCCAGCTGCCCGGTGCCGATCGTCATCGCCGGCGGCAAAAAGCTGCCGGAGCACGAGGCGCTGGAGATGTGCTGGCGCGCGATTGACCAGGGCGCATCCGGTGTGGACATGGGGCGCAATATCTTCCAGTCCAGCGCGCCGCTCGCCATGCTGAAGGCAGTGAAAAAAGTGGTTCACGAGAACATGAGCGCCCGTGAAGCGTTCCAGTTCTGGCAGGAAGAGAAACAGGGAGAAGCAAAATGAACGTGACGTTAGTGGAGATCAACATCAAACCCGAGCGGGTGGACGAGTTTCTGACGGTGTTTCGCGCCAACCATGAAGGGGCGATTAAGGAGCCGGGAAACCTGCGTTTTGACGTCCTGCAGGATCCGAGGGTGAAAACCCGGTTCTTTATCTACGAAGCCTATAAAGACGAAGCGGCGGTGCTGGCGCATAAGCAGACGCCGCACTATCTGGCGTGCGTGGATAAGCTTGAGGACCTGATGTCGGAGCCGCGCAAAAAACGCAGTTTTGTGGGGTTGTTGCCGGAGTAGTTTTTTTTGCCCGGTAGACCGGTCTGCCGGGCAAGCATCGATCAGGGATGATGCTTTTGTAACGTTGTGAGCAGGCTGTCTGCACAATATTGTCTGAGGAGTTTTTCATCTCTTTCAGGCAGGTCGCTGTGAAGAAACGCTTCCAGACTCTCGGTATTTACACCGTTAAAAATGAAAATACGGTCGGGATGGTAAAGCGCCATGTTTTTAATCGACGCGTTTGTGGTGATCAGCTTCTTATTCAGAATCAGGGCTTCCAGAGCGCGGAGAGTTAATCCCTGTTGCTCAGGTTTGTTTATTTCCAGCATGACAGAGCAGCGTTTGGCTTTTTCAATATTTTCCTGATAACTCAGTTTTTTATTTTGACAATTATCGGGATAGTTACCCTGGTTATCGTACTTATCCAGCAGGTAGAAATCTGTCTTGTAGCCGCAATTTTCGAGTACCGGCGTCAATGTGCGCACAACATTTGCGCGAATGGGTTCATAGCCACCGACAAAAAAACAGCTTTTATTTTCAGTTGGATTTTGTTTTTGAAACTGCTCGATTTCTTTCCAGCTAAAGGGCAAAAACTGCTCAATCGCACGCAGGTTATAACGTTCGCAATCGGCGGGATCAAAGCTATAAATAGCATCAAAGACCGGGCGAACGGTCTCGATGTAATCTTGATCCTGAGCCAGTTGCCCAAGGTGACGTCGTTTCCGTGTCAGGGCTTCAACGGAGTCGCGGAGAATCAGCACTTTTTTACAAGGCATACTGGCGACATAATCCAGGAATGGAAAGACGCTGTATCCATTGCAAATCGCAATATCATCGGGCTTGATTGCTGATAATTTCACAGCACAGTGGGTGCGTTTATGCCATTTTTTTAATGCGTTGCCTGGTAACAGGGCATTGATTGATTTATAACGTCGCATAATTCGATTAATTTGCTTAACGGGATGATCCTGAGCAAGCGAATTAAGCATCATGATTTCGAAAGGATTGACCCATTCCAGAAAAAAATAGCGCATGGTCCCTCAGAGGTGGCTGGCCGATTATCGGGAAATGATATCTCATACTGGAAAAGGAATCATTATTGCGAGATTCCACGTTTGATCGGGGACGCAACAGATTGATGAAGTTTTGTAGGCCGGGTAATCGCTAGCGCCACCCGGCATTTTTCAGGCCAGCTTCAGGTCCGCCAGGATCGCAGCAAGCGCCTCGCGCGGCTCACCCTGAATCGCCTGCAGTGGGAAGGGGAGCGCCGGTGCCTCCACTTTTCCCATCATCTCGGCTGCCGCTGCCATCACCCGCACGCTGCCGTAACGGCGGAACAGCGCCCACAGTGGCTCCAGACGTTCTGATTCCATGCTGTCTTTCGAGTGCGCAATTGCCAGTGCCGCCTGAGGGAACAGCCCGCCGACGACGGAATACCAGACGTCAAACCCGGCCTGCAGGGCGGATGCTGCCCGCCAGTCGCCGCTTATCCCCAGCGTGACCGTCTTCGGAAGACGCGCCCGCACCCGCGACACATCCTCCGGCATGTGGCCCATTTTCACCGAGCCAATATTGGGCAGCGCCGCCACGGCAAACATCAGCTCGTCGCTAAACTCAAACCCGGTGGTGGCGGGATTATCATAAACGCACAGCGGGACGGAGAGCTGGCGAGTTACCGTCTCATATAGCGAATATACCTCGTCCGTCGTCAAACGCTGGTACGACACCGGTGCCATCAGCACGCTGGATGCTCCCGCCTTCTGCGCGTGCTCAGCCAGACGCAGAATGTCATCCAGTCTCAGTGCGCCAATACTGACCATGACCGGAATGCCATTGGCATGTTCCACCGCGCAGCGGGTAATATGCGTGCGCTCCTCAACGGTGAGGTAGGCATAGCTGCCCGTTGAACCCAGAATACCCAGCGAATCCACCCCCGCGTCGACCAGGGGGCGAAGCAGGTTGATAAAGGCCTGCTCGTCAAACTTCCCCTCTTTCAGGGGCGTTAACGGAAACGCACTTAACCCGTGAAACATCGTGTTGTCCTCTTACAGTTCCAGCAGTTGAACCTGAGCCGTTGCGCCTGGCATTAATCGTTGCAGATTGCTGACCAGCTCCTCGCCCGCTTCTTCGAGCGCACCTGACGGCATCGTTGGCAGACTTTCGAGAATAAACCACATGGTCTGCGCCTGGCTATCAAGACGGGTACGTATTCCTTGTCGCCAGTTCCAGCGACGACAGGTGACGCCCATATCGTCGCGCCAGATGACCTCGCCAGCATCCGGGTATTCCACCACCGGCTGGCCCTCTTTCAGGGTGTCAAAGGGTTCATTGCCCTCGGCCAGCGTCAGGCGCGGCGCACCGGAATAGGCCGCGAGATTCTCGCCCCCTACCGGAATGGCGTAGCGAATACTGACCGCATTATAGATGTCCACCACCGGGTCGAGTGAAGGTAGCGAACCGTCTTTAAGCACCCGCTTTCGCAGTGCGGAGGCCGAGCAGGGGGTACGTTTTGGCTTCGCGCCAAAGTTTTTAAATACCTCATCCCAGGCAGCGAGATGCGCTTGTGCCCACGGTACATCATCATTCAACACCTGCTGGCAAGCCTGCGTCAGCGCGGCGGGGGCAACTTCTGGATGGGTAATCTGTGCGGCTTCAACCAGAATGCTCAGCGCCCGAAAGCCCGGGGCAATCCCGGCAAGACGCGGGTCTATTGACGGCGTAACGAGAGACATAAATAATCCTGTATTGACTGTTTTATACCATGGTAGTGACCAATGACTGATAAAGTCAATATAATGACTGAGCAGGGGGCCGATGTTGCCCAGGTAAGCCTGGCCGTGGCGAACCGCATCCGCAACTGGCGTAAAGATAAAAAATTGTCGCTGGATGAGCTATCCCGCCGCGCCAGCGTCAGCAAAGGCATGCTGGTGGAGATCGAAAAGGGGGCCGCCAATCCCAGTATCGCTATCCTGTGCAAACTGGCTGCCGCGCTGGGCGTTTCCGTGGCGGATATTGTTAACGTCTCCAGCGAACCGGTCGTGCATGTTATTGAAAAACAGGCTATCCCGGTTCTGTGGCAGGGCGCAAAGGGCGGTTCTGCCAGATTACTGGCGGGTACCGCTGGCCCGGACATGATTGAACTGTGGCAGTGGGAGATGCAGCCGGGGGAACACTTCTCTTCACCGGGGCACCCGGCAGGCACATGTGAACTGCTACACGTGAACGAGGGGGTATTGTCGCTGACGGTGGGCGAGACGGTGACGCAGGTTGAGGCTGGCGCGTCGGCGGTCGCCAAAACAGAAATGGCGCACGGCTATGGGAACGAAGGCGATACCGTGCTTCGCTTCACCATGACGGTGGCGGAGTTTCACCGGTAAAAAACTGCCCGGTGGCGCTAACGCTTACCGGGCTTGCTTAGGCCGGGTAAGCGTAGCGTCACCCGGCGCTTTTTACGCCTCTTCCACGCTCACACGCAGTGCTGCCAGCGCTTTACGTGCCGCTTTCAGCACCTGCTCGCACTGCTCAATCGTCAGCGTCAGCGGCGGTTCAATACGGATGGTTTTCGAGTTGTTGAGCGTTCCGGCCACCAGTACCCGCTGGCGGAACATCTCGCTCGCGAAGCTATAGCCGATTTCGTTGTCGACAAACTCAATCGCCATCAATAACCCTCTGCCGCGTGCATCCTGCACCAGATCCGGATATTCCCGGCCCAGCTGGCGGAAGCCATCCAGCAGCATGTCGCCTTTCTGCTCCGCCTGCGCAGGCAGGTTTTGTTCCAGCAGCACGTTGATGGTCGCCAGCGCGGCCGCACAGGCCAGCGGGTTACCGCCAAAGGTCGTGGTATGCAGGAACGGGTTGTCGAACAGCACCGAGAATACCTCCTCGGTGGCTACCGTAGCACCAATCGGCATCACGCCGCCGCCGAGCGCTTTCGCCAGACACAGAATGTCTGGCTGAACGTTCTCGTGCTCGCAGGCAAACATCTTGCCGGTGCGTCCCATCCCGGTCTGGACTTCGTCGAGGATCAGCAGGGCGCCAAACTCATCGCACAGCTGACGCACGGCAGGCAAATAGCCCTGCGGAGGCAGGATCACGCCGCCTTCGCCCTGAATCGGCTCCAGGATCACCGCCGCCACGTCATCGCCGGTTTTACGGCATTCACTCAGCGCGGTGCGCATGGCGTTAATGTCGCCGAACGGCACGTGGCGGAAGCCCGGCAGCAGCGGCATAAACGGCTTGCGGAAGGTGGATTTAGCGGTCGCCGACAGTGCGCCCAGGGATTTACCGTGGAACGCGCCGCTGGTGGCAATGAAGGTGAATTTCCCACGCGGCGACTGGTACGCTTTGGCGAGTTTAATCGCCGCTTCGACCGATTCCGTGCCGCTGTTACTAAAGAAGCTGTATTTCAGTTTGCCGGGCGTTAAGGCCGCCAGCGTTTTCGCGAGCATGGCGCGAAGCGGGTCGAGCAGTTCCTGGCTATGGAGAGGTTGTTTCGCAAGTTGATTCTGTACGGCGGAAACCACAACTGGATTACGGTGCCCCACGTTGAAGATACCAAAACCACCAAGGCAATCGATAAACTCCTGTCCCTGGGTGTCGACAAGCGTGTTCAGACTTCCCGCTTGCCACTCTACGGCTCCGTAATCCCCGCCGGCGGTAACAGATTTGCGATACTCCAGAAATCCTGGATTGACGTGCTCTTTAAAGTAATCGATGACCTCTCGGTTAAGTTGTTTCATCTCCTCATGATCAAGCGTTTGCTTCTCTATGAGATTCAATGCGTGCGCGGTACAGGCAAGAGCCGAGGCGCTGGAAGGTAACCTGTTCAAAATATGCTCCCGGGGATCGCGTATCACATGATACTGGTTTAAGTATTGCAGGGATTACGCCACTTCAGAGGACTTAACGAAAATCGGGATAAACGCCAGGTTAAAATAATGTTGCACAATATTTAATCATGCCGATACAACCGAAACGGGATTTAGCGATAAGGCACAGCACGTGCAGGACGGGGCATAAAAGCGCAATTGCACGAAAGGAGTGCAATGCATGCCACTTAAGCGGGCGTTAACAGGTCATGCTTTGCAGGTAATTTCCAAGAGAAAGTATTTCAAATCAATGAATTATAAATTCTCACAAAAAGTGCGGTTTAAGTGAAATCTGCGATCTCCATCAAGTTTAACAACTAAAGATAAATTGGTTACCGCCGAAAAAACAATTACCCACAAATTTAACATTCAAATAACCTGCAAGGGATGCTCACAATGTCCTCTCCAACCTATGTCACCCAGAATGAATATCCTCTGGACGATGACACCACCTTAATGTCTACCACAGACATCCACAGCTACATTACCCACGCCAACGACACGTTCGTGCAGGTGAGCGGTTACCCGCTTGATGAGCTGACGGGTCAGCCGCACAATATGGTGCGCCACCCTGATATGCCAAAAGCCGCCTTTGCCGATATGTGGTACACCCTGCAACAGGGGGAACCGTGGAGCGGGATTGTCAAAAATCGGCGCAAAAACGGTGACCACTACTGGGTGCGCGCGAATGCGGTGCCAATGGTGCGTCACGGGAAGGTGACGGGCTATATGTCGATCCGCACCAAAGCCACGGCGGAAGAGATAGCCACCGTGGAGCCGCTCTACCGCGCGCTGAATGACGGCAGCTGTAAGAAACGTATTCATAAAGGACTGGTGGTGGGAAAGGGCTGGCTGGGTAAACTGCCGGCCATGCCGCTGCGCTGGCGGGTGCGTAGCGTAATGGCGGTGCTTTTTGCCGTCCTCGCCGCCACGCTGATCGCCACCTCCGCAGGGTGGATGCCGCTCGTTGCGGCTGCGGTGGTCATGCTGCTGGGGACGCTGCTGTTTGAGCAACAGATTGTGCGTCCGGTCGAAAACGTGGCGCGACAGGCCCTGAGGGTGGCTACCGGGGAGCGCAACAGCGTGCAGCATTTGAACCGCAGTGACGAGCTGGGACTGACCCTGCGCGCGATAGGCCAGCTTGGGCTGATGTGCCGCTGGTTGATCAACGACGTCTCGAGCCAGGTGGTGAGCGTGCGTGACGGCAGCGACAGGCTGGCCCGGGGTAATGAAGATCTGAACGATCGTACGCGTCAGACGGTAGCGAATGTGCAGCAGACCGTCGCAACGATGAACCAGATGGCCGCGTCCGTGCAGAGCAACTCTGAAACTGCCGCCGAGGTGGATAAACTCTCCGTTGCCGCGAGCAGTGCGGCGACGAAGGGCGGCAATGCGATGCAGACCGTGGTCAAAACCATGGATGACATCGCCGACAGCACGCAGCGAATTGGCTCGATTACCTCTCTGATAAACGACATCGCTTTCCAGACCAATATCCTGGCGCTCAATGCGGCAGTTGAAGCGGCACGGGCGGGTGAGCAGGGGAAAGGGTTTGCCGTGGTCGCGGGCGAAGTCCGCCATCTCGCCAGCCGCAGCGCCAGTGCGGCTAACGATATTCGTAAACTCATTGATGCCAGCGCCAGCAAAGTGCAGTCCGGCGCCGAGCAGGTGCACGCCGCTGGCCGCACGATGGATGACATTGTCGAGCAGGTGAAAAACGTGACGCAGCTTATCGCTCAGATCAGTCACTCCACCTCCGAGCAGGCCACCGGGCTCTCAGAATTAACCCGTGCGGTGGCCGAGCTGGACAGCATCACGCAGAAAAATGCCGACCTGGTCGAGGAGAGCGCACACATTTCTGCCATGGTGAAACACCGTGCCGGGCGTCTGAAGGATGCGGTAACCGTGCTCCATTGAGTCAGTAAAGTTCCGGAAAAGCCGTTTATTCCGTAAGGAATAAACGGCTTTTTTATGACTGCTTGTGACTATTAATGTGCTTTATTGTTAATATAATATTAAATAACTAAAAAAAGTGCCTCAGTTATTTATTCCTGCCTAAGTCAGTTTTCCATGATGCTGTTTTGCAAAACACGCTTCTGGTCGTCTGGTAACGATCGATGAGACGAAATTAATAGTCTCTGCCTATCTATTGTGATGGTTATGAAATAAAAAAACGATCAAAGTCATAAAGTTAGCGAATTCGTTACCGATAACAGCGATCGTCTGAGAAATAATCACATCGATGGAGTAAATATGTTCTTACATGACGTAAAGATCGGCACGAAATTATTTCTGGCGTTTGGGTTCTTTATTGTCCTGATGGCAATCAGCGCGAGCCTGTCTCTGCTGAGTCTGAACCGGGCAAATAATGGGATGCAATCCATTATTACCCGTGATTATCCGACCACGGTAAAAGCGAACCAGTTAATCGATAACTTCCAGGAATTTATTAGCACTCAACAGCTGATGCTGCTGGACGAGCAGGGCACTTACACGGGGCAATCTCAGCAGCACCTGAAAGAGATCAGCGAGCACATCACGGTAATCCTGGGCGAGCTGAACAACGCGTTGCAGGATGAAAAGTCTCAGCAGGTGCTGGCAGATATCCGCAGCGTGCGCCAGCAGTATCTGGACTCGCGCTATCGCATCCTGCAGGCGGTGCAGAACAACAATCGTGCGGGTGCCATTCAAGAGATGATGACCACCACCCTTGCCGTGCAGCAGGCTTATAAAGCGAAGGTGAAGGAGCTGATTGTCATTCAAAACAGCGAGATGCAGAGTGCAGGCGCGCAGGTAGAAGGGGATTTCAGGTCTAACCGACTGCTGCTGATCCTCATCACCCTCTTTAGCGTCGCGGCAGGCAGCCTGATCGGCTGGTTTATCGTGCGCGCTATCACCCGTCCGCTCGGCGAGGCGGTGAATTTTGCGAAGGCCATTTCAGAGGGCGATCTGACGGGCAGCATCACGCCGCACGGCAAAGACGAAACGGGCTTACTGCTGCATGCGTTGATGGAGATGAAAAACCGTCTGCTGGACATTGTGCAGCAGGTGCAAACCGGCTCGGAGAATATCTCCAGCGCAGCCGCGCAGATCGTTGCGGGTAACCAGGATCTCGCCGCGCGCACGGAAGAGCAGGCAAGTTCCGTTGAACAGACAGCAGCCTCGATGGAGCAGATCACCGCGACGGTGAAAAACACCGCCTCGCACACTGGCGAAGCGACCAACCTCTCGGCAGATGCTGCCACGGTGGTTAAAAACAACGGTGAGATGATGAAGCAGGTGACCAGCAAAATGCGCCTGATTAACGAGACGTCGAACCGGATGTCCGACATTATCGACCTGATCGACGCCATTGCTTTCCAGACCAACATTCTGGCGCTGAACGCGGCCGTGGAAGCAGCGCGCGCCGGTGAGCACGGTCGTGGCTTTGCGGTGGTGGCCGGTGAGGTGCGCCAGCTTGCCCAGAAGAGCGCATCGTCGGCCAGCGAAATCCGTGAGCTGATTGAGAGCTCCACCAGTCAGACCCAGGACGGCATGAACCTGGTGGAAAAAGCGAGCGCGCTGATCAACGGGATGGTGGGCAACGTGGAAGAGATGGACGTCATCCTGCGTGAGATCCGCCAGGCCAGCCATGAGCAGACGGAAGGGATCTCGCAGATTAACAGCGCGATTGGCCTGATTGATGCCACCACCCAGCAGAACTCCGCGCTGGTGGAGGAGTCCGTCGCCGCGGCGGCATCGCTTAACGAACAGGCGATGCACCTGAAAGAGCTGGTACGCGTCTTCCGCGTGAGCGAACACGCTCCGGCTTAATCCAGCTGGGAGATCTCGAGCGCCGCGCGGTCAATGACGCCGATAATCTGCTTAAGCTGCGCGTCGCTGAGCTCTCCCTGATTCACCTTCAGGTCTAACACCGCTTTAAAGTTATCCAGCGCCCGCTTCATCTGCGGTTTTTTGCGCAGCTGGAAGCCGACAGAACGCGCTTTGATGCGTGCCTGTATGTGCTCAAGCTGTTCCTGGTTCTCATCCAGCCACTGCTGGCCCGTCACGGTAATCGCAATTCGCTTTCTGCCGTTCTCTTCTTCCGTAATGGTGATAAAGGTCTGATCCTGCAAATAATCCAGCGTCGGGTAGATCACCCCAGGGCTCGGGGTGTAATTACCCTGGGTCAGGTTCTCAATCTCTTTGATCAGCTCATAGCCGTGGCTCGCATTGCGGGTCAGGATATCCAGAATCACCAGCCGCAGATCGCCGTGGCCGAAAAAGCGCGGTCGGCGTCCGCCGCCATCATGTTCGTGTCGCATAGTAATTCCTTCAATTTGATATATCTAAAATATATCTAAGATATATTCAGATGCAATCTAAAAGATCTTGCTTTTTTACTGATTAGTAATCATTATCATTTAAAAATTAATTTAGATATATCGTATTCATCAGAGAGGGGGCTAAAAATGGCATCTAGCCGTTACCCACAGCGTGTTCGTAATGACCTGCGTTTTCGCGAGCTGACGGTGCTCCGCGTGGAACGCGTGAGCGCGGGTTTCCAGCGCGTTGTATTAGGTGGCGAGGCGCTGGAGGGGTTTAGCTCCCGCGGCTTCGACGACCACACCAAAGTCTTTTTCCCGGCACCGGGGGCGGTGTTTGTGCCGCCCGTGGTGACTGATGAAGGCATCGACTGGGGCGACGGCGTGCGTCCGCAGACGCGCGACTATACGCCGCTGTATGATGAGTCTCGCCATGAACTGGTGCTCGATTTCTTCATTCATGACGGCGGCATTGCCAGCAACTGGGCGGTTGAGGCGAAAGCGGGGGACACGTTGACCATTGGTGGGCCGCGCGGTTCGCTGGTGGTGCCGGAAGATTACGCCTGGCAACTGTACGTGTGTGATGAATCCGGTATGCCTGCGCTACGTCGACGCTTAGAGAGTCTTGCTAAACTGCCGGTTCGCCCAGAAATTCACGCGGTAGTAACGGTCGGGAACGACGCATATAAGGACTATCTGGCGCACCTGAGCGACGTCGACATCACCTGGGTAGTGGGCCACAGCGAGCAGGCGGTGGCGGATCGTCTGGCGGCGTTGACCGTTCCGGCGGAAGAGTACTTTATCTGGCTGACCGGGGAAGGAAAGGTAGTAAAAAGCCTGAGCCGTCAGTTTGACACTGACGCGATTGATCAACAGTTGGTGCGTGCCAGCGCCTACTGGCACGCTAAATAATCAGGCTGCTGAATCCATTTGCGCTTCGTTCACCTGGTGTTCGAGCGAGGCGCGAACCTCGTGCAGGGCTTTCTCCTGCTGAGCAAAGTACGCCTCCATATTGCTCAGCGACGACACCAGCAGCCAGGACTCTTCTTTCTCCAGCTCCGCCAGCTCGTTCACTAAGGTGTCGATTTGCTCGCGTACCTGCGCCATTTTTTTGCGGATACGTTCCAGATCGTTCAGCCTGTCGCTGGCCATCAGCGGCTCGAAGCCCTGCTGCAGGCGGGCGACCAGCGAGCGAATAGCCTTGACGTCGCCACGCTGTTTGGCCTGGTTGAGCTGCACCATCATCGCGTTGGCTTCCTCTTTCAGGTCGTCCGCCACCAGGTCCGGATGACAGAGTTTGCTCGCCTGCCGCCAGAGACGCTTGAGTTCGTTCTGATCTTCTTCAGAGAGGTGCTTCCCTTTGCGCAGCCGCATTTCGACATCGTGATGTTGCTCGCGATACTTCTCGTACTCTTCGTTGGCTTCGTCACGCGCCTGGCGAGCAGGCTCCTCTTCGCGCGTTAAGCCGCTCTCCAGCTCCAGCGCCTCGGCCAGCAAATTAGCAATCAAATTACTTTGCTGCTCCAGATGCTTGCGCGCCTCAGCCGCCTGCACGGAGTCGGCCGGGAGATCGCGCCAGCGCTGGGTGAGCGTCGCCAGCACCTCCACCGCCTGCGCCATATAGCGCTGGCAGCGACGGTAATCTTCCTCGCGACGACGCGCTTCCGCCTGCTGACGACGCAGGTTGAGCTCTGCCAGCGTTTTACGCAGGGCGAGGATCTGCTGCATCAGCGGGCCGAGACGGGAGAAATAGAGATCGTTGAACTCATCAAGCTGCTGCACCCGCGCGTTGCGGCGATCGATGAGATCGCGCAGACGCTCTTCCAGCGCCTTCAGCTCCAGCTTGCTGGCTGCCACTTGCGGGTCGCGCCACGGGGTGATGGCGCGCTGGCCCTGCAGCCAGGCGGTAATGGCCCTGATGGCGGCGGTGTAATTCTTCTGCTCAAGCGCCACGACGATTGCCTGTAGCTCATCGTCAAACGCTTCATTCTTCAGCCGTGTCAGCTGGCTCTGGATGATGTCGTCATCTTCCAGTTCAATGGCATTTTTAATGATTTCTAGCCGTTTGATCGGTGTGCTCATGATGCCTTTCGCTTTGGCGCTTAAGTATTTGAGTTAAGGGTAGTTGTGGGCAACGCTACAGGAAATAATACACACGGATGATGATCGGCGCGATGGGGGATTTCTTTAGTTTTTAGGGTTTGTGAGGGTGAGCGGCAGGACGAACTACATTTGATTGATTCCGTGTGTGCTTGCACAGGGTGCAGCAAAAAATCAGAGGAGGAATATAGCCTGGCGAATGCCAGGAGGAAAACTCAGGGGACAACAAGGGGGCACCCGTCATTCAGCCAACAAAAAAGCCACTCATTCGAGTGGCTTAATCATATGAATTTAAAGCTAAAATTTGGTGGCCCCTGCTGGACTTGAACCAGAGACCAAGCGATTATGAGTCATATTAATAACGCGTTTCATCTTTGTGCATTTTTCATCGCCATGATTTTATTTTGTTTAATAACATGGTGTTAATTCATTTTCGTTGTTTCATGTTGTGCTGTGTTTTGGCCTTCAGTATCTTCCTTACGTCACCCACTACGTCACCTGTAAATGTTCAGGTAACGTAACACCGAAGGACTGAAAAAGGCTATGTCTGATAATTTAACTGTCTCGCTGATAAGCGGCTTAAAGCCGAAGAAAACTGCCTATTATGAGTGGGACAAAAGTGGTGAACGCGGGGCAGGGCGATTAGGGGTGAAAGTTGAGCCATCAGGCCAGAGAGTTTTTTATTATCGCTACTTTTGGCAAGGGAAACGGCAGTTCATTCTGCTAGGGCGGTTCCCGGAGCTGTCACTGGCACAGGCCAGGCAGCAATGTAAAGAGCATGCGGGCCTTCTTAAAGAAGGAAAAGCACCCAAGGCTGAAATCGCGGAACAACTTTTAACTGCCGAACAGCAACAGTATGAAGACCAGCTCAAAGGCAGCATTGAGCAACTCATTTTGGGGTACACCACCAAAATGCGTGAAGACGGTAAACGTACCTGGCAGCAGGTTCTGTACCGGCTGGAAAAAGAAACCTACCCATTTATACCTAAAGCAACAAAAGCACGTGACGTTACACCTGCTCATATCAAACAGATTCTGGCAGCCATTATTAAACGAGGTGCCTCGGTTGAAGCAAACCGTGTCCGCTCTTATCTGATGGCAGCCTTCAACTATGGATTGAAAGCTGACAACGATCCGGCAAACCATCAGCAGAATGTGATGTTTGGTCTTCAGATGAATCCAGTGGGCGTCATACCCAAACAATCCTCAGCGGAGAAGGCAGGGACAAACTGGCTCAAGCTGGATGAGTTGCAGCAGCTGATGGGGGATTTCCCTAAAGCTTCAAAGGTAGGTTCGTTAATTAGCCAATTGCTCAACTTGTGTGTCTACACTGGTGGTCAGCGGCCTCATGAGCTGGTTTCCAGCCGTTGGGATGCTGTTAACTGGGAAGAGAAAACGCTATTGGTAGTGGCGGGTGTGTCGAAAAATAAAAGGGATCATCTGGTGCCCTTGACTGACTCAGCTCTTGAGATACTCGAAAGGTTAAAAGCTGAAAATCTAAATCAGAGTCCTTACATCTTCCCGCAACGAACCAAGCCAGAGCAGCATTTGCGCACAGACAGCTTTGCACAAGCCATCATCTATTACCGGGAACACTTTGCGCTGAGCCCATTTTTTATTGCGCGTGATATTCGTCGTACCTGTAAGACCCTGATGGGCGAAGCGGGTATTGCTAAAGACCTGCGTGACCGCATTCAGAACCATGCTCTACAGGATGTGAGTTCTAAACACTACGATCGTTACGATTACCTAGTTGAAAAGCGTAAGGCTCTCGAGATCTGGGAGTCTCGGGTGAATAACCACCAGCAACAGCAGGAAAACAATGTCGTTAACCTGTTTGGGCAGAGATAGAGGCTTAATCGGATCTCTGGATTTGCTGGCGAGGCCGACGTTCTTCGCCAGTGTTCGGTTACGTTTGAGCTGTCGCTCAATTTCTTGCACGGGTTTTCCGGTTTCAATGGCTGTAGAACTGGCAACGGAACGATAGATTTGTGCCGGGGTTACTTGATATGGCGGAACTAATTTTTTCATGATAGTCACTTAAATTAATTGTACCTTTATTATTTGATGCTAAATACAATCAGCGAAAATATTAGAGGTGACGCCATCCCCTCACCTCTAATATAAAAATATCTAATATTTATTACATTGTGATTCCTGCAGGAGCAGTTTTTTTATCTAACCCGGATTGCATACTTTTTCCTACATTATCACGACGGAAATCAAACATGTTCATTTCAAACGTACTTATAGCTACCTGATCATTGCCATGAACATGAGCAATCAAACGATTAAACGGCTCCTTGTAAGGTGCTTTAGCGTAAGATCCGCCGAATTCCCCTGAGTTAACGAGCACAACATGCTGGTACATATGATAATGCAGTGCTTCAACCATGGAATCGAATGTATTAACATCCCTGTTTAATGCTGCCACAAGATAAGCATTTGATTTATCCCTGAGATCTGCACTTAGTGCGATGTCGGTTGCGTCATAACAAATGGAGCCTGTGAGAATAAATCCTTTTTTATCAGGGAATTGGGGGTGAACAAGTTCAAGCATCAATTGGTATGGTCTCCAGGGTTCAACCCGGCCTTTCTCATCTTCCATCATATTATGCTTGCCTTGAAGTCTTATCATTTCTTTCTGGCTGCTATTGCTTTTAGGTGGGACAATCCAAACGGCACAATTATTTGGTCCTTTGATTCCAGGTTGCTCAATAAATGTCAGGCCCGAGTATATGATTGCATTGGTTTTTCTAGATAAGGCGATGAGTACATCCAAATCGTCACTATGTACAGCGAGCTCAGGCCATACTATTAAATCAATGTTCTCTATTTTTTCACCATGAGTTCGTTGAGTTGTTTTTTGTGCAAGCGTGTGTTTTACAACTAAATCAGCCACTTCAGCAACATGTCTGCGATGAATCACTCTATATTTTGCGGAGTTTAAAAGAAGTCCATGGCTGGCAAAATCTTTCGTTGCAGGCAGTTTTGACTGGACCATAGCAACTGTTAGGGCTTTTTTCGAGTCAGACCAGTCGAACTGTATTTTTTCTGTAAGTCCCGGAGTTCCTGATAGTTTGCAGTAATCCTGCTTAAGCTTACTCAGCCGAGCATCAACTAGTTTTCTGACAGCATCTACTGTAAAAATTGCTGGCCATTGATATCCATTATCACCCACTGAAATTCCCGGCCAGGCAAGCAACTTGGATAAGAGTGTGGTAAGCCAACCAGAAACCTGAGAGTTCTCACCGGCAATGGACTCAGGTGTTGTCATCATCCCCAATTGACGTTTGTCTCTACTAGTTTTAATACCCCGATAACCCTGTTTGGGGGAAATTGCTTGACCAAAATCTGTCCAGTCTTGTTTGCCGAGTAGTACTGATCGGATGCACATGGCAACTCTATACAATATTTGAGTGTCTGCATCATCCGTGAAAATAGAATCGACCCATCCCGATGATTTGAATAATTTTGCATCCACATCCATTCCTGCATCGAAGACATTCGATGTTGGAGGGTTGGAGTAGTTATGAAACGTTACTTTAGTGTTTGCTACACTTATTTGATAATCTTTTTTATTATCCAGGCAAACAATCCTGTCCAATAAAAGGGCTTGCATCAGTTTTAATGCCATTATCTCATTGGAAAATGGGTTATCAGGTCTTGATATGATTCTAAGTAATGAGTGACTACTTTTTATCATGCCTAAAGAAGTCGCCAAAGGTTGTATATCTATATGGCATTCATTAATTATTGTTTTCACGGAGTCTGAGTTTAGCCACCTCTGTTGTAAAGGTCGTGAATGATAAACTAAGAATTTAAACAATGATAAGTTTTGATGTGATATTATGCTAACTATTTTCTTCAATTTTATGACGTGTTTTTTGTCATAAATTCTTTCGCACAAAGAAGCACATGAGCGAATAAATGGTTTGTTATCTTTAACTAATTGACTAGCCAGCAAAATACATGAGGCTATAGTCTTGCTATCCATTTTAGTGGGAAGTGTAATTGTTCTAAAGCCTGATGCCAGTTTTAAGATAAGATCATGCCTGGCATCAGTGCCATTTTTTTCTAATGTATTATCTAAACGCACAAGCAACAGAAAACTAGCCTGATTAATTAACAGGTTCCAAGTTTCGTTGTCAGAGGCGCTGCGCTTATTAATGAATGTCTCGGCACAATGTTGTATTTTTTCAAAGTACCCATCCACATTGGCTTGCGCAGGGAATGCATAGGTATCTTTTTTATGAATAGTCATTGCTGAATGTCGAAATATTTCAGCAAGGCAATAAGTAGCTACAGCACTTTGTTTTTCATTATCGCTTTCAATGAGGGTGCAAAGCTGTTCAAGTATAGGGTCTAATAGCTTAGGATCTGGGAAAAGTTCCAGTCCTTTCTTGAGTAGCAGTGCCAGTGACGGGTCATGGCTCCAACAGACAATAAAACGCCGTGCCAAACGTTCTTGCAGATAATCCCATTCCCCGGCAATAACATCCCCATCAGTATCTATATCCTGCGAGGTGAAATGTCTTAATTCTTTTAGTATCTTACTGATTTTATTTGCAGAAAAACGCTTGAGGGTATCCTCCCTGACATCGAAACGGTCTTTTTCAATCTCAGCTAATCGATTTGATTTACCATTTTTCGGTGGTTCAAAATCGGTTTTTGTTAGACTTAATAATGACTCAAGATGCCCAAGTTGTTCGTTGGCGCTATCCATTGATATTGGACCACTTAACTTGGTCTGGATGTTTTCTAGGCTGCGTGAGAGGCCCGCTGATTTACCTCTAAAAATCTCTATTTTTGTTTTTTTAGGGTTAATTATCAGTCCAAGATTATCTATTTCATGGTTAAGGAGATTAGTTATTGCATCATTTATGAATTCGGTATTATTATTTTTTTGTTTTTTAACCTTAACCACAAGTCGCATATCATCGACATATCGACAGTAATCAATAAGTTTAATGTTATCAGCGATGTTTGTGTTGATTTTATTTTGCAGGAATAGATCTAATTCAAGTAAATAAATATTTGAGAAAAATCCTGCGGCAACTAATCCCTGAGGGATGCCTTTGGGTATTTCTTTTACTTCGTCCGACTTACATAGGCCATAATTCTTTATACTAGATGCAGTCCAGTCCCAGTTTGTAAAACATTTAAATAAATGATTGATGAGAGGGTTTTCTTTATTGTTTATTGGCTCACTGATATGGCTTTTTATCTTTTGAATTAGAGTCTTCCTGTTTACTAAATCGAAAAACTTCGCAAGATCTAGTTCTATGATGTAAACGGCTTCGTCCGGCGAAATTTCACTTTGCGCTTTTGACGCAAAATGATAAGGCCTGTTTAAAAATTTCCGATAGTCAGTGAAATATTTACTATATGTCACTGTTGCACCGAAGCTATGCTCTGCTTTATCGTCAATATACTGACAATAAAGTCTATTTCCGTAATTGACGATACCTTTCTGGTGGACGATGTCATAGCTGGTGTCTGGGTTTCCTTGCTTGGTTTCTATTGTATTGGCTAGGCACATCATGACTAATGTCATGATGGTTTGTTCAGCTATGGGTATATGGGCAAGGGGGCGTAGGGTAAGTTCTTTTTCATCACAAGGTTGCCATAGAACCTTATTTTCGACAGTCTTAAACTCCCATTTACAGGCTTTTGGTACAGGAACAAGTTGTAGCTCTGAAAATTTAAATTCTTTTTTGTCCTGCATTCTTTTGACCCAATCTTTACAGTGCTGCATTAGGTCCAAAGCCGACAGGTCTAGTTCAAAGTTGTCAGCATACCAATTTGTGGTACGTATGTAGTGATGGCTTTTCTTCCAGGCTAGGGCCATGAGCAGTGGATCGGTAATGTACTCATCTGTTAACTGAAGCTCTTGATACTTTTTATTAATAATTGGCATGGTTTTTGTTTTTAAAGGTTTGTGATTGTTTTTTTCTGTTTTCTTCAAAAGTAGATGTTAATGCTTTTTAATCTTAAAAGTACATGTCAGCCCCTGTGACCCCCATCACCATTGTGTTTCAAACTGATGCGTTATAAGTCAAAGCATCTTATGCCTGATGGGGTATAATCTTGCCACTTTTTTATGCCATTTTTTTGGGTGTCGCTCATGACTAACACGAACTTTTCTCAAACGGCTGCGTTTATCTGGTCGGTGGCCGATCTGCTGCGCGGTGATTTCAAACAGTCTCAGTACGGGCGCGTGATCCTGCCCTTTACGCTGCTGCGCCGTCTTGAGTGTGTGTTAGCGGAGACCAAAGATGCGGTGGTGGCGAAATATGATGAATTAAAAACCAGCCCACTGCCTGAAGATGCCAAAGAGAAGTTTCTGCTGCGCGCCAGCGAGCTGTCCTTCTTTAATACCTCGAAGATGGATCTGGGCAAGATGGGGCAAAACGACATCAAAGCCAACCTGGAAAGCTACGTACAGGCGTTCTCCCCGGACGCGCGTGAGATCTTCGAACACTTCAAATTCAGTGAGTTTGTCGGCCTGCTGGAAGACGCCAACCTGCTGTTCAAAGTGGTGAAGAAATTCGCCACCACCGATCTCAGCCCGAAAGCGATTTCCAACTATGAAATGGGCCTGGTGTTTGAAGAGCTTATCCGTCGTTTCGCGGAAAGCTCTAACGAGACTGCTGGTGAGCACTTCACCCCACGCGATATCGTGCGTCTGACAACCTCGCTGGTGTTTATGGAAGATGATGAAGCCCTGACGCAGCCCGGTATCATCCGCACCATTTACGACCCGACGGCCGGAACTGGCGGCTTCCTCTCTGCGGGCATGGAATATGTGCATGAGCTGAACCCTAACGCGGTGATGCGTGCTTTTGGTCAGGAGCTGAATCCGGAATCCTACGCAATCTGTAAAGGCGACATGCTGATCAAAGGTCAGGATGTCAGCCGTATTAAGCTGGGCAACACACTCTCTAACGACCAACTGCCGCTGGACCAGTTCGACTACATGCTCTCTAACCCGCCGTTTGGTGTGGACTGGAAGAAGATTGAGGGCGAGATTAACGACGAACATACGCAGAAAGGTTTTAACGGTCGCTTTGGCCCGGGCCTGCCGCGTGTTTCCGACGGCTCGCTGCTGTTCCTGATGCACCTGATCAGCAAAATGCGCGACAACCACAATGTGGATGACTCCGTAAGCAACGGCGGGCGTATCGGGATTATCCTTAACGGTTCCCCACTGTTTACCGGTGGTGCGGGCAGTGGCGAGAGCGAAATCCGTCGCTACATTCTGGAAGCCGACTTGCTGGAAGGCATTGTCGCGCTGCCAACGGACATGTTCTACAACACCGGCATTGCCACCTACGTCTGGATCCTCTCCAACAAGAAAGCGCCTGAGCGTAAGGGTAAAGTGCAGCTGATTGATGGCACTAACCTGTGCGGCAAAATGCGTAAATCGCTGGGTTCCAAGCGTAACCTGATGGGCGAAGACGATATCAAGCTGATCACGCAGACCTTCGGTGATTTTGAGGTGGTGGATGCCACAACACTGGAAGAGCTTGGTCTGGAGAAAGCCGCCGAGCAAAAATCCAACCGTGGTCGCCAGCCTGCCACCGCCAAAATCGAAGCGCCGAAAACCTTCGCCAGCAAAATCTTTAACAGCACCGACTTTGGCTATCGCCGCCTGACCATTGAACGCCCGCTGCGTTTATCTGCTCAGGTGACGGATGAGGCGATTGCGACTCTGCGCTTTGCGCCGAAGCCGTTTAACGCGCCGATGGAACGTCTGTATGAAGAGTTCGTAGCCCAATGGCAGGAGGATAACTACGGTGATTTCTCCGAGCTGGAAGCCGATGTGCGCGCCATCATTAAAGCTGAATTTGCCGAGCTGAAAGAGAAGCAGATTAAAGATCTGCTCGACAGCAAACTGTGGCTGGCGCAGCGCGCCTTGATGGAAAAAGCGCAGCAGATTCAGACGGCTCTGGGTACGCAGGCGGGTGGCAAAACGCTGGTAAGCAATGACTTTAACCAGTTCCAGCTGACCCTGAAAGGGGCCATCAAAGCGGCTGGCGTGAAGCTGGACACGAAAGAGAATAAGCAGTTTATCGACGCCATCACCACCAAAAACCCGGATGCCGAACCGGTGGTGAAGAAGGTGCTGAAAGAAGCCGCTCAGCCGCTGTACGGTGCGTTTGAATACAAAGGCAAAGTGGTTGAGTTTGAACAAGACGGTGAGTTACGCGATAACGAGAACGTGCCGCTGAACCCAGCAGTGTCCACCAGCGACCTGATTGAAAACTACTTCAAAGCCGAAGTGTTGCCGCACGTGAATGACGCGTGGATCAACGCCGATAAGCGCGATGCGAAAGATGGCGAGGTAGGGATTGTCGGTTACGAGATTCCGTTTAACCGCCATTTCTACGTCTATCAGCCACCGCGCCCGCTGGAAGAAATTGATGCCGACCTGGATGCGGTCAGCGCCGAGATTATGAAGCTGCTGCAGGAGGTACATTCCTGATGGCTAAGTATAAGGCGTATCCGGAGTATAAGGATTCTGGGGTTGAGTGGTTGGGCGAACTTCCAGCTCATTGGACAACGCTAGCAATAAAACATGTTGCTCAATTAAATCCTTCTAAATCAAGCATTAGCGTAGAAAAAATGAAAGGGATGTGTAGCTTCATTCCGATGGAAAAGCTCAAATTCAATTCCTTATGTTTAGATGAAATAAAAGATGTTACCGATGTATATAATGGATATACATATTTTGAAAATGAAGACATCCTAATTGCAAAAGTCACACCATGCTTCGAAAATAAAAACATGGTCGTTGCGCATGATTTGAATAATGGCATAGGATTTGGTTCTTCTGAAATTTATGTTTTACGTTGCAATGATATTATAAACAATAATTTTTTATTTTATCGTCTTCAGGAAGATAACTTCATGTCCATAGCTGAAGGTGCTATGACCGGTGCTGGTGGATTGAAGAGGGTACCTTCAGAAGTTCTAAATAATTTTAAATTTGGGCTTCCAAGTAAAAAAGAGCAATCAATAATAGTAGATTTCCTCGATCACGAAACCACAAAAATCGACAACATGATCGAGAAGCAACAGCAACTGATTGAACTGCTAAAAGAAAAACGTCAGGCAGTAATTAGCCATGCCGTCACCAAAGGGCTAAACTCTGATGCGCCGATGAAAGATTCTGGCGTGGAGTGGTTGGGGGAAGTGCCGGAGCATTGGGTTCCAATACAATTAGGAAAGGTTTGTTATCAAGTATCAGATGGGCCTCATTTCTCTCCTAACTATGTTGATTCAGGAGTTTTGTTTATTTCTGCAAGAAATATCAAAGTTAATGGGTGGTCATTAGATGATGCTAAATATATAACTGAAAAGGATTACAATGAGTTTTCCAAAAGAGTGATCCCTGAAATAGGTGATGTTTTATACACAAAAGGTGGCACGACGGGAATAGCTAGAACTGTTGATATTGAAGATAAATTTCAAGTATGGGTTCACGTAGCTGTATTAAAAATATTAAAAGAAAAAGCCGTCCCAGATTTCATAGCATATTCTTTAAATGGCACATCTTGCTACGCCCAATCTCAACTTTATACCCAAGGTGCAACAAATAATGATCTTGGGCTCACTCGTCTGATAAAGATATGGTTGGCTTTGCCACCAAAAAACGAACAGCAGGAAATTGTTGATGCTTTAAATAGTATTACAAAAAAATATGATGTGGTTACCGACAATGCTATGACCGCAATAACCATTCTCCAGGAACGCCGCGCTGCCCTTATCTCCGCCGCCGTCACCGGAAGAATCGACGTCCGCGATTGGGTTGCCCCTGACACGCAGGGCACTGAGGAGTCACAGGAGGCCACCGCATGAGCATGGATAGCACCAAAGAGCTGATTTTCCAAAATGAGATAATTACTCAGATGGAGGAAAAAGGTTGGGTTAGTGGAAAAACCGACGGCTATGATCGTGAACGTGCGCTGTACTCGCAGGATGCGCTGACCTTTGTGCAGACCACGCAGCCGCAGGAGTGGGAGAAGTTTGCCAAAATTTATCCTACCGATACCGAGCGTCATTTCCTCGATGCGATGGTGGCGCAGCTGAAAAAAGCAGATATCAATGCCACCGATGTTTTGTCTCGCACCTACGGTACGCTCGGCGTGCTGCGTCATGGTATCAAAAGCCATAACGCGCGTTTTTCCCTGTGCCAGTTTAAACCGGAACATAACCTCAATCCGGAAACCCTGACGCGCTACAAACAGAATATCTGCCGCATTGTGCCGGAGCTGGTTTACAGCCCGCATGCGTCGAACGCCGCATTCGAAGAAACGGGTATAAAAGCGAAGAAGTGGCGTATCGACCTTGTGCTGTTCGTCAATGGCCTGCCGATAGCGACCCTCGAACTGAAGTCTGAATTTAAGCAGACGGTGCAAAACGCCATTACTCAATATAAGAAAACGCGTTTACCGAAGGACCCTGGCACCAATAAGCCTGAGCCGCTGCTGACCTTTAAACGCGGCGCGCTGGTGCACTTTGCCGTCAGCCAGTACGAAGTGTTTATGGCGACCAAACTCGATGGCGATAAAACCTTCTTCCTGCCGTTTAACAAAGGCACCCATGACGGCGGTGCAGGAAACGATATCCCGGAAGATGCCAACGACTACGCCACCAGCTACCTGTGGAACGAGGTGCTGCTGCCGGACAATCTGCTGAAAATTGTTGCCAGTTTTGTGCATCTGCAAATCGTCGAAAAAGAAAACGCCATTGGACTAAAGTACAAAAGCGAGAGCCTGATTTTCCCGCGCTATCACCAGTGGGATGTGGTGAATAAACTGATCACCGCCGCCACGGTGGAAGGCACCGGCAATAAATACCTGATTCAGCACAGTGCGGGTTCGGGTAAATCGAACTCTATCGCCTGGACGGCTCATCAGCTTTCCCGCCTGTACGATGAGAATGGTGAGAAGCAGTTCCACTCGGTGATTGTGGTGACGGACCGCACCGTGCTGGACGATCAGCTGCAGGACACTATCTATCAGTTTGAGCATCAGGATGGCGTAGTCGGGCGTATCAATAACAAAGAAGGTGATGGCTCTAAATCAGAGAAGCTGGCCAGCGCGCTGGAAAACTCGCAGCCAATCATTATCGTCACCATTCAGACCTTCCCGTTTGTGCTGAAGGCCATTGAAAACAGCGTCAGCCTCAAGCAGCGTAAATACGCGGTGATTGCCGATGAAGCGCACTCCTCGCAGAGCGGCTCTACGGCGCGTCAACTGAAAGAAGTGCTGATGACCGAAGAAACAGATGACGATGTGGAGATGTCTTCAGAAGATATTCTGGATGCCACCGTCGCCGCGCGCAAAGGCAGCAACAATCTCAACTATTACGCCTTTACCGCCACGCCGAAAGCCAAAACCCTGGAGCTTTTTGGCCGTCGTCCTAACCCGCAGGAACCAGCTTCAAAAACCAATAAGCCGGAAGCGTTCCACGTTTACTCCATGCGTCAGGCCATCGAAGAAGGCTTTATTCTCGATGTGCTGAAGAACTACACCAACTACAAGGTGGCGTATAAGCTACTGCAAAAGCTGGACGATCCTGACCGGGAAGTGGACAGCAAAAAAGCCAAAATCAAACTTAACCAGTGGGTCTCGCTGCACGATCATAACGTGTCGCAGAAAGTGAAGGTGATTGTTGAGCACTTCCGCAAGCATGTGATGCATTTACTGGCTGGCCAGGCAAAAGCGATGGTGGTGACCAGTTCGCGTAAGGCGGCGGTGCGTTATAAGCTGGCGTTCGATAAATACATCGCCGAGCACAAGTACGACAAGATAAGCGCAATGGTGGCGTTTTCCGGGGAGGTGGAATTCCATGAAGATGACCACAACAGCCTTGCGCTGCTCAATCAAAAGTTCACCGAGATCAATATGAACCCAGGCCTGAAAGGCCGGGATATGCGTAAAGCGTTTGATACCGATGACTACCAGGTGATGCTGGTGGCGAACAAATTCCAGACCGGTTTTGACCAGCCCAAGCTCTGCGCTATGTATGTGGATAAAAAGCTGGGGGGCGTGGAGTGCGTACAGACGCTGTCGCGCCTGAACCGTACCTATCCTGGGAAGGCACAGTCCGGCACGTTTGTGCTCGATTTCTACAACGAACCTGATGAGATTTTGGGGGCTTTCCAGCCGTACTACCAGACAGCAGAGCTGATGGATGTCAGCGATCCGCAGTTGGTCTTTGAGCTTTATGAAAAGCTGCGTACCAGCGGTATTTTCCTGTGGAACGAAGTGGAGCAGTTCTGTGAGGCGTTCTTCAGTAAAAACAAATCCAACGCGGCCATTAGCAATATCTGTAAACCTGCAGTGCAGCGCTGGAAGCATCGTTACACCTCAGCGATTGATGCCTATATGCTGGCCAAAGAGATGTTTGAACGCACCAAGAAGACCGGTGATGTTGTGCTGATCACCAATGCGGAAAACACCTTTAAAGAGTGCGAGAAAGAAAAAAGTAAGCTGGATATCTTCAAGAAAGATCTCGGCAGCTTTGTCCGCTTTTACGAGTTTATGTCGCAAATCGTCGATTATGACGACAAGAATCTTGAAAAGCTGAGTCTCTTTGCTCGTCATTTGCGTCCGTTACTGCATGAACAGCATATTGAAGAAGATGAAATTGATTTAAGCAACGTGGAGATGAGCCATTATCGCCTGTCGAAGCTTCACGAACAGCACCTAAAGCTGCAGGAAGATGCGGCAGAATACAAAATCACACCGGGGAATGATGTCGGCACAGCGAAGCCGAAGGACAAAAAAGAAGAGTTTCTGTCGAATATCCTGGCGCGTCTTAATGAGCTGTTCGTTACCGATAATCTCACTGATAAAGACATGATTAATTATGCCTTCGCGGTGCGCGACAAGCTGTCAGAAAACCAGGCGGTGATGACCCAGATCGCGAACAATACGCGCGAGCAGGCGATGCTGGGGGATTTCCCGAAAGCCATTGATGATGCCGTGATGGACAGCAACGACGCCCAGCAGGAGATGATGGTGCAATACCTTTCTAACCCTGAACTGGCGAAGGGCTTTGCCCGCGTGGTGTTTGATATGTTGAAAGGGGCTTAACGCTTTTTCATCAAGGAGTGGTGTAAGAAATGCTGAATTCGCTCGAGATATACCAGGCGTTGAATGAATTGGGGTACCGGCTTGAGGCTGGAAAATTCGAGCCAAGCTATGCATCCGAGCACGTACTCGGGAATGGAAAGTATCTGTACGTCAAACGTAGCCGGGACGGCGTGGTTAAAAAGAGCCCATTAGTTCTTGCACCAGAAACTTATGCCCTAAAGGCGGAAATTGATCGCATCGAGGGTATCCACTGCCTTTGGGAAAAAGTAAAAAGCACCAGCTACCGCCGTTACCCGAAAGATAATGGTACGTCCCAATATGGTTTTGCGGTAGATGTTGAATCCGTTGAAGCGTTACAGGCGCTGGTGGCTTTGCTGGGTGGACAACCTGGACTAAAAAGAGATAACCAAAACAAGGAACAATTGCCAATGTACCCTTTAAACCAGATTCTCTTTGGGCCACCAGGCACGGGTAAAACCTACAGTACCACCGAGATGGCGGTCAAAATTGCCGATAATGCGTGGTACCAACAGACCACGCGGGAACATCATGACAATGACTTACGGGAGTTGGTAAAAGAACGCTATAAGGCGTTGGTAGAAAAGCAGCGCATTATGTTTACCACCTTCCACCAGAGCTTCTCCTATGAAGATTTTATCGAAGGGATTCGCGCAACTACTGATGAAAAATCGGGTGCGCTTCGCTACGAAGTTGTGGATGGTATTTTTAAACAGCTGTGCCTGAACTCCAGGGTTAAAGTTCAGGGGAGTGCAACACAATCTATCTCACTCAAAGGTCGGCGGATCTGGAAGATGTCTCTGGGTAATACCATGGGCGGAGAAGAGGATGTGTATGAGGACTGCCTGGCAAACAATTATGTCCTGCTAGGTTGGGGAGAAGATATCGATTTTAGTAACTGCTCTACCTATGAGTCAGTTAAAGCTCGGATTGCATCAGAAAAACAGTCACTGGAAGGCACCAGTAATTATATGGCTGTTGCCGTGAATACCTTTAAAAATATTATTAAGAATGGCGACTTAGTCGTCGTCTCTGATGGAAATCATAAGTTCCGTGCAATAGCTGAGATGACAGGTGAGTATAGTTATTTACCCAATGATGAACGTGAGTATTACCATCAAATGCGTTCAGTTAAATGGCTAAGGACATACACCCCAAGTCTTCCTAAAGAGCAAATTTTCATCAAGTCATTATCTCAGATGACCCTTTATGAGTTGCAGGATACGACGATTGATCGTGAAAAATTAACCCAGTTGCTGGCTCCTGTTGATAATGTCGATAGTCAGGATCTACCACATGTACTGATAATAGATGAAATCAACCGCGGTAATATAGCGCGTATCTTTGGTGAGCTTATTACTCTTCTTGAGCCGGACAAACGTCAAGGGGCCGATGATGAGCGGTCGCTGATGCTTCCTTATTCAAAGCAAGCATTCTCAGTACCGCAAAATGTTTATGTCATTGGGACGATGAATACTGCGGATAAATCACTTATCCAAATGGACCTGGCGCTAAGACGACGCTTTAGCTTTACCGAAATGCCTGCACGACCGGAGCTGTTAGCTGGGGTCACTGCGTTCGGTGTTGATGTCGAAACGTTGTTAACGCGTATTAATCAGCGTATCGAAGCGCTGCTGGATAGTGAGCATATGATTGGCCATGCTTACTTTATGCCGCTAAAAAAATTAGAAAATAATGCCGACCGCGAAGCCTGTCTTGCCAGCATCTTCCAGGACAAAATCATTCCATTGCTGAGAGAGTATTTCTTTGATGATTATGAACGCATTGGTTGGGTGTTGAATGATTCGGTGAAAGCGAAAGAAAACCGTTTTATTCTGTTGCAGCAGTCAGTACAACTACCAGCATTTTCTGCATTATTTCCGAAAGATATTGCGGATGGTTTGTCTGACAGGCGCTTCCGTATCAATCAAGATGCTTTCGCGTCGGCAGAGGCTTATCAGGGTATTGTCGCATGATGATCCAGGTCCGGGAATATGCTCTGCTTACCTGTGATAACTCTCAACCAGCCAGCATGGATTTGGGAATTGTCTCTGAGGCAACCTTATCCTGGCTTGAGCAATTGCAACAAACGTGGAGTGGGACCTCTCAAATTCTCAGCCGAGAAGGGAAGCGGTTTTTGCGTTTGGGAAGCTATGTCGGTTATCTACAATCCCCGAATGGCGAGTCAATTGAAATTCTGCCAAAAACCACATTTGAAGCGCCAACGGAGGTAGACCCTCTACGTCAGCTTTTACGCCGAATGCTAAGCGCCTCTTTAGGTATTACGCCCCGCGAGGCGAACCAGGCGGCATTGCAACGTAGTGAGCAGCCTCTACATGAATGGATAATCAGTGAGTTTTTGCGGCATCTTGCTGATTTAGTACGCAAAGGACTGCGTTTCGATTATCACCTCATCGAGGACGAACATAGCGCGTTCATCCGCGGTCAATTGAATGTCACTGCACAAATGAGAATGCCTCCGGGCAGAGGCACTCATTTTCATGTGCGCTATGCGGAGTTCTCCCCTCAGCGCATCGAAAACCGCCTGTTACGGACGGCTTTGGATTGGGCGCTTAAAATGACCAGACAAGGGCAGAGCTGGAGGCTAGCAAATTCACTTAGCCACCAACTGGATGGAATAGAGCCTATTTGTGGCAATACGACACAATCCTTGAGGCAATGGAGTGACGGCAAGTATCTCCTCGACTATCGTGCCATAAAACCGTGGTGCCAGCTCATTCTTGAGCAAATGAATCCAGATTTTCAACATGGACCCCATCAGGGAATTTCCCTGTTGTTCCCGATGGAGAGGTTATATGAAGGCTGGGTAGGATACGGCCTGGCTGGAGCGTTGCATCATGATTTCAAACTTATAGAACAGACTAAGAGCCAGTACATGTTAGAGCATGTCCCTGTTGGTGAAGAGTCATATCAACGATGGTTTATGCTTAAACCGGACTTTCTTATCAACGGTGAGCAGACGGTAGTTCTGGATGCCAAATGGAAGCTATTAGATAACAGAGCCGGTGACAGTCTGAAGAAGTATGAAATGAGCCAGGTTGACCTGTATCAGATGTTCGCCTATGGGCAAAAGTACCTTCATGGGCAAGGCAATATGATGCTGATTTATCCCCGCCATCAGTACTTTGCTACACCATTGCCGGTGTTCCGTTTCGACGAAGATTTATCTCTATGGTGTGTGCCCTTTGACCTTGAATCTGGTGAGTTGGTAAAAGGCGAGTGGCAGGATTCGTTCCGTTGCTTCCCCGGTGATGATCCTTCACCAGTTTATGACGAACAACAAAATAGCCACGAATTACTTGTGGGTTAGAGAGATGAGGGAGGAGTAATAATGGCCTATAAGGATTTCTACCATTTACTGTTGGAGTCATTTTCCCAACCTGTTGAGCTGTTCACTGGGTCAAGGAATGTACCTTTTACTCTCTACGCTGAAGAAACAAAGCTGTTTGTTCGAAATGGAAAAGATAATATCAGCCGTATCGATCCTAAAGAAGTTGCGGCGTTTGTTGAGCGGTTTGAAGAAAGTGAAAGTTTGTTAGCGAAAGACTACCAGGATGTGACTTTCAAAGCCTCCTATTTGCTAGCTGCGATGAAATATATTACTGGGCAACATGCTTCCATTGTACGATTTCACAGCGAGGAGCTTTATAACAGCGAAGCGCAATATAAAGACTGGCTGAATTCAAACCCTGAAGGCTATGTTTTAAATTTGCTAAAAAGGAGTGAGGAAAGCCTTGGACTGGATCCTACAAATTCAACTTGCCTGCATTCAGCTAGTTGCTCTTCGGTGAATAATGAGCGCAGCTATTCTCATTCTGAGCCATTCACTGGCAATGATTACTTTAAAATTTGCTCAGTAAACCTCGGTGAACTTGAGCAAGTGGCCATCAAAATAACGAAGCTTGGCATCGTGAAAAAACATTCTTGTTTAAAGGATAAGGTGCGTTAATTAATTCCACTTTAACGTTTTATATTGGCTAATCTCTATGAGCCTAACAGTACACTCAGCGTTTGTGTGGGAATTTGTCTGCTGGCAGAGATACAACGATTGCCGTAACGTCTGGTTTTGGTATTGAAACGTTTTTTAGTGATGTTTTTCGCCAAATAACTGAGCCGATAAATAATCAGGCCGAGTAAATGGCTATCGCCACGTTTCCAGAAATAATAACTGTTAGATGGCAGGCTGAAAGTGCCCCCGGAAGAGGTCTGCCAGCGCTCCTCTATCATTGGGATGAGTTTCGCCGGATGCTGTATCTTGTGACCGTTAGCCATTAACACACAGTGATAATGCTGTTTCGGGCTACGACCATGCTCACGAACCCACATCAGATGAAACCAGGTACCAGAATATTGTTTCTTCAGTGTGCTTGCCAGTGTCTGACTGAATTGGCTGATGACCTGATTAGACTCGCTGTGTTCTTTGACATGCAAGTCGAAACGTAGCACCAGCACTTTAGTCGATTGGCTGAATATCTCAGTAAGGCAGTTCATCATCGCACGCATGATTTTAGGTTCAGGATATACCGCACGCTGAGAACATTCATACACGGGTAAGGCATAACCTTGATAGATAAAGACACCAAGCTTTTTTCTTGATATCTGAAACGGATTCATGGGTGTGCTGGTGGACATATATTATAAATAATCCTGAGTTAGTTTTGGCAATATGGCCATGAGGCCTGTAGCTCTGATGGTTTATTGTCTGTAAAAATTACGCCATTCAGGTTCATGCTTATGATAAATAAAACCCGCAGGCTCCGGGAGCCTGCTGATTTTCGTTATATCCTTTAGCGTTTAACTATTTCTGGCGGCCAGCCCACAATGCACTGACCAAATTTATGGGGTGGGGGGAAATCGCCATTACGTATCCAGCGGTTAAGCGTCGGTAAGCTGATGCGAAGAAAAAGGCACACTTCAACTTTGTTGAGGTAACGTCGGAAAGAAACCGGTGCCATATTATTGTGAGAGAAAATATCCATATCGGACTCCCTAACGCTGATGGCTCCAGACTAACAAATCAGAAAGCAGCCATGCGCAACTGTGAGAACCCAGTTTTTTGCGCGGGGGAAATTTGCCCTGATTTTCTAGCTCCCATGCACGAGAACGAGAGATGCTGGTAATCGATTTGCGCTCATCTTCACGTACCAATCTGTCGACAGTCAGTCCATAGGTTTTTAGAATGCTAAGGCGTTGTTCTGGTGAAACTTCAAACATTGATAATGCCTCTTTGGTTTTAATGGGTAGGAGGCATTCTGGTTCGTACGACTGGGGACGTATACCGAACCACTTACTGGTTCGGTGTTGATGGCTCAAAAAATGGTCTAAGCCGACCTTCTTTTCTGAGCAAACGTAGTTTGTCTTCGATAGCACGCGTGGCGTCAGGTCCATCCTTAGGCGAGTTATCGGGATTTAAGAGGATTTTTTTGCTCTGGGGTAGCTCAGGATTTTCTTTGAAGAAATTGATGACATCTTCATGTATGGCAGCATTTACTTCTTTCAACGTAAATGAAGCATCTGAAGGTCTGGGAGAGTGAACTTCCAAAAAGGCCATTGCAAGATTATGAATATGATTCTTGACTGTCTCCATGCGTTCATGGCTCTTTTGACCACCATTTTTCCGTTTTTTAGTTTCTCGCTGGTTTTCATCTTTTCTCATGCTGTTTACAACATGGCCTGACTCTACAAGCGTGATTTTGTTGAATCGGTCAGAAAGGTAACGCTTTACATTATCGAGTCGTAAGATGTTCAAATGGTTTAAAATAAATCGGGGAGCCAGTACCTGAAAATCGGCCTTTAAATCAGTAACTGAGCCCGGACCCATACCTGCAATTTGTTGCTTTAACAGATGGCCGCTATCCTCGAAACGAACCTTGTAAACTGACTCCAATCCATTTTCAGCCACCAGTAAGTTATATAGCGCCACCTCAAGGTGTGATAGCAAATCCTTATCGTACTTACTCAGGTTTGGGGTTTCTTCGCTGACGAGGCGTTGCAGCAGAGCATGGATGTCCGAAGCAAAAGTGTTCATGTAAACCTTAGTCTGGAAGTTGGCATTTCAGGTTCGAAGCCAAAACGTTACCTGACCCATTACCTGACCCAAATTTGACGCAAAGAAAAAGGACTTAGATAATTTCTCATCTAAGTCCTTGATATATTTGGTGGCCCCTGCTGGACTTGAACCAGCGACCAAGCGATTATGAGTCGCCTGCTCTAACCACTGAGCTAAGGGGCCGTGGCGGTGAATTATAAAGTAACTCTCTACAGCAATCCAGCCATTCACACCTGCCTGCTGTTTTTATAAACAATGCATAATCAATCCTTTATACTTCCCTTACGATGGATTGATCGGGAGTAAAAATGATCAACGATATTCTGGCCCCTGGCCTGCGGGTGGTGTTCTGCGGAATCAACCCGGGTAAGTCCTCGGCGCACACCGGCTTTCACTTCGCCCATCCGGGCAATCGCTTCTGGAAAGTGATCCACCAGGCCGGGTTTACCGACAGATTACTCAGGCCCGAAGAGGAACAGCACCTGCTGGATACGCGCTGCGGCATTACTATGCTTGTCGAGCGCCCGACGGTGCAGGCGAGCGAGGTCAATCTGCATGAGCTCCGCAGCGGCGGACGGGAGTTGGTCAAAAAGATAGAGGACTATCAGCCCGCAGCGCTGGCGATCCTCGGCAAGCAGGCCTACGAGCAGGCGTTTAGTCAGCGCGGCGCTAAATGGGGTAAGCAGAGCATCACCATCGGCGTGACGCAGGTGTGGGTGCTGCCCAACCCGAGCGGGCTCAACAGGGCAACGCTGGATAAGCTGGTGGAGGCGTATCGGGAGCTGGATGAGGCGCTAATGGTGCGAGGGCTTTAGGGGTTCTGCGGCCTGACGCCCTCACCTCACATGACTAAGGGATCCCCACAACGTTATAGCAGCACGGAACAGTTCCCTCGCCCCTCCGGGGAGAGGGAGAGGGTTAGGGTGAGGGGAATATACGGCTGTGGTGATCATTCCGTTCACTTTATGTTCCTTGCTACTCTGTCACGACATGACCTGTGAACGTGCCAGGGTGGCTCAGTCGCCACCACCCTGGCGACCCGGGCTCCCGGCGGTAAATCGCCGCTTCGCGGTGCCCTCGGCTTATTCCTTCCGGCTTATCGGGGACGGGCGGAGGTAACGTCCCTGTAAAGCCCGCCCTCTCGGCGCATCCATGCGCCTCGCCCCGGCCTGCAGAAAACGCCTCAGCGATTTACAGCCGGATCAGAGCATCGCTGAAAGCCTGCATTCGCTCTGAAACAACGTTATTGCTTCTGCTTATAAATTACTGGGATCCCACAGCCCACAGGAAAAAGTAATAAACAAAAAAAAGCTCCCGATTGGGAGCTTTTTCACTGTCAGGACAAGTTAGTCGTCCAGGAAGCTACGCAGCACTTCAGAGCGGCTTGGATGACGCAGCTTACGCAGCGCCTTCGCTTCGATCTGACGGATACGTTCGCGGGTCACGTCGAACTGTTTACCCACTTCTTCCAGCGTGTGGTCGGTGTTCATATCAATACCGAAACGCATACGCAGCACTTTTGCTTCACGGGCGGTCAGGCCGGCCAGAACGTCGTGCGTCGCTGCGCGCAGGCTCTCGGTGGTGGCAGAGTCCAGCGGCAGCTCGAGGGTGGTGTCCTCGATGAAATCACCCAGATGCGAATCTTCATCATCACCAATTGGTGTTTCCATGGAGATTGGCTCTTTGGCGATCTTCAGCACTTTACGGATCTTGTCTTCCGGCATCAGCATGCGCTCAGCCAGCTCTTCCGGCGTTGGCTCACGGCCCATCTCCTGCAGCATCTGGCGGGAGATACGATTGAGTTTGTTGATGGTCTCAATCATATGCACCGGAATACGGATGGTGCGCGCCTGATCCGCGATAGAGCGGGTGATAGCCTGACGGATCCACCAGGTAGCGTAGGTGGAGAACTTGTAACCACGACGGTATTCGAACTTATCTACCGCTTTCATCAGACCGATGTTGCCTTCCTGGATCAGATCCAGGAACTGCAGGCCACGGTTGGTGTATTTCTTGGCGATAGAGATAACCAGACGCAAGTTCGCCTCAACCATCTCTTTCTTCGCACGGCGGGCTTTCGCTTCACCGATAGACATACGACGGTTGATGTCCTTGACCTGCTCGATGGTCAGGCCGGTCTCTTCTTCAATCTGATGCAGCTTCTGCAGACCACGATAGACATCGTCCTTCACGTCGTGCAGTTTTTCAGACCATGGCTTGTTCATCGCGATAGCGGCGTTGAACCAGGTTTCGCTGGTTTCGTTGCCGGTGAAGAGGGTGATGAAGTTCTTCTTCGGCATTTTGCACTGCTCAACGCACAGCTTCATGATGATGCGTTCCTGGGTGCGTACGCGATCCATCATCACGCGCATGCTGTTTACCAGGTAGTCGAACTGTTTTGGCACCAGGCGGAACTGTTTGAATACTTCAGACAGTTTTAGGATCTCTTCCTGCGCGGCGGCATGGCTGCGGCCTTTCGCTTTGATGGTGTCACGCGTGACTTCGTACTGGGTACGCAGCTCGGCAAACTTCTCACGCGCCAGTTCCGGGTCGATGCTGTTGTCATCGTCCGCGCTGTCGTCGTCTTCTTCCTCATCTTCGTCTTCGTCGTCATCCATCTCTTCCTGAGACAGTTCGGAACCAACGTGAGTCGCGGTAGGCGCCAGATCTTCTTCCGCATTCGGGTCAACAAAACCGGTGATCAGGTCAGACAGGCGCGCTTCTTCCGCTTCAACGCGATCGTACTGCTCCAGCAGATAGGTGATCGCTTCAGGGTATTCGGCAACAGAACACTGAACCTGGTTGATCCCGTCTTCGATGCGTTTTGCGATGTCAATTTCGCCTTCGCGGGTCAACAGTTCAACGGTACCCATTTCACGCATGTACATGCGGACCGGGTCAGTGGTACGCCCGATTTCAGATTCAACGCTGGACAGTACCTGTGCGGCAGCTTCTTCCGCATCTTCGTCGGTATTGTTGGAGGTTTCAGCCAGCAACAGATCATCGGCATCCGGTGCTTCTTCCATCACCTGAATGCCCATGTCATTGATCATTTGGATGATGTCTTCGATCTGATCTGAATCGACGATATCTTCCGGCAGATGGTCATTGACCTCGGCATAGGTCAGATAGCCTTGCTCCTTACCGCGTTGGACAAGAAGTTTCAGCTGTGACTGCGGGTTTTGCTCCATAAGACGGTATCCACACTTAATTCGTTTGATTGGTGTCGGCGATGGGGCTGCCAACCTTTAAAGCGAGGGCGTACTTATATTTTTGCCGCTGCCTCTCAGTGCGGCTGCCGGGGGCTCCCCGATCGATATTCGGCACTTAAGCCGTTAAATACTTTTGTCTTTCACTTATTTCTTCGCCAGTTCCTGGTTAATCATCCAGAGTTCCCGGCGTTCTTCGCTGCTTAAGCCGTGCGTGCGCTCGCGAGCTATCAACTCTTCCTGGCGCAACTCAAGCATCGAATCAAACATATGGTTGAGCGAGTCGGTGAACGTTTTTTCTGCAATGTCCTTATCTGCTATATCGTCCCACATCGACAATTTTTCAAGGGTAGCGGCCTCTTTTGTGCCGCGATAATGTTCTAAAAGTTGTCCGGTGGTCAGACCTGGCTGAGACAAACACGTGTTGACCAGTTCTGAAAATAAGCCAAGTCCGGGCAATTTTTCGTGGTTCAAACCCGCCAGCGATGGCACTTGCGGAGCAAGTTCGGGGTTTTGTACCAGTAACCCTATCAGTATACGCATGGTTGTGCGTTTTAGCTGAGGCGCGGGGCGAACCGTGCCGTTTTCAGCCTGTTTAGGCATTAAACGTTCAAGCTGGCTGTCATCCAGAATGCCGAGCTTGTTGCCTAACTCCTGACGCAGATAGATACGCAGCGTTTCGCCGGGCACCTGGCTGATTAACGGCAGCGCCAGCGTACTGAGCTGCGCGCGCCCGTCAGGGGTACTTAAATCCACCTGCGGCATCAGGCTGTTAAACAGAAACGTGGAGAGCGGCTGAGCCTGATCCATCCGCGCTTCAAACGCCGCCTTGCCCTCTTTACGCACCAGCGTATCCGGATCTTCGCCATCCGGCAGGAACATAAAGCGTAGCTGACGCCCGTCGGTCATATACGGTAGCGCCGTTTCCAGCGCACGCCAGGCGGCATCGCGTCCTGCGCGGTCACCGTCGTAACAGCAAATCACGTTGTTGGTGACGCGAAACAGCAGCTGGATATGGTCTGCCGTCGTGGACGTTCCTAATGACGCCACCGCGTAGTTAATGTCGTACTGCGCCAGCGCGACAACGTCCATATAGCCTTCGACGACCAGAAGACGCGGAGGTTCCGCGTTATCCTGCTGCGCCTCATAAAGACCGTAAAGCTGGCGGCCCTTATGGAAAATATCGGTTTCCGGGGAGTTGAGGTATTTCGGCAGGGCATCACCCAGCACGCGACCACCAAAACCAATCACCCGGCCACGCTTATCGCGGATCGGGAACATCACCCGTTCACGGAAGCGGTCGTAGCTTCGTCCCTGGTCGTTGGTGACCAGCATGCCTGCGTCGATGAGAGACTTACGATCTTCGCTATTGCCGCCAAAACGTTTTAACACGTTGTCCCAGCCGGGCGGGGCGTAACCAATAGCGAAACGCGCAATCACATCGTCGCTCAGTCCGCGCTTTGTCAGGTATTGACGCGCAGGCTCAGCCGCAGAGTGCTTAAGAGACTGTTGGTAAAACGAATTCAGGCCATCCATCAGTTGATACAGCGTTTGCCGTTGATGGCGCTCGATCTGACTTGGCCCACTGCCTGCTTCATACGGCACTTCAAGGTTATGCATCGCCGCCAGCTCTTCGACGGTTTCAACGAACTCGAGCTTGTCGTAGTTCATCAAAAAATCGACGGCATTACCGTGTGCGCCACAGCCAAAGCAATGGTAGAACTGCTTTTCACCGTTAACGGTGAAAGAGGGGGTTTTTTCGTTATGGAACGGACAGCACGCATGGTAGTTCTTGCCCTGCTTTTTCAGCTTTACCCGCGCGTCGATGAGATCGACGATGTCGGTTCTGGCAAGCAGATCGTTGATGAAAACGCGTGGGATTCTTCCGGCCATATGCCCCAAAAATTTAAGCGACTTATAAACGAAAACAAGCCGCGCATTCCTTCCGGAAGCACGGCCTTACGACTACTACTCTGTCTGTCAATTGAGGGCTGAGGCCCTCAAGCGATTAGTACAGACGAGTACGGCGTGCGTTTTCGCGAGCCAGTTTCTTCGCGTGACGTTTCACAGCGGAAGCTTTAGCGCGCTTACGTTCGGTCGTTGGTTTTTCATAAAACTCACGACGACGAACTTCAGCCAGAACACCTGCTTTCTCGCATGAACGTTTGAAGCGACGCAGTGCTACGTCGAACGGCTCGTTTTCACGTACTTTAATTACCGGCATGTAACTCTCACCTTTAATAAATTCGGTTTGCCGCTGGCATCAACGCCAGCTTATTTCAAAATGGTGCGGAATTTTACTGCAAATGCTGCTGCTTTGTAAAGCACCGATGCGATTTTGAAAGGGACTTTAATAAGGGTGAGGAGTATACACGAGCCTTCTTCCTGGGGCGAACAAAGTTTTACATCACCCCGCCCAGGCTCTACACTGCGCGGTAGTGAAACGAGGTAAAACAAGTCATGCGTGTACTGGGTATTGAAACATCCTGCGATGAAACCGGCATCGCCATTTACGACGACGAAAAAGGCCTTCTGGCCAACCAACTGTATAGTCAGGTGAAATTGCACGCTGACTACGGCGGCGTCGTGCCGGAACTGGCCTCTCGTGACCACGTGCGTAAAACGGTTCCCCTGATTCAGGCGGCGCTGAAAGAGGCCGGGTTACGTTCAACTGATATTGATGCCGTGGCCTATACCGCGGGTCCGGGTCTGGTGGGCGCGCTGCTGGTTGGCGCGACGGTAGGCCGTTCGCTGGCGTTCGCGTGGGACGTGCCGGCCATTCCGGTTCACCATATGGAAGGTCACCTTCTGGCGCCGATGCTGGAAGAGAATCCGCCTGAGTTCCCCTTTGTTGCGCTGCTGGTTTCCGGCGGTCATACGCAGCTGATTAGCGTAACGGGCATTGGCAAATACGCGCTGTTGGGCGAGTCGATCGACGACGCCGCCGGTGAAGCGTTCGACAAAACCGCCAAGCTGCTGGGGCTGGATTATCCTGGCGGCCCGATGCTCTCGAAAATGGCGTCGCAGGGAACGGAAGGGCGTTTTGTCTTCCCGCGTCCGATGACCGACCGTCCAGGGCTGGACTTCAGCTTCTCCGGGCTGAAAACTTTCGCGGCGAATACGATCCGTAATAACGACGACAGCGAACAGACCCGTGCCGATATCGCCCGCGCGTTCGAAGATGCGGTGGTCGATACGCTGATGATCAAGTGCAAGCGCGCGCTGGATCAGACCGGCTTTAAGCGTCTGGTGATGGCGGGCGGCGTCAGCGCCAACCGCACGCTGCGCGCGAAGCTGGCGGAGATGATGCAAAAGCGTCGCGGGGAAGTGTTTTATGCCCGTCCAGAGTTCTGTACCGATAACGGCGCGATGATCGCTTACGCCGGGATGGTGCGTCTGAACGCGGGGGCAACGTCTGACCTGAGCGTGTCCGTGCGTCCGCGCTGGCCGCTGGCGGAACTGCCTGAGGCGTGAGTTTTTTGCCCGGTGGCGCTGCGCTTACCGGGCCTACAAAACCGTAGGCCGGGTCAGGCGAAGCCGCCACCCGGCGATAAACCGCATTACACCCGCAACATCCCTTTTTCTTCCAGAAACGCAATAATCGTCGCCAGACCGTCACCCGCTTTCAGATTGGTAAACGTCCACGGACGCTCGCCACGCATGCGGTTGGTATCGCGCGCCATCACGTCGAGCGACGCACCCACGTAGGGCGCGAGATCGGTTTTGTTGATCACCAGAAAGTCAGATTTGGTGATCCCCGGCCCGCCCTTACGCGGGATTTTTTCCCCTTCGGCCACGTCGATCACGTAGATAGTGAGATCCGCCAGTTCCGGGCTGAACGTCGCGCTCAGGTTATCCCCGCCGCTTTCGACGAAGATCAGGTCCAGATTGCCGAATTTCTCGCTTAACGCTTCCACCGCCGCCAGGTTCATCGAGGCATCTTCGCGGATGGCGGTATGCGGGCAGCCGCCGGTCTCCACGCCAACAATGCGCTCCGGCTCCAGTGCGCCCGCCTCGGTCAGGATGCGCTGATCCTCTTTGGTGTAGATATCGTTAGTGACTACCGCAAGATGATATGTATCGCGCATTGCCTTGCAGAGCGCTTCCAGCAGGGCGGTTTTACCCGACCCTACCGGGCCGCCGACGCCGACGCGCAGGGGATGTTTGTAATCAGCCATGTTGACTCCTCAGGAACGGAATAGTCGTGAATATTGTGTTTCGTGGTGTGCGGAGGCGATGGCAGACAGCGGCGTGGCTGCGCCCAGTGCGTCGTCGTCACGTAAAAATGCCTCTTCGAACCCGGCGGCGAAGTGGTCGCTCAGGTCGATAATCAACTGCTGCGCCGCCTGCTGCCCAAACGGCACCAGCTTAACGCCCGCCATCACCGCGCTCTCAATCCAGCTGTAGCCAAGACTGAGCGCCAGTTCGCGCGCGCCAATCCTCCAGCGCACGCCGAGCCATGCCATGCCGCAGAGCTGGCTCTGCATACACAGTGTCAGCCATTCAGTCGGGCAGTCAGGCTCCCAGCTTTTAATCAGGCGCGTAAAGGCCGCGCCACGGTTGCGCTCCTCATCGCGCAGCTCGCGCGTTTCCCGGCAGGCGATCAGGTATGCCGTCCAGCGTTTTGCCGCCACCCAATCCTGTTGTTCGCAGGCGAGATACAGGCGAGTAAAGAGCGGCAGATCGACGCAGTAAAAGCTCTGCTCCATCTGCTGGATTTGCCAGCGTTTAAAGGCGTCGGCATTCGTGACCCAGCCTGCCTCTACCGCCCACTCCAGCCCCTGCGACCAGGTAAACGACCCAACCGGCAGGCTACTGCTGGAGAGCTGCATCAGGCGCAGCCACTGGCGGGCGTGCTCCATCAGCTCATCAACGCCAGCAGGGCAGAGACAATCAACCCACCGCCGAACGTTTTACGCAGGCCGTCATGACGGCGCAGCAGTAAACCTGCCGCGAAGCTGGCGCACAGCACCGTGGCGCTGGCGAACATAAACCCGCTGGTGAAAAGCCAGAAGCTGTGGCCGGACATCTCCACACCGTGTGCCCAGCCGTGGAACATCGCCAGAGCAGGTACCGCCAGCAGCAGACGGTTTTCAGTTTTAAACATCATCACGCCGCAGACCGCCAGCGAGGCGATAATCAGCATCTCCATGCCGCTAAATCCGCCGAGCAGACTGCCTGCAACAGCGCCAACGAGCATCATCCCGAGAGTGGCAAACGGCAGCAGGAGTTTGCGGCCACTCAGCGCCGAGAGCACGCCCGCGCCGGTGAGCATCAGCAGGTGATCGAGCCCGGTCAGGGGATGGAAAAAACCGGCCTGGAAGCTGTCGGCACCGTGGCCTGGATGGGCGAGCGCCGGAACGGAAAAGGCCAGCAGTAACAGGGGAGGAGCTTGCGCATAATTAATCCTTAATGTGAATGAGCGTGAGAGTGGCTATGGCTGTGGGCATCGCTGGCATAGGCGCCCGCTTCCGGTTCAAACGGCAGGGAGTCGAAGGTCACCTCCAGCCCGAACGGGCGCAGCATGTCGTCGAGAACGTGATCGTGGTGATAGCGCAGTTCGCCGGGCATGATCTGCAGCGGCACGTGACGGTTGCCCAGGTGGTAGCAGGCGCGGGCGAGCAGGAACGGGTCGGCGCAGCGCACCACGGAGACCGACTCTGCCGCTGCGATCACTTCGATGACCTCACTACCGTCGTCTGTCGTCAGCAGGTCGCCCCCGCGCAGCAGCAGGCCGCGCGGCAACATCAGCCCGGCGTCGCGGCCGTCGTTCAGCGCCACACGGGCGCGGCTTTTCACCCGCACGTCAATCGGCAGCGTGACGCTGGCGGTAATCGGGTGCGCGTGGTCCAGGCGTTGGGTTAAATAGATCATCATCACTCCTCAGAACAGGAAATAGCGTTGCGCCATCGGCAGAACGTCGGCCGGTTCGCTGGTTATCAGTTCACCGTCGACGCGCACCTCGTAGGTTTGCGAATCGACGGTAATATTGGGCAGTAAACCGTTGTGGATCATGTCGGTCTTCTTCACCGTCCGGCAGCCTTTCACCACCGCCGTGGCGCTTTGCAGATTGAGCTGCTGCGGGACGCCGTTCGCGCTGGCGGCCTGGGAGATAAACGTCAGCCGGGTGGCGTGGCGCGCGGCGCCCAGCGCGCCAAACATCGGGCGGTAATGCACCGGCTGCGGCGTGGGGATCGAGGCGTTAATATCGCCCATCGGCGCGCAGGCGATCATTCCGCCTTTGACGATGGTGGCAGGTTTGACGCCAAAAAACGCCGGTGACCAGACCACCAGATCCGCCAGCTTGCCCGCCTCAATGGAACCGACCTCATGGGCGATGCCGTGGGTCAGCGCCGGGTTGATGGTGTACTTAGCGACATAGCGCTTCACGCGGAAGTTGTCGTTATCGCCGGTCTCTTCCGGCAGGGCGCCGCGCTGGACCTTCATGCGGTGCGCAACCTGCCAGGTACGGATAATCACTTCTCCCACGCGGCCCATGGCCTGTGAATCTGACGAAGTGAGCGAGAACGCGCCGATATCGTGCAGCACGTCTTCAGCGGCGATGGTCTCCCGGCGAATGCGCGACTCGGCAAACGCCACGTCCTCGGCAATATCCGGGTCGAGGTGGTGGCAGACCATCAGCATGTCGAGATGCTCGTCGATGGTGTTCACCGTGTAGGGCAGCGTCGGGTTGGTGGAGGAGGGCAGAATATTCGGATGCGCGCAGGCGGTGATAATATCCGGCGCATGGCCGCCGCCCGCGCCTTCGGTATGGAAGGTGTGGATGGTACGCCCACCAATCGCGGCCAGCGTGTCCTCGACAAACCCGGACTCGTTCAGCGTGTCGCTGTGCAGCGCCACCTGAATATCCATCTCTTCGGCAACCTCCAGCGAGCAGTTGATCGCCGCGGGCGTTGCGCCCCAGTCTTCGTGGATCTTCAGCCCAATGGCGCCAGCCGCGACCTGCTCGCGCAGGGCGTCCGGGTTAGAGCCATTACCTTTGCCGAGGAGGCCGATATTCACTGGTAGCGTATCGGCTGCCTGCAGCATACGCGCGATGTACCACGGCCCTGGCGTGCAGGTGGTGGCGTTGGTGCCCGCCGCAGGGCCGGTGCCGCCGCCGATCATGGTGGTCACGCCGGAAACCAGCGCCTCTTCCGCCTGCTGCGGGCAGATCCAGTGAATATGGGTGTCGATCCCGCCCGCGGTCACGATCTTCCCTTCGGCGGCAATCACTTCCGTTGCGGCGCCGATTGGGATCGTCACGCCGGGCTGAATATCCGGGTTACCGGCTTTACCGACGGCAAAGATCCGCCCGTTCTTGACGCCGATATCGGCTTTCACGATCCCCCAGTGATCGATGATCAACGCGTTGGTGAGCACCAGATCCACGCAGTCGTCGGCGGTCATCTGCCCCTGGCCCATACCGTCGCGGATCACCTTTCCGCCGCCGAATTTGACCTCTTCACCGTAGACCGTGAGATCGTCTTCCACTTCGATCCATAGCTCGCTGTCGGCCAGCCGCACTTTATCGCCGGTGGTGGGGCCGAACATATCGGCATACGCCCGGCGTGAAATGTCAGCCATTTTTCACCTCCCCCATCACCTCGCCGCGAAACCCGAAAATACGCTGCGCGCCCGTCACCTGTACCAGCGTGACTTCCCGCTTCTGGCCTGGCTCGAAACGCACGGCGGTGCCTGCCGGAATATTCAGCCGGTAGCCTCTGGTGGCTTCCCGGTCGAACTTCAGCGCCGGGTTGACCTCGTAAAAGTGATAGTGCGATCCGACCTGGATCGGCCTGTCGCCGTGGTTTTCAACAATCACTTGTTGGGTTTCACGCCCGACGTTGAGGGCAACCGTGCCGGGCTGGATCTGGTATTCGCCAGGGATCATGACGTGCTCCTTAGACGATCGGATTGTGGACTGTGACGAGCTTGGAGCCGTCCGGGAAGGTGGCCTCCACCTGAATATCCGGGATCATCTCCGGTACGCCCTCCATTACCTGGTCGCGCGTCAGTACGTGACGACCCGCTTCCATCAGCGAGGCGACGGTTTCGCCATCGCGCGCGCCTTCCATAATAAAGGCGCTGATCAGCGCGACCGATTCCGGATAATTGAGCTTAACCCCGCGCGCAAGGCGGCGTTCGGCAACCAGCGCGGCGGTGAACAGCAACAGCTTGTCTTTTTCTCTGGGGGTCAGTTCCATAACGTTTCTCTTATGTCTGCCAGATACGCGGTGAACAGGCATTTTTAGGGGTGAGAAGCGGGCGAAGCGACTGCCAGATGTCGCGCATCACCCGCTGGCATATCAGGTTATCGTGGGAGAGGAAACGCACCGACAGCAGATCGTCGGTAAGCGTTGCACCTGCATAATTTCCCAGCGGTGCGAGGCGCTCGCGGACCGTATCAAGATGCGTTTCCCCGGCCGGATAGAACAGCAGCGTGCCGAGCCACGGATGTCCGTCAACGGGCGCAAGATCGCCGTCGCTCAGGTGCTGACGCTCAATCAGGCGCGGTTCATCGTCTACCCAGACCTCAAGGCGGCTCTCCAGCGTGCCGTGGCTGAAGGTTTCACCGATTACCGGGCGACCCAGGCAATACAACTCCCACGCCAGCAGCGTGCTGGAGGCCTTCAGGTGGAAGACGGAGCGCAGTGCGGCATTGGCACCGGGAAAGAGGATGGTATCTTGCGGCAACCACTCCAGCGTGGATCCATCATCGAGATAAAAGTGTTGATTCAGACAGGCCTGCGGGCCGCTGCTGCGATAGAACTTACTGGCGCCGGGCATGGTGATAAGCGCGTGGCTTTTGGCGTCCAGCCGAACGGAAATGTCCAGCGTATCGCCGCCCACAATGCCGCCGGGCGGATGCAGTAAATAGAGGTGACAGGTTTCCCCTTCGGGATAAAACGGGCGTTGAACGGTGAGCGGCCCGACGTGGTGGGCGGCGTGCAGGAGGGTTTTCTCAGGGGTGTGACAAAACAGCAGGGCAAGCGATGCCTGCCAGCCTTTATACGTATTATCAGTGACCTGAGCTGCTAACATGCTGCATCCATTTCCACACCATCGGGATACGTTTCAGTATGCCCTGGCGGAAATGAAGGCTGTCATATGAGTCGCTTATGGATACGTTTTCTGCTGCCGGCGTTGCGCGTTTTACTCCGGATCTTTTTTCTTTCGCTTGAGCTTCGTCCAGATTTTGGTCTCCTGACGACGCCACAGACGCTGAATATTATCGTGATGACGCAGCAGGATCAGGCAGGAGAGCATTGACACCGGGAAGGTGAACTGGGGTTTGAACCACCAGACGTAAAACGGAGCAATGAGCGCGCTGACGATGGCGCCGAGCGAGGAATAACCGCTCAGCAAGATGGTGAGCAGCCAGGTGCCCGCCATTACGCCGGTAAGATCCCAGCCGATAGGGGCGATAGCGCCAAAGGCGGTTGCAACGCCTTTACCACCTTTAAAACCGAAGAAAACGGGCCAGATGTGGCCGACGCAGGCAGCAATCGCAATGAGCCCCAGCCAGAACGGCGTAACGCCCAGCGCATAAGCGCCCCAGACGGGTAGCATCCCTTTCAGAACATCAAAAATCAAAACCGCTACGGCTGCTCCCTTGCCGCCAATTCTAAGTACGTTGGTCGCTCCCGGATTCCCGGAACCACTTTCACGCGGGTCAGGTAACCCGGCAATGCGGCAGACCAGAATGGCGCTGGAGATTGAGCCGCAAAGATAGGCGAGGAGGATCATTCCAGGCGCGATTGCACTCATAACGCTGTTCCGTTTTGAAAATGTATCTGTATTCTCAGCATCTGTGGATAATACGCATAATTCGCCGGAAGTGGTATCCGGTTTAGCCAAAAAGCAGGCAGGTCGTGATGGATATTGTATTTATAGAGCAACTTTCGGTAATCACCACAATTGGTGTTTACGACTGGGAACAGACCATCGAGCAGAAGTTAGTGTTCGATATCGAAATGGGCTGGGACAACCGCAAGTCAGCAAAAAGCGATGATGTGAATGACTGTCTGAGCTACGCCGACATCAGTGAAACGGTCATCGGCCATGTGGAAGGACAGCGTTTTGCGCTGGTGGAACGTGTGGCGGAAGAGGTGGCGGAACTGCTGCTGACCAAATTCAACTCACCGTGGGTGCGCATCAAGCTGAGCAAGCCGGGAGCGGTAGCGCGTGCGGCCAATGTGGGCGTGATTATCGAGCGTGGCACAAATCTGAAAGGCAAGATTTAACGTCATAATTGCTAAACCATTTTAGGTTATATCGGTCTTATAGCTGTATCTTTCACGGGAGCCGTTGGGGCGACCGTTTTTTTTATATCTTTTTAGGGGTTTATAGATGAGCGATATGCACTCGCTGCTGGTGGCGGCAATACTGGGTGTGGTCGAAGGATTGACGGAGTTTTTGCCAGTTTCCAGTACGGGCCATATGATTATCGTTGGCCATCTGCTGGGCTTTGAAGGCGATACCGCAAAGACGTTTGAAGTCGTCATTCAGCTCGGTTCTATTCTGGCGGTGGTCGTGATGTTCTGGCGTCGCCTGTTTGGCCTGATCGGCATCCACTTTGGCCGTCTGCCGCAGCGTGAAGGCGAAGGCTCGGGACGCCTGACGCTCATTCATATTCTGCTCGGGATGATCCCTGCAGTGGTGCTGGGCCTGGTTTTCCACGATGCCATCAAATCGCTGTTTAACCCCATTAACGTGATGTACGCGCTGGTGGTCGGTGGCTTCCTGCTGATTGCTGCTGAAGTGCTGAAGCCAAAAACCCCGCGTGCGGAAGGGCTGGACGATATGACGTATCGTCAGGCATTTATCATTGGCTGCTTCCAGTGTCTGGCGCTGTGGCCGGGCTTCTCCCGTTCTGGGGCAACGATTTCCGGCGGGATGTTGATGGGCGTGAGCCGTTACGCGGCGTCGGAGTTCTCGTTCCTGCTGGCGGTGCCGATGATGATGGGCGCCACCGCGCTGGATCTCTACAAAAGCATTGGCTTCCTGACCACGGGTGACATTCCGATGTTTGCCGTGGGCTTTATCACCGCTTTTATCGTGGCGCTGATTGCCATCAAAACCTTCCTGCAGCTGATTAAGCGTATCTCGTTCATTCCGTTCGCGATCTACCGCTTTATTGTCGCGGCTGCCGTTTACGTGGTCTTCTTCTGATGACCCACTGCCCTCAGTCTTTCGGCTGAGGGCAACGTTTTTCCTTCCACGCCGTTACGGCCTCAATTCGCCGTTTCGTCAGCTCTTCACGAATTTCCGGGCCTTTAAATCCTGCCTCGACAACGTCTTTCGTCGGCACCGCTTTTGCCACAATCCACGCTTCGCGCAGCAGTCGCCCCTGAGGGTAATCGGATGCTTCAAACCCGGTGCGGCCGCGAACGTCGGCTTCGCTGGTGAGTGCGATCTGCTCCACGCGCTGCGGCTTGCGCCAGGCGTCGATATTATCGAACAGCTTCACGATAGTGGCGGGTTTCAGGATCGGGAAGGTGTGGATCAGGTCGTGGAATTCAGCGACCAGTTTTGCCAGGTCACGGATCTCATTCGGCACGCGCAGGCGCTGGCAAAGCCCTTCTACCAGCTTTACGCCTGCCGGGCCGTGACCATGATGCCGTGGCCAGAATTCTTTCGGCGTTAAGCCTTTGCCGAGATCGTGGCAGAGGGTGGAAAAACGCACGTCTACTTCAGGACTGAGCATGGCCGCCATGCTCAGCGTCATCAGCGTGTGCACGCCGGTATCAATTTCCGGATGCCATTTTGCCGGCGCGGGTACGCCAAACAGCGCGTCGATTTCAGGGAACAGCACCTTTAGTGCGCCGCAGTCACGCAGGACCTGGAAAAAGACCTGTGGGTTGCGGGTGGTCAGGGCATTTTCCGTCTCTTTCCAGACGCGCTCCGGCGTCAGGTGTTCTAATTCGCCCGCCTCGGTCATGGCCGTCATCAGCGCCATCGTCTCATCCGCAATGCGGAAGCTCAGATGGGCGTAACGCGCGGCAAAGCGCGCCACGCGCAGAACGCGGAGCGGATCTTCAGAAAATGCCGGGGAGACGTGACGTAAAAGACGGTTGCGCAGGTCATCCTGTCCGCCGTAGGCATCGATGATATGGCCGTTTTCGTCCTGTGCCAGGGCGTTAATGGTGAGATCGCGGCGCAGCAAATCCTGCTCCAGCGTCACATCCGGCGCGGCGTAGCAGGTGAAACCCGTATAGCCGGAGCCGGATTTCCGTTCGGTACGCGCCAGAGCGTACTCTTCGCGGCTTTTCGGATGAAGAAACACGGGAAAATCGCGGCCTACCTGCTGGTAGCCCGCGTCGAGCATCTCTTCCGGGGTGGCGCCAACGACAACCCAGTCTTTATCTTTGACCGGCAGACCTAACAACGCATCACGTACCGCACCACCGACCAGATAACTCTTCACGCCCAACTCTCCCGTTTTCTCTTTTCCAGAATGATACGTAAGTCTGGCAGAGAAGACGAATTAGTTCATCCAGCGGTCTTTACGCTTGCGGCTTGGGATAAGATGCGGCAGGACCAGACCCAGCACCAGACCCACGCCCAGCACGCCGCCGCCATACATAAACCACTGCATGATGATGGTGCGCTGCTTGTCATCAAGCTGCAGATTCGCGGCGTTTACCTTTTTCTGCGCGACGATCAGCTCGTTTTTGAGTTTTTGATTCTCTTCTTTCAGACCGTTAATCACGCTGTCGCTCTGTGCCACTTTCTGCTGCATCTCTGCGGTGCGCTGGTTCCAGGTACCGTCGATGTTGTTCAGCTTGTCGGTCAGAGTCTTCACCTGGTTTTCCAGATCCGGAACGCGCGTGCGCAGGCTTGGTACGGTGCTCAGCTCTTTCAGCGGGATCCAGGAAGTACGACCGGTACTGTCGCGAACCTGACCATAGTTGGTGTCCGCGTTGGTCTGTAACAGGGTGACTTCCTCGCCGGCATTCACCGTGCCCACGAGGCGATAATTATCTCCGGGGCCACTGCGTACCCAGGTGTTCAGTTCGTCAGAAACGTAACGCTTCTCTTCAGCGTGCACTGCGGTTGCGGCGCTAAAAGCGAGTAAAGTAAGTCCAATCAGGCGTAATTTAAGCATCATTAGTCGTTATTTTCATAAATAGTGGAACGATAGTAGTGGCAACAGTGTCTCTACGCAAAGCATTCGTCAGCAATCAGAATCATCTGTGTCACGACTCTACACATTTACGCCCGTCAAATTGCTCATTGCATGGCAATTTGGCGCAAAATACTATGTACTGACAAACAAATGGCGAGGAAGTTCGCCCTCATTGACGCGTCTGTGACGCCCGCAAAAGTACAAGGCTATGGCTCAGGAAATCGAATTAAAATTTATCGTCGAAAAAGACAGCGTTGACGCGCTCCGCCAGCATCTGCATACGCTCTCCGGCGAGCACCATGAACCCGTACAGTTGCTCAACATCTACTACGAAACGCCGGACAACTGGCTGCGTAGCCACGATATGGGGCTGCGCATCCGCGGCGCAAACGGGCGCTACGAGATGACGATGAAAATCGCCGGCCGCGTGGTCGGCGGTTTGCACCAGCGCCCGGAATACAATATCGACATCAGTAAGCCAGAACTTGAGCTGGATCGTTTCCCGGCGGAGGTCTGGCCGGAAGGTGAACGGCCTGCCACGCTGGCAGAGCAGGTACAGCCGCTGTTCAGCACCGATTTTTGCCGTGAGAAATGGCTGGTGACGGAAGGTAAGAGCCGCATTGAAATCGCGCTGGATTTAGGCGAAGTGAAGGCGGGTGAGTGCCAGGAGCCTATTTGCGAGCTGGAGCTGGAACTGCTGGAAGGAGATGCGAGCGACGTGCTGAAACTGGCGCGCAAGCTGGTGAGCCAGCCGGGTTTACGTCAGGGCAGCCTGAGCAAAGCGGCGCGCGGTTATCACCTGGCGGCAGGGAATGCGCCACGCCTGCTGAGAGAGACCCCGATTCTGCGTGTTGTTCCGAAGGCCAGCATTGAACAGGGCATGGAAGCGGCGCTGGAGCTGGCCCTCTCTCAATGGCAGTACCATGAGGAACTCTGGGCGCGTAACGTGAAAAATGCCAGCAAACAGGTGCTGGCCGCCATTGGGCTGGTGCGTCATGCCCTGGCACTGTTTGGCGGTATCGTACCGCGTAAAGCAAGTGCTCACTTACGTGACCTGCTGACCCAAACTGAAACGCTGATGCATTCCGATGTCTCCGCGCAAACGGTGATCTACAGCCCGCAAAACGCCGCGGCAAAACTGGCGCTGACCGAGTTTCTGGTGACGCGCGGCTGGCGCAGCTTCCTGGATGCAAAAGCGCAGACCAAAATCGCGGATAATTTTAAACGCTTCGCGGATATCCATCTTTCCCGTCACGCTGCCGAGCTGAGAACGACCTTCGCACATCCGCTGGGTGACCAGTACGGCGATCAGCTTCCCCGTCTGGCGCGTAATATCGACAGCATGTTGCTGCTGTCGGGGGCGTATGAGGGCGTGAAGGCGCAGGCCTGGCTGGAAAACTGGCAGGGGCTCAAGCATGCCATTGAAACCCGTCAGCAGATTGAGATCGAGCATTTCCGCAACGAGGCCATTTCGCAGGATCCGTACTGGCTGCACAGCGGAAAACGTTAATTCTGGCAAGGAACCCCTGATATGCCGCTTTCTTCGCAGTTACAGCAGCACTGGCAGACCGTTTGCGAACGTCTGCCCGAGTCTTTACCGGCGTCATCGTTAAGCGAGCAGGCCAAAAGCGTGCTCACGTTCAGTGATTTTGTTCAGGAAAGTGTGAGTGCCAACCCGGACTGGCTGGCAGAGCTGGAGAGCGCACCGCCGCTGGCGGATGAGTGGCGGCAGTATGCCAGCTGGCTGCAAGCCGCGCTGGCAGATGTGGCTGATGAAGCCACGCTGATGCGCGTTCTGCGTCAGTTCCGCCGCCGGGTGATGGTACGCATTGCCTGGGCGCAGTCGCTGGCGCTGGTGAGCGAAGAGAGTACGTTGCAGCAGTTGAGCGAGCTGGCGCAAACGCTGATCGTCGCCGCGCGAGACTGGCTCTACGCCGCCTGCTGTAAAGAGTGGGGCACGCCGTGCAGTGAAGAAGGGGTTCCGCAGCCGCTGTTAATTCTGGGGATGGGGAAGCTGGGCGGTTGCGAGCTGAACTTCTCCTCAGATATCGACCTGATTTTTGCCTGGCCGGAAAACGGCTCGACGCGGGGCGGGCGCCGCGAGCTGGACAACGCCCAGTTCTTTACCCGCCTCGGCCAGCGTCTGATCAAGGCACTGGACCAGCCGACGCAGGACGGCTTTGTCTACCGCGTGGACATGCGCCTGCGCCCGTTTGGCGACAGCGGTCCACTGGTGCTGAGCTTTGCCGCGCTGGAGGATTATTACCAGGAGCAGGGACGTGACTGGGAGCGTTACGCAATGGTCAAAGCGCGGATCATGGGCGACAGCGACGACGCTTATGCTAACGAACTTCGCGCCATGCTGCGCCCGTTCGTTTTCCGCCGCTACATTGATTTCAGCGTGATCCAGTCCCTGCGTAATATGAAAGGGATGATTGCCCGCGAGGTCCGCCGCCGTGGGCTGAAGGACAATATTAAGCTCGGCGCGGGCGGCATTCGTGAAATTGAATTTATCGTTCAGGTCTTCCAGCTCATTCGCGGCGGGCGAGAGCCGTCGCTGCAGTCGCGCTCGCTTCTGCCGACGCTGAGCGCCATTGAGCAACTGCACCTGCTGCCGGACGGCGACGCGCAAACCCTGCGCGAAGCCTATCTTTTCCTGCGCCGTCTGGAAAATTTGCTGCAAAGCATCAATGACGAGCAGACGCAGACATTGCCGGGCGATGAGCTGAACCGGGCGCGTCTGGCCTGGGGCATGGGTGCGGACGACTGGGCGGCACTGACCGAAACGCTGGACGCACACATGGCAGGCGTGCGCCGCATCTTTAACGATCTGATTGGCGACGATGAAAGCGAATCCCCGGATGATGCGCTCTCCGAGCACTGGCGCGAGCTGTGGCAGGATGCGCTCCAGGAAGATGACACCACGCCGGTGCTGACGCACTTAAGCGATGATGCCCGTCATCGTGTGGTGGCTTTAATTGCCGATTTCCGTCTCGAACTGAACAAACGCGCCATCGGGCCGCGCGGTCGTCAGGTGCTGGATCATCTGATGCCGCACCTGCTGAGCGAGGTCTGCTCGCGAGAAGACGCGCCGGTGCCGCTGTCGCGCATGATGCCGCTGCTGAGCGGGATTATCACGCGTACCACCTATCTTGAGCTATTGAGCGAGTTTCCGGGCGCGCTGAAGCACCTGATAACGCTCTGCGCCGCGTCGCCGATGGTGGCGAACAAGCTGGCGCGTTACCCGCTGCTGCTGGACGAACTGCTCGACCCGAACACGCTCTATCAGCCGACGGCGACGGATGCGTATCGTGACGAGCTGCGCCAGTATTTGCTGCGCGTGCCTGAAGAGGACGAAGAGCAACAGCTGGAGGCGCTGCGCCAGTTTAAACAGGCACAGATGCTGCGCGTGGCGGCGGCCGATATTGCCGGAACGCTGCCGGTGATGAAAGTGAGCGATCACTTAACCTGGCTTGCGGAAGCGATTATTGACGCGGTTGTCCATCAGGCGTGGGGGCAGATGGTGGCCCGCTACGGTCAGCCAAAACATCTGGCCGATCGAGAAGGGCGCGGCTTCGCGGTGGTGGGTTACGGCAAGCTCGGCGGCTGGGAGCTGGGATACAGTTCCGATCTGGATTTGATCTTCCTGCATGATTGCCCGGCGGACGTGATGACCGACGGCGAGCGCGAAATCGACGGGCGTCAGTTCTATCTGCGCCTGGCCCAGCGCATTATGCACCTGTTCAGCACCCGCACTTCGTCCGGCATTCTGTATGAAGTAGATGCGCGCCTGCGCCCGTCCGGCGCGGCGGGCATGCTGGTGACCTCAACGGAATCCTTCGCCGATTATCAGAAAAACGAAGCCTGGACGTGGGAGCATCAGGCGCTGGTGCGTGCCCGCGTGGTCTATGGCGATCCGCAGCTGCACGCGCAGTTCGATGCGATTCGCAAGGCGGTCATGACCACCCCGCGCGAGGGCAGTACGTTGCAGACCGAGGTGCGCGAGATGCGCGAGAAAATGCGCGCGCATCTGGGCAATAAGCATCGCGATCGCTTTGATATAAAAGCCGACGAGGGCGGTATTACCGATATTGAATTTATCACTCAGTATCTGGTGCTGCTGCACGCGCACGACAAGCCGAAGCTGACGCGCTGGTCGGATAACGTGCGCATTCTGGAACTGCTGGCGCAAAACGACATTATGGACGAGCAAGAGGCGCAGGCCTTAACCCGCGCCTACACCACGCTGCGCGATGAACTTCATCACCTGGCGTTGCAGGAGCAGCCGGGACATGTCGCGCTGGACTGTTTTGCCGCAGAGCGCGCCCAGGTGACGGCAAGCTGGCAGAAATGGCTGGTGGAGCCGTGCGTAACAAATCAAGTGTGATATTATCGCGCGCAAATTGTGAATCTTTCTGGAGTCAGGAATGAAAGTAACACTGCCAGAGTTTGAACGTGCTGGAGTAATGGTTGTCGGGGATGTGATGCTGGATCGCTACTGGTATGGACCAACCAGCCGTATCTCTCCGGAAGCACCGGTACCGGTGGTTAAGGTCGATACCATTGAAGAGCGTCCCGGCGGCGCGGCAAACGTGGCGATGAACATTGCCTCCCTGGGCGCACAGTCGCGTCTGGTTGGCCTGACCGGCATCGACGATGCGGCGCGTGCGCTGAGCAAGTCGCTGGCGGACGTGAACGTGAAGTGCGACTTCGTTTCTGTTCCGACCCACCCAACGATTACCAAGCTGCGCGTGCTGTCGCGCAACCAGCAGCTGATCCGCCTCGACTTTGAAGAAGGGTTTGAAGGCGTTGATCCGGAGCCGCTGCACGAGCGCATTAACCAGGCGCTGGGTAGTATCGGTGCGCTGGTGCTGTCCGACTACGCGAAAGGTGCGCTGGCGAGCGTGCAGACGATGATTCAGCTGGCGCGTGATGCTAACGTGCCGGTGCTGATTGACCCGAAAGGCACCGATTTTGAGCGCTATCGCGGCGCGACGCTGCTGACGCCAAACCTCTCTGAGTTCGAAGCGGTGGCGGGCAAGTGCAAAACCGAGGAAGAACTGGTTGAACGCGGCATGAAGATCATTGCTGACTTCGAGCTGTCTGCGCTGCTGGTGACCCGCTCCGAGCAGGGGATGACGCTGCTGCAGCCGGGCAAAGCGCCGCTGCATATGCCAACCCAGGCGCAGGAAGTGTACGACGTGACCGGTGCCGGTGATACGGTGATCGGCGTGCTGGCGGCGACGCTGGCAGCGGGTAACTCCCTGGAAGAGGCCTGCTACTTCGCGAACGCTGCGGCGGGTGTGGTCGTCGGCAAACTCGGGACCTCAACCGTTTCCCCTATCGAGCTGGAAAACGCGGTGCGCGGGCGTGCCGACACCGGTTTTGGCGTCATGACCGAAGACGAGCTGAAAGTGGCTGTTGCCGCTGCGCGTAAACGCGGCGAGAAAGTGGTGATGACCAACGGCGTGTTCGACATTCTTCATGCGGGTCACGTCTCTTATCTGGCGAATGCGCGCAAGCTGGGCGATCGTCTGATTGTGGCGGTCAACAGCGATGCGTCGACCAAACGTCTGAAAGGCGAAACACGTCCGGTGAACCCGCTGGAGCAGCGCATGATTGTGCTCGGCGCGCTGGAAGCGGTGGACTGGGTGGTGTCGTTTGAAGAAGATACCCCGCAGCGCCTGATTGCTGGCATTCTGCCGGACCTGCTGGTCAAAGGCGGTGATTACAAGCCGGAGCAAATCGCAGGTAGCGAAGAGGTCTGGGCCAACGGTGGTGAAGTGATGGTGCTCAACTTTGAGGACGGATGTTCAACCACCAACATCATCAGGAAGATCCAGAAAGACAGTCAGTAAAAAAACGGGCCAGTTGGCCCGTTTTTTTCATGTCGCGTGGCGGCTGCGCCGGGATCATGTAGGCCCGGTAAGCGAAGCGCCACCGGGCACAACAGGCCGCACTTATGCCTGATCATCCACCGGTGGAATCGCCGGTGCTGGCTTCACTTCTTCCGGTGCATGACGGTTTTCCAGCTCGCTCAGACGCTGTTCCAGCAGCGCCAACTTCTCGCGGGTGCGCAGCAGAACCTGCGTCTGCACGTCGAACTCTTCGCGGCTAACTAAATCAAGGCGAACCAACTGCGCCTGCAGCGTCTGGCGGATTTTCTTCTCAACGTCATCACCAAATTCACGAATGCCTTTTGGCATGGATTCATGAACCTGACGCGCAATTTGCTCAATTTTCTTTGGGTCAATCATTGTCGTTTCCCTTGATGGAAAGGTGTCAGTGTCCATTGTAGCGCGTCATGCCCGGGGTAAACAAAATTGTTTGATGCTTATGCATTGCCCAGCATAATCAATAGCGTTATAGTTATCTCGCTTATTCTCAGGGCGGGGCGAAATTCCCCACCGGCGGTAAATCAGCTTCACGCTGAAAGCCCGCGAGCGCTTTGGGTGACTACTCAAAGGTCAGCAGATCCGGTGTAATTCCGGGGCCGACGGTTAGAGTCCGGATGGGAGAGAGTAACGATCCAGTCGGGCATGGGCCCGCTCACGTTATCTTTTTGCCGCTTGTTCGGCGCTCCTAAGACTGCCCTGATTCTGGTAACCATAATGTTAATGAGGTTTTTTTACCATGAATCAGACGCTACTTTCCTCTTTTGGCACTTCAATTCAACGTGTTGAACATGCACTGGATGCACTGCGCGAAGGCCGCGGTGTGATGGTGCTTGACGATGAAAACCGTGAAAACGAAGGCGACATGATTTTCGCTGCCGAAAACATGACCGTTGAGCAGATGGCGCTGACCATCCGTCACGGTAGCGGCATCGTATGCCTGTGTATCAACGAAGAACGCCGCCAGCAGCTTGATCTGCCAATGATGGTTGAAAACAACACCAGCGCCTTCGGGACCGGTTTTACCGTGACCATTGAAGCTGCACATGGCGTAACCACTGGTGTGTCGGCGGCTGACCGTTTGACCACCGTGCGTGCAGCCATTGCGGATGGGGCGAAACCCTCCGATCTGCACCGTCCTGGCCACGTCTTCCCGCTGCGTGCGCAGCCGGGCGGCGTGCTGACCCGTGGTGGTCATACCGAAGCGACTATCGATCTGGTGACCCTGGCAGGCTTTAAACCTGCTGGCGTGCTGTGTGAATTGACCAACGATGATGGCACCATGGCGCGCGCGCCGGAGTGCATTACCTTTGCGCGTCTGCACAACATGCCGGTAGTCACGATTGAAGATCTGGTGGAGTACCGCCAGGCGCACGAGCGCAAAGCCAGCTGAAACCGCTGATGTGAAAAAGCCGGGGAAACCCGGCTTTTTTGTGGCTAGTGGTAGTTAATTTTAAACAGCACCACCGTTTCGAACGGACCTGACTGAATGGCTTTTCCCGCGTCGGGGGAGAGCTCCGCGGTATAGGTTTGTTCATAGTTCAATGTACTCCCGGTGAAATCCGCATACTCTTCGTAGTGGTTGAAGGTATAAGGCTGGGTTCCATTGAGGATACGTAGCTTTAAGCCATTTCCAATCAACAGGGCAGTATCGTTTTCGGAGAGCGACTCCGTCGTGTAAAACGATGAGTCCATTTTAAAGCCATCTGAACACTGGGCGTCCTGCACTTTCGTGGTTTTAACCGTAAAGGTGCGGTTGCGCGTTTGCTGATTCACGATGTCGCGAGCACTGAAGGTACCGAAATCTATCTCCTGGTTCTCAGGATAAATACTGAAGGTTGCGCCGCAGTCGAGGACGGTAATGTTTTCTAACCCGTTAATGTGGTACTTGAGGTTTTTTGCATCGGCCATCTGGTTAACCCCGCCTTTTCCGTCAAACTGCACCACGACGTAGTCCCCCAGCGAACTTTTGTAGCCGTGCGGCGGAACGGCCTTAATACGAACGTAAAGGCGCAGTCGGGCAATGAACGTGCGCGTGGTGTGAATATCATTGGCATTGCCTGAGCATAGTCGGTTCTCCCACCCCATTTGCTTAATTTGTTCCGGGGTGTACATGGTGATGTTGTTATTATCAAGGCACTGGCGGGTATCTACGCCGTTTGGCTGCCCCGTCGCGTCATAATCCATGCCTTCATAGGTGACCCCCAGCTCGTAGTAAGGGTCGGAAGCGGCTGGATAGGGGTTGACCCAGGCATAGACGTCCTCTTTTTCGAAGCTGCCGGCCACATCGTGGTTACAGGTGACCGGGATTTTAATGTCGTCAGATTCCCAGATCTTTTGCCCCACCTGTGCATTGCTGGGGATAGCAAACGGACTGATCGTTTTTGTCTCTTCCACCGGGCCGCCCTGAGCGCCCAGATAGCAATCGAGCGCCAGCGCGGCTTTTAAGGGCAGCAGCGCCAGCAGCATCGCGATCAAAACATTAGTGAGCTTTCGCATCGCTTGTGGCCTTCGCATCCTTAAGTTGGCAGGTCGACGTCCCCTGACAGGTCGCGTCAAGCTTTCGCAGTGCGCCGTAATCGTCGATATAACCAATGCTGTAATAGCTGCCGTGATAGCCACCGGTGGTGACAGAGGCGCTGGCAAAGGGTGCCAGCATCAGGCTGTCAAAGCCGGGCAGCATGGTTTTACCATTTTTGCTTAGCCAGGCGAGGGTGAGGTAATAAGGTGTAGGGTTATGAATTGTCAGCCCTTTTGCCGTTGCCGTCACCTCCATGCGCATTTCAGAACGATCGCCTGCTTTTTTCACGATAGCCTTCGGGCGCCAGAACAGCTTGATACGGCTCTGCATGGCGACCTGCATGACGCTGCGATCATCGTCGAGGCTGGCGCTTTTTGGTGGCACTTCGCGCAGGTTGAAGTAGAAGAGCGATTCCCGATCTTTTGGCAGCGCGTTGGTGGCCGCCTGCTTCACGATCCTGACCTGGGATGACGATCCGGGTTCAATGCGCTGGATCGGAGGAAGCGCCATAAAGTGGCTGTCTTCCTTACGACCGTTTTCGTCTTCGATCCAGGAGAGCGCAAGATAGGGGAGCGTTTTGCTCTGGTTATCGACCTTCAGGCTGCTGGCCTTGTCGGTTTCGGGAAAGACGATGCGGGTACGATCCAGATTAATGGCCGCCTGGCTGGCGAATGCTGTACCGATCAACATCAGGCACAGGCTTTTCAGTGGAGTGAGTTTCATCATAATTTACTGACACGGCAGCATAAGCTGCGAAAGGTTAGTGAGGTGTGAAGGTAGCGTGAAGCGACACTGGCTGGCGTCGCCCCAGGTTACCAGGAATTGCTGCTCGGGCTGTACGGCACCCAGCCAGACATGGCCCTCGTCGGCGACGATACCCACGTCTTTACCGCTATCCGCCATCTGGACGCGCGCGCCCAGCGGCGGCATGCCTGATGCGGTTCGCAGGATGCCCAGAACATCATTTCCTGCCCGGGTGGCGATCTGGCGGTAGCCGATGGCCCCTTCTGTCCAGGTCGAGGTCATGACGCGGTTATCCACGTCTACGCCTTCGGGGAGATCGTTCAGGTTGACCTGCACGCTTGACGGTGAGTAGCTGGAGAATGAAGGAAGCACCCCGATCCCGAAAGCGTTGGTCTGGTCACGCGACATGTTTAGCGGAATATTGCTGATGCCGTCCGTGCTCACCATGACACGCGGTTCGTTGCCGTAGCTGCGGCGGTGCAGGGCCATGCCTTTTGCCGTACCGGTGAATGACCCATTCCAGCTGGCGCTGAGGGAGCTGTAGTCATTCGCCTTATAACTTCCGGAAACGTTGAGATCGCCGAGCGGGGAGTAGTGCTGGTAGTTTCCGCTGAACTGCGCGCCTGCATCGGTCTGCTGACTTTCGGTACCGGCAGAAACGCCCCAGGTGTTGTTCTTATCAGAGGTGTCGTACCACGAGAGGGTCTGGCTCAGGTTGTCGCTGTTGCGCAGGTCATAGCTGAGGCGATGGTCAGGATCCAGCGGCACGCTGAGAGACAGGTAAAACTGATTGTCGTCCTCACGATCTTGATAGTGGGTTTTGCTGAACGATGCCGAAACGCCAAGGTTTTTCCAGCGGCCCAGATCGAAGTTATACCCCGCGGTCAGGCTGCCCGTATTGGATGGCGCTTCGTCCCACCAGGTCTGTCGGAGCAGGCTAAGGTAGAGATTGAGTGACAGCGCGGGAATGTACTGGCTGGCCGTGATGCTAAACGTCTGTTTTTCCGACTGGCTGTCATTATTCTCGCTGTCCAGGAAGCGTGCGTAGCTGAGGAACTGCGGGTCGGAGTAGCGGTAGCTGGCCAGGGTAAGCTGGCTTCCCGTGGTATCAAAGCGTTTGCTGTAGTTGAAGCGATAGCTGTAACCCGTCTGAGAGGGTTTGTTCGGGAGCTGGCTGGTCGCCTGGGTCACATCGAAGGAGAGGGCCCCGATCAGCGCGAGGTTTTGCCCGATGCCCGCTGCGATGGAGCGATAGTTATCGCCATCGGCGAGCGTGCCGCCGTACAGTGAGGTGTTGGAGAACAGGCCCCACGAGAACTCGCCGCTCATAAAGGCACTGTCTTCAAGGGCATGCGATGCATCTTCGCGGGGTTTGCCCACGGCAAGCTTGTAGCGAACCTGGCCCTTGCGCGTCAGGAAGGGCACGGAGGCGGCGGACACCTGAAACGTGCTCACGCGGCCGTCGTCTTCGGTAATTTTAACGTCCAGCGTGCCCTGGACGGATTGGTTCAAATCCTGAATGACAAACGGGCCGGGTGGCACCTTAGTTTGATAAATCACGCGGTCAGCGAGACTCACCGTGACGGTGGCATTAGTTTGCGCAATCCCGGCGATTTGCGGTGCATAGCCGCGAAGAGACCAGGGCAGCATGCGCTCATCGCTGATCAGCGACGCCCCGGTATAGGTAAAGGCATCAAAGATAGCGGACTGAAAGTCTGTCTCACCCAGCGTCAGTTTCGCGCCAAGCGTCGGCAGAGGACGGAACATATAGACGCGTGAGAAGCGGCCGTTATGGGTTGATCCTCCCTCGGCATGCGTTTGATTGTACTGATAATCGCTACGTAGACGCCATGCACCCAGGTTGGCACCTGCGGTTCCGTAGGCGTTCGCGTTATCCGTGCTGCTACCTTCCTGCGGCTGATAATGGCTGGCAAAGAGGTTGTAGTCCAGCAGCACGCCGGCCACGCCGTTGTCCCAGGTGGAGGGGGGCATCCAGTCGTTCGGACGAAATTGCATCATGGCCTGAGGTACGGTGACGTGCAGCGTTTGGGTTGATTGCTCGAAGCGGAATTTAATATCCGCCTGCGGGGTAAAATCCACGCAGCCCTGTTTAAGCGTTAGGGTCTTACGAACAGTGTCCTGCAGGCCAAAGGTGTCTGCCAGTTCTGCGGGAATACAGACTTCGGCTTTGTTATCAACCTCTTTCCAGGTCAGTTCCCAGCCGTTTGCCAGTGGAATATCGTTGATCGCGACGGTGACAAAATAACGTCCTGGCGTAACGGACGTCTCTTCTTTAAAGCGAGAAAGATCAATGCCCGACCGTAAATCTTTATCGATAGCATTAATATTAAATTCAGTGGCAGAGGCGGCGTGCGCAAGCAAGATGGCAGTAATGATGATTATCGATTGTGATTTATTTTTCATCATTCTGTTACTCGAATAAATAAAAAAGCCGACTGGTAAACATCACCAGTCGGTATAACGGATCATGTTTAATCGTTATTTATACATCAGCACATAGTTGGCGTTAGCTTCAACCTGGCCCGCGGTGGCAGTGGTACCTGTCGGCACTTCCATGCGCGCTTTAAAGTGCAGCGTCTGGGTGTCTGAATTAGGCAGCAGATCCACCGTTTTTGCCGAGCCAAGGGTGATGTTTGCTTCGTCGTTGTCCAGCAGACGGACACCGACGTTTTCAGCACCGCTTGCATAGGTGTTGCTCAGAAGGCTGGTATCTGATGCGTAGGTGGCGGTGCTGCTGAACGTCACTTCCACTTTGGTTATTGGCGTCGCCGTCTCATCGTCGGGATCTGACAGAACGCAGTTCTGCAGGTTAATATCTACCGCAACGGGGGTGGACTTCTTGTTTGCATTGATGACGGCGGTGGTCACTTCACCGAGATCCACCTCTTTATCAACGCTGTCTGGTGCAATGCTGCAAGGCGCGTCAATAACAACGCCTTTAAATTTAATTTTCCCGGAGCCCTGATCGGCAGCAAATGCTGAACCAGAGACAATTGTTGCCATCGCAACGGCTAACAGTGCTTTTTTACCTGCATGCATGAAAATATCCTTTTTCAATGAATTCATACTCTGAATATTAATTTTCAGAAAATTACCATGAGATTATACCTGTGAAAAAAGAGTGAGTGCGATTAATTGCTCTTAAAAATAAATGTAGTCAACATTAAAATATAATTTGAAGTGATCTTTAGTATCGGATTAACAGCGAAAAATGGATTTTTATCCACGTGAGAACATGTTGATATTAGCGATAATAATGTCTTATTTAAAAGTTGACTTTCAGGAAATAAATAAATGTAAAAATACGTGTAAAAAAAAGAGACTATCAGTGAGTACTATTTTTTCATTGAATTTATTAATTTTTAGTATGTTTGCCACCGCCGATGCCTGCTGCCTGGCGCTGAATCAGGTTCAATCTCATCACTGACATTCATTTTTTCTTATGTTGTTTCGGATGTTCAAATTTCCTGATGATGATCTTCATGCTTATCTGCGTTCATCTGCGCCAGATTGCGCGTAATGTAGCACCATTAAATTAACACCTTCTGTAAGGATATCATCATGACTTCTTCCCGTATGCCCGCCCTGTTTATAGGCCACGGAAGCCCAATGAATGTTCTCGAACACAACGTCTATACCCGCGCCTGGCGTCAGCTGGGGGAGACGTTGCCGCGGCCGAAAGCGATTGTGGTGGTATCTGCACACTGGTTCACCCGGGGAACGGGCGTGACCGCCATGGAAACGCCAAAAACCATACATGATTTTGGCGGCTTCCCGCAGGCCCTTTATGACACGCACTATCCGGCACCGGGCTCGCCTGCACTGGCAGAACGTCTGGTCGAACTGCTGGCGCCTGTTCCTGTAGCGCTGGATAAAGAGGCCTGGGGTTTTGACCACGGCTCGTGGGGCGTGCTGATTAAAATGTATCCTGATGCGGATATCCCGATGGTGCAGCTCAGCATCGACAGCACCAAACCGGCCGCCTGGCATCTGGAAATGGGGCGTAAGCTGGCGACGCTGCGTGACGAAAGCATCATGCTGGTGGCGAGCGGCAACGTGGTGCATAACCTGCGCACGGCACGCTGGCACGGTGAAAATACGCCGTACCCGTGGGCTACTGCTTTCAACGATTACGTGAAAGCCAATCTGACCTGGCAGGGACCGGGTGAAGAGCACCCGTTAGTGAACTATCTGGATCACGAAGGCGGTTCGCTCTCTAACCCGACGCCGGAACACTTCCTGCCGCTGCTGTACGTTCTTGGCGCGTGGGATGGTCAGGAGCCGGTGACACTCCCGGTCGATGGTATTGAGATGGGTAGTTTGAGTATGCTGTCGGTGCAGGTAGGGTGAAAACATGCTCGGTGGCGCTACGCTTACCGGCCCTACAAAACCGTAGGCCGGGTCAGGCGAAGCCGCCACCCGGCAGATCTTACTCCACAAAAATATGCGGATAGAACCGTGACAGATCCTGCGTGATCAGCGCTCGATCTTCGCGAATGCCAATCCCGGCGGGCTGGTCGTTAATCAGCCAGCTGCCAATCAGCGTATAGCTGTCGCCAAACTTCGGCAGTTGATAGAATGCCTGGACGATCATCCCTTCTTCGCCGTACGGTCCTTCAACCGCTTCCACCGTTTTGCCGTTTTCGATAATCGACACGTTCGCGCCTTCGCGGGAGAAAATCGGCTTAACGACGTATTTCTCCATCGGCGGGAAATCATCTTCTGCAAAATACGCTGGCAGCAGGTTTGGGTGGTTCGGGAACATTTCCCACAGCATCGGCAGCAGAGCTTTGTTAGAGATAATGCTTTTCCATGCCGGCTCCAGCCAGCGCACGCCCGCATCTTCCAGCTTGGTGGAGAACATTTCGCGCAGCATGTATTCCCACGGATAGAGCTTGAAGAGGTTGCTGATCACCTGATCCTGCATATCCGTAAACTGACCTTTTTCTCCCAAACCGATATCTTCGATATAAAGGAATTCAGTCGCCACATCGGCTTCGGCGGCACAGTCCTGCAGATACTGCACCGTTCCACGGTCTTCTTCCGTGTCGCGGCAGCAGGCGAGGTGCAGCAGGTTGAAGCCAAACTGCTCGCGCAGCTCGGCGAAACGCGCGATAAGCTTCTCCTGCAGGCTGTTGAACTGGTCGCTGCCTTCCGGCAGGTTTCCGGCGTTCATCTGATCTTCCAGCCAAATCCACTGGAAGAATGCCGCCTCGTACAGAGAGGTTGGCGTATCCGCGTTGTTTTCCAGAAGCTTAGGCTCGCCCACGCCGTCCCATGCCAGATCGAGGCGAGAGTAGAGCGAAGGCTGATTCGTTTTCCATGACTGACGGACAAAGCTCCAGGTGTGCTTTGGAATGCGGAATTTGGTCATCAGCTCGTCGCTGTCGATGACTTTCTCCACCACTTTCAGGCACATCTGGTGCAGTTCTGCGGTCACGTCTTCAAGCTTTTCCACCTGAGCGAGCGTGAGCTTGTAGTAAGCATCTTCACACCAGTACGGTTCCCCGTACATGGTGTGGAAGTTAAACCCGTACTCGGTCGCTTTTTCGCGCCAGTCCGGGCGTTCGGTAATACTGACTCGTTCCATGATCAGCCGCCCATTGAGCGACTAGAGGTGCCTGACGCACTGCGCTGCATGCTGGTCTGTTTCGCCACAGACTCACCAAACCCACCGCGAGTGATGGTGTTGGTGGTCGCAGGTTTCGGCGCCATTGCGGTTTTCGGAACGGTCACGGTACGGCCCGGGGTTGCTGCGCCGTAGCCTTTGCCGCTGGCATCGGTATATTGACCATAGGCCGGGCTGGCCGGGTTTTTCGAGCTAAACAGCGGCTGCTGCTGGTAACCCGCGCCGCCACCCATCAGGCGGCCCATCATGTAACCTGCCATTAATGGCATCCAGAAGCTGCCGCTGGACTGCGCCTGCGCCTGATTTTCCGGCGCCATACCTGCCTGAGCTGGCGTCTGCTGGCACTGGCCTTCACCAAACTCCGCCACACAGTCTTCACGTGAGGCATACTTCGGCGCAGTGCGTTCCGCCTCTTTCAGCGCGTTGGTGTACGCCGTCTTACATTCTGCGGCCTGACCGGTTGCAGCGGAACAGTCATCTGCGTTTTGATACAGCGAAACCGTTTCGTCGTTTTTCTCACAGCCTGCCAGCATAAAGACAGCCGTAACCGCCAGCGCAACAGGAGTGAGGTGGCGCGCATTCCAGCTTTTGCGGAACGACGCGTGATTAATCGTTTTTGTCCGTTTCATATTTGTCTTCCAGGACCCAGTGGTAATAACGCTCAGGATAGAGGATGAGTGGTTGAAAATGAAGCGAAGAGGGGCGGAATCAGGGGGATCTTTACGTTGGCTTACGTTCGGGGGTATTTTGCGCCGGGTAGCGCTTCGCTTACCCGGCCTACGATTAAGTAGGCCCGATAAGCGAAGCGCCATCGGGCAATGCTTAATGACGGAACGGGTTAGAACCGCTGCTTACGGGGGCCGTGCTACGCGCGGCGGCTTGCTGTGCGGCAGGGGCACTACCGTTAGCGTTGAAGTTATCAACGGCGGCAACCTGATCCGGGTTCTCCGGCGCGACGCTTTCTGGCGACGTTGAAACCGGTTTGCCCAACGTGCTGTTCAGCATCTGCAGATCCTGCTCGTTCAGCGTACCCAGAGCCTGTTTGATGTTCAGCTGGTTAATCAGGTACTGGTAACGTGCGCTGGAGAGCTGCTGTTTCGCGTTGTACAACGTGGTGGTCGCGTCGAGCACGTCAACAATCGTACGTGTACCCACGGAGTAACCGGCTTCCATCGCGTCCAGGGAGCTCTGTGCAGACACCACGGCCTGTTTATAGGCGTTGATGCTGCTGATAGAGGCGTTCACGTTGTTGAAGGAAGAGCGAACGGTCTGCACCACGTTGCGGTGCGCGCTTTCCAGCTGCTCGCTCGCGCCAACAAAGTTGTACTGCGCCTGTTTCACCTGCGAGTTAACCTGACCACCCTGGTACAGCGGCAGGGAGAAGCTCAGGCCCACTTTGTTCTGGCCCATATTGCTGTCGTCATACTGTGACGTATTGGTTTTAGAGCCGCTGTAGCTGGTATCAGAGACGCCGGTAGAAGCGCTCAGGCTCAGGGTTGGCAGGTGACCGTCCTGCGCCTGACGAATTTGCTCGCGGGCCAGATCCTGGCTCAGACGCGCCTGCAGCAAGCTCAGGTTGCGGTTTTCCGCCTCTTTCAGCAGCGCGTTAACCGCCTGCGGTTTATCCGTCTTAAAGCTGTCCACGTTCAGAGAGGCCAGCTCAGGATAGTAATTGCCGGTGACCTGACGCAGCGCTTCCAGCGCGTTGTCGAGGTTGTTACGCGCGGTCACTTCGTTAGCCAGCACGGTGTCGTACTGTGAACGGGCGTTCTGTACGTCGGTGATCGCCACCAGACCCACGTTGAAGCGCTGGGTGGTTTGATCCAACTGACGGTAAATCGCCTGTTTCTGCGCTTCAGTGTAGGAGAGCGCGTCGATGGCGCTCAGCACGTTGAAATACGCGGTGGCCGTGTTCAGGATCAGCGTCTGCTGATCGGTCTGATAGGTGACGTCCTGAATACCCGCGCTCTTTTCCTGCAGGGTCAGGGCACGCCATTTGGACATATCAAACAGCGTCTGTGTTAATTGCAGTGAGGCGCTGGTAGCATTGGAGTTAACGCCGTTAGCGTCGCGGAAACCGTTGCTGTAGGTATAATCTGCACCTAAACCTAACTGCGGCAGCAGTGGGCTACGCGCTTCGTTAATCTTTTCAAACGCAGCATCACGATCGGCCGCTGATTTACGTAAATCAGGGTTGCCCAGACGTGCCTGCTGGTAGACCTGTAACAGGTTTTCCGCCTGGCTCATTGCACTGAAGCCCGTCAGGCTCAGGCCGATAAGGATGGGGAGCAATTTCTTCATTTGCATTCCTTGTTGTGAAGCAGTATTAGCGCTGATCTAATTAAAAAATAATTGCCGATTCTAACAGAATCATCCACACCAAAAGGTTGGCGTTACGTGCCATCTGGCGGTAATTTGCACCAATCTACCATATAGCCTTACAAACGGCAGCCAAACAGCCTTGAAATTCACAATTTCATCACCATTGCTACCAGGACTCGACTCATGCAAAAACCAGAAAAGTTGCCCGTGACATTCGCCAAAAACGATGTAGAAATTATTGCACGAGAAACGCTTTATAGCGGTTTTTTTTCAATGGATCTTTACCGTTTCAGGCATCGCCTGTTTAACGGTGAAATGAGCGGCGAAATCAGACGCGAAATTTTTGAGCGCGGGCATGCGGCTGTCTTGCTACCCTTTGACCCAGTGCGTGACGAAGTTGTGCTGGTGGAGCAGATCCGCATCGCCGCGTATGACGTCAGTGAGAGCCCGTGGCTGCTGGAGATGGTGGCCGGGATGATCGAAGAGGGCGAGACGGTTGAAGACGTCGCCCGCCGCGAGGCGCTGGAAGAGGCCGGGCTGGTGGTTGGTCGTACAAAACCGGTGTTGAGTTATCTGGCGAGCCCGGGGGGCACCAGCGAGCGCTTGTCCATCATGGTGGGCGAAGTGGACGCCACGACGGCGGAAGGGATCCACGGTCTGGCTGATGAAAACGAAGATATTCGGGTTCATGTGGTGAGCCGGGAACAGGCTTATCAGTGGGTAGAAGAGGGGAAAATCGACAACGCAGCATCTGTCATTGCCCTGCAATGGCTGCAACTGCATTATCAGACATTACGAAACGAGTGGAAAAAATGAAGCGCTATACACCTGACTTCCCAGAAATGATGCGCCTGTGCGAAACCAATTTCGCACAATTGCGCCGCCTGCTGCCGAGAAATGACGCACCCGGCGAAACGGTAAGCTATCAGGTGAGCAATGCGCAGTATCGGTTAACGATAACAGAATCAACGCGCTACACTACGCTGGTCGAAATTGAACAAACGGCGCCCAGCATTAGCTACTGGAGCCTGCCGTCAATGACGGTGCGCCTCTATCATGATGCGATGGTCGCTGAAGTGTGTTCGAGTCAGCAGATCTTTCGCTTCAAGGCGCGGTATGATTACCCGAATAAAAAGTTGCATCAACGCGACGAAAAGCATCAAATTAACCAGTTTTTAGCCGACTGGCTAAGATATTGTTTAGCACATGGAGCAATGGCGATTCCGGTTTGTTAGCGTCATAAACCTACCTAAGGACACCATTTGGAAAGCCTGTTGAACCTGACTGTTGCTGGTGGGGCGCCAGTCAGGATATTACAAATCACCGATACCCACCTTTTTGCCGAAAAGCATGAGACGCTGCTCGGGGTGAATACCTGGGAGAGCTATCAGGCAGTACTTAGCGCCATTCACGCTGAACATCGCGACTGCGATCTGATAGTTGCAACAGGCGATCTGGCGCAGGACCAATCCTCCGCGGCCTACCAGCATTTTGCTGAAGGCATCGCGAGCTTTAGCGTGCCTTGCGTCTGGCTGCCGGGAAACCACGATTTCCAGCCCGCGATGTACAGCTCGCTCCAGGACGCGGGGATTTCTCCGGCGAAGTGTGTTTTTGCGGGTGAAAAGTGGCAGATCCTGCTGCTGGACAGCCAGGTATTTGGGGTCCCGCACGGTGAGTTAAGCGAGTTTCAACTCGACTGGCTGGAGACCAAACTGGCTGCCGAACCTGAACGTCATACCCTGCTGTTGCTGCATCATCATCCGCTCCCGGCGGGCTGCAGCTGGCTCGATCAACACAGCCTGCGTAACTCCGCCGCGCTGGATCGCGTGCTGACGAAGTTCCCCCGCGTGAAACATCTGCTGTGCGGACACATTCATCAGGAACAGGATCTCGACTGGAACGGGCGCCGCATGCTGGCGACGCCGTCGACCTGCGTGCAGTTTAAACCGCACTGTGCCAACTTTACGCTGGATACTATCGCGCCAGGCTGGCGCTGGCTGGAACTGCATGCCGACGGCACGCTGACCACGGAAGTCTGCCGTCTGGCAGGCGCACAATTCCGACCAGATACCGCTTCAGAAGGCTATTGATGTCTACGCTCCTTTATCTGCACGGATTCAACAGCTCGCCGCGCTCCGCAAAAGCGACACAGTTTCGCCAGTGGCTGAGCGAGCATCACCCCCATGTTGAGATGATTATCCCGCAGCTGCCGCCTTATCCGGCGGAGGCGGCGGAAATGCTCGAATCCATCGTGCTTGAACACGGCGGTGAATCGTTTGGTGTGGTCGGCTCATCGCTGGGCGGGTACTACGCCACCTGGCTCTCGCAATGCTTTATGCTGCCGGCCGTTGTGGTGAATCCGGCGGTACGGCCATTTGAGCTGCTGAGGGACTTTCTTGGTGAAAACGAGAACCCCTACACCGGGCAGCAATATGTGCTAGAGTCACGCCATATTTACGATCTCAAAGTTATGCAGGTCGACCCGCTTGAAGCGCCGGATCTCATCTGGCTGCTGCAACAGACGGGTGATGAAGTGCTGGATTACCGCCAGGCAGTGGCGTATTACGCATCCTGCCGCCAGACTATAGAAGAAGGCGGAAACCATGCTTTCACGGGCTTTGAGAATCATTTCACCCAGATTGTCGATTTTCTTGGACTGCACAGCCACTGACAATCAATGCGAATTGCTAGTTTAAATCATGACGCAAACCTATAACGCTGATGCCATTGAGGTCCTCACCGGGCTTGAGCCGGTTCGCCGCCGCCCGGGGATGTACACCGATACAACGCGCCCAAACCACCTGGGCCAGGAAGTTATTGATAACAGTGTGGACGAAGCGCTGGCGGGCCATGCCAAACGCGTTGACGTCATCCTGCATGCCGATCAGTCGCTGGAAGTTATCGACGACGGGCGCGGCATGCCGGTGGACATCCACCCGGAAGAGGGCGTGCCTGCCGTTGAGCTGATCCTGTGTCGTCTGCACGCGGGCGGTAAGTTCTCCAACAAAAACTACCAGTTCTCCGGCGGTTTGCACGGCGTGGGGATCTCCGTGGTTAACGCCCTGTCCAAACGGGTGGAAGTGAACGTCCGTCGCGACGGTCAGGTCTATAACATCGCGTTTGAAAACGGCGAAAAGGTGCAGGATTTGCAGGTTGTCGGCACGTGCGGCAAACGCAACACCGGTACCAGCGTCCACTTCTGGCCAGACGAAAGCTTCTTCGACAGCCCGCGTTTTTCCGTTTCTCGCCTGACGCACCTGCTGAAAGCGAAAGCGGTGCTCTGTCCGGGCGTTGAAATCACTTTTACCGATCACGTCAACAACACCCAGCAGACCTGGTGCTACGCCGATGGTCTTAATGACTATCTGTGCGAAGCGGTAAACGGCCTGCCGACGCTGCCGGAAAAACCGTTCGTCGGTAACTTTAGCGGTGACACCGAAGCGGTGGACTGGGCGCTGTTGTGGCTGCCGGAAGGCGGCGAGCTGCTGACGGAAAGCTACGTCAACCTGATTCCCACCATGCTCGGCGGTACGCACGTCAACGGCCTGCGTCAGGGCCTGCTGGATGCGATGCGCGAGTTCTGCGAATACCGCAACATTCTGCCGCGCGGCGTGAAGCTGTCGGCGGAAGATATCTGGGATCGCTGCGCCTACGTGCTCTCCGTGAAGATGCAGGATCCGCAGTTTGCCGGCCAGACCAAAGAACGTCTGTCGTCACGTCAGTGTGCGGCGTTCGTCTCCGGCGTGGTGAAAGATGCCTTTACCCTGTGGCTGAACCAGAACGTTCAGGCGGCAGAGATGCTGGCTGAAATGGCGATTTCCAGCGCCCAGCGCCGTCTGCGTGCGGCGAAGAAAGTGGTACGTAAAAAGCTGACCAGCGGCCCTGCGCTGCCGGGCAAGCTGGCGGACTGTACCGCACAGGACCTCAACCGTACCGAGCTGTTCCTCGTGGAAGGGGACTCGGCGGGCGGGTCGGCCAAGCAGGCGCGCGATCGTGAATATCAGGCGATCATGCCGCTCAAGGGTAAGATCCTGAACACCTGGGAAGTCTCTTCAGATGAAGTGCTGGCTTCGCAGGAAGTGCATGATATTTCCGTAGCGATCGGTATCGATCCTGACAGCGACGATCTGAGCCAGCTGCGTTACGGCAAGATCTGTATCCTCGCGGATGCGGACTCCGATGGTCTGCACATTGCCACGCTGCTGTGCGCGCTGTTCGTGAAGCATTTCCGCACGCTGGTGAAAAACGGTCACGTCCACGTGGCGCTGCCGCCGCTGTACCGTATCGACCTCGGCAAAGAGGTTTATTACGCACTGACGGAAGAAGAGAAGGCGGGCGTGCTGGAACAGCTGAAGCGTAAGAAGGGCAAGCCTAACGTCCAGCGCTTTAAAGGGCTGGGTGAGATGAACCCAATGCAGCTGCGTGAAACGACGCTGGATCCGAATACGCGCCGTCTGGTGCAGCTGACCATCAGCGACGAAGACGAACAGCAAACGAATGCCATGATGGATATGCTCCTTGCCAAGAAACGTTCGGAAGACCGACGTAACTGGCTGCAGGAGAAGGGTGATATGGCGGATATTGAGGCCTGATGCCCTCACCCTAACCCTCTCCCACGGGGAGAGGGAATGGATCGTAGGCCCGGTAAGCGTGAGCGCCACCGGGCTTTTTTACATCAAAACTCCATCTTCACCGTAAACTGCACTTCACGCGGATCGCCGATTTGGTTGCCCAGATTATTGGTCGCGATAGATGACGTGTAGTAGGTCTTATCAAACAGGTTCTTCACGTTGACCTGCAGCGTCACCGGATACTGCAGCTTCATCTTGTACGCCGCAAACGCATCCGCCACGAAATAGCCCGGCAGATAATAATCCGCACCGTTGGTCGCTGAGCGACGGCTCACGCCATGCCCGCCGCCGCCGAGGGTCAGCGTATTCCCGGCAAACGCATTATGAATATCGTAGGTCAGGAACAGAGAACCGGTATGGCGCGGCACGTTTGGCAGCGGTTTACCCGCATAGTCCGGGTCTTCCAGCACTTTCGCGTCGGTATAGCCGTAGCTGGCGATAATGTTGGTGTTCTCCGTCAGCGACCCGGCGAGATCCACCTCAACGCCCTGAGAACGCACGCGGCCCGCGGTTTTGGCGATGGTTTCGCCCCCGATGCTTTCGGTATACAGCACGTTGCGTTTGTGAATATCAAAGAGCGCGATGTTGGCAGTAACCCCGTCGAACAGGTCGAACTTTGCGCCCACTTCGTAGGCATTCGACGTTTCCGGCGGCAGGTCGCCAATATAGCTCGCAATGGACGACTGCGGCATAAACGTCTGGGAGTAGTTAGCAAACAGCGAAACGGACGGCGTGAGTTTGTAAACCAGCCCCAGCTTTGGCGTCCACTGTTCGTCGCGACTGTCGGTGTTAACGTTGAAAGGACGGCCTTTACCGGCGTACTGGGTGTAATACTGATAGCGCATCCCGGCGACGGCGATCCATTTATCGGTCAGGTACAGGGCATCCTGCGCGTAGGCAGAGTAACTCTCCTGCTTCAGCGTCTGGTCGCTGTCAGCTGCGGAGACGGTTGTACACTTGTCGAGTTTGCCGTAAACCGGATGGTAAATATTGAAACCTTTGACGTTCTTACAGCGCATCATGTCCGTACGCAGCAGATCGTAATTTTCATACGACACGCCGGTCAGGATCTCATTGTAAAAGCCCGCGATATCCACGTTGCCCTGCAAATCCGCGCGGGTGCTGTGCATGCGCTGGGTTGAGCCCTGGGTCGCATCCACGCGACGGGTGAGGTTACCGGTTTTGGCATCGTAGGCCATCACGCGGGCCTGGTTATCGCTGTATTTATCCTTGCTGTAGCTGTAGTCGAACTTCGCGGTCCACTGGCTATTAAGGCGGTATTCCGCGTTAAGCTGAGCGAGATCGGACTGCCCGTCAGTGATGTTAAACGGCTCGTCAAAACGGGTATTGCGATCGACGTTCACCGGCTGTTTGGTGTTGAGGTCGAAGATCGTGCCGCGATCGAACGGCGTTTTATAGTCGCGGTGGGAATAGAGCACGGTCACCGTGGCATCATCGCCAAACCAGGTCAGGGAGGGGGCGATAAAGGTGCTGCGTTCGTTACCGAAATTGCGCCAGTAGTCCTCGTCCTGATACTCCCCCGTCAGGCGGTACGCCAGACGGGTCCCGTCAATCGGGCCGGTCACGTCAACCTGTCCGGTGCCGCCGCCAAAGCTGGAGGAGGTGGCAGAAATTGCGCCGCCGAAGGTTTTCTCCGGGCGTTTAGTGACGACATTAATCAGGCCGCCCGGATCGAGAATGCCATAAAGCGTTGAGGCCGGGCCTTTCAGCACCTCCACGCGTTCGGTAGCGGCGTTGAAGCTACGCGGCAGGACGGTACGCAGACCGTTGGTCATGATCGAGCCGTCACGGTTCGCGCCAAATCCACGGCGTACAAAGGCATCCTGCGTACCGCCCAGGGTGTTGGTCTGAACCACGTTGCTGACGTTATACAGCGCTTCATCGAGCGTGGTAGCGTGCTGATCCTCAAGCACTTTATCGCTGACGGTATTCACCACCTGCGGGATATCCAGCATGGGCATGGTGGTCAGCGTCGCGGTGGAGGTGTTCAGCGGCTGGTAGCCGTTGGTGGCCTCCGCCACGGCAGTGGGATCGGCGATAACGGTAAGCGTTTCGCCGTCTTTAGCCGTATTAGCGTCTGCGGCCTGTACCAGCGGTGCGATAAACAGCAGAGAAAAGAGCGCGCGCCCTTTTACCCCAGAGAGTGAAGGTGTGAACGTAGCCATTACATCTGTTATCCCGAAATATCCGTGAATCACCTTCACGGAAGAATGTGTGAGTCATTGCCCTTAATGGTCTGCTCGTTAGCCAGAACCGGCATCGAACATGTAATTGAGAATCATTCAATCATGCAGGTATGTAGTAGTAAATGAAAAAAGATAAAAATTGGCTACACAGGCGAAACGTGACGGAAATACAAAAGATTAACCATTTAATTGATTGAAAAATAGATACTTATTTGTGTTTTGTGTCGCGTGTAAATGCCCCGTTACCCCTGGTTGTTCAAGGGTATTTCTTCACTTGACTACTACATGACGCGGCGGCAAACTCTCAAAAGAGAATGATTTTTATTTATATTTATTGCTGTTTTTCATTACGTTGGCATTCACGTGGCTCACAACACCCAAAAACCGGGACTGGTTCTGGAGAATCTTTCTGCCGGTTACCAGAAAAAAATCATCGTTGATGATATCTCCCTTGCGATCCCGCAGCAGAAAATAACCGTTCTGGTGGGCGCGAACGGCTGCGGAAAATCGACGCTGCTGAGTACGATTGCGCGCTTACTCCAGCCGCTGGGCGGCGCGGCCGTTCTCGACGGCAAGGCAATCCACGCGCAGCCGACGAAAGCGGTCGCCCGCCAGCTTGGCATCCTGCCGCAGTCGCCGCTGCTGCCGGAAGGGTTAACCGTTTTCGAGCTGGTCTCGCGCGGGCGTTTTCCGTGGCAGAATTTTATGCGCCAGTGGAGCGACGAAGACGAGCGGGCGGTGGAAGAGGCGCTGCGCCTGACCGGCACGGCGGAGTTTGCCCATAGGCCTGTCGAGAGCCTGTCCGGCGGCCAGCGCCAGCGCTGCTGGATCGCCATGGCGCTGGCACAGCAAACGCCGTATATCCTGCTGGATGAACCGACAACCTTCCTCGATCTCCGCTATCAGGTGGAAATCCTCGAACTGCTGCATACGCTGACCCGCGCGCATGGACGTACCGTGATAGTGGTGCTGCACGACCTTAACTTCGCCGTGAACTATGGTGATTCACTGGTCTTTTTACGCCAGGGAAAAGTGGAGGGCGTGTTACATGAGGGCGACGTCTGCACGCCGGCGTTGATTAAAGCGGTATTTGATGTCGACGTGCATATGTCCATCAATCCGCTGACCGGCAAACCGTTCTTTATGCCGTTCCGCCAGGTCACGGAACAGCCATGATGCGCACCTCTCTGGCTTTCCTGCTTTTCACCTTGCTGCTGGCGATGGGCGCGATTGCGCATCTGGGTATCGGTGCGCGTTTTATCGCCCCGAAGACGGTGGTGGAGGCCTTCTTCCATTTCGACCCGCGCAATTTCGACCATAACATCATTATCAAACTGCGGCTGCTGCGTCTCTGCGGCGCGATGGTGACAGGTGCTGCCCTCGGCGTCGCGGGCGTGCTGCTGCAATCCGTGATCCGCAACCCGCTCGGCGAACCGCATATTCTGGGGCTCAATGCCGGGGCGGCACTGGCGGTGGTACTGACGAGCGCGCTTGGGCTAACGCTGCCGTTTGGACGCCCACTGATTGCCGCCGCTGGCGCCGCTGCGCTGTTTCTGCTGGTACTGATGTTCTCCTCGTCCGGCCGCGCCGGGCTCACGCCGATGAAGGTGACCCTGTGCGGCGTGGCGATGTCGGCGTTTGCCGCGTCGATTACCGCCACGGTGCTCATTCTGGATGAACAGACGCTGCTCGCCATGCGGACCTGGCTGGCGGGAGATTTAGCAGGGCTTAGCGGTGAAACGATCGCCGCTGCCCTGTGGGTGGCAGTCATGGGGTTTGTGCTGGCGCTCGGGTTATCGCCCTCGCTCAATATGCTGGCGATGGGCGACAGGATGGCGCAGGGGCTGGGCGTGTCGCTGCTGAAAACCCGCCTGCTCGCTCTGCTTTCTATCGCGCTGCTCTGCGGGGCGGCGGTCTCCCTCGCCGGGCCGATTGGCTTTATCGGCCTTGTGGTGCCGCAGCTCATTCGCCGTGTGGTGTCGGTCGATCTGCGCGTGATGGTGCCGCTGTCTGCCTTGTGCGGGGCACTGGTTCTGCTGCTGGCGGACATTGCTGCCCGCACGCTGTTTACGCCCTGGGAGCTGGCAACCGGCATCATGACTGCCCTGGTCGGCGCGCCCGTCTTTATCTTCATGGCTGCAAGGATGTTCAAATGAACCGGGCTGGATTGCGTGCGTTACGCGTGGGGGCTTTCTCGGCGCTGGTTCGTCCAAAAGCGCTGGCGTGCCTGGCCGTCCTGACGCTGGCGGCCTGCTTGCTAACCGCTTTTGGCCTGACGCACGGCTCGCTTCCCGTCCCCGCATCCGCCATCGGGCGAGCGCTGTTTTATCCCGAAAGCCTGACCCCAGAGACGCACTACATCGTGATGGATATCCGTCTGCCGCGCCTGCTGATGGCGGTACTGTGCGGCGCGATGCTCGGCATGGCTGGCGCGGCAATGCAGTCCATTACCCGCAATGGCCTGGCGGACCCGGGGCTTATCGGCGTGAAAGAGGGTTGTAGCGCGGCGGTACTGCTGCTGATTTTTCAGTTTCCGGCGCTGGGACTAGGCTGGCGGCCGCTGGTCGGCATAGCCGGAGGCCTACTCACTGCGCTGCTGGTGGTGGCCCTGGCGCGTGATATTTCGCGTCCACGATTCATTCTGATCGGCATCGGCGTTTCATGGGCCTTCGCCGCGGCAATGGGCGTCTTTATGACCACGGCGGACGTGCGCGACGTGCAGACGGCGATGCTATGGCTGGCGGGAAGCCTGCACGCGGCAAACTGGACGCTGGTCAGCATTGCGGCGGCCTGGTCGCTTCCGGCATTTGCGCTGCTGTTATTAACCGCCCGCGCTGCCGACGTGGCGCTGCTCGGCAACCACGCGGCGGCGGGACTGGGGGTGCGCACAAACCGACTGGCGCTGCTGCGCGTTCTCGCCCCGGTGGTGCTGACGGCGGCCTGCGTCTCCTGCGTGGGCAGTATTGGTTTTGTCGGGCTCATTGCGCCACATATGGCGCGCCTGCTGCTGCGCGGCGGGCAAACCGCGCTCCTGACGGGAAGCGCCGTGCTGGGGGCGCTGCTGGTGCTGCTGGCGGATAACGTCGGGCGGCTGGCATTCCTCCCGCTGCAGCTGCCTGCGGGCATTGTGATTTCACTGATTGGTGGACCCTTTTTCCTGCTGCTGCTCTGGCAGCGTCGGGACAGATTTTAGGAGACTATGATGCGCGTACTGTTTGCGATGCTGGTGCTGGTAGGCTTTGCGGTGGGTGCGGCCGAGCCGACCCAGACGTTTACGGACGATCTGAACCGGAAAGTGGTGGTACCGGTACATCCGAAACGGATCGTCTCGTTACACGATCTGGATATCACCATTCCACTGATTGAGCTTGGCGTACCGCCCGTGGCGAGCCATGGCCGCACGCGACCGGACGGTAGCCACTTTCTGCGGTCCAGCGGCATGTTGACCGGCGTCGACTTCGATAATTCCGACATCAAATTTATCGGCACTGCCGATATCGACATTGAGGCCATCGCCGCGGTAAAACCGGACCTGATCATTACCGAGCCGACCCGCAACACGCCGGTGGAGCAGCTGGAAAAAATAGCCCCGACGGTGAGTATCGATCATCTCGACGGCGGCGCGCCGGAGATCTACCGCAAACTGGCGCAGCTGACGGGCACGCAGGCGCGGCTCAAGGTTCTTGAACGCCGCTATCAGGAACAAATCAAGGCGCTGAAGGCGACTATCGACACACGCAAAATCACCGTGTCGGTGATTCAGGCTAATCAGGGGAAAATCAACGCCATGCATAGCTACCATTCGCTGGGGCGCGTCCTGCGTGATGCCGGGTTTACCTTCCCGCCGCTGATTGAGTCCATCCCGGAGGGCGGACGGATTGACGTCAGTGCTGAACGGCTGCCGGAGCTGGATGCTGATTTCGTTTTCGCTACCTGGCGCGGGGATACGGGCGGCAAACCGCAGGATGAGCTGGCAGCAATGTATGCGGTCATGCCCGGCTGGTGTCAGTTCCTGAATGCCTGCCGAACCGGCCACTACGTACTGATCTCGCGCGAAGAGGCCATCTCGAACTCGTTCGCCTCGTTAGGGCTCATGGCCGCGCAGGTGCAGTCGCAGATTGCCGGACGTCCTTTGCCGGAGGCGTCACGATGAGCCGAAAAGTCGATGTTTTCGGCGACCGCCTCCGCTCGCGGGCGCACCAGCTTACGCCGCGGCTGCTGCTGGTGGCGCGCTATATCAATGAAAATCGTGAAGCGGTGATGGAACAGACGGCGATGGAGATCGCGACGCTGCTTAAAACGTCGGATGCCACCGTCGTCCGCGCCATCCAGGCACTCGGTTTTGGTGGATTGCGCGATCTCAAGCAGACGCTGGAGCAGTGGTTTGGTCCGGTGGTGACCTCCAGCGAAAAAATCTCCACCACGGTGAATACGCTTACCAGCGACGTCAATGCGAGCATTGATTTCGTGCTGGAGGGGCACCAGCATACCTGTAACGTCTTGTCTGAACCCCACAACCGCCTCGCGATGGCGCAGGCGGTCTCACTGCTGGCTCAGGCGAGGCAGGTTGCCCTGTTTGGTATTGGCGCGTCCGGGGTTCTGGCCGAATACACCGCCAGATTGTTCAGCCGGATGGGACTCCCCGCCATGCCGCTCAACCGTACCGGGATAGGGCTTGCGGAACAGTTGATTGGGCTCCAGCGCGGCGATGTGCTGATCATGATGGCGCAAAAATCTGCGCATCGGGAAGGACAAACCACGCTGCGCGAGGCGAAACGCCTGGGGATCCCCACCGTTTTGCTGACCAATGCCACCGACTCACAATTCAGTAAAGAGGCCAGCGTGGTGATCCACGTCCCGCGTGGCGGAGAGAAGGGTAAAATCCCGCTTCATGGCACGGTGCTGCTGTGTCTGGAGATGATTGTTTTATCCGTTGCCTCCACCGAACCGCAGCGCACCATTAAGTCGATGAAGCGTATCAATGAGTTGCATCGTGGGTTAAAGCCGGGGAAGAAAAGCGGTTAAAAACAGTCGGGGGTCCCCCCCGACTCGTGGATCACGCTTTAGGAATACGCAGCGTCTGGCCCGGGTAGATTTTATCCGGGCTGGAGAGCATCGGGCGATTGGCCTCGAAAATCTTGTTGTACTGGTTGGCATCGCCGTACACGGTTTTGGAGATAGCGCTCAGGGTATCGCCGGATTTTACCGTGTAGTAGGTGGCTTCATCTTTGGCATCGGTCGCGGTGATATTGTTCTCCACTTCGCTGACGCCCGCGATGTTCCCGACGGCGACCTGGATTTTCTCTTTCTGCTCCTGGGTCAGCCCGTCGCCCGTTACGCTGGCTTTGCCGTCGGTAACGTTAACCTGGACTTTGTCTGAACCGGGAATGTTGAGTTTCTTGAGGTGCTCGGTGATTTTGTCGCCCTGGCCTTTATGATCGGTCAGGTTATCCCACAGCTTTTCGCCTGCTTCTTTTACGAAGTTAAAAAGACCCATTCCATCCTCCTGTTAATCATGAAGTCAGAATAAGCATAGCAGTTGAGGTTTAAGGTGCGAAAAAAGCCCGGTGGCGCTAACGCTTACCGGGCCTACGGTTCAGGTTTTGTAGGCCGGGTAAACGCAGTGCCACCCGGCAAATTCCACGAACTTAAACCCCTTGCTCCAGAATACGGATGTGGGTCTCCAGCACGTCACCTTTCACCGCATCGCTCCACGCTTTCATATGTGCGGTCTGCAAATGCGCTTCAAGATGGGCGACGGTTTCCCACTGCTCAACCATGATAATGGAGTCTGGCGCGGTGGCCTGGAAGCTTGCGTCAGTAGCGGCGTCCACCATCGGCGCGTAGCCGTGGCAGCCTTCTTCTTTCAGTACGGTTGGGATAATTTTCGCGAACTGATCCAGCACCGCCTGACGGTGATGTTGACCTGGACGAGTACGGATTTCTGCGATTACTGTAAGCATGGTTACTACTCCTTTAATTCCAGGCTACCAGTTAAGCAAAAATTTTCGCGAGATGCTTGCGATATTCTGCGATATAGCTCGGGACGTCCGGCATTTTAATTACGTCGTTGACGATAAAGGTCGGCAGCGGATCCATCCCCAGGAACTGGTTCGCCTTGTGGAACGGCAGATACGCGCCGTCGACGCCCACGCCTTCAAAGAACTGATCTTTTTCGGTGAAGGCTTCCAGAGGAGCGTTCCAGGTCAGGGAAAGCATATATTTTTTGCCCTGAATCAGACCGCCGGAACCGTATTTTTTCGACGCGTCTGAACGGGTGCGGCCGTCGCTGGCATACAGTGAACCGTGACCTTCGGTGAAGACGTCGTCCATGTACTTTTTCACCGTCCACGGTGCGCCCATCCACCAGCCCGGCATCTGCCAAATCACTACGTCGGCCCACAGGAAGTTCTGCACTTCCGCCTTCACGTCATACTCGCTGTCCGCACGCACGACCTTAACATCATGCCCGGCGTCGCGCAGGAAACCATCCGCGACCTCGGTCAGGGTGTCATTCAGTTGGCCTTTAGAGTGCGCAAATTCTTTTGCGCCGTTGATAATCAAAATGTTGCTCATTATTTGTCCTCGTGACTGAGAGTATGCCGGGTATTCTACGCGCGAGGACGGAGCGGAAAAATGAGCAAAATGTGCAAAGTCTTTTGCGTTAAATGCAATAATCTTTTACCAGCTGACGTTCACTTCGAAGCCGCCTTCAGGGGCGTTGCCCAGCGCGACGTGCATCCCGTGCAGGGCGGCGATGCGTTTCACAATGGATAACCCCAGCCCGCTTCCGGTGGCATCCTGACCTGGCGGACGGTAAAAGCGCTCGCCGAGACGCGCCAGCGCATCGGGGGAAATACCCGGGCCGTTGTCGCGCACGGTAAAGCGACGCGCATCCAGCGTCACATCCACCACGCTGCCGCGCGGACTGTAACGGGTGGCGTTATCCAGCAGGTTACGTACCAGCAGGCTCAGGAGCAGTTGCTGACCCGTGCGCGTCACCTCTGGCGCGTTAATGTTCAGACGAATATCAATGCCCGCCTGCTGCGCCGGAGGGTAGATATCCATTACCGCGGACTGCAGCAAATCGGCCATCGCTATCTGTTCTACACCGTCCAGGCTGTCCAGCGAGTCCAGACGCGACAGCGTGAGGAGCTGATCCACCAGGCGGGACGCGCGATCGATGCCCGCGTGCAGTTGCGTCAGCGCTTTTTCCTGCGCCTGCGGATCGTCCTGAGAGAGCTGCGCCACGTCGGTTTGCACCTTCAGCGCCGCCAGCGGGCTGCGTAATTCATGGGCGGCATCGGAGGTAAAGCGGCGCTCGCGGGTCATCATCTCCTGGGTACGCGCAAAGAGATGATTCAGCGAGTCGAGCAGGGGGCGCACTTCCGCCGGTACGCCCTGGGTGGGCAGGGCATCGGTGGCATCCGGCGAGCGCGCGCGCAGGGTCTGTGCCAGCTTTTTCAGCGGTTTCAGTTCCCGACTCAGCAGGACAATAAGCAACAGCAGCATTACCGGCAGCGCCACCAGCCAAGGCGTCAGCTGTGAGCTGACGACGTCGAGCGCCATATCCTGCCGGTACTCCCACTCCTGGCCGACCACCACGCGGTATTTCCCGTCTGGCGAGGTTAGCCATAAAAAGCGCCATTCGTCGTTATCGTCCTGAAGCCGTCCGTCGTCAAAGCCGTCACGGCGATAGTGATACGGGATATCGCGGCCGTTTTCGCCGTCGTTCAGGATCATCGTGCCGTCTGAAGCGTAAATCGCAAAGGCCAGCGCGTCGTCGTCAAGATGCCCGTGTTTGGCTTTTTTCGGCACCTCTCGCATGCGCGCTGGCGCATGAAGCTCGTCCAGTTCCATCGTCAGCAGTCGTTTGGCAAACAGCATCTGCTGCGTATCGAACAGCTTATCCAGCTTGTGGGTGGTCTGCTGCCAGGCCACCAGGCTGGCGGCGAACCATGCCGTTAGAGAGAGGACTAAAAACAGCAGCGTCAGGCGCAGCTTCAGGCTCAATTTCATGCGTCACCCAGGGTATAACCGATGCCGTGTACGGTGCGGATAAAGTCGCTTCCGAGCTTGCGGCGTAAATGATGAACATGGACTTCGACGGCATTGCTGGAGACGTCATCGTCCCAGGTATAGAGTTTTTCCTCGATCAGCTTGCGCGGCAGTACCCGGCCCGCGTTACGCATTAACAGCTCCAGCAGCGCGAACTCTTTAGGCTTAAGCGTTAACGTTTCGCCATCCAGCGTGGCGATAAGGCTCGCTGGATCGAGCGTGACCTTGCCGTGGCGCAGTTCGCTGCGCGTCTGGCCGTGGCTGCGGCGCACCAGCGCTTCAAGGCGGGCAGCCACTTCGATCAGGGCAAAAGGCTTACAGAGATAATCGTCCGCCCCGAGGCGCAGCCCTTCAACACGCTGGTTCAGCGCATCCCGCGCCGTCAGGATCAGTACCGGCTCGCTGTGTCCGCCTTCACGCCAGGCGCGCAGAATGTCCAGACCGTCAATTTCCGGCAGCGTCAGGTCCAGCACCACGGCATCATAGGGCGCGGAAGCGAGCGCGGCCTGCCCGGTTTTCCCCTCGGTAAACCAGTCCACACTAAAGCCCAGTTTGCTTAAGCCCGCTTTGATGCCATCGCCGATGAGCTTGTCATCTTCTACCAGTAAAATGCGCATGTTCCCTCCTTGATGCCGCCAGTAAACCCTCTCTAAGCGGCTGGTGTACAGTAAAAATAAATAAATTTTCCCCTTAAGAAGTTGTTAAGGATTACCCTGTTTAATGGACTGCGAAACGACATTAAAGGGAGAGATTACGATGAAAAAATTCGCTGCAATTACTGCCATCATGATGATGACCACCGCGCCGGTCTTTGCTGCTCAGGGCGGTTTTAGTGGCCCATCCGCCACGCCGGCCCAGACGCAAACTCAGCAGGGCGGTTTTGTCGATAACAACGCCAACCTCACCACCGCGGCTAAAGTGAAAGATCTGAAGGACGATGCCTGGGTGAAGCTGCGCGGGAACATTACCGAGCGCCTGTCCGATGACCGCTACACCTTCCGCGATGAGTCCGGTACGGTGGTGGTCGAAATTGACCACAAGCGCTGGAACGGCGTGACCGTGACCCCGCAGGATAAAGTGGAGCTGCAGGGTAAAGTCGATAAAGACTGGAACGAGTTTGAAATCGATGTGAAGCAGGTTATCAAGCTGAACAAATAACCCGAAAAGGGCCGCTCACCCGGCCCTTTTTCTTTGTGACTCAACTCGTCAGATAGGGTAGTATCTGCGGCAATATTGCCTGAAACCCATCGGTTTCTGAGTTGAGGAATCACACGTAATGAGCGATATGGCAGAGCGCCTCGCGCTACATGAATTCACGGAAAACGCCTACCTGAACTACTCCATGTACGTCATCATGGACAGGGCGTTGCCGTTTATCGGGGATGGCCTGAAGCCGGTTCAGCGCCGCATCGTCTATGCGATGTCCGAACTGGGGCTGAACGCCACCGCCAAGTTCAAGAAATCCGCCCGTACCGTCGGTGACGTGCTGGGTAAATACCATCCGCACGGCGACAGCGCCTGTTATGAAGCGATGGTCCTGATGGCGCAGCCGTTCTCTTACCGCTATCCGCTGGTGGATGGTCAGGGGAACTGGGGGGCACCGGACGATCCGAAATCCTTCGCGGCGATGCGTTATACCGAATCTCGTCTCTCTAAATATGCCGAAGTGCTGCTGGGCGAGCTGGGTCAGGGAACCGTTGACTGGGTGCCAAACTTCGACGGTACGATGCAGGAGCCGAAGATGCTGCCTGCGCGTCTGCCAAACATCCTGCTGAACGGTACCACCGGTATTGCGGTCGGTATGGCGACAGATATTCCGCCTCACAACCTGCGTGAAGTGGCGAAAGCCGCCATCACCCTGATTGAGCAGCCTAAAACGTCGCTCGACGAGCTGCTGGATATCGTTCAGGGGCCGGATTATCCGACTGAAGCGGAAATCATCACCTCGCGTGCGGAAATTCGCAAAATCTACCAGAACGGTCGCGGCTCCGTGCGCATGCGCGCGGTGTGGAATAAAGAAGACGGCGCTGTGGTGATCACCGCACTGCCGCACCAGGTTTCCGGCGCGAAAGTGCTGGAGCAGATCGCCTCCCAGATGCGCAATAAAAAGCTGCCGATGGTGGACGACCTGCGCGACGAATCTGACCACGAGAACCCGACCCGTCTGGTGATCGTGCCGCGCTCCAACCGCGTGGACATGGAGCAGGTGATGAACCACCTGTTTGCCACCACCGATCTGGAAAAAAGCTACCGCATCAACCTGAACATGATCGGCCTTGACGGACGCCCGGCGGTGAAAAACCTGCTGGAGATCCTCTCCGAATGGCTAACGTTCCGTCGTGATACGGTCCGCCGTCGTCTTAACCATCGTCTGGAGAAAGTGCTGAAGCGCCTGCATATCCTCGAAGGTTTGCTGGTGGCGTTCCTCAATATCGACGAAGTCATTGAGATCATCCGTACCGAGGACGAGCCGAAGCCGGCCCTGATGTCGCGCTTTGGCATCAGCGAGACGCAGGCGGAAGCGATCCTCGAACTGAAACTGCGCCATCTCGCCAAACTGGAAGAGATGAAGATCCGCGGTGAACAGAACGAGCTGGAAAAAGAGCGCGATCAGCTGCAGGCGATCCTCGCGTCCGAGCGCAAGATGAATAACCTGCTGAAGAAAGAGCTGCAGGCGGATGCTGATGCTTTCGGCGACGATCGTCGTTCTCCGCTGCACGAGCGCGAAGAAGCGAAGGCGATGAACGAGCATGACATGCAGCCTTCCGAGCCGGTGACCATTGTGCTGTCGCAAAGCGGCTGGGTGCGCAGCGCCAAAGGCCATGATATCGACGCGCCGGGTCTCAGCTACAAAGCCGGAGACAGCTTTAAAGCGGCGGTGAAAGGCAAGAGTAACCAGCCGGTGGCGTTTATCGACTCCACCGGTCGCAGCTACGCCATCGACCCGATCACGCTGCCTTCCGCGCGCGGCCAGGGCGAACCGCTTACCGGTAAGCTGACGCTGCCGCCGGGGGCGACGGTTGATCATATGCTGATGGAAGCCGATGACCAGAAGCTGCTGATGGCGTCTGACGCGGGTTATGGCTTTATCTGTACCTTTAACGATCTTGTGTCGCGTAACCGTGCCGGTAAAGCGCTGATTAGCCTGCCGGACAACGCTCGCGTGATGACGCCGCTGGTGATCGAGAACGAAAGCGATATGCTGCTGGCGATCACCTCCGCCGGACGCATGCTGATGTTCCCGGTCAGCGACCTGCCGGAGCTGTCGAAAGGGAAGGGCAACAAGATCATCAACATCCCGTCGGCGGAAGCCGCGAAAGGTGAAGATGGTCTGGCGCACCTCTTCCTGCTGCCGCCGCAGAGCACGCTGACCATTCATGTTGGCAAGCGTAAGATCAAACTGCGCCCGGAAGAGCTGCAGAAAGTGGTGGGCGAACGCGGTCGTCGCGGTTCGCTGATGCGCGGCCTGCAGCGCATCGACCGTGTGGAGATAGATTCACCGGCGCGCAGCAGCGCGGGTGACAGCGAAGAGTAGTCTCGTGATATCCCCCTCCGTCCGGAGGGGGAAGTTCAATAAAATTTCCCGTAAAATCGTTGTTAATTCGTGCGTTGCGATTAACAATACGCGCTCGTAATAAAGTCCTTACCTGGCCACAGGTGAAGTATAATTGTCAGCTGTTGGGGCTTCAGAGGTCGCTATGCTATATATTGTTCGTCTTATTCTTACCGTTATCTACTGTATTCTGGTCTGTGTTTTCGGCTCAATTTATTGCCTGTTCAGCCCGCGCAATCCTAAGCACGTTGCCACCTTCGGCCATATGTTCGGCCGCCTTGCACCGTTGTTTGGTCTGAAGGTTGAAAAGCGCCTGCCTGAAGGGGCAGAGAACTTCGGTAATGCCATCTATATCGCCAACCATCAAAACAACTACGATATGGTGACGGCCTCCAATATCGTTCTGCCGCCGACCGTGACGGTGGGGAAAAAGAGCCTGCTGTGGATCCCGTTTTTTGGCCAGTTGTACTGGCTGACCGGTAACCTGCTGATCGACCGTAATAACCGCGCAAAAGCACACAGCACCATTGCGGAAGTGGTGAATCATTTTAAAAAGCGCAAAATATCCATCTGGATGTTCCCGGAAGGGACGCGTAGCCGTGGGCGTGGCCTGCTGCCGTTTAAAACGGGCGCTTTTCATGCCGCAATTGCGGCGGGTGTTCCAATTATTCCTGTGTGCGTTTCCAATACTTCGAATAAGATTAATCTTAACCGCCTGAATAATGGTCTGGTGATTGTCGAAATGTTGCCGCCTGTCGATACCAGCAAATACGGTAAAGACCAGGTACGCGAGCTGGCAGCACATTGCCGCGAGCTGATGGCTCAGCGTATTGCGCAGCTGGACAAAGAAGTCTCAGAAAGAGAAGCCGCCGGTAAGATTTAATCCGGCGTTAAAGGGAAAACGAATTCCCGCGTTGTTAGTCGTTTCAGATGGAGCTTATATGTCACTCAGTCGGCGTCAGTTTATTCAGGCTTCGGGGATTGCCCTCTGTGCGGGTGCGATGCCGCTGACAGCCAGCGCCGCCGGGCAGCAACAGCCGCTGCCCATTCCGCCGTTGATTGAATCCCGTCGCGGCCAGCCGCTATTTCTGACGCTACAGCGCAGCCACTGGTCTTTTACCCAGGGCACGCGCGCGCAGGTATGGGGCATTAACGGGCGCTACCTCGGGCCAACCGTTCGCGTGTGGAACGGCGATGACGTTAAGCTCATTTACAGCAACCGCACCACTGAAAATGTTGCCATGACCATCAGCGGTTTACAGGTTCCAGGCCCGCTGATCGGTGGCGCGGCGCGCATGATGTCTCCCAACGCCGACTGGGCACCCGTCCTGCCGATCCGCCAGAGCGCGGCAACGCTGTGGTATCACGCCAACACGCCTAACCGCACGGCGCAGCAGGTCTATAACGGTCTGGCCGGGATGTGGCTGGTGGAAGATGAGGTCAGCAAGTCGCTGCCGATCCCGAACCACTACGGCGTGGATGATTTCCCGATCATTATTCAGGACAAGCGCCTGGATAACTTTGGCACGCCGGAGTACAGCGAGCCGGGGAGCGGTGGCTTTGTTGGCGATACGCTGCTGGTAAACGGTGCGCAAAGCCCGTATGTCGAAGTTTCCCGCGGTTGGGTGCGTCTGCGTTTGCTTAATGCCTCTAACTCCCGTCGTTATCAGCTGCAGATGAGCGATGGCCGCCCGCTCCACGTGATCTCCGGTGACCAGGGCTTTTTACCTGCGCCGGTCTCCGTTAAGCAACTGGCGCTGGCGCCGGGGGAACGTCGGGAAATTCTGGTGGATATGACCAACGGGGATGAAGTCTCTGTCACCTGTGGCGAAGCCGCGAGCATTGTTGACCGTATTCGCGGGTTCTTCGAGCCGTCGAGCATTCTGGTCTCCACGCTGGTGTTAACCCTGCGTCCAACCGGCCTGCTGCCGCTGGTCACCGATAGCCTGCCGATGCGTTTGCTGCCGCAGGAGATCATGGGCGGTTCGCCGGTGCGCAGCCGTGATATCAGCCTGGGCGACGATCCGGGCATCAACGGCGCGCTGTGGGACGTCAACCGTATCGACATCACCGCCCAGCAGGGCACCTGGGAGCGCTGGACGGTCCGTTCAGATATGCCGCAGTCGTTCCATATTGAAGGGGTGTCATTCCTGATCCGTAACGTCAACGGTGCGATGCCGTTCCCGGAAGATCGCGGCTGGAAAGATACCGTCTGGGTGGATGGTCAGGTCGAACTGCTTGTCTACTATGGCCAGCCTTCGTGGCCGCACTTCCCGTTCCTGTTCCATAGCCAGACGCTGGAGATGATGGACAGGGGCTCCGTGGGGCAGATGTTGATCAACCCCGCGCCATAACCCCCTGACATTCCCGGTTCGCCGGGAATGTGTTATGCCCGCCAGAAAAAGCGCGAGAACAGAATCAGCACCGGGTAGATTTCCAGACGCCCTAAGATCATCGCCGCGCACATCAGCAGTTTTGCCCCTTCGGTTAAGGTGCCAAACGTTGATGCTGTCTCGCCAAAACCCAGCCCCATATTGTTGATACAGGCGGCAACCGTGGCGAATGACGTAAACAGGTCATAGCCCATCAGATTAAGCGCCCAGACAAAAAATCCGGTAATCATCACGTAGAGAAAAAAGAAGCTCCATACCGAACGCAGAACGCGTTCATTCACCACGCTTTTGCCCACCTTAATACTCAGCAGCGCGCGCGGATGAGCCAGCTGATTCATCTCCTGAATACTCTGCTTAAACATAATGAGAAAACGCAGCGCTTTGATCCCGCCGCAGGTCGAGCCGACGCAGCCACCAAAGAAGCTGGCGCTCAACAGTAAAAAGATGGTGTGGGCAGGCCATTGGGCATAGTCGGCCGTCGCGAGACCGTTATCGGTCATCATCGAGCTGGCAAGGAAGAAAGCGTGCACCAGGCTATCCGTGGGGTTGTACATTCCCGCATGCCAGACCTGCCAGGCGGTAATGAGGATAATCACCGCGGCGGCACTGAGAAAGAATTTGACCTCCGGGCTGCGGCGGATCGGTTTCAGGGTGCGTCTGACAATGGCGACGTACCAGAGGGTAAAGTTAAAGGCAGAAAGCAGCGAAAAGGCCCCGGCAACCAGTTCAATTGCGTGGCTGTCATAAAAGCCAATGCTCTCGCTGCGGGTAGAAAACCCGCCCAGTGACACAGTTGAAAGCCCGTGACAGATGGCGTCAAAAACGGGCATCCCCGCCAGCCAGTAGGCCAGCGTGCAGGTCACGCCCAGCGCGAAATAGGTCAGCCACAGGGTACGCGCAGTATCGGCAAGCCGGGGCGTCAGGCGCTCCTCTTTGAACGGCCCGGGCATTTCTGACTGATACAGCTTCATGCCCCCGATGCCCAGCAGCGGCAGTACTGCGACGGCCAGCACGATGACGCCTAACCCGCCAATGAAGTTGAGCTGGGCGCGATAATAAAGGTACGACTTAGGCAGGGCGCTGACGTCCCCGATCACCGTTGCCCCGGTGGTGGTGATCCCGGACACCCCTTCGAAGAGCGCATCCGCAAAAGAGAGATGCAGACCATCATCCATCCAGAGCGGCATGGCGCTGATCACTGAAAACAGCAGCCAGAACAGCACAATGATCACGAAACCGTCACGGGTGCGCAGCTGTATGCCGGCGTGACGGGTCGCCCGCCAGGTTAACCCCCCGAGGCTGAAAAAGGTCAGAAACGTGGTCAAAAACGCAAAGTAAGTTCGCTCTTTGTGCAGCAGGGCAATGACCATCGGCGGCAGCATTGAAAGGCTGTACAGCAGAACCAGGAAACCGCAGAGGTGGAGCACAACCCGCAGTTGAGACACATGTAACGAATCGTTGAACTTCACACGGAAACTCCACGCCAGAATGCCTCCCGGCGGCAGAGAACCGGAGGCGTCAGGGGTAATTATGATGCAAAAATAACAGGGCGCTGTATTTTAACGACTTCCGCGATTTTATGTCTGCTTCCTGCATCCTTTTCTTCAAATTGGATGGATGAACAGCGTATAATCCCGCTCCTTTTGTCTATTTTTTCTTCGGAAGCATTATGAGCGCCATTTCCCTGATCCAGCCGGATCGTGACCTCTTCTCCTGGCCCCAGTACTGGGCGGCCTGCTTTGGACCGGCGCCGTTCCTGCCGATGTCCCGGGAAGAGATGGACCAACTTGGCTGGGACAGCTGCGATATCATTCTGGTCACAGGCGATGCCTATGTTGACCATCCGAGTTTCGGCATGGCCATCTGCGGCCGTATGCTCGAAGCGCAGGGCTTCCGTGTGGGGATCATCTCCCAGCCTGACTGGAACAGCAAAGACGACTTTATGCGTCTGGGTAAACCGAACCTGTTCTTCGGCGTGACCGCGGGCAACATGGATTCGATGATCAACCGCTATACCGCCGACCGTAAGCTGCGCCATGACGATGCCTATACGCCGGATAACGTGGCGGGCAAACGTCCGGACCGCGCTACCCTCGTCTACACCCAGCGCTGTAAAGAAGCCTGGAAAGACGTGCCGGTGATCCTGGGTGGCATTGAGGCGAGTCTGCGCCGCACCGCGCATTACGACTACTGGTCAGATACCGTTCGCCGCTCGGTGCTGGTGGATTCCAAAGCCGATATGCTGATTTACGGCAACGGTGAACGTCCGCTGGTGGAAGTGGCGCATCGTCTCTCGCAGGGTGAACCGGTGAGCAGCATCCGCGACGTGCGCAATACGGCCATCATGGTGAAAGAGGCGCTGCCGGGCTGGAGCGGGGTGGATTCCCGCATCATTGATATGCCGGGCAAAATCGATCCTATCCCACACCCGTACGGCGAAGATTTGCCGTGTGCGGATAATAAACCGGTTGAGCCAAAGAAAGCGGAAGCAAAGGCGATTGTCGTGCAGCCGCCGCGCCCGAAACCGTGGGAAAAAACCTACGTGCTGCTGCCGTCTTACGAGAAGGTGAAGGCTGACAAAGTTCTCTACGCCCATGCGTCCCGTATTTTGCACCACGAAACCAACCCGGGCTGTGCCCGCGCGTTAATGCAGAAGCACGGCGAGCGCTTTATCTGGATCAACCCGCCAGCGATCCCGCTCTCCACCGAAGAGATGGACAGCGTCTTTGCGCTGCCGTACAAGCGCGTGCCGCATCCGGCGTACGGCAACGCCCGTATCCCGGCGTATGAGATGATCCGTTTCTCGATCAACATCATGCGCGGCTGCTTCGGCGGGTGTTCATTTACTCTTGTTTTTATGTATTTAGAGTTAAACTCTACTTTTCTATTTTTAGAATTCAAGCTATTCATCGTAATTGAGAGATATCCTTTTAATGTTCAGCAAGCCTGTTAAAAGCACTTTATCTGAACCGCGTTTTGCCTAAATCCTGCTCAATATATACTCTCCCTGAGTTCTGAAATCCTCAAATTCCCCAATCTTAAAGCATTGATACATAGATGATGTCAGATAATGCGCAATCATCTCACCGCCAATATGGATCCGTTCCGGGTGTGAGTATGTCGCCTGTATAGCCCTTTGTTCATTCATCATTACAGGAATTGTCTGCAACAAATCCCCATCCAGGATTTGGCACTCAGGTTTTACTCCTGTTCCGTATTGTAATTGCTCTGATTCGAAATCATGGACTGAGCGATAGGCGAACGAAACGATATTTCCTGTTTCCTCGCAAATTGCGAACTGATAAACACTGGTTGTCACCGTTGAAGAAGAGGGAATTGCATGGTCATGCTTGTATTGTTTCCACAGCCTCCTTAGACAGGCCGATGTATGATAATTGAGATTTTGTATACCTGATACGACCATTCTGGTTGATGCTTCAAGCAACCAGGTGTTAGAAAATCCACCTGCCCCCGTACCTGCTATGATGGTTCTTAGCTGGGGGATGTAACCTGCTTTGGAAACAAAAGATAACGGCTCCCCATTATCGGTGACGGCAAGGGTATCTGTTACAATCAGTGCTTGTGCTTCGTCTGTATAAAATATCAGTGATGACATATTTTCCTCATCCAGAAAAGACATTACATGAATCACAGAACAGGTCACTACAACCACGTGAAAGGGAGTCAGACCATTTTCCAGAGGTAAATATATTCTTGTGTTTGGACGCGTTGCGGTTCTCTGTAAAAAATATATAGCACAAACAAAAGTCCCCGCAGGGATAAATATAGTTATATGCGCTTTTTCTGCTGGCTTTTACAATTGAAAGTGACAGGTAAACGAAATGTGTTACAGGTTTCTTTTGCTTTTCGTTGGGTTCTGTATATGCGAATTTACCCTGTGTGTTATTTTTGCAATGGACTCAGGCTGTATTCAATCAATTAAGGTTTACTTCTGGCATTAAGATGTATCCGTTGCCTGTTTTTTAAGGGCACGGTTTGTGCCGGGAAATGAAAATCACATCTTAAGTTCTTCACTCAAAGGATTTGTGATGTTTATCACGTATGGTCCGGGTAACGTGTTGAGGTCAATGTATTGCATCGTGATGGTGTCGTTACATCTTTTACTTTCCTCCTGATTTGCATATTCACTCCCGGCAACCTGGTTGTTTGTTTTTTCTTCTTCCGGATTTATAGTGTAGGCATGAGGTGGCGTTTCAGGGCGACAGACTGTGAGGATAATCACTAACATTCATGCGCGTTATGGGCGTGTCAGCAAACTGGATGCAACAGAGCCGAAACTGAAATTTGAACCCGGATTTCTGTATGCTGAAATACCTTATATTAGCGGCATCCAGAATCGAAAACTGAGCCGATATGTACACTTTTATCTTATGGATAAAGCTATCCTGCAGGCCAGGGATTTAAAGCCTTTAGCCCGGGCATTTTTACGCTGGATAAGGTGGCTGGAGGATAACGGACTTGACCCTTTCACCCCGGGAACGTTGAAATACCAAAGCCCTACATATGGCTTCAGGGAGTATCTTCTGGGGGCCGTAAGGCAGGGGCGCATCGCCTCATCCACCGCGGCGGTGTACATCAGCGTTATCCGACGGTTTTACGTATTTCTGGGCAAGTGTGGTGAGCTGGCTGCCAGCTCATTTTTTACGTTGGTCGAAAAAGTCGTTGACGGGCGACGCAAGGTGATAAGTTCGGATCTTGCCATCAGGATAACCAGCACAACAAAAAGGACAATCAACCCACTGAATGATGCAGAGGTTCATATCCTGGATGAGGCACTGAAATCTGAGTCCGGGTTGTTCAGTTTAATGATTGTGCTGATGAAAAATTGTGGGTTACGGCTGGATGAAATGCTGACCCTGCCGTCGTCACTCTTTACTGAAGAGTACCTTGCCAGTGTCCCTGTATCTGAGTTGACCATCAGGGGGCTTCATATTGGTCCGAGATGCGGAGTTCATACGAAGTTTGGGATGACGCGAGAACTCTTCATCACCAGACGATTGTACGAGCAGGTTCTGGATTATCTGGCGGATGAGGAGTATGAAAAGAAGATCCAAAAATGGCGTGCACGACAGGGTGGGGAAGGGCGGCACGAGCCTTTATTTTTAATGGCAAACGGGAAACGGATGTCTGAAAAAGCCTTTTACTCCCGCTGGTACAGTTTTCGCCATCGCCTGGCCCGGTCTGCTCCGGGAAATGTGTTCAGACATAAACCCCATGATTTGCGGGCAACGTTTGCGACCCATTTTTTACGCTCGGCACTGAGTTGCTATCCCGATCAGGCCGCAAATGCGCTGGGTACAGTAAAATACTGGATGGGCCATAAAAGCGAAAATACGACGATGAAATACATCGTCTTTCTTCAGCAAAACCAGATTTCTGATGCAGTCGCCGGGGTCATGGACGCATTGATTGACGGTGCTGCAGGTCGCGATGGAGCCATATATGAGCCGGAGTGAAACGCAGATAACGTGGATGGCCGAAAATGTGCTGTCATGGGAGACGGTCAGCGGACACATCACTCAGCGGGATCTGAACCGATATTATTTACTTGACGTTTATCTTCAGGCTCATTTTTCAGATTATGTGTTGCTCCCCGGATGGTTTAGTGAACATTCGCATCTTGCCCGCCCTGAAAAACGCGATTTTATTGCCTCTCTGAAACGATTTCTTCTGTCTTACCGTCCCGCCGGAAGGTTAACCATTTTCCGTTATCTCAATATGTTTTTTATATGGCAGTCAGTCAATCAGTATGACTATGGCACGGCTGAAGGCGTTGAAATGTATATTAAACATCTCATGAACGATATTCGTCGGCGAAAAATTTCAGTCAGGATGGCAAGACACTACTTGTCCGTGGTCAACCGGTTTTTGCTTACGGGCGGGCAGATTCAGAGGCGGTATGAATATGAATTCTTACCGAAAGGAACGTATCAGCAGCAGGGAAGGGATAGCTATACCAGGAATGAACTTTCCGAGATCCTGAGGCAGTTGTCATCCATGAATGAGTTCCTTGCGGGATGTATCCGGGAGCATATCGCTAAATCGGAAAAAGGGGTGCGGCATTTCTCACCGTCTTTGCTGGCACCTGTTTATGAAGCGTATTTCCGGTATCCGGGAGAGAACGGGGTCAGCAGGGCAGAGATCATCATCAGGGACGTTCTGGAAAATTACTTTCTTACTTCTTTTTTTCTGTTCTGTTACCACACATGGGGAAACACCTCTCAGGTTCTGGGTCTGACGCGGGATGATATACATCTGGATGAAAAGGGTATCAGCACTGATTATGTTTATAAGGGGAGAGCGAATAAGTATATACGTCTGACGATAGGTAAATCGGAGTATGTGACCAAACGTGCGGGCTATTACTGGTTTCTGTCTTTTATCAGGCTCAGGGACGACATCGTTAACTATCTGGTTTCCGCAGATAACTTCCCTCCGGTACAGGCGCTGTTTCTGAGTGAGCCGCAGGTGAAATTCCGTAAGCTTTATTCTCTTAATCCCAGTCATCTGACTAAATTTTCTAACTCTGAGGGGGCGTGGGCCACGATGCGGCAGCTTAATCCCTCGCTTCCATCAATTACCGTTTCTGGCTTGCGCAAAACGTCTGAGCAGTATACGGACAGAACATTAAAGAATGGTCTGATTACGGCGGAAAAAGCACAGCATAACTGGGGCACTTACAGGCGGAATTATGCTGCAGGTAACCCACAGGGGGCGAAGGAAAACTTCAGTGCTGCACTTGATACGCTTATGAATCAGGGGATTGCGACACGTGCGTTATCCGAGCGGGTAAAAGTTGCTGATGAGCTGGGGATCGATCTGCGTGGAAGCGATGAGGGTGTGGATCTTTTATTGAATGGCCTGGGATGTCGATCGCAGGAGCCGCCTACAGATATTGAATTGCGCTTTATAAAAAAGCAAAAACGATTTGGCCGGACACCAAAGGCTTGTGCGGATTTTTCTCATTGTGTCGAATGTTCAAAAAGTTGCGTTGTGGAAACGCTGGAGTCTGTATGGCTCCTGCTGTCATTCAGGCATGCTATCGAGTATGGAAAACCGTTGTACATCGGTTCGGTCAATGCTGTGGAGCGTTATGAAACGTTACTCCTGAAGATTGATTTACGGCTTGGGCTGGTAGATGAGGCGACCCTGAAAAAAGCGCGCGTTAAACTTCAGCGAGAAGGTGTGGCTCCGGTATGGCAGATTTGAAGAAAAAAGAGGTAAGCCGTAGTCGAATGGCGGAGTTTCCTGCCGGAACGCCGCTTCGTTCAGGGGATGAGTTTCCGACTGAGGATATCATCTGTGAGGCACTAGAAAACAAAAGCTTTGAACGTCTGAATAACTGCCTGGTTATCGCCAGCTCAGATGAACATGATATGCGTTTTATCAATGAGGAGACGCTGAATATTTATTTCAGGGATGATGTCTGGACCAATCGCTATGTCAGAACCCATATTGGTGAAACGTTAAGAACCGTTAATTTTTCAGGCATACGGGATCCTGAACTGCGTCTTGAAGCCAAAATCATCTCAGCCAGCCTGCTCTGGATTGTCGGCAGGACCGCGAAGACGCAGTCCCTGATCCGGAAATGTGCAAACATTGTGGCGGGAGCCCGTATTATTGAGTCTATGGGGTATCGCAGTCTGTTTCAGCTTCGTTTTCCGCTTGTCCGGAATGCTTTCATTGTAAAGATGAAGGAGGAGGATGAGCACGGCAGGAAGCGTTCTGAAAGAACATTACGTAATTACTTTATGGACCTGGCGGATATCTCGCTGACAGGTCATACCCGTCTTCGAAAATACGGTTACTTTCCTGATATTAGCTTCGACAGTTACAACAGTGTGGATGATTCAAACCAGACATATTGTATGCCTTTCAGTCTTATGATGTCTGTCTGGGAAGGGCTGATTACTGAACTGGATGCTGAAATCAGTGATTTCGATTTTGACGGGTTTTCCCGGCTGTGCGCTATCATAAACGGTTTTTATGATTCGCCTTACTATACGTCGATGCTGGAAGCCCGTAAAAGAGGGACAGCAAAAAGCATACCGGATTACCGGGCCGCGTATTACTACAATATTGTTGCCGGGGAAATTCGGGCGCTTTTCGCGACACTTGGCCCCGGGATGCAGGGCTGGTTCTCGGTACATAAAAATAAGCGCTGGAGATCTGATTTTATTGGCGTTGATCACATAAAGCTGAACACCTGGCATTTTGAGCTGACGTTAAAAGTCATGAATGTGATACAGGCCATGTCGGGGATGAGACACAGCGAAGTGCTTGGCGTGATGCACGGTTCACTGATTTATGATGGTGATATCCTGGGACTTCGTTCGGTGTTGCATAAGTTCGCCCCGGAAGGTGGAAGTCACGAAGACTGGGTTGTTTGTCGCTATGTGGAAAAGCCTTTTCAGCATTTACGCAGAATTAATCAAATCATGACAGGCCTGGACGGGAAGACGCTGGACAATGTTCCATTGTCTTTAAATATCAGGTCGTGGTTCTCGGAGCAAAAACTCTCTTTTATGGGGACGCAGCGCCAGACTGAGTGGGCAAAGAAATTTGTGAAAAGACACCATCTGTTCATCCGACGTGACCATATTGATGAGTTCAGGCTTTTAAATCCAAACATACGTGATGATGAACGCGTTGCGATGGAGATTCGGGAGGGGGCTTTCTGGCCATTGCGAACCCATCAGTTTCGCCGTTCACTTGCTGTACACCTCAGGCGTCTTGATCTGATTTCTACTAATGATCTTATCCGGCAGTTTAAGCACTTAATCAGAGGCATGACGGAGTGGTATATGTCCGGTGCACTCAACGCTTCGCATTTTAGCCGGGCGATCCCTCAGGCATTCGCTGCCGAGATTGAGAGGGTTGATACCGAACTCTCAGCTTCCAGGGCTGTTTCTTATCAGCATGAAGGCCTGCTTTATGGCGAAGGCGGGAAGTTACTGATGTCCCAGAGAGGTGGGCACTTACATCAGATGACGTTTCCTACACTGAAAAAAGCGATGAGCATGGCTAAACGAGGCGGGCAAAAACTGGTATCTCTTGGAAACGGTTTTTATTGCATGAATGGCCATGACTGCGAGTTTAAGGCGGTTGTTCAGTCAGCGTCCTGCAATCCGGGATGTGAGAACATGCTGGCCGGAGCTGATTCTGTTCCCGTGTGGAAACGCAGGATGGCTCATTATGACAACCTTCTGGAGATTGCCGTGCGAAATAATGCTCCTCAGGCTGACAGGGATTTTCTGATGCTTGAGAGAGATTTTTATGCAGATGCTGTCCGTTTTTTTGAAAAGGATGAATAGAGCATGACGAACGAACAGTCGGGGGTTAAAAAAACACAGGCAAGAGCAGAGCAGGCCCTGAGGGAACTGATGTTATCAGGGGAGCGTATCAGCCAGTATGCTGTGGAAAAACGAGCGGGGCTGGCAAACGGCACCCTGAATTATAACTGTCCTGAGTACAGGCAGGTCAGGGAGGCTATCCGCAGTCTGAAAAAAACGTGCCAGGGCACCGCGCCGGTTGATGAGCAGGGCATTGAGCAGCAGATCAAGCTGAAAGAAAAGTATCGCCGTCAGAGAAATGAGCTGAGGGAAGAAATCAAAAAGATGATGGCTGAAAATGTAGAGCTGTTACATAACCTTATACTTTTACAGCAGTATGTCAGGGAGCTTGAACGCAACACCGGGAGGGAGAAAGGGGACGTCATTCCGTTCTCGGGTGGTGTCAGGGACTGAGGCTATACTGAACGGAAGGACGCGAGGTGAATCGCCACAGGTTTAACAGACACCTCAGAGTCATTTAAGATGACTTAAAGAGAGGTGCCCATGAGCGGTAAGCGTTATCCTGAAGAGTTTAAAATTGAAGCAGTCAAACAGGTTGTTGATCGCGGTTATTCTGTTGCCAGCGTTGCAACGCGTCTCGATATCACCACCCACAGCCTTTACGCCTGGATAAAGAACTACGGTCCGGATTCTTCCACTAATAAAGAACAGTCAGATGCTCAGGCCGAGATCCGCCGTCTTCAGAAAGAGCTGAAGCGGGTTACCGACGAACGGGACATATTAAAAAAAGCCGCGGCGTACTTCGCAAAGCTGTCCGACTGAGGTACGCCTTTATTCGTGACAACACCTATTGCTGGCCTGTTCGCCTGCTCTGTCGGGTGCTGGATGAACATCCCAGTGGTTTTTACGCCTGGCTTCAGCAGCCGCATTCACAACGCCATCAGGCAGACCTGAGACTGACAGGACAGATTAAACAGTTCTGGCTGGAATCGGGATGCGTCTATGGTTATCGCAAAATCCATCTGGATCTGCGGGACAGCGGGCAACAGTGCGGAGTGAACAGAGTCTGGCGACTGATGAAACGTGTCGGGATAAAGGCTCAGGTCGGATACCGGAGCCCGAGGGCATGTAAAGGCGAGGCCAGTATCGTGTCGCCCAACAAGCTCCAGCGACAGTTCAATCCGGATGCTCCGGATGAGCGTTGGGTAATCACAGCGTGGTTTCCTCAAACCCTCGCTGTGAATTAACTGAAATACTTCATTGAAGCTGTAACCAAACAGTTAACTGAAAGAATGAGCCCGCAGAGCATTGCACAGCGATGACACCATTTGTTGAGCTTCACCGTTTTCGCATACAACCGTCCGGAATTTGGAAAAGCACTGTCTTTTTGTACTGACCGATCATGATTAAGTGACACCTCTTCGAAAAAGAGAGCGCGATGAGCGATTAATATATGGCTCGAAAGACAATTATGTTGGGCTTTTATGACCGCTGTCAGAGGTATTATCTTACCCGGACGGCAACAGGGTCGGAATGTCATCAGCGGCACTGTAACAAGCTATCCGCCATCTTAAATATCTGCAGGTCCTTGCACCGAGTATGCACACCAACCGACAGAGTGATTTGACCCAAACTGGTGGATATTTTGCAAAACTATTAGCCTCTTATGACCGGTCTGCAGCCTGATATTGAGGAATTAGTGCGCTTTCATGGAATGCCTGCCGGGATCGCAAGTACGAACCCCCGGTACTGTTACACTGAATGTGCTCAGTCCTGTATCAGATTGTATTTTTCAGCAACTCAAGAACAACCCTTATTTTATCATTGTCACGTTTGTAGTACGTCCAGGGACCGATGCGCTGAGAAGTAACAAGTTGTGCCCGTTGAAGAGCTGAGAGGTAAAGAGAAACGGTAGACTGTGAGAGCCCGACCTTTTCCTGAATGATACTGACACACACACCGAACTCGTCCGCATCAGCATAAGGCTGATGGAAGTGTATTTTCGGTTCCTTGAGCATATGCAGAATTTTTCTTCTAACAGGGTTTCCCAGCGCCTTAATCACGTCATTCAAATCAATATCAGGCATAAACTCTGTCACTTGTCGCATTGAGGAATTGCAATGTTACGATACTTCTCTACGTTAAGCATCAGCTTTTGAAAAGCTGATGCTCATAAGAATGGTTAGCCAAAGGCGGGATAATCTGTGTAGCCTTTTGCCGTTCCACCATACATGGTTGTTGGATCGACCGGATTCAGTGGCCATTCATGATAAAGGCGCTGCGGTAAATCCGGATTAGCTATGAACGGGCGGCCAAATCCGATAATGTCTCCCCAGCCAGCACCGATAATCCGTTCGGCTTTTTCTTGCGTATATCGCCCGGCATACATAATTACACCGCTGAATAACTTACGGACTTCAGCTCTGAATGCTTCAGGCAATTCGGGAGCATCATCCCAGTCGGCTTCAGCAAGAGAAATATAGGCTATTCCGATTTCTTCAAGAATTTTAACGGCTTCGGTATAGGTTTCATGGGGATCATCTTCCACCAGGCCAAGATAGACCCTTACTTCATCCGTGGTCTGAAAGAGCGGAGCAAAACGGACTCCCACACGGTCTTTACCGACCACATCAGCGACAGCCTGCGTCACTTCGCGCAGAAACCGCAGCCGGTTATGTAATGAGCCACCATATTCATCCTCTCTTTTGTTGCTATGGGATGACATGAACTGGTTAACCAGGTATCCATTTGCACAGTGAATTTCCACACCGTCAAAACCGGCATCAAGGGCGTTCTGAGCTGCCCCGGCGTACATCCTGACAATCTCACTAATTTCCTCTTTTTCCAGTGCGCGGGGGCAGGAAGCGGTAGCCAGCGCACCCTCTCCCGGCCCGGTTTCGATGAATACCTTAACGTTTTCCCCTGCCGGTATCGCCGACGGAGCGACAGGCGAGGCGTTACATGGCTGCAGGGAGTTATGGGATACTCTTCCGACATGCCAGAGCTGGGCAAAAATGATGCCTTCTTTTTCATGCACTGCCCGCGTCACTTTCTTCCAGCCTTCCACTTGCCGTGAGCTGTAGATCCCCGGGGTCCACGCATAACCCTGCCCACGAGGTTCGATTTGTGTTCCTTCGGTCACCATAAACCCGGCACTGCTGCGCTGTGCGTAATATTCAGCCATCAGTTCGTTCGGAATATCACCCGGTTGTGAGCTCCGTGAGCGGGTTAAAGGCGGAAGTACAACACGATTCTTCAGGGTGTAGGGACCTAGTCTGGTGGGAGAGAACAGGTTTTTCGTCTTCATTACATATCCTGATATAGCGAATTTTCAATATCACTGAAACGCCATGTCTCAGCATTTACGACCTGGCATGTCGTCGTTCGGCCGATGTAGCCGCAGAACCACGACACTTTATTCCACATATTGAGATTTACCAATATCTAGATTTATAAAAATTATGATCGGATGAGCGGAACGGGGGGGTTGCCTGATGGCTCACAGAATCGGCATCATGAACCTAAATGGTTCTGATAATGTTATCGGAGATCCTGAACGGGAACGGTATGCGTCACGATTTTAATGACTATGTTGCATTCATGGCAGTAGCACAGGAGTGCAGTTTTTCACGGGCTGCTGTCCGCCTCGGGATCTCGGCATCCACGCTTTCACACACGATACGTCGTCTCGAGGAGCGCGTTGGCATGCCGTTACTTATGCGTACAACCAGGCGGGTGGCTGTCACCGAAGCCGGTAAACAATTATTACTGACGCTTGAACCCGGTCTTGCGCGCATTGAAGCGGGCGTGACAGCTCTTCAGAGACTGCGCCATACACCGGCTGGGCTGGTCAGACTTACGGTATCAGATCACATGATTCATGAATGTCTCTGGCCACGATTGTCACCGTTACTAAAAAAATATTCGGATATCAAGGTGGAAATGTCGCAGCAGAACGGTTTTGTCGACATTGTTGAGGGCAATTTTGATGCCGGAGTCCGAATTGGTGATGACATATTAAAGGATATGGTGGCCGTCCGAATCGCACCGGACATACGGTTTGTCGTCATTGGATCGTCCACCTATCTTGCAGAAAGAGGTCTGCCGCTACATCCCTCTCAGCTGGAAAAACATGACTGCATCAATATACGTCTGTCACCCACAGGCCCGCTGTATGGCTGGGAATTTGTCAGGCAGGGGGAGATTGTGAAAAAAGTGGACGGGCAGCTTACTTTTTCAAGCATTTATCCAATGCTTCAGGCAGTAAAAGATGGCTACGGCCTGGCCTACCTGCCGGAGTCTTCTGCCCTGGCGGGGATTGAGGCGGGACACTATTGTCGGGTGCTTGAGGACTGGTCAGAGGCTTTTCCCGCCGACATGATAATTCCAATAATGTCCATTACAGGCTCCGGTAAAGATAATACCGACACCTTACATGAGAAAGGCAAAAGCAATATAACCTGCTGTGCTCCGGATTTTAAGAATGAGCGGTTTACGTAGCAGGATGAGCAGTTCGAACCAGAAATTTCGTTACTATTGCTAAAGTAAAACCTGATGACCTCTAATCGTAACGGAGACCAATATGACTTCACAACTGAACTGGCAGGCCCCGGCTATCAATCGCAAAAAAGTAGGTGACATGACTGTGACCATGCTGAGTGATGGCTATCTGGACGTATCTTTTGAGCTGCTGTCTGGTATTGACGGCTCACGTGCCGAGGATTTACTGCAGAAGCGCGGTGTGCCAGCAGTACCCCGTATTAATATCAACGTCTACGTTATCCAGACGCCTGAGCGAACCATCCTGATTGACAGTGGTGCCGGAGGTATCAATGGCTGGGGCGGTCGGCTTCAGGTAGCCCTGGCCGCGGCAGGCATTGACCCGCTTCAGATTGATACCCTTCTCCTGACTCACGCGCATCCTGACCATATCGGCGGGCTTGCAGGCCCCCTGCAGACTCCCGTTTTCCGCAATGTTCAGCAGTTGTTTGTGCATGAGAAAGAACTCGCTTTCTGGCGTGATGAAACCATTTCCGCTGGCGCGCCTGACGCATTCAAGCCGTTCTTTGAAGTAGCAAGGAACGCCTTCAGCGCTTATGACGACAAACTGGTGCCATTCCGCGAGGAAGCGATTTTACCAGGTATTCAGACTGTACCGCTGTTCGGCCATACACCAGGACATACCGGTTATCTGCTGGGTGATGAAAAAGAGTCGCTGCTCATCTGGGGTGATATTGTTCACTTCCCGCACATTCAGGTTGCTCAGCCTGACGTTACTATCGCGTTCGACAGCGATCCTGCGGCGGCGGCGGCCATCCGTAGCAAAGTGCTTGACCGCGCAGCGAGCGATAACCTGGCTGTCAGTGGTATGCACTTCAACCTGCCTACTACCGGTAAGGTTATCCGTGAAGGTAACAGCTTCGCACTGAATTACGACCTGTGGTCACCCGCAGTCTGATCACCTTCCTTCCCGGTGCACACAATAGTGACCGGGAAGATCCCCTTTCATATCGCCCGACAAGAACCCACCTGCAATACTATGAATATCACTGCCTCACAAAAAAATGGCTCATTACTCTTGCGCCCTGGCTTTTTGTATTCCTCTGGAGTCAGGGTTTGTCGCAGCCAAATTTACCGTGCAGTACAGCGCGCCGTTTCATCTTTTATTCCTGCGTGGCGCATTTTCCTGTCTGGTCCTTCTGCTGCTTACACTGGGGTTCAGGGCCCGTTTTCCGTCCGGCAGAGGAATGGTTCGCAACCTGATTGTCGGACTTTTCCTGCAGAGCTTCTTTCTGGGCGGATGCTTTTATGCCATCCATCGTGGCATGCCGTCAGGCATTGTGGCGCTCATCACCGGCCTGCAGCCGGTACTGACTGCAATACTGGTTTCACTCATGCACCGTCAGTCCCTGCATCCCCGGAAATGGCTGGGTATTGCGATTGGCTTTGCGGGCGTTTTCCTGGTGCTCTCGCCAGGCCAGCATAGTTTTGCACTGGATCCTGTGGCTTTTGGGTCGGTCATGCTGGGGTTATTTGGCGTAACGATCGGAGCGCTTTATCAGCGCCGTGCTCAGGGAGATGGACATATCTTTGCGAACACGTTTTTACAGTACGTCACTTTGACAATATCGATGGGTGCAATTAGCCTGATGTTCGAATCTGCTCCGACGCAGTGGAGCTTATCATTTGCGCTGGGTCTGGGCTGGCTGGTTATTGGCGTATCGGTTCTGGCGATTATGTTGCTGATTTTTATGATACGAAGCGGTGAAGCAACCAAAGTCGCTACTTACTTTTACCTGGTTCCCATTCTCACGGCAGCTGAAGCGTGGTTGCTGTTTGGAGAGGCCATTACATTGCCCATGCTTGTGGGTATGGCAATAACTATAATCGGCCTGATTTTTGTCATCCGGGAATAGACAACCGCACGCGTCGCTGTATGCTTTTGTATATGGCGACGTATAATAGCGGTCAAAGTCAAATTCCGGATGAATATGCAAACAGTCAGCTTTTCCGATTCTCCCGTTGATGATCTCCTCGCTGAGCTTCTTACCCTGGCACGCTCCCGTTTTCCACTTCCCTGCGATTGCCTTCGCGCAGAACAGACGCATCAGGTAAAGAAGTTCGAGGTGGAAGGTGCGACCCTTTCCTTCCCGCTGGAAGGAGAATTCCGGTATCGTGAAAATGAGAAATGGCACCGGGTGATCCCGGGCGAGATTATGGTCGTCCCGAATGCCCGTAGCATCGATATAGAATATGCCCCTTCAGAACAAAGTGGTGAGTTTGTTGCCCTGAGCGTGGTGCTCGCGGAGGAACAGCTTGAAGCAGCCAGGCTGTTACTTGCCGCACCACCACCACAGGACACCGGCAGCATCGCAGCCATTTCCGTATCAGCTCTTCTTTCACCCCTTAACCGCTGGACAGCCGCAATGCGGGAAGGGAAGCGTCCGCTTTCCCTGCACGCCATGGTTGAAGTGGTGCTCTGGCTTTATGGCATGGGATACCATGCTTTGCTGCGAGCCCGGCAGCCAAGTCTGGCCATGAAAATCCGTCAGATGGTAGCGGACAAACCGGCTCATCCCTGGAGTGCTGCTGAAATTGAAGATCTGACGGGACTCAGTGGCCCCACGCTTCGGCGCCACCTGGCCAGTGAGTCAACCAGCTTACGCTCAGTTATCGCCGATGCACGTATCGCGGAGGCTCTCCGCCTGCTGATGACATCGACGCTGCCGGTAAAAACGGTCGCGGGGCGGGTGGGTTACAATTCACTATCGAGCTTCAGCAAGCAGTTTTCTGAACGCTATGGAATCGAACCTTCAGGGTTCCGCTGACTTCAGTTCGTTCAAGGTACACATTGCGTCCCTCGCACTTCAGTAACTTGCGTGGATCTTTCGAATATAACGGAAGATATTGGCCGGCATTGCGTGTAACCGGTTCAGGAGTTCTCATCGTGACGGGAGAGCTAAATCGGTACGGCTGTTGTTCTCAGCTATAAGAACAACTGAGTATCTGACCAGCTGTCTGGTGCTGGCAGCAGCATGCAGTGCAATCGGTCAGGCTCAAAGGAACTGACCTGATGTCAGGTTATAATTTCGGACACATCATAACCCCAGAAGGAGACAACTGTGGTTCATGTTTTCATTATCGGTGGTGCAGGCAAAATCGGCCAGCGTCTGTGCAGGATCCTTTCAGGTAGGGGGCATGCTGTTCGTGCCCTCTACCGTAAGCCAGAGCAGCAGGCATTGCTAGGCGAGCTGGGTGCTGAGCCCGTCAGTGGGAGCCTGACAGAGCTGGATGCAGCTGCGCTGGCGATGCACTTTGCAGGTAGTGATACAGTGGTGTTTACTGCCGGTGCCGGCGGTAAGGGGGGACAGGAGATGACCAATGCGGTCGACGGCGAAGGGCTGAAAAAGTCGGTAGCTGCCGCCCTCAGTGCCGGTGTGTCTCGCTTTCTGCTCGTTTCTGCATTCCCGGAGTCCGCACGGGGAGAAACCACTTCTGAATCATTCGAAAATTATATGCGTGTTAAAAAAATGGCCGATGTGGAACTAGCACAAAGCGAGCTTGACTGGGTGATCCTGCGCCCCGGCGCGCTGCAGGATAAGACTGGTACGGGTTATGTACGTGCCGGCCTGGCCATCCCGTATGGTAACGTGCCCCGTGATGACGTGGCGGCTACGCTGGCTGAACTCATTGAGCAACCTGCCGTCAGCCGCGTCATCATTGAGCTGACGTCTGGCGATGCTCCTGTCCGTGAAGCCATACAGAAGCTGGCGGGCCGATAAAAGGCAGCGCACGTACCAGCAGGCTGCAGGCCCCCAGGCGTTTACAATAAACTTTCCAGCCAGTCGGTAAACGCCCGTACTTTTCGGGAGAGATGGCGGTGCGGATACAGAAGTTACAGTTTGCGATTCGGGGACGTATTATCTGGCAGAACCTCTACCAACAGCCCGCGATCGAGATAAGGCTGCAAAAAAATATTCATGCCCTGTAGTATTCCCAGCCCCGCCAGGCCTGCTGCAATGTAGGCTTCTGAGTTATCCACGACAAGCCTGCCTGGAAGTTCAATTTCGGTGGAGCCCTCTGACGTCCCGAATGTCCAGGGCATAACTTGTCTGTTGCTGCTGTTAATCCAGTTGACGGCCTGATGCTGCTGCAACTCGTCCATTGTTTCCGGGGTGCCGTGTTGATCAAGATACGCAGGACTGGCGCAGGTCGTCATTTTAACGGTTCCCACCTCCTTTGCGATATAGTCGCCATCGTCCAGCTCCCCCACCCTCAGTATGCAGTCCAGGCCATCATGCAGCATATTCCGTCGGCGGTCTGAGCTGCTCAGGATAATTTCAATTCCGGGATGCTGGCGATAAAAATCAGGCAGGTTGGGTATAACAAGTAAAGCCGCAAACGCGACAGGCATATCTATGAGCGAATAGCGGGCGTCAAAATGATAGCGACAGGAAAGTTCTGCCATATTAAACATAACAACCCTTGGGCGCACCGCCGCAGGCGCCCTCAGCACGTTTCTGCGGCCTCCCGCCTGTTTCCGGCACCTTTCAAACGCCCCTGATGATTTCTGCGCGTCTGCATGGCTATGCAGTGAGATCTGCTCTCCACCGATTAGTGCATGCAGATTTTGGAAACGTCCAATTCTGGCACGAAGCGGTCACCCCGGCGGGGTGCAGTCCGCTGTCAGCGAAAACGGACATTGAGCCAATCAAATAATCTGTGCCAGAATTTGTCATTGAGGCTAGTACTTTCGAGTAGATCTATTTCCCGCCCGTACTCTTAAACTCATCTATCTCATCCTTCTACGACTTATTACCGGGAATATAAAACCCCGCCGAAGCGGGTTTGGTAATTTGAGTTTTTCTCAGGCGGCCATCTTTCTGCATTGTTCGGCGCAGTGATGACAAGCGCTTGAGCAATCCTGACAATGGTCATGTTCATGCTTTCCACACTCGTCACCGCACTTCTGACAAACATCAGCGCAAAGACGGCAAAGATCCTGGGCAGACCCGCTATTTAGTGTCATGAATTGAGCTGCAAGACGGCAGATATTTGCACACTGCATATCCAGTTTTATGCACTCGCGCATCATCTCCAGATTCTCTTCGTCGAGACACGAAGCCGCACAGTTATCACATGCCGTTGCACATAGATAACAGGCTTCGATGCATTTTTTGTATTCGTCTAACATAATTTCTCCTTAGCTAAGGTTACGTATTAAGCATGGAAGAGATAACTGATTATTCAAATTTTGAATTAGTTAATTACCTTTTCAGCATTTCATATCATTGATTCAAAGTGCATCTCTAGGGTTACCTAATTCACCTATGTCTACTTCTGGCACAATGCAGAAATGAGATAGATTTACTTTATCCGCTTCTCGCTCAAAGCTGTCCGTAATCCCTTGCCTGCTTAAAAAAACCGGATTAACGTGTGATGTTTTTACGTTTTCCAGGCAGCCTTCATCGGTAAGTACCTGTCTTACAGACTTCAATGCACTTAGTTAAGAAACATCCTAATCGTCCTTTCGCCGATCGCGAGATCTGTTATGGCAGCTAAACTCGATTGATACCCCAATCCGCGGGGCAGCATTTCCTTTCCGCACGCAAGAAGGAGAAGATCATGAAAGCAGTAATTTACAACGGTCCTTATGATGTAAAAGTAAAAGACGTACCGGATGCGAAAATTGTCCGCCCCACGGATGTACTCGTCCGCATCACCACCACCAACATTTGTGGGTCGGACTTGCACATGTATGAGGGCCGGACCAGCTTTGAACAGGGACGGATTCTGGGTCACGAAAACCTGGGTGAAGTGGTCGAAATTGGCTCAGGCGTTGAACGTATTAAGGTGGGCGACTATGTTTGTCTGCCGTTTAACGTGGGATGTGGTTTTTGCGAAAACTGTGAAAAAGGTCTGACCGGCTTTTGTCTCACTACCAATCCGGGTACGGCAGGCGCAGCTTATGGTTTTGCTGAAATGGGTCCCTGGGAGGGAGGTCAGGCGGAACTGCTTCGGGTGCCATTTGCCGACTTTAACTGCCTTGTTCTTCCCCCTGATGCGGCAGAAAAAGAAGATGATTATGTGATGCTCTCTGACATTTTTCCTACCGGCTGGCATGCAACAGAACTTGCCGGATTGAAGCCTGGTGAAAGCGTGGCCATTTATGGCGCGGGGCCGGTCGGTTTGATGGCAGCTCATTCGGCGATCATTAAAGGTGCTTCACAGGTGTTTGTGGTTGATACGCACACAGACCGGTTGGCTCTGGCTGAAAAAATGGGGGCGACGGGCATCAATGCTACTGGCGATGAAGCTGTACAAAAAATTCTCGACCTGACGGATGGACGCGGTACGGATTGTGGCTGCGAATGTGTTGGCTATCAGTGCTGTAACAAACATGGCCATGAAGATAACTCTGTTACCATGAACAGTCTTGTTGCGTCGACGAAAGCAACCGGGGGAATTGGTGTGGTTGGCGTCTTTATTCCTCAGGATCCGGGGGCTGAATCGGAGCTTGCCAGAGAGGGTAAGATGCCATTTGATTTTGGGAGTTTCTGGTTTAAAGGACAGGCAATCCGTACCGGCCAGGCGAACGTTAAGGCCTATAACCGTCAGCTGTCTCGCCTCATCCATCACGATAAAGCCAGTCCGGGCAAAATAATTTCTCATCGTCTTTCGCTTGAAGAGGCTCCTGCCGGATATAAGCACTTCGATGAGCGGGATGAAGGATGGACGAAGGTTATCCTTAAGCCTTAAATAGAGTTATCCGGTATGAGAAAGCAAAAACCGGGAAAGAATGTATGACTTTTGACAGGGTGCAATAAAATATCCTGTCAGGGCGTTATTATTCATACTTTCAGCTGCCAGGCGCTTCCATATCCAGACTTGTTCCCTGATTTTGCCGACGAGATAGCAAAATTAATACATTCAGGAGGAGGCATCTGCGGTTGATCTGTTCCGTATTTATTAACGCCCTGTGCTGTAAGTATTGTCTGCCTCTACCACATAGCAGACATGTGCGCAGGAACGGTCCGCTATGAGCGAAAAGCGGACTTCCGGTCCTTGCGCAAACTCCCGTTCCGAGAAGTTGCAGTTCACAAATCACCTGTTAAAGAAGGTATGGTAGCCCACAGCATTAATTTTGCTTCCATCTTCAGTCAGACTGGCCGGTACCGGCTTCCGATAAGTTTCGTCGGCTGAGGCCCGCTAAAGTAGAGAGGTCAAAAAATAACCTTGACGTACAATAATTTTCGATATCCAAACTGACCCCTAATTAGGTGGACACCTGATGACTGACTTAAAATTTCTATCACGCCAGCGTTACACATCCGCAGTCGCATCTTGCGGGGTTCAGCGGGGTGTTGCAGGCGGACGTGCACGTGCGGACGCCCTCTGACACCACGACCGAAGCGCTGTGCCGTATCGGCGAGCTGTATGGCATCGAGGCGGGCATCCGGGGCAAAAGCGCGGCGGAACGGCTGGCCATTCGGCAGGAAAAAGCGGTACCGCTGCTGACCGCGCTGGAGGGCTGGCTGCGTGAAAAGCAGAAAACGCTGTCACGGCACTCGGAGCTGTCGAAGGCGTTCGCGTACGCGCTGAACCAGTGGGATGCGCTGAAATTATACCTGCGGGAGATTACTGATACAGAACACGCCGGGAATGTGCCGCCATTGACGCAATGACGACACAGCCCTTTTTAACCGTTCCGTGAGAGTTCCCTGGCAATATACTGTGCGGTACGGCTTTCTTTGACCTGCGATACCTGTTCGGGAGTTCCTGCGGCAACCAGGCGTCCTCCCTCATGTCCCGCTCCAGGACCGATGTCGATAACCTGGTCTGCCTGAGTAACCGCCCGCATATCGTGTTCAATCATTATCACCGTATTTTCTGCATCAACAAGCCGCTGCAGCTGCACAAGGAGGCGGTCGGCGTCTGAAGCATGCAGGCCGGTTGTCGGTTCATCTAGGATATACAACGTGTGGCCACGTTGGCTACGTTGTAGTTCGGTTGCCAGCTTGATCCTTTGCGCCTCCCCTCCGGATAACTCGGTTGCTGGTTGTCCCAGACGCAGGTAGCCCAGACCAATTTCACTCAGCAGACGGAGGGGACGAGCCACTGGTTCTTCAGTCGCAAAGAACTGACTGGCTTCATCCACCGTCATATGCAGGACCTCCGCGATATTTTTGTCCTGCCAGCAGATCCTGAGAGTATCCCGGTTATACCGCGCGCCATGGCAGGTCGGGCACGGTGCATACACGCTCGGCATAAACAACAGCTCCACGCTGACGAATCCTTCACCTTCACAGGTTGCACAGCGGCCTTTTGCCACATTGAAAGAGAATTGACCCGCATCGTAATGATGGAGTTTGGCGTCAGTCGTTCCGGCAAAGAGCTTACGAACAGGATCAAACAACCCGGTATATGTCGCCAGGTTTGAACGGGGGGTCCTGCCTATCGGTTTCTGGTCAACCTGAACCAGACGCTTTACCAGTCCGGTATCACCGGTCAGGGTACCGTACGTTTTCTCCGTTACGGATGGCCCCTCAGCGTCGCTGGCTTCGGAAAGCACGTCTTCTGGCTCACCGCCAAGTGAAGAAAGCACCAGTTCCGGTAAGGCCTGGGCAATCAGACTGGATTTACCGGAGCCAGAGACTCCCGTCACGGCTGTCAGCACACCCAGAGGAATATCAACATCGATCCACTTAAGATTGTGGCGATGGATCCCCTGCAGTTTCAGCCACCCGGATGGGATACGGGCAAAAGATTGTGGTGGCCGGACTTCATCAAATAAATAACGCGCGGTACGAGATTGGGTGACGGCTTTCAGATCTTCAGGAATACCACTGTAGAGAACATGTCCTCCCTGTTCACCAGCCGACGGTCCCACATCAACAAGCCATTGCGCCCGTCGCATCAGGTTAAGATCATGTTCAACGACAAACACCGAGTTGCCGGCATCACGAAGGTTCTCAAGCGCATCGTAAAGCGCTTTACTGTCTGAGGGGTGCAGACCCGCAGACGGTTCATCAAGAACATAGACCACACCAAACAGCATCGAACTGAGTTGCGTGGCAAGACGCAGTCGCTGAAGCTCTCCTGCAGATAGAGTTGGGGTTGCTCTGTCCAGCGTAAGATAACCCAGCCCCAGCTTCTGCAACTGATACAACCGGGCCATGACACCACCGGTCAGCCGTTGTGCCGCCAGTCGTTTCTCTTCCGATAACGCCGATGTCCGGCAGACATCGGCGTTATCGGAATGGACCGCTTTTCCGGATGCAGCACGCTCTGTCAGATCCCGACGGGTGATATCCCTGTCGGCATCTGCGCCGGCGTGGTGGGCACTGAAATCCCCCCGGGAGATTGGAAGGAGCAATTCCGCCAGCTGGTCTAAGGGCATCTGCATAAATTCACCAATGTCCACACCGGCAAAGGTGACGGACAATGATTCTGACTTCAGTCTTTTCCCGTGACAGACCGGACACAGCTTGCCTTCCATAAAACGGGAGACTCGTTTTCTCATCAACGCGCTTTGCGTGCTGGCGAAGGTATGTAGCACATAACGACGTGCCCCGGTGAAGGTCCCCATATAACCCGGCGTCATTTTTTTCCTGACGGCTTCGCGCGTATCTTCCGGACTCAGTCCCGAGAAAACCGGTACAGTGGGGGTGTCTTCGGTAAAAAGGATCCACTGACGGTCTTCCGCTGGCAGATTTTTCCAGGGAGTGTCGATGTCATACCCCAGCGTCACCAGAATATCCCGCAGATTCTGTCCGTGCCAGGCCGGGGGCCAGGAAGCAATAGCCTTTTCACGGATACTAAGTGAGGGATCGGGCACCATCAGTGTTTCAGTTACCTCATAGATATGGCCCAGACCATGGCAAGAAGGGCATGCCCCCTGCGGCGTGTTGGGAGAAAAATCCTCGGCATACAGCATCGGTTGTCCGGCAGGATAAGCGCCCGCCCGTGAGTACATCATTCGCACCAGACTGGATAAGGTGGTCACGCTGCCGACAGAGGAGCGCGCGTTACTGGCACCGCGTTGTTGCTGAAGCGCAACGGCTGGCGGCAGTCCGTCAATGGCATCCACATCCGGAACCCCGACCTGATCAATGAGGCGACGAGCGTAGGGGGCAACCGATTCAAAGTAGCGCCGTTGCGCCTCAGCATAAATGGTGCCAAAGGCCAGTGAAGACTTACCCGAGCCTGACACACCCGAAAAAACAACCAATGCGTTGCGCGGAATGGAAACATCCACCTCTTTAAGGTTGTTCTCGCGAGCACCGCGAATCACAACTGAATTGTTGTCGTCAGTCAGGATGGGATGATAACCGAAAAGTTTCTTTGCCATAGAATTTCCTGTGCTAGGTGTGTCCGCTCTTAATAAGGCCACCTCTTGTGACGGTATCTGGTGTGCCGGACCGCTCGATCAGAAAGCCCGTCGAAAAAAGCGTTTGTGTGACTGGAAACAGATTGCTGAAGCTGGGCCCGGTGGTACCATGTGGGACACCGCTGAAGTTTCAGCGGTACCCTGCGGATCCGCCTTCTGTATGAGAACTGGCTGGCGGCGTACCCGGGACCGGAGATTTGGCTCCCGTGATAATGCGGGCTCCCCGGTACGCGACGCTGTGGTTCCAGACCCAGCTGATGGCGACACTCAGGCGGTTTCGGGTACCAATTAAAAAATACAGATGAATAATGCACGTGATTTCATATGTCATTTCCTTTCATTACAGTTTTAGACCCCATCAGACATCTGCCTGGCAGAGTTAACGGAGATAGGAGCGGACTATCGAAATGGTGTCGTCGATTGACCTCTTCTGCGACTCATTTCGTTTGCCCGTATCGGGGAATTCCTCCCGAAGATAGCTTTCCAGAACAACCGCCATCAGGTCGTTAACGGCTCCCTGGACTGACCCCGCCCCGGTAGACGATCCTGCCCTATAGTTTGAGTATAGGAGGAGCGTATGGGCACACCACGATTTACACCTGAATTTAAGGAAGAAGCCGTCCGTCAGATAACGGAACGCGGTTATTCCGTCGCCTAAGTATCTGAGCGTCTGGGCGTCTCTGCACACCGCCTCTACAAGTGGCTACGGGCTATCAAACCTGATAACAGCGAGCAGCATGCCCGGGATTTACTGGAAGCTAAAAGCGAGATCCTGAAACTCCGGGCGCAGCTAAAACGCACCGAAGAAGAACGGGATATCCTGAAAAAGGCCGCGCGGTACTTTGCAAAGGAGCCCGACTGAAGTACCGCTTTATCAATGAGCACCGAACTGTATGGGGTGTGATGACGATGTGTCGGGTACTGAATGTCGCCCGGGCCGGGTTCTATGCGTGGCTGCATAACCCTGTCTCGGCGCGTGATAAAGATAACCAGCGCCTGCTGATGCTTATCCGCGACTCATATTCCCTGAGCGGAGGCGTATACGGTTACCGGCGGGTTCATGGCGATCTGAACGAAATCGGGGAAACCTGTGGTAGAAACCGGGTGGGTCGGATCATGCAACTGGACCGGATTAAAGCTGTGCGCGGCTATAAAGCGCCACGTCGTATCGCTGGCAGGCCTTCAGTCGTTGCTCCTAATCTCGTGCAGCGGCAGTTCACCGTTGTCCGGGCCACCCAGGTCTGGGTCACCGATATTACTTATATCCGCACCTGGCAGGGCTGGCTGTATCTGGCGGTGGTTATCGATCTCTTCGCCCGTAATGTGGTCGGCTGGTCGATGAAACCCACTCTCTCACGCGAACTGGCGCTCGACGCGCTGATGATGGCGGTCTGGCGCCGAAAACCAGACAGCGAGGTTATCGTACATAGCGATCAGGGCAGCCAGTACGGCAGTGACGACTGGCAGCGCTTCTACCGGGCCAATAACCTGGCGCCGAGCATGAGCCGGCGTGGCAACTGCTGGGATAATGCGGTGGCCGAATCGTTCTTCAGTTCGCTGAAAAAAGAACGGATCAGAAAACGCATATATAAAACCAGGGATCTGGCCCGGGCGGATCTTCGATTACATTGAAGTCTTCTATAACCGGTCCCGGCGCCACAGCCACCTCGGCGACGTCAGTCCGGAGGCCTTCGAACAGGCCTCGTCGTGAGGACAGGATTTGTCTACAGGCGTGGGGTCAGTCCAAACTATAGGGCAGGATCGTCTACCGGGGCGGGGTCAGTCCATCAACGGCTCGGAAGTGTCTAGATTATCCGTGGCGATTCAGTTACAGTACATCTCAGGTCTGCAGGGTTCAGGCCCTGTTCAGGCCTGAAAATTAAGCACATTTTCTGAGGCTGGAAATCAACTCATGCTGACAGCCTGAGCCTGTTGGCATGGTAAGCAATGTGCTCACCAATAAAGCTGGAAATGAAATAATAGCTGTGGTCGTATCCAGTATGATATCGGAACGACGCATTGAGGTTCATCTCATTGCATACTCTCTCAAGGATTTTGGTGCGCAGTTGCTCTTCATAAAAGGCGTCACTCAGCCCCTGATCAATGAAGATTTCTGGTAATTTTTCACCCTGTAAAATGAGGCTGACTGGATCGTAGGCTTCCCACGTTTTTCTGTTTTCACCCAGGTAAGCGCTAAATGCCTGTTGCCCCCATGGCACCTGAGAAGGCGATACTATCGGGGAAAATGCTGATACGCTCACATATTCACCAGGATTTCGCAGAGCCAGCACCAGAGCACCCAGCCCTCCCATAGAATGACCGGATATAGATTTTCTTGCCGTTGCAGGAAAATGATTCATGACGACATCCGGAAGCTCTCTGAGAATATAGTCATACATCCTGTAATGAACATTCCACGGCTGTTCCGTCGCGTTCAGATAAAAACCGGCCCCCTGGCCAAGATCGTAACTGTCGGCATCCGGGACATTATTACCCCGGGGACTGGTATCCGGGACAACAACGATGACGTTATGCCGGGCTGCATAATGCTGCATACCTGATTTGGTGATGAAATTCTGCTCAGTACAGGTCAGGCCCGACAACCAGTATAGTACCGGCAGTTTTTCTGTTACTGCTTTGGGAGGAAGATACACACCGAAATTCATTTCACAATTAAGGGATTGTGAATAATGCCGGTACACGTTTTGCCAGCCGCCAGAGCTGGCATGCTGCTCAATGAGTTCCATCAGCCGTTATCTCATGGTTATTTCCCCTGACCGAAGCCAGGGGAAGTATCTTTAAATCCGGACGTCAGATAAACGTATACGCCGTGATTTTGTTACCCGCCGGATCCCGCAGGTAGGCAGCATAGGCCCCGGGAAGGTGACCACGCGGGCCAGGTTGACCTTCATCAGCTCCACCGGCGGCAAGGCCGGCAGCATGGAAAGCATCAACCTCTTCCGGGGTGGCAGCAGCGAAGCCGACAGTCACCCCGTTAGCGGAAGGTGCTTCACCGTTGCCCGGACGGGCAATGATAAATGCCGGCTTTTCGCGGCCATAGAGTACCCAGCCGTTGCCAAACGGGCCGAGGTTATTGATACCAAGCGTGCCCAGGACGACATCGTAAAATGCGGAGGATTTCTCGACATCGGCTGCGCCAATGAACACATGAGAAAAGATGCCGTCACCAGAAATTACCGGAGTTGTCATTTTCCACTTCCTTCAGTTTGAGTTGATTAAAATTCTGATGGGATCAGTAATGAATCACTGTCCGGATAGATTTGCCTTCATGCATAAGCTCGAAGGCGTCATTGATTTCATCCAGTGTCATCGTATGGGTTACAAATGGCTCAAGGTCAATATCCCCCTTCATGGCATCCTCGACCATACCGGGGAGCTGAGTGCGGCCTTTTACTCCGCCAAACGCGGAACCTTTCCATACGCGCCCGGTGACCAGCTGGAAAGGACGGGTGGAAATCTCCTGTCCGGCCCCTGCGACACCAATGACAACGGACTGCCCCCACCCACGGTGAGCACTTTCCAGCGCTGCACGCATGACGTTAACGTTACCGATACATTCAAAGGTATGGTCAATACCCCACTTGTTGATATCCAGCAGAACATCTTTAATCGGTTTGTCATAATCATTCGGGTTAATGCAGTCAGTGGCCCCGAACTGACGGGCCAGGTCAAATTTTGTCGGATTAGTATCGATAGCGATAATACGTCCCGCTTTTGCCTGACGGGCCCCCTGTACCGCAGCCAGACCAATTGCCCCCAGACCAAAAATGGCAACTGAATCGCCCGGCTGCACTTTAGCCGTGTTATGGACGGCGCCAATACCGGTAGTCACGCCACAACCCAACAGGCAGACGTGTTCATGGTTCGCCTCCGGGTTAATTTTTGCCAGAGAAACCTCGGCCACAACGGTGTATTCACTGAATGTGGAACATCCCATGTAGTGGTAAAGAGGCTGACCGTTGTATGAAAAGCGAGTGGTCCCGTCAGGCATCAGTCCTTTGCCCTGAGTCTCGCGAACCGATACACAGAGGTTCGTTTTACCGGACTGGCAGAATTCACACTCCCCGCATTCAGCGGTGTAGAGCGGAATAACATGGTCACCCGGCTTCACACTGGTGACGCCTTCACCAACTTCAACGACGATACCGGCTCCCTCGTGGCCGAGAACCACCGGGAAAACGCCCTCAGGGTCATTCCCTGAGAGGGTAAAGGCATCGGTATGGCAGACACCTGTGTGGGTGTTTTTAATCAGCACCTCGCCTTTTTTAGGCGGAGCAACATCAATTTCAACAATCTCCAGGGGCTTCCCTGGTGCAAATGCAACAGCGGCACGTGATTTCATACGTAATATATCCTCAATGTAATAATGGCCTCACCTATTTAAGATAGGCACGAACCAGCTCAATCGTATCGTCAACTGATTTACTGACTTCATGACTGTAGCTGTCATTCTGGTCAAAGGTTTCCCGTATGTGGCTCTCCAGCACCTCTGCCATCAGTCCGTTAGCGGCGCCCCGGACGGCGGCGATTTGCTGGAGAACGGAACGGCATTCAGCGCCACTTTCAAGTGCTCTTTCCAGAGCATCAATCTGACCCCGGATACGGCGAACCCGGGTTAGGACCTTTTTTTTCTCTTCAGGAGTACTGGGCATTGCTTACCTCACTGCTCTGTATTTCTTATACTATAGGGGAGTATTACATTAAGATCAACACATACCCCACTATAGTATAATAAATATATCAGAGCACCGGTAATGACTCCAACTTACTGATAGTGTTTTATGTTCAGATAATGCCCGATGACTTTGTCATGCAGCTCCACCGATTTTGAGAACGACAGTGACTTCCTGCCCAGCCTTGCCAGATGCTGCCTCAGATTCAGGTTATGCCGCTCAATGCGCTGCGTATATCGCTTGCTGATAACGTGCAGTTCTCCCTTCAGGCGTGATTCATAAAGCGGCCAGCCATCCGTCATCCATACCACGACCTCAAAGGCCGACAGCAGGCCCAGAAGACGCTCCAGCGTGACCAACGTGCGTTCACCGAATACGTGCGCCACAACCGTCCTCCGTATCCTGTCATACGCGTAAAACAACCAGCGCTGGCGTGATTTAGCGCCGACGTAACCCCACTGTTCGTCCATTTCCGCGCAAACAATGACGTCACTGCCCGGTTGTATGCGTGAGTTTACCGACTGCGGCCTGAGTTTTTTAAGTGTCGTAAAATCGTGTTGAGGCCAACGCCCATAATGCGTGCACTGGCGCGACATCCGACGCCATTCATGGCCATATCAATAATTTTCTGGTGTGTACCGGGCTGAGAGACGGTGTAAGTGAACTGTAGCTGCCATGTTTTACGGCAGTGAGAGCAGAGATAGCGCTGATGTCCGGCAGTACTTTTACCGTTACGCACCACGCCTTCAGTAGCTGAACAGGAGGGACAGCTGATAGAAACAGAAGCCACTGGAGCACCTCAAAAACACCATCATACACTAAATCAGTAAGTTGGCACCATTACCCGAATTACCAGCGTCTGCTCTTGGCACGGAGCGGACCTATTTACTGAGCCGAAGGTCCGCTCAGACTAACTCATTAAAGCCTGGTTGTTTTATCGCATCATCAGCCGTGTTCTGAAGCATTAGCTATGTATCTTCAGGGATGCTGATTTTCCCTCTGCACCAGATAAACCAGAATACAGTTTGATGTCGGTCAAAAAAGACAGCTTTAAGTGCATGAAATGAATAATGTTTCTTGAATGCTGGCAAAGCACTGGGATCGTAGTGTTGATTATTAGACGATCGGTCAATATTATTTATTGACGACTTAATGACTGAACGGTAAACGCCCGGACAAACGAGGTGAACGTGTTTAAATCTTTATTAATCAACAAAACAGATGGACGCTATAGTGCGCAACTTGCTGAAATCGCTGAAAGTGAACTACCGCAGGGGGATGTGGAGGTCAATGTTGACTATTCATCCATCAACTACAAAGACGCACTGGCCATTACGGGCCGGGGCCCAATCGTCCGACGCTTTCCCATGGTGCCCGGCATTGATTTTACCGGTACAGTGTCCGCCAGTTCACATCCCGAATATCAGGCCGGAGATAAGGTTCTCCTGACCGGCTGGGGTGTTGGGGAAAAACACTGGGGCGGACTATCCGAAAAAGCACGGGTAAATGGAGACTGGCTGACGCCGCTCCCGGCTGGCGCTAACGGCAAACACGTAATGGCAATCGGAACAGCTGGGTTTACCGCGATGCTGTGCGTAGACGCACTTCTGAATCATGGTATTAAGCCTGAAGATGGTCCGGTACTTGTTACCGGTGCCAGCGGCGGCGTCGGGAGCATTGCGGCCATGATCCTTGCATCAATGGGGTACCGCGTTACGGCGTCTACTGGACGCCCGGAAGAGGCTGCCTGGCTCTATAAAACGGTCGGTGTGGACGAGATTATTAACCGTTCCGAGCTCTCCTGTCCCGGAAAACCGTTACAGAAAGAACGCTGGGCTGCCGCCATTGATACAGTCGGTAGCCATACGCTCTGCAATGTATGCGCCGGGGTGCGTTATGGCAGTATTGTTGCAGCCTGCGGCATGGCACAGGGGATGGAACTAATGGGGAATGTGGCTCCGTTTATCCTGCGTGGCGTCACGCTGAAAGGGATTGACAGTGTCATGTTCGCGAAGGAAAAAAGAGCGGCGATCTGGCAGCAGGCGGTACAGTATTTACCGGAGTCCAGACTGGATAGCCTGACCACCGTTTATCCGCTGAGTGATGCCATCAATGTGGCCGAAAAACTTCTGAGTGGCGGAATTCGTGGCCGGGCAGTAATTCAGTGTAGCTAATGAAGTGGAAGCCAGGCTCAGCCTGGGTTTGATAATTATTATCAGGGGCTGCGGCCCCTTTTTTACTTTTCAACAGCCGTGTCCTTAGAGGGCTGATAGCGTACTGACTTTTTGAAATAGCTCCAGAAGTCGTACACAGGCTGGGTTGAGCAATAAAGTTTGGCACGCATTACGGCACCCTCCCAACTGCTCCAGAAAATGGCCGCCAGTTGCGTATTATTCATATCGGAACGGATTTCGCCCGAAGATAACGCGTCGGACAGACAGCACGCCACAAGCGCCTGCCAGCGCTCAAGTATTTCGTGGAGCTGTTTGATAAAGGACAGTGGAAGACCCGGACTCTCCTGCATCATATTGCCAACCAGACAGCCCCGGGTGAAATTGTACTTTTTAATGCCGTCGCAGGCATCGTCGATGAAATTTTCCAGACGCATCATTGGTGTGAAGGATGATTCATACAGATGTTTTTGGAGTTTATGCACAAAGAAACTGTCATAGGCGCTCAGAACAGTCTGGGCATACTCTTCTTTGCTCTTGAAATAGTAATAAAATGAGCCTTTAGGAACACTGGCATTTTTGACAATGGCATCGACTCCCGTTGAAAGAAAACCATTCTGCGTGAGCAGTTCAAGCCCGCTTCGGATCAGGTCATTACGGGTATCTGTATAGGTACTCTCTGTTTTTCGTGGCCTGCCTCGCCCACGAATTTCGCCAGTCATGACTTTGCTCCTGCATTTTATTAACGGAAAAGAATAAGTGATTTTGCGCGGAGGCTTCAATCAGTTTATCCCCGGCGGTGACGAGGTGGCCACCTATGCCGACTGGACAGGGGACTGACTATTGCCATAACGCCATCGCAGGTTGCTTCAGTAAACCTGCTAATCCCGTACAATGGCGAATTCGCTATATCCGCTTCTCGCACTTAGCTGCCATAAATCGGCCAGGCAATCACAGGTCATTTCTGTCTCGCAAAGAAGGTGCCGTTTCTGCTTTGCGTTGACACCCCTAAATATTAGAATTAAAAGGAGAGAGTTACTGGAAAAAGGCAGCGGAGGCAGTGACAATCGTGGCTTGAAGCCACTACTCGATGGATGCGGACATGTAGTTGGCGTCATTCGACAAAACTAGCAAACTTCTAATAGTCACCATTTCTCCCGTCTGGCGGGAGTGCTGTCAAATGCCCCCCTCATCTCTGTGTGGGAAATGAAGGGTGAAGGGGAAATAGATGACAGCGTTATTTCTACGCCCAGAATACTGAATACCTTGTACAGACGATCAATACTGGCGCTAGCAGGGTTTGCTTCCAGGCGGGCATAGGTTTGCTGCGTTACGGCAAGCCTCTCAGACACATCTTTTTGCGTGAAGCCCTTGATTTTGCGAAACCCGATTAGCACAGGTCTGAGCTGGTTCAGCGTTTTTATCGGGAACTGATTATTCATAAGTGACCTGCCTCGCAGACTGAGTAGGGAGTACCGCCCTGTAATACAGCAGGTAAGGTGTATTTTGTGTTATACAGACTATAGGCTGTAAAACCTTTATTGAAAAGATGCTGATGTTCCAGGGGCATGCCGAGCATGGACGATTTTCTGCGGGGCGGTATTTCGCTACGGGGGAGATTGCGTTCGGGCAATGTACCGGTGTAAAAAACGTCAATTTTTCAAAACCGCTGTTATCGGGATAAGCTGAAAACTCCGAAGGCAGACACAGCCACGAATAATGTCAGACTTAAACTCTGTAGCTGTCTTCTTTTGCCTGTAAATAACGTCTAGTTTGACTCTGATGAAGGCTGTACCAGGCAGAGAACATGTCACTCTCGGGGCCGGATGATAAAATGTGTTCAACTGGCTGGGCAGGGTAATAGCGAAGAACGTTCTCTGAAATTCGATTCAGCTCAGCGTAACGTGCGCTGTAGGTATGTATAATCCATTGCATCAATTTTGCATCCGTATTATTCGCAGATTACACACAAGAAGCTTAACAATGGCTGAAAGAGTGAGCAGGGATATGTAACAAAAACAAGGGCTTCAAGATGAACTGGATAAAACCGGAGCAGAGCAAGCCCTGTTCCGGTTTGTCAGGCTTTGGAATTTCTTCCAGGCCCCTGCAGCTAGTCACAACAAACACATTAATGTTTTCATTGCTTCAATTCAATATTATTGTGTGAAAGGGATTCCATCGAAATCGGCTTATGCATGCTTAAAACTAAACTGCCCCGGCTGCAGTCATTTGGTTGCTGTGGGCTCTGTACTGTGTCTAATAGTGAAAGAATCTTACGTTATAACGAAGGAAATTGCTGAATGACTCTACGATTGCAGACGGAATCACCCGCTGACCAGGATATGTTTAGAGGCAGCAGTCATGAAAAAGTTGCAGAGAATGTGGCTCAGATCATCAGGACACCTGATGTCAATATTATTGGTCTGGAAGGTGAGCTGGGTTCAGGTAAGTCAACAATATTGAAGTTCCTGCAGAAAAAGCTTAAAGATGATTTTACGTTCATTAACTTTGATGCAGAACGTTACCATCATGGCTCAACTAAAAAAGCGCTTATCGATGTCATCCACCACGGGGTCAGCCTACAATGTCCGGGCTCCCGGGATGTGTTGGATAAGTATAAAAATCTGGCTCTGGGTAACATCGTTGAATACGACAAGAGGGTCAGCAGCAGGCTAAGCTGGTTGACCGTCGTTTTTATTTTACTGTCATTGCTTTCCGTGCAGATGCTTCGTTATGTGCTAACAGACCTTAATCAATATTTTACTAACAAGGAGTCATTATTAGGGTGGCTTTTTTATGTTGAGGTGGCCGCGTTTCTTTCTCCTGCCATTATGGTCGCAGGACTGGCATGCCTGCAGAACATGGAATGGTACAGAAAGAAAGGGTATTCGAGTATTGGTGATTTGTTCAAACGCAACAGTACTGACAGGATTGAAGAGACTTGGCTAGTTAATAAGGAGGTCGGAGCTATTGAGCTGGCTGAAGCTCTGCAGGGATTTACCTCCAAAGAGGTCATTTCCCATGGAGATCGCTTCATCCTTATCATTGATAATCTGGACCGAATCAGTGCAGACAAAGTGAAAGAGCTCTGGAGTGATATGGAGCTTATTGCCGGAGCCACTCATGAACACTTCAGGATAGTGGTGCCCTATTCGGCAAGACAGGTTTCAGCCTCACTTTCTGTGGCGGGTTTCAGCGGGCGTGAGTTTATTGCAAAGCGGATTCCTGTAAGTTTTCAGGTTCCTCCTCTTATTTCGGCAGGATGGCAGGAAGCGTTAAGGCAGTACTGGAAAGAAACAGTAAATGAGGATGCAGGGATAGCGTGCCGGGAAGCAACGGTGTTGCTTGAGCGCTGGAAACCCTCTGAGTATCCTCGTATCACACCGCGATTAATGAAGAAGTTTGTTAATGATATTCATATTCTGAACCTTACCGTTCCTGCAACAGAAGATCATCGCCATATTCTTATTGCTCTCTACTTACTGGTGGTCAGATACGGGGAGCGAGATATTAAAGTATTACTTCGCGATCCCAAAGCTAGTCAGACCGAACCCGGTATTGCTCCGGATGATTTTGACGAGATGCTCTCGCTAACTTATCAACAAATATCCCGAATTTTTAATAACGATACAGAAAGATGGAGCGAATTTCTGATGAGCATCCACTATCAGTCCACGGTGGAGCTTGCCAGGAGCGAGTTGCTTGATACGCCTCTTAAAGACGCGATTGGTGCTATAAATATCCCACGGCTTGAAGAACTGACGGCCTTGTGGGGTTTCGCTGAAGCATGGCAGCGAGTGGCACCACATATTCAGATGCGAGACTGGCTGGTTTCTTATAGCCGGATGGATGAGAAGTGTCAGGCTCTCGCCGAACCGCAACTCAAAGTCGCAGTGCAAATGCTGAATCAGAGTTATGCTGTTTCACTCAGAGAAAAGAATGATGAAGGTTTCGTATTGAGTCTGCAGAAACTGATGGCTGACGGGCGGATAAGCCTAGAGCCTTTCGTCGAAAGGCAAATATCGTTTATTGTGAGTAAACTTGATGAAATTCAGGATTCAGAAAAATTGGAGGCTGAATCCACGCAGACGTTGCTGCAGGAAGCTGATTCATACTCTGTTCTGGCCGGTGAATCACTACTGAATAAAATGGAGAATTTTGTAGATGGCGTATTTTATGTGGAATACCTTGTCAATAATGAAGAGACCTTGTCAAACCTGAAAATTGGCACACTAGATATCGGAAATCACGGTCGGGAGGAGATGTTACGCTATGGAGCTGAGCAACCTCAGATAGACCTTTTTAATCCGGGAATTATCCGGCATATCAATATTGCATCGAAGGCGGTACAGAACGTAATTGGAAAGAATGATGGTACAGGTGGGGCTCAGGTTAGCTCTGCAATAATGACGCTTAAAAATCGTCAGGTTGTTGAGGACGTTATCCATTTCAGAAAAATTGTTCTGAGCCCGGACTGGAATAATAATGTTTTAAATCAATATTATCTTAATAATACGGCGACGAGGAATCTCTTCCCTGCGGAATTTGCTGCACAGGCTGTTGCTCACATGGTGCTCCATGGTAACTATGCCGGTATCGAGTCGTACAGTGAACATATTGGTGAGGAACGGTTTGACCTGGCTTTGGCTGCATATCTTCGTTATCTACGTACTGCCGAGAGTATCTTTATAGCACTTAAGGATAAAAATGTTCTGCCGTACATCAAAAATGCTGTTGGCAGGATTGTTGATTTAGGTCTTCTGGTGAATATACCTGTCCTGAGCTTTGTTAAAGGTCAGTATGACGTCATCAAAGAAGCTACAAATGCAACCTCTCTTTTAATATTTGTGCGAGAGCGTCAAAAAGCACTGTCAGAGAAAATAATTGAGTCTGATGTGAATGCTATGGGTCCAGTATTTCTCCATGACGTATATCAGTCAGGTGAGCAGTTTGATATTTTGAAGAAAAAGCTGAACGCCCTGGCATGTGGAGTATTTAGTTCTTCTGAAAGGCTTATTGAGTGTTTTACGGTTCTTCCTGTGAACATGCGCTTTATCCTTGAACAAATGCAACTTCAGGGGCAGCATATCCGGATGGAAGGTAGTGTGGGTATCTTTGCATCATGGTTCCGTGATGCAGAGCCAGACGTTGTCACAAATGCCGAGAACATTCATTTCCTGTGGTCTTGCCTCGACGATACCCAGAGAGAGACTGTACTTGATGAGTTGCACGATGTCTTACTTGAAAGACATATTCGTATTGACAGCCGTATTGCGATTATTACCCGTTTTCATAATGAGTTGTCGTTTATTGAACCTGAGAAGGCCGTTGAACGCAGGGCTATTGCGGCGCTGTTTAGCGCTTCTGTTGATAATGTATTATTGTCTCAATGGCTTGACCGTCAGACGTTTTCATTTTCATCATGGTCTCCGGAGGACGCCCGTACGGCAACGAGTTGTATAATGAATAACTCGGAGATTTTTCCTCTCATCTGCAGGAATTCACAGTATATTAAAAACAGAATGTTACCAGAGAAAGCGGACGTTACAGAAGATAGTGATACGTTTCCGGACTGAGTTCGTTCTTTAAATCCTATACCTGAAGACCACAGCGGTGGTCTTTGGGAGTTTTTTTATTGCCTGATATACATTAAGCATGTTATATCTTGCTAAGAAATAATCATTCAGGGATTAATCATAACTACTGAAGTTATGTTGTGTTCTTTTCTTTTAAAAATAAATTATTCAGATTTATTTTCTATTGATTTAATGAGGTAGGGAATGACAGAAAGTGCTTTGCTTTTGCGAGAGGCATTTAATGAATCGGTTAACTATATGACATGGTCTTTTTATTCACTGATAACTGCTTACGTTTCGATGGCTTTTTATGATAGAGTTGAGGTTAAGACCCGAATAAATAATTATCTGAATAAGTTACTTTTCGTGATTGCTATGTCCGTTTTTATCCCAAATATGTACTTTGTTTCAATGGTGTTCAGTCAGAAGTTAGGCACCGCAGCTGGCGTTGCGTCATTCATTATTGGGCTACTTTTCATGATGTTAAACTCGGCGCCTGTAATTACTGGTATCGTACAGCAGCGCAAAGATTGAGTTTTATGAGTATAGTCAGTTGGGTTTTCATCTGTTTTATCAGACTTAGAAAAATGAAATCTTTCAATTCATTGATTTTAAACGCAAAAAAATTTCTAAATGATCAGAATTATAGGGTGCTCGCTCTGCTCTATTACCGAGCACGAAGGCCGTATTATTCAGAGCCGCTCTGAAGATTCGATCATCAATGAGATCGAAGCGATTCGCGACACGGTGCCAGGCTTCACCGGTGTGATCTCCGACCTTGGCGGCCCAACCGCGAACATGTATATGCTGCGCTGTAAGTCGCCGCGCGCGGAGCAAACCTGCCGTCGTCTCTCCTGCGTCTATCCGAGCATTTGCGAGCATATGGATACCAACCACGAGCCGACGATCAATCTCTATCGTCGCGCGCGCGACCTGAAGGGCATCAAGAAGATCCTGATTGCCTCCGGGGTGCGTTACGACATCGCCGTGGAAGATCCGCGCTACATCAAAGAGCTGGCGACCCACCATGTGGGCGGCTACCTGAAGATTGCGCCGGAGCACACCGAAGAAGGTCCGCTGTCGAAGATGATGAAGCCGGGTATGGGCAGCTATGACCGCTTTAAAGAGCTGTTCGACACGTATTCAAAGCAGGCGGGCAAAGAGCAGTACCTGATCCCGTACTTTATCTCCGCGCACCCCGGCACGCGTGATGAGGATATGGTGAACCTGGCACTGTGGCTGAAGCAGCGTCGCTTCCGTCTGGATCAGGTGCAAAACTTCTACCCGTCACCGCTCGCCAACTCGACGACCATGTATTACACCGGCAAGAACCCGCTGAGTAAGATTGGCTACAAGAGTGAAGAGGTGGTGGTGCCAAAAGGGGATAAACAGCGTCGTCTGCATAAAGCGCTGCTGCGTTATCATGACCCGAAAAACTGGCCGCTGATCCGCCAGGCGCTGGAAGAGATGGGTAAAAAACACCTGATCGGTTCACGCCGCGACTGTCTGGTACCGGCCCCGACGCTGGATGAGATGCGCGAAGCGCGTCGCCAGAACCGCAATACGCGCCCGGCGCTGACCAAGCACACGCCGATTGTGCATCAGCGTTCGAACGGTGGAGCGGGAACGAAGAAGAACGTAAAACGTAAGATCGGTTAAACCTGTAACAAAGCCCGGTGGCGCTGCGCTTACCGGGCCTACAGGTCAGCGCGTAGGCCGGGTAAGGCGAAGCCGCCACCCGGCTTTTTTCTGAGGCTCAAAATGAAAATAAGGAAGTTAACAGGAGCGATGCTGATTGGCCTGACGTTATGCGGTTGTGTAATGCACCGCCAGATACAGCCAGAAGTAGAAGGACGTCTAATCGACAGCGCAGGTAAGCCAGTCCCGGGCGCTAAAATAACATTAGAGAGGGAGCAAACGCTTTCTGACGACAACGGTCGTTTTGCTTTTCAGAGCCAGCATGAGTGGATCTTTTTTCTGCCAATAGGTCCGATGGACTGGATTTATTACACCCCGCTCCAGATAAGTATTAACGGAAAGGAATATGAAGCAATAGCAGGCGGCGGTCTCGGTGGGCCACATAAACTTGAAGGGAAAGCGTATAACGTTATTTGCACATTGCCTGACTTGCCCGGAGAAGCGAGATGTCAGTCAGATTTATAGATTAAAACGAGCCCGGCGGAAGACCGGGCTCGTTTTAGGTATTAACCGCCAAACTGATCCGGGTCCGGCCCTAAGCGTTTGCCCTTCTCCAGCTTCGCAATCTCACCCAGCTCATCTTTGTCCAGGCGGAAATCCCAGACGTCGAAGTTCTCGGCAATACGTGATGGCGTGACTGATTTCGGAATGACGACCAGGCCGTTGTCCAGATGCCAGCGAATGACGATCTGTGCGGGCGTTTTGCCGTATTTATCCGCCAGGTCGCGGATGATTTTCTGATCGAAGACCCCCTCGCCACCCTGCGCCAGCGGGCTCCAGGATTCGGTCTGGATCTTGTGGGTCGCATTCCAGGCGTGAAGCTGGCGCTGCTGCATCAGCGGGTGCAGCTCGATCTGGTTAATCACCGGTGCGATGCCTGTCTCATCAATCAGGCGCTGCAGGTGATGAACCTGGAAGTTACAGACGCCGATGCTTTTCACCAGCCCCTCTTTTTGCAGTTCAATCATCCCTTTCCAGGCATCAACATAATGGTCGATGGCGGGAACCGGCCAGTGCATCAGATACAGATCGACGAAATCGAGCTGAAGTTTCTCCAGACTCTCCTGCAGGGCTTCGCGAGGGCGTTTTTGATCGTCATTCCACAGTTTCGTGGTAATGAATAATTCATCGCGGGGGACGCCGGCGCTGGCCAGTGCAGTGCCTACGCCGTCCTCGTTTTTGTAGGCGGCGGCGGTATCAATTGACCGATAGCCGACTTCCAGGGCTTTATGAATGGCGGAGACGACCTCGTCGTTACCGGCTTTCCATACACCTAGCCCCAACTGGGGCATCACGTTGCCATCCTGCAGCTTGATTACGGTTTGGTTTGCCATTTTTCCTCCTTCAGGTGCGCATCGCCGGAGGGGGGCTCCGGCGATGGGGTGTGCATTAAGTCTGGACGAAATGTCAAAAAACGAAAGTCGGGAGGACAAAAACGCTTAGCGTGCCGCTTCGTAGATACGGCGGCTGACGTCCAGCGTAATGTCACCGTGCTCGCCCAGTTGGGTCATGCCGTGCGCGTCGAGTTTCTCCAGCAGAGCAGGGATAGAACTGCCATCCAGGCCGTAGCCAGACAGGCGCGTTGGTACGCCCAGGCTTTCGAAGAAGTTGCGTGTCGCTTCGATGGCCGCGTCGATACGCGCATCGTCAGAACCCTCGGTGATGTTCCACACGCGCTCTGCGTACTGCAGCAGTTTGGCGCGTTTGGTATCCCGTTTTTCGTTCCACAGCGCAGGCAGAACCACCGCCAGCGTCTGAGCGTGATCGAGACCGTGCATCGCCGTCAGTTCGTGACCCAGCATGTGGGTCGCCCAGTCCTGCGGCACGCCAGCGCCGATCAGACCGTTCAGCGCCTGCGTTGCCGCCCACATGACGTTGGCACGAACGTCATAGTTTTCCGGCTCTTTCAGCGCTTTCGGACCTTCTTCAACCAGCGTCAGCAGAATGCCTTCCGCGAAACGATCCTGAATTTTGGCATTCACCGGGTAGGTCACGTACTGCTCAACGGTGTGAACAAAGGCATCAACCACACCGTTCGCTACCTGACGTGCAGGCAGGGTATAGGTGTAAACCGGGTCGAGGATCGCGAAGACAGGCTGCACGTGCTCGTTCATAAAGGCCTGTTTGTCACCGGTGGTTTTACGGGAGATCACTGCGCCTTTGTTCGATTCGGAACCGGTGGCTGGCAGTGTCAGCACGGAGCCCATCGGGATTGCGCTTTTAATGTCGCTGCCGCGGGTTTCCAGAATGTGCCACGGGTCAACGCCGTCAGCGTAGTGCGCTGCCGCCGCGATGAACTTCGTGCCATCCAGAACGGAACCGCCACCGACCGCCAGCAGGAAAGTAATGTTTTCTTCACGGGCGATTTTTACCGCATTCATCAGCGTTTCGTAAGACGGGTTTGGCTCGATGCCGCCGAACTCACGCACGTCCAGACCGTCCAGGGCGCTGTAAACCTGATCCAGCACGCCGGTTTTTTTCACGCTGCCGCCACCGTAGGTGATCAGGACACGCGCATCAGCGGGGATCTGCGCACGCAGGTCAGCGATTGCGTCTTTGCCAAACAGAATGCGGGTTGGGGTATGGAGATTAAAATTGTTCATTGCTCGTTCCCTTTAGTGGGTGAAAAACCGTGGCGGCACTGATGCCTGCCTGATGCTGCACATTGTGGCGGTCCGGGGCTATGCTCTCAATGCACATTCCTGCCAATGTCTTGCCCATTTCTACAGAGAGCTGGAGAAACGTCGGGAAAGTGCGCAAACTGTAAAAGTCGGAAAACGTACCCGGAGTAACGAAAAATGAACCGTGAAGCGATCTGCCATCAGCTTACCGCGCAGATTAAGAGACTGATAGATAATGAAAATAGTGTCAGCGAACCGTTGCCTGATATTCGTCTGCTCTATGGCACGCAGCCCGGGACGCGCACGCCAGTGATGTACCAGCCGGGCATCGTTTTTCTCTTTTCGGGCCATAAAATTGGTTATATCAATGACCGCGTGTTCCGCTACGACACCAATGAATATCTGCTTCTGACAGTACCTTTACCCTTTGAATGTGAAACTTTCGCGACAGAGGAGGTCCCGCTGGCGGGTATTCGCGTTAATGTCGATATCCTTCAGTTGCAGGAACTGCTGATGGAGATAGGCGAAGATGAACTCTTCCAGCCGTCGATGGCTTCAAGCGGGATTAACTCGGCCACGCTGTCTGAAGAGATCCTGTGCGCCATCGAGCGTCTGCTGGACGTCATGGAGCGGCCGCTGGACGCGCGTATCCTGGGCAAGCAGATCATTCGCGAAATTCTCTATCATGTGCTGCTGGGCCCCGGGGGGGGAGCGTTGCTGGCGCTGGTGAGCCGACAGACCCACTTCAGTCTGATAAGCCGCGTGCTCAAGCGTATTGAGAGCCAGTACACGGAAAACCTCAACGTCGATCAGCTCGCCGCGGAAGCGAACATGAGTGTCTCGGCGTTTCACCATAACTTTAAATCGGTGACCAGCACCTCGCCGCTGCAATACCTCAAGACCTACCGGCTGCATAAGGCGCGGATGCTGATGATCCACGACGGCATGAAGGCCAGCGCGGCGGCAATGCGGGTGGGCTATGAGAGTGCGTCGCAGTTTAGTCGGGAGTTTAAGCGCTATTTCGGCGTCACGCCGGGAGAAGATGCGTCGCGTATACGAACGATGCAGGGCGCCTGACGAGAAACGTAGGCCGGGTAAGGCGTAGCCGCCACCCGGCTTTTGTTTATGCGCTGCAGTACTTTTTCTTAATCACCACCGCAATGGTTCCCACCAGGCCTGCAACCAGCAGGACCATTGGCAGAACCATCAGGAAAGTCATCACCTGATCTTCATGGTGTTTCACAAAGGGGATCATATTCAGCGCGTAGCCTAACGTGGTCACGACCCCCACCCACAGCAGGCCGCTCAGCCAGTTGAAGAACTGAAAACGGCGGTTCGACAGGCCGGAAATACCCGCCATGGTGGGCAGCAGGGTGCGAATAAAAGCCAGAAAACGTCCGGCCAGCAGCGCCAGCAGGCCGTGTCGGTCAAACATACAGGTCGCCCGCTGATGGTATTTATGCGGTAACTGCGCCAGCCAGCCTTTTACGACGCGCGTGTTCCCCAGCCAGCGGCCCTGCAGATAGCTCAGCCAGCAGCCCAGGCTCGCGGCAGAGGTGAGGATAACCATCGTTGGCGTAAAGTCCATAACGCCTTTACCGATCAATGCCCCGGCAAGCAAAAGCAAACTGTCACCGGGTAAAAACGAGGCTGGCAGTAATCCATTTTCCAGAAACAGCGTTGCGAACATCACGAAATAGACGACGCCTATAACGTGCGGATCCGCCAGTGCGGCAAAATCATGTTGCCAGAGCGCCGCGATAATATCTTGAATAACAGCCATGGACTTTCCTGTGGAACAGCAGAGATAACGCTATTGTACTCCCAATTATACCTGCCGGGATTGATCGCAGGCGCAACTCATGCAGACTTTTCTGCTTGCAGTGTTAAGAAAAGCGTCCGGGGAGTACATTTTCAGCGAGCACTCTACACGATACGTTCAAACCCTGCTGATAAATCCGCAATTAAATCGTCCACATTTTCTAAACCGATGTGCAGGCGAATCAGGGTGCCGCTGAAGTCCACTTCGCCGCCAGGGCGCAGAGCCGCGATTTGCTCCGGCTGATTAGGCAGGATCAGGGACTCAAAACCGCCCCAGGAGTAGGCCATGCTGAAGAGGGTAAAGTGATCCAGATAGTTTGCCAGTTCGTCATTATCTAGCCGTTTTTTAAGCACAAACGAGAACAACCCGCTGCTGCCCGTAAAGTCACGTTGCCAGAATTCATGGCCTTTACTGCCCGCAAGCGCAGGATGATTAACGCGCTCAACCTGTGGATGCTGAGCCAGCCACTCTGCCACTTTCAGGCTGCTTTCATGGTGTTGACGCAGGCGAACCCCCAGCGTGCGGATACCGCGGCTGGTCATGTAGGCCGTATCTGCATCGACCATCTGGCCCATCAGGTAGGCATTTTCACGCAGCTGATCCCAGCAGCGTGCGTTAGATACTGCTGTGCCAATCATCCCGTCTGAATGGCCAATCAGGTATTTCGTCGCCGCCTGAATCGAGATATCAATGTCGAATTCCAGCGCTTTAAACAACACGCCCGCCGCCCAGGTGTTGTCGATCATGATGATCGCCTCCGGCGCTTTGCTGCGCACGGCCTTCACGATAGCCGGTACGTCGTGCACTTCCATGGTGATTGAACCGGGAGACTCCAGGAACACGATGCGCGTGTTTGGCTGAATAAGTTCGGCAATGCCTGCGCCAATCAGCGGATCGAACCACCCGGTAGTGACGCCGAGTTTACTGAGTATTTTGGTGCAGAAGTCCTGGCTGGGTTCATAGGCGGTGTTGGTCATCAGGATATGGTCGCCCTGTTCCACAAACGCCAGAATGGTATTGGCGACCGCAGCCGCACCGCACGGGAACAGCGCGCAGCCCGCACCGCCTTCCAGCTCGCACATCGCTTCCTGCAGAGAAAAATGGGTTAGCGTGCCGCGACGGCCATAAAACAGCCCGCCTTTTGCGCGGTTACGCGTGGCGATTTTTTTCTCCTCAACGGTGTCAAACACCAGGGAGGAGGCGCGTTGAATCACGCTGTTAACCGAACCCTGCGTATATTTTTTGCTGCGTCCGGCCTGTACCAGCGTGGTATCAAGATGCTTCTTAGTCATGTTCGCTAACCCTGTTTTTATACGTCTGGACGTCCAGACTACCACGATTGTGAAAAACTTCACCCGCATGCTTATCGAATAAGCAGAAAATATTAGCAAAAAACCGCATAAGAAATTTTTACTGCGTAAGCGCAAGGAAAGTGAGCGAAAATTACGGCACCATGCAAATACTAATGAGAACTACTATCAATTCGACGACGTTTTGATATTATTACGTTCAGATTTTGTGATTTGCGTCCTGGAGATACAGAGTGGGTAATAATTTGATGCAGACGGATCTCTCCGTTTGGGGCATGTATCAACATGCTGACATCGTGGTTAAGATTGTGATGATCGGCCTGATTCTGGCGTCCGTTGTCACTTGGGCTATCTTCTTCAGCAAAAGCGCCGAGCTGCTTTCGCAGAAGCGTCGCCTCAAGCGGGAACAGCAGCAGCTGGCAGAAGCCCGCTCTCTGGATCAGGCGTCTTATATGACCTCATCCTTCCACGCAAAAAGCCTGACCACCCTGTTAGTGAACGAAGCGCAGAACGAGCTGGAACTCTCCGCTGGCAGTGAAGATAACGAAGGCATTAAAGAGCGTACCGGTTTCCGTCTGGAGCGTCGCGTTGCGGCCGTTGGCCGACACATGGGACGTGGTAATGGTTATCTGGCTACCATCGGCGCAATTTCGCCGTTCGTCGGTCTTTTCGGTACGGTCTGGGGCATCATGAACAGCTTTATCGGTATCGCTCAGACCCAAACCACCAACCTGGCGGTTGTTGCGCCCGGTATCGCAGAAGCGCTGCTGGCGACGGCGATTGGTCTGGTCGCGGCGATTCCGGCCGTCGTTATCTATAACATTTTCGCGCGTATGATTGGCAGCTACAAAGCCACGCTCGGTGACGTTGCCGCTCAGGTTCTGCTGCTGCAAAGCCGCGATCTCGACCTGAATGCCAGCGCCGTGAAACCGGTGCATGCGGCGTCTAAACTGCGCGTAGGTTGATATTATGGCGATGCGTCTAAACGAAAATCTGGACGATAACGGTGAAATGCATGAGATCAACGTGACGCCGTTTATTGACGTCATGCTGGTTCTGCTGATTATCTTTATGGTCGCTGCGCCGCTGGCGACGGTGGACGTGAAGGTGAATCTGCCGGCCTCGTCCAGCCAGCCGCAGCCGCGTCCGGAAAAGCCCATCTATCTTTCTGTGAAAGCGGATAAATCGATGTTCCTGGGTAACGACCCGGTAACGGATGCTTCGGTTATTCCGGCGCTGGATCAGCTAACCGGCGGCAAGAAAGACACCACCGTCTTCTTCCGTGCGGACAAAACCGTCGACTACGAAACCATGATGAAGGTGATGGACACGCTGCATCAGGCGGGTTATCTGAAGATTGGACTGGTCGGCGAAGAGAAAGCGGCCAAAAAATAGTAAAGAAGCTGGCGAAAGCCGGCTTTTTTTATGTCTGTCGGTTTATGCGTTTTTATTATCCGTCTGCGCGGCAGAGGAGGTTGCCAGCGTGTCTTCGTCGAGCGCAACGCAGGTGACGTTTGAGGTACGGTACTCACCGGCTGACAGCTTGCGCGTCAGGCGCAGGGTGGCGACTTCTCTGGCAAGCAGATACTGATAGTTGGCCTCGAGCCGGCCCAGCAGCTTCTCTTTCAGCTCGGGTTGCTGCTCGATGAGGCTATTTATCACCGCACCGTAAATCTCTTCTTTGACCTGTAGCGGGTAAATCTCGCGGCGATTCTGCCATTTCAGCCGCACCAGCGTCGCCGGAATCGATACCAGGTCTTGCGTAATACGCGTCATCTCGATATTTTTTGTGTTTCTCAGGGCGTCGAGATTTTGCTTTAAGATAAATTCATCACTTTTTTTATCATCTAAAGTCAAATAAACGTCGTTGTCTTTAACTTCTTTCACGTTAATCTTCCCCAAGGGTATAAAAAATAGGGTTGTTTTTTTCACGCGTAATTAGATTAAGCCAAATTTCATTGCCCGCTTCATTTATTTCTTTTGTTTTTTCAGCCATTATTTGACTTAGTTTCTGGGCATCTATTTCGCCTTCAGCCTGGAGGTCATTCAGCAGGTGGACGAAGGCCTCAATTTTTATAGCGCGAAATAAGCGGTCTTTTATATGGCGATCGTGCTCCTCCAGCAACATATTACGGGATTTGCCAGTGCGGGAAACACCAATTAATATATCAGGCTCGAAATCGGAGAGCTTTCTTTTCCCCTGAGTGAAACTGGCCTTTTTTTCTTCTTCCGTCGGTTGCTGTTCCACAGGCGTAATGTGGTACTTAGCCGGGACGAGATAGTCGGGCAGCATTTTTTAATTTCCTTTATTTTCAACAGGGTGGGGTTGGTAAAGGCGTGAGATTCGTTGACAATATCATGAGGCAATTTTAAAATCAAAAAAAATGGAGCCAACCCATGAACAGCATCTTTTTTACGGTCATCACATTACTATTACTGACCGCTGGTGTGCTTTTATTGATGCAGGAGTTCAATAAAACGAAAGTGTCGAAAGACACCAGTGAACCTCCACAGCCTGAACTGATGACAAAAGAGGAAGGTGAAGACCATTTCTCTGTTTTGATGAACTCTGTTACGCCTGTCTGGTACTGGCGGGTAAATCACGAATATATCGACTTTTTACACGCGACAATTAAGCGTATGAAAATGTCCGAAATTAATGACACGCCCGGTCTGTTTGAGGCGCAGCGTCGTTGCAGCGACCTGAATTCAGCGGTTTATAAATATTACGACAATATCAAAAAGCGCTGTCTTAACGGAGAGAAGGTCTCGTATTCAGACCTGGACGTATTAAACCTTCGCCAGTGTTTTCGTGAGTTCAGTCTGGAAGCCTACCCCGAACTTGTGGTGCTGGTCTGGCCGGAGTATGCGCGTCCGGAGGTTAATCCAGACAACGTCTAAGTCATGAACAGTTGAGTTCTTGCAAACAGCCAGCGCCGTTGAGATATACTGGGCGCTGGTTTCTTTTGCAAACAGGACTTTATGGAACGCTTCTTTGAAAATGCCATGTACGCCTCCCGCTGGATACTGGCTCCCGTCTATTTTGGCCTTTCGCTGGCACTTATCGCGCTGACGATTAAGTTTTTTCAGGAAATCCTGCATGTTCTGCCGAACATTTTTTCCATTGCCGAAGCGGACCTGATTCTGGTTCTGCTGTCGCTGGTGGATATGACCCTGGTGGGGGGATTGCTGGTGATGGTGATGTTTTCCGGCTACGAGAATTTTGTCTCCCAGCTTGATATCGACGAGCGCAAGGAGAAGCTCAACTGGCTGGGCAAAATGGATGCCTCGTCGCTGAAGAATAAAGTGGCAGCGTCGATTGTGGCGATCTCCTCTATCCACCTGTTGCGCGTGTTTATGGACGCGAAGAATGTCCCGGATAATAAACTGATGTGGTACGTGATTATCCACCTGACGTTTGTGCTGTCGGCGTTTGTGATGGGGTATCTGGATAAGATCAGTAAGAAGTAAAGTGCATATCCCTCTCCCCAGAGGGGAGAGGGCATCAATCTGCACTATTTATCCGACGACGCCTGCCACAGATTCAACTCCCCATCCGCAACATGCTGGTCAATCCGCGTGAGCTCGTCCTCTGTAAAGCGCAGGTTATCCAGCGCCCGCACGTTCTCCTCAAGCTGTTCCGGACGGCTGGCACCAATCAGCACTGACGTCACGCGCGCATCTTTCAGTAACCAGCTCAACGCCATTTGCGCCATGGTCTGGCCACGCGCCTGTGCCATCTCATTGAGCAGACGAAGACTGCTCAGGTTGGCGTCGGTCAGCATCTTCTCTGTCAGCCCGCGCACCTTATGCCCTTCTCGCTGCATGCGTGAACCTTCCGGAATGCCGTTCAGGTATTTCCCGGTCAGCAGACCCTGCGCCAGCGGGGTAAAGGCAATGCACCCCGTACCGTTTGCTTCCAGCGCATCCAGCAATCCGGTCTTATCGACCCAGCGGTTAAGCAGGTTATAGGACGGCTGGTGGATGAGCAGTGGGATCTTCCACTCGCGCAGTAACCCGGCCATTTTTTGAGTGCGCTCCGTTGAGTAGGACGAGATCCCGACGTACAGCGCTTTACCGCTCTGCACGGCGTGAGCCAGCGCTGAGGCCGTCTCTTCCATCGGCGTATTTTCATCCACGCGGTGGGAGTAGAAAATATCAACGTACTCGACCCCCATGCGTTTCAGGCTTTGATCGAGGCTGGCGAGCAGGTATTTGCGTGAACCGCCTGAACCGTACGGCCCCGGCCACATGTCGTAACCGGCTTTAGTGGAGATGATGAGCTCGTCGCGGTACGCGGCAAAGTCCTCTCGCAGCAGGCGGCCAAAGTTCTCCTCTGCGCTCCCTGCCGGTGGGCCGTAGTTGTTGGCAAGATCGAAATGGGTAATGCCGAGATCGAAGGCTTTACGTAGCAGTGCGCGCTCGGCATCGAGAGGCTGGACGTGGCCAAAGCTATGCCACAGACCCAGCGACAGCGCTGGCAGGCGCAGGCCGCTCTTTCCACAATAGCGGTACTGCATGTTCTCGTAGCGGTCAGGGGAAGGGTGCCAGGACATGATGTCTCCTTTCTTATTTAATGAATTTTCGAAACAGCGTTTTTATTCTGCGTTTATCAAATCATAAATTGTTCACAGAAGCGATGACAGGGTTTAACCCCTTCATATTGAAAGGTAATAATTAACCCTGGCTGTGTGACCTGTGAAGCCGCGCTAATTAAAAATAATCACAAAAGGTTATAATTTCCGCGCTGCCTGCCGATAAAGAGAGGAGTACTCGCCTCTGGGCGAATTCACCCTCACGGCAAGGAAATCTTATGAATATGCTACGTAATTTCACGATCCGCTTCGTCATGCTGACGATTCTCGGGATCTTTTGTTTAATGTGGGCGGGCGTTGGGCTGTACAGCACCTGGTCTTTGTCACGCGTTTCAGAGGGCAATGAAGTTGATCGCCATCTGGTGAAACAGATGACGGTACTGAGCCAGGGCAACGATCAGTATTTCCGCTTCGTGACCCGCCTGAGCCGCGCAATGGAAGTCAAAGCCGCTGGCGGCACGCCCGATTTGTCCTCCGCCCAACAGGCGCTGGATAACATGGGCAAGAAACTGGCCGAGATGAAAGCGATGTCACCCGGCCCGATGGATGAGGCGATCGCATCCCGGGTGATCGGCTCCTGGCAGGCGCTGCTCGACCAGGGCGTGACGCCGCAAATGGCGCAGGCGAAGCAGGGGGCTCTGGAAGGCTACCGCCAGCAGGCCAACAACGTCACGCCACCGTTGAGCCGTGCGTTCGGTGCGGCTGCCGAGGCGTTCAACAATGCCGCTGCGAACACGCTCGACAGTACCCGCGTGGTGGTGGACGGCCTGACCAGTATGACCCGCACGGTGATTATCGTCGCCACGATTATCGGTCTGCTGATTCTGCTCTTTACCGACCGTTACCTGGTGGCGATGCTGGTAAAACCGCTGGAGCGTATCCGCCAGCAGTTCCGCCAGATTGCTCAGGGCGATCTCAGCCAGCCCATTGCGCCGTTCGGCCGCAACTGTGTGGGACAACTGGTTCCCCTGCTGAGTGCCATGCAGGACAGCCTGCGTGAAGCCGTCAGTACGATTCGCTCGGGCAGTGAAAATATCTGGCGCGGGGCGACGGAAATCTCCAGCGGCAATAACGATCTCTCTTCGCGTACCGAAGAGCAGGCTGCCGCACTGGAAGAGACGGCGGCCAGCATGGAACAGCTGACCGCCACCGTGAAACTGAACGCGGAAAGCGCGCGTCAGGCCAGCCAGCTTGCCGATGTGGCTTCAACGACTGCCAGCCGCGGCGGTTCGCTGGTGGAAGAGGTGGTTACCACCATGAGCGGTATTTCCGAAAGCTCGAAGAAAATTGCTGAAATCACCAACGTCATCAACAGTATTGCCTTCCAGACCAATATCCTGGCGCTCAACGCAGCCGTTGAAGCGGCACGCGCGGGCGAGCAGGGCCGCGGTTTCGCCGTCGTCGCGGGGGAAGTCCGTAATCTGGCAAGCCGCAGCGCCAACGCGGCCAAGGAAATTGAGGGGCTGATTGCTGATTCGGTTAATCGCGTAGAACAGGGGGCACAGCTGGTGGGCGACACGGGCACGACCATGGATGCCATCTTACGCGACGTGACGGAAGTGACGACCATTATGAAGCAAATCGCTTCCGCTTCTGAAGAGCAAAGCAAGGGCATTTCGCAGGTCGGGATTGCCATTACACAGATGGACGGCGTCACCCAGCAAAACGCCTCGCTGGTGGAAGAGGTTTCCGCGGCAGCCGCCGCGCTGGAACGTCAGACCGAAGAGCTTCAGCGTTCGGTGCAGAAGTTCCGCCTGACGGCATAACACAACGTTACAAGGCCGCCTGATGCGGCCTTGTATTATCGTTTAACCCTGCTGTTGCAATTCGAGAAATCGGATATCCCGTTGCAGATGCCACTTCTGCGATACGCTTAAATGAGGGGTTACCGTTTGGTGAGAGTGATTTATAAAGTGATTCGCGAGAAATGCCAGCACGTTTTGCAATAACAGTCATCCCGCCAGAGGCTTCGATCACATGCCGTAAGGCGAGCATGAACGCCTCATAGCCTCCTGGCTCGTCAATTTCAATGAAAGCCTGGTGAAGATAGACGGGCGCGAAATCCGGAGAATCTTTCAGGAGTTGTACCATTGCGTCATCATGAAGTGCTGATTTAGCCATTGCGATTTCCTCTTATATTCTGCGCTTGTAGTCGTTGAGGTACTCAACGGCCCTTTCAATGTCTGCATTTTGCTTTTTTTTCGTTCCAGTCAATAGCACCAGACATACTGCGCCATCTGCCGGATCGGAGACTTCACTAAAATAGACACGATAACCGGGTCCCCGGTGAATTCTGAGCTCTGAAACACTCTCTCTGCATGGTTTGCAATCGCCATAGTTACCCGTCGACATTCTGGCGACACGCGTGGCAATCATGGCTTTTGCTATGGGATCTTTCAAACTTCGCAGATATGCATCAAAAGGATCATATCCATCAGCTGTAATGTAGTGTTTAACGTTAGCCATTATTGTAGCCTGTAGTTTACGATAAGCAAAGCATTGTAATCTTCAGGCTACGACAGGCAATTGTTTGCATCGTAATAACTGAGTGGGAAGATAATTTTCAGAAAGCGGATCGCAAAAACGAGAGATTTGGCAGGGGGGGGGATTATTGAACAACGCTGTGGCCGGGCAAAACGCAGCGCTGCCCGGCAATGCTTATCAATGGGTCGCTTCGCCAATCAGTGCACCCGTGCCCGCACCCACGGCCGCTCCTTTCAGCACACTCTTGCCCGTCACGGCAGCCGCTCCTGCGCCAACGACGGCACCCACGGCCCCCCCTTACGTGCGTCTTTACCTTTTTCGCCGTTTTTGAACATGGCACCTGTACCTGCGCCAACAACGGCACCGCCGACGGTGGATTTCAGATCTTTGCCTGTGGCCGCGCCAATGGCGGCGCCCGCTACCGCGCCAGCGGCGGTTTTGTCGATGGCCATTCCCGAGGTGGAAAAAAGGAGAGCGCTGATGACCAGCGTTGTTTTAAGAAGTTTCATAACAGATCCTTTGTGACTGCTGTCGGTTGATACGTCGTTTCTCACATCTGCGCGAGAAAAACGGCCAGATAGTGCCAGCAATTGCGGCTCAACCTTTAGGCTAATCATGCCCCTGGCAAGGATCTCATCTGCCGGGCGGTGGCCCGCCCGGCAAAGCATTACGCCTGACGCTTGTCTTCCGTGTTGGTATCGAAGTCGCTCGCCGCGTGGCGTTCGTGCAGTTGCTCGTTCAGCTCGCCGCTGGTGCGGTTAACGATGCGTCCACGCTTCACGGCATGGCGGTTCGCCACGTCTTTCGCCCAACGCTGGACGTTGGTGTACTTTTCGGCATCCAGGAACTCGGCGGCGTTATAGACGCTACCCAGGGCCACGCAGCCAAACCATGGCCAGATCGCCATATCCGCGATGGTGTACTCCTCGCCCGCCACGTAACGGCCGCGCGCCAGCTGTTTATCCAGCACGTCGAACAGGCGTTTGGCTTCCATGGTAAAGCGATCGATCGCGTACTCAATTTTCACTGGCGCGTAGTTGTAGAAGTGACCAAAACCGCCGCCCAGGAATGGCGCCGCGCCCTGCAGCCAGAACAGCCAGTTCAGCGTTTCGGTGCGTCCCGCCGGATCTTTCGGCAGGAAGTGACCAAATTTCTCTGCCAGATAGAGCAGGATATTGCCGGATTCAAAGACGCGCGTTGGTGGGGTCGTGGAGTGATCCCGCAGCGCCGGTATTTTCGAGTTCGGGTTCACTTCAACGAACCCGCTGGAGAACTGATCGCCCTCGCCGATGCGGATCAACCAGGCGTCATACTCCGCGCCCGTCACGCCCAGCGCCAGCAGCTCTTCAAGCATGATGGTTACTTTCTGGCCGTTAGGTGTTCCCAGCGAATAAAGTTGCAGCGGATGGGAGCCCACGGGGAGATCTTTCTCATGCGTCGCGCCCGAAATCGGGCGGTTAATATTGGCGAACGCGCCGCCGCCGTTCTTTTTCCATTCCCACACTTTCGGTGGCTGATAGGTGTTTTCGTCTGACATGTTGGCCTGCCTCTTTGGTGTTGTGTTGAGGCAGTTTAGCAGGTGGCAGGGGAACCGTTTAACGATGCGAGCGTAATGGACAGGGCAGGTGTATGATAATTCCACCTCTGTCAGGTTAATTACAACGTGCAGACGACGACAACCCTTCAAAAAATTGCCGCCTGCCTGTTTTAGGTTGGATACATGCGTAAAGGAAAGTTAAGCAGTGATGCGCCATTCGGGACGTTGTTAGGCTATGCGCCGGGTGGCGTGGCGATTTACTCTTCAAATTACGGCAGTCTGGACCCGCGAAAATACCCGGAAGATGCGGATTTTCGCAGTTATATCGGCAACGAATACATGGGCCACAAATGGCAGTGTGTTGAGTTTGCCCGCCGTTTCCTGTTCCTCAACTATGGTTTCGTGTTTACCGACGTCGGCATGGCGTGGGAGATCTTCTCCCTGCGCTTTTTGCGTCAGGTGGTGAACGATAACATCCTGCCCCTTCAGGCGTTTGCCAACGGCTCGAAGCGCGCGCCGCGCGCCGGGGCGCTGCTGATCTGGCAAAAGGGCGGTGAGTTTCATGAGACCGGCCACGTGGCGGTAATCACCCAGCTTCTGGACGACAAGGTGCGCATTGCAGAGCAGAACGTCCTGCACTCCCCGCTGCCGCTCGGGCAGCAGTGGACGCGCGAGCTGCGGCTGAGCGTGGAGAACGGATGTTACACAATCCATGACACCTTCAGCGACACGGAAATTCTCGGCTGGATGATCCAGACCGATGACACGGAACACAGCATTCCCCAGCAGGAAATCGACGGCGAACTGCTGAAAATTCGCGGTGCGCGGCTGAAAAACAAACGTCAGTTCGACGGAAAATGGCTCAACGAAAATGACGCGCTGCAGCAGGCGTATATCCGCGCGAACGGTCATGTGATCAATAAAGATCCCTGCCAGTACTTCACCATCACCGAAAGCGCCGAGCAGGAGCTGATCAAGGCCACCAACGAACTGCACCTGATGTACCTGCACGCGACGGACAAGGTGCTGAAAGATGACAATTTGCTGGCGCTTTTCGACATTCCAAAAATCCTCTGGCCGCGCCTGCGCCTCTCCTGGCAGTGGCGTCGTCACCATATGATCACCGGCCGTATGGATTTTTGCATGGATGAGCGCGGGATTAAGGTCTACGAGTACAATGCCGACTCCGCGTCCTGCCATACCGAGGGCGGGTTGATTCTCGAAGAGTGGGTGAAAAACGGTTATCGCGGCCACGGTCATAACCCGGCAGAAGGGTTGCTGGAAGAGCTGACCGGCGCGTGGAAACACAGCCACGCGCGTCCGTTCGTGCACATCATGCAGGACAACGATGTCGAAGAGGATTATCACGCGCTCTTTATTCAGCGTTCACTGCTGCAGGCCGGGTTTGAAACCAAAATTTTGCACGGGCTGGGGGCGCTAAGCTGGGATGCTGCCGGGCAGCTGATTGACGACGAAGGTCGCCACGTCAACTGCGTGTGGAAAACCTGGGCGTGGGAAACGGCGATAGAGCAAATCCGCGAGGTCAGCGAAACCGAATATGCCGCCGTGCCGATTCGGACCGGACATCCCGAGGGTGAAGTGCGCCTGATCGACGTCCTGCTGCGTCCGGAAGTGCTGGTCTTTGAGCCGCTGTGGACGGTGATACCGGGTAACAAAGCCATTCTGCCGGTACTGTGGCAGCTTTTCCCGAACCACCGTTACCTGCTCGACACCGATTTTGAGGTTAACGACCTGCTGAAACAGACCGGTTATGCCGTCAAGCCGATTGCCGGACGCTGCGGCAGCAATATCGATCTCATTAGCGCCCAGGACGAACTGCTGGATAAATCCAGCGGCAAGTTTATCGATCGCAAAAACATTTACCAGCAGCTGTGGTGCCTGCCAAACGTTGACGGCAAATACATTCAGGTCTGCACCTTTACCGTCGGCGGGAACTACGGCGGCACCTGTCTGCGCGGAGATGACTCGCTGGTGGTGAAGAAAGAGAGCGATATTGAACCGCTGATTGTGGTGAAGGATAAGTAACTCAGAACCGCTCGAAATAGCTCCCCGCAGACCATTCTGCGGGGACGTTTCTTCACTCTTCTTCCTCGTCCTGCTGACTGATCTTTAGATCAATAATACGGCCAATCCGATCGTGATAGACCGTCAGCAGGTTGTACTGGCTCATCTCGGAGATGATCTGTGGTGAGACATTAAAGCTGCGGGCCAGCTCCTCCTGGTGAAAATAGCCCGGCTGACGCCGTCTTACATGCGTGCGGCGGCGGTTGTACTGATACCACAAAATCAGCAGCCATCCGTTAAGCGCGGCGAACAGCAAATAGATCAACACCGTATTAAAGGAGGCAATAATGACGCTCCACCGGTGTTCACTCTCTTCGGTTAACTGCATCCACAGCCTGGCATACAGGAAAAACAGAAATCCTCCCCACGCCACCAGAGTTAACGCGGCATCGAAAAGACGTGGTAACAGCCGATGTTCAGTCAAAATTAAGGTATTTTCGTTCATTGAATGCTTCCTTTTCCCCGGTCCGGACTGATCCAGCGCGCGCGGGCACGCTGACGTTTAAGCATGACTTTCGGAAACGCGACGAGGGTAGTGAACAGGCCAATCATCCAGTACACCATCGGGAACCAAATCACCCAGAAAAGCGAGCTTGCCACCTTCCGCTCGTATCGCCGCTCGATGAACAAACTGACCAGGAACTGCAGCAGGCACATGACGCCCAACAGCAGACCGGTGAACGCGGGTGGGAACAGGGTCTCAACGGTCAGCCTGGCGGGAATCGGCGCGACCTGGCTGATAATGAACAGCAGTACCGTCATCGCGTAAGCGAACGCCCACAGCGTGGACAGCGCGTACTCCAGAAACAGGGGCCACATGCGATGATGCTCCCAGCGCACAACCTTGCGAAGGTTGACCAGAAACACCTCCGCGCCGCCCTGAGCCCAGCGCAGGCGCTGTTTCCACAGGCCTTTGAGCGTCTCCGGCATCAGGATCCAGCACAGCGCCCGCGGCTCGAAAAAGATATCCCAGTGGCGCAGCTGAAGCTTCCAGCTTATGTCGATGTCTTCCGTGATCATATCCGGGCTCCAGTACCCGACGTCCGCCAGCGCCTGGCGGCGAAAGGCGGCGATGACGCCGGACACGGTAAAGACCCGGCCATAGATCCGCTGCGTGCGTTTGATAAGGCCAATAATGGACGAGAACTCGCCCACCTGAATGCGCCCAATCAGCGAGGATCGCGTGCGAATGCGCGGATTGCCGGTGACCGCGCCGACGTGAGGATACTGAATCAGCGGGGCTACCAGATAAACCGCAGTGTCGCGGTCGAGCAGGGCGTCGCCATCAATGCAGACCAGGAGATCGCCCCGGGCTGCCGCGGCACCCGCTTTTAGCGCGACGGCTTTTCCCTGGTTTTCCGCGAGGTTAATTACCCGCAGGCGCGGCTGCTCCTGCGCCAGCTGCTGCAGCACGTCCGCCGTGTTATCAGAAGAGCCATCGTTAATGGCGATAACCTCTATATTCTTATACCGCTGATCCAGCGCGGCGCTGATGGTCTCTCTGGCGTTCCTTTCCTCATTGAAACAGGGGATCAGAATGGAAATAAGCGGCTCGCCAGCGAGCGAGGGTGGTGGGGTCTCTTTATCCCACGACCAGTGGCGTTCAAGCTGAAACCAGAAATAGAGTCCGCCGGTGACCCAGAGCACGGACATGAACAGCGGCCAGAAGAACACAAAATCCAGAATCAGTTCGCCGGTAAAAAGGGCGGCCACGCCTAAAGGCAACCCGAATACCAGACACAAAATAGAAAAAGCGATGATGCGATCAGTCATTGTCAGGGTACCAGTAGGAAGAAAATTCAGGCCTGATGCGGGAGATATCAGGCTGGTTGTTGATGAAATCGTCGGGGTAGTAGCCGTAGTTTTTTACGCCGTTCAGCTGGAGAACGCGCATCCACTGGACAAGCTGTTTATCGGAAACGGCACGCTGCGTTTTTTGCTCCCAGTCTCTGGCCTGCAGTTCGAAAATGGTTTTATCGAGCGCGCCGGGCCGTGCGGCGACCACGTTAACCAGACGCGTCAGCCAGGCGTCGCTTTCGTTCGCCGGAACGGACTCCATCAGCGGCATGGCCATCGGCACCGTCCAGTCATAGGCCGCCAGAAAATCATCAAAATTCTGTGCAAACCAGGCTTCGCTTTCAGGCTCCAGGATGGGTAAGACGAACATATTGCGTGCGGTTTTGATCTGCGGTCCCCGGATGTGCTTCACCGCCTGGCCCAGCGCACGGGTAAAGCCCATCAGCAGACGGCTTTTCTGACGCGTTGTGTCCTGAGCGGCGTCTTGTCCGGCATCGTCAACGTCCGTCAGCACCGCATCGTCATGGAACAAAATCCCATTGAAGGTGCTATAGCGGGCCAGATCTTCATAGATGTCCGTCACCTGCTGGCGAACCTGCGGGTTCCACGGGGAGAGCCGTATATAAGGTTCAGTGGCCTCGTGCAGCTGGCCCGTTTGACGATCCCGACGCTGCACGCGCGGCAGGGAGGGATCGAGATCGAACGAGAGCACCGGCATCCACGCGAAGACTTTCACCCCCGCACGGGTCTGGAGTTGCCAGGAGACAAAATTGAACAGATCGGCGCGGACCGGAAGCCGACGATTGGGGAAATAGAGCGCTTCGATCCGGCCATCGCCCTGCGGATCGGCAAACGCCTGCAGGAAAACATGGCTGATTTTCATGTCGTAAACTCGCTGGATCAGCCTGTTGATATTTTGGGTTTGCTGGGCCGGATCGGGATCGTAAACGTAGTCGAGGTCGACGTGCATGACGCGAACGGGATCGTGTTCCTGGATCTGGCTGACCGTACTGGCAAAGGTTTTTAGCGAAGGATTACCGGCGATCAGCAGACGGGGAATGTTGCCAGGGTCATTTACGTCCCCCAGACCGTCTTCCAGCGTAAAGGCCAGCTGGTAACCCTGTTGTCTGGCGATGGCGAGCGACGTACCGTTGGCGGCACCGTAAGGCCAGACCCAGGCGCGCGGTGCTTTGCCCGTCACCTGCGTGATTTTCTCGGTCACTTTATGCACGTCGTCGCCGATCCGCTGGCTGAACTGCCGATCGGTTTCATAGCGGCCCGTCGCCTTATCGTAAAAGCGATTGGCGATGGCAGGCTCGCGGCTTCCCTGAGGGTTAGCCACGATACCGTAATGGGAGGCCCAGGTATGTGAGCCGATCTCAATCAGCGGAGACTGGCTGAGCTCGCGCACCATGTCCCACGTTGCGAAGCGATCGCGGGGCGTCATCAGACCACCAAAATTGACCTTTTGATTTGCTGGCGTGTCCACCCAACTGCCTACCGGTGCCCACAGGGCAGGGACGTTCCAGGCCTGAAGCAGTGGCCAGACGCGGGTATAAAAGCTGCTGTAGCCGTCGTCAAAACTGAGCAAAACGGCTTTCGGCGGCAGCGTTTTTTTTCCGTCATGGGCATCCAGAATGTCCTGCACGCTGATGGCGTGATAGCCGTTATGCAAAAGCCAGCTTATTTGCTCGTTTAACGCGCTGGTGCGAACGGAGAGGTAGCGCTGATCGGCGGCATCATCTTCGACGTCGTGGTAGGCCAGCACCAGAAATCGATTCGTTGGCCAGGGCTTGCTCGCCTCCAGCTGGGGTCTCTCTTTGGGGGCAATAAACGGGAGTGCCTGGGCGCAAATGCTCGCGCTGAGGCAGAACCAGCCGATGAGTATCACACTCATGGAAAAACGTATGTTCAGCATATTCATCCTTAAAAGCGTAAAGTCGCATCAAACGTGACGGAGAGATTGCTCTCGCGCTTGCCGTCGTAAGGGCGTTTATCCCAGTTCAGCATCACGCCGGTATCGATGACGTTGTTCCACTGGATGCGTTGTCCGTAGCCCAGCAGGGTGATGGCCCCGGCGGACTGATTTTTCTGCCAGTAGCTGCCGCCGCCTGCCACGAACTGCTGGCTCCAGAGGGTGTCGTAATGGCGATACATCTCATGATCGACGGACAGAGCGGCCGTTACGGACAGATCCCGCGCCGGGTTGTAATAGAGCGTGTCCCGCAGGCTGTTTTTACTGGCGGCGATCCCCGGTTCGAGATCCAGCGTCAGGGACGGGGTTTGCCAGAGACGCTCCTTACCCGTAAGGGTGTATTCCTGACGGCGGTTGTGGTCTGAGAAGCGGCTGACGGCGGCGCTAAACTGATACTCACGTCGCTCGTTTTGATACCAGCGCACGCCGCCTTCCCCCCGGTTGGCGCTAATCCCGTTGCGTAATGCCCGTAAGGGCGTGGTGCGAGATACGCGTTCAAGGCTGCCGCTGAGCTGCCAGTTATCGGTGAGAAAGTAAGTTGTGGAAAGGCGAGCCCCCGGCTTGTTCGCGCCGTGATAGCGGTTGCTGGAGAGCTCGGCTTCGAGCTGGAGATCACGAGGCCGCCATTCCACGCCGCCCAGGAGATGGCGGCTGGTGCCTTTACCTTCATCGAAATTACCCTCTGCATAGCGGGTGCCGGCAAACAGCCGCCAGTTATCCGCAACTGGCGGGCCATAGAGCGTGGCGTCCCAGTTCAGGTCGTGCGTACCGCTGACGGGGTTATCGGAGTGCAAACCCTTGCTCGCATTGAGGCGCAGCTCGGACATATGATGAACCGTTCTGAGCCTGTCCAGACGACGGGCACTGCGATCGACCGGTGCGCGAGCAAGCACGTCGTCGGCCAGTAAATCCATCTCTTGCCACTCCTGTAGATCCATGGCGACGTAAGCCTGCTGTTGCTCAAGCTCCAGATTTGATGGCTCCAGCGCCTCCGCCATTTTCAGCTTCTGCTCGGCCGCACGCGGCAGGCCCCGCGCCTGTAGCAAAGTGGCGTAGTCAATCTGCAATCCCTGGTTGCCCGGCGCCGTTGTCGCCAGACGCTGAGTCAGCTTTTCGGCTTCAGGCAGGGCGTGGGTCGCCAGCAGATAGTTAAAACGGAGAGACTGCCCGGTGAGCCATCGATCGTTCGGCTGAGGGGTAGGGGAACCGAAATCGTAGCGGGTCCAGGGGACGTTACGGGTCTGGCGCTCTACATACTGGCGGGCGGCCCGATACTGCCCGGTATCCAGCCAGGCGTAGAAAAGCGCGTGCTCTTCGTCCTGCGGATCGGCGGCGTATTGCGGATAGCGTTGCAGAAGCGAGAAGGCGGCATCGGCGTTTTTCTCCTGCAGATACGCGGAGATAACCCAGCCGATTGCCCAGTCCGGCACCGGGTGCTGCGCTGCCGTAAGATCCTGATACTCGCTGATGACCCGCGGATAATCAGCATGGGCATACAGCGCGCCGAGCCGGTCTATACGCGCAAGGATGACATCTTCCGCCGCCTGCGGCTCGCTTTTCCAGCGAGAAAGCAGAACGTCGTAACGATTCAGCGCAGATTGCGCAAGCTGCAGGCGCTCCTTTTCTGTTCTGCCTGGCACATCGGCAAGGCGAACCCTTTCGGCGGCGGCGTTACGCTCAAGACGGCGACGCTCCGCCGGGGACAGCGGCACCCGCTGTGAAAGTACGAGCGCGGGGGTATTCACGCGGTTATCCGTCAGGGCGTCGACAAGCTCGCTGAGCAGGACATTATTCTCTGGCGCGGTAGCCAGTGCGCGCGTGTCCGCCAGAAGCCGATCCCAGCTTTTTCCCTGGCGTAACCAGACATACGAGAGCGTCTGAAGATGCGCCTGAGTGAGGTTTTGGGTGACCAGCTGCTGGGCTTCCTGCAGCGCGAGTGCATCCATGCGGGCATCGGCCAGGGTTTTGATATAGCCGATACGATAATCATCGTTATTCGGCGCAAGGCTGCACGCCTCTTTCCAGAGCGATAAGGCTGGCTGCCACGCTTTTTGATTTCTCCTGGCCTGGGCAACGGCAGCAACGCCGCGAGCGGGCAGCGGCATATAAATGCCATAACGCTGCCAGACCTCAATCACCTCATCATCATGACCTGCCCAGGATGCCACCTGTAACCAGTCTGCGACCTGTTCAGGCGTCAGGGCGTGCTGTTGCTGATAATGCTGCAGATAATCAAGAAACGGCGTGTAATTACCGTTACGCGCCTGTTGAATCTGTTGTTCATAAACGGATTCCGTTGCCTGAACCAGAACAGGAAAGAGTAATAACAGTAACAATAATCCCGGGGTGCGATAAAAGAATAACGTATTGAAGCGAAGCGATCTTTCCATATCTATTTGCCATTTGTTTATCATGAATCCATTGCATAACACGGCTGCCTTTTAACTGTGCGTTAAAGGCGATAAATGAGAACATTAAATCTGAATGCAGTAACGTTATGGGGTACTTACTTAAAGGTAATTATGGATCCTTATCTCGGTGGATTGGGTAAACGGTAATGTACACCTGATATGTTGCCGGATAAATATGGTGAATAGAGGGTGGGTGGTTTTGAGATAATTCTGTAGTGAGCGGTTTTTTATGATTATATTGAAGGGGTTTTGTATTTATAACATTATGATATTTAAGTATTTTATTTTTATTGTGACAAATTTGTTTATATTTTTAATGAGGCCTGGAAGCATCAATTAAAGTACTTTCTTGTGCATGTTTGGGAAGTTTCATGACAAAAATTCTTAATGTTTAGCGAAGTGTCTTTTCTGAGATTGTTTTTTATTTATAATTAATGTCAGACATTGAATGATGGTCTACAGGAAGTCTTACTCATCAATGTGTGTATTGAGGGATGTTCAAAGCCAGAATACATTTGTCGTTAATATAACAGCGCTATAAAACGAAGGCGGCCTTCTCTCGGAAGGAGCGTTCTTGCTTTAATCTAAAAGGGATGGTTAGTGGCAACTTCAATAGTGTTAGTGACTCAGGATCGCTATCTTGTCAGGGGCATGAGGCTTTTTTTTCCAGATATTATCCTGCTCGACTCGATTGACAGAAACATATTTGATAATGGTGCCGACGAATACTCTGTATTGATTGATAGTCGTTCTCCGCTCCGTTTATATGATTACCTGATACGCCATCCGGCCAGAACAAGGAAAACGATCTGCTGCGTTATGCTGGATATGCGACATCGCGAAGAGAATCTACTCAGTATGAAGTTGTTTATGAACACGTCGCTCACCGCGCCGGATATGGCGTCGCTGTTTAATCTGGTGCTCAACATGAAGGGCAGGCGTCTGACAACCAAATGGCTGCTTAACTTACGGCTTAGCACGCACGAGGCGATCATGCTGCGGTTGCTGAGGGCAGGGATGTCGATGGAAGCCGTTGCCGATGAGCTGAATACGTCGGTGAAAAGCCTCTACCGCAAACGAACGGCACTTTCGGAACGGCTGGGGGCGGAGAACTTCAATGAGGCGTGTTTGTTTATCTTTAAAAATAAACTGCTGGATGTGATTGGGAACGATCCCTAGATTGAAAAGAGATCAAAAGCAAAAACCCGCCTTTTGGGCGGGTTCTTTAAACAGTAGTGTTCGGACTCAGAATCGAATCAAGGACACGGGGATTTTCAATCCCGCCCTGACTCTGCGCAGTTTTCAACGCCAGCCACGCCGCCAGTTCCGGGCAGTGGGTGACCAGACGGCCTTCTTCGCGCCGGTATTGCAGCAGATCTGAGGAACAGGATTTATCGGTACCGTTGTAGCGGACAAGGTGCCCTGACAGGCAGGCGCTAAGCAGGATTATATCTTGGATGGGCATGGGAGATACCTTTGATAAGGTGCGTAGTAACGCGCTTATCTCGATACCGGCGGATATAAGGTGGCAGAAAATGAGCGGGTGGCGGTTGGATTTTGGGGGAGAGGAAACGCGTATTATAATGAAAAACGAACAGTATCTTCTGCTCTTTAACCCCGTTTATGAACTGCCAGAGGCTAAGCCATGTGTTTTATCCTGAGCGGGTGATACCAGAAGGAGACTCCTGGAAGTGATTGAAAAATTTAAAAGGACGTTAGAAATGAATAAATATCTGTCTGGTCTGTGTGTTGTTTCTTTTTTTTATTTTTCTTCAATAGGTTACGCGCACTCTGCGGGGCTAAATAAAGTTCAGGTTAGTATCAAACCCAGCAGCGCTAATAGAGGATATATCCCGGTAATTTCTAATGCAGATGAAATCGAGTCTTCTGATTTCAGGGAGTCGGACCTAAGGGAGATGCAGGATAGCCTGAGGAAGATGAAGTCCGACAACCGCAAAGTCGATGAGCTAACTCAGAAGGTTTTGCAGCTTGAGAGAAAGAATTCTGAGCAGGAGAGTAAGATCGAGCGTTTGCAAAGAAGCCTTGATGACATGAAGCGGAGCAACGACAACCTTTCAAATCAGGTCAGCAATTTATCCGGCAAAATTAAGTGATAAAAAAGAGCCACCGCCAGTATTAACTTATCGGGCTATTAGCGTAAGCGTGCCTGCATTAAAGCCACGCTTATCAGCGCACAGAAATCGGCCGTAGCCATAAAGCAAAAACCCAGCCATAGGCTGGGTTTTCTAAATAGTGGTGCCCGGACTCGGAATCGAACCAAGGACACGGGGATTTTCAATCCCCTGCTCTACCGACTGAGCTATCCGGGCAACGGGGCGCATTAAACCTGATCTGCTTCCTGTCGTCAACGAAAAATGTTGTTTTCGTTACGGACTGCGCAATCTCTCGCCATTTCGCCGCACTCTTAAGCGAAAAAGCGCGTCCAGAGCGCTGAGAGCGGCATGGCGATCAGCAGCGCGGGCAGCATATTCACCACGGCAAACATCTTAATCCCGCAGATGCGTAACCCGGTCGCCAGCAACAGCAGGCCGCCGACGGCAGTAAAGTCCGCCATCATTGCCGGCGTAGTCAGCGGGAGTATCAGCGCGGCGCAGGTGGCGAGAGCCAGCTGAATCAGCAGCATCGGGACGCAAATTGCCGCGACGGCGATACCGAGCGTGGTGGCAAAAATGGTGGCGGTGAAGAAATCGAGAAACGCTTTCGCAATTAATATACTCGGGTCGCCCGTCATCCCTTCCTGCATCGAACCGAATATCCCGGTGCCGCTGGCACAAAACAGAATAATGATCGCAACGTAGTTCTGAATAAACGACTCGTGCGAACCGTTTTTCGCCTTACCGGGTCGGGCAATCAGGTTTTTGGCTTTGCCTACCGCGTTATTGATGCCTTTTTCCAGATAGCAAAATTCGCCAATCAGCGCGCCGAGCAGCGTTGCCAGCACCATGACGGGCAGGTTGGCGCATTTGATGACTAAAAGGATGCCGATGCCCAGCGAGGCCAGGCCAAAAATAGACGGCATGGAGGTACGAATACGCTCCGGTAGCCGCTGGCTTAACACGCCGCCAAGTATGCCGCCCAGCAGCACTGCGCCGGCGTTGATAAAGGGTCCAATTACCACCGCTAACTCCTGTTACTTAATCATTGGTATTGCATGATTATGACACGCAAAGCGGGCATTACGCTTAGCTTTGGAAGGTTTTGTGCATATTGATTCCTTCTTGCACCTCAAAATAAAAGGTGACATTATTGCGCGAATTTTCTCCTCCCTGTCTCACCATTCGGTGAGGGTAACTAGCGCCTATGAAAACCATGAAAATTGCCGTCAGCCGCGAGCTGCTCTCCACTGTCTCAACCCACCGTGAAAAGGTGACGCTGGATAACACGGATTTTACCGATGTGGCGGCAGTCGTCATGACAAATGCTGAAAGTCGCAGCGGTATTCTCGCGTTGCTGAAACGCACGGGCTTTCAGTTACCGGTGTTTATTTTCTCGCAGGAGCAAACGGACGTGCCTGACGGTGCTACCGCGGTCATCTCGGGAAAAGCGCAGGAGTTTCTGGAACTGGAGACTGCTGCCAGCCGTTACGAAGAGAATCTGCTGCCGCCGTTTTTCGACACCCTGAGCCAGTACGTGGAGATGGGTAACAGCACCTTCGCCTGCCCTGGTCACCAGCACGGGGCGTTTTTCAAAAAGCATCCGGCGGGACGACAGTTTTTTGATTTCTTCGGTGAGAACGTGTTTCGTGCCGACATGTGCAATGCTGACGTAAAACTCGGGGATTTACTGATCCACGAAGGGTCCGCCAAGCATGCGCAAAAGTTCGCGGCGAAAGTGTTCAATGCCGATAAAACCTACTTCGTGCTGAACGGCACGTCGGCGGCCAACAAGGTGGTGACCAACGCGCTGCTGACCCGCGGCGACCTGGTGCTGTTCGATCGCAATAACCATAAATCTAACCACCACGGGGCGCTGATTCAGGCAGGGGCCACGCCGGTGTATCTTGAGGCTGCGCGTAATCCATTTGGCTTTATTGGCGGGATTGACGAGCACTGTTTTGATGACGCGTACCTGCGCGATCTTATCCGCGAGGCTGCGCCGGAGAAAGCCGACGAGGCGCGTCCGTTCCGCCTGGCGATCATCCAGCTTGGCACCTATGACGGCACGATCTACAACGCCCGTCAGGTGATCGACAAGATCGGCCATCTGTGTGATTACATCCTGTTTGACTCTGCCTGGGTGGGCTACGAGCAATTTATTCCGATGATGGCGGAAACATCTCCGCTGTTGCTGGAGCTGAACGAGAACGATCCTGGCATTTTTGTGACCCAGTCGGTGCATAAGCAGCAGGCCGGGTTCTCGCAAACGTCGCAGATCCATAAAAAGGATAACCACATTCGTGGCCAGGCGCGGTTCTGCCCCCATAAGCGGCTGAACAATGCGTTTATGCTGCACGCCTCCACCAGCCCGTTTTATCCGCTGTTTGCAGCGCTGGATGTGAATGCCAAAATTCATGAAGGCGAGAGTGGGCGCAGGCTGTGGGCGGAGTGTGTTGAGCTGGGCATTGAGGCGCGCAAGGCGATCATTGCCAACTGTCATATGATTAAGCCGTTTATCCCGCCGGTGGTGGCGGGGCGGCCGTGGCAGGATCATCCGACGCACGCCATTGCCAGCGAGCGCCGCTTCTTCAGCTTCGAGCCGGGGGCGAAATGGCACGGGTTTGCGGGTTATGCCCGCGAGCAGTACTTTGTCGACCCGTGCAAGCTGCTGCTGACCACGCCGGGTATTGATGCGGAAACCGGGGAATATACCGGGTTCGGTATTCCGGCGACCATTCTTGCGCACTACCTGCGCGAAAACGGCATCGTGCCGGAGAAATGCGATCTCAACTCAATCCTGTTCCTGCTGACGCCAGCTGAAAGCAGCGAGAAGCTGGCGCAGCTGGTGGCAATGCTGGGACAGTTCGAGCAGCATATTGAAGACGATACGCCGCTGTCGGACGTACTGCCGACCATCTACCAGAAATATCCGGTGCGCTACCGGGATTACACCCTCCGCCAGTTGTGTCAGGAGATGCACGATCTTTATGTCAGCTTTGACGTAAAAGATCTGCAGAAGGCGATGTTCCGAAAAGAAAGCCTGCCTGAGGTGGTGATGAATCCACAGGATGCGAACCAGGCCTACATTCGCGGTAACGTGGAGCTGGTGCGCATACGGGATGCCGAAGGGCGGATTGCTGCCGAAGGGGCGCTGCCCTATCCGCCTGGCGTGCTGTGCGTGGTGCCGGGTGAGGTCTGGGGCGGGGCGGTACAGCGTTACTTCCTGGCGCTGGAAGAGGGCATCAACCTGCTGCCGGGCTTCTCGCCGGAGCTGCAGGGGTATACAGCGAGAAGGATGCGGACGGGATTAAACGGCTGTATGGGTATGTGTTGAGGTAGTGCGGGCTGCTGCCCTCACCCTAACCCTCTCCCACAGGGAGAGGGAACGTTTCATCAAACCGCACTACGCTTGTACATCCTCCTTGGATGCCCAATCTTCCCGTACAGCATCTCCACGCTCAGAAACCCCGCCTCCACGCAGTGCTCCAGATAGCGCCGGGTAGTGGTTTTACTCAACCCCGTTTCGCTCACCACCTCATCCACGGTAAAGCAGTGCGTCGCCTTGTCGTTGAACAGCGCCTGCACCCGGGCCAGCGTATTCTCCTCAATCCCTTTGCTGCCGTTGTCCTGGCGGTAGTTCTTCGCCTGGAGTTGATACAGTGAATCGACGTTTTGCTGATCGACAATCTTCCAGACGCGCTGCTGTTCGGCAAATTGCACAAAGCGCTCCAGCGACTGGCTGAGGCGCTTCCAGGAAACCGGCTTGAGGATATAGTCAAACGCGCCGTTGCGGATGGCCTGGCTGCAGGTGTCCATATCGCTGGCGGCGGTGATGAAAATCACCGAGCAGTTGGCGCGGGTCAGCATCGGGTTACTGATAAGGGTGATGCCTTTGCCGTCCGGCAGATAGTTATCCAGCAGCATCAGCTGAGGCTGTTTACGCTCAAGCTGAACCTGCGCGTCGGCCAGTGACGAGGCAATCCCCACCAGTCTCAGACGCGGGTGTTTGCTGATGAGCTCCGCGTGCAGCTGTGCCAGTTCGTTCTCGTCTTCAACAATCAGTACGTCGATAAGTTCATGTTGCATAGTCGGTGTCTTCCAGTTGCCGGACGGTTCCCGAGGCCGGGATAAACAATGAGAAAATGGCGCCGCGTGGGGTATTATCGGCAACTTCTATCGCGCCGCCAGCCTGCGTAACGTAGCTTTCGATCAGATACAGACCAATCCCATGATCGCCGCGTGTTTTGGTGGTGATGCCGCGTTCAAAGATCCGCTCACGGATCTCCGGTTTAATGCCTACGCCCTGGTCGGCGACTTCAATAATCAGCTCCTGCTCGCTGAGTTTTATCAGCACTTCCACCGGGGCATGGGGAAGCGGCGAGCGCTGTGTTGCTTCGATGGCGTTATCCAGCAGGTTACCAATAATCGAAATCAACTCTTGCTCCCCAAGCGGCAGGAACGGCTTATCCAGCCGACAGGCCGGGTCGAAACTCAGCTCGACGCCTTTTTCCCGCGCTCGGGCGGCTTTCCCGAGCAGCAGGCCGCACAGGGTCGGGGAGCAGAAGCGCGACGAGATAAAGTCCAGCAGCTCCTGGGCATGTTCCGACTGCGCCTGTATGTAGCCAATCGCCTGCTCATAGCGGCCCATATGCAGCAGGCCGGAGAGGGTGGTCATCCGGTTTAACTGCTCGTGGCGCATAATGCGCAGGTTATCGACATAGCGTTTTACCTGGCTGAGCTGGGCGCTCAGAGAGTCGATTTCGTTGCGATCGCGGAAGGTGATCACCCAGCCCTGTAGCGAGCCCTCAAGCATGATGTGAACCCGGCTGGCAATCACCGTGAGATCGTTAAAACGGCAAATCTCATCGTGGGTATCTTTAGCCAGCATCGTCTGCGTGTCGAAGAACGGGACCGGGTCGATCACCTGGCTTATCAACTGCCCGCGCAGTTCACGCGCCGGCTGGCTCAGCCCCAGCAGTTTGCGCGCCGCCTGGTTGATCACTTCTATGCGCCGCTCGTTATCAATGGCAATCACCCCTTCGTAGATAGATTCCATCATCGCCTTTTGCTGACGTACCAGCAGGCCGATTTCTCGCGGTTCGAGGGAGAAGATCTGCTTCTTTATACTGCGGGTAAAGAACCAGGAGAAGATAAAGAGGGCCAAAAGCAGCAGTACGGCGGCAATCAGGATATTGACCACTTTACTGACGGTAATGGTATCCAGGTAGCTGGTGAGATAGCCCACGGAAACAATGCCAACCACCTGCCCGGCATCGTTGAAGATAGGGGCTTTACTGCGCAGCGAAATACCCAGTCCGCCTTTACGGATGGTTGTCGTGCTTTTCCCCTGCAGGACGGCCTCATTGTCGCCGCCAACCAGCGTCGTGCCCACTCTGTCGGCAAAGACGGAATGAAAAAGGTGCTTTCCCGTGTTATCTCCAATGACAATAAAGCTGGCATCGCTATGGGCAGCCATTTTCTGCATAAAATCATGGATCGCGGTGATATCTTTTTGTTCAACTTCATTGCGTAATGACGGAATAAGCGCAATCTCCTCCGCCTGTATTTTTGCGCGCGCACTCATTTCCTGATAAAGCTGCTTACCGACATCGGCATAATAATATCCGCCCAGTAACGCAAAAAGCACTGAGAAAAAGGCAACCAGCGAAATAAACAACTTAATCTGGAAAGAGACTTTCATAACTATCACGCAAGGTAGCGACAAAGATCGCCAATATATCATCTTTTTTTCTATGGCCGCCTGCGCTTTGCCGAAAACTTGTGATCCCTTGCACAGCGGGGGCTGTAAAATGTTTTTCCTGAGGACTTAACTCGTTCAGGCTATATGAATAAATGTTATTTGTTTGTTCGGTTCAGAAAAGAAACCATAAAAACCACGATAATAAATAAGGCATAAATCACATTAAATAAAAGAAACCATTAAAACCATAGTGGCCATTAAAACTTCGCTTTTAATATGTCATCCCTCACATAAAGTAAGCCTTTGTGACTCTAAGCTGAACGCACAAAATAACCAAGGGGCTTATTATGAGCACAACTGACGATTCTTTCTCTGTTACCCACGACCCGATTGAAATTCAGCGACCCTCGCTCAAAGAGCGTTGGTGGCATATTATGGATACCTGGAAAATCGGGATTATCCCTCTGCCGCTGTTTGTTCTGGCGGGCGCACTGATTGCGATTGATTGTCTGGGCGGAAAGCTGCCGAGCGACATCGTGGTGATGGTAGCGACCCTGGCCTTCTTCGGCTTTGCCTGCGGTGAGTTTGGCAAGCGCCTGCCGATTGTCGGCAAGCTCGGTGCGGCGGCGATTTGCGCCACCTTTATCCCTTCCGCGCTGGTCTATTACGGCCTGCTGCCGGATGTGGTGGTCGAGTCCACCACGAAGTTCTATAAATCCACCAATATTCTCTATCTCTACATCTGCTGCATTATCGTCGGCAGCATCATGAGCATGAACCGCACGGTGCTGATTCAGGGCTTCCTGCGCATCTTCTTCCCGATGCTGTGCGGTGAAATTGTCGGCATGCTGGTGGGGATGGGCGTTGGTCTCGCGCTGGGCCTGGAGCCGTTCCAGATCTTCTTCTTTATCATTCTGCCCATTATGGCGGGCGGTGTCGGGGAAGGCGCAATTCCGCTTTCCATCGGTTATGCCACCCTGCTGCACATGGACCAGGGCGTAGCGCTCGGCCGCGTGCTGCCGATGGTGATGCTCGGCGGTCTGACCGCGATCATTATCTCCGGTTGCCTGAACCAGCTTGGTAAGCGCTACCCGCACCTGACCGGTGAAGGCCAGCTGATGCCTAACCGCGCCAATGCCGATGCCACCGTCTCTCAGCCTGCGTTCTCCGGTAAAGCGGACGTGACCACTATCGCCTCTGGCGCGCTGCTGGCGGTGCTGCTCTACATGCTGGGCATGCTCGGCCACAAGCTCATTGGCCTGCCTGCTCCGGTCGGCATGCTGTTTATGGCGGTGCTGGTGAAGCTCTGCAACGGCGCCTCTCCGCGCCTGCTGGAGGGCTCGCAGGTGGTATACAAATTCTTCCAGACTTCCGTGACCTACCCCATCCTCTTCGCCGTCGGCGTGGCTATCACCCCATGGCACGAACTGGTGGCGGCGTTCACCGTCAGCAACCTGCTGGTGATTGTCAGCACCGTTTCGGCGCTGGTGGCGACCGGCTTCTTCGTCGGCAAAAAGATCGGTATGCATCCGATTGATGTCGCCATCGTCTCCTGCTGCCAGAGCGGGCAGGGCGGTACCGGCGACGTGGCGATCCTGACCGCAGGCAACCGCATGAGCCTGATGCCGTTCGCCCAGATTGCTACCCGTATCGGCGGAGCGATTAACGTCTCTGTCTCTCTGCTGATTCTGGGCAACTTCCTCGTTTAAGTTTTCAGGAAAGAACAATGAAACTCGCAAGCTTTTTATACCAGGGAAAACGCAGCTACGGCATCGTCCAGGCCGACGGCGTGATTGATTTAGGCCGCCGTCTCGGCGACCGCTACAGCGACCTCAAGGCGCTGCTGGAGGGCAACGGGCTGGCGCAGGCCACCCGCTACCTGAACGACGCGGTGGACGTGCCGATGAGCGCTATCACCTTCTTACCGGTGATTGAGCAGCCGGAAAAAATTCTCTGCGTGGGCATGAACTACGCCGACAAGCGCAAGGAGTTTGACCAGCATAACCCGGCCCCGACGCTGTTTGTCCGCTTCCCGGATTCACAGACCGGCCATAACGAACCGGTGCTGAAGCCGCGCCACTCCAGTGAATTCGACTACGAAGGCGAGCTGGCGGTGATCATCGGCAAAGGTGGGGAGAACATCAGCCGCGACGACGCGCTGCGCCACGTGGCGGGCTACAGCTGCTACATGGACGGCTCCGCCCGTGACTGGCAGCACACCTGGTTTACAGCCGGAAAAAACTGGCGTCAGACCGGCGCGTTTGGCCCCTGGATGGCGACGGCGGATGAGATCCCGGATCCGCACCAGCTGGCAATCCGCACCTGGCTGAACGGCCGCATGGTGCAGGAAGACAACACCAGCAGCATGATCCACAAGGTTGCGGAGCTGATCGAGTACATCAGCACCTTCACCCGCCTCAGCCCGGGCGATGTGATCATCACCGGATCCCCGGGCGGGGTGGGGAAAAAGCGTAACCCGCCGCTGTTTATGAAAGAGGGCGATCGCATTGAGGTGGAGATCGAGCATATCGGTCATCTGAGCAACGTGATCGTGGAAGCGCCCGCCGTCGGGCTTGCGGCAGCACACTGAGTAAAACGGCATGAACAGTCAACCCATCGATTTTCGCCACACTCTGGTGGCGAAGCATCCGGAACGCTTAAGCCAGATTCGCTACCTGCTGGCAGACAGCGGCCTTGGCCTGGACAACGACATCACGCTGTTTGTCGAAGCCTGGTCCGGCTCGCTGCTGGTGGGTTGCGCAGGGCTTGCCGCCAACGTCATCAAATGCGTGGCGGTCAACGAGCAGCTTCGCGGCGAGAACCTCAGCGCGCGGCTGCTGGCTGAGGTGGAAAATGCGGCGCTGGAGCGCGGCCATTTTCACCTCTTCCTCTGCACCCGTCCGTGCAACCGGGAGCGCTTTGCCCGCAGTGGCTTCTGGCCGATTGCCCAGAGCGGAAACAACGCGGTGCTGATGGAGAACACCCCGCAGGGGATCGAACGCTACTGCCGTTCCCTGCGCGCGAAGCGCAAAAGCGGGGAGAACATTGGCGCGATAGTGATGAACGCCAATCCTTTCACCCTCGGCCATCGCCATCTGGTGGAGCGGGCGGCGCAGCAGTGCGATGCGCTGCATCTCTTCGTGGTGCGTGAAGATGCGTCGTTCTTCCCGTTTAGCGCGCGCATTGAGATGGTGCGGGCGGGCGTGGCACATCTGCCGAACGTGGTGGTGCATGAAGGCTCGCAGTACATCATCTCCCGCGCCACCTTCCCGGCCTACTTCCTGAAGGAGACCGGCAAAGTGCAGCAGGCGTGGAGTGAAATCGACGTGCTGATTTTCCGCGACTTTATTGCCCCGGCGCTGGGCATCACTCACCGCTTCATCGGCTCGGAGCCCTTTTGCGATATCACCCGGCAGTACAACCAGACGCTGCACGACCTGCTGGCCTCGCATATTGAGGTGGTGGAAATGCCGCGCATCAAGGCCACCGGCAACGCCATTTCCGCGTCCGAAGTGCGCCGTTTACTCAAGGCACAGCAGTTTTCCCGGATCCGGGAGATTGTCCCGGACTCCACCTTCGCGCATCTCGAAACGCATTACCGTGCGAGTGCCGAAGTCGCATAACTACCAGGAATTTATCATGAATATTGTAAGGGAGGCGCTGGCCGGCACGCAGGAGTCCAGCGACCTGATGGTGAAAATCGCTCCCGCTCACGGCGAGCTGGAGATAGTCATCCACAGTGAAGTGATTAAGCAGTTTGGCGAGCAGATTCGCCAGGTGGTCAACGACACATTGCGCGCCATGAACGTGCACCAGGGACTCATCATTATTGAAGATAAAGGGGCGCTGGACTGTGTTATTCGCGCCCGCCTGCAAAGCGCGCTGATGCGTGCCGCCGATGATCAAACCATCAACTGGGGGCGCTGAAATGAGCAAACTCCGCCGCAGTATGCTGTTCCTGCCGGGCGCCAACGCCGCCATGCTTTCCACCGCCTTTATCTACCGGCCTGATTCCATCATGTTTGACCTGGAAGACGCCGTTGCCCTGCGCGAGAAAGACACCGCGCGCATGCTGGTGTTCCACGCGCTACAGCACCCGATGTATCAGGATATCGAAACCGTGGTGCGCATTAACCCGCTGAGCACGCCGTTTGGCCTGCTGGATCTGGAAGCCGCCGTGCGGGCGGGCGTGGACGTGATTCGCCTGCCGAAAACGGACACCCCGGACGATATCTACGAGCTGGAGGGGCACCTGGCGCGTATTGAACGCGAGTGCGGCCGCGAAGTCGGCTCTACCCGCGTCATGGCGGCGATTGAATCGGCCATTGGCGTGATAAATGCCGTGGCGATTGCCCGCAGCTCCCCGCGCCTCATCGGCATCGCGCTGGCCGCCTTTGATTATGTGATGGATATGCAGACCGAGCGCGGCGACGGCACCGAGCTGTTCTACGCCCGCTGCGCCGTATTGCACGCCGCCCGTGCGGCGGGCATCGACGCCTTCGACGTGGTGTGGTCAGACGTTAACGACGAGGCCGGGTTCCTGCGCGAGGTCGATCTGATCCGCAAGATGGGCTTTAACGGCAAATCGCTGATTAACCCGCGCCAGATTGACCTGCTGCATAACGCTTACGCCCCGACGCAGGAAGAGGTGGAACACGCGAAGCGAGTGATTGAGGCGGCAGAAGAGGGCGAGCGTAACGGCCTGGGCGTGGTGTCGCTCAACGGCAAAATGGTGGATGCACCGATTATTAACCACGCGCAGGTGGTGCTGGAGCGCGCGGCGGCCTCCGGCGTGCGTCGGTAAGGATGACAGAATGAACCAGACTGAACTTCTCCATATGAATTTCCCCCATCTGCGGGGCTTAAAACCGTTTGATACCGCCCACAGCGCGACGCCGTGGCTGGCGGATGCTGACGCGAAGCACCGCCGCAAACTCTGCGCCTCCGTTGAAGAGGCGGTGAAGCGCTGCGGCCTGCAGGACGGGATGACCATCTCTTTCCACCACGCGTTTCGCGAAGGCGACCGGGTGATCAACACCGTCGTGGCGCTGCTGGCGCGAATGGGTTTCAAAAACCTGACGCTGGCCTCCAGCTCGCTGATGACCTGCAATGACGCGCTGATCGAGCATATTGAAAGCGGCGTCATCACCCGGATTTACACCTCCGGAATGCGCGGCAGGCTGGCGGATGCCATCTCCCACGGGCTGATGGACGAGCCGGTGCAAATTCACTCCCACGGCGGGCGCGTGAAGCTCTTGCAGGACGGCGAGCTGAATATCGACGTGGCGTTTCTCGGCGTGCCGTGCAGCGATGAGTTTGGCAACGCCAACGGCACCCACGGTAAATCCTGCTGCGGCTCGCTGGGCTACGCCATGGTGGATGCGCACTTTGCCCGCAAGGTGGTGCTGCTGACCGAAGAACTGGTGCCGTTCCCCAATATGCCCGCCAGCCTGGTGCAGGACCAGGTGGACTACATCGTGCAGGTTGAGAGCGTCGGTGACCCGGCGAAAATCAGCGTTGGCGCGGCGCGCGTCACCAGCAACCCGCGCGAGCTGATGATCGCCCGCTATGCGGCGGACGTGATTGAACATTCCGGCTACTTTAACCCGGGCTTCTCAATGCAGACCGGCTCCGGCGCGGCGGCGACCGCCTGCACGCGTTTTATGGAAGAGAAAATGGAGCGCAGCGGCGTGAAGGCGCGCTTCGCGCTTGGCGGCGTCACCGGCAGCCTGGTGGATTTGCACGAGAAGGGGCTCATCGAAAAGCTGCTCGACACCCAGTGCTTTGACGGCCAGGCGGCGGCGTCTCTGGCGCGCAACCCGAACCACGTGGAGATCTCCACCAATGTTTACGCCAACCCCGGCAGCAAGGCGGCAAGCTGCGACCAGCTCGACGTGGTGATCCTCAGCGCCCTCGAAATCGACGTTGATTTCAACGTCAACGTCATCACCGGCTCCGACGGCGTGATGCGCGGCGCGTCCGGCGGACACTGCGACGTGGCCGCTGCGGCGAACCTCACCATCGTCGTCGCGCCGCTGCTGCGCAGCCGCATTCCGACGGTCGTGAAGCGCGTCACCACGCGCCTCACGCCGGGTGAGAGCATCGACGTGCTGGTCACCGATCACGGCATTGCGGTTAACCCGGCTCGCACGGAGGTGCGTGAGCGGCTGATAGCTGCCGGGCTGAAGATTGTGGATATCAACGCGCTCTATGAACGGGCGATATCGCTGACGGGCGTACCAAAGCCGATTGAGTTTACCGACAAAATCGTCGGGGTGATCCGCTACCGCGACGGCAGCGTGATCGACACCGTGCGACAGGTGAAGGAGTGATTATGACAGTAGCGACACCCGTGCGGACGGGTGTCAGCCTGGACGAACTGCTGGCGGCGAAAGAGCGCCGCGCAGCGCGTCAGGCTGACATGCTTGAGCACTATCAACAACCGGTGATTTCCCTCACGCTGGTCACGCCAGGGGAAATTAAAGACAGCCTGCGCTATCGCAACACCATGGGCGTAGCGCTCCAGACGTGCGACCAGCTGCTATGGGAGAACCGCTGGCAGGTGCTGGACCGTCAGGTGCTGTGGCTTCCGACCGGGCCCGAGGCCCTGTGGTGCGTGGCTCATCCGGCAGCGGAAATTAAAGCGCACTGCGCGGATCTGGAGCAGACGCACCCGCTCGGCAGGCTGTGGGATCTGGATGTTATCTGCCCTCAGCATGGCCACGTCGGGCGTCAGTCGCTGGGGGCAAATCTCAGACGCTGCCTGATCTGCGACGAACCTGCGCATGCCTGTTCCCGCTCGCGGAACCATCCCGTTGAGCAGGTGGTTTCCCGGGTGGAGAAGATGATTGATGACTGGTTTGCTCGCGACTAAACCCCGCATTGCGGACGTGCCCGCGCTTGCCGAAGCGGCACTGTGGCAGGAGCTGGAGCTGACGCCCAAACCGGGGCTGGTGGACAAGCTCAATAACGGTTCCCACCGCGATATGGACCACGCGCTGTTTGCCCGCAGCATTGCGGCGATTACGCCGTGGTTTGCGCGCTTTGCTGAACTTGGTAACGCGCATGCAGATAAGCCCGCTGACGCACAGCTACGGATTATCCGCCCAATGGGGATGGCCTGCGAGCAGGCGATGTACGCCGCGACGAACGGCGTGAATACGCACAAAGGCGGGATTTTTGCCCTGGGTTTACTGTGCTTCGCCGCCGGACGTGTGAACAATCTTTCTGCGGACAGCCTCTGTTGTGAGGTGGGTAACATCTGCCGCGGGCTGGTGTCGCGAGAGTTGGCCGCGCGCAGCGGGCAGGCGACGGCGGGCGAGCGGCAGTTTCAGCAGCACGGCTTAACCGGCGCGCGCGGTGAGGCGGAAAGCGGCTTTGCCACAGTGCGTAAGGCGTTGGCTCAGTGGAACGGACGGTCGCTTCACAGCCTGCTGTTACGCCTGATGTCAGTCAATCAGGACAGCAATCTGGTGTCGCGCGGTGGCATGGAAGGGCTGCGCTACGTTCAGGACTACGCGCGGGAATTGCTGGCTAACGGCTGGGACCGCGAAGCGTTGCTTAAAATGGATATCGCATTGATAGAACGCAATCTGAGTCCGGGGGGCAGCGCGGATTTGCTGTCGGTGGGGTGGGTGCTGTCTGCAATAAAATAGCCGGGTGGCGGCTTCGCCTTACCCGGCCTACGGTTGGGTTTTGTAGGCCCGGTAAGCGTTAGCGCCACCGGGCACAACACACCAAAGATTAGTGCGCGATCGGCTGCGCACCGTTCGGCACACGCACGTGCTTGTACTTGAACAGCGCGATGAACGCGAAGAACAGCACCAGCGAGTATGCGGCGAAGATCAGCCACACCGGCTGCCAGTTGGTGATGCCGTTGGTGGTGTACATCTCTACCACTTTACCGCTCACCACGCCGCCCAGAATACAGCCGAAGCCGTTGGTCATCATCAGGAACATGCCCTGAGCGCTGGCGCGGATTTCAGGCTTCACTTCTTTTTCCACGAATACGGAACCGGAAATGTTGAAGAAGTCGAAGGCACAACCGTAAACAATCATCGACAGCACCAGCAGTACGGTGCCGAATGCGCTCGGGTCGCCGTAGGCGAACAGACCAAAGCGCAACATCCATGCCGCGATACTGATCAGCATGACGTTCTTGATGCCGTAGCGGCTCAGGAAGAACGGGATGGTCAGGATGAACAGCGTCTCAGAGATCTGAGAGATGGACATCATCACCGACGCATGCTCAACGATAAAGCTTCCGGCAAACAGCGGATTGTTATCGAAGCTGTGCAGGAAGGTGTTGCCGAACATGTTGGTGATCTGAAGCTCTGCGCCCAGCAGCATGGAGAAGATAAAGAAGATCGCCATCCGTTTGTTTTTGAACAGCGCGAACGCGTCCAGACCGAGCATAGTGCTCCAGCTCTGGTTTTTCTGCTGGTTTGAAACCGGAATGGTTGGTAGCGTCAGGGTGAAGATCGCCAGCAGCACGGAGAGCGCGGCACCGATGTAGAGCTGCATATGGCTCAGTTCAAAGCCTGCGAAGCTCACGCCCCACATTGCCATGATAAAGCCGATGGTGCCCCAGATACGGATTGGCGGGAAATCGGTCACGATATCCATCCCGGCAGATTTCAGGCGGTAGTAAGAGATGGTGTTGATCAGCCCAAGCGTTGGCATATAGGCCAGCGAGTTAAGCAGGATCACCATAAACATTGCCCCCGGCGTGGTCACTTCGGCCGCCATAAACAGCGTCCCCGCGCCCACCAGATGGCAAAGCATGTACAGCCATTTCGCACTTAACCATTTATCCGCCACGATACCGAGCAGTGTTGGCATGAAGACCGCCGCGATACCCAGCGAGCTGTAGACGGCACCGATTGACGCACCATCGAACTTGAGCGTCACAAACATATAGGAGCCGAGTGTAGTCAGCCAGCTACCCCACAGGCAGAACTGCAGAAACGACAATATTTTAAGCTGCAGCTTAAGGTTCATGTTACTTTCCTCACAAGTGAGCGGGAGATATGTTGTTTTTGGAACATTCAGGGTTGTTATTTGATGCAATTCTATCAGTTGGCAACGATATGTTTTGTTACCTCCCGCAAAAAAATGCAATCCACATTAATTTGCAGTTTGGATTGTGATGCAAATAACATTTTCGTATGGGTGGGGTGAGTGAGTGCGGCCTGATGCCCTCACCCTGACCCTCTCCCACGGGGAGAGGGAAAGCAGAACACCTTCTCCTTGCAGGAGAAGGTGTGTTGATTATCGACGACGATAGTTCTTCTGCGCCGTATTGACCTTATACAGATAGCGGCGGGACTCCGCTGATGGGTGGCGGGTGGTGAGGGTTGAGTAAACATCCCCCGGCGCCATGCTGTTGATGATGTTTGCGGCCTGCACTTTGTCGTTCGAGAAGACGCGCAGCACGCTGCCCGCGCCGCCGTTATAGGCGGTGATTACGGCATAGCGGCGTGAGGTCGGGTTATCGATGCCGCCGAGATAAACATTGTTCAGCATCGCCAGATAGGCCGTGCCGGTATCAATGTTGCTCTGGGGATCGAACAGATAGCTACGGCTCGGCGTGCCGGATTTGCCCTGCGCGCGGAAGACATCTTTACCGGCGCTGTGCTGGACTACCTGCATCAGCCCCAGGGCGTCGGAACGGCTAACCGCGTAAGGGTTGAACGACGATTCGGTCTGCATAATCGCCAGGATCAGCGACTCATCCACGCCGTACTTACGTGATGCCTGACGCACCATGCCAAGATACTTATGCGCACGCTTGTCGAGGTGGTTCGGCACGAGGTTGATGGTGACGCTATAAATTATCTTCAGGCCGTTAGAGCGGCTCTTCAGTCGCGTCTGCAGCAGATAGTCGGCAAATTTCGTGGCGCGACCTTCCCAGCGGATTGGCTGGCCGGTTTGATCGACAACCTGACCGTACAGGAACGGCTCTTTCGAGATGGTGATATCGTCGGCATCGGAGTAGAGATCGATAGATCCCGGGTCGTCACCCATCAGCAGGGTTTTGATAATCGCCTGACGCAGTCGTGCCGCAGGGTCAGTACCCGCGATGGTTTCAATGGTGATCGTACCCTCATCAAAGTTGATGTGGCTACGGGTCAGATAGGCGTCGGTGTACTTAACGTAGTCCTTCGGTCCGGCAATAAGAACTTCGTTAAATCCCCATATGTTCTCGATGTTGTGGGCAAACTGCCCCATCAAAATATCAAAACCGTTGGTGTCCTTGATCCAGGCTTCGTTGTAATCATCGCCTTTTTTTGACGAACAGGAGACCAGCAACGGCGCAACAAGGGCTAGCGCTAAAAGTTTTTTCATCATTCCGGGCGTGCGTGTTGTGTTTGCTTAGTCGTTGCTATTGCCCGGCGGCGCTTCGCTTGCACGGGCCTACGGTTTTGTAGGCCGGGTAAGCGCAGCGCCACCCGGCAACAGCCGCTCAATATTATTTTTCTGGAGGCGTATAGCCTTCGATGTGCACGTCTTTGCCTTCAAACAGGAAGTTCACCATCTCCTGTTCCAGCAGCTTGCGGTGTTCCGGGTTCATCATGCTGAGCTTTTTCTCGTTAATCAGCATGGTCTGCTTTTTCTGCCACTGTCCCCAGGCTTCTTTGGAGATCTCGTTATAAATGCGTTTACCCAGATCCCCCGGATAAAGCTGGAAATCCTGGCCTTCAGCGTCACGCTGCAGGAAAGTACAAAAAATCGTTCTGGCCATACTCATTCCTCTTTTTCTTGTCGATGCTAAACCATTGCACCGGCACGTAATTGCTGTAACAGGCGCTCCACGGGAGCCGCCAGCCCGACTGATGGCGGTTGCGCTAAGTTATACCAGAGAGCGGTGCCTTCATCCATGCACGAGGCAAATGAGGACACGGGAAGCCACATCGGCACAATATCCAGGTGGAAATGGCTGAAGGTATGGCGAAACGCGGTCAGCTGCGTCAGGTTATCGGCAGCAATACCGCGCTGTTTAAGCCATTCACGCAGCAAATCTTCATCTTCAAACTGTGGGAAGCAGTATAGACCGCCCCACAGGCCGCTCGGTGGACGCTGGGCCAGGAACACCTCGTCGCCGTGCTGCATCAGCAGCATGTAACCGGTGCGCTCCGGTAGCGTCTGCTTCGGTTTTTTCCCCGGGTATTGCGACCACGAATGGTTAGCGTAGGCCACGCAGAGAGTATTGAGCGGGCAGAGTTCGCACTTGGGTTTTGAGCGCGTGCAAACCATCGCACCCAGATCCATCATCGCCTGGTTAAAACGTTCGACGCCGTTGGCCGGGGTAACCGCTTCACTGATCTCCCACAGACGTTTCTCAACCTCTTTTTTACCGGGCCAGCCGTCCACGGCATAGCAACGTGCCAGCACGCGCTTCACGTTGCCGTCGAGGATCGGGAAATGCTTACCCAAAGAGAGAGAGAGAATGGCTCCCGCCGTTGAACGCCCGACGCCGGGTAAATCTGCCACTTCATCGAAAGTTTCCGGGAATTTACCGTTGTGGCGCGTGGCGACCTGCTGCGCGGCCTTGTGCAGATTACGCGCGCGGGCGTAATAGCCCAAGCCTGTCCAAAGGTGCAATACCTCGTCCAGCGGGGCATTCGCCAGGTCTGTTACCGTCGGGAAGCGTGCCATAAAACGCTCAAAGTATGGGATCACCGTGGCGACCTGCGTTTGTTGCAACATCACTTCGGAGAGCCATACTTTGTAAGGCGTTTTTTCAATTTGCCAGGGCAGGGTTTTACGCCCGTATTTGTCGTACCAGTCCAGCACCTGGGCTGAAAATTGAGAGGCTTGCATGGTCATCGATTCACATAATCAGGGACGCAGATTGCAGCACAGCGTCAATCTGCTGTAAACCGGATCTTTCCCATGCTTGCATAGACGCCTTAACTTTGGATAATGCCCGTTTCCCGAACATTCTCACAAGCAGACAACTCTTTTATGAAAAACGACGTCATTTCACCGGAATTTGATGAAAACGGTCGCCCGCTGCGCCGTATTCGCAGCTTTGTCCGTCGTCAGGGCCGCCTGACAAAAGGGCAGCAACATGCGCTGGACAACTACTGGCCGGTGATGGGCGTTGAGTTCAGCGAGCAGCCGCTGGACTTTGCCGGGCTGTTTGGCCGCGAAGCGCCAGTCACGCTGGAGATTGGTTTTGGTATGGGCACCTCTCTGGTGACCATGGCGCAAGCTCGCCCGGAGCAAAACTTCCTCGGTATTGAAGTGCACTCCCCGGGCGTCGGCGCGTGTCTCGCAACTGCCCATGAAGAGGGTGTAGAGAACCTGCGCGTAATGTGTCATGACGCGGTGGAAGTGCTGCACAAAATGATTCCTGACAATTCTTTAACCATGGTTCAGCTCTTTTTCCCTGACCCGTGGCACAAAGCACGTCATAATAAACGCCGTATCGTTCAGGCACCGTTTGCCGAGCTGGTGAAAAGCAAGCTGAAACTGGGCGGCGTCTTCCATATGGCGACCGACTGGGAACCTTATGCGGAACATATGCTGGAAGTGATGTCGTCTCTGGACGGGTATAAAAACCAGTCTGAAAGCAACGACTATGTTCCGCGTCCGGATTCACGTCCGGTAACGAAATTTGAACAGCGTGGCCATCGTCTTGGTCACGGTGTATGGGACTTAATGTTCGAGAGGGTGAAATAATGGCAAAGAATCGTAGCCGTCGTCTGCGTAAAAAAATGCACATCGAAGAATTCCAGGAAGTGGGTTTCTCCGTTGCGTGGCGTTTCCCGGAAGGCACCAGTGTAGAACAGATCGATCAGGACGTGGATGCCTTCATCAACGACGTGATTGAGCCCAACAAGCTGGCCTTCGACGGTAGCGGTTACCTGGCGTGGGAAGGTCTGATCTGCACCCAGGAAGTGGGTAAATGCACCGAAGAACATCAGGCGCTGGTTCGTAAATGGCTTGAAGACCACAAGCTGGAAGATGTCCGCGTCAGCGAACTTTTCGACGTTTGGTGGGACTAATAAAGCAAGTACGGGGCCAGCATTAGCTGGCCCATTTTGTCTGAGGGAGTGTTTAAGATGCGCAAAACGTTGCTGGCTGTTGCTTTGATGGCAACCGGATTCACCGCCCATGCGGAGTATAAATGTAGCGTCACCCCGCGTGATGACGTGGTGTTAAGCCCGCAAACCGTGCAGGTCAAAGGCGAGAACGGCAATCTGGTGATTACGCCGCAAGGGAACGTCACCTTTAACGGCAAAGAGTACAATCTGACAGCCGCACAGCGTGAGCAGGCGAAAGACTATCAGGCCGATTTGCGTACCGCGCTGCCATGGATTAATGAAGGTGCCCTGACGCGCGTTGAAAAAAGCCGTGTTGCACTGGATAAGATCATTACCAAAGAGGTGGGGGAGAGCAGCAATATGCGCTCCCGCCTGACGAAGCTCGATAAGCAGCTCAAAGAGCAGATGAACCGGATTATCGAGACGCGCTCTGATGGCCTGACGTTCCACTACAAGGCGATTGATCAGGTCCGTGCTGACGGACAGCAGCTGGTGAACCAGGCGATGGGCGGCATCCTGCAGGACAGCATCAACGAGATGGGGGCTAAAGCGGTCCTGAAGGGCGGCGGTAACCCGCTGCAGGGCGTGCTGGGCAGTCTGGGTGGCTTGCAGACCTCAATTCAGAACGAGTGGAAGAACCAGGAAGATGATTTCCAGCAGTTCGGCAAAGACGTGTGTAAACGCGTGGTGTCGCTGGAAGATAGCCGGAAGGCGCTGGTGGGGACGTTGAAGTAATCCTCTGCGCGCTGGGCCCCTCACCCCGGCCCTCTCCCCAGGGGAGAGGGTGTAAACGTTCCCTCTCCCTGTGGGAGAGGGTTAGGATGAGGGCATCAGGCTCTGCAATTTTTGAAGAATAACCGTCAGCACTTCCTCTTCCTGAGAAGTAAATTCATTGTCCCAGAATCGCACGACTTCCCAGCCATTTGTATGCAAAAACTCTGTACGACGTGAATCGTATTTCTCTTTGCTTTGATGTTGCCCTCCGTCGAGCTCAATAATCAATTTCGCCTTAAAACAGGCAAAATCTGCAACATACGGCCCAATCGGCATCTGGCGGCGAAACTTATAGCCAAAGAACCGACGACCTCTGAGCAAATACCAGAGGCGAAATTCTTCGGGCGTCATTTGTTTGCGAAGTTGTTTTGAGTTTTCCATCCCCACACTCTGCCAGCCTTTCCCTCAGCTGGCAGAACGGGATGCAAAAACCTGAATTAGCCTTCAGGAATCGTCGGCGAGGAACAGCTCAAGAAGGGAATTTAAGAACAGTTTGCCGTGCTCGGTGATCTGCCAGTAATCTTCACACTCAGTCAGATACCCCTGCGCCAGCGCCTCGTCAATCTGAGGACGAATCACTGACTCCGGCAGACCGGTGTAACGCGCAAATTCCGCGCGCGGCGCGGCTTCCAGCAGGCGGAAGCGGTTCATAAAGAACTCAAACGGTTTATCCGCCGCCTCAACGTCGTGCTGGCGCTCGAGATAACGGCCTTCCATATACCCTCGCGGGTGGCGGGTTTTGGCGGTACGCAGAATGCGACCGTCCGGGAAAGTCACCTTACCGTGCGCGCCGCAGCCAATTCCCAGGTAGTCGCCAAAACGCCAGTAGTTCAGGTTGTGCTGACACTGATACCCCGGTTTCGCATACGCAGACGTCTCGTACTGCTGATACCCCGCAGCGGTTAACAACTGGTGGCCCTGCTCGAAAATATCCCACAGCGCGTCGTCATCCGGCAGTACCGGAGGACGGGAACCAAACAGCGTGTTGGGTTCAATGGTGAGCTGATACCAGGACAGATGCGGCGGGTTAAGTTCAATCGCCTGGCGCAGATCGTCCAGCGCTTCGTCGAGCGACTGGTCCGGCAGGCCGTGCATCAAATCGAGGTTAAAGCTGCGCAGACCCAGTCCTGTCGCCAGGTTTGCCGCACGCTTTGCTTCCTCAGGACCGTGAATGCGCCCCAGGCGCTTCAGTTTTGGCTCGCTAAAGCTCTGCACGCCGATGGAAATACGGTTCACGCCTGCACGCTGATACTCGACAAAACGATCGGCCTCAACGGTACCGGGGTTGGCTTCCATCGTAATTTCAGCATCCGCGGCCAGGTTCAGGCGCGCACGCACGCCGTCCAGCAGCGTCTGCATCGCCGGGCCTGACAGCAGGCTCGGCGTACCGCCACCAATGAAAATGGTCTTAACTTCACGTCCCTGTGCGTAAGGTACATCGGCGTCCAGGTCAGCCAGCAGATGCGCAACGTAGTCATCGTGCGGCACTTCACCTTTCAGCGCGTGCGAGTTGAAATCGCAGTACGGGCATTTCTGCACGCACCACGGGATGTGAATATAAAGACTCAGAGGTGGCAAATTAGCCATTACGCAGTGCTTCCAGTAACAGTTTCAGTGCGCGCCCACGGTGGGAAATCGCGCTTTTCTCTTCGCGGGTCAGTTCCGCTGCGGTTTTGCCCTCGGACGGGACAAAGAAAATCGGGTCGTAGCCAAAACCGCCGTTGCCCGCAGCTTCACGGGTAATCACGCCCGGCCAGCTACCGTGGCAGACGATCGGCGTCGGGTCCTCTGCGTGACGCAGATAGACCAGCACGCAGTGGAACTGTGCGGTCCGCTGTTCGTCCGGTACGTCTTTCAGGGCAACAAGCAGCTTTTCCAGATTCTGCTGGTCGGTTGCATCAACACCGGAATAACGAGCAGAGTAAATCCCCGGCGCGCCGCCAAGGAAATCGACGGCCAGACCGGAGTCATCGGCAATGGCGGGCAGACCGGTAATCTGCGCGGCATGGCGTGCTTTCAGGATCGCGTTTTCAATAAACGTCAGCCCCGTCTCTTCGGCAGAATCTACGCCAAGATCGGTCTGAGCGACCACATCCAGCCCAAAATCATTTAATAGCGAGGCCAACTCGCGCACTTTACCGGCGTTGCCGGTCGCGAGAACAACTTTCTGCATGGTTTAGTCCTGTTCTGTCAAAGCCGCGACTTCCGTCGGGATGGATTGCGGGTTGAGGATTTTTACCTGTTTATGCCGCCCCAGTTCGCCTTTTTCAATGATGACCTGGCTTTTGGCCACGCGAAACTGTTTTGCCAGATATTTGGTCAGATGCGCGTTTGCCTGACCGTCAACCGGCGGGGCGGTGATGGCGACTTTTAACTCGTCGCCATGCAGTCCAACAATACTGTCACGGCTGGCTTTCGGCTGAATATACAGCCGCAAAACCAGCCCGTCTGCGCAGGTGCTTACGGCACTCATAGCGCCATCCACAGCCCCGGCAACAGCATGTCGCCCGTAGACTGCAGCAGTTCAGCGATCCCCATGTTGATCACATAGAGCAGCAGAACCAAGATCATCGGGGAGAAGTCGATGCCGCCCATAGAAGGAAGTAAGTTACGGATCGGACGCAGCAGCGGCTCGGCCAGCTGGATCAGGGCATACTCTACCGGGCTACGCCCCTGGCTCACCCAGCTCATGATGGCCATCACCAGCAGCACCCAGAAAATCAGCAGACCGACGGTTTTGATCAGAATCAGCACGGCGGCAATCCAGATAATCGGCTGGAAGGTGATGACCATAAACAGCACGATGGCTTTGATAACGCTAAGAATAAACGCTACCAGCAGCGAAGCGCTGTCGATGGGACCCATGGCCGGGATAATACGGCGCAGGGGCCCGACAATAGGTTGCGTGATTTTCACGACAAACTGGGAGAACGGATTGTAAAAATCACAACGGGCCCACTGCATCCAGACGCGCAGCAAAAGCGCCATCGTATACAGCTCAATGACCGTTGAGAGCAGGAAAGTCAACGTCTTCATGGCGTTCCTCAGGTTTCCTTATTATTTGGAGTAGTCGCGCGCACCGAAAATGGCGGTACCGATGCGCACCATAGTGCTGCCTGCCGCGATGGCGGCTTCCATATCATCCGACATGCCCAGAGAAAGCGTGTCTACCGTGTTGTAGCGCGCTTTAAGCGCCTCAAATGCTACAGCCATTTGCTGTGCCACGGCAAACTGCCTTTCATAACTTGACTCTGGCGCCGGAATAGCCATCAGCCCACGCAGGGTTAAGCGTGGCAGGGCGGCCACGTCTGCGGCCAGCGCATCCAGCTCGCTCAGCGCAATGCCAGACTTGCTGTTTTCGTCGCTGATGTTGATTTGTATCAGCACGTTAAGCGCTGGAATCTCTGCCGGGCGTTGTTCGTTCAGGCGTGTGGCAATGCGCAGACGGTCAATCGTATGGCACCAGTCGAAGTGCTCTGCCACCAGACGGCTTTTGTTCGACTGCAATGGACCAATAAAGTGCCACTGAAGATCCGTATTCCCCTTTTCCCGGAAGTCGCGAATTTTATCCACGCCTTCCTGCACGTAGTTCTCACCAAATGCGCGCTGGCCTGCATCAATCGCTTCTGCGATGGCGCTCGCAGGCTTGGTTTTGCTGACTGCAAGGAGCGTAATTTCTTCTGAAGCACGGCCGCAACGCGTTGCGGCAGCTGAGATTTTGTCCCGGACCTGTGCCAGGTTATGCGCAATGTCGTTCATTTTCCGAGGAGTAGTCTATGGATGTGGAAGAAATGGTGGCCCTTAGTGTAAAGCATAACGTCTCCGATCTACACCTGTGCAGTGATTCGCCACCCCGCTGGCGCCGGTCAGGACGCCTTGAACCCGCGCCGTTTCCGCCGCCTGATGTCGGGGCGTTATTAAAAGCGTGGCTCAATGATGAGCAGCAGGGAAGCTGGTGGGCTCACGGTCAGGTCGATTTTGCCGTGACGGTGGCAGAAGGCCAGCGTCTGCGCGGGAGTGCGTTTAAGCAGATTAACGGGGTGTCCATCGCCCTGCGGTTGCTGCCACGCACCTGTTCGCCACTCTCTTCGCTGGGCGTGCCGCGTGCCATTCCGGAACTGTTATCCAGTGACAACGGGTTGATTTTGGTGACGGGGGCGACCGGCAGCGGCAAATCCACCACTCTGGCGGCGATGGTCGATTTCCTCAACCACCATACTGACGGGCATATCCTCACGCTTGAAGATCCGGTGGAGTATCTGTACCGGAGCGAACGCTGCCTGATTCAGCAGCGGGAGATAGGTCAGCACTGCCCGTCTTTTGTCGAGGCGCTGCGCGGAGCGTTACGCGAGGATCCAGATGTGATTTTGCTGGGGGAGCTGCGTGATGCAGAGACGATCCGTCTCGCGTTGACGGCGGCGGAGACCGGGCATCTGGTGCTGGCGACACTGCATACGCGGGGTGCCTCGCAGGCCATTGATCGGCTGGTGGACACCTTCCCGGCGCAGGAGAAAGACCCGGTACGTAACCAGCTGGCCGGTAGCCTGCGTGCGGTGCTGGCACAGAGGCTGCTTCCCGACCTGCAGGGTGGGCGTGTCGCGCTGTATGAACTGCTGGTGAATACCCCGGCGGCGGCAAATCTTATTCGTGAAGGAAAAACGTGGCAACTGCCCGGTATCATTCAAACAGGCCAGCAGGCGGGAATGCAGAACTTTGATCAAAGCGTGGCGGAGAGACGGGCGCAGGGGCGGCTATAGGCCCCTGAGATTAATAGCCCTGTTCGAAATAGCTTTCGAGGATGATGACGGCAGAGGCGGAGTCTACGCTGCCTTTGTTGAGCGCCCGGAAGCCGCCGTGCTCAAACAGGCCAGCACGCGCTTCGACGGTGCTAAGACGCTCGTCGTGAAGCTTCACGGAGACGCCAAAGCGGCCATGGATTTTATTGGCGAACTTACGCGCGCGGGCGGTAAGGGGTTGTTCGGTGCCGTCCATATTCAGCGGCAGCCCAACGATAACATCATCCGGTTGCCACTCTTTCAGCAGTCGTTCGATAAGATTCCAGTCAGGCGTGCCGTCGTTGGCCTTCAGGGCCGTGAGCGGACGCGCGGTACCGGTGATGCGCTGACCCACAGCGACGCCAATGCTTTTGGTACCAAAATCAAAGGCCAAAAGTGTTCCGCTCATCAGGCGTGCCCCGCGACACCAGGCATGGTCAGAATATCAATGCCAATCAGTTTTGCCGCATCGCGCCAGCGATCGGCTATCGGGGTTTTAAACAGAATATTCATGTCCGCTGGTGCGGTAAGCCAGGCGTTATCGAGGATTTCCTGCTCAAGCTGGCCTTTCTCCCACGACGAGTAACCCAGCGCCACCAGCACTTCGGAAGGCTGTTCTGCGGTACCCAGCGTTTCGAGAACGTCGCGCGAGGTGGTGATCACGGTGTTATCGGAGATGCGGATACTGGAAGAGAATACCGGCGGGGTATGCAGGATAAAGCCGCGATCTTCTGCAAGTGGTCCACCCAGCATCACTGGTTTATCAAGCCGGATCTCCGGCAGTCGTGCTTCAGCCGGGATTTTCAGCTTGTCCAGAATCCCTTCAACCTGCAGGTTTTCCAGCGGCTTATTGATGATAATGCCCATCGCGCCGTCTTCATTGTATTCACAAATATAAACCACGGCGCGGCGAAAAATCGGATCCTGGAGAGCAGGCATGGCAATAAGAAAGTGATGCTGTAAATTCATTGTCAGAGGTACTGTTTCCTGGTTTAAAAAGCGACAGCGCCCAGTATGGGGATAAAGCCGGGCGCTGTCACAGATTATTTCTGTAAACGTTTTTCGATAGCGTCCATCAGCATTCCGGTGATCGAGATCGGGAACTCCGCTTCGATTTCGCGAATGCAGGTTGGGCTGGTGACGTTCACTTCCGTCAGGCGATCGCCAATGATGTCCAGGCCAACAAAGATCAGGCCTTTGGCTTTAAGCGTTGGGCCAACGCGGCGGGCAATTTCCCAGTCGCTTTCTGTCAACGGGCGCGGCTCACCGCGTCCACCGGCCGCCAGGTTACCGCGCGTTTCGCCACCCTGTGGGATACGTGCCAGGCAGTAAGGTACGGGTTCGCCATCCACGACCAGAACGCGTTTGTCGCCATCTTTAATGGCGGGCAGATAGTTCTGGGCCATGCAGTAGCGGGTACCCAGTTCGGTCAGGGTTTCGGCAATCACGCCAATGTTCGGGTCGCCTTCCTTCACGCGGAAAATAGACGCGCCGCCCATGCCGTCCAGCGGCTTCATGATGATATCGCCGTGTTTTTGCCAGAACTCCTTCAGCTGAGCTTTGCTGCGGGTCACCAGCGTTTCAGGCGTCAGGTCTGAGAACCAGGCGGTATAAAGCTTCTCGTTGCAGTCGCGCAGGCTCTGCGGCTTATTGACGATCAGCGTCCCTTTCTCTTCGGCACGCTCAAGGATATAGGTGGAGTAGATGTATTCGGTGTCGAACGGCGGATCTTTACGCATCAGAATAACGTTGAGATCGGCCAGGGCAATATCCTGCTCGGTGCCAAACTCGTACCATTTGTCGTAGTTCTGCTCGACGTTAACGATGCGGGTACGCGCGCGGGCTTCACCGTTGATCAGGTAAAGATCGTTCATCTCCATATAGTGGAGCTCATAGCCGCGACGCTGCGCTTCCAGCAACATAGCGAAGCTGGAATCTTTCTTGATGTTAATGTTTGCGATGGGGTCCATCACGATGCCGAGCTTAATCATGTTCTTCTCCGTTTATACTTCAACCCAGATCGCCAAACCGTACCTGTAGCGCGGTAATGGCCGTGAGTGCCGTTGTCTCAGTGCGCAGAACGCGAGGTCCCAACAGAATATCAGTAAACTGGTAACGCGCCGTCATCGCAATTTCGTCCGCCGACAGGCCGCCTTCGGGGCCAATCAGCAGGCGTACACGTTCAACGGGCAGCGGCAGCGTATTAATGCTGGCGCTGGCGCGCGGATGAAGATTGAGCTTCAGTCCGCTCTCCTCTTCGGCACACCAGTCCTCCAGGTCCATTGCCGGGCGGATCTCCGGTATGCGGTTGCGGCCGCTCTGTTCACACGCCGCAATGGCAATTTTCTGCCACTGCTGGATCTTTTTGTTCAGACGTTCCGCATCCAGTTTAACGCCACAGCGCTCGGAAAAAAGTGGCGTAATGAGGCTTACACCCAGCTCAATGGATTTTTGAATGGTGAATTCCATCTTTTCCCCGCGGGACATGACCTGGCCCAGGTGGATGTGCAGCGGCGATTCACGATCGTCCACTTCACCGCGCAACACATTCACATGCACGCTTTTTTTATCCGCCCGGGTGATTTCCGCCTCGAAAACCTGATTAGAGCCGTCGAAAAGCTGTATTGCCTGGCCAGCCCCCATGCGCAGCACGCGGCCAACGTGGTTGGCGGCATCGTCAGACAGGGCGATTTCGCGACCTGCGGTAATCAGTTCAGGGTGGTAAATGCGAGGAATGCGCATAGTCAGAAATTCCATATGTCATGCGAGATAAGCGAATTGCCGTAGTGTAGGTTAGCTCTTTTGCGCCTGGCAAGCCCGCTGGACGTACGGGTTATGATTCCCCTGGACTCTGGCGATGCGTTCGTCGCGCTGACATTCCCACTCCGTCACCGGATATTGCTTATCCCACGCATTGAACAACTGCGTCTGCTGACGGGAGAGGTTGAGGTCGTAGCGGTCACGCATGTAGAAGTAGGTGCGGGCGATGCTGCCGCGCGCACGGGCAGGCGGCTCGGCGACTTTTTCTTTAAAATCCACCTTCATGCCGCACTGGCCATATTGGCCTTCGCCACCGTTCCACTGGCTGTACATAAAGTTGCCGCGGTCACCGTTCACTTCACCCACGGCGGGCTGCAGGTTATGCATATCGCTTTCCATCTGGCGGTAGACAGGATCTTTAGAACAGTTTTTACGACCGCCATCCTGCCAGCACTGGCGCTGGTGGCCAAACTGCCATGCCGGAACGACATGTTCCCATTCGATGCGGCTGGCGCGGTTTTCGTTTTTACGCACCTTATAGCCGCAGGACTCCAGGTCCACGACCCCTTTTTTACCCTGCCAGTTAATTTTACAGCCGCAGTAGAAATCGCCCGGCACATCGGCGTTCACCTTCACGCCTGCTGCCTTGGCCTGGGAAAAACTGTTGATACCATCGGCCAGAGCATGGCCTGAGAACGCTGTCGTCAGAAAGGCGACCGCGAGAGAAAAATTACGGGACATCTTACACTCCGTGTCAAAACGAGCCCGCAACGTAACGAATGTTTTTCCTGTATGCAATCAGTCAGATCAGGAAAGTTCCTGAATGTTCAAATGATTACTCCGCAATCAGCGGTTCGCCGCATTTGACGCAGCGGTAGGTCGCCTCGCCGCGGACCACGCGATTATGGCGGCGGACGGTAAGCTGATGCTGCTGACACTGGCAGCGGTAAGGGAACGTATTGCGACGTACAGATTCCAGCTCGAACTGATGAGTTCTGCGCGCCGGAACGCCCAGTACTGCCTCCATCATCCACTTCCACTCTTTTCCGTGCGGCGCGACGCGACCAAAATGTTTCCACACCAGGAGGTGAGCCAGCTCATGCGGCACCACTTCCTCAATAAACGCCTGCTGGTTTTCCATCATCAACACCGGGTTCAGGCGGATCTCATACGATTCCAGCCAGGCAGTACCCGCCGCGGTGCCACGCTGCTGATAGACGAGCTTCGGTTCAGGGTAATTCCGACCGAGCTTCAGGTTCGCCTGGGCGAGTTTTTCCCGCAGGCTGCGCATAACGGCTTGCTGAAGGGCGATGGGGAGACGGGGAGCTTTCATAGGGGCAGAGCATAAAGCGCGAAGCGGGGAGGCGCAAGAGGCGCCTCCCGCAGGAGGATTAGTCGTGTGCGCCGATTTCGCGCAGTGGACGACCTTTCATCAGGTTACGTTCAATATGTTCCAGTGAAACATGTTTGGTTTCTGGAACCAGCCAGATGGTCAACACAATAAAGAAGATGTTCAGGCCGGCGTAGACCCAGAAGGTGTTGGCATTGCCCAGGGTATTGAGCATGGTCAGGAACGTCGCGCCGACAATCATGTTGGCAATCCAGTTGGTTGCAGTTGAGCAGGTGATACCAAAATCACGCCCTTTCAGCGGCTGGATCTCAGAACACAGTACCCAAATCAGCGGACCGGCGCTCATCGCGAACCCGACGATAAACATCAGCAGCATGCCTACCGCAAAATACTGTGCGGTTGGGGAGTGGATGCCGACGTGCATCATGGTGCCCAGCACGCCCATACCGATCGCCATGACCAGGAAGCCCAGCGTCAGGGTAGGTTTACGTCCCCAGCGGTCCACCAGGCCGATCGCGATAAAGGTCGCCAGCACGTTTGTCAGGCCGACGATGACGGTGCCCCACATCTGCTCGGTGGTGTTGGTATAACCCGCCAGCTCAAAGATTTTTGGCGCGTAATACATGATGACGTTCATCCCGGTGAACTGTTGCATCACCTGCAGCAGCACGCCGAGGAATACTGCGCGACGGAAGTTGCTGTTCTCTTTAAACAGCGCCCAGCCAGACTGCTTCACCTTCAGGCTTTCGCGGATCTCTTCCAGCTCGTTTTTCGCCTCCGCACTGGTGTCGCGCAGGCGCAGCAGCACCCGTTCGGCATCGTGGAAGCGGCGCTTTGCGGCAAACCAGCGTGGGCTGTCCGGCAGGAAGAAGACGCCAATCAGCAGCAAAATGGCCGGGATGATGATCACGCCAAGCATCCAGCGCCATGCCCCGCTGTAGCTGAACGCGGTATCGGAAAGATAAGCCCCGAGAATACCGATGGTGATCATCAACTGGTACATCGAAATCATACTGCCGCGAATTTTCTCTGGCGCAATTTCAGAGAGATAGAGCGGGGCGGTGTAGGACGCGACGCCGACGGCCAGCCCCAGCAGTACGCGGGAAAGAATAAGCACTTCAACGTTAGGAGCGGCAGCAGAGAAGAGTGAACCGGCGACGAAGAGAATGGCACCAATCATCAGGCTCTTTTTACGTCCGAGCTTGAAGGAGAGCCAGCCGCTGCCGACAGCACCAACCGCTGCGCCAAACATCATCGAGCTGACCACCCATTCCTGGGTATGCGCGTTAATCTGGAATTCGTCTGCGATGAAGGGAAGGGCGCCAGCAATCACGCCGATATCCAGGCCAAAAAGTAAACCTGCCAGGGCGGCGAGGAAGCAGACGAAGAATGTCATCGCCTTGTTGGACGTACGCCCCTGTTTTTTATTGTCAGGCATTATGCCCTCCAGTTGGGTTATCAGTTTTATTGATGTTAAGGGTAGGTGAGTGACCCGTAAAAATATGTGAGATTAATCACATTGGTGTAATCGGTTACACTGGTGTGTAACCGTAAAAATTATTAAAGCTTTGAAAATATAGAGGTAAATGAGGTGATATGCATCGCGAAAGAATACATTTCAGACTTAACTGAAAGGAAATGTAACAGCACAAGAAATGCCATCACGCAAAGAGATTATTCCGAAAGCGAGGTACATGGACTGGCGTGTAAGCGGTTCCAAACACAAAAAAAGCCAGCACAAAGGCTGGCTTTTTTAACGCTCTTGTCAGTCGATTATTTCAGACCGGCAGCTTCACGCAGCAGGGCGGCTTTGTCGGTTTTTTCCCATGGGAAATGTTCACGACCAAAGTGACCGTATGCCGCGGTTTCTTTGTAGATTGGGTGCAGCAGATCCAGCATCTGAATCAGTCCGTATGGACGCAGGTCGAAGAACTCGCGTACCAGCAGGGTCAGCTGTTCTGAAGGCACTTTCTCGGTACCGAAGGTTTCAACCATGATGGAGGTTGGCTCAGCCACGCCGATGGCGTAAGAAACCTGAATCTCACAGCGGTCAGCCAGGCCGGCAGCAACGATGTTTTTCGCAACATAACGTGCCGCGTATGCCGCAGAGCGGTCAACTTTAGACGGATCTTTACCAGAGAACGCACCGCCGCCGTGACGTGCCATGCCGCCGTAGGTATCAACGATGATTTTACGTCCGGTCAGACCGCAGTCACCCATTGGGCCGCCGATAACAAAGCGTCCGGTTGGGTTGATGAAGAATTTGGTCGCAGAGCTCAGCCATTCGGTCGGCAGAACCGGCTTGATGATCTCTTCCATCACTGCTTCTTGCAGGGATTTCTGGTCAATCTCTTCGGAATGCTGGGTAGACAGTACCACCGCATCGATGCCAACGATTTTGCCGTCATCGTACTGGAAGGTGACCTGGCTTTTTGCATCCGGGCGCAGCCACGGCAGGGTGCCGTTTTTGCGTACTTCAGCCTGACGCTGTACCAGACGGTGCGCGTAGGTGACCGGGGCTGGCATCAGCACGTCGGTTTCGTTGGTCGCGTAGCCAAACATCAGGCCCTGGTCGCCCGCGCCCTGTTCCAGTGGATCGGCACGGTCAACGCCCTGGTTGATGTCTGGAGACTGTTTGCCAATGGCGCTCAGCACCGCGCAAGAATTGGCATCAAAGCCCATATCAGAATGCACATAACCGATTTCACGCACCGTGTTACGGGTGATCTCTTCGATATCAACCCATGCGCTGGTGGTGATCTCACCGCCAACCAGAACCATGCCAGTTTTGACATAGGTTTCGCACGCGACGCGCGCTTTAGGATCCTGCGCCAGGATCGCATCCAGCACCGCATCGGAGATTTGGTCAGCAATTTTATCAGGATGTCCTTCTGATACGGACTCGGACGTAAACAGGTGTTTTGCCATGTTTTATTTCACCTAAGAGGAATTTGGTTAGCTCAAGCTGCTGTGTGGAATAGCCAAAGGAGATAATTCTACCAAGGCCTGCAGGTTTTTGACACTGGCAGTATGAGTGTTAATCAGTATAGATGGATTAACATCTGGATGGCTATTTTAGGTCACATCTTCGCCCGATTTCCAGTTTTTTTTGATTCATCTCTCACGGCGTTGAAATGTCTGCTGGAAATTTTTCCTGACGGCGCTGGCAACCCACGCATTTTTGTTTTGCTTTTTAGCCCCCTTCTCGGTATAAAACGCGGCGCGCGGCTCATACAAAATAAGCGCTCGATGAACTCATCGAGTCGCCACTTCCAGCCGGGTTAAGCAGTGAACTTTTAGCTTTGGCTTGGGGTCCGTTTCAGCAGAGGCGGCCGTGGAGGTGATACGAGATAATGAACCATCGTTTTCCGCTAATTCAGCGCAGCCGTTCTGGCGCGCATTTGATTCCCGCAACCCGCATTTCTAGTCTGCAAACCTGCCGATGTTATACCCATCTCGGCGCTTCTCAGGATTCCAGGGCCGGTCAGGCTGTGTGAAAACTGAACAAGGGCGCTCTTGTTAATACAAGAGTTTTCTCGTGGTTTCGCCGAACCTTGTCATACAGAGTTCGGATACGTGTTTTACAATGATATGAATAAGAAACCGGTCGCACGGTCTGGATTTCAGCATACTCTGCTGGGAAACGGAGCCGTTTATGGGTTGTTATCGCCGTATAACGCTGCGATAGTAGTCAACTGTTTTACACTTAATACAAAGAGTTGAGGTTCGCTATGTCTGACGACATGTCTTCTTTTTCGCCTTCGTCAGCGGGCGAACAGGGTGTACTACGTTCTATGCAGGAGGTTGCGATGAGCTCCCAGGAAGCCAGCAAGATGCTGCGCACATACAATATTGCCTGGTGGGGCAATAACTACTACGACGTCAACGAACTGGGCCACATCAGCGTTTGCCCGGATCCGGACGTCCCTGAAGCGCGCGTGGACCTCGCCAAACTGGTGAAAGCCCGTGAAGCACAGGGCCAGCGTTTGCCTGCACTGTTCTGCTTCCCGCAGATCCTGCAACATCGCCTGCGTTCTATTAACGCCGCCTTCAAGCGCGCGCGTGAATCCTACGGCTATAAAGGCGACTACTTCCTGGTTTACCCGATTAAGGTGAACCAGCACCGCCGCGTGATTGAGTCCCTTATCCACTCCGGCGAGCCGCTGGGCCTCGAAGCCGGCTCCAAAGCGGAGCTGATGGCGGTTCTGGCGCATGCGGGCATGACCCGTTCGGTCATTGTCTGTAACGGCTACAAAGACCGTGAGTACATTCGTCTGGCGCTGATTGGCGAGAAGATGGGCCACAAGGTCTATCTGGTTATCGAGAAGATGACTGAAATCGCGATCGTGCTGGAAGAGGCTGAACGTCTTAACGTGGTGCCACGCCTCGGCGTGCGTGCGCGTCTGGCGTCTCAGGGTTCCGGTAAATGGCAGTCCTCCGGCGGTGAAAAATCCAAATTCGGCCTCGCGGCGAACCAGGTACTGCAACTGGTGGAGATTCTGCGCGAGCGCGGTCGTCTGGACAGCATTCAGCTCCTGCACTTCCACCTCGGTTCGCAGATGGCCAATATTCGCGATATCGCCACCGGCGTGCGTGAATCAGCCCGTTTTTACGTTGAGCTGCACAAGCTTGGCGTGAATATTCAGTGCTTCGACGTGGGCGGTGGCCTGGGCGTGGACTACGAAGGGACCCGCTCGCAGTCTGACTGCTCGGTGAACTACGGTCTGAATGAATACGCCAATAACATCATCTGGGCGATCGGTGATGCCTGTGAAGAGCACGGCCTGCCGCACCCGACGGTGATCACCGAATCCGGTCGCGCGGTGACCGCGCACCATACGGTGCTGGTCTCTAATATCATCGGCGTTGAGCGTAGCGAAATTTCCGAAGCGACGCCGCCGCAGGATGATGCACCGCGTTCCCTGCAAAGCATGTGGGAAACCTGGCAGGAGATGCACGAGCCGGGCACGCGTCGCTCCCTGCGCGAATGGCTGCACGACAGCCAGATGGATCTGCACGATATTCACGTCGGCTACTCGTCAGGCACCTTCAGCCTGCAGGAGCGTGCGTGGGCGGAGCAGCTTTATCTGAACATGTGCCATGAAGTGCAAAAGCAGCTCGACCCGAGCAACCGCGCGCACCGTCCGATTATCGACGAGCTGCAGGAACGTATGGCGGATAAGATTTACGTCAACTTCTCGCTGTTCCAGTCGATGCCGGATGCATGGGGTATCGACCAACTGTTCCCGGTTCTGCCGCTGGAAGGGCTGAACCACGCCCCGGAACGTCGCGCGGTGCTGCTGGACATCACCTGTGACTCCGACGGTGCTATCGACCACTACGTTGACGGCGACGGTATCGCCACCACCATGCCAATGCCGGAGTACGACCCGGAGAACCCGCCGATGCTGGGCTTCTTTATGGTCGGGGCGTACCAGGAGATCCTCGGCAACATGCACAACCTGTTCGGTGATACCGAAGCGGTTGACGTGTTTGTCTTCCCTGACGGCAGCGTGGAAGTTGAGCTGTCTGACGAGGGGGATACCGTGGCAGACATGCTGGAATACGTTCAGCTCGATCCGAAAACGCTGCTGACCCAGTTCCGCGACCAGGTGAAAAACACCGGTCTCGACGATGCATTGCAGCAGCAGTTCCTGGAAGAGTTTGAGGCGGGGCTGTACGGATATACTTATCTCGAAGACGAGTAATTATTCCGCCAGCTGAATATGAAAAGGGTCTGACCGCGGTCAGACCCTTTTTTTATGGCTACATGAAAACCCCGCCGGTGAACGACGGGGGAGGGCGGTTAACTCAGCTGTTCATCCTCGAACGTAATGATCACCTTCGCATAGATATTAATTGGCGTTTCCGTCATCAGCGGCAGCCACTGCTTCGGCTGCGCTGTTGCGCTCATATCGCCGTTCCACTGCTTGTGCTCAGGCGTTTTCGGCATGTCCATGCCGGTCTGACCGGTGGATGAACCCGGCGAGAGCTTGACGTCGGTGCCTTTCGGGTTGCTCGACGGCGCCACGCCGTTGGTCATGTCGCCGTTCCACTGCTTGTGCTCAGGCGTTTTCGGCATGTCCATGCCGGTCTGACCGGTGGAGGAACCTGGCGAGAGCTTGACGTCGGTGCCTTTCGGGTTGCTCGACGGCGTGACACCGTTGGTCATGTCGCCGTTCCACTGCTTGTGCTCAGGCGTTTTCGGCATGTCCATGCCGGTCTGACCGGTGGAGGAACCTGGCGAGAGCTTGACGTCGGTGCCTTTCGGGTTGCTCGACGGCGTGACACCGTTGGTCATGTCGCCGTTCCACTGCTTGTGCTCAGGCGTTTTCGGCATGTCCATGCCGGTCTGACCGGTGGAGGAACCTGGCGAGAGCTTGACGTCGGTGCCTTTCGGGTTGCTCGACGGCGTGACACCGTTGGTCATGTCGCCGTTCCACTGCTTGTGCTCAGGCGTTTTCGGCATGTCCATGCCGGTCTGACCGGTGGAGGAACCTGGCGAGAGCTTGACGTCGGTGCCTTTCGGGTTGCTCGACGGCGTGACACCGTTGGTCATGTCGCCGTTCCACTGCTTGTGCTCAGGCGTTTTCGGCATGTCCATGCCGGTCTGACCGGTGGAGGAACCTGGCGAGAGCTTGACGTCGGTGCCTTTCGGGTTGCTCGACGGCGCCACGCCGTTGGTCATGTCGCCGTTCCACTTTCTGTGCTCAGGCGTTTTCGGCATATCTTTGCCGGTTTTACCGGTTGCAGAACCCGGAGAAAGCGTTGGGTAATTCGTATTTGGAACGTCCCATTTTTTCTTCGGCGTTGTGCTGTCAGCCGGTTTCGGCGCAGGCTTCAGATCGTCCGCTTTCGACGGCGTAACGGCAGGCACCGCTTCGCTGTGCGCGGTTTCAGACGGGGTGGTATCCGTCTTCGTCGTGCTGTCAGCCGGTTTCGGTGCAGGCTTCAGGTCATCCGCTTTCGACGGCGTAACGGCCGGCACTGCTTCGCTGTGCGCGGTTTCAGACGGGGTGGTATCCGTCTTCTTCGCGCTGTCAGCCGGTTTTGGTGTAGGCTTCAGATCGTCCGCTTTCGACGGCGTAACGGCAGGTGCCTCTTCGCTGTGCGTGGTTTTAGACGGGGTGGTATCCGTCTTCTTCGTACTGTCAGCCGGTTTCGGCGCAGGCTTCAGATTGTCGGCTTTCGACGGCGTAACGGCTGGCACATCTTCGCTGTGCGCAGGTTTCGCTGGCGTAACCTCTTTCTTCCTGGTGCCATCGCTCGAATGCTTCGACGAGCCGCTATTGTGGTGGTCGCTCGGCGTATCGACGTCGTAACTGCCTTTTTTCTTCTTACCGATGCCAGGATCCGCAAGGGTATAGGAGATATTGTTGCCCGCTTCTTTTTCGTCACGGGTGACAACGGACATCTCATCCTTGTTGGTGTTGATCTCGCCAGTCGTACCTTTGCTGGTGGTGCCCCCCACGGAAATGGTGGATTTCTGCGTTTCGTTACGGTGGATCTCATCGACCGTATCCACGTAGATGTTAGCCGATGGAATGCCGCCTTTTTTACCCGGCAAACCACCGATACCTACGCCGCCACCGCCGTACAGGCCGTCCTGCTCAACGGTATCTTGCAGGTCTTTGGCGTTGATATTGCCCGCAACGTTGACGTTACCGGTGCCATTATCAGAGACGATATTGGCCCCCGCCATGTTGAGGTCGCCGCCGGTTTTCACCTGCACGTCCCCCGTGGTGTGAATGCCGGACTGCTTCGCGGTGGTTGCCGAGTCATAAGCCTCTGAGCCGCCGCCGCCGTTAACGGCCCCGGTAGGCATCACGCCTTTCGTCGACACGGCTACACCGACGGATGCACCCCAGTTGGCACGCTCGTTGTCCGTGTGAACCGTATCCTGAAGGGAGTTCACGGTCATATCCCCTGCAACATCCACGTCCGCGGTATTGGCATCAATGTTGGCACCGCTCATGGTCATGTCGCCGCCGGACTTAATTTTGACGTCGCCTGCCGTAATGGTGCTGTTGGTGTAGCTGGTGCTGTTGCCTGTTCCGGTCTCTTTGCTGCCGCTGTAGTCGACAGACGCGCCGCCGCTCACGCCGGAGAGATCCACGCCCACGCCAGCCGAGATGCCCGCCGAGTGCTCCTCGGTGGTGTTGCTGTAGCTGGATGTGGATTTCGCCGCATTCATGTTCACATCGCCGCCTGCGTTAATTTCAACGTTCTGGCCGCTAATGTCTGTTCCGTTCAACGTGGTGTCTTTTTTGGTATTGATCGAAACGTTATTGGCGCTGATGTGGTTAATGTTTTCCGCCGTGGAGGTGGAGGTTGAGTGCGATTTAGACGAACTGCCGCCAATGGTAACGGAACCGCCAGCCAGATCGTTAAGCAGCAGGTTAGAGGCCTCGCCCAGCACTTCCGCAGCCGTTGTTCCGGCGTTGGCAGTCTGGCCTTCGGTGCCTTTTTCAATCAGGTTACCGGCTTTATCAAAGGTATCTACAAGGGTGCTGTGGGCTTCACCCGTGATACCAAACGACGTCGCTTTATGGGATGAGGTGTTTTTCATCTCATCTTCATATTTCGTGGTCGCGACGTCCTCGGCGTTGATGGTCAGGGCGTCGCCCGCGCTGAGATCCGCCCCGCCGATGTCAGCGGTCTTACCGGCTTCAATCGTCCCGGACTGGCCAAAGTTGATTGCGGCATTGGTGTTCTTTTTGCTGTCGGTGACGGACGAGTCACTGGAGGTGCTCATGCCAAACGTGAAGCCAGCCGTATCATTCACCGGCGCACGGCCAGGCTTCTTGCCGATTGCAGAGGTGTCGGATTCTGATCCTGCGCTGACATAGTCGCCGGAGGTCGTTTCGGTGCTGCCGCCGTCCATGGTGCCGTAGCTGGTGTTAACCGACTGGCCGCCGCCGCTGACGCCCGCGCTGATGACAAACTCGCGTGACGAGCTGTGCTGTTCTTCGTGAGCAACGTCCTGGGACGTTTTGATCGTCACGTCATTTTCAGCGGTGATGCTGCCGGTCTGGGCGTTGTAGGTCCCCCCTTCCATCACTACGTCGTTTTTGGCCTCGATACTCATGTTGCCGCCAGCGGAAACATTCGCGCCAATGGCTTTGCCCGTGGTGGTTGAGGTATCAGACATCGTGTAGTTGAGCGCGCTTCTGACGTCGTTATCAATGATACGCGTGGCGTCAATTTCATGCAGGTCATTGAAGGTGACGTCGCCGTCGGTGGCCTTCATGCTTACATCCTGACCCGCCGTAATATCCGACGCGTTGGAGGTGATGGATTTAGCCTCCATGTTAATGCTGCCGCCTGCGGTAACGCCGTCCTCAAAGGCGTGGATCACCTGCTTGCCGCTCTCATCGCGCCCTACGCTGGCCGTCATGGTGATGTCACCCTGAGCTGCGGACATGTTCACGTCGCCCTCAGCGTTAATCGCCGCGCCGTTGTTATTGATATTGCCGCTGGTGCTGGACATATTGATGTCGCCGCCCGCAGAGATACCCGCGCTCATGCCGTTGCTAACGTTGTTGATATCCCCATCAGAGACCAGCGTCATGTCGCCTTTGGATGAGATTGTACCGTTGGCGTTATTGATGCTGTTCGCGTCGACGTTCATATCGCCACCGGCATGAACGGTCGCGGTGCCGCCGTTAACGTCTCCGCTCTCCATCTGACGAAGCGTTTCAGGGCACAGGTACACGACCGGGACCATCACGTCCACTCCGTTCACCGTCTGATTGACGAACCAGACGATATCGGCGTCCAGTCCGTTGCGCTGCTCCTCGGTCAGGGATTGACCGACAACCAGCCCCAGCTCGCTGTCCTGTGCGGCCACGCCTGCATTGTCCATCAGGGCCTGCACCAGCGCGTCGCCTTCCAGACCATCACGGATCGAAAAGAAACTGCCCACCGAGCTGTTGATCTCACGGCGGATCAATTCTGAGGTGAAGTAGTTATCACCAATAACGTTAACCGGCTTCTGCGGGTCATAGCCCACCTGATCGAAGAAGTAATCCGATCCTGTGTAAGCGCTCTGATCGATCATTGACGGACGCGTTTCAAAGATCGGAACGATATTGTTGGCTGGCCCCGGATAAGCCGTGCCATTTTTTTCCGCTTCGGCGGTTTTCTTAAAGTCGGTTGAGACTTCAAACATGCCCGGAATGGAGACCATATCCTTGATGGTTGGCATCGGGCTAATGCCCATCGCCAGCTCGTCAATTTTTTTGGTATTCACCTGGACATCGTAACCGGCAATGACCGTATCCACGGTGTATTCACCCACGTCGATATCGCTTACGTCGCTGTGGCTGTTAATCACCCCAGCGTCCGCAATACCGTTATCCAGCGTGCCGCCGTTATGCGTAAAGTTACCGCCCGCGGTGATCTCACCTTTTTCAGAAGGGACGAAGTAGGTTTTATTGTTTTTTAATGCCTCATTATTGGAGGCTGTTACGCTCGCCCAGATACCGCACATTGTACCGTAGTCGGTGGTTTGCCAGGTTTCACCGAAGATGTCGGACATCATTTTGTTGAAAAGCGTGGACTCGTTGCCGGTCATCACGACGGCGTTGTACCAGAGCGCTTTTTCAGGGTCATCACTGCCTGTCTTACCGGCCGCTGCGCCATTGCCAAACTCGAAGTCGAGGAACTGGTAAAGGGTATCAAAGTTCCACGTTGACGTATGATAGGCGCCTAAATGCCACTGATAGGTGAGCCCGCCCTGCATCTCTAACGGCAGCTGCAGATAATCATAAATGGACATTTCACCGTATTCCGGTGAGTTGTAGATATCACCGGTAACCGTAATATCTTTCGCTGCCTGAATCAGACCACCTTTGTTTGTAATCTGTTTTCTGTCGTAGATATTGCGCTGGTTGATATTAATGTTGCCGCCCGCGCTGATCTCGGCCTGATGATCCAGTCTCAATCCCGAGGTCACAACCGGCATTGAGAAGTTAATCATGGTGTTAGATTTCGTCGCGAGATGCTCTACGGTGCTATATACCGCACTGGCGTTCTGATAACCCGTCATGGAGATTTCGTCGCCGGTATAGCTACTTTCGTTTCTGATGGATTCCGCGTCTAAATTCACATCCTTCTCTGCGCGAATGATCCCGGCCTGGTTATGGATCTCCTTCGCGATAATCGACATATCGCCCATGCTGAGCACGTTACCCGACACGCCGTTGAAGAAAGTACCGTTACGGGCTTCCAGACTCATATCGCCCATCGTCCACAGCAGGCTACCGGCATTGTTGGTGATATTGCCCGCGGTGACGTTGAGATCGCCTCCGGTCACGATAGAGACGGCGTTGGTGAAATTACCGTCTGCATTCACGGTCAAATCGCCAATCGCTTCCATCTGGGTGCTATTGGTAAAGTCGCCGTGCGTGGCGATCGCCATCGCGCGTCCGGCGTAGATATTCTGGTTATTGGCGTCGAGGGTCAGGCTGTTGTCAACGCTAAGCGTGAGATCGCGTCCGGCCTCAAGAATACCGGCCGTGTTGTTCAGGCTGGCGAGAGTCAGCTGCAGATCCCGGTCGGCGGTGATGGAGGCGTTGGCATCGTTTTGCAGGTTTTTGGTCGCAACTGCAATATTTGTGCCCGCAATGACTGCTTCAGTGGTGTTTTTGATGTTGCCTGTCTGAACATTCAGCGAGGTCGTTTTTGCCCCTGCGAGCACGGCTTCATCGCTGTTGTTAAGGGTGTTCTTCACGTTCAGCGTCAGGTTGTTATCCGTCGAGACAATGGCCGCGCCACTCTCGTTGGTCACATTCTCTGACGTCACGGTCACATCGCCGCCCGCCACCAGAGTCGAATTCGAACCATTTTCACTGCCGCTGTTGAGGAGTGAATTTGCCGCGACGGTTAACGCCCCATCAACGGCCTGAATCACCCCACCGGAGAGGTTAGTCAGTACGCCAACGGCGTTCAGCACCGTGTTCATGCTGGCCGTGATCGCCGCCTGGCTGGAGTTGGTCAGGGAATCCACATCCTCGATCGTCAGGTTACGCAGGGCCATGAGCACATGGTCGCTCCCGTCGTTCATCAGGCTGCGGATATTGCGGATAATCAGATCGGTGCCCGCCTGCACGACGCCGTTATTGTGCAGCGTGTCGCCGTTCTGCACCGTAATGCTGCCATCGCTGAGGATCACCGAGGCATTGTTCAGCGTATTCACACCGTCCAGGGTCATGTTGCCCGAGGCGAGGAGCGCCGCGTCAGTGCTGTTGTTCAGCGTACCCACGTTGTTGATGCTGAGGGCATGCTCAGACTGGATCACCGCACTGTTGCTGTTGTGGAGCGTATCCACATTGCTGATTGTTATGCTGCCGCTACCGACGATCGCGGCGCTGTTGGTGTTGGATACGTTTGTGATGTTCAGCATCGCCAGCGCACCGTCTGCAACCAGCTGAGACGCATCGTTGGTGAGGGTACCGATGTTGGACAGAGTGAGATTGCCGCTGCTATAGAGGGTAGCATCGCTGATGTTATTCAGCGTGCCGATGTGGTCCAGCAGGATGGACGTTGCCTGAATGCCGGAGGCTGAGTTGGTCAGCGTTGTTGTGCCGGACAGATCCATCGCCCCACTCGCGAGCAGAACGGCGTCGCCCGTGTTGGTAAGAGTGGACATGTTGGTCAGGGTGACGTTTTTCCCCTGGATCCGGCTATTGTCGTTGGTCAGTGCAGTCGTCTGCGCGCCGTCCAGCGTAAGGTTTTCTCCCGCCAGGATCTCGCCGCCGTGGGTGTTATTTAATTGCTTACTGACGTTCAGCGCAACATCGCCCGCTGCGCTCAGGGTTCCGCCGTTGTTATTCAGCTTCGCCGCTTTCACCTGCGCTTTTTGTCTGGCGTTCAGCGTACCGCTGTTTTCAAGCGTCGCGTCGGCGTTGGACGCGGTCAGGGTAACGTTTTTCCCCTCGATTTTGCCCTGGTTCTTGATGGATTTACCGCTGGCAGTCAGGGAGACATCTTTTTCGTTGCTGATGATGTTACCGCTGTTGTCGACGTCGCCGCCGACGTTCAGGCTGACGGCTGCCGCATCACCCACGAGGGTGCCGCTGTTGGTCAAATTGCCGGTCGTGGTGACCTGCAGTGCGTCAGTGGTCGCACCGATGTTTCCACGGTTGTTCAGCGCGCTGGCGTTCATCACCAGCCGTTTTTCCGCGAAGATGCGGCCGTTGTTGTCCAGGTTGCCGACGCGGAGCGTCTGGTTATTGGATGCGTACAGCACGCCGTCGTTCTTCAGTGAGCCGGACGCAATCGTCAGGTCCCCCGTCGCGCTGACGGAGCCGCTGTTCACAAAGGCCTCTTTCAGGGTGAACTGCAGGGTGCCTTTTTTCGCCAGGACGCTGCCGCTGCCGTTATTCATGCTGCCTGCGGTAATCTGTACGTCACCGCTGTGGCTGATCACCTGGGTATCCGAGATCAGCGAGGCAAACGGCACTTCAACGCCGTTGACCTTCACAACGAAATCGCCGTTTTTCAGCGTCACGACGCCGTCTGCAATGACCTTGCCGTTGGCGTCCAGCGCCTGCAGTTTGCCGTTCAGGGTATACTGGCCCGCGACGTTAATCTGAATCGCCGGAACGGTGGTCGTGGTGTTGTTGGTTACCAGCGAGGCGGCGTTTTGCACCAGCGAGCTGGCATCAATGCGGATTTTGCCGGTTGAGGCGATCACGTCGTTATTCAGCGTGATGCCCGCCAGGGCGTTCATGATAATGTCGTTTTTTGCCTGAACGCCGGAAGTGGATTTGTTCAGGGTGATATTCTTGCCGGAGAGCGACATATTTTTCTCGCTCGACAGGCTTGCGAGCGTAATGTCGCCATCCGCACTAATCTCGAGATCGCTGCTGGCGATAATGCCGCCGGCATGACGGACGCCCGCCCCGGATTCGGTGCTGATCAACTGGATCTTGCCGCCGTACATGGAGCCAAGCGCGCTACCGTCGATAGCCACGGCCGGACCGCGTCCGTCGCCTTTGTTACGCACGGTGTGGCTACGGGTCGCAAGGTCGTAGTCGTTCTGGCCCGCCAGCACTTTGATGTCTGCTTTACCAGCAATTTCGCCTTCCAGCTGCGCGCTGCGGCTAACGATATCAAAGTAGCCCAGCCCGTCGGTATTAATGCCCTGACCGGTGACGGATACCGCCCCTTTTTCGACCGCCAGCTTATAGGAACCGTCGTTATTTGCCTGCACTTTACCGGTGCTGAGGGTCAGGCTGTTGGCATTGATGGTGGTTGCGCCGTTTACGCTAATGCCGTTTTCGTTGGCAATGATGATGTCGGCCTTTTTACCGAAAACTTCCATCGTGCCGTTAATGTAGGACGCTTTCGCACCCGTTACTTCGCTGATAATGGCGCTGGCTTCGTGCTGCAGTTGGGCATTTTTTACCGCATAGCCGCCAATTTTCGTTACGCCGTCCTGCATGCTGTTGTTAAAGATCATCCCCTGTTTTTCAACGTTAAATTCGTTGAATTTATTCATGGAGATGCCTTTCGCATTAGGATCGGCAATATTCACCACGGGCGTGCCGTTGGCCGCCTGGCCCATGGTAGGGCCTTTCGACTGACGATTATCAGGCGTGGTTGCCGCATCGACGGGGGCCGAGAAAATGCCGGCCAAAGACAGATATAATGGGCAGAGCCGCTTATGCAAATTGCGCGTGGTTATTTTTCCGCTGCGTGTGTTTTTGTTTTTCATTATTCTTCCCTTTGTTAGAAGTTAATTTCCGTTTTGTAATAAACCACCGTGTTATCGACGGTTTCTTCTTCCATTGAGTCTGGTTTTTTAACGGGCCACCCTGCCATAACGTAGGAAGAGAAATGGCTGCCAGTGGCTTTAACGCCCACTGATGCGCCCATCATGAATTGGCTGTCGCAGACATTGACGCCTTTCGGGCAATTATCTTTTGTGAAGCCAACGTCGTAGCCAATATAGGGCGTCAGCTGGTAAATACCGGCCAGTCCAATATCGAAAGGAAACTGCAGGCTATTGGCAATCCACGCGCCGCTGTCGCTCATCACGTTATCGTCTTTGAAACCACGAACGGTGTATTCATCGCCGATAGTCACTTTGGCATCACTCACCAGCACATCCGGCGTGTACTGAAAACCGCTGTTCAGCTCGTAGGTCATGCCGAGTCGGCCAAACTTAGCGAGCGGGCGCGTCCAGGAGGCAATGCCGTTGTATTTCAGATAATCGACGTCGAAACCCTCAAGGTCTTTATCGCCGTCGCGGGCTGAACCAAACCACGGCACCGCCGCGGTGACGCTCAGATCGCCATAGAACCAGCCACCGCCCATGGCGCCAACGTAGGTCAGGCCCGACGCCAGCGAGGTGTAGGTTTTTGAGCTAACGTCAATGCGCGCGTTTTCGATGCCGTTGTAGTTATCCCGGCGTTCGACTTTCATCCAGGCGCTGGTTTTGCCCGTTGCGCCACGCATCAGCATGCGGCTGATACGCAGGGATGCACGCTCCGACGTGCCATCGGAATCGTAAATGCCGAAGCCGCCGTCGATGCCTTTTTCGTATTCGGATTTGTAATAGCTGGTATCAAAACCCCAATAGCCCAGCGGCACGCTGTAGCTAAATGACCAGGAGTCCTGTTTATCATTATTATTTTTCAGATCGTTCCAGGAGTAATACGCATTAAAGATGTCGTTTAACCCGGCAATATTTTTTGCCGTCAGGCTGCCGTAATATTGCTGCCAGCCTTCTGATTTGCTCCCGGAGTTATTTAACCCCGCCGCCGCGTCAATCGGAAATGAGGGCTGATGAATCAGGTTAAGATCGGAATAGCCATTAATGATTGAGGGTTCAACGCTAATATTATCCCTCTCCGAGACCCGCATAAGGTTCTCAACCATCTGGTCGACATCCTGCATATTGAGGATCTTGTCTTTGGCAAACGGGTAGGCGGTAAAAAGACGCGTGCTATCACGCAGGCCTGGTGTCTGGCCGTTCACCTTAAAATCGTTAATCTTTCCCCACAGCACGCGAAGCTTAAGCGTACCGCTCTTGATGTTGCCGGGGTCGATGCTGATAAGAGTGGTGGCATAGCCACGGGAAATATAAAAATCCGTTAACTCTTTCACTAAGGTGAAAATGTCAGATTTACCCAGATCCTTACCCAGATAGCGCTGGACGATCTCCTCGCGCTGCGGTGATCCGTCGAACAGATGATCGTCGAGGATCTCGATCCGGGTTACGTTGAACTTCCACGATGAATTTGCCGGCAGGCCGGTCTCCGCGTCTTCGCCGCGAATTGCGCGCTGCTGTTGCAGCAACGCTTCCGTTCTTTTCGCCTCTTCAATCAGATACTGGTTACTCTGCCGCTCCAGGCGGTCAAGTTCCTGCTTGTTCTGAACTGAGGGCAGTATGGCGGCATGGGCCACCTGTAATAAAGGCAGTAAAAACAGGACGTTTTTGATTTTAAAATGACAACGCATCACTCTCTCCCTGAGCGTTATTTAATGACAACGGTGTATTGAACGGCGCCGACAACTTTGCCGGGGGTGAGGGCCGTCTTACGATCGACCCCGCCGCCAACATAGATTTGTGCCTGATAGTTTTTGGTGAGCGTGGAGGCGGTATAGACCTTCTCCTTACCCAGCGTGATCGCGGTTGAGTTCTTCTCAAAAAGGCGAATACTAAAATTGCTTGCATAGCCATCGCCGCTTTCAACGCCGATCACACCGGTCAACGCGCCTAAAGGGGTGTTAATTAAGGAGTTGAAAGTGATGCCAATTTGTTCCGTAGAAGGGCAGCCCACGGTGATGCTGAAGTCTTTTTTAACACCCTGAAAAGTATCGTCGTTTTGAAAATCGGCGATGTTATAGGTGCCTAAATCGACGTTCGTCGCTGAGGGGTAAATGGAGCACGAGGCGGTAACCACCTTAATGGCAACACCAAAGTTGATGGCCATAATCGGCAGTTTTTCGCTTTCATCGGCGGACGGGATCACCAGTGCTTCGGCCACCTTACCCGCTGGAATAAAGTATTCCCCTTCAGGCATCGAACCGGTCTGGACCATTTCCACCAGAACCGTACTGTTTTTCACTCCACAACCGGTGGAGCACGTGGTCGGCGAACCCGAGTTACCCGGCAGCCATGAAGATTCGGTCTGCGTGGGCCATCGCATACGAATGCCTATCCCCGGGATTTCGGTGTTATAGACATGATCAATCTGCGAACGGATATAGCTTCGCGAATAGCTTGAATGCCATGAAGATTGGGTGGACGCGTCGCAGGTGTAGCTGACGTCCGGCACCTGATAGGTTTTGCTCCATAAAACCTTGCCGACTTCACGCTGCTTTATGACGTTAAGCGTGATGTCGTCCATGATATTCAGCGTCGCCAACGGGGACGTGAGGGTGCACAACGCCGCATAGGCGTTGTTGCACGTTAAAGAGATAAACGCCGTGGATAAAAGAATCAGCGCAGCCGTAAAAATCCGTTTCATGGTGTTGCCCCGTTATTGATGCAGGTAATTTCAATAGCCTTAAACGCTTCTTCCTCGGTTGGTCGGTCCTCAGTGCCTTGCTTCACATAACGCGCACCGCACTGCGCGGGCTTTTTATTTTTCTTCCACTGGAGGGTAAAGACGTTTTGGCCTTCCTTAAGCGCCACCATCGCCACGCCGTTTTGACCGACCATGCCGATCGCGTTGTGCGATTCGTCCAGTACCGACGCACCAAATGGGATCACTTCGCCGGAAGGCTGCATAAAGCGCACAAAGCTCTGGCGATTGGCCTGGGTGTCCATTTTGATCAGCACTGCCGCGCCGGAGGTTGGCACGATGGTTCGGCGGGTGTCGTCGACCTCGACGGTATACGCGGTGCCTTTCGGGTCGGCGTACACCTCGTTGTACTTGTAAGGCACCAGATACCCGACAATGCCGTAGCCGTTGTCTTTGATGACGGCCTGGGAATCCGGGTAGATGCGAGAGCCTTCTGCGCCTTTTGCTTCCACGATGCCAATGGTGTCTGCGAGGGTCGGCACAAAGTTGATGCCGCCTTCATGCACCACCACGCCGCCGTTCAGGTTGACCCCTCCCATAAAGGAGTCTCGGGACTGGCTGTAGGTCATCCCGCCCGAGGCGCTCTCGCCCGTGTAGGAGAGGTTCATGCCGAAGTTAGTTTCCGGCGTGTTGGACTGGCTGAAATAGCCGCCAAAGCCAAACTGTGAGCGTTCCCCGGCGGAGCCGTTCAGCGAGGTACGGAAGTTGGCTTCTTCGCTGTTATAGCTAAAGTTGGCCCCCAGGCGAGCCTGCTTCTCGTAGTGGTGGCCAAGCGGCATGCTCACGTTCAGGTAGAGCGTATCTTCGTGGTCGCCATCGTCGTTATTGGTGCGGCCAAGGGAGATCCCCCAGGTCGTGATGCCAAACTGGTTGTTGTAGCCCAGCACGAAGTTCGACTTTTCATTCCGGCCCTGCTCGTTATTCCAGACGTTGCCCACAAACCCGCTGACGTAGAAGCTTCCCCAACCGGCGGGAAGCGTCTGGTTGATGTTGGCTTCCAGTCGCTCGCGATAGCGTTCCGGGAGAAAGTCTTCTTCATCGGCTTCAATCGAGCGCTTCAGGCTGACCGCGTCGCTCAGGGAGTAAAAATTCGCGCTGGAGTAGCGATAGCCAATCAGGCTGAAGTTCGTCCCGGTTGTCGGGAGGGTCTTCGCCAGGCTAATGCGCAGGCTCATATTGCAGAACGTGCCGCAGCCTGCGGTGTCCGGCTGCCCCTCGAAGCGGGTGAAAGAGCGCGTCACGTCTACGCCTAATGCGCCCAGACGGGTGTTAATCGCAAAACCGGTCATCAGCGCCGCATAATCACCTTCGAACGCGCTCTGTCCGCCAACGTAGCCGGTAAAGTTATTGAATAAGCCGTACTGAAACGTGCCCTCAACCGCTTTCGGATCCTCTTTCAGCCAGGTATCGCGGATTTCACCCGCAGCCACAGAGTAGCGGGAGTAACCTTCGCGCAGCAGCTGCGGCACGCTGGAGTAGGGGACCACGAAGTAGGACTCTTTGCCGTTTGTCTCTTTAACGGTGACCTCAAGATCGCCGTTATAGCCTGTCGCATAGAGATCGCTGATGGCGAACTCCCCAGGCGGCACCACTTTTTCATACAGGGTGTTGCCAGCCTGCTTGATGGTCACCGTGGCGTTGCTGTTGGCGATGCCGCGCACCACCGGGGCATAGTTGCGTACCGAGTCGGGAAGCATGCGATCGTCCGTGGCGAGACGAACGCCACGCAGGGCGGTAGTGTCAAAAAAATCACCGGTGGTGTTCAGATCGCCCAGCACTATCTGCGATTGCAGCGGCGCAATGGCCCGCTCTGCATAGGCCTGGATATGCTGTACGCCGGTATTTTCCGTGTCGCTGCCGGAGCTCAGGCTGTCGTAGGTCGTAAAACGCCATGCCCCCAGTGCGAGGGTGTTGTGCAAATTGCTGTAGAGATAGGTCGCGTTGTCCTGAGCGGGGCGATAACGTGAACTGGTGGCGCTAAGGGTATAGGAGGACATCAGCGCCGGTACGCCGTTATCCCATAACTCCGGGCTTACGTAACCCGCAGGCGTATTCAGCAGCATTGCCTGAGGAATCGTGACATCCAGCTGTTCTTCTACCGCATTATAATTAACCGTCGCGCCTTTAATCAGCTCAGGGAGAATAATGCAGGTATTCTGCTTCCAGTCGGGGGGAAGTTTTGATGTGTCGACGTCAAAGCGGACGACCATTTCGGGCGTCATGCAGGCGTTGAATCCCTGCTCATTATTTGCAGCCACAAAGGTAACGGTCCAGGTATTAACCGGCTTGAGGTTGCTGTAAACCTCAAGCGTATATTTCCCCGGCAGTATTTTTTCAACGCCGTCAAATTGTGTCAGATCGATTCCGCTATCGTAATACTTCATAAACCCACGAGAAAATGTCATCGGCTTACTGGTATCACTGGCATATACTGCGAGTGGCGCAATGGTCACCGAAATGACAAAGCCACTAATCACCCGCAGAATGTTAGTTTTCTTGTAAAACATCGACATATCACCGTCCTGGTCAATATGATTACTAATCAGAAGTTATACGTGCGCTTAATATAGGCACCCAGATCGGTAATATAATTGTATTGGAATGTCCCTTTCCCCTGCACGGCGTTAACCTGCGGGAAGTGATATACCAGCGTGCTATATGGCGCGATCATCTCGCCATCAATCATGACATCTTTACCCTGAGCATCTCTGAGCCAGACATTTGTCATGCTTACATGGAAAGGTGAATTATTTGTTCCAACGACGTCATAACCGTTGGCTGCTTTTTTCAATTGCCAGGTTAATTCATCCGCCGCTTTCATCGGATTACCTTTCAGACCAACCGGGCGATAGAAAAATTTAATCAGCGTTCTGAACGCCATCTTTAGCTGATTTTTATCTACGTCTTCCGCCATTTCAGGCGGAATATCCAGGACATTGAGCCACAGAACCGTTTCACGATCTTTTGGATATTTCGCGGCGGCGCCTTCCGTCTGGAATATGCGGAAAACTTTCCCCTTTTGGCCGTTAATTCTGGCCGCCGGTGGGGTGATAAAGAAAGGCAAATCTTCTTTGGCGATGCCGTCACTCTTATCGGTGCTGGAAAGCCACACCTGAACCAGTTCAGGCGCTTTGCTGACGTTATTAATACGAATCGTTTGTTCTTTCTCCCCGGCGTTGAATGCCACGCGGGTCGTCATAATTTGAATCGTTGCACTGGCCGCAAAGGAAAAGGCCAGCGTCATCATGAATACAGAAGATATAACAAGTTTTTTTAACATCTGGCCTAATCCTTTAGGTGATACTTTTAGCGGATAAACCCGCGGTGCGCGCGATTACTGATATTTAATGGAGTACACAACGTCGGTTGAGACTTGACCGGCAGTAGATGCACCACCCGTCGCCACATATTGTGCCCAGTAATCAAAGCGAGCCGTATTACCGGCAACCGTAACGGTTTTAGCGCTATCGTTTGCAGTATTCAGGTTCAGTTTTGCTTTTGAAGAATCCAGTAAACCAACCTGAACTTTCTCCGCTCCGCCTGACGCTTTAGCCACGGTATTTTTCAGGTTACCGGTGGTGGCATCGATATTGGTGCTTTGCGCCAGTTCGAAGAATACGCTGGCAACTTTGCCATTGGTGCAGTTTGCGCCGCTTAACGTAATGTGGAATGGGGTATCGCCCGCGCGCTGTCCATCCGTTGCAAGCGCGGTTGTACTAATTGAAGGTAAATGAACGGTAAAGTCTGGGCTTTCAGATTCGCCCTGTGCGTCACCGCCGGTAATAGTACAGGTTGCGTCGCTAATAGTACCTTCAAAAGTAATCGTGCCATCTTCTGCTGCCGCGGCGGTACCGATGGTTGAAAGAACGGCCAGGATTGCCAGCTTAGATAACTTATTCATAAAAATATCCATATCATTTCATTGGGGGGGCTATTGTATAGAGGTCATCTCCTCCACCGCTATCGTCCCAGCCTAAATATATTCCTAGTTTTAAAATGGTATATTTATTAAATTTATGAATTAAGTTTTGCTTCAAACTTTTAAACGCAAATAATGCGAAGAAATGGGGGGGTTAAGATAATATCAATTCTAAAAATGAATTTTATCGGTATGGTGAATAATTAGGAGCCGTAAAAGTCTGGCAACACAATTGATTTATGTTTTGAAAAGTGAGCTTGAATCTTCACGTTCCAGAGGCTAGCATTAGGCAAAAGCAGTAAGGACATCAATCCCTTCCTCGTCGGGTTTAACGACGCGGAGGGGATTTTTTTTCATCTGTATCTAATGCAACGACTTTTAAGAGGTCAGGACATGAGCACTTTAGGTCATCAGTACGACAACTCTCTGGTATCTAACGCGTTTGGTTTTTTACGCCTTCCGATGAACTTCCAGCCCTACGACAGCGATGCTGACTGGGTGATCACCGGTGTGCCGTTCGATATGGCAACCTCGGGTCGTGCCGGTGGACGTCATGGCCCGGCGGCGATCCGTCAGGTTTCCACCAACCTGGCCTGGGAGCACAACCGCTTCCCGTGGAACTTCGACATGCGCGAGCGCCTGAACGTGGTTGACTGCGGTGACCTCGTGTATGCCTTCGGCGACGCGCGTGAGATGAGCGAAAAGCTGCAGGCCCACGCCGAGAAACTGTTGGCTGCCGGTAAGCGTATGCTCTCCTTCGGTGGCGACCACTTTGTGACTCTGCCACTGCTGCGCGCCCACGCGAAACACTTTGGCAAAATGGCGCTGGTCCATTTCGATGCGCATACCGACACCTACGCGAACGGCTGCGAGTTTGACCACGGCACCATGTTCTACACTGCACCGAACGAAGGCCTGATCGATCCGAACCACTCCGTGCAGATCGGTATTCGTACTGAGTTCGACAAAGACAACGGCTTCACCGTGCTGGATGCCTGCCAGGTGAACGATCGCGGCGTGGATGACATCATCGCGCAGGTGAAGCAGATTGTCGGCGATATGCCAGTCTACCTGACCTTCGACATCGACTGCCTGGATCCTGCCTTTGCGCCAGGCACCGGTACGCCGGTGATCGGTGGCCTGACGTCCGACCGCGCCATCAAGCTGGTGCGCGGCTTGAAGGATCTGAACATCGTCGGGATGGACGTGGTGGAAGTGGCGCCAGCCTATGACCAGTCCGAAATCACAGCCCTGGCGGCAGCGACCCTGGCACTGGAAATGCTCTACATTCAGGCGGCGAAAAAAGGCGAATAAGCCTTAGGCGCTGATTGCTGCTGCGCGACGCATGCGCAGCAGCAACATTCCTCCGGCCAGAAGGGTGATCGCCTGCGACACGACCAGGACCGAAAAGCCAGAGCTGACCGACCCGACCGATTTCATCACCACCCCCATCAGTAGCGGAATAAACGCCGCACAGATATTCCCTATGCCATTAATGATCCCATACGCGCTACCCACCGCTTCCCGCGCGGCATGATGTTGGATCACCGCAGGGATCGCAGCTCCCTGAAGTCCCCAGAAAGCATTGGCGGACAACATAAACATCCCCAACCAGACAGGCTGATGGCTGAGCATCAGCGCGACCACGGACAGCGCCGTTAACGCGCCTCCCACCACAAACAGCACCGGTGCCTGTTCCGGGCGCATTTTGTCGAGCAGCACGCCGCCCAAAAATTTCGACCCCAGGCTCAGCAGGAAGGGAATGGCTGCAAGCAGGCCCGTAGCATGCAGTGAGAAGTGATGTTCATCGCGCAGCCATGCGGGCAGCCAGGCGCTGCTCCCCCAGAGATAGCTCAGCGTGGCGATTTCAACCAACAGGATCCAGCCCAGCAGCGGCGTTTGCCAGGCAAGGGTGAAGGTCTGCACCCATCCCGGCTTTTTCATCTTCCCCCGGCTCTGGGGCGCTGGCAGGAAGCGCCAGATTAACCCGCCACCCAGCACAAGATTCATGACGGCCAACGCGTAGAACGATCCCGCCCAGCCCAGATGCGCCATCAGCCAGGTGATCAGTGGAAAGCCCACCGCCAGCCCGAGCGAGACACCCAGCGCGGTCACCGCGTTGGGTTTGCCGATCTCTTCTGCGTTAAAGCGCTCGCTGATAAAGCGCGTTTTTAATGAAAAGAGCGGCCCCTCCGCAATCCCCAGAATCACGCGCGCAATGAGCATCCCCATCAGCGAGCCGAGCAAGGGCGAAATCGCACAGATCGCGGCCCAAATCGCAATGCTGCTTAATAATCCCTGCCGATAATGAAGTTTGCTTTCAATAACTGGCGTTAATAATAAAGCCGAAAAACCATAACCCAGCAGAAAGCAGCTCATGAGCATTCCTTGTAACATTCTGTTTTCATTTAACTGAAAATGTGCGGCAAATTCCGGGTGTAAAATCATTACCGAGATATTCACACGGTCGATGTAGGAAATAATGATGAGTAATAACAGTGCAATTGTACCTTGCCATCTTGCCGTCATGATGCCTGCCTTATGTCTGCGCGTGTGAATATTTTTTATCAGGGTGATTGTCACGGGTGTAAAATGGTTCACCTGTGAAACTCTTTGTTTATTAAGAATAAAGTAAAAATAAGTTTCACAGGTGAAACACGATGACGTGCCACCTTTTTATTTTTAATGAGCAAAAAGAAAAGAAGTCAATATCTGTTTTTTGAAATTTTAGACTATCGAAAAATCGTATTCTTTCACGCGGCAATAATGAAAATTTCATATCGCTGCATTTTTTCGTGATCCTTTGCACACTTAGTTAATTAATTACCTCTTGGTTAACAAATTCGTCACATTCGCGCTTGACGAAACATTCATCGCTTTTATATTGACCGTATTAAATAAGAAACAGAGTTTCATATATGAAACAAAAGCCTGGAGGATCGTGATGAGCTGGATAGGCGTATGTGACGCAGAACAAGTACAGGAAGATTTCCCTTTTAGCGGCAACGTCGACGGTAAAGAGATCGGCGTTTATTTGATTGACGGTGAATATTACGCGCTGGAAGACGTATGCCCGCACGCATATGCCTTGCTGAGCCAGGGCTTCGTCGAAGATGGCAAGGTGGAATGCCCGCTACACGAGGCGGTGTTCGACGTCAAAACCGGCCAGTGCCTGCATGGCCCCGGTGGTCGCAACCTTAACCGCTACCCGGTTCGGGTCTTTGAAAACCAAATCCAGATTACCTTCGTCGAGGAGAGCGTGGCATGAGCGACACCCTGAACTACAACCCGGCGCTGCCGGAAAGCCGCCAGTTTACTCCGCCTGCAGAAGGCGGTAACGGTGCCATTCATAAGCCAGGCGATTACCAGAACCTGATCTGGCAAACCCGCAGCCGCGAGCCGGAAAACTGGGAGATGAACCTGATCGCGACGCTGGAAGATCTCTTCGAGCAGGGCGTTGAAACCTTGCCGGAGCTGGTGAACGGGCTGAACGCGGTGCGCATGCACGACCAGCAGGGCGAGCCCTGGAGCGACGCCAGCTTCCAGGCATTCTTACAGGTTAACGGCTACTGAGGACAACGCGATGACGACTACCGTACAAAACTATCTGGATAAAGGTCTGCGCGGCCTCTGGTATCCGGTACTGGCGAGCTGGGAAGTGCAGTCCGCGCCGGTGGGGATTACCCGCCTGGGCGAGCAGATTGTGGTCTGGCGCAATAAAGACGGCCAGGTGCAGGCGCTGGAAGACCGCTGTCCGCACCGCGGCGCACGCCTGTCGATGGGCTGGAACCTTGGGGACCGTATTGCCTGCTGGTACCACGGCGTGGAAGTGGCGGGCAATGGCGAAGTGAAAGATGTGCCCGCCGTGGACAAATGCCCGCTGGTCGGCCAGCAGTGCGTGCGCAGCTATAACGTGCAGGAGGCGCACGGCGCCATTTTCCTGTGGTTCGGCGTCACTGCTGACCAGCAGCCGGACGAGCTGACTTTCCCGGATGAGCTCGCCGACACGGACAGTTTCAGCAACTTCCTCTGCACCGCCGCGTGGAAATGCAATTACCAGTACGCGCTGGAAAACGTCATGGACCCGATGCACGGCACCTATCTGCATTCGTCATCACATTCGATGGCGGAAGGGGATCGCAAGGCCGACATGGTGCTTCAGCCGACCAAAACCGGCTTCATCTTCGAGAAAAAGGGGCAGAGCGGCGTCAATTTCGACTGGGTGGAATTGGGCAACAGCGGCACCTGCTGGATGCGTCTCTCCATTCCGTATAAGAAGCGTTTCGGACCGGGCGGCCATTTCTTTATCGTCGGCATGGTGGTGCCGGAAGATAACGACAACTGCCGCGTTTTCTTCTGGCGCATTCGCCGCGTGCAGGGCTGGCAGCGCGATATGTGGCGCTTTATGTACCGCAATCGTCTGGAAAAACTGCACTGGGAAGTGCTGGAGCAGGACCGCGTGGTGCTGGAAAGCCTGGCGCCAAATGCCCGTGACCATGAATACCTCTACCAGCACGACGTCGGGCTCTCGCGCCTGCGCCGCATGATGCAAAAGGCCGCGAAAGAACAGCTGGCGATGCGCGAAGCGCAGCAGGGAGCCGCCTGATGAACGGACTGCTGAGCGGGAAGCGCATCGTCGTGACCGGCGCCGCGCGCGGGCTGGGTTACCACTTTGCCAGCGCCTGCGCTGCGCAAGGTGCCTGCGTGGTGATGTGCGACATCCTCAAAGGCGAGCTGGCCGAAAGCGCCCACCGTCTGAGCGAGCAAGGGTATGTAACCGAATCGCACGTTATCGATCTGGCCGATCCGCAGTCCATCGAGCAGGTATTCAGCGCCATTGGCAAACTGGGGCAGATTGACGGTCTGGTGAACAACGCGGCAATGGCGACCGGCGTGGGCGGTAAAAACATGCTGGATTACGATCCGGATCTCTGGGATCGGGTGATGAGCGTGAACGTCAAGGGCACCTGGCTGGTGACGCGTGCCGCCGTGCCGCTGCTGCGCGAAGGGGCGGGGATTGTGAACGTGGCGTCCGATACCGCGCTGTGGGGCGCGCCGCGCCTGATGGCCTACGTGGCCAGTAAGGGGGCGGTGATTGCGATGACCCGCTCAATGGCGCGCGAGCTGGGGGAAAAACGCATTCGAATCAACGCTATCGCGCCGGGGCTGACCCGCGTCGAGGCCACCGAATATGTGCCCGCCGAACGCCATCAGCTCTACGAAAATGGCCGCGCGTTAACGGGCGCGCAGCAGCCGGAGGATGTCACCGGCAGCGTGGTCTGGCTCTTAAGCGATCTGTCGCGGTTTATCACCGGGCAGTTGATCCCGGTCAACGGCGGTTTTGTCTTTAACTAAGGTATGGCGATTATGGCAAACGATCAGGAAGTGAAGTATCTGGTGCCGGGGCTTGAACGCGGTTTGCAGCTGCTGTTGGCCTTCGGCGAGCAGCATCGCGAGCTGACCTTTGCCGAGCTACACCGGCTGGTGGATATGCCGAAGGCCACTGCCTACCGCGTGGTGCAGACGCTGGAGTATATGGGTTTTCTGGAGCGCAATGCGCGCACCAATACCTTCTCGCTGGGCATGAACGTGCTGCGCCTGGGCTTTGAGTACATCGCCTCGCTGGATGTGGCGCAGGTAGGCCAGCCGGTGATCGAGCAGCTTCGCGATGTCAGCCAGTGCAGCAGCCATCTGGCGATCCGCGACGGACGCGACATTATTTACATTGCCCGCGTCAGCGCCGCCGGGTCGCGTATCAATCAGGTCAGCATTGGCACCCGTCTGCCGGTGCACTGTACCTCGCTTGGGCGCATGTTATTGACCGATATTTCCCGCGCCGATTTTGAACAGCTGTTCCCGCACGAGCGGCTGCCGGGCAACACGCCGGGGCAGCTTCACGACCGCGAAGCCCTGTGGCAGATGGTGCAGCAGGACAAAGCCCGCGGATATGTGATTGGCGAGTCTTTCTTCCGCCACGGCATCTCTTCCATCGTCTATCCGGTGTATGACCGAAGCCAGCGCGTGGCGGCGGTGGTCAGCATTCTGGTGCCGTCGGAGGAGATCCCGCAGACCGACCGCGAGCGGCTCCAGAACGAGGTTCGCCTCGCGGCAGATAAAATTTCTGGCTTCTTAGGGTACCTGTCACAGGCCAGTTAAATCAGTGAGTTAACGTCAGGCGCTTCAGTGCGTCGGGCATGTTTTACGCCCAATTTGGGCCAGATGAGGCAACGAACGATGAGTGTAACCGGAATTGAAAAGCTGGAATTTGGCGTGGAAGACCTGACGCACTGCGCCAAATTTATGCGTGATTTTGGCCTGACGGGCGATGCCAGCGGCCAACGTTTTACCACCCTGAGCGGCGCGCGCGTGGAGCTTAATCCGATCGACAGCCCCGACCTGCCGCCAGCCTTTGAAGCGGGCAACACCCTGCGCCGCATGACCTGGGCGGTGGCCACCCCGGCAGACCTCGATGCGCTGCGCCCGAAGCTTGCCGGGCAGCCTGGCTTTCGTGAAGTAGGTGACGTCCTGGAGTGCCGCGATCCGAACGGCATGACGCTGCGCGTGCAGGTCAGCCAGCAGACCGACGTGGAGCTGAACGTTGAGCCGATTAACCAGTGGGGAGACGCTCGCCGAATCGACACCCCCAGCCCGGTCTACGATCGCGCCCAGCCGATTAACGTCGGGCACGTGGTGTTTTTCGTTGAGGAGCTGGCCGCGGTGGAGACATTTTATCGCGAAGTGCTCGGCTTCCAGGTCTCTGACCGCTACATCAACCGCGCCGTATTCCTGCGCTGCGGCGTGCGCGGCGGCCATCACAACCTGTTCCTGCTGCAATTACCGAACCGCAAGCGCGGGCTAAACCACGTTGCGTTTACGGTGCGCGACATCCACGAGGTGATCGGCGGCGGTATCGCGATGAATAAAAACGCCTGGAGCACGTTTATTGGGCCGGGCCGTCATCCGGTGTCGTCGGCCTATTTCTGGTACGTCAACAGCCCGACCGGCGGCGCGTTTGAGTATTACACCAACGACGATTACCTGACCGAAAACTGGCAGCCGCGCGAGCTGGAGCATTCGCTGGTCTCCTTCACCGAATGGGCGGTGGAAGGCGGCATCGACCACGACACGCGCCGTCAGCAGAAAAAGCCGGAGGCGGTATGACGTCGCGCATTGTCATTATCGGCGGCGGTCAGGCGGGCGGCTGGGCGGCAAAAACCCTCCGCGACGAGGGCTTCGAGGGCGAGATTTGCGTGGTGGCGGAAGAAGCGTGGGATTTCTATGAACGTCCGCCGCTGTCGAAGGCGTCTCTGCTGGAGCCTGACGCGGCGCTCCCGCGGCTGTTTTCCGAAGAGGCACAGCAGGCGCTGGATCTGACCTGGTACCGCCCACTGCGTGCGGAGCAGATCGACCGTCAGACAAAAACGGTGCGTTTAAGCAACGGTACGCATCTTAGTTACAACATTCTTTTGATTGCCACCGGAGGGCGGGCGCGTCTGCCGGGCGAGGCGTGGGCGGCGCATCCGCAGGTCTATACCCTGCGCCACTGGCAGGACGCGCAGCGTCTGAAGGGGCGTCTGGCGCAGAGTAAAACCCTAGCGATTGTGGGCGGCGGCTGGATCGGCCTTGAGATTGCCGCCTCCGCGCGCAAAAACGGCGTGACGGTCACGCTGTTCGAGCAGCAGCCCGCGCTGTGCATGCGGTCGGTGAGCGGAGAAGTATCGCAACGCTTAGCGGCCATCCATCGCGAACAGGGCGTCGACATCCGTACCGGCTGCGGCGCGCTGGAGCTGGAGGACGACAATGGCCTGCCGGTTATTCACTGTGATGGCCAGCGCGAAACCTTTGATGCGGTGGTGGTCGGGATCGGCGTCGATCTCAATCTGGAACTGGCGCGCGATGCGGGGCTTCATACCGGGCGCGGGATCGTGGTGGACGCTCAGGGGCGTACCTCGGATCCGTTCATCTTTGCGGCTGGCGATGTGGCTCAGCATCACCACTACGGCTTGTGCATTCAGTCGTGGGCATTTGCCCAGAATCAGGCGGTGGCGACGGCGAAAGCGATGCTCAACCCCGATGCGCCAGGCTACGACGACGCGCCGTGGCTGTGGTCGGATCAATACCAGCACAATATTCAGATCCTCGGCATTCCGCAGCCGGGCAGCAACACGATAGCGCGTGAAGATTCGCTCTTTTTCTCGCTGGATGAAAACGGGCGACTGACGCAGCTGGTGGCGTTTAACGATGCGCGCACCGTCAAGCTGGCGAAACGCTGGATGGCGGCAGGGCGGGATTTATCGGACGTACCGCTCGCCGACCCGACTTTTTCACTGATGTCATTGCGATAGCTAACCCGCACCCGTAGGGGGAGAGATGACCACATTAGAGACCAACACCGCGCCCGTTGAGGCAGGCGGTGAGGGAACCCGCACGCCTGAAAAAGCAGTGCGCTGGGCTATCCCGCTGTCGCTGCTGGCCTGCGTGCTGCTGGCGTTTTTCGACAAAATCAGTATTGCGGCGCTGTTTTCTGACAGCCATTTCCAGCAGGCGATGGGGATCGATTTCGACACCACGCGCCTCGGCATTCTGATGAGCGCCTTTCTGCTGAGCTACGGTTTTTCGTCAGTCTTTCTCAGCGGGCTGGGAGATAAAATCGCGCCGCTGCGCCTGCTGACCGGGATGATGGCGATCTGGTGCGTGCTGATGGTGGCGATGGGCTTTACCCACAACTATACGCTGATGATCGTGCTGCGCATTCTGCTGGGGGTGGCGGAGGGGCCGCTGTTCCCGCTGGCCTTCGCCATTGTGCGTCACAACTTCCCGCAGCATCTGCAGGCGCGCGCCACCATGCTGTGGCTGCTTGGCACGCCGGTGGGCGCGGCGATTGGTTTTCCGCTCTCCCTCTGGCTGCTGAACACCTTCGGCTGGCAGAGCACCTTCTTCGTGATGGCGATGCTTACCGTGCCGGTATTGATTTTCGTGCGCGTCGGTCTGCGTGGTATCCGCCTGGAGGCGAAACCTGGCACCACGCAGGCGTCTCAGGATGAGCGGCGTGCCGCGCGGCGCGAGCTGTTCGTCAGCCCGCACTTCTGGATCATCTGCATCTTTAACATCGCCTTCCTGACCTACCTGTGGGGCATCAATGGCTGGCTGCCGGGCTACCTGATCAAAGGCAAAGGCATTCACCTGGAGCATGCGGGCTGGCTGTCCTCGATGCCGTTCATCGCCATGCTGGCGGGCGAAGTGATTGGCGCGTGGCTCTCTGACCGGGTCGATAAGCGTGCGGCAGCCTGCTTTATTTCCATGGCGGGCGCGGCTGTCGGGCTGGCGGCGGTCATGCACCTCGACACCCCGCTGACCATCATCGCCGCGATGAGCTTCAGCACCTTTATGTGGGGCACTGGCGCACCCAACATTTTTGCCCTGCTGGCGAAGGCCACTCATCCACGGGTGAGCGCGACGGCGGGCGGCATTTTCAACGGGCTGGGAAACTTCGCGGGCGCACTGTCGCCAGCGGTGATGGGGGCGCTTATCGCCTTCACCCACAGCATGGATTCCGGGCTGATTTTTCTGGCGGTGATGGCGGCGGTGGGCTGCGTCCTGTTACTGCCGCTGCTGAGACGTTACTGAGGAGAGTGTCATGACTGATTCAACCGTAACCCATAAATCAGGCATCAAACCTGAGCACCTGACGATGGAAGAGTGGGTCGAGTCGCGCATCGCGCGCTTTGAAGGCCGTAAGTACGACTGGAACGCGCTGAAGTTCCAGGCCGACTATGACCCGAAATATCGCCGGGCGCAGATGCGCTACATCGGCACCGGCGCAACGGGCGTGGCGAACGACACCAACACCGTGCAGGCGGACCATTTCACCTTCTCCACCATGGTGCTGCCGTCGAAGTGTGAAGGGCCGCTGCACCTGCATGACGACGTGGAAGAGGTGTTCTTCATGCTTAAAGGGCAAATCACGCTGATGATCCAGGACGGCGAACACTACACCGAAACCGTGCTGCGCGAGCGTGACCTGATTTCCGTCCCGCCGGGTATCTATCGCGGCCTGTTTAACCACGGGGAAGAAGAGGCGCTGATGTGCGTCATGCTGGGGACCAACAAGCCGGAAATCCCAACCTATCCCGCCGATCATCCGCTTTCAAAAGTGAAGCGGAACTAAGGGGGCATGATGACGGGTTTTCGTGAACAGGGAAGCGGCATTCCGCTGATGCTGCTGCATGGGATCAGCTCGGGTGCTGCCTCCTGGCATAAGCAGATGGCGCTGAAGGGTTTTCGCGTGCTGGCGTGGGACATGCCCGGTTATGGCGAAAGCCCGATGCTGACCGTAGAACGGGCGAGTGCGGGAGATTACGCCGATGCACTGGCGGCAATGCTTGACCGCGCGGGCGTCTGGCAGGCGGTACTGGTCGGCCATTCTCTCGGGGCGCTGGTCGCCAGCGCCTTTGCGGCGAAGTTTCCCGACCGGGTGCGGCATCTGGTGCTGGCAGATGCCGCGCAGGGCTACGGTCAGGCCGCACCGGAGCAACGCGAGCAGGTCTGGCGCAGCCGCGAGCAGCAGATGGCGCTGGGCGGTGAAATCCTTGCCCAGACCCGCGCGGCGAAGCTGTTGCGCCCCGGCGCCCGCGGGGAAGATATCGCCACCGTCGCGTCGGGCATGCGCAAGCTGCGTCCTGAGGGCTACCTTGCCGCCGCGTGGATGCTGGCACACGACGATATTCACGGCTGGCTTAAACGTTACTCCGGCACGTTTGAGGTCTGGTGCGGCGAGCAGGATGCGATCACGCAGCCCGAGCTGGTGCAGGGGCTGGCACTGCGCTACGGCATGCCGTTTACCGCCATTCCCCAGGCCGGGCACGCCAGCTATCTCGATAACGCGGCGTTTTTTAACCAACAGCTTTTACGCATTAACGAAGAGGTGCGCGATGAATGCACAAATTGACGGGCGCGTAGCGGTAGTCACCGGCGGTTCTTCTGGCATTGGCTTTGAAACGCTGCGCCTGCTGCTGGGCGAGGGGACAAAAGTGGCTTTCTGCGGCCGAGACCCGGACCGGCTCGCCAGCGCCCACGCGACGCTGCAAAACGAATACCCCGACGGCGAGATTTTCTCCTACCGCTGCGACGTGCTAAACGCTGCCGAAGTCCAGGGCTTTGCGGATGCCGTTCAGGCCCGCTTTGGCGCGGCGGACATGCTGATCAACAACGCCGGGCAGGGCTACGTGGCGCATTTCAGCGATACCCCGCGCGAAGCGTGGCTGCACGAAGCCGAACTGAAATTGTTCGGGGTGATCAACCCGGTGCAGGCGTTTCAGCCTCTGCTGGAGCGGTCCGATATCGCCTCCATTACCTGCGTGAACTCTCTGCTGGCGCTGCAGCCGGAGGAGCACATGATCGCCACTTCTGCCGCCCGTGCTGCGCTGCTGAATATGACGCTGACGCTCTCAAAAGAGCTGGTGGGTAAAGGTATCCGCGTGAATTCCATTTTGCTCGGCATGGTGGAGTCCGGGCAGTGGCAGCGCCGCTTTGAGAGCCGGACGGACAAAAGTCAGAGCTGGCCGGAGTGGACGGCGGAGATCGCGCGTAAACGTGGCATCCCGATGGCGCGTCTCGGCAAGCCGCAGGAGCCCGCGCAGGCGCTGCTGTTCCTCGCCTCGCCGCTGGCGTCATTCACCACCGGCGCCGCGCTGGACGTTTCCGGCGGCTTCTGCCGCCACCTGTAAGGACACATTATGAAAAAGATCATGTTAATTGGTTTTGGCGCCATGGCGCAGGCGGTGATTGAGCGTTTACCCGCGGGCGTGGCTATCGGCTGGATCGTGGCGCGTGAATCTCATCATGCGGCGATTCACACACAGTTTGGTGATGCAGTGATGGCGCTCGGTACGCCGGTGGCGTGCGCTGACACGCCCGATCTGGTGCTGGAGTGCGCCAGCCAGCAGGCGGTGGCGCAGTACGGCGAGGACATATTGCGTCGCGGCTGGCATCTGGCGGTGATCTCCACCGGCGCGCTGGCGGACAGCGCGCTGGAGCAGCGTTTGCTCAGTGCTGGCGGCAAGCTGACGTTGCTCTCCGGCGCGGTTGCCGGTATCGACGGGCTTGCGGCGGCGAAAGAGGGCGGGCTGGAACGCGTGACCTATCAGTCGCGCAAAAGCCCGGCCAGCTGGCGCGGCAGTTATGCTGAGCAGCTTATCGACCTTAACGCGGTGTCTGAGGCGAGCGTTTTCTTTGAAGGCAGCGCCCGCGAGGCGGCGCGCCTGTTCCCGGCGAACGCCAACGTGGCGGCGACGGTGGCGCTCGGTGGCGTCGGGATGGACGAGACGCGCGTGCAGCTGATGGTCGACCCGGCAACGAAGCGCAATACCCACACGCTGCATGTCGAAGGCGTGTTCGGCGAGTTCCATCTTGAGCTGAGCGGGCTGCCGCTGGCGTCTAACCCTAAAACCTCCACTCTTGCAGCACTGAGCGCGGTACGCGCTTGCCGCGAGCTGGCCCTGAGCTGAGGAGCGACGATGGACGATCTGAAGATTTTTATCGGCGGCCACTGGCGACATGGTGGAGGCAACCCGATGCAGAGCCATTTCCCGGCAGACGGGTCGATCAATGCGACGCTGAATGCGGCAAGTCTCGACGATCTGAATGACGCAATCGAGGCCGGCGAGCGGGCGTGGCGCGATCCCGCGTGGCGCCGCAGCCTGCCGCACATGCGCGCGAGGATCCTGCATAAGGTCGCGGATCTGATTGAATCCCGCGTCGACGAACTGGCGAAAATGCAGAGCCGCGATAACGGCAAGCCGCTCGCGGAAGCGCGTGGGCTGGTGATGAGTGCGGCAGGGACGGCGCGCTACTTTGCCGCTGCCTGCGAGCTGCTGGAAGGGGAACTCCCGACGCCACGCCAGCCGGGTCTGCTGACCCTGAGCCGCTATGAACCGCTCGGCGTGGTGGCTGCCATCACGCCATGGAACTCGCCGATTGCCAGCGAAATGCAAAAGGTTGCCCCGGCGATTGCCGCCGGAAATGCGGTGATCCTCAAACCTGCCGAGGCCACGCCGCTGATGGCGCTGGAGCTGGCGCGTATTTTTGAACAGGCCGGGCTGCCCGCCGGGCTGCTGAGCGTGCTACCGGGTAAAGGCTCGGTGATTGGCGATACGCTGGCGCGTCACCCTAAGGTGCGCAAAATCTCCTTTACCGGTGGTACCACTACAGGCCGCCATCTTGCACACGTGGCGGCGGAAAAGCTGATCCCGGCATCGCTGGAGCTGGGCGGAAAATCCCCGACCATCGTGCTGGAAGACGCAGACATCGAGCAGGCCGCGCGCGGCATCTGCTACGGCATTTTTAGCTCGGCAGGGCAGGCGTGCATCGCCGGTTCAAGGCTGTTTATCCACGAGAGTGTTTACGCGCCGCTGATGTCGCGGCTGCTTGAGCTCACGCGCGGACTGCGCGTCGGACATCCGTTTACTGACGGTACCCATGTCGGGCCGCTGATTAACCCTAAACATCGTCAGAGCGTGCAGGATTACGTCGAGCTGGCGAAGCGCGAAGGGGGCCGCGTGCTGTGCGGCGGGGAGATCCCGGCCGATCCTGAGCTGGCAAACGGCAGTTTCTTCCTGCCCACCCTCATCGAAGGGCTGAGCAACAGCGCCCGCGCGTGTCAGGAGGAGATCTTCGGCCCGGTACTGGTGGCGATGCCGTTTCGCGACGAGGCCACGCTTATCCGCGAGGCCAACGACTCGGTGTACGGCCTGGCGTCGGGGATCTGGACGCGCGATGCCGGGCGCGCGCTGCGCCTGAGCGAACAGCTTGAGGCGGGCACGGTGTGGATCAACACCTACAAAGTCTTTGCGATTTCAACCCCGTTCGGGGGCTTTAAAGAGAGCGGTCTGGGCCGCGAAAAGGGCATTCAGGGGCTGAAAGCCTGGATGCAGCAAAAGAGCATTTATCTGGCGACGGGTAACAGCGTCAACCACTGGTGCGACTGAGAAAGGGTGAGCAATGAGCGAAATGATAACCGTCGGCGACGCCATCGCCAGAACGCTGGAGCAGTATCAGGTTGAGGCCATCTACGGCGTCATCTCCATTCACAACCTGCCGATCGCGGATGCGGTCGGGCAGCGCGGCAACATTCGCTTCGTGCCCGCGCGCGGCGAAGCGGGATCCGTGACCATGGCCGACGCCCACGGACGTTTTTCCGGTCTCGGCGTGGCGCTGACCAGCACCGGTGCGGGTGCGGGTAACGCGGTAGGCGCGCTGGTAGAAGCGATGAACGCCTGCACGCCGCTGCTGCATTTAACCGGACAGGTCGAAAAAGCCTGGCTGGATGCCGATACCGGATTTATCCATGAAACCCGCGACCAGCTGACCTTCCTGAAGGCCAGCTCCAAACGGGCGTACCGCATCAGCAACGCCAACCAGGCGATAGCTATCCTGCACAAAGCGATTCAGGACGCGCAGACGCCGCCGTGCGGGCCGGTCTCTGTTGAGATCCCGATTGATATTCAGAGTGCCAATATTCCGCTTTCGCTGGTGACCGCACCGGTGAAACCGACGTCGGTCGCCACCGTGGACCCCGCGATAGTTGACGCACTCTGGGCGCAGCTGAAGCAGGCAAAACAGCCGTTGCTGTGGCTGGGCGGCGGAGCGCTGAGAAGCGCTGATGCGGTGAAAAAACTGGCGGATGCAGGCATCACCGTCATCTCCAGCACCCACGCGCGCGGCGTGCTGCCGGACAGCCATCGCGGTAGCCTGCGGGCGTTTCAAAACTCGCCATCCGTTGAAGCGCTCATCGCGCAGTGTGATTTTACGCTGGTCGCCGGTTCACGCCTGCGCAGTAACGAAACCCGCTCATGGACGCTGGCGCTGCCGTCTCCACGGGTACAGGTAGATATCGACCCGGCGGCGGCGAGCCGTAATTATCTGATGGATAACACGCTGATAGCCGATTGTTCCGCGTTGCTTAGCGCGCTGGCCGACAACGTACAGGGGCGTGAGTGGGGCAACGCGCAGTGGGACGCGCTGGTTCAACAGGCGGTTGAGCAAGCCGGGCAGGGCCTGCGCGATCAGTGCGGCCCCTATGCGAGACTTAACGATGCCATCGAGAAAGCGCTTCCGCAGGACGGCCTGCTGGTGCGCGATATCACCGTGTCCGGCAGCCTGTGGGGCAGCCGCCTGTTCCGCGCCAACGGCCCGCTGATGAACATTCACTCGCTGGCCGGAGCCATTGGTATGGGGCTGCCGATGGCCATTGGCACCGCGATAGCTAACCCGCAGCGCAAGGTTGTGGGGCTGGTGGGTGATGGTGGTCTGAGTCTGAACCTCGGCGAACTGGCGACGCTGGCCCAGGAGAAAGCCAACGTGACGCTGCTGATCATGAACGACGGGGGGTACGGCGTAATGCGTGGTATTCAGGATAAGTATTTCGGCGGGCGTCAGTATTACAACGAGCTGCATACGCCGGACTTCACTCTGCTGGCGCAGGCGATTGGCCTGCAGGCATGGAGCGTTGAGCGTGCCGAGGATTTTGATGCCGTTATGACAGAAGCGCTGGCGATGCCGGGCCCGTCGGTAGTGGAGGTGCGGATGGGGCAGATTGGCACCCTGAAGTTTGCCGGGCCGCCGCAGAAGACGCTGTATTGATATCGTGGATATCGCCCGGTGGCGCTGCGCTTACCGGGCCTACGGTTTCTCACTCAATAACAGCGAAAAAACCGTAGGCCGGGTAAGGCGAAGCCGCCACCCGGCTTTTTTCATCAGAACACGTTAAACGGGTATTCCACGTAAGCACGGATCTCATCCCCACCCACGTTGTAATCGCTGGCGTTGCTGGAGACACGCAGCACGGAATAGCGCAGCTTCAGCTTCAGATCTTTCGCCGGACCATCCTGCACCTGGTACTGGATCTGGTTGAACCACTCATGCTCTTTGCCGTTGCTGGTTTCAGAGGTTTTGATGTTATCGCCACGCACGTAGGCGGTGGTCCAGCTCAGGCCCGGCAGGCCGAGTCCGCCAAAGTCCAGACCGTACGATGCCTGCCATGAGCGTTCGTCTTCGCCGTTGAAATCAGACCAGTAGGAGTTAGCCAGCCAGATGGTGTTGCCGCCGTCACCCACACCGCCCTGGTCGCGGTAGCCACCGTAGTTGTAGCCGGTGCTGCCGCTGCTCTGCTGGTATGCCACTTTGAACGTGTGAATGTCCCAGATATAGCTCGCTGCCAGGCTCCAGATGGTGTTGCTGCGGCCCGTGTCGAGGCTGTCGGCGTAACCCTGCTCCAGACGCGAGTTATAGCCGTTAAAGTCGAGTACCAGCTGCTGCCCGGTGCTGAACGGTTGTTTGAAATTCAGGCCCAGGTACTGCTTGTTCATTACCTCTTCATTATGCGAGGCATACACCGCACCGCTGAACTGCTCGTTAAACTGGTAGCTCGCGCCACCGAAGGTCAGGCTCTTCAGGCCGCTGTCGTGGCGGTCATCACTTTTGCGCTGCTCGTCGGTGAAGTAACCGGCGTTGACTTCCAGACCGTCGATCTCTTTTGAGGTCAGCAGGGTGCCGGTGTAGCTTTCAAACAGCAGGCGGGAGTTGTCGGCATTCACGATCGGCAGCTCAGGACGCTGACTACCGTAGCTCAGCACGGTATTTGAGATACGCATTTTGGCGGTTGCGCCAAATTTCGCTAAATCGGATTTTGCCCGGCCATCGTCTTCCTGTTTAAAGAAGTCGATACCGCCCGCACCGCTTTTTCCACGGCCACCGTCCAGACGAACGCCATACTGTGCAATGCCGTCTACACCAAAGCCCACCAGCCCTTCGGTATAACCGGATGTGAAGGTGGCAATAATACCCTGGCCCCATTCGGCTTTATCCTGCTGGCCCTGATGATAGTCGCGACTGATATACGCATTGCGTAAAAACAGGTCCAGATGGCTGTCGTCAATAAAACCCTGACTGTCGGATTGCTGGCTTGCAGCGGCGGGTAATGCGGCGAATAAACCTAAAGCAATTAACGATAATTCTTTTTTCACGGAGGGAACGTCTCTGTCTTAATATATTAAAATGAATTACTGCAGGCCGGATAATTACCCGAATGGTTAATGATTGCAATAATTATGTGTCCAGACGTTTCAGCGCTAAGAGCCGGATATGGAGAGGGTTTTGCGGGAGTTACCGATACGTGCGATTAATTTGGCAATTCATGCGAAATAAAAAGGAGGCAAATTTGCCTCCTTCCAGAATTATTTAATTCCATCTGCGGCCATACGGTCGCGAATATGTTGTGCACGTTCTTCTGAGGCCGGGTGATCGTCAAACATGGAGCTCTGGCGTCCCGCTTCCAGCTTCGCCAGTTTTTCGAAGCTGGTGGCTAAACCTGACGGATTAATCCCGCGTTTGCGCAACAGATCGTAAGAGTAGTCATCCGCTTCGGACTCCTGGCGCTGGGAGAACTGGGAATTGACCAGCTTTTCTCCGACATCGCCGAGCTGTGACTGAGACAAGCTGCCCACGATACCGCCCGCAGAGGCAGCCGCCGCACGGATGGCGTTGGTGCCTAAGGCGACCTGCATCCCTTTTTTCACGTGGCCGAGCGCAACGTGACCCATTTCATGGCCGATAACCGCTTCCACTTCGTTGTCGGTCATCATATCCATCAGCCCGCTATAGACGCGGATGCAGCCGTTTGCCATCGCGAAGGCGTTGACGTCTTTAGCCATGTAAACCTTATAGTTCACCGGCTGACCGTTGATGTTATCGCCGAGCGCGGAAGCAATCTTATTCAGACGCTGTGTGTAGGTACTGTTAGCCGGCGCAATCGTGGCTTTTCCGTCCATATCTTTACAGGCCTGATCGCTCAGCGCTTTAACCTGCGCATCGCTCAGGGAGTAGGCCTGAAAGGCTTCTGCGCCTGACGTCATCAGACCGTTAGAATCCATATTCTGACAGCCGCTCAGCATGAGCGTTGTACCCAGGGCCAGCACTATTGCACGCATTTTCATGAAGTTGCTTCCGTACTTGTTAATCTCAATAAAATCCGAAAAGTGCACCCGCAACGAAGCCGGGGCCGGGATAAGTATAAGGAATATCTACAGGCGCGGGCGAGCAGATTGCGCAACATGCGAGCATGATCCAGAGATTTCTTAAGCTGCAAAAGAATGGTCCATGTACATGCCCTGCGGCTTGGGTTACATTGTTGGCACTTTTTTCCGGCGTAGCCCAAAACGCGCTGTCGTCAAGGGCATGGCCTTTAACAGTCCGATCTGGAGTTAAAATGTCCTCACGTAAAGAGCTTGCTAATGCTATTCGTGCGCTGAGCATGGATGCAGTACAGAAAGCCAAATCCGGCCACCCGGGTGCCCCTATGGGTATGGCAGATATCGCCGAAGTCCTGTGGCGTGATTTCCTTAACCACAACCCGCAGAACCCGGCATGGGCTGACCGCGACCGTTTCGTGCTGTCTAACGGCCACGGCTCTATGCTGATCTACAGCCTGCTGCACCTCACTGGCTACGATCTGCCTATTGAAGAGCTGAAAAACTTCCGCCAACTGCACTCCAAAACTCCAGGTCACCCGGAAGTGGGTTACACCGCTGGCGTAGAAACCACCACCGGCCCACTGGGTCAGGGTATTGCTAACGCAGTGGGTATGGCGATTGCTGAGAAGACGCTGGCGGCGCAGTTCAACCGTCCTGGTCATGACATTGTTGACCACTTCACCTACGCGTTCATGGGCGACGGCTGCATGATGGAAGGCATTTCTCATGAAGTGTGCTCCCTGGCAGGTACCCTGAAGCTGGGTAAACTGGTTGCGTTCTATGATGACAACGGCATCTCCATCGACGGTCACGTTGAGGGCTGGTTCACTGACGACACCGCAGCACGTTTCGAAGCTTACGGCTGGCACGTTGTGCGTGGTGTTGATGGACACGATGCTGACTCGATTAAACGTGCAGTAGAAGAAGCGCGCGCGGTCACCGATAAACCGTCCCTGCTGATGTGCAAAACCATCATCGGCTTCGGTTCTCCGAACAAAGCGGGTACGCATGACTCCCACGGCGCACCGCTGGGCGACGCGGAAATCGCATTGACCCGTGAAGCATTGGGCTGGAAACACCCTGCATTCGAAATTCCATCTGAGATCTATGCTCAGTGGGATGCAAAAGAAGTGGGCCAGGCGAAAGAAGCTGCCTGGAACGAGAAATTCGCCGCCTATGCGAAAGCCTTCCCTCAGGAAGCGGCTGAGTTTACCCGTCGTATGAAAGGCGATATGCCGTCTGACTTCGACGCGAAAGCGAACGAATTCATCGCTAAGCTGCAGGCGAACCCATCTAAAATCGCCAGCCGTAAAGCGTCCCAGAATGCGATCGAAGCGTTTGGTCCATTGCTGCCTGAATTCCTCGGCGGTTCCGCTGACCTGGCGCCATCTAACCTGACTCTGTGGTCTGGTTCTAAGCCAATTAACGAAGACACTGCCGGTAACTACATCCATTACGGTGTACGTGAATTCGGTATGACCGCGATTGCCAACGGTATCTCCCTGCACGGCGGTTTCCTGCCGTACACCTCTACCTTCCTGATGTTCGTAGAGTATGCGCGTAACGCCGTGCGTATGGCTGCGCTGATGAAACAGCGTCAGGTGATGGTCTACACCCACGACTCCATCGGTCTGGGCGAAGATGGCCCAACTCACCAGCCGGTAGAGCAGGTGGCTTCCCTGCGCGTGACCCCGAACATGAGCACCTGGCGTCCATGTGACCAGGTTGAATCTGCGGTAGCGTGGAAATACGGCGTTGAGCGTCAGGACGGCCCAACTGCGCTGATCCTCTCCCGTCAGAACCTGGCACAGCAGGAGCGTACGCCAGAGCAGCTGGCGAACATTGCTCGCGGTGGTTACGTGCTGAAAGACTGTGCAGGCCAGCCTGAGCTGATCTTCATCGCGACCGGTTCTGAAGTTGAACTGGCGGTTGCAGCATGGGAAAAACTGACTGCCGAAGGCGTTAAGGCGCGCGTGGTCTCCATGCCGTCTACCGATGCGTTCGACAAACAGGATGCGGCTTACCGTGAATCTGTTCTGCCTAAAGCGGTTTCTGCGCGTGTGGCAGTGGAAGCGGGTATCGCTGACTACTGGTTCAAATACGTGGGCCTGAATGGCGCTATCGTCGGTATGACCACCTTCGGTGAGTCTGCGCCGGCAGAATTGCTGTTCGAAGAGTTCGGCTTCACCGTTGATAACGTTGTCGCTAAGGCGAAAGAACTGCTGTAATTGCTTGTACGGTGCGGGCTGACGCCCTCACCCCAGCCCTCTCCCACAGGGAGAGGGTGCAAACACTAAAAACGGTAACCTTTGGGTTACCGTTTTGCTTTTACCTCCCCGGTATTATTCCACCGAAAATGTGACGCATGTCATATAGCACGCTTATTCATCTGGACAGCCATTCCTTTTATTCCTCGATTCGCTTATTCTTGCTGAAGCGTTTCAGTCGATTAAATGTTCGACAATTGACCAATCAATCGCAGTTTGTGATAGCAAAGATTCCCCTTCGGGCGTAGCTGGATTACTCTTTCAGCCACCTCAAACTCAGGGATAGCTTTGCAGGAGATCTATGACCGTACGCGTAGCGATTAATGGCTTCGGTCGCATCGGGCGCAACGTGGTTCGTGCTTTATATGAATCCGGGCGTCGTGCGGAAATAACCGTGGTGGCAATCAACGAACTGGCGGATGCTGCGGGCATGGCGCATTTGTTGAAATATGACACCAGCCACGGCCGCTTTGCCTGGGATGTTCGCCAGGAAAGAGAGCAGCTGTTTGTCGGTGACGATGCCATCCGCGTGCTGCATGAAAGCAGTATCGCAGGGCTACCGTGGCGTGAGCTGGGCGTGGATGTGGTGCTCGACTGTACCGGGGTTTACGGCAATCGCGAACATGGCGAAGCTCACCTGGCAGCCGGTGCGAAAAAAGTCCTGTTTTCTCATCCCGGCAGTAACGACCTCGACGCGACCGTCGTGTTTGGCGTCAACCAGCATGAGCTGCAGGCTGAACACCTCATCGTTTCCAACGCCTCCTGTACCACCAACTGCATTATTCCGGTCATCAAACTGTTAGACGATGCGTATGGCATTGAGTCCGGCACCGTGACCACGATTCACTCCGCCATGCACGACCAGCAGGTTATTGATGCCTACCATCCGGATTTACGACGCACTCGCGCGGCGAGCCAGTCAATCATCCCGGTAGATACGAAACTGGCGGCAGGGATCACCCGAATTTTCCCGCAGTTTAATGACCGTTTTGAAGCGATTGCCGTGCGTGTCCCGACGATTAACGTCACCGCAATCGACCTGAGCGTGACGGTGAAAAAACCGGTAAAAGCCTGTGAAGTCAACCTGTTGCTGCAAAAAGCGGCACAGGGAGCATTTCATGGTATAGTTGACTATACGGAATTACCGTTGGTCTCAGTAGATTTTAACCACGACCCGCACAGCGCTATTGTTGATGGCACGCAAACGAGGGTCAGTGGCGCACACCTTATCAAGACGCTGGTCTGGTGTGATAACGAATGGGGCTTTGCTAACCGGATGCTCGACACCACGTTAGCAATGGCCGCTCAAGGTTTCAGGTAAGACGCATCGTGCGTCTGCAAAACTTTAAGAATCAACGAGAGGATTCACCATGTCTGTAATTAAGATGACCGATCTGGATCTGGCTGGTAAACGCGTTTTCATCCGTGCTGATCTGAACGTACCGGTTAAAGAGGGTAAAGTGACCAGCGACGCGCGTATCCGTGCATCCCTGCCAACCATCGAACTGGCTCTGAAGCAGGGCGCGAAAGTGATGGTCACCTCCCACCTGGGTCGTCCTACCGAAGGCGAGTACAACGAAGAGTTCTCTCTGCTGCCAGTGGTTAATTACCTGAAAGACAAACTGTCCAACCCGGTTCGCCTGGTAAAAGATTACCTGGACGGCGTTGAAGTGGCTGCTGGTGAGCTGGTTGTTCTGGAAAACGTTCGCTTCAACAAAGGCGAAAAGAAAGACGACGAAACCCTGTCTAAGAAATACGCTGCACTGTGCGACGTCTTCGTGATGGATGCATTTGGTACGGCGCACCGTGCTCAGGCCTCTACCCACGGTATCGGTAAATTTGCAGACGTAGCATGTGCGGGTCCTCTGCTGGCTGACGAACTGGAAGCACTGGGCAAAGCGCTGAAAGAACCTGCTCGTCCAATGGTCGCTATCGTTGGTGGTTCTAAAGTGTCTACCAAACTGACCGTGCTGGATTCCCTGTCAAAAATCGCTGACCAGCTGATCGTTGGCGGTGGTATCGCGAACACCTTCGTTGCTGCTCAAGGCCACAACGTGGGTAAATCCCTGTACGAAGCGGACCTGGTTGACGAAGCGAAACGCCTGCTGGGCACCTGTGACATCCCGGTTCCAACCGACGTTCGCGTGGCGACCGAGTTCTCCGAAACCGCAACCGCGACCCTGAAATCTGTTAACGACATCAAAGATGAAGAGCAGATTCTGGACCTGGGCGACGTTTCTGCACAGAAACTGGCTGATATCCTGAAAAACGCAAAAACTATCCTGTGGAACGGTCCTGTTGGCGTGTTCGAATTCCCGAACTTCCGCAAAGGGACTGAAATCGTGGCTAACGCTATTGCAGACAGCGAAGCGTTCTCTATCGCAGGCGGTGGTGACACCCTGGCAGCTATCGATCTGTTCGGTATCGCTGACAAGATCTCCTACATCTCCACTGGTGGCGGTGCATTCCTCGAATTCGTGGAAGGCAAAGTACTGCCAGCAGTAGCAATGCTCGAAGAGCGCGCTAAGAAGTAAGCCATTCAAGGGCAGGGAAACCTGCCCAATTTTCAGCGCGCTTATCAGAGCTCGCACCTTTTCTAACGGCCGAAGATACAGGACTAAGCAACATGTCTAAAATTTTTGATTTCGTAAAACCTGGCGTGATCACTGGTGATGACGTACAGAAAGTGTTCCAGGTAGCTAAAGAAAACAACTTCGCTCTGCCAGCAGTTAACTGCGTAGGTACCGACTCCATCAACGCCGTACTGGAAACCGCTGCCAAAGTTAAAGCACCGGTTATCGTTCAGTTCTCTAACGGTGGTGCTGCGTTCATCGCGGGCAAAGGCGTGAAAACTGACATTCCTCAGGGTGCTGCTATCCTGGGCGCTATCTCTGGTGCGCACCACGTACATCAGATGGCTGAGCACTACGGTGTTCCTGTTATCCTGCACACCGACCACTGCGCGAAGAAACTGCTGCCGTGGATCGACGGTCTGCTGGACGCGGGTGAAAAACACTTCGCAGCCACCGGTAAACCACTGTTCTCTTCTCACATGATCGACCTGTCTGAAGAGTCACTGCACGAAAACATCGAAATCTGCTCTAAGTACCTGGCGCGCATGGCCAAAATGGGCATGACTCTGGAAATCGAACTGGGTTGCACCGGTGGTGAAGAAGACGGCGTGGACAACAGCCACATGGACGCTTCTGCCCTGTACACCCAGCCAGAAGACGTTGATTACGCGTACACCGAGCTGAGCAAAATCAGCCCACGCTTCACCATTGCAGCGTCCTTCGGTAACGTACACGGCGTCTACAAACCAGGTAACGTGGTTCTGACTCCAACCATCCTGCGTGATTCTCAGGAATACGTTTCTAAGAAACACAACCTGCCGCACAACAGCCTGAACTTCGTCTTCCACGGCGGTTCCGGTTCTTCTGCTCAGGAAATCAAAGACTCCGTCAGCTACGGTGTGGTGAAAATGAACATCGATACCGACACCCAGTGGGCTACCTGGGACGGTATCCTGCAGTACTACAAAGCTAACGAAGCTTACCTGCAGGGTCAGCTGGGCAACCCGAAAGGCGAAGACCAGCCGAACAAGAAATACTACGATCCACGCGTATGGCTGCGCGCTGCACAGACTTCAATGATTACTCGTCTGGAGCAGGCATTCAAAGAACTGAACGCGGTTGACGTTCTGTAATTTGAGCTGCTGAAAGCGTTAAAAGGCCCGCAATAGCGGGCCTTTTTTTATGCTTTTTCAATATCCTGCAATACCTGTTTTTGTGATCTGCTTGGCAATACGCGTACTTTTTGTTTACCCTTTACTGACCTGCCTGTCTCGCTATGGGATGGTTTTTGTTGTTTATAAGAGCATAAGGAAAGATAAATGGAAGATCTCGGTGTTGTAGATAGCATCAATAACGCTGGCTCCTGGCTGGTGCGCAATCAGGCGCTGCTCATCAGCTACGCCGTGAATATTGCGGCGGCAATTGCCATTATTGTCGTGGGGATGATTGTTGCCCGTACCGTTTCCCGAGCCATCAATCGCGTCATGCTCACTCGCCACATTGACGCCACGGTTGCTGATTTCCTGTCAGCGCTGGTGCGCTATGGCATTATCGCGTTTACCCTCATTGCGGCATTAGGCCGTGTTGGTGTTCAGACCGCCTCCGTCATTGCCGTGCTGGGCGCCGCCGGTCTGGCCGTTGGTCTGGCACTTCAGGGCTCGCTCGCTAACCTGGCGGCTGGCGTTCTGCTGGTCACCTTCCGTCCGTTCCGCGCCGGTGAATATGTCGATCTTGGCGGCACGGCGGGTACCGTGCTGAATGTGCAGATTTTCTCCACCACGCTGCGTTCGATAGACGGTAAAATCGTGATAGTGCCGAACAAGAAGGTCATCGACGGGAACATCACCAACTTCTCCCGTGAGCCGGTACGTCGTAATGAGTTGATTATCAGCGTAGCGTACGACTCTGATATCGATCAGGTGAAGTCACTGATTAGCAACATCATTGCCTCCGACGATCGTATTCTGAAGGATAAAGAGCAGACTATACGCCTGAACGAACTGGGCGCGTCCTCTATCAACTTCGTGGTGCGTATCTGGAGCAAAAGCAGCGATCTGCAAAACGTATACTGGGACGTGCTGGAACGTATTAAGCGTGAGTTTGACGCCAACGGCATCAGCTTCCCGTATCCGCAGATGGATGTAAACGTCAAAAAAGTCAAAGAAGCAGAGTAACGTCACACCCAGGCCCGGTAAGCGTCAGCGCCACCGGGCTTTACTTTTATAAGCCCCGCTAATCCCCAATTAATATTATCCATTTCCTCTAATGTGATTCGCGCAGTATAGTCTGCATCCAGAACATTACTGTGAGAATTTCGTCATGTTATCCTATTATTTTCAAGGGCTTGCTTTAGGTGCGGCCATGATCCTTCCCCTCGGTCCCCAGAATGCGTTCGTGATGAACCAGGGTATTCGTCGCCAGTATCATCTGATGATTGCCCTGCTGTGCGCGGTGAGCGATTTGCTGCTGATCTGCGCCGGGATTTTTGGCGGGAGTGCGCTTCTGATGCAGTCGCCGTGGCTGCTGGCGCTGGTGACCTGGGGCGGTGTGGCCTTCCTGCTGTGGTACGGATTCGGTGCGCTGAAAACGGCGATGAGCAGTAACCTCGAACTGGCAAGCGCTGAAGTGATGAAGCAGGGGCGCTGGAAGATTATCGTCACCATGCTGGCGGTGACCTGGCTTAACCCGCATGTCTATCTGGATACCTTCGTGGTGCTGGGTAGCCTCGGCGGACAGTTGGACGTTGAGCCTAAACGCTGGTTTGCGCTGGGAACCGTCAGCGCGTCGTTCCTGTGGTTCTTCGGTCTTGCGATTCTGGCGGCGTGGCTGGCACCACGACTGCGGACCGCCAAAGCCCAGCGCATCATTAATACGCTGGTTGGTCTGGTGATGTGGTTTATCGCTTTCCAGCTGGCGAAAGAGGGCGTTCATCATGTTCAGGGTTTGCTCAACTAAGCGTTGTCTTATGGACAACTGAGCCAGACCCGCTAAGCTTGCTGGCATGCGCCCTGTTTCTGGGGCACTCTTCGCAACATGGAGGAATGACAGTGAAGTTTAAAGTGATGGCCCTGGCGGCATTAGTGAGTTTAGGTGCGGTGTCGGCGCAGGCGAGTGAACTGCCGGATGGCCCGCACATTGTCACGTCAGGCACCGCAAGCGTGGACGCGGTACCGGATGTTGCAACCCTGGCAATTGAAGTCAACGTGGCTGCGAAAGATGCCGCCTCTGCCAAAAAACAGGCGGACGACCGCGTTGCGCAATATCTCTCCTTCCTGGAACAGAACGGTGTCGCCAAGAAAGACATCAGCTCTGCTAACCTGCGTACCCAACCGGATTACGACTACCAGAACGGCAAAAGCATCCTGAAAGGCTACCGTGCCGTGCGTACGGTTGAAGTGACCGTGCGTCAGCTGGACAAGCTGAATTCACTGCTGGATGGTGCGCTGAAGGCCGGTCTGAACGAAATCCGTTCCGTGTCGCTGGGCGTTGCGCAACCGGAGAAATACAAAGACGAAGCGCGTAAAGCGGCGATTGATGATGCCATTCACCAGGCTGAACAGCTGGCGTCCGGCTTCAAGAGCAAGCTTGGACCGGTATACAGCGTGCGTTACCACGTCTCTAACTATCAGCCAAGCCCGATGGTACGGATGATGAAGGCTGACGCGGCACCGGTTTCTGCGCAGGAAACTTACGAGCAGCCAACCATTCAGTTCGACGATCAGGTGGATGTGGTGTTCCAGCTGGAGCCCGTTGCAGCACAGCCGAAACCGGCTCAGTAACCTGTAGGCCGGGTAAGGCGTAGCCGCCACCCGGCTTTTTCTTTTTAATCCTGTCTCAACACCTTATGCCCATACGCCAGCAGTGCATCGGTGACGTTGCGCATCATGCGGCTTTCCGGCGCAAAACGATGCCAGTAGAGCATCCGGCGCTGATACAGCCCCGGCGTTAAATCAATCAACTCACCGCTTTTCAACTCTTTCTCAATCTGCAGATGCGGGATCATACAGCAGGTAGTGCCCTGACGCGCAAGCTGCACAAAAGCTTCAGACGAGTTGACGATATGGCACGGCACGCTGCCCGGCGGCAGGTCAAAGTTCTGCTGCAGGAACGCCTGATGCATATCGTCCAGATGGTCAAACGCCACGGCAGGCGCCTTCAGCAGCGCGGCGCGGGTGACGCCGTTAGGGAAGTAGCGCTCCGCAAAGGCTTTTGAACCCACAAACAGGTAGTCCAGCGCCCCCAGTTGATCCACCAGGCAGCTTGGCAGCGCCTGAGGCTGAATACTGACCGCCCCAACAACTTCACCGCGACGCAGACGTTCCTGGGTACGGGTTTCATCTTCAACCTGTAGATTCAGGCGAATAGGGGAGTCGGCCAGGACCGGGGCAAGGGCGGGCAGTAACCAGGTTGCCAGACTGTCGGCGTTGACCGCCAGAGAGAGCAGCAGCGGCGTGGAGCCCGTTTGTTCGTCACCCAGCCACTCGTCTTCCAGCAGCTCAACCTGGCGCAGCAGGGCGAGGAGCTTTTGACCTTGCTCCGTTGGGCGAGGCGGCACGGTACGCACCAGCAGCGGCTGCCCGAACATGTTTTCAAGCTGTTTGATACGCTGTGATACGGCGGACTGGGTGATACACAGCTTTTGCGCTGCGCGCTCAAAACCGCGTTCACGAATAACTGCATCAAGTGCCTGTAGTGTTCTGTAGTCCGGACGTTTCATTGCTCTGGCTGGCTCCTAAATTTTGCTTAATCTGCACTATGACACAATTTTCCCTTTGTGGCAGACGAAATCCATTCGACGTGTTCTATAATGCGCCCTGAGTTTTCACACCACAGGCAAAACGATCATGACGCAGGATGAACTGAAAAAAGCAGTAGGATGGGCCGCTCTCCAGTACGTACAGCCAGGTACCATTGTCGGTGTTGGTACGGGGTCAACGGCGGCACACTTTATCGATGCGCTGGGCACGATGAAGGGGCAGATCGAGGGCGCGGTTTCGAGCTCTGATGCGTCCACGGAAAAGCTGAAAAGCCTCGGCATTACCGTTTTCGACCTCAACGAAGTGGATCGTCTGGGGATTTACGTTGATGGCGCAGACGAAATCAACGGCCACATGCAGATGATCAAAGGCGGTGGCGCAGCGCTGACCCGTGAAAAGATCATCGCTTCCGTTGCAGACAAATTTATCTGCATCGCTGACGCCTCCAAGCAGGTCGATATTCTGGGTAATTTCCCGCTGCCGGTCGAAGTGATCCCGATGGCGCGTAGTGCGGTTGCCCGTCAGCTGGTGAAGCTGGGTGGTCGTCCGGAATACCGTCAGGGTGTGGTCACTGATAACGGTAACGTCATCCTCGACGTGCACGGCCTGGAAATTCTCGACGCGATTGCCCTGGAAAATGCGATTAACGCTATTCCAGGCGTTGTCACCGTAGGGCTGTTCGCCAACCGTGGCGCGGATGTGGCGCTGATCGGCACCGCTGACGGTGTGAAAACCATCGTAAAATGATCTGACGGGGGGAGCGCTCCCCCCGCTAAAAAATTTTTGAAAAGCTAAATTCGGTGACTTGTGTCACGTTTTTCCACCTCTTTTGCCGATCCTGCCACATTTGTAAATTTCCTTAGCATTTTGCTCTGCCATTTTGCCCTGTATGACTTTTCTTCAGAGTGCCGACGCAAACGTTCATATTGCTGCAATAGTTTTTTTTGATATGTTGGCTACAGCGGATTTCAATCCAGCACAACATCAGTTCAGATAAAAAACAGGGTCGGGGAAATGGCAAAGGTATCACTGGAGAAAGACAAGATTAAATTCCTGCTGGTCGAGGGCGTGCATCAGAAAGCGCTTGATAGCCTTCGTGCGGCGGGTTACACCAACATCGAATTTCACAAGGGCGCGCTCGATACCGAAGAGCTGAAAGCGTCCATCCGTGATGCCCATTTCATTGGCCTGCGATCCCGTACTCAACTGACGGAAGATGTTATTGCTGCGGCGGAGAAGCTGGTTGCGATTGGCTGTTTCTGCATCGGTACCAACCAGGTTGATCTGAATGCTGCCGCCAAACGCGGTATCCCGGTATTTAACGCCCCGTTCTCCAACACCCGTTCCGTGGCGGAGCTGGTGATTGGCGAATTACTCCTGCTGCTGCGCGGTATTCCGGAGGCTAACGCCAAAGCGCACCGCGGCGTGTGGAACAAACTGGCTGCGGGCTCATACGAAGCGCGCGGTAAAAAACTGGGTATCATCGGCTATGGCCACATCGGTACTCAGCTGGGGATTCTGGCGGAATCTCTGGGGATGCACGTCTACTTTTACGATATCGAAAGCAAGCTGCCGCTAGGGAATGCGACGCAGGTGCAGCATCTCTCTGACCTGCTGAACATGAGCGACGTGGTAAGCCTGCATGTGCCGGAAAATGCGTCCACCAAAAACATGATGGGTGCAGAAGAGCTGGCGCTGATGAAACCGGGCTCACTGCTGATCAACGCCGCGCGCGGTACGGTGGTCGACATCCCTGCGCTGTGCGATGCTCTGAAGCGTAAGCATCTGGCGGGGGCGGCCATTGACGTGTTCCCGACGGAGCCAGCCACCAACAGCGATCCGTTTAACTCTCCGCTCTGCGAATTCGACAACGTGATCCTGACGCCACACATCGGCGGGTCTACTCAGGAAGCGCAGGAGAATATCGGCCTCGAAGTGGCGGGTAAGCTGAGCAAATACTCCGACAACGGTTCCACGCTCTCTGCGGTGAACTTCCCGGAAGTGTCTCTGCCGCTGCACGGTGGTCGCCGTCTGCTGCACATCCACGAAAACCGTCCTGGCGTGCTGACGGCTATCAACCAAATCTTTGCCGAGCAGAGCGTCAACATTGCCGCCCAGTACCTGCAAACCAACTCGCAGATGGGTTACGTGGTAATTGATATCGAAGCGGATGAAGATGTTGCCGAGAAAGCGCTGCAGAGCATGAAAGCGATTCCGGGGACGATTCGCGCGCGCCTGCTTTACTGATGGTGTCGGGTGGCGAGGTAAATGCAAAACGGTAACTATCGTTACCGTTTTTTTTGTTTTCACCCTCTCCCTGTGGGAGAGGGCTGGGGTGAGGGCATCAGGCTGCACGCCTGTTTCACCACTCCCACAACGTCGATGGCGTCACCACCGCCGGCAACGGCACATCCCATTTCTCGACGGGCAACGCTTCTACAGCCTGGCAATCATGCGCATACCCCACCGGCTGCAACCCGTACTGCTGCCAGTTTTGCAGCGTTCTGTCATAAAAACCGCCGCCCATACCCAGGCGCTGACCTTGTTCATCAAACGCCACCAGCGGCGTAATCAGCACGTCCAGCTGTGACAGCGGGAGCACGTCGCGCACGTCGAGTTTGGGCTCGGTAATTTTCAGACGATTCACCACCAGCTCGCTGTGCGGATGGTAGTGCAGAAACAGAAGATTGCCTTTGCTAAAAGGATGCAGCACCGGTAGATAAACCTTCTTCCCGGCGCGCCAGAGCTGGTCGATAAGTGGTTGGGTATCGAGCTCGCCATCAAACGACAGGAACAGAGCGACCGTGTTAGCCATAACCACCGGGGGCCACGCCATCATGCGGGCGGCGGCCTGCTGGGCAAAATGCGACTGTTGTTCAGCCGTAAGTGCACGACGACGCTGGCGAATAAGTTGACGGATATCCTGGCGTGAGGCAGAAACTTCAGGGAATTGAGTCATGGTAGTAGGTAGAAGAAGAAAGAGGGAATCTCCGAGATGCCGCCGCAGGCTGTAACCCTTGAACCCTTGGTTCAAGGTGAATGTGTCGTCATAGTTTTAAGGCTTCTCGGACGGACCGAGCATGCTCACCAACCATGGAGCGCCACATTCTTGTGGTATGAAATATCGGCTCAGGGGACTGGCCCGCTTGCGAACATCTCAGAGAAATTTTGTCTTCACAGTTACTCTACCATAGTCAACTGAGAAGTGTTATTCAAACTTTGGTCCCGGTCTTTCGGGATTGCGACCTTGATCAAGCAATGCCTGTTCTATGGTCTGCTGGAGCATTTTAATGCGCTGCTCCATGCTAGCCGCGTAGTCGCGGGTCTTCGCTTTTTCCTGAGTCAGTTCATAGCTGATGTTCAACGCGGCGATGAAAACCAGCTGCTCAGTATTTGTGACTCTAGTGCGTTCTTTTAGATCTTGCAACCGCTGATTCAAATCGTCCGCAGCCTGATTCAAAGCATCCCTTTGTTCAGGCGGACAATTCACTCGCAGTGAACGGCCAAAAATCTGGAGATCGACGGGTTGTGCAGACATGCCACCTTCCTGCTGATTGACTGCGCTGCCTTCGCTTACTGCCCCGGGGGCTGCGAAGGGGCGACACTATAGCTACCCTGATGTGAAGATACAAGCCCTTTTCTGGTATCACCAGGGTCCAAAGTGGTAGCATATCATGAATATCCTCCCTTTGATGACGAATGCGTATGTCTATACAGAACGAAATGCCTGGTTACAAGGATTTAAACCAGTTACTGAACCAGCAGGGAGTCGGACTTACCCCTGCCGAAATGCACGGTCTGATCAGCGGCATACTGTGCGGCGGAAACAGCGATAGCTCATGGCAGCCGCTGATCCACGACCTCACGAACGAAGGGCTGGCGTTTGGCCACGAACTGGCAGAATCGCTGCGTAAAATGCATGCGGCAACCAGTGATTCGCTGGAGGACGATGGCTTCCTTTTTCAGCTTTATCTGCCTGAAGGTGATGACGTCAGCGTCTTCGATCGTGCCGATGCGCTCGCGGGTTGGGTAAACCACTATCTGCTTGGCCTGGGCGTAACCCAGCCTAAGCTTGATAAAGTGACCGGCGAAGCGGGTGAAGCGATCGACGATCTGCGTAACATCGCCCAGCTCGGCTACGATGAAGAGGAAGACCAGGAAGAGCTGGAAATGTCCCTCGAAGAGATTATTGAGTACGTGCGCGTGGCGGCGCTGCTGTGCCACGACAACTTTACGCGCTCACAGCCGACCGCGCCGGAAGTTCGTAAGCCAACCTTACATTAAGAAAAATAACGCACAGGAGGGTGTCATGGTTATCTCGCAACAAGAGTATTTGCGCCGTCGTCAGGCGCTGCTGGCAAAAATGCAGCCCGGCAGTGCGGCGCTGATTTTTGCCGCGCCGGAAGTGACGCGCAGTGCCGACAGCGAATACCCCTATCGCCAGAATAGCGATTTCTGGTACTTCACCGGCTTTAACGAGCCGGAAGCGGTCCTGGTGCTGATTAAGAGTAATGACACCCACAACCACAGCGTGATTTTTAACCGCGTACGCGATTTAACCGCTGAAATCTGGTTTGGCCGCCGCTTAGGGCAAGAGGCCGCACCGGAGAAGCTGGGCGTCGACCGCGCGCTGGCGTTTAGCGAAATCAATCAGCAGCTCTATCAGTTGCTCAACGGCCTCGACGTGCTTTATCACGCGCAGGGCGAATATGCGTACGCCGATGAGATTGTTTTCACCGCTCTGGATAAGCTGCGCAAAGGCTCGCGTCAGAATCTGTCCGCGCCGGCCACGCTGACGGACTGGCGTCCGGTGGTGCATGAGATGCGCCTGTTCAAATCTGAAGAAGAGCTGAACGTGATGCGCCGCGCTGGCGAAATCAGCGCCCTGGCACACACCCGCGCCATGGAAAAATGCCGTCCTGGTCTGTTCGAATACCAGTTGGAAGGCGAAATTCACCACGAATTTAACCGTCACGGCGCGCGCTTCCCGTCATACAACACCATTGTCGGCGGCGGGGAGAACGGCTGCATTCTGCATTACACCGAAAACGAAAGTGCGCTGCGCGATGGCGATCTGGTGCTGATTGACGCCGGTTGCGAATATCAGGGCTACGCGGGTGACATCACCCGTACTTTCCCGGTGAACGGTAAGTTCTCGCACGCGCAACGAGCAATTTATGACATCGTTCTCGAATCACTTGAAACGGCGCTCACGCTGTATCGCCCGGGCACGTCCATTCAGGAGGTGACCGGCGAAGTTGTGCGCATCATGATCACCGGACTGGTGAAGCTTGGCATCCTGAAAGGCGACGTGGACACCCTGATCGCCGAAAATGCGCATCGTCCGTACTTTATGCACGGCCTGAGCCACTGGCTGGGGCTGGATGTGCATGATGTGGGGGCGTACGGTACCGACCGTTCACGCGTGCTGGAACCGGGCATGGTGCTGACCGTCGAGCCGGGGCTGTATATCGCGCCGGATGCCGATGTGCCCGAAGCGTACCGCGGAATTGGCATTCGTATTGAAGATGACATCGTCATCACCGAAACCGGTAACGAAAACCTGACCGCGAGCGTGGTGAAACACGCAGACGATATCGAGGCGCTGATGGCAGCGGCACGCGTATGAGCGTGATTATCGTTGGCGGCGGCATGACCGGCGCCACCCTGGCACTGGCGATCTCGCATTTGACGAAGGGGCAGCTTCCGGTGCATCTCGTTGAGGCGGTTGCACCACAAACGAAGAATCACCCCGGCTTTGATTCTCGCGCCATTGCCCTGGCGCAGGGAACCTGCCAACAGCTTTCCCGAATTGGCATCTGGCAGGCGATTGCCGACTGCGCCACCGCCATTCATACCGTGCATGTGAGCGATCGCGGCCATGCCGGGTTTGTGACGCTGGATGCCCATGATTATCGTATTGACGCCCTGGGTCAGGTCGTTGAACTCCATGATGTTGGCCTGCGCCTGTTTCGTCTGTTGCAGGACGCGCCAGGCGTGACCCTGCATTGTCCGTCACGCGTTGCGAGCTTTACCCGCAGTGAAGAAACGGTCAGCGTGACGCTGAATAATGGCACCGTTCTCGACGGCCAGCTTCTTGTTGCGGCGGACGGGTCGCGCTCGGCGCTCGCAACCCAGTGCGGCGTTGAGTGGCAGCAGCAGCCTTACGGGCAGGTTGCGGTCATTGCGAACGTCTCTACTGCCGCAGAACACAACGGCCGGGCGTTTGAGCGCTTCACGCAGCACGGTCCGCTGGCGATGCTGCCGATGTCGGATGGTCGTTGCTCGCTGGTCTGGTGCCATCCGCAGGAAAAGGCGGAAGACGTTAAGGCCTGGTCCGACGAACGTTTTTGCAGTGAACTGCAGAAAGCGTTTGGTTGGCGGCTGGGTCGCATTACCCATGCGGGAAAACGTGCGGTATACCCGCTGTCGTTAACTACCGCATCACAGTCTGTTTCGCACCGCGTGGCGCTGGTCGGCAATGCCGCGCAAACGCTTCACCCCATCGCGGGTCAGGGTTTTAATCTGGGTCTGCGGGATGTGATGAGCCTGGCCGAAGCGCTTTCGCAAGCGTGGAGCGAACAGAAAGATTGCGGCGCATACCCGGTACTCAGCCATTACCAGAAGCGACGTCAGGCCGATAAAGAGGCGACAATCGGCGTTACCGATGGTTTAGTCCATCTCTTTGCCAATCGCTGGGCGCCGCTGGTTGCCGGTCGCAACCTCGGGCTGATGGCGATGGAACTGTTCATTCCGGCACGCGACGTGCTGGCGCAGCGGACCCTGGGTTGGGTCGCGCGTTAAGGAGTTATCACTGTGCAAAATGTTGATGTTGCCATCGTTGGCGGCGGAATGGTTGGACTGGCCCTGGCCTGCGGATTACAAGGCAGCGGCCTGCGTGTGGCCGTGCTGGAGCAAAAGCAGCCTCAGCCCGTCGCACCTGATGCCCCGCCGGAACTCCGCGTGTCGGCAATAAATGCGGCCAGCGAAAAGCTGCTGACGCGCCTTGGCGTCTGGTCAGATATCGTGGCCCAGCGTGCGAGCTGCTATCACGGCATGGAGGTATGGGACAAAGACAGCTTTGGTCATATTGCTTTTGATGATGAAAGCATGGGCTATAGCCATCTGGGTCACATCATTGAGAACGCGGTGATCCACCACGCGCTGTGGCAGAAAGCTCAGCAGTGCAGCGACGTAACGCTGGTTGCGCCTGCACAAATCCAGCAGGTTGCGTGGGGCGAAAACGAGGCGTTTATCACCCTGCAAAGTGGCGATATGCTCACCGCGCGTCTGGTGGTCGGTGCCGATGGCGCTAACTCCTGGCTGCGCAATAAAGCGGATATTCCGCTGACCTACTGGGATTACCGCCATCATGCCATGGTGGCGACGATCCGTACCCAAGAGCCGCACGGCGGCGTGGCGCGCCAGATTTTCCACAACGACGGCATTCTGGCATTCCTGCCGTTAAGCGATCCGCATCTCTGCTCAATTGTCTGGTCTCTGGTGCCGGAAAAAGCGCAGCAGATGCAGGAGGCGACGCCAGAGGCCTTTAACCAGGCACTGTGCGTGGCGTTTGATAACCGTCTGGGGCTTTGTACTCTTGAGAGCGAGCGTCAGGTCTTCCCCTTAACCGGACGCTATGCGCGTCAGTTTGCCGCGCACCGTCTGGCGCTGGTGGGCGACGCGGCCCATACCATTCATCCGCTGGCCGGGCAGGGCGTTAATCTCGGCTTTATGGATGCGGCGGAGCTGGTAGAAGAGCTGCGTCGTCTGCAGCGAGAGGGTAAAGATATTGGGCAGCATGTGTATCTGCGTCGCTACGAGCGCAGCCGCAAGCACAGTGCGGCGATGATGCTTGCAGGCATGCAGGGCTTCCGTGAGCTGTTTGCCGGGGCAAATCCGGCGAAAAAACTGCTGCGTGATATTGGGCTCAAGCTCGCCGATACCCTCCCTGGCGTCAAACCTCAACTCCTGCGTCAGGCGATGGGTCTTAACGACCTGCCGGACTGGCTGAAATAAAATAGACCCCCGTCACACTTTCTTTTCCCGGCCTCTGTGCCGGGAAAATTCCCTCGTTTGAAATATTCTAATTCCACGTCATTTTTCGCATTAGATAATCTAATGTCATGATTTTTATGTGACGGAAATTCGGCCCGTTTTTCCGCATGAAATATCACCATGTGCTAAATCCTGTTAGATCATTGTTAATTTTGTGCGGGGTTAATCGCATTTTTCCAGTGAATAACTCTGTAGGCTTTTCAGCGTTTTTTGGTCATAAGCTAATGTGATGACCCGTTTTACCTTATGGTTAACCGCCGGTTTCGGTGGTAAGTTCAGGTAAAAGAGAACGTTTGCGTCGGCATTCGGAAACGAGGCCGATACCGGGTTTCACGGTGAATTTTTCAACGAGGACAAGATGGCTCAACAGACTCCTTTGTACGAACAGCACGTGTTATGCGGCGCCCGCATGGTGGATTTCCATGGCTGGATGATGCCGCTGCACTACGGCTCGCAAATTGATGAGCACCACGCGGTGCGCACCGATGCCGGTATGTTCGACGTGTCCCACATGACAATTGTCGATCTGCGCGGTAGCCGCACCCGGGAGTTTCTACGTTATCTGCTGGCGAACGATGTCGCGAAGCTGAAGACACCGGGGAAAGCGCTCTATACCGGAATGCTGAACGCCTCGGGTGGCGTGATTGATGACCTTATCGTCTACTACTTCACCGAAGACTTCTTCCGCCTCGTTGTAAACTCCGCCACCCGCGAAAAAGACCTCTCCTGGATCACCCAACACGCCGAACCTTATGCCATCGACATCACCGTCCGTGACGATCTGTCGCTGATTGCCGTGCAGGGGCCGAACGCGCAGGCGAAAGCCGCGTCTCTGTTCAGCGACGAGCAGCGTAAAGCCACCGAAGGGATGAAGCCCTTCTTTGGCGTGCAGGCGGGCGATCTGTTTATTGCCACGACCGGCTATACCGGTGAAGCGGGCTATGAAATTGCCATGCCAAACGAGAAAGCAGCTGATTTCTGGCGTGCGCTGGTGGAAGCGGGCGTGAAGCCGGCTGGCCTGGGCGCGCGCGATACGCTGCGCCTTGAAGCGGGGATGAACCTCTACGGTCAGGAGATGGACGAAGGCGTCTCTCCGCTGGCGGCCAACATGGGCTGGACCATCGCATGGGAACCCGCTGACCGTGAGTTTATTGGCCGTGAAGCGCTGGAAATGCAGCGCGAGAAGGGCACTGAACAGCTGGTTGGCCTGGTGATGAAGGAAAAAGGCGTGCTGCGCGGAGAACTGCCGGTGCGTTTTACCGATGCCGACGGCAATCCGCGCGAAGGCGTGATCACCAGCGGGTCCTTCTCCCCGACGCTGGGCTACAGTATTGCACTGGCTCGCGTGCCGGTGGGCATTGGCGAGACGGCGGTGGTGCAAATCCGCAACCGCGAAATGCCGGTCAACGTGACCAAACCGATTTTTGTTCGCGCCGGTAAGCCGGTCGCCTAACTATTTTTATCAGGAGAACTTCAATGAGCAATGTGCCAGCAGAACTGAAATACAGCAAAGAACACGAGTGGCTGCGCAAAGAGGCGGACGGCACTTACACCGTAGGGATCACCGAGCATGCGCAGGAGCTGCTGGGCGACATGGTGTTTGTTGACCTGCCGGAAGTGGGCGCAACCGTGAGCGCGGGCGATGACTGCGCCGTGGCGGAGTCCGTTAAAGCAGCATCCGATATCTACGCACCGGTAAGCGGTGAAATTGTGGCCGTAAACGACGCGCTGAGCGATTCGCCGGAGCTGGTGAACAGCGAGCCTTATGAAGGTGGCTGGATCTTCAAGATCAAAGCCAGTGACGAATCTCAGGTTGCCGCGCTGCTGGATGCGACCGCGTACGAAGCCCTGTTAGAAGACGAGTAATTGTTAATCCCCCTCTCCCTCCGGGAGAGGGCAGGGGTGAGGGTGCCCATCTTCCCCTCACCCTAACCCTCTCCCGAGGAGAGAGGGAACTTAAATTCACTGCACGTTTCAGGAACCATCGCTCATGACACAGACTTTAAGCCAGCTTGAAAACCGTGGCGCTTTCATTGAACGTCACATTGGGCCGGATGCTCAGCAACAGCAGGAGATGCTGAAAACGGTTGGCGCGGATTCATTAAACGCACTGATCGGCCAGATCGTGCCAAAAGACATCCAGCTTGCCACGCCGCCTCAGGTGGGAGAAGCCACCACGGAATTCGCCGCACTGGCGGAGCTGAAGGCCATCGCTGGCCTTAACAAGCGCTATAAGTCTTACATTGGCATGGGCTACACCAACGTGCAGTTACCGCCGGTTATCCTGCGTAATATGCTGGAAAACCCGGGCTGGTACACCGCCTATACCCCGTATCAGCCGGAAGTGTCCCAGGGCCGTCTGGAAGCGTTGCTGAACTTCCAGCAGGTGACGCTCGACCTGACCGGGATGGATATCGCTTCCGCCTCGTTGCTGGATGAAGCGACCGCGGCAGCTGAAGCCATGGCGATGGCAAAACGCGTCAGCAAGCTGAAAAATGCCAACCGCTTCTTCGTGGCGGCGGACGTGCATCCGCAGACGCTGGACGTGGTGCGTACCCGTGCGGAAACCTTTGGTTTTGACGTGATTGTCGACGACGCTGACAAAGTGCTGGATCACCAGGACGTCTTTGGTGTGCTGTTACAGCAGGTGGGTACCACCGGCGAAGTGCATGATTACAGCGCACTGATTGCCGAGCTGAAATCCCGCAAAGTGGTGGTCAGCGTTGCCGCTGATTTTATGGCGCTGGTGCTGCTGACGGCTCCGGGCAAACAGGGTGCGGATATTGTATTCGGCTCGGCCCAGCGTTTCGGCGTGCCGATGGGCTACGGCGGACCGCACGCGGCATTCTTTGGCGCGAAAGATGAATTTAAACGTTCCATGCCAGGCCGCATTATTGGCGTATCGAAAGATGCCGCCGGTAACACCGCGCTGCGCATGGCGATGCAGACTCGCGAGCAGCATATCCGCCGCGAGAAAGCGAACTCTAATATCTGTACTTCTCAGGTTCTGCTGGCAAACATCGCCAGCCTGTACGCTGTCTTCCACGGCCCGGTTGGGCTGAAACGCATTGCCAGCCGCATCCACCGTCTGGCAGATATTCTGGCCTGTGGCCTGCAGCAGAAAGGCCTGAAGCTGCGTCATGAGCACTACTTCGACACGCTGTGCGTGGACGTGGCGGATAAAGCGGCGGTGCTGGCACGTGCGGATGCCGCACAAATTAACCTGCGCAGCGACATTCATCACGCCGTGGGCATCACCCTTGATGAATCCACCACGCGCGACGATATCGTCAACCTGTTTAATGTCGTGCTGGGCGATGCGCACGGTCTGGATATTGATGCGCTGGACAAAGAGGTCGCGCATGACAGCCGCTCTATTCAGGAGAGCATGCTGCGCAATGACGCTATCCTGACGCATCCTGTGTTCAACCGTTATCACAGCGAAACCGAGATGATGCGTTATATGCACTCTCTGGAGCGCAAAGATCTGGCGCTGAACCAGGCGATGATCCCGCTGGGCTCGTGCACCATGAAGCTGAACGCCGCGGCAGAAATGATCCCTATCACCTGGCCTGAGTTCTCCGAGCTGCACCCGTTCTGCCCGCCAGAGCAGGCGGAAGGGTATCATGTCATGATCAACCAGCTTTCCGACTGGCTGGTGAAACTGACCGGTTATGACGCGCTCTGTATGCAGCCGAACTCCGGCGCGCAGGGTGAATATGCGGGGCTGCTGGCAATCCGTCACTATCACGAAAGCCGTAACGAAGGCCATCGTGATATCTGCCTGATCCCGAGCTCTGCCCACGGCACCAACCCGGCGTCTGCCCAGATGGCGGGCATGGAAGTGGTGGTCGTGGCGTGTGATAAGAACGGTAACATCGACCTGGCCGACCTGCGCGCGAAAGCCGAGCAGGCGGGCGATAAGCTCTCCTGCATCATGGTGACCTACCCGTCGACTCACGGCGTGTACGAAGAAACCATCCGCGAAGTGTGCGAAGTGGTGCATCAGTTCGGTGGTCAGGTGTACCTCGACGGCGCGAACATGAATGCTCAGGTGGGCATTACCTCTCCGGGCTTCATCGGCGCGGACGTGTCGCACCTGAACCTGCACAAAACCTTCTGCATCCCACACGGTGGTGGCGGTCCGGGCATGGGGCCTATCGGCGTGAAAGCGCACCTGGCGCCATTCGTGCCGGGTCACAGCGTCGTGCAGATTGAAGGTATGCTGACCCGTCAGGGCGCGGTCTCTGCTGCACCGTTCGGTAGCGCTTCAATCCTGCCAATCAGCTGGATGTACATCCGCATGATGGGCGCGGAAGGTCTGAAACAGGCAAGCCAGGTCGCGATCCTGAATGCTAACTATATTGCGACTCGCCTGAAGTCGGCCTTCCCGGTGCTTTACACCGGTCGCGATGGGCGTGTGGCACACGAGTGCATCCTCGATATTCGTCCGCTGAAAGAAGCGACGGGTATCAGCGAACTGGATATCGCCAAGCGTCTGATCGACTACGGCTTCCACGCACCAACCATGTCGTTCCCGGTTGCGGGTACGCTGATGGTGGAGCCAACGGAGTCTGAAAGCAAAGCCGAGCTGGACCGCTTTATTGACGCGATGCTGGCCATCCGCATGGAGATAGACCGCGTGCAGGACGGCGAATGGACGCTGGAAGATAACCCGTTGGTTAACGCTCCGCACACCCAGCACGAGATGGTGGCCGAGTGGAATCACGGTTATTCCCGTGAACTGGCTGTCTTCCCGGCAGGCGTGGCAAATAAATACTGGCCGACCGTGAAGCGTCTTGATGACGTATACGGCGACCGTAACCTGTTCTGCTCCTGTGTGCCGATGAGCGAATACCAGTAATTTTTTTGCTGTAGTAACGTAAGCCGGGTAAGGCGAAGCCGCCACCCGGCTTTTTATTGGGAGAAGACAATGGCAATTGCACTGGTCACCGGCGCCAGCCGCGGCATTGGCAAAGCCACCGCGCTGCAACTGGCTCGCGAAGGTTATACCGTGGCGGTGAACTATCACCACAATATCAAAGCCGCAAAGGACGTCATCAATCAGATCGTTGAGGCGGGTGGAAAAGCATTTGCCCTGCGTGCAGACATTAGCGATGAAGCGCAGGTCATGGCCATGTTTGACAGCCTCGATCGCGAAGGTGAGCCCCTTACCGCGCTGGTCAACAATGCAGGCATTCTGTTTGAGCAATCCACTATTGAAAATCTGTCCGCTGAACGCATTAACCGCGTGCTGAGCACCAACGTCACGGGCTATTTTCTCTGCTGCCGTGAGGCGGTAAAGCGCATGTCGCGCAAACATGGCGGCAAGGGTGGCGCGATTGTCAATGTCTCCTCTGCCGCGTCTCGTCTGGGCGCGCCGGGGGAGTATGTCGATTACGCGGCCTCCAAAGGCGCGGTAGATTCCCTGACTACCGGATTATCGCTGGAGGTAGCGGCGCAGGGTATCCGCGTAAACTGCGTGCGGCCCGGGCTGATTTCTACCGATATTCACGCGTCTGGTGGGGAGCCGGGGCGGGTGGATCGCGTGAAATCGTTACTGCCGATGCAGCTCGGCGGCCAGCCGGAAGAGGTCGCGCAGGCGATAGTCTGGCTGCTGAGCGAGAAGGCGTCATACGTGACGGGCAGTTTTATTGAACTGGCGGGCGGGAAATAAACGCCGGGTGGCGGCTTCGCCTTACCCGGCCTACGATTCGCAGGTTTTGTAGGCCGGTGCAAGCGTAGCGCCGCCCGGCGTTACGGCGTTAAAGTTGCTCGCCGTTGCTGGCAATCACGCCTTTATACCATTCGAAGCTTTTCTTACGGGAACGCGACATGTCGCCGGTGCCGTCGTCGTGTTTATTGACGTAGATAAAACCGTAGCGCTTGCTGTACTGGCCGGTAGTGAATGACACGCAGTCAATGCAGCCCCATGGCGTATAACCCATCAGATCCACGCCATCGTGGGTGACGGCTTTGATCATCTCTTCAACGTGGGCGCGCAGGTAGTCGATACGATAGTCATCGTTGATGCTGCCATCCTCTTCCACCTTATCGTAGGCACCGAAGCCGTTTTCCACGATAAACAGCGGCTTCTGATAGCGTTCGTACAGTTCGCACAGGGAATAACGCAGGCCCACCGGGTCAATCTGCCAGCCCCAGTCGGACGCCTTGACGTGCGGATTAGGTACGCTGCCCTCGAAGCCAGAAATCGCGTCACCGGTGCCACCTTCCGCTTTCACCGCATTGGTCATGTAGTAGCTGAAGCCCAGGTAGTCGCAGGTACCTTCGCGGAGGATCTGCTCATCGCCTGCGTCCATTTTGATGGAGAAACCGCGGCGCTCCCATTCATTCAGTACGTAAGACGGATAGTAGCCACGCAGCTGAACATCGGTAAAGACATAGCGCTCGCGCATGGATTCCTGGGCGAACATCACGTCTTCCGGTTTGCAGGAGAACGGATAGAGCGCCACCATGGCCAGCATGCAGCCGACTTTCATCTCCGGATTGATACGGCGCGCGGCTTTCACCGCCAGGGCACTCGCCACAAACTGGTGGTGCAGCACCTGGTACATGGTCTCTTCCGGATTTTCATGTTCGGTATAGACCACGCCTGAGCAGCAATAACCAAAGAGCGGCGCACGCCAGTTACGCTGGTTGTTGATTTCATTGAAGGTCATCCAGTATTTGACCTTGTGCTTGTAGCGCTCAAAAACCACTTCCGCGAAGCGTACAAAGAAATCGACCACTTTACGGTTGGTCCAGCTGCCGTACTCCTGCACCAGGTGCAGCGGCATTTCGAAGTGGGAGAGGGTGATCACCGGCTCGATGTTGTATTTCAGCAGCTCATCGAACATGTCGTCATAGAACTTCAGCCCTTCCTCGTTTGGCTGCGTTTCGTCACCTTTCGGGAAGATGCGCGTCCAGGCAATCGAGGTGCGGAAACATTTGAAGCCCATCTCGGCAAACAGCTTGATATCTTCTTTGTAGTGGCCGTGGAAATCGATGGCCTCGTGATTTGGGTAGTATTTACCCGGCACTACGTCCTGCGTGATTTCGCGCGGCACGCCGTGCGCCCCGCCGGTCAGTACGTCGCAGATGCTCGGCCCTTTGCCGCCTTTATCCCAGCCGCCTTCAACCTGATGCGCCGCAACGGCACCGCCCCATAGAAAATCTTTCGGTAAGGTCAATTTTTTCATCGCTGCTATTCTCAATAAATGACGTATTGGTTTTGAGTCTAGCAAAGCGAAATTGAATGTCACGATATAACAATTCGCGGAAATTGTGATTTGTCACATCAAAAAAACAGGATGTTTTATTCCGCCAGTTTCTTCGCCAGTTTGCGTCCGAGAGATTCCAGAATATAGATAACGGGGATTTGTGTGGTGATGTCGTAGACGCCTGCAATACGCGTCTGGGGAACGTGCCAGGAGAGATTAAAGTCCGCCAGTTTTGCCAGGCGCGAGTGTTCATGGCTGGTAATGGTGAGAACCTTGCAGTGATGCAGGCTGAACTGGCTGGCGAAGCGCAGGATCTCCTCGGTCTCGCCCGACACAGAGAGCACAATTGCCAGTGCATTTTTCGCCATATCATTGGTGACCGGGAAATAAGGGTCATCAATATGGTTGCTGAATTTTCCGATATTCGAAAAGAAACGGGCACCGTATTTTGCCAGCGATCCTGATGTCCCTGCGCCGACAAATATAATTCGCTCCGAAGAGAGAATGATATTTACCGCGTCATCCAGTAAAGCGTCGAACTCTTCATTATTCACGCTTTTAAAGAAACTGATAATTTCGCTGGCGCCGAAATTCGCCTGCTGAGGTTCGTTCTGTTCAAGATAGAGCTTAAAGCGCACGCGAAACTCAGAATACCCTTCACAGTTGAGCTTACGGCAAAAGCGCAGGATGGTGGTGGTTGAGACGCCCGCCGCATCCGCCAGTTCGCGGATGGTCATGTACATCACTTTGTCACGGTTTTTAATGACATAGTTGTAGACCATCATCTCCAGGTTATTGAGACTGGCAATGGCGGAGTGGGTGAACATACTCACAGTGGCAAAACTCTCATTCAGACCTCGTTTAACCATCATAACATGCAGCCAGACGGCAGGATCTAATTTTATGCTATTGATTCATAACGCATAAATTTTAATGTGAACAAATGTCAGGTGAAAAATATATCTATGCTTTTGATTTTTATTGTAAAAAAATTACATGGAAAATATTTTAGCTAACAGGTGTTCACTGGAATCATTCTCAGTTAGCATAGTCATGCGATGAATAATCATCTTTAGTTTCCCGGAGTTTTGTATGGCGAGCAGACCATTAATCGCACAGGGATATTCACTGGCGGAGGAAGTAGCCAACAGCATCAGCCATGGCATTGGCCTGGTGTTTGGGATAGTCGGTTTAGTGTTATTGCTGGTACAGGCGGTTGATACCAATGCCAGCGCGATGGCGATTACCAGCTATAGCCTGTATGGCGGAAGCATGATCCTGTTATTCCTGGCGTCGACGCTCTATCACGCGATTCCGCATCAACGGGCCAAGATATGGCTCAAGAAATTTGACCACTGTGCTATCTATCTGCTTATTGCAGGAACCTATACGCCTTTTCTGCTGGTGGGGCTCAACTCGCCGCTGTCGCGCGGACTGATGATTGTCATCTGGAGCCTGGCGCTGCTGGGGATCCTCTTCAAGCTAACCATTGCGCACCGGTTTAAAGTATTGTCACTGGTAACCTATCTGACCATGGGTTGGCTGTCGCTGATTGTGGTGTATCAACTGGCGATTAAGCTGGCGGTTGGCGGGGTTACGTTGCTGGCAGTAGGAGGCGTAGTGTACTCGCTGGGCGTCATTTTCTACGTCTGCAAGCGCATTCCATACAATCATGCCATCTGGCATGGTTTTGTACTGGGCGGCAGCGTGTGCCATTTTTTGGCAATTTATTTGTATGTGGGGCAGGTGTAGTTTGTTGTCGGGTGGCGGCTTCGCCTTACCCGACCTACGGGATCGGTAGGCCCGGTAAGCGCAGCGCCACCGGGCGATACAGCATCACTCTTCCAGCGAATACGGTAACGGCTCAATACTCAACGTATTCGCATCATCACGCACGCGGAACACGCTGTCGGCTTCCATGTCGTTGTTCATGACGGCCTGGACTAAAAGACGACCATCATCCAGCTGTACGGCGGCTAACACGGTGCCGGTACGGCGCCAGTTATCGCCCATTTTCAGCTCTAAATCTTCACCCGCTTCCGGTACGCGGCTGGCATGACCTGCCAGTGTCCACAGCGCACGTTTATTTGCCCCACGGAATTTTGCACGCGCCACCATCTCCTGGCCGGTGTAACAGCCTTTTTTAAAGCTGATGCCGCCCAGCGCCTGCAGGTTAGTGGCCTGTGGAATAAACTGCGCGCTGTTGGCGGCGTCAATGATCGGCAGACCGGCTTCAATATTCAGCGCCAGCCACTGCTGGCTGTTGTTGAGCTGCGCTTCGCCGCGCAGTGCTTCGGTGACGCGTTCGGCGGTTGCGGCATCCGTGACAAGCAGGAAGCGCTCCGCCGGATGTTCAAACCACAGGATGGAGGTGGCCCCCTCGCTGACGACCTGTTTTTCTGCATCCGGCAGCTCAGCAAACAGATTTTTCAGCGCGGCACGTGCCTGGAAGCCCGCCACGCCCAGCAGAACATGTTCGTCGTCCGGGACGATAGTGACTTTGGAAAAGACTGCATACTTTTTCAGCTCTTTGAGCTGCGCATCTCGCAGGCTGCGGCGTTCAATAAAGGCAAAACCGTCCTGACGGCGGAAAAGACGCAGATTGCTCCACATTTTGCCTTTGGGGTCACAATGCGCCGCCAGCAGGTGCTGGTGTTCGGTCATCTGGCTGACGTCGGCGGTGACCTGGCCCTGGAGGTATTTTTCGGCGTCGGCGCCGGCGAGCGTCGCCAGCGCCCAGTCATCAAGAGAAATAAGCGTCAGCGGCAGACGCGCAGAGGCGGCGGGCTGGCGAGGAGAAAATGGTGTAAATGCCATAACGATATCCTGAATTGCTTAACGCTTTGATAATGCCTAATGGTAAAAGAGCCTGCTGGCAATGCAAGCGCTTTCAGCAGACCATTTGTGCCATAAACCGGTTATGCGTAGCGCTACGCAAAATAGTGTAATCCGCTGTCTTTGTAGGGTTTATTCTGGAAGCCTGCTCGTTGATCGCAATATTCCAGTAATGAAACGGTCAAAAACACGTTACACTAGCTGGTGTCCCCGTAGAGAAATAAAGAACACTGAACGGGGGCCCGACTGTGCCAAACGTAATGCAGGAAACTGAACATGGATATTAACAACAAGGCCCGTATTCACTGGGCATGCCGTCGCGGCATGCGTGAACTTGATATTTCCATCATGCCTTTCTTCGAATATGAGTATGACAGCTTAAGCGATGATGATAAGCGGCTGTTTGTTCGCCTGCTTGAGTCTGACGATCCGGATTTATTCAACTGGCTGATGAACCACGGCAAACCCGCCGACACCGAGTTGCAACGGATGGTGCAATTAATTCAAACACGGAATCGGGAACGTGGTCCTGTGGCAATCTGATCTTCGCGTCTCGTGGCGCTCGCAGTGGATGTCGTTAATGCTCCACGGCCTGGTTGCGGCCATCGTGTTACTCATGCCATGGCCCCTGAGCTATACGCCGCTGTGGCTGCTGTTACTTTCGTTTGTCGTTTTTGACAGCGTACGCAGCCAGCGTCGCATTAATGCTCGTCAGGGTGAGATCAAGTTACTGATGGATTCCCGCCTGCGCTGGCAGGGAAAAGAGTGGGATATTCTGGGCATGCCATGGATGCTCAACTCCGGCATGATGTTACGGTTACGCAATGTGGACGGCGGGCGTTGCCAGCACCTGTGGCTGGCGGCTGACAGTATGGATGCCTCAGAATGGCGAGATCTGCGCCGGATGTTGTTGCAACAGCCGACGCAGGAGTAACCCACTTAGCTAAATTTTTCTGCCATTTCGCCAAGTATCTGTTCGCACCAGGCCTGCAGGCGCTCGTCGCTGAGATCGTACTGATTGGTTTCATCCAGCGCGAGTCCGACAAACAGCTGGCCGTTGGCAATGATCGGTTTTTGACTGGTGAACTCGTATCCTTCGGTTGGCCAGTAGCCGATAAACGTCGCCCCTTTCGGTACCAGTTTGTCATGCAGCATGCCAAGTGCATCAAGAAACCATTCGCCGTAGCCCAACTGATCGCCCATGCCGTACATCGCAATGATTTTGCCGTCGAGATTGACTGAATCGAGCTGATCCCAGATGGCTTCCCAGTCTTCCTGTATCTCACCAAAATCCCAGGTTGGGATGCCGAGGATCAGTACATCGTACTGTTCCATCAGCGCGACCGCGTCATCTTTCAGGTTATGCAACGTCACCAGTTCGGGGCCAATGATGTCGCGAATTTTCTCTGCCGCCATTTCGGTGTAGCAGGTGCTGGAACCATAGAAAAGACCAATATTCATCGCGTAACTATCTCAATTCATGCTTTGACTTTGTGCGTAGTGTACCAGAAACCAGTCGCAATCAGGCATAATGGCCTGACTGCAGAATCAAAGGGGCCGATGTGGAAAAGGATCTCGCACTCGTTGAACAGTTTCTCGATGCGCTGTGGCTGGAAAAAAATCTGGCCGAGAACACGCTCAGTGCCTATCGGCGCGATCTCACCATGCTGGTGGAGTGGCTGGCGCGTCGCGAATTATCGTTGGCGAGTGCGCAAAGCGACGACCTTCAGGCGCTGCTCGCGGAACGGGTTGAAGGGGGCTATAAGGCCACCAGTTCTGCACGCTTGCTCAGCGCGATGCGTCGGCTGTTCCAGCATCTCTACCGTGAGAAGATTCGGGAAGACGATCCGAGTGCGCTGCTGGCGTCCCCTAAGCTCCCGCAGCGGCTGCCGAAAGATCTCAGCGAAGCACAAGTTGAGAGATTATTACAGTCACCTGCTGTTGACCTGCCGCTGGAGTTACGCGATAAAGCCATGCTTGAGCTATTGTATGCTACCGGTTTGCGTGTCTCTGAACTGGTTGGCCTGACGATGAGCGACATCAGCCTGCGTCAGGGCGTGGTGCGCGTCATCGGTAAAGGAAATAAGGAAAGGCTGGTGCCGCTGGGAGAAGAAGCGGTTTACTGGCTGGAAACGTATCTTGAGCATGGCCGTCCATGGTTGCTCAATGGCGTGTCTATCGACGTCTTGTTTCCGAGCCAGCGCGCACAGCAGATGACACGACAAACGTTCTGGCATCGCATCAAGCATTACGCCACACTGGCGGGTATCGACAGTGAAAAGCTTTCGCCGCACGTATTGCGTCACGCTTTCGCGACGCATCTGTTAAACCACGGCGCAGATTTACGCGTGGTGCAGATGCTACTGGGACACAGCGATCTTTCTACGACGCAAATTTACACCCATGTCGCGACGGAACGCCTGCGGCAGCTACACCAACAGCACCACCCTCGTGCGTGAGTGCCGACAAATTGTAACGGGATCAACTATGAAAAAGTCTTTCGCGCTGTTCACTCTGCTGGCAGCCTCTTTTACCGGGTTCGCCCATGCGGATGACGCCGCTATTAAACAGTCACTGGCTAAACTGGGCGTTACCAGCAGCGACATCCAGTCTGCACCGGTTGCCGGGATGAAAACGGTACTGACTAACAGCGGCGTGCTGTATGTCACCGAAGACGGCAAACATATTATTCAGGGGCCAATGTATGACGTGAGCGGCGCGCAGCCGGTCAATGTCACCAACCAGCTGCTGATGAAAAACCTGAATGCGCTCGAAAAAGAGATGATCGTCTATAAAGCGGCGCAGGAAAAACATGTGATTACCGTCTTCACCGACATCACCTGTGGCTACTGCCACAAGCTCCATGAGCAGATGAAAGACTATAACGCGCTGGGCATTACCGTGCGTTACCTGGCCTTCCCGCGTGCAGGCGTGCAGAGCCAGCCAGAGCAAGACATGAAAGCGATTTGGTGTGCGAAAGATCGCAACAAAGCGTTTGACGATGCGATGAGCGGTAAAGAGGTTAAGCCTGCGTCCTGCGATATCGATATTGCTAACCACTACGCGCTGGGCGTGCAGTTTGGCGTAAGCGGTACGCCAGCGATTGTCCTGAGCAATGGCTATGTTGTGCCGGGTTACCAGGGACCAAAAGAGATGAAAGAGTTCCTCGACGCGCACCAGAAACAGTTTGGTGGTAAATAATCCGCGTGAAAGCCCCGATAAAATTGCGCCGCCGCGAGGCGGTTGAACCGGTTGATTTGCCAGACGATCTCCCACCCCTGCTGAAGCGTCTCTACGCCAGCCGCGGCGTGCGCAGTGCTGAGGATCTTGAACGCAGCGTCAAAGGGATGCTGCCCTGGCAGCAGCTCAACGGCATCGAAAAAGCCATCGAAATGCTCTACAACGCGCTCCGTGAGGGAACGCGTATTGTGGTGGTAGGGGATTTCGATGCAGATGGCGCAACCAGCACGGCCTTGAGCGTATTGAGTCTGCGCGCGCTGGGCTGCGATAACGTCACTTACCTTGTGCCGAACCGCTTTGAAGACGGTTACGGCCTCAGCCCGGAAGTGGTCGATCAGGCTCACGCCCGCGGGGCACAGATGATCATGACCGTTGATAACGGGATCTCTTCCCATGCAGGTGTCGATCATGCGCACGCGCTGGGGATCCCGGTGTTGGTCACCGATCACCACTTGCCGGGTGAAACATTGCCGGACGCTGAAGCGATCATCAATCCCAACCTGCGCGACTGCGATTTCCCGTCAAAATCTCTCGCCGGTGTGGGGGTAGCGTTTTATCTGATGCTGGCGCTGCGGACCCTGCTTCGTGATAAGGGCTGGTTCGAATCACGCGGTATCGCCATACCAAACCTGGCCGAATATCTCGACCTGGTGGCGCTGGGTACCGTCGCGGATGTCGTGCCGCTCGATACCAATAACCGTATTTTGACCTGGCAGGGCTTAAGCCGCATTCGCGCGGGCAAGTGCCGTCCGGGGATTAAGGCGCTGCTGGAAATTGCCAACCGCGATCCGCTCAAGCTGGCAGCAAGTGATCTGGGTTTTGCCCTCGGGCCGCGTCTGAACGCTGCCGGAAGGCTGGACGATATGTCCGTCGGTGTGGCGCTGCTGCTGTGCGATAACATCGGCGAAGCGCGCGTCCTGGCCAATGAGCTCGACGCGTTGAACCAGACCCGTAAAGAGATAGAGCAGGGAATGCAGGCCGAAGCGCTGACCCTTTGCGAAAAACTCGAACGCAGCGGTGAAACGCTGCCGGGCGGGCTGGCGATGTATCATCCTGAGTGGCATCAGGGTGTGGTTGGCATTCTGGCCTCGCGCATTAAAGAGCGCTTCCACCGCCCGGTGATCGCGTTTGCCCCGGCTGGTGACGGCACGCTGAAAGGCTCTGGCCGTTCGATTCAGGGTCTTCACATGCGTGATGCACTGGAGCGTCTGGATACGCTGTACCCGGGCCTGATGATCAAATTTGGCGGCCATGCGATGGCGGCGGGTCTGTCGCTGGAAGAGGCGAAATTTGACGAATTTCAGCGGCTATTTGGTGAACTGGTCACCGACTGGATTGACCCTGCCTTGTTGCAGGGAGAAGTGGTGTCCGACGGCGAGCTCTCACCGCATGAGATGACAATGGACGTGGCGCAGATGCTGCGCGATGCCGGTCCGTGGGGACAGATGTTCCCTGAACCGCTGTTCGACGGCCGTTTCCGCCTGCTTCAGCAACGTATCGTCGGCGAGCGTCATCTGAAAGTCATGGTTGAGCCCGTTGGCGGCGGACCGCTGCTGGACGGCATCGCCTTCAACGTCGATACGGCCATCTGGCCGGACAACGGCGTGCGCGAGGTCGAACTGGCATACAAACTGGATATCAACGAGTTTCGCGGAAACCGCACCCTTCAGATCATCATCGACAATATCTGGCCAATTTAGCGGCAGTAATCTCTATAAAAAAGGGCGTGGATTCGGTACAATCCCGCTCTTATCACCGCATTTTGACAAGTCCATAAAAGAAAACAGACCATGTTTGAAATTAATCCGGTAAAAAACCGTATTCAGGACCTCACGGAGCGCTCTGACGTTCTTAGGGGGTATCTTTGACTACGATGCCAAGAAAGAGCGTCTTGAAGAAGTAAACGCCGAGCTGGAACAGCCGGACGTCTGGAACGAACCTGAACGCGCACAGGCGTTGGGTAAAGAGCGTTCCTCTCTCGAAGCTATCGTAGATACGCTGGATCAAATGGCTCAGGGGCTGGAAGATGTTTCCGGTTTGCTCGAGCTGGCCGTCGAAGCCGACGACGAAGAAACCTTTAACGAAGCCGTGGCAGAACTCGACGTGCTGGAAGAGAAGCTGGCGCAGCTGGAATTCCGTCGTATGTTCTCCGGCGAATACGACAGCGCTGACTGTTACCTCGATATTCAGGCAGGTTCTGGCGGTACCGAAGCGCAGGACTGGGCCAGCATGCTGACGCGTATGTACCTGCGTTGGGCAGAAGCGCGCGGCTTCAAAACAGAAATCATCGAAGAGTCTGAAGGTGAAGTGGCCGGTATTAAATCCGTCACCATCAAGATCATTGGCGACTACGCCTACGGCTGGCTGCGTACCGAGACCGGCGTTCACCGTCTGGTGCGTAAGAGCCCGTTCGACTCCGGTGGCCGTCGCCATACCTCCTTCAGCTCGGCGTTTGTTTACCCGGAAGTTGACGAAGATATTGATATCGAAATTAACCCGGCGGACCTGCGTATTGACGTTTATCGCGCCTCCGGTGCGGGTGGTCAGCACGTTAACCGTACGGAATCGGCGGTGCGTATTACCCACATTCCAACCGGGCTGGTAACACAATGCCAGAACGACCGTTCCCAGCATAAGAACAAAGACCAGGCCATGAAGCAGATGAAAGCGAAGCTTTATGAGCTGGAGATGCAGAAGAAAAATGCTGAGAAACAGGCGATGGAAGATAACAAGTCCGACATCGGTTGGGGCAGCCAGATCCGTTCTTACGTCCTTGATGACTCCCGCATCAAAGACCTGCGTACCGGGGTTGAAACCCGTAACACGCAGGCGGTGCTGGACGGCAGCCTGGACCAATTTATCGAAGCAAGTTTGAAAGCAGGGTTATGAGGAACCAACATGTCTGAACAACAAGCACAGGGCGCTGACGCGGTAGTCGATCTTAACAACGAACTGAAAACCCGCCGCGAGAAGCTGGCAGCGCTGCGTGAGCAGGGCGTGCCGTTCCCGAACGATTTTCGTCGTGACCACACCTCAGACCAACTGCACGCTGACTTCGACGGTAAAGAGAACGAAGAGCTGGAAGCGCTGAACATCGAAGTGGCCGTTGCTGGCCGTATGATGACCCGTCGTATTATGGGTAAAGCCTCCTTCGTGACTTTGCAGGACGTGGGTGGCCGTATTCAGCTGTATGTTTCCCGTGACGATCTGCCGGAAGGCATCTACAACGAGCAGTTCAAGAAGTGGGATCTGGGCGATATCCTTGGCGCGAAAGGTAAACTGTTCAAAACCAAAACCGGTGAACTGTCTATCCACTGTACCGAGCTGCGTCTGCTGACCAAAGCGCTGCGTCCGCTGCCGGACAAATTCCACGGCCTGCAGGATCAGGAAGCGCGCTATCGTCAGCGTTATCTGGATCTCATCTCTAACGATGAATCCCGCAAGACCTTCAAAATTCGCTCCCAGATCATGGCCGGTATTCGCCAGTTCATGGTGAACCGCGACTTTATGGAAGTGGAAACCCCGATGATGCAGGTGATTCCAGGCGGTGCGTCTGCCCGTCCATTCATCACCCATCATAACGCCCTGGACCTGGACATGTACCTGCGTATCGCGCCGGAACTGTACCTGAAGCGTCTGGTGGTAGGTGGCTTTGATCGCGTATTCGAGATCAACCGTAACTTCCGTAACGAAGGTATCTCCGTTCGTCATAACCCAGAGTTCACCATGATGGAACTCTATATGGCGTATGCAGATTATAAAGATCTGATCGAGCTGACCGAATCCCTGTTCCGTACCCTGGCGCAGGACATTCTGGGCACCACCCAGGTCCCTTACGGTGAAGAAGTGTTCGACTTCGGCAAGCCGTTCGAAAAACTGACCATGCGCGAAGCAATCAAGAAATACCGTCCTGAAACCAACATGGCGGATCTGGATAACTTCGACTCTGCGAAAGCGATCGCGGAAAGCATCGGTATCAAGGTAGAGAAGAGCTGGGGTCTGGGCCGTATCGTGACCGAGATCTTCGAAGAAGTGGCCGAAGCGCACCTGATTCAGCCGACCTTCATCACCGAATACCCTGCTGAAGTGTCTCCGCTGGCGCGTCGTAATGACGAGAACCCGGAAATCACTGACCGTTTCGAATTCTTCATCGGCGGCCGTGAAATCGGCAACGGCTTTAGCGAGCTGAACGATGCGGAAGATCAGGCGCAGCGCTTCCAGGATCAGGTTGATGCGAAAGCAGCGGGCGATGACGAAGCGATGTTCTTCGACGAAGACTACGTGACCGCGCTGGAGCACGGCCTGCCACCAACGGCGGGTCTGGGTATTGGTATCGACCGTATGGTCATGCTGTTCACCAACAGCCACACCATCCGTGACGTGATCCTGTTCCCGGCGATGCGTCCGGTGAAATAAGGCGTTAAGATGTAAAAAAAGCCCCGAAAGGGGCTTTTTTATTGCGCGGCAAACGCTCTCAAAGCGTCTCGTGCGACCGTTGCTTCCAGCACCATCCACGGGCTGAAACCCCAGGGCGCGGCGTTTAGGGCGTGGAACAACGATTCCAGCTTAACCCATTCAAATTCCATCACTTCTTCGTGATTAATACGCAGTTCGCTGGTAATGCGTGCCGCGAATACCGGGCAAATCTCATTTTCCACAATCCCGGAAGGATCGGTTTCGCGGTAGCGAAACTCGGCGGCCACGGGGGTAATCGCCGTGATTTCAGCGCCAACCTCATAGCGGCAGCGGCGGATAATCGCCTCTTCCGTCTTTTCACCGGTTTGAGGGTGCCCGCAGACGGAATTCGTCCAGACACCCGGCCAGGCTTTTTTGCTTAGCGCGCGTCGGGTGACCAGACACTCCCCTTCGGCGTTAAACAGCCAGGAGGAGAAGGCCAGATGCAGAGGGGTTTGGGTGGTGTGTGCGGCGTACTTTTCCTGAGTGCCAATCACCATTCCCTGGTCGTTTACCAAAATAACGTGTTCTTGAATACTCATTCGTGCTCCAGTGCCAACGATGCGGATGGTTCTGCACCATCAGCAGAGCAGTATTATACGGCATTCTTATACGAACGGTTTGACCCACAGAGCGGAAAAGGGCTGACCCATTTCTGCCAGGGCTGGTATCATAGGGCGCCATTCACGCTGACCGAGGATCTGTTTTGTTTGCAGGAAGCCTGACGAGAAACCCCATCATCGCCATTTTTTGCCTGACGCTGACATTATTACTGGCCGGCTGTTCGGGGAGTAAATCTTCGGATATGGGCAGCTATTCCGGTTCGGTCTACACCGTTAAGCGCGGTGACACGCTGTATCGGATTTCGCGCGCGACGGGGACCAGCGTGAAGGATCTGGCGCGTCTGAATAACATCTCTCCACCGTATACCATCGAAGTGGGGCAGAAGCTGAAGATTAACGGCAGTTCGACCTCGGGTAAAAAATCCTCTGCAAAAGGCAAAACCGCTAAAGTGACGCCATCCTATGCGGTGCCGCAGTCCTCCTGGCCACCGGTCGGTCAACGCTGCTGGATTTGGCCAGCCAGCGGTAAAGTGGTGCTGCCGTACTCCCTGTCTGAAGGGGGGAACAAAGGCATTGATATCGCCGCTGCACGCGGTACGCCGGTTTATGCCTCAGGCGCAGGTAAGGTGGTTTATGTCGGTAACCAGCTACGCGGCTACGGCAACCTGATCATGATTAAGCATGGCGAAGACTACATCACGGCCTATGCGCACAACGACACGATGCTGGTCAATAACGGGCAAAACGTCAAAGCAGGGCAGAAGATTGCCACCATGGGCAGCACGGGAACGGATTCGGTGAAGCTGCACTTCCAGATTCGTTATAAGGCGACGGCCATCGATCCGCAGCGTTATCTTCCGGCACCCGGCAGCAAACCGAAGTGCTAAGTGATTATTTTATCGCCACTTAGTGGTGAAGAGGCTTGTATGAAGAGGCGTAAGGTCTATAATGCCTTACGCACCTCAAAGCGGGCGTAGTTCAATGGTAGAACGAGAGCTTCCCAAGCTCTATACGAGGGTTCGATTCCCTTCGCCCGCTCCAGAATTTCCCCATACTGAACCGTTCGAAAATATCCTGTTCTTTCAGCATGTTATGCAGTAGTGCTTACTATCATGCTTAGGCGTTCTACCATAGTTCACTACTTTGAGACTTGTCATGAATGGTTACTCGGTGAAATGAGAGTGAAGCCAGTCGTCGGCGGTGGTTTCAAGTTCTTACCTCGATAGCCCAACAATGAACGCAAAGCCTATACCAGGCAGCGACGGATCGCACTTTCTCATAAACTTTTAACCGTTCCACACATAGCGCGGTGTCCCGTTACGGCCTGTCGTGATGATACGCCACGGATAAACGAGCGAATGTTGGGAAGCCTAACCAGACCGGGAAAGGGTCAGGCTCTGCCGTGGTGTTCACCGAGCCATAAATATTCGGTACTCGATAAGAAAACGGTTAATTGACAAACTGCTGATACGCCTACGGCGCTTTATGTTGGACGGCGCTAAACGACTGCTATTGTTTAAAATCAGAGAATGAAAGTTTAGGATATAATGTAACCAATGAAAAAGGCCAGATTTACTGGCCTTGAGCATATACATGATTGGTTTTTACTTCTTGATTTCACCGATACACTGGAATTCAGTTTCAACATGCCAACCCATGCACCCGCTGGAAGAGGGTTGATTACAGGTTTGAGTTGTACCCCCGAAAGGTTCAGTCCCAGAGTAACCCCATGCTTTACATCGTTGTTCCGCTGCTGCGATTGCCTGATTCTTATCGAGCACAGGCTTTTCAAACAAACCATAATCAAAGCCCATCCTCACAGTACCATCAGCTTTTGAACCTCCCATCGGCACCATTTGTTTTTGGGTGGCACAACCAGACAAAACCAATGTAGAAACCAATAACACCAATATATTATTACGCATAGTTGATCCTATGAAATTATTTTTATATATGTTTGAATGATATTTTTATATTGAATTGTTTGTGTGCTATTTGTGTTTTCTTATTATGACTTTTCTCCGTGCGTCTTATTTTTCTCTTTAAGGAAAATTAATCCCTGTAATATCATGATTGGTAACGCGGGTAATCTGTTGTGGTCATTGTCCAGGCTGTGGCTTTACGGGAGTTGGTCATCGTCTTTCACGTAGCTAAGGATGGTTTTCATACTGTCGTGTTTGGTTCTACGCAGTAGCAGTGTCACTAAAACCAACCACAGGATTATTAACACAACACCGCTACCGATTAGCCATTTCATTAGGTAGGCTGACCTCCGGTGTTTTGTGATGCCTGGGCGTAAATGCTGGAGAGTATAAATACGATCAGAGAATGCTGTTGTTCGTCTTCAAAGATAAAGCTATGACGTTCAAGTCCTTCTAATACTTCCTCAAGCGACAATCTGATCATTTATCTTCCCCGTTGCAGCCTCGCATCCATGCTCGACAGAAGATCCAGCCGATGACGAGCCATAGCACTGACAGCGCCACTATTTCTAAAAAGATTTTCATTTTGTTTTGGTGAGTGATTATTATCCTGGTAACGTTTCTGGGCGGTATTATTACTGGTGAGATCGGATGGGGCAAGTAACTAATTTTAATCGGGTATTAGTGATTCTAATAATTTCCTCCCCCTTATAAGACGTAAAGCATCCGTCGTGATTCAAACCCATTATTAAAAACATATGTGTTTTTCCGAATGTGTATTGAGTTTTCGTTCATGCCGGGTATCCTGTTGGTAAATACTCAGGAGGTTTGATGTCACTAACATCCTTACAACTCTTCAAATACCTCTCCGATGAAACCCGTCTGGGCATCGTACTGCTGCTCAGAGAGATGGGAGAGTTGTGCGTATGCGATCTCTGCACGGCACTGGATCAGTCGCAGCCCAAGATCTCCCGTCATCTGGCAATGCTACGGGAAAGTGGGCTATTGCAGGATCGTAAGCAGGGCAAGTGGGTTCACTATCGTCTTTCCCCGCATATTCCGTCATGGGCTGCTCAGGTGATTGAGCAAGCCTGGTTAAGCCAGCAGGACGACGTACAGGCCATCGCCCGTAAGCTGGCAACGGCAAATTGCTCTGGTAGCGGTAAGGCTATTTGTCTCTAAAAAAAATTTGCCTGAACATATATGATTTTTCAAATGTGAGGTGTTCAGAATGAAAACGTTAACGGTGTTTGACCCGGCATTGTGCTGCAGTACCGGCGTATGTGGTTCAGATGTCGATCAGGTTCTGGTTGATTTTTCTGCGGATGTGCAGTGGTTGAAAGGACGCGGCGTACAGGTGGAACGTTACAACCTGGCGCAGCAGCCCATGAGCTTCGTTCAGAACGAAAAAGCGAAAGCCTTCCTTGAAGCCTCGGGAGCAGAAGGGCTTCCGCTGCTGTTGCTGGACGGTGAAACGGTAATGGCCGGGCGATATCCAAAACGCGCTGAGCTGGCTCGCTGGTTTGGGATCCCGCTGGAAAAAGTGGGCCTGGCGCCCACCGGCTGCTGTGGTGGGAAGACTTCCTGTTGCTAAGTATGTCGGGAGGACATATGAAATTCTTACAGAATATCCCGCCTTACCTGTTTTTTACCGGAAAGGGCGGTGTGGGCAAAACCTCCATTTCCTGCGCGACGGCTATCCGCCTGGCGGGACGGGGTAAGCGGGTATTGCTGGTGAGTACCGATCCCGCTTCCAATGTCGGCCAGGTCTTTGATCAAACTATCGGTAACACGATCCACTCTGTTAATGCCGTTCCCGGGCTTTCCGCTCTGGAGATTGACCCACAGGAAGCTGCCCAGCAGTATCGCGCCAGAATCGTTGATCCTGTTAAGGGGCTTTTGCCTGATGACGTCGTTAACAGCATCAGCGAGCAGCTTTCCGGCGCCTGTACGACTGAGATTGCGGCGTTCGATGAGTTCACCGGTTTATTGACAGACGCTTCCCTGCTGACCCGCTTCGATCACATCATTTTTGATACAGCGCCGACGGGCCACACGATCCGCCTGCTCCAGCTTCCCGGTGCATGGAGTAGCTTCATTGAAAGTAACCCGGACGGTGCTTCCTGTCTCGGCCCGATGGCCGGGCTGGAAAAACAGCGTGAGCAGTACGCACACGCGGTAGAGGCGTTATCCGACCCTGCGCGTACCCGTCTGGTTCTGGTTGCACGACTGCAGAAATCCACTTTGCAGGAAGTCGCCCGCACCCATGAAGAACTGGCTGCGATTGGCCTGAAAAACCAGTATCTGGTGATTAATGGCATTTTGCCTGCAGCCGAAGCGGAACATGACGCACTGGCTGCTGCGATATGGCAACGGGAGCAAGAGGCCCTGGCAAATCTTCCTGCCGGTTTATCCGGGCTGCCGACAGATACCTTATTACTGCAACCCGTCAACATGGTTGGCGTGTCGGCATTAAAGGGCCTGCTGGACAGCCGTTCTGAGGCATTACCGCTCCCTGCAACGAACGCCCTGGATACGCCTGAAAACGCATCGCTCTCTGGCCTGGTCGAGGATATCGCCCGTAACGAACACGGCCTGATTATGCTGATGGGCAAAGGTGGCGTGGGTAAAACCACGATGGCGGCTGCCGTCGCCGTCAGGCTGGCAGACATGGGGTTTGATGTCCATCTCACCACCTCCGATCCCGCCGCACATCTCAGCACAACGCTAAATGGCAGCCTGAATAACCTGCAGGTCAGCCGGATCAACCCACACGAGGAAACCGAACGCTATCGCCGGCATGTCCTTGAGACGAAGGGAAAAGATCTGGACGAAGCAGGGAAACGGCTACTGGAAGAAGATTTACGTTCCCCCTGTACTGAAGAGATCGCCGTCTTCCAGGCATTTTCTCGCGTGATCCGCGAAGCAGGTAAGCGGTTTGTGGTGATGGATACGGCTCCCACGGGGCATACGCTGTTGCTGCTGGATGCAACCGGGGCTTATCACCGCGAAATTGCCAAAAAAATGGGCGACAAAGGCCATTTTACTACCCCGATGATGCAGCTTCAGGACCCGGAGCGAACCAAAGTGCTGCTGGTTACGCTTCCGGAAACCACTCCAGTGCTGGAGGCAGCGAATTTGCAGGCCGATCTTGAACGCGCGGGGATTCATCCGTGGGGCTGGATTATCAATAACAGCCTTTCTATTGCGGATACGCATTCTCCATTGCTTTGCCAGCGCGCCCGGCAGGAATTGCCGCAGATTGAGGCGGTTAAGCATCAGCATGCTGACCGTATAGCGCTTGTTCCGCTACTGGCGTCAGAGCCTGCCGGTATCGAAAAGCTCAGAGCGTTGATGCGCTAATTTATTGGTTAATACAGGGCGGCAGACCCGCCCTGTCAGGAGGTTTTATGTTACTGGCAGGCGCTATTTTTGTCCTGACCCTTGTTTTGGTTATCTGGCAGCCGAAGGGGGTGGGAATTGGCTGGAGCGCGACGCTGGGCGCAGCCCTGGCTTTAATTTCAGGCGTTGTGCATTTAGGCGATATTCCGGTGGTGTGGAATATCGTCTGGAACGCGACGGCAACGTTTATTGCCGTCATTATTATTAGCCTGCTGCTTGATGAATCCGGCTTTTTCGAATGGGCAGCGCTGCATGTATCGCGTTGGGGAAACGGTCGGGGCCGTTTGCTCTTTACCTATATCGTTCTGCTCGGCGCAGCGGTGGCTGCACTGTTTGCCAACGACGGTGCTGCTCTTATTCTGACACCGATCGTGATTGCCATGCTGCTGGCATTAGGGTTCAGCAAAGGCACCACGCTGGCATTCGTGATGGCCGCCGGGTTTATTGCCGATACCGCCAGCCTGCCGCTTATCGTGTCGAACCTGGTGAATATTGTTTCGGCAGACTTCTTCGGTCTGAGGTTCACCGAATACGCGTCGGTGATGGTTCCGGTCGATATTGCAGCCATTGTCGCCACGCTGGTGATGCTGCATCTGTTCTTTCGCAAAGATATCCCGCCGACTTACGAGCTGTCTCTTCTTAAGACACCGGCAAAAGCGATTAAAGATCCGGCGACGTTTCGTACCGGCTGGGTCGTTTTAATTCTGTTGCTGGTAGGTTTTTTCGTCCTTGAGCCGCTCGGTATTCCGGTGAGCGCGATTGCGGCGGTGGGGGCCGTCATCCTGTTTGCTGTGGCGAAACGCGGCCATGCCATTAACACGGGCAAAGTGCTGCGTGGCGCACCCTGGCAGATCGTCATCTTCTCGCTGGGGATGTACCTGGTGGTCTACGGTCTGCGCAACGCCGGGCTTACCGAATACCTTTCAGGTGTGCTGAACGTGCTGGCGGATAAAGGACTCTGGGCCGCGACGCTGGGTACCGGCTTCCTGACGGCATTCCTGTCCTCCATCATGAATAACATGCCGACCGTGCTGGTTGGTGCGCTCTCTATTGATGGCAGCACCGCAACCGGTGTTATCAAAGAGGCGATGATCTACGCCAACGTGATTGGCTGCGACCTGGGGCCAAAAATCACCCCTATTGGGAGCCTGGCAACGCTGCTCTGGCTGCATGTCCTTTCACAGAAGAACATGACGATTACCTGGGGCTACTATTTCCGCACCGGGATCGTTATGACTCTGCCTGTGCTATTTGTAACGCTGGCCGCGCTGGCGCTACGTCTCTCTTTCACTTTGTAATGAGATACTGTTATGAGCAACATCACTATTTATCACAACCCGGCCTGCGGTACGTCCCGTAATACGCTGGAGATGATCCGCAACAGCGGAAATGAGCCGACCGTCATTCATTACCTGGAGAATCCGCCGTCTCGCGATGAACTGGTCAAACTCATTGCAGATATGGGGATCACGGTACGGGCACTGCTGCGTAAAAATGTCGAGCCTTATGAAGAACTGGGGCTGGCGGAAGATAAGTTTACGGACGATCGGTTAATCGACTTTATGCTGCAGCATCCGATCCTGATTAACCGGCCTATTGTCGTGACGCCGCTGGGAACCAAACTGTGCCGTCCTTCAGAAGTGGTTCTGGATATTCTTCCTGATGCGCAGAAAGCGGCTTTCGCGAAGGAAGACGGCGAGAAGGTCGTTGATGAAACAGGTAAACGATTGAAATAAGTATGGAGGAGCGCATTCGCGCTTTGAATGTCGGCCTGCCATCCCGTTTAGCCACTGAATGGCAGGCCGATTTCTCTAGTTTTTCGGGAATATCCAGACATGCTTCTCTGGCAGCGATAGATGACAATGCTGCGGGTCGCGAAGCTCATTCCCGTAAGCGCGGATCACATAATCATCCCCCGCCGTGCGGAACAGGTACTCCCAGCGGTCGCCAAGATACATGCTGGTGAGGAGCGGCAGCGCAAGCTGATTTTCCCCCGGCCCCTCGACCACCGCCACGCGCTCGACGCGGATCACCGCCGTAGCCTCATTACCGCTCTGCACCCCTTCACCCGCCTGGCCCCAGAGCACCCAGTCTTTTCCTTCAATGCGTGCTTTGCCGTCGCGTACTTCGGTGATTTTGCCATGCAGGCGGTTATTACTGCCCATAAACTCGGCCGTAAACAGCGTTTTCGGCGAACCGTACATCTCCTGCGGTGTACCCTGTTGCTCAATTTTACCGTTGTTGAGCAGCAGGATGCGGTCGGAAATCGACATCGCTTCGTTCTGGTCGTGCGTTACCATCAGCGCAGATAACCCGAGCTTAATGATCAGCTCGCGCAGAAATACGCGGGCCTCTTCGCGCAGTTTGGCATCGAGGTTGGACAGCGGCTCGTCCAGCAAAATCACCGGCGGGTTATAGACCAGCGCCCGGCCAATCGCCACGCGCTGCTGCTGCCCGCCGGAGAGCTGGTGCGGGTGACGTTTACCAAGATGGCCGAGACCCAGCTGGTCCAGTACATCCTGTACGCGCTGCTGGATCTCTTTAGCCGGGACTTTACGCAACTTGAGCGGATAGGCCACGTTTTCAAACACGGTTTTGTGCGGCCACAAGGCGTAGGACTGGAACACCAGCCCCAGGTTACGCTCCTCCGCCGGTACCTCGCTGCGCGGCGTACCGTCATAAACTTTATTTTGACCAATAACAATCGACCCCTGAGTCGGTTTTTCCAGACCCGCGACGGCGCGCAGCAGGGTGGTTTTGCCGCTTCCGGAAGGGCCCAGCAGGGAGACCACTTCGCCGCGTTTCAGGTTCATGGAGACCCCTTTTAAAACAGGATTGTCGCCGTAGGTTAAGTGCAGATCGTCAACCGCTAATTCAATCATGTAATTTCACTCCGAAACGAAGGGCAATGCCCAGACCTACCACGACCAGCAGGATATTAATGAAAGAGAGCGCCGCCACGATATCAATTGCACCCGCGGCCCACAGGGAAACCAGCATCGAGCCGATGGTTTCCGTGCCGGGGGAGAGCAGGTACACACCGGTTGAATATTCGCGCTCAAAGATCAGGAACATCAGCAGCCATGAGCCGATAAGCCCGTAGCGGGAGAGCGGAATGGTGACATGGCGGGTGATCTGGCCGCGCGTCGCGCCGGTGCTGCGTGCCGCCTCTTCAAGCTCCGGCCCCACCTGCAACAGCGTGGAAGAGATGAGCCTCAGCCCGTAAGCCATCCACACCACGGTATAAGCCAGCCAGACGCTGAAAATGGTGCTGCGCAGCGAGCGCAGCCAGACGATGACGTTTTCGCGCATCCAGTCGGTCCAGACGAATCCGGAAAGCCAGCCGGATTTCAGGGCGTTATCCAGCCACATCGGCAGGAACAGAAACACCCACAAAAAGGCCAGACCCGCCAGCAATCCCGGCACGGCGCGCGGCACCAGCACGCTGTAATCCAGGAACCGCGTGGTGTTGTCCGGTTTACGGTGCATGGCAATACCAACAAACAGGTAGCACGCGACGGCCAGTGCGCCGCCAATCACGCCAATCGACATCGAGTTGACGATGGCGCGCAGCAGGTTAGGCTGCGCCCAGATGGTGCGAAAGGTACTCAGCGAAAGCTCATCCCACAGTGAAACGCCCACCCCCCAGTTGGAGATGAACGCGCGCAGCACCACGCCAAGCAGGGGAACACCGATGGTGACAGTCAGCCAGAAGGCGACCACCGCCCCGGCCACCCAGCGCCATTTACCCAGTGGTAACGCGCGAGCCTGAGAGGCTTTCCCTTTCATGGTGACAAAGCGGTTGGCGGTGCGCATCAGGCGACGCTGGAGCATGACCAGCGGGATAGTGATGCAAATCAGCACCACGGCGACCGCCGCCATCAGATGATATGAAGGCGTTCCGAGCTTGTTCGTCAGCTGGTACAGATAGGTCGCCAGCACCATGTTGCCTTCCGGATCGCCAAGTACCAGCATCAGACCAAACACTTCCAGCCCGAGGAAGAACAGCAGCACGATGGCGTACAGGATGGATGGCCGCACCATCGGCAGGCTGACGGAGGTCATCACCTGCAGCGGAGAGGCGCCCGCGGTGCGCGCGGCTTCTTCCACATCGGAGCCCACGCTACGCAGCGCGGAGGAAATATAGAGATAGGCATGCGGAACATGCGTCAGGCCGGCAATGACCACGATGCTCGACATGTCATAGATGTTCCACGGCACAAAGCCGATCAGCGCCTGTGCCCACAGGGACAGAAAGCCCACCGGACCGGCAGCCACCACATAGCCAAAACCCAGCACCATCGGTGAAACGAAAATCGGGACCAGGATCAGCGGTTCGATCAGGCGTCGGCCTGGCAGATCGGTACGCACCATCAGAAACGCCAGCACGCCACCCAGCGGAATGGCAATGATGACCAGCCCGAACGCGAGAAGAAAGCCGCTTCTCAGGGCCTTGTAGAAATCAGGGTCGGTGAAGATAAAACCAAATGATTCAAGGCTCCACTCTTTTGCCGGGGAAAAGAACGGAGCGGACAGGAAGCTCTGTATCACGATAAACGACAGTGGCGTATAGATAACCAGGGCGGTTATCAACACGACAATACCGCGCGGCAGGCTTTGCCACTTTCTGCGTAATGTATTCATGGGGTATCCCTGGTGTTGCAGCCCAGAAAAATGAACTCAGTCAGATGAACAGACGCGCGACGGCGCACGCCGCCGCGCCAGGACGCTTATTTGGCGGCGGCTGCACGCCACTCTTTGATGTACTCCAGGCGTTTCTTCGGCTGCAGATACTCCAGCAGCGATTCATCAACCGGGATCGGCTTCAGCGCATTGCCGAGGATTTTGGTCAGGCCGTCGATATCGTTTTTGCCTTCGATATCGTTACGAATGGATGGAATGTCCGCCTGATTTGCCAGGATGCTTTGGCCTTTTTCAGACAGCACATAGTCCAGCCACAGTTTTGCCGCATTGCTGTTTTGCGCCTGCTGGCTGATGAACGACACGCGCGACAGCACCAGGGTGTAATCTTTTGGATAGGCTATGCCGAGCGACGGGTCGTTCTTCGCACGCGCTTCAGCGTAAGAACCAAGGATATTGAAGCCGATCAGGTTTTCACCGGAGGAGACCCTCTCCATCATGGTGCCGGTAGACGACTGCACCGCTAAGCCACCTTTGGCAACGTCGGCCAGGGTTTTAAAGTAATTTGGATCGGCCTTGTGATCCTGCACTGAGAGCATAAAACCAAGACCCGATTTCTCAATGTCATAGGTGGTGACTTTACTCTTGAATTTATCCGTCTGGCTGGCAATCAGCTTCGCCAGCGCGGCGTGTGAATCCGGCACGTCACCGGCCGGGATCAGGCGTTTGTTGTAGATAAAGACCACCGGCTCATAGGTGGTGCCGTACGCCTTATCTTTCCAGACCGCCCATTTCGGCAGCTGGCTCTGCTCCGGCGATTTGTACTCCATAGCGTAGTCAGCGGCGAGCTTCAGTCCGGTGTCCATGGACGAGCTCCAGACCACATCACCGCTCCCGCCACCGGAGGCCTGTTCGCTGATAAAACGGTTGTACAGTTCCGTGCTGTTCATGTCGTTATATTCAACTTTGATGCCTGGATACGTTTTTTCGAAGCCTTCGATCAGCGGCCCGGCGGCTTTGGTGTCGGTGGTGGAGTAGATGACAACTTTGCCCTCTTTCGTGGCGGCATCGACAACCTTTTGATACTCAGCCGGATAGCCCTGCGGCAGGGCAGACAGCGCAGAAGCGGAGAACAGGACGGTAGCGGTAATCAGAGAAATTCGGAATGTGTTCGACATTATAGTTAACCTTTTAGTTACATTTGAGGAACTAATTGTCAACATAGCCTATCAGCCTCCACCCACAATAGGGGGAAGCGGGCGATGATTCCGAAGTGTGATTGTCACCGTCGTTTCAGCAATTAACACCATAGAATCCGCGAACGTTTGCTGGCTAATGTTCGCGGATTACGTTTTATCGGGGGCTTTACGGTATAGCCTTCGCGGATGACCGATATTGCCGTACAGCATTTCGACGCTGATTAACCCACTCTCCACGCAGTATTCAAGATAGCGACGCCCCGTGGTTTTGCTGACCCCGACGTTTTCCACGACCTCCTCCACCGACATTGCGCTGTCGGGACGATCGGCGAACAGCCGTTTGATCCGTTCCAGGGTCTGAGGCTCAATGCCCTTCGTCGACGGCGTGTGCGGGGATTCCGCAGCAGGCAGGTTAAACAGGCGATCCAGCGCATGCTGGTCAACGACTTTTACCTGCTGCACGGTGTGGATGAAGCGCATAAAACGCTCCAGCGAGGCGTGCAGGCGCTGGAAAAAGACCGGTTTAATCAGGTAATCAAACGCGCCGCTGCGCATGGCATGGCTGCAGGTCTGCATATCGCTGGCGGCGGTGATGAAAATCACCGAGCACTCATAGCTTTTCAACAGGGGAGTGTCGATTAACTCCACGCCTTTGCCGTCCGGAAGATAGTTATCCAGCAGAATAAGCCGCGGCTGATGCTGGCGAATCAGGCTGCATGCCTGCTCAATCGACGCGGCGATGCCCACCACGTGCAGATGAAAGTTCTGCTCAATATACTCGCGATGCAGCTCCGCCAGGTGCGGCTCATCCTCAACGATAACAATATCAAGTGCTTGGGTCATGCTTTAGCCCATTCGGAATAAATACAGAGAAAATCGTGCCCTGCGGCGTATTGTCGGCAATCTCAATGCTGCCGCCCGCTTTGTTGATATAGCCTGCCACCAGAAACAGGCCGATACCGTGCTCGGTACCCACAATGTCGTTTTCACTGTCCGGCTTGCTGCTGAATCCCTGTCGAAAGATATGCGGCTTCAGCGCATCATCCACCCCGCAGCCCCGGTCGGCCACCTCAATCAGCAGCTCCTGGTTGCGATCGGAAATATAGAGTTCTACCGGCGCGGGGACCGGTGCGGTGAGGGTCGCATCCACGGCGTTATCCAGCAAATTACCAATAATGGACATCAGCTCCGTTTCACTGAGGCGGGACGGCATGCGGGTGAGCTGGCATGCGGGATCAAACTGTAGCTCAACCCCTTTTTCACGTGCGCTGACATATTTCCCGAGCAGCAGCCCGCATAAGGCCGGAGAGGCAAAATGGGCTGACACGAAGTCCAGCACGCGCTGTGCTCCTTCCGACTGCACCTGGATATAGCGGATCGCTTCGTCATAGTGTTTCATCTGCAACAACCCCACCAGCGTCGCGGTCCAGTTCAGCTGTTCGTGGCGCATAATGCGCAGGTTGTCGGCATAGCGTTTGATCTGGCTGAGCTGGCTGCTGAGGGTATTAATGTCGTTTTTGTCGCGAAAGCTGTATACCCAGCCGCTTTCAACGCCGGGCTCGACCTCAATCGCCACGCGGTTGACGATGACCTCGCGCTGGTTAAGTACCGCAATCTGGTCGTGGCGGCCGCTGCTCACCGAGGCGTAGCGCTGTGTTAAAAACCCCGGCGAGGTTTGCAGAACCTCGTCCAGCGGCTTGCCGATAAGATCTTTTTCACTCCGATGAATATCCAGCATTTCTCGTGCCGCGCGGTTAATTAAAATCAGCTGCTTCTCTTCATTGACGGCAAATACCCCTTCATACATGGCTTCTAACAGCGCCCTTTGCTGCAAAACCAGCTGGGCAATATCTTTCGGCTCAAGTCTGAACATCTGTTTTTTAAGGTTGCGGGTAAACAGCCAGGAGAAAATAAACAGCAGCAGCAGAAGGGCAATCCCGTATAAACCGGCCTGCCAGAGAATGCGGGCGTTAATGTTGGCAATATACGAAGTTAGATAGCCGACCGAGACAATGCCAATCACCTGATGCTGTGCATTGAAGATGGGCGCTTTGCTGCGCAGCGAAACCCCAATCCCGCCCTGACGCACGGAAATAATGGTTTTGCCCTTGAGTACTTCGGCATTATCACCGCCGATCATCGGTAAATTAATGCGCTCCGGGGATTCCGAATGATAAAGATGCTGCTCGTGGGTATCGCCAATCACAATATAGCTGGCGTCACTTTCGGCACGCAGCGGCTGAATTAACCGGGCGATGCCGGGGATATCTCTGGCCGCCACCTTTTCCGCCAGACCCGGCATCAGCGCAATCTCACTGGCCTGAACCCGGGCGCGCTGGCCGAGATCGTGATGGAGCTGCCGGTCAATAAAATGAAACAGGATCGTACCCAGCAGCACTAACAGCAGGCAGGAGAAGCACACCAGCGCTAAAAACAGCTTTACCTGAAAAGAGAGTCTGCGTTTCATTCAACCCGCGCTAGCCTTGGAAAAGGGGATATTTATGGAGCCTGACATGTGCAAATAGTGGACGCAATCCGGTAAGAAAAGAGTTGTGAGCTGGCTTTTCGTTTTCAGCGTGATAGCCATCGGGATCCCGTAAGGCTATGCTTCATTCAGCACGAGAATAATTACAGAGGCAATGTCATGGATAAAGAACTACTGGATGCGGGTTACCGGGCCTATACCGGCGAGAAAATTGACGTGTACTTCAACACCGGGATCTGCAAACACTCAGGTAACTGCGTGCGTGGGAGCGCAAAGCTGTTTAATCTGAAACGTAAACCGTGGATTATTCCTGATGAAGTGGACGTCGAAACGGTTGTACGCGTAATTGATACCTGCCCGAGCGGTGCGCTGAAGTATCGCCAAAAATAAGCGAGGAACCATGGATATTCTGGAAGGCCATAACAAGTTTTACGTGAATGATGCAGACGGAAATCAGGTGGCGGAGATTGTCTTCGTGCCGACCGGCGAGCACCTGAGCATTATTGAGCATACTGATGTCGATCCGAGCCTGAAAGGGCAGGGCGTTGGCAAACAGCTGGTGGCGAAAGTGGTCGAGAAGATGCGCGGTGAGAACCGTAAAATTATTCCGCTGTGTCCGTTTGCGAAACATGAGTTTGATAATACGCGGGATTATGACGATATCCGGGCGTGATTCTCTGTAGGAATGTAGGCCGGGTAAGCGCAGCGCTACCCGGCACAATGTATGGCAGGAACATTAGCCAACAAACATCACCGACACGCACAGCACGCCGACGATCAGCGTCAGCAGGCTGCCAGGGGAGCGGTAAGGCTTCAGCGAAGGGATCAAGTACGTCGACAGCGTCGGCATGATAAACAAAATCATGGCGATAAGCGGGCCGCTGATGGCGTAAATCATCGAAATCGCGTTCGGGTTTATGCAGCAGACCGCGAAGGTAATTAACGACACACCCATAATGGAAATCGCGCGGTTAAAGGCGCGGCTCTTTTTCACACCCACCTGATTGAGCGACGACTTCACGATCTCCGTCGCCCCTTCAATGACCCCAAAATAGGTGCCGAGGAACGATTTCGACATCGCAACAATCGCCACGATTATCCCGGAAATGCCGAGCCATGCGGGAGAAGAGGGCATCATCGACAGTGCTGACAGGATGGTTACCCCTTGCTCTTTGGCGGCCACAATGTAGGACGGCGGAATCGAGAGCAGGCAGCTGAAGACAAAGAACAGCACGCTCAGGCAGATAATCAGGTACGCCACCTTCATGATCTTCTTGCATTTATCCATGGCGGCGTCAGCAAACTTCTCGCGACGATCCACGGCAAATGTCGAGATAATCGGGGTATGGCTGAAGGCAAACACCATCACCGGAATGGAAATCCATACCTGATGCAGCGTATGGCGATCAACGGCCATCTGGCTGGTAAGTAGCGAGGGTTGCCAGCTCCCGGTCAGGTAGATCGAGACAAACAGGAAGTAGGCAATCAGCGGGAATACCAGGAAGCCCATCACCTTTATCGTGATATGCCGTCCCATCAGGAAGATCAGATTCAGCACCAGCACCACACCTAAACTGACCAGCACGCGCACGGCGGTATCCACCGTCAGGTGCTTTGCCAGTTGCTCGGTTAACGAGTTGGTGATGGCCACCGCGTAAATCTGCACCACAACAAAGAAGGCGATGAAATAGAGTGTGGTGATCAGATTGCCAATCTTCTTGCCGTAATAGTGCGAGACGGCGCCGGTGATCCCTTCATTGCCTTTTGTTTTTGAAGAGAGAATAAATTGCGCCAGCGCGCGATGCGGCCAGTAGGTTAACGGGTAGGCCACAAGGGCGGTAATAAACAGAACAATAGCGCCTGCAGAGCCCAGCTGAATGGGCAAGAACAGCGTTCCTGCGCCCACGGCCGTGCCATAGAGAGCGAAACTCCAGAGAGTCTCATCTTTTGACCAAATTTTCGACATTAGAGCAACGTTTCAACTATCAAACCATCAGAATGGCGTGCAATTTACCATAGTTATGCTCGTAGAGCGCAGTTGCTTCGTTGGCGTTTGGCCGGAACAGGCGTCCGGCCAGAGAGCATTTAGCCTGCCAGGGCGCGTCGTTGCTGGCGACGCTTAAGGAATTTCTCACGCAGGTTATCGTATGCCCAGTTATAGAACATGGTGTAGGGCAGGAAGAACAGGAAGAAACCTATTTCCAGTGTGAATGCCTGAAGCAAGGTGACGCCCAGCACGGCAGCGACAATCGACACGCCAATCACAATAAACCCACATTCGAACCCCAGGGCGTGCAGCGCACGCACTTTTGCCGTGCGTGTTACCCGCTGGACTGGCCAGAAACGGTCGAAACCGAAGTTATAAATAATGTTCCAGAGCATGGCGGTAGTGGCCAGAATAACGGTCAATCCCCCCATTTCCACTACGGAGCGCTGCATGAGCCACGCGGCCGTAGGGGCGAGGATCGCCGTGGCAATCCCTTCGAAACAGACAGCATGGAAGATCCGCTCCGGCAGTTTACGGTGGAGTGCATCCTGATGTTGCATAGTGTAGACCTCATTAATTCGCCGGTATGGGCGTGATGCGGCCTATTTTTATCGTTAAAGCTGATATATTAAAGATGGTATCCATCGATAAAGTAGATAGGTCATGCGCTATTCACCTGAAGCCCTTACCGCGTTTGTTGAGGCCGTTGCGGCTGGCTCGTTCTCTGCTGCCGCACGCCGGTTGCGTAAGAGTCAGTCGACGATCAGCACCTCCATTGCCCATCTTGAAGCCGATCTCGGTTTTGAGCTGTTTGACCGCTCGGCGCGTCAGCCGGTGTTAACGGCTCAGGGTGAACAGGTGCTGGGTTATGTGCAGGCCATCCTTGCCGCCAGCACGCGGCTGGATCAACTAGCGGTGTCGCTAACGGCACAAACGGAGGCGCGTCTGACATTTGTCCTTTCCGATACCCTGAACCCGGACGTGCTGGAAGAGATGATGAAGCAGTTTGACGCACGCTTTCCCCATACGGCGTTCGAATGTCTGATTGGCGAGGAAGAGGATGTGATCGATCTGCTGCAAAAGGGGCGAGCGCAGGTGGGGCTGACGGAAGCGCGGGACAGTTACCCCACCGACATTGGCGTTACCCGCCTGCCGATGCAGACCCGTATGGCAATTTATGTTGCGACTACGCATCCCCTGGCGGGCCAACCCGAAGTGCAGAGTGACGAGCTGCACGGCTGGCGCGAACTGCGGCTTAGCACCTATCTGGAACGCGAGGCTGAAATTGCGCGAGGGCCCGTCTGGTCAGCACCGAATTACCTGTTACTCTTGAGTATGGCAGTGCAGGGATTCGGCTGGTGCGTGTTGCCGTGCGCGCTGGTGGATGAATTTGCCGCCGCGAAATCCCTGGTTCAGCTCAATGTGCCTGGCTGGCCAAGGGCGATCGGCATCGATCTGCTGTGGAATAAACGATCCCCTCCCGGCGTTGCCGGAAGCTGGCTGCGGCAGTATCTGCAGGATGTCCGTTAATCCTTGTGATTAAACTCACTATTTTTAAACAATTAAGATAATTGCCAGTAACAATCCTCTACTATCGTCATGTCATTTAACACAGAGGTCGTGATGAAAGATGTCGTCATAGTGGGTGCGTTGCGTACAGCTATCGGCTGTTTTCAGGGAGCGCTCGCGCGTCACTCGGCGGTTGACCTGGGCAGCGTGGTGGTCAAAGCGCTGGTGGAACGTAGCGGGGTCGCCGCACATGAAATTGATGAGGTGATCCTGGGGCAGGTTCTCACTGCCGGAGCCGGGCAAAACCCTGCGCGCCAGGCGGCCCTGAAAGGCGGTCTGCCCAACACCGTATCCGCCATCACCATCAACGACGTCTGTGGTTCAGGACTCAAAGCGCTTCATCTCGCTACGCAAGCCATTCAATGCGGTGAAGCGGATGTGGTTATTGCTGGCGGACAAGAGAATATGAGCCGTGCGCCGCACGTTCTCACCGACAGTCGTACCGGCGCGCAGTTAGGTAACAGTCAGTTGCTCGACAGCCTGGTGCATGACGGGCTGTGGGATGCGTTCAATGACTATCATATGGGCGTGACGGCGGAAAACCTGGCGCGCGAGTACGGTATCAGCCGTGAATTGCAGGATGCTTACGCGCTCAGTTCCCAGCAAAAGGCGCGTGCTGCGATTGATTCTGGTCGTTTTCGCGACGAGATTGTCCCGGTCAGCACGCAGCGTCAGAACGGCGAGATGGTTGTCGTGGATACTGACGAACAGCCGCGCACTGACGCCAGTGCTGAAGGCCTTGCAAGACTCAATCCTGCATTTGAAACGCAAGGCTCGGTCACGGCGGGCAATGCCTCCTCCATTAACGACGGCGCCGCAGCCGTTATGATGATGAGTGAAAGCAAAGCCCTTGAATTGGATCTCCCTGTCCTGGCCCGCATCAAGGCGTTTGCCAGCGTGGGGGTTGATCCGGCACTGATGGGGATCGCACCCGTCTACGCTACCCGTCGCTGTCTGGATCGCGCAGGGTGGCAACTCTCCGATGTGGATCTGATTGAAGTGAACGAAGCGTTTGCCGCGCAGGCGATCTCGGTCGGCAAAATGCTGGAGTGGGATCCGTTGCGGGTCAACGTAAACGGTGGGGCCATTGCGCTGGGGCACCCCATCGGGGCGTCCGGTTGCCGGATCCTGGTTTCGCTGGTCCACGAAATGAAAAAACGCAATGCCCGCAAAGGGATAGCAACCCTCTGTATAGGCGGCGGGCAAGGGGTGGCGCTGGCCATCGAACGCTAATCTTTCCTGATTAATGAAACCTCCTCCGGGAGGTTTTTTTTATCCTCCCTTCATTCCCATACCTCTTAACCGTGATCCGGGTGTCATTTTCGTTATAAACAAAATAAAAAATGAAACGTTGTTTTGAATTTAATTGAAAAGCCTATTTTATGCCGATAGTATGTGTTCATCATGAAAACGGAACGTTGTTTCGTTTATTTTTTTCTTTTGGGCATGACCACATCTGGAGGTTACCGTGGACGTCAGACAAAGCATTCACAGTGCGCACGCCAAAACGCTGGATACGCAGGGGCTGCGCAGTGAGTTTTTAGTTGAGCAGGTGTTCGAGGCCGACAAGTACACCATGGTCTACAGCCATATCGACCGCATTATTGTCGGCGGCATTATGCCGGTGGCAAAAACCGTCTCCGTGGGCGGGGAAGTGGGTAAACAGCTGGGCGTGAGCTATTTTCTGGAGCGTCGTGAGCTGGGGGTGATTAATATCGGCGGGCCGGGCACGATTACCGTAGACGGCCAGTGCTTCGAGATTGGTCACCGCGATGCGCTGTACGTCGGTAAAGGGGCGAAAGAGGTGGTCTTTGCCAGCATCGACGGCGGTAAGCCCGCGAAGTTTTACTACAACTGCGCCCCTGCGCATACCTCATACCCGACCAAAAAAGTGACGCCTGAGGACGCAGCGCCCGTAACGCTGGGCGATAACCTCACCAGTAACCGTCGCACCATCAATAAATATTTCGTTCCGGATGTGCTGGAAACCTGCCAGCTCAGCATGGGGCTGACTGAACTGGCTCCGGGCAACCTGTGGAATACCATGCCGTGCCATACCCATGAACGCCGCATGGAAGTCTACTTCTACTTCAACATGGACGACGATGCCTGCGTGTTCCACATGATGGGGCAGCCGCAGGAGACGCGCCATATCGTCATGCATAACGAGCAGGCGGTGATTTCACCAAGCTGGTCTATTCACTCTGGCGTAGGGACCAAAGCCTATACCTTCATCTGGGGTATGGTCGGCGAAAACCAGGTCTTCGATGACATGGACCACGTTGCTGTTAAGGATCTGCGCTAGTCGCGGGCAGTTAAGTATCAATCTGCCTGTTGGTGACAGGCGCTGAAGAGTAAGGAACTAACATGATTCTGGATGCATTTTCTCTGCAGGGCAAAGTGGCGGTGGTTTCCGGTTGCGACACCGGCCTGGGTCAGGGGATGGCGTTAGGTCTGGCGGAAGCGGGTTGTGACATCGTCGGGATTAATATCGTTGAACCCACAGAAACGATTGAGCGCGTGACTGCGCTGGGGCGTCGTTTTCTCAGCCTGACCGCCGACCTGCGTAAAATTGACGGCATTCCGCAACTGCTTGAGCGCGCGGTGGCGGAATGGGGCCATATTGATATTCTGGTCAACAACGCGGGTCTGATCCGTCGTGAAGACGCGATTAATTTCAGCGAGACTGACTGGGACGACGTCATGAACCTGAATATTAAGAGCGTATTCTTTATGTCTCAGGCGGCGGCAAAGCACTTCATCGTGCAGGGAAAAGGCGGCAAGATCATTAACATCGCCTCGATGCTCTCCTTCCAGGGCGGCATCCGCGTGCCGTCTTATACGGCGTCAAAAAGCGCGGTGATGGGCGTGACCCGTCTGCTGGCGAACGAGTGGGCGCAGCACAATATCAACGTCAACGCGATTGCCCCGGGCTACATGGCCACCAATAACACCCAGCAGCTGCGTGCGGACGAAGAACGCAGTGCGGCCATTCTGGAGCGTATCCCGGCTGGGCGCTGGGGTCTGCCGAGTGACCTGATGGGGCCGGTTGTGTTTCTGGCCTCCCCAGCCTCGGACTACATCAATGGTTATACCATTGCGGTGGATGGCGGCTGGCTGGCACGATAACCCTGCCTATGGCACAAAACCTCTGCGCTTCAGCGGAGGTTTTTTTTGCATAAAAATTGTCAAAATCCATATCGATAAACACGAAAAATCCATACTGAAAAATGATAAATGACCGCAATCACACTTTTATTCCTGAAAAATTAATGGATTAGTAAAATAATGTGATTATTCAGGATTAGTTGAAATTGTAATGTCCATCACAGATCGCTATGCCATAGCGAAATCATCCATATCTTCGCGAATTCCAGCCTGACACTTTTCCGCGCTTTCTCGTAATTTCACTTAACAAATTTTGCTGTTGAGGCAGGAAAAATATGACATCTATCAATGACTCTACCCTGATGCCCGCTGCGCTGCGCGATACCCGACGCATGAACCAGTTTGTCTCCATTGCGGCAGCTGTAGCGGGTTTGCTGTTCGGCCTGGATATCGGCGTCATCGCCGGGGCGCTGCCGTTTATTACCGATCATTTTACGTTGAGTAATCGCCTGCAGGAGTGGGTGGTGAGCAGCATGATGCTTGGTGCGGCTATCGGTGCGCTGTTTAACGGCTGGCTTTCGTTCCGCCTCGGGCGCAAATACAGCCTGATGGTCGGCGCCGTCCTGTTTGTTGCGGGGTCAATTGGCTCTGCATTTGCGACCAACGTAGAGGTGCTGCTGCTTTCCCGCGTGCTGCTCGGCGTGGCAGTGGGGATCGCCTCCTACACGGCACCGCTTTATCTCTCTGAGATGGCAAGTGAGAATGTGCGCGGCAAGATGATCAGTATGTATCAGCTGATGGTGACGCTGGGCATCGTGCTGGCGTTCCTGTCCGATACGTACTTCAGCTACAGCGGCAACTGGCGCGCCATGCTCGGCGTGCTGGCGTTGCCTGCGGTGGTGCTGATTGTATTAGTGATCTTCCTGCCCAATAGCCCGCGCTGGCTGGCGCAAAAAGGGCGTCACGTCGAGGCGGAAGAGGTGCTGCGGATGCTGCGCGATACTTCTGAAAAAGCGCGTGAAGAGCTGAACGAAATCCGCGAAAGCCTGAAGCTGAAACAGGGGGGCTGGGCGCTGTTTAAGATCAACCGCAACGTGCGCCGCGCGGTGTTCCTCGGCATGTTGCTGCAGGCGATGCAGCAGTTCACCGGGATGAACATCATCATGTACTACGCGCCACGCATCTTCAAAATGGCCGGTTTTACCACCACTGAGCAGCAGATGATTGCCACGCTGGTGGTGGGGCTCACCTTTATGTTCGCCACCTTTATTGCGGTATTCACCGTCGATAAAGCCGGGCGTAAACCGGCGCTGAAAATTGGCTTTAGCGTGATGGCTCTCGGTACGCTGATCCTCGGCTACTGCCTGATGCAGTTTGATAACGGCACGGCCTCAAGCGGTCTTTCCTGGCTTTCTGTCGGGATGACCATGATGTGTATTGCCGGTTACGCGATGAGCGCCGCACCAGTGGTGTGGATCCTGTGCTCCGAAATTCAGCCGCTCAAATGCCGTGACTTTGGGATCACCTGTTCCACCACCACCAACTGGGTGTCGAACATGATCATTGGTGCGACCTTCCTGACGCTGCTGGATGCCATTGGCGCTGCGGGAACCTTCTGGCTCTACACGGTGCTGAACGTGGCGTTTATTGGCGTGACCTTCTGGCTGATTCCGGAAACCAAAGGTGTGACGCTGGAACATATTGAACGCAAACTGATGGCCGGGGAAAAACTGCGTAATATCGGCGTGTAATGTGAATACCGGGGGCCCTACGTTTACTGGGCCTGCGTGGGCAAAATGTACGCCGGGTAAGCGCTAGTGCCACCCGGCTTTTTTCTAGATCGATGTTTAACAAGAGCCATGTTGTAAATAACTACCAACTTTGATAGCAAGCGCACACATAGCCGATTCTTGCGTTCAGATTATTCTCATTTCCTAGTATTATCTGAAAACTGAACTCACCAGGCAGAACTTTACTGCAATCGCAATAGAAGAACGGCTATGTCAGCAATGGATTTCAAAAAAAATACGGATCTCGATTTTCCTTCATATGCTACCCCCGCAATCTCTCCAAAAGAGATCGACCTTCTGGGTCTGTTAGATGTTCTGCTGGCCGCGAAAAAACGCATCGTCACCATCGTCTTTATCTTTGCGCTGGCAGGCCTGGCTATTGCGTTTCTGTTGCCGCAAAAATGGACCAGTAAAGCGGTGATCACCCCGGCAGAGCAGACGCAGTGGAACCCGCTGCGCCAGATGATGGTTGCGCTGCAGGTTCTTGACGTGAAGGCGCAGGTGACACGTTCGGAAATCTTTGACCTGTTTATCAAAAAATTCCAGTCGCAGTCATTGCTCAAAGAGTATTTGACCTCTTCCCCTTACGTCATGTCACAGCTTGAAGAGGTTGAGGTTGACGCGCTTGAACTGCACCGTGCGGTCGTCAATATTGCGGAAAGAATGAAAGCGGTGAATGACGCACAGGTAAAAGATGCGGATAAAGTGCCTTATGTCTCCTGGACTCTGAGCTTCACGGCACCGAAAGCCAGTGATGCGCAAACCGTACTGGAGGGGTATATCAATTATATCGCGGCGGTTGTTGAAAAAGAGACGGTGCAAAATATCCGTAACCAGATCGCCCTCAGGACGAATGAGGTAGAGCAGCAGCTTAAGCTCGACCGTGTGCGTCTGACCAATATTCACAATACTAACCTGCAGCGGCTGAATTATTCGCTGGAAGTGGCAAATGCTGCGGGCATTAAGAAGCCAGTCTACAGCAGCGGGCAGGCGGTAAAAGATGACCCGGATTACTCCGTTGCGCTCGGTGCTGACGGAATCGCGCAAAAGCTGCAGATTGAAAAAAATCTCAAAGATGTGACGGAGCTGAACGCGGACTTCCAGAACCGGGAATACTATCTGGCGCAGCTGAAAAATCTCTCCTTTGCAGACGTTAAGCTTGAACCCTTCAGGTATCAGCTTTCTCCGTCTTTGCCGGTGAAAAAAGACGGTCCAGGCAAACCTCTGATTGTAATTCTGGCGGCACTCCTGGGCGGGCTCTTTGCCTGCGGTAGCGTGTTGCTGCGTGAAGCGATGCTCTCCCGTCATCCGCTGTCAGAGCCGTTGACACAATAAACGCAGGGTTTAAAAAGGCGCTGAATACAGCGCCTTTTTTTATGGGCGTCGGTTGTGTTAAAAGAGATACCAGAGATAAGGAGAGATAATGAAAACGATCGGCCTGATAGGTGGGATGAGCTGGGAATCGACAATCCCTTATTACCGCCTGATTAACGAAGGGGTAAAGCAGCGTCTGGGCGGACTGCATTCTGCGAGTCTGCTGCTGCACAGCGTTGATTTCCATGAAATTGAAGCCTGTCAGTCGAGCGGAGAGTGGGATAAAGCCGGTGAAATACTGGCGGATGCCGCGCTGGGGCTGGAGCGTGCGGGGGCGCAGGGCATTCTGCTGTGTACCAATACGATGCACAAAGTTGCATCGCACATTGAAGCACGCTGTTCGCTGCCATTCCTGCACATCGCCGATGCCACAGGACGTGCGATTCGCTCGTCGGGGATGTCGCGCGTGGCATTGCTTGGCACGCGCTACACCATGGAGCAGGATTTCTATCGCGGGCGTTTGCACAGCGAATTCGGCATCGAAAGCCTGATACCGGATGAGAAAGACCGGGCGCGCCTCAATCAGATTATCTTCGAAGAACTGTGCCTGGGTACCTTCAGCGAGCCTTCCCGGGCGTATTACGTCAGCGTGATTGAAAAGCTGGCGCAGCAGGGGGCTGAAGGGGTGATCTTCGGCTGCACGGAGATCGGCCTGCTGGTGCCTGCAGAGCGAAGCCCGGTCCCGGTCTTTGATACCGCCGCCATTCACGCCGCCGATGCCGTGGAGTTTATGCTCTCATAATGGGTTTTGCCGTTCAGGTAAGCGAAGCGCCACCTGGCGGGCGTGCTCCATTAAGTGTTCGGTGAATGTGTCCACCAGCGCGGAGGCCGGACGGTGTAGCGGGCGGATCAGGCTCACGGTGAACGGAACGGATAGGCTAAACGGGCGAATCACGATATCGCTCCCGGCATAATCCAGCGCCGTGAGCGGGTTAACGACCGCGACGCCGACGCCAGCCCGCACCATTGCACATATTGACGCCGCGCTGTGCGTTTCCACTACCATCCGCCGTTTCACCTGATGCTCAGCAAAAAGCGTATCCAGCAGCTGCCGGTAGCTGTCGGTTTGCGACAGGCTAATATAGTTCTCCCCGTGGAAATCCTCTGGTGCAATCACTGTCTTACCGGCGAGCCGGTGCCCGGCGGGCAAAACGCACACTTCATCTAAAGAAAGTAACTCCGTGCGTGCCGTTCCCGCAGGCGTGGAGAGCGTTTCGGTCAGGCCCAAATCATGACGCTGTGCTGAAAGCCACTCTTCAAGCAGGGGGGACTCCTGCGGCACGATGGTGAGATTGACCTCCGGATAGCGGGCCAGAAAAGGCTGAAGCAGGGTCGGTAAAAAAGACTGAGAGAAAACCGGAAGACAGACAATCGACAGCTCGCCCTGACGAAACTCGCGCAGACTTTCCGCCGCACTGACAATTTTGTCCAGCCCGTACCAGGAGCGCTGGACTTCCTCAAACAGGCGCAACCCCTGCACCGTTGGGTGAAGTCTGCCCCGGGTGCGCTCGAACAGTTTCAGTTCCAGTACCTTTTCGAAGCGCGCCAGCTCGCGGCTGACCGTCGGCTGCGACGTATGCAGCATCTGCGCGGCTTCGGTGAGATTGCCGGTGGTCATCACAGCGTGAAAAATCTCTATATGGCGTAAATTCACAGCGGGCATAGGGCACCTGAAAGCAGAGAACTGTCCATATCATTTTTGCATAGACTCACGATAAAACGATATTTTTTATTCTCCTTCCGCTGTGGCGTAATCATGAAAAATGAATTTATCCGGAGAAGACCATGCCACGCCCGCTCAATCAAACTGATACCGATTTAAATGCCGAAAATCTGCTGCGCCTGCCCGCCGAGTTTGGTTGCCCGGTATGGGTCTACGACGCGCAGATCGTTCGCGAGAAGATCGCGGCCCTGCATCAGTTTGACGTGGTGCGTTTTGCCCAGAAGGCCTGCTCCAATATTCACATCCTGCGCCTGATGCGTGAGCAGGGGGTCAAGGTTGACTCTGTCTCGCTGGGTGAAATCGAACGTGCGCTGGCGGCCGGATTTGATCCGAAAACCGATCCAGACGCGATTGTATTTACTGCGGATCTGATTGACGACGCCACGCTGGCGCGCGTGCATGAACTACAGGTGCCGGTGAATGCCGGTTCGGTGGATATGCTGGAGCAGCTGGGTCAGGTTTCACCAGGTCATCGCGTCTGGCTGCGTGTGAATCCGGGTTTCGGTCACGGTCATAGCCAAAAAACGAACACCGGCGGCGAAAACAGCAAGCACGGCATCTGGTATGCCGACATGCCAGCCGCGCTTGACGTGTTGCAGCGTTACAACCTGAAGCTGGTGGGTATTCACATGCACATTGGCTCTGGCGTGGATTACGGCCATCTGGAGCAGGTTTGCGGAGCGATGGTGCGCCAGGTTGTCGATTTGGGCCAGGATCTTGAGGCGATCTCCGCCGGGGGCGGGCTTTCCATTCCTTACCGCGAAGGAGAGGAGGCGATCGACACCGATCACTATTACGGCCTGTGGAGCGCCGCGCGTGACCAAATCGCCGCCCATCTCGGTCATGCCGTGAAGCTGGAAATTGAGCCGGGTCGTTTCCTGGTGGCCGAAGCCGGTGTGCTGGTGGCGCAGGTCCGCAGCGTCAAAGAGATGGGTTCCCGCCACTTCGTATTGATTGACGCGGGCTTTAACGACCTGATGCGTCCATCGATGTACGGCAGCTATCATCACATTACCGCGCTGGCCGCTGATGGCCGCGATTTAACGCATGCGCCGCGCCGCGAGACGGTTGTCGCAGGCCCGCTGTGTGAATCGGGGGACGTATTCACTCAGCAGGAAGGTGGAAAAGTGGAAACCCGCGCGCTGCCAGAGGTGAAGCCGGGCGATTACCTGGTGCTGCACGACACCGGGGCGTACGGGGCGTCGATGTCCTCGAACTACAACAGCCGCCCGCTGCTGCCGGAAGTACTGTTTGATAACGGCAAAGCGCAGTTGATCCGTCGTCGTCAGACCATTCAGGAACTGCTGGCTTTAGAACTCATCTGAGTAAAGTACGGCCCGGTGGTGACCGAATCGCGTAATACCAGCGTGCCGGTAAACGGTGGGATCGCATCGACCGGCTGGTTTTTTGCCAGCCGGATCGCCTGATCGATGGCCGTAATAATCATGTTATCTATTGGCAGATAAACCGATGAAAGCGCAGGCTCCAGCCACTTCGCGCTTGGGGCATCGTCAAAACCGAACAGGGAGATATCCTGCGGGATCTTGAGTCCTGCCTGGTGCAATGCTTTGGACGCACCCAGTGCCATATCATCGTTACAGGCAAACAGGGCGCTAAACGGCACGCCGTCGGCAATCAGCTCCTTGCACAGCTCATAGCCTCTCGTCATTCCGGCATCACCGTACTTAATTCGACGCTCGTCCAGGCGAATACCGTGCTTTTCCAGCGCTTTGCGATAGCCCATCAGCCGCGCTTTACCCGTGGGCGTGTGGATCGGGACGGTAATACAGGCGATCTCCCGATGGCCCTGATTGATCAGGTAATCCACCGCCTTAAATGCGGCATCCTGCTGTTCGAAGAACACGCAGCGATCCGGAGCCTGACTGACTTCACGGTTGATGACCACCAGCGGCGTTTGCACGGTATTCATCAGTTTGATGATCGCCTTTTCGCTCATATAGCGCGTGTAAAGCACGATGGCATCACACTGACGATCGGCCAGCATTTGCACTGCCTGTTCTTCCTGTTCCGGCGCGTCGTGACCGTCGGTGACGATCAGCTGTTTGCCGTGGGTTTCGGTCTGCCGCGACGCCTGCTGCAGAAGGCGCCCAAAATAAAAGCCGTCGAAGGTGGAGACGACCAGACCAATGCTGTTGCTGGTCTGGTTAGCCAGTGAGCGCGCGAGAAAGTTGGGGCGGTAGCCCAGCTCTTCCATCGCAGCAAAGACCTGCTGACGCGTACTCTCTTTAACCTGACCCGTGCCGTTCAGCACGCGCGAGACGGTAGCCTTCGACACGCCCGCACGCAGTGAGACATCCAGCATTGTTGCCATTCTACATTCCTGCTTCCACGTAATGCCCTGCAGTTTAACACAGACCTGACGGCGTATAAGCGATGCGGGAAGGGCAAAACTTCTGCCACGATCACGCTTTTTGGTAACGATTCGCCTGGCCCCTCAGAAGTAAAACGTAATAGTCTGACTCTGGTAAAATAATCGACAGACCGGGCTGGAGGCGTCAGGCTAGCCCATTAATAAGAACACCCAGGTGAAACGTGAAAAAGAGTGTCATCCTCCCGCTTTATGAAGCCCCGCAGTATGCGGAGCAGGTTACCGACTGGATATGGCAGGCGTTTGGCGAGGGGCTCCCACGGGCATTTTTCCACAGCATCGTTGAGCACAGCCAGGCGCCGGGGGCACTGCCGTTGACGTTTATCGCTTTAGAAGACCAACAGCTTCTCGGCACGGTGGGCCTCTGGCGCTGCGATTTGATTACCCGACAGGATCTCTGTCCGTGGCTGGCGGCGCTCTACGTTGATGAGGCGGCGCGCGGTAAGGGACTGGCAGGTAAGTTACAGCAACACGTTATCGCCTTTGCCGCACAGGCCGGATACGACGAACTCCATCTCTGGTCTGCCTGCCGTGACTTCTATGAACGTTACGGCTGGCAGTACATTGGCGATGGGCTGGAGTATCCCGATAAAACGGTACATCTGTACCGTTATTCGCTTTGCGCTTCAGCAGGCGACGCAACGGAGTGACGGCGCACTAAGGTTGGGCTGAAGAGATGGGTAATTTCCGGTGGCTGGCGTTGCTCGGCCAGTGCTAACGCCAGCTCGGCAGCCTGTGTGGCCATCGTGATGATAGGGTAACGCACGGTGGTCAGGCGCGGGCGCACATAGCGAGAGACCAGCACATCATCAAAGCCAATCAGCGAGATTTCTGCCGGGACCTCAATTCCGTTATCATTCAATACCCCCATTGCGCCAGCGGCCATCGAGTCGTTATAGCTGGCCACTGCCGTGAAGTTCCGTCCGCGGCCCAGCAGTTCCGTCATAGCCTGTTCGCCACCGCTCTCATCCGGTTCACCATAGGCCACCAGACGGTCATTACAGGGCAGACCGTTTTCGCGCAGGGCATCGTAGTAGCCCTGAAGACGATCTTCTGCGTCAGAAATAGGGTGGTTGGAACAAAGATAGCCAATCCGCGTATGTCCCTGTTGAATCAGATGACGGGTCGCAAGCCAGGCGCCGTAGCGGTCGTCGAGAGCCACGCAGCGTTTTTCAAATCCAGGAATAATGCGGTTGATGATGACCATGCCGGGCATCTGCTTCATCAGGTGGATCAGTTCGGCATCCGGGATCATTTTGGCGTGAACCACCAGCGCTGCGCAGCGGTGGCGGATCAGCTGTTCGATCGCCTGGCGCTCTTTTTGCTCATTATGATAGCCATTGCCGATCAGTAAAAAGTTACCCGTCTGATAAGAGACCTGTTCAACCGCCTTCACCATGGCGCCGAAAAAGGGGTCGGAGACATCACCCACCACCAGACCAATGGTTTCAGTGGACTGCTGGGCGAGCGCGCGAGCATTGGCGTTGGGGTGGTAGTTCAGGGTTTCCATGGCGCTTTGTACCGCCTGGCGTGATGCGTCGCTGGCTTTAGGGGAATCATTAATCACGCGGGAGACGGTGGCAACCGAAACACCGGCCAGACGAGCCACATCCTTTATTGTCGCCATTTATAACCTTCTTATTAGGGGTAAGCGTTTACACACCAAATAGTGTTGCGGAAAAGTGGCGTGCATTCAAGGGGCACCGATTTCCCCTCACTACAAACGTGACGCAGAACACCCCTGATCGTGTAATCGTTACACGCGCAGTCATGTCAGAAGACGGTGAATCTGAACCTTTGGTTACACTTTGCCTCAGGCTGTTGCGATTGTCCGGTGGCGATGACGTTAAAGAGGTTGATAGAGTCGAGATCCCAGAGGTATTGATAGGTGGAATCAACTCCGGTTGATTAACACGACTTACACCAGCCTGCGTTTTTACGCAGGTTTTTTTTTGCCTGATAGTTCAACCTGTAACAGCAAAAGAGAATATTCACACCTGGTTGCACTTCGGCTCATTCCCTTGCGTTTTCCTGCTGGCGAAGCGCAGGGGCAACGGCCACAATCAAGATCCCAGAGGTATTGATTGGTGAGAATTCTTAGTACGTTTTCGTACTCATCTCTTGCACCAACCTGCGCGGATGCGCAGGTTTTTTTTTGCCTCCACTTTTGCTGTCGCTCCCATACCACTTCTCGTGTAATCTGCCACCATTTACTGTCAACCCTCCACACTGTCTGGCAAAGGGAGTTGAGATGCTATTTGGGTTCTTCCGTACACTTTTCCGTATTCTTTTTCGCATCCGCGTCACTGGCGATGCCCAGGCGCTTCGCGGCGAACGCGTTCTCATCACACCAAATCATGTTTCCTTTATCGATGGCATCCTGCTGGCGCTGTTTTTGCCCGTGCGTCCGGTGTTTGCGGTGTATACCTCCATCAGCCAGCAGTGGTATATGCGCTGGCTCACGCCGCTGATTGACTTCGTGCCGCTCGACCCCACCAAACCGATGATGATTAAACATCTGGTACGTCTGGTTGAGCAGGGGCGTCCGGTGGTCATTTTCCCGGAAGGGCGCATTTCCGTGACCGGCTCGCTAATGAAAATCTATGACGGCGCGGGATTTGTCGCGGCGAAGTCAAAAGCGACCGTGGTGCCACTGCGTATCGAAGGCGCAGAGCTGAGCCACTTCAGCCGCCTGAAAGGGCTGGTGAAGCAGCGTCTGTTCCCAAAAATTACCCTGCATATTCTGCCGCCAACGTCGTTACCGATGCCCGATGCACCGCGTGCCCGCGATCGCCGTAAAATTGCCGGAGAAATGCTGCACCAGATTATGATGGAAGCGCGAATGGCCGTTCGTCCGCGCGAAACGCTGTATGAATCTCTGCTTTCGGCACAGTATCGCTATGGTGCCAGGAAAAACTGTATTGAAGACATCAATTTCACGCCTGACACATATCGCAAACTGCTGACCAAGACCCTGTTTGTGGGCCGCATTCTTGAAAAATACAGTAAGAAGGGTGAAAAGATTGGCCTGATGCTGCCTAACGCGGGCATCAGCGCAGCGGTGATTTTTGGTGCGGTGTCCCGCGGCCGTATTCCGGCAATGATGAACTACACGGCGGGTGTAAAAGGGCTGACCAGTGCCATCACTGCGGCCCAAATCAACACCGTTTTTACCTCTCGCCAGTTCCTGGATAAAGGCAAGCTGTGGCATCTGCCGGAGCAACTGACTCAGGTTCGCTGGGTCTTCCTGGAAGATCTGAAGGCGGACGTGACGACGGGCGACAAGCTGTGGATTTTCGCTCACCTGCTGATGCCCCATCTGGCACAGGTTAAACAGCAGCCGGAAGATGACGCGATTATCCTCTTTACCTCCGGTTCGGAAGGCAACCCGAAAGGCGTCGTCCACAGCCACAAGAGTATTCTCGCGAACGTTGAACAGATCAAAAGCATTGCTGACTTTACCGCCAGTGACCGTTTTATGTCTGCGCTGCCGCTGTTCCACTCCTTTGGTCTGACGGTGGGCCTGTTTACGCCGCTGCTGACCGGCGCAGAAGTGTTCCTCTATCCCAGCCCGCTGCATTACCGCATTGTGCCGGAGCTGGTGTATGACCGTAACTGCACCGTCCTGTTTGGGACCTCAACCTTCCTGGGTAACTATGCGCGTTTCGCTAATCCATATGATTTCTATCGTGTGCGTTATGTGGTGGCGGGGGCGGAAAAACTGCAGGAGAGCACGCGTCAGATCTGGCAGGACAAGTTTGGCCTGCGCATTCTTGAAGGCTATGGCGTTACGGAGTGCGCACCCGTCGTCTCCATCAACGTGCCGATGGCGGCGAAGCCGGGTACGGTTGGCCGAATTCTGCCGGGAATGGATGCGCGTCTGCTGGCGGTACCGGGCATTGAGGACGGTGGCCGCCTGCAGCTGAAAGGACCAAACGTGATGAACGGTTACCTGCGCGTGGAAAACCCGGGCGTGCTGGAAGCGCCAACGGCGGAAAACGTGAACGGTGAGGTCGAAACCGGCTGGTACGACACCAGTGATATCGTTCGCTTCGACGAGCAGGGCTTTGTGCAGATTCAGGGGCGTGCAAAACGCTTCGCCAAAATCGCCGGTGAAATGGTCTCTCTGGAGATGGTTGAACAGCTGGCGACGGCGGTGTCCGCGGATAAGATGCACGCGACCGTGGTGAAGAGTGATGCCAGCAAAGGCGAGGCGCTGGTCCTGTTTACCACCGACAGTGAGCTGAAGCGCGACAGGTTACTTAGCCATGCGCGTGAGCATGGCATTCCCGAGCTGGCGGTACCGCGCGATATTCGTTACCTGAAACACCTTCCGGTACTGGGTAGCGGTAAGCCTGACTTTGTGACCCTGAAAGGCATGGTTGAAGAGGCGGAACAGCAAAATGCGTGAGTCAGTGCACACTAACACATCGCTTAGGTCAAAAGGCATGATGGCAGTGATTGCCGCGCAGTTTCTCTCTGCGTTCGGCGATAACGCGCTGTTGTTTGCCACCCTGGCGCTGCTGAAGGCCGAGTTTTACCCTGACTGGAGCCAGCCGATCCTGCAGATGGTGTTTGTGGGCGCTTACATTATCTTCGCGCCGTTTGTGGGGCAGGTGGCGGACAGTTTCCCGAAAGGCCGGGTGATGATGTTTGCTAACGGTCTGAAGCTGATGGGGGCCGCCAGCATTTGCTTTGGTTTCAATCCGTTTATTGGCTACACGCTGGTGGGCATTGGTGCTGCCGCCTACTCACCGGCGAAATATGGCATCCTCGGAGAGCTGACCACGGGTGATAAGCTGGTGAAAGCCAACGGCCTGATGGAGTCGTCTACTATCGCCGCTATCCTGCTCGGCTCCGTCGCGGGCGGTGTACTGGCCGACTGGCATGTCCTGGCGGCGCTGGGCGTTTGTGCGGTGGTGTATGGCGGTGCGGTCGTGGCTAACCTGTTCATTCCGAAGCTGCCGGTAGCCCGTCCGGGACAATCCTGGCGCTTCAAACCGATGACCGGCAGTTTCTTTAATGCCTGCCGCGTGCTGTGGCGTAACGGTGAAACACGTTTCTCTCTGATGGGCACCAGTATGTTCTGGGGTGCAGGCGTCACGCTGCGCTTCCTGCTGGTGCTGTGGGTGCCGGTGGCGCTGGGCATTACCGACAATGCGACGCCGACCTATCTTAACGCGATGGTGGCGATTGGTATTGTTGTTGGTGCGGGCGCGGCGGCGAAGCTGGTGACGCTCGAAACGGTGGCACGCTGCATGCCTGCGGGGATCCTGATTGGCGTCGTGGTGCTCCTTTTCTCGCTACAGCATGCGTTATTGCCTGCTTATGTTCTGCTGATCCTGATTGGTATTCTGGGTGGTTTCTTCGTGGTACCGCTCAACGCGTTACTGCAGGAGCGCGGCAAGCAGACTGTTGGGGCGGGAAATGCCATTGCGGTGCAAAATCTGGGTGAAAACCTGGCGATGCTGTTAATGCTCGGGCTCTACTCGCTGGCGGTGAAAGTCGGCGTGCCAGTGGTGGGAATTGGCGTCGGGTTTGGTGCGCTGTTTGCGCTGGCGATTGCCGCATTATGGCTTTGGCAACGTCGCCGTTGATTTATGCGGTCTGATGCCCTCACCCCGGCCCTCTCCCACGGGAGAGGGGGCGAACACTAAAAACGGCAACGTGCGTTGCCGTTTTGCATTTATTACGGTGCAGGATACGTATAAACCTGATGCACCGCTTCAATCTCCGCTAACACCTCTTCACTCAGGTCCAGATGGAAACTCTCAATATTGGTTTTCAGCTGTTCCAGAGTGGTAGCCCCCAGCAGAGTACTGGCCACAAACGGCTGACGGCGCACGAAGGCCAGCGCCATCTGTGCGGGGTCAAGACCGTGACGCTTTGCGATATCCACATAGGCCGCAACGGCTTTCTGTGTCTGCTCGCCGCTGTAGCGGGTAAAGCGGCTAAAGAGGGTATTACGCGCCCCGGCCGGTTTTGCGCCGTTCAGGTATTTCCCCGTCAGCGTGCCAAAACCGAGGCAGGAATAGGCGAGCAGTTCCACCTCTTCATATTGTGTCACTTCCGCCAGGCCAACTTCGTAGCTGCGGTTAAGCAGGCTGTAGGGGTTTTGAATGGTGACGATGCGCGGCAGATCGTGTTTATCCGCCAGGTGCAGATAGCGCATCACGCCAAAGGCCGTTTCGTTAGACACGCCAATATAGCGGATTTTCCCCGCGCGCTGGCATTCGGTCAGCGCTTCCAGCGTTTCTAGCAGCGTAACGGCGGGAGCACTCTCATTCCAGCTGTAGCCGAGCTTACCGAAACAATTGGTTGGACGCTGTGGCCAGTGGACCTGGTACAGATCAAGATAGTCGGTTTGCAGGCGCTTCAGGCTGGCATCCAGCGCGGCGCGGATATTTTTGCGATCGAGGATTTGGTTTGGGCGGATCCCGGCATCGTTATTGCGCGAGGGGCCGCTGACTTTCGAGGCGATAACCAGCTTTTCACGGTTGCCGCGTTTTGCCAGCCAGTTACCGACGTAGGTTTCGGTAAGTCCCTGGGTTTCAGGGCGTGGCGGCACAGGGTACATCTCTGCGACATCAATCAGGTTAATGCCCTGGCTGACGGCATAATCGAGTTGTGCATGGGCATCGGCTTCGCTGTTTTGTTCACCAAATGTCATCGTGCCCAACCCCAGTTGACTTATCTCCAGAGCGCTGTGGGGGATACGGTGATAATGCATAGCCGGCTTCCTTCAATAGACATGTAGACCGCGTCAGGAACCTCCCGACAAAGGAATATAAACATGGCAGAGGGGAAGCAAAAGGGGAAGAAAAAAATCAAATAGGCCAGTACGCTACTGACCTCTGACTGTTATCGCTCAATAATTTGCGAAACTTCGTCGCGATTGATCTGCATTTTATTGCCTGCCTGGTCGTGGTAGCTGACCAGACCGGTATCGTCGTCGACTTCGGGTTTGCCGTCGGTCAGGATCATCCGGCCATCTTTTGTCGCCATAACGTAATCGCTGCTACAGCCCGATACAGCAAACGCCAACCCGACTGCTGAAATTAACACCGCCCATTTTTTCATCGTTATCGTCCTCATCTGGCTCGTATCAAATCATAGTGTAGTATTAACCCGTTATGAAAACAGGGAGAAGCAGTAAAATCTTAAAAACCAGGCGATTATGTTTGTTAGCTCGCAAAATAAGTAAAAAACTATGTTTTTAGTAAGAAATGACGAGCAAGCAGTGCGCCGGTGAAATTCTTTTTGAGATAAAAACCGCGCGGCAACGTCAGTATCGGCTCGCCCATTGCGCCGATCGCCTCGGTCAGCGCTTTGCTGTTAGCCGCCTTTGGGCGCAGCTGTAACACTTCTCCGTGTCGGGCGGTGATGCGCTCCACCTGCCCGAGCACGATCATGTCCATCAGCTCTTCCCAGTCCAGACGCAGCTGATGCTCTTCCTCTTCATCCGGGCTCCAGAGCAGCGGCGCGCCAACGCGACGCTCAGCCAGTGGGATCTGACGTTCACCTTCAACCGGAACCCACAGCACGCGCTTCAGCTTATGGCGCACGTGGCTGGTCTCCCACGTCACGCCGGTGTTACCGGTCAAAGGCGCAACGCAGACAAACGTCGTCTCCAGAGGCTTGCCCTGGCTGTCGATGGGAATGGTTTTTAACTCTACGCCAAGGGCGGCAAAATCTTGCTCTGGTTTGCTCCCGGCGCTGGCACCCAGCCACAGTTCCAGCAGCATGCCGATCCAGCCTTTATCTCGTTTCAGATCCTTCGGGATCGGAAGCCCTGCCATCGCCGCCAGTTCGCCCAGCGAGAAACCCGCCAGACGCTGAGCCTGCTGCAGCAACTGACGCTCGCTTGACGGCGGTGTGAGCAAGGGGGTAAGCGGATGCATGAAGGTAACCTTTTGATTAAAAAATAAACGAAGAAATTGTCCCTTGTGGATAGAGTTTAACTTTTTCTGTACCAATATTCCATGTCTATGATTTATAGGTTTTTTTTATCGAAAATTTAGCACCAGATCTGAAACGTAAAATGGGTTGTTCAAATCTGGTCACTGACAATAAACAGGATCTTACACCATGTTATCCACAGAAAAGTGGGATAACTGGGCATAACCCTGACTACTGTTTCAATTTACAGCCTTGACGTGCGACGAAAATCCAAATTTCAGACAAATTGTGTTTAACTTATTGGCACAATCTGTGGATAAAACCGACGCTGTTCGATCTTTCATCAGCACGATGATCCCAGGTGTGATGATCGTCACGCTATTCTCTTTTTTGTTGATGGTTTCGTACTTAACTGCATGAAAATAATAATTTTATATAATTTCATTAAAAGAGGGAGCCTGACGGTGATTCAGGTTGTTCATGGGTAATCAGACACTTCTTCACAACTATATCCACAGAAAAGGTGAATAAAATTCCCTTCGCAGCTGCACTTCTGTTTATAACTCTGCCCTTATTTGTGAGTTATTCAAATGTTATTAGGTTGCAGGCCTGTAAGAGAGTGGTTTACCGCCTCCCTGTAGTGTGAAACAATCATTCATATATAAGGTTTAGATTGGGGTAGTCCGGTGATTGATGACGATGGCTACCGCCCGAACGTAGGAATAGTAATTTGTAATCGTCAGGGCCAGGTCATGTGGGCAAGGCGATATGGTCAGCACTCCTGGCAGTTCCCGCAAGGTGGGATCAATCCGGGAGAGTCCCCAGAACAAGCGATGTACCGGGAGCTTTTTGAAGAGGTCGGTTTAAGCCGTAAAGATGTTCGCATCCTGGCGTCGACCCGCAACTGGTTGCGTTACAAGTTACCGAAACGTTTGGTGCGTTGGACACAAAGCCGGTTTGTATCGGCCAGAAACAGAAGTGGTTTCTTCTGCAGTTGGTGGGCAACGATTCAGACATCAATATGCAAACCAGCAGTACGCCGGAGTTCGATGGCTGGCGCTGGGTAAGCTATTGGTATCCTGTTCGTCAGGTCGTGTCATTTAAACGCGATGTTTACCGTAGGGTGATGAAAGAGTTTGCAAGTGTGGTTATGCAGCTTCAGGAGATCCCGCCTAAGCCGCAAAGCGCACCTGCCTGGCGACGTAAAAGAGGTTAAGCTACGCAAATCATGCTCACCCGCTTGCGAGAAATAGTCGAGAAGGTGGCCAGTGCTCCGCGTCTGAACGAGGCGTTGAATATTCTGGTTACTGACATCTGTCTTGCGATGGAGACCGAGGTCTGTTCGGTGTATCTGGCCGACCACGATCGGCGCTGCTATTACCTGATGGCGACCCGTGGTTTGAAAAAACCACGGGGACGAACCGTAACGCTCGCATTCGATGAAGGGATTGTCGGTCTGGTTGGACGGCTGGCGGAACCCATCAACCTTGCCGATGCGCAAAAACACCCCAGTTTTAAATACATTCCTTCCGTAAAAGAAGAGCGCTTCCGCGCTTTCCTTGGTGTGCCAATTATCCAGCGTCGTCAGCTGCTCGGCGTTCTGGTCGTCCAGCAGCGTGAGTTGCGTCAGTACGATGAAAGCGAAGAGTCATTCCTCGTTACGCTTGCCACACAGATGGCGGCGATCCTCTCACAGTCTCAGCTTGCTGCGCTTTTTGGTCAGTATCGTCATACGCGTATCCGTGCTCTTCCGGCCTCGCCAGGCGTGGCGATTGCTGAAGGCTGGATGGACGCCACGCTGCCGTTAATGGAGCAGGTGTACGAAGCCTCCACGCTTGATGAAGCGCTGGAGCGCGAGCGTCTTACCGCAGCCCTGGAAGAGGCGGCGAATGAATTTCGTCGCTACAGCAAACGCTTTGCGGCGGGTGCGCAAAAAGAGACGGCGGCTATCTTTGACCTCTATTCGCACCTGCTCTCAGACGCGCGTTTGCGTCGTGAGCTTTTTGCCGAGGTGGATAAAGGTTCGGTAGCAGAATGGGCCGTTAAAAAGGTTATCGAAAAGTTTGCTGAACAGTTTGCAGTATTAACTGACGGTTATCTGAAGGAGCGCGCCGGAGAATTTACGCGCGCTGGGCCAACGTCTGCTGTTCCATCTGGATGACACCATTCAAGGGCCAAATGCCTGGCCAAAACGGTTTGTCCTGGTTGCCGATGAACTCTCGGCAACCACGCTGGCTGAACTGCCTCAGGACCGGCTGGCCGGCGTCGTGGTGCGCGATGGTGCCGCCAACTCACATGCCGCCATTATGGTACGTGCGCTGGGTATTCCTACCGTTATGGGGGCGGATATCCAGCCGTCGGTACTGCACCGACGCACGCTGGTGGTTGATGGTTACCGCGGTGAACTGCTGGTCGATCCTGAGCCGGTTCTGCTTCAGGAATATCAGCGTCTCATCAGCGAAGAGAATGAATTAAGCAAGCTGGCGGAAGATGACGTTAACCTGCCTGCGCAACTCAAAAGCGGCGAGCGGATCAAAGTCATGCTCAACGCGGGCTTAAGCCCGGAGCACGAGGAGAAGCTTGGCAGCCGCATCGACGGCATCGGTTTATACCGCACTGAAATCCCGTTCATGTTGCAAAGTGGTTTCCCCTCCGAAGAGGAGCAGGTGGCGCAGTATCAGGGCATGTTGCAGATGTTTAACGATAAGCCCGTCACCCTGCGTACCCTGGACGTCGGGGCGGATAAACAGCTGCCGTATATGCCGATCAGCGAAGAGAACCCATGCCTGGGCTGGCGCGGGATCCGTATTACGCTCGATCAGCCGGAGATCTTTCTGATTCAGGTGCGCGCCATGCTGCGCGCCAACGCGGCGACGGGGAATCTCAGCATCTTACTGCCGATGGTGACCAGTATTGATGAGATCGACGAAGCGCGGCGCCTGATTGAACGTGCTGGCCGGGAAGTGGAAGAGATGATTGGCTATGCGATCCCTAAACCACGGATCGGTGTCATGCTCGAAGTGCCGTCGATGGTCTTTATGTTGCCGCAGCTGGCTAACCGCGTTGATTTTATCTCTGTCGGTACGAACGACCTGACGCAATATATTCTGGCCGTCGATCGTAACAACACCCGCGTCGCCAGTATCTACGACAGTCTGCATCCGGCGATCATTCGCGCGTTAGCGATGATTGCCCGTGAGGCGGAGCAGTACGGCATTGATTTACGCCTGTGCGGCGAAATGGCCGGGGATTCAATGTGCGTCGCGATCCTGATTGGTCTGGGCTATCGCCACCTGTCGATGAACGGCCGTGCCGTCGCACGCGTGAAGTATTTGTTGCGACATATCGACATCAGTGATGCTCGCGAGCTGGCTGAGCGCAGTCTTGAAGCGCAGCTGTCCGCGGAGGTACGGCACCAGGTGGCGGCGTTTATGGAACGACGCGGTATGGGTGGCCTGATTCGCGGCGGCCGCTAATCCTCTTACTCCCTCTCCCTGTGGTGAGAGGGCACCAGTGCGGATAAAAACCCTATACACATCTTTTACATCTCTGGCGCATCCTCCACGCCCGCCTTATGCTATGATTCGCAACTTTGGAGCCTCTGCTTAAGGCAGAATCGCATTTCTACCGCTGTCCACTTTCAGCGGAATAACAACATCTTGTGGTGACAGATGAACAGTGGTTATCTGCATTTCCGGAATTTGATCCGGTCATTTTCTCATTAGGACCTGTTTCGCTTCACTGGTACGGTTTGATGTACTTGGTGGGCTTCATTTTTGCCATGTGCTTGCTGGTCGTCGCGCCAGCCGTCCTGGCAGCGGCTGGACCAAAAACGAAGTGGAAAACCTGCTGTACGCGGGCTTCCTCGGCGTGTTCCTCGGTGGCCGTATTGGGTATGTGCTGTTCTATAACCTCCCGGTATTCCTGAACGATCCCTCTACCTGTTCCGCGTCTGGGACGGCGGCATGTCCTTCCACGGCGGCCTGATTGGGGTGATCCTGGTGATGGTGATTTTTGCCAAACGCACCAAACGCAACTTCTTCCAGGTATCAGATTTTATCGCACCACTGATCCCATTTGGGCTGGGGCTGGCCGTCTGGGCAACTTTATCAACGGTGAGCTGTGGGGGCGTGTTGACCCGAGCGTCTCTTTCACCATGCTGTTTCCCCGGCTCGCGTGCAGAAGACATGGCGTTGCTGCCGTCGCATCCAGAGTGGCAATCCATTTTCGATACCTACGGCGTGCTGCCGCGTCATATGTCCCAGCTTTATGAGCTGGCGCTGGAAGGCGTCGTGCTGTTCATCATCCTGAACCTGTTTATTCGCAAACCGCGCCCGATGGGGTCTGTCTCCGGCCTGTTCCTGATTGGCTACGGCGCGTTCCGCATCATTGTTGAGTTCTTTCCGCCAGCCGGATGCACAGTTCACCGGTGAATGGGTACAGTACATCAGCATGGGGCAGATCCTCTCCATTTCCGATGATTGGTCGCGGGTGCCATTATGATGATTTGGGCGTATCGTCGTCGTCCACAGCAACAACTTTCCTGAGGAACCATGAAACAGTATCTTGAATTGATGAAAAAAGTGCTCGATGAGGGCACGCCGAAAAAACGACCGTACCGGCACCGGTACGCTCTCCATTTTTGGCCACCAGATGCGCTTCAATTTACAGGAAGGCTTCCCTCTGGTGACGACCAAGCGCTGCCATCTGCGCTCGATCATTCATGAACTGCTCTGGTTCTTGCAAGGCGATACCAAACGTTGCGTATCTGCACGAAAACAACGTCTCCATCTGGGACGAATGGGCAGATGAAAACGGCAACCTGGGCCCGGTTTACGGCAAGCAGTGGCGCGCATGGCCAACGCCTGATGGCCGCCATATTGACCAGATCACCACCGTGATGAACCAGCTGAAAAACGATCCGGACTCGCGCCGAATCATTGTTTCCGCCTGGAACGTGGGCGAGCTGGACAAAATGGCGCTGGCACCGTGCCACGCGTTCTTCCAGTTCTACGTCGCTGACGGAAAGCTCTCCTGCCAGCTCTACCAGCGTTCCTGTGACGTGTTCCTCGGCCTGCCGTTTAACATTGCCAGCTATGCGCTGTTAGTCCATATGATGGCGCAGCAGTGTGACCTGGAAGTGGGGGATTTTGTCTGGACCGGTGGGGACACCCATCTCTACAGCAACCATATGGAGCAGACCCATCTCCAGCTGACCCGCGAACCGCGCGCGCTGCCGAAGCTCATCATCAAGCGCAAACCGGCGTCAATCTTTGACTACCGCTTCGATGATTTTGAGATTGAGGGCTACGACCCGCACCCTGGCATCAAAGCGCCCGTCGCTATCTGATGCGGTAAAGCGTGACACAACCGGTGCTATTTAGCGCCGGTTTTTTTTCGTCTTTATCCCGTTTCCCGAGGCGTTATCCAGAAAGCGTGCAACGCGCTGCAACTCGCTTAATCCCCCTGGATAACGCCTCGTAAAACGTTAATTCGCTGCTCGCCACTTTATCGGCGCATCGCCACACTCCCCGTATGAAAAAAGAGAACGGTTTTACGCTTATCGAAACGCTGGTGGCTGTGTCGCTGGTCGTCATTCTCAGTGCCTCAGGCCTGTACGGCTGGAGCAGTTGGCAGGGGCAGCAGCGGCTGTGGCAAACCGCCAGCCAGGTGCGCGACTACCTGGTGTTTCTGCGCAACCATGCCAACCGGTACAACCGCGAGCACCGCATTACCTTGAAGCAGGTGGGGGAAAGGGCATGCCTGGTGAGTTCTGCCGTAAAAGGCTGTGAGCAGGGCAGCCCCTTTGCACTGATTCCACTCTGGCCAGAAGTCGCGGTCAGCGAGGTAACGCCGTCACTCGGGTTCTATGGATTGAGGGATACGGCATGGGCAGGTCGGATAAGAGTGCAAAGCCGTGCAGGAGCGTGGCTGATTATTGTCTCAGATGGAGGGCGCATCAGGATGTGTCAGGTCTCGCAGGGGGGACAATGTTGAAGCGTCAGCAGGGATTTTCCCTTACTGAAGTTCTGATTGCGACGGCCATCAGCAGCCTGTTATTGATCGGCGCATCGCGCTTTTTACCCGGTTTGCAGCGAGCGGTGTTACTGCAATCCGGCCAGCGAGAACAGGAAGAGGAGGTCTGGCAGAGACTGTTTTCCCTCGGCAAACAGCTCCAGCGGGCAGGCTACTGTGCGGGTAACTGCCCGGGACAAGGGTTGTTAACGGGCAGGCAAGGTAGCTGTGTCATTGTGCGATGGGATGCCAACAGTAACGGCAGCTGGGATAACAGTGCATCAGAAAACGACAGCACCGGTTTTCGTCTGGAGTCGGGTGCACTGGAAACCCTGCGTGGTGCAACCTCGTGTGAAGGCAAAGGATGGGAAAAGCTCACGGATCCGGACAGGCTGGTGATCACGCACTTTATGGTGAGAAAAGTTGAACACGCCAGGTTTGCGCCTGAGTTCACTATCGAACTGGTCGCTATCCGCAAGGGCGAGCAGGGGAAGCCTTATCAGGCGGTGTATACGGTCACGGGGTACAACTTGTGAACTGTCAACGTGGAATGTCTTCCCTGGCGCTGGTTCTGCTTTTACTGGTGCTTGGTACCCTGATCCTCACCGGTCTCAACCAGCAACTCACTACGTTTAGTGCGCTCGTTGGCGGAGAAAGCCGTTCATTTCAGCAGCAGGCCGCGGTGCAATCTGCGCTTGAGTGGGGACGCGTTCAGCGTTGGTCATCGGAGCCTCTGGCGCAGTGCAAACAGGCATCAGCGTGGCGAGTGTGTTTACGGCGGCTGAGTGAGACGAGTGTGCTGCTGATTGCCGGAGGCAATGACCTGCTGCTCTGGCGCTCAGGAGAGATAATCGACGGTAAAATTCACTTTTCACCCCACGGCTGGAGTGATTTTTGTCCCCTTAAGGAGCGCGCGTTATGCCAGCTACCGTAAACAAAGAGAAAGGATTTAGCATGGTTGAGGTTCTGCTGGCGATGATGCTGCTGGTGATGATCGTAACCGCACTGGCCGGTTATCACAGGGCACTGGCGGCGCGGTTTACCCTGTTTAACCAGTACCGCCAGCTCTGGCATTATGCCTGGAACCAGGCTCAGCTCTCAACGACTGCGCTGCCCGCAGGCTGGCAGGTGAGTCGGGTGCAGACAACGCACTCAGGATGTGTCAGCATCACGGTTACACTTTTTTCGCCTCTGGGGCGGCGCGGTGAGATAACGCGTCTGCATTGCCCTGTTAGCCAGTAGTCGGGAGCATCTATGTTAAGGGTCTACCACTCAAATCGTCTGGATGTGCTGGAAGCGCTGATGGAATTTATCGTTGAGCGCGAGCGGCTGGACGACCCTTTTGAGCCTGAAATGGTGCTGGTGCAAAGCACCGGTATGGCGCAGTGGCTGCAAATGTCGCTTTCCCGTAAATTTGGCATTGCCGCGAACATTGATTTTCCGCTGCCGGCGAGCTTTATCTGGGAAATGTTTGTTCGCGTATTGCCAGACATTCCCGAGCAGAGCGCCTTCAACAAGCAGAGCATGAGCTGGAAGCTGATGGCGCTGCTGCCGGAAATGCTGCAGCACGATGAATTCGCCATGCTACGCCACTATCTCAATGACGATACCGATAAGCGCAAGCTGTTCCAGCTAGCGTCCCGTACCGCCGATCTCTACGACCAATATCTGGTTTACCGTGCTGACTGGTTAATTCGCTGGGAAGCGGGTGAGCGGGTTGAAGGGCTACCGGAGGCGCAAATCTGGCAGGCGCCGCTATGGAAAGCGCTGGTTGAGCATACGGAGAAACTGGGCCAGCCTAAGTGGCACCGTGCCAATTTGTACGATCGGTTTATCTCGATACTCGAAAATGCGTCGGAGCGCCCGGCCCGTCTGCCGTCACGCGTCTTTATCTGTGGGATATCCGCATTACCCCCTGTCTATATGAAGGCGCTGAATGCGCTGGGTAAACATATTGATATTCATATTTTGTTTACCAACCCCTGCCGGCACTATTGGGGGGATATCCTCGATGAACGCTGGCTTTCGCGGCTGGTAACCCGCCAAAGAAAGCGCCTTTTTGAAGAGCGATCCGTCCCTTTGTTTAAAGACGGCTCCACCGCCGCGCAGCTTTTCGATGAAGACGGTATTCAGAACCTGCCCAATCCGCTGCTTGCCTCATGGGGGAAGCTGGGACGTGATTACATTCACATGCTCTCTGATATCACTTCATCGGGTGAAGGCGATGTGGATGCTTTTGTCGAGATCGCCCCGGATAACCTGCTGCATAACATTCAGCTCGATATTCTTGATCTGGAAAACCGTGCCGTTATGGGCGTGACGGCGAAAGAGTTTGAACGCAGCGACAGCAAGCGGAATCTGGATGCTGACGATCGTAGTATCACGATCCATGTGTGCCATAGCCCGCAGCGTGAGGTCGAAGTGCTTCACGACCAGTTGCTGGCGATGCTGCAGGACGATCCCGAACTCACGCCGCGTGACATCGTGGTGATGGTGGCAGACATCGATAGCTACAGCCCCTTTATTCAGGCTGTTTTCGGCAGTGCGACAGGGGAGCGATACTTGCCTTACGCTATCTCTGACCGTCGCGCTCGTCAGTCGCATCCCGCCTTGCAGGCCTTTGTTACCCTGCTTTCACTGCCGGATAGCCGCTTCATCTCGGAAGATGTCCTGGCGTTACTGGATGTTCCCGTGCTGGCCGCACGCTTCAACATCAATGAGGAAGGGCTGCGCTACCTTCGCCAGTGGGTGAATGAATCTGGCGTGCGCTGGGGGATTGATGACGACAACGTCCAGGAGTTCGAGCTTCCTCCGACCGGGCAACATACCTGGCGGTTTGGCCTGACGCGTATGCTGCTGGGCTACGCCATGGAAAGCAGCCAGGGCGAGTGGAATGAGGTGCTGCCATACGATGAGTCCAGCGGTTTGATTGCTGAACTGGTGGGGCATTTAGCGTCTCTGCTGATGCAGCTTAACCGCTGGCGTCGTGAGTTAATGCAGCCGCGTCCGCTTGAAGAGTGGCTTCCGGTTTGCAGGGCGTTGCTCAATGATTTCTTCCTGCCAGACAGTGACACCGAAGCGGCGATGGCGCTCATTGAAACGCAGTGGCAGGCTATCGTCGACGAGGGCGTGAATTCCCACTATCACGAGGCGATTCCATTGTCGCTGCTGAGGGACGAATTGACGCAGCGTCTTGACCAGGAGCGAATCAGTCAGCGTTTCCTGGCGGGCCCAATCAATATCTGCACGCTGATGCCAATGCGTTCAATCCCCTTTAAGGTGGTCTGTTTGCTCGGCATGAATGACGGCGTTTATCCTCGCGCCCTGGCGCCGCTGGGGTTCGATTTAATGAGCGCAAATCCAAAGCGGGGTGACCGTAGTCGTCGTGATGATGACCGCTATCTTTTCCTCGAAGCGCTCATCTCTGCCCAGAGTAAGCTCTATATCAGCTATATCGGCCGCTCCATTCAGGATAACAGCGAGCGCTTCCCCTCCGTTCTGGTGCAGGAGTTAGTGGATTATATCGGCCAGAGCCACTATCTGGCGGGTGATGAAGCCCTTAACTGTGATGAAAGCGAACAGCGGGTCAAGGCGCATATCACCTGTGTCCACAGCCGTATGCCGTTTGACCCGATGAACTACGTTGTTAGCGAACAGCAGAGCTATGCCCGCGAGTGGCTACCGGCCGCGAAAAAGGAGGGGAGAGCACATACGGATTTCATTCAGACACTTGACCCGCTGCCCATTAACACCCTGACTTTTGAACAGCTTCAACGCTTTTGGGCGCATCCTGTTCGCGCCTTCTTCCAGCAGCGATTGCAGGTCAACTTCCGTTCTGAAGAGAGCGAAATTCCGGATGCAGAGCCTTTTACGCTGGAAGGGCTGGAGCGCTATCAGTTAAATCTGCAACTGCTGAATGCACTGGTTGACGAGGAAGATGCTGACAAGCTTTATCGCCGCTATCGTGCGGCAGGACAACTGCCTTATGGCGCGTTTGGGGAGATCGTCTGGGAGGCGCAATGCCAGGAAATGAACGCTCTGGCGGAGCGCGTAAGGGAGCACCGTCAGCCCGGACAAAGTCTCGAAATCGATCTCAGCTGCAATGGCATCCAGCTCACCGGCTGGCTCACTCAGGTTCAGCCTGATGGACTGCTGCGCTGGCGGCCTTCACTGCTCAGCGTTTCACAGGGATTGCAACTCTGGCTGGAACATCTTGTCTACAGTGCGTTAGGCCATAAAGGCGAAAGCCGGATCTTAGTGCGCAAAGAGGGCGAGTGGCGCTTTCCGCCAATGGAGGCAGAGCAGGCGTTTCGCTACCTCTCTTTGTACATTGAAGGCTATCTCCAGGGAATGAACAAACCCCTGCTGTTATTGCCTGAAAGTGGTGGTGCGTGGATAAAAGCCTGTTACGACGCACAGAATGATGCGATGTTAACGGATGAGGCTTCTCTGCAGAAAGCGCGCAGTAAATTTATGCAGGCCTATGAAGGGAACATGATGGTGCGCGGCGAGGGGGAAGATGTCTGGTATCAGCGCTTATGGCGCACGCTCGAACCAGAGTACTTTGAGGCTATCACGGAAGAGGCAAAGCGCTACCTGTTACCGTTGTTTAAATTTAATCAGTCCTGAGCGCTGTATAAAAATTGCGCAGTCAGGGGTGTTCATTTATGATGCACTTCTTATCACGGACTGATGTACCCCCAATAAAGAGATGTTGGCGTGTCCAGCACGCAGTGTGTTAATGATGTTTACCCTAAATAATTCGAGTTGCAGGAAGGCGGCAAGAGTGTGAATCCCCTGGAGCTTACATAAGTAAGTGACTGGGGTGAACGCACGCAGCCAACGCACATGCAACTTGAAGTATGACGGGGATAGCCGTGATAAAGAGGTCGTAATGCCAGGCAGCACCGTGTTCAAAGCGTTTGTTTTGTTTATCGCCCTTTGGGCTCCCTTCACTCAGGCAGACTCCGGTTGGCAACCCGTTCAGGACACTATCCGTAAGAGCGAAAAAGACACCCGGCAGTATCAGGCGATCCGGCTTGATAACGGCATGACCGTGCTGCTGGTTTCCGATCCGCAGGCGGTGAAATCCCTCTCGGCATTGGTCGTGCCGATTGGATCGCTGGAAGATCCTGAGGCTCACCCGGGGCTGGCGCATTACCTCGAACACATGACGTTAATGGGGTCAAAGAAGTATCCGCAGCCGGATAGCCTGTCCGAATTTCTAAAAATGCATGGCGGCAGCCACAATGCCAGCACGGCACCTTACCGCACGGCCTTTTATCTCGAAGTCGAAAATGACGCGCTGGACGGGGCGGTTGATCGTCTTGCGGATGCTATCGCCGCGCCGCTGCTGGATAAAAAATACGCCGATCGTGAACGCAATGCGGTGAATGCCGAACTGACGATGGCCCGTACCCGAGACGGTATGCGTATGGCGCAGGTCAGCGCTGAGACGATCAACCCTGCGCACCCAGGTGCACGCTTCTCGGGCGGCAATCTGGAGACGCTCAGCGATAAACCCGGCAGCCCGGTCATTGATGCTCTGCATGCGTTTCGCGACAAATACTACTCAGCCAACCTGATGAAGGCGGTTATTTACAGCAACAAACCGCTGCCTGAACTGGCTGGTTTGGCGGCAAAAACGTTTGGCCGGGTGCCAAATAAAAATATCGACCTGCCAAAGATTGACGTGCCGGTTGTCACGGACGCGCAAAAAGGGATCGTCATCCACTACGTTCCTGCCATGCCCCGCAAGGTGCTGCGCGTTGAGTTCCGCATTGATAACAACACCGCACAGTTTCGCAGCAAAACCGACGAGCTGGTGACCTACCTGATTGGTAACCGCAGTCCGGGAACATTATCCGACTGGCTGCAGAAACAGGGGCTGGTGGAAGGGATTCGCGCCGATTCCGATCCTGTTGTAAACGGCAACAGCGGCGTGCTGGCAATTTCCGCCACCCTGACCGACAAAGGGCAGGCCAACCGTGATGAAGTGGTTGCCGCTATCTTCAGCTACCTCTCTTTGCTGCGTGAGAAAGGCGTCGATAAGCGCTATTTTGATGAACTCGCTCATGTGCTGGATCTCGATTTCCGTTACCCGTCCATCACCCGCGACATGGATTATGTGGAGTGGCTGGCGGATACCATGATCCGCGTGCCAGTGGAACACACCCTCGATGCGGTCAATATTGCCGATCGCTATGATGCGGCGGCGTTAAAAGCGCGCCTGGCGATGATGACCCCGCAGAATGCCCGTATCTGGTACATCAGCCCGAACGAACCGCATAACAAAACGGCCTACTTTGTCGATGCACCTTATCAGGTAGACAAGATCGGCGACCAGACCTTCGCTGCCTGGCAAAAGAAGGCTGGAGAGATTGCGTTGACGTTGCCGGAACTGAACCCTTACATTCCGGATGATTTTACGCTTATCAAAACCACTAAGGATTATCCGCACCCCCAGCTCATTGTCGATGAGCCGACGCTGCGCGTGGTGTATACCCCAAGCCGTTATTTCGCGAGCGAGCCAAAGGTGGATGTCAGCGTGGTGCTGCGTAATCCGAAAGCGATGAATAGTGCCAAAAATCAGGTGATGTTCGCGCTGAATGACTATCTCGCGGGTATCGCGCTCGATCAGCTTAGCAACCAGGCAGCCGTTGGCGGGATCAGCTTCTCCACCAATGCCAACAATGGTTTGATGCTGAATGCAAATGGCTATACCCAGCGTTTGCCTCAGCTGTTCCAGGCACTGCTGGAGGGCTATTTTAGCTATACGCCGACGGAAGAGCAGCTTGAGCAGGCCAAGTCCTGGTATGCGCAGATGATGGATTCTGCGGAAAAGGGCAAAGCCTACGATCAGGCGCTGATGCCAGCGCAAATGCTGTCGCAAATCCCGTATTTCCAGCGTGAAGAACGCCGGGCATTGCTGCCATCTATCTCATTAAAAGAGGTGCTGGATTACCGTGATGCGCTGAAAACTAACACGCGTCCTGAGTTCCTTATCGTCGGTAACATGAGCGAGGATCAGGCTAAAACGCTGGCAGAGAATGTCCGCACTCAGCTGGGTTCGAAAGGCGACGAGTGGTGCCGTAACCAGGACGTGCTGGTTGAGAAAAAACAGAATGTGATTTTTGAAAAAGCGGGGAGCAGTACCGATTCCGCGCTGGCTGCAGTGTTTGTGCCCACGGGCTATGACGAATTCTCCGGGTCCGCACAGAGCGCGGTGCTGGGGCAGATTATTCAGCCGTGGTTCTATAACCAACTGCGTACGGAAGAGCAGCTTGGCTACGCGGTATTTGCTTTCTCGATGAACGTTGGCCGTCAGTGGGGGCTGGGCTTCCTGCTGCAAAGCAGCGATAAACAACCGGCCTATCTCTGGCAGCGCTATCAGGCGTTCTTCCCGCAGGTGGAAGCAAAGCTGCGGGCCATGAAGCCGGAAGAATTTTCCCAGATCCAGCAGGCCGTCATTGCGCAGGTGATGCAGCCGCCGCAGACGCTGGGCGAAGAGGCGTCGCAGCTGAGCAAAGATTTTGATCGCGGTAATATGAAATTTGATTCGCGTGATAAAGTAGTGGCCGAGATAAAACAGCTGACGCCGCAGAAGGTTGCGGACTTCTTCCATCAGGCCGTGATTAAGCCGCAGGGCATCACCATTCTGTCTCAGGTTTCCGGTAGCCAGAACGGGAAAACGGAGTACGTGAATCCACAAGGCTGGAAAGTCTGGAAGAGCGTCAGCGCGCTGCAGCAATCAATGCCCTGGAGTAAGAAAGAATGACCGATACCGCTGAGTCCCTTGATCCCTTACGTTTACCTCTACAGGGTGAACGATTGATTGAAGCCTCAGCGGGAACGGGAAAAACGTTCACAATTGCCGCGCTCTATCTGCGCCTGCTGTTAGGGCTTGGCGGTAACGCTGCTTTTCCGCGCCCTTTGAGCGTTGAAGAGCTGTTGGTCGTGACCTTTACCGAGGCCGCCACCGCTGAGTTGCGCGGCCGTATTCGTACCAATATTCACGAACTGCGCATCGCCTGCCTGCGCCAGAGTACGGATAACCCTCTCTACGCGAGCCTTCTGGAAGAAATTGCTGATAAGCAGCAGGCCGCCCAGTGGCTGCTCCTTGCGGAACGACAGATGGACGAAGCGTCCGTCTTCACCATTCACGGGTTTTGCCAGCGCATGCTGAGCCTGAATGCGTTCGAATCCGGCATGCTGTTTGAACAACAACTCATTGAAGATGAATCCGTGCTGCGCTATCAGGCCTGTGCGGATTTCTGGCGTCGCCACTGCTACCCGTTACCGCGCGATATCGCCGAAGCGGTACATGCCTTGTGGAAAGGGCCAGAGGCACTGCTGCGCGCCATCGATCGTTATCTTCAGGGGGAAGCGCCGGTCATCAAATCGCCGCCGCCAGCGGATGAAACCCTGGCCTCACGCCATGAAAAAATCATCGCGCGAATCGCAGACATCAAGCAAAAATGGAATGAATCAGTCGGCGAGATTGAGGCGATCATCGAGAGTTCCGGGATTGACAGACGCAAGTTCAACCGTGGCAACCAGGGAAAATGGATCGAGAAGATCAGCGCATGGGCGAAGGAAGAGACGCGCGGTTATCAGCTTCCGGACGCGCTGGAGAAATTCTCACAGCGTTTCCTGGTTGAGCGGACCAAAGCCGACGGCATTGTGCCTGAACATCCCCTGTTTGTGGCAATTGAAACTCTGCTGGCGGAGCCCCTGACGCTTAACGATCTGATGATCACCCGTGCGATGACGGAAATTCGCGATGCCGTGGCGCGCGAAAAGCGCCGGCGGGGCGAGCTGGGGTTTGATGACATGCTGAGTCGCCTTGATGCGGCGTTGTGCAGCGAAAATGGCGAAGCGCTTGCAGAGGCGATTCGTACTCGCTTCCCGGTCGCAATGATTGACGAGTTTCAGGATACCGACCCTCAGCAGTACCGTATTTTCCGCCGTATCTGGCGCCATCAGCCCGGCACCGCACTGCTGTTAATCGGCGATCCGAAGCAGGCCATTTACGCTTTCCGCGGTGCGGATATTTTCACCTACATGAAAGCCCGCAGTGAGGTTGATGCGCACTATACGCTCGATACCAACTGGCGATCCTCTCCCGGCATGGTGGAAAGCGTTAACGCGCTGTTCAGTCGCATGGATATGGCGTTTATGTTCCGGGAAATCCCGTTTCTGCCGGTCAAATTTGCCCCGAAAAACGATTCGTTGCGCTTCGAATTCAACGGTGAGACGCAGCCCGCCATGCACTTCTGGCTGCTGGACGGCGAAGGCTGTGGCGTCGCCGACTATCAAAATGCCATGGCCCAGTACTGTGCGGCGCAGATTAGGGACTGGCTCAGCGCAGGCGCGCGGGGAGATGCGCTGCTGTGGAAGGGCGATAAACCCGCGCCGGTAAAAGCATCCGATATCACGGTGCTGGTGCGAAGCCGCCAGGAGGCCGCGCTTATTCGCGACGCCCTGACGCTACTGAATATTCCGTCCGTCTATCTTTCAAACCGCGACAGCGTTTTTGAAACGCTGGAAGCCCAGGAGATGCTTTGGCTGCTGCAGGCCGTGCTGGCGCCAGAGCGTGAAAGTACGCTGCGCAGTGCACTGGCGAGTGCGATGCTCGGGCTGAATGCGCGTGATATTGATGTGCTCAACAATGACGAAGCCGCGTGGGATGCCGTGGTAGAAGAGTTTGTTCGCTACCGCGAAAAATGGCAAAAGCGCGGCGTGATGGCGATGGTGCGTGAGCTCATGGCAGAGCGACACATTGCGGAGAACATGCTCGCAACCGCGGGCGGTGAGCGCCGTCTGACCGATATTCTGCATATCAGCGAACTGCTGCAGGAAGCGGGGACACAGCTGGAGAGCGAGCATGCCCTGGTGCGCTGGCTGGCGCAGCAGATTGCCGACCCGAACAGTAATTCGTCCAGCCAGCAGATGCGCCTTGAGAGTGATAAACACCTGGTGCAAATCGTCACCATTCACAAATCGAAAGGCCTGGAATATCCGCTGGTCTGGCTGCCCTTTATCGCCAATTACCGCGTTCAGGATCAGGCTTTTTACCACGATCGCGAGTCGTTTGAAGCGGTACTCGATCTCAGCAACGCAGAGTCAAGCGTTGAGCTGGCCGAAGCCGAGCGTCTGGCAGAAGATCTGCGTCTGCTTTATGTGGCGCTGACCCGCTCGGTCTGGCACTGCAGCCTGGGCGTTGCGCCGCTGTTTCGTCGCCGGGGCGATAAGAGCGGCGAGAGTGATTTTCATCTGAGTGCGCTGGGAAGGCTTATCCAGCGAGGCGAACCCAAAGATGCTGCCGGTCTGCGCCAGTGCATCGAATCTCTTTGCTCAGAGCATGTTGCCCTGCATATTCCGTCTCAGCCCGACAACAGCCGCTGGCAGACGCCGGAACAGAGAACGTCAGAGCTGCATGCCCGCCAGGTTGCCCGCACGATTGCCGACGACTGGCGCGTTACCAGTTACTCCGGTTTACAGCAGCACGGGCAAAGCGTTGCTCAGGATTTGATGCCTAAACTGGACGTAGATGCCGCAGGCGCAGGAAGCGTGCCCGCTGAACCGGTGCTCACACCGCATCAGTTCCCGCGTGGGGCCTCGCCGGGCACGTTTTTACACAGCCTGTTTGAAGAGCTGGATTTTACCCAGCCGGTCTCTGAAGAATGGGTGCTGAAGATGCTCCAGAGCGGCGGCTACGACGCCCAATGGCAGCCGGTTCTCACCGACTGGCTCCGCGCTGTTTTGCACGCGCCGCTCACGACACAGGGGATTTCCCTCAGCCAGCTGACCGCCAAAGATAAACAGGTCGAAATGGAGTTTTATCTCCCCATCGCCAGCCCGCTCAGGGCCGACGCGCTTGACGCATTGATCCGTGAGTACGATCCGTTATCCGCCGGGTGCCCACCGCTCAACTTCCGCCAGGTTCAGGGGATGTTAAAAGGGTTCATCGACCTGGTTTTCCGCCACGAAGGGCGCTACTACCTGCTGGATTACAAATCGAACTGGCTGGGTGAGAACAGCGAAGCCTATACCCAACAGGCGATGGCCTCAGCGATGCAAATGCATCGCTACGACCTGCAGTATCAGCTCTATACCCTGGCGTTGCACCGGTACCTGCGCCATCGCATGGCCGATTACCGTTACGAAGACCATTTTGGCGGCGTTATTTACCTGTTCCTGCGCGGCGTGGATGCTAACGACCCGCAGTCGGGCGTTTTCAGCACCCGTCCGGCCGTGGAGCTGATTGAAAAAATGGATAACCTGTTTGCTGCACGCACAGAGGAGATGGCATGACGATGCAGGCGCTATTACTGGAGGCGGTAGAACAACGATTATTGCGCCACCTGGACGTGCAGTTTGCCATGATGGTGGCGGGCGAGGAGCCAGCCGTTATGCTCGCTGCCGCCATTCTGAGTAAGGACGCAGGCGAGGGGCATGTGTGCCTTCCGCTGTCGCGTCTGGCTGTGGATGAGAAAATGCCTCCGGCGCTGCAGTCGTGTTTCGCGCTGCTCGGTGAGGCAGTGGACTGGCAGGCGATATTACTCCGCTCGCCTGCCGTCAGCGCGACCGATACCGGGACGCCACTGATTTTGACCGGCGAGCGTTTGTATCTGAACCGACTCTGGCGTAACGAACTGACGGTGGCGCGCTTCTTCAGCGAGACCAACGCCCCGCTTCCCTGCGATGAAGCGCAGCTCCGGCAAGTGCTGGATACGCTGTTTACCTCTGACGACGCGACTGACTGGCAGAAAGTGGCGGCCGCCGTGGCGTTAACGCGGCGGATCTCGGTGATTTCGGGCGGCCCGGGCACCGGGAAAACAACGACGGTGGCAAAACTGCTTGCCGCGCTGATTCAGTTATCCGGTGAGCAAAAGTGTCGTATTCGTCTGGCGGCTCCCACCGGTAAAGCCGCGGCACGTCTGACGGAGTCATTAGGCGGTGCCCTGCAAAAATTGCCGCTCACAGGGGAACAGCTTGCGCTTTTTCCCAATGAAGCCAGCACGTTGCATCGGTTACTTGGCGCGCAGCCGGGTAGCCAGCGTCTGCGCTACCATGCCGGTAACCCGCTACACCTGGATGTGCTGGTGGTGGATGAAGCGTCGATGATTGACCTGACGATGATGTCGCGGCTGATCGATGCTTTGCCGCCTCATGCGCGGGTCATTTTCCTCGGCGACCGTGACCAGCTAGCGTCCGTGGAAGCTGGGGCCGTGCTGGGTGATATCTGCACCTATGCCAGTCTGGGTTATACCGCGGAACGCGCGGAGGAGTTGGCCCGCCTGACAGGGTGTTCCCTTGCGGCGGAACAGCACTCGGTCGCGGGCGCGCTGCGCGACAGCTTGTGCCTGCTGCAAAAAAGCTACCGTTTCGGCAGCGACTCCGGCATCGGGCAGCTTGCGTCGGCGGTGAACCGGGGAGACCGGCACACGACCTGTGCGGTGTTTGACGGTACCTTTACCGACATTGAGAAAAAATCGCTGCAAAGTGGGGAAGAGTATCAGGCGATGCTGGATGATGCCTTGCTGGGGTATCAACATTTTCTCACCGGCGTACAACAGCAACGTCCGCCGGAGCAGGTGATTGCCGCGTTTGGCGAATATCAGTTGCTCTGCGCGTTGAGGGAGGGGCCGTTTGGCGTCAGCGGCCTGAATGACAGGCTGGAACAGCTGCTGGCGCAGAAACGTAAAATCAACCGTACCCTGCACTCGCGCTGGTATGAAGGGCGCCCGGTGATGATTTCCCGCAACGACAGTGCGCTGGGGTTGTTTAACGGCGATATCGGCATTGCACTCGATCGTGGGCAGGGGTTGCGCGTCTGGTTCCAGATGCCGGATGGTAGCGTGAAGTCCTTCCAGCCCAGCCGTTTGCCCGAGCATGAAACTGCGTGGGCGATGACGGTGCATAAATCGCAGGGCTCTGAGTTTAACCATGCGGCGTTGATCCTGCCGACGCAGCTTTCACCTGTCGTTACCCGCGAGCTGATCTATACCGCCATCACGCGTGCGCGTCAGCGCCTGTCGCTGTATACCGATGAACGCGTGCTGATGCAGGCCATCGCCACCCGCACGGAACGCCGAAGCGGGCTGGGCGCAATCTTTGAGTCTCTCTGAATGAGGGACGAAATGCAGGCCGGGTAAGCGCAGCGCTTCCCGGCAAGTGGCGTATTATCCCAGGTCGGCCATCAGCACTTTTGAACGGCGCTGATAGTTGTACATCTCTTTCTTCGTTTCCGGCAGGGAATCGATATCCACCGGCGTGAACCCGCGTTCCTGGAACCAGTGAATGCTGCGCGTGGTCAGGACGAACAGCTTGCTCAATCCCATCTGGCGCGCCTGCGCCGCCACGCGCTCTAGCAGCATTTCTCCGCGAGAAGAGCTCCGGTAGTCAGGATGCACAGCCACACAGGCCATTTCACCGATCTTCTCTTCCGGGAACGGATAGAGCGCGGCGCAGGCAATGGTCAGGTTATCGCGCTGAATAATGGTGAATTTGTCGATCTCCATCTCCAGCTGTTCACGGGAACGACGCACCAGAATACCCTGCTGTTCCAGCGGGCGGATCAGTTCCAGAATACCTCCGATATCGTTGATGGTCGCGCGGCGTATCTGCTCCGCACTCTCCATGACAATCTGGGTGCCGATGCCATCCCGGGAGAAGAGCTCCTGCAGTAAGGCCCCGTCTTCCTGATAGCTGATCAGGTGGCTACGGCGCACGCCGCTACGGCAGGCCTTCACCGCACCACGCAGAAAACGCACGGTGCCGGAGTGGTAATCTCCTTCGGCCTCCAGCGCTTCCACGCGCGCCTGGGCTTCATTCGGGAAGAGTTCCGGCACAATCACCCCTTCATCGTTAACGACGCCCTGTGAGGAGCAAAACCCAATCATTTTTTCCGCCTTCAGCTTGATAGCCAGCTGGGTGGCAATCTCTTCTGACGTGAGGTTGAAGCTTTCGCCGGTCACGGATACCGCCACCGGGCCCATGAGCACGATGGCACCGCTGTCCAGCTGACGGTGAATGGCCTCTTCATCAATACGACGAATGCGACCGCTGTGGCAGTAATCCACGCCATCGTCCACGCCGAGGGGCTGGGCGATGATAAAGTTGCCGCTCACGACGTTGATATGCGCCCCCTGCAGCGGCGTGTTGTTCAGACTCATCGACAGGCGAGCCGTAATATCCAGCTGCAGCAGCCCCGCCGCCTGTTTCACCAGTTCCAGGGTTTTCGCATCTGTGACGCGGGTATGTTTGTGATAAATCGGCTCGTGGTGGTGAGCGGCCAGGTTGGCATCGATCTGCGGGCGCGCGCCGTAGACCACCACCAGGCGGATCCCGAGACTGTGCAGCAGGCCTATGTCATTGACGATGCTTGAAAAGTTTTCATGTTCAATGGCTTCGCCACCAAGCATGATGACAAACGTTTTTCCCCGGTGGGCGTTGATATAGGGAACAGAATGGCGGAATCCCTGGACCAGTTCGGTTCTACGTTCCTTCACCATGGCACAACCCTTAATGAATGTTTATTCGTAATTTCTGTATTTTTATTCGATTGTGGCCGCGTGTGCAAGTGTAAATTTTCTGCGACCCACAGAAATGAATAAGTAATCCGTGCGTTAGCATCGAATTGTTTACCCTTTTATAGATGACAGTTTATGCGTCATTCGTTAAAGTTTTCGGTCAATCTGGACTTTTGTATATCAGTTCGTTTTCTTGCTCGGGAGAAGCATGTCGGGATCCAATTCAGCAATAAGCCGCCGCCGTTTGTTAAAAGGGGCCGGGGCAATGTGGTTGCTTAGCGTCAGCCAGGTCGGCCTTGCCGCCACGAGTCAGGTGGTGGCGGTGCGCGTCTGGCCGTCGTCGACGTACACGCGCGTGACGGTCGAATCCAATCGTGTGCTGAAATATAAGCAATTTGCCCTCAGCAATCCTGAACGTGTGGTAGTGGATCTCGAAGGCGTGAACCTTAACTCCGTGCTGAAGGGGATGGCGGCGCAGATCCGCGGTGACGATCCGTTTATTAAATCGGCGCGCGTCGGGCAGTTTGATCCGCAAACCGTGCGTATGGTGTTTGAGCTCAAACAGAACGTGAAGCCGCAGCTGTTCGCTCTCGCCCCTGTGGCGACGTTTAAAGAGCGTCTGGTAATGGATCTCTACCCAGCCAATGCAACGGATATTCAGGATCCGCTTCTGGCCCTGCTGGAGGATTACAACAAAGGCGATCTGCAACGTCAGGTTCCGCCTGCGCAAAGTGGTCCGCAGCCGGGCAAAGCGGGGCGCGATCGCCCGATTGTGATCATGCTCGATCCTGGCCACGGCGGCGAAGACTCCGGTGCGGTGGGGAAATATCATACGCGGGAGAAAGACGTGGTGCTGCAAATTGCCCGTCGTCTGAAGGCGTTGATTGATAAAGAGGGCAATATGCGCGCCTACATGACGCGCAATGAAGATGTCTTTATCCCGCTGAAAGTTCGCGTGGCAAAAGCGCAGAAGCAGCGCGCCGATCTCTTCGTCTCGATCCACGCAGATGCCTTTACCAGCCGTCAGCCGAGTGGATCGTCAGTGTTTGCGCTCTCAACCAAAGGCGCGACCAGTACCGCGGCGCGTTACCTGGCCGACACTCAGAACGCCTCGGATCTGATCGGTGGCGTGAGCAAAAGCGGTGACCGCTACGTCGACCACACGATGTTCGATATGGTGCAGTCCCTGACCATTAACGACAGCCTGAAGTTTGGTAAAGCAGTGCTGGGCAAGCTGGGTAACATCAATAAGCTGCATAAAAACAGCGTTGAGCAGGCCGGGTTTGCGGTGCTTAAAGCGCCGGATATTCCCTCCATACTGGTCGAAACGGCGTTTATCAGTAACGTTGAAGAGGAGCGTAAGCTCAAGACGGCAAAATTCCAGCAGGAGGTGGCGGAGTCGATTCTGGCGGGGATTCGGGCGTATTTCTCAGACGGGGCGACGCTGGCGCGACGCGGATAGCGCATTCAGCCGGGTGAAACGCCCGGCACATTCACAAACGACAGATACAAAAAAACACCCTTCAGGGTGTTTATTGTTTTTAGAAGTGTTGGTTGCGGGGGCCGGATTTGAACCGACGACCTTCGGGTTATGAGCCCGACGAGCTACCAGGCTGCTCCACCCCGCGTCCGTCTTTCTACTCTTGTAGAAACTTACTTCTTCAAATTTGATTGGTTGCGGGGGCCGGATTTGAACCGACGACCTTCGGGTTATGAGCCCGACGAGCTACCAGGCTGCTCCACCCCGCGTCCGTCTTTCTACTGTCGTAGAAGATACTTCATCAAATTTTAATTGGTTGCGGGGGCCGGATTTGAACCGACGACCTTCGGGTTATGAGCCCGACGAGCTACCAGGCTGCTCCACCCCGCGTCCGTGGATGCGCACTATACTCGGATAGGTTTGTGATGCAACCCCTTTTTTACATAAATCATGATTTTGTATGCAAATTGAACGACATGGCGCTGTATGGACTATTTTTTGCGCAAAATTTGCCAAAGGGCATGCGAACGCATTTCATTAGCCCTGGCGGTTTGTTATCTTCATCACGCGGAAATGGGCAACTTAAAGACGAGATATAATGAAAGGACGTTGGGCGAAGTATCTGATGGCAGGCGCAATGGTAGCGATTCTTGCGGCCTGCTCTTCCAAACCGACCGATCGCGGTCAACAGTATAAAGACGGGAAGTTATCCCAGCCTTTCTCTTTAGTTAATCAGCCTGATGCTGTCGGTGCTCCGATCAACGCCGGCGATTTCTCCGAGCAGGTTTACCAGATCCGCAATGCGTCGCCGCGTCTGTATGGCACTCAGAGTAGCGTGTACAACGCGGTCCAGGACTGGCTGAAAGCAGGCGGTGATACACGTAACATGCGCCAGTTTGGTATTGACGCCTGGCAGATGGAAGGGGCGGATAACTACGGCAACGTCCAGTTCACAGGGTATTACACGCCCGTGATTCAGGCGCGACACACGCGCCAGGGTGAGTTCCAGTATCCTATCTACCGTATGCCGCCAAAACGCGGTCGTCTGCCTTCTCGTGCAGAGATCTACGCGGGTGCGCTGAGCGAAAACTACGTTCTGGCTTACAGCAACTCCCTGATGGATAACTTCATCATGGACGTTCAGGGCAGTGGCTACATCGATTTTGGCGACGGTTCGCCGCTTAACTTCTTCAGCTATTCCGGTAAAAACGGCCACGCCTATCGCAGTATTGGTAAGGTGCTGATCGACCGCGGTGAAGTGAAGAAGGAAGATATGTCGATGCAGGCGATCCGCGAGTGGGGCGAAAAGCACAGTGAAGCCGAGGTGCGTGAACTGCTGGAGCAGAACCCGTCGTTCGTCTTCTTTAAACCGCAAAACTTCGCACCGGTGAAGGGGGCGAGTGCCGTTCCGCTGATTGGCCGCGCGTCGGTGGCATCGGATCGTTCTATTATTCCTGCGGGTACCACGCTGCTGGCGGAAGTCCCGCTGCTGGACAACAACGGTAAATTCAACGGTCAGTATGAGCTGCGTCTGATGGTGGCGCTGGATGTGGGCGGGGCGATTAAAGGCCAGCACTTCGATATTTATCAGGGCATTGGCCCGGATGCTGGCCACCGTGCGGGCTGGTATAACCACTACGGACGCGTGTGGGTGCTGAAGGCCGCACCGGGTACCGGAAACGTATTCAGCGGTTGATTGTGGTATTCTGAGCGCAATACGGATTACTTGTTCAGGGTGAGGAAGAACCTCACCCTTTTTACATCTGAGGTTTTATGTCTGTGGTAATCAGCGATGCCTGGCGTCAGCGTTTTGGCGGCACGGCACGTCTCTATGGTGAAAAAGCCCTGCAGCTGTTTGCGGATGCGCATGTCTGCGTCGTGGGCATTGGTGGTGTGGGGTCGTGGGCGGCAGAGGCGCTGGCGAGAACCGGTATTGGCGCAATCACGCTGATTGATATGGATGACGTTTGCGTCACCAATACCAACCGTCAAATCCATGCCCTTCGTGATAACGTCGGCCTGGCAAAGTCTGAAGTGATGGCGGAACGCATTCGTCTCATTAATCCGGAATGTCGCGTGACGGTGATCGACGACTTTGTCACGGCAGATAACGTCGCGGAGTACATGAGCAAAGGCTATAGCTATGTGATTGACGCTATCGACAGCGTGCGTCCCAAAGCGGCGCTGATCGCCTACTGCCGTCGCTACAAGGTGCCACTGGTCACGACGGGCGGCGCGGGCGGGCAAATCGATCCGACGCAAATCCAGGTCGCCGACCTGGCGAAAACCATTCAGGATCCGCTGGCGGCAAAGCTGCGTGAACGCCTGAAAAGCGACTTTAACGTGGTGAAGAACAGCAAAGGCAAGCTGGGCGTTGACTGCGTGTTCTCGACCGAAGCGCTGGTCTATCCCCAGGCGGACGGGTCGGTCTGCGCAATGAAAAGTACGGCGGAAGGACCCAAACGTATGGATTGCGCCTCAGGGTTTGGGGCGGCCACCATGGTAACCGCTTCCTTTGGCTTTGTGGCGGTTTCTCACGCCCTGAAAAAGATGATGGCGAAGGCGGAACGTCAGGCCTGAGCCTGACGTGCTGCGTCCAGTACCGCGTCGCTGAGCGCGATCAGACCCTGACCGCGTGAGGCGCTGAGCTGCGCGCGCAGCCCGAGCTCATCGAAGAACATTAGCGGCGAATGTGCTAACAATTCTGCCGCGCTTTTCCCTTCCACTGCGGTTAACAGAACCGCCAGCAGCCCGCGCACGATACGGCCTTCGCTGTCGCCGAAGAAGTGAAGCTTCTCCCCGGATACGCTAAACCCGAGCCAGACGCGGTTCTCGCAGCCAGCGATCTCTTTCGCCTGCGCTTTAAGATCGTCTGAAAGCGTGGGGAGCTGCTTGCCCAGCAGGATCAGCTGACGATATTTGTCCTCCCACTGCGTGAGGGGAGCGAAGGTCTGTTTTAAGGTCTCTTCTGTGATGACCGTGCCGAACGGATGTCCGGCTAACGCTGCTTGAGTCATTAATCCACCAGTATTTCAAGGGCGCGGTCAACGGCGCTAATCAGTGCCTCGACATCGCTTTGAGTATTATACGGCGCAAACGAGGCGCGCAGGGTGCCGCTCACGCCGAGCGCTGCCAGAAGCGGCTGGGCGCAGTGCTGTCCTGCCCGCAGGGCAATGCCGTACCCGGCCAGCAGCGTCACCATGTCGCTATGATGAACGCCTGCGAAATCAAAGGCGAGCAGGCTCGAGTCTTGTACGCGGAACGAGCGGAAACCGGGGCGTTTTTTAAGTTCTTCTTCTGCCAGCGTCGCCAGGCCGCGGCTCCAGCTCTCCGCCTGAACAATGTCTGTTTCAGTCAGCCACTCCAGCGCAGCGCTTAAGCCAATCACGCCCGCCACGTTTGGCGTACCGGCTTCCAGACGATAAGGTACATCCTGCGTTTTGAAGCCGTCGAATGTCACCTCGGTAATCATTTTGCCGCCCCCGAGCCACGGCGTCATTTGCGCCAGCCGTTCCGGCTTGCCGTAGAGTGCGCCAATGCCGGTTGGCCCGTAGAGCTTATGTCCGGAGAAGGCATAGAAGTCGATATCAAGCGCCTGCACATCAGCCGGGAAATGCACTACCCCCTGCGCCCCGTCGACCATCACCACCATACCGCTGGCATGGGCAATCTCAATAGCGCGGGCCAGATCCGGGCAGCCACCGGTGACGTTGGACATCTGCCCCAACGCCAGGATGCGGCTGCGTGGGGTAATCAGCTCGGGCAAACGTGCCACATCAGGCAGGAAGTCTGCACCCAACGGAAGTTTGACAATCTGCGCCCCCGTTTGCTCGGCCACCATCAGCCACGGCACCAGGTTAGCGTGGTGTTCCGCCTCGCTGACGATGATTTCATCTCCTGCCTGCAGCCGTGGGCGGGCATAGCACTGAGCCACCATGTTAATGGCTTCGGTCGTGCCGCGCGTCCAGACGATACTTTTTCCGCTTTCAGCATTGATCAGGCGTGCAACCTGATCGCGTGCGGCTTCGTAGCGCGCGGTTAAGCGCTGCGCTTCGGCAAACTGACTGCGATGCACGTTCCCGGCGCTCAGGCTGTAGAACTGCTGCGTCGCGTCAATCACCGCCTGGGGCTTCAAAGCGGTGGCGGCGCTATCAAGGTAAACACCGGCATCGGCCAGCGCCGGGAACTGTGCGCGAAACTGCGCAGGACTGAAAGCGTTCATGGGACTCCTCATATCAATAACGCGATCGTCGCGCAATTTCAGCGGCAGGGCAAGGAGGTTGATATCTATCAGATTCGTCTGCTTATCCTGGCGACCTCGTAAAAGCAGGTTATGCTAAATAGTGTTAGGCGGATGTTTTAGCCTGTTATAAATCGAGGTTTGAATAGCATTAATTGCTAAAGGAGAATAATCATGAATAAGACAGCTGCAATCATTTCTGCCTGTGCGTTTACTTTTGCCCTGAGCGCCTGTTCTGGTAACAACTACGTGATGCATACCAACGATGGTCGTTCCATCGTTTCGGAAGGGAAACCGACAACCGATAACGATACCGGGATGATTTCGTATAAAGATGCGAACGGGAACAAGCAGCAGATCAACCGCACGGACGTGAAAGAGATGAAAGAGATCGAGCATTAACCGATCGCAGGCGAAAAAAAAGCACCGCAAGTTGGCGGTGCTACATTAATCACTATGGACAGACAGGGTAAATGTACAGGAAGTGAAAAATTGGTAGCGTTGCTACCGTGGTCTGAATCGCAGACCAATTGCAAACACAACAACACAACATCACAACCGTAAGCCAAAAGCCCTTCAGAACACGCATTCCGAAAAAAGCTCTTCGTTCCGGCTCAGGAAGTGCCGCCACTATAGGTATTTGCTGGTAGTTCCTCAACGGACAAATTATAATGGCTCAGATAAAAAAAACTAATAGGTTAAACGTTGTTTCCTATTTGTTAAATTCAGTTAACATCTAAGCCAGATAACCATGTCAAAGCGATTGCCACCCCTTAATGCATTACGCGTTTTTGATGCAGCAGCACGTCACCTCAGCTTCACCCGTGCGGCAGATGAGCTTTTTGTGACACAGGCCGCAGTAAGTCACCAAATCAAGTCTCTGGAGGATTTCCTGGGCCTTAAGCTATTTCGTCGACGCAATCGTTCATTGCTGTTGACTGAAGAGGGGCAGAGCTATTTTCAGGATATTAAAGAGATTTTTTCCCAGCTCACGGAAGCCACGCGCAAGCTGCAGGCCCGCAGTGCAAAAGGTGCCCTGACTGTCAGTTTATTGCCCAGTTTTGCCATTCAGTGGCTGGTGCCAAGACTCTCAAGCTTTAACTCAGCTTATCCGGGGATCGACGTTCGAATCCAGGCGGTGGATCGTCAGGAAGACAAGCTGGCCGATGATGTGGATGTCGCCATTTTTTACGGTCGAGGTAACTGGCCGGGCTTGCGTGTCGAGAAATTATACGCAGAATATCTGCTGCCGGTCTGCTCGCCTCTGCTGTTAACGGGCGATAAAGCGCTGAAGACCCCCGCTGACCTGGCGCAGCATACGCTTTTACATGATGCCTCTCGCCGCGACTGGCAAACGTATACCCGTCAATTAGGTCTAAGTCATATAAACGTGCAGCAGGGGCCCATTTTTAGCCACAGTGCGATGGTGCTACAGGCTGCCATTCACGGGCAGGGAGTGGCGTTGGCTAACAACGTGATGGCGCAGTCCGAAATTGAGGCAGGCCGTCTGGTTTGCCCGTTTAATGACGTACTGGTCAGCAAAAATGCATTTTATCTGGTTTGTCATGACAGTCAGGCAGAACTGGGTAAAATAGCCGCCTTCCGGCAGTGGATACTGGCAAAGGCGGCAAGCGAGCAAGAGAAATTCCGCTTCAGGTATGAACAATAACGTTTGTGTGCCGGGCACGCATTAATTCAGGACTTAAACATGACCAGCCGATTCATGCTTATTTTTGCCGCGGTGAGTGGCTTTATTTTTGTTGCACTGGGCGCCTTTGGCGCACATGTATTGAGTAAGTCGTTGGGTGCTGTCGAGATGGGCTGGATCCAGACCGGCCTTGAATACCAGGCGTTCCATACGCTGGCTATTTTCGGACTGGCGGTGGCGATGCAGCGTCGGATCAGCATCTGGTTTTACTGGAGCAGCGTTTTTCTGGCGCTGGGTACAGTGCTGTTCAGCGGCAGCCTCTACTGTCTGGCACTTTCACATCTGCGCCTGTGGGCGTTTGTTACACCCGTCGGCGGCGTCAGCTTCCTGGTGGGGTGGGTATTAATGTTTATCGGAGCTATCCGTCTGAAACGCAAGGGCGTTGTTCATGAATAAAGTTGTTTTATATTGTCGCCCGGGGTTTGAGAAAGAGTGCGCCGCGGAAATTACCGATAAAGCGGCGAAGCGCGACGTCTTCGGCTTTGCCCGCGTGAAAGAGAATGCGGGCTATGTGGTCTTTGAATGCTATCAGCCCGAAGATGCGGATAAGCTGGCGCGCGAACTGCCGTTTAGCTCGTTGATTTTCGCTCGTCAGATGTTTGTGGCGGGTGAGCTGTTGAAAGACCTTCCCCCGGAAGACCGCATCACGCCAATTGTCGGCATGCTGCAGGGCGTAGTGGAGAAGGGCGGCGATCTGCGCGTGGAAGTGGCGGATACTAACGAAAGTAAAGAGCTGATGAAGTTCTGCCGCAAATTTACCGTGCCGCTGCGCGCGGCGCTGCGTGATGCGGGGGTGCTGACGAACTACGAAACGCCGAAGCGTCCGGTAGTACACATCTTCTTTATCGCTCCGGGCTGCTGTTATGCCGGCTATTCGTATACCAACAATAATTCGCCATTCTATATGGGGATCCCGCGTCTGAAGTTCCCGTCGGATGCACCGAGCCGCTCAACCCTGAAGCTGGAAGAGGCCTTCCACGTCTTTATCCCGGCCGATGAGTGGGACGAGCGTCTGGCTAACGGTATGTATGCCGTCGATCTTGGCGCGTGCCCGGGCGGCTGGACCTATCAGCTGGTGAAACGCAATATGTGGGTATCGTCTGTCGATAACGGTCCAATGGCGCAAAGCCTGATGGACACCGGGCAGGTAACCTGGCTGCGTGAAGACGGTTTCCGCTATCGTCCGACCCGTAACAACATCTCCTGGATGGTGTGCGACATGGTTGAGAAGCCAGCAAAAGTGGCCGCGCTGATGGCCTCCTGGCTGGTGAACGGCTGGTGCCGCGAGACCATTTTCAACCTCAAGCTGCCGATGAAAAAGCGCTACGAGGAGGTCTCTCAGAACCTGGCCTACATCCAGGCGCAACTGGATGAGCACGGTATTAACGTGGAGATCCAGGCGCGTCAGCTGTATCACGATCGCGAAGAGGTGACGGTACATATTCGTCGCTGGTGGGCGGCCGTAGGCGGGCGTCGCGACGAGCGATAGCGCGCGCTTTGTTTTGCCCGGTGGCGCTGTGCTTGCCGGGCCAACAAAACCGTGAACCGTTTAACGCTCTAACCGCAACTGCTGCAAATTCCCGTCCAGCTGTAAATCCGTCTGTAACGTCGCCACATCCCGACATATAAACGCCATCTCTTTGTGCGCCTCCAGCTTTTTGCGCCATTTTTCCGGCACGTCATCCAGCCTGGCGTATATCCCCTCCAGACTCTGAAAATCTGTCAGCAGCTGGGCGGCGCTCTTCGGCCCGATACCCGCGACCCCCGGTACCTTCGAGCTGCTAATCCCCGCCAGTCCCCAGTAGTCAGGCAGTTGATCTGGTGAGACGCCAAACTCGCTGGCAATAAATGGCGCGTCCAGCCAGCGTTTCTGGAAGTAATCGCGGATACGGATGGTGGGAGAGAGAAGCTGGCAGTAGCCTTTGTCCGTTGAAACGATAGTGGCCTGATGTCCGGCACTCGCTACCTTGACCGCAAGCGTCGCGGCCAGATCGTCCGCTTCGTTGCCGTGTGCGCCCCAGCAGGGAACGCCGCGTTGTTCAAAGGCCGCGCGAATAACGGGCATTTCGGCATGCAGGTCGTCCGGCATCGGCGCGCGTCCGGCCTTGTAGTCAGGGAGACGCTGGTGTCGCCAGCCGCTGTTCCGCGCTTCGTCATCAAACACCGCCACTGCATGGGTAGGTTCGCTATGGCGAATAAGCTGCTCCAGCGCGTGCAGGCAAGTGTCCTTACAGGGCGTGCCCTGTACCGCATGGATACGGCGAATCAGGTTGAGCGCGTCGACGATAAGTAAATGAATAGCCACAGATAATCTCCCTTAAAGCTAATGGGTAAAGGGTATCACTGTCAGCGGGTTGAAACGAATAGCGTGAGGGAAAACAGGAAGAAGCCTCGCAAAACGAGGCTTCCTGAGAGGCTTAATCGCAGGTCACGATCTTCATCGCCAGGCCGCCGCGAGAGGTTTCGCGGTATTTGGCGTTCATATCTTTGCCTGTTTCGTACATGGTTTCGATAACTTTATCGAGGCAGACGCGCGGTTCGCTGGTGCGGCGCAGGGCCATACGTGCCGCGTTCACCGCCTTCACGGAGGCGATCGCGTTACGCTCGATGCACGGTACCTGTACCTGCCCGGCAACCGGGTCACAGGTCAGACCCAGGTTATGCTCCATGCCGATTTCCGCCGCAATGCACACCTGAGCCGGGCTCGCGCCCAGCAGTTCAGCCAGACCCGCCGCCGCCATGGAGCAGGCCACGCCGACTTCACCCTGGCAGCCCACTTCCGCACCGGAAATCGACGCGTTCATCTTATACAGAGAACCAATCGCGCTGGCGACCAGCAGGTAGCGCGCCAGAGAGTTGGCGTTGACCTCACGGATAAACTTGTCGTAGTACGCCAGCACGGCCGGAACGATACCGCATGCGCCGTTGGTCGGCGCGGTGACCACGCGGCCCCCTGCGGCGTTCTCTTCATTCACCGCCAGGGCAAACATGTTAATCCAGTCCACGACGGCCATGGGGTCGGTAGTCGTTTTGTCGGTGCTCACCAGCATACGGCGCAGCGCCGCCGCACGACGCGGTACGCGAAGCTTGCCAGGCAGAACGCCTTCGGTAGTGATCCCGCGCTCAATACCGCCGCGCATCACTTCCCAGACGCTGGTGAAGTGCTGTTCAAGTTCCTCTTTGCTGTGAAGGGCCAGCTCGTTTTTCATCATCAGACCAGAGAGGGAAAGCCCCGTCTCCTGGCAGTGACGCTGAAGATCCGCCGCCGTTTTGTACGGATACGGCACTTCAACAGAAGAGGTACTGGTTTGACCAAAGTGGTCTTCGTCGACGATAAAACCGCCGCCGATAGAGTAATACGTCTGGCTGTAAACCGCTTTGTCGCCGGCCAGCGCGGTAATGCGCATGCCGTTTTCGTGCAGCGACAGGTTGTCCGCATGGAAATTCATGCAATGGTCAACCGGGAATTCAACCTCATGCTCACCGTTCGCCAGCAGCAAACGACCGTGGGTGTTCACATCCTGGATGAAGCCAGGGATCGCATCAATATCAACGGTATCCGGCAGGTTCCCCGCCAGGCCCATGATAATGGCGATATCGGTATGGTGGCCTTTCCCGGTCAGAGAAAGGGAACCGTAAACATCGACAACCACGCGGGTAACGTCATGCAAGATGCCGCGTGCAATCAAGTCGTCCGTGAACTGCTTACCGGCTTTCATTGGTCCGACGGTGTGAGAGCTGGAAGGACCAATACCGATTTTGAAGATATCGAATACGCTAATCATGATGCGTCCATTGCTTTCAGTCAGAGAGGGAGGAGTGCGCCGTCCGAAGACGGCGCGGGTGACAATCAGAACATGGTGTACAGGGAGTAGAAGATCGCAGAGATAGCGATAAGACCCATGATAACCACGAAGACATTACTCACATGGCCGCTGTACTTACGCATGGCTGGCACTTTCTGAATCGCATACATCGGCATCAGGAACAGAATCATCGCGATGACCGGGCCACCCAGCGTTTCAATCATACCCAGGATGCTTGGGTTCAGGGTCGCTACCGCCCAGGTGGTGAGCAGCATGAACAGCGCTGTGATTTTATTCAGCTTGCTGATTTCAATGCTCTTGCCTTTACCACGCAGAGATTTAATCACCATACCGTTGAAGCCTTCGCGTGCGCCCAGGTAGTGGCCCAGGAAGGATTTGGTGATGGCGATCATCGCGATGATCGGTGCCATCCACGCAATCAGCGGTGCGTTAAAGTGGTTCGCCAGGTAAGACAGAATAGAGATGTTCTGATCTTTCGCTGCCGCCAGGTCTGCCGGGGAGAGGCTCAGTACGCAGCTGAAGACGAAGAACATCACGGTCAGCACCATCATGATGTGAGCGCGAGCCAGGATGCTGGAGCACTTCTTCTCAGCGCCATTACCGTACTCTTCACGTTTCGCCACCGCGAAAGAGGAGATGATCGGGGAGTGGTTGAAGGAGAAGACCATGACCGGGATTGCCAGCCACAGGGTCATCAGCAGGCCGTTACCGGTTGCAGACGCGCTGCTCAGGGACAGCGTTTCCAGTGCGGCACCGTTCCACTGTGGGATCAGGTAGCAGGCCAGCAGCATCAGTGCTGCGACAAACGGGAATACCAGCACGCTCATGGCTTTCACAATCATCTGCTCACCGAAGCGCACGATGGTCATCATGCCGACAATCAGGATCAGAGACAGGATGGCACGCGGTGGTGGCGTCATGTGCAGCTGGTGCAACATGAAGCTTTCAACGGTGTTGGTGATGGCCACGCTGTAAACCAGCAGGATGGGATAAATCGCGAAGAAGTAGAGCAGGGTAATCAGTTTACCTGCACCCACGCCGAAGTGTTCTTCAACAACTTCGGTGATGTCTTCGCCCGGGTTTTTACCGGACAGCACGAAGCGGGTCAGACCGCGGTGTGCGAAGTAGGTCATCGGGAAGGCGATGATGGCCATGATGATCAGCGGAATCAGACCGCCGACGCCTGCGTTGATAGGAAGAAACAGTACACCAGCGCCGATTGCTGTGCCGTAAAGGCCAAGCATCCACATGGTATCCGTTTTGCGCCAACCACTTCGGGATTCAATCGAAGCAACGGTGCTGGTTTGAGTGGTTTCCATCTATATCTCCTGGAGGAAGCAAATTGTCAGGTTTCTAGTCAAATCCGATGAAAAAGTGCCTGACGGTAATATGAAATTCGTTCAGTGACGGTTTTTTAATAATTTTCGCCCGTAACTATTGGCGGGCGGAAAGATACATTCTCGTTATGAATCTATCAGTGATCCTGATCCCAAATGCAATAATCCACTTATGAAGTGGGCATCTTTAGACCATTTATCTGTTAAAAAAACATCAAAGAGAATTTACGCGCGCGCAGGCTATCACCAACGACATGTAAGCTAAAAGGGCGGCCTGCGAGATAGGTGTCTTTTGCTGTAAAGAAATGGCTTTTTAGGATTTTCTGGCGGGTAATTTAGATTAAGGCTGATAATTTGCGGTTGCTAATGCGAGGTAATCGTTTGCGTTTGCGGCGAGTTTGTTAAAGACATAAGTGATATCTATGAATTGATTCGGTAATAAAAAAGCCGGGACGCACAACAGGGCGTCCCGGCTTTAACGACAACAGACCAACCGTTACGTGCAGATTTCGTAGCACGGAATATAGGCTGAGCCCGGCAACTTCATACGGTGTTGGGCCACAAAGCCCTGAAGCATGTCATCCATGCGACGCATCATCTCCCGGTCACCGTGGATCTTGTACGGACCATACTGCTCAATCGCGCGAATGCCCATCTCTTTCACGTTCCCCGCGACAATCCCGGAGAAGGCGCGACGCAGATCGGCAGCCAGCACTTCCACCGGCTGGTCCGGGTAAAGTTTGAGGTTCGCCATATTTTCATGGGTAGGCTCAAACGGGATCTGCAGATCGGGCGCAATACGAATTGACCAGTTGAAGCTGTAAGCATCGCCGGTATCACGACGATTCTCTTTCACCAGCGGCATCGCTTTTTTCATCTGACGCGCCACTTCCGCCGCGTCATCGATGATGATGCGGTAGTGACGACGCGCGGTTTCTCCCAGCGTATGCACGATAAACTCGTCCAGCACGCGGAAGTAGTCTGCGCTCTCTTTTGGCCCGGTCAGGATCAGCGGCAGAACCTGATCTTTGTTGGCCGGGTTCATCAGAATACCCAGCAGATAGAGCAGCTCTTCCGCCGTGCCCACGCCGCCCGGGAAGATGATAATACCGTGCGCGATACGGACAAACGCCTCCAGGCGTTTCTCGATATCCGGCATGATAATCAGCTCGTTCACCAGTGGGTTAGGCGGCTCAGCGGCAATGATTGACGGCTCGGTCATGCCGATAAACCGACCCTCTTTGTAACGCTGCTGCGCATGACCCACCGCGGCACCTTTCATTGGCGCTTCCATTGCCCCTGGACCACAGCCGGTACAGATATTCAGCTCACGCAGGCCAAGCTGCGTTCCTACCCGGCGGGCATAGAGATATTCGGTTTCGTTAATCGAGTGACCGCCCCAGCAGACCACCATGTTCGGGGCTTCGCCAACGTGCAGGGCACGTGCGTTGCGCAGAATAGAGAATACCAGGTTGGTAATATGGACCGAGCTTTCCAGATCGAGATGCTGGAAACGGCCTGCGTTGTGGATCTGCCCGTTAACAAACAGGATGTCACGCAGTACGGCAAACAGGTTGGCCTGAAGGGAACGAATGATACGCCCGTCAACAAAGGCCTCTTCTGGCGGGTTGATCACTTCCAGTTTCACGCCGCGCTCGCGGCGCAGCACGTTGATATCAAAGCTTTCGAAGCGGGACAGCAGTTCTTTACTGTTATCTGTCAGGCTTCCGGAGTTCAGTACGGCAAGTGAACAGTTACGAAACAATTGATACAAATCGCTGCTGGCCGTGCGTTTAAGCATGTCCACTTCCAGCTGCGACAACATATCCATTGAGCCAAGCGGGCTAATATGTGTAATCAAGTGAGCTCCTTATGGGACGATTATCGTCATTCCCTTTGATTACAATAGCCCTGGCGTGTGAGGTTTCACAACACTTCGGGCGGAATACCGCCCGCATATTGTGAAAAAATTTATATTATTGACGTACCAGGCGACCCGTCGCTGGCACAAAATCAGTGTTGGTGCGCCACGGGTTAATGTCCAGCCCACCACGTCGGGTATAGCGCGCGTAAACGCTCAACTTCTCTGGCTGGCAGAAACGCTGGATATCACTAAAAATACGCTCCACGCACTGCTCGTGGAATTCGTTGTGATGGCGGAACGACACCAGATAGCGCAGCAGCTTTTCGCGATCGATTTTCGGGCCGCGATACTGGATCTGTACCGAACCCCAGTCCGGCTGGTGGGTAATCAGACAGTTGGATTTCAGCAGATGGCTGACCAGCGTCTCTTCAACCACTTTGCCGCTCGCCGCGTTTTCGAGGTAATCGGCGCTGAATTCATAATTCTCCACCTCGATATCCTGATCGTCGATGCAGGTTCCGTTGAAGTGGGCGATCGGCTGCCCTTCCAGTTCGTGCAGGCGGTACAGCGAAACGCTGACCTGACCCTGAGCACAGGCGGTTAAATCGCGTTCCAGCGTCTGCTGAACCTCATCCCAGTGATTAAATTTGGTCTGGTTGAAACTGTTGAGATAGAGCTTAAAGCTCTTGGATTCCACCAGATTCTGGCTGGCGTAATCCAGCTCAACGTGTCCGACCGCCACTTGCGGCAGGCCGCGCGCGTTGAGCCAGGAGATTTCATACAGCGTCCAGATATCGCCGCCCACGAACGGCAGCGCGTCCGCGTGCAATCCCAGAGGATCGCGGTTCAGGCTGCGCGGAACACCCTGCAGCAGGCTTGCATCGTAGGTATCGCGGTAATCGGTCGATTTACCCAGCGTTAAGCCGGTTAACGCCTGATGATTTTCGTAAGACATGTTTCATAGCCACTTTACAGGTACACTTATGGGCTGAGTTTATCCTGTCTTACAAGAAGAGAGAAATCGGTGGACATCGAAACTGCAAATGCCCTTACTACCTTCACGACCCGCTATTGCGATGCGTGGCATGAAAAGCATGGAACGTGGCCGCAAAGTGCTGAATTATATGGCGTACCGTCACCGTGCATTATCTCTTCTCAGGATGATTATGTTATCTGGCAGCCGAAGCCGAGTACCGCCGGGCAAAATGTAAATGCGGTTGAACGGGCTATGGACATTGTGGTACAACCAGCGGTTCACGCGTTTTACGTCACGCAATTTGCAGGGGATATGCCCGCTCGCTTGGGTGATTTGACGCTGACGCTGTTGCAGACCTGGAGCGAAGACGATCTGCAGCGTGTTCAGGAAAACCTGATTGGTCATCTGGTCACGCAAAAACGCCTTAAGCTTTCTCCGACGCTCTTTATTGCTACACTCGACAGTGACCTGGATGTGATTTCCGTCTGTAACCTGTCTGGCGAAGTGATTAAAGAGACCATCGGCACCCGCAATCGCGAGACCCTCGCCCCTTCACTTGCGGATTTCCTTACCCGACTTGAGCCTCTTCTGTAATCCATAATGCTACAGCGCGTGTGAGAGATCTCTTACAAGGTTTGTGAGAGATCGCTGGAACATTCAGTATTACCTCATTTAATTAAGATTAATATCACGCTGTTTTTCAATGGATTAGCTGTTTATCGCAGCTTTTATAGGGCTTTCTTACGTCTTACAACGCTCCCCTGGTGGGTTGTAAGACGAAGCGGAATAGCGGATTCTATCTCTGTCGACAGGACGCCGACACGAGAAACGAACATCAGGATGATGGCGTTTCTTACTCAGGACACGTCAGGATGACGCTGCAGGAAGGCTTCAGGATGAAGCAAAGGGATAACGCAGGACGCGTAAGGGACACCTCCAGGAAGGAGAACGAGAGCCGAACAGGACGGTCGGTGGGTCAGGAAGGCCAGGACGTTTCAGGATGAAACAAGCACGTCAGGAAGATGTGTGCAGGATGCGAAAGGTAGACGGATGACCAGCCCTTCGGGCATCAGGAAAAGTTGTCACGGATGAGCAGGGAGCACGAATTGTAGCTGGAATGCTGCGGAACGAACCGGGAGCACTGTTTTTACAGTGCTCCCTTTTTTTATTTCTGCCTCCCGCAATGCTATGCTGCGCGCCGTTCACTTTTTCAGTTGAGGTTACCATGACGCAACACGATAGCATTCGTGCTCAGTTGCACGCCATCGAAGCCCTTTTGCGCCAACATCAGCTGTGGCAAGAGACCGCGCCGCAGCCGGAAGCGTTCGCCAGCACCCAGCCATTTTGTCTGGATACCCTGGCCCCGTTCGAGTGGCTCCAGTGGGTGTTAATTCCGCGCATGCACGCGCTGCTGGAAGGCGGTCATCCGCTGCCGCAGGCGTTTGCGGTCTCTCCCTATTATGAAATGGCCATTGAGGCGACGCACCCTGCGCGCGCGGTCATGCTGGTTGAGCTGGAAAAACTGGATGCCCTGTTTGCCGGTGAAGATGCATGACGCTTGAGATCCTCTATCAGGACGAGTGGCTGGTGGCGGTGAATAAACCGTCTGGCTGGCTGGTGCACCGCAGCTGGCTGGATCGCGACGAGAAAGTGGTCGTGATGCAGACCGTACGCGACCAGATTGGTCAGCATGTTTTTACCGCCCATCGTCTCGACAGACCGACCTCCGGCGTGCTGCTGATGGGGCTTTCCAGCGAGGCGGGACGTCTGCTGTCTCAGCAGTTCGAACAGCACCAGATCCAGAAACGCTACCACGCGATCGTGCGCGGCTGGCTGACGGACGCCGCCACGCTCGACTATCCGCTGGTAGAGGAGCTGGATAAAATCGCCGATAAATTTGCCCGCGATGACAAAGGCCCGCAGCCTGCCGTGACGGATTATCGCGGCATGGCGACCACGGAAATGCCGGTGGCAACCAGCAAATTCCCCACTACGCGCTACAGCCTGGTTGAGCTTTTGCCCAAAACCGGGCGTAAACACCAGCTGCGACGCCATCTTGCGCACCTGCGCCACCCGATTATTGGCGACAGCAAGCACGGCGATCTGCGCCAGAATCGCAGCGCGGCCGAGCATTTTGGCTGTAACCGACTGATGTTACACGCCAGCGAGCTTAGCCTGACCCACCCGTTTACCGGCGAACCGCTGAATATCCGTGCAGGGCTGGACGATGTCTGGATGCAGGCGCTGTCACAGTTTGGCTGGCTGGGGCAACTCCCCGAAAATGAAAGGGTTGAGTTTGTATCTGGCAACGTTCAGGATGAACAGTAAACGCATTCATAGGGAAAAATATCATGGCTGAAGTAGGCATTTTTGTCGGCACTATGTACGGCAACTCACTGCTGGTAGCGGAAGAGGCTGAGGCGATTCTGGCAAGCCAGGGCCATAAAGCCACGGTCTATGAAGACCCGGAACTGGCAGACTGGGAAAAGTACAAAGATAAATACATTCTGGTGGTGACGTCCACTACCGGGCAGGGCGATCTGCCGGACAGCATCGTGCCACTTTTCCAGGGCATTAAAGACCAGCTTGGCTATCAGCCGGACGTTCACTACGGCATCATTGCCCTGGGCGATAGCTCTTACGCAAACTTCTGCGGCGGCGGCAAGCAGTTTGATGCGCTCCTGCAGGAACAGAGCGCCCAGCGCGTCGGCGAGATGCTGCTGATTGATGCCGGTGAGCATCCTGAACCGGAAAGCGAATCGAACCCGTGGGTCGAGCAGTGGGCTACGCTCCTGAAATAGTTTTCCAGGCCGGGTCAGGCGAAGCCGCCACCCGGCAATACACCCCGCACCAAACCTCAATTCCGTGAACCACCTTCCACTTGCCTGGGCTTATGCCATAAACAACCGCTCGCACACCCTTTAATACTGTGTTTTTGCACGGTGAGAGAACGTGTTACTCCTTCATATACTTTTCCGGTCACTTATAAAACGGCTTCAGGCCGTACCAAAACGACAAAACACATCTCATTCTGATTACCCTACCGGTGCTGTACAGAATGAACCAGGCGAAAGCTATGTTTCAGGAGTGCAACAATGAGTACATTAAGCCACGCAGCGAGCAGCGCTGAGAAGCGCACGAATGCCCGCTACTGGATAGTGGTGATGCTGTTTATCGTCACATCCTTTAACTATGGTGACCGCGCCACGCTGTCGATTGCCGGCTCTGAAATGGCAAAAGATATCGGCCTTGATCCGGTGGGCATGGGTTACGTTTTCTCCGCATTCTCATGGGCCTACGTCATCGGGCAAATTCCAGGCGGCTGGCTTCTGGACCGTTTTGGCTCTAAACGTGTCTATTTCTGGTCCATCTTTATCTGGTCTGCATTTACCCTTTTGCAGGGCTTTGTCGATGTTTTCAACGGTTTTGGCATTATCGTCGCGCTCTTTACGCTGCGCTTCCTGGTAGGTCTGGCAGAAGCGCCTTCCTTCCCGGGCAACAGTCGTATTGTCGCGGCCTGGTTCCCGGCGCAGGAGAGGGGAACGGCGGTGGCGATTTTTAACTCCGCCCAATATTTCGCCACGGTGATCTTCGCACCCATTATGGGCTGGCTGACGCACGAAGTGGGCTGGTCGCACGTCTTCTTCTTTATGGGCGGGCTAGGGATCATCATTAGCTTCGTCTGGCTGAAAGTGATCCACGAACCGAATCAGCATCCTGGCGTAAACAAGAAAGAGCTGGAGTACATTGCGGAAGGTGGTGCGCTGATCAACATGGATCAGAAGTCCGGGAAAGTAAAAGTCCCGTTCAGCCAGAAATGGGCGCAGATCAAACAGCTTGTCGGTACGCGGATGATGATCGGCATCTATCTGGGCCAGTACTGTATCAACGCTCTAACCTACTTTTTCATCACCTGGTTCCCGGTGTACCTGGTGCAGGCGCGAGGGATGTCGATCCTGAAAGCGGGATTTGTTGCTTCGATCCCGGCGATCTGCGGCTTTATCGGTGGCGTGCTCGGCGGGGTGATATCCGACTGGCTGATGCGCCGCACCGGATCGCTGAACATCGCGCGTAAAACGCCGATTGTGCTCGGCATGCTGCTCTCCATGACTATGGTGTTCTGCAACTACGTCAGCGCCGAGTGGATGGTTATCGGCTTTATGGCGATGGCCTTCTTCGGCAAAGGCATTGGCGCGCTGGGCTGGGCGGTGATGGCGGATACCGCGCCAAAAGAGATCAGCGGCCTGAGCGGCGGTCTTTTCAACATGTTTGGCAACATTTCCGGGATTGTTACGCCAATCGCGATTGGCTACATCGTTGGTACGACGGGCTCATTCAACGGTGCACTGATCTACGTCGGCGTGCATGCGCTGGTGGCAGTCCTGAGTTACCTGGTGCTGGTGGGGGATATCAAACGTATTGAACTCAAACCCGTAGTGGAGCGTGGCTGATGACAACGCAATCAAGCCCCATCGTGACTGAAATGAACGTTATTCCCGTGGCCGGGCAGGACAGCATGCTGCTCAATATTGGCGGCGCGCACAATGCGTGGTTTACCCGCAATATCGTGGTGTTGACTGATAGCGCAGGAAATACTGGCGTGGGTGAGGCGCCTGGCGGGGAGGTGATCTACCAGACCCTGGTCGATGCAATTCCGCAGGTGGTGGGCCAGGAGGTTGCCCGCCTGAACAAGGTGGTTCAACGGGTGCATAAGGGCAATCAGTCGGCAGATTTTGATACCTTCGGTAAAGGAGCCTGGACGTTTGAGCTGCGCGTAAACGCGGTGGCCGCGCTGGAGGCCGCCCTGCTTGATTTACTGGGTAAGGCGCTGAATGTCCCGGTCTGCGAGCTGCTGGGGCCGGGCAAACAGCGTGATGCCGTCACCGTGCTTGGCTATCTGTTCTACGTGGGCGATCGCACGAAAACCGATCTCCCCTATCTGGCGCAATCACCGGGTAACCACGACTGGTATCAGCTGCGCCACCAGCAAGCCCTTACCCGCGACGCGGTGGTCCGCCTGGCCGAGGCGGCTCAGGATCGCTACGGCTTCAAAGATTTCAAGCTCAAGGGTGGCGTGCTGCCCGGTGAGCAGGAGATTGAAACCGCCCGGGCGTTGAAAAAACGTTTCCCGGAGGCGCGTATCACCGTTGACCCTAACGGCGCCTGGCTGCTGGAGGAAGCCATCAGCCTGTGCAAAGGTCTGGGAGACGTGCTGACCTACGCAGAAGACCCGTGTGGCGCGGAGCAGGGCTTCTCTGGCCGTGAAGTCATGGCCGAATTCCGCCGTGCCACCGGCTTACCGGTCGCCACCAATATGATTGCCACTAACTGGCGCGAAATGGGGCATGCGGTGATGCTGGACGCTGTCGATATTCCGCTGGCGGACCCGCACTTCTGGACGCTCTCCGGCGCGGTGCGTGTGGCGCAGCTGTGCGATGACTGGGGACTGACCTGGGGCTGCCACTCCAACAATCACTTCGACATTTCGCTGGCGATGTTCACCCACGTTGGCGCCGCGGCACCGGGAAATCCGACCGCTATCGACACCCACTGGATTTGGCAGGAAGGCGAAGCCCGCCTGACGAAAAATCCGCTGGAAATCAAAAATGGCAAGATTGCTGTACCCAATGCGCCGGGCCTGGGCGTGGAGCTTGACTGGGATCAGCTTCATAAAGCCCACGAGGCGTATAAAAAACTACCGGGCGGTGCGCGTAATGACGCAGGCCCGATGCAATACCTTATTCCCGGCTGGACATTTGACCGTAAGCGCCCTGTTTTTGGACGTCACTGATAAAAGGATTACACGATGAGTACTTTTACGACCCCTGTCGTCACTTCCATGCAAATCATTCCGGTCGCGGGTCATGACAGCATGCTGATGAACCTGAGCGGGGCACATGCACCGTTCTTTACCCGCAATATTGTCATTATCAAAGACAATGCCGGCCATACCGGTGTGGGTGAAACTCCGGGCGGGGAGAAGATCCGTAAAACGCTGGAGGATGCCATTCCGCTGGTGGTGGGCAAAACGCTGGGTGAGTACAAAAATGTCCTCAACACCGTGCGCAACACCTTTGCCGACCGCGATGCGGGTGGCAGGGGGCTGCAAACCTTCGATCTGCGAACCACCATCCACGTGGTGACCGGGATTGAAGCCGCAATGCTGGATTTGCTGGGCCAGCACCTGGGCGTTAACGTTGCCTCGCTGCTGGGTGAGGGGCAGCAGCGTTCAGAAGTAGAAATGCTTGGCTATCTGTTCTTTGTCGGCAATCGCACACTGACGCCGCTGCCGTACCAAAGCCAGACGAAGGAAGCATGCGACTGGTACCGGCTGCGCCATGAAGAGGCGATGACCCCGGATGCGGTGGTGAGGCTGGCGGAAGCGGCATACGAAAAATATGGCTTCAATGATTTCAAACTGAAAGGCGGCGTGCTGGCGGGTGAAGAAGAGGCAGAGGCCATTTCCGCGCTGGCAAAACGTTTCCCACAGGCGCGCGTGACGCTTGATCCAAACGGTGCATGGTCGCTTGATGAAGCGATCAAAATAGGTAAACAGCTCAAAGGTGTGCTGGCGTATGCCGAGGATCCCTGCGGGGCCGAGCAAGGTTTCTCGGGCCGCGAAGTGATGGCGGAATTCCGTCGCGCCACTGGGCTGCCGACCGCGACCAATATGATTGCCACCGACTGGCGTCAGATGGGGCATACCCTGTCATTACAATCCGTCGATATTCCGCTGGCTGACCCGCACTTCTGGACGATGCAGGGCTCGGTCCGCGTGGCGCAGATGTGCCATGAGTTTGGCCTGACCTGGGGATCGCATTCTAATAACCACTTCGACGTGTCGCTGGCAATGTTCACCCACGTTGCCGCCGCCGCACCGGGCACCATTACCGCTATCGACACCCACTGGATCTGGCAGGAGGGGAATCAGCGCCTGACCAAAGCGCCGTTTGAGATAAAAGGTGGCATGGTGCAGGTGCCTTCAACGCCGGGATTGGGCATTGAGCTCGATATGGACCAGGTGATGAAAGCGCACGAGCTTTATCAGAAACACGGTCTGGGCGCGCGGGACGACGCGATGGCGATGCAGTATCTGATCCCCGACTGGACATTCGACAATAAACGTCCGTGCATGGTACGATAAACGCACTGGGACCGCTCCCATTGGCGGTTCTTTACGTAGTGTATGCTTAACGTAACGACTATGCGTAAGGATGGCTTATGAAAATTGTTATCGCACCGGACTCGTATAAGGAAAGTTTGAGTGCGCTTGAGGTTGCGACAGCGATAGAGCGCGGTTTTCGCGAGATCTTTCCCGAGGCGGTTTACGTCAAACTGCCGGTCGCGGATGGAGGAGAAGGCACCGTTGAGGCGATGATCGCGGCAACGCAGGGGCGAAGGGTACATGTCCCGGTGACCGGTCCCCTCGGCGAGCGGGTGGAAGGATTTTACGGGATTTCGGGTGACGAACAGAGCGCCTTTATTGAAATGGCGGCGGCAAGCGGTCTGGAACTGGTTGCGCCTTCGCAGCGCGATCCCCTGAAAACGACCTCCTGGGGCACTGGTGAACTTATCCGTCACGCGCTGGATGCGGGCGTTAAGCATATCATCATCGGTATCGGCGGCAGCGCCACCAATGACGGCGGGGCCGGGATGATGCAGGCGCTGGGGGCGAAGCTGCTCGACGCCAGTGAACAGCCGCTGGGGCAGGGCGGAGGCGAGCTGGGAAAACTCGCGCGTATCGACCTGAGCGGCCTGGACACGCGTCTGGCCGAGTGCCGGATTGAGGTCGCCTGCGACGTGACCAATCCTCTGGTTGGAAAGGATGGCGCGTCAGCCGTATTTGGCCCGCAAAAGGGAGCCACGCCTGAGATGATCATTACCCTGGACAATGCGCTTGCTCATTATGCGCGGATTATTGCCCGGGATCTGGATATGGATGTGCTAAACCTTGCTGGCGGTGGTGCGGCGGGGGGCATGGGCGCGGCGCTGTACGCTTTTTGCGGCGCACAGTTGCGCCAGGGCATTGAGATTGTAACCGATGCGCTGCACCTGGCCGACCAGGTGGCCGATGCAGATTTGGTTATCACCGGCGAAGGCCGCATCGACAGCCAGACGATCCACGGCAAAGTCCCGGTGGGGGTAGCGAAGGTCGCGAAACGCTTTAACAAACCCGTTATCGGGATTGCGGGCAGTCTGACGGCGGATGTTGGCGTGGTTCACGATCACGGCATTGATGCGGTGTTTAGCGTGATTTACACCATCTGCTCGCTGGAAGATGCGCTGGAAAATGCCAGCGCGAATGTACAGATGACCGCCAGAAATATCGCGGCGGTGCTGAAAGTGGGGCAGGGAATGTAGTTCTCCCGCTCCCCGTGGGAGAGGGTTGGGGTGAGGGCATCAGGCCGCACCCGCAATCGTAGGCCCGGTAAGGCGAAGCCGCCACCGGGCTTTTATCTCAGCTCCCCAATACCTTCATCGCTTCACGCGTCACGTTATCCATTTCATCCAGCAGCTCCAGAAACTCAGGTTCCAGCTCCGATTCTGGCGTACCTGCGCGCAGTTGCTGCTCCAGCAGCTGGCAGAGATTTTTAAGCCGCGGTACGCCGCTATAGCCGCAGCTGCCGTGAAGCTTGTGGATGGCTTCCAGCAGTTCATCCGGGTGTTCCCCCACAAGCTGTTCTTCAACTTTATTACGAATCTCCGGCAGAAACGCGACCAGCATTTGCAGCATCTCGCGGGCTAAATCGGGTTTACCTGCCGCCTGACGCAGCGCAAGCTGCCAGTCAAAGGTTGCGTTTTGATTGACGGCGACCTCAACCGGCTCGCTGGAAACCGTGTAGCTTCCGCCAATATGTCCCGGCTTATAGCGTAACAGCAGGTTATGAAGCTTCTCTTCGTCGATAGGTTTCGCCAGATAATCATTCATCCCGGCGCTCAGTAACTTCTCTTTCTGACCGGCCATCGCATGCGCGGTGACCGCAATCACCGGTGTTTGCTGCTGATGTGGCAGCTGGTGGATCAACTCACAGGCCCGAATGCCATCCATGCCCGGCATCTGAATATCCATCAGAATTAAATCGAACTGCATCTGTTTGGCTTGTTCAACGGCCTGCGTGCCGCTGGTGCACAGCTCCACATGCTGAACCTGATCTTCCAGCAACACGCCAATGAGCTTCAGGTTTGCCGGGTTGTCATCAACTGCCATCACGCTCATCGGCAGTTTTTGCTCATCGTTAATCAGCGGAAGGGCATGCTGGCTAAGACGGCAATACTCCGTGAGGGCGGGCAGCAGGCGGGTGGCGGTGAGGGGTTTAAGCAGACACGCGGCTGCCCCGTCGTTTTTCAACTCTTCCGCGTTTATCTGAGCGTGGCAGGGCAGCGCCAGCAGCAGATAGTCAGTCATCGACGCGGCTTTCGCCAGCCGCTCCTGCTGCATGGTCAGTTCGCCGGTGAACGTCACCGGAATGCCCATCAGCAGAATGTCGTAGTGCTCAACGGCAAGCGCCGAGAAGGTAGGGCTGTAGACTACCTCCAGAGGTGTAGTGCTTAAAATATCCAGCGTGCACTGCGCGGCCGCCGCGTTAGGCTCGACGTAGGCCAGACGCTTACCGTTCAGGCAGCTTGTCACCGGACCGTCGGTCAACGCGTTCGGATTGAGATCCAGGTTAATGTGGAACCAGAAGGTTGAACCGCGGTTTGGCTGGCTGTGGAAAGAGATATCGCCGCCCATCTCGTTTACCAGCCTCTGCGTAATCACCAGCCCCAGACCGGTACCGCCATGACGGCGGGAGATACTGGCATCGGCCTGGCGGAACGCCTGGAACAGACGCGACTGATCGCGCTCGGGAATACCAATCCCGGTATCGCGGATCTGAACCTCAATCTGTACCTTGTTATTACTGAGCGCGCGTTTTTCTACCAGAATGTCGATGTTGCCGCTTTCGGTGAATTTAATGGCGTTGCCAACAAGATTGGTAATGACCTGCTGAAGGCGCAGAGGATCGCCGATGACGTTATCCGGCACGTCGTTTTTGATGTTAAGCGTCAGTTCAAGGCCTTTGTCGTGTGACGAGTGGGCGAGCAGCGTGACCACTTCATCGAGCGTACCGCGCAGCGGGAACGGTATGCTCTCCAGAATAAGCTTGCCCGCCTCCAGCTTGGAGAAGTCCAGCACGTCGTTAATGATCGCCAGCAGGTTGTTGGCCGAACGTTCAATGGTGTGCAGATGATCGCGCTGCGTCGGGTTAAGCTCGCTTTTCAGCGTCAGGCGGGTAAAGCCGATCACCCCATTGAGCGGTGTACGCAGCTCGTGCGACATATTGGCAAGGAATTCAGATTTAATCCGCGCCGCTTCCTGGGCGCGCTTTTTCGCCAGATCCAGCTCAACGTTCTGGATCTCCATCTGCTCCAGCGTTTCGCGCAGGTCAGACGTCGCCTGGTCAACGTTATGCTGCATCTCTTCGTGATAGGCCGCCAGCGACATGGCCATCGAGTTGATGCCGTTTTTCAGCATATCCAGCTCGCCCAGCATAAAACCTTCTACGCGGCTGTCGAGCTGTCCCCGGCGGATGCGGTCAACAGTATTGACCATATTGCGGATGGGGCCCGTTACGTCGCGCATCAGGCGCCAGCCGAAGATCAGTGCAATACCAATACAGAACAGCATCATCACGCCAGAGATAAAAATCTCTTTGTACTGCTGTAGCCGGACTGACTTGAGATCCAGCTCCAGCGCCACATAGCCCAGCATGTTATCGCTGGATTTGGCGTCAGATTGCGCAGACTCGTCGGGGGAATAACTTTCCGACACGATCGGCGTGCGCAGGATCATGATATCGCCGCGCCGCAGTACGGTGAGATGGCGCGGGAAAGGTGTACCGTCCGGGATTTTCAGGGCCGCCGGATCGAGATGAAAATTCGAGGTGACAAACAGGCGGTTATGTTCGTCGTAAACGGAAATGGCGCGTACGATGTCCGAGTGGCGTCGGTGAAGCACGCTGATTAACTGCCCAATGGATTCGCGGTTTTGCAGGTTCATCCCGTACTCGCTTGAGACGGCGAGCGGTTCGATGATGCTGGCGCCTGCATCCTCCAGCTGTCGCTGCAAATCGTTATAGCGGTGCACCACAAAGAAGATACTCAGCAGCAAACCGATGAGAACGGTGGGGGCGAGGATCAAAATCATCATGCGCGCGCGCAGGCTGTAGTTGGTCATGGCGTTCCGTTATGGGACAATTAAGATAATTATGTTTATGTGAGAAAAATCTCGGCGATGGCGCAATTCTACTCTGCAAAACGACGCGTGACGACGCGTCAAATCATTACTGTTGAAGCCACAGACCTTGACCCGTTTGGTCAGGGGGTGGCACATCACAATGGTAAGACTCTGTTTATAACAGGTTTGCTGCCAACAGAACGAGCAGAAATTACGCTGACGGAAGACAAACGCCAGTACGCGCGCGGACAGGTGAAGCGTCGCCTCAACGATAGCCCGGCGCGCGTTGCGCCACGCTGTCCGCATTTTGGCGTTTGCGGAGGCTGCCAGCAACAGCATGCGAGCACAGAATTACAGCAAAAAAGCAAAAGCCGCGCCCTGGCGCGTCTGCTGAAGCACGACGTGAACGAAGTTATTGCCGATGAGCCCTGGGGCTACCGTCGCCGCGCGCGTCTGAGTCTGAGTTATCAGCCCAAAACGGCGCGGCTGGAGATGGGTTTTCGCAAAGCGGCCTCCAGCGATATTGTTGATGTGAAGCAGTGCCCTGTTTTAGTGCCCCATCTTGAAGCATTGCTTCCGCACGTGCGCACTTGCCTCTCAGGACTGGACGGCGTTGGCCATCTTGGGCATGTCGAACTGGTCATGGCCAATAATGGCCCGCTGATGGTGTTGCGCCATACCGCGCCATTATCGAAAAAAGATCGCGAAAAACTGGAACGCTTTTCGCATTCCCACGACCTGGCGCTTTTCCTTGCTCCACAAAGCGAGATACTTGAACAGGTTACCGGTGATGCGCCCTGGTATGCGTCAAACGGGCTACGCTTAACGTTTAGCCCGCGGGATTTCATTCAGGTAAATGATGGCGTAAACCAGCAGATGGTTGAGAAAGCGCTGGCGTGGCTTGATATACAGCCCACCGACCGGGTGCTCGATCTGTTCTGCGGCATGGGCAACTTCACGCTGCCGCTGGCGCGAAAAGCAGCAAGCGTCGTCGGTGTGGAAGGCGTTGAAGCGCTGGTGGCTAAAGGGCAGGAGAACGCACAACAGAACGGCTTGCAAAATGTGACATTCTTTCATCAAAATCTTGAGGAAGATGTGACGCAACAGCCGTGGGCACAGCAGGGATTTGACAAAATCCTGCTCGACCCGGCGCGCGCCGGTGCCCCGGGCGTCATGGCGCATGTGATTAAACTTGCCCCGAAGCGTGTGGTCTATGTTTCCTGTAACCCGGCAACGCTTGCCCGTGACAGTGAGGCATTAATCAGCGCGGGTTACCAAATTCAGCGTCTGGCAATGCTGGACATGTTCCCGCACACTGGGCATCTGGAATCGATGGTGTTGTTCGAGCACATCTAATTTGTTTGGCTTGTCGACTTCGACAGGCCCTGGTCCCTAAAGGAGAGGACAATGGTTGCGGTAAGAAGTGCACATCTCAATAAAGCTGGGGAGTTTGACCCACAAAAATGGATCGCAAGTCTGGGAATTTCCAGCCAGCAGTCGTGTGAACGCTTAACCGAAACCTGGGCCTACTGTCTTCGCACCACACAGGGTCATCCGGATGCCGATCTCCTTTTGTGGCGCGGCGTGGAGATGGTTGAAATCTTATCCATGCTGAACATGGATATTGAAACGCTGCAGGCCGCGTTGCTGTTTCCTCTCGCCGATGCGAACGTCGTGACGGAAGACGTGCTGCGTGAGAGCGTCGGAAAATCCGTCGTCGCGCTGATCCACGGCGTGCGCGATATGGCGGCTATCCGCCAGCTTAAAGCCGCGCACACCGATTCCGTCTCCTCTGAGCAGGTCGATAACGTCCGCCGGATGCTGCTGGCCATGGTGGATGATTTCCGCTGTGTGGTCATCAAACTGGCCGAGCGTATTGCCCACCTGCGTGAGGTGAAGGATGCGCCGGAAGACGAGCGCGTGCTGGCCGCCAAAGAGTGTACAAACATCTATGCGCCGCTGGCGAACCGGCTAGGTATCGGTCAGCTCAAATGGGAGCTGGAAGATTACTGCTTCCGTTATCTGCACCCGGCGGAATATAAGCGCATTGCCAAACTTCTGCATGAACGACGCATTGACCGCGAGCACTATATCGAGGAGTTCGTCGGCGGCTTGCGCCAGGCGATGAAAGAAGAGAACGTGCGCGCCGAAGTCTACGGGCGACCTAAGCACATCTACAGCATCTGGCGCAAAATGCAGAAAAAACACCTCGCCTTTGACGAGCTGTTTGACGTGCGTGCCGTGCGTATCGTGGCGGAACGTCTGCAGGACTGCTACGCCGCGCTGGGGATCGTACACACTCACTTCCGCCATCTGCCGGATGAGTTTGATGACTATGTGGCTAACCCTAAACCTAACGGTTATCAGTCCATTCACACCGTGGTGCTTGGCCCTGGCGGCAAAACGGTCGAAATTCAGATCCGCACCAAACAGATGCACGAAGATGCCGAGCTGGGCGTTGCCGCGCACTGGAAATACAAAGAGGGAACGTCGGGCGGAGCGCGTTCTGGTCACGAGGATCGCATCGCCTGGCTGCGCAAGCTGATTGCGTGGCAGGAAGAGATGGCCGACTCGGGCGAAATGCTCGACGAAGTCCGCAGCCAGGTCTTTGACGACCGGGTCTACGTCTTTACCCCGAAAGGGGATGTGGTCGACCTGCCAGCCGGTTCAACGCCGCTTGATTTTGCCTACCACATCCACAGTGACGTGGGGCACCGCTGTATCGGGGCGAAAATCGGCGGGCGCATCGTCCCGTTCACTTACCAGTTGCAGATGGGCGATCAGATTGAAATCATCACCCAGAAGCAGCCTAACCCGAGCCGGGACTGGCTTAATCCGAACCTGGGGTACGTCACCACCAGCCGCGGGCGCTCGAAAATTCACGCCTGGTTCCGCAAGCAGGATCGTGACAAAAATATCCTTGCCGGTCGTCAGATCCTTGACGACGAACTGGAACATATCGGGATCAGCCTGAAAGAGGCCGAGAAATTCCTGCTGCCGCGCTACAACTTCAACGAGCTTGACGAGCTGTTAGCGGCAATTGGCGGCGGCGATATTCGTCTCAATCAGATGGTTAACTTCCTGCAGGCGCAGTTCAATAAGCCAAGCGCGGAAGAGCAGGACGCGGCGGCGCTGAAGCAGCTGCAGCAGAAAACCTACGCCCCGCAGCAGCGCAGTAAAGACAATGGCCGGGTAGTGGTCGAGGGAGTGGGCAATCTGATGCACCACATTGCCCGCTGCTGTCAGCCAATTCCGGGCGACGACATCGTCGGCTTTATCACCCAGGGGCGCGGGATCTCGATCCACCGTTCCGACTGTGACCAGCTTGCCGAGCTGCAGTCCCATGCGCCGGAGCGCATCGTGGAAGCGGTCTGGGGGGAGAGCTACTCCGCCGGCTACTCGCTGGTGGTGCGTGTTACCGCCAATGACCGCAGCGGCTTGCTGCGCGATATCACCACCATTCTCGCCAACGAGAAGGTCAACGTGCTGGGTGTTGCCAGCCGCAGCGATACCCGCGAGCAGCTTGCCACCATCGATATGACCATCGAAATCTACAACCTGCAGGTGCTGGGTCGCGTGCTCGGCAAACTGAACCAGGTGCCGGATGTGATTGACGCGCGTCGTCTGCACGGCGGGTAAATACACTCTTCTGTAGGCCGGGTAAGGCTTTGCCGCCACCCGGCTTGTTTTTTAATGGAAAACACTATGACTCAAATCGACCGCCTGCTCGGCATCATGAAACGCCTGCGCGATCCGGAAAACGGCTGCCCGTGGGACAAAGAGCAGACTTTCTCCACCATCGCCCCGTACACGCTTGAAGAGACCTACGAGGTGCTGGACGCCATTTCTCGCGAGGATTTTGACGACCTGCGTGGTGAACTCGGCGACCTGCTATTCCAGGTGGTGTTCTACGCCCAGATGGCGCAGGAAGAAGGGCGCTTTAACTTTGATGATATCTGCGCCGCTATCAGTGACAAGCTTGAGCGCCGTCACCCGCATATCTTTGGCGATGCCACCGCAGGCAACAGCGCGGAAGTACTGGCCCGCTGGGAGCAGATAAAAAGCGCCGAGCGTGCTGAAAAATCCCAGCATTCGGCGCTGGACGATATTCCTCTGAGTCTGCCTGCGCTGATGCGCGCGCATAAAATTCAAAAGCGTTGTTCCGCCGTCGGTTTTGACTGGGACTCTCTGGGGCCGGTGCTGGATAAAGTGCATGAAGAGATCGACGAGGTTATGCACGAAGCGCAGCAGGCGGTGGTGGATGAAGCAAAGCTTGAGGAAGAGATGGGCGATCTGTTGTTTGCGACCGTCAACCTTTCGCGCCATTTAGGTGTAAAAGCGGAAACCGCATTGCAAAAAGCCAATCTGAAATTCGAACGTCGTTTTCGTGAAGTGGAGCGGATTGTCGCCTCGCGCGGCCTGGAAATGACCGGAATTGACCTCCAGGCGATGGAAGAAGTCTGGCAGGAAGTAAAACGCCAGGAATCTGATCTCTAACGGAATTTTGCGATCAAGCGCAATTTGTGTGATTTTTTAAATGACAAGCGCTTGATTTGCGTCAAAAACATTTACCCAAAAGGGGCTATTTTCTCACTCCTTATGTTTGTCATGGCCTGGAATGGAGATGGAGAATGAAAGTTTGTGGCGCTCGCCGTGTTCGGGTATACTACTTTCCCGTCCTGGTTATTCCATCGTTTCACCCTAACTTCTCAGGTTCAGCATGACAACGAACTATATTTTTGTGACCGGCGGGGTCGTATCCTCTCTGGGTAAAGGCATTGCCGCAGCCTCCCTCGCAGCCATTCTTGAAGCCCGTGGCCTCAATGTGACCATGATGAAACTGGATCCGTACATCAACGTCGATCCTGGCACCATGAGCCCAACCCAACACGGGGAAGTGTTCGTTACTGAAGACGGCGCTGAAACCGATCTGGATCTTGGCCACTACGAGCGTTTCATTCGTACCAAAATGACCCGTCGTAACAACTTTACGACTGGCCGCATCTACTCCGACGTTCTGCGTAAAGAGCGCCGCGGTGACTACCTGGGCGCGACCGTTCAGGTTATCCCACACATCACTAACGCCATCAAAGAGCGTGTCCTTGCCGGTGGCGAAGGGCATGACGTAGTGCTGGTTGAAATCGGCGGTACCGTAGGGGATATCGAATCCCTGCCGTTCCTCGAAGCGATTCGTCAGCTGGCGGTAGATATTGGTCGTGAGCATGCGCTGTTCATGCACCTGACGCTGGTGCCTTACATGGCGGCTGCAGGTGAAGTGAAAACCAAACCGACTCAGCACTCTGTTAAAGAGCTGCTCTCCATCGGTATTCAGCCTGACATCCTGGTTTGCCGTTCCGATCGCGCTATCCCGGCGAACGAACGTGCGAAAATTGCATTGTTCTGTAACGTGCCTGAAAAAGCCGTTATTTCAATGAAAGATGTCGATTCCATTTATAAAATCCCGGGCCTGTTGAAATCGCAGGGCCTGGACGATTATATTTGTAAACGATTCAGCTTGAACTGTCCGGAAGCTAACCTGTCTGAATGGGAACAGGTTATCTATGAAGAAGCCAATCCGGCGGGCGAAGTGACTATCGGTATGGTCGGCAAGTACATTGAACTGCCGGATGCCTATAAGTCAGTTATCGAAGCGCTGAAACACGGTGGTCTGAAGAACCGCGTCTCCGTGAACATCAAGCTGATTGATTCGCAGGATGTTGAAACGCGTGGCGTGGAAATTCTGAAAGATCTGGATGCGATTCTCATCCCTGGCGGCTTTGGCTACCGCGGTGTTGAAGGCAAGATCGCCACTGCACGCTACGCGCGTGAAAACAATATTCCTTACCTCGGCATCTGCCTGGGTATGCAGGTTGCGCTGATCGAATTTGCGCGCAACGTAGCGGGAATGGAAAACGCGAACTCTACGGAATTTGTGCCAGACTGTAAGTACCCTGTAGTGGCGCTGATTACGGAATGGCGCGACGAAGACGGTAACGTCGAAGTCCGTACCGAGAAGAGCGATCTGGGTGGCACAATGCGTCTTGGCGCACAGGCCTGCCAGCTGTCCGACGATAGCGTGGTTCGCAAGCTGTATGGCGAATCGGTCATCACCGAGCGCCATCGTCACCGCTATGAAGTCAACAACATGCTGTTGAAACAAATTGAAGCTGCGGGCCTGCGCGTTGCGGGCCGCTCCGGGGATGATCAGTTAGTCGAGATCATTGAAGTGCCAAACCATCCATGGTTTGTTGCCTGCCAGTTCCACCCGGAATTTACTTCAACGCCGCGTGACGGGCATCCGCTGTTTGCAGGCTTCGTGAAAGCCGCCAGCGAGTACCAGAAGCGTCAGGCGAAGTAAAAAAAGTTAGAACGGCAACGCGTACCTTTGGTACGCGTTGTTTGTCTGGAGTTTTAGTTTAACTTGTACTGAGGAAAATCTAATGTCCAAAATCGTTAAAGTCATCGGTCGTGAAATCATCGACTCCCGTGGTAACCCGACCGTTGAAGCTGAAGTTCATCTGGAAGGTGGTTTCGTCGGTATGGCAGCTGCTCCATCAGGTGCTTCTACGGGTTCCCGCGAAGCGCTGGAACTGCGCGATGGCGACAAATCCCGTTTCATGGGCAAAGGCGTACTGAAAGCGGTTGGCGCTGTAAACGGTCCTATTGCTCAGGCCATCATTGGCAAAGACGCTAAAGACCAGGCTGGCATCGACAAGATCATGATCGATCTGGACGGTACTGAAAACAAATCTAACTTCGGTGCGAACGCAATCCTGGCGGTTTCCCTGGCGAACGCCAAAGCAGCAGCGGCTGCTAAAGGTATGCCACTGTTCGAGCACATCGCTGAACTGAACGGCACCCCAGGCAAATACTCCATGCCTGTACCAATGATGAACATCATCAACGGTGGTGAGCACGCAGACAACAACGTTGATATTCAGGAATTCATGATTCAGCCAGTTGGCGCGAAATCCCTGAAAGAAGCGGTACGTATGGGTTCTGAAGTGTTCCACAACCTGGCTAAAGTTCTGAAAGCTAAAGGTATGAACACGGCTGTAGGTGACGAAGGTGGCTATGCGCCAAACCTGGGTTCTAACGCAGAAGCTCTGGCTGTTATCGCAGAAGCAGTAAAAGCTGCTGGCTACGAGCTGGGCAAAGACATCACCCTGGCGATGGACTGTGCGGCATCTGAATTCTACAAAGACGGTAAATACGTTCTGGCTGGCGAAGGCAACAAAGCGTTCACCTCCGAAGAGTTCACTCACTTCCTGGAAGACCTGACCAAACAGTACCCAATCGTCTCTATCGAAGACGGTCTGGACGAGTCTGACTGGGATGGTTTCGCATACCAGACCAAAGTACTGGGCGACAAAATCCAGCTGGTTGGTGACGATCTGTTCGTAACCAACACCAAGATCCTGAAAGAAGGCATCGAGAAAGGCATCGTTAACTCCATCCTGATCAAATTCAACCAGATCGGTTCTCTGACCGAAACCCTGGCCGCGATCAAAATGGCGAAAGACGCTGGCTACACCGCTGTCATCTCTCACCGTTCTGGTGAAACTGAAGATGCAACCATTGCTGACCTGGCAGTGGGTACCGCTGCAGGCCAGATCAAAACCGGTTCTATGAGCCGTTCTGACCGTGTTGCTAAATACAACCAGCTGATTCGTATCGAAGAAGCACTGGGCGAAAAAGCACCATACAACGGTCGTAAAGAGATCAAAGGCCAGGCATAATTGCTTAAGCCTTAAATGAAAATGCCAGTCGAAAGACTGGCATTTTTTTGGCTATTTAAAATCGACCGCCATTTGCTCCGGGATGGTCAATCCCCGGGTGGTCTGGACGCAGCGGGCGATATAATCCGTAAAACGCGGGGGTTTCGGCATTCCCATGCTGAGCAGCTTATCGTTGCTGAAGCGCACGTTCAGCGTGGCAAAGGCGCCGTATAAGCGCATCGCTCTCAGCATCAGGCGTTCGTTGCATGGACCAAAAATCGTTTTCAGCTCGCGGCGCATTCTGACCAGCGTTTCGTAGCTGACCTGCGCATACTTATCACCGACGGGCGCTTTCTCCAGCGCCTGCGCCATCGCCTGATCGATGTCTGCAAAGCGAACGCTGTTTTCTTCCCCGGCAGAAATATGCACCACCTCACCCGGACGCGCGTTGCTGCCGAGCAGCATTAACATCGCGTCGGCGCAATAATCCACCGGCACTACGTCGATCCGGTCTTCCATTGAACACATAAACTTTTGCAGCATCAGGCCCATACTAAAGACCCAGAAGATGCTGCTCGACGGCGTGCAGCCGTGACGGGTATGGCCGACGACGATGGAGGGGCGGGCGATAAGCAGCGGCAGGTCCGGGCACGCCTGACGCATCAGCTTTTCAATGGTTGACTTCGAATAAGTGTATTCCACCAGATGTTCAGCATTTTCTCTAAATTCAGCACTTTCCGCGACCAGTGAATCCTGCTCCGGGGTGCATGACATTGCGGTGCCTACGTGCAGGAAACGCTGCAGTCCAGTGACCTGTTCCATGCGGCGTGCCAGCGCAAGGGTACCGTCGACGTTTACCTTCCAGATAAGCGGGTTGTTTCCAAATGAGGCGACAGCCGCGCAGTTAACCACATGCGTGACCTGGTTCAGTCGCGGATCGTTCAGAAAGGCCTCCGGCTGACTGAGGTCGCCAATGATAATATTCTCCACGCTCAGGGAAGCCAGTTTCTCCTCAGAAACGTTGAACTTACGCATGTTCTCCTGCACGCGCTCCAGCCCGCTTTGCGGATCGCCGGCGCGGGCAAGCAAAAGGAGTTTCACGGATTGATCGCTCGTCAGGATTTTTTCAAGTACTGCACCGCCCAGGAAACCGGTCACGCCTGTAATCAATAACATCTTCATTAATACCGTCTCATTATGATTGATGAGGCGGATTGTAGGCGCGCAAAAGTAAACGGCATTTAAATAATAAATCGCCGAAACAGGCAGCGTCTTAAGCTTATTTTAAGGAAAGGAAATCAGGTGGAGATATTGGACATTGCGGAAAGGTGAAAAATTCAATTTATAAATAATTATATTTCAACTTTATGATTTGTATGTATTTTTATGATTCAGGATTAGGGTGGTTACAGCATTGAAAATGTAATAAATAAAATATTTTGTTACACCAAACATTTATCTGGAAAATAAATTAAATTTTGCTTAAGGGAAATTGAGTAACGTAAAAAGCAGGCTAGTTTATGTAGCCTGCGTAATATTTTCAGAGCAGCAAAGGAAGCGTAGCGCTGGCTGTTTGCTGGCTAACATCCGCGTAATGGTTGTCCAGCGCAATAAGAGAGGTGGTCAGCAATTCGACCAGCAGCATGACACCCACCTTTGCATTGAGCGCGCCAGCGCTAAGCGGGCCTTCTGGCTTGGCGGCTACCAGTTGCATATCACTCAGGGAAGCCAGCGGGCTACGTGGCGTGTTGCTGAGCGCCAGAACCTTTACGCCGCGCTTGCGGGCCAGTTTCACCACATGAAGTAAATCCCGCGTAGAACCGGAACTGGAGATAGCCACGACCAGCGTTTCAGCCGAGAGCGTTGCCGCATTCATGGCTGCGCGGTGCATGTCGCTAAATAACTGTGCGGGTTTACCCAGCCTTAATAACTTGTAATGCAGATACTCACCGAGGATTGCGCTGGCCGCGACGCCATAGATCTGCACGGAGTGCGCCTGATGCAGTGCCAGTGCGGCTTTTTCAAGCAGCGCCCGGTCCAGGAGCCTGGCGGTATCCTGCAGAGCCAGGATTGACTCATCCACCACGTTATCAATTTCATCCCCGGCCTCTCGCGCGGGCTGACCCTGCTGAATATCCAGCGCCAGCGCCATTTTGAATTCGTTATAGCCCTTGCAGCCCAGCGTCCGGCAAAGACGCGTCACGCTGGCCTCGCTGGTGTGACTCTCGCGCGCCAGTTCCGTGATCGTCAGGTAGAGCACTCGGGCGGGATCGCTGAGGACAAACTCGCCGAGTTTTTGTTGTGTTGGGCTGTACCCGGAAGCCTCCTGGCGGAGCTTCAGCAGCAGATTTTCATGGTCCGACATGCCAGGTCCTTAATGCGTTTCTCTGTGACTAGTGTGACGGAAAGCGGGGGAAAGATGCCAGTCATTTTGAAAAAGTATGATCGGTCTCCTGGTTTTTGATGATAATTTTCACTATTAAATATTTATATGGTAAAAATTTTCATCAATAAATGAGGGATGAAAAAATGATGCAAATGTTCAGTGGAGCCTCTTCGGGGGGATGGTTTGAAAAAGCGCAGCGCTTCGGCAAATCGTTTATGTTGCCCATCGCCGTGTTGCCTGCGGCGGGTCTGCTGCTTGGGATAGGCGGCGCGTTGTCGAATCCCAATACGCTGACGGCCTATCCGTTTTTAGATGTGGGCTGGCTGCAGGCGGTTTTCACCATCATGAGCAGTGCAGGTTCCATCGTATTTGCGAACCTCTCGGTGCTGTTTGCGGTTGGGGTGGCCGTTGGGCTGGCAAAAAGTGATAAAGGCACGGCAGGGCTGGCGGCGTTACTGGCGTTTCTGGTGATGAACGCCACCATCAACGCGCTGCTGATCCTCACCGGCAAACTGGCGCAGGATAACCCGGGGGCCGTGGGGCAGGGGATGACGCTGGGGATTCAGACGCTGGAAACGGGTGTATTTGGCGGCGTAGTGATTGGTCTCGTGACCTGCGCGTTGCATCACCGGTTTAATAAAATTGCCCTTCCGCAGTTCCTGGGCTTCTTTGGCGGCTCGCGCTTTGTCCCGATTATCAGCTCGCTGGCGGCGATACTCGTCGGCGCGCTGATGACCGTGGTCTGGCCGCATTTCCAGAAACTGATCTTTGGTCTGGGCGGGCTGGTAGACGCCACAGGTTATTTGGGCACCCTGCTGTACGGCTTCATTTTACGCATGCTGGGCCCGTTCGGGTTGCACCACATCTTCTATCTTCCGTTCTGGACCACGGCCCTTGGCGGCAGCGAGATCGTCAATGGTCATCTGGTGGAGGGTACGCAGCGTATCTTCTTTGCCCAGTTGGCTGACCCGACGACGCGTCAGTTTTATGAAGGCACGTCGCGCTTCATGTCCGGGCGCTTTATTACGATGATGTTTGGCCTGCTCGGCGCGTGTCTGGCGATGTACCACACGGCAAAACCCGAGAACAAAAAGCGCGTTGCCGGGCTTCTGCTCTCTGCGGCGTTAACCTCTTTCCTGACGGGCATTACCGAGCCCATCGAGTTCTCCTTCCTGTTTATTGCGCCGGTGCTTTACGTCATCCATGCGCTGTTTGACGGGCTGGCGTTCATGCTTGCACACATGCTGCATATCACCATCGGGCAAACCTTCTCAGGCGGTTTTATCGACTTCGTGCTGTTCGGTATTTTGCAGGGGGAGGCCAAAACCAACTGGATGTTCGTTCCGCTGGTCGGCGTGCCGTGGTTCTTCCTTTACTACTTCACCTTCCGCTACCTGATTAACCGTTTTGATTTCGCCACGCCGGGCCGTGAAAAGACGGCGATGGTTGATGAAGTGAGTCTGCCGCAAAGCGAGCGTGCTGCGGCGGTGATCGCCGGATTAGGTGGAAAAGACAATCTGGACGAGGTGGACTGCTGCGCCACGCGCCTTCGCGTCACGGTCAAAGACGGCAGCAAGGTGGATGACGCGGCGCTGAAAGCGACCGGCGCGCGCGGCGTTATCGTGCGCGGTAACGGGGTTCAGGTCATTTATGGCCCGCACGTCACCATTATCAAAAACGAAGTGGAAGAGATTTTATCGTAATGAAAACTGTACTGGATAACCTGAAGGGAAAACTGGTCGTCTCCTGTCAGGCGCTGGAGAATGAACCGCTGCATAGCCCGTTTATTATGTCGCGGATGGCGCTGGCGGCGGCGCAGGGCGGGGCCGCTGCCATTCGTGCCAACAGCGTGGTGGATATCGAGGCCATTAAGCAGCAGGTCTCTTTGCCTGTCATCGGCATCATCAAACGGGATTACCCGGAAAGCGAAGTGTTTATCACCGCCACGATGAAAGAGGTGGATGAGCTCATGGCCGTCTCTCCGGAAATCATAGCCCTTGATGCCACGGCCAGGGAGCGTCCCGGTGGGGAATCCCTGGAAACGCTGGTCATGCGCATCCGCTCGCGCTACCCCTCGGTACTGCTGATGGCGGATATTTCCACCGTGGACGAAGCCGTGACGGCGCAGGCGCTGGGCTTTGACTGCGTCGGCACGACGCTTTACGGCTATACGGCGGAAACGGCAGGCCATTCGCTTCCGGAGAACGACTGCGCGTTCCTGAAGGCCGTGCTGGCGGCCGTGACGGTTCCCGTGGTTGCCGAAGGGAACGTGGATACGCCTGAGCGCGCGGCCCGGTGCCTGGCGCTGGGTGCGCACACGGTCGTCGTCGGCGGCGCGATCACCCGTCCACAGCAAATTACCGAACGGTTTATGGCGGCGATTAGCGCGCAAAGCACCGATGGAGCATGACCATCCGGCGGGGATCTGCGATACTTATCGTTTATCCCCTTAACTGAGATGACTATGCAGTACCCGATTAACGAGATGTTCCAGACCCTGCAAGGCGAGGGTTACTTTACCGGTGTTCCCGCTATCTTTATTCGTTTACAGGGATGCCCGGTTGGCTGTGCCTGGTGTGATACCAAACATACGTGGGATAAGCTCGCAGATCGGGAAGTGTCGCTGTTTAGCATTCTGGCGAAAACCAAAGAGAGCGATAAGTGGGGCGCGGGCAGTTCAGAAGATCTGCTGGCGATTATTGGTCGTCAGGGCTGGACGGCGCGCCATGTGGTGATCACCGGCGGTGAACCCTGTATCCACGATCTGACCCCGCTGACCGAGCTGCTCGAAAAGAACGGCTACAGCTGCCAGATTGAAACCAGCGGCACCCACGAAGTGCGCTGCTCTCACTCTACCTGGGTGACGGTTTCGCCAAAAGTGAATATGCGCGGCGGGTATGACGTGCTCTCTCAGGCGCTGGAACGCGCGGATGAGATTAAGCACCCGGTAGGGCGCGTGCGCGATATCGAAGCGCTGGACGAACTGCTGGCGACGCTGACGGATGAAAAGCAGCGGGTGATTGCCCTGCAGCCTATCAGCCAGAAAGAAGATGCGACGCGTCTGTGTATTGAAACCTGCATCGCGCGTAACTGGCGCCTGTCGATGCAGACGCACAAGTACCTGAATATAGCCTAAAAAAAAGCCCGGTTTTGCCGGGCTATTTTTTTACTCTCCGCGATACACGCAGCCTGCCGTGCAGGTCTCTTTGATCATCACTGCGCTCAGCAGTGGTACCAGCGGCTTCATCTGATCCCAAATCCATTTTGCCAGCACTTCGCTGGTCGGGTTTTCAAGGCCCGGGATCTCATTCAGATAGTAGTGATCCAGACGGTCGTAGGTCGGTTTAAACGCGGCCTTCAGTTCGGCAAAATCCATGATCCAACCGGTATGCGGATCAACTTCACCGGTGATCTCAAGACGCACCATAAACGAATGCCCGTGCAGACGGCCACATTTATGCCCTTCAGGAACATGCGGAAGGTGGTGGGCGGCTTCGAAGGTGAAATCTTTAAACAGTGTGGTGGACATGATCGCTCTCAGTAATGCGGAAAAAACCGCCGCATAGTACCGGAAAGCACAATTTTTAGCATTAACTAAAACGGCTCTGAAGGCGCAGCCATGGCGGTAAGGTGCTTTTTTTGGTTTTTTGCTATTTATTTTCAATGATTTAGCTAACCTGTTTTATCGCTAAGAACGATAACTAAAACAGGTTAGTCCATTTGGTTATTTATTATTTCCATCCCTTCTTTAATTGTTATTATCCTCGCCGTTAACCTTATCTTCAGTTTGGATTTATTCGCTTAAAGTCCGCTTGGCTACTGGAACATAACGACGCATGACAACACAGGCCCCACCATCAAATTTGCTTCCCCTGAACCCGGAGCAACTGGCGCGCCTTCAGGCTGCCACCTCTGATTTTTCTCCCACTCAGCTTGCCTGGGTCTCCGGTTATTTCTGGGGAATGCTCAATCAGCAGCCTGGCGCTGTCGCGGGCGCACCGGCAACGGCTGTGGAAATTCCCGCTATTACGCTGATTTCCGCCTCGCAGACGGGCAATGCCCGCCGCGTGGCCGAGCGGCTTCGTGACGACCTGCTGGCCGCCAAACTGAACGTGAACCTGGTCAACGCCGGCGATTATAAATTTAAGCAAATCGCGTCAGAAAAGCTGCTGGTGGTGGTCGCCTCTACCCAGGGCGAAGGTGAACCCGCTGAAGAAGCGGTAGCGCTGCATAAGTTTCTGTTCTCGAAAAAAGCCCCAAAACTGGATGGCACGGCGTTTGCCGTGTTTGGTCTGGGCGATACCTCCTATGAATTCTTCTGTCAGTCCGGTAAAGACTTCGACAGTAAGCTGGCGGAGCTCGGCGCAGAGCGCCTGCTGGACCGCGTCGACGCGGATGTGGAATACCAGACTGCCGCCGCCGAATGGCGCGCGCGCATCGTTGAGGTGCTGAAAGCGCGCGTGCCGAAAGAGACGCCGGCGCAGGCCGCATTGACCTCAGCGGGCGTCGTCAACGATATCCATACCAGCCCTTACACGAAAGAAGCACCGCTGGCGGCAAGCCTGTCGGTGAACCAGAAAATCACTGGCCGCGACTCGGAAAAAGACGTGCGTCATATCGAAATCGATCTCGGTGACTCTGGCCTGCGTTATCAGCCTGGCGATGCGCTGGGCGTCTGGTATCAGAACGATCCGGCGCTGGTGAAAGAGCTGGTTGAGCTGCTGTGGCTGAAAGGCGATGAGCCTGTCACCGTTGACGGCAAAACCCAGTCGCTTTCTGATGCGCTGAAGTGGCATTTCGAACTGACGGTCAACACTCCGAACATCGTCGAAAATTACGCCACCTTAACGCGCAGTGAATCGCTGCTGCCGCTGGTGGGCGACAAAGCGAAACTGCAGCATTACGCCGCGACGACGCCGATTGTCGATATGGTGCGTTTCTCTCCGGCGCAGCTGGATGCCGATGCAGTAGTCGGGCTGCTGCGTCCATTGACCCCGCGCCTCTACTCCATCGCCTCTTCTCAGGCAGAGGTGGAGAGCGAAGTGCATATCACCGTGGGCGTGGTGCGTTATGACATCGAAGGCCGCGCCCGTGCGGGTGGGGCATCAAGTTTCCTGGCGGACCGCGTGGAAGAAGAGGGTGAAGTGCGCGTCTTTATCGAGCACAACGACAACTTCCGTCTGCCGGCAAACCCGGAAACCCCGGTGATCATGATTGGTCCTGGCACCGGTATTGCGCCGTTCCGCGCCTTTATGCAACAACGTGCGGCGGACGACGCGCCAGGCAAAAACTGGCTGTTCTTCGGCAACCCGCACTTTACCGAAGATTTCCTCTACCAGGTTGAGTGGCAGCGTTACGTCAAAGAGGGCGTGCTGACCCGCATCGATCTGGCCTGGTCCCGCGACCAGAAAGAAAAAGTCTACGTACAAGACAAACTGCGCGAACAGGGCGCAGAGCTGTGGCGCTGGATCAATGACGGTGCCCACATTTATGTCTGCGGCGACGCCAATCGCATGGCGAAAGACGTTGAGCAGGCACTGCTGGAAGTGATTGCCGAATTCGGCGGTATGGATGCCGAAACGGCGGATGAATTTTTAAGTGAGCTGCGCGTTGAGCGCCGTTATCAGCGAGATGTCTACTAATGAGCGAAAAACATCCAGGGCCACTGGTGGTCGAAGGTAAACTGACAGACGCCGAGCGCATGAAGCTGGAAAGCAACTACCTGCGCGGCACCATTGCTGAAGATTTGAATGACGGTCTCACCGGCGGTTTTAAAGGTGACAACTTCCTGCTGATCCGTTTCCACGGTATGTACCAGCAGGACGACCGCGATATTCGCGCTGAGCGTGCCGAACAGAAGCTGGAGCCGCGTCATGCGATGCTGCTGCGCTGCCGTCTGCCGGGTGGGGTCATCACCACCAAACAGTGGCAGGCGATTGATAAATTCGCTGGCGAAAACACGATCTACGGCAGCATCCGCCTGACCAACCGTCAGACCTTCCAGTTCCACGGTATTCTGAAGAAGAACGTGAAGCCGGTGCACCAGATGCTGCACTCCGTTGGGCTGGACGCACTGGCTACCGCCAACGACATGAACCGTAACGTGCTTTGCACGTCGAACCCGTACGAGTCTGAGCTGCATGCCGAAGCGTATGAGTGGGCGAAGAAGATCTCTGAGCATCTGCTGCCGCGCACCCGCGCCTATGCAGAGATTTGGCTCGATCAGGAGAAAGTCGCGACCACCGATGAAGAACCGATTCTCGGCCAGACCTATCTGCCGCGTAAGTTCAAAACCACGGTCGTGATCCCGCCGCAGAACGATATTGACCTGCACGCCAACGACATGAACTTCGTGGCGATTGCCGAAAACGGCAAGCTGGTCGGCTTTAACCTGCTGGTGGGCGGGGGCCTGTCCATTGAGCACGGTAACAAGAAAACCTACGCCCGCACCGCGAGCGAGTTTGGTTTCCTGCCGCTGGAGCACACGCTGGCGGTGGCGGAAGCCGTGGTCACGACCCAGCGCGACTGGGGTAACCGTACCGACCGTAAAAACGCGAAGACCAAATATACCCTCGAGCGCGTGGGGGTGGAGACGTTCAAAGCGGAAGTGGAGCGTCGCGCGGGGATCAAATTTGAGCCAGTCCGTCCTTACGAATTCACCGGTCGCGGCGATCGTATTGGCTGGGTGAAAGGTATCGACAATAAATGGCATCTGACGCTGTTTATCGAAAATGGTCGAATTCTGGATTATCCGGGCCGTCCGCTGAAAACCGGTCTGCTGGAAATTGCGAAGATCCACAAAGGCGAGTTCCGCATTACCGCTAACCAGAACCTGATCATTGCCGGCGTGCCGGAGAGCCAGAAGGCGAAGATCGAGACGCTGGCGCGCGATCATGGATTGATGGATGCGGTCAAACCGCAGCGTGAAAACTCCATGGCCTGCGTGTCGTTCCCGACCTGTCCGCTGGCGATGGCCGAAGCGGAACGTTTCCTGCCGTCATTTACTGACAAAGTGGAAGCGATTCTGGAAAAACACGGCATTCCGGACGAGCATATTGTTATGCGAGTGACCGGCTGCCCGAACGGCTGCGGCCGCGCGATGCTGGCCGAGCTGGGGCTGGTGGGGAAAGCGCCGGGTCGCTATAACCTGCATCTGGGCGGTAACCGTATCGGCACACGTATTCCGCGTATGTTCCGCGAGAACATCACCGAGCCGGAAATCCTTGATTCCATCGATGAGCTTGTCGGGCGCTGGGCGAAAGAGCGCGAAGCGGGTGAAGGCTTCGGCGACTTTACGGTGCGTGCGGGCATCATTCGCCCGGTGCTCGATCCCGCAAGGGATTTCTGGGAGTAACCACGAGAGGTAATTATGTCCGTACTCGATCTAAACGCCCTTAACGAACTGCCAAAAGTCGAACGCATTCTGGCACTGGCAGAAACCAACGCCCAACTGGAAAAGCTCGACGCCGAAGGGCGCGTGGCCTGGGCGCTGGAAAACCTGCCGGGAGACTATGTGCTTTCGTCGAGCTTTGGTATTCAGGCGGCGGTGAGTTTGCATCTGGTGAATCAGATCCGTCCGGACATTCCGGTGATCCTCACCGACACCGGCTACCTGTTCCCGGAAACCTACCAGTTTATTGACGAGCTGACGGACAAGCTCAGGCTGAACCTGAAAATCTACCGCGCGACGGAAAGCGCGGCCTGGCAGGAAGCACGCTACGGCAAGCTGTGGGAGCAGGGCGTTGAGGGCATTGAGAAATACAATGAGATCAACAAAGTCGAGCCGATGAACCGGGCACTGAAAGAGCTTAACGCGCAGACGTGGTTTGCAGGGTTGCGCCGTGAGCAATCCGGCAGCCGTGCCACGCTGCCGGTGCTGGCAGTCCAGCGCGGAGTCTTTAAGGTGCTGCCGATTATCGACTGGGATAACAGGACGGTGTACCAGTACCTGCAAAAACACGGGCTGAAGTACCATCCGCTGTGGGACCAGGGCTACCTGTCAGTTGGAGACACCCACACCACGCGCAAATGGGAACCGGGAATGGCGGAAGAAGAGACGCGATTCTTTGGGCTGAAGCGCGAGTGCGGGTTGCACGAAGGGTAATTCCTTAACCGCCCTCTCCCTGTGGGAGAGGGTTGGGGTGAGGGCATCAGGCCGCGCTATACTTAAAAACTTCAACCTTTCCCCGCCTTCGCCAGCTCCTTCACCAGCGGCAGCATCACTTTCACCACGTCCCGGCTGCGGTGTTCAATGCGCTGCGGCAGGGCGCTATCAATATGCTGCTGATTATCCAGCATCACGTTATGCCAGCTTGTCCCGTCCGGGAAGGCTTTCGATTTTCCCCGTTGCTGGTAGCCATCTTTTTTCCCCAGCGCCCAGTTGGTTGCTTCCACGTACAGGACCGGAATGCCCGCTTTATCGAACACTTCGCCGTCGTTGCAGCAGCCCGTTCCTCGCGGATAATTTGGATTGCCGCCCGGGTTGCTGGCGGCATACACCCCGTGGCTGCGGGCAATGGCGAGCGCCCGGTCACGCGTCAGTTTACGCACGCTACCCGGTGTACTCTGCCCGCTGTTGAAATACAGTTTATCGCCGACAATCAGGTTATCGAGGTTAATTACCAGCAGCGTATTTTTCTTCTCTTCAGCGCTCATGCGTTTAAGGAGATTCTCAGCGCCGAGCTTACCCTCCTCTTCACCGCTGGTGGCAACGAAACGAATGCCATATTGCGTCGGAATGTTCTTCATTCGCTCGGCCAGTTCGAGCATCACGCCAAGACCCGCTGCGTTATCGTCCATGCCCTGCAGCGTCAGTCCGCCGAGGTTGTTATCGGTGTCGGCATCGCTGAGCGGTGCGTAAGTATCGAGATGCGCCATGATGATAATCTGTTCCGCCGCGCGACCTTCGTGAGCCGCAATAACCGTACTGCCGGTCACGTTGTGCCAGTTTTGTGTTTTATTGCGCGAGGTATAGATATAGCGGCTGTGAAACGACCGGATATCGCTCTGGTAACCCATATCAGCAAATTGCTGGCGAATATAGTCAGCAGAGAGCATTTCCGCAGGTGAACCGGTCATGCGGCCAGGGAAAACGGTGGCAATATGCCGCGCCTGCTGAGTGGCGATTTCACCATAGGGTTGATTTTTTGCCTGAGCCGGAAGAATAAAGCAAACGCCTAGCGCCAGGGCAGCAACACAGTGGCGCGTTGCGGAAAACATAGTGAGTCCTTAAAAACAGAGCAAAATTTTAACTGGCCTAGTATGAAACTGTGATCGTCCATACACAATTTGAATTGCTCTTAAATGCCCGAAAATTCGCGTGTTAAGCACTTTTTGATATTAACTTTTTCACATCGTTATTCCATTGAGTAACTACTCATTCCAATTCGTAATTTCATTCGGTCTAAGCCGCCCCCTATAGTCCCTCTATTCCTCGTTGTTAGTGAGTTGTTGCCTGTGGACTATCTGCCCTTATTTGCCGCGATTAAAGAGAAACCGGTGCTGGTTGTTGGCACGGGTGAAATTGCCGATCGCAAAATCGCGTTTTTGCAGCGCGCAGGGGCGCAGGTGCGGGTAGTGGCAGAAGCGGATTTTGACGAATCACAAATCGACAGCGTAGTGCTGGTAATAGCGGCGACCGAAGATCGCGACCTGAACCGTCGTGTTTCCGACGCCGCTCAGGCTCGTTACCGTCTGGTGAATGTCGTGGACGACCAGCCGTTATGCTCGTTTATCTTCCCGTCGATCGTTGACCGTTCGCCGCTTCTGGTGGCGATATCCTCCGGCGGGACCGCTCCGGTGCTGGCGCGCGTGCTGCGGGAAAAAATCGAAGCACTGCTGCCGACAAGCCTCGGGCGCATGGCGGAGACAGCCAGCTACTGGCGTAACCATCTGAAGACCCGGTTGACCAGCGTGGCGGAACGTCGTCGCTTCTGGGAGCGGGTGTTTCGCGGCCGCTTTGCCAGCCTGATGCAGGCCGGCAATGAGACGGCGGCGCAGAAAATTCTCGAAGACGAACTGGACAACCCTGGCAGTACGAACGGGGAGATCATTCTGGTGGGCGCGGGGCCGGGCGATGCCGGGCTTCTGACGCTGCGTGGCCTTCAGGTGCTGCAGGACGCGGACGTGGTGTTCTACGACCATCTGGTCACCGACGGCGTACGCGAGCTGATTCGTCGCGACGCGGAGCAAATTTGCGTCGGCAAACGGGCAGGCGAGCACTCTGTGCCGCAGCACGACACCAATCAGATGCTGATTGCTGCCGCCAAAGCGGGCAAAACCGTGGTGCGTCTGAAAGGGGGCGATCCGTTTATCTTCGGACGCGGCGGAGAAGAGTTGCAGGCGGCAGCCGAAGCGGGCGTGCCGTTCCAGGTGGTGCCTGGCATTACGGCGGCATCAGCAGTAACGGCCTATGCCGGTATTCCGCTGACCCATCGCGATTATGCGCAGAGCGTCACGTTTGTGACCGGGCACTACAAGGCAGACAGCACGCCGTTTGACTGGTCGCATCTCGCCCAGAGCCGGCAAACGCTGGCGATATACATGGGCACGATGAAAGCCGCAGACATCAGCGAACAGCTGATTCAGCACGGTCGCGAGGCAGCGACGCCCGTTGCCGTGATTTCTCGCGGCACCCGCGTCGATCAGCATGTTGCTATCGGCACATTACAAGAACTTGCAGACCTGGCGAAAGATGCCCCGATGCCCGCCCTGATCGTGGTGGGGGAAGTGGTACAGCTGCACAGTACGCTCGCCTGGTTTCAACATACTACAGACTCAGAGGGGTTTGGTTCCTCTGTTGTGAATCTGGCTTAAGGAACGGTTATGGACCAAAAACGACTTACTCACCTGCGGCAGCTCGAAGCGGAAAGTATCCATATTATCCGCGAAGTGGCAGCCGAATTTTCTAACCCGGTGATGATGTACTCCATCGGTAAAGATTCCAGCGTCATGCTGCATCTGGCGCGTAAAGCGTTTTATCCGGGTACGCTGCCGTTCCCGCTGCTGCACGTCGATACCGGCTGGAAATTCCGCGAAATGTACGAATTCCGCGACCGTACCGCAAAAGCTTACGGCTGCGAGCTGCTGGTGCATAAAAACCCGGAAGGGGTGGCGATGGGCATTAACCCCTTCGTGCACGGCAGCGCCAAACACACGGATATCATGAAAACCGAAGGGCTGAAGCAGGCGCTGAACAAATACGGCTTTGATGCCGCCTTCGGCGGCGCGCGCCGTGACGAAGAGAAGTCTCGTGCTAAAGAGCGTATCTACTCTTTCCGCGATCGTTTCCACCGCTGGGATCCGAAAAACCAGCGCCCGGAGCTGTGGCACAACTACAACGGCCAGATCAACAAAGGCGAAAGCATCCGCGTTTTCCCGCTCTCCAACTGGACCGAGCTGGATATCTGGCAGTACATCTATCTGGAAAATATCGAGATCGTTCCGCTGTATCTGGCGGCTGAGCGTCCGGTGCTCGAGCGCGACGGCATGCTGATGATGATCGACGACGATCGCATCGACCTGCAGCCGGGCGAAGTCATCAAAAAACAGATGGTGCGTTTCCGTACCCTCGGCTGCTGGCCGCTGACCGGCGCGGTGGAATCCAACGCGCAGACGCTGCCGGAGATCATTGAAGAGATGCTGGTGTCGACCACCAGTGAGCGACAGGGGCGCGTGATTGACCGCGACCAGGCAGGCTCCATGGAGCTGAAGAAACGTCAGGGTTATTTCTAAGGAGCCGCCATGAACACCACTATTGCTCAACAAATTGCCAACGAAGGCGGCGTGGAAGCGTATCTGCACGCGCAACAACACAAAAGTCTGCTGCGTTTTCTGACCTGCGGCAGCGTGGATGACGGGAAAAGTACCCTGATTGGTCGCCTGTTGCACGATACACGCCAGATTTACGAAGATCAGCTCTCTTCTCTGCACAACGACAGCAAACGTCATGGTACCCAGGGTGAAAAACTCGACCTGGCGCTGCTGGTGGATGGTTTGCAGGCGGAGCGCGAGCAGGGCATCACCATTGACGTGGCCTATCGCTATTTCTCAACGGAGAAGCGCAAATTTATTATCGCCGACACCCCGGGGCACGAGCAGTATACCCGTAATATGGCGACCGGCGCGTCGACCTGCGACCTGGCGATCCTGCTGATCGACGCCCGTAAAGGCGTGCTGGATCAAACCCGTCGTCACAGCTTTATCTCCACGCTGCTGGGGATCAAACACCTGGTCGTGGCGGTCAACAAGATGGATCTGGTGAACTTCAGCGAAGAGAAATTTGAGGAGATCCGCCAGAGTTACCTTACCTTTGCCGAACAGCTGCCGGGTAATCTGGATATCCGCTTCGTGCCGCTTTCCGCGCTGGAAGGCGATAACGTCGCCTCCCAGAGTGCGAATATGCCGTGGTACAGCGGCCCGACGCTGCTGGAAGTGCTGGAGACCGTTGAAATTCAGCGCGTGGTTGATACCCAGCCGATGCGCTTCCCGGTGCAGTACGTTAACCGTCCAAATCTCGATTTCCGCGGCTTCTCCGGCACGATTGCCTCCGGCTCCGTGAAGGTGGGACAGCGTGTCAAAGTGCTGCCCTCCGGCGTAGAATCGGCAATCGCGCGCATCGTGACGTTCGACGGCGACCTCCAGGAAGCCGGGGCAGGGGAGGCGGTCACCCTGGTGCTGAAAGACGAGATTGATATCAGCCGGGGCGACCTGCTGGTCGACGCGCAGGAAACGCTGGCAGCAGTGCAGGGCGCGTCTGTGGATGTGGTCTGGATGGCGGAACAGCCGCTGACCGCAGGCCAGAGCTACGACATCAAAATTGCGGGCAAGAAAACTCGCGCCCGCGTGGACGGCATTCAGTTCCAGGTGGACATCAACAATCTCACCCAGCGTGACGTGAGCGAGCTGCCGCTGAACGGCATTGGCCTGGTGGATCTGACTTTCGATGAGCCGCTGGTGCTGGATCCGTATCAGCAGAACCCGGTAACGGGCGGCCTGATCTTTATCGACCGTCTGACTAACGTCACCGTCGGTGCGGGGATGGTTCGTGAGCCAAACGAGCAGGCGACCGTCGCCTCTGAATTCAGCGCCTTCGAACTGGAGCTGAACGCGCTGGTGCGTAAGCACTTCCCGCACTGGGGCGCCCGCGATCTGCTGGGAGGCAAATAATGGCCGCACATGATGAGAACGTCGTCTGGCATCCTCATCCGGTCACCGTCGCGCAGCGTGAGCAACTCCACGGACATCGTGGGGTTGTGCTGTGGTTTACCGGGCTGTCTGGCTCCGGTAAATCCACGGTAGCGGGCGCGCTGGAAGAGGCGCTGCATCAGAGGGGGGTGAGCACCTACCTGCTGGACGGGGATAATGTCCGTCATGGTCTGTGCAGTGATTTAGGCTTCAGCGACAACGACCGCAAAGAGAATATTCGCCGGGTGGGAGAAGTCGCCAGCCTGATGGCGGATGCCGGGCTGGTGGTGTTAACGGCGTTTATCTCGCCGCATCGTGCTGAGCGCCAGATGGTGCGTGAGCGCGTGGGGCAGGATCGCTTTATCGAAGTGTTTGTCGATACGCCACTGGCGGTCTGCGAAGCTCGCGACCCGAAAGGGCTGTACAAAAAAGCGCGTGCCGGCGAACTGCGCAACTTCACCGGAATTGATGCGGTTTACGAAGCGCCTGAATCGCCTGAGATTCACCTGGAAGGTCAACAATTGGTAACAAATTTAGTAAGCCAATTATTAGACCTGCTCAGACGGGACGATATTATCAGATCCTGAGGCGGTATCGTTCGGGAGCTGTCTTTCCGAACGATGAGTCACGGTCACAGGATTAGCTATGCGCAACAGTGAAAACTACATTATCACCACCGGGTCGGAGCCGCTCGCGACCGACGACGAAACGACCTGGTCATTTCCCGGGGCCATTATTGGCTTCGTCTCCTGGTTGCTGGCGCTTGGCATCCCGTTTCTTATGTATGGCGGCAATACGCTGTTCTTCTTCCTCTACACCTGGCCTTTCTTCCTGGCGCTGATGCCCGTCGCGGTTGTCGTCGGCATTGCGTTGCACTCCCTGTTCAATGGCAGGCTCCTGTATAGTGCCGTGTTCACTATCGCCGCCGTAGTCATCATATTTGGGCTGCTATTTTTATGGCTGATGGGTTAACTTGCGGCATAATTAAAACCCCAGAGTAGAGTCCAGCGGAAAGTTATGGGATGATGAAGCCGTTTTTTCAGGGGGCAGGATGGGTAAACTAACGCTGCTGTTGCTGGCTTTGCTGATTTGGCTGCAATACTCGTTGTGGTTCGGTAAGAACGGACTGCACGACTACAGCCGGGTGAGCGATGACGTCGCGGCTCAGCAGGCAACAAACGCCAAACTTAAGGCGCGTAACGATCAACTCTTTGCTGAAATTGATGACCTCAATGGCGGGCAGGAGGCGATTGAGGAACGCGCACGCAATGAACTCAGTATGACTAAGCCGGGCGAAACCTTTTATCGTCTGGTTCCGGATGCGTCTAAACGCAATCAGGGCTCAGCACAAAATAATCGATAATCAGGCCCAGGATTACGACATGGCAGCAACTTTTTCGGACGTCTGTGCCGTGGTGCCGGCCGCAGGTTTTGGCCGGCGCATGCAGACAGAGTGTCCCAAGCAGTACCTTTCAATTGGTGATAAAACGATCCTCGAGCACGCCGTGGCGGCGCTGCTGGCGCACCCTCGGGTGACGCGAGCGATCATTGTCATCAGCCCCGGCGATGCGCGTTTTGCGCAGCTACCGCTGGCAAACCATCCACAGATTACCGTTGTTGACGGCGGCGCCGAGCGCGCCGATTCCGTGCTGGCGGGCATTCAGGCTGCCGGAGACGCGCCGTGGGTGCTGGTGCACGACGCCGCACGTCCGTGTCTGCATCAGGACGATCTGGCGCGCCTGCTGGCGCTGAGTGAAACCAGTAAAGTGGGGGGCATCCTGGCCGCTCCGGTGCGTGACACCATGAAGCGCGCCGAGCCAGGCAAGCAGGCTATCGCCCACACCGTTGAGCGCGTCGATCTCTGGCACGCGCTGACGCCACAATTTTTCCCCCGCGAATTACTCCACGACTGCTTAACGCGTGCGCTTAAAGAAGGGGCGACCATCACGGATGAAGCCTCCGCGCTGGAGTATTGCGGTTTTCACCCCGAACTGGTTGAAGGACGCGCTGATAATATAAAAGTGACGCGCCCGGAAGATTTACAGCTCGCGGAATTTTATCTTACCCGTTCGACCCATCAGGAGAAGGCATAATGCGAATTGGACACGGTTTTGATGTACACGCCTTTGGCGGAGAAGGCCCAATTATCATTGGCGGCGTACGTATTCCTTACGAAAAAGGTCTGCTGGCGCATTCTGATGGCGACGTGGCGTTGCATGCGCTGACCGACGCCCTGCTGGGCGCTGCTGCGCTGGGGGATATCGGCAAGCTGTTCCCGGACACCGATCCGGCGTTTAAGGGGGCAGACAGCCGCGAACTGCTGCGCGAAGCCTGGCGCCGCATTCAGGCCAAAGGCTATACGCTGGGCAACGTCGACGTGACGATCATCGCTCAGGCGCCGAAAATGCTGCCGCATATACCGCAGATGCGCGTGTTTATTGCTGAGGATCTGGGCTGTCACATGGACGACGTGAACGTCAAAGCCACCACCACCGAGAAGCTGGGCTTTACCGGCCGCGGCGAGGGCATTGCCTGTGAAGCGGTGGCGCTGCTGGTGAAGGCTGCCAAATGACGGACTTCGATAACCTGACTTACCTGCACGGTAAACCGCTGGGTTCTGGCATGCTGAAGGCCAGTCCTGAAGATTTCGTGGTGGTTGAGGATTTGGGGTTTGAGCCGGACGGTGAAGGCGAACATATCCTGGTACGAATTCTTAAAAACGGCTGCAATACCCGGTTTGTGGCCGATGCGCTGGCAAAATTCCTCAAAATTCATGCCCGCGAGGTGAGCTTCGCCGGACAGAAAGATAAACATGCCGTCACCGAACAGTGGCTGTGCGCGCGCGTTCCCGGCAATACGATGCCTGATTTAAGCCAGTTTGAGCTGGAAGGCTGTAAAGTGCTGGAATACGCTCGTCACAAGCGCAAACTGCGCCTGGGGGCGTTGAAAGGCAATGCGTTTACGCTGGTATTGCGTGAAGTGTCCGACCGTTCAGACGTTGAAAAACGCCTCAACGCCATCAATGAACGCGGCGTACCGAACTACTTTGGCGCCCAGCGCTTTGGCATTGGCGGCAGTAACCTGCAGGGCGCGCTGCGCTGGGCACAAAGCGATGCGCCGGTGCGCGACAGGAATAAGCGCAGTTTTTGGTTGTCGGCGGCCCGCAGTGCGTTGTTTAATCAGATTGTGAGCGAAAGGCTGAAAAAACCGGACGCGAATCAAGTTGTTGTTGGCGATGCGCTACAATTAGCGGGACGCGGAAGCTGGTTTGTGGCAACGGCCGACGAAATGGCCGATGTGCAGTCGCGCGTGGACGCGAAATCGCTGATGATTACCGCCGCGTTGCCCGGCTCCGGTGAGTGGGGGACGCAGGGCGACGCGCTGAGCGCTGAGCAGGCGGCTGTCGCCGATGCGCAGGCATTACAATCATTGCTGGTGCGGGAAAAAGTCGAAGCAGCACGCCGCGCGATGCTGCTCTACCCGCAGCAGCTAAGCTGGAACTGGTGGGATGACGTCACCGTCGAGTTACGCTTCTGGCTGCCGGCCGGTAGCTTTGCCACCAGCGTTGTCAGGGAACTTATCAACACCTCGGGTGATTATGCGAATATTGCTGAGTAACGATGACGGGATCCACGCGCCAGGCATTCAGACCCTGGCGAAGCACCTCCGTGAATTTGCGGATGTGCAGGTTGTGGCGCCCGATCGTAACCGCAGTGGAGCGTCTAACTCACTGACCCTGGAGTCGTCGCTTCGCACCTTTACCTTTGAAAATGGCGATATTGCCGTACAGATGGGCACACCGACCGACTGCGTCTTTCTGGGCGTGAATGCCCTGATGCGACCGCGTCCGGATATTGTTGTCTCCGGTATTAATGCCGGGCCGAACCTCGGCGACGACGTGATTTACTCCGGTACCGTGGCGGCCGCAATGGAAGGTCGTCATCTGGGTTTCCCGGCGCTGGCGGTTTCGTTAAACGGCCACACGCACTACGACACCGCCGCCGCGGTGACCTGCTCGATCCTGCGGGCGCTCGGCCGCGAGCCGCTGCGCACCGGGCGTATTCTGAACATCAACGTGCCGGATCTCCCGCTGGAGGAAATTAAAGGCATTCGCGTCACACGGTGCGGCAGCCGTCATCCGGCCGATCAGGTTATCCCGCAGCAGGATCCTCGCGGCAACACGCTTTACTGGATTGGCCCTCCTGGCGATAAGTGCGATGCGGGTCCGGATACCGACTTTGCCGCCGTGGATGAAGGCTATGTTTCTGTTACGCCACTGCACGTAGATTTAACGGCGTATAGTGCGCAAGATGTGGTGTCGGGCTGGCTGGATCGCGCAGGAGTGAACGCGCAATGGTAAGCAAACGTGTACAAACTCTTCTGGAACAACTTCGCGCACAGGGGATCCGCGACGAGCATGTGCTTGAAGCGCTTGCCCAGGTTCCGCGAGAGAAATTTGTAGACGAGGCGTTTGAACACAAAGCGTGGGAAAACGTGGCGCTGCCTATTGGGCAAGGCCAGACGATTTCGCAGCCTTACATGGTGGCGCGCATGACGGAGCTGCTTGAGCTCACGCCCAATTCGCGCGTGCTGGAGATTGGCACCGGCTCGGGTTATCAGACCGCGATCCTGGCGCATCTGGTGCACCATGTCTGCTCCGTTGAGCGGATTAAAGGTTTACAGTGGCAGGCGCGTCGTCGCCTGAAACAACTTGATTTACACAATGTTTCGACACGACACGGTGATGGATGGCAGGGTTGGCAGGCTCGCGCCCCGTTCGACGCCATCATCGTGACGGCAGCCCCGCCTGAAATTCCTGCAGCCCTGTTGTCGCAGCTGGATGAGGGGGGCATTCTTGTTCTGCCCGTCGGCGATGAGCAGCAGCTCCTGAAGCGCGTTCGTCGACGTGGCGGCGAGTTTATTATCGACACCGTGGAAGCCGTGCGCTTTGTGCCTCTGGTAAAGGGGGAGTTGGCCTGAGACTCGGATTTATCCAGGGTTATTAAGGCAAATTCAGCGTATGGTGTGGCGCGAAAGATTCGTGCCATCACGGTAAATTTTAAGTCACTGGTAGTTAACACATTCCTGGGGGATAAATGAGCGCGGGAAGCCCTAAATTCACCATCAGCCGTGTTGCGGCATTATCACTGGTTTCGCTCTGGCTGGCTGGCTGTACAAGTTCTAACAATGCGCCTGCGCCCGTCAGTTCCGTCGGCGGAAACAGCGGCTCGGGTAACACGTCCAGCGGAATGTTGATCACGCCTCCGCCTAAAATGGGAACTGCCACGGCGCAACAAAATCCGTCAATCCAGCCAGTTCAGCGCCCAATGACGCAGCCAACACAGATTCAGCCAGTTGAACAGCCTGTTCAGACCCAAAATGGCCGCATCGTGTATAACCGTCAGTATGGGAACATTCCGAAAGGCAGCTATACCGGCGGCAGCACCTATACCGTGAAGCGCGGCGATACGCTGTTCTATATTGCCTGGATCACCGGGAACGATTTCCGTGACCTCGCACAGCGTAACAACGTCCAGGCCCCGTATGGTCTGGAGGTTGGGCAAACGCTCCAGGTGGGCAACGCAACGGGTACGCCACTGACGCCTGGCAACACGGTTTCAGCGGCCGATGTGACCGCACAAAATAACAGCGTTAAGCCTGCACAAAAATCCACCACGGTGGTTGCTTCACAACCTGTAATTACGTATTCTGAGGATTCAGGTGATCAGACTGCTAACAAAATGTTGCCGAATAATAAAGGGACTGCGACTACTGTCACAGCACCGGTTACGGCACCTGTGGTTAGCTCTACTGAACCGACTGCAAGCAGTCAGAATGCCAGTTCGTCAATCACTACCTGGCGCTGGCCAACTGACGGCAAGATTATCGAAAACTTCGCCACTTCTGAGGGTGGGAACAAAGGGATCGATATCGCAGGCAGTAAAGGACAGGCTATCATCGCGACCGCAGACGGACGCGTTGTGTATGCCGGTAATGCTCTGCGCGGTTACGGTAATCTTATCATCATCAAACACAATGATGATTACCTGAGTGCCTACGCCCATAACGACACAATGCTGGTCCGGGAACAACAAGAAGTTAAGGCGGGGCAAAAAATCGCTACCATGGGTAGCACCGGAACCAGTTCTACACGCTTGCATTTTGAAATTCGTTACAAGGGGAAATCCGTAAACCCGCTGCAGTATTTGCCGCAGCGATAATTTGACGGGGCATGCCAGCCAGGGTGTCTCGTTCAGGGATCACGGGTAGGAGCCACCTTATGAGTCAGAATACGCTGAAAGTTCATGATTTAAATGAAGATGCGGAATTTGATGAGAACGGAGTAGAGGCTTTTGACGAAAAAGCCTTAGTAGAAGAGGAACCCAGTGATAACGATTTGGCTGAAGAAGAGCTGTTATCGCAGGGCGCCACACAGCGTGTACTGGACGCGACTCAGCTTTACCTTGGGGAGATTGGTTACTCCCCACTGCTAACGGCCGAAGAAGAAGTCTATTTCGCACGTCGTGCTTTGCGTGGTGATGTTGCCTCGCGTCGTCGCATGATCGAAAGTAACCTGCGACTGGTCGTGAAAATTGCCCGCCGTTACGGCAATCGTGGTCTGGCTCTGCTGGATCTGATTGAAGAGGGCAACTTAGGTCTCATCCGCGCAGTTGAGAAGTTTGACCCGGAACGCGGGTTCCGCTTCTCAACCTACGCGACCTGGTGGATTCGTCAGACCATCGAACGGGCTATTATGAACCAGACCCGTACGATCCGCCTGCCGATCCACATCGTCAAAGAGTTGAACGTGTATCTGCGTACCGCGCGCGAGTTGTCCCATAAACTGGACCACGAGCCAAGCGCAGAAGAAATTGCTGAACAACTCGATAAACCGGTTGATGACGTAAGCCGTATGCTGCGTCTCAACGAGCGCATTACCTCCGTTGACACCCCGTTGGGTGGCGACTCCGAAAAAGCGCTGCTGGACATCCTGGCCGATGAAAAAGACAACGGTCCGGAAGACACCACGCAGGACGATGACATGAAACAGAGCATCGTCAAATGGCTGTTCGAACTGAACGCCAAACAGCGTGAAGTGCTGGCACGTCGTTTCGGTTTACTGGGGTATGAAGCTGCGACACTGGAAGATGTTGGCCGCGAAATTGGTCTGACTCGTGAACGTGTTCGTCAGATTCAGGTTGAAGGTCTGCGCCGCCTGCGTGAAATCCTGCAGGGGCAAGGTCTGAATATCGAAGCGCTGTTCCGCGAATAAGCAACCTTTCGTCAAAAAAGGCCCGTCGTGAGACGGGCCTTTTTCTTTTGTGCTATGGCTGCGCCGTTTCGTGCAGCAGACGCCATGTGATCCTGCCATCTTCCTGATTCAGCACTGCGGTTGACCAGCGCACGTTGATAGGGTGATCCGGGCGGGTTTGCGTCTCCCGATAGTGAAGCACCGCGCCATCATCCCAGCTCTGTCGCGTCGATAATTCGTCAATGACGATCTTAAGCCCAGGACGACTTCCGCGCTGGTTATCCAGAAAACGAACAAGCCCGTTGTAGTCTATATGGACCCCACCGGGTGGGATCATCAGAAAATCAGACCGAAAACGGGCGAGCAGGGCGTCGGAATCGCCTTCGCCTTTGCCTAGCCAGTTTTCAAGTGCAATGTGGAGCTCGATAATCTCGTGTTCGAAAGGCGTCATGAATTCTCCTGTCGCAGCTGGGTGAGCACCTGCGTATTGTTAAGACGAAAAACGTACAGTACAGGCAGTAAGGTCATGCCTGCGGCAAAAATAAACATCCCGTGCCACGCGGCGAGCGGGGGTAGCCAGGCCTGCGCAAGGTTCAGGACCTGCGCCAGCAGCAGGGTACCCACAAAAAAGCTCAACTGACGATTAAGATTCCACAGCGCACTGGCATCTGGCATATCTTCCCGGCGCGTTGTCAGAAAAGCGCTGCTTTGAGCCGTGCTGCTGCAAAGACTTGCCCCTGCACCCATCAACACAAAGGCAAGGGTGGGTAACAGCGCTGTGCTGGCCGGACCGACGCTCAGTAAAAGCAGAACGCCCAGCGCCTGGAGCAGACAGCCTGTGACGACAAGGGGACGAGGACCAATACGGTTAAAATAGCGTCCCGTTGCCGTGATAGCGACAAACGATGCCACAGACCACGGCAGCATCAGCATTCCCGTTGCGCCGGGTGTCATATTGGCCTCGCTCTGAAGGTAATACATACCCGTGACGTTCACACCAATAAATATGCCTGGTACACAGACATAGACCAGCATGGAAAAACGCAAAAGCGGGTCCGCAAGTAAAGGCAGGTTTAGCAGCCGGCTTGCTTTCATCGCGGGCTGTTCGTGTTTAAGCCACAAACAGCCCAGAACAAAGGTCACGATGGCAACCGGGAGCGTGGCGAAAAATATCCATCGCCAGCTTAGCGTTTGCACCAGCACGCCTCCCATAGCAGGGGAGCAGGCGGGGGCAAGCAGTGCGACCAGCATAACCGCTGAGGAGAGTCTGGCTCGCTCGTGAGGCTTAAACTGTTGCCAGGTCAACGCCTGTCCAACGGGAATCAATAAGCCTCCTCCCACCCCCTGTAACACTCGCCAGGCAATCAGGCTTTCCAGCGTGGCAGACAAGCCTGCCGCAGCAGAGGCAGCGCTGAACAGAAAAAGCGAGAGCAGGATGACGCGCTTCGGTCCGATTCGGCGCGTGAGCACGCTGCTAAACGGGATCACCAGCGTCAGACCAGCAATGTACCCGTTACTGACCCAGGCAAGTGCTGAAGGCGTGGCGTGAAAGGCGTGAGCCATTGCCGGAAAAGCAACGCTGGCAATAAACATGTTAATCAAATCAAGAAAAAAGCCCAGCAGATAGACAACGGCGACTTTGCTGCGATAGGTCATGGTGGTTCCTCCCGTGAGGAGGCGTATCGTATCGACGCGCCAGGCACGGATAAACCAGACAAAGCGCGATATACTGTCAAAAATATTTTGACGGTAAAAGGCGTGATGATGATTAACTTACAGCGGACGCAGATGTTTGTTGCGGTGGCAGACACCGGCAGTTTCACTGCGGCAGCTGAGGCGATGGGGCTGACAAAAGCCGTGGTCAGCTTCAATATTCGTCAGCTCGAAGCCGAACTGGCGTTACCCTGTTGCTGCGATCCACCCGCCGCCTGACGTTAACCGACGCGGGTACTCTTTTTCATCAACGCAGCGTCGCGCTTCTGAAGGATGCAGAACAGTTGCAGGATGATGTCCGCGCGAATCATGCCGGGCTCACCGGGGAGTTGCGGATCACGACCACGCCTGAGTATGGCTCACAGGTCGTGGTGCCGATGCTGGCAAGGTTCAGCCAGCAGCACCCGGATCTTCGCGTGCGTCATGTTTCGTCGTCACTGCATGCCGACCTTATCTCAGAGCGCTTTGATGTGGCTATCCGATTGGGAACGCTTACCGATTCACGCTATCACGCTGCATTGATCGCACACTTTTCGATCCTGCCCGTTGCGACACCCGAGTGGCTCGGTACTCATCCGATCGCATCGCTGGCGCAGCTTGCCCATGCGGACTGGATTATCCACGAGCGCTTAACCTCGCCGCTGCGCTGGCAGGTGAAAAATGCCGGTGGTTTGCCCGACACGCTGGAGATAAAAAAAGCGCCGCGCCTGTTTGCCGACAGTGCGCAGGCTCTTATGGCCTTTGCACTCGCCGGAGGTGGAGTGGCATTACTGCCGGAATGGCTGGTGCGCGATGCGCTGGATACGGGAAAACTGGTGCCGGTTTTACCGGAATATACCTTCGCGCGGCAGGGCATTTACGCGGTTTATCCGGATGCCCGGCACGTGCCGGCGAAAGTACGCACCTTTATTGATTTTATGCGTGCCAGCGTGAATTAATCGTGCATCATTTTCTTGATAAGCGTGGAGAACTGCTCCCGCTCGGCCTGACTCAGGCGCCCTAAAAATGCCTCATCTACCTTATTGCTTACCGGCTTGCAGCCTTCAAGCAGGGCTTCGCCTTCTGGTGTCAGGAAGACAAACCGGCGGCGCTTATCGGCGGGGTCATGCTCGCGTTTGACCAGCCCGCGCGCCTCCATGCGGCTCAGCATTTCCGCCAGGGTCGCTTTCGTACTGACTGCCACTTCGGTCAATGCCACCTGTTCAATGCCCGGATGCTCGGCAACAGAGCGCATAACCGCATACTGCGGCTTGGTCAGCTCCGGTAAGGCATGTTGCCACTGCGCGGTATGCTGTTGAAAAAGCTGACGTAACAGGTGGAACGCCTCTTGTCTTAGTTCCATGAACACTCCGACGGAAAAAATCTCCCCCTATGATAGCCGCTAAAGCCCGGGATGATAACGCGGCATTTTTTAGCAATTAGTGTGATCGTATGCGAACGATCTTGTCAGAAAAACGATCCGGGAGTAGTTTACCTATAATGTTCGTACACGAACAAGTTAATTGAGGTGATGAATGAGATTGATCGTGGGAATGACGGGGGCGACGGGGGCTCCGCTGGGCGTGGCGCTGCTGCAGGCGCTGCGGGAGATGCCTGAGGTGGAAACGCATCTGGTGATGTCGAAGTGGGCTAAAACCACCATCGAGCTGGAAACGCCTTACACCGCGCAGGACGTTGCTGCGCTGGCTGACGTTGTCCACAGCCCGGCTGACCAGGCCGCCACTATCTCCTCCGGGTCGTTTCGTACCGACGGCATGATCGTTATTCCCTGCAGCATGAAAACGCTGGCGGGGATCCGCGCAGGCTACGCCGAAGGGCTGGTGGGCCGTGCGGCGGATGTGGTGTTGAAAGAGGGGCGCAAGCTGGTGCTGGTTCCCCGCGAAACGCCGCTCAGCACCATCCATCTGGAGAACATGCTGGCGCTTTCCCGAATGGGCGTGGCGATGGTGCCGCCCATGCCTGCGTATTACAACCATCCGCAGACCGCCGATGACATCACCCAGCATATCGTGACCCGCGTGCTCGACCAGTTTGGTCTGGAGCATAAAAAGGCACGTCGCTGGAATGGGCTGCGGGAGGCGAAAGATTTTTCACAGGAGAATAAAAATGGCATTTGATGATTTGAGAAGCTTTCTGCAGGCACTCGATGAGCAAGGGCAACTGCTGAAAATTGAGGAAGAGGTGAATGCGGAGCCGGATCTGGCGGCGGCAGCCAACGCCACCGGTCGCATTGGCGACGGTGCGCCCGCTCTGTGGTTTGACAATATTCGCGGGTTTACCGATGCCCGCGTGGTGATGAACACCATCGGCTCCTGGCAGAACCACGCCATTTCGATGGGGCTGCCTGCGAATACCCCGGTAAAAAAACAGATCGACGAGTTTATCCGCCGCTGGGATAAATTCCCCATCGCACCGGAGCGCCGCGCCAACCCGGCCTGGGCTGAGAATACGGTGGACGGTGAAGACATCAACCTGTTCGACATCCTGCCGCTGTTTCGCCTGAATGACGGAGACGGTGGTTTTTATCTCGACAAAGCGTGCGTTGTTTCGCGCGATCCGCTTGACCCGGATAACTTTGGCAAGCAGAACGTCGGCATTTATCGCATGGAGGTGAAAGGTAAGCGCAAGCTCGGCCTGCAGCCGGTGCCGATGCACGATATCGCCCTGCATCTGCATAAAGCGGAAGAGCGTGGGGAAGATCTGCCGATTGCAATTACTCTCGGCAACGATCCGATCATCACCCTGATGGGCGCGACGCCGCTGAAATACGATCAGTCAGAATATGAGATGGCGGGTGCCCTGCGCGAAAGCCCATACCCGATTGCCACCGCACCGTTGACCGGTTTCGATGTACCGTGGGGCTCTGAAGTGATCCTGGAAGGGGTGATTGAAGGTCGTAAACGTGAAATCGAAGGGCCGTTTGGAGAGTTTACCGGGCACTATTCCGGTGGCCGTAATATGACGGTGGTACGTATTGATAAAGTTTCTTATCGCACGAAACCGATTTTCGAATCCCTGTACCTCGGTATGCCGTGGACCGAAATTGACTATCTGATGGGCCCAGCCACCTGCGTGCCGTTATACCAGCAGCTGAAAGCCGAATTCCCGGAAGTGCAGGCGGTGAACGCGATGTACACCCACGGTTTGCTGGCGATTATCTCCACCAAAAAGCGTTACGGCGGTTTTGCCCGCGCGGTCGGTTTGCGTGCCATGACTACGCCGCATGGCCTGGGCTACGTGAAGATGGTGATTATGGTGGATGAAGATGTTGACCCGTTCAACCTCCCGCAGGTGATGTGGGCGCTGTCATCGAAGGTCAACCCGGCAGGCGATCTGGTGCAACTGCCGAACATGTCGGTGCTTGAACTCGACCCAGGCTCCAGCCCGGCGGGCATTACCGACAAACTGATTATTGATGCGACGACGCCTGTCGCCCCGGATACCCGAGGCCACTATAGCCAGCCGGTACAGGATCTGCCTGAGACCAAAGCCTGGGCTGAAAAACTGACCGCGATGCTGGCAGCACGTCAATAAGGAGGAAAAGATGATTTGTCCACGTTGTGCCGATGAACATATTGAAGTGATGGCGACATCACCCGTGAAGGGGGTCTGGACGGTTTATCAGTGCCAGCATTGTCTCTATACCTGGCGCGATACCGAGCCGCTGCGCCGCACCAGCCGTGAACATTATCCGGAAGCGTTTCGTATGACGCAGAAGGATATTGACGAGGCACCGCAGGTGCCGACGATCCCACCGCTGCTGTAAAAAAAGCCGGGTGGCGGCTTCGCTATACCCGGCCTACAAAACCCGTAGGCCCGGTAAGCGCAGCGCCACCGGGCAATAAAGATCGCAGAGAACTACACCAGACTCTTCAACCGATAAATCCACTCCAGCGCCTGACGCGGCGTCAGTGAATCCGGGTCGAGATTCTCAAGTGCTTCCACCGCAGGCGACGTCTCTTCCGCAGGCACAAGCAGCGACATCTGCGTGCCATCAATCTGCGTCGCCGCCGCATTCGGTGACAGGCTTTCCAGCTCACGCAGTTTCTGACGCGCGCGCTTAATTACCTCTTTCGGTACGCCAGCCAGCGCCGCGACGGCCAGGCCATAGCTCTTGCTCGCCGCACCGTCCTGCACCGTGTGCATGAAGGCGATGGTATCGCCGTGTTCCAGCGCATCAAGGTGGACGTTAGCCACCCCTTCCATCTTCTCCGGTAGCTGCGTCAGCTCGAAGTAATGGGTGGCGAACAGCGTCATGGCTTTGATTTTGTTCGCGAGGCTTTCAGCGCAGGCCCATGCCAGCGACAGGCCATCGTAGGTTGATGTTCCGCGTCCGACTTCGTCCATCAGCACCAGACTGTGTTCCGTCGCGTTGTGCAGAATGTTAGCCGTTTCGGTCATCTCCACCATAAAGGTTGAGCGACCGCTCGCCAGATCGTCTGCCGCCCCGACGCGGGTAAAGATACGGTCGATAGGGCCAATCTCAACGTGTTGCGCCGGGACGTAGCTGCCGATATAGGCGAGCAGCGCAATCAAAGCGGTCTGGCGCATATAGGTACTTTTACCGCCCATGTTTGGCCCGGTAATGATCAGCATTCTTCGCTGCGGCGAGAGGTTCAGCGGGTTGGCGATGAACGGCTCATTCAGTACCTGCTCGACCACCGGGTGACGGCCTTCAGCGATGCGGATACCGGGCTTGTCGGTAAAGGTCGGACAGGTATAGTTCAGCGTTTCCGCGCGTTCAGCCAGGTTCACCAGCACATCCAGTTCCGCCAGCGCGCTGGCGCTAAGCTGCAGATCGGCCAGGTGTGGCATCAGCATGTCAAACAGCTCTTCATACAGCTGTTTTTCCAGCGCCAGTGCTTTACCTTTCGAGGTGAGCACTTTGTCTTCGTACTCTTTCAGCTCGGGAATAATGTAGCGCTCGGCGTTTTTCAACGTCTGACGACGGACGTAGTGAATTGGTGCCAGATGGCTCTGCCCGCGGCTGATCTGAATATAGTAACCGTGTACCGCGTTATACCCCACTTTCAGGGTGTCGAGCCCAAGACGCTCGCGCTCGCGGATTTCCAGTTTATCAAGATAATCCGTTGCACCGTCTGCCAGCGCCCGCCATTCGTCCAGCTCCTCGTTGTAGCCAGGGGCAATGACGCCGCCGTCACGCACCAGAACCGGAGGCGCATCGATAATGGCGCGTTCCAGCAGTTCGCGAAGCTCGGTAAACTCGCCCATCGTTTCACGGAGTTTCTGAACCGGAGCGCTGTCAACGTCGCTCAACTGAGCACGCAGTTCCGGTAACTGCTGGAAAGCATGACGCATACGTGCGAGATCGCGTGGGCGCGCGGTGCGCAATGCCAGACGGGCAAGGATACGCTCGAGATCGCCCACCTGGCGCAGAACGGGCTGCAGCTCGGTGTAACGATCCTGCAATGCGGCAATCGTCTGTTGACGGCAGACAAGCGTATTCGTATCGCGAATGGGCATATGCAGCCAGCGTTTCAGCATACGGCTCCCCATCGGCGTCACCGTGCTGTCGAGGACCGACGCGAGGGTATTTTCTATGCCACCCGCCAGGTTCTGCGTGATCTCCAGGTTGCGGCGCGTGGCGGCATCCATGATGATGCTGTCCTGCTGGCGCTCCATGGTGATAGAACGGATATGCGGCAGGGCGGTGCGTTGGGTGTCTTTCACGTATTGCAGCAGACAACCTGCTGCACACAACCCGCGCGGCGCATTTTCAACGCCAAAACCGATCAAGTCGCGGGTGCCAAACTGCAGATTCAGCTGCTGGCGCGCGGTATCTATTTCGAATTCCCACAGCGGGCGACGGCGTAAACCTCGGCGACCTTCAATCAGCGCCATCTCGGCGAAATCTTCGGCATAGAGCAGCTCGGCCGGGTTGGTGCGCTGCAATTCGGCAGCCATCGTTTCACGGTCAGCGGGTTCACTCAGACGAAAACGCCCGGAGCTGATGTCCAGTGTGGCATAACCAAACCCTTTGCCGTCCTGCCACAGCGCCGCCAGCAGGTTATCCTGGCGCTCCTGAAGCAGGGCTTCATCACTGATGGTACCTGGCGTGACGATGCGCACGACTTTGCGTTCAACCGGCCCCTTCGACGTCGCCGGATCGCCAATCTGTTCGCAAATGGCGACGGATTCTCCCTGATTGACCAGTTTGGCCAGGTAGTTCTCTACCGCATGGTGCGGGATGCCTGCCATCGGGATGGGCTCACCTGCCGATGCGCCACGTTTGGTCAGCGAAATGTCGAGCAACTGCGATGCACGTTTGGCATCGTCATAAAACAGCTCGTAAAAATCGCCCATACGGTAAAACAGCAGGATTTCCGGATGCTGTGCTTTCAGCTTCAGATACTGCTGCATCATCGGCGTATGTGCGTCGAAATTGTCGATTGTGCTCATGGAGTTATGATGTCCATTTCTTTGAAAAGAAACCGTTTTGAGCGGCTCAGTGGCCGTTAGTTCCTGCTATTGTCGCATGAAAAAAAGCGATGTCGCAGAAAAATGTCGCGGCTTTACGACGTGCCTTCCGGCATCAACTCGATGACAATTTTGCCATGTTCCACGCCCACCCTGACCTGGGCGTTGGTAGTAAAGCCCGCCTTTTCAAGCCAGTCCCCTTTTAAGCTCAACGCCGCATGTACGCTGTAACGCTTAGGTATCTTAGTTTTTCGATCCTCGTGACGTTTTCTGAAATATCCCACTTTTAAATGGCGGTAGGGTTTGCCAGTCGCGATCTCTTGCATAGAACCTCCAGACAATACGGACAACGGTCACTCCTGATGCCTGTATAAAATACCCGTGATTTTCAGGCGGTGTAGCATTAATGCTGGAATCAGGCTTCAGAAAACGGAATGCAACAACTGAAATTCAGGGTTTAAAAGAGTATTATTGATGCATCTTATTAATCGGTAAGTCGCTATGTCCGGTAAACGCATATCACGAGAAAAAGAGACTATCGCGAAAATGATCGCGTTGTTTGAAAAGCAGTGCCCGCAGGCGTCTCGGGAAGAGGGGCATTATCAGGCGCTGAACGCGTATGCCGATAAGCGCCTGGATAAGTGTGTTTTTGGTGAAGAAAAGCCTGCCTGTAAACAGTGTCCGGTACACTGCTACCAGCCCGCAAAGCGGGAAGAAATGAAGCAGATTATGCGCTGGGCGGGGCCACGCATGTTATGGCGTCATCCTGTCCTGACCGTTCGTCATCTGATTGACGATCGTCGTCCGGTACCGGAATTACCGGAAAAGTATCGCCCGAAAAAGTGAGCCGTTCAGCTTCGCAGCGGGCGGCAAATTACCTGCAGGGCCAGGGCGCTGCATAACGGGAAGAGGGCCAGCAGCAGCCAGGGGTATATTGCCTGAGCCGAAGGCACCAGCGCGCGATCCAGCAGACTGCCAAACAACAAATTTCCCGCCAGTACCGCAATCCCTCCGGCGGTGGCGAGAGCACCATAATGCGCCCCCAACGTTGATTCCTCGGCGAACCGCGGAATGAGATCTTTTGCCGAGGGGACCAGCAGCATTTGTCCCAGCGTCAGTAACGTGACAAATAAGACCGACGGCAGCAACCGCAACCAGCCCTCCGGCGGTTCAGTCGCTGCAAACATCGCTACGCTCGCAAAGGCCGTAGAAAGCAGCAAAAAGCCCACCGGCAGGATCCTCACCGCGCCCACGCGGCGGGCAAAGCGTGCCAGCGGCAGCTGTAAGGTAATGATCAGCACGGAGGCGAGCATAAAAAGCGGACCGAGATCTTTCTCGTTACCGCCAGATCGCTGGATCTCCACCGGCAGCGCCAGATAAAGCTGGTTGTAGCTTAACAGCCATGAGCTATAGGCAATGATGAAGGCGACGAAGCGAGGCTGGCGGAAGGTTGTCCACCAGGGCTGTATTTTCAGCGTTTGCGAACGGCGGCCAGAAGCAGGAAGGCAGAAGTAGAGCACCACTAACGCAATAATAAAGACCCCTGCACCCGCCAGCGCCACCTGGCGGAAGCCAAGTCCCGTTAACAGGGCGCCAGCAACCGGGCCCAGTACCGCGCCGAGTTCCCCGCAGACTGCAAACAGTGCAAACCACTCCGCCCGGCTTCGTGTCCCTTTCGCCTCACTGTGCGTGCCCGCTTTGGCCAGCAATGCCTCAATCGAAGGGGAAAATAATGCGCCGCCGATGCCCGTCAGACATGCGCCCACAATAATCGGCGAGAGCGTTTCCCCGAAGGCCAGCAGCAGATAACCTGAAACACGAACAATACAGCCGCTGAGGATAACCACTTTCGCGCCAAACCGGTCCGAGAGGGCACCGCCAACGATAAACATCCCCTGCTGGGAGAAGGTGCGCAGGCCCAGAATCAGCCCGATCAGTCCGCCGGAGAGCAGCATGTCGTCGCGCAGGAATATCGCCAGGAAAGGAACGACGGCGTAAAAGCCAATGTTGAAAACAAACTGGCTACCCAGTAAGACGGGCGGCCAGAGCGTGGCGGCTGGGCGAAGGAGCATTGTGATTTACGCGCCCCTAAACGATAAAGTGGATGTGCTTTTTGCCATGGAACGGCGAGATCTCAATTTTGGTTTTGACCCGGAAAACATCCCACAGCAACGACTCGGATAAGATGTCCTGAGGTGTCCCCGTCGCCACAATTTGCCCCTTCTGCATCACAATCAGCGAGTCGCAGAACATCGAGGCGTGGTTGAGATCGTGGATAGCGACAATGCTGGTGACCGGTAATTCGCTGATCAACTGCATCAGCTGCATCTGATGATGAATGTCCAGGTGGTTGGTCGGTTCGTCCAGCAGGATTTCCGTTGGGGTCTGGGCCAGCGCGCGGGCAATGTGCACCCGCTGGCGCTCTCCGCCGGAGAGGCTCAGCCAGCCCTGGTCGCTTTTATCCAGCATATCCACGCGTTGCAGTGCCGCCGTGACGGTCTCGTCATCGTGCGTGCTCCAGTTGGAAAAAGCGGAGTGGTGCGGAATTCGTCCAAGTTTCACCACGTCGCGAACGCGCATGTTGGCGTCGGTCATCCCGTGCTGCTCAACGAACGCTACCCGGCGGGCAAGCTGCTTTTTGGCGATGCGGGAGATGTCCTGCCCGTCCAGCGTCACGCGGCCCGCATCCGGGCGACGCAGTCCCGCGAGGATACGCAAAAGAGACGATTTTCCGCAGCCGTTTGGGCCCAGCAGGCCGACGGTTTCCCCCCGGGAGACCTTCAGCGAGACGTCATTGACGATCGCCTTTTTGCCGACCTTCCAGGTAATATTTTCAGCGCAGATACTCATCACTTATTCCTTGAACGGTAAATAATCACGGCAAAGAAGGGAACGCCCACCAGTGCGGTCACTACGCCGACGGGCAGGCTTTGCGGCGCAATCAGCATGCGTGAGGCAATGTCTGCCAGCACCATCAGGATCGCCCCGGCCAGCGCGCTGGCAATGAGCAGCGTGCGATGCAAAGGTCCGAACAGGAAACGCATGACGTGCGGAACCACCAGCCCCACAAAGCCGATGGAGCCTGCCATACTGACGATGGTCGCGGTAATCAGTGCGGTCGTGATAAATAACGCCAGGCGTACCCAGGGAACGGCAATCCCCAGCGATGCGGCAGCGTCGTCACCGAACGTAAAGGCATCCAGCGCCCGGGAATAGAAGAGGCAAACGGCTAACCCCAGCAGGACCACCACCAGTACCAGCTGGAATTCCGGCCAGCGTACGCCGCTGAAGCTGCCCAGCAGCCAGAACATGACATCTCGCGCCTGCTGTGCGCTGGCTGACGTGCTGATGGTGTAGGCGGTAATGGCATTGAACAACTGCGAAGCCGCAACGCCTGCCAGAATAGTGCGTTCATTGCCGCCGCGCGCGCCGTTCGTCAGAAAAGCGACAAATGCAAAGGCGGCGAAGGCACCCGCGAAGGCCCCCGCAGACAGCGAAACGGCTCCCGTTCCCACACCCAGCACCACGACGGAAACCGCCCCGGTTGAGGCCCCCGCAGACACGCCGAGAACATAGGGTTCCGCCAGCGCGTTCTTCAACAGACTTTGCAGGACGGCACCGCAGATGGCTAGCCCGGCGCCACAGCAGGCAGCAACCAGCGCACGGCTCAGGCGAAAGTCCCAGATAACGCTCTCATAGATGCGGTTGAGCGGAACCTCGGTGAGCCCCATTTTATTGCTGATAGCATAAAACACGTTATCCAGCGGGATGGACAGTTCACCGACGCTGACGCCAAGGGCGATGACCAGAAACAACAGTACAATGGCAAGCAGAGCAGACGTGGTCAGGAACAGGCCCTGGCGGGCCTGAAGTACAGCGGCTGTCATCAGTTCAGCCCCAGTTTTCTGAGCTGTTCACCCACCTGTTCAGCACCGTAAATTGTACGAATCGTTGGGTTCATCGCCTGGCCGTCCATCACCACGATATGGCCTTTTTTGACGGCATCAAGCTGGCTGACGGCAGGATCGTTTTTCAGGAATTTGATTTTTTCTTCCGCGTTATCCAGCGCCCAGCGGTTACGGTCCAGACTGGAGACCACAATCACATCCGGATTAGCGGCAATAATGCTTTCCCAGCCCACGGTTGGCCATTCGGTTTCAGATGTAATGGCGTTGTGCCCGCCCAGCACGTTGGCAATAAATCCGGAGGCGCTGTTTTTACCGCCGACGTAAGCATCAGCCGAAGGAGAGGAGCTTGAGAACCAGAAAACAAAGGAGAGGTCCTTTTTGTTTTTACCAAACTCCTGGCGCAGGTCAGCCTCACGTTTTTTGAAATCGGCAATGACGGCCTGGCCGCGATCTTCCACGTTAAAGATTTTGGCAAAATCCTCAATCTCCTTATAGAGATAGGTCATGTCCCACAGCTTCTGGCGGCTGCCGTACATATCTCCTGTGGCTTTTTTGGTCGCGCACATGCCCGGTGAGACGTAGCTATTCACACCGACGGTCGCCAAATCTTCACGTTTTGCGACCTTACTCTCAGGCCCAAGTAACAGAGGAAGCTGGGCAGGTACAAAATCAGGATTTTGCGCAAGGATAGATTCAAGCGTAGGGATTTCTACCGTCAGGGTTTTGATTTTTGCGTTCTGTTCAGCCAGCTGCGGCAGCACTTTGGTCGGCCAGAAGGCGCTGGCCTTCACCTTATCCTGCAGGCCGAGCAGGAGCAAAATTTCGACGGTATTCTGACCCAGGGCCACGACGCGTTCCGGCGCTTTGGTGAAGGTCTCTTTATAACCACAGTTTTCAATTGTCAGAGGATATGTGGTTGCCAGAGCAGAACTGACCGATGCAATCGCCAGGCCCAACGCGCAGATGACCTTTTTCATTAAATGCTACCCTTCATTAAAATTATTTTTTGATGCAAATGAAACTCATTATTAAGGCGGAATTTTATACAGAGGAAACGATTTTGTGTCAATGAGGGACAATTGCGCAGGGTGACAAAAGGCGGTGCCAGAATAACACCGCCAGCATGCGGACTTACAGCAGGTTCTCTTTATCAATCCCGAGGCGCTTCATGCGCGACAGCAGGGTCGTGCGTTTTAAGCCTAAACGCTGGGCTGCCCCTTTCGGGCCGGCGACCACGCCGTTCGTCTCTTTCAGCACGCGCATAATGAGCTGATATTCATCTTCTCCCTCTTTTGCGATCTCGGCTGCGGTCACGGTCGTTTCAGGCAGAGAAACCTCCGGCAGGGAAAGTTGCAGCACATTGCCACGCGTGAGCAGCACCGCACGCTCAATGACGTTTTCCAGTTCGCGGACGTTACCCGGCCACTCCATCGACGAGAGGGTGCGTAGCGTTTCGGCAGGAATACTGTCAATATTTCGCCCCATTCGGCGGGCGATCTTCGCGGTAAAGGCTTTTACCAGCAGGGGGATATCTTCCGGACGTTCGCGCAGTGGGGGCAGGCAGATCGGGAAGACGTTCAGGCGATAGTAGAGATCGCTTCTGAATTCGCGGTCGGCGACCATTTTTTTCAGGTCGCGGTTGGTGGCGGCAATCAGCCGCACGTCAGTCTGGATAAGCTTGTTGCTGCCAAGGCGCTCAAACTCCTGCTCCTGCAAGACGCGCAGCAGTTTAGGCTGTAACTCCAGCGGCATATCGCCCACTTCGTCGAGGAACAGCGAGCTTTTATCGGCCAGTTCAAAACGCCCCAGGCGCTGGCTGCTGGCCCCGGTAAATGCGCCGCGCTCGTGGCCGAAGAGGTCACTTTCCAGCAGGCCCGCAGGCATCGCCGCGCAGTTCATCTTCACCATCCGGCGGCTGTTGCGATTGCTCAGGTTGTGGATGGCTCTGGCAATCAGCTCTTTACCCGTGCCGGTTTCACCCAAAATCAGCACCGTGCTGTCGCTCTGCGCCACCATTTCCACCTGCTTGAGGACGCTGTACATCGCATCGCTGCGCCCGATGATTTCGCCAAACTCGCTGTCCACATTATTAAGCTGCTCGGTCAGGGCCAGGTTCTCGTCCACCAGCCGCTCTTTCAGGCGATGGATCTCCTGATAGGCGAGGGCGTTATCCAGCGCGATGGAGATACGCTCGGCAATCTGGCGCAGCAGCTTCAGGTTGGCGGTGGTAAACACGGCTTCATCACACTGCGCCAGTTTCAGCACCCCAAGCATGGTGTTGCCGGACATAAGCGGTAGCAGGCACAGGGTCTGGATCTTATTGCCCCAGGTGTTAAACAGCATTCGCTCATACGGCGCCACCGGATCCTGTTCGCTCAGGTTAAGCAGGAGGATCTCTTTGCTTTTGAATACCCGTTCAGAAAGGGTGCCCGCTTCATCCACTTCACTTTGCTCATGCGCCGGGTTGGCTTCATCGAGATAGTGCGTGGAATAGATATTCAGCTTGCCCTTGCGATGCCCCCGCAGCGCAATACTGATAGCGTCGATTTTGAAATAGTGGTGGATCTCTTTTGAGACTTCGCTGACCAACTCATCCATATCGAGACGTGACAGCACGGCGTTAGTGATTGCCACCAGGATGCGGAAGTTATCGCGCTCGCGGCTCAGCAGGTCGTAATCCACGTTATTGGTGACGCGACTTTGGATCTGCTCTGCCACCACGGCCACAATCTGGGTAAAGGTGTGCAGACGCTCGTACTCCGCTTCGCTCCAGGGCCGGTCGGTCGTGCGGATGAACTCGCAGCCGCCAAAGATATGGCCCTCCGCCGCCAGCGGCAGCATGCTGTAGTGGCCAAAAGGCTGATAGAGGTTGCTCCCGGCAAGCCGCGGCCACGCCATCCTGAACTCCTCAAAATTGCAGTGCAGGGCTTCCGGACGGGAGAGAATGCGGCGCACCAGACCATGCGCCAGATACGTTTCATCTTCGTATTCAAACGTTTTGCCATTATCACGCGTTGAGTAGTAGCTCGCGCGTTGCGTTCCGCTATGCCAGAGCACAATTGCGGCGCTGTCTGCCAGGGCTGATTGCCTGACCAGTCGCGTCAAAGCATCGCTTAGCGCGCTGAGATCGGGCTGCTGTAAAAGTGTGCGCGTGATATCAAACAGGCCCTGCTGTCCAAGATCGCTCATCGGTGTATACGGCATTATTGCTTTCCAATTGAAACTGGCAGAAAAGAGACATTCAGTGCTGACCGCTTATGGCGCGGTTCTAGCAAATTCGGGGTAACGGTTCAGCGTGCGGCAGATCCAGTGTGCGCTTCACGCCGTAAAGCCCGGTCAGGCGCACCCCTTTGCGCTCAACCACTTCCCCAATGATGGCGGCATCTTTCCCTAATGGATGCGACCGCAGCCCGGCCAGGACAGATTCCGCCGCTGCGCGTTCAACGCCGATCACCAGCTTGCCTTCGTTCGCAAAGTTGAGGGGATCAAGCCCTAGCAGCTCGCACAGCCCGCGTACGGCGGGTTTGACAGGCAGACCACGCTCGGTCAGTTCAATCCCGCACCCGCAGCTTACGGCGAACTCGTGGACGACGGCATTCACGCCGCCACGGGTGGCGTCGCGCAGGGCTTTCACACCAGGAATGGCGCGCAGCGCCTGAATCAGCGGGGTAAGCACCGCACAGTCGCTACGCAGTTCGCCGTCCAGCCCTAACCCTTCGCGCAGATTAAGAATCGTCGCGCCATGGCATCCCAGCGTGCCGCTCACCAGCAGAACGTCGCCCACGCTAAGTTGCTGTGCGCCCCAGTGGATGTCGGCGGGGATCGCGCCCATCCCGGCGGTGTTGATAAACAGTTTGTCGGCGGCGCCGCGCTGAACCACTTTGGTATCGCCGGTGACGACAGCGATCCCCGCCTCGCGCGCCGTCTGTGCCATGCTGTTGACCACCGCCGTGAGCGTCTCCATCGGCAGCCCCTCTTCAAGGATAAACCCGCAGGAGAGGTAGCGTGGAATGGCGCCGCTGACGGCAACATCGTTGGCCGTGCCGCAGATGGCGAGCTTGCCGATATCACCGCCCGGGAAAAACAGCGGGTCAATGACGTAGCTGTCGGTGGAGAACGCCAGCCTGTCGCCCTGGGCAGTGAGTGTCGAGAGCGCGATGCGCGCCTGGTCTTCCTGCTCGGCGAGCCAGGGGTTGTTAAAAGCCTCCATAAACAGCCGGTTAATCAACTGCTGCATCGCCTGCCCACCGCTTCCGTGCGCCATTTCCACCGTGTTCATGCTTCACACTCCTGGTTGCGATATTGATACCACGCGGCGCATGCCCCTTCGGAGGAGACCATCAGCGCGCCAAACGCGGTTTGCGGGTTACAGGTGTTGCCAAATAACGGGCATTGATGAGGTTTACACTTACCGGTGAGCACGTCGCCACAGCGAGAACAGGGATCGTCGCACACCTGCTGCGGCTGCGGGCGGAAATGTGTTTCTGCATCAAACGCGCGATAGGCTGGCGTGAGGCGCACGCCGGATTCGGCAATCAGCCCCAGACCGCGCCACTCGCTGTCGCCTTCAACGCTAAACACGTCGGCAATGGCCTGCTGGGCCCGTTCATTTCCCGCATCGGGCACCACGCGGCGGTACTGGTTTTCGACCGCACTCAGGGCCGCTATTTTCTGCTCAACCAGCATGGTCACACCTTGTAGTAGATCAAGTGGCTCGAAACCAGCGACCACTAACGGACGATTGTACTGTTCAGAGATGAAACCGTAGGCGTCTGTGCCAATCACCATGCTGACGTGTCCCGGGGCCAGAAAGGCGTCGATACCGTTATCCGGCTCCTCCAGCAGGCTGCGCAGCGTGGGAATGAGCGTGATGTGCTGACAGAAAAAGAAAAAATTAGTGACGTTGCGGGCTTTGGCCTGCTGCAGCGTAATGGCCGTCGCGGGCATAGTGGTTTCAAAACCCAGCCCAAAAAAGACGACGTTGCGCTCAGGGTTATCCCTCGCCAGCGTCAGGGCATCCATTGGCGAGTAGACGATCCGCACGTCCGCACCGCGCGCTTTCGCCTGCAGCAGCGAGCCATTTTTCCCCGGCACGCGCATCGCATCGCCAAAGGTACAGAAAATGACGTCAGGCTGGCTGGCAATTTCAATACAGCTGTCGATGCGGCCCATTGGCAACACGCAGACCGGGCAGCCGGGGCCGTGGATAAACTCGATGTTATCTGGCAGTAGCTGGTCGAGGCCAAATTTGAAGATGGCGTGCGTGTGTCCGCCGCACACCTCCATGATCCGCAGCGGCCTTTCTTTCGTGTTGTTCAGCAGCGCCGCCCGTGTTTTCAGGTGCCCGATAAGCTGCAGTACCTGTTCTGGCGCGCGGTATTCATCAACGTAACGCATGTGCTACCGCTCCTCGCCGTACAGCAGGGCGCCCACGTCAGGCTCCACGTCAAACATGTTTTGCAGCGCATCCAGCGTGTCGCGGGCTTCCGCTTCGTTAATCACGCTCATTGCAAAGCCCACATGGACCAGCACCCACTGGCCGAGACGTGACGCGCCGGTTTCATCGGTACTGCCCACCAGCGTCAGATCCACATCGCGCAATATACCGCAGACCTCCACCCTGGCCTGGTTACCGTCGATTGCCTGAATTTGTCCGGGTACGCCTATGCACATCGTTCGCTCTCCAGCCAGTTTAGCCATGCGTCCATGCCGTCGCCGCGCGTGGCGGAGACCAGCACGATCGCAATCTCAGGATTCACTTCGCGGGCATACGCCAGACATTTCTCCACGTCGAAATTCAGGTACGGCAGCAGGTCGACTTTGTTCAGCAACATGAGGGAGGCGGCGGCAAACATATGTGGGTACTTCAGCGGCTTGTCTTCCCCTTCGGTGACGGAGAGCACCGCGACTTTGTGGCGCTCGCCGAGGTCAAAGCTCGCCGGGCACACGAGGTTACCGACGTTTTCAATAAACAGGATGCCGCTCTCTTCAAGCGGCAAACGCGGTGCGGCATCGGCAATCATCTGCGCATCCAGATGGCAGCCTTTGCCCGTGTTGACCTGAATCGCCGGGGTGCCGGTTTCACGAATGCGCGCGGCATCGTTTACCGTCTGCTGATCGCCCTCGATCACCGCGCAAGAGACGCGTTTGTTCAGGCGCTTGAGTGTTTCTGTTAACAGCGTGGTTTTGCCTGAACCCGGGCTGGAGACCAGGTTCAGCACCAGCTGTTTGCGGGCGGCAAAGCGCGCGCGATTGCGGGCCGCGAGCTGGTTATTTTTGTCCAGCACGTTGATCTCGACGTCCAGCATCTGCCGCTGGCTCATGCCCGGCGCATGAGTGCCCGCTTCGCCGTGGCCGTAGTGCAGGTCGCCCGCGTCAGAGCGTTGCGGCGCAAAGGTAATGCCGGTCAGAACTGCCGCAGGACGCGGGGCAGGGGAAAAGGGCGCGGAGCGAAACGCGGAGTGGGGGCGGTGTTCGTCCCCTTCTATATACAGGTTGCCTTCGGCGCAACCGCAGGTACTACACATACATTACTCCTTCTCGATTTCGAGGCGTTGGATCTGTATACCGTCATCCGCCACGATCCGCAGCCCGGTACGCTGGCACTGCGGACAGCGCTGAACCTTTGAGGAGAGCAGCGTGACGTACTGCTGACACTGCTCGCACCAGCACTCCGCCTGCTGCTCGTCGATATGCAGCTCGCAGCCTTCCGCCAGCGTGCCGCGGCATACCAGCTCAAAACAGAAGGTCAGGGCGCTGGTCTCGACGCAGGAAAATGCCCCGATCTTCAGCCAGACGCCGGTGACGCGTTTCGCGTGGTTTTGCACTGCCTGCTGTTCGATAAGTTCAAGCGCTCGCTGGCAGAGGGTGATTTCGTGCATGACGCCTCCTCAATGAATTGCCCCGGTAATGCAATAACAGTGCCAGCCTGGATTTTGTCAGGGCGTGACGATGTCAATGCTGTCGAAATGACACGTCGACACCGCCGCGTTGACAGCAGTTTTGAAATTAAAGATCAATAAAATCAGTAAATTAAAAACTGGCACGGAATCTGCTTAACAGCCGCTATCTCCATTAACCGGATACCTTTTATGACTATTTGGGAAATCAGCGAAAAAGCGGATTACATCGCGCAGCGCCACCAGCAGCTACAGGAGCAGTGGCACCTCTACTGCAACTCTCTGGTTCAGGGGATCACCCTGTCAAAAGCGCGTCTGCATCATGCGATGAGTTGTGCGGCGCAAGGCGATATGCGCTTTGTCCTCTTCGGCCACTTCACGGTCTTTGTCACCCTGGCAGACAGCTTTAACAGCCACACCATTGAGTACTACGTCGAGAACAAAGAGGGTGAAAAACAGTGTATTGCGCAAGCGCAACTGATGGCTGACGGCATGGTCGATGGCTACGTCAGCAACCGCGATCGCCAGCAGGTGCTTGAACACTATCTGGAGAAAATCGCGCCGGTTTACAAAGGGCTTTATCACGCGGTTGAACACGACTTACCGGTCGACCTGAAACAGCTGATCGCCGGAAACCCTTCCGCAAACGTTGCCTGAGAACCGAGTGTCGAAAAGTGTCGAGAAGACAGCTTTTCGTCGTCAAAAATGACCATCACCTGAGGATTGCCCGGTGAACCGTTTTGTAATTGCTGACTCGACGGTCTGTATTGGCTGTCGAACCTGTGAGGCGGCGTGTTCGGAAACCCACCGCCTGCACGGGCTGCAGTCCATGCCGCGCCTTCGCGTCATGCGTAATGAAAAAGAGTCTGCTCCGCAGCTCTGCCACCACTGTGAAGATGCCCCCTGCGCGGGTGTTTGTCCGGTGAATGCCATCACCCGCGTTGATGGCGCGGTCCAGCTGAACGAAAGCCTGTGCGTCAGCTGCAAGCTGTGCGGCATTGCCTGCCCGTTCGGCGCCATTGAATTTTCCGGCAGCCGTCCGCTGCACATTCCGGCCAATGCCAACTCCCCGAAAGCGCCGCCCGCGCCACCGGCTCCGGCACGCGTAAGTACGCTACTGGACTGGGTTCCCGGCATCCGCGCCGTGGCGGTGAAGTGTGACCTGTGCAGCTTTGATGAACAGGGACCGGCCTGCGTGCGGACCTGTCCGACCAAGGCGCTCATTCTGGTTAACATCCGCGATATCGCCCGTACCAGCAAACGCAAGCGCGAGCTGACCATTAATACCGACGTCGGCGATCTTTCGCTTCTGCAGGCGCTTAACGAGGGGGCGAAATGAACGCGATAGACATGATTAACAGCGCCGTAGCGTACTTTGCGGCCGCCGCCGTGCTGGCGCTGCTCTTCTCTTTCCATAAAATCCTGAGCGGCTGGATAGCCGGTATCGGCGGGGCGCTCGGCAGCCTGATGACGCTCGCGGCAGGCGGTGTCGTTTTGCTGGGGGGGCAATCCCCAGAGGCCGTGATGCCGCTGATTCGTCACAGCGTTGAGATTACGCCGCTGAATGCCATCTGGCTGGTGACGTTCGGTGTGTGCGGGCTGTTTGTCAGCCTGTTCAATATCGACTGGCACCGCCACCAGCACACCAGAGCTAATGGTCTGCTGGTAAACCTGCTCATGGCGACGGCGGTCTGCACCGTTATCGCCAGCAATCTTGGCGCGCTGGTGGTGATGGCCGAAATTATGGCCCTGTGCGGCGTGTTCCTGACGGGCTGTAGCGCCTCCGGCAAGCTATGGTTTGCCCTCGGTCGCCTCGGCACGCTGCTGCTGGCGCTGGCCAGCTGGCTGGTGTGGCAACGCTTTGGCACGCTGGATTTCTCTGCGCTCAACGGCCATCCGCTGGGGAATGACGTCTGGCTGCTGGGCGTTGTGGGCTTTGGCCTGCTCGCCGGGATCATCCCGCTGCACGGCTGGGTGCCGCAGGCGCATGCCAATGCCTCCGCGCCCGCCGCCGCGCTGTTCTCTGTGGTGGTGATGAAAGTGGGTTTATTCGGGATTTTGGTACTCACGCTGACCAGCGGGCAACCGCCGCTGTGGTGGGGTGTCGTGCTGCTGCTGGCCGGGATGATCACCGCGTTCGTGGGTGGCCTGTACGCGCTGATGGAGCACAACATCCAGCGTTTGCTGGCGTACCACACGCTCGAAAATATCGGCATTATCCTGCTCGGTCTTGGCGCGGGCGTCACCGGTCTGGCGCTGAATCAGCCCGCCTTGATTGCCGCCGGATTTATCGGTGGTCTGTATCACCTCGTCAACCACAGCCTGTTTAAAAGCACCCTGTTCCTCGGCGCGGGCAGCGTCTGGTTCCGCACCGGTCATCGGGATATCGAAAAGCTCGGCGGCATTGGCAAAAAGATGCCGGTGATTTCCCTGGCGATGCTGGTGGGGCTGATGGCGATGGCCGCGCTGCCGCCACTGAACGGTTTTGCCGGCGAGTGGGTGATCTACCAGTCTTTCTTCGCGCTCGGTCAGAGCGATGCGTTTATCGGCCGTTTGCTGGGGCCGCTGTTGGCGGTCGGCCTGGCGATTACCGGGGCGCTGGCGGTGATGTGTATGGCGAAAGTCTACGGCGTTACCTTCCTTAGCGCACCGCGCACGCGTGAGGCTGAAAATGCCTGCTGTGCACCGGTATTGATGGCCACCAGCGTGGTTGCGCTGGCGCTGTGCTGCATCGCGGGTGGGGTTGCCGCGCCGTGGCTGCTGCCGCTGCTAGGAAACGCTATTCCGTTGCCGCTTGAGACGGCACAAACCACCGTTTCCCAACCGATGATAGCCCTGCTGCTGATTGCCTCTCCGCTACTGCCGTTCGTGCTGATGCTGTTCTTTAAACGCGATCGACTCGCCTCCCGTGCGCGCGGCGCAGCCTGGGCCTGCGGCTACGAACACGAGCGGTCAATGGTCATCACCGCCCACGGTTTCGCCATGCCGGTAAAAGAGAACTTCGCCGCCGTGCTGAAGCTGCGCCACTGGCTCAACCCGCAGGGTTGGGTTCCGGGCTGGCAGAGTGCTGCCGCGCCCGCACTGTTCCGCCGTCTGGCGCTGATTGAGCTGTCGGTGCTGGTGGTCATTGTGATTTCACGAGGAGCCTGACATGAGTCTGTTACTGGCAATTCTTCAGGCGCTGGTGCTGTTTGCCGTTGCGCCGCTGCTCTCGGGCATCACGCGCGTGGCGCGCGCCCGGATGCACAACCGTCGCGGGCCTGGCGTGCTCCAGGAGTACCGCGATCTCTTCAAGCTGCTCTCTCGCCAGAGCGTGGCGCCCGATGCCGCAGGCTGGGTCTTTCGCCTGACGCCGTTTGTGATGGTTGGCGTGATGCTCACCATCGCCACCGCGCTGCCCGTCGTCACGGTGGGCTCACCGCTGCCTGCGCTCGGCGATCTGATCACGCTTATCTACCTCTTCGCCATCGCCCGTTTCTTCTTTGCGATTGCGGGTCTGGACACCGGGAGTCCGTTTACCGGCCTCGGTGCCAGCCGCGAGGCGATGCTGGGTGTGCTGGTTGAGCCGATCCTGCTGCTGGGGCTGTGGGTCGCCGCGCAGGTCGCAGGCTCCACCCATATCAGCTTTATCACCCATACCGTTTATCACTGGCCGGTAAGCCGCTCCATTCCGCTGGTCCTGGCACTCTGCGCCTGCGCGTTCGCCACGTTTATTGAAATGGGCAAACTGCCGTTCGATCTCGCGGAAGCCGAGCAGGAATTACAGGAGGGGCCACTCACCGAATACAGCGGCTACGGCTTTGCGGTACTGAAGTGGGGGATCAGCCTCAAGCAGCTGGTGGTGTTGCAGATGTTTGTCGGCGTCTTCTTCCCGTGGGGGCAGATGACGCACTTTTCCGCGGGCGGCCTGGTGCTGGCCGTCGTGGTTGCTGCAATCAAGCTGCTTATCGGCGTGCTGGTGATTGCGCTGTTCGAGAACAGCATGGCGCGTCTGCGTTTTGTGGCGACCTCGCGCATCACCTGGGCCGGTTTTGGCTTTGCATTTTTAGCGTTCGTCTCCTTGCTGGTGGCGTGATTAAAGAGAGTGTTTATGTCTGAAGAAAAGAAAGGTCAGCAGTATCTCGCCGCGTTGCACCAGGCTTTCCCCGGCGTGGTGCTGGAAGAGTCCTGGCAAACCAAAGACCAGATCACCGTCACCATAAAGGTGAACTACCTGCCGGAGGTGGTGGAGTTTCTTTACTACCAGCAGGGCGGCTGGCTGTCGGTGCTGTTCGGTAACGACGAGCGCCAGCTGTGCGGCAATTACGCCGTATACTACGTGATGTCGATGGAGCAGGGCGAGAAGTGCTGGCTGACCGTGCGCGTTGAAGTCGATCCGAATAAGCCGGAATATCCGTCCGTTACGCCGCGGGTGCCTGCTGCCGTCTGGGGCGAACGCGAAGTGCGCGACATGTACGGCCTGGTGCCGGTCGGCCTGCCGGACGAGCGCCGCCTGGTACTGCCGGACGACTGGCCGGATGAACTCTATCCGCTGCGTAAAGACAGCATGGACTACCGCCAGCGCCCGGCGCCGACCACCGACAGCGAAACCTACGAGTTCATTAACGAGCTGGGCAGTAAAAAGAACAACGTGGTGCCGATTGGCCCGCTGCACGTCACCTCCGACGAACCGGGCCACTTTCGCCTGTTCGTCGACGGCGAAAACATTATCGACGCCGACTACCGCCTGTTCTACGTCCATCGCGGCATGGAAAAGCTGGCGGAAACCCGCATGGGCTACAACGAAGTGACGTTCCTTTCTGACCGCGTGTGCGGCATCTGCGGCTTTGCCCACAGCACCGCTTACACCACGTCGGTAGAGAACGGCATGGGGATCGTGGTGCCGGAACGTGCGCAGATGATCCGCGCCATTCTGCTGGAGGTGGAACGTCTGCACTCGCACCTGCTAAACCTTGGCCTGGCCTGCCACTTCGTCGGTTTTGACTCCGGGTTTATGCAGTTCTTCCGCGTGCGTGAGGCGTCGATGAAGATGGCGGAGATCCTCACCGGGGCGCGTAAAACCTACGGGCTGAACCTGATCGGCGGGATCCGCCGCGACCTGCTGAAAGATGACATGATCCAGACCCGTCAGCTGGCGCAGCAGATGCGCCGGGACGTGCAGGAGCTGGTGGATATGCTGCTCAGCACGCCAAACATCGAGCAGCGCACCGTAGGGATTGGCCGTCTTGATCCGGAAATTGCCCGCGACTTCAGCAACGTCGGCCCGATGGTGCGCGCCAGCGGCCACGCCCGCGACACCCGCGCCGATCACCCGTTCGTCGGCTACGGCCTGCTGCCCATGACCGTGCACAGCGAGCAGGGCTGCGACGTCATCTCACGTCTGAAAGTCCGCATTAACGAGGTGTTCACTGCCCTGAACATGATCGACTTCGGCCTCGATAACCTGCCGGGCGGTCCGCTGATGGTGGAGGGCTTTACCTACATCCCGAACCGCTTCGCGCTCGGCTTTGCAGAAGCGCCGCGCGGGGACGATATCCACTGGAGCATGACTGGCGACAACCAGAAGCTCTACCGCTGGCGCTGCCGTGCGGCGACCTACGCCAACTGGCCAACGCTGCGCTACATGCTGCGCGGCAATACGGTCTCCGATGCGCCGCTGATCATCGGTAGCCTCGACCCGTGCTACTCCTGCACCGACCGCATGACCGTGGTGGACGTGCGCAAGAAGAAAAGTCAGGTGGTGCCGTACAAAGAGCTTGAGCGCTACAGCATCGAGCGTAAGAACTCGCCGCTGAAATAAGGACTCGTCATGTTTACCTTTATCAAAAAAGTGATCACAACCGGCACGCAGACCAGCCGTTATCCGCTGGAGCCGATGCCGGTCGATAAAAACTTTCGCGGCAAGCCGGAGCACAATCCGCAGCAGTGCATAGGCTGCGCGGCCTGCGTCAATGCCTGCCCGTCGAATGCCCTGACGGTGGAAACGGATCTCAAAACCGGCGAACTGGCCTGGCAGTTTAACCTCGGACGCTGCATTTTCTGCGGCCGCTGCGAGGAAGTTTGCCCGACGGTCGCCATTCGCCTGTCGCAGGAGTACGAGCTGGCAGTGTGGAAGAAAGCCGATTTCCTCCAGCAGTCGCGTTTCGCGCTGTGTCACTGCCGCGTCTGCAAGCGTCCGTTCGCCGTGCAAAAAGAGATCGACTATGCCATCGCGCTGCTGCAGCACAACGGTGACGTCCGGGCGGAGCATCACCGTGAAAGTTTTGAAACCTGCCCGGAGTGTAAGCGTCAGAAATGCCTGCTGCCGTCCGACCGGATTGATATCACCCGCCATATGAGAGAGACCAGCTGATGGAACACTTACTCGGCCCGCGCGACGACAATGGCATGCCGGTGCCAATGACGGTGGAGGAATCCATTGCCAGCATGAAGGCGTCGCTGCTGAAAAAAATCAAACGTTCTGCCTACGTCTACCGCGTGGACTGCGGCGGCTGTAACGGCTGCGAGATCGAGATCTTCGCTACGCTGTCGCCGCTGTTTGACGCTGAACGCTTCGGTATCAAAGTGGTGCCGTCTCCGCGCCATGCGGATATTCTGCTGTTTACCGGGGCGGTCACCCGTGCCATGCGTTCGCCCGCGCTGCGTGCCTGGCAGTCTGCGCCAGACCCGAAAATCTGCATCTCCTACGGTGCCTGCGGCAACAGCGGCGGCATTTTCCACGATCTCTACTGCGTCTGGGGCGGCACCGACAAAATCGTACCGGTGGATGTTTACATTCCGGGCTGCCCGCCGACGCCTGCCGCCACGCTGTACGGTTTTGCGATGGCGCTTGGCCTGCTGGAGCAGAAAATCCACGCCCGTGAACCGGGCGAGCTCGACAACCAGCCCGCGATGCTCCTCCATCCGGATATGGTGCAGCCGCTGCGGGTGAAGGTCGACCGCACGGCGCGCAGGCTGGCGGGCTACCGTTATGGTCGTCAGATTGCCGACGATTATCTGCGTTTGCTGAGTCAGGGCGAGCAGCAGGTAGCCCGCTGGCTGGAGGCGGAAAACGATCCGCGTCTGAATGAGATTGTGGCGAACCTGAACAGCATTGTGGACGAGGCGCGTATCCGATGAGTGAAACGGTGGTGTTCAGTCAACTGAGCCGTAAGTTTATTGATGAGAACGATGCCACGCCGGATGCGGCGCAGCAGGTGGTCTATTACAGCCTGGCGATTGGGCATCACCTCGGGGTGATTGACTGTCTGGAGGCCGCGCTGAGCTGCCCCTGGCCTGAGTACCTGGCGTGGATCGCCACGCTGGAGGAGGGCAGCACGGCGCGGCGTAAAATGGAAGGCGTGCCAAAGTACGGTGAGATCGTCATCGATGCCAACCACATTGCGATGCTCGCCAACGCCTTTGATGCGGCGCTGAGCAGGCAATCCGCCGAACAGCAGGCGTGGAGCAAAACGTTGCTCGGCATGCTGCATGATATTCATCAGGAGAGTGCCATCTACCTGATGGTGAGGAGATTACGTGACTGACGTTTTACTGTGTGTCGGCAACAGCATGATGGGCGACGACGGCGCGGGCCCGCTGCTGGCAGAGATGTGCGCCGCGAACCCGCAGGGCAACTGGGTGGTGATTGACGGCGGTAGCGCGCCAGAAAATGACGTGGTCGCCATCCGCGAGCTGCGCCCGGAGAGGCTGCTGATTGTCGATGCTACCGATATGGGGCTCAACCCCGGTGAGATCCGACTCATTGACCCGGACGACATTGCCGGGATGTTTATGATGACGACCCACAATATGCCGCTGAATTACCTCGTGGATCAGATCAAGGACGACGTGGGCGAGGTGCTGTTCCTGGGGATTCAGCCGGACATTGTTGGGTTTTATTACCCGATGACGCCGCCGGTAAAAGAGGCGGTGGAAGTGGTTTATTCACGGCTTGAAGGGTGGGTTGGGGACGGGGGGTTTTCTCCGCTCTGAGCAGTGCCGGGTGGCGGCTTCGCCTTACCCGGCCTACCAAACCCGTTCCCTCTCCCTGTGGAAGAGGGCCGGGGTGAGGGCAACAGGCTACTCGAGATCGCCCCCGTTACTCGCAATCACCTTCTTATACCACCAGAACGATTTCTTGCGCTTTCGGTCCAGCGTGCCGTTCCCCGCATCGTCGCGGTCAACGTACACGAACCCGTAGCGTTTGCTCATTTCGCCGGTAGACGCTGAAACCAGGTCGATACAGCCCCAGGTGGTGTAGCCCATCAGCGGCACGCCGTCCTCAATCGCATCACCCATCGCACGGATATGCTCGCGCAGATAGCTGATGCGGTAGTCGTCGTTAATCTCGCCGTTTTCATCAATGACATCTTTCGCACCCAGGCCGTTTTCCACCAGGAACAGCGGCTTTTGGTAGCGGTCGTACATCATGTTCATGGTAATGCGCAGGCCAAGCGGGTCAATGCCCCAGCCCCATTCGCTCACCTGAATGTGCGGGTTACGCAAGGACTTCACGATGTTTGCCGCGCTGGTGTTGCCCGCGTTCATATCCGCCGACGCGCAGCGCGAGGCGTAATAGCTGAACGAGACAAAATCGACGGTGTTTTTCAGCAGCTCGTCATCGCCGGGGTCTTTGACAATGACCACGCCTTTCTCACGGAACACGCGAGCGGAGTAGGCCGGATAGCGGCCGCGTGCCTGCACGTCGATAAAGAACAGGTTCTCGCGGTCTTTCTCCAGCGCCATCCACACGTCTTCCGGTTTGCAGGAGTACGGATAGAAGTTACCGCCCGCCAGCATGCAGCCCACCTGATTTTCCGGGTTCACCTCGTGGGCGATTTTGGTTGCCAGCGCGCTCGCCACCAGCTCGTGGTGCGCGGCCTGATATTTTACCTGATCTTCGTTTTCACCTTCCTCAAACACCAGCCCGGCACCGGAGAACGGGCTGTGCAGCATGATGTTGATTTCGTTGAAAGTCAGCCAGTATTTTACCAGCCCGTTAAACGCCTCAAAGCAGGTGCGGGCGTAGCGGGCGAAGAAGTCGACCATCTTGCGGTTGCGCCAGGAGCCGTATTCCGTCACAAGGTGCATCGGCACGTCGAAGTGGCAGAGCGTCACCAGCGGCTCGATGTTGTACTTTTTGCACTCCTCAAATACCGCTCGGTAAAAGGCTATGCCCTCTTTGTTCGGCAGCGGTTCGTCACCGTTCGGGTAGAGGCGGCTCCAGGCAATCGAGGTGCGGAATACCGTAAAGCCCATTTCCGCCATCAGGGCGATGTCTTCTTTATAGCGATGGTAAAAATCAATCGCCTCGTGGCTCGGGTAAAACTCGTCGTCACGCAGCGAAAAACGCTTTTCCTTGCCGAGCTTCACCGCCAGACGATTGGCGCCGTGGGGGATCATATCGACCGTCGTCAGTCCTTTGCCGCCTTCACGGTAAGCACCTTCACTCTGGTTAGCGGCAAGCGCGCCGCCCCATAAAAATCCTTGTGGAAAAACAGACATTCTTACCTCGCTTTCAATTTATGCTTTTGCTGCGTTGTTCTGTACCGGCGCGGTCTGCAGAGCGCGCGCTTTTTCGGCCTCGTCTTCGACCGGGATATCCTCAAACCCTAACAGCAGGGTCAGAACAAACGACAGCACAACTGCCAGCGCCATCACGCCGAATACCCAGACGATGGTCATCGGGTTGGCCGGGTCGAAGAATTGCACGCTGGTAAACAGCCCCGGCGCCGCCATGGAGTGGCTGGCAAGACCCGCGATGCCGGCCACCGCGCCGCAGATAAAGCCGCTGATCAGGCTTGCAATCAGCGGACGCTTGAGACGTACCGCCACACCGTACAGTGCCGGTTCAGAGATCCCCGCCATGATGGCAGAAGCCGCCGCAGCCAGCGCCGTCTGGCGCAGTTCCGGGTTTTTGGTTTTCCATGCCACCGCTAAAGACGAACCGCCGAGCGACAGGTTGGCGCCGATTTCTGACGGCATGACCATCCCTTCTTTACCCGTTTCGGCAATGGTCTGAATGATGGTTGGCGTAAAGACGCGGTGCATCCCCGTCATGACCAGCAGCGGCCAGAGTGCGCCCATGATGGCGACGGAGAGCCAGCCCAGATAGCCGTGAATGGTGTAAACCAGTGCGGAGATAGCGCTCCCGATCCAGATCCCGAGCGGCCCAATCAGCACGATGGCGAGCGGGGCGGCAATCAGGACGATCAGCATCGGCTTGAGGAAGTTTTTTGTCACCGCCGGGGTAATGCGATCGACCCAGCGTTCGATGTAAGACAGGCACCAGGTCATCACCAGCGCGGGGATAACGGTGTAGGTGTATTTCACCGCCGTCACCGGGATAAAGGCGAACTCAACATGCTCGCCCTGCGCGGCTTTCGCCATCAGCTCGATAAAGCTCGGGTGCACCAGCACGCCCGCAATGGCGATCGCCAGCGACATATTGGTTTTGAATTTCACTGCCGCCGAGGCGGCCACCATCAGCGGCAGGAAGAAGAATGCCCCGTCGCCAATCACCGTCAGAATGGTAAGCGTTGGCGCGCCCTTTGGCAGCACGCCGGTCATCTCAAGGATCATCGCCAGCAGCTTGACCATCGAACCGCCGATGATCGCGGGGATCAGCGGCGACATGGTGCCGATCAGCGCGTCGAGGATCCCGGCACCAATGCGGCGTAACGTCAGCTTCTGCGGGCCTTCCGGCACCGCGGGCTGCAGGTCAACGGGCAGCAGGCTTACCACTTCGCGGTAGGCCTGAGAAACCGTGTTGCCAATGATCACCTGGCACTGGTTGTCGTTACGCACTACGCCAAGCACGCCGCTGATGCTTTTCAGGCGCGCGGCGTCGGTGAGGGTTTCGTCTTTCAGAACGAAACGCAGTCGCGTCATGCAGTGGGTGACGGCGACGATGTTCTCTTTGCCGCCCAGCGCGCTGATAACGTCGTTCGCCAGCGCAGCGTAATTTTTGGCCATCGGATGTGATCCTGTTATCGTTGTGTGAAATGTAGGAAACCGGTTCCACATAATCATCATGAGTTTCTTTGAGTGAAACAAGATCGCTTTTTGGTCATTTTTTCAATTCGTGATGATGATCACTGGTCGGTAGCGAAAGCGTGATTTCGCCGCTGCGACAATTTTTCTGCAGTGCAGTACACTGCGCTTCATCAGATTCAGATGGAATAACAACATGACCACGATGCTTGAAGTGGCGAAGCGGGCAGGCGTTTCGAAAGCGACGGTATCCCGCGTGCTGTCGGGAAATGGCTATGTCAGCCAGGAGACCAAAGACCGGGTTTTTCAGGCCATTGAAGAGAGCGGTTATCGCCCGAATTTACTGGCGCGAAACCTGGCGACCAAACGTACCCAGACCCTGGGGCTGGTGGTGACGAATACCCTTTATCACGGCGTCTACTTTAGCGAACTGCTGTTTCATGCCGCACGAATGACGGAAGAGAAAGGGCGGCAGTTGATCCTCGCGGACGGCAAGCACAGCGCGGATGAAGAGCGCGAGGCGATCCAGTATCTGCTCGATATGCGCTGCGACGCGGTGATCATCTACCCGCGCTTTTTGAACGTGGATGAACTGGATGCGATCGTCGAGAAGTGTGAGCAGCCGATTATGGTGCTCAACCGCCGCCTGCGGAAAAACAGCAGCCACAGCGTCTGGTCCGATCATAAAGCTTCCTGTCAGGACGCGGTGTCGCAGCTGATTGCAAAAGGGCACCGGGAGATTGCGTTTATCACCGGTTCGCTGGATTCCCCGACCGGCGTTGAGCGACTGTCCGGTTACAAAGATGCGCTGACGCAGCACGGTATTGCCTTGCGCGACGAGCTTATCGCCGAAGGGAAGTGGAACCCGGCCAGCGGCGCGGCGGCGGTATCCGAACTGCTCGCACGCGGCGAACGCTTTACGGCGCTGGTGGCGAGCAATGACGACATGGCGATTGGCGCCATTAAACAGCTGCACGAGAGCGGCGTTGCCACGCCGGACGCGGTGTCAGTCATCGGCTTCGACGACGTGGCGATAGCGCCGTACATTGTGCCTTCGCTCTCCAGCGTGGGTATTCCGGTCACGGAGATGATCCAGGAAACCATCAGTCGTCTGATTTTCATGCTCGACGGCGGTGAATTCAAATATCAGCAAACGTTCTCCGGCGAGCTTATCCTGCGCGACTCCGTGACTGACGGCCCCCACTGCTGATGTCGACAGCTGTCATCGTCATAAGTGACGATGACAGCGCGACTGTGATTTTTAAAGTCATTTAAAATCAATTGGTTAATAATTGGCACGGTTTATGAATAGCTCCGCGCATAACTGTAATGCTGGAGAAGCAGATGAACCGTTTTATTATGGCCGATGCCAGTAAGTGCATTGGTTGCCGTACCTGTGAAGTGGCGTGCGTGGTTTCCCATCAGGCGGAGCAGGATTGCGCATCACTTACCCCCGACACGTTTTTGCCACGCATCCACGTCATTAAAGGCGTGAATATTTCCACCGCCGCTATTTGTCGCCAGTGCGAAGACGCACCGTGCGCGAACGTCTGCCCGAACGGGGCGATTAAACGCGAGAAGGGCTTTGTGCATGTGATGCAGGAGCGCTGCATTGGCTGTAAAACCTGCGTGGTCGCCTGCCCGTATGGCGCGATGGAAGTGGTTGTCCGTCCGGTAGTACGCAATAGCGGTATGGGCCTGAGCGTGCGGGCGGAGAAAGCCGAGGCCAACAAATGCGACCTTTGCTACCACCGCGAAGCTGGCCCGGCCTGTATGGAAGCCTGCCCGACCCACGCGCTGGTCTGCGTGGATCGCGACAAGCTCGAGCAGATGAGCGCAGAAAAACGCCGTCGCGCAGCGTTTGACACCTCGTCATCGCTGCTGTTTTAAGTCGCAATGCGCGTTAACGGCGTACAGCTTCGGGTGCGTGGCAAAGTGCAGGGCGTAGGGTTTCGTCCCTTTGTCTGGCAGCTGGCACACCAGATGATGCTGACGGGCGACGTCTGTAACGACGGAGAGGGTGTCCTGGTGCGTCTCGCGGGTAATGGGGGGGACTTTACCGCGAGGCTGCGCCAGGACTGCCCACCGCTGGCGCGGATTGACGACGTAGACACGCAGCCCTTTAGCTGGTCCGCTCTGCCGACGGATTTTACCATCCGCCAGAGCGAGAGCGGGGCGATGGACACGCAAATCGTGCCGGATGCCGCCACCTGTCCGGCGTGCCTGGCGGAGATGCGCGATCCCCGCGAGCGCCGTTATCGTTACCCGTTTATCAACTGTACCCATTGCGGCCCGCGCTTCACCATCATCCGCGCCATGCCCTACGATCGCCCGGCCACGTCAATGGCCGACTTCCCGCTGTGCGCACCGTGTGAAACCGAGTATCGCAACCCGGCCGATCGGCGTTTCCACGCTCAGCCGGTGGCCTGCCCGGACTGCGGTCCAGCGCTGATGTGGCGAGCCGGGGACAGCGTCGCCACGCGCGAACCGGCATTACGCGCCGCAGTGGAGAAGCTAAAAAGCGGCGGTATTGTCGCCATCAAGGGGCTGGGAGGCTTTCACCTTGCCTGCGACGCGCTTAACCCGCAGGCGGTGGCGACGCTACGGGCACGCAAACAGCGCCCGACGAAGCCGCTGGCGGTGATGATCCCCGATGCGGATGACCTGCCGGAGGCGATGCAGACCCTGCTACGCTCTCCTGCTGCGCCCATTGTGTTGACGCCCAAAGCCTCGCTTCCCGCGCTGCCTGAGGCCATTGCGCCGGGGCTAGATTGTGTCGGCGTGATGCTGCCTGCGAATCCGATTCAGCATTTACTGATGATGGACTGCCAGCGTCCGCTGGTGATGACCTCCGGTAACCTCAGCGGCCACCCGCCTGCGATGACGAATCAGGAAGCGCTGGATGCGCTCCGCGACATGGCTGACGGCTTCCTGCTGCACAACCGCGATATTCTGCAACGGATGGATGATTCGGTGGTGGATCGGGATGGCGCGATGCTGCGTCGCGCGCGCGGTTTTGTGCCGGATGCCATCACGTTACCCGCCGGGTTTGACGATATCCCTGCCATATTGTCAACCGGGGCAGAGATGAAAAATACCTTCTGCCTGGTGCGCGGAAATCAGGCTGTGTTGAGCCCGCATTTTGGCGATCTCAGTGACGAGGGGGTCGACGCACAGTGGCGTTCGGCGCTGGCAATGATGCAACAGGTTTATGCCTTTAAGCCCGCGCGTGTCGTGTGCGATGCCCATCCGGCGTATCACGCCCGTCAGTGGGCGCTGGAGCAGGCGCTGCCCGTTGAAACCGTGCTGCATCATCATGCCCATGCGGCGGCGTGTCTGGCTGAAAATGGCTGGCCGCTCGGCGGTGGGGACGTTATCGCCCTGACGCTGGACGGGATCGGCATGGGCGAGAACGGCGCGCTGTGGGGCGGAGAGTGCCTGCGGGTGAACTATGTCGACTGCGAACATTTGGGTGGCCTGCCTGCCGTTGCGCTGCCGGGGGGCGATCTGGCAGCGAAACAGCCGTGGCGCAATTTGCTCGCCCACTGCCTGGCCTTTGTGCCTGACTGGCAGCAGTTCCCGGAAACGCGGGCAGTGCAGGGCCAGAACTGGCCGCTACTGGCGACGGCGATCCAGCGTGGCATCAACGCGCCGCGGGCCTCGTCCTGTGGACGCCTGTTTGATGCGGTTGCCTGTGCGCTGGGCATCGATACGCAGCGCTACGAAGGCGAAGCGGCCTGCAGGCTGGAGGCGCTGGCGGCACGGTGCAACGGTGTGAAACACCCGGTTACGCTGTCGGTGGACGACCTTGCACTTTTCTGGCAACAGTGGCTTGCCTGGCAGGCGGAGCCCTGCGAGCGCGCGTGGGCGTTTCACGATGCGCTGGCCAGAGGGCTGTCGGAGCATGCCGCATCCCATGCCCGACGCTTATCGCTTTCAACAATCTGCCTCAGTGGCGGTGTGTTACATAACCGCCTGCTGCGCGCGCGCCTGCGGCATTATCTTTCTGACTTTACGCTTCTTTTTCCTTCGCGCCTGCCTGCAGGTGACGGAGCGATCTCCTTCGGGCAGGCGGTGGTCGCCGCTGCCCGGTCATGTTCACAAAGGATTTAAAATGTTACGACTGTTACGCAATGAACCTCGCGCCGCGCTTCTGCTGCTGGCACTGGTAATGGCAAACCTGCTGGCCTGGGGCTGGGCATGGCACACCTTCAGCGGCAGTACGGCTCTGATGGCGGCAAGCCTGCTGGCCTGGTGTTACGGGCTGCGTCATGCGGTGGATGCCGACCACATTGCTGCCATTGATACCGTGACGCGTAAGATGATGCAGCAGGGCAAACGCCCGTCCGGCGTGGGGGCGTGGTTCTCGCTGGGGCACTCCACCATCGTGGTTCTGGCTTCCATCGCTATCGCCGCCACCGCCACGGCGTTTCAGAAAAATATGGCATGGTTCCACGAGACCGGGAGCCTGATTGGCACCGCCGTTTCCGCCACCTTCCTGCTGGCGATGGCGCTGGTGAATATGGTGATTTTGCGCGGCGTATGGTGCAGTTTCCAGGCGCTGAAAAAGGGGCATGCGGCCCGCAGCGACGTGGAGCTTCCCGCCCAGGGTGGGGTGATGAGCTGGCTGTTTGGCAAAACCTTCCGCCTCGTCAATAAAAGCTGGCAGATGTACCTGGTGGGCTTCCTGTTTGGTCTCGGGTTTGATACCGCCACTGAAATTGGCGTGCTGGGGATTTCTGCCGCCAGCGCCTCCAGCGGGATGTCGGTGTGGTCAATCATGATCTTCCCGGCGCTCTTCGCCAGCGGTATGGCGCTGGTGGATACCCTCGACAATTTGCTGATGGTCGGTGCCTACGGCTGGGCGTTTAACAAACCGCAGCGCAAGCTCTACTACAACATGACCATTACGGGTACCTCCGTGGTGGTGGCGCTGTTCATTGGTGGGCTGGAAGCGCTGGGTCTGCTGATGGATAAATTTGCCCTTAGCGGCGGCGTCTGGGATGTGGTGGGCGCGGTGAACGATAACCTCGGCAACGCCGGATTTGTGGTGGTCGGGCTGTTTGTCGCCTGCTGGCTGATCTCCATGGCCAACTACCGCTGGCGCGGCTACGATGCGCTGGTGGTGCGCTCCTGAATTTTTGCCTCAACTCTCTTTTTGTTGTTTTGTAGGCCGGGTAAGCGCAGCGCCACCCGGCAATACGACGGTTAAGCAGGTAGCGATTTCAGCAGCGCGAACGCCTCCTTCATTCTCTCTTCGCTCACCACAAAGGCGCGCAGTTGGTCATCTGCGTCGATGCCGCGCGCCACTATCCCCTGTGATTCAATGGCGATTTGCCAGTTCAGATCCTGTCGCTGCGTTTCTCCCGCAAGGTGCAGCGGCAGGTCCGGCGTTTTCACCTTCACCAGCATCGGCGGAAGCTTTAGCGGCGCGCTGACGCCGATCAGGTTTTTCGCCAGGACCATGGCGCTCAACTGGATCGGTTGCAGAAACGGCAGCACCCGGCCATTAATTTCCGCGCAGTCGCCCAGGGCATAAATGTCCGGCTGTGAGGTTTGCAGGTAGCTGTCGACCTTTACGCCGCGGTCTGTTTCGGCGCCTGCGCGATGTGCCAGCGCGGTTTCCGGGCGCAGACCCGTCGCGGCAACCACCGCATCCACCTCAACGCTGCGGTTGCGGTCGAGCGCCCCACGAATGCCGCCTGCGGTTTTGCTCAGACTCTGTAACTGCGATTTGAGCAGCAGATGGACGCCCATGTCGGTCAGTCGATGCTGTAAGCGGCTGCTTACTTCTGCGGGCATCAGCGCCGACAGAATGCTCGCCGCGTGGTCAACCAGGGTAACGGTTTTACCCGCGCGGCAGAAATCCATCGCCAGCTCGGTACCAATCAGCCCACCGCCGACGATCATCACGCGTTGCGCATCGCGAAGCCCCGTTTCGCTTGCCTGATACTCCTGCTGGCTGTTTAGGGTGATCATCAGCTCTCGCCCTTCAACGGGCGGCACAAAGGCAGAGGCCCCCGTGGCCAGCACCAGCTTGTCGTACTGCCAGATTTTGTCTTTCGCCTTCACGACGTGCGCGGCGGCGTCGATATCGGTAACCCAGGTGTAGGGAAACAGGCGCAGGTTAAACTGTTCCGCGAACTCCCCCGCCGTCTGGCGGGTGAGTTCTTCGGCGCGCTGATTCTGGCTGATGACATGGCTTAAATCAGGCTTGTTGTACTCATCCATGCTGTCGGCGGCGATCACCGTCACCGGCACGTTAGCGTCCTGTTTGCGGATATTTTTCACCAGCTGGCGGGCGGCGAAGCCCGAACCGATGATGACGATTCCGTGATTCATTTTGCCTCCGTACCCAGTTCGTCAAAGACGTCTTTACCGAGGGAACATTCCGGGCAGAGGAAGGTGTCCGGCACGTCGCACCACGGTGTGCCCGGGGCAACGTCCTGAAGGGGTTCGCCCCGTTCCGGGTCATATATCCACTGGCAAACGCTGCACTGCATGCGTGGGCCGAGGTGTGCAGCAGCGGCAGCTGCACAGGCACAGGCTTCCTGCTGTTCGGTAGGTTTTGCAGACGCCTCAGGAAGCGGTGCGAGCGCCCACTGACGGGCAATGTCGCGGCCATGCTGACGGCAAATTTCCAGCGCGTCGATATCCGGGCGCCATTTCGCTTTCAGACTCAGGGACATCTCAAAACCTGCATCCTGCAGACGGGTAGAGAGGCGATCTACCGCGCCGCCGCTCCAGCCGTGAGAGCCAAACGCGCTGGCGCGTTTGTTGCGAAAACGCATGCCGGTCATCTCTTCCACCAGGCCAGCAATTTTCGGCATCATCACGTTGTTCATCGTGGAGGTGCCCACCAGCACGCCTTTTGAGCGGAAGACATTGGTGAGGATCTCATTTTTATCGCTGCGCGCCACGTTGAAGATTTTCACCGCCACGTTCGGATCCACTTCGTTGATGCCCTGGGCAATGGCGTCCGCCATCATGCGGGTGTTATTGGACATGGTGTCGTAGAAAATCGTGATGCGGTCTTCCTGATAATCCGCCGCCCATTTCAGGTACAGCTCAACGATCTGGGTGGGGTTTTCACGCCACACCACGCCGTGGGAGGTGGCAATCATGTCCACCGGCAGGTTAAAGCCGAGGATCTCGGTGATTTTTGGCGTCACCAGACGGCTGAACGGGGTCAGAATGTTGGCGTAGTAGCGCTGGCACTGCTCAAACAGTTCGGTCTGATCCACTTCATCATTGAACAGGCGTTCGTCACAGTAGTGCTGGCCAAAGGCGTCGTTGCTGAACAATACCGCGTCGCCGGTCATGTAGGTCATCATGCTGTCCGGCCAGTGCAGCATCGGGGTTTCAACGAAGATCAGCTGTTTGCCGTTGCCGATATCCAGCGAGTCGCCGGTTTTCACGGTGTGGAAATTCCATTCCGGATGATGGTGATGACCGTTGATCGAGTCGATGGCGTTGGTGGTGCAGTAGATCGGTGTATTCGGAATGTACGACATCAGCTCGGTCAACGCACCGGCGTGATCCTCTTCAGCGTGGTTGATGATGATGTAGTCGATTGCGTCGAGATCGATTTCGCTGCGCAGGTTCTGCACGAACTCGCGGCTGAATTTATGATCGACGGTATCGATCAGTACGTTTTTGCCTTCACGGATAAGATAGCTGTTGTAGCTGCTGCCGCGCAGCGTTTTGTATTCCGTCCCGTGGAAATTACGCACCTCCCAGTCACGTTGACCCACCCAATGAATGTTATTTTTAACCAGAATAGACATAGCAACCTCAACGTAATACAGCGTTTTTGAATAAGATGATTTGCCTATATCACATAGCGTGCCAACTTTTATTTTATTGATTTTAATGGATTATTTTTTCTATACCTCGTGATGAGTAGTCATTATGACTATCCTGATGACGGTCAATATGACACTATTTATTGTCAAAATGACAGCGAGGCAGTCATGAGTTTTTCCGTAGATGTGCTGGCGAAGATCGCCATTGAACTGCAAACCGGTATCGGTCATCAGGACCGTTTTCAGCGGCTTATCTCCACGCTGCGTCACGTGCTGGCGTGCGATGCCTCGGCGCTGTTGCGCTACGAGGGGAGACAATTTATTCCGCTGGCTATCGACGGGCTCGCGAAAGATGTTCTCGGGCGGCGGTTTACTCTTGAAGGGCATCCGCGGCTGGAAACCATTGCCCGTGCGGGTGACGTGGTACGTTTCCCGGCGGACAGCGACTTGCCGGATCCCTACGACGGTCTGATCCCGGGGCAGGAGAGCCTGAAGGTGCACGCCTGTATCGGTCTGCCGCTGTTTGCCGGACAACACCTGATTGGCGCATTAACCCTCGACGGCATGTCGCCGGACCAGTTCGACACCTTCAGTGATGAAGAGTTAAGGCTGATTGCCGCGCTGGCCTCCGGGGCGCTCAATAACGCGTTGCTGATAGAACAGCTGGAAAGCCAGAATATTCTTCCCGGCAGCCCGTCGGCGTTTGAGCCGGTGGCGCACACGGAGATGATCGGCCTGTCGCCGGGCATAGCGCAGCTTAAAAAAGAGATTGAGATTGTCGCCGCGTCCGACCTGAACGTGCTGATCTTCGGTGAAACCGGCACCGGTAAAGAGCTGGTGGCGAAGTCAATTCATGAAGCCTCACCACGCGCGGCCAACCCGCTCGTATACCTTAACTGTGCCGCATTGCCGGAGAGCGTGGCGGAAAGCGAGCTGTTTGGTCACGTCAAAGGGGCATTTACCGGGGCCATCAGTAACCGCAGCGGTAAGTTTGAGATGGCCGATAACGGGACGCTGTTTCTCGATGAGATTGGAGAGCTTTCGCTTTCGCTCCAGGCCAAACTGCTGCGCGTATTGCAGTACGGTGACATCCAGCGCGTGGGGGATGACCGCAGCTTACGGGTGGACGTGCGCGTGCTGGCGGCGACCAACCGCGACCTGCGAGAAGCGGTGCTGGCCGGGCATTTCCGCGCGGATCTTTTCCACCGTCTGAGCGTGTTCCCGCTTACCGTGCCGCCGCTGCGCGAGCGCGGAGAAGATGTGGTTCTGCTGGCGGGCTATTTCTGCGAGCAATGCCGTCTCAGAATGGGGCTTTCCCGCGTGGTACTCAGCCCGGGGGCAAGGGCGCATCTGTTGAGCTACGGCTGGCCGGGCAACGTGCGGGAGCTCGAGCATGCGATTCACCGTGCGGTGGTGCTGGCGCGTGCGACGCGTGCGGGTGATGAGGTTGTGATCCACGCGCGTCATTTTGCGTTGCACGATGACGCCGTGCAGGCGGTGGCTCAGCGTGTGCCGGAGAATGCAAATGAAAACCTGCGCGAGGCGACGGAAGCGTTCCAGCGTCAGATGATTACCCGCGCGCTGGAGCAGAACAACCGCAGCTGGGCGGCGTGCGCGCGGGCGCTGGAGATGGACGTCGCCAACCTGCACCGGCTGGCGAAGCGTCTTGGGCTGAAGGGTTAAATAATCCCCGCCTGGTAGAAATCCTGCAGGTTGATGGCACCGCAGAGCTTGCCGGCGTCATCCACCACCGGTGCGGCGGTGATTTTGCGCTTCATCAGCACCTCTTTGGCCTCAATGGCGCGGCTGTCGGCATTCAGCGTCAGCCCGCCTTTGGTCATCGCGTCAGACACTTTCGTTTCCAGTTTGCCACCCCCCACCAGCCAGCGCCGCAGGTCGCCGTCAGTGAATACGCCCTGGACGCTACCGTTGTCGTCACACACCGCGACCAGCCCCAGCCCGGTGCGGCTCAGTTCCAGCATCGCGTCCATCACGCTGGTATCGAGCTTGACCTGGGGAATGGCATCGTCAGTGCGCATCAGATGATGAACCTTATTGAGCAGCCGCGCGCCGAGCGCGCCCGCCGGATGCGAACGGGCAAAATCTTCTTCGTTAAATCCGCGCGCCTGCATCACCGCCATCGCCAGCGCGTCACCCATCATGAGGGTGTTGACGGTGCTGGAGGTCGGGGCAAGGTGCATCGGGCAGGCTTCACGCTCAACGGAAATATCCAGCGTCGCTTTAGCGGCCAGCGCCAGCGGCGAGCGGGATTTGCCGGTCATCGCCAGCAGAGCGACCGATTTCTCCTGCAGGCGCGGAATAATAAGATCCAGCTCTTTGGCCGAACCGGAGTAGGAGATAAACAGCATCACATCGCGGCTTTCAATCATCCCCAGATCGCCATGCAGCGCCTCGGCGGGATGCACGAAGAAGGCCGGGGTGCCGGTGCTCGCCAGCGTCGCGGCAATTTTTTTGCCGATATGGCCGGATTTACCGATGCCCGCCACGATCACTTTGCCTTCGCAGTGGATAATCGTGTTGGCGGCGCGGACAAAATCCTCGCCCAGACGTTCTGGCAGGCGGCTGGCTTCCTGCAGCTCCAGCATCAGCGTCTGGCGGCCCGTTTCTAACAGAAAATCACTCATCTCTCTCTCCGGTTACGATCACGTCGATACCTTTCTCTTCCAGCGCCTTTTTGAACGCCGGATCAATCCCCGCGTCGGTAATCAGCTTATCAACGCTTTCAAGGCTACAGACAATGTTGGGGCTTTTGCGGCCAAACTTCGACGAGTCTGCCATCAAAATCACTTCCCGTGCGGCGTTGCACATCGCTTTACTGACGCTGAATACCTCATTGAAGGTCGTGACGCCTGCGTTCAGATCGATGCCGTCGGTGCCCATAAACAGCTTATCGAAGCTGAAGTGGTCGAAAGCGTTCTCGGCCAGCTGACCGTGAAACGACGCCGATTTTTTGCGAAAGGTGCCGCCGGGCATTAGGATAGTCTGCTCGCTGTCAAATTCCGACAGGGCGTTGACGATATGCAGGCTGTTGGTCATCACCGTGATGTTGTTAAAGCGGCTGAGCAGGGGGATCATTTGCAGGACGGTGCTGCCTGCGTCGAGGATGATGGAATCACCATCGTGAATAAATTTAACGGCAGCCTCGGCAATAAGCGCTTTCTGGTGGGTATTGATCAGCGTTTTGTGATCGATAGGCGGGTCAGCTTCGTCCTTATTCAGCATCACCCCGCCGTAAGTTCGGATGACGGCGCCAGAGTTTTCGAGCAATACCAGGTCCTTGCGTATTGTCGTGCCGGTGGTGTCAAAGTAGTGGGCCAGATCCTCCACCGAGCATTTCCCCTGCTTTTGCAGATACTCGAGAATGGCCGCCTGCCGCTGACGTGGTTTCATAGGCGCTTCGTTCCTTAGGTTGCGAAATGATAATTTCGCAAGTCTATAGCTTTCACAACGAAATTATCCATGTTTCAGATTAAGCGCTAATGATAGTGCATTCTGACAGCCTGAATCATGGGGAAAGATCACATCAGGCCGTAATTCCTGCAGTGAAATGCCGTTGATTGCCTGGATTTTAGTCGGACGAGCAAACACCGTCATGCCACGCATGATCAGGGAATCGCATACGCGATCGTGTTCATCCAATACAACGGCGACCACCACGCGCGGTTTAAAGCGTCCGCCGGAACGTCCGACGCCCACGCGACCTTTCTGACACAGGGCATCAAACGCGTGGTTGAACTGATGGATCTGCCAGCCGCCAAACGCCATCTGGCAGATCCAGGCGAGGGCGGCGACGGTGATGAGTGCGGTGACCATATTGACTCCTTTAATTGCCGGGTGGCGGCTGCGCCTTACCCGGCCTACGGTTTGAAGGATTTTGTAGGCCCGGTAAGCGTTAGCGCCACCGGGCAAAACCGCTCGATCAGAACATCACCTGCCCGCCGGTGACGTTAATCGACTGCCCGGTGCAGTACGACGCTTTCGGGCTGGCGTAAAACAGCAGCATGTTCAGCACGTCCTGATAATCGCACCCGCGCTTCAGCGGCACTTTGTCGATGTAGTACTGCTCCACGTCCTCAGCCTTGATGCCGAGCTTGGTGGCGTACTGCGGCAGCAGGGACTGGAACATTGGCGATTTCAGCAGGTTGCCCAGCATCAGCGAGTGAACGGTAATGCCGTATTCAGCCAGATCCAGCGCCAGAGACTGCGTCAGCCCCACGCCGCCAAACTTCGCCGCGCTGTAGCCGGAGTTGTGCTTGCTGCCCACTTTCCCGGATTTCGAGTTGATCTGAATAATGCGCCCCTGAATACCGTCGCGGATCATCAGGCGGGAAAACTCGCGGGCGCAGAGGAAATAACCCACCAGATTGACCTGCAGCGAGCGGTCAAAATCCCCCAGTTCGAAATCGCTGATAAACGCCGCTTTCGCAATTCCCGCGCTGTAGACCAGCAGGTCGGTACGTCCAAAAATCTCGTCCACGCCGCGGGCGAGCGCCATTACGCTTTGCTCGCTGGTGGCGTCGGCACCAAACCCGTACGCCATCCCTTCACCAAATTCGGTGTTAATGGTGTCCGCCACGCGGGCGGCTTTTTCACTCTGAATATCCACGACCGCCACGCGGTAGCCTTCTGCGGCAAGCCCACGGCAAAGGAACTCACCTAAGGTTTGTCCTCCACCAATGACAACGGCAACCTGACTCATGTGTTTCTCCTTAATTACGCAACAAATTTTAACGTGCAGCCTGGGGTGACAGCCTGCGGAACCGGGCCCGCTACGTGAACCGTACCGGGATACTCCGCCTGCGGCTGTCCGTCAAAACGCAGGGTGATATGGCCCAGTTCGCGCAGGTTTTGCTCGGCGACATCGCCGACGGCGGTTACCGCATAGCGCGTCTCGCCCAGCTCCAGCTGGCTTCCTGCTTTCAGCTCGCCGTTAAGCTCGCCGTGGCAGTGAATAAAGCAAAACTCTTCGATATCCGCCGGGGCACCTTCGCGGAAAGTAATCAGCATCTGGTCGCTGAGCGCATCCGCTGCGCTCTGGCCGATGCGGGTAATGGTGGTCTGATAAATCACGGTCATCGCAGGAACCTCTTATTGATAGATAAAGCCGGAGACAAACCAGGCAATCAGCACCGTCGGCGCGCCCGTCAGGAAGCGGCTGACCAGTACGGACGGCACGCCTACGCGCACGGTGTCCTGGCGCGCTTCGGCCAGTGACAGTCCGACGGGGATGAAGTCGCACGCGGCCTGGGCGTTAATGGCAAACAGGGCGGGCAGGGCGAGGTGTGGCGGAATATTGCCGAGGCCAATCTGCACGCCAATCAGTACGCCGATGACCTGAGCGATCACCGCGCCCGGGCCGAGGAACGGCGACAGCAGCGGGAAGGAGCAGATCAGTGCCAGCGTCACCAGCCCTAGCGGGTGGCTGGCGAGCGGGGCGAGGCCGTGGGCAATCCAGTCGCCCAGGCCGGACGCCATGATGATGCCGATCAGCGCCGAGACGAACGCCATAAACGGCAGAATGGTTTTCAGTACCGTGTCGATGGTGTCGCGCCCGGACTGGAACAGCACCGCCACGGCGGAGCCCATCCCCATCCCGACCTTCGCCAGCAGGCCGTCGCTCTGCTCGGTGATTTTCTTGCTGGTATCGTAATCTCGCGGGGCCACTTTTTGCGGCGCGGGACTGCCATTCACCAGAGTGATGTTGTCCTCTTTCACGCCCGACACATAGATGTCTTCAAGGATGTACTGTGCCAGCGGGCCGGATTTGCCGGTGGAGTGGATATTCACCGTCGGAATACGCCGCTTCGGATAGATGCCGCAGCGCAGCGTGCCGCCGCAGTCGATCACCGCCACGCCGATTTCCGCTTCCGGCGGCTCACCCTCTTTAAAGCCATCGACGGCTTCCCAGCCGGTCAGCTCACGCAGCTTATCGACGATCGCCGGGCGCGTGCCTGCGGTGATGTAAACGATCTTTTTGCCTTCGGTGGCGTCGAACTCCAGCGGGCCGCCCCAGCCACCCGTGCCTTTCTCAATGCGGATCCGGTTCATGCTGTGGCTCCTGAAAGATGGACTTTTTGTTCAAGCTGGATACCCATTTTTTTCTCGAAAATGGCGGTGGTGAGGTCTGTGACCCAGCCGCGGAAGAAGTTGGTCACCAGGCCAACCAGCAGGTAACTGACCGCCAGCGGGCCGAGCGGCAGACCAAGGGTGGTAAGGCCGCTGGCGATACCGAGGTAAACAAACAGCTCTCCGGGGTTGATGTGCGGGAACAGGCCGTTCATCGAATGGCAGCTGTAAGAGGCGGCGGCGTAATAACTCGGCTTGTACTTTTCTGGCATAAAGCGGCCGAGGCTTAAGGTCATCGGGTTGCAGAACACGAAGGTGCCGATGAACGGCAAAATCAGGTAGCGGGACAGCGGGTTCCCGGCGCAGCGCTGAGCGAAGCGTTCAATGCGATGCTGGCCGATAAAGTTAATCAGCGCGTTCATGATCACCAGCAGGCTGATCAGCAGGGGCAGGATCCCGGTCACCATGCCGGTGAACACTTCTCCGCCTTTCTGAAACAGCCCGATGAACCACTCGGCGCCGTGGGTGATGGTTTCTATCATTGTTCTCTCCTGTGGGGCTTTTTTGTTTTGTATTACTGGGGCTAATAATAATCACTTTGAAAGGTTTTAAAGTGTTAGTTAGATCTCACAATGAAAGAAAAATGGATTATTTTGAAAGTTAATTGATGTGATGAATGATTTCCGGTGGAAAAAAGCACGGATTTGCGTTGGGGAGGTGCGTACCGCTTCCTTGAGGTGTTACGGATGCTTTACCATACTGGGTTCTTATCGAACCCGTTAAATGGATGTCTCATGTTCAAGCGTCGTTATGCAGCGCTGTTGCCAGCGCTTATTCTGCTGTCTGCCTGCAGTAGCAAACCTAAGACCGAAGCTGTTCAGCAAACGGCTGGCGCCCCTTCTGGAGGGTTCCTGCTGGAGCCGCAGCACAATATGATGCAGATGGGTGGCGACTTCGCGAATAACCCGGCGGCCGAGCAGTTCATTGATAAAATGGTGAGCAAACACGGCTTTGACCGCCAGCAGCTGCACGAAATTTTGTCCCAGGCAAAGCGTCTGGACTACGTGCTGCGCCTGATGGACAGACAGGCACCGACGGCACAGGTCCCTACCGGGCCAAACGGCGCATGGTTGCGCTATCGCAAACAGTTTATTACCCCGGACAACGTGCAAAACGGCGTGGTGTTCTGGAATCAGTATGAAGATGCCCTTAATCGCGCGTGGCAGGTATACGGCGTGCCGCCGGAGATCATCGTCGGGATTATCGGCGTGGAAACCCGCTGGGGCCGCGTAATGGGCAAAACCCGCATCCTCGATGCGCTGGCGACGCTCTCCTTTAACTACCCGCGCCGCGCGGAGTATTTCTCTTCCGAGCTGGAAACCTTCCTGCTGATGGCGCGCAACGAGCAGGACGACCCGCTCGATCTGAAAGGTTCGTTTGCCGGTGCGATGGGCTACGGCCAGTTTATGCCATCCTCCTATAAACAATATGCCGTCGACTTCAATGGCGATGGTCATATCAACCTGTGGGATCCGGTGGATGCCATCGGCAGCGTGGCAAACTACTTCAAAGCGCACGGCTGGACGCCAGGTGGACAGGTAGCCGTGCAGGCGAACGGCGAGGCATTTGGTCTGGAAAACGGCTTTAAAACCAAATACAGCGTCGCGCAGCTGACGGCGGCAGGCTTAACGCCAACGCAGCCGCTGGGCAATGTTGACCAGGTAAGCCTGCTGCGTCTGGACGTGGGAACCGGTTATCAGTACTGGTACGGCATGCCAAACTTCTACACCATCACCCGCTATAACCACAGCACTCATTATGCCATGGCCGTGTGGCAGCTGGGGCTGGCGGTCTCGCAGGCCCGCGTGCCGGCGGCGTCACCGTTTAGTCAGTAAGTCGCTCTGACGGGTAGGCCTGATGCCCTCACCCTGACCCTCTCCCACGGGAGAGGGACGTTTTACAGAAACATTTCGCCACACTCCCTTTTCAAACCCGCCATTTACATCTCAATCACCTTTCATTATTGTTATGTTATAACATTTAACGTGGTGTCGAGATGTCAACGTCCCTTTTCTCTCTGTCTGCTCCGGTTCGGCTTTTACTGGCGCTGGTGCTTATTGTTCTTATCGGGCTGGCCGTGCGCTGGGCGGTGGCGCTGCCATGATCCTGATGAACGAACTGGTCGCGGGCTATGACCGCCAGCCTGTAACGCGGCCCCTCTCAGGCACGATTGAGCGCGGCAGTATGACGGCTATCGTCGGCGCCAATGGCTGCGGAAAATCCACGCTGCTGAAGACGCTCGCCGGGTTTATTCCTCCCGTGGGCGGCAGCTTTCGCTGGCAGGGTAAGCGCCCGGTGATTGGCTGGCTGGCACAGCGCCACGCACTCGAGGCGCAATTTCCGCTCACCGTTCAGGACGTGGTGAGTATGGGCTGCTGGCCGGGCATATCGCTCTTATCCGGGTTTCGTCGGGAAACGCGGTTACGCATTGCCAGCGCGCTGGAGCGGGTAGGGCTGGCGTCGATGGCGCTTTCCACTATTGATGAACTCTCCGGTGGCCAGTTTCAGCGCATGTTATTTGCCCGCGTTTTAGTGCAGCAGGCACCGCTTGTGATGCTCGATGAGCCTTTCACCGGCGTCGACGAAGCGACCTGCAACGTGCTGATGGATCTGATGCTGGAGATGTATATGCAGGGCCAGACTCTGCTTGCGGTATTGCATGACAGCGAGCGTGTGGCACGCCACTTCCCGCAGACATTAATGCTGGATGCTGACATTCCTCACTGGAAAACCGAGCGGGTGAGGGTGGCATGATTTGGCATCTCTTTTTCCTGCCGTTTATTGAGTACGGCTTTATGCGTCGTGCGCTGGTGGTCTGCCTGGCCCTTTCTGTCAGTACCACCGCACTCGGCGTATTCCTCCAGCTGCGCCGGATGAGCCTGATGGGTGATGCCCTTTCTCACGCCATTTTACCCGGTGTCGCCGTAGGGTATTTGCTCAGCGGCATGTCGCTGCTGGCGATGAGTATCGGTGGTTTTATTGCCGGCATTACCGTGGCGCTGGTGGCCGGCCTGGTCAGCCGACGCACGCCGCTTAAAGAGGATGCCAGCTTTGCCGGATTTTACCTTGGCTCACTGGCACTGGGCGTCACGCTGGTGTCGCTGCGCGGGTCGAATGTCGATCTGCTGCATCTGCTGTTTGGTTCCATTCTTGCGGTGGACAACGATGCGGCGCTGTTTGTCACGGGCGTTTGCATGTTCACCCTGATAACGCTGGCGATTTTCTATCGTGGGCTGGTGACCGAAGCCTTTGATACCGCCTGGTTGCAGGTCAATGGCCGCGGGTTGCCCGGCCTGCTCCACGGACTGTTTCTGGCGCTGCTGGTGCTTAACCTGGTGGCCGGTTTTCAGGTGCTCGGCACGCTGATGGCCGTCGGGCTGATGATGCTCCCGGCGGTGGCGGCACGCTGCTGGGTGCGCACATTGCCAGGTTTGCTTTTGATGGCCGGCATCAGCGGAATTTTCTGCGCGTGGCTGGGCTTAAGTTTGTCCTGGGCAATCAGTCTGCCCGCCGGACCGTCCATTGTGCTGACCGCCAGCGCGTTGTTCTTTATTTCTGTTTTATTTGGCACGCGAAGCAGGCTGGCTGGCAGTCTGCGCGCGCTTTTTTAAGGCAAGGGGAAACGATGAAACTTACAGGATTAGTGATGGCGCTTGCGCTGGGTATGCTGTCGAACGGCGTGATGGCGAAAACGCTGAATGTGGTGACCAGCTTTTCGATACTGGGAGATATTACGCAGGAAGTGGGCGGCGACCATGTGAACGTGACGACGCTGGTCGGGCCGGACGGCGATCCGCATACCTTCGAACCGTCACCTAAAGACAGCGCGGCGCTGAGCAAGGCTGACGTGGTGGTGGTCAACGGCCTGGGGCTGGAAGGGTGGCTCGACCGTCTGGTGAAAGCCTCCGGTTTCAAAGGGCAGCTGGTTGTGGCCTCAACCGGGGTAAAAACGCACACGCTCGAGGAAGATGGAAAGACCGTGACCGACCCGCATGCCTGGAATAGTGCGGCGAACGGTGCGCTGTATGCACAAAATATTCTGAACGGGCTGGTGAAAGCAGATCCAGAGGATAAAGCGGCACTGGAGGCTTCAGGCCAGCCGTATATCGCGCAACTGACGCAACTGGACGGCTGGGCCAAAACCCGCTTTAGCCAGATCCCACAGGAAAAACGTAACGTGCTGACCAGCCATGACGCATTCGGCTATTTTAGCCGCGCGTATGGCGTCACCTTCATGGCACCGCAAGGGCTCTCTTCAGAGAGCGAGGCCAGCGCAGCGCAGGTCGCTGAGATTATCAATCAGATCAAAGCCGATGGCGTGAAAACCTGGTTTATGGAAAACCAGCTCGATCCGCGTCTGGTGAAGCAAATTGCGACGGCGACAGGCGCGCAGCCGGGAGGCGAACTTTACCCGGAAGCCCTGTCGGCAAAAGGTGGGGTTGCTGATACCTACGTTAAGGCATTTCGCCACAACGTGAACACCCTCGCTGACAGTATGAAATAACCTCCCCCATAGCCGGTGCGCCCGCATCGGCTTTTTTCTGAAGCACCCTCGTAAAACCCGAAGCGCATCCCCATATTTGACGAGAAAGTGCTATCTTGTGCTGCACGTTTTTCTGAAGCCTGGAGCGAGAATGACTGACCATGAATTGATGCAGCTTAGCGAGATAGTCGGACTGGCGCTTAAGCAACGCGGGGCGACCCTTACCACCGCGGAATCCTGCACCGGCGGCTGGGTGGCGAAAGCGATTACCGATATTGCCGGCAGTTCCGCCTGGTTTGAACGCGGGTTTGTGACCTACAGTAACGAAGCTAAAGCACAGATGATTGGCGTGCGTGAATCCACGCTGGAACAGCACGGCGCGGTCAGCGAGCCGGTGGTGATCGAGATGGCCATTGGCGCGCTAAAAGAAGCGCGGGCAGATTACGCGATTTCAATCAGCGGCATCGCGGGCCCGGACGGCGGCAGTGACGTGAAGCCCGTAGGCACCGTCTGGTTTGGTTTTGCGACCTCAAAAGGTGAAGGGATCACTCGACGGGAGTGCTTTAGCGGCGACCGTGAAAGCGTGCGTCGTCAGGCAACGGAATATGCGTTAAAAACGCTCTGGCAACAATTTCTACAAAACACTTGATACTGTATGACTATACAGTATAATTGCACCAACAGAACAGAAATCCACGGTGAAGCACAGTCGCTTCTCCCGGCATGACAGGAGTAATAATGGCTATCGACGAAAACAAACAGAAAGCGTTGGCGGCAGCACTGGGCCAGATCGAAAAGCAATTCGGTAAAGGCTCCATCATGCGCCTGGGTGAAGACCGTACCATGGATGTTGAAACGATCTCCACCGGTTCGCTTTCTCTGGACATCGCGCTGGGCGCGGGCGGTCTGCCAATGGGCCGTATCGTAGAGATCTACGGGCCAGAGTCCTCCGGTAAAACCACCCTGACGCTGCAGGTGATTGCTGCGGCACAGCGCGAAGGTAAAACCTGTGCGTTTATCGATGCCGAGCACGCGCTGGATCCTGTTTATGCGCGTAAACTGGGCGTGGACATCGACAACCTGCTGTGTTCTCAGCCGGACACCGGTGAGCAGGCGCTGGAAATTTGTGACGCGCTGGCGCGCTCTGGTGCTGTTGACGTTATCGTGGTCGACTCCGTTGCTGCACTGACGCCAAAAGCGGAAATCGAAGGTGAAATCGGCGACTCTCACATGGGCCTCGCGGCACGTATGATGAGCCAGGCGATGCGTAAGCTGGCAGGTAACCTGAAGCAGTCCAACACGCTGCTGATCTTCATCAACCAGATCCGTATGAAAATTGGTGTGATGTTCGGTAACCCGGAAACCACAACCGGTGGTAACGCACTGAAATTCTACGCCTCTGTCCGTCTGGATATCCGCCGTATCGGCGCGGTGAAAGAGGGTGAAAACGTCGTTGGTAGCGAAACGCGCGTGAAGGTTGTGAAGAACAAAATCGCCGCACCGTTCAAACAGGCTGAATTCCAGATCCTCTACGGCGAAGGGATTAACTTCTACGGTGAGCTGGTTGACCTGGGCGTGAAAGAGAAGCTGATTGAAAAAGCGGGCGCCTGGTATAGCTATAACGGTGACAAAATTGGTCAGGGTAAAGCGAATGCGATTTCCTGGCTGAAAGAGAACCCGGCTGCGGCGAAAGAGATTGAGAAGAAGGTGCGTGAGCTTCTGCTGAGCAACCAGGACTCTAAACCTGATTTCGTGGTGGATGCTGCGGATGCTGAAGAAACCAACGAAGACTTTTAAGTCTCTCGTGTAAAGATGAAGGGCTGCTGATGCGGCCCTTTTTGCATTTCTGAATCTGCAGGTTTTATATGAGTGAACCGACCACACGCCGACCCGCCTACTCGCGCTTGCTGGACCGTGCCGTACGTATACTTGCCGTGCGTGACCACAGCGAACAGGAGCTAAGACGAAAACTGTCAGCGCCTGTCATGAGCAAAAACGGGCCGGAAGAGATTGATGCCACTGCCGAAGATTATGACCGCGTGGTTGCCTGGTGCTATGAACATCATTACCTCGATGACGAACGCTTTGCCGCTCGCTTTCTCGCCAGCCGCGGACGTAAAGGCTACGGTCCTGCACGCATCCGTCAGGAACTGAATCAGAAAGGGGTAGCCCGGGAATCGATTGAAAAAGCGATGCGTGAATGCGACACAGACTGGTGTGAACTGGCGAAAGAGCAGGCGATTCGAAAGTACGGCGAACCGCTGCCGCGTGATTTTTCAGATAAAGTCAAAATCCAGCGCTTTTTGCTCTACCGCGGCTTTCTGATGGAAGATATTCAGGATATCTGGCGCAATTTTGTGGATTGAACGCATGCGGGATTTTACTTCCCACCAAAGAAAACTTATCTTATTCCCACTTTTTCCAGTAGCTGGTCTGTCCAACGGTTTATCGATACAGGCTGGCTGCGACATTTCGTTAGCTTGATTTCAGGATAATTATGAGCAAGAGCACCGCTGAGATCCGTCAGGCGTTTCTCGATTTTTTCCATAGTAAGGGACACCAGGTTGTTGCCAGCAGCTCCCTGGTACCGAACAACGACCCGACTTTACTGTTTACCAACGCCGGGATGAACCAGTTCAAGGATGTGTTCCTTGGTCTCGACAAGCGTAATTATTCCCGCGCCACAACCTCACAGCGTTGCGTGCGTGCGGGCGGTAAACACAACGACCTGGAAAACGTCGGTTACACCGCGCGTCACCACACGTTCTTCGAAATGCTGGGTAACTTCAGCTTCGGCGACTATTTCAAACACGATGCCATTCAATATGCGTGGGAACTGCTGACCGGTGAAAACTGGTTCAACCTGCCGAAAGAGCGTCTGTGGGTTACCGTCTATGAAACCGATGACGAAGCCTACGAAATCTGGGAAAAAGAGGTCGGTATCCCGCGCGAGCGCATTATTCGCATCGGTGATAACAAAGGCGCGCCATACGCGTCTGACAACTTCTGGCAGATGGGTGATACCGGTCCTTGCGGTCCGTGCACCGAGATCTTCTACGATCACGGCGACCACATCTGGGGTGGACCTCCTGGCAGCCCGGAAGAAGACGGCGATCGCTATATTGAGATCTGGAACATCGTCTTCATGCAGTTCAACCGTCAGGCAGACGGTACCATGGAGCCGCTGCCGAAACCGTCCGTTGATACCGGTATGGGCCTGGAGCGTATTGCCGCCGTGCTGCAACACGTTAACTCCAACTACGAAATTGACCTGTTCAGCACCCTGATCAAAGCCGTTGCGGAAGTGACCGGTGCGACCGATCTGAACAACAAATCGCTGCGCGTGATTGCAGACCACATTCGTTCCTGTGCGTTCCTGATTGCCGACGGCGTAATCCCGTCGAATGAAAACCGTGGCTATGTGCTGCGTCGTATCATTCGTCGTGCGATCCGTCATGGCAACATGCTGGGCGCGAAGGACACCTTCTTCTACAAACTCGTTGGGCCACTGATTGGCGTGATGGGTGCAGCCGGTGACGAGCTGAAACGCCAGCAGGCGCAGGTCGAGCAGGTTCTGAAAACCGAAGAAGAGCAGTTTGCTCGTACGCTGGAGCGCGGTCTGGCGCTGCTGGATGAAGAACTGGCAAAACTGAAGGGCGACACGCTGGATGGCGAAACCGCTTTCCGCCTGTACGACACCTACGGCTTCCCGGTTGACCTGACGGCGGACGTTTGCCGTGAGCGTAACATCAAAGTTGACGAAGCGGGCTTCGAAGCCGCGATGGAAGAACAGCGTCGTCGTGCGCGTGAATCCAGCGGTTTCGGCGCAGACTACAACGCGATGATCCGCGTTGATAGCGCGTCTGAATTCAAAGGCTACGACGCACTGGAGCTGACCGGTAAAGTGACCGCCCTGTTTGTTGACGGTAAAGCCGTAGACAGCATCAGTGCAGGTCAGGATGCGGTTGTCATTCTGGACAAAACGCCGTTCTACGCTGAGTCCGGCGGCCAGGTTGGCGATAAGGGCGAACTGAAAGGCAATGGTTTCAGCTTCAGCGTAAGCGACACCCAGAAATTTGGTCAGGCGATTGGTCACCAGGGCAAACTGGTTTCCGGTTCGCTGAAAGTGGGCGAGGGCGTGCAGGCGAATGTTGATGAAGCACGCCGTGCGCGTATTCGTCTGAACCACTCTGCAACCCACCTGATGCACGCTGCCCTGCGCGACGTGCTGGGCACCCATGTTGCACAGAAAGGTTCTCTGGTTAATGACAAAGTGCTGCGTTTCGACTTCTCGCACTTTGAAGCGATGAAACCGTCGGAAATCCGTGCGGTGGAGGATCTGGTGAACGCTCAGATCCGTCGTAACCTGCCGATCGAGACCCATATCATGGACCTCGAGGACGCGAAGAAAAAAGGTGCGATGGCGCTGTTTGGTGAGAAGTATGACGAACGTGTTCGCGTACTGAGCATGGGCGACTTCTCGACCGAACTGTGCGGTGGTACTCACGCATCGCGCACCGGTGACATCGGCCTGTTCCGCATCGTTTCCGAGTCGGGTACGGCGGCTGGCGTGCGTCGTATTGAAGCGGTAACCGGTGAAGGCGCAATTGCCAGCCTGCATGCGCAGAGCGATCAGCTGCACGACATCGCGCATCTGCTGAAAGGCGATAGCCAGAATCTGGGCGAGAAAGTGCGTGTTGCGCTGGAGCGAACCCGTCAGCTGGAAAAAGAGCTCCAGCAGCTGAAAGAACAGGCTGCGGCGCAGGAGAGTGCAAACCTCTCCAGCAAAGCGATAGACATTAAGGGCGTCAAACTGCTGGTCAGCGATCTGGCGGGCGTTGAGCCTAAGATGCTGCGTACTATGGTCGACGATCTCAAGAACCAGCTTGGTTCTACCGTTATCGTGCTGGCGACAGTGGCAGAAGGTAAGGTTTCTCTGATTGCGGGCGTCTCTAAGGATGTGACCGACCGCGTAAAAGCAGGGGAACTGATTGGTATGGTCGCCCAGCAGGTGGGTGGCAAGGGAGGCGGTCGTCCGGACATGGCGCAAGCCGGTGGTACGGATGCGGCGGCACTTCCGCAAGCTTTGGCCAGCGTAGAAAGCTGGGTGAGCGCGAAACTGTAATAACTACAAAGCACAATCAGACGCCATAGCGGCAACGTTATGGCGTCTTGTTCACTGTGCTATCGATAACGATAAAGTCAGGTTGAGTTTGTGTATATCGGCTAAACTTACGTTTAACAGAATGTGATGCCGTGACTGCTTACACTTTACGTGTTTGTCATCGCTTACTTTTTGGCGTTATATGATGGATAATGCCGGGATACAAGAGACCCGACTCTTTTAATCTTTCAAGGAGCAAAGAATGCTGATTCTGACTCGTCGAGTTGGTGAGACCCTCATGATTGGGGATGAGGTCACCGTGACAGTTTTAGGGGTAAAGGGTAACCAGGTACGTATTGGTGTTAACGCTCCTAAAGAAGTATCTGTCCACCGTGAAGAGATCTACCAGCGTATCCAGGCTGAAAAATCCCAGCAGTCCAGTTACTGATATTGTCGCGTCTCGCTGTCGGGCGAGACGCAACCCTCCTGTCATTTTTCCTGCTCAACGTTACCGTTTCATTTCAACCGCTCTCTTTTTAACCACTCTACTATTCTTAACGCGCCCCAACCCCAGCCTTTCTACAAACGTTTTTTGAGAAGTTCGATGCAAAATCCGCTTATAAAACACCCTCTTTGCGGGTTTTACATGCGAATTGCGTGTGATTTGTGCAAACGATAAAAGCTTTTGGAAAATTGTTTGACTTATAAGTCCCAGAAAGTAATATATGCGCCACGCAGCGACGAGAAGCTCTTAACGAGTTACTCGAAGCACTCGAAAGAGGCGTTGTGTGGTGAGGTGGCCGAGAGGCTGAAGGCGCTCCCCTGCTAAGGGAGTATGCGGTCAAAAGCTGCATCCGGGGTTCGAATCCCCGCCTCACCGCCATTTTGCATCCGTAGCTCAGCTGGATAGAGTACTCGGCTACGAACCGAGCGGTCGGAGGTTCGAATCCTCCCGGATGCACCATCTATTACTTCATATTGCTTTCGAAGTGATATGAATATCGAGCAGTACAGTAGTAAATCCCGATGCATCCGTAGCTCAGCTGGATAGAGTACTCGGCTACGAACCGAGCGGTCGGAGGTTCGAATCCTCCCGGATGCACCATTTACTATTTCTGAAAGCAGTTCCCTGATGCATCCGTAGCTCAGCTGGATAGAGTACTCGGCTACGAACCGAGCGGTCGGAGGTTCGAATCCTCCCGGATGCACCATTTACTGTTTCTAAAAGCATTTCCCTGATGCATCCGTAGCTCAGCTGGATAGAGTACTCGGCTACGAACCGAGCGGTCGGAGGTTCGAATCCTCCCGGATGCACCATATTCTCCGAGATAACAGCCATACTGTTGTTTCAAGGTCTGCGAGTTAAACGCAAGCACCAGGGAGGATAACGTTGCTTCAGCAACGGCCCGTAGGGCGAGGCGTAGCCGAGTAATCCTCCCGGATGCACCATCTCTTCTTATCGTCCCCTTCGATGTTTAGTTCTTAATCACTCTCATTGTTATCACTTCGCAATCAGCGACAAAAACCACCATTTACGATAAAGTAATGCTTTGTTAATCGTTTAGCGAGAGCACGATGTACGCACAGTATGACGGTTTGATCTTCGATATGGATGGCACCCTGCTGGATACCGAACCCACGCATCGTCAAGCCTGGACCGAGGTCCTGGGCCGCTACGGTATGCGTTTCGACCTGCAGGCGATGATAGCCCTCAACGGATCCCCAACCTGGCGTATTGCGCAGGCCGTGATTGAACTGAATCAGGCCGATCTCGACCCCTACCTGCTCGCGCGCGAAAAAACCGATGCGGTTAAAGCCATACTGTTAGACACCGTACAACCTTTACCCCTTATCGACGTGGTTAAAGCGTGGCACGGACGTCGCCCTATGTCTGTCGGCACGGGCAGCGAGAGCGCGATTGCAGAAGCCTTGCTCAACCATCTTGGCCTGCGCCACTATTTTTCAGCTGTCGTCGCTGCCGATCATGTTAAGCGTCACAAGCCAGCACCGGACACCTTCCTGCTCTGCGCAGAATTAATGGGCGTACCGGCGGCAAAATGCGTCGTGTTTGAGGATGCCGATTTTGGTATCCAGGCCGCACGTGATGCCGGAATGGATGCGGTGGATGTGCGCTTACTGTGAGTGACGCATTGTCACTTGCCTCATTATTCGCCAGCAGTTTTTTAAGCGCCACGCTGTTACCGGGAAATTCGGAAGTGGTGCTGGTGGCGATGTTGTTGTCCGGCGTCAGTCAGCCCTGGCTACTTGTATTAATAGCAACAATGGGTAATAGCCTTGGAGGGCTGACTAACGTTATTCTTGGGCGTTTCTTTCCGCTGCGCAAAACGTCGCGCTGGCAGGAAAAGGCAGTTGGCTGGCTAAAACGCTATGGCGCTGCCACGCTGTTATTAAGCTGGATGCCTGTAATAGGCGATTTACTGTGTCTGCTGGCGGGATGGATGCGCATCTCCTGGGGACCGGTGCTCTTTTTTTTGTGCCTTGGCAAGGCGTTGCGCTATGTTCTCGTGGCGTGGGCAACACTACAGGGTATGACGTGGTGGCACTAATTGGTGGAATGAATACGCGACCTTCAATCGTCAACCATTACAATTATGCTGAGTAACATTACTTTGACAGGCGGGAGGTCAATTTGATCCCGGACGTATCTCAGGCGCTGGCCTGGCTGGAAAACCACCCTCAGGCTCTGAAGGGTATTCAGCGTGGTCTTGAGCGTGAAACGCTGCGCGTTAACGCGGACGGTAGCTTAGCGACGACGGGTCACCCGAAGGCGTTAGGCTCGGCGCTGACACATAAATGGATCACAACCGATTTCGCTGAAGCGCTGCTGGAGTTCATCACGCCGGTGGACGGCGATATTGATCACATGCTGACAATCCTGCGCGATATTCATCGCTATACGGCGCGCAATCTTGGTGACGAGCGTATGTGGCCGCTCAGCATGCCGTGCTATATCGAACAGGGCCAGGAGATTGAGCTGGCGCAGTACGGCACGTCAAATATCGGTCGGCTGAAAACGCTCTATCGCGAAGGTCTGAAAAATCGCTACGGCGCATTGATGCAGACCATCTCTGGCGTGCACTACAATTTCTCGCTGCCGATGGCGTTCTGGCAGGCGAAAGGGGGAGAAACGGACAAAGAAGCGATCTCAGCCGGGTATTTCCGTCTGATCCGCAACTACTACCGTTTCGGCTGGGTGATCCCGTATCTCTTTGGCGCGTCACCTGCCATTTGCTCTTCGTTCCTGCAGGGGAAACCCACCACGCTGCCGTTCGAAAAGACCGAGTGCGGTATGTACTATCTCCCGTACGCGACGTCTCTTCGCATGAGCGATCTGGGCTATACCAATAAATCGCAAAGCAATCTCGGTATTACGTTTAACGAATTGCACGAATATGTGGCAGGATTGAAGCGGGCGATCAAAACCCCGTCGGAAGAGTACGCGAAAATCGGCCTCGAAAAAGACGGCAAACGCCTGCAAATCAACAGCAACGTGTTGCAGATTGAAAATGAACTGTATGCGCCGATTCGTCCTAAGCGCGTGACGCGCAGCGGTGAAACCCCGTCGGATGCGCTACAGCGCGGCGGCATTGAATACATTGAAGTACGTTCGCTGGATATCAACCCGTTCTCACCGATTGGCGTTGATGAGCAGCAGGTTCGCTTCCTGGATCTGTTTATGGTCTGGTGTGCGCTGGCGGATGCGCCGGAAATGAGTGCAGACGAACTGCTTTGCACCCGTACAAACTGGAATCGCGTGATTCTGGAAGGGCGTAAGCCTGGTCTGACGCTGGGTATTGGCTGCGAAACGGCACAGTTCCCGCTGACCAAAGTGGGTAAAGATCTGTTCCGTGACCTGAAGCGTGTTGCCCGGACTCTGGACAGCATTGACGGCGGCGACGCCTACCAACAGATCTGCGACCAGTTGGTAGAGTGCTTCGATAACCCGGAACTGACATTCTCAGCACGCATTCTGCGTTCTATGATTGATCAGGGCATTGGTGGTACCGGGCGTGCACTCTCCGCGGAGTACCGTGAGATGCTGATGCAGGAGCCATTAGAGATCCTGCGCGAAGCGGATTTTGAAGCAGAACGCGATGCGTCCGTGGTGCGTCAGAAAGAAGTTGAAGCGGCGGATATAGAGTCGTTTGAAGCGTTTCTGGCGAAACAGGCTTGAACCAAAAGAAAAAGGCCACATCGCTGTGGCCAAAATATACATCTCTGAATTCAGGGATGATGATAACAAATGCGCGTCTTTCATATACTCAGACGCGTATTGTGTAGAAGAGTTCAGTTTATTTTAAAAAAAATCACTATCGGAGGTGACGTATGCCGTTATTAGATAGCTTTACTGTCGACCATACCCGTATGGAAGCACCTGCAGTCCGCGTGGCAAAGACCATGCACACCCCGCACGGCGACACAATCACCGTCTTCGATCTGCGCTTCTGCGTGCCGAACAAAGAAGTGATGCCAGAGAAAGGCATTCACACGCTGGAGCACCTGTTCGCCGGATTTATGCGCGACCACCTGAACGGTAACGGCGTTGAGATTATCGATATCTCTCCGATGGGCTGCCGTACCGGTTTCTACATGAGCCTGATCGGTCAGCCGGAAGAGAAACGCGTTGCAGACGCGTGGAAAGCAGCCATGGAAGACGTGCTGAAGGTGAAAGAGCAGAACCAGATCCCAGAGCTGAACGTTTACCAGTGCGGGACTTACCAGATGCACTCTCTGGAAGAAGCGCAGGACATCGCTCGTCACATCATCGAGCGTGATGTTCGCGTGAACAGCAACGAAGAGCTGGCCCTGCCGAAAGAAAAACTGCAGGAACTGCACATCTAGTGCACCTTTTCCCTCTCCCACCGGGAGAGGGTAGGGTGAGGGTTGTTTAGCCCATGACCACAACCTCAACGTTCTCCTTTACCCATCGTCCCCTTGTTCCGTTTGCCCATGATTACGTTCATGGCGACAGTGAGCCATGGCACCAGCACGATTGCGCGCAGCTGCTGCACAGCCTGACGGGCGTCGTGCGGGTCGAAACGGCATCTGGCTGTTGGGTGGTGCCCCCCGGTCGCGGCGTCTGGCTTCCTGCGGGGACACAACACGCCCTGCGCATCACCGGTAGCGTAGCGGCGCGAACGCTGTTTATTGATCCACTGGCGCGAGCCGATCTCCCGGCCACGTGCCAGATCGTGCAGATCTCGCCGCTGTTGCGCGAGCTGATCCTCTCCGCCCTCTCACTGCCTGAATCGTACTCACCGGGAAGCCGTGACGAGCGCGTGTATGAACTCATTCTGGATGAACTTCGCATCATGCCGGTGCTGCCGTTTCATCTGCCGGAGCCGGAAAGTGAACCGTTACGACAGCTGTGCCGACAGATCCGTCAGTCGCCAGGAGAGAGCTGGAACAGTCAACAGAGCGCGAGCGCGCTTGGCATGAGCGAGCGCACGCTGAATCGTCATTTTCAGCAGCAGACGGGATTACGCTACAGCGAGTGGGTGAGAAGGGCGCGGCTGCTGGAAGCCTTAGTGCGGCTGGCGCAGGGCCAGCCGGTATTAGGTGTGGCGCTGGATCTGGGTTACGGCAGCCACAGCGCCTTTACGGCCATGTTCCGCCGGGTGATGGGTATCTCACCCAGCGATTATTTTAAGAACGACTGACCGCATTAAAGAGCGCCTGAAGCGATGCGCGTGCAACGTCGCTATCAATGCCTACGCCCCAGCGGCTGGTACCGTCCTGGAACAGACAGCGAATGTATGCCACCGAGCGGCTGTCGCTGCGTTCACCCAGCGTGTGTTCGTGATAATCCTTAATTACAAACGGCGCGTTGATCCAGCGGCTCAGGCCATGAGCGGCAGCGGACAGCAAGCCATTCCCGTGTCCCTCAAGCTGACGCGTCCCCCCCTGCGTTGCGACGCTTGCCGTTAAACGCAACTGGCCATCCTGCTGACTGTCGCTGCGGTACGATTGCAGCGCAAACTGCGGTGTTTCCACCAGACCGTAGCGGGTGCGGAACAGCTGCCACAGTGCATTTTGCGTCATCTCTTTTCCGTGGCGGTCGGTTTCCTGCTGCACGTGCTGGCTGAAATCCTGCTGCAGGGCGCGGGGCAGTTTCAGCCCATGATTTTGCTCGATAAGCCACGCGCTACCGCTTTTCCCTGACTGGCTGTTCACGCGGATCACCGCTTCATAGGTGCAGCCGATATCCTGAGGGTCAACAGGCAGGTAGGGCATCTCCCAGCGCTCGCCAGGCTTGCGGGCATCAAAGCCTTTTTTGATCGCGTCCTGGTGCGAACCGGAGAAGGCGGTGTAGGCCAGCCGTCCTGCCCACGGATGGCGCGGGTGTACCGGCAGCTGGTTGCAGGTTTCCACCACTTCCACCACCCGGTTCATATCGCTAAAGTCCAGGCCGGGGCTAACGCCCTGGCTGTAGAGGTTCATCGCCAGCGTCACCAGGCAGACGTTGCCCGTCCGCTCGCCGTTACCAAACAGACAGCCCTCGACGCGGTCAGCCCCGGCCATGACGGCCAGCTCCGCGCTGGCGACGCCGGTGCCGCGGTCGTTATGCGGATGCACGCTGATGCAGACGTCGGCGCGGCGGCTGAAGTGACGGCAGAAATATTCAATCTGATCGGCATAGACGTTTGGCGTACTGACTTCAACGGTGGCCGGTAAGTTGATGATCATCGGACGCGCATCGCACGGCTGCCAGATCTCTGCCACGGCCTCACAAATTTCCAGCGCAAACTCCGGCTCGGTAAAACAGAAGGTTTCCGGTGAATATTCATACTGCCAGTGGGTATCCGGGTTCTCTTCACACAGCTGACGAATAAGGCGGGTGGAGCGCGTAGCCAGCTCGACGATTTGCGCCTTCTCCATGCCAAACACCAGACGACGGAACAGCGGGGCGGTAGCGTTATAAAGATGTACCGTGGCCTGCTTTGCGCCACGCAGGGACTCAAAGGTGCGGACGATCAGATCTTCCCGCGCCTGCGTGAGCACCTGAATGGTGACGTCATCCGGGATGCGGTTCTCTTCAATCAGCTGGCGAACAAAGTTGAAGTCCGTCTGTGAGGCGGAAGGAAAGGCGACCTCAATCTCCTTAAAGCCGCAGCTCAGCAGAAGTCTCCAAAACTGGAGCTTGCGGGCGCTGTCCATCGGCTCGGCCAGCGCCTGGTTGCCGTCGCGTAAGTCGGTTGAGAGCCAGCGCGGCGCGCGGGTGATGCGCTGCTCCGGCCAGCGGCGATCGGGCAGAGAGAGAGTAGGGTAAGGCGTGTATTTGTCTGCGGGTGTGTTCAGCATGGTGCGCTCCTGTTGTCTTTTCACTATCGTGACGAGATTTCAGGCGCGCTGCTTTATCGGAAATGACAATTGCTATCGCGTTTTGGACAACCGGGCCTGCGGATGGCGGCCCGGTTATCGTAGGCCGGGTAAGGCGTAGCCGCCACCCGGCAACCGCCGCAGAGTACTAGTGCGCGCCACCGCCCCCGCCACCGGCACCAAACGGTGGTCTGGCAAACCACACCAGCCCCAGCAGGACGATGAAGATCCCTGCCGAAATCCAGAAAATCTCGTTGGCCGAGATAATCAGTCCCTGGCTGGTGATCTGCTGGGCAATCCAGCCGGATGCCTGCTGCTCCGTCATCCCCATGCCCTGCAGCTGGCTGTACATCTGCTGGGCATTCGGGTTGTACGGATTCACCGCTTCGGTCAGCTGGGCATGGTGCATCGATTCACGGTTCGTCCACAGGGTGGTGGTGATCGACGTCCCGATGGAGCCCGCCAGCGTTCGGGTGAAGTTCGACAGGCTCGACGCCGCCGCCAGACGCTCGGGGGGTAAGCCGGAGAGCGTGATGGTGGTTAGCGGCATAAAGAAGCACGCGACCGCGAAGCCCTGAATAAACTGCGGCCACGCCGAGGCGCCAAAGTCCATTCCTGGCTCGAAGGTATACGCACGCCAGTAGAAGCACACCGCGTACATGATGAAGCTGAACGTCACCAGACGACGCATGTCGAGCTTATGGGCGAAGCGGCCAATGATCGGCGACAGCAGAACCGGGATCACTCCAACAGGTGCAGACGCCAGCCCCGCCCAGGTTGCGGTATAGCCATACACCTCCTGCAATAGCTGTGGCAGCAGAACAATCGCGCCGAAGTAGAGCATATAGGCGAGGCTGATACACAGACAGCCGATGGTGAAGTTTCGCGACTTAAACAGCGAGAGATCGACTATCGGGTTGTCGTCCGTCAGCTCCCAGACAATCAGGAAGCTGAGCGACACCACCGCGACAATGGTCAGGATGACGATCTCCTGCGAGTTGAACCAGTCGAGCTCTTTACCCCGGTCGAGCATGATCTGCAGGCTACCGATACCCAGGATCAGCAGCGCCAGCCCGATGCTGTCAATACGCCGCTGTTCGGTGCGCGTCTCTCGTCCCCGCAGCGATTGCAGCGTCATTAATACCACGACGGCGCCAATCGGTACGTTGATGAAGAAGATCCAGCCCCAGTGATAGTTATCGCTGATGTATCCGCCGAGAATGGGTCCGCAGATAGGCGCGACGATCACGGTCATTGACCAGAGCGCCAGCGCGACGGAGCGTTTCGCAGGGGGATAGTTGCTCAGTAGCAAACTCTGGGAAAGCGGGATCAGCGGCCCGGCGACAATCCCCTGAATGACGCGGAAGAAAATCAACATCGTCAGGCTGTTTGACATGCCGCATGCCCAGGAGGCCAGCACAAACGCCACCGTAGACCACAGGAACAGCTTCACCTCACCGACGCGCTTTGCCAGCCAGCCGGTGATCGGAATGGAGATGGCGTTTGCCACCCCGAATGAGGTAATGACCCAGGTCCCCTGGCTCAGCGACGAGCCAAGGTTACCGGCGATGGTCGGGATCGCCACGTTTGCGATGGTGGAGTCCAGCACCTGCATGAATGTCGCCAGCGACAGCGCAATGGTCATAATGACCAGCTGCGCGCCTTCCAGCGGTTTTTGCGGCTTTTGCTGTTGCATAACGCTCACCTTCGGATTAACCGGCGTTTGCCTTCACGATGTCATCGATCAGCTTGTTGACCGGATCGAGGCTAATTTCACGGGCGTTACTTTCATAAGCCGGGCTGCTACGCACCTGGCTTGCCAGGATCTGACCGTCGCGGTTCGCGGTGTCAACCGTCACTAGCGTTGAGAGGCCGATACGCAGCGGGTGATCCGCCAGCTGTTTTGCATCAAGTTCAATACGCACAGGCAGACGTTGAACCACTTTGATCCAGTTACCGGTGGCGTTCTGTGCAGGCAGCAGGGAGAAGGCGCTGCCGGTACCCATGTCCAGGCCAACCACTTTCCCGGTGTACTTCACGTCATCGCCGTAGATGTCGCTGACAACCGTCGCGGTCTGGCCGATACGCATATGGGCAAGTTGCGTCTCTTTAAAGTTAGCGTCTACCCACAGATTGTCTGCCGGAACGACCGCCATCAGCGGCGTGGTCGGGCTGATCTGCGCCCCCGGCTGAACGGAACGGCGGGAGACATAGCCGGTCATCGGGCTGACGATTTTGGTACGCTGCAGGGCTAGCCATGCGTTACGCACTTCAGTCGCCGCCTGCTGCACGGCGGGCTGGTTTTCAAGGCTGGTGCCCAGCACCATTGCCTGGTTGGCATTGTACTGTTGAATCGCCACATCCAGCTGCGCCTGAGCGCTGGCAACGGCATCGCGGGCGTGTTGCAGCTCTTCACGGCCAATCAGGTTGGCGGTACCGAGCGGTACGCGGCGGTTGAGATCGCTCTGCGCCTGTGCGAGTGCAGTTTTCTGCACGTCGATATTGGCCTGCAGCTGTTTGCTGTTGATCATCAGCTGGCGGGTCTGACGAACGCTGGAGGCCAGCGCGGTCTGGGCTTTCTCAAATGCCTGCTGCGCGTCAGTCGGATCGAGGGTAACCAACACATCGCCTTTTTGCACAAAGTCGGTATTGTCAGCCCAGACTTTCGTCACGCTGCCCGACACCTGCGCCATAATCTGTACCTGGTTCCCTGCCACGTAGGCGTCGTCTGTCTCTTCAGCATGACGCAATACTAAAAACCAATAGATCCCATATGCCACGGCAATAATAATAAAGAGCAAGGTCAACAGAAGAAGGGCACTTTTACGTTTGCCTTTCTTGTTGGCCGGTTGCTGCGGGTTAGTGCTCTCCGCATTTGCGCTCATTGTTGTTCTCCACGATCTTCTTATTTTCACATCGGCTGAGCCGACCTGTTGTCAGAAAGGCCAGCAGTGTGACGTGCTGGCCTGTCGGTTTTCTTATGAATCTGGATTGTTGAGCGTGTCGTCGCGTTAGCGCAGCGCCTCAAGAATGGCGCCATCTTCATCCATCTGATCCAGACGGGTGAGCAGCTTGCGCGTGATGTGCTCAAGCTGGTCGCGCTCGGCGGTGCTGAGGGCAGACCAGAGTTTGTGCAGGCAATTGTGCTGAGGTGGCAGTACCTCACGCAGGAATTCGTGACCTTTGTCGGTCAGTTGCAGATGCAGGCAACGACGATCATTGTCGCTTTCACGGCGTTCAATCCAGCCGCGCTTTTCCAGCTCATCGGCAATACGGGTTGCGTTGGTACGGGAAGAGCCCAGCGCGCAGCTCAGCTCAGAAGGCTGAATACTGTGGTTTTCCTGAGACTCCAGCGTAATCAACGCCATAAACAACGTCTCGTTAATCCCTTGAGCTTTCAGCATCTTATTACGGTTTTCCAGAAGCTTACCCTGCATGTGCATGCACAGGCGAGTCAGCAGGATTTCCTGATACGGGAAGTCCTCATGGCGACTGGCGCGGAATTTAAGCATTTGTTCAATGGGCGTAAACGAACTATCCATTTGGGCATAACCTCATTAATTACAGCCGATATAGTAACGACAGTGACAAATAATGTAAATGAATTATTTGTGCGGTTATATCCGCCAAATGAATGTCACCGTCAGAAAGCGCCGGGTAAGTCCGTGACCCGGTGAGCACAGAAAGAGTAGGGTGTGAACCCGTAGAAGAGAGGATGTGAGGACGGGGGTCTGAACTATTCATGCCAATTGTAGATATGTCACCCACATTAAAATTTCTGGGATAAATGATTACGTTTACATTAACAGACTGCAGGGCCCCTTTATACCCTAAGAGGCCCAAAGCAATGTAAAACTTAGTGAATCGCCTCCTGGCGATGGTAGCCGCGCCACCATACAAGAAGGTTGAGCGCGGCAACGATGGCCCCAATCCCACACACGCCCGACCAGCCGGCATGCTGCCACGCCGACGCTGAAATTAATGAACCGGCAGCACCACCAATGAAGTAGCTGGTCATGTATCCGGCGGTGAGGCGATTACGCGCTTCGGGTTTCACGCGATAAATCACGGTCTGATTAGTAATGTGGACACCCTGTACGGTGAGGTCGAGTACCAGAATACCGACGATCAGCGCCAGCACCGAGACGTGTCCATACCAGATCGCCGCCCAGGAGAGCAGGAGCAAAACCAGCCCGGCGGTGGTGGTCAAATGTGATTTGCCTTTGTCGGCCAGCCCACCCGCCGGACGCGCGCCCAGCGCGCCCGCAGCACCGGCCAGGCCGAACAGACCAATGACGCCTTCAGAATAGTTAAACGGCGGTGCCGCGAGCAGAAACGCCATTGAGGTCCAGAGAATACTGAAGTTGGCGAAGGTCAAACATCCCAGCAGGGCGCGGGTGCGCAGGAGTTTATCCTGAGTGAACAGGCTGAACACGGAGGCCAGAAGCTGCGGATAGTTAAGATGGTTCTCTTGCTTCACCTTCGGCAGGCCGCGCCACAGCGCCAGCGCCATCACCACCATTAACACGCTCGCCACCCAATAAACGGTGCGCCAGCCGCCGAGGCTTGCCAGTAGTCCTGCCACGGTACGCGCCAGCAAAATCCCCAGCAGCAGGCCGCTCATGATGGTGCCCACTACCTTGCCACGTTTGTCCGGTGAGGCCAGCGTCGCGGCGAGGGGTACCAGGATTTGCGCGACGACGGAGAACAGCCCGGTCAGCGCGGTACCGACGATCATCATCGTCAGCGACTGGCTGCTGGCGGTGATCAGCATGCCACCTGCCGCCAGCAGCGTCATCGAAACAATCAGCATCCGGCGTTCAAACATATCGCCAAGCGGCACCAGGAACAGCAACCCGGCGGCGTAGCCGAGCTGTGCCGCCGTCACGATGAAGCCAGCGGAACTGGCAGAAAGGTTGAACGCGCGGGCGATGGTGTCGAGAAGGGGTTGCGCGTAATAGTTGCTGGCGACGGCCAGACCCGTTGCCACGGACATTAAAAGGATAAGTGCGGGGCTAAGCCCTGGAGTTGTTTTTGTCATGAGTTTCAGGAATCGTTCGTTAAGTGATTATTTTTCCGGAAACCATAATAGCGAATGATTGTTAAGGTGGGGGGATTGTTGGGTGATGGATTGTGCGGTTTAGGGGGATCGTGCGGTCTGGTGCCCCCTCACCCCGGCCCACTCCCTAAAGGGGAGAGGGTTAGGGTGAGGGGTAAGGCTTTGTGCTTTACTTCTGCGCCGCAAGCGCCTCTTTCACCCAGCCGTCAAACTGCTGCTGGTGGGCTTTGATCCAGCCGTCGACGTGACCTTTGACATCCGCTTCAGACGATTTGCCCGCATGCATCATGGCGTTCTGAGCATTGATATCCGCCAGTGGCAGTTTCATTACCGAGAACAATTTTGCTGCCGCCGGGTTTTTCTCGGCCCACGCTTTGTTCGCCACAATGTGCATGGTATTCACCGGGAAGCCATAGTTCATGCCGTTCGGCAGTTTGGTGTCGATATCCTTCTGCTCGCCCGGCAGGGAGGAGAATGGCACCTGCAGCCACACCACGTCTTTACCCGGCTTCAGCACGTCGCTCACCCAGTACGGCGTCCAGGTGTAGTAGATCACCGGTTTACCCTCTTTGAAGCGGGCAATGGTGTCGGCCATCATCGCCGAATAGTTGCCGTGGCTGACATCAACCGTCTTCGCCAGGTCATAGGCTTTGTTCTGGTGATTAATCACCGCTTCACAGCCCCAGCCCGGAGAGCAACCCATCATGTCTGCTTTACCGTCACCGTTGGTGTCGAACAGTTTGGCGATCTTCGGATCTTTCAGCTGTTCAATATTGGTGATGTGGTACTTATCGGCGGTTTTCTTGTCGATCAGATAGCCCTGCGCTGCACCGGTTACGAAGGTGCCTTCACGATAGAATTTCTTGTCGCCACCGGCGGCGGCATACATATCGTCGTGCAGCGGCTGCCAGTTCACCGCGGTAAAGGTGGCATCACCGGAGGCAATCGAGGTATAGCCCACGTTGTAATCCACTTCGCTCGGCGTGTTGACCGTGTAGCCCAGTTTTTCCAGGGCTCGGCTGACGATGAGCGTCTGGAAGCTCTCTTCCGAAATGGTGCTCTGCACCGGCTGCACGGTGATGCCTTTACCCGGCAGGTCAGCTGCAAACGTGCTGGTGGAGACAAGGGTGGCAAACGCTGTGGCAAAAAGTACGTTATGTCGCATCGTTGTTCCTTATTTTGATTTCGTGAAAGGGCGGGTGAATAACCCGACAGGGCCGGTGGTATACCAGCGACGGTTGCCGCGACTGCGTGAATCACGACCGACAGCCTGTGTCAGGCGGTCAAGAATAATGGCGAGGATCACAATGCCCACGCCGCCGACGGTAGCCAGCCCCATGTCGAGACGGCCAATACCGCGCAGCACCATCTGGCCCAGACCGCCCACGGCGATCATTGAGGCAATGACCACCATCGACAGCGCCAGCATCAGCGTCTGGTTAACGCCTGCCATGATGGTCGGCATCGCCAGCGGGAGCTGGACCTTAAACAGCATCTGACGCGGGCTGGCACCAAACGAGCGTGACGCTTCGATCAGATCGGCCGGCACCTGGTTAATGCCCAGAATGGTCAGACGAATAATCGGCGGCAGGGCGAAGATAATGGTTACCACCACGCCCGGCACGTTACCGATACCGAACAGCATTACGATAGGCACCAGATAGACGAATGCCGGTGTGGTCTGCATCGCATCCAGCAGCGGACGAATGATCTTCGCCGCCCGCGGGCTACGTGCCAGCCAGATCCCCATCGGCAGGCCGATGACAATACAGAAGAGCAGGGCGGTCAGCACCAGTGCCAGGGTGATCATCGCCTGCGACCAGGCGCCAATGGCGCCAATGGCAATCAGCGAAATCAGCGTGGCGATCCCCATTCCTGCGCTACCGAACTGCCAGGCGATCAGCGAGAACAAAACGATCGCGACCGGCGCTGGCATACCGAGCATCAGCTGCTGGAAGCCGTTGAGGATGTAATCCACCGGGACGCGGATCCCCTGAAAGAGCGGACGAAAATGCGTTACTACCCAGTCGATCCCCTCCGTGACCCAGCTATCGAGTGGGATCAGCGTTTTATGGAACGGATCCATAATGTTGAAGTGTTCTGTCGCAGGCGCAGGTGCGCTGTTGAGCCAGTCCGCCGCGCCACCGCCATCGGCAGGTGCTGGCGTGGAGCCCCACGCATCGGCAGATTGCGCAGCGCTGTCCGCTGCTTCAGTGGTGCCCCACGGGTTAGATTGATCGGTCATTGTTTGCTCCCTCGCGATCTAAAGCCTGCAGCAACATGCGTTTTGAGATGATGCCGACGTACTGTTGTTCTTCCCCGACGACCGGAACGGCACACGGTGCCTGGCCGACGTGGGAGAGCAACTCGCTGAGCGGCGTTTCGGCGTCCACGGCAAGGGGAGCGTCAATTAACGCCGCATCGATTCCCTGATTTTCGCTAAGGGCGGTTTTCAGGGAGTCGATGGAGACAATGCCGACAAATTTATTGCCGCGTTCAACCAGATAACCGTATTCACGGTCTTCGTCCTGCAGAAGCTTAAGCGCGGAGCGTGGGCCGAAACCTGGCGTTTTACGGATAATGCCGTTTGGCGTTCGACGGGCAATATCTTTCGCGCTAAACACATGGCTAATATCCACGCCGCGGAAGAAGGTACGCACGTAATCATTTGCCGGATTATTCAGTATTTCATCCGGCGTGCCGACCTGCACCACCTCACCATTTTGCATAATCGCAATGCGGTCGCCAATACGCATGGCTTCATCTAAATCATGGGAAATAAAGACAATGGTTCGCTGATGTTTTGCCTGTAATTTTACCAGCTCATCCTGCATCTCGGTGCGAATTAACGGGTCGAGCGCGGAGAAGGCTTCATCCATTAATAATATGTCTGGATTAATGGCTAATGCGCGGGCTAAACCCACACGCTGGCGCATCCCGCCGGAAAGTTCATCCGGCCAGGCGTGAGCATAATTTTCGAGCCCAACCTGACGCAGCGCATCAAGCGCTTTTTCCTGACGTTCTTGCGCAGCAACGCCCGCTAATTCCATACCGAAAGCTGCATTATCCAGCACCGTCATATGCGGCATTAGCGCGAATGACTGGAACACCATTGCAATCTTCTTTCTGCGCACCTCGCGGAGCTCTGCGTCTGATATTCTGGCGATATCCACGCCGTCAATCAGCACCTGTCCGCGGGTGGGTTCAATCAGGCGATTGAGAAGGCGAACCATAGTGGATTTACCCGAACCGGATAACCCCATGATGACAAAAATCTCGCCTTCTTCAATGGCCAGACTGGCGTCTTTAACGCCAAGCGATAGCCCGGTTTTTTCCAGAATTTGCTCTTTCGTAAGGCCTTTTTCAATATATTTGAATGCGCGCTGTGGATGCTCGCCAAATACTTTATAAAGATTTTTCACTTCTAATTTAATTGCCATGCAATAGAGAGTGTCCTGTTATTTGTTTATGCCAATATGATTACCATGGTAAATTGTTAACGGGCATAACCCTAACATACTGAGAATCTGAGACAACCCTGCGTTTGCTTATGGTGGGGATTTTCAGGTAAGCGAAACGGCTGAATTTCCCATGAGTAAAGGGCTGAGCGTCATTTGAGTTTTTCTTAAATTTTTGCTGCTGCATCGGGGAATTTCGCCTGAATCGGTGTGATTCAGGCGAATATGACGGAGGAATTACAGTGTAGTTCCCAAGGAAATATTCTGGTAGAAATAAAGGGATTTATATTTAATTAATGAACGTTAATTCACTCATTAAAAATCCCAGTCTTCGTCTTTCGTCTCCACCGCTTTGCCCATCACATACGATGAACCGGACCCGGAGAAGAAATCGTGGTTTTCGTCGGCATTAGGCGACAGCGCCGCCAGAATTGCCGGATTCACTTCCGCCATCTCCGGCGGAAACAGCGCCTCGTAACCAAGGTTCATCAGCGCCTTGTTGGCGTTGTAGCAGAGGAACGCTTTGACGTCTTCTTCCCAGCCCGTTCCGGCGTACAGCTCTTCGGTATAGCTCAGCTCGTTATCGTACAGATCCATCAGCAAATCGAGCGCAAACCCTTTTAGTTCATCGCGTTTTTCCGTACTGATTTTCTCCAGACCTTTCTGGTATTTATAGCCGATGTAATACCCGTGCACCGCTTCATCCCGAATGATGAGCCGAATCAGGTCGGCGGTGTTGGTGAGCTTGCCCCGGCTCGACCAGTACATTGGCAGCCAGAAGCCGGAGTAGAAGAGGAAGGATTCCAGAAACACGCTGGCGACCTTCTTTTTCAGCGGCTCGTCGGCCCGATAATACTCAAGCACCAGCGCAGCCTTGCGCTGCAATGACGCGCTCTCTTCACTCCAGGCGTAAGCCGCATCCACGTCTTTGGTCTGGCACAGCGTGGAAAAAATCGAGCTGTAAGAGCGGGCGTGCACCGCCTCCATAAAGCTGATGTTCGACATCACCGCCTCTTCATGCGGTGTCAGCGCGTCAGCCATCAACGCCGGGGCACCAACGGTGTTCTGGATGGTGTCCAGGAGCGTCAGCCCGGTAAAGACGCGGATCGTCAATTGTTGCTCGGCGTGGCTCAGGGTTTGCCAGGCCGGAATATCATTGGAGAGCGGGACTTTTTCCGGCAGCCAGAAGTTGCTGGTCAGGCGGTTCCATACCTCCAGATCTTTATCGTCCTGGATTTTGTTCCAGTTAACGGCATTCACGCGTGACAGTTTCATCCTTTCTCCTTACAGCGCGCAGGACACGCAGCCTTCGATTTCGGTGCCTTCCAGCGCAAGCTGGCGCAGGCGAATGTAGTAAAGCGTTTTGATGCCTTTCTTCCAGGCGTAGATCTGCGCTTTGTTGATATCCCGCGTGGTGGCGGTATCCGGGAAGAAGAGCGTCAGCGACAGCCCCTGATCCACGTGTTTTGTCGCTTCGGCGTAGGTATCGATGATTTTTTCCGGGCCGATTTCATACGCATCCTGATACAGCGCCAGGTTGTCGTTGGTCATAAACGGGGCAGGGTAGTAAACGCGTCCGGTCTTGCCTTCCTTGCGAATTTCAATTTTCGACACAATCGGATGAATGCTCGACGTGGCATGGTTGATATACGAGATAGACCCGGTTGGCGGCACGGCCTGGAGGTTCTGGTTATAGATACCGTGGCGCATCACGTCATCACGCAGCTGCTGCCACATCTCGCGCGTCGGCAGGGTTATCCCCGCGCGGGCAAAGAGATCGCGCACTTTTGCGGTTTTCGGCTGCCACTCACCTTCAAGATACTGGCTAAAATATTCCCCGCTGGCGTAGCGCGACTGTTCAAATCCCGCGAACCGCTGGTTGCGCTCGCGCGCCAGCATCATTGAGGTGTGCAGCGCATGCCAGGTGATGGTATAGAAATAGAGGTTAGTAAAATCCAGCCCTTCCGGACTGCCGTAGGCGATGCCTTCGCGTGCCAGGTAGCCGTGAAGGTTCATCTGCCCCAGGCCGATAGCGTGCGATGCGGCGTTACCCGCTTCGATGGAGGGCACGCTGCGGATGTGGCTCATGTCCGATACCGCCGTCAGTCCGCGAATGGCCGTCTCCACCGTGCGGCCGAGGTCAGGGGAATCCATGGTGTGGGCGATATTCAGCGACCCGAGGTTGCAGGAGATATCCTTGCCGATGTCAGCGTAGTCCAGGTTCTCGTCGTAGGCTGACGCGCTGTTGACCTGCAAAATCTCCGAGCACAGGTTGCTCATGTTGATGCGCCCGGCAATCGGGTTCGCGCGGTTTACCGTATCCTCGTACATGATGTACGGATAGCCAGACTCAAACTGGATTTCTGCCAGCGTCTGGAAGAAATCGCGGGCGTTGATGGTTTTTTTGCGGATGCGTACGTCGGCTACCAGCTCCTCGTAGCGCTCGCTGATGGCTACGTCGCCAAAGGGTTTGCCGTAAATACGCTCAACGTCATACGGCGAAAAGAGCGCCATCTCGGCATTCTCTTTGGCCAGTTTAAAGGTGATATCCGGGATCACCACCCCCAGCGACAGGGTTTTGATACGGATTTTTTCGTCGGCATTTTCGCGTTTGGTATCCAGAAAACGCAGAATATCGGGATGATGCGCGTGCAGGTAAACCGCCCCGGCGCCCTGGCGTGCGCCAAGCTGGTTGGCGTAGGAAAATGCATCTTCCAGCATCTTCATCACCGGGATCACGCCGGAAGACTGGTTTTCAATGCGCTTGATCGGCGCGCCCGCTTCACGCAGGTTCGAGAGCAGAAACGCCACGCCGCCGCCGCGTTTGGAAAGCTGAAGCGCCGAGTTTACCGCACGGCCAATCGACTCCATATTGTCTTCGATGCGCAGCAGGAAGCAGGAGACCAGCTCGCCGCGCTGGGCCTTACCGCAGTTGAGAAACGTTGGCGTGGCGGGCTGGAAGCGCCCGGCGAGGATCTCCTCCATCAGCCGTTCAGCCAACGCTTCATCGCCCTGGGCAAGGGTCAGCGCCACCATCACGACGCGATCTTCAAAATGCTCCAGGTAGCGTTTACCGTCGAAGGTTTTCAGGGTGTAGCTGGTGTAATACTTCCACGCGCCGAGGAAGGTCTGGAAACGAAAACCGCTCGCATGCGCGCGCTCGAAAAGCTTCACCACGAAGGCGCGGTCGTAGCGGGTCAACACGCGCTCCTCGTAATAGCCCTCTTTAACCAGAAAGTCGAGGCGTTCCTGCTGGCTGCCAAAAACGACGCTGTTTGGACGGACGTGGGCGGCGAAAAAGGCCTCCACCGCCTCATGATCTTTGCCAAACTGAATGCGCCCCTCCCGATCATAGAGGTTAAGCATTGCGTTTAATGCGTGGTAATCAGGTGTTGCCTGGATTATCCGTTCTGCGGTTGTCGTTGCCAAAATTCGTTCACTCCTTTTCGCACATTTTCTACGTCCTGCTGTGTCCCCATCAGTTCGAAGCGATAGAGATACGGCACGCCGCATTTTTGAGAGATGACATCCCCGGCGCGGCCAAAGGCATCGCCGAAATTGCGATTGCCTGCCGCGATCACGCCACGGATAAGCCTGCGGTTATGCGGATCGTTAAGAAAGCGGATCACCTGGCGAGGCACGGCGCCTGCCTTACCGCCACCGCCATAGCTGGGCACCACCAGAATGTAAGGTTCGTCTACCTGAATACGTTCCCGCTCATTAAGCGGAATACGCACCGCAGGCAGCCCGACGTGCTCGATAAAGCGAAGCGTGTTTTCCGAGCTGCTGGAGAAGTAGACCAGCCCACTCATGCGCTGGCGGCCTGGGCGCTTAGACGGTTAATCATGTCCGGGCGAAAGCCGGACCACCGGGTTTCACCGGCAATGACCACCGGGAGCTGACGGAATCCCTGCGCCCGCAGGGTCTCAGCGGCCTCAGGCTGCTGGTCGATATTCACCATCTCAAAAACCATTCCACGGCTTTCCATCGCCCGTTTGGTGGCGTGGCACTGAACACAATTGTTACGAGTGTAAATAATAATGCTCATGATTCGTATTTCCATTTAAAATGAGAGAGCGGCGCGAATCATCGCGTCAGGTTGTGTGTCTTGCTAAAGGAAATACTAGATGTAGTTATCTTAACTTTCAACCATACAAGATATGGGAAATTCAGATTGATGTTGCCTTGGTGATGAGCTCAGCGGGGCAGGGCGGGCTGCACGGGTTTTTCAAAGGATAAGGCAAAGAAAAGCCCCGGCGCCTGAGGCCACCGGGGCTGATGAGAAGCCGCACTTATTTTCGCAGGCTGAGCAGGGCGCCGACAAAGATGCCGACCGCTGCGACCGTTCCCAGCGTACACAGTGGCTTTTCACGTACGAAGGTCGTTGCACAGCTTGCCATGTCGCAGGCAGCCTGCGTGGCGCGTGAACGTCCGTTCATTCTGGCGCGGGTTTCACGGAGCAGAGACTGAGCCTTACGTTTTGCGGCATCCGCTTCGTCCTTCGCGTCTGATCCCCAGGACTTCAGCACCTCTTCCAGCGTGTCTGCTAATTGGCTGACATCATTACGAATATCCTGCGCGTCGTCGTTAATATCGTTTCGGTTCGGTCTGTTAAACATACGATCCTCCGTAAATTTGCGTTCCCGATCAGTTTAGTTCAGAAATTTAATATCTGAAGCGCGTCACGCGTTATCCGGCAGTTTATGGACTATTCTGAAAGCCCTGCTAATGCTGAATACTGTAAGGTTGCCGGGCAGGAAAAGATAACGAGGAAAAGATATGTATTTACGACCTGACGAGGTGGCACGCGTTCTTGAAAAAGAGGGATTCACCATGGATGAGGTGACGTCAAAAGCGTATGGATATCGCCGCGGTGAGAATTATGTGTATGTTAATCGTGAAGCCAGAATGGGACGTACTGCTCTCATTATTCACCCGACGCTGAAAGACAGAAGTCTGTCATTTGCTGAGCCTGCCTCGGATATTAAAACCTGCGATCATTATCAGCAATTCCCGCTCTATTTAGGCGGAGAAACGCATGAGCATTATGGTATTCCGCATGGCTTCAGTTCGCGCATGGCGCTGGAGCGGTTTCTGAAGGGACTGTTTGGCGACGTACAGTAAACTGGCGACTGGCATTCGCCAGTCGCTTCACATCACGCTTTCGCCTGGCTGTACTGACTGACTTTGAACAGACGGCGGCAGTAGTCGAGGAAATAGCCGTATACGGCGCCCATCAACATCGAAATAACGATATTCGAACTGACCGCCGCGACGATCTGGTGCCAGTCTGCGCCCACGGTTAACAGAATAGCCACATATACCGGAGACTGGAACGTCACATAAGCCAGCACGTCCGCCAGGTTTTTTACCCAGCCTGCGGGGCTGATACGACGAGCGAAACGCATGACCGCATCGCGGTATAACCCGTATGGCCATGCGATAATAATGTTGACCGGGATAGCCACCAGACGCGAAGAAAGTGACTGCTCAAAGGTCATTCCTGAGAGGAATATTTCAATCAGCATGTTCACGACGGAACAGTAAACAACCATCGCAAAAGTATCCGCCACAGCATGGCGCAGGCGAGATTGCGGCGAGAACATGTCTGAACTCCTTGAGAAAAACACAGTGGAAACGATTTCCCTTCGGCGATTAGTGCTTTAGGTTGCTTTGTTTGGCGTGTATAGCGTATCTCTCTGTGTTTGAACTAACAACTAGTGATTAATTTTTATTTAATCGCCTTTTGTCCACAAAATTCTCTAAAATTGAGTGTTTTTTGTTCTGCTCGTTATAATCTGTCTTGCTAAGGTGCTTTTTCATAAAAAACAAAGACTTGATTTTCTAGGTGGCCAGGGTGAGTCATCCTTGTCTGGATGGCGGCGCAGTATGCTGTAATTTGAATTAAAGTTGACCGTTTATATTGATGTGGTGATTAGATTCGCACCAGGCTCGCCGGCATCCTGCATTATTATTAACGTTAATATTTAAATATATTTACACTGATGCCCCTGCGGACCCTTGGGTAGATATTCTGGCCAAAATGAATTATTCTGTGGGTGATTTATCTATTTACCCCAAAGAAAAGGTTTTCAAATAATATGTCTTTGACGTTACAGAATCTTAATAATATCCGAACCCTGCGTGCGATGGCGCGTGAATTATCCCTGGACGTTCTTGAGGAAATGCTGGAAAAGGTCAGGGTCGTTACTGAAGAGAAACGCAGTGAGCTGGCGGAATTAGAGCAGCAGCGTGCTGAGCAGCAGGAGAAAATTAATGCCCTGCTGGAGCTGATGAAAGCCGATGGTATTTCACCGACCGATCTGCTGGGTTCCGAGCTGGCGCAGACGGGTAAACCGACTAAAAAGCGTAAACCGCGTGAAGCGAAATATCGCTTTATTGATCAGAACGGTGAAGAGAAAACGTGGACCGGCCAGGGCCGCACGCCGAAGCCTATTGCCAGCGCGCTGGCAGAGGGTAAATCGCTGGATGATTTTCTGATCTAATGCGTGAGCCGGGCGGTAATCGCCGCCCGGTTGTCTGTTCAGCAGACGCCAAAATCACCTTCTTCACTATACGGCGCCAGATCGGCCGCTTTCAGGGTATATTTTTCGCCTTGTTCATTACTGGCCTGAACCGCCACAACGCTTTCACCATTCACTTCGAGCACTTTCAGCTTCGGGCCGCCTTTACGCGGTTGCACATAATCACCGACAGAAAACATATTACCTCCTCATCGTTTAAGCGATCTTCACCTTAGCCCACGTATGACGCCGGGTACAGTGACTTTCACAGATTACTGCTTATGAGGTACGCCGGTTCCATGGCATCACCTTGAGCAGTCTCGCCATACCGCAAAATCCCGTTACACCAGCGAACAGCAGCCCGGCGCCCACAAAACCGCTGAGCAGGAAAAAGCCGCTGGAGACGCTATAGCCCAGCACCACGCCGCAGAGAATCAACAGCCCGGCCGCGATTTGCACCTGACGCATCAGCGGGAGAGGCTGGGATTTATCTTCAACGGTCAGCAGCCCGGCCTGCTTCCAGCCCTGAATGCCCCCCTCGACCACAAATGCCTGAGCGGGTGACGCCGCCTGGGCCAGGCGGTCAGCATTCCCGGACGTCCTGGCACCGGACTGACAGTGAAAAAGCACTATTTCACCCGCCCGAGCGTTAAGTCCGCCGGGTAAGGTGGCTAGCGGTACTGACTCTGCCCCGGAAATATGCTCGCGGGCATATTCGTCGGTATCACGAATATCTATGAGTCTGGCGCCCTCGGCTACGCGGGCTTTGGCCTGTTGCGGTGTAATCAGCGGAAGTGACATGGCGACTCCTTACGGACAATAAAGGGTTTTCAGGGTGCTGATGAGCTGAAGCACCGCATCGTTTTTAATGAAATAAAGAATGCGCTGCGCCTCACGGGTGCTGTCGATAAGCCCTTCCTCACGCATACGCGCCAGATGCTGCGACGTGGCGGAAGGACTCAGCCCGGTGGCACGCGCCAGGTCGCCCGCACGGGTGCCGGGAGCTCCGCATAATGTGCAGAGGATCAGCAGCCGACGTGGATTACTCATCGCTTTCAACAGGGCGGCGGCCTGCTCAGCGCTGGCCTGGAGTTGTTCAAGTTCAGTCATATTAGTTTAGTGTTTCCTTAATTAAGTAAATACTAAACTATTCCGGTGCGTTACACCACTGCCAAAAGCGTAAAAGAGGGTAAATGGGACGGGTCTGGATGGCAGAAGCCGATAAACTGGCTACGCTTAGAGTCATACTCTTATTTATTTTCAACTGGTTAGCTTGTACGGAGTGCTTATGGGTTTTTGGCGTATTGTCTTTACGATTATTCTTCCTCCGCTGGGCGTGCTGCTCGGTAAGGGGTTTGGCTGGGCGTTTATCCTGAATATTCTTTTGACCTTGCTGGGTTACATTCCCGGTCTTATCCACGCGTTTTGGGTTCAAACCAAAAGCTAAGCCCGCCAGAGTAAATCGCTATAGATGTTCGTCAGCACGCCCGCTGGACCAAACTGTTGTTTGATCCAGCGAGTGACCTGGCCGGTCGCCGCATGTTGTGTGGCAAGCAGCATGCGGGAATCCTGACGCGGATTGTTGATGCGTCGGGTGACCAGTAGCCCGTCTTCTACCGCCTCGCGGGCCATGTATTCCGGCAAAAAGCCAATCCCTTCTCCCAGAATCTGACACTGGCACTTAGTGTTGAAATCCGGCACCAGAATCGCCTCCTGCCCGTGCAGCAGCCAGCCGACCTTCTTATTAATGGTGTGCGCGGTATCTTCCACCATGATGTTGGGATATAGCCGCAGCTGGCTCTCCGCAATCGGCTCGGGGACAAAGGCCAGCGGATGTTCCGGTGCGATAGCAAATACCCAGCGGATGGCGCCAATCTCGGTGTAATCAATGCCGCCGCCGTCGAGCAGGGTGTCCGGCGCACCAATCGCGATATTGGCCTGGTTGTTGATGATGGAATCCCATACGCCGTTATACACCTCGGTGGTCACTGTGATCTGGCAGGTGGGAAACTGCTTTTTCAGCACCTGCAGCAGGCGTGCAGTATGGCGTGGAGTATACAAAAGCTGATTGATACAGATACGCACCCGCGCCTCAATGCCCTGCGAAATGGTATCAATTCCGCGCTTGATGGCGTGAAAGTCGTTCAGCAGGTCGGTTGCCTTGCGGTAAAAGTAAAAGCCAGATTCGGTCAGCTCAATGCTGCGCGTGTTACGCACAAACAGCACCACGTCCAGCCCGGTCTCCATGCGTTTAATGGTGTAACTGATGGCCGAGGTGGTCACGCCCAGCTCGGCGGCGGCTTTGCTGAAACTGCTAAAACGTGCCGCAGTGGTGAAGGCCAGCAGGTTCTCTTCGGTAAAGATGGAATTCATATTACGGCTCCTGGTTGCCATCAGTTTTGAACATATTTTAACAGCGCTGTTACATCACATTTGAAGCCGGTCACAGTTCTGACTATTTGCTCAGGGCCGCGCGGTACAAGGCTTTTTCAGCCATAAGGATAATGCAGCCTGAGGCGCTAAAAAGCGGTAAAACATAAGAAAAAGGTTGCACAGACGCACGTTTTAGCTGAACCGTTGAATTTAACTCAACAATGAATTGCCTGTCGATGAATGAATTTTAAGCGGATTCTTTTATCACCAGGCTGTTGCTATTCTCAGGTCATCAGAAATGAAACATAGGGAGTCTGAATATGTCTGCAACTGCACTGGTGACGGAATTTCTGCTGGCGGCAGAAGAGGGGAACGTCGACGCGCTAAAAGCCTGTCTGGAGAAAGGCGTGGATATTAACGCCACCAACCGCCAGAAAAGAACCGCCATTATTATTGCCAGCCTGAAAAAGCATTATGCCTGTGTGGAATTTTTAATTGCAGCCGGTGCGGATATTGATAAACAGGACCAGACCTGTTTTAACCCCTTCCTGATTAGCTGCCTGACCAATGATTTAACGTTACTGCGCATCGTTCTTCCGGCAAATCCGGACCTGGATCGCCTGACGCGCTTCGGTGGCGTGGGGATTACCCCGGCCAGTGAGAAAGGCCACGTTGAAATTGTGCGCGAGCTGTTGGCAAAAACCGATATTAACGTCAACCACACCAACTTTGTCGGCTGGACGCCGCTGCTGGAGGCCATCGTGTTGAATGACGGCGGCGAGAAACAGCAGGAAATTGTGAAGCTGTTACTGGATAACGGCGCGAACCCGCACATGACCGATAAATACGGTAAAACCCCGCTCGAGCTGGCGCGGGAAAAAGGCTACCACGCGATCGCCGACCTGCTGCTGGCGGCCGGCGCTTAAAAACGACGGTCAGCCTGTTCCGGCTGGCCGCTTAATAAAAAAGCATTTTTACCGACGTGCATTTTGCACGACGGCGGCCCCCTTTTATCCGAAAACAGGTGCAAATAATGCCAACGAAAATCGTGATTAAAAAGAACACTTATTTTGACTCCGTCTCATTAATGTCCGTTTCCACTAAAGCCAATAAATTGCCGGGGGTTGAACAGGCCTTTGTGGCGATGGCGACGGAGATGAATAAAGGCGTATTAAAAAACCTTGGACTGCTGACGCCGGAATTAGAAAACGCGAAAAACGGCGATCTGATGATCGTTATTAAAGGCGATGCGGCGAATGATGAAACGCTGGCGGCCATCGAAGCGTTATTTACGCGCAAAGAGCGTGCAGGCTCCCACGAAGCGCGCTACGCCACGATTGCCAGCGCCAAAACCCATCGCCCGGACAGCAACCTTGCGGTGATCTCCGTCAACGGCACCTTCGCCGCCCGCGAAGCACGTCAGGCGCTGGAAAACGATCTTAACGTCATGCTCTTTTCCGATAACGTGTCGCTCGATGACGAGCTGGCGCTGAAGCAGCTGGCCCACCAGAAAGGGCTGCTGATGATGGGGCCGGACTGCGGCACCGCCATTATCAACGGCGCGGGGCTGTGCTTCGCTAACGCGGTACGTCGCGGGACGATTGGGATTGTCGGCGCTTCCGGGACCGGCAGCCAGGAACTCAGCGTGCGCATTCATGAATTCGGCGGCGGTGTGTCGCAGCTGATTGGCACCGGCGGGCGCGATCTCAGCGAGAAAATCGGCGGCCTGATGATGCTCGACGCCATCGACATGCTGGAGGCCGATGAAGGCACCCAGGTGATTGCCCTCATCTCCAAGCCACCCGCACCCGCGGTGGCTGAAAAAGTCCTCGCCCGCGCCCGCGCCTGCCTCAAGCCCGTCGTCGTGTGTTTCCTCGGCCGCAACGTACCGCCCGCTGATGAAGACGGTCTGCAGTTTGCCCGAGCCACCAAAGAGGCAGCCCTGAAAGCGGTACTCCTTACCGGCATCGACAAAGCGTCTCTGGATTTGCACCCGCTCAACTGGCCGCTGATTGAAGAGGTGCGCGCCCGCCTGACCCCGCAGCAAAAATACATTCGTGGGCTCTTCTGCGGTGGGACCCTGTGCGACGAAGCGATGTTTGCGGCGCTGGAGAAGTACGACGACGTCTACAGCAACATCCAGCCGGATCCGGCGAAGCGTCTGAGCGACATCAACGTCAGCCAGGCCCATACCTTCCTCGACTTTGGCGATGATGATTTCACCAACGGCAAACCGCACCCGATGATCGACCCGACCAACCGCATCAGCCGCCTGCTGCAGGAGGCGCGCGATCCGCAGGTGGGGGTCATCGTGATGGATTTTGTGCTCGGGTTTGGCGCGCATGAGGATCCGGTTGGCGTGATGCTCGACGCGATCAAAGAGGCGCAGGCGATCGCGAAGGCCGACAGCCGTCCGCTGGCGATCTTAGGTTATGTGCTTGGTACCGACCAGGATCCGCAGAAGCTTGCTCAGCAGTGCCAGCTCCTGACCGATGCGGGCGTCATCTGGGCCAGCAGCAGCACCAATACCGGATTACTGGCTCGCGAATTTGTCTGCAAAGGGGAGAACGCATAATGACCACCTTATTTAACCAGCCGCTGAACGTGATTAACGTCGGTATCGCGATGTTCAGCGACGACCTCAAAAAACAGCACGTTCCCGTGACCCAGCTCGACTGGACGCCGCCAGGGCAGGGCAACATGCAGATCGTTGAGGCGCTCGATCAACTGGCCGAAAAATCGCTGGCGGAGAAAATTGCCGCCGCTAACCACATCGCGCTTGAGCGCATTATTCAGTCCCACCCGGTGCTGGTGGGCTATGACCAGGCGATTAACGTCGTGCCGCGCATGACCCGCACCACCATCCTGCACGCCGGTCCGCCTGTCTCGTGGGAAAACATGTGCGGGGCGATGAAAGGGGCGGTCACCGGCGCGCTGGTGTTCGAGGGGCTGGCGGCGGATCTGGAGGAGGCTGCAAGGCTCGCCGCTTCAGGGGAAATCACCTTCTCGCCGTGCCACGAGCACGACTGCGTGGGCTCGATGGCGGGCGTCACCTCCGCGTCGATGTTTATGCACATCGTTGAGAACAAAACCTACGGCAACCGCGCGTTCACCAACCTCAGCGAGCAGATGGCGAAGATCCTGCGCATGGGCGCCAACGACCAGAGCGTGATTGACCGCCTGAACTGGATGCGCGACGTGCTCGGCCCGATGCTGCGCGACGCGATGAAGATCGTCGGTGAAATCGATCTTCGTCTGATGCTGGCCCAGGCGCTGCACATGGGCGACGAGTGCCACAACCGCAACAACGCGGGCACCACGCTGCTGATCCAGGCCCTGACGCCGGGTCTGATCCAGGCGGGTTATCCTGTTGAGCAGCAGCGTGAGGTGTTCGAGTTTGTCGCCAGCAGCGACTACTTCTCCGGCCCAACGTGGATGGCAATGTGCAAAGCCGCGCTGGACGCCGCCCACGGCATTGAGTACAGCACCGTTGTCACCACCATGGCGCGCAACGGCTACGAGTTCGGTCTGCGTGTCTCCGGCCTGCCGGGGCAATGGTTCACCGGCCCGGCGCAGCAGGTCATTGGCCCGATGTTTGCGGGCTATAAGCCGGAAGACTGCGGGCTGGATATCGGCGACAGCGCAATTACGGAAACCTACGGCATCGGCGGTTTTGCCATGGCGACGGCGCCGGCGATTGTGGCGCTGGTGGGCGGCACGGTGGAAGAAGCCATCGACTTCTCCCGGCAGATGCGCGAAATCACCCTCGGCGAAAACCCGAACGTCACCATTCCGCTGCTCTCTTTTATGGGCATCCCGACTGCCATCGACATCACCAAAGTGGCAGGCAGCGGCATTTTGCCGGTCATTAATACCGCCATTGCCCACAAGGACGCCGGTATCGGCATGATTGGGGCGGGCATCGTTCACCCGCCGTTCAGCTGTTTTGAAAAGGCGCTGTTGACCTTCCGCGATCGCTACGTTTTATAAGGCATGTATCCATGAAAAACATGAAACTGGAGTGGAAAAGAGGTGACTGGGCGGCTTATTTCGGGTTGATGACCAACAACCTGACCAATTTGCTGACCATGATGGGGCTGCTCATTTTTGTCGTCGGCATCCCGAAGGAGATTGTTTATGGACGCATCGCGCCAGCCTTCGGGCTGGCGGTGCTGGTGGCGAGCATCTGTTATGCCTGGTTTGGCCTGCAGATGGCCCGTGCCACCGGGCGCACGGACGTGACGGCGCTGCCGTCCGGCCCGAGCGCGCCGTCGATTTTTACCGTGACCTTCCTGGTCCTCATGCCAGTCTACCAGCAGACCGGGGATGCGGATTTCGCGATTCAGATCGGTCTGGTGTGGTGCTTTGTGGAAGCAATGATCCTCGCGGGCGGTTCGTTCCTCGGGGAGACCATCCGCAAGATGATCCCGCGCACCGTGCTGCTGTCGTGTCTCTCCGGTTTAGGCCTGCTGCTGCTGGCGATGAACCCGATGCTCCAGGCGTTTGAAGCGCCGACCGTGTCATTCATCGTACTGCTGCTGATTTTTATCAACTGGTTCGGCAAAAAGCCGATTTTCGCCAAAATCCCGACCGGTCTGCTGTTGCTGATTGCCGGTACGGCATTAGCGTGGATCTCGGGGCTGCAAAGCCCGGAAGCCATTAAGGCGTCTATGTCATCCTTCGGCTTTAACCCGCCGGAAGTGCACGTCGACAGCTTTATGCAGGGGCTGCCGCACGCGCTACCGTATCTGGCATCCGCCGTGCCGCTGGGGCTGGCGAACTATATCTTTGACCTGGAGAACATCGAAAGCGCCCACGCGGCGGGGGATGAGTACCCGACCCGTAAGGTGATGCTGGCGAACGGTCTGGCGTCGATGCTGGGCTGCCTGATGGGTAACCCGTTCCCGGTCACGGTCTACGTCGGCCACCCGGGCTGGAAAGCGATGGGGGCCAACATTGGCTACACGCTGGCTTCCGGGGTGACCATGTTCATCGTGCCGCTGTTCGGGCTGGGGGCATTTATGCTCGCCATCATTCCGATGACTGCCATCGTGCCCATTCTGGTGTTTATCGGCGTCGTTACCGCCAACCAGGTGGTGCGGGAAACGCCGAAAGTGGAGGTGCCCGTCATCTTCATCTGCCTGTTCCCGTGGATCGCCAACTGGGCGCTCACCATGATGAACAGCGTGATGAATGCGGCAGGGACCAGCGCAGCGAAAATCGGCACCGACGTGCTGCACAGCAAAGGGATTTACTACGAAGGGCTGATGCATCTCGGCAACGGCGCGCCGCTTGCCAGCATGCTGTGGGGCTGTATCGCTATCTTCGCCATCATCAACAAGCCGCTGCGCGGGGCCGTTGCGGCCGCGGGTGGGGCGCTGCTGGCACTGTTTGGGGTGATCCACGCCCCGGTGGTGGGCTTTGCCGAAGGCAGTTCGCTGATGTTCGTTACGGCTTACCTGATGATGGGCGGCATGTTTGTGGTGAAGCATGTGCTGGATAGCCGCGAAGCGGCGAGCGCTGCGACTGGTACCGTTGCGAAGGAAAACGTATGAAAGAGCTTATGGTCGTCGCCATCGGCGGCAACAGCATTATCAAAGACAACGCCAGCCAGTCGGTTGAGCATCAGGCGCAGGCGGTCAAAGCGGTGGCAGAGTCCGTGCTCGAGATGCTGGCCTCCGACTATGACATCGTGCTCACCCACGGCAACGGCCCCCAAGTGGGGCTGGATCTGCGCCGGGCCGAAATCGCTCACGAACGGGAAGGGCTCCCGCTGACGCCGCTGGCAAACTGCGTCGCGGATACCCAGGGCGGTATCGGCTACCTGATCCAGCAGGCGCTTAACAACCGTCTGGCGGGGCGCGGGGAGCAAAAAGCGGTCACGGTCGTCACCCAGGTCGAAGTGGATAAAGACGATCCCGGCTTTACGCACCCGACGAAACCGATTGGCGCTTTCTTCAGCGAGGCGCAGCGCAATGATCTGCAGCAGGCGCACCCGGACTGGCATTTTGTCGAGGATTCAGGCCGCGGCTACCGCCGCGTCGTGGCCTCGCCACAGCCGCTGCGCATCGTAGAGGCAGATGCCATCAAGGCGCTGACGCAAAAAGGTTTTGTGGTGATCGGCGCGGGCGGTGGAGGAATTCCCGTCGTGCGCTCGGAGCAGGGCGACTACCGCAGCGTCGACGCGGTAATAGATAAAGATCTCTCCACCGCGCTGCTGGCACGGGAGATCCGCGCCGACGTGCTGGTCATCACCACCGGCGTGGAGAAGGTGTGCATTCACTTCGGCAAGCCGAACCAGCAGGCGCTGGATACCGTCAACGTGGCGCAGATGACGCGCTACATGGAGGAAGGCCATTTCCCGGCAGGGAGCATGTTGCCCAAAATCGTGGCCTCGCTGGAATTTTTACACCACGGCGGCAGGCGAGTGATTATCACCTCCCCGGACTGTCTGCCCGCGGCACTGCGCGGGGAAACCGGTACCCATATTGTGAATGAAGGAAAATAAGATGAATGATAATAAAAGCCGCCGCGAATTTATCAGCCAGAGCGGCAAAATGGTCACCGCCTGCGCGCTGTTTGGTGCCACCGGCTCCGTCGCGTATGCTGCGGATACCGCTGCGCCCGCCTGCGAGACCGGTAAACCGATGAACATCACCGCGAAGCATTACTATCTGGACAACGTGCTGCTCGAAGCCGGGTTTACTTTCGACGGCAGCGTGGCGACGAGCACCCGCACCGAGCTGAAAACGCTGGAGATTAAAGACGGCAAGATCGTCGCCCTGCGCGATAACATTAGCCACGCCGACGCGTCTCTGCCTCACTATGACGCGGGTAAAAAACTGATGCTCCCGGCGATGCGCGACATGCACATCCATCTGGATAAAACCTTCTACGGCGGTCCGTGGCGCTCCCTGAACCGCCCGGCGGGGACCACGATTCAGGACATGATCCGCCTTGAGCAGAAGCTGCTGCCGGAGCTGCAGCCCTACACCCAGGAACGCGCGGAGGCACTTATCGACCTGATTCAGTCGAAAGGTTCCACCATCGCCCGTAGCCACTGCAACATTGAGCCGGTTTCCGGCCTGAAAAACCTGGAAAATCTGCAGGCGGTGTTATCGCGCCGCCAGCCTGGCTTTGACTGTGAAATTGTCGCGTTTCCACAGCACGGACTGCTGCTTTCCCATTCTGAAAAACTGATGCGCGACGCGATGCAGGCCGGTGCGCACTACGTGGGCGGGCTGGACCCGACGAACGTCGACGGCGCGATGGAGAAATCTCTCGATCTGATGTTCCAGATAGCGCTGGATTACGACAAAGGGGTGGATATTCACCTGCATGAAACCAGCCCGGCGGGCGTGGCGGCGGTGAATTACATGGTGGAAACGGTGGAGAAAACGCCGGAGCTGAAGGGCAAGCTGACTATCAGCCACGCCTTCGCGCTGGCGACGCTTAACGAGCAGGAGGTGGATGCGATTGCGACTCGTATGGCGGCGCAGCAGGTGACCATCGCCTCTACCGTGCCGATTGGTACCCTCCATATGCCGCTGAAACAGCTGCGTGATAAGGGCGTGTTTGTCATGACCGGCACCGACAGCGTGATCGACCACTGGTCGCCGTACGGCCTGGGAGATATGCTGGAAAAAGTCAATCTTTACGCGCAGCTGTACATTCGCCCGAACGAGCAGACGCTCTCCCGGGCGCTCGGTATCGCGACCGGTGACGTTCTGCCGCTGAACGACAAAGGCGAACGGGTGTGGCCGAAAGCGCAGGACGACGCCAGCTTTGTGCTGGTGGATGCCTCGTGCTCCGCCGAAGCCGTGGCGCGGATTTCACCGCGTACCGCGACGTTCCATAAGGGAAATCTGGTCTGGGGTACTGTGGGCTAAAGGCGAGCCGGGTGACGGCTTCGCCTTACCCGGCCTACTGAAACCCTCAAATCGTAGGCCGGGTAAGCGCAGCGCCACCCGGCAATGTTTTATACTGGGAGTCACATTCTTAAAGAGGGATCTGCCATGGCACAAAATATCTACGACAACCCGGCGTTTTTCGAAGGCTACGCTCAGCTTCCGCGCTCGGTGCAGGGGCTGGACGGTGCGCCGGAGTGGCCTTCGCTGAAAAGCATGCTGCCGGATTTAACCGGGAAATCGGTTATCGATCTCGGCTGCGGCTACGGCTGGTTTTGTCGCGCTGCGCGCGAACTGGGTGCATCTGACATCACGGGTGTTGATATCTCAGAAAAGATGCTCGCCCGGGCTGCGGAGCTTACCGCTGACCCACAGATTCATTATCAGCGTAGCGATCTGGAGTCGCTGGCGCTCAAAGATAACAGCCTGGACCTGGTCTACAGCTCGCTGGCACTGCACTACCTGCCGGAACTGGATACGTTATTCGCCAACGTTCAGCGCGCGCTTAAACCCGGTGGCAGCCTGGTCTTCTCGATGGAGCACCCCATTTACACCTGCGCCACCCGCCAGGGCTGGCTGACCGACGACAACGGCGAGCGGTTCTGGGGCGTGAATCATTATCAGGACGAGAGCCAGCGCGTCAGCAACTGGCTGGCGGACGGGGTCATCAAGTATCACCGTACGCTGGGCACCACGCTCAACGCGCTGATCAAGGCCGGATTAACAATAAGCGAAGTCAACGAATGGGGGCCAACGCAGGGGCAAATTGCGGCCTGGCCCGCGCTGGCCGAAGAGGCAGAGCGCCCGATGCTGGTGCTGATCGCCGCCCGTAAGGCTCAGTAACCAACCTTATACACCCGACCGCTCTGTACCCCTTCCACGCTGCGGCGATAGGCCTGCGCCACGGTTGCAGCGGGGACGCTCTCAAAGCCGGGGAAGAAACCGTCGTACGCTTCAGCGGATTCCGTCAGGACCGTCGGGCTAATCAGGTTAATGCGGATCCCGCGCGGCAGCTCACAGGCTGCGGCGCGAACAAACCCTTCCAGTGCGGCATTCACGGTGGTGGCGTTTACTCCCTGGGCAATCGGCTCGTGCGCCACAATGCCGCTAATCAGGGTGATAGAGCCACCTTCGTTCAGATAGTGCTGGCCGATTAGCGCAAGGCGCACCTGCCCCAGAAGTTTATCCTGCAGGCCCTGATTAAAGTCGCTGTCTTTCATGGTCGCAAGCGGGCCAAAGTAGAGGCCACCGCTGGCGGAGACAATGGCATCCACCCGGCCAATTTTCTCGAACAGCGCCTGCACGCTCTCCTGCGAGGTGATATCCACCTGATAGTCGCCCTGGGTACGACCCACGCGGATCACCTCGTGACGGCGGCTTAGCGCTTCTGTTACTGCCTGACCGACCGTACCACTGGCACCAATAATCACGATTTTCATAGCAGACTCCTTATGTGTGAGCCTTCATTCTTTAATAAATAAAAAGTCAGATAAACTGGGCTAAAGTTAGAAGATTGCTAACCAGAGGTTCGGAATATGGATAAGCTTCGCGGCATGGAGACGTTTATCGCGGTGGTAGAAAGCGGCAGCTTTACCGGCGCGGCCTCCCGCCTTGAGATGTCGGCGGTCATGGTGGGAAAGTATATTGCGTTGCTGGAGTCCCAGCTTGGCACCCGCCTGCTTGAGCGTAACACGCGTCGTCAGAGCCTGACGGATGCGGGCCGCGTCTATTTTGAAGAAGCCAGACGGGTGCTGGAGCAGGTCTCAATCGCCGAAAACGCGGTTGAACGCCTGCGTGCCACACCGGCCGGAACCCTGCGCGTCACGGCGCCTACGTCGTTTGGCGGCTGCGTGATCGCCCCGCTCACCGCCACCTTTTTACAACGTTACCCGCAGGTGCGCATCGAACTGGATCTGACTAACCGAATGGTCGATCTGGTGGAGGAGGGGGTCGATTTGGCCATTCGCATTGGTGATATTCGCAATGACGATCTGGTGGCGAAATATTTGTGCCCCTACAACATGGTGATCTGCGCCGCACCGGACTATTTAGCGCGACACGGTACGCCGCAAACGCCTGCCGATCTGGTGGATCATCTGTGTCTTTCGCACACGGTATGGACCGCGCGTAACGAGTGGCGGCTACCGGGCGTGGAAGGGGAAGTACGCTGGAAGCGTGATGCCATCTTAAGATGTAACGACGGCTATGGCCTGCGTATGGCGGCATGCGCAGGGGCGGGGCTGTTGCTACAACCGGAAGTGCTGGTGGCGGAAGAGCTGGCAAGCGGCAGGCTGATTCGGGTACTGGAGCCGTTCACCCCCGTGCCGAGGCCGGTGCATTTATTGTGGCGCCAGGATTTACGTCCTCTTCCGAAGCTAACGGAATTTATCGCCCATATTCTGCTAAGATTGGGCACAATATAAAAAAAGAAGGTAATCAAAGAATGTCTGCAAACAAACTCGCCAGCAGCGCGCAGGGCCTGCAATCATCTGCCATCCGTGAATTATTAAAACATAGCAAAATGGCTGGCGTGATTTCGCTGGGCGGAGGGATTCCGAACCCCGATTTGTTCGATCACGAAGGGCTTAAAATAGCCGCGGATGCCGTCTTATCGCAACATTTTGGCGAGGCGTTTCAGTATGGTCTGACCGAAGGTTTTCCAGGACTGCGGGAAGAGATCCAACGCATCTGTGAAGGACGAGGCATTGCCTGTAAAGCCGATGACGTGGTGGTGACGTCCGGTTCGCAGCAGTCTCTCGACGTGCTGGCGCGTGCATTAATCAACCCAGGCGATACCGTCGTCGTCGAGCGTCCAACCTATCTTGCCGCGCTGCAGGTTTTCGGCCTGGCGCAGGCGAATTTTGAATCCGTCGGCACCGACGGCGACGGCATGAAGGTCGACGAACTTGAGGCGCTGGTGGCAAAGAAAACCATCAAAGCGGTTTATATCGTCCCGACCTTTGGTAACCCGGGCGGCGTGACGCTCTCTGAAGCGCGTCGTAAACATCTGGTGGAATTATCGAAACGCTATGATTTCGTCATTATTGAAGACGACCCGTACAGCGAAATTAACTACACCGATGAGGTCTTCCGCCCGTTAATTGCCCATGCCAAAGATATCGGTAACGAAGAGAACGTGGTCTACACCTCAACCTTCTCTAAAATACTCGCGCCGGGCACCCGCGTAGGCTGGGTGCTGGTGCCGGAGTGGCTGAAGCGTGCGGTGGTGAACCTTAAGCAAACCACCGATCTGCACACCAGCACGCTGTCGCAGTTAATGACGTATGAGTACCTGAAAACCGGTCGCCTGGCCGGGCAGATTAAGATGATCCGCGAAGCTTATCGCCAGAAATACCAGACCTTCGCCACCGAACTGGAAGCGGAGCTGGGTGATGTGATGTCGTTCCACAAGCCTAAAGGCGGCATGTTCCTGTGGGCGAAAATGAACAACGGTATGAATACCACCCGCTGGCTGGAAAAGACGTTAAGCAACGGCGTGGTATTTGTCCCGGGCGAGTTTTTCTACTGCAATGAACCGGACCAGACCACGCTGCGCATGTCGTTTGTGACACCAACAGATGAGCAGCTGAAAGAGGCGGTGCAGCGCCTGAAGAAATCGCTTTAAAAGACCTGCGCATAATGGCATTCCTGCCGTTATGCGCAATACGCGTTCAGGGCGGCACGGGCCGCGATCGTTCATGGTGAGTTCCATGTTTGAATTTCTGATCGGTGTTGTTACGCACACGCCCGCCTGGGTGTGGGTGTTGTTTATCTTCCTCATCTCCCGTGGTATCAAAGCCCGCAGGCCCGCCACCGTTACGCTGGAGAGGCTTGCCATTATCCCGGCGATCTTTCTTGTGTGGGATATTTACGATCTGGTGGTCTATCGCACGTTGACCCCTGCGACTGTCGCATTGTGGACGGCGGGGATCTTCGCCGGTGCCGCGCTGGGGTATCTCCTGATTAAGCGGGCGGTTATCACCCGGGCAGATGCGCCGCGTACGCTTTACCGCCAGGCAGACTACACCGCGCTGCCGTTTATGATGTTGGCGTTTGGCGTGAAGTATGTGCTGGGGGTGATGAGCGCGGTTTCGCCTCAGACGATGCAACAACCTGCCATGAGCGCGCTGGCGATCGTCTCCGGGGGCGTGTTTGCCGGCGTATTTATTGGGAAATTTGCGCGGTATGTTGGGGTGTATAATCGTACCGCACTTCGCCGGGCGGAATGAACTTCGTTAACTGGCGGCAGCTGACTCGCGTCATGCGGGCAATGGAGTGGCTGGCGGCGGGGAAGCCGGTAGGGTGGATTGCGCTGTCCTGCGGCTACAGCAGCGTCAGCGCATTCATTGAGGTTTTCAGAACATGGACCGGTAAAACGCCGGGGCAGTGGGCGATTAAAGAAGACCCTTTTGCGCGAAGGTCATGCGGGTAGCTTCGTTGAGATCCAGATCTTTTAACGATTCCGGATTAACCCAGGCGATCTCCTGAAACTCCTCATTAAACGTGACGTCCCGGTTGGCGCTCATGCAGTCGAAGATCAGATAGATCATATAAATCTCCTCGGTGGTGCCATCGGCGTAGGTTTTTACCCTGATGTCATCGCGAAAAGCCCATGGCGTGACCGAGACGATCTCCAGCGCTTCGCCCAGCTCTTCGCGGATCTCACGGCGCAACGCCTGTTCCATGGTTTCGCCCGGTTCCATTCCGCCGCCGGAGAGGGCCCATTGACCGGGAAACACGCCGCGATCGTCGGCCATTTTACACAGCAGATAGGCACCGTCGTTCTGGATGATGGGGCAGACAATGGTTCGTTGGCGCATGATTTCTTCCTGAAAAATGAATTTGGGCTACTTTAGCAGATAAGGCGGGGGAGGTTATGTTAGGGGGGGATTCTCATCCCTCGGTTTTCCACATTTTGTTGCAGATTCAGCCAGAATTCAGCGCTGATATCGAATGCTTTCGCCCGTTTTAACGCCCTATCGGCGGTGAATTTTTTCTGTGTTGCGGTCTGACGCCCTCACCCCAACCCTCTCCCACAGGGAGAGGGAGAAAACCGCATTCCCCTTAGCTTTAGTGTGTAGGACTGGTAAGGCGATTGACTACCGCTCCCGCAGCGCCTCTTTCGCCCGGTTAAACGGCTTAATCAGATAATCCAGCACCGTTTTCTCGCCGGTCTTGATGTCCACTGTCGCAATCATGCCCGGTACAATCGAGAAGTGCCTGCCCGCTTTATTGACCAGGTAATCCTGGCTGGTGCGGATAAACACCCTGTAATAGAACACTTCCGGCTTGGCTTCGTCCTGGATGGTGTCCGGTGAAATGGTCTCTACCACCCCATGCAGACCGCCGTAGATGGCGTAATCGTAGGCGGTGATTTTGACCAGCGCCTCCTGGTTCGGGTGGATAAAGGCGATATCGCGCGGCGAGAGGCGGGTTTCAATCAGCAGGTGATCGTCCACCGGCACAATCTCCATCAGCTCACCGTTGGGCGGGATCACGCCGCCGATGGTGGTGACTTTGATGTTTTTCACGATCCCGCGCACCGGGGATTTTACCGTCAGGCGGGTGACGGAATCCTCACGGCCTTTAAGGACCGCGGAAACCATATCCACTTCAGCGTTAGCCTTGGATAACGCTTCGCGCGCCTGAACGTAATACTGCGAGCGTACGTCGGTGAGCTTCAACTCCAGGTCACTTTTCTGTCGCTGCAGGCGCAGCACCTCCACATGGCTGGCGGCCCCGGTTTTAACCAGCCTTTGGGTGATCGCCAGCTCTTTATTGGCGAGATCTAACGCGGCGCGCAGCTCCCGTTGGGTATCATCCAGCTGCGCACGGCGGGAGTTGTAGAGTCGCGTTTCGGCGGCAATCAGATCCGGCCATTTTGCCAGCGAAGGCGGGAACGTTAGCGGGAGATCGTTCACCTCGGCATTCAGACGTGCGCTGGAAGCCAGTGACGCGCGGTAGCGCGCTGCACTTTCACCGACGTTCGATTCGGAACGCGTCGGATCAAGCCGCGCCAGCACCTGTCCTGCCTGCACCTGATCGCCCTCATGAACGTTCAGCTCGGTGAGGATCCCGCCGTCGAGCGACTGTAATACCTGTTCGCGCGAGCTGGGGATCACTTTCCCCGAGCCGGTTGAGACCTCATCGAGCACGCCAAACCATGCCCAGACGCCCAGAGCCACAAACATCAGCAACGAGAAGATGACGATTCGACGCGCGCCGGTGTAGCCACTTTCGGATTCAAGCGCGTTATCCAGATCGTCCATTGCGGCAACGTCACGCTGACTGATTTTCATTTTTCCACTCCCGTCCGGTTGCTGCCTGCTGCTGCTGTTGCTGAATGCGGCTGTTGTTAAGCGCCTGCGCTTTTGGCGCGTCCATCACCAGCATCCCTTCTTTCAGTACGACCACGCGCTCCACCAGCTCCAGCACCGGCACGCGGTGGGTGGCGACAATCAAAGTACGGTTGCCGAGCCAGTCGCCCAGACGCTGGATAAACTCCCGTTCAGTGTGCTCATCCAGCGACGCGGTAGGTTCATCCATCAGCACGATATTCGGATCGCGCAGCAGCATCCTTGCCAGCAGAATGGACTGCCGCTGCCCGCCGGAAAGCCCCACGCCGTTTTCCATGATCGGGTAGTCCAGCCCTTTGGGCAGTTTCTGCACAAAGCCCGCTGCGCCGGTCAACTCCAGCGCGGCGAAAATTTCTTCGTCGGTGGCGCGTGGCATGCCAAGGGTGATGTTCTCGCGCAGGGTACCGTAAAACAGCCGCGCGTTCTGGGTCATAAAGCCGACGTTGCGCCGCACGTCCGCCACGTCGAGATGGGGCAGGCTGAGGTTATCAAGCCGCAATTCGCCTGCCGCCAGATCCATCCCGCCCGCCATGGCCTGGAGCAGTGTCGATTTGCCCGCGCCGTTACGTCCGAGGATCGCCACTTTCTCGCCCGGCTTGATCTCCAGACGGTTAATGCGTAGCGCCATGCGCGGATCGTCCGGTTGATAGCGGAACTGCGCCTGCTCGAAGAGATAGTGTCCGCGCAGGACGTCCTGGCGGATCGGCGTCTCTTCGCGCTGGTTCTCGGTCGGCAGCTGCATAATGCTGTCCAGCCCCTCTTTGGCGGCCTTCACCTGCTGCCAGCGGGCCAGCACGCCGCACAGCGTCGCCATCGGCGCGATCATCCGGGAGGCCAGCATCGACGCGGCAACCACCGAACCGGTGGTCAGGGTGCCGTCGATCACCATCGGCGCGCCGACCACAATCACCGCGGCGTAGACCAGGCTCTGGATGGTCATCCCCCAGCTGATCAGGTTCTGCGTCAGTTCGCGGGTGCGCAGGCCGGATTCGGCGGTGATCTGGATATAGCTGTTCCACTGTTGCAAAAAGCGGTTTTCCGCCTGCATTAGCTTGATGTCCTCCAGCCCCTGCACGCTCTCCACCAGCACCGCGTTGCGCAGGGTTGATTCATGCGCCGACTGCTTCGCCAGCTCCGCCAGCTTCTTCTGCAGCAGCAGGCCGGGCAGGACCATGATCACCGCCGCGACCGGGGCGATCCACGCCAGCTGCGGCGCGATGATCGCCAGCACCACCACAAACAGGAAGAAAAAGGGCAGGTCGACAATGGTCGAGATGGTGGAAGAGGTCACCATCTCGCGGATCTGCTCCAGCTCGCGCAGCTGGGAGATAAAGCTGCCGGTGGAGCGCGGAATGGCGCTGTGGCGCAGCCGCAGGGCGTGACCGAACACGCGGTCTGAGACCCGCAGATCCGAGCGTTTGCCCAGCAGATCCATAATGTGTCCGCGCGCCACGCGCAGCACAAAACCAAACAGGGTGGCGATCAGCACGCCGATGGTCAGGACGTAAAGCGTCGGGTAGGACTGGGCAGGGATCACCCGGTCATACACCTGCATGGAAAAGACAATGCCGGAGAGGGAGAGCAGGTTGATGAACAAGGCTGCCAGCATCACCCAGCTGTACGGGCGCAGATCGCGCATCACCAGCCGGTAGAGCCAGTCCGGGCGGTATTTCGAGATGTAGGCATCCACGCGGCTGTCCTTCAGCGCGGCCAGCGGGCGCAGGGCAATAACGTGGCGGATGGTGGGCAGCAGCGCGCTCATCGACAGACGGTTGGTATGCATCTTGTCGTCGAAAAAGCTGACGTCCAGCGTGTCTTCCCCGTCGAAGCTGTCGACCACGCCAATTTTTCCGTCGTTCAGCGCCACCACCACCGGCAGGCGCCAGCTGTTGATCGACTGCCGATCGGCCGTGAGCAGCTGGAACGTCAACCCGGCTTCCCGGGCAAGCTGCGTCAGGGCAGGTACCATCGGTTTGCCTTTCAGCCAGGGGGCGCCCGCAATCAGCGCTCCGGGCGAGCAGGCGACGCGGTAGCGCGTGGCAACAAAGCCAAACGCCTGCGCCCACTGCGCCAGCGCCTCATCCGTCATTGTTTCTTCTTGCGGAATTTCGCGTTGCTTCATGGCTGGATCTCCACGGTCTGGATGGTGCGGTTATCAAGATCGAACGCATGACGCAATTGTCCGGTGTTATAGAGGCAGTTGAGCTGTAACTGGTGCAACTGACCGAGGGTCTGTTGCTGGGTGAAGCGTGCCTGATAGACCTCCTGCTCGGCGTTGAGTACGTCCAGCAGCGGGCGCGAGCCGAGATCGAGATACTGCTGCTGGTAAAGCTCGCGGGTACGGGCGCTGAGCGCCTCCTGGCGGCCCTGAATTTGCAGCGTGCTTTGCAGGCTCATCACCTGGCTGCGGGCCTCCAGCAGTTTCTGGCGGACATCAAGACGGGTACGCTGAATGGTCGACTGCGCCGCTTCCACCGCGTGTCCGGCGGCGTTACGCCGGGCGGTGAGGCCGCCGCCCTGATAGAGCGGCATTTGCACCTTCACCCAGGCGGAATATTGCGTGCGATCCCGCGTTTCGCTGCCCGCGTAGCGATCGTTCAGATAGTGACGGACCTCCGGCTCCAGCGAGACGGTTGGCGTCATTTGCGCGTCGGCGTAGTCGAGGTTGGCCTGGGCGACGTTGGCCTGGGCCCAGGCGGCAAGGACAGACGGAACCAGACGATCGTCCGGCTCGGCGATGTCACAGCTGCGGGCCAGCTTTTGCGGAAAATCATTGCTGATCGCGTTCAGGCTGTTCCAGCCGAGAAAGCTCATCAGCGTGGCACGGGCGCTGTCGAGGCTGGCCTGATACTGCATCAGCTGCGCGCGCGCCCCTTCAATACGTGCGTCGGTCTGCACCACGTCAGAAAGCGAGGTCGCCCCTTCGTCGTTACGCTGACGGGTCAGTGTGCCTATTGAGGAGAGGGCATCGAGCTGCTCTTTGGCGGTGTCGACCATCTGCTGCCAGGTTTGCACCTGCACCATGGCGACGGCGGTATCATGGGCAATGGTGTCGATGCTCACCAGCACGTTGGCCTGCTGCTGGGCAACCCCGGCATTTTCGGCCCGTACCTGGCTGGCCACTTTGCCGAAGTCGTAGAGCATTTGTGAAAGAGAGAGCACCAGCGACGGCGTAAAGCCGTTCTGATCGCCGTCGTGGGAGTACCCGTTGTCCATGCCCGCGTTAATTTGCGGATAGTATTTCGATTTGGCGACGTCGACTTCTTCGCTCTGTTCGTAGAGTTTGCCCACGGCTTCACCGATCGCCGGATGCCAGGTAACGGCACGGTTGACGGCCTCGCCAAGCTGTAATGAGCCGGGCGCGGCGTTGCCAGCCGCAGGGGCGACACGGCCATTCAGTGAGGGGAGTTCCTGCGTTTCGCGCAGTTGTCCGGTATTGATGGTCGCCGCCGGATTCGCGCACAGAGCGGGCACAGATATCAGGCAGCACGAGAGCCACCAGTAAGGCATCTTCATTCCCATGTCATGTCCCTAATAAAATAAGTGCAGCTTTATTATTAATCCCCGGGCGCTGTGCGCCCGGGTTAGTACTACAGCTGTTATGTGGTAATGATGTGTTGCTGGTTAACGAGCTCGTCGTAGGTGGTTTGAACGCCATCAAGCGTCACGAGCGTGGTATTAGTGTAGGTGCTCCCTGCACCGTCACGGTCGATGGAGATCACGGTATTACCATTACTATTAGTGACATGGAGGTAGTTCCCGAGCGTGGAGGCGCTACCGTTCCAGCCCACCAGCAGGTCGCTAATGTCGATTTTATCCCCCTGCGCCAGCGAGAAGCCGGTCCAGTGGTCGCCCGCGGTGCTGCTGACGTTCCCCCCCGTGGCATTCCCTACCGTATTGTTCAGCACCTGGTAAATCAGCGTGTCGCCGTAGGCGGTGCCGGTAATGACGTCGTTGTGTTCAGAGCTGATGAACTGCGGCGCCATGTTGATGGTCAGCGAGGCGCTGTCCGTCTTCCCGGTGGCATCGGTCAGGGTGTAGTTGAAGGTCTCCTTCGAGGTCATGGATGAGAGCGATACCCCGCTGTTAAGGGTATAGGTGTAATGCCCGTCAGCGGCAATCGCCAGGGTGCCGTAATGGCCGGTGATATTGACGGTTGAGCTGCCGGTGTACGGATCCAGCGTGGTGGTCACGCCGTTGTAGCCGGTAATACTGACGCGTGTATCCACCGAGTGGAGCTGATCCAGCACGCCGCCCGAGTCGGTGCCGTCAAAGATATTGCCGTTGACGGTGTGAGTGCCCGTGGCGTCAAAATCAGTCAGCGAGTAAGTGGTGCCGTTGACGCTTGGGGTAATGGTAATGTTCCCGACGCTCAGCCCCGGTACGCTACCGGTATAGCTCAGCGTGTAGGTCCCGGCGTTGAGATCCAGCCCGGTCAGCGGAACGTCAATACTGCCGTTCAGTAACGAAATGCCGCCGAAGGAGCCGCTGCGGATCACGCCCGAGCCGTCGCTGATTGTCCAGTTCACCGTCAGTCCGCCCAGCGACAGCAGCGAGGCCACGTTAAAGTGCAGCGAGGCGTTATGCAGCGCGGTGTTTGGATCCACCACAAAAGTTCCGCTGCCGCTACCCTGGGTTGACGAGAGCAAGGCCGTCGTCCAGCTTGCCGTACCCACGGTGGTATCGGAGTACGCTGACGTATGGTGTACTGACGTTACATCCATCACGGCGCTAACATCGTTCACCGCATTCATCGGCTGGGCGGTTGGAGTGATGTTGAGCGATGCCGTGTCTTTCGTGCCGTCTGGCGCGGTGACGGTATAGACGAAGGTATCCGGCGTGCTGATATGGTCCACACCGACACCACTCCTCAGGGTATAGGTGTACTGACCGGATGAATTAATGGTCAGCGTGCCGTATTCCCCCTGAATGGTGGTGGTGCCAGTGCCGTTGACCGCCACGCCGTTCACTTCGGTAACCAGCGTGCCTGCTGGAACCGGGTCATTCGCCAGCACGTCGCCCGTGGTCGTCTCGCTGATACTCGATACGCTGTAGACATGATCCTGCAGAACGCTCAGCGTGTAGGCCGTCAGGGCGGTGATCCCGGACGCGGTATTCAGCAGGAACAGGTACTCCCCGGCAGGCAATTGCAGCGTTAGCTGCGGTGACGTGCCGCCCAGCAGCGGGGCACGCAGCCAGCCCGACTCGACGCGTACCTGCTCGAAAGTCTGGGTGGCGTTGTTAAATTTATAGACGTACAAATCAAACACCGACGCCAGCGCCACGCCGCCCACGGAGGCCTGGATGGTCATGGTGCGAGTGGTGCCTTCCTCCACGTTATAGATAATGGGGTTGGTCATATCGTCCAGCAGGTTAAGCCCCAGCGTGTTGCCGAGATTGATACCCACCAGGGTAAAGCCGCCCTGAGACGAGGTGCCGTTATTGATTTCACTCACGGTGGTGTCAAAGGTCAGCGAGGCGGTATCGTCCGCCGCCACAATTCCGTTGACCGTTCCGGCTCCCAGAGACAGCACTAGGTTTGCTGACGCGCTGACGCCGTTATGGGTGATGGTGTAGGTGAAGCTCTCTGTCCGGCCAATGACCGCCGCGCTGGTGTCGGTCAGGGTGTAGGTGTAGCTGCCGTCGCGGTTAATGGTCAGCGTACCGTATTGACCCTGGATCACCGTGCCGTCTGCATTGACGCTGGTGGTGACACCCTGCGCGTTAGTGACGGCGGAGATCGTGGTTCCGGCCGGGGCGTTGTCGCTGCCAGCGGTCGGGTCTGTATCCAGAATCACGTTCCCGTTGAGGCTGGTATCGCCCGTGACCGTACCCGGACCGGTCTCTTTCACCGCCACGTCGAGGCTGGTGTAGGAGCCGGTCGCCAGCAGGTTGGTGTTATAGCTGAGCACACGGTAGTTGCCGTCAGCCAGCCCGGTCAGGTTCAGCGATACGCCGGTTGCGCCCAGAGTCAGCAGATCAGCAAACTGCGGCTGTCCGGTATCCACCACGGTGGTCCAGGCGCCGTTGACGTAGTGCTGCACCACCAGCTCAAGGGTGTTAAGCAGAGAGAGCACAGCCCCCGTGGCGTTGGCGTTCACCACGATATCCGCGCTCCCGCCGTTGCCCACCGTGAAGTTCACCTGCGCGGTGTCGTTCCCGAGCAGCGTCAGGACGTTGCCCACGGCGCCGACCAGCAGGAAGCCGTAGTCGCTGTACTGGCTGTTGGTGACGGTGGCCGTGGTACTGAGATCCAACTCTTCGACGTTATTGCTGGCGGAGAGCGGCACCACCGGCGCGAGCGCCGAGCCGGGCAGCGAGGTGTTGCCCGCCGCGTCGGTGGCGGTGATCTGCAGCGTCTGGCCTTCGGTCTGTTTGTTGGTAAAGGTGTAGCTGTAGGTACCGTTGGTGCCCGCAATGGCGGTTACCGTTGAGCCGTCCGCAAGGCGGATACTGACGGTGCTGCCGGCTTCCGCATTCCCGGTCAGCACGCTACCGTCGGCGTTGAAGGTCCCGGTAGGGGCCGTTGGGGCGGTCACGTCGACGATAACGGTTGTCGAGAGCGAGATCGGGCTGGTGCCGGCTGAGTTGGTTGCCGTGGCAGTAAAAGCGTGCGATCCCTCGCTTAATGCCGGGGTCGTAAAACTCCAGTTACCGCTGGCATCCGCCACTACCGTACCCATCGACACGCCGTTGTTATACAGCGTGACGGTGGCGTTCGGCTGTACGGTGCCGCTCAGGGTTGGCGTGGTGTCATCGGTGGTTTTACCGTTGGTCAGCCCTCCGGTAACGCTACCGACGTTATCGTCAATGTTGGCGATAACCGGCGCGTTCGGAATGTTGGTTGATGGCGCAACCACCGAGGCGCTGACGCTGGCGTTACCTGCCTTATCGGTCGCGTAGACCAGCAGCGCTTCACCGTTGGTCTGCGCCGTGGTGAGGGTAGCGCTAAAGTTGCCGTTACCGTCCGCCGTCGCGGTACCGAGCACCGTTCCGGTACCGCTGGTGATAGTGACGGTGCTGCCCGCTTCCGCGGTACCGGTGACCTGGGTTCCGTTAGCGATCACCTGCAGGCTGGTTGGCGCGCCCGGTGCCGTCAGGTCAACCAGGATTGTAGTCACGGTTGATGGCGCGCTGGTATTGCCCGCGGCATCGGTGGCGGTGGCGGTGAAGCTGTGCGAACCTTCCGTCAGCGTGGTGGTGGTTTGCGCCAGCGTCCAGTTGCCGTTGGCATCGGCGGTGATCGTGCCAACCAGCGTGCTACCGTCGTAGATACGCACCGTCGCATTGGCTTCGGCGGTACCGCTCAACGCTGGTCGGGTGTCGTTGGTCGGGTTATTGCCCGTCACCGGCCCGGTAACGCTGCCCACGTCGTCTACAATCGCGCTGATGACCGGTGCGGCTGGCGCGGTGGCATCCACGTTGATCACATACCCGGTGGTGGGTGCGCTGGCGTTGCCCGCCGCATCGGTGGCGGTAAACGTCAGGCTGTGTTGACCATCGCTGAGCGCTGGGGATGGAGTAAAGCTCCAGTTACCGCCGGCGGCGACAACGCTGCCAATCTGCACGCCGTTATCGAAGATTTTCACCGTCGCGCCCGCTTCCGCCGTCCCGGTGAGGGTTGGCTGCGCGTCGTTGGTCAATCCGCCATTGGCGACAGGCGTGGCGGCATTCCCGACGTCATCCACAATGCTGCTCAGCACCGGCTGCGCAGGCGGCGTGGTGTCGATGGTCAGGTTGAAGGTCGCTGACGGCGCGCTGGTGTTACCTGCCGCATCCGTCGCTTGAGCCGTAAAGCTATGTAGACCGGTTGCCAGCGAGGTGGTCAGCAGAATGCTCCAGTTTCCGCTGGCATCCGCGGTATCGGTGCCCACCAGCGTCGTTCCTTCATAAATGTTCACCGTGGCAAACGGCTCGCTGGTACCAACGAGACGCGGAAGGGTGTCGTCGGTGCTTTGTCCAGAGCTGACAGGGCCGATGATCGTGCCCACGTCATCAACCGCCTGGCTGATAACCGGCGCGTTAGGCGCAGTGGTATCCACCACCAGCGTAAAGTCAGGCGATGCGGGGCTGACGTTGCCCGCCGCATCGGTGGCCGTGACGGACCAGGTGTGGCTACCATTCGCCAGCGCTGTGGACGGGGTAAAGCTCCACGCGCCGCTGCCGTCAGCCTGGGCGGTGCCGACCTGCTGCCCGTCCTGATAGACAGTGATGGTCGCGTTGGCCGCGGCTGTGCCGCTAAGGGTTGGGGTGGTGTCGTCCGTACTCTGCCCGGAGGAGAGCGGTGTCTGAACGCTGCCCACGTTATCGCTCGCGGTCAAAATGGACGGCGCTGTCGGTGCGGAGGTATCCACCGTCAGGTTAATTGGTGCCGACGTGCTGCCGGTATTGCCTGCAGTATCGGTGGCGTTGAAGGTGATGGCATGTGGCCCTTCCGTGAGCGCGGTACCCGGGGTGAAGGTCCAGTTCCCTTGAGCGTTGACGACCGCGGTACCAATCTCGCTGCCATCCACAATGATGTGCACCGTGGAACCGACTTCGCCCGTGCCGTTGAAGGTGGGTTTTGTGTCGTTGGTGCTGTTGCCGCTGGTGAGCGTCCCGGTGACCGGACCGACATCGTCAATCACGCTGGTGACCACCGGCGCGGAAGGACCTGCGGTATCAACCGTGAAGACGAAGACCGGCGAGTTGGCTGAGACGTTACCGGCGGCATCGCTGGCGTTGATGCGAATGTTATAGCTGCCATCTCCCAGCGCCGGATTAGGGGTAAAGCTCCAGTTGCCGTTACTGTCTACCGGTGCGGTACCGATTTCCACGCCATTGTTCAGGATGTGGATGGTACTGCCGACAGCGCCTGTCCCGCTGAGCGTTGGCGTGGTGTCATTGGTGACCTGGCCGGTGGTGAGATTACCGACAATCCCGCCCGCCACGTTGTCGCTGACGGTTTCCAGCACGGGGACCGTTGGCGCCGTCAGGTCAACCACCACGCTCCAGGCGTTTGACGACAGGCTGACGTTACCCTGCGGATCGGTGGCCTTGACGGTGAAGCTGTGTGGCCCTTCAACGAGGGCGGTCTCAGGCGTAAAGCTCCACGCGCCGGTACCGTCCGCCGTGACGATGCCAAGCTGCGTATTGCCATCAAAGATCGTCACCACGCTGTTCGCTTCCGCCGTACCGGAGAGGGTAGGCGTTGCGTCGTTGGTAGTATTGCCGCTGACCACGGTCGTGGCGGTATTGCCGACATCATCGGTGACGTTAACAATCTCCGGGGTGGTGGAGCTGGTGTCAACCACGATGGTGAAGCCTGCCGATGGTGCACTCTGGTTGCCCGCCGGATCGGTTTCACGGATGGTCAGGACGTTATTGCCCTCCGCCAGCGCGGACGGCGTGAAGCTCCAGTTACCCGTCTGGCCGACCACGGTGGTGCCCAGCAGGGTGCCGTTGCTGTAAATGGAGATAGTATCGCCCGCCGTGCCGCTACCGGTCAGGGTTGGGCGGTTGTCATTGGTGGTCTGCCCGTCCGTGAGTGGGCCGGTGCCCGGGCCGACATCATCAATAACTGCGCCAATGGCAGGCGCGTCAGGGGCGGTGAGATCAACAGTGACGGTCGCCACCGGCGAACGTCCGCTGGTTTCGCCATTCAGCGTGGCGGTGACCTCAAAGGTGTGCGCTCCTTCACCCAGCGGCAGAGCTGGCGTATAGCTCCAGTTGCCGTTTGCATCGGCGGTCACGGTTGGCAGCAGAACCTGCACGCCATCCTGATAGACAGTGATTATGCTGCCTGGCTCTGCCGTCCCGACAAGGGTCGGCGTCGTGTCGTTGGTAGTTTTGTCTTTCACATCGCCCGTGACCGGGGTCGTATCGTCGTTGATGACCGTAATGACGGGCACGTCCGGGAGGTTCGGCTGCGTACCGGTGACGGTATAGGAGGCTTCAGGGCTGAGATTCCCTGCGGCATCCGTGGCGGTGATGGTCAGCGCCGCGCCGTCCTGCTGGGCCGGGCTGAGCGCCACGGAGAAGTTGCCGCCGGAGACCACCCCGGTACCGATCATGTTACCGCTGGCGTCTTTGACGATAATGGTGGCGCCCTCTTCGCCGGTACCGGTCAGCGGCGTCCCCTGTGCGGCCACGCTGATATTGTCCGGCGCTGCCGGAAGCACGGTATCCACCGTGACGGCAAGCGGCGCAGAGTCTCCGGAAGCGTTACCTGCCGGGTCGACCGACGAGACGGTGAAGCTGTGTGGGCCTTCCGCCAGCGTGGTGTCGGCGGCCCAGCTCCAGGTACCATCCGACTGGACGGTGACCTGTACTGTGGATGGCGTACCGTCCACGCTGACAATCACGGTGGAACCCGGCTCGCCGGTGCCGTTGAGGGTTGGTGTACCGTCGCGGGTGTAGAGCGTCCCGTTGGTGAGCTGGCTGTCTTCAACGCTGTTAATCAGCGGGATCTCAGGATCAGTGGTATCGACGGTGACGGTATAGACCGGGCTGAGTGTGCTGAGGTTACCCGCTGCGTCAACTGCCGCAACGGTGATGTTCAGCGGGCCATCCGTCTGTGTGGGCAGGGTCAAAGACCATTCGCCGTTAACCACAACCACGCTTCCAAGCTCGACGCCGTTGTTATAGACGATCACCGTTTCACCCGTCACACCGGTTCCGCCGACGGTTGGTGTGGTATCTGTAGTAAAACCGCCATTCGGCTCACCGGCGACGGCGCTAATCACCGGGGTATCCGGTGCGATGGTATCGACGGTGATGGTGATCCCCGTAGAAGGGTCAGAGACGTTACCCGCCTCGTCGGTGGCGGTAGCGGTAAATTCGTGGCTGCCCTCGTCAATGGCGCTTTCAGGACGCCAGCTCCAGTTGCCGTTGCCGTCTACCGTGACATTACCCACGGCGGTTGGCGTGCCGCCATCAACGCTGTCGTAAATGGTAATCACGTCATTCGGCGTGCCGGTCCCACTCAGTACCGGACGCGGATCGTTGATGGTTTCGCCATCGGCAACCGGGCCGGTTATCTGGCTGACGCTGTCGGTAATGACCGGGACCGCGGGCGCAGCCGGCGCGTCGGTGTCGATGGTGATAGTCACCGGCTGGGACGGGGCGCTTTCGTTGCCCGCGCCGTCCTTGTTGGTGACGGTCAGGGTAATGTCATAGGTGCCGTTGGGCAGGTCGGTGGATGGCGTCCAGCTCCAGTTGCCGTCGCCGCCCACCACGGCGTCACCGATTTTGTCGGTGCCGTTGTAAATCGTCACCGTATCGCCCGGATTACCGGTACCGCTCAGCGTCGGCGTGGTATCACGGGTGGTTTCCCCCGGGTTCAGCGACGTGGGTGCTGAGCCATCCGGGTTTACGGTGATGGCTGGCGTGTCCGGTGTGGCCGGTGCGACGGTATCAATCACCAGCTCGAACGGATCCGAAATCGAGGTATTCCCGGCGGCATCTGTGGCATGGATCGTCAGCGAATGCGGGCCGTCGGTGAGCGGCGTGGTAGGGGTAAAGCTCCAGCCGCCGCTGCCGTCGAGCGTTGCGGTACCGAGCAGCGTGGTGCCGTCATACACGGTGATGACCGTGCCATCCGGGGCGCTCCCCTGAAGTAATGGCTGGGTGTCATCCGTGGTATCGCCGCTGCTGAGCGGGCCTTTAACGTCTCCGACGTCGTCGGTGACGGTTGCCAGCGTCGCGACCGGCGGTGGGGTGGTATCAACGGTAAAGGTAAATCCACCGGATACCGGGCTGGTGTTACCGGCGACGTCGGTGGCGATCGCGGTCAGGGTATGCGTGCCGTCGCCAACCGGCGTGGTGGGCGTAAAGGTCCACGCGCCGCTGCTACCGACCACCGCGGTGCCAATATCGACGCCATCCAGACGGATGGTGATCGTTGAGCCGGGTTCACCGGTACCGTTGAGCGTCGGCGTTGCGTCATTGGTGGTGTCGTTGACACCCACCGGGCCGGTGCCCCCAGGGACATTATCGACAAGCTGGGTGATGGCGGGCGCATCAGGCGCCGTTCCGTCAATGGTAATGGTCCAGGCGTTTGAAACGTTACCGTTGCTTGATGTCGCCGTCAGTACATGGGCACCTTCGGCCAGCGGGGTGGATGGCGTAAAGGTCCACTGGCCAGATGATGGAACAACAACCGTGCCGAGGACGTCGCCGCCGCTATGGATGGTGATGGTCGAGCCTGGCTCCGCCGTGCCGTTCAGGGTAGGGGTGCGGTCATTGGTAATCCCATTCTGGCTGATGGGGCCTGTGACGCCGGGTTGATCATCCACCACAGAGAGGATATCGGGTGTTGTGTCCGGTGCGGTGAGGGACGCAGCCGGACTCTGGTTGCCCGCCGCGTCAGTGGCTACCACCGAAAGCTGCTCGCCGTTTGTTTGTGCAGGCGAAAGGGTCGCAACAAAGTTACCGTTGCCGTCAGTGGTGGCGCGGCCAATCACGTCGCCGTTGCTGTTGGTGATGACGATTTTGCTGCCTGGCTCGGCGGTGCCGGTAACCTGGGTTCCCACCGGGTTAATGGCAATAACGGGCAGCGCCGGTGGCGTGGTATCCACGGTAAAGTTCACCGGCTGCGATTCTGCGCTCTGGTTGCCCGCCGCATCGGTTTGTTTAATGGTGATTGAGTGCGGGCCTTCCGCGAGCGGGTTGTCTGGCCTGAGACTCCAGGTGCCGTTTGGCAGCACGGTGGTTTGCCCAATTAGCACACCATTGTCATAGACCTGGATTGTGCCGCCAGGCTCTCCCCGTCCCGCCAGCAGTGGTTCAGAGGAGTCGGTGAACTGGCCTGCGGTAATTGCGCCTTTAATGGCCCCGGTCTCATCGCTCAGTACAATCGCCGTGGGCGTTGCCGGAGGGGTGAGATCCACGGTGAGGGTGAATACCGGAGAGGCGGGTCCGGTGTTGCCAGCGGCATCGGTTGCCCGAACGGTGAACTGGTGGGTGCTTTCACCAAGATTGACCGATGGCGTGAAGGTCCACGTGCCGTTGCTGCCGGTGACCGCCGTGCCAATAGCGACAGAGCCGTCATAGATGGTTACGGTGGAGCCTGGTTCGGCGGTACCCGAGAGCTGAGGACGCGGATCGTTAGTGCTGCCTCCGCTGCTTACTGTTCCTTTGCCGGGATCAATATCGTCCGTTGCGCTGCTAATGGTGGGCGCGCCGGGCGCAACCGTATCGACAACAAAACTGACGGCAGCGGATGCCGGGCTGGTATTGCCTGCCGCATCGGTCGCGGTTGTGGTAATGGTGTGGCTGCCGTTGGCGAGATCGGTGGTGGGGGTAAAGCTCCAGCTACCTTTAGCATCCACCGTGGTGGTGCCAATCTGCTTGCCGTTATCGTAGAGAGTGATGGTGCTGCCTGGCTCGCCGATACCGCTGAAGGTCGGGCGGGCATCATCGGTGCGCTGGCCGTTTTCCAGCGGGCCCGCTTTGTCGCCGGCATCGTCATTTACCAGCAGGATGTCCGGGGCATCCGGCGCGGTGGTGTCCGGAGCGGTTACGGTCGTGCCCGGGCTGGTATTCCCGGAGGAATCCGTCGCGGTGGCGGTAATTTGTTCGCCGTTAGTCAGCGGCGTCCCCAGGTCGATGGTGAATTTACCGTCGCTGCCGGTTTTACCGGTGCCGATGACGTTGCCGTCGGCGTCTTTCAGCGTGATGGTACTGCCCGGTTCGGCGGTACCGGAGACGGTTTTACCATCCGGCGAGAACTGAAGGCCGGATGGCGCATTCGGAGGAGTGGTATCCGGATCGGAAGGGTTTGTCGGCGTGCCGGGGTTGCTGCCGTTGTCATCATCGTCACCCCCCCGCCACCACCGGAGCTTGCCGCCGCCGCGATGCCGCCTGCGGCAACAATACCGCCCAGCGCCCATGGCCAGATGGCCGCGCCACCGGTATCACTTCCGGATGCCGCTAGCAGCACGTCTGTCGACGCGATAGATTCATACGTGGCGGCCCCGGCAGTATCTTCTATCCACCATAACGCACCGTCGCTGTCCTGGAGTACCAGCTGGCTTACGCCCTGCGCGTCCGTGACGTAGAAATTTTTAAGGGTTATTACTTCCCCTGAGTGCAGTGTCACCACCAGATCGTTACCACTTCGCGCGAAATGGGAGACATCAGCTCGCTCTACATGAAGCTCAACGATAGAGGAATGGCTCAGCGTAACCTGTGTGCCTTCCGTCGTAGTTTCCACGCCAGTAAGTTTTGATATAACAGAGATTTGGCTCATTTCGTTATGACTCCAGCAGAGTTACCGTGAACGGCGAGCAAGACGAGCCATCTCTGTAGAAGGTAAAGGGCGCCCCCGGCGGAGTGACTGTTAATTAAACAGTCCTCACCGTCTTTTTTAGAGCGAACGATGCCCGCCAGAATTCAGAGTGGCAACATCAGAGCGAATCTAATTACATATGAAAGAAATACGTTTTATTTGTGTTTTGCGTCTTTTAAAACCCTGTAATTAATAGAGGAATTCGTTTTGAGGAGATAAAAATGATATAGCCAGAAAACTCTGAATGTGCAAATTAAGCTTGCGTAAATAAAGGGGTAAACAATGAAGAGGGCATTAATGTATTGATGGTGTTTATTGATGTGTTTTTCTATCGTTATGTTTTTAATGTCTTTTTATTTTCCGTGTGTTGTGACTTAGTCATCCTGAAGATGCAGTGTAATTATTGGTGGGAGATGTTTTAAATATAATTTAAATTGTGATTATTTAATCGTGCTTAATGTGTGTTTAAGTTAGGGTAACGTTTTTGATATAAGATATATTATATCACCGGTGTAATAAAATATATTCTTATAGGGGGTTAAAACTCTGCTAGCGGTTGCAGGATAATAATAATGGGAAGATAGATATAAAATAACCTGATTTATTTTCAATGTGATTACGTCGCAGGCATGATTTTCTGGACGGTAAAAAATCGCGGAAGAATGAATAAAAACCGCCGGTCGGGCGTTTACTGACGTCACTCCCTTCTAACCCAGGAGCTTTATATGAACACGACCTCGTTTCGCCTGATCCCGGTGCTGATTTTTTCCCTGCTGTCTCCGCTGGCGCTGGCAATGGGCGATAATAGTACCGAGAGCAAAACGCCCGACTGTCCTTCCGGACAGGTGTATGACAGCGCCACCCAGAAATGCGTGCCGGACAAGAGCAGCAGCCTCAGCGATCAGGACAAAACCAACTATGCGTACCATCTCGCGAAGAAAGGGGAGTACCAGGCGGCGCTGAATCTGCTTGATTCACTGAAAAATAGCAATACGGCTGAAGCGTGGAACTATCGCGGGTTCGCCACGCGCAAACTTGGCCGTACGGACGAAGGCATTGGTTACTACCAGCGCGCGCTGGCTATCGCACCGGATTATGCCAAAGCCCGGGAGTATCTCGGTGAAGCGTGGATGGTAAAAGGACGACCCGATCTCGCGAAAGAACAACTGAAGGTGATTGCCGGTATTTGTGGCCAGTCCTGCGAGGAGTATCGCGACCTGCAGGCCGCCATCAACGGACATCCGGAATCCTGATTTTCTCGTGGAGGGAAAACTCATCGCAACCAGTGAGGTTCGTCAACAGTTAGCCGCACACCTGTCGCGTCTCTGGCGCTATGGGCTGGTGTTGTCGCGCAACAGGGATATCGCCGAAGAGCTGGTTCAGTCCACCTGCGTGCGTGCGCTTGAAAAAAGCAGCCAGTATACGCCGGGCACACGCATCGACAGGTGGCTGTTCGCGATCCTGCACTCAATCTGGATCTCTGAACTTCGGGCGCGATACGTGCGTCAGGGGCAGGGATTTGTGGCCAGCGACGAACTCCTCGCGCCGGATACCCGCGAACAGGATGAGACGCGCCTGCATTATCTGAAGGTGATGCAGCGCGTTAACGCCTTGCCCGAAGCCCAGCGTAACGCGGTATTTTTGGTTTATGTCGAAGGCTTTACCTACCAGGAGGCGGCGGACACGCTGGCAGTGCCGATCGGTACCGTGATGAGCCGGCTGGCCACGGCACGGGCTCGGCTTGCCAGGTCCGCCGACGCACTGCCTCCGGTAAAGGAGAAACGTTCTTGAACGCGCACCGTTTTGCACCGCCCTATAACGACGACGCTATCGTGGCATGGATAGATGGCGAGATGTGCCGCGCCGACGCACAGCAATTTGAAGAGCATTTAAACAGTGACGAACGCCTCTCCGGGCGAACCGCCGAACTGATGAAAAGCAGCCAGGATTACGCCGGGGCGTTTGCCTCCCTGCTGGATGATGCGCCTCTTGAGACGATGCAGGCGCGTCTGACGGCGCTTCCTGACCCACGGCCCTCCACGCCGGTTGGCGTCAGCAGGCGGGCGCTGATTGCCGCGTCGGTCAGCTTTTTGATGGTCGGCTCCGGGCTGGGCTACCTGTTGCGGCCCGCTTCCGCGCCAGCGGATGAGAACGCCCATATTCGCGACCTCGAAGCGCAATATATGTCCCTGTACAGCGTCGAGACGCTGCTGGATATGGACAGCGCAGCGCCGGTCCTGCAGCGCGGGCTCGAACGGGCGGCGCAGGATATCGGCATGAAGCTAACTATGTCGCAGCTTATTGTGCGAGGGGCAGAGCTTAAAATGGTGCGCATGCTGCGCTATGAAACGACCTCTATCGCGCAGATTGCCTGGCTCAACGCCGACTACGGGCCAATGGCGCTCTGTATCTCGCCTGTCGATGAGAAGGCGACGGCCTCGCTCCGCCAGGAGCAGCGGCACAGCATGAACCTGGCGTGGTGGCAGGATGCGGGATATCAGTTTGTCCTGATTGGCCGCAATCCGCCGTCTCACCTGCGGGCAAACGCGGAGCAGCTACAGCGCCTCATCTCAGGATGACGGCACCTCGTTCGTCTTGATTGCAATGGCAATGGCTATACGATCGTCCACGACCAGCGCAAACTTATCCATCCCGTAAGAGGCGCGGGAGATCACCGTGGTGGCATCAAGCCGGGGGGCCTGCGCATGCGGGTCTTTCAACACGGCCTCCAGGATCACCGGCCGGGCAATGTTTCGTACGATCAGCGTGCCGAATACCCTGAACCGCCCGGCGCTCAGAGCGACCACGCGTGAGCTAATGAACTCGATGGTCGGGTAGCGCTCGGATTCAAAAAACATGTCGCTTTTCAGCTGCCAGGTGAGCAATTTGTTAGAAGCCATCAGAGTTGATACGGGAATGGTGACGTGAATATGGTCGTCGACGTCGTTATCCGGGTTGAGCGTCACGGCACCCGTCACGTCGCTGAACGTCGCCCAGGAGAGAATGCCGCCGAAGGCATGCCACGATAGCCGAATGGCGGTGTTATCGCTGTCGATAAGATAGCTTTTTGGGGCGGCGTACAGGGACGGGCATAACAGCAGGGCGGTCAGAATGGCTAAAAGGCGATACATAGTGGTTTCTCCGATAAACGCGCACTGCGTAAACGCCTGAGGGGCTAATTGTATTCGAAGAAATAAAAAAGGCCGCAAGCGCGGCCTTTTTTTGAGCGTAAAGATTACTCAGTGACTTTCTTTTCCAGCTCGCTGGCACCTTCTTTGGTTTTGTTCCAGCCTTTCTCAGCGCCTTCTTTAGTGGCATCCCACCCTTTCTCGGTGCCTTCTTTGGTTTTATGCCAGGCTTTCTGGGAATCTTCGCTGACCTTGCTGCCCAGGCTCTCGCTTTTACCTTCCGCAGCATGCTGCTGTTTCAGCTTCAGTTCTTCACCTTTGTTCTGCTCTTCGTGCAGTTTTTGCTTTGCCTCATTGGCGTTTGCGTTCGCTGCCGCGACGGTATCATCAGTTGCATGTGTGGTCGCAGCAAATACTGGGGAAGCCAGCAGAACGGCAGATAATGCGATAATTGTTTTTTTCATAATATCCTCATTTAACGTTTTCGGTTATGAGCGTGATTCAGCATGGCACAGGCGAAGCGGGATGGCTTTAGGAAAAAACTGTAATGAGATCAATGCATCCTGACGCGGGGTATTTTGCCTGAGGATTATCCAAAGGATAAAACGCCTATTTCTGCGAGGGCGGCGAGGGTCAGGAGAATGAAGATGATGACGGTTATGGGTCTGTACATGGTGGGGTTCCTTCCGGGCTGAGTTGCTAATCCGTAGCGCTGGGTGGTGTAGGTTATTTTCCACAGGAGATAGGGGAGAGTGTTGATGCTTGTCAATGCCAGAGGAGTACAACATAAACTACTGGCCGGTGGATACTGTGTGGATTCAATCTATACAGCAGTGAAGACAATAAACAGGTACAAAAAAGCCCGCAGGGCTTGCGCCGTGCGGGCTTTCAGGACTTCATCGGATGACTCTGGTAATCACCGATGGAGAATTTTGGTGGAGCTGGCGGGAGTTGAACCCGCGTCCGAAATTTCTACATCCTCGGTACTACATGCTTAGTTTGTCTTTACATTCGCACGCCAGCTGCGGACAGACACGCCACTAACGAACTAGCCTGATTAGTTTTAACGCTTCAACCCCAGGCAGGGCTTCCACGCGATCTCTTTTGGGTTTGACCTCTCTTTGATCCCCGTCTTAAGAGCGGAAGCTAGGGAGAGAGGGCTCAGAGCAGGTTATTAAGCTGCTAAAGCGTAGTTTTCGTCGTTTGCGACTATTTTTTTGCGGCTTTTAACGAGGCAAACCGCCCCTCGGCATGCACCTTGGGTTTCGCAAATCCCGTCGAATCCAGAATCAGCCCCAATAGTGTTGAACTGAGTATACCAGATTTTACTTCCTGGATACCAGCCCGGAACGCTAACTTATTGAATAGTACAATAAGTGTGCAGAATCAACGTCCTGCGTTTTTCATGATGCGCGCTTTATCAAGCTGCCACTCGCGCTCTTTCAGGTCAGTACGTTTGTCGTGCTGCTTTTTACCCTTCGCGACGCCAACCTTCACCTTGCACCAGGCGTTTTTCCAGTACAGCGACAGGGCGACCACGGTGAAACCTTCGCGGTTGATGCGTCCGTAGAGAGATTCTAGCTCACGCTTATTTAGCAGCAGCTTACGGGTGCGCGTTGGGTCACACACGTAGTGTGACGAGGCGACGGTCAGCGGCGTAAAGTTCGCGCCGAACAGGAAAGCTTCGCCATCTTTCAGGATCACGTAGCTGTCGCCGATATTGGCTTTCCCGGCGCGCAGCGATTTTACTTCCCAGCCCTGCAACGCAAGGCCAGCTTCGAATTCTTCTTCAATGAAATACTCGTGGCGCGCACGCTTGTTGAGCGCAATGGTCGCCGAGCCTGGTTTATGTGCTTTTTTCTTCGTCATAAGTGTCGTAAAGCCGTCGGTAATCTGATTTCAAAAAGTCACCTCATTGCGTCCTGTGAGGTCTAACGCGCTATCTTAGCACGAGATGAGGCTTAGCGTTTTTTTAACAGGTGATAAATGTTATTATTTGTCCGTTGTGTGACCATGGAAAATGCTATGCCTCAGATTAGCCGTACTGCGCTTGTGCCTTACAGCGCGGAACAGATGTATCAGTTAGTGAACGATGTTCAGTCTTATCCAGAATTTATTCCGGGGTGTACCGGAAGCCGCGTTCTGGAGTCTGGCCCGACGCAGATGACCGCGGCGGTGGATGTCTCCAAAGCGGGGATCAGCAAGACGTTCACCACCCGCAATACGCTGACCAGCAATCAGAGTATTTTGATGCATCTGGTCGATGGTCCGTTTAAAACGCTGATGGGGGGCTGGAAGTTTACCCCACTGAGCGCGGACGCCTGCCGTATTGAGTTCCATCTGGACTTTGAATTTACCAATAAGCTGATTGAGCTGGCGTTTGGCCGCATCTTTAAAGAGCTGGCCTCGAATATGGTTCAGGCGTTCACGACCCGCGCCAAAGAGGTTTACAGTGTCGCATAAGATTGCTGTGGAAGTGGTGTACGCGCTGCCAGAGAAACAGTATTTGCAGCGCGTGATGCTGGATGAGGGCGCGACCGTAGAAGCGGCTATCCGCGCGTCCGGCATCCTTGAGCTTCGCAGTGATATCGACCTGGCGAAAAATAAGGTCGGTATTTACAGCCGTCCGGTGAAGCTGGGTGACGTGCTGAAAGAGGGCGATCGGGTGGAGATTTATCGTCCGCTGATTGCCGACCCGAAAGAGCTGCGTCGCCAGCGTGCCGAGAAGGCGAGTAAGTAGCGCTTTCTCCCCCGGTGGCGCTGCGCTTACCGGGGCTACGACTCTGCGTAAGAATTCAGATACAAAAAAGGTGCTCATTGAGCACCTTTTTGCATTTCTGACGCCTGATTATTTTGTCAGGGCAGGTTTGTTGTCGATGTTGGTCAACACACCGGCGCTGCTGAAAGTCAGCGTCAGGGTCTGCTGGGTCACATCTTCGTGGCCTGGCTGCTGACGGAATACATAGAACCAGGTGTTAGTGCCGAACGGATCGGACATCATCGGGGTTCCCAGTGCATAAGCGACCTGCTGTTGTGTCATCCCCACACGGATTTTGGACACATCGTTAGGGGTAAGGTAGTTCCCCTGGTTGATGTCAGGACGGTAAACCACTTTCTCCAGAGTGGAACAGCCTGCGGTCAACATCAGAAGAACCGCTGCGGCAGCGGTCAGCATTTTACAACGCATAGTGATTTGATTCCTTTTCGGGCCCGAGCAGAACGCGGCTCATATGTAATATGCCGATGATAATAGACCTTGCCCCACTTTGAAACCGGTCTGGCGGCGTTTTTGTTGTTCTCTATGACCCTGAGATCCCGAAAAAGTTTATGCCGCCAGCAGTTCTTTCGCGTTCGCGAGCGTATTACGCGTGACTTCACTGCCGCCGAGCAGGCGTGCCAGCTCCTGCAGACGTGCACGTTTATCGAGCGGCATCATGTGCGTTTCCGTCATTTCGCCATCGGTTTCTTTGCTGACAATAAAGTGATGATGACCACAGCCCGCAACCTGCGGCAGGTGAGTGACGCACATCACCTGCGTTGATTCGCCTAACTGACGCAGCAGTTTGCCGACAACCGCCGCCGTTGGACCGCTGATCCCGACATCCACCTCATCGAAAATCAGCGCCGGGGTTTCCATTTTACGCGCGGTAATAACCTGAATCGCCAGCGCAATACGCGACAGCTCGCCGCCGGAGGCGACTTTGGAGATAGCCTGTAGCGGTTGGCCCGGGTTGGTGGTGACACGGAACTCAATGCGATCCGCACCTTCCGCCGTCAGGTGATGCTCTTCAAAGCGAACATCAATGGTGAATACACCGTGCGGCATTGCCAGGGTATGCATGCTGTCGGTGATGTGCTGGCTGAGTTCCTGAGCGTAATGCTGACGGATTTCATGCAGCTTTTGCGCTGTGGCCAGCGCCTGTTCATGATGCAGGTTCACCGCCAGAGAAAGGGTTTCCTGCGAGTCAGCCTGATCGTCAAGCTGCTGCTGCTCTTCCAGCAGAGCCTGATAGTAGCCCGGCAGCTCTTCCGGCGTAACATGGTGCTTACGCGCCAGGGCGATCTGACGGGAGATGCGCTGTTCCAGTTCAAACAGACGGTTCGGGTCGAGATCCAGACGCTCACAGTAGTGGCGCAGTTCGTCACTGGCTTCTGAGATTTGAATCGCGGCCTCTTCCAGCATATCCAGTACGCCAGAGAGTTTGCTGTCCATGCCAGCCAGCTCGGTGATCAGCTGACGAACGCTATAGAGCTGGCTCTGCAGGTTCGCGTCTTCGCCATCAGCGAGCATATTGAGCGCATTCTGGCTGGTTGAGAGCAGGTGGCCACTGTTGGCGAGGCGCTTGTACTCCTCGTCGATTTGCTCAAACTCACCCGCCTGGGGATTGAATTCGTTCAGCTCCTTAAGCTGGTACGCCAGCAGCTCCGCACGCGCGGCGCGCTCCTGGCTTTGCTGCTGATGCTGAGCCAGCTCCCGGCAGCTCTGATGCCACAGACGGTAGTGTTCTGCCATGAGCTGAGTAAGCGCGTACTCACCCGCATAGCCATCAAGCAATGCTTTCTGCTGTTCTGGTTTGACTAACTGCTGATGCGCGTGCTGACCGTGGATCTGAATAAGCAGCTGGCCGAGTTCGCGAAGCTGAGAGAGGGGGACCGCCGTGCCGTTGATAAAACCACGGGAACGGCCGTCGCTGCTGATCACGCGGCGAAGTAAACACTCACGCCCATCTTCAAGCTGGTTCTGTTCGAGCCAGCGCTGGGCGGCAGGCGTGTCTTTCAGGGAGAAGCGGGCGCACAGGTCGGCGCGGTTTGCGCCCCTGCGCACCATGTCTCCCTCGGCGCGGCCGCCAAGGCACAAGCCGAGGGCATCAATGGCAATGGATTTACCCGCACCGGTTTCCCCGGTGATCGCCGTCATGCCGCTGTGGAAATCGATCTCAAGCTCACGAACTATGGCAAAGTTGCTGATGGTCAGTTGTGCCAGCATAATTGTTTTCCTGTATGAAAAACCATGACTGTGTTTTCATACAGTATAAACTGGTTTTTTATACAGTAAAGTCCTGGATGTAAAATCAGAACAATTTTTTTGACCAGCCGAGCTTCGAGCTTAATGTGTTGAAATAGCTGTAATCTTTCGGGTGAATCAGGTTCAGGTGGTAATCGCATCGGCGAATGAGAACATCTTCACCTTCCTGGATCGGCAGCGCAATCTGGCTGTCGCAACTGATCTCCAGGTCGTTACGGCGGTGCGAGAAGCGCAGACGTATCGTGCTGTCACCGTTGATGACCAACGGGCGGGCGGAGAGCGTGTGCGGGAACATTGGCACCAGGGTAATGGCATCCAGCGAGGGGGTCAAAATGGGGCCTCCCGCAGAAAGTGAGTAGGCGGTTGAGCCGGTTGGAGTGGAGATAATCAGCCCGTCAGAGCGCTGCGAGAAGGCAAAGATTTCGTCGATATAGACTTCGAACTCAATCATATGCGCCACTTTACCGGGGTGAAGTACGACCTCGTTAATCGCGGTGCTGATGCGCTTCTGGCAGTCCTGCTGGCACACCTGCGCTTCCAGTAAGAAGCGCTTTTCGCTGATATAGTGACCTTCCAGCACGTCAGCCAGTTGCTGTTGCGCGTTGTCCGGGTCGAGATCGGTTAAAAAGCCGAGATTGCCTCGGTTGATGCCGATAACCTTGATATCATAGCGCGCCAGCGTGCGTGCGGCACCGAGCATGTTTCCGTCACCGCCCACCACCACGGCGAGATCGGCCTGTTGACCAATCTCTGCCAGCGTGCCGGTTTTGACGCTCTTGAGCTGCAGCTCCTGCGCAATCTGCTGCTCGACCATCACTTCATAGCCTTTGCTACACAACCAGCGATACAACATTTCATGTGTCGTCAATGCGGTAGGGTGACGCGGATGCCCGACGATCCCAATACACCTGAAATGATTATTCATTTTCTGGAGGTCCTTGTGCCTGATGAATGATGACAATCTCTCTTGTTCCCTTGAATCCAGGAAACTGATCCCCATAATAAGCGAAGTTAGCGAGATGAATGCAGAAAAACGCGGAGAAATTCATGAGTAGTAAAGAACAGAAAACGCCTGAGGGGCAAGCCCCTGAAGAAATTATCACGGAACAGCACGATGAAGTTGAGGCAGTAGAGCCAGACGCATCTGCTGAGCAGGTGGACCCGCGCGATGAAAAAATTGCGAATCTGGAAGCCCAACTGGTAGAAGCACAGAATCGCGAACGCGAAAGTGTTCTGCGCATTAAGGCGGAAATGGAAAACCTGCGTCGTCGTACCGAGCAGGACGTTGAGAAGGCGCATAAATTCGCGCTGGAGAAATTCGTCAACGAACTGCTGCCGGTGATTGATAGCCTCGATCGCGCCCTGGAAGTGGCTGATAAAGCGAACCCGGACAATGCGGCGATGATCGAAGGTATCGAACTGACGCTGAAATCCATGCTCGACGTGGTGCGTAAGTTTGGCGTGGAAGTGATTGCCGATACCAACGTTCCGCTGGATCCAAACGTCCACCAGGCGATTGCGATGGTCGAATCTGAAGAGATTGAAGCCGGTAAAGTGCTGGGCGTGATGCAGAAAGGGTATACCCTGAACGGCCGTACCATTCGCGCTGCGATGGTGACCGTGGCGAAAGCGAAAGCGTAATTTGCTACCTGTAGTGCCGGGTGGCGGCGTTCGCCTTACCCGGCCTACAATTTTATTCGGCAATACTTTCCCGAAGCGGCGTGACGGGCAGAACCTTCACCTGCTTAATCATATTATCCTGCACGTCCAGGATATCAATATCGTACTGCTCAATGCGCACCCGCGTGCCTGCCGCCGGGATCTCCTCCAGCGCTTCCAGAATCATCCCGTTAATCGTACGCGCTTCATCTTCCGGCAAATGCCAGTTAAAGGCTTTATTGAGTTCGCGAATGTTCGCGCTCCCGTCAATCAGCACTGAACCGTCGTTTTGCGGGGTGACCTCTTCCGCGAGGGAAGGCGACATTGACGTAGTAAAGTCGCCGACTATCTCTTCCAGAATATCTTCGACCGTCACCAGTCCCTGAATGTCGCCGTATTCATTGACGACCAGGCCGACTTTTTTCTTGTTGCGCTGGAATTTAACCAGCTGCGTGCTGAGCGGCGTTCCTTCCGGCACATAGTAAATTTCGTCGGCGGCGCGCAGCATAACCTCTTTGGTGAACTCTTTTTTCTCGGTCATCAGACGATACGCTTCACGCACGCGCAGCATGCTGATGGCGTCATCCAGCGAGTCGCGATAGAGCACGATGCGCCCGTGCGGGGAGTGCGTCAGCTGGCGGACGATGGCTTTCCAGTCGTCATTGATATCAATGCCGACGATTTCGTTCCGCGGCACCATGATGTCGTTCACGCTCACTTTTTCCAGATCCAGCACCGACAGGAGCATGTCCTGATTGCGCCGGGAAATCTGCGTGCGGGATTCGTGCACGATGGTGCGCAGTTCCTCTTTGCTGAGCGCGCTGCTGATGGTGACATCGGCTTTGATGCCCACCATGCGCATCAGTACGCGCGTCACCATATTCAGCAACCAGACCAGCGGCATCATCAGGATTTGCAGCGGCGCCAGCAGGAAGCTGCTCGGGTAGGCGACTTTCTCCGGGTAAAGCGCGGCGATGGTCTTAGGCAGCACTTCAGCAAACACCAGTACCACAAACGTCAGCACACCGGTGGCGATAGCGACCCCGGCGTTGCCGTACAGGCGCATACCGACGATGGTGCCCAGAGCAGAGGCAAGAATATTGACGAGGTTGTTACCGATGAGCACCAGGCTTATCAGTTGATCCGGCTTGCGGAGCAGTTTTTCAACGCGACGTGCGGCACGGTTACCCTGCTTGGCACGATGACGTAACCGGTAGCGGTTTAAGGTCATCATGCCGGTTTCCGAGCCGGAGAAATAGGCGGAGATGACCACCATGACGATCAGGATAACGATCAGCGTGGTGGTAGAGATGTGTTCCAGGGGGAACTCCTTTGTTTCTTAGCCAGCAAATTGCTGTATGAAGCGGCTGCCAAAATAGGCAAGGGTGAGAATGCCCGCCCCCGCGACGTTGAACCAGACCACGCGGCGACCGCGCCAGCCTTCATGATAATGGCCCCATAACAGGACAATATAGACAAACCACGCGATGATGGAGAGCACCGCTTTATCGATATTCTCCACGCTGAACAGGTTCTTCATGTAGAACAGGCCTGTGCAGAGCGTGAGCGTCAGCAGCACCACCCCGACCTGGGTGATGTGGAACATCTTACGCTCAATGACCATCAGCGGCGGCATTTCATGGTTAAACGCCAGCTTTTTGTTTTTCAACTGGTAGTCAATCCAGGCGAGCTGCATGGCGTAAAGCGCCGCGATGATTAACGTCGCGTAGGCAAACAGCGACAGGCCGATATGCACCAGCATCCCCGGCGTCGCTTCCAGATGCGTAATGAATTCATTGGGCATAAAGGTGGCTAAGGCCAGATTGATCAGCGCGAAGGTATAGACAATCGGTAGCAGCAGCCAGCCGCGATTTTTAGACGCCACGATGGTCATTACCGTACAGATCATCAAACTGACCAGCGAGCCGACGTTGAGGACGCTCAGGTTTTGCACGCTGCCGTCGCCGGGGATGATACGTGATTCCAGCGCAAACGCGTGGCTTATCAGTGCGATCACCGCGGAAAGAATAGCCATGCGCCGCCAGCCGCTGTTTTTTTGCAGCAGTCCGGGAACGATCAGCGCGAGGCTGACAGAGTAGGCAACAAGGGCGATCAGTGCGAAAACAGGCATATAGGCATCGACAGTTGTCTTAATAAGAAAGAGAAGCAGTATAACGTTACGTGACGCCTGCTCCAACCGTTGCATAACAACAAAGACGCCTTCATGTTATACTCCGGCAAAATTCTGTGTATGTGTCGCTCAATGCGGCCCAACGTTTCTACTCAGGCGAGAGACAATGTTTGATAATTTAACCGATCGTTTGTCGCGCACGCTGCGCAACATCAGCGGCCGCGGACGCCTTACTGAAGAGAACATCAAGGAAACGCTGCGCGAAGTGCGCATGGCGCTGCTGGAAGCAGACGTCGCGTTGCCGGTTGTTCGTGATTTTATCAACCGCGTTAAAGAGAAGGCGGTTGGTCATGAAGTTAACAAGAGCCTGACCCCGGGTCAGGAGTTCGTCAAAATCGTTCGTAACGAACTGGTTTCGGCGATGGGCGAAGAGAACCAGGTGCTTAACCTGGCGGCTCAGCCACCGGCCGTGGTGCTGATGGCGGGCCTGCAGGGGGCGGGTAAAACGACCAGCGTCGGTAAGCTGGGTAAATTCCTGCGTGAGAAGCACAAGAAAAAAGTGCTGGTGGTCTCTGCGGACGTCTATCGCCCGGCGGCGATCAAACAGCTGGAAACCCTGGCCGAGCAGGTTGGTGTGGATTTCTTCCCGTCAGACGTGGCCCAGAAGCCTGTCGACATCGTTAACGCCGCGCTGAAAGAGGCGAAGCTGAAATTCTACGACGTGCTGCTGGTGGATACCGCCGGTCGTCTGCACGTTGACGAAGCGATGATGGATGAGATCAAGCAGGTGCATGCCTCTATCAACCCGGTAGAGACCCTGTTTGTTGTCGACGCCATGACCGGTCAGGATGCGGCGAATACCGCGAAAGCGTTTAACGAAGCGCTGCCGTTAACCGGCGTGGTGCTGACCAAAGTGGACGGCGACGCCCGCGGCGGTGCGGCGCTCTCGATTCGCCATATCACCGGTAAGCCGATTAAATTCCTCGGCGTGGGCGAGAAAACCGAAGCGCTGGAGCCGTTCCACCCGGATCGTATTGCCTCACGTATCCTCGGCATGGGCGACGTGCTGTCGCTGATTGAAGATATCGAGAGTAAGGTTGACCGTGCGCAGGCGGAAAAACTCGCCAGCAAGCTGAAAAAAGGCGACGGTTTCGATCTGACCGACTTCCTTGAGCAGTTGCGCCAGATGAAAAACATGGGCGGCATGGCCAGCCTGATGGGCAAACTGCCGGGCATGGGGCAGATCCCAGACAACGTGAAAGCGCAGATGGATGACAAAGTGCTGGTGCGTATGGAGGCGATCATCAACTCGATGACGTTGAAAGAACGCGCTAACCCGGACATCATCAAAGGTTCCCGTAAACGCCGTATCGCAGCCGGTTGCGGCATGCAGGTGCAGGACGTTAACCGCCTTCTGAAACAGTTCGACGACATGCAGCGCATGATGAAGAAAATGAAGAAAGGCGGCATGGCGAAGATGATGCGCGGGATGAAAGGCATGATGCCACCCGGCTTTCCTGGGCGATAATCGCTTTTGAGATTGCTTTTTGCCCGAAAATGAGTAAAATTTTCGGGCTTTTAATATGACACCCGGGCTCCGTTCCTCGATGGGGCCCGGTTGTTTTATTCACACAAGAGGATGTTATGGTAACTATTCGTTTAGCTCGTCACGGCGCTAAAAAGCGTCCGTTCTACCAGGTTGTTGTCACTGACAGCCGTAATGCACGCAACGGTCGCTTCATCGAGCGCGTTGGTTTCTTCAACCCACTGGCCGCTGGCGCAGAAGAAGAAACTCGTCTGGATCTGGATCGTATCGCTCACTGGGTTGGCCAGGGCGCTACTGTTTCCGATCGCGTTGCTACGCTGATCAAAGCAGCAAACAAAGCAGCTTAATCTGTCACGGTGGTCATGATGAGCAATAAAGCACCTGTTGAACCGATCGTATTGGGAAAAATGGGTTCTTGCTACGGTATCCGTGGTTGGCTCAGAGTGTTTTCCTCCACTGAAGACGCTGATAGCATTTTTGATTACCAGCCCTGGTTTATCCAGAAAGCCGGTAAGTGGGAAGAGGTCGAGCTGGAAAGCTGGCGTCACCACAATCAGGACATCATCATCAAGCTGAAAGGCATTGACGATCGTGATGCCGCGAATGCGCTGACTAATTGTGAAATTGTCGTGGATTCGTCGCAGTTGCCGCAGCTGGAAGAGGGCGACTACTACTGGAAAGACCTTATGGGTTGCCAGGTAGTCACTACCGAAGGCTACAGCCTGGGAAAAGTCATCGATATGATGGAAACCGGGTCAAATGACGTTCTCGTCATTAAGGCAAACCTGAAAGATGCATTTGGCATCAAGGAGCGGTTGGTTCCGTTCCTCGATGGACAGGTTATCAAGAAAGTCGATCTCGCTACTCAAACCATTGAAGTAGATTGGGATCCTGGTTTTTAAATTCTCCGGATAAACGGTAAAAGACGGCGCTATGTGGATTGGCATAATTAGCCTGTTTCCTGAAATGTTCCGCGCGATTACCGATTACGGGGTAACTGGCCGGGCAGTAAAGAATGGCCTGCTGAGCATCCAGAGCTGGAGTCCTCGTGACTTCACGCATGACCGGCACCGTACCGTGGACGATCGTCCTTACGGCGGCGGACCGGGGATGTTGATGATGGTGCAACCCTTGCGGGATGCCATTCACACAGCAAAAGCCGCGGCAGGTGAAGGCGCAAAGGTGATTTATCTGTCACCTCAGGGACGCAAGCTTGATCAAGCGGGCGTGAGCGAACTGGCGACGAATCAAAAGCTGATTCTGGTCTGTGGTCGCTACGAAGGGATAGATGAGCGCGTAATTCAAACCGAGATTGACGAAGAATGGTCTATCGGCGATTACGTTCTCAGCGGTGGTGAGTTACCAGCGATGACGCTGATTGACTCCGTTGCCCGGTTCATTCCGGGTGTACTGGGCCATGAAGCTTCGGCAACGGAAGATTCCTTTGCCGATGGGTTGCTGGACTGCCCACACTATACTCGTCCTGAAGTGTTAGAAGGGATGGAAGTCCCGGCGGTGTTACTGTCTGGAAACCATGCCGAGATACGTCGCTGGCGTTTGAAGCAGTCGCTGGGCCGAACCTGGCTTAGAAGACCTGAACTTCTGGAAAACCTGGCTCTGACTGAAGAGCAAGCAAAGTTGCTGGCCGAGTTCAAAACTGAACACGCGAACCAGCAGCATGAACATGATGGGAAGGCGTAATACGCTCCCGAATATCAGTTTACCCAGGATAAGAGATTAAATTATGAGCAACATTATTAAGCAACTTGAACAAGAGCAGATGAAGCAGGACGTACCTTCCTTCCGTCCAGGTGACACCGTGGAAGTGAAAGTATGGGTTGTTGAAGGTTCCAAAAAACGTCTGCAGGCATTCGAGGGCGTGGTTATCGCTATTCGTAACCGCGGTCTGCACTCTGCATTCACTGTTCGTAAAATTTCCAACGGCGAAGGCGTTGAGCGTGTCTTCCAGACTCACTCTCCGGTAGTTGACAGCATTGCTGTTAAACGTCGTGGTGCTGTACGTAAAGCTAAACTGTACTACCTGCGTGAGCGTACTGGTAAGTCTGCTCGTATTAAAGAGCGTCTGAACTAAGATTCGCTTAAGCGACATCCTGTTAGAAAGGGCTGGCCGAAAGGCCGGCCCTTTTTTTATCGCATCGCACCTCTCGCATTAACCCTTTTGTCATAAATCATTTACAATGCTTGCCTCTTGAATGGAGGGAAAGTGGGCAACGTACTGCATCAGCACACCTGGAAACGCGCAGCGGCCTTGACCGCGCTGTTTGCGATCCTGCTGATCGTGATCGCGCCGCTTATCTCCGTCTCCTTGCAGAAAGATCCCATGAGTGCCATGCCGGGCATGCATCATGACATGAGCATGATGTCGATGGACGCGCATCATGGCGATACGCCGCATACGATGCCTGTCGACCATGCGGAAGCGTGCGGTTACTGCGTGCTGTTAGCGCATGTACCTGGCATGATGCTGGCGCTGATCGTCCTGCTCTGCGTGGTGCTGCAACGGCTTCGCCTTAAGCCGCCGCGTCAGGCGGTCAGCCACTGGCACTTTTTCCCCTGGCTTTACCCCGATACCCGCGCGCCGCCGCGGCAGTCTGCTTTCTCCCTTTAAAAAAATATCGATAACTTTTTGCCTTAAAAAGGAAAAGTATGACTACCTGCACACCGCGCGCGGCATGGGGAAACCTGCTGCGTCGCCTCCATTTCTACATCGGGCTGTTTGTTGGCCCGTTTATCTTCTTCGCTGCGTTAACCGGTACGCTGTATGTGGCGACGCCACAGCTGGAAAATGTCCTCTATCGGCACGCGCTCCACACCGATTCCGCGGGCGAGCCGCATCCGCTGGCGAACCAAATTGCCGTGGCGGAAAAAATCGTGGGTTCAGATTTGCGTTTGCACGCCGTTCGTCCGGGGTTGGTTGAAGGCGAAACCACCCGCGTGATGTTTGCTGACCCGACGCTGGGGCCATCGGAAAACCGGGCTATCTTTGTCGATCCGGTAAATCTGGCGGTGCTGGGGGATATGACGGTGTACGGCACCAGCGGGATTTTACCGCTGCGCCAGACCATTGATTATTTGCATACCTCTTTGATGCTGGGTGATATCGGGCGTCTCTATAGCGAACTGGCCGCGTCGTGGATGTGGGTTGCCGCATTGGGCGGTATTGCCCTGTGGTTTTATACCCGACCGAAACGGCGAATTAACAACCGCTTCCAGAACCGTCGTCGTGTGCATGTGGTATTAGGCTGGATCCTGCTGGGCGGAATGCTGTTGTTCTCCGCAACCGGCCTGACGTGGTCGCAGTGGGCGGGCGGAAACGTCGATAAACTCCGGGCACAAATGAACTGGCTTACGCCTCAGGTGAACACTACGCTTTCAGGTGCGCCTGCCATGATGGACGAACACGCGGAGCATCGCGGTCACCATGCTGGCATGATGATGCCTGAAATGGCGATGGATCTGACGCAATTTGATGGCGTATTAAGCGCGGCGCGTAAAGCGGGGATTGATGCCAGCAAGCTTGAGATCCGCCCGGCGAAAACGGCGGACCGTGCCTGGACCGTGACGGAAATCGATCGCAGCTGGCCAACTCAGGTGGATGCGGTTGCGGTTGATCCCGGTACGATGCAGGTTCTGGACAGAACCCGTTTTGAGGATTTCCCGCTAATGGCAAAACTGACCCGCTGGGGCGTAGATTTCCATATGGGGATTTTATTCGGGCTGGTGAATCAGCTGCTGCTCGTTGCCTTCGGGCTTGCCCTGTGCGTGCTTATCATCTGGGGGTACCGGATGTGGTGGATGCGTCGCCCGGCACAATCGACAGTCAATCCGGTACAAACGCTTTGTCAGTGCTGGCTGGCGCTGTCAGGATGGGGAAGAGGTGTTACGCTCATCATCAGCGTGCTACTGGGGCTGGCTTTGCCTGTTATGGGGATGAGTCTGGCGCTGTTTATTCTGATCGACTGGCTACGCTGGCGAGCGGCAACAGGCGTGTCGCTCGCCGAATCATCCGCTAAATAACCCTATGGCGTGCTGATAACCACTGATACCCGGCGGTTTTCAGCGCGCCCTTGCGCGGTACTGTTGCTCGCAATCGGGTATTTTTTGCCTAATCCCCGGGTGGTGAGATTCTCGCGCGGGATATTCGCTCCCTTCGCCCATGCGTCGGCAACGGCATTGGCACGTTTTAACGACAGCGCTTCGTTGTAACTTTCTTCGCCGTAATTATCCGTATGACCATCCATTCGAGCGTGATTCAGGCCGGTTTTCGCCAGACGAGCGGCCATGGATTGAATCTGTGTTTCACTTTCGGAACGGAGTCTGGCGTCATTTTTATCAAACAGAATGGTATCCGATAATCCCAGGGACCAGTCGCCGTTCAGTTCGTTAAAACCGTAGGACTTCATCGCTGCAATTTGTTCTGGCGTGAATTTACCTTCAGGCGGCGACTGACAGCCTGCCAGAACCAGTGAGGCCAGGACTAACGGCGCGAAGTATCGTTTTAACATAGTATATCCTTTCTAACTTATTGTTTTTGTACGCTGGTTTTTGACCTGGTACATATTGCGGTCGGCTTTTTCCAGTAATGCTTCAACGGACGCATTTTCCCACGCCAGAGCAAAGCCAATGCTGAGTGACATCGATGCTTTTTGTCCGTTATGCAGATCAAACGGACGGATAAACTGCTGTGATAACGCAGCACAAATGTGTTGAACTTCAAGCTCAGAATGAACGCCGTACAGCACCATGGCAAATTCGTCACCGCCAAGGCGATAGGACTGATGGCGCTTATCGCCAAATTCCACCATCCTGCTGGCGACTTCAATCAGCACGCAGTCTCCTGCCGCGTGTCCCCAGGTGTCATTGATAAACTTAAAATTATCACCATCAAGGAAGAGCAGGGCCGAATTTATTCTCGCCGAAGGGTCGTTCATCAGTGCCGCAATGCTGTTACGAAACGCTGCGCGGTTAGCAAGGCCGGTGAGCGGATCGTGCATGGCGGTACGCAATAGTTGGGCATTTTTCGCCTGAAGCTTAAGCTGCCACTCCTCCATCTCATCCAGGAGGCTGTTGAAGTCTTCACCAAACTGGTGAAATTCTTCGATACGCCCATCTTTCACCCGTCGGGAGAAATTACGGTTTGTGCGGACGTCATGCACCACATCGGTGATGTTTTGCAGGGCAGTGACCATGCCGTGATGCAGAGAGTGGGTAATGGCGATCGCGACGACAGTGGCAAAAAGAATACAGCCGGTAAGAACGGCAAACGACATCCAGATGAAGTGGCTAATCAGGCTGTCACGCGCGGTAAGGCGAATTTCGCCGATCATCGAACCGTTATGCATGATTGGCTGTGCAATCGGTACAGGGAAAAGCCAGCGGCTGACCAGCGCCCCCAGCGTGTCGTTATTATCCTTCGGATTCCAGGACCAGTATGCAAAACGCTTTTTGTGTACGTTAATGACTTCTGCTACGGCAAACTGCCCCTGCTTACCCAGGGCTGCGAGGGTTTCGTTGGCGGCCAACGAATCGTTGAAAACCAGAGAGGCTTCAAGACTGTGGCTCATGGTGGCGCCGGTTAATTCGAGATTCTTTTGCGCGTATTGTTTTAACGTCACGACGGAAGCAAAACAGAGTAACAGCCATATAAGCGTCATCGTGATGATGACGCTTATCATGCTGTTTCGCCTCAGCGTTCTTTTAAACGTTGGACGTGGCATCGAGGTGAAATCTTTATCCATGCTGCTTATTCCGTGCAAGCATTAATACATCGGGATTGACCCTGACACCACTGCGCGACAATGCATCCAGATTGACGGAAAACCGCACCTGGCCACGTTCGATTATCAGGCAAAAAGCACTGCCAATAACACATTCCGGATTTTGCTCTGAGATTAAAAGCAATGCTCTGCCCTGATATTGACTTATTAATTCAAGTTGTTTTGCCGGCGGTTCAGACCCGAAATAAACAGCATCGCACGTCGCGTCCAGGGCTTCCCGATCGTTACGGACAATAACGGGAGTGTAGGGTAACTCGGTATGCCCTTCATTGCCGCTGAGTGCGTGCGTGTAGTGAGAGGTGGCATAAATGCAAAGCCTGGGCTGTCCGGAAAGGGACGGCCATCGCGTATAGCTCACAATCCCCGAGACAATCGAACGTACCGATTTATCCGTCTCCGTGAGCGCGCCTGCCGTCGCCGGGCCCACCATAAGAAACAGCATTAACACCAGAGTGAGTCGGAACAAAGAGATCAAGTATGAATTTCTCACCAGAATCCGCCGTACCGCTCCGGAAATAGATGTCCTTAAGAGATGCGGGCAGAATACCATTGTTTGTCTGAGCCGTCATTATGTCAGAAATAGCCTTCGGCTGACCTAAGCTAAATCCTACAGTGGTTTATTTTCCAGGGGATAAACACAGACTTAATTAAGTCTGCTGGAACGCATACTTTCGTCCATTCCTTTTTGCCATGACGCACGGAGTTTCACAGCATTTTCAACACTATCACAACTGGCTGGATAAGATTTGCCCGCTAATCCCCAGGCATGAATAAAACCCTCTTCGCATACTTTCTTCTGACCATCAGCGTAGCCGCGGAGATATTCGCTACGATCAACATGAGGGTCATTAAAACTATCGGCCAGGGTCTGGTTATCTTTAACCGGCAAGCCATTCATGGCGTCTTCTTTTCCGGCACTGAACCAGTCCGGAGTCGTCCAGTGGGGCTGAAAAGTGTAAGGATTAATCTGGCAGCCCGATAAAAACAGCAACAACAGCACCAGAGCAATTGAGCGCATAGCGATTCTCCTTTTTTCTTCAGCATAGCCTGGCGGAAGAAAATCGGAGTGTAATTTAAAGTTTACGTATTTAACGGCTATTTTTTGCTTATAATTAGCTTCTGTAAATTAATATTTACGGATTTTGGATTGAAATCTTTACTTGTTGTGGTATCGTTGCTTCACCTCATCGAGGATAACAACTATCGCAAACGAGCATTACAGGATCGCCATCATGCAAAAAGACGCGCTGAACAACGTACATATCACTGACGAACAGGTTTTAATTACCCCGGAGCAACTGAAAGCTGCATTCCCGCTGAGTGCCGCGCAGGAGGCTCAAATTGAGCACTCTCGCCAGACCATTTCTGACATTATCGCGGGTCGCGATCCGCGCCTGCTGGTGGTCTGTGGTCCTTGCTCTATTCACGATCCTGAAACCGCCATTGAGTACGCTCAGCGATTTAAAGCATTAGCGGAGGAGGTCAGCGATAGCCTCTATCTGGTGATGCGCGTCTATTTTGAGAAGCCACGCACGACCGTGGGCTGGAAAGGGTTGATTAACGATCCGCACATGGATGGCTCGTTTGATGTGGAAGCAGGGCTGAAGATTGCGCGTCGCCTGCTGGTGGAACTGGTTAGCATGGGGCTGCCGCTGGCAACCGAAGCGCTTGATCCGAACAGCCCGCAATACCTGGGCGATCTGTTCAGCTGGTCTGCGATTGGTGCGCGGACGACGGAATCGCAAACCCACCGCGAGATGGCGTCTGGTCTGTCGATGCCGGTTGGTTTTAAAAACGGTACCGATGGCAGTCTGGCGACGGCGATCAACGCTATGCGCGCCGCCGCAATGCCGCACCGTTTTGTGGGTATCAACCAGGCGGGCCAGGTGTGCCTCCTGCAAACTCAGGGTAACCCGGACGGTCATGTGATCCTGCGAGGCGGTAAAGCGCCAAACTACAGCCCGGCAGATGTGGCGCAGTGTGAAAAAGAGATGGAGCAGGCGGGACTGCGCCCGGCACTGATGGTAGATTGCAGTCATGGTAATTCGAATAAAGATTATCGTCGCCAGCCCGCGGTTGCCGAATCCGTGGTCGCACAGATCAAAGACGGCAACCGTTCGATTATCGGTCTGATGATTGAGAGCAACATTCATGAAGGTAATCAGTCATCTGAACAACCGCGCAGTGCGATGAAGCACGGCGTCTCCGTGACGGATGCCTGCATCAGCTGGGAAACCACCGATGCGCTGCTGCGTGAGATCCATAAAGATTTAAATGGCCAGCTGGCGACGCGTCTGGCTTAAGAGGTTAGCTATGGTTGCTGAATTGACCGCATTACGCGATCAAATTGATGAAGTGGACAAGGCGCTGCTGGATCTGCTGGCGCGCCGTATGGCACTGGTTGCTGAAGTCGGTGAAGTAAAAAGTAAATACGGCCTGCCGATTTACGTTCCGGAGCGGGAAGCCTCAATGCTGGCTTCCCGTCGTAAAGAGGCCCAGTCGCTGGGTGTTTCGCCGGATTTGATTGAAGATGTGCTGCGTCGCGTAATGCGCGAATCCTATTCCAGCGAAAACGACAAAGGCTTCAAAACCCTCTGTCCGTCCCTGAGTCCGGTGGTGATTGTCGGCGGCGGCGGGCAGATGGGGCGTCTGTTTGAAAAAATGCTGACGCTTTCTGGCTACCAGGTGCGCATTCTGGAGAAAGAGGACTGGGCCCAGGCGCCAGAACTGATGAAAGACGCGGGAATGGTTATCGTCAGCGTGCCGATCCACGTGACGGAGCAGATCATCGGAAAACTTCCGCCTTTACCGCAGGATTGCATCCTGGTGGACCTTGCTTCTGTCAAAAATGGTCCGCTGCAGGCAATGCTGGCCGCGCATACGGGTCCGGTACTGGGTCTGCACCCGATGTTTGGCCCGGACAGCGGCAGCTTGGCGAAGCAAGTGGTGGTTTACTGCGACGGGCGTCAGCCGGAAGCCTATCAGTGGTTCCTCGAACAGATTCAGGTATGGGGCGCACGACTGCACCGTATCAGCGCGGTTGAGCACGATCAGAACATGGCGTTTATTCAGGCACTGCGCCACTTTGCGACCTTTGCCTACGGTCTGCATCTGGCGGAAGAGAACGTGCAGCTTGAACAGCTGCTGGCGCTCTCATCACCGATCTATCGTCTGGAACTGGCGATGGTTGGACGTCTGTTTGCGCAGGATCCCCAGCTTTACGCCGACATTATTATGTCGTCCGAAAATAATCTGGCACTGATCAAACGTTACTATCAGCGCTTTGGCGAAGCCATTACGCTGCTGGAGCATGGCGACAAGCAGGCGTTTATCGACAGTTTCCGTAAAGTGGAGCATTGGTTCGGTGATTACGCCACGCGTTTCCAGAGCGAGAGCCGCACGCTGTTGCGCCAGGCAAATGACAGTCGCCAGTAATCCGATGATGTATATACTGAAAGCCAGCATTGCTGGCTTTTTTCATTTTGGGGAACTGTCATGGCTGAACCGCAGCTGCTGTTGAATTACACCGGGCACCTGCCTGAGTGTCCGACATGGAGCGCTGAAGAGCATGCGCTCTACTGGGCCGATATCCTGGAAGGCGAAATCCACCGATATCATCTGCCAACGGCAGAACACACCGTGCTCTCTTTCCATGAGGAAGTGGGCTGTTTTGCGTTGCGTGAACGCGGCGGGTTTATCGTGGCCATGCGCAATGGCATCTGGCTTGCCGATAAGCATGGCCTCCTGCAGCGTAAGGTGTGCGATAACCCCTCTAACCCACAGCTGGCGCGTTTTAATGATGGGGGAACCGACAGTATGGGGCGTTTCTATGCGGGGACGTTCTGGGGGCCGGGGGATTACAACGGCGCGTTGCTGATGCGTATCGACAACGATCTGACACCGAAAGTAATCCAGTGTGATATTCACGGGCATAACGGCTTGGCGTTTAGTCCGGATAAGCGGTGGATGTATACCTCCGATACGCCCAATGGGGTGATCTATCGCACTCCGGTTGATGAGCAGGGTGAACCCGGCAGACGCGAGATCTTTCGTCAGTTTAAAGAGGGCGAAGGGATACCGGACGGCGCGGCAGTCGATGTGGAAGGCTGCTACTGGAGCGCACTGTTTGACGGCTGGCGTATCGCGCGTTTTTCACCGCAAGGGGAGCAGCTGGAAGAGTATCGCTTGCCTGTACGTTGCCCGACGATGGTCTGCTTTGGCGGCGATGATATGAAAACGCTGTTCATTACGACCACGCGGGAAAATATGGATGCAGAAGAGGTGGCTGAGTATCCGCTCTCCGGCGCCATCTTCACCCTGCCCGTAAATGTGGCAGGGATGAAGAAAAGTCGCTTTATCGAACGTTAGCTTGGATCGACAGGCACGACGTTTTCGCTCGGATAGCAGCCCAGCACTTTCATGGAACGGGTAATCTCACCCAGTTCACGCAGGGCCTTCTGCATGGAGGCAGACTCCAGGTTGGCCTGGATATCGAGATAAAACATCTCTTCCCACGGGTTACCGTGAATTGGACGCGATTCCAGTTTGGTCATGATCAGGTTGTGGTTGCGCAGCACCAGCAGGGCTTCAACCAGTGCACCCGCCTGTTGTCCGGTCGCCATCAGCAGCGTGGTTTTCGCTGGCACCTGGTCTGACACATTGATGGACTTGCGCGCCAGCACCACGAAACGGGTAATATTTTGCGTCTGGTTTGCCAGGTTGCGCTCCAGCACCTGTAAGCCATACAACGCGCCACCCGCCTCGCTACCGAGTGCAGCGACGGCTGGCGAGTTAGCCTGCGCCACTTTTTCCATTGCCGCGGAGGTGCTTTCGGTGTACTCGATTTTCCAGTTCGGATAGCGGTTCAGGAACTGGCTGCACTGCTGGAACGGCTGGGGATGACTGTAGACGGTTTCTATCTTGCTCAGATCGGTTGAGCCGGAAACCAGCACGCAGTGATCGATAGGGATCGTCAGCTCGCCAACCAGCGACAGGCTGGTGTGCTGCAGCAAATCGTAAACGTCGTTGATGGCACCCGAACTGGTGTTTTCAATGGGCACGACGGCGTAATCCGCCTGGCCGGTCTCGACCTGGTTAAAGATATCGGCAAATTTTGCGCAGCCGCTCTCAATAAATTCTTCGAAATGGCGAGCGGCATACTGACGTGCGGCCAGGTGAGAGTAAGAGCCTTTCGGGCCGAGGAAGGCGATACGCGCAGAATGCGGGTTAGTTTTGTTCAGATGCTGCTGGAGCAGCGCTTGCTGAGTGAGAACGGAGTCTTCAATGATGAGCTGGAACAACCGGGTGATGTAATGGGCATCGAGGTGGTGCGCTTTGCCGAGCTGGATCAGACGTTCCAGCAGATCGCGTTCGCGGTCAATATCACGTACCGGACGATGGGAGTCCAGCTTGGCTTTCCCCACTTCAACGGCGAGCATGCGACGTTCGGCCAGCAGTGCCAGTAATTTCTCATCCAGCGCGCTGATTTTTACGCGCAGGTCCAGTAACGGGTTTTCCGGTGTCATAGTGTCGCCTGTCTCATTTTATCGTTATCAATAAAAAAGGCCCCCCGGTGTGGGAGGCCTTGTTGTTCGTCTTCGCATTCTTTATCACACGACGAAACGCCTCCCGGTCAGGGGAAGGTAAAAAAGAATGCGAAGAAGAACGGCGTAAGTTTCATAACATCATCCTGTGATTGATATCGTTAAAGTACCTGTACTGTTTTCACCCTGTCAATAAAAAACGCGCCCGAAGGCGCGTTGGCGGTACACTCAATTTAAAGGATTACTCTTCTTCAACTTCTTCCGCGAAGCTGGCGTCTTTCACCGAGGATGCGGCGCGACGGGCTTCACCTTTGTGTTGCACTTTATTGAGCTGCCGTTCCAGCTTGTTGATCAAATCGTTAATAGCCGTGTACATATCTTCATGTTTTGCGCTGGCGACCAGATGGCCGTTTGGAGTATTGATAGTTGCGTCAGCGATGAAACCCTGTGGCTCCTTAGACAGAATGATATGCGGGTTAATCAGGTGAGTTTGCCATTTATCCAGTTTGGCGAGACGGTCTGCGACGTGCTGGCGAATTGCCGGAGTAATTTCCATTTGTTTACTGGTAATGTTCATTGTCATAAATTTTACCTCTTGTCTTTCCGTCTTGGTGATTCCAGCATACCCGACCTAATGTCAAAATGTGTGATTTAGGTCACGTTATTTTGTCGGTTTTTGTCAGGGAATCTTTTTTGTGAGGCAGGGCAGGAAGAGGTGAGATTTACCTTGTGGAAGGCAAAAATTGCGGTCATAGTTGACGGGATGAGTTGAGATAAAGCGCTTCAGCGAATATCAGAAATAGATACAAAAACGGCAGCCTTCGGGCTGCCGTTTTGCATTGAAGCACTATCAGGTGTTGCTGCTATTCGCGGCGATAATTTTCGCCACTTTTTCAGCCTGAGTGGTCATCTGCATCTGACGGTAAGCATTTTCCATCAGCTTCAGGCCGTCACGCGTTGCCTGAGTATCCGGGTAATCACGCAGCATACCTTCTACGCGGTTAACCACGGCAACCCATGCGCCACGGCGGGTATAGTATTCCGCAACGGAGTATTCATACTTCGCCAGGCGATCTTTCAGGAACACCAGACGTTTGGTCGCGTCGGTCACGTACTGACTGTTTGGATAGCCGCGCACCAGTTTGGAGAAGTCATTGAAGGCATCACGCGCATGCTGGGGATCACGATCGGAACGATCCACGCCGAAGAAGCCCTGCAGAGCACTGTCATCCAGCGCCATGTTGGTCAGACCGCGCATATACATGACGTAATCGATGTTAGGATGAGTCGGATTCAGACGCATGAAACGATCGATAGTTGCCTGAGCCAGCGGCAGGTCGGCATTTTTGTAGTAGGCGTAGATAAGATCTAACTGTACCTGCTGCGAATACGGACCAAATGGATAGCGATTATCCAACGCTTCCAGTTGCGTTATCGCCTGTTTCCAGTTACCGTCCTGCAACTTTTGTTGTGCAGTCGCATAGATTTCATTCGGCGGATTGTCAGGGACCTGTTCATTCGAACCGGAGCAGCCCACCAAAGCCAGGCTCAACGTGGCCGCTGCCACCAGATATTTCATGCGCGTCATGACGTTTTGACTTTCCTCAAATGTTTGTCCGGGAGAAACTCTGTTCCTGCTCCCGATTAAGACCAGCTACAATAGCACACTATATTAAACGGCAAAGCCGTAAAACCCAACGTTAAACAAAGAAGCAGTTTATGGCACAACGAGTAGAACTCACCGCAACAGTCTCCGAAAATCAGCTCGGTCAACGCTTAGATCAGGCTTTGGCCGAATTGTTCCCTGATTATTCGCGTTCACGCATAAAAGAATGGATCCTTGACCAGCGCGTGCTGGTAAACGGCAAGATCTGGGACAAACCAAAAGAGAAAGTGTTTGGTGGGGAAGCTGTTGCCATCAATGCTGAAATCGAAGAGGAAATCCGCTTCGAGCCGCAGGATATCCCACTGGACATCGTCTATGAAGATGATGACATTCTGGTAATCAACAAGCCGCGCGACCTGGTTGTTCATCCGGGGGCGGGGAACCCTGACGGTACGGTACTTAATGCGCTTCTCCATTACTATCCGCCGATTGCTGATGTCCCGCGCGCGGGTATCGTTCACCGTCTGGATAAAGACACCACCGGTCTGATGGTCGTGGCAAAGACCGTTCCTGCTCAGACCCGTCTGGTGGAATCACTGCAGCTGCGTGAAATTACCCGTGAATACGAAGCGGTAGCCATTGGCCACATGACCGCTGGCGGTACGGTAGAAGAACCGATTAGCCGTCACCCAACTAAACGCACTCATATGTCGGTGCACCCGATGGGGAAACCAGCGGTGACGCACTATCGCATTATGGAGCACTTCCGTATTCATACGCGCCTGCGCCTGCGCCTGGAAACCGGTCGTACGCACCAGATCCGTGTTCATATGGCCCACATTACCCATCCGCTGGTGGGGGATCAGGTATACGGTGGTCGTCCGCGTCCGCCAAAAGGCGCATCGGATGAGTTCATCAGCGTACTGCGCAAGTTCGATCGTCAGGCGCTGCACGCGACCATGCTGCGTCTCTATCACCCCATCACCGGTATTCAGATGGAGTGGCATGCGCCTCTCCCACAGGATATGGTGGAACTGATTGACGCCATGCGTGCTGATTTCGAAGAACATAAGGACCATGTGGACTGGTTATGACCAAACTGATTGTCCCGGAGTGGCCACTACCTGAAGGCGTGGCCGCCTGCAGCTCAACCCGTACTGGCGGAGTCAGCCAGGGCGCGTGGGAGTCGTTGAATCTCGGAGCACACTGTGGCGATAACCTGGATCATGTAGAAGAGAACCGCAGGCGTCTGTTTGCTGCGGGGAATCTGCCTTCGAAACCGGTCTGGCTGGAACAGGTTCATGGTAAAGCGGTGCTGAAGCTGACGGGAGAACCTTACGCTTCTAAACGCGCAGACGCCTCTTACAGCAATACTCCGGGCACGGTTTGTGCCGTTATGACCGCCGATTGTCTGCCGGTTTTGTTCTGTAACCGGGTAGGTACTGAAGTGGCTGCCGCGCATGCAGGCTGGCGTGGATTGTGTGAGGGCGTGCTGGAAGAGACCGTCGCCTGCTTTAACGATGATTCCGCCAATATCATGGCCTGGCTGGGCCCGGCGATTGGCCCTCGTGCTTTTGAAGTGGGGCCGGAAGTTCGCGAAGCATTCATGGAAAAAGATCCGCAAGCCGCTGAGGCTTTTCAGCCTTCCGGTGAAAAATATCTGGCAGATATTTACCAGCTTGCCCGTCAGCGCCTGAATAGCGTCGGTGTCACGCAGATCTTCGGCGGAGATCGCTGTACTTTCACCGAAAAGGGTGATTTTTTCTCTTATCGCCGCGACAAGACTACGGGTCGTATGGCAAGTTTTATTTGGCTGATATAACCTAAAGAATCAAGACGATCCGGAACGTGCCGTTTTCTTTTCACATAATTCAGATCATTAACCTTGAATAATTGAGGGATGACCTCATTTAATCTCCAGTAGCAAATTTGACCTGTTTATGGGAGGAGTTATGCGTCTGGATCGTCTTACTAATAAATTCCAGCTTGCTCTTGCCGATGCCCAGTCGCTCGCGCTGGGGCACGACAACCAATTCATCGAACCTCTTCATTTAATGAGCGCCTTGCTGAATCAGGAAGGGGGATCGGTACGTCCTTTATTAACGTCTGCTGGCATTAATGCTGGCCAGTTACGCACCGCTATCGATCAGGCACTGAGCCGTTTACCGCAGGTAGAAGGTACCGGCGGTGATGTTCAGCCGTCTCAGGATCTGGTGCGCGTGCTGAACCTTTGCGACAAGCTGGCGCAAAAACGTGGGGACAACTTTATTTCGTCAGAGCTGTTTGTTCTGGCGGCGCTTGAATCACGCGGTACCTTAACCGACCTGCTGAAATCTGCCGGTGCAACCACCGCCAATGTGACTCAGGCGATTGAGAAAATGCGCGGAGGTGAAAGCGTGAACGATCAGGGAGCCGAAGACCAACGTCAGGCTTTGAAGAAATTTACGGTCGATCTGACCGAACGTGCTGAGCAGGGCAAACTTGACCCGGTCATCGGCCGTGACGAAGAGATCCGCCGTACGATTCAGGTATTGCAGCGTCGTACCAAGAACAACCCGGTTCTGATTGGTGAGCCCGGTGTGGGTAAAACCGCCATTGTTGAAGGGCTGGCGCAGCGTATCGTAAACGGTGAAGTGCCGGAAGGGCTGAAAGGTCGCCGCGTGCTGGCACTGGATATGGGGGCGCTGGTGGCCGGGGCGAAATACCGCGGTGAGTTTGAAGAGCGTCTGAAAGGTGTGCTTAACGACCTGGCTAAACAGGAAGGCAACGTCATTCTGTTTATTGACGAACTGCACACCATGGTGGGGGCCGGTAAGGCCGACGGCGCGATGGATGCCGGGAACATGCTGAAACCAGCCCTGGCACGTGGTGAACTGCATTGCGTTGGCGCCACGACGCTGGATGAGTACCGCCAGTACATTGAGAAAGATGCTGCTCTGGAACGTCGTTTCCAGAAAGTGTTTGTTGCCGAGCCAAGCGTTGAAGATACCATCGCGATTTTGCGTGGTCTGAAAGAACGTTATGAGCTGCATCACCATGTGCAAATCACCGACCCGGCGATTGTGGCGGCGGCGACGCTTTCGCACCGTTATATTGCTGACCGTCAGTTGCCGGATAAAGCGATCGACCTGATTGATGAAGCGGCGTCGAGCATTCGTATGCAGATTGACTCGAAACCGGAAGAGCTGGACAGGCTCGACCGTCGTATCATTCAGCTCAAGCTGGAACAGCAGGCGCTGAAGAAAGAGTCTGATGAAGCCAGTAAGAAACGCCTCGATATGCTCAACGAAGAACTGGACGACAAAGAGCGTCAGTATTCTGAGCTGGAAGAAGAGTGGAAAGCCGAGAAAGCTTCACTGTCTGGCACGCAGACCATTAAAGCGGAACTTGAGCAGGCGAAAATTGCCATCGAACAGGCTCGCCGTGTGGGCGATCTGGCGCGAATGTCCGAGTTGCAGTACGGCAAAATCCCTGAGCTGGAAAAACAGCTTGAGATCGCCACGCAGTCGGAAGGCAAAACCATGCGTCTGTTACGTAATAAAGTGACGGATGCAGAAATTGCGGAAGTGCTGGCTCGCTGGACCGGTATTCCGGTGGCGCGCATGATGGAAAGCGAACGCGATAAACTGCTGCGTATGGAGCAGGATCTGCATCAGCGCGTGATCGGTCAGGACGAGGCGGTTGAGGCCGTCTCCAATGCCATCCGCCGTAGCCGTGCGGGGCTGTCCGATCCTAATCGCCCGATTGGTTCGTTCCTGTTCCTGGGGCCGACCGGTGTCGGTAAGACCGAGCTGTGCAAAGCACTGGCTAACTTTATGTTCGATAGCGACGATGCGATGGTGCGCATCGACATGTCCGAGTTTATGGAAAAACACTCCGTCTCGCGTCTGGTCGGGGCGCCTCCGGGATATGTCGGTTATGAAGAAGGTGGCTATCTGACAGAAGCGGTGCGTCGCCGTCCTTATTCCGTCATTTTACTGGATGAGGTGGAAAAAGCGCACCCGGATGTGTTCAACATTCTGCTTCAGGTGCTGGATGATGGCCGTCTGACTGACGGGCAGGGGAGAACGGTCGACTTCCGTAATACGGTCGTCATTATGACATCGAACCTGGGTTCTGATTTGATTCAGGAACGTTTCGGTGAGCTGGACTACGGCCATATGAAGGATCTGGTGATGGGGGTTGTCAGCCATAGCTTCCGTCCAGAGTTCATCAACCGTATTGATGAAGTGGTGGTGTTCCATCCTCTGGGTGAGAAACACATTGCGTCGATTGCGCAGATCCAGCTGCAGCGTCTGTACAAACGTCTGGAAGAGCGTGGATATGAAATTCACATCTCTGACGATGCGCTGAAATTGTTGAGCGAGAACGGTTATGATCCGGTGTATGGTGCGCGTCCGTTGAAACGTGCTATCCAGCAGCAGATCGAAAACCCGCTGGCGCAGCAGATCCTGTCCGGGGAGCTGATTCCGGGCAAAGTTATCCGTCTGGAAGCCAACGACGATCGCATTGTGGCAGTGCAGTAAGTCACAAAACGCAAAAACGAGCCGCTTGCGGCTCGTTTTTGTTTAAAAACCAGGCGAGAATTGAGGTCTGGGAAGCGTTTTGCCTGGAAAGTGAGCAGTCAGTAAATAATTTTCACTTTATCCTTGCAGGTTCGGAATTACTCCCTATAATGCGCCTCCACTGACACGGAACAACGGCACATACGCCGCCGGGTCAGCAGAGAAAAGCAAAATAAACGCTTGACTCTGAAAGAGGAAAGCGTAATATACGCCACCTCGCAACGGTGAGCGAAAGCCGCGTTGCACTGCTCTTTAACAATTTATCAGACAATCTGTGTGGGCACTCAAAGTGACATGGATTCTTAACGTCCTCGGACGAAAAATGAATACCAAGTCTCTGAGTGAACATACGTAATTCATTACGAAGTTTAATTCACGAGCATCAAACTTAAATTGAAGAGTTTGATCATGGCTCAGATTGAACGCTGGCGGCAGGCCTAACACATGCAAGTCGAACGGTAGCACAGAGAGCTTGCTCTCGGGTGACGAGTGGCGGACGGGTGAGTAATGTCTGGGAAACTGCCTGATGGAGGGGGATAACTACTGGAAACGGTAGCTAATACCGCATAACGTCGCAAGACCAAAGAGGGGGACCTTCGGGCCTCTTGCCATCAGATGTGCCCAGATGGGATTAGCTAGTAGGTGGGGTAACGGCTCACCTAGGCGACGATCCCTAGCTGGTCTGAGAGGATGACCAGCCACACTGGAACTGAGACACGGTCCAGACTCCTACGGGAGGCAGCAGTGGGGAATATTGCACAATGGGCGCAAGCCTGATGCAGCCATGCCGCGTGTATGAAGAAGGCCTTCGGGTTGTAAAGTACTTTCAGCGGGGAGGAAGGTGTTGTGGTTAATAACCACAGCAATTGACGTTACCCGCAGAAGAAGCACCGGCTAACTCCGTGCCAGCAGCCGCGGTAATACGGAGGGTGCAAGCGTTAATCGGAATTACTGGGCGTAAAGCGCACGCAGGCGGTCTGTCAAGTCGGATGTGAAATCCCCGGGCTCAACCTGGGAACTGCATTCGAAACTGGCAGGCTAGAGTCTTGTAGAGGGGGGTAGAATTCCAGGTGTAGCGGTGAAATGCGTAGAGATCTGGAGGAATACCGGTGGCGAAGGCGGCCCCCTGGACAAAGACTGACGCTCAGGTGCGAAAGCGTGGGGAGCAAACAGGATTAGATACCCTGGTAGTCCACGCCGTAAACGATGTCGACTTGGAGGTTGTGCCCTTGAGGCGTGGCTTCCGGAGCTAACGCGTTAAGTCGACCGCCTGGGGAGTACGGCCGCAAGGTTAAAACTCAAATGAATTGACGGGGGCCCGCACAAGCGGTGGAGCATGTGGTTTAATTCGATGCAACGCGAAGAACCTTACCTACTCTTGACATCCAGAGAACTTAGCAGAGATGCTTTGGTGCCTTCGGGAACTCTGAGACAGGTGCTGCATGGCTGTCGTCAGCTCGTGTTGTGAAATGTTGGGTTAAGTCCCGCAACGAGCGCAACCCTTATCCTTTGTTGCCAGCGGTCCGGCCGGGAACTCAAAGGAGACTGCCAGTGATAAACTGGAGGAAGGTGGGGATGACGTCAAGTCATCATGGCCCTTACGAGTAGGGCTACACACGTGCTACAATGGCGCATACAAAGAGAAGCGACCTCGCGAGAGCAAGCGGACCTCATAAAGTGCGTCGTAGTCCGGATTGGAGTCTGCAACTCGACTCCATGAAGTCGGAATCGCTAGTAATCGTAGATCAGAATGCTACGGTGAATACGTTCCCGGGCCTTGTACACACCGCCCGTCACACCATGGGAGTGGGTTGCAAAAGAAGTAGGTAGCTTAACCTTCGGGAGGGCGCTTACCACTTTGTGATTCATGACTGGGGTGAAGTCGTAACAAGGTAACCGTAGGGGAACCTGCGGTTGGATCACCTCCTTACCTTAAAGAACCTGCCTTTGCAGTGCTCACACAGATTGTCTGATGAAAAGTAAATAGCAAGGCGTCTTGCGATTGAGACTTCAGTGTCCCCTTCGTCTAGAGGCCCAGGACACCGCCCTTTCACGGCGGTAACAGGGGTTCGAATCCCCTAGGGGACGCCACTTGCTGGTTCGTGAGTGAAAGTCGCCGACCCCCATATCTCAAAACTCATCTTCGGGTGACGTTTGAGATATTTGCTCTTTAAAAATCTGGATCAAGCTGAAAATTGAAACGACACACATATTATGTGTGTTCGAGTCTCTCAAATTTTCGCAAACCGATGATGAATCGAAAGAAACATCTTCGGGTTGTGAGGTTAAGCGACTAAGCGTACACGGTGGATGCCCTGGCAGTCAGAGGCGATGAAGGACGTGCTAATCTGCGAAAAGCGCCGGCGAGGTGATATGAACCTTTGACCCGGCGATGTCCGAATGGGGAAACCCAGTGTGTTTCGACACACTATCGTTAACTGAATACATAGGTTAACGAGGCGAACCGGGGGAACTGAAACATCTAAGTACCCCGAGGAAAAGAAATCAACCGAGATTCCCCCAGTAGCGGCGAGCGAACGGGGAGCAGCCCGGAGTCTGAATCAGCTTGTGTGTTAGTGGAACGGTCTGGAAAGTCCGACGGTACAGGGTGATAGTCCCGTACACGAAAATGCACAGGTTGTGAACTCGAAGAGTAGGGCGGGACACGTGGTATCCTGTCTGAATATGGGGGGACCATCCTCCAAGGCTAAATACTCCTGACTGACCGATAGTGAACCAGTACCGTGAGGGAAAGGCGAAAAGAACCCCGGCGAGGGGAGTGAAAAAGAACCTGAAACCGTGTACGTACAAGCAGTGGGAGCCTACTTGTTAGGTGACTGCGTACCTTTTGTATAATGGGTCAGCGACTTATATTCTGTAGCAAGGTTAACCGTATAGGGGAGCCGAAGGGAAACCGAGTCTTAACTGGGCGTTAAGTTGCAGGGTATAGACCCGAAACCCGGTGATCTAGCCATGGGCAGGTTGAAGGTTGGGTAACACTAACTGGAGGACCGAACCGACTAATGTTGAAAAATTAGCGGATGACCTGTGGCTGGGGGTGAAAGGCCAATCAAACCGGGAGATAGCTGGTTCTCCCCGAAAGCTATTTAGGTAGCGCCTCGTGAACTCATCTTCGGGGGTAGAGCACTGTTTCGGCTAGGGGGCCATCCCGGCTTACCAACCCGATGCAAACTACGAATACCGAAGAATGTTATCACGGGAGACACACGGCGGGTGCTAACGTCCGTCGTGAAGAGGGAAACAACCCAGACCGCCAGCTAAGGTCCCAAAGTCATGGTTAAGTGGGAAACGATGTGGGAAGGCACAGACAGCCAGGATGTTGGCTTAGAAGCAGCCATCATTTAAAGAAAGCGTAATAGCTCACTGGTCGAGTCGGCCTGCGCGGAAGATGTAACGGGGCTAAACCATGCACCGAAGCTGCGGCAGCGACGCTTATGCGTTGTTGGGTAGGGGAGCGTTCTGTAAGCCGTTGAAGGTGGCCTGTGAGGGTTGCTGGAGGTATCAGAAGTGCGAATGCTGACATAAGTAACGATAAAGCGGGTGAAAAGCCCGCTCGCCGGAAGACCAAGGGTTCCTGTCCAACGTTAATCGGGGCAGGGTGAGTCGACCCCTAAGGCGAGGCCGAAAGGCGTAGTCGATGGGAAACAGGTTAATATTCCTGTACTTGGTGTTACTGCGAAGGGGGGACGGAGAAGGCTATGTTAGCCGGGCGACGGTTGTCCCGGTTTAAGCATGTAGGCGGAGGTTCCAGGTAAATCCGGTACCTTATTAACGCTGAGGTGTGATGACGAGGCACTACGGTGCTGAAGTAACAAATGCCCTGCTTCCAGGAAAAGCCTCTAAGCATCAGGTAACACGAAATCGTACCCCAAACCGACACAGGTGGTCAGGTAGAGAATACCAAGGCGCTTGAGAGAACTCGGGTGAAGGAACTAGGCAAAATGGTGCCGTAACTTCGGGAGAAGGCACGCTGATATGTAGGTGAAGCCCCTGCGGGTGGAGCTGAAATCAGTCGAAGATACCAGCTGGCTGCAACTGTTTATTAAAAACACAGCACTGTGCAAACACGAAAGTGGACGTATACGGTGTGACGCCTGCCCGGTGCCGGAAGGTTAATTGATGGGGTTAGCGGCAACGCGAAGCTCTTGATCGAAGCCCCGGTAAACGGCGGCCGTAACTATAACGGTCCTAAGGTAGCGAAATTCCTTGTCGGGTAAGTTCCGACCTGCACGAATGGCGTAATGATGGCCAGGCTGTCTCCACCCGAGACTCAGTGAAATTGAACTCGCTGTGAAGATGCAGTGTACCCGCGGCAAGACGGAAAGACCCCGTGAACCTTTACTATAGCTTGACACTGAACACTGGTCCTTGATGTGTAGGATAGGTGGGAGGCTTTGAAGCGTGGACGCCAGTCTGCGTGGAGCCAACCTTGAAATACCACCCTTTAATGGCTGGTGTTCTAACGTAGACCCGTGATCCGGGTTGCGGACAGTGTCTGGTGGGTAGTTTGACTGGGGCGGTCTCCTCCCAAAGAGTAACGGAGGAGCACGAAGGTTAGCTAATCCTGGTCGGACATCAGGAGGTTAGTGCAATGGCATAAGCTAGCTTGACTGCGAGAGTGACGGCTCGAGCAGGTGCGAAAGCAGGTCATAGTGATCCGGTGGTTCTGAATGGAAGGGCCATCGCTCAACGGATAAAAGGTACTCCGGGGATAACAGGCTGATACCGCCCAAGAGTTCATATCGACGGCGGTGTTTGGCACCTCGATGTCGGCTCATCACATCCTGGGGCTGAAGTAGGTCCCAAGGGTATGGCTGTTCGCCATTTAAAGTGGTACGCGAGCTGGGTTTAGAACGTCGTGAGACAGTTCGGTCCCTATCTGCCGTGGGCGCTGGAGAATTGAGGGGGGCTGCTCCTAGTACGAGAGGACCGGAGTGGACGCATCACTGGTGTTCGGGTTGTCATGCCAATGGCACTGCCCGGTAGCTAAATGCGGAAGAGATAAGTGCTGAAAGCATCTAAGCACGAAACTTGCCCCGAGATGAGTTCTCCCTGAGACTATAAGTCTCCTGAAGGAACGTTGAAGACGACGACGTTGATAGGTCGGGTGTGTAAGCGCAGCGATGCGTTGAGCTAACCGATACTAATGAACCGTGAGGCTTAACCTTACAACGCCGAAGCTGTTTTGGCGAAGAGAGACGATTTTCAGCCTGATACAGATAACAGAATTTGCCTGGCGGCTTTAGCGCGGTGGTCCCACCTGACCCCATGCCGAACTCAGAAGTGAAACGCCGTAGCGCCGATGGTAGTGTGGGGTCTCCCCATGTGAGAGTAGGGAACTGCCAGGCATCAATCAAGAAGAACCCCGTACCGTAAGGTGCGGGGTTTTTTGCTTTGGGTTTTTTTCCCCTGGCCTTTCTCTTAATCTCTTACCCTGCTAATGGAATGTGTGATCCCTGTCTCAATGTTATTTATAACAAAATTATAACATTTCATTTACGAGGTAATTGAGTCTCCTGGCTCAATACACCGCTGTTTATGGCAGGAGCATAATCGCAATGACAGAAAGTATTACATCAAACGGGACGCTGGCTAACAGTGATACCCGAAGAAGGGTATGGGCAATCGTCAGCGCCTCTTCCGGGAATCTGGTTGAATGGTTTGACTTCTACGTCTACTCATTCTGTTCACTCTACTTCGCACATATCTTCTTCCCGTCCGGCAACACCACAACACAGCTACTACAAACGGCAGGGGTATTTGCCGCCGGATTCTTAATGCGACCCATTGGGGGCTGGCTGTTTGGGCGTATTGCGGATCGTCGCGGGCGCAAGGCCTCCATGCTGATCTCGGTTTGTATGATGTGCTTTGGATCTCTGGTGATCGCCTGCTTACCAGGGTATGAATCGATCGGGACATGGGCGCCTGCGCTGCTTTTGCTGGCTCGCTTATTCCAGGGACTATCGGTGGGCGGTGAATACGGTACCAGTGCGACCTACATGAGTGAAGTTGCCCTGGAAGGCCGCAAAGGTTTTTACGCCTCATTCCAGTACGTCACACTCATTGGTGGTCAATTGCTGGCGATTCTTGTGGTGGTGATCCTGCAGCAGATCCTGACAGACGAACAACTTCACACATGGGGATGGCGAATTCCTTTCGCACTGGGCGCAGCACTGGCGATTGTCGCACTTTGGTTACGCCGTCAGTTAGATGAAACCTCGCAGAAAGAGGTCAGGACGCTAAAGGAGGCGGGAACATTCAAAGGATTATGGCGAAACCGCAAAGCTTTCCTGATGGTGCTGGGCTTCACTGCGGGCGGCTCTCTCAGTTTTTACACTTTCACCACCTATATGCAAAAGTATCTGGTGAACACCACCGGAATGCACGCAAACGTCGCCAGCGTTGTTATGACAGTGGCACTTTTTGTCTTTATGCTCATACAACCGATTATCGGTGCGCTTTCCGATAAGATTGGTCGCCGTACGTCAATGCTGATCTTTGGTGGGCTGTCAGCGCTGTGTACTGTCCCTATTTTGACAGCCCTTCAGCATGTCTCCTCGCCATATGCCGCATTTGCACTGGTGATGCTGGCGATGGTGATTGTCAGTTTCTACACCTCGATCAGCGGAATACTGAAAGCCGAAATGTTCCCGGCACAGGTACGAGCGCTAGGGGTAGGGCTCTCTTATGCGGTAGCCAATGCGCTGTTTGGCGGATCGGCGGAGTATGTAGCGTTGTCTCTTAAATCATGGGGAAGTGAAACGACATTCTTCTGGTACGTGACGGTAATGGGGGCGCTGGCCTTTATTGTCTCCCTGATGCTGCATCGCAAAGGGAAGGGCATTCGTCTTTAATAATGCGCCATCTGCCAGACGGCATAGCCGGTGGTTGCACCGGCGACGTCCCAGGCGAAATCTTTCCAGCTCCAGCCGCTCCCCGCGGGGCGGCTATCCCACAGTTCTTTTGATGCTCCAAGGCTTACTGAGAACATCAATCCTATCGCTGCGCTCCGGTCCCGGCTGTATCCCTGATGCTGTGCATATTCGTTACCGGCTGCAGACAGCATTGCGGAGGCGAGGAAGTGCTGAGCCTTATCCTGTCCGGACCAGCTATCGTTGGCCATATGGCTGCAGCCACTCAGAAAGAGGACGCTCAGTAGCAGAGAAGTACGCATCAACGGGCTCCATAAAAAAGCCCTGCGGGTGACAGGGCTCTGACATTACAGAATACGGCTGATAAGTCGGTCGATACGGATACGACGTAAACGGCGGATCAACTTACGGACTTTCACCGGATAATCGGCAATGCTCTGTAGTTCGCGGTAATGGTTAACCACCGTAGTATGCGTGCGAATCAACTCCAGCTCACGTTCACGCTGGGCGGCTAACTCATGCTGCGGGTCATGGATGAGAATGGCGTTTTCCAGATCCAGTCTCCAGGCGCGTGGGTTAAGGTTGTTACCGGTCAGCAGCATCCACTCATCGTCGACCCACATTCCTTTCAGGTGGTAACTGTTGTCTTCATCTTTCCACAGACGCACAACCAGCTGGTCAGTGTTGACGTAATACTGTAAACGGCTCAGGAAACGACGCAGGTTAATCTCATAAAGATAAGGCAGCGCACCGATGATTTTGAACGGCTGGTCTTCAGGGATGAAAAAGTCGTTTGCTGTTTTATCGCCGACGATAATTTCCACTTTTTTACCGTCGCGCAGTAGCTGAATGATATTTCGCACCAGCACGGCAGGAAGGTTGAAGTATGGCGTACAGATGGTGAGTTTCTGCTCTGCACATGGCATCAAATGGAAGATCGTTTTGTTCAGCAGGCTTGATTTGCCGAGCCCTACCAGCGGGGTAACAGATAACTCTTCGTTGTTCGCATCGCCCTGGAAATGGTAGACCGCATCGCGCAACTCCTGGCGGAAAGCGCGAACATCATTTTTGATCTCCGGGCTTTTAGGACGCTCAGGATCGTCAAGGCGATTAACACCACGACCGTGTACCAGGTTTTTATCAACCCAGTTGAACATGATATCGGCCATCTGTGGATTACGAATCAGGTGGTAGCGGTCGTAGCGATATTTATCGAGCTGATGAAGGTAGACATCATTCAGGCTTGCGCCGCTGTACAGGACGCTGTCATCAATGATGAACCCTTTAAAATGAAGGACACCGAGTGCTTCACGGGTATTAACGGGTACGCCATAAACAGGGACATCGACGCCAGGATTTTCCTGCGCCGTGCGGCAATACCAGTCTGCATTAGTATTGGAAGCGGCTGCGCCGATACGGCCACGCTGAGCGCGATGCCAGTCAACCAGTACGCGAACATCCAGTTCCGGACGCTGACGTTTAGCTTCATAGAGTGCGTTGAGGATCGCACGACCGCCTTCATCTTGTTCAAGATACAGGGCCACAATGCAAATGCGTCGCGTGGCGCTGGCAATCTTTTCCAGAAGCGTTTCCCGAAAATGAGCGGGAGCATAAAAGAACTCTACATCATCAACTGACTGAGAAATCTTCGGTAGTTGAGCAAGGTGTTGTTGATGTTTATTACGCTTAAATTTTGACAACATCACAGTGCGTTTCTTCTCTGTTCATTGAAGGGTTGTCTGTACCATGCAAACAACATAAGCGGACAATGATACCACCAGTCCCGTCCAAAGTGGGTAACATTTCCAGTAGGTTACTCGTGTTTGTCTGCTGATGTCAGGATGAGGGACAAGGCAACAATACCTTCCTCCAGCTGAATATCAACGTCAAATCCGAGTTTTCGCGCCAGGGTCACCATACCGCGATTGTTTGGCATAGTAATGCCATTCAGGCGCAACAATCCGTGATCTCGCGTATAACTGATGAGTTTTTCCAGCAGTCGTCTACCCAGCCCCAGGCCTTTAAGATCGGAGCGCACCAGCACGGCAAACTCCGCATCGACATTATCCGGGTCAGAAATGGCTCGCGTGACGCCGAGGATCTCATCATCATGACCTGCACGACGCACTGCAACAAACGCCATTTCTCGATCGTAGTCGATCTGGGTCATATTGGCTAAATCATCGTGGGTAAATTCGTTGATTTCGCTAAAATAGCGGTAGTAGAGATCTTCTTTCGTAACCTGAGAGATAAAGGCCCGCAGCTGGGGTTCATCTTCCGGCAGAATTGGGCGGAACAGGACGCGTTCCCCGTTTTTCATCTCTACCCACTCCTCCAGATGCAGAGGATATGGACGGATTGCCAGGCGACTCTCTCTGTCCCCTTCGAAGGGCGCGATATCCAGCGTCACGTCCAGCGCCGTAAACTCATTGCCGGAAGCGAGTAGCGGATGGATATCCAGCCGCTGGATCTCGGCACAATCCACGATCAGATTAGACACCTGCACCAGGAATTGACTTAACCCGGCAATATCGAGCGGACGCAAGGCACTGCGGCCACGGATCTTTTTGCTTTTAATCGCCTGAATGATCAGATAGCGCGCGAGGTTCATGTTCAGCGGCGGTAAAGCAACGACAGCCTGTTCCTCCGGGTGCCACTCCACGCCACCTTCTCCCAGCATAATAAGCGGGCCGAAGACGGGATCGTGCTCTACCACGACTCGTAGTTCCTGAGCGCCTGCGCGGTTAGCCATGCTTTGTACCAGCAGTCCGTGGATCCGGGCCTGCGGCCAGGCCATCTTAACGCGGTCAAAAATGGCATCAGCTGCCTGCTGTACCTCCGTTGCCGTACGCAGATACAGCATGACACCCTGAACATCTGATTTATGCGGTATATCGGGAGAGCGCAGCTTAAGAGCGACCGGATAGCCAATCTGCTCCGCAATATGTACTGCCTCGGCGCTGTCGCTGGCGATCCAGGTTGGCAGGGTTTGCATCCCGTAGCTGCCCAGAATGGGCTGCACTTCATGCGTATCAAGCGATGTCGCGCCCTCTTCAATAGCCTGCTGCAAGAGTCGATGAACGTCGACGGTATTCGCCGTCAGGTTACCAGGTAGCGCCGGGGTTTCGCGTAGCTGCTTCTGATTGCGGCGATATTCCACCATATGCATAAATGCGGTGATAGTCCCTTCCGGCGTACGGTAGGTTGGCAGACCGGCTTCGCTGAACAGACGTCGTGCCTCCTGAGATGAAAACTCACCGCACCAGTTTGTCAGCAGAGTGACATATTTGCCACGCGGATGGTTGCGTACAGCTTCAATTAACGCGCGCGCACTTTCACTGCCCGGCGCGACTGCGCTGGGGGAGTGGATAATCATCAATGCATCGAAGTCCTGACTATCCAGCAAAATTGAGATAGCCCGAATATAGCGATCGCTGCTGGCGTCATCGCGCAAATCAAGCGGATTGCCGGGCATCACGCTTGTCGGAAGCGCCTCTCTGAGGCGTTGAAGCGTCTCTTCACCCAGCGTTGCCAGCTTTCCGTTGCGCAGCCACAGTTCATCCAGCGCAAGCGCAGCAGGGGCCGCACCATTGCTGACAATCATTAACTTCTCGCCACGCAGTGGGCGCATGTGGCTGAGCGTCTCAACGGCGGAAAAAAGCTCGTGCGTATCCTGCACCCGCAGTAACCCCGCGCGCTGGATGGCGGCATCCCAGGCGGGATCCATGCCGGAATGAGACTGCAGGAGACGCTGGGCAGCAGGACTGCGACCGCTTTTGATAACCAGGATCGGCTTATTGCGCGAAGCACTTCGTGAAGCCGATACAAAACGACGGGCTTCGCTCAGATGCTCAAGATAAAGGAGTATCGCGCTGGTTTTGCTGTCACGAGCCAGGAAATCCAGAAGCTCATCAACGTCGATATCCAGGCTGTCGCCCAGGGCAATGAAGTAGGAGAACCCCATTTCGCGCTGTTGCGCCCAGTCGAGGATAGTGTTCGATACTGCAGCCGACTGCGAGATAAACGCCAGTTTGCCTTTGCGGATCGGTACCGGGGAGAAACTGGCATTCAACCCCTGCCAGGGGGCGAGCAGGCCCAGGCTATTCGGGCCAAGGATACGCATCTGGTAGCGGCTGGCGTAGGCGAGCAGTTCGGGTTGCTGTTCAGGTGGAGACGAGAGAATAATGCAGGTTTTACACCCTTTCTTGCCAAGTGCTTCCAGCAGTTCCAGATTGCGTTTCGCATTCGTACACAGCACGGCGAGGTCCGGCACAAAAGGCAGGCTCTGCACATCTGGCCATGCCAGCACCCCCTGAACGGCCTTATAAGCCGGCGTGACGGGCATGACGGGGCCATTAAATCCTCCCGCGAGCAGGTTGCGCATCATCAGATAGCCTGCCCGATCCGGTTTCATGGATGCGCCGATAACGGCAATGGATTTAGGACGTAATAGCGCTTCTAACCCTCGCTGGCTCATGCAAGTCTCCCGTGATTGCAAGCGACCTGATGATTTTAAACGCTTTCTGACGCTGTTGCTGTGATGCTGCCCTTATGAATGGTTTTTCCCGCCAGATAGCGTTCCCGGAAACAAGAGAAATGGTTGCCCAGGGCGCCGGCTGCTGCGGTATCCCCGGCTAAATCCAGCAGCGCGATGGCCACCTCGGCGGTGCAATATTGTCCGTCAGCATGCGCTTCACGCAGGCGATAAGCCGAGACGCGGGAAAGATCGACAGAAATGACCGGCAGCGCGTCAAGGTAAGGGCTTTTGCGAAACATTTTCCGCGCTTCGGTCCATGTGCCGTCCAGCATAATAAACAGCGGTGGCTTACCGGATGGTGGCGCCGAAAGCACCTGACGATTGTCGCCTGCGTAAGAGGCCGGGAAAACGACCATCGGCTGATAGTCCGGGTTTGTCACCAGATCGAGCAGGGCCTGTGGCGGCTCGGTGCGGGACCATTGAAACGCGGCAGTATCCGGCAGAATATCGGCAATCAGCCGCCCTGTATTACTGGGTTTCATCGGCTCGGTATCAAACATGACCAGACAAAAACGGCTTTTAGCCGTACTGGGTGCCAGCGTTTCGCACAGGCAAACTTTAAGCGGAAGCAGGCAGCGCTGGCAGCGACGAATGCGATTGCCACGGGCAAGAAAAGGACGAGTGGCGCGCGCAAGGCGTTCGGCGCGTAACAGGAGGACAGCGTTATCGGTCATGGGCGAAGTGAAGGAAAAACGCCATTTTCGCAGAGGCGGGAGCGGGGCACAAGATGTGCCCCGTGAAAGTTACAGTGATTCGTTTAACCAGCTGTCAAACGGCGCTTTCGGTACTGCGCCATTGAGCATGTCGACGACTTCACCGTTTTTAAAGATCATAATGGTAGGGATGCTGCGAATGCGGAAACGTGCGCTAAGCTCGCGTTCCGCCTCGGTATTCACCTTAACAAAACGCATCTTACCGCTGCGCTCTTCGGCCACGTCTTCAAAGATTGGCGCGAAGCTTCGGCATGGACCGCACCACGGTGCCCAGAAATCGACCACCACCGGGAGATCGTCCTTGAGGAGTTTGTCCAGCGTAGCACCCGTCGCGTTAATGACATCGCCATCAAACAGTTCGTGGCCACAACGTCCGCATTTCGCACCATCGTCAATCCGATCGTCGGGAATGCGATTAAGAGCCTGACAGTTGGCACATACGGTATTCATAACTAACCTCTGATAGAGCCGTGGGACAGCGGCAGAACGCTGATAATGTTTCTAATATGTTACATATTATCAATGAGCCTGTTTGAAACAACAATGCGTTTTATTCAATGAGAACAATAGTCACAGGCTTTTGTACGAAATTATGGCTATGCGCTGGCACATCGGGTAATCTGCGCGCTTCGCGCAGCGCTGGTGGAGAAAAGCATGAACGACGAAATGAAAAATAAAAGCGGCAAGGTCAAAGTGATGTATGTCCGCAGTGATGATGACTCTGATAAACGCACCCAAAATCCGCGTACCGGAAAAGGTGGCGGGCGTCCGGCGTCTTCTCGTGCAGACGGTGGCCGTCGCCCCGCCCGCGATGACAGAAACACCCGCGGTGATGACCGCAAACGTGACGATCGCAAACGCGATGACCGTCCGCGTTCCGACCGCCCACGCAGTGACCGTCCACGCGACGATCGTCCGCGTGATGACTTCTCGCGTGACAACGCCTCCCCGTGGCGCACCGTTTCTCGCGCCCCGGGCGATGAGACGCCAGAGAAAGCCGATCACGGCGGTATCAGCGGCAAAAGCTTTATCGATCCGGAAGTGCTGCGCCGTCAGCGTGCGGAAGAGACCCGCGTGTATGGCGAGAACGCCTGCCAGGCGCTGTTCCAGAGCCGCCCTGAGTGTATCGTCCGCGCCTGGTTTATCCAGAGCGTGACCCCGCGCTTTAAAGAAGCACTGCGCTGGATGGCTGCGAACCGTAAAGCCTACCACGTGGTGGATGATGCCGAGCTGACCAAAGCGTCCGGTACCGAGCACCACGGCGGCGTCTGCTTCCTGATTAAAAAACGTAACGGCACCACCGTGCAGCAGTGGGTCAGCCAGGCGGATGCCGATGACTGCGTGCTGGCGCTGGAAGATGTAGGCAACCCGCACAACCTGGGCGCGATGATGCGCAGCTGCGCGCACTTTGGCGTGAAGGGTGTGCTGTTACAGGATGCCGCACTGCTGGAATCCGGTGCCGCTATCCGCACTGCAGAAGGCGGAGCGGAGCATGTGCAGCCGATCACCGGCGACAGCGTGCTGGACGCCCTTGAGCAGTTCCGTAAAGCGGGTTATTCCATCGTGACCACGTCGAGCCATGCTGGTACGCCGCTGTTTAAAGCGACGCTGCCGCGTAAAATGGTGCTGGTATTAGGTCAGGAACGTGACGGTCTGTCTGACGCGGCGCTTTCCAGCGCTGATCTGAGCGTCTCTATCGACGGGACAGGTAATGTAGAAAGTTTGAACGTGTCCGTTGCGACCGGCGTACTGCTGGCGGAATGGTGGCGTCAGAATAAGGCATAAGCCTCTCAATGTGCCGGGTCTGGCCCGGCACATTCAAATCCTACTCGCTCTTTGCCGGTAACTCTGGCATCCAGTCAATTGGCGTTTCGCCACGTTTTTCCAGCCATTCATTCGCCAGAACAAAGTGATTACTGCCGAAGAAACCGCGATGTGCCGACAGCGGAGACGGGTGCGGCGCTTTTAAAACGTGATGGCGCTGACGGTCGATAATCGCCCCTTTCTTCTGCGCGTGAGAACCCCACAGTAAAAACACCACGCCTTCACGATGTTCGTTGATCAGGCTAATAACCTTATCGGTAAAGGTTTCCCAGCCCAGGCTGGCGTGAGAATGTGCCTGACCCGCCCGTACAGTGAGTACCGTATTTAACAGCAGCACACCCTGATGCGCCCAGCTTTCCAGGTAACCGTGGGTGGGGCGGGTAAAGCCAGGAACGGTTCCCTCAAGCTCTTTATACATATTGAGCAGAGAAGGGGGAATAGCCACGCCCGGACGGACGGAGAACGCCAGCCCGTGTGCCTGACCCGGGCCGTGATACGGATCCTGGCCAAGAATGACTACCTTCACATCGCTCAGCTCAGTGTAACGAAAGGCGTTGAACACATCTTTCTGCGGCGGATAAATCGTCTGCCCGGACTGACGTTCAGCTGCAACGGTGCTGAGTGTATTGATAAAATAGGGTTGTTGTTTTTCTTCTGCCAGCACATCGTGCCATGTCAACGGTGTGGTCATCTCGCTCTCCTGCGAATCTCATTCTGTGTCTAGCTTACCTGTTAAACGCCAGTGAGCAAAATGACGCGCTGAAACGTGCGCTAAGTAACTAAATTTATTTTGAAAAGATACACAGCCAGTTGAATTGGTAAGGTGCTGAAATTGATCTAAAACAATAAATTCAAACCACACTCTTTATGTGGTTGGTGTTTTTGTTGATTTAAATCAATAAATCGCCGGGGTGCGAGTGATATATATACACACAAGAAACAATGGTTTTACCAATTGGCCGTGTGAGGCCGACATCAGTTAATGTAGCCTAAGGGAGGCAACACATGATTACAGGTATCCAGATTACTAAAGCTGCAAATGACGATCTGCTCAATTCTTTCTGGCTGCTGGACAGCGAGAAAAACGAAGCACGCTGCGTGGTGGCAAAAGCCGGTTTTACTGAAGATGAGATCGTGCCAGTGAGCAAACTGGGCGAAATCGAATATCGTGAAATCCCAATGGAAGTGAAGCCGGAAGTGCGCGTGGAAGGCGGTCAGCACCTGAACGTTAACGTTCTGCGTCGCGAAACGCTGATGGATGCCGTTGAGCACCCTGAAAAGTACCCACAGCTGACTATTCGCGTGTCTGGCTATGCGGTTCGTTTTAACTCACTGACCCCAGAGCAGCAGCGCGACGTTATCGCGCGTACCTTTACTGAAAGCCTGTAAGGTTCCAGTTTCGGGGGTGAATAAAAAAGCCGGGGAAATCCCCGGCTTTTTCTTACTCTTCAGTTTTCGTATCCTGCGCGGCTGCGCTTGGCTTACGACGCTTACCAATGTTTTTGGTATCGCGGTGGCGTTGCTTAACGCGCGGCTTCTCTTTTTCTTTCTCTTTTCTCTCAGCGCGTTTTGCGAGTGCTTTCTTGGACGGTTTGCCCGTCATTTTTTCACTCGGCGCGCGGGTAGTTGGGCGCAGGCCGTCAATGACGCGAGATTTCAGCGGCTCATCAACATAGCGACCAATTTTTTGCAGCAGCAGGTGATCGTGCGCTTCAACCAGTGAAATCGCAGTACCTTTACGTCCGGCGCGACCGGTACGGCCAATGCGGTGCAGATAGGTATCACCACTGCGCGGCATATCGAAGTTGATCACGTGGCTCACGTCCGGAATGTCGATCCCACGCGCGGCAACGTCTGTCGCCACCAGCACGTTCACGCGGCCATCGGTCAGGCGTTTGATGCCTTCGGTACGCTTAACCTGCGCCATCTCACCTTCGAGGTAGCAGTTATTAATGCCCGCATTACGCAGCATTTCTGCCAGCTCGTGCACGCGCTCGCGTTTACGCACAAAGACGATGGTACGCAGAGCATCTTCCTGCTTCAGCAGGTGCTTCAGTAATTCGACCTTGTGCTCAAGGTTGTCCGCACGGTAATACCACTGATGGATCTTCTTGCGCTCACGCGTAGAGGGCGTCGCAGAGACTTCAACCGGATCTTCCAGCAGACGCTCGGCGAAATCTTTAATCGCGTCCCCTTCAAGGGTGGCAGAGAACAGCATCGTCTGGTTACGCCAGCGCGTCTCGCCCGCAATATGTTCGATATCCTGTGCGAAGCCCATGTCCAGCATGCGGTCGGCTTCATCCAGAATCAGCGTTTCTACCGCGCGGCAGTCGAAGTTCTCTTCTTTAATGTACTGCAGCAAACGGCCCGTCGTCGCAACAACGATATCCTGGTTTTCGCTGAACACTTCGGCGTGGTTCATATACGCCACGCCGCCGGTAATAGTGGCGATATCCAGATGGGTGTTAGCCGCCAGCTCACGCGCGTGATCGGCAACCTGCATGGCCAGCTCGCGCGTAGGCGTCAGGATCAAAATACGCGGTGGGCCTGATTTTTTTCGTGGAAAGTCGAGCAGGTGCTGCAACACAGGCAGCAAATAGGCTGCTGTCTTCCCCGTGCCGGTTGGCGCAGAACCGAGCACATCGCGGCCCTCAAGCGCAGGCGGAATGGCCGCTGCCTGAATGGCGGTCGGGCGTGTAAAGCCTTTGCTCTCAAGTGCATTGAGCAGGCTTTCATCGAGTTCAAGTTCGGAAAAAGTCGTTACAGTCATGTTCTACCTCTGTGTGGGGCGCTGATTATAGACGTTACGGCTGTAATCTTCATCTGTTTGTATGGATATCGCTTTGCGGTGCCTTCGCTTTCCCCTATGCTACTCCAGTTTCACTTAGAAGGTTGCCCTGACATGTCTCAACTCAAAGCGCAGTTGCGCCGCGATGGTTTTACGTTTAAACAGTTTTTTGTCGCCCACGATCGCTGTGCCATGAAAGTCGGCACCGACGGTATTTTACTGGGAGCATGGGCCCCTGTCGCAGGTGTTAAACGTATTCTTGATATCGGTACCGGCAGCGGGCTGGTGGCGTTGATGCTGGCCCAGCGTACGGAAGAGCATGTCACGATTGATGCCGTTGAGCTCGATGCGCAGGCTGCAGGGCAGGCGAGTGAAAATGCGGCCGAATCCCCCTGGGCAGCCCGGATTCGCGTTCAATGTGCGGATGTGCTGGTCTGGGCGCCTGAACAAACTGCGCGTTACGATCTTATCGTCAGCAACCCTCCTTACTACGCGCCCGGTGTCGAGTGTGGTACTCCTGAACGTGAACAGGCGCGTTATACCGGTTCACTCGATCATAAAGCACTGCTTACCAGCGCGGCTGAACTCATCTCTGAAGAGGGCTTTTTTTGCGTAGTGTTGCCAGAAAGCACGGGTAATACATTTATTGGTCTGGCGCAGGAGATTGGCTGGACATTACGTTTGCGAACTGACATTTCTGATACGGAAGGACGACTGCCGCACCGCGTGCTGCTGGCGCTCTCGCCAAAAGAAGGTGAATGCTTTAATGACCGTATGGTGATTCGAGGGCCAGACCAGCGTTATTCCGAAGATTACACTGCTCTGACCCAGGCATTTTATCTGTTTATGTGAACCTGCGGAGCCAGTATCGACGGGCCGGATTCAGCAAGCTGATCCGGGTAGTCCAGGGTGTAGTGCAAGCCGCGGCTCTCTTTACGCATCATGGCACAGCGAACAATCAGCTCGGCAACCTGCACCAGATTGCGCAGCTCCAGCAGATTATTGGATACGCGGAAATTGGCATAATATTCATCAATTTCCTGCTGCAGCATAGTAATGCGGCGCAACGCACGTTCCAGACGTTTTGTGGTGCGCACAATCCCTACGTAGTCCCACATAAACAGCCGTAGTTCATGCCAGTTGTGCTGGATCACGACCAGCTCGTCCGGGTTATCCACGCGGCTTTCATCCCAGGCAGGTAAGTGCTCAGTCTCGCGGGCGTAAGGCATGCGTTTCGTGATGTCTTCGGCCGCTGACCAGCCGTACACCAGACACTCAAGCAGCGAGTTCGACGCCATACGGTTCGCGCCGTGAAGGCCGGTATAACTCACCTCGCCGATAGCATACAGACCTTCTACGTCGGTGCGCCCGTGATCGTCAACCATCACGCCCCCGCAGGTATAGTGGGCCGCAGGCACAATGGGCACCGGATCGCGGGTCAAATCAATCCCCAGGTTCAGCAGCTTTTCGTAAATCATCGGGAAATGCTGGCGAATGAATGCGGCTGGCTTATGGCTGATATCGAGATACATGCAGTCCACGCCCAGACGTTTCATTTCATGGTCGATGGCGCGGGCAACGATATCGCGAGGGGCGAGCTCGCCACGCGCGTCAAAGTCCGGCATAAAGCGGGTACCGTCAGGGCGTTTCAGATAAGCGCCTTCACCGCGCAGGGCTTCCGTCAGCAGGAAGTTGCGCGCCTGAGGGTGGAACAGGGCGGTGGGGTGAAACTGATTAAATTCGAGATTCGCCACGCGGCAGCCTGCGCGCCAGGCCATGGCGATACCGTCTCCGGAAGCGATGTCCGGGTTAGTGGTGTACTGATACACCTTTGAGGCGCCGCCCGTCGCCAGTACAACGGCCTTCGCCTGACAGGTTTCAACCTTCTCTTTATTACGGTTCCAGACCCATGCACCCACCACGCGACGCGGACCAGGCAGGCCAATCTTGTCGGAAATAATCAGGTCAACGGCATTACTGCGCTCAAGAACCCGAATATTAGGATGGTTAAGCGCTTTACCCACCAGCGTGGTCTCCACCTCTTTACCGGTGGCATCCGCTGCGTGCAGGATGCGGCGGTGGCTATGGCCGCCTTCGCGCGTGAGGTGGTAGCTCTCTTCACCGTTAGGCTGAATCTGGGTATCAAATAATACGCCCTGATCGATGAGCCACTGAACGCAATGGCGGGCATTGCTGGCAACGAACTCTGCGGCGTGCGCATCCACGATCCCGGCGCCGGCAATCAACGTATCTTCTACGTGCGACGCTATGCTGTCGGTCTCGTCAAACACGGCGGCAATGCCGCCCTGGGCATAAAATGTGGAACCTTCACTAATCGGTCCTTTGCTCAGAACGATAACGTTTTGATGCTCGGCCAGGCGCAGCGCCAGAGAGAGACCGGCAGCGCCGCTACCGATGATCAGGACATCACAATGGAGTTCAGATGTTGTGTTCATGATTGTTGTTTAATTTACTAAACATTGTTGGGTCAGAATAGCACCTGAGTGCGATTTATCGCACGTTTTTTTTTAAAGGTTGTTGCAATGGCTAAACTCGTAAGACGGAGTAAATAGCGGGTAAAGGAATGAAATTATTTTGCGAAGCAGATCGTTAGCGTCAGATTTTGTGGTGAAATAAAGACTGGGTTGCGTTACTCTTCTCGCGGGAAAAAAGATGTTTCTTGTCAGAAAGTGGTGCGTATCGTGAACAGACTTATAATGAGAGAAAATGAACAGTCTGCGGCGCGATGAACAAAAACAAAGGCGTTACGGAACTTATTGACGATCGGACACTCTAACTCGGTGCTTGCTCAAAGTGCGGTGTTTTTAGAGTGGCGTTTCGATAACGCGTGGAATTTAGGTTTGGGGAGACATTACCTCGGATGAGCGAGCAGTTAACGGACCAGGTCCTGGTTGAACGGGTCCAGAAGGGAGATCAGAAAGCCTTTAACTTACTGGTGGTGCGCTACCAGCATAAGGTGGCGAGTCTGGTTTCCCGCTATGTACCGTCAGGTGATGTGCCTGATGTGGTGCAAGAGTCTTTTATTAAGGCCTATCGCGCGCTGGATTCTTTCCGGGGAGATAGTGCTTTTTATACCTGGCTGTACCGTATTGCTGTTAATACGGCAAAGAATTATCTGGTTGCTCAGGGGCGTCGTCCGCCGTCCAGTGATGTAGACGCTATCGACGCCGAAAACTTCGAAAGTGGCGGTGCGCTGAAAGAAATTTCGAACCCTGAGAACTTAATGTTGTCAGAAGAACTGAGACAAATTGTTTTTCGCACGATCGAGTCGCTCCCGGAAGATTTACGCATGGCAATTACGTTACGGGAGCTTGATGGTCTGAGCTATGAAGAGATAGCCGCTATCATGGATTGTCCGGTCGGCACGGTGCGTTCACGAATCTTCCGTGCGCGAGAAGCTATTGATAATAAAGTTCAACCGCTTATCAGGCGTTGACGATAGCGGGATACTGGAAAAGGTATTAGGCATGCAGAAAGAAAAACTTTCCGCTTTAATGGATGGTGAGACGCTGGATAGTGAGCTGCTCAACGAGCTGTCTCATTCTCCCGAAATGCAAGAGACCTGGGAGAGTTACCATCTCATCCGTGACACGCTGCGCGGCGATACCGGCGAGGTTCTCCATTTCGATATCTCTGCCCGCGTGATGGCGGCCATTGAGAATGAGCCTGTTCATCAGACCACTCCGCTGATTCCTGAAGCTCAACCTGCACCTCACCAGTGGCAGAAAATGCCGTTCTGGCAAAAGGTGCGTCCGTGGGCCAGCCAGCTCACCCAAATGGGGGTTGCTGCATGCGTATCGCTTGCAGTTATCGTTGGCGTCCAGCACTATAATACTCAGTCTGAAACTAATCAGCAGCCAGAAGCGCCAGTGTTTAACACACTGCCGATGATGGGCAAAGCGAGCCCGGTTAGCTTGGGCGTACCGGCTGATGCTTCCGCCAGCGGCGGTCAGCAACAGCAGGTGCAGGAGCAGCGCCGTCGCATTAATGCGATGTTGCAGGATTACGAGTTGCAGCGTCGTCTGCACTCTGAACAGCTTCAGTTTGAGCAGGCCCAAACCCAGCAAGCTGCTGTGCAGGTGCCCGGAAACCAAACTTTAGGAACGCAATCGCAGTAATGAAGCAACTTTGGTTCGCCATGTCTCTGATGGCGGGTAGCCTGTTCTTCTCTGCCAACGCCTCGGCTGATGTTTCATCCGGGGCGTTGTTGCAGCAAATGAATCTGGCCAGCCAGTCACTCAATTACGAGTTGGCATTTATTAGCATCAATAAGCAGGGCGTCGAGTCGTTACGCTATCGTCATGCCCGTCTTGATAATCAGCCACTCGCCCAGCTTTTACAGATGGATGGTCCGCGTCGGGAAGTTGTCCAGCGAGGCAACGAAATCAGCTATTTCGAGCCTGGCCTGGAGCCTTTCACGCTCAATGGCGACTATATCGTTGATTCTCTGCCATCACTCATCTATACCGACTTCAAGCGGCTGGCCCCTTACTACGATTTTATTTCGGTAGGGCGTACGCGCATCGCAGACAGACTGTGTGAAGTGATCCGCGTGGTTGCTCGCGATGGCACGCGCTACAGCTATATCGTCTGGATTGATGCGGAAACCAAGCTGCCGATGCGTGTGGACCTGCTTGACCGCGACGGTGAAACGCTTGAACAGTTCCGCGTGATCTCCTTCAGCGTGAACAATCAGGTTGGCAACAGCATGCAGAATCTGGCCAAAGCCAGCCTGCCGCCGCTGCTTTCTGTTCCGGCAGGGGATTCCGTTAACTTCAACTGGGTTCCTTCCTGGATCCCGCAAGGCTTTAGCGAAGTGTCCAGCAGCCGTCGTCAGTTGCCAACTATTGACACGCCCGTTGAGTCGCGCCTCTATTCCGACGGTTTGTTCAGTTTCTCGGTGAATATCAACCGCGCAACGGCAAACAGCTCTGAGCAAATGCTTCGTACCGGACGTCGCACGGTGAGCACCACGGTACGTGATAACGCAGAGATCACGATTGTGGGTGAATTACCTCCGCAGACGGCGAAGCGCATTTCAGACAGCATTAAATTCAGGGCCGCGCAATGATTAAAGAGTGGGCAACCGTCGTCTCGTGGCAAAATGGCGTTGCGCGAGTCAGTTGCGATGTCAAAGCCTCATGCAATAGCTGCGCATCCCGTGCCGGGTGCGGCAGCCGCGTGCTGAACAAGCTTGGGCCGCAAACGTCGCATACTATCTCTGTGCCAAGTGAACAGCCGCTGGTGGCGGGGCAGAAGGTTGAACTGGGGATTGCGGAAGGCAGTCTGCTCGGTTCCGCGATGCTGGTCTATCTCTCTCCGTTGGTCGGGTTATTTATCATGGGCGGCCTTTTCCAGACCCTATTTGGTACCGATGTGGCCGCCATGTGTGGTGCCGCGTTGGGGGGCATCGGGGGATTCTGGCTTGCTAAAGGTCTCTCACCGAAGCTTGCCGCGCGCGAAGAGTGGCAGCCTGTCATTCTCAGCGTTGGGTTGGCACCAGACCAGCTTCGTGTCGATACGCTCTCTTCTGAGGCCCGATGATCCATCGGGCTTTATCAATTTTTACGTCCTAATACAGAAAACGCCCTTTCTTCACGCTATACCTGTCTCTAAGTGCATTTCCAGGTAGCGAGGATGTAGTGTAGAATGCTGCGTTTTCGCACTGAAAAACGTCAGGCTAAGAACAGCGGCCTCCAGGAATTCGTAAGGCATAATTATTTAACTATATGAAGAACATACGTAACTTTTCGATCATTGCTCACATTGACCACGGTAAGTCGACGCTGTCTGACCGTATTATCCAGATTTGCGGTGGCCTGTCTGATCGTGAAATGGAAGCCCAGGTTCTGGACTCCATGGACCTGGAACGCGAACGCGGTATCACCATTAAGGCGCAAAGCGTTACGCTGGATTACAAAGCGGCTGATGGTGAAACCTATCAACTGAACTTTATCGACACCCCAGGCCACGTTGACTTCTCCTATGAAGTATCACGCTCGCTGGCGGCCTGTGAAGGTGCGCTGCTGGTCGTCGATGCCGGGCAGGGTGTTGAAGCCCAGACCCTGGCAAACTGCTATACCGCGATGGAAATGGATCTCGAGGTTGTGCCGGTTCTGAATAAAATCGACCTGCCAGCTGCCGATCCTGAACGCGTCGCGGAAGAGATTGAAGATATTGTCGGCATTGACGCGACGGATGCCGTGCGCTGCTCCGCGAAAACCGGTGTGGGCGTGACCGATGTGCTGGAACGCCTGGTACGTGACATCCCGGCCCCGGAAGGTGACCCGGATGGCCCACTGCAGGCGCTGATCATCGACTCCTGGTTCGATAACTACCTTGGTGTTGTCTCTCTGGTGCGTATTAAAAACGGCACCATGCGTAAAGGCGACAAAATCAAGGTGATGAGTACCGGACAGGTCTACAACGCCGACCGTCTGGGTATCTTCACGCCAAAACAGGTTGACCGTACCGAGCTGAAATGCGGCGAGGTAGGCTGGCTGGTTTGTGCCATTAAAGACATCCTCGGCGCGCCAGTGGGCGATACCCTGACCGGTGCGCGTAATCCGGCAGATAAAGCGCTGCCAGGTTTTAAAAAGGTGAAACCGCAGGTTTACGCAGGTCTGTTCCCGGTCAGCTCAGATGACTATGAAAACTTCCGTGATGCGCTCGGTAAACTGAGCCTGAACGATGCTTCCCTGTTCTACGAGCCAGAAAGCTCAACGGCGCTGGGCTTCGGTTTCCGCTGTGGCTTCCTCGGCCTGCTGCACATGGAGATCATTCAGGAGCGTCTGGAACGTGAATACGATCTGGATCTGATCACCACCGCACCGACTGTTGTGTATGAGGTAGAAACCACCTCGAAAGAAGTGATCTACGTCGATAGCCCGTCCAAGCTGCCGCCGCTGAACAATATCCACGAACTGCGAGAGCCGATTGCAGAGTGTCACATGCTGCTGCCACAGGAGTTCCTGGGCAACGTCATTACACTGTGTATTGAGAAGCGTGGCGTGCAGACCAACATGGTCTACCACGGTAACCAGGTGGCGCTGACCTATGAAATCCCGATGGCGGAAGTGGTACTCGACTTCTTCGATCGCCTGAAGTCTACCTCCCGTGGCTATGCGTCCCTGGATTACAACTTCAAGCGTTTCCAGGCCTCCAACATGGTGCGTGTGGACGTGCTGATCAACGGTGAGCGTGTGGATGCGCTGGCCCTGATCACCCACAACGACAATGCGCCGTACCGTGGTCGCGAGCTGGTTGAGAAAATGAAAGATCTGATCCCGCGTCAGCAGTTCGACATCGCGATTCAGGCGGCCATTGGTAACCACATTATCGCGCGTTCTACGGTGAAACAGCTGCGTAAAAACGTTCTGGCGAAGTGCTACGGCGGTGACGTCAGTCGTAAGAAAAAGCTGCTGCAGAAGCAGAAAGAAGGTAAGAAGCGTATGAAGCAGGTCGGTAACGTTGAGCTGCCACAGGAAGCATTCCTTGCCATTCTTCATGTTGGTAAAGACGGCAAATAACCTTTAAGGAGTTGGCATGGCGAACATGTTTGCCCTGATCCTGGTCATTGCTACCCTGGTGACAGGTCTGCTGTGGTGTCTGGATAAGTTTATCTTCGCCCCAAAACGCCGTGAGCGTCAGGCTGCCGCACAGGCAGCCACTGGCGACCAGCTGGATGCGAAAACCCTGAAAAAAGTCGGCCCGAAACCGGGCTGGCTGGAAACGGGCGCCTCGGTATTCCCGGTGCTGGCCATTGTTCTGGTGGTGCGATCGTTTATTTACGAGCCGTTCCAGATCCCATCCGGTTCAATGATGCCAACGCTGCTGATTGGTGATTTTATTCTGGTAGAGAAGTTTGCCTACGGCATTAAAGATCCTATCTACCAGAAAACGCTGATCGAAACCGGTCATCCGAAGCGTGGCGACATCGTGGTGTTCAAATACCCGGAAGATCCGCGTCTGGACTACATCAAGCGTGCGGTTGGCCTGCCGGGTGATAAAGTGACCTACGATCCGGTCGCCAAGGAAGTTACCGTTCAGCCTGGCTGCAGTTCTGGCACCGCGTGTGAAAACGCACTGCCCATCACCTACTCAAACGTTGAGCCGAGTGATTTTGTGCAGACCTTTGCCCGTCGTAACGGCGGTGAAGCGACCAGCGGGTTCTTCCAGGTGCCAAAAGGCGAAACCAAAGAGAACGGTATTCGTCTGGTCGAGCGCAAAGAGACGCTGGGTGATGTGACTCACCGTATCCTCACGGTGCCAATCGCGCAGGATCAGGTGGGTATGTATTATCAGCAGCCGGGTCAGCAGCTGGCGAGCTGGATTGTACCGCCGGGACATTACTTCATGATGGGTGATAACCGCGATAATTCTGCGGACAGTCGTTACTGGGGCTTTGTGCCGGAAGCGAATTTGGTCGGTAAAGCCACCGCAATCTGGATGAGTTTTGAGAAACAGGAAGGCGAATGGCCGACCGGTGTACGCCTGAATCGCATTGGCGGAATCCATTAATTCTTAATAAATGAACGCGTAGCCGCTTTAATTAGCGGCTACGTGAATTATTTCCTCGATAAATCTCTTTGAACTAACGACATCCCCTGTCGTTGTGTATAGAATATTCCCCCGAAGTTTAAGGTTGGCCCTGCAAGGGTGCCACGGCACACGAAACCGCGTTGGTTTTCTCAGGTCGGTTTCGTGTGCTGCATTTTTGACGCATTCATTTATTGGTATCGCATGAACCCCATCGTAATTAATCGGCTTCAACGGAAGCTGGGCTACACTTTTCATCATCAGGAGTTGTTGCAACAGGCATTAACCCACCGCAGTGCCAGCAGCAAGCATAATGAGCGTCTTGAGTTTTTAGGCGACTCAATTTTAAGTTTCGTGATTGCGAATGCGCTTTATCATCGTTTCCCGCGTGTTGACGAGGGGGATATGAGCCGCATGCGTGCCACGCTGGTTCGGGGGAATACCCTTGCGGAAATCGCGCGCGAATTTGAACTGGGCGAATGTCTGCGTCTTGGGCCGGGTGAACTGAAAAGCGGCGGCTTCCGTCGTGAATCTATTCTTGCCGATACGGTCGAAGCATTAATTGGTGGTGTGTTCCTGGACAGCGATATCCAGACCGTAGAAAAGCTGATCCTCAACTGGTATCAGAGCCGTCTGGACGAAATCAGCCCGGGCGATAAACAAAAAGATCCGAAAACGCGTCTGCAGGAATATTTGCAGGGCCGTCATCTGCCGCTGCCATCTTATCTGGTGGTGCAGGTACGTGGTGAAGCGCACGATCAGGAATTTACCATCCATTGCCAGGTCAGTGGCCTGAGTGAACCGGTGGTGGGCACAGGTTCAAGCCGTCGTAAGGCTGAACAGGCTGCCGCCGAACAGGCGTTAAAAATGCTGGAGCTGGAATGAGCGAAGAAAAAACGTATTGCGGATTTATTGCCATCGTCGGACGTCCGAACGTCGGCAAATCCACCCTGCTGAATAATCTGCTTGGGCAGAAGATTTCTATTACCTCGCGTAAGGCGCAGACCACGCGTCACCGCATTGTCGGCATCCATACTGAAGGCGCGTATCAGGCGATCTACGTCGATACTCCGGGCCTGCACATGGAAGAGAAGCGTGCCATTAACCGTCTGATGAACAAAGCGGCGAGCAGCTCGATTGGTGATGTAGAACTGGTCATTTTCGTTGTGGAAGGCACCCGCTGGACACCGGACGACGAAATGGTGCTGAACAAGCTACGTGACGGCAAAACGCCGGTCATCCTCGCGGTCAATAAAGTTGACAACGTGCAGGAAAAGGCTGACCTGCTGCCGCATCTTCAGTGGCTGGGCAGCCAGATGAACTTCCTCGATATCGTTCCGCTGTCTGCAGAGACTGGCCTGAACGTCGATACCATCGCGGGCATCGTGCGTAAGCATCTTCCGGAAGCGATTCATCACTTCCCGGAAGACTACATCACCGATCGTTCTCAGCGCTTTATGGCGTCTGAAATCATCCGTGAAAAGCTGATGCGTTTCCTGGGCGCGGAACTGCCGTACTCTGTGACGGTGGAGATCGAGCGTTTCCAGACCAACGAGCGCGGCGGCTACGACATTAACGGCCTGATCCTCGTTGAGCGTGAGGGGCAGAAGAAGATGGTGATCGGCAACAAAGGTGCCAAGATCAAAACCATCGGTATTGAAGCCCGTAAAGACATGATGGAGATGTTTGAAGCGCCGGTTCACCTGGAGCTGTGGGTGAAAGTGAAATCTGGCTGGGCCGATGATGAGCGTGCTCTGCGCAGCCTCGGTTACGGCGAAGACCAGTAACCTAAGACGACGAGTATGATGGAAGGATGGCAGCGCGCCTTCGTCCTGCATAGTCGTCCCTGGAGCGAAACCAGCCTGATGCTGGACGTCTTCACGGAAGAGTCCGGTCGCGTGCGCCTTGTAGCGAAAGGCGCACGTTCCAAACGTTCTAATCTGAAAGGTGCCCTACAGCCTTTCACGCCGCTGCTGGTCCGCTTTGGTGGGCGAGGGGAAGTGAAAACCCTGCGCAGCGCTGAAGCCGTCTCCCTGGCGCTTCCTCTTTCTGGTATCACCCTGTACAGCGGTCTGTATGTCAATGAACTCATCTCACGGGTTCTTGAACATGAGACTCGCTTCTCTGAACTTTTCTTCGATTATCTGCACTGTATCCAGGCCCTCGCAGGGGCAACCGGCACGCCTGAACCTGCCTTGCGACGTTTTGAACTGGCGCTGCTGGGGCATCTGGGATACGGCGTCGATTTTCTGCATTGTGCGGGAAGCGGAGACGAGGTCGAAGACGCGATGACCTACCGCTATCGGGAAGAAAAAGGGTTTATCGCCAGTATCGTGATTGATAACAGTACCTTTACCGGGCGCCAGCTTCGGGCGCTTTATGCGCGCGAGTTTCCCGATCAGGACACCCTGCGCGCAGCAAAACGCTTTACCCGGATCGCCCTCAAGCCGTATCTTGGCGGCAAGCCCTTAAAGAGCCGCGAATTATTCAGGCAGTTTATGCCGAAACGTTAACGTTGCCCTCTCCCGGAGGGGGAAGGGAAATGAACCAAAATACCGAGGATTGTCATGGCTGAATTACTGTTAGGCGTCAATATTGATCACATTGCCACGCTGCGTAACGCACGCGGCACGGCTTATCCCGATCCGGTTCAGGCGGCATTTATCGCCGAACAGGCTGGCGCCGACGGCATTACCGTTCACCTGCGTGAAGACCGCCGCCACATCACGGACCGCGACGTGCGTATTCTGCGTCAGACGCTGGATACGCGCATGAATCTGGAGATGGCGGTCACGGAAGAGATGCTGGCCATTGCCTGTGAGACTCAACCCCATTTCTGCTGCCTGGTGCCGGAAAAGCGTCAGGAAGTGACCACCGAAGGCGGTCTGGATGTGGCTGGGCAGATCGATAAAATGCGCGATGCCTGCAAACGTCTGGCGGATGCCGGTATCCTGGTTTCCCTGTTTATCGATGCCGACTTCGCGCAGATCAAAGCCGCAGCGGACGTTGGCGCGCTGTATATCGAAATTCATACTGGCTGCTATGCCGATGCCAAAAACGATGCTGAGCAAGCCAAAGAGCTGGAGCGTATTGCCAAAGCGGCCACCTACGCGGCGAGCCTGGGGCTGAAGGTTAACGCCGGACACGGCCTGACCTACCATAACGTTAAGGCTATCGCTGCCCTGCCGGAGATGCATGAGCTGAATATCGGTCATGCGATTATTGGTCGTGCGGTGATGAGCGGCCTGAAAGAGGCGGTCTCAGAAATGAAACGCCTGATGCTGGAAGCGCGTCAGTAATGGCCATTCTGGGCTTAGGCACTGATATCGTTGAGATAGCCCGCATAGAAGCGGTGATCGCCCGTAGCGGCGAGCGCCTGGCAAGACGCGTGCTCAGCGATAACGAATGGGCCATCTGGGAAGCGCATCAGCAGCCGGTGCGCTTTCTGGCAAAACGTTTTGCGGTAAAAGAGGCGGCAGCCAAAGCGTTCGGTACGGGCATTCGTAACGGCCTGGCGTTTAATCAGTTTGAAGTATTTAACGACGAACTGGGCAAGCCGCGCCTGCGGTTATGGGGCGAGGCGCAAAAGCTTGCTGAGAAACTGGGCGTGAATCACATGCATGTGACGCTCGCGGACGAACGTCACTACGCCTGCGCAACGGTGATTATTGAAAGCTAGAGTTTGTCCGCGTGGTGCAGCAGGACAAACTTATCCCACAGCTGCTCTTCACTCTCAACGTGTGCCGGATCCTTCAGGATGGTATTCGGGATCGGGCACACTTTCTGACAGGTCGGCGTTTCATAGTGGCCGACGCATTCGGTGCAGCGGTCGCTGTTAATCTCATAAATGCTGTCGCCCATCGAAATCGCCTGGTTCGGGCATTCCGGTTCGCACATATCGCAATTGATGCATTTTTTGGTAATTAACAGCGCCATCAGGAAATTCTCAGAAACATCACAAACAGGGCGGGCATTATACGCTCATTCCTTACTCAGACCAGTTTTTTTACCAGCTCTTCACTATGGCGAATGCGCTCTGGCGCCCGCTCTAAATCCTGCTGCACCAGCGCCATAAACAGCAGGTCCGTCAGCATCATTTGCGCACTGGTTGACGAGATCGCCGCGCTGCGCGTGGCCTGCTCTTCGGCAATGGTATACAGACAGCGCGTGGCCCGCTGTTGCAGGGCATTCGGGGTGAACCCGGTGATGGCGAGGATTTTGCCGCCGACGCGCAGCACTTCGTCCGTTGCCATGTTAATCTCGCGGCGCTCACCGGAATAGGAGATGGCCAGCAGCAGATCTTCAGGATCCATCGCCTGCACGGTCGCCAGCAGGGCGTGCATATCCTGCTCGACAATCGCGTTAAAACCGATTTTAGTCAGCTTCCAGCCAAAATTACGCGCCACCAGGCCGGATGCGCCAATACCGGTTAAAATAATACGCCGCGCCGCTCGCAGCATCGCCACGCTTTCCAGTAACTTCTCTTCGGTATTCACGTCGAGGGTGGCATGCATGGCCGCAACGTTCTCTTTAATCAGCTTTTCCCCGACCACACGCATTGGATCATCCCCGCGGATCTGGTTATGCACCGGCATAGATTGCGGATTGGGATTACTCACCAGCGCTTCGCTAATTGCCAGCTTAAGGGCAGGGAAGCCTTTAAAACCGATCTTCTGGGCAAATTTCACAACGCTTGACTGACTTACCCCGGCTTCGCTTGCCAGCTGTTGCGAGCTGAGATGACGGGCGCGGTCAGGCTGAGAAAGCAGAAAGTCCGCCAGTTTTTTGTCGCTTTGAGCAAAGCCGGCGTAGCGCTGGCGAATGCGAATTAAACAGTTCATAAGTACTCCCGGCGGAAATGTGATTGTCTACGCAAATACGAATTTTGCTCGCCTGAATGAATTTTATATTCCATTATAGTGTGATTATTATGAATTAAAAATTCTTGAGGTACAAAAAATGAATCTTGGCTCACTTGTTTCTGAAACGCGTAACCCGCAAACCATGGATCTGGATGCGCTCTCTACTCTGGAGCTGGTTAACCGCTTTAATCAACAGGATACGCTGGTCGCGCAGGCAGTGAAAGAGACATTACCTGAGGTAGCGAAAGCGGTCGATGCGGCGGCGGAAGCCCTCAAAGCGGGTGGCCGCATTATCTATATGGGCGCCGGTACCAGCGGCCGTCTCGGCGTGCTGGACGCCTCCGAATGTCCGCCAACGTTTGGCGTGCCGCATGGGCTGGTGGTCGGGTTGATTGCGGGGGGGCCTGGTGCACTGCTGAAAGCCGTTGAAGGGGCGGAAGATAACAAACAGCTGGGTGAGGATGACCTGAAGGCACTTACTCTGACGGCGAAGGATCTGGTCGTCGGGCTGGCGGCATCCGGGCGCACGCCGTACGTCATTGGCGGTCTGGAATACGCCAACCAGACCGGCTGCACGACGGTCGCCATCTCCTGTAACCCCGGCTCTCCAATCGCTCAGGTGGCCGCCATCGCCATCTCCCCGGTTGTCGGGCCAGAAGCGCTCACCGGCTCCACGCGCCTGAAATCCGGTACCGCGCAAAAGCTGGTGCTCAATATGATCTCCACCGGTGCGATGGTGAAGTTCGGCAAGGTGTATCAGAACCTGATGGTGGATATGCAGGCCACTAACGTCAAGCTGGTGGACAGAGCCTGCCGTATGGTGATGGAGGCGACAGGCGCAGGCCGTGAAGAGGCAGAAGCAGTGCTTAAACAGACCGATCACGATGTCAAACCCGCCATATTGATGATCTTAAGCGGGCTGGATGCGGCAGCCGCGCGAGCCAGACTCGATGCGCATAATGGCTTCTTACGGGCGGCATTAGAAAACTAACAGAGGCGTGTATGGACAAAACAGCAGCGCTCGCCAGCGATATCCTGCGAGGGATCGGCGGAGAAGAGAATATTCAGCGTCTGGAAAACTGCATGACGCGCGTGCGCGTCGAGGTGCATAACGACGACCAGCTGGATGTGCCGGGCCTGAAGAAGCTTTCCGGTGTCAGCGGTTACGTGAAGCAGGGGCAGCAACACCAGCTGATCGTCGGGCCGGGGAAAGCGGCGCAGGTGGTTGATGCCATGCGCGCGCTGATGGGCGGCGGCGCGAGTGTGACGCTCGACGATGCTGCGCGCACCAAAGCGCAGGCGAAGGCGAAATACAAAGCCCCCATGAGCGACGCGCTACGACAGCTGGCAAATGTCTTTATCCCGCTGATCCCGGCGTTTATTGCTTCCGGCTTGATCACCGGGATTATCAATATTCTCAAGCGTCCGGATATCGTCGGGGACTTTGCCACCCAGTATCCGAACCTGTTGGGTATTCTGGGGATCTTCGGCAGCGCGGTGTTTGCCATTATGAACATTCTGGTCGGGGTGAATACTGCCAAAGTGTTTGGCGGTTCGCTGGCGATGGGGGGCGTGATGGCGGGCATTCTCTCCAGCCCGCAGCTGGCGCAAATTACGCTGTTTGGCGAGGCGCTCCAGCCTGGTCGCGGCGGGGTGATTGCCGTGCTGCTGGTGGTCATCCTGATGTGCTGGATTGAGAAAAGACTTCGCGCGGTATTGCCCGGCTCGATTGAACTCATCCTCAACCCCCTGCTGACCACGTTAATTACCGGTAGTGTGGCGATTGTGGTTCTTCAGCCATTAGGGGGATGGATCTCTGATGCCATCGCTCATGGCGCGTCTCTGGCCATTGACCGCGGCGGTTTGTTAGTGGGGGCGGTGCTGTCAGGCACCTTCCTGCCGCTGGTGCTGACCGGTCTGCATCAGGGACTGGTGCCGATCCACGTCGAACTGGTGCAGGCGCACGGTTACAACGCGCTGCTGCCTATACTCTCAATGGCGGGGGTGGGGCAGGTCGGTGCGGCGATTGCCGTACTGCTGAAAACCCGCAACGCACGCCTGAAAAAAGTGATTAAAGGCGCGCTTCCGGTTGGATTGCTCGGCATTGGCGAACCGCTGATTTTTGGCGTCACGTTGCCGCTGGGTAAACCGTTCCTGGCTGCCTGTCTGGGCGGCGCGGTCGGCGGGGCGCTCATCAGCTACTGGAAAGTTGCTACCGTCATTACGTTTGGTCTCTCCGGTTTGCCGCTGGCGTTAACTATCGTGACCGGAAAAGTGATGCTCTATCTGTTAGGCTATTCTGTAGCGGTGATCGCCGGGTTCCTGTTTACCTGGCTGTTAGGATTCAACGACCCAGAGGAGTAAGGTTTGGCAAATCACGAGCGTCGCGTTGTCTTTTTCGATCTGGATGGAACGCTGCATCAGCAGGATATGTTTGGTACGTTTATGCGCTACCTGCTGCGGCGCCAGCCTCTGAATGCGCTGCTCGTCTTACCGCTGTTACCGGCGATCGGCATCGCGCTGCTGGTGAAAGGCCGGGCGGCGCGCTGGCCGATGAGCCTGCTGCTCTGGGGATGTACGTTTGGCCACAGCGAAGCGCGGCTAAAACAGCTAGAAAAGGAGTTTGCGCACTGGTTTCGCGGTCATGTCGCCGCGTTCCCGGTTGTACAGGCGCGCCTCACCAGTTACCTCGACGCCAACGATGCCGACATCTGGTTGATCACGGGCTCCCCGCAGACGCTGGTTGAACAGGTTTATTTTGATACGCCCTGGCTGCCGCGCGTGAATCTTATCGCCACACAAATTGCCCGTGGTTACGGCGGCTGGGTACTGAGTATGCGCTGCCTGGGGCATGAAAAAGTGGTGCAGCTGGAGAAACGAATCGGCACGCCGCTGCGTCTCTACAGCGGCTACAGCGACAGCAAACAGGACAACCCGCTGCTCTATTTTTGCCAGCATCGCTGGCGCGTCACGCCCGCAGGCGAACTTCAGCAACTCGAATAGTCTTATCTATAGCGGGTGTGTATAATGCCGCCCGCTTTTAGACTGGAGTATCAACCGTTGTGCAACCCTGAACGCGATCATGAATACTGGATGCGCCATGCGCTTACGCTTGCCCAGCGCGCCTGGGACGAGGGAGAAGTGCCCGTGGGTGCCGTGCTTGTCCACAATAACCAGGTGATAGGGGAAGGGTGGAACCGCCCGATTGGCCGTCACGATCCGACTGCGCACGCTGAAATCATGGCCCTTCGTCAGGGCGGAATGGTGCTGCAAAACTATCGTCTGCTTGATACCACGCTGTATGTCACGCTTGAGCCGTGCGTGATGTGTTCCGGCGCGATGGTGCACAGCCGGATTGGTACGCTGGTCTTTGGCGCGCGGGATGAAAAAACCGGTGCGGCCGGTTCTCTGCTGGACGTGCTGGGTCATCCAGGGATGAATCACCAGGTGAAAACTATCGGTGGGGTACTTGCACCAGCGTGTTCGGCGCTATTAAGCGATTTCTTTCGAATGCGCCGTCAGCAGAAAAAGCAACAAAAGGCAGAATTGAAGTTGTCGGACGATTAAGCTCGTCCGGCGCCACAACCGGATAACTCTCAGCCAGCTGTCTTGCCTCTGTCGCCTCTTTTTCTTTCTCGAGCAGATAGCCGACCAGGCTAATCTGATACTTACGGATATTTTCCACGTAGGCGTAGGCTTCATGTCCGCGCGCGTAGCCGTAAGTCAGCTTGTTATACCACGGCTTCTGGCTTAGCAGCGGCAGACGTTGCTTTACGTCTGACCAGCTGTCCGGGTTACCTTTCGTTTTCGCGGTCAGCGCCCGCGCGTCAAGCATATGCGCGTAGCCCATATTGTAGGCTGCCAGCGCAAACCAGATCCGTTCCTCTTCCGGCACCGTTTCCGGCACTTTGGCCATCATATCCTGCAGATAGCGAGCCCCGCCGCTGATGCTCTGTTCCGCATCGGTACGGTCATTCACGCCCAGGCTCAGCGCGGTATTTTTGGTTAACATCATTAAGCCACGCACGCCGGTCGGGGAGGTGGCCTGGGTGTCCCAGTGGGACTCCTGATACGAAATAGCCGCCAGCAGTTTCCAGTCAATCTCCTGGGCGTATTTTTCGAATAATGGCTGCAGGTCTGGCAGGACGCTATCTACCGCGCGCAGGAAGCTGCGGGTGTCAACATAGTCAAAGTCATCACCGTGGCCGAGATATTTTTCCTCCAGGCGTGCCAGCGTGCCGTCTTCATTGATGGTGTTGTAGAAATCGAGCATGGCCGCAGAAAGAGTCTGATCGTCATCGAGCTGGCTAAACCAGGTCACCGGCTGCTCGTCGGTAACGTCGAGCGCTACGGCAATTTCAGGATGCACGCGCTGGAACAGACTGATCGCAACCGAATCGGCAATGGTGTAGGGCAGTTTCTGATCTTTTACCTGCTCCAGCAGCTCCGTTGTGCCCAGTTTCGAATCAACCTTCCAGCTCAGGTCGGGGTATTTCTTCTCTTTCAGCTCACGCAGATCCTCAATCACCACATGGCCGGGCGCAATGGTCAGCTGTTGATCGTTAATGGAGGCCAGCGTGCGTGGCCGCAGACTCCCGACGCGATAGACCAGCTGTTGCGAAACGGAGTAATAGGTCGGGCCCGGTTGATAGTTTTTGCTACGCTCACTGTTATAGACCAGACCGGCTGCCAGTATGTCGGCATCGTTGTTATCAAGGTCGTCGAACAGCTGGTTGATATTCTGGCGAACGGTAATTTTAAGCTTCACGCCAAGATAATCGGCGAACTGCTGCGCCAGTTCATAATCAAGGCCAATAATTTTGCCGTTAATGTCGCTGTAAATCAGCGGAGAGTTGAGCGTACTGACGCGCAGCTCCCCCCGCTCCTGAATGGCGGCGATACGGTTTTCGGCTTTACCGAACCAGGGGATGGAAGGCCAGAGGGCCACTGCCAGCAGCAACGTAACAATGCCGATGAGCAGATAATTAATCTTTAATTTTTTCAATTAGTTAATTCTCTGCGACGCCGGTTGCCTCAGTATGCTGTAGCCATGTTTGATAATCAGGTTTGCCATTGAATGAGCGGCATTTTGCGTAAACTTGCGCCACTTGGCAACCAATTAGAGAGACAGGTCACATCTATTGCTAAATGTCTCGGCCAATTTTATTTCCACGCAAACGGTTTCGTCGGCGCTCAGGATTCTCTATAATGACGCCCGTTTTCCCCCCTTGCGCACACTGAAAGCGCCCCGGCGCTTCGAAGACGAGAGACTTATGATGGAAATTCTGCGTGGTTCGCCTGCACTGTCTGCCTTCCGTATTAACAAACTGCTGGCACGTTTTCAGGCGGCCGACCTTCCGGTAAGCAATATTTACGCTGAGTATGTCCATTTTGCTGACCTGAATGCCCCCCTGAATGCAGAGGAGCGCGTACAGCTGGAACGCCTGCTCAAGTATGGCCCAAATCTGAGTAGCCATACGCCAACCGGCAAACTGATCCTTGCGACGCCGCGTCCGGGCACCATCTCCCCCTGGTCTTCTAAAGCCACCGACATTGCCCACAACTGCGGCCTGAGCCAGATTAACCGTCTGGAGCGCGGCGTGGCCTACTACGTTGACGCCTCGACCCTGAGCGACGCGCAGTGGCAGGCGGTTGCCGCCGAGCTGCATGACCGCATGATGGAAAGCGTGTTTGCCTCTCTTGATGACGCACAGAAGCTCTTCTCCCACCATCAGCCTGCGCCGGTACAAAGCGTAGACCTGCTGGGGCAGGGCCGTCAGGCGCTGATTGACGCTAACCTGCGTCTCGGCCTGGCGCTGGCAGAAGACGAAATCGACTACCTGCAGGATGCGTTTGTTAAGCTGAACCGCAACCCGAACGACATCGAGCTCTACATGTTCGCGCAGGCCAACTCCGAGCACTGCCGCCATAAAATTTTCAACGCCGACTGGATTATTGACGGCGAACAGCAGCCTAAATCGCTGTTCAAAATGATCAAAAACACCATGGAGCAAACCCCCGACCACGTGCTGTCTGCCTATAAAGACAATGCCGCGGTGATGGAAGGCTCCGAGGTTGGGCGCTATTTTGCTGACCACGCTACCGGTCGTTACGACTTCCATCAGGAGCCTGCGCATATCCTGATGAAAGTGGAAACCCACAACCACCCGACGGCAATTTCCCCGTGGCCGGGTGCGGCCACCGGTTCAGGCGGTGAAATCCGTGATGAAGGTGCAACGGGACGTGGTGCGAAACCAAAAGCGGGTCTGGTTGGTTTCTCCGTCTCCAACCTGCGCATCCCGGGCTTTGAGCAGCCATGGGAGGAGGATTTCGGCAAGCCAGAGCGCATTGTGACCGCGCTGGATATCATGACCGACGGTCCACTGGGCGGCGCGGCATTCAACAACGAATTTGGCCGTCCGGCACTGAACGGCTACTTCCGTACCTATGAAGAGAAAGTGGACAGTCATAACGGCGAAGAGCTGCGTGGCTATCACAAACCGATCATGCTGGCGGGTGGGATCGGCAATATCCGTGCCGATCACGTCCAGAAAGGCGAGATCGTGGTTGGCGCGAAGCTGATCGTGCTGGGCGGCCCGGCGATGAACATCGGCCTGGGCGGCGGCGCGGCATCCTCCATGACCTCCGGTCAGTCAGATGCGGATCTCGACTTTGCTTCCGTTCAGCGCGACAACCCGGAAATGGAGCGTCGCTGCCAGGAAGTCATCGACCGCTGCTGGCAGCTGGGCGACGCGAACCCGATTCTCTTTATCCATGACGTGGGCGCGGGCGGTCTGTCTAACGCCATGCCGGAGCTGGTGAGCGATGGCGGACGCGGTGGCCGCTTCAACCTGCGCGATATCCTGAGCGATGAGCCAGGCATGAGCCCGCTGGAAATCTGGTGTAACGAATCCCAGGAACGTTATGTTCTGGCGGTTGCAGCGGATCAACTGCCGCTGTTTGACGAGCTGTGCCGCCGTGAGCGCGCGCCGTATGCCGTCATCGGCGAAGCGACCGAAGAGAAGCACCTGACCCTGAGCGACACCCATTTCGACAACCAGCCGATCGATCTGCCGCTGGACGTTCTGCTCGGTAAAACGCCGAAGATGACCCGCGACGTGCAAACGCGTAAAGCAGCGGGCAAAGCGCTGGATCGCCAGGGCATCACCGTTGCAGAAGCGGTCAACCGCGTGCTGCACCTGCCGGCGGTGGCAGAGAAAACCTTCCTGGTCACCATTGGCGACCGTACCGTAACCGGTATGGTCTCGCGCGATCAGATGGTCGGCCCGTGGCAGATCCCGGTCGCGAACTGTGCCGTAACCACCGCGAGTCTCGACAGCTACTACGGTGAAGCGATGGCCCTGGGCGAACGCACGCCTGTGGCGCTGCTGGACTTCGCCGCGTCCGCCCGTCTGGCTGTGGGTGAAGCGCTGACCAACATTGCCGCGACGCAGATTGGCGATATCAAACGTATCAAGCTCTCCGCTAACTGGATGGCCGCTGCCGGTCACCCTGGCGAAGATGCGGGCCTGTATGAAGCCGTGAAAGCGGTGGGCGAAGAGCTGTGTCCTGCGCTTGGGCTGACCATTCCGGTGGGCAAAGACTCCATGTCGATGAAAACCCGCTGGCAGGAAGGCAACGAGCAGCGCGAGATCACTTCTCCGCTGTCGCTGATCATCTCCGCCTTTGCGCGCGTGGAAGACGTACGTCACACCGTGACGCCGCAGCTTGCGACCGAAGACAACGCCCTGTTGCTGATTGACCTGGGTAAAGGTCACAACGCGCTGGGTGCCACGGCGCTGGCGCAGGTTTATCGTCAGCTGGGTGATACACCGGCCGATGTGCGTGACGTGGCCCAGTTAAAAGGCTTCTACGATGCAATTCAGGCGCTGGTCGCGCAGCGTAAGCTGCTGGCCTACCACGACCGCTCCGACGGCGGACTGCTGGTCACGCTGGCAGAGATGGCCTTCACCGGCCACTGTGGTGTGGAGGCGAATATTGCCTCTCTGGGTGAAGACCGCCTGGCAGCGCTGTTCAATGAAGAGCTGGGCGCGGTGATTCAGGTGCGTGCGGCAGACCGCGATGCGGTTGAAGCCATTCTTGCGCAGCACGGTCTGGCAGACTGCGTACATTATCTGGGTAAAGCCGTACAGGGCGACCGCTTTGTCATTGAAGCTGACGGTCATGCCGTCTTCAGCGAAAGCCGCACCACGCTGCGTATGTGGTGGGCGGAAACGACCTGGCAGATGCAGCGCCTGCGTGATAACCCGGAATGTGCCGATCAGGAGCATAACGCGAAGGCTAACGACAGCGATCCAGGCCTGAACGTGAAGCTCTCCTTCGACATCAACGAAGACATCGCCGCGCCGTACATTGCGACGGGTGCACGTCCGAAGGTGGCCGTGCTGCGCGAGCAGGGCGTTAACTCCCACGTTGAAATGGCGGCTGCCTTCCATCGTGCGGGCTTTGACGCCATCGACGTTCACATGAGCGATCTGCTGGCCGGGCGTACCGGTCTGGAAGATTTCCAGGCGCTGGTGGCCTGCGGTGGTTTCTCTTACGGTGACGTACTGGGCGCCGGTGAAGGCTGGGCGAAGTCCATTCTGTTTAACAGCCGCGTGCGCGACGAGTTCGAAACCTTCTTCCACCGTCCGCAGACGCTGGCGCTGGGCGTGTGTAACGGTTGCCAGATGATGTCCAACCTGCGCGAGCTTATCCCGGGCAGCGAAGCCTGGCCGCGCTTTGTGCGTAACCAGTCTGACCGCTTTGAAGCGCGCTTCAGCCTGGTGGAAGTGACACAAAGCCCATCTCTGCTGCTGCAGGGCATGGTCGGATCACAGATGCCAATCGCCGTGTCCCACGGTGAAGGTCAGGTAGAAGTGCGTGATGCAGCACATCTGGCTCAGCTTGAAAGCAAAGGTCTGGTGGCGCTGCGCTTTGTCGATAACTTCGGCAAGGTCACCGAAACCTATCCGGCTAACCCTAACGGCTCGGTCAACGGTATTACGGCAGTCACAAGCGAAAGTGGTCGTGCAACCATTATGATGCCGCACCCGGAGCGCGTGTTCCGTACCGTGAGCAACTCCTGGCACCCGGAAAACTGGGGCGAGGACAGCCCGTGGATGCGTATCTTCCGCAATGCGCGTAAACAGTTGGGTTAAGATGTAAAGCAGGTACCTTCCAGGCCCGGTAAGCGTAGCGCACCGGGCTTTTTTATGCGTGTCGCAAAATTGCGACAAAGACGGTTTGCGACTGTCTCCAAAAGGAGACATTTAACTCATTGATTTATATATGGCAGAACAGGTTCCTGTTAAGGTGTTGCTTAATAGCGACACTTAGCCTGGAAATCATTCAAACGATAATGAACAGGTGAAGTTGGTAAAATGTTTATATATCAATGTGTTAATGTTTTGTTTTGCATTCTGGCACGGGTGTTGCATAATATTAACCAGTGGCTCATTCACCTTCTTATGTCAGCCCCTTCGGGACGTGCTACATAAACTTCGAATGACGCACAAAAAGGTGCCTGCCGTCCAACTACTGATCATAGCGATGCTTTATCAGGCCAGGGCGAAACGTCGAGTTAGGCACCGCCTTATTCCATAACAAAGCCGGGTTTTTACCCGGCTTTGTTGTATCTGAAGGGCAGACTCAGTTACGCTCTGCGTAAACCCCCATGAAGAGAGTAATGCGTTGAAACGCTGGCCCGTTTTTCCCCGCTCCCTGCGACAGCTCGTGATGATGGCCTTCCTGCTAATCCTGCTGCCATTGCTGATCCTCGCCTGGCAGGCGTGGCAAAGCCTTAACGCGCTGAGCGCTCAGGCCGCACTGACTAACCGCACCACGCTTATCGACGCCAGACGCAGTGAAGCGATGACCAACGCCGCGCTGGAGATGGAGCGTAGCTATCGCCAGTACTGCGTGCTTGACGATCGGACGCTGGAAAAGGTTTACCAGAGTCAGCGCAAGCGCTACAGCGAGATGCTGGACGCGCATGCGGGCGTGTTGCCCGACGACAAGCTGTACCAGGCATTGCGTCAGGATCTGAACGATCTTGCGCAGCTGCAATGCCACAATAGCGGGCCGGATGCCGCCGCCGCCGCGCGTCTTGAAGCGTTTGCTGCCGCCAACACCGAGATGGTGCAGTCAACCCGCACGGTCATTTTCTCTCGCGGTCAGCAGCTGCAGCAGGAGATAGCCGAACGCGGGCAGTTCTTCGGCTGGCAGGCACTGGTGCTTTTCCTGGTGAGTCTCGGGCTGGTTCTGCTCTTTACCCGTATGATCATCGGCCCGGTGAAGGGCATTCAGCGTATGATCAACCGTCTTGGAGAGGGGAAATCGCTCGGGGATTCGGTTTCCTTTAAAGGCCCTCGCGAGCTGCGCTCCGTTGGTCAGCGTATTATCTGGCTGTCTGAGCGTCTGGCGTGGCTGGAATCCCAGCGTCATCAGTTCTTGCGCCATATTTCCCATGAACTGAAAACGCCGCTCGCCAGCATGCGTGAAGGAACGGAGCTGCTGGCAGATGAGGTGGCAGGGCCGCTAACGCCAGAACAGAAAGAAATTGTTGAGATTCTGGATGCCAGCAGCCGCAACCTGCAAAAGCTGATTGAACAACTGCTGGATTACAACCGCAAGCTGGCTGACGGGGCGGTCGTTCTTGAAGAGGTCGAGATTGCGCCGCTGGTGGATATGGTGATCTCCGCCCATAGCTTGCCAGCAAGAGCTAAAATGATGCATACCGGGGTGGAGTTGAGTGCGCCTGCCTGTCTCGCTGAACCGATGCTTTTAATGAGCGTTCTGGATAATCTTTACTCCAATGCGGTGCACTATGGTACTGAATCCGGTAACATTTATATCCGAAGTTATACGATGGGTTCCCGGGTGTTTATTGACGTCGCTAACACCGGCACCCCGATCCCTGATGACGAAAAAACCATGATCTTCGAACCCTTTTTCCAGGGGAGTCATCAGCGGAAGGGTGCGGTAAAAGGAAGTGGTCTGGGCTTAAGCATCGCCCGGGACTGCATACGACGCATGCAGGGTGAGCTAAACATTGCCACGGACGAACGTGCGGATGTTTGCTTCCGTATTGAACTGCCCCTGAGCCGGAAAAACCAATAAAATGAATCTAAGTCTGGTGAGTATGTCACACGTCTTTTTCCGCGCCGTACGTGCGGTGTTTTCCAGCAACAAATTTCGCCTGGGTTTACCTTGTTTATTTCTGGCAGGGTGCGTTTCCCATGCGCCACAAAGTGCGATAAGCGGTAAACAAGAAGATAAATGGCCGGATAACCAGCTGGCGGATTTCCTCTCTACCCGCTGTGACGACATCTGGAATTTGTCAGGGCATGATGTCGAAAATAATCCGCTGTTCTGGCTGCGCGGAATAGATTGTGCCCAGCGTCTTGCGCCGGTGGACGCCCGTTCGAAAGCGGCGATGCTGGATGACGATACCTGGCAGGACGCTTTCAAGCGTGGAATTCTACTGGCCGATGCGAAAATCACCCCCGTCGAACGCCGGGCTAATGTGACCCGGCTGGATACCTTTACGATCGCGCTCCCGGTACAGGTACGACCGGTATACCAGCTCTGGCGGGATGGTCAGACATTACAGCTTCAGCTGTCTGAAGAGCGCTCTCGCTACAGTAAGCTCCAGCAGTCCACCGACAGCGAACTTGATACGCTGCGTCAACAGCAACAGCATTTACGCACTCAGCTGGATACCACGACGCGCAAGCTGGAAAACCTGACCGATATCGAAAGACAGCTCTCGTCGCGCAAATATCAGCCTGGTAGCGCATCTGCAGCACCGGACAGCGACACGCAGAAACAAGAGGATGTGAAGCATGACGAGCCGTAAACCAGCCCATCTCTTACTGGTGGATGACGACCCCGGGCTGTTAAAGCTGCTGGGGATGCGTCTGGTGAGTGAAGGCTACAGCGTAGTGACTGCGGAAAGCGGACAGGAAGGGCTGAAAGTCCTTAGCCGCGAGAAAATTGATCTGGTCATCAGCGATCTGCGGATGGACGAAATGGACGGCCTGCAGCTGTTCGCGGAGATCCAGAAGCAGCAGCCGGGCATGCCGGTGATTATCCTGACGGCACACGGGTCAATTCCGGATGCCGTCGCCGCAACCCAGCAGGGCGTATTCAGCTTCCTCACCAAGCCGGTAGATAAAGACGCACTCTACAAAGCCATCGACAGCGCGCTGGAGCACGCGGCACCCTCTGGCGACGACGCATGGCGTGAATCCATTGTGACCCGCAGCCCGATCATGTTACGTCTGCTTGAGCAGGCGCGGATGGTCGCCCAGTCCGATGTCAGCGTGCTGATTAACGGCCAGAGTGGAACCGGGAAAGAGATCCTGGCGCAGGCGATCCACAACGCCAGCCCGCGCAGCAAAAATGCCTTTATTGCCATTAACTGCGGCGCGCTTCCGGAACAATTGCTTGAGTCCGAACTGTTTGGTCATGCCCGTGGCGCCTTCACCGGCGCGGTAAGCAGCCGGGAAGGGCTGTTCCAGGCCGCGGAAGGCGGCACGCTGTTCCTCGACGAGATTGGTGACATGCCTGCGCCGCTACAGGTCAAACTGCTGCGCGTGCTTCAGGAACGTAAAGTGCGCCCGCTGGGCAGCAACCGCGATATTGATATTAACGTACGAATTATTTCCGCCACCCACCGCGACTTACCAAAAGTGATGGCGCGCAACGAGTTTCGTGAAGACCTCTACTACCGTCTGAACGTGGTGAATCTCAAAATCCCGGCACTGGCAGAGCGTGCTGAAGACATTCCGCTGCTGGCGAATCACCTGTTGCGCCAGGCGGCCGATCGCCATAAACCGTTTGTCCGCGCGTTTTCCACCGATGCGATGAAACGGCTGATGGCGGCCAGCTGGCCGGGTAACGTTCGCCAGCTGGTAAACGTGATTGAGCAGTGTGTGGCGTTGACGTCATCGCCCGTTATCAGCGATGCGCTGGTGGAGCAGGCGCTGGAAGGGGAAAACACGGCCTTGCCGACGTTCGCCGAAGCGCGTAACCAGTTCGAGCTGAACTATCTGCGCAAGCTGCTGCAGATCACCAAAGGCAACGTGACCCACGCAGCGCGAATGGCCGGACGCAACCGCACCGAGTTTTACAAGCTGCTCTCACGCCACGAGCTGGAAGCAAACGATTTTAAAGAGTAATGCCGTATGGTACTGTGAGCAATCGATTACGAGGCAGCTTACAGGCAAGCGTTTAAGGACCCACCATGAAAAAGATTGATGCGATTATTAAACCTTTCAAACTGGATGATGTGCGTGAAGCGCTGGCGGAAGTCGGCATCACCGGGATGACCGTGACGGAAGTGAAAGGTTTTGGTCGTCAGAAAGGCCACACCGAGCTTTACCGTGGCGCAGAGTACATGGTCGACTTTCTGCCGAAAGTGAAAATTGAAATCGTGGTCAGCGATGACATCGTCGATACCTGCGTGGATACCATCATCCGCACGGCGCAGACGGGCAAAATTGGCGACGGTAAAATCTTCGTCTTTGACGTGGCGCGCGTGATCCGTATCCGTACCGGCGAAGAAGACGACGCCGCGATTTAACGATGCCAACAGTTTTGTAGGCCGGGTAAGGCGTAGCCGCCAGCCGGCGAAAAAAAAGCCCCTCGTTCGAGGGGCTTTTTGCATTACAGCACTTTATGCGGGCCGAAACATTCGTAATGAATGTTGTCTTTATTCACACCCAGCGCCACCAGCTGCTTCGCGGCATATTGCATAAACGCCACCGGTCCGCAGACGTAGAACTGCATATCCGGCGCGCTGAACGCCCCTTCATGCTGGCTTAAATTCATCAACCCTTCGCTGTCAAAACGTGCAGCTGCGCGGTCTGCTTCCGTTGGCAAGCGATACCAGGTATGCGCGGTGAAGCGGGGCAGCGTCGCGCCCAGCGTTTTCACTTCGTCCGCAAAGGCATGCACCTCGCCGTTCTCTGCGGCATGGAACCAGTTGACCTGTGCGCTGTGGTTTGCTTTCGCCAGCGTATCCAGCATCGCCAGCATTGGCGTTTGGCCGACACCAGCCGAGATCAGCGTTACCGGGGTAGTAGCGTCTACCGCCATGAAGAAGTCACCCGCCGGTGCGGCCAGGTGAACGACGTCACCCACGCTGGCTTCGTTATGCAGCCAGCTGGAAACCTGGCCGCCGTCCTCGCGTTTCACCGCAATGCGATAGCCTTTGCCGTCGGGTTTGCGGGTCAGGGAATACTGGCGGATCTCCTGATGCGGAAAACCTTCAGGCTTCAGCCACACGCCGAGATATTGGCCTGGCTGATAATCCGCTACCGGCTGACCATCCACCGGTTCAAATTCAAAACTGGTGATCAATGCGCTGCGCGGTGTTTTCTCAACGATGCGGAAGGCGCGAGTGCCTTCCCAGCCGCCGTTCTTGCTGGCGTTTTCACTGTAGATCTGTGCTTCACGGTTGATGAAGACGTTTGCCAGCACGCCGTAGGCTTTACCCCAGGCGTCCAGTACCTCCTGGCCCGGGCTGAACATTTCGTCCAGCGTTGCCAGCAGGTGGCCGCCGACAATATTGTACTGCTCGGGTTTGATCTGGAAGCTGGTGTGCTTCTGCGCGATTTTTTCCACCGCAGGCAGTAATGCCGCCAGGTTTTCAATGTTGCTGGCGTAGGCCGCGATGGCGTTGAACAGGGCTTCACGCTGATCGCCATTACGCTGGTTACTCATGTTGAAAATCTCTTTCAACTCTGGGTTATGCGTGAACATGCGATCGTAAAAATGAGCGGTGAGTTTAGGACCGGTTTCCACCAGCAGGGGGATGGTGGCTTTAACGGTAGCGATGGTTTGAGCGTCGAGCATGAGCGCGTCCTTTTGATGTAACCTTAATGATGTATTTTAAATGCATCTTATAAAAAATACCCCTGCGTTGTAAATGGTTCTTTGCAAGATGAAAAATATGCATCACAAACCTGAAAAGAAATCCGTTGAAACAGGGGAGCGCTTTATTCCTCAAACCCTTGCGTGGCGTGAAGGAAAACGTTTGCGTAAAATCGTTTGTCAAGACCTGTTATCAAAGAACTATTCAGTTATACTGTTGCCCGTCGTCCAACAGGACTGCCTTTTCAGGCCAAAATTTACTTGTTAGCTGAGTCAGGAGATGCGGATGTTAAAGCGTGAAATGAACATTGCCGATTATGATGCCGAACTGTGGCAGGCTATGGAGCAGGAAAAAGTACGTCAGGAAGAGCACATCGAACTGATCGCCTCCGAAAACTACACCAGCCCGCGCGTCATGCAGGCACAGGGTTCTCAGCTGACCAACAAATACGCTGAAGGTTATCCAGGCAAGCGCTACTACGGCGGTTGCGAGTACGTTGATATCGTTGAGCAACTGGCAATCGACCGTGCGAAAGAACTCTTTGGCGCTGACTACGCGAACGTGCAGCCGCACTCCGGCTCTCAGGCTAACTTCGCCGTTTACACCGCGCTGCTGCAGCCGGGCGATACGGTGCTGGGTATGAACTTAGCGCAGGGCGGCCACCTGACTCACGGCTCCCCGGTGAACTTCTCCGGCAAACTGTACAACATCATCCCTTACGGTATCGATGAGTCCGGTAAAATTGACTACGAAGACATGGCGAAGCAGGCTAAAGAGCATAAACCGAAGATGATCATCGGTGGCTTCTCTGCTTACTCCGGTATCGTTGACTGGGCAAAAATGCGTGAAATCGCAGACAGCATCGGTGCTTACCTGTTCGTCGACATGGCGCACGTAGCGGGTCTGATTGCCGCTGGCGTTTACCCGAACCCGGTTCCGCACGCTCACGTTGTGACCACCACTACCCATAAAACCCTGGCGGGTCCACGCGGTGGCCTGATCCTGGCGAAAGGCGGTGACGAAGAGCTGTACAAAAAACTGAACTCTGCCGTGTTCCCAAGCGCGCAGGGCGGCCCGCTGATGCACGTTATCGCGGCAAAAGCGGTAGCGCTGAAAGAAGCGATGGAGCCAGAGTTCAAGGTTTATCAGCAGCAGGTTGCTAAGAACGCCAAAGCGATGGTGGAAGTGTTCCTGAACCGTGGCTACAAAGTGGTTTCTGGCGGTACTGAAAACCACCTGTTCCTGCTGGATCTGGTTGATAAGAACCTGACCGGTAAAGAAGCTGACGCTGCCCTGGGCCGCGCTAACATCACCGTGAACAAAAACAGCGTGCCAAACGATCCGAAGAGCCCGTTCGTGACGTCCGGTATCCGTATCGGTTCTCCGGCTGTGACGCGTCGCGGCTTTAAAGAAGCGGAAGTGAAAGAGCTGGCTGGCTGGATGTGTGACGTTCTGGACAACATCAATGACGAAGCGGTTATCGAGCGCGTCAAAGGTAAAGTTCTGGATATCTGCGCACGCTTCCCGGTATACGCATAATTCCTCTGCTCAGCAGAACGTTAAAAGGCCGCGCGTGCGGCCTTTTTTTATGGCTTAACGGCGGTCAAGGGATATTGCGCCTGGACCCACAATCGCCAACAATATAAATGCGCCCGCAATACTGACATTCTTGTAGAAATTAATCATATTCGGTACGACCGCGTCACCGGTCATATTCCAGTAATGGTGACCAATCACCGCCGTGCCCAGCGTGTAGAACACAAACAGCACGGCAAGAGGGCGGGTGAAAAAGCCCAGTACGATCAGGATGGCGGCTGGCACCTCCATCACCACCGCAATAATGGCCGCCAGCATGGGCATCGGTGTCCCCAGCGAGGTCATATATTGTACGGTGCCGCTAAACCCCGTCAGTTTCGGATAACCAAAGATAATAAACAGGACGACAAGCGCGATACGGGCAATCAACAACAACAGATGGCGTGACTGACCAAAATCGAGATAACGTAGTGAGTTCATGGCAGAAAACCTCTGCAAGTGGAGTAATTTAAACGTAATACACATTTTCATTCCCTGCCATAAGCCTGACGACTGCACGATATGTTAATTTTTCGTTAATTTATAGCAGGCTATCTACTTGCTTAATTTTTCTATTCTCGCCAGACTATGGCCTCCATTTCGGGAGGGATTCATGGTCTTGCATTCCACGCGCTGGCTGGCGCTCAGCTATTTCACCTATTTCTTTAGCTACGGTATTTTTCTGCCATTCTGGAGCGTCTGGCTCAAGGGAATCGGCCTGACTCCAGAGACCATCGGCGTTCTGCTGGGGGCCGGACTGGTGGCGCGTTTTCTTGGCAGCCTGCTGATTGCCCCGCGCGTCAGCGATCCCTCTCTGCTGATCAAGGCTGTACGCATTCTCGCGCTGCTCACCCTGGTCTTTGTCGCCTGCTTCTGGGTAAGCCATCAGTTTGCCTGGCTGATGGTGGTGATGGTCGGCTTTAACCTGTTCTTCTCTCCGCTAGTTCCTCTGACGGATGCGCTGGCGAACACCTGGCAAAAGCAGATCACCATGGACTATGGCCGCGTGCGCCTGTGGGGCTCTATTGCTTTTGTTATCGGTTCCGCGCTGGTGGGGAAACTGGTCAGCCTTTACGACTACCGTGCGATTCTGGCTCTGCTGAGCATCGGGATAGCGTCGATGCTGCTGGGAATGCTGTTACGTCCATCCGTGATGCCGCAGGGAGAAAGTCGCCATCAGGAGAGCGCGGGCTGGCCAGCCTGGCGGAGCCTGGTCGCACAGAGCTGGCGCTTTCTGGCGTGTGTCTGTCTGCTTCAGGGGGCGCATGCGGCGTACTATGGCTTCAGCGCTATCTACTGGCAGGGGGCGGGCTACTCTGCCTCTGCGGTTGGTTATCTCTGGTCGCTGGGCGTGGTGGCCGAAGTCATTATTTTCGCCCTGAGCAAAAAGCTGTTCCGCCGTTTTGGCGCGCGCGATCTGCTGCTGCTTTCGGCGATTTGCGGCGTGGCACGCTGGGGTATTATGGGCTGGACGACGGATCTGCCATGGCTGATCGTGGCGCAAATTCTGCACTGCGGCACCTTCACCGTATGTCACCTGGCGGCGATGCGCTATATCGCTGCGCGTGAGGGCGGGGATGTGATTCGTCTGCAGTCGGTCTATTCCGCGGTAGCAATGGGCGGCAGTATTGCGGTGATGACGGTCTTTGCCGGTTTCCTGTATCAACACCTCGGGCACGGCGTCTTCTGGGTAATGGCGCTGGTGGCGCTACCGGCGATGTTTGTTCGACCAAAAGTGGCCGCACGCGCGTAACTACGACTCCAGCATAGCGCGAATATGCTCTTGCTGCTGCGCATTCAGTGATTCAACCGCGTGGATCAACGGCGGCGAGAACAGCGGCAGGGCAACAGGATAGGGGGTGACCACCAGCGCGGCTTCGCGCGGCGCGCCCTCTTTCTGAAAAGCCTGCAACGTCAGATAGCGAATATTGAGCGGCAGCAGCGTCAACTCGCGCAGCTGCTGTTCAATCAGCTCCTCACAGGATTTATCTTCCCCGGTCAACAGCACCACCTGCTTTTCATGGAGATCGGACTCCTGCATCAGCCAGGCGCCGAAAATCACCGCGACCAGGCTCATCTCTTCATCGGAAAAACGCAGGCCAAACTCCGCTTCCAGCTCAAACAACGCCTCTTTCGTGGTGCGTAACAGCCGGGGATAGAGACGATGGATCTCCTCTGGCAGGCTGTTGTCGATGCCAATTTCAAACAGGGAACGGTCCAGCGCCTGAGACAGATGGATATACAGCTGATCGGTCAGCCCTTGCTCGTCGCTGAAGTTCATCCCGGTCTGCGAGCGAAAACGGGCCACCATGCGCACGATGGCGCGACGCAAACGCTCATCCTGCTGGTGCTTATCCAGCACCGGATCGGGCGTGCGGAGCATCATAAACAGCAGCGCCAGAAACAACTGCTCATCCACATGCGCGCCCTGAGGAACGCGCCGCTTCCAGTGACGGACGATCTCCTGCGCCGTAAAATACTCTCCCCGCGACTGCGTCCAGCTGCGCTGGGCATGGGAAAATTGTGGCGTATTCCCCAGGTGGTGCTGGATAAGGCAGTACTGTAAGTAGAGCTGTAAGAACTGGATGTCGCGACACTCAAACTGCCGCTGCAGCTTGCGCGAGCAGAAGTTGATTAACGCCCGCAGGTTAGCATCGTCGTAAAGTGGCCGCGCGATGCCGTGTTGTTTAAGCGCGGTTTTTAACGCTGGCGTAAACTGGTGCGAGACAAACTGCGGGCAAAGGCGGAGCGCCCTGCGCAGCCAGTGCAGCAGGCATAAACGCTGGTTCAGGGCAGTGCCTTCAATCCGGTAGCTGCCGTCGTGGTGCGTGACGATATCCAGCCGGTGATAGCGCTGGATTTCATCGCGCGTCTCGGCTATATCTTGCCGTGCCAGGACGTCGTCCACGCCGTTGGCTGCGATTATGCTCTGTGCGGTGACGGCAGCATCGGGCAGGTAAAGCATTAAAAGCACCTGGCAACGGCGCTGCGAACTGGAAAGCACAGATGGAATTTCAAGCGTCGTCATCATCTGTCGGGTATCCAGTGTGAATGTTTGATAAGAATAGCTAAAGGATGGGGGCTGAAAAGCGCACCGGCAGGCCTTTCACTCAGGATTGCTGGAGAACATCACAGAATTTTTGACGTGAGGAATTGATGCAGACAGTTAAACACAGTGCGATGGCGTTATTTTTGGCGGTTATCTCCTTCACCACCTGCGCACATCCTCACAGTTTTATCAGCCTGAAAACCGAACTGGTCACCGACGGCACGCAGTTAAGTGGCCTGAAGATGCGCTGGACGATGGATGAAATCACCTCGGCTGACCTGCTTTATGATGCGGGAAATGCGAAGCCCGGCGATGAAATCTGGAAAAAGCTGGCGGCGGAAGTGATGGCTAACGTGCTGGGTCAGCACTACTTCACCGAGTTCTGGCATAACGGCCAGAAGGTGAAGTTTCTTAACCGACCCACGGAGTATGGTATGTCACGCGACGGGCATCAGGCGGTGCTGACGTTCGTCCTTCCGCTGGCGCACCCGCAGCCGCTGGCAGGGCAAAAATATACTTTTTCCACTTTTGACCCCACCTACTACGTCGACATGCACTACGCCGACGAGAGCGATGTACAGCTGCCGGCCTCGTTGCAGAAAACCTGCAAAATGGCGGTTCACACACCGAAGCCCAGCGAAGAGACGCTGAACTTTGCCGTCTCTCTTGATAAAGAAGATGCGCCACCGGAGGACATGGAGTTGGGTAAACAGTTCGCGCAGGAGGTGACGTTACAATGTCAGTGATCGCTTCTCCGTCCCGCAAATCTCGCCGCTGGCTTCATCTTTGGCCGCTGGCGCTTTTTATACTGTTAGCTATTGGCGGTTCGCTCTGGCTGTGGCAGGCCTGGCCGCAGGTGATGATGAAAAGCATCATCTGGCAACGCGAGGTGAACCAGCAGATGAGTGGTTTACTGAAAGCGGTGGCGGAGAACCCAACGAAAGCGGGCGGTTCCCTGCTGGCGTTCAGCTTTATCTACGGGGTGCTGCATGCGCTGGGGCCTGGGCATGGCAAAATCGTTATCACCACCTGGCTTGCGACCCATCCGTCGAAGCTGAAATCGAGCATGGGTCTTACGCTGGCCTCCTCGCTGCTTCAGGGGGGCGTGGCGATTGGGCTGGTTGTCGTGGTGCTTTCACTTCTTCAGCTTCCAGCCCGGCAGCTGCACATGAGTAGCTTCTGGCTGGAAAAGGGGAGCTATGCGCTGGTGGGCGTGCTGGGGCTGATCCTCTGCTGGCGAGCACTGAAAAAACTGCGCGCGCTGTTGCAAAAACCGCAATTCAGGACTTTTACGCCGCATCACGTTCACGATGAAAACTGTGGCTGCGGACATCAGCATCTGCCGACGCAGGAACAGCTACAGAACGGTGATGACTGGCGTGCGCGGCTGATGATTGTGCTCTCGATGGGGATGCGCCCGTGCTCGGGGGCAATCATGGTGTTGTTGTTCAGCAAGGTGATTGGCGTGTTTGGCTGGGGAATGCTTTCTGCGCTGGCGATGGCGGCTGGAACGTCACTGACGATTTCTTCGCTGGCGTTGCTGGTGCACAGCTTCCGTCAGCTGGCGGTTAAACTCAGCGGCAATAAAACGCCGGTGCTGTGGCGACAGGTCGGATGGACAACGCTCGCGCTGGCGGGCGGGGTGATTCTGCTGGTGGCGGCGGTGACGATGTGGAACAGTGTGGTACCGGTGGGAAGGGGATTGCGGCCGTTTTAGTTGGGATTCCCTCTCCCACAGGGAGAGGGAATGACCGGGATTAACGCTTCAGCGCGTCGCTCAGTTCATCACGCATGTTTGCCAGCATGGCTTTAACGACGCGTGGGTTACCGGCAACGATGTTGCCGGTAGACATATAGTTATGGCCGCCGGTGAAATCACACACGATGGCACCTGCTTCACGTGCGATCAGCTCGCCCGCGGCAAAATCCCATGGCTTCAGAGACAGCTCGAAGTATCCGTCAACGCGGCCGGTCGCCACGTAAGCCAGATCCAGCGCAGCAGAACCGGTGCGACGGAAGTCCGCGCATTCGGTGAACAGTTTGCCCAGGATATTCATGTAGGTGGTTGCGTGCTGTTTCGCCTTGAACGGGAAACCGGTCGCCAGGATGGTGCCGTCCAGATCGCGAGCGTTGCTGCAGCGCAGACGGTAGCCATTCAGCTGTGCGCCCTGACCGCGGGTAGCGGTGAACAGTTCGTTACGCATTGGATCGTAGACAACAGCGACTTCAGTACGGCCTTTGATGCGTACGGCGATAGACACAGAGAAGTGTGGCAGGCGTTTGACGAAGTTGGTGGTGCCATCCAGTGGATCGATAACCCATTGAACATCCTGATCGGTACCTTCATGTTCACCGCTTTCTTCGGTGATGATGGTGTGCTGCGGGTAAGATTTGCGGATCGTTTCGATAATAATCGCTTCTGCGGCTTTATCGACATTCGTCACGAAATCATTGCTGCCTTTCTGGCTGGTTTCTACGGAGTCTGGCGTTTCGTAGTGTTTGGCAATTACATTACCCGCCTTGCGCGCTGCGCGCACGGCGATGGTCAGCATCGGATGCATCGGTCTCTCTCACTGGATGTTAAAGAACAGGAAAATCGGCGCAGAGTATAGCAGCGGGATCGGATTATGTCTCTCGTTTATGATAATATGCCCGAATATTCTTCAGACGCTGAATTCAGACACTAAAAATTATGCTGCAAAACATTCGAATCGTGCTGGTCGAAACATCGCACACCGGCAACATGGGCTCCGTTGCCCGCGCTATGAAAACCATGGGCTTAACGAACCTGTGGCTGGTTAACCCGCTGGTGAAGCCAGACTCGCAGGCCATCGCCCTGGCCGCCGGAGCCAGCGACGTGATTGGCAACGCGCAGATCGTCGATACCCTCGACGAAGCGCTGGCAGGTTGCAGCCTGGTGGTCGGCACCAGCGCTCGCTCCCGCACATTGCCGTGGCCGATGCTGGACCCGCGCGAATGCGGTCTGAAGAGTGTCTCTGAGGCAGAACAGGCGCCAGTTGCGCTGGTGTTTGGCCGTGAGCGTGTTGGCCTGACCAACGATGAACTGCAGAAATGCCACTACCATGTGGCGATTGCCGCCAACCCGGAATACAGCTCGCTGAACCTGGCGATGGCAGTGCAGGTGATCGCCTACGAAGTGCGTATGGCGTGGCTGGCGACGCAGGAGAAAGAGGTAGAGCAGAAAGAAGAGACGGCCTACCCGCTGGTGGATGACCTTGAGCGTTTCTATGGTCACCTGGAGCAGACGCTGCTTTCGACCGGCTTTATTCGTGAAGGCCATCCAGGCCAGGTGATGAACAAGCTGCGTCGTCTGTTCACCCGCGCGCGCCCGGAAAGCCAGGAGCTAAACATCCTGCGCGGCATTCTGGCGTCGATTGAGCAGAAGAATAAAGAGTAGTGTCGTCTGTTCGCCGGGTAAGCGAAGCGCCGCCGGGCAAAAGGATACGGCACAGAAGGTTAAATACCTGACTAAAACAGTCAAGTAAATAGTTGACCATTTTAGTCAGGAATGTCAGACTTGGCCCTGCTATGCAATACCCCCATTTTACAATAAAAAACCCCGGGCAGGGGCGAGTTTGAGGTTAAGTAAGACATGAGACTGACATCTAAAGGGCGTTATGCCGTGACCGCGATGCTGGACGTTGCGCTCAACTCCGAAGCGGGCCCGGTTCCGTTGGCTGATATTTCTGAACGACAAGGGATCTCCCTCTCCTATCTGGAACAGCTGTTCTCCAGACTGCGTAAAAATGGACTGGTTTCCAGCGTTCGTGGCCCGGGCGGCGGTTATCTGCTGGGTAAAGACGCGGGCAGTATTGCAGTGGGTGAAGTGATTAGCGCAGTTGACGAATCCGTCGACGCGACCCGTTGCCAGGGTAAAGGCGGCTGCCAGGGCGGCGATAAGTGCCTGACCCACGCGCTGTGGCGCGATCTGAGCGACCGTCTGACCGGCTTCCTGAACAACATCACCCTCGGTGAGCTGGTGAATAACCAGGAAGTTCTGGATGTATCAGGCCGTCAGCACAGCCATGATTCCCAACGCAGCACCCGCGCGCAGGACGCCATCGACGTCAAACTGCGCGCGTAATAAAACGATAAGTATTTCAGAATCAGGCCGGGGCACCGCGCCCCGCGTACTCGGTCGTACATCCAGCCGGTTGCCTGATTCCTTGCATTGAAGCGATGTACGGAGTTTATAGAGCAATGAAATTACCGATTTATCTCGATTACTCCGCAACCACGCCGGTGGACCCGCGTGTTGCCGAGAAAATGATGCAGTGTCTGACCCTGGACGGAAACTTTGGTAACCCAGCTTCCCGTTCACACCGTTTTGGCTGGCATGCTGAAGAGGCGGTTGATATCGCCCGTAATCAGATTGCTGACCTGGTGGGTGCCGACCCGCGTGAGATTGTTTTCACCTCCGGTGCGACCGAATCCGACAACCTGGCGATCAAAGGTGCAGCCAACTTTTATCAGAAAAAAGGCAAGCACATTATCACCAGCAAAACCGAACACAAAGCCGTGCTGGACACCTGCCGTCAGCTGGAGCGTGAAGGGTACGAAGTGACTTACCTGGCGCCGCAGAGCAACGGTATCATCGACCTGAAAGAGCTCGAAGCAGCGATGCGTGATGACACCATTCTGGTCTCCATCATGCACGTCAACAACGAAATCGGCGTCGTTCAGGACATCGCCACCATCGGCGAAATGTGCCGTGCGCGCGGTATTATCTACCACGTAGATGCGACCCAGAGCGTGGGTAAACTGCCTATCGACCTGAGCCAGCTGAAAGTGGACCTGATGTCCTTCTCCGGCCACAAAATCTATGGCCCGAAAGGGATCGGCGCGCTGTACGTTCGTCGTAAGCCACGTATCCGCATCGAAGCACAGATGCACGGTGGCGGTCACGAGCGCGGCATGCGTTCCGGTACGCTGCCTGTACACCAGATCGTGGGCATGGGCGAAGCATACCGCATTGCGAAAGAAGAGATGGAAACCGAGATGGCACGCCTGCGCACGCTGCGTAACCGTCTGTGGGACGGCGTGAAGGGTATGGAAGAAGTGTATCTGAACGGCGATCTCGAGCAGGGCGCGCCAAACATCCTCAACGTCAGCTTCAACTATGTTGAAGGCGAGTCGCTGATCATGGCCCTCAAAGACCTGGCCGTTTCTTCCGGTTCTGCCTGTACGTCTGCAAGCCTGGAGCCATCCTACGTGCTGCGCGCGCTGGGTATGACTGACGAGCTGGCACACAGCTCTATCCGTTTCTCTTTAGGTCGTTTCACTACCGAAGAAGAGATTGACTACACCATCAAGCTGGTTCGTAACTCCATCGGCCGTCTGCGTGACCTTTCTCCACTGTGGGAAATGTTTAAGCAGGGCGTGGATCTGAACAGCATTGAATGGTCACATCACTAATCGGTACATAAGGAGAATTCAATCATGGCATACAGCGAAAAAGTCATCGATCATTACGAAAACCCGCGCAACGTTGGCTCTTTTGACAACAGCGACGAATCTGTTGGTAGCGGCATGGTGGGTGCACCGGCGTGTGGCGACGTGATGAAGTTGCAGATTAAAGTCAACAATGAAGGTATCATTGAAGACGCGCGCTTCAAGACCTACGGCTGCGGTTCTGCCATTGCGTCCAGCTCCCTGGTCACTGAATGGGTGAAGGGCAAGTCTCTGGACGAAGCACAGGCAATCAAGAACACGGATATTGCTGAAGAACTCGAACTGCCACCGGTGAAAATTCACTGTTCTATTCTGGCAGAAGACGCGATCAAAGCCGCCATTGCGGATTACAAAAGCAAACGTGAAGCAAAATAATTGAGGTTTGAGTATGTCGATTACCCTTAGCGACAGCGCTGCCGCGCGAGTAAGCTCTTTTCTGGCGAACCGTGGTAAAGGCTTTGGCCTGCGACTGGGCGTACGTACCTCCGGCTGTTCTGGTATGGCTTACGTACTGGAGTTTGTTGACGAGCCGGCGTCTGATGACACCGTGTTTGAAGACAAGGGCGTGAAGGTGGTGGTCGATGGCAAAAGCCTGCAATTCCTCAACGGCACTCAGCTGGACTTCGTCAAAGAAGGCCTGAACGAAGGGTTCAAATTCACGAACCCGAACGTCAAAGACGAGTGTGGTTGCGGCGAAAGCTTCCACGTTTAACCGCGCGTCATCCGAAACCCCACCGTGGCTTTGCTGCGCGTGGGGTTTGTTCTAACAGGCTACCCCTGAGATTGTTATGGATTACTTCACTCTCTTCGGACTACCCGCTCAATACCCGATCGATCTTCAGGCGCTGACGGTCCGTTTTCAGGATTTGCAGCGTCAGTACCATCCGGATAAATTCGCCAGCGGGACGCAGGCCGAGCAGTTGGCTGCAGTTTCGCACTCTGCCACCATTAACCAGGCCTGGCAGACGCTGCGTCATCCGCTGGCGCGTGCTGAATATCTGCTCTCGCTCCACGGTTTTGATCTGGCGAGCGAACAGCATACCGTTCGCGATACGGCGTTTCTGATGGAACAGCTGGAGCTGCGCGAAGAGCTGGATGAGATTGAACAGGCTAAAGACGAAGCGCGCCTGGAAAGCTTTATCACGCGCGTGAAGGGTATGTTTGATAGCCGCCATCAGCAGATGGTGGAGCAACTGAACAACGAGACCTGGGACGTGGCGGCAGACACTGTGCGCAAACTCCGTTTTCTCGATAAACTGCGAAGCAGTGCTGAACAACTCGAAGAAAAGCTGCTCGATTTTTAATTTCGGAAGCAATTATGGCCTTATTACAAATTAGTGAGCCTGGCTTAAGTGCCGCACCGCACCAGCGTCGTCTGGCGGTGGGTATTGACCTGGGCACCACCAATTCTCTCGTGGCGACCGTGCGTAGCGGCCAGGCGGAAACGCTGGCTGACGAGCAGGGCCGCCATCTGCTGCCTTCCGTGGTCCATTACCAGCAGCAGGGTCACGCGGTAGGCTACGACGCGCGCGCCAACGCCGCGCGCGATCCGGCCAACACCATCAGCTCGGTTAAGCGCATGATGGGCCGTTCGCTGGCCGATATTCAGACCCGTTACCCGCATCTGCCGTATCAGCTTCAGGCCAGTGAAAACGGCCTGCCGATGATCGCGACCGAGGCCGGTCTGCTTAACCCGATCCGTGTTTCTTCGGACATCCTGAAGGCGCTGGCAGCGCGCGCTACGGCGACGCTCGGCGGCGATCTCGACGGCGTGGTGATTACCGTTCCGGCCTATTTTGACGATGCACAGCGTCAGGGCACCAAGGACGCCGCCCGTCTGGCGGGCCTGCACGTATTACGCCTGCTGAACGAACCGACGGCGGCGGCCATTGCCTATGGCCTCGACTCCGGTCAGGAAGGGGTGATTGCCGTTTACGACCTCGGCGGCGGTACCTTTGATATCTCCATCCTGCGCTTAAGCCGTGGCGTATTTGAAGTGCTGGCGACCGGCGGGGATTCCGCGCTGGGCGGCGATGACTTCGACCATCTGCTGGCGGATTACATTCGTGAGCAGGCGGGGATTGCCGATCGCAGCGATGCGCGCGTCCAGCGTGAACTGCTGGATGCCGCCATCGACGCCAAAATTGCCCTCAGCGATGCGCAGACGGTTACCGTGAACGTGGCGGGCTGGCAGGGTGAAATCTCCCGTGACCAGTTTAACGATCTGATCGCACCTTTGGTGAAACGCACGCTGCTGGCCTGCCGTCGCGCATTGAAAGATGCGGGCGTTGAGGCTGACGAGGTGCTGGAAGTGGTCATGGTCGGCGGTTCTACCCGTGTGCCGCTGGTGCGCGAACGTGTAGGTGAGTTCTTTGGCCGCACGCCGCTGACCGCCATCGATCCGGACAAAGTGGTTGCCGTGGGCGCGGCCATTCAGGCCGATATTTTGGTCGGCAACAAGCCGGACAGTGAAATGCTGCTGCTGGACGTTATCCCGCTGTCCCTTGGTTTAGAAACCATGGGTGGCCTGGTGGAGAAAGTCATCCCGCGTAACACCACCATTCCGGTGGCGCGCGCGCAGGAGTTCACCACCTTTAAAGACGGCCAGACTGCGATGTCCATCCACGTCATGCAGGGCGAACGCGAACTGGTGCAGGACTGCCGCTCTCTGGCGCGCTTTGCACTGCGCGGTATCCCGGCATTACCAGCGGGCGGGGCGCATATTCGCGTTACCTTCCAGGTTGATGCGGACGGCCTGCTGAGCGTCACGGCGATGGAAAAATCCACCGGCGTGGAATCATCCATCCAGGTGAAGCCGTCCTACGGCCTGACCGATGGCGAGATCGCCTCCATGATTCAGGACTCAATGAGCTACGCCGAGCAGGATGTGAAGGCGCGTATGCTGGCGGAACAGAAAGTGGAAGCCGCACGCGTGCTGGAAAGCCTGACCGGTGCACTCAATGCCGATGCCGCGCTGTTAAGCGCCGCTGAGCGTCAGGTGATTGACGAGGCTGCCGCGCACTTAAGCGTTGTCGCCATGGGCAATGATGCTGACGCAATAGAAGAAGCCATTAAAAACGTTGATAAACAAACCCAGGACTTCGCCGCTCGCCGCATGGACAAATCCGTCCGCGTCGCGCTGAAAGGCCAGTCCGTGGACGAGGTTTAATATGCCAAAGATTGTTATTTTGCCTCATGCGGACCTTTGTCCGGATGGCGCTGTTCTGGAAGCGAAGACTGGCGAAACCATTCTCGATGTTGCCCTGCGCGCAGGTATCGAAGTGGAACACGCCTGTGAAAAATCCTGTGCCTGCACCACCTGTCACTGCATCGTGCGTGAAGGTTTTGACTCGCTCGCCGAAAGCACCGAAGACGAAGACGACATGCTGGATAAAGCATGGGGTCTGGAGCCAGACAGCCGCTTAAGCTGCCAGGCCGCGGTGACCGACGAAGATCTGGTCGTGGAATTCCCACGCTACACCATCAACCACGCACGCGAGCATTAATATGGGACTGAAGTGGACAGACAGCCGTGAGATCGGCGAAGCGCTCTACGACGCGAACCCGGATCTCGATCCGAAAACCGTACGATTCACCGACATGCACCAGTGGATCTGCGATTTAGACGATTTCGACGACGATCCAAACGCATCCAATGAAAAAATTCTGGAGGCGATTCTGTTAGTCTGGTTAGATGAAGCAGAGTAAATCACTTAACGGGCTGCCTTCAGGCGGCCCGTTTGCTAATAAGGATAAATAAAATGACCGAAGCGATGAAGATTACGCTCTCTACGCAGCCTGCCGACGCGCGCTGGGGCGAGAAAGCCAGCTACAGCATCAATAACGACGGTATTACCCTGCACCTGACGGGCAACGATGATTTGGGCCTGATCCAGCGCGCCGCGCGCAAAATCGACGGTCTGGGGATCAAACATGTCTCGCTGGAAGGCGAAGGCTGGGACACCGACCGCAGCTGGGCATTCTGGGCGGGGTACAAAGGTCCGAAAGGCACCCGCAAAATTGAGTGGGCAAACCTCGACGAAGCCGGTCAGAAAGAGCTGGAAAGCCGCCTGCAGATCATCGACTGGGTACGCGACACCATCAACGCCCCGGCGGAAGAGTTAGGTCCTGAGCAGCTGGCGCAGCGCGCCGTTGACCTGCTGTGCGGCGTGGCGGGCGACAAAATGTCCTACCGTATTACCAAAGGTGAAGACCTGCGCGAGCAGAACTATATGGGTATCCACACCGTAGGCCGTGGCTCTGAGCGACCTCCGGTCCTGCTGGCGCTGGATTACAACCCAACCGGCGATAAAGAAGCGCCTGTCTTTGCCTGCCTGGTCGGCAAAGGCATTACTTTTGACACCGGCGGCTACAGCCTGAAGCAGAGCGCCTTCATGGACTCCATGAAGTCCGACATGGGCGGCGCGGCAACCATCACTGGTGCGCTGGCGTTCGCGATTACCCGCGGCCTGAACAAGCGCGTGAAGCTTTACCTGTGCTGCGCCGACAACATGGTCAGCGGCAATGCCTTCAAGCTGGGTGACATCATTCGCTATCGCAACGGCAAAAATGTTGAAGTGATGAACACCGATGCCGAAGGCCGCCTGGTGCTGGCTGATGGCCTGATTGACGCCTCTGCGCAGAAACCTGAGCTGATTATCGACATGGCGACCCTGACCGGTGCGGCGAAAACCGCCCTGGGGAACGACTACCATGCGCTGTTCAGCTTCGATGACAAGCTGGCCGCACGCCTGCTGGCAAGCGCCGCGGCGGAAAACGAGTCATTCTGGCGTCTGCCGCTGGCCGAGTTCCACCGCAGCCAGCTGCCGTCCAACTTTGCCGAGCTGAATAACACCGCAAGCGCGGCGTATCCGGCAGGGGCAAGTACCGCAGCAGGCTTCCTGTCTCACTTCGTTGAGAACTATCACGAAGGCTGGCTGCACATCGACTGCTCCGCAACCTACCGTAAAGCAGCGGTAGAACAGTGGTCCGCGGGTGCGACCGGTCTGGGCGTGCGTACCGTGGCGAACCTGCTGACGGCTGAGTAACCTTTTTTGCCGGGTGGCGCTACGCTTACCCGGCCTACAAAACCCGTAGGCCCGTGCAAGCGTAGCGCCGCCGGGCAATTGTGAAGTAGCCAAACTATGTCCGAAACCAAAAACGAATTAGAAACTCTGCTGGAACAGGCGGCCACCGAGCCCGCTCACCGTCCGGCATTTTTCCGCACGTTGCTGGAATCTACCGTCTGGGTGCCAGGCACCGCGGCGGAAGGTGAGCAGGTTGTGGAAGACAGCGCGCTGGATCTGCTGCACTGGGAGAAAGACGACGGCTCTTCAGTGATCCCGTTCTTTACCTCACTGGAAGCGCTGCAGGAAGCCGTGGAAGATGAACAGGCATTCGTGGTGATGCCGGTGCGTACGCTGTTTGAAATGACATTGGGCCAGACCCTGTTCCTCAACGCCAAACTGCCAACCGGGAAAGAGTTCACCCCGCGTGAAATCAGTCACCTGATGGGTGAAGAGGGCAATCCGCTCAGCACTCAGGAAGTGCTGGAAGGGGGGGAAACGCTGCTGCTCTCCGAAGTGGCCGAGCCGCCCGCGCAGATGATTGATTCCCTGACCACGCTCTTCAAAACGCTCAAGCCCGTCAGGCGCGCATTCCTCTGCTCCATTAAAGAGAATGCCGACGAGCAACCAGTGCTGCTGATCGGTATTGAAGCAGATGGCGATATCGACGACATCATTCAGGCGGCGGGAAGCGTGGCGACCGACACGCTGCCGGGCGACGAGCCGATTGATATCTGCCAGGTGACGAAAGGTGAGAAGGGCATCAGCCATTTTATTACCGAGCACATCACGCCGTTTTATGAGCGTCGCTGGGGCGGGTTCCTGCGCGATCTCAAAACCAACCGCATTATCTGATGACGCGGGGTGAACTTCACCCCGTTGCTTCCAGCAGCAGTAAATCCATCAGCAGCACCAGATTCGACTCAAATGACGTCACGCCTGCTGCTTCAGCAGCGAAATGTACCGCTTCGTCATAGAGGGCAAAGTGTACGTCCGCCATCCCCGCCAGCGTATTGGCCGAGGCGCGGGTAAACGCGACGACGGTCATCCCGACGTTTTTGGCAATTCGCGCTTTATCCAGCACCTGCTCCGTTTCGCCGCTGCGTGAAACGGCAATGAACACCTGATAGCGGGCGGCGTTGCTGAGAAAAATGTTCCGGCTGTCCCCCGGCCCGGAGATAAATGCCGTTTTGCCCAATACCTGCAATTTCTTGGTCAGGTACTCGGCAAACAGATAGGAAAACCCGGCACCGTAGAGAAAAAAGCTCTCTTTCTGGCGCAGCAGGTTGGCAAAATGCTGGCGTTTGTCCTGGGTGACCCACTGAAAAGTTTGCTGATAGTTGGCGATGAATTGATTAAAAAGGGCAGGCAGCTCAGGGAGCGATTGCCCCTGCACGGCGATATGCGGCGTGTCAGAAAGCAGCTGCTTGCAGTGCCAGATAAACTCGCTAAAACCGCTGAACCCCAGCTTCTGACACAGCCGCATAATGGTGGCGGTAGAAACAAATGTCGCCTGCGCCAGCTCGCGCACCGTGATATTGCCCACCAGCAGCGGATGCTCCGTGAGGTGGGCGAGGACGCGATACTCCGCGCGGGTCAGTGACGCCCCGCGCGTTAACAGCGTGGCCAGGCGGTTATCCATTATTTTGCCGGTTCAACCGGCAGATCGTCTCGCGCACCCCATTCGCTCCAGGCGCCGTCGTAAAGAGTGACGTCGTTAACCCCGAGGGTGGCAAGTGCCAGAATCACCACGCAGGCCGTTACGCCGGAACCGCAGCTGGCAATGATCGGACGATGTAAATCCACACCCGCACGGTCAAAAATGGCGCGCAGTTCATCGGTGGTTTTCAGCTCCCCTTCAAATACCAGATCGCCCCACGGCACGTTCAGCGCGCCCGGAATATGTCCACGCTTCAGACCCGGACGCGGTTCATCCGCTTCGGCATTAAAGCGAGGAGCAGGACGGGCATCGACAATTTGCGCCGTCTTCTCGTGACTAACGACCAGTACGTCAGTCAGACGTTTGACGACGTGTGCGTCAAACGTGGCATCGAAATCGCCTTCCGGCAGCGTGACATCACCCTGCTGAAGCGGCAGGTCATCACGCTTCCAGCCCGCCAGACCGCCTGCCAGAATTGACACTTTCTCTACGCCAAACTGTTTTAACATCCACCACGCGCGCGGTGCGGAAAAGAGGTTGCCCTCATCGTAAACAACCAGATGCTTGTCGCGGCTCACGCCCAGCTCGCGCATCGCCACGGAAAAGGCTTCCGGGCGCGGCAGCATGTGCGGCAGGGGAGAGTTGTGATCGGAGAGGGCTTCAATATCAAAAAACACCGCATCAGGCAGATGGCCGGCACGGTATTCAGCGAGCATATCACGAAGATGTTCCTGCCCGGTTGGGGCCATCCGCGCGTCAATAATCTGGACTTCCGGGTCGTCGCCGTGCTCAATCAGCCAGTCGGCGGCGACAAAATATGAGGTGGACATGGGATGCCTCCATTCTTTTCCGTAAAAAAGGATTGTCGGTGTTTTTTATGACACCGACAAGCAAACCACGTTCAACTCGCGAGCAAGCCCCTATTTTTTCACCGTTTCGCCATTCTGCCAGGCCTTTTGCAGCGCGGGCCAGTAGTCGCGGTTGGCTTCGATCATCTCATCCAGAATTGCTTTCGCGTGCGCCATGGTCGGCACGGTGCGGTTCAGGGTGAAGGCCTGCAGGGCTTTCTCATAACTGCCTTCGATGGTCGCCTCCACCAGCAGCTGTTCGGATGCCAGCTGCTGTTGCAGCAGGGTCTGATGGAACAGCGGCACCCGACCGATGCGCACAGGCTCTGGTCCTTCGGAGGTGATATAGGCGGGCACTTCCACCATCGCATCGTATGGCAGGTTGGTAATCGCCCCGCGGTTTTCCACCATCACCAGATGGCGGCTGCGCAGGTTAAAGGCCAGCGAGCAGGCCACGTCGACGATAAACTCGCCGTGGACGCCCACGTGGAAAGCATCCGGCAGGATCCCGGTGCGCTTGTACTCTTGCGCAGCAGCAAAGAGTTTTTTCTCACGCCCGTCCATCACTTCGTTAGCGCGGGTATAGTCCGGGTTCTGATGCTCCACAATCTGGTTTGGCATCAGGTAATACTGCAGATACGGGTTCGGCAGGTACTCCGGGAAGTTATCCATGACGGGCTTGATGTTGCGCCAGGTCTTCACCCAGGAGGGATCGGAATGTTGCGGATCGGTTTTAGCGGCGTCTTCCGTCAACAGGCCAAACTTCGCGATATGTTTGCGCAGTTCGGGCAGCTTGTCTTCGCCGTCCACCAGCACGCGGGTAAACCAGCCGAAGTGGTTCAGGCCGAAATAGTCCACCTCCAGCTTGTGGCGATCCACGCCCAGAATGGCACCCATATTGCGCATTGCGGCGACGGGCATATCGCAGATGTTCAGCACCCGCGCGTTCGGGCGCAGGCGGCGCACGCCTTCCGCCACGATCGCTGCCGGGTTGGAGTAGTTCACGATCCAGGCTTTTTCATGTGCGTAGCGATCCACCCGATCGATAAGCTCGACCATCGGCAGGATCGTGCGCAGTCCGTACGCCAGCCCGCCGGGACCGCAAGTCTCCTGGCCGACCACGCCGTGCCGCAGTGGGATCTTCTCATCCTGCTCGCGCATTTTATACTGACCGACCCGCATCTGGGCGAAGACGAAATGTGCGCCGCTGAACGCCACTTCCGGGTCAGTGGTGACGGTGAATTTGATGCTTTCACTGTGGTCGCGAATCACTTTCTCAACCACCGGCGCGATGGTGTTCTGACGCGCCTCGTCGATGTCATAGAGGCGGATTTCGGCCAGCGGGAAGTCATGCAGACGTACCATCAGGCTTTTCACAATACCCGGCGTGTAGGTGCTGCCGCCACCGGCAATCGACAGAATAAAGGGGGGTGTAAACATCTTTAGCTCCTTTCAGAGAAACGTCTCAACGGCTTCTCGCATTTTTTTGACATGCAGCCCGTAGACCACCTGAACGTTGTTACCTTGTTTGATGACCCCTTTCGCGCCGGTCGCTTTCAGGCGCGGCTCGTCGATGATGTCGACGTCCTTCACCGTGACGCGTAAGCGGGTATAGCAGTTATCCACAACCTCAATATTCTCCCTGCCGCCGAGGCCCACTACGATGGACTCACCCAGCCCGTCGTTATTGCCCCTCGCCTGGTACTCCTGCTTGCTGTAGAGACGTGTCTCCTGATCCTCATCCTCACGGCCTGGGGTCTTCATGTTGAAGCGCAGAATAAGGAAGCGGAACACCGTGAAGTAGAGGGAAAACATGATCAGCCCTACCAGGATGTACATTGGCCAGTTAGATTTCTCCGTGCCGAGCGGCAGGTTGTAGAGAATGAAATCAATGATCCCGTTGGCACCGATGGCGTGAACGCCAAATAGCGAGAACAGCATCATGCCGATGCCGGTCAGCACCGCGTGAACCACGAACAGCAGCGGCGCGACGAACAGGAAGGAGAACTCAATCGGCTCGGTGACGCCGACCAGCAGCGAGGTCAGCGCCGCCGGGATCAAAATGGCTTTCGCAACGGCTTTGCGTTCCGGTTTTGCGGTCATATACATCGCCAGCGCGGCGGCGGGCAGGCCGAACATTTTGCTGATGCCGCGCGCGTCCCACACCACGGTGCTGCTGAGCTGCTTCGCCTCCGGGCAGGCCATTTCGGCGAAGTAGATATTGCGCGCGCCCTGATAGGTTGCGCCGCACACCTCCTGCGTCCCCCGAGTTCGGTATAGAGGAACGGGGTATAAACCAGATGATGCAGGCCAGTCGGTACCAGAATGCGCTCAAGGAAACCGTAAATGGCTACGCCGAACGGACCTGAGCCTTTAATGGCCAGCGCCAGCGCGCTAATCCCGTGCTGAGCGTACGGCCAGATTTCGCTCATTACCACGCCGAGCAGCATGGAGACGGGCAGCATCACAATCGCGACAAAGCAGTGGCCGGAGTAAATCGCCATCGCACCGTTAAACTGTACGCCGGAATATTTGTTGTAAAGGTAGCCGGAGAGCGCCCCGGTCAGGATCCCGGCGAAAACACCCATCTCCAGCACCTGAACGCCCAGCACCATGCTTTGACCCGCGGCTTTCATCTGCCCGGCAGGCGCCAGCTCACCCTGAAGCTGTAACGTTACGTTCATGGCGTTGATAAACACCACGAAGGTCACCAGACCAATCAGCGCCGCGTAGCCTTTATCGCGCGTTGCCAGGCCAATCGGGATCCCGACGGCAAACACCAGCGCCAGGTTGACCAGCACCGACACGGCGGATTTGGCGATCAGCTGGCCGATACTCTGAATGAGCGGATGGCCAAGAAACGGCAGGTACTCGGCCAGGTTGCCGTTACCCAATACGTTACCAAAGGCGATAAACAGACCGACGATCGGTAAGATAAGTACGGGGCCGTACAATGATTTTCCAAAATTTTGTAGGGCGTTCACGGCTCGTTTCATGGCTTTCTCTCTTATTGAACCGCGCACTCGGGGTGCGTCATGGTCATAAAACTAGCAGGCTCCTGATGCTTTTATCCAGCTATCTTATTGTTTTAAAAACAAATGACGTGAAAGGTAACATGTGACGTTATGCTCTGTGATCGCGGTTCCACCTCCACGCCGCCGGACATGGCGATTCTACGAGGCGCTTTCCAGATTCTAAAATTGGACTTTTTGTATTAACGAAACTTGCGGATAATACTTATCCGGACGACGACCAACAGGCCCCCTCAGGCCAGGGACAAAGGATGAAACCGTTTCGCTTAGCCGCGATCTCTCTCGCGCTGCTTACCACATTTACGCTTGTCGGCTGTGACAACAGCGACGATAAATCTCAGACTGCGGCTCCCGCAGCATCCACCACATCAACCCCGAAAGCGGCTGAAAAGCCTGATGCAGAAAAACTGGCAAAACTGGCGGCACAGAGCCAGGGCAAAGCATTAACCCTACTGGATGCCTCTGAAGTACAGCTGGACGGCGCCGCCACGCTGGTGTTGACCTTCTCTGTTCCGTTGAATCCCGACCAGGATTTCGCGAAAACAGTGCATGTCGTGGATAAGAAAAGTGGCAAGGTTGACGGGGCGTGGGAACTTGCGCCTAACCTGAAAGAGCTTCGCCTGCGTCATCTGGAGCCCAACCGTAATCTGGTTGTCACCGTCGAACGTGGTTTACAGGCGCTGAACAAAGCAACGTTCGACATTGATTATGAAAAAGCGATCACCACCCGGGATGTCGAACCGACGGTCGGTTTTGCCAGCCGCGGATCGCTGCTGCCGGGCAAAGTGGTGGAAGGGCTGCCGGTGATGGCGCTCAACGTCAACAATGTGGACGTCAATTTCTACCGCGTGAAGCCGGAATCGCTGGCTTCCTTTGTCAGTCAGTGGGAGTACCGTAACTCCCTGACCAACTGGGAATCCGACAACCTGCTGAAGATGGCGGAACTGGTTTATACCGGTCGCTTTGATCTCAATCCGGCGCGCAATACCCGTGAAAAACTGCTCCTGCCGCTCAAGGATATCAAGCCGCTCCAGCAGTCTGGCGTCTATATCGCGGTCATGAACCAAGCCGGACACTACAACTACAGCAATGCCGCAACCCTCTTTACCCTGAGCGATGTCGGGTTATCCGCTCACCGTTACCACAACCGCCTGGACATCTTTACCCAGAGTCTGGAAAACGGTGCGGCGCAGTCCGGTGTCACCGTCACGCTGCTGAATGACAAAGGGCAGACCCTTGCCGAGGCGAAAAGCGATGCGGACGGTCATGCGACGCTTGAAACCGACAAAGAGGTCGCGCTGATTCTGGCGAGCAAAGATGGCCAGACCACGCTGCTTGATCTCAAACTTCCGGCGCTCGACCTGGCGGAGTTTGATATCGCCGGTAATCCGGGCTACAGCAAGCAGTTCTTTATGTTTGGTCCGCGCGATCTCTATCGGCCGGGTGAAACCGTGATCCTCAATGGCTTACTGCGCGACAGCGACGGAAAGCCGCTCCCCGACCAGCCTGTGAAGCTTGACGTGTTGCGTCCGGATGGACAGGTGGCGCGCACGATGGTCGTTAAGCCAGAAAACGGGCTCTATCGTTTTAACTATCCGCTGGATAGCGGTGCGCAGACCGGCATGTGGCATATCCGCGCGAACACAGGTGATAACCAGCAGCGTCTGTGGGATTTCCACGTGGAAGATTTCATGCCTGAGCGTATGGCGCTGAATCTGACGGGTCAAAAAGCACCGGTTTCCCCGCAGGATGACGTGGACTTTAACGTAGTAGGCTATTACCTGTACGGTGCGCCGGCTAATGGGAATTCACTGCAGGGCCAGCTTTTCCTCCGCCCACTGCGTGAGGCCGTGCCTGCACTGCCAGGCTTCCAGTTTGGGGACATCGCTGAGGAAAACCTGAGCCGCAGTCTGGATGAAGTGCAGCTTACGCTGGACGAACAGGGGCGCGGGCAGGTTACGACTGAAAGCCAGTGGAAAGAAGTGCACTCGCCGCTACAGCTGATCCTGCAGGCCAGCCTGCTGGAGTCGGGCGGTCGCCCGGTGACGCGTCGCGCTGAGCAGGCCATCTGGCCGGCGGCTGAACTGCCGGGTATCCGTCCTCAGTTCGCCAGCAAGGCCGTATACGACTACCGCACGGATACCACCGTCAACCAACCCATTGTTGACGAAAACGGTAATGCCAGCTTTGACATCGTTTATGCCGATGCCAGCGGGGCGAAAAAAGCGGTATCAGGCTTACAGGTGCGCCTGATCCGCGAGCGCCGCGACTACTTCTGGAACTGGTCTGAGAGCGAAGGCTGGCAGTCTCAGTTCGATCAAAAAGATCTGGTTGAAGGTGAACAGGAGCTTAGCCTCAAGGCCGATGAAACCGGCAAGGTCACTTTCCCGGTGGAGTGGGGCTCATACCGTCTGGAGGTGAAAGCGCCTGATGAGATGGTCAGTAGCGTGCGCTTCTGGGCGGGATACAGCTGGCAGGATAACAGCGATGGCACGGGGGCAGCACGCCCTGACCGCGTGACGCTGAAGCTGGATAAACCCGCTTATCAGCCAGGCGATACCATCCAGCTGCATATCGCTGCACCCGCCGCAGGCAAGGGCTATGCCATGATCGAATCCAGCGAAGGGCCGCTGTGGTGGAAAGAGATCGACGTACCGGCAAACGGGCTCGATCTCTCGATTCCGGTCGATAAAGCCTGGAAACGTCACGATCTCTACCTCAGCACACTGGTGGTGCGCCCTGGGGATAAATCGAAATCCGCTACGCCGAAACGCGCGGTTGGTCTGCTGCATCTGCCGATGGGAGACGAAAATCGTCGCCTGAACATTGCGCTCGATAACCCGCAGAAAATGCGGCCAAATCAGACGCTCTCTGTGAAGGTGAAAGCCAGCGTGAAAGAGGGGGCGGTTCCACAGAAAGTGAACGTGCTGGCTTCGGCAGTGGACAGCGGCGTGCTGAACATTACCGATTACGTTACGCCAGATCCGTGGCAGGCGTTCTTCGGCCAGAAGCGCTACGGCGCGGATATCTACGATATCTACGGCCAGGTCATTGAAGGACAGGGCCGCATGGCGGCGCTGCGCTTCGGCGGTGATGGCGATGAACTGAAGCGCGGCGGCAAACCGCCGGTGAACCACGTCACCATTATTGCCCAGCAGGCTCAGCCGGTTACGCTGGATGCTAACGGGGAAGGTACCGTTACGCTGCCGATTGGAGACTTCAACGGCGAGCTGCGCCTGATGGCACAGGCCTGGACGGAAGATGATTTTGGCAGCAGTGAAAGCAAGGTTGTGGTGGCCGCACCGGTCATTACCGAGCTGAACACCCCGCGTTTCCTGGCGAGTGGAGATACCTCGCGCCTGACGCTGGATCTGACCAACCTGACCGACCAGCCGCAAACGCTGAACGTTGCCCTGACTGCGACAGGCAAACTGTCCCTGGAGGGCGCGCCGCCGCAGCCGGTTCAGCTGCCGCCGGGCGCGCGTAGCACCCTGTTTATTCCAGTACGTGCGCTGGAAGGCTATGGCGACGGTGAGGTGACGGCACAGGTTACCGGCCTGCAGCTTCCGGGCGAAACCTTCGCACCGCAGCAGAAAAGCTGGAAAATCGGTGTACGTCCGGCATTCCCGGCACAGACGGTCAATACCGGAGCGATGCTGAACCCGGGTGAATCCTGGACCGCACCGGCGCAGCATAGTAGCGGTTTCTCTCCAGCCACTCTGCAGGGGCAACTCCTGCTGAGCGGTAAACCACCGCTAAACCTGGCTCGCTATATTCGTGAACTGCAGGCGTATCCGTATGGCTGTCTGGAACAAACCACGAGTGGCCTGTTCCCGTCGCTCTACACCAACGCGGCGCAGCTCACCGCGCTTGGTATTAAGGGCGACACGGATGACAAGCGCCGTGCTGCCATTGATATTGGGATCTCGCGTCTGCTGCAGATGCAGCGCGAGGAGGGCGGTTTTGCGTTGTGGGATAAAAACGGCCCGGAAGAGTACTGGTTAACCGCCTATGTCACTGACTTCCTGGTGCGTGCAGGCGAGCAAGGCTACAGCGTGCCTGCCGAAGCCGTAAATTACGCCAATAGCCGCCTGCTGCGCTACCTGCAGGATCCGGGCATGATGTCCATTCGCTACAGCGACGACACCCAGGCCAGCAAATTTGCCGTACAGGCTTATGCCGCTCTGGTGCTGGCGCGCCAGCAAAAAGCACCTCTGGGTGCGCTGCGCGAAATCTGGGATCGTCACGCTCAGGCTGCTTCCGGGCTGCCGCTGATGCAGCTGGGTATGGCGCTCAAACTGATGGGCGATGCCCCACGCAGCCAGCAGGCACTGGACCTGGCGCTCAAAACGCCGCGTAACGACAGCAAAAATTGGATGGCCGATTACGGTAGTCAGTTGCGCGATAACGCGTTGATGCTCTCCCTGCTGGAAGAGTACAAGCTGCTGCCGGATGCGCAAAATACGTTGCTGAATGCGCTGTCTGAACAGGCTTTCAGCCAGCGCTGGCTGTCTACTCAGGAGAGTAATGCCCTCTTCCTGGCCGGACGTTCGCTGCAAACTCTGTCAGGTGCATGGCAGGCGAAAACCTCGCTGTCTGATACCGCCTCAGGCGGTGATACATCGCTGGTACAAAACGTCAACGGCGACCAGCTTGGTGCGCTGCAGGTGACCAATACCGGCACTTCGCCACTGTGGGTTCGCCTGGACAGCACGGGTTATCCGGAATATGCGCCTCAGCCGAGCTCGAACGTGCTGCAGATTGAACGTCATATCCTGGCAACCGACGGCAGCAGTAAATCGCTCTCATCTCTGAAGAGTGGTGAACTGGTACTGGTGTGGCTTGAGGTGAAAGCCAGCCAGAACGTGCCGGATGCGCTGGTGGTGGATCTTCTCCCGGCGGGTCTGGAGCTGGAAAACCAGAACCTGGCGAGCAGCAGCGCCAGCCTGCAGGACAGCGGCAGCGAGGTGCAAAACCTGCTGAGCCAGATGCAGCAGGCGGATATTCAGCATATGGAGTTCCGCGACGACCGCTTTGTGGCCGCTGTGCCGGTCAACGAAGGTCAGCCGGTCACGCTGGTTTACCTGGCGCGCGCCGTCACACCGGGAACTTACCAGGTGCCGGTCCCGATGGTGGAGTCTATGTACGTTCCGCAGTGGCGGGCAACGGGTGCGGCCAGCGGCCCGCTGATTGTTGTTCCGTAATATGCTGAAAGCACGTCTGACACGCTCCCGCTGGCTCTGGCTGGCGGGAGCGCTTCTCATTTTATGGGGGCTGGTTTTCGCCGCCGACCGCCTGTGGCCGTTACCTCTGAAAGAGGTTAACCCCGCCCGGGTGGTGGTGGATGAGAACGGCACGCCGCTGTGGCGTTTTGCTGACGCGGAGGGCATCTGGCGCTATCCGGTGACCATTGAAGAGGTCTCTCCCCGCTATCTTGAGGCGCTAATCCAGTATGAAGATCGCTGGTTCTGGGATCATCCCGGCGTAAACCCACTCTCTGTCATGCGCGCCGCCTGGCAGGATCTCACCTCCGGGAGAGTGGTCTCGGGGGGAAGTACGCTTACCATGCAGGTGGCGCGCCTGCTGGATCCGCATCCGCGCACCTTCGGTGGAAAGATCCGTCAGCTCTGGCGGGCGATGCAGCTGGAGTGGCATCTCTCCAAACGCGATATTCTTACGCTGTATCTCAACCGTGCCCCGTTTGGCGGCACGCTGCAGGGGGTAGGGGCAGCAAGCTGGACCTATCTGGGGAAACCACCTTCGCAGCTTAGCTACTCCGATGCAGCGCTGCTGGCCGTACTGCCGCAGGCACCAAGTCGTCTGCGCCCGGACCGCTGGCCGGAGCGGGCCGAAGCGGCACGCAATAAAGTGCTCGACCGCATGATGACCCAGGGCGTCTGGTCAGAAAAACAGGTAAAAGAGTCCCGTGAAGAGCCGGTATGGCTGGCTCCCCGTCAGATGCCGCAGCTGGCGCCGCTTTTTGCTCGCATGATGCTCGGCAAAAGCCGCGACACAAAAATTGTCACCACGCTGGATGCCGGACTACAACGACAGCTGGAAGAGCTGGCGATGAACTGGAAATCCCGCCTGCCGGCACGCAGCTCGCTGGCGATGATCGTCGTGGATCATACGGATATGAAAGTGCGCGGCTGGGTCGGTTCGGTGGATATTAACGACGACAGTCGATTTAGCCATGTTGATATGGTCAATGCGATCCGATCGCCGGGATCGGTGCTGAAACCCTTTATTTACGGTATGGCGCTGGATGATGGCCTGATCCATCCCGCCTCATTGCTTCAGGACGTTCCTCGAAAAACCAGTGATTATCGCCCCGGAAATTTCGACAGCGGCTTCCACGGGCCGGTCAGCATGAGTGAAGCGCTGGTACGCTCCCTCAATCTGCCGGCGGTGCAGGTGCTGGAAGCCTACGGGCCAAAGCGTTTTGCCGGAATGCTGAGCAATGCCGGGCTACCGCTGATCCTGCCTGCGGGGGCACAACCGAATTTGTCGCTGATTTTGGGAGGTGCAGGCGCGCGGCTGGCCGATATCGCCGCTGCCTATAGCGCCTTTGCCCGACACGGCAAGGCGGGAAGGCTGCGCTTCCAGCCTGGCGACGCGCTTGTTGAGCGCCCGCTGTTATCGGCAGGTTCAGCGTGGATTATTCGCCGTATTCTCGCCAACGAGGCGCAGCCGCTGCCGGACAGTGCGCTACCGCAAATTGCGCCGCTGGCGTGGAAAACCGGCACCAGCTACGGCTACCGTGATGCCTGGGCAATAGGTCTGAACGCCCGTTACGTCATTGGCATCTGGACCGGAAGACCGGACGGCACGCCCGTGGCCGGGCAGTTTGGTTTTGCCAGCGCGGTGCCGCTCCTGAATCAGGTAAATAACCTGCTTCAGTCTCGCTCGACGGTAGACGAAGCCCGCCTGCCGCGCGATCCGCGTCCGGAGAGCGTCGGGCAGGGTGTGATCTGCTGGCCTGGCGGTCAGTCGCTGCCGGAAGGCAGTGAAAACTGTCGGCGTCGCCTTTCCACATGGTTGCTGGAAGGAAGTGAGCCGCCTACGCTGCTTTTACCGGAACAGGAAGGTATTCGCGGCATTCGTTTCCCGGTCTGGCTTGATAAAACGGGTAAGCGCGTTGCAGCAGATTGCCCGGATGCCACGGAGAAAATCCTCGATGTCTGGCCGCTGCCGCTGGAGTCGTGGCTGCCTGCAGCAGAAAAAAGGGCGGCGCGTCTTCCTGCGAAATCAACAGTCTGTCCGCCTCTGGATAATAACAATGCGGCACCGCTGATGATTTCGGGAATCAGAGAGGGAGCCGTGATTAAGCGACTCCCGGGTGAAGAAAAGGTGACGCTTTCTGTCAGTACGACAGGTGGAGAAGGTGAGCGCTGGTGGTTTTTAAACGGAGAACCGTTAAAAGGACGGAATTATAATTATTCATTAAAATTATATTTGCCGGGTAATTATCAATTATTTGTGATGGATGAGGCAGGACAAACGGCGACGGTAAATTTCGAGCTGGGCCGTTAAGTTTTACCCCTAAAGCGTTAGCTTGATAATTATCAACATTCGTTCCTGAAAAAAAACGAGAATGCGTTTTTATTTGAAGGAACGAGCAATGAAAAAAAATAAAAATCAGGGAGAGGGTTTTATTCCCGAGATATCCCGACGTCATTTTATTCAGGCAGGATCGGCGCTTGCCGCCCTTCCGCTTGTTGTGACAACCCGCAACGTACAGGCCCAGGACGCCGCGGCTACACGTGCGGCGCCGGAAGAAAAAGTGGTGCAAACCTGCAGCACGTTTGACTGCGGGGGGAAGTGTGATATTCGAGCTCACGTCAGCGAAGGCGTCGTCACCCGAATTTCCACGCGCCCGGATAATGCATTGGATCCGCAGATGCCGGTTATGCGTGCCTGCGTTCGTGGCAGAGCGTATCGGAAATTTGTTTATCATCCCGATCGGCTTAAATATCCAATGAAGCGTACAGGTAAACGTGGCGAAGGAAAATTCGAACGTATTACCTGGGATGAAGCCACGACGCTGATTGCGAATCAATTAAAAACGATTACGCAAAAATACGGTGCGGCTTCACGCTATGTTCATGTGGGTACCGCAGTTTCTGGCGGAACGTTTTCCGGCGATAAAATGGTTCGTCGTCTGCTCAACTTAACCGGCGGCTACCTCGAAAGCTATCACTCGGTCAGTATGGGCAACACGGCGGCAGCCACGCCGTATACCTATGGCACCGCCGCCAGCGGCAGTTCTCTGGATACACTGCTTGATACGAAACTGGTCATCCTCTGGGGGCATAACCCGACGGAGACGATTTTTGGTCACAGCAACTACTTCTTCCAGAAGATGAAGCAAAACGGCACCCGCTTTATCGTTGTCGATCCGCGCTATTCAGACACGGTTTCCTCCCTTGCCGAACAGTGGATCCCGTTGCTTCCTGCCACTGATAATGCCCTGATGGATGCCATGATGTACGTGATCGTCACAGAGAATCTGCACGATCGCGACTTCATTCAGCGCTATACCCTGGGCTTTGACGAAGCATCAATGCCGGAAGGCGTTCCGGCCAATGAATCCCTGATGGCTTACCTGAGCGGGGCAAAAGACGGCGTGGCGAAAACCCCTGAGTGGGCCGAGAAAATTACCCATGTGCCTGCGCAGACTATCCGTCAGCTGGCTCGCGACTACGCAAATACTAAACCTGCTGCACTGATCCAGGGTTGGGGGCCGCAGCGTCACAACTGCGGCGAGCGCACCGCGCGCGGCTCAACGTTACTGGCGACGCTAACGGGTAACGTCGGCGTAAAAGGCGGCTGGGCGGCAGGCTATGGCGGCTGCGCTAACCGCAAATTTGCCGTTGGGCCCGAAATGCCGGATAACCCTGTAAAAGCCAAAATATCGGTGATGAACTGGGTGCAGGCCGCCGACGATGCTTCTCAGGTGACGGCGGATGTTGGTCTGAAAGAGGCTGACAAGCTGGACAGCAATATCCGCATCCTGTTCTCGCTGGCCGGCAATTACCTGGCTAACCAGAATCCGGATCTCCATCAGGCGACCCGCGTGCTGGAAGACGAGTCGAAAATCGAGTTTATTGTCGCAAGCGATCTGTTTATGACGCCGAGCGCCAGATACGCCGATCTTCTTCTGCCGGAAACCAGCTTTATGGAGCGCTGGAATATTGGCGAAACCTGGGGGACCGCGAGCTATCTGATCCTGTCGGAAAAGCTGATTGAGCCTGAGTTTGAGCGCCGTTCAGATTACGACTGGCTGCGTGAGGTTGCCGCGAAGCTCGGCATTGAACCCGCGTTCAGCGAGGGCCGTGACGAAAAAGCGTGGATTGAGCACATCTGGGAGCAGACGCGGCTGGCGATGCCGGAGGAAAATCTGCCGGACTTCACGACGCTACAGAAAACGCGTCAGCATCTTTTCAAAAGCGCGCCGTACGTTGCCTTTGAAGACAACATTCGCGATCCGCAAAATCATCCGTTCCCGACGCCGTCCGGGAAGATTGAGATCTTCTCGAAGCGTCTGTACGACATGCATCACCCGGAAATTCCGGCGCTATCGCACTACGTTCCCGCTCATGAAGGCCCGGAAGATGAACTGGCGAAAACTTTCCCGCTTCAGCTGATTACCTGGAAAGGGAAAAACCGTGCCAACTCAACCCAATATGCTAACCCGTGGTTAATTGAAGCCCAGCAGCAAAAGCTGTGGATTAACCCGCAGGATGCGCAAAAGCGCGGCATTGCGCAGGGTGATACCGTGCGCATCCATAACGCGCGTGGCATTTGTGAAATCCCGGCCGAGGTGACGCCGCGCATCATTCCAGGCGTCGTTGCCATGCAGGCAGGTGCCTGGTGGCAGCCGGACGAGCAGGGTATTGATAAAGGCGGTTGCGCGAACGTCCTCAGTTCAGCCCGTATTACCGCGCTTGCGAAAGGGAATTCTCATCAAACCATGCTGGTGGAGGTAGCGAAAGCATGAGTCAGTTTAAACACTACGCGCCGGTGAGCGATAAACAGCTGGGTTTTTATATCGACTCCTCCCGCTGTTCGGGCTGCAAGGCCTGTCAGGTGGCGTGCAAAGATAAAAATAACCTTGAGGTTGGACGTCGTTTCCGCCGCGTTTATGAAGTCAATGGCGGAAATTTCATCCCAACCGGGCAGGGGGGCGTCAGCAATAACGTTTTTGCTTACACGCTCTCTATTTCTTGTAACCACTGTGCGGACCCGGTCTGCACCAAAAACTGCCCGACTACCGCGATGCACAAGCGTCCGGGCGACTGCATCGTGCGCGTCGATACGGACAAGTGCGTTGGCTGCGGCTACTGCGCATGGTCATGTCCTTACGGCGCGCCGCAGCTCAATGAGCAGACCGGACAGATGTCAAAATGCGATTTTTGCGTGGATCTCCAGGCAAAGGGGAAGCAGCCAGCCTGTGTGGCGACCTGTCCACTCGAAGCGATCAAATTCGGACCCATTGATGAACTTCGGGAGAAATACGGCGCGGTCTGCGATGTGAAAGGTTTGCCTGATTCTTCCATCACAAAACCGAACCTGGTAATCAAAGCGCATCAGGGTGCAGAGAAAGAGGGGAAGCGTCATGCATGAGTTACCGTTGCTGATATTTACGCTGTTCCTGCAGGGATCGGTAGGCGTGACCCTCTGGCTGGCGTTTGGCGAGGCGCGTGCATCGCACTCTCGTCTGCTGCTGCCCGCTGCCGGGGCGTTTGTCCTGGCCAGTCTGGGGCTTCTCTCCTCGGCGCTGCACATGGGCTATCCGCTCAACGCCCTTAACGCGCTGCGCCATGTTTCCAGCTCCTGGCTGAGCCGTGAGATCGTCTTTGCCAGCCTTTACCTTGCGGCACTGGGCCTTGCGACGCTGCTGATGTTTGCCAAAAAACCAGGCTGGAAGCTGCTGTTGGTTGTGGCCGGTGTTGCCGGGCTGGTGGATGTGTTCTGCATGGCGCAGATCTACATGCATACGTCGGTGGTGACCTGGCAGCACATTAACACTCTGGTGCTGTTCATCGGCTCGGTGGGGATCATAGGTTCAGCCTGCATGGCCGTTGGGCTGCGCTGCCAAACTTCCGTGCGTGCGGCGGTTGTCATTGTCGCGCTGCTGGTGCTTGTGCGTCTGGTCATGCAGCCCGTCTGGCTGGCAGACATTGTGACCATGGATAACACCGTGGTGACGTTCCCTCACGCACCGTTGCAGATGCTGGAGCAACTGCGCACGGTACATCTGCTGAGCTGGTGCGTTTCGGTTGCAGGTATGTTGTGCTTTGCCGCGGGCGGTCTGAAAGCGGCGCGAGGCCCAATGCTGCTGGGCAGTGCGCTGTTGATCGTGGGTGAGCTTATGCTGCGCTTCGTTTTCTTCAGTATTGGCTGATGGGCGAATTGTCATTATCCCCGGCGATAGAGGTGACGCATGCGTGCGTGCGTCGCCGTTTTCGCCATGCTGCCTGCAGTGCCTGCGCGGACGTTTGTCCCGCGCAGGTTTTTTCTTTTACTGAAATGGGCCTCTCGGTTGATGAACAGCGCTGTATAGGCTGCGGTGATTGCCTGTTCGTCTGTCCCACCGAGGCCATTACCGACATCACGCCGCGAAAACGCTTTCTGCGTGGCGATACCCTCGTTGGGCCTTTTACTGAACATGCCCCAGGGGTGAATGAGCTGCTGCTATGGCACGCGCAACACGGCGTGCGTTTTATCAGTATTGAAGCGGAACACTACCCGGCCTGGTTACTGGCGCTTGCCCGGCTTAATCTTGTGCTTCGTCGACGGGGTGAAGCGGTATGGGCTTTTAAGCCTGACCCGATCAACGAGGTGAATATTGCCCGCCGTGCGCTTATGTATGTTCCGCGGGAGGATGTGCGCCGCTGTAACGTCGTGCCGGGCCAGCGTCAGCTGCGCAGGGCATTCGCAGGATTTAGTGAGTCAGATATCGTTCTCGACATCGGAAAATGTATGTTGTGTGGGGCATGCTGGCGAAGCTGCACGGAAAACGCAATTCGTTTTGAGAATGCCACGCTGGTGGTGGAAACCGGACGCTGTACCGGGTGTGGGGGGTGCGAAGCGGTGTGTCAGCATGGCGCGATAAGCATAACGCAGACAGAACAGAGAGCGAAAAGCAGCGTGACGCCTGCCAGTGAGGCTGTTTGCCTGACGTGTCATCGTCATTTCTGGTCATTCAGGATGGATGAAAAGCACTGCCCGCTCTGTTCACGCCATCACTTCGCTATGCGCGATTCATCCTGTTGCTAATCTTCGTCTCATTTTAAAAAAATGTTATGCAGAACCATAGGCAATGGCGCTATTGCTCATTATAATCCGCGCCACACCATACTCAGGTATGCAAAACAACAGAACATTGACAGAGGTTATCATGGCTATTGAACGTACTTTTTCCATCATCAAACCAAACGCGGTGGCAAAAAACGTTATTGGCAGCATCTTCGCTCGCTTTGAATCAGCAGGGTTCAAAATTGTTGGCACCAAAATGCTGCACCTGACCGTTGAGCAGGCTCGCGGTTTCTACGCTGAGCACGAAGGCCGTCCATTCTTTGACGGTCTGGTTGAGTTCATGACCTCCGGTCCTATCGTTGTATCCGTGCTGGAGGGCGAGAATGCAGTACAGCGCCATCGCGATCTGCTGGGTGCAACCAACCCGGACAACGCGCTGGCCGGTACCCTGCGCGCTGACTACGCGGACAGCTTCACCGAGAACGGCACCCACGGTTCTGACTCCGTTGAATCTGCTGCACGCGAAATCGCCTTCTTCTTCGCAGAAGGCGAAGTGTGTCCACGCACCCGTTAATTTAACGGTTTCGTTTACACATTAATTTCGTAAATGCCACGTGCAAACGTGGCATCCCTGCGCCAGACTTTGTACAATGCAACGCCCCGGATGAGCAGACCGCTGTCCGGGGCGTTTCTATTCAACCCTCCAGGGGCCACAACGTGTAACAACGAGGCCGGAAAATATTATGTCTGAATTAGTGAATACCTCCGAAGTCGCCATTCCTGCGGTTCCCAATAAAAATGGAAAAATTAACCTGCTGGACCTGAACCGTCAGCAGATGCGCGAGTTCTTTAAAGATATGGGTGAGAAGCCGTTTCGTGCCGATCAGGTGATGAAATGGATGTACCACTACTGCAGCGACAACTTTGATGAAATGACTGACATCAACAAAGTGCTGCGTAACAAGCTCAAAGAAGTGGCTGAAATCCGCGCCCCGGAAGTGGTGGAAGAGCAGCGCTCTGCCGATGGCACCATCAAATGGGCGATTGCCGTAGGCGATCAGCGCGTTGAAACCGTCTACATCCCGGAAGAAGACCGCGCCACGCTGTGTGTCTCCTCCCAGGTGGGCTGCGCGCTGGAGTGCAAATTCTGCTCTACCGCACAGCAAGGGTTCAACCGTAACCTGCGTGTCTCTGAAATTATCGGCCAGGTCTGGCGTGCGGCGAAAATCGTCGGTGCGGCAAAAGTGACCGGTACGCGTCCTATCACCAACGTGGTGATGATGGGGATGGGTGAGCCGCTGTTGAACCTGACTAACGTGGTACCGGCAATGGAAATCATGCTGGATGACTTCGGTTTTGGCCTGTCCAAGCGCCGTGTGACGCTGTCGACGTCAGGCGTTGTCCCTGCGCTGGATAAGCTTGGCGACATGATTGACGTTGCGCTGGCTATCTCCCTGCACGCACCAAACGATGAAATTCGTGACGAAATTGTACCGATCAACAAAAAGTACAATATCGAAACCTTCCTCGCTGCCGTGCGCCGCTACCTGGAGAAATCCAACGCCAACCAGGGCCGCGTCACCATCGAGTACGTGATGCTTGACCACGTTAACGACGGTACCGAGCACGCGCATCAACTGGCTGAGCTGCTGAAAGATACGCCATGCAAAATCAACCTGATCCCATGGAACCCGTTCCCGGGGGCGCCGTATGGCCGTAGTTCGAACAGCCGTATCGACCGTTTCTCCAAGGTACTGATGGAGTATGGTTTCACCACTATCGTGCGTAAAACCCGTGGTGATGATATTGATGCAGCGTGTGGACAACTGGCTGGCGATGTCATTGACCGAACCAAACGTACCCTGCGTAAACGCATGCAGGGTGAGACGATTGCGGTCAAAGCTGTTTGATTATTATGCACTCACGGCGCATTATCTGCGCCGTGATGCATAATCTTACTGAATAATCAGTCAGATTCGTGAAGACTGATCAATAATTACGGTGCGTTTCATCCGACTTTCGGGCAGTATGTAACGACGTAACAACAGTTTAGCCGTTCGGGCAGGGCTGTACTGTCATCTCCGGGCTGACAGTCTTATACTGTCTGTTCAAGGTTAACTGACCTGAAGTTTCGCGGTGCGGGTGGCATTGTGACTCACCGGCACCTGAACCCTTTTTTTCACGTACCAGTAGTTGTAGCGAATGAATACTGAAGCCACTCACGACCAACATGAAGCACTCTCCACTGGCGTTCGTCTTCGCAACGCCCGTGAACAACTCGGACTCAGCCAGCAAGCCGTTGCAGAACGCTTGTGCCTGAAGGTTTCCACGGTTCGCGATATTGAAGAAGATAAGGCGCCTGCCGATCTGGCTTCAACATTTCTGCGCGGTTATATCCGCTCTTACGCAAAACTGGTGCACATCCCCGAAAACGAATTACTGCCAATGATGGAGAAGCAGGCACCGGTTCGCGCAGCGAAAGTGGCGCCGATGCAAACTTTCTCCCTGGGGAAACGTCGTAAAAAACGTGATGGCTGGCTGATGAGCTTTACCTGGCTGGTGCTGTTTGTGGTGATCGGCCTGACCAGCGCGTGGTGGTGGCAAAACCATAAGGCGCAGCAGGAAGAGATCACCACCATGGCCGATCAATCCTCTGCTGAACTCAATCAGGCAGGGAATGGTGGCGCTCAGAGCGTCCCGCTGAACACCGACGGTGCAGCCACCTCAAGCGAGCCGCAAACAACGGCTCCGGCAACCGATGCGGCGCAGGCTCCGGCAGCCACGGCTAACACTGCTGCGCCTCAGGCTCAGGATCAGAACGCGGTCGTTGCCCCTTCTCAGGCGAATGTTGATACTGCGGCGAACGCGCCTGCGGCGACTCAGCCAGCGGACAATACCGCGGCATCCCTGCCAACCGACCCGGCGGCTACTGCCGCACCAGCAGCCGATCCAAACGCGCTGGTGATGAACTTCACTGCCGACTGCTGGCTGGAAGTCACTGACGCGACAGGTAAAAAACTGTTTAGCGGCCTGCAGCGGAAAGATGGCACGTTAAACCTAACGGGTCAGGCACCTTACAAACTTAAAATCGGCGCTCCGGCAGCGGTACAGATCCAGTATCAAGGAAAACCTGTCGACCTGAGCCGCTTTATCAGAACTAACCAGGTTGCACGTCTTACCGTTAATGCCGAACAATCAGCAGCACAGTAACAGACGGGCAACGCGGGAGATTTTTCATGCATAACCAGGCTCCGATTCAACGTAGAAAATCGAAACGGATTTACGTTGGGAATGTGCCAGTCGGCGATGGAGCACCCATCGCCGTTCAGTCGATGACCAACACGCGCACCACGGACGTGGAAGCAACGGTCAACCAAATCAAAGCATTAGAGCGTGTAGGCGCGGACATTGTTCGCGTCTCCGTGCCCACCATGGATGCCGCAGAGGCGTTCAAGCTGATCAAACAGCAGGTTAGCGTTCCACTGGTAGCGGATATCCACTTCGACTACCGTATCGCGCTGAAAGTGGCCGAATACGGTGTTGATTGCCTGCGTATTAACCCGGGCAACATCGGTAACGAAGAGCGCATCCGCATGGTGGTGGACTGCGCCCGTGACAAAAATATCCCTATCCGTATCGGTGTCAACGCGGGATCGCTGGAAAAAGATCTGCAGGAAAAATACGGTGAACCCACGCCGCAGGCGCTGCTCGAATCCGCGATGCGCCATGTCGATCATCTCGATCGTCTTAACTTCGATCAGTTCAAAGTTAGCGTAAAAGCGTCCGATGTATTCCTCGCGGTGGAGTCGTACCGCCTGCTGGCAAAACAGATCGATCAGCCTCTGCATCTCGGGATCACCGAAGCGGGTGGCCTGCGTAGCGGTTCTGTCAAATCCGCGATCGGTCTGGGACTGCTGCTCTCTGAAGGGATCGGTGACACCCTGCGCGTTTCGCTGGCGGCCGATCCGGTAGAAGAGATCAAGGTCGGTTTCGATATCCTGAAATCACTGCGTATTCGTGCGCGTGGGATCAACTTCATTGCCTGCCCAACCTGCTCGCGTCAGGAATTTGATGTGATCGGTACGGTGAATGCCCTGGAGCAGCGTCTGGAAGATATCATCACCCCGATGGACGTCTCCATCATCGGTTGCGTGGTGAACGGTCCGGGTGAAGCGCTGGTGTCCACATTGGGCGTGACCGGCGGTAACAAGAAAAGTGGTCTCTATGAAGATGGCGTTCGTAAAGATCGTCTGGATAATAGTGACATGATCGACCAGCTCGAAGCTCGCATCCGCGCTAAAGCCGCGATGATGGACGAGACACAGCGTATCAGCGTTCAGCAGGTTGAAAAATAACGTGATGGGAAGCGTGCCGCTTCCCATGTATGATTGAACCCATTCTTTGGGTTTTTTTTGTATATAGAAAGAGAATAAACGTGGCAAAAAACATTCAAGCCATCCGCGGCATGAACGATTACCTGCCTGGCGAAACCGCCATCTGGCAGCGCATTGAAGGCACACTGAAGCAGGTGCTCGGCAGCTACGGTTACAGCGAAATCCGTTTGCCGATTGTAGAGCAGACCCCGTTATTCAAACGCGCGATCGGCGAAGTGACCGATGTGGTTGAAAAAGAGATGTACACCTTTGAGGACCGCAACGGCGACAGCCTGACTCTGCGTCCGGAAGGGACGGCGGGCTGCGTACGCGCCGGCATCGAACATGGTCTTCTGTACAATCAGGAGCAGCGCCTGTGGTATATCGGCCCGATGTTCCGCCACGAACGTCCGCAGAAAGGTCGTTATCGTCAGTTCAACCAGCTGGGTGTGGAAGTGTTTGGCCTGCAGGGTCCGGACATCGACGCCGAACTGATTATGCTGACGGCCCGCTGGTGGCGCGCGCTCGGTATTGCTGAGCACGTTTCGCTGGAGTTGAACTCTATCGGTTCTCTGGAAGCGCGTGCGAACTATCGCGATGCGCTGGTTGCATTCCTGGAACAGCATAAAGACAAGCTGGACGAAGACTGCAAACGCCGCATGTACAGCAACCCGCTGCGCGTGCTGGATTCCAAAAACCCGGATGTGCAGGCGCTGCTGAATGATGCACCTGCACTGGGTGACTACCTGGACGACAAGTCTCGCGAACACTTTACCGGCCTGTGCAAGCTGCTTGAAGCGGCGGGCATTGCCTACACCGTGAACCAGCGTCTGGTGCGCGGCCTGGACTACTACAACCGCACCGTGTTTGAGTGGGTGACCACCAGCCTCGGTTCACAAGGCACCGTGTGTGCCGGCGGTCGTTATGACGGTCTGGTTGAGCAACTGGGTGGCCGTGCAGCACCTGGCGTTGGCTTCGCGATGGGCCTTGAGCGACTTGTTTTGTTAGTTCAGGCTGTTAATCCGGAATTTAAAGCAGATTCCGTTGTCGATATATACCTGGTGGCCTCAGGCGCGGAAACGCAGTCTGCGGCGATGCAGCTTGCCGAACGCGTGCGCGATGCGCTGCCGGGCGTTAAGCTGATGACCAATCATGGCGGCGGCAACTTCAAAAAACAGTTTGCTCGTGCCGATAAGTGGGGCGCAAGTATTGCACTGGTGCTGGGTGAGTCCGAAGTGGCTAACGGCGAAGTGGTAGTTAAAGACCTGCGCTCTGGTGAGCAAACAACGGTAACGCAGGACGGCGTTGCGGCGCATTTGCGCACTCTATTGGGCTAAGGAGAAAGACTGCGTGGAAATTTACGAGAACGAACACGATCAGGTCGACGCGATTAAACGCTTCTTTGTTGAGAACGGCAAAGCGCTGGTTGTTGGGGTGATTTTAGGTGTGGGCGCGCTGATTGGCTGGCGTTACTGGAACAATCATCAGGCGGATACCGCGCGCGGCGCGTCTCTGACCTATGAAAATACCGTGAGCGCGATCCGTGCCGATCAGCCACAAACGCTGGTTGCGGCAGAGAAATTTGCTGCTGACAACAAAAACACCTACGGCGCGCTGGCTGCGCTGGAAGTGGCTCAGCAGTACGTTGATAAGAACGAACTGGATAAAGCTGTTGCTCAGTTGACTCAGGGTCTTGCTGCTGCCAGCGATGAAAACCTGAAAGCAGTGATTAATCTGCGCCTGGCACGTATTCAGGTTCAGCAGAAAAAAGCTGACGATGCGCTGAAAACGCTCGATACCGTTAAAGGCGAAGGTTTTGCTGCCATCGTTGCCGATCTGCGCGGTGAAGCGCTGCTGAGCAAAGGTGACAAAGCGGGCGCGCGTAAAGCGTGGCAAGCTGGCGTGGATAGCAAAGCTTCACCTGCGCTGAGCGAAATGATGCAGATGAAAATAAATAATTTGTCCGTCTGAGAGGGACCCGATGCAATTGCGTAAATTACTTCTGCCAGGACTGCTTTCTGTTACGTTATTGAGTGGTTGTTCACTGTTCAGTGGCGAAGAAGACGTTGTAAAAATGTCCCCACTGCCGACGGTTGAAAACCAGTTTACCCCTTCTACCGCGTGGGATGTCTCCGTTGGTAATGGTATTGGTGACTTTTATTCCAACCTTCATCCGGCCTTTGCGGACAGCGTTGTTTATGCCGCCGATCGTAAAGGTACCGTGAAAGCGGTCAATGCTGATGACGGAAAAGAAGTCTGGTCTGTTAACCTGGCGGAAAAAGATGGCTGGTTCTCCCGTAAACCTGCACTGCTGTCTGGCGGCCTGACGGTTGCCGGTGGTCATGTCTACGTGGGTAGCGAAAAGGCGCAGGTTTATGCCCTGAACACCAGCGACGGCTCCATTGCCTGGCAAACCACCGTGGCCGGTGAATCCCTGTCTCGCCCGGTCGTGAGCGACGGCCTGGTGCTGATTCATACCAGCAACGGCCAGCTGCAGGCGCTGAACGAAGCGGACGGTCTGGTGAAATGGACCGTTAACCTTGACATGCCTGCGCTCTCTCTGCGCGGTGAATCTGCGCCTGCTACCGCATTCGGTGCAGCAATTGTAGGCGGTGATAACGGTCGCGTGAGTGCCGTGCTGATGCAGCAGGGTCAGATGATCTGGCAGCAGCGTATCTCTCAGGCTACAGGCTCAACGGAAATTGACCGTCTGAGCGACGTCGACACAACGCCGGTCATTGTAGACGGTGTGGTTTACGCGCTGGCCTATAACGGTAACCTGACCGCGCTGGATCTGCGCAGCGGCCAGATCATGTGGAAACGTGAACTGGGTTCTGTAAATGATTTCATCGTGGACGGTAACCGTATCTATATGGTTGACCAGAACGACCGTCTGCTGGCGCTGAGCACTGAAGGCGGCGTGACCCTGTGGACGCAAAGCGATCTGCTGCACCGTCTGCTGACCGCGCCAGCACTGTACAACGGCAGCCTGGTGGTAGGCGACAGCGAAGGGTATATGCACTGGATTGATCCGGATAACGGCCGCTTTGTTGCACAGCAAAAAGTCGACAGCTCTGGTTTCCTGACCGATCCGGTTGTGGCTGACGGCAAACTGCTGATTCAGGCAAAAGACGGTACGCTGTACGCGATCACGCGTTAATTACCCGGCGGTTGTAGTATACTAAACGGCTCCTGTTCACTCAGGAGCCGTTTTGACATTTTTAAAAACGCCGCGAATGCGACGTTTATTTGAATTTTATGAGGCTTCAAACATGGTACCTGTGGTCGCGCTTGTCGGGCGCCCTAACGTTGGAAAATCCACTCTTTTTAACCGTTTAACACGCACCCGTGATGCGCTGGTTGCGGATTTCCCGGGGCTGACGCGTGACCGTAAGTACGGTCGTGCAGAGGTGGAAGGACGCGAGTTCATCTGTATTGATACCGGTGGTATTGACGGTACAGAGGACGGCGTTGAAACCCGCATGGCGGAACAGTCATTGCTGGCGATTGAAGAAGCGGACGTGGTGCTGTTTATGGTGGATGCGCGCGCTGGCCTGATGCCGGCAGACTCCGCCATCGCCAAACACCTGCGCTCGCGTGAAAAGCCCACTTTCCTGGTGGCGAACAAAACTGACGGCATCGATGCCGATCAGGCCGTTGCGGACTTCTGGTCTTTAGGCCTGGGTGAAATCTATCCCATTGCGGCATCGCACGGTCGCGGCGTGACCAGCCTGCTGGAAACCGTTCTGCTGCCATGGGTTGATGAAGTTAACCCGCCGGAAGAGGTAGACGAAGACGCTGAATACTGGGCGCAGTTTGAAGAGGGCGTTGAGGGCGAAGAAGAGCCTGAAGACGACTTCAATCCGCAGGATCTGCCAATCAAGCTGGCTATCGTGGGGCGTCCAAACGTAGGTAAGTCTACACTTACTAACCGTATTCTGGGTGAAGAGCGCGTGGTCGTTTACGACATGCCTGGCACCACGCGCGACAGCATCTACATCCCGATGCAGCGCGATGAACGTGAGTATGTCCTCATTGACACCGCCGGGGTACGTAAGCGCGGGAAAATCACCGATGTGGTGGAAAAATTCTCCGTTATCAAAACCCTGCAGGCGATTGAAGATGCCAACGTCGTCATGCTGGTCATTGATGCACGCGAAGGAATCTCCGATCAGGATCTCTCTCTGCTCGGCTTTATCCTCAATAGTGGGCGCTCACTGGTTATCGTGGTCAACAAATGGGATGGCCTGAGCAATGAAGTGCGCGAGCAGGTGAAAGAGACCCTCGACTTCCGTCTGGGCTTTATCGACTTTGCGCGCGTGCACTTTATTTCTGCCCTGCACGGCAGTGGCGTCGGTAACCTGTTCGAATCCGTGCGTGAAGCCTATGACAGCTCCACCCGCCGTCAGAGCACCGCCATGCTGACCCGCATCATGAATATGGCTGCGGAAGACCATCAGCCGCCGCTGGTACGCGGTCGCCGCGTGAAGCTGAAATATGCTCACGCCGGGGGTTATAACCCGCCAATCGTGGTGATCCACGGCAACCAGGTGAAAGACCTGCCGGATTCCTACAAGCGCTATCTGATGAACTACTTCCGTAAATCGCTGGACGTGATGGGCACGCCTATCCGCATCCAGTTCAAGGAAGGGGAAAACCCGTTCGCTAACAAGCGCAACACCCTGACGCCGAACCAGATGCGTAAGCGTAAGCGTTTGATTAAGCACATTAAGAAAAGCAAATAAGCTTTGCTGAACTCACAAAAGCCCGCGCATGTCGCGGGCTTTTTTTTGCCCAATCATACCGCCGGTTTTCTCTGTGTGATGTCAATCACTATTCACTTTTAACCATGTTTAAAACTAAGAAAGTAGACAATCGTCGAATTTTCGTCTTAAAGTCCCGGGCCCGGTACTAGACAAAACTAGCATCTGGTTATCAAATGGTTAACTAACTTTTCGCCGCATGTAAAAAATCGGTCAGATACGTAACTGGCCGGCGTACTTGCTGGTGTTTACAAGCACGACACATACCTTTCGGGAGAATTATGCAATCCTCTGTTAATCAAAAAGAGAGCCGAACGTTCTTCGGCCATCCGTATCCGCTCGGTTCACTGTTTTTCACCGAGATGTGGGAGCGTTTCTCGTTTTACGGCATTCGTCCGTTACTGATCCTGTTTATGGCCGCCACCGTCTATGACGGCGGGATGGGTCTGGCCCGTGAAAACGCCTCAGCGATTGTCGGTATCTTTGCCGGGACCATGTACCTGGCCGCGCTGCCGGGGGGCTGGCTGGCGGATAACTGGCTTGGGCAGCAGAGAGCCGTCTGGTACGGTTCAATTCTGATTGCGCTCGGCCACCTGTCGATTGCGCTGTCGGCCATCATGGGTGACAACCTGTTCTTTATCGGCCTGATGTTCATCGTGCTCGGCTCTGGCCTGTTCAAGACCTGTATCTCGGTCATGGTGGGGACTCTGTATAAAAAAGGCGATGCGCGTCGTGACGGCGGTTTCTCGCTGTTCTATATGGGCATCAACATGGGCTCGTTCATTGCCCCGCTGATTTCCGGCTGGCTGATTAAAACCCACGGCTGGCACTGGGGCTTTGGTATTGGCGGCATCGGGATGCTGGTGGCGCTGATTATCTTCCGCGTGTTTGCGGTTCCGGCGATGAAACGCTACGACAGCAAAGTCGGTCTGGATTCCACCTGGAACAGTCCGGTGGTGAAGCGTAATGGCGTGGGCATCTGGCTGCTGGTGCTGGCGGCAGGTGTGGCAACGCTCGTGACGCTGATTGCGCAGGGCGTGATTGTGATTAACCCGGTCGCGGTAGCCAGCGTGCTGGTCTACGTGATTGCGGCGTCTGTTGCCCTCTACTTTATTTATCTGTTTGTTTTTGCTGGCCTGAACCGTAAAGAACGCGCCAGACTGCTGGTGTGCTTTATTCTGCTGGTCTCAGCGGCGTTCTTCTGGTCTGCGTTTGAGCAGAAGCCAACCTCGTTCAACCTGTTTGCCAACGACTACACTAACCGCATGATCGGTGATTTTGAAATCCCGGCGGTTTGGTTCCAGTCGATTAACGCGCTGTTCATCATCCTGCTGGCCCCGGTGTTCAGCTGGGCATGGCCGAAACTCGCGACGAAGAACATCCGCCCGAGCAGTATCACCAAATTCGTGATCGGTATTCTGTGTGCGGCAGCGGGCTTTGGCCTGATGATGATGGCGGCACAGAATGTACTGAGCAATGGTGGGGCGGGGGTGTCGCCGTTCTGGCTGGTGGGCAGTATCCTGATGCTGACGCTGGGTGAACTGTGCCTGAGCCCGATCGGTCTGGCGACCATGACCCTGCTGGCGCCGGAAAGAATGCGCGGCCAGATGATGGGTCTGTGGTTCTGCGCCAGTGCCTTGGGTAACCTGGCGGCCGGCCTGATCGGCGGTCACGTGAAGGCCGACCAGCTGGATATGCTGCCGGATCTCTTCGCCCGCTGCTCCATCGCGCTGCTGATTTGTGCCGCGGTGCTGATCGTCCTCATTGTTCCGGTGCGTCGTATGCTGGAAAATGCGCAAACGAAACCGGCAGCTAGCGCCTCATAAACCTCAGTGTGCCGGGGCTGGCGTTACGCCCCGGCACGTTATTCCCTGAGGTGAAAATATGCAGTTAGGATTTGTTGGTCTTGGTGCGGTAGTGGAGACAGCGTATCTGCCCGCATTGCGTAACCTGTAAGGCCGCCCGGTTCGTTGTTTCGGGTTTGATGTTCTCCCGGCAAAACACCCTGAAGGCGTGACGCGCTGCGCCTCGCTTGCGGAACTGCTTGCCACCCCGCTTGATACCCTCTTTATCACTACCGCATCGCTGCACCATCTTGAGGTGCTTGAGCAGGCGATCGCCTCACCGATCTCCCGGATTGTGATAGAAAAACCGATTGTCGCCACGCTTCCCCAAATAGATAAGCTTAATGCGCTGCTGACCACGCCCGGTGCGGCATCGCGCGTGCTGGCGCTCGACCACTGGATGGCGCGCACCGAAACGGCGAAGCGCTCGCTGGTCAATCATTTTTCTGACGTCGTCAGAATCGAAGGCTTTTTGCAGGAGCCAAGCGGGTATAACGCTGTCGGCGAACCCATCGCGCTTAATTTCTCCACCGGTGAACCGGATACCAGAACGCTTCGTCACCCTGATGGCGTGATTCTGGATATCGGTACGCATGTGCTGGCGATGCTGCGTGAAACGATGCGCTTTCTGGGGGGCCATGACGAGATGACGCTACAGGTCGTTGCCGCTAAAGACCGTCTGGGTCGCGCTATTGCAAAGGGAGACCTGACCACGGCGGAAGGTGAGGCGCATCTTCAGGGAAGCATCAGCGGCGTACAGGTAGACATCTGGCTTAACAAATACGCAGGACCTGCGGGCGGACAAAAAGGCTTGCGTCTGCATCTGCGTGACGGGCGCATCATCAGTCACGACCGGCGCGGCGCGGAAGATGTGCTGGAGGCCATTGAGGGGGATGATATTCAGCGCTGGTCTCTCCCCGGCACAATCTACGAGCACTGTCTTGCGGGGCATATTCTTGGCGATAAAAGTCTGTTTGAGCGGGATCCGCAGGAGGTGAGCCGTACCACGCGCCGTCGGATCGAGGAAGTTGCGCTGCTGCTGACCTTGCAGCAACAGTTGCGTGGTCCGCACTGAACGCAACGTGGTAAAATTACCCCAGACCTGAATGCTTTGAAGGAGTCACCATGACGATTACCTGCCCGGATTGCCAGGCAACGCTGGAGCCCCAGAATGGGGGGGCGCACTGCGAGAACTGTAACAAAGACATTGCGCTTGAAGCCCGTTGCCCGGAGTGCCATCAGCCGCTCCAGGTTTTAAAAGCCTGTGGCGCGGTGGATTATTTCTGCCAGAACGGCCACGGCTTAATCTCTAAAAAGCGCGTGGAGTTTATTCCGGCAGAACGTTAATCACACACGCAGCCTTCGCCTTTCTGCCACAGTTCGACCAGCGACTCGGGTGCTTCCTGCTCGGGCACCAGCACGATGATATCGGCATAATGTGCCTGATTCTGCCCGGTCCAGATAATCTGGATGCGGAAATAGCGCTGGTCACCGCTGCCGGGGGACGTGGCTTGCCCGGGCGGCTGGCCGCGTGGAAACGCCTGCTCCAGGATGCTCACCAGGCGCTGGCGCTGGGCCTCATTGAGCGAGGACAGCGCGATGGTGCGCTGACCGCTCAGCTTAGGAATAAAAGCGACGCCGCCTTCCCGGGCCAGCTCAACTACGGCGTCATCCGTCAGTTCCGGAACCTGCATTTACAGCACTCCCACCTGTTCCCAGGCTTGTTTTATGGCCGCTCCGACGTCGCTACCGGAGCGTTTCTCTCCGTGCGCGATCGTCAGTTTTGCAAAGGCCTCAAAATCAGCATCCTGCGCCAGATTGCGATCGCAAACTGTGTCGTACCAGGCATAACCCGCTTTTTCCCAGGCGTGACCGCCGATCGCCGTCGCGGCCAGATAAAACGCCCGGTTGGGGATACCGGAGTTCAGATGCACGCCGCCGTTATCCTCGCGCGTTTTAATGAAATCTTTCATGTGCGCGGGCTGCGGATCTTTGCCGAGCAGCGGGTCATCGTAGGCGGTGCCGGGTTCAGACATCGATCGCAGCCCTTTGCCGTTAATTCCTGCGGCCAGCAGCCCTTCACCAATCAGCCAGTCTGCTTTATCGGCGGTTTGCTTCAGATGATACTGTTTCACCAGCGAGCCAAACACGTCAGAGAGAGACTCGTTTAGCGCGCCCGACTGTTCAAAATAGATCAGTCCGGCCTCGGTCTCGGTTACGCCGTGGCTCAGCTCGTGCGCCACCACGTCAATGGCAATCGTGAAGCGATTAAATATTTCCCCGTCGCCGTCGCCAAATACCATCTGCTGACCATTCCAGAAGGCGTTCTGATATTCCCGGCCGTAGTGAACGGTCCCGGTTAAAATAAGCCCTTTATTATCGAGTGAATCGCGCTGATATTCTTTCCAGAAGAAATCATGGGTAACCCCTAAATAATCGTAGGCTTCATCAACCGCGACATCACCATTCGACGGCTGGCCCTCATAACGCACCTGGGTACCCGGCAGCTCCTGAGTTTGCTTCGCATCGTAGATGTCTCGCTCCAGCTGTCCGGCTTTATTCACGTGCGGCGCGGCGGGCTTGCCCGGCATATGGGCCATTAACGTCTGCACGTGGGTTAAGGTCTGACGGGCGCAGCGCTGCTGCGGCTCGGAGCCCGTTTCGATAATACGACGCAGAATATAAGGGGGAATAACGCTATAAAGATGGATCATGCAGCTCTCCTTATCAAAAAAGGGAATAGCTGCAGTATAGTAAGTAACCGGCGAAGAATTATCCGGTTTTGCGCTGACGCGTCTTTTTCACCGGTTTAATTGATTTCACTTCGCTTTCTACCCAGCCGTCAGACAGGCGGGTGGTCAGCACATCCCCGGCTTTGACCTGTTTGGTTTGTTTCAGCACTTTCCCGTCCGTCGCGGTGGTGACGCTATAGCCGCGCGCCAGCGTGGAGAGGGGGCTGACCGCTTCAAGATGGGTCACCGCATTGCCAAAACGTTCGCGGGTGGTACTCAGCCGGGCGCGGAGAGTCTCCGCCAGACGAAACTCCAGCTGCTGAATCCGCGTTTGCGCGCGGTAAATTTTCGGCTGCGGATTTTGCTGGTTAAGGCGCTGCGTCACGCGCTGCTGGCGCGAAACCGCGCGTTTCAGCTGAGTATCCAGCGCGATATTCATGCGCTGGCGCAGACGATCCAGCACCGTCTGTTGACGCGCCAGGCGCAGCTGCGGGTGCTGCTGCTGCAGACGATGATGAAGCTGGGTAAAGCGACGGGTACGGTTGGCGAGGAAGTAATCCATCGCCATTTCAAGGCGCTGCTGGCCGTTCTGGATCTGACGCAGCAGCTCCAGCTGGTTACGACTCACCACTTCTGCCGCCGCGGAAGGCGTAGGCGCACGTAAATCCGCGACAAAATCGGCTATCGTTACGTCCGTTTCATGCCCGACGGCACTCACGACGGGGATAAGGCTGGCAAAGATTGCCCGCGCCACGCGCTCGTCGTTAAAGCTCCACAGATCTTCCAGCGAGCCGCCTCCGCGCCCGACGATGAGCACGTCACACTCCTGGCGCGCATTCGCCAGCGCAATGGCGCGCACAATCTGGCCCGGCGCATCGTCGCCCTGCACGGCGGTCGGGTAGATGATGACGGGCAGGGAAGGGTCGCGACGCTTGAGGACGTGTAAAATATCATGCAGTGCCGCACCGGTTTTTGAGGTGATAACCCCAACGCAGTGGGCAGGAGAGGGCAGCGGTTTTTTAAACTGCTGGTCGAAAAGCCCCTCGGCAGAAAGCGTTGCTTTTAACTGCTCATACTTCTGCTGCAACAGCCCTTCGCCCGCAGGCTGCATGCTCTCGACGATAATTTGATAATCACCGCGCGGTTCATACAGGGTAATATTGGCGCGAACCAGAACCTGCTGGCCGTGCTGCGGACGAAACGTCACGCGGCGGTTGCTGTTGCGGAACATCGCGCAGCGCACCTGGGCGGTGTCGTCTTTTAAGGTAAAGTACCAGTGGCCGGAAGAGGGCTGCGTGAAGTTAGAGATCTCACCGCTGATCCAGACCTGCCCCATTTCCTGCTCAAGCAGCAAACGCACCGTCTGATTCAGGCGGCTGACGGTATAAATTGAGGGGGATTGAGAGGATAACATGTGAGCGGGATCAAATTCTAAATCAGCAAGTTATTCAGTCGATAGTAACCTGCTGAGAGGCAATCGCAAGCATTTTTTTTAAAAAAGTGTAGATGCAATCGGTTACGCTCTGTATAATGCCACGGCAATATTTAACCACCCAGGTCAGAGATATTGCCCATGCTACGTATCGCTAAAGAAGCACTGACGTTTGACGACGTCCTCCTCGTTCCCGCTCATTCCACCGTTCTGCCGAATACTGCCGACCTCAGCACGCAGTTGACGAAAACCATTCGTCTGAACATTCCTATGCTCTCCGCGGCAATGGACACCGTGACTGAAGCGCGCCTGGCTATCGCCCTGGCACAGGAAGGCGGCATTGGCTTTATCCATAAAAACATGTCTATCGAGCGTCAGGCGGAAGAAGTTCGCCGCGTGAAGAAACATGAATCCGGCATTGTGTCTGACCCTCAGACCGTTCTGCCAACCACCACCCTGCACGAAGTGAAAGCCCTGACCGAACGTAACGGCTTCGCCGGTTACCCGGTTGTGACCGAAGATAACGAGCTGGTTGGCATCATCACCGGCCGTGACGTGCGCTTCGTGACTGACCTGAACCAGCCTGTCAGCGTCTACATGACGCCAAAAGAGCGTCTGGTGACCGTTCGCGAAGGTGAAACCCGCGACGTAGTGCTGGCGAAAATGCACGAAAAACGCGTTGAGAAAGCGCTGGTTGTGGATGCGAACTTCCATCTGCGCGGCATGATCACCGTGAAAGATTTCCAGAAAGCAGAACGTAAACCTAACGCCTGTAAAGACGAGCATGGCCGTCTGCGCGTGGGTGCAGCGGTTGGTGCCGGTGCCGGTAACGAAGAGCGTGTTGATGCGCTGGTGGCTGCGGGCGTTGACGTCCTGCTGATCGACTCCTCACACGGCCACTCTGAAGGCGTTCTGCAGCGTATTCGTGACACCCGTGCTAAGTACCCGGACCTGCAGATCATCGGCGGCAACGTGGCAACAGGCGCAGGCGCTCGTGCGCTGGCTGATGCCGGCTGCAGCGCGGTGAAAGTAGGTATCGGTCCAGGCTCTATCTGTACTACCCGTATCGTCACCGGCGTGGGCGTTCCGCAGATCACCGCGGTGTCTGACGCGGTTGAAGCGCTGGAAGGCACCGGTATTCCGGTTATCGCTGACGGCGGTATCCGCTTCTCTGGCGACATCGCGAAAGCCATCGCCGCGGGCGCTGCTGCCGTGATGGTGGGCTCCATGCTGGCCGGTACCGAAGAATCCCCGGGTGAAATCGAACTCTACCAGGGCCGCTCTTACAAATCCTATCGTGGGATGGGCTCCCTGGGCGCGATGTCCAAAGGTTCCTCTGACCGTTACTTCCAGACCGATAACGCCGCTGACAAACTGGTGCCGGAAGGTATCGAAGGCCGCGTTGCTTATAAAGGCCGTCTGAAAGAGATCATTCACCAGCAGATGGGCGGCCTGCGCTCCTGTATGGGTCTGACCGGCTGTGGTACCATTGACCTGCTGCGTACCAAAGCGGAATTCGTACGCATCAGCGGTGCGGGTATCCAGGAGAGCCACGTTCACGACGTGACGATCACCAAAGAGTCCCCGAACTATCGTCTGGGCTCCTGATTTTTCTTCGCCCGACCTCGTGTCGGGCGATTTATTTAATCTGTTTCACTTGCCTCGGAATTAGCGTCAATGACGGAAAACATTCATAAACATCGCATCCTCATCCTCGATTTTGGTTCTCAGTACACTCAGCTGGTGGCGCGTCGCGTACGTGAACTGGGCGTTTACTGCGAACTGTGGGCGTGGGATGTCACGGAAGCACAGATTCGCGAATTCAATCCAAGCGGCATCATCCTGTCCGGCGGCCCGGAAAGCACCACCGAAGAGAACAGCCCGCGCGCGCCGCAGTACGTGTTCGAAGCAGGCGTGCCGGTATTCGGCGTCTGCTACGGTATGCAGACCATGGCCATGCAGCTGGGCGGCCACGTAGAAGGCTCTAACGAGCGTGAGTTCGGCTATGCACAGGTAGAAGTCGTCACCGACAGCGCATTGGTGCGTGGTATCGAAGACTCCCTGACCGCTGACGGCAAACCGCTGCTGGACGTGTGGATGAGCCACGGCGACAAGGTCACCGCTATCCCGTCTGACTTCGTGACCGTTGCCAGCACCGAAAGCTGCCCGTTCGCGATCATGGCGAACGAAGAAAAGCGCTTCTACGGCGTGCAGTTCCACCCGGAAGTGACCCACACCCGTCAGGGTATGCGCATGCTGGAGCGCTTCGTGCGCGACATCTGCCAGTGTGAAGCGCTGTGGACCCCGGCAAAAATCATCGACGACGCCGTGGAGCGTATCCGCCAGCAGGTTGGTGATGACAAAGTGATCCTCGGCCTCTCCGGCGGCGTCGACTCCTCCGTGACCGCGATGCTGCTGCACCGTGCCATCGGCAAAAACCTGACCTGCGTCTTCGTGGACAACGGTCTGCTGCGTCTGAACGAAGCCCAGCAGGTGATGGACATGTTCGGTGACCACTTCGGTCTGAACATCGTTCATGTGGAAGGCGAGCAGCGCTTCCTGGACGCGCTGAAAGGCGAGAACGATCCGGAAGCCAAGCGTAAAATCATCGGCCGCGTATTCGTGGAAGTGTTCGACGAAGAAGCGCTGAAGCTGGAAGACGTTAAATGGCTGGCACAGGGCACTATCTATCCTGACGTGATTGAATCAGCTGCTTCAGCAACCGGTAAAGCACACGTCATCAAATCTCACCACAACGTGGGCGGCCTGCCGAAAGAGATGAAGATGGGTCTGGTTGAACCGCTGCGCGAGCTGTTCAAAGATGAAGTACGCAAGATCGGTCTGGAACTGGGTCTGCCGTACGACATGCTCTACCGTCACCCGTTCCCGGGCCCGGGTCTCGGCGTGCGCGTACTGGGTGAAGTGAAGAAAGAGTACTGCGACCTGCTGCGTCGCGCAGACGCGATCTTCATCGAAGAGCTGCACAAAGCTGACCTGTACAACAAAGTAAGCCAGGCGTTCACCGTATTCCTGCCGGTTCGCTCCGTCGGCGTGATGGGCGATGGCCGTAAGTACGACTGGGTTGTTTCCCTGCGTGCGGTAGAAACCATCGACTTCATGACCGCGCACTGGGCGCACCTGCCGTATGACTTCTTAGGCCGCGTGTCTAACCGCATCATCAACGAAGTGAACGGTATTTCCCGCGTGGTGTATGACATCAGCGGTAAGCCACCGGCTACGATTGAGTGGGAGTAATCCCGCGTCCGGTATTAACCGGCACTCGATAGTACGATGTCTAAGCCCGCGTAATTGCGGGCTTTTTTATCTATTAACGATGTACGTTTATTTCTTAATTTGTTCGTCCGAAAGTGATTTATAGCGTTTAAGTGAGCTCTTATCGAGTTGTTTAAAAAAGAGTCAAACCTGTTGCGAATTGCCTGGATGCTTGCTAGCTTGTGTAAGGTGTTACCTTACACAATACACTTTTCATTGAGGTGACCTGCCATGGCTGATGATTCATCCCCCGTTCATCCGGGCTCATATGTTCGGAAAAATGTTCTCAAGTCTCGGAATCTTACAGTTACAGAAGTAGCGAAGTTGATCGGCGTTAGCCGACCTGGGGTATCAAATTTCCTTAATGGAAAGGTATCTGCAACGCCCGATATGGCAGCACGTTTTGAGCGAGCTTTCGGGATTTCCGCCAAAGCTATCCTCGATTTGCAGACAGCATATGACGCGCAAGCTGACAAAACGGCTGATGCAGCTCAAAAGGCGCGTACTTACGTGCCTCCTTTTCTAAACATCCAAGCCAACGATCTTGTAAGTTGGTTCACAACGACAATTCTTGCACGCACTAAACTCTCAGTACTGCTAAGAACGCTCATTCACTCCACAGGACGCGACCTTCAGAAAGTGGACTTCCCCGGCAACGACGATGCCGAACGTGCTGGCTGGGACGGCTTTATTGAGGCCAGTTCCGGCACACCTTGGATACCTTCTGGTATTTCTGGGTGGGAGTTCGGTGTCACCGCGGACATTAAGGTCAAGGCAGACGGGGATTTTGCAAAAAGCATACGGGCGCTTAATAGCGCTGAAAGGGCAAATATTACGTATGTCTTTGTCACTCCAAGACGATGGCTGGGTAAGGTTGCTTGGGTCGCGGAAATGAAGGCCAAGAATCTCTGGAAAGACATTCGTGCATATGATGCCAGCGATCTTGAGCAGTGGATGGAGCAATCACTCGCGGCCCAGACCTGGTTTGCGAACCAGACGGATCGTCCCTCTAATGGTGTCAGAACACTGGATCGTTGTTGGAGCGATTGGGCAAACGTAGCAGCCCCCGCGCTTCATCCTTCTCTTTTTGCTACGGCGAACGAGGCGTGGAACGGCAGGATCAAATCCTTCTTGTCGAAAGACGATGCACACCCCTTAGTGGTAGCGGCTGACTCCGTGGAAGAGGTGCTTGCGTTTTTAAGTCAGGTCCTGGCAACCTCCGAGCTTGAACAGTATAGGGATCGGGTGTTGGTTTTTGACAAGGCAGGAGTACTGCCGAAACTCGCCCAAGGTACTACCGATTTCATTGCAGTAGCCCATACACGGGAAGTGGAACGCGAGCTTGGGCCCTACAGCTCATCGCTGCGAACCATTGTTGTTTATCCCCGCAATGCTACTAGCGTGGAACCGCATGTCGTATTGGAGCCACTCGGGTTCGAGCCATTCACTAGAGCTCTGGAAACGATGGGCAAATCGCGCGATGACATAGCGAAACTAACTAACGCTTCGGGGCGTTCGTTGACAGTTCTTCGACGTCAACTTTCGAATATACCTGCAATCCATACACCTGCTTGGGCTGAGGACCCAAAAATCGCATCGGGGCTTGTTCCGCTTGTATTTATTGGCGCATGGGACACACAGAACAAGGCGGACCGAACTATCCTGTCCCATCTGGCTGAGGCTCCTTTTGAGGTGCTGGAAAAGCGCATTCTTGATTTGTTGCGGCTCAACGACTCTCCCGTTTGGTCAATTGGAGGGTTCCGGGGGGTGATTTCGAAAATCGACTCCCTCTTTGCAATTTCCGGCACGGTTTCCAAGACCGATCTTGACCGCTTTCTTGATGTTGCGAGGACTGTACTGGGTGAAGATGATCCTGCTCTCGACTTGCCAGAAGAAGATCGCTGGGCGGCGGCCATGCATGACAAAAGACGGGAGTACTCCGGTGCTGTACGAGAAGGTATTTCCGAGACTTTGGTTTTGCTAGCTGTGTACGGCAAGAATCTCTTCGGGAAGCACCTTGGCTTTGATGGGGAACTTGAAGCTGCGAAAATTGTGCGTGATCTTCTTGTACCTGTAACGACTAGAAAGTTAGAGGCTAACGGGCGTGACCTTCCACTTTATGCAGAAGCGGCTCCTGCCGAGTTCCTTGATATCATCGAGCGTGATCTGCGATCAGAAAAGTCAGAAGTCATGGGCTTGCTGAGACCTGTCGATACGGGGCTATTTGGTTCATGTCCTCGCACTGGACTGCTTTGGGCGCTCGAAGGGCTTGCTTGGAATCCGACTACCTTCCCACGGGTAGTGAAAATTTTGGGTCAGCTTTCTGAGGTAGAGATTAGCGATAACTGGGTTAATAAACCTATCGAATCGCTTGGTTCCATACTGCGTGCATGGATGCCGCAGACGGCTGCTAGCCACGAGATGCGCCTCAAGGCGGTCAGTATGCTTTTGGATAAGCATCCGATGGTCGGGTGGAGGGTTTGTCTCCAGCAGTTTGGTGATTACGGGAGTCGGGTCGGCGACTATACTCATAAGCCGAAGTGGCGTCCGGACGGGTACGGGTTTGGGGAGCCCTTCAATACATGGGGACCGATCCATGCTTTCGTCAGAGAGATGGTGAAAGTCGCGCTAAGCAGGCCGTCCTATACGGTCGAGATGTTATGTGATCTTGTGTCAAGGCTACATGCACTCGCGTCGGAGGACCAGGTGCGCGTATGGGAGATCATCGACGAGTGGCGCAATGCAGGTGCTCTTGACGAGGATGTTGCAATGATACGCGAGAAAATTCGTGTAATTGTCCTCTCTCGTCGGGGGCGTAAAAAGGTCAATGAGGAAGGTCAAGCGAGGCTTACGGAAAAAGCCAAAGCAGTCTATGCCGAGTTGCAGCCCAAGGACATTGTGAATAAGTATGAGTGGCTATTTCGCCAGGGATGGGTTGAGGAGTCGGCGGACGAACTCGCAGGAGACGAGATGGACTTCCGTGCTCGTGAACAACGCATAGAAAAACTCCGCGTGGCAGCCTTGACAGACATTGCGCAAGAACGAGGTATTCCGGGCATTCTTGCGCTCTCAGAAAAAGGAAATTCCCAACGCCAAATTGGCGCTCACCTAGTGTCAGGCATATTTGACAACGAGCAGATTGAAGATTTGATCTTACAATGCCTGCGTCGGGCAGAAAAAGATTCGAGTCGTGACGGCATCGTCGCTGGTGCGCTATGGTCGTTGGACGAGGGGAGAAGAAAGGCCATGTATGCGAGCCTGCAGCGCAAAGTTTCCGAAGAAGAAGCGCTCCATCTACTGCTTCTTTCACCATACCTAGCTTCTACCTGGGAACTAGTGGATCAACTTTCGGCTGAATCTCGCAATCGGTACTGGGTTGAAGTGGTTCCGCAATATATATTTGACTCGCCTGAGGAAAACAACGAAAGCGTTCTCCGCCTGCTTGAAGTCGAACGCCCTAGGGCAGCCTTCGCATCGATGCATTTCAAGCTTGAAGAAATAAACCCGTCCCTTCTTGTGCGGATGTTATCTGGCATGGCGAAAAATAGTAAGGATAAAGCTGGAGAGTACCAGCTGCACGACTACGATGTGCAGCAAGCCTTTCAACTGCTTAATCTCAACTCAGACCTCACTCTAGAGGAAAAGGCTGGACTGGAGTTCGCATATTTAGAGGTTCTGTCTCGCACTTTCCGAGAGGAGGGTCAGCATCAGATTCCAAACCTTGAGCGTTATATTGAGGAACATCCTGAACTGTTTGTACAGGCTTTAGTATGGGTTTATATGCGCAAGGACCGTGGCGAAGATCCACCCGAGTTTCGTATTACGGATGAACGCGAGCATCTGGCAAAGCGCGGATATCGCCTCCTTGATGCCATTACGCGCATCCCTGGTCAAGATAAGGCAACTAAAGAGGAACAGCATGAAAAACTCGCGGAATGGGTTGCAACGATAAGGAGATCTAGTGCTGAACTCGACCGTGCGGAGGTTGCGGATGTGTGCCTTGGAAAGTTATTTTCTCACGCTCCGGCTGGAGAGGATGGCGTGTGGCCGAACGAAGCCGTTCGCGATGTGATGGAGGACTTGCGGTCTGAGGATATTAGCAGCGGGGCACATACGGGGTTGTACAACGCGCGCGGTGCCCATTGGCGTGGGGAAGGTGGTGGTCAAGAGCGAGAGCTAGCAGACAAGTATCGCGCCTGGGCCGACGCCCTGCAATTCACGCACCCTTTTGTGTCGTCATCGTTGTTGATGTCGATGGTCAAAACGTATGAGCGGGAAGCTGAACAACAGGATACTGAAGCAGGTATCCGACGTCGGTTAAGGCATTAAAGGTGAGAATATCGCCAAAATTTACCCTTCATGGAATGATTTTACAGCTGGCAACAGCCTGTGCGTAAAACAATAAAACACCCTAAGCCCGCGTAATTGCGGGCGTTTTTTGTTTATCTGGTACTTTCTGGCAGCTATTAGCAACGAAATGTATAGTTTCTACAATGCAATGTGGCACAGAACGAGACTGAAATTTATGCTGTTGGCCTCTCGTACCACGAATCAGAGAATTGGATATTTCCATCTACAATACGCCATGTAATCTTTTCATATTGCATAGAGACGGATTCCATATGATTTAACTTATCATTACCTGATAATTTAACATTGGGCACACCACAATTAACACCCGTTATTTTTACATTTTCCATTAATACGGTGTAGTAACACACCTCCTGTCCAGCATCACTGATATGGTAAAACCTCACTTCGGCACTTTTTAATGTTTGTCCTGTGGCAGCAGCCTTGTAGAGATAAGGGCTAGAGCTGTCAATTTCTTTTTCAAAATTAAATGATGAATGTTGACGTGTTCCGGTGATCTTTCCATTGGCCGTATCGACGGGAAGATTAACACCATGACCCATACTGATTACTTCGATAGAGCCTTCTCGATCCTGGACATCTACAGAACCTTTGATATCTGCGCCGCCATCATCTTTTAGCCACAGATAGGGAGGGATAGGCATTTTATTTACTCCTTGTTAATTTAATTAACTTCATTGTTACAACGTATAAAAAGAGAGAGATAAGAACGTTGGACGCAATCAATGCATAATCATAACTATAGTAAATATCTTCGGGTGCTGGGTTGTCGCTAAACAAATAGGAAATTTTAATGGCTGTTTCATTACTTATTAATGGATGCTCAGTTAAGTAACCAACATCTAACCATGACACAATAGCGAATATCGCGATGAGAAGAAGCATTCTAAGGGAACTAAGGGCAAGTTTTTTGATAACCACCAATAATGACCTCAATTGTTCCATACGATTCTAAATCATGACCTTTTATTTTCTCTTTCTTCGTTCTTAACAGGGCATCTCTTAGCCTGCTGTAATCTGATTGGCTAGATAGTGTTATACACCCCTCTGATATCTGACCCGGATGTAACCTAAATCCACCTCTGGCTACGCTTTCGTAAAATGTTGAATCATCTAAATTTCCATCATCGCGAAACAAAGCAAACCATTCTGAATGATCAACATGATAACTAAAAATGCTTTTATATGTATCGACACCCCAGGCTCTAAACCTGTTAGCCATACTTCCTTTAGGCCTGTCTACGATATAATATTTACCCTTTGGTAGTGGCCCAACGTTTGGGATAATTCCACATGCTCCTTTGTTCCTGTATGCACCGTTACCAGAAAATGCCATAAAGACACCAATACCATCAAATGCAAGTGGTGAGTAGTCAGCATCATTTATTGTAAACTTTCCATGTAAAGTCATGTGTCATCCTTTCTTGTATAGATATTTATCAATCTTATCTGCAAACAGGGCATGTATCAAAAATTAAACCATACAAAAAGTGCGCATTTAAAGATGTTAGCTCAGAAAGTGATTGTGATGTTTTAGAAAGTAGATCTACATCAAATAAATAGGTACACCTAATAATTGAACCTTTTAAGGTATCCTGTACGGAATGTGCGAGCAGCGCAAATTAAAATGTGAAAGCCCTATACCTTCAGAAAAACACAGTCGTCGAAAAATGAAGCGTTCGTTAAAAAATCCGGGGAATAATCAAATGTCGATATGCCATGGGTAAGCCATATTGAACGAGTGTCGCTAATATGGCATTAAACATTCACGTGTAAGTATCGGCGAAGACTTTATGGCGACTAAATTGTTATTTTTCTCCTTCACCCAACCGATACGCCAGCGCCACCACCAGTGACTGCACCAGGCACAGCGTTGCCGACTGGGACCGAAACGCGTCCACCTGTGCCTCTTTCACCACAAAGCAAAGATCGCTGAACGTCGCCAGCGGGCTGATCTGGCTGTCCGTAATCACAATCTGCCGCGCGCCGACGCTGGCGGCGGTTTCGCTGACCATCACCGTCTCTTCCGCGTACGGCGAGAAGCTGATCGACACTACGATGTCGCGCGCCTTAATGCGGCTGATCTGCTCGCGCAGCATGCCACCCATACCGTCGAGCAGAATAGGGCGACACTCCAGGTGGCTCAGGGCATAGGTGAGGTAGGCCGCGACGCTAAAGGAGCGGCGCAGTCCGGCGATGTAGATGGTGTCGGCGTCGGCCAGCAGCTGTACCGCGCGCTCCAGCATTTCCGGTTCGGCGCGGGCGGCCAGCTGCTGTAGCGCCTGGGCGTTAGAACGGGCGAACTCCTGCAGGATATCGAGCGGGGTTTCGGGCACGGCCTCGCTCTCCATTTCGCGGAAAAGCCGGGCACGGTCGCTGTAGCTGGCGGTCTCCTCCACCAGGTTCATGCGAAACAGCTGTTTCATTTCGTTGAAGCCGGTGAAGTCAAAGGCGTTGGCGAAGCGGATCAGCGTCGAGGGCGGCACGTCGGCGCGCTCGGCAATCACGGCAACCGTATCAAAGGCCACGCTGTTCGTATTATCCAGCACGTAGCGGGAGACCTGCTGCAGCCTCTTGCTCAGGCTATCGTAGCGATCGCGGATTTGCTGCTGCAGTTCGTTCAGGCTGGTTGCTGTCGTCATGTTATCCCCCAAATACAGTCCTGTGATTCTAAACGCAAAACCGCGTCTTTTAAATGTCGGCCATCCATCTGGCAGCAAAAATGAAACAGAAGCTTCAGTCATTCCCACGCCCGAAATGCCTTAATAGCGCACGCTGCGTCAGTATTGTTGGCTGTTAACATAAAAATCCATCCTTGATCACAATAATCATCATTTATTTTATTTCAACTTAAAATGGAATATTTGTTTCATATATAGTGTTCGGTACACAGTGTTCAGGTAACAGTCACGTATCAACAGCGAGAGGTTAAGGATGGAGACGGTAGCGAATTTTATTCACGGCGAATGTGTCACCGGTTCAGGCCAGCGCGTTCAGGCGATCTTCAACCCGGCCACCGGCAAGCAGATCCGCCAGGTGGTGATGAGTACGGCACAGGAAACGGAGCAGGCAATTGCCGCCGCGCAGCAGGCGTTTCCTGCGTGGGCGCGTCATGCTCCGCTTAAGCGCGCGCGCGTGATGTTCCGCTTCAAGGCGCTGCTGGAAGAGAACATGGATCGCCTGGCCCGTCTCATCAGCGAAGAGCACGGCAAGGTCTTCTCCGACGCGGTGGGCGAACTCACCCGTGGTCTGGAAGTGGTGGAATTTGCCTGCGGTATCCCGCATCTGCAAAAAGGTGAGCACTCAGCCAACGTCGGCACCGGCGTTGACAGCCACTCGCTGATGCAGCCGCTCGGGGTCTGCGTTGGGATCACGCCGTTTAACTTCCCGGCGATGGTGCCTATGTGGATGTTCCCGATTGCGCTGGCGACCGGAAACACCTTCGTGCTGAAACCGTCAGAAAAAGATCCCTCCCTGGCGCTCGCGCTGGCGCAGCTGCTGAAAGAGGCTGGCCTGCCGGACGGCGTGTTCAACGTGGTGCAGGGTGACAAAGAGTCCGTTGACGTGCTCCTGACCGACCCGCGCGTGCAGGCGGTGAGCTTTGTCGGCTCGACGCCGATTGCCGAATACATTTACCAGACCGCGTCCGCCCACGGAAAGCGCTGTCAGGCATTGGGTGGCGCGAAAAACCACTGTATTCTCATGCCGGATGCCGACATGGAAATGGCCGCCAACGCCATTATGGGCGCAGGCTTCGGTGCGGCGGGGGAGCGCTGCATGGCGCTCTCGGTGGTGCTGGCAGTGGGGGATAAAACCGCCGATGACCTCTGCGCCCGGCTGGAAAAACAGATTGCCGCCCTGCGCGTCGGGCCGGGTCTGGACCAGACGCCGGAAAACGAAATGGGGCCGCTCATCTCCTCGGCGCACCGCAGCAAGGTGCTGGGCTACATCGACAGCGGGGAAGCGCAGGGCGCGACACTTCGCGTGGACGGTCGCGGCTTCAGCGTGCAGGGGCACGAGCAGGGCTATTTCGTCGGGCCGACGCTGTTTGATAACGTCACCCCGGAGATGACCATCTATAAAGAAGAGATTTTCGGCCCGGTGCTTTCTGTGGTGCGCGTAGCAGATTACGCCAGCGCGGTGGACCTGATTAACCGCCATGAATATGGTAATGGTTCGGCAATCTTCACCCGTGACGGCGGCTGCGCGCGTCGCTTCTGCGAAGAGGTGCAGGCGGGCATGGTCGGGGTCAATGTGCCGATCCCGGTGCCGATGGCATTCCACAGTTTCGGTGGCTGGAAGCGCTCTATCTTTGGTGCGCTCAACGTCCACGGCAACGACGGTGTGCGTTTCTACACCCGAATGAAAACCATCACCGCACGCTGGCCGGAAATGCAGCAGGAGACAGGCGCTGCGTTCTCCATGCCAACGCTGGGCTGACAGGAGGCGTTATGCAAACCGAACGTATGACTATGGCCCAGGCGCTGGTCCGGTTCCTTAATCAACAATACGTCAGCGTGGATGGCGACGAAATGCCCTTCGTGGAGGGCGTGGCGACTATTTTCGGGCACGGTAACGTGCTCGGCATCGGCCAGGCGCTGGAACAAGATCCGGGCCATTTGCAGGTGATGCAGGGCTGCAACGAGCAGGGCATTGCCCATATGGCGACGGGATTCGCCAAACAGCACCGCCGTCAGCGCATTTTCGCCGTCACCTCCTCCGTCGGGCCGGGCGCCGCCAATATGGTGACCGCGGCGGCAACCGCTACGGCGAACCGCATTCCGCTGCTATTGCTGCCGGGCGATATCTACGCCAGCCGCCAGCCGGACCCGGTGCTGCAGCAGATCGAGCAGTATCACGATCTCAGCATCAGTACCAACGACTGCTTCCGTCCTGTCTCTCGCTACTGGGACCGCATCAACCGTCCCGAGCAGCTGATGAGCGCCATGCTAAGCGCGATGCGAACGCTTACTGACCCCGCCAATACCGGGGCGGTGACCCTCTGCCTGCCGCAGGACGTGCAGGGGGAAGCCTGGGATTATCCCCTGAGCTTCTTCGCGCGCCGCGTGCACCACATCGAACGTCGTCCGCCTGACCCGCAGCGTCTGGCGCAGGCGCGGGCGCTGATCGCCCGCAAGCGTCGTCCGCTGGTGGTGTGCGGCGGCGGCGTACGCTATTCCGGCGCGCATGAGGCGTTTCGCGAATTTGTCGAGACGCTGCAACTGCCGTTTGCCGAAACCCAGGCCGGGAAGGGGGCGCTGGTAAGTGACCACCCACTTAACCTGGGTGGCGTTGGGGTGACGGGGGGACTGGCGGCCAACCAGCTCGCGCCCCAGGCGGATTTAGTGATTGGCATCGGCACGCGTCTCACGGACTTTACCACTGGCTCCAAGGCGCTCTTTTCCCATCCGGACGTCGAATTTCTGCTGCTGAACGTGGCGGAGTTTGACGCCCTGAAGCTGGACGCCACCGCACTGATCGCCGATGCCCAAACTGGGCTTCAGGCCTTAACCCACGCGCTCAGGGATTATCGCAGCAGCTGGGGAGACGCGATCGCCCAGGCGAAATCCGCGTGGCGCGACGAGTGCCGCCGCCTGTGGGAGCGCCAGTGGCATCCTGCTGATGCGCCCGAAGTGGCGGGGCACCTGGATAGCCAGCTGGTGGAATATGGCGAAACGCTCAACACTCGCCTGACCCAGACGCGGGTGCTGGGGCTGATCAACCAGCATATTGAAGATAGCGCCATCGTGGTGGGGGCGGCCGGATCGCTGCCGGGCGATTTACAGCGGCTCTGGCAGGTCAAAACGCCGGACAGCTATCACCTGGAATACGGATACTCCTGCATGGGCTACGAGATTGCGGCGGCCATCGGTGCGAAGCTCGCCAGACCCGACCAGCCGGTGTACGCCATGATGGGGGATGGCTCGTACATGATGCTGCACTCCGAGTTGCAAACCGCGGTGCAGGAGGGGATTAAGGTCACCGTTCTGCTGTTTGATAACGCCAGCTTTGGCTGCATTAACAACCTCCAGATGGGGCACGGCATGGGGAGCTTTGGTACCGAAAACCGCCATCGCAACCCGGAAACCGGACGGCTGGACGGGCCGCTGGTGAAGGTCGATTTTGCCCAAAACGCGGAAAGTTACGGCTGCCGCGCGTGGAGGGTAAACGATGAGCAAAGCCTGCTGGCAGCGCTGGAGGCGTCACGCGCGCATCCGGGCCCGACGCTGCTGGACATCAAGGTGCTGCCGAAGACCATGACCCATGACTACGCCTCGTGGTGGCGAACCGGCGACGCGCAGGTGGCGGCGTCTTCTGCCGTGCGTGAAGCCGCTCTGCAAACGCAGGCGCAGGTGAAAAAAGCCCGCCAGTATTAAGTTTTCCCGCCGTAACGAAATTTTCATTTCATTTTTTTGTTTCCCCTCACCCTAACCCTCTCCCTCAGGGAGAGGGGACGAATCGGTGCGGTTTTTACTCCCTCTCCCTGAGGGAGAGGGCTGGGGTGAGGGGGAAATGGCTGTTCTCCTATGTTGTGAGATTGATAACAAAATTTATCTCATTCATCTCAAAAGTGTTAACCCGCACTCAAAAACATAATTTTCACTATTTATAAAAATGAAATAAATGTTTTATTTATAGGGTCGTTAGTTCACAGCATTCACCAACACCGGGAGCCGTTATGTTTAACATTGCTTTACTGGGCGCTGGCCGAATTGGCCAGGTACATGCAGCTAACATCGCCAGCCACGGCGCGACCACGCTCTGGTCCGTGGTTGACCCGAATCAGGAATTTGCCACCCGTCTCGCCACGCAGTATCAGGCCCGCCAGCAGAGCCTGATTGAGGCGATGACCGACCCTAACGTTCACGCCGTGCTGATTGCCTCCGCGACCGACACCCATGCCGATCTGATTGAAATGGCCGCCCGCCATGGCAAAGCCATCTTTTGCGAAAAACCGGTACACCTCGACCTTGCCCGCGTGCGCGACTGCCTGAAAGTGGTCAAAGAGTACGACGTGCCGCTGTTTATCGGCTTTAACCGCCGCTTTGACCCGCAGTTCCGCCGGGTGAAAACCGACGCCCAGGCCGGGCGCATCGGCAAGCCGGAATCGCTGCTGATTATCTCCCGCGACCCGTCTCCGCCGCCTGCAGAGTACGTGCGTGTCTCCGGCGGCATGTTCCGCGATATGACCATTCACGACTTTGATATGGCGCGCTTCATCATGGGCGAAGAGCCGGTGTCGGTCTATTCCCAGGGCAGTAACCTGGTCGATCCGGCGATTGGCGAGGCGGGGGATATCGACACCGCATTTATCGTTCTGAAATATGCCTCCGGCGCGATGGCGACCATCGTCAACAGCCGCCGCTCATCTTACGGATACGACCAGCGCCTGGAGCTGCACGGCTCCGAAGGGCTGCTGTGCGCGGGCAATATTCTGGAAAACCAGGTGCAGCACTACGGCAAACAGGGCTGCACCAGCGCGCTGCCGGAACACTTCTTCCTGCAGCGCTACAAATCCGCTTACGCCGCGGAATGGGAACACTTTGTTGCGGTCCTGCGCGGCGAAGCGGTGCCTGACTGCAGCGGTGATGATGGTGAACGTGCGCTGTACCTCGCGGATAAAGCGCTGGAGTCGCTGCGTAGCCAGCGCGAGATCGTCCTCTAAACACAACCACCCTACACAGAGAGACATAATAATGAAAAAACTGATCGTAGCCGCCCTCATCGCCATGACGTCCGGGGCTGCCCTCGCCGAAAACGAGCAAATTGTTTTCAGTACGCCAAACCTGGCCATGCCGTTTGAAGTACACATGCAGCGCACGGCGGTGAAAGCCGCAAAAGAGATGGGCGTGAAGCTTCAGGTGCTGGACGGGCAGGGCAGTTCACCGAAACAGGTGGCTGACCTGGAAAATGCCATCACCCGTGGGGCGCAGGGCTTTATCGTCTCCCCGAATGACGTAAACGCCGTCTCCAGCGCGGTAGATGAAATTCAGGATGCGAAGCTGCCGGTGGTGACCCTTGACCGCTCCGTCGACAGCCAGAAAAAAGTGCCGCACTTCGGGGCTAACAACTACAAAGGCGGCCAGGCGATTGGCGACTTCGTGAAAACCAAATTCCCCGACGGGGCGGAGATTATTCTGCTGACCGGTCAGCCGGGCTCCTCCTCCAATATTGAACGCACCAAAGGGATCCGCGACAGCCTGAAGGCGGGTGGGGATAAATACAAGATCGTCGCCGATCAGACCGGAAACTGGATGCGTTCGGAAGGGATGCGCATCGTGGAAAGCGTTCTGCCTTCTCTGCCGAAACGCCCGCAGGTGATCCTCTCCGCTAACGACGATATGGCGCTGGGCGCGATTGAAGCGCTGCAGAGCCAGGGCGTGAAGCCGGGCGAAATTCTGGTCACCGGTTTTGATGCGGTACCGGAAGCGCTGGCCCGCGTGCGCGACGGCTGGCTGGCGGTAACGGCGGATCAGCGTCCGGGCTTTGCGGTGCAGACGGCGATGAGCCAGCTGGTGGCCAACGTGCGCGAGAAGAAAGCCATCACCGGGGCCGACTACCCGCCGACGCTGATCACCAAAGAGAATCTGCAGCAGGCTGAACGTATCGGTGAGGCCGGTAACTGACGTATCCGCAGCCGCCGCGCGAGCGGCGGCGCACTCTAAAGGAGGAGCAGACCGATGTCGCAACCCTTACTGAAAGTGACCGACCTGGCCAAAAGTTTTTCCGGCGTCTGGGCGCTGAGCAGCGCTCAGCTGACCGTCGGCGCGGGGGAGATCCATGCCCTGCTGGGGGAAAACGGAGCGGGAAAATCCACGCTGCTGAAGGCGCTCGCGGGCGCGCAGCCGCAAACCCGGGGGATATCTGGTTTAACGGCGAAATGCTGCCGGTGGATGATTCCCCCGTTGAGCGGCAAAACAAGGGCATTATCACCATCTATCAGGAATTTAACCTGCTGCCCAATATGACCGTCGCGGAAAACATGTTTCTCGGGCGCGAACCGCGCAAACGTAACCTGATCGTCGACGAAAAAGCGGTTAACCAGGAGGCGCAGGTCATTCTCGATTACCTGCAGCTGAACGTTGCGCCAACCACGCCGGTGGCCCGCCTGAGCGTCGCCCAGCAGCAGATGGTGGAGATTGCCCGGGCGCTGACCCTCAACGCCAGGCTGATTATCATGGATGAACCTTCTGCCGCGCTGAGCGACAGCGAGGTGGAAAGCCTGCACCGCGTGGTGCGTGAGCTGAAAAACCGCGGGGTGAGCATTATTTACGTTACCCACCGTCTGCATGAAGTTTTCCAGCTCTGCGACCGCTTCACCGTTTTCCAGGACGGCCGTTTCACTGGTACCGGTGCGGTGGCGGAAACCAACGTTGAGCAGCTGATCCGCCTGATGGTCGGGCGCGACGTGGCCTTTAATCGTCGTCCGGCCAGCGAAACGCATCATGAAGATAAACCCGTCCGCCTGGCGGTGAAGGGGCTGAGCCGCGAGAAGCCGCCGCTCGATCCCCACGGCATTGCCCTGCACGACATCAGCTTCCACGTTCACGCCGGGGAAGTGTTAGGGATTGCTGGCCTGGTGGGCGCGGGGCGTACCGAAGTGGCGCGCTGTCTGTTCGGCGCAGATGCCTTTACCTCCGGCAGCTTTGAGCTGGACGGCGTGCCGTACCAGCCGCGCGACCCGCTCTACGCCCTCGATCAGGGCGTGGCGCTGGTACCGGAAGACCGTAAAAAAGAGGGGGCGGTGCTGGGGCTGTCGATTCGCGACAACCTGTCGCTCTCCTGCCTCTCCTCGCTGCTGCAGTGGCGCTGGTTCGTGAATACCCGCAAAGAGGACGATCTGATTGAGTCCTACCGCCAGGCGCTGCAGATCAAAATGGTCAACAGCGCGCAGGAGGTGCGCAAGCTCTCCGGCGGTAACCAGCAAAAGGTGATCCTCGCGCGCTGCATGGCGCTCAATCCTCGCGTGCTGATTGTCGATGAGCCGACGCGCGGTATCGACGTGGGCACCAAATCGGAAGTGCACCAGGTGCTGTTTGAGATGGCGAAAAAGGGCGTGGCGGTGATCGTGATCTCCTCCGATCTGCCTGAAGTGATGGCGGTATCTGACCGGATCATCACCCTCAGTGAAGGGCGGGTGACCGGCGAGATCCACGGTGACGACGCTAACGAAGAACGGCTGATGACGATGATGGCCATCAACCACAACGCCCTGAACGCGGCATAACGGAGTTTCTCATGACGCAGATGATTTCTAAAACGCAGGCCCCGGTCAAACGCGCCGGACGCATCGATCCCATCGCCTTCTTCGAGCGATTCGGGGTGCTGATTTTCATGATCCTGCTGCTGATCTTCTTCCAGTCGCAGAACAGCAACTTTTTCTCTGAACGCAATATTTTCAACATATTAACTGAAGTCTCCATCTACGGGATCATGGCCGTGGGGATGACTTTCGTCATCCTGACCGCCGGGATCGATCTCTCCGTCGGCTCCATTCTGGCGGTGTGCGCCATGACTGCGGCGTACGTGATCAAGGGCGACAACTTCACCACCGTCGACCCGAACGCCTGGGGAGGCATGAGCTGGCTGATTGGGCTGGGGATTTGTCTGGCGATGGGCACGGCAATTGGCTTCCTGCATGGTCTGGGCGTCACGCGCCTGCGCCTGCCGCCGTTTATAGTCACCCTCGGCGGGATGACCATCTGGCGTGGCCTGACGCTGGTGATTAACGACGGCGCGCCGATTGCCGGTTTCGACCCGGGTTACCGCTGGTGGGGGCGCGGGGAGTTGCTCGGCATCTCCATTCCTATCTGGATATTCGCCCTCGTCGCCCTGGGGGGGTATCTGGCGCTGCATAAAACCCGCTGGGGCCGTTTCGTCTACGCCATTGGCGGAAACCCGGAGGCGGCACGCCTGGCGGGGGTGAACGTCAAGCGCGTGCTGGTCAGCGTCTACGTGCTGATTGGCTGTCTGGCGGGGCTGGCGGGCTTCATTCTGAGCGCGCGTCTGGGAAGCGCCGAGGCGGTAGCCGGGATCTCCTTTGAGCTGCGCGTCATCGCCTCGGTGGTGATCGGCGGTACCTCGCTGATGGGCGGTTACGGGCGTATTGGCGGCACCATTATCGGCTCCATCATCATGGGCATTCTGATTAACGGCCTGGTGCTGATGAACGTCTCAGCCTACTACCAGCAAATTATCACCGGATTAATTATCGTTCTGGCGGTGGCGTTTGACACCTACGCCAAGAGCCGTCGCGGCGCACTGTGAGGATCATGATGAAAGAGGTTCGTATTGGATTGATTGGCACCGGGTATATCGGCAAGGCGCACGCCATCGCCTATGCCCAGGCCCCGACGGTGTTCAACCTGCGCGGCAGGCTGGTGCGCGAGATGGTGGCGGAAGTTACGCCGGAACTGGCGGCAGCGCGGGCGCAGGCGTTTGGCTTCAACCGCTCCACCGGGGACTGGCGGGCGCTGGTGGCCGACCCGGCCATTGATGTGGTGGATATTTGCTCTCCCAACCATCTGCATAAAGAGATGGCGCTGGAGGCGATCCGTCACGGCAAACACGTCTACTCCGAAAAGCCGCTGGCGCTCAACGCCCATGACGCGCGTGAAATGGTCGACGCCGCAAAGCGGGCAGGGGTGAAAACGCTGGTGGGGTTCAACTACATGAAAAACCCGACCGCGCAGCTGGCGAAGGAGATTATCGCGCGCGGCGAGATTGGCGAGGTGATCCACTTCTACGGCACTCACAACGAAGACTATATGGCCGACCCGCTCTCGCCCATTCACTGGCACTGCTTCAAAGAGACCGCAGGCCTGGGGGCGCTGGGCGACCTCGCGGCGCATATCGTCAATATGGCCCAGTACCTGGTGGGAGATATCGAGCAGGTCTGCGGCGACCTGAAGATCGTGGTCCCGGCACGTCCGGCGAAGGCGGGTTCGGCAGAGATGATTGCCGTCGAAAACGAGGATCAGGCCCACGCGATGGTGCGTTTTGCGGGCGGGGCGCAGGGCGTCATTGAAACCTCCCGCGTCGCCTGCGGCCGCAAGATGGGGCTGTCGTATGTCATCACCGGGACGAAAGGTGCCATCAGTTTCACTCAGGAGCGCATGGCCGAGCTGAAGCTCTATCTACATGACGACCCGGTGAACCGTCAGGGGTTCCGCACGCTGCTCGTCGGCCCGGCTCACCCGGACTACGGTGCGTTCTGCATGGGGGCAGGCCATGGGATTGGCTTTAACGATCAAAAAACGGTGGAGGTGCGTGACCTGGTGGACGGGATTGCCGCCGACGCGCCGATGTGGCCGGACTTCGAAGAGGGCTGGAAGGTGTCTCGCGTGCTGGACGCGATAGCACTCTCACACCTGGAAGGCCGCTGGCTGAACGTGAACGACATTGTCTGAAGAGGGTTCAACGTGGAAAAGCAGTTTGATGTGATATGCATGGGCCGCGTGGCGGTAGACCTCTACAGTCAGCAAATTGGCGCCCGTCTGGAAGATGTGTCGAGCTTCGCCAAATATCTTGGCGGGTCGTCCGGCAACGTGGCGTACGGCACCGCGCGCCAGGGGTTACGCTCGTCGATGCTGGCGCGCGTCGGCGATGAACATATGGGCCGCTTCCTGCGGGAAGAGTTAAACCAGGTGGGCTGCGATACCAGCCATCTGATTACCGACAAAGAACGCCTCACGGCGCTGGTGCTACTCGGCATTAAAGACCGGGACACTTTTCCTCTGATTTTTTATCGCGATAACTGCGCGGATATGGCGATTACCGCCAGCGATGTGGACGAAAGCTACATTGCCTCCGCACGGTGTCTTGCCATCACCGGGACTCACCTTTCTCATCCCCAGACCCGCGAGGCGGTGCTGACGGCGCTGGGCTATGCCCGCCGCCACGGCGTGCGCACGGTGCTGGATATCGACTACCGTCCGGTGCTGTGGGGGCTGACCTCCTTAGGCGACGGGGAAACGCGCTTTATCGCCGCCGATAAGGTGACCCGCGAGCTGCAGGAGGTGCTGCACCTCTTCGACGTGATTGTCGGCACCGAGGAGGAGTTCCACATTGCGGGCGGCAGCACCGATACCCTGCTGGCGCTGGCGCAGGTGCGTGGCGTGAGTCAGGCTACGCTGGTCTGCAAACGCGGCGCGCTGGGCTGTTCGGTCTATACCGATGCCATTCCGCCTCGTCTGGACGACGGCCTGACGGTGACCGGCGTGCGCGTCGAGGTGCTGAATGTCCTCGGCGCAGGGGACGCGTTTATGTCCGGCCTGCTGCGCGGTTACCTGAACGACGAAGGCTGGGAGCAGGCGTGCCGCTATGCCAATGCCTGCGGTGCGCTGGTGGTCTCCCGCCACGGCTGCGCTCCGGCGATGCCGAGCAAAACAGAGCTGGATGATTATCTTTCCCGCGCCGCACGTGTTCCGCGCCCGGATCTTGACCCGCGTCTTAACCATCTCCACCGGGTGACGACCCGCCGCCGCGAATGGCCGGAGCTGTGCGTGATGGCTTTCGACCATCGCAGCCAGCTGGAAGAGATGGCGCTGCAGTGCGGTGCGTCGATCGGGCGCATTCCGGAACTGAAGCAGCTGATCCTCCAGGCCAGCCGCGAGGCGGCAAACCGCGCCGGGCTGGAGGGTAAAGCCGGTCTGCTGTGCGACGGCACCTTTGGTCAGGATGCGCTAAACGCTATCACCGGGGAAGGGTGGTGGATTGGTCGTCCCATTGAGCTGCCGGGCTCCCGGCCGCTGGAGATGGAGCACGGTAACATCGGCACCCAGCTCATCAGCTGGCCGCAGGAGCACGTGGTGAAATGTCTGGTCTTTTTCCATCCGGAAGATGCCCACGGCCTGCGCCTTGAGCAGGAGCAGAAAATCGCCGAGGTGTACCACGCCTGCTGCCAGTCCGGGCATGAACTGCTGCTGGAGGTGATATTGCCCGCCAGCATGCCGCGCAGCGACGCGCTCTACCTGCGCGCCATCTCCCGTTTCTACAACCTGGGGATTTACCCTGACTGGTGGAAACTGCCGCCGCTCTCAGCCAGCGGCTGGACGGCACTGAACGAGATTATCGAACGTCGGGACCCGCACTGCCGCGGGGTGGTGATCCTCGGTCTGGATGCCCCGGCAGAGCAGCTGCGTGCCGACTTCAAAGCCGCCGCAGGGCAGACGCTGGTTAAAGGCTTCGCCGTGGGGCGCACGCTGTTTGGCGACGCCTCCCGCGCGTGGCTGAAACACGATATTGACGATGCGCAGCTGGTGGCGCGCATCCGGGACAACTACCTGCAGCTTATCGCCTGGTGGCGCGAGCGCGGACACGCATAATGGAGACGACAATGAGTGTACAACTGGGCATTAACCCGCTGACGTGGACGAACGACGATCTGCCTTCCCTCGGCGCGGAGACGTCGCTGGAGACCTGCCTGAGCGAAGGCAAAGAGGCCGGTTTTGCCGGTTTCGAACTGGGCAATAAATTCCCGCGCGAGGCGCGCCTGCTCGGCCCGATTTTACAGCGCCACGACCTGAAGCTGGTCTCCGGCTGGTACTCTGGCCGCCTGCTGGAGCGCAGCGTGGAGGAGGAGATCGCCGCCGTGCAGCCCCACCTGACGCTGTTGCGCGAGCTGGGGGCGAAGGTGCTGGTCTTTGCGGAAGTGAGCGGCTGTATTCACGGCGAGCAGCAGACCCCGGTGCATCTGCGCCCGCGCTTCCCGCAGGAACGCTGGAAGGAGTACGGGGAGAAGCTCAGCGAATTTGCCCGCTATACGCAGCAGCAGGGGGTGCAGATTGCCTACCATCACCATATGGGCACGGTGATTGAGTCCGCCGACGACGTGGACAACCTGATGACCCACACCGGTGAGGAAGTGGGGTTACTGCTGGATACCGGCCATCTGACCTTTGCCGGAGCCGACCCGCTGGCGGTGGCGCAGCGCTGGGCGTCGCGCATCAACCACGTTCACTGCAAAGACGTGCGTGCCGACGTGCTGGCGGACGTTAAAAACCGCAAAACCAGCTTCCTCGATGCGGTGCTAAGCGGCGTATTTACCGTACCGGGTGACGGATGCGTCGATTACCCGCCGATCATGCGGCTGCTGAAAGCGCAGGATTATCACGGCTGGCTGGTGGTCGAGGCGGAGCAGGATCCGGCGATTGCCCATCCGCTGACCTATGCCCGTCTGGGGTATAACAACCTGAGCCGCCTGGCGCACGACGCCGGGCTTATCTGAGGAGGTGACATGTCACGTCTGTTATCACGCTGGCAACAGCCGAATGCTGAGGGGCGCACCCAGTCCGTTACGCCGGAAAGTGCGGGATGGGGATATGTCGGTTTTGAGGCATATGAATTGCAGGAGGGGCAGGTGCTGACGCTGCCCGCCATCAACGAAGAGCGCTGCCTGGTGCTGGTCGCCGGACGCGCCTCCATCAGCACGCCCTCCGCGCAGTTTAACGATATTGGCGAGCGGATGAGCCCGTTTGAGCGCATTAAGCCGTGGGCGGTGTACGTCACCCCGCAGGAGACGGTGCAGGTGACGGCGCTGACGACGCTGGAGCTGGCCGTCTGCGCTGCGCCGGGCAAAGGCACATACCCGACGCGGCTGATTGCGCCGCAGGACATCGACGGCGAGGCGCGCGGCAAGGGGCACAACCAGCGCTATGTGCATAACATTCTGCCGGAAGGTAAATCTGCCGACAGCCTGCTGGTAGTGGAGGTCTGGACCAACGAAGGGTGTACCAGTTCCTACCCGAGCCACAAGCACGACACGGATAATCCGCCGCAGGAAACCTATCTGGAGGAGACCTACTACCATCGCCTCAACCCGGAGCAGGGGTTCTGCATGCAGCGCGTCTACACCGACGACAGAACGCTGGACGAGTGCATGGCGGTCTACGACCGTGATGTGGTCATGGTGCCGAAGGGATATCACCCGGTGGCGACGATGGCCGGGTACGACAGCTATTACCTCAACGTGATGGCCGGCCCGGTACGCAAATGGATGTTTACCTGGGAAGAAGACCACGCGTGGATTAATCAGGATTATCCCGCTACAGGCAAGCACTGAAGCGGGTTTTTTGCCGGGTGGCGCTGCGCTTACCCGGCCTGTGAAACGCTTACCTTGCTTCTAACGCCTGCTCAATCGTTCGGGCGATGGCCTCTGGCTGGCTCACCATCGACACGTGACTCGCCGCGACCCCGGTGGTTTTCGCGTGGATCGTCTTCGCCATCGCGCGCTCAAGCGCGGGGTTAATCATCCGGTCATTCTCACTCACTACATACCAGCTCGGTTTATCGTGCCACGCGGCGTGAGTGACCTTTTCGCCAAATGCATCGGCTTTAATTGGCCCCTGCGTGGCGGCGATGGTCAGTTGTTCAGCCGGTTTCACATCCGGTGCGAAATCCTTCCTGACGGCTTCGGTCGGCAGGTATAAGTCGCCGTCAGCCGTTTTAGCGATGCCTGCACTTCCGGGCGGGGCCGGGAAGGTATTCGCCAGCTCTGCCGTCGACTGGCCGGAATCCGGCGCGAACGCCGCCACGTAAACCAGCGATTTAACCCGTGCATCGTTGCCCGCTTCGCTAATCACGGTGCCACCCCAGGAGTGACCGACCAGCACGACGTCCCCCTTAGCACGGGCGATGGCGCGCTGGGTGGCCGCAACGTCATCTTTTAGCGACGTAAGCGGGAGCTGAACGGCGATGACCTCGGTATGGTGTTTTTGCAGCCGGGTAATCACCTTATTCCAGCTGCTGCCGTCGGCAAACGCGCCATGTACCAGCACGACGCTGGTTTTATTCTCCGCAAAAGCGCTGGCCGAAAGCGCCAGCAGGCCTGCTGTCAGTACAGACAGTGCTTTCATCTTCAGACTCCTTAAAAATGGTGGATCGCCGCGTGGGGCGGCACGGTGAATTCGATGGTTTTGTGATCGAGGGGCTTATGCGTCGGATCGGCCAGAATAATCGTCACCTTGTGCTTACCGGCGGGCAGACCCACCAGAATCACCGGCTCTCCGCTGGCGTCAGCCCAGTGCCACGGCGCGTCATCTACCACGACGTGGATGTGGCCGATGCGAGGTGTGACTTTCAGCGCGTCGGGCCCAAATACAGGTTCAATGCGCAGGTTTTCGGCCCGGTACTGAATAAACACCGCGCCTTTGCTCAGCGGCCCGGCAAGCGGTGGATCGACTATCAGCTTTGCGGGCGGCTGCGGCTGTGCCAACGGCGCAACGGCGGCTGGGCCATTAACATCGGCGGCGCTGAGGTTGCCCAGCGGTGTGGCCTGGACATGCGCTACAGATGCCAGGGCGAGTACGGGTAAAAGTACATATCGACGAATCATCGGTCTCTCTCCTCCGGTTATGAATGACGACAGGGAAAGAAAACCATTTTTATGTATCGGTGATATTTGCCTGAGGCGGTGTTTTGTACCCGTTTGTCTGCGTGGTGCGCTGGATACAGTGCGTTACAGTTTGCCTGCCGGGACGGCGCACAATCGCTATCGCCAGCCCGGCAATCACCAGCGTCAGTCCCGTTGATACCCACATTGTTCCGGCGATCCCCAGCGTTTTGTTTAACCATGCACAGGCAAACGGTGAAGCCGCTGCTGTGAGCTGGCCAGGAATAAGCAGCATACCGGTGCGGCGGGCATAGCTCTCCACGCTAAACAGCTCCAGCGGCAGGTTCGCTTTGACTATCGTCATTAGCCCGTTGATGGCACCAAAACCCAGCACAAACCCGGCGGCACACCAGGCAAACCGGGTGCTGCTTAGCCCAATCAGAAAGCAGACCGGCATGGCAAGGGTGGTAAAAAGGGTCAGTTTGAACGGAGTTAAGCGGGCACCCGCCAGCACCTCCAGCGAGCGAGCCCCCGTCTGGCCTATCCCCCACAGGATGCCGATCGTGACCGGCAGGCCAAAGCTGGCGATAAACTCCGGCAGATGGGTAGACGTACCGCTGGAGACAAAGGTGAAAAGGGCGATGAAGGCTGCATAAAGCCAGCCGTTTCGTCGTTCGTTGCGCAGAGGTGGCGCGGTGACCTTTGTCGTCACCGTTAGCCGCTGCCGGGGAAGCGAGCGGATCAGCGCCGCGCTCAGCAGGCCAAAGAGGGCATAAACCCTTAGCGCCTCTTGCCAGCTCATAAGGTGGAGCAGGCCATCACCCAGCGGCCAGAAGACGGCGGATGCCAGCCCGCCCGCCAGCGTGACGCGTGAGATTGTTCTTCGCGCCTGCTGACCGTAGAGGTTCACCAGCGCGGCGAACAGCGCATCGTACAGCGACAGGCGCATCCCGATGCCGGTGATCAGCCAGACGCAATACCAACCAAATAACGTCTGGGTATATGCCATACCCGCGCAGCCTGCGGCGATCAGCAACGTGCCACTCATCACCACCCTCTGGCCGCCAAAGCGTGCCAGCAGGTGGGCGACGAAAGGGGAAGCCGCCGCCATCACCAGCATTGCCAGCGTCAGGCCGAGGTAAATCTGTGGTGATGACCACCCCCGATCGGCTGATATCGCCAGCGCGAAGGTACCGGGCATATAAAACGAGATCCCCCAGTTGATGAGTTGATGACATCCGGCAGTGAGGGCGAGTCGACGAGGCAGGGCAGGAGTTTCCATTGTTTCATTCCGTTATGCAGTTGTCCCCAGCATAGCGAGCGAGGTATTGTGCAAACAGGTCTGCAACCTTATGCGCGGTATAAGAGAAACTTTGAATGACGACGCTTAATCTGGGCTATCTCGCGACGTTCCGGCTGGTGATCCAGCGCGGCAGTTTTTCCGCTGCGGCGGATCTGATGGGCATTTCCCAGCCCGCTGTCAGCATGCAGGTACGTCAGCTGGAGCAGTTTTTGCAAACGCGCCTGGTGGAACGTACCGGGCGAGGCATTAAGGCGACGGCCGCCGGAGAGGCCCTGCTGGCCCACGGGGAACGCATTCAGCAGGTGGTGGATGAAACCCTCCAGTCCGTGGGTGCGTTCAGACACGATGTTAGCGGGACCATTACGCTTGGCACGGGGGCGACGGCCTGTATCCATCTTTTGCCGCCGTTACTGGAGCAACTGCGCCGCGACTATCCGCTCCTGCGGGTGGGCGTAACCACGGGCAACACGCTCGACATCGTCCGGGCTATCGAAGAGAACCGTCTCGATATGGGGCTGGTGACGCTGCCGGTCAGCGGCAAAGCGCTGGACGTCATGCCGGTGATGGACGAGGAGTTTGTCTTTATTGCTTCGCAGGCGCAGCAGGACGCTTTCAGGCACTTAACCCCGGAGGTGCTCCATGCTCAGTCGCTGATCGCCTTTGAGTCAGGCAGCAGTACCCGGACGCTCATTGATGGCTGGTTTGCTGCCAGCGGATTAACGATCGCACCGGTGATGCAGCTTGGCAGCATTGAGGCGATTAAGCGTATGGTTCGCGTGGGGCTGGGCTACAGTATCGTTCCAGGAATGGCGGTAGCGCATGAGGCTGACCGTGAAGGGCTGTGCGTGATGTCGCTGACGCCCATGCTGCAGCGGCAGCTGGCTATCGTAATGCGGCAGGATAAGATCCTTAGCAAAGGGATAGCAGGAATTATTCGGCTGGTGCAAAACCATCCGGCGGGCTAGCGGTCAGCGGCGTCGACGTTCAGGCTGGACTGCTGCGACTGGATCTTGTCCTGATGGTGATACCAGGCGCCAATGGAAGAGTAAACGAAGCGGCCAAAGAAAAACAGAAAGCTGATGAGCAGTATGATGCGGGTCATTCGGGTGTTAAAACGGTGTCGTTTGCGCATACGCGTGGCCTGACTCACTCTCTTTTTCCTGGGCATGCCCTTTTGGGCGATGGGGATATTAAGGCACAGCGGAAAGACAGGGTCAATTCCGCAATGTGTAAATAACCGTCAGTGTTTACATTAATTATTGTTATTGAAATTGATTGTTGCATTTACCATATTGATAATATGAGGAAAATTATTTCAAAAAAAACGCATGTAAGGCTTATTTGCATAAAATAGTTTGATTTAAGTCAACGGATTCCCGGCTCTGGTATTTAAAATCCCTCCTCCACACTGTTCGCCCTGCACATCACCGGGGCAGCGTCAGGTCAGGTTGGATGCCTGTCTTTATTTTCCCTCTGGAGTAAAAGGGGTTTAACCGGGCATCTATGAACATTTTCGCTTTTCTTAAAAACAATAAAAACCGCTGGTGGGCATTGCCGCTTATTTTGCCGGTGGGGTTACTGCCCGTGCTGAGCGTGGCGAATACGTTCACGCAGCTGGGCGACGGCATTGCGGCGCTCTATTATTTACCGCTCTCTTTTTTGCTTTCGCTGATGATGTTTTTTGGTCTGGAAGCCCTGCCCGGTATTGTACTGGCGCTGTTTATTCGCTATTACCCGTCGGTCGGGCTGTTCGAAACCGTCGCCGGTGTGTTCCATTTTATCGTCCCGTTAGTGCTCAGCTGGGGCGGCTATCGGGTTTTTGCGCCCAGACGAAATATGACGGCCTATGGCGACGTGCGGCTGATGGCGCAGCGTATGTTCTGGCAGGCCTTCTGCCCTGCGACGCTGTTTCTGGTGCTGTTCCAGTTTGCGGTGTATCTCGGCATATATGAGAGTCGTCAGAGTCTGGCGGGGCTGAACCCTTTTAATATTCGCACGCTGATTAACTATCAGGCCCTGCTGGTCAGCGGGCTGACGGGCGTGCCGCTATGTTATCTGCTGATCCGCCTGATTCGCCATCCGCGTTATCTCAACAGTCTCATCTCGCAGATCCGTAGCCAGATAGACGCAAAAGTGACGCCCGCTGAGTTTCTGATTTGGGCTGTTGCGCTCGGCGGGCTGATTTCGCTGCTGCTGCTCCCGATGAATGAAAACAGTTCCATTTTCACCACCAACTATACCCTGTCGTTGCTGATGCCGGTGATGCTCTGGGGGGCGATGCGCTTTGGCTATAAGCTGATTTCGCTTATCTGGACGCCGATACTGCTGGTGTCTATCCACTATTTTTACCGCTATATCCCAATGAACCAGGGATACGACATTCAGCTGGCGATCACCTCTTCCAGTTACCTGGTCTTTTCGTTCGTGGTGATTTACATGTCGATGCTGGCGACCCGTCAGCGCGCGGTGAACAAGCGTGCCCGCAGGCTGGCGTTACTCGACCCGGTTATGCATATGCCTAACCTGCGGGCGCTGTCGCGCGATCTGGCGAAAAACCCGTGGTCGGCGCTCTGTTTAGTGCGTATTCCTGAGCTGGAGATTCTGGGGCGTAACTATGGCGTGTTGCTGCGCATTCAGTACAAACAGCGGCTGGCGCAATGGATTAATGCCAGGCTCCAGTCCAACGAAAAGGTTTATCACCTCACGGGCTGTGACCTGGCGATTCGCCTTAACGCGGAATCGCACCAGCAGCGGATTGAAACTCTGGACGAGCATATCAAACAGTTCCGCTTTATCTGGGATGGCATACCGTTGCAGCCGCAGGTGGGCGTGAGCTACTGCTATGTACGTTCGCCCGTCAACCACCTCTATCTGGTGCTGGGCGAGCTGGGGGTAGTGGCTGACCTGTCGCTCTCCTCTAACCACCCGGAAAACCTTCAGCAACGTGGTGCCGTCCACCTGCAGCGTAGCCTGAAGGATAAAGTCGCGGTGATGAGTCGCCTGCAGCGTGCGCTGGATAACAACGAATTCACGCTGCTGGTTCAGCCCGTGCGCGGCCTGCGGGGGGACAGCTATCACGAAGTGCTGCTGCGCATGACCGATGCAAACGGGCTGTTAATCTCGCCTGAACAATTCCTGCCCGTTGCCCAGGAGTTTGGACTCTCTTCGCGGGTGGATTTGTGGGTACTGGACCACACGCTGCGCTTCCTTGCAGCGCACCGCGAGAAACTGCCCGGCCAGCGCTTTGCCATTAATCTGGCCCCTTCAACGGTGTGTCGGGTGCAGTTCCCGCTCGAGGTGAGTCGTCTGCTGACCCACTATGCCATCGAGCCGTGGCAGCTGATCTTTGAAGTGACGGAGTGCAGCACCTTCTGCAACGCGGAACAGGCGCTACACATCCTCAGGCAGTTGCAGAAAATGGGGGTACGCATTGCGATTGATGATTTCGGTACCGGTTATGCGAGCTATGCGCGGCTGAAAAGCGTGGATGCCGACATTCTCAAGATTGACGGCAGCTTCATCCGTAATATCGTCAACAACAGTCTGGACTATCAGATTGTGGCGTCTATCTGCCATCTGGCACGCATGAAGAAGATGCTGGTGGTGGCGGAGTATGTCGAGACCGAAGAGATACGTAGCGCGGTTCACGCGCTAGGCATCGATTATGTGCAGGGTTATCTGATTGGCAAGCCGGTTGCACTTGAGTCACTGGCGGAAACTGAGGCGTCCACCGCGGACGCCTGAGTCATCATGCGGCGACGTCGGCGCTCTCTTCCTTGATTTTGAGCATCCAGCCGGTGACCGCTTCCCAGTACTGCTGCTCTTTTTCCAGATCCAGCAGGACCAGCGCGTTCTGGCTGAACCAGTCGTGCGGGAAGCTCAGCGTCCAGTGGTGATCGTCGGTTGTCAGCTTCAGCGTCGGCGGCGTCGTGGTGGCCTGACGCTGGTTATTGAGCAGCACGCCCAGACGCAGCAGCTGGATGAGCGGCAGGAACTGCTTCTTCTTGAACAGCGTGAAGCGCGGCAGATCGTCGAGCTTGATGGCCTTGCGGTGATAACGCACCAGCGTCGCCATCATGGTTTGCTGCTCCTGGTTAAAGCCAGGCAGATCGCTGTTTTGCAGAATATAGGCCGAATGGCGGTGCATTCCGCTGTGATTAATGTTCAGCCCCACCTCGTGCAGCATCGCGGCCCATTTCAGCAGGGCGGCAAGCTGCGGGTGCGCGAGCTTAGGATTCTGTTCTTCCCACTGTTCGTACATCTGGACCGTTGTTTCCAGCACGCGCTTCGCCTGCTCGCGGTCGATGTTGTACTGGTTGGCCAGGCTTTGCGCGGTGCGGCTGCGAATGTCCTGATGGCGGAAGCGGCCTTCCATCTCATACAGCACGCCTTCACGCAGCGCACCGTCGGAGAGACGCAGCTCCTTAATGGCAAGCGCATCAAACACGCCGCAGAGGATAGCCAGACCCGGTACAAATACCGCCTTACGTTCGTCAGAAAGACCCGGCAGGCTTAGGGCGTCAAAACTTTTATGCTTCAGCACTTCTTCGGTCAGCAGGGTCAGGCGTTCAGGCGTGATAAACCCGTCTTTTTCACCCATTGCCAGCAGGACTTCATGCGCCGCCTTGATGGTACCCGACGCGCCCAGCGCCACGTTCCAGCCCTGAATACGGTACTGCCAGGCCAGATTTTCCAGCTTCTGGACCGCGGCCATACGCGCCCGCTGGAAGTTTTCACGGGTGATGGCGCCGCCCGGGAAATACATCTGCGCGAAGCTGACGCAGCCCATACGGCGGCTTTCCACCAGACGCGGCTCAAAGTCTTCGCCGATCACCAGTTCCGTAGAACCCCCGCCAATGTCGATAACCAGCTTGCGCCCTTTTTCCGGCTGGGTGTGCTCAACACCCATGAAAATCAGACGCGCTTCCTCGTTACCGGAGATGATCTCAATCGGGTAGGGGATCACTTTTTCGGCTCGCTTGAGGAACTCCGGGGCGTTCAGCGCCTGGCGCAGCGTGTGGGTCCCCACAATGCAAACGCTGGAAGGCGAGAAGCCCTGCAGGCGCTCAGCAAACAGGGACAGGCAGTTTAAGCCGCGCTCCATCGCCTCTTCGCTCAGCATGCTGCGTTCATCAAGACCATCCGCCAGGTGTACGCGCTGCTTCAGACGACCGATGATCTGCAGCGCGCCATCCACCTCACGGGCGATGACCATGTGGAAACTGTTAGAGCCAAGATCGACCGCGGCGAATTCCTGCGGGCGTGGGGTCTTATCATTTATCGGCATAGGTTAATCGGGTTGCTCGAGTGATTTGATATAGTCGTAAATCGCCAGTTGCGACCGCACTTTACGACGATTGCCGCGCGGTACATAGCGGTTACTGAGTTCTTTGTCGATATAGCGCGCTTTCACCGTATCACTGAACAGGATCTCGATAATGTCGAGGATACGCTGTTTCAGGCGCGGATCCAGCAGCGGGGTCGCGACTTCAATTCGATAGTCAATATTGCGCGTCATCCAGTCTGCCGAAGAGAGATAGACCTGTTTATCACCCGCATTATCGAAAATATAGACCCGATCGTGTTCCAGGTAGCGATCAACAATGCTGATAACGCGAATATTGTCGCTGATGCCTTCCAGTTCCGGGATCAGCGAGCACATGCCGCGGATCAGCAGGTTAACCGGCACGCCGGAGCTGGACGCCGCATACAGACGGTCCACCAGACCTTTATCGACCAGGTTGTTAAGCTTCAGCGTGATGCCAGATGACAAACCTTTCTGGGCATTGGCGATCTCTTTATCGATCATATCGTACAGCAGGCGGCGCGAGTTCTGCGGCGAGACCAGCAGATAGTCAAAGCTCACCGGGCGGTACGGGTTCTCAATAAAGTTAAATACACGGCGCACTTCGTTAGTGATGCGGGCGTCGGCGGTGAGCAGCGAGTAGTCGGTGTAAATCCGCGCCGTTTTCTCGTTGAAGTTCCCGGTTCCGATGTGGGCATAACGCACCACGTCTTCGCCCTCTTTACGGGAGATCAGGAACAGCTTGGCGTGAATTTTCAGCCCAGGCGCGGAGAAGATGACGTGCACACCCGCTTCTGTCAGACGGCGCGCCCAGTGAATGTTGGCTTCTTCATCGAAACGTGCCTGCAGCTCTACTACCACGGTCACTTTTTTGCCGTTGTGCGCCGCATGGATCATCGCGTCGATGATGCGGGAATCTTTTGCCACGCGGTAGATGTTGATTTTGATCGCCAGCACGCTCGGGTCGAAAGAGGCCTGACGCAGCAGTTCAAGCACGTGTTCAAACGTGTGGTACGGATAGTAGAGCAGGACGTCACGTTCGCGAATGGCGTCAAACCCGTTGCGGAATTTATCAAACCAGAGATGTCGCAGGCGCGGCAGCGGCTTGTTCACCAGGTTGGCTTTGCCAACGTTAGGGAAGCCAATAAAGTCTTTAAAGTTGTGGTAACGGCCACCGGGTACGATGGAGTCATAGCGCGAAATGGTCAGTTTCTCGCGCAGCATCTCCACCATGGCGTCCGGCATATCGCGCTGGTAAACAAAGCGGACCGGCTCGGCCGTCAGGCGCTGTTTCAGGCTGGAGGACATCAGCTCCATCAGGCTGGCTTCCATCTCGTGGACCAGGTCGTATTCGGCGTCACGGGTCATCTTCATCGAGTAGGCGTTTAGCGCATCGTAGTCGAAGAAGCCTTTGAAGATGTCGTCCAGACAGTAACGCAGGATGTTATCCAGCAGTATCATCGGCTTGCGTCTGCGCGGGGTTTCCGGCGGCAGGTTCACAAAGCGCGGCACCTTGTCGGACGGGATCTCCAGCAGCGCGTAGCTGATGGACTCACCGCGAATAATTTCCACGGCCAGATAGGTGTAGTCATCCTTCAGGAACTGCACCAGGTCGGTTTCGCGGTTAATCAGAATCGGGGTAATGTGCTGGCGGAGATAATGTTTGAAGTAGTGGCGCAGCCAGTTTTGTTGGTTAACGGAAAGCTGACGTTCGTTAATCAGGAAGATTTGATTGCGCGCCATCTCCAGCAGCAGTTCGTTATACAGGCCGTCAAACTCCTGATCGGCTTTCAACACGCGGGACTGGATTTTACCCAGCAGATGACGCGAGTGAGAATTTAAGCCCTGTTCTTCGCTGATGATGATCCGTCTTTTCAGCTCGGCAAAGCGAACCTTGTAGAACTCATCCAGGTTGTTGGAATAAATGCCCAAAAAACGCATGCGTTCGATCAGCGGGTTACTTTTGTCGGCCGCTTCCTGGAGTACACGTTCGTTAAATGCTAACCAGCTTAGCTCTTTCTCGATATATAACTTTTCCTGACCCATTACAGCTCACACTCCAGTTCAATCACAGGACGTGGTAAATCCGTCTCGTCCTTATTATGGCGAGCATTTCCACGATATGTCCAACAGTGCCAGAAAAGTATGACAGTTATTTTTTTTGTTGGGGATTTTAGAGAGTTGGGGGAGGCAATATCGGGTAATGCAATAAGTCGGGTAAGCGTAGCGCCACCCGACATAACAAACTACTCTTCGGCCGCATAACCCTGAGGCGGAAGCTTAACGCCGTCCAGCCAGGCTGCACCGTCGCGCATTTCAAGACGCCCGTCAACAAACCAGCTGACCACCAGCGGGTAGATGGCGTGTTCCTGGGTTTGCACGCGCTCGGTCACGTCGTCTTCGTTGTCGCCATCAAAGACCGGGACTTTCGCCTGCAGGATCACCGGGCCACCGTCCAGTTCGTCAGTGACGAAATGCACAGAGGTACCGTGCTCCTCATCGCCATTTTCCAGCACCTGACGGTGGGTGTGCAGGCCGGGATATTTTGGCAGCAGGGAAGGGTGGATATTCAGCAGTCGCCCGGCGAAGTGTTCGACAAACGCCGGGCTCAGAATACGCATATAGCCCGCCAGTACGACCACGTCCGGTGCATAGGCATCAATCTCGTTAACCAGTTCGCGGTCGAAGGCTTCACGCCCGGCGAACTGGCTGGCTTCCAGCGCGTGCGCGGGAATGCTCTCTTGCCGCGCGCGCTCAAGGCCGAACGCGTCGGCCTTGTTGCTGAATACTGCCCGAATGGTGCCGTTAATTTTCTTCTGTTTGCAGGCGTCTATGATGGCCTGCAAATTACTTCCGTTGCCGGAAATGAGCACCACGATGTTTTTCATTCAATGACCACACGCTCTTCGGAATCGGAGGCTTTAATCGTACCGATTTTCCACGCGTTTTCACCTTTCTCGGTCAACAGCTTAACCGCTTTATCGGCTTCGCTTGCTGGCAGGGCGATAACCATGCCCACGCCGCAGTTAAAGGTGCGGTACATTTCGTGAGAACTCACGTTGCCTGCGGTCTGCAGCCAGTTAAAGACTGCCGGCCACTGCCATGAGGATTCGTCGATCACCGCCTGGGTGTTATCCGGCAGGACGCGCGGAATGTTTTCCCAGAAGCCGCCGCCGGTCAGGTGGGCAATGGCGTGAACGTCAACGTTCTCGATAAGCTCCAGTACGTTTTTCACGTAGATGCGGGTCGGGGCCAGCAGATGGTCAGCCAGCGGTTTACCTTCAAGCTCAGTGGTTTGTGGGTCGCAACCGCTGACTTCGAGAATTTTACGCACCAGAGAGTAGCCGTTGGAGTGTGGGCCGCTGGAAGCCAGCGCAATCAGCACATCACCATCAGCCACTTTGCTGCCGTCGATAATTTCTGATTTTTCTACTACACCGACGCAGAAGCCTGCGACGTCATAATCTTCGCCGTGATACATGCCAGGCATTTCCGCGGTTTCACCGCCCACCAGCGCGCAGCCGGACTGCAGACAGCCTTCGGCGATACCGTTAATGACGCTGGCTGCGGTATCCACATCCAGTTTGCCGGTCGCGTAGTAATCGAGGAAGAACAGGGGTTCTGCACCCTGAACCACCAGGTCATTCACGCACATCGCAACCAGATCGATACCGATCGTGTCGTGACGTTTTAAATCCATCGCCAGGCGCAGTTTGGTGCCTACGCCGTCAGTTCCCGAGACCAGAACAGGTTCACGATATTTTTGCGGCAGCGCGCACAGTGCGCCGAATCCACCCAGACCACCCATCACTTCCGGGCGGCGGGTTTTTTTCACCACACCTTTGATTCGGTCAACCAGCGCATTACCTGCGTCAATATCAACACCGGCATCTTTGTAGCTGAGAGAAGTTTTGTTGGTCACGGCTCAAGTCCCCACGCGATTGCATAGCTAGTAAGAAAAATCGGCGCAATTCTAACAGTCCAGGCAAACGTTTGCGAGCCTATTCTCGGTGCAGGGATCTTTTTTTCTCTCTGGCCATTGCGGGGCAACAAACTTGACTCTGTTCACGAAAATGAAACCGGTTTCGGCGATCTGCTTGCAACGGATAACCCCTTTGCACATCATCGAACTGAAACCGGTTTCTGTAATTGTTTTTGCAGAAAATAACGCAGAATGAGGGAAAGCGAATGTCAGGATTTAAAGCAGATTTTCTGTGGGGTGGTGCCGTTGCGGCGCATCAGCTGGAAGGCGGCTGGAAAGAGGGCGGCAAGGGCGTAAGCGTTGCCGACGTCATGACGGCGGGTGCGCATGGCGTACCGCGTGAAATCACCAACGGCGTGCTGGAAGGGAAGAATTACCCTAACCATGAAGCCATTGATTTCTACCATCGTTATAAAGAAGACATCAGACTCTTTGCCGAGATGGGGTTCAAATGTTTCCGTACCTCCATCGCCTGGACGCGTATCTTCCCGAAAGGCGACGAGCGGGAGCCTAATGAGGCTGGCCTGAAATTCTATGACGATCTGTTCGACGAATGCCTGAAGTACGGCATCGAACCGGTTATTACGCTTTCTCACTTCGAGATGCCTTTCCACCTGGTGACGGAATACGGCGGCTGGCGCAACCGTAAGCTGATCGACTTTTTCGTTCGTTTTGCAAAAGTGGTCTTCCAGCGCTATCAGCATAAAGTGAAGTACTGGATGACCTTCAATGAGATCAACAACCAGGCTAACTTCCACGAAGATTTTGCGCCGTTCACCAACTCCGGATTGAAGTATGCGCCGGGTGAAAACCGTGAGCCGGTCATGTTCCAGGCCGCGCACTACGAGCTGGTGGCCAGCGCCCTGGCGGTGAAGGCGGGACGCGAAATTAATCCGTCGCTGCAGATCGGCTGCATGATTGCTATGTGTCCTATCTATCCGCTGACCTGCGCGCCGGACGATATGATGATGGCGATGAATGCGATGCACCGTCGCTACTGGTTTACCGACGTGCACGTCCGCGGTAAGTACCCGCAACATCTGCTCAACTACTTTGAACGTCGCGGGTTCGCGCTGGATATTACCGACGAGGATAAAGCAGCGCTGCGCCAGGGTTGCGTTGATTATATCGGCTTCAGCTATTACATGTCCTTTGCCACCAAGGCGACGGCGGACAACCCGCAGCTTGATTACGACGAGAGCAAGAGCCTGGTCTCTAACCCGTATGTGCAGAAATCCGACTGGGGCTGGCAGATTGACCCGGTTGGGCTGCGCTACTCCCTGAACTGGTTCTGGGATCACTACCAGCTGCCGCTGTTCATTGTTGAAAACGGCTTTGGCGCGATTGACGTGCAGGAGAGTGACGGCACGGTAAACGATCAGTACCGCATTGATTACCTTTCTGCGCACATCCGCGAGATGAAAAAAGCGGTGGTGGAAGATGGCGTAGACCTGATGGGCTACACCCCGTGGGGCTGTATCGACCTTGTGTCTGCCGGCACCGGTGAAATGAAAAAACGCTACGGCTTTATCTTTGTCGATAAAGACAATGAAGGGAACGGCACGCTGAACCGCAGCAAGAAAAAGTCCTTCGACTGGTATAAGCAGGTGATTGCGAGCAACGGCGAGCAGCTATAATTGCCCGGTGGCGCTGCGCTTACCGGGCCTACGGGACGTGTAGGCCCGGTAAGCGTTAGCGCCACCCGGCAGAACCCCGCACCCAAGCCGGAGCCCAGCCTCCGGCTTTTTTGTCTTTGATTGACATATGTCAAGCAAGATGGGTATGGCGCAATCCGAAAAAAGCGGTATAATCCCGCGATTTTTTTGCGGATGCCACCTCAGAGGAGAAAGAGAATGAAGATTGTGGAAGTGAAACACCCACTCGTTAAACACAAGTTGGGCCTGATGCGTGAGCATGACATCAGCACGAAGCGTTTTCGCGAACTGGCTTCTGAAGTGGGCAGCCTGCTGACCTACGAAGCAACCTCTGATCTGGAAACGGAAAAAGTCACCATCGAAGGCTGGAACGGCCCGGTGCAGGTTGAGCAGATCAAAGGGAAGAAAATTACCGTCGTGCCTATCCTGCGTGCCGGTCTGGGTATGATGGAAGGCGTGCTGGAGCACGTACCAAGCGCGCGCATCAGTGTGGTCGGTATCTACCGTAATGAAGAGACGCTGGAGCCGGTTCCTTACTTCCAGAAGCTGGTGTCCAACATCGACGAACGTATGGCGCTGGTGGTTGACCCTATGCTGGCGACCGGCGGTTCAATGATCGCCACCATCGACCTGCTGAAAAAAGCGGGCTGCAGCAGCATTAAGGTGCTGGTACTTGTTGCGGCACCGGAAGGGATCGCGGCGCTGGAAAAAGCGCACCCGGACGTCGAGCTGTACACCGCCTCTATCGACCAGGGTCTTAACGAGCACGGATACATCATCCCGGGGCTCGGCGATGCCGGCGATAAGATCTTTGGTACGAAATAATCGAATAACGATAAAAAAGCCGACTTTGATAGTCGGCTTTTTTTTGAATAAAACACCAACAACAAAACTCAGAGGAAAACACTATGACGCGCCGTGCTATCGGGGTGAGTGAAAGACCGCCGCTTTTACAGACTATCCCGCTTAGTTTGCAGCACCTGTTCGCCATGTTTGGCGCAACCGTGCTGGTGCCAATCCTGTTTCACATTAACCCGGCTACCGTGCTGCTGTTCAACGGCATCGGTACGCTGATGTACCTCTTTATCTGTAAAGGCAAAATCCCGGCGTATCTCGGGTCGAGCTTCGCCTTTATCTCTCCGGTGCTATTGCTGCTGCCGCTGGGTTATGAAGTGGCGCTGGGCGGCTTTATCATGTGTGGCGTACTGTTCTGCCTGGTCTCCTTCATTGTGAAGAAAGCCGGTACCGGCTGGCTGGACGTGATGTTCCCCCCTGCGGCGATGGGCGCAATCGTTGCCGTCATCGGTCTCGAACTGGCGGGCGTGGCGGCGAATATGGCCGGTCTGCTGCCTGCGGACGGGCAATCGCCGGATTCTAAAACCATCATTATCTCGATGGTGACGCTGGGCGTGACGGTGTTTGGCTCCGTGCTGTTCCGCGGCTTTATGGCGATTATCCCGATCCTGATCGGCGTGCTGGCGGGCTATGCGCTCTCCTTCGTGATGGGCGTGGTGGATACCACACCGATTGCCGAGGCGCACTGGTTCGCGCTGCCAACCTTCTACACCCCGCGCTTCGAGTGGTTTGCTATCTTCACCATTCTGCCCGCCGCACTGGTCGTGATTGCGGAGCACGTCGGCCACCTGGTGGTAACGGCGAACATCGTTAAGCGTGATTTAATCCGCGACCCGGGTCTGCACCGCTCCATGTTTGCGAACGGTTTCTCCACCATCATCTCCGGTTTCTTCGGATCCACGCCAAACACCACGTACGGTGAGAACATCGGCGTGATGGCAATCACCCGCGTCTACAGCACCTGGGTTATTGGCGGCGCGGCGATTATTGCCATTCTGCTCTCCTGCGTGGGTAAGCTGGCGGCAGCGATTCAGATCATCCCGGTGCCGGTCATGGGCGGCGTCTCGCTGCTGCTGTATGGGGTAATCGGTGCCTCCGGGATTCGCGTGCTGATTGAATCGAAAGTGGATTACAGCAAAGCGCAGAACCTGATCCTTACCTCGGTCATTCTGATTATCGGCGTGAGCGGTGCGAAGGTGCACATCGGTGCGGCCGAGCTGAAAGGCATGGCGCTGGCGACCATCGTCGGCGTGGGCCTGAGCCTGATTTTCAAGCTGATCTCGGTGATCCGCCCGGAAGAGGTGGTCCTGGACGCTGACGAAAGCGAAAAAGCGCCACATTGATCCTTTAACCGGGTGGACGATCCGCCCGGTTCTCTCCTTGCTGGTTCCGTGTTAAACTCCGTTCCGATTTTACGTAAGATCTGGTTGAGGTACTTCTGAACGGACCGGCACAGCTCTCTCTGCCACTCTATCTCCCTGACGATGAAACTTTTGCGAGTTTCTGGCCGGGTGATAACCCCTCTTTACTGGCTGCACTGCAAAACGTGCTGCGCCAGGAGCACAGCGGATACATCTATATCTGGTCACGCGAAGGCGCGGGGCGCAGCCACCTGTTGCATGCCGCCTGCGCGGAGCTTTCGGCGCGCGGTGATGCGGTAGGCTATGTGCCGCTGGATAAACGTACCTGGTTCGTGCCTGACGTGCTGGAGGGAATGGAACATCTCTCCCTGGTCTGCATCGATAATATCGAATGCGTGGCGGGGGATGAGCCGTGGGAAATGGCGATCTTTAACCTCTATAACCGCATTCTGGAGTCGGGCAAAACCCGACTGCTGATCACCGGCGATCGTCCACCGCGCCAGCTCAATCTTGGGTTGCCGGATCTGGCGTCACGTCTGGACTGGGGGCAAATCTACAAGCTCCAGCCGCTGTCGGATGAAGATAAGCTTCAGGCATTACAGCTGCGCGCAAAGCAGCGTGGCTTTGAGCTGCCGGAAGACGTGGGCCGTTTCCTGCTCAAGCGCCTGGACAGGGAAATGCGCACCCTGTTCGATACGCTCGATCAGCTCGATCGCGCTTCCATTACCGCCCAGCGCAAGCTGACCATTCCGTTTGTGAAAGATATCCTTAAGCTTTGAGTGTTTTCGCCCGGTGGCGCTACGCTTACCGGGCCTACAGGTGCTCTTTGTAGGCCGGGTAAGGCGTAGCCGCCACCCGGCTAAAGATCCCCCAACAGATGCTCTACCAGAAGTGGAATCGGCCGTCCTGATGCCACGCTCCGTCCACCTTCACGCCACAGCGCCGTGCCGCTGATATCCAGATGCGCCCACGGAATGGTTGGCGGGCAGAAGTGATGCAGCAACCACGCCGCCGAGGCGCTTATCGCCGCATTGTTGGTTGGCGTGTTGCACAGATCGGCGATGGCGCTGTCGGTCTGCTTTTTCAACCGCGCATCCAGCGGCAGGGACCACACTTCGTCGCCACTCTGTTTCCCTGCCTGCGTCAGCGCACTGCGCAGCGGTTCATCCTGCGTCATTAGCCCGCTTAGCTCATACCCCAGCGCCTTCACGACTGCACCGGTTAAGGTCGCCATATCAATAATATAGCGCGTCTGCGGATGCCGCTGGCTGGCCCAGGCGATGGCATCCGCCAGCACCAGTCGACCTTCAGCATCGGTATTGTTGATTTCAACCGTGGTGCCGTTGCAGGCTGTTGCCACCGTGCCGGGCTGCATCGCATTGGGGCCGATGGCATTTTCTGCCAGTGCCAGCACGCCCATGATGCGTACGGGTAATCCCAGCTCTGCCACGGTGAGCATCAGCCCCAGCACGTTAGCCGCCCCACACATGTCATATTTCATGGTGTACATGCCCGCACCTTCTTTCAGCCACAGACCGCCGGTATCAAAGGTGATGCCTTTTCCCACATAGCAGCGCACCGGGCCGTCGTGAGTGCCATCATAATGCATCGCCAGCAGACGTGGCGGGCAGGTGGCTCCTTTGCCGACGGCGTGCAGTAGACCCAGGCCGTGCTCAACAATCTCTTTTTCGTTGAGCACTTCGCAGCGCAGGGCGGGGAAGAGGGCGCAGAGCTTTAGTGCCTCTTCTACCACAAACTGCGGCGTACACCGGTCAGAGGGGATATCCGCCAGACGTCGTGCCGCGACCATGCCGTGCGCGATAGCCTGCTGCTGGCGGAAAACACCCTCCAGCTTCGCCTGTTGTTCCGGCAGGCAGAAGGCGGTGATATGCGCAATACGGACGTCATCGTCGGTTTTCTTTAGCTGCAAATCGCTCAGCCGGTGCGCCTGATTAAAGAGAAAACGCAGCACTTGCGCCAGCACGACGTCGTCGATATTTGTCACGTCCAGCATCACATCGGGACTCACGGGTGAGGCCAGCAGCGGGCGCAGCGCCGTGAGCAATCCTTCTGTCAGGCTATCGTGCCAGAGCGCATCGGGGAGCAGCGTGATCCGGGCAAAAGGGGCGCAGCCAAAGCGGGCGTCAGCGATGCCGCTGGACTCGCGCATTTCCGCGATAAGCGCAGTTTGCGGCAAATGCGCACAGGCGGTGCGGGCGATGAAATGGCTTTGCGGCTTTGCGTCGGAAAGTGCGGTAATGAGTTGATATGTAATCATCATGACTCCTCAATCGGGGCGCGGATCCGCGCGGCATAGGCCTGCATCCATTCATCGTCTACCGCGTGATAATGCGTTTTTTCCCGCAGACGCTCTGTGCGATAAACGGTGAGAGGCTGTCGAGCCGTCGCCACCACAAACGAAAAGGTTTTGATATTCGTCGCGGCGCCGAACTCGCCCTTGTTATTCATGCACACCACGGAGAGATCGCCCGCGCGACCGAAGCGCGACATCAGCTTATCTTCCAGCTCGAACACCACTGAATCTGCGGCCTGCTGCGGCGACATACCTTGCGCCATCCGGCGAACGATTTCGTAGCTGGTGCAGCCTTTCATCAGATCTTCACCGACGCCCGTGGCGGTAGCGGCACCGGTTTCGCTGTCGCAGTAAAAGCCGGAGCCGATAATAGGGGAATCCCCAATGCGGCCGCGTTTTTTCATAAACAGGCCGCTGGTGGAGGTGGCGACGCTCATGGAACCCTGCTTATCAAGACCGATAATGCCGACGGTATCGTGTCCGTCGTACGGGCTTAAGCCTTTATCCAGCGTCTCGCGGCAGCGCTTGCGGTAGTGCTGTATGGCGCGCTCCGTGAGCATGGTTTTGTCGGCAAAGCCCTGGCTCAGTGCCCATTCACGTGCGCCCTGGCCGACCAGCAGGCTGTTGTAGCGCTGGCGGCTCAGCGCGTGCGCCACGCGCACCGGATTGGCGATATCCACCAGATTTCCTACGGCACCGAACGCCAGCGTGTCGCCGTCCATGTACGCCGCATCCAGCTCGACTTCGCCATTTTCGGTAGGCAGCCCGCCATAGCCGACGGATTTATACAGCGGGAAGTCTTCCACGGCAGCGACGGCATCCACCACCGCTGCTGAGACCGGTTTTCCCGCCGCCAGGGCAGATGCAGATTCCGTTACGCCTTCAAGCGCCATTCGCCAGGTTGCGATAATTCCCCACATGCTTTACTCCTGTTTTGCAAGGGTGGTGTCAGTTTGTGTGACCGTGCTCAGCTCCGCAGCACGGTACTGTTTGTCCACGATACGCATGAAAGGCAGGTACAACATGGCGCCAATCAGCAGGTTGATAAGCTGCATCACGCTGCCGCTCAGGTGCCCGGTAACGATAAAACCGCTGATGACCGGTGGCAGCGTCCAGGGGATAAACACCCCGGTGGTGACGGCGACCGCGCCAATTTTCATCGCCGCATACTGCACGGTAACCAGCACCAGCGGCACCAGGTTGAACGGAATAAGCATGATCGGGTTCATGATCACCGGCAGGCCAAACAGGATCGGCTCGTTAATGTTAAACACCGACGCCCCCGCGCCGAGGCGCGCCACTTCGCGCATGTTTTTACTGCGGGCGAAAATCAGCATCGCAATCACCAGCGACAGCGTGGCGCCCGCTCCCCCCATCCAGATCATGTCAAAAAACTGTTCAGTAATAATGTGCGGCGGCGTCGTGCCCGCCTGAATGGCGGCGATGTTATCGGTCTGGTTTTCCATCCACAGCGGACGAATGATGCCGTTGATCATCGAGCCGGAGTTAATCCCCACTGACCACAGAATAGTGATGCTGAATACGGTCATCAGCGCGCCAAAGTAAGAGGTGCCGTAGTGGCGTACCGGCGTGGCGACCACCTCGTAAATGAACTGATGGATGGTGTTGTAGTGGGTATTTTCGAAGATGATGCGGATACCCAGCACCAGTATCATGACCAGCAGGGCCGGGATCAGCGCTGCGAAGGACTCCTGCACCGCAGGCGGCACGCCGTCCGGCATTTTAATGACCAGATTTTTGCGCTTCAGCCAGCAAAACAGTTCCGTCCACAGCAGCGAACCGATCATCGCCACAAACAGCCCCTTGCTGCCAATCCACTCTACCGGTATGACGGTAATGCCGCCGTTTTCCGCCACTTTGATAAACGGCGTCAGGATTAAAAATGCGACCAATGCCAGGATGCCGCAGGAGATACGGTCCTCGCCATAGTGTTCGGCCAGGCGGAAGGCGACCAGGAAGCTGATAAACAGCGACATGGTGGAGAAGACCGCATTGAAAGGAATTTCGATAATCGCGCTCCAGCTCTCACCAAAGGCCTGAGACATAAACTGCTGATAGGTTTGATTCGGGAACGACGAGATGACGAGCAGAATGGAGCCGACGATGATAAATGGCATGAATGAAACGTAGGCACCACGAATGGCCCCGAGATGGCGCTGCTGGGCCGTTTTCGCCGCCAGCGGCATCAGTTTTGCTTCAAGAAATCCCAGAACATTGTTCATTGTGAACTCCGTACAAGATTGAGGGGTGTTGTTTATGTTATGTCTGTGGATTATCAGTGAAGCGCGGTGAGCGAAAGGTGAAATCGGTCACAAAGCAATCGCTTGTATAATATAAATCTCATAAGATTGGTTTCAGGAGGATTGGAATGGAAATCAAACTGCACGCCAATGCCACCACCACGCCGCGCATCCGCCGCTACCTTCAGCAGTCTGATAAAAGCGACCGGGAACTGGCCGTTGAGCTGGGGATCTCGGTCACTACCGTCAGGCGCTGGCGCAACCGCGATCGGGTTTCGGATAACCACACTACGCCAAAAGTGATACACAAAGTGCTGAGACAAGAGCAGGTTGCACTGGTTAATGCTCTGCGCGACATATCAGGTGCGCCATTAGATGAATTGCTGCAGATAGTTAACGACATCCTGGGCATCCCCGTCTCACGGGCAACGCTCAGTCGCTATCTCAAACCGGCACCCGCGAAACAAAAAGGGGCTTCGTTGCAGGGAAAAAAGGCGCTGAAAGCTGGCATCAGGCCGCATACGCTGCGGCTGTATCATCAGCCTTTGTCGCTGCATATGGATGATGGTGGCGAACAACACCTGCTCTGGGCGCGCGAACCGGTGAGCGGCTGGTGTTATGCCCGGCTCTATGCGGGTCTTTCGCCGCAGTTGCTCACTACCTGGACGCGCGCGCTGCTGGAGGCCTGCCCTGCTGATATACAATCTCTTGATACTTTTGGTTTTGAACCGACGCTGCCTGCACAAGACGTTGTTGTTAACGCTCATCCACACAAGCACAATGCGCTGCAGGTGGCGCTACCGCTCCGGGATATTATTCCGCGAGTGAATGATGAACCGGCTGGAGAGGTTGTTATCACGCTATGCGAGTTTTATAACCGGGGTAAAACGCAGAAAAAGCTGGGAGAAAGTACGCCGCAGGCGTTTCTGGAAGCGCTGCGGCGTAAGGACTAGAGGATGTCGAGGACATCTTCCGGCGGACGGCCGATGCGTGCTTTACCGTTTGCCACCACAATCGGTCGCTCAATCAGCTTTGGATTGTCAACCATCGCCTGAATCAGCTGGTCTTCGCTGAGGTACGTGTCGTCCAGATTCAGTGACTTATACAGATCCTCTTTCTGGCGCATCAGTTCGCGCGCGCTGCCCATTCCCAGCATGTGCAGCAGCTGACGAAGCGTCTGCGCGTCCGGCGGTGTGTCGAGATACAACACCACGTCAGGGTCGATACCGTTAGACTTCAGCAGGCTGAGCGTGTCGCGGCTCTTGGAGCAGCGAGGGTTATGATAAATTTTTACCGCGTCTGTCATGACTTCTCCTTGGTTACATCTTCTCGTACGGCTTAAAGCGTTGTTGCAGACTACGCAGCTGGTCGATACGCGCGTCGTAGCGGGCCTGTTGCAGGCTGCCGAGTTTGACCTGCGAGCTGGCACTGCTCAACAAGGAAATCGCCTGATCGAGGCGACCCGCCAGCGCCAGGCCTTCAGCACGCGCGGCCAGTTCCTGATCGCGGTTACCCAGTTGTCCCTGGGCTTGGGCGAGCAATTCCCAGCCGTTCTGGTCATCTTTATTGTTAAAGGTATAGCGGTTCAGGATGGTCACAGCCTCCGCTGGCTGACCGCCCTGTAAGTAAGCGTTAGCAAGGTTAAGCTGTAGCACCGGGTTGGTGCGTATGTCTTTCGCCCCTTTCAGGCGGTTAATCGCATCGGTGGTTTTCTTCTGCCCCAGATCGATATCCGTCGAGAGATCGAGATACCACGGGTTATTCGGATCTGCGGCCAGCAGGGGCTGCAGCGCTTTACGCGCGTCGTCGTATTTGCTGGCTTCCATCGCCTGTAATGCCTGGCCATACTGCGCGGCGTTTTTTTCACGCACGTTGCCTTTCGCCAGGGTGTCCAGCAGATCGCTGGTAAGCTGGTTACGCCCGGAGTTGTACATGCCGAGCGTTCTCACTTTCGCCATGTAGAAGTCCTGCGACGACTGTACGACGACCGGGCGCATCTGGTTGGCACGGTTACGCGCATCCGACAGACGGCTTTCCGGTAGCGGGTGGGTGAGTAGAATTTCCGGTGGCCGGGAAGAATAACGTGCCTGATCGAGCAGTTTTTCCAGGAAAGTCGGCATGGCCTGCGGGTCAAAGCCCGAACGCTGTAAAACCTGAATGCCGATACGGTCCGCTTCCTGTTCGTTTTGCTGGGTGAAGCTTATCATCCCCTGACGCGTTCCGGCCAGCGTACCGGTCAGTGCCGCCATCCCCGCCTGTGGGCTGGCCATTGCGAGCAGAATAGAACCCAGCGCGCCCACCCAGGTGAGCGGGGCATTGCGCTTCTGGTCTTCCATTGCACGCGCCAGGTGGCGCTGGGTGACGTGTGAAATTTCGTGCGCCATCACCGAAGCCAGCTGGCTTTCGTTGTCAGAGTAGCGAAATAACGCCGAATGCAGCACCACGTTCCCGCCAAAGAAGGCGAAGGCGTTAATTTCGTCGTTATTGATTAAATAGAAATGGAAGGGCGTTTTGACCGAGTCGGCGTGCGCCACCAGACGCATCCCCAGCCCGTTAATATACTGTACCAGCAAAGGATCGTTAATCAGCGGGGCGCTGCCGCGCAGCTGGCGAACATAGTAATCGCCCATTTGCATCTCTTGCCCGATAGAGAGCGTGCTTCCTGCTGTGGTGCCCATGTCCGGCAATGAGTCGGACGAGTCAGCGAAAGCGGGCAACACCTGACCGACCGTCACTGCGGCAATCAGTGTTGCAACCAGTGTTTTTCTCAACTGCCTGAACATAACCACTGTCCTGTATGTTGGATGTGCTAATTTGACCGATGAACCGCCATATCGTTCATCTCTGCTGCCCTGCGAGTGTAGCTGTGTTACAGCATGAAGAAAATCCCATTCATCAGGCTTTTGCGGATTGTGACAGGGATACAAAAAGCGAAAGTCTTTTTTGTGACAGTTAGATACAATTCACCGTCTCACTCCCGCCATTCGATTCAGGGAAGGGTTGTATGCTCGAAATGTTAATGCAGTGGTACCGGCGTCGGTTCAGTGACCCGGAAGCCATTGCTTTGTTGGTTATTCTGGTTGCCGGATTCGGTATTCTGTTCTTCTTCAGCGGCCTTCTCGCGCCTCTGCTGGTGGCGATTGTGCTGGCGTATCTGCTGGAGTGGCCAACGGCGCGCCTGGAACATATCGGTTGTTCTCGTCGCTGGGCGGCAAGCATCGTCCTGGTGCTGTTTGTCGGCATTTTGCTGTTGATGGCCTTCGTGGTGATGCCCGTGGCCTGGCAGCAGGGGATCTACCTGATCCGCGATATGCCCGGCATGTTGAATAAGCTCTCTGATTTCGCCGCCACCCTGCCGCGCCGTTATCCCGCGTTGATGGACGCCGGTATCATCGACGCGATGGCGGAAAACATACGTGCCCGCATCATGACGATGGGCGACTCGGTGGTGAAATATTCGCTGGCCTCATTGGTGGGGCTGCTCACTCTGGCCGTTTACCTCGTGCTCGTGCCGCTGATGGTCTTCTTTCTGGTCAAAGATAAAGACCAGATGCTTAACGCCGTGCGGCGTATTTTGCCGCGCAACCGCGGGCTGGCGGGGCAGGTCTGGGAAGAGATGAACCAGCAGATCACTAACTACATTCGCGGCAAGGTGCTGGAGATGATGGTGGTGGGGGTAGCAACCTGGATTGGTTTCGTGATCTTCGGCCTCAACTACTCGCTGCTGCTGGCCGTGCTGGTGGGATTCTCGGTCCTGATTCCGTACATCGGCGCGTTTGTGGTCACCATTCCGGTGGTGGGCGTCGCGCTGTTCCAGTTTGGTCTGGGGACGGAGTTCTGGAGCTGCTTCGCGGTGTACCTGATTATTCAGGGGCTGGACGGGAACCTGCTGGTACCGGTGCTGTTCTCCGAAGCGGTAAACCTGCATCCGCTGGTGATTATCTTATCCGTGGTAATTTTCGGCGGGCTGTGGGGGTTCTGGGGCGTGTTCTTTGCGATTCCGCTGGCCACGCTGATTAAAGCGGTGGTGCACGCATGGCCGGATGTACCGGCGGTGGAAGAGAAGTAGATTTTGTCGGGTGGCGGCTTCGCCTTACCCGACCTACACACGAAATGTAGGCCGGGTAAGCGCAGCGCCACCCGGCACAAAAGTATCAGGCGTTTGCTTTCAGCCAGTTCAACACCACGTCGTGGTGATTACTGGTTTTGAAGTCGTCAAACACATGTTCAACTTTACCGTCAGCGTCAATCAGGAAGCTGATGCGGTGAATGCCGTCATAGGTTTTACCCATAAACGTTTTCTCACCCCAGACGCCAAACTGGTCGCAAACCTGGTGGTCTTCGTCGGAAAGGAGCGTGAAGTTCAGCAGCTCTTTTTCCGCAAATCGTGACAGCTTTTCTGGTTTATCGGTGCTGATACCCAGCACTTCCACACCGACTTTTTTCAAGTCGTCCATGTTATCGCGTAAGCCGCAGGCCTGTACGGTGCAGCCGGGGGTCATGGCTTTCGGGTAGAAATAGACCAGAACACGCTGTCCCTGGAAGTCGGTCAAATTTACTTGCTCACCGTCTTGATCCGGTAAGCTAAATTTCGGTGCGATGTCACCGGCTTTCAGTGGATTCATTACTCAACTCCATCCTGTTCGTGCTGCGAATAATTGACGACGCTTATACTGCCCTGCGCGTTTAATTCTGTACAGAGGGCTTTGAACGCTTGCTCGATATTTGACGCATCCTGTGAGGCAGGGCTGTGTGCAGTGATTTGAATAAAGAGCGTGGGAACGGTGCTCTCGTCGCCCGGTTGCGTGCGGGAAACGAGCTCGGCAATGTTCATCTGATGGCTGTCGAACAGCGCGGTAAAACGCTCGATCAGATGCGGGGAATCAGTGACTTCAACCTGCACCCAGACGGTAGCGGGCATGGCCGGGCGCGGGCGCGCGGTAGTGCGTTTCATCACGATCAGCAAATCCAGCTCCGCGCCTTTCAGCGGCAGGGTGGATTCAATAAGGGTAATGGCATTCCATGTTCCGGACAGCAGCATGATAAACGTGAACTCTTCGCCGAGCATTGCCAGACGGCTGTCTTCGATATTACAGCCGCAGCTGCTCACGTGACGGGTGATGGTGTTCACGATACCCGGCCTGTCGGCACCCAGCGCAGTGATAACCAGGTAATGTTGTGATGAGGTTGTCAAACCTGTTCTTCCTTTGCATGGTTAAGTCTTCCTAAGGAAAGCATAAAAAAAACATGCATACAACCGCCTGAGGGCCTCAGGTCGCTTGCTTTTATTACAGTTCCAAACGTACCATTGAGGCTCTTGTTCGCACAGAGGATGGCTCATGTTCACGGGAAGTATTGTCGCGCTTGTAACACCGATGGATGAAAAAGGTAACGTCTGCCGGTCTAGCATGAAGAAGCTGATTGATTACCATGTCGCCAATGGAACCTCGGCGATCGTTTCGGTAGGGACTACCGGTGAATCTGCAACGCTGAGCCACGAAGAGCATGGCGATGTGGTTATGCTGACCCTGGAGCTGGCTGACGGACGTATTCCGGTCATCGCGGGGACAGGCGCTAATGCAACCGCAGAAGCGATCAGCCTGACCAAACGTTTTAATGACAGCGGCATCGTAGGCTGTCTGACGGTGACCCCTTATTACAACCGTCCTACCCAGGAAGGTTTGTTCCAGCACTTCAAAGCCATCGCTGAACATACTGACTTGCCACAAATTCTGTATAATGTGCCGTCCCGTACTGGCTGCGATATGCTGCCGGAAACCGTTGGTCGTCTCTCGGAAGTAAAAAATATTATCGGTATTAAAGAGGCGACAGGGAACTTAAGCCGCGTTCATCAGATCAAAGAGCTGGTTTCAGACGACTTTATCCTGTTGAGTGGTGATGATGCGACCGCGCTGGACTTTATGCAGCTCGGTGGTCATGGCGTGATCTCCGTAACGTCAAACGTTGCGGCGCGCGATATGGCTGAAATGTGCAAACTGGCCGCAGCCGGTCACTTTGATGAGGCTCGCGTCATTAACCAGCGCCTGATGCCGCTGCACAATAAATTATTTGTCGAACCCAATCCGATCCCCGTGAAATGGGCGTGTAAGGAGTTGGGACTTGTAGCATCCGATACGCTGCGTTTGCCAATGACACCGATTACCGACCACGGTCGCGACATCGTCAGGGCAGCGCTGAAGCATGCCGGTTTGCTGTAAAGTTTAGGGAGATTTGATGGCTTATTCAGTACAGAAGTCGCGCCTGGCGAAGGTTGCGAGTGTTTCGCTTGTTATGCTGCTCGCTGCCTGTAGTTCAGACTCGCGCTACAAGCGCCAGGTGAGCGGTGATGAATCCTATCTGGATGCGACCCCGCTTGCTGAACTTCATGCACCGGCTGGTATGATCCTGCCGATTCAGAACGGCGATTATAATATCCCCGTCACCAATGGCAGTGGCCTGGTGGGTAAAGCGCTTGATATTCGTCCACCAGCTCAGCCTCTGGCGCTGGTCAGCGGAGCGCGTACCCAGTTCACCGGTGATACGGCGTCTCTGCTGGTTGAAAGCGCGCGCGGAAGCAATCTGTGGCCACAGGTGGTGAGCGTTATTCAGGCGAAGAACTACACCATTGATAAACGCGATGACGCCAGCCAGACCTTAACCACCGACTGGATCGAGTGGAACCGCCTGGATGAAGATCAGCAGTACCGTGGACGTTATCAAGTCTCCGTTAAACCACAGGGTTATCAGCAGGCGGTTAACGTTAAGCTGTTAAACCTGGAGCAGGCGGGCAAACCGGTTGCGGATGCCGCCTCCCTGCAGCGTTACAGCACTGAAATGCTGAACGTGATTGCCGCGGGTCTGGATAAGACTGCCACTGATGCCGCAAATGCGGCGCAGAGCCGTAACGGCGTCACCTTCGACGTTCAGAGCGGCGCGGACGATACCGGCCTGCCAATGCTGGTGGTGCGTGCACCGTTTAACCAGACCTGGCAGCGTCTGCCAGCGACGCTGGAAAAAGTGGGCATGAAAGTGACCGACAGCACCCGTTCAACCGGTAGCATGACGGCAACCTATAAGCCACTGTCCGACAGTGCATGGCTGGAGCTGGGCGCCAAAGATCCTCAGCTTGCCTCCGGTGATTACAAGATTCAGGTAGGCGACCTTGATAACCGCAGTAGTCTGCAGTTTATCGATCCAAAAGGTCACACGCTGACCCAGTCGCAGAACGATGCGCTGGTCGCTGTCTTCCAGGCAGCATTCAGCAAATAAATACGAGGGCGGGTTAATCCCGCCCTTTTTATTTTCGTGCTACGCAAACGTGTGCGTGGCATAATATGCCCAGTTTTGAACACAAATCATCACACCAGGAGTAATGAAGATGCAGAAGCAAGCTGAGTTGTATCGTGGCAAAGCGAAGACCGTATACAGCACGGAAAACCCGGATCTGTTGGTGCTCGAGTTCCGCAATGATACGTCAGCAGGGGATGGCGCGCGCATTGAGCAGTTCGATCGTAAAGGCATGGTGAACAACAAGTTCAACCACTTCATTATGACCAAACTGGCCGAAGCGGGTATCCCGACTCAGATGGAAGCGTTGCTGTCCGATACGGAATGTCTGGTGAAAAAACTGGATATGGTTCCGGTTGAGTGCGTTATTCGTAACCGTGCAGCGGGCTCCCTGGTGAAGCGTCTGGGTATTGAAGAAGGTATCGAACTGAATCCACCGCTGTTCGACCTGTTCCTGAAAAACGATGCCATGCACGATCCGATGGTCAATGATTCCTACTGCGAAACCTTCGGCTGGGTCAATAAAGAGAACCTGGCGCGCATGAAAGAGCTGACCTACAAAGCCAACGACGTGCTGAAAAAGCTGTTTGACGATGCGGGCCTGATCCTCGTCGACTTCAAGCTGGAGTTCGGTCTGTTCAAAGGCGAAGTGGTGCTGGGTGATGAGTTCTCCCCGGACGGTAGCCGCCTGTGGGACAAAGAAACCCTGGATAAAATGGACAAAGACCGTTTCCGTCAGAGCCTGGGTGGCCTGATTGAAGCCTATGAAGCGGTTGCTCACCGTTTAGGCGTTAAGCTCGACTAACTCCCTCACTTGCCAAAGGATGTTTTCATCCTTTGGCGTCTTACCTTTGTTTCCTATGGTAATCTTGCCGTTAACCGCCTACGATCATAGCTATTATTAATGGAATAGTTCGAGGTGGTTATGCGCTGGCAAGGGCGTCGTGAAAGTGACAATGTAGAAGACAGGCGCAGTGATGGCGGCGGCGGTCCTTCAATGGGGGGACCCGGCTTTCGGCTACCCAGCGGCAAGGGCGGTCTCATCCTGCTGATTGTGGTGCTGGTCGCTGGCTATTACGGGGTTGACCTCACCGGTTTGATGACCGGTCAGCCGCTGCAACAGCAACCACAGTCTCCGCGCTCCATCAGCCCGAACGAAGATGAAGCGGCCAAATTTACCTCCGTTATTCTCGCGACCACTGAAGATACATGGGGTCAGCAGTTCGAGAAGATGGGGCGCACCTATCAGCAGCCGAAACTGGTGATGTACCGGGGCGCAACCCGCACCGGATGTGGTACCGGCCAATCTGTGATGGGGCCGTTCTACTGCCCGGCAGATGGCACCGTCTATATCGATCTCTCTTTTTACGATGACATGAAACGCAAGCTTGGCGCTGACGGTGATTTTGCCCAGGGCTACGTGATCGCGCATGAAGTCGGGCACCATGTGCAGAAGCTGCTGGGCATTGAGCCAAAAGTGCGTCAGCTACAGCAAAATGCGTCTCAGGCTGAAGTGAATCGTCTTTCCGTTAAGATGGAACTGCAGGCGGACTGCTTCGCAGGCGTCTGGGGGCACAGCATGCAGCAGCAGGGCGTACTGGAATCCGGCGATCTTGAAGAGGCATTAAACGCGGCGCAGGCCATCGGCGATGACCGTCTTCAGCAGCAAAGCCAGGGACGCGTCGTGCCGGACAGCTTCACTCACGGTACGTCGCAACAGCGTTACAGCTGGTTTAAACGCGGTTTTGACAGCGGTGATCCTGCCCAGTGTAATACCTTCGGCAAAGCCATGTGATGGTGTCGTTTGCACATCTGATACGCGAGCTTGAGCGAACCGGGCACCGCCGTCTGGTGGTGCTCACGGGCGATGAGCCGTGGACGCTGAGCCAGGCCACCGCCCTGCGTGATGCTTTACCGGGAGACTGGCTGTGGCTGAATGAAAACCCGTCTAAAGCCATCAGCGGACTGTTGGGACGCGAATACCTGCATGCTGTGTTTGACGCGCATGCCGGGTTTGACGTCTCCGCCTTCGCCGCACTCAGCGGAACGTTGCGCGCCGGGAGCCTCCTCGTACTGCGAGTACCACCGTTCTCTGGCTGGGCCGACAGGCCAGACAGCGATTCTGTGCGCTGGAGTGACAGCGCAGAGCCGATCGCTACCCCGCACTTTGTTCACCATTTTTGCCGGACGCTTGCCGCCGATACGGATGCGATCGTCTGGCAACAGCATCATCCCCTGACGCTTCCCGCTGCGCCAGATTTACCCGCCTGGCAGCCTGCCAGCGGCGACCCGCAGCGTGAGCAGGCGGCGATCCTCGACGCGCTTTTGGTCATGCCTGCGGGCATCGCTGCCGTGACGGCACCTCGCGGACGCGGAAAGTCAGCGCTGGCGGGGATGCTGCTGGGCAGCATCCAGGGGAGTGCGGTGGTGACGGCCCCGGCGAAAGGCGCAGCGGATGTCATCGCGCGTTTCGCGGGCGAGCGTTTTCACTTTATGGCACCCGATGCGCTGCTGGACTCCACGCTGCAGGCCGACTGGCTGATTGTCGATGAAGCGGCAGCCATCCCAGGCCCGCTGTTGGAGAAGCTGGTGACACGTTTTCCCCGCGTATTACTGACCACTACGGTTCAGGGTTACGAAGGGACGGGCAGGGGATTTCTGCTGAAGTTCTGCGCCCGATTCAGTGGGTTGCAGCGTTATACCTTATCCGTCCCCATTCGCTGGGCGGCCGGATGTCCGCTTGAACGGATCGTGGCGAATACGCTGCTGTTTGACGATGCGCTTATCGACCACAAACCGGAAGGTGAGGTGTCTGTAAGGTCTCTGGAGCCACAAGAGTGGGAGAGCGACCCGGCACGAGTGGCAAGCGTTTATGAACTGCTCTGTGCTGCCCACTACCGGACCTCACCGCTCGATTTACGCCGGATGATGGACGCCCCCGGCCAGCACTTTGCTGTTGCGGACGCGGGGGCTGATATTGCGGGCGCGATCTGGCTGGTGGACGAGGGCGGATTGTCCCCCGAACTCAGCCGGGCGGTGTGGGCTGGCTCTCGTCGTCCACGCGGGAACCTTGTGGCGCAGTCGCTGGCGGCGCACGGCGGAACGCCTCTTGCGGCGACGCTGAAAGGCCGACGGATTAGCCGCATTGCGGTTCATCCCCGTCGTCAGCGGGAAGGCATCGGTCAGCGGCTGATCCTGAACGCCAGCGGTGAAGATTATCTCTCCGTGAGTTTTGGTTATACCGACGAGCTGTGGCGTTTCTGGCAGCGGTGCGGGTTTGTGCTGGTGCGAATGGGCAGCCATCGGGAAGCCAGCAGCGGGTGTTACACGGCGATGGCGCTGCTGCCGCAGAGCGAAGCCGGGCATCAACTGTGTACGCAGGCACATCGGCGTTTATGCCGCGATATGCGCGTCCTGTCGGCCTGGAATGGCGAAAAGATCCCGGTGACTGATGCCTGGGAAGCTACCCTTAATAGTGACGACTGGCTGGAGCTGGCGGGGTTTGCTTTTGCGCACCGGGCGTTTTCAACCTCGGTAGCCGCGCTGACGCGGTTGCTGTTAGCCACAGATATGCCGCTTCCCGCGCTGCGCGGGAAAATCGAGGGGAGAAGCGAAGCGGTCGGGCGAAAAGCGTTACTGGCAAAGCTTCGCGAAGAAACCGCGCAAGCGCTTGAGAGCCTTGATTATTCGCGCTGCCAGCAGTTGAAAGCAGACATTTTGCAATGGCAATTTTTTCAATGACTTCTTCAGTAAAGTGGCATGGTCATTACCCCGCAGAGGCGTAAAATCCTGCTCATCAATTAAGGAGACCGCCATGAAACACGACCATTTTGTTGTTCAAAGCCCTGACAAACCGGCTAAACAGTTACTGCTTCTGTTTCATGGTGTTGGCGATAATGCCGTCAATATGGGGCAGATTGGTAGCTGGTTTGCGCCTGTTTTCCCTGAAGCATTGATTGTCAGCATCGGCGGCGTAGAACCGTGTGGTCCGAACGGACGACAGTGGTTCCCGGTTCAGGGCGTGACGGAGGAGAACCGTCAGGCGCGCATTGATGCCATCATGCCCACGTTTATCGACATCGTACGCTACTGGCAGCAGCAGAGCGGCGTGGGTGCTGACGCGACCGCGCTGATTGGCTTCTCGCAGGGATCTATCATGTCCCTGGAAAGTGTGAAAGCGCAGCCGGGTCTGGTTTCACGGGTGATCGCGTTTAACGGCCGCTTTGCGACGCTGCCGACGAGTGCGACCACGCAGACCACGATCCATCTGATCCACGGTGGTGAAGACCGGGTCATTGAGCTTTCACATGCGGTTGCCGCTCAGGAAGCATTGATTCGTGAAGGTGGAGATGTGACGCTGGATATCGTTGACGATCTGGGCCATGCGATTGACGACCGCAGCATGCAATTCGCGCTCGATCATCTGCGTTATACCGTGCCGAAGCACTACTTTGATGAAGCGCTCAGCGGCGGTAAGCCGAATGACGATGATATTGTTGAGTTTATGTAGCCTCACCCCCAGCCCCTCTCCCCACAGGGGCGAGGGTTAGGGGGAGGGGTGAGATTAACAATTACTTCTTCTGGTCTTTCTTCGGCCAGTCGTCGTCATCGTCCCACTTGTCGTTAAAATCGCGGTGTGGCGGGAGATCCGGCTTGTTCGCAAGAAACTTTTTGTGGTCAACGCGCTTAAGGTCTTTAATCACGTTGAGCAGTACGCCGACCAGAAACACCAGCACCAGAATCCACCAGTACTTTGAAAGCCAATCCATTCGCTATTCCTCTCAGAGCATTCGTCAGGCGACGAGTTGCTCCATAATACGTTGATACATACGAGCCAGCAGTTGCAAATCTGCCGCATTAACACACTCATTTATTTTATGAATGGTTGCGTTTACTGGCCCCAGTTCGACAACCTGAGCTCCCATACGGGCGATAAAGCGTCCGTCTGAAGTGCCACCCGTCGTCAGCAGTTGTGGCTTAATTTCATTATAGTGCTCGATGGCGTTCACTACCGCATCAACCAGTTTGCCGCGCTGCGTCAGGAACGGCTGGCCGGAAAGCCACCAGTCCACGGTGTAGCGCAGGTGATATTTTTCCAGCAGCGCGACAACGCGCGCTTTGATCATCTCATCGGTCAGTTCGGTGCTGAAGCGGAAGTTGAACTGGACGAAGAAATCCCCCGGGATCACGTTGTTGCTGCCGGTCCCGGCCTTGACGTTAGCAATCTGCATACTGGTCGGGGGGAAGAACTCGTTACCTTTATCCCACTCAATCGCCACCAGTTCGCTCAGCATTGGCGCAGCGCGATGAACGGGGTTATCGGCCAGATGTGGATAAGCAACATGTCCCTGAACGCCGTGAATGGTCAGGTTACAGGTCAGTGAGCCACGGCGACCGTTTTTCACGACATCGCCCACCACTTCGGTACTGGACGGCTCGCCGACCAGACAGTAGTCGAGACGCTCGTTGCGCGCCATCAGCGCTTCAACCACCTTCACGGTACCGTTATGGGCACTGGCTTCTTCGTCGGAGGTGACCAAAAACGCGAGACGGTTTTTGTGGTTCGGATGCTGAGCCACGAAGCGTTCAGCCGCGACCACCATCGCTGCCAGCGAGCCTTTCATGTCTGCCGCGCCGCGGCCAAAGAGCATGCCATCGCGGATGGTCGGTTCAAACGGCGGGTTAATCCAGCGATCTGCGTCACCTGCGGGAACGACGTCAGTATGCCCGGCAAACGCCAGCGTTTCACCCTGGCCGCGCCACGCCCAGAAGTTCTGAGTATCGCCAAAATCCATGCGTTCAACGGTAAAACCGATGGCACGCAGGCGCTCAATCATTAATGCCTGACAACCTGCGTCGTCCGGGCTAAGGGAAGGACGGCGAATAAGCTGTTGAGTCAGCTCAATGACCGGGCATGACATACACTACACCTCAACGAAAAAGTCAGAATAAAGGGTTTCACTGAAACCCAGCAGCATAGGCTGACCTGGCTTGCAGAGCAATGGGCGTTTGATAATTGCCGGCATTTCACGCATCAGTTTTGCCGCGCTGTCGGCATCAACGATGCTGGCGCGCAGGGATTCGTCCAGTTTACGCCAGGTGGTACCGCGGGTGTTAAGCAATGCCTCCCAGCCCAGTTCATTGATGACGTTATGCAGAAAATCTGCATCAAGCCCATCGGCACGGTAATCGTGGAAGCGGTACTCGATGTGGTTCGCTTCCAGCCAGCGGCGGGCTTTTTTGATGGTGTCGCAATTTTTAATGCCGTACATCACAACCATGGTGAATCCTTTTGTCCTTATGACCATTAAATGTTCAATAAATTCGAAGATATATCCTTAAGCAGAATATAACACATTCAGGAATACTCTGGATTTACACGTCTGCTTAATTCAACGCACATCTGTACGCTGAATATTCTTTCATCATTTAAGCATAGATGTCCATCGGGTATAAATTGCTAACAAACTCAGCGGGTAAAATAAAGCTCACCCGTTCGTAGGGTTATTTCAAAATATTGCTGGCCGTCACAAAAAATTTAAGATTCTCCATTCATATTTATCATAAATCCCCAACGGTGGCGGGGTACAATCACAGCAATTGGTTAAATAGTCTTCACAATGATGATACGTTTTCGTAGAATGCGCATAATAATAAGAGAGGTTGTTATGATTGAACGTGAACTGGGGAACTGGAAAGATTTTATCGAAGGCATGCTTCGTAAATGACATTCAGTAAGAATTGCAAGAGCACTTAAATAAGTAAAATAATCATAGTGTGAATTAATCACACAATAAAAAGGCGGCTGATAAAGCCGCCTTTTTTATGGCTGAATGTTATTCCTGCCGCTCTCTGAGCGGGAAGCGACGACGCACCAGCACAAAGAACAGCGGCACGAAATAAATGGCCAGGATGGTGGCCGAAATCATGCCCCCCATTACCCCGGTACCGACCGCGTGCTGGCTGCTGGAACCTGCACCCGTGCTGGTTGCCATTGGCAATACGCCAAAAATAAAGGCCAGCGAGGTCATCAGGATCGGGCGCAGTCGCTGACGGCAGGCATGTAGCGTGGCGGCCATCAGCTCGTGGCCTTTGGCATTCATCTCGTTGGCAAACTCAACGATCAAAATGGCGTTTTTCGCCGACAAGCCGATCACCGTCAGCAGCCCGACCTGGAAGTAAACATCGTTTTCCAGGCCGCGCATCCAGGTTGCCAGCAGAGCACCGATAACCCCAAGCGGTACCACCAGCATGACCGAGAACGGAACCGACCAGCTCTCATACAGCGCGGCAAGGCAGAGGAACACCACCAGCAGAGAAAGGGCATAAAGCGCGGGGGCCTGCGCGCCGGAGAGACGTTCCTGGTAAGACATGGCCGTCCATTCCAGACCAAAACCGGCGGGCAGCTGTTGCACCAGTTTTTCCATGGTGTCCATGGCCGTGCCGGTACTTACGCCCGGCGCGGCTTCCCCGACGATTTCCACCGCAGAATAACCGTTATAGCGCTCCAGACGCGGCGAACCGCTCTCCCAGCGCGAGGTGGCAAACGCCGAGAAGGGAACCATCCCGCCGCTGTTATTGCGAACAAACCAGCGGTTAATATCATCCGGCAGCATGCGGTACGGCGCGGCGGACTGAACATACACTTTTTTCACGCGACCGCGATCCATAAAGTCGTTCACATAGCTCGAGCCCCACGCCGTTTGCAGGGTGTCGTTGATATCGTCGATGGAGACGCCCAGCGCCTGCGCCTTACGCTGGTCGATATCCACCTGAAGCTGCGGGCTGTCGTCCAGGCCGTTGTGGCGCACGCGGGTCAGGCCAGAATCATTACCTGCCAGCGCTAACAATTTGTCGCGTGCCGCCATCAGCGCATCGTGGCCCGCGCCGGCGTGATCCTGCAGCTCCATATCAAACCCGGCAGAACTCCCCAGGCCGCTGATCGCTGGCGGACTGCTCGCAAAGACGCGCGCCTCTTTAATACGGGAAAAGGCTTTAGTGGCACGTTCAATGATGGCAAATGAGGTTCCCGTTTGGGTGTCCCGTTCATTCCAGTCTTTCAGACGGACAAACATACGGGCGACGTTCTGCCCGTTCCCGCCCGGGCCGGAGCCAACGGTCGAGAAGACCGACACAACGTTATCTTTCTCGTGGGTGAAGAAGTACTGCTCTACGTTCTGGACCACTTTCAGCGTCTGCTGCTGCGTTGAGCCGCTCGGGAGCTGCACCGAGGTGATGAACATCCCCCGGTCTTCCATCGGCAGGAACGAGGTGGGCAAATGCAGAAACAGCCACACCATGCCGCCCAGCAGTACAACGTAAATCATCATCCAGCGCAGGCTGCGGTGCAGCACTTTACCGACCACAGATTCATACCGGGCGGCATTGCGGTTGAACATCCGGTTAAACCAGCCGAAGAACCCTTTCTGACCGTGATGTTCCCCTTTGTGCAGCGGCTTGAGGAGGGTGGCGCAAAGCGCAGGGGTGAGGATCAGGGCCACCAGAACCGAGAGCACCATTGCTGAGACGATGGTTATCGAGAACTGGCGGTAAATCGCGCCGGTCGTGCCGCCGAAGAAGGCCATCGGGATAAAGACCGCCGACAACACCATCGCAATGCCGACTAACGCCCCCTGAATTTGTCCCATGGATTTTCGCGTGGCCTGGCGCGGGGAAAGACCTTCTTCGCTCATGATGCGCTCGACGTTTTCGACCACCACAATGGCATCATCCACCAGCAGGCCAATTGCCAGCACCATGGCAAACATCGTCAGGGTGTTAATGCTGTACCCGAACGCGTAAAGCACCGAAAAGGTACCCAGCAGCACCACGGGGACGGCAATAGTGGGGATCAGCGTGGCGCGGAAGTTTTGCAGGAACAGATACATGACCAGGAATACCAGGGCAATCGCTTCCAGCAGGGTCTTTACCACATCCTCAATCGAGGCTTTTACGAAGGAAGTGGTTTCATAGGCGACTTTATACTCCAGCCCGTGCGGGAAATACTGCGACAGCTCATCCAGACGGTCCAGCACCAGTTTCGCCGTCGCCATTTCGTTTGCGCCGGAGGCCAGCTTTATCCCAAGGCCAGAGGCCGGGTTGCCGTTAAATCGGCTCAGGTAGTCGTATTTCTCAGCACCCATTTCCACCGTCGCCACATCGCTCAGACGCACTTCTGAGCCATCCTGATTCACGCGCAGGGTGATGTTGCGGAACTGGTCCGGTGTCTGAAGCAGGGATTGCGAATTAATGGTGGCGTTCAGGGCTTGTTTATCAACGGAAGGCGTTCCTCCCAGTTGCCCCACGGCAATTTGTGCGTTCTGGGCTTTGATGGCATCCGTCACGTCGGTGGCCGTCATCTGATAGCTGTTCAGCTTGTTGGGATCGAGCCAGATACGCATGGAGTATTGTGAGCCGTAGGCGTCGATATCCCCCACGCCGTTAATACGGCTGAGCGGGTCCTGAATATTACTGGCGACGTAGTCCGCAATGTCCTGTTTATCCATTGAGCCATCGGTGGAGACAAACGCGATGGTCAAAATGTTGGTATCACCGGTTTTACGTACGGTAACGCCCTGGTTCTGCACCGCCTGGGGCAGCTTACGCATGGCCGACTGAAGCTGGTTTTGTACCTGCTGCACCGCTTCGTCCGGGTCGGTGCCCGCCTTAAAGCTCAGGGTAACCGTCGCTTGTCCCGTGGCGCTGCTTTGCGAGGACATGTACATCAGGTTATCCAGACCCGTCATGTTCTGCTCGATAACCTGCGTCACGGTGTTTTCCAGCGTTTGTGCGGAAGCGCCGGGGTAGTTTGCGGTGACACGCACATTAGGCGGTGCCAGATCGGGATATTGCTCAACAGGAAGAGAAGTAATCGCCAGGACACCTGTCAGACACAACAGGATGGCAAGCACCCAGGCAAAAATGGGGCGATCGATGAAAAAATTCGCCATGTAAAAGTGACCTCGTTTTGCTGCACGTCATTATTGTTTATTGCCCGCCTAACTTTAGCGGTAAGGCCCAGGTCAAACGTGGAGAAATAAAGGAGATAGTGTAAATTATCATGCGCTTTTCCCTGCGCTTGCCTCTTTACCGTTATTTACCCGTTAACGGCGCAGGTACCGGGAACGTCACGCAGACCAGCGTGCCGCCGTTTTGCGGTTGCGAAAAGTGCAGCATGCCTCCGAGTCGTTGTGCGCGCTCACGCATAATGTTCAGTCCGTAGTGTCCAGGCGGTTCGCTTGCCTCGCCAATCCCGATGCCGTTGTCGCGAATGCTGACGCTGTGCGTGCCATCCACCGCCGTTACGCAGCTAACGGTAATTTCGCTGGCCTGGGCGTGCTTAATCGCATTCAGAACGGCTTCCCGGACGATCTGCAATAAATGCACCTGTTTCTGGGCGTCAAGCGCCAGGGAGGAGAGACGACAGTCGAGGTGCAGCCTGGCCTGCGTCTGGCTCTGCAGGGCATCGAGAGACTCCTGCAGCGCCGCGGGTAAATTCGCATGATTTAACGTCAGCCGGAAGGTCGTCAGCAGCTCGCGCAGCTGCTGCCAGGCGTTGTTCAGCTCGCGGGAGAAGTCGGTGATGATAGTTTGCGCGGGAGCATTATCCGCTGGCACCGCGCGTTTAAGCAGGGCAAGCTGGATCCGCAGATAAGACAGCACCTGCGCCAGCGAATCGTGCAGTTCCCGGGCGATGGTGGCGCGTTCTTCCATCAGCAGCAGCTGCTGGTAATGCTTTTGCGCCTGGTTAAAGTACAACCCGCGCCCGAGCATGGTCGCCACGCTTCTCATCAGCGGGAGGGGAACGCTGTCCGTCTCGCTTTGCCAGCGCAGCTCACCGTAAAGGGTGTCCTGCATCAGTACCGGCAGATTTTGCATCGGGATGCTGCCCGACGCGGTCCCTTCACACAGTCGCCAGTCGTCACTGGTGCGGAGTTCCAGGTAATTCATCTGAGTGTATTCATGGACAATCTGCAATATGTGCCGAAAACAATGGCTGTCTATCTGCCCCGTATTCAACGCCTGGGAGCATTTAAACAGCATGTCGAGCTGCTGGTGGGCTTCGTGCAAATGTCGCGTCTTTTCCGCCACGGAAGCTTCAAGCGACCGATAAAGGGTGTGTAGCTCCCCCGACATATGGTTGAAAGCGCGGGAAAGTTGGCCCAGCTCGTTGGGTAGGGCGGTATCCGGCGCAGGCGTCGTAAATTCACCTCGCTCAATCCGCTCGCTGGCCGCCACCAGATTATTCAGCGGTAATACGACCTGGCGGCGGATACGCCGCAGGGTAAACAGCGTCAGCAGCAGGATCCCGAGGGCGCCAGCCAGAGAGAGGAGGGTCACTGTCTGGATTTTATGTTCACTGTAATGCTGGAGGGCGAGCACAAAGGCATCAATGCGGCCGACAAAATCCTCAATATGCGCGGCATACCATGCGCTGTCACCGCGGGCGATGTGCTTATCCATTTCCAGCCAGGCAAACTGCAGTTGCTGGTAGCGCGTTTTGACATTGCCCGGAACGTACCAGCGGTTCAGCTTTTGCAGGGAAGGTGCGCTTAATGTCTGCCGCCAGTTCTCACGATGCGCCATAAGGGAAGGGCTGTTACGCTGCATCTCGTAACCGAGACGATAGCTCTGCATGCGCAGTGAACCCGCAACGTTGATGGCTTCAGCGTCGCGCTGGCTGCTGGCAAGCGTCAGTAGCGCGACGCTGCTGGTCAGCACGGAGAGAACAATTATCGAAAAGAAAGCCCAGGCAAGGCTTCCGGAAACGGGTCGCTTAACGGTCACAGAACGGCTCTCTGGGAGAAATAATCAGACATTTCGGGCAGGTGTACATTGCCTGATAACGCAGTGATGAGTAAACACTTTATTCATACGTACAGTAAGGTTATTGCGCCTGGCGCAACCGGAAACATCATCCAGCGAGAAACGCGCCGTCTGAACCCACGGGCGACAAAGCGAGCGTCACGGCGTAGTATAAACAGACTCATTTTGCCGTGGAGCCCGTATGTCCCTGAACATTACCGTTATCAAAGACAAAATCCTTTCTGAAAATTACTTTGTCCTGCGTAACATCACTTACGATTTAACCCGTAAGAACGGGGACGTTATTCGCCATAAACGCGAAGTCTACGACCGGGGCAATGGCGCTACCATTCTGCTGTATAACCGCGAAAAGCAAAGCGTGGTATTGATTCGTCAGTTTCGGGTGGCGACATGGGTCAATGGCAACGCGGACGGGCGCCTGATTGAAACCTGCGCCGGTCTGCTTGATGACGATGAGCCGGAAGTCTGTATTCGCAAAGAAGCCATAGAAGAAACGGGTTTTGAGGTGGGTGCGGTACAAAAAGTCTTTGAGCTTTTCATGTCTCCAGGCGGGGTGACCGAGCTGGTCCACTTCTTCGTTGCGGAATACACCGACGCTCAGCGTACTCACCGCGGCGGCGGGGTCGAGGATGAAGATATTGAAGTGCTTGAAATGCCCTTCGCTCAGGCGCTGGAAATGGTGAAAAGCGGCGAGATACGCGACGGTAAAGCGGTGATCCTGCTGCAGTATCTGCAAACCAGCGGCGTGATGAACGCCGCGCAGGTCCGGTGATAAGTTATATTTCAGATAAATCTATCCGATAAATCCGATTGAGCCCGCCCGTCCAGGGCACGAAGATACGCCCCAGATTGACCTTTTCGTTTCCGGGGCTGTGCCATTCATGCGCTACTGCGTTTTGCTTCTCTTCTTTTTTTGCGTGCTACCCGCACCTCTGGTGTGGGCTGCACCTGCGCAGCAGTCTTTCTCTGACTGGCAGGTCACCTGCAATAACCAGAATTTTTGCGTTGCCCGAAATACCGGTGAACACCGCGGGCTGGTGATGACGCTGAGCCGTAGCGCTGGGGCAAAAACGGACGCCAGCCTGCGTATCGATCTCGGCGGGCTTTCGGCTCCTCCGGTAAAAGAGCCTGACATCGCCCCCCGACTGCTGCTCGACGACGTTCCCTTAAAACTCAATGCCCAGCACTGGCAGTTAACGCCCTGGCATCTCAAGACTGACGATACGGGTACCCTCACCACGTTTCTGAAAACGATTCAGGAAGGACAGAGGCTGACCCTGCGCGGAGGGAAGCAGACGATCTCTCTGGTCGGACTGAAAGCGGCGCTGCTGTTTATCGACGCTCAGCAAAAGCGCGTGGGGAGCGAAACAGCATGGATTAAAAAAGGGGATAGCCCGCCGCTGAGCGTGCCTCCAGCTCCGGCATTAAAAAAGGTGGCCGTGGTGAACCCCACGCCAACGCCACTCTCCCACGCTGAACTGAACGATCTGCTGGATTACGGCACCTGGCGGATGAACAACAGCCAGTGCTCGCTGGATCCTAACCGCCGCGAAGTGCGCGTCACCGCATTAACGGATGATAAAGCGCTGCTGATCGTCAGCTGCGAGGCGGGGGCTTACAATACGGTCGATCTGGCGTGGCTGGTATCGCGTAAAAAACCGTTCACCGCGCGCAGCGTCAGGCTGCGTCTGCCGTTTACCCCGTCCAGTCAGAGTAGCGATATGGAACTGATGAACGCCAGCTTCGATGAAAAAGCACGCGAGCTGACGACGCTCGCACTGGGGCGTGGGATCGGTGATTGTGGGATCCAGACGCGCTGGCGTTTCGACGGCCAGCGCTTCCGCCTGGTGCGGTATGCGGAAGAGCCAAGCTGCGATAACTGGAACGGGCCGGACGCCTGGCCCACGCTGTGGATCACGCGGTAGTCCGGCTTACGATTTGATGGTGTTGTAGGCCGGGTAAGGCGTAGCCGCCACCCGGCAACGAAGACCGCACTAAAGCACACTCAACGCCTTCTCCACCACGTTCTCAACGGTAAAGCCGAAGTACGGGAACAGCTTGTCGGCAGGGGCGGACTCACCGTAGCCCCGCATACCGACAATCGCCCCTTTCAACCCCACATACTTATACCAGTAGTCGGCAATTCCCGCTTCCACCGCCACGCGCGCCGCGACGCTGGAGGGGAGCACCGATTCACGGTATGCCTCGTCCTGGGCATCAAAGATATCCGTTGAAGGCAGGGAAACGACGCGCACCGCGTGACCTTCGGCAGTCAGTTTCTCCGCCGCTTTCACCGTAATTTCCACCTCAGAACCCGTGGCAATCAGGATCACGTCCGGTTTGCCGCCGCTGTCCTTCAGGATGTACCCGCCGCGGGCGATATTTTTCACCTGCTCCGGGGTGCGCTCAATCTGCGCCAGGTTTTGACGCGACAGGATCAGCGCCGTCGGGCCGTTATGGCGCTCAACCGCCAGCTTCCAGCCCACTGCCGCTTCGACCTGATCGCACGGACGCCATGTGCTGAAGTTTGGCGTTAAGCGCAGGCTCGCCAGCTGTTCCACCGCCTGGTGCGTCGGGCCATCTTCACCCAGCCCGATAGAGTCGTGGGTGTAGACCATGATCTGCCGGGCCTTCATCAGCGCCGCCATGCGCGCTGCGTTACGGGCGTACTCAACGAACATCAGGAAGGTGGCGGTGTAGGGCACGAAGCCGCCGTGATGGGCGATACCGTTGGCAATGGCGGTCATCCCGAACTCGCGCACGCCGTAGTGGATATAGTTTCCGGCGATGTCCTCTTTCAGCGATTTCGAGCCCGACCAGATGGTCAGGTTACTCGGCGCCAGATCCGCCGAGCCGCCGAGCAGTTCGGGCAGGATAGGGCCGATGGCATTCAGGGTGTTTTGCGACGCCTTACGGGTGGCGATTTTCGCCGGGTTAGACTGCAGGTTTTCAATCAGTGCCTGGGTTTTATCGTCCCAGTCTTCCGGCAGTCCACCGCTCATGCGGCGGGAAAACTCAGCCGCCAGTTCCGGGTATGCTTTTTTGTAGGCGGCAAATTTTTCGTTCCAGGCATGCTGGGCTTTTTCACCCGTTTCGCGCGCATCCCATGCCTTGTAGATCTCTTTCGGGATCTCAAACGGCGGGTATTTCCAGCCCAGTTTCTGTCGGGTCAGTGCCACCTCTTCTTCGCCGAGCGCCGCGCCGTGCGCTTCTTCTTTGCCTGCTTTGTTTGGTGAGCCAAAGCCGATGACCGTACGGCAGATAATCAGGGACGGTTTGTCCTTCACGCTCTGCGCTTCCTGAATCGCTTTTTTCACCGCTTCAGGATCGTGGCCGTCGATCTCATGCACGACGTGCCAGTGATAGGCTTCGAAGCGTTTCGCCGTGTCGTCGGTGAACCAGCCCTCGGTTTCCCCGTCAATGGAGATGCCGTTGTGGTCGTAAAAGCCGATCAGCTTGCCGAGCTCCAGCGTGCCCGCCAGCGAGCAGACTTCATGCGAAATCCCCTCCATCAGGCAACCGTCACCCATAAACACGTACGTGTAGTGATCGACAATCTCGTGGTCCGGCTGGTTAAACTGTGCCGCCAGCGTGCGTTCGGCAATCGCGAGTCCGACGGCGTTGGCCAGCCCCTGACCCAGCGGTCCGGTGGTGGTTTCGACACCCGGCGTATAGCCGATTTCCGGGTGACCCGGGGTTTTCGAATGCAGCTGGCGGAAATTCTTCAGCTCCTCAAGCGGCAGATCATAGCCGGACAGGTGCAGCAGGCTGTAGAGCAGCATCGAGGCGTGGCCGTTAGACAGAATAAAGCGGTCACGATCGTACCAGGCAGGATCGTTGGGGTTGTGCTTCAGGAAGTCGTTCCACAACACTTCGGCAATATCAGCCATGCCCATGGGGGCGCCAGGGTGGCCTGAATTGGCTTTCTGCACGGCATCCATGCTGAGGGCGCGGATGGCATTGGCGAGCTCTTTACGGGACATAGTTCACTCCATGGCAAGGTTAAAGTTTGGCGGCGAGTAGGTCTTCAAGTTTGCGCTGGTCGATGGCGAACAGGCGGATGCCTTCCGCCAGTTTATCCACGGCCATCGCGTCCTGATTGTGCTCCCAGCGGAACTCGGCTTCGGTCATGGCCTTCGGTTTCGGCAGGACGGTGGAGGTTGGCACCAGTTTGCGGATCACCGTCTCTTCTTTGTCCTGTAATTCTTTAAGCAGGTTAGGGGAGATGGTCAGGCGGTCGCAGCCTGCCAGGGCGAGGATCTGCTCGGTACGGCGGAAGCTGGCCCCCATCACGATGGTTTCATAGCGGTGCTGTTTGTAGTAGTCGTAGATATTTCGCACTGACTTCACGCCTGGATCTTCCTCGACTACGTACGGGTCCATGGGCTGTTTCGCCTGATACCAGTCGTAGATGCGCCCGACAAACGGCGAGACGAGGAACACGCCCGCTTCAGCACAGGCGCGTGCCTGTGCAAACGAGAACAGCAGCGTCAGGTTGCAGTGGATACCCTCTTTTTCCAGCACCTCTGCCGCGCGGATACCTTCCCACGTTGACGCGAGCTTGATCAGAATGCGTGACGTATCAATTCCCTGCTCCTGGTAGAGTTCAACCAGACGACGCGCTTTCGTAATACTCTTTTCTTTATCGAACGAGAGGCGGGCGTCCACTTCGGTCGAGACGCGTCCTGGAATGCTTTTCAGAATTTCTGCACCAAAATTAACCGCCAGTTTGTCGCTGGCTTCGGCAACCTGTTGCTCCTGCGTTTTGCCGCGCTTCTTGCCGTAAGCAATCGCGTCATCAATCAGATGGCTAAAATGGGCAAGCCCTGCCGCTTTCAGAAGCAGGGAAGGGTTGGTGGTCGCGTCCTCCGGCTGATAGTGGCGAATCGACTCGATATCGCCGCTGTCCGCAACCACGGTGGTGAATTGTTTGATGCCGTCTAGCTGGTTCATAAATCATTACTCCTTGGAAATAAAAGAGTTAGATGAGTGCGTTAGTTCACACTTCTGAGAAAATCATGATGGACTTAACAAAAAAGCATAGCAGACGGGGGAGGCATTGCTTTTGAGACGGGTAACATGGCTGTTATAAATTGATAACAATTTTTAATGTGTGATGGTGAGAGTTTGGCAGCCTTCAAAGTTTATGCGCTGTCCTGAGGCGATACTAGGCGGCACACCCGGGTGTGCATCAGGATCGCAAACGTCACCCTTTTGACCGATACGTGAAAGGAAAAATAAGATGGATGAGCAGTTGAAACAGAGTGCCCTCGATTTTCACGAGTTCCCCGTTCCGGGCAAAATCCAGGTTTCCCCAACCAAGCCGCTGGCGACTCAGCGCGATCTGGCTCTTGCCTACTCACCGGGCGTGGCGGCACCGTGTCTGGAAATCGAAAAAGATCCGCTGGCGGCCTATAAGTACACCGCGCGCGGTAACCTGGTCGCGGTGATCTCTAACGGTACGGCGGTACTCGGCCTTGGCAACATTGGTGCGCTGGCGGGTAAGCCGGTGATGGAAGGGAAGGGCGTTCTGTTCAAGAAATTCGCCGGTATCGACGTGTTCGATATCGAAGTGGACGAGCTGGACCCGGATAAATTCATTAACGTCGTCGCCGCGCTGGAGCCAACCTTCGGCGGTATCAACCTGGAAGACATCAAAGCGCCGGAATGTTTCTATATCGAGCAGAAGCTGCGCGAGCGTATGAACATCCCCGTGTTCCATGACGACCAGCACGGTACGGCCATTATCAGCACCGCCGCCATTCTGAACGGCCTGCGCGTGGTCGAGAAAAATCTTTCCGACGTGCGTATGGTGGTCTCCGGCGCGGGCGCGGCGGCCATCGCCTGTATGAACCTGCTGGTGGCGCTGGGGATGCAGAAACACAACATCGTGGTTTGCGATTCCAAAGGCGTGATCTACAAAGGCCGTGAGCCAAACATGGCGGAAACCAAAGCGGCGTATGCGGTGGACGATGACGGCAAACGCACGCTTGAGGACGTGATTGACGGTGCGGACATCTTCCTCGGCTGCTCGGGCCCGAAAGTGCTGACCCAGGAGATGGTGAAGAAGATGGCGCGTGCGCCAATGATCCTGGCCCTGGCGAACCCTGAACCGGAAATTCTGCCGCCGCTGGCGAAAGCGGTGCGTGAAGACGCCATTATCTGTACCGGCCGTTCGGACTACCCGAACCAGGTGAACAACGTGCTCTGCTTCCCGTTCATCTTCCGTGGCGCGCTGGACGTTGGCGCAACGGCGATCAACGAAGAGATGAAGCTGGCAGCGGTTCACGCCATCGCGGAGCTGGCGCATGCCGAGCAGAGCGAAGTGGTGGCTTCTGCCTATGGCGATCAGGATCTGAGCTTCGGGCCTGACTACATCATCCCTAAACCGTTTGACCCGCGACTGATCGTGAAGATCGCGCCAGCGGTGGCCAAAGCGGCAATGGACTCCGGCGTGGCAACGCGTCCGATCCAGGACTTCGACGCTTACGTCGATAAACTCACCGAGTTCGTCTACAAAACCAACCTGTTTATGAAGCCAATTTTCTCTCAGGCCCGCGCGGACGCAAAACGCGTGGTGCTGGCGGAAGGGGAAGAGGCGCGCGTGCTGCATGCCACCCAGGAGCTGGTGAGCCTCGGGCTGGCGAAGCCGATCCTGATCGGTCGTCCGAGCGTCATCGAGATGCGCATTCAGAAACTGGGGCTGCAGATTAAGCCGGGTGTGGACTTTGAGATCGTCAATAACGAATCCGATCCGCGCTTTAAAGAGTACTGGAACGAATACTACGCGATCATGAAGCGTCGTGGGATCACCCAGGAGCAGGCGCAGCGGGCGGTGATCAGCAATACCACGGTGATCGGCGCGATTATGGTCCATCGCGGCGAAGCGGATGCGCTGATCTGCGGTACCATCGGCGATTACCACGAGCATTTCAGCGTGGTGCAGGAGATCTTCGGCTACCGCGAAGGGGTTCACGCCGCCGGAGCGATGAACGCGCTGCTGCTGCCAAGCGGGAACACGTTTATCGCCGATACCTACGTTAACGACGATCCAACCCCGGACGAGCTGGCGGAGATCACCGTGATGGCGGCAGAAACCGTGCGTCGCTTTGGTATTGAGCCGAAAGTGGCGCTGCTATCGCACTCTAACTTTGGTTCGTCTAAATCAGCGGCGGCGTGCAAAATGCGTCAGACGCTGGAGCTGGTGCGCGAGCGTGCGCCGGAGCTGATGATTGACGGAGAAATGCACGGCGATGCCGCGCTGGTGGAAAGCATCCGCAACGAGCGTATGCCGGACAGCCCGCTGAAAGGCTCGGCAAACATCCTGATTATGCCGAACGTGGAAGCGGCGCGTATTAGCTACAACCTGCTGCGCGTATCCAGCTCTGAAGGGGTGACCGTAGGGCCGGTACTGATGGGCGTGGCGAAACCGGTGCATGTATTAACGCCGATTGCTTCTGTGCGACGCATCGTGAACATGGTGGCGCTGGCGGTGGTTGAGGCGCAGACGCAGCCTCTGTAGCGGCGGTGCGTCGGGTGGCGCGTTCGCTTACCCGACCTACGGGTTAACCAGGCCGGATAAGCGCAGCGCCATCCGGCAATTACACCCAGTCGCGTACTTTCAGAAACTCACTCAAGGCAGCCTCCGGGCTGCCTTCTTTTGGCTCGTAACAGTATTCCCAGCGTACCAGCGGTGGCATCGACATTAAAATCGACTCCGTGCGCCCGCCGGTCTGCAGGCCGAAGAGCGTCCCGCGATCCCACACCAGGTTAAACTCCACGTAGCGCCCGCGGCGATAAAGCTGGAATTCGCGCTCGCGCACGCCATAGTCGATATCTTTACGTCGTTCGACAATGGGCAAATAGGCCTCAGTAAAGCCTTCGCCCACCGCGCGCATAAAGCTGAACGCGGTATCAAAATCGGGCGTGTTGAGATCGTCAAAGAACAGTCCACCGATGCCGCGCTGCTCGTCGCGGTGCTTCAGGTAAAAGTAGTCATCGCACCACTTTTTAAATTTCGGGTAGACGTCTTCGCCAAACGGCAGACAAAGGTCGCGCGCGGTGGTGTGCCAATGCACGGCGTCCTCTTCGAAACCGTAGTAGGGCGTTAAGTCGAAACCGCCGCCGAACCACCAGACCGGATCGGCCCCCGGTTTTTCAGCAATGAAAAAGCGTACGTTAGCGTGGCTGGTCGGCACAAACGGATTATGCGGATGCACCACCAGCGAAACGCCCATCGCTTCAAAACTTCGGCCCGCCAGCTCAGGACGATGCGCTGTCGCAGAGGCGGGCATAGCGTCACCATGAACGTGGGAAAAATTCACCCCCGCCTGTTCAAAGATGCCGCCATTTCGCAATACGCGGCTGCGGCCACCGCCGCCTGCCTCACGCAGCCAGTTATCCTCCTGAAATTCACCGCCGTCTGCGGCGGCCAGTTTCTGGCAAATCTCATCCTGCAGTTGCAGCAGGAACGTTTTGACCAGTTGAGCATTGGGTTTCATTAACGTTTCCTGGCGTGCGCTTTTTGGTTATCGAACCAGTTGAAGTAACTGATAATGCCGGAGGCGATGGCGTTAGCAATCTTCTGGCGAAACGCCGTGGTGCCGAGCAGCCGCTCTTCTTCCGGGTTGGTAATAAAAGATGTTTCCACAAGTACGGACGGAATTGAAGGTGACTTCAGCACCACAAACGCCGCCTGCTCGGTGCTTTTACTGTGCAAGCGGTGCACCGGCTTAATCCGTTTCAGGATATGCGAGCCGAGCGTCAGGCTATTTTTGATGGTGTCCGTCTGCACGAGGTCGAACAGCACCTGCTGTAACAGATGATCTTTGTCCGTGGCCTTCTTCCCGGCCACTTCATCCGCCCGGTTCTCACGGTCGGAGAGGTATTTTGCCATGGCGCTACTGGCCCCACGGTTGGACAGGGCAAACACCGACGCGCCCGCGGCTGACGGGTTGGTAAAGCCGTCAGCGTGAATCGACATAAACAGATCCGCGCCGTGTTGATGGGCGATCTCCACGCGGTCATACAGCGGGATAAAGGTGTCGCCAGAGCGCGTCAGCCGGGCGTCAATGCCGTTGCTGCGTAAAATTGCGCGCACGTTTTTTGCAATCGCCAGCACGACGTGTTTTTCTTTTGACCCGTTTTTGCCGATGGCGCCGGTATCAATCCCGCCGTGGCCCGGGTCCAGCATCACCAGACGCTTTGCGCCTGGCTTTTTGGTTTTGGGTTTACTGTGTCCGTTACTGGTTTTGAGCGTGCTCTCGTCTTTCGCCTGAGCCTGCTTTGCAATACCGGTTAACGTTAAGGCCGCCAGCCCCGCTTTGAGAACCTGACGACGCGATGTGAGTGCTTTTAATGGTTTGAATGTGCTCATGCGGCCTGAATACTAAAAAAAGGGGTCCTGGTGTTATATCGTATCGTGTTTCCCGTTACGACAGTCCTTATTGAGAATTGTTTTACTTTTCATTTCAATACGTGACAAAGTGACATTATGCCAAATTTTGGCGAGATTTTCCCCGGTTATTGGCTAAACGTCCCGTACGCGCCATAATCACTGTTTTTGAACCCGAAAAGGCGGTTAATACCATGGAGATACGCGTTTTTCGCCAGGAAGATTTCGAAGAGGTGATCACCCTTTGGGAGCGCTGCGATTTGCTGCGTCCGTGGAACGATCCGGAGATGGACATCGAACGGAAGGTGAATCACGACGTCAGTCTGTTTTTGGTCGCGGAAGTGAATGGCGAGGTTGTCGGCACCGTCATGGGCGGCTATGACGGCCATCGCGGCTCGGCTTATTATCTGGGGGTCCATCCGGAATACCGTGGGCGTGGCATCGCGAATGCGTTACTGAACCGGCTTGAGAAGAAGCTGATTGCTCGCGGCTGCCCGAAAATTCAGATCATGGTGCGGGAAGATAACGATGTGGTGCTGGGCATGTATGAACGTCTGGGCTATGAGCACTCTGACGTGCTGAATTTAGGTAAGCGCCTGATCGAAGATGAAGAGTACTGAGATCCTCCCGGGAGACTATGACGCGCAGGGCCGCCTCAGGCTGCCTTTTTTATTCTGGTGCGTTCTGCTGCTGCAGGCGCGAACCTGGGTGCTGTTTGTGATGGCTGGCGCGTCGCGCGGGCAGGGCGACACGCTGCTGAATCTCTTCTATCCCGATCACGATGCCTTCTGGCTTGGCTTACTGCCGGGCATTCCCGCCGTTCTGGCGTTTTTGGTCAGCGGACGGCGGCATCTGATTCCACGCTTTTGGGGCGCGCTTCGCTGGCTGCTGATCATTGCCCAGACTGCGCTACTCTTTTGGCAGCCTGTACTCTGGTGGTACGGTGAACCGCTAACGGGTATCGGGATTGCGCTGGTGATCGCGGATATTGTGGCGTTGCTGTGGCTGCTGACAAATCCCCGGCTACGCGCCTGTTTTACGCAAGAGTCAGATTAGAACGGCACTTTTTACCGAAGTCGTACTCCAACAAGCGTTGATTTAACACGTAAGGACGTTTCAATGAAATCGCTGCGTTTACTTTTATGCGCTCTCCCGCTGGCATTAACCGGCTGTTCAACGCTCTCCTCCATCAACTGGTCCGCAGCCTATCCGTGGAACTGGTTTGGCGCGTCCACGGAAGTGACCGAGCAGGGCGTAGGAAAAATTACCGCATCAACCGCGCTCGATCAGGATGCCATTCAGGACGCCCTGAGCAGTGACTACCGCCTGCGTAGCGGCATGAAAACCGAGAATGGCAACATTGTGCGGTACTTTGAAGCGCTAAAAGGGGACAAACTGGCGCTGGTGATTAATGGCGATAAAGGCACGGTGAACCGCATTGCGGTGCTCGACGACGAAATCCCGACCGCCAGCGGTGTGAAAGTGGGTACGCCGTTTAGCGATCTGTATAAACAAGCCTTTGGCAACTGCACCAGCGCGCCTTCCGACGAGGGCGTCGCGGTGGAATGTAAGGCGGAAGGCAGCCAGCACATCAGCTATGTCTTCACCGGTACCTGGAGCGGTCCGGAGGGATTAATGCCGTCTGACGACACGCTGAAAAGCTGGAAAGTGAGCAAAATAGTCTGGAAGCAGTAATTTGCGCCTGAACAAACCGCCTCGCTGAAATCCGGGTATAATACCCGCCATCAATGCCACGCTGACGTGGCATCTTTATTTCAGGAGGAGCGATGTCTCAGGTTCAGAGTGGCATTTTGCCAGAACATTGCCGCGCGGCGATTTGGATCGAAGCCAATGTCAAAGGGGACGTGGATGCCCTGCGTGCGGCCAGTAAAGCGTTTGTTGATAAACTGGCGACGTTCCAGGCCAAATTCCCTGATGCCCATCTCGGCGCCGTTGTTGCGTTTGGCAATAACGTCTGGCGTCAGCTGAGCGGCGGCGAAGGGGCGGAAGAGCTGAAAGACTTTATCCCTTACGGTAAAGGTCTGGCCCCGGCCACCCAGTACGATCTGCTCATTCATATTCTCTCTCTGCGTCACGATGTTAACTTCTCCGTTGCCCAGGCCGCGGTGGCAGCATTCGGCGACAGCATTGAGGTGCAGGAAGAAGTTCACGGTTTCCGTTGGGTAGAAGAGCGCGATCTGAGCGGCTTCGTCGACGGCACGGAAAACCCGGCGGGTGAAGAGACGCGTCGTGACGTGGCGGTCATCAAAGATGGCGTGGACGCGGGCGGCAGTTACGTGTTCGTGCAGCGCTGGGAGCATAACCTCAAGCAGCTTAACCGCATGAGCGTGCACGACCAGGAGATGATGATTGGTCGCACCAAAGAGGCGAACGAAGAGATCGACGGCGATGACCGTCCGGTGACCTCTCACCTGACCCGCGTTGACCTCAAAGAAGAGGGCAAAGGGCTGAAGATTGTCCGCCAGAGCCTGCCGTATGGCACCGCAAGCGGCACCCATGGTCTTTACTTCTGCGCGTACTGCGCACGCCTGTATAACATCGAGCAGCAGTTGATGAGCATGTTCGGCGACACTGACGGCAAGCGCGACGCGATGCTGCGCTTCACCAAGCCGGTAACCGGCGGCTATTACTTCGCGCCGTCCGTTGAGCGTCTGCTGGCGCTTTAACGCCCCTCACCCGAACCCTCTCCCCGCAGGGGAGAGGGGGATTGCAGCCTTATTCCCTTTTCTGCTTCTAAATCACCAAACGGTATATAAAACCGTTACTCCTTTCGACCTCGTTATAAATATTATGACTATAAGATAGTCATCACATTTATAAGGGTGCGCAATGGCCGTTACTGTACTGAAAAAAGGAACTCTGGCGCTGGCAGGTTTATTGCTGGTGGCCCAGGCGCAGGCGACTGAGCTGCTGAACAGTTCGTACGACGTCTCCCGCGAGCTGTTTGCCGCCCTTAACCCACCGTTTGAACAGCAGTGGGCGAAAGACAATAACGGCGATAAGCTGACCATCAAACAGTCCCATGCCGGTTCTTCCAAACAGGCGCTGGCGATATTGCAGGGACTGAAGGCGGATGTCGTGACCTACAACCAGGTTACTGACGTGCAGATCCTGCACGACAAGGGCAAACTTATCCCTGCTGACTGGCAGAGCCGTCTGCCGAATAACAGCTCGCCGTTCTATTCCACCATGGGCTTCCTGGTGCGTAAAGGTAACCCGAAAAATATCCACGACTGGAGCGACCTGGTGCGTTCTGACGTGAAGCTGATTTTCCCGAACCCAAAAACCTCCGGTAACGCGCGTTACACCTATTTGGCGGCGTGGGGTGCGGCGGACAAGGCCGACGGTAACGATAAAGCCAAAACCGAGCAGTTCATGACCCAGTTCCTGAAAAACGTTGAAGTGTTTGATACCGGCGGCCGCGGGGCAACCACCACCTTCGCAGAACGTGGGCTGGGCGATGTGCTGATCAGCTTTGAGTCGGAAGTGAACAACATCCGCAAACAGTATGAAGCGCAGGGCTTTGAGGTGGTTATCCCGAAAACCAACATTCTGGCCGAATTCCCGGTGGCGTGGGTGGATAAAAACGTGAAGGCAAACGGTACTGAGAAAGCGGCAAAAGCCTATCTCAACTATCTGTACAGCCCGCAGGCGCAGACCATCATTACCGATTACTACTACCGCGTGAATAACCCGGACGTGATGAACAAACTGAAGGATAAATTCCCGCAGACCGCACTGTTCCGCGTGGAAGATCATTTCGGCTCCTGGCCTGAGGTGATGAAAACGCACTTTGCCAGCGGCGGTGAGTTAGACAAGTTGCTGGCGGCGGGGCGTAAGTAATGTTTGCAGTCTCGACCAAACGCGTGCTGCCGGGCTTTACCTTAAGTCTGGGGACCAGCCTGCTGTTCGTCTGCCTGATCCTGTTGTTGCCGCTCAGCGCACTGGTTATGCAGCTTGCGCAGATGAGCTGGGCGCAATACTGGGACGTGGTCACCAACCCGCAGGTGGTGGCCGCCTATAAAGTGACGCTGCTGTCGGCGTTTGTCGCCTCCATTTTTAACGGTGTGTTCGGCCTGCTGATGGCGTGGATCTTAACCCGCTATCGTTTCCCTGGCCGCACGCTGCTTGACGCACTGATGGATCTGCCGTTTGCGCTGCCGACGGCTGTTGCGGGCTTAACCCTTGCGTCGCTCTTCTCCGTGAACGGACTGTACGGTGAGTGGCTGGCAAAGCTTGATATCAAAGTCACCTATACCTGGCTTGGTATCGCGGTGGCGATGGCCTTTACCAGCATCCCGTTTGTGGTGCGTACCGTGCAGCCGGTGCTGGAAGAGTTGGGTCCGGAATATGAAGAAGCGGCGGAAACGCTGGGGGCCTCGCGCTGGCAGAGTTTCCGCAAGGTCGTGTTGCCGGAACTCTCCCCGGCGCTGATGGCGGGCGTTGCGCTGTCGTTTACCCGCAGCCTCGGTGAATTCGGCGCGGTGATTTTTATCGCCGGGAACATTGCCTGGAAGACGGAGGTCACCTCGCTGATGATCTTCATCCGTCTTCAGGAGTTTGATTATCCGGCGGCGAGCGCCATTGCTTCGGTGATCCTCGCAGCCTCACTGCTGCTGCTGTACTCAATTAACACTCTGCAAAGTCGCTTTGGTCGACGTGTGGTAGGTCACTGATGGCGGAAGTTACGCAATTGAAGCGATACGATGCTCCCCGTATCAACTGGGGTAAATGGTTTCTGATTGGTGTGGGCGTGCTGGTGTCCGCCCTCATTCTCGTCGTGCCGACGGTGTATATCTTCGTTCAGGCGTTCAGCAAGGGGCTGATGCCCGCGCTGGAGAACCTGGCGAATCCGGACATGCTCCATGCCATCTGGCTGACCGTACTGATTGCCCTGATCACCGTGCCGGTGAACCTGGTGTTCGGGACGCTACTGGCGTGGCTGGTGACGCGTTTTAACTTCCCGGGACGTCAGCTGCTGCTGACCCTGCTGGATATTCCGTTTGCCGTGTCGCCGGTGGTGGCGGGTCTGGTGTACCTGCTCTTTTACGGCTCTAACGGCCCGCTGGGCGGCTGGCTGGATGAGCATAACCTGCAGGTCATGTTCGCCTGGCCGGGTATGGTGCTGGTGACCATCTTCGTGACGTGTCCGTTTGTGGTGCGCGAACTGGTGCCGGTGATGTTAAGCCAGGGGAGCAACGAAGACGAAGCGGCGGTGCTGCTGGGCGCGTCAGGCTGGCAGATGTTCCGTCGCGTGACGCTGCCAAATATCCGCTGGGCGCTGCTGTACGGCGTGGTGCTGACCAACGCCCGAGCGATTGGTGAGTTTGGTGCCGTTTCCGTCGTCTCTGGCTCCATCCGCGGTGAAACCCTGTCGCTGCCGTTACAGATTGAATTACTGGAACAGGACTACAATACCGTCGGTTCCTTTACTGCCGCAGCGTTACTGACGCTGATGGCTATTTTGACCCTGTTTTTGAAGAGTGTGGTGCAGTGGCGTTTAGAGAATCAGGAAAAACGTCAGCATCAGGAGGGAAATCATGAGCATTGAGATTGCCAATATTAAGAAGTCTTTTGGTCGCACCCAGGTGCTGAATGATATCTCGCTGGATATCCCTTCCGGACAAATGGTGGCGCTGCTGGGGCCGTCTGGCTCGGGTAAAACCACGCTGCTGCGAATTATCGCCGGGCTTGAGCATCAGACCAGCGGGCACATTCGCTTTCACGGCACCGACGTGAGCCGCCTGCATGCCCGCGATCGTAAAGTGGGTTTTGTGTTCCAGCACTATGCGCTGTTCCGCCACATGACCGTGTTTGACAACATTGCGTTTGGCCTGACCGTGCTGCCGCGTCGCGAACGCCCGGATGCCGCCACCATCAAAGCGAAAGTGACTAAGCTGCTGGAGATGGTGCAGCTGGCACATCTGGCGGATCGTTTCCCGGCGCAGCTGTCTGGCGGACAGAAACAGCGTGTCGCGCTGGCACGTGCGCTGGCCGTTGAGCCGCAAATTCTGCTGCTGGACGAACCGTTCGGCGCGCTGGATGCGCAGGTGCGTAAAGAACTTCGCCGCTGGCTGCGTCAGCTGCATGAAGAGCTGAAGTTTACCAGCGTCTTTGTGACCCACGATCAGGAAGAGGCGATGGAAGTGGCGGACCGCGTGGTGGTCATGAGCCAGGGCAACATCGAGCAGGTTGACGAGCCGGAGCAGCTCTGGCGTGAACCGGCGACCCGTTTCGTGCTGGAATTTATGGGTGAAGTGAATCGTCTGCAGGGCACCATTCGCGGTGGACAGTTCCACGTCGGCGCGCACCGCTGGCCGCTGGGCTATACCTCCGCGCATCAGGGGCCGGTCGATCTGTTCCTGCGTCCGTGGGAAGTGGACGTGAGCCGCCGCACCAGCCTGGATTCACCGCTGCCAGTGCAGGTACTGGAAGCTAGCCCTAAAGGGCACTACACCCAATTGGTGGTACAGCCGCTAGGCTGGTATACCGAGCCGCTGACCGTCGTCATGCGTGATGATGTGCCGCCGCACCGGGGCGAGCGTCTGTTTGTCGGCCTGCAGCATGCCCGTATTTATCACGGGAAGGAGCGCATCGAGACGCGCGAGGATATTGCTCTGGCGGAGTCAGCCTGATAGGTTATTAGGATGTTTATCGCCCGGTGGCGCTGCGCTTACCGGGCCTACAGTTATCACTGCGTCTTGTAGGCCGGGATCGCTGCGCGCCCCCGGCTTTTTTATTGAGTAAAAATCGTGACTACACTCGAACACACCATCGGCAACACTCCTCTGGTCAAGCTTCAGCGCATGGGGCCAGACAACGGCAGTGAAATCTGGGTCAAACTTGAGGGCAATAATCCGGCAGGCTCGGTGAAAGACCGTGCGGCGCTGTCGATGATTGTCCAGGCTGAAAAACGCGGTGAGATAAAGCCCGGCGACGTGTTGATTGAGGCCACCAGCGGCAATACCGGGATTGCACTGGCAATGATTGCGGCATTGAAAGGCTACCGCATGAAGCTGCTGATGCCGGACAACATGAGCCAGGAGCGCCGCGCCGCAATGCGCGCCTACGGGGCCGAGCTGATTTTGGTCACCAAAGAGCAGGGGATGGAAGGCGCACGCGATTTAGCCTTAGAAATGGCGGAGCGTGGCGAAGGTAAGTTGCTCGATCAGTTCAACAACCCGGATAATCCCTACGCGCATTACACCACCACCGGCCCGGAAATCTGGCAGCAAACCGACGGACGTATTACCCATTTTGTCTCCAGCATGGGCACCACCGGCACCATCACCGGCGTGTCGCGTTTTCTGCGCGAGCAGGAAAAAGCCGTCACTATCGTTGGCCTGCAGCCAGAAGAGGGGAGCAGCATTCCGGGGATTCGCCGCTGGCCAGCAGAATACATGCCGGGCATTTTTAATGCGCAGCTGGTGGATCAGGTGCTGGATATTCACCAGCGCGAGGCGGAGAATACCATGCGTGAGCTGGCCGTGCGTGAAGGCATCTTCTGCGGGGTCAGCTCGGGTGGCGCGGTAGCGGGGGCGTTGCGCGTTGCGCAGGCGAATCCAGGCGCCGTTGTGGTCGCGATTATCTGCGACCGCGGCGATCGCTATCTGTCTACCGGCGTCTTTGGTGAAGAGAGTTATTCGCAGGGGGCGGGAATTTAAGCGTCATGGAGATGATTTTATTCCGGGATAACACCCGGGCGCAGCAAACCGATATTGTCGCAGTGCAGTCGCAGGTGGTTTATGGCAGCGTGGGGAACAGCATTGCGGTTCCGAATATTCGTACCCACAGGCTGAACGTCACCGCCGTGCCGACGGTATTGTTCAGCAATACGCCGCACTATGACACTTTCTACGGCGGCGTGATCCCCGATGAGTGGTTCAGCGGCTACCTGAAGGCGCTGGAAGAACGCGAGATCCTGCGCGAGCTTAAAGCGGTTACCACCGGTTATATGGGCAGCGCCAGCCAGATCGCCCTGCTGGCTCAGTGGCTGAAGGCGGTCAAAGCGCACCATCCTGACCTGCTGGTACTGGTCGACCCGGTTATTGGCGACATTGACAGTGGAATGTACGTGAAGCCGGATATTCCGCAAGCGTATCGGGAGCACCTGTTGCCGCTGGCGCAGGGCATTACGCCAAACGTCTATGAACTGGAAGTATTAAGCGGAAAACCGTGCCGCACGCCGGAAAGCGCCGTCGCGGCAGCGCAGGGGCTGCTTTCCGATTCCCTGAAATGGGTGGCGATTACCAGCGCGCCGGTCGCTGACGACCCGCACAACATCCACGTGGTGCTGGTGACGAAAGAGGGCGTTACCGTTAGCGCGCATCCGCGCGTAGAAACCGATCTGAAAGGGACGGGCGATCTGTTCTGTTCCGAGCTGGTCAGTGGTATCGTTGAGGGGAAAACCGTTGCCGATGCTATCCGCATGGCGGGGGATCGGGTGACTGACGTGATGTTGTACACCCAGTCGAAAGGGTACGACGAGCTTATCCTTCCCGCATAAACAAAAATGGCGCCCGAAGGCGCCATTTTTCTGTACGGCAAGAATTACTTCTTGATGCGGATAACCGGGGTTTCACCCACGGTGACGCTGCCAGACAGTTTGATCAGTTCTTTGATTTCGTCCATGTTGGAGATAACAACCGGCGTCAGGGTAGACTTGGCTTTTTCTTCCAGCAGTGGCAGATCGAATTCAATTACCGGGTCGCCAACTTTCACACGCTGGCCTTCTTCCGCGATACGTTTGAAGCCTTCGCCTTTCAGTTCAACGGTGTCGATACCGAAGTGAACGAACAGTTCGATACCGCTATCAGATTCGATAGAGAACGCATGGTTGGTTTCAAAAATTTTACCGATGGTGCCGTCAACTGGAGCAACCATTTTGTTGCCAGTTGGTTTGATAGCAATGCCATCACCAACGATTTTCTCAGCAAACACTACATCCGGCACGTCTTCGATGTTGACGATCTCGCCGGAGAGCGGAGCAACAATCTCAATAGTTCCGGAGTCTTTCTTATCATCAGAAACCAGAGATTTCAGTTTATCGAACAAACCCATGATCTTCTCCTAAGCAGTAATTTGGGCCGCATCTCGTGGATTAGCAGATTGTTTTTTCTTCAATGAACTTGTTAACCAGCGTCATTAACTCGTCCGTTGTCGGTTGAGCAAGAGCCTGCTCTGCTAACACCTTCGCATCTTCGAAGTTCGTGTTACGGATAATCTTCTTAATGCGCGGGATGGAAATGGCGCTCATAGAGAATTCGTCCAGACCCATACCCAGCAACAGAAGTGTAGCACGTTCGTCGCCTGCAAGCTCACCACACATGCCAGTCCATTTACCTTCTGCATGAGAAGCATCAATAACTTGCTTGATCAAGTTCAGTACGGACGGTGACATTGGCTGGTAGAGATGTGAAATCATATCATTACCACGGTCAACTGCCAGGGTGTACTGCGTTAAATCATTGGTGCCGATACTAAAGAAATCAACTTCTTTGGCTAAATGACGCGCAATGGTCGCGGCTGCTGGGGTTTCCACCATCACGCCGATCTCGATTGACTCGTCAAACGCTTTACCTTCGTCGCGCAGTTCCTGTTTGTAGATTTCGATCTCTTTCTTCAGTGCACGCACTTCTTCAACAGAGATGATCATCGGGAACATGATGCGCAGTTTACCGAAAGCAGAGGCACGCAGAATTGCGCGCACCTGGTCACGCAGGATCTCTTTGCGATCCATGGCGATACGCACTGCACGCCAGCCCAGGAACGGGTTCTCTTCTTTCGGGAAGTTCATGTATGGCAGCTCTTTGTCGCCACCGATGTCCATAGTACGGACGATAACCGCCTGAGAGCCACACGCTTCTGCTACGGCTTTATACGCAGCAAACTGCTCTTCTTCAGTAGGCAGCGCGTCACGATCCATGAACAGGAATTCTGTACGATAGAGACCCACACCTTCCGCACCGTTGCGCTCAGCGCCTTCAACGTCACGTACGGTACCGATGTTTGCGCACACTTCAACCTGATGGCCGTCCAGGGTGATGGCTGGCAGATCTTTCAGCTTAGCGAGTTCCGCTTTTTCAGTCGCAACTTGCTCCTGAACCGCGCGCAGTTTTTCGATCTCTTCGTTTGTTGGGTTGACGTAAACCAGATTGTTTACGGCATCCAGAATCAGATAGTCGCCGTTTTTCACCTGAGAGGTGACGCTACCGGTACCCACGATGGCAGGCAGTTCCAGAGAACGGGCCATAATAGAGGTGTGGGAGGTACGGCCACCCGCGTCGGTAATGAAACCGAGGACCTTTTTCAGGTTCAGCTGTGCGGTTTCGGACGGGGTGAGGTCAGCGGCAACCAGGATCACTTCATCCTGAATCGCGCTCAGGTCGATGATGGCCAGACCCAGGATGTTGCGCAGCAGGCGCTTACCGATGTCACGTACGTCAGCCGCACGTTCTTTCAGGTATTCATCATCCAGTTCTTCCAGGGCAGTTGCCTGACCTTCGATAACTTCATGCGCAGCCGCGTCGGCCGTCATGCCTTTATCTTTAATCAGGGCTATGATTTCCTGCTCCAGCTCCTCATCTTCGAGCAGCATGATATGCCCTTCGAAGATGGCTTCTTTTTCTTCACCGAAAGTTTCGCCAGCTTTAGTTTTGATTGCTTCCAGTTGCGCAGATGCCTTGGCACGACCGCTCAGAAAACGTTCAACTTCCTGATCAACCTTGTCGGCAGAAATTTTTTTCCGGTCGATGACGATCTCGTCTTCTTTCAGCAGCAGTGCTTTGCCGAAAGCGATACCCGGGGATGCTAAAATGCCTGAAATCATAACCCTACCTTACTTGTGACTGATATTTAAAAGAACCCGGAAACTTACTCGAGCTCAGCCATCAGTTTTACCAGATGCTCAACTGCTTTCTGCTCGTCTTCACCTTCCGCAGAAATGGTGACTACGGTGCCCTGAGTCAGGCCCAGAGTCTGCAGTTTGAACAGGCTTTTTGCGCTGGCGCTTTTGCCGTTGGAAGTCACAGTGATTTCAGAAGTGAAGCCTTTCGCTTCTTTAACAAACTGAGCAGCAGGGCGGGTGTGCAGACCGTTCGGAGCGGTAATGGTAACTTCTTGCTGGAACATTGTATTTCCCCAACTTATAGGTTTAGTGTTGTGGAACTAAAGTCTAGCCTGGCGACTGAACTTTAGCCTGTATTGTTAGCGCTGACGTTTCGATCGTCATTAAACATTATGCAGCGAAAGCAAGACTTGAACCAAATCATAAAATCGATTCAGCAAGGCTATTTCGTTCACTGATTAATTTCACGCATCAAAATAATTGCTGGTTTAAATACCAGACCCAACGGGGTGAAGCAATGCCAGGAGGGGCAAAAGTTTGAAGCAGGCCACAAAAAAGCACCTGAAAAGGTGCTTTTTTACGCGTTATTAACATGCTGGCATTACTGTTGCAGCTCTTTTTCAGTGAACAGATCGGCAAACAGTGCGGTGCTCAAGTAACGCTCACCCGAGGAAGGAAGGATAACCACAATATTCTTATTGGTAAAGGCTTCATCTTCCTGAAGTTTGAGCGCTGCCGCAACAGCAGCACCGGAAGAGATACCGGCAAGAATGCCTTCTTCATCCATCAGACGACGCGCGGTAGAGATGGCTTCTTCGTTAGTGATGGTGACCACTTTATCGATCAGCTTCAGGTCCAGGTTGCCCGGAATGAAGCCCGCGCCAATACCCTGGATTTTATGCGGACCCGGCTTGAGTTCTTCGCCCGCCAGTGCCTGGGTGATAACCGGTGAGTCGGTGGGTTCAACCGCAACGGTGATCAGATCTTTTTTACCTTTTGTGCCTTTTATATAGCGTGACACGCCGGTCAGGGTGCCGCCGGTACCAACGCCGGAGATAAACACGTCAACCTGACCGTCAGTATCTTCCCAGATTTCCGGTCCGGTGGTCTTCTCGTGAATTTCCGGGTTAGCCGGGTTGCTGAACTGCTGCAGCAGCAGATATTTTGCCGGATCGCTGGCGACAATCTCTTCCGCTTTCTGAATGGCACCTTTCATGCCCTTCGCACCTTCGGTAAGTACGAGGTTCGCGCCGAGTGCTTTGAGCAGTTTGCGGCGTTCGATACTCATGGTCTCCGGCATGGTCAGCGTCAGTTTGTAGCCACGCGCGGCAGCGACATAGGCCAGAGCGATACCGGTGTTACCGCTGGTCGGTTCAACCAGTTCAACGCCAGGCTTCAGCACGCCACGTTTTTCAGCATCCCAAATCATGTTTGCACCGATACGGCATTTTACGCTGAAGCTCGGGTTACGAGATTCGACCTTCGCCAGAATGCGTCCATTACCGATACGGTTCAGTCGAACCAGGGGCGTATGACCGATAGTCAGCGAGTTGTCTTCATAAATCTTACTCATGGCCTGTCCTTAACTGTATGAAATTGGGATACCGCCCCAGCATACCTGCTAAGCAGGGAGGGGGAAGTAAGGAATTCGCATATCTATATACTGCAAGGAAATAATGGGGATCAGTATGGAATAAGGGGCGGCATAAGCCACCCCTGCTTTACACATTTTTGCATTATTTCCATAACGCGTGCTTAGCACGGTAGCAGTCCACCCACATTGCCGTCGCGCCGCACACAGCAACCGGCATGATGAACAGGTTCAGGAAGGGAATCATCGTGAACAGGCTGGTTAGCGCGCCGAACTGCATATTGGCGACCTTCTGGGTACGCAGGGCGTTGCGCATCGCTTTAAACGGTACCTTGTGGTTATCGAACGGATAATCACAATACTGGATGGCGAGCATCCAGGCGCTGAACAGGAACCACAGCACCGGCGCCACGGTCTGGCCAATGCCGGGCACAAAATAGAGGATAAGCAGCACTACCGCCCGGGGGAGGTACCAGGCAAATTTCTGCCACTCGCGCTTCATGATGCGGGGGATATCTTTCATGACCCCGAGCACGCCCGTGTCCGGCGGCGTCGCGCCGGTAAGCCGCGCCTCCAGCTGTTCTGCCAGCAGGCCGTTAAACGGTGCGGCTATCCAGTTAGCGATGGTTGAGAAGAAATAGCCGAACACCAGCAGCACGGAGATAACCGCCACCGGCCAGAGCAGATAGTTCAGCCACTGTAGCCAGTCGGGCACATAGCTCATTAACGCAGGGATCCAGCTCTCGAGCTTTGTAAAAAGCCACCAGAACGCGCCGCCCATCAGAAGAATGTTGATCAACAGCGGAAGGATGACGAAGCGTCGGATACCCGGCAGTGAAACCAGTTTCCAGCCCTGAGAAAAATACCAGACGCCGCTGCGTGGGGGAGAAGACGATGTTGAAACCATAACCAGGCTGTACTCCTTTTTTCACAACCAGTGGAATTGCCGCCTATATTATCCACTTGTAGGCTAATGACCAGTTCGGAAATGTTCGAAAAACCAGCAAAAAGCACGATTTCCTTCATCTTTATGCTGTGAATGCTCTGCACACACTTGCACTTGACGTAAACGGCAAATACTCTTAGTGAGTAAATGTTTGCCGTGGTGGCAAGGTGTTAGAACAACAGAGAATATAATGATGCAGGATTTGCGTCTGATATTAATCATTGTTGGCGCGATCGCCATAATCGCTTTACTGGTACATGGTTTCTGGACCAGCCGTAAAGAGCGTTCTTCGATGTTCCGCGATCGCCCACTGAAGCGCATGAAGTCCAGTCGTGATGACGATGACATTGAAGATGACATCGACGGTCGCGACGATGACGGCGTGGGTGAAGTTCGTGTTCATCGGGTCAATACTGCGCCCGGCGCGGCTCATGGGGAGCATGAAGCCCCCCGTCCTGCGCAGCACCAGTATCAACCGCCGTACGCCTCTGCTCAGCCGCGCCAGCAGGCGCCGCAGCCGGTAGAAGAGCCTGTGCGCCAGCCGCCGCAACAGCCTGTCCATCAGCAGCCTGCTGCGCCACAGCCGGTTCAACCGCAACCCGTGCAGCAGCCTGTGCAACAACAGCCCGCGCAGCCGGTACAACAGCCGCAGCAGCCTGTTCATGTGCAGCCAGCGCCGCAGCCTGCTCCAGCACAGCATGTTGAGCCAGAACCGGTAGCAGAGCCAGAACCGGTTGTTGAAAAACCGCAGCGTAAAGAAGCGGTGATCATCATGAACGTGGCCGCGCATCACGGTAGCCATCTCAACGGTGATGTGCTGCTTAACAGTATTCAACAGGCAGGCTTCAAGTTTGGCGACATGAATATTTTCCATCGCCACCTGAGCCCTGACGGTAGCGGCCCGGCGCTGTTCAGCCTGGCCAATATGGTCAACCCGGGTACTTTTGATCCGGAAATGACCGGTGATTTCGTGACCCCAGGTGTCACCATCTTTATGCAGGTGCCCTCTTACGGTGATGAACTGCAAAACTTTAAGCTGATGTTGCAATCCGCTCAGCACATCGCTGACGAAGTAGGCGGTGTGGTGCTCGACGATCAGCGTCGAATGATGACCCCGCAGAAACTGCGCGAGTATCAGGACCGCATCCGCGAAGTTAAGGAAGCCAACGCGTAATCATCGCGTTTACGTCAACTCCTCCTCAACCCCCGCATGTCGGGGGTTTTTTCTCATTGATGGTGCGATATGGACTCAATCGAACAACAACTCACTGACCTGCGAACCACGCTTCGCCATCATGAATATCTCTATCATGTTATGGACGCGCCGGAGGTGCCGGATGCGGAGTATGACCGCCTGATGCGCGAGCTGCGCGAACTGGAGGCGCAGCACCCGGAACTCATTACGCCGGATTCTCCCACCCAGCGTGTCGGTGCCGAGCCGCTGGGAGCGTTCAGCCAGGTACGCCATGAAGTACCGATGCTGTCGCTGGATAACGTCTTTGATGAAGAGAGCTTCCTCGCGTTTAACAAGCGCGTGCAGGACCGTCTGAAAAGCAGCGACGCTCTCACCTGGTGCTGCGAGCTGAAGCTTGATGGCCTGGCGGTCAGTCTTCTCTACGAAAACGGCGTGCTGGTGCGTGCCGCGACGCGTGGCGACGGCACGACGGGTGAAGACATTACGACCAACGTGCGTACCATCCGCGCGATCCCGCTGAAGCTGCAGGGGGACAACATTCCTGCGCGTCTGGAAGTGCGCGGCGAAGTGTTTCTTCCCCAGGCGGGTTTCGAGAAAATCAACGAAGAAGCGCGCCGCACCGGCGGGAAAGTATTTGCTAACCCGCGTAATGCGGCGGCTGGCTCTTTACGCCAGCTTGACCCGCGTATCACCGCGAAGCGACCGCTCACTTTCTTCTGCTATGGCGTGGGGATCCTGGAGGGAGGCGAGCTGCCGGATACGCACCTCGGGCGCCTGATGCAGTTTAAGGCGTGGGGTCTGCCGGTGAGTAACCGCGTACAGCTCTGTGACTCGCCAGAAGCGGTACTCGCGTTCTACCACAAGGTGGAAGCGGACCGTCCGACGCTCGGTTTTGATATTGATGGCGTTGTCATTAAGGTGAACTCACTGGCGCTTCAGGAGCAACTCGGGTTTGTGGCACGTGCGCCGCGCTGGGCGGTGGCGTTTAAGTTTCCTGCTCAGGAACAGATGACCTTCGTTCGCGATGTGGAGTTCCAGGTCGGCCGTACGGGTGCCATTACCCCGGTCGCCCGTCTTGAGCCTGTGCAGGTCGCGGGCGTGCTGGTGAGTAACGCCACGCTGCATAACGCCGATGAGATTGAACGTCTGGGCCTGCGGATTGGTGACAAAGTGGTGGTTCGTCGCGCGGGCGATGTTATTCCGCAAGTGGTGAACGTCGTTGAGTCTGAACGCCCTGATGATACGCGTGAAGTGGTCTTCCCGACCCATTGCCCGGTGTGTGGCTCTGACGTGGAGCGTGTTGAAGGTGAGGCGGTAGCGCGCTGTACGGGCGGCCTGATCTGTGGCGCGCAGCGTAAAGAGTCACTGAAGCACTTCGTCTCCCGTCGCGCCATGGACGTCGACGGCATGGGCGATAAGATTATCGATCAGCTGGTTGAAAAAGAGTATGTGCATACGCCAGCGGATCTCTTCAAACTGACGGCGGGCAAGCTGACCGGTCTGGATCGCATGGGGCCGAAGTCGGCGCAGAACGTGGTTAACGCTCTGGAAGCCGCAAAAGAGACCACCTTCGCCCGTTTCCTTTACGCGCTGGGCATCCGTGAAGTGGGGGAAGCAACGGCAGCAGGTCTGGCGGCGTACTTTGGCACGCTGGAGGCGCTGGAAAAGGCAAGCATCGACGAGCTGCAGAAAGTGCCGGATGTCGGCATTGTAGTCGCCACGCACGTCTTTAACTTCTTTGCGGAAGAGAGCAACCGCGAAGTCATTGGCAAACTGCTGGCAGAGGGCATCAAATGGCCCGCGCCGGTGGTGGTTAATGCCGAAGAGATCGACAGTCCGTTCGCCGGTAAAACGGTGGTGCTGACCGGCAGCCTGAGCCAGCTTTCACGCGACGATGCGAAAGCGCGTCTGGTGGCGCTGGGCGCAAAAGTGGCGGGCAGCGTGTCGAAGAAAACCGACCTGGTGATTGCCGGGGAAGCAGCGGGTTCGAAGCTGGCGAAAGCCCAGGAACTCGGCATTGAGGTTATCGACGAAGCGGAAATGATGCGTCTGTTAGGAGAGTAACGTGGAAAAAGAGCAGCTCGTTGCGATCGCCAATACGGAGATGCCGTTCGGTAAATATAAGGGCCGCAGGCTGATCGATTTGCCGGAGGAGTATCTGCTGTGGTTTGCCCGTAAGGATGAGTTCCCGGCCGGGCGACTGGGCGAGCTGATGGCTATCACGCTGCTGATCAAAACCGAGGGGCTGACCCAGCTGGTTCAGCCCCTGAAACGTCCTTAAGCCTTCGCGGCGCGGGTCTCTTCCTGCGCCAGTTTTTCCGTCTGACGTTTATAGCGACGCGCCAGCACGGCGCAGACCATCAGCTGGATCTGATGAAAAATCATCAGCGGCAATACCATCATCCCAATTACCGAGGTCGGGAACAGAATGTTGGCCATCGGAATACCGTTCGCCAGGCTCTTCTTCGAACCGCAGAAAACAATCGTAATTTCATCTGCTTTGTTGAAGCCGCATTTACGTGCCACAAAGACGTTTACGGCAATGACAATCGCCAGCAGGACAATGCTGACGACCACGATAAACAGCAGTGAGCCTGCGCCCACCTTGTGCCAGATCCCGTTCACGACCGCTTCGCTGAAGGCGGAGTAAACCACCAGCAGAATTGAGGTCTGGTCGGTTTTGGAGATCCACTTTTTATGCTTCGTCACAAACGCACCTGTCCACGGGCGCGAGAGATGGCCCAGGACAAAGGGCAGCAGCAGTTGCAGACAGATCCTGCCCACCTGCTCAAGGTTACCTTCCGCGCCATGCATGTTCATCAGCAGCCCCACCAGCAGCGGGGAGACGAAAATCCCTAACAGGCTGGATGCCGATGCGGAGCAGACCGCGGCCGCAACGTTGCCACCCGCGAGGGAGGTAAACGCAATGGCCGACTGCACGGTGGCTGGCAGAATACAGAGATACAAAAAACCGGTATAGAGTGCCGGGTCGACGTTAACTGGCGCCCACCACGCAAACAGCACCCCGAGGATGGGGAACAGAATAAAGGTGCTGCACATCACCCAGAGGTGCAGTCGCCAGTGGCCACCACCCGCGATAATCGCTTCGCGGGAGAGTTTTGCGCCGTGCATAAAGAACAGCAGCGCGATAGCGGCCGTCGTCAGCCCCTCAAAAAACGGGACGAAACCACCGCGGGCCGGGAAAAACGAGGCCAGTAAAACGGTGACCACCAGAGTAAGCGTAAACGGATCAACAATACGAAATAGTTTCATAATGACTCCTGAAAACAGATGTCGCTATTGTGCTTTTTTCCATTTGAGAAATAAAATTGATTTATTGCATTCATTCATGAATTAAACAGATGAATTACTCCTTACGCCAGCTTCGTATTTTTGTCACCGTCGCCCATGCCCGTAGCTTCAGCCGGGCAGGAGAGATGATTGGCCTCAGCCAGTCAGCCGTCAGCCACAGCGTGAAAGAGCTGGAAAATCAGACCGGCGTGCGGTTGCTTGACCGTACCACACGCGAAGTGGTGCTGACCGAAGCAGGGCAGCAGCTGGCCCAGCGCCTCGAACGTCTGCTGGATGAACTGAACAGCACGCTCAGAGACGTGGGAAGGCTGGGGCAGCAGCTTTCGGGCACCGTGCGGGTCGCAGCCAGCCAGACAATATCGGCACACCTTATCCCGCAGTGTATCGCGGAGGGAAACCACCGCTATCCGGACATTGATTTTGTGTTGCATGACCGGCCGCAGCAGTGGGTGCTGGAAAGCATCCGTCAGGGAGATGTGGATTTTGGTATTGTGATCGACCCCGGCCAGGTGAGCGACCTGGCGTGCGAAAGCGTGCTTTCTGAGCCTTTTTTACTGCTCTGCCGGGATGACGATCCGCTGGCAACCTTGCCGGCGGTCAACTGGCAGTCCCTGCAGGGCGCGAACCTGGTTTTGCAGGATTATGCCTCCGGCAGCCGTCCGCTGATCGATTCCGCGCTGGTTAATCAGGGCGTAAAGGCCACCATCGTGCAGGAAATTGGGCATCCGGCCACGCTGTTTCCAATGGTGGAAGCCGGAATTGGGATCAGCGTGTTGCCCGCTCTGGCGCTCCCCCTGCCGCAGGGGAGCCGACTGGCCGTGAAGCGTTTAACGCCTGTTGTCGAGCGAAAACTGATGTTAGTACGGCGCAAAAATCGTTCCCTCTCGGGGGCGGCGCAGGCTATATGGGAAGTGGTGCGTATCCAGGCACAGCGATTAACCGAGGCCCGCATACGCGACCCACTGTTTAACGCATCCGACGATTAAATATAGATATCGATCTGATGATCGTCTGTCGGGCTATTCACCCCTTCCACTTTACCCGGCGCTTGCTCCTGTTTCTTTTGCTCCTCTTCAGCCTGCTGGTGCTGCAGCGCGGCGAGCTGCGCCTGTAGCACGGTGATTTGGGTCTGAATGAGCTCCTGCTGCTTTTTCTTTTCATCTGCACTGCCGGAACTGTCCGCCAGCTCTTTTAACTGCTGAGTCAGCTGTTGGATTTTGTCGAGAATACGGCTGATTTGCGCAGCAATATCGTTCCCGCCGGAAGCCCCACTCCCGCCGCCGCTGGTTTGAATGGGTGGGGCTGAAGCCTGAATGGTCGTCATACTTTTTCCTCGCGTTATAAAACAGAGGTATCGGCACTGACGGGATTAGCTTGAGCAAAACAGCCATATCTGGCAGGGCGTTACATTGATACAAAAACAGTATTGATGGTGTCGGGAAAGTGTATTGGAGGTCACCCGCAGGCTCCGGATATAAGACTAGGGTCATGCGATCCATGCTATCGCGATCTTCATTCTCAAGGAGCCTCTATGACCCTCTCAAATAACCCGTGGTACTGCGCCGATATTATCCGTGCGGCTAAGCCTGACTTCACGCCTCGCGTGGCGTTTATTCTCGGCTCTGGCCTTGGCGCGCTCGCCGACCAGATTGATGATGCCGTTTCCCTGAGCTATGAAAAACTGCCGGGCTTCCCGGTGAGCACCGTCCACGGCCACGCAGGCGAGCTGGTGCTGGGGCATCTTGCCGGGGTGCCTGTTGCCTGTATGAAAGGGCGAGGGCACTTCTATGAGGGGCGCGGGATGACCATCATGACCGATGCGATCCGCACGTTCAAACTGCTGGGATGTGAGTTGCTGTTTAGCACCAATGCGGCAGGCTCATTGCGCCCGGAAGTTCTGCCGGGGAGCCTGGTTGCCCTGAGCGACCATATCAATACCATGCCTGGCACGCCGATGGTGGGGCTGAACGATGAGCGCTTTGGCGACCGTTTCTTCTCCCTGGCCAATGCTTACGACGCGGATTACCGTGCGATGCTGCAAACCGTGGCGGCGAAAGAGGGTTTCCCGCTGCATGAAGGGGTATTTGTCTCTTATCCGGGCCCGAACTTCGAGACGGCGGCAGAGATCCGCATGATGCAAATTATCGGCGGTGATGTGGTCGGCATGTCCGTGGTGCCGGAAGTGATTTCCGCACGCCACTGTGACCTGAAGGTTGTAGCCGTTTCTGCAATTACCAACCTCGCCGAAGGTTTGGGCGAGGTAAAGCTGTCGCATGAGCAGACGCTCGCGGCGGCTGAGCTCTCACGCCAGAACTTCATCAATCTTATCTGCGGTTTTCTCCGCCATATTGCCTGAGTAAAACAATAAAGTGGCCCGTTAGGGCCACACTGCTATAAGGAATGGGCTATGAACATCACGACTCGCTTAAAGATGATGTCCTTTATGCAATATTTTATCTGGGGGAGTTGGCTGGTTACCCTCGGTGCTTACATGATCAACACCCTACACTTTACCGGCTCCGACGTGGGCATGGTCTACAGCTCCAAAGGCCTTGCCGCGATCGTGATGCCTTCGCTGGTGGGAATCATCGCCGACAAATGGCTACGGGCAGACCGCGCCTACGTCATTTGCCACCTCGTCTGTGCCGCCGCACTCTGTTACGCCGCGCAGGTGAATGAGCCCGGCCTGATGTTCTGGGTCATGCTGGTCAATGCGATGGCCTTTATGCCCACCATTGCGCTGTCGAATACGATCTCCTATTCCTGTCTTGAGCAGGCGGGTCTGGAGACGGTAAGCCATTTTCCGCGCGTGCGGGTGTATGGCACCGTGGGCTTTATTGCGGCAATGTGGGCCATAAGCCTGATGGGGGCGGAGCTAAGCAACGTGCAGCTTTATATTGCAGCTGGCGCGTCTCTGCTGCTGGCGCTCTATTCTTTGACGTTGCCGGCCATTCCCGTGGCGAAGCAGAAAACGTCCCAGTCTCTGGCCAGCAAGCTGGGCCTTAATGCCTTTGTTCTTTTTAAACAGCCTCGCATGGCGGTGTTCTTTTTGTTCGCGATGCTGCTGGGTGCTGTGCTGCAGATCACCAATACCTTCGGTAGCCCCTTCCTGCATGATTTTGCCCGTAATCCGGCGTATGCAGATAGCTTTATCGTCAGGTACCCGTCCATTTTGCTCTCCGTTTCGCAAATGTCAGAGGTGTTCTTCATTCTGACCATTCCGTACTTCCTCGGACGGTTTGGTATTAAAGCCGTGATGCTGATGAGCATGGTGGCCTGGATGCTCCGGTTTGGTCTGTTTGCCTTTGGCGACCCCTCCGCAACGGGCTTTGTGCTGCTCATGCTTTCCATGATTGTCTATGGCTGTGCATTCGACTTCTTCAATATTTCCGGCTCAGTGTTTGTCGAACAGGAGGTCAGCACCGATATTCGCGCCAGCGCACAGGGGCTGTTTATGACGACGGTTAACGGTATTGGGGCTTATTTCGGATCGGTATTGAGCGGTATGGCAGTTGATTATTTCTCGGTGGATGGGGTGAAAGACTGGCAGACGATCTGGCTGGTGTTTGCAGCCTATGCCCTGGTACTGGCCGTAGTGTTTTATTTCAGCTTTAACTACCACCACGCCAGTAAAAACAGCGAGATGCGCACAGTTGCGCACTAAATTTCCCCTCTCTGCGGTGAAAGGCTTTAAGGTAGGCGCTTAAGTGTTATCGCCAGGATATGTTTTGATGGAACGCGTCTATCGAACCGACCTCAAGCTGCTGCGCTATTTTCTGGCCGTGGCGGAGGAACTGCATTTTGGACGGGCTGCGGCCCGTCTCAATATGTCCCAGCCGCCATTAAGCCTGCACATTAAAGAGCTGGAAAGCCAGCTGGGCACGTTACTGTTTATTCGCCACTCGCGAAGCGTCGCGTTGACGCATGCGGGTAAAGTGCTGATGGAAGAGTCTCGTCGGCTGCTTGCCAGCGCAAATCAGGCTCTGGCGCGCGTCGAACAAATTGGCCGGGGTGAGGCAGGGCGTATTGAGCTGGGTATTGTCGGTACCGCCATGTGGAGTGAGGTGCGCACGGTTATGCGCACTTTTTTGAAAGAACATCCGAATGTTGATGTCGTTTTTCGCGAAAAGTCGCCGGTCATGCAGATGGCGCTGCTTGAGCGTCAGGAGCTGGATATTGGGATCTGGCGAATGGCAACGGAACCCACCGCGGGGTTTACCAGCGTGCGGTTGCGCGAGGCGGCGTTTCTTGTGGCGATGCCGGAAGATCACCGGCTGGTTAGGGAACCCTCCGTTGCGCTTGCTGATTTACAGGACGAGTATTTCGTCACGATGCCGTCAGCACATTCTGACTGGGCATTTTTACATCGCGTCTGCCAGCAGGCCGGTTTTTCACCGATGATTGTACGCGAAGCCGTAGAGCCACAAACGGTACTGGCGATGATAAGCATGGGGATGGGGATTACGCTCGCTGCCGACAGTTACGCGCAAATGCAGTGGCCGGGCGTGGTGTTTCGCCCGCTGAAAGAGCGTATTCCGGCAGATTTGTATGTCGTGTATAACGAGAAACAGGTGACGCCGGCGGTGAAGACGTTGATTGAGACGTTGACGGCAGGAAAGTAGACAAACTGCAGATGCGCAGATAGCAAAAAAGCGCCTTTAGGGCGCTTTTTTACATTGGTGGGTCGTGCAGGATTCGAACCTGCGACCAATTGATTAAAAGTCAACTGCTCTACCAACTGAGCTAACGACCCGAAATGGTGGGCGATGACGGGCTCGAACCGCCGACCCCCTCCGTGTAAAGGAGATGCTCTACCAACTGAGCTAATCGCCCATTTCGGAACTACTGCGATAAGATGAGAATGGTGGGCGATGACGGGCTCGAACCGCCGACCCCCTCCGTGTAAAGGAGATGCTCTACCAACTGAGCTAATCGCCCAATCTCAAAACTTATCTATACTGCGAGTCTACCGAAGTAGATGGTGGGTGATGACGGACTCGAACCGCCGACCCCCTCCGTGTAAAGGAGATGCTCTACCAACTGAGCTAATCACCCCCGCTGTGTGGAGTCGCATTATAGGGAGAGTTGAAAATGAGTCAACGCATTTTCTAAAGTTTTTATTCGTTCGTCGTAAAATTAAACAAAACGATCGCAAAACGGGCGGTGGCGCATGATTTCTAAACAAAAACAGCAAACTCGCTCATGATAAAGGGATGAACATTGAGGAATCCCCCCACAGTGATAGAATATTGCCCATTGTTTTTTCCCCGGGATTTGCCGATTGCCGGCATCTTTATAACGTAAGGCCATTTCATGAAAATCAAAACTCGCTTCGCGCCGAGCCCGACAGGCTATCTGCACGTCGGTGGTGCTCGTACTGCTCTCTATTCCTGGCTTTTTGCACGCCACAACAAAGGTGAGTTCGTGCTGCGTATTGAAGACACCGATCTTGAGCGCTCCACGCCGGAAGCAATTGAAGCCATTATGGATGGGATGAACTGGCTGAACCTGGAGTGGGATGAAGGCCCGTATTTCCAGACCAAACGTTTTGACCGCTATAACGCAGTTATTGATGAGATGCTGGTCGCGGGCACGGCGTATAAATGCTACTGCTCCAAAGAGCGTCTTGATGCGCTGCGTGAAGAGCAGATGGCAAACGGTGAAAAGCCGCGTTATGACGGCCGCTGCCGCCATGACCATAGCGAGCATGCTGCTGATGAACCGTGCGTGGTGCGTTTTGCTAACCCGCAGGATGGCTCGGTGATCTTTGACGACCAGATCCGTGGCCCGATCGAATTCAGCAACCAGGAGCTGGACGATCTGATCATCCGCCGCACCGATGGTTCCCCAACCTATAACTTCTGCGTTGTGGTTGACGACTGGGATATGGAAATTACCCACGTTGTCCGTGGTGAAGACCATATCAACAACACGCCGCGCCAGATCAACATTCTGAAAGCGCTGAACGCCCCTGTGCCTGTCTATGCACACGTTTCCATGATCAACGGCGACGACGGGAAAAAACTGTCTAAACGTCACGGCGCGGTCAGCGTTATGCAGTATCGCGATGACGGTTATTTGCCGGAAGCGCTGCTGAACTATCTGGTGCGTCTGGGCTGGGCCCACGGCGACCAGGAGATCTTCAGCCGCGAAGAGATGATCGAACTCTTTTCTCTGAGCTCAGTGAGCAAATCAGCGAGCGCATTTAATACCGATAAGCTGCAGTGGCTGAACCATCATTACATCAATACCATGCCGCCAGAATACGTGGCGACTTACCTTCAGTGGCACATTGAGCAGGCAAATATTGATACCCGTACAGGCCCTGAACTGGCGGACCTGGTGAAACTGCTCGGCGAGCGCTGCAAAACGCTGAAAGAAATGGCTGAAAGCTGCCGCTACTTCTATGAAGAGTTTGATGAGTTTGACGCGGATGCGGCGAAGAAACACCTCCGCCCGGTTGCGCGTCAGCCGCTGGAATTGGTGCGAGACAAGCTGACTGCGATCGCTGACTGGACCGCAGAGAACGTGCATCACGCTATTCAGGCGACGGCGGACGAGCTGGAAGTTGGTATGGGTAAAGTCGGTATGCCGCTGCGTGTTGCGGTGACCGGTGCGGGCCAGTCCCCGGCACTGGATGTGACCGTGCATGCAATTGGTAAATCACGCAGCGTGGCGCGTATTAACAAAGCGCTGGACTTTATTGCGGCACGTGAAAACCAGCAGTAATCACATTTTAGTCTGGCAGAACGGCAGGGGGACCTGCCGTTTTTTTATGCCGTATATTCAGCCAGATTCAGACGGGTAAGAAAGCCGCGTAACCCTTCGCGCTTCAGGAATGCATCCAGACGTTCCTGTTCAGACGGCGTCAGGTTTTCCAGCGTCGCAATGATATCCGGTCGCAGAGTAGAGGAGGGGACAATGTATGGCGCTGTTGTCTCTGCCAGGTGGTATACTGCCTGACGGTTTCGGATAGCCGGGAGGCGCATGATATGTTCCTTCACGCGCGCATCGACGTGTATGAGCCTCGCCCGACCGCCTTTCACACCATTGAGACCTTCGGTCTCCCATCCCTGCTGGCGTATCCAGCGATTCACCGTTTGCCTGGCAACGCCTAAACTCTCCGCCAGCTCTTCCGTGGTCATTTTGCTACGTAATCTTTTCATATTAATTCTGGTCGCGAATTCCTAGACGTTGTAACAAACCGGTAATCCCTTCCCGCAGTAACAGTGATGTCATCTGCTTCTGCTCTTCTGGCGTCATTTCATTTGCCAGCGTCAGGAGGAGGGTATGAAGCGAACGCTCATTGCTGACGCCGTCAGGCATTGCGGATGTCTCCGTTGCCCGTCGCGCGCTGCGGATAAAGTCACGCACCTTTTCATTCACATGTACCAGGCGTGCTTTGCCCCCCTGGACGCCTGGTTTTGGTGACGTTATCCAACCCTCTTTGCGTACCCATTTATTGATGGTCTGTCGGCTATAGCCGGTGAGCAGGGCTAACTCTTCCGGCGTCATTCGTTCCTTGATCATACAATTTCCTGAATATTCGTGGGGTTAATTAACGGCTCATTTTATAGCACCGTTTAACGTGAAAACGTGACAGGCTTAACTCATGACTGCGAGCAGGCTCGCAAAGTGATTCATTTGCATGAATTTTCGGCGATTGAATCACGGTCAATGAATTTGCCGTTGACACTCCGCGGCGGAATTCATATTATGCCGCCCGTCAACATGACAGCTTTACGATGGGGCTATAGCTCAGCTGGGAGAGCGCTTGCATGGCATGCAAGAGGTCAGCGGTTCGATCCCGCTTAGCTCCACCAAACTCTGAACCCAACAGAGTGCGGTCAGTAAAGTCACATGTGGGGCTATAGCTCAGCTGGGAGAGCGCTTGCATGGCATGCAAGAGGTCAGCGGTTCGATCCCGCTTAGCTCCACCAAAATTTTAAACCCTCGTCAAAAGACGAGGGTTTTTTTTATCTGTTTGTAACGTTCACCACCGCATTTTGTTATCAAAAAGAAGGTATTCCTGTACCTGACCTCAATCGAAATCAATAAACCTGTCCATAAATAGACTTCAACTTGATTCGCACAATTAATAAACCTATTATCCATCCGGTCAATGATATGAACGGATAATAATCGCATCAGCTTAATGAATAGAAAAACGTACAATAATGTAAAGATATTTATAATTGCCCTGGCGATATGCCTGATCGCGGTTCCTTTCTCCCGTTATCTCTCCCCGCGCGCGATTGTGAATGGTCACGACGTTTATTTAGCATGGTTACCCCTGAGCGTTATGCTGGCGGTAATTCTGTTATTTGGTCGTCGGGCAATTCTTCCCATTCTGTTAGGTTTTACTGTCACTAATTTATTCTATATTAATTTAGCACCGCTACAATATTCAGTATTGCTGTTTTGTCAGACCTTTGCGTTGTTCGCGGCGTGCGGCTTGTTGCGCCTTATGCTGGGCAGGCGCTGGCGCTACTGCATTCCTAACAAGCACATTGGATTACGGATATTCTGGCTCGGTTTTATTGTGCCACTCGGCATTAAAATGTCGATGTATTTAGCGGGCTATTTGTTTGATTTCCCGGTAACTATCTCCACCTTCTTCGGTGAAGGGACGGTAATTTATAACGTCGTGGATATTCAAAGTCTGATAGGCGCGGCGCTGATTTTTACGATGATGTTTTATTACCCGTTAAGAATGATAATTAATCCTCGTTATGCCATTACCTTCTGGCGACGAAGCGTGAAGCCCATTTTTTTCCATAAGAATTCATTGTTTATATTTGTCTGGCTCATGCTTCTAGGCTTCATTCTCGCTGTTTTATGTGGCCCTTTTGAATCCCCTGTTATAGCGGGCTATTTAATGCCGCTGATTTTTATTCTCTTTACCTTAGCGATAAGCCGCCTGACCTATGCACTTATCTCTCTGCTTTGGGCTGCTTCAGCGCTTCTGCTGTTGACCTACAACTATAACTTCCTGAATGGTGTGGAGTCGGGCCATTCACTCTCCTTTATCCTGTCCGTGCTGATCTCGTTTGCCATCTGCTTGCTTTACATGTCGCGGATTTACCAGCGTAGCGAGTGGCTGAAGCGGGGATGGCAGGGCAGAGCGCTGACCGATCCGCTGACCGGTTTGCCCAATATCCGTGCGCTGGAGGAGTATCTTGAGATTCACCAGGATGCCAAAGTGTGCATTCTGCGCATGGATAACCTGGAATTTTTGAGCCGCCATTACGGGATCCTGATGCGGGTCCACTGCAAACGCACGATCGCCTCGTCGCTGCAGCCCCTTCTGCAAAAGGACGAGATGCTCTTCCAGTTGCCCGGAAGCGAGCTGGTGGTGGTCTTGCTGGGGCCGGAAATTGCTGAGCGTCTCCAGCATATGGTTGATCGGTTGAACAGCCGGAAAATTTTCTGGAACAACACCGGGCTGGATATTGAGTTTGGTGCCTCCTGGGGGATGGTCGAAAACGGTGAAAAATTGCATCACACGCTGGGGCAACTAAGCTGGCTGGCTGAGCAATCTTGTGCAGGACAGAACGTACTTGCGCTGACGAATAGCCTGGAGGCTGCATCAGGACAAACAACAGAGCGCGTCCTGATGTTAGCGCGGATTAAGCATGCCCTGGAGGCGGGTCAGTTCCATTTATACGCGCAACCGATCCAGAAGGCAGACGGTAGCGGTTACTACGAAATTCTGACGCGTATGGAGAGCGAGGGCGAAATCATCACCCCTGATCGCTTTATTCCGCTGATTGCTCAGTTCAACCTTAGCCACCGGTTTGATATGTGCGTTATGGAAAAATTACTGCTGTGGCTGCGCGATCATCCTGCGACGCAGCCTGGGGCCCGTTTCTCCGTCAATCTGATGCCGCTCACGCTGATGCAAAAAGAGGTAGCGACCGAGATTTGTGCGCTGTTTGAACGGTACGGCGTTGCCCCTCAAACCGTGGTCATTGAGATCACCGAAGAGCAGGCTTTCTCCAATTCAGGTTGCAGCATCAATAATATTCAGCAACTGCGGGATTGTGGATTCCGGATTGCTATTGATGATTTTGGTACGGGGTACGCCAACTACGAGCGTCTCAGACGTCTGCAGGCGGATATCATCAAAATTGACGGCTGCTTTGTTAAAGACATTTGTACTGATGACATGGATGCGATGATCGTCCAGTCGATGTGTAATCTGGCGAAGACGAAATCGCTATGTGTGGTGGCGGAGTATGTCGAAACACCCGCACAGCGGGAGATGTTGCTTCGCTTCGGCGTGGATTACCTGCAGGGCTACCTGATAGGTAAACCCAAACCGCTGGAAGAAATTCGGGCATAAAAAAACCGGGAGCTTGCTCCCGGTTTTTTGTTTTGCAGTAAACGTTACAGGACCAGCGCTGCGATGGACGCGGACAGAACGCTCACCAGAGTGGAGCCATACACCAGTTTCAGGCCAAAGCGTGAAACCACGTTACCCTGTTCTTCGTTCAGGCCTTTAATCGCCCCGGCGATAATACCGATGGATGAGAAGTTCGCGAAGGAGACCAGGAACACGGACAGGATGCCTTCCGCGCGCGGAGAAAGCGTGCTGGCAATTTTCTGCAGATCCATCATCGCAACGAATTCGTTAGAAACCAGTTTGGTTGCCATGATACTGCCCACCTGCAGCGCTTCGTGAGCCGGAACACCCATCACCCAGGCAACAGGATAGAAGATGTAGCCCAGAATACCCTGGAAGGAGATACCCAGCACCGCGGCGAACAGGGCGTTCAGCGCAGAGATCAGCGCAATGAAGCCGATCAGCATGGCGGCAACGATAACCGCCACTTTGAAACCGGCCAGAATGTACTCGCCCAGCATTTCGAAGAAGCTCTGGCCTTCGTGCAGGTTGGACATCTGGATGTTCTCTTCGCTGGCGTCAACGCGGTATGGGTTGATCAGCGACAGCACGATAAAGGTGCTGAACATGTTCAGAACCAGCGCAGCGACAACATATTTTGGCTCCAGCATGGTCATATACGCGCCCACGATAGACATGGAAACGGTAGACATTGCGGTTGCCGCCATGGTGTACATGCGGTTACGCGACATTTTGCCGAGAATATCTTTATACGCGATGAAGTTCTCAGACTGACCGAGGATCAGGGAACTGACGGCGTTGAAAGACTCCAGCTTGCCCATGCCGTTGACTTTGGATAACAGGAAACCAATTCCACGAATCACGAACGGCAGAACACGGATGTGCTGCAGAATACCGATGAGCGCGGAGATGAAGACGATGGGGCACAGCACCTTCAGGAAGAAGAACGCCAGACCTTCGTCGTTCATTTTACCGAAGACAAAGTTGGTCCCTTCGTTGGCGAATCCGAGCAGTTTTTCGAACATTTCGGAGAAGCCTTTTACGAAGCCGAGACCTACGTTGGAGTTCAGGAAGAACCACGCAAGTAAAACTTCAATGACCAGCAGCTGGACAACATAACGAATACGAATTTTTTTGCGGTCTGTGCTGACCAGCAATGCGAGTGCAGTAACGACAACAAGTGCCAGGACAAAATGAAGGACGCGGTCCATATTTGCTCCAAATATGAGGCAGGTTTAATTTTCGTGCACATTCTATGCAACAAGCGAAAAGAAAACGAGATCAAGGACACACTATAGTTACATCCTGTGACGAGTCTCAAAAATAGTGATCCACAATACATTTTCGTTATGTTAGGTAAATGAGTGAAAAGTTAAGTTTGTGTGCTACGCTTCACAAATGACTGCGCATTTTCACATTCTGTGATGTCGCACCACCTGCCCATCTATCGTTCTTAGCTATCAGAGAAATCATGTTTAACCACTTAAATGATCTTGATAATCATTCTCATTTTGATAGCATTAAACATAGCAAAGGCTATATTTCCAGAGGCAGATAATGACTAACAGTCGCGTAGAGGGTAGCAGTGGCAGAGCGGCGCGCAAGCTGCGGTTCGCATTAATGGGACCTGCGTTCATTGCTGCCATTGGCTATATCGATCCGGGTAATTTTGCGACCAATATTCAGGCCGGGGCCAGCTTCGGCTATAAGTTGCTGTGGGTGGTCGTCTGGGCGAACCTGATGGCGATGCTGATTCAAATGCTCTCAGCAAAACTGGGGATTGCTACGGGCAAAAACCTGGCAGAACAAATCCGCGACCACTACCCACGTCCGGCCGTCTGGCTCTACTGGGTGCAGGCTGAAATCATCGCCATGGCAACCGATCTCGCTGAATTTATCGGTGCGGCGATCGGCTTTAAGCTGATTCTGGGCGTATCGCTATTGCAAGGGGCGGTCCTGACCGGGATTGCCACTTTCCTGATCCTGATGTTACAGCGTCGGGGGCAAAAGCCGCTTGAAAAGGTGATTGGTGGGCTGCTGCTGTTTGTCGCGGCGGCCTATATTGTCGAGCTGATATTCTCCCAGCCAAACCTGGTACAGCTTGGTAAAGGCATGGTGATCCCCAGCCTGCCAACGTCGGAAGCCGTCTTCCTGGCTGCCGGGGTGCTTGGGGCGACCATTATGCCACACGTCATTTATCTGCACTCTTCGCTGACCCAGCATCTTCACGGTGGGACGTGTAAAGAACGTTATTCGGCAACCAAATGGGATGTGGCGATTGCCATGACCATCGCGGGTTTTGTGAACCTGGCGATGATGGCCACCGCAGCCGCCGCTTTTCACTTTAACGGTCATACCGGTATTGCCGATCTCGACCAGGCGTATCTCACGCTGGAGCCGTTACTGAGCCATGCTGCTGCCACGATTTTTGGTTTGAGCCTGGTGGCTGCCGGTCTCTCTTCCACGGTGGTGGGCACGCTGGCGGGGCAAGTGGTGATGCAGGGATTTGTGCGTTTCCATATTCCCCTGTGGGTTCGTCGTTCCGTCACCATGCTGCCATCGTTTGTTGTGATTCTGATGGGGCTTGATCCCACGCGAATTCTGGTGATGAGTCAGGTGCTGCTGAGTTTTGGTATCGCACTGGCGCTGGTTCCTCTGCTGATTTTTACCAGCAATCCAGCCCTGATGGGCGATCTGGTTAACTCGACGCTGGTGAAACGGACAGGATGGGCAATTGTAGTAGTGGTTGTGGCGCTAAATTTATGGCTGTTGATTGGCACAGCGCTGGGGTTATAAAATAGAAAGGAGCCGAAAGGCTCCTTTTTTACATTTTACATTAATGACGACCGTGGCCGTGACCACCGTGTCCTTTTGGGCCGTGACCCCAGCCACCGCGGCGGTCGTCACGATCGTTCCAGCCCTCGCGGTAGCCGCGTTCATAGGCGTTGTTTTTGTACCAGCCGCGATGCAGGCCATTATCGTGCCTGCGCCAGCGGTCACCGCGCCATTCATAATGACGGTTCCAGTAGTCACGGTCGCGCCAGTAGCCACCGTCCCAGTATCTGCCGTAGTCGTCACGATCGCCAATTTGTAATTTTACTGATGGCAACAGGGTGATTTCGCCAGCAGTGGCGATGAGCGGGGCGGAAGCCAGTAATACCGCTGCAAGAATCAGTGACCTGAACATACTCTTTCTCCTTCACGATCGGGGCCTTTGTGGGGCCTGTTAACGCAATATTACGAGTTGGTAAAGCCTCGTTTCATCGCCTCAACTCCGAATTCCAGGTTCAGAGCACTTTTTGCTAAAAGTGGTTTTATTTTGAGCTACTCAGTATTTCTTCAATAAGGTTCAGCTCTTCCGCGGAGAAATGGCGGTTTTCCAGCATGCCAACGGCGTCATCAATTTGAGCCGCTTGACTTGCCCCAATCAGCACCGACGTCACGTCGTCATGGCGCAACACCCAGGCCAGCGCCATCTGCGATAGCTTCTGGCCGCGGTCTTCCGCCAGGGCATTGAGCTTACGCACTTTTTCCAGCTTCTCTTCGGTGATCTGATCCGGGTTGAGGAACTGACTGCCACTTGCCGCACGGGAGTCCGCGGGAATACCGTTCAGATATCGGTTGGTGAGCTGTCCTCCCGCCAGCGGCGAGAAGGGAATACAGCCGACGCCTTTTTCCTGTAGCACGGCCAGTAAACCCCCTTCCGGTCCTCGTTCAAACATGGAGTATTTCGGCTGGTGGATCAGGCAGGGCGTGCCAAGGTCATTCAGGATATCAATCGCTTTTCGCGCCAGCTCTGCAGGATAGTTGGATAACCCGACATACAGCGCTTTTCCCTGGCGCACCAGATGGTCAAGCGCTTTCATGGTTTCAATCAGCGGGGTTTCCGGGTCAGGACGGTGATGATAGAAGATATCGACATACTCCAGCCCCATGCGTTTCAGGCTTTGATCCAGGCTTGCAAGCAGATATTTACGCGATCCCCAGTCGCCGTAGGGGCCGTCCCACATGGTATATCCCGCTTTCGTCGAGATAATCAGCTCGTCGCGCCAGGGCAGAAAATCCTCCTGCAAAATACGCCCAAAATTACGCTCGGCCGACCCCGGTGGAGGACCATAGTTATTGGCAAGGTCGAAATGCGTAATACCCAGGTCGAAGGCGCGCTGTAAAATTTGACGGCTGTTTTCGAGACGCGTGGCGTCCCCAAAGTTATGCCACAGACCCAGCGATATGACGGGCAACCTGAGCCCGCTTTGACCGCAGCGACGATACTGCATTGTCTGGTAACGATTTTTATCCGGCTGATAACCCATTTTATGACCTCGTGCGCAGATGAGAAAAATCAGTGTATGCGTTTACATTAACGTGAAAAAAAGCAGCATAGCGCAGCCTTTTTTGTAAAGCATTCTTTCCATACCCTTCTTACCGCTGATTCTGGACAGCCATCACGCTTCTCTAATACTCAAAGTGAGGTCAACATTAGAAGGATACCTGTTCATGCGTACCCCATACTGCGTCGCCGATTACCTGCTGGACCGTCTTACTGATTGTGGAGCCGATCATCTGTTTGGCGTGCCGGGCGACTATAACCTGCAGTTTCTCGACCATGTAATAGACAGCCCCGACATCTGTTGGGTGGGCTGTGCCAACGAATTAAACGCGTCGTATGCCGCTGACGGATATGCCCGCTGCAAGGGCTTCGCCGCGCTGCTCACAACATTCGGTGTCGGCGAGTTAAGTGCCATGAATGGCATCGCGGGAAGCTATGCCGAGCACGTTCCGGTATTGCATATTGTCGGGGCGCCGGGGACGGCGTCACAGCAACGAGGGGAACTGCTGCACCATACGCTGGGTGATGGGGAGTTCCGCCATTTTTATCATATGAGCGAGCCGATTACCGTCGCTCAGGCGATCCTGACCGAACAAAACGCCTGCTATGAAATCGACCGGGTTCTGACCACCATGCTCCGGGAGCGTCGCCCCGGCTATTTGATGTTACCTGCCGACGTGGCAAAAAAAGCCGCCACGCCTCCTGTAAACGCTCTCACACTTCACCATGCCCATGCCGACAGTGCCTGCCTGAAAGCGTTTCGGGATGCTGCGGAAAATAAACTGGCAACCAGCAAGCGCACCGCGCTGTTAGCTGATTTCCTTGTTCTGCGCCATGGACACAAGCATGCGCTACAGAAGTGGGTGAAGGACGTGCCGATGGCGCACGCCACGATGCTAATGGGTAAAGGGATATTCGACGAACGTCATGCCGGTTTTTACGGCACATACAGCGGCTCGGCAAGCGCCGGCCCGGTAAAAGAGGCGATTGAAGGGGCGGATACGGTACTGTGCATCGGCACCCGTTTTACCGATACCCTCACCGCCGGTTTCACCCATCAGTTAACCCCGGCCCAAACGATAGAAGTTCAGCCTCACGCTGCCCGCGTCGGTGACGTCTGGTTTACCGGCATCCCGATGCTTCAGGCAATCGAAACGCTGGTGGAACTGTGCAAACAGCATGTGCATGATAAACCTGCGCCAGCTTACCATCGCGCAATGAGCTTCCCTCAGCCGGAGGGCGCGCTGACCCAGGAGAATTTCTGGAAAACGTTGCAAACGTTTATTCGCCCAGGAGACATCATCCTTGCCGATCAGGGAACTTCGGCCTTCGGCGCCATTGACCTGCGCCTTCCGGCTGACGTGAATTTTATCGTCCAGCCGCTGTGGGGGTCGATCGGCTACACGCTGGCCGCAGCGTTTGGCGCACAAACGGCTTGCCCGAACCGGCGTGTGATAGTGCTGACGGGGGATGGCGCGGCGCAGCTGACTATTCAGGAGCTCGGGTCGATGTTGCGTGATAAACAACGTCCGATCATTCTGGTGCTGAACAACGAAGGGTACACGGTCGAAAGGGCCATCCATGGACCAGAGCAACGGTATAATGATATTGCGCTCTGGAACTGGACGCACCTTCCTCAGGCGCTAAGTCTCGCGCCTCAGGCCGAGTGCTGGCAGGTGAGTGAGGCGGGCGAGCTGGTGGATGTGCTGGAAAAAGTGGCGCACCACGAGCGGCTTTCGCTGATCGAGGTCATGCTGCCGAAATCCGACATACCGCCGCTGCTGAGCGCGCTCACCAAAGCGCTGGAAGCGCGCAACAGCGCCTGATTACTTATCGTTTCGCCAGGCCATCATCATCGGTTTGCCCGCCAGCAGGAGCCAGGCGGGCAACATCACGATGCAGAGCAGCGGGAACAGCGTCGAATCCGGCACCACAACCGCCGCCATAAACAGGCTCAGCCATGCGTCACGCGTCACCACCAGAACCAGACCCAGAATCGAGCAGGAGACGGTAATTGCCGCCGGAACCGCATCCACATGTTCGTGCAACATCAGCCCCAGCGCCACGCCGACAAAGACTGCCGGGAAAATGCGTCCACCGCGGAAACCGCACGCAGCCGCGACGACCAGCGCCGCCAGTTTGATGACGGCAAACAGCAGATAATCGGAAACGCTAAATACCTGACTGAAGGCCAACTGCTGCATCTCGTCCAGGCCTTTAAACAGCGTCACCGTCCCGCCGATGGTGCCTAAAATACCGAGGATCAATCCCCCTGTGCCCAGAATCAACACCGGATGCTTGAGTTTATGCATTAGCCGGTGCAGGCGTGGCAGACACCATACCGCGACCATCCCCAGCGCGATGGCAATCGCAACGACGATGGCACCGCTGAAAATATCCGCTATTCGCATCTCTCCGTAGTGGGGCAGTGAGAGGGAAAAGTGGGGATGGAAAAACAGACTGGTTGTTAGCGCGCCCGCCGCCGCGGCCATCAGGGGAGCAAACAGTTTGTCCCAGAGCGGGACATCATTGTTGCTGGTAAGCGTCTGTGAAAAAATCAGCGCGGCAGCGACGGGCGTCCCGAAAAGCGCCCCGATGGTGCCTGCGGAGGCGAGGATCGTCCAGTCCAGCGCACCCACGCGCGGTAAAATGCGTGAGCCCAGGAACACCGCCAGACCAATATTCACCGCCATAATGGGATGCTCTGGTCCGAGGCTGACGCCGCCCGCCAGGCCCACAATTAACGCGATGATCAACCCCGGCAGCGCAGAGGGCGGAACCGGGGCGCCAATCAGCGGCTCCAGCGCCGGGTCCGGTCCGGCGTGGCCGGGACTGAATCGGATCACCAGGCCTACCGCAATACCGGTTAACGTCAGCATCAAAATGATCCACGCTGAAGAATCAGCGGTGATCCCCAGTTTCGCCGGAAGCGCCGTCCATAGCAGGGCTTGCAGCACCGACGCGACTTTCATCACGACAATGAGTACCAGGCTTGACGCCACGCCAATGATGAGCGCCGGAATTGCCAGCAACAGCATGGTTCTGGCTCGCGGGTGGAGCATGATGATTTCCTTGTACAAAACGGTATAACGTTACTCTGCACAATCAGCTTTATGGCAATAGTGCAAAAGGTGCTGAAACGGTAAAGTTATTCTGTGACGAAGATCGATAATCCATGGGCATTCACCTTCCAGTCGTTGTTGTTATCACGCCTTGAATTTACAGTGTCCCAAAGATTTATTCTGACTTTAGCGGAGCAGTAGAAGAATGACAAAGTATGCTTTGGTAGGTGATGTGGGCGGCACGAACGCGCGCCTCGCATTATGCGATGTAAGTAGCGGTGAAATTTCCCGGGCGAAAACCTACTCGGGGTTAGATTATCCCAGCCTTGAGGCCGTTGTCCGCGTCTATCTGGATGAACATCAGGTGAGCGTCGAGGATGGCTGCATTGCCATTGCCTGCCCGATAACTGGCGACTGGGTCGCCATGACCAACCATACCTGGGCATTCTCTATTGCAGAGATGAAAAAGAATCTCGGTTTTGCGCATCTGGAAATCATCAATGACTTCACCGCCGTGTCTATGGCGATCCCGATGCTCAAGCCAGAGCATCTGATCCAGTTCGGCGGTGCTGAACCGGTCGAGGGAAAGCCGATTGCGGTTTACGGTGCCGGTACGGGTCTGGGCGTTTCGCATCTGGTGCATGTTGATCGGCGCTGGGTAAGCCTGCCGGGTGAGGGCGGTCATGTAGACTTTGCGCCAAACAGCGAAGAAGAGGGCATTATTCTCGAAGAGTTACGTGCTGAGATCGGTCACGTCTCTGCCGAGCGCGTCCTGTCTGGACCCGGGCTGGTGAACCTGTACCGTGCAATTGTGAAATCGGACGGACGTCTGCCGGAAAACCTGCAGCCGAAAGACGTCACCGAACGCGCGCTGGCGGACAGCTGCATTGACTGCCGTCGTGCCCTGTCGCTGTTCTGCGTGATCATGGGACGTTTCGGCGGCAACCTGGCGCTAACGCTGGGCACCTTTGGTGGGGTCTATATTGCGGGCGGGATTGTGCCACGCTTCCTCGACTTCTTTAAAGCTTCAGGTTTCCGCGGTGGGTTTGAAGATAAAGGACGCTTCAGAAGCTACGTGCAGGATATTCCTGTTTATCTCATCGTGCATGATAACCCTGGCCTGCTGGGTTCGGGTGCCCATCTGCGTCAGGTTCTCGGGCAAATCCTCTGACACAGAGCCCTCTCCGCCGGGAGAGGGCGTTTTACAGGTGCATCAGCTGACGGAACTCTTTCACCTTGCTGCGGCTCACCGGCACCTGAAAATCCAGATCCTTGAGACGCAAAATATAGGTATTGTTAAACCACGGCTCGATCTCGCGGATCTTATTTAAATTCACGCAGAACGAACGGTGGCAGCGGAAAAAGTGGGCCGACGGCAGCTTGCCGCAGAATTCGGTAATGTTCATCGCCATGACAAACGATTCCCGCCGCGTATAGACAAACGTCATCTTCTCATGCGCTTCGGCGTAGTAGATATCATTCACTGGCGTCACGATGATGCGTTCATCCTTGACCAGATTAATGGTGTCGTTTTCCCGTACCGTCGGGCTGGCGGTGACCGGAGCGCTCTGTTGCTGCCATGCGGCCTCCAGCTTTTGCAGCATGCTGACAATCCGCGACTCCTGGTAAGGTTTCAGAATATAGTCAAACGCCTCCAGTTCGAAGGCCTCAACGGCATGCTCTTTCCAGGCGGTAACGAACACAATAAACGGCTTATGGGCAAACTGATTGATGTTTTGCGCCAGCAAGACGCCGTCCAGCGAAGGAATATTAATATCCAGAAAAATGGCGTCGACCCGGTTATGCTGCAGAAATTTCAGCACGTCCAGCCCATCGTCAAAGGTACCCACAATCTCCATCTGACTGTGGGTTTTGATGAGCCAGGTGAGCTCCTGTTGAGCCAGAATTTCATCTTCAACGATAATGACTTTCATATTACTCACCCTGAGGTAACAGTGATGCCGTCGCATGAACAGGGGAGCGTTCATTCGGGACGTAAAAAGCGATTTCAGTGCCGGGTTCAAGACGGTGAATATGCAGCCCATCGCCGTAGAGCAGCTTGACCCTGTGATGCACATTCAGCAGCCCGATTTTATTCCCCGGCATCTCATTAGACTCCACGCGCTCGATGACTTTTGGGTCAATCCCGTGGCCGGTATCGCGCACGGCGATACGCACCCGGTTGCCGCTTTCGGTGATGCTAATGGTGACCACACCTTTGCCTTTACAGGGCTGAATACCGTGAACAATGGCGTTTTCGACCAGCGGCTGGATCAGCAGGCTCGGGATCACGCAGTTGACCTCTTCATCAATATCGTAAATGACCGTCAGTTTGTCGCCGAAGCGCGCCTGCTCGATCGCGATGTAGTCTTTAATCTGATACAGCTCTTTTTTGATGTCGATCTGCTCGTCATCCTTCAACTCAATGTTGTAGCGCAGATAACGCGACAGGTTGAAAATCAGCTGGCGCGCGGTGTCCGGATTCAAACGAATTGAAGAGGAGATGGCGTTTAACGCGTTAAACAGGAAATGGGGATTGATTTTGCTCTGCAGCGCGCGCAGCTCTGCCTTATTTGCCATCTCGCGTAACTGTTCCGCCCGTGAGACCTCAAGCTGCGTGGAGATGATCTGCGACAGACCTATCGCCATCTCCTGCAGCGTTGAGGTGATCTGGTGCGCGTGACAGTAATAAATTTTCAGCGTGCCCGTCACCACGCCTTTCTCCCAAAGCGGGATCACCAGCATGGAGTGGATCTCCGGCGTTCGGTGGGCTTCATCATTGTTTTTAATAATGATTTTACCGTAGTTAATCGCTTGTCTGGTGGTCGGGCTTATCGTGTCATCATTGTCGCGGTAGTTGTGCTCGCCAACGCCGACGTAAGCCAGCACGTGGTCAATATTGGTGATAGCGACGGCATCCGCGTGAATGTCGTGGCGAATAATCTCGCAGACCTGACGCAACGACTCCGCGTTAACGTGGCGGAAAAGCGGCAGCGTTTTGTTGGCGATATCCAGCGCCAGCTTGGCCTGGCGAGCGGCACTGGCCTCTTTTTCCCCTTCCACACTCTGCACCAGCAGCACGATAAAACCGATGCACACGCTACCCAGAATCATAGGGATACCGATTTTCGAGACGATATCCAGCCCCAGCGCGGTCGTGGGAGCCCAGACGACAACCAGGATCATGGTCAGCGTTTCGCACACCATACCCGCGAGGATCCCGGCGCGCCAGCGCTGCTTTTTCGGGATTTTACGGCTGATCCAGCCGGATAGTACCCCGGCGATAATGCTGGTGATAAAGCACGGTACCGCCGTGACGCCGCCGATATCAATCAGGTAGCGATGGGTTCCGGCAATCACGCCGGTGATGACACCTACCCACGGACCAAACAAAATTCCGCCAGACATGACGGCGATAATCCGCACGTTAACCAGCGAGCCCTCTACCGGCACGCCGGACCAGGTGCTGAACAGCGCAAAGAGCGAAAAGATAGCGGTGACGGCCAGCAGCTCTTTCGGCGAGTGAGCAGATTTATGCAACAGCTCGCGAAACAGGCGAATGCGAATAAGGAAGAACAGGCAAATCAGCATTAATGCTGCGCGATCAAAAACCGCCAGCAGCATAGTGAATATTTCGTGCACGAGCAGACCTGGGAAAACGGGAAAGAACCATGATAAAAAACCTGGGGCATATTGACCAGCTATCCGTCAGGTTTATCAAATGAGGAAAAACCCTGTTTTAGAAAGGGGATTATCGAATGAGGATTGATACCTCCCGATCTTTTCCTGCTGTCGCATCGTCCGGTAACTATTTTGATATCATTGTGTTAAACAATAGATAACGGAAAGCCGATATGAGTCCCCCTCCTTCCGCTTTAAGGCGTACCCGTGTTCCGGTTTTCATGGGGTTCTCTTTTTTTTCATTTCCCTCTCGACAGCGTGATTTTTTTCAGGTTATTTTCTAAGCATGTCACATCAGTGGCAGCGTCGCTCGGACGGTCCGGGCGCTAACGTTAATCTGAGGAATCTATGGCTGAATTCAGTCCTGAACGCCGTTTTACGCGTATCGATCGTCTCCCCCCTTATGTTTTCAATATCACCGCTGAACTGAAAATGGCTGCGCGTCGGCGCGGCGAAGACATCATTGATTTCAGCATGGGCAACCCTGACGGCCCAACGCCACCGCATATCGTTGAGAAGCTCTGCACGGTTGCCCAGCGTCCGGATACGCACGGCTACTCAACCTCGCGCGGTATTCCCAGATTACGCCGCGCGATCTCGCGCTGGTATCAGGATCGTTATCAGGTTGATATCGATCCTGAAAGTGAAGCCATTGTGACCATCGGCTCGAAAGAGGGGCTGGCGCACCTGATGCTGGCCACGCTGGATCACGGTGATACGGTACTGGTTCCCAATCCGAGTTACCCAATCCATATTTACGGCGCGGTGATAGCCGGGGCGCAGGTACGTTCTGTACCGCTGGTGGAAGGCGTCGATTTCTTCAACGAACTGGAGCGCGCCATTCGCGAAAGCTATCCGAAACCCAAGATGATGATCCTGGGTTTCCCGTCCAACCCGACGGCGCAGTGTGTGGAGCTCGATTTCTTTGAGAAGGTTGTGGCCCTGGCTAAGCGTTATGACGTGCTGGTGGTACATGATTTGGCGTATGCGGATATCGTCTATGACGGCTGGAAAGCGCCTTCAATCATGCAGGTACCGGGGGCGCGTGACGTGGCGGTAGAATTCTTTACCCTGTCGAAAAGCTACAACATGGCGGGCTGGCGTATTGGTTTTATGGTGGGTAACAAAACGCTGGTGAGTGCGCTGGCGCGAATCAAGAGCTATCACGATTACGGCACCTTTACGCCGCTACAGGTTGCCGCTATTGCGGCGCTTGAAGGCGATCAGCAATGCGTTCACGACATTGCAGCCCAGTATAAACGCCGCCGCGACGTGCTGGTAAAAGGGTTACATGAAGCGGGCTGGATGGTGGAAATGCCGAAAGCGTCCATGTACGTCTGGGCGAAAATTCCGGAGCCGTATGCGGCAATGGGATCGCTTGAGTTTGCTAAAAAACTGCTGCAGGACGCGAAGGTGTGTGTTTCACCGGGCATTGGCTTTGGTGATTACGGTGACACCCATGTGCGCTTTGCTTTAATCGAAAATAGCGACCGTATTCGTCAGGCGGTGAGGGGCATCAAGAGTATGTTCCGGGCCGATGGCCTGCTCTCAACAAAGAGCGTCTCCGAACACCCCGCATCATCATGACATAAAAAGACAGGAGCCTATGGCTCCTGTCTTTTTGACTGCATGTTCTTCACTAGATCATCAGGGCAAAGGTTCCGGCCCAGACTAAAACGATCACCGAAATGCCCATAAAGAAATATTTCACGTTTCATCGCTCCGCGTATCTTGTGGTACGCATTTAAAAACAGAGTCCAACTGAGTATAGAGAACTGAAATCCGGCCAAAACGGAAATGAGAATTTTCCCGCTATGCCGCCGACTCCAGCTCAGAATTCTGTGCTTTCCTGTAGCCAGACGGCGCTAATGTACGCCTAAAAAAGAGGGGTGACAAGAGGGATTTTTTTAAATAATTTCCGACACTTACGGGTGTCGTGGAACGGCGACAGTTTGATTTCACAACGCAATAAATTCACTTTGAGCGACGCGACGAAAAACCGTTACACGGGGTTATTACAGGTGATTGAAAAGGTTAGTTTCTTATCGAAACTAACCGTCACGCGGGACTTAAATATAGAGCGAGGCTTCGCCAAGTGGGCGCGTTTTGAAACGGCGATGCATCCAGAGATATTGCTCTGGCGCGCGCATGATTTCAGTTTCGATGACCTTGTTGATAAACGCTGCGGCTTCGCATTCGTTTTCAGGATAGTTAGCCATTTCAGGAGAGATGTGCAGACGATAGCCTGATTTATCCGCTTTTCTCACCATCGTCACGGTCAGCATGGCGGCGCCTGACAACCGCGAAATCACAAAGGTACCGTTGGTTGTCGCCACGTCTTTAACGGCAAAGAAGGGGGCAAAGCTGCTGCCTTTACGTCCATAATCCTGGTCGGGGGCAAACCAGACGGCTTCACCTTTCTTCAGGGCACCGACCATTCCACGCAGATTATTACGGCTGATCATCGCTTTATTGGAACGCATGCGGCCGCGCGTCTGTACCCACTCCATTACTGGACTATTGTGCGGTCTGTAGGTCGCCATCATTGGCTGGCAAAGACCCATCACCCGGCCACCCAACTCCAGCGACATAAAGTGAACGCCCACAACCATCACACCGCGCTTTTGCAACTGCGCGCGTTTAAGGTTGTCCAGCCCTTCGACATCAAACCACTTGCGGACGCGTTCATCCGACCAGAACCAGGCCATACCGGTTTCGAGCAGCGCCATACCGATAGATTTAAAGTTTTCAGAGATCAATTTTTCGCGCTCTTCAGCATTGTACTGAGGAAAGCAAAGCTCGATGTTTTTGCGCGCGATGGCTTCGCGACCTTTCAGGAAATAGCGAGAGGCGCTGCCCAGTTTCGACCCCAGCAAACGCAGCACAGGGTAGGGAAGTTGCACCAGCAGCCAGAGTACGCCAAGACCAAACCATGTAAACCAGTAACGCGGGTGTAAAAACGCACGTTCAAATTTGGATTGAGACAAGATAGTAAAACCTATGTGAAGCCTGTAAAGGTAGCGCAGCGTGTGCGATACGACGTGCCATTAAGACCGTTCTTCAAGGTGATGGTTTCAGGCTTTACCGAACTTTACGGCGTTGCCTGACCACTGCTGATTTGGGTGGGCGGCGTAATGTAGCACCGTTATACGTTATGTGCTATTACTCGTTTTTGATTAAAAAAGCGGCAGTCAAGGAGGTGGTTGATTTTACAGTTTTTATAGGCAGTCAGTCATGAGAACACCTTCCACCTGAGTCGGGCAGGAAGCCTCTTCAAGAGAGGAAGGATTAAAAGCGCTATTTTTTTGTGGCAGATTCCGTATTCAAATTTTTTTTGTACCTCTTCGTTTAACAAATAAGAATTTTCTTTGTGAAAGTTCTTATTTATTATTCACCCAATGAATGAAGTGCCTGAGTCCATAATTTATTCACCTTTCTTTTTATCGAGTCTAAAGTAGTTCTCTCCTGTGTTTTTGATATAGTGCTGTGATGCAAATCAAAACAATATTGTTTTTTTAGCATCTGACTGGCTGCAATCCCTTTTACGATACAAATATTTGTTTTACAGAAAAAGAGTAGCTTCTTTTTCTGGGTTGGTCTGATAAGTTGCAATAATATCTTAGAGGAAAATTCTTAAGAATTTTCTAATTGCGGATAAATGATCTGTGTATTTGATTTGAGGTCGATCATTGTTCTAATATTGCGCATCAAGAACGATACCGTGAAGTTTGCATCGCAAAACAAAGAGGGATGATCAAATGTCTGACAGTTTTCAGAATGAAGTGCCTAAGGCACGTATTAACCTGAAGCTTGACCTGCATACTGGCGGAGCAAGCAAGAAAATGGAATTACCCTTAAAACTGCTTGTTGCCGGTGATTTCAGTAATGGTCAGGATGCTGCGCCAATATCTGAGCGTGAAAAAGTTAATATCACCAAAAATAATTTCGACAGTGTTCTTTCCGAATATTCCCCAAAAGTTAATCTGAGCGTCAAAAACACACTGTCAGATGATGGTGGTGAGGACAATATTGAGCTGACTTTCCAGAGCATGAAAGATTTCACGCCAGAGCAGGTGGCTGCCCAGATACCACAGCTGAAGGCGATGCTGGCGATGCGCAACTTACTCCGCGATCTTAAGGCCAACCTGTTGGATAACCAGACTTTCCGAAAAGAGCTGGAAAAAATCGTTCTTGACCAGTCGCTTAGCGCTGAATTGCGCAATGAATTATCCGCACTGGCACCCAAAAAAGCTTAACCATCACGATGTTTTAACGGATTAATCAAGGAATGCTCATGTCTGTACAAAATAATATTGCTGGCGGTGAAAGCATGGTGCTGGAACGTCCTGCTACGGGTGGGGTTTACGCCTCCCTGTTTGAGAAAATCAACTTAAGTCCCGTCTCTGAATTGAGCGCCCTGGATATCTGGCAGGACGCGCAGGCGATGTCGGATGCGACCGCTGATGAACGTCTGACGGCAGGTATGCAGGTCTTCCTGGAATGTCTGACCAAAGCCGGTGCGAAAGTCGAAAAACTGGATAAAAGCCTGATTGATCAACACATTGCTGAACTCGATTACCAGATCAGCCGTCAGCTGGACGCGGTAATGCACCATGAGGAGTTTCAGGCAGTTGAAGGTCTGTGGCGCGGAGTAAAGTCGCTGATTGATAAAACAGATTTTCGCCAGAACGTGAAAATTGAGTTGCTGAGTATGTCTAAAGAAGACCTGCGTCAGGACTTCGAAGACAGCCCGGAAATCATCCAGAGTGGTCTGTATAAACACACCTATATTGATGAATATGATACCCCAGGCGGCGAGCCAATTGCGGCACTGATTTCCGCATACGAGTTCGATGCTTCAGCGCAGGATGTCGCGCTGTTGCGCAACATCTCTAAAGTCTCCGCTGCTGCGCACATGCCGTTTATCGGCTCAGCAGGTCCAAAATTCTTCCTTAAAGAGTCCATGGAAGACGTCGCTGCGATAAAAGATATTGGTAACTATTTTGACCGCGCAGAGTACATCAAGTGGAAATCGTTCCGCGATACCGACGACGCTCGCTATATCGGCCTGGTCATGCCGCGCGTACTGGGACGTTTACCGTACGGGCCAGATACCGTTCCCGTTCGCAGCTTCAATTATGTCGAAGAGGTCAAAGGTCCGGATCACGACAAATACCTGTGGACGAATGCCTCCTTTGCCTTTGCGTCCAACATGGTGCGTAGCTTTATCAATAATGGCTGGTGCGTACAGATTCGTGGTCCGCAGGCCGGTGGTGCGGTTCAGGACCTGCCTATCCATCTTTACGATCTCGGTACCGGCAATCAGGTAAAAATCCCGAGCGAGGTCATGATCCCCGAAACCCGCGAATTTGAGTTTGCGAATCTGGGCTTCATTCCTTTGTCCTACTACAAAAACCGCGACTATGCCTGCTTCTTCTCGGCTAACTCAAGCCAGAAACCGGCGCTGTATGACACCGCAGATGCAACGGCTAACAGCCGCATCAACGCGCGTCTGCCGTATATCTTCCTGCTGTCGCGTATCGCCCATTACCTGAAGCTGATTCAGCGCGAAAACATCGGTACCACGAAGGATCGTCGCCTGCTTGAACTGGAGCTGAACACCTGGGTCCGCAGTCTGGTCACTGAAATGACCGATCCGGGCGATGAACTGCAGGCGTCTCACCCGCTGCGTGATGCGAAAGTGGTTGTCGAAGATATTGAAGACAACCCGGGCTTCTTCCGTGTGAAGCTCTACGCGATCCCTCACTTCCAGGTCGAAGGCATGGACGTCAACCTGTCACTGGTTTCCCAGATGCCGAAGGCGAAATCGTAAAACAGGCAGGAAGCTGATGAAAACGGAACAACCGTTATGGGGCAGGGGCATTCTGGTCTCTCCCCAGCATTTTCAGCAACAGGTCGCGTATGCGGCCTGGTCTGCGGAATGTATTGCCCGACTGGGTCTTTCGTGCCCGTGGGGGGTCATTGATGCCACCTTTGAACCGGAATCTCTCAAACTAGGGCGTATTCAGGCCCGGCATCTCCACGTCCGTTTCCAGGACGGCACGCTGATTGATACCGACAATGCTGATCCTCTGCCGCCGGTGCTGTCGCTTGAGAGTGAATCACAGGAGGTGACGGTGGTGCTGGCGCTTCCGCTGCTGCGGGCGAACGGCGGCAACTGTTTAAAGCCTGATGAAGTCGCTGAGCGTCCGGTGCGATATCGCCAGAGCTGGCGGGATGTTCGCAATGCCTTTGGTGAGGATACCCGTCAGATAGCGGTGTTGCAGCCGGAGCTGACGCTGCGTTTTGATCATCAGAATAACAGCGATTATCTGACTTGCCCTGTCGCCCGACTGCAGCAAGATTCACAGGGTTCATGGCAATTAGATGAGACGTTTCTCCCTCCTCTGTTGACTATCCAGGGCAGCCGCTGGCTGGTGACTCAACTGGAACAGCTGTTGACCCAGCTGCGAGTTCGCCTCTGCCGTCTGATGGCAATGCGTCGTGAAAGCAATGAGCGCATGGCTGATTTCGCCGTGGCGGATGTATCTCTGTTCTGGCTGCTCAACGCGCTGAACAGTGCCGAGCCCGTGCTTGGTCAGTTCCAGCGTAACCTGCAAAGCCCGCCGGAACGTCTGTATCCGGAACTTTCTCGCCTGGCCGGGAGCCTGCTGACCTTCTCTCTGGAGCATCAGGTGAGCGCCATACCTGTCTGGCAGCACGAGCAACTCAATGCGGTATTTCCACCGCTGTTTGATTTGCTTGGCGATCTGCTTGAAGCGAGCCTGCCGTCCCGCGTGGTGGCCCTGTCACTCGACTATGACCCACGGCTGCACTTCTGGCAGGCGCGTCTGCATGACCCACGTCTGCGTGAAGGGGCCGATTACTACCTTTCCGTGCGTTCACCGATACCGGTTGCCCAACTGCAGGAACAGTTTCCGCGCCAGTGTAAGGTGGGCAGTCCTGACCATGTGCGGGGGATCGTCAACTCTTCACGTGTGGGCGTACCATTAACCCCACTGCGCCATGTGCCAGCCGCCATTCCATTGCGCCTGGAAAACCAGTATTTCAGTCTCGATCTTTCCCATCCTCTGGCGACAGAAATGCTCCAGAGCGGAACATGCATGTTTTACGTCCCGGGCATGCTTGGCGAGCCTGAACTTGAACTCTTTGCGGTACTGCGAACATGAATGAACGTAAACATGGCACTGCCGTGTCAGTGGATATTGATGCATTGCTGCAGGATACCTGGCTTCAGGTTATCAGCCTTCGCCATGGTCCGCAGTTTCTGGAAGGAGAAGGGCGGGCTCTGTGGGAGCGCTGTATCGCGGATGTGGAGCGCGTTCAGCGTGAACTGAAAGCCAGTGAGCTGGATGAGACCAGTTGTCAGCATATCCTCTCCGCTCAATGTGCATTGCTTGATGAGGCGGTAAAAGGTCGTGGTGTGGAGGACGATGCCTGTGTGGAGTGGTATGACATACCGCTGCAGGGGCATTTTCTTGGCACGATGGATGCGGGTGACACCCTGTGCGACAAGATGCGCGATGTGCTGCGTGAGCCAGCACCAGACTGCGCCGTGCTGACCTGCTTCCAGCGAGTCATGATGCTGGGTTTTCTGGGGAACTTCCGCTCGCTAAACGATCCGGAACGTCAGAAGCTCGTCACAGCCCTGAATGAACGGGTGGCGCCGTTTAGCTATCCGCAGACGCATCCTGTGCTGGCAGAGAGCCGTGTCGGGCGGGGAATGGGAGGGTGGCTTGAATCATGGTCCATGCGTATTGGCCTTAGCGTGGTGGTTCTTGCTGCGCTCTGGTGGGGGCTGGATCATTGGCTCGATCAACTGCTGCAGTCCTTGTTGCCGGGAGTCGTAAAATGAGTCCTGCACAACAGCGCGGGATTGCGCTGTGGGCTGCCCTGCTGAGTGCTGTGGTCTGCCTGGGTTTTCTGCCAGTATCCCGACTGGTTTCGGGGCTCGTTATGCTGGCGATGATCGGCCTTATCATCGCGTTCTGGTATATCGCCAGCCGTCGTGCTGAACCTGACGTCACCTTACATCTGGATGACCTTCCTGAAGCCACTTACCGTCAACCCGTGGTGTTGGTTTGTGGCGATCTACCTCTGACCTGGCCGCAGTCGTCTCCGGTGCTCACCGTCACACAAGGGTGCTGGATCCGCGTTGAAGATCATCAGGATCTTGAGCAGGTCGCCCGGCAGGTGCTGTGGCTGCGACCTGACTGGGGGCGTCAGCTGTCGGTGATGGTCAGTGTCTGTCCACAGAAACACGCCGACAGCGAGCGACTTACCAGCCGCCTGCTGGCCCTGCGCTGGCAAATCAGCCAGCTGCGTAAGGAAACGGGTCATTCTGTGCCGCTGGTTCTGAATGGCCAGGTTGGTAGCGCAATGACGAATGACATGCTCTGGCAGGCGGCTATCGCCGGAGAGGGAATGAGGGTCTGGCGTGAGTCTTCAGCGCCGAGCTCAATCGCTGCGTGGGTCACCACGGGTGGTTCGCCTGCGATGCAACAGCAAGTACTCATGAACAGCCTGATGGGCTGGTTCCATAAGCACGTCAAAGCTGTCTTTATGGATGAAAACCCCGATGTTCCTGTCATTGCACCTGTTGCGGTGCTGTGGGGTATGGGACCGATCCTGGCCGGCAGTCTGGCCACATCGGTCTGGACGGCATGGCTTTCTCGTCACACTGCGATGCAGCGGGTGACGGGCTGGCAGCCAGTGGGAACGGACAGTACGATTATTTCCCCGTTCCCGGATTTTATCCTGCCGCTGCTACCGGAAGGGAGCGGGCTCACATCGCAAGCCCGCACCTGGCGCTGCGTCCTGAGTCTTTTCACCCTGGCGGCGATCGCCGCGCTGCTGAGTAGCGGCTGGAACAATCGCCAGCTAGTGCATCGCGTGAGCTTCGATATTGCCCGTTACGACAGCATCTCTATGGATAACTATGACCAGAAAGCCAGCGCGGTTGCGATCCTGCGTGCGGATGCTGTGCTGCTGGATGATCTGGCGCGTAACGGCGTACCGGCCCGGCTGGGCCTGGGGCTTTATCAGGGCGAACGTCTCCGGATGCCGGTGCTGGAAGCGATCCGCTCGTATGTGCCACCGCCTCCTAAACCACAGCCGAAACCCAAACCGGTACCGAAAATTGTGCGTCTCGACAGCATGTCGTTGTTCGACTCCGGAAAATTCGTGCTCAAAGCGGGTTCCACCAAAATGCTGGTGAATTCTCTGGTGGGCATCAAAGCGAAGCCGGGCTGGCTGATTGTCGTATCTGGCCACACTGATAACACCGGAAATCCGCAACTGAACCAGATGCTCTCGCTGAAACGTGCCGAGGCAGTGCGCAACTGGATGCGAGACACCGGCGACGTACCTGAAAGCTGTTTTGCTGTGCAGGGCTATGGCGAAAGCCGTCCTGTTGCAACCAACGACACCCCGGAAGGGCGTGCGCTCAACCGTCGTGTCGAAATCAGTCTGGTGCCGCAGGCGAACGCCTGTCAGCTACCCGGCAAACACCCGGCGCCATCGCAGGATGATGGCGCATCACAATTAAATGGAGAGTAATTCCATGGCAATTCCTGTTTATCTTTGGCTGAAAGACGATGGCGGCGCGGACATTAAAGGGTCTGTAGACGTTCAGGACCGTGAAGGCAGCATCGAAGTGGTGGCTCAGGAACACAACCTGTACATCCCGACCGATAACAATACCGGCAAGCTGACCGGGACGCGTATCCACACGCCATTCCTGTTCACCAAAGAAATCGATTCCTCCAGCCCATATCTTTATAAGGCTGTGACCACGGGTCAGACCCTGAAGTCTGCGGAATTCAAGTGGTACAAAATCAACGACGCGGGCCAGGAAGTGGAGTATTTCAACACCAAACTGGAAAACGTGAAGGTGGTGAAGGTGAATCCTGAAATGTATGACGTTAAGGATCCTTCTAAAGAGAAGCACAACCACCTTGAGCGCGTTGAACTGCGTTACGAAAAAATCACCTGGACCTACAAAGACGGCAACATCATTCATTCCGACTCCTGGAACGAACGCGCTACTGCGTAAGTCGCAAGCGGGCAGGTTTTCCTGTCCGCTTTTCTCTTTGCTGAACGTCTGCCGCTGCGGGCGCTGAGCAAAGAAAACATTACATCCCGGAAACAGACCTTATGGGCCTCGGTAACGGCCAGGGGCGGTAGCGTGTCCGAAAGGTCCACAACAGTGAGTAAAACCAACATGGAAAACCCGGCAATCCTCCTTCGACGTCTTAATCCATACTGCGCGCGGGCAATGGAAGGTGCAGCTTCGCTCTGCCAGACTCGCGCGCATGCAGAAATTCTGCCGGAGCACTGGCTGCTGAAGCTGCTGGAGCAGGGGGAAGGTGACCTGACGGTGCTGGCTCGCCGCTACGAATGGGATATGGACGGCATCTGGCAGGATTTACTGGGCTGGCTGGATAAACAGCCGCGCTCGGTACGCCACCGGCCGCAGCTTTCAGAAAACATCCAGTCTCTGATGCAGCAAGCCTGGCTGATAGCCTCACTGGCGGGTGAAGAACATATCCGCAGTGTGCATTTACTGATGGCACTGGTTGAGAAACAAAACCTGGTGCGCTGCAACGGTCTGTGGCCTTTGCTGACCCTGGGCCAGAGTCAGCTTGAGCGTCTTCGACCGTTGCTTGATGCGCAGTCAGATGAACGTCCGGAAGTGCAGCAGGAAGCGGAACTGGCGCAAAGCCATGGCGGAGAAGTCGAGTTCGTCGGGCGCCCTGTGGGTGCAGAAGTAAAAGAGGGAGAACTCAACCCTGCGTTGCAGAATGCGCTGGATAAATTCACCCTTGATGTCACTGCGAAGGCGAAAGAAGGCAAAATCGATCCGGTGTTTGGTCGTGACACCGAAATTCGTCAGATGGTGGACATTCTTTCCCGTCGACGCAAAAACAACCCGATCCTGGTTGGCGAGCCGGGCGTGGGCAAAACCGCACTGGTTGAAGGCCTGGCGCTCAGAATTGCCGAAGGCAATGTGCCTGAATCGCTCAAAACCGTGGTGCTACGTACGCTTGACCTCGGCCTGCTGCAGGCGGGTGCGGGTGTGAAGGGGGAGTTCGAACAGCGTCTGAAAAACGTCATTGATGCAGTACAGCAGTCCCCGGTACCCGTTCTGCTGTTTATCGACGAAGCGCATACCATCATCGGTGCTGGCAACCAGGCCGGTGGCGCGGATGCAGCCAACCTGCTGAAGCCCGCGCTGGCGCGTGGTGAACTGCGGACAATTGCTGCCACCACCTGGTCTGAATACAAACAATACTTTGAGCGCGATGCAGCCCTGGAGCGCCGCTTCCAGATGGTAAAAGTCGATGAGCCGGATGACGATACCGCCTGCCTGATGCTGCGTGGCCTGAAATCCCGCTACGCCGAACATCACCATGTGCACATTACCGATGATGCGGTTCGTGCCGCAGTTACCCTGTCGCGCCGTTATCTGACGGGGCGTCAACTTCCTGATAAAGCGGTGGATCTGTTGGATACCGCTGCCGCCCGCGTACGCATGAGCATCGACACGGTTCCGGAGCAGCTTATTCGTTATCGCGCATCTATCACCGCGCTCGACATGGAGAAGCAGGCGCTGCTGGAAGATATCGCGATTGGCAATCAGAGTCATGCTGGACGTCTGAGCGCGATAGAGCAGGAAGAGGTAAACCTGATTGTGGCGCTCGATGAACTCGAAAGCCAGTATGGTCAGGAACTGAAGCTGACCGCTCAATTGCTCGAAAGCCGTCAGGATATCTCGCGCCAGAGCGAGACTCACCAGCTGCATCAGGAACTTAACGAGATGCAGCACGGTAACCCGCTGCTCTCCCTGGATGTGGATGTACGCACCGTAGCCAATGTGATAGCCGACTGGACAGGTGTGCCGTTGTCATCGCTGATGAAAGACGAGCAAACCGAACTGCTGATGCTGGAAAATGAAATAGGGAAGCGCGTGGTCGGGCAGGATACGGCGCTTAAGGCCGTCGCTCAGCGTCTGCGCGCGGCAAAAACGGGCCTCACGTCCGAGAACGGCCCGCAGGGCGTATTCCTGCTGGTGGGGCCGAGTGGCGTCGGGAAAACTGAAACCGCGCTTGCGCTGGCCGATGTCATGTATGGCGGCGAGAAGTCACTCATCACGATTAACCTCTCAGAATACCAGGAGCCGCATACGGTTTCGCAGTTGAAAGGCTCGCCTCCGGGCTATGTCGGGTACGGCCAGGGCGGTATTCTGACTGAAGCCGTGCGAAAACGACCATATAGCGTGGTGCTACTGGATGAAGTGGAAAAAGCCCACCGCGATGTCATGAATGTGTTCTATCAGGTCTTCGATCGCGGCTTTATGCGTGATGGGGAAGGTCGTGAAATCGACTTCCGCAATACCGTTATTCTGATGACCTCCAACCTCGGCAGTGACCACCTGATGCAGTTGCTGGAAGAACAGCCTGACGCCACCGAAGGCGACCTGCACGAACTGCTGCGCCCGATATTACGCGACCACTTCCAGCCGGCACTCCTGGCCCGCTTCCAGACCGTGATTTACCGACCGCTCAACGAGATAGCTATGCGCACCATTGTTGAAATGAAGCTGTCGCAGGTGAGCAGGCGTTTAGACCGTCACTATGGTCTGGCCACACATATCGATGAGAGCCTTTACGACGCGCTGACGGCAGCCTGCCTGCTGCCGGATACGGGCGCGCGCAACGTCGACAGTCTGCTGAATCAACAGATTTTGCCGGTGCTGAGTCAGCAGTTGCTCTCTCACATGGCCGCAAAACAAAAGCCAAAGTCGCTTTGCCTCAGCTGGAGCGAAGAGGAGGGGATCGGCCTGGCGTTTGACTGGCTACAGGGAGACTACGTATGAGTAACACTCCACCGATCAGATACAGTCACAACCACCACCTTCTGGCGATAAAAGGCTGTGAGGCCGAACCCGACGTGCTGGCCTTTGACGGCGACGAAGCCCTGAGCCGACCGTTCCGCTACCGCATTGAGTTTACCAGCCGCGACCACGGCATCAGCAAAGAGATGATGCTGATGAAGCCCGGCTCGCTGACGCTGCAGGCCCCGGTTGACCAGGGTTACGGCATTAAAATACAGCAGCCGCTGCGGGTGATTCAGGGCGTGGTGACCGGTTTTGAGCGGCTCGGCACCTCGAAGGATGAAACGCATTACGCCCTGACGCTGCGGCCACGCCTGGCGCTGCTGGACCGTTCGCACCAGAACGCGATTTACCAGGACATGTCGGTACCGCAAATCGTGGAAAAAATCCTGCGCGAGCGTCACGGCATGCGCGGCCAGGATTTTCTGTTCTCGCTGACCAGAGACTACCCGCGCCGCGAGCAGGTGATGCAGTACGGCGAGAACGACCTGCACTTCATCACCCGCCTGCTGGGTGAGGTAGGTATCTGGTTCCGCTTCACCACCGACACGCGCCTGAACATCGACGTGGTGGAGTTTTACGACGGTCAGCAGGGGTATGAGAAAGGCCTGACCCTGCCGTCGGTCCCGCCTTCAGGGCAGCACTCTCAGGGCGTGGATGCAGTGTGGGGGATGGAGAGCCATCACAGCGTGGTGCAGAAGCAGGTCAGCACCCGGGATTACAACTACCAGCAGGCCACGCAGGACATGAACGCGCAGGTGGATGTGACCCGCGGGGATACGACCACTTACGGGGAAGCGTACCACTATGCCGACAATTATCTGACGCCGGGCATCGCGTATGAGCGTCATCCGGCACCCGAGTCCGGGGCGTTTTATGCCCGAATCCGGCATGAGCGCTACCTGAATGGTCAGACGCAGACCCGGGCCATCACCAGCAGCCCGGCGCTCTCTCCCGGCCAGGTGCTGAAGGTCACCGGCGGGTATGAAGTGGCAGAGGTGTTTGCCCGAGGTGTGGTCATCACGGCGATGCGCAGCCATGCGCGGCGGGATGAAGATTTTTGCATTCATTTTGACGGTATTCCGGACAGTGCAGATTTCAGCTTCCGCCCGGAGCCGGGCACGCGTCCGGTGATGGCCGGTACGCTGCCGGCCCGCGTCACCAGCACCACCGAAAATGACACCTACGGCCATATTGATAAGGACGGCCGCTATCGCGTGAACATGCTGTTTGACCGTGACAGCTGGGAGACCGGGTTCGAGAGCCTGTGGGTGCGCCAGTCCCGCCCGTATGCCGGGGACACCTACGGCCTGCATCTGCCGCTGCTGGCGGGTACCGAAGTGGCGATTGGCTTTGAGGACGGTAACCCGGACCGTCCGTACATTACCGGCGTGCTGCACGACTCGGCGCACGGGGACCACGTCACCATCCGCAACTATAAGCGTAACGTGCTGCGTACCCCGGCGAACAATAAAATCCGCCTCGACGACGAGCGCGGGAAAGAGCACATCAAGGTCAGCACGGAGTACGGCGGCAAGAGCCAGCTGAACCTCGGGCATTTAGTGGATGCTGAAAAACAACCGCGCGGGGAGGGTTTTGAGCTCCGGACGGACAGCTGGGGCGCCATCCGGGCGCAGAAAGGGATTTTTATCTCGGCGGATGGTCAGGCGAAAGCGCAGGGGCTACAGCGCGAAATGCAGGCCGCGCTCAAAGAACTTGATGCTGCAAGAGAGGTGACTTCTGGATTACGTCACGCAGCTCAGGCAGCTCAGGCGGAATTAGCCGACCTTGAGAAGCAGACAACATTAATGAATCAAACGCTTAGTGATCTTAAGCAGCAAGCGTTACTTCTGTCTGCCCCTTCTGGAATTGCGCAGGTCACCCCAGCAAGTGTACAAGTCTCGGCGGGGGAAAATATAATTGTTACTGCTGGTCAAAATACTGACATTAGCATAGCCAAAAAATTTACTCTCGCAGTGGGCGATATTCTGAGCTTATTCGCACACAAATTGGGAATAAAGATGTATGCCTCCGAGGGCAAAGTCGATATTCAGGCACAATCGGACGCGTTGAATTTATTTGCTAAAGAAAAGCTTTCTGTCGCCAGTTCAGAGAATAGTATTGTTATCTCAGCTAAGAAAGAAATCGTTTTGGTTTGCGGAGGGGCATTTATACGGTTAAGTGATGCAGGGGTGGAAGTGGGTACTGGCAAAAACGTAACGTTGAAATGTATTGCTGTTCAACAACAGTCTGCGGAAACTTTAAACTCAACGCTTTCGTTATCTTCTGGCTGCAAACCTGGGGTCATTTCTGCCGCCCAACAGCAAGGGGCCGTGGTGATGCTTAGCTAATATGTGAGGAATAGAGATGACTATAAAATTAGCTGTCCTGGGAGACAGGACGAGTAATGGAAAAATAATTTCTGCAACTGCAAATTATTTCAGTGAGGGAAAACAGGTGGCGCAAAATAATGATAAAGCCATCTGTACTGTTTGCAAAGGAACATTTCCCATTCAGGCCACTGCCGTGAGTATTGTCAGTAATGGCATACTTCTTGTAAAGGATCAGGACCGTGTGCTCTGCCAGTGTTCCGATCATAAAGTGTTCGCAGGTTCTCATTTTTTCACCCGCTAAATATGCCTTTTTTGCAGGCTTAATAGAAAAAGGACGTGAATATGGCATGCCAGGGATTATGCACAACGAAAGGCCTGACGGTACTGCCCGTGCGCTATGCCGTTGTGCCGGAAAATATTAATACCGGTTTACCGGAGTGGGCGAAGGATCCTTGCATCACCGGGGTAACGCTCGGCAATAATGAAAAGTACACCCTCCGTGCGCTTCGTCAGGGTTACCTTTACGTATTCTATGAAAAAGGAAAACAGGGCGCGAATTACTGGCAGTGCTACAGCGTTGCGCCGGACGGCTCGTTGTGGCTGCAGCAGGTGGCGTCTAACCCTGCCCCGGTGGATAAGGCGCTGTGTGAAACGGGAGAGCATATTGCGCAAAACGTTGAGTTTATGAGCATTGAATCACCGGATAAGTGCGGCAATGTGTGGTTTGCGTTCAGCCAGTATCCGTGGGAAAAGGAGACGCTTGAACGGTACAGCTCAGACGCCAGAGCCCGCAGTGAGAGAATGCAGAAAGTAATACCCTCAGCGTCGGGGGCCCAGCGCACCAAAACAGGGACCAATGTCACCGAAGCGAGTCTGAATCAGGTGCTGGACTATCAGATGCCATCTGTTTCAGGCCTGCTGCCCGGCCCGGATGATGCAAAAGTAGTAAATGTCAGCCGGGTATCGTCGCTCTGGGATCCGACGGTGGATGACCCCTGGCGGGTCAGTGATGATGTGGTGAAAATGCAGTCCAGCCTGTACCCGTGGGCAAAAAAACGCAGCGGCAGGGCTGCCGCGACGGTTACGGCCATGCAGAACCGGAGTGAGGGGATGACGCCGCTGCTGCTTCCACTCTGGGATCCGGTAGGGATTGTTCATGAACTCAACGGCTGGAGCCAGGATGTACTGGGGCGTCAGGGGCAGTTTCTGCACGAGCGGGAGCTTGAATTTGCCACAAAAACCAGTCTTGATGCATTAAAAACGATACTGACTGACAAAGCGCAGACACGCGGTGAGGAGGTGGTGGAGCGATTTGCTCAGCCTGAAAACGCGATGTTGTCGGATGAATATCTTGATGCCCGTCTGAAAACACTGGAGCAACGTTTTCAGGGCAAGCCAGACGTGCTGGCGCAAATAAGAGCTGACGACAGGCTGGTCAGGGCGTGGCATGCACAAAATGTGACAGTCTCTTATCCAGAAAATGTTTTGCTGGATCCGCCGGAGCCGCTGGCGCTTCACCAGCAGAAGGTAGCAGCCATTAAAGCGCAGGTCGACAAGGAGCTGGCGGAACGCCCACAGAACTTCACTGATGCCCGGGCCAGAAGCTGGGCACCCTATCAGAAAAAGCTCAACACAGCCCGACAGGCGAATTTTGATACCTGCTACACGAGCCTGGTTGACACGGTTAACGCTATCTTCCAGAAGCGTATCGTCAGCGTGGTGAACTGGCTCAGTGCGCCGGTGCTGCTGGCCGTGCTGGATGATTTCCACTGTGAGGTGCAGCGGGCAGGGCTGTTCTACCAGTCAGCGGTGGGAATGGCGATGCACGGGATTAACAGCTGTCCGGCAGGTGCCGCAAAGATAGACGGCTGGTGGAATGAATACAGCACAAAAAACCGTGAGAACCTGCTGTGGCGGCACGTGGCGGCCAACAACCCGCAGTTAATCAGCGAGCTGGAGCCGTATCTGGCAACGGTGAAGGCGAAAAAAGACGAAGATGTGACACCGCTGACGGCGACCGCCATGACGGCCACCCTGATGCAGCAGGTCGGCAACATGAAAAAACTGGTGGGGTATTACCAGAAATCGATGAACACCGTCGTGAAGGGACTGCGGGAAAATGCCAGCAAACCGGAAGTACAGCTCTTCAGTACGGATGCGTTTATTGTCTCGGTGGGCGACAGGGTGAGCCGCATTCTGCGGGTGGATAAGGCAGGGGAGAAGCTGGCGACCACGGCGTTCAGGCTGATATTTATGATAAGAGCGGGGATACCGTCAGAGACCGTGCACGGGTTAGTGAATGACTATCTGAAAGATGCCCCGGCGTTACGCCAGGCGGTGCTGGAAGGTATCCGCCACAGCGAACGCTTTATGGCAAACCGGAATGAAGTCACCGCGAATAGGCAGAGGATGAGCAGCAGGCTGGAAGAGTACTTTGCAACAGAAAAGGGCAGGGGGGAATACCGGCTGGCAGGGATAAACAGCCTGTTGCTGGTGCTGAACGCGGTGGATTTTATCTACCTGTGCGGACAGGTCAGGGATGATAAGAAGCCGCTGGCGAGCCTGCTGGCCAGCGGTCTGGCGATGGTGAGTCAGGGGACGACGGTTATTTTGCCGGCAGTAGAAAAAGGGCTGGAAGCCGGTAAGCTGACGGTAGCATGGGTCAAGGGCGTTGGGGCGGCAGCGGGTGGGGGGGCGTCTTTAATGTCGGTGTATTCAGACGTTCTCGCTGTCAAAGCAGAAATAGAAAATAATCGTTTTTTCCTTGTTGGAGTTTTGGGGTTAAAAACATTTGTAGATGTCCTTGTTGTCACAAAATCAGTTGGTCTTCTGCTGGAGGCAATGAATCCAGTCGTAAAAATAATGGGAAAAGTTGAGTTAGCCGCCAAAATGGCATCTGGTGCGGAATATGTTTCTATAAAATTGGCAGACAGATATTTTGGAGTCAGAGTTTTGGCGATTTTAATGACCTGGGAAGCTATGGTGGCGGTAACGTTGTTACAGGTAGTGGTGACCTGGATTTCTGACAACGAGCTTCAGATATGGTGTAAGAAATGCGTATTTGGCACAGCATCTTTCAACCGCAGTGTGGCAGACCAGAATAAAGCTTTGGAAGAAGCAATAAAGGATATCTCATGAATTCAGTTGAAAATCAGCAGGTATGTTCGCGGTTTGTTGAGCCAGAGAAATTAGCAGACCTGCGTACAAAGCGGGAGATTGAGGTGATGAACGGCAGGCCGTGGACGCGGGAGCTTCCCCCTCCGCCGGTATTGCCACCTAATGGTCCTCTGGAGAAAATCTCAGGGAAACTGGAGTCTTTCCGCTATGAGAGATTCAGGGAATATTTTGATGCAGATGCCTACCCGAGCCACTCTGTGCCGGAGATAACTGATGGGCAGCGAGGTACGGCTGCCGCTGCAGCGATTTTTGCAGGCAGCCCCGGGCTCGGTGCTGTCATGATGGCAGAAAGCGAATCTTCGAATAATTCGGCGGAATATGTGCAGGGGATGATTAATGGTCAGCCATTCCGCGGCTGGGTGGGTGTTACCCGTGTTCAGGCTGGCGATGAGGTGGACATGATTGTTGAATGGCAGCATGACCATTATGAAGTCTATGCCATTGCGTTACCGGAAGATCGTATAGTTTCGATGTGTCCGAAATGTGATATGGGGCATATTGCACATATGCTCTGGCGAATTAAAAATATGTTTATTCTTACCGCGATAATAATGTTTGTTTGCATGTTTATGTTTATGCTTCATGATGTTTTAAATGACAGGAGAATTTCTGATTATTGGGAGGCATATCAATATTCGTTGTATGTGCTATTCGCTATATCATTAGTTCTCTCTGGGTTGATTGCTTTTTTTGCATATAAGGCTCATGCAAATAATTGTTGCAAGTTAGCTGAGGAAATATTTCAGTTGCTGGGGATGAGGAATGTTGCAATGGTCAATTTAAATAAAATAACAAAAAAGCGTGAGCAACAGCTGGGAAATAAAGAGGGGCACGGCTCGGATGATGTAAGTAAAATTGCTTGTCCCAGTTCTAAATTTATTTATTCAGGGGAGTGGTGGTTTTACTATTAATTAAATGGATTACAGTATTGAATTTTGTCGTTCGCGGTAACACCTGCACAAATTGAAAAAACTGGAGGGGTAATACCACAAATCGCTGTCCACGGTGGTGAAGGGGCTGCGGAAAAATGCCAGCAAACTGGAAGTACAGCTCTTCAGTACGGATGCGTTTATCGTCACGGTGGGAGACAGGGTAAGCCGCATTCTGCGGGTGGACAGGTCAGGCTGATATTTATGGTAAGAGCGGGGATACCGTCCGAGACCGTTCACGGGTTGGTGAATGACTATCTGAAAGATGCCCCGGCCCTGCGCCAGACGGTGCTGGAAGGTATCCGCCACAGCGAACGCTTTATGGCAAACCGGAATGAAGTCACCGCGAACAGGCAGAGGATGAGCAGCAGGCTGGAAGAGTACTTTGCCTCAGAAAAGGGCAGTGAATACCGGCTGGCAGGGATAAACAGCCTGTTGCTGGTGCTGAATGCGCTCGATTTTATCTACCTGTACGGACAGTTCAGGGATGATAAGAAGCCGCTGGCGAGCCTGCTGGCCAGCGGTCTGGCGATGGTGAGCCAGGGGACGACGGTTATTTTGCCGGCAGTAGAAAAAGGGCTGGAAGCCGGTAAGCTGACGGTAGCATGGGTCAAGGGCGTTGGGGCGGTAGCGGGTGGGTTTGCTTCGGCGATTTCGGTGTTTACTGATGGAGCTTCAGCAGTGTAGATGAATTTAAGAATAATCGTTTTTTCCTGATGGGTGTGATGGGATTGAAAACAGTTGTGGATGTCCTGGCTGTCACAAAATCAGTCGGTCTTCTGCTGGAGCTTATTGGTAAACCTCTCGCAAAGGATGGGGCTGATTTAATCGCTCGTGGTCTGGCAGTTGAGGTATTAGGCATTCGGGTGCTTGCAGTACTGATGACCTGGGAGGCGATGGTGGCGATAACTTTGTTGCAGGTGGTAGTGACCTGGATGTCGGATGACGAGCTTCAGATATGGTGTGAGAAATGCGTATTTGGCACAGCGCCATTCAACCGCAGCGTGGCTGACCAGAATAAAGCCCTGGAATCGGCGATAAAGGATATTTCATGAATTCAGTTGAAAATCAGCAGGTATGCTCCCGGTTTGTTGAGCCAGAGAAATTAGCAGATCTGCGTACAAAGCGGGAGATTGAGGTGATGAACGGCAGACCGTGGACGCGTGAGCTTCCCCCGCCGCCGGTCTTGCCGCCTTATGGTCCTCTGGAGAAAATATCAGGACAATTGGAGTCTTTTCGCTCTGAGAGATTTAGAGAATATCTTTGAAATGTAGGGTATGTCAAAAATGTGATCTTAATAAAATAGCAGAATAATATTCGTGATGTTTCATGGGGGAGGGGAAATAGTGCAATCCCGATAACGAAAATAAACCCTCTTGCCCTGGTGCTGGGTTGGTTTACTCAAGAGGGTGTTGGTTTTGGCGTGAAATGGATGCTAATGACCTTATGTTTATTTTTAATATTAGTCTGCAAGGGTAAATGATGGATGGTGACTCTTTTAAAGATATAAAAGAAAAAATCACACGTGCTGCTTTTGGTACAAATGGATGTTGCTTTCTACTGATAGATGCATCCTTGAAAGAATATCAAACAGGATATTTTTTACACGATACCCTAAAAGTTTATAAATCTTACCCTGTAATATTTCAGCACAAAGAACTTCAAGGTACTTTACCTCTTTACCTGTTTCCTCTTAGTAAGTTAAGCGAAAAGGATGACCAATTGTTTAATAATAGTATTCACCATTCTTTGAGCGAGATAAAAAACGAGAAGCTTGCGGCGGGGGAGGGGCGCAGTGTCTGTGCGTGGATTTCGACGAATTTAACAGGGGAACAGCTTGCTGAACAAATAGCTTTGTCCGCTGTACAGTCAATTAAATCACTCGGTGATATATTACTTCGTTATTTTGATCCCTCAGTATTTGGTCTATTGATTCCTGCTCTGGATAAATGGCAAAAGGAGCAGTTATTAAGCAATGTCAATACGTGGTCTTATATTAACGGAGACGGGGTGGTTCATTCAGTGAATGGCGATGGTGAATGCAGAAAAAGATTAAGCCATTCACTTGGGTTAACAGATTCAAATGTATGTGAAATTAAGCTTATATTGGTTGTGAATAAAATTTTGCGTGTGTATCGAAATGCTGATGTTGCCCACAAACTCAGTGAGTGTGAAGCAGTGAAATTATTGCGTCCTGCACTGGGTTATTATTATTCATCGTTCTCCCCATCGGAAAATGATGTTGTTGAGTTTGGGCTTGATGTACTGAGCGCACAGAAATTATTTTATCAGGATGGGTTATTTTGTAAATATATGCTTAACAGACGTGGCAAAGAACATTCGACATATATAGATGTTAAATTAAAAATTGATGGTCAAATCTACTAATCAAAATACAATAAAATCTGGAAAGGTGCCATTAACAATTGTGGGGTGCAATATGAGTTGGCCTGTGCAAATAATTCCTCCATGCGATAAAGTTCATGGAATGAAATGGAATAAGTGGTTTTTATCTCTTTTATGTCTTTTATTGTCTATGGCAGTATTTTGGGTGGGGGCTAAAGTTATTGCTCCTGTTGAAAGTGGTGAGCTATTAAAATTATCTGCATTTCTGTATTTTTGGGGAATGTTTGCCTTTTTTTTAATTATTGCAGTTCGAACATATTACTATGGGTTATGTTTGTCAGTGGCTGAAGCAAGAGAGCATGAAGCAGAATTAACCAGAAAAAATTGGACTGAATGGGCCAATCAAAAGTTTTATGTGTCCGCTTATAATTTATTTCTTCCATCTGCAGTAATACAGACCGATATAGCATTGTCCAATCCTGTTGAAATATATAAAGATCAGCAATTGAAACTACGTGGTCATAATGGAACGATATACTCTGAAGAACAATTGATTTATGAGTTATTGTCATCAGTCAGAGCAAGGCTGTTAGGATTGAAAGAACTCTGTATCTTTGATGTCATGTTTACATATGGCAATAGTTATATTACTTTCTCGATCTTTAAAGAATGTTGGGCAGCAGTTGGTTTTAATGATGATTGTTTGGGGGATATTTATTATTGTAGTAAAGCATTAGAGCAAGAATTTGAGACTTTATCTGATATCGCGTTGAATCGAGCAATAATAATCATATCTGCAAACATTGAGGGTGTTGATGGATATTGCCCTGACTCATCAGAATTTGCCTCAATATTTATAGTGACTCATCAAAAGCAAATACCAGGAAAAGAAAATAATAATGTGGCTTTGCGAACTATGGCATGCAATAAAAATCAAGCCAAACAAAATTTCGTAAATATGATAGCTTATCAGCCAGATGTTCTAAGAACGACAAAATTAGTTTTTAGTAATATGAGCGAAAAGAATGCTTTGGATGTTTTAGAAATATTCAGGGCTTCATCTGCATCTATGAATGTTGAATGGAATTATGAGGTAAAACATTTAAATTTGATGCTGGGTAAGTTAGGTGATACCCATTTGTGGTTGGCGTTTGTTTTATCGTTATTGATATCAGAAACAAACGATGAGCCGGTTTTGATGGTCGCCAGCGTTGGTGATGACTATGTCTTTAATGTTATAAAACAGTTTGATAATAACAAGGAGCGTTAAATTGAGCATCCCAGCGAAATGGAGGGTTATTGGCCTTATTTCATGTCTTTTTATCTTTGGTATGCTGACTGCTATAGGGGCTTACTATTATGGAGAAAAATTTGGGTGGGTATCATCTAAGGAAAAGGTGAGCCTTTGGTTCTTATGCATGTTTTTATTTTCCGTATTTCTTATGTTGATGAATTTCGGTGTATGGTTCTATCACAGGGAGCCTTGGTTTCAATCTATCAGGAGTGGGAAGTCTCTCGCAGTTAATTTTCAAAATAAGTATAAAAAAAACAGTAAAAAGGATCCTATAAAAGTTCATCTATGCCGACGCTATGGCTACTTATGGCAAAATAAAGTCCGTCTACTGTTAGTTACTGGTGATGAGACAGCCATCGAAAAACTGATTCCCGGCCTACAAAGCAGCCATTGGCAGGAAGGTGACCGTACGGTATTGATTTATGGTGGGAGCCTGTCCTCGGACGTTGATGTTGAAAAATACACCGCACTTCGCAAATTGCGACGTGGCCGTCCGCTGGACGGAATTATCTGTGTGGTTAATGAAGAGCTGAATCTTACGGTCCAGACGAGCGACAACGATTTACGTGGGCTGGAGAAAATCAGCGAAGTGCTGCGTTATTCTGCTCCAGTCTGGTTGTGGCGGTTATGTAGTAGTGAGTGGTCTCAGGTTGGACGTGATCAGCAACCGGTTGGTATCACTCTGCCGTCACGGGCGATGCCAGACACTGTAGCAACACAACTCAGAAAATTACTGCCACAGCTACGGGAACAGGGACTTTTGCAGATTGCTGAAAATCGTCAAAATGATTTCCTGCTGCGTCTTGCCCGGGAGCTTGAACAAGGGGGAAGCGAATTATGGGCAACTCGTCTGACGCCGTGGCTGCACAGTTCTCAGCAACGTGTTCCATTGCGGGGGCTGATGTTCAGTCAGATAAATAAGCCTGAACTTTTTAATGATGACTCTGGAAGGGATCTGGATCACGAGCATGTGCAGTCATTACACAAACATGCGCTAACTTTGCCAGCAACATGGATTGGGATTACTGAAGGTTGCATGCGCGTCCGCGGTCACCGCGTTGGTATTGCCTGGGAACGCACGTTGGCATGGAGCATCATGACGGCTGTGGGTCTCTGGGGCATTGGTCTGTTGCTCTCCTTTGCTATGAACTACGGACAAATCTCCTCTGTCGCAGGAAAAGCCCGCAACCTGGTTGAACATCCTTCCGTATCCGACTATCAGCTGACGGGACTCCATGACCTGCGAAATGACGCAGGCCGCCTGCTGCACAATGTTCAGGTGGGCACGCCCTGGTATCAGCGCTTTGGCCTTGACCATAACCAGCAGTTGCTCGATGCGTTGCTGCCCTGGTACGGCGTGGCGAACAACCGCCTGATTCGCGACCCGGCAAATGCCGCCCTGGCACAGAAGCTCACTGCGCTGGTAGGCTCAGCGCCCGGCAGCGATCAGCGGGCGCAATTGGCGAAGCCGGGGTATGACCAGCTGAAAGCCTGGCTGATGATGGCTCGCCCGGATAAAGCCGACGGCGCGTATTACGCCCAGACGATGAAAAGCGTGCAGCCTACGCGCATGGGCATTTCAACCGGCCTGTGGCAAAGCCTGTCGCCGGACTTGTGGGCCTTTTACATCACCGAACTGCCTGAGCAGCCACAGTGGAAAATCACGCCGGATGCGCAGCTGGTCAGCCAGAGTCGTCAGGTGCTGCTCCAGCAGATTGGCCGCCGCAATGCAGAAAGTACGCTGTATGAGAACATGCTCAAATCCGTGCGTCGTAACTTTGCAGATATCTCTCTGGAAGACATGACCAGCGGTACCGATGCGCGACGACTGTTCACCACCGAGGAGGTGGTGCCGGGCATGTTCTCTCGTCAGGCATGGGAAGGTGGCGTTCAGCAGGCCATAGAGAAAGCAGCCCGTTCACGTCGGGATGTAATCGACTGGGTACTCAGTGATTCACACAAGGCTGTATCGGCTGACCTGTCGCCGGAAGCGCTCAAAGCCCGTCTGACAGAACGTTACTTTACCGACTTTGCTGGCAGCTGGTTGAGCTTCCTCAACAGCCTGCAACTCAACCCGACAAACAATATTGCCGATGTGACGGACCAGCTGACCCTGATGAGTGATGTCCGCCAGTCTCCGATGATTGCCCTGATGAATACCCTCGCCTGGCAGGGACAGACCGGCCAGCAAAGCGAAGGTCTTTCGGATTCGATCCTCAAATCGGCTAAGGATCTGGTAGGCGGAAAAGACAAGCCTGCGATTGACCAGTCTGCGTCAGGACCGCAGGGGCCGCTGGATGAAACCTTCGGACCGCTGCTTCAGCTGCTGGGTAAAAATAAAGGCAGCAACGTCATGTCGGCTGACAACTCGCTGAGCCTGCAGACGTACCTGACCCGCATCACCCGAGTACGCCTGCGTCTGCAGCAGGTTGCAAACGCCTCGGATCCGCAGGAGATGATGCAAACCCTGGCGCAGACCGTGTTCCAGGGCAAAAGCGTGGATCTGACTGACACTCAGCAGTATGGCAGCCTGATTTCGGCAAGCCTTGGCGAAGAGTGGAGCGGGTTTGGCAGCACGATGTTTGTGCAGCCGCTGACTCAGGCCTGGGAGACCGTGCTTCAGCCGTCTGCGGCCAGCCTGAATGATAAGTGGAGCCGTTCAGTCGTGGCGAACTGGCACACGGCATTTGACGGACGCTTCCCGTTTGCGGCGAGTAAGAGTGATGTTTCCTTGCCGATGCTTGCCGAGTTTATACGTAAGGACAGCGGGCGTATTGAACGCTTTCTGAATACGGAACTTAGCGGTGTGCTGCACAAAGAAGGCAGCCAGTGGGTGCCGGATAAGGTCAACAGTCAGGGGTTAAACTTTAACCCGGCGTTTCTGCGCGCCATTAATCAGCTGACCCAGCTGTCGGACATTCTGTTTACCGATGGCAGTCAGGGCATCAGCTTTGAACTGCAGGCACGTCCGGTACCACAGGTTGTGGAAACGCAACTGACGATTGATGGGCAAAAGCTGCATTACTTTAACCAGATGGCTGACTGGCAGTCCTTCCGCTGGCCGGGAGAGACTTATAAGCCGGGAACCATGGTGACCTGGACCACGGTTAACGCAGGGGCGCGTCTCTTCGGCGACTACAGCGGAACCTGGGGCTTTATTCGCTGGCTGGATCAGAGCAAGCGCCAGCAGCTCGACCGCAGTCAGTGGATGATGAATTTCACCGCCCCGGATGGTCGCACCCTGCAATGGGTATTGCGTTCACAGCTTGGCAGTGGGCCGCTGGCGCTACTGGCTTTGCGCGGCTTCACGCTGCCGGATGAGATCTTTAGCGTCGACAGCGCGGCCACGGCTCAGGCGCTGATGGCGAACACCGAAGACAATGACATGGACGAAAGCGAATAATGGACACTCTGCAGAATCTGATTGCCGCCTGTCAGGCGGACGAAACCCAGCTGCGAAAGCAGGCTCAGGCACGCGCGGAAAGCTGGCAACCCTGGCTTGCCCCGGTAAATGAGGCCTGTGTAACAGGAGAAGATCCCGGGTATGACGATGATTTCCAGCGTATAAGAGAGGAGGTGAATAAACTCTCCGGTATCGATACGGGACTGATTTGTACGCTTGCCGAAAAACTGCTGACGACTACCGCCAAAGATATCCGCATTGCGACCTATTACTGCTGGGCGCGATTGCACCAGGATGGTGAAACAGGCTTTGCCGAAGGGCTTGAGTTAGTGGCGGGATTGCTGCAGCGCTACGGAACGCAACTTCATCCGCAGCGGGAGCGAAGCCGTAAGCCCGCGCTTGAGTGGCTTGCAGGTTCTCGTCTGCTTGACAGCCTGTCACTCTGGCCAGAAGTGGTCCGCGATGATGCCCTTCGCACGGCAGGCGCGCTGTTGCTCATCCATGACGCTCTGCAAACAGAGCCGGAAACGTCACGACCCGAGCTGAATGCCCTGTACAGCGCGCTGGAATCCCGCCTGATGAAGGCGGGGGGCGTGGATGCCGTGGTACCTCAGAATGCCGGTAATCAGTCCCAACTCCCGGCTTCGTACTCGACGGAGTCTGACGCACCCGTTATGAGCCGCATCACGTCCGGTCAGGATCTGCTGGCGCAGGCACGCACGTTGACCGGGTATCTGCGTGAACAACCCGATGGCTGGCTTGCCGCTCACCGGCTGATGAAGAGCCTGAGGCATGACACCCTGAGCGCTATTCCTGCACCGGATGCCGAAGGGAAAACACGCATTGAACCACCCCGGGCAGACCAGCGGGCGATGCTGAAACGCCTGTACCTGCAGCAGAGCTGGCTGGAGATACTGGAGCAGGCGGACAGCACCTTCTCGCGTGGCGCTAATCACCTCTGGCTGGATCTGCAGTGGTATATCCATCAGGCGCTGGTGAAGTTGGGGCAGGATGTGCTGGCCGACATCATCAACGCCGACCTGAAAGGGCTGTTGCGCCGCCTTACCGGACTGGAAACCCTGGCTTTTAATGACGGGACGCCATTTGCCGATGAGGTCACGCTGAACTGGATTAATCAGAGCGTACTGGACGATATGTCCGGCTGGCGGGATGAGCCGGTCAGTGCCGGCAGTGGAGAGGATAACGATATCCTGACCCTCGAGCCGGAAGCGCTGGAGAAAGCGGACACGGACGGTCTGGACGCGGCACTCCATTGGCTGCAGACCCGCCCGGGCACCGACGCCATAAAAGACAAATGGCTGCTGCGCCTGCTGATGGCGCGTATAGCCGAGCAGAAGGGCAAAAATGAACTTGCCCTCCATCTGCTGGGCGAGCTGGACAGTACAGCACAGTCCATCACCCTCACGCAGTGGACACCGGCGCTGTTGTTTGAAGTCAAATCCCGCCGACTCAGACTGCTGCGCATGAAAGCCTCGCGCAGCGAAACCGATAAATCTCGGCTTCAGCCTGAGATGGATTTGCTTCTGTCCGGTCTGATTGCGCTCGATCCGGCAAGCAGTGCGGTGCTTTGCGGATAACCGAAACTGGATGTAAGTAAGGGAAAAATATGGCTGCAGAAGGCTTTTATCTGGTGCAGGGCGATAAGACGACCTGCGGCGGGAGAATCACCACGGGCGCAGAGGATCACACACTGTTTGATAAACCTGTAGCCCGGGAGCAGGACAGTGTCACCTGCGGTAAACATGCCGGGATTTTCAAGATCGCCGGCGGCATCGACAATGACACCATACACGACAGGCGAATGGCCGGAACCCTCGACAGTTACAGTACCTGCCCCTGTAAGGCGAAGTTTATTCCGTCAATGATGGATGATACGTACGAGAAGAGCAGTGGAGCTTCCGCTAAAGAATCGGCAGCCGGTTTTACGGCTGGCGGGACGCAAACCTCCCCTGAAGTGCCTGGTTATTTGACTGGTGAGCAAAAACCATCGGTTTTTGTGCCAGACTACCCGGCTCTACGTAACACACGTAACTTCCCGGATAATAAGTTAAGGGCTATGCTTCAGGCCAATAGCCAAGAAGTTATGTTACTTACGCTCGGCGAAGTATATGAAATACTGTCATCATGGGGATTTTACAAAAATGGTTGGGTGGAGCTCACACAAAGCCAGCCAGGACAGATTGCAGTAAATTATGGCTTGGGTATTAAAGATGCCATTACAACAACTATGCTTATTGCAGATTTAAAATTGTATGATATTAAATCTACTGTGTACGTGAATAAAAATGGAACTGAGCTTATAAAGCTTACTGGATATGCAGGGGTGCGAAAAATATTAAATGCACCTGTATATGCTCTTAAAAATCCCAAGGTGGTCAGTTTGGGAATTGGGAAGTTTGGTGTTAAAAATACCATTGTAAAAGGCACTGTAATAACTTTCTATTTTGCTCTCGCGTATCGTACCATTGATTTCATAATGAATGACGGTACCAGTCTGGCTGAATTTATAGGCTCACTGGCAACAGATGTCGTAAAAATTGGTATTGCTTCTACTATCAGTTGGGGGGCTGGTGCTTTATTGACAATGACTCCATTTGTTATTGGCCCACTTGTGGCTGTCGTACTTGTTGGTCTCGGGGCAAGCATCGCATTGAACGTGCTGGACGATCATTTTAAAGTGACGGATAAACTTTTTGAATTAATTGAGAATGCACAACAGGAGTTTATAGATAAAGCTCGCGAGATCGAGGATGGATTCTGGGATCTTGGTGCTATGTATCTGGATGGGATGCTACGGACCGGGAAAGAGTTCGTGATTGCTGAAACCAGAAAATACTTGCGTGAAACGCTACAAGAAATTATTCCGATGGATTATTGATAATGTATCCTTTTAAACAACGAGTTATTGCATTTTTCGGCGTAGCATTCTTCCTGGTGGTTTCCATCGGGATTTCATATCTCGGTATTTATAAGTTACGTGAATATCTTTCATACCCCGATGTCGTTAATTTCACATTTTGGGTGGTTTTTGCTGCTGCATTTTTCTTTTTTTTCTCACCGTTATTGGCTATGATCTTCCCTGTTATTATTGCCGGAAGGCAGATAACCGTTACATCGGGTAAAAAATTATTGAAAACTACGTTTATCCTCTTAGCGTTGACTGTCCTGGGAATGTTCATCTTTTCAGAAAGATACACGATATCTTTAATGGATAAAGGTTATATAGAATGCCAGGGGAGCCCTGTGGGCTGGATGCCTGGCATGGCAAAAAAATACGCCATAAAACCGTCCTTTTGTACCCAGCAGTGATGATTCTTTTTTCTATTTGATTCCCCATGTCAGACTCCCAGAGTTTGCTTAAGTGTTTAACACGCAGCAATTTACTAAGCAGAAATCAATATGGACGATTTAACCCTGCGTTATTACGACGCCGAAATGCGCTATCTGCTGGAAGCCGGAGAAGAGTTTGCCCGTGCTCATCCCGAGCAGGCGGCAATGCTCAACCTCGATAAAGCGGGCGCGCGGGACCCGTACGTGGAGCGCCTGTTTGAAGGCTTTGCCTTCATGATGGGTCGGCTGCGTGAGAAACTCGACGATGATCTGCCCGAACTGACCGAAGGGCTGGTCAGCCTGTTATGGCCGCATTACCTGCGTACGATTCCGTCGATGTCGGTGGTGGAATTCACCCCTGACTGGCGTGAAATGAAAGAGCAGATGCGTATTGTCAAAGGCTTCGAGGTTAATTCACGGCCAATCGGCGAGAAGGGCACGCGCTGCCGGTACACCACCACCAAAGAGATTACCCTTCAGCCCTTGTCGCTGGAGCACGCCCGCCTGTCGACCGATCCTGATGGGCGTTCAGTTATCAGCCTGCGCTTCAACTGCAGCCCTCTTGCCGACTGGAGCCGTGTCGATCTCAGCCTGATCCCGCTTTACTTTAACGCTGATGCACCACTCGCCTGCGCCATGCATGAAGCTTTTACCATGAATGTTGCTCGCCTGTGGCTACGGATGCCAGGCGACATGGACAGAAGACCGCTCGACGGGTATTTCACCGCGCTGGGATTTGGTGATGACGACGACCTGTGGCCGAAGGGCAGCAGCAGCTTTAGCGGATATCAGCTGTTGCTGGAGTACTTCACCTTCCGCGAGAAATTCATGTTCACCGGCCTGCGTGGTCTGGAAAGCGTGGTCTTTCCGGCTGAACTTCCCTGGTTTGAAATCGACGTGGTGCTGGCGGAACGCTGGGAGTATGACTTCAGCTTTACCGAAAAGCATCTGCGCCTGAACTGCGTGCCGGTGATAAACCTGTTCCCGCTGGAATCTGACCCGCTGACGCTCAACTCATTGCAAACTGAATACCTGCTGCGGCCGATGCGCGTGCAGGACGGTCATACAGAGATTTACGCGGTCGATTCAGTGATGTCATCGAGTCAGCATACCTACGTGCCGTTTTCGAGCTTCCGCCACAAAGGCGGCATGATGCGCCATGAAGCGCCGGAATATTATTATCACACTCGCGTGCGTCGCGGCCCGTCGGGTCTGCACAATACCTGGCTTATTCTTGGCGGTGAAGCGTTTGATAACCACACGGTACCGGCAGACGAGAGCCTGTCCCTGACGCTCACCGGCACCAACGGCCAGCTTCCGCGACGGGCGCTGCAAAGCACCGTGCTCGATACGGTGATGAAAACCACGTCAGCCAGCATCGCCGTACGTAACCTCTGTGCGCCAACGCTTCCCTGTTATCCCCCGGCCCAGGACCGTTTCCACTGGCGCGTGCTGAGCCACCTTGGCAGCGGTTTCCTGTCGATGATGGACAACGCCGACGTGCTGCGCGGCACTCTGGCGCTCTATGAGTGGACCGACAGCGAGATGAATCGCCGTCGCCTGGAAGCGATCATTGATGTGAAGCACAGCGAAACCGAGCGCTTCGAGCAGGGTTACCTTGTTCGCGGCGTGCAGATTGAAGTCACGCTCGATAGCCATGGTTTTGCCGGGCGCGGCGACATCTGTCTGTTCGGTGAGATGCTGAGCCGCTTCTTTGCGCTCTATACCGATATCTATCTGTTTAACCGCCTGATTATTATTCTGCAACCGACCGGAGAACGCCTGGAATGGGAAGAGAAGCACAACCGGCGCATTCCCGGCTGACTCCGCGGCTGGAAGCCGAACTTCACCGCATCAACTTTTACCGTTTATGCCAGCTGCTGGAGAAACGTTATCCTGGCAGACCGCTGATGGGATCGACCAGCCATCCGGCGGATGACCCGGTACGCTTTGCGCCGCATCCGGGGATGGGGTTCCCGGCCAGCGAGCTGAAAGCGGTTGAATACGACGAGGATGATAGCGGCAAGCCGCCGGTTATTCGCACCACGTTTATGGGGATGTACGGCGTCGACTCACCGTTACCGACGGCCTATCTCGATGACATTACGCAGCGACGGGAAGGGCATGAGGCGCTGCAGGGCTTTCTGGATATCTTCAGTCACCGCATCCTGACGCAGTTTTACCGCATCTGGCGTAAATACTCCTATCCTGCCACGTTTGAACCGGGCGGTAGCGACAGCATTTCACAGTCGCTGCTGGGCTTGGTGGGGCTGGGTATACCGGGTACGGCAAACCATATTGCCACGCCAGTGTCGCGCTTTCTGGCGCTGCTGGGCGTTCTGCAGCAGCCAGGCAAAACCCAGGAAGGGATGCAGGCGCTGGTGAGCCTGCTTGCTCCGGATACCCGCGTAAAGGTCAGCCCGTACTGCCTTCGACCGGTGGAGATCGGTAAGCCGCTGGGTTTTTACGGTGATGACGATTTCCTGCTTGATGGCAATACGCCTTTAGGGGACGAAGCAATGGATGCGGGCAGCCAGCTGCTGGTCGCGCTCAAGACCGATAACGAACAGGAAGCGCAGGGCTGGAAACCGGATGGTCTGCTTTATCAGGATTTTCTGGTGATGCTGCGGGTGTACCTGGGATGGCGGTTTAAGGCCAGGATCACCCTGACCACGCCTGTCCGACTGCTGGCCGCCCCTCCTTTAGGCGAAAATCCTTTCTGGCTGGGAATGAACGGCGTGCTGGGAGCTGAAGCTGACAGCCTTCCTGATGATATTCCTGAGACCTTTACGACAGAGCTGGGTTATTACCGCGGGCTGGAGCCTGCGAAACCACAACAAGGAAACCGACGTGTTACGTACAAGTTTAACTAAGACCACGCGCTGGCTGTTGCCCCTGATGGCACTCTCTCTGACGGGCTGCGGAGTGACGCAAAGCGTTACTGACGGTACCAGGTCAGCGTTTAATGCCGTGTTCTATAAAAAAATTAAAGTACTGCATCTGGACTTCACCGCACGCGAGGCGCTGAACACCGACTCCCGGGAAAATCATTCGTTGTCTGAACCTGTGGTGGTCCGGATTTACCAGCTCAAAGACCGCAAAACCTTTGATAAGACGGTCTATCAGCAACTGCTTCAGGATGATGCCACCCTTCTGAAAGAGGACCTGCTGGCGAGTCGTGATGTCGTAGTGAAACCGGGCGGTGATGCAAACCTCGATATGCCCATGGAAGAAGCGGCACAGTTTGTTGCTGTGGTGGGGCTGTTTCGCCATCCGGATATGACCAACAATACCTGGAAGCAGGTAATCAACCGCAGCGAACTGGATCCGGACAAACCCCGCATTCTGGAGGCTGGCGATAACTCTCTGACACTGCAACCACTTAAGGACGACTAATGCCCCAGGGACATAACACGCCGTCGCTGTATGAAATGCTAACCGGAAATTTCACCGGTGGCCTCAACCTCTGCCAGGTCAGCGAGGAAAATCAGGTCATTCTGTCGGTACTGGATAACATGCAGCGCGTTCTCAACTGCCGCGCCGGCACGCTGGCGCATCTGCCCGACTATGGCCTGCCGGATATGACCAAAATCCTCCAGGGTATGCCAGGTACCGCCCATGAACTGATGGGCACCCTGTCGGCTGTCCTGCTCAAATATGAACCCCGCCTGAAAAGGATAGATGTAGTACTGCTGGAGCAAAACGTACCTGGCGAGTTGCGTTATGCCATTGATGCTGAGCTCAAAGGTATCGGCCTGGTGCGCTACGGCACCGAGTTTATGCCGGAAGGGCGGGTTCTCCTGCGGCATCTTAAGCAACAGCAATATCTCGATACGAAAACTCGTCTGTAAGGCCAGAAAACACCATGTCAGTAAAATCACAGTTCCTCAAAAAACTACAGGCCAGACAGCCAGTTCCGGTTTCGTTTACCAGCAAAACTCAGGCCGATATTGCAGCGTTCCGCCAGCGAATGGCACAGCTTCAGGAGCAAATGGACGCGTGGCTGGCAGGTACCGGACTGAATATGGAGCTGTTCACTGCATCGGTCACGGACCTGCTGGTGGAGGGCGGGGCTTTTGACATTCCCGGTATCGTCCTGCATTACGACGACCGGTCTGTAACGTTTACGCCGGTATTTTTGTACGGTCAGGGCGTGACCGGATGTGTGGAAGCGGCCTTTCACAATAAAGGAAGCATATCGTCACTGGGGCGTTTATTTATGCGTTCAGGTACGGTGAGCGACTGGACCTATACTCCGGCGGGTGCATTATCACGTTCTGGACAGCGTTTTGATGAGAGCACATTTTTTGGTCTGATTCTGGCGCTTCTGCCATAGCTGCGGGTACTGCAGCACCCTCTGAATATGCAGCACGCGAAGCCGCATAAACGACGACCTTCACTCACTCCTGATACGCCAAATGGACGACTGGCCATGAATGACATTATCCCACGTAAAATCAAAACCGGCGGCGACCCGCGCACGCTACCGGACTATACCGCCCTGCGTGATGAACTGAGTAAGCTCACCCATCCGGCGCGTCCAGACGTTAACTGGCAGCATGTCGAGAAACTTTGTCTTTCACTGTTTGAGCAGAACGGCGTGGAGCTTCAGACGCTGGCCTGGTACACGCTGGCTCGGACGCAGTTGGCCGGATTATTCGGGCTCAATGAAGGCCTGGCGATACTGGAGGCGCTGATTAGTCATCAGTGGGGGGCGATGTGGCCACAGCCGGTGCATGCCCGCATGGAAATCCTCAGCAGTCTGAGTCAGCGTCTGCAGCAACGGATGCGCTCGCTCCCGCTCAATTACAGCGACCTCAGCCAGCTGTACCAGGCTGAGCAACGGCTCACCGCGCTGGGGGAGGTGCTGCAGCGCCTGGAGCTTAAGCATCATAGCCAGCTGGAGACGTTGCGTACCCTGATGCACAACAGTGCTGTCCGGCTGGAAAACAGCGAGGGAGCAACCGTCTCTGCCAGTAGTCCTGTTGAAGAAGATAACGCCCGGAACGAAGCAGTAAAATGGGTGTATGTCGCACAGTCGGAGTACCCGGCGAATGTTGACGTTCAGACGGCAATACCCGGTCCGATGAAAAAGTGGAAATCTTTCGTCGCCGGGATGGGGGCCATGCTGGTGATAAGCGCACTTGCACTATGGGGTTGGCAGTATCTTCACCGTACTGACCCGCTACAGGCTCAGCTTGCAGCCTCATTGTCACCTTTGCCTGTACCGCTGTCACCAGAACAGCTTAAAACGTTGCGCCAGCAATCTTCGTTACCGAAAACGGCGATCGCGCAAACGCAGCAGCAACTTGCCCTGCTGGATAAATTGCCTCCTGACTGGAGTATGACTTACAGCCGAAAACTCACGGAACAGGCTGAGATGTTGTGGCCGGAGCAGGCTAAGCCTCTGGTTCAGCAGTGGCAGCAGCAACGGAATGCCGCGGCGTTACCAACAGAACAACTGAACGGCTGGCATCAGGGAATGGTGACGCTGGAGAAGTTGAGTCACCGCCTGAACGGCCTGGATGAGCAGAAGGGGAAATACATGACCGTCAGTGAGCTGAAGTCAGTGGTTTTTTCCGCTATGCAGTCATTTAATCAATCGATACCGGCTGAAGAACAGCTCCGACGACTGTCGCAGTATCCTGCTGGAAATGTACTTCCTGAAGGGGAGAAGACTCAACTTGAGCTGCATTTAAAACAACTGGCAACGCGTTATGCTCAAATAAAACAGGACGCCTCTGCTCAATGAGTTGATGGGGCGAAATTGGCTGAAAAAAGAGAGAAAGGTCAAAGTGTCCCCTGCAGGAATCGAACCTGCAACTAGCCCTTAGGAGGGGCTCGTTATATCCATTTAACTAAGGGGACGAGGCGGCACGAGTATAGCGTTATTTACACTTTGCGTTAAGCGCATCGCCGCCTGACTGCTCAAAGAGTCACCATTCAGCCCGTTTTTTTTGCCGAATTGCCCTCATTCTCCTGCGCCTTTAGCTCAGCTTTGCGTTTGTTAGACATGTCGTTACGGATTTGGGCATGGCTTAACAGCGCGAAGATAAACGTTCCGCCGCAGATATTCCCGGCCAGCGTCGGAAGGGCGAACGGCCAGAAAAAATCAGTCCAGTGAAGCGTACCATTAAAGACCAGATAAAGTATTTCAACGGTACCGACCACAATATGCGTGGTGTCCGCCAGGGCAATCAGCCAGGTCATCAGTATGATCACCACAATTTTGGCGCTGCCTGCGGAAGGAAACATCCACACCATCGTGGCGATAATCCAGCCGGAGATGATGGCGTTTGCGAACATTTCGGCCGGCGTGTTTTTCATCACGTCCATGCCAATTTTCACAAACGCATCCCGTGTAGGTTCATCAAAGATCGGCATATATTCAAACGCCCAGGCGGCGATACCCGTGCCGATAATGTTACCCAGCAGGACCACGCCCCACAAACGCAACAATAAACCGAAATTGCCGAGAGTTGGATTTTGCATCACTGGCAGAACGGCAGTCACCGTGTTTTCAGTAAACAGCTGCTGGCGGGCCATGATGACAATAATAAAGCCGAAGGTATAGCCGAGGTTCTCCAGTAAAAAACCGCCGGGGACACCCTCAAGTTGAACATGAAATATCCCTTTTGCGAGCAGTGACGCGCCCATTGACAGTCCCGCAGCGATGGCTGACCAGAAGAGGGCCATGGCATCGCGCTCCATCTCCTTTTCGCCATCCTGGCGTATATGTTCGTGAATTGCCATCGCGCGGGAGGGGAGGCGATCTTCATCAACTTCTATCTTCTCGCCGCGCGCTTTCTCCTCGCTCTCAATTTCAATATCCTCTTTGCTCTCTGCAATTTTGTCTTCACCCACTTCTTTCATAACGGCTCCCGGAGGTTGATCTTTCTTTTAAGCGTAGCGGCTTTTATCAGGATGCCTGTGGGGATGCTCTTAAATTGGCGGCAATGACAACAAAGGTGAGACATCTCTTTCAAAGGCATTATAAAATTGCCAGCGAAACGAATTCCAAAAGCCAGGCTATGCTGAGATCAGAGCCACGGTGTTTATTGCCCGTACTTGTGCTCATAGACATCGGTAAACGTGCTGTTACAATCACTTGCACGTTTACAGACGGAGCGCCAGATGCTTCGTTACGGATGGCAATCAACGATAGCCATACTGAACAGGGAGATATTTATGAAACTTCGGCTGTCGGCGCTTGCGCTGGGCATGACGATGCTTGTGGGCTGCGCCAGCTCCGGGGAGCAAACGGGACGCTCCGATCCTCTCGAAGGATTTAACCGCTCCATGTATAGCTTCAACTACAACGTGCTGGATCCGTATGTGGTTCGGCCGGTGGCAGTGGCATGGCGCGATTATGTTCCACAGCCTGCGCGTAACGGGCTAAGCAATTTTACCAGCAACCTCGAAGAGCCCGCGGTTATGGTGAACTACTTCCTGCAGGGCGATCCGTATCAGGGGATGGTGCACTTTACTCGCTTCTTCCTGAACTCCCTGCTGGGGATGGGCGGCTTTATTGATGTCGCTGGCATGGCAAACCCGAAACTGCAGCGTGAACAACCGCACCGCTTCGGCAGCACCCTGGGGCATTATGGCGTAGGTTATGGTCCGTATGTCCACCTGCCGTTCTATGGCAGCTTCACCGTGCGTGATGATGGTGGCGATATGGTCGATACGCTGTATCCGGTCCTGTCGTGGCTGACCTGGCCGCTGTCGATTGGTAAATGGACGGTGGAAGGGATTGAAACCCGTGCGCAACTGCTCGACTCAGACGGTCTGCTGCGCCAGTCTTCCGATCCTTACATTATGGTGCGCGAAGCATACTTCCAGAATCACGATTTTATTGCCAACGGTGGCAAGCTGAAGCCGGAGGAGAATCCAAACGCGAAGGCTATCGAAAACGAACTCAAAGATATCGATTCGGAATAAATAAAAAAGGTGAGCGATGCTCACCTTTTTCGATTTCAGTGCGCTTAGAACGCGTAGTTAAAGTTCGTACCGAACAGCCAGGCTTTACCTTCAGAGGTAAACTCGTACGGACCTTCCTGGAACGTCACTTTCTGACCGTGCATATAAGATACGCCCGCATCGATGGACGCATTCTCGTTGAACGCATATGTCGCACCAGCACTTAACCAGAAGCGGTCCTGATCCGGAATGGAAATGGAACGTTTGTCTGCCGGAACCGGGCTGTCGTCAAATGCGATACCGGAGCGGAAAGTCCAGTTTTTATCGTAGTAGTAGGTGGTACCCAACGCAATACGATAGGCGTCGTGGAAGCTTTCATCCTTATAGAACAGCGTTTGACCATTGTTGCCGGTTGCTTTCAGCTCCTGGAACTGGCTCCAGCTGGTGTAGGCCAGGCTATAGTGAATAGCCCATTGTGGTGCCACGCGGTTGTAACCGGAGACTTCCCACATTTCTGGTAAATGCAGCGACAGTGAACCTGGAACTGTCTGGTTTGAAGTACCCCATGGAATGGTGGTACCCGCGCCTGGAACCAGGTTGTTGACTGGCGCCAGGATGCCGCTCTTGTAATCGCCGTCAAAGTCAATTTTTACTTCGGAACGATAGGTCAGGCCCCAACGGTTGTTTTTGTCCAGCTCATACAGGATACCGGCGTTCCAGCCATAGCCCCACTCATCACCTTTCAGGCTGGCAATTTTATTGCTGTTTTTCGGCAGGCTGGCAGTCTGCTCGCCGGAGTAACGCTCAATTTTTGCATCAGCGTAGACGGCATCAAAGCCCAGACCAAAGCTCCAGCTGTCGTTCAGACGATAAGCACCGCTCAGGTTAAGGTTCAGCGTCGTCAGATCGGTTTTACCGCCGTATTCACCTGCCGGATAGTTGTTATTGAATTCAGTTGCAAGGCCGTAGTTGGACGTGACGGACGCCCCCCAGCCAAATTGCTCATTAATAGGTGCAACGAAGTGCAGGTTGGGTACCCATGCGGTCGGGGCAATATTGTCCGCTTTCAGGCTCGCACCTGTGTAAGGCGACTTGCCAGAAATGTTGACATCAGGATCGATATATACCGCACCCGCAGAGAAGGTCGGGCGATCGAACATCATGATCAGTGCAGGGTTACGGCTGGCGTTACCTGCATCATCAGCAATTGCACCTTCCCCAGAATACGCGCGGCCAAGGCCAGAGGAAGAAAATTCGTTTAACTGAAAGCCCGCTGACCAGGCGGAAGTGGAGACGATTGCCACTGCGACTGCCAGCGCAGTCTTGTTGAACAGGGTTTTCTGGCTCATGACCATAACCTCATTGAGTTATTTTTATTCAATAATTGTTACATACCGTAACAGGAGCGCGAAGTGTAGGGTCTGAGGTTTGACAGACAAATCAGACCAGTGGCCAGAGTATAGGTCTGACCAGCTGGGATGTTGCAAGTTTGTTTATTAATATTTTCAAACATGTTTCATGAAACGAGATCTGGTTGGCAAAAATGTGACCATCGCGACTCAGTCAAAAGGGTGGTTTTTGTTTTAGATCATTTTTTAGTGTGATATTGGTCACTTATCCGATTTTGCGCCATTAACGGCTGGAGAGAGCCTGCGCCGGGGCGTAAAATAGCAGCATCGTGTTAATCTCGCGCGCTGCGCGAATACAGAGGAAATTGAGCTATGAGTAAATGCAGTGCTGATGAAACCCCGGTTTGCTGCTGTATGGATGTTGGCACCATCATGGACAACTCCGATTGCACAGCGTCTTACAGCCGTGTGTTCACCAACCGCGCTGAAGCGGAAGAAACCCTGTCCGCGCTGAGCAAGCGTGCGCGTGATGTTGAATCCGATCCGTGCGAAATCAAATCTACCTTCACCGAGGTGGACGGCGGCGTGAAGCTGGATATTGACTTCGTGTTTGCCTGCGAAGCAGAAACGCTGATTTTCCAGCTGGGCCTGCGTTAATTCCTGCGGGCTGGTGCCCTCACCCCGACCCTCTCCCACGGGAGAGGGTGCAAACACTAAAAACGGTAACCTACGGGTTACCGTTTTGCTTTTACCTCGGGGCATTTTCTTTTTCTTCTCTGTGTCTTACCTCGCACTTTTTCGTTTCCCCAATTGGCTGAATGTAAAAAAATGGTTAAGACTATTATCAGGTCAGACCACTTAACGTTTGCGTCAATTTTTTACAGGGGAGTGTTATGAGTCAGGCATTACCGCTTATTACCCGTCAGGGCGATCGCATTGCCATTGTCAGTGGTTTGCGTACGCCGTTTGCGCGTCAGGCAACGGCGTTTCATGGCATACCGGCTGTCGATCTGGGGAAAATGGTGGTGGGGGAGATGCTGGCTCGCAGCGAAATTCCGCCTGAGGTCATTGAACAGCTGGTTTTCGGCCAGGTGGTTCAGATGCCTGAAGCTCCCAATATTGCGCGAGAAATTGTCCTCGGCACCGGGATGAGCGTTCATACGGATGCCTATAGTGTCAGTCGCGCCTGTGCGACCAGTTTCCAGGCGGTGGCTAACGTGGCGGAAAGCCTCATGGCGGGCACCATTCGCGCCGGGATCGCCGGAGGCGCCGATTCCTCTTCGGTACTGCCTATTGGCGTCAGTAAAAAGCTGGCCCGTATTCTGGTGGATGCAAACAAAGCCCGCACGACCGGTCAGAAGCTCAAACTCTTCTCGCGTTTACGTCTGCGCGACCTGATGCCTGTACCCCCTGCTGTCGCAGAATATTCTACCGGCCTGCGCATGGGCGATACCGCGGAACAGATGGCGAAAACCTACGGCATTACCCGTGAGCAGCAGGACGCGCTGGCGCATCGTTCACATCAGCTGGCGGCGAAAGCCTGGTCAGAGGGCAAGCTCACCGACGAGGTGATGACCGCTTACACGCCTCCTTATCGGGAACCTCTGGTTGAAGACAACAATATCCGCGGTACCTCGACGCTGGCGGATTACGCCAAACTGCGTCCGGCGTTCGACCGTAAACATGGCACCGTGACTGCGGCCAACAGTACACCGTTGACGGATGGGGCAGCCGCCGTGATCCTTATGACCGAATCCCGCGCGAAAGAGCTGGGCATCACCCCTCTGGGCTATTTGCGCAGCTATGCCTTCACCGCCATTGATGTCTGGCAGGACATGTTGTTAGGTCCAGCCTGGTCCACGCCGCTGGCACTGGATCGCGCAGGGCTGACGCTGGCTGATTTAACCCTGATTGATATGCACGAAGCCTTCGCCGCACAAACCCTGGCAAACGTACAGCTGCTGGCAAGCGAGCGTTTTGCACGTGATGTGCTGGGGCGCGCCCATGCCACGGGTGAAGTGGATCAAAGCAAATTCAACGTGCTGGGTGGTTCGATTGCCTATGGTCATCCGTTTGCGGCGACTGGGGCGAGGATGATTACTCAGACATTACACGAGCTACGTCGCCGCGGTGGCGGGTTTGGCCTGGTGACCGCCTGTGCGGCGGGTGGCCTGGGTGCTGCAATGGTTCTGGAGGCTGAATAATGGAAATGACATCTGCATTTAACCTGACGGTTCGCCTCGATAATGTCGCCGTAATCGCCATTGATGTGCCTGACGAAAAAATGAATACCCTGAAGGCGGAGTTTGGCACTCAGGTTCGCGCGATGCTCAGGCAGATCCGCGAAAACAAGGCCATTCGCGGTCTGGTGTTTATCTCGGCCAAGCCGGATAACTTTATTGCCGGGGCCGACATTAACATGATCGCCCGGGCGCAAAGCGCGCAGGAAGCGGAAGATCTTGCGCGTCAGGGGCAGCAGGTAATGGCCGAGATCAACGCGCTGCCGATCCCGGTGATTGCCGCGATCCACGGTGCTTGTTTGGGTGGTGGACTGGAGCTGGCGCTGGCCTGCCACAGCCGCATTTGTACTGACGATGCGAAAACCGTTCTGGGCCTGCCGGAAGTGCAATTAGGTCTCCTTCCTGGTTCCGGTGGCACGCAGCGTCTGCCGCGCCTGGTAGGGGTTAGCACCGCGCTGGAAATGATTCTCACCGGCAAGCAGCTGCGCGCGCGTCAGGCGCTGAAAGCCGGTCTGGTTGACGATGTCGTTCCCCACGCGATTTTACTGGAAGCTGCTGTAGAACTGGCGCTGAAAGGTCGCCAGCCAAAACGTCCTCTTCCGGTGCGAGAGCGTGTGCTGGCGGGTCCTCTGGGAAGGACGATCCTGTTCAACATGGTGGGCAAAAAGACCGAACAAAAAACCAAAGGCAACTACCCGGCGGCGAAACGGATCCTGGAGGTGATTGAAACCGGGTTGTCACAGGGAAGCAGTAGCGGCTATGCCGCTGAAGCCAAAGCCTTTGGCGAGCTGGCGATGACGCCGCAGTCACGGGCGCTGCGCAGCATCTTCTTCGCCAGCACAGAGGTGAAAAAAGATCCGGGCAGCGAGGCTGAGCCTGCTCCGCTGCGTGCAATTGGCGTGCTCGGGGGTGGGCTGATGGGCGGCGGCATTTCTTTCGTTACCGCAAGTAAAGGGAAACTGCCGGTACGCATCAAAGACATTAACCCTAAGGGAATCAACCACGCGCTGCAGTACAGCTGGCAGAACCTTGATCAAAAGGTCAAGCGCCGCCATATCAAGGCAAGCGAACGTGATAAAACCCTGGCGATGATCTCCGGCACGACGGACTACAGCGGTTTTGCGCACCGCGATCTGGTGATTGAAGCCGTATTTGAAGATCTGGCGCTCAAGCAGCAGATGGTGGCGGACGTTGAACAGCATTGCGCGCCGCATACCATTTTTGCCTCGAATACGTCGTCATTACCCATCGGCGATATCGCAGCGAAAGCCGCGCGTCCTGAGCAGGTGATTGGTCTGCACTTTTTCAGCCCGGTAGAAAAAATGCCGCTGGTGGAGGTGATCCCTCACGCCACAACCAGCCCGCAAACCATCGCTACCGTGGTGAAGCTGGCGAAAAAACAGGGCAAAACCCCCATCGTGGTTGCGGACAAAGCCGGCTTCTACGTCAACCGTATTCTGGCGCCGTACATCAACGAAGCGATGCGGCTGCTGACGGAAGGGGAGAAGATTGATCACGTCGATGAGGCACTGGTAAAGTTTGGCTTCCCCGTTGGTCCTATCCAACTTTTGGATGAGGTGGGAATAGACACCGGCACTAAAATTATACCTGTACTGGAAGCCGCTTATGGCGATCGTTTTGCGCCGCCTGCAAATATTGTTTCTGCAATTTTGAAGGACGATCGCAAAGGCAGAAAAAATGAACGCGGTTTCTATCTTTACGGCGCGAAAGGGCGTAAAAGCAAGAAACAGGTCGACCCTTCTGTTTATGGGCTTATCCCGACCTCAGGTCAGGGGAGACTCTCCGCCGTTCAGTGTGCTGAACGTTGTGTGATGATGATGCTCAATGAAGCGGCACGCTGCTTTGGTGAGCAGGTGATCAAGAGCGCACGGGATGGCGACATCGGCGCCGTATTTGGTATTGGTTTCCCGCCGTTCCTTGGCGGCCCGTTCCGTTACATGGATACACTCGGCGCGGGTGAAGTGGTGGCTATTCTGCAACGTCTGGCATCGCAATATGGCCCGCGGTTTACACCGTGTGACGAATTATTGCAGATGGCGGAACGGGGCCAGACATTTTGGCCTGCAAGAGAAACTGTCCTCGTAAGCTGAGGTCAAAGAAGGGTAAATCCCGACGTGAATGAACCTGTTCTGGCGATTTTGTAAACAGAGATTGACTATACTTACGCCATTGAGGTAAAAAACAGCGTTTCATTCACCGAATGGATCAGGCACAATGCCCGGCCATCGGGTTTTCTACCTCAGAGCATTTATCGCGGGTAGTCAACGCCGGTGATTCTGGTTAACAAAAGCGGTGCAATATGCAAGTTTTTATCATGCGTCACGGCGACGCGGCACTCGATGCCGCCAGTGACTCAGTACGTCCTTTAACAGTCTGTGGTTGCGACGAATCTCGTCTGATGGCAACCTGGCTTAAAGGCCAAAAAGTGGATATCGAACGCGTTCTGGTGAGTCCGTTCCTGCGTGCTGAACAGACGCTGGACGTGGTAGGGGAGTGTATGAACCTGCCATCCAGTGTCGATGTTCTTCCTGAACTGACGCCATGCGGTGATGTCGGCCTTGTCAGCGCCTACCTTCAGGCACTGTGCAATGAAGGTGTCGCTTCCGCACTGGTCATTTCCCACCTGCCACTGGTTGGCTATCTGGTTTCTGAGTTGTGCCCGGGCGAAACGCCGCCAATGTTCACCACATCCGCCATTGCCAACGTCACCCTCGACGAAACCGGCAAAGGGGTCTTTAACTGGCAAATGAGTCCGTGCAACCTGAAGATGGCAAAAGCTATCTGACGTGACGTGCGACAGGGCGGGGTGCAAATGTGCTTCCCGCCATGCTGTCAGGGCAACTCAGGCGGTTGCCACTCCTCAACTTCTATCAACACCAGCAATGCGGCATCTCCGCCGTACTCTTTGGGTGCCTGATGAAACGCCATAACATGTGGATGCTGAGCCAGCCACAGCGGCGTTTGCTGCTTAAGAATATGTTTCCCATGGCCGTGCATCACGCAGGTGCAAAACACGTGTTCGCGGCGACAGGCGGCGATCAGTGCCCCCAGCTCCTGTTTCGCCTGCATCTGCGTTAACCCGTGCAGATCGAGAAACAGCTCCGGTGAATAATCTCCGCGACGTAATTTTTTCAGTTCAAAGTGGCTGACGTCCTCGCGCACGTATTTCACCGCGCCCTGCGTATTCAGCAGCGGTTGAAACTCATCTGAAAAATAGTGGCTGTTATCCGCCTGCTCCTGCAGCAGTCGTTTGACCGGAACGTCGCTGATTTTTTTACGCTGCGGGCGATGGACAATGGTGTCCTGCGTGATTTTACGCGTCCCGGTCATCAGCTGGCGGAAGAGAGCCTGATCCTCCTCGCTGAGCGATGTTTTCTTTTTCATTCGTCATTCTCATCTCGTATTTCCGATAGTGTACCCGACTAAACGCATTTTTTAACCTCAAGCGCGACGCGTCATTGCTGATTTATCGCCGTCTTCATGGCAAACTAGCCGCCGAAAATTATGCGAGCATGCCCTGGAGGAAAGAGTGGATAAAATATTTGTCGATGAAGCAGTAAACGAGCTGCATACCATACAGGACATGTTGCGCTGGTCGGTTAGCCGCTTCAGCGCCGCCAACATCTGGTACGGTCATGGTACCGATAACCCGTGGGATGAGGCCGTTCAGCTGGTGCTGCCGTCTCTTTATCTGCCGCTGGATATTCCGGAAGACATGCGCACCGCGCGCCTGACCTCCAGTGAAAAACACCGCATTGTTGAGCGGGTGATCCGCCGCGTCAACGAACGCATTCCGGTCGCCTACCTGACCAACAAAGCCTGGTTCTGCGGCCACGAATTCTATGTTGATGAGCGCGTGCTGGTGCCGCGTTCACCGATTGGTGAGCTGATCAACAACCACTTTGAAGGCCTGATTCACCATCAGCCGCAGCACATTCTGGATATGTGCACCGGCAGCGGCTGTATCGCGATTGCCTGCGCCTACGCCTTCCCGGAAGCGGAAGTGGACGCCGTCGATATCTCTACCGACGCGCTGGCCGTCACCGAGCACAACATTGAAGAGCACGGCCTGATCCATCACGTTACGCCAATCCGCTCGGATCTGTTCCGCGACCTGCCGACGCTGCAGTACGACCTGATCGTCACTAACCCGCCGTACGTCGACGCGGAAGACATGTCCGATCTGCCAAATGAATACCGTCATGAGCCGGAGCTGGGTCTGGCGTCAGGCACTGACGGCCTGAAGCTGACTCGTCGCATTCTGGCCTGCGCGCCGGATTACCTGACCGACGACGGTGTTCTGATTTGTGAAGTGGGCAACAGCATGGTACATCTGATAGAGCAGTACCCGGATGTGCCGTTCACCTGGCTTGAGTTCGATAACGGCGGTGACGGCGTCTTTATGCTGACCAAAGCGCAGCTGCTCGATGCGCGCGAATACTTCAGTATCTATAAAGATTAATCCAGCGGGCTTCGGCCCGTTTCACAACGCTCAAACACAAACAACAACATCGGAGCCGTGATGGCAGGAAACAGTATTGGACAGATATTCCGCGTGACCACCTTTGGTGAGTCGCACGGGCTGGCTTTAGGTTGTATCGTTGACGGCGTACCGCCCGGCATCGAACTGACTGAAGCTGATTTGCAGCACGACCTTGACCGCCGTCGTCCGGGCACCTCTCGCTACACCACGCAGCGTCGCGAGCCGGATCAGGTCAAAATTCTCTCTGGCGTCTTTGAAGGCCGCACCACCGGGACCAGCATTGGTCTGCTGATCGAAAACACCGACCAGCGTTCTCAGGACTACGGCGCTATTAAAGACGTATTCCGTCCGGGCCACGCTGACTATACCTACGAGCAAAAGTACGGTTTCCGCGACTATCGCGGCGGCGGACGCTCTTCCGCGCGTGAAACCGCGATGCGCGTGGCGGCGGGTGCCATTGCCAAAAAATACCTGCAGCAGAAATTTGGCATCGTCATTCGCGGCTGTCTGACCCAGATGGGCGATATTCCGCTGGCCATTAAAGACTGGGACCAGGTTGAGCAAAACCCGTTCTTCTGCGCCGATGCCGACAAGCTGGATGCGCTGGACGAGCTGATGCGTGGCTTGAAAAAAGAGGGTGACTCCATTGGGGCGAAGGTCACCGTGGTGGCCGACGGCGTGCCGCCAGGCTGGGGCGAGCCGGTGTTTGACCGTCTCGACGCTGACATTGCGCACGCGCTGATGAGCATCAACGCGGTGAAGGGCGTAGAGATTGGCGACGGGTTTGACGTGGTTCAGCTTCGCGGCAGCCAGAACCGCGACGAAATCACGAAAGCGGGCTTCCAGAGCAACCATGCGGGTGGCATCCTCGGCGGGATCAGCAGCGGGCAGCAGATTGTTGCGAATATTGCCCTGAAGCCAACCTCCAGCATTACCGTGCCGGGCCACACGATTAACCGCTCTGGCGAAGAAGTTGAGATGATCACCAAAGGACGTCACGATCCTTGCGTGGGGATCCGTGCGGTGCCTATAGCAGAAGCGATGCTGGCGATCGTGCTGATGGATCACTTCCTGCGCCAGCGCGCGCAGAATGCGGATGTGACGACCACCATTCCACGCTGGTAACCATGAAAAAAACCGCAATTGCTCTGCTGGCGCTGCTCGCCAGTGGAGCCAGTCTGGCCGCCACGCCGTGGCAAAAGATCACCCATCCGGTGGCGGGCAGCGCGCAGTCTATCGGCGCCTTTTCGAACGGCTGTATCGTCGGCGCGCAGGCACTTCCGCTGCAATCGGATACTTATCAGGTGATGCGTACCGACCAGCGCCGTTACTTCGGTCACCCTGACCTGGTGCTGTTTATTCAGCGACTGGGAAACCAGGTAAATAACCTGGGGCTGGGGACGATGCTGATTGGCGATATGGGCATGCCTGCGGGCGGGCGCTTTAACGGCGGGCACGCCAGCCACCAGACCGGACTGGATGTCGATATCTTCCTGCAGCTACCGAAAACACGCTGGACGTCCGCGCAACTTCTGAAACCGCAGGCGCTGGATCTGGTGGCGAGTGACGGTAAGCGCGTGGTGCCCTCCCTGTGGACGCGGGATGTGTCCAGCATGATCAAGCTGGCAGCAGAAGATAACGACGTCACGCGGATCTTTGTGAATCCGGCCATCAAACAACAGCTCTGCCTGGATGCCGGAACTGACCGCGACTGGCTGCGCAAAGTGCGCCCGTGGTTCCAGCATCGTGCGCACATGCACGTTCGTTTGCGTTGCCCGGCAAACAGCCTGGAATGTGAAGATCAGCCGTTACCTCCGCCAGGCGATGGCTGCGGTGCGGAGCTGCAGAGCTGGTTTGAACCGGCAAAACCTGGAACCTCTAAGCCTGAGAAGAAGACACCGCCTCCGTTGCCGCCTTCCTGCCAGGCGCTACTGGATGAGCATGTACTTTAATGGATAATTTCGTCAATCTGTTTATGGTGTCCCCGCTGCTGCTGGTGGTGCTGTTTTTTGTTGCCATGTTAGCCGGGTTTATTGATGCGCTTGCTGGCGGCGGCGGGTTGTTAACGGTACCCGCACTGCTGGCGGCGGGCATGAGCCCCGCTCAGGCACTGGCCACCAACAAACTTCAGGCCTGCGGCGGCTCGCTTTCGGCATCGCTCTATTTTATCCGCCGCAAGGTGGTGAGCCTCGCCGATCAGAAGCTCAATATTCTGATGACCTTTATCGGCTCGACGTCGGGCGCGCTGCTGGTGCAGCACGTACAGTCCGATATTTTGCGCCAGATCCTGCCGATTCTGGTTATCTGCATCGGTCTCTACTTCCTGCTGATGCCAAAGCTCGGTGAAGAAGACCGTCAGCGTCGCCTGCATGGCTTGCCGTTTGCCCTGATAGCCGGGGGCTGCGTCGGTTTTTACGACGGCTTCTTTGGCCCGGGCGCAGGCTCGTTTTACGCGCTGGCGTTTGTGACGCTGGCCGGGTTTAACCTCGCTAAATCTACCGCCCATGCCAAAGTGCTTAATGCGACCTCTAACCTTGGTGGCCTGTTGCTGTTTATCATTGGCGGCAAGGTCATCTGGGCAACCGGTTTTGTCATGATGGCAGGGCAGTTCCTGGGCGCGCGCGCGGGCTCGCGCCTGGTATTAAGCAAAGGACAGAAGCTGATTCGCCCGATGATCGTCATCGTTTCGGCGGTCATGAGCGCAAAGCTTCTTTATGACAGCCATGGACAGGAGATCCTCCACTGGTTGGGGATGAACTAATGAACAGTACGCATAACTACGAACAGCTGATTGAGATTTTTAACGGCTGCTTTGGTGATGATTTTAATACCCGTCTGATTAAAGGCGACGACGAACCGATCTATCTTCCTGCTGATGCCGAAGTGCCGTACAACCGGATCGTCTTTGCGCACGGCTTTTACGCCAGTGCGCTGCATGAAATTTCGCACTGGTGCATTGCGGGGAAAGCGCGTCGCGAGCTGGTGGACTTCGGCTACTGGTACTGTCCGGACGGACGCGACGCCGCAACCCAGGGCCAGTTTGAAGATGTGGAAGTGAAACCGCAGGCGCTGGAATGGCTATTCTGTGTCGCGGCGGGTTTCCCGTTCAACGTCAGCTGTGACAACCTCGAAGGCGACTTCGAGCCAGACCGTATCGTCTTCCAGCGCCGCGTGCATGCACAGGTGATGGAATATCTTGAGAAAGGCATCCCGGAACGTCCGGCACGCCTGATCGAGGCTTTACAGAATTATTACCACACGCCGGTGATCACGGCGGAATGCTTCCCCTGGCCGGAAGATCTTTAACTGAGGAAAAAAGATGATCGCAGAATTTGAATCACGCATTCTGGCGTTAATTGATGACATGGTGGAACACGCCAGTGATGATGAGCTGTTCGCCAGCGGTTATCTGCGTGGTCACCTGACGCTGGCTGTTGCCGAGCTGGAGGCAGGAGACGATCATTCTGCCGAAGCAGTGCATGATGAAGTCACCCGCAGCCTGGAAAAGGCGATTCAGGCGGGTGAACTGTCCCCGCGCGACCAGTCTCTGGTGCTGGGCATGTGGGACACGTTGTTCCAGCAGGCTAAACGCTAAGTCATCGTATTTCGCCCGGTGGCGCTGCGCTTACCGGGCCTACGAATATCCCCTCTCCCTGTGGGAGAGGGTTAGGGTTAGGGTTAGGGTGAGGGCACCCGTCCGCACCCTACTTAACCTTCTTCCCCTTCAGCAGTTTTCGCACCCACAATCGATTCGGGTTCAGCCCCGCAAGCGTTGTTCTGTCCAGCGGTAGCGGCTCGTTGCTCATTTGTGCGGCTAAGGCTTCAGCCAGTAGCGGTGCAGAACACAATCCACGCGAACCCAGCCCACCCAGCATAAACAGTTCGGGATAAACCGGTGCAGCTACCGCCGTTTCCTGGTGGTTTGCAAGGTCGTGATAGGCTTCAAGCGTTGCCTCATAGTTCGGCACATTCCCCATCATCGGCAGATGATCGCGTGTTGCGCAGCGCACGCCACAGCGGGCCGCGCCTTCGCTGACGTCAACCTCTTTCGCCCACGCTGCATCCGGGAAGCAGTCAATCAGGCGCTGGCGGTTTTGCTGTTGATCCGCCTCGCTGTAGCGCATATCCGCTTCGCCACGATGATAGCTCGCCCCGATGCAGTGATGACCATTAGACGGATTTTGTGGCGTCAGATAGCCGTCATAGCACAGCACCTGACGCAGTTTGCCCAGTTCGGATGTAGTAGGGATATGACTCACCTGGCCGCCGACCGGATAAACCGGCACGGATTCTGTCTGGATAAACTGGTTGATGCTATGTCCGTTCGCCAGCACAACGCTGGCATGGCTAGCCTCTTTGCCATCAGCAAAACGCAAATTCCAGCGTTCTGTTCGAGACAGCGATTCAACCTTGTGGGCATAGTAGACCGTCAGCCCGCGTGACTGCGCAAGGTCAATCGCCGCAGCGGTCAGTTCAGCCGGGCACAGCCAGCCGCCGAGCGGATACTGAATGCCCTCGCAGCCGGTTTCAACGCCGGTGGTGTCGGCGGCCTCTTGCGCGCTTACCGCCCGCGCAATGTCTTCCGGCAGTCCCAGGGACAGCATCTGCGCGATTTTTTGCTGACTTCTCTCATCCCAGCCGAGCTGCGTCACGCCGCACCATTCATGATCGAACGTCACCGGCAGGGCATCATACAGGCGACGGGCAAAGGTAAAGGCCGCTGGGAAAAACTGGAACAGTGCCGGATCGTGCGCGCTTAAAAGGGGATAGAGCGCCCCCTGGCGGTTGCCGGAGGCCCCACCTGCTGGCGCATCGTCAGCACAATAAAGCGTCACCTGCCAGCCACGTTGGATAAGCGCAAGAGACAGCAGTGCGCTGGCGATCCCTCCGCCTGCTATCGCCACTTCCCGTGACGCGCCGGCGCTGCGCGCAAACCAGGGTGCACTGGCGGGGATGTCCAGCGTCTGCTCCATCCTGCCGACCAGCATGTCGCGCTTGCGGCCAAAACCTTTAGTTTTCTGCATGGTAAAGCCCGCTTCCTGCAAGCCGCGACGAACAAAGCCTGCTGAGGTGAAGGTGGCGAGCGTTGCGCCCGGACGCGCTAGTCGCGCCATCGCGTTAAACAGATGCTGGCTCCACATATCCGGGTTTTTGGCAGGCGCAAAACCGTCCAGGAACCACGCGTCCACCGTCTGATTCATCGTATCATCAAGCTTATCGGTAAGGTCGTTGATGTCGCCCAGCCACAAATCCAGCGTCACGCGTCCGCCGTCCAGAATCAGACGGTGGCAGCCCCCAATGTGAGGCGGCCACTGCGCCTGAAGCTGTTCAGCCCAGGTGGCAAGCTCCGGCCAGCGTTGATGGGCCTGGCGCAGATCGTGCTCGGTGAGCGGGAATTTTTCGAAACTGATGAAATGTAATCTTTGTAGCGTAGCCTCAGGGTGGGCAGCGTGAAACTGGTCAAACGCCTGCCAGAGGGTCAGAAAATTGAGCCCGGTGCCGAATCCGCTTTCCGCGACCACAAACAGGCTCCGCGGATGCTCCGGGAAGCGGGTGCTGAGCTGGTTTCCGTCGAGGAAAACATAGCGAGTTTCTTCGAGTCCGTTATCATTAGAAAAATAGACGTCATCAAAATCTCGGGAAACAGGTGTACCCTCAGCGTTGAATTCGAGGTTGGCGGGTTGTATAGCGTTTTGTTTCACGTAAGTTACTCGTCTGACAGGCAGTGGCACGATCTTAACGATGTGAGTCCATCGGTGCAAATTTCCGCAGAAAATGTCTGATCGGACTTGTTCGGCGTACAAGTGTACGCTATTGTGCGACTCGAAACTTACTATAGTGCGACTTACAGAGGTATTGAATGAAACGTGCAGTGATTACTGGCCTGGGCATTGTTTCCAGCATCGGTAATAACCAGCAGGAAGTCCTGGCATCTCTGCGTGAAGGACGCTCCGGGATCACTTTCTCTGAAGAGTTTAAAGATTCAGGTATGCGTAGCCACGTATGGGGTAACGTCAAACTGGACACCACCGGTTTGATTGACCGCAAAGTGGTTCGTTTCATGAACGATGCCTCTATTTATGCTTATCTCTCCATGCAGGAAGCGATTGCAGATGCAGGTCTGAGCGCGGAAGTTTACCAGAACAATCCCCGCGTAGGTCTTATCGCTGGTTCCGGCGGCTCATCTAAAGCGCAGGTATTCGGTGCTGACGCAATGCGTAGCCCGCGTGGTCTGAAAGCGGTAGGTCCGTACGTGGTCACCAAAGCCATGGGCTCTGCGGTTTCCGCATGCCTGGCCACTCCGTTCAAAATCCACGGTGTGAACTACTCCATCAGTTCCGCGTGTGCGACGTCCGCACACTGCATCGGTAACGCGGTTGAGCAGATCCAGCTGGGTAAACAGGACATCGTCTTTGCTGGCGGCGGCGAAGAGCTGGGCTGGGAAATGGCCTGTGAGTTCGACGCGATGGGCGCTCTGTCCACCAAGTACAACGAAACCCCGGAAAAAGCGTCCCGTACTTACGACGCGCACCGTGATGGCTTCATCATCGCAGGCGGCGGCGGTATGGTTGTGGTTGAAGAGCTGGAGCACGCGCTGGCACGTGGTGCGCATATCTACGCTGAGATCGTGGGCTACGGCGCAACGTCTGATGGCGCTGACATGGTTGCGCCATCCGGTGAAGGTGCGGTGCGCTGCATGAAGATGGCGATGCACGGCGTTGATACGCCAATCGACTACCTGAACTCTCACGGTACCTCTACTCCGGTAGGCGACGTGAAAGAGCTGGGTGCAATCCGCGAAGTCTTCGGCGACAACAGCCCGGCAATTTCTGCCACCAAAGCAATGACCGGTCACTCTCTGGGTGCTGCGGGCGTGCAGGAAGCGATCTACTCTCTGCTGATGCTGGAAAACGGCTTTATCGCCCCAAGCATCAACATTGATGAGATGGACGAGCAGGCTGCTGGCCTGAATATCGTGACGAAACCAACGGAAGCGACACTGACCACCGTCATGTCTAACAGCTTCGGTTTCGGCGGCACGAACGCGACGCTGGTAATGCGTAAGTACAAAGCATAAGCGTTTGAATGTATAGTAGAAGGGAACCGGAAGGTTCCCTTTTTTTATGCCTCAACACGGAGTTATGCATGAAGGCTGTTATCCCAGAGAAGAGCGCCCCTTCCGGTAACCTTTCCCTTTTCCGAATCGCCTTTGCGGTATTTCTGACCTACATGACCGTTGGCCTGCCGCTGCCGGTGATCCCACTGTTCGTTCATCAGGAACTCGGCTATGGCAACACCATGGTCGGCATTGCCGTGGGCATTCAGTTTTTAGCCACGGTGCTAACCCGCGGGTACGCCGGACGGCTGGCAGATCAGCATGGTGCAAAACGCTCGGCGTTACAGGGGATGTTTGCCTGTGGTCTGGCGGGCGGGGCATGGCTGTTAGCCGCGCTTTTGCCGGTAGACGCAGGGTATAAATTTGCGCTGCTGGTGCTGGGACGTTTAATCCTTGGCTTTGGTGAAAGCCAGCTGCTGACCGGTACCCTGACCTGGGGAATGGGTCTGGTGGGGCCTGCTCGTTCGGGCAAAGTGATGTCCTGGAACGGCATGGCTATTTATGGCGCGCTGGCCGCTGGTGCACCGCTGGGACTGCTGATCAACAGCCAGTTTGGTTTTGCGGCGCTGGCAGCCACCACCATGGTGTTGCCGCTGCTGGCGTGGGCGTTTAACGGCTCGGTACGTAAGGTACCCGCTCACAAAGGGGAGCGTCCTTCCCTGTGGAGCGTGATCGGCCAAATCTGGCAGCCGGGTCTGGGCCTGGCGCTGCAGGGCGTAGGTTTTGCGGTGATTGGCACGTTCGTCTCGCTCTACTTTATGAGCCGCGGCTGGGCGATGGCCGGATTTACGCTCACCGCGTTTGGCGGGGCGTTTGTGCTGATGCGCGTGTTCTTCGGCTGGATGCCGGATCGCTTTGGTGGCGTGAAGGTGGCGGTGGCATCGCTGATGATAGAGACCGTTGGCCTGCTGCTGCTGTGGCACGCACCGGTCGCCTCTGTCGCGCTGATTGGCGCAGCACTCACCGGCTGCGGTTGCTCGTTGATTTTCCCGGCGCTTGGCGTGGAAGTCGTGAAGCGTGTGGCCCCGCAGGTGCGTGGCACAGCACTCGGCGGCTATGCGGCGTTTCAGGATATCTCATACGGAGTAACCGGACCGCTGGCCGGACTGCTGGCCACCTCGTTTGGCTATCCGTCCGTCTTCCTGGCCGGTGCTGTTTCTGCAGTGATGGGTATTGTGGTGACGCTGGTGGCGTTTCGCCGGTCGTAGTTTTTGCCCGGTGGCGCTTCGCTTACCGGGCCTACAACCGCACTGGCCTTAGGCCGGGTAAGGCGAAGCCGCCACCCGGCAGTGTTAAGTAACCAGCCAGAAAATCGCCAGTGCAATCAGTAACGCAATAAACAACAATCCCGGACGGGCAGAAAGCGTTCTGAACGTCTCCACAACGGGCGCAAAAAGCGGGCTGTAGATCGGCTGAATGTTTCTTGCCTCCGGTACGCCGCCTTCCCGCTCGGCGCGGCGCACGAAGATCTGATTGAGCACATCCTGCACCTGCGCGGTGGTCAGTACCGTTTGCGGTGTCGCCTGCCAGTTCTGCTGGGCGTAATCCCGAATCGCCTCGAACTCGTGCGGTTCCAGCGGCTGTTTAAGCGCAGCCTGAACGGTATGCAGGGTAGGGGCGCTCTGGGTGCTGAGCGTCTGGCGCGCCTGTAGCCAGGTCACCAGATGGGGAAACTGTTTGGCCGGGATCAACTCGCCCGCCTTTACGCCGGACAGTTCGAGCATGGATTGCCAGATAAGCTTTGTTGACTCGCCGGTGGCGGCGGCCAGTTTGGTCACCATTTGATTCAGCGTGTTGTGCTCAGCAGGCAGCAGCGAACGCTCGGTCGCTGGCCGCAGCTGCGGCTGTGGGATCGACAGCTGATTGTTCTGCAACAGCGTCAGCACGGTTTTAAGCTGGTCTGGCGTCAGCTGGCTCAGGGCCGTCTGGCCATACTGCTGGCGGATAAAGTCGCTGACCGCCTGACGGTTATTTCCCTGGCCGAGCAGCTCGGTCAGTTGCGTGACAATCTGCCGCGTGGTGTGGTTCTGCTGTGCGGTCGTAATACGCTGGTTGAGATTTTGCTCGGCAGCAGGGAAATGTCGCGACTGCAGCGGTGCGTCGTTCCTGACGCCTAAATCATGCTTTACCCCGGCCCAGACTTCCGCGTTTTGCTGTGAAGTCAGCGCAATCAGGCGCGTGATCAGTCGCTCCAGCACGGTGCGCTGTTGCGTGGATAGCGGTTGTTCACCGGCAACGTTTGGCGTGACAGGGCCTTCACCCGGAGGGCGTGGCGGCGTACCTGAAATGGGCTGCATCGTCAAAAATCCTTAAAGTCAAAACTCAGCGTAAACCTGGCAGACGTATATGCCTGGCGGCCAGATTATGGCACACTTGGCAGGTTTACTTCCTCTCAAACAGGTACTCAGACGTGAAAATCCTCGTTGATGAAAATATGCCTTATGCCCGTGAGCTGTTTAGCCGCCTGGGTAACGTTAAGGCTGTCCCTGGTCGCCCGATCCCGGTCAACGAACTGGATGACGCAGACGCGCTGATGGTGCGCTCGGTGACCAAAGTAAATGCGTCGTTGCTCGCCGGAAAAGCGATTAAGTTTGTCGGAACCGCAACGGCAGGGACCGATCATGTGGATGACCAATGGCTGAAGCAGGCGGGGATCGGCTTTTCCGCCGCGCCCGGCTGTAATGCTATTGCCGTCGTGGAATATGTCTTCTCCTCTTTGCTGATGCTGGCCGAGCGCGACGGTTTTGTGCTGAAAGACCGCACCGTGGGGATCGTCGGGGTGGGTAACGTGGGTGGACGCCTGCAAAAGCGCCTGGAGGCGTTAGGTATTCGCACGCTGCTGTGCGACCCGCCGCGTAAAGACAACGGTGAGGAAGGGGATTTCCGCTCGCTGGATGAGCTGGTTGAACAGTGCGATGTGCTGACGTTCCACACGCCGCTGTTTAAAGAGGGTCCCTATACGTCCCTGCATCTTGCCGATGAAGCACTGATCCGTCGTCTGAAGGCTGGCACTATTCTGATAAATGCCTGCCGTGGCCCGGTGGTGGACAACGCCGCGCTGCTGAAATGTCTGAATGAAGGACAAGACCTCCGCGTTGTGCTGGACGTCTGGGAGCCGGAGCCGGATCTTAACGTTGAACTGCTTAACAAGGTGGACGTAGCCACTGCGCATATCGCGGGCTATACGCTTGAAGGCAAAGCCCGCGGCACAACGCAGGTGTTTGAAGCCTACAGCACGTTTATTGGCCATCCGCAGCAGGTGGCGCTGGATACCTTACTTCCCGCACCTGAATTTGGCCGCATTACCCTGCATGGCCCGCTCGATCAGGCAACGCTGAAAAGGCTGGTGCATTTGGTGTATGATGTGCGCCGCGATGATGCGCTGCTGCGTAAAGTGGCGGGGATCCCGGGTGAATTTGACAAGCTGCGTAAGAACTATGTTGAGCGCCGCGAGTGGTCGTCCCTGTATGTGATGTGCGACGACGCAACGGCCGCGACGCTGCTGAAAAAACTGGGTTTTAACGCCGTTCATCACCCGGCGCATTAATGTCTTCTTAATGCTCCCTGTCGGATACTCCGGCAGGGACGCTTTTTTATTTCTGGAGTAAACCACCATGTCTGAAGGCTGGAACATTGCCATTTTAGGTGCCACCGGTGCCGTGGGCGAAGCCCTGCTCGAAACCCTTGCTGAGCGTCAGTTCCCGGTGGGCGATATCTATGCGCTGGCGCGTACCGATAGCGCGGGTGAGCATCTGCGCTTTAACGGTAAATCCGTCATGGTCCAGGATGCGGCTGCGTTTGACTGGACCCTGGCGCAGCTGGCATTTTTCGCCGCGGGTGCTGAAGCCACGGCGTCTTACATCGAAGAGGCGACTAATTCAGGTTGTCTGGTGATCGACCTGAGCGGTCTGTTCGCCATGGAGCCGGACGTGCCGCTGGTGGTGCCGGACGTCAACCCGTATGTCCTGGCTGACTACCGTAACCGTAATATCATCGCGGTACCGAACAGTCTGACCAGCCAGCTGCTGACCGCGCTGAAACCGCTGATTGACGACGGTGGCCTGTCGCGTATCACCGTCACCAGCCTGCTGTCTGCCTCCGCAAATGGCAAAAAGGCCGTCGATGCGCTGGCCGGGCAGAGCGCGAAGCTGCTGAACGGTATCCCGATTGATGAGGATGATTTCTTCGGTCGCCAACTGGCGTTCAACATGCTGCCACTGCTGCCGGATCGTGAAGGTTCCGTGCGCGAAGAGCGCCGTATCGTCGATGAAGCGCGCAAAATTCTCCAGGATGAGGGGCTGATGATCTCCGTAAACGTCGTGCAGTCGCCGGTATTCTACGGTCACGCGCAGATGGTAGGTTTTGAAGCCCTGCGCCCGCTGGCGGCGGAAGAAGCGCGCGATGCGTTTGGCCGCGGTGAAGATATCGTACTTTCCGAAGAGAGCGAGTTTCCGACGCAGGTGGGTGACGCCACCGGTAGCGCCCATCTTTCAGTCGGTTGCGTGCGGAACGATTACGGTATGCCGGAGCAGGTTCAGTTCTGGTCCGTTGCGGACAACGTTCGTTTTGGCGGCGCGCTGATGGCGGTCAAAATTGCTGAGAAACTGGTGCAGGAGTACCTGTACTGATGTCAGAAGTGGAACAAAAGCCGGTTCATAAAATTGCCCTCGGTATCGAGTACGATGGCAGTAAATATTATGGCTGGCAGCGTCAGAATGAGGTGCGTAGCGTCCAGGAAAAGCTGGAGAAAGCGCTCTCTCAGGTGGCAAACGAGCCGATTAACGTTCTGTGCGCAGGCCGTACGGATGCGGGTGTTCACGGTACCGGGCAGGTGGTCCACTTTGAAACCACTGCCGTGCGCAAAGATGCCGCCTGGACGCTGGGTGTAAATGCGAATTTACCTGGTGACATTGCGGTGCGTTGGGTGAAAGCTGTGCCGGATGATTTTCACGCGCGCTTCAGCGCGACGGCGCGTCGCTACCGCTATGTCATCTACAACCAGCGTCTGCGTCCGGCGGTGCTAAGCCAGGGCGTAACGCATTTTTATGAACCGCTCGATGCTGAACGCATGCATCGTGCCGCGCAGTGTCTGATTGGTGAAAATGACTTTACGTCGTTTCGTGCGGTGCAATGTCAGTCCCGTACGCCGTGGCGTAACGTTATGCACATAAACGTCAGCCGTTTTGGCGCGTATGTGGTGGTGGATATCAAAGCCAATGCCTTTGTACATCATATGGTGCGGAATATTGTAGGCAGCCTGATGGAAGTGGGTGCCGGACACCAGCCGGAGAGCTGGATTGCAGACCTGCTGGCAGCGAAGGACAGAACGCTTGCGGCAGCCACGGCGAAAGCAGAAGGACTGTATCTGGTTGCGGTAGACTATCCGGATCGGTTTGACCTGCCAAAACCGCCAATGGGCCCGCTGTTTTTAGCGGACTAAACAAAGGTGCAATTAAGGCTTAGACAATATGGACGTAATACGTTTTCTGATTGATTTCATTCTGCATATTGATGTTCACCTGGCGGAACTGGTCGCGCAGTATGGCGTCTGGGTTTATGCCATCCTGTTCCTCATTCTGTTCTGTGAAACCGGTCTGGTCGTTACCCCCTTCCTGCCGGGGGACTCCCTGCTGTTTGTTGCGGGTGCGTTATCGGCCCTACCGACCAATGATTTGAACGTGCATCTGATGGTGGTGTTGATGGTGATTGCCGCAATTATCGGGGATGCCGTCAACTATACCATTGGCCGGGTGTTCGGTGAGCGCTTGTTCAGCAATCCTGATTCGAAAATTTTCCGTCGCAGCTATTTAGATAAAACCCATGCGTTTTATGAACGTCATGGCGGAAAAACCATTATCCTTGCGCGTTTTGTGCCTATTGTGCGCACATTTGCACCGTTTGTGGCGGGAATGGGGCATATGTCCTATCGTCATTTTGCGATGTATAACGTCGTGGGCGCGCTGCTGTGGGTGCTGTTGTTTACCTATGCAGGCTACCTGTTTGGCGACTTGCCGGTGGTTCAGGAAAACCTTAAGTTACTGATTGTAGCGATTATTGTGCTTTCCGTACTGCCTGGCGTTATCGAGATTATTCGTCACAAACGCGCGGCGGCAAAGCAAGCGAAGTAAATGCACGCTGGCGGTTCGACCACTTTTTTATCCAAAGTTTCGGGCTGTTATGTTTTAATGTGCAACATTCATGGTCTGTTGGAGGCAAAAATGGCATTATTCGCCTCTTATAGCAAAACTGGCATACGACCAGGTTCAGGCAGAAAGGTTATCAATGAGCTGGATTGAACGAATTAAAAGCAACATTACCCCAACGCGCAAAGCGAGCATTCCTGAAGGGGTATGGACGAAGTGTGATAGCTGCGGCCAGGTTCTGTACCGTGCAGAGCTGGAACGCAATCTTGAAGTGTGTCCGAAGTGTGACCACCATATGCGTATGTCGGCGCGTAACCGCCTGCATAGCCTGCTGGACGAAGGTTCACTGGTAGAACTGGGCAGCGAGCTTGAGCCAAAAGATGTGCTGAAGTTCCGCGACTCCAAAAAATACAAAGATCGTCTGGCCTCTGCGCAGAAAGAGACTGGCGAGAAAGACGCGCTGATCGTCATGAAAGGCACCCTACATGAAATGCCGGTTGTCGCCGCGGCGTTTGAGTTCTCCTTTATGGGTGGCTCAATGGGCTCTGTCGTGGGCGCACGTTTTGTGCGTGCCGTTGAGCAAGCGCTGGAAGATAACTGCCCGCTGATCTGCTTCTCTGCCTCTGGCGGAGCACGTATGCAGGAAGCGCTGATGTCTCTGATGCAGATGGCGAAAACCTCTGCGGCGCTGGCGAAAATGCAGGAACGCGGTCTGCCTTACATTTCCGTGCTGACCGACCCAACCATGGGTGGCGTCTCTGCAAGCTTCGCGATGCTGGGCGATCTGAACATTGCTGAGCCAAAAGCACTGATCGGTTTCGCTGGTCCTCGCGTCATTGAGCAAACCGTTCGTGAAAAACTGCCGCCGGGCTTCCAGCGCAGTGAGTTCCTCATTGAGAAAGGCGCCATCGATATGATCGTCCGCCGTCCGGAAATGCGCCTGAAACTGGCAAGCGTTCTGGCGAAGCTGATGAATCTGCCCGCGCCAAACCCGGATGAGCCGCGCGAAGGCGTGGTGGTACCGGATCAGGAACCCGAGGCCTGATAACTGAAAAGGGCAGGGCCAGATGGCGCTGCCCTTTTGCTTTATAACCTGCTAATGACAACCGGGCATCATGGAAAATAAAAGCATTCCTCAAGCCACGTCGCCCCTGGCCGCGTGGCTTTCTTATCTGGAAAACCTGCACAGTAAAACCATTGATATGGGGCTTGAGCGCGTAAGCCAGGTTGCCGCGCGTCTGGGCGTGCTGAAACCTGCGCCTTTCGTTTTCACCGTCGCAGGCACCAACGGTAAAGGCACTACCTGCCGTACGCTGGAATCCGTCCTGATGGCGGCGGGTTACAAGGTAGGCGTTTACAGCTCACCACACCTGGTACGTTACACTGAGCGGGTTCGCGTGCAGAACAGCGAGCTGCCGGAATCGGCGCATACGGCGTCGTTCGCGGAAATCGAAGCCGCGCGAGGTGATATCTCGTTAACCTATTTCGAGTACGGCACGCTTTCGGCATTGTGGCTGTTCAAACAGGCGCAGCTGGATGTGGTGATTCTGGAAGTGGGTCTTGGCGGGCGGCTTGATGCCACCAATATGGTGGATGCGGACGTGGCGGTGGTCACCAGTATCGCGCTGGACCATATCGACTGGCTGGGGCCGGATCGTGAAAGCATTGGTCGCGAGAAGGCCGGTATTTTCCGGGCGAATAAACCCGCCGTGGTCGGTGAGCCGGATATGCCGCACACTATTGCTGACGTGGCCCAGGAGAAGGGCGCTCTGTTGCTGCGCCGTGGCGTTGACTGGCAATATCAGGTTCAGGATAACGGCTGGCGCTTTAGCGATGCGCAGGGAGTGCTGGACAACCTGCCGCTGCCGCAGGTGCCACAGCCTAACGCGGCAACCGCGCTGGCGGCCTTGCGCGCCAGCGGATTAGCGGTCAGCGATCAGGCGATCCGCGACGGCATTCAGAATGCGCTGCTGCCGGGACGTTTTCAGATAGTGAGTGAGTCACCGCGCCTGATCCTGGACGTGGCGCACAACCCACACGCAGCGGCGTACCTCGCAGGACGTCTCAAATCGTTACCAAAAACCGGGCGCGTGCTGGCGGTTATCGGTATGCTTCATGATAAAGATATCGGTGGCACGCTGGCCTGCATGGAGAGTGTGGTCGATAGCTGGTATTGTGCTCCTCTTGAGGGGCCGCGTGGTGCGACGGCCGAGCAGTTGATGGAACATCTCGGCAAAGGCGCAATCTATAGTAGCGTGGCTCAGGCCTGGCATGCCGCGATGGCGGATGCTAAACCAGAAGATACCGTGCTGGTGTGTGGCTCTTTCCACACGGTGGCACATGTCATGGAAGTGATGGACGCGGGGAGAACCGGTGGCGAGTAAGTTTCAGAACCGTTTAACAGGAACCATTGTGCTGGTCGCGCTCGGGGTGATTATTCTTCCCGGGCTGCTCGACGGGCAGAAAAAGCATTATCAGGACGAGTTTGCAGCCATTCCGCTGGTGCCGAAACCGGGCGACCGTGATGAACCGGATATGTTGCCTGCGGCGACACAGGCGCTGCCTGCCCAGCCGCCGGAAGGGGCGGCTGAAGAAGTTCGCGCGGGCGATGCCGCTGCACCGTCGCTCGACCCGTCGCGTCTGGCGGCGAATAACAACATCGAGATTGATCCGGTACCGGTAGAGAAGCCGAAGCCTGTTGAAAAACCGAAGCCGGTAGAGAAACCGCAGCCGAAGCCACCGCGTGATAAAGCGGCAGAGCAACTGGCTGCAGCGTCAGAAACCCCTCCGCCAGCGAAGCAAGACGCAGCCCCGACCGGCAAAGCCTATGTTGTGCAACTGGGCGCGTTGAAAAACGCCGATAAAGTTAACGAGGTCGTGGGTAAATTGCGCAGCGCGGGCTATCGTGTTTACACTTCACCTTCCACGCCGGTGCAGGGTAAAATTACCCGCATCCTTGTGGGGCCGGAAGCGTCTAAAGATAAGCTGAAAGGCTCGCTGGGTGAGCTGAAGCAGATCTCCGGTCTGAGCGGTGTGGTGATGAACTATAGCGCGAACTGATAAGATCTCCCCCTCACTCTAACCTTCGCCCCTCAAGGGAGAGGTCCGGGGTGAGGGGGAGAAGACGTCCACAGAGATGTCAAAAGGACCGTGGCGTTGATTATTTTTTCAGCGCCTTTTTTATTTACGCGCGGGAAGGAAATCCCTACGCAAACGTTTTCTTTTTCTGTTAGAATTCGCCCCGAACTGGATGACAGGGCGTTAAATCGTGGGACACATATGGTCTGGATTGATTACGCCATCATTGCGGTGATTGGTTTTTCCTGTCTGGTTAGCCTGATCCGTGGCTTTGTTCGTGAAGCGTTATCGCTGGTGACTTGGGGTTGTGCTTTCTTTGTTGCCAGTCATTACTACACTTACCTGTCTGTCTGGTTCACGGGCTTTGAAGATGAACTGGTCCGAAATGGAATCGCCATCGCGGTGCTGTTTATCGCGACGCTGATTGTTGGTGCTATCGTCAATTACGTGATAGGTCAGCTGGTCGAGAAAACCGGTCTGTCAGGAACGGACAGGGTACTCGGGATCTGTTTCGGGGCGTTGCGAGGTGTGCTGATTGTGGCCGCCATCCTGTTCTTCCTGGATACCTTCACCGGGTTCTCCAAAAGTGAAGACTGGCAGAAATCGCAGCTCATTCCTGAGTTCAGCTTCATCATCAGATGGTTCTTTGACTATCTGCAAAGCTCGTCGAGTTTTTTGCCCAGGGCATAAACCCTGAGATGTGGCTTAACGAGGAAAAGACGAATGTGCGGTATTGTCGGTATCGCCGGTTTCATGCCGGTAAACCAGTCGATTTATGACGCGTTAACGGTGCTTCAGCACCGTGGGCAGGATGCTGCGGGTATCATCACCATTGATGCAAACAACTGCTTCCGTTTACGTAAGGCGAATGGCCTGGTAAACGATGTGTTTGAAGCCCGCCATATGCAGCGTCTGCAAGGTAATATGGGGATCGGTCACGTTCGTTATCCTACTGCTGGCAGTTCCAGCGCCTCTGAGGCACAGCCTTTCTACGTCAACTCACCGTATGGCATCACCCTTGCCCATAACGGCAACCTGACCAACGCCCATGAGCTGCGTAAAAAGCTGTTCGAAGAGAAACGTCGCCACATTAACACCACCTCTGATTCTGAAATCCTGCTCAACGTGTTCGCCAGCGAGCTGGATAACTTCCGTCACTACCCGCTGGAAGCAGACAATATCTTTGCTGCCATTGCTGCGACCAATCGCCAGATCCGCGGTGCATACGCCTGCGTGGCGATGATTATCGGTCACGGTATGGTTGCCTTCCGCGATCCAAACGGCATTCGTCCGCTGGTGCTGGGCAAGCGCGACCTTGGCGATGGCCGTACCGAATATATGGTTGCCTCTGAGAGCGTGGCGCTGGATACCCTGGGCTTCGAATTCCTGCGTGACGTTGCGCCGGGCGAAGCGGTGTATATCACCGAGAAGGGCCAGCTGTTTACCCGTCAGTGTGCCGACAACCCGGTCAGCAACCCGTGCCTGTTTGAATACGTCTATTTCGCCCGCCCGGACTCCTTCATCGACAAGATTTCCGTCTACAGCGCGCGCGTAAATATGGGCACGAAGCTCGGCGAGAAGATTGCTCGCGAATGGGACGATCTCGACATCGACGTGGTTATTCCTATCCCGGAAACCTCCTGCGATATCGCTCTGGAAATTGCCCGTATTCTGGATAAACCTTACCGTCAGGGCTTCGTGAAGAACCGCTACGTTGGCCGCACCTTCATCATGCCGGGCCAGCACCTGCGCCGTAAGTCTGTACGTCGTAAACTGAACGCCAACCGCGCCGAATTCCGTGATAAGAACGTTCTGCTGGTGGATGACTCCATCGTGCGTGGTACCACCTCTGAGCAGATTATCGAGATGGCGCGCGAAGCGGGGGCGAAGAAAGTGTATCTGGCGTCTGCCGCACCGGAAATTCGCTTTCCGAACGTGTACGGCATCGATATGCCAACCGCCAATGAGCTGATTGCGCACGGTCGCGAAGTGGACGAAATTCGTCAGATTATCGGCGCCGATGGCCTGATTTTCCAGGATCTGAACGATCTTATCGACGCGGTGCGCGCCGAGAACCCGGAGATTCAGCAGTTCGAATGCTCCGTGTTTAACGGCGTCTATGTGACCAAAGACGTCGACCAGCAGTACCTTGACTATCTTGATTCGCTGCGCAACGACGATGCGAAAGCCGTTCAGCTGCAAAACGATCTCGAAAGTTTAGAGATGCACAACGAAGGTTAATCTCTCTGCAGGTGAGGGCGCTCGCCCTCACTTGCAACTCCCCGCGAAATCCTGCACAGTCTGCCCTGAAATCAGTAAGGGCGAAAATCATGAAACGACTCATTGTTGGGCTCAGCGGTGCCAGTGGCGCCATTTACGGCGTACGTCTGCTGCAGGTTTTGCGCGACGTAGCGGAAGTCGAAACCCATCTGGTGATGAGCCAGGCGGCGCGACAAACCCTCTCCCTTGAAACCGATCTCTCCCTGCGTGATGTTCAGGCACTGGCCGACGTCGTTCACGACGCGCGCGATATCGCCGCCAGCATCTCCTCAGGCTCGTTTAAAACCGCTGGCATGGTGATCCTGCCCTGTTCAATTAAAACGCTCTCCGGCATTGTGAACAGCTATACCGACACGCTGGTAACGCGCGCGGCGGATGTCGTGCTGAAGGAACGTCGCCCGCTGGTGCTTTGCGTGCGGGAAACGCCGCTACATCTGGGGCATTTGCGCCTGATGACCCAGGCCGCCGAGCTGGGCGCCGTGATCATGCCGCCGGTACCGGCGTTTTATCATCGCCCGCAGTCGCTGGATGATGTGATCAACCAGACCGTCAACCGCGTGCTGGATCAGTTTGATATCGACCTGCCGGAAGATCTCTTCACCCGCTGGCAGGGAGCCTGATTCTGTGCACACATGCTGTGCATGAAAAGAGACGTTGCCCTGTTTCAGGGCAATTATGCAACGGCGATCATATCCTCGACATTTAATTCGTTTTTTCCCTTTTTCTCTCTCCGGTTCGTTCGGCAGACCTGCTATCTTTCACCATTAAGGCAATATTGCAACGTTTTATTAACATATTTAACGTCGAAGTTTTGACCAGACGGCAATGTGGCATAAGACCTGCAAGAGAAGCCTGCAACACAACACACAACACAATACATAATAAAATCACGGTACTTGAGGGTAAATGTATGAAGAAGACGGTTCTGGCTCTGTCTTTGCTGGTGGGGTTAAGTGCGGCGGCAGGTAGCTATGCAGCGCTTCCACAGACGGTTCGTATCGGTACAGACGCAACCTACGCGCCATTCTCTTCCAAGGATGCGAAAGGCGATTTCGTGGGGTTTGATATCGATCTGGGAAATGAAATGTGCAAACGCATGCAGGTAAAATGCACATGGGTGGGCAGCGACTTTGACGCATTAATTCCGTCGCTGAAAGCCAAGAAAATCGACGCCATTATCTCTTCTCTCTCTATCACCGAAAAACGTCAGCAGGAGATTGCCTTCTCTGACAAGCTCTACGCCGCTGATTCACGTCTGATTGCTGCTAAAGGCTCCCCGATCCAGCCGACCATCGACTCGCTGAAAGGCAAGCATGTTGGCGTGCTCCAGGGGTCAACGCAGGAAGGTTATGCCAATGCCAACTGGCGCGAGAAGGGTGTCGACGTGGTTGCCTATCAGAATCAGGATCTGATTTACTCTGACCTGTCGGCGGGCCGTCTGGATGCCGCATTCCAGGATGAAGTCGCCGCGAGCGAAGGCTTCCTGAAGCAGCCAGCCGGGAAAGACTACGCTTTTGCAGGCCCGTCCGTGAAAGACAAAAAATACTTTGGTGACGGCACCGGTATTGGCCTGCGTAAGGATGATACCGAGCTGAAAGCCGCCTTTGACAAAGCGTTTACAGAGCTGCGTAAAGACGGTACTTACGACAAACTGGCGAAGAAATACTTCGACTTCAACGTCTACGGTGACTGAGACCTGACGGTGATGCACTGAAAAGAGGCATCAGGCGAAGGGGTGATCCAGTATGGTGCGTTAAATGCACTATATTGGATCGCTTTGTGCATACTTACGCATTTATAATGCAAAATATCCCGGCCCGAAGGCATTAATCTTTGCCTGAAGGTGGGGATTAATGGCACATTAGCACCACCCCGTCGTCGTAAAAATCCCGTATGAAGACAGTTTGTTGAGGACAAATATGAAAAAACTCGTGTTGTCACTATCTCTGGTGCTGGCCTTTTCCAGCGCTACCGCGGCATTCGCAGCCATTCCGCAGAAAATCCGTATTGGTACCGATCCAACCTATGCGCCGTTTGAATCGAAGAATTCAAAGGGTGAGCTGGTGGGTTTTGACATCGATCTGGCCAATGAGCTGTGCAAACGCATCAAAGCGCAATGTACCTACGTTGAGAACCCGCTGGACGCGCTGATCCCATCCCTGAAAGCAAAAAAAATCGACGTAATTATGTCCTCGCTCTCCATCACTGAAAAACGCCAGCAGGAGATTGCCTTCACCGACAAACTCTACGCGGCCGATTCACGTCTCGTAGTGGCGAAGTCTTCTGATATTCAGCCAACGCTTGAGTCGCTGAAGGGCAAACGCGTGGGCGTGCTGCAGGGCACCACCCAGGAAACCTACGGTAACGAACACTGGGCGCCGAAGGGGATCGAAATTGTCTCCTATCAGGGCCAGGAAAATATTTACGCAGACCTGACGGCCGGCCGTATTGATGCGGCATTCCAGGATGAAGTCGCGGCAAGCGAAGGCTTCCTGAAAACGCCGGTGGGCAAAGATTACAAGTTCGGCGGTCCGTCCATTAAGGATGTGAAGTTGTTCGGTGTGGGTACCGGTATGGGCCTTCGCAAAGAAGACAACGAACTGCGCGAAGCGCTGAACAAAGCGTTTGCGGAAATGCGCGCTGACGGTACCTATGACAAGCTGGCGAAAAAGTACTTTGATTTCAATGTGTACGGCGGCTAATCGCTCCGTCAAATAACGTGCGGCCCCTCCCGATGCGGGAGGGGAAAAGACACGGTTTCACCACTCACGATACGACAGGGCTCGCGGTATGCTGTACGGATTTTCTGGCGTCATTTTACAGGGCGCGCTTGTCACCCTTGAGCTGGCTATCAGCTCCGTGGTGCTGGCTGTGCTGATAGGTCTGGCGGGCGCAGGGGCGAAGCTTTCGGCTAACAAACCGCTGGCGCTCATTTTTGAAGGCTATACCACGCTCATTCGCGGCGTACCCGATCTGGTGCTGATGCTGCTCATCTTTTATGGTCTGCAGATTGCGTTAAACAGCGTAACGGATGCGATGGGACTGGGACAAATTGATATCGACCCGATGGTGGCCGGTATTATTACCCTCGGTTTTATCTACGGTGCCTACTTCACCGAAACCTTCCGCGGTGCTTATATGGCCGTGCCGAAAGGTCACATTGAGGCGGCAACCGCATTTGGTTTTACCTCTTCACAAACGTTTCGCCGGATCATGTTCCCGGCCATGATGCGCTATGCGCTGCCGGGCATTGGTAACAACTGGCAGGTTATCCTCAAAGCGACGGCGCTGGTCTCTTTGCTCGGTCTGGAAGATGTGGTCAAAGCCACTCAGCTGGCAGGTAAAAGCACCTGGGAGCCCTTCTACTTTGCGGTGGTCTGTGGCGTGATCTATCTGGTCTTTACGACCGTCTCCAATGGTGTGCTGCTTCTGCTTGAGCGTCGCTACTCCGTGGGTGTGAAGAGGGCTGACCTGTGATTGAGATTATTCAGGAATACTGGAAATCCCTGCTGTGGACGGATGGCTATCGCTTTACCGGCGTGGCGATCACGCTGTGGCTGCTGATTTCGTCCGTGGTGATGGGCGGCATTCTGGCGGTGTTTCTCGCCATTGGCCGCGTGTCGAACAATAAATTTATTCAGTTCCCCATCTGGCTGTTTACCTACGTCTTTCGCGGTACGCCGCTGTACGTGCAGCTGCTGGTCTTCTATTCAGGCATGTACACGCTGGAAATCGTAAAAGGCACGGAAATGCTGAATGCGTTCTTCCGTAGCGGCCTGAACTGTACGGTGCTGGCGTTGACGCTCAACACCTGTGCCTATACCACCGAGATCTTTGCCGGGGCTATTCGTTCCGTGCCTTATGGTGAGATTGAAGCGGCGCGGGCGTATGGCTTTTCGTCGGTAAAACTTTACCGCTGCATTATTCTGCCATCGGCGCTGCGTATTGCGCTGCCTGCATACAGCAACGAAGTGATTCTGATGCTGCACTCCACTGCGCTTGCCTTTACCGCGACGGTGCCGGATCTGCTCAAAATCGCGCGCGATATTAACTCCGCGACCTATCAGCCGTTTACCGCGTTTGGCATTGCGGCGGTGCTCTATTTAATTATCTCTTATGTCTTGATTAGCCTGTTCCGCAAGGCTGAAAAACGCTGGTTGCAGCATATAAAACCTTCTTCGACGCACTGAGAAAGATGATGGCTGAGAACAAATTAAACGTTATTGATTTGCACAAACGCTACGGCGAACATGAAGTGCTGAAAGGGGTGTCGCTGCAGGCGAATGCAGGCGACGTAATCAGTATCATCGGCTCATCCGGCTCGGGTAAAAGTACCTTCCTGCGCTGCATTAACTTCCTCGAAAAACCGAGTGAAGGCTCGATTGTGGTGAGCGGGCAGAATATTAATCTGATACGCGATAAAGACGGCCAGTTGAAGGTGGCGGATAAGAATCAGCTGCGCCTGCTGCGCACGCGTCTGACCATGGTGTTCCAGCACTTCAACCTCTGGAGCCATATGACGGTGCTGGAGAACGTGATGGAAGCGCCGATTCAGGTGCTGGGCCTGAGCAAACAGGAAGCCCGCGAGCGCGCGGTGAAATACCTGGCGAAAGTGGGTATCGACGAGCGTCAGCAGATGAAATACCCGGTGCACCTCTCCGGCGGTCAGCAGCAACGTGTCTCCATCGCCCGCGCGCTGGCGATGGAACCCGAAGTGCTGCTGTTCGATGAACCGACTTCAGCGCTGGATCCTGAACTCGTTGGCGAAGTGCTGCGCATCATGCAGAAGCTGGCCGAAGAGGGCAAAACGATGGTGGTGGTGACGCACGAGATGGGCTTTGCCCGTAACGTTTCTAACCACGTCATCTTCCTGCATCAGGGCAAAATTGAAGAGCAGGGCCATCCGGACGACGTCTTAGCGAATCCGCAAAGCCCGCGTCTGCAGCAGTTCCTGAAAGGCTCCCTGAAATAGCGGGGGTTTTCCCTCTCCCTTGAGGGAGAGGGCTGGGATGAGGGGGAACATACGGCTGTAGTGGTCATTCCGTTCACTTTATGTACCATGCTACTCTGTAACGACATGACCGGTGAACGTGCCAGGGTGGCTCAGTCGCCACCACCCTGGCGACCCGGGCTCCCGGCGGTAAATCGCCGCTTTGCGGTGCCCTCGGCTTATTCCTTCCGGCTTATCGGGTACGGGCGGAGGCAACGTCCCTGTAAAGCCCGCCCTCTCGGCGCATCCATGCGCCTCGCCCCGGCCTACAGGAAACGCCTCAGCGATTTACAGCCGGACCAGGGCGTCGCTGTAAGTTATTCATTTCTCATAAGAAGCGTTCATCGCTTCAGGAAAAAAATTACTGGGGATCCCTCAGCCCTGTGGGAGAGGAGCGGGGATGAGGGCATCAGACCGCAGTACAGCCCAATCGCCCGGTGGCGCTTCGCTTACCGGGCCTACAAAAACCGCAGTGCCGCCCGGCATTCAGACCGCACCACACTCCAGCCGATAGACCCAGTCGTCATACCGCACCCCATTAATTTCATATGCCTTTTCCAGTACCTGCGTACGCACAAACCCGGCTTTCTCCAGCACGCGCACCGACCCGCCGTTATCCGCCAGCACAAACGCGTTAATGGCCTTCACGCCGGTCTGGTTAAAGGCGTAATCACACACCGCGCGCAGCGCCTCGCTGGCAATACCTTTCCCCTGCGCAGCAGGCACAACCGTATAGCCGATATCTGCCTCTTCATGATTCGCCGGGCTGATTTGCAGGCCAATATCGCCAAGCGGGGTCTCCTCATCCCGAAAACGGATCACGAAAACATGCTCGGCCATCAGGCGCGCGGCAAACACGCGTCGGGTCTCTTTTTCCGGCGCGATGGCGGACATATAGCGCATGATGTCGCGGTTTTCACGCAGCGAGCGGAAGAAGGCCCAGTCGGTGGGTTCGAAAGGGGTGAGATGAAGCCGGGGAGTGGTGATGGTTGCCATTGTTACGCCATTTCATCGGAACATGGCGTACAACTGTAACATATTCACCGCACCACATCCCCCAGCGCCTCTTCTAAGTCATACCAGCGGAACGCGAACCCCGCCGCTTCCAGCCGTTTGGGTAGCGCCCGTTGTCCGCCTAATACCAGCACGGACGCTTCACCCATCATCAGGCGAATCACCGTGGCAGGTACGCGCAATATCGCCGGGCGATGCAGGGCGTGCCCCAGAGCGTGAGCAAACTGTTCATTACGCACGGGATATGGCGCGACCATATTAAACGGTCCGCGCAGGTCGTTATCCAGCAGCCAGAGAATGCCGTTGACCATATCGTCGATATGGATCCACGCCAGATACTGACGGCCGTTGCCAATCGGTCCACCGAGTCCCAGCTTAAAAGGCGGGAGCATTTTGCCCAAAATACCGCCGTTCGGCGCCAGTACCACACCGGTACGCAGCAGGCAGACGCGGGTACGATCGCTTTGCGCCGCACAGGCGATGCGTTCCCACTGGGCACAGAGTTTATGGGTAAATTCGTTGTGGGGCGGCTCTTCCTCGGTCACCACCACTTCGCCAAGATCGCCGTAATAGCCCGTCGCTGAGCCCGAAATCAGCACCGACGGCGGCGTGTGGCTGTTGCGAATCAGCTCAACCAGCTTCTCGGTGATGTTCCAGCGGCTGCTGCAGAGCCGCTGTTTCTGCTCTTCGGTCCAGCGCTTATCGGCAATGGGTTCACCCGCGAGGTTGATGACGGCATCAAAGCCGTCCAGATTCTGCTGCTCAGCCAGCCCTTTCCAGATGTCGACGCCTGCGCCCAGCACCTGACGCGCTTTTTCCGGGCTGCGCGTCACCACGGTGATGTCATGATGCAGCGCCTGAAGACGCGCAATGAGATGGCGACCAATCAGACCCGTACCGCCGGTCAGCAAAATCTTCATACAACCTCCAGGTTTATCCCTGGCGTCGCCAGCTTAACGTCATAGAGACGGAGTCGGCGTAGCGCAGGGCGTGAAGTTTATCGATCTCTACTTCAGCATAAGTGACCCAGTGATGATCGCGTGCGATATCGAGCACATCCTGAGTTAATTTCTCCAGCAGAGAGAAGCGGTTGTTCTCCACGTACTGAATGATGTTTTTGGTTATCGTGCGATAGTTCAGCGCGTCATTGATGTCTTCGCTGGCCCGCGCTTTGTCGGCGGGATAGTGAATAACCACATTAATGACAATATCCTGACGGTTGGCAATCTCTTCCTCTTTGATACCGATGAAGGTACGCAAGCGTAAATTTTTTATACGAATAATAGCGTCTGGCTGTGACATTGCAGGTCTTCTCCGTGTCAGTAATTGCCGCCCATAATACATGAGAGGCTTGCAGGCACACAGCCTCCTATAAGGTTAAATCTGCTGGATTTTTTGCAGTGCGCGTTCGGTGGCCGGGCGGGTACGGATACGTTCAAACCAGTTGTTCACCGCCGGGTAGGACGCGAGATCAATCCGGTGTTTTTCATGGGTATTCACCCACGGCCAGCAGGCGATATCGGCAATGCTGTAATGATCTCCCCCAAGCCACGGCGTTTTTTCCAGCCGCTGGTTTAGCACGCCATACAAACGTTGCGTCTCCACCTGATAGCGTTCTATCGCATAAGGGATGGGCTGCGGGGCGTAAGCGGTAAAATGGTGATTCTGTCCCAGCATGGGCCCAAGTCCGCTCGCCTGCCAGAAGAGCCATTGCAAGGTATGGTGACGTTCACGCAGCTCCCCGCTCAGGAGTTTGCCGGTTTTCTCCGCCAGATAGAGCAAAATTTCGCCGGATTCAAACAGGCTCAACGGTCTTCCTCCGTCGGCCGGCTGATTATCAATAATGGCCGGAATTTTATTGTTCGGCGAGATAGCCAGAAAGAGAGGACTGAACTGTTCACCTTTGCTGATATCCACGCGAATGATTCTGTAATCCAGTTCGGCTTCTTCGAGAAAGAGGGTGATCTTATGGCCGTTTGGGGTAGGGGCGTAATAAAGGTCAATCATTCTCAACTCCTGTCCATGCGAATAGTAGTGCCACGACAACTGAGTATAGGTAATTGTTGTAAATCGTGAGTTTTCATCAAGTGACAGCGGGGCAAAGAGATTATATGTTGAGTAAAAAACCGATCAGCCGATGAGGATGTTATGAACCAGCCCCTAATCACGTTGTGGTCCGATGCGAATTTCTTTTCCCCCTATGTCATGAGCGTGTACGTTGCGCTGGCTGAAAAAGGGCTTACTTTTACGCTGAAGACCGTTGATCTCGACGGCGGGGAACATCTCAAACCGCAGTGGCAGGGTTACGATCTCACCCGACGCGTACCGGTGCTGGAGGTTGACGGCTTTGCGCTGAGCGAATCATCAGCGATCGATGAATACCTGGAAGATCGTTTTGCGCCGCCCGAGTGGGAACGGATCTATCCTCACGATCTGCAAAAACGCGCCCGTGCGCGGCAGATCCAGGCGTGGCTACGTAGCGACCTGGTGCCGATTCGTGTAGAGCGCTCGACGGATGTCGTGTTTGCTGGGGTGAAAAAGCCAGCTTTGAGCGCGGAAGGCACGCACAGCGCCCAAAAACTGATTGAAACGGCCACGTCGCTACTCGCGCACGGCAATCCGAACCTGTTTGGTGAATGGTGCATTGCCGATACCGACCTGGCGCTGATGCTGAACCGCCTGATCCTCAACGGCGATGAAGTCCCTCAGCTGCTGGTGGATTATGCAGCGTTCCAGTGGCAGCGCGCCTCTGTGCAGCGCTATGTGGCACTCTCCGCTAAGCGCGCGGGCTGATAAGCCCTGACGCTTCAGGTATGATAAGGGCAGTGAGTTTTCCGAGGGAGAGACGAATGAAATTGATGTTTGCGTCGGATATCCATGGATCGCTGCCCGCGACCGAGCGCGTGCTTTCTCTGTTTGCGCAAAGCGGCGCGCAATGGCTGGTGATTCTGGGGGATGTGTTAAACCATGGCCCGCGCAATGCGCTGCCGGAAGGCTATGCCCCTGCGCAGGTCGCGGAGAAGCTCAATCCGTTTGCCTCGCGCATCATTGCCGTGCGCGGTAACTGCGACAGCGAAGTCGACCAGATGCTACTGCACTTTCCCCTTACCGCTCCGTGGCAACAGGTACTGCTGGAAAACAGCCGCCTGTTCCTGACCCACGGGCACCTTTTCGGCCCGGATAATCTCCCGGCACTCGCGGCTGGCGATGTACTGGTTTACGGTCATACTCATATTCCGGTGGCTGAAAAACGCGGTGAAATTTATCACGTTAACCCGGGGTCGGTCAGCATACCGAAAGGCGGATATCCTGCGAGCTATGGCATGCTGGATGGAAATACCCTGAGCGTTATCGCACTTAATGATCAGCAAGTTATTGCGCAGGTAGCGATTAATCCGTAAGTTACACCCCAACTGCAAACGCGCCGAAAGAGCGCTTAGACGAGAAGGTTTCCCGATGGTGGAGCAGAATCATTTGGCAAGTACTGAATGGGTTGACATTGTCAGCGAAGAAAATGAAGTGATCGCGCAGGCCAGCCGCGAACAAATGCGTGCAGAGCGTCTGCGTCACCGTGCAACCTACATTGTTGTGCATGACGGCATGGGCAAGATTCTGGTTCAGCGTCGCACGGACACGAAAGATTTTCTGCCAGGTATGCTGGATGCCACAGCGGGTGGTGTCGTGCAGGCCGATGAAGTGCTGCTGGATTCCGCGCGTCGTGAAGCGGAAGAAGAGTTAGGGATTGCCGGTGTGCCATTTGCTGAACACGGGCAGTTCTATTTCGAAGACGAGCATTGCCGCGTCTGGGGCGGACTGTTTAGCTGCGTTTCCCACGGGCCTTTCGCCCTGCAGGAAGAGGAAGTGAGCGAAGTCTGCTGGATGACGCCGGAAGAGATTACCGCGCGTTGCGACGAGTTCACGCCGGATTCGTTAAAAGCACTGGCGCTGTGGATGACCCGCAACGCCAAAAACGAATCCGCTAAGCCGGAAAATAAAGCGGAAAAAGAGGAAGAGGCTGAATAAGCCTTAACAGCTTTCCCGCAGACACAGGCTGGACGCGATAGGTTTATGGTCGCGCCAGTCTCCATCATTCAGACGTTCCAGTAACGCTTTCCCGGCCTCAATTCCAATCTTTCGATGCGGTACCGCCATGGTCGTCAGCGGCGGCTGACAGACGCGGCTGACGTCGCTATCCCCAAAGCCTACGACGGCAAGATCGTCCGGCACTTTGATTCGCCGACGCTGACACTCATACAGCGCACCGCAGGCCAGTTCGTCTGAAACGCATACCAGCGCATCCAGCTCCGGCCACGCCAGCAGAAACTCAGGCAGCTGCGCCGCACCGGTCGAGAAGCTCGGCGGCATGGCGGCGTTAATTACCCGGTTCGGCGACAGATGATGGCGCAGCATCGCTTTGTACCAGCCCTGCAAATGCTGCTGGAAAATCCACTGTTCCTGGTTGGCGCACAGCAGGCCGATATTCTGGTAGCCGCGCTTAATAACCATTTCTGTTAGCTCATACATGGCCGCCACGTTATCAATCCCGATATTCATATCAATCGGGTCGGCGCGCATAGCACCCATCTCCATCACCGGGATGGAGGCATTTTTCAGCCAGTGGCGAACGGTGTCGGTATGCTCCACGCTGAGCAGGATCGCGGCGGCAATATTTGACGCCAGCAGCGTTTCCAGCAGCTTTTCCTCCTGTTCAAGACGATGCTGAGACTCGGCCAGCATGATCTGGTATCCGGCAGGCTGAAGCACCTGCTGTAGCCCGGCAAACATCTCTGAACACCCAGCTTCGGAAAGATTAGGAACAACCATTGCGATCGTCCATGACGACGCCGATGCCAGTGCGCTGGCGGCGAGATTGGGCATATAACCCAGTTCCTGCACCGCAGCTTCAATTTTTTCACGCAGTTTATCGGAAACCTGTTCCGGCGTGCGGAGCGCACGGGAGACGGTCATCGTGCCAACTCCGGCAAGCTGTGCGACATCCGCGAGCGTGACTTTTCCGGTACTGCGCCGTTTTCGGGTTAAAGACATACACCTTCCTGCTGACCAGACGCGTTCTTATTTCCTTCACTCCAGGTGACAGGCAGTATACGCCTTAAATCCCTTTTTTTGCTGTGATTTCACACGATGATAGCATTTTGATAGCGCTATCACACTTCTGCATGTTAATCGTTGATAGCGCTATCTTTGTGACCGGGATCGCAGTCAAGGATTGATGGGTTGAATAAAGTTTGCTCATCTTTGGCGTGACGACGGAGTGAAAAGTGCTCAAAAAGTGGATATATGATACAACCATCACGCTTCAGGAGAGCGTTGAAAGCTGGCCTCAGGCGCTGGAGATATGCGCGAAACCGTTACTGGAGCTGCAGGTGATTGAACCGGAATACGTGACGGCAATCATTCAGCAGCACCATGCTTTAGGACCGTATTATGTGCTGGCACCAGGGCTGGCCATGCCGCATGCGCGGCCGGAAGAAGGCGCCAAAGGACTGGGGTTGTCATTACTAAAACTAAAACAGGGTGTCTCTTTTGGTGCCGGGGAGTTTGACCCTGTCGATGTCATTATTATGCTCGCGGCACCGGACAAACATAGCCATATCGGGATGATCTCATCGCTGGCAGAGTTATTTTCCAGCGACGAAGATATGGAAAAATTACATCAGGCGAATACCCTGGAGGACATTAAAACCATTATTGACCGCTTCTGATTTAATTCTTTAATCCGATTATTCACAACATTACGCGCCAGCGTGATGGGGCGTGCTCTACTCATAAAAGGGGACAACAATGAAAATCATGGCTATTTGTGGGTCTGGCCTGGGCAGCAGTTTTATGGTCGAAATGAACATTAAAAAGGTGCTCAAAAAGCTGGAAATTGACGCCGAGGTTGAACACTCCGATCTCTCCTCCGCCACGCCGGGCGCGGCTGACCTGTTCGTGATGGCAAAAGATATTGCCGCCAGCGCCAGCGTACCGGAAAGCCAACTGGTGGTGATCAATAACATCATTGATATCAACGAACTTGAAGCGCAACTGCGCGCCTGGTTCGAAAGACAATAATCCTGATAAGGCGAGGTGGATATGTTTATCCTTGAAACGCTGAATTTCGTTGTTGATATTTTAAAAGTCCCTTCGGTGTTGGTCGGATTAATTGCCTTGATCGGTCTGGTTGCGCAGAAAAAAGCGTTTTCAGATGTGGTGAAGGGAACCATTAAAACGATTCTTGGTTTTATTGTGCTGGGCGGTGGCGCCACGGTGCTGGTGGGGTCATTAAATCCATTGGGGGGTATGTTCGAGCACGCCTTTAATATTCAGGGCATCATTCCCAATAATGAAGCGATTGTTTCGATTGCGCTGGAAAAATACGGAGCCTCTACCGCGCTGATTATGGCGTTTGGGATGGTAGCGAATATTATCGTCGCGCGCTTTACCCGTCTGAAGTACATCTTCCTGACCGGGCACCACACGTTTTACATGGCGTGCATGATTGGCGTAATTCTCACCGTGGCGGGCTTTGAGGGGGTAGGGCTGGTCTTTACCGGATCGCTGATCCTCGGCCTGATTATGGCTTTCTTCCCGGCCATTGCGCAGCGTTACATGAAGCGCATCACCGGTAACGATGAGATCGCCTTCGGCCACTTCGGCACCCTGGGCTACGTGCTGTCCGGCTGGATTGGCAGCAAGGTCGGCAAAGGCTCTCGTTCAACCGAAGAGATGAACCTGCCGAAGAACCTGAGCTTCCTGCGCGACAGTTCGATCTCTATCTCCCTGACGATGATGATTATCTACCTGATCATGGCGGTGAGCGCCGGGCGGGAGTACGTCGAAGCCACCTTCAGCGGCGGTCAGAACTACCTGGTTTACGCCATTATCATGGCGATCACCTTCGCGGCGGGCGTTTTCATCATCCTGCAGGGCGTGCGCCTGATTCTGGCGGAAATCGTCCCGGCCTTTACCGGCTTCTCTGAAAAACTGGTGCCGAACGCACGCCCCGCGCTGGACTGCCCGGTGGTCTACCCCTATGCGCCAAATGCCGTGCTGATTGGCTTCCTGTTCAGCTTCCTCGGGGGAATAGTCGGGTTGTTCATCTGCGGGCAGTTCAGCTGGGTGCTGATCCTCCCGGGCGTCGTGCCGCACTTCTTTACCGGTGCAACGGCGGGCGTGTTCGGTAATGCCACCGGCGGACGTCGCGGGGCAATGATAGGCGCCTTCGCCAATGGTCTGCTGATTACCTTCCTGCCGGTTCTGCTGCTGCCGGTGCTGGGCGCGATTGGCTTTGCTAACACCACCTTCTCGGACGCCGATTTCGGCGCGGTGGGGATTGTGCTCGGTAACCTGGCGCGCTTCCTGTCACCGCTTGCCATCACCGGGCTGGTCGTGGCGCTGTTCGCGCTGCTGGTGGCCTACAACCTGTTTGCGAAAAACAAACCTGCGGGCGGTAACGCGCAGGAAAATACCGGAGCCAAATCATGAATGAGAATGAGATAACCGAGCTGGCGCGCCAGATTCGCCTTGAGACGCTGAAATCGCTGACGCAGCTCGGATTTGGACACTACGGCGGCAGCATGTCGGTGGTCGAAACGCTGGCCGTGCTGTACGGCGCGGTGATGAAAATCGACCCGGCGGATCCGGACTGGCCAGAGCGAGATTATTTTGTCCTGTCAAAGGGCCATGCGGGCCCGGCGCTGTACAGCACGCTGGCGATCAAGGGCTACTTCCCGGTGGAGGAACTGAGCACCCTGAACCAGAACGGTACGCGCCTGCCGAGCCATCCGGATCGCCTGAAAACACGCGGCGTGGATGCGACCACCGGTTCGCTGGGGCAGGGGATTTCCATTGCTGGCGGGATGGCGCTATCGCACAAGCTCGCGGGGCGACCGAATCGGGTTTTCTGCATTGTCGGTGACGGCGAGCTGAACGAGGGACAGTGCTGGGAAGCCTTCCAGTTTATTGCCCACCATCGTCTGAACAATCTGACGGTATTCGTCGACTGGAACAAACAGCAGCTGGATGGCGAACTGGATGAAATCATTTGCGCGTTTGACCTCGAAGGGAAATTCCGTGCCTTTGGTTTTGACGTGGTGACCGTGAAGGGAGACGACATTTCGGCGCTGCTGGACGTGACGTCGCGCGTGCCGGCGAAAGACGCCCGCCCGCAGGTGGTGATCCTCGACAGCATCAAAGGGCAGGGGGTGCCGTATCTCGAACAGCTCAGCAATTCGCACCACCTGCGATTGACCGCGGAGAGCAAAGCGGCCCTCAACGAGACGATTCGCCAACTGGAGGCTTCACATGATTAAGGTTGCACCGGCAGGACAGAAAGACGCCGTTGAGATGCGCAAGGTCTACGCGGGCTTCGTGGCAAAGCAGATTGAGGCCGGAAGCGAGATTATCGCCCTGGAAGCGGACCTGATGAGTTCGATGGCGATGGACGGCGTGGCGCGCGATTATCCGCAGCACGTGATTAACTGCGGCATCATGGAGGCCAACGTGATCGGTACAGCTGCCGGGCTGTCGCTCACCGGTCGCAAACCGTTCGTGCATACGTTCACCGCGTTTGCCAGCCGACGCTGCTTCGACCAGCTGTTTATGTCCCTGGACTATCAGCGTAACAACGTGAAGGTGATAGCCTCGGATGCTGGCGTGACGGCCTGTCACAACGGCGGGACGCATATGTCGTTCGAGGATATGGGCATCGTGCGCGGTCTGGCGCACTCGGTGGTGCTGGAGGTGACCGACGCGGTGATGTTTGACGATGTGCTGCGCCAGCTTATCGATCTGGAAGGCTTCTACTGGGTACGCACCATCCGTAAGCAGGCCCCGAGCGTGTATGCGCCGGGCTCAACCTTCACCATCGGCAAAGGCAACGTGCTGCGTGAGGGAAGCGATATAACGCTTATCGCCAATGGCATTATGGTAGCGGAAGCGCTGGAGGCGGCGCGTCAGCTGGAGCAGGAGGGGGTCAGTGCAGCGGTTATTGATATGTTCACCCTGAAGCCCATCGACCGCATGCTGGTGAAAAACTACGCTGAGAAAACCGGGCGCATCGTGACCTGTGAAAACCACAGCATTCACAACGGCCTTGGCTCGGCGGTGGCGGAAGTGCTGGTGGAAACCTGCCCGGTGCCAATGCGCCGCGTGGGGGTGAAAGAGCGTTACGGTCAGGTGGGGACGCAGGACTTCCTGCAGAAGGAGTACGGCCTGACGGCACATGACATCGTGTCGGCGGCGCGAGAGCTGCTGTAATAAAAAAGGCGACCCTTTGTGGTCGCCTTTTTGTTGCCCGGTGGCGCTAGCGCTTACCGGGCCTACGGTCCTGTAGGCCGGATAAGCGAAGCGCCATCCGGCAAGACCTTACAATTACTGCTGCTGTGAAGACTGGATCGCCGTCAGCGCGATGGTATAGACGATATCGTCAACCAGCGCACCACGGGACAGGTCGTTCACAGGTTTGCGCATACCCTGCAGCATTGGCCCGATGGAGATCAGGTCTGCTGAACGCTGTACCGCTTTATAGGTGGTGTTACCGGTGTTCAGATCCGGGAAGATGAACACGGTAGCGCGACCTGCAACCGGAGAGTTCGGCGCTTTGGATTTTGCCACGTCAGCCATCACGGCGGCGTCGTACTGCAGCGGACCGTCGATCATCAGATCCGGACGTTTTTCCTGAGCAATACGGGTCGCTTCACGCACTTTCTCTACGTCGCTACCTGCACCAGAAGTACCGGTGGAGTAGGAGAGCATCGCAACGCGCGGCTCGATGCCGAAGGCAGTCGCGGAATCTGCGGACTGAATAGCGATCTCAGCCAGCTGCTCTGCGGTTGGATCCGGGTTGATCGCGCAGTCGCCGTAAACATAAACCTGTTCAGGCAGCAGCATGAAGAACACGGAGGAGACCAGAGAGCTGCCCGGTGCGGTTTTGATCAGCTGCAGCGGTGGACGGATGGTGTTTGCGGTGGTGTGAACTGCACCGGAAACCAGACCGTCAACTTCGTCCTGCTCCAGCATCAGCGTACCCAGCACCACGTTGTCTTCCAGCTGCTCGCGCGCAACGGCTTCGGTCATGCCCTTGCTCTTACGCAGTTCAACCAGACGGGCAACGTAGCTTTCACGAACCACTTCAGGGTCAACGATTTCGATGCCCGCACCCAGCTCAACGCCCTGAGACGCCGCAACGCGGTTGATCTCATCCGGGTTACCCAGCAGCACACAGGTCGCGATGCCGCGCTCTGCACAGATAGCCGCCGCTTTAACGGTACGTGGTTCGTCACCTTCTGGCAGAACAACGCGTTTGCCCGCTTTACGCGCCAGCTCGGTCAGCTGGTAACGGAATGCAGGAGGAGACAGACGGCGGCTGCGCTCGGAGGTCGCGGTCAGGGATTCGATCCAGTCTGCGTTGATGTAACCTGCAACGTATTCCTGAACTTTCTCGATACGCTCGTGGTCATCAACCGGCACTTCCAGGTTGAAGCTCTGCAGGCTCAGGGAGGTCTGCCAGGTGTTGGTATTCACCATGAAGACCGGCAGGCCAGTGGCAAACGCGCGTTCGCACAGCTTGCTCACGCGTGGGTCCATCTCGTAAGCGCCGGTCAGCAGGATGGCACCGATCTCTACGCCGTTCATCGCCGCCAGACACGCTGCAACCAGCACGTCAGGACGATCGGCAGACGTTACCAGCAGGGAACCAGCGCGGAAGTGTTCCAGCATGTGCGGAATGCTACGCGCACAGAAGGTCACGGACTTCACGCGGCGGGTATTGATATCGCCTTCGTTAACGATGGTCGCGTTCAGGTGACGCGCCATATCGATTGCACGGGTGGCAATCAGATCGAAGCTCCAGGGTACCGCGCCGAGAACAGGCAGCGGGCTGGAATCCTGCAGTTTCGCCGGATCAACTTTGATGACCTTCGCTTTGGAAGAGTCGTCGAAGATCTCAGACAGGTCTGGGCGAGTACGGCCCTGATCGTCAACCGGGGCGTTCAGTTTGTTCACGATCACGCCGGTGATGTTGGTGTTTTTCGTGCCACCGAAGCTGCTGCGTGTCAGTTCGATACGCTCGTTCAGCTGTTCCGGGGTATCAGTGCCCTGGGACATGACGAAAACGATCTCTGCGTTCAGGGTTTTCGCGATTTCAAAGTTCAGAGACTGAGCAAACTGGTGTTTGCGCGTCGGGACCAGACCTTCAACCAGCACCACTTCTGCGTCCTGCGCATTTGCATGGTAGTTGGCGATGATCTCTTCCATCAGCACGTCTTTTTGGTTGCTGGAGAGCAGCGACTCAACGTGACTCATCTTCAGCGGTTCAGCCGCTGGCAGATTGGAGTTTTTGCGAACGATGGTGGTGGTCTGGTCAGGCGCATCGCCACCGGCACGAGGCTGGGCGATTGGCTTAAAGACGCTCAGACGAACGCCTTTGCGTTCCATAGCACGGATTACGCCAAGGCTGACGCTGGTCAGGCCGACGCTGGTTCCGGTAGGGATCAGCATAATAGTACGGGACACGGTTTATCCTCTTTCGTTACCGCCGACACGGGGCGGGTTACAAAACAGCACCGCCAGCATTGCTGGCGGTGTGGAATCAGGCAGTCAGGCGGTGTGCGTCTTGCGCGATGACAAGCTCTTCGTTAGTTGGGATAACGATAGCCGGACGGGTGCCTTCTTTGTTGATGAAGCCAGACTTGCCGAAACGCGCAGCCAGGTTACGCTCGTGATCAACGTCGAAGCCCAGAACGCCCAGTTTGCCCAGGGACAGTTCACGAACCATAGCCGCGTTCTCACCGATACCACCGGTGAAGATAACCGCGTCCAGACGACCGTCCATCAGCGCAGTGTAAGAACCGATGTATTTCGCCAGACGGTGGCAGTAAACGTCCATTGCACGTTTAGCGTCTGCTTTCTCTGCGTAGTTGTCTTCAACATAGCGGCAGTCGCTGGTGACTTCGGTCAGACCCAGCAGGCCAGACTCTTTAGTCAGCATTTTGTTGATGTCGTCAACGCTCATGCCCAGAGTGTCGTGCAGGTGGAAGATGATCGCCGGGTCGATGTCACCGGAACGGGTACCCATCACCAGACCTTCCAGCGGGGTCAGACCCATGGAGGTATCAACACATTTACCGTTGCGGATAGCAGAAACAGAACCACCGTTGCCCAGATGGCAGGTGATGATGTTCACTTCTTCAACAGGTTTGTTCAGGATTTTTGCGGCTTCCTGAGTCACAAAGAAGTGGCTGGTGCCGTGCGCGCCGTAACGACGTACGCCGTGCTCTTTGTACAGGCTGTATGGCAGGGCATAGAGGTAAGACTCTTCCGGCATGGTCTGATGGAACGCGGTGTCGAACACGGCCACGTTTTTGTCTTTCAGATTCGGGAAGGATTTCAGCGCTTCAGCGATACCGATCAGGTGCGCCGGGTTGTGCAGCGGAGCAAAAGAGGCAGAATCTTTGATGCCCTGGATAACAGATTCGTCGATCACGACGGAGCTGGTGTATTTTTCGCCGCCGTGGACGATACGGTGACCAATCGCAGTCAGCTGAGCAGACAGTTCTGGTTTTTGTGCCAGAATAGTGTTAACGATAAAGTTCAGCGCTTCACTGTGAGCGGCGCCTGCACCTAAAGCCGCTTCTTGTTTGCTGCCGTCCATCTTCCACTTGATACGTGCTTCAGGCAGATGGAAACATTCGGCCAAACCAGAGAGGTACTCGTCACCGTTGAGCGCATCGATGATGGCGAATTTCAGTGAGGAGCTACCGCAGTTCAGAACCAGTACTAACTTACTCGACATGGAAGTACCTATTATTGATACGTGGCTAAAAAAACGTCAGTGAGTCTAACAGCGTAACGCATGATGACTCGGACATTTATGATTAACATCATGCCAAACGAACATTGTGGCATGATGGAAGAAATAACTATGATTTTATGCCATTTTGCACAATTTTCAGCCAATGGCATAATGTGCGATAATTTGACGAGTGAATGATTCTCGTCTATGGCCCAATCAGGCTGGCACAGGATACCCGATACGGGGTAGCGATGACAAAATATTTTGAACGTTGTCATAGCCTGTTGTGGTTTTGCACAAAAATTTTAATTTTTATACGTGAAGTTGAGGTACAGCCATGTCGACACCCGAAACCCCTACCGTGAATTTCTTCAGTCTGTTTCGTCGGGGACAGCATTACGCAAAGACGTGGCCGATGGAAAAGCGCCTTGCGCCAATGTTTATTGAGAATCGCACCATCCGCGCCACGCGCTACGCGATTCGCTTTATGCCCCCTGTCGCCATTTTTACCCTGTGCTGGCAAATAGCGTTAGGCGGACAGCTTGGCCCGGCCGTGGCGACAGCACTCTTTGCGTTAAGCCTGCCGATGCAGGGGCTGTGGTGGTTAGGAAAACGGTCCATCACGCCACTGCCACCTTCTATTTTACACTGGTTTTATGAAGTCCGTGGAAAACTGGAGGAGGCCGGGCAGGCGCTTGCTCCGGTTGAAGGCAAGCCGGATTACCAGGCGCTGGCGGATACGTTAAAGCGCGCTTTTAAGCAGTTGGATAAAACATTCCTCGATGACTTGTGATTGATCATCGAAACGACTAACAAAAAAAGGCACAGTAACAAACCGTTACCGTGTCTTTTTTTTACAGTGCAATGCGCTACAGGAGTCGAAAGATGGAAATGACCCATGCTCAACGTCTGATTTTGTCTAACCAGTACAAAATGATGACAATGCTTGATCCCGATAACGCTGCGCGCTACAGCCGCCTGCAGACTATCGTCGAACGGGGGTTTGGTTTGCAAATGCGCGAACTGGACCGCGAGTTTGGTGAGCTGAAAGAAGAAACCTGCCGCATCGTGATCGACATTATGGAGATGTACCACGCCCTGCATGTTTCCTGGACTAATCTCAAAGATCAGCAGTCCATTGACGAGCGCCGTGTCACCTTCTTAGGCTTTGATGCAGCGACGGAAGCGCGTTATCTGAGCTATGTCCGCTTTATGGTGAATACCGAAGGGCGTTATACCCACTTCGATGCGGGTACCCACGGCTTTAACGCGCAGACCCCAATGTGGGATAAATACCAGCGCATGCTGAGCGCGTGGCACGCCTGCCCGCGTCAGTACCATTTAAGCAGCAACGAAATTCAACAAATCATTAATGCCTGACGGAGGTGCGTGTGCAGTGTAGAGGTTTTCTGTTTGATCTGGACGGTACGCTGGTGGATTCGCTGCCGGTTGTGGAGCGTTCATGGTGCCATTGGGCTGACAGGCATGGTATCGACCATCAGGACGTACTGAATTTCATCCATGGCAAGCAGGCCATAACCTCATTGCGGCACTTCTTAGCGGGGCGTTCTGAGGAGGAGATTCAGGCGGAGTTCAAATACCTGGAGCAGATTGAGGCCACCGATACGGAGGGTATCACTGCACTGCCTGGCGCACGCGAACTGCTTGAACATCTTAACGAAGCGCAGATCCCGTGGGCTATCGTCACGTCCGGCTCTGTTCCGGTCGCGCATGCCCGTCACAAAGCGGCCGGTTTACCGAAGCCCGAGGTGTTCATTACCGCTGAACGCGTTAAACGCGGCAAGCCAGAGCCGGATGCGTTTCTGCTTGGCGCTGAACTGCTGGGCCTCGCTCCCGCTGAGTGCGTGGTCGTGGAAGACGCGGCGGCCGGCGTGCTGGCCGGGCTGAACGCCGGGAGTCACGTCATTGCCGTTAACGTTCCGGCGGGGTCTCCCCGGCTGAGTGAGGCGGACTTTGTGCTGGATTCCCTGACGGCACTGGCGGTGTCTAAGGCGCCCGATGGCGTTGTAACCGTCTCGCTAAAAATGTAATCCCATGATTTAGCCCCACGTTGCTGGGGCTTTTTTATGGCAAAATTCCTCATCTTCCACTGACAAGGATAGGTTGTGAACGGTGAACTGATTTGGGTCCTGAGCCTGCTTTTAATCGCCATTATTCTCTTCGCCACAGGCAAGGTGCGTATGGATGCCGTTGCCCTGTTTGTCATCGTCGCGTTTGTGCTGAGCGGCACGCTTACGCTACCGGAAGCTTTCTCCGGGTTCAGCGATCCTAACGTTATCCTGATTGCCGCCCTGTTTATTATTGGCGACGGCCTGGTGCGCACCGGTGTGGCGACCATCGTGGGCACGTGGCTGGTTAAAGTGGCCGGCAGCAGTGAAACCAAAATGCTGATCTATCTGATGCTGACGGTTGCCGGGCTGGGGGCGTTTATGAGCTCAACGGGCGTGGTCGCTATTTTTATCCCGGTGGTACTGAGCGTCTCCATGCGGATGCAAAGCTCGCCATCGCGACTGATGATGCCTCTGAGTTTTGCCGGTTTGATAAGCGGTATGATGACGCTGGTGGCGACGCCGCCGAACCTTGTCGTAAACAGTGAGCTGCTGCGGGAAGGTTTTCAGGGCTTCAGCTTTTTCAGCGTCACCCCGTTGGGTCTGGTGATTCTGGCGATGGGCGTGGTCTATATGCTGCTGACCCGTTTTGCCCTGAAAGGCGAGAACCAGGACAGAAACAAAGACGGGTGGAAGCGGCGCACTTTCCGCGATCTCATCAAAGAGTACCGCCTCACCGGGCGGGCACGGCGTCTGGCCATTCGCCCCGGCTCGCCGATGGTCGGCCAGCGTCTTGACGACCTGAAACTGCGCGAGCGCTATGGGGCGAACGTGATCGGCGTGGAACGCTGGCGCCGTTTTCGCCGGGTGATCGTCAACGTCAATGGCGTATCGGAATTTCGGGCGCGTGACGTCCTGCTGATCGATATGTCCAGTGCGGATGTGGATTTGCGCGAGTTCTGCAGCGAACAACTGCTGGAGCCAATGGTGCTGCGTGGGGAGTATTTCTCCGATCAGGCGCTGGATGTCGGTATGGCTGAAGTCTCGCTGATCCCCGAGTCCGAACTGTTGGGCAAAACCGTGCGCGAAATGGGGTTCCGCACCCGGTATGGCCTGAACGTCGTGGGGCTGAAGCGCGACGGCGTGGCGATGGAAGGGGCCGTCGTGGATGAACCGATCCTGCTGGGGGATATCTTCCTTGTGGTGGGAAACTGGAAGTTGATTAGCCAACTCGGGCAAAAAGGGCGTGATTTTGTGGTGCTCAACATGCCGGTTGAGGAGAGCGATGCGTCTCCGGCGCACAGCCAGGCGCCGCACGCGATTTTTTGTCTGGTGCTGATGGTCGCGCTGATGCTGACCGATGAAATTCCAAACCCCATAGCCGCCATCATAGCCTGTCTGCTGATGGGTAAATTCCGCTGTATCGACGCCGAGAGCGCTTATAAAGCCATTCACTGGCCGAGCATCATTCTTATCGTGGGGATGATGCCTTTTGCCCTCGCGCTGCAAAAAACCGGCGGGGTAGATTTAATCGTTAAAGGGCTCATGGACATGGGCGGCGGGTACGGACCGTATTTGATGATGGTGTGCCTGTTCATTATGTGCGCCACGATCGGGTTGTTTATCTCCAATACCGCCACGGCGGTGCTGATGGCACCCATTGCGCTGGCGATGGCGAAATCCATGGGCGTGTCGCCCTACCCGTTTGCGATGATGGTGGCGATGGCGGCTTCAGCGGCATTTATGACGCCGGTTTCATCCCCGGTCAATACGCTGGTGCTGGGGCCGGGAAATTATAAATTCAGTGATTTTGTAAAGATTGGCGTGCCATTCACCGTGCTGGTGATGGTGGTGTGCGTGGTGTTAATTCCGGTTTTATTCCCGTTTTAGGGTGAGCGCAGAAACGTAGGCCGGGTAAGGCGAAGCCGCCACCCGGCTAAAATTACAACGGTGAATCCTGGCTAATCTCATCCAGCGATAAATGGAAGCTCGGCACAAATACCTGCATAAAATAATCCATCTCGTCGCTGCGGCGGGATGCCAGGGTTTTTTCCAGACGCGTTTTCGCCAGTAAAAACTCGTTATTGCCCGCAGACAACTCTTCAAGACACTTCAGATAGGCGCACAGCGCGTCGGCCTGTTTGACCAGCGACTTTTCATCTTCCGTATACTGATGCTCGTCGATGAGCGGTTCAAAGATATCGCGCAGCTCCTCCGGCACCATGTCGATCAACTTCTGCTGGGCGATTTTCTCAATGGCCTTATATTCCTGCGCAATCTGTGAGTTGAAATATTTCACCGGCGTCGGCAGATCCCCGGTTAACACTTCTGACGCGTCGTGGTACATCGCCAGCAATGCGATGCGCTCGGCATTCACCTGCCCGTTAAATTTGCGGTTTTTAATGGCGGCCAGCGCGTGCGCGACCATGGCAACCTGAAGACTGTGCTCTGATACGTTCTCTGTTCGCACGTTGCGCATCAGCGGCCAGCGGTTGATAAGTTTCAGGCGGGAGAGGTGGGCAAAGAAATGACTCTGACTCATAGGTTACCTTTTGTCTTCACTGCGACAGGACTTCATTGTGCGGGGAGGGGAGGCAAGATGCAAATTTGCGGATTTTGTAGGCCGGGTAAGCGCAGCGCCACCCGGCAGAATGGCAACGTTACTGATGATAACCGGAGAGGAATCGCCCGAAGCGGCTGATAGCCATTTCGAGATCGTCCTCGCGCGGCAGCGTCACGATACGCACATGGTCCGGCCACGGCCAGTTAAATGCCGTCCCCTGAACCAGCAGCACTTTTTCCTGCAACAGGAAATCGAGCACCATCTTCTGATCGTCGTGAATATTGAAGCGCTTCGCGTCGATTTTCGGGAACATATAGAGCGCCCCATTTGGCTTCACGCAGGAGACGCCCGGGATATCGTTGATCAGCTCCCACGCGCGGTTACGCTGTTCATACAGGCGGCCTCCAGGGACGATAAACTCGCTGATGCTCTGATAGCCACCGAGCGCGGTCTGGATTGCATGCTGTGCCGGCACGTTGGCGCAAAGACGCATAGACGCCAGCATTTCCAGCCCTTCAATATAGCCTTTGGCCTGCTTTTTCGGGCCGTTGAGTACCATCCAGCCCTGGCGGAAACCGGCCACACGGTAGGTTTTAGACAGGCCGTTGAAGGTAACGGTCAACAGGTCCGGGGCCAGCGCGGCAATGGAGTGGTGTTGCGCCGCGTCATAGAGGATCTTGTCGTAAATTTCGTCGGCAAAAATGATCAGGTTGTGCTGGCGGGCGATCTCAACGATCTCCATCAACAGCTCTTTTGAGTAGACCGCGCCCGTCGGGTTGTTCGGGTTGATAATTACGATGCCGCGCGTGCGAGGGGTAATCTTCGCGCGAATATCATCCAGATCCGGGAACCAGTCAGAGGATTCGTCGCAAAGATAATGGACAGCTTTACCGCTGGACAGTGATACGGCAGCCGTCCACAGCGGATAGTCTGGCGCGGGAACCAGCATTTCGTCACCGCTGTTCAGCAGCGCCTGCATGGCCTGGACGATCAGTTCAGAGACACCGTTGCCAATGTAGATATCTTCTACGGTAACGTCACGCATGCCGCGAGCCTGGTAGTGCTGCATAATGGCTTTACGTGCGGAATAAAGTCCTTTTGAGTCGCAATAGCCTTGCGCTGTGGGCAGGTTGCGGATCACATCAACCAGAATCTCATCCGGCGCTTCAAAACCAAATGGCGCAGGGTTACCAATGTTGAGCTTCAGAACCTTATTGCCTTCTTCCTCAAGGCGTTTTGCCTCTTTCAGAACCGGGCCACGGATGTCATAACAGACGTTATCTAGCTTGCTGGATTTTTCGATAGGGGACATGAACCTTTAACCTTTTCGCTATTATTGCCACTCCCTGCCGTGGAAGTCAGCACGGAATAATGTACTCCCCCCACGCTTCGTTTTGAAGGGTGTGCAGTAGAAGATTTTGTGCATGTTGTGAAATTCTGGTGAATCTTTTTTGCTGTTTGTTGACGCTTTTACTGTTGTAACGTAAGGTAAAATGCGCTAGTTAAGGGTGATTGTGCTGAAAATCATTATAAAAAATGGATATTATCCCGGTGTGAAATAAATGACCCGTAGAGGAGAGACAGAAGTCACGCTGCGTGACTTTTCGTAAAACCTGAGTGTTGAAAAAATCTTGCAGTAATAGCCTGCAGCGGCTAAAAGTTACTCATGTGAAAATAATGTTAAGTGTTATTAATGAATGACCTTAATCGAAATTAAAATTTATTTATTATTAACCAACAAAATGCAACTTTAGTTAATTTTAATAAAATTAGTTGAGAAGCTTAACAAAGCGCTTTACTCCTTAATATTGCAATAAGACTTATAAATAAAGTGGATTTGGGTTAAGATGTCTTTAGGTAAAGCAGATGAAAGATACCCAAATGTTGTATATCTGAAACTGGTTTTCCGATTTAATTGATTGTTATTGTTAGAGTTATCTCTGGCTGGAATGTGTAAAACATCTCCTGCTACGTTGACAGCGCTGCGATAAAGATGGCAGAAAAGGTGTCACGCCTTTAATGTAATTTACATAAACCTGCGAACATCTAAATATCCTGAACGTTTAAGAGAATAAAAATATCGTCATGAAACGTGCTTTCTGACTGTTGATATAAAGCAGCACAATAACTATCTGTCAGGCAGTCTGCCGGGCCGGGATGCGAGGGAAAATCTTCAGAGGGAATTGCTTAACTGTTACACACACAGCTTCAACCCGGGCAGCTCCGCACGAGCAACCTGAAAGTGAATAGATATGATAAATGCAAATCGTCCGATAATGAATCTCGACCTCGATCTGCTGAGAACGTTTGTTGCGGTCGCCGATCTCAACACTTTTGCAGCAGCTGCTGCCGCCGTCTGCCGAACTCAGTCCGCCGTTAGCCAGCAAATGCAGCGGCTGGAGCAACTGGTCGGTAAAGAGCTTTTTGCCCGTCACGGACGCAATAAGCTCTTAACGGAACACGGTATTCAGCTACTGGGTTATGCCAGGAAAATTCTTCGCTTTAATGATGAAGCATGTATGTCACTTATGTTTAGCAACCTTCAGGGAGTGTTAACCTTAGGGGCATCTGATGAGTCAGCGGATACAATATTACCGTTTCTTCTCAACCGAATTAGTTCGGTTTATCCGAAACTTGCGCTGGATGTGAGCGTCAAGCGCAATGCTTTTATGGTTGAGATGTTAAATGAGAATAAGGTCGATCTGGTGGTCACCACGCATCGTCCCGGGCAGTTTGATTGCCTGACGTTGCGCAGATCGCCAACGCACTGGTATTGCGCGGCTGAATATGTGTTGCCAAAAGGGGAGCCCGTTCCACTGGTTTTACTGGACGATCCGAGCCCTTTCCGCGATATGGTGCTGACGGCATTAAATGAAGCCAATATTCCATGGCGTCTGGCGTATGTAGCGTCCACGCTGCCTGCGGTGCGTGCCGCCGTCAAAGCAGGACTTGGCGTAACGGCCCGTCCGGTGGAGATGATGAGCCCTGACCTGCGCGTTCTCGGTAAATCTGATGGTCTTCCTGCGCTGCCAGATACTGAGTATCTGCTTTGCCATAATGCGTCCAGTCACAACGAGCTGGCGAAAGTGGTGTTCGAGGCGATGGAAAACTACCATAACCCGTGGCAGTACGAGCATGTTACCTCCGAAGGAGGGGATGATTCCCTGATCGTTGAAGGTGACTTTGAGTGATCAAACGCTCAAAATTCTGGTAACAAAATGTAAGTGTAAAAAAAAGCCACTCGTGTCGTTTTCGCACGCAGTGGCTTTTTTTTGTCAATATTATCCCTGTTTGACGAAGGGGCTTCATAAATAGAGTCTATTTATCAATGTCATAAATGCTTTTGCTTAAATCTTGTTCGTTTTCAGTTCTAACTTCATCCATAACCTAACGATGTTAAAAAAACAGCAAATATGTTGCTGGTTTTTTGGTTGAATTAACAAAAGCGTGTCTCAGATCAAGAAAATACTCCTATTTGGGGGGAGGAATCGTTGGCAAATCCTGTCAAAATAGGAGGGTTATTTTTTTTACTTCCAAAACGGACACGATTCAACAACCTGCATTTGACGGAAAGTCATGTACCCACCAGGGTTAAAGGGCACCAAATGTTAATGAGAATCGCTCGATGTAATTTAATGTGAAGAAACCTTTGTTAAAGTTGACAAAAGGTTATAGAAAGGAGTAAAAAACCCCATCATTTTGCTGTCTACGTCTCATTTCAGACAGTTAGTGTAAGGTTATTTGTTCCTCCCCATGAATCGATGTGATGCCTATCTGCCAGCAAGAGCAGTGTCGTCGGTATCACTTTTGATGAGTAAGCAATGAGTATGTCAACATCCACAGAAGTCATCGCTCATCACTGGGCATTCGCAATCTTTCTTATTGTAGCCATTGGCCTGTGCTGCCTGATGTTAGTCGGCGGCTGGTTCCTGGGCGGTCGCGCCCGTGCAAGGCACAAAAACACACCTTTCGAATCAGGTATTGATTCAGTAGGTTCCGCTCGCTTACGCCTGTCTGCCAAGTTCTATCTGGTAGCGATGTTCTTCGTCATCTTCGACGTGGAAGCGCTCTACCTGTTCGCATGGTCGACCTCCATCCGCGAAAGTGGTTGGGTGGGCTTTGTCGAGGCCGCAATTTTCATTTTAGTGTTACTGGCCGGTCTGGTTTATCTGGTGCGTATTGGCGCGCTTGACTGGACGCCTGCGCGTTCACGTCGTGAACACATCAACCCGGAAAACAGTATCTCTAATCGTCAGCAGTAACAGCGAGGCAATAAGATGGATTATACGCTCACCCGCATAGATCCTAACGGTGAGAATGACCGTTACCCCCTGCAAAAACAGGAGATCGTAACCGACCCCCTGGAGCAAGAAGTCAACAAAAGCGTGTACATGGGCAAACTCGAACATGCCATGCACGATATGGTCAACTGGGGTCGTAAGAACTCTATCTGGCCCTACAACTTTGGCCTTTCTTGCTGCTACGTTGAAATGGTGACGTCATTCACTGCGGTGCATGACGTTGCGCGTTTTGGCGCCGAGGTACTGCGTGCATCCCCGCGTCAGGCTGACCTAATGGTGGTAGCCGGTACCTGCTTTACCAAGATGGCACCTGTTATTCAGCGTCTTTATGACCAGATGCTGGAGCCAAAATGGGTTATTTCCATGGGCGCATGTGCAAACTCTGGCGGCATGTACGACATTTATTCCGTTGTGCAGGGCGTTGATAAGTTCATTCCGGTGGATGTTTACATCCCGGGCTGCCCGCCGCGTCCAGAAGCCTATATGCAGGCGCTGATGCTGCTGCAGGAGTCTATCGGTAAAGAGCGTCGTCCGCTTTCATGGGTTGTTGGCGATCAGGGTGTCTACCGCGCGAACATGCAATCTGAGCGCGAGCGTAAACGTGGTGAACGTATTGCCGTCACCAACCTGCGTACGCCTGACGAAATTTAATTTGCGCCTGTGGGCCTGGAGAACACCTTCGCATATCACTACTCAAATAGCGCGAAGCCAGGCTTAACAGTCACCACGGACCATTTGCAATGGTGAACAATATGACCGACTTAACCGCGCAAGAAGCCGCATGGCAGACCCGGGATCATCTGGATGACCCCGTCATTGGCGAACTGCGCAACCGTTTTGGGCCGGATGCCTTTACCGTTCAGGCGACCCGCACCGGGGTACCCGTTGTTTGGGTGAAGCGTGAACAATTACTGGAAGTGGTCGATTTCCTCAAGAAATTGCCAAAACCTTACGTCATGCTGTTTGACTTACACGGCATGGATGAGCGTCTGCGTACTCACCGCCAGGGTCTCCCTGCTGCGGATTTTTCCGTTTTCTACCACCTGATCTCAATAGACCGCAACACGGATATTATGCTCAAGGTGGCATTGTCTGAAAACGACATGCATCTGCCGACGATCACCAAACTTTTCCCGAACGCGAACTGGTATGAGCGTGAAACCTGGGAAATGTTCGGCATGACCTTCGACGGCCACCCACATCTGACGCGCATCATGATGCCGCAGACCTGGACCGGCCACCCGCTGCGTAAAGACTACCCGGCACGTGCAACCGAATTCGACCCGTTTGAGCTGACCAAAGCCAAGCAGGATCTGGAGATGGAAGCACTGACCTTCAAGCCGGAAGACTGGGGCATGAAGCGCGGTACCGAAAACGAGGACTTCATGTTCCTCAACCTCGGTCCGAACCACCCGTCTGCGCACGGTGCATTCCGTATTATTCTTCAGCTTGATGGCGAAGAGATTGTCGACTGCGTTCCTGACATCGGTTACCACCACCGTGGTGCTGAGAAGATGGGCGAGCGTCAGTCCTGGCACAGCTACATTCCGTATACCGACCGTATCGAGTACCTCGGCGGTTGCGTCAACGAAATGCCTTACGTGCTGGCCGTTGAGAAACTGGCGGGTATCGTTACGCCGGATCGCGTTAACGTGATTCGCGTAATGCTGTCAGAACTGTTCCGTATTAACAGCCACCTGCTGTACATCTCCACGTTCATTCAGGACGTCGGCGCGATGACCCCGGTCTTCTTCGCCTTTACCGATCGTCAGAAAATCTACGATCTGGTGGAAGCGATTACCGGTTTCCGTATGCACCCGGCCTGGTTCCGTATCGGCGGTGTGGCACACGATCTGCCGCGCGGCTGGGATCGTCTGCTGCGTGAATTCCTCGACTGGATGCCGAAACGTCTGGCCTCTTACGAGAAAGCCGCACTGCGCAACACCATCCTGAAAGGCCGTTCCCAGGGCGTTGCTGCCTACGGCGCAAAAGAAGCGCTGGAGTGGGGGACGACAGGTGCAGGTCTGCGTGCGACCGGTATTGATTTCGACGTGCGTAAAGCCCGTCCTTACTCTGGCTATGAGAACTTCGACTTTGAGGTCCCGGTGGGCGGCGGTGTTTCCGACTGCTACACCCGCGTGATGCTGAAAGTGGAAGAACTGCGCCAGAGTCTGCGCATCCTTGAGCAGTGCCTCAACAATATGCCGGAAGGCCCGTTCAAAGCGGATCACCCGCTGACCACGCCGCCACCGAAAGAGCGCACGCTGCAACATATCGAAACCCTGATCACTCACTTCCTGCAGGTTTCCTGGGGCCCGGTCATGCCGGCGCAAGAATCCTTCCAGATGATTGAAGCGACCAAGGGTATTAACAGTTACTACCTGACCAGTGACGGCAGCACCATGAGCTACCGTACCCGCGTGCGTACGCCGAGCTTTGCGCACCTGCAGCAGATCCCGTCCGCCATTCGCGGCAGTCTGGTCTCCGACCTGATTGTGTATCTGGGTAGTATCGATTTTGTTATGTCAGATGTGGACCGCTAATTATGCACGAGAATCAACAACCACAAACCGAGGCTTTTGAGCTGAGTGACGCAGAGCGTGCCGCCATTGAGCACGAGATGCACCACTACGAAGACCCGCGTGCGGCGTCCATTGAAGCGCTGAAAATCGTACAGAAACAGCGTGGTTGGGTGCCGGATGGGGCGATCTACGCGATCGCAAAAGTGCTGGGTATTCCGGCCAGTGACGTAGAAGGCGTAGCCACGTTCTACAGCCAGATCTTCCGTCAGCCGGTGGGCCGCCATGTGATCCGCTACTGTGACAGCGTGGTCTGCCACATTACCGGTTATCAGGGCATTCAGGCTGCCATTGAGAAGAAACTCAATATCAAGCCGGGCCAGACCACGTTCGATGGTCGCTTTACTCTGCTGCCAACCTGCTGCCTGGGTAACTGCGACAAGGGGCCGACCATGATGATTGATGAGGATACTCACAGCCATCTGACGCCGGAAGCGATTCCTGACCTGCTGGAGCAGTACAAATGAAAACTGTAATTCGTACTGCTGAGACGCATCCGCTGACCTGGCGTCTGCGTGATGACAAACAGCCGGTATGGCTTGACGAATACCAGAGCAAAAACGGCTATGCCGGTGCGCGTAAAGCCCTTGGCGGCATGGCGCCGGACGACATCGTTAACGCGGTGAAAGACTCCGGCCTGAAAGGTCGCGGGGGTGCGGGCTTCTCCACCGGTCTGAAGTGGAGCCTGATGCCGAAAGACGAATCCATGAACATCCGTTACCTGCTGTGTAACGCTGATGAAATGGAGCCGGGCACCTATAAAGACCGCCTGCTGATGGAACAGCTGCCGCACCTGCTGGTGGAAGGCATGCTGATCTCCGCCTTCGCGCTGAAAGCGTACCGTGGCTATATCTTCCTGCGCGGTGAGTACATCGAAGCGGCAGAAAACCTGCGTCGTGCGATTGCCGAAGCCACCGAAGCCGGCCTGCTGGGTAAAAACATCCTGGGCACGGGTTTTGACTTCGAACTGTTTGTGCACACCGGTGCCGGGCGATATATCTGCGGTGAAGAGACCGCGCTGATTAACTCCCTGGAAGGCCGCCGCGCGAACCCGCGTTCCAAGCCACCGTTCCCGGCAAGCTCCGGCGTATGGGGTAAACCGACCTGCGTCAATAACGTTGAAACCCTGTGCAACGTTCCGGCTATCCTCGCCAACGGCGTGGAGTGGTATCAGGGCATCTCCTCAAGCAAAGATGCCGGTACCAAGCTGATGGGCTTCTCCGGTCGCGTTAAAAATCCTGGCGTCTGGGAACTGCCGTTCGGTACCACCGCACGTGAAATTCTTGAAGACTACGCTGGCGGCATGCGTGATGGCCTGAAATTCAAAGCCTGGCAGCCGGGTGGGGCAGGGACAGACTTCCTGACCGAAGCCCACCTTGACCTGCCGATGGAATTCGAAAGCATTGGTAAAGCAGGCAGCCGTCTGGGTACGGCGCTGGCGATGGCCGTCGACCACGAGATCGGCATGGTTTCGCTGGTGCGTAACCTGGAAGAGTTCTTTGCCCGCGAGTCCTGCGGCTGGTGTACACCTTGCCGTGACGGACTGCCGTGGAGCGTGAAGATCCTGCGTGCTATCGAACGTGGCGAAGGTCAGCCGGGCGATATCGAGACACTTGAGCAACTGTGTCGATTCCTTGGCCCTGGTAAAACCTTCTGTGCCCACGCACCGGGTGCCGTCGAGCCGCTGCAGAGCGCGATTAAATATTTCCGCGACGAATTCGAAGCAGGCATCAAGCAGCCGTTCAGCAATACCCATTCTATCAATGGGATTCAGCCGAACCTGCTGAAAGCACGCTGGTAAAGACAGAATTTTGATTAACGCTCGGTTACGACCGAGCCAACTGGAAGCATGCTAATGGCTACGATTCATGTAGACGGCAAAGAATACGAAGTCAACGGGGCGGACAACCTTCTGGAAGCTTGTCTGTCTCTTGGCCTCGATATTCCGTACTTTTGCTGGCATCCGGCGCTGGGCAGCGTCGGTGCTTGCCGCCAGTGTGCGGTGAAGCAATATCAAAACGCGGAAGACACGCGTGGTCGCCTGGTGATGTCCTGTATGACGCCAGCCACCGAAGGCACCTTTATTTCGATTGATGACGAAGAAGCCAAACAGTTCCGCGAAAGCGTGGTGGAGTGGTTGATGACCAACCACCCGCACGACTGTCCGGTCTGTGAAGAGGGCGGTAACTGCCACCTTCAGGATATGACCGTAATGACCGGTCACAGCTTCCGTCGCTATCGCTTTACTAAACGTACCCACCGTAACCAGGATCTGGGGCCGTTCATCTCTCACGAAATGAACCGCTGCATCGCCTGCTACCGCTGCGTGCGTTACTACAAAGACTACGCAGACGGTCAGGATCTGGGCGTGTATGGCGCGCATGACAACGTCTACTTCGGTCGCCCGGAAGACGGAACGCTGGAAAGCGAGTTCTCCGGTAACCTGGTAGAAATCTGCCCGACCGGCGTATTCACGGATAAAACCCACTCCGAGCGTTACAACCGTAAATGGGACATGCAGTTTGCGCCTAGCATCTGCCAGCAGTGTTCCCTCGGCTGTAACACCAGCCCGGGTGAGCGTTACGGCGAACTGCGTCGTATCGAAAACCGTTACAACGGTACCGTTAACCACTACTTCCTGTGCGACCGCGGTCGTTTCGGCTATGGCTATGTGAACCTGAAAGACCGTCCGCGTCAGCCGGTTCAGCGCCGTGGCGACGACTTCATTACCCTGAACGCTGAGCAGGCGATGCAGGGCGCGGCAGATATTCTGCGTCAGTCTAAGAAAGTGATCGGTATCGGTTCCCCGCGCGCCAGCATCGAAAGCAACTTTGCGCTGCGTGAGCTGGTTGGGGCTGAGAACTTCTATACCGGCATCGCCGAGGGCGAGCAGGAACGTCTCCAGCTGGTTCTGAAAGTGCTGCGTGAAGGCGGTATTCATACCCCTGCGCTGCGCGAAATTGAATCCTACGATGCGGTTCTGGTGTTGGGTGAAGACTTGACTCAGACCGGCGCACGCGCGGCTCTGGCGGTTCGTCAGGCGGTGAAAGGAAAAGCACGTGAAATGGCTGCCGCGCAGAAAGTGGCTGACTGGCAGATTGCGGCGATCCTGAACATTGGTCAGCGTGCGAAGCATCCTCTGTTTGTGACCAACGTCGACAATACCCGTCTGGACGATATCGCTGCGTGGACCTACTGCGCGCCGGTTGAAGATCAGGCACGCCTTGGCTTTGCCATCGCCCACGCGCTGGACAACAACTCTCCCGCCGTTGAACTGGATCGCGATCTGCAAAACAAGGTTGACGTGATTGTTCAGGCTTTGGCAGGTGCGAAGAAACCGCTGATTATTTCCGGTACCAACGCCGGTAGCGCGGAGATCATTCAGGCGGCAGCTAACGTGGCTAAAGCGCTGAAAGGCCGTGGTGCAGATGTTGGTGTGACCATGATTGCCCGTGCGGTGAACAGCATTGGTCTGGGTATGATTGGCGGCGGCTCGCTGGAAGCGGCGTTAAGCGAACTGGAGTCTGGTTCTGCGGATGCCGTTGTAGTGCTGGAAAATGACCTGCATCGCCATGCTTCTGCCGCTCGCGTTGACGCCGCGCTCTCCAAAGCACCGCTGGTCATGGTCATCGACCATCAGCGCACCGCGATCATGGACAAAGCACACCTGGTGCTCTCTGCGGCAAGCTTCGCAGAAAGTGACGGTACCGTTATCAACAACGAAGGTCGCGCACAGCGTTTCTTCCAGGTCTATGATCCGGCGTACTACGACAGCAACACCGTGATGCTGGAAAGCTGGCGCTGGCTGCACTCCCTGCACAGCACCGTACAGAGCCGTGAAGTGGACTGGACGCAGCTTGACCACGTTATCGACGCGGTGGTGGAAAAACTGCCTCAGCTGGCGGGCATTAAAGATGCAGCCCCTGAAGCAAGCTTCCGTATTCGCGGCCAGAAACTGGCACGTGAACCGCACCGCTACAGTGGCCGTACCGCAATGCGTGCCAACATCAGCGTACACGAACCGCGTCAGCCGCAGGATAAAGACACCATGTTCGCCTTCTCAATGGAAGGGAACAACCAGCCGTCTGCGCCGCGTTCGCAAATCCCGTTCGCATGGGCTCCGGGCTGGAACTCCCCGCAGGCGTGGAACAAGTTCCAGGCTGAAGTGGGCGGTTCCCTGCGCCACGGCGATCCGGGCGTGCGTCTGATTGAAGCGTCTGAAACCGGTCTGGATTTCTTCACGACCGTGCCAGCAAGCTTCCAGGCCCAGGACGGTAGCTGGCGTATTGCGCCGTACTACCATCTGTTCGGTAGCGACGAGCTGTCCCAGCGTTCACCTGTCTTCCAGACCCGTATGCCGCAGCCGTATATCAAGCTCAACCCGGCGGATGCCGCAAAGCTTGGCGTTAACGCGGGTGCGAATATTGCCTTTAGCTATGACGGCCAGACCATCAGCCTGCCGCTGATTATCTCTGAAAGTCTGACAGCAGGGCAGGTGGGTCTGCCGATGGGTATGCCAGGCATCGCGCCGGTTCTGGCGGGTGCGCGTCTTGATAATCTGCAGGAGGCAAAAGCATGAGTTGGTTAACGCCGGATCTTATCGACATCCTGCTGAGCATTCTGAAAGCGATTGTTATCCTGCTGGTGGTGGTCACCTGCGGCGCGTTCATGAGCTTCGGTGAACGTCGTCTGCTCGGTCTGTTCCAGAACCGTTACGGACCGAACCGCGTGGGCTGGGGTGGTTCACTCCAGCTGGTCGCGGACATGATCAAGATGTTCTTTAAAGAGGACTGGATCCCGCGCTTCTCGGACCGCGTGATCTTTACGCTGGCGCCGATGATCGCCTTCACCTCGCTGCTGCTGGCATTTGCTATCGTTCCCGTTAGCCCGACCTGGGTGGTCGCAGACCTGAACATTGGCATTCTGTTCTTCCTGATGATGGCAGGCCTCGCGGTTTACGCGGTCCTGTTCGCAGGCTGGTCCAGTAACAACAAATACTCGCTGCTGGGTGCAATGCGTGCTTCCGCGCAGACGCTGAGCTACGAAGTGTTCCTGGGACTCTCCCTGATGGGCGTGGTGGCGCAGGCCGGTTCATTCAATATGACCGACATCGTCAACAACCAGGCTGACATCTGGAACGTTATCCCGCAGTTCTTTGGTTTTATTACCTTTGCTATCGCGGGCGTGGCAGTGTGTCACCGTCACCCGTTTGACCAGCCAGAAGCCGAACAGGAACTGGCCGACGGTTACCACATTGAATATTCCGGTATGAAGTTCGGTCTGTTCTTCGTGGGCGAGTACATCGGTATCGTCACCATTTCCGCGTTGATGGTAACGCTGTTCTTTGGTGGCTGGCATGGCCCGTTCTTACCGCCGTTCATCTGGTTCGCGCTGAAAACCGCGTTCTTCATGATGATGTTCATTTTGATTCGCGCAGCGTTACCGCGTCCACGTTATGACCAGGTAATGTCCTTCGGCTGGAAAGTGTGCCTGCCGCTGACGCTCGTCAACTTGTTGGTAACGGCAGCTGTCATTCTCTGGCAGCAGCCATAAGGGGCTATAGACCATGACCTTAAAAGAATTACTGGTAGGCTTCGGTACCCAGGTACGCAGTATCTGGATGATCGGCCTGCACGCGTTTGCCAAACGCGAAACCCGGATGTACCCGGAAGAGCCGGTATATCTGCCGCCGCGCTACCGTGGCCGTATTGTGCTGACGCGCGACCCGGACGGTTCCGAGCGCTGCGTTGCCTGTAACCTGTGTGCGGTAGCGTGTCCGGTCGGCTGTATCTCTCTGCAGAAAGCAGAGACGGTAGATGGCCGCTGGTACCCTGAGTTCTTCCGCATCAACTTCTCACGCTGCATTTTCTGCGGTCTGTGTGAAGAAGCGTGCCCAACCACGGCGATTCAGCTGACTCCAGACTTCGAGCTGGGTGAGTACAAGCGTCAGGACCTGGTGTACGAGAAAGAGGATCTGCTGATTTCCGGTCCGGGCAAATACCCGGAATATAACTTCTACCGGATGGCGGGTATGGCAATCGACGGCAAAGATAAGGGCGAAGCAGAGAACGAAGCTAAGCCTATCGACGTCAAGAGCCTGTTACCGTAAGGAGAGGGCAATGGAATTCGCTTTTTATATCTGTGGCCTTATCGCCATCCTGGCTACGCTGCGAGTGATTACGCACACCAATCCGGTGCATGCGCTGCTGTACTTAATCATCTCGCTACTGGCTATCTCCGGGGTGTTCTTCGCACTGGGCGCACACTTCGCCGGTGCGCTGGAAATCATCGTCTACGCCGGGGCCATTATGGTGCTGTTCGTGTTCGTGGTGATGATGCTGAACCTGGGCGGCTCTGAAATTGAGCAGGAACGTCAGTGGTTAAAACCGCAGGTGTGGATTGGCCCGGCAATTTTGTCGGCCATCATGCTGGTGGTGATTGTTTACGCCATTCTGGGCGTGAACGATCAGGGCATCGACGGCACGCCGATCGGCGCTAAAGAGGTGGGTATCACGCTCTTTGGCCCATACGTTCTGGCGGTGGAACTGGCCTCTATGCTGCTGCTGGCAGGCCTGGTGGTTGCTTTCCACGTTGGTCGCGAAGAGCGTGCTGGCGAGGTGCTGAGCAACCGCACTGACGACCGCGCGAAAAGAAAAACGGAGGAGCGCGCATGATCCCCTTAACACATGGACTGATCCTCGCTGCGATTTTATTCGTTCTGGGTCTGACCGGTCTGGTTATCCGCCGCAATCTGCTGTTTATGCTGATCGGTCTGGAAATCATGATTAACGCCTCCGCGCTGGCCTTCGTGGTCGCCGGAAGCTACTGGGGCCAGACCGATGGTCAGGTGATGTACATTCTCGCCATCAGCCTCGCGGCTGCCGAAGCGAGTATTGGCCTGGCGCTGTTGCTGCAGCTCCATCGTCGCCGCCAGAATCTGAACATCGATTCAGTAAGTGAGTTGCGTGGATGAACATGCTTGCCTTAACCATTATTTTTCCGCTGATTGGCTTCGTGCTGCTGGCGTTTTCTCGCGGCCGCTGGTCTGAGAATCTGTCTGCGACCGTGGGCATTGGCTCAATCGGTCTGGCTGCGCTGGTCACAGCGTATGCGGGGATCGACTTCTTTAACAACGGACGTCAGCCTTTCAGCGTGCCGCTGTGGACCTGGATGTCGGTCGGTGATTTCAACATCGGCTTCAACCTGGTGCTGGACGGCCTCTCGCTGACCATGCTCTCCGTGGTCACCGGCGTTGGCTTCCTGATCCACATGTTCGCCTCCTGGTATATGCGCGGTGAAGAGGGTTACTCCCGCTTCTTCGCCTACACCAACCTGTTTATCGCCAGCATGGTGGTTCTGGTGCTGGCCGATAACCTGCTGCTGATGTATCTGGGCTGGGAAGGCGTGGGTCTGTGTTCTTACCTGCTGATTGGCTTCTACTACACCGATCCGAAGAATGGCGCAGCGGCCATGAAAGCGTTCGTCGTGACCCGCGTGGGTGACGTCTTCCTCGCTTTCGCGCTGTTCATTCTTTACAACGAACTGGGCACGCTGAACTTCCGCGAAATGGTGGAACTGGCGCCAGCGCACTTCGCTGCAGGCAACAACATGCTGTGGTGGGCAACGCTGATGCTGCTGGGTGGCGCTGTGGGTAAATCCGCACAGCTGCCGTTGCAGACATGGCTGGCCGACGCGATGGCGGGTCCAACCCCTGTCTCCGCACTGATCCACGCCGCGACCATGGTCACCGCCGGTGTCTACCTGATTGCGCGTACCCATGGCCTGTTCCTGATGACCCCGGAAATTCTGCATCTGGTGGGTATCGTCGGTGCGGTCACGCTGGTGCTGGCAGGCTTTGCTGCGCTGGTACAGACCGACATCAAACGCGTTCTCGCGTACTCCACCATGAGCCAGATTGGTTATATGTTCCTGGCGCTGGGCGTTCAGGCGTGGGACGCGGCCATTTTCCACCTGATGACGCACGCGTTCTTTAAAGCGCTGCTGTTCCTCTCATCCGGTTCGGTGATTCTGGCCTGCCACCACGAGCAGAACATCTTCAAGATGGGCGGACTGCGTAAGTCCATTCCGCTGGTGTATGTCTGCTTCCTGGTGGGCGGCGCGGCGCTGGCGGCACTGCCGCTGATCACCGCGGGCTTCTTCAGTAAGGACGAAATCCTTGCGGGTGCCATGGCGAATGGTCATATCAATCTGATGGTTGCGGGTCTGGTCGGTGCATTCATGACCTCCCTGTATACCTTCCGTATGATTTTCATCGTATTCCACGGTAAAGAACAAATTCACGCTCACGCAGGGAAGGGGATTACCCACCACCTGCCGCTGATTGTGCTGCTGGTACTGTCCACCTTCGTTGGCGCAATGATTGTGCCGCCGCTGCAGGGCGTACTGCCAGACACCACCGAGCTTGAGCACGGTCGCGTTCTGACGCTTGAAATCACCTCCGGTGTAGTCGCTATTGCGGGCATCCTGATTGCGGCATGGCTGTGGCTGGGCAAACGCACGCTGGTGACCGCCGTTGCCAACAGCGCGCCTGGCCGTCTGCTGGGCACCTGGTGGTACAACGCGTGGGGCTTCGACTGGCTGTACGACATGATCTTCGTTAAGCCGTTCCTGGGCATTGCGTGGCTGCTGAAGCGCGACCCACTGAACAGCCTGATGAATATCCCGGCGATCCTCTCCCGCTTTGCAGGTAAAGGCCTGCTGTACAGCGAGAACGGTTACCTGCGCTGGTATGTGGCGTCCATGAGCATCGGTGCGGTTGTCGTGCTGGCGCTGCTGATGGTGTTGCGTTGATCGTTAAGTGAATTTTATTCGAATTCGTTGAAAATCAGGCCCCTGCTGGGGGCCTTAAAAAGGAATGTAAATCGCCATGTTACTACCCTGGCTAATATTAATTCCCTTCATCGGCGGCTTCCTGTGCTGGCAGACTGAACGCTTTGGCGTGAAGATGCCGCGCTGGATCGCGCTGATCACCATGGGATTGACGCTCGCGCTTGGCCTGCAACTGTGGTTGCAGGGCGGTTACTCACTGACCCAGTCTGCGGGCATCCCGCAGTGGCAGTCTGAGTTCATCCTGCCCTGGATCCCACGTTTCGGTATCACCATCCACCTGGCGATTGACGGTCTGTCGCTGCTGATGGTGGTGCTGACCGGTCTGCTCGGTGTTCTGGCGGTACTCTGCTCCTGGCGAGAAATCGAAAAATACCAGGGCTTTTTCCACCTGAACCTGATGTGGATCCTGGGCGGCGTGATCGGCGTGTTCCTTGCCATCGACATGTTCCTGTTCTTCTTCTTCTGGGAGATGATGCTGGTGCCGATGTACTTCCTGATCGCGCTGTGGGGCCACAAGGCATCCGACGGTAAAACGCGTATCACGGCGGCGACCAAGTTCTTCATCTACACCCAGGCGAGCGGTCTGGTGATGTTGATTGCCATTCTGGCACTGGTGTTTGTTCACCATAACGCAACGGGCATCTGGACCTTCAACTACGAAGATCTGCTGAAAACCCCGATGTCACACGGCGTTGAATACCTGCTGATGCTGGGCTTCTTCATCGCATTCGCGGTGAAAATGCCGGTGGTTCCGCTGCACGGCTGGCTGCCAGACGCGCACTCTCAGGCACCCACTGCGGGTTCCGTTGACCTGGCGGGCATCTTGCTGAAAACCGCGGCCTACGGTCTGCTGCGCTTCGCGCTGCCGCTGTTCCCGAATGCGTCCGCTGAGTTTGCCCCGATTGCCATGTGGCTCGGTGTGATCGGTATCTTCTACGGTGCCTGGATGGCCTTCACGCAGTACGACATCAAGCGTCTGATTGCCTACACCTCCGTTTCCCACATGGGCTTCGTGCTGATTGCCATCTACACCGGCAGCCAGCTGGCGTACCAGGGCGCGGTGATCCAGATGATTGCGCACGGTCTGTCCGCTGCCGGCCTCTTCATCCTGTGTGGTCAGCTGTACGAACGTCTGCACACGCGTGACATGCGCATGATGGGCGGTCTGTGGAGCAAAATTAAATGGCTGCCAGCGCTCTCCATGTTCTTCGCGGTTGCCACCCTGGGGATGCCAGGCACCGGTAACTTCGTCGGCGAATTTATGATTCTGTTCGGCAGCTTCAAAGTGGTGCCGGTGATCACCGTGATCTCCACCTTTGGTCTGGTGTTCGCTTCCGTCTACTCGCTGGCGATGCTGCACCGCGCTTACTTCGGTAAAGCGAAGAGCGAAATTGCTGCACAAGAACTGCCGGGGATGTCGCTGCGTGAGCTGTTCATCATCCTGCTGCTGGTCGTACTGCTGGTGCTGCTGGGCTTCTTCCCGCAGCCGATTCTGGATACCTCGCACAGTGCGATGGGCAACATCCAGCAGTGGTTTGTTAATTCTGCTTCTACTACAAGGCCGTAAATCGCCATGACAATAACTCCACAACAACTGATTGCGCTGCTACCGCTGCTGATCGTCGGATTGACGGTGGTGGTTGTGATGCTCTCCATTGCGTGGCGACGCAATCACTTCCTGAATGCCACGCTGTCGGTCATCGGCCTGAACGCCGCGTTAGTCTCTCTCTGGTTTGTTGGCCAGGGCGGTGCGATGGACGTCACGCCGCTGATGCGCGTTGACGGCTATGCCATGCTCTACACCGGTCTGGTGCTGCTGGCGAGCCTGGCGACCTGTACCTTTGCGTACCCATGGCTCGAAGGCTACAACGACAACAAAGAAGAGTTTTATCTGCTGGTTCTGATTGCCGCGCTGGGCGGCATTCTGCTGGCGAATGCTAACCATCTGGCCGCGCTGTTCCTCGGTATTGAGCTGATCTCTCTGCCGCTGTTCGGTCTGATTGGTTACGCCTTCCGTCAAAAGCGCTCTCTGGAAGCAAGCATCAAGTACACCATCCTGTCTGCTGCTGCGTCCTCGTTCCTGCTGTTTGGTATTGCGCTGCTGTACGCACAGTCCGGTAACCTCTCTTTCATGGCGCTCGGCAAGAGCCTCGGCGACGGCATGCTCCACGAGCCGCTGCTGCTGGCGGGTCTGGGCATGATGATTGTAGGCCTTGGCTTTAAACTCTCACTGGTTCCGTTCCACCTGTGGACACCAGACGTATACCAGGGCGCGCCTGCGCCGGTGTCGACCTTCCTGGCGACAGCGAGCAAAATCGCTATCTTCAGTGTGGTCATGCGTCTGTTCCTGTACGCGCCGGTGGGTGACAGTGAAGCGGTTCGCGTGGTGCTGGGCATCATCGCGTTCGTCTCCATCATCTTCGGTAACCTGATGGCGCTGAGCCAGACCAACATCAAGCGTCTGCTGGGCTACTCGTCCATCTCTCATCTGGGCTACCTGATGGTGGCGCTGATTGCGCTGCAGAGCGGTGAAATGTCGATGGAAGCCGTGGGCGTGTATCTGGCCGGTTACCTGTTCAGCAGCCTCGGCGCCTTCGGCGTGGTGAGCCTGATGTCCAGCCCATACCGTGGCCCGGATGCCGACTCACTGTTCTCTTACCGTGGTCTGTTCTGGCACCGTCCGATCCTGTCCGCGGTCATGACCGTGATGATGCTCTCTCTGGCGGGTATCCCGATGACGCTGGGCTTTATCGGTAAATTCTACGTGCTGGCCGTCGGTGTGCAGGCACACCTGTGGTGGCTGACTGCCGGTGTGGTTATCGGTTCCGCGATTGGTCTCTACTACTACCTGCGCGTTGCCGTGAGCCTCTACCTGAGCGCGCCTCAGCAGCTCAACCGCGATGCGCCATCTAACTGGCAGTACAGCGCCGGTGGTATCGTAGTGCTTATCTCAGCCCTGCTGGTGCTGATCTTCGGTATCTATCCGCAGCCGCTGATTGATATCGTGCAGCGAGCGATGCCGTTGATGTAAAAACAAAAAACCCGCCTCGGCGGGTTTTTTTTATGGTTTTCTCCCTCTCCCTGTGGGAGAGGGACGGGGTGAGGGCACCAGCCCGCACCAGACCTAAGCCAGCTGCTTGCGGCTAATCAACGGCCCATCAATCTTCTTCATCGAGCGATCCAGCACCTCTTCAATCACCGACGACAGCTCGTTCAGCTCAAACTTCGCCACGTACCCGTCCGCCTTCACCTTGCGAATATGGTCTTCGTTGGCGTTGCCGGAAAGGGAAGAGTGGATCACCACCGGAATATCCTTCAGTACCGGGTCGGTTTTGATTTTGCGCGTCAGCGTAAAACCGTCCATCTCCGGCATTTCGAGGTCGGTCAGCACCAGGGCAATCTTATCGGTGATCGGCACACCTTCGGCCTGCGCCTGAGCGGCCAGCAGGCTAATTTTTTCCCACGCATCTTTACCGGTGATATGCAGCTGCGCCGGGATCTCCATCGCCTGCAAACCTTTCTCAAGCATCGAGCGCGCCACTTTGGAATCTTCCGCCACAATCGCCACAGAACCCGGCTTGATGTTGAATTTAGTGGTCTTCAGATTCGTGGCGTGCAGGTCGTGGTTCGCCGGGGTGATGTCATACAGGATCTGCTCAACGTCCAGCACCATCGCCAGTTCGTTGGTATCGGCCTTCTCGTCCAGGCAGGCAATACTGGTGATGTAGCGCCCGCTGACGGCAGTTTCCGCCGCGTGCACCTGCTTCCAGTCCAGACGCATGATGTTCTCAACCGACTCCACGGCAAACGCCTGCACGCTGCGGGCATATTCGGTAATCAGCAGGATGTTCAGCCCGGTAGTGGGTTTACAGCCCGCCACGGCGGCCAGATCGATCACCGGGATCACCTGATCGCGAATATTCACCATCCCCATCAGCGGAGACTTCATGCCGGCAGGTTTCGTGAACTCCGGCATCGGTACAATTTCGCGCAGCTTGAAAACGTTAATACCAAACAGCTCGGATTTGTTGTCGTTCAGAGAGGTGCCAAGACGGAACAGCAACAGTTCAAAACGGTTCGACAGGGTCAGATTCGCCCTGTCATCAATATCTTTCTGGAAATTATCCATTCTACCCTCGAGAGAAATGCTGGCCTTTTAATCGTTATCGGCATCCTGAGGGAAAAATGAAGGGCTAAACGCTGACCTTAGCGAAATCTTCGGCCAGCTCACATTCCGGGAACAGCGCCCGACACTCTGCCAGCAGGCTTTCGCACCCCCGCGCGTCGTAACGCGAGCTGACATGGGTGATAATGAGCCTGCCGACAGCTGCGTCACGGGCAAGCAGCGCCGCCTGACGCGTTGAGCTATGGCCCCGACTGTTGGCTTTCTCTTCCATCGCCGTCTCCAGCGTGGCTTCATGCACCATCACGTCCACGCCCTTAGCAAGCTGAACGGCGGCAGGGCACGGTGCCGTGTCACCAAAAATGGCCAGTTTTTTGCCCGGCTGAGGTGCGGCGAGATAATCCTGGCCGTTGATGATGCGCCCGTCCTCCAGCGTAACGTGCTGTCCGTGCTTCAGGCGCTGGAACAGCGGTCCAGGCTTTACGCCATCGGCGATGAGCGCGGCGGCATCCAGCGCGCCGGGTTTGTCGTGTTCCTCAATGCGGTAGCCATAGCACTCCACCGGATGATTAAGCGGTCGGGCGGTGACCTGATAATCCCCATCGTCGAAAACCAGGCCTTCGGTAATCTCAACGACCTCAAGCGGATAGTCGGTCCAGGAGCCGCTGAGGCGTAGCGTGGTTTCAACAAATTCCCGGATTCCCACAGGCCCATAAATCGTCAGCGGGTTGGCATTACCGGCCATTGAGCGGCTGCAAAGCAAGCCGGGAAGGCCAAAAAGATGGTCGCCATGCAGGTGAGTGATGAAAATTTTATCCAGCTTGCCGGGGTGATAAGCGGTATGTAAAAGCTGATGTTGTGTCCCTTCACCACAGTCAAACAGCCATAGCCCGCCACGGGTGGGATGTTTAAGATCCAGCAGTATCGCGGTCACATTTCGTGATCGGGTTGGCACGCCAGCAGACGTCCCCAGAAAAATCAGTTCCATAATGCAATCAGCCCTTTGCCGAACGGGGAGGGGTTTAGTATAACGTGATGAACCCCAGGAAGGAGAAAGAGATGATCCAGTGGCAAGATTTACACCATAGTGAGCTCACCGTTCAGTCGCTCTACGCGCTGCTCAAACTGCGCTGCGAAGTGTTTGTGGTTGAACAAACCTGTCCGTATCAGGATATCGACGGTGATGATCTCACAGGGGAAAACCGTCATATTCTCGGCTGGAAGGATAACGAGCTGGTGGCGTATGCGAGGATTCTGAAAAGCGAGGACGATTTTGAGCCCGTCGTGATAGGTCGCGTCATTGTCAGCAACAAAGCACGGGGCGAAAAACTCGGCTATCAGCTGATGGAAAAAACGCTGGATGCGTGTCGGAAACAGTGGCCGGACAAGGCGTTATACCTGGGCGCGCAGGCGCACCTGCAACCCTTCTACGGCCATTTTGGTTTTACGCCGGTTACCGACGTTTATGACGAAGATGGCATCCCGCACATCGGCATGGCACGGGAAGTGAAACAGGCGTAATGGCACGTCGTTGTCTATAGTTAGCGGACTGGTGTACTAACATGGAGAAAAATATGTCATTTCAATCCTGGGATACCCGTATCGACGACGACCTGGCTTTGCTGAGCGAAACGCTGGAAGAGGTGTTACGTTCCTCGGGCGACCCTGCCGATCAGAAATATATTGAGTTAAAAGCCCGTGCTGAACAGGCGCTGCATGAAGTGAAAAACCGCGTCAGCCATGCGTCTGATACTTACTACTACCGTGCCAAAAAAGCGGTTTATCGTGCCGATGACTATGTCCATGAAAAACCGTGGCAGGGCATTGGGGTGGGTGCTGCCGTAGGGCTGGTGCTGGGCCTGCTGCTGGCCCGTCGTTAAGCCGCTTAACCACTCCCTATACGTGGGTACTGCTATTTATGTTCAGTACCCCGTATAATATGCGGTTTTAACAGGGAGAGGTTCGCGTGAATTCGATTTTCCTTGCGCTGGAGCAACTGCAAACCCAGCTTTCGCAAGCGTTACCCGCCACACCCGGCCTGCGTCATTTCGACGTCTCTTTCCCGTTAAACGACGCCTTCGATCCTCTCGCCTGGCTTGGCGAGCAGCAGTGCTATCCGCAATTTTACTGGCAGCAGCGTAACGGTGATGAAGAGCTGGCTGCGCTGGGGGCGGTCACCCAATTTTCCTCTCTGGCGCTGGCCTCACAGTTTTTGCGTGCAGAACATGCGCCAAAAGAGACTCGCATCTGCGGCCTCAACGCATTCAGCCCGGAGCAGGGCAGTCTTTTTCTGCCGCGCCTGCTCTGGCGACGTACCGCTGGCAACGCCACCTTGCGCCTGCAGCTGTGGAGCGATAGCTCGCTTCAGGACGACGCGTGCACTGCCCTGGAATTACTCCAGCAACTCCGTCCAGCCAGAGCCATTCGTCCGCTGTCTGTCCAGGTTGAGCGCGAAACGCATCTGCCGCAAAAACCGGAATGGTTGACCCTTATCGGCAAGGCGACGGAGACTATCGCGCGCGGCGATTTCGAAAAGGTCGTGCTTGCCCGGGCCACCGATCTGCAGTGTAAACAGCGGGTTAATCCTGTCGCTCTGATGGCCGCCAGCCGCGCCCTGAATCTCAACTGCTATCATTTCTGCATGGTATTCGACGCCCGCAACGCGTTCCTCGGCTCCACGCCCGAGCGCCTCTGGCGGCGACGTGGCAAGCTGCTGCGCACCGAAGCGCTGGCGGGCACCGTCGCCAGCCATACGGATGATAAACAGGCGCAGCGCCTGGGCGAGTGGTTGCTGAATGATGATAAAAACCAGCGTGAAAATATGCTGGTCGTGGAAGATATCTGTCAGCGTCTTCAGCACCATACGCAGACGCTTGAGGTATTGCCTGCTCAGGTCGTCCGGCTGCGTAAAGTACAGCATTTACGACGCTGTATCTGGACGGAGCTAAAACAGGCCGATGACGAATTGTGTCTGCATGTGCTCCAGCCGACAGCCGCTGTTGCCGGCCTTCCGCGACAGCCCGCGCGTGCGTTTATCCACAACGTTGAGCCTTTCAACCGCGAATGGTACGCCGGTTCGGCCGGGTATTTATCGCCCGATCAAAGCGAGTTCTGTGTGGCGTTGCGCTCGGCGCGCGTCCAGGATGACGCCCTGCGGCTCTACGCCGGGGCGGGCATCGTCAGCGGATCTGACCCGGAGCAGGAGTGGCAGGAGATCGAAAACAAAGCTGCTGGCTTGCGCTCTCTGCTCCTTAGGGATTAATACTGATTCGCGCAATCCCGATTCATATCAAAATTCCAATTTTTTCTATTATTTATACTGTGTCGCATTCTTGATACCGGGCAATCTCATGTCAGTAAGTTCTTTTAACCGACGCTGGGCGGCGGTGATCCTTGAAGCCCTGACGCGCCATGGCGTCAGGCACGTGTGTATTGCACCGGGTTCTCGCTCAACGCCGCTGACGCTGGCGGCCGCCGAAAACCGGGCGTTGATTCACCACACCCATTTTGATGAGCGTGGCCTTGGGCATCTGGCGCTTGGGCTGGCAAAGGTCAGCAAAGAACCTGTGGCGGTGATTGTCACCTCCGGTACCGCCGTGGCGAACCTCTACCCGGCCCTGATTGAAGCGGGGCTAACCGGTGAAAAACTGATCCTGCTGACGGCCGACCGTCCTCCTGAGCTTATCGACTGCGGAGCGAATCAGGCCATTCGTCAGCCGGGACTCTTTTCTTCGCATCCTTCGCAGACGGTTTCGCTGCCGCGTCCTACCCAGGATATTCCGGCAAGCTGGCTGGTCTCCACGGTCGATCACGCCATGGAGACATTGCGCAGCGGGGCGTTGCACATTAACTGTCCATTTGCCGAGCCGCTGTATGGCGAACTGGACGATACCGGCATTGACTGGCAGCGCTCCCTCGGTAACTGGTGGCAGAGTGAAAAACCGTGGCTGCGCGGGCAAACGCATCTTGAGAGCGCGAAACAGCGCGACTGGTTCTTCTGGCGCCAAAAACGCGGCGTGGTTATTGCCGGGCGCATGAGCGCCGCCGAAGGCCGGCGGGTCGCCGAATGGGCGCAAACCCTCGGCTGGCCGCTGATTGGCGATGTGCTTTCCCAGACCGGTCAGCCGTTGCCGTGCGCCGATCTCTGGCTCGGGAATGCGAAGGCGGTCACTGAGCTTTCACAGGCGCAGATAGTGGTCCAGATCGGCGCCAGCCTGACCGGGAAACGCCTGCTGCAGTGGCAGGCGACCTGCACGCCGGAAGAGTACTGGCTGGTCGACCCGCTGGAAGGGCGGCTTGACCCGGCGCACCATCGCGGCCGCCGTCTGGTGAGCAACATTGAGAGCTGGCTGGAACTGCATCCGGCGGAAAAACGTCAACCCTGGGCGGTGGCAATCCCCGAATTATCTCGTCAGGCGTGGGAAATCACCAAAGCGCACTGTGAGACATTCAGCGAAGCCGGTCTGGCGCACCGTATTCGTCAGTATCTGCCTGAACAGGGCCAGCTGTTTGTCGGTAATAGCCTGGTGGTGCGTCTGATTGATGCCTTTTCGAAGCTGCCTGCGGGCTACCCGGTTTATAGCAACCGCGGCGCCAGCGGCATCGACGGGCTGATCTCGACGGCGGCGGGCGTGCAGCGCGCCAGCGCGAAATCGACGCTGGCGATCGTGGGCGATCTCTCCGCGCTCTACGATCTCAACGCGCTGGCGCTGCTGCGTCAGGCTTCCGCACCGTTTGTGCTGATCGTCGTGAACAACAACGGCGGGCAGATTTTCTCTCTGTTGCCAACGCCCCAGAGCGAGCGTGAGCGTTTCTATCTGATGCCGCAGAACGTGCAGTTTGAACATGCTGCGGCAATGTTCAGCCTGAAATATCACCGCCCGGAGAGCTGGGAACAGCTGGAAACAGCGCTAAGCAGCGCCTGGAAGCAACCGGGCGCGACGCTGATTGAGCTGGTCGTGAACGATGCCGACGGTGCGCAGAGCCTGCAAAGCCTGCTGGCACAGGTGAGCCAGCTGTGATCCTCGCAGGCGTGCAGCAGACCGGAGAACCAGGCTATCCCTGGCTGGTCTTTTTGCACGGTTTTTCCGGAGACTGCCGCGAGTGGCAGGTTGTCGGGGAGACGCTGAGCGAGTATCCCCGGCTCTATCTTGACCTGCCGGGGCACGGTGAATCCCGGAATATTACCGTGACGGGGTTCGAGGAGATGAGCGATTTGTTGACCCGGACTCTGCTTAGTTACAACATACTGAATTTCTGGCTGGTGGGGTACTCCCTCGGCGGCCGCATTGCGATGTTTCACCCCTGCCAGCAGCCGAAGGGGCTGTTGGGCGTGATGGTTGAGGGCGGACATCCGGGCCTGCAGAACGCCGACGATCGCCATGCGCGGCGGGTATCCGACCACCGCTGGGCGACACGTTTTCGCACCGAACCGCTGGATAAGGTCTTTGCTGACTGGTACCAGCAGCCGGTGTTTGCCTCTCTCCCGGACGCTGAGCGGAAGGCGCTTATTACCCTGCGCAGCCAAAACAACGGCATAACGCTGGCGAAAATGCTTGAAGCGACCTCGCTGGCCGGGCAGCCGGATTTACGTCCCGCGCTCAGCACCCGCCATTTCTCTTTTGATTACCTCTATGGCGAACGTGATAAAAAGTTCGCGGCCCTTGCCGCTGAACTGCACGCCGTTCGCCATGAAATTCCAAACGCCGGACACAACGCCCACCGGGAAAACCCCGCTGCGGTCGCCGCGAGTCTGGCTCAGATACTGCGTCTTCGAACAAAGGACACTCTATGATCTATCCTGATGAAAACATGCTTTACGCGCCGGTCGAATGGCAAGACTGCTCCGAAGGCTACACCGACATTCGTTACCACAAATCCGCTGACGGCATCGCCAAAATCACCATCAACCGTCCGCAGGTGCGTAACGCCTTCCGTCCGCTGACCGTCAAGGAGATGATCCAGGCCCTGGCGGATGCTCGCTATGACGATAACATCGGCGTGATTGTCCTGACCGGCGAAGGTGAGAAAGCCTTCTGCTCCGGTGGCGATCAGAAAGTGCGCGGTGACTACGGCGGATACCAGGACGATGCGGGTACGCATCACCTGAACGTGCTCGATTTCCAGCGCCAGATCCGCACCTGCCCGAAACCAGTGGTGGCGATGGTGGCGGGTTACTCCATCGGCGGCGGTCATGTGCTGCACATGATGTGTGACCTGACCATTGCCGCCGAGAACGCCATCTTCGGCCAGACCGGTCCGAAAGTGGGCTCTTTCGACGGCGGCTGGGGCGCTTCCTACATGGCGCGCATCGTCGGGCAGAAAAAAGCGCGTGAAATCTGGTTCCTGTGCCGTCAGTACAACGCCCAGGAAGCGCTGGATATGGGCCTGGTGAATACCGTGGTACCGATTGCCGATCTCGAAAAAGAGACCGTCCGCTGGTGCCGTGAAATGCTGCAAAACAGCCCAATGGCGCTGCGCTGCCTGAAGGCGGCACTCAACGCTGACTGTGACGGTCAGGCGGGCCTGCAGGAGCTGGCGGGCAACGCCACCATGCTGTTCTACATGACCGAAGAGGGTCAGGAAGGACGCAACGCGTTTAACGAAAAACGCCAGCCTGATTTCAGCAAATACAAACGGAACCCGTAATGCGTCGCGCGCAGGTTTACCGCTGGCAGATACCGATGGACGCGGGCGTGGTGCTGCGTGAACGGCGGTTAAAAACCCGTGATGGCTTCTTTGTGCATCTCCAGCAGGGTGAGCGAGAAGGCTGGGGCGAGATTTCGCCGCTGCCGGGCTTTAGCCTGGAATCGCTCGATGATGCAAAGGCTGCGCTGCTGGCGTGGGCAGGTGCGTGGCGCGAGGGCGCGAACCCGGCGTTGCCGGACGTGCCTTCTGCGGCCTTTGGTATCAGCTGTGCGCTGGCAGAACTGGAGGGCAGCCTGCCGGAAGAGGGCAATTACCGCGCGGCACCGCTGTGCACGGGCGACCCGGACGAGCTCTTTGCGTTGCTCTCCACCATGCCGGGCGAGAAAGTGGCGAAAATTAAGGTCGGTCTCTACGAAGCGGTGCGCGACGGAATGGTTGCCAACCTGCTGCTGGAAGCGATTCCCGATTTGCACCTGCGTCTTGACGCAAACCGCGCCTGGACGCCGCTTAAGGCGCAGCAGTTTGCGAAATACGTCAACCCGGCGTACCGCAGCCGCATCGCCTTCCTGGAAGAGCCGTGCAAAACCCGCGACGATTCGCGCGCGTTTGCTCGTGAAACGGGGATTGCTATCGCCTGGGATGAAAGCCTGCGCGAAGACGATTTTGAATTTATTGCCGAGCCGGGCGTCAGCGCAGTGGTGATTAAACCGACGTTAACCGGCAGCCTGGCGAAGGTCCGCGAGCAGGTTGCCGCGGCGCATGCGCTGGGTCTGACGGCGGTGATCAGTTCGTCGATTGAGTCCAGCCTTGGGCTGACCCAACTGGCACGTATTGCCGCCTGGTTAACGCCTGACGCTGTCCCCGGCCTCGATACGCTGAACCTGATGCAGGCTCAGCTTCTCCGCCAGTGGCCGGACAGCGCGCTGCCGTGCCTCAGCGTTGAGGCGCTGGAGCCGCTGCTATGAGTTTTACCGACTGGCCATGGCGGCACTGGTGTGCGCAGTTTGCCGATAAACCTGCTCTCAGGCTGAACGACGACGCGCTGAGCTGGCAACAGCTGTGCACGCGTATCGATCGCCTTGCCGCGGGCTTTCATCAGCAGGGGGTGGAGGAGGGTGACGGTGTTCTGCTGCTGGCCTATAACCACCCGCAAACGCTGATGGCATGGCTGGCGCTGCTCCAGTGCGGCGCGCGTATTCTTCCAGTGAATCCACAGCTGCCGCGTCCGCTGCTGGACGTGCTGCTCCCCCAGATGACCCTGCGCTTTGCGCTGGTGCTGGACGGCAGCTACGACGCTCTTCCTGCCCTGAGCATGCGTGAGCCAGCCGACGCGTACCGCGTTGCATGGCAACCGGCGCGGCTGGCCTCGATGACGCTCACCTCCGGCTCGACCGGGCTACCGAAGGCGGCGGTGCATACCTGTGCCGCCCACCTTGCCAGCGCACGCGGCGTGTTGTCGCTGATGCCCTATGGGGACAACGACGACTGGCTCCTTTCGCTGCCGCTGTTTCACGTTTCCGGTCAGGGAATTTTATGGCGCTGGCTGGTGGCCGGGGCACGCTTAACGGTGCGCGAGAAACAACCTCTGGAACAGGCGTTACGCGGCTGCACCCACGCCTCGCTGGTGCCGACCCAGCTCTGGCGTCTGCTTAATCGTCACAAGCCTGTTGCACTGAAAGCGGTGCTGTTGGGCGGGGCTGCAATCCCCGTTGATTTAACACAGCAGGCGCGCGAACAGGGTATTCACTCCTTCTGCGGTTACGGCCTCACCGAGTTTGCCTCTACCGTCTGTGCGAAAGAGGCAGACGGAGAGCCGGACGTAGGGTATGCGCTGCCGGGCAGAGAGGTGCAGGTCGTTGACGGTGAAGTCTGGATCAGGGCTGAAAGTATGGCTTCCGGCTACTGGCGGGACGATGCGCTGATGCCGTTGACCAATGCGCAGGGATGGTTCGCCACCCGCGACCGTGGGGAATGGCATAACGGGCGACTGACGATTTTAGGCCGCATAGACAATCTCTTTTTCAGCGGAGGAGAGGGGATCCAGCCGGAATCGCTGGAACGTGTTATCGCCGCACACCCGCAGATTAACCAGGTGTTTATCGTCCCGCTGGACGATGCCGAGTTTGGACAACGTCCGGTGGCGGTGGTGGAGTGCGAGCCGGGAACGGATATCGCGCAATTTCCTGACTGGATCCAGGGCAGACTGGCGCGCTTTGAGCAGCCGGTCCACTGGCTGGTACTGCCGGCGGAGCTAAAAAATGGCGGGATTAAGATCTCCCGCCAGGCGTTAAAACAGTGGGTGAATGCCCAGCTGTCGGCGTAATTATCCGATATCCGGCTCCGGTTTGCGCTGGCGACGGTGCAGCAGGCGTAATACCGGCGGCACCACAATCACCATGATTGCCAGCGCTAACAGGACCTTCGCGACGCTGCTGTCCCACAGGATCGACATATTGCCGTTACTGATGGACAGCGCGCGGCGCAGGTTCTGCTCCAGCATCTCGCCAAGCACGAACCCCAGAATCAGCGGTGACATCGGGAAGTGCATCTTACGGAGTATGTATCCCAGCACGCCCAGGACCACCATCAGCACCAGGTCAAACGTGGTGCTGTGCACCGCGTACACCCCTACAGCAGAGACGGCGGCAATCGCCGGGACCAGGAACCACAGGGGAATGGTCAACATGCGGGTGAACAGCCCAATCAGCGGGATATTCATCACCAGCAGCATCACGTTAGCGATCAGCAGGGCGGCAATCAGCCCCCAGACAATATCCGGCTGCTCGGTAAACATTGCCGGTCCCGGCGTGATGTTGTAGAGCGTCAGGGCGCCCATCATCACCGCCGTGGTGCCGGAGCCCGGTACGCCAAGGGTCAGCATCGGGATAAACGAGCCACAGGCCGAGGCGTTATTGGCCGCCTCAGGCGCCGCCACGCCGCGAATATCGCCTTTACCAAAGCTGTCGCTGTTGCCGCTGAGCTTTTTCTCGGTCATGTAGGTAATGGCGCTGGCGATGGTGGCCCCGGCGCCCGGCAGGATGCCGACAAAGAAGCCAATTACCGATGAGCGCAGCGTGGTGCCGATGCACTGCGCGCCCTCTTTAGCGCTAAAGAGCATTCGGCCGGTTTTGCGCACCAGCGTCTGCCCGCTGCTGGTATGTTCCAGCATCAGTAAGATTTCAGAGACAGAGAACAGACCAATCACGACCACGATAAACTGCACGCCGTCGGACAGGTGAACGCTGTCGAAGGTAAAGCGATAGACCCCGGTGTTGGCATCCACGCCGACGGTGGCTAACCCTAAGCCAATCAGCGCGGACAAAAACGACTTGAGCGGATTTTGCGCCATCATGCTGCCGAGACAGGCTATGGCAAACACCATCAGGGCAAAATATTCTGCCGGACCAAACGCCAGCGACCACTGGGCCAGCGCAGGCGCAAACAGAATGATGCCGCCAATGGCAACCAGCGAGCCAAAGAACGAACTGACCGCTGAAATGGAGAGCGCCACGCCCCCACGACCCTGTCGCGCCATCGGATAGCCATCCAGCGCGGTCATGATCGCCGCCGCATCTCCCGGCACGTTAAGCAGGATCGACGAGATGCGCCCGCCATATTCACAGCCGATATAGACCGTTGCCAGCAGGATCAGCGCCGATTCCGCAGGCAGATGCAGGGCAAAGGCCAGCGGAAGTAAAATTGCTACCCCGTTGATCGGTCCAAGACCCGGTAGCAGGCCGACAATCGTGCCCACGAAACAGCCGATCAGGGCAATCACCAGGTTTTCCGGGGTCATCGCCACGGCGAACCCCTGTGAGAGGTAAATCCAGGTATCCATAGCGTGCTCCGTTAATTAAGCCAGGCGCCGAGCGGTAACGTCACGTCCAGCAGGCGGTCAAAGGCGTACCACAGTAAAATCCCCATCACCACGCCTGAGATCCCTGCCGCAGGCAGGGTGGCGTTAAACAGCATGCCGATCACCATCGTCAGGATGGCGGTCGCCACCGGGAAGCCGAGCCATTCAAAGCCCCAGGCGTACATCAGCAGGACAATGACCATCACCAGCAGACGCTGCAGAATGCGACGCGGTGGCCACTCGACGGTGTCCGGGTGGCGCAACAGCAGCGCCACCGAGCAGAGCAGCATCAGGCCGACAATGCCCATCGGGAAGGGGCGTGGCCCTACGGGTTCATAGCTGTATTCGCTGTGGATCTGCCAGGCGACAAACATCCCGCCAACGCAGAGCAGCAGCCATATCCCGGCAAAAATACGATCGCTCATAGCGCCTCCGGTTATTTCGCCAGGCCAAAGGCTTTCGCCTGCTCGCGGTAGTCATTCACCTGTTTTTTGACGTACTCATCCAGTGGCTTACCGGTCAGGTTAAATTCAAACAGCCCGCGCAAATCGCGCTGTTTCTTAAACGCTTCGGTCTGCTGGAGTTTGTTGAACGCGTCGACCCACCACTGGTACTCGGCATCGGTCACTTTTGGCCCGACGAAGAACCCGCGGATGATCGGCCAGACCAGGTTGTAACCCTGCTCTTTGGCGGTCGGCACGTTAGCCAGCTGTCCCGGCAGACGGTTTTCCGAGAAGACCGCCAGCACGCGGATTTTGTCCCCGTTCAGGTAAGGCACCATCTCGCTGAGATCGCCGGAAACGGCCTGAACATGGTTGCCCATCAGTGCCGTAACCGGCTCGCCGCCGCCTTCAAAGGCCACGTAGCGCATTTTGTGTGGGTCAACCTTCGCCTGTTGCGCGAGAAGGGCGGCTTTCATCCAGTCCTGGCTACCGATCGACGCGCCTGCGCCAATCACCACGCTGTTCGGATCTTTTTCCATGGCGGTGAGCAGGTCTTTCAGGGACTTCCACGGTGAGTCGGCACGCACGGCAATCATCCCGTAGTCGGTACCGACGGTCGCCAGCCAGCGCACGTCATCCACGCCATAACGGCCAAACTTGCCCTGAGACAGGTTCAGCAGTGAACCACCGGAGAAGGCCACCACCGTCCCCGCTTCCGCAGGTCGTTGTGCGACGATGGCGTTATAGGCCACCGCGCCCACGCCGCCGGGCATGTAGGTCACGCGCATCGGTTTCTCGATGGCCTTCGTCTCCAGCATGCTGACCTGAATCAATTTGCAGGTGAGATCGAAACCGCCACCCGGTTTGGCCGGGGCGATACATTCGGTACGGGACGGGGCGTCCTGCGCCTGAACGACAGAGGTACTCAACAGGAATGCGCTTGCAGCAAGGGTAGAAAGTAAGTGTTTTTTCATCGTTTATCCTCACGCCGGGGTACGGGTATGGGTCTTTTTTCTGATTATGTGAACCGCCTTGTAGCGGTTCCGTTGCGTGATTGTTAAAACAATAACCTTTCATTTCCCTTTCAATGGGGAACCAACTTTACAGGATGTGACATGCGTCTCTTACTGGCAGAAGATAATCGTGAGCTGGCTCACTGGCTGGAGAAAGCACTGGTGCAGGAGGGCTTCGCCGTGGATTGCGTGTCTGACGGGCGTGCCGCCGACCATCTGCTGCAGGGAGAACATTACGCGGTTGCTATTCTGGACATCGGCATGCCCGGTTTTGACGGCCTGGAAGTGGTCCATCGCCTCAGAAAACGGGGGCAGACGCTGCCCGTCCTGTTCCTGACTGCGCGCAGCAACGTGGCGGACCGGGTAAAGGGCCTGAACGCCGGGGCGGATGATTATCTGCCAAAACCGTTTGAGCTGGAGGAGCTTGACGCCCGGCTGCGTGCCCTGTTGCGCAGAAGCGAGGGGCGCACGCAGGAACGCCAGCGTCTTGGGGAACTGGAGTATGACGACGAGGGCTTTTTCCTGCTCCGCGATGAACCGCTTTCCCTGACGCCGCGCGAGCTCTCTCTGCTGAAAGTGCTGATGCACCGCCGCACCCGTCCGGTTTCGCGGCAGCAGCTTTTTGACCAGGTGTTCAGCCTGAACGACGACGTCAGCCCTGAAAGTATCGATCTTTATATTCACCGCCTGCGAAAGAAGCTCACCGGCAGCGGCGTGCGGATCACCACGTTACGGGGGCTGGGATACGTGCTGGAGTGCGGCGATGAGAGGGTTTAAGCCGCAGTCGCTCTATCTGCAACTGCTGCTTTTCCTTGGCCTGCCGCTACTGTTGCTGTGGGGATTGTCAGCCTTTAACAGCTACGTCAGCGCGTTGCAGGCGGCCACGCAGGCTTACGACCGCACGCTGTTATCCTCTGCCCGCACCATTTCGGAACGGCTGGAGGTACGCGACGGCAAGCTGGCGGTGGACGTGCCCTGGGTGGTGCTTGATAGCTTTGAGCTCAACATGAACGACCGGCTCTATTACAAGGTGGTCGACCCCGACGGGCGGGTGATCTCCGGCTATGACGATCTGCCGAAGATGCCGCCTGCAACATCGCGTACCACGCTCTACCCCGCGCTGGCGTGGTTTTACCATACCGAATATCGCGGGCAGGCGATTCGGGTGGCGCGTCTGCTGCAGCCCGTGAATCAAGATTCTATTTTTGGCATGGCGGAAATATACGTTGCGGAGACGCTCCAGTCACGCCGCTATCTCGCCAGCCAGTTGCTCTTTTCATCCTGGGTTTCGCAGGGGCTGCTGGTGCTGCTGACGCTGGTGCTAACCGCCTGGATGCTGCGCCGCGTGTTGCGTCCGATGCGCCAGCTCTCCTCGCTGATGGTGCGGCGCGAGCCGGGCCTGCTGGCACCGCTGCCGGAGCTGTTGCCCTGGTCCGAGACCCGGCTGCTGATTGTGGCTTTTAACCGCTATATCGACCGTCTGCGCGGCGTGCTTTCGCGTCAGGAACGTTTCAACGCGGATGCATCGCACCAGCTCAAAACGCCGCTGGCGGTACTTAAAACACAGGTGTCTGTCGCGCTTACTCGCCAGGATCCCGCTTTGTGGCAGGAGAGTCTGCGGGCAATGAACGCCACGCTGGATGAGACTATCGTACTCACCGAGCGGCTGTTGCAGCTTTCGGCGGTGAAGGGGAGAGAGCAGGGCGATCGTCAGTTCTCGCCTGTGGATCTGGTTCAGGTGGTGCAGAACTGCTGCTTCTCCCGACTGGCGCAGGCGCGGAGCAAAGGGATCGATCTGGGTTATGACGGTGTGGAGCAGCCGGTCATGATCGAAGGCGATGACGTCCTGCTGGGCGAACTGTGCGCTAACCTGCTGGAGAACGCGATTAAATATACCCCAGCAGGCGGGACCGTGACCGTTTTCCTGCGCGCAGAGGCCGGTGCCGTTGAGCTGCGCGTTGAAGACAGCGGCCCCGGTATTGAAGAGGATCAAATTCACCAGGCAATGCTCCCTTTCCACCGCCTGGACAACGTTGGGGACGCTGCCGGTTCCGGGATCGGGCTGGCACTGGCGGGTGACATTGCCCGGCTGCACCGCAGCCATTTGCAACTCAACCGCAGTGAATCCCTGGGTGGCCTGTGTGTCAAAATGCGCTTTCTGTTGCTTGCATAAAAAAGCCGCAAGTTTCAAATCGTTACAATCTTCCCCCCCGCCGCACGCAGAGTGCTTGATCCCCGGGAGACTCAGGTTAAAATCTCGCGGTTTTGGGACTTCTCTATAAAATTGCGCGGGATCATGACAATGAAAAAAGTGGCATTACTGGGCTTCGGCCTGATGGTTGTATCTGCGGCGGCTAACGCCATCAGCTTCAACGGCTCGGCGGGTCAGGACTATACCCACCTGGGCTTTGGCCTGGGAACAGAGACTTCCGGTCTGGCGATGACCGGTGGCTGGACGCATAACGATGACGACGGCGATGCGGCAAGCCTCGGTCTGGGTCTGAACATTCCTCTTGGTCCATTCCTGGCGACCGTCGGCGGTAAAGGTATCTATACCAACCCGAACGACGGTGACGAAGGGTATGCGGCAGCGGTGGGTGGCGGCCTGCAGTGGAAAATTGGCGACAGCTTCGGTCTGTTTGGCGAGTATTACTACTCTCCGGACTCGCTCTCCAGCGGTATCGACAGCTATGAAGAAGCCAACGCCGGCGCGCGCTGGACCATCATGCGTCCGATTACCATCGAGGCGGGCTATCGCTACCTGAACCTGGCGGGCAAAGACGGCAACCGCGACAACGCGCTGGCCGACGGTCCCTATGTGGGCGTAAGCGCAGGCTTCTAATCCTGTCGGCGCGGCGTTCCGTCGCGCCAGTTTCTCTCTTCTCCCTCCCGCGTTTGCGCTATAGTGTTTTCACCAAATAAGCGGGAGAACACAATGATTAACGTGGAGATGTTATCCACCGGCGACGAAGTGCTGCATGGACAAATTATTGATACCAATGCTGCCTGGCTTGCCGATCTTTTCTTTGAGCAAGGATTACCGTTAACGCGTCGCAATACGGTAGGCGACAATCTTGAGTCGCTGGTCAGCATTCTGCGTGAGCGGAGCGAACACTGCGATGTGCTGATCGTGAATGGCGGACTCGGTCCTACCAGTGACGATCTCAGCGCGCTGGCCGCCGCAACCGCAAAAGGTGAAGGGCTGGTGCTGCATGAGGCATGGCTTTCACAGATGGAACGCTTTTTCTCCGAACGTGGCCGCGTTATGGCCCCCAGCAACCGCAAGCAAGCTGAAATCCCCGCCAGTGCTGAGCTGGTTGATAACCCGGTCGGCACCGCGTGCGGGTTTGCCCTGCAGCTGAACCGTTGCCTGATGTTCTTCACGCCCGGCGTACCTTCCGAATTTAAAGTGATGGTTGAGCAGAAGATCCTGCCGCGCCTTCGCGACCGTTTTACCCTGCCTGAACCTCCGCTGTGCCTGCGACTGACCACGTTTGGCCGTTCTGAAAGCGATCTGGCCCAGAGTCTTGACCACCTGCAATTGCCGCCGGGCGTGTCCATGGGCTATCGCTCCTCTATGCCGATCATTGAGCTCAAGCTGACAGGACCGGCGACGCAGAAAGCGGCGATGCTGGCCCTGTGGCCCGAAGTGCAGCGCGTGGCGGGCGAAAGCCTGATCTTTGAAGGGACGGAGGGGTTGCCTGCGCAGATTGCGAAGCACCTGCAGGATCGTCAGCTGAGCGTGACCTTAAGCGAGCAGTTCACCGGTGGCCTGCTGGCGCTGCAATTGTCGCGCGCCAGCGCGCCGCTGCTGGCCAGCGAAGTGGTGCCGTTCCAGCAGGAGACCCTGGCGCAAACCGCCCGCTGGGCCTCGGAGCGACGGGTTAAACATTTTGCCGGTCTGGCGCTGTTCGTGGGTGGGCTGGATGAGGAACACCTTAACGTCGCGCTGGCGACGCCGGAGGGGACCTGGGCTCTGAGGGGCAAAATGAGCATCACTCGCCACAGTCTGGCGGTGCGTCAGGAAGTCTGCGCCATGATGGCGCTGAATATGCTGCGCCGCTGGCTCAATGGCAAAGAGGTCGCCAGCGAGCACGGCTGGATTAACGTTGTTGAGTCGCTGTTCGTCGAGTAATGTTTGTGCCGGGGCGTTCGCCCCGGCCATGTTCAGCCCAGCGCGTTCGCCAACAGGGTAATCGGATGCTCACAGCGCTTGCTGGTGGACATCTCGATCTGCCATTTACAGGTTTCGCAGTCGGTCACCACGATATCCGCGCCGCTCTCTTCGATCTGTCGGAACAGCGGGGCGCCAATCGCCTGGGAGGTTGCGTAGTTTTCGCGCTTAAAGCCGTAGGTTCCCGCAATCCCGCAGCAGCGCGAATCCAGCACCGTCAGCTCAAGTCCGGGAATTAACCGCAGCAGCTCAAGCGTATAGAGCGACCAGCCCATTTTCTCCATATGACACGGGGTGTGATACACCACTTTCAGGGGCAATTTCCCCAGCGGCAACGTCTGCCCGCTATCGAGCTTGCGCCACAGGAAGCGTGTCGCCAGCTCGATGTGCTCGCGCAGGCCGGTATTATCCACGTCCAGCAGATGCGGGTACTCATCGCGCAGGGTTAAGGTACAGGTGGACGAGGTCGCCAGCACCGGAATACCTTTATCGACAATCGCTTCGCGCAGTGACGTGACATTGCTCTGAGCCTGCCTGCGCGCTTTATCGGTAAACCCGTTGGCGATCAGCGGTACGCCGCAGCACTTCTCTTTGTTCAGTAGCTGAACGCCCGTTCCCATGGCGTTTAGCACCTTCAGCAGATCTTTGCCCAGCTGCGGGTGGTTGTAATTCACATAGCAGCCGTGGAAAAAGGCCACCTGGTCGGCGTACTGCGCCTGCTCCGCCGCGACGGATTTGTACCAGCGGCGGAAGGTGCCGTGAGAATATTTCGGCAGGCTGCGATGATGGTCTATCTTCAGCGTGGCATCCAGCAGCTGGCGCACCGGTTTGAGGGCGGTCGCGGCATTGACCAGCGGGGCAAACGGCGTTGAGACGCTGCCCATCAGGTCGGTATGGCTGAGGATGGCATCGCGCAGGGACGGCTTTTGCGTGCTGTAGCGCGCCCTGGCGCGCTGGATGATATCGCCGATTTTCACATCCGACGGGCAGGCAACTTCGCAGCGTTTGCAGTTGATACAGTATTTCAGCGCCTCGTCGTACAGCTTACCGTCCTTCAGGCGCAGACGCTCGCCGTCAGGCCCGGCCTGTTTCGGTCCGGGATAGCGCGGGTTCACGCCGCTGACCGGGCAGACGGTTGTGCAGACCGTGCATTTAATGCAGCTTTCAAAACGGGTATCGTTCATTGTTCCGCCTCCGCGCGCTGGCTAATCTGCTCTGCCACATACAGCGCCGTGACGGCGCAGACCCCGCCACCGCACCCCTGAGTTATGGGATCGTACCCGCCCAACAGCGAGCCAATGGCAAAGAGATTCCTGACGGGCTTACCGGACAGTTGCGGGTGCAGTTGGTTATCAACCATCACGCCGAACTGTTGCCAGGGCTGCGGCGAGAAGAAATCACTCTGATACCAGTCCGCGCGGGACGCGCCTTGCCGGACATCAAGCCCCATAATGGCTTCCCGGATGCCCTCCCGGCTGCTCAGCAGCCCGTTGCTGAAGAAACTGCCGCTTGCCAGCACCGTATAGCGGGCGCGAAGCGGAATATCACCGTGGTTGCGGGTCCAGATTTCACTCACCGCGCCGTCCGTCAGGGTGATTTTTTTCACCTCGTCACCCGCCATCCACACGCCGCCCTGCGCCACAAACTGGCGCTGGATCTGGGTATGCAGGCGAATGCCGGGCACGGAAGGGGGAAGCGTTGGCAGCAGGCCGAGCGAGCAGGGCAGACGGTCCGACAGCCAGCGCCACAGGCGGTTATCGCTGAGTCCAAAGCAGGCAGGCATCAACAGCGTATCGCAGGTTTCACCGAGCGGTCTGAGCGCCTCATACAGCAGCGGCCATCTGTCTTCGTTATCCAGAAAGCGGGCGATATTCACCGCGCGAAACTCGCTCGGGTTTTCGCGCAGGACATCCAGTTCAGGCAGTTCTATCTCTGCCGTCTCGGCGTTCACGCCCTGGCGACACAGTGACGCCGCCGCAAGATGGGGCTGAAAATCCAGAAAGCCGCTAATACCCACGACCCGTACCCGTCCTGTGCTCACAGGGGCAACGGGGACCTCCTCCGGGCTGAGCCATGCGGAACGCAGGGTGCCAAGCGGCGTGATGCGTTGATGATTTTGCCTGGCGCTCCCCTTCAGACGCGCACCGCAGTCAGCCAGCAGCGCTTCGGTTTCCAGCGCAAAGCGGTCAATATGCTGCGCGCCAACCCGATGATACGGGTGCTCCGGCGGCAGTTTGTCGCGGTACGTGTCGTCCACCAGATCCAGCGATCCCGACGAGAAGTGCAGGGCACTCTGCCCCCGGGTGATAATGGCGCAGCGCAGCCCCTGCTTCGTGAGCTTGATGCCACAGAGCAAGCCCGCCAGCCCGCCGCCGACAATCACGGTATCAAATTTCATCGTGTTGCTCCTTCTCAAGACCGCAAAGCCCCTGGTAGACCCAGCGGGTAAACTCGCTCTCACGCAGGGCATCGCCCCAGGCGACAGGCTGAATGCCTTTCCAGCGCTCGTTTAAAAAGGCGCTGAGCTGATCGAGCGACTGGGTGGCAGTCGTGGTATGAAAACGCTGCAGCAGACCCGCCGCACGGCAGGCGCACAGTTCACCCTGGCAGGTTCCCATGCCGACGCGGGTGCGACGGCGGAGATCGAGCAGGCTCTTGACCGTCAGGTTCTCCACCGCGTATTGCACCTCGCCCGCGGTGACGGCTTCGCACTCGCACACCAGGCTGCGGCTCAGCCGACCTTCGCCGAGCCAGACCGGCGTTCTGTCCCCGTGGCGGTAAATCGCGGAACCGCGCAGCGGGGCGGGCAGGGAGATGATTTTTTGCAACGTTTTTTCGGTGGACTGACGCGATCCTGGCAGCGGTTGTTCTGCCGTCACGCACGGCTTGGTATTCCCCAGCTTGCGGCAGACTGCATCGGTGGCCCATTCGGCCATCAGGCGGTAGGTCATTAATTTGCCGCCTGTAATGGTGATAAATCCGTCCATGCCGTCGCGTTCGGCGTGGTCGAGCAGCACGATGCCCCGGCTAACGTTACGTCCGCTCGGATCGTTATCGCTGGCGACAAGAGGACGCACGCCCGCGTAGGCACGCAGAATACGCGTCTGGGCCATCACCGGGGCCAGTTTCTCGCCTTCACGCAGCAGGATATCCACCTCTTCGGCGGTCACGCGGTTGTAGTCAATGTCGCTGTAGTCGACGTGGGTTGAGGTCGTACCAATCAGCGAAATGGTATCGCCCGGCACGAGGATATCGGCATCAGACGGTTTGCGGCAGCGGTTGATCACATGGTTATTGATGCGATGGTCGAGGATCAGCAGCGAGCCTTTCGCCGGGAACATGCGCACCGACAGGTCAGCGTATTCTGCAATGCGCTGCCCCCAGATCCCCGCGGCATTAATGACGACGGAGGCAAACAGCTCGCTGTGTTCGTGGTATTGCGTATCAAACACCCGCACGCCGCAGACGCGATGGCCTTCGCGGATAAGTCCGGTCACTTCATGTCCGGTCAGAATGCGCGCCCCATGTTCCCGGGCATCCAGCATATTGGCGGCGATCAGGCGGAACGGATCGACGGTGCCATCCGGGACTTTCACTGCGCCAATAAGCGCCGGGTTGACCGACGGTTCCAGCTGCCGTGCCCGCGCCGGATCCATGGCCTCCGCCTGAATACCTGCTGCGTTACAGGCGGTGATAAAGGTTTCCTGAAAGGCGAGGTCATCTTCGGGAAGGGTGATAAAGAGGCCATCGGTCGGTTCAATGCAGTGGCGGGCGATACGCTTGAGGATCTGGTTTTCCGCAATACATTCCCGTGCCGACTCACCGTCAGTGACGGCGTATCGTGCGCCGCTGTGAAGCAGGCCGTGGTTACGCCCGGTCGCGCCCGTGGCAATATCGTGGCGTTCCAGAAGCGTGACGCTTAATCCGCGAAGGGCGCAATCGCGAGCGATACCGGCGCCGGTGGCACCACCGCCAATGATAATCACATCGCTGTAGCGAGGATCGTGAATTGTCATTGTCTTCCCTTAATGTTCGTTTTTTTATCATTTAGCCACATGAAAACTGTGGTTTGTTTGATTTCGAACATAAACGCGCGAAATTCGAAAGTGAAACGTGATTTCATGCGCTTTTTTGCGCATTCTGTCATATTTCTGTAACAATATGTGCGTTGATTCACAGTAACAATCACCATGATTTCTTAACATCCCCGGCTCTGGAATTCAGGTGCGAGCCACCTGCTCATTCAATTCAAGGCCACGGAGGCTGTCATGCTCAGTATTTTCAAACCCGCGCCGCATCGGGCGCGTCTGCCAGAGGCAGAGATTGATCCGCTATACCGTCGTCTGCGTTGGCAAATTTTCCTGGGGATCTTCTTCGGGTACGCGGCGTACTATCTTGTGCGTAAAAACTTTGCGCTCGCCATGCCGTATCTGGTGGAGCAGGGCTTTTCACGCGGCGATCTGGGGTTCGCGCTGTCGGGGATCTCTATCGCGTATGGTTTTTCCAAGTTCATTATGGGGTCCGTGTCAGATCGCTCGAATCCGCGCGTGTTTCTGCCCGCCGGTCTGATTCTGGCGGCTGCGGTGATGTTGTTCATGGGTTTTGTGCCGTGGGCAACCTCCAGCATTGCCGTTATGTTCGTGCTGCTGTTCCTCTGTGGCTGGTTCCAGGGGATGGGATGGCCGCCATGCGGACGTACCATGGTGCACTGGTGGTCGCAGAAAGAGCGCGGCGGCATTGTGTCGGTGTGGAACTGCGCGCATAACGTGGGTGGCGGTATTCCGCCGCTGCTGTTCCTGCTGGGGATGGCCTGGTTCAACGACTGGCACGCTGCGCTCTACATGCCTGCGTTTGGCGCCATTCTGGTGGCGATTATTGCCTTCGCGCTGATGCGCGATACGCCGCAATCCTGCGGCCTGCCGCCGATTGAAGAGTATAAAGACGACTATCCGGATGATTACAGCGAGAAGCACGAAGAAGAGCTGACCGCGAAGCAGATCTTCATGAAGTACGTGCTGCCTAACAAACTGCTGTGGTACATCGCGGTGGCCAACGTGTTCGTTTATCTGCTGCGTTACGGCATTCTGGACTGGTCACCGACCTACCTGAAAGAGGTGAAGCACTTCGCGCTGGATAAATCCTCCTGGGCCTACTTCCTGTATGAATACGCGGGGATCCCGGGCACGCTGATCTGCGGCTGGATGTCGGACAAAGTGTTTAAAGGTAACCGTGGTGCAACAGGCGTGTTCTTCATGACCCTGGTGACCATCGCCACCGTGGTGTACTGGCTCAACCCGCCGGGCAACCCGGGCGTAGACATGGCCTGTATGATCGTCATCGGCTTCCTGATTTATGGCCCGGTCATGCTGATTGGCCTGCATGCCCTGGAACTGGCACCGAAAAAAGCGGCGGGCACGGCGGCAGGCTTTACCGGCCTGTTCGGCTACCTGGGCGGTTCAGTCGCGGCGAGCGCCATCGTGGGCTACACCGTGGACTTCTTCGGTTGGGACGGCGGCTTTATGGTGATGATTGGCGGTAGCGTGCTGGCGGTACTGCTGTTGATTGTCGTAATGATCGGTGAGAAACGTCACCACGCTGAAGTGCTGGCGCGTCGTCAATAAGGAACATGCCCATGAAATTATCTCATTTAACCACCGGTCTGCTGCTGGCGGGCCTGATGACAGGCTCCGCGCTGGCGGCGGATAAAATCGTGATTGCCCACCGCGGCGCGAGCGGCTATCTGCCGGAGCATACGTTGCCGGCGAAAGCGATGGCCTATGCGCAGGGCGCGGATTATCTGGAGCAGGATCTGGTAATGACGAAGGACGACCAGCTGGTCGTCCTGCATGACCACTATCTTGACCGCGTAACGGACGTAGCGGAGCGTTTCCCGGACCGCGCGCGTAAAGATGGTCGTTTCTACGCCATTGATTTCACCCTGGCGGAGATCCGCTCCCTGAAGTTTACCGAAGGGTTCGAGATTGAAAACGGCAAGAAGGTACAGGTCTATCCGGGACGTTTCCCGATGGGCAAATCTGACTTCCGTATTCACACCTTCCAGGAGGAGATAGAGTTTGTTCAGGGGCTGAACCACTCGACCGGTAAAAATATCGGTATCTACCCGGAAATCAAAGCGCCGTGGTTCCATCATCAGGAAGGGAAGGATATTGCCGCGAAAACCCTGGAGGTCCTGAAACAGTACGGCTACACCAGCAAGAAGGACAAAGTTTACCTGCAGTGTTTTGACGCCGCCGAGCTGAAGCGCATTAAAACCGAGCTGGAGCCGAAGATGGGGATGGAGCTCAATCTGGTGCAGTTGATTGCCTACACCGACTGGAATGAAACCCAGGAGAAACAGCCGGACGGGAAGTGGGTGAACTACAACTACGACTGGATGTTTAAGCCGGGCGCGATGAAGCAGATTGCTCAGTACGCTGACGGCATCGGACCGGATTACCACATGCTGGTGGCAGAAGGCTCCACGCCGGGTCACGTGAAGCTGACGGCGATGGTGAAAGAGGCGCATGCCAGCAAGATGCAGGTTCATCCGTATACCGTGCGCGCAGACCAGCTGCCGCCGTATGCCACGGACGTGAATCAGCTTTATGAGGTGTTGTATAACCAGGCGGGCGTGGACGGGTTGTTTACGGATTTCCCGGATAAAGCAGTGAGTTTTTTGAAGGATTAACACTGGAATTGCCGGGTGGCGGCTGCGCCTTACCCGGCCTACGAACTAACCCTCTCCCACAGGGAGAGGGAACCAGGGCAATTACATCTCGATCTCAATATCGCCTTTTGCCCGGCAGCAGCAGGGCAAAATTTCCCCTTCGTTGATAAAGGCCAGCGGTTCAGTCAGCCAGTCCACCTGGCCGGCGACCAGACGGCAGCGGCAGGAGCCGCAATAGCCGGAACGACACTGGTACTCTACTTCTACCTGATGCGCCTCAAGCGCCACCAGCAGAGAAGGGTGCTCCTCCCGACACAGCACCTCAGTGCCGGAAAGACTTAACGTGACGCGTGACATCAGAGCTGGAAGTCGCTCAGGTCGTCAGTGTTGACTTCAGAATCAATCTGACCGACCAGGTAAGAACTCACCTCCACTTCCTGAGGCGCAACCTGCACGTTATCGGACACCAGCCAGGTGTTGATCCACGGGATTGGGTTAGAACGCGTCTGGAACGGCAGGTCGAGACCGACAGCCTGCATACGGATGTTGGTGATGTACTCAACGTACTGGCAGAGAATGTCTTTGTTCAGGCCAATCATGGAACCGTCGCGGAACAGGTAGTCTGCCCACTCTTTCTCCTGCTGAGCCGCCAGCACGAACAGGTCATAGCACTCCTGCTTGCACTCTTCGGCGATTTCCGCCATTTCAGGGTCATCCGTACCGCTGCGCAGCAGGTTCAGCATGTGCTGGGTGCCGGTCAGGTGCAGGGCTTCGTCACGGGCGATCAAACGGATGATTTTGGCGTTGCCTTCCATCAGCTTGCGCTCGGCAAAGGCGAAGGAGCAGGCGAAGCTCACGTAGAAGCGGATCGCTTCCAGCGCGTTGACGCTCATCAGGCACAGGTACAGCTGTTTTTTCAGCGCGCGCAGGTTCACGGTAACGGTTTTACCGTTCACGTTATGCGTACCTTCACCCAGCAGGTGCCAGTAGCTGGTCATCTCAATCAGTTCGTCGTAATAGTGCGCAATGCCTTCCGCACGCTTCTGGATCTGCTCGTTGGTGACGATATCGTCAAACACCACCGCCGGATCGTTCACGATGTTGCGGATGATGTGTGTATAAGAGCGGGAGTGAATCGTCTCGGAGAATGCCCAGGTTTCCACCCAGGTTTCCAGCTCGGGAATGGAAATCAGCGGCAGCAGTGCCACGTTCGGGCTACGGCCCTGAATGGAATCCAGCAGCGTCTGGTACTTCAGGTTGCTGATGAAGATATGCTTTTCGTGATCCGGCAGCGACTGGTAATCAATGCGATCGCGGGAGACGTCTACTTCTTCCGGACGCCAGAAGAAGGAGAGTTGCTTTTCAATCAGCTTTTCGAAGATGTCATATTTTTGCTGATCGTAGCGTGCCACGTTGACCGGCTGGCCAAAGAACATCGGCTCTTTGAGCTGGTCGTTTTTCGTCTGTGAAAATGTGGTGTATGCCATTGCGGTGAGTCCTGTTGAGATTTTATTGCCCGGCAACACTGCGTTTGCCGGGCCTACAAAACCGTAGGCCGGGTAAGCTTAGTGCCACCCGGCGAAGTGCTTAGATCTTACATGCGCCGCTTTCGCAGCCATCGTCCTGAATTGACGGTACCATGTCGTCCTGCGCGTCTTCTGCACCGTCACGGGTGTTGTGATAGTACAGCGTTTTCACGCCAAATTTGTAGGCGGTCAGCAGGTCTTTCAACAGCTGCTGCATCGGTACCTTGCCAGACGGGAAACGCGTCGGGTCATAGTTGGTATTGGCAGAGATCGACTGGTCGATAAACTTCTGCATGATACCCACCAGCTGCAGGTAGCCGTCGTTGTTTGGCATTTCCCACAGCAGCTCGTAGTTGTTCCCGAGTGTTTCATAGTCCGGTACCACCTGACGCAGCACGCCGTCTTTCGACGCTTTAATGCTGACGTGGCCGCGCGGCGGCTCAATACCGTTAGTGGCGTTGGAGATCTGCGAAGAGGTCTCAGACGGCATCAGGGCAGAGAGCGTGGAGTTGCGCAGACCGTGAGTCTTGATGGACTCGCGCAGGCCTTCCCAGTCAAGGTGCAGCGGCTCGCTGACGATCGCATCCAGGTCTTTCTTGTAGGTGTCGATCGGCAGAATGCCTTTTGCATAGGTGGTTTCGTTGAACCACGGGCATGCGCCTTGCTCTTTCGCCAGTTCGTTAGACGCTTTCATCAGGTAATACTGAATGGCTTCGAACGTCTGGTGCGTCAGGTTATTGGCGCTGCCGTCGGAGTAACGCTTACCGTTTTTCGCCAGCCAGTAGGCGAAGTTAATCACGCCGATACCCAGGGTACGACGACCCATCGCGCCACGTTTAGCGGCCGGAATTGGGTAATCCTGGTAGTCCAGCAGGGCGTCGAGCGCACGAACCGCCAGCACGGCCAGCTCTTCCAGCTCGTCCAGGCTTTTAATTGCACCCAGGTTGAACGCAGACAGCGTACACAGCGCAATTTCGCCATTTTCGTCGTTCACGTCTTCCAGCGGCTTGGTCGGCAGAGCGATCTCAAGGCACAGGTTAGACTGGCGTACTGGCGCAACCACCGGATCAAACGGGCTATGGGTGTTGCAGTGGTCAACGTTCTGGATGTAGATACGGCCGGTAGAGGCACGCTCCTGCATCATCAGGGAGAACAGGTCGACCGCCTTCACGCGCTGCTTGCGGATGCTGTCGTCTTTTTCATATTTGGTGTACAGACGCTCGAACTCGTCCTGATCGGCGAAGAACGCGTCGTACAGGCCCGGGACGTCGGACGGGCTGAACAGGGTAATGTCTTCCCCTTTCAGCAGACGGGTGTACATCAGTTTGTTGATCTGTACGCCGTAGTCCATGTGACGCACGCGGTTGCCTTCCACGCCACGGTTGTTTTTCAGCACCAGCAGGCTTTCCACTTCCAGGTGCCACATTGGGTAGAACAGGGTCGCAGCACCGCCGCGCACGCCGCCCTGAGAGCAGGATTTCACTGCCGTCTGGAAGTGCTTGTAGAACGGGATACAGCCGGTGTGGAACGCTTCACCGCCGCGAATCGGGCTGCCCAGTGCACGGATACGACCGGCGTTGATGCCGATACCGGCGCGCTGGGAGACGTATTTCACAATGGCGCTGGAGGTCGCATTGATGGAATCCAGGCTGTCGCCACACTCGATCAGTACGCAGGAGCTGAACTGACGGGTAGGGGTACGCACGCCAGACATGATTGGCGTTGGCAGAGAAATCTTGAACGTCGATACCGCATCGTAGAAACGCTTCACGTAATCCAGACGGGTGTCACGCGGGTAGTTTGAGAACAGGCAGGCGGCCACCAGAATATAGAGGAACTGGGCGCTTTCGTAGATCTCACCGGTAACGCGGTTCTGAACCAGGTATTTGCCTTCGAGCTGCTTCACCGCCGCATAGGAGAAATTCATATCGCGCCAGTGATCGATAAACCCGTTCATCTGCTCGAACTCTTCTTCCGTATAGTCTTCCAGCAGATGCGTGTCGTATTTGCCCAGCTCAACCATTTTCACCACGTGATCGTAAAGCGCAGGCGGCTCAAACTGGCCGTAGGCTTTTTTACGCAGGTGGAAAATCGCCAGACGTGCAGCAAGGTACTGATAATCCGGTGCGTCGCGGGAGATCAGATCTGCCGCTGCTTTGATAATCGTTTCGTGGATATCAGACGTTTTGATGCCGTCGTAGAACTGAATGTGGGAACGCAGTTCAACCTGGGAGATAGATACGTTGTTCAGTCCTTCTGCTGCCCAGTCGAGAACTCGATGGATTTTGTCCAGATTGATACGCTCGGTCGTCCCGTCGCGCTTTGTCACCAGCAGACTCTGATTCATGTGGGTTTTACCTGTCCGTGAAATAAAAAATATCCCCCGCTTATCCACAGAATCGTCTTGTGACTAACTCTGTGGATAAATACTACATATAGGGGGTTTGCGATAAGAAAAACGCTATATGGTGAGTATTCTAGTATCGAATCTTTTCAGCACAAGGGTTGATTTTGACGTTAAATTGAGGTTGTGAAAGGGTAAAAAAGGCTAAGTCCTCGTACCGTAAGGCCTGGACGACATGTCAATAATTAAGAAAAAAAATTCAAAATTTGATCGAGTGCTGATTTCTTCAACGGGAGGGCAGAATTGCGCAACATGATGTCGCGCAATCTTTATAAGAATAACGAATGACGTTAGTCGTTTTTGGCGGTTGTATGCAACATATAGTTAACATCCACGCCCGGGGCGAGTTTGAATTTATCGGTCAGCGGATTGTAGTGCAGGCCGGTAATGTGCTGCTCTTTAAGCCACGTCCGATCAACCCAGCTCAGTAATTCAGCAGGCTTAATGAATTTCTTCACGTCGTGCGTGCCTTTTGGCACCATGCGCAGCACATATTCCGCGCCGACGACGGCCATCAGCCAGGCTTTACCGTTACGGTTGATGGTTGAGAAGAAGACCTGACCGCCCGGTTTCACCAGTTTTGCGCAGGCGTTCACCACGGATTGCGGATCGGGAACGTGTTCCAGCATCTCCATGCAGGTCACCACATCATACTGGTGGGCATGTTTTGCCGCGTGTTCTTCCACGGTTTCCTGCACGTATTCAACCTGGATCCCTGACTCCAGCGCATGGAGACGGGCCACCTGCAAGGGTTCAAAGCCCATATCCAGACCGGTGACCGTCGCGCCTTCGCGCGCCATGCTCTCCGCCAGGATGCCGCCGCCGCAGCCGACATCAAGCACCTTCTTACCGAACAGGCCGCCGGAACGCTCCGCGATATAGCCCAGACGCAGCGGGTTAATGCGATGCAGCGGTTTGAACTCACCTTCGAGATCCCACCAGCGGGACGCCACCGCTTCAAATTTGGCAATCTCTTCGTGGTCAACGTTGTGAGCCACCGGGGATTTTTCGGCATTCATGGGCGCTTTTACTCCTTATTTAGCAAGACAAAGGAGTATATCAGGCAATCCCCATGAATAAAGCGTATAGGTTTACCTCAATCACCGCGGCTGTGTTATAATTTGCGACCTTTGAATCCGGGATACAGTAGAGGGATAGCGGTTAGATGAGCGACCTTGCGAGAGAAATTACACCGGTTAACATCGAGGAAGAGCTGAAGAGCTCCTATCTGGACTATGCGATGTCGGTCATTGTTGGCCGTGCGCTGCCGGACGTCCGCGATGGCCTGAAGCCGGTACACCGTCGCGTACTATACGCCATGAACGTATTGGGCAATGACTGGAATAAAGCCTACAAAAAATCTGCCCGTGTCGTTGGTGACGTAATCGGTAAATACCATCCCCATGGTGATTCCGCGGTGTACGACACTATCGTCCGTATGGCGCAGCCATTCTCGCTGCGTTACATGCTGGTAGATGGTCAGGGTAACTTTGGTTCTATCGACGGCGACTCCGCCGCGGCAATGCGTTATACGGAAATCCGTCTGGCGAAGATTGCCCATGAGCTGATGGCCGACCTGGAAAAAGAGACGGTTGATTTCGTTGATAACTACGACGGCACGGAAAAAATCCCTGACGTCATGCCGACGAAAATCCCTAACCTGCTGGTGAACGGCTCGTCCGGTATCGCCGTGGGTATGGCAACTAACATTCCGCCGCACAACATCACGGAAGTGATCAACGGCTGCCTGGCCTATATCGAAGATGAAGACATCAGCATTGAAGGGCTGATGGAGCACATCCCGGGCCCGGACTTCCCGACGGCGGCGATCATCAACGGTCGTCGCGGTATTGAAGAAGCGTACCGCACCGGTCGCGGCAAGATTTACATCCGTGCCCGCGCCGAAGTGGAAGCGGACGCTAAAACCGGCCGTGAAACCATTATTGTTCACGAGATCCCGTATCAGGTGAACAAAGCCCGTCTGATTGAAAAAATCGCCGAGCTGGTAAAAGAAAAACGTGTTGAAGGCATCAGCGCGCTGCGTGACGAGTCTGACAAAGACGGTATGCGCATCGTGATTGAGATCAAACGCGACGCGGTGGGTGAGGTTGTACTGAACAATCTGTACTCCCAGACTCAGCTTCAGGTCTCCTTCGGTATCAACATGGTGGCACTGCACCATGGTCAGCCGAAGATCATGAACCTGAAAGAGATCCTGAGCGCGTTCGTGCGTCACCGCCGCGAAGTGGTGACCCGCCGTACCATCTTTGAACTGCGCAAAGCGCGCGACCGTGCGCACATCCTTGAAGCGCTGGCGGTTGCGCTGGCCAACATCGACCCGATCATTGAACTGATCCGTCGCGCGCCAACCCCGGCAGAAGCAAAAGCCGGACTGGTATCCCGTCCGTGGGATCTGGGTAACGTGGCGGCGATGCTGGAGCGTGCGGGTGATGACGCGGCGCGTCCTGAGTGGCTGGAACCTGAGTTCGGCGTACGTGACGGTCAGTACTACCTGACTGAACAGCAGGCCCAGGCGATTCTGGATCTGCGTCTGCAGAAACTGACCGGCCTTGAGCATGAAAAACTGCTCGACGAATACAAAGAGCTGCTGGAGCAGATTGCCGAGCTGCTGCACATTCTGGGCAGCGCAGAGCGCCTGATGGAAGTGATCCGCGAAGAGCTGGAGCTGGTCCGCGACCAGTTTGGCGACGAGCGCCGCACCGAAATCACCGCGAACAGCTCTGATATCAACATTGAAGATCTGATCAACCGCGAAGATGTGGTGGTCACCCTGTCTCACCAGGGCTATGTGAAGTATCAGCCGTTGACCGACTATGAAGCACAGCGTCGTGGCGGCAAGGGCAAGTCTGCGGCACGTATTAAAGAAGAAGACTTTATTGACCGTCTGCTGGTGGCCAACACCCACGACACGATCCTCTGCTTCTCCAGCCGTGGCCGTCTGTACTGGATGAAAGTCTATCAGCTGCCTGAAGCGAGCCGTGGCGCGCGTGGTCGTCCAATCGTCAACCTGCTGCCGCTGGAAGCGAACGAACGTATCACCGCCATTCTGCCGGTACGCGAGTACGAAGAGGGCGTGAACGTCTTTATGGCGACCGCCAGCGGTACCGTGAAGAAAACCGCGCTGACCGAGTTCAGCCGTCCACGTTCCGCCGGGATCATCGCGGTGAACCTGAACGAAGGCGACGAGCTGATCGGTGTGGATCTGACCTCCGGTTCTGATGAAGTCATGCTGTTCTCTGCGGCCGGTAAAGTGGTGCGCTTCAAAGAGAACGCCGTGCGCGCAATGGGTCGTACAGCGACCGGTGTACGCGGTATCAAACTGGCGGGTGAAGATTCCGTTGTTTCCCTGATCGTTCCTCGCGGCGAAGGTGCAATCCTGACCGTCACCCAGAACGGTTACGGTAAACGTACCGCGGAAAGCGAATACCCGACCAAATCACGTGGCACGCAGGGCGTTATCTCTATTAAGGTTACCGAGCGCAACGGTTCCGTTGTGGGTGCGGTACAGGTCGATGATGCCGACCAGATCATGATGATCACTGATGCCGGTACGCTGGTGCGTACACGCGTATCTGAGATCAGCGTGGTGGGTCGTAACACCCAGGGCGTTATCCTCATCCGTACTGCGGAAGATGAAAACGTGGTGGGTCTGCAGCGCGTGGCTGAGCCGGTGGATGACGAAGAGCTCGATTCCATCGACGGTAGCGTTGCGGAAGGTGACGATGAAATCGCGCCGGAAGCGGACACCGACGATGATGCAGCGGATGACGCTGACGAGTAATGTCTCCTGACGCAAAAAGGGCCGGATTCCGGCCCTTTTCTTTTACGTAAGCAGACAAGTGAACGTTGCGGCAAGCCGCGTTTACCGCTACCTTAACCACATTCTTTTGACCCCGACGGCGGAGCCTCGCCCCTTTGAAATACCTCGTCTCCTTTCGTACCACGCTGAAAGTTTCTCGCTATCTGTTCCGGGCGCTGGCGCTCCTGCTTTGGTTGCTGGTGGTCCTGCTGTCGGTGTTCTACATCGTCAACGCGCTGCACAAGAAAGAAGCGGAGATCCGCCAGGAGTTTAATTTAAGCTCCGATCAGGCCCAGCGTTACATTCAGCGAACATCTGATGTAATGAAGGAGCTGAAGTATATTGCCGAAAACCGACTGACGGCGGAAAACGGCATCCTGGCGCTTCGCGGGCGTAATGACAAAACCGAAGTGCCGGACTTCCAGCCGCTGTTCCCGGACTCCGACTGCTCCACCATGAGCAACACCTGGCGCGGGTCGCTGGAATCCCTCGCCTGGTTTATGCGCTACTGGCGCGACAATTTTTCCGCCGCCTACGATCTCAATCGCGTCTTCCTGATTGGCAGCGAAAATCTCTGCATGGCTGACTTCGGCCTGCGCGACGTGCCCGTCGAGCGTGATGATGCGCTGAAAAGCCTGCATGAGCGTATTGTGAAATATCGCAATGCGCCGCAGGACGAGCGCGGGAATAACATCTTCTGGATTAGCCAGGGGCCGCGCATGGGCGTGGGCTATTTCTACGCGCTGACGCCGGTTTACCTCGGTAACCGCCTGCAGGCGCTGCTGGGCATTGAGCAGACTATCCGCATGGAAAACTTCTTCACGCCAGGCAGCCTGCCGATGGGTGTGACCATTCTGGATGAAAACGGACATCAGCTGATCTCGCTTGCCGGGCCGGATAACCGTTTGAACGTCGATCCGCACTGGATGCAGGAACGCTCGTGGTTTGGTTACACCTCCGGCTTTCGTGAGCTGGTGCTGAAAAAAAGCCTGCCACCGTCGTCGCTGAGTATCGTCTACTCGCTGCCGGTCGATATGGTGCTGGAGCGGATACGCATTCTGATTATGAATGCAATTCTGCTCAACCTGCTGGTGGGAGGGGCGCTGTTTACGCTGGCGCGCATGTATGAGCGAAGAATCTTTATTCCCGCCGAAAGCGACGCCCAGCGTCTGGAAGAGCACGAGCAGTTTAACCGTAAGATAGTCGCCTCGGCACCGGTGGGGATCTGTATTCTGCGTACTCAGGACGGGACCAACATCCTGAGTAACGAGCTGGCGCACAACTATCTGAACATGCTGACGCATGAGGATCGTCAAAGGTTGACGCAAATCATCTGCGGTCAGCAGGTAAACTTTGTCGACGTGCTCACCAGCACCCATACCAACCTGCAGATCAGCTTTGTTCACTCCCGCTATCGTAATGAAAACGTGGCGATTTGCGTGCTGGTGGATGTCTCCGCACGCGTGAAGATGGAGGAGTCGTTGCAGGAGATGGCGCAGGCGGCGGAGCAGGCCAGCCAGTCGAAATCTATGTTCCTTGCCACCGTCAGCCACGAGCTGCGTACGCCACTGTACGGGATTATCGGTAACCTCGACCTGTTGCAGACGAAAGAGCTGCCGAAAGGGGTCGACAGGCTGGTGACGGCGATGAACAACTCCTCCAGTCTGCTGCTGAAAATCATCAGCGATATTCTCGATTTCTCTAAAATTGAGTCTGAGCAGTTGAAAATCGAACCGCGGGAGTTTTCGCCGCGTGAAGTGATGAACCACATCAGCGCCAACTATCTGCCGCTGGTGGTGCGTAAACAGCTGGGGCTCTACTGCTTTATTGAACCGGATGTGCCGCTGACGCTGCACGGCGATCCGATGCGCCTGCAGCAGGTCATCTCTAACCTGCTTAGCAACGCCATCAAATTCACCGATATTGGCTGTATCGTGTTACACGTCTGCCGGGCGGGGGATTACCTGAGCATTCGCGTCCGTGACACGGGTGTGGGCATCCCGGCGAAGGAAGTGGTTCGCCTGTTCGACCCGTTCTTCCAGGTCGGCACCGGCGTGCAGCGTAACTTCCAGGGCACCGGTCTGGGGCTGGCGATTTGTGAGAAGCTCGTCAGCATGATGGACGGTGATATCTCGGTGGATACCGAGCCCGGCATGGGCAGCCAGTTCACCATCCGTATTCCGCTCTATTCGGCGCAGTATCCGGCAAAAGCGACGGTTGACGGGCTGAGCGATAAGCGCTGCTGGCTGGCGGTGAATAACGCTTCGCTGAATGATTACCTGACGGCGCTGCTTACCCATAGCGGCGTGAGGGTGTGCCGCTATGAAGACCAGACGCCGGACGCGGATGACGTGCTGATCGCCGACGAGATGCCGGAACAGGCGTGGCAGGGGAGAGGAACGGTACTCTTCTGTCGTCGCCACATTGGCATACCGGTTGAACGTGCGCCGGGAGAGTGGGTACACAGTGTCGCCACGCCGCATGAGCTGTTGAGCCTGCTGGCACGCATCTACAAAGTGCAGCTGGAAGAGAACGACGGAGCCGGTGAATTGCCGTCACCGGAAGGTCTGGCGTCAGTGAATGACGATATGATGATTCTGGTCGTGGATGACCATCCGATTAACCGCCGACTGCTGGCAGACCAGCTCGGGTCGCTTGGCTACCAGTGCAAAACGGCCAATGACGGCGTGGATGCGCTGAATGTGCTGAGTAAAAATCATATTGATATCGTTCTCAGTGACGTCAACATGCCTAACATGGACGGCTACCGTCTGACGCAACGTATCCGCCAGCTTGGCCTGACGTTGCCGGTGGTGGGCGTCACGGCGAACGCGCTGGCGGAAGAGAAACAGCGATGCCTGGAGTCAGGCATGGACAGCTGTCTGTCGAAACCGGTCACGCTGGACGTGCTGAAGCAGACCTTGTCGGTCTATGCGGAACGCGTCAGGAAAACGAGGATCTAAAAAAGGCCCTTTCGGGCCTTTTTTATTTGCCCGGCGGCGCTTCGCTTGCGCGAACACCACCCGGCATTTACTGCGGTGATCAATCCTTGTCCGTTGCGCTCAGCGTCACGGAGGAGAGATAGTTCAGCAAGGCAATATCGTTGTCCACACCCAGCTTCATCATTGCGGATTTCTTCTGGCTGCTGATGGTTTTAATACTGCGGTTCAGCTTCTTGGCAATCTCGGTCACCAGGAAACCTTCAGCGAACAGACGCAGAACTTCGCTCTCTTTCGGTGACAGACGTTTGTCACCGTAGCCACCCGCGCTGATTTTTTCCAGCAGACGAGAGACGCTCTCAGGCGTGAACTTCTTGCCTTTCTGCAGCGCAGCGAGCGCTTTTGGCAGATCGGTCGGTGCGCCTTGTTTCAGCACAATCCCTTCGATGTCCAGATCCAGCACGGCGCTCAGGATCGCCGGGTTGTTGTTCATGGTCAGAACAATGATCGAGATGTCCGGGAAGTGACGTTTGATATATTTGATGAGCGTAATCCCATCACCGTACTTATCTCCAGGCATGGAGAGATCGGTAATGAGCACGTGCGCATCAAGCTTTGGGAGGTTATTGATCAGTGCTGTAGAGTCTTCAAATTCACCGACTACATTCACCCACTCGATCTGTTCAAGCGATTTGCGAATACCGAACAGTACAATCGGATGGTCATCGGCAATAATTACGTTCATATTGTTCATGTATAAGGCTACCTTGCTACAGCAAGCTTTTGACGTAGTCGTCAATGTCGCTGATGTATTTTTCAATGCCAGAGGCATCTTTCTCACGAATTAGATGTTCCAGCGTTTCACATAACTGCTTGCCGGGAACCAGATTAAGCATGGCAAACACCCCTTTAAGCCGGTGTGCTGTCTGCGCCAGCGCTGCAAAATCATTCGCAGCGGACTCAGTATACAACCGCTTAACATCATCTGGTACTGTATCAACAAAGAGTGAATAGTATCCGCTGGCGTGAAGCTCGGCGTTTTCATTGCCGCCTAACGGGGATTCCGTTATCTCATCCTGCGCCAGCTGCTCTTCTATTAGTTGTAGTACAGCTTCCTGCATCGCATTGCTTATATTAAAGTTGACGCGCAGCTGGCCAGGGCCGATTTTCCGCACGCCTGACTCATCATCGCTTAAAAGCAAGCCCGAGGCAGTAAGATTAGACGGATTATCCGTTAAAAACAGATCAAATTCTTGACTTGCCAGTCGTTCATCCGGCGTGATGCAGGCCGCGCCCCAGTTTTCTAACTGACGCACCACGATGTTGCGGATCTCGTTTGAGGTCACATCCACCATCGCCACCACGTCATCCAGCAGGCGCTCTTCATCTTCTTCCTGCGGATTGACGGCCATTTTCACGTGCAGAGAGTAGCGAGTGCCGAGCGATTCACGTGCTTTGATATTCAGGTGGCCGCCGAGCTTACGCGCCAGCTGATCGCACAGCCAGAAGGTCAGGGCATTAGCCTTACCGTAATGATCGCTTTGTGTGTCATTCAGGAACGGGAAGTGCAGATTATCAATTTCACTCGTCGTGACGCCTTCACCGGTGTCCAGAATGCGGAACGTCAGGCGATCTTCTGCCGACTCGTCGGTGCTCACTTCGAGGGTGATCTTGCCGATCTGCGTGGTGGTCACGGCATACTGAATAATCATCAGCAGAATGCGACGTAGCGCTTCGCGATCGCCATGGCGTTCGTCATTCGCCGGTAAATGGTTGTTGATCAGCAGCTGCAGACCTTTACGCTTGATCACCGGCAGGACTTCCGGAACCACTTCATCGATCAGATCCTGAATGGAGAAGAGGGAAGGCGTACCTTTCCAGAAATCATTCTCCAGCATGTTCGCTAACTGGATCTCATCCACCATACGAACCAGCGAGTCGGCCTGGCAGGCAAGCTGGTGGCTTTCAGAGGTGTTTAACGCCGCCGCCTGGGTTGCCAGCGTTTTTAACGGCTGTTTGAAGGCGTCGCCAATATTCTGCATAAAGGCGGCGCGCCCCTGCTGGTTCTTCTCATACAGCCTTTGCGCCTGCTTGAGTTTCTTATTCACCAGCACTTCGCGATCCTGGTCGCGGATAATGAAGATTTGCGTGCGTGGGGCCACCTGACTGCGGAACTGACGGATCTCGTACAGTTCATTATTGATGGTGGCCTGAATAACCCCCTGGTGCTGATCCGCCATGGTGGTGATGTTCTGCAGGTTAAGATGCGGCAGCAGATGGTCTGCAATTTTATTGCTCATCACCGTGCGGTTCGCTTCCTGATCGTGGACTAACACGCCCAGCGGCAGCACGGAAACAATCTCTTCATTGAGCGCGCGTAACACGCGAAGTTCATTCGTGTTGCCCGCGGTGACCGCAGAGGCGTCGCTCTGACGTCCCGGCTGGAAGCGGAAGGTGCTGTAGCCAAACAGGGCCAGCGCCAGCAGGCCGATATTCAGCAGCAACGGCAGCAAAATATTTTGCAGGGTATCGAGCAGCAGGGTGCCAAACGGTACCTGCCACACCAGGCGCATGCCGGTTGAGTTCAGTGACGAGGCAATTTCAATTTTCGAGCCGTTAAAGGAGATGGTGACGCTCTCTGCGGCCTCTTTGTCCGACGCCGCGCGCATGTTCTGGGTACTGCTGTCTGGCTCCATACGGAAGCTGTCGAGCGGCATATCCGGCGGGATCAAATCATTAATAGGCAAATCAAACGCCACGACCGTCGCCAGATGTCCCGGCTGGTTGAACGTGGTACGCAGGGTAAAATAGTGACCATTTTGCCAGGCCAGGCGGCGCAGCGATGAGAAACTTTCACGCTCATCAAGAGCATTCGCCTGCTGCAGCATTTCTGCACGGCGGGAATCGACGATGCCGCCAACGGTCGTCTCTTTAAAACCAGAAGAGAGATCTTTCAATGGCAGCGTCGAGATCAGGATCATGCTGTTGTCCTGACCATTCAGATAGTACATCGACCACGGCACCGTCTCGGCACCCCAGAGGGTATCCAGATAGGTTGAAATACGCTGCGTCATCTCAAGCGTTGCGCTGTCGTGAGAGCCAAAGATAAGCGCCTCAGTCTTACGCTGCGGTTTTTCGAGATAGTAGACATCCTGCTTAAGCCGGGTCTCCTGAAGCCCATCCCCGGATGCGCTTGCAGGCGCTGCGGCAATATTGTCGTAAATCTGCCAGGTGGCGTAGCGCCAGGTATCAATGCGCTTGTGGACGGCATGAGTGATATCAACCACCTGGTAGCTCTTGTCCTTCAGCCAGGCGTTTACCGCGCTCTGCACCATCACGCCCAGGGTGACTAATAACACAACGATCAAAAGAAGAAAGAAACGGGTGATGCTCCCGGGAAGAAGGGAGAATTTGCTCGGGGCGGTAGTTTCAGTCTGACTCATTGATATCTTTAACCCGTAATGGTCGTGCTCTGTGGCGATAGGGCAGTATAAAGGGTAATACCTGAATTTCCAGCGCCACTGGCCTGGAACAGGCGACTTTTTCAGGGAACACTGAGGAAGAGGCGATGTGCGTTAAAAGTGTACAAGTTCACGATGCGTGTACAAATAAAAGAAACTTCTCGCCAGTAAATAGCACGAATTAACAAGAAATTAAGTTTCTTCTGAATTTTTGCACGTTGGTTGACCCTCGTAACGGGATTAGTTAATAGTCGTTACAATTTCGTGCTGGTAGCACATAAAAAGAAAAGTTACGTAAAGAAGGGTAAAAAAAAACCGAATGCGATGCATTCGGCTCAATTAGGGATAAACAGACATTCAAAACTGAATGACGGTAATAAATAAAGTTAATGATGATAGCGAGAGCTATTTTAGAGATTAGGAGCGATCTTGTTTTGTCATTCAGTGCTGTAACGATTTATATCCCAACTCATTGAAATTTAATGGAATAATATTAATTTTGATAATAAATGCTAATTTTCTAAGCTATTTGTGCTTTGTAAAAGTTCCTTGATATTAACATTCTGAAACATGTTGATAGATGAATGAAACATCTTCAAAGTTTTCGTATCATATTCGCATTGGATTATTCTGTAATTTTGCGGAGAATGAAATTGCCGACTGGTTAATGAGGGTTAGCCAGTAAGCAGTGGCAATTATAAGGCATATAACAGAGGGTTAATAAAATGAAAGTTAAAGTACTGTCCCTCCTGGTACCAGCACTGCTGGTAGCAGGCGCAGCAAATGCGGCTGAAATTTATAACAAAGATGGCAACAAATTAGATCTGTACGGCAAAGTTGATGGTCTGCACTATTTCTCTGACGACAAGAGTGCTGACGGTGACCAGACCTACATGCGTCTTGGCTTCAAAGGTGAAACTCAGGTTAACGATCAGCTGACCGGTTACGGCCAGTGGGAATACCAGATCCAGGGCAACACAACAGAAAGCGACAACCAGGCCTGGACCCGTGTGGCGTTTGCTGGTCTGAAATTCGCTGAAGCGGGTTCTTTCGATTACGGTCGTAACTACGGTGTGATCTACGACGTAACATCCTGGACTGACGTGCTGCCAGAATTTGGTGGTGATACATACGGTGCAGACAACTTCCTGCAATCTCGTGCTAACGGCGTGGCAACCTACCGTAACCAGGACTTCTTTGGTCTGGTGGATGGCCTGAACTTTGCTCTGCAGTATCAGGGTAAAAACGGTAGCGTAAGCGGTGAAAACGACACCGGTCGTAGCACCCTGAAACAGAACGGCGACGGTTACGGTGCGTCCCTGACCTATAACCTGGGCGAAGGCTTCAGCATCGGTGGTGCAATGTCTTCTTCCAAACGTACCGCCGATCAGAACAACACGGCTAACCCAGCCTTGAAAGGCGAAGGCGATCATGCCGAAGTCTATACGGGTGGCCTGAAATACGATGCCAACAACATCTATCTGGCCGCGCAGTACTCTCAGACTTATAACGCAACACGTTTCGGCAACTCTCAGAGCAGCAGCGATATCTACGGTTTCGCTAACAAAGCGCAGAACTTCGAAGTGGTTGCTCAGTACCAGTTCGACTTCGGCCTGCGTCCATCCGTGGCTTACCTGCAGTCTAAAGGTAAGGACATCGAAGGGTATGGCGACCAGGATCTGCTGAAATATGTTGATGTGGGTGCGACTTACTACTTCAACAAAAACATGTCTACCTACGTGGATTACAAAATCAACCTGGTTGATGAAAATGAGTTCACCCGTCAGGCCGGTATCGGTACTGATGATATCGTCGCGCTGGGTCTGGTTTACCAGTTCTAATCGCGTCGTAGTATGACTCAGGGGCCTGATGGCCCCTTTTTTGTGCGTGTTTTTGGATCTCACAATTGACCCGTTTTGGTGTACTCTTGCCGCCCTGGCATGAGGATAATAATGAATGGATATGACTTTTTTACGCGCCAGCTTTCTGGCTATGCTTTTTTTCCTGACCGCATGTAACGATCCCGCCCCCGTGGCGAAAACCGACGCACCCGCTGCCACGGTGCTCGAAGGCAAAACGATGGGCACCTTCTGGCGCGTCAGCGTGATGAACCTCGATAAAACGCGCACGGAAGAGCTTCGCGGCAAAATCCAGGCTCAGCTGGACGCCGACGATCAGCTGCTGTCGACCTACAAAAATGACTCGGCGCTGATGCGCTTTAACCTCTCCACCAGTACGTCTCTGTGGCCGGTGAGTGAAGCGATGGCTGATATCGTCACCGAGTCCATTCGCGTGGGATATAAAACCAACGGTGCGATGGACGTGACCGTCGGGCCGCTGGTGAACCTCTGGGGATTTGGCCCGAATAAACAGCCGGTGGCGACGCCCGATCAGGCGGCTATTGATGATGCCCGTGCCCGGACAGGGCTGCAGCATCTGACGGTGATCAATCAGTACGGCCAACAGTACCTGCAAAAAGATATCCCCGATCTGTTTGTCGATCTGTCGACGGTAGGGGAAGGCTACGCGGCGGATCACCTTGCCGCGCTGATGACGCAGGAAGGCATTTCGCGCTATCTGGTCTCCGTGGGCGGTGCGTTAGTCAGCCGGGGCATGAACGCCAGCGATAAACCGTGGCGCGTAGCGATTCAAAAACCGACCGATCGGCAAAATGCCGTGCAGGCGATAGTCGATATCAACGGACATGGCATCAGCACCTCCGGGAGTTACCGTAACTATTACGAGCTTGACGGGAAGCGCATCTCGCATGTTATTGATCCGCAGACCGGGCGGCCGATCGCGCATAATCTGGTCTCGGTGACGGTGATTGCGCCGACGGCGCTGGAAGCCGATGCCTGGGATACCGGCTTAATGGTCCTCGGCCCGGAAAAAGCGAAAGAGGTGGTTCGTCAGGAAGGGCTGGCGGTGTACATGATCACCAAAGAGGGCGACGAGTTTAAAACCTGGAGCTCGCCGCAGTTCAACAGTTTCCTGGTGAGCGACAAAAATTAAAAAGCAAGGTTGCGGGTTTTTTATCAGTGGCACTCAGGCACGCTACAGGTATGCTTGTAAGAGGAGCTGATGATGAAAAATCCAACCTATATGACCGATGAGGATCGCTGGCAGGCTGTACTGGCTCGCGATCCGCGTGCTGACGATCAGTTTGTCTTTGCCGTGCAAACGACGGGGATTGTCTGTCGTCCGTCATGCCGGGCACGTCACGCCCTGCGTAAAAACGTCCACTTTTATCCTGATGTTCACCATGCCATTGAGGCAGGGTTTCGCCCGTGCAAGCGCTGTATGCCGGATAAACGCGATCCGCAGCAGCAGAAGCTGGCGAAAGTGGAGCACGCCTGTCGCCTTCTGGAGCAGGATCCTGCGTTAACGCTGGACGGTCTGGCGCAGCAGGTGGCCATGAGTCCTTTTCACTTCCACCGGCTGTTTAAGTCCGTCACCGGAATGACGCCAAAAGCCTGGCAGCAGGCGGCGCGCGGTCAACGTCTGCGCACGGCGCTTGCCCAGGGGGATACCGTTACCGATGCCGTGCTGGCCGCAGGCTTTCCCGACAGCAGCAGCTATTATCGTAAAGCCACGGATGCGCTGGGTATGACGGCGAAGCAGTACCGCAAAGGCGACGTGGCGGTGCAATACGCCATCGATGACTGCTCATTAGGACGCTGTCTGGTCGCTGAAAGCGAGCGGGGGATTTGCGCAATACTGCTCGGTGATGACGATGCCGAATTAGCCGGGGAGCTGGCGACGCTGTTTCCAAAAGCAGAGCCCGCGCCGCAGGAAGATGCCTTCGCGCAGCGTATCCGCCAGGTGATTGCCAGTATTGATAACCGCGCAGCGCCGCTTGAACTGCCGCTGGATATACGCGGAACCGCGTTCCAGCAGCGAGTCTGGCAGGCCCTTCGTGAAATTCCCTGCGGTGAAACGGCAAGTTATCAGCAGGTGGCGCAGGCGATTGGACAACCCAACGCGGTACGTGCCGTCGCGGGTGCCTGTGCGGCAAACAGGCTGGCGATTGTGATCCCCTGTCACCGCGTTGTCCGTAACGATGGCGCACTGTCGGGTTACCGATGGGGGACGGCGCGAAAAGCGCTATTGCTAAAACGTGAGGCGAAACGCCAGGAGGGATAATGCTCGATCTTTTTGCGGATGCGGAACCCTGGCAGGAACCACTGGCACCGGGGGCGGTTATTTTGCGTCGCTTCGCGCTCTCCCGTGCGGCGGCGCTGCTTGCGGGTATAGAAGAGGTGACGGCGGTTTCCCCGTTTCGCCATATGGTCACGCCGGGCGGTTACACGATGTCGGTGGCCATGGCGAACTGCGGCGAATTAGGGTGGGCGACGAATGAACGAGGCTACCTGTATGCGCCTAACGATCCCGCGACCGGCCAGCCGTGGCCCCCGATGCCTGCGGTTTTTCAGGCTCTCTGCCACGAGGCTGCCGTTGCCGCTGATTATCCTGACTTCCGACCGGATGCCTGCCTGATTAACCGCTACGCCGTCGGCGCGAAACTCTCCCTGCATCAGGATAAAGATGAACCCGATCTCCGCGCGCCCATCGTCTCGGTATCGTTAGGGCTTCCTGCCGTCTTCCAGTTTGGCGGATTACGCCGTAACGATCCGCTCAAACGCATTATGCTGGAGCATGGCGACGTGGTGGTGTGGGGCAGGGAATCGCGGCTGTATTATCACGGCATTCAGCCTCTGAAACCCGGGGTGCATCCCCTCACTGGCGAGTACCGTTTTAACCTGACGTTTCGCCAGGCAGGGTTTAGTAAACAAAAATAAGAATTATTCTTGATGTACACGCCGGGCAGTTTACACTGCTGGCTGATTTTTATTGTCCGGATTGCCTGCATGCAACTACTTCTCCTTGTCTGGCGTCAGTATCGCTGGCCCTTCATTGCCGTCATGGCGTTAAGCCTTGCCAGCGCCGCATTGGGTATTGGCCTGATCGCGTTTATTAACGTGCGGTTGATTGAAATGGTCGATACCTCACTCTCTGTTTTGCCAGAGTTTCTCGGCCTGCTGCTGCTGTTGATGGCGGTTACGCTTGGCTCTCAGCTGGCGCTAACCGCCCTCGGCCACCATTTCGTTTTCCGTTTGCGCAGCGAATTTATCAAGCGGATCCTGGACACTCAGGTTGAACGGGTGGAGCAGCTTGGCAGCGCCTCCCTGCTGGCGGGGCTGACCAGTGACGTGCGGGCTATCACCATCGCGTTTGTTCGTCTGCCGGAGCTGGTGCAGGGGATCATTCTGACCTTTGGCTCGGCGGCTTATCTTGCCTGGCTCTCCAGTAAAATGCTGGCGGTGACCGCTCTGTGGATTGCCATTACCATCTGGGGCGGCTTTGTGCTGGTGTCACGCGTCTATAAACACATGGCGGTGCTGCGCGAAACGGAAGATAAACTGTATAACGATTACCAGACGGTGCTGGAAGGGCGCAAGGAGCTGACCCTGAACCGCGAGCGCGCCGAGTATATCTTCAATCACCTCTATATCCCGGACGCGCGCGAATATCGGCATCACATCATCCGCGCCGATACTTTCCACCTGAGCGCGGTGAACTGGTCAAATATCATGATGCTGGGTGCCATTGGCCTGGTATTCTGGATGGCGAACAGCCTGGGCTGGGCGGACACCAACGTGGCGGCAACCTACTCACTGACGCTGCTGTTTTTACGCACGCCGCTGCTCTCGGCGGTCGGCGCATTGCCCACCTTGCTGAGTGCGCAGGTGGCGTTTAACAAGCTCAAAAAATTCGACCTCGCGCCATTTAAGGCGGAATTCCCGCGCCCGCAAGCCTTCCCGGACTGGCATACGCTGGAGCTGCGCGACGTGACGTTCCGCTATCAGGACAACGCCTTCTCCGTGGGGCCGGTCAACCTGACGATTCACCGCGGTGAACTGCTGTTCCTCATCGGCGGTAACGGCAGCGGTAAATCCACGCTGGCGATGTTGCTCACCGGACTCTACCAGCCGCAGTCGGGCGAGATTTTGCTGGACGGTAAGGCGCTGAGTGCCGGGAAACCTGAGGACTACCGCAAGCTCTTTTCTGCGGTATTTACCGACGTCTGGCTGTTCGATCGGCTGCTCGGCCCTGAAGGGCAGCAGGCCAATCCTGTGCTGGTGGAAAAATGGCTGGCACAGCTGCAGATGTCGCACAAGCTGGAGCTGCAGGACGGTAAAATTCTTAACCTGAAGCTCTCTAAAGGGCAGAAGAAGCGCGTGGCGCTGCTGCTGGCGCTGGCGGAAGAGCGCGACATCGTTCTGCTGGACGAATGGGCGGCGGATCAGGATCCCCACTTCCGCCGTGAGTTCTATCAGGTGCTGCTGCCGCTGATGCAGGAGATGGGCAAAACCATTTTCGCCATTAGCCACGACGATCACTACTTCATTCACGCTGACCGTCTGCTGGAGATGCGCGATGGCAAGCTGAGCGAGTTGACCGGTGACGAGCGTGAGGCGGCCTCGCGTGATGCGGTGGCGCGCACGGCCTGATGCCCTCACCCTAACCCTCTCCCACAGGGAGAGGGGATAGATCGTGGCCGTAATGCCGTTTTTTTCTTCATCCCGTCCCGTTGTTTATTCTTATTTACATATCCTCGCGCTATGCTTAACGCCAACTCATTTAATGGATTTATGATTGATGTCGGTATTAAAGAAAAACAGCGCCAGGCAGCGCGATCAGGAGCGTGCGCGACTCATCTGGCTTCTCACGACCGATAAAGCGGTCACTTCTACGTTATTAGGCAAACTGACCCTGGCTGAGCAATATGATGTCGGCACTTTAGCCGACGATATTGCTGAGGTAGGTGCGCTGGTTGCTCATTTACCCCCGCCGGATCTGGCGGATACGCTCGAAGCACTTCCCTCCGAAGAGCGTCATGCCCTGTGGCGTCTGGTGCAGGATCACGAGCGCGGGCAGGTACTGCTTGAAGCTTCGGAAAACGTCTGGGATGACCTGATCGACGAGATGAGCGACCGGGACATCCTCGATGCGCTGCAAACGCTGGATATCGACGAACAGATTTACCTTGTACAACACCTGCCGCGTAACCTGACCGGTCGCCTGCTGGCCTCCCTGCCTGCCGATGAGCGCGCGCGTGTCCGTCAGGTGATGCACTACGAGAAAAATAGCGTCGGCGCGATCATGGAGTTTGGCGTTATCACTGTGCGTCCGGACGTCACGCTCGGTACCGTGCAGCGCTACCTGCGTCGCATGGGCAAGATGCCGGATAACACCGATAAACTGTTCGTCACCTCGCGGGATAAAACCCTGCTGGGCGAGCTGGAGCTGAAAACGATCCTGCTTAACAGCACCCAGCGGCGAGTCAGTGAGGTGATGGAAAACGAGCCGATGGTCTTCTCTCCGGAAGACGATGCTGAAAAAGCGGCACGTACCTTCGAACGTGACGACCTCGTGAGTGCGGCCGTCGTGGATTCCGTCGGCAAGCTGATGGGCCGTCTGACGGTTGATGAGATCGTTGACGTGGTCTACGAAGAGACCGATAACGACCTGCGCGCGCTCGGGGGATCAGCGCCGAAGATGACGTCCACGCCTCCGTCGGTAAGGCGGTGAAAACGCGCTGGGCGTGGCTTGCCATTAATTTGTGTACCGCCTTTATCGCCTCCCGCGTAATCGATGGCTTTGAACACACCATTTCACAGCTGGTGGCCCTGGCGTCATTGATGCCGATTGTGGCCGGGATTGGCGGCAACACCGGAAACCAGACCATCACGATGATCGTCCGCGCGCTGGCGCTGGAAAATATTCAGCCCGGCAATTTCGCCTTTCTGATCTTCAGGGAGATGGGGGTGGCGCTGATCAACGGCCTGGTGTGGGGCGGCATTATGGGGGGCATCACCTGGTGGCTGTATGACGATATGGCCTTAGGCGGGGTGATGATGCTGGCGATGGTGCTGAATTTACTGGTGGCATCGATGATGGGGGTCATTATTCCACTGACCATGACCAAACTGGGGCGCGACCCCGCGGTGGGGTCGAGCGTGATGATCACTGCCATCACCGATACCGGTGGTTTCTTTATTTTTCTTGGGCTTGCAACGCTTTTTCTGCTTTAAGACGACGTTTAATGCGGGCGGGAAGCAGTGCCATGACGATAATCCCCCCCAGCACGCCAATCGCCAGGTTACCGGTTGATACCGTTGCGGCGACCGTCACCAGCATCACGACGGTTTCCGCAACCGGTGCATTTTTTACCGTTGCGGGCTGAATGCTGTGCCAGCTGAAGGTTTTGATGGCGACTATCGCCATAATGCCTGCCAGCACCGCCATCGGAATTTTAGCCATCACGTCGCTCAGCGCCGTCACCAGCACCAGTAAAACGATGCCAGCCGCTAACGTTGAAATACGGCTTCGGCCTTTCCCCATCTCCACGTTGACGATGGTTTGTCCAATCATCGCGCAGCCTGCGATCCCGCCATAGAGCCCGGCCAGGATATTGCCCACGCCCAACCCGATGCTTTCACGGCGTTTACTGGACGGGGTGACGGTCAGTTCATCCACCAGCTTCGCCGTCAGCAGTGACTCCAGCAGCCCGACGAATGCAATGCTTAACGCGCACGGCCAGATAATGCTTAACGTTTCTATGTTCATGGGGACCAGCAGTTCCGTCAGTCCCGGTAACCCGCCGCTCATCGAGCCTTCATCACCCACCGTCGGCAGAATTTGCCCGCTGGTAACGGTAAACAACGTGAGCACCACTATCGCAATCAGCGGGGAAGGGATGCTTTTGATATAGCGCGGCACCCACAGCACGATAAGCAGCGTGAGCACGAACAGGCCGACGATTAACGGGCTTCGGCTCCAGAAGTGCGGAACCTGAGCAAAGAAAATTAAGATGCCGAGGGCGTTAACAAACCCGGTCATCACCGACTGAGGGATAAAGCGCATCAGCCTTGCCATGCCCAGTGCGCCAAACAGTATTTGGATCACCCCCGCCATGAGAACCGCCGGAAGAATGTACTGCACGCCGTGCTGGTGCACCATCGGGCCAATAACCAGCGCCACGGAACCGGCTGCCGCCGTGACCATCGCCGGACGACCGCCCAGCACAGACAAAGCAAAACACAACACCACGGAGGCGATCAGGCTGACTTTGGGATCAACGCCTGCAACCACCGAAAATGAGATCACTTCAGGGACCAGGGCCAGGGCGGTAATGACGCCCGCCAGCGTTTCACGCATCAGAAGTTTTGGCGAGCTAAGGACCGTGGTGACGCGGTCTTCGCCGGGTACAGCAGAATGGGGTAAGGACATAACTCTTCGCAGATTAGGGCAGGCTTCCGTGCGCGCGATCACAAAACGCCACATACTAGCCAGTAAACCCACGATTTACCAGCCACATCGATAATTCCTTACAAACAACCCACCATTAAATTTCACAATTACAATAATTTCGTAACCTTTAAACAATATTTAAAAGTTGTTACCGTGCCTCCGCAGCTTTTTTCACCTGCAATTTCCACGCATCAAGCACTTTTACACTAAGGCATAAATTATGAAAAAAATGACTGCCATGCTCTTTTCTCTGGCCGTGGGGCTTAACACCGTCTCTATGGCGGCGAAAGCTGACACCCCTAAAGAGCAGGAAACGGACGTCCTTTTAATTGGTGGCGGTATCATGAGCGCCACGCTGGGAACCTATCTGCAAGAACTTCAGCCGGACTGGTCCATGACCATGGTCGAGCGCCTTGATGGCGTGGCGCAGGAAAGTTCGAACGGTTGGAACAACGCCGGTACCGGACATTCGGCACTCATGGAACTGAACTATACGCCGCAGAAAAAGGACGGTTCCATTAGTATCGAGAAGGCGGTAGAGATCAACGAAGCGTTTCAGATCTCACGCCAGTTCTGGTCTCACCAGGTCAACAGCGGCGTGATGCATGACCCGCACTCCTTCATTAACACCGTACCGCACATGAGCTTTGTGTGGGGCGAGCAGAACGTCAACTTCCTGCGCGCGCGTTACGCTGCGCTGCAGCAGAGCACGCTCTTCCGTGGGATGAAATACTCTGAAGACCACGCTCAGATCAAAGAGTGGGCGCCGCTGGTGATGGAAGGTCGTGACCCGAATCAGAAAGTGGCCGCGACCCGGACCGAAATTGGTACCGACGTTAACTATGGCGAAATTACCCGTCAGCTGGTGACGTCTCTGAAGAAGAAAGAGAACTTCAACCTGCAGCTCAGCACCGAAGTGCGTGGTTTTAAGCGCAACGCGGATAACAGCTGGAGCGTGACCGTTGCCGATCTGAAAAACAACGAAGCCGAGCACGTCATCAAGGCGAAGTTTGTCTTTATTGGTGCCGGTGGGGCGGCGCTGAAACTGCTGCAGGAGTCCGGTATTCCTGAAGCTGACGACTATGCGGGCTTCCCGGTTGGCGGTCAGTTCCTGGTATCCGAGAATCCGGAAGTGGTGAATCGTCATCTGGCAAAAGTGTACGGTCAGGCTTCCGTCGGTGCACCGCCGATGTCTGTTCCGCACATCGACACCCGTATGCTTGACGGTAAGCGCGTGGTGCTGTTCGGACCGTTCGCGACTTTCTCCACCAAGTTCCTGAAAAATGGCTCCCTGTGGGATCTGCTCAGCGCCACGACCACCTCTAACGTCAAGCCGATGATGGACGTGGGTCTGGATAACTTCGATCTGGTGAAATATCTCATCAGCCAGGTGATGCTCTCTGACGAGGAACGCTTCGAGGCGCTGAAAGAGTACTATCCGCAGGCGAAGAAAGAAGACTGGCGTCTGTGGCAGGCGGGACAGCGCGTTCAGATCATCAAGCGTGACCCGAAAGAGGGCGGCGTGCTGCGTCTGGGTACGGAAGTGGTGAGCGATAAGGATGGCACGATTGCCGCGCTGCTGGGCGCGTCACCGGGTGCATCTACTGCTGCGCCAATCATGCTGCACCTGATGGAAAAAGTGTTTAAAGATAAAGTTGCCAGCCCGGAATGGCAGGCGAAGCTGAAAACGATTATTCCATCCTACGGTACGAAGCTGAACGGGAATGTCGACGCGACGGAGCAGGAGCTGGAATACACCAGCCGCGTATTGCAGTTGCAATATGTGAAGCCGCAGGCAGCGGATGCTGCGCCAAAGGCGGAACTGAAGCCTCAGGCTGAAAACAAACCGGTTGCGGATATCGCCCTGTAAGGTAAAAGCAAAACGGTAACATTCGTTACCGTTTTTAGTGTTGTAGGTCGGGTAAGGCGAAGCCGCCACCCGACTTAATTTCAACGTACTACCGCTTGTCCGACATTCTCATCCGCTTTCCATACGCGGTATTTCACTTCTACGTTTTCAGGCGTATACACCACGACAGGCAACTTGCTGTTATAGCGCAGCAGACTGTTATCACCCAGATATGCCGTTACAAATTTCTTCTCTTTCTTGCCGTCCGGGCACGCCATCATGGTGGAGACGGGGGAGGTCACTTTGTCGAAGACGTAGTAATCGTAGCCCCAACCTTCCAGCGTTTTGCTCTCCAGCTGGCCGCCCAGTCGGTGCTGGTTACAATCCACTTCCAGCGTTTTACCAATCAACAGCTCCACTTTGTAGTTCGCTTCGTCCTGCAGAACCGGTAGCTGAATCACCTGACGTTTCATCCCTTTGTCCGCTTTCGGATAGGGGGCAACTTTTTCCAGCGGCTGCTCTTTTTGGGTTTCGCTGGCGAAAGCGCCGGTGCTGATGCACGCGGCAATCAGGGCGATGGCAAATTTAGGTGCGTTTTTCATTGTCATTCCTTTATGTCAAAACGAGCCGAATCAGATTAGCATAACACTTATGAATGATTAGCGTCATTTACTTACATTTTCAATATAAGTGGTGTAATGAACCTGACTTGCACTATAAATCCAGTTTTTTGTGCTGAAATGGTATCTGGCGGCAGATCGTGTTATTTTGAACGCCACATAATGTTATTCATCTGTAAAGGGAAGAGAGATGGTTCGTGCAAAACTGAAAACACCTGAAGGCCGCAAGTTCCTCCTGGCGCTACTGGTTGTGTTTATGATTGCGGCCGCGTGCGTGGGGCGGGCAACCATTGTTGGCGTTATCGAACAGTACAACATTCCTCTCTCCGCCTGGACCACCAGCATGTATGTTCTGCAATCGGCGATGATCTTCGTTTACAGCCTTGTCTTCACCGTTCTGCTTGCCATCCCGCTGGGTATTTTCTTCCTGGGTGGACGTGAGAAGCACTAAGCGCCGACGTGCGATAAGGAAGCCATCCTGCGGGGTGGCTTTTTTATGCATAAAAAAAACCAGCCATAAGAGGCTGGTTTTCAATGTATTTTTGGTCGGCACGAGAGGATTTGAACCTCCGACCCCCGACACCCCATGACGGTGCGCTACCAGGCTGCGCTACGTGCCGACGCATAAAAAGATACTACTCGATTCCGTTTCGAATGCAAGAGAATCTGTCGCTAACTGGTTTATAATTAATCAGTTAGCGATAAAGCGCTTCTCATCCGTCAGGACCTGCAGCAACAGGCTCAGCTGCGGTTTCTGGTCCTTCAACCGTACACCCTGCAGATTATACGTCTGGTAATTTCCGTTACTGTTCAGCACCAGCGTCAGCGTCGGTGTGGTCACCGCCAGCGTGTTACCGTCTGCTGATGTCACCCAATTATGGCGGCGCGCGGCGCTGAAGAGATCCTGCCCCTGAGAATACTCGTTTGCTGGCGTACTGACGTGCAGCAGGCGTTGCATCAGGGTCGTCATAACATCTTTATGTTCAGTGAGCATATTGATGCGCTGCGCAGGCGTTCCCGGCCAGTGGATCACCAGCGGTACATGCAGGTTCGGGCGTGACCAGCTCATGCTCTTCGTTTCGTCGCCGAGCGGTACACCATGGCCTGCGGTCACAATCACGACAGTGTTATCGAGCTTGCCTGATTCGCGTAGCGCGTCAAGAACGCGGCCGATCTGCGCGTCAACATTGCTGGCCGCACGGCTGTATCGGCGGGCAAAGCCAGTCTGGTTGCTGTCGTCAAGCGTGGTGCCGTTAAAGGCCACCCACGAGAACCAGCGGTTATCTTCCTGGGCGTAGCGCTGCAGCCAGTTTATCCACTGGTTTGCGGTCTGGGTATCAGACTGGCTCTGCGCAGCAGGCAGCGAGAAATCAGACAACAGCGCCTGGCGGTAGAGTGGGCTGTTAAAGCCATCGGATGAGAACAACCCTAACTGATAGCCTTGCTGATTCAGTCCGGTAATTAGCGCCGCAGGAATGCGTGCAGCCAGAACGCCATCCATGTATCCGGCAGAAATGCCATAGAACAGGCCAAAGATGCCCGCATCGGTAGTGTTCCCGGAACTCATATGCTGGGTGAACGAGACGTTTTGACTCGCGAAATCGGCCAGCGCAGGCATCTGCTTCTCGTAACGGGAATAGTTCAGACCATCGACGGTAATCAGCAGGACGTTTTGTCCGCGGCCCATATCGCGATAGCGCAGTTCACTCAGCGGATACTGAACGCTGACCGCTTCCGGATTACCCTGTTCGACCAGACGACGCTGATACTCCTGGGCATCTAACAGGCCGTGTTTCTCAAGGAAGCGACGGGCCGTCATTGGGTACGAGAGCGGCAGGTTGGCACGCTGCATCGTAATAGGGCGATAGAAGTTCGCATCCGCCCAGATGTACATGATGTGCGAACTGATAAATGAGATGAAAAAGAGTGCGGCGACGGGCTTCGCGTAGTGGCGGCGTCGGGTCAGGCTGCGGAGCTTTTGCCAGCTCCAGGTGGCGAACAACATCTCAATCAGCAGGATCACCGGGACGCTGATAAACATCAGCTGCCAGTCACGGGCCGTTTCGTTCTGGTCAGGGTTGATCACCAGTTCCCAGACGATAGGGTTAAGATGCAGGTGGAAACGGGTGAACACTTCACTGTCGATAAGCAGCAGCGTCATCCCTGCTGTGGCAAGGATCGCGGATAAGAACCGCATCAGACGCTGCGACATGACGATAAACGTCAGAGGAAACAGGATCAGCAGATAGGTGGCGAATACCAAAAAGCTAAAGTGACCGACAACGCTTATCCAGGAGTAGATACGCCCGGTTAGCGTGGTTGGCCAGTCTGCGACAAACAGATAACGACAGCCAATCACCGCCGCTAACAGAATGTTAAACAGGGCAAACCAGTGTCCCCAGCTGACCATCTGGGAGACTTTTTCACGGTAGCGCTGACGATTCGTCACCATAAACTGTTGTTCGTTTCCCTTAATGGGCCTGGTCGTTGCTGACGGATGACTGTAACGCCTGGGCGAAAGATTTTGCGATCGCCTGACGCTGAGCCGGAGCAACGCTGGTGTTGATAAGGTTGGTGACCATATTTCCCAAAACCATCAGGGAGAGATCGGTCGGCGTTTTATGTTTTTCCAGTACGTTGACCAGCTCACTGAGCAGTTGTTCAACGTGTTCATCACTGTAGCGGGAATGTTGTGGCATAAATCAAAATCAGTTTGTTGATGAAAGGGCAACATATTACCGTAGCAACAGCTTTTTTTCCCCTTTTTTATCTGTTGTTGCACACATGTCCTGGTGGTGGTTGAATACCGCCCGGTCTAAAAGGAGAGTTTATCATGAGTCTGGAAATCAACCAGATTGCCTTGCACCAGCTTATCAAGCGTGATGAGCAAACCCTTGAAGTGGTGCTACGCGATTCGTTACTGGAACCCACGGCGACCGTTGTGGAAATGATGGCTGAGTTGCATCGCGTCTACAGCGCCAAAAATAAAGCCTATGGTCTGTTCAGCGAAGAGAGTGAACTGGCTGATAGCCTGCGCCTGCAGCGTCAGGGGGAAGAGGATTTCCTGGCGTTTAGCCGCGCGGCCACCGGGCGTCTGCGCGACGAGCTGGCAAAATATCCGTTCGCCGACGGCGGCATCGTCCTGTTCTGCCACTATCGCTACCTGGCGGTAGAGTATCTGCTGGTTACCGTGCTGAATAACTTGAGCAGCATGCGCGTGAATGAGCAACTGGATATCAGCTCGACGCATTATCTGGATATCAACCATGCGGATATTGTGGCGCGGATTGATTTGACCGAGTGGGAAACCAACCCGGAATCGACCCGCTACCTGACCTTCCTGAAAGGGCGTGTGGGCCGTAAAGTGGCCGATTTCTTTATGGATTTCCTCGGCGCCAGCGAAGGACTTAACGCCAAAGCGCAGAACAAAGGGCTGTTGCAGGCGGTAGATGACTTTACGGCTGAGGCGCAGCTCGATAAATCTGAACGCCAGAACGTGCGTCAGCAGGTTTACAGCTACTGCAACGAACAGCTGCAGGCGGGGGAAGAGATTGAGCTGGAGTCGCTGTCAAAAGAGCTGGCGGGCGTTAGTGAAGTCAGCTTCCAGGCGTTCACCGCAGAGAAAGGCTATGAGCTTGAAGAAAGCTTCCCGGCGGATCGCAGTACGCTGCGTCAGTTAACCAAATTTGCCGGGAGCGGCGGTGGGTTAACCATCAACTTCGATGCCATGCTGCTGGGGGAACGTATCTTCTGGGATCCTGCCACCGATACGCTGACCATCAAAGGCACGCCTCCAAACCTGCGCGATCAGCTTCAGCGTCGCACCTCAGGCGGTAAATAATCGCCATAAAAAAACCCCGCCGAAGCGGGGTTTTTCTCGACAGGTTTGCGATTACGCGCGAACGAAGTCGATGTGAGTCAGTTTTGGCTTGAACGCGTGACGCTGAACAGCCTGAACTTTCACTTTTTCTTCTTTACCGCCAACAACGATGGTCAGAACTTCGCTGTAGAATTCAGCTTTGGTCTGCAGGTTCCATACTTTGTCGTGATCCAGTTCGATTGCAACTGGAGCAGCTTCGCCACCGTAAACGATAGCCGGGAACTTGTTAGCGTTACGCAGGCGGCGGCTCGCACCCTTACCCTGCACGTTACGTACTTCTGCTTCGATAGTGAACATTGATTTCTCTCTGTATTTAAAACCCTACTACAGGCGACCCAGCAGCAGGTGAGTGTTCTGCCCCACGGATGTGAAGCGGGCGGCATTTTATACTCAAACGCCGCTCACATCAATGAAAAGTCCTGCTAACCACGCAATTCGTTTGCCCGACGATAGCGACCTTCATAGTCAAAGACCTTCTCACGTACCTGCCAGAACTGGCCTTTCTTGCGGGCGACAACAAAATCCGGATGGCGCAGCAGCGCCTGCTGATGCACGATATCTGCCACGGTGATCCAGCGCAGCGGCACGCCAGGCGTGCGGGTATGCGGGCGGATAAACAGTTGCTCAAATGCCGTGCGCTGGGCTGGCGTCTGTACCCGGAACCGCTCGCTGACGTCAGCGCCGTCCTCGTCGTAATAGGTAATTTTTAGCCACTCGCCTTTTTCATCCGCGCCCGGCTGTAAGGCCATGCCGGAACAGCGCAGCACCAGCGCATCTTTCAGCTTCAGCGCCGCTTTCAGCATGTCGTCCGGGTCGACCAGCACCGTGTCGCACTCACGGCAGCGGCGGGCGGCAATGTCATTTTCGGCGTTGCACTGTGGACAGTTTTTGAAACGAAAACGGAAATCGCACTGCTCGCGATGCCCGTCATCATCTTCAAACCAGCCCTGACAGCGGCGGCCAAAGTGTTCGATCAGCGTGCCGTCGGCGGTGGTTTTCCCCCAGAAGGTGTTGGCAAACCCGCAGGCTGGACAAAACACCTGTACCGGCACGTTGTCACTTTTGCCTTTTGGCGTGCCCACTTCGGGAGAGTAAAGATCGTGCGGGTTACCGGCGTAATCGAGGATCAGACAGTCAGTTTTGCCCGGTGCCAGGCGCAGACCACGACCGACAATCTGCTGATACAGGCTGACGGATTCCGTCGGGCGCAAAATCGCAATCAGGTCGACGTGCGGGGCGTCAAAACCGGTGGTTAGCACGGAAACATTCACCAGATAGCGGAACTGCTGGGCTTTAAACGCCTCAATCAGTCTGTCACGCTCAGGGCCGGGCGTTTCGCCGGTAATTAACGCAGCGTCGTCAGCGGGGAGCAGTCCGGTAATTTCTCGCGCGTGCTCGACTGTCGCGGCAAAGATCATCACCCCTTTGCGCGTCGCGGCAAACTCCTCAATCTGGCTGATGATATGCGGCGTTATGCGCTTTTGCTTATTCAACTCCTGGTTGAGATCCGCTTCGCTGAATAAGCCGTTGCTCTGCGCCTGTAACCGGCTGAAGTCGTACTGTACCACCGGCATATCCAGCCGCTCGGGGGGCGTCAGGTAGCCGTGTTTAATCATGTAGCGCAGCGGAAGTTCGTAGATACAGTCGCTGAACAGCGCTTTTTCATCGCCACGCACCATGCCGTGATAATGAAAGCGGTAAATCCAGCCTTTGCCCAGGCGAAACGGGGTTGCCGTCAGGCCCAGCAGGCGTAAGTGAGGGTTCACCTCTTTCAGGTGCGTGAGGATTTGCTGATACTGGCTGTCGTCGTCATCGCTGATGCGGTGACACTCGTCGACAATCAGCAGCGAAAATTCGCTGCGAAACAGATCCAGGTTGCGGGCGACCGACTGCACGCTGCCAAAGACAACCTTACCGTGGCTCTCTTTACGCTTGAGCCCGGCGGCGAAAATATCGGCCTCCAGCCCCAGCGCGCAATACTTGGCGTGGTTTTGCGCGACCAGCTCTTTGACGTGCGCCAGCACCAGCACGCGGCCACGCGCCAGGCGGGCCAGCTCGGCAATGACCAGGCTTTTGCCTGCGCCGGTCGGGAGGACAATCGCCGCCGGTTCCCGGTGTTTGCGAAACCAGGCGAGGGTGGCGTCAACGGCTTCCTGCTGATAGGGACGAAGTGTAAAAGTCATGGTGTCTCAGTTTCGTTAATCCGCATATAGTATGCCACGAAACTTTTTCCCTTGAGTGGCGCAACCAGACCATTATACTGAACCGTTCCTGACTGCTTCTTTTTCGGACGCACGGTCCGACTTCCAGCACCATTAAGGCTAAAAAGATTTCATGCGACTTGATAAGTTTATCGCTCAGCAACTCGGCGTAAGCCGCGCTATTGCCGGGCGCGAAATTCGCGCCAGCCGCGTTACCGTGGATGGCGACATTGTGAGAGACAGCGCTTTCAAACTTCAACCTGAGCATCAGGTTGAATACGACGGCAATCCGCTGACCCAGCAGAACGGCCCGCGCTACTTCATGCTCCACAAGCCGGAAGGCTACGTCTGCTCAACGGACGATCCCGATCACCCGACGGTACTCTATTTCCTCGACGAACCGGTGGCACATAAGCTGCATGCCGCGGGCCGCCTCGACATCGACACCACCGGGCTGGTGCTGATGACCGACGACGGGCAGTGGTCACACCGTATTACTTCCCCACGTCACCACTGCGAGAAAACCTATCTGGTCACGCTGGAGTCGCCGGTTGCGGATGACACGGCAGAGCAATTCGCGAAAGGCGTTCAGCTGCATAATGAAAAAGACCTGACTAAACCGGCGGTGCTGGACGTGATCACGCCGACGGAAGTCCGTCTTACCATCAGCGAAGGGCGTTACCATCAGGTTAAACGCATGTTTGCCGCAGTGGGTAACCGCGTTGTCGGTCTGCATCGCGAACGTATTGGCGCAATCGCGCTCGATCCCGACCTGGCGCCTGGCGAATATCGCCCGCTGACGGAAGAAGAGATCGCCAGCGTCGGTCTGCCTTCGCACTAATTTCAGGAGATTTCTGTGACCACCAGGCCACACTCGTCGTTCAAAATTGTCTTCATTCTTGGCCTGCTGGCCATGTTGATGCCGCTGTCTATAGATATGTATCTGCCCGCGCTGCCGGTCATTTCCGCGCAGTTTGGCGTACCGGCAGGCAGCGCACAGATGACGCTCAGCACTTATATTCTCGGCTTTGCTCTCGGCCAGTTATTGTACGGCCCGATGGCCGACAGCCTGGGGCGCAAACCGGTTATTCTGGGCGGAACGCTGGTCTTTGCCGGGGCGGCGGTGGCCTGCGCGCTGGCGCAAACCATCGATCATCTGATTTTCATGCGATTTTTGCACGGTCTGGCCGCTGCTGCAGCGAGTGTGGTGATCAACGCCCTGATGCGTGATATCTACCCGAAAGAAGAGTTCTCCCGCATGATGTCGTTTGTCATGCTGGTGACGACGATTGCGCCGCTGATGGCTCCGATGGCCGGTGGGGCGGTTCTGGTGTGGTTTAGCTGGCATGCGATTTTCTGGATCCTGGCGCTGGCTGCACTGCTGGCCTCTGCAATGATTTTCTTCTTTATTGATGAAACGCTTCCTGCCGAGCACCGCCAGAAATTCCACATTCGCACCACAATAGGTAACTTTGCCTCGCTGTTTCGCCACAAGCGCGTGCTGAGCTATATGCTGGCAAGCGGGTTCAGCTTCGCCGGGATGTTCTCCTTCCTGAGCGCCGGGCCGTTTGTTTATATCGAGCTGAACCATGTTTCTCCGCAGCACTTCGGCTATTATTTTGCGCTCAATATCGTCTTCCTGTTTGTACTGACTATTATTAACAGCCGCTTTGTCCGGCGGGTCGGCGCGCTGAACATGTTCCGCGCCGGGCTGTGGATCCAGTTTGTGATGGCTGTCTGGCTGGTGGTCAGTGCATTCCTGGGCGTGGGCTTCTGGGCGCTGGTGATTGGCGTGGCGGCCTTTGTGGGCTGCGTGTCGATGATATCCTCAAATGCGATGGCGGTGATCCTCGATGAATTCCCGCATATGGCGGGAACTGCATCGTCACTGGCGGGGACGTTCCGCTTCGGCATTGGCGCCATCGTCGGGGCATTACTGTCTATGGCGACCTTCACCACGGCCTGGCCTATGCTATGGGCGATGGCGTTTTGCGCAACCAGCTCCGTCCTCTTCTGTCTTTATGCCAGCCGGCCACGGAAAGCGGCTCATTGATGAGCAGATAAGGCCCGACAGGGCCTTTTTTGTTGATACATATCAACCAAACCCGCGTTCGTTTATCCCGTGTTTGTTTATTTTATGTAAAATCTATTTATGTAAAAAGTCACATCATTGTATTCAAAAAGGTTGAGTTAGATCGCAGAAACGGGTACATATAGCGCCGACGCGAACCTCTATACCGATAAAAAAGCGCTGAATAGTGCAGGTTAGCGATGATGTGTTACTATAAATGTAAATAAATTGTGAAGTAAATTTTGCTTCCGGGGAACGAACGTGAATACATTACAACTCTCCATTGTCCATCGCTTGCCCCAGAGCTATCGCTGGTCGGCGGGTTTTGCAGGTTCGAAAGTTGAACCGATTCCGCAAAACGGCGCGGGCAGTGACAATTGCCTCGTGGCGCTCAAACTGTTGAGCCCAAGCGACGAAAATGCGTGGCGGGTGATGGAGCGTCTCAGTCAGGCCCTGACGGATATCGAAGTGGACAGCTCCGTACTGGAGTGCGAAGGCGAGCCGTGCCTGTTTGTTAAAAGCCAGGATGAATTTGCCGCCACCTGCCGTCTGAAAAACTTTGGTGTTGCGATTGCTGAGCCTTTTTCCGGCCAGTACCCGTTCTGAGCGCTAGTCTGCTGCCAGCAGCTGGCGCGTGTAGCTCTGCGTTGGCGCAGTAAATACGCGCTGGCATTCCCCCTGTTCGACCACCTCACCCTGTCGCAAAACAATCACCTGATGGCATAGCGCCCGCACCACCTGCAGATCGTGGCTGATGAAGATATAGGCCAGCCGATGCTTTTCCTGTAGTCCTTTCAGCAATGCCAGAATCTGCGCCTGGACGGTTCTGTCCAAAGAGGAGGTGGGTTCATCCAGAATAATCAGCTCCGGTTTCAGGATCAGCGCACGGGCGATGGCGATACGCTGGCGCTGCCCGCCGGAAAATTCCGCAGGATAACGGTGACGGGTATCGGGATCTAAGCCCACTTCGGCCATCGCCTGTATGACCTCCTGCTCACGCTGCTGCGCGTTCAGGCCGGGCTGGTGAACGCGCAAACCCTCTTCGACAATCTGCAATACGCTGAGCCGCGGGTTAAGCGAGGAGTTGGGATCCTGAAACACCACCTGCATACGCGGGCGCACCGGCAGCATCTGGCGGCGGTTCCAGCGGTGCAGCGGCATGTCGTCAAAAAGGATCTCGCCCTGAGAGGCAATTAAGCGCAGCAGTGCCAGACCGGTGGTGCTTTTACCCGAACCGGATTCGCCCACCAGCCCCAGGGATTCACCGGGACGCAGCGAGAAGCGGATATTTTTCAGGACCGGGTTTGGGTCGACGATACGCCGCAGAATGCCTTTGCGTATCGGGAAGGAGACGGACAAATCCTCAACGCGCAGCAGCGGAGTGCTGTCCGCCGTGAGCGGAACCGGGTCGCCGGAAGGTTCGCTGTTGAGCAGACGTTGCGTATAAGGGTGCTGTGGCGCGCTCAGCAGCGTGGATGCGCTATTCTGTTCAACGCATCGGCCGTTTTGCATGACCGCGACGCTGTCCGCCAGCTTTTTCACAATACTCAGGTTGTGCGTGATAAAAAGCAGGCTCATGTTCAGCTCGTCGCGCAGCTCCCGCAGCAGCGTCAATATTTGCGCCTGCACCGTCACGTCCAGCGCCGTCGTCGGCTCGTCGGCAATTAACAGTTCGGGCCGGGTGAGCAGAGCCATGGCAATCATCACTCGCTGGCGTTCACCGCCGGAGAGCTGATGCGGAAAATCATTCAGCCGTTTGGCCGCATTGCGTATGCCCGTCCGTTCAAGACAATCCAGTATTTCCCCTCGCGCAGCCTCTTTGCGCATGCCCCGGTGCAGAGACAAGACTTCATAGAGCTGTTTCTCCAGGGTATGCAGGGGGTTGAGAGAGACCATGGGCTCCTGGAAGATCATGGCAATTTTATTGCCGCGAATACCGCGCAGGGTATGTTCGTCGGCATGAAGCAGTGAACTGCCGTGAAAAAGAATATCCCCCTGCGGATAGCTCGCCGGTGGTGAAGGCAGCAGCCGCAGGATAGAGAGCGCTGAAACACTCTTACCTGAACCGGATTCCCCCACCAGGGCCAGCGTTTCACCGCGCTGGATCTGCAGCGACAAATCGGTGACCACGGTGCGCGTCTCACCCTGTTTCGAGAAAGCAATCGACAGGTTATCAATACTGAGAAGAGGCTGGGTCATCTTATACCGCCTTATTGGGGTCAAAGGCATCGCGCACGGCTTCGCCAATAAAAATCAGCAGCGAAAGCAGCACGGCCACGGAAAGAAAGGCGGTGATGCCTAACCACGGTGCCTGAAGGTTATTCTTGCCCTGCAGCAGCAGTTCGCCGAGCGACGGTGAGCCCAACGGCAGGCCAAAGCCCAGAAAATCCAGCGAGGTGAGGGTGGTAATGGAGCTGCACAGAATAAACGGCAGGAAGGTGAGCGTGGCCACGACGGCATTAGGCAGCATATGGCGGAAGATGATCCCCCGGTCGCTCACCCCAAGCGCCTGCGCGGCGCGAATATAGTCGAAATTACGGGTGCGCAGGAACTCCGCCCGCACGACACCTACCAGCGCCATCCAGCCGAACAGAACGGTGATGCCGAGCAGCCACCAGAAGTTCGGCTGTACCACGCTGGACAGCAGGATGATCAAAAATAGCGTTGGCATACCGGACCAGACTTCGATGATACGCTGGCCCCACAGGTCAATTTTCCCGCCGTAGTAGCCCTGAACGGCACCCGCCACCACGCCCATCACGCTGGAGAAGAGTGTCAGCATCAGCCCAAAGAGAATTGAAATCCGTGTGCCATAGAGAATGCGTGCCAGCACATCGCCACCGTTAGCGTCCGTCCCCAGCCAGTTTTGCGTCGAGGGCGGGGAAGGGAAGGGGGTCGTGGTAGCAAAGTTTATGCTGTTCGCACCAAAACGCACCGGCGCCCAGAGGGCCCAGCCGTGCTGCTCAATCTGCTGGCGCAGCCACGGATCCTGATACTCCGCCGGTGTTGCAAACGGGCCACCAAAGTCGCTTTCGCTGTAGTTAGCCAGCACCGGCACATACCAGCGGTCGTTAAAATGCACCAGCAGCGGTTTGTCGTTGGCGATAAGCTCCGAACACATGCTCAGGACAAACAGGACGGCAAAAATCCACAGCGACCAGTAGCCGCGACGGTTGTGGCGAAAACGGGCCCAGCGGGCCTGGTTGACGGGGCTTAAACGCGGCATCAGCGGCCCTCAAAATCAATTCGGGGATCGACCAGCGTATAGCTGATATCGCTGACGATATTCAGCAGCAGGCCAATCAGGGTGAAAATATAGAGTGTGCCAAACATCACCGGATAATCACGCGACACGGTGGCCTCATAGCCCAGCAGCCCCAGACCGTTGAGCGAGAACATCACCTCTATCAACAGTGAGCCGGTAAAAAACATACTGATGAACGTGGCGGGAAATCCGGCAATCACCAGCAGCATGGCGTTGCGGAAGACGTGTTTCCACATAATCTGCTTCTCGCTGACCCCTTTGGCGCGGGCCGTGACAACATACTGCTTGCGGATTTCATCGAGAAACGCGTTTTTGGTCAGCATGGTCAGAGCGGCAAACCCACCGATCACCGTGGCCAGAACCGGCAGCGTGATATGCCAGAGATAGTCGGTGATTTTCTGATACCACGGCAGCGTGCTGAAATCGGCGGAGACTAAACCTCGTAGCGGGAAGATGTCGAAATAGCTGCCCCCGGCAAAGAAGACGATCAGCAGGACGGCAAACAGGAACGCCGGGATGGCATAGCCGATGATGATGAAGGTGCTGCTCCAGATATCGAAGCGGCTGCCGTTGTAAACCGCTTTACGGATCCCGAGCGGGATAGAGACCAGGTAGATAATCAGCGTTCCCCACAGCCCCAGCGTGACCGAAACCGGCAGGCTTTGCTTTATCAACGTTAACACTGACGCACTGCGAAACAGGCTATCGCCAAAATCAAAGCGGATATAATCCCAGAGCATCTTGAAATAGCGCTCGTGAATCGGCTTATCGAAGCCGTAGCGGTGGGTGATCTCGGCGATCACCTCAGGATCAAGCCCGCGCCCGCCGCGATAGTGGCTTTCACTGATATTCCCCACGCCGGTACGCGCATGGCTCGCGCCCATGCCTTCTCCGCCGCCGCCGGGCATGCCGCCGTTGTTACCAAACTCAATAGCAGCAATCGCCTGATCCACCGGGCCGCCGGGGGCGATTTGCACGATAAAAAAGTTAATGGTGATGATGGCCCACAGCGTGGGAATGACCAGCAGCAGACGGCGAATCAGATAGGCACCCATGATGATTCCTTATCGCCGCTCAGCGGGCAGTCTGGCGGCTTTATTAACGTCATACCACCAGGTGTCAAAGCCCAGCGAGTAGACAGGGCGCACGGCAGGTACGGAGAATTTATCCCAGCGAGCCAGGCGGTCTTCGCCCATATACCACATGGGCAGCATGTAGTAGTTCCAGGTTAAGACCCTGTCGAGGGCACGGCCGAGCGGCAGGAGTTTTTCTTTATCGCCCTGCGCCGCCACAATTTTCGCAATCAGCGCATCAATCGCCGGGCTTTTTACGCCTGGCGCATTGTATGAGGAGTCGATGTAGCTGGAAGCCCAGGAAATTTGCAGGTCCGAGCTCGGCCACGGCTGAGCCGGCCACAGACGCTGCATCATGTCGTAATCACGGTTGCGCATGCGGTTGGTGATCTGCGCGTTATCGACCTGGCGAATGTTCATGGTAATCCCCAGTCGCTCCAGGTTGTGCTTAAACGGCAGTACCCACTGATCGTTGCCCCCGGATGAGAGCAGCAGCTCAAAGCTGAGAGGCTTACCCGTTTTGGCATCCACGCGCTTTTGATTTTTAAGGTGCCAGCCCGCCTCATCCAGCAGCTTGCTGGCCTTAAGCAGGTTGTCGCGGTCGTAGCCGTCACCGTTTGAGGCCGGGGGCTGAAAGACCGTGGTAAACACCTCCGGCGGCACTTCCGCCTTCAGCGGGGCCAGCAGAACCAGTTCGTCGGCTTTCGGATAATCACGCGCGGCATATTCCGTATTCTGGAAATAGCTGTTCGCACGGCTGTAAGCCCCGTAAAACAGCGCTTTGTTCATCCATTCAAAATCAAATGCCAGGGAAATCGCTTCCCGAACGCGGCGGTCAGCGAATACCGGACGCTGAATATTAAACGCCAGCCAGCGCGTGTCCTGGGCGGATTCGTTTTTATGCTCGTCTTTGACGATATAGCCTTTCGCGAAATTCTTGCCGATATAACGGGTCGCCCAGTTTTTCGCGCTGCTCTCCACGCGTAAATCGAAGGCGCCCGCTTTGAACGCTTCAAATGCGACATTATCGTCAAGGTAGTAATCATAGCGAAGGATGTCGAAATTCCAGCGCCCACGGTTTACCGGCAGGTTTGCCGCCCAGTAATCTTTCACCCGGGAATAGACCACGTACTGCCCCATGCGCCAGTCGGTGATGCGGTAGGGGCCGCCGGCCAGCGGCGGCGTGGAGAGCGGGTCGCTGAGCTTATGCTTTTTCCAGAACGATTCAGGCATAACCGGCAGCGAAAACAGGCTGAGCATATTCTCTTTATTCGGCTCGCTCAGCTCGATGCGCACGGTCAGGGGGGCAATGGCGCGCACCGTTGCGCCTTTATACACAATGCGGAACTGGGGTACGCCTTCGGTCATAAATTTATGAAACGTAAAGGCCACGTCGCTGGCCTTAACCGGCGAGCCATCGTGAAAACGGGCCCGGGGGTTGAGCGAAATTTCGGCCCAGGCGAAGTTATCCGCATAGCGGACATTATCAGCAATCAGCGGATAGTAGCTGCCGGGTTCATCATCGGAGGTCACAAAAAGCGTATCGTAAAGGGATTCCGTTCGCGCCGCGGCGACGCCACGCAGGGCGAAGCGGTTAAAGTTGTCAAATGTTCCCGTGGCGGAGAGCGTGACCTTTCCGCCTTTGGGGGCGGCAGGATTGACGTAATCGAAGTGCGTAAAATTGACCGCGTACTTTGGCTCGCCAATCACGGCGAACGCGATGTTTTCTTTGATGGTTTGCGCCTGGCTCGACAGGCTTGCTAATACCAACAAAAGCAACATGAAGCGCATAAACATCTCGCGGCGGCTCCCTTTTTTACAGACCGGCTCAGTTAAGCTGAATAATAAGTGACGTCACAGGCAATGTGAAATTATTCGGCCTGAGACGACACCTTATTTTGCCAGGTGCGGAACTGTTCCAGCGGCATAGGACGGCTAATCCAGTACCCCTGCAGGAAGTGGACGCCATGCTCACGCAGCCAGGCAGCCTGTTCCGGCGTTTCCACCCCTTCCGCAACGGTTAACATATTCAGCTTTCTTGCCAGCGTCAGCACAGCATCCAGCACCGGAGAGGTGACGGTTTCGGTGCCAATTGCGTTGACAAACCCACGGTCGATTTTCAGGTAGTCCATGGTGAAATGTTCAAGGTAGATCAGCGCACTGTGGCCGGTACCGAAATCATCAATGGCGATTTCGAATCCTTCGTTATGTAGCCATTCGAAGAGGCTGCTGGCTTCCCGATGGTTAAGCATGTCGCGCTCGGTGATCTCCAGCACGATCTGGAAGTAATCTGGCGGCAGTAAGCTTTTGAAGGTGCGCATATCATCTTTGAAGCTTTCCGCATGCAGATGCCCCGGCGCGATATTGATCCCCAGTTTTGCGCCCGGCGGCAGCACGGTTTGTAACACCGGCGCATCGCGAATGATGAGGTCAAACAGATGCAGCGTCAGCGGGACAATCAGTTTTTGCGCTTCGGCAAAATTGATAAAGGCGTCCGGTGGGATCTCACCCATGGTCGGGTGTTTCCAGCGCATCAGCACTTCAACGCCCCGCATCTGAAGTGCATCCGTATCCACCACTGGCTGATAAACCACATAAAACTGACCGCGCTTGATGGCGCTCAGAATTTCTTTGCCCGGGTTGAGACGCAGGGTGAGGATGTAGAAGTTAAGCGACCCTGCCGCAATCCCGCATAACAGTCCGAAGAACAGGGCGAAGAGGATCTCGTCGCTCGTCCACTCCCTGGCGTACAGTTTGATGGTCAGAGGGACCTCTGTGAGCGTCGCGGTGCGCGCAGGCGTTTGATGTAAATCACGCGCCCTGACGAGGGTGCTTGAGGCGGTGGATAATGCATTGTCGCCGATGATAATCGCGATGCCGGCAAACTCTTCCTGGCGCGCGGTATAAAGCAGGTACGGCGTCAGGTTGAGATTCACCGAGGTGAATACGCCGCCGTCCTTCACTAACGGATTACGATACCAGATGGCAATGGCGGGTCTGTTGGGCAGCATGGGCGTGCCGGGCAGCAGTGCGATATCAATCTGCTTGTTGATGTGCAGTTCGGGTATCAGCTCCTCCATCGGCGTATTCATCGGCCCTGTGGCTGACGAGCAGAACGCCATTTTGTTTCTGACCAGCAGAAAGGCGCGCACGTTGATGCTGAAGGCCGCGCGCGAGGTAAGCTCCGCGTTAACGTCCTGGCAATTATTCAGCGTGAGCGGCTGGAGTACGTCGATCGAGGTTTTCAGCTCCTCGAAATAGTTCTCCATGTAGATGCTCACATCCTTAATTAGCGTATCGAATCGGATTTCCCGCTTATGGTAGCTCCAGAAAAATTGCAATGAGCCCAGTAGGATAGCCGCGATCAGGCCGGTAATAATGCTGAAGAACAGTATCTTGCGATGACTGGCGAAGTAGCGGGTGAGCATAAACGTCGTGATTCCTGAATTGCCGCTGATTATATTCAGTGTAACGGGCAAAAAAAAGCACCGCCTAAGCAGTGCTTTTTTTTATTATATCGCCAGCCAAGGGATAACCAGCGATACAATCATGATATTAACTGCGTGTCAGTACGCGGCGCGCTTCGTTGTAGCGCTTCTTCCAGTACGGTTCGTTCATGCTGGAGATGGTGACGCCGCTGCTGGTGGAGGCATGTACAAACTGGTCATTACCAATGTAGATGCCAACGTGTCGACCTGTTGAACCAGCACGGAACAGAACTAAGTCACCGGTGCGCAGCTTGGTGCGGGAAATTGACTTGCCCATCTCCTGCTGTTCGTAGGTCGAACGCGGAAGATCTAATCCAAATTGCTCACGGAACGTACGTTGTACAAAACTGGAACAGTCAATACCTTTTTTAGTATTGCCGCCAAGACGATAACGCACGCCTTTCCAGTCAGCATACTGGTCCATAATACGGGACTTCACGTCCAGATTACGTACCATATTTTCAAATTCATCCTGAGAAGCTTGCAGTGAAGAGGAATCTTCCGTTCCCACAACACGCGTCTCAGGATGCATATTCTTTGCGGTGTTCGATGTACTACATGCAGATAACAGTACCGCGACTGCTATCGCCGGGATCCCCCGTAAGATATATCTCAGAAACGGTTGAGATTTGACCATTTTGTTTATTTTCCCTTGAAGTCCTTAACGACAAATATCGTTATAAAAATGCCAAACGTGACGAGACTAATTATCTGTACACAATGAGACAATTGTTTCTGATGACATTTGTGGCACAGCGCACAAAATTATTAACCATCGAAATAATTATCCCTATGGGGCAAAACGAGTTCGAGATTAACCGATTGCCTGGGGTATTGCGAGTAAAAAAACCGTTTTTTTTATAAGAAATTGTGATACAGAAAGTAAAAATGGGCAATTGCTCAAAATAGCGTCAGATCCGCAGCGTTATCGCGCAATTGCTTCATTTTTATCATGAATACGATGACGAGAATATGACAGCGTGAAAGGATCGGGGGACGTGATCTATCAGGGATCGCAATGATCCCTGACGGTTAACGTTAAAAAACGGTAGTTATTTGTTTAATACTTGTTGCTTTCTGCGCGGGAGATAGCGATCAAAAACGGCAATCAGGCGATCGCTCAAGGGGGTCATCAGCACCCACGGCAGACCAATCAGCACTGCTGAAAGAGAACCCACGACAATATCCGTCAGCCAGTGAGCGCCAATCATCACGCGCGGGAAGGCAAATATCACCACAATAAGCAGGGCAATAGTGAATGCCTTCTTGCCGAAATAGCGCAGCATGAAACCCGAAAAAATAAGCAGCATCATGCCGTGATCGCCCGGAAAACTGTCTTTCGACGCATCTTTCGTTGGAATATGCAGCAATTCGCTGACGCGGTAAATATTCGGGAAAGAGAGCGACGGGCTGGCGCGTTTTACCGGCATCAGATGTTGCGCCAGCTGATTAATAACCACCGCAGCCAGAAGCATCACCAGACCGATGATCAGGATACGGCGACGCCCTGTGCCATCCTCTTTGAGCCAGAAAGAGAGCATCAGACCACCCATCGCCAGCAAGGAAATGCCGTCGAAGGCGCGGTTGTTGGTGATTGCCACCAGCCACAGGAACGCATCGCTCTTCACCAGCGCCTGGTTGAAGAAATGAAACAGGCCTGAATCCAGCGGGAACCAGAAACCGTGATTCGCCGGGATATACCAGGAGAAAAAGAGCGCCAGACCGGCGACATTAAGCAGTAATATCAGGGGAAATCGAGTTGTCATAACGTTCAGCATAGAGTGAAAACTGGGGCAACGTTAGCCGCCTGAACTTAAACGAAGCTTCAACAGGCTGGACTGCAGGGCATTCCAGTCGGCGTTAACCGCACTAATTAACTCTATTCGGCTATCCGGCGGCGCGACGTTTTGCGTTTCGATAAAGAAATCCTCGCCCTGACGGTTGATCCGCACCAGCCCGTCTGGCGTGCGCATAATGCCTTTTACGCGATCAACCGGCGCAAGTCTGGCCCACTCAAGGATGCCTATGGTGTCGAAAACCGTATCGGCATCGAAAATCCATCCGCAGGCCTGATATCCCTGGCCGCTGTTCAGATTACGTCGCCAGCGCTGGTGCTCTGGCAGGCTAAGCGCCGCCAGTCCCTGTTTAACGGGATGGTGATGAGCATGCTCTGCGCTGGCCGGGAGTTCCGCCAGATTCTGGCGAGGCAGGTCGAGCAGGGCGCTATCGATTTTTCCCTGGGTGGTCTGCACGCGGGTACGATTGCCGCCGAAATGTTGCCACCACGCCTCCAGCGCGGCCTGGCTTTCCGCCGTGGCGCGATCTTCTTTATTAGCGACAATAACGTCCGCCGAGGCGAGCTGATCGCGGAAGTTCTCATTGGCCACCGCTTTTTCATCAAGCAGCAGACGCGGGTCGAGCAGGCACAGGGTGGCGCGCAGATCGATCCACGGCTCGTAGACCGGTGCGGTCAGCAAATCGAGGATCTGCTTCGGATGGCCCAGACCGGTAGGCTCAATCAGCAGGCGGTCCGGTTTACCCTGACGCAGCAGCGTATTGAGCCCGACCTGCATCGGCAGGCCATTGACGCAGCACATGCACCCGCCGGGGATCTCTTTAATCATTGCGCCACTCTCTGACAGCAGCGCACCATCAATGCCCACTTCGCCAAATTCATTGACCAGTACGGCCCATTTTTCTGCCGGATCTTTATTCGCCAGCAGATGGAGAATTGAGGTGGTTTTACCGCTGCCGAGAAAACCGGTGATGAGGTTCGTTTTGGTCACATGCACTCCAGTCGAGAATTGTGATGCTATAACACTATTCTCTTATCCTGGCGAAAAACGTACCCAATGAGAAGGGGAAGGGCGAACGGAGGCGACGTCCGTTCGCGTTAAGCGCAATAATCGTTAAATATTTAACGTTTCTATAACAGCCTGACGGGCGCCGCGGCGGGTGATGCGCGCGTATGCCTCGCTTACCGCCTCAACAAATACGCTATTCTGGGGGAGATCGTGGCCAAAGACTTCGCTCAGCCCCAGCAGCGCGTTAACGCGGTCAGCGTCGCGGCTGGCCCCGACAATCGCGCGAATTTTATCGCTGAGGGGATCGCGAACATCAATCGCGTTGCCGCGTTCGTCGGTACCGCTGACGTACCGTATCCAGCCGGCAACGCCCAGTGCCAGAAGAGGCCAGTCGGTATTTCGCTCAAGGTGGATGCGGATGCCATCCAGCATCCGTTGCGGCAGTTTCTGGCTACCGTCCATCGCAATCTGCCAGGTCCGGTGTTGCAGCGCCGGGTTGGCGAAGCGCGCAATCAGGCTGTCGGCATAGGCGGTCAGGTCCACATCTTTTATACGCAGCGTAGGCGCCTGCTCCTCCAGCATTAACCGCCGGGCGGCTTCACGGAAGGCGGCATCCTCCATACATTCATTAATATGCGCGTACCCGGCGAGGTATCCCAGATACGCCAGGAAAGAGTGGCTGCCGTTGAGCATGCGTAATTTCATCTGTTCCCACGGCAGAACGTCCTGCACCATCTGGACACCTGCCACTTCCCACTCCGGACGCCCGGCAACAAAATTATCTTCCACCACCCACTGAATAAACGGCTCGCAGCTGATGGCACACGGATCGTCGACGCCGAGCGCATCGGCGATTTCTGCAAGCGAGGCCTCCGTCGCCGCGGGAACAATTCTGTCGACCATCGTGCCCGGAAAACTCACGTGGCCTTCGATCCACTCCGCCAGGGCCGGGGAACGTTTCTGCGCCATGCCAAGCACGGCATTTTTCACCACGTGGCCATTGTCAGGAATATTGTCACAGGAAAGCACGGTAAACGCTGGCAAACCTCGCTCGCGGCGGCGATGTAGCGCCTCGACCAGGATCCCAGGCGCAGAATGCGGTTCGGCGGGGTTGTCCAGGTCGTGCTGGATCCGCGCGTTTTGTCGATCCAGCTTACCGGTCGCGGGATCGATGCAGTAGCCTTTCTCAGTGATGGTGAGCGATACAATCGCCACCTGGGGCTCACAAAATTTCTCAATAATGGCGGACAGCGAGTCAAGCTTTGCATTCAGGCATTCATGAACGGCGCCGACAATGATTGGCTGATTTCCTTCAGCACCTTTCTCCAGCACGGTAAACAGATGATCCTGCCCGCGCAGCTGGCCCATCAGCACATCGCCGCTAAAGAGGCTAATCTCACAAATCCCCCAGTCGCCGCCTTTTTCATTCAGCACCCGGTTTGTTAACAGCGCCTGGTGCGCGCGGTGAAATGCGCCAAAGCCAAAATGGACGATCCGGGAGCGTAATTGCTTGCGATCGTAGCGAGGTTGCTGAACATGGGCAGGAAGCGAGGTGGAGGCAATTGTCTTCATGAAATACACACCTGATTAACCATTAATTAACAATGCCAGTGTAAAGTTATATGACAGCAAATAAAATTGGTGAGCCGTAAATATCCCCGTTCTGTGAGTTAGATCAATCAACGTGTGGCGGTATGTTGACCCTGTACGCTAAACATGTATGGTAGTCGTCATTGCAGTAACACATATTGGTATAATAACTTTAGAGGGTGAGGCAATGGAACAAACCTGGCGTTGGTACGGGCCGAACGATCCGGTTTCTCTTGATGATGTGCGTCAGGCTGGCGCAACGGGTGTCGTGACGGCGCTGCATCACATTCCTAACGGCCAGGTCTGGCCGGTTGAGGAAATTCAACAGCGCCAGGCGCTGCTGGCGGAGAAGGGATTAACCTGGTCTGTCGTGGAGAGCATTCCGGTCCACGAAGATATCAAAACCCATTCCGGGGATTACCAGACCTGGATTGCGAACTACCAGCAGAGCATTCGCAACCTGGCGGCCTGCGGCATTGATACGGTTTGCTATAACTTCATGCCTATTCTGGACTGGACGCGGACCGATCTGGAATACCCGATGCCGGACGGCTCAAAAGCGCTGCGTTTCGACCAGATTGCCTTTGCTGCATTTGAGCTGCACATCCTGAAACGCCCTGGCGCCGACGCGGATTACACCGCTGAAGAGCAGCAGCAGGCGCTTCAATGGTTTAATGACGCGAGTGCAGCGGATATTGAAAAGCTGACCCGCAACATCATTGCGGGCCTGCCGGGCGCAGAAGAGGGATACACGCTGGACCAGTTCCGCGCGCGTCTGGCGGAATACGGCGATATTGATAAGAACCAGCTGCGTGAAAACATGGCTTATTTCCTGCGCGCTATCGTACCGGTTGCGGAAGAAGTCGGCGTGCGTCTGGCCGTGCATCCGGACGATCCACCGCGTCCTATCCTCGGTCTGCCGCGCATCGTTTCCACTATCGAAGATATGCAGTGGCTGAAAGAGACGGTCAACAGCATCTATAACGGCTTTACCATGTGTACGGGTTCCTACGGTGTTCGCGCGGATAACGACCTGGTGCAGATGATTGAAGCCTTTGGCGATCGCATTCACTTCACGCATTTGCGCGCAACCTGCCGGGAGGATAATCCTAAGACCTTCCACGAGGCCGCGCACCTGGGCGGAGACGTCAATATGGTCGCGGTGGTCGATGCCATCCTGGCAGAAGAGGCGCGTCGTAAGCAGGCTGGCGATGTCCGTCCTATTCCGTTCCGCCCGGACCACGGGCACCAGATGCTGGACGATCTGCGCAAGAAAACCAACCCTGGCTATTCGGCGATAGGCCGACTGAAAGGGATGGCGGAAGTGCGCGGCGTTGAGCTGGCGCTGAAGATGACGAAATACCCGGAGCTTCTTTAAGCTCTGTTGCCCGGTGGCGCTACGCTTACCGGGCCTACAAAAAAACCGGCCTGAGAGCCGGTTTTTGTGTTTTTGTAGGTCGGGTAAGGCGAAGCCGCCACCCGACAAACGCCGCTATCAGTCAGCGCGACCCATATAGCGTTTTTCTTCGATATGGATGCGGATTTTCTCGCCTGCGGAGAGGTATTCCGGCACCTGCACAACCAGACCGGTGGTCAGAGTGGCAGGTTTGTTGCGGGCACTTGCGGATGCGCCCTTGATGCCAGGTGCCGTCTCAACGATTTCCAGATCGACGGTCTGAGGCAGTTCCAGCGCCAGCAGCACGCCATCCCAGGTCAGAACCTGCATGTCAGGCATACCGCCTTCAGGGATGAACAGCAGCTCTTCTTCAATCTGATCTTTGGTGAAGATATACGGGGTGTAATCTTCTTTATCCATGAACACGTACTCGTTGCCGTCGACGTAAGAGAAATCAACATAGCGACGGGTCAGGGTCACGGTATCGACAATATCGTCACCTTTAAAGCGCTCTTCCACTTTCAGGCCGGTACGCACATCGGCAAAACGCATTTTGTACAGCGTGGCAGCACCACGGGCGCTGGGAGCCTGAATGTCGATGTCTTTCACAATCAGCAGTTTGCCGTTGTAATTCAGTACCATACCTTTCTTAATTTCGTTCGCTCTTGGCATTGCAATAATCCTGTTTACGGGAGGTAAAAAATATCGCGCCAAATTACTCGTGCGCGGCCTTTCAGGCAAGCGGAATTCGTGGCTTTTGCTATCAACGCACAAAAGGTGTTACTGTGCGCCCGATGCCCGACTGCACGGGCTTCGTCACTGAGAGAGCATGTATGGATTGTCGTCCAGATTGCGGCGCGTGCTGTACCGCTCCGTCCATTTCAAGCCCGATACCCGGAATGCCGGAGGGCAAGCCCGCCAATACCCGCTGTGTTCAGCTCTCTGAATCCAACCTGTGTATGATCTTTGGTTCGCCCCTGCGCCCGAAGGTCTGCTCCGGGCTACAGCCTGGGGTCGAGATGTGTGGCAGTTCGCGTGCGCAGGCGATGCTCTATCTGCTTGAGCTGGAAGCGCTCACCGCGCCTTAAACGTCTTTGATTCTCGCCAGACAGCCAATGGTCAGCGTACACATCACCAGCGCAATCCAGAACACCGTGTGGTAGTTCCAGATCTCAGCAACGACCCCGGCCATGGAGCCTGCAATAATCCAGCCCACGCGCGTGGTATTAGTATAAAGGGTGGTCGCTGAGCCTGCCTGGCCCGGCATCAGATCCTGGAAGTAGAGCATGCCAATCCCCGCCAGAATCCCGATATAGATGGCGTTCAGCAGCTGTAAAGCCAGCAGCAGCCCCGGCGTATGGACCGTCAGCATACCGACGTAGAACAGCAGCCCGGCGACGGCCGCGATGCGCATCAAAAAACGTTTTCCGAAACGCTTCGCGTAATAGCCCGCTATCAGCATGGTCGGGATCTCCAGACCGGCAGCGGTGCCCATCATTATGCCGGCCAGTTTCTCCGGCAGATGCAGTTCATCAATAATAAACAGCGGCATGTTAATGATATACAGGCTGTTGGTGCCCCACATCAGCGTGCAGATAATAAACAGCAGCAGGGCATCGCGACGATTACGGCGCGGGGCCTCCAGAACGCCTGTCGCCACTTTGGGCTCTTTGCGCATTGACGGCAGGAAGCACCACACCATCGCACCGCACGCCACAAACGCGACCGCCGCGCTCAGGTACATCACCGTAAAGCCAAACCCCATCGCCAGCGCGTAAGCCAGCGGCGGGCCAATCACCCACGCCAGCGACACCTGAGCACGTAGGACCGAGCTGAACATCACCGCTTCACGCCCGGTATGGTCGGCATGCTCGCGGGCGAGGGCAAACAGCTGCGGGTTGGCGGTTGAGCCAAAGCTGCTCAGAAAAACCCCCACGAACAATAAAATGAAGTAGCTACGGTTCCAGGCAAACAAAACGCAGGCCAGGACGCCCATCAGGCAGCAGAAAACGATCAGGCTTTTACGATCGCCTTTTCGGTCGGAACGGCCCGCCAGGAACTGGCTTACCAGGATGCCGATAATGGCGCTCCCGGTAAAAAAGAAGCCAACCATCGCGGGACGGGCGTGAACCTCGTTGGTCAGGAATAAGCTCAGCGTTGGGGTTTGCAACGCGCCAGCAATGCCCGTGAAGAAGGCAACAATCAGGAACGCCGTTGACGTCAAATCGAAGGGCTTCGGCGAGGTGGCCGCAGGGGTGTTATGCATGTTTTATAATTAGCGAGTAACAGAGAGGGGCGGAGTTTACGCCGTTAGCTAAAAAATAAACAGTGGACGAGGTCAATGATGCCACGAAAAATCAAAATGGCATTTCAACTTCTCACCCTGCTGGCTGAACTTAGCTGAAACTGATTTGCTGAACTTCAGCAAAATTCAGCTGAATGCGGAAGAAATGTGCTGCATCTCTAAATTCTGAGATCGGAAATACGACTTTTCTTGCAAGACATTGCAGAAAGCGCAAGACTTTTTGAAACGTTTCAGCGCTATCTTGTTTTAGCAAACGGAGCAGGCTAGCGTATTTTTTCTCATGTAAGCTGAAACGATTCACTTTCAGCAGGAGAGGAGAACCATGTTCCAGTTATCTGTTCAGGATATTCACCCGGGCGCTCAGGCCGGGGATAAAGAAGAGGCTATTCGTCAGGTCGCCGCTGCCCTTGTGCAGGCAGGCAACGTCGTGGATGGCTACGTAAACGGTATGCTGGCGCGCGAGCAGCAGACCTCCACCTTCCTCGGTAATGGGATTGCCATTCCGCACGGTACAACAGACACCCGCGACCAGGTGCTGAAAACCGGCGTGAAGGTTTATCAGTTCCCGCAGGGCGTGCTCTGGGGCGAAGGTCAGGTAGCGTATGTGGCTATCGGCATTGCGGCGAGCAGCGACGAACATTTAGGCCTGCTGCGTCAGCTAACGCATGTCCTGAGTGATGACGCCGTGGCGGAACAGCTGAAGTCTGCGACAACCGCTGAAGAGCTGCGTGCCTTGCTGATGGGTGAAAAACAGAGTGAAGCGCTGAAACTGGATAATGACACGCTGACGCTGGATGTAGTGGCTTCGGATCTGGTCACGCTGCAGGCGCTGAACGCGGGTCGTCTTAAAGAAGCCGGGGCGGCTGATGCCACCTTTGTGACGCGCGTGATTAACGACAAACCGTTGAATCTTGGCCAGGGTATCTGGCTGAACGACAGTGCTGAAGGCAACCTGCGCAGTGCTATCGCGGTGAGCCGTGCAGCCACAGCGTTTGACGTTGAGGGTGAGCCTGCCGCCATGCTGGTCACCGTGGCGATGAACGATGAGCAGCCAGTGTCGGTGCTGAAGCGTCTGGGCGATCTGCTGCTGAATAATAAAGCTGAAAAATTGCTGAACGCGGATGCTGCCACCGTGCTGGCTCTGCTGACCAGTGATGATGCGCTGACGGATGACCTGCTGACCGCTGAGTTCGTGGTACGTAACGAACACGGCCTGCACGCCCGTCCAGGCACCATGCTGGTGAATACCATTAAACAATTCGAAAGTGAGATCACCGTGGCTAACCTTGATGGCACGGGCAAACCGGCCAACGGCCGTAGTCTGATGAAAGTGGTCGCGCTGGGCGTGAAGAAAGGTCACCGTCTGCGTTTCACCGCGCAGGGTGCTGATGCTGAACAGGCGCTGAAAGCGATTGGCGACGCCATCGCGGCAGGTCTGGGGGAGGGCGCATAATGAGCAGACGTGTTGCGACTATTACGCTGAACCCGGCATATGACCTGGTGGGGTTTTGCCCGGAGATTGAGCGCGGCGAAGTAAACCTCGTGCGTACCACTGGCCTGCATGCTGCGGGCAAAGGGATTAACGTCGCGAAAGTGCTCAAGGATCTCGGTATCGATGTCACCGTGGGTGGATTCCTCGGTAAAGATAACCAGGACGGTTTCCAGCAGCTGTTCAGCGAGCTGGGCATTGCTAACCGCTTCCAGGTCGTTCAGGGCCGTACCCGTATCAACGTCAAGCTGACGGAGAAAGACGGTGAAGTGACCGACCTGAACTTCTCTGGCTTCGAAGTCACCCCGTCAGACTGGGAGCGCTTTGTTAACGACTCCCTCACCTGGCTCGGTCAGTTCGACATGGTGTGCGTCAGCGGCAGCCTGCCGTCCGGCGTGAGCCCGGAAGCGTTTACCGACTGGATGACGCGCCTGCGTAGCCAGTGCCCATGCATTATTTTCGACAGCAGCCGTGACGCACTGGTTGCGGGTCTGAAAGCGTCTCCATGGCTGGTGAAGCCGAATCGCCGCGAACTGGAGATTTGGGCTGGCCGTAAGCTGCCAGAATTAAAAGATGTGATTGATGCAGCCCATGCCCTGCGTGAGCAGGGTATCGCGCACGTCGTGATCTCGCTGGGTGCAGAAGGCGCGTTGTGGGTTAACGCTTCTGGCGAATGGATTGCCAAACCGCCGTCAATGGAAGTTGTGAGTACCGTTGGCGCTGGGGATTCGATGGTTGGCGGCCTGATTTACGGCCTGCTGATGCGTGAATCCAGTGAACATACGTTACGTCTTGCCACCGCCGTTGCAGCCCTGGCCGTGAGCCAGAGCAATGTCGGTATTACCGATCGTACCCAGTTAGCCGCGATGATGGCGCGCGTTGACTTAAAACCTTTTAACTAACAGCAGGAGAGGAATAATGAAAACGCTGCTGATCATTGACTCCGGTCTCGGACAGGCTCGCGCCTATATGGCGAAGACCCTGCTGGGCGCGGCGGCACAAAAAGCACACCTGGACATCATTGATAACCCGGGTGATGCTGAACTGGCGATTGTTCTGGGTGATAAAATCCCTGCGGACAGTGCGCTGAACGGCAAAAAAGTGTGGCTGGGCGATATTAATCGCGCGGTGGCACATCCAGAACTGTTCCTGAGTGAAGCGAAAGGCCACGCGTCGGTTTACAGCGCACCTGTCGCGACAGCACCGACCGCGACTGCGGCCACCGGGCCGAAACGCATTGTGGCGGTAACGGCGTGTCCAACCGGGGTAGCGCATACCTTTATGGCGGCTGAAGCCATTGAAACCGAAGCGAAAAAACGCGGCTGGTGGGTAAAAGTCGAAACCCGTGGCTCCGTGGGTGCCGGTAACGCCATCACCCCGGAAGAAGTGGCGGAAGCCGATCTGGTGATTGTGGCGGCCGATATCGAAGTCGATCTGGCGAAGTTTGCCGGTAAGCCGATGTACCGCACCTCAACCGGCCTGGCGCTGAAAAAGACCGCTCAGGAATTTGATAAAGCGCTGGCGGAAGCCAAACCTTACCAGGCTACCGGTGCGGCTAAAACCGCCACCGAAGGGAAGAAAGAGTCTGCGGGGGCCTACCGTCACCTGCTGACGGGTGTGTCTTACATGCTGCCGATGGTGGTGGCGGGTGGTCTGTGTATCGCGCTGTCGTTTGCGTTTGGTATTACAGCATTTAAAGAAGAAGGTACGCTTGCGGCTGCGCTGATGCAGATCGGCGGGGGGTCAGCATTCGCGCTGATGGTGCCGGTTCTGGCAGGCTTTATCGCTTTCTCCATCGCTGACCGTCCTGGCCTGACGCCGGGTCTTATCGGCGGTATGCTGGCCGTCAGCACCGGTTCCGGCTTTATCGGCGGTATCATTGCCGGTTTCCTGGCCGGTTACGTCGCGAAGCTGATCAGCTCGAAGCTGAAGCTGCCGCAGAGTATGGAAGCGCTGAAACCGATTCTCATCATCCCGCTGATTTCCAGCCTGGTGGTGGGTCTGGCGATGATTTACCTCATCGGTAAACCGGTAGCGGGCATCCTGACGGGTCTGACCCACTGGCTGCAAACCATGGGTACGGCGAACGCGGTTCTGCTGGGCGCAATCCTCGGCGGTATGATGTGTACCGATATGGGCGGTCCGGTGAACAAAGCGGCATACGCGTTTGGCGTTGGCCTGCTGAGTACCCAGACCTACGCGCCGATGGCGGCGATCATGGCGGCCGGTATGGTGCCACCTCTGGCGCTCGGCCTGGCGACCATTATCGCCCGTCGTAAGTTCGACAAAGCGCAGCAGGAAGGTGGTAAAGCGGCGCTGGTGCTGGGTCTGTGCTTCATCACCGAAGGTGCAATCCCGTTCGCGGCGCGTGATCCAATGCGTGTGCTGCCATGCTGTATCGTGGGCGGTGCGGTGACGGGGGCCATCTCCATGGCGATTGGCGCGAAGCTGATGGCACCACATGGTGGTCTGTTCGTCCTGCTGATCCCAGGCGCAATCACCCCGGTACTGGGTTACCTGCTGGCAATCATTGCCGGTACGCTGGTGGCGGGTCTCTCTTACGCGGTGCTGAAACGTCCGGAAGCGGAAGGGGTTGCAAAAGCAGCGTAAGCGATAAGCAACAAAAAAGCCGGGTGCTAAGCAACCCGGCTTTTTTTATGCCGCCTGTTCAGCGGTCTGCTGTGCCTTGAGCCACGCGATCTCTTCCGCCCAGATATCCGGATTGATGGTTTCCAGCACCATGGGGATACCGTCGAAACGGGCATCCTGCATAATAAAGCGAAATGCATCGTGACCGATATTGCCTTCGCCCAGGCTGTGGTGGCGGTCAACCCGGCTACCAAAGGCGCTCTTCGCATCGTTGAGGTGCATACCGCGCAGGTACTTGAAGCCAACGATGCGCTCAAACTCATCGAACGTGTTTTTCGTTGCCTCGGTTGTACGCAGATCGTAACCGGCCGCAAACGCGTGACAGGTATCAATGCACACGCCCACGCGGGATTTATCTTCCACGCCGTCGATGATCGCCGCCAGATGTTCGAACTTAAAACCGAGATTGCTGCCCTGACCGGCAGTGTTTTCGATCACCGCGGTCACGCCGTTGGTTCTCTCCAGGGTGATGTTGATGGACTCAGCAATACGCGCCAGACAGGCGTCTTCGTCGATCTGCATCAGATGGCTACCCGGATGGAAGTTCAGCAGCGTCAACCCCAACTGTTCACAGCGCTGCACTTCATCAAGGAACGCCTCGCGGGATTTATCCAGCGCTTCCTGAACCGGATGACCGAGGTTAATCAGATAGCTGTCGTGGGGAAGGATCTGGCCCGGCCCGTAGTGGTATTTTTCACAGGCGGCTTTGAAATCATCAATCACGTCGGTGGTGAGCGGTGCGGCGCGCCACTGGCGCTGATTTTTGGTGAACAGGGCGAAAGCGGTTGCCTCGATTTCGGCGGCGCGAATGGCGGCGTTTGCAAGGCCACCTGCAGCGCTGACGTGCGCTCCAACATATTTCATAAAAAGACTCCTGTTAACCCGAAACGCTTATCATAACGGGTTAACAGGAGAACGACGAGAGGGTTTATGCCATCAGGCTGTGTACGGCGAGGTTAATCGCGCCGCCGCCCACAATCAGCCAGATAAAGAGCACCAGCGCCATCAGCAGCGGTTTTGCACCGGCTTTTTTCAGGGCGCTGACGTGCGTGGTCACACCCAGAGCCGCCATCGCCATGGCCAGCAGCACCGTATCCAGCGTCACCAGCATATCCACGACCGCTTTTGGCAGCAGGTGGAACGAGTTAAAGATAGCGACCACGATGAACAGGATCGCAAACCACGGGATGGTGATTTTGCTTTTCTCGCTGCCACCTGCCGGAGCCAGCTGCTTAACCCGCGCGGCCAGGAAAATCAGGAACGGGGCCAGCATCATGACGCGCAGCATTTTGGCGATGACCGCGGCATTTTCCGCTTCCGGATTGATGGCGTGACCTGCTGCGACCACCTGTGCCACCTCGTGCATCGTCGAACCGATATAGATGCCGTAGGTTTCCGGGCTAAACCAGTGCGCCACCAGCGGATACATAGCCGGATAAAGGAAGATTGCCAGCGTACCGAAGATAACCACCGTCGCGACGGCCACCGTCACTTTACTGGCTTCAGCTTTAACGACCGGTTCCGTTGCCAGTACCGCTGCCGCACCGCAAATGCTGCTGCCTGCGCCAATTAACCAACTGGTCTGCTTGTCCAGGCCAAACACCTTCTGGCCGATAAAGCACGCCAGCATAAAGGTGCTCGAAAGGGTCAGGACATCAATGGCAATCCCGCTCACGCCGACATCCGCAATCTGCGAAAAGGTCAGGCGGAAACCGTAAAGAATAATGCCCAGACGTAATAAATGTTGTTTGGCGAAAATGACGCCCCCGTCGCAGGATTTCCAGATGTGCGGGTAGACGGTATTCCCGACCACCATGCCGAGCAAAATAGCCAGCGTTAAGGCACTAAACCCGGCGCCGGCCACTGCCGGTATACTGCCGCCCCATAAGGCCACACCGGTGACGACGGCGCTGAGCGCGAGACCCGGCACGAAGTGCCACACTGTACGATGATGTTGTAAGGTGAGTTCTGACATAACCTTCTCCTTTGTCTGGCTAAAGGTTACGGCGATCTGGCTTAAAAATAAAATTGATTATATACTTATAATCAATCTATATAAGTGGTAAGTGACCATGCACATTACATTGCGTCAGCTGGAAGTGTTTGCCGAAGTGCTGAAGAGCGGCTCTACGACTCAGGCGTCACAAATGCTGGCGCTCTCTCAGTCTGCCGTTAGCGCGGCGTTGACCGATCTTGAAGGACAGTTAGGCGTTCAGCTTTTCGACAGGGTAGGGAAGCGTCTGGTGGTCAATGAGCATGGCCGCCTGCTTTACCCGCGCGCGCTGGCTCTGCTGGAGCAGGCTATCGAAATTGAACAGCTGTTCCGCGAAGACAACGGCGCGATCCGCGTTTTTGCCAGCAGTACCATCGGTAACTACATCCTGCCGGAAGTGATTGCCCGCTATCGCCGGGATTTTCCCTCGTTGCCGCTGGAGATGAGCGTGGGTAACAGCCAGGACGTCATCAACGCGGTGATCGATTTTCGCGTGGATATCGGTCTCATTGAAGGTCCGTGCCACAACGTCGATATCATCGCAGAGCCCTGGCTGGAAGACGAGCTGGTGGTGTTTGCCTCCCCGGCCTCTTCTTTATTACAGGGCGAGGTGACGCTGGAGCGCCTGGCGCAGGCTCAGTGGATCCTGCGCGAGCAGGGTTCCGGCACGCGTGAAATTGTCGATTACCTGCTGCTGTCTCATTTGCCGCATTTCCAGCTGGGAATGGAGCTGGGGAACTCGGAGGCGATTAAGCATGCGGTGCGTCATGGACTGGGTATCAGCTGCCTTTCCCGACGCGTGATTGCCGAACAGCTTGAGACGGGATCGCTGGTGGAAATTCCTGTTCCATTGCCGAAACTGGTGCGCACGCTGTGGTGCATCCATCATCGTCAGAAACACCTTTCCAGTTCGCTGCAGCGTTTTCTGCGCTATTGCGAGATGTGAAATTGCCCCTCATCCTGGCCCTCTCCCCAAAAGGGGGAGGGAAAAATGATGCTTTACTTATAATCCTGGCCGCGTCATGAAGCTCTCTTATAACTGAGTATTTCTGCCGGAAGGAACGCCGATCGTCTGCTACAATCGCGCCTCATTTATTGAATGGACAGCATTTTCACATGGTTTCAGAAACTAAAACCACAGAAGCGCCCACGCTACGTCGTGAACTCAAGGCGCGTCACCTGACGATGATCGCCATTGGCGGCTCCATCGGTACAGGTCTTTTCGTTGCCTCTGGCGCAACGATTTCGGCAGCTGGCCCGGGTGGGGCATTATTCTCTTATATCCTGATTGGCCTGATGGTCTACTTCCTTATGACCAGCCTGGGTGAACTGGCGGCATACATGCCGGTATCCGGTTCGTTTTCGACCTACGGACAAAAATATGTGGAAGAAGGCTTCGGCTTCGCGCTGGGCTGGAACTACTGGTACAACTGGGCTGTTACCATTGCCGTTGACCTCGTCGCCGCACAGCTGGTGATGACCTGGTGGTTCCCGGACACGCCGGGCTGGATCTGGAGCGCGTTGTTCCTGGTCGTCATTTTCCTGCTGAACTACATCTCCGTACGCGGGTTTGGTGAAGCGGAATACTGGTTCTCTTTGATCAAAGTGGCAACCGTCATCATCTTTATCGTCGTCGGTGTGGCGATGATCGTTGGTATTTTCAAAGGGGCAGAGCCTGCGGGCTGGAGCAACTGGACAATAGGCGATGCGCCGTTTGCCGGTGGGTTCTCGGCCATGATTGGCGTGGCGATGATTGTCGGCTTCTCTTTCCAGGGCACTGAGCTGATTGGTATTGCGGCCGGTGAATCTGAAAACCCGGAGAAGAACATTCCTCGCGCGGTGCGTCAGGTCTTCTGGCGTATCCTGCTGTTCTACGTGTTCGCGATCCTGATTATCAGCCTGATCATTCCGTATACCGATCCAAGCCTGCTGCGTAACGATGTGAAAGACATCAGCGTCAGCCCGTTCACTCTGGTCTTCCAGCACGCGGGACTGCTCTCTGCGGCGGCGGTAATGAATGCGGTGATCCTGACGGCAGTGCTGTCTGCGGGTAACTCCGGTATGTACGCGTCCACCCGTATGCTTTACACCCTGGCCTGCGACGGTAAAGCGCCGCGCATCTTCGCTAAACTGTCTCGCGGTGGTGTGCCACGTAACGCTCTGTACGCCACCACGGTGATTGCCGGTCTGTGCTTCCTGACCTCCATGTTCGGCAACCAGACGGTTTACCTGTGGCTGCTTAACACCTCCGGGATGACGGGCTTTATCGCCTGGCTGGGCATTGCCATCAGCCACTATCGCTTCCGTCGCGGTTACGTAATGCAAGGTCATGATCTGAACGACCTGCCGTATCGCTCAGGGTTCTTCCCGCTGGGGCCAATTTTCGCCTTCATTCTGTGTCTGATTATTACGCTGGGCCAGAACTATGAAGCGTTCCTCGCGGATACTATCGACTGGGGCGCCGTCACGGCAACCTACATTGGTATTCCGCTGTTCCTGATCATCTGGTTTGGTTACAAACTGACGAAAGGAACACACTTCGTTCGCTACAGTGAAATGGAATTCCCGGAACGATTTAAACAATAACCGCAATTCCTCTCTTTCAGCCCGCTCATTCGAGCGGGCTTTTTTATGGGGCGGTTAGAAGCTGTAAGTCATGCCCACGGTATAACGACGTCCATCAAGCACGGTGTCATACGTATCGTAATCAATTTGCTTATCGAGCACGTTATACACACCGGCAGTCACAAGCAGGTTTTTGTTCGCGTTGTAGCGCAGACCCACATCCACCTGGGTATAGGACGGTGTACCCTGGGACATCGATGTACGGCTCAGATACTCAGACGTTTTACCGCGTAGGTTCAGACGACTCCAGAAGCCGACGTCTGGTGTCGCCTGCCAGTCCAGGGTGGTATTGAACATATGTTTTGGCATTTTGTTCAACGGCTTACCGGAGAACTGGCCGCTCTTCTGCTCGGATTCCGTATAAGTGTAGTTGGCAGTCCAGTTCACATCGCGCGTGATTTTCCAGCCGAAGGTAGACTCCACGCCGCGCATGTTGGCTTTGTCCACGTTGACGCGGTCGCTCACGAAATCATAGCTATGATCGCCAATCGTACAGGCGGGATCGGAACTGCTGTTACAGCGGCGAACTTCAGTAATTTTGTCTTTGAAGTCGGTATTGAACAGCGTCACACCGGCATTAAGATTGTCGTTATTATCCCAGAGCAGGGCGATCTCTTCACTCAGACTCTTCTCTGGTTTCAGGTCCGGGTTGCCAACGATGATACCGTCAAGACGGCCACCACCCGTTACCTGCCCCCAGCTGGCAGACGACTGACGCAGGTCCGGTGCACGGTAGCCCGCAGAAACCCCGCCTTTCAATGTCCACTGATCGGCGAGGTGCCATACACCGTAACCACGTGGCGTCCAGTTAGTACCATAGTTTTGGTCTTTGTCCATGCGCAGGCCGCCGGTTAACGTAAAGCTTTCCGTCATTGCCCATTCATCTTCGGCAAACAGTGCCCAACTCCAGCGTGTCAGTTTGTTCAGGCCATCGGCAGCCTCCAGCTGATTGCCGTTGTCGCGCAGTTTCTCATAGCGATATTGCCCGCCGAGAGTCAGGGTATGATCGGCGAGGAAGATCTGGTTCTGGTTGTTGAAGGTGGTGTTGTACGAGCGCATTTCACGATCCGGATTATTCGTCTCTTCCTGTTGGATATAGCTGGTGGTATTGAAGTCGTCGTAATAACCGCTGTGGGTTAATGAGTAGGTGGTATGTTCATAGCGGGTTTCGCTTTTGGTATTTGGCGTACAGGTCGTTCCACGGCAGGTTTCCGTCGCTTTCGACATCCCCGGCGTGCTGTTTCTGTCCTGAAGTTCACGGGCAAAGTCGAGGTCGAAATCATTTTGCTCGTCCGGCGTGAAATTCAACGTAATACCGCCGTTACGCATTTTCTGCTCGTTATACCCGTTCACAATCTTATCTTCTGCGCGGCGTGACAAAAGCCCCGTCACTTTTGCGCCAAGCAGCCCGTCAATCAGGGGACCTGAAGCGTAGGCGTTGGTCTGAAAGATATCACCGGAATCATTGTTTTCCTGGAAGGTTGCATCGCCATGCAACGAACCTGTCCAGGCCTTGGTGTTCGACACTTTTTTGGTAATGACGTTGATGACTCCACCCATAGCATCAGAGCCGTAAAGTGAGGACATCGGGCCACGGATAACCTCGATACGCTCAATGGACTCCAGCGGCGGCAGCCAGCCTTGTTCAATGCCCGAGTTGTCGCTGTTTGGGCGGGTACTGCGCGTACTCACGCGTTTGCCGTTCACCAGGAACAGCGTGTACTGCGACGCCATGCCGCGAATACTGATATCACTGCTGCTCCCGCCGCCAGTAACGACGACGCCCGGGACGTCTTTCAGGGCATCGGTGACATCACGGTAGGCTTTATCTTCAATCTGCTGTTTTGAAATCACCGAGATGGAGGCGGGGGCATTCTGGATTTTTTGTTCAAAACCCGTCGCAGTGACGACAACGGTGTCCTGATCGGCTGCGTGAACGAAGGAGGAAAGTGTGGCGGCGCCAATGGCGGCGGCCAGCAATTTAACGCGTGGTATTGTCATTTGTACATTCCATATAAAAAGAAAAAAACTCCATCGGGATAACCCTGAGAACTGTATGTATTTGTCTTGTAAGAACTCTTTGTGATGGAGAAGAGTCTGGAATTGTACAAAAGAATGTATAATTGTAAACACAAATGATAATTGAAATCATTTGTGTTTAATGTGTTGGCAAGAAAATAGCCTGGTTTCAAGCGGATAGGATTATGTCAATAAGGGGAAAAGCCCGACAGGCGAGAGGCTATCGGGCAAATAGCGAAAATTACGCGAACAAATGCGCCGCGTGGAAGCGGAGATGATCCTCAATAAAGGAGGCCATAAAGTAATAGCTGTGGTCATATCCTGGCTGAATGCGCAGCGTGAGCGGCCAGTCCTTCTGACGTGCCGCTTCAGCTAAAACGGCGGGCTGGAGTTGCCCGGCGAGGAACTGATCCGCATCGCCCTGATCGATAAGCATCGGGATCGCATTCGCTGAGTCGCTCGCCAGCATCAGCGTACAGCTGTCCCATTCCTGCCATTTCGTTTCATCTTTGCCCAGATAGTGGGTGAAGGCTTTTTGTCCCCACGGTACCTGCGTTGGGTTAACAATCGGCGCGAACGCAGAGACGCTGGTATATTTCCCGGGGTTTTTCAGCGCCATGATTAGCGCCCCGTGTCCGCCCATGGAATGTCCGCTGATGGCGCAGCGATCGTTTACCGCGAATTCGGCCTGAATCAGCGCAGGCAGCTCGTCACGGATGTAGTCATACATACGATAATGACTCGCCCACGGCTGCTCGGTCGCATTCAGGTAAAACCCGGCGCCTTTACCCAGGTCGTATCCTGCATCATCCGCCACATCGTCCCCACGGGGGCTGGTATCGGGCATCACCAGCGCGATACCCAGCTCGGCCGCAATACGCTGCGCACCGGCTTTGGTTGTGAAGTTTTCGTCGTTGCAGGTCAGGCCAGAAAGCCAGAACAGAACAGGCGGATTCTCTGCCGGAGGCAGGAAAATACTGAACGTCATGGCGCAGTTCAGCGTGGTGGAGTCGTGCCGCCAGCGCTGCTGTCGACCTTCAAAACAACGGTGCTCTTCGAGCAGTTCCATGCAAGGCTCCTTAATGAGAATAGCTATTCATTAGCATCATAATACAGCGTTTTCATTTACCTGTGAGCAACTTTCACTTTCGCGGAACGGCAAGATGCTGCATCATAAATTTACTTTTCTTTAACAATTGGAGCGGTCATGGCGCTGCGTATTGCGCTTAGTGGGTTTGTCGTGCTGGTGGTGGCGATGGGGATAGGGCGCTTTGCCTTTACGCCTCAGGTACCGCTGATGATTGCCGCCGGGCAACTCACGCTCACCAGCGCAGGCCTGGTGGCGGCGATGAATTATCTTGGCTATCTGGTGGGAGCATGGGATGCCATGCGCGCGCGCCGCTTTGTTGAAACGCGGCTCTGGCTCGGCATTACGGGTGCGGTTGCATTGACGCTGCTCTCCGCGGCGGCGGATAACGCCGTCATACACGGCCTGCTGCGCTTTGCGATCGGCTGCATGAGTGGCTGGTCAATGGTGCTGATTGCCGCCTGGACCAACGAGCGGCTGGGGCAACTAGGTAAACCGGGGCTCAGTGCTGCGGTGTTTGCCGGCCCCGGCGCGGGTATCGCCCTGAGCGGCCTGCTCGCGGTCTATATTCAGGCGAAATCCCTTTCGGCCGGTGCGGCGTGGCAGATCTACGGCGTGCTGGCGCTCGTGTTGATTGCGCTGGTGGCACGCTATCTGCCGCGTGCGGGTCAGCTTCATCGCCCGGGGACTGCGCCTGAGTCGCTGCGGCTGACCGCGGATTTAAAGCGCCTGGTCTGGAGCTACAGCCTGGCGGGATTTGGCTATATCCTTCCGGCGACCTTTTTATCGCAAATGGCCGCCGTGCGCTTTCCCGGCAGCCTGTTTGCCCAGTTTGTCTGGCCGATTTTTGGTCTCGCCGCTGTGGTGGGGATTGCGCTCAGCATTGCCTTGCGACATATCTCCACGGCTAACCGCAGGCTGGCTATCGTGCTGTGGCTTCAGAGCGCGGGTGTCCTGGCGGCCTGGCTGCTGCCGGGCATCGGCGGTTTGCTGACGGGCGGGCTGCTGGTAGGTGGCGGGTTCCTTTGCGCCGTGCAACTCTCTCTTTTATACGGCCGAGAGCTGGCACCGAACCACACGCGTTATATGGCGGGACTGCTCACCACCGGGTATGCCATCGGGCAGTTGATTGGCCCGGTGACGTCGGCATTATCGACCTGGCTAACCCACCGGCTGGAGCCTGCGCTGGGGCTGGCGGGCGTCGCGTTGTTCATCGGCGGCGCCCTGGTCTGGAATCGTCACGCTGAAAGGCAACAGCAATTGCAATAATTATCGTCGTGAATACTGGATTATGTGCGTCGCCTCACGCACAATGAGCGCATACTTTTGCCACAACGAGGGCGAAAGACGCCACACCTGCAGGAGAAGAAAATGTCATCACTCAGTAAAGAAGCTGCCCTGGTCCATGAAGCCCTGCTTGCGCGCGGTCTCGAAACGCCATTGCGTCCGCCCGTTGAGGATATGGACAATGAAACCCGTAAAAGTCTGATTTCCGGGCATATGACCGAGATCATGCAACTGCTGAATCTCGATCTGAGCGATGACAGTCTGATGGAGACGCCTAAGCGCATCGCGAAAATGTACGTCGACGAAATTTTCTCTGGCCTGGATTACGCCAACTTCCCGAAAATTACCGTTATTGAAAATAAGATGAAGGTGGACGAGATGGTCACGGTACGTGATATAACGCTGACCAGCACCTGCGAACATCACTTCGTCACTATCGACGGTAAAGCGACCGTGGCTTACATTCCGAAAGATACGGTGATTGGTCTGTCGAAGATCAACCGTATTGTGCAGTTCTTCGCGCAGCGTCCGCAGGTTCAGGAGCGTCTTACGCAGCAGATCCTGATTGCCCTGCAAACGCTGCTGGGCACCAATAACGTGGCGGTCTCCATCGATGCCGTTCACTACTGCGTGAAAGCCCGCGGCGTACGTGATGCGACCAGTGCAACCACCACCACTTCGCTGGGCGGTCTGTTTAAATCGAGCCAGAACACCCGCCAGGAGTTCCTGCGCGCCGTGCGTCACCACAACTAATCTCACAGGGCAGGGACCATGGAGCGAAACGTCACGCTCGATTTTGTTCGCGGCGTCGCCATACTGGGTATCCTGCTGCTGAATATCAGCGCCTTCGGTCTGCCGAAGGCCGCTTATCTCAATCCCGCCTGGTACGGCGACATCACCCGAAGCGATGCCTGGACCTGGGCAATCCTTGATCTGTTTGCCCAGGTTAAATTCCTCACGCTCTTTGCCCTGCTGTTTGGCGCAGGACTACAGCTTCTGCTTAAACGCGGCACCCGCTGGATCCAGTCGCGCTTAACCCTTCTGGTGATCCTCGGTTTTATCCACGGTCTGTTCTTCTGGGACGGCGATATTCTTCTCGCGTATGGGTTAGTCGGGCTTATCTGCTGGCGTCTCATTCGTGATGCGCACAGCGTTAAAAGCCTGTTTAACACCGGCGTGATGCTCTATCTCATGGGGCTTGGGGTGCTGCTGCTGCTGGGGATGATCTCTGGCGAAGCGACCAACCGTTCCTGGATCCCGGATGCTGCAAACCTGCAGTACGAGCAGTTCTGGAAGCTAAAAGGCGGTACGGAAGCCATTAGCAACCGGGCGGATATGCTGGGGGATAACCTTCTTGCGCTGGGGGCGCAATACGGCTGGCAGCTGGCAGGGATGATGCTGATGGGGGCGTCATTGATGCGCACCGGGTGGCTGAAAGGGGAGTTCAGCCTGCGTCATTATCGTCGCACCGGGGCGGGGCTGGTTCTGCTCGGCGTGCTGATAAACCTCCCGGCGGTGATGACACAGTGGCACATTCACTGGGATTATCGCTGGTGCGCTTTCCTGCTCCAGGTACCGCGTGAACTGAGCGCGCCATTCCAGACCATCGGCTACGCGGCACTAATATATGGCTTCTGGCCGCAGCTTTCTCGCCTGTGGCTTGTCAGCGCAGTCGCCTGCGTCGGGCGCATGGCGTTAAGCAATTACCTCCTGCAAACGTTGATATGCACCACGATTTTCTATCGCTTTGGCCTGTTTATGAAATTCGACCGCCTCGGGCTGCTGGCGTTTGTTATTCCGATCTGGGCGGTTAATCTGGCGTTTTCCGTTATCTGGCTGCGTTATTTCCGTCAGGGGCCGCTGGAGTGGGTGTGGCGTCAGTTAACCGCACATGCTTCAGGGGTATCATTGAGTAATACATCCAGATAACGATCTGGATCACAATCATTAACAAAACGGATGTAAGCGTTTTCATGACTGTGAGCTTCTTCACGTAGTCCCTTTTCTCTCGCTGCCAAAATAGCCACCTTGCTAAACACAGGGGGTGTCTGTGAGTTGCTGCAATCCTTTGAAGGATGGTGAATATGATCACCATTCGTGATGTCGCCCGTCTGGCGGGCGTTTCTGTGGCTACCGTCTCCCGCGTGCTGAACAACAGTGCGCTGGTGAGCCCTGAAACCCGTGAAACCGTAATGAAAGCCGTGACCCAGCTCGGATACCGGCCAAATGCCAACGCGCAGGCGCTTGCCACGCAGGTCAGCGATACCATCGGCGTGGTGGTGATGGATGTCTCAGACGCCTTTTTCGGTGCGCTGGTGAAAGCGGTCGATGTGGTTGCCCAGCAGCATCAAAAATATGTGCTGATTGGCAACAGCTATCATGAGGCGGAGAAAGAGCGTCATGCCATCGAAGTACTGATTCGCCAGCGCTGTAACGCCCTGATTGTTCACTCCAAAGCCTTAAGTGATGAAGAGCTTGCCGGGTTTATGGAACAGATTCCGGGCATGGTGCTGATTAACCGAATTGTGCCGGGCTATGCCCACCGCTGTGTTGGGCTGGATAACGTCAGCGGCGCCATGATGGCCACCAAAATGCTTATCAATAACGGCCATCAGCGGATCGGTTATCTTGCCTCCAGCCATCAAATTGAAGATGACGCGTACCGGCGTGAGGGCTGGCAAAACGCCCTGAAAGAACACGGCATTACCGCATCAGAGAGCTGGATCGGCACCGGTACGCCTGACATGCAGGGCGGTGAGGCGGCAATGGTGGAGTTGCTGGGCCGCAATCTGCAGCTTTCTGCGGTGTTTGCGTATAACGACAGCATGGCAGCGGGCGCGCTGACGGCACTGAAAGATAACGGCATTGCGGTGCCGCAGCATTTGTCGTTGATTGGCTTTGACGACATTCCGATCGCCCGTTACACCGACCCGCAGCTGACCACGGTGCGCTATCCCATTGCTTCTATGGCAAAACTGGCTACTGAACTGGCGTTACAGGGAGCCGCAGGGCTGCTGGATCCTGGGGCGACGCATTGCTTCATGCCAACCCTGGTGCGTCGGCATTCCGTCGCGTCGCGGCAAATTGTGGCTCCGATCACTAACTGATTACATGAGGTGATGTAACCGTTTTCAATCTGTGAGTAAATTCACAGTATCTTAACAAGGCGCTGACTATGATGTCAGCGTTTTAGCAGCTGAAACGCTATGTAACGGTGATTATTCACTTTAACAGTAGCCAATGTGCCGCAAACAACGAATAAAACGCATTTCTGGAGCGTTACCGACCACGGAAGAGAGAAATTTTATAAGTGAACGTCGGCTGTCAGTAACGTTTTATTAACATCTGCCTGCCGCTCGTTATTCACCAGAACTACCCTGCATAAAAAAAACCGGAGATACCATGAATAAGAAGGTGTTGACCCTGTCTGCTGTAATGGCAAGCATGCTTTTTGGTGCAGCAGCGCACGCTGCGGATACCCGTATTGGTGTGACGATTTATAAATACGACGACAACTTCATGTCTGTTGTACGTAAAGCTATCGAGAAAGATGCGAAAGCAGCGCCAGACGTACAGCTGCTGATGAATGACTCCCAGAATGACCAGTCCAAACAGAACGACCAGATCGACGTTCTTCTGGCGAAAGGCGTGAAAGCCCTGGCGATCAACCTGGTTGACCCGGCTGCAGCAGGCACGGTAATTGAAAAAGCGCGCGGCCAGAATGTGCCAATCGTCTTCTTCAACAAAGAACCTTCCCGTAAAGCGCTGGATAGCTATGACAAAGCGTATTACGTCGGTACTGACTCCAAAGAGTCCGGCATTATTCAGGGCGATCTGATCGCGAAACACTGGGCAGCGAACCCGAACTGGGACCTGAACAAAGACGGTCAGATCCAGTTCGTTCTGCTGAAAGGCGAACCTGGTCACCCGGATGCTGAAGCGCGTACGACTTACGTTATCAAAGAGCTGAATGATAAGGGCCTGAAAACCCAGCAGCTGGCATTAGATACCGCGATGTGGGATACCGCCCAGGCGAAAGATAAGATGGATGCCTGGCTGTCCGGCCCTAACGCGAACAAAATCGAAGTGGTTATCGCCAACAACGATGCGATGGCAATGGGTGCGGTAGAAGCGCTGAAAGCCCACAATAAATCGTCCATTCCGGTATTCGGTGTGGATGCCCTGCCAGAAGCGCTGGCGCTGGTTAAATCTGGCGCGATGGCCGGTACCGTTCTGAACGATGCCAATAACCAGGCGAAAGCCACCTTCGATCTGGCGAAAAACCTCGCTGACGGTAAAGGCGCGGCAGATGGCACCAGCTGGAAAATTGACAACAAAATCGTTCGCGTACCTTACGTGGGCGTAGACCAGTCCAACCTGGCTGAGTTTATCGGTAAATAAGTGAGTTAACCTGTCTCCACTGGGCGCAATTCGTTGCGCCCTTTTATAACGCGATATGCGAGGCCAACAAGGTATAATTATGGTCAGCACAACTACTCAGTCAACCGGTGAATACTTGTTGGAAATGAACGGTATTAACAAGTCATTTCCCGGTGTTAAGGCACTCGATAATGTTAATTTAAAAGTCCGTCCTCACTCTATTCATGCATTAATGGGGGAGAACGGTGCGGGTAAATCAACATTATTAAAATGTCTTTTTGGGATCTATCAAAAAGATTCTGGCAGCATTCTTTTTCAGGGGAAAGAGATCGATTTCCATTCAGCGAAAGAAGCACTGGAAAACGGTATCTCGATGGTTCACCAGGAATTAAACCTGGTACTGCAACGTTCCGTTATGGATAACATGTGGTTGGGGCGTTATCCAACCAAAGGTGTCTTTGTCGATCAGGACAAAATGTATCGTGACACCAAAGCGATTTTTGATGAGCTGGATATTGATATCGATCCGCGCGCTCGCGTGGGAACCTTATCCGTCTCACAAATGCAGATGATCGAAATTGCCAAAGCGTTCTCCTATGATGCGAAAATCGTCATCATGGACGAACCGACATCGTCATTAACGGAAAAAGAGGTTAATCACCTTTTTACCATTATTCGTAAGCTGAAAGAACGCGGCTGCGGCATTGTCTACATCTCTCACAAAATGGAAGAGATCTTCCAGCTGTGCGATGAGATTACCATCCTGCGCGACGGCCAGTGGATTGCCACGCAGCCGCTGGAAGGGCTGGATATGGACAAGATCATCGCCATGATGGTTGGCCGCTCCCTTAACCAGCGCTTCCCGGACAAAGAGAACAAGCCGGGTGAAGTGATTCTTGAAGTGCGCAATCTCACCTCGCTGCGTCAGCCGTCCATCCGCGATGTCTCCTTCGACCTGCACAAAGGCGAAATCCTGGGGATTGCCGGTCTGGTGGGGGCAAAGCGTACCGACATTGTGGAAACCTTGTTTGGTATCCGTGAGAAGGCCCAGGGCACCATTACGCTGCACGGAAAGAAAATTAACAACCACAATGCCAACGAAGCCATTAATAACGGTTTTGCGCTGGTAACGGAAGAACGTCGTTCGACGGGTATTTATGCTTATCTGGATATTAACTTTAACTCGTTAATTTCTAATATTCGTAATTACAAAAATAAAGTCGGACTGCTGGATAACTCCCGCATGAAGAGCGATACCCAGTGGGTGATTGACTCCATGCGCGTGAAGACGCCTGGCCACCGCACGCAAATTGGTTCGCTTTCGGGGGGTAACCAGCAAAAAGTCATTATCGGACGTTGGTTATTAACCCAGCCAGAAATTCTGATGCTGGATGAACCTACCCGTGGCATTGACGTCGGCGCGAAGTTTGAAATTTATCAGCTGATTGCCGAGCTGGCGAAAAAGAATAAAGGGATCATTATTATTTCTTCCGAAATGCCGGAACTGTTAGGGATCACAGACCGTATTCTGGTTATGAGCAATGGTCTCGTTGCCGGTATTGTTGACACCAAAACGACAACGCAAAACGAAATTTTGCGTCTTGCGTCTTTGCACCTTTAAGATCAGGGGCTCCTCATGAGTGCGTTAAATAAAAAAAGTTTTCTCACTTACCTGAAAGAAGGCGGAATTTACGTTGTTCTTTTAGTCCTGCTGGCCATTATCATTTTCCAGGACCCTACGTTCTTAAGTCTGCTGAACCTGAGTAACATTCTGACCCAGTCTTCCGTGCGTATTATCATTGCGCTGGGCGTGGCGGGCCTTATCGTCACCCAGGGTACTGACCTTTCTGCCGGTCGTCAGGTCGGCCTGGCGGCGGTTATTGCGGCAACCCTGCTGCAGTCGATGGAAAACGCCAACAAGGTCTTCCCGGAAATGGCGACCATGCCGATTTTCGTGGTGATCCTGATTGTCTGCGCTATTGGCGCGGTGATTGGTCTGATCAACGGTATCATCATCGCTTACCTGAACGTGACGCCATTTATCACCACGCTGGGTACGATGATCATCGTTTACGGTATCAACTCCCTCTACTACGACTTCGTGGGCGCGTCTCCTATCTCGGGCTTTGACAGCGGCTTCTCAACCTTCACGCAAGGGTTTATCGCGCTGGGCAGTTTCCGCCTGTCGTATATCACCTTCTATGCGCTGATCGCGGTGGCGTTTGTCTGGATCCTGTGGAACAAAACGCGCTTTGGTAAAAACATCTTTGCTATCGGCGGTAACCCGGAAGCGGCGAAAGTCTCCGGCGTCAACGTGGCCCTGAACCTGCTGATGATCTATGCCCTGTCCGGGGTGTTCTACGCCTTCGGTGGGATGCTGGAAGCCGGTCGTATCGGTTCTGCAACCAACAACCTCGGCTTTATGTACGAACTGGATGCGATTGCAGCCTGTGTGGTCGGCGGCGTCTCCTTCAGCGGCGGCGTGGGTACCGTACTCGGTGTGGTCACCGGTGTGATCATCTTCACCGTGATCAACTACGGCCTGACCTACATCGGCGTGAACCCGTACTGGCAGTACATCATTAAAGGCGCGATTATTATCTTCGCCGTTGCGCTGGATTCACTGAAGTACGCACGTAAGAAATAATCGTCACTCGCTTTACCTGGCCCGCTCACCGAGCGGGCTTTTTTTGTCCTACGCAAGACGTGACTCTTCACGGGTTACAATGCTTTCAAACCAGTCGAGCTCTGAAAGCTTGCAGGCTACCCACTGTTCAGAAAAGGCGTCTCCCAGGCTGTCGGTGGGATACTGACAGCGGGAAAATGTCTCAATCGCCTCCTGCTGAAACAGCGGCAGTGCGGGTTCATCATGCTGAGGTTCAGGTAAATCGTCCTCCTCGATATTTTCCAGCCCGTACAGCATGCCGGTGAGGATAGTTGCGGCGACCAGATACGGATTGGCATCAGCTCCGGCCAGTCGGTACTCAATACGACGGTTGCTGTCATCCGAGCAGGGAATACGCAATGCGGCGGAGCGGGTGTTATAGCCCCAGGAGTTAAAGACGGGTTCCGTCAGGTTTTTACGCAGGCGGCGAAACGCATTCACACCCGGCGCCAGAATGGCAATGGAGGCGGGCATTAGCGCCAGCTGACCTGCGATACATAAACGCATCATGCTGTTAAGCGCATTCACTGGTGAAGCGAAGACGTTTTCGCCCCGACTATTGTTCAGGCTGAAATGAAAATGCAAACCGCTGCCGGACTGCTGGCTGAAAGGCTTGGCCATAAAATTGGCCTGCAGGCCGTGCTCTTCGGCAACGTAGCGGGTCAGGCGGCGCAGGGCCAGTACGTTATCGCAGACCTCAACGACGCGGTGGCTATGCTTCAGGTTTAACTCGAACTGCCCGGACTCGGCTTCCGCGACGATCCCTGTCAGCGGGATGCGCTGAAGGTGTGCCAGCTGTTCCAGTTCGTCAAACAGCGCCGTATGTTCTGCCGAAGTATCCATATGAAAGCAGCCCTGATTCTGCGGCTCATGGGTATCCTGCCCCGTCAGGTAGAACTCAATTTCCGGGGCAATCACCGGGAACAGCCCGTGCTGGTGGAAGCGGGCCAGTACGTTCTGCAGTATCACGCGCGGCTCAAGCGGGCAGGGGGCGCCATCGCTGTCTTTCATCGTCAACAGGATCTGCGCGTTGTGCTGCGGATCTTGTGCAGAGGGGCGCAGGGAACCGGCGACAGGGATGCAGAGTCGATCCGGCTCATCATCCAGCAGGGCGGCTATTTTCCCTTTCTGATCCATCGCGTAGACAGAGAGGGGAAAGTAGCAGCCTTTTTCCAGATTCAACATGCTCTCTACCGAGAGACGCTTGCCGCGCATAATGCCGTTGATATCGTTGAGGTAAACGTCAACATGTTTCGTCTGCGGGTAACGCTCCAGATAATCCGCCACTTCCACGGAAATGTTGTGCTGCAGGGCATCAATTTTTTCATCAAGCCACAGACCTGAGTTGAGTGCGCCGGGGAGTGATAAACCGGGAAAGCTAAAATACGGACGGATACTTTTGAGGAAAAACGCAATCATTATCGAGTTCATAGTCGTTCTTCAATGAAGCCGTAGCGGCAGTGAACTCAGCTTAAATGGGGCGGCGTAAATGGGGGATAAAAAGCAGCAGGCCCGGCGTAAAGAAAGTATAAAGGCGGGCTATTTTTTCTCTTTCTTCTGCATATCAAGCAGTTGCTCCGGCGTCACAGCCGGGTAACCCTGCGCGTCTTCCGGTACTTCATGCATCGCCGGAATCGGCACCAGCGGGCCTAAAAAGCGCGGTTCACGTTTGAAAATGTAGAGGTCCGCCAGCGCGCCAAAGCGCGCGCCAAATTCGCGCACGCGCACGCTCAGCATATCTTTAGGCGACGGCACCGCGTAGCACTGCGCCTGAATACCCATATGCAGCGCAATAAACAGCGCGCGCTCGCAGTGGAAACGCTGGGTGATGATGATGAAGTCGTTGGTGTCGAACACTTTGCGGGTGCGCACGATGGAGTCGAGGGTGCGGAAGCCTGCGTAGTCGAGCACGATGTCGGCAGGATCCACGCCTGCGGCAATCAGGTCCTTACGCATCGTCACCGGTTCGTTATAGCTTTGCAGCGCGTTATCACCGCTTAACAGCAGATAGTTCACCTTGCCGCTGTTGTAAGCGTTCAGCGCGCCCTGAATTCGGTAACGATAATACTGGTTGATCACCCCGGTGCGGTAATACTTGGCGGTGCCGAGTACCACGCCCACCTGGCGATAGGGCAGGTCCTGCAGGTCATCAAAGATGTAAGGGGCGGTTTTCCAGCTCATCCAGCGGTCGAGACCCAGCACGATCAACAGCAGTATGCCGACCAGGACAGACAGGCTGTAAAAAACGCGCTTTAACATGGAGATGGCTCGTTCGTGGATGAAAGTTCACTCAGGCTACTTTACCCGTCTGGTTAGCGCAAGAAACAGCGACTCAACTGAGGGGTTTTTCAGCAATGTGGCGGACATTTCAGTCCGCCGGAAGGATTTATGCCAGCAGTACGCGGTCGATCGTCGTGCAGCCTAACGCCTTGAGCGTCGCAGCGGTGGCATCCCACTGAATCAGTGGCGCATCGGCCTTTTCGGCCAGAATTGCGCGCTGAATGTCGGGGTAGTCGTAGCCGTTCAGGCTCAGCAGGTTGAGCGCACCCTGCAGCGGCGGCAGCGTTGGGTTAAACGCGGCGTTTTCCGCATAGCTGCCGGTGAAGATACGGCCATCGCGGCACTGCAGCGCCACGCCGCTTGGGGCGTTACTGTACGGAGTGTGGCTCTTGTTAGCCGCACGAATGGCCGCTTCGCTCAGGTCATCGCCGGACAGGGCGAAACCATGATCCTGCTCGTCCATCAGCAGCGTTTTAATGTCCAGATCTTTCGGGCCGAAGGCATCCGGCAGGTAATCGCCCAGCGTATGTGGCGCACGTCCCGGCAGGTTGATGCGCAGTTGCAGCCCGCTGTTCAGCTCGTTCATAAACTGACGGCAGTGGCCGCACGGCGTGTAGTTCACGGTGATGGCGCTCAAGGCCTTTTCACCGCGCAACCAGGCGTGACTGATAGCGCTCTGCTCCGCATGAACGGTTTGCTGCATGGTTGCGCCCAGGAACTCCATGTTTCCACCGAAGTACCAGGTTCCGCTGACGCCGCGCGCAATAGCGCCGACGTTGAAGTGGGAGAGATCGGCACGCGCGCAGGCGGCAGCCAGGGGCAGCAGTGCGAAAGCCAGCGCGTCTTCGTCCAGTCCCGCTGCTTGTTTCAGCATGGTGACCTGCTCTGCCGTCAGCAGGGCGGGGAAATGTGCATCTGCCAGGACGGGAGCAAGGGCTGATTGCAAATTCTCTGCAAGCTGAGCGAAGGCAGCTTGAAAACGTGGGTGCATGGCGTTTGCCTCATAAAGGTTAATGGATCGGTAGTTTACGGAGCCGCTGGGGCTTTATATGTGATCCACTTCTCATTATGTATGCAACTTATGAAATCAAAATGAAATTTGCGCGACGCATCGCAAATTTTAGCCCATCACCGCCAGTATCAACGGGAAAATGAACGGGGCGAGCAGGGAGGTGATAATCCCGCATATCACCAGCGCCAGGGAGCTAAAAGCCCCTTCCTGATAGTCCAGCTCCGCGCAGCGGGCGGTACCCAGGGCGTGCGAGGCGGTACCCATCGACAATCCCCGCGCCGCTTTAGTATGGATCCGCATCGCGTTCAGGAGGGTGTGACCAAACACCGCGCCGAGAATACCGACGAAAATGACGCACATCGCGCTGATGGCCGGGATCCCGCCGAGGCTGCCGCCTACCGCCATTGCGATAGGTGTGGTCACCGATTTAGGCAGAATAGAGGCCGCAATTTGTGGCGAAGCGCCCATCAATAGCGCCACCGACGTGCCGGTGATCATCGCCACCAGGCTGCCCACAAAACAGATAGTAATGATGGATTTCCAGCGGGCGCGGATCTGGTGCAGCTGCTCATATAAAGGAAAGGCGAGGGCCACAACGGCGGGTTGCAACAGGTCGTTTAAAATTTTGCTGCCGGCAAAGTAACGTTCGTAAGGGATGCCGGTGAGCAGCAGGAAAGGAATAATTACCACCATCGCCACCAGCAGGGGGTTGAGCAGCGGCATTTTGAAGCGTGCGGCAAGTTTACGCGCGGCGAAGAAGACCAGCAGGGTTAACGGCAGAGACCACCAGATATTAGCCATCATTTTTTTGTTTTCTCCCCGATGACGTTACGTTCGCCATGTACCAGATGTGAACTCCAGCTCACAACAAGGAAAACCACCAGCGTGCTAACCGCGCAGGAGACCACAATCGGGCCGAACTGGGCTTTGAGCAAATCAAAATACTGCATGACCCCGACGCCGATGGGCACGAAAAGCAGCGCCATATAGCGGATGAGGACGAAACAGCCGGGGTTAACCCACTTTGCGGGCAGAATTTGCAGCGCCAGTAAAACAAAGAGGATCAGCATGCCGATAATGCTGCCAGGAATGGTGATAGGCAGCAGCGACGCGATAAAAATCCCGGCATACAGGCAGGCGTAAATCAGGACGAATGCGCGCAGATATTGCCAGATAATGTTCAATGATTTGCTCATGGTGATAGTCCTTGATGAAACGCATTCATCATACAATTAAACCTGAAAATGTGCCACGGATCACATCATGAATTTTGAGCATACCAGACATTCCGGAATGGAACGCCGGGCTTTCCACATACATACAGAGCAGCTACTATAGCGCGTCTTTTTTCACAGGTACTCAGAATGCGTGTTTTACTGGCCCCGATGGAAGGCGTGCTCGATTCTCTTGTGCGCGAGCTGCTTACCGAGGTGAACGATTACGATCTCTGCGTGACGGAGTTTTTGCGCGTGGTCGATATGTTGCTGCCAGAAAAGTCTTTCTACCGTCTCTGTCCTGAACTGCACCGCCAGAGCCGGACGCCTTCCGGTACGCTGGTGCGGATCCAGCTGTTAGGCCAGTATCCTGAATGGCTGGCGGAAAACGCCGCCAGGGCCGTGGCGCTGGGTTCGTATGGCGTCGATCTCAACTGTGGCTGTCCGTCAAAGCTGGTCAACGGCAGCGGCGGCGGGGCAACGCTACTCAAGGATCCTGAGCTGATTTATCGCGGCGCAAAAGCCATGCGCGAGGCGGTACCCTCGCATCTGCCGGTCACCGTGAAAGTTCGTCTGGGCTGGGACAGCGGAGATAAGCAGTTTGAAATTGCCGATGCGGTGCAGCAGGCTGGGGCCACCGAGCTGGTGGTGCATGGCCGCACCAAGGAAGATGGTTATAAAGCTGAGCGGATTAACTGGCAGGCGATTGGCGAGATCCGCAAACGGCTCACTATCCCGGTGATCGCCAACGGCGAAATCTGGGATTATGAAAGCGCGCAGGCATGCCTGAAAGAGACGGGCTGCAATGCGGTGATGATTGGCCGCGGTGCGCTGAACGTGCCCAACCTCAGTCGCGTCGTGAAATATAACGAACCGCGTATGCCATGGGCTGACGTGGTGACGCTGCTGCAAAAATACAGCCGTCTGGAAAAGCAGGGTGATACCGGCTTGTATCACGTCGCGCGCATCAAGCAGTGGCTGAGCTATTTACGTAAAGAATACAGCGAAGCGCTGGGGTTATTTCAGGCGATCCGCACGCTCCAGACGTCGGCTGAAATTGCGCGGGTCATTCAGTCAAAATAACTAGCGGTAATATTTAAATTTAAATAATTCACTAGGTGAATATTTTGCTAATTATGTAAATGTATAACAATTTGCGGATTGCCACGCGTTACTAAAAAACGGAAAGTCATCAAGCGTAAGTTGCGCCTTTATTTTTTGAGTGCATGGCGTAATGAAACGTTTTCCTATTTTATCTCTGAGTGCTCCCCTTGTTTTTATGCTGGCTGCGTGCGCACCGGAACATTCCACGGTAGCGCCAATAAAAACGCAGGCGACAGCTGCATCTGTAAATACCCGACTTAACCATGCGGACTGGCCGAAAAACGAATGGTGGAAAGAGTATAACGACCCGCAGCTAAATGCGCTTATTGCGAAAGCGATAGCGGATGCCCCGGATATGCAAATTGCCCGGCAACGTATTACGCTCGCGGAAGCACAGGCGAAGGCCGCTATTGCTGCCGATGGCCCACAACTGGATTTTTCTGCGGATGTTGAACGTCAGAAAATGTCGGCAGAAGGCCTGATGGGCCCGTTCGCGCTGACCGATCCGGCAGCGGGAACGACCGGCCCATGGTACACCAATGGCACTTTTGGCCTGACGGCGGGGTGGGATCTGGATCTCTGGGGGAAAAATCGCGCCCGGATTGCCGCGCGTATCGGTAAAGTGAATGCGCAAAAAGCGGAGCTGGAGCAGACTCGCCAGCTGCTTGCCAGCAGCGTTGCGCGCCTTTACTGGGCGTGGCAGACCCAGGCCGCTGCCGGGGATGTCCTTTCCCAAATTAAGCAGGAGCAGAAAAATATTATCGATGCCGACCGTGAACTGTATCAGCACGGTATTACCTCCTCGGTGGAGGGCGTCGAAACCGATATTTATGCCAGCAAAACGGATGAACAGTTAGCGGACGTGAAGGGCAAAATGAAGGCCATTGAGGCGCGACTGACTGCGTTGACTGGTACATCGGCCATAGCGCTTACGCGCCATGCGTTGCCTGCGACAGAAGCCTCGCTCCCTTCAACGCTGGGATATGAACTGCTGGCGCGCCGCCCGGATCTTCAGGAGGCGCACTGGTATATCGAAGCCTCCCTGAGCGAGGTGGAGGCCGCCAGAGCCGCGTTCTATCCTGACGTGAATCTGATGGCCTTCTTACAGCAGGATGCCCTGCACCTCAGCGATCTGTTCCGCTCTTCCGCTCAGCAGATGGGCGTGACCGCCGGTTTGACCCTGCCGATTTTCGACAGCGGCAGGCTGAACGCCAATCTGGATAGTGCCCAGGCGCAGAATAACCTCTCTGTCGCGAACTACAACAAAGCGGTGGTGGAGGCGGTGAATCAGGTGGCGCGTACGGCCAGCGAAGTCGAAACCCTGACGGCAAAAAACCGTCACCAGCAGCAGGTCGAAAAAGACGCGGCACGAGTAGTGGCGCTGGCGCAGGCTCGTTTTAGGGCAGGTATCCTTGCGGGGTCGCGGGTCAGCGAAGCCAGAATCCCGGCGCTTAAAGAACACCTTGAGACGGTCATGCTGAAAGGACAGTATATCGACGCCACGCTGCAACTGACGTCGGCGCTGGGGGGCGGCTATCATCACGGCTAAAAAGATGCGTTATCTATACTTATCTCTTTGCTGTTTTTCAGGAGGTGAGTATGACCAGAGTAGCGATTGTTACCGCATCGGATTCCGGGATTGGTAAAACCACGGCCCTGATGCTGGCAGAGCGCGGGTTTGATATTGGCATTACCTGGCATTCTGATGAAAAAGGTGCGCTGGAAACCTGCCGTGAAGTGGAAGCGAAGGGGCAGCGAGCAGAGGCTGTCCATCTCGATTTAAGTACGCTCCCGGAAGGTGCTGAAGCCATTGACGTGCTGATTGCGCGTTTCGGTCGGCTGGACGTGCTGGTTAACAATGCCGGGGCGATGACCAAAGCGCCCTTCCTGGAGATGCCGTTTGACGACTGGAGGAACATCTTCACCGTCGACGTGGACGGTGCGTTTCTCTGTTCGCAGATTGCGGCACGGCAGATGGTGAAGCAGGGGGAAGGAGGGCGAATTGTCAACATTACCTCGGTGCATGAGCACACGCCGCTGCCGGAGGCCAGCGCCTACACCGCTGCGAAACATGCGCTCGGCGGCCTGACCAAATCCATGGCGATAGAACTGGTTAAGCACAACATTCTGGTGAACGCCGTTGCGCCGGGTGCCATTGCCACACCCATGAACGATATGGACGACTGCGAAGTGAAAGAAGGCTCAATGCCGGAAATCCCACTGGCGCGCCCCGGGCATACGAGAGAAATCGCCAGCCTGGTGGCGTGGCTGTGCGACAGCGACGCCAGCTATACCACCGGGCAATCGTTTATCGTTGACGGGGGTTTTATGCTGGCGAATCCGCAGTTTAAGCCGGAGGGATAGCTACTTTTTACCCTCTCCCTGTGGGAGAGGGTGAGGGGCAGGGCATCAGGCCGCATCCGGCTACGCCTCATCCCGCGCCTTTTCCCGATGTTTCAGCCACAGCCTGACGCCAATCACCGCCACAACCACGACAAGCAACCATGCCCAGTGCTTCAGATGCTGGTCGAGATTATGCAGCCACGGACCTATCACCTCGCCTCCCACGTAACCGAGCGTCGTAAAGATCAGCGCCCAGGCAACGGCGCCAAGAATATTCAGCGGCAGGAAAATTTTCGGGGGCAGACGGCTGGCGCCAATCAGTATCGGCCCGATTATCCTGAAGCCGTACATAAAACGGGTGCCTATAACGAACAGGTAAGGGTGGCGCTGGATCAGGCGCTGCGCGCGGTTAATTTTCTTTTTGTGTTTAGCGAAACGCTTGAGAAGCGTCGGACCAAAGCGCAGACCCAGAAAGTAGAGTAGCTGATCGCCAATCATGCCGCCCAGCGCGACCGCAGCGACGACCAGCGGAAATTTCAGTAAGCCCTGATGCGCGGCGACGCCGCCTAACAGCGTGATGGTTTCACCTTCTGCCACGCTACCAATGACCAGCGCGGCATAGCCATATTGTTCAATGAGTGCGTTAATATCCATTACGTAAATGTTATCTCCCTCAGCGTACCTCGTTTAATCATATACCCCATGAATCAACAGCGGAGAAATCAACGGAAATTTCCCACTGTACATAAAATAATCTAAAGCCTGCATTATACTTAAGGTATCGCTGACGGGCCGACAACAAGGGGGCGCTATGAACCATGTCTGGGGACTTTTCTCCCATCCCGATCGTGAAATGCATGTCATCAAAAGTGAGAACGAAACGGTCTCGCATCATTACACCCACCATGTGCTGCTGATGGCCGCGGTGCCGGTAATATGCGCGTTTATTGGCACAACACAAATCGGCTGGAATTTCGGTGACGGCACCGTGGTTCAGCTTTCCTGGTTTACCGGGCTTTATCTTGCCATTCTCTTTTATGGCCTGATGCTGGCGGGCGTGGCGGTCATGGGGCGTGTCATTCACTGGATGGCACGTAACTATCCGCAACGTCCATCGCTGGCGCGCTGTATGGTCTTCGCTGGATACGTCGCGACCCCGCTGTTCTTAAGCGGTATTGTTGCACTGTATCCACTGGTCTGGTTGTGCGCACTGATCGGTACGATTGCTCTCTGTTACACAGGTTATCTGCTGTATCTGGGGGTTCCAACCTTCCTGAATATCAACAAAGAAGAGGGGCTGAGCTTCTCCAGCTCCACACTGGCTATCGGTGTGCTGGTGCTGGAGGCGTTACTGGCACTGACGGTTATTCTTTGGGGTTATGGATACCGTCTCTTCTAAGCTCACTGCATTGCTGGCGTAAATGCCAGCAATGCAGCATCTGTTCACGATTATCCGCTGGCGACAAAGCACTGTGACGGCTATGATGCCGAAGCCAGCCTGCGTTTATCCGTCGACGCAGGCGGTGTACGTCATTACGTGCGTGAATAATTATCAGAAGTCTCACCATGCTGAAATTCCGAGTCTCTTTACTTAGCCTGGCGCTGTTGCTGGGGGCGTCCGCTGCTGTGCCAGCCGTCGCTAAAACGCCCGCGGTGACCACTGCTGCTGCCCAGCCGCAAATTGCATCCGGCAGCGCGATGATTGTCGACCTCAACACCAATAAGGTGATTTACGCCAGCCATCCGGACCTGGTGCGCCCGATCGCTTCAATAACCAAATTAATGACCGCGATGGTGGTGCTTGATGCCCATCTGCCGCTGGACGAAAAACTGAAAGTGGATATCAGCCACACGCCAGAGATGAAAGGGATCTACTCTCGCGTGCGCCTGAACAGCGAAATCAGCCGTAAAAACATGCTGCTGCTGGCGCTGATGTCATCCGAAAACCGTGCGGCCGCGAGCCTGGCACACCACTATCCTGGCGGTTACGACGCGTTTATTCGCGCGATGAACGCTAAAGCCAAAGCGCTGGGGATGAACAATACGCACTATGTTGAACCGACGGGTCTGTCGATTAACAACGTCTCGACGGCCCGCGATCTGACGAAACTGCTGATTGCCAGCAAGCAGTATCCGCTGATTGGCCAGCTCAGCACGACCCGTGAAGAGATGGCGACCTTTGCCAACCCGGCCTATACGCTGCCGTTCCGCAACACTAACCATCTGGTTTACCGGGATAACTGGAACATTCAGCTAACGAAAACCGGATTCACCAACGCGGCAGGACACTGTCTGGTGATGCGCACCGTGTTTAACGGTAAGCCGGTGGCGCTGGTGGTGATGGATGCCTTCGGGAAATATACTCACTTTGCGGATGCGAGCCGCCTGCGGACCTGGATTGAGACCGGGAAAGTGCAGCCTGTACCGGCCGCAGCTTTGACGTATAAAAAGCAGAAAGCGGAGCAGATGGCGACGGCGCAGAACGATTAAGTACCTCTGCGCGCTGATGCCCTCACCCCAACCCTCTCCCACAGGGAGAGGAGAACACACTAAAAACGGTAACCCAGGTTACCGTTTTGCTTTTATTCCGGCAGCGTCCAGTCCCCGTCGTTGAGCGGGCGCTGCATAATCACCGTATCCCGCCAGTCGCCTTTCTTGTATCCCACGCTGCGCAGCTGACCGACAATCTCGAAGCCATGCTTTTTATGCAGCCGCAACGAACCGGCGTTGTTATTGCCATCTCCCACTACGGCAATCATCTGCCGCCACGGGCCTTGTTCGCAGCGTGCGATAAGCGCATCCATTAATGCCGTGCCAAAACCGCGGCCGGTGGTGCTGGCGTCCACGTAAATCGACTCTTCCAGGGTATAGCGGTAGGCGTGTCGCGGTCGGTAAGGACTGGCGTAGCAGTAACCCACCACGATGCCGCGATACAGCGCGATGAGCCACGGTAAACCGTTCTCAGCCACGCTTTTCATACGCTGGCGCATTTCGTCGATAGTCGGGGGGACTTCTTCAAATGACGCGCGTCCGTGAAGCACATGCCAGGCATAAATTGCGGTGATGGCATGCACATCATCGGGAAGGGCGTCGCGCACTTCCAGTTCGGTTTCGGATAAAACGTCAACAGCCGACATGATGTGCCTGCTCCTCGTGATCGCATGCCGGAGAAACGTTTCTCCGGCGACAGACCGTTACTCTATTACGATTAACAAGCGCTAAACAATCTCTCAAATTTGGCTGTAGGAATTAATCAGACGCTTGCGTTAAGTGCTGCTCCGCGTCTGGGCTCTCTTTCCAGTATTTCTTCCGCGTTGTTTTACCAATGCCGGGGTTCATGCTGTTTGTAGGGTCATTCTCGCGATAAAACTGCTTAAGTGCGTCAGGAGCTTTATAAAGATGCCCGACGTTGTGTTCCGCAGGATATTGTGCGCCACGCTCGTGAAGAAGGGCGAGCATCTGCTCTTTCAGTTCGTGGGCATCAACTCCTTTTTTGACAATGTAATCCTGATGGAAGACATAGCACATAAAATGGCCGTAATAGAGCTTATGCACCAGCTTGCTGTCGATTTCCGGCGGCAAATGCTCAAACCACTCGGTGTCGTTACGGCGCAGGGCAATATCCAGCGCCAGGATATCTTCCACCTCGTCGGAGTGTACTGCCTGGTAACGGATAGCGGCTCCCGCCGCGGCAAAACGGTGCAGGAAGGCTTTGCTGCCCTCTTCAGGGGTACAGGCGAAGAAATCCCCTTCGGCGGTTTTGAAGAAGTCGGCCAGCCAGGCCTGCGCTTCGGCAATCCCGTCCCCGGCCATTTTCAGCAGCAGATGATGTTCGTACTTATCACGCCAGGTTTTCATTCGCTCCGGCAAATGCGCCGGGAAAACGTTGCCCAGCTTCTGCATAAAGCGGTCGGTGAAGTGAGGTTTGAACAGCGACACTTTCTCCAGCATCGCATCGGTGCGGCCTTTCATGGTGAAGAAGAACGGCATTTTGTCGGTGCCGAGCTTGTCGATCATCAGGAACGTATCTTTGCCGTAACGCTCGGCAATGTCGTAAATGTCCCGATGCATATATTCGCCCGCCACCGGCAGGTGGGTGAATTCGCCCAGAATATGACGACGGATTTCGGTTAACACTTCAGGCTGGTTGGTGCCGATATAAAACACCTGCTGCTTTTTCTCTGCCGGGAAGGTGTCGAGACGCACCGCGAAAACGGCAAGCTTGCCCGCACAGCCGGAGGACTCAAACAGACGGTCCGGGTCGGCGTTATAGCGCGCCGGCGTATCGGCTTCAATATCGCGCACGCGGGTAATGTAGTCATGGTCGTGCGCGTGGCGGCCATCGTGCTGAACGTCTTCATCCTTCACGCGATCGTCGTCGAGCTTGCTGAGGATCTGTTCCGGCGTGACGCCGAGATCGATTCCCAGATGGTTCACCAGCGTCAGCTTGCCGTCTTCATTGATACGGGCAAACAGCGACATCTCGGTGTAAGCCGGGCCGCGCTGCACCAGCGAGCCGCCGGAGTTATTGCAGATCCCACCGACGACCGAGGCGCCAATGCAGGAGGAGCCGATCACCGAATGCGGTTCGCGTCCCAGCGGCTTAAGCGCTTTTTCCAGCGAGTAAAGAGTGGTACCTGGGAAGGCGAGTACCTGCTCGCCTTTATCCAGCAGATGCAGCTTGTCGAGGCGCAGAGTGCTGATAATCACGATGTCACGATCGTAATCGTTGCCGTTCGGCGTAGAACCTTCGGTCAGGCCGGTGTTGGCCGCCTGCATTAATATAATCTTGTCGGCGGCAACGCAGGCGCTCAGCACGCGCCACAGTTCCAGCAGCGTGCCCGGAAAGACTACCGCCAGCGCCTCGCCCTGACCGGAGCGGAAACCCTTACGGTAGCGGGCGGTTTTAGCCGGGTCGGTGAGCAGGTGAGAGGAGCCAACCAGGCGCGACAGTTCGTTAATGAATGTTTTGTTATCGTCAGTTCGAACAGAAGACATCTTCCACTCCTTGTGGTGGGGCAAATTTCTCGCTGTAAAGCATAGCGCGATTAACAGTTTCGCGGTCTACTATTCATGAGAAAAATCAGAGAATAACCCTGCAAGCAAAAGAGGGTTTATGGCACACTGCGCTTTTCGCCCGGACCGGTGGCCTTCTTCCGGCGGTTAATGATGAGAGAGTAACGACATGAGATGGATATGTTCTTTAGGTGTCGCCGTCAGCCTGGCGCTGCAGCCTGCGCTGGCAGATGAGTTGTTTGGCAATCACCCGCTTACGCCTGAAGCCCGAGACGCATTTGTCACGGAACTGCTTAAAAAGATGACGGTTGATGAGAAGATCGGCCAGCTGCGTCTGATAAGCGTCGGCCCGGATAACCCGAAAGAGGCCATCCGGGAGATGATCAAAGAAAGCCAGGTGGGCGCCATCTTTAACACCGTCACCCGCCAGGATATCCGCAAAATGCAGGATCAGGTAATGGCGCTTAGCCGCCTGAAGATCCCTCTCTTCTTCGCCTATGACGTGGTACACGGCCAGCGCACCGTCTTCCCTATCAGTCTCGGCCTGGCCTCCTCCTTTAACCTCGATGCGGTGAAAACCGTCGGTCGCGTGTCGGCTTATGAAGCGGCGGATGACGGCCTGAACATGACCTGGGCCCCGATGGTCGATGTCTCGCGCGATCCGCGCTGGGGCCGTGCATCGGAAGGCTTCGGTGAAGATACGTATTTAACCGCCACGATGGGCAAAACCATGGTGGAAGCGATGCAGGGCAAAAGCCCGGCAGACCGCTATTCGGTGATGACCAGCGTCAAACACTTCGCGGCCTATGGCGCAGTGGAGGGCGGTAAAGAGTACAACACTGTCGACATGAGCCCGCAGCGCCTGTTCAACGACTATATGCCGCCGTACAAGGCAGGGCTGGATGCAGGCAGCGGCGCGGTGATGGTGGCGCTTAACTCGCTGAACGGCACGCCGGCGACCTCCGATTCGTGGCTGCTGAAAGACGTGCTGCGTGACCAGTGGGGCTTTAAGGGCATCACCGTGTCTGACCACGGCGCGATTAAAGAGCTGATCAAACACGGCACTGCATCCGACCCGGAAGACGCCGTGCGCGTGGCGCTGAAGTCTGGCATTAACATGAGCATGAGCGATGAATACTACAGCAAATACCTGCCGGGGCTGGTGAAGAGCGGCAAGGTGACGATGGCGGAGCTGGACGATGCCACGCGCCACGTGCTGAACGTGAAATATGACATGGGGTTGTTTAACGATCCTTACAGCCACCTGGGGCCAAAGGATTCCGACCCGGCGGACACCAATGCTGAAAGCCGCCTGCACCGCAAAGAAGCGCGTGATGTGGCGCGCGAAAGCCTGGTGCTGCTGAAGAACCGCCTCGACACGCTGCCGCTGAAAAAGTCCGGCACCATTGCCGTGGTGGGCCCACTGGCTGACAGCAAACGCGACGTGATGGGCAGCTGGTCTGCGGCAGGCGTCGCCGATCAGTCCGTGACCGTGCTGACCGGTATCAAGAGCGCCGTCGGTGAAAACGCCAAAGTGGTGTACGCCAAAGGGGCAAACGTCACCAATGATAAAGACATCGTCACCTTCCTCAACCAGTACGAGGAAGCGGTGAAGGTCGATCCGCGCACGCCGAAAGAGATGATCGACGAAGCGGTAAACGCGGCTAAGCAGTCGGACGTTGTTGTCGCGGTCGTGGGCGAAGCGCAGGGGATGGCGCATGAAGCTTCCAGCCGTACCGATATCACTATTCCGCAGAGTCAGCGCGATCTGATTGCCGCCCTGAAAGCCACCGGCAAGCCGCTGGTGCTGGTGCTGATGAACGGTCGTCCGCTGGCGCTGGTGAAAGAAGACCAGCAGGCAGATGCCATTCTGGAAACCTGGTTCGCCGGTACCGAAGGCGGTAACGCTATCGCCGACGTGCTGTTTGGCGATTACAACCCGTCCGGCAAGCTGCCGATGTCCTTCCCGCGCTCTGTCGGGCAGATCCCGGTTTATTACAGCCACCTGAACACCGGTCGCCCGTACAACGCCGACAAGCCGAACAAGTACACGTCACGTTACTTCGATGAAGCCAACGGCCCGCTGTATCCGTTTGGTTATGGTCTGAGCTACACCACCTTCAAGGTCTCCGAGGTGAAAATGTCGGCCCCGACCCTGAAGCGTGATGGCAAAGTGACCGCCAGCGTCGAGGTGACCAACACCGGCAAGCGCGAAGGGGCAACGGTGATTCAGATGTACGTGCAGGATGTCACTGCGTCGATGAGTCGTCCCGTGAAGCAGCTGCGTGGTTTCGAAAAGGTTGACCTGAAACCGGGTGAAACCAAAACCATCAGCTTCCCGATTGACGTGGATGCGCTGAAGTTCTGGAACCAGCAGATGAAATACGATGCGGAACCCGGCAAATTTAACGTCTTTATCGGGGTGGACTCCGCTCGCGTGAATAAAGGCGAGTTCGAACTGCTGTAACCTTTCCTGCCTTTGCATCCCCCCGTCCTGCGGGGGATGCATCTTACCTTATGCTAAAAAGGCATTTTGACGGTTAATTCTGCCGTTTTAAGCTACGCTTTTCTCTCAAGCCTCTGAAAAAGGCAGCAAAAAAATGAGGATAGCGGAATGACGATTATTAAGGGGATGTTGGGATCGGCGGCATTACTGGCGGCGCTGAGTGTGCCGTTACAGGCGGCGGAGCCGGTAAAAGTGGGTTCCAAGATCGATACCGAAGGCGCGCTGCTCGGGAATATTATTTTGCAGGTGCTGGAAAGCCACGGTCTGAAAACCGTCAATAAAGTCCAGCTCGGCACCACGCCCGTGGTGCGCGGGGCGATTACCTCCGGCGAACTGGATATCTACCCGGAATACACCGGCAACGGGGCATTCTTCTTTAAAGATGAAAACGATCCGGCATGGAAAAACGCCAAAGCCGGGTATGAGAAAGTCAAAAAACTCGACGCGGAACAGAACAAACTGGTCTGGCTGACCCCGGCTCCGGCCAACAATACCTGGACCATCGCTGTGCGCAAAGATGTGGCGGAGAAAGGTAAGCTGACCTCACTGACGGATCTTAGCCGCTACCTGAAAGAGAAGGGTGATTTTAAGCTTGCGGCGTCCGCAGAGTTTATCGAGCGTCCTGACGCGCTGCCCGCGTTCGAAAAAGCCTACGGTTTCAAACTCGACCAGGCGCAGCTGCTCTCTCTGGCGGGCGGGGATACTGCGGTGACCATCAAAGCCGCAGCGCAGCAAACCTCGGGTGTTAATGCGGCCATGGCCTATGGTACCGATGGCCCGGTGGCGGCGCTCGGCCTGCAGACCCTGACCGATCCTAAAGGCGTTCAGCCGATTTACGCCCCGACCCCGGTCGTGCGTGAGGCGGTGCTGAAAGCCCATCCGGAGATTGCCGACTGGCTCAAGCCGGTCTTCGAAAAGCTGGATGAAAAAACGCTGCAGCAGCTGAATGCCAGCATTGCCGTCGAGGGACTGGATGCCAAAAAAGTGGCCGCCGACTTCCTGAAACAACAAGGGCTTGTGAAGTAACGGGAAAGGGCTGTGCCAATAAAATGTCATAACCGCGTACTGCTGCTGTTGGCCTGCACGGCCATCGCGGCGGTCGCGTTACCGTTTGTGAATGTCGCCCCTAACCGCCTGATGTCGGGGGAGGGCAAAGCGCTCTGGCAGGTCTGGCCGTTTACGCCGGGGTGGCTGGCGGCGTCGCTGGGCGCGTGGGTGATCCTGTCGCTCTGGCAGGGACGCCCGGCGCAGTGGCTGACGCTGCTCCTCTCCGAAGGGCTGTTTATTCTCCTGTTCTGGAGCGCCGGACTGGCGGCGACGCATATGGCGTCGGCGGAAAGTCCACTGGCGAGGACCTCTATAGGCAGCGGCCTCTGGCTGTGGCTGGCGCTCTGTTTGCTGGCCTGCAGCGATGCGATTCGTCGACTCATCTCCAGTGCCGTCTGGCGCTGGGTACTGAATGCGCAGATTTGGTGTATACCATTGTTCCTGCTGTTCAGCGGGGAGCTGAACAATCTCTCGCTGTTAAAAGAGTACGCCAACCGCCAGGAGGTATTTGATGATGCCCTGGCGCAACACCTGACGATCCTCTTCGGCACGCTCCTTCCGGCGCTTCTGCTCGGGATTTCGCTGGGCATGTGGTGTTACCGCCATCCTTCCCGCCAGGGCAGCATTTTTGCCGTGCTCAACGTCATCCAGACGATTCCTTCCGTTGCGCTGTTTGGCCTGCTGATAGCCCCGCTGGCTGGGCTGGTGAAGTCGTTTCCGGTGCTGGGCGCGGCAGGCATCGCCGGAACGGGATTAACCCCGGCGCTTATCGCGCTGGTGCTCTATGCACTGTTGCCGCTGGTGCGCGGCGTGGTCGCGGGGTTAAGCCAGGTCGCGCCGGATGTGCTGGAAAGCGCCCATGCCATGGGGATGAGCGCGCGGCAGTGTTTCTGGAAGATACAGCTCCCGCTGGCGCTACCCCTGCTGCTGCGCAGCCTGCGGGTAGTTGCCGTTCAGACCGTGGGCATGGCGGTGATCGCCGCGCTGATTGGCGCGGGTGGCTTTGGTGCGCTGGTGTTCCAGGGGCTGCTGAGCAGTGCTCTCGATTTGGTGTTGCTGGGCGTGGTGCCCACGATTGCGCTGGCGGTGGTTGTCGACGCGCTGTTTGCCTTATGGCTCGCGCTGCTCAGGAGAAGCGCCAATGATTGAATTTCATGATGTCAGTAAAACCTTTGCGGGTCGCCCGGCGGCGAGCCATCTCAACCTGAACTTTGCCGAGGGCGCGTTTTCCGTGCTGATTGGTACGTCAGGGTCGGGAAAATCCACCACGCTGAAGATGATCAACCGTCTGGTCGAGCATGACAGTGGGCTGATCCGCTTTGCCGGGGAAGAGATCCGCAGTCTGCCGGTGCTGGAGTTGCGCCGTCGGATGGGCTATGCCATTCAGTCCATCGGACTGTTTCCCCACTGGACGGTGGCGCAAAACATTGCCACTGTGCTGCAGCTGGAGAAATGGTCGCGGGCTAAAACGGCTGACCGGGTGGAGGAACTGATGTCTCTGCTGGGGTTAGAGACTGCCTTGCGCGACCGCTATCCGCACCAGCTTTCCGGTGGGCAGCAGCAGCGCGTGGGCGTGGCGCGCGCGCTGGCGGCCAATCCGCAGGTGTTGCTGATGGACGAACCCTTTGGTGCGCTGGATCCGGTAACGCGCGGGGCGCTGCAGACGGAAATGACCCGTATTCACCGCATTCTCGGAAGGACGATTGTCCTCGTGACGCACGATATTGATGAAGCTCTGCGTCTGGCTGACCATCTGGTCCTGATGGATCACGGCGAAGTGGTGCAGCAGGGCGCGCCGCTCGCGCTGCTGACCAGCCCGAAGAACGACTTTGTGCGTGAGTTTTTTGGCCGCAGCGAGCTGGGCGTCAGGTTGCTCTCCCTGCGCACGGTCGGTGACTATATGCGTCGACAGGATACGTCGCTCGCCGGTGAACCGCTACAGGCGCAAATGACCCTGCGGGATGCTCTCTCCGCGTTTGTGGCGCGCCAGTGTGAAGTGCTACCCGTTTCGGATGCCCGGGGGGCACCGTGCGGAAGCTTACATTTTCGCGATCTGCTGGCCGGGGAGGTGACGCGTGAAGGCTCTGCGTGATCCGCTCCTCTGGCTGGTAGCGCTGTTTGTCGCCTTACTGTTTTTGATGCCTCACAGCGCGGTACTGTTCAGCGCACTTTTCCCTGGGCTGCCGCGCCCGGTGTACCAGCAGGAGAGCTTTATTAATCTCGCCGTGGCGCATCTCTGGCTGGTGGCGCTCTCCAGCACTGTCGCGATTGTGCTGGGCACAGGTGCGGGTATCGCGGTGACCCGGCCTGCCGGGCGGGAGTTTCGTCCACTGGTGGAAACCATCGCGGCTATTGGACAGACCTTTCCGCCGGTGGCGGTGCTGGCCATTGCGGTGCCGGTCATGGGATTTGGTCAGCAGCCTGCGCTTATCGCGCTGATTTTATACGGGGTGTTGCCCATTCTGCAGGGCACGCTGGCGGGTATTGCGGCTGTCCCGGCATCGGTGTTAAGCGTGGCAGAAGGGATGGGGATGAGTCGCTGGCAGCGGCTGCGCAAGGTGGAACTGCCGCTTGCAGCACCGGTTATCATTGCCGGGATCCGCACGTCGGTGATTATTAACATCGGGACGGCGACCATTGCGTCTACGGTGGGGGCCAATACGCTGGGAACGCCGATCATTATCGGCTTAAGCGGGTTTAACACGGCTTATATTGTGCAGGGGGCGGTGCTGGTCGCGCTGGCGGCTATCGTCGTCGATCGCCTTTTCGAGCGGCTGGCGATGTACCTCAGCCGACACCGCCACGAACAATAAACGAGTACCCTGCCAGCATTACGCCGCCGATACCGCTTACGGCCATCAGGACAAAAAGGGTAATCACGGCCAGTTTGGTTGCCTTCATCATGTGCTCCTGTTGTTAACGGAACAATTATACGGTGAAGCGCGGCTGTTAATGAACCATTAAATGCCGTTATGGCTCATCCGGGCCAAGGGAATAAACCGGATACCCATTCTCACGCCATTCCGTCAGCAGCTGTTGCTGCGTGGCGGACGGCACTTCGCCACACCAGACCAGCAGAGTCTGGCCGTCGAAAAACTCAGGCTTAAGCTGCGCCAGCGAGTGCGCAAGGACATCCACGCGCCAGCCCTGTTGGGTGGCAATCCACGCTTCCAGCCACAGGCGGGTGGTGTCGTGCACGTTCCAGCCGACCACCAGCGCATCTTTTCCGGCCTTGTTCTTCGCCGAGGCGAGGCAGACGGCAATGTAGTTAATCAGCACGCCGTCGAGCATGCTGAGCAGCGCCTGCAGGGTGGACTGCTGGCATTGCAGGCGTCGGCGGAGCGGAATGAAAAGATGGGCGATGAGCGTCTGTGCCGGATAATCGCGGCCCTGCTCTTTGATCCATGCGCGCAGGCGCTGCACATTACCCGCCTGCAGGAGCCGCAGCAGGGTTTCCTGCTGTTCGCGCCAGAGGTGCTGCGTGTCCGGGTCGTCGTGGCTCAGCAAGGACTTCACTTTACCGACCTGCACGCCGTTGTCTATCCAGCTTTTGATTTCGCGGATCCGGTCGATATCGGCATCGTTGAAAAGGCGATGTCCGCCGTCCGTTCTCTGCGGTTTAAGCAATCCATACCGTCGCTGCCACGCCCGTAGGGTAACGGGATTGATATCACAAAGGAGTGCCACTTCACCTATCGTGTAAAGCGCCATATTTGCCCCCTGGCTTACGCGTTCCCAGCTTAACTGTAGACCCACTTTGCCGAACCAGGAAGGATTGATTGATTTTTGAACAAATAATGCGAAGGATGCGCGATGATCGGAAAAAGGTGTGATAACGGACACGATTTTGCGCTTTTTTGGGATGCTTCAAAGAAAGCAAACCTGCAACAGTGTATGTTACGCGTTTTTAGCGTGTGCGGTTTTGAGTATGTACGAGTTTAATCTGGTGCTGCTGTTGCTTCAGCAGATGTGCGTGTTTCTGGTCATCGCCTGGCTGATGAGCAAAACGCGTCTTTTTATCCCGCTGATGCAGGTCACCGTACGTCTGCCGCATAAGCTGCTCTGCTACGTCACCTTCTCTATTTTTTGCATAATGGGGACTTATTTTGGTCTTCATATCGAAGACTCTATCGCCAATACGCGCGCGATCGGCGCGGTGATGGGTGGGCTGCTTGGCGGCCCCGTCGTCGGTGGCCTTGTGGGGTTAACCGGCGGGCTGCATCGTTATTCCATGGGCGGGATGACGGCGCTCAGCTGTATGATCTCTACGATCGTGGAAGGGCTGCTTGGCGGCCTGGTACACAGCTACATGATCAAGCGTGGTCGCCCGGATAAAGTCTTTAGCCCGCTCACTGCCGGGGCGATCACCTTTGTTGCCGAAATGGCGCAGATGGCGATCATCCTGCTGATTGCCCGTCCCTTTGACGATGCGCTGCACCTGGTCAGCAGTATTGCGGCCCCGATGATGGTGACTAACACCGTCGGCGCGGCGCTGTTTATGCGCATTCTGCTTGATAAACGCGCCATGTTTGAGAAGTACACCTCGGCCTTTTCTGCCACGGCGTTGAAGGTTGCCGCCTCGACCGAAGGGATCCTCCGCCAGGGGTTCAACGAGGAGAACAGCATGAAGGTGGCGCAGGTGCTCTACAAAGAGCTCGATATCGGCGCGGTCGCCATCACCGACCGCGAAAAGCTGCTGGCGTTTACCGGCACCGGAGACGATCACCATCTGCCGGGCAAACCTATCTCCTCAACCTATACGCTGCGGGCCATTGAAACCGGCGAAGTAGTGTATGCCGATGGTAACGAAGTGCCTTATCGCTGCTCGCTGCATCCGCAGTGTAAGCTGGGCTCCACGCTGGTCATTCCGCTGCGCGGTGAAAATCAGCGGGTGATGGGCACCATCAAGCTGTATGAGGCGAAAAACCGCCTGTTCAGCTCCATCAACCGCACGCTGGGGGAGGGGATCGCTCAGCTGCTGTCAGCGCAAATCCTCGCCGGGCAGTATGAACGGCAGAAAGCCCTGTTAACGCAGTCTGAGATTAAGCTCCTGCATGCGCAGGTTAATCCGCATTTCCTGTTTAATGCCCTGAATACGCTTAAAGCGGTGATCCGCCGCGACAGCGATCAGGCCGCGCAGCTGGTGCAGTTTCTGTCGACCTTTTTCCGCAAGAACCTGAAACGTCCGTCAGAGATAGTGACCCTGTCCGATGAGATTGAGCACGTGAACGCCTATCTGCAGATTGAGCAGGCGCGTTTCCAGTCTCGCCTGCAGGTGTCGCTTTCCGTCCCGGATGACCTGGCGTATCAGCATCTTCCGGCCTTTACCCTGCAGCCTATCGTGGAAAATGCCATCAAGCATGGAACTTCGCAGCTGCTCGGGATCGGAGAGATCACGATTGCTGCCAGCCGTTTTAACCATCATCTGGTGCTGGATATTGAAGATAATGCCGGGCTTTATCAGCCTTCCACGTCGGGCGGGCTAGGGATGAGCCTGGTGGATAAACGTCTGCGTGCCCATTTTGGCGACGACTGCGGTATTACCGTGGCCTGTGAGCCGGATCGATTTACCCGTATTACCGTTCGACTGCCGCTGGAGGAAAACGCATGTTAAGAGTGCTGATTGTGGATGATGAGCCGCTGGCACGGGAAAACCTGCGCGTTCTGCTGCAGGAGCAGCCAGATATTGAGGTTGTGGGAGAGTGTGCGAACGCCATTGAGGCCATTGGTGCCGTGCATAAGTTGCGCCCTGACGTGCTGTTCCTCGACATTCAAATGCCGCGTATCAGCGGGCTGGAGATGGTTGGTATGCTCGACCCGGCGCATCGTCCCTACATCGTGTTTCTGACGGCCTTCGACGAGTATGCCGTTAAGGCTTTTGAGGAGCACGCGTTTGATTATTTACTCAAGCCGATTGAAGAGAAGCGACTGGAAAAGACCCTGAACCGGTTACGCCAGGAGCGAACCGTCCAGGATGTCACGCTGCTGCCAGAGAACCAGCAGCCGCTGAAATTTATCCCGTGCACCGGGCACAGCCGAATCTATCTTTTGCAGATGGATGATGTGGCCTTCGTGAGTAGCCGACTGAGCGGCGTGTTTGTCACCAGTGCAGAGGGAAATGAAGGATTTACCGAACTGACTCTGCGCACGCTGGAGAGCCGCACGCCGCTGATCCGCTGTCATCGCCAGTATCTGGTGAACATGGCGCATCTGAAAGAGATCCGCCTGGAAGACAACGGCCAGGCCGAGCTGGTCCTGCGCGCCGGGCAGACTGTTCCCGTCAGCCGCCGCTATCTGAAAAGTTTGAAAGAGGCGATTGGCCTGTAAAGCTGGTACACTGCGCGCCATTGCATCATCGACATTCGAAGGCTCTATGCTCAGTAACGATATTCTCCGTAGCCTGCGCTACACCCTGAAAGCAAACAACAACGATATGGTGCGCATTCTTGCACTGTCCGACATGGAATCCACGTCTGCAGGTTTTGACACCTGGATGACCAAAGAGGATGAAGAGGGCTTCGTGCGCTGCCCCGACATCATTCTGTCGGGTTTCCTGAACGGTCTGATTTATGACAAGCGTGGCAAAGATGAGTCCGCCCCGGAGCTGGCGCTGGAGCGTCGCGTGAACAACAACACGGTACTGAAAAAGCTGCGCATCGCGTTCTCGCTGAAAACGGACGATATTGTGGCGATCATGACGGAGCAAAAATACCGCGTATCCGTGCCGGAAGTGACTGCCATGATGCGCGCGCCGGACCACAAAAACTACCGCGAGTGCGGCGATCAGTTTCTGCGTAATTTTCTGCGCGGGCTGACCCACCGGGTGCATCACCCTAAAGCGTAAAGACGGCATGGGTGCGGCCTGATGCCCTCACCCCGACCCTCTCCCACAGGGAGAGGGAGAACAAAAAAGCCGGAGATAATCTCCGGCTTTTTTGTTATTTCACCTGCTGACCCGGCTTCGCGCCTTCGTCAGGGCTTAACAGGAAAATGTCTTTCCCTCCGGGGCCTGCGGCCATCACCATCCCCTCAGAGATGCCGAAGCGCATTTTACGCGGTGCCAGGTTCGCCACCATCACGGTCTGACGGCCAATCAGCACCTGTGGATCCGGGTAGGCTGAACGGATTCCGGAGAAGACGTTGCGCTTCTCGCCGCCCAGATCCAGCGTCAGGCGCAGCAGCTTGTCAGAGCCTTCCACGAATTCCGCGTTTTCAATCAGCGCTACGCGCAGGTCAACTTTGGCGAAATCGTCAAAGGTGATGGTTTCCTGAATCGGATCGTCCGCCAGCGGGCCGGTCACCGGTGCTGTAGCGGCCTTCACCTCTTCTTTAGAGGCTTCGACCAGGGCTTCAACCTGCTTCATCTCAATGCGGTTATACAGCGCTTTGAAGGTGTTCACCTTGTGGCTGAGCAGCGGCTGCTGGATAGCATCCCAGGTCAGTTCGGTGTTCAGGAAGGCTTCAGCACGCGCGGCCAGCTGCGGCAGAACCGGTTTCAGCCAGGTCATCAGCACGCGGAACATGTTCAGACCCATGGTGCAGATCGCCTGCAGGTCGGCGTCGCGGCCTTCCTGTTTGGCAACCACCCATGGCGCCTGCTCGTCTACATAGCGGTTGGCAACATCTGCCAGCGCCATGATTTCACGAATGGCTTTACCGAATTCACGGCTTTCCCACGCTTCGCCAACCGCAGCGGCGGCGTCAGTGAAGGTTTTATACAGCTCAGGATCGGCCAGCTCTGCGGAGAGCACGCCGTCAAAGCGTTTGGCGATAAAGCCTGCGTTACGGGACGCCAGGTTCACCACCTTGTTGACGATGTCCGCGTTCACGCGCTGGACGAAATCTTCCAGGTTCAGGTCAATGTCGTCGATGCGAGAGGAGAGCTTCGCCGTGTAGTAGTAGCGCAGGCTATCCGCGTCGAAGTGGTTCAGCCAGGTGCTGGCTTTAATGAACGTCCCGCGAGATTTAGACATCTTCGCGCCGTTAACCGTCACGTAGCCGTGCACGAACAGGTTGGTCGGCTTGCGGAAGTTGCTGCCTTCCAGCATTGCCGGCCAGAACAGACTGTGGAAGTAAACGATGTCTTTACCGATGAAGTGATACAGCTCGGCAGTGGAATCTTTCTTCCAGTATTCGTCGAAGCTGACGGTGTCGCCACGCTTGTCGCACAGGTTCTTGAAGGAGCCCATGTAGCCGATGGGTGCGTCCAGCCAGACGTAGAAGTATTTGCCCGGTGCGTTCGGGATTTCGAAGCCGAAGTACGGCGCATCGCGGGAGATATCCCACTGTTGCAGACCGGATTCGAACCACTCCTGCATCTTGTTCGCCACCTGCTCCTGCAGCGCGCCGCTGCGGGTCCACGCCTGCAGCATTTCGCTGAAGGATGGCAGGTCAAAGAAGAAGTGCTCGGAATCACGCATCACAGGCGTAGCGCCGGACACCACGGATTTCGGCTCGATAAGCTCAGTCGGGCTGTAAGTTGCGCCACACACTTCGCAGTTATCGCCGTACTGATCCGGTGATTTGCATTTCGGGCAGGTGCCTTTGACGAAACGGTCCGGCAGGAACATGCCTTTTTCCGGATCGTACAGCTGAGAGATGGTGCGGTTTTTGATAAAACCGTTCTCTTTCAGACGCGTGTATATTAGCTCCGACAGCTCACGGTTCTCGTCGCTGTGGGTGGAGTGATAGTTGTCATAGCTGATGTCAAAGCCAGCAAAATCGGTCTGATGCTCCTGACTCATTTCGGCAATCATCTGCTCCGGGGAGATACCCAGCTGCTGCGCTTTCAGCATGATCGGCGTGCCGTGAGCATCGTCTGCACAGATGAAGTTTACCTCGTGGCCGCGCATTCGCTGGTAACGGACCCAGACATCAGCCTGGATATGCTCCAGCATGTGGCCGAGGTGGATTGAGCCGTTGGCGTACGGCAGGGCGCACGTTACCAGAATTTTTTTCGCGACTTGAGTCATAGTAGGCATTACTTCTTTTAACTGTGAAAAGGGTTTTCGATATTACCAAAAGGGGCATTATTAAGTAAGCACAAACCGCGGCCTTTCAGGTAAACTTGTTGTCTAAGGTCTTATTCACAAGAACAAAGGAGTCGGGATGAGTTCTCAATCCCAGGCCAAATCACCGGAAGCCTTACGAGCAATGGTCGCCGGGACGCTGGCTAACTTTCAGCATCCAACCCTGAAACATAATCTCACGACGCTGAAAGCGTTACACCACGTTGCGTGGCTGGACGATACGCTGCACATTGAGCTGCAGATGCCCTTCGTCTGGAGCACCGCCTTTGATGCGCTGAAAGAGCAGACCAGCTCTGAGCTGCTGCGCATTACCGGAGCGAAAGCGATCGACTGGAAGCTGAGCCACAGCATCGCCACGCTGAAGCGTGTGAAGAATCAGCCTGGCGTGAACGGTGTGAAAAACATCATCGCCGTGAGCTCAGGTAAAGGCGGGGTGGGCAAATCGTCTACCGCAGTAAACCTGGCGCTTGCGCTGGCGGCGGAAGGGGCGAAGGTGGGTATTCTCGATGCCGATATCTATGGTCCGTCCATTCCAAACATGCTGGGTGCGGAAAACCAGCGTCCAACCTCGCCGGACGGTACGCATATGGCGCCGATCGTGGCGCATGGGCTGGCGACCAACTCAATCGGTTACCTGGTGACTGACGATAACGCCATGGTCTGGCGCGGCCCGATGGCCAGCAAAGCGCTGATGCAGATGCTGCAGGAAACCATGTGGCCGGATCTCGATTATCTGGTGCTGGATATGCCGCCGGGTACCGGTGATATCCAGCTGACGCTGGCGCAGAACATTCCGGTAACGGGCGCTGTGGTGGTGACCACACCGCAGGATATCGCGCTGATCGACGCCAAAAAAGGCATCGTCATGTTCGAAAAAGTGGAGGTGCCGGTACTCGGTATCGTTGAGAACATGAGCATGCACATCTGCAGCAACTGTGGGCACCACGAGCCAATCTTTGGTACCGGTGGCGCAGAAAAGCTGGCCGAACAGTATCATACCCAACTGCTGGGTCAGATGCCGCTGCATATCACCCTGCGCGAAGATCTGGACAGCGGAAAACCGACGGTTGTTAGCCGTCCGGACAGCGAATTTGCGGATATGTATCGTCAGCTGGCGGGGCGCGTTGCGGCGCAGCTTTACTGGCAGGGCGAAGTCATTCCGAGCGAAATCGCGTTCCGCGCGGTGTAATTCCTCTGCACTTTAATGCCGGGTGGCGCTTCGCTTACCCGGCCTACAAATGGCACCATCACGTAGGTCGGGTAAGGCGAAGCCGCCACCCGACGTTAACTCAGCCGATAATGCATCAGATAGTACTCTCCGTCCGGAGAATCACCCGTTGCCTCAATGTGCCAGCCATGTCGCTGGTAAAACGCAATAGCCCGCCTGTTCTTCACCAGACACTTCAGTGCACCCGTGCTGGTAAACGTTTTCTGTACGTGCTCAAGTAACAGATGTCCGACACCCAGGCTCTGATACTGCGGATCAACAAACAGGTTGTGCAGAAAATTATCGTTGGTCCAGACGGAAGCAAACCCCAGGCGATGGCCGTCCTGCTCCGCAACCCAGATGGCTTCGTCCCGGGTAGCGGCGTCGAAATCTTCCAGATGCCAGCCAGAGTCATCAAGCCAGGGCCAGGCATCGCGTCGGGCGTGGAGATAGAGCGTGCGCAGGAAAGGCCGATCGCTCTCCTGCCACGGACGGATGACGATCGTATCAGCGATGATAGAAGATATCCCCATTATAGGCTTTGTAGATTTTGCCATCTGCATCGCCAATCAGGACGTAGTTTTCGCCCATGTAGGTCCAGTGGGTCCCTGCATCTGGTGCCGGCAGGTTACGCAACTGATACTGTTTGATGGTGTATTCGGGCGTTTGATACTGCGCCGGTGCGGTATCGCCGATTTTGAACTTAGTGAAATCAGCGATGAACTCTTGTTCCTCATAGGCTTTGATGCCTGATGGCGCAGCGGCGGTTTGCGGGGCAGAAAATGCGGATCCCGCCAGAGACAGTAATACACCCAGAAGCAGCAATTTACGCTTAGCCATTTTTTCTCCAGTGATATCGTTACAGATGTTTTGTCTGCGGGCGCGCGTATGAAGCAAGGCAGACAGTCCATTTTAAGGATCAACGCAAGCCGTGTATGAAAAAAATGTAACAAAAATGGACAGTTTTGTGTAGTCGAACCGTGTGGGTCTTATTTGTGTGGTCGATATTTACCATTACTAATATTTGTTATTTTTATTAATCTATTCTGAAAATAACTTTTAGCATCAAAATTGCGCGGTTAAGCGAATGCTTTACTGAGGAATACCCTTTAGTATCGCCTTCGGATGAAGTGATATTACTTTTGATTTTATTAGACGATTGTGCATCGGCTCAGTTTTTTAAAGCGAATGTATTCGTTTTTAGAATTTCATGGTAATGCCATTAAAATAATAACTAATTATATTTCATGGTGTTAGTTGCATTCTTTTTGCAGATGTAACGCCTGGCGCAACGATAAACCAACATTTTATATAAATGAAAAACACAACTGCATTCCCACTACTCTTTCTTTTTCTTAGCCAGTTAACAGGGTGTGTATTTTCACCGGGTCAGCACTTAAGTCTGTCTGGAAAAAAAGTTACGCCGAGTGAAGGAATTAATCATCAACTGGATAAACGTGTAGAAATTTTTCCAGTGACCCCTGGGTTGATTGAAAAACTGCGTCCGCCCGTATCGAAATCTCAGGCGAATCCTAATCTGGATGAGCAGCTCAAAAACTGGGAATACCGTATTGGCACAGGCGACATCCTGACGGTCACCGTCTGGGATCACCCTGAATTAACGACGCCTGCCGGGCAGTATCGTAGCGCGAGCGATGCGGGCAACTGGGTCAACGCCGACGGTACGCTTTTTTACCCCTATGTCGGTAAGCTGCACGTAGCGGGCAAAACAGTTTCACAGATACGTGAAGAGATTACCGCGCGACTGGATAAGGTCATTGAGAGCCCTCAGGTGGATGTCAGCATAGCCTCCTTCCGTTCGCAAAAAGCCTATATCACTGGTGAGGTAGAGAAATCGGGCCAGCAGCCCATTACCAATATTCCACTGACGGTGATGGATGCAGTCAACGCTGCTGGTGGGCTATCTGCGGATGCCGACTGGCGGAATGTGGTACTCACGCATAATGGTCAGGACTCACGTCTTTCCCTCTATGCCCTGATGCAGCACGGCGATTTAACGCAAAACAAGCTGCTTTATCCTGGCGATATCTTGTTTGTTCCCCGAAACGACGCGCTGAAAGTGTTCGTGATGGGGGAGGTGGTTAAACAGAGCACCCTTAAAATGGATCGTAGCGGCATGACGCTGGCCGAAGCGCTGGGAAATGCTGGCGGCTTAAACCAGAACATGGCCGATGCCACCGGCATTTTTGTTATTCGACAGGTAGCGAAAAAAGGCGACGCGGACAAAATTGCCAACATCTATCAACTGAATGCAGAAGATGCGTCAGCCATGGTACTAAGCACGGAATTTCAGCTGGAGCCGTATGACATTGTCTATGTGACCACCGCACCGCTTTCACGCTGGAATCGCGTCATTACCCAACTGGTGCCGACTATCACAGGTGTTCACGATCTGACCGAAACCGTCCGCTATATCAGATCGTGGCCGCAATAATGTTCAATTCAATCTTAGTGGTTTGCACAGGCAATATTTGCCGTTCGCCAATGGGTGAACGGCTGTTGCGCCAGCAGCTACCCGGCAGGCAGGTGACCTCGGCAGGTATCTTCGGTCTCGAAGGATGCCCGGCGGATGCCGCTGCGCAGGCCGTGGCCTGGCGTCATGGTATTTCGCTGGAGGGGCATGTTGCCCGCAAGGTGACGCGTAGCCTGTTACAAAAATCCGATTTGATTCTGGTGATGGAGCCGAAACACCTTCGTTTTATCGCCACTATGGCCCCGGAGAACCGGGGAAAATCGCTGCTATTTGGACAATGGCTGGAAACCAAGGACATTCCCGACCCGTATCACAAAAGTCGTGAAGCCTTCGAATATGTTTTCAACCAATTGGGAAAAGCCAGTCAGGAATGGGCTCGTCGTTTGAGTCAACAAGGAATGAAGCAGTAATGTCGTCTTCTAAATCAGACAAATTTGGTGCTGCGACACCGCAGAATAATGAAATCGATCTCATTCAGTTGCTTGCTGAGATGTTTGATCACCGGATCATGATTGCGTGTATCACACTCCTGTTCACGGTATGTGCGGGGATTTATGCATTCAGCGCCACGCCAGTTTATCAGGCTGATGCCCTGGTGCAGGTCGAGGCGAAGCAGGATAACTCGCTACTTAAAAGCTTAAGCCAGTTCGGGTCCGATCTCTCCCCCGATGTCGCCCCAGAACTTCTGCTCCTTAAATCACGGATGATTCTGGGAGAGACCGTTGATCAACTCGGGCTAACATACCACGTTAAGCGGCGCGTACTCCCTGTTATCGGTCCTGTGTGGGAACAGATTCGGGGACGAAAATCTGATGAAATAACGATTGGCGCACTGACTATTCCGCTTCTGGAAGGTGAGCCACAAACGCTTTTACTCACCGTACAGGACCAGGGGCGATTTCATCTTGAGGGAAAGACGCTGGCTGTAGACGGCGTTGTGGGAAAAGCGCTGGTTAAAGATGGGGTATCTCTGCTGGTGACATCCCTCGATTCGGTTCCGGGTACCCAATTTATCCTCAAAACCGTCACGAAACTTGAAGCGATCAACGCCATTCAAAAGAGGCTTACGGTTGCTGAATCGGCGAAACAGAGCGGTATGATCGCGTTAACCATAGCGGGTGAAGACCCCAGTAAGATCGCCAGAGTGCTTAATACAATCGCTGAAAATTATCTCAGCCAGAATATCGCGCGTCAGGAAGCTCAAGATACCCGGAGCCTGACGTTTTTACAGACTCAATTACCGAAGATCAGTCGGGAGCTGGATGAAGCCGAAGCACGACTGAATGCCTACAGAGAAAAGCGGGATTCTGTCGACTTGTCTCTGGAGGCGAAGTCGGTTCTTGATCAGGTTGTTAATGTGGAAAACCAGCTTAACGAGCTGACATTCCGTGAAGCAGAGGTTTCTCAGCTTTTCAAGAAGGATCACCCCACTTACCGCGCGTTACGGGAAAAGAAACAAACGCTTGAGCAGGAACGTACGCGCCTCAACAAACGCGTTTCAGCCATGCCCTCCACGCAGCAGGAAATATTACGCCTGAGTCGTGACGTGGAATCCGGGCGTACCATCTACCTGCAGCTTCTGACGCGGCAGCAGGAGCTGAATATCTCCCGCTCCAGCGCGATTGGAAACGTGCGGATCATTGACCCGGCCGTGACGCAGCCCATTCCGATTAAACCGCGTAAAGCGCTTATTATTGTGCTGGGCATGCTGATGGGGTTAATGCTCTCGACCGGAACGGTTTTCGTGCGTTCGGCCTTTAAGCGGGGCATTACGTCATCTGAGCAACTTGAAATGCAGGGAATACCGCTTCTGGCGACGCTCCCGCGTTCAGTCTGGCTCTGGAAAAAGACGCATCTGCGCAGGCGGAACCTGTTTGCTTCCCACTGGAAACACAGAACATCAAACGTACCTTTCCTGCCAGTTGACCGGCCGACCGATATGTTTATCGAAGCGGTGCGCGGGCTCCGTACCAGTCTGCATTTTACAATGATGGATGCAACAAACCGGATCGTAGTGGTGTCAGGCCCTACGCAGGACTGTGGAAAGACCCTGGTCAGTACCTCACTGGCGTCGATTGCGGCTCAGGCGGGACAGCGAGTCTTGTTTATTGATGCGGATATGCGCAAGGGGTATGTCCACAATATTTTCAAACTGAACAATCATCTTGGATTGTCCAGCGTGCTCGGAGGAAACGTAGAATGGCAGGACGCGGTTCAACGCTTTGAGAAAGGCGGTTTTGATGTCCTGACCTGCGGACCCCGGCCTTCACATCCCGTTGATTTGCTCATGAGTGAACGCTTCCAGGCGGTAATGTCACGGATCGACACACTTTATGACATCGTCATTATCGACACCCCACCCGTACTTGCCGTGACGGATGCATTGCTGATCACCAGAGCCGCGGCCACCACGCTACTGGTTGCCCGTTTTGGAAAAACCAGCGGTAAAGAGGTCGAGCACTCACTGAAGCGTCTGCGGCAAACGGGCGTGCAGGTGAATGGCGCTATCCTCAACGATATCGTGAAATCCGCTGCGCTCTATTACAACTCGGGCTATAGCCACTACGACTACGGCTACACTCAGGAATAAGCATCGCGCGACACTTCTTTACAGCACCGTGCCGAACAGCCCGTTAAGATGACCTCCGTTACAACGAGAGGTCATAATGGATAACCGTAAATTGAGTCGACTGCGCCGTTGGGCGCGGGAAGGGATCATTTTCTTTTTGCTCGCGCTGGCCGTGATGTGGGGCGTGGATCAATACCGCAAGCCCACACTCCCCGCCAGTTTTAGCGCCACCCGAATGCAAAGCATTGACGGAAAGCGCCACGATATCGAAGCGCTCAGCCAGGAGCGGCCACTGCTGATCTACGTCTGGGCCACCTGGTGTAGCATCTGCCGTTATACGACACCGGCGGTGGATAAGCTGGCAGAAGAGGGCGGTAACGTCATCAGTATTGCCATGCGTTCTGGTGATGATGCGAAGCTGGCTCGCTGGGTCGAGAAGAAAAGCCTGAGTATGCCGGTGATTAACGATCCAAACGGTGCGGTGTCACAACAGTGGCAGGTGAGCGTAACGCCGACGCTGGTGATTGTATCGAAGGGGAATGTGGTCAGTACCACAACGGGCTGGACGAGCTACTGGGGATTAAAAGTCAGGATGTGGTGGGCAGGTCTGTAAAAATAACCCCTCTCCCGGCGGGAGAGGGGTTTTGGATTACTTAGCCAGAACTTCCTGCGCGGTGCGCTCAACCAAAGACAGCAGGGTTTTGATATCCTCCAGCGTCACGGTTGGGTTCAGCAGCGTCAGCTTCAGGCAGGTAACGCCGTTATGCTCGGTCACACCGACGTTCGCGCGACCAGACTCCAGCAGCGCATCACCAATTTTCTGGTTCAGCAGGGCGATACCCGCATCGTCCATCTGCACCTGGCCACGGAAGCGGAACAGCACGCTTGCCAGCTGTGGCTGCATAACCAGTTCCAGAGCAGGCTGCTCTTTCACGTAGGCGGCAACCTGCTGCGCCAGCGTCACGCCGTGATCGATGATCGCGGCGTATTGCTCCTGACCCAGTGCTTCCAGGCTCATCCACAGCTTCAGCGCGTCGAAACGACGGGTCGTCTGCAGAGATTTGGACACCAGGTTTGGCACGCCCGCCTCTTCGTCGAACTCAGAGTTCAGGTAGGCAGCCTGATAGCGCATCAGTTCATAGTGACGTGCTTCTTTCAGCAGGAACGCGCCGCAGCTGATGGTCTGGAAGAACTGCTTGTGGAAGTCCAGCGTGACGGAATCCACCAGCTCAATACCGTCCAGGTAATGACGATACTGCTCAGACATCAGCAGCGCGCCGCCCCAGGCCGCATCAACGTGTACCCAGATGTTCTGCTTCGCCGCCAGTTCAGCAATCGCACGCAGCGGGTCGATAGCACCGGCATCGGTGGTACCGGCTGTCGCGACGATCGCCAGAATCTGCTCGCCGTTCGCGTTGCACTGCGCAATTTTCGCCGCCAGATCGGACAGATCCATACGGGAGAATTCATCCGTTTTCACCTGCACCACGGACTGGTAGCCCAGACCCATCAGCGCCATGTTTTTCTGCACGGAGAAGTGCGCGTTTTCGGAGCACAGTACGCGGATCTTACGCAGATCGCCCACCAGACCGTCCTGCTGAACGGAGTGACCCTGACGCGCGAAGAACGCATCACGGGCCAGCATCAGACCCATCAGGTTGCTCTGAGTACCGCCGCTGGTGAAAACACCTGCGTCGCCAGCCTGATAACCCACGCGGGTACGCAGCCATTCGATCAGTTTGATCTCAATGATGGTTGCGGACGGGCTTTGATCCCAGGAGTCCATACTCTGGTTAGTGGCGTTAATCAGCACTTCTGCCGCCTGGCTTACGACCAGACTTGGGCAGTGCAGGTGCGCCACACACTGTGGGTGATGAACGGACAAGCTGTCTTTCAGGAAGAACTCCACGGCGCGTTCAATCGCCGCTTCGTTGCCCAGCCCTTTCGGGTTGAAATCCAGCTTAATACGGTCGCGCAGTTCCGCGACCGTTTTGCCCTGGTACATCTCAGGCTGTTTCAGCCACTGCATCACAGCCTGAGTGCTTTGTTCAATCGCCTGCTGATAAGCGTCAATGCTCTGCGCAGAGGAGAACAAAATTGGGTTTGAATCTGACATCGTAATCAACTACTCCGGTTACGCCGGGCGAACGCCCGCAGCAAGCAGTGCCTGCTCGAATTTATCCAGGAAGATTTTCAGCTCTTCATCGCTGATCAGCAGAGAAGGCAGCAGACGCAGAACGATACCGTTGCGACCACCACGTTCCAGAATCAGACCCGCTTCGAAGCATTTCTTCTGAATCAGTGCAGACAGCTCGCCGTCGCCCGGGAAGCAACCCATGTGGTCAGCCGCTTCGTGTGGCTTAACGATCTCAATACCGATCATCATGCCCAGACCGCGAACGTGGCCGATGACCGGATAACGTTTCGCCATCTCTTTCAGCTGGCCTTTCAGCCATTCGCCCTGTGCAGCCACTTTGCCTGCGATGTTCTGGTCTTTCAGGATTTTCAGCGTCGTCAGACCGGTTGCCATCGCCAGCTGGTTGCCGCGGAAGGTGCCGGTGTGGTGACCCGGTGCCCATGCGTCGAACTGCTTTTTGATACCGAGCACGGCCAGCGGCAGACCGCCGCCAACGGCTTTAGACATCACGATAATGTCTGGCTCAATGCCCGCGTGTTCGAAGGCGAAGAATTTACCGGTACGGGCAAAGCCTGCCTGAACTTCGTCGAGGATCAGCAGAATGCCATGTTCCTGCGTCACTTTACGGATGCGCTGCAGCCACTCAGCCGGAGCCGGGTTCACGCCGCCTTCACCCTGAACGGCTTCGAGGATCACCGCTGCAGGTTTACGCACGCCGCTTTCAACGTCGTTAATCAGGTTGTCGAAGTAGTAGGTCAGCGCTTTAACACCCGCTTCACCACCGATACCCAGTGGGCAGCGGTATTCGTGCGGATAAGGCATGAACTGCACTTCTGGCATCATACCGTCAACTGCTTCTTTCGGAGAGAGGTTACCCGTCACGGACAGTGCGCCGTGGGTCATCCCGTGGTAACCACCTGAGAAGCTGATGATACCGCTACGGCCGGTCACTTTTTTCGCCAGCTTCAGCGCCGCTTCAACGGCGTCAGCACCGGATGGACCGGTGAACTGCAGGCAGTACTCTTTGCCCTGACCCGGCAGCAGAGAGAGCAGGTATTCAGAAAACGCGTCTTTCAGAGGCGTCGTCAGATCCAGTGTATGTAACGGCAAGCCGCTGGTAATGACATTTTGGATGCTTTTCAGCACATCAGGATGGTTATGTCCAAGCGCAAGGGTCCCTGCACCTGCTAAACAGTCAAGGTATTCTTTATTATCTGCATCGGTGATCCACACGCCTTCTGCTTTAGTGATCGCTAAAGGCAGTTTGCGCGGATAACTCCTGACGTTAGATTCAAACTCGGCCTGACGGGCCAGATAGGTTTCGTTGCTTTTGTGGGCATCTACAGTGTCAATACGGACTTTATCCGTCATCATATCACTCCTACAACCGCCGCTTCGTTATGAGCCACGATTGAATAAAAAGTTAAAAAACAGATGGGGCCTGAAAAAAACGCCGCCAATATAGAGCCTTTTGCCACGGGGCTCAATGGTTAATTTGTTTACTGTTTTGTGACATGGGTTACAGGGGCGGGTTTATCCCCGTTTAAGGAGAGGAAATTACACTTTATGGTAAATAAAAACAGCCTGTTACGTACTTTACGCCCTGATTGTAAAATCATAAAAAAGAGTGTGGCAAATTGTGCGATTCGCTTGATGAAAAGGAGGTAAGCCGCCTCCTTTGCACGCTTATTTCTGCGACCTGTGCAAAAAGCTGCGGTCAGGATGCATGCGCAACGGAATCACGCTTTAAATATGGACTTTCAACACGTGTGGTTTCCAGGTGTTGCTCACCGTTAATAATATGCAGGGCGCTCAGGCGACCAATTTCATAATGCGGCAACTGAACCGTAGAGAGCGGAGGGAGGAAGAGTTCCCCAATGCCGACCATATTGTCGTAGCCGATAACCGCGACATCCTCGGGAATGCGAAGCCCTTGCGCCAGTAGCGTCTGATAGACCATCAACGCGATGCGGTCGTTGCCGCAGATCACGGCGTCGAACCGTGGGACACCATTCTGGATGCGCGCCAGCAACACTGAGGGAATGTCACGATAGTGCTCATCGCCGGGCGCCATATAGTTGTGCTCCAGGCTATCCGGGTCGATTCCCGCTTCAAGGCATGCGCGTTCCAGCCCCTGACGGCGTCGGGTTGTGGCCAGGTGGCCCGCAGGCAAATGCAGGCAGAGTGGTTGTTGATAGCCCTCCGCAAGCAACGCGCGCACGGCGGTGTACTGCCCCAGTTCGTCATCCGGAATATAGCTGGCTACCCGTTCACCGTCACTTTCGCAGTTGGCCAACACACAGGGTAGGGTAAGCAACTTAGCCGGGAGAGGAACCTGACGTAGCCCCATGGTGGTGTAAATAATCCCGTCAGGCCGATGAGACAGGAGAAGGTCGACAATGGCGTCCGGGTTATCATCGCTAAACATATTCATCACGAAGCTGTTCCAGCCGTGCATCCTGGCGGTCTCTTCAATGGACAGCGTAATCTCCACCGAGAAAGGTGTCGTCACCGTATCAAGGGCCAGCACGCCGATGGTTTTAGGTGAGGCATGTGCACCACGTATCTTCTTGGCGGACAGATCGGGCACATAGTTGGTCTGCTCGATGGCCCGATGTACGCGCGCCAGCGTTTCCGGTTTTAGGCGCTCCGGGCTGTTAAGCGCACGTGATACAGTCATCAGAGACACGTTCGCCAGCTTTGCGACGTCCTTCAGGGAAGCCATTTTCTTACTCCGTCAATGATCTGTAAGAGAGAATATACAACTAAGTAAATGATGTAAAAGGAAATCCTGTTCTGGGGTAGTGTCGTGCAGCGATCACAGATGAATATTTGATCGCGATCGCACTCCTTCAATGTTAACGTTAACTTTCGTGATTAACATCATAAATCTTAGTCAAACAGCATGAGAATAAAATTATGTTAACGTTACCATTGCGTCATTACTCCAACATGAGAATGTCATGATGAAAACGCATCACTCTCACAGCTACCCTTTATTGAGCGCATTACTGTTTTTCTTTTTTGTGACCTGGTCGTCTTCCGGCTCGTTGCTTTCTATCTGGCTCCACCAGGAAGTGGGCTTAAAGGCAGGGGATACCGGCATTATCTATGCCGTGCTTTCAGTCTCTGCGCTGTTTGCTCAAATCTGCTATGGATTCATTCAGGACAAGCTCGGTCTGCGAAAAAACCTGCTCTGGTTTTTGACCAGTCTGCTCATTCTTTCGGGTCCGGCGTTTTTGCTGTTTGGTTATCTGCTGCAGATTAACGTTTTACTCGGCAGTATTTTCGGCGGGGTTTTTATCGGTTTGACGTTTAACGGCGGGATAGGGGTACTGGAATCCTATACCGAGCGCGTGGCACGCCAAAGCCAGTTTGAATTCGGCAAAGCGAGGATGTGGGGATCGCTTGGCTGGGCAGTGGCGACCTTTTTTGCGGGACTCTTGTTTAACATCGATCCGAAGCTGAATTTCGCCGTCGCGAGCTGCGCAGGACTGGTGTTTTTTATTTTGCTGGCGCGTCTCAGGGTCTCTTCGGCACCGCACGCCATGCAGGAAGCGGTCTCCGGCGGCAAGGTCACGCTGGAAGACGCGCTGCGCCTGCTGACGCTGCCACGCTTCTGGGCGCTGGTGTTTTTCGTAATCGGGACCTGTATTTACGGCGTTTACGACCAGCAGTTTCCGGTCTATTTCTCCTCCCAGTTCCCGACGTTGCAGGAAGGGAACGCCATGTACGGCTACCTCAACTCCTTCCAGGTTTTCCTTGAAGCGGCGGGGATGTTCTGCGCTCCCTGGCTGGTGAATCGCCTCGGCGCGAAGAATGGCCTGATTTTCGCGGGAATGGTGATGGCGATGCGTATGGTGGCATCGGGACTGGTTGAGGGGCCGGTATTGATCTCCATAACCAAACTATTGCACGCAGTAGAACTGCCTGTTTTGCTGGTCTCAATCTTTAAATACAACAGTTTACATTTTGATAAGCGGCTCTCTTCCACCCTTTATCTGGTGGGCTTCGCCTGTACAAGCTCGGTAATTGCCTCAGTCCTGTCGCCGCTGGCAGGTTACAGCTATGAGAAATACGGTTTTGCCCAGTCTTATCTGATTATGGGGCTGTTAGTGTTCAGCACCACGTTTATCTCCATCTTCCTTTTGCGCTCGGGTAAGTCCTCTTCTGACCCGCTCATGCCGCAACCTTCCACTATCTGATCGAAAGAGTAGAGCAATGACGTATTCCATTACGAAAGCAGAGCAGGAACTTCAGTCCAGACGCGAGGGGCTTAACCTGCGCTGGTATCCGCGTTACCACCTCGCTGCACGCGCTGGCTGGATGAACGACCCTAATGGCCTGGTCTGGTTTGATGGCTGGTATCACGCCTTTTATCAACATCATCCGTATTCGACCCAGTGGGGCCCGATGCACTGGGGCCATGCGCGCAGCAAGGATTTAGTTCACTGGGAACATCTCCCGGTTGCACTGGCGCCAGAAGGAGCAGAAGACAAGGATGGCTGTTTTTCCGGATCGGCAGTGGTGGATGGCGATACGCTTGCGCTGATTTACACCGGACATAAATTCCACGGCGATCCTGATGATGAGGCAAATCTTTACCAGGTGCAGTGTCTGGCGACCAGCCGTGATGGTATTCATTTTAGCCGGGAAGGCATGGTTGTTGACACGCCGCCTGGCCTGCATCACTTCCGTGACCCGAAAGTGTGGCGTGAGGGGGAGAGCTGGTACATGGTCGTCGGTGCGCGGGACGGCGAAACGGGTCAGGTGCGCGTGTATCGCTCTGAAGATCTGCACGCGTGGCAGGATATGGGCGTGCTTGCGGTGGCAGAAAAAGAGATGGGGTATATGTGGGAATGCCCTGACTTTTTCACTCTCAATGGCAAGCGCGTACTGATGTTTTCACCTCAGGGAGTGGTGGCTGAAGGATACAAAAATCGTAATCTATTTCAGAGTGGCTATCTGTTGGGCGAGTGGCAGCCTGGTCAGCCTTTTGTGCGAGAAGGTGAGTTTGTGGAGATGGATCGCGGACATGATTTCTATGCGCCACAAAGTTTCCTGACCCCTGATGGCCGCCGCATCGTTATCGGCTGGCTGGACATGTGGGAATCCCCACTGCCGGAGCAGGAAGATGGATGGGCTGGCATGCTCTCTTTACCGCGCGAACTGACGCTGAGTGCGGATAACCGCCTGCAGATGCGACCGGCCAGAGAGGTCGAAGGCCTCCGGGGAGAGTGGTTCCCCTGGCCAGTAAGTACTCTTAAAAACCAGCAGATTACTCTGGTGGAACACTGCGACGCGATGGAGGTCATGCTGAAGTGGGATTGCGCCAACAGCGGTGCAGAGCAATACGGCATTCGTTTTGGAGATGGCTTACGCGTCTATGTTGATGCGCAGATGCAGCGCCTGGTGCTGGAGCGTTATTATCCGCAGTATGGCCTGTGCGGTACCCGAAGCGTCGCGCTTGATATGAACGACACGCTAAACCTGCGCCTGTTCTTTGACAATTCATCGGTAGAAGTGTTTGTCAATGAAGGGGAGGCGTGCCTTAGCAGCCGTATTTACCCTGATGCAGAGTGTCGCGAACTGGCGTTGTTCGCGTGGACCGGGGCCGCTTCGCTTATCGATGCCGGAGCATGGCAATTAGGGTAAACGAATGACGTCAGGAATAACGTCCTGAATTTCCTGACGTCATAATCCGTATGGTCTGCAAATAAAAAGGCGACAGGCGACGCCTTTGTTTTACGTTGCTTCTTTACTCACCGCCGATCTGCTCTGACAGAGTAATAAACGAAGATGAACAGGTGATTCCTTTCCCGGTCTCTGCTGTGATGAGTACCGCGATAAATCGAAACCCCTTGCGCCTGGCACGCCGCCGCGGTTACACTAAACAACAGCAATAAGCGTTAATTAACTCATTGTTTCAAAAGTATTTTGACTCGGGGTGCCCTTCTTTGTGAAGGCTGAGAAATACCCGTATTACCTGATCTGGATAATGCCAGCGTAGGGAAGTCAGATGCCTCACCGGTCATCGCTTCTTCACGCAAGGCAGGAGCGAACCCATGCAGCCTGACCTGCTCGATTTACACGTTTTACATCATTTCCGTATCCGTTCTCCGCTTACCCATTGCATGACCAACGATGTCGTACAGACCTTCACGGCTAACGTGTTGCTGGCGCTTGGCGCATCCCCTGCGATGGTGATTGAGGCCGAAGAAGCTGAACAGTTTGCCGGGATTGCCGATGCCCTGCTGATAAACGTCGGCACGTTGACCTCGCCACGCGCCCAGTCGATGCGTCGGGCGATTGAAAGCGCGGTGGCGGCAGGAAAGCCCTGGACGCTGGACCCGGTGGCCGTGGGCGCGCTGACGTTCCGCACCCGCTTTTGCCACCAAATTCTTGCCCTTAAACCGGCCGCCATTCGCGGCAATGCCTCCGAAATCCTTGCCCTTGCCGGAATGAGCGCCGGTGGGCGCGGCGTTGATACCACCGATACCGCGGTCAGCGCGGTGCCAGCTGCACAGGCGCTGGCCCGTCAGACTAATACCATTGTGGCGGTGACGGGGGAAATAGATTACATCACTGACGGACAGCGCACCCGAACGGTTGCGGGCGGCGACCCGCTGATGACCCGCGTAGTGGGTACGGGCTGTGCGCTCTCCGCCGTCGTCGCGGCCTGCTGTTCGCTGCCGGGCGACAGGCTGGATAACGTTGCCGCCGCCTGCGGATGGATGAAGCGTGCCGGAACGATTGCCGTTACGCACGCTCGCGGGCCAGGCAGTTTTGCCAGCGCGTTCCTTGATGCGCTTTATACGCTGGAGGAGCAGGCATGAAACGGATTAACGCCCTGACCATTGCCGGTACCGACCCCAGCGGCGGCGCGGGTATCCAGGCTGACCTGAAAACCTTCTCGGCCCTCGGCGCGTACGGCTGTTCAGTGATTACCGCGCTGGTGGCGCAAAATACGCGCGGCGTGCAGTCGGTTTACCGAATCGAACCGGATTTTGTTGCCGCGCAGCTTGATTCGGTGTTCAGCGACGTGCGCATTGATACCACCAAAATCGGCATGCTGGCCGAAACGGACATTGTTGAAGCGGTGGCAGAACGACTGAAGCGTTATCAGGTGCAAAACGTGGTGCTGGACACCGTGATGCTGGCAAAAAGTGGCGATCCTCTGCTTTCCGCTTCCGCGGTTGAGACGTTGCGCCAGAAATTGCTGCCGCAGGTGGCGCTCATTACCCCTAATCTGCCGGAGGCCGCCGCGCTGTTAGGCACATCGCATGCGCAAACTGAACGTGAAATGAAAGCGCAGGGAAACGCGCTGCTGGCGATGGGGTGTGGCGCGGTGCTGATGAAAGGTGGGCACCTCGATGATGCTGAAAGCCCTGACTGGCTCTTTACCCGCGACGGAGAAGTGCGTTTTACCGCCCCGCGCGTACAGACAAAAAATACCCACGGCACGGGCTGTACGCTCTCTGCCGCGCTGGCGGCGCTGCGTCCACGGCATGACAATTGGGCCGATACGGTACGCGAAGCGAAGACCTGGCTCTCGGCGGCGCTGGCAAAAGCCGATACTCTGGAAGTCGGTCACGGTATTGGGCCGGTTCATCATTTTCATGCATGGTGGTAAGCCAGTATACTGGCAGGAAACACCACGTCTGAGAAAACAGAGATGGAACAAGCGCATACCCGATTAATCGCTCAACTGAATGAACGGATCGCCGCGGCCGATAACACACCGCTGTACCTGAAATTTGCCGAAACGGTAAAAAACGCGGTGCGCAGCGGGGGGCTGGAGCACGGGAATATTCTGCCCGGCGAACGCGATCTCAGCCAGTTAACCGGCGTGTCGCGCATCACCGTGCGCAAAGCGATGCAGGCGCTGGAAGCCGAGGGCGTTGTAACGCGCGCCCGGGGTTACGGAACGCAAATCCACAACATCTTCGAATATTCGCTGAAAGAGGCGCGCGGTTTTTCTCAGCAGGTGGTGCTGCGCGGTAAAACGCCCAACACGCTGTGGGTCAATAAACGGGTGGTAAAATGCCCGGAAGAGGTGGCCAGCCAGCTGTCGCTTGAGCCTGAAAGCGAGGTGTTCATGCTGAAACGCATTCGCTATGTTGACGACGACGCGGTGTCGATTGAAGAGTCCTGGGTGCCGGTCGGGTTAATTCCCGATCCGGATGCGATTGGTATTTCGCTGTACGATTACTTCCGCAGTCAGAATATTTTCCCGCAGCGTACCCGTTCACGGGTGAGCGCCCGTATGCCGGACAGCGAGTTTCAGGCGCACATCAAGATGGACGAAAAAATACCGGTGCTGGTGATCAAGCAGGTTGCGCTTGACCAGCAACACCGGCCGATTGAGTACAGCATCAGCTACTGTCGTAGCGATCTATACGTCTTTGTGTGCGAGGAGTAGTTCCTCGCGAGTGGGGGCGCAATCACCGCCGCGGTGGCTGACCACCCAGGACGCCACGGCATTCCCCAACAGAATGGCATCTGCCAGTGACCATCCTGCCGCCAGCCCGGCGAGCGTGCCGCCCGCATGGCTGTCGCCTGCGCCAATGGTATCCACGACCGTGGCCGGAAACGCCGGAACAACGCCTGAAGCATCGCCGTCATACCAGGCTGCGCCGTCTTTATCATGACGGACAATCAGCGCGGCGCCGAAACGCCGCTGCCATTCCACGCCGAGGTTTTCAGGCTTCACCCCCAGTCTTTCTGCCGCAATTTCTGCTTCCTGACGATTAAGCGACACGATCGGCCTGCAGGCCATAATCCGCGCCATAAGGGGGGCGGGAATATCCCCGATGCGCGGGCCGAAATCGATCAAGGCCGTCACCTCATGTAACCCTTCCAGCCAGCTCGTCAGCAGCTCGCCGCACGGTGAGGCCAGCTGATATCCGGACAAATAAACCAGGCTGTGTGATGGTACAGACAGCGTATCAAGCCAGCCCGGCTGCCACTGGTTCTCCACCCCGCTAAACGACATAAAGGTGCGCTCGCCGTCAGGCTCTACCAGCGCCAGGCACCAGCCGTTGTCGCCGGTTTCGGCCTCCACGGCGCTGTGCAGATCCTGTTTTGCCATCGCGTTGCGGATAATATCCGCCCACACGCCGTGGCCGACGGGAAGGGCGTTTTGTGCCGCAATGCCGAGTCGTTTCAGAGCGATGGCAATGTTCAGCGCGCAGCCGCCGATATTCACACCCTGCTGTTTAAGTTCGATATCGCACCCGCGCCAGGGCAGGGCGTAGGCGTCGGCGATGACGTCAATCACCGCCGCGCCCAGCACCGTCACCGGGCGTGTGGCATACAAGGTTTCGAGACGTCGGGCAAACGAGTTCATACGCCCTCCCTTTGCTCCCGGTAGTGCAGCAGTTTTTCGCAATAGTGGCCGAAATCGAGCTGGTTGACGGCGTCGAGCTCGGCCTTGAGCGCCGGATCAATCGCCTGCACGCCATGCAACGCCCCGCAGATGGCCGTTGCCATCGCGCCAATGGTGTCGGTGTCGCCGCCCAGGTTGGCACACAGGACCGCGCAGCGGTTCGGGTCGGTTCCCGCCAGTTCCACCATCGCAATGGCCGCCGGAACGGATTCAATGGTGCTGGTTCCCGCGCCCGTGAGCTGATAAATCTGCTCGCTGGCGGAGTCGATGCCGTTAGCTTCCCGCACTGTCTTAAGCGCCAGCTCAATACGCGCTGCCAGCGATGCACTGAAGGTGGTCGTTTTCGCCTCCTGCGCATAGCGGGCGATACCCGGCAGGGCATCGACGATGTTCTGCCAGCGTTCCCCGTCGATGGCGCGGGAAACCGCCCAGGCAATCACCACCGCACCGGCGATGGCAAGATCCGATTTATGGGTCGGGCTGGAGGCCAGTGCCACCTGCTCCACAAAATGTTCCAGACGCGTGGCCGGGAGCAGGCAGCCCAGCGGGGAGGCTCGCATCGCCGCCCCGTTGGTCACGCCGTTGTTTTCCAGTTCACTGACCGGTTTACCGTCACGGATCGCGTTTAGCGCGATTTTCGATGTCGGGCCGAGTACGTTCTTATTAAACGCGTCGAAATCGAGCGCCCAGTTCAGGATATGTTTGCCGATAACCTCCGCATCAATCTGTCCGTCGCATTCGATAATCGCATCCGCCAGACACAGCGCCATCGAGGTATCATCGGTGAACTCGGCCTGCCTGAAATAACAGGCTGCATTATTCTCTGCCGGGCCGGGTAAAAAGCGGTCGATCCAGCCGAAGTGCGCCTTAACGCGCTTTCTCGGCCACAGCTCTGACGGCATGCCCATCGCATCGCCTAATGCCTGCCCGTAAAGGGCACCGAGAATACGGTTTTGCTTCATTTAACTTCCCCTTGTGTCAGCGCGGCATCGCCATCAACCACCTCAATTGCAGTGATCTCTTTGTCCGATTCGCGGAAAAACAGCATAAACAGCACGGCGATCACGGCAATCATGATCCCACCAAATGTCCACATTCCGGCCCAGTTGAAGGTCAGCCCATTCACCGGCTCTTTGTAGGCGAACATTTTTTCCATCATCACGCCGCCCAGGCGGTAACCCAGCAGGCTACCAAAACCCTGACAGCACAGCGTAATCAGGCCTTGCGCGGCGGTGCGCATATGCGCCGGCGCTTTTTTATCCACGTAGATATAGGCGGTGACGTAGTAGAAGTCGTAGCTCACGCCATGCAGCAGAATACCGAGGAACAGCAGGGCATAGGTGAAGTACTGTTCCGCGCCGCCGTAAACGAAGAATCCATAGCGAATGGCGGCCGTAATCAGACCCAGCAGTAAGACCTTCTTAATACCAAAGCGTTTGGTGAAGAACGGCAGGGCCAGCATAAAGAAGATTTCGGAGAACTGACCGAGCGTCATCCAGCCGGTGGCGTTTTTCATTCCCACTTCGGTGAGATAGCCGTTGGCGAAGATGTAATAGAAGGCCAGCGGCATGGCGAATAAAAATGAGCAGAAGAAGAACACCAGAAAGTTTTTATCACGCAGCAGGATAAGGGCATCCAGACCCAGCATCACTTTGAAATCCAGCTTGCCGGTACTCTTCGGCGGCGTGTCTGGCAGGAACAGGGCAAAGACACCGAGCAGGGCGGAGCTGGCTGCCGTCATCAGCAGCGGAATATTGGTATCCGAGATGTCGCTATAGCCCAGCATTTGCGGCAGGAATCCGCACGCCAGCCCGGAGGCGATCCAGCCGATCGTTCCCATCACGCGGATGCGCGGGAAATCGGCCTCGACATCGCCCACGTTGGCGAAGGCGATACTGTTGGTCAGTGCGATGGTGGGCATATAGGTCAGGGAGTAAGCCAGCAGCAGCGGGAAGAAGGTGCTGAACTGGGTTTGCTGCGCGGCGAAGTACATCAGAATGGCACCGGCAAACATCAGTACCGCCAGCACTTTCTGGGCGGCGAAGAAGCGGTCCGTCAGCGAGCCGACCAGAATAGGCGAGAGAATAGCGGCAATGGCGGTACAGGCATAAGACCAGCCGATTTCCCCGGCGGTAAACCCGCTTTTACTCAGCCACAGCCACAATGGCACAAACCAGGCGCCCCAGATAAACCATTCAACGAACATCATGAATGACAGTTGGACTTTCGTTTTCATTTTTTAATCCTGCATGTCAGTGAGGGTACGCCTTTAACATACCACTCAATAATACCTTTTAAATACCTTTGTGGCGATTGTTTGATCAATGTAACAGTTTTGTTGTACACGAATCGAGCCAGCAGATTGTGCTGAAAAAAAATGCAAAGGGTGGAAAATCGGTTAAGTCGGTACCAGGCTTAGTCTGCCCATAAAAAATGGGACGGGATAAACACACACCGACACGATGTCGGATTTACGGGAGTATCACATGACTGATATTGCGCAGTTGCTTGGCAAAGACGCCGACAGCCTTTTACAGCATCGTTGTATGACCATTCCAGCCGACCAGCTTTACCTGCCTGGTCATGACTATGTTGACCGGGTGATGGTGGATAACAACCGTCCGCCAGCGGTTCTGCGAAATATGCAAACGCTCTATAACACCGGACGACTGGGTGGCACCGGCTATCTCTCTATTCTGCCGGTAGACCAGGGCGTTGAACACTCGGCGGGTGCCTCCTTTGCCGCGAATCCGCTCTATTTCGATCCGAAGAACATCGTTGAACTGGCGATAGAAGCGGGCTGTAACTGCGTGGCGTCCACCTACGGCGTGCTGGCCTCCGTCTCGCGTCGCTATGCCCACCGCATTCCGTTCCTCGTGAAGTTGAACCACAACGAAACCCTCAGCTACCCAACCGAATATGACCAGACCCTCTACGCCAGCGTCGAGCAGGCGTTCAATATGGGGGCGGTGGCCGTTGGCGCGACGATTTACTTTGGCTCTGAACAGTCCCGCCGTCAGATTGAAGAGATCTCTGCGGCGTTTGAGCGTGCGCACGAGCTGGGTATGGTCACCGTGCTGTGGGCGTACCTGCGTAACTCAGCGTTCAAAAAAGACGGGGTAGATTACCACGTCTCCGCTGACCTGACCGGGCAGGCGAACCATCTGGCCGCGACCATCGGCGCGGATATTGTGAAGCAGAAAATGGCCGAGAATAACGGTGGCTATAAAGCGGTCAACTTCGGCTATACCGACGATCGCGTCTACAGCAAGCTGACCAGCGAAAACCCAATCGACCTGGTGCGCTACCAGCTGGCGAACTGCTATATGGGCCGCGCGGGGCTGATCAACTCCGGCGGGGCTGCAGGGGGCGACACTGACCTGTCAGATGCGGTGCGTACAGCGGTTATTAACAAACGCGCGGGCGGCATGGGGCTGATCCTGGGCCGTAAGGCGTTTAAGAAATCGATGGCCGACGGCGTGAAGCTGATCAATGCGGTTCAGGACGTCTATCTGGACAGCAAAGTAACGATTGCCTGATCTGAGGACGAAACGTAGGCCGGGTAAGGCGTAGCCGCCACCCGGCAATACAATCAGCGCAAAAGCACACAGTCCGGCGGCAATCTGCACTGCAGCGCGCCGGGCAATACCTCAATGCGGAACTGCGTCCCGCTCAGCGGTTCGCCGTCGAGATTAAAGGTCATCCCGTGCGGGGCATTCACCTCAAACCATGCCGATTTCCCGGCAATAATATTCGGGCTCTCTTCGGGCTGCGTCAGCGTGGTAAACAGCGCGGGCAGCAGGCCGTCACCTGTGAAAATACGTAGCTGGAGCTGACCGTCATTGATCAGCGCCTCTGGGCAGAGCTGCTGTCCGCCGCCTGCCTGACGGCCATTGCCAATCCCAATCACCAGCGCATCTCCCTGCCAGTGAAAATCCTCGCCATGAATTTCGCAGCGGTCTGGCTTAAGGGTATCCATGCGCATCAGACCGTGGATCAGATAAGACACGCCGCCCAGCGCCGCCTTCAGCTTTTCCGGCGTTTCGCTGGTGATGCGCGTGCCAAATCCGCCCGTCGCCATATTAATAAAGCAGGTTTTGTCATTCACCTGGGCAATATCCACCGCGGTGGCTTTGCCAAGGATGGCCAGCTGGAGTGCTTTCTCTAAATCTTCCGGGATCCCGGCGCTGGTGGCGAAATCATTGGCGGTGCCGAGCGGTAAGATGCCCATCACCGGGCGGTCAGCCGGGGGAAGGTCGATAAGCGCAGAGGCGATCTCATTGATGGTGCCGTCGCCGCCGCCGGAAATAATAGTGCTGACGCCTAACGTTAAGCCTTCATGGATATAGCGTGCCGCGTCGCCCTTTTCCCAGGTTACCCGCACGTGGATACGTGCGCCATCGTCACGCAACCCCTGAATTGCCTGACGCAACAGATCGTTGCCTGCACTTTTGCCATTGAGAATCAATAAACTGTCTGGATAGGTTGCCATCCGCGCTGCTCCCTTTTTTAGCGTTAGTAAGAGTGTATAGCAGAGCGGCAAAAAGCGGGTAAGAACAGGATGAAAGGCAAAAAATAAGCCCGCGTAAGGGAGATTACGCAGGCTAAGGAGGTGGTTCCTGGTACAGCTAGCATTTATGGGTTATGTTTTTCAGCGGGGGGATAATACCCGTATTGAACGAAGCGGTATGTGATCCGATTCTAAGAATTATCCCACCGTGAAAAAATTCCCCTGATTAACTATTTACCGTGTGGGTTTCGGGTGCTTTCACCGTTGAAATTACGCATCAGCAGCGCGAATTTCAGCTCCACCTCTTCCGGAACCGGCAGCCAGACGGTATGACCGTCACCCGGGGCAACCTCAATCGCTTCGCCTTTACCGTTTTCCAGATGCTCCAGCGTGAAGTTCATATTGCCCTGCGGGGTCATCAGCTCCAGGCTGTCGCCTTTGGTGAACTTATTTTTCACCGCCACGGCCGCCAGTGCGCCCTTACGCTCGCCGGTGAAGTCACCGACAAACTGCTGACGCTCGGAAACCGAGTAGCCGTGCTCATAGTTCTGGTAGTCATCGTGAGTGTGACGACGCAGGAAGCCTTCGGTATAGCCGCGGTGCGCCAGACCCTCCAGGGTTTCCAGCAGGCTGGTATCGAACGGTTTACCGGCTGCCGCATCGTCGATGGCTTTGCGGTAGACCTGCGCGGTACGCGCGCAGTAGTAGTAGGATTTGGTGCGGCCTTCGATCTTCAGGGAGTGCACACCCATCTGGGTCAGGCGCTCAACGTGGGCGATAGCGCGCAGATCTTTCGAGTTCATGATGTAGGTGCCGTGTTCGTCTTCAAAGGCGGTCATGTACTCGCCCGGACGTTTGGCTTCTTCAATCATAAACACGCTGTCGGTTGGTGCGCCGATGCCCAGCGTCGGCTCAACGTTGGTCACCGGGATCGGCTCATGTTTGTGGACGATGTTGCCGATGTCGTCCTCTTTGCCTTCCTGGACGTTGTATTCCCAGCGGCAGGCGTTGGTGCAGGTACCCTGGTTCGGGTCGCGCTTGTTGATATAGCCGGAAAGCAGGCAGCGGCCGGAGTAGGCCATGCACAGCGCGCCGTGAACGAAGATTTCGATTTCCATATCCGGCACCTGAGTGCGGATCTCTTCGATCTCTTCAAGGGACAATTCGCGAGACAGGATAACGCGGGTCAGCCCCATCTGCTTCCAGAACTTCACCGTCGCCCAGTTGACGGCGTTAGCCTGTACCGATAGGTGAATATCCATCTCCGGGAAGTTCTCCCGAACCAGCATGATTAAACCCGGGTCCGACATGATCAGCGCGTCCGGCCCCATATCCACCACCGGCTTCAGGTCACGGATGAACGTCTTCAGCTTGGCGTTGTGCGGCGCGATGTTGACCACCACGTAGAATTTTTTGCCAAGGGCGTGCGCTTCGTTGATGCCGAGCTGCAGGTTCTCGTGGTTGAATTCGTTGTTACGCACGCGCAGCGAGTAGCGAGGCTGGCCCGCGTAAACGGCGTCGGCACCATAGGCGAAAGCGTAACGCATATTTTGCAGCGTTCCCGCCGGGGAAAGGAGTTCCGGTTTAAACATGTTTGTTCTCGTTCTGATGACAGGTCAGATCCGCATGCACCAGGTGCAGCGGTAAGGGGAGATCCCCCACTTTAAGGGCGGGCATTGTAGCGCTGAGGGGCAGGGAGGTAAAGTGATTGTGCCGGGTGGCGGCTTCGCCTTACCCGGCTTACGTTGACCCGCGGCGGACTAGGCTATCCTGCACGCATCCGCTTCCCAGCGGTACCCCACGCCATACACCGCGCGGATAAACGACTGCTCGGCGTCCAGCGCCTCCAGCTTGCGGCGCAGGTTTTTGATGTGGCTGTCGATGGTGCGGTCAGTCACCACGCGGTAATCATCGTACAGATGGTTCAGCAGCTGTTCTCGGGAAAATACCTTCCCGGGCTCATGAGAGAGGGTTTTCAGCAGGCGGAATTCGGCAGGCGTCAGGTCCAGCAGCTTACTGCGCCAGCTTGCCTGGAAACGGCTTTCGTCGACAATCAGCGGGCTTTGTGCATCCAGCACCTGCAGTTCGCGCTGCGGTTTGCAGCGGCGCAGAATGGTTTTCACCCGGGCGACCACTTCACGCGGGCTGTAGGGCTTGCAGATGTAATCGTCCGCGCCGATTTCGAGCCCCAGCAGGCGGTCAATCTCTTCAATTTTGGCGGTGACCATGACGATCGGCACGTCGGAGAAGCGACGAATTTCCCGGCACAGGGTCAGGCCATCGGTACCCGGTAGCATCAGGTCCAGCAGGATCAGGTCCGGCGGCGTCTGGCGCACGTACGCCAATACCTGGTCGCCGTGGCTTATCAGTGACGGGGCATAGCTGGCCGCGCGTAAATAGTCGATCAGCAGTTGCCCCAGCTTGGGTTCGTCTTCGACAATCAAAATACGTGGCGTGTTTTCGTCAATCGGTAACTCGGTCATGCTTCTCTCGATAAATCCCGTTCCAGAGGTAACTCTACTGTAATGCTAACCCCGCCAAAAGGCGAATGGGCGGCGCGGATCGTCCCATTATGCGCCTCGACGATGTTAACGCAAATCGCCAGCCCCAGGCCGGATCCGCCGCTGGCGCGGTTGCGGGAGCCTTCGGTCCGGTAAAAACGTTCGAACAGCTTGTCCAGCTGTGCATCCTGCACCCCTGGAGCGGAATCGGCGAAGGTGAGGGCAAAGCGCCCGTTTTCTTGTCTGCCGGAGATATGCAGCCCGCCGCCGCTGTCGGTATAGCGCAGGCTGTTTTCCAGCAGATTATTGAAGAGCTGCATCAGACGGTCTTTGTCGCCAAACACCACCGCGCTGTCCGGCAGGGAGAGATCGATCTTCAGGTTGCGGCTGGCAAACCGTTCCCGGAAGGCGCCGCTGGCAACTTCAAGCACGTTAATCACATCAACCGGCGCCTTCTGGTAGGCCAGTGCACCTTCGTCGGACATAGAGAGCTGGTGGAGGTCATCCACCAGCTTGGTGAGTGTGCCCACTTCCGCCTGCAAAGAGGCCACCGATTCAGGCGTAAACTGACGCACGCCGTCCTGAATGGCTTCCAGCTCGCCGCGCAGGACCGCCAGCGGCGTGCGCAGTTCGTGAGAAATATCGGCCATAAAGTCACGTCGCATCTGCTGGTTTTTCTCCAGCGTGCTGGCGAGCTGGTTAAAGTCCTGCGCCAGCCGGCCGAGTTCGTCCTGGCTACGGGTATCGACGCGGGTGGTGAAATCCCCGGCGGCCAGCTTGTGCGTCCCTTCCACCAGCCGCTTTACCGGGGCGAGCAGACCGCGCGCCAGCGGGAAGGTGGCGAGCGCGGCGAGCAGGGTGGAGAGGGCGACAATCAGCCAACTGGTCCGGCGCTGCTGGCGGTCAAAGTTGATGTCGGTATTGCGCGTCAGGCGCTCCACCGGGGAGGCGATAACCCAGCCGACGGTGGCGTTATTGACCTTAATCGCCCGCCGGGTACCGTCAGGCGGAATCGGCGCGCGCGGGCCAACCAGCGTGCGCATCTCCTGGTCAATGACCCAAAACTGGGTGCGCCAGCCGTGCGGCGGCATGCCCGGGCCGGGACGATCGTCCCCGGTATCGTGCTCCAGCGAGCGCAGGATCTGGAAAATAAATCGGTCATTGTTGCGCAGAAAACGCCAGTTGCCGTGCTGGGCGTACTGCTCGCCCAGCGCATCGCTTAAGCCCTGCAGACGCTGCTCGTTGCCGTGCTTAATGTAATCAATAAAACCTCGCTCAAAGCTGACCCGCACGGCCCAGTGCATGGTGATCAGCAGGACGATACAGGTGGCGAAGATCGCCACAAAGAGCTTGCCGGTGATCCCCGGTCGCCAGAATTTCATGAGCCACTCCTTTTGCCGCGCCTAATCACGACGTTCTTGCTGGTATCATCCGGCACTCTGGCGAAGATGAATGCGGGCAGGGCGATGATGACCGCCATGCTGAAATACGTATATAAAAAGATCTGATGCGCCACCGGCGTATCGACGCTGAGATGGTGCTGGCCGTACATGCCGAGCAGCAGTCCGGCGATCGTCACCCCCACGCTCATGGAGAGCTGCATGATCATCGACAGCAGGCTGTTGCCGCTGCTCGCCAGTTCGTCCGGCAGATCTTTCAGCGTCAGGGTATTCATCGACGAGAAACGCATGGAGTTGATGATTCCCTGGCAGAACAGGACCAGCGGCAGAATGTAGAACCAGCCCATTAACGCCACGGCCATGAACAGCAGGCTCACCAGCGCCAGCCCCAGCGTGGCGGCCACCAGCACGTGACGATAGCCAAAACGGTTCACCACCTGCACTACGATGCGCTTCATGCCCATGCTGCCGAGCACCATCGGGATCATCATCAGGCCCGCGTGAAACGGTGAAAATCCCATCCCGATTTGCAGAAAAACGGGGGTCATGAACGGCAACATGCCGCTGCCAATACGTCCGGCAAAACTTCCCAGCAGTCCCAGACGGTAGGTCGGGTTTTTAAACAAATTCAGGCTGAACAAGGCCCGATCGTTTCCTCTGGCATGCCACAGGTACCACAGAATCGCGGTGATGCCGAGGGCGACCAGAACACCGAGCATGAGGGAAGAGATCCCCAGCCCCTTTTGTCCGTCGAGCGCGAGGGTGAGCGTGGCCATGCCCGCTGCCAGCAGAATGAAACCGAAGAAATCGAAGCGACGCGTCTGCATTGTGTAGTTCGGCATCAGCGCCAGGGTGGCAATCGCGCCGATGATGCCTACCGGCAGGTTGATTAAGAAAATCCAGTGCCACGAGGCGTACTCCACCAGCATCCCGCCCAGCGCCGGGCCCAGCAGCGGCCCCACCTGGCCGGGCAGGGTGACAAAGGTCATCGCCGCCATGTACTGCTCGCGCGGGACAATCTTCATCACCGTTAACCGCCCGACGGGCACCATCATCGCCCCGCCAACACCCTGCAGCACGCGCGCCATGACCAGCTGGTCGAGGGTACTGGCCTGAGCGCAAAACAGCGAGCCGGTGGTGAACAGCACGATGGCGGTAAAGAAGATATTTCGCACGCCCACTTTGTCCGCCAGCCAGCCGCTGGCAGGCAGCATGACGGCAACCGTCAGCACGTAGGCGACAATCACCATATGCATATGCAGCGGGCTCTCCCCCAGGCTTTTCGCCATGGAGGGGAGGGCGGTGTTGACGATGGTCGTGTCCAGCGACTGCATAAAGAAGCCGAAGGCGACTATCCATAACTGCCAGCGAACGTTAGCGGGGAGGTCGGTCATTTACTCGGTCACCGTGGATCTGTTTTTACGCGAAAAACGCAGCCGCAGGCGGTCGAAGAAAAGATAGACCACCGGCGTGGTGTACAGCGTCAGCAGCTGGCTCATCACCAGGCCGCCGACAATGGTGATCCCCAGCGGCTGGCGCAGTTCAGACCCGTCGCCGCCCGAGACAACCAGCGGCAACGCACCAAACAGTGCCGCCAGGGTGGTCATCATGATCGGACGAAAACGCAGCAGGCACGCCTGGAAGATCGCCTCTTCCGGGGAGAGATTGCCATTACGCTGGGCGTCCAGCGCGAAGTCGACCATCATAATCGCGTTTTTCTTCACGATACCGATCAATAGCATGATCCCGATGAGCGCGATAAGGCTGAATGGCGCACCAAACAGCTCAAGCGCCAGCAGTGCCCCCACGCCCGCGGAGGGTAGCGTCGAGAGAATAGTCAGCGGGTGAACGTAGCTCTCATACAGGATACCCAGCACAATGTAGACCGTGGCGATGGCGGCCAGAATCAAAATCACCTGCGAGTTCATCGTCTCCTGGAACACCTGCGCGGTGCCGGCAAAACTGCCGCGCACGGTGGACGGCACGCCGAGCTGCGTCATCGCACGGTTGATCGCATCGCTGGCTTCGGAAAGCGACGAACCGGCGGGGAGGTTGAAGGAGATGGTCGACGCCGCTGACAGCCCCTGGTGGTTTACCGACAGCGGCGCGTTGGCTGGCTGCCAGCTGGCAAAGTAGGAGAGCGGTATCGCCTTTCCATCGTTGTTAATCACAAACATTTTGTCCAGGGCGCTGATGTCCTGTGTATAACGCGGATCCACCTCCATCACCACCTTGTACTGGTTCATCGGCTGGTAGATGGTCGAGATCTCGCGCTGGCCGAAGGCGTTGTTTAGCAGGCTGTTGGCGGCCTCAACGTTGATGCCCAGCCGCGACATGGTTTCGCGGTCGTAGGTCAGGGCCATCTCGGCGCCGTTGTCCTGCTGATCGGAGTTCACGTCCGCCAGATCCGGCAGGGCGGCCAGCGCCTTGCGGATCTTCGGTTCCCACTCGCGCAGGGCGGCCAAATCATCCGAGAGCAGCGTGTACTGATAGCTGGCGTTAGCCTGACGCCCGCCGACGCGGATATCCTGAACGGCCATCAAAAACAGGTTGGCACCCGGCTCTTTGGCGAGCTTGACCCGCAGGCGGTCGATCACCTGCTGGGCGGTTTCATTGCGCTCGCTGCGCGGTTTGAGGGTGATAAACATCATCCCGCTGTTGACGCGCGATCCGCCGGTAAAGCCGGTGACGTTATCCACGGCGTTGTCTTCACGAATGATCTTCATAAAGTCCTGCAGCTTGCCGCGCATCGCCTGGAACGAAATGCTCTGGTCCGCCTGAATGCCGCCCATCAGCACGCCGGTATCTTGCTCCGGGAAGAAGGTTTTCGGGATGGTGATATACATCCAGACGTTGAGCACAATGGTGCCGATGAGCACCAGGCCGACAAGCCGGGTATGGTTGAGCACCCACTTCAGCGATTTGCCATAGCCTTCCTGCATCGCCATCAGGAAACGGCCAAAGCCTTTGCGACGCGGCTGGGAGTGCGGCTTGCTGCGCTTGAGCATCCACCCGCACATCATCGGCGTGAGCGTCAGCGAAATCAGCAGCGAGATGCCGATGGCGACCGAAAGCGTGACGGCAAACTCCCGCAACAGCCGACCCGGCAGGCCGCCCATCAGCAGTAGCGGCAGGAACACCGCCACCAGGGACAGGCTCATGGAGAGCACCGTAAAGCCCACCTCGCGCGTCCCCTGCAGCGCGGCCTGAAGCGGCTTCACGCCCGCTTCCAGATGGCGGGAAATGTTCTCCAGCACCACGATAGCGTCATCCACCACAAAACCCGTCGCAATGGTCAGGGCCATCAGCGACAGGTTATTGAGGCTAAACCCGCACAGGTACATGGCGGCAAAGGTGCCAATAAGCGACACCGGCACGGCCACCGCCGGGATCAGCGTCGCCCGACCGGAGCGCAGGAACAGGAATACCACCAGGATCACCAGCGCGACGGAGATCACCAGCGTCTGCTCCACCTCCTCAAGCGAGGCGCGAATGGTCGGGGAACGATCCTGGGCAATTTGCAGATCGATCGCGGCCGGGATAGTCTCCTGCAGCTCCGGGAGGCGGGCGCGAATGCTGTTCACCGTCTCAATAATGTTCGCTTCCGGCAGCTTGCGAATCATCAGCAGGATAGCCGGTTTGGCGTTGGTCATCCCGGCGTTGCGTACGTCCTGCACGGAGTCCGTCACGCTGGCGACATCGCTTAAGCGTACCGCCGCGCCGTTGTTGTAGTGAATAATCAACGGCTGATATTCAGCTGCAGTTTTCAGCTCGTCGTTGGTGTGGATCTGCCAGCGGTGGCTGCTGTCCTCAACCGCCCCTTGCGGTTTGCGCACGTTGGCGTTGCTGATGGCGGATCGCACATCGTCCAGCGACACGCCCTGATTGAACAGCGCCTGCGGGTTTAATCCCACGCGCACGGCGGGCAGGGAGCTGCCGCCGACGCTCACGTCACCGACGCCGTTAATCTGTGAGATCGTCTGCGCCAGTTGGGTGGACGCAAAGTCGTAAAGCTGCCCCTGAGAATAGGTATCGGAGGTCAGCGTCAGGATCATGATCGGCGCATCGGACGGGTTGGCCTTGCGGTAGGTCGGGCGGCTCGGCATCCCGCTCGGCAGCAGGCTTTGCGCGGCGTTGATGGCGGCCTGCACGTCGCGCGCTGCGCCGTTAATATCCCGGTCGAAGCTGAACTCCAGAATGATGCGCGTACTGCCGAGTGAACTGCTGGAGGTCATCTCGTTGACCCCTGCAATCCGCCCGAGCGAGCGCTCCAGCGGCGTGGCGACGGATGACGCCATGGTTTCCGGTGAGGCGCCCGGCAGCGAGGCGCTGACCATGATCACCGGGAAATCCACCTGCGGCAGGGGGGCCACCGGCAGTAGCCGGAAACCGAGCACGCCGCAGAGGGTGATGGCGAGCGAGATTAATATTGTCGCCACCGGGCGATAAATGAAGAGGGCGAAAAACTTCACTTACGCCTCCTCTTCACGTTTCGGGAAGCGGCTTTTCGTCCACAGCGCCAGACGGTCAAACAGCAGATAAATCACCGGTGTGGTGAACAGGGTCAATACCTGGCTCACCAGCAGACCGCCGACCATGCCTATTCCCAGCGGGCGGCGCAGCTCCGCGCCGACACCGGTGCTGAGCATCAGCGGCAGTGCGCCAAGCAGGGCCGCCAGCGTGGTCATCAGGATCGGACGAAAACGCAGCAGACAAGCCTGGAAGATAGCCTCACGCGGCGACATGCCCTGCTCACGTTCGGCGGCCAGCGCAAAGTCGATCATCATGATGGCGTTTTTCTTCACGATCCCAATTAACAGGATGATGCCGATAATGGCAATCACGTCCAGCTCGCTGCCCGCCAGCATTAATGCCAGCAGCGCCCCCACGCCTGCCGTCGGCAGGGTAGAGAGGATGGTGATCGGGTGGATAAAGCTTTCGTACAGCACGCCGAGCACGATGTACATTGCCACGACGGCGGCGACAATCAGCCAGAGGGTGTTGCCCAGTGCGGCCTGGAACGCCAGCGTGCTGCCCTGGAACTGGGTCTGAATATCGGACGGGAAGCTGAGCGCTTTTTCAGCCGCCTGGATCGCCTCCACCGCTTCGCCGAGCGAATAATTGTCCGACACGTTGAAGGAAATCGTGGTGGACGGGAACTGATCCAGGTGGTTAATCGACAGCGGGGTATAGCGCTCTTCCACCGTGGCGATAGCGCTTAACGGCACAATCCCCCCGTCTTTGCTGGTCAGGCGCACCGAATCCAGCCCGGCCAGACCGGGTGTATTTTCCGTGTTGTGCTCCAGTACCACGCGGTATTGATTCGCCTGGGTGTAGATGGTGGAGATCAGTCGCTGCCCAAACGCGTTATACAGGGCGTTATCCACGTCCGCCATGGTAATGCCGAGACGGCTTGCCGTGTCGCGGTTGACGTTCACATAGGCGGCCAGCCCTTTGTCCTGCCAGTCGCTGCTTACATCGTTAAGTTGCGGCAGGGTTTTTAGCTTATCGACCAGCTGCGGCACCCAGGTGCTGAGGGCATCCAGCGTGGTGGCCTGCAGCGTAAACTGGTACTGCGTGCGGCTGACCTGGGTATCAATGGTCAAATCCTGTATCGGTTGCAGATAAAGCTCCACGCCCGGGACGCGAGCGACGGCGCTTTGCAGCCGTTCAATAACGGCATTGACGCGATCGTCACGCTCATCCAGCGGTTTGAGGTTGATCTGCAGACGGGCGCTGTTCAGCGACGGGTTGGTGCCGTCGACGCCAACGTAGGACGTCAGGCTCTCTACCGCCGGGTCTTTCATGACGATCTCAGACACCTGCTGCTGACGCTGCGCCATATTGGCGAAGGAGACCGACTGCGGCGCCTGCAGGGTTCCCTGAATAATGCCGTTGTCCTGAATCGGGAAGAAGCCTTTCGGGATAAAAATCCACAGCATCACGCTGAGCGCCAGCGTGCCAAGCGCCACGCCGAGCGTGGCCCATGGATGGTTCAGCACTTTGGCCAGCACGCGACCATACGCCGCAATGATCCGTTCGAACATCCGCTCGGAGGCGCGCGAGAAGCGGTTTTGCTTACGCAGGGACGCGTGGCTCAGCATGCGGGCGCACATCATCGGCGTCAGGGTCAATGACACCACGGCGGAGATCAAAATGGCCACCGCCAGCGTGACGGCAAACTCGCGGAACAGTCGCCCGATGATATCGCCCATAAACAGCAGCGGGATCAGCACGGCAATCAGCGAGAAGGTCAGCGAGATAATGGTAAAGCCGATCTCACCCGCCCCTTTCAGCGCCGCCGCCAGCGGTTTTTCGCCTTTCTCGATATAGCGCGAGATGTTCTCGATAACCACGATGGCGTCGTCCACCACGAAGCCGGTGGCGATGGTGAGCGCCATTAGCGTCAGGTTGTTGATTGAAAAATCGAGGAACACCATCACCGCAAACGTGCCAACCAGCGAGAGCGGCACGGCGACGGTGGGAATAATGGTTGCCGGGACGTTGCGCAGGAACAGGTAGATAATCATCACGACCAGGGCAATCGCCAGCATCAGTTCGAACTGAGTGTCGGTGACCGACGCGCGAATGTTCGTGGTGCGGTCGGAAAGCACCTTCACGCTGACCGACTTCGGCAGGCTTTCGATCAGCTGCGGCAGCATGGTGCGAATGCTGTCGGCGGTTTCGATGATGTTGGCGCCCGGCTGGCGCTGGACGTTCATTACGATCGCCTGCTGCTTGTTCGCCCATGCGCCAAGCCAGCTATTCTCCGCCCCTTGCTCCACCGTCGCCACATCGCCCAGACGCACCGGGGCGCCGTTCTGGTAAGCAATAATCAGCTGACGGTATTCATCCGCGGACTGCATCTGATCGTTGGCAGAGAGCGTGACGGCGCGGGTTGGGCCGTCCAGCGAGCCTTTTGCCGAATTAACGTTGGCGCTGCTGATGGCGGTGCGGATGGTTTCACTGGTCAGCCCCAGTGCGGCAATCGCCTGCGCATTAAGCTTAACGCGCACCGCCGGGCGCTGCCCGCCCGCCAGCGTGACGAGACCGACGCCGGAGACCTGAGAAATCTTTTGCGCCACGCGGGTCTCGACCATGTCTTCCACCTGCGTCATTGGCATGGCGGAGGAGGTGACGGCAAGCGTCATGATCGGCGGATCCGCCGGGTTTACTTTGCTGTAGACCGGCGGGTTAGGCAGGTCCGACGGCAGCAGGTTGGTGGCCGCATTGATGGCGGCCTGAACTTCCTGCTCGGCGACATCCAGCGACAGCGTCAGCTGGAACTGTAGCGTCACGACAGAGGCCCCGCCGGAGCTTTGGGAGGACATCTGCTTCAGGCCCGACATCTGCCCAAACTGGCGCTCCAGCGGGGCGGTGATGGCGGACGTCACCACGTCCGGGCTGGCGCCGGGATAAAGCGTCACCACCTGAATGGTGGGGTAATCCACTTCCGGCAGCGCCGAGACGGGCAGGAAGCGGTAGCCGATAATCCCGGCCAGCAGGATCGCCACCATCAGCAGCGTGGTGGCGACAGGACGGAGGATAAACAGGCGTGACGGCCCACCTGTAGCGACGGGAGGCATAACCTGCATCAGGAGGCCGCTCCCTGTTTCGCAGGTTCAACCACTTCCACTTTCGCCCCTTCGGTCAGACGGTCGATACCGTCGGTGACCACGCGGTCGCCAGCGGAAAGCCCGGCGCTGATTACCACCGTCTGACTGTCCTGAATCCCGGTTTTCACCAGATGCTTACTGACTTTGTTTTCACTGTTCAGTACCCAGACAAAGTTGCCTTCGTTACCCATCTGCAGCGCGGCGGTGGGGATCACCACCGCGTTCTCTTCGGTCGCGACCAGCATTCGCGCGTTGACGAACTGGTTCGGGAAGAGGGCATCGTCCTGGTTGTTAAAGCGCGCCTTCAGCTTAATGGTGCCGGTCGTGGTGTCGATCTGGTTATCCAGGCTGAGCAGGGTTCCTTCGCTGAGCTTCTGTTTATTGGTGCGGTCCCAGGCTTCCACCACCAGGCCTTTCCCGGCTTTTTGCGCCTGAATGACCGTCGCAATGTCGCTTTCCGGCAGGGTAAAGACTAAATCAATCGGGTGAGTCTGAGTGATCACCACGATGCCCGTGGTATCTCCGCTGGAGATTTGGTTGCCGATATCGACCTGCTTCAGACCAACCCGCCCGTCAATCGGTGCGGTGATGCGGCTCCAGTCGAGCTGTAACTGGGCGCTGGCCACGGCGGCTTCGTCGGCTTTGATGGTGCCCTGCGTTTCGCTAACCAGCGACTGCTGTGTGTCCAGCTCCTGGCGGGAGACCAGATTGGTTTTTACCAGCTGCTGATAGCGCGCTAAATCACGCCGGGCGTTGGCAAGGGTGGCTTTGTCTTTCGCGAGCTGTCCCTGCGCCTGGGCGAGGGCCACCTTAAACTGGCTTGGGTCGATCTCTGCCAGTAAGTCACCGGCCTTAACCTGCTGACCTTCCTGGAAGTGGATTGCAATGAGCTGGCCATCGACGCGGCTACGCACCGTGGCGGTGTTAGCGGCGGTAATGGTTCCGAGCCCCGTCAGATAACGCGGAACGGCTTTACTCACCGCCGTAGCTGCCTGAACCGGCGCCAGCGCACCGCCTCGCATACCGTGACGGCCGCCACCTGCCGGGCGCTGTGATGCGCTGTTGGCACCGGCGGGTGCGCCAGAGTTTGCGGATTGGCTGTGCCAGTACCAGGCGGCGGCAAGTGCCACCACAATGATGCCAGCGGCGATTGCCCAGCGGGATTTATTACGGCCTTTCATCGTTATACGTTCTCATCCTGAATACTTCGGGGAATGATACTAGTTTAGTCAGGCAACACAGCGGAAAAATGGAGGAAATATGGAAGACTGTCTGGAATTGTCTGAGTGTGGTGCTTTTTTTCGCCGGGTGGCGCTTCGCTTACCCGGCCTACGGTGCGAGGGTTTTGTGGGCCGGGTAAGGCGAAGCCGCCACCCGGCACAGCGGCACTAGCTAAACATCACCTGCGCCCAGCGCGCCAGCCCCGCGGTAACGGAACCAAAGTCATCTCCACCGGCAATAGGAATACCCGGCAGCTGTTCCGCCAGCGCTTTTTTGATCAGCGGTGAACGGGCGCTTCCACCGGTGAGGTAGATGACGTCCGGCTTCTCTTTGCCGTTCTCCAGCGCGAGTTGCACCTGTTCCAGTATGCGCTGTAGCGGCTGCGCGAGCGCGGTCTCCAGCCCCTCCTGTGAAATCGCCGTGGCCAGATCGTCGCTGATAAATGGCAAGGACACCGCATGTTCAGCGCGGTTTGAAAGGGCAATTTTGCTCTCTTCGGCGGTGCGTACCACGCGGTAGCTCAGGCGCTGACGCCACACTTTATACAGCAGGGCGACTTTCTCGGCGTCCTGCGCATCACGCATCAGGTCATTCAGGAAGCGGCCGTTGGCGGTACTGTAAAAATCACTCTGCGCCGGGACGTCGTTGATGGCAATCGCGTTCCACCACGGCAGGATCGGCAGGGCGATGCCTTTTTCCGTTTGCCCGCCCATGCCGAGCAGCGGCATCAGGCTCTTAAATGCCAGGGCGATATCCAGATCGTTACCGCCCACGCGGCAGCCGCTGTGCCCCAGCAGGCTATTTTCACGGTCGCGGCGGTGATGCCACTGCGGCCCCATCAGCAGCAGCGAGCAGTCCGTTGTACCCCCGCCGATATCCACGACCAGCACCCGTTTTTCTTCCGTCAACGTGGCCTCAAAGTCCAGCCCCGCCGCAACCGGCTCATACTGGAACACCACGTCGCGAAAGCCTGCCCGGTGCGCCGCGCGCTCAAGGATCCCCTGCGCCTGCTGGTTGGCCTCATCGCCGCCCAGCCCCTGGAAGTTGATCGGGCGGCCAATCACGGCCTGGGTAATCGTCTCGGGGACCTGCGTCTGCGCCTGATGACGGATATGCAGCATCATGGCGCATACCAGGTCTTCAAACACCGCCACCTGCTGCGGCTTGAGGCCGCTGGCCCCGAGGAAAGATTTTGGCGATTTAACAAAGTAGACCTCTTCCGGGTCTTCAATGTAATGCCCGAGTGAAGAGAGGCCGAACTGCACGCTGGAAGGCGTAACGTCGATATCTTCCTCGCGGTTAAAGCTCACTGCCCGGCGCAGCAGCGCCTGAGTTTCTGCCGCAGTCGCCGGAACCTGATGGTGGCGGAACAGCCACTCGCTCACCGCTTCACGCGTCGGCGCGCAGAGCATTGACGGCAGCAGCGTGCTCTCTTTTTCCATTTTCAGGAGCTGTGGTTGCCCGTTTTGCATAATTGCAACCGAGCAGTTTGCCGTACCGTAGTCGAATCCGATAAACACAATAAATCCCCATGCCAGTGAGAAGGGGCGAGACTTTAGCGGAATGCCTGTCCGGCGACAACAGGAATATGAAAGCAAGGCGTAACACGCTTTTTCAGTTTATCCTGAGGGGAACAAAAAAGGAGCGACAATGTATACCCTGACCTGGCACCCCCCTTACGACTGGCAATGGATGTTTAGCTTTCTTGGCGCCCGTGCGGTGGCGGGGGTTGAGACGGTCACGGAAAGCTATTACGAGCGCAGTTTTGCCTGTGAAGGGCGTCAGGGGATCTTCCGCGTTACGCCGGACACGCAAACCCATACGCTACAGGTCACGCTGAGCCCGGGGTTAACGCCGGTGGCCGGACTTTGCCTTGAGCGTATCGGGCGTCTGTTCGATCTTGCCTGCGATCCGCAGGACGTCCACCGGACTTTGGGCGATCTCGGCGCCGCGCGGCCAGGCCTGCGTTTGCCCGGGGCGATGGATGCCTACGAACAGGGCGTGCGGGCCATTCTGGGTCAACTGGTCAGCGTGGCGATGGCGGCTAAACTGGCTTCACGCGTTGTCGCCCTGTGCGGTGAGCCGGTCAAGGATGCGCCGGGCTATGTCTGCTTTCCCTTCCCACAAGCCCTGGCGGCTGCTGACCCGCTGGCGCTCAAAGCGCTCGGGATGCCGGTCAAACGCGCGGAATCGCTGATTCATCTGGCACAGTCGGTCGTCGACGGGACGTTTCCGCTCACGCCGCCTGAGGACGTTGAGGCAGGCATGAAGGCGTTACAACAACGGCCGGGTATTGGCCGCTGGACGGCAAATTACCTCGCCCTTCGCGGCTGGCAGGCGAAAGATGTGTTTCTTCCGGATGATTATCTGATTAAGCAACGTTTCGCCGGAATGACGCCTGCGCAAATTCGTCGCTATGCCGAGCGCTGGCAGCCGTGGCGTTCCTACGCGCTGCTGCACATCTGGTATACCGACGGCTGGGCGCCGTCAGTTGATGGCGAAATAACTGGTGTTGAGCAGTAGATCCAGCGGCTGCGGCTCGGCGATGGTGTCACCATAGATAAAATCAATGCCAATGCCGGAAAGCGTATCCATCATGATGGGCTGGTTGCAGGGGCCTGCGATGGTTCTCATCCCCAGACGCTGGGCATGGCCCTGAACGATGGTCACCATCATCTCATCCATCAGGTTGCCATAGACGTTGCTCACGACTTCGGCATCCAGCATCAGGTAATCGGCCATGTTCGGACTCAGGTGGGTGAAAATGTCCATGTCGCGGCCTATCTGGCTGAGGATCACGCGGCAGCCCGCCTGGCGAAGCTTTTGTAAACCCCGCTGCAGATTCTCATCCGAATCACACACCACGCCGGCAGGGATCACCAGATGCAGCAGACGGCCCGGCATTGGGCTTTTATCAAGAAGATCGAGAAGTTCGTCGACCAGCGTCACGCTGGCTAAACCGGCTGCCGAAAGCGGCAATGCGATCCCCATGCCTTTACTGGCGATCCTGGCGGCAGATGTCCGGAAGAAGTCGCTAAAGATGCGTCTGTCGAGGGCGTGCAGCAGTTCCGGCTCTGCCAGGCCAGAACGGAAGGCGTGTTCCTCCAGGACTTCGCCCTGGCTGGTCCACAGGCGCAGCGAAATCAGCCAGAAATTACAGCTCTCCGGTATGCGAGGGGAGGCGACGCTGCGGGCTATCATCATCAGGTGATTGTCTTTGATCATGTGCCATTGTTCGTCCAGCGACATCATGCTGCGCGTGCTGTGATCCCGCTCCTGCTGCGGTTCGTAAACCGTCACGATGCCGCGCCCGCTGTTTTTCGAGGCATAACAGGCAATATCTGCCTGTGACATCACTTCTGACGCCAGGTGGTTATGTTCATCGATTAGCGTGATCCCTGCGCTGGCGCCAATTCGATGCAGGCGGCCTTCCCACATAAAGTGATAGTCGTTGATGCTATGGACCAGACGACCGGTGATATAGCGTGCGCTCTCAATATTGCAGTCCGGGAGCAAGAGCCCAAACTCATCACCCCCCAGACGCGCCAGCACATCGCTGGAGCGCAGCATGGTTAACATCATGGAAGAGAGTTCCCGCAGCAGGGCATCGCCCGCCGCATGGCCTGCGGTATCATTGACGGCTTTGAAGCGGTCCAGATCGATAAAGACCAGCGCATGACGCTGCCGCGTCTCACGAACCGTTTGCAGGAGTCGTTTGAGGTGGTTTTCAAAGCTGACCCGGTTTGCCAGGTGGGTCAGGGCATCGTGCGACGCGCTGTAACTCAGCTGACGCAGCATTTTGCGCGACTCGGTGACATCCTGAATAACGATAACCGAGCCGATACTTTGTCCATCCAGCGTGCTGAGTGGCGTAATGCTGTAATGGATGTCAAACGCTCCACCCGTGCGGCAGTTCAGCACCACGTCCTGGTCGATATCTGAGCGTGACATATCCCCGCTGTGGATGTTCTCCATCAGCGGCCCTCGCTCCCCAAACGTGATGTGTAATACCTTGAGAACCGGCTGGCCGATAGCCTCGGTTTGTAGCCAGCCGCTCATCTTCTCGGCGACCGGGTTCATAAAGGTGACGTTCATGTCGATATCGGTACAGAGCACGGCTTCGCCGATGGAGTCGAGCGTGATATGCAGACGCTCTTTTTCCTGGAACAGCGCCTCGTTAAGCTGCTTAACCTCAGTCATGTCCATGTTGATGCCAAGCAAACGCTCGACTTCACCCTCTTTATTCAACACCCGGTTTGCCAGGGAGCGAATATGGCGCACGCCTTCCTTCACGCGGATACGGAATTCCAGCTTAAACGGCAGACGTGAGATCAGTGAATCCCGCAGCACCTGTTCTGCATGGGCGCGGTCTTCCGGCAGCATCGTGTCGTGCCAGAGCTGCCAGGTGGGCTTGATGTGCGGCGGGATTTCATACAGTTCGAACATCCGCTTATCCCAGCTGATGATGTCAGGCTCCAGATCCCACTCCCAGATGCCGATGCCGCCCGCTTCGTTGGCCAGCGTAATGCGCTCCATCAGGCGTTTGTTGACCCACTCGGTCTGCTTCAGGTCGTTAATGTCTTCAATCTGGGCGATAAAATAGAGCGGCGAGCCGTCGGTATGGCGCACAACGGAGACGGCAAGCAGCGCCCAGACCACTTCACCGTTGCGCGTGTAATAGCGCTTTTCAAGGGTATAAGTGTTGATGTCGCCGTTGACCAGCTGCTCCAGCTGTTCGAGGTCGGTGTGCAAATCTTCCGGCCAGGTGAGCTGCTGGAAGGTCAGTGACTGTAGTTCGGACTGGCTGTAACCGAGGAAATTGCACAGCGCTTTGTTGGCCTGTAGCCACTGCCCCTCAATGCTGACTAACGCCATCCCGATGGCGGAATACTCCATCGCATTACGAAAACGCGCTTCGCTTTCAGTGATGTGTTTGCGTTCGGCACGGAAGGCATACATCACCATGGTCATCACGTTCGCCGGGAGAAGCAGCATCAGGAACGGCAGCCAGGGCGCGTTGATCATCGGCCCTTCGTGTTGGGTGGTCAGCGCCTCAGGGTTATGGGCAATCATCAGGGACACGACCATCACGGTGACCAGAAACACCAGGAACGCTTCCATTCGCGGTAAGCGCACGGCGCTCCACATAAGCAGGACGATCACGCAGGTAAATGGCCATGGAAGCCAGGTGATGGCTGCCCAACTCAGGGCCAACGTCACGGCCATTGTGAGCAGCGTTTCCAGCAGCAGTCGCGGATCACGGTGGCGCAGCAGGTAGTGGGGTTTAAACAGTAATCCCAGCGGCACCAGTGCCAGCGCGCCAATGGATTCAGATAACACCCAGACTATGAAATCGCGCAGTGGCTCAGGGCCGGGAACCAGAAAAATCACCAGAATACCGCCCACCAGCGGCGGCACCAGCGCGCTGCCCATCGCCAGACGGATCCAGTCACTTAAATTTTGCAGCGGGTTATACCACGGGAGCAGTTTGCGCAGTAGTAATGCACCGACGACGGCCTCAATCACATTTATGGCGGTGTAGGTGAGGTTAATCGCCCCCCACGAGAACAACATCCACGAGGCCAGAATATTGCCGAACGAACAGGCCAGGGCAATGCCCGGCCACATTTTTCCCGCGTGGCGGTAAAACGCCACCATCATGATGGCGGTGGGGAACCAGAGCGGCGCCAGCAGGGTGCCGAAGCGGGTAAGCTCCAGCGAAAATAAGGTAAAGATAAAGGTGACCAGGCCCAGACAGACAAGTCGTAATAAAGGATGTGGGGTGGTAACCAAAACCCGCTGGTATTGTTTATTCATTACCGCTTTATCCAGAGACGCCGTGCCGTCAGGAGAGAAGTCCGTACGAGTGAATTTGATAATTTGGTTTATGCTAGTACAAACAATTTACAATTCATATGGCGACTGCTCATAATTTGACATCATAGACTTATTAAATAGTTACAGGTTAAAAAATCGCTGTGAAACGCTGAAAAAACGCGCATTAAAATTTCACTCAGGGAACAATTCACAACTTTACAGGCTGTCTCGCATTACCTGCGCTTTCGACTGGTATCACGCCCGCGAAATCCCTATAATTGCCGCGTTTGACGCTCCGGCGTCGTCCTTCCTTAACATCCAGGTTAATCAGGTCGCTAAATTTATGACTGATAAGTCTCATCAGTGCGTCATTATAGGCATCGCCGGCGCATCGGCTTCAGGTAAAAGTCTAATTGCCAGTACGCTTTATCGCGAACTGCGTGAACAAGTAGGTGATGAGCACATCGGCGTCATTCCCGAAGACAGCTATTACAAAGATCAATCCCATCTGTCGATGGAAGAGCGCGTAAAAACCAACTATGACCACCCGAATGCAATGGATCACAGTTTACTGTTCCAGCATTTAGAAGCCCTCAAAAGCGGCCAGGCGATTGAGCTGCCCGTTTACAGTTACGTAGAACACACCCGCACCCAGGAGACGATCCGCATCGAGCCGAAAAAGGTGATTATCCTTGAAGGTATCCTGCTCCTGACCGATGCTCGCCTGCGTGAATCGATGAACTTCTCGATTTTCGTCGATACCCCGCTGGATATTTGCCTGATGCGCCGCATCAAGCGAGACGTTAACGAGCGCGGCCGTTCGATGGATTCCGTCATGGCGCAATACCAGAAAACGGTCCGTCCGATGTTCCTGCAGTTTATTGAGCCCTCCAAACAATACGCCGATATCATCGTGCCGCGCGGAGGCAAAAACCGCATTGCCATTGATATCTTAAAAGCGAAAATCAGCCAGTTTTTTGAATAAGCCGCGCGAATTGTGTACCGTTCAGAGATAACCTGGTTTTACCCTGAGATGTTAAGGTCTCAGGGGTCGATGCATGAAAGGAGAAAGTGCCATGCGTCTTTGTGATCGCGATATTGAAGCCTGGCTGGATGAAGGCCGTTTGTCTATTACCCCACGTCCTCCTGTAGAGCGTATCAATGGGGTGACCGTTGATGTACGGTTGGGGAATAAATTCCGCACCTTTAGTGGCCATACTGCACCGTTCATCGACCTCAGCGGGCCGAAGGATGAAGTCAGCGCCGCGCTCGATCGCGTGATGAGTGACGAAATCGTCATTGACGAAGGTGACGCTTTTTATTTGCATCCAGGTGAACTGGCGCTGGCGGTGACGTTCGAATCCGTGACCCTGCCTGCTGACCTCGTCGGCTGGCTGGACGGCCGTTCTTCTCTGGCCCGTCTGGGGCTGATGGTGCACGTGACCGCGCACCGTATCGATCCCGGCTGGTCGGGCCGTATCGTGCTGGAGTTCTTCAACGCCGGCAAACTGCCGCTGGCGCTGCGCCCCGGCATGATGATTGGTGCGTTAAGCTTTGAACCGCTAACCGGCCCGGCAGACAGGCCTTATAACCGCCGGCAGGACGCAAAATACCGCGACCAGCAGGGTGCGGTTGCCAGCCGTATTGATAAAGACTGATCGTTAGTCCATTGAGGATGCCATGAGAAGAGTTCTGACAACGCTGATGATTTTGCTGGTCGTGCTGGTTGCTGGCCTTTCGGCGTTGGTTCTGCTGGTTAACCCTAACGATTTCCGCGCTTACATGGTGCGGCAGGTCGAGGCGCGCAGTGGTTACCAACTGAAGCTCGACGGGCCGCTACGCTGGCACGTCTGGCCACAGCTCAGCATTCTCTCTGGCCGCATGTCGTTAACGGCACCGGGCGCTGCCCAGCCGATCGTGTCTGCGGACAATATGCGTCTCGATGTGGCGCTCATCCCCCTCATTTCTCACCAGTTGCAGGTAAACCAGGTGATGCTCAAAGGGGCGGTCATTCAGCTTACCCAGCAGACTGAAGCCGTGCGCAACGCGAATGCGCCGGTTGCACCGCGTGAGAATACCTTACCGGATGAGCCGTCCGATACGGGCTGGTCCTTTGATATTGCCAAACTGAAAGTTGCCGATAGCGTGCTGGTATTCCAGCATGAGGATCAAGAGCAGGTTACGGTTCGCAATATTAATCTGCAGATGGAACAGGATGCGCATCATCTTGCGTCGCTGGAATTCAGCGGGCGAATGAATCGCGACCAGCGCGATCTGACCCTCTCGCTAAATGCCAGGGTCAATGCGTCAGACTATCCCCATCAGCTGACGGCCGATATTCAGCAGCTCAACTGGCAGCTCACGGGCGCAGATCTTCCGACCCAGGGGATCACCGGACAGGGAACGATGCAGGCCGTCTGGCGCGAAGAACAAAAACAGCTGGAGCTGGATAACCTCAACCTGCAGGCCAATGACAGCAGCCTGAAGGGGCAGGCGAGCGTCACGCTCGAAGAAAAGCCGAAGTGGGTGCTGAACCTGCAGTTTGACAAGCTCAACCTGGAAAACATCCTGCCGCCGCTACCGGCTGGCACAACGGACAGCGACGCTGTGCAGACAGGACAAAGCCAGCCGCCGGTGTCGCGTCCGGTTATCTCGTCGAATCTTGATCAACCTGACTATAACGCCCTGCGCGGATTCACGGCCGATATCCTGTTGAAAGCCAACAGCCTGCGCTGGCGCGGTATGGACTTCACCGACGTGAGCGGCCAGATGTTTAACCACAACGGGTTGCTGGTGATCTCCGAGCTGAGCGGCAAAATGGGGGCAGGGCATCTTTCACTGCCTGGCACGCTGGACGTGCGTAAGGACGAAACCCGCGCGCAATTCCAGCCGCGTCTCGACAACGTTGAGATTGGTACCATCCTCAAAGCCTTTAACTATCCGATATCCCTGACAGGGCAGCTGACGCTGGCGGGGGATTTCTCAGGCACAAAAATTGATGCCGAAGCTTTCCGCCGTGAATGGCAGGGCGAGGCGCACGTGGACCTGAAAGACTCCCGTATGGAAGGTCTTAACTTCCAGCAGCTGGTACAGCAGGCAGTGGAGCGCAGCAGTGACGTCCAAGCGCAGGAAAACTACGATAGCGTCACGCGCCTCGACAGTTTCTCCACGGATCTGACGCTGGATAACGGGCAACTGACGCTGGCAGCTATGCAGGGAACCTCTTCTATGCTGTCGTTGACCGGAGAAGGCTCGCTGGATCTGGTCAAAGAGACGGCGGACACGCGCTTTAACGTCCGGGTACTTTCCGGCTGGCAGGGCGAAAGTAAGCTGATTGATTTCCTGAAAGAGACGCCAGTGCCGCTTAGCGTCTATGGTAAATGGCAGGCGCTGAATTACAGCCTTCAGGTGGATCAGATCCTGCGTAAGCATCTGCAGGATGAAGCGAAACGTCGGCTTAATAGCTGGGCAGATCGTAATAAAGATTCCCAGAACGGCAAGGATGTGAAGAAACTGCTGGATAAGCTTTGATGCTGTTTTTGCCGGGTGCAAACACAAAAAACGGCAACGGGGTTGCCGTTTTGCTTTTACCTACACCTCAAAATCCAGTTCTTCCTCATCCCGCAGTGGAATGAGCTGCACTTTCTGCACGCGATGGTTTTCAATCTGCAGCGTTTTAAGCCGATAGTCACCTATCTGAACCTCTTCACCTGGCTGCGGGATACGCTGTAAGTATTCCATCAGCAGGCCCGCAATGGTGTGGTACTCCCGCTTTTCATCCAGCGGCAGCGGCACATACTGCACCAGGTCTTCCAGCGGCATATGGCCGTTGGCCGTCCACGAGCCGTCGGCATTTTTCTGAATATCATGGCGGGCATCAATCTCATCCACTTCGTTTGGCAAATTACCGGCAATGGTTTCCATCACGTCGCTGAGCGTGACCAGTCCTTCAACCGAACCAAACTCATCCACCACAAAGGCAAAGTGCGTTCGCGCATTTCGGAATTGCTCAAGGGCAGAGAGCAATTGCAATCCTTCCGGGAAGACCAGGGGCTGGCGTACCAGGGCGCGCAGATTGAGCGCCTCCCCGTGCAGCTGCTGCTGGAGCAGGTCGATAACGTGCACGACGCCCAGTAATTCTTCTTCCTCTTCACCGCCGGTTACCACCACGCGCGTGTGCTGGTTTTTATCCAGCAGGGCGCGGATGTGCTCTTCGGGTGCCGTCAGATCGATATGCTCAATGTCATGCCGGGAAGTCATGATGCTGCTGACCGTGCGCTCATTAAGGTTAAGCACTCGCTCAATCATCAGGCGCTCCTGCGGGTTAAAGATCTGCCCGTCGCTGTGATCGGCCAGCATGGCAGCAGATTCGGCGTCCAGCTCTGCATCCTCTTTTTTACCGCTCAGCAGGCGCATAACGGTGTCGGCCGTGCGCTGACGCAGGGTCTGATTAGCGGAAAGGAAGCGGCGGCGGTTAAATATCGCCAGCTGGTTAAGCGCTTCAATCATGACGGAGAAACCAATGGCGGCGTACAAATAGCCTTTCGGAATGTGGAAGCCAAAACCGTCGGCCACCAGACTAAAGCCAATCATCAGCAGGAAGCTCAGGCAGAGGATCACGATGGTCGGGTGGCTGTTCACAAAGTGGGTGAGTGCCTTGCTCGCCATCACCATCAGCGTGATGGCGATAATCACCGCTGCCATCATAACGGCCAGATGGTCCACCATCCCGACGGCGGTGATCACCGAATCCAGGGAGAAGACGGCATCCAGCACCACGATTTGCGCTACCACCGGCCAGAATCTCGCGCCACGTCGCTGGGTCGGGTTCTCGCTGTCTTTACCTTCGAGCCGTTCATTGAGCTCTACCGTGGCTTTGAACAGCAGGAACAACCCGCCGAAGAGCATGATCAGATCGCGGGCGCTAAAGCTGAGGCCGTGAACGGAAAACAGCGGTTGCGTGAGTGTGACCATCCAGGAGATAGAGGCCAGCAACAGTAAACGCATCACCATCGCCAGCAGCAGGCCCGTTACGCGCGCGCGATCGCGCTGGGAAGGGGGCAGTTTTTCAGCGAGGATGGCAATAAAGACCAGATTATCAATCCCGAGCACTAATTCGATGACGACCAGCGTCACCAGCCCGGCCCAGATTGATGGATCGGCAATCCATTCCATAGTAATAGCAATACCTTCTGTTATATGACGATTGTCACACTTCGATCATGGATAAAGCCGGGGAAAATTGCAATGCCGGGCTGAGATTTCTCTTAATACGAAACGCTTAAAAGAGAGCAAACTCATCGGGGTGTAAATAAGCAAAATACGTATATTTAATTACAAAGAGAACGTTTTAGGATATATCGCAGATAATGGTTTTTACTCCCGCCTTGTCAATATAAAGAAAATCCTAAAAGGTCAAAACTTTGCTCTTAATATTAATCTTAAAAACAGATATTAGGACAGTTGTCTCCTTGCCTGCTATTAGGTTAGCTGCAACAATTCTCCCAGCATCAAATGTTAAATCTTGTTGTTGCTATTTTTGTTTTGGTCTTCCTGGATGGTTATTCATTATCCGTTGGGTGTCTCACCCGGCTGATATATTTCCAGAAGGCCTTGCTCAAGAGGGTGTCTATCCATAACACATTGTTTAGTCAGTGGATTGGTAACTGAAAGCCAAGGGCGGTAGCGTGCCTGAAAGCGTGTGAATCAGCCTCGGTTATTCTGTCAATAGCCAATGGATGAATAAGCTTTTTTTAGGACTGATGCCAGTTATATTTCTATTTGATTAACTGCATGCTGAAACCCAATACGACCCAAGCTTATTTAAATTGCACAGGATAATTACTCTGCCAAAGTGATAAATAATCAATGATGAAATCCAAAATGAAATTGATGCCATTATTGGTGTCTGTGACCTTGATGAGTGGTTGCACGGTCTTTCCCGGCAGCAATATGTCAACAATGGGTAAGGATGTGATCAAGCAACAGGATGCCGATTTTGATCTCGACAAAATGGTGAATGTTTATCCACTTACGCCACGTCTGGTCGAACAATTACGCCCACGTCCGAATGTTGCTCAGCCGAATATGTCTCTGGACCAGGAAATCGCCGCTTATCAGTATCGCGTGGGGCCGGGTGACGTGATCAACGTGACCGTCTGGGACCACCCCGAACTGACCACGCCAGCGGGCCAGTATCGTAGCTCAAGCGACACCGGGAACTGGGTACAGTCAGATGGCACGATGTTCTACCCCTACATTGGTAAAGTCCATGTTGCCGGGAAAACCCTTGCCGAGATCCGGAGTGATATTACCGGCCGCTTAGCGCAGTACATCGCCGATCCGCAGGTGGACGTTAATATTGCCGCATTCCGCTCGCAAAAAGCCTACATTTCCGGCCAGGTCAATAAATCCGGCCAGCAGGCCATCACCAACGTACCGTTAACCGTTCTGGATGCCATTAACGCCGCAGGCGGGTTAACCGACGGTGCCGACTGGCGCAACGTGGTCCTGACCCACAATGGCAAAGAGCAGCGCATCTCACTGCAGGCGCTGATGCAAAACGGCGATCTGACCCAGAACCGCCTGCTCTATCCGGGCGATATTCTCTACGTACCGCGTAATGACGATCTGAAAGTCTTCGTGATGGGTGAAGTGAAGAAACAGAGCACCCTCAAAATGGACTTCAGCGGCATGACGCTGACCGAAGCGCTGGGCAATGCGGAAGGCATCGATCTGACCTCCTCCAACGCCAGCGGCATCTTCGTGATTCGCCCACTTAAGGACGACGCCAGCAACAAAGGCAAGATTGCCAACATTTACCAGCTCGATATGTCCGACGCCACCTCGCTGGTGATGGCAACGTCGTTCCGCCTCCAGCCATACGATGTGGTGTATGTCACTACCGCGCCGGTTGCCCGCTGGAACCGTCTGATCAACCAGTTGCTGCCAACCATCAGTGGCGTTCGCTACATGACGGATACGGCGCGCGACATTCATACCTGGTAATCCGCGATGTTTAACAAAATTCTGGTGGTATGCGTGGGGAACATTTGCCGTTCCCCGACGGCAGAGCGGTTGTTGAAACACTACCAGCCTGAACTGACCGTCGAGTCCGCAGGCCTTGGCGCGCTGGTCGGTAAAGCGGCCGATGAGCGCGCAACGAGCGTGGCCCGCGATCATAATCTCTCCCTTGACGGGCATATTGCCCGCCAGGTCACCGGCCGCATGTGCCGGGAATATGACCTGATCCTGGCAATGGAAAAACGCCATATTCATGCGCTATGCGATATCGCACCGGAGATGCGCGGCAAGGTGATGCTGTTTGGTCACTGGGACAATGAACGCGAAATCCCCGATCCGTATCGCAAAAGCCATGAGGCCTTCGAGGCGGTTTACACCTTACTTGACCAGTCTGCCCAACAGTGGGCGCAGGCACTGAAAGCTCAGCAGGGATAACAATGACAGAAAAAACAAGACCTTCTGCCGCCCCGACTTCGGGCAGTGATGAAATTGATATTGGTCGCCTGGTCGGCACGGTTATCGAGGCAAAGTGGTGGGTGCTTGGCATTACCGCTGTGTTTGCCGCGGCAGCCGTCGTCTACACGCTGTTCGCCACGCCTATCTACAGCGCCGACGCGCTGGTGCAGATTGAGCAAAATACCGGCAACTCGCTGGTGCAGGATATTGGCTCTGCGCTGGCGAACAAACCACCGGCATCCGACGCTGAAATTCAGCTGATTCAGTCACGTCTGGTACTGGGGAAAACGGTTCACGACCTCGGTCTCGATATCTCCGTCACCAAAAATACCTTCCCGATCTTTGGTGCCGGCTGGGATCGCCTGATGGGACGAAGCAACGATACGGTAAAGGTGACTGACTTTGTGCTGCCGAAAGGGGCGGGCGATCAAACCTTTACCCTGACGGTGCTGGGTCCGAAACAGTACCAGTTGACCAGCGATGCGGGATTCAGCGCCCGCGGCGAAGTGGGCCAGATGCTGACGAAAGATGGCGTCAGCATGATGGTGAGCGCCATTCATGCCCAGGAGGGCGGCGAGTTCACCGTGACCAAATTCTCCACGCTGGGAATGATCAACAATCTGCAAAACAACCTCACCGTGACTGAAAACGGTAAGGACACCGGCGTGCTGAGCATGACCTTTACCGGTGAAGATAAAGATCAAATCCGCGACATCCTGAACAGCATCACCCGCAACTATCTTGAGCAGAACGTTGAGCGTAAGTCGGCGGAAGCGGCGAAAAGCCTGGCTTTCCTTGCTAAACAGCTCCCGGAAGTGCGGGCCCGTCTGGATGATGCCGAGAATAAACTGAACGCTTACCGTCAGGATAAAGACTCTGTTGACCTGCCGCTGGAGGCGAAGTCTGTTCTTGATTCAATGGTTAACATCGACGCCCAGCTCAACGAGCTGACTTTCAAAGAGGCGGAGATTTCCAAGCTGTACACCAAACGCCACCCGGCCTACCGGACGCTGCTGGAAAAACGTCGCACGCTGGAAGAAGAGAAGGCGAAGCTGAACGACCGCGTGACCGCGATGCCGAAAACGCAGCAGGAAATTGTGCGTCTGACCCGCGACGTGGAATCTGGCCAGCAGGTGTACATGCAGCTGCTGAACAAACAGCAGGAGCTGAAAATCACCGAAGCCAGTACCGTGGGTGATGTGCGCATCGTCGACCCGGCGATTACCCAGCCCGGCGTGCTGAAACCGAAGAAAGCGCTGATCGTTCTCGGCAGCATTATTCTCGGCCTGATGCTCTCCATTGTCGGTGTGCTGCTGCGCTCGCTGTTCAACCGCGGAATCGAAAGCCCGCAGGCGCTGGAAGAGAGTGGTATCAACGTCTATGCCAGCATCCCGCTTTCCGAGTGGCAAAAATCCCGTGACAGCGTCAAAACCATTAAAGGCGTTAAGCGATACAAACAGAGCCAGTTGCTGGCCGTGGGTAACCCGACGGACCTGGCGATTGAAGCGATACGTAGTCTGCGTACCAGCCTGCACTTCGCCATGATGCAGGCCAAAAACAACGTCCTGATGTTAACCGGTGTCAGTCCGTCAATCGGTAAGACCTTTGTCTGCGCCAACCTGGCGGCCGTCGTCAGCCAGACCAATAAACGCGTGCTGCTGATCGACTGCGATATGCGCAAGGGTTATACCCACGAGCTGCTGGGCACCAACAACGTTAACGGTCTGTCGGAAATCCTGCTGGGGCAGGGGGAGATTAGCCAGAGCGCCAAGCCGACCTCGATTCCGAGATTCGATCTGATCCCACGTGGTCAGATACCGCCTAACCCGTCGGAACTGCTGATGAGCGAACGCTTCTCCCAGCTGATTGAGTGGGCGAGCAAACACTATGACCTGGTGCTGATCGATACGCCGCCGATTCTGGCCGTGACCGATGCCGCCGTGGTAGGTCGCCATGCGGGTACCACCCTGATGGTGGCACGTTACGCGGTGAACACCCTGAAAGAAGTGGAAACCAGCCTGAGCCGCTTTGAGCAGAACGGGATTGAGGTGAAAGGGGTGATCCTGAACTCCATCTTCCGCCGCGCGACCGGGTATCAGGATTACGGTTATTACGAGTACGAATATAAGTCTGACAGTAAATAACAGCCAAAACATACCCTTACACCCCTCACCCTAACCCTCTCCCCTGAGGGGAGAGGGGACTGTTCGGTGCCGCTTTCACCCTATCCCCTCAGGGGAGAGGGCCGGGGTGAGGGGTAGGAGAAAGAAATGACCACACAACGCCCTTTGATTTCTATCTATATGCCGACATGGAATCGTCAGCAGCTGGCGATCCGCGCAATCAAGTCGGTGTTACGTCAGGATTATGACAACTGGGAACTGATCATCGTGGATGACTGTTCTTCTTCGTATGAACAGCTGCAAAAATTTGTCGCCGATCTCAATGATCCGCGCGTGATGTACACCCATAACCCGATTAACTCCGGGGCATGCGCGGTGCGTAACCAGGCGATTATGCAGGCCAAAGGGCAGTATCTGACCGGCATCGACGACGATGACGAATGGACCCCGAACCGACTGTCTGTCTTCCTTTCACATAAAGCACAGCTGGTGACGCATGCGTTCCTGTATGCCAACGACTATGTCTGTCAGGGTGAAGTTTATTCGCAGCCTGCCAGCCTGCCGCTGTACCCGAAATCACCCTATTCTCGCCGCCTGTTCTACAAGCGCAATATTATCGGCAATCAGGTTTTCACCTGGGCATGGCGCTTTAAGGAGTGCCTGTTCGATACCGAACTGAAAGCCGCGCAGGATTACGACATCTTCTTGCGGATGGTGGTTGAGTATGGCGAACCGTGGAAAGTGGAAGAGGCCACGCAGATCCTGCACATCAATCACGGGGAGATGCAAATTACCTCCTCGCCGAAGAAGTTCTCGGGCTACTTCCATTTTTACCGCAAGCACAAGGACAAGTTCGACCGTGCCAGCCGGAAGTATCAGCTCTTTACCCTCTATCAGATCCGCAATAAGCGCATGAACTGGCGCACGCTGCTGACGCTGCTGTCCGTCCGTAACGGCAAACGTCTGGCTGATGGACTTCGGGGGAAATAATGTTTCTTGAAGATTGCCGCGCAAACAGCTGGAGCCTGCGCCCATGCTGCATGGTCCTGGCGTACCGTATCGCGCATTTTTGTTCGGTGTGGCGTAAGAAAAACGTGCTGAACAACCTTTGGGCAGCGCCGGTTCTGGTGCTGTACCGCATTATTACTGAATGCTTTTTTGGTTATGAAATTCAGGCCGCTGCCACCATTGGCCGCCGCTTTACCATTCACCACGGCTATGCGGTGGTGATCAATAAGTTCGTGGTCGCCGGGGATGATTTCACCATTCGTCATGCGGTCACCATTGGCAACCGAGGGCCAGACAGCCTGGCCTGCCCGGTTATCGGCAATAACGTCGAGCTGGGCGCGAACGTGGTGATCATTGGTGACATTACCATCGGTAACAACGTGACGATTGGTGCGGGCAGCGTGGTGCTGGACAGCATTCCGGACAACGCGCTGGTGGTGGGAGAAAAGGCCCGCGTGAAGGTGATTAAATGAACATTCTGCAATTTAACGTCCGCCTCGCTGAAGGCGGAGCGGCAGGCGTGGCCCTGGATCTGCACCAGCGCGCACTGCAAAAAGGACTTCAGTCTCGTTTTATTTATGGCTACGGCAAAGGCGGCAAGAAAAGCGTCAGTCACGATAACTTCCCGCAGGTGCAAAAGCACACGCCGCGTCTGACCTCGATGGCCAACATTGCCTTGTTCCGCCTGTTTAACCGCGATCTGTTTGGCAACCTGAATAATCTTTATCGCACTGTGACCCGAACCACGGGCCCGGTTGTGCTGCATTTCCACGTCCTGCACAGCTACTGGCTGAATCTGGAAGAGGTGGTGGCGTTTTGTCAGAAGGTGCAGGCGCACAAGCCTGATACACGCTTCGTCTGGACGCTGCACGATCACTGGAGCGTGACCGGACGCTGCGCATTTACCGACGGCTGCGAAGGCTGGAAGGATAACTGCCAGAAATGCCCGACGTTAAGCAACTACCCGCCGGTGAAAGTGGATCGTGCTCACCAGCTGGTAACCGGCAAGCGCAAACTGTTCCGCGACATGCTCTCGCTCGGCTGCACGTTTATCTCCCCGAGCCAGCACGTGGCCGATGCCTTCAACAGCCTTTACGGGGCAGGGCGCTGCCAGATTATCAACAACGGTATCGACGTGGCGACGGAAGCCATTCTGGCGGAGCTGACGCCGGTGGCGGACACCGCGGGTAAACCGAAAATCGCCATCGTTGCGCATGACCTGCGTTACGACGGCAAAACCAACCAGCAGCTGGTGCGCGACATGATGGCGCTCGGTGACAAGATTGAACTGCATACCTTCGGCAAGTTTTCCCCGTTCGAAGGGGCGAACGTCGTGAACCACGGGTTTGAAACCGACAAGCGCAAACTGATGAGCGCGCTGAACGGCATGGATGCGCTGGTGTTCAGCTCCCGCGTGGATAACTACCCGCTGATCCTCTGCGAAGCGCTTTCCATCGGCGTGCCGGTGATTGCCACCCACAGCGATGCCGCGCGTGAAGTGCTGGAAAAGTCGGGCGGTAAAACGTTCTCGGAAGGGGAAGTGCTGCCGCTGGTGCAGATGCCGAAAGTGCAGATCGCTGAGACTGTTTTTGGCACTGACCTGGAATCGTTCCGCAACCGCAGCCGCAAGGCCTACAGTGGACAACAGATGCTGGAGGAGTATGTCTCGTTCTATCAGAATCTGTAGTTATCTGCTGCTGCCGCTGATCTACCTGCTGGTCAACGTCAAAATTGCCCAGCTTGGCGAAAGCTTCCCGATAACCATCGTCACCTTCTTGCCCGTTCTGCTTCTGCTGTATGTCGATAAAATCAACCTGAAGAAGCTGATGATTGCCCTGGGGTTGGGCACGGGCCTGACGCTGTTTAACTACATCTTTGGCCAGTCACTGGATGCCAGTAAATACGTCACCTCCACCATGCTGTTTGTCTATATTGTCATTATTATCGGCATGGTCTGGAGTATTCGGTTTAAAACGATTTCTCCGCACAATTATCGGAAAATCCTCAGGTTCTTTTATATTGCCGTTGCGTTAATTGTTATGCTTGCTGCACTGGAAATGGCGCAAATTATTCTCACCGGTGGCAGCAGCCTGATGGAGATAATTTCGAAATATCTCATTTACAGCAACAGCTATGTATTGAACTTCATTAAGTTTGGCGGAAAGCGTACCACGGCGCTCTATTTTGAACCGGCGTTCTTCGCTCTGGCGTTAATCTCAATTTGGCTCAGCATCAAACAGTTTGGTATCAAAACACCTAAGACCGATGCTATGATTCTTGCAGGAATTGTTCTGTCTGGATCGTTCTCAGGGGTAATGACATTTATCCTGTTTTACCTGCTGGAGTGGGCGTTCCAGTACCTGAACAAAGATGCGATTAAGAAAAAACTGCCGCTGGCGATTATCTCCCTGACGGTATTTTTGGTCGGCGTGATATTTGCGTTCCCGTACATCTCAGAACGTCTGGGAGATTTGGGAACAGAAGGCTCATCGTCCTATTATCGCATCATTGGTCCGCTGGTGATGGTGGGTTATTCCTTAACCCATATTGATGGTGTAGTAAGATTCGGCTCACTTTACGAATATGTTGCATCATTCGGAATCTTTAACGGTGCGGATGTCGGTAAAACCATAGACAATGGTCTGTATCTGTTAATTATTTATTTTTCGTGGTTCGCCGTACTGTTGACGCTGTGGTATCTGTTTAAAGTTTTCAAAATGATGATTAACGCGTTTGGTGATAACCAGAACTTTCGCGTGCAACTTTATCTGTTTACACCGGTGTCGCTGTTTTTTACCGGGTCAATATTTAGCCCGGAATATGCTTTCTTGATTGTCTGTCCGTTTATTTTGCGCAAAGCGCTTAATATTACGAACGTATGACGAAATGAGGTGATTTATGTTTCTTAGCGTCATTACTGTCGCTTTTCGTAATTACGAAGGGGTGGTAAAAACCTGGCGCTCGCTGCGCAACCTGGCGCGCGATCCAAGCCTCACTTTTGAGTGGATTGTGGTCGACGGCGGCTCGAACGATGGCACGGCGGAGTTTCTGGAAAAACTCAACGGTGAGTTCAACTTACGTTACATCAGCGAGAAAGATAAAGGCATTTACGATGCGATGAACAAGGGCATTAACATGGCCCAGGGTCGTTATGCCATCTTCCTCAATTCTGGCGATGTTTTCCATGATGACGTGGCGCTGTTTGCCCGTCAGCTGGCGCGTCAGAAAGAGGAGGCCATGTATATTGGCGATGCACTGCTTGATTTTGGTGATGGGCATAAAGTGTGCCGCAGCGCAAAGCCAGGCTGGTATATCTACCACAGTTTGCCCGCCAGCCATCAGGCCATTTTCTTCCCGGTAAACGGTCTGAAAAAACAGCCATACGATTTGCAGTATAAAGTGTCATCGGATTATGCCCTGGCCGCCAGCCTGTATAAATCAGGCTATCCGTTCCGCCGAATTAAAGGGCTGGTCTCTGAATTCTCAATGGGTGGCGTGTCAACATCGAATAATCTGGAATTGTGCCAGGATGCCAAAAACGTGCAGCGCAAAATATTACGCGTGCCGGGGTTCTGGGCGGAATTGTCTTATTTATTACGCCTGCGGACGACAGGTAAAACGAAAACCTTATATAACAAAGCCTGAATATAAGGAAACGCAATGCAGGATTTGAAGGGTTTCTCCGTGCCGAAAGGCTTTCGGGGCGGCAACGGTATTAAAGTGCAGCTGTGGTGGGCCGTTCAGGCAACGTTATTTGCCTGGTCACCACAAATATTGTACCGCTGGCGAGCATTCTTATTGCGTCTGTTTGGCGCAAAAATCGGAAAAAACGTAGTCATTCGACCTTCGGTAAAAATTACCTATCCCTGGAAATTAACGCTTGGGGATTACGCCTGGGTAGGGGATGACGCGGTGTTATATACCCTTGGCGAAATTACGATTGGCGCAAATTCGGTGGTGTCACAGAAGTGTTATTTGTGCACCGGCAGCCACGATTTTATGAGTCAGCATTTTGATATTACCGCTTCGCCTATTGTGATTGGTGAAAAATGCTGGCTGGCAACGGATGTTTTTGTTGCACCAGGTGTTTCTGTTGGCGATGGCACGGTAGTGGGTGCCCGCAGCAGCGTTTTTAAATCGCTACCGGCAAATAAAGTTTGCCGTGGCAACCCCGCAGTGGTGATACGCGAACGCGTTGAAACTGATTAAATTCATAAGTAGAGGAATATAAACATGTCTAAAGTCGCTCTCATCACCGGCGTTACCGGGCAGGATGGTTCTTATCTGGCAGAGTTCCTGCTGGAAAAAGGGTATGAAGTACACGGTATTAAACGTCGTGCCTCTTCGTTCAACACCGAACGTGTCGATCATATTTATCAGGATCCTCACGCGGCAAACCCGAAATTCCACCTGCACTACGGCGACCTGACCGATACCTCCAACCTGACCCGTATCCTGCAGGAAGTCCAGCCGGATGAAGTGTACAACCTGGGCGCGATGAGCCACGTGGCGGTCTCCTTCGAATCCCCGGAATACACCGCTGACGTTGACGCCATGGGTACTCTGCGTCTGCTGGAAGCGATTCGCTTCCTGGGTCTGGAGAAGAAAACCCGTTTCTATCAGGCCTCTACCTCTGAGCTGTACGGTCTGGTGCAGGAAATCCCACAGAAAGAGACCACGCCGTTCTACCCACGTTCTCCGTATGCGGTCGCAAAACTGTACGCCTACTGGATCACCGTGAACTACCGTGAATCCTACGGCATGTATGCCTGTAACGGCATTCTGTTCAACCACGAATCCCCACGTCGCGGTGAAACGTTCGTTACCCGTAAAATCACCCGCGCTATCGCGAACATCGCCCAGGGGCTGGAATCGTGCCTGCACCTCGGCAACATGGACTCCCTGCGTGACTGGGGCCATGCGAAAGACTACGTGAAAATGCAGTGGATGATGCTGCAGCAGGAACAGCCAGAAGACTTCGTGATCGCAACCGGCGTTCAATACTCCGTACGTCAGTTCGTTGAGATGGCCGCTGCACAGCTGGGCATCAAGCTGCGCTTCGAAGGTACCGGCGTGGAAGAGAAAGGTATCGTTGTTTCCGTAACCGGCCATGATGCGCCAGGCGTGAAACCAGGCGACGTCATTGTTCAGGTTGACCCACGTTACTTCCGTCCTGCTGAAGTGGAAACCCTGCTGGGTGACCCAACCAAAGCGCACGAGAAACTGGGCTGGAAACCAGAAATCACTCTGCAGGAGATGGTTTCCGAGATGGTCGCCAAAGATCTTGAAGCAGCGAAAAAACACTCCCTGCTCAAGTCTCATGGCTACGAGGTTGCCATCGCGCTGGAGTCCTGAGAATGACAAAACAACGTATTTTTGTCGCCGGTCATCGCGGAATGGTGGGTTCCGCGATTGTTCGCCAGCTGGAACAGCGCGGTGACGTAGAAGTGGTTGTCCGCACGCGCGACGAGCTGAACCTGCTCGATAGCCGTGCGGTGCAGGACTTCTTTGCTAACGAACACATTGACCAGGTGTATCTGGCGGCGGCGAAAGTGGGCGGCATTGTCGCCAACAACACTTACCCGGCGGATTTCATCTACGAGAACATGATGATTGAGAGCAACATCATTCACGCGGCGCACCTGCACAACGTGAATAAGCTGCTGTTCCTCGGTTCATCCTGCATCTACCCGAAAATGGCAAAACAGCCGATCGCGGAAAGCGAACTGCTGCAGGGCACGCTGGAGGCAACCAACGAGCCTTACGCGATTGCCAAGATTGCCGGGATTAAGCTCTGCGAATCTTACAACCGTCAGTACAACCGCGACTATCGCTCGGTGATGCCGACCAACCTGTACGGACCGCACGACAACTTCCACCCGAGCAACTCGCACGTGATCCCGGCGCTGCTGCGTCGCTTCCACGAGGCGACCGCCGAGAACGCACCGGATGTGGTGGTGTGGGGCAGCGGCACGCCGATGCGCGAATTCCTGCACGTGGACGACATGGCTGCCGCCAGCATTCACGTGATGGAGCTGGATCGCGAAGTGTGGCAGGAGAACACCGAGCCGATGCTGTCGCACATCAACGTGGGAACCGGCGTGGACTGCACCATTCGCGAGCTGGCGCAAACCATCGCGCAGGTGGTGGGCTACAAAGGCCGCGTGGTGTTTGACGCGACGAAACCGGACGGCACGCCGCGCAAACTGCTGGACGTGACCCGTCTGCATCAGCTGGGCTGGTATCACGAGGTATCACTGGAGCAGGGGCTGGCCAGCACCTACCAGTGGTTCCTGGAAAACCAGCACCGCTTCCGGGGGTAACGATGTTTTTAAGTCAGGAAGATTTTGCCACGGTGGTGCGTTCCACTCCGCTCATCTCGATTGATTTGATCGTGGAGAACGAACGCGGCGAGTTCTTGCTGGGGAAACGAACCAACCGTCCTGCACAGGGCTTCTGGTTCGTGCCCGGCGGGCGCGTGCAGAAGGATGAGACGCTTCATGATGCGTTTGAGCGTCTCACTCTGGCGGAACTGGGCCTCCAGCTGCCGATGGCGGCGGGCCAGTTTTACGGTGTCTGGCAGCACTTCTATGACGATAACTTTTCAGGCACCGGGTTCACCACGCACTACATCGTGCTGGGGTTCCGCCTGAAGGTGACTCAGGCAGACCTGCGTCTGCCTGATGCTCAGCATGACGACTACCGCTGGCTGGCACCGGAGCCGCTTCTGGCAAGCGAGAACGTCCATGACAACAGTCGGGCGTATTTCCTGGCGGATCGTCAGGCCGAGGTGCCAGGCATATGAAAATCCTCGTATACGGAATTAACTACTCGCCGGAATTAACCGGTATCGGAAAATATACCGGCGAGATGGTCGAGTGGATGGCGAGCCAGGGACATGACGTGCGGGTCATTACCGCGCCGCCGTACTACCCGGAATGGAAAGTCGGTGAGCGCTACTCAAGCTGGCGCTACCGTCGTGAAGAGGGGGCGGCAACCGTCTGGCGCTGCCCGCTTTATGTACCTAAGCAGCCCTCGACGCTGAAACGGCTACTGCATCTCGGCAGCTTTGCCCTGAGCAGTTTTTTCCCGCTGATGGCGCAGCGTCGCTGGAAGCCGGATCGCATCATTGGTGTGGTGCCGACGCTGTTTTGCACGCCGGGCATGCGCCTTCTGGGCAAACTCTCCGGCGCACGCACCCTGCTGCACATACAGGATTATGAAGTGGACGCCATGCTGGGCCTGGGGATGGCAGGCAAAGGCAAGGGTGGAAAAGTGGCGAAGCTCGCCAGCGCCTTTGAGCGTAGCGGTCTGCATAACGTGGATTACGTTTCGACCATCTCACGCTCGATGATGAACAAGGCGCAAGAGAAGGGCGTACCTGCCCGGAAGGTGATCTTCTTCCCGAACTGGTCCGAAGTGGCGCGTTTTCGCGACGTGACGGAGCAGGACGCTCAGACGCTACGCGCCCAACTCGGTTTGCCTGAAGACCAAAAAATCATTCTTTACTCAGGCAACATCGGCGAAAAGCAAGGGCTGGAAAGCGTGATTGAAGCGGCTCAGCAGCTTAACGAGCATCCGTGGATGTTTGTGATTGTCGGGCAGGGCGGCGGGAAAGCGCGGCTGGAAAAGATGGTCAGCGAACGCGGCCTGAGCAACGTGAAATTCTTCCCGCTTCAGTCTTACGAGGCGTTACCTGCGCTGCTGAAGATGGGCGACTGCCATCTGGTGGTACAAAAACGTGGCGCGGCGGATGCGGTATTGCCTTCCAAGCTGACAAATATTCTGGCGGTGGGCGGCAACGCGGTGATCACGGCAGAGGCCGAAACTGAATTAGGCCAGCTGTGTGACAGCTATCCGGGGATTGCCGTGTGCGTCGAACCGGAATCGGTCCCGGCACTGGTCACTGGCATTGAACAGGCACTTGCCATGCCAAAAGTGAACACGGTGGCACGTGAATATGCCGAACGCACGCTCGAGAAAGAGAACGTGCTGAGTCAATTTATTGCAGATATACGGGGATAAATCATGAGTCAAACCACTTTGTATCCGGTCGTAATGGCGGGTGGATCCGGGAGCCGGTTGTGGCCACTGTCCCGCGTGCTTTATCCAAAACAATTTCTGTGTCTGAAGGGTGACCTCACCATGCTGCAGACGACGGTAAACCGTCTGCACGGTGTGGAGTGTGAAAGCCCGGTGGTGATTTGTAACGAACAGCACCGCTTTATTGTTGCCGAGCAGCTGCGCCAGCTGAATAAACTCACAGAAAACATCATTCTGGAGCCTGCCGGACGTAATACCGCGCCTGCTATCGCCCTCGCGGCGCTGGCGGCAAAACGCAGCAGTCCTGACTGTGACCCGCTGATGCTGGTGCTGGCGGCAGACCACGTTATCCAGCAGGAAGAGGCGTTCCGCGAGGCGGTGCGTGCAGCGATCCCTTACGCCGAAAGCGGCAAACTGGTGACCTTCGGCATCGTGCCGGATCTGCCAGAAACCGGCTATGGCTATATTCGCCGCGGTAATGTGACGCCTGGCGAAGGCGACAGCGTGGCGTTTGATGTGGCGCAGTTTGTCGAAAAACCGAATCTGGAAACCGCTCAGGCCTACGTCGCCAGCGGTGAGTACTACTGGAACAGTGGGATGTTCCTGTTCCGTGCCGGGCGCTATCTGGAAGAGCTGCGCAAATACCGTCCGGATATTCTGAATGCCTGTGAGAAGGCGATGGCAGTGGTGGACCCGGATCTCGACTTCATCCGCGTGGATGAGGAGGCGTTCCTCGCCTGCCCGGAAGAGTCCATTGACTATGCGGTGATGGAACGCACGGCCGACGCCGTTGTGGTTCCGATGGATGCGGGCTGGAGTGATGTGGGCTCCTGGTCCTCCCTGTGGGAGATCAGCGCCCATACCCCGGAGGGTAACGTCCATCACGGCGATGTCATTAGCCACAAAACGGAAAACAGCTACGTCTACGCCGAGTCCGGCCTGGTGACCACGGTCGGGGTGAAAGATCTGGTGGTTGTCCAGACCAAAGACGCCGTGCTGATTGCCGACCGTAACGCCGTGCAGGACGTTAAAAAAGTGGTCGAGCAAATCAAGGCCGATGGCCGACACGAACACCACATTCACCGCGAAGTGTACCGTCCGTGGGGCAAATATGACTCCATCGATGCAGGTGAGCGTTATCAGGTGAAACGCATTACCGTGAAGCCGGGCGAAGGGCTGTCTGTGCAGATGCACCATCACCGCGCCGAGCACTGGGTCGTGGTGGCAGGCACGGCTAAAGTCACCATCGACGGTGAAGTCAAACTGCTGGGTGAAAACGAGTCCATCTATATTCCGCTGGGGGCCACGCACTGTCTGGAGAACCCGGGGAAAATTCCTCTCGATTTAATTGAGGTGCGTTCCGGCTCGTATCTGGAAGAGGACGATATCGTGCGCTTCCAGGATCGCTACGGCCGGGTGTAGCACTCTGCAATATGCCCGGTGGCGCTGAGCTTACCGGGCCTACGAATGACAAAAAAATCAATTTGGCCATTTAGTGGTCAGGGCCGACTGTTGCCTGAAAAAGGGGTCATCATGGAAAAATTAACCTGTTTTAAAGCCTACGATATTCGCGGCAAGCTGGGCGAAGAGCTGAATGAAGATATCGCGTGGCGCATTGGCCGCGCCTATGGCGAATACCTGAAGCCGCAGACCATCGTGCTGGGCGGCGACGTGCGTCTGACCAGTGAATCCCTGAAGCTGGCGCTGGCGAAAGGGTTGCAGGACGCAGGCGTGGACGTGCTGGATATCGGACTTTCCGGGACCGAAGAGATTTACTTTGCCACCTTCCACCTGGGCGTGGACGGTGGTATCGAAGTGACCGCCAGCCACAACCCGATGGACTACAACGGCATGAAGCTGGTGCGCAAAGGTGCGCGTCCTATCAGCGGCGACACCGGCCTGCGCGACGTGCAGCGTCTGGCGGAAGCCAACGATTTCCCGCCGGTGAACGACGCGAAACGCGGCAGCTATAAGCAAATCAACCTGCAAAAAGAGTATATCGATCACCTGCTGGGCTACATCAACGTGGCGAACCTCAAGCCACTGAAGCTGGTCATCAACTCCGGTAACGGCGCGGCCGGCCCGGTGGTGGATGCCCTGGAAGCTCGCTTTAAAGCGCTGAACGTGCCGGTGACCTTCATCAAAGTGCACAACACCCCGGACGGCAACTTCCCGAACGGTATTCCTAACCCGCTGCTGCCGGAGTGCCGCGACGACACCCGTAACGCGGTGATTGAGCACGGCGCGGATATGGGCATTGCCTTTGACGGCGATTTCGACCGCTGCTTCCTGTTCGACGAGAAAGGGCAGTTCATCGAGGGCTACTACATTGTCGGCCTGCTGGCGGAAGCGTTCCTTGAGAAAAACCCGGGTGCGAAAATCATTCATGACCCGCGTCTTTCCTGGAACACCGTCGATGTGGTGTCAGCGGCAGGCGGCACGCCGGTGATGTCCAAAACCGGTCACGCCTTTATCAAAGAGCGCATGCGTGAAGAAGACGCTATCTACGGCGGCGAGATGAGCGCCCACCACTACTTCCGTGATTTTGCCTACTGCGACAGCGGGATGATCCCGTGGCTGCTGGTGACTGAACTCCTGTGTCTGAAAGGGAAAACGCTGGGTGAGCTGGTGCGCGACCGCATGGCGGCGTTCCCGGCGAGCGGGGAGATCAACAGCAAGCTGGCGCAGCCCGCCGAGGCGATTGCCCGCGTGGAGCAACACTTTGCCATTCACGCGCTGGAAGTTGACCGCACCGACGGCATCAGCATGGCGTTTCCACAGTGGCGCTTTAACCTGCGCTCCTCCAATACCGAGCCGGTGGTGCGCCTGAACGTGGAATCCCGCGCGGATACGGCGCTGATGGAAGCCCGAACGAAGGACATTCTGGCGCTGTTGAATCAGTAACAATTGCCCCTCCGGGAGGAGGGGAAACCGAATACAGGAACAACGATGACGAATCTAAAAAAACGCGAACGAGCGAGAACGAATGCATCGTTAATCTCTATGGTGCAGCGTTTTTCTGATATCACCATCATGGTCGGCGGACTGTGGGCGGTGTGTCGGATCGGCGGGCTGCCGTTTTTATATATGCATCTGCTGATGGCGCTGATTGCGTTGGTCGTGTTTCAGATGATCGGCGGGATGACCGATTTCTACCGCTCGTGGCGCGGCGTGAAAATGACTACCGAACTGATGCTGTTGCTGCAGAACTGGACCCTGAGTCTGATCTTCAGCGCGGGCCTGGTAGCGTTCAGCCATGATTTCGATAATCGCCTCGTGACCTATCTCAGCTGGTATCTGTTGACCAGCGTCGGCATGGTGGTGTGCCGCTCCCTGATCCGCTTTGGCGCGGGCTGGCTGCGTAACCGCGGTTATAACCGTCGCTTTGTGGCGGTGGCAGGGGATTTGCCGGTTGGAAGGGTTCTGCTCGAGAGCTTCCGCAAAGAGCCGTGGTTAGGGTTTGAAGTGGTGGGTATTTATCACGACGCGAAACCGGGCGGCGTGCCGTCGGACTGGGCGGGGAATTACGTCCAGCTGATTGAAGACGCGAAAGCCGGAAAAATTCACAACGTTTATATCGCCATGCAGATGAAAGACGAATCCCGCATTAAGCAGCTGATGCGCGAGCTGGCGGATACCACCTGCTCGGTGATCCTCATCCCGGATGTGTTTACCTTCAACATTCTGCATTCCCGTATTGAAGAGGTGAACGGCGTGCCGGTGGTACCGCTGTACGATACGCCGTTGTCGGGCATTAACCGCGTGCTCAAGCGCGTGGAAGATATCGTGCTCTCTTCGCTGATTTTACTCCTCATCTCCCCGGTACTGTGCTGCATCGCTCTGGCGGTGAAGCTGAGCTCCCCCGGCCCGGTCATTTTCCGTCAGACCCGCTACGGCATGGACGGTAAGCCGATCATGGTCTGGAAATTCCGCTCTATGAAGGTGATGGAGAACGACAAGGTGGTCACCCAGGCGACGCAGAACGATCCGCGCGTCACCCGCGTAGGTAACTTCCTGCGTCGCACCTCGCTGGACGAGCTGCCGCAGTTTATCAATGTCTTTACCGGCGGCATGTCGATTGTTGGCCCCCGTCCGCACGCCGTGGCGCACAACGAGCAGTACCGCTCGCTGATTGAAGGCTACATGCTGCGCCATAAGGTGAAGCCGGGCATCACCGGCTGGGCACAGATCAACGGCTGGCGCGGTGAAACCGACACGCTGGAAAAAATGGAAAAACGCATCGAGTTCGATCTGGAGTACATCCGCGAGTGGAGCCTCTGGTTCGATATCAAGATTGTTTTTCTGACCATTTTCAAAGGCTTCGTGAACAAAGCGGCGTACTAAGATGAGCTTACGTGAAAAAACCATCAGCGGCGCCAAGTGGTCAGCGATGGCGACCATCGTCATCATTGGCCTCGGCCTGGTGCAGATGACGGTGCTGGCGCGCATTATTGATAATCACCAGTTCGGCCTGCTGACCGTCTCGCTGGTGATTATTGCGCTGGCCGACACGCTGTCGGACTTTGGTATCGCCAACTCGATTATCCAGCGTAAAGAGATCAGCCATCTGGAGCTGACTACGCTCTACTGGCTGAATGTGGGGCTGGGTATTTTCGTGTTTGTGCTGGTCTTTCTGCTAAGCGGTACTATCGCCAGCGTGCTGCACAACCCGGATCTCGCCCCGCTGATGCGAACGTTGTCCTTTGCCTTCGTGGTGATCCCACACGGGCAGCAGTTCCGCGCGCTGATGCAGAAAGAGCTGGAGTTCAACAAAATCGGCATGATCGAAACCAGCGCCGTGCTGGCGGGCTTTACCTTCACCGTGGTCAGCGCCCATTTCTGGCCGCTGGCGATGACCGCCATCCTCGGTTACCTGGTCAACTCCGCCGTGCGGACGCTGCTCTTTGGCTATTTTGGCCGCAAAATTTATCGCCCGGGACTGCATTTCTCCCTCGCGTCCGTCTCGTCTAACCTGCGCTTTGGCGCGTGGCTGACGGCGGACAGCATCATTAACTATGTGAATACCAACCTCTCAACGCTGGTGCTGGCACGTATTCTTGGGGCGAGCGTCGCGGGGGGCTACAACCTGGCCTATAACGTTGCGGTTGTACCGCCGATGAAGCTGAACCCGATTATCACCCGCGTCCTGTTCCCGGCGTTTGCCAAGATTCAGGACGATACCGAAAAGCTGCGCGTTAATTTTTACAAGCTGCTGTCCGTGGTAGGGATCATCAACTTCCCGGTGCTGCTGGGGCTGATGGTGGTCTCGAGCAACTTCGTACCGCTGGTGTTTGGCGAGAAGTGGAACGGCATTATCCCAATCCTGCAATTGCTCTGCGTGGTGGGGCTGCTGCGCTCCGTGGGGAATCCGATTGGTTCGCTGCTGATGGCGAAGGCGCGGGTGGATATCAGCTTCAAGTTCAACGTGTTCAAAACCTTTCTGTTTATTCCGGCAATTATCGTCGGCGGCCATATGGCGGGCGCCATCGGCGTCACGCTGGGCTTCCTGCTGGTGCAGGTAGTCAATACCGTTCTGAGCTACTTCATCATGATTAAGCCGGTGCTGGGCTCCAGCTACCGTCAGTACATTTTGAGTCTGTGGCTGCCGTTTTACCTCTCACTGCCAACCCTGGCTGTGAGCTACGGTCTGGGCATTATCCTTCGCGGCCATCTGCCGCTGGCCGCACTGCTGGCGGTGCAGGTGGCCGCAGGCGCGCTGGCATTTGGCGTGATGATTGTGCTGTCACGCAATGCGCTGGTGGTCGAAATGAAGCGCCAGTTTTGCCGTAACGAAAAAATGAAAACGCTGCTTCGCGCAGGCTAGTTATTTAAGAGGCCATTATGAAATTATTAATTCTTGGCAACCATACCTGCGGCAACCGTGGCGACAGCGCCATCCTGCGCGGTTTACTGGATGCAATTAACACCCTTAAGCCTGAGACCGAAGTGGACGTGATGAGCCGTTATCCGGTCAGCTCATCCTGGTTACTGAACCGCCCGGTAATGGGCGACCCGCTCTACAGCCAGATGAAACAGCATAACAACGCCGCAGGCGTGATGGGGCGGGTGAAGAAAGTCCTGCGTCGTCGCTACCAGCACCAGGTGCTGCTTTCCCGCGTGACGGATACCGGCAAGCTGCGCAACATTGCGATTGCGCAGGGCTTTACCGATTTCGTGCGGCTGCTGTCCGGCTACGACGCGATTATTCAGGTTGGCGGTTCGTTCTTCGTCGATCTCTACGGCGTACCTCAGTTTGAACATGCGCTCTGCACGTTTATGGCCAAAAAGCCGTTGTTTATGATTGGCCACAGCGTCGGACCTTTCCAGGATCCGCAGTTTAACCAGCTGGCGAACTATGTCTTTGGGCACTGCGACGCGCTGATCCTGCGTGAGTCGGTGAGTCTGGATATGATGAAGCGCAGCGAAATTGACACGTCTAAAGTAGAACACGGCGTGGACACCGCCTGGCTGGTGGATCATCAGGACGACAGCTTCCAGGCAAGCTACGCGGTACAGCACTGGCTGGACGTGGCGGCAAAACAAAAAACGGTCGCCATCACGCTGCGTGAACTGGCTCCCTTTGATAAACGCCTAGGCACCACCCAGGCGGCGTATGAGAAAGCCTTTGCCGACGTGGTAAACCGCGTGCTGGACAGCGGCTATCAGGTACTGGCGCTTTCCACCTGTACCGGCATCGACAGCTACAACAAAGATGACCGCATGGTGGCGCTGAACCTGCGCAACCTGGTTAACGATCCGTCCCGTTATCACGTTGTGATGGATGAGCTGAACGACCTTGAAATGGGCAAGCTGCTCGGCGCCTGTGACCTGACCGTCGGCACCCGCCTGCATTCGGCCATTATCTCCATGAACTTCGGTACGCCGGCCATCGCCATTAACTACGAACACAAATCCGCCGGGATTATGCAGCAGCTTGGCATGCCGGAAATGGCCGTGGATATCCGTCATCTGCTGGATGGTTCGCTTGGTGCGATGGTGGGGGACACACTGGGTCAACTGCCCGCCATCAACGAACGGCTGGCCGTGGCGGTGAAAGCCGAGCGCGAGAAGGGCATTGGCATGGTGAAATCGGTACTCGACCGCGTACGGGAGGGGAAATGAAGGTTGGTTTCTTCTTACTGAAATTTCCGCTGTCGTCCGAGACCTTTGTGCTGAACCAAATTACCGCGTTTATCGATATGGGATATGACGTGGAGATTATCGCCCTGCAAAAGGGCGATACCCAAAACACCCATGCGGCCTATACCCAGTATGGGCTGGAGGCGAAAACCCGCTGGCTGCAGGATGAGCCTTCCGGGAAGTTGAGCAAGCTGCGCCACCGGGCCAGCCAGACCTTACGCGGGATCCATCGGCCGCAGACCTGGCGGGCGCTGAATGTTTCCCGCTATGGGTCCGAATCTCGCAATCTGATCCTGTCGGCCATCTGCGGGCAAACGGCGCAGCCGTATCGTGCCGATGTGTTTATCGCCCACTTCGGCCCGGCGGGTGTCACTGCCGCGAAGCTGCGCGAACTGGGGGTAATAGACGGCAAGATTGCGACTATTTTCCACGGAATCGACATCTCAAGCCGTGAAGTGTTGAACCACTATACGCCAGAGTATCAGCAGCTTTTCCGCCGCGGTGACATGATGCTGCCCATCAGCGACCTGTGGGCCGGACGCCTGAAAAGTATGGGCTGCCCGGGTGAGAAGATTGCCGTTTCGCGCATGGGCGTCGATTTAACGCGCTTTACGCGTCGTCCGGTGAAGGTGCCGGGAAAACCGCTACAGATCATCTCTGTGGCACGTCTGACCGAAAAGAAAGGTCTGCATGTGGCCATTGAGGCCTGCCGTCAGCTAAAAGCGCGCGGGGTGGCGTTCCACTATCGCATTCTCGGCATTGGGCCGTGGGAACGTCGTCTGCGCACGCTTATCGAACAGTATCAGCTGGACGATGTCGTGGAGATGCCGGGCTTTAAGCCGAGCCATGAAGTTAAGGCCATGCTCGATGAGGCGGACGTGTTCCTGCTGCCCTCCGTGACGGGCGCCGATGGTGACATGGAAGGCATTCCGGTGGCGCTGATGGAGGCGATGGCCGTGGGTATTCCGGTGGTATCGACCCTGCACAGCGGGATCCCGGAGCTGATTAAATCTGACCATTCCGGCTGGCTGGTGCCGGAGAATAACGCGATGGCCCTTGCTGACCGGTTAGCGGCCTTCAGCGACATCGACCAGCAGGCGCTGGAGCCCGTGCTTCACAATGCCAGACAAAAAGTAGAAACCGATTTTAACCAGCAGGTGATTAATCGCCAGTTAGCGAGCCTGCTGCAAACGCTGTAACGCCGAGGTTGTATGCTGAAAAAGATTACCCGACGCACTTTTGTCTCTTCTCTGTCCGTTCTGGCGGCCACGCCGCTGCTGTCGTCCCGCCTCGCGCGGGCGGCAGGCGGAAAGACGGTCTCTGTTAATCAGTACAATAACAACGACTGGATCGCTGCCTTTAAGCAGGCGTTTAAAGAAGGTGACATCGTCGTTGTCCCGGCGGGACTCACCTGCGAGAACATCAATACGGGCATTTTCATTCCTGACGGTAAAACGCTGCTGATCCGCGGGGCGTTAACCGGCAACGGGCGCGGCCGCTTTGTTCTGCAGGAAGGCTGCAAGGTCATTGGCGAAGGGGCAGGGCGCACGGAGAACATTACGCTCGACGTTCGTGGCTCAGATTGTGTGATTAAAGGGCTGGCAATGAGTGGATTTGGCCCGGTAACGCAGATCTACATTGGCGGTAAGAAACCCAAAGTGATGCGCAATTTGCTGATTGATAATATCAGCGTGAGCCAGGCTAACTACGCTATCCTGCGTCAGGGTTTTCATAACCAGATCGATGGGGCCCGTATTACCAACAGCAAATTCAGCCACCTGCAGGGCGATGCGATTGAGTGGAATGTGGCGATCAATGACCGCAATATCCTGATCTCCGATCACGTCATCGACAACATCAACTGCACCAACGGCAAGATCAACTGGGGTATCGGTATTGGCCTCGCCGGGAGCACCTACGACAACGACTATCCTGAAAAACAGACCGTTAAGAACTTCGTGGTGGCCAACATCACCGGCAGCAACTGTCGCCAGCTGGTACATGTTGAAAACGGTAAACACTTTGTTATCCGCAATATAAAGGCCGAAAATATTACCCCCGACTTCAGTAAAAAGGCGGGAATAGATAACGCCACGGTAGCTATTTATGGCTGTGATAATTTCATTATTGATAATGTCGATATGGTCAATAGCGCCGGAATGCTAATTGGCTATGGGGTCATTAAAGGCGATTATTTGTCCATTCCCCAGAACTTCAAGCTCAACAATATTCATCTGGATAATCGCCAGCTTGCGTATAAGCTGCGCGGAATCCAAATATCATCCGGCAATGCCACCTCCTTTGTGGCGATCACCAACGTCGAGATGAAGCGCGCGACGCTTGAGCTGCACAATAAGCCGCAGCATCTTTTCTTACGTAATATCAACGTGATGCAGGAGGCTGCTATCGGTCCTGCGCTGAAGATAAACTTTGACTTACGTAAGGATGTGCGGGGCAAATTTATGGCCAAAGATGAGACCCTGCTGTCACTGGCGAACATAAAAGCGGTGAATGAGAAGGGGCAGAGCTCGGTGGATATTGACCGAGTGGACCAGCAGGTGGTGAATGTGGAAAGGCTGAACTTTGCACTTCCGCGCAAATAATCGACGATCGTCTGTTTTGAGACTATTCCTGGCACAAAAGCGCGATCGAATCAGATTACAACTACAGAAATTTGTGATGCTGAGGCGTAACATTACCTCAGGATTACGGCAAATCATGCTGGCGAAAACAGGTTTAAGAGCTATAATTCGTCAACCATTTTAAGGTGGAAGAAATAATGATTAATTTGAAAGCAGTCATTCCGGTAGCAGGCCTGGGCATGCATATGCTGCCAGCCACAAAAGCCATTCCTAAAGAAATGCTGCCGATCGTCGACAAACCGATGATTCAATACATCGTCGACGAGATTGTTGCTGCAGGGATCAAAGAAATCGTCCTGGTTACGCACTCGTCCAAGAATGCGGTTGAAAACCACTTCGACACCTCTTACGAACTCGAAGCGTTGCTTGAGCAGCGCGTCAAACGCCAGCTGCTGGCGGAAGTGCAATCTATTTGTCCACCTGGCGTGACCATCATGAACGTGCGCCAGGCGCAGCCGCTGGGGCTGGGCCACTCCATCCTGTGTGCCCGTCCGGTCGTCGGTGATAACCCGTTCATCGTTGTTCTTCCGGACATCATCATTGATACCGCGTCTGCCGATCCGCTGCGCTACAACCTGGCGGCCATGGTGGCGCGTTTCAACGAAACCGGTCGCAGCCAGGTGCTGGCGAAACGCATGAAGGGCGATCTTTCTGAGTACTCTGTGATTCAGACGAAAGAAGCGCTGGAGACGGAAGGGCAGGTGAGCCGCATCGTTGAGTTCATCGAAAAGCCGGATCAGCCGCAGACGCTGGACTCCGACCTGATGGCGGTGGGTCGTTATGTTCTGAATGCCGATATCTGGGCGGAACTGGAAAAAACCGAGCCAGGTGCCTGGGACCGTATTCAGCTGACTGACGCGATTGCTGAGCTGGCGAAGAAGCAGTCTGTGGATGCCATGCTGATGACGGGTGACAGCTATGACTGCGGTAAGAAAATGGGGTATATGCAGGCGTTTGTGAACTATGGGCTGCGTAACCTCAAAGAGGGCCATAAGTTCCGCGAGACCATTAAAAAGCTGCTAGATACGCATGACTGATTGTCAGCTTTGATAGTCCAGTAAAACAGGAGACTACCCTGAAATATCAGTGTGGTCTTTTGTCTTATATAAACCCAATAAATTTGATTTCAGTTTCTGGCGAAACAGCAGCCCAAAAACTTATTATTCATCTCGTCAACTGCTGAAACGACATGCAGTCCGAGAGTTTTAATGGCGAGTATTGCTTCTGGTAGCGTAGGCCAGGGGCGGTAGCATGCTTTTTTACACACAAACCGTATTGAGCAAAGCAGGAGAAGCAGGATGTTACTTCCAGTGGTGATCGCAGGAGGAACAGGGAGTCGACTATGGCCGATGTCTCGAGAATTGCAGCCCAAGCAATTTCTTTCATTCCATCAGGGAGGGTCGATGCTTCAAAATACGATCTCGCGTCTTGATGGCCTGGAAGTAGCCGACCCCATTGTCATCTGTAATGAAGATCATCGTTTTCTGGTGGCCGAACAGTTAAGGCAAATGCATAAACTGGCCGGTAATATTATCCTCGAACCCGTTGGGCGAAATACAGCGCCAGCAATCACGCTTGCCGCTCTTCATGCGCTGGAAACCGGCAACGATCCTGTCATGCTCATTCTTGCTGCCGATCATCTCATTGCGAATACTGCGGCTTTCCATTCGGTTATCAACAACGCTATTCCATTCGCTGAAGAGGGTAAACTGGTTACCTTTGGCATCGTGCCTGTGCAACCAGAGACGGGGTACGGATACATTCAGCGCGGTGAAGTGCAGCATGCGGGTCAGTCTATAGCATGGAAAATCAAACGATTCGTGGAAAAGCCGGATCTGACGACCGCCATGTCCTACCTTGAAAGCAAAGAGTACCTTTGGAACAGCGGTATGTTTATGTTCCGGGCCTCGTCCTATCTGAACGAAGTGGCTAAGTTTTGTCCGTCGATTCTGGAAGCATGTAAAAATGCTATGCAGCAGCCGGTTAACGATCTCGACTTCATTAAGCTCGACAAAGAGATTTTCAGCCGTTGCCCTTCAGACTCCATCGACTATGCGGTTATGGAACATACTGAACTGGGGATTGTGACCGCAATGGATGCAGGTTGGAATGACGTAGGGTCATGGTCAGCGCTATGGGAAACGTCTGCCCACGATGCTGAAGGTAATGCGTTGATCGGTGATATCTTTACTCATCAAACTCGGGATTGTTATATCCGTAGCGAGGATAAATTAACGGCAGCACTTGGCTTAGAAGACCTTATTATTGTCAATACGAAAGATGCATTGCTGGTATCCCATAAAGATAGTGTCCAGGATGTGAAAGTCGTTGTTGAACACCTAAAAGCCAATTCACGTAGTGAATGCCGTGAACATACTACCCGTTATATGCCCTGGGGCCACGTTGAAACGCTGGTTCGGGACGCACGATATAGAGTTAACCGTGTGACTATTATACCCGGTGGTGAGCTTTCCCTTCAGTTGCATCACCATCGCATTGAACACTGGGTTGTGCTCACTGGAACCGCGCTTATTGGTGTTGAAGAAAACGAAATCTATCTTACCGAGAATGAATCAACGACGATTCCAGTTGGAAAAAAACACAAGCTCTCGAATCCAGGAAAAATAAATCTTGAGGTTCTGGAAATTCAGTTTGGTAGTTATTTAGGCGAAGATGACGTACTAAGGATTTCATGATGGTAAATAAAAATAATAATAAGTTAAGTTGTTTTAAAGCCTATGATATTCGTGGGAAATTGGGCGAAGAACTTAATGAAGATATTGCCTGGCGTATTGGCCGTGCTTACGCACAATGTCTTGCTCCGAAACAGGTTGTCGTTGGAGGGGATGTTCGTTTGACCAGTGAGTCATTAAAGCTGGCTCTGGCTGAGGGGCTCATGGCTGGCGGATGCGACGTGCTTGATATTGGACTGTCGGGCACAGAAGAGATCTATTTCGCCACATTTCATTTGAACGTCGACGGCGGTATTGAAGTCACCGCGAGCCACAATCCCATCGATTATAATGGGATGAAGCTTGTTCGTAGCGGTGCGCGACCTGTCAGTGGTGATACGGGTTTAAAAGAGATTCAGCACGTAGCGGAAATGAATGATTTTGCGCCCACACAGCATAAAGGCAATTATAAGAAGATTAATATTCTCAGGGAGTATGTTGATCATTTATTAAGCTATGTGAATCTCAATAATTTCCGTATCAAACCGATGAAATTAGTCATTAACTCCGGCAACGGTGCGGCAGGGCATGTCATTGATGCAATCGAACTACGCTTCAAACAGGCCGGTGTACCGGTAGAATTTATAAAAGTTCATAACGATCCGGACGGTACCTTCCCACATGGCATTCCCAATCCGCTTTTACCAGAAGCACGACAGGATACGGCTAATGCTGTGTTAGCTGCTCAGGCCGATATGGGGATTGCGTTTGACGGTGATTTTGATCGCTGCTTCTTTTTTGACGAAAAAGCCAATTTTATTGAAGGTTATTACATTGTTGGCTTGTTAGCTGAGGCGTTTCTCAACAAAGAGCCTGGGTCAAAAATCATCCACGACCCACGACTCACATGGAATACGGTTGATATCGTCCAGAGTGCTGGGGGTATCCCTGTAATGTCTAAAACAGGCCACGCTTTCATTAAAGAACGCATGCGTGCTGAGAACGCGGTTTATGGTGGAGAAATGAGTGCCCATCATTATTTCCGTGAATTTGCATACTGCGACAGTGGCATGATCCCCTGGCTGCTTGTGGCAGAACTGGTATTAACAACAGGCCACTCTCTTGGCTCATTGGTTGAGTCGCGAATTGCGCGTTTCCCTGTCTCGGGTGAGATAAACAGAAAAGTTATAAATGCTTCGAGATTAATCGCTGATATCGAGGAGCGCTATGCCTCACAAGCTACCGATATTGACTATACGGATGGCTTGAGTATGTCTTTTCCTGAGTGGCGATTTAATATCCGTACATCGAATACCGAGCCTCTGCTTCGTCTGAATGTTGAATCGAATGGAGATCAGAGATTAATGGAAACAAAGCGAGAAGAACTATTAGGGCTGATAAATAGATAGTTTTGGGTTGCTAAATCTCGTGGGATAAAATTAATGATTGAAGTCTTATTAGCAGCAGTCGTAGGTTTACTCGTATATTTTGTTTTCCTCGCGCTGTCCTTACGAACCCGATTGTTGCTGGTGCTTGTATGCAGCATCCCGCAGCTCTACCTGGTGCAATTAAGTGGGGCGGATGTCCCGCTGGCTTTTCTTTTGCCCGCTATACTCCTTCCTGAATTTATCATTAACGCCAATCGGTTCTTAGGCAAACCGGCAAATGTGATGCTGCTTGGGTTGATTGGTATTAGCCTCTTAAGCCTGGCATGGTCAGTTGAGAAATCAATGGGCATCCGTGATATTGCCTATTTGTGTGAGTTTATCGTTATTTCCAACGCCATCTATGTTCTGGCGTTAAAAGATCGCATTGCATTATATAAGATTATTAATTTGATGCTGTTCTTTGTTTGCTTGCAGGCTATAACAGTAATCATTTTCCGGTTTAATGAGTCCCTTGAATTAGCAGTTATTCTTTCACCTGTGAGTAAGTTTACGATGGGGATGAACACGCTGCAGGGCTTGTTAGATGGTGCCAGAAACAACTTTTACGACCCGGTAAAATCTGGGGGACTGTTGTTCGTCAATGCCAATGCGGCAGCCTGTTACGTCGGTATCTCTTCGTTTATGGCATGGGGTATCTATAAAGTTTCAAAGGCGAAAATAACGATATTAATGGCTATCCTGTTGTGGGCCACTGTTTTCTTTACTGGCTCCAAAGCTGGCATCCTTTTTGCCATTCTTATCCCGGCATTCGTTTTCTACCTGACATTGCAGCGCTCGACTAAGGTCATTGTGGTGACAGCAGGCGCTTCTTTTGCCATCGTCTTAATTGCTATCAGCGTTATCTTTAGCGTAATCGGACAAAACGGATTTTTACAGGAATCAACTGATACCGCTGAAACGCGTTACCAGATATGGAGTTATGCTTTTAATGCGTTTACTGATAATCCAATGATGGGACAAGGATTTGGTGGATGGGAAGCCGATTACAGTAAACATACTGATTATTTCCTTCCACCGCATAATACACTTATCTATCTTTGGTCAAAGTCAGGCTTGATCGCCTCTCTTTTGGGGCTCGGCTTTATTCTGTGCTGCATTCGAATTGCCCTTCGGGCGATACGAAGCATCGATGAAAAGCAGAAAAACATCGGATTTTCATTTTTAATGGTGATCTCATGGCTATTCGCACATGGCTTTGGTGAGAACTTTGGTTTGATTGGTGAGCAACACCAGATGGTTGTTTTTGCAGTAATGCTTGGGCTTTGTCTGGCAGGAAATTTACCGATAAACAGGAATTTTAGGGTACAGGAATGAACACGGTCGGTATTTTCAGAAATCAACTATTCAAGGGTTCTGAAGTTTTTATCCAACAGCAGGCAGAAGCCCTCGAGAATTTCAAAAAGTGCTATATCGGCAGACGAGTCATTGGCAAAAAACCAGAGGGGGCTGTCGCACACGTTTTAAATGAACGCGGAGACCTTGCGGGTAAAATTTCTGAGATTGCGAACGCATTCACAACCTCCGCGCTGCCCTATCAAACAGTGCTAAAAGCTCAACCCCTTGATCTTATTCATGCACATTTTGCGATAGATGGACTATATGCGTTAAAACTGGCGCAGCTGAAAGGAATTCCACTGTGTACGACGCTGCATGGATTTGATGTGACCGTGAGTAACAAAGATTTACTAACATCACGGTCTCCAGCCTGGATTAGCTATTTTCTTCATCAGAAGAAACTTAAAAGTCAGGGTGATAAATTTATCTGTGTTTCTGATTTTATTGCCCAACAGGCTTTGCGCCATGGCTTCCCTGAAAATAAGATCGTTCAGCACTACATTGGTATCGACATTGACAAATATAAGCCGCGTGAAAGACAAGACTATCAAGGTATCATCCTGCATGTAGCTCGTTTGGTTGAGAAGAAAGGCACTGCCGTATTAATCAACGCCATTAAGCATGTGAAAGAACGAAATGCTGACGTAAAACTCGTTATCATCGGTGATGGTCCTTTGATGGGGGAGCTTAAAGCTCAGGTCTCATCGCTAGGGCTCGAACGGAATGTGACATTCACTGGTGCGCTTTCGCACGGTGACGTGATGACGTGGATGCGTAAAGCAAGTATGTTGGTTCTACCAAGCATTACAGCGAAGACAGGGGATGCAGAAGGATTAGGGATGGTACTTCTCGAAGCGGCAGTGACAAGTGTACCCGTTATTGGTACCCGGCATGGAGGCATTCCTGAAGCGATAATCGACGAGCACACTGGATTTTTGGTCAGGGAACGAGATGCTAATCAGCTTGCTGAGAGAATAGACTACTTATTGAACAACGAACAAACATCTTTTGAAATGGGCGATAATGCGCGCAACTTTATTCGCGAAAAATTTAATCTCTCAGAACAAACCTTGAAATTAGAAAAAATTTACCAGGAACTGATTCATGGCTAAAGAAGTAATTATTTTTTCCCGCTCTCTTCCATTTCATCATCTTGGTGGGATGGAAGTGGTGGCATGGGATTTAGCTGTTGAGTTGCAAGCAAAAGGATTTGATGTAAAAGTTGTTACAACTAATTTTGATGCGGAAACAATATTACCAGTAAACAGTCCTGAAATAATCAAGATTAAAAATATACCGCAGGCAGTCTATTCTAAGGAGTGGTGGTCTGAGACTGAAAAACTGGCCAATTCCTGGCGTAATAAAGATAACGTAGTTGCTGTAATAAGTATCAGCGCAGGTGCGTTCAGTGTCTTGCAGTATAAAAAATGCTTCCAGAATGCTAAGTTTATCATGCAGGCGCACGGAACATCTGTAGGTGAGATGATTTCAAAGCTCAAAACCCGACAGCTTAAAAAAATTCTGTCCAGTGTAAAAAATATTTTAGGTTTTTATGCTGATGCAAAACATTATTCTCAGTTTGACTGGATTGTTGCTGTCGGTGAAGCGGTAAAGACTGATTTAACACATTTTCCTACTACGCTGATCTGCCAAAAAGAAAAAGTTGTAAAGATCGAGAATGGCATTGATGAAATATTATTCTCTGATGAAACATCAAATCGAGCGGCATTGCGGGCAGAATTGAAAATCGATTCTGATGCGTTGGTGTTTCTTTCGGCTTCACGCTTACATGAGCAGAAAGGTATCGATAACAATATTGATGTTTTTGCGAAAATTAAAAAATCAAAACCTAATGCAAAACTTCTCATATGTGGCAACGGTCCCTACGAACCACAATTGCGAAAGAGAGTTGATGACCTTTCCCTGAACAATGACGTATTGTTCCTTGGCGCTAAAAGTCGCTATGATTTAGCGAAGCTTATGCAGTGTGCTGATATATTTTTATTCCTGACGAAAAGGGTTGAAGGGTTACCTTTAAACGTGCTGGAAGCCATGAGTGCTGGGGTACCAATTGTCATCTCTGAACATCTCACTTTCACTGCTGGAGAGAAAGTATTTAAGTGCAATCCGAGTGAGATATCAATTAATGATTTATTAGGTTATATAGATATGATTAGTTGTAAAGAAAGAAAATCATATATATCCAAGCAGAATACATTAAGTCATGCGGTTAACGAATACATTTCATTATTTCTTAGAGCATCCAAATGAAAAAAGCCATAAGCCAATTGCTTAGTGGAAATATGCTCTCAAAGGTACTTGGATTAGTCAGGGAAGTTTTAATGGCTAAGTTTTTTGGCACAGGTGATGTTAATGGGGCCTACCGTATTGCCCAGACAGGAACTTTAGTGCCAATTAATTTTATGACAAGTGATAGCCTTAATTCAGCGTTTATTCCCTTATACAAAAAATATTTAACAGAAAATGAATTTCGTGCATCAACATTCAAGTTATGTATGTTTATTTTCTTTGCGTTGGTATCGATAGCGATATTTATAGTTCTCTACTTTTTGTCAGACTATTGGGTTGGCATCATGGCACCTGGAATTAGCGGGAACGCACGTGAGATGTCGACCGAACTACTAAAGATAATGGCAATTTGCTGCCCATTTTATCTTTTTTCAGCATTAATAAACTACCTCTCAATGGCACATGGGGACTACAAACCCATATCGATGCGAGCTTCTATCCAGAATGTTGGAATGCTGTTAGGGGTGGTCGCTGCATACTATTTTCGCAATTATTTATATTTAGCCTGGGGATTTACCGGCAGTTATATCATTTTCAGTATATGGGCGCTTTTACGTGCCAGAAAAAGTACCATATTAACTCTCCCACACCGTTTTGATATTGTAGAAGTTAAGTTGGTAACGAAGAGCTTTTGGATAACTCTGCGCCCTTTGCTTATATTGCCGTTAATCTTGCAGGGAAATATTACTCTTGAAAGAGCCCTTGCATCATTTATTAGTATTGATGTGGTATCTGGTCTGGATTATGCGCGTTTTATCACCGATACTGTCGTTTTTATTTTATCTGTACCAATAGCTTTTGCGGGCTTGTCCGAATGGTCCTCACAGAAACCAGAGGTTGTCAGAGACAAGATCAAAGTTATTTATAAATGGTTGGCTTTATTAGTAATTAACATATCTTTTTTCATCTTTTTCTATGCGAAAGACCTTGTTATCCTCCTGTTTATGCGCGGTGCTTTCGACCACCATTCTGTAGCGGTGACTACAGATATTATCCAGGGTATGTGTATAGGACTCTGGGCACAGGTAATTGGCTATATATTTATAAAAGCACTCAGTGCGCACCTTAAAAATAAGCAGGTACTAATTGTTATGATGGTTGCTCTGCTCAGTAATGCTATTGTAAATCTGGTGACTTACAAAGTCTGGGGCGCTTTCGGTTTAGGTTTGGGGAACTCAATTTACAGTTTAATGATGTTCATTCTTAGCGCCTGTTATTTGAAAATTGCAAAAGATCTCCTCCCGGTACTCATTATAATATCTATTGGTCTTGTTGTTTATACATCACTCATTCTTGCATTTGGGCATTATTTAGTTGAACCAGATAATGTGATTCTCCGGATAATGATGAATGGTTCAATTTTCGTGATGTTTAGCTTAATATGGGCTATGTCATTCCCTATGTACAGAAATGGTATTAAAGGGATTCTCACTAAGAAAGGACTACGATAGCGTAATAATTTATGAAGAAAAATACAGACATTAAAGATATTATCGTTTTATCTACTGCTGACTGGGATAATCCTTTCTGGACCAACAAACAGCATGTTGCTTTAGAACTGGCGAAACGTGGTCATCGTGTTCTTTATATTGAATCTTTGGGATTACGTCGACCCAGCGTAAACAAGAAAGATCTATCGCGAATTCTTCGCCGCATAATTAAAGCAATTAAGGCGCCGCGAAAAGTTCGCGATAATATTTGGGTATGGTCGCCAATTTCTATCCCGTTCAACAGCTATGCATTTGTTCGCAAGCTAAACAAACTCATTCTAAGTAGTGCTCTTAAGTACTGGTGTTGGCGCTTAAAATTCAAGAATGAAACGCTATGGACTTATAATCCTTTGACAACGCGTTTTCTTGAACCCGATAATTTCAGTTACGTAGTATACCATTGCGTTGATGAAATTAAGGCCCAACCTGGGATGCCAGTTGACATTCTTCAAAATGCTGAAGAAGAATTAGTGCGACGCGCTGATATTACGTTTGTTACGTCATTGACGTTGCTTAAAACAAGGAAGAAATGGAGTGATGAAGTCTATTACTTCTCCAACGTCGCGGATTATAACCATTTCTCAAAGGCGCTGGATGAACATTTGCCGATACCTGTCGACTTGAGCAACATTCCAGAACCACGAATGGGATTTATCGGTGCAATCAGTGGCTATAAGGTAAATTTCTCGTTACTTGAAAGAATTGCGGAAGCTCATCCTGAATGGTCAATAGTGATGATTGGGGATATAGGAGAGGGGGATCCAGACACCGACGCAACACAGCTTACTCGGCATAAAAATATTCATCTTCTTGGACCGAGAGCCTATCAGGAACTGCCTGGTTATCTGAAAGGATTTACGGCGACATTGCTTCCGAATAACCTAAATGAATATACAGCTTCGATGTTCCCAATGAAATTCTTTGAGTATCTGGCTGCGGGAAAAGCTGTAGTGAGTGTGGATTTAGCCTCGCTTTGTGACTTTACGGACTATGTTCGTATCGCCCACAGTCCCTCTGAATTTATTTCTGCGCTAGAAGATATCACTTCTGGAAACCGGATTTCGGTAGAAAAGTGTCAGGAACTCGCTCGGGAATATACATACCAGTCACGCACTGAAAAAATGTTCAAGTTAATTGATGAGAAGCGTAATGAAAGTAGCAATCGTACATGAGTGGTTCAGTTCCTATGCAGGTTCTGAAAAAGTCGTTGAGCAAATCCTTCATTGCTATCCTGATGCGGATGTGTTCGCTGTCTGTGATTTCTTAAAACCAAATGACCGCCACTTTTTAAATAATAAAAAGGTCACCACAACATTTATCCAGCGTTTGCCATTTGCATCTAAAAAATTCCAGTCATATCTTCCATTAATGCCGCTGGCAATTGAGCAGCTTGATATGTCTGAATACGATGTTATTATCTCAAGCAGCCACGCTGTATCTAAAGGGGTTATCACTGGGCCGGATCAAATTCATATTTCATATGTTCATTCTCCTATCCGCTACGCATGGGATTTCCAACACCAATACCTGCGCGAATCTGGACTGGATAAGGGTCTGAAGGGTTTACTTGCAAAATATTTGCTACATAAAATCCGTATTTGGGATTACCGTACTGCTGCGGGTGTTAATCATTTTATTGGCAACTCGAATTTTATCGCACGGCGTATTAACAAAGTTTATGGAAGACAAGCTGATGTTATTTATCCTCCTGTAAATACTGAAAAATTCGAATTTAGCGATAGTAAAGAAGATTTCTACCTGGCCGCGTGTCGTATGGTGCCTTATAAGCGGGTTGATCTCATTGTTAGCGCATTTGCTAATATGCCAGAAAAGAAATTAATTGTTATCGGTGACGGCTCTGAAATGGAGAAGATTAAACAGCTGGCTACGGATAACGTTACGCTTCTGGGATATCAGGACGATGCTGCACTAGTTGATTTTATGAAGCGTGCTAAGGCATATGTTTTTGCCGCAGAAGAAGATTTCGGCATATCACCTGTTGAAGCGCAGGCAAGCGGCACTCCGGTCATCACCTACGGTAAAGGTGGTTGCCTCGAAACGGTTAAACCACTGGGTAGTAAGAAAGCGACCGGCGTGTTCTTCTTTGAACAAACCGCAGATGCCATTTGTGAAGCAGTGAATACCTTTGAAAAATATGCGAGCGAGATTAAGCCGGAAGATTGTCGCGAACATGCTTTAACGTTCTCGGAGCAGCGCTTCCGTGACCAACTTAGTCAATATGTTGAAAGCGCCTGGGCGCAATACTCTGAGTCCTTAATTAATACTCAGGCTGCAAGACTACAGAACAGCTATACTCATTCGGAAAAATAATGACCACGGCATAGATCAAATGATTTATGCCAGGGATTAAATAATGAAAATCAGCGTATTTAAAGATCAAAAGAAAGAATTTATTTGCCGTAGCGCCCTAATGGCGTCAGACTTTTTTTGGCTAAATGCTTCTTTAGGACTCTCGTTTCTAACCGTCATGTTCTTTATTGGCGACCTGAATACCTTCATGCCGATCCGTCAGATAGATGTGCGTGTTTTATCACACGTTATTCTCACTGCGTTGTGTGTTTTCTGGTTTGGCGTCCGCCTTCGCCACTATGCACAAAAAAAGCCGTTCTGGTCAGAGCTAAAAGAAACATTACGAACTATCGTCATTTTTTCGATCTTCGATCTTGCATTGGTTGCATTCTCCAAATGGCATTTTTCTCGCTATATTTGGGCCTATTGCTGGTTATACGCCATTATCATGGTTCCATTATCGCGTGAAATCACCAAATCTATTCTTAACAAGTTGGGCTACTGGAAAAAACGTACGGTTATTCTAGGTTCAGGCAGGAATGCGCGTGAAGCCTATTTTGCTTTACAGAGCCACGAAGTCTCAGGTTTTAAAATTGATGCGTTTTGTGATTTTGATGCAACTGACGATATGATGGAAGAATGTCCCATAGTCAAAGACGAGGAGACATTACTCACATCTTATAATTCATTTTCAACGCAGTTTGTTGTGGCGTGTGATTTTGATGAAAAAGATAAGTTTGAAAACTGGTTAAGGTTCCTGGCGAAACATAAGTGCCGAAATGTGATTATTATTCCTTCCCTGAGAGGATTCCCTTTATACGGCACTAGTATGTCCTTTATATTCAGTCATGAAGTATTACTGTTGCAGGTTCACAATAATCTTTCCAAAGCAACGTCACGCTTCATCAAACGGACGTTCGATATTGTCTGTAGTCTGGGTATTCTCGTTGTTTCGTCACCTTTGTTTGTTTATCTCTGGTATAAAGTCTCCCGCGACGGCGGCCCTGCAATCTATGCACATACAAGGATAGGTCGTCGGGGTGAAAAATTTGACTGTTACAAATTCCGCTCGATGAATATCAATTCGAAAGAAATTCTTGCGCGTTTGCTAGAAAATGACCCAGAAGCCAGGGCGGAATGGGAAAAAGATTTTAAGCTCAAAAACGACCCCCGGATTACACCTATTGGCCACTTTATTCGTAAAACCAGCCTCGATGAATTACCTCAATTGTTCAATGTGCTCAAAGGGGAAATGAGTCTCGTTGGCCCTCGTCCAGTCATTCATGAAGAGCTGGAACGTTATGCTGATGATGTTGATTATTATCTGATGGTTAAGCCAGGAATGACCGGGCTATGGCAGGTCAGTGGCCGTAACGACGTAGATTACACAACCCGTGTCTATTTTGACTCCTGGTATGTCAAAAACTGGTCTCTATGGAATGACATAGTGATTTTGTTTAAAACGGTTAGCGTGGTTCTTTTTAGAAAAGGTGCTTATTAATTTTCATACCTGGATGTGATCGGTAATACGGAGTTTTAATGAAAGCTTTTGTTTTTGTTAATGATAATGGTGCGGCCTATTGTCGCTATGCTAAAAATGAGATACCTGCACAGTTTGTGTATGGTGTATCAAAACTGGAAAAAATGGGATTTGAGGTAAAGGTTGGCGAAGGACGCTTATTCAAAGATTTAGTCTCCTTCTGGAAATTTAAGCCTGACTTGTTTTTTATGCCATTTCTCAAAAGAAAGACGATGCTCTATTTCATTCTGGCAAAAATTTTCATGTTCCCAACAAAATTCGCGGGCTGGATGCATCTCGACGTCTTTTCGCCACCAGGTTCCAGACTCAAAAGAATGATTCATTCACTGCTGCTGCCTTTTTTGCAGCTATATGTTAAACGCATTGATGCCATTTTCTTTCTTTCTGATAAAACTCGCGAAGAAATCATTCTATCAAGACAGCTTCCTCAGGACCGATGTCATTTTGTTCCCTGGGGGGGGAGGCGAATTTTTACGCCCCCTTTGTTAAAATGCGCCATGATGATAAAATCATTTCTACAGGGCGAGAGAATAGGGATCTCCCGGCAGTAATGAATGCGTTAAAAAATAGCGACGTTACGATAGATATTTATACCAGCGATTTGTCATTACAGGATAGTTATGTTAATGCAACAGGAAAGGTTGATGTAAATAAAGGAAGATGGGAATATAAAGAATTACTTGAAAAAGTAAGTGCTTCAAAATGTATGATAATTCCGCTTAAACTTTCTAAGGTAAATTATTGTGTCGGATTATCTTCGTTGATTGAAGCAATATCTCTGGGAGTTCCAGTTATAGCAACCTATAATCCATACTGGTACGTCGATATCGAGAAAGAAAATTGCGGTATTTATATTAGAAACAATTCAGAGAGTGAGTGGTTGCGAGCTCTTGAACAGTTGAATAATAATCCGGCGTTGGTAGAGCAAATGTCTAAAAATGCCTTGAAGGTATTTAAAGCGAAATGTGATTTTGCCCGTACGGAAGACATACTCGCGTTACATGTAGATAAATTACTAAGAAAAATGTAATTCTTGTATTTTCCTTATTTATTTTATAGCAATATGATGATTGCATAATCTTAAAATTAACTAATTGAAAGTGAAAATTATGAAAATTCTTGTCACTGGTGGTGCGGGTTTTATTGGTTCAGCCGTGGTCCGTCATATAATAAACAATACTCAGGATGTGGTTTGTGTTGTTGATTGTTTAACGTATGCCGGAAACATAGAGTCCCTGGCTCCGGTTCAGGACAATCCACGCTATTCATTTTCTCTAACTGATATTACCGATGCAAAAGGTGTGGCAGATGTCTTCAATACCTTTCAGCCCGATATCGTAATGCATTTAGCGGCCGAAAGTCATGTTGACCGCTCGATAGATGGACCCGCAGCTTTCATACAGACCAATGTAATCGGCACATTTATTATACTTGAGGCGTCACGCCAATATTATGCATCACTTGATGATGAGCGTAAAAAGGCTTTTCGTTTCCATCATATTTCTACCGATGAGGTATTTGGTGACCTGCACGATGCAGATGACCTCTTTACTGAAGAGACACCTTATGCACCAAGTAGCCCTTACTCTGCATCCAAAGCGGGAAGCGATCATTTAGTTCGCGCCTGGAACCGTACCTATGGTTTACCAACGGTGATCACTAACTGTTCGAATAACTATGGTCCGTACCACTTCCCGGAGAAATTAATTCCTCTCATCATCCTTAACGCACTGGCAGGAAAACCGCTTCCCGTTTATGGGAATGGTGAGCAAATTCGTGACTGGCTATATGTCGAGGATCATGCCCGGGCACTGTATAAAGTAGCGACAGAGGGCGAGAATGGTGAAACCTATTGTATAGGTGGCCATAACGAACGAAAAAATATTGATGTTGTAAAAACCATTTGTGCAATACTTGATAAAATTATCGATAAAAAACCCAAAGAAATTTCCAGTTTCGCCGACCTTATTACTTTTGTGGCTGACCGCCCTGGACACGATCTTCGCTATGCCATTGATGCTACCAAAATGAAGAATGCTCTTCACTGGGAACCTCTCGAAACGTTTGAAAGCGGTATTGAAAAAACGATTCACTGGTATTTAAACAACCAGGGTTGGTGGCAGCGCGTTCTTGATGGCTCTTATGCTGGCGAACGTCTTGGACTGAATAAATAATCGAGGTACAGAGTTATGAAAGGCATTGTTTTAGCTGGAGGTTCAGGCACGCGTTTGTACCCCATTACCCAAGGTGTGTCAAAGCAGTTGCTTCCAATATATGACAAACCTATGATTTTCTATCCAGTATCGGTGCTTATGCTTGCCGGTATTCGGGATATCCTGATTATTACGACGCCTGAGGATATGCCTGCTTTTCAACGCTTAATGAAAGATGGCTCTCAGTTTGGCGTAAATTTCACTTATGCAGTCCAACCTTCACCTGATGGTCTGGCTCAGGCTTTCACTATCGGTGAGAAGTTTATTGGTAACGATCCTTGTGCTTTGGTTCTTGGTGATAATATTTTCTTTGGCCAAAGTTTTGGAATGAAGTTAAATGCAGCGGCTAAGAAAACTACAGGCGCGACTGTGTTTGGTTATCAGGTTCAGGATCCCGAGCGTTTTGGTGTCGTCGAGTTTGATGAACATTTCAAAGCGTTATCTATTGAAGAAAAACCGCTGAAGCCAAAATCTAACTGGGCAGTGACGGGGCTTTATTTCTACGATAACAATGTTGTGGATATGGTTAAAGAAATCAAACCTTCTGCGCGCGGCGAACTTGAAATTACCACATTGAATCAGATGTATCTTGATCTCGGTAAGCTTGATGTTGAACTTCTTGGCCGTGGCTTTGCCTGGCTTGATACAGGAACGCACGACAGTTTAATTGAAGCTTCTCAGTTTATCCACACCATCGAAAAACGGCAGGGTATGAAAGTGGCGTGTCTTGAAGAAATTGCCTACCGGAATAAATGGTTAAGTGCTGACCAATTAGCTATCCAGGCCGAACTGCTTCAGAAAACCGCCTATGGTCAGTATTTGAAAATGTTGATTGGACAATAATCGGTTATGGCACTCAAAATATTACTTGTTGGAAAAAATGGTCAGGTCGGATGGGAATTACAACGTTCTCTTTCTATCCTTGGCGACGTCATCGCAGTCGATTATTTTGATAAGGATTTGTGTGGTGACCTGACGAATTTACCGGGCATCGCACAGACGGTTCGAACCGTAAAACCTGACGTTATTGTTAATGCGTCAGCACATACTGCCGTTGACAGAGCGGAGCAAGAACGCGAGTTGTCAGAATTACTGAATCATAAAGGCGTCGCAGTGCTGGCTGAGGAATCAGCGAAGATCGGTGCGCTTCTTATCCATTATTCTACTGACTACGTGTTCGACGGAGAGGGTGAACATTATCGCTTAGAGGATGAGAACCCCTCACCGCTGAATGTTTATGGTGAGACCAAATTAGCGGGAGAATTAGCGATTGCCCGTCTTAATCCTCGTCATCTTATCTTCCGCACCAGTTGGGTCTACGCCACGCGCGGGAATAATTTTGCGAAAACGATGCTGCGCCTGGCGCGTGAAAAAGAAACCCTTTCTATTATCAACGACCAGCACGGTGCTCCGACAAGTGCTGAACTGCTTGCCGATTGTACTGCTCTGGCCATTCGTGAAGAGCAACGTAATAAAAATGTCGCCGGTAGCTACCATCTGGTTGCGAGCGGGGAAACGACATGGTTTGATTATGCCAGTTTTGTATTCAATGTCGCTAAGGCTCACGGTGAATCGCTTGCTGTGAATGATGTTATTGGCATACCGACCAGCGAATATCCAACACCGGCTACCCGACCATTGAATTCACGCCTTTCTAACGAAAAATTTGAGCGTGTTTTTGGCGTGAAGCTTCCTGACTGGAAAAAAGGGGTTGAGCGCGTGGTTGTTGAAGTATTAGGTAAATAAAGAGTGAATAATGAAAGTTATTGATACTGACATTTCTGATGTCAAAATCATTGAGCCAGTTGTTTTTGGCGATGAACGCGGTTTCTTCATGGAAACATGGCAACAGAAAAAGTTTTGTGAGCTGGTTTGTAATCGCAGCTTCGTGCAGGACAATCACTCGAAATCTGCAAAGAACATTTTGAGAGGCTTACATTACCAGACTCAAAATCCGCAGGGTAAATTAGTCCGTGTCGTCAGTGGAGAAGTATTTGATGTTGCGGTCGACATGAGAAAATCATCAGCCACTTTCGGACAGTGGGTCGGCGTTATTCTTTCCGCCGAAAACAAACGACAACTCTGGATCCCTGAAGGCTTTGCTCACGGCTTCTACGTTTTGTCTGAAAGTGCAGAGTTTGTCTATAAATGCACTGATTATTACAACCCGCAGTCCGAGCATTCTTTATTGTGGAACGATGATTCTATCGGGATCACATGGCCTCTTACCGAGGGTGAGTTACCTGTGCTCTCATCCAAGGATCGAGAGGGTAAGCCCTTCGCCGACGCCGTGTATTTTGACTAATTGATAGCCAGTTTGCTTATCTCGCAGTGGTAAGCGCACCAAAGGCTATCTAAAACTCACATGCATGAGTTAACATCATAGATACATTCAAACTGCATCGCATCGCAGTGATTATCCCTAAGACAGGAGTATGTAATGTCCAAGCAACAGATCGGCGTTGTCGGTATGGCAGTGATGGGGCGCAACCTGGCGCTCAACATCGAAAGCCGTGGTTATACCGTCTCCGTTTTCAACCGCTCCCGTGAAAAAACTGAAGAAGTGATTGCCGAAAACCCAGGCAAGAAACTGGTTCCTTTCTATACGGTTAAAGAGTTCGTTGAGTCTCTGGAAACGCCTCGTCGTATCCTGTTAATGGTGAAAGCGGGCGCGGGTACCGATGCTGCTATCGATTCCCTGAAACCGTATCTGGATAAAGGCGACATCATCATTGATGGCGGCAACACCTTCTTCCACGACACCATCCGTCGTAACCGTGAACTGTCTGCTGAAGGCTTTAACTTCATCGGTACCGGTGTCTCCGGTGGTGAAGAGGGCGCCCTGAAAGGCCCATCTATCATGCCTGGTGGCCAGAAAGAAGCCTACGAACTGGTTGCACCTATCCTGACCAAAATCGCAGCGGTTGCCGAAGATGGCGAACCGTGCGTGACCTATATCGGTCCGGACGGTGCGGGCCACTACGTTAAGATGGTTCACAACGGTATCGAATACGGTGATATGCAGCTGATTGCAGAAGCCTACTCCCTGCTCAAAGGCGGTCTGAACCTTTCTAACGAAGAGCTGGCTGAAACCTTCACCGAGTGGAACAAAGGTGAGCTGAACAGCTACCTGATCGACATCACCAAAGATATCTTCACTAAAAAAGATGAAGAGGGTAAATACCTGGTTGATGTGATTCTGGATGAAGCAGCGAACAAGGGTACCGGTAAATGGACCAGCCAGAGCTCTCTGGATCTGGGCGAACCTCTGTCCCTGATCACCGAATCTGTGTTTGCACGTTACATTTCCTCTCTGAAAGAGCAGCGCGTTGCGGCATCTAAAGTGCTCTCTGGTCCGCAGGCTAAGCCAGCGGGTGACAAAGCGGAATTCGTTGAGAAAGTTCGTCGTGCTCTGTACCTGGGTAAAATCGTTTCCTACGCGCAGGGCTTCTCACAGCTGCGTGCAGCGTCTGACGAGAACAACTGGGATTTGAACTACGGCGAAATCGCGAAGATCTTCCGTGCGGGCTGCATCATTCGTGCGCAATTCCTGCAGAAAATCACCGATGCCTATGCAGAAAACGCGGGTATCGCGAACCTGCTGCTGGCACCGTATTTCAAGAAGATTGCCGACGAATACCAGCAGGCGCTGCGTGATGTGGTTGCTTACGCTGTACAGAATGGTATTCCGGTTCCGACCTTCTCCGCTGCCGTGGCATATTATGACAGCTACCGTGCTGCCGTACTGCCAGCGAACCTGATTCAGGCACAGCGTGACTACTTCGGCGCGCACACTTATAAGCGCACCGATAAAGAAGGTGTGTTCCATACCGAATGGCTGGATTAATCTGATTTAACTCCGTCTGATAACAAAGCCTGATGAACCTCATCGGGCTTTTTTTATCGCGCTTACGCCCATGTGGACTTGCTTTGCTCAACGAGCATCGTTTAACACCATATAAACCACTGCATTTTCTCATTTCTGTAGCCAGGCATTCGCCTTGACAGCCGCTCAACATAAGAGGTAAAAACCTCAACAGTTGTTTATTGCGGTGGGGTGTTTATGCCTCCTGAAACTCAAAACTTGAAGAAGTTGAACGAATGAAAATAACTATCTCCGGAACGGGCTATGTTGGGCTTTCAAACGGCATCCTGATTGCACAAAACCATGAAGTGGTGGCGCTGGATATCGTTCAGTCCAAAGTAGATATGCTCAATCAGAAGCAGTCTCCGATTGTCGATAAAGAGATCCAGGACTATCTTGCCAACAAACCTCTGAATTTTCGTGCGACGACGGACAAAGAAGATGCCTATCGTGGTGCAGATTTCGTCATCATCGCGACACCAACAGATTACGATCCCAAAACCAACTACTTCAACACCTCTACTGTTGAAGCCGTGATCAAAGACGTTATCGCAATCAACCCTCAAGCAGTGATGATCATTAAGTCGACCATTCCGGTAGGCTTCACCAAATCGATTAAAGAAGAGTTGGGTATTGATAATGTCTTCTTCTCGCCAGAGTTTCTGCGCGAGGGCAGGGCGCTATACGATAACCTGCACCCCTCGCGTATCGTGATCGGTGAGCGCTCTGAGCGGGCGGAGCGTTTTGCCGCGCTGCTCCAGGAAGGCGCAATCAAGAAAGACATTCCGGTTCTGTTTACCGACTCCACGGAAGCCGAAGCCATCAAGCTGTTCGCCAATACTTATCTAGCGATGCGTGTAGCGTACTTCAACGAGCTGGACAGCTACGCAGAGAGTTTGGGCCTGAATACCCGTCAGATCATAGAAGGCGTGTGCCTCGACCCTCGCATCGGCAACCACTATAACAACCCGTCATTCGGTTACGGGGGCTACTGCCTGCCAAAAGATACCAAACAGTTGCTGGCCAACTATCAGGCTGTACCGAATAACCTGATTTCAGCCATTGTAGATGCCAACCGCACGCGTAAAGATTTCATCTCTGACTCTATCCTTGCGCGTCAGCCTAAAGTTGTGGGCGTGTATCGTCTGATCATGAAGAGCGGTTCAGATAACTTCCGTGCCTCTTCCATTCAGGGCATCATGAAGCGCATTAAGGCTAAAGGAGTGCAGGTTATTATTTATGAACCCGCGATGCAGGAAGATGAGTTCTTCCACTCCCGCGTGATTCGCGATCTGGATGCATTCAAGCAGGAAGCGGACGTGATCATCTCTAACCGCATGGCGGAAGAGCTGGCGGACGTGGCGGATAAAGTCTATACCCGCGATCTGTTCGGAAGCGATTGATTACTCTTAACGCACGTAAAAAACCCGGCCATGTAGCCGGGTTTTTTATTTTCAGACCTTGTAGAAAGCGCGATACCAGTCGACAAAGTTCTTCACTCCGTCTTTGACCGACGTCTGCGGTTTAAAGCCAATAACGTCATACAACGCTTTCGTATCCGCGCTGGTCTCCAGCACGTCACCCGGTTGAATCGGCATCATGTTTTTCTCTGCTTCTTTGCCGAGAGCTTCTTCCAGCGCCGTGATGTAATCCATAAGCTCGACCGGAGAGCTATTACCAATGTTGTAAACGCGATAAGGCGCGGAGCTGGTCGCCGGGGAACCGGTCTCGACGGTCCAGTCTGCATCGGCCTGAGGAATGACATCCTGCAGACGAATAATGGCTTCGGCGATATCGTCGATGTAGGTGAAGTCTCGTTTCATCTTACCGTAGTTGTAAACATCAATCGGCTTATCTTCGATCATTGCTTTGGTAAATTTGAACAAGGCCATGTCCGGTCGCCCCCACGGGCCGTACACGGTAAAGAAGCGCAGGCCGGTCGTTGGCAGGTTGTACAAATGAGAATAGGTATGCGACATCAGCTCATTGGCCTTTTTAGTTGCCGCATACAGCGAAACAGGGTGATCCACTGAATCGTCCGTAGAGAAAGGCATCTTACGGTTGAGCCCATAAACGGAGCTGGATGAGGCGTAAAGCAGGTGTTGAACCTTATTATGGCGACAGCCTTCCAGCACGTTGAGATGACCCACCAGGTTGGCTTCTGCATAGGCGTGCGGATTTTCCAGCGAGTAGCGCACACCTGCCTGCGCGGCCAGATGAATCACCCGATCAAACTGCTCATCGGCGAAGAGCGCAGACATCCCTTCACGGTCGGCTAAATCAAGTTTATGGAAAGAGAAATTGTCAGATTTGAGCAAGTCCAGACGTGCCAGCTTAAGATTGACGTCATAGTAGTCATTCAGATTATCAATACCGACAACCTGATGGCCTGCGTCCAGCAGTCGCTTGCTGACATGTGAACCGATAAAACCTGCTGCGCCCGTTACCAAAAATTTCATATCTTTCCTCGTTAACGCTTCGTTCTTGTGATGCATAAGGCATTCGAATTTGTCTATGATAGCGCGTAGCACACCCGATACATAACCCATCTTTCCGATATAACTCATCGAATTCCTATAGAAAAATCCTCAGCAACAGATAAACTACGTAAACATAATTTTTTTTTGCCCTTTTTCATCTGTTAGGGATTGTATGACGCAAAACAACAATAGCCTGGTCACGCGCAGTACTGACCCGGAGCAAATTGATTTACTTGATTTAGTGCTGCAACTTTGGCGCGGAAAGTGGGTAATTGGGGCATTTATTGCGGTTTTTATCGTATTAGCGGGCGTATACATTACAGTCGCGAAAGAGAAATGGACCTCCTCCGCCATTATTGCTCAGCCAGATGCGGCGCAGATCGCCACTTACGCCAATGCACTGAATATCCTTTACGGTAGCGCTGCACCTTCAATGCTGGATATCCAGAACCGTGCTATTAATCGTTTCAATTCCTCGTTTTCTGCTTTAGCTCAGGCTCTCGAAAACCAGGACATTCCAGAAAAGCTGACTATCGACACCACCGTTAAGGGGCAACCGCTGCCGTTAAGCGTCTCCTATCAGGGGGAGTCTGCAGAAGCGGCTCAAAAACAGCTGGCGCAATACATACAGCAGGTTGATCAGCAAACAGCGAAAGAACTTTCTCTCGACCTCAAAGATAATATCAAGCAGCAAATTACCACGCTAAATGACTCTCTGGAAAACCAGGAAAAGGTTGCTCAGGAGCAGAAAGATCTGCGAATCAAACAGATCACTGAGGCGCTTAAAAATGCGGAAGCTGCAAAAATCGCGACCCCACAGATCCAGCAAACTCAGGATGTGACCCAGGAAACTATGTTCCTGCTGGGTAGTGAAGCGCTGAAATCGATGATTGATAACGAAGCGTCTCGCCCGTTAGTGTTCTCTCCTGCTTACTATCAGACGAAACAAAACTTACTGGATATCGAGAAGTTGAATGTGAATCCAGACACGATTCACGTCTATCGTTACGTCATGAAGCCGGATCTCCCTGTCCGTCGTGATAGCCCGAAAAAGGCGATCACCTTAATTCTGGCGGTTCTGCTGGGCGGGATTATTGGTTCTGGTGTGGTCCTGGGCCGCAATGCACTGCGTAACTACAAACCCAAATCCTGAACCACATTGGATATAAAAAAACCGGGGAAATTCCCCGGTTTTTTTATTTGTGGCGCTTACGAAGATTCTCGATCACCGCCGTCAAATCCAGCTCCTGATCCTGCAGCAGTACCAGAAGGTGATACATCAAATCCGATGCCTCATTGGTCAGCTCCTCGCGGTCATGCACCGTCGCAGCCAGCGCGGTCTCAACGCCTTCTTCCCCTACCTTTTGCGCAATACGCTTGGTTCCGCTGGCGTACAACTTCGCAGTGTAAGAGCTTTCAGGATCCGCCGTTTTACGCTCTGCCAGCAGCTGTTCCAGTTGATACAGGAACAGCCACTGGTGGCTCGTCTCACCGAAGCAGCTGCTGGTGCCCTTGTGGCAGGTCGGCCCGATCGGATTGGCCAGCACCAGCAGGGTGTCGTTATCGCAGTCTGGCGCCATGCTGACCACATTCAGGAAATGACCTGAGGTTTCACCTTTGGTCCACAGACGCTGTTTCGTGCGTGAGAAAAACGTCACCTTGCCGCTGTCGATCGTTTTCGCCAGCGCGTCCTGGTTCATATACCCCAGCATCAGCACTTCGCCTGAGACGGCATGCTGTACAACCACCGGCAGTAATCCGTTAGTTTTTTCCCAGTCCAGCTGCGCCTGTTGTTGCTCTGTTAACATACCCTGATCTCCACGCCCTGGTCGGCCAGGTACGTCTTTAACTCACCAATATTAATAATCTGTTTGTGGAACACGGACGCCGCCAGCGCACCGTCTACGTTCGCATCACGGAAAGCTTCCAGGAAGTGCTCCATGGTGCCCGCACCGCCGGAGGCAATCAGCGGCACGTGGCAGACCGCGCGGACTTTTTTCAGCTGCTCGAGGTCATACCCGTTACGCACGCCGTCCTGGTTCATCATGTTCAGCACAATCTCACCCGCGCCGCGCTTCTGCACTTCCTGCACCCAGTCCAGCGTTTCCCATTGGGTGATACGCGTCCGGCTCTCATCACCGGTATACTGGTTGACGTGATATTTACCGGTTGCAGCGTCATACCAGGTGTCGATCCCAACCACAATGCACTGCACGCCAAAGCGATCGGCCAGACGGGTAATCAGCTCCGGGTCGGCCAGGGCAGGGGAGTTGATGGAAATCTTGTCGGCACCAAAAGAGAGAATTTTGGCCGCGTCGTCAGCGGACTTAATCCCGCCCGCGACACAGAACGGAATATCAATCACTTCCGCCACGCGCGCGACCCAGCTTTTGTCGACCACGCGACCATCGCTTGAGGCGGTGATATCGTAAAAGACCAGCTCGTCTGCGCCTTCATCGGCATAACGTTTTGCCAGCGGAACGATGTCGCCAATAATCTCGTGGTTGCGGAACTGCACGCCTTTCACAACCTGACCGTCGCGTACGTCAAGACAAGGGATTATCCGTTTTGCCAGCATTGAATCGCCTCCGTTACAGTAAATTTACCTTCCAGCAGGGCACGGCCTACAATCACACCCTTTACACCGGTACCGCGCAGCGCAGCCACGTCGTCTATATCGCCGATGCCGCCTGAAGACTGGAACGCCACCTGCGGATAACGTGCACAAACCTCTTCATACAGCGAGACATTAGAGCCTGCCAGCGTACCGTCGCGAGAGATATCGGTGCACAGCACGTGCTTCAGGCCAACGGGCAGATACATCTCGACCAGTTCTTCCAGCGTTACCCCGGAGTTTTCCTGCCAGCCGCTGATCGCCACCTGCTTATTACCTTGTTCGTCAATGCGAACGTCCAGTGCCAGCACCAGCGCATCGGCGCCGAAGCGGCGGAACCAGCCTTTCACGGTCTCAGGATCGTTGACCGCGGTTGAGCCTACCACCACGCGCGCCACGCCTGCATCCAGCAGTGCCGCAACGTCCTCTTCCGTACGCACGCCGCCGCCGACCTGTACGGGCACATTAACGCCAGCAACCAGGTTTTTCAGCAGCGGGATCTGGCGTTTCGCCGGATCTTTCGCGCCCGTCAAATCCACCAGATGCAATACCTGCGCGCCCTGAGCCGCATAATCCTGCAGACGCGGCAGCGGGTCGTTCCCGTAGTCACGCTGCTGGCAGTAATCGCCCTGATGCAGACGGACAACCGTGCCGTCAATTAAATCTAAAGCGGGAATGATCATCACATCTCCAGGAAGTTTTTCAGCAACTGCGCGCCCGCGGCGCCCGAACGTTCCGGGTGAAACTGCACGCCGAAGAAATTGTCTTTCTGCACCGCGGCAGTAAATGCCTCGCCGTAGTTGCACTGGGCGATGGTATGGGCGTTCACCGGCATGGCGTAGCTGTGCACGAAGTAAAAATACGCACCGTCTTCGATGCCGCGAAACAGACGGTCACCTGCTTTCGCGTAAACGCGGTTCCACCCCATATGCGGTAGCGGCAGGCCGTGGTCGGTCATTTTCGGTACGTCTTCGTCAATAATACCCAGCAGGTCAACGCCGTTGCTCTCTTCGCTGCGGCGACCCAGAAGCTGCATGCCTAAGCAAATCCCCAGTACCGGTTGGGTACAGGCTTTGATCAAATCGACCAGCTCGCGCTCGTGGATCTGATCCATCGCCGCCTGGGCGGTGCCTACGCCGGGCAGGAAAAGCTTGTCGGCGCGCAATACCACGTCCGGATCACGGCTCACCACCGGCTCGTAGCCGTGGCGCGCAATGGCCGATTTGACGGAGTTCAGGTTGGCGCATCCGGTATCCAGAATCACCACGTTCATCACAGCACTCCTTTCGACGAGGGAAGGGCGTCACCTTCCACGCGGATCGCCTGACGCAGCGTACGGCCAAAGGCTTTAAACAGACTTTCCACGCGGTGGTGATCGTTTTTGCCTTTCGTTTTCAGATGCAACGTCAGGCCCATGGTGTAGGACAAGGAACGGAAGAAATGCTCCACCATTTCGGTGCTGAGATCGCCCACGCGCTGATAGGTGAAGTCGGCTTTGTATTCCAGGTGCGGACGACCGGAGATGTCCATCGCGCAGCGCGCCAGACATTCGTCCATCGGCAGAACAAAACCAAAACGGTTGATGCCGCGTTTGTCGCCGAGCGCCAGCTTCAGGGCTTCACCCAGCGCCAGACCGGTATCTTCTACGGTGTGGTGATCGTCAATGTAAAGGTCACCCTTCACCGAGATTTCCATGCGGAAACCGCCGTGGGTGGCAATCTGGTCCAGCATATGGTCAAAGAAACCGACACCGGTGTGGATCTTGCTGCCGCCTTCACGGTCCAGCCAGACCTTCACATCAATCTGTGTCTCTTTGGTGTTGCGTTCAACGTGCGAGTAGCGGTCACGTTTTGTCAGCTGTTCGCCAATCTTTGCCCAGCTAAGATTGTTGCGGTCGTAGCGAAGCCCCGCAATGCCCATATTTTCCGCCAGCGTAATATCAGTGATGCGATCCCCGATGACATAGCTGTTGGTTTTATCCAGCATATCCTCAGCCAGATAGCGCTCAACCAGCTTCACTTTTGGCTTACGGCAGTCGCACTCATCGGCTGGCATGTGCGGGCAAATCAGTACCTCATCGAACACTACGCCCTGAGAGGTCAACACCTGCATCATTAAATTATGGGGGCCGTCAAAGTCTGCCTGCGGGAAGCTGTCGGTACCCAGACCGTCCTGGTTGGTGATCATCACCAGCTTATAACCGGCTTTTTGCAGCGTAAGCAGCACCGGTATCACGTCCGGTTCAAAAGCCAGTTTGTCGAAACGATCGACCTGAAAATCGGCTGGTGGCTCCGAAATAAGGGTGCCGTCACGATCGATGAAAAGGATCTTCTGGGTCATACTTTCTCCGCTTTCAGGGCGTCAATCACGCGCTGGCTCTCTGCGCGGGTGCCTACGGTAATGCGCAGGCAGCCGCTCAGGGAAGGTTGTTTATTCTGGTCTCGTAAGATAATGCCCTGATCCCACAAAGATTTAAATACGGCACTCGAGGCGGTAAAACGCACCAGGATGTAATTGGTTTCCGAGTCAAACACCTGCGCCACACACGCAATATCTTTCAGGGCGGTGACCAGGTACTGGCGTTCTTCCAGGATCTGTGCCACGCGTTCGCGCATCGCATTAATGCCCTGAGGCGTCAACGCCTGTGCCGCAATATCCGCAACCGGCGTGGAGAGTGGATACGGGGCGATGACTTTCAAAAGCAGGTCGATGACCGCTTTATTCGCCAGGGTGAATCCGCAGCGCAAGCCCGCGAGGGCGAAAGCCTTCGACAGTGTGCGCAGCACAACAAGATGCGGATACTCCTCAAGCCAGCCTGTCAGCGTCGCCTGTGGGCAGAACTCAATATAGGCTTCGTCCGCGACCACCAGCGCTTTACCGCGCGTCATTTCCAGCAGGGTACGAATATCCTGTGGCGTGATAATCTGCCCGGTTGGATTGTTCGGGCTGCAGACAAACACGACTTTTACGCCGTCAAGATTGTCGGCAATCCCCTGCAGATCGAGCTGCCAGTTCTCCAGCGCCTGCACGTTGCGGCACGCCACGCCGAAGGTTTCGGCGCTGACGCTGTACATGCCGTAGGTCGGCTGGCAGTACATTACTGCGTCTTTTCCCGGCTCGCAGAACGCGCGGATCAGCAGTTCAATGCCTTCGTCTGCCCCACGGCTGACCAGCACCTGCTCCGGCTTCACGCCTGCGTACTGGGCGTAGTTTTCGATTACCGCTTTCGGCTGACACTCCGGATAACGGTTCAACGTTTGCTGCGACAGCTCAAACTGCACCGCCGTCGGGAATTCGTTGGCGTTCAGCCAGACATCGCCTTTGCCACCCAGGCGGCGCGCGGACTGATAAGGCGTCAGGCGACGGACATTTTCGCGGGCTAATTCTTCAATGTTCATGCTTGCTCCTTCAGCGCAGCAACGCGCAGCGTAACGGCATTTTTATGGGCAGTCAGACGTTCGGCGGCGGCCAGCGTCTCAATAGTTGAAGCCAGCGAGGCAAACCCTTCTCGGGAAAGTTCCTGCACGGTCATCCGTTTCTGGAAATCCGCCAGGCCCAGGCTGGAACAGGTTGAGGTATAGCCATACGTCGGCAGAACGTGGTTGGTACCAGAAGCGTAGTCGCCCGCGGATTCCGGTGACCAGTCGCCGAGGAACACCGAGCCAGCGCTGGTAATGCTGTCGACCAGATCGCGGGCGTTGCGGGTCTGAATAATCAGATGCTCCGGGCCGTACTGGTTGGAAATAGCAATGCACTGCTCCAGGTCACGCGCCACAATCAGGCGGCTGGCGGATAATGCCTGGCGTGCCGTGTCGGCACGGGGCAGGTCGGCAAGCTGACGCTCAACGGCCTCACCCACACGTTTAGCCATATCGGCGTCCGGTGTCAGCAAAATGACCTGGGAGTCCGGGCCGTGTTCTGCCTGTGAAAGCAGGTCAGACGCCACGAAATCCGGCGTTGCGCCGCTGTCGGCAATCACCAGTACCTCAGAAGGGCCGGCTGGCATATCAATTGCCGCACCGTCCAGACGCTGGCTGACCTGGCGCTTTGCTTCGGTTACATACGCGTTGCCCGGTCCAAAGATTTTGTCGACCTTCGGAATTGACTCAGTCCCGAACGCCAGGGCCGAAATGGCCTGGGCACCGCCCACTTTATAGACTGCCTGTACGCCGCACAGCTTTGCCGCATAAAGGATCTCATCGGCAATCGGTGGCGGAGAGCACAGCACCACTTTCTGGCATCCGGCGATACGCGCCGGGGTTGCGAGCATTAATACGGTTGAAAACAGCGGCGCTGAACCGCCAGGGATATAAAGCCCGACTGACGCCACCGGGCGAGTCACCTGCTGACAACGCACGCCGGGCAGGGTTTCCACGTCCACGGTCGGCAGTTTCTGCGCGACGTGAAAGGTCTCAATGTTTTTCACCGCGACGGCCATCGCCTGTTTGATGTCGTCACCGAGGCGGCTTTCCGCCTCCGCGATTTCCTGCCCGGTGACCTGTAGCGCGTCAACTTCGGTTTTATCAAACTTTGCACTGTATTCACGCAGCGCGTCATCGCCACGCGTTTTGACGCTATCAAGGATCTCCGCCACGGTGCGGGAGATGCTTTCGGAGGCGGAAATCGCCGGGCGCATCAGCAGCTCGCGCTGCTGTGCGTCGCTACAGGTATTCCAGTTGATGATTGTGTTAAAACGCATGGCCGTTACTCCATCATCTTCTCAATTGGCAGCACCAGAATGGAGCTTGCGCCCAGCGCCTTCAGTTTTTCCATGGTTTCCCAGAAGAGGGTTTCGCTACTGACCATGTGCATTGCCACGCGCTGCTGATCGCCCGCCAGCGGCAGAATGGTTGGACGTTCTGCGCCCGGCAGCAGGGCAATCACTTCATCCAGACGCTCGGTCGGCGCATGCATCATGATGTATTTGGATTCACGTGCCTGAATCACGCCCTGAATACGGGTCAGCAGTTTGTCGATGAGCTGCTGCTTGGCATCGGCCATATCGCCATCACGCTGGATCAGACACGCTTTGGAGCGGTAAATCACTTCGACCTCGCGCAGGCCGTTCGCTTCCAGCGTCGCGCCGGTAGAGACGAGGTCACAGATAGCGTCCGCCAGACCCGCACGCGGTGCCACTTCAACCGAGCCGTTCAGCAGGCAGGATTTAAACTGCACGCCTTTCTGATCCAGATAACGCTTTAACAGGTGAGGGTAGGAGGTGGCGATACGTTTGCCATTCAGCGCGGCCGGACCGTCCCAGGGTTCATCAACCGGCGTTGCCAGCGACAGGCGGCAGCCGCCAAAATCCAGACGACGCAGGGTGAAGTAACGCGGGTCTTCGCCCTGCGCACGGCGGGTCAGCAATTCTTCTTCCAGCACGTTTTCACCGATAATCCCGAGATCAACGACGCCATCCATGACCAGGCCTGGAATATCGTCATCACGCACGCGCAGAATGTCGATCGGCATGTTTTCAGCCAGAGCAATCAGGCGCTGGGTGTGCAGGTTGATTTTAATCCCGCAGCGGGCCAGCAGTTCGCGTGAATCATCACTCAAACGACCTGATTTTTGAATAGCTATGCGTAAGCGTGAGTTATCTAACATTCTTTATTCCTCGTTAACCTGTTTTAACCTGTCTGAATTTGGTCCAAAAAAAAGCCCCCGGAAGAAGATCTTCCGGGGGCTTTATCATGCGTTCATGCACCACTGGAAGATCCAAACGTCTTCCAGCACACATCGCCTGAAAGACTAGTCAGGATGATGGTGATGATGGTGGTGTTTAAATTGAACGCGTGTCATATAAATTCTCGATGAATGCTTATTCATTTGATGTCTTTTAACCTAAACCAGTTGTGTGACAGATTGCAAGGGCTTTTTTTGATCATTAATTCATTTCATATTGATGCTATGAATTGTGTGTTCTGCCAGGCTGGCGTAGCCTTATGAAAGACGAGTGAGAGTCAGGAGAATTCGCATGAAAAAGGTCGCGATTGTCGGTTTGGGCTGGCTGGGAATGCCGCTGGCGATGTCATTAGCCGCGAAAGGCTGGCAGGTGACCGGGAGCAAAACGACGAGGGATGGGGTCGAAGCGGCACGCATGTGCGGTATTGATGGCGTCGAACTGCGTCTGGAACCGGAGCTGGTGTGTGATGCGGACGATCTGGACACGCTGATGAACGTCGATGCGCTAGTGATTACGCTACCCGCGCGGCGCAGCGGCCCGGGTGAATCATTCTATCTGCAGGCGATGCAGGAGATTGTCGACAGTGCCCTTGCGCACCATGTTCCGCGTATCATTTTTACCAGTTCGACGTCGGTCTATGGCGATGCTCCGGGCGTAATGAAAGAAGGAACTGAGCGCCGTCCGGTGACCGCGAGTGGCAAGGTCCTTAAAGAGCTGGAAGACTGGCTGCATAATTTGCCCGGCACGCAGGTGGATATCGTCCGTCTGGCGGGGCTGGTCGGCCCCGGGCGGCATCCGGGACGCTTTTTTGCCGGGAAATCGGCGCCGGACGGGCAGCATGTCGTCAATCTTGTTCATCTTGAGGATGTTATTGGCGCGATTGAGCTACTCTTAAAAGCTCCAAAAGGTGGACACATCTATAATATATGTGCACCTTCTCATCCTTCGCGCAGCACGTTTTACCCGCTGATGGCGCGTCAGCTTGGCCTGGCTCCGCCGGTTTTTGCTGAGGCAAAGGACGAAAGCAAAGGCAAAATTGTTGATGGCAATCGCATTTGTCATGAGCTGGGGTTTGAGTATCAATATCCCGATCCGCTGGTGATGCCCATGGAATAAGTCCCGCAGCGGAAACGATCGCACACCGGAAGGGGGCGAGCATGAAACCGCTGCTGGATGTTCTTATTATTCTGGATGCACTGGAAAAAGAGGGGAGCTTTGCGGCTGCTTCAGCAAAGCTCTATAAAACCCCTTCGGCATTGAGTTACACCGTTCAAAAACTGGAAAGCGATCTTAATATCCAAATCCTCGATCGCACCGGACATCGCGCGCGTTTTACCCGTACCGGACAGATGCTGCTGGAAAAAGGCCGCGAAGTCCTGCACACCGTTCGTGAACTGGAAAAACAGGCCGTCAAGCTCCACCAGGGATGGGAGAACGAGCTGGTCATTGGCGTGGATGATACCTTCCCGTTCTCTCTTTTGACCCCGCTGATCGAAGCGTTTTATCAACATCATAGCGTCACCCGGCTTATCTTCATCAACGGTGTGCTTGGCGGCTCCTGGGATGCCTTAACGCAGGGCAGGGCAGATATTTTTGTCGGGGCATTGCATGAGCCTCCCCAGCTGAGTGAATTTGGCTTTGCCCGACTTGGCGTGCTGGAGCAGGTGTTCGCCGTGGCGCCTCATCATCCGCTGGCTCAGGAGCCAGAGCCCCTTAACCGTCGCGTGATTAAAGGCTATCGCGCCATCGTGGTGGGGGATAGCGCTCGCCCGGAATGTTCGGTTTCCTCGCAACTGCTTGATGAGCAGGAAGCCATCACGGTTTTTGATTTTAAAACTAAGCTGGAACTGCAAATTAGTGGACTCGGCTGCGGCTACTTACCGCGCTATCTGGCGCAGCGGTTTATTGATAGCGGTGCGCTTGTTGAAAAACAGGTACTTGCTCAAAGCAGTAACGAATCGGTATGGATGGGCTGGAATGAACAAACCGCCGGGCTTGCGAGCGCCTGGTGGCGGGATGAAATTTTAGCAAATAGTGCTATCGCTGCAATTTACTCTCAGCCCGGCGTCCAGAAATCAGCCAGTTAGCAGAAAGAAAACGGCCCGGTGCGTTGCAAAGTATTGCCTTTTGTATCCGATGTGGGGCAAAATGCCGCCGCTGCAACCAAATGAATAATCGACGATATAAAAGGCGTCGGTTATTTTTTTTTGCATGTACGAAACGAAACTAAAAACCAAGAGGCCGGGCTTCGTACCGGATAGATATTTACTAAAATCCGACAGTTGTTGTCGCTGAGGAAGAAAGAAATGGGGCAATTTTTCGCTTACGTGGCGGTTATCACCGTAAAGGAGAATAACTATGTCGCATAACGCAACTCCAAACACCTCTCGCGTGGAATTACGTAAAACGCTTACGTTGATTCCGGTTGTTATGATGGGCCTTGCCTATATGCAACCGATGACGCTGTTCGATACATTCGGTATCGTATCGGGCCTCACCAACGGTCACGTTGCGACGGCGTACGCCTTCGCACTGGTCGCGATCCTCTTTACCGCGCTGAGCTACGGAAAACTGGTCCGCCGTTTCCCGTCAGCAGGCTCTGCGTACACCTATGCTCAGAAATCCATTAGCCCGGCAGTTGGCTTTATGGTGGGCTGGTCATCTCTGCTGGACTACCTGTTCATGCCGATGATCAACATTCTGCTGGCAAAAATTTACTTTGAAGCGCTGGTGCCTTCCGTGCCGTCGTGGATCTTTGTTGTCGCGCTGGTGGCCTTTATGACCATTTCCAACCTGCGCAGCATCAAGACCGTGGCAAACTTCAACACCCTGATTGTTATTCTGCAGATGGGCATCGTGGCAGTTATCGTCGGCCTGATCATCTACGGTGTTTCTCACGGTGAAGGTGCGGGCACGCTGACCAGCACGCGTCCATTCTGGTCTGAAGGCGCACATGTTGTGCCGATGATTACCGGTGCGACGATTCTGTGCTTCTCGTTCCTGGGCTTTGACGGTATCTCTTCTCTGTCAGAAGAGACCAAAGATGCTGAGCGCGTGATCCCGAAAGCGATTTTCCTGACGGCGCTGATTGGCGGCCTGATCTTCATCGGTGCCTCCTACTTCCTGCAGCTGTACTTCCCGGATATCTCTCGCTTTAAAGATCCGGATGCGTCGCAGCCTGAAATCATGCTTTATGTTGCGGGTAAAACGTTCCAGTGGGGCGTGCTGATTTTCTCCAGCGTGACCGTACTGGCATCCGGTATGGCAGCACACGCAGGCGTTTCTCGTCTGATGTATGTTATGGGCCGTGACGGCGTGTTCCCGACTCGCTTCTTCGGTTATGTGCATCCAAAATGGCGTACTCCGGCGTGGAACGTGCTGTTGGTTGGCGCGATTGCGCTGATGGCGATTAAATTCGACCTGGTGACTGCAACTGCGCTGATTAACTTCGGTGCGCTGGTGGCGTTCACCTTCGTTAACCTCTCCGTGATTTCGCAGTTCTGGATCCGTGAGAAGCGCAACAAAACGCTGAAAGACCACTTCAACTATCTGGTGCTGCCAGTGTGTGGTGCGCTGACGGTGGGTGCGCTGTGGATCAACCTTGAAGAGAGCTCTATGATTCTGGGGCTGATCTGGGGCGGTATCGGCCTGGTTTACCTGGCCTGCGTAACGAAGAGCTTCCGTAACCCGGTTCCTCAGTACGAAGACGTTGCGTGATGACTCGCCGGGTGGCGCTAGCGCTTACCCGGCCTACAAAACATCACTCCTGTAGGCCCGCGTAAGCGAAGCGCCACCGGGCAAAAAAAAGCGGAGACCATCGTCTCCGCTTTTTTTATGTCTGATTTTCAGACTATCTCTTGTGCGTACTGGAACAGCGCTTTCAGCAGCGCCTGTTTCTCTGCATTCCCTTCGTACTGACCGTAAAGCATCTCCAGCTCCTGGGCGTAGTTGTGCAGATACTCTGGCGTAAACACGTTACGACGATGCTGCAGCCAGCGCTCCTGCTCTGTTTCATCCAGCGTGCCGGGGTAGTTACGTGCGCGGTAATTAAACATCAGCTTTTCGATGCGTTTATCGGCGAAAGTGATGTCCAGCGCCGGCAGGTTCCGCGGCTCGGTTTGCAGGACAATATTCATCGCTGCACGGTCGGCATCGCTGAAGAAGCCGTTGTAGAGCTGTGCATCGACGTTTTCCGACGGCACAAACTGCTCCGCTTCGGCGAAGATCGCGACCACTTTCTCGCGTACCTGCGGATTTTCGCGCAGCACTTTCAGGTTATCCAGGCAGTGCTGACGGTTAATGCCCAGCCTGTCAGCATCCTCCGGGCGCAGCGTATTCGCCTGCGCCAGTACCGGACATTTATTGATATGCACCAGTTTGACCGGCACCGCGGGCAGGTCACCAAGCTCATTTTTCGGGGTGTAGAGCCGTTCGCGCAGGGTATCGCTGTCAAGTTCCAGCAGCGGCGAAATATCGCCCGCTAAATCCACCATGATAACGGCGTTACGGTTGTCCGGATGCCACGCCAGCGGTGCCACCCAGCTTGTATTGCCGCGCCAGGCACCGAACATACCGGAGATATGCACCAGGGGTTTCATCTGCGGCACGTCGATAAGGGTCATGAGCTTCTGCTTGCTGCGATGGCTCAGCAAATACTCAAACAGCCGGGGCTGCGCGGCTTTCACCAGCTTCGCCATGGCAATAGTGGCATAGACGTCCGCCATTGCGTCGTGGGCATTGCTGTGCTCAATGCCATTAGCGCGCGTCAGGTGTTCCAGGCGGAAGCTCGTCAGACCTTCCTCATTTTCCGGCCAGTTGATGCCTTCAGGACGCAGGGCATAACAGGCGCGCATGATATCCAGCAGATCCCAGCGCGAGTTGCGGTTCTGCCAGCTCCAGGCGTACGGATCGTAGAAGTTGCGATAGAAAACGTTGCGGGTCACTTCGTCATCGAAACGGATGTTGTTGTAACCGACCACGCAGGTATTGGGGACGGTAAACAGATCGTGGATGCGGCGGGCGAATTCCGCCTCGTTCACCCCTTTCTCCCGCGCTTCCTGAGGGGTGATCCCGGTGACCATGACCGCGCCTGGCTGCGGCAGGTAGTCATCAGCAGGTTTGCAGTAAAAGACCTCAGGCTCGCCAATGATGTTGAATTCGTCGTCGGTACGGATGGCGGCAAACTGCGCCGGTCGGTCCAGCGCCGGGTGCGTGCCAAAGGTTTCATAGTCGTGGAATAAAAAAGTGGGGCGTGCGGCAGAGTCAGACACCAGTAATACCATCCTGTTAAAAAATGACGCCACTATGGTAAACGATCGTGCGGGTCAGACCGAATAAAAAGCGCCGCCGTGGTGCAAATTTGCGAGACAGATTCAGCGTGAAACCTGCGTTCTGTCACATTTTTTTGCAATTAAGCCAGGTAACGACATCAGAACTCCCGTAAAAAGGTCATCGATTTTTAATGACCTGAGGATATACCGTTGAAACGCCGTCTGTTTATTGCTGTTTCTTTACTCGCTTCGAGTATCTCATCTGCTTTTGCGGCCGAACCGCTGGATTTTTCCCCGCAGCCTCCGGCCATTCAGGCGGGCTCGTGGGTGCTGATGGATTACACGACTGGTCAGATCTTAACGGTGGGCAACGAACATCAACAACGTAATCCGGCGAGCCTTACTAAGCTGATGACGGGTTATGTGGTTGATCGGGCCATTGATAGCCATCGCATTACGCCGGATGACATTGTCACCGTAGGCCGTGACGCATGGGCCAAAGGGAACCCGGTTTTTGACGGATCATCCCTGATGTTCCTGAAAGAGGGCGATCGCGTCTCCGTGCGGGACTTAAGCCGCGGGCTGATTGTGGATTCCGGCAACGACGCCTGCGTGGCGCTGGCCGATCACGTAGCGGGTGGGCAGCCGCAGTTTGTGAAGATGATGAACGACTATGTGCAGAAGCTGAACCTGCGCGATACGCACTTTGAAACCGTCCATGGGCTTGATGCGCCGGGTCAACACAGCTCGGCCTATGACCTGGCCGTTCTCTCCCGGGCTATCATTCACGGTGAGCCTGAGTTTTACCATATGTACAGCGAAAAGAGCCTCACCTGGAACGGGATCACCCAGCAAAACCGTAACGGCCTGCTGTGGGATAAAACCATGAACGTGGATGGCCTCAAAACGGGGCACACTTCTGGCGCGGGCTTTAACCTGATTGCTTCCGCCGTTGACGGTCAGCGCCGTTTAATCGCGGTGGTGATGGGGGCGGACAGCCCGAAAGGGCGCGAAGACCAGGCCCGGAAACTGCTGCACTGGGGTCAGCAGAATTTCGATACGGTGCAGATTCTGCACAGCGGTAAAAAAGTAGGGACAGAACGTATCTGGTACGGTGATAAAGAACAGGTAAATCTGGGTACGGATCAGGACTTCTGGCTGGCTTTACCGAAAGCGGAAGTGGCGAACATTAAGGCGAAATACGTTCTGGATAAAAAAGAGCTGGAAGCGCCGATTGCCGCACATCAGCGGGTTGGGGAGATCCAGCTCTATGACCGCGACAAAGTGGTGGCACACTGGCCGCTGGTCACCCTGGAACGTGTTGATAAGGGTGGGATTTTCTCTCGCCTAAGTGATTACCTGCATCAAAAAATCTAACCTTTCTGAGCAGACTGGCAGGGTTGCGAGTCTGCTCACATAATAAACACTCCTCGTTTGCCGATAATATTGTTCCTGTTTTATAGTGTATAAATATACAGTAATAAGCGGAGGCAGTATGGACTACAGCATCAAGCAGCAACAGAAGCGTAAGATTGCGGGTTTTCATCTTGTTGGGCCGTGGGAAAAAACGGTTAAGCAGGGATTTGAACAGCTGGTCATGTGGGTGGACGGACGTCACATTGAGCCGCTGGAGTGGGTGGCGGTCTACTACGATAATCCTGATGAGGTCCCGGCGGAAAAACTGCGCTGTGATACGGCCGTTACGGTACCGGAGGATTTTGTTATCCCGGATAACAGCGAAGGCGTCATGATGACGGAAATCGCGGCGGGTGATTATGCCGTGGCCACGGCGCGTGTGGAAAACTACGACTTTGCAACACCGTGGTATCAGTTCTTCAATTCCCTGTTGCAGGACAATAAATACCAGATGGCGCTCAAACCCTGCTTCGAACGCTATCTCAATGATGGCAACGCGGACGGTTACTGGGATATCGAAATGTTTATCGCGGTAGAGCACAAAACGGCTTAAGCCTGCTAAATGAAGGGTTTTTCAGCCGGGTGTGATCCGCCCGGCTGAAAACACAGTACAATTGTGATTTGCCGTGTAGCTGGAGAGCGGGTGTGCGTCCCGACAAATCATTAACGCCGTTTGAAATTCGTCTATACAAACATTACCGCGTGGTGCATGGGTGCCGCATTGCGCTGGCGTTCGTATTGACCTTTATACTGGTCCGACTGCTGGATGTTCCGGAGGGGACGTGGCCGCTGATCACGCTGGTGGTGGTGATGGGGCCTATCTCATTTTGGGGGAACGTTGTTCCTCGCGCCTTCGAGCGGATCGGCGGTACCGTTCTTGGCTCTGCGCTGGGGCTTATTGCCCTGAAGCTGGAGCTTATCTCATTTCCGGTCATGCTGGCATGGTGCGGTGCGGCCATGTTCCTCTGCGGTTGGCTGGCGTTGGGCAAACGCCCCTATCAGGCGCTGCTGATTGGTATCACCCTTGCAGTGGTGGTCGGCGCACCGGCCGGGGATATGACTACGGCGCTCTGGCGAAGCGGGGATGTCATCCTGGGCTCGCTGCTTGCCATGCTGTTTACCGGCATCTGGCCGCAGCGTGCTTTTTTGCACTGGCGTATCCAGATGGCCAGCTATGTTACCGCGTTTAACCGCGTTTACCAGGCCGGTTTCTCCCCCAATCTGGTTGAGCGCCCCCGGCTGGAAAAGCATCTGCAAACCATCCTTAATGACGTGGTCAAAATGCGCGGCCTGATTACCCCCGCGAGCAAAGAGACCCATATTCAGAAAGCGATTTTTGAGGCTATTCAGACCGTAAGCCGCAATCTGGTCTGCATGCTTGAGCTGCAGATTAACGCGCACTGGGCTTCTCGCCCAAGCCATCTGCTGATGCTCAACGCACATACGCTGAAAGAGACACAGCAGATGACGCAGCAAACCCTGTTGACCATCGCTCATGCGCTCTATGAAGGCAACCCGCAGCCGATACTGGCGAACAGCGAGCGTCTGAATGACATTGTGGCGGAGCTGAAAACGCTTATCAGCGAGCGGCAGGGTGATAACGTGGCGGAAACGCCCATTCATGGCTATGTCTGGTTGAGCCTGGAACTGGCTCGGCAGCTTGAACTGTTATCGCACCTCATTTGCCGGGCGCTGCGCAAATAAAACGCGGATGTGACGCCTGCTGCTTCGATTCAGCAGCAATTGGGGTTATGATAGCTTTAAACGATATAGTCATTGTCATTCGCAGCCGCTGTCAGTAAGGTTATTGATACAACGGTTGCTTTAACGAATCCGAATCTCACATTATCAGGGGTGTAAAAATGGAAACTACCAAGCCTTCGTTCCAGGATGTTCTGGAATTCGTCCGCCTGTTCCGCCGCAAAAACAAACTGCAGCGTGAAATCCAGGACGTTGAGAAGAAGATCCGTGACAACCAGAAACGTGTCCTGCTGCTCGACAACCTGAGCGACTACATCAAGCCAGGCATGAGCGTTGAAGCTATTCAGGGCATCATCGCCAGCATGAAGAGCGACTATGAAGACCGCGTGGATGACTACATCATCAAAAATGCTGAGCTGTCCAAAGAGCGTCGCGATATCTCTAAAAAGCTGAAAGTGATGGGCGAAATCAAAAACGGCGAAGCAAAAAGCGAGTAATCGCAATGAATGGTGAAAAAGGCTCTCTGGTGACAGAGAGCCTTTTTTATTTTAGTAGGTCGGGTAAGGCGCAAGCCGCCACCCGACAATTTTATCAGGCACAGAAAAGCAAAAAGCCTGCTTTAAAAGCAGGCTTTTTAAATTTGGCTCCTCTGACTGGACTCGAACCAGTGACATACGGATTAACAGTCCGCCGTTCTACCGACTGAACTACAGAGGAATCGTTGTGGAGGCTTATCTTAGCGGCGAAAAAACTTTTGTCAAACCTGATCTTAGAGAAAATCGACTGACTGCTGAATCTGTCGTCAGTTTGTTGTAAATCCACACATCTTTTTCAGGAAAATACTTTGCAGGATGAGCATTTCTCCCCCATCATTTGAAATGGAGTTTCAACTTTTCTCGCTAAGGTCCATTTTGAACGTCACTGCTCCTCTGCGCCAGGCGATCATGCGCACGCCCTGGTACGCAAAACGTAAAAGCTATCGTGTCCTCTTCTGGCGTGAAATCACCCCCCTTGCGGTGCCTATCTTTCTGGAGAATACCTGCGTACTGCTGATGGGGGTGTTGAGCACCTTCCTTGTCAGCTGGCTGGGGAAAGAGGCGATGGCGGGGGTTGGGCTGGCGGACAGCTTCAACATGGTGGTGATGTCCTTCTTCGCGGCTATCGACCTTGGGACAACCGTCGTGGTGGCCTTCAGCCTCGGCAAGCTTGACCCCAAACGGGCCCGCGAGGCGGCTCGCCAGTCGCTGATGATCATGACCATTTTTTCGATCGTTCTGGCGGCGGTGATCCACTATTTCGGTAAAGAGATTATCGACGTTGTCGCCGGGGAAGCCACGAACGAGGTGAAGGACCTGGCGCTAACCTACCTCGAAATGACCGTCATAAGCTATCCGGCCGCGGCTATCGCGCTGATTGGCAGTGGTGCGCTGCGCGGGGCAGGTAACACCAAAATCCCGCTGCTGATCAACGGCGGGATGAATATCCTGAATATCATCATCAGCAGCGTGCTGATCTACGGCGTGTTTTCATGGGAAGGGTTGGGGTTCGTCGGTGCCGGTCTGGGGCTAACCATTTCTCGCTACATTGGTGCTGCGGCGATTATCGGGGTGCTGATGACGGGCATCACGCCTTCGCTGCGGCTTACGCTGAAAAGCTACTTCCGACCCTTTAACTTCGCCATTATCTGGGAAGTGATGGGGATTGGTATTCCCGCCAGTATTGAATCAGTGCTGTTTAACGGCGGTAAGCTGCTGACGCAGATGTTTGTCGCCGGTATGGGGACCGACGTTATCGCCGGTAACTTTATCGCCTTCTCCATCGCCTCGCTGATTAACCTGCCGGGTAACGCGCTGGGTTCAGCCTCGACCATCATCACGGGCAAACGGCTCGGGAAAGGGCAGATAGGCCAGGCGGAACGTCAGCTGCGCCACGTGTTCTGGCTGTCAACGATTGGCCTGACGGCGATCGCCTGGGGAACCGCCCCCTTTGCCGGGCTGATGGCCGCGTTTTATACCCATGAACAGGATGTGAAAGAGGTTGTTAAGATCCTTATCTGGCTCAATGCCGCGTTTATGCCCATCTGGGCGGCCTCATGGGTGCTACCCGCGGGGCTGAAAGGGGCGCGTGATGCTCGTTTTGCGATGTGGGTGTCGATGCTCGGCATGTGGGGGTGTCGGGTTGTGGCGGGTTATACGTTAGGTGTAGTGCTTGGCTGGGGCGTGGTGGGTGTCTGGCTGGGAATGTTCCTTGACTGGGCCGTGCGCGGGGCGCTGTTCTACTGGCGTATGGTCAGCGGGCGCTGGCTATGGAAATATCCGCGCCAAAATGCCTGACAAATGCGCGAAATGGAGAATAAATCGGCAAACGATCGGAAATCTGCATTCTGCCTTTGACATCCCGGGGGAGCATCGATAATATGCGCCCCGTTCACACGATTCCTCTGTAGTTCAGTCGGTAGAACGGCGGACTGTTAATCCGTATGTCACTGGTTCGAGTCCAGTCAGAGGAGCCAAATTTAAAAAGCCTGCTTTTAAAGCAGGCTTTTTGCTTTTTAATCTCTGGAAGTATTGCCCGGTGGCGCTGCGCTTACCGGGCCTACTTGTTCCGTAGGCCGGGTAAGGCAAAGCCGCCATCCGGCAAAAGCCGCACTATCGAGCCAAACTAATCGGCGCCGTCGCCTCAATCAGCCACGGACGCGCCTCGCTATTCACCAGCGGTGACAGCGCCTCGCGAACCTGCTGATGATATTCATCCAGCCACTGCTTTTCCTGCCCGGTCAACAGCTGCAATTCCACCTGGCTTAAATCAATCGGGATCAGCGTTAGCGAAGAAAACGTGCAGAACCCCGGGCGGCTTTCAACAATTTCCACCTGGTTTTCAATGCGGATACCGTGGCTGCCGCCCAGATAATACCCCGGTTCAATGGTCATGATATTGCCCGCCACCAGTGGCCAGGGGTTAACCTTTTTGGCGATGCGGTGTGGGTTTTCATGGATAAGAAGCTGATGCCCCACGCCATGTCCCGTGCCGTGATCGTAATCCAGCCCCATTTCCCACAGCGGACGTCGCGCGAAAGCGTCCAGCTGATGCCCGTGTGTGCCGGATGGGAACTGCAGGGTTATCAGCGACAGAAAGCCTCTCAGTACGGCGGTATAATGCATACGCTGCTGCGGGGGAACATGACCCCAGGCAAGCGTGCGCGTGGCGTCGGTGGTGCCGTTAGTGTACTGACCGCCAGAATCATTCAGGTAAAAATGATCGTGGCCGATGGGTTTGTTGCTGGCCTCGCTGGAGTGATAGTGGCACATCGCCGCGTTGCTCGAAGAGGCGGAAATGGTCGCAAAGCTCTGCTCGATAAAGCCGGGCTGCTGTTTACGGAACGCGAGCTGTTGCGCCTGTACTTCGAGCTCGGTTAACGGATTTCCAGCCGCTTCACGTCGCGGCACTTCACGGCTCAGCCAGGCCAGGAAGTTGACCCACGCGGCGCCGTCCTGGTGATGACATTCACGATACCCTGCCAGCTCGACCGGGTTTTTGGTGGCTTTCAGCAGGGTGATCGGATCGGTCTGCCAGACGATCTCCCCCTGGGGTTCAATGGCGAAGCGCAGGGCTACCGGTGCTGAATCGGCATCGACCATGACTCGTTTACCTTCTGCAATTTCTCGGCAGCGTTCGATAAAGGCGTCCTGTGGCGCAGTGGCGAGCGTGTTACGCACGGCTTCGGGCAGGGCGCTGAGCTTAGTGTCGTTAACAAACCACTCCACGTGACCGTCGCGACGCAACAGGGCAAAAGAGAGCGGTACCGGGCTGGTGGGGATATCTGACCCGCGTACGTTGAGCAGCCAGGCAATGTTATCCGGCAGCGTAACCGCCAGATAATCAGCATTGTTCGCGGCCAGCACGGCGGCAACGCGCTGACGTTTGTCTTCGCTGCTTTCACCGCTTACCGCAACCGGCATTTCACGGATCGGCCCCGCCGGTGCGGCAGGACGATCGATCCAGAGCGTGTCAAACGGTGAGGCATTCAGCGGGACGAGCTGACACGGCGTGGCAGAAAGTTGCGTAAACTCGGTATTTGTCATCAGCAGTGGATCAAAACCGATGCGTGTGGCGGGCTCGACGTTTGCCACCAGCCATGCTGCCAGCGGTTCATTGTGCAGATGATGAATTTCAATCTCATCCAGGTTGACCTGAACGCGGGCCTGCACCTGATAGCGCCCGTCGACGAACAGCAACGCTTTGTCTTTCAGAACCAGCGCCAGGCCAGCCGAGCCGTCAAAGCCCGTCAGCCAGGCCAGTTTTTCATCATACGGCGCGCAGCATTCACTCTGCAGGCATCCGCGCGCGGGACGATTATCCCGTCGAGATGGTTTTCCTGAAGCCACTGGCGCAGGGCCGCTAAGGGTGATGAGGTGGACATGCATTTTCCTTAATAGTTATCAGCGGAACGGTGGCTCGTTGAAGGTACGCAACTTGCGGGAATGCAGTTTGTCACCTTCCGCCCGCAGCAAATCAATGGCACGAATGCCAATTTGCAGGTGTTCGGATATCGCCCCTTCATAGAAGCGGTTGGCCTGACCCGGCAGCTTGATTTCGCCATGCAGCGGCTTATCGGACACGCAGAGCAAGGTGCCGTAAGGCACGCGGAAGCGATACCCCTGCGCGGCAATGGTGGCGCTTTCCATATCAATCGCCACCGCACGGCTCAGGTTGAACCGCAGCGCGGAGGCGGAGTAACGCAGCTCCCAGTTACGGTCATCGGTAGTGACCACCGTACCGGTGCGCAGGCGCTGCTTAACCTCTTCACCGGGCATGCCGCTCACCTCTTTGGTGGCGTCATACAGCGCGCGCTGCACTTCAGCGATGCTCGGAATCGGAATGTCTGGCGGCAGCACGGCGTCGAGAACGTGGTCGTCGCGTAAGTAGGCGTGGGCCAGCACGTAATCACCAATCAGCTGGCTTTCGCGCAGGCCGCCGCAATGGCCGATCATCAGCCAGACGTCCGGGCGCAGTACCGCCAGATGGTCGCAGATGGTTTTGGCGTTCGACGGCCCCACGCCGATGTTGATCAGCGTGATGCCCTGGCCGTCGGCGGTGATCAGGTGCCAGGCAGGCATCTGGTGCTTTTTCCATGCCAGGTCGGAAATGGCCTGCTCGGGCGCTTCGGTCTCTGCGGTGATCCAGATCCCGCCCGCACAGGAGAGCGCGATGTACGGGCTTTCCGGGTCAAGGATCTGGCTGCAGCCCCAGCGGACAAACTCATCGACGTAACGGGTGTAGTTGGTAAACAGCACGAACGGCTGGAAATGCTCGGCGGGCGTGCCGGTGTAGTGGCGCAGGCGTGCCAGCGAGAAATCCACCCGGCGGGCATCAAAGTGCGAGAGGGGAGAAAATTCTGCCGGGTGATAAATCCCGTCTGCCGTTTCATCGCCAATCTGTGAAAGCTCGGTGGTTGGGAAATGGCGGGTCAGTCCCGCGCTCATGGAACGATCAAGGGTTAGCGCCGAACCGTCAATCACGTAAGGATACGGGATCTCATGCTGTGAAGGTTCTACGGCAATGTGTGCGCCGTAATCCTGGTATAACAGCGTGAGTTGCTCTTCAAGATAAGGGCGGAACAGTGCAGGGCGGGTGACGGTGGTGCTGTAGCAGCCGGAGTGGGTAAAACGGGCATAGGCGCGGGTTTTTGGCGTCGTGCTGGCGCTGCCGTCCCAGGTCACAGAGAGCGATGGATAAACAAAAAGGCCCTCACTTCTGGCCTTTTCGTCGGGAAGTTTCCCTGTTTCGATATATTCGCTGATGGCGCTACGCAGCGCGTTGACGGACTGTTCATACAGTGCGTCGAGTTTTTCCAGCGCCTGAGCCGGGGTCAGGCTGGAGCCCTTATTATTCATCTCTGTCTCCTTGTTCCACAGGTGTGCGACTCTACCCGATAGTATGTCACACGCCTGTGAAACAAAAGGGAGATCAGCTGTGGCGCGTCTCTTTCATCAGTAGCGCCGTCGCCGCTGACAGCAGGCATCCTGCCAGCAGATAAATCGCCACGCTGTGCCAGTTTCCCCCGGAGAAGGTCACCAGCGCGGCGGCAATAAACGGCGTGAAGCCGCCGCCGACCACGCTGGCAACCTGGTAGCCCACGCCCGCGCCGCTGTAGCGATAGCTCGCGCCAAACAGTTCGGTAAACATCGGCTGTTGTACGCAGACCACCATATCGTGAGCGATGTTCGCGAGCATAATGGCGAAGAAGACAATCCAGAACACAGACTGCGCCTCCAGCGCCATAAAGAACGGCCAGGCGCTGAGGGTACCAATCAGCGCGCCGGTGATATAGACGCGACGGCGGCCAAATTTGTCCGCCAGCCAGGCGAAACAGGGGATAGTCAGGCAGCTGATCCCGCCGACCACCAGACCAATATTCAGGAATAGCTCACGCGGCAGACCGAGATTTTGCGTCGAGTAGTTCAGGGCAAACGCGGTGACGATGTACATCGTCAGCAGCTCACACAGGCGCAGGGCGATAATTTTCAGAAAAGCGCCAGGGTGCCGGACGAGGGCTTCCATAACCGGAAGGCGTTTTTTGACGGAAGGCTTTTCCTGCTGCTTTTCGAATTCTGCCGACTCCTCCATCCCGTTACGGATCCACAGCGCGGCAATGACCAGCACGATGCTGAAGATAAACGGAATGCGCCAGCCCCAGCTCAGGAACTGCTCGTCGGTGGTGTAATGGCTGATGAGTGACACCAGCCCGGTCGACAGCAGCAGCCCCACGCCATATCCCACCTGTACGCCGCTGCTGTAGAACGCTTTCCGGTTTTTCGGTGCGCTCTCAACGGACAACAGCGCCGCACCGCCCCATTCGCCGCCTACGGCGAAGCCCTGGATGGCGCGCAGTATCACCAGCAATACCGGTGCCCACCAGCCAATGGCGGAAAACGAAGGGAGAATGCCAATCAGCGCAGTGGCAATCCCCATCATCCAGACGGTAAGCATTAGCATGCGTTTGCGGCCCAGCCGGTCGCCGAAGTGGCCGAAGATCACCCCACCAAGCGGACGAAACAGGAACCCGACGCCGAAGGTGGCAAATGCGGCGAGGGTGCCCATCGCGGGGCTGACCTGGGGGAAGAATTCACGGTTAAACACCAGCGCGGCGGTGATACCGTAGAGCAGAAAATCATACCAGTCGACGACGGCGCCCGCGAAGCTGCCGAGGGCGGCACGACGGGCACGATTGAGCGAAGGGGTCTCCTCGCCGGGACGTTCGGAGATGAGGGTGGAGTCCATAGTTGTCCTGTCCATACTGATTTTAATTATTGGTATAAGAAAAGGTCACTCACATAGCAGCCGTCATATAAACGGAACCTATGAGACTACCGCGACAGAACGTCTGAGAAAACGTTTTTATCTTTCCGGATGGCGCTGAATAAAGAAATTTCATCAACACCTTCAGCGATATAATTATGTCTGCTTGACGCGGTTATCTGCTGAATGGTTTACAGTAATAGTGACCGCTGCGTGAGTTAAGCTGAGGGAATCACGATGCAACGCACCTTTTCGGCAATCTGGATGATCCTGTTTTTATTCGTCGCACCGCTTCACGCGGAGCCCAACGTCTACGGTGAACAGCGCATCAGCGGCTGGTGGAATGCGCTGACGGATGATATTTCGCAAACCTGGGAGCAGCCTCAACGTTACGATCTGTACCTGCCATTTTTGAGCTGGCATGCCCGCTTTATGTACGACAAAGAAAAAACCGACAATTACAATGAAATGCCGTGGGGCGGTGGCCTGGGCGTCTCCCGCTATAACGAAGAGGGCAACTGGAGCGCGCTTTTCGCAATGATGTTCAAAGACTCGCACAACGAATGGCAGCCCGCAATGGGCTATGGCTGGGAGAAGGGCTGGTATCTGGATGACGCCAACGATTTCCGGCTTGGGCTCGGCGCCGCGGCGGGGATCACGGCGCGAGATGATTTTGCAAACTATGTACCGCTACCGTTCATCTTCCCGCTGTTCTCGGCCAGCTATAAGCGCGTTACCGTTCAGTTCACCTATATTCCCGGAACCTATAACAACGGGAACGTGCTTTTTGCCTGGCTGCGCTTAGGCTTTTAAAGGGTGATCACCTTTTTTGCCACAGCGTTAGACAGTACCAGCATGGAGAAGAGAACTGAGCTGACGAACGTGAGCACAATCAGCGTCAGCTTCATGCCGAGAGACGTCACCGGTATCAGCGCCGTCAGCAGATGAAATACCGAGTAGTGCACAATGTACACGCCGGTCATCGTTTTGCTGATGGCGGCCAGGATGGACTCCTTCAGTTCAGCATTGCGGCGAAAGCGTACGCCGTTCGCCGCAATCACCAGCGCGACGATCAGAATGTAAATTTGAGAGCCGGTGAGGATAAAAGCGTTCCTGTCGGCCTTAAACAGGGCAAAAAAGAAGTGGCGCTCGTAAAACCAGGTAAAGAGGTAGATGAACGGGATGGCAATAACCGCTGCCCGAACCACCGATTTGCGGCTTATCCACTCGGCTATTTTGGGGTCGCAGAAGAGTTGCCCCGTCAGATAAAACAGCAGCCATGTCCACAGCCGATACTGCGGTGACAGAGAGAGGACGTGCGCGTCAGGATAAAGCGCCGATAATAGGTCGTATCCGTAAGAAAAGACCAGCAGTGCAGCAATCGCGGTGCAGAACAACGCTCGCCGCTGGCTGAGCCATTCCACCGCAGGGTGGAAGGCGTAAATCACGACAAACGCAAACACGAACCACGGCTGGATTAAATACCCGCGCTGATACGGCTCCCACAGGTAGTAGATCGTTATCCAGAAAAGAAAGACGGTCACCAGGCTTTTAATTTTGCCCAGCTGCCAGTGGCTGCCGTGCCGGGACTGTCCGTCGAGATAGCCTGACACCACAAAAAACAACGGTGTGGCAATCGTCGAGATAAAGGTTAAAAACCCCAGGATCCAGTGATAGTCATAATCATAACGATCCCAGGTGTTGTAGATGGTGAAGAAGGTAACCGCCGTCATACAGCCCAGCGTCTTGATAATGTTCAGTCCTGTCGCATTCATTGTTGTCTGGCTTCGTCCTTACGATGGAAACATGCATATATTACAGGAAGAACCAGCAGCGTCAGGATAGTCGCAAACCCCAGTCCAAACATAATCACAACGGCCATGCTCTGGAAGAAAACATCCAGCAGCAGCGGCGCCAGGCCCAGTACGGTCGTAAATGCGGTAAGCAGGATAGGCCGCAGGCGCGAGGTGGCGGCGTAAACGATCGCCTCGTGCTGACCTTTATGCGCCTTCTGCTGCTCGATCTCTTCCACCAACACGATGCCGTTGCGAATGAGCATTCCGCTCAGGCTCAGGAGACCAATCAGCGCCATAAAGCCGAACGGGATCCCGGTAATTAAGAATCCCGGCGTAACGCCAATCAGCGCCAGCGGCACGGTCAGCCAGATGGCGACGGCGTTTTTCACCGAGCTGAACATCAACACTGTGATAACAAACATGACCAGGAATCCGATCGGCAGCGTGGTGAAGAGCCCCTGCTGGGCTTCGCTGGAGTTTTCTGCATCGCCTCCCCACTCGATGCTGTAGCCGTGGGGCAGAGGGAGGGCGTCAATGTGCGGCTTCACCCGGGCGAGAATATCGCCGGAGGTTTGCTGGCTGAGGGGATCGGGGTCGGTCATAACCGTCAGCACCCGCGAGCGGTCGCGGCGCAGAATAAGCGGATCTTCCCACTCCAGCGAGAAACGGCTAACAACGTTACTTAGCGGGATATACTGCTGCCGCGTCTGGCTCCAGACCAGCACGTTGTTCAGGTGATTGGCGTCCAGCCGTTCGCTCTCCGGCGGGCGCACCACGACAGGGAGCAGGTCGCTGCCTTCCCGATATAATCCTGCCCGGCTGCCGGAAAAATTCATCTCCAGCGCGTTGTCGACGTCCTGCTTGTCCACGCCAAGCTCGCGTCCAAGCGCGGCGACGTACTGCGGACGGATCACCTTGCTGCGGTTTTGCCAGTCGTTTCTCACGCTGCTTGTCGCCGGGTCGCGCGCCAGAATATCGTCCACCTGGCTGGCAATCAGGCGCAGCCTGTCAGGATCGGGACCCTTGATGCGCACCTCAATGGCGCTGTACCCGGAGGGGCCAAACATCACGCGTTTGGTGCTGGCGTTAACCTGCGGATAGTTTCGCGCAATGTACTCATCGACGTGACGCGTCAATGCGGAGATGTTGCGCTGGTCATCCATGCGCACCATGATCTGCGCGTAGTTGCTGTACTGCCGCTGTCCGCTGTAGGTCAGAATAAACCGCATGCTGCCCTGACCTATGGTTGAAACGGTGGTTTCCACGCCGGGCTGGCCGTTGATGGTTTTTTCGATATCACTGGTCATCTTCTCGGTCCATTTGATATCGGTGCCATACGGTAACCACAGGTCGACAAAGAAAATCGGCGTATTAGACGAGGGGAAAAAGTTTTGCCGCACGGCGCCAAAACCCCAGACTGACGCGACCAGCAGCGCAGCCATCACGATGAGTGTCGGCGTTTTCTGGAACAGCAGCGCGTTCAGGAGACGCTGATAAAGTCGGTAGAGGCGTTTGTCATAAGGATTTGACTCGTCGGGTTTCACAGCTGCGCCGTCGTTTTTAAACAACCACCACTTAATCAGCACCGGCGTGATGGTAAGCGCAGAGAACCAGCTCAGCATCAGGGAAATCAGCAGCACCTGGAACAGGGATTTACAATATTCCCCGGTAGAATCCTGCGACAGCCCGATAGGCGCAAAAGCCAGGATGGCGATCACCGTTGCCCCCAGCAGCGGCAGGGCGGAGCGACGGATGATGTAGCTAATGGCGGTCAATAGTGGCGAGCCCTGCTGACGCGCAATCAGTACCCCTTCAACTATCACGATGGCGTTATCCACCAGCATGCTGAGGGCGATGATCAGCGCGCCGAGCGAGATACGCTGCAGCTCAATGCCCCACAGATACATGATCAGCAGCGTGCCCAGCACGTTAAGCGCGAGGGAAAACGCGATGATAATCCCGCTGCGTACGCCCATAAAGATCAGCAGCACGCCGATGACAATCGCCAGCGCCATCAGAAAGTTAATGATAAAACCGTTAACAGAGTGGCCCACTTCGGCGGCCTGATCGTAGAACAGGTCGATGTGTATCCCCGCCGGTTTTTCCGCTGACATCTGGTTTAGCTTCGCCTCCAGCGCGTGGCCCACGTCGATCACGTTCACGCCGGGAATAAACGAGACGCCCATCGTGACGGCTTTTCTGCCGTTAGCATGGTAGATACTGGCGGGCGATTCGTTCAGCCCGCGCGACAGCGTGGCGATATCCCGTAGACGCGTCGCTGCCCCGGTGCCGGGAGGGGTGATGATGAGATCGGCCAGTTCATCCAGATTTTCAAACTCACCGGTTGGATGCAGGCGAATAGATTCCGTTCCCGAGGTGATTTCTCCGGCGCTGGATACCACGTTCAGCCTGCCGAGCAGGGCGGAAAGCTGGTTCAGCGTGATGCCGCGCGCGGCCATTTTGGTCAGGGAAATATCGATGTTGACCTGCTGGCTGATGGCCCCGCCGATGGCAACTTTACCGACGCCGGGGACCAGAATCAGTTCACGACGCAGCTGCTCGGCATACCTCACCAGTTCAGGATTGCTGAATTCATCCCCGGAAATCGCGAAGAAAAAGCCGAAGACATCGCCAAAATCATCATTTACAAAGGGCGTCACGACGCCGGGTGGGAACTGGCGCGCGGCATCGCCCACGCGACGGCGCAATTCGTCCCAAATCTGCGGCAGTTCGTTCGAATGATAGCGCGAGGCAATGTTCACGGTGATTTGCGACAAGCCGTTTGATGAGATAGAGCTGACATTGTCCAGATAGGGCAGCTGCTGAAGGGCATTCTCGAGGGGCAGCGTGACCTCCTCTTCCACCTGCTGAGCAGAGGCCCCAGGATAGTGGGTAATGACCACGGCCGTTTTGATGGTAAAGGCCGGATCTTCCAGTCTGCCAATGTTCAGCAGGGCGAAAATGCCCCCCACGCCGAGCAGCAGGATCGTTAGCCAGACGCGAATGGGGTTATTAATAAACTGGCGAGAGATATCCATTATAGTCCCCGTTCACGCGTCCAGATACGCACCGGCTGGTTAGCATGAAGCTCACCCACGCCTGCAGCCACCACGCGTTCGCCCGCCTTGAGCCCATGCGTAATGACAACGCCCTCAGTGGTGACTTGCCCCACGCTGACCTTGCGGTCTTCAAGATGGAGCGCGTCGCCTTCTCTCACGACGACCCAGACGTGCGGCTCATTGCGCGGGCTGTTGTTTGGGTTAAAGACCGCCTCCACCGGGACGACCAGTGCCTCAGCGCCCGCACCTGCCGGGAGATTGGTTAAATTGATTGTCACCGTACCGCTGACGCCTCCCACGGCGGGAAAATCATCCGGGCGCGGCATGGTGAGGATCACCTGCCAGGTCAGGGTGTTGCTATCGCTGCTACCCGAGTGCTCTTTATAGACGGCGGTAAACTCCCGATCCGGGAAGGCGTTAATTCTCACCACGGGGCGATACTGCGCGTTACGAATATCAAAGGTCCTGAACAGGTTCTCAGGAATACTAAACACCACATCCAGCAGGTCTGTGCGGGTTAAAGTCACAACAGGCTGACCCGCAGACACCACCTGATGGTTTCGGACATGCACGCTGGCCACCGTTCCGCTGAAGGGGGCGACGAGCGTCATCTGATTGAGCTCTTCACGGGCAATCTTTAGCGCCGCATTCGCCGAATCACGGTTCGCGCGCTGTACGTCCATCTCTGCTTTAGAGATAGCCTGGCGGCCCGCCAGCGTCTGAAAGCGATCGAACTGCCGCTGGGCCAGCGTCGCCGCTGTTTGTCTGTCGTTAACCCGCTGCTGGGCTTCACGGGCATTTAATCTCGCAAGCTGTTGACCCTGCTTGATGGCTGCACCCTGACGTATATCGAGTGCCTCAATTTGACCTGCGCGCTTGAAGGAAAGGTCTGTGGCATCACCCGATTCAATGCGTGCGGGAAAAACGCGCTGCTGGGCGTGACCGGGGACCGTCACCTCCGCCACTTTTACCATTCTGGGCAGAGGGGGAGCTTGCTTAGGTTTCGGGTCACATGCCGTGAGCATTAACAAAACGAATGGTAAAAGAGAGAGGTAGCGGTTCACTGTATTCCCCTAATAAATAACTGTTTTATTTATTCCATAACCTGGGCAGGGGTGACACTATTCTGCCAGAACAGTGACGACCATATAGGTAAATAAACCAATCGCCGTACTGGCGATAATGGCAAGCGCAATAAACAGACCGAGGCGGAGCAGGCTTAAACCATACATAAATTCCTCCATGAGCCGGAAGAGGTGGCTGACTATGAGCATAGTCGGCGAAAAGATAAATGTTAAATAACCATTATCAGTGGGTGGCGCTAAACCTGATATTCATGTGCTACGTTTAATATCAATCATCTCTTTTTACCGTAACTGGCATTAAGGGCAACCCCCTGCATTTAATGCGCTTTTTGCTTCTCTCACTCTCGTGTTGGTTATAAAAAGGATGCTCGATATGTACAAAAACATTCTCGTTCCGGTGGATGTCTACGAGACAAGCCTGGCGGATAAAGCGTTGCAGCATGCCCATTTCCTGGCGCAAAGCGCATCGGGTGACATTCATTTGCTGCACGTTATGCCAAAATTTTCAGCCGAACTGACGCGTGGTTTTATTTCAGATGCGCGTAAGATGGATGAATATATGATTAATAATTCGAAGGAAAAACTGTCTGACCTGGTCAAAAAATTGAATTTGCCAGAAGAACGCGTTCACCTCCATGTCCGGAGCGGGAATGTTCGTGATGAGGTGATTAAGCTGGCGGATGAACTTGCCGTCGGCGCGATTATTGTCGGCTCTCGAAACCCCAATATTCAAACCCATTTGTTAGGCTCAGAGGCGGCAAGTATTGTTCGTTACGCCCATGTTCCTGTTTTCGTTATTCGTTAATTACATGAAAGCAAGGTGATTTCTGAATAGAACCTGAGGAAGGAACGATGAAAACAGGAAAACCTGACCGTCCGTATTATCAACAAACCGTTGACGAAACCCTGTCGAATATTCACTCCACCCTGGAAGGGCTTAGCGGCACTGAGGCATCCGTCCGACTTCAGCAGCATGGAGAGAATGCGTTACCGCAAAAAGAGGGCAAGCCTGCCTGGCTGCGCTTCCTGGCACATTTTAACGATGTGTTGATTTACGTTCTGCTGGTGGCCGCGTTGCTTAAGCTCTTTATGGGCCACTGGGTAGACATGCTGGTGATCCTTGGGGTTGCGATCGTCAACGCGCTGATTGGCCATATTCAGGAGAGCAATGCTGAAAAATCGTTGCAGAGTATTCGTAATATGCTCTCCAGCGAAGCCGTGGTGGTAAGACAGGGGAATCATGAAACAATCCCCACCACGGCGTTGGTACCGGGTGATATCGTGGTGATCCGCGCCGGGGATCGCATCCCTGCGGACCTGCGCGTGATTGAAGCGCATAACCTTCGCGTGGAGGAGGCCATCCTCACCGGTGAATCCACCGTTGTTGAGAAAAACAGCGATGCGTTAAGCGGGGAACTGCCTCTGGGCGATCGCTACAATTTGCTCTATTCAGGGACAACCGTCAGCTCTGGCGGCGGTAAAGGCGTGGTGGTGGCGACCGGGGGCGAGACCGAGCTGGGCCACATCAATCAGATGATGTCCGACATTGAAAAGCACCGCACGCCGCTGATGGTGCAGATGGATAAGCTTGGAAAAACCATCTTCATTACCATTCTGGTGATGATGGTGGCGCTGTTTGTTTTTAGCCTTCTGTTCCGGGATATGCCCGTTTCTGAACTGGTGCTGTCGCTTATCAGCTTAGCCGTTGCTGCCGTGCCGGAAGGCCTGCCTGCCATCATCTCCATTATCCTTTCGCTTGGCGTGCAGGCCATGGCGCGCCGTAAGGCCATCATTCGTAAGTTGCCTACGGTGGAAACCCTGGGCGCAATGACGGTCATCTGCTCGGATAAAACCGGCACCCTGACCATGAACGAAATGACGGTCAAGGCGGTGATTACCGCTGATACGATCTATCGCGTGGAGGGAGAAAGCTACGAGCCGGTCGGCAATATTCACCCTGTAGATGATCCGACGCCCGTCAGCGTGACGCAGGGTTCCGTGCTGGAACGCTACCTGCGGACCATCGACCTCTGTAACGACAGTCAGCTGATCAAAGACGAACAGGGACTGTGGAAAATAACCGGCGGCCCGACCGAAGGCGCGCTGAAGGTGCTGGCGGCGAAAATCCCGCTTCCCGCGCTGGATACCGAAATGCGCAGTAAAATCCCGTTTGATTCGCAGTATAAATACATGTCCACGCTGTACCGTCTGGGCGAAGAAGAGGTGATTTTACTCACCGGCGCGCCGGACGTCCTGTTCCGTCTCTGCCAGTACCAGCAGACGAATGACGGACTGCAGCCGTTCGATCAGCCATACTGGGAAGGGAAGATTGAAGAGTATGCCCGCGAGGGGCTGCGCATGGTGGCTGCGGCCTGGAAACCCGCCCGCGAGGGACAGCGTGAGCTGGATCACCCTGACCTGCAGGATGGTGTTATTCTGCTCGGTATCGCCGGGATGATGGATCCCCCGCGTCCGGAGGCCATTACCGCCATTGCCGACTGCCTGCAGGCCGGGATCCGCGTGAAAATGATCACCGGCGACCACCCGCAAACGGCGATGAGCATTGGGCAAATGTTGGGGATTGGTAACGCCGCAAGCGCTATTACCGGACGTGAGCTGGAGGCGATGGACGATCGTCAGCTGAGCGACGCCGCGCAACAGTACGATATTTTCGCCCGCACCAGCCCGGAGGATAAATTCCGCCTCGTGCAGGCCCTGCAAAGTAAACAGGAAGTGGTAGGGATGACCGGGGATGGCGTGAATGACGCTCCGGCGCTCAAGCGGGCGGATGTGGGGATCGCCATGGGGATTAAGGGGACTGAAGTCACCAAGGAAGCCGCGGACATGGTGTTAACGGATGACAACTTTGCCACCATTGCCAGCGCGGTGCACGAGGGTCGTCGGGTTTACGATAACCTGAAAAAGACCATCCTGTTCGTTATCCCCAGCAACATCGCCCAGGCCCTGCTGATCATCATTGCGCTGCTGGCGGGGAACCTCATCCCGCTGACGCCGGTTCTGATCCTGTGGATGAACATGGCAACATCGGCAACGCTGTCGTTTGGCCTGGCGTTTGAAGCGGGTGAGAAGGACATCATGAACCGGCCACCGCGCAAGGCGAATTTGCATGTGATGGACGGCTATGCCATCTGGCGCGTAGTGTTTGTCGGCCTGATGATTGCCATCAGCGCCTTCGTGCTGGAAGCCTGGCTACAGCCGCGCGGTTACTCGGCGGAATTTATCCGCACCGTGCTGTTGCAAACCCTGGTGACCGCGCAGTGGTTCTACATGCTTAACTGCCGCGTTAATGACGGCTTCTCACTGAGCAAAGGCCTGCTGGAGAATAAAGGGATTTGGATCGTGAGCGGCGTACTGCTGGCGCTACAACTTCTTATTATTTACGCGCCGTTCATGCAGATGCTGTTTGGCACCGAAGCGCTGCCGTTCCGCTACTGGGTCATTACCTTCCTGATTGGTTTTGTGATGTTCCTGATTGTCGAGGCGGAAAAGGTGCTGACACGCAGGTGGCGCAAAACCGAGGTGAGATAGTATATGCTGAGAAAGCCTGACGGAGATCGGGCTTTCTCTTTTTTGAGCGCAGGAAACTATGATTCGATTTATCTGGTTCGTCCTTACGCTGTGTGCCGCTGTTCCCGGTGCGTTTGCCGTAACCTATACCCTACCGCCGGAAGGCAGTCGTCTGGTGGGAACGCCGATTATCGTCACCGTTCCGCAGGGCAACACGCTGCCTCTGGAGGCTTTCGCCGCGCAGCACGGACAGGGCCTAAGCAATATGCTTGAAGCAAACCCGGGCGTGGATCCTTTTCTGCCTACGTCCGGCACCCGGCTGGTGATCCCCCAGCAACTGATTTTGCCCGACACCGTCCGCGAGGGGATTGTCGTTAACGTGGCGGAAATGCGTCTCTACTATTATCCACCGGGCAGTCATACCGTTGACGTATTGCCCATCGGCATCGGTCAGGCCGGGCGTGAAACTCCGCGAAACTGGGTAACGGCCGTTGAGCGTAAGCAGGAAGGCCCCACCTGGTCTCCGACGCCGAATACGCGTCGTGCCTATGCGGCAGAGGGGAAAACGCTTCCGGCCTTCGTGCCCGCCGGGCCGGATAACCCGATGGGCCTGTATGCGATATATATCGGCAGGCTGTATGCGATTCACGGCACCAACTCGAATTTCGGTATCGGGCTACGGGTTAGCCAGGGATGTATTCGTCTGCGTAACGCCGATATCAAATATCTTTTCGATAATGTTCCCGTGGGCACCCGTGTGCAGATTATCGATCGCCCCGTTAAAGTGACGACAGAGCCGGACGGTAGCCGGTGGGTGGAGGTTCACGAACCGCTATCACGCAATCGGGCGGAATTCGAGTCAACCCGGAAAGTGCCTCTGCCCATTTCGGCCGCGCAGCGGACGCAGTTGATTAACGAGGGCGCGGGAGCGGAGCTGGAACGTCGGTCGGGGTTGCCGGTTAAGATCGGTATGTGAGGTGATTTTCGCCGGGTGGCGGCTTCGCCTTACCCGGCCTACGATTCGGGGTTTTTGTAGGTCGGGTAAGGCGAAGCCGCCACCCGACAATTTTACCAGATGCAGAAAAGCAAAAAGCCTGCTTAAAAGCAGGCTTTTCAAATTTGGCTCCTCTGACTGGACTCGAACCAGTGACATACGGATTAACAGTCCGCCGTTCTACCGACTGAACTACAGAGGAATCGTGTGAACGGGGCGCATATTATCGACGTCAGCCGCGCTTGTCAAAGGGTGGATCAACGCCTTTTGATCGTTTGCTGACAAAATCGGCAATGTGATGTTTTTGACAGCGTAATGCACCGCTTTGGTGCGTATATACCTCTAATGGGGCAGATCATAAACTGCTGTTTCAGTAATAAAACCCCCCTCCATGATTAGGTTTCCTTATTTTCAGGCGCTTAGCGAGGAATTCAGACCGCCCGGTAAAAGTGGCATTCATATTGCAAAACCTGTTCAACAACGATAGCCAGTACCGGCAAAGCATTTCGAACAGGGGGCAAAATGAACTTAAGACGACTGAAATACTTCGTAAAAATCGTCGATATCGGCAGCCTGACTCAAGCGGCAGAAGTGCTGCATATCGCGCAGCCTGCGCTGAGCCAGCAGGTGGCTACTCTGGAAGGCGAGATGGATCAGCAATTATTGATTCGTACCAAACGCGGCGTCACGCCAACGGAAGCCGGAAAAATTCTTTATACCCATGCCCGCACTATTCTGCGCCAGTGCGAACAGGCGCAACTGGCGGTCAACAACGTCGGCCAGACCCTCAGCGGGCACGTTTCCATTGGTCTTGCGCCGGGCACTGCGGCGTCTTCTATCACCATGCCGCTGCTGCAGGCCGTTCGTGCTGAGCTGCCGGAAGTGCTGGTCTATCTGCACGAGAACAGCGGTTCGGTACTCAATGACAAACTGCTCAATGGCCAGCTGGATATGGCGGTCCTTTACGATCGTTCTCCGGTCGCCGGGATCACCAGCCAGCCGCTGCTGAAAGAAGATCTCTACCTCGTGGGCACCCGCGACTGTCCGGGGCAGAGCGTCGATCTTACCGCCGTGGCAGAAATGAACCTCTATCTGCCGCGTGATTACAGCGCCGTGCGTGTGCGCGTGGATGAAGCATTCTCCCTGCGTCGCCTGACGGCCAAAATCATCGGCGAGATCGACTCACTCTCCACGCTGACCGCGGCCATTGCCAGCGGAATGGGCGTCACCGTGTTGCCAGAATCCGCAGCGCGCTCGCTCTGCAGTGCGGCAAATGGCTGGATGGCACGGATCACCACGCCTTCGATGAGCCTGCCGCTGTCGCTCAACATGTCCGCACGCGGCTCGCTGACGCCACAGGCGCAGGCGGTAAAAGAGATTTTGATGTCGCTGGTCAGCAAGCCATCGCTTGAGAACCGTGAACTCCAGCTCGTGAGCTGATATTCCATAAAAGCATAAGTTGCGGGTTTTTATTATTTGTTCTGCAGTGCTGCTGACTCTAACAATAGCGTTATGTCAGATGCGCCGGAGTGAATCGTGAATTTCCAGCAACTTAAAATTATCCGTGAGGCGGCCAGGCGGGATTACAACCTGACCGAGGTCGCCAATATGCTTTATACCTCTCAGTCCGGCGTCAGTCGCCATATCCGCGAGCTGGAAGAAGAACTGGGGATAGAGATTTTTATCCGTCGCGGCAAACGTCTGCTTGGCATGACGGAGCCGGGCAAAGCCTTGCTGACCATTGCGGAGCGGATCCTCAACGAAGCCAGCAATGTGCGCCGCCTGGCGGATCTCTTCACGAATGACGCCTCGGGCGTCCTCACCATCGCCACCACCCACACCCAGGCGCGTTACAGCCTGCCGCCAGTGATTAAAGCCTTCCGTGAACTTTTTCCTGACGTCCGCCTGGAGCTTATCCAGGGGACGCCGCAGGAAATTGAAGTGCTGCTGCAAAACGGTGGGGCAGATATCGGCATTGCCAGTGAACGCCTGAGCAACGACCCGCTGCTGGTGGCTTTTCCCTGGTTCCGCTGGTATCACAGTTTGTTGCTCCCCGCCGATCATCCGTTGAATCAGGTTTCGCCCCTGACGCTGGAAGACATTGCCAAATGGCCGCTGATTACCTATCGCCAGGGCATTACCGGACGCTCGCGCATTGATGAAGCCTTCAACCGCAAAGGGCTCACGCCGGACGTGGTGCTGAGCGCACAGGACTCTGATGTAATCAAAACCTACGTCGAGCTCGGGCTGGGCATAGGTCTGGTGGCAGAACAGTCCAGTGGCGAACGCGAGGGGGGAGATCTGGTGCGTCTTGATACACGTCATCTGTTTGATGCTAATACCGTATGGCTCGGCCTGAAGCGTGGACAGCTGCAGCGCAACTATGTGTGGCGTTTTATCGAACTTTGCAACGCCGGGCTGTCCGTTGATGAGATTAAACGTCAGGTGATGGAGCCAGAAGAAGTGGCGATTGATTATCAGATTTAAGCCCTTTATAGCACCCGTCTCCGTCGACAAGAAGCAAAGGCCTGCAATTAAAGCAGGCTTTTTTATTGAAACCGTTTAATTTCCTGACCGCTTATTCTTAAGAATACCCTGATTAACAACGATACTTTGTAACGTCATAAGGTTGTCTTATATTTAAATATTTCTCATATTTTCCATTGAGTTACATATAAAAATAAATAACGAAATATGATTCTTTTAGGTGAGGGTAATATTTGCGTGCGGTAAAACTCGCGGTTAAATAAAAGAGTCATTATTTTAAAACTCAACTCATTTAATTGCCGTTATCTGCGGGAAATTTTCTGCCTTATTTATCATTTAAATTTATTAATTTAGATATTGATTGGTTAGCTGTGCTTACAGCTTATCCAGGAAATGCTTACTTAATTACCTGCTAAATTTCAGGTCAATTTTTTGTTATTTTTTCTGGACAAATTTGATTGGGTTGTAATATGTTTGTTTCACCCTGTGATGAAAGGCATGACATTGTGGAATCAAAAAGACTTATTACTTCTGGCAGCAGCTGGGAGGAGGCTTTCGGTTTCTCGCGAGCGGTAGAAGCAGACGGTTGGCTATATATTTCGAAAACGGGACCTCTTAATTCTTGTGGTGAGATTGAATCTGATGATATCTCACTGCAAACTGAATGCGTTCTGAATAAGATCAAGGGGATACTTGAATCCAGTGGTTATGCAATAGACGATGTAATACAAAGCAGGCTGTATCTGACTGAAATTGAAGAATGGCAGCAGGTAGCGCGTATCCATGGGCACTATTTCCGTGATTCCCGACCTGCATTTACGTTATTGCATGTCTTACCGTTTCCCGAGAAAAAAATGAAAGTAGCAATTGATATTGTGGCAAAAAAAAGACAGGGGGCGATTAATGAGTGATATCGCGCAAGAAAATCCGGTTTCGCCGTTATTTATCTGGTTCGCCAGCATCGCGGCGGGTACGGCTATGGCAAATAACTATATTCTTCAGCCCGTATTGCCCGCTATCGCGGCATCTTTGCAGTTGCCTCTGTTTTATACCGGCTTCATTGCGGCGAGCATGCAAATAGGTTATATGCTGGGAATACTGTTTCTTGTTCCGCTTGGAGACAGCGTTAACCGTAAGAAACTGATTATTTCTCAGTTTATTTTCCTCTCACTTGCGCTCTTCGCCGCTTCCCTGACCCGTCAGCCGTTGCTCCTTTTTAGCGCGGGAATAGTGACAGGCGCCATGGCGACAAGCGCAGTGCAACTGAATGCGCTTGGATTTCACATTACGCCAAAAGGCGCAACGGTCGGACTGATCACCATGGGCATTTCGGCAGGAATATTGCTCGCGAGGCTCGTGGGCGGCAGTCTGGCCGATGCGCTTGGCTGGCGAGGGATGCTGGCTATTGTCGCAGCCGTTATGGCCTCCATGGCGCTACTGGCCATCAGATGCCTGCCTGATGTTAAACCCGCAAGGGAGACGGGGTATCTGAGCGTCATGGCGCAATTGCCGGGCTTGCTGCGTAACGTGCGGCTTATTGAATCTGCCGTCACCGGAGGGGCATGGTTTTTCGTCTTTAGCCTGTTATGGGTGACCATCATGCTTCATCTGCAAAGACCGCCACTCCATCTGCCAGCGGGAACAGCCGGATTATTTGGCCTGGCGGGTATCGTCGGTCTTGTACTGGCGAACTATGCGGGGAAACTGGCTGACCGCTTCGGGTGTCGCAGCGTGATTTTTGGCGGAATGGTATTTGTGGTTGCGGGAATAGCCATACTGTTTCTCTTTCCTGCGTCCTTACCGGGAATTACGCTGGGCATTATATTATTCGATTTAGGGTGTTTTGCCGCGCAGGTGGCTAACCAGACGCGTGTTCTCGGATTACATCCGGATAAAAGAAGCAGCCTCTATGCGCTTTATATGTTCTTTTATTATGCATTGGGCGCAGCCGGATCCGTTACCGGTCCGTGGGTTTATGAAAGGTGGGACTGGCAGGGCATCTGTTTGCTGAGCCTCGTTATGGTGATGATAGCGATGATAACCACCACGATGGGGTATTTTAACGAGAACAGCGTCGCCCACGTTTCGAACTAAACACTTTTAATATCAATAAACTCAACGCTAGCATTGGCGGGGATACCCATGTTTATTATTCAGCTTTCGGTCATTGTTTTTGCCTGCTATGTCGTCGGCAAACTTATGGAGCAAATAGGTCAAACACAGGTTATTGGCCATATTGCTGCAGGCGTTTTATTGGGACCGACTTTCTTTCCCGGGATAATGTCTCTGTTCTCATTTCAAACGTCTTTATTTAGCCAGGAGTCGCTGACCACCATAGATAAGCTGGCGAATCTGGGCATGATTCTGCTCATGTTCGATATTGGGTTGTCGCATTTTCATGGTCATAATCATGGCCGTCGAAAGCAGACTATCGCTGCATTGAAAATAGCGTTCCTGGGCATGCTGCTGCCGTTTATCGGTGGCATGTTAGCGGGAAATTCGGTACATGCCGAACTGGCGCCACAAACCGATCGTCTTTTATTTAATATCTTTATGGGGACGGCGCTGGCGGTATCCGCTCTGCCGGTCATTGTGCGAATCATTGAAGATTTAAAAATGCTTCACCTGGCCATCATTCCTCCCGTCATTACCGCTGCCATTCTTACCGATGTGACAGGCTGGGGGATTTTGGCTTTGGACAGCGTATTTGCCGCGGTTGAAGGAAAATCTGATTCGCTGTGGTCGTATTTGGCGGTCGTGACGGCAGCCCTGGTACTTTATGGGGTGGTGACCGGCAAAGTCGTGGTCCCCCTGCTTATACGGTATGCGCACAGGCCGGAGATGAGATTTCCGGCAATCATTTTTTGGATTTTGGTCAGCGCGTGGGGAGCGGAGTATCTTCACCTGCACAGTGGTTTCGGTGCCTTGCTGGCGGGCAGCATGTTCGCGCGGATCCCCGGGTTAGCGAAGCAATGGCATGCGAGTATGAACGGTTTCATGCACTATCTTTTACTTCCCGTGTTGTTTGTCAGCGCCGGTCTGAAAACGCATTTCGACTTCAGTATGGCAACGCAGGACATTGCCTGGATAATTGGGTTCACCTTACTGGCATTTATAACCAAATTCAGTGGTGCTCTGCTCGGGGCGCGTATTTCAGGATATTCCCTTCGTGAAGCCTCTATGATTGGCGCGCTCATGAATACGCGTGGTCTGATGGAGCTGGTTGTGCTGTCTATCGGGCTCGAATTGCATCTTATTTCACAACGCATCTACTCCATTATGGTTATCGTGGCGCTCGTGGTAACGGCAACCACACCGCCAATATTACGTTGGTTAAATAAAGAATCATCTTCCGCTGTAGTAAATAAAACACTTGAAAACATTAAAGGGTAAAATTATGAAACTGGATATGCCTGTAATTGTCGATCGTATTAAAGAAATCATCGCTGAACGTATTGGTCTGGATGTCGAGCGCGAAGATATTGCTGACGAGACCGGTCTCGCCTCAATGGTAGGAATGGATTCTATTGGATTTGTAGAATTACGCTTCCAGTGTGAGGAAGAGTTTAATATTAAAGTTGAAGATAAAGAGTTTTCGCCCGCGAATTTTTATTCGTGCCAAACCCTTTCGCGTTTCATTATGAATAAGCTTGGAGCCTGAGAATGTTAACGCGAGCAGAAGAATGTGCCGCATTTGTTCCCTATGAGCCTGCCGGTTTATTTTCTCCGGTGCAGGCAACGTCTGCGGTGGGGACCAGCGGCACTGAAGGAGAGAGTTATCAATACTATGTCGATTACTGGCAGCGGCAGAGTCTGGAACCCGGTCGGGTGGTGCTGATAGCGATGCCGAACTGCCCGGACTTGATGTATATGTTCTTTGCTGTCCTCAACAGTGGCTTTGTGCCTGCGCTGATCCCGCCGCTCACGCCAGCAGAACGCATCCTGCAGATGCTTGAGGACTTTGCGGCGGGGGCGCTGGTGCGTACGCCGGTTCAGCCAGGACGATGGCAGGAGCTGGGCGTAAGCGCAGCTGAACCCCTCGGGCGCTGGCAGGTGGGAAAATGCCGTGATGGCGGACCCGTACAGACACAGCCGGGGCAGGTCGTGATAGCCACGTCCGGCACGTCGTCGTCGTTCAGCAGCGGCTGTGTCCATCATTTTGATTCGCTGCGGCGTAACGCGCTGCGTCATGCCAAAAGTATCGGCATGAGCGCCAGCGACAGGGTATTGATCAGTTTGCCGATGTGCTATTCCACCGCGCTGGTTGCCCAGATGATTGCTGCCCTGGAGACGGGCTGCGAAATTGTTATCAGTGGACCTCCGTTTTCTGTACCCCATTATCTGGATGATTTACAGCGATACGGCGTGACCCTCAGTTCGCTCACGCCCGTATTGCTGCGACAGTTGAACGCCTGGGAAACAACGCTTCCGCCGGGGTTAAACAAACTGACGATTGGGGGCGATTTGGCTGCGCCGAATGAGGTGGAAGCCTTTTTACTCCGACAGCCATGGCTTGAGTTATATCTGACTTATGGCATCAGTGAGGCCGGACCGCGGGTGTCGACATGCCCGGCTCATCTGCTGGGGAGAGGATATTATGCGTCAGCCGGACGTCCTATTGACCAGACGGACGTCCGTATCCTGCCCTGTGCAGACGGCCAGGACGGGCAGGGGGAGTTGCTAATTAGTTCTGATACGTTGCTCGTCAAGCGCATTGGGCGCGGTAACCGACAAACGTTCATTGAGCTTGATGGCAAACGCTGGCTTCGCACCGGAGACATCTTCTTCCAGGACGCTGATGGGTTCCTGTTTTTCAAAGGCAGAATCAGTGATTTTATCGTTATCAGGGATGAGAAAGTCAATATCGGCGCCGTTAAGCAGCTGTGCCGGGAAATTAAAGGGGTGATGACCTGCAAGACCCAAATTGTCAATGAAGGGGATCAAATTGCGGGATTCGATATTGTTTTGACCTGCGATGAATCAGTGATCAATGAAACCAATTGCCAGCAGCACAGTGCCAGCCTGCTGAAAAAGCTCAAACGCCACGAACGGCCACGTAATATAAACTTTGTTTATTGTGGCGCGGCCTCTTTAACACAATATAAGTAAGGTGATGTTATGAATGATGAACTTCGGGAACTGGCACGGGCAGTCATTGAAAAATATCACCTGGCGAGCCTTGATGATATTCTACGTGAAGTTCCAAAAACAATGTGCCATGTCCTTCAGGAATCAGATGTGTTTGAAACATGGCCGGCAGACATCGTTCGCCTCAAATTTCCTGAGGAGCATTGGGATTATTATATTTCACGTTACGAGCATTTTCGCGACGAGGTCATACGTAACCTGACACCTCAGGATTATCTTCGTGAAATGCTGGGTCAAACACAGCGCTTGCCCTGCTTCTGTTCGGAAATGGCCGATGTCTCGGCAATACTGTATAGCCAGATAATCAACAAGCCAGTGTATTCTCTTCGGAATATTTTTGTGAATTATCTTTATTTGCCCCGCCCCTGGCATTGTATTAATGCAGTGGTGGAAGATGATCGCATTCGATATTTTGATATTTCTGCTTATGCACAGGTTCTGGACCGTAAAAGAAGGAAAGTGGTTAAGCCTGCCGAGCTCGAAGGATTTGATGCGACAGACATCGCATTTGATTTTATTGAAAGTCCACGCTGGCTACAAAAAGAACCTTATCAACGAAAGATAGAATTAACGGCAGGCGAGATTAAAGATAATTTTTCTCCTTCTCCGCTTGAAGATAAACCTTCAAACGAATTTTTGCGCGCGTTCCACTGATATATCGTTAATTCACTTTAACCAGCTTACCGTACTATTTTGCGGTAAAGGAAAAAATGATGACTACTACAACGTATGTCGCCAATGTTGTCGGCATGGGATGGACAACTGCGTCTGGCGATCGTATCGAGGATGTTTTCCAGACTTTACTGGAAAAACAAACCGGTATTGCGCCTGCGCCATCGGATCGAAGCTTGCGTACCGATCTGGCCGCCATGCTGCCGGGTGAATGGCCTGCCGAAATGCGCGAAAAATTGATCGCTCTGACGAAACGCACGGCCCGCCAGGCGCTAGAGGATTCGGGTGCAGCAGAACCTGTGCCGGAGGAGCGACGCTTTTTGATTGTCGGAACCAGTCTGGGATTCCGCCTCGACAGCGAGGCGTTTTGCCGGGAGCCGCTCGACGGCTGGGTCAACGAGGTGGCGGAGTCGCTGGGAATGGAAGGGATAGCCCTTTCTACCGCCTGCTCCTCGGGCTCGGATGCTCTTCTTCTGGGGGCGCATTTAATTGCAACGGGGCAAGCCGATCTGTGCGTGTGCGGCGGCGCCGATATTCTTACTGATTCAAAACGTCTGGCCCATAGCGCATTAGGCACGCTCTCACTTTCTACCCTGAAATCGTTCGATGCTACACACGAAGGAACCATTCTCGGAGAAGGGGCCGGTTTTCTGGTGCTGCAACGAGAAGGCGGCTCTGCACCACGCGTGCTGGCAAGGCTTGTCGGTGCCGGGGCGTCTAACGATGCGGCAGGCTTGACCGCGCCGGATGAGCAAGGCAATGGCATCCGCCTGGCATTGCAGCGTGCCCTGACGCAGGCGGGACTTGAACCTGGCGATATTGCGCTTATTAATGCGCACGGTTCGGGCACCCTGACCAACGATCGGGTTGAAAGCAATGCCTATAACCAGTTTTTCACACATCGTCCCTGGGTCTTCGCGACGAAGGGCAATTTTGGCCATACGCTGGGGGCGACAGGGGCGCTGGAAGCCATCGCGCTCATTCATAGCCTCAATGCGGGCACGATCCCCCCGGTGTATGAACTGAAAAAGCCGATTGATGGCCTGCGTTTTAATTTACCTGCCGCGCAGCCTCAGCCCTTAACGGGAAAGACCGGGTTAAGCATGACGATTGGGTTTGGTGGTTTTAACACCTGCCTGATATTTACCGTAATGTAAAAGGTGGGGCAGCTAATGAAGATCGTTTCTACGAGTACCGCACGCTCATTAATCTGGTCAGATTTAGATGAGACCTTGCGCCGGGGGCTAAAAACAGCCGACCCATTGTCTTTAAATGTGCTGTTTACTGTCGATGAACTTTATCAACAGCACCAGGCATTGCTGGATAATCATCTTGAAAGCGTCGGGGTTATTCAGTTTGGCACGGCATTCCCGGTGAATACCAGCGAGAAAATTATTCATGACATGGCAATAAAATCGCGCGTCTCTCCGGTCGATTTTATTAATGCCAATGTTGGGGCACCTATTTCCATTTGCTGTACGCGCTATCGCTTTCAGGGACCCACCATGGTGCTGACAATGCCGCAGCGCACTGGCAAAGAAATTGCCCTGTCTCTGGCGCGAGAATGGTTAACACAACAGGCAATATATCTTTTTCTGATTCAGGCAGATCACACGCGTGAACATGAAATCGAAATAACAACTCAGTTAGTCACTCAGTAATATTATTAAGGGTAAAGCAATGAAACAAAGTCATTATGATGTGGCCATCATCGGGAGCGGTATTGCAGGAACCATGCTCGGCGCTATTCTGGCAAAACAGAAATTAAACGTGGTAATTATTGATGCCGGTACCCATCCTCGCTTTGCCGTCGGAGAATCGATGGTGCCGGAAAGTGCTGTACTGTTGAAAATTCTGGCGCGTCAGTACAATATTCCTGAGCTGGCGTGGCCGGGGGAAATTCACGCGCTGATGGAAAATATTGGTACGTCGAGCGCCGGTATTAAACTGGCGTTCAGCTTTGCATGGAACGGTAAGAATAAAGCGCATAATCCCCAGGACGTTGTGTCGACACCGGTATTGTCGCCGGAAGCGCATCTGTTCCGTCAGGATATTGATGCCTATTATCTGGCGCTGGCCGCACGTCTGGGGGCCGATATTCGCCAACAAACCCGCATCCAGTCGATTGAAGAAACCGGCGACGGGATGCTGCTGGAGCTGGGAAAAGAGCAGATAAAAGCCAGGTACGTCGTGGATGCAGCAGGCTATCGTTCACCGGTTGCCGATAAGTTTGGCCTGCGCGAAGGTGCACGTGAGATGCAGAGCCGTACGCGTTCGTTGTTCACCCATATGACAGGGGTCAAACTGTATGAAGATGTCATCGCCTCAACGGACGTGACCGGTTCGCCGACCCCGCTCTCACAGAGCACGCTGCACCACATGTTTGAAGGCGGATGGCTGTGGATTATTCCGTTCAACAACCACCCCTATTCGACCAATACCTTATGCAGCGTCGGCCTGCAGTTCGATATTGATAAACATGGTCCCGCAGGCGATCCGGAAGAAGAGTTTACCCGTTTTCTCGATGAGCACCCCTCCGTTGCCCGTCACTTTGAGAGCGCGGCACGGGTACGCGAATGGACCGTTGCACCTCGTCTGAATTACACCAGCCGCGAAAGCGTAGGGGAGCGTTATTGCCTTTTAGGCCATGCAGTGGGCTTTGTCGATCCGCTGTTCTCGCGCGGGTTGGTGAATACGTTCGAATCGATTCTGCGCGTCGCGCCTAAAATTGTTCGTGCCGTCAGACAGGATGACTGGTCAGCAGCGAATTTCGCCAGCTATCAGGATTACAGCCTGGAAGTGGTGAAGGTAAACGACAGGCTGGTGGCAAATTCATTCACCGCATTTGATAGCTTCCCACTGTGGAATGCGTGGTTCCGTATCTGGATTAGCGGCAGTTACATCGGCGTGTTGCGTCTGCGTAAAATCCTCAGCGACTATCAGCAGCACGGTGATGACGAGCGGCTTGAGAAGGAATTTGAAAGCGCAACCTATCCGGGACATCTTTCCATTGAGAGCCCTTACTATGAGGCTATTTTCGATAAGGCCTGCGAAACAATGGAAGCCTATCGCGCCGGTAACCTTCCAGAAAAAGAGGTAATCGCTACGCTTCATTCGCTTTTTGCTGACAACCGCGAGCATTTCCCCATCGATTTCTCTGATTTCACCAATCGTTACCTGTCCCGGGCAACGGAGGAATTTGCCGATTCTCTGTTCTACTGGGCTCATAACGCGCCTGGCGGAATCGGGCACTTGTTCGACCGCGGAGATAAACCGGTCCGTTTCGATTTCCTCGATCCTTACCGCTATGGCGATCGTCAGCAGTTAAACCAGCATGCAGATGCCATGTTGCAACAGGCGCGTCATCAATAACCTGACGGGCGGTTGTTCCGACCGCCCCCTGAGGAGAGCGTTATGGATACTGTAGTCGAGCAGCTTTTGCAGCGACGGGAGGGTGCCGTCGCCCGTGGTATTAACCAGATGCATCCGGTTTATATTCAACGAGCGGAAAATGCGGTGATGTATGACGTCAACAACCGTCGCTACATTGATTTTTCCGGCGGCATTGCCGCGCTCAATACCGGCCATCTTCATCCCAACGTCATCGCGGCCGTTGAGCGCCAGCTGCACCAGTTTACCCACAGCTGTTTTGCCGCCACCCCTTATGAATCGTATATCGCGGTGTGTGAACGTATTAACGCCTTAATGCCTGGAGATTTTGACCGACGGAGTTTTCTCCTGACGACGGGGTCCGAAGCGGTGGAAAGCGCGCTTAAGGTTGCCCGCGCGGCCACGCGGCGAAGCGGTGTGATTGTTTTCAGCGGTGCCTATCACGGGCGTACGTTTATGACCCTCGCGATGAACGGTAAAATTGCGCCCTACAGCCAGGGGATGGGGATCATGCCCGGCCCGGTCTTCCGGGCACCCTTCCCGCAGGGAGAGACGGAGCGTGATATTGCTCAGGCGCTGGCGGGCCTCAAGACGATATTAACGAGCGACATTGCCCCCCAGGATGTGGCCGCCATCGTCATTGAGCCCGTTCAGGGAGAGGGCGGGTTTTACGTCGTTCCGCCTGCGTTTATGCGTGCTCTGCGTGAACTCTGTGACCGGGAAGGCATCGTGTTAATCGCGGATGAAGTTCAGTCTGGCGCGGGGCGCACGGGGACGTTCTTTGCTATGGAACAAACCGGTGTTGACGCCGATTTAATTGTGTTCGGTAAATCCGTTGCCGGCGGGCTTCCGCTGTCTGGCGTGGTGGGCCGTGAGTCGCTTATCAACCAGGTGGCACCGGGCGGTCTTGGTGGAACCTGGGCAGGCAACCCGCTTTCCTGCGCGGCGGCGCTGGCGGTACTTAAGCTCTTTGAAGAGACGGACCTGCTGGGCGCAGCCCGGCGTCTGGGTCAACGTCTGCGCTCCGCCTTAGTGTCCATTGTCAGCCCTCTGTCGATTGGCTATGAGATACGCGGGACTGGCGCCATGATTGCACTGGAGCTTTTTTCTCTGGAGCATGGAGAGCGAACGCCGGCGACCGGGCTTATCGATCGGTTAGTCAAAAGCTGTGCCCGTGAGGGGCTTATTCTTCTTAAATGCGGCAAACAGGCAAATGCTATCCGCTTTTTAATGCCGCTAACGATTGAAGACAGCGTTCTGGATGAAGGGCTGACAATTTTTGCCGGCGCGCTGCAGCAGCAGGTCGCGTCTTCAGGCTTAGCAGAGGTGAAATAATATGGCGCAGTTTGATAGCCGAACATTACGGAACGTATTTGGTCAATTCGCAACTGGCGTGTGTGTCGTGACCATGATGGATAAAAATAACAATTTCCATGGGCTAACCATCAGCAGCTTTAACACCGTCTCCCTGGAACCCCCGCTGGTGCTCTGGAGCCTGCGCAAGCAATCCTGGTACGCTCAGCATTTTCTGGAGGCGGACGCCTTTGCGATAAATGTCCTGTCGGGCCATCAGCATCAGGTTAGCGATATTTTTGCCAGCGCGGGGAGCGACAAATTTCATCGCGTAGACCACCGGGTCAGCGGCTTTAAACTGCCTTTGATTGACGGGGCACTCGCGCATCTTGAATGCAAAATGTGGCGTCAGGTAGACGGTGGCGATCACTGGATATTCATCGGTGAGGTGGTGGATTCGTTACATACTGAAGGTGAACCGCTCATCTTTTTCAACGGTCGCTATGCCACCACCGCGGGTCTGTCGATTCCTGCCTAAAAAAAAGGGGCTGAAAAGCCCCATAACACGCCGAGCGAAGCGTTAACTAAAAGGGTATTTCTTAAATGCCGCCTGGTTTTCGAAAACGTCGGCAACCGCCTGAATCTTTTTAAAATCCCCGGCGTTAACGACGTGAGGGATCATTGACTGAATAAATGTCCAGATAACCGTACTGGTGACAGCAACCTGATCGGCCACCGCATTTTCCGGACGGGCTTCCAGCAGCGCGTTCCATTCCCGACAGGCAGCCAGCAGCTGGACGGTAATACGTTCTATCCACGGATTATGTTGTTTCTCCGCCGGGCGCAGGTTGTGTTCGTACACATTTTGCACAGCTTTCTCCGCGGCGGCGAGGATAAAGCCCAGCGTCTGGAGATCGTTCGCCAGTGCATCCGGCGTCACGGGCAGGAGTCTCCGTTCAGGCGCGGCCTGAGCCTCAAAATAATTCAGTATGAGAGACGAGTCCATCAGACGTGTTCCATTCTCCAGAACCAGCGTTGGCGCTTTTACCGCAGGGTTAATCCGGGAAAATTCCTCAAATGTGCTGAATACGGACAACGGCTGGCTTTCAAACGCAACGCCATAAAGTTCCAGGGAGACCGCCACGCGGCGTACATAAGGAGAATCCATCATGCCAATCAGCTTTATCATGATTCCAGTTTTCCTGTCTGTGTGAAAAAACGCTTCATTGAAGATGATAAACAGACATTACAATAAATTCGTTATGGCGAATATCATCAGTATCTTACGGCCTGAGTTAGTATTACTGACAGATTGGCCGGTTAGCGTTTATCAGATTCAGTCTATGAGGGAGTGGTTTCATGTCGGATTTTCCACCTATCGCAAGTTTGCGTAGTTTTGAAGCTGTGGCTCGCCTTGGCAGCGTAACGCTTGCGGCGAAAGAGCTTCACGTTACCCATTCCGCCATCAGCCAGCAGATTAAAGTGCTGGAGGAAATGGTGGGGGTGAAGCTGTTTATCCGTCATGGGCGAGGGGTGCAGATCAACGAAGAGGGGCGTCTCTACGCGTTACAGGTGCGCGAAGCGCTGAATCATATCGCAGATGCTACCCGGTTAGTGCAGGTGAAACCGAGAATACTGGAACTGACGCTGGCGATGGTGCCGTCTTTTGGTTGTCACTGGTTGTTGCCGCGTCTGGAGCGGTTTCGGGAAAAATATCCACACATCACGCTGCGGATCCAGGCCAGTCTGACGATCACCAGCATGCAGCAGGAAGGGATAGATGTGGCGATACGCATGGGGAAAGGTAACTGGGAAGGAAGCGACTGCCATTATCTGTTTTCAGATGAACTGATTGTGGTTGCAGCACCCGGTTATAACGGCGGCATCCTCCCGGCAACGCCAGCAGAGGTGGCAAAGAGTAAAATCATATTCTCCATGGAGTCGTGGAAAACCTGGTGTTTCAATGCGGGACTGGAAAAAGATATTGTGCCCGGCGGGTTATGCATTAACGACTCAAATTTAGTCCTTGAGGCTGTCAGACTCGGTAAAGGTATCGCGCTGGAACGTCGCTCTCTGGTACAGGATGCCATCACCCGGGGCGAACTGGTCCAGCTTACCCCTTTCACTGCACCTTATCCCTGGCCTTACTGGCTGGTGACATCGCAGTTAACGGAAGCGAAACCGGAGGTGGCTCTCTTTAGTGAGTGGCTGGATGAGGAAGTGGCGGCCTGGCGTCAGTTGACAGGGGCAGTGGAAAGTAACGGCTAACAGAAAAGCAAAAAGCCTGCTCTAAAAGCAGGCTTTTCAAATTTGGCTCCTCTGACTGGACTCGAACCAGTGACATACGGATTAACAGTCCGCCGTTCTACCGACTGAACTACAGAGGAATCGTGTGAACGAGGCGAATAGTAGCGACCTCAGTTCGTCTTGTCAAAGGGGGAAAACGTACTTTTCGTTCGTTTGCCGACAATTTCAGCAAATCGCTGATTTTATAGCAAATTCGTGCTGAAATTACGCAGCAAATTGCGCCGCCCGCAGGCGGCGCACAGGATTAGAACAGTACGGAGTAGTTCAGACCAAACGTACGGCCACGGCCTTTATAGGTATACAGACCTGGCGCACCGTAGGTTGGGCTATACAGCCCCGGCGCGCGCTGGCCCCAGGCGGTGGTGTAGTCCTTGTCCAGCACGTTTTCCACGCTGAAGCTCACTTTACCCACCGGCAGGGCGTAGCTGCCCAGGAAGTCGACCGTGTTATAGCCATCGATCTTCTTGCCGTCCGCATCTGACACGTCAAAGGTCTGCGTGCTCTGCACGCGCAGGGTCCAGTCGCCCGGCGCCCAGTTGACCCATGCGCTGGCTTTAGACGGGCTGGCGCTGTCTACCGTCAGCTTCTCCCATTTGCCGTTTTCGCGGGTTTCAGACTTAATGGCGTTAAAGTTCGCGCCCGTGCTCCAGTCGCTGTCGGTGAAGAAATAGTCCACCTGGCCTTCAATCCCGTAGATACGACGCTTGTCGTCTTCGAGGTTGATGGTCATGTCCGTCTTGTTGATGGTGATCGTTTTGTCCGAGAGCGAGTAATACGCCGCGACCTGGGTACGCAGGTTATCGCCGGTGTAGCGCCAGCCCAGCTCGTATGCGTTGACCTTGATGCCGTCAAGCGTCGAGTCGTTCACGTTCACGCTATTCAGCAGGCGATAGTGACCGTTGCTGAGCTGATAAGTCCCGGAACCGTAGTACTTCGCCAGATCCGGAATTTCAAAGCCCTGGGAGAAGTTAAACCACAGCTGCTGCTGTTCGGTCAGACGACCGAGGATCCCGGCGTTGAACAGGAAGTTATTGTAATCGGTTTTCCCGCCCGGCACCGCGTCTGCGGAGGTGGCTTTCCCGGTTGCAATGGCCTGCTGCTGGGCGTAACCCACAAAATCGTCCACCTTGTTTTCGGTGTACTGGTAGCGCACGCCGCCGCTCAGGGTGATGGCGTCAATGTCGTAGCTGGCCTGCAGGAACGGGGCGAGGTTGGTAATGCTGTAACCCGGGTAGCGGCCCACGTTATAGGCGTTATCAAGCTCCATGCCGCCGCTCGCCGCTGCTTTGCTCAGATCAAAGAACTGCTGATTGGCATCGAAGGTTTCATGGTCGGCATCCACACCCCAGGTCAGGGTTAAATCATCCACCGGTTTGCTGTTCAGCGTCAGCTTGCCGCCGTAAAAATCGGTTTTCTGCTGCGACGCACCGATGCTGCTCACGACGCCTTTGGTCAGGGTCGGGAAGGGGTAGTAGGTCAGGCTTTCGTCACGATAGTAAATCTGCGCAACCAGATCCTGGCCCCAGAAGTCGGTATTGGAGTATTGCAGGTTAATCAGATGACGCTCGGTACCCGGTATACGGTCAGAATCGAGATTACCTTTGTTATAGGCAGTCGCATCGCCCGTGACCGCCGAGAAGTTTTTCCCGAGATACAGGCCATGCTTGCCGTCGGACTCGCTCTTATAGTACTGCGTCGTGAGCTGAAGCTGCTGGTGTTCATCAATGTTGAGGGTGCCGGTCCCCATCACATCAATACGGTCGGAATACTGTAAGCCGGTCTGGGTGTTATCAATGATCACCTCGTCGCCGTTGCCGTCATACCAGCCGCCGTAACGCTGATACGACACCGACAGACGACCCGAGGCGTTGTCGTTGCCGCCGCTGACCGCCGCCGACACGTTCTCATCGTGGTCGTTGTGGCTGTTAAAGCCGCTTTTTGCTCCGGTCTGGAACTCAACTTCGGTCTCAGGCTGGCCTTTTTTGGTGACGATGTTCACCAGGCCGCCGGTGCTGCCGCCGCCGTAGAGGGACGTGGCGCCGGAGATCACTTCGATACGGTCAATGTTGAACGGATCGATGGAGTCGAGCTGGCGGCTGTCGCTGCGGGAGGAGTTCAGGCGCACGCCGTCCACCATCACCATCATCGAGCGGCCGCGCAGGTTCATACCGTAGTTGGTACGCCCCTGGCTGCTAACGTCCATGCCCGGGATCAGCTGCGCCAGGACTTCTTTAATCTCCTTTCCGCCCTGAACCTGCTGCTCAATTTCAGACCGTTCAATAACCCACGTGGTCTGCGCCATCTCGGCCACGCTGCGGTGTGCACGGCTGGCGGAGACCACGATATTTTCTTCCTTTTGTTCTTCCGCCCACGCAGAGGTAGAAAGCATTGCAAGCAAGCAAGGATTTAAAACCCAAAGATGAGAACGTTTCATTGTTATGTTGATCCTGATTGTGTGTGTCAGTACTCGGTCGTTTTCTCTAACGCGTTAAAAACCGGGCTGCTGTCCTGGCTGGCGGTGGTGCGCCAGTGGATAACGCCGGGTGTGGTAGCCAGCTCAAATGGCTCGTCAGGATGCGCGCGGTTAAGAATGCGTGCGGCACGCCAGGCCATCAGGCTGAGCTGGGGTTCAGCAATGCCGAGACGGTGCATCCCGGCATTGACGGCAAACAGGCGGTTGCTCTGCGGGCCGTCCCATTCGAGGGTGAAATCGTTGTTGATGCAGAAGGCTTCGCCCGTATCCAGATGCAGGCGGTGAGACAGCGGGGCAAGGAACGCAGGCTGCACGGCGCGGTAACCGGTGGCAAAGATCACCACGTCGGTATCCAGCTGTTCGCGACCGCCGTCGAGATGATGCTGTATGCTCAGACGCTGACCGTTTTCCTGACGCGCCAGTGACGTCACCGAGCGGGACGGCAGAAGGTGCGCCCACGGTTTTTCGCGCAGCACCTCAAAGCGGTGATACATGGCGCGGTAAATTGCCAGCAGGGACTCGGTGGTAATGCCGTCAGAGGTCATCTTCTGCTCGTGCAGCATCTGACGACGGGCCTCTTCGCCGAGCGTGGAGAAGCTGTCCACATACTCCGGCGTGAAGTACTCGTTGGCGAAGGCGGCTTCATCCAGCGCGTTATAATTGTTACGGCGCGACACCCAGTTCAGGCTTAGCGGCTGGCCCCATTCCCCGCGGAAGATATTTAAGAACAGGTCGGCACCGCTCTGGCCGCCACCGACGACGGTCACGCGCTTGCCCGCTAAATTTGGCGTGCGCAGCATCATCTCGCTGGCGTGGAAACAGGTGTCGTCCTGCACCGTCACGCAATCCGGGAGGTTAATCTGTTTGCCAATCCCCACGCAGACGTGGCGGGCAAAGAACCGATCCCGCTGGGTCACGACCTCAAACAGACCGCGTGTCTCATCAAAGCTCACCTGCTGCACCTGCTGGCTGAAGGCGAGATTGGTGAGGTTTTCTGCCGCCCAGCACAGGTAATCGGCAAACTCTTCGCGAGACACCGTGCGCTGTTCGGTGGTCAGGAAGCGGTAGAACTTTTTACGCTGCACCAGGTAGTTCAGAAAGCTGTGGCGGTTGGTGGGCTCTACGGCGCTGACCAGATCTTTCAGGAAGCTGGTCTGCATGTGGCAGTCCGGCACCATCATCCCCGGGTGCCAGGAGAAGTGCGGCTTGCGCTCAAGGAACAGCGAGCTAAAACCGTCCAGTCCTTCTGCCAGGGCGGCGATGCTGAGGTTAAACGGGCCAATACCAATGCCGATGAAATCATAGGTTTTCATTGCGCTGACTCCCGGGAGGCCAGAAAAAGAGGGTTATCAAGGTCGGTAACGTAGTTCGGCAGCATGCGGCTGCCGCCGTCATGCTCGGAGAAGGTCAGTTTGACCGGGTTGAGGATCACGCGAATAATTTGCGGCTTAAACAGGTCGAACATCGCGAAACGTTCCGCAAGCTCGGGGTGCGCAGCCATATACCGGCGCAATACCCCCGCCAGGATTTGATAGAAACGGATTTCGCTCACGCCGCATTGCAGGGTGAGACGCGAGATAAAGCGCAGCACCGTCACAAAGTTGCCGGTTTGCAGGTCGTGGATGATGTAATCCGCGCTCAGACGTGCCGTAACGTCCTTCACCTGCGCCGGCAGGCTCTGCGCCTGCGGGAAATCTTCGTCCACCAGACGCATATCACCCTGGAAATCCTTCAGCAGGATGCGCTGCGGCACGTAGTTTTTCATCACCAGCGTCACGTTCTGACCGTGGGCGATCAGCGCCACGCCGTAGCGGCAGAGCAGGTGATAGAACGGGATCACCGTCGCGTCGAACAGCTTTTCCAGCCAGGCGTCGGCGCTTAGCCCCGAGCGCTTAATCCACGCGTCGATCAGCGGACGCCCGGCGTTATCGGTTTCCATCAGCGCCGCCATCAGCACCGCCTGTTCACCGTCTTCTAAATAACAGGACGGATTCTCGCGCCAGATAACCCCCAGCATCTCCTGATAGCGGTAGGGCGCTTTCGGTAATGCGGCATAGCCCGGATGCGACAGATATCCGGCGGCGGGTTCACCCAGTACCTGCGCGCCGCAGCGAATCAGCGTGGCGTCAGAGGCGAACTGCTGCTGCAGCCAGCGCGAGGCCAGCGGCCCGGCGGCAATGTATTTGCCCGGAATGCCGCGATAGCAGGAGGTGTTATAGATGGTCAGCGGCAGCTTGATGTCAAACGGCGCGCGACGGCTGGCGTTGGTGAGCGTGCGCAGGGACTGCTGCGCCAGATATTCATCGCCAAACTCGCCCAGCTCCACCATCTCACCACGCGAAAGCTGCGCCAGGAAGTGAATGGCAATTTTCTGCTGCCACTGCCACGGGTGTAGCGGCACGGGCAGCCAGCTTTCGTCGAGCCCCAGCGCCTGCCAGCGATGCTCAAACCGGACGCGCTCGGCGTTGTCCATGGTACTGGCAAGCAGATTCTGAATGTCGCAATCGGCGTCGCTGCTCCAGACCAGGTGTTCACGCTGAACGGCAACCCAGTGCAGACGAAAACGTCCGCGATACTCAGGCGCGTACTGATGCAGGGCATCCAGCCCCCATCCGCGGCGGCCTTTGTTGAAAATAAACTTAGGATGACCGCTCATCAGACACTGTAATTCATCCGGGTCGAGGTGGATCAGCGCGTCGGCATCCAGCGCTTCACGCGCCTGGAGCAGCTGAATATCACCGCGCAGCGTGGCGTAAAGATCTTCCATATGCTCCGCCGTTTGCGCGTCGCTCATCTCCAGCACGGTCGCCAGCTGCAGCAGCGCGCTTTCCGCTTCCACGGCGGCGCCGCTGGCGGTGGTCAGGGTATCAGGATCGATATGCAGCCAGCCCCAGATCCCGCGCGTGGCGCGAAACTGCCAGGACTCCGTGCCCATGGTGATGCGCCAGCCGTCCGATGAAACCGGCTCAGCGCGCAGGGTACGTTCGTATTCCAGCTCGGCGAGGATCTTCGCCACCATCTCGCGGTTTACTTTCTGCCAGAGCGCGTTCACAGTTCCACCTCATGGAAGAAGCGGTGACGCTCGCTCACGATCAGGCGCGAGCGCTTGTGCGGGAAGTCGAACTCTTTTGCGGTGTCGAAACCGGCGGACGCCAGGTGGCGGAACAGGCGTTGGTTGTCGAAGCGCGGCTCGGCCACAATGCGCGTCGTGCGCGGTTCATCCAGATACAGGTAGTGGCTCAGACCGCGCAGCCAGCTGCGGATGTACTGCGCGCCGCGCCAGCGCTCTTCGCCCACCAGCATATGCAGCCCGCGGTCGAACGGCTGCCAGCGGTAGTGGCGGCCAATGCGGTCTTCAGGTGCCCAGTAGAGTTCAAAGTAGCCGAACGGCTGGTCGTCGAAGCAGCCGATAACCGGGTAGCAGTAGGTCGAGTCAAGCTGACGGCGCAGGTAGTTTTCCTGTTCGGCCTGCGGGCCGGCCATCTCCCAGAAGGCGTTCACGCGCGGGTTGTTCATCCATTGCGTGAATCGTTCGCCGTCCAGCGCCACGTCGGCCACGCGGAAGCTCAGCGTGCGTTTAATTTGCGGATCGTAACGGCGATACACCTCACCCTGCGGGCGGCGAGGGCGCTGCGGGAAGTACAGCTGACGGCTCTCATCAAACTGCATACCGTTGCTCGCCTGCGGTCGTTCGCCTTTCAGCCAGAGCGGCAATTGCCAGAAGGTTTCACGCGCCAGGTAATCCCCGTGGGCCAGGCTAAACAGCGCCTTTGCCTGAGGTTCATCCTGCCAGGTTGCCCACGGCAGCGTAATGCCGGTCAGCGTGGGGGCGGCGACAAACAGCTGATCCAGCGCTTCCACCAGCCAGCCCGCCGGGATAGCCCCGAGACGCTCCAGCACCGCGCTGCCGTCGAGACCTAACGTCAGCGGCAGCGCGGTATCCGTTGCGGTGCAGCGAAAGCCGAAGCCAGAATGGACGATATTCGCGATGGCCATTACGCCTTCTCCTTGTAGAACGGGTTGCTAAAGTCGAAATAGATCACCGCCGGATCGGCGATGGTGTTTTCGTTGCGATCGTGCAGATAACAGAAGAAGTTGCCTTTGCAGTTCCAGGTCGGGCTGTCCAGCACGTAGTCAAGGCAGCGGGTCTGCTTCGCCGTACGGCGCAGCGCGATTAGCGCGTCACGCACGCGCGCCATCAGGCGCTCTTCACTGTCGAAACCGGCGGCGGCAAGGGCGGCAGTCACCGCAAGGGTGGAGTTCAGCAGCAGGTAGTAAGGGAAGTAGCGCAGCAGCTGGCTCTCACCGAAGCGGTTTTCCACGTCAGTTTCACCCGCCTCTTTCAGCCACCCGTCGGCTCCTTCGGTCCAGGCGCTGCCCTGGCAGTCACGGTAGATAAGCCCGACGGGGAAATCCTGCTGCATCTCAACCAGGATATTTTGCTGGTGGGCGAGCAGCACCAGGCCGTAGTCCGCCTCGGCGCTGAACAGGGGAAGTAACACACGGTCGCAATAGGCGTCCAGCCAGCAGCGTGCGGCCTGAGCGAGGGGTAAATCCAGACGCTGGCTCAGACGACGCACTGCCGCAGCCAGCAGGCTGTCACCGCCATCCGGGGCGGCCTGGGTCAGGCTGACCAGCACGTTGGTCTGCGTGTCCGGCGTGTCAAACAGCAGATTGACGCGCAGGGCCATCAGGCTCTCTTCCTGCACCACGCCGTTTTCGTCACGCAGCCCCGCCCAGCCGTCTTCCTGCATCACGCGCATCGTCGGGTAGCGTGCCTGAAGCGTTTGCCAGCGTTCCGTTTTCGCCAGGCGCGCCAGGCGCATCCCGCGCTTAACTTCTTTCACCGACAGCGTGCGCACGGAATTGGTCAGGCGCACGCTGAGGGAGAATTTAATCATGTCGCTGTTGGTTTCGCTGTACAGCGAGCGGGACGAGCTGGTGGGCAGCCACTGTGCGCCCGCTTCGCCCAGATCCTGCAATGAACCGTTTTCCACCAGACGCTGGCACCAGGCCTGACCCAGCAGATGCTCTGCCTGCCATGGGTGCATAGGCAACAGCCAGCGCGTGTCGGTGAAGTGGCCGAGCAGCTCAGGCGCGCTCTGGGCGGCGAAGCGCAGCAGACGTTCGCGCAGGGAGACGTTCAGGCTGTCACCGGCAATGCGCGTGCTCTCAACGGCAAACCAGCGCAGCGGGAAACGGGAGGCAAAATCAGGCAGATAGCGTCGCGCTTCGGTTTCGTTGAATGGCTCGTGCGACTTCGGTGCCGGGTGAAATGCGTGGCCGACCAGCAGCGCCTGTTCCGCTTCAGCAAACGTCAGCGGTTTATCACGCAGCGTGGACCAGCTGTGGCGCAGGTCGATCGCCTGCCAGGTATGCGCATGACTTTCCAGCACGCGTTGCTTAAAACGCGCCAGCGTATCGGCATCAAGAACGCCTTTTACTGATGGTTTTTCAAGAAGTAAATCAACCAGTTGGGTATATGTGACGGCGTCACCGCAGTCGCTATCGCTCTGGATAAGCGTTGCCGGGAAACAGTACTGATGGTGCTGGGTGGGGGAGAAATAGCGTACCGGTACCCGCAGGGCCTGAGCGGGAGAAAGCGGGATATGAATATGCGCCAGCTCATCCGCAGCGGCTGCGGGGAGATAGCGCCAGTCCGTCGTTTCGCGCAGCAGGGCGTTTAAAAAACACTGGGCCGCAACGTCTGTACCGGCGGAGCGGGGCAGAGTACGCATAGATGTACCTCATTCCATGATTGATAATAATTCTCGTTATGATATTCATTCTATTTACACTCGCAACCATTTTTGCAATATTTGTTTTCATAAACTTCATAATTTCCACACATTTATTGACACTATGTTCACATTCTCATGCGCGCTAACTCAGAAACGCTGACTGAAAACGTCACCTCTAAAGCCAACTGGCCGCTGGCACTCTGTGCAGGTTTATTGGGCATCGGGCAGAACGGTTTGCTGGTCATGCTCCCGCAGCTGGTGAACCTGACCGGGCTGTCGCTCTCGGTCTGGGCCGGGCTGTTAATGTTCGGCTCCATGCTTTTTTTACCGGCATCGCCCTGGTGGGGGCGTCAGAGCGAGCGACGCGGCTGTAAGGTCGTGATGGTGGCCTCGCTCAGCGGCTATCTTGCCAGCTTCGCCGTGATGGCTGTGGTGGTCTGGGCAATGGCGGCCGGGTTGCTCCAGAGCACCTGGGGGCTGGCGGGGCTGATCTTTTCGCGCCTGCTCTACGGTTTAACCGTGTCGGGGATGGTGCCTGCAGCCCAGACCTGGGCTATTCAGCGTGCGGGGCTGGACAAACGCATGGCGGCGCTGGCCACCATCAGCTCCGGCCTGAGCTGCGGCCGTCTGCTGGGGCCACCGCTGGCAGCAATGATGCTCAGCATTAACCCGGTGGCACCGCTCTGGCTCATGGCGATTGCGCCGTTTATGGCTCTGCTGCTGGTGCTGCGAGAAGTGGCCGACCCTCCGCTGCCGCCGGTGGCGCATCAGGCGACCCGTCTGCAGGTCTCTATGCTGCCGTTCCTGCTGCTGGCGATGCTGCTGGCGGCGCTGGTGAGCCTGATGCAGCTTGGCCTCACGCCGCATCTCAGCCCCTTGCTGGAGGGCAACGCCCGTGAGATCAGCCACCATGTTGCGCTCCTGCTGAGCCTGGCCGCGCTGGCCACGCTCGCGGCGCAATTTTTGATTGTTCGCCCGCAGCACTTCAGCCCGCTGACGTTGCTCTGTATGGCGGCGGTATTGATGGTGGCAGGACTTGGGTTGATGTGTATTGCCGGGCTGGCGCTGTTCTACGTGGGAATTGCTGTCACCTCGCTCGGCGCAGCGATGGCTACACCGGGCTATCAGCTACTGTTGAACGATCGGCTGACCACGGGGAAAGGCGCGGGCGCGATCGCCACCAGCCATACGTTAGGCTACGGCATCAGCGCGCTGCTGGTGCCCGTAGTCACGCGCTTTTTCGGTGAGCAGTATTTAACGATGGCGGCAGGGGGAATGGCGGTGCTGTTTTTCGTACTGAGCATCGGGGTACGGTTAACCGGGCGCACCCCTGTCGAAAAAAATTAATGTACCTGGTGAGGGGAAGGGCCGACCGCCTCATTTTGACGCAGACGCTTAAGCGGATCCTGCTGATAAAACTGGGTAAAACGCTGCCATAGCGCCGGGAAACGCGGGGCGAAGAGTTCGGGGGCGCTGAAGAAGTACTCTGAAAGCACCGCGAAGCACTCTGCGGGGTCGGTCGCCGCGTAGGCATCAATGCTGGCGGCACTTTCGCCCACGAGATCGATCTCGTCCTGGATGTTATCCATCGCCGCATGCAGATCGTGCTCCCATCCTGCGACTTCACGCAGCGGGATCAGCGGAACGCCGCTGGCGCGGTCGCCGTTGCGGGTATCCAGCTTATGCGCGACTTCATGAATAATCAGATTAAAGCCTGACGCGTCGAATGAGTCCTGAATGTCGAGCCAGTTCAGGATAATCGGCCCTTGCTGCCAGCTTTGTCCGGACTGTACCACCCGCTGGTTGTGTACCAGGCCGATGTCATCCTCCCACTCATCGTCGACGATGAAGGGCGCCGGGTAGATCAGCACTTCGTGGAAGCCGTCCAGCCACTCGATACCCAGTTCAAGCACCGGCAGGCAGAAAAGCAGGGCGATACGCGCGTTTTTCAGGGGATCCAGCTCGAACCCCTGCAGAGGAACCAGGCGTTTTTGCTGCAAAAAACGATCCGCCAGCTGAACCAGTTTTGACTGTTCGTCCGGCTGGAGATTCGCCAGAACAGGGATCGCCAGCGCGTCATCCCACGGCAGCGCCATATCCCGGCCAGCCTCATTCGTTTTCCAGGGCCACTTAATCATCGCTTTGCTCGCAAACTCGTCACTTGAACAAAAATGGGAAAGTCAGGTTCAGTTAAGATGCCAGAAAATGGCTTATTTCTACACTTCCAGCCTGAATAAACTATCATTTCGTACAGAGCAGTGGGTAGCGCTTTGCAGGCATCACCTTCATTTTGTGATGTCTGTCGTAGCCTTTATCCGCAGCCCGAATGAATAAATCAGTCCGGTATTGAAAAGATGAGTGATTTCAAAGGTAACAAGCAGAACCTGCCCAGTCGAGCGTGTGTGCACTGCCAGCGGCCCATGACGTGGCGCAAGAAGTGGGCGAAATGCTGGGATGAGGTCAAATACTGTTCTGAGCGCTGTCGCAGGAGCCACCGTTGACCGAACTACGCCTGATTCTGGGCGATCAGCTCAATCCACATCACAGCTGGTTTGATACCTGCAGCCCGAATGTCATTTACGTGATGCTGGAACTGCGGGCAGAAACCGCGTATGTCCTTCATCATGCTCAGAAAATCATCGCTATCTTCGCAGCCATGCGCGCGTTTGCTGCTGAGTTAAAAGAGAAGGGGCATCGGGTAAGGTATGTCCGGCTCTCTGAGGGTTCAAATCGCGGCGCGCTGGAAGATAATCTCAACGCGCTTATCGCACATTACCATGCTGGCAGGGTGATGTGGCAGGAGCCCGATGAATGGCGCCTTGATGCGCAGTTGCAGGCGTGGGCGAAAACGGCGACCGTCGAGACGACCTGCGTCAGCAGCGAGCATTTTTTCACCTCCCGGGAGCAGGTGAGCGCGTTCTTTGCATCGCGTAAAAGCTGGCGAATGGAATATTTTTATCGGGAAATGCGTCGTCAGCATGGCGTGCTGTTGACCCCGGAAGGCGAGCCCGAAGGGGGGAAATGGAATTTCGATGCTGAAAACCGCAAGCGCTGGTCCGGTGAACCGCCGGCTCCGGATGACTCTCGCATCTGCCACGATCGCTCAGCATTATGGGAAGAGATCCAACGCTGCGGCGTACGTACCTTTGGCGAACCGCAGGCCAACACTTTTCGCTGGCCAGTCGACCGTGCTGAAGCTAAAGCCCGGCTGGATGCGTTTATTTCGCACGTCCTGCCCCAGTTTGGTAACTGGCAGGATGCAATGCACACGGAAGAACCTTTTCTTTTCCACTCTTTAATTTCATTTGCGCTGAACACCAAAATGCTCAATCCCCGTGAAGTGGTTGCCGCCGCCGAGCAGGCATGGCGCTCGGGTGATGCGCCGTTGCCTGCTGTCGAAGGGTTCATCCGGCAAATTCTTGGCTGGCGGGAGTATGTGCGCGGGATCTACTGGTCGCAAATGCCGGGCTATCGGGAGCTGAATGCGTTAGAGCAGCACACCCCGCTGCCGGAGTGGTTCTGGACGGGCGAGACGCAAATGCGCTGCCTGGCGCACGCCATTGGACAGTCGCTCACTGAGGCTTACGCTCACCATATCCAGCGCCTGATGATTATCGGGAATTTTAGCCTGCTCGGTGGTCTCTCGCCGCAGGCGGTACATGAATGGTATCTGGGCGTGTATATTGATGCGTTTGAGTGGGTGGAATTGCCCAATACTCTCGGCATGAGCCAGTTTGGCGATGGCGGTTTACTGGCCAGTAAGCCTTATGTTTCAAGCGCGTCTTACATCCATAAGATGAGTAACTACTGTCAGGGATGTCGGTATCAACACAATCAACGCACCGGCGAGCTGGCGTGTCCCTTCAATGCGCTTTACTGGGATTTCTTTTTGCGTAACCAGGCGCGTCTGGGTCACAATCCCCGGCTGGGCATTGTTTTTAAACAGCTTGCGGACATGAAGGACGAGGAGCGGCAGGCCATTGCCGAACGCGCTGAGTACATCCGCCTTAATCTCAACGAACTCTGACCCCTGACAGGACATCCAGACACTATGCCCGTGAATTTCGACCTCAACGATCTCTATGCCTTCAGAGCGTTAGTGGAATACGGTAACTTCCGTGTCGCCGCTGAATCTATCTGTCTGTCCCAGTCGGCGCTGAGCCGCAGGATTGAAAAGCTGGAAGCCGCGCTGGGGAACCGACTCTTTGACCGAACCACCCGCCGCGTCTCCCTGACGTTATACGGGCAAAACTTTGCTGAACGCTCCACGCAGCTGCTCGATAACGTAGAGTCAATGCTGGCGGATGTCGATAAAGCCAGCGAAGAGCGGACGGGGCTGATCACGGTGGCTACGGTACCTTCCGCAGCCTGTTACTTTATGCCCGATGTGATCCGTCGCTTTCAGTCGCGCTATCCGCGCGTTCGCATTAAGCTCATCGACAGTAGCGCGGGCAACGTGATGGACGCCGTGGCCCGAAGCCAGGCGGATTTTGGTATTTGCTTCGCAGGAAACTTGTCGTCTGAAATCGAATTCTTCCCGCTGGTGGAGGATGTGTATGTTGCAGCATGCAGAAAGGATCACCCGCTGGCGCAGAAGAGCCAGCTGACGTGGCAGGCATTTTTCCAGCAGGATTACATCTCTCTCGATAAAACGTCCGGCAATCGCAACCTGCTCGATCGCCTGCTGGGGGATATCATTCCCGAGCGTCCCAGCGTCTGCGAAACGCGTCATGTCACCACGATGCTCGGTATGGTAGAGGCGGGGATCGGCATTGCTGCCGTTCCCGCCATGTCGATGCCGACGTCAGAGCACACGCTGCTGACCCCTTTGCCGCTGGTGGCGCCGGAGGTGAAGCGTACCGTGGGGCTTATCCGGCGCCGGGGGCGCATCCAGTCCTATATTGCGGCTGAGCTTGAAAAACAGATCACCGAGCAGTATCGCCGGACGTAACGGGGATCATCCCCGTCTCGCGGATGACTTCCCTTGAGGGCGGTGAGGCGAGATAGTTCAGCAGCGCTTTTCCCTCCGCGGGATGTTCCGCGTCACGGGTGACCGCGCCAGCGAAGCGCGTGATGTATTGCAAATTATCCGGGATTTTACCGATAAAGGTGATCCCCTGAATCGGCAGCAGCTCGCTGACCTGCTGGAACCCGACGGCGTATTTTCCTTTCGCCACTTCTGATGCGACCGGAATGCGCTCGACTTTTGTCGCTTTGCTCGTCACCTCCTTTTCAATCCCCAGCTTTTTGAACAATTCTTCACTGACATACCTGCCGCTGGCACTGTCTGAGTAGGCGATGGAGCGAGCCTGCAGCAGGGTATTACGCAGCGTCGTCTCGCTGCTGATATCAGGGATATCCGCACCTTTTTTCACGACCATGCCGATGCGAGAGTCCGCGAGTTCAGTCCGCGTACCCGGCCGGGTCAGACGGGCCTGTTCAAGCTTCGCCAGTGCATTGCCCACCATAATCACCACGTCGGCTTTCTCTCCGCGCGCGAGCCGGTTTGGGATTGCCTGCGGCGTAGTGCCCATTGAGGGACCGGGGATGATCACAATGTTATCCCCGGTCCGGCGTTCATACTCCGGAGCCAGCTTTTCCAGGGCGGCCTTGAATCCGCCCGAAATCATGACCTTCACGTCCTCTGCGCAGGCATTGACGCTCAGGAACATTGCCATTAGCGCGATGGCGGTAGAGCGAGACGTACGTTTCATGCGGCCCCCTGTGACTTAACGGTGTTTTGCAGTGATGCCGCGCGGCGACGGTAGAGGTAGAGCGTTGCCAGCAACGCGCAGACCGCCGCAAAGCTCATCCAGTATCCCGGCGAGGCTTTGTCACCCGTGTATTCAATCAGCGCGGTGGACATCACGGGAGTGAAACCGCCAAAGACGGCGGTAGCCAGGCTATAAGCCAGCGAGAACCCCGCCACGCGGACTTCAGCAGGCATGATTTCCGTCAGCGCCGGGATCATCGCGCCGTTATACAGGCCGTAGAGGAAAGAGAGCCACAGCAGGACGCTCAGCATCATGGAGAAGCTGGGGGCCGCCGCCAGCATCGTCAGTGCCGGGTAGCTGGTGGCGAGCGCCAGCAGCGTCATGACAACCAGCACCGGTTTACGACCGAAGCGGTCCGAGAGGGCTCCACCTATCGGCAGCCAGATGAAGTTAGAGACGGCCACCAGCAGCGTGACCAGCAGGCTGTCCGACGCGCTCAGCATCAGCACTTTTTTGCCGAAGGTTGGCGCGTAAACGGTGATCAGGTAGAACGCGGTGGTGGTCATCGCTACCATCAACATACCTGCGACCACCACCTGCCAGTTGCCGAGTAATGTGTTAAAGACCTGTCGCATATCCAGGTGATGACGGCGCGCGCTGAATTCTTCGGTCTCTTCCAGCTTACGACGAAGGAAAAAGATGAACGGCACGATTAAACAGCCAAACAGGAACGGGATGCGCCAGCCCCACTCGCGAATGGCGCTCTCCTCCATCAGGGCATTCAGGGCAAAGCCCATCGCCGCGGCGACCATAATGGCAACCTGCTGGCTGCCGGACTGCCAGCTGGTGTAAAAACCTTTGCGGCCCGGCGTGGCGATTTCTGCCAGATAGACCGAGACGCCGCCAAGCTCCGCACCGGCGGAAAAGCCCTGCAGCAAACGGCCCGTCAGCACCAGCAGCGGTGCCCACAGCCCAATGCTCTGATACGACGGAATAAGCACAATCAGGAATGTTCCGGCAGCCATGATCGACAAGGTGACAATCAGCCCTTTACGACGACCCACTTTATCGATGTAAGCGCCGAGCACAATAGCGCCGATCGGACGCATCAAAAAGCCCGCGCCAAAGACGGCAAAGGTCATCATCAGCGAGGCAAATTCACTGCTCGCCGGGAAGAACGTATGCGCGATGTAGGTGGCATAAAAGCCGAACAGAAAGAAGTCGAATTGCTCAAGAAAGTTGCCCGAGGTGACGCGAAAAATCGCGCCCGCTTTCGCACGGACCGTTGCAGGTGAGGTTGAGGAAACCATGATTATCTCCAGTTTTTATCGTGACGTTATGCTCGTCTGTTTTTGAAAACTGGATCAGGAAACGGAAATTAATAAGCGCAAAGAGTGAATGAACTGATGCGCGTTGTGCATCAATGACAGGATGTTGACCAGGATTTACATACCTAACAATAACTTAACAATCGTGTGATTTTTTATTCACGCTAATTCGCTAAGTTGCTGATATCGCTGTTTTGTGACATCGCGCAGAGGAGACGCCAGGCAGCGCCTGGCTCTAAAAATCAGCGCAGCGCGTTCGCGATTGCGCTAAACATTAACGATGCTTCCAGCGGCTGAGCGCTGAAGGACGGTTCCGCCTGCGGCCAGGTGGACCACTGGACGATAACCAGGTTCTCTTTCTGATTCACCATAATCATCTGTCCAAAGATCCCCAGCGCCCAGAGCGACCCTTTAAGTGAATTGTCGACCTTTGGCGCGACGTGGGTGGCATTAACCGGCACTTCGTTGTTCCACCACTGATAGCCATACAACCCGTTCGGATGCGCGGCGGACATCGAACCTTTTGCCTGCGTCCAGTCTGAGGACTGTTTTACCCAGCCTTCGGGCAGGATCTGCTTCCCGCCGGGCAATGTGCCGTTATGAAGGATGAACTGACCGAAGCGGCCCCAGTCTTCCAGCGTGGCGTTAAAGCCGTGGGCGCCGACATCATGCTGGCCTTTGCTGTAGGCATGCCATACGCCGTCGCTGGCCATGCCGTAGGGTTGCCAGATGCTTTTCTCCAGATACGCCGCGAGCGTCATGCCGGTTGCGCGTTCAAGCACGTCACCCAGCAGCCACGCGCCGCCCGAGGAATAGGACCAGTTTTCGCCCGCAGGGTGCGCGCGGTGTAACCCTTTTACTAATGTCCGCACGCAGTCATAGGTGCCCGGTTTGGCTTCGCACTCTGTCAGCTTTGCGAAATCAGATCCCGGATTCGTGTAGTCCTCATTCCACGCCACGCCGGAGGTGTGGGTAATAAGCTGTCTCAGCGTCACACCGTCCCAGGCGGTGCCTTTCAAATCAGGTTCATATTGGGTAATAAGATCGTCGAGGGAGTGGATTTTTCCCTCTTTAATCGCTACCCCAACCAGCGCAGAGACCACCGATTTACCGACAGAGCGTGAGGTCCAGAGCGTGCTGTCGGTATTCCCTTCACCCAGATACTTATAGGCAACGTGGCCGTTTTTTAATACCAGCATGCCGCTGACGTTCTGGCGTTTCAGGTAATCATGGAGATCGTAGGTCTTGCCATTCACCTGATAACGGGCATCGGTCAGCGGTTTTTCTGCGGCCAGCAACGGCGAGGCGTTGCCGTGATGGAACACGTCGCCCGCATAGTTGCGGTAGTCGTTGCGGAAACCCACGACGCGGTCGGCCTGGCTCCAGGTGAGCATCGTATGTGCGTCCGGCAGTTTTGTATCAAAAGGGGCAGGACAGGTGTCGAGAACGGTACCGTTGCAGGCAGCCATGGCGGCAGGAGAGAGCAGGCTGCTGACAATCAGCGCCGCGAGCAGAGTGCGGTTTGTTTTGTTTTTCATGTTTTTCTCGTATGGCTCAGGAAGGACTTCAGTTTACGAACCCGCGGCCTATAATAAAAAACGCGTTATGGGGGAAAATCCCCCGAAAAGGAACTGTGGAGGATCGCGTGGCGTCATTGATCTATTCGTTTGCCCAGCTTGAGGCGTTCACCGCCGTGGCTGAACATGGCAGCCTGGTGAAGGCGGCCACTAAACTGGGTAAAGACCGCACGACCCTGCGCGATCTGATTGATTTTCTGGAAGATGGTCTGGGTTACGCGTTGTTCCTGCGCGAGGGGCGAACCCTGCGGTTAACGCTGGAGGGGGAGCAGTTACAGCGGCAGGCGCATCTGTTGATGCGTCAGGTAAAAGCCTTTGAGGCGTTCGCCAGAGCCGTTCCGCAAAGCGCGACGCAGGATATTGCGCTCGTCTACGATCCGTTCACCCCGCGCGCTTTTTTGCAGGCGCTGATAGCAAAAATGGCGAGCCAGAATATTCGGCTGAGCCTGACCAGCACCTCGCGTGATCAAGCGGAAGCGATGCTCGCCAGCGGTGAGGCCGATGTGGGGATCTGTCAGGCACGTAATCGCAGCGTAGGCAATGAGATGGAATGGCGGGCGTTAGGGTCCATTGAGATGGATTTTTACGCCTCGAAAGCGCTGTTCAGGGATAACGCCTCCCCGGTTTCGCTACTCGATCTCTCTCTGGTGCCGCAGGTCATTATGCATGCGGCGTCTGACGAGCCGGTCGCGCGCCGTCTGCAAATCTCCGGACATACCCTTTTTACCAACGAACTTGAGATGCTGCGCGGTCTGCTGGAAAAGGGGTGCGGCTGGGGATTTTTGCCGACGCATCTTCATGCGGCGCAGTGGAAAAATGTAGAAAGGCTGCCCACCGAGGTGGGCAGCCAGGGGATAGCTCAGACGATGGTGACCATCTGGAAACCGGGCAGCGACAAGCGCGGGCTTATCAATGAAACGCTGTCGCGATTACCGGCGTTGTGGAAGGCCTCAGCGCTGTGAACAGCCTTTACACTGTTGATTCTGGATCTGCTGGAAGAAATCGTTGCCTTTGTCATCCACCAGGATGAACGCCGGGAAGTTCTCCACTTCGATTTTCCAGATGGCTTCCATACCCAGCTCCGGATACGCCACGCACTCCAGGCTCTTAATGCTGTTTTGCGCCAGTACCGCCGCCGGACCGCCAATGCTGCCGAGGTAGAAGCCGCCGTGCTTATGGCAGGCGTCGGTCACCTGCTGGCTGCGATTGCCCTTCGCCAGCATGATCATGCTCGCACCGTGGGATTGCAGTAAGTCTACGTACGAGTCCATACGTCCCGCGGTGGTCGGGCCGAGTGAGCCAGAGGCGTAACCTTCCGGCGTTTTTGCCGGACCTGCGTAGTAAATCGGATGATCTTTAACGTACTGCGGCAGTTCCTCGCCGTTATCCAGCAGCTCTTTCAGCTTCGCATGGGCAATATCGCGTGCCACGATGATGGTCCCGTTCAGCGACAGTCGGGTAGAGACCGGGTGCGCGGAGAGCTGGGCCAGGATTTCATTCATCGGCTTGTTCAGGTTGATGCTCACCACGTCGCCTTCACCCTGCTGACGCAGTGATTCAGGAATATACTGGCCCGGGTTGTGTTCCAGTTTTTCAATCCAGATCCCGTCGCGGTTGATTTTCGCTTTGATGTTGCGGTCTGCGGAGCAGGAAACCCCCATGCCGATCGGGCAGGACGCGCCGTGGCGCGGCAGGCGAATCACGCGGATGTCGTGGGCAAAATATTTACCGCCAAACTGTGCTCCCAGGCCGAGGTTCTGCGCTTCCTCGAGCAGTTCCTGTTCCAGCTTAACGTCGCGGAACGCCTGGCCATGTTCGTTACCTTCGGTTGGCAGCGCGTCATAGTAGCGGGTAGAGGCCAGCTTCACGGTTTTCAGCGTGGCTTCAGCCGACGTTCCCCCGATCACAAACGCGATATGGTAAGGCGGGCAGGCGGCGGTGCCGAGCGTGCGCATCTTCTCAACCAGGTAGTTTTTCAGCTTCGCAGGGGTAATTAGCGCTTTGGTTTCCTGATAGAGATAGGTTTTATTCGCGGAACCGCCGCCTTTTGCCATGCACAGGAATTTGTACTCATCACCGTCCACGCTGTAGAGGTCAATCTGCGCGGGCAGGTTGGTGCCTGTATTCACCTCTTTATACATATCCAGCGCGGCGTTCTGGGAATAACGCAGGTTGTCTTCAATGTAGGTGTTATACACGCCCTGGCTCAGGGCGGCTTCGTCACCGCCGCCGGTCCAGACGCGCTGGCCTTTCTTGCCCATGATGATCGCGGTGCCGGTATCCTGACAGGTCGGCAGGACGCCTTTTGCGGCAATTTCAGAGTTGCGCAGGAACTGCAGGGCGACGTACTTATCGTTCTGGCTGGCTTCCGGGTCGTTAAGAATGGCGGCAACCTGTTTCTGATGAGAAGGACGCAGCATAAAGGCGGCATCGTGGAAGGCCTGCTGCGCCAGCAGCGTCAGGGCTTGCGGCTCGACTTTCAGGATTTCCTGCCCCTCGAACTCGGCAACGGAGACGTGCTCTTTGGTGAGCAGATAATATTCGGTGTCGTCATGGGAAAGAGGGAAGGGGTTCTGGTAGATAAACGGTTTGTTTGACATAGCTTGCTCCACAAAAATAAAACCGCCGGAGGAAGACCCCGGCGGTCAGAAATCAGAACATCATCGACATCCACGGATAACCAATCAGCAGCAGGGCCGCCAGGAAGATGGCACCGAAGATAGTGCCCAGGCGCCAGTAGTCTTTGGTTGGCAGGTAGCCGCTACCGTAGTAAATCGGGCTTGGGCCGGTACCGTATGGGGTGATGATCCCCATTACACCCAGCGAGGTCACCATCAGCAGGACGAACACTTCCATATTCATGCCCGGAATGGTGGAGGCGATGGTCAGCATCGCGGGCAGCAGCGCGGTGGTGTGTGCGGTGGTGCTGGCAAACAGGTAGTGCAGCAGGTAGAACGCCAGCAGCAGGACGATAGTCGCCACGCCCGGAGAGATACCGCTCATCAGCAGACCGCCTTCTTTACCTAACCAGCTGATAAAGCCGGTAGAGGAGAGGCCATCCGCCAGCGCCACCAGGGTGGCGAACCAGACGAAGGTGTTCCACGCGGCTTTGTTACCGGTGATATCGTTCCACTCCAGCACACCGGTCCACAGCATCAGACCGACAATTAACAGGGCAGCCATGGCCGGTTCAATCCACGCGGCGGCGAAGATCCACATCAGCAACGCACAGCACACGAAGACCAGCAGCAGGATCTCATTGCGCGACAGTTTGCCAAGTTTTTCCAGCTCGCGGGTCGCCCACAGCGGTACTTCGTTATTCACTTTCACTTCAGGCGGGTAGAACCAGTAGGCCAGCAGCGGCATGGTCAGAATCAACAGGATGCCAAGCGGCAGGAACGCGAGGAACCAGGTGCCCCAGGAGATATCAATCCCAACGGTGCTTTTCACCAGCGCCAGCGCCAGCAGGTTCGGCGCCAGAGCGGAGAGGAACATAGAACTGGTGATACAGGCCGCGGTGATAGCCACCCACATCAGATAAGAACCAATTTTGCGCGCGCTTGGGTCGTTGGGTTTTGAGCCGTACAGCGGCGGCAGGTTAGCGATAATCGGGTAGATGGTCCCGCCGCTGCGCGCCGTGTTGGACGGGGTAAACGGTGCCAGCAGCAGGTCCGCAAAGGTAATAGCATACCCGAGCGTCAGGCTGCGACGGCCGAGATATTTTACCAGAATCAGCGCCAGACGGCGGCCGAAGCGGGTTTTGTCATAGCCTGCGGCAAACATAAAGGCACCGAAAATCAACCAGACCGTTGAGTTACCGAACCCGCTCACCGCCCATTTGAAGGAGGCGCCTGCCAGCTTGAATTTTGGATCTGCCAGCTGGTCCGGGCTGAAGAGCACCCACTGGCTACACAGCGCAATGGCGACCACGCCGGTCAGGCCAATCACCGCGCCAGGCAGTGGTTCGAAGATCAGCCCGACGATCACGCCAACGAAGATAGCGAAGTAGTGCCACGCGTAAGGCGGTAAACCTTCCGGTACCGGAACAAACAGCAGCAGTACGGCGACGATGACGGGCAACGCCATCATCAGCAGTCGTTTCGCTTTTCCATTTGATGCCTGGTTCGCCACTGGGGGCGTTACAGCAGTTTTTGTATTCATAGTTTCACGTCTTAAGTTGTCAAAAGTTCGGTGGTGCAGAAAAAACCAAATGCGTTTTTTTAAGTTTCTTTGCTTTTTTTAGTTATTAAAGGTGCGGTTTGGTTTTTTCATTAATAACGATTTAACGCTTTTCTGTGTGCGTTAAATTAAAAATTGATGATGTTTTTATATTGCGCTTTTGGATGCTGCAACTATTGATCAGGATCAAAAAAACAGAAGTGCAGCGTTATTTTCGTGCTTTTATTAATAACCACTCTGGCGTATGGGGTTATTATTTATTTTTATCGTTTTCTTTATCATTCTTGTAACAATCCAAAATCTGGTATTATTTTTATTGCTTGATTTTATTGATTTTTTTATGGTTAAGTGAAATTGGTATGACCAATATTTATTTAACGTATTTTAAATTATTGTAAACGGGTGAATTATTATCACTAACACCATTGTGTTATTTCTGTTATCTCAGGGATTAAATAGTTTTTTAACTAACGTAATGGCTTTAGAAACTAAAAAAATCATTATATTAGTATCATGACATCGGCAAATAACAACCAATTTAAAAATTAAACCCGATAACGAATTCTTAATTTTAAAAGTTTGGAGTTTCTATTATGAGCACTAACGAACGCATTCTTAGCCCCTTCACATTACCGAATGGCACCGAACTGAAAAACCGTTTGTTAATGGCCCCGATGACCACCTGTACCGGCTACTATGACGGTACTGTCACCAGTGAGCTGGTGGAGTACTACCGGGCTCGCTCCGGCAGCATCGGTACCATCATCGTGGAGTGCTGCTTCGTTGACGATCTCGGTCTCGCCTTCCCGGGCGCCATCGGTATTGATAACGACGAGAAAATTGCCGGGCTGGCGAAAATCGCAGAGGCGATTAAATCCAAAGGTTCGAAAGCGCTGCTGCAGATCTACCACGGCGGCCGTATGGTTGACCCAAAACTGATTGGTGGCCGTACCCCGGTTGGCCCAAGCGCGGTGGCCGCACCGCGTGACGGTGCCGCAACGCCGGTTGCACTGACCGCCGAAGAAGTAGAAGGAATGATCGGCAAGTTTGGGGAAGCTGTGCGTCGCGCCATTCAGGCCGGTTTCGACGGCGTGGAAATCCACGGGGCCAACACCTACCTGATTCAGCAGTTCTACTCACCGAACTCTAACCAGCGCGATGACGAGTGGGGCGGCAGCCGCGACAACCGCGCGAAGTTCCCGCTGGCCGTGCTGGACATTACGCACAAAATGGTGCGCCAGTACGCGGATGATGCCTTCATCATTGGTTACCGCTTCTCCCCTGAAGAGCTGGAAGTCCCGGGCATCCGTTTTGAAGACACCATGTACCTGCTGGAGAAACTGGCCGCGCGCGGCGTGGATTACCTGCACTTCTCCGTCGGTGCAACTCTGCGTCCTTCGATTGTTGACACCCAGGACCCGACCCCGCTCATCGAAAAATACTGCGCGATGCGTTCAGAAACGCTGGCGCAGGTTCCGGTCATGGGCGTGGGCGGCGTGGTGAATGCTTCAGACGTGACTGACGCGCTGGACCACGGTTACGACCTGATTGCCGTTGGCCGCGCCACCATCGCTTATCCGGACTGGACAGACCGCATCGCGGCTGGCGAAAGCCTTGAGCTGTTTATGGACAGCACCAAACGCGAGGAACTGAACATTCCGGAACCGCTGTGGCGTTTCTCGCTGGTGGAAGCGATGATCCGCGACATGAGCATGGGCGAGTCTAAATTCAAACCGGGCACCTTCGTCGAGAAAGTGCAGGACGACGCTAACGAGCTGGTGATTAACGTCAGCCTGGAAACCGACCGCATTGCGGACATCGCGCTGGCCTCCGGCCCAAGCGAAGACGTTGAGTTTGTGACCAGCTTCGAAGAGATCCGCACCCGCATTCTGGATGCCAACACCCCGCACGTGGATGCCATCACCGGCGCAACCAGCCAGAGTGAAGCGGTGAAAAAAGCGGTTTCTAAAGCGATGCTGAAATCCAGTAAAGCGCTGGCGGCAGAGGAGGGCGTTGACCCGAACGAAACCCGCAGCGTTGACGTGGTTGTCGTGGGCAGCGGCGGTGCCGGTCTGGCGGCGGCGATTCAGGCGCACGACGAAGGCGCAAGCGTGCTGATTGTCGAGAAAATGCCAACCATCGGCGGTAACACCATCAAAGCTTCTGCCGGGATGAACGCCGCTGAAACCCGCTTCCAGCGCGTGAAGGGTATTCAGGACAGCAAAGAGCTGTTCTACCAGGAAAGCCTGAAAGGCGGCGGTAACAAGAACAACCCGGAACTGCTGCGTCGCTTTGTCGAGAACGCACCGGAAGCAATTGAGTGGCTGGCAACCCGCGGCATTATGCTCAACGACATCACCACCACCGGCGGGATGAGCATCGACCGTACTCACCGTCCAAAAGACGGTTCTGCAGTAGGCGGCTATCTGATCAGCGGTCTGGTGCGTAACGTCAACAAACGCAACATCGAGGTGATGCTGGATACCTCCGTCAGTGACATTATTTTCGAAAACGGCGAAGTGACCGGCGTGCGCCTGACGACCGAAGAGAATGAAACCGTCATCGTGGCAACCAAAAGCGTGATTGTGGCGACCGGCGGCTTCAGCGCCAACAGCCAGATGGTGGTGAAATACCGTCCGGACCTGGAAGGATTCGTCACCACCAACCATAAAGGGGCCACCGGCGGCGGTATCGCACTGCTGGAGCGCATCGGGGCGGGCACCGTGGATATGGGCGAAATTCAGATTCACCCCACCGTGGAGCAGAAAACCTCGTACCTGATTTCCGAATCCATCCGCGGCGGCGGGGCGATTCTGGTCAATCAGAAAGGGGAGCGCTTCTACAACGAAATGTCGACCCGCGACAAAGTCTCCGCGCAGATCATCGCGCTGCCAGAGAAATACGCTTACATCGTCTTTGATGAACACGTACGCGCCAAAAACAAAGCTGCGGATGAGTACATCGCCAAAGGGTTCGTGACCAGCGCCAGCTCACCAAAAGCCCTGGCCGAAGCGCTGGGCATGGATCATCACGCCTTCCTGGCAACTCTGGAACGCTACAACGGCTTTGTGGAGAAACAGCACGACGATGATTTTGGCCGTACCACCGCGCTGCGTGCGCCAATCAATGAAGGGCCGTTCTACGCCATTCAGATTGCGCCGGGCGTGCACCACACCATGGGCGGTGTGACCATCAACACTGAAACCTGCGTGCTGGACAGCAACCACAACGTGCTGCCAGGGGCATTTGCTGCGGGTGAAGTGGTCGGCGGGATCCACGGCGGTAACCGTATCGGTGGTAACGCGGTGGCAGACATCATTATTTTTGGTACCCTTGCCGGACATCAGGCGGCGATGCGCGCAAAAATGGCATAAAGCACCTGTGTTGTAGGCCGGATAAACGCAACGTTATCCGGCGATTTCCCCGGCGGCGCGGTGCTTGCCGGGGCTACATCTGAGGAAACATGCATGTCAGATAACCGAGTTTACAGTTACTCCGCCGTCCTGATGGGTTCCCCCATCCTCCTGAAACTCTTCTCCCATGACGAAGCCCTCGCCTCCCGCGTGTTTCGACTCATCAAACAGTATGAAGATCTGCTTACCGTCAACCGTGCCCACTCGCAGGTGATGGACATCAACCACGCGGCTGGTCAGCATCCGGTCATCGTCAGCCGACCGGTGTTCGAGCTGATCCGCTGTGCAAAAGCGGCAAGCCTGCTCAAGGACAGCGCTTTTAACCTGGCGATAGGCCCGCTGGTGAAGCGCTGGAAAATTGGTTTCCGGGGTGACAGCGTTCCGCCTGCTGATGACATTGCGGCGCTGCTGGCGATTACCCGTCCTGAGGATGTCATCCTTGATGAGGCGCAGAGCAGCGTGTTTTTGGCGAGAGCAGGCATGGAGATCGACCTGGGCGCCATCGCCAAAGGCTATATCGCTGACCGGGTGCGGGATTACCTGCACAAAGAGGGGACCGAGCGGGGACTCATCAACCTGGGGGGAATATCCAGACGTTGGGCTCACCGGAAGGGGGCTGGAGCGTCGGGCTGAAAAAACCGTTCGTCAGCGACGCGCTGATTGGCGCGATGACGGTGGAAAACCGCTCCGTGGTGACGTCAGGAACCTACGAGCGCTTCTTTGAGCAAAACGGCAAGCGCTATCACCATATTCTCGATCCGCGCACCGGATACCCGCTGGACAACGCGCTGGACAGCGTCACCATCGTGTCAAAAGAGTCTATCGACGGCGATATCTGGACCACGCTGATGTACGGCATGGGCATAGAGAAGGGCTGCGCGGTGCTGCGCTCTCGCCCGGATATTGAAGCCATTTTTGTGACCAAAACAAAAGAAGTGGTGATCTCATCGATGCACCACTTCCGCTTTACGTTGCTGGATAATACCTACCGCGTTACTGACAGTACTGCTTAAGCAGCCCCGTCTGTTCCGGCTGGAGACGGTAACGATACACTGGCCGCCCGGTGGCACCGTAGTGAATGCTGGTGAACAGAATGTTGATTTGCGCCAGCCAGATCAGGTATTTGCGGCACGAGACGCGGGAGATATTCACCGCGCTCGCCAGGTCATCGGTGGAGAACTCCATCTCCGGGTGGGCGTCAATCCACTGGCAGATCGTGCGCAGCGTCTGCGGCGTTAACCCTTTCGGCAGCTTTTTGCTGTCCGCCAGCTCCGGCGCTCCGCCGTGGATCAGGCGGTCAACGTCGGCCTGTTCATAATACGGATGCGATTCCATCAGGTTATGCTTCGCTTTCCAGCCGTTAAGCGCCTCTTCAAAGCGCGGGAACTGGAAGGGTTTGATCAGGTAATCCACCACGCCGTAGTGGATAGAGGTCTGGATCGTGGCGGCATCGGCGGCCGAGGAGATCATAATGACATCGATCGGGCGGCCGGACGCGCGAATCACGGGCAGCAGATCCAGCCCGTTATCCTGCTGCATATAGACATCCAGTAGCACCAGATCGACCGGCTGACCGGGGTCGTTAATCATGGCCTTCGCCTGGTTGAGCGTGGAGGCGACACCGCAGCAGCTAAAGCCTTCAACACGGTTGACATACAGACGGTTGAGGTCGGCCACCATGGCGTCATCATCGACAATTAATACATTTATCACGCGATATTCCTCTCGCTATCCCAGGGGATGTGAACAAAAAATTGGGTAAAGACGCCAGGCTCAGACTCCACGGAGATCTCTCCGCCCAGGTTCTGAATCTGCTGGCGAGCAAGGAACAGCCCAACGCCGCGGTTTTCACCTTTCGTTGAGAAGCCCTTAGTAAAAATAGCCTCCAGCTGAGTGGGATCAATGCCGGGGCCATCGTCGCTGACTTCGCAACTGAGCCAGCCATTCTGATAATGCAGCAGCAGGCCGATCTCGCCCTCCTGCTGTCCTTCCATCGCGTCGAGCGCGTTTTCAATCAGGTTACCCAGCGCGGTGATCAACACCGCGGCCTGCTCTTCGCTGGCGGTATCCGGTATCTGGCTCTCGTCCGCCAGCGTCAGGGTGACGCCCGCCTCTTTTGCCCGGTTGATTTTACCCAGCAGGAACCCGGCAATGACCGGCGATTTTACCTTGCTCTGGATCGTACCGATATCCGTCTGGTAATTATGCGCCGTCTGGATGATGTACTCCTCCAGCTTGTCATAGCGCTTCATATGCAGCAGGCCAAGGATCACATGCAGTTTATTCATAAACTCGTGCGTGTGGCTGCGCAGGGCGTCGACGTAGTTGACCATGCCATCAATGCGCTGCATCAGCTGGCTGATTTCCGTTTTATCGCGGAAGGTGGCGATCGCCCCGATGACCTGCTCCTGGCTTTTGACCGGCACCATGTTGCACAGCAACAGCCGACCGTTACAGCTGATCTCCTGATCCTGGCGCGCGACGCCGGTTTTTGAAATCTCACGCAGGCTGGCTAAAAGTGGTGCGCTGGCGTTTTCCGTTTGCTTGCCGGAGGGCAGGAGTAAAATTTCTCTGGCGGTGTGGTTGATCATCGTCACGCGCCCGTGAATATCGACGGCCAGTACGCCTTCGCGAAGCGACTGCAGCATCGCCTGACGTTGTTCGAAAAGGGCGGATATCTCGTAGGGTTCGAGGCCGAACAGAATGCGCTTCAGCACCCGCACCAGGCCCCAAATCGCCATTGAACTCATAAAGATACTGAATAATATCGTCCAGAGCGCATTCAGCCGCCCGCGGGCAATCTGGTCTTCCACCTTTTTGAGGGAGATACCGACCACCACCACCCCGATCTGATCGTGCTGGCTGTCATAAACCGGGGTAAAGACGCGAAGCGCTTCGGCGAGGGCACCCCGGTTAACCGAGACATTCTCTTTACCTTCCAGGGCGGGTTCCAGATCGTTACCAATAAAATGCAGGCCAATCAGTGCTTCGTTCGGGTGCGAGTAACGAATACCGCGCATGTCGGTCACCACGGTGAGCAGCAGATCGTTGCGTTGGGTGACTGCTTTGGCGATGGGCTGAATGATGTCGGCCTGCGGAGACTGCATCAGGCCTCGCTGGATCTCCGGGCTGTCGGCCAGCGTGCGGGCGATACCCAGTGCGGTGTCTTTGACATCATCGCGGGTGGCCCGGGTGATCTGAACGGAGTAGAGCGCAAAGACCAGAAGCAGCACAGAGGCAATAATCGCGCATACCATCAACGTGACCAGCGTGTTCAGTTTCATGGGGCGCTTGCGCGTCAGAAGGAAAGGCTGCAAATCGCTCATCAATACTCCGCGATGATTAACAAAGGGGTAATTATCGCTGATGACGCGCGTTTCTTAAAGCCATGTAAAGGCGTGGATTTGGTCCTCTTTTCGTGACCCTCCTCGCAGGTCATCCATATAAAACACTTTATAGTGTGTGGGTACTCATAATAAGGAGGCTGTTTATGAGCATTATGCTTACCGGTTCGGTCAAGGAAAGACGGCACGCCAGCACGATGAATATTGATAGATTGTCCACGCTGGACATGCTGAAGGTCATTCACCAGGAAGATGCACTCATTTCCGCTGCAATATCCCCCTGTTTAACGACGATCGCCCGCGTGGTGGATAACGCCGCGGCGACGCTTAGTCACGGGGGCCGTCTGGTTATTGTTGGGGCGGGGCCGTCTGGCCGTGTCGCACAACAGGCTGCCGATGAATATGCGCCGGGCAAAACCCCCGTGATTGCCGTGACGGCACAGGAAGGGGAAGGGAGCTACGAGCGTGGCGTTGCCGATCTGCAGGCCATTAAGTTTGGTGAACACGATATGATGCTGGCGGTTACCGTTAGCGGAAAAACGCCGTGGGTCTGGGGGGCAATGCGCCATGCATGGTCGCTGGGCTCTATGGTCGCCATCATTACCGGTGATGCACAAAGTGAAGCGGCGCAGCTGGCAAGCATGGTGATTGCCCCGGCGCTGGGGGCTGATGTGGTGGCAGGCTTTAGCAATACCAAAGCGGGTATTGCGCAAAAAATGATCCTCTCGATGGTCACCACCGGGCTGGCCGTGCGGACCGGGCGCGTTTACAGCAACCTGCGGGTGGATCTGGAGGCACGCAATACCAAATGGGCCGAACGACAAATTGCCATTGTGATGGAGGCGGGGGGCTGCACCCGGGCGCAGGCAAAAGCCGCGCTGGAGAGCTGTAACCATAACTGTAAAACGGCAGTCCTGATGGTACTGACCGGGCTGGATGCATGGAAAGCCCACGAACTGCTGGCGCAGAATAACGGGTTTATTCGCGTGGCGTTGCAGGAAGCGCCGTAAATTCGGCTCTTATAAATGAAAAAAAGCCCGCGAGTGCGGGCTTTAGTATTTTTGGGGATTAGAACTGGTAGGTCATGCCTACGCCAACGATGTCGTCGGTAGATATACCGTACGCATCATACAGCGCTTCATCCTGATCCAGCATGTTGATTTTGTAATCAACATAGGTGGAGAAGTTTTTGTTGAAGCTGTAAGTCATGCCCAGGTCAATGTAGTTAACCAGATCCTGGTTGAAGCCCTGACCATCCAGGTCTTTACCTTTTGAGTAAACCCATGCCAGGGAAGGACGCAGACCGAAGTCGAACTGGTACTGTGCAACCGCTTCAAAGTTTTGAGTCTGGTTTGCGACACCAACGTCACCGAATGGCGTCATGTTGCGGGTTTCCGCATACATCATCGCCAGGTAGATGCTGTTTGCATCCTATTTCGCGCCAACAGTCCAGGCTTCGGCTTTTTCGCCATCCGCAAACCCGACACCTTCAAAGCGTTTGCCGTTTGCAACCTGCTCATTGGTACGGTCAGAAGACGAGTACGCCGCACCCAGGCTCAGGCCGGACAGGTCGCCAGAGAAATCATAGGAGGTAGACATACCGAAGCCGTCACCGTTCTGGAAACGTACTTTGTTATGACCGTTTTTGGTGCCTTCCTGATCTTCATTCGCGTTAGCACCTTCATTCGCCCCCTGATACTGCAGCGCGAAATTCAGACCTTCAACCAGACCGAAGAAATCACTATTACGGTAGGTTGCCAGACCGTTAGCACGGCCGTTCATGAAGTTATCGGTCCAGGTGTAAGAATCACCGCCGAATACTGGCAGCATATCGGTCCAGGCTTCAACGTCATACACCACGCCATAATTACGGCCATAGTCAAATGAACCGTATTCGCCATATTTCAGGCCAGCGTACGCCAGACGGTTGAAAGAGTTACCACCTGCGTTTTCAGTATCGTTGGCGTAGGTTTTATATTCCCATTGGCCGTAACCCGTCAGCTCATTAGTAATCTGAGTTTCGCCTTTGAAACCCACCTGTACATAGGTTTCATCGCCGTCGTCACCAGGGTTGTCAGAGAAGGTATGACGCGCATCAACTTTGCCATACAGGTCAACTTTGTTGCCGTTTTTATTATAGATTTCAGCCGCATTTGCTGCGCCAGCCATTAATAATGCGGGTACCAGAATTGCCAGAACTTTTCTTTTCATTATATATTCCCTTTAAAGATAATTTATATGAATATATGTAATCACCCTCCGTAATTACGATTTTGATACTATTCTATGGATTGTTATTTTGGTTCAAAAATAAATGTAATTAAATCAGTAAAAATATTACAAAATATTTCTAAAGCTCTCATTATTTTTCATGTGAATTAATGAACTGAATTCATTGCGCATAATTATTATTAAGTATTTCTCATTTCTATTTTTTAAATCATTTAATTCGGCTGTGTTATAATCCACAGCCTGTTTTCGTCACAGGATAGAATGATGGAACCCATACAGTGGCAGCAGCGTTTTGAATCCTGGCTTGATGAACATCACGCCAGCGAAGACAGTGCGCATGATATTTCGCACTTCCGACGCGTCTGGATGACGGCCCGCAAAATAATGATTCATCATCAGGCCGATCCGCTGGTGGTCCTGACCGCCTGCTATTTTCACGACATCGTTAGCCTGCCGAAAAATCATCCTGAACGCAGTCAGTCATCGCGTCTGGCGGCGCGCAAAACGCGGGACATTCTGCACCGCGATTTCCCGGACTTTCCGCCGGATCGCTTTGCCGCCGTGGAGCATGCCATCGAGGCGCACAGTTTCAGCGCGGGTATTGCGCCGCAAAGTATCGAGGCCAAAATTGTCCAGGACGCCGATCGTCTCGAAGCGCTGGGCGCGATTGGCCTGGCGCGCGTGTTTGCCGTCTCGGGGGCGCTGGGCGTGGCACTGTTTGACGCGGAAGATCCCTTTGCCGATGCGCGCTCGCTGGATGACCGGGCATTTGCCCTCGATCATTTTCAGACTAAGCTGCTGCGCTTGCCTGATACAATGCAAACCGACGTCGGGCGCGAGCTCGCGCAACATAACGCCGATTTTCTCGTTCACTTTATGGCGAAACTCAGTGCCGAATTACAGGGCGACTGCATCGGGCTGGATAGCCAGATTCAGCACCGCTTCTGTCGCAGTTTGCCCAACTGAACTGTGGTAATCTGTTCCCAGTCTTTATTCTCCGGTTAAAAGAATGCAGGAAAATCGATCAGTGACAGGGCCCGCGCCAGAGCAGGCTGAGAAATCAACGGCAACGGTGCAGGCATTACTGCGCCAGCTGCTGGATATTTATGATGTCAAAACGCTGGCGAACCAGCTGATAGCGCACGGTGAGAGCCACTGGAGCCCGGCCATCCTTAAGCGACTGCTGACCAGCGAGCGGGCAGGGCGTCGCCTGAGCGACGGTGAGTTTCGTTATCTGCAAAACCTGCTTCCGCGTCCCTCTGCCGCGCACCCGGACTATGCATTCCGCTTTATCGATCTGTTCGCCGGTATCGGTGGGATCCGGCACGGTTTTGAAGCCATCGGCGGTCAGTGCGTGTTTACCAGCGAGTGGAACAAACATGCGGTACGCACCTATAAAGCGAACTGGTACTGCGATCCGCACGAACATCACTTCAACGCCGATATCCGTGATGTCACCCTGAGCCATAAAAGCGGCGTCACGGATGAACAGGCCGCCGGGCATATTCGTCAGACGATCCCGGCGCACGACGTGCTGCTGGCTGGCTTCCCCTGCCAGCCTTTCTCGCTGGCCGGCGTATCGAAAAAGAATGCCCTCGGTCGCGCCCACGGTTTCGCCTGCGATACGCAGGGAACGCTGTTTTTTGATGTGGCCCGCATCATTGACGCCCGCCGTCCGGCCATTTTTGTGCTGGAAAACGTCAAAAACTTAAAGAGCCATGACGGCGGAAAAACCTTCCGCATTATTATGCAGACCCTGGATGAGCTGGGTTACGACGTGGCCGATTCTGAGGATATGGGCGCGGATGACCCAAAAATCATTGACGGGAAACATTTCCTGCCCCAGCATCGCGAGCGCATTGTGCTGGTCGGCTTCCGCCGCGATCTCAATCTGAAGGGAGATTTTACCCTGCGGGATATCCCGTCTCTGTATCCCGAGCGTCGTCCAACCGTCGCCGACCTGCTGGAGCCTGTGGTCGACGCGAAATTTATCCTTACGCCCGTTCTGTGGAAATACCTCTACCGCTATGCCAAAAAGCATCAGGCAAAAGGCAACGGCTTCGGATTTGGCATGGTTAATCCTCACGATCCGCACAGCGTGACCCGCACCTTGTCCGCTCGTTATTATAAAGACGGCGCGGAAATCCTGATCGACAGAGGCTGGGATAAAGCGCTGGGCGAGAGGGATTTCGACGATCCGCAAAACCAGCTCCACCGTCCACGACGCCTCACGCCACGGGAATGTGCCCGGCTGATGGGCTTTGAAACGCCGCAGGGCTACAGTTTCCGTATTCCGGTGTCGGACACTCAGGCATACCGTCAGTTTGGTAACTCGGTGGTGGTGCCCGCGTTTGCGGCGGTGGCAAAACTGCTGGCCTCACGTATCCGGCAGGCGGTGGCACTCCGCCAGAGTGAGGCCGTCAATGACGGACGTTCACGATAAGGCAACGCGCAGCAAAAACATGCGTGCCATCGGCACGCGTGATACCGCCATTGAAAAGCGTCTGGCCGGATTATTGACGCAGGCGGGGTTTGATTTCCGCGTGCAGGATGCCGCGCTGGCGGGGCGACCGGATTTCGTCATCGACGCGTATCAGTGCATTATCTTTACCCACGGCTGTTTCTGGCATCATCACGACTGTTACCTGTTTAAAGTTCCGGCAACGCGCACTGATTTCTGGCTGGAGAAGATTGGCAAGAACGTTGCGCGCGACGCGCGTGATCTCACCACGCTTATCGCGCAGGGCTGGCGCGTGCTGATCGTCTGGGAGTGTGCGCTGAGAGGGCGGCGAAAACTGAACGATGCCGATCTGCGCGAACGGCTGGAAGAGTGGATCTGCGGCGGCGGACACACCGCGCAGATCGACACACAGGGGATCCACGCGCTTACGGTTTCTCCACCCCGCAAGGCGTAATCACGGGCTTCGCCGGCAGTAAATATTTGCCCAGCGTGACCAGCACGACGGCAAAAACAATCACCCCTAATGCTAACCACTCAACCGGAGAGAGTGTTTCCCCGCCGAGCCCGGTACCGAGCAGCACGGCCACGACCGGGTTGACGTAGGCATAGCTGGTGGCAACTGCCGGAGACACATTGCGGATCAGGAACATGTAGGCATTGATTGCAATGAGCGAACCAAACAGCGCCAGATACCCGACCGCCAGGAAACCCGACAGACCTGGCATGGTCGTCAGCGTTTCACCCGACAGCGTAGAGGCAATCAGAAGCACGATCCCCGCGGCAAGCATCTCAATCGCCCCCGCCATCATGCCGGTTGGCAGTTCGATACGCGAACCGTATACCGAACCAAACGCCCAGCTCATTGAGCCGATAAGAATAATGATCGCGCCCCACGGATTGCCGCTCAGGTTACCGCCGCTGTTGAGCAGAATAATGCCCGCCAGGCCGATGCCAATCCCCACCCATTCCAGCTTGCGGGTACGGATGCCAAAAAGACGGCTGAAGCAGAGGGTAAACAGCGGTACGGTGGCAACGACCACGGCGGCGATCCCCGACGGTACGTTCTGGTGCTCGGCAATGGTCACAAACCCATTCCCTACCGCCAATAGCAGCAGGCCAATCAGGGCGGCGTTGAGCATCGGGCGCAGCGGCGGTAGCTTATGACCGCGCAGCAGCAGAAAGGCCAGCAGCAACACGCCCGCCGAGAGGAAACGAATGCCCGCCATCATCAGCGGCGGCCAGCTTTCCACGCCGATGCGAATGACAAAGTAGGTCGAACCCCAGATGATATAAAGCGAAAAAAGTGCCCCGATGAGCGGTAGCAGTTGCCGGAAACGCATAATCCCTCACGACGAAATAAAAAGGTCGCTGATAGTAAACGCGAAAACTATCGTGCTGGCGAGCCCTTTAATTGTGTAGTTGATGTGAATTTTTTGTTGACGTGAGGTGCCTGTTTCCGCGTTTGCGCTTTTGCTCCATACTATTCACTTAATTACCAAAAAAAGAAGGATCACGATTTTGGCAGGAAGTAGCTTATTAACATTGCTGGATGATATTGCCACCTTACTGGATGATATTTCCGTGATGGGGAAACTGGCGGCGAAGAAAACCGCGGGTGTGCTGGGGGATGATTTATCGCTTAACGCTCAACAGGTGAGCGGTGTACGGGCTAACCGCGAACTGCCGGTGGTGTGGGGCGTGGCAAAAGGCTCGTTTCTGAATAAAGTGATCCTGGTGCCGCTGGCGCTGCTGATCAGTGCATTTATTCCCTGGGCTATCACGCCGTTGCTGATGATTGGCGGGGCATTTTTATGCTTTGAAGGCGTGGAGAAAGTCCTGCACTCCTTCAGCGCACGCAAGCAGAACGACACGCCGGAGATGCGCCAGCAGCGTCTGGACGCGCTGGCCGCGCAGGATCCGAAAACCTTCGAGCGCGATAAAGTCAAAGGCGCCATTCGGACCGACTTTATTCTCTCGGCAGAGATCGTCGCCATTACGTTGGGTATTGTCTCCGATGCGCCGCTGCTCAATCAGGTGTTGATCCTCTCCGGCATCGCCATTCTGGTCACCGTCGGCGTGTACGGTCTGGTCGGATTGATCGTGAAGCTGGATGATATCGGCTACTGGCTGGAGGAGAAATCAAGCGCGGTGGCAAAAGGCATCGGTAAAAGCTTACTGACGCTGGCACCGTGGTTGATGAAGAGCTTGTCGGTGGTTGGCACCCTGGCAATGTTCCTTGTGGGGGGCGGTATTGTGGTCCACGGCATTGCTCCGCTGCACCATGCGATCGAACAGTTCTCCTCGGCGCAGGGGAGCGTGGTGGCCGCTATTCTGCCGACGCTGCTGAATCTTGTGCTGGGCTTTATCGTTGGCGCTATCGTGGTGGCGGCGGTGAAACTGGTCGAAAAAATGCGCGGTTCTGCGCACTAATTGTTACCTGTTGTGGTATGCAAAAAGACTATTCCTCGTCTAAATTGAAACAGTTTCACCCTGATACAGGAGGCAGGTATGGTCTTTTTGGTCAGTGATGAAGTTAAGCCTAAGAAAGGTGGCCCAAGTATGATTGTCACAGGCTATTCCAGCGGAATGGTGGAGTGTCGGTGGCACGATGGCTATAGCATCAAGCGGGAAGCATTTCGTGAAGATGAGCTTCAGCCGGGCGACGGGCAGCACAAGCGGGACAAGGCTTAATCACATAACGCCCGGCTTTGCCGGGCGTTTTTATCTCATGTACCGGGTGTAAGGCAGTAATCAGGGAGTGTGTGTGCAGCGCGATACCTTTGTTGTAAAACAATATTTTCTGCAATGGCTGCATAAGCGTAGCAATCCGGGGTTAATCGTTAATCTCTGTTTTCTTGTCGTCCTTGTCTTTTCCACCCTCCTGACCTGGCGTGAGGTGATGGTCCTGGAGGAGGCGTATATCTCCAGCCAGCGCAACCATCTCGAAACGGTCGCCACGTCGCTGGACCGTCAGCTGCAGTACAGCGTGGACAAAATGCTGTTTTTTCGCACCAGCATGCATGATGCCTTACAGACCCCCCTGGGGTTTGATGTCCTGCGCGATGCGGTGTCTCGTTTTAGCGCCGTGCGGACGGATGAAACCTGGCAGCTGGCCGTTGATAAAAAACGCACCCTTCCCCTGAACGGCGTGTCAGATGCCTTCGTTGCAAAGTCCACGCTCCTTAACCGTGATAGTGAGCGTATCAGTAATGAGATCTCTGCCGCGCTGGAAGTGGGGTATTTACTGCGCCTGGCCTCGTCGGGTGTGCAAAGTGAAGAGCGGATAATCTACGTTTCCCGCGCGGGGTTTTATCTTTCGACAGACACGCCTGATATGGCTGACGATATCAGCGCCCGCTATTACTTTCTGGTGACTCAACCCTGGTTTACCTTGCACTCAGAACGCCACAATCGCGCGCGCGCGGTGCGCTGGTTTATTTCGGCGCCGTCGCCCTGGAGCAATGGGGAGCGCACGATAACGGCGAGCGTGCCCATCTATTTTGAGCATTACTGGTATGGCGTGGTAGCGATGGATTTCTCCATACACACCATGAAACGCCTGCTGACTGAAGCGACGCAGGAGCGGACGGAGGGCGAGTATCAACTGTATGACACGCGTCTGAACATGATTGCCACGTCAGAAGTGGACGGCAGTCAGGTGAACCGCTTTGACGAGGTTGAAACGGCGCAAATTGCTCACGCGATTGAGCACGACACCCGAGGCGGTATTCGCCTTGGAAGCCGTTTTATTAGCTGGGAGCGACTCGATCATTTTGACGGGGTGATCTTACGCGTCCATACGCTGCACGAAGGCGTACAGGGTGACTTTGGCAGCATCAGTATTGTGCTGGCCCTGCTATGGGCGCTCTTTACCGCCATGCTGCTTGTTTCATGGCTGGTCATCCGCAGGATGGTCAGCAATATGTACACCCTGCAGCACTCCCTGCAGTGGCAGGCCTGGCACGATCCGCTCACGCGTCTGAATAACCGCGGCGCGCTGTTTGAGCGCGCAAAAGTGATTGCGGAGAACTGTCGACAACAGGGTCAGCCGTTTACGGTGATACAGATCGATCTTGACCATTTCAAATGCATTAATGACCAGTACGGGCATCAGGCGGGTGACAAAGTGCTGTCCCATGCCGCAGGGTTGATTGCCAGCGTGCTGCGCAAAAATGACGTTGCCGGGCGCGTGGGCGGGGAAGAGTTTTGCGTCGTCCTGCCGGGGAGCAGCCAGGAAGAGGGGAGGAGGGTCGCGGAGCGCATCCGGTCACGCATCAACAGCAGGGAGATCCTGGTGAAAAAGAGCACGGCTGTTCGCATCAGCGCCTCGCTGGGCGTCGCCAGCGCGCAGGAAAAAGAGAACTATGTTTTTGAACAGCTGCAGTCTGCCGCGGACGACAGGCTGTATCAGGCCAAGCAGAGCGGGCGTAACCGGGTGTGCTGGAGCGATCAGGAGAAAAAGTGATCCATCCCTTCCCGCCAGCCTAAGGGACCGCTCAGCTGCGTGTGATAAGCCCGTTCAGGGCTATCATTCTGTAGCGTAATGCCCTGGCGGTTTATGCTTTTAATCACCACGGCGAAGTCGACGCTGTCCAGCAGCGGCGCATCGTTTGGGCCATCCCCCAGCCCCAGGGTGGTGGGGACACAATCTTCCTGCTCGCGGTACTGCGCAATCAGCCAGTTAACCGCCACGTCTTTACCGCAGCGGGCATCCAGAATGTGCCAGAAACGAGCCCCCTGTAGACATTTCAGACCCCTTTGCGCCAGCGCCTCTTCAAAGCGGACCATTGCGTCGTCGGTATCACGCCAGATGAGCGTGACAGAGGCGTCGTGTTTGCGTGCGAGCGCCGCACGGTAGCGCGTCAGCCCGGTCCATTCGCTGATGACGCGTTCGTTCACGTCATCAAACGTGACGAATTTAAAGCCTGCCTGCTGGCGGATTTGCTCAATAAGCGGATGAATTTCCCGATGCGTCATCCCTGTGATCTGGCGCTGCCCCCTCTCCCAGCGCACATCAGGCTGAATGACCGCGCCGTTCTCAGCAATAAAAGGTAACCCCTCCAGGCCCAGATCCTGTTGGATATCCAGCATCTCTGCGGCACTCTTGCTGCTGCACAGAATCACCGGCACCTGATAATCCTGCAGTTTGTCCAGCCATGGCATCGCGGGTTGCCACTCGTAGGTATGAATGTCCAGAAGCGATCCATCCAGATCGGAAAAAACCAGCAGGGGACCCTGAAGTGAAAGCATGATGACTCCTGAAAGCGCACGCGCCTCTATCTAAGAATATTCTTAAAAAAATACTGAAGGGAAAACCGTCTTTATAAGACGCGATTCAGCCAAAGCCGCATTCACCGTGCGTTATTGCTCATAACAAAAATGATTATGTTAAAAATATTATATTCGCCGTAAGAATATATGCTTGTCAGACAAAATCGTTGGGGATAGTGTGGTTTGTACATCAGATTTCCTGGTGTAACGAATTTTCAAGTGCTTCTTGCATAAGCAAGTTTTGATCCCGGCCATCCCCATGACCGGGATTTTTTTCGCGCTATCGATTGGCTTCAGACACGCTAAAGTCGTGTATATCAAGCTCGAAGGCCTCCGCCAGTTCGCGGTAGGTATGGTAATCCCTCCCGTTCACCATCACCCTCTCGGAATCATCCTCTGCACGACGTACTTCGGATTCACTGATCTCATTGATGGCGGCCAGCAGGGCATCGACATCCACTTCGACTTCGCGCTTGATGGTGTCGCTATACGCTTTGTTGGTCTTCATTACGGGGTACCTCATATAAACGTGTCCACGGTTAAGTATAGACCGCACACAAAAACGGCATTCGCATCCGTCAGCGATGTCAGCGCATGCGTTTTGTTCTACACTGGCTCAAAACCAGAGGAGGAATGTATGAAGGTCAACGATCGGGTTACCGTTAAAACGGACGGTGGGCCGCGCCGCCCGGGGGTGGTACTGGCAATTGAAGAGTTCAGTGAGGGGACAATGTACCTGGTATCACTGGAAGACTACCCGCTCGGCATCTGGTTTTTTAATGAACTGGGGCATCCGGACGGCATTTTTGTCGAAAAAGCGGAGTAACACAGCGTCGGGTGGCATTGCGGTTGCCCGACAACGCCCACATAAGCAAAAATCTCTGGCCTGGCCAGAGATCAAAGGTAGGGTGCAAAGGGGTTTAAGCCACTAACGCATGTTGACGAAAATCCCGTTCGTCACATTATCGGTCAAACGTACCACGTGATAGATCACTTGCTTATTATGCGTTTTAATTTTCCTTTTAATATTTCCTTTATGTGATGAAACGGTTTTTGCTTTAATATTCATCTGGTCAGAGATCTGAATAGTTCCTTGTCCTGCCATCCACATTCGCAGCATACTTGATTCAGTCCTGCTTAATGATAGGGTGGGTAAGTTAACCGCTCCTACATTTTTAACTTCTTTATTCAAATAATCACCCAGAATGTCATCCAGCGACTCGGGCTTAATCGACTTAGAACTGATCAATAAATTTTTACGGACCAACAAATACTCATCGAAATGGATATTCGCGATCGCCATAAAAACAATAAACAGAGTTTTTGGATGCTGATTAATGATTTGCTTAATGTGCTGACTGTTGGCTGGATCGTGAATGAAACAGTCCTCATTAATAAACACCACGCCTGGTTTTAGTTCGTCACAAGCGGCTGCGAGTTCGTCAACGGTGTGTGCATCGTTGATGTCTCTCTTTCTTACCCCTCTGCTTGCCAGGTACCCGGTTAACCCTAGCCGGGTGTAGCTGCATAAATCCATAATGATCGTTGACATGGCATACCCTCACTCAATGCGTAACGATAATTCACCATCTGCCTGAGAGCTCAAAACAGCCATACGGGATGGAAAAAAATAATAAACCTGTGAGCATGACAAAGACTTTCAGGCGGACTCACTATCCCGTAAAGTTACGTATAATTTGCCAGGAATCTTCTTAAAGTAAAGTAAATATTAAGTATTGTGAGGTGGTTAGAAACAATTAAACCCCGTCAGATATATCCTGGAAGATGTTTTTCATGTTTTATTTTAGGAATATCCTCAGAAAGACAATATCAATCGTGAGGACTATTATTTACGTGGCAGCTCGCTGACAATATCTGCTAACAGATTGAATATCTCGCCGAATAAGTGTTCACAGAAGGGGGCGATAAGGGGCATCAGTAATGACATTAATAAAATTCCGACCGTCAACGTCAGCGGAAAACCGATCACAAAGATGGAGAGCTGCGGTGCCATGCGGTTCAACAGACCTAATGCCAGGTTGACGGTCAGGAGCAGGGTGATAATCGGCAACGCCAGCATCAGGCCGTTGAGGAAGATCAGCCCCGCCGCGCGGGTGAGCGCGAGAAAGGCATTGCTGTTGACCGGGTTTTCACCAATCGGCAGCGTATGAAAAGTATCCACCAGCATGGAGATAAGCCACAGATGACCGTTAAACGACAGGAACAGCAGCATGGCGAGCAGATCGATAATGCGCGCCAGCACCGGCATGTTGAGGTGGCTGCCGGGGTCAACAAACGTGGCGAACGATAAGCCCATCTGCAGGCCAATCAGTTCCCCGGCCGTGCGAACGGCGGCAAAGGCGAGCTGCATGGTAAAGCCTACGGCAACGCCAATCATCACCTGCTGTAATGCCACCCACACCGCATTCGCGGAGAAGATCGGAATATCCACCGGGGGAAGGGAAGGGGCGACGATGATGGTGATGATAATGCCCAGCCCCACTTTGACACGCTTGGGGATCGATTTCTCGCTGAAAATCGGGGCGGTGGTGATCAGTGCCAGAATGCGCAGCATCGGCCAGAAATAGACGCCGAGCCACTGAACCCACTGGTCGCTGGTGAAGTGCAGCATCGTCAGGTCAGCCGATGATATACGGAAGATTGGTAAACAGGTTGCGCATATAGTCCAGCAACAGGTTCAGCATCCACGGTCCGGCCACGATAATCGCCACGAATACGGCGATGATTTTCGGAATGAAGGACAGCGTCATTTCGTTAATCTGCGTGGCGGCCTGCAGAATACTGATAATCAGACCGGTAACCAGCGCGACAAGCAGCAGGGGAGCGGCAACGGCAATGGCGATTTTCATCGCTTCCGTGCCCATCATCATGACCGATTCGGGTGTCATTGCCGTTCCTTAACTGTAGAAACTCTGCGCCAGCGAACTGACCAGAAGCTGCCAGCCATCGACCAGTACAAAGAGCATGATCTTAAAGGGCAGGGCAATGGTTGCGGGCGGCACCATCATCATCCCGAGCGCCATCAGGACGCTGGCGATCACCAGGTCGATAATCAGGAACGGAATGAAGATGGTAAAGCCAATCTGAAACGCCGTTTTCAGCTCGCTGGTGACGTAGGCTGGCAGCAAAACGCGCATGGGTACCGCTTCCGGCCCCTGCAATTCGCCGGTATTGGACAAGCGAACAAAGAGTGCCAGATCCGCTTCGCGCGTCTGGCGCAGCATAAATTCCCGCAGCGGCTGTGCGCCTTTATCCAGCGCCTCCTGCATGGAGATTTTATCTTCGCTGAACGGCTGGTACGCGTCGGTATAAATCTTATCGATGACCGGCGACATAATGAAAAAGGTCAAAAACAGCGCCAGCCCCAGCAGCACCTGGTTTGGCGGCGCGGAAGGGGTACCGAGCGCGTTTCGCAGCAGACCAAAGACGATAATGATGCGGGTGAAGCTGGTCATCATCAGCAGGATGGCCGGGATAAAGGTCAGCGAGGTGATGAATACCAGCGTCTGTACCGGGAGCGACCAGCTCTGACCGCCACCGGCAATGGGCGTTGAGACCAGACCGGGCAGTTGCGCATAAACCGCGGGAGCAAACAGGCCAATGCCCGCAAGCGTAAGGGATAACAAACGGCGCATCAGGATCTCCCGGAACGCTTAAGCAAACTCTTCATGACGGACTGAAAATCCGCAGGGGCTTGTGCGCGCTCCTCCACCGTGACAGGGGCGGGCGGCAGTTTATGTAATACGTTGATGTTCGAGGCGGTGACACCCAAAACCAGACGCGCATCGTCCACCTCGACGATAACCACGCGTTCACGCGGCCCCAGCGTGGTGCTGGCGCTCACCTTCAGGCCGCGGGTTCCGGCGGTTTTACCCGCCAGACCAAAACGCTTCGCCAGCCAGGCGGCGATAAGAATAAAGGCAATAATACCGAACAACGCCCCGCTCACCTGGAGCAGCGGGGAACCGGGAACGGCAGACGGTTGCGATAGTGTTGCCTGGGTTTTCATACTTATCGGCTCAGACGACGCATACGTTCAGACGGGGTGATGATGTCCGTGATACGCACGCCGTATTTATCGGCAACCACCACCACTTCACCCTGAGCAATCAGATAACCGTTGATCAGAATATCCAGCGGCTCACCCGCCAGACCGTCAAGGGCCACGACGGAACCCTGCGTCAGGCGCAGCAGCTCTTTAATGGTCATCCGGGTGCGTCCCAGTTCAACGGTCAGCTTGACCGGGATGTCCATAATCAGGTCGATATCCTGCAGCGTGCCGCTGACGTCACCGCCGCCGAGTTGCTGGAATACCGCATCCGCTGCGCTTTTCGTTGGGGTCGCTTTTTGTTCGTTTAACGCGTCAGCCCACAGATCGTCCAGTGCTCCGCTGTTTTCATCGGACGGATTGTTCATGTCACTCATTTGGGCTGTTCCTCATTCAGCGAATTCAAAATCGGGTTGATCAAGTGCTCAACGCGTAACGCATACTGACCGTTAATCGTGCCGTACTGGCTTGTCAGCACGGGGACACCATCCACATGGGCAATAATGCGGTCGGGTTTGTCTATCGGCAAAACGTCGCCGGGTTGTAATTTCAGGATCTGGGATAACCGCATTGAGATGTCGGCAAAGTTAGCCACCAGCTCAAGCTGTGAGTGCTGGACCTGGCGAACCAGGTTTTCACGCCAGTTCTGATCTTCGTTGCGTGAGTTTTCCAGCGGCGGGTTAACCAGCAACTCGCGCAGCGGTTCAATCATGCTGAACGGCAGACAGATATTGAACTCGCCGGTCAGGTTACCGATCTCAACGTGGAACGGCGTGTTGACGACGATATCGTTCGGGGAGGTGGTGATATTGGTAAATTTCACCTGCATCTCGGAACGAACGTATTCCACTTCCAGCGGGTTAATCGCTTTCCACGCGTCGCTGTAGGACTCCAGCGCCAGCTTCAGCATGCGGTTGATGACGCGCTGTTCGGTGTGGGTGAATTCACGACCTTCTACTTTGGTCGGGAAACGCCCGTCGCCGCCGAACAGGTTATCCACCGCAATGAACACCAGGCTTGGCGAAAACACGACCAAACCGGTGCCGCGCAGCGGCTTCAGATGAATCAGGTTAAGGTTGGTTGGCACCGGCAGGTTGCGGGCAAACTCGTGATACGGCTGAATGCGGATCGCACCGACCGTGATATCCGGGCTACGACGCAACAGGTTGAACAGCCCCATTCGGAACTGACGTGCAAAACGTTCGTTAATGATCTCCAGCGCCTGCAGACGTTCACGAACTACGCGGCGCTGGGTATTCGGATCATAGGGACGAATATTGTCGTCACCCGTTAGGCCCGGTTGCGGATCATCGTTTTTATCGCTGTCGCCGTTGAGCAGCGCATCGATTTCTGCCTGAGAAAGAATACTGTCGCCCATGTCGTTACCGCAGAATGAAGGCTGTATACAGAACGTCAGTGACTTCCTGCTTAGGTTGGCCGTTTACCAGCGGAGTGGCCAGCGTCTCTTTGATGGCGTCGACCAGCTTTTGCTTACCCACGTCGGTGGCCAGCGCGGAGGCGTCCTGACGAGAGAACAGCAGAAGAAGACGGCTACGCACTTCCGGAAGATAATCATTCAGGCGCGCGCGGGTGGCTTCATCCTTCAGGCGCAGCGTAATACCGACATACAGCACACGATCCGCATCACCGAGGTTAACGGTGAAGGTGTCCAGAGGGAAAAAGACCGGCGCCGGCGGCGGTGCGGGTTCGGCTTTGGCGGCAGCGGTTGAAGGTTCCTGCTGCATACGCCAGTAACTATAGCCCGCGGTAGCGCAGGCGGCGAGCGTGATCAACACCAGCAGCGGGATCCAGATGGAACGCTTACTTTTTTTGGTGATAGCGGAGTCTGTCATCTGATACGAGCTTCCTGTTTCGGTACAGCTTAATAAGGTGATTATCCCGTGTCCTGCCGTCGTCAAAGCGTGGAAAAGACGGGGATAATCACGCTACCTCTGGCGTTTAGGCGAAGATGTCTACGGCGCTGTTACCGCGCGCCGCGGATTGCAGGGCGGCAGGGGTGGGCAGTAGCTCCTCGCTCTCTTCATTAAATCCGCCGTTGTGACCGGAACGTGAAGCCTGATGCTGCTGCGATGAGGATTGCTGTTGCCCGGCAAAGCTTTCGCTGCTGACGCTGCTCTGAGAGAGCTGAATACCGTTCTCTGCCAGTGACGTCCGCAGGACAGGCAGTGCCGCTTCCAGCGCCGCGCGCACGTGGCTGTGTGCCGAGACCATCTGCAGCTGCGCCTGGTTATCATCCAGTTTAAGCGAGATTTGCACCTGGCCCAGATCTTCCGGGTGCAGGCGCAGCTCCGCAGTCTGTTGCCCCTGCTTAGTGAACAGCGTGATGTGCTGGCTCAGGGACTGCTGCCATTCGTGAGTACCCAGCGGCTGGCTTAACACCGGCGCGGTGGCAACGGTGGCGGCAGGCTGGCTGGTGGCATGACTGGACATGATCGGCGCCAGGGTAGCCGTGGGTGAGGATGATGAAGAGGAACTGGCGAATTCCTGCTTCTCTGCCGCAGCGGCCACGACCGGAGTGACTGGCGCATTGGCGGAGAGATCCGGGCCGTTGTTTTTCGCATGACTCTGATAAGGTGCGGAAAGCTGCGCTTTATCGTGGTCTCCCGCTGCCGCGTTCAGGGGGAGTGGCCCGCTGCGTTTGGCGAAAGCGTCGCTGAACTCAATGTTGAGGTTGCGGAAACGCCGTTACTGCCCGCCGCGTGAGGCGTGCTGGTCTGCTGGTGCGGCAGCATTGCCATCAGCGCGCTTAATCCGGCCAGCTCTTTTTCGCTCAGTTCGCTTTTGCTGTCATCCTTGCTGTTGGCCGCATTGAGCGTTTTCAGGGCATCGCCCTTTGACAGCGGCACCAGCCCGGAAATCAGGGTTTCAGGCGTGGCAAGCTGCGCCGTTTCATCGCCACTCAGGGCTGGCTGACGCGCTAGCAGGTCGGCAATTTTGGCCTGCAGCGCGGTATCGCCTTTGGCGTCCTGAGCGACTTTTGACAGCTTACTGCCAGCGGCTTTCAGGTCAGCCAGGGTCAGCGGCGCATCTTTGCCCTTGCCCGTCGCGTCCGTCAGGGCACCCGTCAGCAGGGAGAGAAAGTCTTGCGCACCGTCGGTGCCTTTCCCTGTTTGCATCCCGCCCGACAGGTCGCTGTCGCTCATCAGCAGTTGTTGCAGTGTGATCATTCCGGTTTCCTCATTGATGCGCGCTGGGCAAACTCATCCATTTTTTTCTGATCCAGACGGTTTTCCGCCAGGGTCGCGGCTGCGATCTGCCGGTCCTGTAAGGTTTGCCAGGCCTGCAGCCGCTGTTTTTTCTCACGCCAGAAATTCAGCGCGGTATCGACTTTTTGGGTCCACTGGTTAAGCTGCTGGCGGTGCTGCTCTATCGCCTTCTCCAGCGTCTGGATAAACTGCTGATAGTTAATCCACCGCTGGCTTCCAATGCCCTGGGTCATATCGGTATTGAGGTTGGTGCGATACTCATGCTGATAGTCGATTAACATCTTCAACTGTTCTTCAGCCTGCTGGCACCCGCGTCGCATTGCGCCAAGCTGCAATGCGGCATCATCAACTTCTTTTTCAGCCAGATCTTTCAGCGTTGATAACGCGCTGTTTTGCGCCATGACCTTCGCCCTCCACCTGTGTTACACCTGCGGGAAAATCAGCTCCAGAGCCTGGATTGAATCTTCCCAGTCGGCACGTTCAAAAATGCCCTGTTGTAAAAACGCCTCCAGCTGCGGCCACAGGCTAATCGCTTTGTCGAGCATAGGATCGCTGCCTTTGGCATACGCCCCCACGCTGACCAGATCGCGGTTGCGCTGGAAGCTGGAGAGGAGTTGTTTAAAGTTACGCACGCGGGCGTAATGCTTCTCGGTGATCAGCGCCGTCATTGCGCGGCTGATGGATGCTTCAATATCAATCGCCGGGTAGTGTCCGGCTTCAGCCAGACGACGCGATAACACAATATGACCGTCGAGAATGGCGCGCGCGGAGTCGGCAATCGGGTCCTGCTGGTCATCGCCTTCGGTCAGTACCGTATAAAATGCAGTGATGGAGCCACCGCCGCTGATGCCGTTCCCTGCGCGTTCAACCAGCGCAGGAAGTTTGGCAAAGACCGAAGGCGGGTAGCCTTTGGTGGCCGGTGGCTCACCGATAGCCAGCGCAATTTCACGCTGTGCCATCGCGTAGCGGGTGAGGGAGTCCATGATCAGCAGCACGTGCTTGCCGCGGTCGCGAAAATCTTCGGCAATACGGGTGGCGTAGGCGGCACCCTGCATACGCAGCAGGGGTGACACATCCGCCGGGGCGGCGATTACCACTGAACGGGCCCGGCCTTCCGCACCCAGAATGTTTTCGATGAAATCTTTGACTTCACGGCCACGCTCACCGATCAGCCCAACGACGATCACGTCGGCCTGGGTATAACGCGCCATCATGCCGAGCAGGACCGATTTACCCACGCCGGAGCCGGCGAACAGACCCATACGTTGTCCGCGTCCTACCGTGAGCAGGGCGTTAATCGGCCGTACGCCGGTATCCAGCACATGCTCGATAGGGGTACGCTGCAGGGGGTTAAACGGCTGGGTGATCAACGCCCCGGTTTCGGTGGTGTCCGGCGCAGGCAGGCCATCCAGCGGTTTCCCGCTGCCGTCGAGCACGCGGCCGAGCAGGGCCGGACCAAGCGGCAGCTGTTTCCCGCTTTGCAGGCCGTCGCCGCTGATGTTTTTCGCGTAGACGCGGGCGCCGGGGAGAATACCTTCCACCTCTTCAAGCGGCATCAGGAACAGTCGCTGACCGTTAAACCCAACCACTTCGCTTTCGACTTCACGCGTTTCCGAGCCATCCTGACGCTCAATCACACAGGTTGCGCCCAGCGGAAGCTGCAGGCCGGTGGCTTCCAGTACCAGACCGGTCGCGCGCGTCAGTCGTCCATAACGACGAACGGATGGCAGTTGCGCCATCTTCGTCTCAAAGTTGTCGAGCGTGTTGAGCCAACGGGTGAGGCGTGCGGTCATCAGACGACTCCCGGTGCCGCCAGGCGGCACAGTTCCTGCCAGCGTGTGGCGACGCTGGCATCCAGGTCACCTTCGTCGGCAGAGACTTTGCAGCCGCCGTGGTGTAACGACGGATCGCCGCGCAAACGCCAGCCGTGCAGGCTGAGGGTTGCCCCCAGACTCTCTTCAACGCGCTGCAGATCGTCCGGGTGAACGCGCAGCTGCGGTTTGCCGCTGAACAGCGGCTCCTGCTGCAGAAGCCCCTGAATCTGTTTGATCAGCGCCGCGTTATCCACCACAGGCGTCTGGCCAATGACCTGACGCGCAGCTTCCAGCGCCATCTGCATCAGACGGGATGCAATCACGCTGTCCAGCGCGTCCAGCGTGTGCTGGAACTCGCTGACCAGCTGCTGCATGCGGGCGTGGATCGGCGCCTGCTGCTGACGCGCCTGGTCGATACCGTGCTCTAATCCTTTCGCCAGACCTTCCTGATAGCCCAGATCGTGACCTTTCTGGCGGCCTTCATTCAGACCGGCAGTGTAGCCCTGCTCATGCGCCTGCATTTGCAGCTGCGCCAGCATCTGCGCTTGCTTCTCCTCCTCGCTCAGCTCGGGCTGCCCGACGTCGACGTCAGGCTCTGCGGGTGAGACCTTCGCGGGCGTGAATTCAGAAAGGGGAGGGGCCAGATCGTCTGGCGTCCAGCGCTTCCACGACAGCTCATTAGACATAGGTGTCGTCTCCGCTGCCAATCACCATCTCGCCGGTTTCCGCCAGACGACGAACAATAAGCAGGATGGCTTTCTGTTCGTTCTCTACCTGAGACAGACGAACCGGACCGCGGTTGGCAAGGTCGTCGCGCAGGATATCCGCCGCACGCTGAGACATGTTGCGCAGGAACTTCTCGCGCAGCGGCTGTTCGGCACCTTTGAGGGCGATAAGCAGCGATTCGGAGTCCACTTCCTGGAGCAGGCGCTGGATGCTGCGATCGTCCACTTCGACCAGGTTTTCGAACAGGAACATCTCGTCGATAATTTTCTGTGCCAGCTCGCCGTCGAATTCGCGAACCGCGGTAATAACCGCTTCTTCCTGCTGCGTTTTCATCAGGTTGATGATTTCCGCCGCCGTTCTCACGCCGCCCATTTTGCTGCGCTTGAGGTTCTGACCGTCGAGCAGGTTGTTCAGTACTTCGGTCAGCTCCGCCAGCGCGGCCGGCTGGACGCCACCGAAGGTTGCGATACGCAGCATCACATCGTGACGCAGACGCTCTTCGAACAGGGCCAGAATATCGGCAGCCTGACCCCGTTTGAGGTGGACAAGGATGGTGGCGATAATCTGCGGGTGCTCGTCGCGAATAAGGTCGGCGGCACTCTGCGGCTCCATAAAGTTAAGCGTTTCGATCCCGCTGGCGGTATCGCGCGTTTCCAGAATGTCTTCCAGCAGGCTGGCGGCACGCTCTTCGCCCAGCGCCTTGACCAGGACGGAGCGCAGGTAGTCGTTGGCGTTGACGTTGAGCGCGGCAAACTGTTCGGCTTCCTGCTCAAATTCCGACAGCACTTCGGTCAGCTGTTTATTGGAGATCTGACGCACGTTGGCCATGGCCGCACTGAGGATTTGCACTTCCCGCTGGGAGAGGTGCTTAAACACCTCTGCCGCGCGGTCTTCGCCAATGGTCATCAGCAGGATGACGCTTTTATCGGTGCCTGTAAGCGTATTACTCATGTTCGTTACCCATCCACTGGCGGATGACCAGCGCCACGACGCGCGGATCGTTATCTGACATTTCGCGAATGCGCTGGCTCATCACTTCGGCGCCCATGCGCTGGTTAGCCCGACGCTGCTGCATCTGCTCATCTTTGCTGAGGCGAACTTCAACCGCTTCTTCCGTTTCCTGACGCGTAGACATCTGTTCGCGAGCGGCTTTTTCTGCTTCAGCACGACGCTGGAGCTGTGGACGAACGCCCTTACGCCACAGCAGCCACGCGACAATCAGCACCAGCAGCCAGCGTCCTGCGGACATCAGCTGGTCGATAAACGCCTGCTGTTGCCAGAACGGCAGTTCACCGCCGGTCTCTTCAACCGCGTTGAACGGCGAGTTCACCACGTTAAGGGTGTCGCCACGCTTCTCGGAGTAGCCCATCGCTTCGCGGGTCAGGTTTTCAATCTGCTTCATCTGCTCGGCGGTTAACGGCAACGGTTTGCCATCCGCCAGCGTTTTGTAGTTCACCACCACCGCAACAGAGAGACGCTGAATATCGCCCACGTTGAGTTTAGTGTGGCGGATCGTCCGATCCACTTCGTAGTTCGTGGTTTCGTTACGGCTACTGGTGCGTGGACCGGCGTTACTGGTCGTTGAGGTGGTCTGCTGATTATTTTGCTGACCGTTCTGCTGATTGGCCGGCGGCGTGGAAATCGGTGCCGCGTTTGCCGGAGCCGGCTGGTTAGAGAGCGCACCCGGCACGCCGCCAGGGTAGGCGCCGCCCACCTGTTCGCTGGAGTTGATCTGACGCGAGCGCATCACCGCCTGAGCCGGATCGCCGTTCGGGCTGTATTGCTCTTCGGTTTGTTCTTTATTAGAGAAGTCAATCTGCGCGGTCACCTGCGCATGCACGTTGCTGTTACCGACAACCGGGCCGAGGATCGCTTCAATGCGACGCTGGAGACGGTTTTCTACGTCTGCGGCATATTTCAGCTGCGCGTCGTTCAGGTCACGCCCGGCGGTATTGGATTGGGTCAGCAGGTGTCCGCTTTGATCGACCACCGTCACGTTACCCGGTGGCAGACCGGCGACGGCGCTGGAGACGAGATGCGTCACCGCGCTGATTTGCCCTTCGTCCAGCGCGCGGCCAGGTTCGAGGTTCACGGTCACGGAAGCTGAAGGGGATTTCTGTTCGCGAACAAATAAAGAAGGCTTAGGCATCGCCAGATGCACACGGGCACTCTTCACCGGGCCTAACGTTTCAATGGTGCGGGCCAGTTCACCTTCCAGCGCACGCTGGTAGTTCACCTGCTCGCTGAACTGGCTGATACCGAACTTTTCCTGATCCAGCAGCTCAAAACCGACCGCACCGCCCTTCGGCAGGCCCTGCTGAGCCAGACGCAGACGCAGCTCGTGGACCTTATCAGCAGGCACCTCAAGGGCACCGCCGTTATCGGCAAAGCGATAAGGGATGTTCATCTGGGTAAGCTGGGTGACGATGGCTCCGCCATCCTGATCGGAAAGGTTGCTGTAGAGCGTGCGGTAATCAGGGCTTTTTGCCCATAAAACCATCGCTACAAGGATGGCAATAGCGGCAGCGCCTGCCACGATCAACGGGATTTTAGGATTCGCGCGAAGGCGGTTCATCCACTCGAGTGATTTATTTTGTGGCGCTGTCGATGCTGTTGCACTCATTGCGCACCTCTTAAATCCTGGTGGTTTACGTTATTCGTGTAGAGAAACAAAACTGACTCCCGGGTCGGCAAACACGACAAAAGTTCCATATTGATGGCCCTGCCATTATTTGATGATTCCGGATTTTCTATGCGTCAAATAACCTGGTTTTTTCACGCTATTTACCGCCATTATCTTATTGACAAGCTGTTAGTCTTGACCGCGTAAAAAACCATCCAGGGGAGAGTCATGGCTATACAGGGCATTGAAGGGGTAATCAGTCAGTTGCAGGCAACGGCGATGACGGCCCGTAATCAGAATGTGGCAGAACAACAGCCGACCATCAGCTTTGCGGGGCAACTGCATGCCGCTCTTGACCGTATCAGCGATACCCAGACCGCGGCGCGTACCCAGGCGGAGAAATTCACCCTCGGTGAGCCGGGCGTGGCGCTGAATGATGTGATGGCCGATTTGCAGAAAGCCACGGTTTCCCTCCAGATGGGGATTCAGGTGCGGAATAAACTGGTGTCGGCGTATCAGGAAGTGATGGGCATGCAAGTTTAGGTTGTCTAACCTAATGATATTTATAATTAATAACCATCCGATCCCACGGTGTGGGGCATGGATGGGGCAAACTCACTCAATTTCTGGTTGAGGATGAGTACCTGGTCCTGGTTATTTTCAGCCATCCAGGATCCGTACACCCGGTAAACCATTTGCGCGTCGGTGTGGCCCATTTGCTTCGCGATGAAGTTCGGGTTTGCACCGGCAGCTAACGACCAGCATGCATACGTGTGTCGGGACTGATATGCTCTGCGATAGCGAATCCCGGCGCGTCGCATTGCCGCTTCCCACGACTGGTTAATCGACCCCACTGCGTAATGATGCCCGGCACGGCCATTACGTGATGCGATCTGCGGGTTGAACACGAACGTGCACGGATGCACATCAGTACGGCCATACTCGCGCAGTTTCACCTCGACCTGATACTGCTTACCCAGGCGTGTTAATTCGGCCTGGCTCTTCAGCACGTCGATCGCTGGCTGAATGAGGTTAATGATGCGGTCCGTTCCTGCCTCCGTTTTCGGAAGTGTGAATTCCTTCGTTAACGTGTGGTTCCGGCGGATCATCATCGTGCCCGCTTTCAGGTCGATATCTTCCCAGGCCAGCGACACAAGTTCGCCGTGGCGAACTCCGGTGTACACAGCCAGAGACCACATGTTTTTCAGCTGCTGGTGAGCGCAGGCGTTAATCATCCTGACAAACTCCTCACGCGTCAGCGGGTCAGGTTCGCAGCGCGACCGCTTAAGCATGGCGATCCCGGTGAACGGGTTCACCCTGACATACCCGCTGTCAGCAGCAAACTTAAACATCCCGCCCATTATCTTCATGTAGTTGTTGACCGTTCTGACCGAGCGGCCTTTAACCGGCGTTTTCTGCCCAGCTTTCAGGGTGTGATAACCGGTCAGCAATTCCTTTCTGATAAACAGCAGGTCTTCCTGCGTTACTGCAGATACCAGCCTGTCACCTCCGATCCTTGGCACCATGTTGCGCGCTATAGATGAATAGCGTGACATAGCGTTGGTGCTGATCTCCATGCGTTTCAGTTCCAGCCACTTATTCGCCAGCTCCAGCACGGTGATCTCCTTGCTCTCCACCCCAAACTTTCTAAGGTTCGGTGAGTCCGGGAACTGAGCGGCATAGTTGAAGTTGCCAGTCTTTATCGAAAAGCACACCGACGCGCGCAACTCGCCAGCGACCTTTCTGTTTTTTGGTGTATCCGGCACGCCGAGGCTTTCACGCACCCGGCTGCCTTTATAGATGAACCATATGCGGAGCGTGCCGCCATGATTCTCCACGCCTGTTGGGTATGCTGACTTAGCCATTATTCCCTCCTGACGTCCAAGAGCCCGCTAAGCATAAACGGATCTTCATTGGCGCGCACCCGGCTGTTTCTTTGACATGCTCTCAACCCACTGGTCGACAGCCTTGCGGTTGTACATGCATTCGCTGTTTTTCTTCGGCACGCCGTCCGGGGAAACATGCAGATATTCCCGACCGACCATCCAGCAATTTTTACGGGCCCGCTCAATAGTGCCCGGGCGCAGGCCGGTAATTTCGACGAGCTTTTCTTCGGTTACCCAGTCGTTGGGCACGATTAAGATCATTTCGCTCATGGTCGCTCCTATGACATCGTTTTATAGAACTGCGGCTGGTCTGGCGTGGCCGCGCGTAATTCGTATTCGTAATGAATCTGATAAGTGCCGCCGTCCCATGCGACATAAACCCGCGGCTTATCGTTTTCCGGCTCCAGCAGGCTTTCGACTATCCCCGTCAGTCCGCCGGTTTTCTTCTGGACTATTGCGCCCACATTAAAAGCAGCCATTGCACACCTTCCGGTTCGTGAAGAAATGATATGAGAGCGCCCAGCGCCATAAGTGCGGCGATGAGCCAGGTCATGGGATTTGATTGCATGGTTAACTCCCAAAAAGAAGCCCGGCGCGGGGCCGGGCAAAAGGGATTACGTGGCAGTGCTTTCGCACCCAATAGCCAGCTCATAACTGGCTATAAGTTGCGTCAGCCGTCTTCATCTTCGTCCCAGTCCTCGTCGTAATATGGCGAGGCGAGAAGTGGGTTAGTTGCTGAGAGAATCTCTCCGGCTGCACCCTGTCGCTGAAGTCGACGAAGTGCTTCGTATAGCTCGAAAGCCTCGGTTCGCTCATCACCAATATCGAGGGAGCACGCCACTTTGTGCGCCTCTGTGACCAGAGTTGATAGCTGGTTTCTGATGTCCTGAATGGTGCTCATAGTTCTCCTTACGCCGCGCGCTGGGCGCGCAGCTTCTTCAGATGTTCTGCTGTTTCGATTTCTTCGGCGATCCGCTCAGCCTGTGCTTTGGTCAGCGGTTCGAAATCCTGGTTAAAGCGGCCCATGCTGGCGATGCAAGTGCGACCGTTGCGGATGTAGTGGATTACTTCGTGGGTAGCGCGCAGGATTTTGCAGGGCGCGCCGTGGGGATCGGCATACCAGGTATTAGGCTGGATTATCCTGAACATTGGGCACCACCTTAAATTCGATTACCCAGACCCATGGGTTAGCCTCCCAGTTATCGGCACCGTAGATGCTCATCCAAAGGTCACGGAAGTTAATGCGATATTCCCAGCCGGGAAGAACTCCGCCAGAAGGCGGCGTGATGCCTTCAGACTTTGCATCGTCCTCACTCAGATCTCTAAGTCGCTCAACACGCACGCCGGTAATCTCCAGCGTTAGACGACTCGCCCAGCGCGGCATGTGAATCGAAGGCGTCCATTTACCATACGGGCCGTTGCCGTCTGACGCATAAAGAAGAGCTGAACAACCAGTGGGCTAGTCATGGTCCGGAACCGCGCTGAATGTTTCGCGCACCCAGATATGATCTCCGACGTCACCGTATGGGCAAGAAAACTGCTTTGAGCGTGATTTAATACCCCGGGCATCTTCCTGAGACCAGAAATACATTCCGATCTCTTTGGATATCGAAGACTCAATGATGCGTCGCACGCCAAACTCTGGAGTGTCTGGCTGAACCTTCATAATCCTCCGCGTCTGCGTCTTCCGGCCATCGAGAATGGCGCGCACCATCTCGGCGTTAAAAATCATTCCACGCTCTTTCACTGGATACCCCTCTGCTTATTCCTCAATTCGATAACACTCTGGCACTCAGCGCACGTCTGGCAGCCGGGTACGGCAGCGCGCCGAGGCGCCGGGATGTCTTCCCCGCACTCTGCGCAATGCTCAGCTGATACGGCGTTACGGTTCAGACGGTGAGCGGAAAGGGCAGCGTTACGCTGAAGCTCTTCTATCTCTGCTGCGGTATCGATGATGTCGGCCATGGTCAATGCTCCCGGAACTGTCGATTAATTCGGTTGAAGGTGAACGCCAGCAATAAAAAAGGAGCTTTAAGCTCCTGGGTGATTAGTGCCGTCATGCTGCACCGCCATCATTCTTCTCGGCTTCGACAGCCATCTGCTCAAGCCGTCGCGATAACTCGGCGGCCAGAGTCTGGAACTCTTCATCGGTCGCCACCGGGATCGGCACAAAGCGAATCCCGATGTGTGCGAGGTTATTTGCAATCTCGAGGCTTTTCCTCAAATCAACGGGCGAGGCTCGGTTCATGCGGCGCGCTCCGCCATAATTTCGGCCTTCTGCTCATCGTTGAGCATGTCGTCTGAGACGATCGCCACTCGGTTACTTGCGCTCCACGATACTGGAGCACTTTCTTTCAGCGCCTTATTCAGCGCCTCAGCAGCATCACACACAGCTTGCGGCAAGCAGTAATAGTCATCACCATCAGGCATTATCTCTTCGCAGTGCTGTTCCAGGTCGAACTCCGGAGGGTAGTTAGGCTCGCAAATCATTAACTGCAACTCGCTAGGCAGCAGGGAGTGCTCACAGCAATAATCAGCCAGCGATTCAGCGTCGAAAAAGTACTGGTCATCATCAAAGATAACGAGCGGCTCTCCCGCCCATACCACGCGCTCAAAGGTGGCGAACTTAGCCTGGCGGCTTTCGCGGTGGCATACTTCGCAATAGCCATTAGTGCTATGAATGGGGTGCTCTTCAGGTTTGTTTTTGCACTTACGATGAGTGGCGCCGCACCAACGCGCCTGGTGCTCGTCACCGCCCCAGAAACGACCTTGGCGGTCTACCCAACCAGTTACAGTCTGGATGCTGGCCGCTTCGTCGCTGTCCATCATCACGATTTTTTCAGTTTTCATATTCATTGTTCGGCTCCAAACCGCCCGTTAAGGCGGCCAGTTTTGACGACGAACTCCAGAAGGCTAACTCCCAGAGCTTCAATTTTCTTGTGATGCTTGTTGATGATGGGAGGCACCGTTTCGTTCCAGTTAGGCTTTGGCTTCTTGCGCATGGCCTGCTGGATTTCCTCGGTGCAGCGGCGGCAGGCGGCGCGGATGGCGTTGTCTGTTTCTGGCGTCATGCGGCCTCCCTGCGGGCGAGAAGTTTCGCCCCGAAAGCCATTAGCTCGTCCCGGTCCACAGTTGCGAAGTGGCAGTGTGTACGCGGGTACGGTCGCCAGATGATGAGCATCGACCCTTTGTTGTTGCCGCTTACCGGCTTACCGGTGACCGGGTTGATAAATGCCAGCCGCCCGGCAGTTATAAAGCGAACCTCGCTGGCGGTCTGGATAGCCTCTTTAAACCAGCCTACGGAAGTGTCTGCCGGTACCAGCATGACCGTGCCGATCTGATTGGCGCTCTCGGCTGCGGCCTTCTTCACGAATGGCGTGATGTCGCTGTATGGCGGGTTCAGCCATACGTATCCGGGAATGCTCAGATAATCAGCCCAGGGCGTTTCCAGTGTGTTCTGCTCGGCTGTAATGAACTCGCGGCATAGCGCGTTATGCGACGCTGCGGCGGCATCCAACTGAAAGCAGAACTCAGCATCCAATGCAGCGAAGAGGGCTGGTGGAGTTCGCCAAAGGTCGCGCTGATCCGCTGGTGTTTTTGTTTCGTATACGTAATCCATCTTCACCTCACTATGAATTTTTGAGGATGGAGAATGCTGCCGCTGCCACTCGAGGAACCTGTCCATTGCCAAGGGCTTTAATTCGGTCCACCCTATGGGCCATCCCATGAACCACTCGACCCATTCCGGGCTCAGCTGTCCATCCTGGAGTGGCTGCGACCCATCCGGCAATGGACGCATCTTTATCGCACTCGGTAAGTCTGGAGTCCTGCGCAGCCGCTCGCTTGGACAGTCGCCGCGGATCGTTGCCTTCGCTGTAGGCCACAATCCACATCCTGTCTCTTTCATGGGGCGCGCCGCAGTTCGATGCTGAAACACGAAACCACTCGCAGCCATACCCCATTTCGGTAAGGCCACCGATGACCACGGCAAGACCTTTTCCCCTGAGTCGCGGCGAATTTTCCACGCAGACGAATATAGGTCGTACTTCACTGACGATTCTCGCCATTTCTGTCCACAGTCCGGAACGATGTCCGTTGATGCCGGCGCCATTACCATTTGCGCTGATGTCCTGGCAGGGAAACCCGCCAGAAATGACGTCAACAATTCCTCGCCATGGCTTTCCGTCAAAACTACGCACGTCAGACCAAATCGGGAAAGGTCGGAGAATTCGATCGTTTTGTCGTTGCGCGAGAACTTGCGCTGCGTAGGCATCACGTTCAACTGCGCAAACTGTTCGCCAGCCAAGGAGGTGTCCTCCGAGTATTCCTCCGCCAGCGCCTGCGAAAAGAGCCAGCTCATTCATGCCGCCTCCCGTCTGCGTGCCAGCAACGGCCCGTCGTGTCCTGCGCTAAAGCTTTCAACCATCGCCCGGCAACACGCCGGACAGCAGCTATAAGTCCTTTGCGGCTCTCCGTCGAATTTCCAGTAAGAGGAACGCATAGAGGCGGAGAACGTGGCGCAGATATCGCAATGAAAGGATTCTGTTTCCAGAACCCTCATTAGCTGAGGCTCGGTGAGTTCGAACTTTCTGGCGATAGACGCATGCTCAAGACCGGCATCAAGCAGGGCTTCAATCAATTGCAGATCGTCGATTGTTAATTTCCCACAACGATAAAGGCCCATGCTGCTGGCTTTCATCTGGATAGACGCTTTGGTGCGCTGTAACGTTGCGCACAGATCATCCATATCCATGTACAGATAAGTTTTCGACAAAAAAATGGCCTGAGATTCAGGCCAGGGCATTGAGTGCATCTGCATTGTCATAACTACTCCTCAAGGCTTTTCGCCAGGATAACTTTGACGAGCCGCTCAGCAGCCGATTTCTGCGCCGGAACGGAGGCAATGATCGTTGGCCGGTCTTTTTCGGTATTCACACAGATTCCACCCCAGCGTGAAATCAGGAAGAAGTCTTCCATCTCAGAGGAGCCCGCACAGCTCTCCAGATCCTCAATCATCTGGACGATATCGACGATTGAGTGGTCAGCCATCAGCCGCTGAACGGCATAGCCGAAGGCGTTAATCATCACTGCGTGGAACTGAATGTAGTCGCGCTTGTAGTCTGCCTGGCTTGTGCCGTGGCGAATCGCTTCGATCTGCGTCAGGGCCAACCAGGCCTCCCAGATGGATTCGATGTCACCCATTTCCAGCGGCTTATTGCCCGCGCTGGCAAACTTGGCCGTCGCGTCGCTAAGCGCCTTGAAGCTCACCCACAACTTACTTTTCGCCGGAACGATGTTGTGCTCGAAGTCTGTCACCTCTGCGAAGGTGTCATGCTGAGACAGGAACGTCACCATCCCCTGGGCCACATCATTACGCCCGTCATAGGCCATGTTGATCGCAGCGGAAGGTTTCGAGACGTTGTTATTTATATCGGAGAAGAACTGCTGGCGTGCCTTCAGTGGGAGATTATGTGTCAGCATCAACGGGATGCTGATCGGCTCTCCGTAAGTCCGGCAGAACTCAGCTAACCCGGCGGCGCGGTGCTGGCCGTCGAACAGCTTGATCACCGCATCCATCGGGAAACGCGCGACGCCCACATTCGTATTACCGAACTCTTCAAACTCAATATCAGCGTCGCAGTTGCCGACCAGCGGCGGGACGATGAAGGGCTCTTTATTTTGGTAGGCATTGACGAGGTACTGGTAAAACTTCTTCACGCGCGCCTGGTTAATTTCGCGTTGAGAACGCTCGAGCGTGCTGCCGTGATTGTCGGAGGCAAGTATGCGCGTCAGCGCGCGAGCAGGGGCCGTTATCATGTAAGTTACCGTTCCGCCCTGCGTGCCGCGCGACGCCGGGAACTCAAAGAAATAATCGCCTACTTTACTCATGCCGCCTCCTGCCTTTCCCGATATTCCTCAGCGAGCCGCTGCGCCTTTAATGGATTGCTGACCACTTCACCCCATGGCATTAGCCAGCCGTTACCAATGAAGGGAAGGCACAGAGTGCCTACCTTGATGTCGTCGTGAGCGTGAGTCATAGGATGGACTCCATTTCGTCGATGTAGAGGCCCTGAGCAATAAGGCGGCGACGGCGGGCGGCACGTTCGATGCATTCCTGCCGCCTACCTTCCTGCGACTGCTCTATGGCACGCCGGGTGAACAGCCGCGATTTACCCTGAGGCGTAATGACCTTTGGCTTCGTTACCAGGTCGAAAGTCCGGTCGCAGATGCCGTCCTCGTTGATCCACTTTTCCGACTTAACGATCTGAGCTATCTGTCCGGAGCCGCGGGTGATGCCGTTGGCGACCCGGTTAAACTCAATGAGCGTTACGCCAAACTTCTCGGCGATTTCGCTGCCGGTTACCGGGCGGCCGCGCGTCTGAATCATCCAGATAACGCGTTCACGGAGACCGGAGAATTGCCCGGTTCGCCCGGGCCTGCGGTAAAATGGTGTGCGTTTCATTCGAGCTCCAGGATGCGGCGCTTCGTGTCCGCAACAAGTTCGAGGAAGTCTTTTCGGCGAGCGCGAAGCCGGGCTATTTCTGTTTCACATTCAGCAGCCGTAAGGCGATAGACGATGAGCTGTTTACCTTCCGGGAAGTCTGAGCAGTAGCTGATGAAGTCCACCCAATCCCTGCCAGAGCAATCAAGGTGACCGACCAGTTGCCATCTGTATGCTGGATCGAAGGAGCCGCGGGTGAGGGTGGAGTAGTGAGTGGCGGCAATGACAGACTTAATTTCAACGAGCCCGTCCTGGCCAACGAGGCCGTCGGGGCTGTCACCGTACGTTACGTGATCAAAGAACCCGCCGTTATCCACGTCGACGAAGTTCATCTCTTCGTAGAGCATGCGGGCAATTGGCTCCTGCTCGTGCCCACGTTCCATGTGTTCGTTTGAGAAGCCGAACTCAGACTTGCATCCCTTAATCTGCTCAAGAGCCAACTGAAGGGCATAACGCTTGGCTGGTTCTCCAAACGCCTTTCCATCGTTAGCCATGATCAGGCCGAAGTTTGACGCGGTGGCCTTACCCAGGCGAAGAGCGTCCCACTCTTCACCATTTTGCTCGACGTCGTGCCAGATCATGATGAACACTCCTGTTCAAGCTGGCGGCGATGTTCTGGAGAAATGTCCATTCTCGCCAGCACTGCATCAAGGTTGCCATCGCGCTTGAAGGCGGCCTTAGCGTTATTCCATGCCTGTGTTTTTTCCGGAGAAAGTACCGGCTTTGTAACGCGCGCCGGGCTTAAGCGGAGGCCTTCAACCGATTCCTTTCCGAACCGGACATTTTTATCGACGTAAACCGTTACCTTCACGCCAACCCAATCCTCAAGGAAGGGGGATCCGGTAATGCTTTTCAGCATCTTGCTGTTGGTGGCATTCAGAATCATCGGCTTGAGCTTTTCGCCGGGACGCAGCTCGCGCTCTTCAAAATAGGCGGTGTTAAAAACGTCTTTAGATTTTTTTGTTTTGTCGTTTTCTAACGTCGCCCGGGCGATCGTCAGCACTGTTGGCTCAACGATGTCGGCGCTGCTAAGGTAAGGGGAGTCAAATGCCTTGCGGTAATGAGTTTTTGAATCTGTCATTTTGCAGCCTCTCTGATGAATCTGTTTACCAAAGGCCTGAGAGCATCCTGAATGGTGAAATGCTCGCGTCGCTCTTTGCTGCTGTCATAAATCGGTGTCCAGCCGCATCCCGTATTCACCTGGATCACCTGGTAACTACCTTTCCCATCTCTCCACTGAATTCCGTTCATCGAGAGCCACTCCTTAAAGTCGGCTAATTTCGATTTGTGAAGTAAATTTCTGCGGGCCATTAACTCTCTCCTTAAAACGGGCAGCCGGTACGGTGTTCCCAGTCGTATTCCGCCTGGGCGTAAGCAACTGCCGAAATGAAATCGTTGTAGGCTTCGCCAGCTTTATCGCTGCGAAGTCCTTCGTATGGGCTGGAGTCAATCGGGACCGAGAAGTGGAAGAGGCCGGACGGCTCTTTTGGCATCATGTCGATGATTTGCTGCGCCCGGTCGTCGATCCACTTCTCTTTCTCGTCAGTGAGCTGCTGCTCAACCCAGCGTCGATCTTCTATGCGATCGTAAGTGAGGTATGCGTTCATGGCTGAACTCCTGAAATTTGGATGTGCAGATCCCGCCCGCGTAATGCCAGGCCGATCGGTTGAATAGGGTGGTTACTGCTGCGCGATGGATTTCGCCGAGAACTCGCCGTTGCGGAGGATGCTTTCTACTGGCCAGCATTCTGCTGTTACTTTCTGCTCTGTTGCTGCTTGGCTGCATTCCTGCGCGCTGTCGTAAACGCCGAGAATGACGTCCTGGTAATCACTGTTGGTCATTGCCACAGTCAGGACGAGTGCGAATAAAGTTTCCATCAGTGAAGAGTCCTCCCGATGGCGACGGCGTAAAGGCGCTTAGCTTCTTCCCACGCCGGAGCATTGCGATGGAGCACCGCGAACGACGCGAGCCGTTGGGCCTCTCTGATCTGCTGCTGGTTTACCATGATTTCCTCTTGGCCTTATCGCGGCGAACGGAACGTTAAACAAGACTTCTGCGCTAATGGGCGGTGGATGGCCGCCGGTTGCCATAACTAAGCCGCCTCTGTGAAGCGACAGAGGTATAACTGCCCATGAATCGGCATGGGCGACCGGGCTTAAATCAGATTTATATGTCCCCACAACCCATCACCTGAAATGATGTGCCTCTGCGACACTTGAGCGCATTAAGCTGGTTGAGATAGCGATCTGCTTGCTTTCTGAAGGTTCTCGCTGCGTGCTAGCGTTACGGCTAAGCCATACCGTTAGCAATAGGGACAGGATGAGCAGGCTTTGCATGTTCTTCCTGTTTGGAGCTTTAAGTTATTCCTCGATTTTGGTTTTCAGTCGTCACTGTTACCTGTTACATAATTCCTCCGATAAGGTGTGCCGCGTCGAAAAGGGTGGCAGCGGCTAGCCAGGAACTTTCGAAATGCTTTGGCGATTGGATGGCAGGTGCTGACTTCTTCCTGCTTTCTGGATGGCACTAACCAGACCTTGTGCGGTATACACCGCGCATACCATCTATCACTGCGCATAGCGGCTTACGTTGCGATCTCGGTGCGCATCAGCCTGCGCATTCATCCAATCCCAAAACATTCCCTGTATTGGTCAGCGCCAACTCCCTGCCAGTGTTGCCCGTTCTCACGCCGTTCTCGCTCTCGCGCGGGGATACTCTCTCACCGACCGGATCGCACCCGGTGATACAGCACGTTTACGTGTAGGGGTCTTAACAGGTCATTGACGCTGTAAATCTGCATGTTGTTAAAAAGCAGGCGACTTGCTGTCCGCCGCTGGCTAACTTCGCTCAGCTGTCGATGTTTCGTTTCGATGGATTGATAATAGCGATGAGTATTGTTTATAGCAATACGTATTGATATTAAATAATAGCAATTGCTATTAATGTGTTGATAGCTAAAGGAATTTATTTTGATATTTTTTAGAAAGGTTGGGATTCAGATCGTTTTTTTACTGCGGCGAGTGTAGCTGTAACGAATGGACTGGCTGCGGCCAATAAAAAACCCAGCACTATGGCTGGGTTCTTCAGGAATGTGAAGGTTACCGGGTAACCATTACGGTATTGTTTTGGCCTGCTTTTACTGAGGCTGCTGACATCAGCGCACCGCCTTCAGTTACCAGGCCGTACGTGGATGGGCGCATCCAAGTAACGCTGGTCTGGACGTAATATTCGCCAGGCGCAATGTTATCGAACTCAAACTTACCCTGGGCATCAGCAATAGTGATTTTCTCATATTTCGCTGCGCGCATATCTTCTTTGTCACAGCGGGTAAGCCCCATGCAGGTGGCGAACTGGAAATCGGTATAAGAGGTTTTTGGCATCAGGATAACCTGACTGCCAGCTGCCACTTTCACGTCTCCGCCCATTGTCTTAAGGAAGGCCTGGCCAGTCAGCTTCTCGGAGCCATCCAGTTTCAACTTGTCATACTCTGCCTGTGGGAACGGCGGAAGATTTACTGGTTTAGGAATGGACACACACCCAGAGAGAAGCGCAGCTGCAGTCGCTGCAATAAAGAGCTTTTTCATGATGATCCTTGCTGTGAAAAGCCGTTAGGCTAAAAGTTAACCGTGTTTTCTATATGTTTGAGGCATGCTGCCTATCACTTTTCCGAACACCAGTATCCTGTTCATTTCTTCTTTTTCAATAGGATCCCATGGACGGTAAGTCTGGTTGTCTGAAATGACAAGTAGCTTATCCTTCATCTTCTGAAGGCGCTTCACGTGAGATGTGTCGTCGTATATGAAGGCGTAGATCCCATCACCATCAAAGTGCTGGACGCTGATGTCGACGAACAGTAAGTCACCTGGTTCAATGGTCCCGGACATGCTGTCTCCGCGAACATTGATGATTCTGATCTGCTCAGCCTTCCTGCCATTAAACATCCGGCGAGCGTCTTCGACTGAATATTCCACGGATCTAAGCACCTCTACGAACTCGCTGTTGATGGCTCCTGGCCCAGCGCTCACGTAAAAGTCTAGCGCTTCAATGCGGAATGTGTCAGTAGGCGCCAGCTCTGTTTTTGGCTGCGAAATCGCGGGCATTTGACCATCGTCACGCATCGGCCCAACTCCGGTTGAAAGCCACTCAGAGCGAACGCCAAGCGCATTGGCAATCTCAACGATTTTAGTTGAGCCGCGGGCATTGCCGCTGGTCAGCCGCCAGATAGTTGGCTGAGCGACGCCAGACGCCTTAGCCAGAGCGCCCTGAGACATGCCAGATAGTTCCATTGCCTGATTCAGGCGTTCTGCAAGAGTTTCTTTTTTCATGAGTTTAAATTTATACGCTTGCGTATTGATGGTCAAAACACGTTTAGCTATTGCCTAAATCAATACGCATTGCTATTATCAATTCACACCAATACTCATAGGAATTGGAAAATGACGAACAAAACCATCCAGCGCGCCATTGATATCGCTGGTAGCCAGAAGAAATTAGCCGACCTGTGCGGCGTAGCGCAGCCGACGGTATGGCGCTGGTTGCACGGTGGCGGCATTGATGCCCGCTACGTAATGAAGATTGTCACTGCAACCAACGGCAAGCTCAAACCGGCGGATATCCGTCCAGATCTCGCCCAGTTGCTTGGGGCGAATAACACAGCCGCTTAACGGCGGCTTTAACAACGAAAGGGAAAGCAATGCATTCACTTGCGTATCAACAAGGTAACAAATTTTCGCCAACGGCGATGATTTACCAGAATCGCCGGGAACCTGATTCCACGGCGTTAAATATCGATGGGATCCGCGCAGCTGTTCGCGCCTGGGCAGCTGATTGCCGCAGCCGTGAATTTGTCGCCGCTCTGATTGTTGAGGAGTGGCGGGCTACCGGCGGCACCGGTCTTGATATCCCGACTGACTCGCACCGCCAGATGCAGAAAGTGTTCCGCTGGATCGACGGCGACACCGAATACGCCGCCAACAACATTCGCCAGTTGGCGCCAGCAATCATGTCGGTCCTGCCGCTGGAGTACCGCAACCGCCTGGCGCCGCAGAACGACACGATGTCGCTGATCGCCGCCGCGATGAAAGAGTGTGCTGAGGCTAAGCAGGCCGTGCTGCTGGACGCTCCAGAGCATCAGAAGCTGAAAGAGGTGAGCGAGGGTATAGCGTCGCTGTTCCGACTTATGCCGGAGCAGGTAGGGCCGCTGATGACGATGGTCACATCGATGCTGGGGGTTATGTGAAGACTTCAGAAATGGCGAAAGCCGGTCTGCGCGAACAGAACCGACTTTCAAGTGCAAAAACGAGAGTAGTTGCAGGAGGAATAATGGCAAAAAAACCACGCTATTTCCATACCGCTGTACATAAAAACATAACCCGCGACCGATTCATCCGCTCGGTTAATCCGATTGTGGCAGAGAAGATGCGCGCCATCCTGGAAGAGCTGAAACGTAAGGAGAGTGGCCGTGGGTAACGTATCCAATTTAGCCGAAGCCAGAGAGGCCAGAAGGCTCCAGAAACCGCGCACGAATGACGGTAAGGGGTTTGCCTTGCTGCACCGTAAAATTATGGATGTGCCGTTCTACAAGGACGCTGAGGCGGCTCATTTATGGGTTCACCTGCTCCTGCGCGCTAATCACGAACAGACACTGGTATCTACTGATGTTGGCGATGTGATCTGCGAGCGCGGAGAGTTCATTACTGGGCGAAACACGCTGGCGCTGGAAACGGGATTGACCGCTGATCGCGTTAAATCACTGCTCCGTAAATTCCAGGGCCTGGGCATGATCACCACTAAATCGAACAACCGTTTTACTGTTCTAAAAGTGGTCAAATATGACGAATATCAGTCAAATTTTTGTCCAGCCGATGTCCAGCCGGTGTCCAGCGCAAACGCAGTCGTACAAATGCCTGCGGGGGTGGAGTGTCCAGCCGATGTCCAGCCAGTGTCCACAGATAACAATATATTAAATAACTTACTACCTAACGGTAGTAAGTATGTCGCAAATGACCAAAAACCCGCTGAAGAGAAAAAGTCCCGTTTGTCATGCGATGAAGTATGGCAATGCCTGAAAGACGAGCTGCCTGAAGCCCGGGGATGGAGATGCCTCACTGATGAGCGACGCAATCTGATCCGCACCTTCTGGGGTAAGGCTAACAAGATTGCCCGCAACCTGGACGGCAAGCCGATGGATATGGACGGTTTCAGAAGCTATCTGCGCTACATCGCTCAGAACTGCCGCTGGATGCTTGAAGACCGACCAGACCAGAAATCCGGTAAGACCTGGCGCCGCATGAAATTCGATAAGTTCCTGACCGAAAAGCTCTACATCGAAGTGCGCGAGGGGGATCGTGATGACCGCTGAATTTATGGCTGTACCACAAAACCTCGAAGCAGAGCAGAGCGTTATCGGTGGCCTGCTGCTGGATGATGACAACAGCGAGCGAGTCCAGAAGGTTCTGGCGATGCTCAAGCCTGAGTCGTTCTACAGCCGACCTCACCAGCTGATCTTTGCCGAGATGCGCCAGATGTTCCGCGACAACAAGCCAGTCGATGGTCTGACACTGTTCGACGCGCTTGAAGGCAAAGGGCTCGCGGAGCAGGTAGGTGGCTTTGCTTACCTGGCGGAGATTGCCAAGAACACTCCCAGTGCTGCAAACATCGTGGCATACGCTGCATCAGTCCGGGAAGCCGCAATGGAGCGCTACGGTATCAACCGCCTGACCGAAGCTACTGAACTGCTGTATTCCCGCAACGGCATGAGCGCTACGCAGAAGTACGAGGCCATTCAGGGTATTTTCACCCAGCTCGCAGACCATTCAAAAACCGGCAGTCGTCGTGGGTTGAGGTCTTTCGGCGAGGTTATGGATGACTGGGTAGCGGATCTGGAGAAACGGTTTGACCCTACAGGCGAACAGCGCGGTATGAGTACCGGTATCCCGTCACTCGACCGGCTGCTGGCGCCGAAAGGTCTGGTTAAAGGCTCTTTGTTCGTGATTGGCGCAAGGCCAAAGATGGGCAAGACAACCCTGTACGGGCAGATGGCGATCAACTGCGCGGTTCGTGAGAATAAGCCAGCGCTGATGTTCAGCCTTGAAATGCCTGGAGACCAGATCCTTGAAAAGCTGGTTGGTCAGAAATCGGGCATTAACCCGAGCATCTTTTACATGCCCGCAACGGATGATGCCGATGATCAGTACCAGGGCGATTACGACGGCGACTTTAAGAAGGCGATCGCTACAGCCGGGAGACTGAGTGAAATCGACATGCTGTACATCGACGACACCCCCGGCCTGTCACTGGCGCACATCGTTAGCGAAAGCCGCCGAATCAAACGCGAGAAGGGCTGCGTAGGCATGATTTTGGTTGACTACCTGACGCTGATGACCGCCGAAAAAGCCGACCGTAATGACCTGGCCTACGGGATGATCACCAAAGGACTGAAGAATCTCGCCAAAGAGCTTGGTTGTGTCGTCGTGCTGCTGACCCAGCTCAACCGTGAACTGGAGAAGCGAGTGAATAAACGCCCGCTACCGAGCGATTCCCGCGACACAGGCCAGATTGAGCAGGACTGCGATTACTGGGTCGGGATTCACCGTGAGGGCGCATTCGATGACAGCGTGCCGCCGGGAGAAACCGAGTTAATCCTGCGACTCAACCGCCACGGCAGTACCGGAACGGTTTATTGCAATCAGATCAACGGGGCAATTTACGACACAGACCAGCACGCAGCCGCCGCAGAACGCCGCGGGCGCGAGCAGCAGCCGAAAAAGAAAGGGGGATTCTGATGAAAGGCAAACAGGCAATTCTGCGTTATCTCGAAACGCACCGGACCTTCACTGCGAAAGATGTGGCCGCCGAGTGTGGCATGACCATCAACTGCATCACGAAGAACGCTATCGACCTGGAGCGGGCCCGCAAGATTGTGCGTGTGAGCAAGGTATGGCGAACGGTGACTTATCGCCTGGCAACGTCGGAAGAGCAGGACGGTACCGCGCGCAGCTGCACCAACGGAATATTTCAGGAGTGCCGCAACAGTCCGGCGATGAGAAGGGTATTGATGGTTTGGGGGAGGGTAGGGGTATGAAAATTTTAAAACTGAGTCAGCAGGCAACAGTTTCTCGTCAGGTCGATTCGATTATCGGTTGGGAAGAGAAAACAATCTACGAGCCAATTTTTATTGTGGCTGAGCATATTGAGTCGTTTTTGTTTGCTGGAGTAAGCCACATCAAAATGACCTCGGGCGAAAAGATAGTTGTACGAGAAACACCTGAGGAAATTCTCGCGCTGCTTGGCGTCGTTGTTCAAACGGATAGCCTGAAAATATGGGGTGAAATTGCGCAGAAGGAGGCAGCCCAGTGAGCAACAGCGACAAACAGGCGCTTCATGGGCAGAGCATTGAAGGTCTGCTATTTGGCAATGATTTTAAATTGTAGGCACAACTAGCATCTTGACTACTTATGCGTTGAAGTTCGAAGGGATGATTTGTATGTTACATAGATAAACTGTCAACTTGGGGATAGATGTATGTCAGAAATTTTTGATAACGGGTACAAGGCCGGAGAAGCCTCCTACGGAAAGGAAAAGATGTCTGATTTCGAAGGTTCACAGTTCAAAGATGAGTTCATGGTTGGGTATTGCCTCGCCAGAGCTGAGTACGAGGGCGGTGGAACACCTTTTGTTTTTTTATCGCTAGGCCAGCATGCCGGATTTTATGGCTTGCCAAAAGAAGCATTTAAGCGTTACTACAAATCAGACGACTATCAAGGGCACTTTGAGTCAGGGTACGAGGATGGAGCCGAAGAACGGCGAAGCCAGTATTCCGACTATGAGGATTAATCATCCCTGGCGAGGTCAGACGATACAAATTGGAGCCTGACCTATAATCCCCTCAAATCATCGAGGGGATTTTTTATGTCTGACTGGAACATAGCAGCGAAGCCGCAGGAGGAACGCGACAAGGTTAACGTTGACCTGGCAGCCTCTGGCGTGGCATACAAAGAGCGCCTGAACATGCCGGTTATCGCTGAGGTAGTGATGCGCGATCAGCCCGAGCATTTTCGCGATTACTTCCTTGAGCGCCTGAAGTTTTATCGTGAGAAGTCGATAACTTTACCGAAAGGTAGCGATCCGGTTTACCTGAAACAGGAGGATGGAAAGTGACGATAGAATTTGAATCTTCGCCAGAAGGTGCAAGGCAGGGGATTGCTGAACATGAGCGGAAAATAAAAGAACTTTTGGCAGAAGAAACCGCTATATGTGATGACGCTCTTGATGGTAATTACAACCAAGAGCGCCTGGATGAAATCCATAAAGAGATAGCTTACAGAAAAAGCCAAATCGAAAAATTGAAGGGTTATTTGAAGCCGTGAAAGCAATTTGATTTCCAGCAATCAACCAGCCATAATCATGTCATCGGAGCCTGAACAACTCCGGTGACTTCTGCGCATTTAAGGGGACTTAAATGCGACCACAATCTGAACTCCTCACCTTGTCACAGATGCAGAAATGCACCTGCGATTTTCTGCATTCTGCGGTTTCCGTTAAGGAGGCCGTATGACTCTGCCAGTAGACGGCATCAAACTCCATCGCGGTAACTTCGCGGCCATCGGCCAGCAGATTCAGCCGTTGCTGGATGCCGGGCAATGTTTCCGCCTGCAAGTCAAACCGTGGCGCGAGAAGCGCAGCCTGTCGCAGAACGCGCTCAGCCACATGTGGTACACGGAAATCAGCGAATACCTGATTAACTCCGGCCGCACAGACGCCACTCCAGACTGGGTTAAGCGCAACCTCAAAAAAACCTATCTCGGCTGCGAAGAGGTGACCTACACCGACTTTATCACCGGTGAGAAAACCACGACCTGGGAGCCGCGCCACACCGCCGACCTCGATACAGGCGAAATGCATATCTTCCTGGTGAAGGTTGAAATGTGGTGTGCCCAGTTCGGCCTGGCCCTAACAATCCCGAACGGTTGCGAATACCAGCAGCTGCGCGATAAGCAGGAGGCCTGATGTCTACTCCACTTTCTCGCGTCATCACAAACGAAATCTTCCGCGTCCCGGCGCGCCGCCAGCGCAAGCCAGAGGTTAAGCCGTCCGACATCCCGACCATGAAAGACTACACCGCCCGCCTGGTGGATCAGAAATGGCTGCGTCTCGCGGCACGGAGGAACCATGCGTAAACCATCCCGCCGTAAGTGCAAAGTATGCGGTGAATACTTCGTGCCGAAATTCCACGATATTCGGATCCGCTGGTGCAGCCCGGAACACGGCGCAATCCTCGCAATGGAAGAACGCGAGAAGGAGAAGGTGAAAGCCGCCGCTAAGCGCATCAAGGAGCAGAAAGAGGCAGAGAAGGCCGGGCGCAAACGCCGCAAGGAACGCCTGGCAGAGCTACGGCCTGCCGGTTACTACAAAGCGCAGGCTCAGCAGGCATTCAATGCCTACATCCGCGCGCGTGATGCCGATTTACCATGCATCAGCTGCGGTGAGACTAATCCTCCCGATCTGCACGGCGGCCAGTGGGACTGCGGCCACTTCAAGACGGTCGGTGCTAACCCTGAGCTGCGATTTGAAGAACGCAACGCGCATAAGCAGTGCAAATCCTGCAATGCCGGGGCCGGCAAGTACACCGCCAAAGAGGCGACGGTCGCGCAGCAATACGAAGCTGGATTGGTCGCTCGTTACGGCCAGGAATACGTCGACTGGCTCAATGGTCCCCACGAAATGACCAACTACCGCCGTGAAGACTTCATCCGGATCCGGGATGAGTACCGCGCCAAGCTCAAGGCACTGAAACAGCGGGAGGCAGCATGAACTATACCGACTTCCTCCGGTACCAGGCCGAAAGCGTTAAGCGTGCCAGTCTGCCGCCAATAGCAAAGCACAGCCAGACAAAAAACAACCAGCCACAGAAGGAAGCCGCATGAACAGTCAGCAACTGGAATACGTACGTCAGCAGCTCATTGTGGCGACCGCAGATCTCAGCGGGGCGACGAAAGGGCAACTGGTAGCTTTCGCCGAGAACGCGCAATTCACCGCGACGGCCCGCAGTCGGGGGAGGAAGAAAATCACCGACCCGGTCACCGGCCGTAAAGTTAACCCTGATGGCCCTGCGATGAGCGGAAGTCAGTCCCGAGCCAAAGGCTCATCCATCGCACTGGTGGGTCCGGTTGAGTTCGTTACCGCATCGTGGCGCCGCGCCGTCCTGTCGCTGGAAGAGCACCAGAAAGCATGGCTGCTTTGGAACTACAGCGAGAACATACGCTTCGAGTACCAGGTGGCGATCACTCAGTGGGCGTGGGCAGAGTTCCGGGAGCAGCTCGGCGCGAAGAAGGTGGCCGGCAAGACGATGGAGCGACTGAAGAAGCTTATCTGGCTGGCGGCGCAGGACGTCAAAGCAGAGCTGGCAGGGCGTGATACGTACGAATATCAGGCGCTGGCGGATCTGGTTGGCGTAACACCAAAGAACTGGTCAGAGACCTTTACGGACCGCTGGGTAGAGATGCGCCGCATCTTCCTGCGCCTGGACAGTGGAGCTTTGTTGCAGGTTACGCGATCACGTTCACAACAAAAGGCGACAAATTTAGACTCAAGTCTTGCAAAACTGGATTGAAACGCATATATTTCATGTAAATCTGATATCGTCGCCATAGCTTTGATTGTCGACACAAAGAATACAAGCCCGAGGTTAACGCCTTGGGCTTTTTCGTATCTACACAACAGGTAAGAGCATTGAACCCGTAGACCTCGCGGATTGGTGAAAGGTGCCGCGCAGTGCTCTGACCGTTGTGGTGAAGCACAAGATGACAGTGCTGATGAATCGGGGACATCAAAACCCTTGAGCCGGGTCTAATGGGGACGGCAAAAACGCGACTTCAGCCACCACAAACCAAACCCACTACCTGGGACCCTTCGGCCAGAGAGCCGACATTGCCACACCCTCATATTCCCGGCCTGTCGCCGGGTTTTTTATTCAGGCCGCAGACAATCAATTCCAGATGCCACGTAGCTATCGTGTCTGACGGCCTTTCCCACTACACAAACAGCACCCCGTTTTTCGGAGGTGATATGGCTAAACGTATGCAAGATAAAGAAAGCATTGCCGGAGTGTCATGGCTGATTGTCCTTGCTCTGTCATGCTGGGGCGGCCTGGTCCGATACCTTATTGACGTGAAGCAGAATAAAGCCACCTGGAGCTGGATCAACGCACTGGCACAAATTGCAGTGTCCGGCTTTACCGGTCTTATTGGTGGCCTGATAAGCGTAGAAAGTGGGCTGAGTCTTTACATGATTCTGGTTACGTCTGGTATCAGCGGGGCAATGGGCTCCGTAGCACTGACGTACTTCTGGGAGCGCCTGACGGGGATGAAGAATGCAAACCAGTGAGAAAGGCATTGCCCTGATCAAGCAGTTCGAAGGCTGCAAGCTCACCGCGTACCAGGACAGCGTCGGAGTGTGGACGATCGGATACGGATGGACTCAGCATGTCGACGGCAAACCAATCCGCGCCGGGATGACGATTAAGCAGGAAACGGCTGAGCGTCTACTGAAGACCGGACTTGTCAGCTACGAAAGTGACGTGTCCCGCCTGGTTAAAGTCGGGCTGACTCAGGGGCAATTCGATGCTCTGGTGTCCTTCACGTATAACCTCGGCGCCCGGTCTTTGTCGACATCAACCCTTCTGCGAAAACTCAACGTTGGTGATTACGCTGGCGCTGCCGATGAGTTCCTGAGCTGGAATAAAGCTGGTGGCAAAGTCCTGAATGGACTCACACGTCGCCGGGAGGCAGAGCGGGCTCTGTTCCTGTCATGATTGGCGCGCTGGTTAAACGTTACTGGTTGCAGCTGATGGTGGTGGCATTAATCGGCGTGCTGGCGTTCTTCGTGAACCACTACCGCGACAACGCCATCACCTACAAAGACCAGCGCGATAAAGCGACGGTCCGGGCAGACACATCAGAGGCGATCACCAGCAACGTGATCACCACGATGAACCTCATCCGTGATATCTCACAGGCTACCCAGAATGCTAAGAACGAACTGGCCAAGAAAGGCGAAACGCGCATTGTCTACATCAGGCAGGCGCTTAAAGGAGATCCGTGCGCTAACCAGCTTGTTCCTGCTGCCGCTGCTGACAGCCTGCGGGAATACGCAGACAGTTTACGTTCCGGCCCCGGTGGTGCCGATAAGCGCTGACCTGACAGCAGACACGCCGATCCCCAGAATGGTGGTTCCGTTTACATGGCAGGCAAGTCTGGAGTTAAACGCTCAGCTCTATATGGCGCTGGGGCAGTGCAATCTGGATAAGGCGGCAATCCGCAAAATCGAATCCTCCCGACAAGGAAAGAATGCTCAACCCCAATAAGGCGGTGATCTGCATCTTGCTGACGGGTAAGCCGTAAGTGGCTAAGCACTTCTGAGAAGCAGGGCATCAGCTGCGACAAGGCAAAGAGGTAAATCATGTCCGACATCTACCAAATCACGCTAACAACCCAAACAGGCGAAACCTTCACGGGCAAGATGTCACGACGTCAGCCTGAGCTGGTTAACGGCTTTGTGCCGCTGGCGACCGAGACGGGCGAGTGGCTGTATTTCGCTCCTGCTGATGTGAAGCGCGTGCAGTTCACGCCAGTACCGGAAGAGCAGACCGAACAGCCAGCAGAACAAACAACGGAGTAACGAATGACCAAACCAGATTGGGAGGCCATCGAATCGGCTTACCGGGCTGGTTCGTTATCAGTAAGGGCCATCGGTGAAAAGCATGGCGTTAACCACGCTACCATCCTGAAGAGAGCAAACAAAGAGGGATGGCAGCGCGATCTGACTGAAAAGGTCAGGGCGGCAACCAAGGCCAAGGTAACCAAGTCGGTAACCAAAGACGGTAACCAGGCACCAGTGGTTACTGATGAGCAGATTATTGACCAGGCATCTGACGAGGCCGCCGCTGTAGTCATGGCTCATCGGGAAAGTTTGGCGGCATGGCGCGGTATCACCAATAAGCTCCGAGACTTCCTCGAAGATGCAGATATCACTGAAGAGAATCACGCCTCAATGTCTCGCTCGATCACTGCCGGTGTTGATGCTCAAATCAAAGTGATAAACGCTGAGCGCAAGGCGTATAACCTCGACACAGAGGAAGGTAATAAGACGGTTGATGACCTGTCTAACCTGATGGATTCACTGTCTCAGGGGGCGTAATGAAACCTGAGCACATCAAGCTGCTGTCCAATAAAGACTGGCGGCTTAATAACCTTTACTGGATCACCGACAAAGAGGGAAAGCCTACGCGCTTCAGGATGACACCTGAGCAGCGGGAATACTTCGAGGGGATCCACACCCGCAACATCATTCTGAAAGCTCGCCAGCTCGGGTTTACCACAGAGGTGTGCATCATCCAGCTCGACGCGGCCCTGTTCGAGTCGGCTAAGTGCGCGCTGATTGCCCACACGCTGAATGACGCAAAGCGCCTGTTTCGCGAAAAGGTGAAATACGCATACGACAAGTTGCCCGCCGAGATAAAGGCGGCCAACCCGGCGAGCAATGACTCTTCCGGAGAGCTCGTCTTTAAGAAGGGCGGATCACTCTACGTCAGCACGTCATTCCGTGGCGGTACGCTGCGTTACCTGCACGTTTCCGAGTTCGGGAAGATATGCGCCAAGTATCCGGATAAAGCCCGTGAAATCGTCACTGGTGCGTTTGAGGCGGTATCGACTGGATGCTTCGCTACTATCGAGAGCACGGCAGAGGGACGGGCGGGTTACTTCTTCGATTACTGCCAGACGGCAGAGAAAGCGTTGCTCCAGGGCAAAGCCTTATCCGCGCTGGACTGGAAGTTTTTCTTCTTCTCCTGGTGGAAGAATCCTCAATACGCAATCGACCCGGTCGAAGCGCTGCCGGTGCGCCTGCTGGAATACTTCGCTGAGATGGAAGCGAAGCACGGCGTAGTCGTCAACGAGCGCCAAAAGGCATGGTATTACGCCAAAGAGAAAACCCTCGGCGACGACATGAAGCGCGAATACCCGACCATTCCGGCCGAGGCGTTCCAGCAGTCGGTCGAGGGCGCGTACTACGCCAAGCAGTTCCGCTGGCTTTACACCAACAAGCGGATCGGCCAAATCCCGGATAACTCACACCTGCCGGTGCATACGTTCTGGGATATCGGAGTGGGTGACTCCACGGCCATCTGGTTCGTTCGCGAGGTTGGCGAAGAGTTCCATATCATCGACTACTACGAAAACTCCGGCGAAGGTCTGAGGCACTACATGAAGGTGCTGAAAGACCGCGGCTATGAGTACGGCGAGCACTGGGGTCCGCACGACATTGAGAACCGTGAATTCGGCGCTGATGCCAAATCGCGTAAAGAACTTGCGCAGGAAGGCTATGAAATCGACGGCCAGGTTTACTCGATGACCTTCAATGTTGTCCCCAAAACGGGTGTCGATACCGGCATTGAGTCGGTGCGTGAAATCCTCCCGTCCTGCGTCTTCGATGAGGAGAAATGTGCTGAGGGAATATCTCACCTCGAAGGCTACCGCAAGGAGTGGGACGATAAGCGCGGGTGCTGGAAAGACAAACCGCTTCATGACTTCACATCACACGGTGCTGACGGCTTCCGTTACTTTGCAGTAGCGAAGAACAACCACAAGCAGGTCGGCGCAGTATTCTTCTGAGGAGCTCATCAGTGAGTGAACAACAAAGCGAGGTTTCATTCCTCGTTAATGCCCTTGCTGATGCTATTGGGCGGCAGCGCATGCTGTACGCAGGCCAGCCGGGAAACACCAAGCGCACGAAGTTGTGGGACGAGTTCGGCTATCCAAACAGTCTCGAGTTCGACCGCTACTACCGGGCATACGAGCGCAACGCGGTGGCGTTTGCCGCCGTTCATAAGCTTCTTGATTCGTGCTGGGTTGATAACCCGACGATCATCGACGGCGACGACGGTAAGGAGTCAACTGAGACAACGGACTGGGAGAAGTCAGCCACTAAGCTGCTGAAGAAACACTGGCCGAAAATTAAGGATGCGGATCGCCGTAATCTTGTCGGTCGGTACTCGGCATTGCTCATTCAGTTCCGTGACGGCAGGGAATGGCACGAGCCAGTCGACCGCGCGAAGGTTAAATCTCTACGGAATATCGGTAACGGACCCATTGTTAAGCTGATCCCCGCATGGGAATCGCAGATCAAGCCAGGCAACTTCGATACCGACACGCTTTCAGAAACGTACGGCCAGCCAGTTTCGTACAACTTCAACGAGCAGCCAGTTGGTGATGATGGCACGTATGGCCCGGTGCGCGGCGTTACCGTACACCCCGAGCGAATCATCATTCTCTGCGAAGGCTCTGAAGACGAGAACATGCTCTCTGGCGTGCCTTTCCTGCGTGCGGGCTACAACAAACTGCTCGACCTCGAAAAGGTATCGGGTGGTAGTGCTGAAGGGTTCCTGAAGAATGCCAGTCGCCAGCTCGGGATTGCGTTCGACAAAGAAACCAACATTGCGAACCTGTCAAAGCAAGCCACAGAATCTGGCTACAAAGACCTGGGCGAGGCGCTTAACGACAAAGTCGCAAAGATGAATCGTGGCACGGATGCGGCCCTGGTAATGCAGGCTGGCACTCCGTCGGTTCTCTCCGTGGCAGCCGCCGATCCATCTCCAACATGGACAGTGGCCGCTAACGAGTTTGCATCTTCGATTCAGTGCCCATTCACAATCTTGTTTGGCCAGCAGACGGGGCGCCTTGCCTCCGATGAGGACAAAACAGACTGGGCGAAGCGCTGTAACGGCCGCCGCTGGGGATTCCAGTCGACGGTGATCGAGAGCGTGCTTGAGCGCTTCTGGACCGTAGGCGTCATTGACCCGCCATCATCCGGAGAGGTCACGTTGGCATGGTCTGATCTGCTCGCGCCGAGCGAAAAAGAGAAGATAGCCAACATGCAGGCAATGGCTGTCGTGGCGAAGGATACCCAGCAGGCATACGGCACACCGGCGGTGGATGAAAACGAAATTCGCGCAGTTGGTGAACTGGAGCCTCGCAAGGTCGTTCAGCCACCTAACCCTGATAAAAAGCAAACCGATAAGGATCCGCTGACAGATGATGATGACAGCGCAAACCAGAATCGGAACGCCAATCGTACCGCGCAATAAAGCTGACCCGACGCAATCATCGCGGCAGGTCAGTCGGATGTTCAACGATATCGAAGATCGGTATCTGAACATCAAGCGCAGGCTTAAGGCTCTGTTTGAGCTGCGGCTGACTGGACAGCAGCGTGAGGCGAACGCACAGCAGTCCTGGATGATGTGCAACAACGAGGGCGCAGAACCTTCGCTGTATCAGGTCAATGCCGGTAAGTTCGTCTATGACATGACAGCTGCTGAATTGGCCGATCTGCTCCAGGTGGTGCAGTCGATTCTGGATGATGAGCTTCTTGAAGGCGGCAGCCAGAACCTATGGGCGATGGACTACGTCATTGCGGAATATGACCGCGGCACGCTAAACGCCTTCACCAATCTGTCGGTCCAGTCGCAGGTGTATGCCAGTCAGACTACGCTACAGCAGCTTTTAAGCACCCCGGGATACCTGAACCAGATAGCGGCTGCCAGGCTGACAACGTTCAGTGACTGGAAGGTCATCAGCGACACCGCCCGCGGCGACCTGACAAACATCATCACCGATGCGGTAGCGCGCGGCGTGAATCCTCGCGAGACGGCCAGCGTCATCAGCAAGCGCCTCGATGTGTCGATGTCGAAGGCAAAGACCATCGCTCAGACTGAGCAGGTCGGCGCGCTGCGGCAGGCTCAGTGGAATGAAACAGACTGGGCTGCTGATAGGCTTGGGTTGAATACCGGCCTGCTGTGGCTGTCTGCGCTCAAGCCAACGACGCGCAGCTGGCACGCCAGCCGTCACGGCAAGGTCTACACCACAGAAGAGGTACGCGATTTCTACGCTGAGAATGGCAACCGGTACAACTGCTATTGCAGTCAGATTCCGGCGCTGCTCAACGACGACGGCAGTATCTTCAACGAGGGGCTGGCGGATAAGCTGAAGAAAGAGCGCAAGCAGTGGAAACTGGACGAAGCGGCATGATACAAAGTGGTTTTGCGGAGGAATTATGGCAAAACCAGAAGAGCTGTATCGTAAGTTGATAGTAGAGAGCTTTTACCCAGCCAGCATGTCAGGCAGGAAGGGTAAAGTTCATATCAGGCCGATTCCAGGACAATGGGCGAGTACCTCACTTGCTGTTGAGTGTTCTAAAAAGTTGTCAGATGTGAAGGTTTACCCAATTGGCAGCCAATTTGAAATTACCGCCAAGCTTACCGATAGGGAAGATGGTGGCGAGTACATTTACAGCTCATTCCGATGGGAATTTAAACACATCAAATAGGTCGCCACGGCGGCCTTTTTTATTGCCTGAAATCAACCTATGAGGACCCAGCATGAAACGCAACCGCGTTAACGTGCTGACCGTCGTCAACTCCGCTTCAAACATCACCACTGAAACCATCGACGGCAAGCCACATATCGTGGTTCGCGGCATAACGCCTGTCGTGGACGATATCGTGATGAACCGGAAGTTGTACCCGGCAGCAGAAATCGAAAAGGCCTACAACACGCTCGAGCGTAACCCGATGCCGCTGGGCCACCCGAAAGTGGATGGCAAGCATGTTTCGGCGCGCGATGTTCGGGCGGTGAACGAGTACCACGTCGGTGCCTGGCTGCAAAACGTCGGCCATAAAGACGGGAAGGTGACGGGCGATATGTACGTCAACCGCCAGTACGCCGAGTCGAGCGATAAGGGCAAGCGCCTGATCAACCGTCTGGATGAGATGCTGGCCGGTACCAACTCGGACCCTATCCACATTTCCACCGGCCTGCTGTATTCCGGTATTGCCGCCAACGGCGAGTCGAAGGGTAAGAAATACAACGAGATCGCCACCAACATGATGTTTGACCATGTGGCGGTTCTGCTTGATGAGCCTGGCGCCGGAACGCCGGAGGAGGGCGTAGGCATCTTCGTTAACTCTGAAGGCAATGAGCAGCAGATTGAAGTTGCCCGCCTTGCTGATGGTATCGACTGCACCCGCGACGGCCTGCTCAACAAGACAAAATTTTTCTTCACCAATGCCTCCAACTTCTCTTTCGACGACATCTCCCGCGCTATTAGCGACAAGCTGCGCGAGGGTGACACCGAAGATAAGTGGCTTTGGCCTGAAACGGTGTGGCCGGACAGCTTCATCTACCGCAATGACACCAAATACCTGAAACAGAAGTACCTCATCGATGACGACGGCAAGGCCGTGTTCGTCGGCGAACCTGTAGAAGTCGTGCGCAAACCCACTGAGTACGAGATTAAAACCAACGGAGAGAACGATCCGATGAAAGAACTGATTATCAATGCGCTGCAAGCCGCTGGTAAGCCGACCGAAGGCAAGTCCGACGCCGAGCTGATGGACGCATACAACCAGATGAAGGCCGACGAAGCCGCCGCCAAGAAAAATGGCGACGAAGAAATCGACCCGGCAACCGGCAAGCCCAAGAAAAAAGAGCAGGCTACCAATAACGAAGAGATGCCAGCGTGGGCGCAGAAACTAGCCGAACGCGTGGACGTCGTTTTCAACAGCCTGAACGCGAACGCTGATAAAGAGAAAGGCGAAAAGCGCGCGGCTGTGAAGCTGGCTATGAACATGAGCGATGAAGAAGTCGCAGATCTGGACGGCAAGGCGCTCGACCGTCTGTATGCCAACAGCCAAAAATCCACCGGCCTGAATGGTGCATTCCGCCAGGTCAATTCCTCTCAATCTTTTAGCGAAATGCCGGAGTAAATAATGGCTAAAGATGGAAAGCATATCATCCACGCGGGTGGCGTATTCCCTAATCCGCTGCTCAACCGAGAAGGCGGCGCTGCTGCATCTACTCTGCCTGGCACCGTTGGGTTCTTCAGCACTACTGACAAGTTCACTGCATCGGTAGCGGGGGCGGAAGCTGCGATTAAGTACGTGGCTAACAAAGACTACCTGCGCTGCCTGAGCGTTGATGATGCGATCGCAACCAATGAGCTGGTTGTAGGCATTCATCCACTTCCTGGCATGTTCCTTAACGTGCGCGCTGCTGCTGGCACTTACACAAAGGGGCAGCCGGTGGCTGTTGCAAATGGTCGCGTCACGGCTGTAGTGGCTGATGCGGTTGTATTCGCTTATGTCGAAGAAGATAAAGCTGTCACAGCGGCGGCCGGTGATCTGATTCGCGTTGTGTTCAAGTAAGGAGCACTTAATGTTTGTATTCTCCAAGTCTATCGGCGAAAAGACCGGTAACCTCGCAGTTAACCAGGCGCAATGGCGCGCTCTCGAAGTTGAGCGAAATGCCAGTGCTCAGGCAGCAGCGGATTTTCTCGCGCGCACTCAGTTCCGTGGCGATGCAGAAAATGCTCCTTATCTCGACGCCGTGAACGCGGTTGATGATATCCGCCGCCTGTATCGCGCTTTCGATACCACTGTGTTGCAGCAGTTCGAGCCGAATACAGAGTTCACTCTGCTGAACGATCTGATGCCACTATCCCGCTCAGTACGCATTGAGCAGTCTCGCTACGACTACGCTCGCACCGGCGGTCGCGGTTGGGCACATACCTCCATGTCCGGCCAGGTCGGCGCGGCGCTTGATGCCCGCAGCTATACCTTCGACGGTACGATGGTTCCGATCCACGATTCCGGATTCAAGTTCGAATGGCGTGACCCGATCTTCAACAGCCCGTCTGCGCTTCAGTCTCAGGCTGATGCTCAGCGCGGGTCGGTAGAAGACGTGCAGCGCCGCTACGTCGATTACATCTTCAACGGTTTCCGCGATAAAGCAGGTAACTTTGCAGTGTTCGATGGCCTGACCTGGAAAGGTCTGCGTGACGATGAGCGTGTAGCGCAGATCGACCTTGGAGCTTCAGGACTTAACATCGATTTCACCTCCGGTACAGCAACGTCGCAGGCCATCCGAGCAGGCGCAATCGCGCTGCGCGATCAGATGCGTCGCGTGAATAACCAGTATGCAGAGCAAACCTGGTATGTATCCGGTGAAATCATCTCCAACCTGGAGCGCTATTTCTCCGACAACTTCCAGTCCGGAACGATCATGGATGAAATCCTGAAACTGACTGGTGTTGCGGCGATTAAAGAAGACAGCCAGCTGTCAGGTAACGAAATCGTCATCGTGCCACTGGGCGCTGGTGTTATCGCTCCGATCGTCGGCCAGGCTATCGGTACTGTTGCCTCTCCGCGTCCGGAGTACAACAGCGACTACATCTGGCGCACATGGGGTGCAATGGGGCTGATGGTCAAACAGGACATCAACAACAAATACTCTGTCATTCACGCATCAAGCTAAGGATAAATCATGGCACTGGTAGAAATCGTGGCAAGTAACCTGCACGCCGGTGCCAATCTCCGCAAACTGGAGGTTGGTTCGGTGGTGGATGTTGACGACGCAACGGCTGAGCGCTGGATCAGCGCTGGCAAGGCGAAGGAAACCGACAAGAAGAAAGGCGAGAAGCTTTCCTTCGAAGTGGCAACTCCGTCCGCGCAGACGGCCGACCCGTCTGGCCTGCAAAAGCAACTCGCCGACGCGCTGGAGCAGAACCAAAAGCTAATCGCCGATGGTGAAGCAAAAGACAAGGCTCACGCCGATGCACTGGCAGCAGAAAAAAAACGCGCTGATGAGGCCGAAACCGCACTGGCAGAAGCAATCAAAAAGGCGAAATAACCATGGCTGACCCAATCACAGCGGCAGAAGTGCAGGCATACCTCGGTGAATTGGGTTATTCCATCCCGGGCGCGTTGCTGGAGCCGATCCTCTGTGCGGTGAACAAGATTATCCCGTGCCTCGATGGCGCAGGGTATGACGACTGCACCGCAAAGCTGATCATGATGTACGCCGCAGCGTTGATGGCCACGTCGTCCGGGGCTCGCCGAATCAAATCGCAGGGTGCGCCGTCCGGCGCGTCCCGTTCGTTCGATTACGATGCTGACAGCATCACCTGGCTGCGCGATTCGCTGGCGAAACTCGATACCAGCGGTTGCACTGGTGAGTTGCCTATCAGCGCCGGTAACAGTGTCGGCCTGTTCATGGTGGTCGGGGGCTGCTGATGACGTACAAATCAGTTAAGCAAGGCCTGCCGCGCTCATTTACCCGAGTATGGGTGATGACCGACACCGGACGGGAGACTACCGGCTACGTTAAGTCGGACGGCGAGTGGCATATCAACTGTGAGCGCATCCGGGCGACCGGCGCGAAGGTGCTGAGGTGGAAAGAATGACAGAGCGAGTGAAGAAGGCGAGCGATAACCGTTTATCGTTCATGTGCCCCGGGTGCGGTAGTCGCCATGTGGTGCAGGTTGGCATTGGCAATGGTCCGCGATGGGGATGGAATGGAAGCGTTGATAAGCCGACGCTGACTCCAAGCGTTTTGGTTACTGGCTTCATGCCCAGCGATGACCCAGAACAGTTTGACGACGCCACAAAAGACAAGCCGTTTACCTGCCATTCATTTGTGACAGATGGGCAGATTCAATATCTGAATGACTGTACGCATAGCATGGCAGGCATGACGGTGCCGCTACCAGAGCTTTGAGGGGGTAGCGATGTCTAGCGTTGCGAATTGGTCATACACAGCCACGGCGACCATCTGGCGAAAGCTGGAAGGCAATGACGAATGCGGTGACCCGCTGGGCTATGCCGAGCCTGAGCCAATCCTCTGCGACTACGAGGGCGGCCTCAGCAAGAAGTTAGCCAGCCTGGGTGCTGAAATCGTTGTGAAGAATACCGTCTGGACAGAGTTTGCGCTGGCTGCCGCGGGTGATTACCTGCTGATTGGCGTATCGACCGAAGCCGACCCGGTTGTAGCCGGTGCCGACGAGGTGCGGCAGGTTATCCGTTATGCCGACACTTTCGAGCGTGTGACTGATGATTACGCCATCCTTACTGGAATCTGATAAACCTGTGCAATAATATGGGGAAAAATTACGTGGATTGAAAGGTAATGGGATTTCAATATTGGCTTGCGGTATGTGGAATTTTTCTGACCGGCCCCTTTGCGTTTGTTCAGTCGATTATCTTTTTGCGACGAGGTGTCTATACAAAGACATTTAAGGGGACGACGCGAAAGGAGTACATCCATAAAGACAGCAAGCCTATTGAATACTGGTTCAGCGTTATTGCTCAAATGATTATTGGCGTTGTAATGATTGGATTTGGATTCTGGTTATTAGATGACCTGCCTGCCTTTCATAAGTGGCACACTGAAATCCGCGCAATGCTCCCTTTTTGATTCATCTTTAAATGAAATCAAACCTCGCTCAGGCGGGGTTTTTTATTGCCTGGAGACAACCATGGGTATCAAAGTGCGCGGCGTTAAGCAGTCGAAAGCCGGGCTCAACCGCATCATCAACGACGTGAAAGGGCGAAAGGTTGTCCGGGCGCTTCAGTCAGCAATGATAATCGGCAGCTCACAGGCTGCTCTTTATTCGCCTATCGACACCTCAACGCTGCTTAATAGCCAGTATCGGGAGTTGATTAACAACGGCGTTCGGCTGACAGGTCGGGTGGGATACACCGCGAACTACGCTGTGTTCGTTCACGATCCGAATGTTCCTCAAACCTTCCGCCGCGCCACCGCGCAGAAAGAGTTCCTCACCAAAGGCTTTGAAGACACCCGCAGCCAGATTGATGCCGTAATGCGCAAGGAGCTTTCAGTATGACACCAGCCATGTATGAGCGCGCGCGTAACTACTTCGTTGATGCCGGGCTTACCACTGGCTTCATTGTTCAGTTGTTGGCGTGGGATGACACAAAGAAGTTAACCGACGCATTCATAGTGTTCAGACCTAATGGCGGTACCGACATCCGAAATGACCTCGGATCTGATCACTACGTGCTGGTGGATGTCATTTCTGCCAAGGATAAGCGCCGCGCAGCAGCAGAAAAGGCTCAGGAAATCATCAATTATGTCGAACAAAACGACATTACCGACGAATGCCTTGGCCTGATTCAAAACCTCGGCAATATGCCTGCGCCTATCTTGACCGAAGAGGGCCGCCTGGTCTTCCGGCTCCAGTTCATGTGCGTCTACGGCGAATAACCCCATCACCAACCCATCAGGCTGCCATCAGGCGGCCTTTTTTATTTGAGAGGTACACATGCAAGGCTGTGCTAATGATTTTGGCAAGCTGATCGGGAAAGTAGCTGTGCTACGCATGGCCTTTGGCTGCCCCGACGCAGTGCCCGCGCTTTCCGAGTGGAAGCGTCTCGGCGCTATGACGACCAAGGGCATCGACTATTCGATGAACACCATCAACTCTGAGGCAGATGATGCTAAAGGACTGGTGGAAAACCTGGTCAACAATATGGATCTGACGATCTCCGGTGAAGGGGAGCTCCGAAAGTCTGATAAAGACAACGAGATCGGCGCTTTCAGGCTTTCGAAATATATTTTCGATGAAGTCCAGGCTGGTCGGCAGCCGAATCTCTGGGTCCGCTTTGACTTCGCGGGTGAGAACGCCGGTACCTATATCCAGGGGTTCATGAACACCACTTCATGGTCCGCTGATTTCGGTACCAACGATATCTCAACCTTCTCCGGCGAGTGGAAAGTCTACGACGCTGACACCGTTGTGTTTGAAGTTGCTGATTCCATCGCAGCCACTGGTGTGGAAGTAACCCCGGCAACTGCATCTCTGGTCGTCGGGGCAACCCAGCAACTCAGCGGCGCAGTTCAGCCAGTTGATGCAACGAATAAGTCGATCACATGGACGACCTCGGCACCTTCCATCGCGACAGTCACTTCAACCGGTCTGGTTACTGCCGTTGCTGCTGGTACCGCGACTATTACGGCAACTACGGCGGACGGTGACTTTACTGACACTTGCGCTGTTACCGTAACTGCCGCGCCGTAATCACTACAAAGGGCGGCGTGCTGCCCTTGATACTGGTTATGGAGGACGATATGACACCTTTGAAAGAGATAGGCGAGTGCGTGATAGGTGCTGGTGAGCGAGAATACTTCTTCCGTCCATCGTTCCGTAACATGACTCGGATCGGCGAGCCAGACCATATCGTCAGGACTTTCTATGCGCTGTTCAATGACGACGTGGCGAAGATGCTTAAGGCAGCGCGCGAAATTCACAGCGCTATACCTGAGCATCAGCGCAAATTCTACGCTTACTATTTCGGTGACGTTTCCCTGCCACAATGGGCGCTCGATGCAGCAGCCTCTGCCGCGTTTGTGCGTGAGGCGCTTCTATCAGCGATCAACGTCATCCAGTCTTGCTGCGATGAGGATGTTTCTGAGCTTACTGGATGGCATGAGCTATCCCGTACTGGACGACGTACATTTGTATGGCACCGCGGTTCGCTACCTCCTGAGAACCTCATTCTGATAGCCCAGTCATTGATGATGCATGGCATTATTGGACGGGCCAGAGTCAGGACGCTGCAGAAGAACGAAAGTAAGGAAACGACTTCTGAGTTTCATGCGACTGAATATATCATGGCCGCCCGCAATCATTTTGGCATCAGCAAGGAAGAGGCGATGGAGTTAACCATGACCGAATTCGCCATGATGCTGAACGCCAAATACCCGGACCAGAAAGGCTTCACCAGGGAAGAGTATGACGCGGTTATGGATGATGATGATCGTCGATGGAAGGCAATGATTGAGCGCGAACGTAACCTTTTAAAAACCTGAACTGCGAATTGTAGGAGTTAATTAATTGTGTTTGAAAGATTAGAATAATCTGAACTTTCCTCCTCAGGGTTATAAAATGCTAACTCCTAAGCAAAAGGCTATCATCTGGGCTTTAGGTATCATTTTTGGCGTACCTACCAGCATTTATGGTATCCAATGGACTTTAACTAAATTCGCGAAGCAACAAGTAAATTGCCTTTCTGATGCATCACAAGCTGTCATCGAATTAACCGAAAAATCGTTAAGTGAACAAGGCGATGGAAGTCAACTTTCAAAAGACTTCACCACTTGTAGAAAGAATATTGACCCAAATAAAGGGACATTTGATTTCTTCAAGGAAGAGATTCATAGGCACAAGTCAAAAACCTGACCCGCTACGGCGGGTTTTTTTATGCCCGGAGAAAACTGATGTCTGAAAAAGCAGGCGAGATTTATTACGACATCGAGGCCGATGTTTCTGGCTTGCTGAAGGCGCAGGGAAAGGCCAATAAGTCACTCGACTCAATCGGCAACTCCGCGACGAATGCAGCCAAAAAGATGGATGAGCTGCAGACCAATATCAACCGTGTAGCCGGCGCTATTGCGGCGTCACTCGTTGTTGACTGGGGTAAGGCGTTTCTCGTTGCCGCTGACAATATGAGTCAGTTAAACGCGCGCATTGAGCGTCTGACCGGTAGCGCTGCGGCAGCGTCGCAGACAATGCAGAGCCTGATGCGTATAAGTTCGGCAACGGGTGGTTCGCTGCAGGATACAGAAAAGCTCTGGGAGACTCTCAGCACGGCGTTGCGCGATACCGGCGCGACTAACGGCCAGATAATCCAGCTCACCGAGACTCTTCAAAAAATTGGGCGTATCGGCGGATCCTCTTCCGAAGAAATGGCGAATGCTCTTCGTCAGTTCGGTCAGTCAATTTCATCAGGCACTGTACGGGCTGAAGAATTTAACTCCATCCTTGAGCAAATGCCAGAACTGGCGCGCCAGATTGCCGTCGGGATGGGTGTAAGCATTGGAGAACTTCGACAGCTGATGCTGGACGGGAAACTGACGGCAGAAGATGCTCTCAACGCTATCCAGAAGCAAACCGGATCGGTTAATGCTGAGTTCGAGAAGCTTCCGCGCACTCTTTCCCAGGCAAATACCGCACTGACTAACTCATTCCTGTCGATGATTGACTCTGTAAATCAGGCGACCGGCGCAAGTCAAGGCATGGTCGCTGTGATTGACTCACTGACAGCCGCGATCGACAGGCTGGCCGGGAAGGCAATTTCTGCCGATGCACAGATTTCTGATCTGAACAGTACTGCGGAAATGTTTACCCGCCGGGCCCGCACCTGGTCATGGCTTGGGCTAGACGGCTGGGAGGCACAAAACAAAGCACTGGCCGGGCTGAGCAATAAAGCTGCCATGCTGGTTGGAGATCTCGCTGCTGTAACCAAAGCTTCGCAGACTGCCGCTAACACAAAGCCAATCGAGATTAAAACCACTGGCACGGCTACTGGCAGCAAAGCGAAAGGCGGTAAATCAGAGGCTCAGAAAGAGGCGGAGCAGTACGCTAAAGCGCAGGAGACTGTTAACCAAAAATTGGATGAGTTGCGGCAGAAGGCAGAGCTGTCAGCTGGGAGTGTTGGTGAGTTATCGCGAGCGCAGGCTGTCCTTAATGCACAGCAGTCTCTCGGTAATACCGCCACGCAGGATCAACTCATACTTGCCGGGCAACTTGCCGGGAAAGCCTGGGATAATGCCAACGCACTGCGTGAGCAGGCAAAGGCTGAACGGGAGCGCACAGAGGCTTCCAATAAGTTCAGCGCCATCCAGGGCAAAACCAGTAAAACCGCCGGGCTGGATAGCCAGTACCAGAAAGACATTGCTGATATCCAGCAATATGCTCAGCTTTACCCGCAGAAGATAGGTGAGGCTGAGGCGGCGCGCGCTGCTATCGAACAGCAATACCGGGATCAGCGTAACGCGGCGATGTGGGAAGAGTGGGCGCAGAAGAATGCTGCCACGCAGGCAGCGGCGGCGGCTTTCGACTCTCTTGGTTCTGTAGCCAGTAACGCGCTGACAGGAATCATAACAGGCAGCATGTCTGCCAGCGATGCAATGCGCAGTATAGGCATTACGGTCCTGAACAGCGTGGTTAACTCATTCGTCCAGATGGGAATTGAGTGGGTTAAGTCAGCCATCATGGGCCAGGCGGCACAAACGGCGGCTATCGGCACGGTGACGGCAGTACAGACGGCAGCAGTGGCAACACAGACTGCTACCAGCACAGCGGCGGCGGCAACGACTGCGGCGGCATGGACCCCGGCGGCAATCCTTTCCTCAATAGCCTCAATGGGTACGGCTGCAGCGATCGGTCTCGGCGCGGTGGCCGGCGTTATTGGCGCGAACCTTCTCGGTAAACGTAAGAACGGCGGTCCGGTAACGGCTGGCGGAATGTACCAGGTCGGCGAAGGCGGCATGCCGGAGATTTACCAGGCCAGTACCGGTAAGCAGTACATGATACCGGGCGATAACGGCAGGGTTATCAGCAACAAGGAAATGACTGCCGGGGGCGGTGGCGGGGTGGTTATCAACATTCAGAACTACACGTCATCCTCTGTTGATGCTCAGGCTGGTACCGATGCAAACGGTGGGCTTACCGTTGATGTCATCGTGGCAGACCTGAATAACGGCGGCCCAATCAGTAACGCCATTACCAGCAACATGAACGTTAAACGTACGCCAAGGGGGCAGGGCTGATGCCAATTATCGACTATCCCGACTGGCTGCCACTGGCGCAGAAGGCAAGCAAAAACATGACGCTCGATACCGGGTTCCAGACCGATCAGCCAGCGGTCGGCCCAGCTATCTTCCAGAGCCTTACTGACGACCTGAAAGCAACCTGGTCACTGACATGGATTTTCACGCTGGACCAGGAGCGCGCGTTCCAGCAATGGCTGCGCAGCCCGAACTATCTCAACCGGGGCCTTAACTGGTTCAGGATGAATATCAATCTGGGCGGTAGTGACCTGCAGCTGCAGCAGCTTCACTTCACTCAGATGCCGGTGCAAACCAGCATCGACGGAGGGGTGGTGACATGGACGGGGACCGTTATTGCGAACCACCTCTACAACGCCGACGACGAATTCGACGACATCATTGTTGAGCTGCCGCCGCCGTGGGATTCGTGGCTGGATATCGTTGTCACTGGTTATCCGGATGGGCGCGATCCGGAATCACTACCGAGGATGCCGTAATGCCGAGCTTCAGGGAGTATAAACAGCAGCGCCCGACGCGCGGTCTGTACGACACCATCACGTTCTACCATCCATCCTTTGGCTATGTGCGCCTGGTCGATAAGCAGTTCTTCCCGAAGACCCTTGGCGGCCAGACGTACACGCCAGCGCGCTTTGAAATCGAAGAGAGTCAGCAGAGCGGCACGCCGGTGATAGACGCGACGGTGAAGCTTGGGCGGCTGTCGTCGGATATCAAAGCGCTGATGAAGCAGTGGAAGGGAACGGCCCGACTGACGGCCATCACGGCCACGCGGCAGATCTTCGACAGCGGCGATGTGTCGGTGCCGATTAAGTCCTGGCAGTTATACGTCAAGACGGTGGACATCGACGCTGATGCCGCATCGGTAACCCTTTCTGTCACCAACCCTCTGAACAACAACATTGGTCGCCTTTATGATCCAGTCGAATACACGGGACTTCAGTACCTCTGATTTTGTTCGGAATGTGATCGGCGTGCCGTGGGCTAACCGGGCCTGTTCGTTCGAGAAAGTCGACTGCTGGGGCTTGTGCGTATTGTATTACCGGCACGTTCTCGGAATTGAACTGCACCAGACACCGGACTACGAAGCCGGTGAGGACTTCTTCACCTGCTATCAGGGTGATGTTGTTTTCTGGCGCCAGGTCGATAAGCCGGTCGAAGGCGGGATATTTGTCGGCTACCGCGGCGCGCAACCGGCACACGTTGGCCTGGTGCTTAACAGACATGCGCTGCACTCGCGCGGAGAGAACGGAAGCGTACGCATGGACTCGTTGCTGGTCATTCAGCGGGCATTCACCAAAGTGGAGTTTTTCGAATATGGCGCTGGTTGAGATATCGAACTTTCCTGGAACGCCTAAGCTGCGTTGCAGGGTGCCAAACGGCACCCTTTTTTATGACTGGCTGGTGGCCAATGACGCTACCTTTCACCGCGATCTGCTGATCGTCCGCAACGGCGTAAAGTTGGGCGACGATGACGAGCTGGCGTTTGAACTGAGCGAGCTGGACCACGTTCAGATTTTCGACCAGCCGAAGGGTATTGTCGGCGACATCCTCAGCCCGATCTTCAAAGTGGTTGGTCAGGTATTTTCTTTCCTGGCACCGAAGCCGGCCATCGCAAACACCGGTGGAAATTCTGTCGACTCGCCCAACAATAGCCTGACCGGTCAGACAAACACCGCGCGCGTTTACAAGGCCAAACCGGACATCTACGGACAGATTCGCTCTTTCCCGGACCTGATCCAAGAATCGGTATTCGAGTACGTTCACCAGACGTCTACAGACGGAGGACTAAAGTACGTTACAGAGTGGATGTGCATCGGGATCGGCAAATACGATTACGAGTCTGTGCGCTACTCAGAATCAAGCCTTGGCTCTCTGGCCGGTGCAGAATTCCAGTTCTATCCGCCTGGTGTTGTCATCCCCCAGATCGTCGAGGGATATGGCTTTGATGACGTTGACGGGCAAGAGGTTCCCGGGCAGAACGAGGCCAGCGACTTTCCTGTGGAGACAGCGACGGCTAACACAGTTGTCAGCGGAACGTATTCCGGCGGCCAGATTGCGATGAAAATCATTAAGCAGGCCGAGTTCGATTACTTTATGGGGCTGGTGCTGCCGCATGCAGTGACTTTCACCATCAACGTGACGTACGGCACAGCATCAGGCAGCGTTACTACCGATGCGACATTCTCCGGCACGCTGATCTCCGCCGTTGAAACGAACGACGGTGACGTGGTTAACCCGGTGCGCTGGTACACGTTTACGATGAACCAGCTCGAAGGCCCGCAGGACATCCCGGCGAATGCCACGATCAACACCACAAAATTCATCCTGAACGATAACGAGGCGCTGGTGGTCGGCCCGTTCTTCTCCCCGGTCGAGTCGACGCAGCTATGGCTGCACACTCAATCCAGCCTTGGACCAAAGAAGGAGACCAACTGGAAAGTTGTCATCTGGAAGATCGACGACGACTACAACCAGGTTCCTGGTACGCAGCAGACTTTCACATACTGGCAGACGACTCCGCATGATTCCACAAGTGAGGTGTTCTACCGTACTGACAAAATCACGCCGACCGGCGGCTTCGGGAAATACGCCGTCAGCTTCCAGCGCACAGATAACTCCAGCGATGCCAGCCTTCTGAAGGTTGAAGAGATCCACAGCATCAACATCCGGACGAATGTCGTTCACCAGACAGACACCCTGGTACGAGTGAAGGTGAGGGCGACAGAGAACGCCCTGGGCAGCCGTGAGCGCAAATATAACGCGCTGGTGACCCGCCACACCATCACATACGACCTGGACACACAGACGGTGGATTACACGCTGCGTCCGTCGCGCTCGTTCGCTGATGCGGTGGCGCATACCTGGCTCATTATGGGCGAGCAGCCGGTAAGCAGCATTGACCTGTACGGGCTGTACTCAATCGCCGAAAGCCTGCCTGACGAGCGTCTGGGTTACTTCGACTACACGTTTGACGATGAGAATGACTCTCTCGGTGACCGCGTGCAGGCGATCTGTAATGCGGCTTCAGTGGTGGCGTACTGGGATGACGGCGTGCTGACGTTCACCCGGGATCAGAAAGTTGATTACCCGGCGGCCGTATTCAACCGGGCCAACATGAAGACGGAGGAGTACAAAATGACGTATGAAGCCACTCTTCCAGGCGGATACGACGGCGTGCAGGTGTCCTATGTTCACCCAACCACGAACAACAAGACGTACATCAACTACCGCGTACTGAACGGCGCTATCGTCGAGCAGGAAGCGGAGAACCCGAACAAGCTTGAGATTGTCGGCTTTCGCAACGAGTACCAGGCGCGGGAGCGCGCGCTCCGCGAAACTAAACGCCTGATCTACTCCAGGGTGAAGATGAACGCCAAAGTGTTTGAGGACGGCATTATCCAGGTAGGCAGCGTCATTCAGATGCCTGACATCTACGACAGTAACCAGCAACAGGGATACATCACCGGTCGTGCCGGGAATAACTTCGATACCAGCGAGCCGATCACGTTTACTGGTTCGATGTATGTGCTTGTGACCGACAGCCTGGGTAATCCCACGCTGCGCTACCCAGCAACCGCACGCAGCGATACGAAGTACGGGTTTACCGCAGCAATACCCGACATTCAGCTCAACATATGGAACGGAGACACTGTGCAACTCCCGTCACGCTATCTCATCGCGACAGTGGAAGAACTGGACAGTCAGCTATGGACAGTCAACAGCATCAAGCCGAACACCGATAACACGGTATCTCTGACAGTCGCGGAATACAGCGACGCCATCTATCAATAAGAACCATCCCCGACCAACCGAACCCGGCCATCGCGCCGGGTTTTTTTATGGAATAAATATGGCTACGCAACCAACTCAAGACGCAGTACCAAGTGAATCTCCTCGCGACCTTAAGTTCAACGCAGGGAAAATTGACGAGTTCGTCACTTCGATGGGATGGACCTACACTGATCGCTTTGGTGTGAAACACTACACCATTGAGGGAATGAACTATCTTTCTCAGCAGGCCATGGCCGCCTATGGTTACGTGATTCTTACCGGGAAGACCTTCACCACCGGCGCGACTATCAACAACCCAAATGAGGTGCTGCTGAACACTGCCGACGGCGAATATTACAAATGGACTGGTTCGTTTGCATCCGGCCCGAAAGTAGTTCCGGCCAATTCAACACCAGCCAGCACTGGTGGTATTGCGCCTGGAGCGTGGATCGGAGTAGGGGATGCTTCTCTGCGTGCTGCGCTGGCGGCTACAAGTGGTGCCGGGTTGGTTGGATTGTCGGTAGGATCTGTCTATCCTGCTGGTACAGTCGGTTCTGCCATTCAATACCGCACCCCTCAGATGTATGGTATTGAACCAAGCACCACAAACATCATTGGCTCCGGTCTGGATGCTATGTTTGCCGCGGGCGGGGATATTCGTTTCGAGAAGCCGGGTACATATCTTACAGATCGTGCTTGGGTATTGCGCTCAGGTACGCGATTATGGATTGGCGCAGGTGTTATTCTTAAAGCTGTTGATAGTTACAACGGCAATATTCTTCAGAATTACAGCTACGCCGTTAACGCCGGTGCGGGAACAGCAGACGACTTCATTGAAGTTTGGGGGCCGGGTACCATTGATTTTAATGGTCTGGCAAAAGGATTTAATGGCACCGGGAGCATGGCTTCAGTATTCAAAAACGTAACCACGTTACGTATCGGTGGCGGCATTCTCGTTCGCAACGCCCGTAAATACTGTTGGCTGATAGCTAAAATTCAGAATTTGCATGTAGATGGTCTGCGTTTTAATACCATCTCAGACGGTATTCATTTACAGAATCCTTGTCAGAATGTTTACATCAGAAACCTAAGCGGTGTAACAGGCGATGATATGTGCGCTCTCACAGTGGGAGACTATCCGTCTTACGACATCAGTGAGCCAGGTGATTTCTCTAACGTAGATATCGCTGGGATTTATAGCCTGAACCAGGCCAACGATGAAGGAACGACAACTACAACGCTTTTGACCTTCGGTGGCGACGGGTCCGGGGTTTATGTGCGCATGAAAATTGCTGGCTTGTATGGCAACACTAATCACGCTGTGGCACGATTTAATGCTGACACCAACGGCTTGACATATACAAAGGTCAATAATTTACATGTTAGCGAAATTTATGCAGTTCCTAACCCTGCAAACGCCTACCCAATCATAGAAATTAATGACCGTGGATATGGTGCTTCTCCTAACTTATATGGAGTGGAGATTGACGATTTAACCATTGAGAATGTTTATACTCGAAACGACGTAGCGCCCGTTGTTGGTATTTCAGGTACATACGGGACGATGGTGCATCAGTTAACTATAAACAATGGTCCACGTAATGGCCTTGGGTTGGTAGCGCTGAACAATGCCAACACTACATTCTGTGAAACACTAATCATCAACAACTGTCGAACAATCTTTCCTGTAAATGCCAATTCATCACTCGTTCAGAATAGAGGCGTTTTAGGGCAGGTTTTCTTGAATAATATCCAGGCTTCTTTCACTGATACTACTCAAGGGAGAGTTTATCGAGGTATTGGAAATAATAGCCTTACGAAGATGCACGTAAACAACCTAACCCAATTGCGCGGGCTTGCAGCTTTCTACTCAACTGCCGCAATGGCTACACAACCGGAAATTTATATCAGCAATGCAACATTTGATGGAAGCACAGGCGTTGTCGATCTAACTGGGACTACAGCTAAAGTTTACTGTAGAAACGTAAAAGCACCGATTGCTTCTGGGTTCGTTCCATTTTCATCGAATGCTGGAACATACTACATAAGTGGTGATGTTGATACCGATGGTTCTAATACTTTAGCGACATCAAATGCTGGAACTATCAGGTTAATGCGGGGGATTCACAACATAGCTTGTGACTTAACAAAATTAACATCCGTTGATAACTCAGGGTGCTATAATTCTAACGCTAGCCTGTCGTGTGGTGTTGGTATGGTAAACGTGCAGAATAAGATATGGAAACATATCTATACTGCGGCCACTTATACCAGTAGCATTTAAACATACCCCCCCCTGCAGATTATGTGGGGGGGGGCTTTCAAAAACTATTTACACTCTGTCTTCGTGAAATCAAACACAATAGTTGAGCTTTTTTTATCAATTAAAATGTTATAGTTATTAGAGTTTCTGACATTTTCAAATGTACATAAACTCGATTTAAGCGACATGTGATAATCAAAGCTTTGAAATTTTTTATCCAAATCGAAATGCATCATTTGGGTATGGCCCCACACCCATTGATTATTTATTGTCGGCTGTATAAGTTTTGAAATTATTGGATATTTTTTTGCTGCCATCCTAACTTCTGGTGACAACGACACTCCACCTTTGAAAGCAATAAATTCATAACTGCTCAAGCCAAGGCTGTTTAAGTCAGACATCATTAATTGAATTATCGCATTCTCATACTTTTCTTGATTGTTAAGTGAGTTCGCGTAAGCATAGGCAACCCCTAAAGAGTATAGGGCGTAGACTGTAAATAAAATACCGCATAATGATTTATAAAGCTTTGTGCGAGAGAAGGCCCAGGTGGAAAGAACCGCAAAGAAGAAGCACGCAGTTCCAAATGCCATTAGAACCCTGGGAGATAGTACTGGGTCCCTCAGGAGCATCATGGGTCCTGTTATCATGCACAAAACTGCAAATGGAGAAAATACAATGACTAAAAGCTTCATTATTTTCTCAGGCTTAGAGTAACTGCATTTAACAAGCGAGATCTTTATTAACGCAATTAAAGATAATGTTAACACCACTACACAAAAGATTATAAATGGTGTGGTAACAACAAGACTTATTAATTTTCCAAATTCGTAAATATTGCGTGATATAACCGTTAAGGCATCATTTATTCCTGAAGTTGCAAGTTCACTATGTCTTAAATTATAACTGCCAACTAAAAAATATGGTGAAATGAAAGTTGAATATATAAGATAACTAATACCTAATCCGCCAATGGATGCTACTATTGATAACAATCCATTGCGAGTTTCGCCTAATCTGAATAGATTTAATACGTATAAAATAGCGAATATTATATATATATTAATTGATGCCTGATAGATGCACAAAATTAAAATTACAGAAATGAGGCAATATAGAAATTGTTTTTTTAATTTTACCGATTTGAATGCAAAAGGAATTATTGCACACAACACGGATATCGACATTGGGAAAGCATCGTATTTATATGATATATTCTCCAACAAGAATGGACTTGAAATTGCAACCATTGAAATTATGGCAGCAACGTACCCATCAAATTCAGTGAGAAATGCTTTTGCAGAAAAGTAAACACTCAGCGATAAGATGCTCAAGGCAAGCAATTGCGGTAGTGGAGATATGTCTGGCAACTGAGGCCCAAAGCTCAAAGATAGGAATAAAAGATCAGCAAGAGGCCTGCCGTTCTCAGACCACTTTGAATATCCGTAAATAGAACGACCTAAATCATCAACGTAATAGTGACTTGATAAGATAATTGGTAAGAAGAATATCAATGATATAAGCAATATCATTGAAAAAAGCTTTTTGTCTAAATTGAAACGAAGCATTTTAACACCTTAAGACTTGTTTGTTGGTTCATCATTTTTGATGATGTATCGCGGTCTTCCCTTAACTTCAACATAAATCCTTCCGATATACTCCCCAAGAACACCTATGCCTATCAACTGAATCCCACCAAGGAAAAGTATTGAAACAAGCATTGATGGATAGCCGCGAACCGGGTTACCGAAAGCAATCGTGTCAATTATCATCCATGCCCCGTATACGAAAGCTAGGCTTGCAACAATTAAACCAATATATGTCCACATGCGCAGCGGGAACGTAGAGAAGCTGGTGATCCCCTCAAGTGCAAGGTTCCACAACTTCCATCCATTGAATTTAGAATCCCCAGCAATACGCTGTGCTCGGGCATATTCAACGACATCTGTGCGGCCACCAACCCAGCTCAAAACGCCCTTCATAAACAGATTTCGCTCTGGCATTAGTTTGATGTTCTCAACCACCTGACGAGACATCAAGCGGAAGTCACCAACGTTTTCCTCGATCTGCGGGTTACTGATTTTATTGTGGAGCTTATAGAACCATTCAGCGGTCTTACGCTTCAGCCTTCCATCTGTGGAGCGGTCAGTACGTTTAGCCAGCACCATATCTGCCCCAGCTTGCCACTTCTCAATCAGGTGTGGAATGACCTCTATTGGGTCCTGCAAGTCAACATCAATTGGGATTATTGCCTCACCGGTTGCATGGTCCAGGCCAGCGAATAGCGCAGGCTCTTTACCGAAGTTTCTTGTGAATGACAGCGGGACAACAAGCGGATCTGAAACAGCAAGCGCGTTAATAATTGATTCTGTAGCGTCTTTGCTGCCATCGTTTATGAAGACTAACTCGACTTCCTGCTGCTGAAGCCCTTCAAACTCCCGCACCGTTTTATAGAAGATTGGAATCGCTTCCTCTTCATTAAATACCGGAACGACCAGAGAAATTTTCATTTCGCATCCCTAAAGACAATGAACTTTGAGTATATAAATCCGGCAACAAGACTAAATGCCGAGAAAGCTATGAGAGTTACAACTGGTGGGGCACCAATAGAATCTGCAGCGTATCCGATTAGTGCAGCCATAATGCCCATGAATAATACGAATGCAACATAGCGCCCAGATGTAGCCTGAGAATTGAATGTCCACTTTGCATTTGCATAAAAACTGAACGTCACAGCAATGCAGAACGCAATTAAGTTCGCAACGGCCTGCGTAGCCCCAAAAAAATGCATGAGTGCACCGAAACACAACCAGTGAAGAGCAGTGTTGACAACCCCCACAGAAACATAGCGAGTAAATAGCTTTAACATTAGAAAAATCAGTCAATTCTGAAAGGCCTGAAGTGTAGCATCAGATGATCACTTGATCGACCCTCAATATTGACGATACTGTATTTATATACAGCTTAATTTGTGAGGTAAACATGCCAGGAACAGCAGATATTTGCGCCCCCTTTGTAGCGGTCGCAGAGCCATCCCTTCCTCCTTCTGCAAGTATCGTTGAAACGCAGGAAGGCTTTGATGTCATTGATAAAGCATTGTCATTCAATCGCGGAGATACATTGCTGATCTGGTTTTGCGGGCGCCAGCAGCACGCCTATTGGGCGGGTAGCGCGCTTATCACGGATGTTGGCGAAGCCATCGAAGGAGATGCGCTGGATGACGTTCGCCTGGTTGGTGTAGTTACCCATACCATTCACCGGGTGTACACAGACGAAAATCCCTTCATGTAGTATTCAAAGTGAGCAATCAGCACTTTTTCTCCGGAAATTTACAAATACCAAAAAACCAATAGCGTTACAGGGTTAGAAACGAAGCGGCCAGGAAGTAGCCACTCAGGAACAAACGGCCATCTTGATCAGTATCTCGGTTAAAACTACTGTATATAAAAACAGTATCAGAGGTATGCATCATGGAGTTCTTCAGACCGGCAGAATTACGCGAAATTATTGCTATCCCGCTGTTCAGCGATTTGGTGCAATGCGGGTTCCCCAGCCCGGCTGCTGATTACGTTGAGCAGCGCATCGATCTCAATGAGTTGCTAGTGTCCCATCCCAGTTCGACGTATTTCGTTAAGGCGGCCGGCGACTCAATGATTGAGGCCGGGATCAGCGACGGCGATCTGCTGGTGGTAGATAGCTCGCGCACAGCTGAGCATGGAGATATCGTAATCGCCGCGGTAGATGGAGAGTTCACTGTTAAGCGTCTGCAGTTACGCCCAACCGTTCAACTGATTCCCATGAACAGCGCTTACTCGCCGATTATTGTCGGTAGCGAGGACACTCTCGACGTGTTCGGCGTCGTGACTTTCATCGTTAAATCTGCGAGCTGAATATGTTTGCGCTCTGTGATGTGAATTCGTTCTACGCATCATGCGAGACGGTGTTCAGGCCAGATCTGAGAGGGCGCCCAGTTGTCGTTCTCTCGAATAACGATGGCTGTGTAATCGCACGCAGCGCCGAGGCCAAAGCCGCTGGAATTACAATGGGGGAGCCATTCTTCAAGCAAAAGGACCTATTCCGGCGCGCTGGAGTTGTTTGCTTCAGTAGCAATTACGAGCTTTACGCTGACATGTCGAACCGGGTAATGACGACGCTGGAGGAAATGAGCCCTCGCGTCGAAATCTACAGTATCGATGAAGCTTTTTGTGACCTGACTGGCGTTCGCAACTGCCGGGACCTTACAGAGTTCGGCAAAGAAATTCGCGCTACCGTTCTGAAGCGGACACACCTTACAGTTGGTGTTGGCATTGCCCAGACAAAAACACTCGCCAAGCTGGCAAACCACGCCGCCAAAAAATGGCAGCGCCAGACGGGCGGGGTAGTGGACCTGTCCAATATCGATCGCCAGCGCCGACTCCTTGCCCTGGTCCCCGTTGAGGATGTGTGGGGCGTGGGCAGGCGCATCAGTAAGAAGCTCAACGCTATGGGCATTAAAACGGCTCTGGACCTCTCAGAACAAAGCACATGGATTATTAGGAAGCACTTTAACGTGGTACTCGAGCGAACGGTCCGTGAGTTGCGCGGCGAGCCATGTCTTGATCTGGAAGAGTTTGCACCGGCAAAGCAGGAAATCGTCTGCAGCCGGTCATTCGGCGAACGCGTGACCGAATACGAACAGATGCGCCAGGCAATCTGCAGCTATGCCGCGCGCGGCGCCGAGAAGCTACGCGGGGAGCATCAGTATTGCCGGTACATATCGGCGTTTGTGAAAACGTCACCATTTGCCCTGAACGAACCATATTACGGCAACAGTGCATCCGTGAAGCTGCTGACCCCGACGCAGGATAGCCGCGACATAATCAATGCGGCCACACGTTGCTTGGATGCAATATGGAAGGATGGTCACCGGTACCAGAAAGCCGGCATTATGCTGGGTGACTTTTTCAGCCATGGCGTGGCTCAACTCAACTTGTTCGATGAGAACGCGCCGCGCGAAGACAGCGCGCAGCTGATGCAGATCCTTGACCAGCTCAATGCCAAAGGAGGAAAGGGCACACTCTACTTTGCAGGGCAGGGAATTCAGCAACAATGGCAGATGAAGCGAGAAATGCTTTCTCCGCGGTATACGACCCGCTTCCAGGATTTATTAATTGTTAAATAAATGCAGGACATTATGGTCAAAATAAAGTATCTTATTCAGGCACTTATAAATACTTAAATGGAATTGATATGTTAAAACCTATTCTCGCATTAGCAGTTCTTACCTTATCTGGGTGTGCAATTATCCAAGAGCCTCCAAAACATGGCACTCCTGACGCTGTATATACGACTAAGAGCGATGCAAAAAGCGTTGCATTATGCATTGCTGATGTCTTTGCAGATTACGACCCTTTCATCAAAGCTCGCTATAAAGAAGAATTCTGGGGTTATAAAATTAATTATTCCGCCGGGCAATATGGCGAAGCTGAAATTTACAAGAAAAATAACGTTACCACTGTGAATTATTTTGGTCAGAATAATTCAGACAAGAAAATGGTAAAGCATCTTAAAGACGGCATCCAAAAATGTGTAAATAAGGTGTACGACATGTCTCCAGTGGGTGGTAAGCAGCCAGATGGAAGCGTAAAACTCTGGTAATATCTGTCAGGATATCACTGAATATTATCAATCAATTCAGCACCCTGATTTTTTGGATTACCAACGGCACGCGACACTGCGTGCCAGATAAACTTGTCGGCGGCCACTGTGCCGTCGGCAATTATTTCCTCAACTTCTTTCCCGCCTACGTCCTGACGCATCCATTCCCTTGCAGCTTCTGGCGACAGAACCAGCGGTCGGCGGTCATGTATATCGACCAGGCCTTTGTCAGCTGCAGACGTCACAATCAGGAAGCCTTCCGCTTCATCACCGCGTTCGAACGGCGTGCTGCCGATCGCTGCCATGAATATTGGATGCCCGTCGGCCCTGTGGATGAAGTAGGGCTGTTTCTTGTCGCCTTCCTTCTTCCATTCGAACCATCCATCCGCAAAACAGATAGCCCGGCCATGCTGCCAGAGAGGTTTGAACATTCTGCTGGTGGCCGCCGTCTCGACGCGCGCGTTAATCAGTGGGGCTTTATCCCACCACCCTGGCGCGTATGACCACAGGACAGGATCAAGATGCAGCTGCTCGTCTCGTTCGCTCAGCAGCAGGACTTTGGTACCGGGCGCGACGTTGTACCGGCCAATAGGTTCAGGGTCATAGGCGATGTCGCGATCGCCTTCGTCGGCCAGGTAAGCCAGGTATTCTTCACGGGTTTGGGCTTGTGCAAAACGTCCACACATAGAAACCTCCAGCCAGATGTCAGACTGAAAGTATAGGGCAGGGAGAAAAAACAGGTGCGCACCGAAACTTTATGATTTTGAAGCAGGGGCATCATGATGGAAGTCAGCGAGGCGGTAAAGCGGGGCTTCGTGAAACTGGAAGGAGCTACGCAAAGTTTGGCGGTGGGGCATGGATGGGACACAAAACAGCACTCGCTCTAAGGTGAACTTAGACGACTGATGTTTTCGACGACTCTAACCATCTGTTATTTGGTGCGCTCTTGGACGATCTTTGTCGATTATGAAAAATGTATGCTCATGTGATGGGCATGCAGGTTTAAGCCTTTTATCTTCGCTGGCAGCCGCAGCGCTTTAATGCCACAATATTTTTTTCTTCGAAAGCAGGAAAGATGATGAAAAAAATAGCAATTGCTGGCGCGCTGCTGGCACTGACCGGGTGCGTACAGGTCGATAACTATCAGGATGTGATCAAGCATCCTGTCCCGGCGCATCTGGCGGGATACTGGCAGTCAAAAGGACCGCAGAGTAGCCTGGTCAGTCCTGAAGCGATTGCCACGCTGGTGGTGACCGAAGAGGGCGATACGCTGGACTGCCGACAGTGGCAGCGCGTGATTGCCGTGCCGGGTAAAATCATGCTGCGTTCAGACAGCTACTACAACGTTACCCGCAAGCTGGATATCTATCCGCTGGAGCGCGATGGCGCGACGCTTGAGTATGACGGGATGGAGCTGCAGAAGGTTGACCGCCCAACGGTGGAATGTGCTGATTACCTGAGCAAAAACCCGCTGGAGAGTAAACTACCGTAGCCGTTTGTTGCCGGGTAAGCGTCAGCGCCACCCGGCATTGTTTCTACAGCGCATCTTCTATTACCCAAACGCTGACACTCCCTCCATTACAGGTAAAGGTGCCTTCGCCATCTGCCGCGGTGGTGACCGTTTCTTCGCGATTGCCGAGGAAATCACGCCACGTTTTGTCGCCGTAATTTTCCCCAAGACAAATCACTTTCTCGCCGTCGTCGCCGTTCGACATCACTACCACACAGCCGGGATCGTCTTCCGTACCGCTGCGGCTGAAGGCGATGCAGTTAGGATGGTCAAAAAACAGGGTCTGCACGCCGTGGGCAAAACGCTGCCGGGCGAGGATCAGTTCGTGAAGCTGCTCAATGACCGGCATGTCGATGTGGTAGGTCTCGCCATCTCCACCCGTATCGTCATAGCTCGCCCCGAAGAGATCCGGATAAAACACGCTCGGCACGCCGTTTTCCCGCAGCAGGATCAACGCATACGCCAGCGGTTTAAACCAGGCTTCTACCGGTGCTTCCAGCGCCTGCAAAGGTTGGGTGTCGTGGTTAGCGACGAGAGTGACCGCATGGAACGGATCCGCCTCCACCAGCGTACCGGTGAAGATCTGGCTCATGTCATAATCCCGTCCCTGACGAGACGCTTCGTGGAATTTCATCTGCAGGGGAGCATCAAAGAGCATGGTTTTACCGTCGACCTGGTCAATATAGGCCTGCAGCTTATCCACCTCATGGGACCAGTATTCCGCCACAATAAACAGCGGCTGGTCAGCGACGTCCTGGACATGCTCAATCCACTCTTTGTAAAACCAGGCGGGAATGTGTTTCACCGCGTCCAGACGAAAACCGTTACAGCCCGTCTGTTCCATCACCCAGCGGGCCCAGTATTTGATCTCTTCGGTGACCGCGTGATTGCGAAAATCAATATTCTCGCCCATCAGATAATCGAAGTTACCCATCTCATCATCAACCTGATCGTTCCAGCCTTCGCCGGTGTAGTCGTTGACGATTTTAAAAATGCCGTCTTCATCCGGGTTTTCAATATGGTCCACGCCGCTGAAGCATTTGTAATCCCAGACGAATTGGGAATATTGCCCGGCACGGGCAGGGAAGGTGTAGCGGGTCCAGGCTTCACACTCAATGATTTCATCATCAATTTGCGTGCGGTCCTGCTCGTTCACGCGCTGAACGCGGACAGGTTCTTTCTCGTCTGCCCCCATCTTGTGGTTCACCACGACGTCCAGCAGCACGGCGATATCATTGCTTTTCAGCGCCTCTATGGCCTCCAGCAGCTGCGCTTTGTCACCGTATTTCGTGGCAATACTGCCTTTCTGGTCAAATTCGCCGAGATCGAACAGATCGTATGAGTCATAGCCAACCGAATACCCGCCGGACGCACCTTTATACGCGGGGGGAAGCCAGATCATATTGATGCCGATTTCATTAAGATTAGGGGCTAACGCCGTGACTTCGCGCCACAATTCACCGCCAGCAGGGTAATACCAGTGAAAACATTGTAAAAGTGTTGGGTTGCGCATGCACCATCTCCATGAGGTCGCGAGACTCAAGTATGGCGCAGGTTTGGCAGAAATGCTGGCGTACGAAACGGTTAATGCTCGTACGCCAGTAAAATGGCTAACTTATATCGCTATTACTTTGCGGAACCAGGACATGGCCGCCTTGATTACCGTAGGTGGAGAGAACGGTTTTCTGGATGGAGGATTGCCCAACTAGCTTCGCCAGCTCATCCATTCTGGCTTGCAGCAATGTTTTTACCTGGCCTTCGTTGTCCAGGATCACCCGCAGCGTCGGGCGAAGCTGCTCCTGAATCTGCATCGAAGGTTCACTTTCCTGAGTGAGACGAGCCAGTGAGTGCACCGCATTAACATAGTCGGTTTCACAGATGATCAGATCATCCCATAGCCCCTGCCGGGCCAGTCGCAACATCAACTGGCTCTGCTCAAGGAGTTGCTGATAAAGGGTATAGAGCTGCGGTGCATTACTCATTAGACGGCGTCCTGGACAAGAGTTGGAATACCTGCTGCCTCCTTCCATCCATCCGCAATATTGCGCAGTAAATTCTCCACCTCTTCGATGGCACTGGCATCATTGCGAAGGTTGGCCTGCAGAAGTCGACGAACCATATAGGCATAGAGAGCTATCAGGTTCTGTGTTAGCTCGTCTTTACTCTCTTCATCCAATCCGACCTTCAGGCCATTTTCGATGATATTAATCGCTTTGGAGAGCGCCAGTCCTTTTGCCGGGATATTGCCGTCTTGCAGGAACAGACGCGCGCGAACTAGCGCGCTGAGGGCTCCATCAAATAGCATGATAACCAGATGTTGCTGGCTGGCGCTCATCACCGCGCTTTCAACTTCTATTTTTGCGTAGGCTTGCGTGCCTTTTGCGCCGTACATGTTATCCCCCTCGGGTCTGATTAACGGTTACTACTTGTTGGAAGACGTATTTTCAAACTGTTGTGTTAGGTAGCTGCTGGTGGAGTTCAGGGAGTTCATCATGACGTCCAACTGCGTAAACTGTTCTTTATAACGTGCTACCATAGTGTCGATGCGATCGCTGGCTGCGTTATATTGCTTGGTTAAATTGTTAAGCGTTTTGCTGACGCCATCTTTGGCGGCCTGAATGATGCCGGTGCTGGAAAGCCAACCTGTCAGGTTTGTACCCACGGAGGTGGTGATACCAGATGTTTTACCGTCGCCGACCAGCAGATCTTTGATACCGGCCGCGCTGTTTTTCATTGCCTCGTTAAGCTTGTCATTATCAACTTCCAGCTTGCCGGTGCTCGGATCGGTGGTAATCCCCGCCTGGGCCAGCGTTTTGATATTGGAACTGGAGAGAGGGTTGTTAAGAACGCTTTTTAACTGGGTTTGAATAGTGCGCAGGGTACTGTCACCTAACAACGCGCCGTTGCTGTTACTCTGTGCGTCTGAGCCTGCATCCACCGCTGTATATTTTGTCAGGCTGCTAAAGGTGTCTTGCAGAGAATTATATGCAGTAACCCAGTCATTAATCGCTTTGGTTGCTTTGCTGGTGTCGTTGGTGATGGTTAATGTCTGGTTGCCGCTCGTAATATCATTCAGATTTAGCGTGATATCTTCCAGCGCATCGCTGATTGTGTTACTGCTGTTTTCAATGTCGACGTTGTTTACCTTCAACATTGCATTTTGCGCGTTAACGCTTTCCAGCATGCCGTTGCTGGCATCACCTTTCGTGCCGTTGTAACCCATAAAGGATTGCAGCGCCGAATCGCCGCTGACGCTGATGGTCATCGCATTGTCTTCGCCAGTCTCTTTAGAGGTAATGGACAGACGATACTCACCGTTTCCAACGTTAATAATACTGGCGCTTACGCCCGCATCCGCTTTATTGATTGCGTCGCGGATGCCGGTCAGAGACGAGTTTGCTGCGCTGATATCAATAGTGACGGGTTTCTTATCGCCGCCCTGCTGAATGGTGATCTTGCTGTCCGCGGTTGCAATCGCCGATTTGCTGTCGCTTTGCGTTTTAGATGTGGTCAGCGTTTGGGCCTGAGCGAGCTGCGACACGCTAATGGTGTATTTACCCGCGATTGCGCTGCCGGTGGTGGTTGCGCTAAACGCCGTTGAGCTGCTGACAGTGGTGGTTGCAGTAAAGAGGTCCGCTTTACTTAAAGCAGTATTCGCCGTCTGGAAGGACTCCAGAGCACTTTTCAACGTGCCGTAGGCGCTCAGTTTTGCTGTGTAGGAAGACTGCTGTTTAGTGATTGGCGTTAACTGAGCCTTCTGTGCAGCGGTAAGACTATCCAGAATGTCTCCTAACTGCAGACCTGAGCCGACTCCCAACGTAGAAATACTTGCCATATTTATTCCTTAATGTAACGACACGTAGAACGAATAGTGGGGTTATCGGCCTCAACTCAGGAAAGTTTACGGTTAGATTCTTTTTTTTAATGGCGAGAATAGCGCTAATAGAGAAGAGTATTTCTGTGGCTAAAAAAAATGATGCGATCCTGAAAAAAATTCTAAAGGTTGTTTTGGACCAGACGATAACACCTTTGACGGCGATGAAGCCGAAGGGTGGAAACCCAAATCTAATCCACAGATTTGATGAACAACAGGAAACGAAATCATGGCACAAGTCATTAATACCAACAGCCTCTCGCTGATCACTCAGAACAACATCAACAAGAACCAGTCTTCAATGTCTACTGCCATTGAGCGTCTGTCATCCGGTCTGCGTATCAACAGCGCAAAAGATGACGCAGCTGGCCAGGCGATTGCTAACCGCTTCACCTCTAACATCAAAGGTCTGACCCAGGCTGCACGTAACGCCAACGACGGTATCTCCGTTGCGCAGACCACTGAAGGCGCACTGTCTGAAATAAACAACAACTTACAGCGTATCCGTGAACTGACCGTTCAGTCCTCTACTGGTACTAACTCCCAATCTGACCTGGACTCCATCCAGGACGAAATCAAATCCCGTCTGGATGAAATTGACCGCGTATCCGGTCAGACCCAGTTCAACGGCGTGAATGTGCTGGCAAAAGACGGTTCCATGAAAATTCAGGTTGGCGCGAACGATGGTCAGACCATCACTATCGACCTGAAACAAATCGACTCTAATACTCTGAAACTGAGCGGTTTTAACGTTAACGGTAAAGGTGGCGTAGCCAACGCAGTTGCAACTGCTGCTGATATGACCGCTGCTGGCTTTACTTTAGCTGGTAATACGTATACAGGTTCTGCAGGCTTTAAAGCTGCATCTTCTGCCGACGTATTGGGTAGCCTGGCAAATGGTGCAACCGTCACCAGTACTGGCACTGTTGCTGATGGTCTCTCAGGTGCAGCAAATACCTACACCTACGATAAAGCAAACGACAAGTTTACTTTTGGTGTAACAGGCGCAACCTCTGCTCAGGTTCTGAGCTATCTGAACCCAGCTGCGGGCGATACTACCTCAGCTACCGTTACTATCGGTACAACTAAACAAGACGTCATTATTGCTAAAGACGGTACTTTAACCGCTAAAGATGATGGTGCCGCTCTGTATCTGGATACTACCGGCAACCTGACCAAGAACAGCGCGGGTACCCCACCGGTTGCAACACTGGCTGGTCTGCAGGCTAACGGCGGTGGTACTGCGATTGCTTCTTCTATCACCACTGCATCTGGCGAAACCCTGACTCTGACAGGCGGTACGGCTGGTACTATCGATGTTACCAATGCCTCTATCAGCGCTGACAAACTGCAGAGCGGTGCCGCTGCAGCAGGTTACACCACATCTACCGGCTATACCGTTGATAACGCCGGTGCTGTTAAAAGCGGTGCTGCCGATGTTTATGTTGATAATGACGCTGCATTAACTACCACAAATACAGCTACTTATTTCGTTCAGACTGATGGCTCTATCACCAATGGTTCTGGCAAAGTTGCGCATAAAGATGCAAATGGTAAAATCACCACCGACGCTCAAACTGCTACCACTACCACTAAGGACCCACTGAAAGCCCTGGACGACGCTATCAGCTCCATCGATAAGTTCCGTTCTTCACTGGGTGCTATCCAGAACCGTCTGGATTCCGCGGTGACCAACCTGAACAACACTACCACCAACCTGTCTGAAGCGCAGTCCCGTATTCAGGACGCCGACTATGCGACCGAAGTGTCCAATATGTCTAAAGCGCAGATCATCCAGCAGGCGGGTAACTCCGTGTTGGCTAAAGCTAACCAGGTTCCTCAGCAGGTTCTGTCTCTGCTGCAGGGCTAATCGCCTGATAATGCTCAAACCCCGCTTCGGCGGGGTTTTTTATTTAGCGCTATTCGCATAACCCCCCAAATAACCCCTCATTTCACCCACTATTCACCCAATTGAAACCCCTGCAGAATCGGATAATCATGCCGATAACTCAATTAACGCAGGGCTGTTTATCGTGAATTCACTCTATACCGCTGAAGGTGTAATGGATAAACACTCGCTGTGGCAGCGTTATGTCCCGCTGGTGCGTCACGAAGCATTGCGCCTCCAGGTGCGTTTGCCGGCGAGCGTGGAACTTGACGATCTGCTACAGGCGGGCGGTATCGGGTTATTGAATGCAGTTGACCGATACGACGCTCTGCAAGGAACGGCATTTACGACTTACGCAGTTCAGCGTATTCGTGGTGCGATGCTGGACGAACTGCGCAGCCGTGACTGGGTGCCGCGAAGTGTTCGCCGCAACGCCCGCGAAGTGGCGCATGCGATGGGGCAGCTGGAACAGGAACTGGGACGCAACGCAACGGAAACCGAAGTGGCGGAACGTCTTGGCATTGCTGTTGAAGAGTATCGTCAGATGTTGCTCGATACCAATAATAGCCAACTCTTCTCTTATGACGAGTGGCGCGAAGAGCATGGCGATAGCATCGAGCTGGTGACGGATGAGCACCAGCAGGAAAACCCGTTACACCATTTAATGGAAGGGAATTTACGCCAGCGCGTAATGGAAGCGATTGAAGCGCTGCCTGAACGCGAACAGCTGGTGTTGACCCTTTATTATCAGGAAGAGCTTAATCTCAAAGAGATTGGCGCTGTTCTGGAGGTGGGGGAGTCGCGGGTGAGCCAGTTGCACAGCCAGGCCATTAAACGCTTACGAACCAAGCTGGGTAAGTTATAGGTGATTTTTTCACCCGAAAAATGCCGCACAACGTATTGACAACCAGGAGTTATCATGACGGTGCAGCAATCAAAAAGACGGCCTTTAAGCCGCTACCTGAAAGACTTTAAACACAGCCAGACGCATTGCGCCCACTGTAAGAAACTACTCGATCGTATCACGCTGGTTCGCCGTGGCGAGATCGTGAATAAAATCGCGATCTCTCGCCTCGACACGTTGATGGACGAAGCGGCGTGGCTCGAAGAGCAGAAAGAGTGGGTGGCGCTTTGCCGTTTCTGTGGCGATCTCCATTGCAAAGAGCAAAGCGACTTCTTCGACATTATCGGCTTCAAACAATTCCTGTTTGAACAAACGGAGATGAGCCACGGCACCGTGCGCGAATATGTGGTTCGCCTGCGCCGCCTTGGACAGCATCTGACCGTTAACAACATCTCTCGCGATCTGCTAAAAACCGGTTATCTGGATGAGAATCTGGAGCCGTGGCTGCCTGCCACCAGCACCAACAACTACCGTATTGCGCTGCGCAAGTATGCGCAATATAAGGTACAAATGCCGGGTGCGATGAAGCAGAAAGGCCACGCCGGAACAACTTCTGATATATATTAAAAAAGAATAAGATGTAGCGCAGTCGCCTTTGACGTCGCAGGCGATTTCTCTACACTACGTAAAAATTCTACGCTATCGGGGTATTTATGAAATTAGCACTTCTGGGTCGTCAGGCGTTGATGGGCGTTATGGCCGTGGCGCTGGTTGCGGGTATGAGCGTGAAAACGTTCGCTGCAGAAAATCTGCTGAACAAAGTAAAAGAGCGTGGAACGCTGCTGGTGGGGCTGGAAGGAACCTATCCTCCGTTCAGCTTCCAGGGCGACGACGGCAAACTGACCGGTTTTGAAGTGGAATTTGCCGAAGAACTGGCAAAACACCTCGGCGTGAAAGCCTCCCTGAAACCGACAAAATGGGACGGTATGCTGGCATCGCTGGATTCCAAACGCATTGACGTGGTGATTAACCAGGTGACCATTTCTGACGAGCGTAAGAAGAAGTATGACTTCTCCACGCCGTACACCGTGTCCGGTATTCAGGCGCTGGTGAAGAAAGGTAACGAAGGCACCATCAAAACCGCGGCCGACCTGAAAGGCAAAAAAGTGGGTGTCGGCCTGGGCACGAACTACGAAGAGTGGCTGCGCCAGAACGTTCAGGGCGTGGACATCCGTACCTATGATGATGACCCGACGAAATACCAGGATCTGCGCGTAGGCCGTATTGACGCCATTCTGGTTGACCGCCTGGCCGCGCTGGATCTGGTGAAGAAAACCAACAACACTCTGGCGGTTGCCGGTGATGCGTTCTCTCGTCAGGAATCCGGTGTTGCGGTCCGTAAAGGTAACGAAGACCTGGTGAAAGCGATCGACGCTGCGATTGCTGATATGCAAAAAGACGGCAGCCTGAAGGCGCTCTCCGAGAAGTGGTTCGGCGCAGACGTCACCAAATAAGTCTTTGACGTGAAAAAAAGGCGCTTTTAAAAGCGCCTTTTTTATTTCTTACGCGTCTGCGTGCATAATGAAAAATATCACATTTTGTCTGAGTTACCGGAGAACCCATGTCACTACAGAATTTAACGCGCTTTCCCCGCCTGGAGTTTATCGGCGCGCCGACTCCGCTGGAGTATCTGCCGCGATTTTCTGATTACGTAGGACGCGATATTTTCATTAAGCGCGATGACGTGACGCCGATGGCGATGGGGGGCAACAAGCTGCGTAAGCTGGAGTTTCTGGCCGCGGATGCACTGCGTGAAGGGGCGGACACGCTCATCACCGCCGGGGCAATCCAGTCCAACCACGTTCGTCAGACGGCGGCAGTGGCGGCGAAGCTTGGTCTCCATTGCGTGGCACTGCTGGAAAACCCAATTGGCACGCGGGCAGAAAACTATCTCACCAACGGTAATCGTCTGCTGCTGGATCTGTTTAATGTGCAGGTGGAGATGGTCGATGCGTTGACCGACCCGACTGCGCAGCTAGACGAACTGGCTACGCGCCTCGAAGCGCAGGGTTTCCGTCCTTATGTTATCCCTGTCGGCGGTTCGAATGCGTTGGGCGCGCTGGGTTATGTGGAAAGTGCGCTGGAGATCGCGCAGCAGTGTGAGGGGGCGGTGAGCCTCTCCTCCGTGGTTGTCGCGTCTGGCAGTGCGGGCACGCACGCCGGGCTGGCGGTGGGGCTGGAGCAGCTGATGCCCGAGGTGGAACTGATAGGCGTGACGGTGTCCCGCAGCGTTGCGGATCAAAAGCCGAAAGTGGTCACGTTACAGCAGGCGGTGGCAGAGCAGCTGGCGCTTAAGGCAAAAGCCGATATTCTGCTCTGGGATGACTATTTTGCGCCGGGCTACGGCACGCCTAATGAAGAGGGGATGGAGGCGGTTAAACTGCTGGCGCGCCTTGAGGGTATACTGCTTGATCCGGTTTATACGGGTAAAGCGATGGCCGGGCTTATAGATGGCATTACGCAGAAACGCTTTAAGGATGAAGGGCCGATTTTATTTGTGCACACCGGCGGGGCGCCCGCGCTGTTTGCTTATCATCCTCATGTCTAAAAATCAGGTCGAAAAATAATAATGCAAGAAAGTATACAACTGGTTATTGATTCACTGCCGTATCTGCTGAAAGGTGCGGTATTCACGCTCCAGCTGAGTATTGGCGGGATGTTCTTCGGCCTCGTGCTGGGCTTCGTGCTGGCCTTAATGCGTATGTCGCCCATTCTGCCGGTACGCTGGCTGGCGCGCTTCTATATCTCCGTGTTTCGCGGTACGCCACTCATTGCTCAGCTCTTTATGATCTACTACGGTCTACCGCAATTCGGTATCGAGCTGGATCCGATCCCGGCGGCGATGATTGGTCTGTCGCTCAATACGGCGGCCTATACCTCTGAAACCCTGCGCGCGGCAATCTCGTCCATTGATAAAGGTCAGTGGGAAGCGGCGGCCAGTATCGGGATGACGCCGTGGCAAACATTGCGTCGCGCTATTTTGCCGCAGGCTGCGCGTGTGGCGCTTCCGCCGCTGAGCAACAGCTTCATCAGCCTGGTCAAAGATACCTCTCTGGCCGCAACGATTCAGGTGCCTGAACTGTTCCGTCAGGCGCAGCTTATTACCTCGCGCACCCTTGAAGTCTTCACCATGTATCTGGCTGCCTCGCTGATTTACTGGGTGATGGCAACGGTGTTGTCTGCTCTGCAAAACTATTTTGAAAACCAGCTTAACCGCCAGGAGCGTGATCCAAAATGAGTGCTATCGACGTTAAAAACCTGGTGAAAAAATTCCATGGTCAAACGGTGCTCCACGGGATCGATCTGGAAGTGGAGCAGGGCGAAGTGGTGGCGATTATCGGGCCGAGCGGGTCGGGAAAAACGACGCTGCTGCGCAGTATTAACCTGCTTGAACAGCCGGAAGGGGGCACCATCCGGGTCGGGGAGATTACGATTGATACCGGTAAATCCATCAGCCAGCAGAAAGGATTAATTCGCCGTCTGCGTCAGCATGTGGGCTTTGTGTTCCAGAACTTCAATCTTTTTCCGCACCGCACGGTACTGGAAAACATTATTGAAGGGCCGGTCATCGTAAAAGGTGAGCCAAAAGAGGACGCGACGGCGCGTGCCCGCGAGCTGCTCGCTAAAGTTGGGCTGGCAGGTAAAGAGACCAGCTATCCGCGCCGCCTGTCAGGAGGCCAGCAGCAGCGCGTGGCGATAGCGCGTGCGCTGGCGATGCGCCCTGACGTGATCCTGTTTGATGAACCGACCTCCGCGCTCGACCCCGAGCTGGTGGGCGAAGTGCTGAACACCATTCGCCAGCTGGCACAGGAAAAGCGCACGATGGTCATCGTGACCCATGAAATGAGCTTTGCTCGTGACGTGGCGGACAGGGCCATTTTCATGGACCAGGGGCGGATTGTGGAGCAGGGGCCGGCGAAAAGTTTATTTGCGGATCCTCAACAGCCACGAACCCGCCAGTTCCTTGAAAAATTCCTCATGCAGTAGCATTTTTGTCCTTATTTGCTCCGGAAATCTTTTCTGGAGCAAATTATTCTCCCTGTTGCCCCGAGCGTCTGCTTTTTTATTCCACCCGACGCAGATAAGCCTTATCAATAGTAAAGTTAATTGTGCTATTGCCGATATTTTGTGGTTAGAAATAAGTTTTATGTGTTAGGTTATATTCACCATAATAATGATTATCTTTTCAGAGGCTTCTTTTAGTAAGTATGAAGGATTCAGACTTTTTCACCTGGCGACGGGATTGCTTCCTCCGGTTTCAGGAATTGACCTGTGCCGACGAGGTATATCAGGAACTTCAGCGACAAACGCAGGCGCTTGAATTCGATTATTACGCGCTCTGCGTGCGCCATCCCGTGCCATTTACGCGACCCAAGGTCTCGTTGCAAACCACTTATCCAAAGCAGTGGATGGCGCAATATCAATCCGCGAACTATTTCGCGATTGATCCGGTTTTAAAGCCGGAGAATTTCATTCAGGGTCATCTTCCCTGGACGGACGCATTATTCGCGGATGCGCAGGAGTTATGGCATAACGCACAGGATCACGGTTTACGCACGGGAATAACGCAGTGTCTGATGCTGCCTAATCACGCGCTCGGTTTCCTCTCGGTTTCCCGTACGAGTGTGCAGGATGTGCCGTACAGGCAGGAAGAAATAGAACTACGGTTGCAAATGCTGGTGCAAATGGCATTAACCACGCTGTTGCGTTTTGAAGATGGGATGGTGATGCCGCCAGAGATGAAATTCAGCAAGCGTGAGCGGGAAATTCTGAAATGGACTGCGGAAGGGAAGACGTCAGCGGAAATAGCGATCATTCTCTCCATTTCAGAGAATACGGTTAACTTCCATCAGAAGAATATGCAGAAAAAATTCAATGCACCCAACAAAACCCAGATTGCTTGTTACGCGGCGGCAACGGGACTGATCTGATTAGAGAGTACGTTCTGCGTGACAGACGAGCGGACGGCTGAATGCAGTGCATCCAGCCGTTTTTTGTTACTGGCGGTACGCTTGTTTAATTTGCTTAACGGTGTTTGCAAATACAGCCGATTCCGCCTGGTCTTCCATCTGCGCGATTTGCTTTTCCATTTTAATGATCACACGACCAGCATCAGCCTGGCCCATCGCCTGCAGCATCAGCGTCAGCAGTGCTTTCAGGCAGTTTACTTCCTGTGCCAGTTCCTGGTAATTCTCCGCAGTGGCAAATTCAGGTGTGCTCATTTATTTTCCTCATTATTAAACGGCGCTAAAGCGCGACGACGAAAGTCAAGGCGGCGGAGTATACCACAAGCTGTAGCAAAAAATGCAGCGGTTGTTTTTCGTACTTTTACTGCGCTGTTTATTTGCGTAAACTCCGCCAGGCGGTAGACTGATGCCCTGGTATGACTATTAATTGTTTATGAGTGGTTTGCTTACCGTTAATTATTGTTACAAAAATCTGAAAACTGTTTTCCCCGAGGAAAAGGAGCAAGGTTTTTGTAACTTTTTGAATACGGATGCTTAAAAAAAAGCGCAAAAGCCCTGATGGCAAGGACTCTCTTTCCACGGACTGTACAGGCTAATTTCCAAAAACGAGAGCAAAATCGAATAGCCGATTTTTTAACGTTTTAATCTTGTGAGGAAAACCGTTAATATAAACCAAATTATCACTCAGTAGCGTTATCCCTATTCTGGAGACATTTCCTTTGATCAACGTCCTTCTTGTTGATGACCACGAACTGGTGCGCGCAGGGATACGACGCATTCTTGAAGATATAAAAGGGATTAAAGTTGCCGGAGAGGTGTGCTGTGGGGAAGATGCCGTAAAATGGTGCCGCACAAACTCCGCCGATGTGGTGCTGATGGATATGAACATGCCCGGCATCGGTGGCCTTGAGGCAACGCGCAAAATTGCGCGTACCTTCGTAGATACCAAAGTCATCATGCTGACCGTGCATACTGAAAATCCACTGCCTGCGAAAGTGATGCAGGCGGGTGCGGCCGGTTACCTGAGCAAAGGTGCCGCTCCGCAGGAGGTCGTCAATGCCATCCGCTCCGTGTTTGCCGGGCAGCGTTACATCGCCTCTGACATTGCGCAACAGATGGCTTTGAGCCAGATCGAACCCGAGAAAAACGAGTCCCCGTTTGCCAGTTTGTCTGAGCGCGAATTGCAGATTATGCTGATGATCACGAAAGGTCAGAAGGTAAATGAGATCTCGGAACAGCTGAACCTTAGCCCGAAAACGGTGAACAGCTATCGTTATCGAATGTTCAGTAAACTGAACATTCATGGTGATGTTGAACTGACTCATCTGGCCATCCGACATGGTTTATGTAATGCGGAGACGTTGTTAAGTCAGTGAGTGATGTGTTCGATTCAAAAGCATTTCTGAAAACGGTAACCAGCCAGCCTGGCGTCTATCGGATGTATGACGCTGGCGGTACGGTTATCTATGTGGGGAAGGCGAAAGACCTTAAAAAACGCCTTTCCAGCTATTTTCGCAGCAACCTTGCCTCCCGTAAGACTGAAGCGCTGGTCTCTCTCATTCATAATATTGATGTCACCGTCACGCATACCGAAACCGAAGCCCTGCTGCTTGAGCACAATTATATAAAGCTCTATCAGCCGCGCTATAACGTGCTGTTGCGGGACGATAAATCCTATCCCTTTATCTTCCTGAGTGGCGATACCCATCCGCGTCTGGCGATGCACCGTGGTGCAAAACACGCGAAGGGGGAATATTTTGGTCCTTTCCCGAATGGCTATGCCGTGCGGGAGACGCTCGCACTGCTGCAAAAAATCTTCCCGGTTCGTCAGTGCGAAAACAGTGTCTACCGTAACCGCTCGCGTCCGTGTCTGCAGTACCAGATTGGTCGCTGCCTGGGCCCCTGTGTCGCCGGGCTGGTCAGTGAAGATGAGTATGCCCAGCAGGTGGAGTATGTACGCCTGTTCTTAGCCGGAAAAGACGATCAGGTGTTAACCCAGCTGATCGCGCGGATGGAAAAAGCCAGCGCCGCACTTGAGTTTGAAGAGGCCGCACGGATCCGTGACCAAATTCAGGCGGTGCGCCGGGTCACCGAGAAACAGTTTGTCTCGAATACCGGTGACGATCTCGACGTTATCGGCGTCTCCTTTGACGCCGGAATGGCCTGTGTTCACGTGCTGTTTATCCGCCAGGGCAAAGTACTCGGCAGCCGCAGCTATTTCCCCAAAGTGCCTGGTGGCACCGAGCTGGGGGAAGTGGTGGAAACCTTTGTCGGCCAGTTCTATCTACAGGGAAGCCAGATGCGCACGCTCCCCTCGGAGATCCTGCTCGATTTCAACCTTGACGATAAAACCCTGCTGGCCGATTCGCTTTCCGAGCTGGCGGGCCGTCGGGTCAACGTACAAACCAAACCCCGCGGCGACAGGGCGCGTTATCTGAAGCTCGCGCGGACCAATGCGGCGACGGCGCTGACCACAAAATTGTCTCAGCAATCGACGGTCAGCCAGCGGTTAACCGCGCTGGCAACGCTCCTGAGGTTGCCGGAAGTGAAACGTATGGAGTGTTTCGATATCAGCCATACGATGGGTGAGCAGACGGTAGCATCCTGCGTCGTGTTTGATGCTAATGGCCCGCTGCGCGCCGAGTATCGACGCTATAACATCACCGGCATTACGCCGGGGGACGACTATGCCGCCATGAATCAGGTGCTGCGTCGTCGTTACGGTAAAGCGATTGAAGAGAGCAAGATCCCGGATGTGATCCTGATTGACGGTGGTAAAGGCCAGCTTGGCCAGGCGAAAGCGGTATTTGAATCGCTCGACGTTGAGTGGGACAAAAACCATCCGCTGCTGTTAGGTGTGGCGAAAGGGGCCGATCGTAAGGCGGGTCTGGAGACGTTGTTCTTCGAACCGGAAGGTGAGGGCTTCAGTCTGCCGCCAGACTCCCCGGCGCTGCATGTCATCCAGCATATTCGCGATGAATCGCACGACCATGCTATCAGCGGGCACCGTAAAAAACGGGCGAAGGTGAAAAATACCAGTACTCTGGAAACCATTGAGGGCGTCGGGCCAAAACGTCGCCAGATGCTGCTGAAGTATATGGGCGGATTGCAAGGATTACTCAACGCCAGCATGGAGGAAATTGCAAAAGTGCCGGGTATTTCGCAAGGGCTGGCAGAAAAGATCTACTACTCGTTGAAACATTGAGGGCTCTGTAGCAACATAGAGCTAAATTTTACTGACAACAAATAGTTACCGTCACTATGCAATATAATATCCCTACGTTGCTCACTCTCTTTCGTGTTGTACTCATTCCGTTCTTCGTGCTGGCGTTTTATCTGCCGGTTGTGTGGGCACCTTTTGCCTGCGCATTGATCTTCCTTATCGCAGCGGTAACGGACTGGTTTGATGGCTATCTGGCGCGTCGCTGGAATCAAAGCACTCGCTTCGGCGCGTTTCTCGATCCGGTAGCGGATAAGGTCATGGTTGCTATCGCGATGGTGCTGGTGGCTGAACACTATCATACCTGGTGGGTGACGCTGCCTGCGGCAACCATGATCGGCCGTGAAATCATCATTTCTGCGCTGCGTGAGTGGATGGCGGAGTTGGGTAAACGCAGCAGCGTGGCGGTCTCCTGGATCGGGAAAGTGAAAACGACCGCACAGATGGCGGCGCTGGTCTGGATGCTCTGGCGTCCAAACGCCTGGGTTGAGTGGGCGGGAATTGGTCTGCTGTGGGTAGCGGCAGTGCTGACGTTGTGGTCAATGCTGCAATATTTGAACGCTGCGCGCGGGGATTTGCTTGATCAGTGATCGTTTCGCCGTAATTTTCAGCAAACGATCCAGGGAAGCAAAAAATAACGTTGACTCATAACGTCATATCAGTAGAATGCAACGCATCGAACGGCGGCACAGCAAGCCGGACGATAATGAAATCAAGTGTTTAGAAGTTGACTTGATGACATGCGGGAATAGCTCAGTTGGTAGAGCACGACCTTGCCAAGGTCGGGGTCGCGAGTTCGAGTCTCGTTTCCCGCTCCAGATTAAAGACATGCGCAGTAGCGGGTGTCAGTTAGAAAAGTTTTACGGCGCGTTAGCAAAGCGGTTATGTAGCGGATTGCAAATCCGTCTAGTCCGGTTCGACTCCGGAACGCGCCTCCACTTTCTTCCCTGGCCGGATGGTGGAATCGGTAGACACAAGGGATTTAAAATCCCTCGGCGTTCGCGCTGTGTGGGTTCAAGTCCCACTCCGGCTACCATGGGAAAACTAGAATAAAATCAATGATAAGCAGTGTCGTATAAACCACCGAAAGGTGGTTTTTTATTGTCTATTTTTCGCCATTCGCCATTGTTTCGCCATTCGACTTCGCCACAGAAAGAGGGCATTACTGCCCCCCAACCACCGGCACTACAGATATTTTTCGGTTATATCTTGCAGTCTGCGAAGCATTTTTGTGGCCTGATATTTCCTGTTTCTCATGCAGCGTTCCTTCCAGATCAGATATCCCTTTAGCTTTCAGATCATGGAACGTGAAGTTGAATTCAAGGTCAGGATATTTTTCAGCAGCAGCCTTTTTTGCCTTCATCCATTGAGCATTGAACGCATCACGCGTATAACGAGATCCTGATTGCTGATGAATTACATAAAGGCTAACCATACCGCTGTTTAATGGTAGTTTATCTGCCATGTTAATCGCTTTTGACAGTCGTTCAGTCCAGGCCTTTATCTGGCTAACTGCTGTTTTACTTTGCTGAATTAGAATTCCTTCATCAAGGATCTGACTTTTCTTAAGGTCAAGAATGTCACCCTGACGTGCGCAGCATAAATAAGCTAACTCCATAGCGATTTTAACCGGCACCGTAGAAACGCTGAATAGTGCATCATATTCTTTGTCCGTAACATAGCGGGTGCGCGCCTGTTCCTTAAATTGCTTCACACCCTGGCAAGGATTCATCTTCACTTTTCCGCGCTCATATGCCCACCTGAACACCCTCGATATAAACGCTTTCTCTCGGTTCGCCTGGACTCTGCTTTTAACACCTCTTTTATCCATATACTTCCTGATATGCTCAGGCTTGATATTGTCTGGCTTCATCTTCCCGAAAACGATATTTACCTTTGAACCATATTTTCGGTAGTCCTTTCTTGTTTCTGTTGCTAACTCATGAAAGTCACCAGAGTTAAAAAACTCTTCACAGAGTGCGTGGAAATTTGAGCCAACCTTGATATCGTTTATGAAGTTCTCATAGGCAGCCCAGACCTGAGACTTTGTGAGATCGTGGTTGCACAATCTCACCGTTCTCCCGTCTGGAGTTCTGAACTCATAAGCTGATTTGCCCCGACGAACGCGGGGCGGCATCCAGTTATCTTCTGGGTTTTTGCGGGTTCTGGGCATTACATGTCCTTAAAGTTTGGTTCTTCTTCCTCTGGATTGTTCACTATCAACTTCATGCCAGCAGGGTTAGTTACATGATCCCATGTAGTGCCTGGTCTGCCGTCTTTTCGTGGCACGAAAAATACACCGCTTTCTTTCAGCGCGCGGCACTGAAGGGAAGGGCGACGATAACCAGTAAGCTGATAGAGGTCATCAGGGGTAAGAAAACGTTGGCTTTGTCCGCTCATCGTATAGCTCTCCACTTAACCGGCTGCACCCGGCTATCTCTTATAGAAAATGCATGATGAGCAACCACCACGGATCCCATCATTACAGGTACGACATCTTTTTGTTTCGGTGTAATAAAGCTGGTGGACCATTTCCATTGGCATGAGAACCGGCATCGGCACGCGGATAACCAGCTTTTTGAGCCTGTCTATTTCCCCGGCCAGTTCGAGGATGCGGCGGTTGCCGTATTCCGCCTCTTCACGCCACCAGTTCACGTCCGCTTTGAGGCGGCGTATGCGCCGCTGTTTGAGTTTGCTCACCATGGCAGCCACCCCATTCCCTTAAGTGCGCTTATAACCAGCAGCACGAACATAATCGCGTCGAATGGGTTAGGCATCGCGCTTCACCTTCGGAGGAGCATCCAACATGACACGCTCCATACGACGGCCGCACGCCAGGCGAACCTTGCGAGCAACTTTCTCGATCGTAAGAGCGGGTTTGCCTAGCAATGAGCACAGAATCAGGTTCGGCAGCACTATGGTGATTACGTAGCGGTTGAAGGTCACGGCTTCACCTCATGCTGCGGTGCTGCTGCAACCATGGCCTTGTATATTCCAGGAATAAGCATTCCTGTGGATGCGGCGACAGCGCCATCCTTGACCATATCAAGTGTTGCCTCAATCGGAACCATCACAAAACCATCCGGAATTACCGGAGAGTTACCATTCTCAGCCTGCCCAGCTTTCTTGCCAGCCTGAAAGCACTCACGCTGCGTCATCACGTAACCGGGATAATCCGGCATTACAGCAGCATCGCCTTCACCTACTGGAGCAGGTGGTGCAATTTCAAGTTCTGCAATGTGATTCCTTTGCCAGTCGACGAAGTCAGCAAGTGACTCGACGTTGTACTTTTTGCAGAGTAAATCGTGGATTGCTGCTTTGCGCTGAAGTTCGGCGCCTTCTTCGAGCGATGCCAGCGCGATACGCGCCAGCTTCAGTACCACTTTGGGAGTTATTTTTTCACTGAAGTGCTCTCGTGCTTTCTTGTCCGACCACACGACAGGCCACAAGACTTCTTTAGCAGCTGCTTCAATTTGCTGCAGCTGCTCTTTGGTGAATCCTCTGGTAATAGTGCTCATGATCATCCCCCTCTCAACGTCTAGCATTTCGTCGTAGTCATATTCGGTTTCAGAACCATCAGTACCGAACAGGGTAACGGTGTCATCTTCCATCCAGAATGACTTGACCGTGTAGCGCTTACCATGAGAGGTGATAACCACATCGCCAGGTTCAACGTCTTCGGCGCGTATCTGCTGTTTGTCGATGTTGCTCATTGGGCGGACTCCTCGCAGACGTGCATTTCAGGCTCATCAGCCTTGTAGTAGCCGCCGCAGATTGTGCATGGCACCATTGGCACTTCGTCGTAATTAGATGTTCCAGTAATCATGATGCTTCTCCATGACGCTGATCGGCGATAGCTTTGTGCTCGTCGATAATTTGAAGGGCCTCTGCATGGGCCAAACCTTCGAGAGATATAACACCGGTGTCGCTTATACCTGCCAGGCTGATCAGCTCTACAAGGCGACGCGCTTTCTTAACGCTAATTTCAGGAGCTATGACGCTTCGGGTAACTTTCTTCTTGCCCTTTGCGGCAGCGGAAGCTTTATCCTTCTGAAGAACCTCACCTGCCTTTTCGCCGAACTCTTTTACTCGGTCAACGGCCACATCTACGGACACGGTTCCGGATTTAACTTCTTTCTGAACGTCGTGGTTTGCTGTGCTAAGAAGCAGTAGCTTTTCGACTGTAGGAACAGACTTGTTTACCAGTTTTGCGATCTCGCTGGTGGTCTGGTTGAAAGCGTTATGCAGCTCCTGAATAACTGCAGCCTGTTCCATATCGGAGAGCGGCAACTGGTTGTTACTGGTCATGATGCGCGCCAGGCGCTGAACATCGCTACCGTTGAATGGCATGATGTGGATGCGGTCTACTGGCTTTCCAGCTTCAGCGCAGCGTGCATAGCAGCGGCGACGGCGGTGACCTTCGACAACCCATACGCCACCTTCATCACGGGCAATAACTTCCAGTGGTGGAACTGATCCGCCGTTAATCAAATAGTTGAAAAGGTCATCATCAGCCTGGCGGGTGCGGTCATCGTCTTCACGCTTGTTAAAACCTTCACGAACATGGATATCGGAAAGATCGATAAACATCCCCGTATCGGTGCGCTTAATGACCCCGGCCTTGGTCATCTGCTTGAATGAGTTAGCCATTAGAGAGCAACCTCGTTATTCAGGGAAATGACAACAGGAGTGAGCTCACGCAGTTCTCGCTGAGCTTCCAGCAGGTGCATGTTGGTAGGCGTTTTGGTGTGGCGCTCTTCGATGCGGTCACACTCTTTGGCCCAACTGGTAACATCCTCAAGCAGGGTGGCGTTCTGCTCAGCCAGTTTTTTACGCTGCGCCATCGCTTCACAGAGCGCGACGCTGGTAACATCAAGGCGTGTAGCCAGTTCGTTAACCATCCAGCCGTAAGCGGCAGGAAGGAGAGGGGCGGCCTTACGAGCTGCGTCGATAAGCAGCTCTCTGGTCATGCGTGGTTGTAACTCGGTGACGTTCTGTGTGTTCGTCATGGATAGTTTCTCCGTGTTATAAGCGCTCTGCACAGCGCTGATTTTTGGTTGCACGAATCCCTCGCCGGATGGCGACAAAAAATAATGAGGTTTCGTTTTAGTAAGCACCCAACCAGGGCACTTAGTGAAACGGGCGGCTGCCACCGCCAGTTAGCTTCTCCACAATTGGGAGCGCGTTCCCCTGAGGTTGATTTAACGACTGAGGCCTCTCAAGGAACTGGCCGAACGCGCTTTCAGTTGTGAAAAAAGTGCGGTGGCGAGTAAGGAAAATAAACAAAGCACTGCCACCGCCAAGACTACACACAGCATCTGGTACAGCTACTACGGGTTTACCACAACTGGAAGCACACTCCGTTCGTTTACTTACCTGCCATCCACAACCGATAGTTGATGGAGTGCGCTTTCATGTTGTGTGCCGGGATTCCACCGGCTCCCATCTGTTTTTTAAGCCACTCAGATATCGTCTGGGCTGTCACCTGATCGCCACGCTGGTGAAGCGTCTCTGGCTGTCGTACTTGCCTGGCTTGCACATTCCGGCTACCCGCTGGATCTGGATACTGAAAGGAATCCCCGGACCGCTGCGGCACATGTGCCATATGCCGTACTGCTTACCAACCGATGGTGTTAAACATCATCACCCCGGCGCATAATGAGTATCACCAATAGTAATTAAATGGTCAACACCTCTAGTGATAAAAATATAACGAATAGTGTTAACTTTATGATTATTAAGCTGAAAAAAGATGCAAAAAAAAGGAGCCGATTGGCTCCTTATTCGAAGATAGTTTCAGGCCATTGGGCCTTGACAACTTTGCCTATTATCCTGCAATTCTCATTACATTCAATGGCCTGATAGCGAGGGCTGGGGTTAAGAGGTTCGAGCCAAGGCTTACCGTCTTCACGAACAAATTTTTTAAAAGTGACCTCTGAATCGTTGAATATACCAGCAACGCAGAAATCACCAGGCTCAACGTCCTGTTCTGGATCTATGAGTATAAGCATTCCCTCAGGAAAGCTTGGCTTTACTCCTGGAGGCGCAGTCATTGAATGGCCTGATACCTCAAGCCAAAAGGCAGAATCACTGGCTTTAACTGTGGTTGAGACCCATTCCTTCGCGTCGCGTTCTGTGTATGAATTAACAGGGCAAAATGAGCCCGCCTGCACTTCAGTTAACAGTGGGTACTCATAAACAGAGGAATGATTCCTTCCGTTCGCAATCGCCTCAAACATAGCTGATATCTCAGCTGCAAGGGAAGGACTGAAATCATCGACTTTTACTCCGAGAATTTTAGCGAACTGCGCGGCATGAGTAGCGTTGATAGCATTTGTGCCATTCAGTAACTGAGCGACACCACTTTGTCCCATACCCATTTGCTCAGCCAAAGTCTCCTGTGAGAGCCCAAGCGCTTTTTTCTTGGACTCAAAGATAGCTTTCAGCCTGTTGGCATCGGCGATTTGTTCGGCGGTCAATGGTTTCTTTTTCATTCTCATAATTTATCACCGCACGGCATAATCACCAATCACCGCTAGTGTTGACATATTTATCACTAACAGTGATACTCCTTATGTGCAAACCACGAGGAAAACCAATGAAGATTATTCCGCTCTCTGAATATGTTTTGGAAAACGGTCAGGCCAAAACCGCTGAGGCTCTTGGGGTATACCAAAGCGCCATCAGTAAAGCCCTCAAGCGTAATCGCCGGGTAAATATCCTGGTAAACGAAGACGGGAAAATTGAAGCCGAGGAAGTTCGACCATTCCCTAACAAAAACAAACCTGTTGATCCTGACGTTGCAGTAACACCGTAACCCAGCAACCAGCATTACGTAACTACCAAAGGAAAAACAACATGGTAGAGCCAAGCCTGAAAGAAGTAGTGAAAGCGATGTGCAAAGCGTATCCCGGTGGCCGTGAGGCTATGGCCGGTGCTCTTGGCATGTCAGTAACGCAATTCAATAACAACCTGTACGAGAAGAACGGCTGCCGATTCTTCGAAGTGAACGAGCTGGAAGCGATGGAAGACATTTCTAACACGTCTCTCCTGGCTGATTACTTCGCTCAGCGTCGCGGAGCTTTGCTGGTGGACGTTCCGCAACTGGAAGACCTCGATCGCGTAGACCTGTTTACCCGCGCTATGAGAACTGCAGCAGCACGCGGTCAGGTGGATCAGATTATCCAGAAAGCCCTGGAAGACGGAGTGATTGAGCCGCATGAAGCCGAAGAGATTAACGAGCATCACCGCCGTCACCTGGCTGCGCGTGAAGAAGAAATCCGCGCGATTGTCGCGCTTTTTAGCCGTAAGAAAAGCCCAAAAAAGTGACGCCAGCGGGCGTGCAGGCCCCTGGCGTCTTGGCGTGTCGTATTCAGTGGAGAAACTAACGCATGAACAGTTTAAACCGATTGAGACCAGCGAAGCAATTCAGATGCCTTCCACTGGTGGGAAAAGACTCCCCGTTCGGCTATGTGGAGAGATTAAACGACCAGCCTGGTGAGAACAACTACCAGCCAGAGAACGCGATGGTAGAGGCTTTTGCTCAGATGAACGAGAAGGGGCGTGAAGAATGGCTGAAGTTAACCGGCGATTCAAAGACCACTACGGCGTCCCGGTCCGCGTCATCAGATGGGAGCCCGAGACTCGACGCGTTATATACCTTCGCGAAGGGTACGATCATGAGTGCTTCAGCCCTCTTGAGCAATTCCAGCGTAAATTTACAGAGTTAAAGGACGACCATGAGCCTGTTGATGCCATCCCGGCCGATAGTGATAAACCCTGACCTTGCATACAGCATTGGCCTGAACGAGGCTATTGCGTTGCAGCAGGTTAATTACTGGCTTAAAGAAACCACCTCCGGACTGGAGCGTGACGGCGTGCGCTGGATTTACAACACCAACGAGCAGTGGCTGGAGCAGTTCCCGTTCTGGTCAGAGTCTACGCTGAAGCGCACATTCACCCGCCTGAAGAACCTCGGCGTGCTCAAAGTTGAGCAGTTGAACAAGTCTCAGCGCGACATGACGAACTACTACACGATCAACTACGAAAGCGAGCTTTTAGATGAGGTCAAAGTGACTAAATCGAAGAGTTCAAATTGCACTCTTCCATCAGGTCAAAATGAACCGATGGAAGAGGTCAAAGTGGAACGCTCCATCAGGTCAAAACGAACCGCTCTCATCAGGTCAAATTGCACTGATGTTCTTACAGAGAATACAACAGAGAATACTACAGATATTAAAAAACCTATTTGTCCGGTTGCGCCGCAACCAGACGGTGATGTGTTGATCACCGATCAGGCTAAACAGGTTTTGACCCATCTGAACCAGGTAACCAGTTCGCGTTATCAGGTTTCAACAACCTCGCTGCAAAACATTCGTGCCCGAATCGGGGAAGGTTACACCGTTGAAGAGTTATCGCTGGTGGTGGATTACTGCAACGCGAAGTGGAGCGAAGACCTCACTATGTCGGCTTACCTTCGCCCACAGACTCTTTTCCAGCCAACAAAATTTCCTGGCTACCTGAAGTCAGCCAACAGCTGGGCCAAAGCTGGGCGTCCTCCTCGCGTCAACGGAGAGTGGGCCCGAGAAGATGGCGTTTTCCGTTCCAGCTTCCAGAACACTGACTACAGCAAAGTCCCTAACGGTTTCAGAGGAGCTAACTCATGAGCTTTCTCAAAACAATTCAGTTGTTCGTTGCCAATAACCCTGGGCTGACGAACAGAGAGATCGCTGCAGCACTGCCGGAGTATGCGTTGCACAGTGTTCAGCGTGCTGTATGTCGCCTTGTCATGCTTAATCGTGCTGAGCGCAAAGGCGAACGCCATAACTTCCGTTACTACGCGAAAGCGCCGGAAGGTCCTATTGGTCCGATCATCCCACGGATGCCGGTTGAGAAAGCAGAAGTAATACCTGAGCCAAAGCAGGAAGCCGCACAAAACCCAGCTGTCATTGCGATGATGGACAAGGCTAAAGAGCTATCTGACAAGGGGCTTTATCTGCGTGCAGCTACCGTTCTGATGGAGGCATTCAATCGCTCAAAGAACGAAACCGTGCGAGCAAAAATTCTCAAAGAGCGTAAGCGCTGCCTGAATATGGCGCCGAGGGTTAAAACAACCGGTGATGGTTGGTGTCTGGCTGGCCGAGCGAGGAACGTCTGATGAAATACTCTCTGATTTACGCTGACCCAGCCTGGGAATATGGCAACACCGTCAGCAACGGCGCGGCTACTAACCACTACGGCACAATGAAGCTTATCGACATGAAGCGTCTTCCGATCTGGGACCTTGCTGCCGATGATGCTGTTCTGGCTATGTGGTTCACCGGTACGCATACCCGCGAAGCCATTGAGCTGGCTGAAGCATGGGGATTTAAGGTCCGCACCATGAAGGGCTTCACCTGGGTTAAGTTCAACCCGCTGGCAGAGCAGCACATCAACAAAGCACTCCAGTCTGGCCGTGTGGAGGACTTTTACGACTTCCTCGACCTGCTGAACACGCAGACCCGCATGAACGGTGGCAACTACACCCGAGCCAATACTGAAGACCTGCTGATAGCCACCAGGGGAAATGGACTTGAGCGGCAGTGCGCAAGCATCAAGCAGGTTATTTACAGCCCACTCGGCGAGCATAGCCAAAAGCCATGGGAAGCGCGTCACCGTCTTGAAAAACTGTACGGTGACGTTCCGCGCATCGAACTCTTCAGCCGCTGCGGTGCGCCAGGCTGGGACCATTGGGGAAATCAATCTGAATTACCAGCTGTTGAGCTTATACCGGCAGTTGCCGTTCCCATGGAAAAACAACAGGAGCGCGCCGCATGAAACCTGAATTAACGCCGCGTCAGAATGAAGTTTATGAAGCTATCAAGGTTCACATTGAAAAAGTTGGCTTTCCACCAACGTTGATAGAGCTTGCTGAACTGATTGGTTGCTCATCGCAGAACGCAGCTGCTGAGCATGTGAAGGCGCTAAAGAAAAAAGGTTACCTCTCCATTGCTCCTGGCGCTGCCAGGGGCATTACCGTCGTCAAAACAGAACTGGATGCTGATCCGGTAGCGATCATTAAAGGTCTGTTATCCGGTGGAGACAAGGCAAGAGTTAACGCTGTTGAATGGCTGAAAAAACAGGGAGTGACTGTATGAAACTGGTGCTCCCGTTCCCTCCGAGCGTAAACACCTACTGGCGAGCCCCGAATAAGGGGCCGTTAAAAGGCCGCCATCTTATCAGTGCGAAAGGCAGGGCATATCAGAGTGCGGCATGCGCAGCGATTATTGAGCAACTGCGTTGCCTTCCAAAACCATCAACGTCACCAGCTGCGGTGGAGATACTTCTCTTTCCACCAGATGCACGCCGCCGCGATATCGACAACTACAACAAGGCTCTGTTTGACGCGCTTACTTACGCTGGCATCTGGGAGGATGACAGCCAGGTGCAGCGAATGCTGGTGGAGTGGGGCCCGAAAGTACCTGGTGGACGAGTAGAGATATCGATCAAGAAACATGAACCTCTGGCGGGTGCAGCCGCCTGATAAGTGGAGAAGAGCATGAATCAGATGAATATCACCGTAATGTGCCCGACTCACCACGCAGCCGCGATGGGGCAGCAGATAACAATGTCCAGCCGTGAGATTGCAAAGCTGGTCGACTCTCGGCACAGCAATGTGTGTGTGACCATCGAGCGGCTGATGAACTCGGGCGTAATTGGGGGGTATGCTGCAATGCAGTACACCCATCCACAGAACCAGCAGGTTTACCACTACTACGAAGTTAACAAGCGAGATAGCTATGTAATCGTCGCCCAGCTGTGCCCGGAGTTTACCGCCCGTCTAGTTGACCGCTGGCAGGAACTTGAGAGCGGGGCAGGAATGGCGGTACCGCAAACACTCCCTGAAGCACTCCGCCTTGCCGCCGACCTTGCTGAGCAGAAGCAACGCCTGAGTGAAGAACTGGCTATAGCAGCGCCCAAGGCAGAATTTGTTGATCGCTATGTCAAGGCCACTGGCTCAATGACGTTCCGGCAGGTTGCCAAGCTTCTTAATGCCAAAGAGCCAGAGTTCGCGATGTTCCTCATTGAGAACGGAATCATGTACCGGTTAAACCGCGTGCTTACTCCGAAGAGCAAACACATCGAAGCAGGGCGCTTTGAAGTTAAGACCGGCACAACCAACCAGACCAACTACGCATTCAATCAGTCGCGCTTTACAGCAAAGGGGGTTCGCTGGATCGGCGGCCTGTGGGCTGAACATATCGCTAAGGGGCAAATTGCGTGAGAGCCATACTGACACCTGAAGTTGCGCCAATTTCCGGGGTGGTACTGTTCCGCCCAGGTAACGAGTTGCTATGGCTGTTTCGTCGTGGCCGTGTTGTGATTGAAACGCCTTCCGAAGCAATCCAGCACCTGCCATCAGGTCTTATTCCGGAAGCGCACCAGCCACTGACAGATGATGTCAGTATGAGGGGGCTTTTCCTGAATGAGAGAGTTATTCAGCGTGCTGGTGGACTGAGTGGCCTTGATGCCTGGCTGGAACGTAAATTCGAATGTCAGTGGCCGCACAACGAATGGCACTCAAAGGACTTTACGGTAATGCGTCACGCCCCAGGAAGCATTCGCCTGTGCTGGGGTTGCGATAACCAGTTGCGTGAACAAACCACTGAAAGACTGGCAGGAATTGCCATGCAGAACCTGGTAAAATGGCTACTCGAAAGGGTGAATATTATGCTGGGCTTTAGCGCTGACCACACCCTGACGCTGCCGGAGTTCTGCTGGTGGATGGTACGCAACGATTTGGCTGACTTGATTCCTGAATCTGTGGCGAGCCAGGCACTAAGGATTAAGCCAGAAAAGCACAGTTCCGTGATGCGGGACAGCGACATTGTTCCTTCGTTACCGGCGACTGAAATCCTCCAGGAGAAGGTGAAGAGGGTTGTCTCCGTTAAGGTAGACCCTGAATCACCGGAATCTTTCATGCTGAGGCCAAAGCGCCGCCGCTGGGAGAACGATAAGTACACCCGCTGGGTGAAGTCGCAGCAGTGCAGTTGCTGCAATAACCCGGCAGATGACCCCCACCACCTGATAGGCCACGGGCAGGGTGGAATGGGTACCAAAGCGCATGACCTGTTTGTGATACCGCTGTGCAGAGCGCATCACGATGAGTTGCACGCTGATCCTGTGGCATTTGAAGCGAAGCACGGCGACCAGTTGGTGCTGTTGTTTCGGTTTTTAGATCGTGCGCTGGCAATCGGCGCACTGGCGTAAGTGGAGACGCAACATGATCAATCCTTCAGAAGTTGGCAAATCCGGCGAGATGGTTCGCCTTCGCACTCTCGAAAGCATCTGGGTACAGGGTAAGCTCCGTATGTGGGGCCGCTGGTCTTATATCGGTGGCGGCTCTGGTGGAAACATGTTCAACCAGCTGCTGGCATCGGGGAAAATCACAAAGACCGCTATCAACGATGCGCTTCGCCGCATGAAGAAATCCGGCATCACTAAACCTGAACTGGAAGCTTATCTGCGTGAAATACTCGACAGCAAAAACAAAAGCGGCCTGGTGTTCTGCTCCGACGAAGAGGGCCTTAAGGTGGATGGTGTTATTGCTTCTATCCTGATGAATGATGAATACCGTGGGTTGTATGGCGTAATTGTTGACCGTCACCGGCTGCGTAAGAGCAAACTGCAGATGGCCAACGAGCTGAATGCAAAACACCCTGACTGGACACTTATCACATGCCGACGCCGAATCGACACATGGGTAAGTTTAGCAGAATCGATCCTGTACGCTCCACTTTGTGACGCGTTTGGCACAAATAGCGACAGATTTAAGTTGCATAGTGAGCAAGAAAGTGCTTAAATTGTGGTAGGCTCGGGACAGTAAAGCGTACTGAGCAACAAATCAAAACATAAACCCGCCACTGCTGCGGGTTTTTTATTTTAAGGGCTGCCTCCGGGTGGCCTTTTTTGTTTCCCCTCGTTCTGAGAGGACTCATGGCGATGATGTATTGACCGCTAGAATGGATTAGACGTAACTTATTATTGTGGTGAATCCTTTCTAAGCGAAAGGGCGTTCCAGTCAACTGCTATCTGCAGGTATGCGCGCGGCTTTGCTGACTGGGGTAGAGTCACCGGGAGGCACCCGGCACCATGACAACAACAATACAGTTTCAAATTCCTTGAGAGCCTGCCGTAAAAAGCAGGCCTTTTTTTATGAATTTGCAAACTGCTGCTACGCTTGAAATGTGTGTTGAAGGTAATTGCCTGATGGTTCTCCTGAACCGTTGTGAACCAGCCCGATACTGTCTCACTCAGGTCAGTTAGCAAGACTCACGACTACCTACCTTACTTACTAATAGTCACTCATTAGCCCGCCTTCAAAAGCGGGCTTTTTTTATTCCCCTCATCACTGAGAGGATTCACGGCAATAAGAGGGGGACTAGATGTCCGATCCTGTTTCTGGCACGACAGTAGCGGCTGGTGGTCTGATGGGGGCCAGCATGTTCGGCCTGGCAACCGGCATAGATTACGGTGTGGTGTTTGGCGCATTCGCTGGTGCGGTGTTCTACGTCGCTACGGCGGTTAATATCAGTCGCCTTAAGCTGGTGGGCTACTTCATCACCTCATTCATCTTCGGCGTTATCGGCGCGCCACTGCTTGGCTCTTACTTCTCCAAATGGACGGGGTATAGCGACAGGCCACTTGATGCGCTGGGCGCGGTAATCGTAGCCGCTATTGCTATTAAGCTGCTGACGTTCGTCAACAGTCAGGATTTGGGTAGCCTGTTTGGAATTCTCTCGCGTTTACGTGGTGGAGGGGCCAGCAATGGTAACAAGTGATCCGAGTGCGATGGCAAACGCAATTATCTCTGCTGTTATCGTTATTGCACTGATGTTCTACCAGCGCGGCGGGGCGAGACATCGCCCTCTGATATCGCTGATGGCTTATTTCACGGTGCTGGTATACGCCAGCGTCCCTTTCCGTTACCTGTTCGGCCTGTACCATGAATCGCACTGGTTCGTGGTGCTGGTGAATGTCCTGATATGCGCCGCCGTTCTCTGGGCTCGGGGAAACGTAGCACGAATCATTGACGTCCTGAGGCATTCGCATGACCAAAGACGAAATTTTTAATGCCATCCTCGGTAAAGAGGGCGGCTACGTTAATCACCCTGACGATAAGGGCGGCCCAACTAACTGGGGAATCACACAAGCGGTAGCTCGCGCCCACGGATTCACCGGGGATATGCGAAACCTGACCCGCCAACAGGCGCTGGATATCCTGACTGCTGACTACTGGACAGGTCCACGCTTCGATCTTGTTTCTGAGGTATCTCCAGCCATCGCCGCAGAACTGTGCGATACCGGCGTTAACATGGGCCCATCGGTTCAGACCAAATGGTTTCAGCGCTGGCTTAACGTGTTCAACATTCAGGGCGCGCTCTATCCCGATCTGATTGCAGATGGTTTTATTGGTCCGCGAACTATCAGCGCGTTAAAAAGCTATCTTTCCCGGCGAGGAAAAGAGGGTGAGCTGGTTATGCTTCGGGCCCTGAATTGTAGCCAGGGTCAGCGTTATCTCGAACTGGCAGAACAGCGCAGCGCTAATGAGACGTTTGTTTACGGATGGGTAAGGGAACGGGTGGCCATATGACTATGGAACTGATTATTGGACTGGCTGTTGCTGTTCTCGGTGCTATAGCTGCTGCTTTCGGCTTTGGTCATGCTTCAGGAACAACAAAAACGGAAGCGAAGTTTCAGAAGCAAAATACCGAAGAAAAAGCCGCAGCCACTGAAGCTGTAGCCGAACGCCGGGTAGAAGCAACGAAAGAGGCCAGCCATGTACAGCAGACTGTTAACCGCATGCCTGATGACGATGTTGATCGCGAGCTGCGTAACACGTGGAAGCGTCCCGGTGGTGGTTGATACTGCCTGTGACTGGGTAAAACCAATCTACCTGACCGATCACGACATCGACGTTATGGACCGCCAGACGAAGAAAGACATCCTGGCGCATAACAAAGCGTGGCAGGCGAACTGCCATGCATCTAATTTAAAGCATTAAGCTGAAATCTATTTTTTAAGAAACGTTTCTTCAGCACTTAAAAGGTATGATTCGTAAAATTTAATTCCTAATTCAGCTATATCTATAGGGTTTTTACTTTTCAGGTCTTCACCCAAATGTGAGTTCGGAGGGTTGTAGGTAACGCCTCTATTTCTGCATGGAATGGCCTCTACTGAACCAGGAATAACATCAATTCTGATGGGTGAACTGGATACAATATTAACATTACCATTTTCATCAATGCTTAATGAATCAAGATTAAGTATGCCTCCTGGTATGGCAGGATTTATGCCAAATCCACCGGAAACATACTTGGAAATATCTGCAATTCCATGGTGGACAGAATTACGTGCCTGTTTGAGATAGATAAGCAAACTATCTGTAGCACGAAGATGATTTGCTCTAGATGAGAATGATGGGTATTTCTTGTGAGGTTCAGCGGCAACTTTAATCCTGCTGAAAATGTTTTCAATTCGGCTTAAAAAATCACTCCATGCCTCATCATACTCATCATATGATTTTGCCGCTTTCATACGCTCAATACATCGTTTTGCCCTGTTTAACTCTTTCTTGGCTGGAGCAAGATCCATTTTCATTCACCACTTTTTGAAGATAGATAAGTGCATTCAAATTAGCGCTTCATTTAACATTATTCAATGAGGTTTATATGCAGGTCACTATTGATGGTGTTCCGTATGCGCCTGCCTGCGCCATTTCATCGTGGATTGGGATTGCAATAACGACACACCAGCGCGCCGACGTATTGAAAAGAGCGCTTGAACAGCACATGAAACACCTGCCAGCCGGAGCGCTGCTGGTTGTTGTCGATGATGGTTCAAAACCTGCAGCGTTAGTTACCAACGGCGTGCAGCTGCTTCGACATGAAACATCACTCGGCATTGTTGCTTCGAAGAATGCCAGCCTGTCAGCTCTGATGGATGCCGGGTGCGAGCATCTTTTCTTGTGGGATGATGACGCCTGGCCCATCGCAGATAACTGGCACCTCCCTTACATCGAATCACCGGAGCCGCATCTGGCTTATCAGTTTCTCGATCTGGCTGGCCGCAATAAGCTGAATGACCTTTCGGTGCTATACCGTGACGATCAGCATGTGGCGTATACCGGGCAGCGCGGCGTGATGCTGTACTACCACCGCAGCGCCATCGAGAAGGTGGGCGGATTCGATCCGGTTTACGGTCGCGGCATGTACGAACACAGCGACCTCGCCCTGCGGATTCATAACGCTGGCCTCACGACGTGGGCTTACGCTGATGTCGTCGGTTCAGAAAAGCTGATTCATTCTCTTGATGAGCATGAAGCGGTGGAGCGTTCGGTACCGAGGCCCGACCGCCAGGCGCTGGTGGAACGTAATGTGAAGATCCACAACGCACGACGTGATACCGGCTTTACCGGTTACGTTGAATATCGGCGTCAGCGCGACGTGGTTATCACTACGTTACTGACCAGCCAGCCTGACCCTCAGCGCGGTACGAAAATGACCGCCTCTCCTGACATGCTGGCTAAATGGGCCTCATCGCTTCGGAATTGCGGCCGTATCACGCTGGTGGATGAACTGCAGACAGCCCCGGCAGATGTTGAACTTCACCGCGTCCCTGACGTGCAGATGAATGTCTATTTCCGGCGCTGGCTGCACGTCTGGCAGCATCTGCGAGATCATCCTGAATACCGTTTCGTCTGGTGTACTGATGGGACCGATGTCGAAATGCTTCGCGCACCGTGGGAAGAAATGCAGAGCGGTAATGTTTATGTCGGTTCAGAACCGAAGACATACGCCGACGCATGGGCAAAGCAGAATCATCCTGAGCGTATCTATCAGGAGTTCATCGAAGCGCACCGCAACGATGTGATGCTTAACGCTGGCCTGCTGGGTGGCACCCGCACTGATGTAATGGCGTTCGCTCACGGCATTATCCGTCTTTACTACCGGATCGAGAGTTATCGTTTCTGGAAGAAAGAACAGGCTGGCGCTGCGGTGGGTGACATGCTGGCGTTCGGTATTGTTGCGCAATCATTCGCTGACAGGCTGGTCACCGGCCCTCTGGTTCACACTGTTTTCAAAACTGATGGTATCGGCACAGAGTGCGCCTGGTGGAAACATAAATAACAGGAGGTCTTATGATTTCGTATATGGTTGAGTTTCCGACTCAAAAGTCTGTAGGTTTCAAAATTGATGGTTACTCTTCAGCAGAAGGGCTGGGCTGTAAAATAGTTGAGACAATTGGCGGTGATGTCAAAGTTCAACTCGATAAGAAAACAATGCTGACTGTGCCTTATCGTGAAGACATTACGGCAGACTTCACTCTTGAAGGTTACAAGCAGCGCGCAACGCTTCATGCCGAAGCTGTGGTATCGAAGCTTGTAGAAGCGGCCCAAGAGCAGACCGCTAAAGTTTTTGAAGGTGAAATTAATGTAACTTAAGCTGGTGGTCAGTCCCTAAATTGTACATGTGAACAGTTTATTGTTCAGGTTGAGGGTTGAAGTGCGAATAAAGAGCCGCTTCTTCTTTCAGACCGAACCGTTCCAAATCTTTGATGAATTCATTGCGTTGGAGTGGTGGAAATTTAGCAAGTAGAACTCCGACAACAAACTTCAATCTGGCCAATTCCTCATTAACTTCCTCGAAGCTCTTTGTATTTGCTTTGGGTTTAACCTTAATTTCATGATTAGACATAACATATCCTTTTGCTGAGAGGTAATCAGCCATCCCTCCGCGTTGAATGCGCCAGTGTCCCACCACTGACGGGCTGAATGCTTACCTTAACCAGGGTTAAAACGAAGCAACACCCTGATATATAGACAGTAGCCGCCATCGTGCGGCTTTTTTTATGGAGATTTGCTGGTGGCTGAAGAGTTTAAGTTCTGCGTTGTAGGCCATCACGCCCGTCGGCAACAGGCGGAAGCGCTGGCTTTAAGCATCAGTGCCCATCTTCTAATTGATGAAGGCGACGGTGGGGCCAATGCTAACCATCGCCGTGCACTTGAATGGGCTACCTGCCAACCATGCCGGGTAGTGGTGTGTGAGGACGACGCGGTTCCTGTGCAGGGTTTCACCGATAAGGTGACTGACTGGCTGGTGCGCTTCCCTGACTACATGCTGAGCTTTTATCTCGGTACCGGCCGCCCACCTCAGTATCAAATGCAGATAGCCGAACGGCTGATTGTTGCTGATAAGACACGGTCTGACTACATCACGCTGTCGCGACTGATACACGGTGTCTGCTACAGCGTCCCACAGCAACACATTGAACGTGTGCTGGCTCGGTGGGACAGCAGCAAGCCTGCCGATTATGCCGTGGGTGATGCCTATGGCGGCGCTGTGGTGTATCCGTGTTACTCGCTGGTGGATCACGCTGACCTCCCGACGGTTGAGCGTCACCCTGACAACGAGCCGAGGACGGAACGCCGCCGCGCATGGAGACTGGCATGAACAAAGAGCCCCGCGTATATGGCAGCCGATGGGATAAGGCCCGTCTGCGTTTCCTGCAGCAGCACCCACTATGTGTGATGTGCGAGCAGCAGGGGCGCATTACCCCAGCAACGGTGGTTGACCATATCGAGCCCCACAAACTCAAAGATGCGCTTAAGTCAGGTAACGCGCTGGCCATATCGAAAGCACAACTCCTGTTCTGGAGTAAAGAGAACTGGCAGCCACTGTGCAAAGCGCATCATGACTCAACGAAACAGAGAATGGAGAAGAGCGGCGCGGTAATAGGCTGTGATGCCAACGGCTACCCGCTCGATCCTGCGTCTCACTGGAGCACGTAATGAAAGACCTCATCATTGAATATCGCGACGGTAAGTTTGTTCAGCTGGCGATTGATGGCGTGGAGATGAAGAACGTGACATCCATTCAGTTCTCGCACGCTGTAGGGCAGGAGGTGCCGACAGTGACCGTCTCAGGGCATGTTGTCTCCGGGCGTGGGAAAGGCACTCAGAAACTCGAACAGGTAGACAAACATTCGGCATAGCGCGGCGGCGGCAAGTCGATTACCAATTATGTGAAATCATTTCAAATGCAACGATATCAAATGAGAATGAATCGCATCAGGGCAGGGGGGGATCAAATCTTCAAAACCTTTGCCCCAAATGACCGCCGCCAAAGTTTGATTTTAACGCTAACCCGATTTTTTTAGTTTTAAGGTGTTGACATATGGCAGATAAACGAACCCGTTCCGACAGTTCGGCGGCAGCGGTTCAGGCTATGAAAAATGCAGCAGTGGACACCATCGATCCTCCGTCCCATGCAGGTTTGGAAAAAAAAGCCGAACCATTCTGGCATGACAATATCAGATCAAAAGCTCTGGACAGCTGGACGCCGGCCGACCTTCTGGCCGCTGTAGAACTGGCAAATAACCAGCTCTATATAACGGTTTTACGTAAGGATTTACGCAAAGAAGAGCGAACACGCGGAGAGGGCCGCGACGAAGGGCTTATCAAAGACCTCCGCAAACAAATTGTTGAGCTACAGCGAACTATTCTGGCCCAGCGCCGTGACCTCCAGATCCATTCCCACGCAACCAACGGCGAAAGCCGCGACCAGAAGAAACGCAATCAGAATGATCGTGATGCACGAAACACCAAAACCGAGCATCAGGACCAGGACGACAACCTGATCGCCTTTCCCAAGCACGGATAAAAGACTATGACGCGAGGTGAGCGTGTAATAGCGTTCATTGAGCGCTTTTGCATCGTGCCGGAAGGCAAGCTTATCGGCCAGCCTATGCGGTTGGACCCCTTTCAGAAAGATTTCATCCTGGCGGTTTACGACAATCCAGCCGGAACGGATATGGCGATCCTCAGCATCGCCCGAAAAAACGGTAAAACAGGCTTAATCGCTGGAATCCTGCTGGCTCACCTGGTGGGGCCTGAAGCGGTCCAGAACACGCAGATTGTCAGCGGTGCACTTAGCCGGGAACAGGCTGCCATCGTTTTTAACCTCGCGGTGAAGATGGTCAACCTGAACCCTAAGTTGCAGGAGATTGTGCACATTACGCCGAGCGGTAAAAAGCTGATCGGCCTGCCGTGTAACGTCGAATACAAGGCTTTATCCGCAGAAGGTAAGACGACGCACGGCCTTTCCCCCATTCTGGCCATTCTCGATGAAACCGGGCAGGTCAGGGGGCCGCAGGATGATTTTATCGATGCAATAACTACCGCGCAGGGGGCGCATGAGAACCCGCTGCTGGTTGTTATCAGTACGCAGGCAGCAAATGACGCCGACCTGCTGAGCATCTGGATTGATGATGCAGTCAAATCGAAAGACCCGCACATCGTGTGCCACGTTTATGAAGCGCCAAAAGACGCTGATATCAGTAAACGCGAGTCCTGGCTGGCCGCGAACCCGGCGCTGGGCACATTCAGGTCAGAAAAAGACATGGCGCGCCAGGCTGAGAAAGCTGGCCGAATGCCAAGCTTCGAAAATACCTTCCGAAACCTCAACCTCAATCAGCGAGTGTCTACCGTATCGCCGTTTATCTCCCGCAGTGTGTGGGAGCTTTGCGGAGAGATGCCGATTAACACCCCGAGGAAGTGGTACGCGGGGCTGGATCTGTCAGCCAGGAACGACTTAACGGCGCTGGTTATCGCTGGTGAAGCAGATGATGGTGTCTGGGATGTTTTCCCCTTCTTCTGGACACCGCAAAAGACTCTTGAAGAGCGAACCAAAACGGACCGCGCACCCTATGACGTTTGGGTTAGAGAGGGGCTGCTGCGCACCACGCCAGGCGCTTCAGTGGATTACTCATTTGTCGTTGCGGATATCGCTGAAATTATCGGTGATTTCGACCTTACCTCGATGGCTTTTGACCGCTGGCGCATTGACCAGTTCAGGAAGGATGCCGATGCCATTGGGCTGAGCCTCCCGCTGGTCGAGTTCGGACAGGGTTTTAAGGATATGGGGCCAGCTGTAGACACGCTGGAGTCTCTGATGCTTAACGGGCGGGTGAGGCATGGCATGCACCCCGTATTAACGATGTGTGCTGTGAATGCGGTGGTGGTGAAAGATGCTGCTGGCAACCGCAAGCTCGATAAGTCCAAAGCAACAGGCCGTATTGATGGCATGGTCGCAATGACAATGTCCGTTGGTGCTGCTAATGGGGAAGTTACCGAACAGGGTGGTGACTTCGATGACTTCATTTTCCGACCGCTGAGCATGTGATGGAAGAACCTAAATACACGATTGACCTGCGCACCAATAACGGCTGGTGGGCAAGGCTGCAGTCCTGGTTTGTCGGCGGGCGTTTAGTCACCCCAAATCAGGGCTCACAGACGGGGCCTGTTTCGGCCCACGGACACCTGGGCGATTCATCCATTAACGATGAACGGATACTGCAAATTTCGACGGTTTGGCGCTGCGTGAGCCTGATTTCAACGCTCACGGCATGCTTGCCGCTTGATGTCTTCGAAACAGACCAGAATGACAACCGCAAAAAAGTGGGTTTGAGCAATCCGCTGGCGCGACTGCTGCGCTACTCACCGAATCAGTACATGACCGCCCAGGAATTCAGGGAGGCCATGACGATGCAGCTCTGTTTCTACGGTAACGCGTATGCACTGGTGGACCGCAACAGCGCGGGTGACGTGATAAGCCTTCTCCCGCTTCAGTCTGCCAATATGGATGTGAAACTCGTCGGAAAAAAAGTGGTTTATCGCTATCAGCGCGACAGCGAATACGCCGACTTTTCGCAGAGAGAGATTTTTCACCTTAAAGGCTTCGGCTTTACCGGGCTGGTCGGCCTGTCACCCATTGCTTTTGCCTGTAAATCGGCAGGTGTGGCAGTTGCGATGGAGGACCAGCAGCGAGATTTCTTTGCCAACGGCGCCAAGTCTCCGCAAATCCTCTCAACCGGCGAAAAAGTGCTGACTGAACAGCAGCGCTCGCAGGTCGAAGAGAACTTCAAAGAGATAGCCGGCGGTCCGGTTAAAAAACGCCTCTGGATTCTGGAGGCGGGCTTTTCCACATCGGCAATTGGCGTAACGCCGCAGGATGCCGAAATGATGGCGTCCCGAAAATTTCAGGTAAGTGAACTGGCGCGATTCTTTGGCGTACCGCCTCACCTTGTCGGCGACGTAGAGAAATCAACGAGCTGGGGATCGGGCATCGAGCAGCAGAATCTCGGCTTCCTGCAGTACACCCTGCAGCCCTATATCTCCCGGTGGGAAAACAGCATTCAGCGGTGGCTTATTCCTGCTAAGGATGTTGGCCGCATTCATGCTGAGCACAATCTCGACGGCCTTCTGAGGGGCGATTCGGCATCCCGCGCTGCCTTTATGAAGGCAATGGGAGAGGCAGGATTACGCACCATCAACGAGATGCGACGAACGGACAACCTCCCGCCATTGCCGGGTGGCGATGTGGCTATGCGCCAGTCGCAATACGTGCCGATCACCGATTTAGGAACCAACAAAGAGCCCCGTAATAACGGGGCTTAATTTTTATGGGGGCCGTAATGCCTGAGATCGTAAAAACGCTGTCCTTCGACGAGACAGAAATCAAATTCACCGGTGACGGGAAACAGGGGATTTTCGAAGGTTACGCCTCTGTCTTCAATAACACCGATTCAGATGGCGACATCATTCTGCCCGGGGCGTTTAAAAACGCACTGGCGAACCAGACCCGCAAAGTGGCGATGTTCTTCAACCACAAGACTTGGGAACTGCCGGTTGGTAAATGGGACAGCCTGGCCGAAGACGAAAAAGGCCTTTATGTGCGCGGTCAACTTACCCCAGGGCACAGCGGCGCTGCCGACCTGAAAGCGGCAATGCAGCACGGTACGGTTGAAGGTATGTCGGTTGGCTTTTCAGTTGCGAAAGACGATTACACCATCATTCCAACAGGCCGCATTTTTAAGAATATCCAGGCTCTGCGCGAAATCAGCGTCTGCACTTTCCCCGCCAACGAACAGGCTGGCATCGCAGCCATGAAAAGTGTCGATGGCATTGAAACTATCCGTGATGTGGAGAACTGGCTGAGGGATTCAGTCGGGCTCACCAAATCACAGGCAGTTGGGTTAATAGCCCGGTTTAAGTCAGCGATTCGGAGCGAGTCCGAGGGCGACGGAAACGAAGCACAAATCAAAGCTCTGCTTCAGAGCATTAAATCTTTCCCTTCTAATTTAGGTAATTAATTATGTCTGAACTCGCTCTCATTCAAAAAGCAATCGAAGAATCCCAGCAGAAAATGACCCAGCTGTTCGATGCGCAAAAAGCTGAAATCGAAAGCACGGGCCAGGTTTCCAAACAGCTGCAGTCCGACCTGGCCAAAGTGCAGGATGAACTGACCAAATCCGGTACGCGTCTTTTCGATCTGGAACAGAAACTGGCTTCCGGTGCTGAAAATCCGGGTGAGAAGAAATCCTTCTCTGAACGTGCTGCTGAAGAGCTCATCAAGTCATGGGACGGCAAACAGGGCACCTTCGACGCGAAGACGTTTAACAAGTCTCTCGGCAGTGACGCTGATTCTGCTGGCTCACTGATCCAGCCGATGCAGATGCCTGGCATCATCATGCCTGGTCTGCGCCGTCTGACTATCCGTGACCTGCTGGCTCAGGGCCGAATTTCCAGCAACGCTCTCGAATACGTGCGTGAAGAGGTGTTTACCAATAACGCCGACGTAGTGGCAGAGAAGGCGCTTAAGCCAGAGTCGGATATCACCTTCAGCAAACAGACCGCGAACGTAAAGACCATCGCGCACTGGGTGCAGGCATCACGTCAGGTGATGGACGATGCGCCAATGCTGCAGTCCTACGTTAACAACCGCCTCATGTACGGTCTGGCACTGAAGGAAGAAGGTCAGCTGCTGAACGGCGACGGCACCGGGGATAACCTGGAAGGTCTGAACAAAGTGGCAACCGCCTACGACACCTCGCTGAATGCCACCGGCGACACCCGCGCCGACATTATCGCTCACGCTATTTACCAGGTGACAGAGTCTGAGTTTAGCGCTTCCGGTATCGTCCTGAACCCGCGCGACTGGCACAACATCGCGCTGCTGAAAGACAACGAAGGCCGCTATATCTTCGGTGGTCCTCAGGCGTTTACCAGCAACATCATGTGGGGCCTGCCAGTGGTTCCGACTAAGGCGCAGGCCGCAGGCACCTTTACGGTGGGCGGATTTGATATGGCCTCACAGGTGTGGGATCGCATGGATGCCACCGTGGAAGTCAGCCGTGAAGACCGCGATAACTTCGTGAAAAACATGCTGACCATCCTCTGTGAAGAGCGCCTGGCGCTGGCGCACTATCGCCCGACGGCAATCATCAAGGGCAGTTTCTCTTCTGGCTCATGATGGAGGGGGCGGGGAGACCCGCCCTTTTAACGTATGGCGATAGATGTTCTGGATGTAATTGGCCTCCGCCTGTTTAAGCAGCAGATTGAATTTGAGGAAGACGACAGGGACGAGCTGATTACCCTGTACGCTCAGGCAGCTTTTGACTACTGCATACGCTGGTGCGATGAACCAGCATGGAAAGTTGCAGCTGATATTCCTGCAGCCGTTAAGGGCGCCGTTCTCCTTGTCTTTGCTGACATGTTTGAACACCGCACCGCGCAAAGCGAAGTACAGCTATATGAGAACGCTGCAGCAGAACGCATGATGTTCATCCATCGCAACTGGCGCGGTAAATCTGAACCTGAGGAGGGCTCCTGATGGAACCTGGACGATTCAGGCACAGGGTAAAAATTCTCACCTTCACGACTTCGCGCGATCCATCTGGTCAGCCGGTTGAATCGTGGAGTGGTGGCAACCCGGTCCCGGCTGAGGTGAAGGGGATCAGCGGCAGAGAGCAGATGTCTGGCGGTGCGGAAACGGCGCAGGCAACCATTCGCGTCTGGATGCGCTTCAGGTCAGAGCTGAATGCCTCTTCTCGTCTGGAAGTGCTCAGCGGCCCGTATAAAGGTCAGGTGCTAAATATCATCGGTCCTCCTGTGGCAAATGCGACCGGCACTCGCCTGGAAATTCTTTGCAAAACGGGAGCTGAAAAATGATTGAGACGAGCCTCGATTTTTCCGGGTTAAATGACATCGCAAAGGATTTGGAGGCGCTTAGCCGCGCTGAAAACAACAAGGCTCTGCGTGATGCCACGCGCGCCGGCGCCGAAGTGCTTAAGGAAGAAGTGATCGCTCGCGCGCCGGTGCTTACCGGGAAACTGAAAAAAAACGTGGTGGTGGTGACCCAAAAAAGCCGCCGCCGCGGGGAAATTTCTTCCGGCGTCCATATTCGTGGCGTTAACCCGCGCACCGGCAACAGCGATAACACGATGAAGGCGAATAACCCGAGAAACGCCTTTTACTGGCGCTTTGTGGAGCTTGGCACTGCGAACATGCCTGCGCATCCTTTTGTGCGACCCGCTTACGATACGCGCGAGGAAGAGGCCGCCAGCGTCGCCATTGCCAGGATGAATCAGGCTATTGATGAGGTGTTGAGCAAGTGAATGAAGATGATATCTACGCTTTGCTTTCTTCCCTGGCAGAAGGGCGGGTATATCCCTACGTTGCGCCATTAGGTAGTGACGGAAAACCGTCTGTCTCGCCACCCTGGATTATTTTTTCCATCGTCGATGATGTTTCCGCTGACGTGCTGTGCGGCCAGGCAGAGAGCAGGGTTTCCATTCAGGTAGATGTGTATTCCACTACGATCACTGAATCACGCACCCTGAGAGATTTGGCGCTCGCTTCGCTTAAGCCCTTAAACCCTACAGAGGTGGTAAAAATCCCCGGTTACGAGCCAGATTATCGGCTCTACCGTGCCACCCTGGATTTTAAAGTTACCCCCTGACAATTAATTCACCCAACGAACCCGCTTAATGGCGGGTTTTCTTTTTCCAGGAGACAGCTATGTCTGCACTTTATGAAAAATCGCAGCTGACGAAGATCCTTATTTCCTCCCTGCCAGCCACCAAAGAAACGATGGATTCCGCAACCTTCCTCGATCTGAGTTGCACCATCAAAGAAATTCAGTTCACCGGTGGTCAGAAGCAGGATATCGACGTAACAACACTTTGCTCTACCGAGCAGGAGAACATCAACGGCCTGCCTTCTCCGTCAGAAATCTCTCTGTCCGGCAACTTCTACAAGAATCCGGCGCAGGACGCCTTGCGTGATGCGTATGACAACGATACGACCTACGCTTTCCAGGTCATTTTCCCGTCCGGCAAAGGCTTTAAGTTCCTGGCTGAAATCCGCCAGCACACCTGGTCTTCCGGTACCAACGGCGTAGTGGCGGCAACGTTCTCCCTGCGCCTGAAAGGTAAGCCTGAAAACATCGAGTCTGGCTCCTGAGAGGTCGCATGAAGAATATTAAAAATCTCGCCCTGGCTAAGATGTCGGGTTTTCGTCATAAGACGGTCGCCGTTCCTGAGTGGGAAGGCGTCAAAGTGGTTCTCCGTGAGCCGTCAGGTGAAGCCTGGCTGCGCTGGCAGGAAGTGGTGAAAGCGGGTGCTGATGATGAAAATGTGTCGGTATCGGAAAAGGCACACCGTAATCTTTGCGCTGACGTGGTTCTCTTCATTGACGTACTGTGTGACACCGATAAGCAGCCGGTATTCAGCGTAGACGAAGAAGAGCAGGTGCGTGAAATCTACGGCCCCGTCCATTCACGCCTGCTCAAACAGGCGCTTGACCTGATCAACAATGCGGACGAAGCGCGGGAAAAGTCTCAACCCCCGGCGTAAAGTTTCTGATGTCGCTTGCGCTCCGGATGGGGCGCACGCTCTCAGAGCTTCGGCAGAATATGACGGCAAGCGAGCTTCTGATGTGGATTGAGTACGACAGGCAAAGTCCGGTTGGCGATATCCGTGGCGACATTCAGGCAGCCCAGCTCGTCTCTGCCATCTACGGCTCTCAGGGGGCAAAAGTACCGCTGGACGATGCGATCCTGCGCTGGGGTGGTGACGAGCAATCAGCACCGAAGGATCCGTTTGCGGGACTTGAGGCTGCTTTAATGGCTGCATCAAATTAGGGCGGTAAACCGCCCGTAACTTAGTTTATTTGCGATAATATAAAAACTATAAAGCCTATAAGAACTATAGCCCCTATAACTTTACCAATGTTCTCTGCTACATTTTCTGTCTGTTGTGCCTGCGCATTCAATTCTGAAGTTTTATCTAAAATGGTATCAGTAATTGCGTTAAATTCTTCGGAAAGAGTATTGTAAATAGAAACTTGAGCCTCTTCCGGCTCATTTTCAAAAAAATCGTTGATGACATCATTGCTCTCAAGTGTGGCTATATGAATATTCTCACCTAAAGAGGATATATAATCAAAATAGTCACACTGAGTTTTTGCTAACCCCCTTATTTTTAGGCGGTTAGGCTTATAGGAAAGCGTTCCATCTTCCTTTTCCCTAACTTCGTAGTAGTCATCCGGGTTGCCGGGAACTTCAAAGTTCAAGCTCAACATATATGTCTCCATGTGCAAAAAAAATCAAGCCTCTCAGGTGTTAGTCCGAGTGGCTATTCTATTTTCATTATTAAGGTACAAGAGATGGCGGCTCTACGCGAACTAATAATTAAAATCTCCGCGAACTCTCAGTCTTTCCAGAGTGAGATTGCTCGCGCCTCACGAATGGGTGCAGATTATTACCGAACTATGCAAAATGGAGGGAGGCAAGCAGCAGCCGCCGCCCGCGAAAGCGAGAGTGCACTTTCTGATCTTACTACTGGATTTGCATCAGCAGGGAAAGCCGCCGCGGCTGCTAGCACAGCGTTTGCTACCGGGAAAATTGTTCAGATCGCTGACGAGTGGAACTCCGTAAACGCGCGACTCAAGCAGGCATCATCCTCAGCTGACGATTTTGCTGCTTCTCAGCGTCAGTTGATGGAGATAAGCCAAAGAACTGGCACGGCGTTCGCAGATAATGCAAACCTTTTTTCCCGCGCTGCTGCTTCAATGCGTGAATACGGGTATAGCTCCGATGAAGTCCTGAAAATTACCGAAGCTGTTTCTACTGGCCTCAAACTTTCGGGGGCTAACACCCAGGAAGCGAGTTCTGTTATCACTCAATTCAGCCAGGCGCTGGCACAGGGCGTTCTTCGTGGCGAGGAGTTTAACGCTGTTAACGAATCTGGTGATCGCGTTATCCGCGCACTTGCCACAGGAATGGGCGTGGCCCGCAAAGACCTCAAGAGCATGGCCGATCAGGGGCAACTTACGATTGATAAGGTTGTTCCAGCACTGGTAGGCCAGTTAGATAATTTGCAAGATGAGTTCAAAAGCTTACCACAAACGGTTTCTGGTTCCTTGCAGAAGGTTACTAACTCATTCATGCAATGGGTTGGCGGTATTGATCAGGCTACCGGCGCAACGGCAGGTTTGTCTGGCGGGTTGGATAGTTTAGCCCAAACTCTGGATGCGTTCACTTCTTCAGCTGTTAGCGGTGCCTTGAATGACGTTGCTGACAATATGTCCACAATAACAACTGTGGCAGGGGCGCTTGTTGGCGTGGGGCTGGCACGCTACCTAAGCGGAGTTGTAACCAGCGCCACCAGTGCAACAGGTGCGCTAATTTCAGCCGCGAAATCAGAGGTTGCTCTTGCTGTCGCACAGGACAAAGCGGCTCAGTCTGCTGTTGCAGCTTCAAGGGCTGAAGTTTATCGAGCTCAGCAAGCTGTTCAGCGATCACGAAGCGCAGATGTTCAGGCCGCCCAGCAAGAGAAAATTGCGGCAGCAGAGGCAAAAGTTACAGCAGCTCAAGCCAGACTGACTACCGCTCTTGCAAGTGGCACTGCTACGGAAAAAGTCAGGGCCAGAACTGCACTTGAGCGTGCACAGGCAGGGCTGGTGGCTGCAAAAAATTCTGACGCTCAAGCTGCTGCAGAAAGGCGTCTGTCCGCGACCCAGGCTTCCTTAAACCGGAACCTTGCAAACCGTGTTTCGGCTCAAAGCAATCTCAATAGCGTGACATCCGTCGGCACTCGGCTCATGAGTGGTGCACTTGGTCTCATCGGTGGAGTTCCTGGTTTAGTTATGTTGGGTGCTGGAGCCTGGTATGCGATGTATCAAAACCAGGAGCAGGCACGTCGCTCTGCCCAGGAATACGCCAGTCAAATCGACGAAATACGAGAAAAAACTTCCCGCATGTCTTTGTCTGAAACAGACGACAATAGGGGGAGAACTGTTGGTGCTCTGGTAGAGCAAAATCGTTTGGTTGATGAGCAAGCCAAAAAGGTTGGTGAGCTGAAGAACCAGATCGACGATTTGAATGCATCGCGTGGAAAACCGGGCATTACCAGCGAGAACGATGCAAATATACTGAGAGCGATAGCTATCGTTACGGATCAACTTGCTGTTGAAGAGGGAAAATTAAATGACATGCGAGATAAATCTCGCGGCATACAGCAGGCTCTCGAAGAAATTGAGCGACGTCGCAATGATTTAATACGCGAACAAGCCTGGCGACAGAATGCGGTATATCAGTCGATGATCATGATGAATGGTCAGCATACTGAATTTAACCGTCTGCTGGGGCTGGGAAATCAGCTATTAATGGCCCGGCAAGGGCTGGCTAACGTCCCGCTCAGACTTCCTCAGGCCGACCTCGACAAAAAGCAAACTGATGCCCTCGAAAAGAGCCGCCGGGATCTGGAGTTGTCACGCCTGAAGGGTGAAGCAAAAGAGCGCCTGCGACTGAGTTATGCAGCCGATGACCTGGGGTTAACCAGTGATCCGCAATTCCAGACAGGCCGTCAGGAGTTGATTAATAACGGTCTTGCTGAATGGCGGAATAATGAGGCCAACAAACCTAAGGCGAAGGGCGGTAAAACCGAAGGCGAGAAAACCGAGGATGTGTATAAGCGCCTTATCAAGCAGCAAAAAGAGCAGATTGCCCTGCAAGGCCAGAATACTGAGCTGGCGAAGGTTAAATACCAGGTCAGCCAGGGGGAACTTGCTTCTCTGACGGAAGCCCAGAAAAAGACGGTATTGCAGAATGCTGCACTGATTGACCAGGTTAAATTGCGTGAGCAACTGCGAAATTACGAAGCCAACCTTGCCGACAGTAACGCCAGCGCCCGAGCAGCCAATGAAGCGCAACTGCTGGGATACGGGCAGGGAACCAGGTTCCGTGAAAGACTTCAGGAGCAGTTCAATCTGCGTAAGGAGTTTGAGCAGAAGAATACCGATCTTCTCCGCCAGCGTCAGGCTGGTGAAATCGACGAGACGTTCTATCAGCAGGGGCTGGCACTTAATAAGCGCTACCTCGAAGAGCGCCTGCGCGACCAGGAGGGATATTACGCAGCTTCTGATGCGCAGCGTGACGACTGGATGACGGGACTGTCTGAGGGTTATGCGAACTGGGTGGACGAAGCTACTGATTATTCTTCCATGGCCGCTGACGGCATGAAGCAGGCCATGGGTGGCGCGGTCACCACGATCACCGACATGCTCAATGGCAACGTTGACAGCTGGAAGGACTGGGGCGTGAGCGTACTGAAGATTATCCAGAACGTTCTGGTGAACATGGCTGTTGCTAATGGCGTCAGCTCAATTGGATCACTGTTCAGTTTTGGTGCCTCGTCAGCCGCAACCGCCAGCAGCGGTACCGCTATTCAGAATGCTGGCGCGAACTTCACATTTAATGCGAAGGGTAATGTGTACGACTCTCCGTCCCTGAGCGCTTACAGCAATGGCGTTTTTCAGACGCCTCAGCTGTTTGCTTTTGCTAAAGGCGCAGGGGTTTTTGCCGAGGCTGGTCCGGAAGCCATTATGCCGCTTACGCGCGCCGCTGATGGTTCGCTGGGCGTTCGTGCGGTCGGAGGTGGCGGAGGTCAGTCTGTATCTTCGGCGCCACAGGTTTATATCACCATCGATGGCAACGGCAACACTCAAACACAGGCCTCGCCAGGCCTTGAGCAATTTGGTGCCGAGGTCGGGGAATTTGTTGATCGACGTTATAAGCAAAATGTGATGCGTGACATTCGTCCCGGCGGCGACATCTGGAACGCAATGAAAGGAACGCGATAATTATGGCCATTGAAACTTTCACCTGGTGCCCACGGATTAACGCGGAGGCTGATACAAGTTTCCGCGTCAGGAAAGCCCAGTTTGGCGATGGATATGAGCAGGTTTCAGGAGATGGATTGAACACCAGAACTCAGCAGTGGACGCTTAACTTCACTGGCAACGAAACCTACATTTCTGCCATTAAGTCTTTTCTCGACAGGCATGAAGGAACGAAAGCCTTTCAGTGGAAGCCGCCGCTAGAGCCCTTGGGTTTGTATCGTTGCGAAACGTATAAACCCACCGGGCTGGGTGCGGGGAAATTCAACCTTGAAGCAACATTCATCCAGGCATTTAAACCATGAGCTTAAACGCAGATTATCAGAAGCTGGAATCCGGAAACGATGTTCGTCTGATTGAGGTGGACGGTTCTTCCTTTGGGCTAACGGACGTTCTCCGCTTTCACAATTACAACATTCCCCACACAGAAGCGGAAATCATCGCCGCTGGTGGGGATGAGTCCAGGCTTCCGGCGAAACCAATCTGGTGGCAGGGAAATGAATATGCCGCCTGGCCATATCAACTGGAAGGTCTGGAGAAATCAACCAGTGGGAGCAATGCAACGCCATCCCTGACGGTTGCGAACATCGAAAGCTCCATTTCAGCCCTGTGTCTTGCGTATGACGATCTGCTGCAGGCGAAAGTCACTATTCACGACACAAAAGAGAAATATCTCGATGCCAGAAATTTCGCAGACGGCAACTCCACAGCAGACCCGACTCAGGAAAAGCTGCAGGTCTGGTATATCGACGGTAAAACGGGCGAGCTTGCCGGTGAAACCGTTGAATTTGTTCTGTCCAGCCCGATGGATCTGCAGGGGCAAATGATTCCGACGCGACAGCTTCATTCGCTGTGTACCTGGTGCATCCGGAATAAATATCGTACCGGCGACGGCTGCGACTATGCCGGCACCCGCTATTTCGACAAAAACAACAACCCGGTAAGCGATCCGTCGCTGGATGAATGCAACGGCACGCTGACGGCCTGCAAACTCCGATTCGGCGAAAATAACGAACTCTCGTTTGGTGGCTTCCCGGGCACGTCTTTGATCAGGAGTTGATATGCGTCAGAAAACCATCGATGCGATCATGGCGCATGCTGCCGCTGAATATCCTCTTGAGTGTTGCGGCGTGGTGGCGCAGAAAAGCCGCGTTGAACGTTATTTCCCGTGCCGGAATCTTGCCGCGGCGCCGGAGGACAATTTTGTCCTTTGCCCCGAAGACTACGCAGCTGCTGAGGACTGGGGAACGGTGATCGCCATCGTTCACAGTCACCCTAATGCCACAACGCAACCGAGCGAACTGGATAAAGCGCAATGCGACGCAACGCTTTTACCCTGGCATATTGTGAGCTGGCCGGAGGGGGATTTACGCACCATCCAGCCGCGCGGAGAACTGCCGCTGCTGGAGCGTCCGTTTGTGCTTGGACACTTCGACTGCTGGGGGCTGGTAATGAGCTATTTCCGGCAAACGCATGGTATCGAGCTCCACGATTACCGTGTGGATTATCCATGGTGGGAAAACGAATATCCGGACAACTTCTATCAGGATTGCTGGTATGAGTGCGGATTCCGGGAATTTGACGGGCCACCGAAACCCGGCGATATGGTGATCATGCAGGTCCAGGCTGATAAGTGGAACCACGCGGGAATTCTGCTGGAGGGCAATATGCTGCTGCACCATCTTTACGGACACCTGAGCCAGCGCGTGCCGTATGGGGGCTACTGGCAGGAAAGGACGATGAAGATTCTTAGACATCAGAATTTTATTTAACAAACTGTCACTGATACTGTCGTGCAGTACACAGCAAGGAGAACGATATGTATACAGTTGGGTTTGGTTGGATCTTCGTCGGTATTTTTATTGGGTTAATTCTCTGGTTTTTCATCAACCGCGCCAGCGTCAGAGCGAACAGGCAGGTTGAATTACTTGAGTCTATCGACCAGAAATTATCAAAAATAGTAGATCCAAACTTCGAGGCAAATAACAAAGACCAGTCGAAAGAAAACTACCTTGAAGAAGCAAGGAAAAAAGCTGGGCTTTGAGAGCGTAAATTAACAAACCACCTACGGGTGGTTTTTTTATGGGGGCAGCATGCAAGAGGTAATGACAAGAATTGAGCTAAGTGGCGTGCTAGCTAAGACATATGGAAGGGTTCATCACCGCCTGGTTCGCACTACTGCTGAAGCCATTAATGCACTCGCGAAAACCATCAATGGATTCGAGAAATTCTTAAACACAAGCAAAGCCCGAGGGCTGACGTATGCCGTTTATAGAGATAAAAAGAATATTGGCGTTGATGATTTCGGCTTTCCCGTCACCGGCGAAGTGATCCGGATTGTCCCTGTAGTAATAGGGAGTAAAAAGGCTGGTCTTTTGCAGACGATCCTGGGGGCCGTGCTTATTACTGCAGCTGTGTTGACTGGCCCCGGCGGTATTGGCGCTGCTTTCGCTGCTGGTGGATTGACGGGGTTTGCTGCAGCAACTGGCGCCTCGTTGGTCCTCGGTGGGGTTATTCAGCTTCTTTCACCACAGCCATCAGGCATAGCTAGCAAACAAAGCGCAGATAACCGTGCATCGTATGCGTTTGGCGGGGTGACAAATACCGCCGAACAGGGTTACCCGGTTCCGCTCCTTTACGGCCGCCGGCGAATCGGCGGAGCGATTATTTCCGCCGGGATTTATGTCGAAGATCAGCAGTAGATAACATACCTTTTTACAAGCCACCTTCGGGTGGCTTTTTTTATGGGCGCGATATGGCGAATAAAATTACCGGACGAAAAGGGGGGAGCTCCAGTTCCCGAACTCCTACCGAACAGCCTGATGATCTGCAATCTGTAGCGAAGGCAAAGATCCTCGTTGCGCTTGGGGAAGGGGAGTTTGCTGGACAGCTCACCGGGAAGGATATCTACCTGGACGGAACGGCGCTGGAGAACGCCGACGGCTCCCAAAACTTCAGCGGCGTTACGTGGGAATTTCGCGCGGGTACACAGGCCCAGAAGTACATTCAGGGCATTCCCGGTACCGAAAACGAAATCAGCGTGGGAACCGAGGTAACGAGCGCTACAGCGTGGACACGAACCTTCACCAATACACAGCTTTCGGCGGTTCGTTTACGCCTGAAATGGCCTTCGCTTTTCAAGCAGGAGGACGATGGCGATCTGGTTGGTTACTCGGTTAATTATGCGATTGACTTGCAGACGGACGGCGGGACATGGCAGACAGTCCTCAATACCAGTGTGACCGGGAAAACGACCTCAGGTTATGAGCGCAGCCACCGTATCGATTTACCGCAGGCTGGCAGCACCTGGACAATACGTCTGCGTAAGATTACCTCTGACGCCAACAGCGCGAAGATCGGCGACACGATGACGCTGCAGAGCTTCACCGAGGTGATTGACGCCAAACTGCGCTACCCGAACACCGCGCTGCTCTACATCGAATTCGACTCAAGCCAGTTCAACGGCTCAATTCCTCAAATTTCATGCGAACCGCGCGGCCGCGTTATCCGCGTTCCAGATACCTACGACCCTGAAACCCGCACTTATAGCGGTACATGGACCGGTGCGTTTAAGTGGGCATGGACGGATAACCCTGCGTGGATTTTTTACGACCTGGTTGTTTCTGACCGGTTCGGCCTTGGGCACCGTTTGACCGCTGCGAATATTGATAAATGGACTCTTTATCAGGTTGCTCAGTATTGTGATCAGATGGTACCAGACGGCAAAGGAGGCAACGGTACCGAGCCACGTTACACCTGCAACGTGTACATCCAGGACCGAAACGACGCTTATACAGTCCTGCGTGATTTTGCGGCCATATTCCGTGGCATGACGTACTGGGGTGGCGATCAGATCGTTGCTCTGGCCGATATGCCCCGTGATGTGGATTACAGCTACACGCGCGCTAACGTTGTTGGCGGTCGCTTCACCTATTCAAGCAGCACCACGAAAACCCGCTACACTACAGCGCTGGTTTCATGGTCCGATCCCGGTAACGCCTACGCTGACGCGATGGAACCCGTATTCGAGCAGGCGCTGGTGGCGCGGTACGGCTTCAATCAGCTGGAAATGACAGCCATCGGCTGTACCAGACAGTCAGAAGCGAACCGAAAGGGGCGCTGGGGTATTCTCACCAACAACAAGGATCGCGTTGTTTCGTTCGATGTCGGGCTGGACGGAAACATACCGCAGCCTGGCTATATCATCGCTGTGGCAGACGAGCTGCTTTCCGGAAAGGTTATGGGCGGCCGCATCAGCGCCGTTAACGGTCGCGTTATCAAACTTGACCGCGTGGCAGATGCAGCAGCAGGTGATCGCCTTATTCTCAACCTGCCTTCCGGAGCGTCGCAGAGCAGGACCATTCAGGCCGTGAACGGGGAATCAGTCACAGTCACCACGGCATACAGTGAGACGCCACAGGCCGAAGCTGTTTGGGTGGTTGAATCTGACGAGCTCTACGCGCAGCAGTATCGAGTTGTCAGCGTTTCCGATAACGATGATGGCACTTTCTCGATTACCGGCGCATGGCACGACCAGGATAAATATGCCCGTATCGATACCGGAGCCATCATTGACCAACGGCCGGTGAGCGTGATCCCGCCGGGCAACCAGTCGCCGCCTGCGAATATCGTGATCAGCTCGTTTTCCGTGGTTCAGCAAAATATCAGCGTCGAAACAATGCGCGTGAGCTGGGACCAGGCGCAGAACGCTATCGCCTATGAAGCGCAATGGCGCCGCAACGACGGGAACTGGGTTAACGTGCCGCGCAGCTCCACCACGTCATTCGATGTCCCGGGGATTTATGCAGGGCGCTACCTGGTGCGCGTGCGCGCAATCAATGCCGCAGAAATCTCATCCGGGTGGGGCTATTCAGAAGAGAAAACTCTGACGGGTAAAGTGGGCAATCCGCCGAAACCGGTCGGCTTCATCGCTTCCGATAATGTGGTATTCGGTATCGAGCTGAACTGGGGATTCCCGGCGAATACCGACGACACGCTGAAGACGGAAATTCAGTACAGCCTGACCGGTACCGAAGACGATGCGATGCTGCTGGCCGATGTGCCTTACCCGCAGCGCAAATATCAGCAGATGGGCCTTAAGGCTGGGCAGATTTTCTGGTACCGCGCTCAGCTGGTGGACCGCAGCGGCAACGAATCAGGTTACACAGAATGGGTGCGCGGGCAGGCCAGCATCGATGTATCCGATATCACCGATGTGATCCTGGAGGAGATTAAAGATTCTGAGGTATTCAAGGATCTGATTGAGAGTGCCGTAGAAAGTAGCGAGAAACTGGCCGAACTTTCTGATGCGATTAAGGAGAACGCCGATGGTCTGGCTGCAGCAGTAGGTTCGAATAAGCAGACAGCAGAAGCAATCATTGGCAACGCCCTGGCTATTGCTGATGTTGTTGTGCGCCAGACTGCGCAGCAGGGGGCTAACTCTGCGAAATTCGAACAGCTCCGGGAGGTGATCGCTACTGAGACGGAAGCGCGCGTCACGGATGTTACTCGTCTAGAGGCGAAAACTGCACAGAATGAAGCGGGTATTACTGATGTTCGCCAGGCGTTAGCTACGGAAACTGAAGCTCGCGCTTCTGCGGTAAGTCAATTGACGGCTGCCACTCAGGCCGCATCTGACAAAGCTGATTCAGCAGCTGCTGTAGGTGCTCAGAATACAGCATCAATCACTGACCTTAGCCAGGTTGTCACGGACCTCGATTCCTCAATGGCATCACGCCTGGAAGAGCTGGGTGCACAAACTGATAAGGCCAGCGGCGGTATTCAGAACAATGCTATCGCGCTGATCACCAGTACGATCGCGCAGGTTAACCAGCGCAACCTCCTGAGCGTCCAGTATGGAGATAACAAAGCCAGTATTGAGCGAGTCGACAATGTGATGGCCGACGCCAGTAAAGCTGTCGCTGAGTCATTGCGCGTTTTGGATTCCAGCACCGGTGGGAACACGGCGAATGTCACTGACTTGTCGAAGACACTTGCTGATTTTACCCAGGCGTCTGCTACGCAAATCAATTCGCTAAAGGTCACGGTTAACGGTCAGTCTGCAGCGATTGTCCAGAACAGCCAGGTATCAGCGGACATCAATAACAACCTGAATGCGATGTACAGCATCAAGGTCGCTGTTGATTCTAATGGTAATCAGTATGCAGCAGGGATGGGGATTGGTGTTCAGAATACGCCAGCGGGTATGCAGTCGCAGGTGCTCTTCCTGGCAGACCGCTTCGCTGTGATGACTCAGGCTGGCGGTACAGTTACGCTGCCATTTGTGATCCAGAACGGACAGACCTTCATCCGGGATACGTTCATCCAGGACGGTACCATCAGCAATGCCAAAATAGGAAACTACATTCAGTCTTCAACCTGGGACGGCACCGGAAATGTTGGCTGGCACATCAACAAGTCTGGCTACGCGACGTTCAATAATGTGACCGTTCGTGGCTCGATTTATGCAACCAACGGTAATTTTTCATTTAACGGGTCCGGGAATACCACAGTCATTAATGGCAACGGCGTCACCATCAATATTCCGGGTGGTGGCCGGATCGTACTTGGGACATGGTGATAATATGCCGACAGGGTTATTGATAGAGCTGAACGACGGCGGGAAACGTATGGAGATAACGGCGGGGCTGAGATGCCCGTCATTTGGAGCAAGTTTTGACAGTGGATATCAGAAAGCCAAGTACGCGGATATTTCCGGTTATGTATCCGGTTCGCAGGTGTTGTTTATCCCCCACGCGACGGCTTATCTTGATTCAGGGCTGCTTCATAAAATGAACTCGGTCACCATATCGGGAGCGCGAGTCACGCAGAACTCAACGATGAAAGACAACAGTATCAGCGAACGAGAAAGCACGTACACGTTTCCCGGAAGCCTCTGGCAGATATTTCCGACGGGCCAGCGTAGTGGTGTGGGCTTGCTCATAAGCGACAGCACAGACTTCACTTCAATAACTAATGCTACTCAGTCAGGCCAGTGTATCTGGAAAGGTACTGTGAATGTTCCAACCGGGGGCTGGGCGGTTCCGACGATAGCAGGTTATGACAAGTCGAAATATATCGTTTTCGGACGCTGTAATAGCGGTAATACGATTGACTTCGACGGCAACACAGTAAGATTCTTCAGTCCTCCGTCAACTAATGATGACGCTCCCACAACCGGCACGATAGACATCGTTATCTTCGCCAGTGGTGTGACGCCGCAGCCGGGAACGGGGCTAAACATCTTCAATGCAGCCGGGGCCTGTACGTTTTCAACTACAAAGCGACCTTTCGTATACCTCAATCAACTCTGGTCACCTTCCACAAGTGCCGTGAGCATCGGCAGCGGCTATGTACCGCTGGGCAGATTTGGTCTGATGATTCATATGGTAAATGGCATGTACGTGTATCGGATGTTCGGAATAAAGATACAGAACGGCAGCGCTTCAGTTCAGGGCGGGAAATACCTTGGACGCGAGCAGTATGCCATATTCGGTAATAACACGATTACTCCGCTCAGCCTTCCCGTCTTGCCTGATATGTACGTCTGAATTCAGTGTCTATTCAAATCAACCTCGCTCAGGCGGGGTTTTTTATTGTCTGGAGAAAATATGATTTATAACACCGGCACAATCGCCATAAACGGAAATAGCCTTACAGGTACGGGAACAAACTTCACCGCTGCTGGCTCACTCATTCGTAACGGCTGCACTGTTATCGCCTTGACAAGCCCAGCGCAGGTTTTCCAGATCACCGCGATTGGAAGCGCAACTTCTCTTACCGTGACACCTGCGGCAAGCCCAGCAATTCCTGCTGGAACGAAGTATTCGATTTTGCTGAGCGACAGCCTGAGTGTGGATGGCCTGGCGCAGGACATTGCTGAAACCTTCACGATGTACCAGCGCTACATGAGCGGATTTGCTGATGTGATGAACGGTACTACAGACGTCACTATCACGATTAACGGTGTGGCCGTTACCGTATCGGGCCAGAAATCACTGGCGAAGAAAGGGGCTAACAGCGATATAACCAGCCTAAGCGGCCTGACTACCGCGCTCAGTATCAGCCAGGGCGGTACAGGTGCAAAGAATGCTGCTGACGCTCGCACAAACCTCGGTTTGGGAAGTGCCGCCACCAAAGATGTTGGCCCCAATACTGGTAATGTCCTGGGAGTTGGATATTTTGGTTTCGGAACTCCAACTATTAACGTTTTAGGAAGTACAGAATCAGGGTTTTATGGTATTGACGGCTCTGGTACTTCCTGGGCGCCGCAAGCAGGATCTGGAATTGTATGCGGGTATGACCCAACTCGCCGACAGCAAATATTTACAGGAGCATCCGGCAATCTTTTTGTCCGGAACCTGGCTAGTGCTGCTATGAATACAGCTTCGTCCACCATTCCATGGACACAGATGCAGTCTGTTGGAACATCAGATATTAATTTCAAGCACGTCAATGGCGATCTCGATGTTGATGTTTCTCTTGAAAACATCTGTCAGATGGAGTTTAAGCGATTCTACTATCTTGATGATGATGAGCGGACAGAGCGCCGTGGCGTAATTGCTCAGCAGATCGAACAAATCGACAAGCAATATGTTCACTCTGCTGAGGGCGTAGGGAAAATGACGCTTGACCTTAACCCACTGATGATGGATGCCCTGGCAGCCATAAAGGCACTTAATGCAATGGTAGTTGAACTTCGTGAACAGGTTGATGAGCTGAAACGGGGGGGAGCTTGATATACCTGAAGACAGCATATTGAAACGGCTTCGCTAAGAAAACCGCCGCCCATCTTAAGAAAGAACGGGCGGCGGCTGGTTGCTCAGTGTTCATGCCCGAGCAAACGTGGGGAATATTACACGATAGATAGTTAAAGCCCAACCTGGCGAACAGTAGGAGACTCAGAGGTCAGCCACATGTCAGAATCTTCAAACATCTCCTCCAGCATGCGGTTCAGTTTTTCCCGATCGCTTTTGCTGGCGTCGCTATTCAGGCCGTTTGCCTGCATCGGCTTCACCTTCACTTCGGCATCAGGGAAAATCTGATGCACCCGCTTCGTCAGCTCTGCCAGTATGATTTCTCTGGCCCCTTCTAGCCCTTCAACATTTCGCTTGTCATAAACCAGTTCAACAAACATACCGATCCCCTCTTAAGTGAAAATTGCCTGTGCTTGATCTGTTTTCATAAAAATACTACTGTATATGCATACAGTCAATGTGCGAATGAGGGTTCGTTCATGCCTCGTCAACCAGATATTCGTTCCGCTTTTATTGCGGCCATACAGCAAAACCCGAAGGGCTATCTCTGCCTGCATACAGGCAAATTCATCGCCGAACTGCAGGAGAGGCACTGGCATTTCAGCCAGGAGGATGCAAATTCATGGATCGAGCGATACCAGCCGGACTTCGCCGATAAGACAACAAACGGAAGTGAGAACCGATACTGGATCCTGCGTAACATGGGGAGGGTTTTCTAATGGGATTTCCATCGCCAGCCATGGATTATCAGGAGCAGCGCATGACGATAGATGTTATCTGCGGTGTGGATAACAACTGCCGGGTTATTGAAACTTCATGCGGCTGGGCCGTTATTAACGTCAGTCTGAAACCTGAAGGAGGGGATACGTTGCTGGTTAGCATGGACGGGAGAAACCAGTTCGTGAAGCTAATGGGCCACGCGCTGATTACTCAAGATGGTGAAGCGATAGAAGGGGATGCGTTGGATGCCGTTGAGGTTTTTGGAGTGCTAACGCACAGTCTCAACCGGGTTTGGAACGATGATTGCCCAGCCATTTAAGGTATGGGTGTAACCCCCATTCTCCCCACACCAAATTTCGGTTCGCGGAGCGAAAAATTTTCGCCATTATGACATTTTGATAACCGTAAGCTATTGATTCATTTGATCTTAAAATTATGAATTAATGGCGAAAAATACACGTATGTGCATGATTATCATAGATAACACGCGTGATTTAAAATCCCTCGGCGTTCGCGCTGTGTGGGTTCAAGTCCCACTCCGGCTACCATGGGAAACAAAGAATAATCAAAGCAATAAGCAGTGTCGTATAAACCACCGAAAGGTGGTTTTTTTATTTTCTAATTTCACTCTCCCATTATTCCCACTTTTCGCAAGTACAGCTTACCGATTACATCATTGCGTCTACATATTGTTATGTTGCCCCGATACTGCAACGGAGTTGGTGTGTGGAATAAGGGGGATTATATAAACATGTCAGGTATTGGTGAATGGCATGATGTGGGCGACAGCAGGCGTTCGGAAGAATGGAATGGGAGGGTAACCCTCCCGATTCGTTATTTTGCGAATATACAATCTCGCCCAGAAGGTGCACCCATTACTCGGATCATTTTTTTACAAATCACAGTGACCTGCTGTCCTTTTTTCAATGCTACGGCAGTAGCCTTTTCTGAGTTTTCCATCTCCATTCGTGCAGGCATGAACTGATTGTCTGTTTGTAAGCCGATGATAATTGAGTCTGTAAAATCTTTATCAATGGACTGAACAACCCCGTTGACTGAGATGAGCTTACCTTTCATGTTTTCATCGGTTGCGACTTCATTCTCTTCATAAGCTTTAAAAAGCTGTTTTGCGGAGGTCGTAAACACTTCTTTTTGCGGTACTGACTTCTGCGTATCCGTAACTGGTGCAGAAGACGAAGTCGCGCCTGCTTCCGATTTGTCGTTTTTACCGACGATATATCCCAGAATCATCAAAGCAATAAAGATATAAAAAATCCATTTAATAAATTTCTTCATGAAATCACCTGTTAGCTAAGGAAGGTGCGAACAAGTTCCTGATATGAGATCATCATATTCATCCGGAGCGCATCCCAGAGGGACATCATGAGCCATCAACTCACCTTCGCCGATAGTGAATTCAGCACTAAGCGCCGTCAGACCCGAAAAGAGATTTTCCTCTCCCGCATGGAGCAGATTCTGCCATGGCAAAACATGGTGGAAGTCATCGAGCCGTTTTATCCCAAGGCGGGCAATGGCCGACGGCCCTATCCGCTGGAGACCATGCTGCGTATTCACTGCATGCAGCATTGGTACAACCTGAGCGACGGTGCCATGGAAGATGCCCTGTACGAAATCGCCTCCATGCGCCTGTTTGCCCGATTATCCCTGGATAGCGCCCTGCCGGATCGCACCACCATCATGAATTTCCGCCACCTGCTCGAGCAGCATCAACTGGCCCGTCAATTGTTCAAGACCATCAATCGCTGGCTGGCCGAAGCAGGCGTCATGATGACCCAAGGCACTTTGGTGGATGCCACCATCATTGAGGCACCCAGCTCTACCAAGAACAAAGAGCAGCAACGCGATCCGGAGATGCATCAGACCAAGAAAGGCAATCAGTGGCACTTTGGCATGAAGGCCCACATTGGTGTCGATGCCAAGAGTGGCCTGACCCACAGCCTAGTCACCACCGCGGCCAACGAGCATGACCTCAATCAGCTGGGTAATCTGCTTCATGGAGAGGAGCAATTTGTCTCAGCCGATGCCGGCTACCAAGGAGCGCCACAGCGCGAGGAGCTGGCCGAGGTGGATGTGGACTGGCTGATCGCCGAGCGTCCCGGCAAGGTAAAAACCTTGAAGCAGCATCCGCGCAAGAACAAAACGGCCATCAACATCGAATACATGAAAGCCAGCATCCGTGCCAGGGTGGAGCACCCGTTTCGCATCATCAAGCGGCAGTTCGGCTTCGTGAAAGCCAGATACAAAGGGCTGCTGAAAAACGATAACCAACTGGCGATGTTATTCACCCTGGCCAACCTGTTTCGGGTGGACCAAATGATACGTCAGTGGGAGAGATCTCAGTAAAAACCGGAAATAACGCCAGAAATGGTGGAAAAAATAGCCTAAATAGGCTGATTCGATGTGTTTGCGGGAAAAAAATCGGCCCAGATCCGCGAAATTTTAATCAGCGAGTCAGCTTGGGAAGAAATGACCTGCTTATTCGCACCTTCCCTAATAGTTTTGCTGCGAAAATAATGTGAGAATTTCACCTTATTACTTTATCGCATAAGGACGCTTATTGCCTATAAAAAGAATTTACGCGAGTAAATTATTTTATCACTGTTTCAGTGAAAGCATTGTTGTGGCTTAAATGAGGATAAGTGCAGCGATATACGTCATGAAATGCCGCTGAATTGCCGATGTTACAGTATAAAGCTGGTTCAATGGTGCATGAACATCGTGTCGTCACACCCCACCCAAATACGCCTTCCTCACCTCCTGATTGCCCAGCAGCTCCTCGCCGCTGCCGCTCAGGCGGATCTGCCCGTTAACCATCACATACCCGCGATCGGAAAGCTTCAGCGCGTGGTGCGCATTCTGCTCCACTAGGAAGATCGTCATCCCGTTGCGGGCCAGCTCGCGCAGCGTCTGGAAAATCTGTTTCACCACAATCGGGGCTAAGCCCAGGCTGGGCTCATCCAGCAACAGCAGCGTCGGACGGCTCATCAGCGCCCGGGCAATAGCCAGCATTTGCTGTTCTCCGCCGGACAGGGTCATCGCGCGCTGTTTACGCCGTTCTTTCAGGCGAGGGAACAGATCGAACATCGTTTGCATATCTTCGGCCGCAAACTGGTTGCCAATCGGGATGGTCCCCATCAGCAGGTTCTCTTCGACGGTCATATCCGGAAAGATACGTCTGCCTTCAGGTGCCTGCGCAATGCCGCCGGAGGCGACGTAGTGGGTGGATTTATGGCTGATGTCTTCGCCGCGATAAAGGATCTGTCCGTTGCGGATACGCGGCTGGCCAAAGATGGACATCAGTAATGTCGATTTACCCGCGCCGTTTGCGCCAATCAGAGCCACGGTTTCTCCTGTATTCACCTCAAGTGAGACCTGTTTCAGCGCCTGAATCACGCCGTAAAACACATCCACCTCGCGGAAGGCCAGCAGCGGTTCGCTCATAGGGTGACCTCGCTTTCATCCGTGCCCAGATAGGCGGCAATGACCTTTTCATCATGCTGGATCTGCGCGGGTTTCCCCCTGGCAATCACGTCACCGTGGTCGAGCACGATAATATCGTCCGAAATCTCCATCACCATCCCCATGTCATGCTCAATCAGTAATACCGTGATGTCATGATGATCCCGCAGAAAACGAATAATGCTGCTCAGCTTATGCGTTTCAACCGGGTTTAGCCCGGCGGCAGGTTCGTCGAGACAGATCATCTCCGGTCCGGTACACATTGCCCGGGCGATCTCCAGGCGCCGCTGCTGACCGTACGACATCTCCCCCGCCAGGCGATTGGCACAGTCCACCAGATCGACCACTTCCAGCCAGTAGAAAGCTCTGTCGAGGGCGTCGCTTTCCGCCCGACGGTAGGCCGGGGAATTAACGATCCCGGCGAGCAGATTACGGTTAACGCGCATATGCTGTGCGACCAGCAGATTTTCCACGACCGACATCTCGCGAAACAGACGGATGTTCTGGAAGGTGCGCGCCAGCCCGGCGCGGTTGACCAGGTGGGTTCCGCCAAACATTTTATAGAACAGACGCTGCCCGAACTGCGCGGGGTTAATCCAGTCACCCGGCTGAAATTTTTGCCCGAGTACCTGAATGACGTTGGTCGTCTTATTGCGGCTGGTAAATAAAATATTGCCGCCGGAGGCTCTGTAGAAGCCTGTCAGGCAGTTAAATACGGTGGTTTTTCCCGCCCCGTTTGGCCCAATCAGGGCAGTAATGGAACCGCGCTGCACGTCCAGGTTGACGTCGTTTAGCGCCTTAATCCCGCCGAAGTGCATCATCAGATGTTCAACGCGCAATATCGTTTCGTTCATGGCGCGACACCCTTACGCACGGCAAATCCGCTGCGGTTAATGCGGATCAAACCGCGTGGACGCCAGATCATCATCACCACCATCAGCATGCCAAACAGCAGGACCCGGTACTCGGCAAAACTGCGCAGCAGTTCCGGCGTGACCGTCAGCACAAAGGCGGCCAGCACCACGCCAAGCGTAGACCCCATGCCGCCCAGTACCACAATGGCGAGGATCAGCGCGGATTCAAAGAAGGTAAACGATGTCGGGTTCACGAACCCCTGATAGGTGGCGAAGAATACCCCGGCGATGCCCGCAGTCGATGCGCCCAGCGTAAAGGCCGAAAGCTTGACCAGCACATGATTGAGCCCCATGGAGCGACAGGCAATTTCGTCTTCCCGCAGGGCTTCCCACGCCCGGCCGATCGGCATCCGCGTCAGGCGGTGCTTGATATAGAGCACCAGCATTACCACCAGAAACAGCACCGTATAGATGAAGATAAACTTCATGTTCGGGTTATAGGTGAGGTGGAAAAACTCGTGAAAAGGCACGCCGCCTTCTTTTGCGCGTCGTCCAAACTCAAGGCCGAAAAAGGTAGGAGGAGGGGCCGACACGCCATTAGGCCCGCCGGTGAACGTCAGCCAGTTGTTCAGGATCAGGCGAATGATCTCCCCGAACCCGAGGGTGACAATGGCCAGATAGTCGCCGTGCATGCGCAGTACTGGAAAACCGAGCAGGGCGCCCGCGGCAGCGGCCATAATGGCCGCCAGCGGCAGCATGCTCCAGAAGCCTAAGCCGAGATACTGATACCCCAGCGCCAGGCCGTACGCACCAATCGCATAGAAAGCGACATACCCCAGATCCAGCAAACCCGCCAGACCCACGACGATGTTCAGCCCCAGCCCGAGAAGCACGTAGATCAGCCCGAGAATGGCGACGGTCAGCACATATTTGGTGGCGACAAACGGGAAGAAAATGGCAACGGCAATCACCAGGGGAATAATCCAGCGCATGCGGCTTTTGTATTCCGGTGGCCGGACATAAACACCTGCGCTGTCGGCTTCAAAACGTGCCTGGAAACGTGCGCCTGGGGCGGTACCTAAAAAAGCGCTCAGCAGAAAACGACCCAGCATAACGATGCCGACTATCCATGCGAGTCGCTGCCCGGCGAAGTTAAAGCTGTATCCGTCCAGCACCACGCCGGCAATCGGGCCAAAAATGATTAACGCAATCAGGCCGGAAAAAATGGCGTCCAGAATACAGCGCTTAAGCGAAAAGCCGTGAGAGGTCATCGTATTCTCCTTCACACTTTGGCGACAATCGGGCGGCCAAGCAGACCCTGAGGGCGAAAAATCAGGATCAAAACCAGTAAGCCAAACGAGAACACATCTTTATAATCGGAGTTCACCATGCCGGAAAATTGCGCCTCGGCGACGCCCAGAATCAACCCGCCGAGCATCGCGCCCGGCAGGGAGCCAATCCCGCCGAGCACCGCTGCGGTAAACGCCTTAATGCCAATCACAAACCCGACGTAGAAATCAAAGGTGCCGTAATTCATGGTAATGAGCACACCTGCCAGGCCCGCCATGGCCGCACCAATGACAAAGACCAGGGAGATAATCCGATCGGTGTTGATCCCCAGAATGGAGGCCATTTTACGGTCCTGCTGTACCGCGCGGCACATCCGCCCCAGCCGGGTATGGTTGATTATCCAGGTCAGCACCAGCATGCCGGCAAACGAGGCGACCAGGATAAATACTTTGGTATAAGTTATTTGCACAAAACCCGCGCCCAGATGCAGACGAAGTACGCCGTCGAGCATGGTTGGCACTCCTTGCTGGCGCGGCCCCTGGCTCAGCTGCGCGTAGTTTTGCAGGATAAGCGACATCCCGATGGCAGAGATAAGAGGCGCCAGGCGCGTAGAGTTCCGCAACGGCTTATAAGCAATACGCTCGATGGTCCAGCCGTACACCCCCGTAACGACAATGGTGAATACCAGCGTTCCCAGTATCAGCAGGGGGAATGACTGCAGGCCGAAGAAAGAGAGTAGCGCCAGGCCAATGGCGCAGAGGTAAGCGGAAATCATATACACTTCGCCGTGGGCGAAATTGATCATCCCGATAATGCCATACACCATGGTGTAGCCGATGGCGATGAGGCCGTAGACGGAGCCCAGCGTTAAGCCATTGATTAACTGCTGCAGGAAGAATGTACTCATCTTAGCGCGCTCGTTTTATAGGCTGCACGTGGTGCGCAGCCTGATGTTTATTACGCGCCGGCAGGCAGGCCCGCCGACGTTGAGCGTGATTCCGTCCCGTTACTGCACTTCCTTATATTTTCCTTTGTCGTCCCACTGGTAAACCACGTAGTCGGAGACTTTCAGATCGCCCTTGCTGTCCCAGGCTTTTTTACCCATCACCGTGTCGACCGTATTCGCTTTCAGCCACTCGCTGGCTTTGGCGGAGTCCTTGCCGCCCGTGGCTTTAAACGCAGCAGCAATGGCCTGCACGGAAGCATAGGAGTAGAGGGTGTAACCTTCCGGTTCGAATTTAGCGGCGCGGAATTTCTCAATCACTGCTTTACCGTCCGGGATCAGGCGAGGATCTTTACCGAAAGTCATATAAATGCCGTTGGTATACTGTGGGCCGCCCGCCGCCGTCACCATCTCTTCATTGACAATGCAGTCGCCGGAGAAGAATTTCGCCTGCACGCCCTGTTCACGCATCTGGCGAACCAGCGGACCGGCTTCCGGGTGACAGCCACCGAAGAACACCACGTCCGGTTTTTGCGCGCCAATCTTCGTCACCAGCGCGTTAAAGTCTTTTTCACCGCGCGATAACCCCTCGTACATCACATCCTTGACCCCGCGTTTCGCCAGTGCCGCTTTGGTGGCGTCTGCCAGCCCTTGCCCATAGGTGTCTTTATCGTGAATGATCGCCACGCGTTTGGCTTTCAGCTTATCGATGATGAAGTCGCTGGCAACCTGGCCCTGCTGGTCATCGCGGCCGCACATGCGGAACATATCGCTCATACCGCGTTCGGTGATCAGCGGGTTCGTCGAGCCGGGGGTAATGGAAATGATCCCCGCATCGCTATACACCTCAGAGGCGGGCATGGTCGATGAGGAGCAGAAATGGCCGACAACGGCGTTGACTTTATCCTGGTCGACTAAGCGGTTGGCGACAGCCACGGCCTGTTTAGGCTCGCACGCATCATCACCCTGAACCAGCTTGATTTTCTCACCGTTAATCCCGCCGGCAGCGTTAATATCTTCAGCGGCCTGCGTTGCGCCGTGCCAGTACTGATCGCCATAGGTGGCATTGGGTCCCGTAAACGGCCCGGCGACACCAATCACGATATCTGCCCGGGCGGAAAACGCCGTCACCAGACAACCAGCTAACACAAGAGACAGGGGAGTTCTGATTAATTTCAGCGACATTATTATGTTCCTTAGCAAAGAGGTTTTTGCACCACGGCGTAAACCTGAACGCCCAGGGCGCAGCCAATCCAAAACACGGGCAAGAACAAAATGCACTAAACGAACGGCATCCTGCATGATACGGCGAGGTTTCCATGCGCAGCGTCGCGCGAAGAACAGCAAGCAAAAACGTTGCCAGAATGGTTAACCCCTTGACGGGGTTATGACATCTTTGAGTATAGAGCGCCGCGTTCTGCCGCCCTGCGGCAGGAGAAGAAATTACAGCGGAGATCACATATCGTTAACATTAAAGCCCATAAGTTGTGCAAGGGTCACGATTTGCACACTTTTGCAGCAATAAAGACCTAAACTTCAGCCGGGAACGGCGTGAGAACTGTGTTAGGATCTTTTCCTTTTTATCAGGAGTGTCCGCGATGACAGAAGGTCCATTAAATGAAAGCGAAATGGCATGGCTGGAAGAGACTCTCATGTCTTACGGCCATGACGATGCGTCCGTGATTGACGTATCCGAACTGGACGGCATGCTTACCGCAGTGCTTTCCGGCCCTGTTGTCGTTGAGCCAGATACCTGGCTGGTGGCCGTGTGGGGCGGGGAGAAATACATTCCGCGCTGGAAAAACGATCGTGAAATGAACCGTTTTATCGATCTCTGCTTTAAGCATATGAACGACATTGCTGAGCGGCTGAGCGAATACCCGGACCAGTTTGAGCCGATGTTTGGATATAATGACGTCGATGGTGAGAGCTACACCGTGGTGGAAGAGTGGTGCTATGGCTATATGCGCGGCGTGGCGTTGACGGACTGGTCAGCCTTGCCGGAGTCTCTGAAGGCCGATCTCGAGGTGATTGCCCTGCACGGTACGGAAGAGAACAGCGAGAAGCTGGATGAACTGAGCGAAGAAGACTATATCGCCAGCATTGAGCGCATCCAGCCAGCGGCACTGCGTTTATATCAATACTGGGTAGATAACCCGCAGCAGCCGGAAGCAAAGAAGCCGATTGTGAACGGTACGAAGGTCGGGCGTAACGATCCGTGTCCTTGCGGCAGCGGGAAGAAGTTTAAGAGCTGCTGTTTGCATTGATAAAAAAGGGGCTAAAGATAGCCCCTTTTTTATTTAACCCACTTCCGGCAACATGCCGGCGGCAATCAATACCTGCACCAGAATAATCACCACCCCACAGCTAAACACAATGCCTAGCAGCGGTTTTCCTCCCGCCACGCGGTACCCCTGCTGAGGATGCTGCTGGCGGCTCTTCCATGCCAGCAGGGAAGGGAGTAACAGTGCCAGGATCGACAGCGCCACGCCGGCGTAACCCAGCGCCATCACAAACCCGCGTGGGTAAAACAGCGCAAACGCGAGCGGCGGCAGGAAAGTAATTACCCCCGTCTGTAACCGCCCGCTAACCGTATTGCGACGCTGGAACAGGTCGGCCAGGTAATCAAACAGGCCGAGCGCCACGCCCAGGAACGAGGTCGCCAGCGCCAGGTCGGCAAACAGGTGGACCGCCAGCTCCACGTGAGGAGACGTGACGACCTCGCGCAGTGCCAGCAGAAAACCATTCAGGCCAGCGTGCTGCGCCATGAGTCCAATAAAGGTTGAAGAGTCAATGCTGCCCAGCGTCACCAGTTGCCAGAAAATATAGGCGATGAGCGGGATCGCGCTGCCGATAACAAACACGCGGCGCAGCTTGCGAATATCACCGTTCATATAGCTGACAATACTCGGTACGCTGCCGTGGAAGCCAAACGAGGTGAAAATCACCGGGATAGCGGAAAGTGCGAGCCCTTTTTCCAGCGGCAACGTCAGCAGATTAACCTTGTGCACATGAGGTGCCAGCAGGACCAGCATGACAATCAGAAACAGAATTTTGGCGCTGAAGAGAAAACGATTGAACAGATCGACCAGCGAGGTCCCCACGCAGACCACGCCGCCGCCGATGAGCGCAAAGAAGATTGCCCCCGTCGCCGGGGTAATGTCAGAGCCAAACCAGTCATTGACGCTGGAGGCGATGAGCTCCCCGGCCCCGCTAATATACGCGGCAGTCAGGGCGTACATCAGGAACATCATGCTAAAGCCGGTTATCCACTGACCGTAGCGTCCCAGGTAGCGCGCCGCCAGTGAACCCAGACCGGTGTCGGCGGGCACGTGCTGGTAAACCTCAAGCAACAACAGCGCGGTGTAACACATCAGCGCCCAGAGTGTGCCAAGAAGCAGCAGCGTCATCCCGAATCCCACACCTGCAGCAGCCAGGGGCATTGCCAGCATTCCTGCGCCAATCGTCGTTCCGGCGACGATAAAAATACTTCCCAGGGTTCTGTTTTTCACGCTTTCCTCTACAACGATGGTGAATCGCGACAATTTCTGCGGCGCAGAGTAAGGGAAAAGCAGTAATTCGTCAAATCACCGTTACAAGGTGTGTAATTAAATATTTACAGGTTAGGCGTACTGTGATCCTTAATGGGGCGATACCTACTTCATAAGAGCAATGTCACGGCGCAAATTTCAGGCGTAACGTAAACAACTCGTGCAAATAATAAAATAATGTGAGGGTTTTTTATGGCGGGGGAGAATCCATTTACGGCGGCATGGAGCCGGGGAGGTAATCTGTTGTGCCATGGACACTGGATAATAAGCTGGCAGAACCAGCCTCTGACGCTGCCTGAGTCCCGCCGCGAAAAGGATATGGGCACCTGGGCAATCTATTCGGTTATTGATCCTGAAGATGAAACCTTTGCACAAGGCTTACAGGAAGATGAGTGGATTATCGAAAACGTTGACTGGCTGACAGACCTGTTTTTCGAGGTGGGTATTCCGCTTGAGACGGCCAGCTACCGCTATTTTTATCAGGCCGTCAATCCCTATGACTGGCGCTGTACCAGCTGCGCAGGATGTATGTAAATTAACGCGGTGCAGGAAACCCGCACCGCGTTGAAATTAATTCTGTGTATCGAGAGTGGAAAGTTCTTTATCAATAAAGTAAAGACCTTCACCTGATTTACCCACCAGGGATAATTTATCCAGCACGGATTTAAACAGCTTCTCTTCTTCATGCTGTTCTGCCACATACCATTGCAGGAAATTAAAGGTTGGATAATCCTGGCTGGTCATTGCCGCATGAACCAGTTCGTTAATTTTCTGCGTGATCAGCTGTTCGTGCTCGTAGGTGGCGCGGAACAGTTCATCGAGAGAATTATACTCGGCAAAAGGCGAGGCCACGGTCTCAATGCGCGGCAGGCTGCCGGTGTCGGTCAGATAATCAAACAGGCGCTGCATGTGGGTCATCTCTTCCTGCGCATGGCGACGCAGAAACGCGGCCGCACCTTCAAAGCTGTGGTAGCTGCACCAGGCGCTCATCTGCTGGTAGAGAAGGGATGAAAAGAGCTCAAGGTTCATTTGCGCATTGAGCTTGTCGATCATTTCAGTTTTCAGCATGGTGACGCTCCGGGTTATTATTACTGGTTCACAATGAGCGACACTATAATTTGTTATTTAATTATTTGCAAAACGTAAAATAAATATTCATTACTTTAAAATACGAATGGGAATAAAACGCATTGTCGGTTTTATATTAATGCGAATTGTTTTTGTTCTTAGTTAAATAAAGTGCCAGCAAACGCTGGCAGCTTGGATTAATACCAGGGATTATTTGACTTAGGGTTAACGGCATAACCCATGCATTTATACTGAATGGTCACGCTTTCGTTAAGACACAAAGAGCCGCTTATCAGCGTACAGGTTTTGACGGGTTGCCCGTAGGCAGACGCGGTGGCATACCCCATACCCTGACAGGCTTTCACTGCGGTGCCGTTATTTACATATTCGTCAGACCAGGCATTTTGCAGCACGGCCTGACCGTAATCGAGGCGGACAATGCCGTTTGGTGCGTCGAGGCTACTGATTTCCGCCTGACGGTTAACGCTGCATCCCGCGAGCAGCAGGATCGTACCGGCTACGATGACTCTTTTCATGGTTCGCTCTGAGTGGATGGAGATACGTTATCGTACCCGCAGAGACGTAGCCCAATGCCAGGAATAGCCGGACGATCTGCCTTCTCTCTTTGATTTTGTTCGCGGTTTTGCTGGCTAACAGGTGTTGCAGTAAATTGAATTGTGATGCATGTCACAAAAACATTGATTTTTGTGATGGTGGTCATATTATAGGCGCATTGACGATAAAGCTGTATGACAAGTTAATGGAGCATCACAATGAAACTGCGCAAAATCCTCAAAAGTATGTGGGCCAATTACTGCCGCACCTTTAAAGACGTGCCGCCGGGCGCCATGTTCTGATAAAAAAAAACCTGCTTCGGCGGGTTTTTTTGTCCCTGCTGGTGACGAAGGGGAGATGTCAGGGGCTGCGTTTTGATACTATGGCGGCCTTTAAATAAGGAGAAGCCCCATGTCACAAAACCTGAGCGCCGATCAGGAACTGGTCTCTGACGTTGTTGCCTGTCAGCTGGTTATTAAGCAAATCCTTGATGTTCTGGATGTCATTGCCCCGGTTGAAGTCCGCGAGAAGATGTCCACGCAGCTGAGAAACATTGATTTCACCAGCCATCCTGCCGCCGCTGACCCGGTGACGCTTCGTGCGATCCAGAAAGCCATCGCGCTGATTGAGCTGCGCTTCACCCCGCAGGGCGAGTCGCATTAATATCTGCAAACGGGCGACCGCGTAAGTCGCCCGTTGATGCCTTTAAAAGAAAGTCTGTACCAGCAGGTAGCTCGCCGCACACGCGCAGCTCACACCGATTAACCCGGGCAGAATGAAGCTGTGGTTAATGATGAATTTGCCGATGCGGGTGGTTCCTGAGCGATCGAAGCCGATGCAGGCTAAATCACTGGGATAGGTCGGCAGAACAAAATAGCCGTATGACGCCGGGAAAAAGGCGATCAGCATTTTTGGATCGATCCCCAGCATCAGCCCCATTGGCGCCACGGCCGTCAGGGCAGCCGCCTGGCTGTTCACCAGTTTCGACACCAGGAAAAGCACGATGGCATATGTCCACGGATGGCTTTTCACCACGCCTTCCAGCGCCAGTTTTAACTCGTCGAGATGCGCCTGGAAAAAGGTATCGCTCATCCACGCCACCCCGAACACCGAGAAAATCGCCACCATACCGGCCTTAAATACCGCGCCGTTAGAAATGGCTGAGGCATTGACCTTGCAGGCCATCAGCATCACGGCACCGGCAATGAGCATCATCATCTGAATGACCAGGTTCATCGACAGCGCCGTCATTTTGCCTTTCAGCTCGAAGGCGGGGCGCAGTTCGGGGAAGGCCCCGAGCAGGACAACCACGGCAATACCGGCAAAGAAAATCCAGGTCGACCAGTAAGCCTGCTTCGGAAAACGTTGATTCATTAACGTCTCCGTACCGCCATAGATAAACTCGCGCTGCTTTGGATCTTTTAGTTTTTCCTGAAACTCCCTGTCGTCAGACAAATCTTTCCCGCGGCGTAAACTCCACAGGGCAGCAATGGCGACACCAAAAAGTGAAGCGGGAACCGACACGGCGAGTATTTCCAGGATCCCCCACGCGTGACCGATCCCATGCTGGGCGGCCAGGATGGAGACCAGCGACACGACGGCGACGGAAACCGGTGATGCCGTGATTGCCATCTGCGATGCTACCGATGCCACGGCCATTGGACGCTCGGGTCGGATCCCTTTTTTCAGGGCGATATCCGCAATGATGGGGAACATGGTGTAGACCACATGGCCGGTACCGCAGAGAAAGGTCAGCATCCAGGTGGTAAACGGGGCGAGAAGCGTGATGTGCTGCGGATGTTTGCGCAGGAGGCGTTCGGCAAATTGCATCATGACATTGAGCCCACCGGCCGTTTGCAGGGTGGCTGCACAACCAATCACGGCGAGAATGGTCAACATCACGTCAACCGGCGGCTTGCCGGGCTGGAGACCAAAGACAAAACACAAAATAAAAAGGCCAATCCCGCTGATTAACCCAAGCCCCATGCCGCCAAAACGTGTACCCGTCAGCAGGCAGAGGAGAATGACAATAAACTCAATGGTGATCATGCTGCTCCCTCGTCAATGATTATGTAATTAAATAAATCATTACATGTTGTGTGGTTAATCATTGGGAGCGAGATCTGATTTGTTAAATCTTAGCAAAAGCAGAAGGTTGGCGCAGGGAAGGTAACCTGCTCCAAACGGGAGCAGGTCAAAAGCGTCAGTGATGCTGCACTGTGACAATGTCGAGCAGGTGGCGATCGGTTTGTTCCGGGCACAAACCTGCCTGTTGCGCATTATGGATCTCGTCCGCAAGGGTTTTCAGCAGCATTCCGTCCTGCTGCTGCTCTTTATCCATATCGCGCAGGAATTTCAGCGTGGTCATGTCATGCTGCGCTCTGGCTTCATCGGCCAGCTTGTTGAGCGTCGTGCAACGCTGTTCATACTCTTCCAGCGTCTTTTCAAACAATTCTTCCAGAGAAGAGTAATTATCGTTGATCCCCTCCAGGGCTTTAACAACCGGGTTTGCCCCCGCCGCTTTCAGGAAATTAAAGACGCGCATCATGTGGGTGACGTTGCTTTGGGCCTGTGAACGAAAGAACGTGGCAGAGCCCGTAAGGCTTTTCTCGGAACACCACGCACTGAGGTAAAGGTGCAGATTTGAGGCGTAAAACTCAAGGTTCATCTGCGCGTTAAGTTTTTGCATCATCGTTTGGGTAGCCATACTCATATCCTTATAGACTGTGGGACGTGATGTCCGTTGCTTAACCTGAGCGCCAGGCAAATACGAAGAAATAGAGCAGAAAAAGAGATTCTGCAGTGCCAAAGCTGACCGAAATTCACTTCCTGTGTTCGATATAAATAAGCATACCGTTGTCTTTAATTTAAGAAAAGTCTTAATCCTGCTGTTTTTACCATACATTACAAAATTTAATATAGTACAAATATGCAAATAGATTCCCATGAAATGAAATCTCGCTATCTTACTGATAATAAAGAGATAGTCTGTTTTTAGTGCTACGGTTTGTGTTTCGGGAGTATTGCGCCGGAATAATTATCTGGGAAAGCAATAAATACAGATAATTCATTTCGCATATATGATGTTTCATTAAAATTGCGCTAAATCAATTTTTGCCGGGAAATATATTTTCAGCGCGAGAGTGTTTTTTTGATGGAAAGCAGGATGTTCCTTTCAACCCTTAACCCCGGCGTGACAGGTCTAATGGCATCAGGGACTTCTTAGCTAATCTTATGGATAATTCTGCTCACCCCTCTTTTATTTGTCTGATAAATCCTGCCTTTTTTATGTCATTTTTCGCTGAATTTATGTACGCAATTACTGTAATTCTGCGGTGTGATGGGGCTCTCTTATGGATGATTAATTTCCCGCTAAAACTATCACCAGCAATAACGCTTATGACGAGGTAAGCGCTAATGCCTTGTTTTAAGTCCGATTAAATAAGAAGCACGCAAATATTCCCTACAGAAAAGAATGCTAAAGCTGGAGTTTACCATGCACAAATTTACTAAAGCGCTGGCGGCCATCGGTCTGGCTGCCGTTATGTCACAATCCGCTATCGCTGAGAATTTAAAACTCGGTTTTCTGGTAAAACAGCCCGAAGAACCCTGGTTCCAGACCGAGTGGAAATTCGCAGATAAAGCCGGGAAAGATTTAGGTTTTGAAGTGATTAAAATCGCCGTGCCCGACGGTGAGAAAACGCTGAACGCCATCGACAGCCTGGCGGCCAGCGGTGCAAAAGGTTTTGTTATCTGTACACCGGATCCGAAACTGGGGTCCGCCATTGCGGCGAAAGCCCGCGGTTACGACATGAAAGTCATTGCCGTTGACGATCAGTTCGTGAATGCCAAAGGCAAACCGATGGACAGCGTGCCGCTGGTCATGATGGCGGCGACCAAAATCGGCGAACGTCAGGGTCAGGAACTCTATAAAGAAATGCAGAAACGCGGCTGGGATGTGAAAGAGACCGCCGTCATGGCCATTACCGCTGATGAGCTGGACACAGCACGTCGTCGCACGACGGGCTCAATGGACGCGCTGAAAGCGGCCGGTTTCCCGGAGAAACAGATCTATAAAGTCCCGACCAAATCCAACGATATCCCAGGGGCATTTGACGCCGCGAACTCCATGCTGGTTCAGCACCCGGAAGTGAAGCACTGGCTGGTGGTCGGTATGAACGATAACACCGTGCTGGGTGGGGTCCGTGCGACAGAAGGCCAGGGCTTTAAAGCGCCCGATGTGATCGGAATTGGCATCAACGGCGTTGACGCCGTCAGTGAGCTTTCCAAAGCGCAGGCCACCGGCTTCTACGGTTCTCTGCTGCCAAGCCCGGATGTCCACGGCTACAAATCCAGCGAAATGCTCTACAACTGGGTAACCAAAGGCGCTGAACCGCCGAAATTTACCGAAGTGACCGACGTGGTGCTGATCACCCGCGACAACTTCAAAGAGGAACTGGCGAAAAAAGGACTGGGCGGTAAGTAATACGCTGTGATTGTGCCCCTTACTCGCCGTAAGGGGCCAGACGTACAGACTACAGGAATCACGGAGTCGTTATGCAACAGTCTCATCCCTATCTCTCTTTTCGCGGCATCGGGAAAACGTTCCCCGGTGTTAATGCGCTGACCGATATCAGCTTTGACTGCTATGCCGGACAGGTTCACGCCCTGATGGGGGAAAACGGAGCGGGGAAATCCACGCTGTTAAAAATCCTCAGCGGCAACTACGCGCCAACAACCGGCACGCTGGCTATTCGCGGCGAAGAGATGGCCTTTGCCGATACCACGGCGGCGCTTAATGCCGGGGTGGCCATTATCTATCAGGAATTGCACCTTATTCCCGAGATGACCGTGGCGGAAAATATCTATTTAGGCCAGCTTCCGCACAAAGGCGGCGTGGTGAACCGTTCGCTACTTAATTATGAAGCGGGGCTGCAGCTTAAACATCTTGGTCTGGATGTCGATCCCCAGACGCCGCTGAAATATCTCTCCATCGGCCAGTGGCAGATGGTTGAAATTGCCAAGGCGCTGGCGCGCAACGCCAAAATTATTGCTTTCGATGAACCCACCAGCTCGCTCTCCAAGCGTGAAATCGAAAACCTGTTCCGCGTGATCCGCGAGTTGCGACAGGAAGGACGCACCATTTTGTACGTCTCGCACCGCATGGAAGAGATATTTGCCCTGAGCGATGCCATTACCGTCTTTAAAGATGGGCGCTATGTGCGCACCTTTAGCGATATGCAGCAGGTTAACCATGACCAGCTTGTTCAGGCGATGGTCGGACGCGATCTGGGCGATATCTATCACTGGAAGCCGCGCGAGTATGGCCCTGAACGCCTGCGGCTAGAAAACGTGAAAGCGCCAGGCGTGAGAACACCGGTTTCATTATCCGTCCGCAGCGGCGAGATCGTCGGGCTGTTTGGCCTGGTAGGGGCTGGGCGCAGCGAATTAATGAAAGGCTTGTTCGGGGGTACCCGCATTTCCGCAGGGCGGGTCTCCATCGACGGTGAGCAGGTTGATATCCAGAAACCCGCCCACGCAATCAGGGCAGGAATGATGCTCTGTCCGGAAGACCGTAAAGCGGAAGGGATCATTCCGGTGCATTCGGTGCGTGACAACATCAATATTTCCGCCCGCCGTAAGTTTATTCGCGCGGGTTGCCTGATAAACGACAGCTGGGAGTCGAGCAATGCCGACCACCATATTCGCTCGCTGAATATTAAAACGCCCGGCCCGGAACAGCTGATTATGAATTTGTCAGGGGGGAACCAGCAGAAGGCCATTTTAGGCCGCTGGTTGTCGGAAGACATGAAGGTCATTTTGCTGGATGAGCCGACGCGCGGTATCGATGTGGGCGCAAAACACGAGATTTATAACGTGATCTATGAACTGGCAAAACGCGGCGTGGCGGTACTTTTCGCCTCCAGCGATCTGCCGGAGGTGCTTGGCGTTGCCGACCGCATTGTGGTGATGCGTGAAGGCGAAATCGCCGGTGAATTACTTCATGAACAGGCGAATGAACAACAGGCGTTGAACCTCGCCATGCCTAAAGTCAGCCAGGCAGTCGCCTGAGTAAGGAGTTAATGATGTCCTCTGTTACTACATCCGGAGCGCCGAAGTCGGCTTTTAGTTTTGGTCGTATCTGGGATCAGTACGGCATGCTGGTGGTCTTTGCCGCACTTTTCGTCGCCTGTGCGATCTTCGTCCCTAACTTTGCCACTTTCATTAATATGAAAGGATTGGGCCTGGCCATTTCCATGTCCGGCATGGTGGCCTGCGGTATGCTGTTCTGTCTGGCCTCCGGTGATTTCGACCTGTCGGTGGCCTCTGTTATCGCCTGTGCGGGCGTGACCACCGCCGTGGTGATCAACATGACAGAAAGCCTGTGGATTGGCGTGCTGGCGGGTCTGTTACTCGGCGTGCTTAGCGGCCTGGTGAACGGTTTTGTCATTGCTCGTCTGAAGATTAACGCCCTGATAACCACGCTTGCGACGATGCAAATTGTGCGAGGTCTGGCCTATATCATCTCCGACGGTAAAGCGGTCGGGATTGAAGACGAGCGCTTCTTTACGCTGGGTTACGCCAACTGGCTGGGCCTGCCTGCGCCAATCTGGCTCACCGTGGCCTGCCTGATCCTGTTCGGCTTCCTGCTCAACCGGACCACGTTTGGCCGCAATACTCTGGCGATCGGGGGCAATGAAGAAGCCGCACGTCTGGCCGGTGTGCCGGTGGTGCGCACCAAGATTATTATCTTTGTCCTCTCGGGACTGGTTTCTGCCGCCGCCGGGATTATTCTGGCCTCGCGTATGACCAGCGGCCAGCCAATGACCTCGATTGGTTATGAGCTGATCGTCATTTCTGCCTGCGTTTTAGGGGGTGTTTCCCTCAAGGGCGGCATCGGAAAAATCTCATATGTGGTGGCCGGTATCCTGATTTTAGGGACGGTAGAGAACGCCATGAACCTGCTGAATATTTCGCCGTTCTCTCAGTACGTGGTGCGTGGTCTGATCCTGCTGGCGGCGGTGATATTCGACCGTTACAAGCAAAAAGCAAAGCGTACCGTGTAACCCCGACGCTGACTTTTTATTGCTCAACTTATAACCATAGTTGACCCCTGAACCGCCTCGCCAGTTTTGCTGGCGGGGCGGTTGTCAAATGGCGAGCCCCATCACACTGTCTATACTTACATGGCTATGAAAGAGGTAAAGGCGTTTATCTCTCATCAACTGTAAGGAGGAAAAGGGTGGCTGACTCGTTAACCGCACCGCCTGTACTGCCCGGAAAATATGCTTTCTTTTTTGACCTCGACGGGACACTCGCCGGGATCCAGCCGCATCCTGACGACGTGGTCGTACCGGATACGGTGTTAGAGAATTTGCAGCAGCTCTCTCGACTGAACGAGGGCGCATTGGCATTGATTTCAGGGCGCTCAATGGCCGAGCTGGATGTGCTCGCCAGTCCTTACCACTTTCCGCTAGCCGGTGTACACGGAGCGGAGCGCCGCGATATCCATGATCAACTGCATGTTGTATCACTCCCCGATACCTTAATTCAGGCGTTACACACTGAACTCTCCTCGGCGCTGGCGTCACTCCCGGGTACGGAACTGGAAGCGAAAGGCATGGCATTCGCCTTGCACTATCGGCAGGCACCGCATCACGAAGCAGCGATATTTGCGATTGCCCGTAGCGTGGTCGATGCACACCCGCAGCTCGCGCTGCAGCCGGGGAAGTGTGTCGTTGAGATAAAACCTGAGGGCATTAATAAAGGTGCTGCTATTGCGGCGTTTATGGCGGAACCGCCATTTAAGGGACGTATACCGGTATTTTTAGGCGATGATCTGACCGACGAGGCCGGATTTCGCGTGGTGAATCAGGCCGGAGGGATCGCCGTTAAGGTGGGGCCTGGTAACACTGACGCAGAATGGCGTCTGGCAAATGTCGACGCCGTCTGGCAGTGGATATCTGATATCGCTAACCAGCAACAACAACAAATAGCGCAAAACAAAGGGGGAAACCATTATGGGTCGCTTAGTCGTCGTCTCTAACCGAATTGCACCGCCTGATGATAAAAAATCCAGTGCAGGTGGCCTGGCGGTAGGGGTGTTAGGTGCCTTGAAAGCTGCTGGTGGGCTGTGGTTTGGCTGGAGTGGTGAAATCAGTGAAGAAGAGAAACCGCTTAACAAAGTGACGCGTGGGAATATCACGTGGGCATCCTTTGCGCTGAAAGAGAAAGACTATGACGAGTATTACTCGCAATTCTCCAACGCCGTGCTGTGGCCTGCGTTTCATTATCGTCTTGACCTGGTCAAATTCCAGCGTGAATCCTTCGAAGGCTACTCGCGCGTCAACGCGCTGCTGGCGGATAAACTGCTGCCTCTTATAGAGGAAGACGATATTTTATGGATCCACGATTACCACCTGCTGCCCTTCGCCCGAGAGCTGCGTAAAAGGGGAGTAAACAACCGGATTGGCTTCTTCCTGCACATACCGTTCCCGACGCCGGAGATCTTTACCGCACTGCCGCCGCATGAAGCGCTGCTGGAGGGGCTGTGTGATTACGATTTATTGGGCTTCCAGACCGAAAATGACCGCCTCGCGTTCCTGGATTCGGTGTCAGGTAAAACGCGACTGATGACAAAAGGCGGCAAGACCCATACGGCGTGGGGGAAAACCTTCCACACCGAAGTGTATCCGATTGGGATTGAACCTGACGAGATTGCGGATCAGGCTTCCGGCCCGCTGCCGCCGAAGCTGGCGCAGCTGAAGAATGAACTCAAGCATGTGAAGAATATCTTCTCGGTAGAGCGTCTGGATTATTCCAAAGGGCTACCGGAACGCTTCCTGGCCTATGAAACGCTGCTGGATAAATACCCTCAGCACCACGGTAAAATTCGTTATACCCAGATAGCGCCAACGTCGCGCGGTGAAGTTCAGGCCTACCAGGATATTCGTCACCAGCTGGAAACGGAAGCGGGGCGCATCAATGGTCGCTATGGTCAGCTTGGCTGGACGCCGCTCTTTTACCTGAATCAGCATTTTGACCGCAAAATCCTGATGAAAGTCTTCCGCTATGCAGACGTGGGGCTGGTCACCCCGTTACGTGACGGGATGAACCTGGTGGCAAAAGAGTATGTGGCGGCTCAGGACCCGGCGGACCCGGGGGTGCTGGTGCTTTCCCAGTTTGCCGGGGCGGCGAATGAGCTCACGTCAGCGCTTATCGTGAACCCTTACGATCGGGATGATGTGGCTAATGCCCTCAACCGCGCGTTGACCATGCCGCTGACGGAGCGCATTTCACGCCATGCTGAGATGATGGAGACGATCCGTAAGAACGATATTAATCACTGGCAGGCGCGTTTTATTCAGGATCTCCGCGAAATAACGCCGCAAAGCCATGAGGGCGATCTGCAAAAAAAGATCGCAACATTCCCTAAACTCGCCTGATATTCCTCCGGGGGGTTACGACCCCCCAAGCGGCACTAACAGCACATCAACCTGGCTTGACGCGACAATAGATTTTGCCGCGCAAGCTGCGCGCGATAAAAAGCTGTGGTTATGGTTCCCGCAAATCACTAAATCAATATTCTGTTTGCGACACATGTCGAGAATATGAGCATTAAGTTCACCGGTCGCAATTACGGTCTCGTAAACAGGATATTGTGCCTTTTCTACCAACTCTCGCAGAAATTGCTGTGTTTCTTCCTGCAATACCTCACGAATATCTTCCAGCATGGGGGCTGCCAGCTGATTATACATCTCGGGTTCGGCTGCAAGCGTGATGAGGCTAATGCGCGCATTGCTGGGCCTGGCGATGGACACGGCCCGGGAAACAAGCAGATGGCTTTCGGGGGAAACAGCAACAGATACAAGCAGATGGGAGTAACTCATGTCGCACTCCTTAGATGTCTGAAAGACAGCGTGTGATCACCATTACCGCGAATGACCAGGATCTGCAAGAGGGGATTACGACATTAGTGTGAAGCTTATCATAATTATTCATTAATTATTCTTATAAGAAGAATAACTGAAAAACGCGTCTAAATGAAAAAAATTAACAACTTAACGTAAATCACACAATTTCCCTCTTTTACCGTTAAATCGTTTTAACCCGTTATAAACATATTTCGAATGATCACGCTCTGAAACAATTTTTGTGGGCGGCTTGCATAACTCTATGTTTTTTCACGGTAAGAAAAATGTTTCCTTAAGATGAGCATCTTGTGAAGGTTTCCGGGGCGCGCTCACGGCAGGAAAAGCACGATACATGCCAGTTCGCTTCACCCTTCTGCATGACTATTCGTCGATTAAGAATACAAAACTGTGCCAATTGGGCAAAAAATGAACAAACTACAAGTCATACTGATGGATTTATGGAGGATATTCACTTAAATTGTGTGACGTGGATCACATTTTTTTTAAATTTGAGGGTGGCTGCATTGTATGTGGCAAATCTGACGAGTAGAGTTTGCGTCGAATTAGGAAAAATCTTAGTTATTTGTAAGAAATGATAAACCACGTAAGAGACGTTACTGCGTTTCGACTCTTGCGCGTTTCGATGAATACAAACCTAGATTCAACTATGCATTTAGCCTTTTCTTTTTATACCGGGTGATTTCCCGGCGACATCACGGGGTGCGGTCTTTCCGCATAAAAATAATAGTTGGTTATTCGGGATGGGAACAATGCATACATCCGAGTTGCTAAAACATATCTATGACATCAATTTGTCATATTTACTGCTCGCGCAGCGTTTAATTAGTCAGGACAAAGCGTCCGCGATGTTTCGTCTGGGTATTAACGAAGAAATGGCAACCATGCTGGGTGGTTTAACCCTCCCGCAGATGGTAAAACTGGCCGAAACGAATCAACTGGTTTGCCAGTTCCGTTTTGACAATCCGCAGACGATCACGCGTCTGACGCAGGAGTCCCGTGTTGACGATCTGCAACAGATCCATACCGGTATTCTTCTCTCCACTCGCTTGCTTAACGAAATCAGCCAGCCTGATGACGCAGCCCGTAAGAAAAGGGCCTAGCAATGAGCGAGAAAAGCATTGTTCAGGAAGCGCGTGACATACAGCTTGCCATGGAGCTGATTACGCTGGGTGCTCGTTTACAAATGCTGGAAAGCGAGACTCAGCTGAGCCGTGGTCGCCTCATTAAACTGTATAAAGAGTTACGTGGTAGTCCCCCGCCGAAAGGCATGTTGCCGTTTTCGACAGACTGGTTTATGACGTGGGAGCAAAATATCCACGCATCGATGTTCTGTAACGCCTGGCAATACCTTCTGAAAACCGGTTTGTGTAGCGGCGTCGACGCCGTGATCAAAGCGTATAAACTTTACCTTGAACAATGCCCGCAGCAGGACGAAGGCCCCCTGCTGGCACTGACCCGCGCATGGACGCTGGTACGTTTTGTTGAGAGCGGAATGCTTGAATTGTCGCGCTGTAATTGCTGCGATGGCAATTTTATTACCCATGCTCATCAGCCTGTTGGCAGCTTCGCCTGTAGTTTATGCCAGCCTCCATCCCGCGCAGTAAAAAGACGTAAACTTTCCCGGGATGCTGCCGATATTATTCCACAACTGCTGGATGAACAGATCGAACAAGCTGTTTAACCCGAACGTGTGGGCAAGATTCCAGCAGCGGTAAGTCATTACCGCTGCTTTTTTTTACCCCTCAAACGGTAAACGCTACGAACTGAACGTCCTTGCCATAGTCACTAGCGGAAGGATGATGTCGTGCTTATCTTATTAGGTTACCTGGTAGTTCTCGGTACAGTTTTCGGCGGTTACATGATGACCGGCGGGCACCTTGGAGCACTCTATCAACCGGCTGAACTTATTATCATCGGCGGCGCAGGGGTAGGGGCTTTTATCGTTGGTAACAACGGCAAATCCATCAAGGGCACGTTGAAAGCCATTCCATTGCTGTTCCGTCGCTCGAAATATACCAAAAGCATGTATATGGATCTGCTGGCGCTGCTCTATCGCCTGATGGCGAAGTCACGTCAGCAGGGGATGTTCTCTCTTGAGCGGGATATTGAAAACCCGAAAGAGAGCGAAATTTTTGCCAGCTATCCGCGCATTCTGGCTGATGCCATGATGCTGGATTTCATCGTCGATTATCTGCGACTCATCATTAGCGGCAATATGAATACCTTCGAAATCGAAGCGCTGATGGATGAAGAGATCGAAACCCACGAAAGCGAATCTGAAGTGCCGGCCAACAGCCTGGCGCTGGTGGGTGACTCGCTTCCGGCTTTCGGTATCGTTGCGGCGGTGATGGGGGTGGTACATGCCCTGGCGTCGGCGGATCGTCCGGCGGCCGAACTGGGCGCGCTGATTGCCCATGCGATGGTAGGGACCTTCCTCGGTATTTTGCTGGCTTATGGTTTTATCTCTCCGCTGGCCAGCGTCCTGCGCCAGAAGAGCGCGGAAACCACCAAAATGATGCAGTGCGTGAAGATCACGCTGCTCTCAAACCTCAACGGTTATGCGCCGCCGATCGCGGTTGAATTTGGCCGTAAAACGCTTTACTCCAGCGAGCGTCCGTCGTTTATCGAACTTGAAGAACACGTGCGCGCGGTGAAAAACCCAAACCAACAGACGACAACTGAGGACGCATGAAAAATCAGTCCCATCCGATCGTCATCGTAAAAAAACGCAAGCACAAGGGCGGTGGGCATGGCGCGCACGGCTCGTGGAAAATCGCTTACGCCGACTTTATGACTGCAATGATGGCGTTCTTTCTGGTGATGTGGCTGATCTCCATCTCCAGCCCGAAAGAACTGATCCAGATTGCCGAATATTTCCGTACGCCGCTGGCGACGGCAGTGACCGGTGGGCCGCGTATCTCTAACAGCGACAGCCCCATTCCTGGCGGCGGTGATGATTACACCCAGCAGAAGGGTGAGGTGAAAAAAGAGCCGAACATCGACGAGCTGAAGAGGAAGATGGAACAGGCGCGTCTGAAAAAACTGCGTGGCGATCTCGATCAGCTGATTGAGGCTGACCCCAAACTGCGTGCGTTGCGACCGCACCTGAAAATCGATCTGGTGCAGGAAGGGTTGCGTATTCAGATCATTGATAGCCAGAACCGTCCGATGTTTAAAACCGGCAGCGCCGAGGTTGAGCCGTACATGCGCGATATTCTGCGCGCTATTGCACCGGTGCTGAACGGCATTCCTAACCGAATCAGCCTGTCAGGCCACACGGATGATTTCCCGTACGCCAGTGGGGAGAAGGGATACAGCAACTGGGAGCTTTCTGCCGATCGTGCCAACGCCTCGCGTCGCGAGCTGGTGGCCGGTGGGCTTGATGATGGCAAGGTACTGCGCGTGGTCGGCATGGCAGCAACCATGCGCGTCTCCGACCGCGGGCCGGATGACGCCATCAACCGTCGTATCAGTCTTTTAGTGCTGAACCAGCAGGCGGAGCAGGCCATCCTGCATGAAAACGCCGAAAGTCAGAATGAGTCACTGGACGATTTAAAACAGCCTGGGGCCGTTCCTTCGGCTGCCGTTCCAACATCGCCACCAGCCAATCCGAGGTGATAGCGTGAGCATGGATATTAGCGATTTTTACCAGACATTCTTTGATGAAGCCGACGAATTGTTGGCCGATATGGAGCAACATTTGCTCGACCTGGTGCCCGAAGCACCGGACTCCGAGCAGCTCAATGCCATCTTCCGTGCGGCGCATTCCATTAAGGGCGGAGCCGGAACGTTTGGATTTACCATCCTGCAGGAAACAACCCATTTAATGGAAAACCTGCTGGATGAAGCACGACGCGGTGAGATGCAGCTCAATACCGACATTATCAACCTGTTTTTGGAAACCAAAGATATTATGCAGGAACAGCTCGACGCCTATAAAAGTTCGGCAGAGCCTGATGCCGCCAGCTTTGAATATATCTGCAATGCGCTTCGCCAGCTCGCTCTGGAAGCAAAAGGTGAGGTCGCAGCAGCCGTTGTCCCTGCTGCAAAACTGAGCGTTGTCGATGCGGTTGGTGCCGGTGAAACCGCGCCAGCCGCTGCGCAAGCGGGCAAATTGCGTGTTGTGCTTTCACGCCTGAAAGAGAATGAGGTTAACCTGCTGGAAGAAGAGCTGGGTAACCTGGCGACGTTAAGCAATGTCGTGAAAGGCAAAGACAGCCTCGCCGCTACGCTTGATGACGGGATTGGTCAGGACGATATCGTGGCGGTGCTGTGCTTTGTGATTGAAGCCGACCAGATTGCCTTCGAAACCGAAACCGCCGAAGCGGAAGCTCCAGTAGCGCAGGAAGAGGTGGCCGTCATCGCTCAGGCTCCGACCCCGGCTGTCGCGCCTGCGGCCCCGGCGCTGAAAGCGGTGCCAAAAGACGCTGCTGCACCTGCACGTGGTGAAAAACCGGCCGCGCGCTCCAGCGAATCCACCAGTATTCGCGTTGCCGTTGAGAAGGTTGACCAGCTGATCAACCTGGTGGGCGAACTGGTGATCACCCAGTCGATGCTGGCACAACGTTCTAATGAACTGGACCCGGTTACCCATGGCGATCTGATCACCAGCATGGGTCAGTTACAACGTAACGCCCGCGATCTGCAGGAATCGGTCATGTCCATCCGTATGATGCCGATGGAATATGTCTTCAGCCGCTTCCCGCGCCTGGTACGCGATCTCGCGAGTAAACTGAATAAACAGATTGAACTGACGCTGATGGGTAGCTCCACCGAGCTGGATAAGAGCCTGATCGAGCGCATTATCGACCCGTTAACGCACCTCGTGCGTAACAGCCTCGACCACGGTATTGAACTGCCGGAAAACCGCATTGCTGCCGGAAAATCGCCGGTGGGCAATTTGATTCTCTCTGCGGAACATCAGGGCGGGAATATTTGCATCGAAGTGACCGATGACGGCGCGGGTCTTAACCGCGAGCGTATTCTGGCGAAGGCGATTTCGCAGGGCATGGCGGTCAACGAAAACATGACCGATGAAGAAGTGGGGATGCTGATCTTCGCGCCCGGCTTCTCTACCGCAGAGCAGGTGACTGACGTTTCCGGGCGCGGCGTCGGCATGGACGTGGTGAAACGTAACATCCAGGAGATGGGCGGCCACGTTGAGATCCAGTCTAAGCAGGGTTCCGGCACCACCATTCGCATCCTGCTTCCGCTGACGCTGGCGATCCTCGACGGGATGTCCGTGAAAGTGGCAGACGAAGTGTTCATTCTTCCGCTGAACGCGGTGATGGAATCCCTGCAGCCACGTGAAGAAGATCTGCATCCGCTGGCGGGCGGTGAGCGCGTGCTCGAAGTGCGCGGGGAATATCTGCCGCTGGTGGAACTGTGGAAAGTGTTCGAAGTGGACGGCGCGAAGACAGAGGCCACGCAGGGCATCGTTGTGATCCTGCAAAGTGCGGGCCGTCGCTATGCGCTGCTGGTTGATCAGCTGATTGGTCAGCATCAGGTGGTGGTGAAGAACCTCGAAAGCAACTACCGCAAAGTGCCTGGTATTTCTGCCGCGACCATTCTGGGTGATGGTAGCGTGGCGCTGATCGTCGATGTGTCGGCGCTTCAGGGATTAAATCGTGAACAACGTGTGGCGTACACAGCCGCCTGATTAAGTAGAAGGTAAAAACATGACCGGTATGAGTAATGTAACGAAACTGGCGGGCGAGCCATCAGGGCAGGAATTCCTGGTATTCACTTTAGGCGATGAGGAGTACGGCATCGATATCCTCAAAGTGCAGGAAATTCGTGGTTACGATCAGGTTACCCGCATCGCTAACACACCTGCTTTTATTAAAGGTGTCACCAACCTGCGCGGCGTCATTGTGCCCATCGTCGATCTGCGCGTGAAGTTCAGCCAGGGCGACGTTGACTACAATGACAACACCGTGGTGATCGTCCTGAACCTGGGGCAGCGCGTGGTGGGTATCGTGGTGGATGGCGTATCTGACGTGCTCTCTCTGACCTCTGACCAGATTCGCCCTGCGCCGGAGTTTGCGGTCACCCTGTCGACCGAATACCTGACCGGTCTGGGTGCGCTCGGCGAGCGTATGCTGATTCTGGTGAACATTGAGAAGCTGCTGAACAGCGAAGAGATGGCGCTGCTGGATATCGCGGCGAATCACGTAGCGTAGGTAAAAGCAAAACGGCAACCCGGTTGCCGTTTTTTATGTTTGCTCCCTCTCCCTGTGGGAGAGGGTCGGGGTGAGGGCATCAGGCCTCACCCCTTTCATATCCTTACGCTTCCTGCTTTACCAGCTCAGCTTCTGCTTCCCGCGCCCCTTCATTCTGCGACAGCATCGCGGTCGCAATCCCGTTCCCCAGCACGTTAATGGCTGAACGCCCCATATCCAGGAAGTGGTCGATCCCCATCAGCAGCAGAATGCCCGCTACCGGGATATTAAAACTTGGAATGGTCGCAGCCAGCACCACCAGGGACGAACGCGGTACGCCCGCAATCCCCTTTGACGCCAGCATCAGGGTTAACATCAGTACCGTTACCTCTGAGAAACTCAGGTGAATGTTATACGCCTGGGCGATAAACATCGACGCGAACGAGCAGTATACCATCGACCCCACCAGGTTGAAGGAGTAGCCAATTGGCAGAACAAAAGAGGCGATATTGCGTGAGCAGCCAAAACGCTCCAGTTGCTCCAGCGTTTTAGGGTAGGCGGCTTCAGAACTGCTGGTGGTGAACGCCACCAGTACCGGGTCTTTCAACATGCTGACCAGGCGAAACACCTCTTTTTTCAAAACCATATAGCCCACGGCGAGCAATACCAGGCAGGTGAGAAGGATGGCAACATAGTAACCGCCAATAAAGGAGGCATAGTTCAACAGAATGCCTAAGCCCTGAGTGGCAATGACGGAGGAGATCGCCGCAAAGATGGCCAGCGGCGCAACGTACATCACGTAACCGGTTACCTTCAGCATGATATGGGAAACCACATCCAGCGCGGCAACCAGCGGCGCGTTGAATTTCTGCCCCAGCGACGCACCGCCGATACCGAAGAACATTGAGAACACCACAATCTGCAGGATCTCATTGTTCGACATCGCGCCTGCGATACTGGTTGGAATAGTGTGAGACAGAAACGCTTTCAGCGTCATGCCTCCAACGGCAAGACCGGTATCTACCGCTTCGGTTGGGATCGTCAGGTTCAGACCACTTCCCGGATGCTCCAGCGTGACGATAAACAGTCCGACCAGAATGGAGAGCACCGATGAGCTGATAAACCACACCATCGCTTTACCGCCAACGCGGCCAATGGTGGAGGTTTCGCCCAGTTTCATAATGCCGACGGTCAGCGTACTGAAGACCAAGGGCGCAATAACCATTTTGATCAGACGAAGGAAAATGTCGGTCAGCAGGGTAATATTATCCGACCAGGCTTTAATGGCATCCGCAGATGCGTATTCATGAATTGCTGCCCCTGAAAGAATACCCGCCAGCATGAATATCACGATGAAGAGTGTGAGTTTGTTTGCACTTGCCACGAAAAAAGACCCTCTATGCGCTTTAGATGTTGCCCGCGCCGATACATATAGATTTTTTATTACTGCGCGGGAAATTATTCGGCACATAAATTGACGCAAAGTGTAGGGGGATACAACAAGTTTTTAAGTTTTATTAATTTTGTTGTTAATGAGCAGACGATATATTGTGATGCTTATCACACTTTTGCGGATATATCCTCAGCCTGCGCGCACGAATATTCTTTTATTTCGGTCTAACCTTCTGTTTTTAAAATATAAATGCTGTCAATAAGACATAAGTTGTGACTACCCTGCGTCGGGTGGTCGAAGCGATATCCGTAAACTAAATTCTCAATAACCCCCTCAGAGGAACGTTAAGCGGGGCTAACATCTTGAACGTTAAAAATAAAATGTTGCAAGGGAACGGAGACGTCTTCTGGAGGGTGGTAAATGAAAAGAAAACTCCTTTTGATCTGTGCAGGCACATTACTGACTACGACCGTAGTTCATCAGGCACTGGCCGTTACCAGCAGCGGCACCATCGGGGCGACGCTGACGCTGACAAACGGCTGCCTGATAAACGGATCGCCCACGCAAAGTGGTATTAACTTCGGGACGCTCGATTTTGGTACCCATCCCGCAACGTTTTCCACCCTTACGACGCAGTTGAGCGGCGCCAGCGGCGGAAACACCTTTACCGTCCAGTGTACGACCGCCAGCTATACGGTCGCGATAACCGGCAATACCCATTCCACCGCCCCTGGCTCCGTGGTGGGGTCGCCAGGGACGCCTGAGCGCTACCTGGTCAATACGGCCAACGCGGCACAGGGTGTGGCTTATAGCCTGTACAGCGACAGCGGGTTCAACTCTGTGATTGCCAATAACACCGCGTTGCCGATCGCGTCTACGGCAGGTGGGGTCGACAGTTATACCCTGTACGGCCGCATTACCGGAGGCGGGAACAGCGTAACGGTGGTACCCGGCACCTATACCGACACGATTAACGTCAGCGTGACCTATTAGATCTGCACTGCCATGAAGGCCCCTTTTACAGGTCTGCGCAAACGCGCAGAGGGAAGCGTGCAGCCTTTTTTCGCGCTGATCGTCGGGCTGTTGCTGATACCTGCTGCGGGGGCGGTGACATCGCAGTCCTTTAAGGTCAGCGCGACCATTGTACCGGGTTGCGCGGTGGCCACCGGTGGCGGGGGGCTTCTCGGTACGCTGGATTTTGGCACCCATAACGGGGTGGAAAGCGCGCCAGTCAGTACCAGCTTTGTGCCAAACGGGGCGTTGTCTATCGCCTGTACGCCTGGCGTGGCGCTGAGCATGAGCATTAATGGCGGTCAAAATTATTCATCCGTCCGTCGGATGAAGCGGTCCGGAGGAACAGAACTGGTGCCGTACCGGCTCTACAGCAGCAGCTCGCTGGCCGCCAACAGCGAAATTGGCGTTAACCAGGCAATACCGGTGACCTATACCAACAGTAATAACATCGCGCTGCCGCTGTTTGGCGTTGCGCTACTGACCGGCTTTAGCCCGGCAGGAACCTATACCGATCAGCTCACCGTGACCTTGTCATGGTAATAAAGGGAGAGAGTCGATGAAGCCATTGTTCCGGCAGTTGTGTCTGGCGGGTGTTTTATCAGGCGTCGCGGGCACAGGCGAGGCGCAGGCGGCGGCCACCATTCTGCTCTGGCCCATTGATCCCTGGCTTGCCGCAGATGCCAACGCCACGGAGCTGTGGATCCAGAACCAGGGAAACAGCGCAACGACGATGCAGGTGCGTATTGTGCGCTGGAAGCAGGAAGGGGGATACGAACGCTACAGCGCGCAGCAGGACGTGGTCGCCAGCCCGCCCATTGTCACCATTCAGAAAGGCAATAAACAGCTGATTCGCCTTATCAAACAGAGCGCAGTCCCTGTCGGGGTCGAACAAGCCTACCGCATTATTGTTGATGAAATTCCCCAGCCCGACGCGAAAGCCGAACCCTCCATCGGCCTTAAATTACAGATGCGCTATTCCATTCCGCTGTTTGTCTACGGACAGGGTATCCCGACCCTTAAAGAGGGGGCGCATCATGCCCTGGCCGAGACCCGAAACCTGAGCTGGCGCGTGACCCACGAGGGAGGACAGCCTGCATTACAGGTACGTAATCAGGGGGATGTGCACGTCAGATTAAGCCAGGTGTCACTGGAGCAGGGCGGACAGAAACGCACCGTAGCGGAGGGATTACTGGGTTACGTCCTCCCGGGCAGCACCCGCAGCTGGCCAATACCCGCTGGCGTTCGTCAGCCGGACCGGATGAGCGCGCAGATTAATGCCAGGGATGAACAATGGCAGTCGACGCCCGTCAACTGAAGCCGGCAATGATGCTACTGCTTTGCGTCAGCACCACAACCTGGGCCGATCCCGGTGACGACAGTTTACCGCCGCCTCCTCAGGCGCAGGCGGTAAATGATGAGGCGGTTTTCCAGCTTGCCCTCGTGCTCAACCACTACGACACCGGTCTGGTGGTACCCGTGACGCAACGTAACGGCGCTTTCTTTATCTCCAGCGCCGATTTGCTGCGCGCGGGGCTCCCCCCGGAGCATGTGCCCGCCGGCGAGGTGAATCTCGCCTCACTGAGTCAGGTTCGTGTGGCGTATGACAGTGCCGCACAGCGCCTGTTGCTGACCGTTCCCCGCGACTGGATCAGTGCCCGGGTGACGCCTTTCAGTGCCCAAACGGCGCAGACCAAACCGCACTATGGGCGCGGGGCGCTGCTGAATTACGATCTGTATACCAACCACACGGAACATATCGGCGGTCAGGCGTCGCTCTGGCATGAATTCCGCTACTTCAACGAGAACGGCTCGTTCTCCTCCACCGGCTACGCCCGGAAAAATTTCACCGGAAACGACGGTCAACAGGAAGGGTATGTTCGCTATGACACGACGCTGCTGATAACCCGTGAGGATGACGCGACCACCTTGAGCGCGGGGGACGTGATCAGCGATGCCCTGAGCTGGACCTCCAGCGTGCGGATGGGCGGTATTAGCTACGGACGTGATTTCTCCCTGCGCCCGGACCTGGTGACATGGCCGCTGCCGGAGTTTTCGGGTGAAGCCGCGGTGCCTACCTCGGTGGATCTGTTTATCAACGGCTATCGCTCTGGCTCAACCCAGCTTCAGCCTGGCCCCTTCACCCTGACCAATCTGCCCTATATCAACGGTGCCGGGGATGCGGTGCTGGTCACCACCGATGCGCTGGGCCGTCAGGTGAGTACCACGCTACCGTTTTATGTCACCAGCGATTTGCTCAAACAAGGGCTGAGTGACGGCGCCGTGACGCTCGGCAGCCTGCGCCGTAACTATGGCATCAGGAACTTTGACTACGGTCCTGCTGCCGGTAGCGGCTCGTATCGCTACGGGGTGACCGACTGGCTGACGCTGGAGGGCCATGCGGAAGGGGCGCAGGAGCTGGCGCTGGGCGGGGCAGGGACGGTGATCAAACTCGGCCAGTTTGGCGTAGTGAACACCTCTTACTCACAAAGCCGCATGCGCGGAGACAACGGCGGGCAAATCAACTGGGGTTACCAGTACAATACCAGCGAGTTCAGCGTGGCCACCCAGCACACGCGTCGCGATCGCGGTTTTGGCAATCTTGCCCTTTATGACCAGCCGACGGTGTATGACGAAAACGACAAACCCATCGCCAGCTTTAGCCGCAATACGGACCAGTATTCCCTGACGTTTAACATGGGGCAGTACGGCAATATTGGCGCGGCCTGGATCGGCGTAGAGAGCTTTGACGGCCAAAAAACGGAGCTGCTGAATCTCTCATGGAGCCGAAATCTGTGGGGCGCAAGCAGTATTTACCTGGCCGGCAGCCGGGACCAGCAGCGGGGGGACTGGACGGTTGCGCTCTCGCTGCAGGTGCCGCTGGGCGCACGCGACAGCGCTGCCGTCACCGTTGAGAACACCCCAGATGCGGGCAGCACGCAGCGGATTAACTATAACCACTCCATGCCTTCTGACGGCGGTTTTAGCTGGAACATGGCCTGGGCAAACCAGTCAAAATCCAGTGATTATCAGCAAGGTACGCTGGGCTGGCGCAATAACAACATCGAACTGCAGGGCGGCGGCTACGGCGAAAGAGACACCATGACCTGGTGGGGCGAGGCAATGGGCGCGATTGTCCTGATGGACGGAGAGCTGTTTGCGGCGAACAAAATCAACGATGCGTTTGTGGTGATCAGCACCGACGGTCATCCGGACGTGCCCGTCAGCTATGAGAACCAGCCCGTGGGTAAAACGAATGACAACGGTTACCTGCTGGTCAGCGGGGTGTCGGCGTATTACCCGGCAAGCTACCGGATTGATACGCTGAATCTGCCTGCGGATACCCGGCTGAAAGAGACAGAGCGGCGGATTGCCATCCGTCGTCACAGCGGTTATCTGGTGGATTTCCCGATGGAGCAGGAGAGAGTGGCAAGCGTTATTCTGCATGATGCGCGCGGGCAAGCGATTCCGGTTGGAAGCCAGGTGCGGCGAGCCTCGCGCAGTAATGCGGTGGTGGGCTATGACGGGATCGCCTGGCTGGAGAATCTCAGCGACGTCAATCCGCTTGAGGTGATCACGCCTGCCGGGAAGCGCTGCACGGCGACCCTGAACGTGGGGCCTAATCCGCAGCATAAGCTGCAAACCTACGGTCCGCTGGTCTGTCGGGAGGGCCCGTGAAACGCTGGCTGCTGTTGATGCTGCTGCTGTTCTCCGGCGAGGGCTGGGCGGCGTGTACCGTCAGTACGGTCAATGCCTCGTTTGGCAGCGTCACGTCGTTTGCGCTTAGCGGCACCGGGGAGGTGGAAACCACCGGCACGCTGGTGGTGGCGTGCGATGCGGTACTGAATGTTCTGACCAACGACTCGGTGACGTTGAATTACACCGCGGCGTCGGTTTCGGGCAACAGCCGCGCCACCCTGAAACGCACCGACGACACAACTATCGCGGATGTGATCCCCACCCGGCTGTGTGGATTATCGGGTTGTGCGAGCAGTAGTGAAGTGCAGATAAGTAAATCGTATACCTGGGGCAGTAGCACCCTGCTGGGGTTGCTTGGCTCAAAGCGGTACAACATACCGCTCTATTTTCGCACCGTCGCCGGACAAAACGTGACGGCGGGGCCTTACCAGGTGCTGTTGACCTTCAGCATCAATTACAACGTCTGCGCCGTCGGTCTTGGAAGCCTTTGTACATCTCCCCAGTCGGGAACAGCAACAACCACTATTCTGCTGAACATGACCGTCACCAACGACTGCAGTGCCATGACCACGCCGGACGTAAACTTCAACAGCGCGCCGCTGGTACAAAGTTTCCCTACCGTTTCGCAGGCCATTGCCGTGACCTGTACTAAAGGCAGCACCTACACCATTGGCATTAATAATGGTGCCAACGCCCTGAACAACGTGCGGCGGATGGTGAGCGGCAGTAACTATATGAGCTACGACATCTATAAAGAAGCCACCACCAACCGCTGGGGCGGCAGCGGCGCCGAACGCTGGACCAGCGCGACCGCGTCCCAGGTCAGCACCGACGGTTTACTGCGCACCTACAACTACACCGCGAAGGTCCTGACCAGTCAGGCCACACCCCCGCAGGTACCTACACCGATACGCTGATTGTTGACGTCGCGTTTTAGTCCACGCTTTTCCCTTTCGCAAATGTAAAGTTCCTGTGGCCTGTGCCGATAACACCGTTAATAAATCTATGAGAAGGTGTTGTATGTTGAACCGTATCCGCGTTGTCACAATGCTTATGATGGTGCTGGTCATTTTCGCACTACTTCAGCTTATCTCCGGCGGGCTTTTTTTCTCGTCATTAAAACAGAACCAGGACAGTTTCGCCGCCTCGAACGATCTTCGCCTGCAGCAGAGTGAACTCACCTCGACGTGGGATCTGATGCTGCAAACGCGTATCAACCTGAGCCGCTCGTCCGCGCGCATGATGATGGACCCTAACAATCAGCAGAGCAGCGCGAAGACCGATCTGTTGAAAAATGCCCGCGCCACGCTGGCTGACGCCGCAAAACACTACGCCGCCTTCAAACAGATCGCGCCGCAGCCTGCTATGGCGCAGGTTAGCCAGAATATTGATGAAAAATACACTGCCTACTTTGCTGGCCTGACGGAGCTGATCCAGTTCCTGGAGAGCGGCAACATGGACGCCTATTTCGCACAGCCCACGCAGGGGATGCAAAACGCACTCGGCGCCGCGCTCGGGGAATATGCGAAGGCCAGTGGCGATCTGTATCACTCGGCCTTTACGGAAAGCCAGAATGACTACCGCTTTGCGAAATGGCAGATGGCGGCGATGGCGCTGGCGCTGGTTATTGTCCTGGTCGCGGTGTGGTACGGCATTCGCCACATCCTGCTGAATCCTCTCGGTCGCGTCATTGCCCACATTCGTGAAATTGCCAGTGGCGATCTAACCAAAACGCTGGCCGTTTCCGGGCGCAATGAGATTACCGAACTGGCTAACAGCGTTGACCATATGCAGCGTTCGCTCATCGATACCGTCGCCAACGTGCGTAGCGGCACGGATGCCATCTATACCGGCACCAGCGAAATTGCGATGGGGAATAACGATCTCTCATCCCGTACCGAGCAGCAGGCGTCCGCGCTGGAAGAGACCGCTGCCAGCATGGAGCAGCTCACCGCAACCGTGAAGCAGAACGCCGATAACGCCCGTCAGGCCTCTCAGCTGGCTGAAAGCGCCTCCGAGACGGCGCAGCGCGGCGGCCGCGTGGTGGATGGCGTGGTGAAAACCATGCACGAAATTGCCGACAGCTCGAAGAAAATCGCCGACATCATCAGCGTCATCGACGGCATCGCCTTCCAGACCAATATTCTGGCGCTGAACGCCGCCGTGGAAGCGGCGAGGGCGGGTGAGCAGGGTCGCGGGTTTGCGGTGGTTGCCGGGGAAGTGCGCAACCTGGCCAGCCGCAGCGCCAACGCGGCGAAAGAGATTAAGGCCCTGATTGAAGACTCCGTCTCCCGCGTGGATACCGGCTCGGTACTGGTGGAAAGCGCCGGGGAGACCATGAATGACATCGTGAATGCTGTTACCCGCGTAACGGACATCATGGGTGAAATCGCCTCTGCATCTGATGAGCAGAGTCGTGGTATCGACCAGGTTGCCCTGGCGGTATCGGAAATGGATCGCGTGACACAACAAAACGCCGCGCTGGTGCAGGAGTCCGCGGCCGCGGCCGCTGCCCTTGAAGACCAGGCGAGCCGTCTGAAGATGGCCGTCTCGGCGTTTCGTCTCGCTTCACTCGCTGGAAATACGGTCACTGCGCAAGCCACGTATAAAGCGCCTGCCGCCGAATCGACGGCAACTCGCCTGCGTGCTGCACCGGCCGGACAAGATGAAAACTGGGAAACATTTTGACTGACAATTAAACCGCGGCTGCTTGCCGCTTGATGGGAGCGTGGATGTTAAATCGTATTCGTATCTCGACCACACTGTTTTTGATTCTGATCCTTTGCGGTGTGTTGCAGGTTGGCAGTAACGGGTTGTCTTTTTGGGCGTTTCGCGATGGCTATCAGAATTTGCAGGATGTTGAGGCGAGTAATCAGCAGCGCTCCGCACTGGCACAAACGCGTGCCGTGCTGTTGCAGGCAAGCACTGCGCTGAACAAGGCGGGCACCTTAACCGCGCTGAGCTATCCGCCGGATGACATTAAAGCGCTGATGGCCACCGCGCGAAGCAGCCTGAAACAGGCTGGCGCACAGTTTAACGCTTTCACGGCGCAGGCGGCGGGCAGCGAGAAAGAGCAAGCGCTGAAAGCCGCCATGAAGAAGAACTTTGAACAGTGGTACAGCGATCTGGATCACCAGGCGACCTGGCTTGAGAACAACCAGCTCTCGGACTTTATGACCGCGCCGGTGCAGGCCTCACAGGATGCGTTCGACGGCAGCTTTAACGCGTGGCAGCAGGATATTAACCAGTCTGTTCAACGTGCAGAGGAAGACAGCCGTATCAGCTATCACATGTCGGGTGTGATCTTTGGCGTCGTCGTGATTCTGGCGGGGCTACTGACCGGTGGGGCACTGCTCTGGTCACGCAAAATGATTGTGCAGCCGCTGGCGATTATCAGCAGCCACTTCGACAGTATTGCGAAGGGCGATCTGGCGCGTCCGGTGGCGGTGTTCGGTAAGAACGAAATTTCGGCGATCTTTGCCAGCCTGAAGGCGATGCAGGGTGCACTGCGGGAAACCGTCTCCGATGTGCGTCAGGGCAGTTATGCCATGCACACCGGGATCTCAGAGATTGCGGCAGGCAACAACGATCTCTCTTCCCGCACCGAGCAGCAGGCGGCCTCGCTGGCGCAGACGGCGGCCAGCATGGAGCAGTTGACCGCGACGGTCAGCCAGAACGCCGATAACGCGCGTCAGGCGTCTGACCTGTCAAAACAGGCGGCAATGACGGCGAAAAAAGGGGGCGATCAGGCCTCTCACGTTGCCAGCACCATGCAGGAGATTGCCACCAGCTCGCAAAAGATTGGTGACATCATCAGCGTGATCGACGGTATCGCGTTCCAGACCAACATTCTGGCGCTGAATGCCGCGGTTGAAGCGGCGCGCGCCGGTGAACAGGGGCGTGGGTTTGCGGTCGTGGCGGGGGAAGTGCGTAACCTGGCCAGCCGCAGTGCCAACGCGGCGAAAGAGATTAAGGTCCTGATTGAAGAGTCGGTATCACGCGTCCAGCAAGGCTCAGCCCTGGTGGATACGGCGGCGCATACCATGCATGAAATCGTCACCTCCGTCACGCGGGTTAACGACATCATGGGCGAGATTGCGTCTGCGTCGGACGAACAGCGTCGCGGCATTGAGCAGGTTGCTCAGGCCGTCAGCCAGATGGATCAGGTGACGCAACAGAATGCCTCGTTAGTTGAGGAAGCGGCAGCGGCAACCGATCAGCTGGCCAGCCAGGCGGATCGTCTCACCGGGCTGGTCGCGGTATTTAATGTGAAAGAGCACGTTGAAGCAGTAACAGAAGTCGGGCGGTCGCAGGCCGTGCCAGTTGTATCCTGAATGTAATTAAGAAGGCGCTATGACATCACCAATGCCCCCTGGGCAAACGTCATTATTGTTGCAGATGACACAGCGCCTCGCGCTGTCCGACGCGCATTTTCGTCGGATATGTCAGTTAATCTACCAGCGTGCAGGGATCGTGCTTGCGGATCATAAGCGGGACATGGTCTACAACCGTCTGGTGCGGCGCTTGCGTACGCTGGGGCTGGATGATTTTGGTCGCTATCTGAGCATGCTCGAAGCCAACCAGAACAGCGCAGAGTGGCAGGCTTTTATCAACTCGTTAACCACTAACCTGACGGCCTTTTTCCGCGAAGCCCACCACTTCCCGGTATTGGCAGAGCACGCGCGGCGTCGTACCGGGGAGTATCGCGTCTGGAGTGCGGCCGCCTCGACCGGTGAAGAGCCGTACTCGCTGGCAATCACACTTGCCGACACGCTTGGGATGGCGCCCGGGCGCTGGAAGGTTTACGCCAGCGATATCGACACCGAGGTGCTGGAGAAGGCGCGCAACGGCGTGTATCGGCAGGACGAACTGAAAACGCTGTCGCCGCAGCAGTTGCAGCGATATTTCATGCGTGGGACAGGCCCGCATGAAGGCCTGGTACGCGTACGCCAGGAGCTGGCGAATTGCGTCGAATTCGCGCCCGTTAACCTGCTGGACAAGCAGTACAACGTGCCGGGGCCATTCGACGCCATTTTTTGCCGTAACGTCATGATTTATTTTGATAAAACGACGCAACAGGACATTCTGCGTCGGTTTGTTCCGTTGCTCAAGCCTGACGGTTTACTGTTTGCCGGGCACTCGGAAAACTTCAGCAACCTCGCGCGAGAGTTTAGCCTGCGTGGGCAAACGGTATATGCGCTGAGTAAGGAAAAAGCATGAGTAAAATCAGGGTATTGTCTGTCGACGATTCAGCGCTGATGCGTCAGATCATGACTGAAATCATCAATAGCCACAGCGACATGGAGATGGTAGCAACGGCGCCCGATCCGCTGGTCGCGCGGGATTTAATTAAAAAATATAACCCCGACGTGCTCACGCTGGATGTCGAGATGCCGCGCATGGATGGCATCGATTTCCTGGAGAAATTGATGCGGCTGCGGCCGATGCCGGTGGTGATGGTCTCCTCCCTGACCGGGAAAGGATCGGAAATCACCCTGCGCGCGCTGGAGCTGGGGGCGGTAGATTTTGTCACCAAACCGCAGCTCGGTATTCGCGAGGGGATGCTGGCGTATAGCGAGATGATCGCGGAGAAAATTCGTACCGCATCGCGGGCAAAACTGGCGGCCCATAAGCCAATGGCCGCCCCGGCAACCCTGAAGGCCGGCCCGTTACTCAGCTCGGAAAAACTGCTGGTGATTGGGGCGTCAACCGGAGGAACAGAGGCAATTCGTCATGTACTCCAGCCATTGCCGCTTTCAAGTCCGGGTATTCTGATTACCCAGCATATGCCGCCAGGCTTTACCCGCTCGTTCGCCGAACGCCTGAATAAGCTGTGTCAGATCAGCGTGAAAGAGGCGGAAGACGGCGAGCGCGTGCTCCCGGGACATGCCTATATCGCCCCGGGTGATAAGCATATGGAGCTGGCGCGCAGCGGTGCAAACTATCAAATCAAAATTCATGACGGACCGCCGGTCAACCGGCACCGTCCGTCGGTGGATGTGCTGTTTCATTCGGTGGCGAAACATGCGGGGCGCAACGCCGTTGGGGTGATCCTGACTGGGATGGGCAACGATGGTGCCGCCGGAATGCTTGCAATGCACCAGGCTGGCGCCTGGACGATTGCGCAGAATGAAGCAAGTTGTGTGGTGTTCGGCATGCCGCGCGAGGCCATCAATATGGGTGGCGTGAGCGAAGTGGTCGATCTTAGCCAGGTAAGCCAGCAGATGCTGGCGAAAATCAGTGCCGGACAGGCAATACGTATTTGACTCAGGAGTATTATTTTATGGCGGATAAAGAGCTTAAGTTTTTGGTTGTGGATGACTTTTCCACCATGCGTCGCATTGTGCGCAACCTGCTGAAAGAGCTGGGCTTCAACAACGTTGAAGAAGCAGAAGACGGCGTTGATGCGCTGAACAAACTGCAGGCGGGTGGGTTTGGTTTTGTTATCTCCGACTGGAACATGCCAAACATGGACGGTCTGGAGCTGCTGAAAACCATTCGTGCCGATGCGGGAATGGCGTCCTTGCCGGTTCTGATGGTCACCGCAGAAGCGAAAAAAGAGAACATCATTGCTGCTGCACAGGCGGGCGCAAGCGGCTATGTGGTGAAGCCATTCACCGCGGCAACCCTGGAAGAGAAGCTCGGTAAGATCTTCGAGAAACTCGGCATGTGAGGTGATGGAAATGTTGCAACCTGCTATGAAACCCGTTGAAGAACACTCGCCGAGCGATATCATCGTCCGTATTGGCAGCCTGACGCGCATGCTGCGTGACAGCCTGCGTGAGCTGGGTCTGGATCAGGCGATTGCGGAAGCGGCGGAAGCGATTCCTGACGCGCGAGATCGTCTGGACTACGTTGTGCAGATGACCGCCCAGGCGGCAGAACGTGCGCTGAACAGCGTTGAAGCGTCGCAGCCCCATCAGGATGCGATGGAAAAAGGCGCGAAAGCGCTGACCCAACGCTGGGACGAGTGGTTCGAGAACCCGATTGAGCTGGCGAATGCCCGCGAGCTGGTGACCGATACCCGTCAGTTCCTGGGGGATGTGCCGGGCCACACCAGCTTCACCAACGCCCAACTGCTGGATATCATGATGGCGCAAGATTTCCAGGACCTGACGGGTCAGGTGATCAAGCGCATGATGGATGTGATTCAGGAGATTGAACGCCAGCTGCTGATGGTTCTGCTGGAGAACATCCCGGAACCGGCAGCCCGTCCAAAACGCGAGAACGAAAGCCTGCTCAATGGCCCACAGCTCGACGCCAGCAAAGCGGGCGTGGTGGCAAGCCAGGATCAGGTTGACGATCTGCTGGACAGCCTCGGCTTCTGATTGGTGCCGTTACCCTCAGGTTGCCTGCGTAACCTGAGGGTCTGTTCTAGCGCAGATCCATCTTCACCGTGACGTTTCCTTCGAAGCTCCCCGGTGCGGGCGTGGCATCCGTAGTACTGACGGGAACCGCCTGTATTTTAACGCTGCCGTTTCCCTGCTCGTCCAGGTTTACTGGAAATGCATAAGTCCCATCCAGCGCCACGTTCTGGCTATTTTCGTCGTACACCCGCACGCCCAGATCGTCCCTTTCAAGCAGCTTAGCAATGTAGGGCGTACTGCTATCCACTATGCCCTGGTCGGCCGTCAGGGTGAGCTTTATCCGGTCATTATTACCAACGGCGTTATCGTCACAGTGGTAGTTAATATCGACGCTTTTTAGGGCATAGCCCTGAGGCGGCTGCCCTTTGCGGGTAAACTGTTTACTGACGATGCTGCCAAACTGGACTTCAATCGTGCTGCCTGCGTTGATGGTGCAGCTCAGCGGTGCAGAAAGGGTGCCGCCAAACCAGATATCAGAGACGTGTTCTGCCTGAGTGGCGTCGCAGCTTCCACCGGTGCCAATATAAAGGCAGGCGTAGTTTTGGGCGATGAGCGTCGCCGGGATCACCTCTTCACCCAGTATCGGTTTTTTTATGTGCAGCAGCACGGCCACGACGTTCCAGCGAAACTTGCGTTTCGATGCGGCACCACCGTCAGGCCGGGAGTCATTGCTGCATACGTCGCTTTCTTCTTCTGTTTTAGACAGGCTCGATTCGAGCACGGTAAGCATATTTCCCCGCGGGGTCGGGTACTCATTGATCGGGATTGGGGTGAGCGAGCTGCCGTCCGGGGAGTTAATCGCATCCGCATAGCCAGTAATGTGGGCATCAATTTTATCCGTAAGATAGCCAGTACCGCTGGTGCCGGGGTTAAGGGGGCTGCCAGCCAGGGTTTTTTCGTAGACGGTGCTTGACGAAAACATGTTTCCCGGGCACGTGCAGTTTGCTTCCAGGTCGGCACCTGCGCCGACCAGGTGACCCGGAATATCATAATCGTTGTTTGCAACGTTTTCTGTCGATGTAAATTCATGATGGTAATCAATGGAATACGTCTGTGGGGCTCCGAAACAATTTTTGAGTACCGTGACGGCGCCGAAAGACCCCGTCGATACCAGCATCAGCGTGCTGGTCAGAGAAACCGTAAGGGTTCGTCTTTTCATTTTAGTGAGCATAAGCTGTTTCCTGCTGACAAAGCGCGCGGGTTGAACGGATACCGTTAGGGCTCTCCGTGTATCCCTCTGCCTGCTGTAAAATATGGGCGACGCACTGTTGGTCTGGCGCTTTTCCCCATTTCACTGTGAGCTGTGTGGGCTCGCCGACGCCGGCCAGGTATACCGTGCTGGTATCGTCCACGATGCCGCTCAGGTCCGCGTTCGCGCTGGTGACGATTGCGCCAAAGGGGACGCGTTGATTGCCGGGGCGGGTTAATGCGATCAGCATCCGATAACCAACGTGCGCATCGAACCGGCTTTCAACGGCGGCATTACGTGAAGGGATCACCCGGATTGACGTATCGCTGCTCTCCACGTTTTCGGGCAGGCTTGCGGTGTCGATACGAATCGTATTTTCCTGATACGGCGTCAGGGACGGGATAACGGCGTTACCCAGCCAGTCTGTCTGAATACCCTGCTGGTTCTGGAAGCGTACACCGGAGGCGCCGTTGGCATTGACAATGGCAAACTGGCTCCCTAACGGCTGCGCCAGCGTAACGCCGCGCGGGTGTGCAACAATGGCCCCGCTGATCCCGTAGTTCATTTGCTCCGCGCTGCCGGAAGAGGCGTAATAACCGGCATTCAGGTTGGCGTATTGAGAACGATAGGTACCATATACGCTGCTGGTATCCTCCCCATCGTGATTAGAATGACTTTGCTGCAGCGAATAGCTTAAACGTTCGTCGTCCAGCAGCGTTCCGTTGACGCCGATATTGTGTCGGGTGTAGCCATTTTTGGTGTTGCTGATGTTATAGCTACTCCACGCGCGGGGGAGCCAGCGAGTTAGCGGCACGCTAAAGCCGAAGGAGACCATCCGGTCGGCCTCCTCGTCGTTCGTTTTACTGTAGGTATATGCCAGGTGATAACTCACCCCAGACAGAACGGTATTAAAACCTAACGACAGGCTGCGTTCTTTTTTCGACGTCCCCCAGTAGTCCTGCTGGTAGCCGTTAAGATAGAGACTGACGCCAGCGAGGTTCTGGCTGATACTGGCCTGAACGCGGTTGCGTTTGTTATAGCGGAAGAGCAAATCATTATCGTGTCCGTCCTGCTTCTGATTAGCGTCAGCAAAGCTGTAATACCCGCGACTCGAGTAGCGATAACTGCCAAGCGTGAAATTGGTATCGGTGGCGTCAATTTTCCCCGAATAGAGTACGCGCCAGGAGTGGCCGACATGCTTGCTGCCGTCGTCAAGCGTGGTATCGGCGGCGGTGACGTCTGTAGAGAGCGAACCCAGCGGCCCCAGCGCGATGCCAGCGCCCGTATTGAGGGCATTATAGTCTTGCGAAAGGGTTAGCCCGCCAAACCAGGTCAGCAGATTGTTGACACCGTAGATGACGCTTCCCTGAAGGAAGTCGGGCTCCTTTTGGTCACTCCCGCTGTCTGCGCGATAACGGCCCGCCGTCAATTCATACTTCATGTGTCCCGGGCGCTGCATAATGGCGATGCTTGAGTAGGGTTGAGTAAAGTGATGTTCGGTGCCGTCGGCTTCTTTCACCGTCACTTCCAGGTCGCCGCTGTTGGTGGTGGAGTAAAGGTCGTTGATCTCAAACGCCCCGGGGGCTACGTTCTGCTGGTAGATGAGATATCCGTTCTGGCGCACCGAGACGACCGCATTCGAGCTGGCGACGCCGCGAATGACCGGTGCATAGCCGCGTTGGCTATAGGGCAACATTTCTTCGTCCGTGGCGAGATTGACGCCCCGATACTGCAGGCTGTCGAACACTTCGCCGCGCGTGCTGCTCTCGCCCGCGGTGAACTGCGCTCTCAGCGCGTCGATGTCGTGCTGCAGGAACGTGTTGATGTTATCCCACTGTGAATCGCCGTCCGATTTGCTCCACGTTGAGTAGTTTCGAAGACGCCAGCCGCCCAGGTTCGCCCCGGTACGCAAATTCAGATAGCGGCTGTCTGTGCTGTCCTCGCGATCTTCTTTGCTTTGCGAGCCCGACAGCGAATAATCGCTGAACAGGACGGGAACACCATCGTCCCAGCGCGAGGGATCGATAAAATCGCGACCGTTATCAGCCAGCGCGGCCTGGGGGATGCTCAACCTAAGCGTCATTGTTGAGAAATCAAGCTCTGCAGACGCCTGTGGAATATAGTTATCCAGCGACTCTGGGAGCGTTTCCTCCGCCGGACGCTTCAGCAACGGAGGATAACGGTCGATATTAATGCCCCAGGCGCGCAGCATCGCGGGGCTCAATTGGGGGATCAGGCGCCCGTCAGATCTGCTGACGTAGCGAATGTTGGCATCCTTCAGCCTGCGATCGTTGATTGTGATGACGGAAGAGTAGGTGCCGGGCAACTGGGCATTCGATTTTGTAAAAAGCGAGAGGTCGATATCCTGCTGCGTCAGCATGTCCCCTTCGAGTGAGGAAGGGGAAAAGAGATACTCCCGGGCATCTGCGGAAAAAATCATTATCATCAGGGTACTCGCCAGACAGCGGGTAACCGAATTCAGCCGAAAGGTTCCCCCAACAGGCAAGAAATTACGTCCTGCAATCATTCTGTCGTTTATCCCCTGGTCAGATGGAACGTGTATTTTTCGGAGGCATTGCCGTAATCGGTAATGCACCGCCAACTGACGTCATTCGCCGGTGCAGCGTCTGGAAGAGGGATATCAACGCGTGATGCTGGCCCCACCATATCGGCGCTTTCGAGCTTCTGCGAGCCTAGCGAGAGAGAGTCAAAAACGGTGTAAAACGCACTGTCGTTTATCACCGTCAGCTGCTGACCCTGGCGAACGAAGCGCAGATTCTTGCAGGACTCGCCTGGCGTCCCGTTGAGCCCCACGGGACGCCAGAACAGCTTCAGTCGCGTTTTGTAGATGAGTCGTAGCACGTTTTTATTGGCATCCTCTGCGGCGGTTGCGGGCACCGTGCGGACATTCAAATAAAACAGCGACTCTTTTTCTTTCGGTAACGGGCTGCCGTTCCAGGTGATTCGCAGGCTTTGCTCTTTTTGAGGATCGAGTCGAAAGAGGGGGGGCGTGACAATAAAGGGCCCACGCGTTTTGCCATCGCCAGTGTCTGTCCAGGTCTGGATCAGCCAGGGCAATTCTTTTTCACTGTTCGTAAGCGGCAGGGCAACTTCCTTTTTTGCAGCATCGTAAATTATGCGGGTGCGGCCGATTTGTATTCCCGCGGCGTGACAAAACGAACTTGTTATGACGGGAAGGCATAATAAAAACAGCAGGGATGTGCGCACGGGAAACCCTTATTGGAGCAGGTTGAAATAATGATAATAGTCCGCTTTCGGACTATTATCGGAGCATGACGCATTACGTGTCATTATCTAATCAGTGGCATGCTGAATATTAGATAAACAGGTATTAACGGTATAAAATATTCACCGTCATATCCGCATCGGCAGGGCCAGCGGTCACCGTTGCGGCAAATGACTTATAGCGGGCGTTAAAGTCGGCTTTAATGGTATCGGTAGTACGGGTGGCCAGTTGAATATAAACCTGTCCTTCTGCCCCATCCATGGTGATAAGTTGAGTGTCTTTTCCCGCCGGGCTAACGGCGACGCCGATACCGGTAGCGGCGGTCTCACCGGTGGTGGTGATTTTGCTGACATCCAGCAGCGTAGAGGTATTGGTCAGGGTCGTCGTACCGTTAAAGGTGAGCTGTACTGCCGGCAGCCCATCGCTCTTTACCGGGCAGTTTGCGAGCGTAATCGAGAACGGGGTCAGGGAAGATTCAGTTCCGACCGCCTTAAAAAGAGATTTAGGGTACGTCCCCAGAGGGACCGTACTGTCCGTGCCGCTATCACCCTGAATGGTGCAGCTCGGTTCAATAATTTCTCCCGTAAAGTGGACCGTCCCCGCATTCATTTCGGCAGCAAAACTGCCCATCGAAATGGCCGCAAGTACTGCGCCAGCCATAAAGTTATTTTTGAAATCCATCTGCAAAAACTCCTGAGTTTAAAAACACGTTAGGTATTCAATTTAATATTTTGGCTCAATTGACACCGTGCAGAAGTATAGCGGGTAATTTCCTTCAAGTAATTGCGGGTCAAGATTAATATTAATTATTATAACCGTCATGAAAAATATTTTAATACTGGAGAAAAACCATCATTGATATAAATCAATTATAATTTTTTCGATTTAATATTATCCATAAGTATATTTTGATCAAAAAATAAACGTATTTTGATGATGAAACAGGCCAACTCAGTTTTTAAAAATTTTATATTTATTTTTATTAAAAACACTTTTAAAAAATAATCAGTATTAAAAAGTGATTGCCAAACCTGAGTTGTGCGTTTTTTGAACGGCAAACAGCCTCGCTACAGCGTTTAATCGTTAAAGTGGTTAACAGGGCATGATTATAGGGGTTTATCTACCCATTGGCGATAACCTCCCGTGGCAAGATAACCGTGACGTAATGGGCTGAGCATGCACTGTGGCAGAAGAGAACGACGACAAAACGGAAGCCCCCACACCCCACCGACTTGAAAAAGCGCGTGAGGAAGGGCAGATCCCCCGATCCCGAGAATTGACCTCCCTGCTGATCCTTGTCGTAGGGGTGTGCATTATCTGGTGGGGTGGGGAGTCGCTCGCCCGCAAGCTGGCGGGAATGCTCTCAACTGGCTTACGTTTTGACCACTGTATGGTCAATGACCCGAATCTGATCCTCAGCCAGATTATTCAGTTAATAAAAGGGGCCATGGTTGCGCTGCTGCCCTTAATTACCGGCGTGGTGCTGGTGGCGCTGGTCTCTCCAGTCATGCTGGGCGGTCTGGTGTTTAGCGGAAAATCACTGCAGCCCAAATTTTCGAAGCTGAACCCACTGCCGGGCATTGCGAAAATGTTTTCGGCGCAGACCGGGGCCGAGCTGCTCAAGGCTATTCTCAAATCGGTGCTGATGGGCAGTTCTGCCGGGTTCTTCCTCTGGTATCACTGGCCCGAAATGATGCGCCTCATCAGCGAGTCGCCCCTTACTGCCATGAGTAACGCCCTGAATCTGGTTGGGCTCTGCGCGCTGCTGGTGGTGCTCAGCATTATCCCGATGGTCGGTTTTGACGTTATCTTCCAGCTTTATAGCCATTTCAAGAAACTGCGGATGTCACGTCAGGATATCCGTGACGAATATAAGCAGATGGAAGGTGACCCGCACGTTAAAGGGCGTATCCGTCAGATGCAGCGTGCTGCCGCTCGTCGGCGCATGATGGAGGATGTGCCGAAGGCAGATGTCATCGTCACCAACCCGACACACTATTCCGTTGCCTTGCGCTACGACGAAAACAAGATGAGCGCGCCGAAAGTGGTGGCGAAAGGGGCGGGGCTGATCGCACTTCGTATCCGGGAAATTGGCACCGAAAACCGCGTGCCGATCCTGGAAGCTCCACCGCTGGCGCGTGCCTTATATCGCCATGCGGAAATCGGACAACAGATCCCGGGACAACTCTACGCCGCGGTGGCGGAAGTGCTGGCCTGGGTATGGCAGTTGAAACGCTGGCGTCTGGCCGGGGGTCAACGGCCTGTGAAACCTGAGAACCTTCCGGTGCCTGCCGCGCTGGATTTTATGAACGAGAAGGACACTGATGGCTAATCTGGTGGCAATGTTGCGCCTGCCCGGCAACCTGAAATCGACCCAATGGCAGATCCTCGCCGGGCCGATTCTCATACTGTTAATTTTGTCGATGATGGTTCTGCCGCTCCCGGCATTCATCCTCGATCTGCTGTTCACGTTTAATATTGCGCTCTCCATTATGGTGCTGCTGGTGGCGATGTTCACTCAGCGGACCCTGGAGTTTGCCGCATTCCCGACCATTCTGCTGTTTACCACTCTGCTGCGACTGGCGCTGAACGTGGCGTCCACGCGTATCATTCTGATGGAAGGACACACCGGCGCGGCAGCAGCAGGTAAAGTGGTGGAGGCCTTCGGCCACTTCCTGGTCGGCGGTAATTTCGCTATCGGTATCGTGGTGTTCGTTATCCTCGTGATCATCAACTTTATGGTTATCACCAAAGGTGCCGGACGTATTGCGGAAGTGGGCGCCCGTTTTGTGCTGGACGGGATGCCGGGCAAGCAGATGGCGATCGACGCCGATCTGAATGCCGGGTTAATCGCGGAAGATGAAGCCAAAAAACGCCGTGCGGAAGTCACTCAGGAAGCGGACTTCTACGGATCCATGGACGGTGCGAGTAAGTTTGTGCGCGGTGATGCCATCGCGGGCATTCTGATCATGGTGATTAACGTGGTGGGCGGCCTTCTGGTGGGGGTATTGCAGCACGGCATGGACATGGGCCACGCGGCGGAAAGCTACACGCTGCTGACTATTGGAGATGGTCTGGTCGCGCAGATCCCGGCGCTGGTCATCTCCACGGCGGCGGGCGTGATTGTCACCCGCGTGAGTACCGATCAGGACGTTGGCGAGCAGATGGTTGGCCAGCTCTTCAGTAACCCGCGCGTAATGCTGCTGGCCGCTGCCGTTCTGGGTTTGCTTGGTCTGGTACCGGGCATGCCAAACCTCGTCTTCCTACTGTTCACTGCGGGTCTGCTGGGCCTTGCCTGGTGGATGCGTGGCCGTGAAACCCAACCGGCGGCGGATCCGGTTCCGGTGAAAATGCCGGAGAATACTCAGGCCGTCGAGGCGACGTGGAACGACGTGCAGCTGGAAGATTCCCTGGGAATGGAAGTGGGGTATCGCCTGATCCCGATGGTGGATTTTCAGCAGGATGGCGAGCTGCTTGGCCGTATCCGCAGTATCCGTAAAAAATTCGCTCAGGATATGGGCTTCCTGCCGCCGGTGGTTCACATCCGTGACAATATGGATCTGCCGCCTGCGCGCTACCGTATTCTGATGAAAGGGGTTGAAATTGGCAGCGGCGATGCCTACCCGGGGCGCTGGCTGGCCATTAACCCTGGCACCGCGGCAGGCACGCTGCCGGGCGAGCAAACCGTCGATCCGGCCTTTGGTCTGGCGGCCATCTGGATTGAAAGTGCGCTGAAAGAGCAGGCGCAAATCCAGGGGTATACGGTAGTCGAAGCCAGTACCGTGGTGGCAACCCATCTTAATCATCTGATTGGGCAATTCTCGGCAGAGCTGTTTGGTCGTCAGGAAGCGCAGCAGCTTCTCGACCGCGTGACGCAGGAGATGCCGAAGCTCACGGAAGATCTGGTCCCGGGCGTGCTGACGTTAACCACGCTGCACAAGGTGCTGCAAAACCTGCTCGAGGAAAAAGTGCCGATTCGCGATATGCGAACCATTCTGGAAACCCTAGCCGAGCATGCGCCGCTGCAAAGCGATCCGCACGAGCTGACGGCGGTGGTGCGCGTGGCGCTGGGGCGCGCAATCACGCAGCAGTGGTTCCCGGGAACCGGAGAAGTGCAGGTGATTGGCCTCGACACGCCGCTTGAACGTCTGCTGCTGCAGGCTCTGCAGGGCGGGGGCGGCCTGGAGCCAGGTCTGGCGGATCGCCTGCTGGAGCAGACCCAGGAGGCGCTGGCACGTCAGGAGATGCTGGGGGCGCCACCGGTGCTGCTGGTCAACCATGCGCTGCGTCCGCTGCTGTCGCGCTTCCTGCGTCGCAGCCTGAACCAGCTGGTGGTGCTGTCGAATATGGAGTTATCGGATAACCGTCATATCCGCATGACGGCGACGATTGGAGGAAAATAATGGCTAAATGGCTTTGGATTATGTTCTTCCCGCTGGCGGCACAGGCGGCCGGGGAAGGCGCCTGGCAGGCAAGCAGCATGGGCGTGACCCTGAGCAACCGGGGTGTCGCCATGTCTTCTACTCCGCTGTCGCCCTCTGAAGCGGTTGCCGGTCTGATGGGGATGGTGGTCTGGAATTACAAACTGATTGGCCCAACGCCAGCCGGACTGCGGGTGCGGCTCTGCTCCCAGAGTCGCTGTACGGAAATCGACGGAGAGAATGGCACGACGCAGGCGTTCAACGGCGTGCCCGCCATTGAACCTTTGCGTTTTATCTGGGAAGTGCCGGGCGGGGGACGTTTGATCCCGGCGCTAAAAGTGCAGAGCAATTCTGTCATTGTAAACTACCGCTAACTGCCCGCTTTTTCACCAGCCATCAGGGAATACTGATGGCTGGCTCGCAAAACTGACCTCACCTTTTGATGAAAAAGAAACGCTGTTTTATAAATCAGTGACACGCGTGACGATACTCTTTGCATTTTTGCCATTCACCCCCTGCGTGATGGCAGAAACAGAAAGGTATCAGGAAGTCGATGCCTTTACTGTAGCCGTGTAAAAGCTCCCGGACGAGGTTTGCTTACAGGGAGTCTCCCAACATTGATTAGGGTTGACGGCAATGAAAACACGTAAAATTGGACTCGCAAATTATCTTGCATACGGGTCAGGTGATTTCCTCGGGGCGGGTACCACCGCCCTGACGGCGGCCTGGCTTTTGTATTTTTACACCACCTTCTGTGGACTCACACCGATTGAAGCAACGTTCATTTTTGCCGCGGCACGGGTGCTGGATGCCGTTGTCAGTCCGTTAATGGGGTTTTTGACGGACAACTTCGGTACGACCTGGCTCGGAAAGCGCTTTGGTCGCCGTAAATTCTTTATTCTGCTGGGGATCCCGTGCGTGTTCAGCTACTCGCTGATGTGGGTGGGGGACATGAATTTCTGGTATTACCTGCTGACTTATCTGGTGTTTGATATTGTCTACACCATGATTCTGGTGCCGTACGAGACGCTGGTGCCGGAAATGACCGATGACTTCAAACAGAAAACCAAGTTCTCCGGGGCGCGTATCTCCATGGCGCAGATGTCCGCCATTCTGGCCTCCTTTCTGCCCGGGATATTGCTCACGCATTTCGGTAAAGACAATGCGGTCTCCTTCTTCTATTCAAGCCTGGTTTTCTCCGTTCTGTGCGCCCTGATGCTCATTTTCGTCTGGTGCTTTACCTGGGAACGTCCGCGTGAGGAATGGTCCGAAGCGGCGCTGCGGGCTGAAGAAGAGAAGAAGAAGCTGACGCTGGGCCAGAGCCTCAATCGTCTGTTCGTGGAATTGAGTTCTACGCTGCGAATTAAAATTTTCCGCCAGCATCTGGGGATGTATCTCGGCGGCTACATTGCGCAGGATGTATTTAACGCGGTCTTCACCTACTACGTGGTGTTTGTGCTGATGCAGGAAGCCTCAATGGCCTCTAACCTGCTCGGTACGATGGCCATCTTCCAGTTTCTCGCCGTGCTCGGGATGATCCCGCTGTGCATTCGCTTTGGTCCTGCGCCGTCCTACCGCATGGTGGTGTTACTGTTTGGCCTGGCCTCTCTTTCTTACGCCGTCCTCTATTATGCCGGGCTGAGCGACATCTATTCTCTGCTGCTGCTGGTTTCTGCCATTGCCGGTCTTGGCCGCGGCGGTATCAACTACGTGCCGTGGAATACCTATACCTACATCGCTGATGTGGACGAAGTGATCACCGGTCAGCGCCGCGAAGGGATCTTCGCCGGCATCATGACCCTCACCCGTAAAGCCTCTCAGGCCGGTGCGGTGATGCTGGTGGGCATCGTGATGCAGATGTCCGGCTTTGTCAGCGGTCAGAAAGTACAGCCTGCGGAAGTGAGCCATACCATTTTGATGATCCTGAGTGTGGGCACCCTCCTGGTGCTGTTCTGCGGATTCCTCGTTTCTCTGCGCTTCAGACTGAATTTACAGACCCACAGCACGCTGCGCGAGGAGACCGCGAAAATGCGTGCGTGGGGTCATGCGATACCGGAATCAGCGACGCCGCACGCCCGCGCCACTGTCGAGATGCTGGCCGGTATGCCGTATGCGTCACTGTGGGGTAATAACAACATCGGTTATCTGAATCGCAATAAGCCAGCCGCACCTTCGCTGAAGGATCGTGAAGTACTGAATTCGACATACAACAGAGGTTAAGATGATGAAAGTTTGGCCTGTCAAACATAGCCCGTTATTGCGTCAACCTGAACGCTTTATTGCCAGAGATGAGCTGAAAGCACTGATTCAAAAGGTGACGCATAACCTGGTCAATATCCACGACAAGACGGGTGAGTTTTTGCTGCGGCTGGACGACGGGCGCGTGATCGACACCAAAGGCTGGGCCGGATGGGAATGGACGCACGGCGTTGGTTTGTACGGTATCTGGCAGTATTACTGCCAGACCGGTGACGCAGGCATGCGCGACATTATCGACAGCTGGTTTGCTGACCGTTTTGCTGAAGGTGCCACCACCAAAAACGTCAATACGATGTCGCCGTTCCTGACGCTGGCCTGTCGTTATGAAGAGACCAAAAACTCGGCCTGGCTGCCGTGGCTGGAAAGCTGGGCGGAATGGGCGATGACCGAGATGCCGCGCACCGATCACGGTGGCATGCAGCACATCACCCTGGCGGAAGAGAATCATCAGCAGATGTGGGATGACACGCTGATGATGACGGTGTTGCCGCTGGCGAAAATCGGCAAACTGCTCAACAAACCGGAGTACGTTGAAGAGGCGGTGTATCAGTTCCTGCTGCACGTGCAGAACCTGATGGACCGGGAGACGGGCCTGTGGTTCCACGGCTGGAGTTACGACGGCAACCATAACTTTGCTCATGCCCGCTGGGCGAGGGGCAACAGCTGGCTCACCATCGTGATTCCGGATTTCCTCGAACTGATTGATTTGCCGGAAAACAACGCCGTGCGCCGTTATCTGGTGCAGGTATTGAATGCGCAAATTGCCGCGCTGGCAAAGTGTCAGGACGAGAGCGGCTTGTGGCATACCCTGCTGGACGATCCGGGCTCGTACCTGGAGGCGTCCGCGACGGCCGGGTTTGCCTACGGGATCCTGAAAGCGGTGCGTAAGCGCTATGTTGCGCCTGCGTATGCTGACGTTGCTGAAAAAGCGATTCGCGGCATCGTGAAAAATATCTCGCCGGAAGGGGAGTTATTGCAAACCTCGTTCGGCACGGGGATGGGCAGTGACCAGGCGTTTTATCGCCAAATCCCGCTGACGTCGATGCCCTACGGACAGGCCATGGCGATTCTGTGTCTGACGGAGTATTTGCGGAAGTATTTCTGATAATAAAAAACCCGGCGGCTGCCGGGTTTTTTGTATTACATACGCTCTACGGTTTCGATACCCAGGGTATCCAGACCCAGCTTCAGGGTCTTCGCCGTCAGCTGCGCCAGCTTCAGGCGGCTGTTGCGGACCGATTCATTTTCCGCAGACAGAATAGGGCAGTGCTCGTAGAAGCCGGAGAACAGACCCGCCAGATCGTACAGGTAAGCGCACATAACGTGCGGCGTACCGTCACGGGCGACAACCGTCAGCGTCTCTTCAAACTGCAGCAGACGCGCCGCCAGCTGGGCTTCACGATCTTCCGTGATGGTCACGGTCGCATTCGCCAGCACGTTTTCATCAATGTTCGCCTTACGGAACACCGAGAGCACGCGGGTGTAAGCATATTGCATGTAAGGCGCCGTGTTGCCTTCAAACGCCAGCATGTTATCCCAGTCGAAGATATAGTCGGTGGTACGGTTTTTAGAGAGATCCGCGTATTTCACCGCGCCGATACCGACGGCGTTAGCCAGTTTTTCCAGCTCGTCGGCAGGCATGTCCGGGTTCTTCTCTGCCACCAGACGACGGGCGCGCTCCAGCGCTTCATCCAGCAGGTCAGACAGCTTCACGGTACCACCCGCACGGGTTTTGAACGGCTTGCCGTCTTTACCGAGCATCATGCCGAACATGTGGTGTTCCAGCGGAACGCAATCCGGTACGTAACCGGCTTTACGCACGATAGTCCAGGCCTGCATCAGGTGCTGGTGCTGACGGGAGTCGATGTAGTACAGCACACGGTCAGCATGCAGGGTTTCGTAACGGTACTTCGCGCAGGCGATATCGGTGGTGGTGTAGAGATAGCCGCCATCCTTTTTCTGGATGATCACGCCCATCGGTTCACCTTCCTTGTTTTTGTACTCATCAAGGAACACGACCGTTGCACCTTCGCTCTCAACCGCCAGGTTTTTCGCTTTCAGGTCCGCCACAATGCCCGGCAGCATTGGGTTATAAAGGCTCTCACCCATCACATCATCACGGGTCAGGGTCACGTTCAGACGGTTATAGGTAAGCTGGTTCTGGGACATGGTGATGTCCACCAGCTTGCGCCACATCTCGAGGAAGTATTGATCCCCGCCCTGCAGCTTGACGACGTAGCTGCGCGCGCGCTCGGCAAAGGTTTCGTCTTCGTCGTAATGCTTTTTCGCTTCGCGGTAGAACCCTTCCAGGTCCGCCAGCGCCATTTCGCCCGCGTTTTCCTGCTGCTGTTTTTCCAGGTAAGCAATCAGCATGCCGAACTGGGTACCCCAGTCGCCAACGTGGTTTGCGCGGATTACCTTGTGACCGAGAAACTCAAGCGTGCGCACCGCGGCATCACCAATGATGGTGGAACGCAGGTGGCCAACGTGCATCTCTTTCGCCACGTTCGGGGCAGAGTAGTCGATCACCACCGTCTGCGCTTGTGGTCGGGAGACACCCAGACGGTCTGATTTCAGCGCCGCGTCAACGTGGCTTGCCAGGAATGCAGGCTCCAGGAAAATGTTGATAAAGCCCGGGCCAGCGATTTCGGTTTTGCTGGCGATACCGGTGAGATCCAGATGCGTCAATACCTGCTCAGCGAGCTGTCGCGGCGGCATGCCCAGTTTTTTAGCCACTGCCATCACGCCATTAGCCTGATAGTCGCCAAACTGTACTTTTGCTGACTGACGAACCTGTGGTTCGCAATCCGCAGGCGCACCTGCGGCAATCAGTGCCTGACTGACTTTTTCGGAGAGAAGAGCCTGAATATTCACCTGGATACCTTACGTTTTTGATGCGGGCCTACAACCGCCCGCGCCAGTTAAAGAATTTAGGGCGGGAGTATACTGCAAATGCCTTCTGCCGTCAGCATTGCGGGGCCCGAAGATTGCTCAGAATCCAGCCAGAGAAGAGGTGCATAAACATGCAGTCGTAAAAACCGCGATTCAGAGGTTGGTCGAAACAGGGCAACAGAGTAAATTAGCGGCTTTGCGACATGAAAAGAGACTGACGTATGGCGAACTGGCAATCCATTGACGAACTGCATGATATTTCCGCAGATTTACCGCGCTTCACCCAGGCGTTCACAGAACTTGCCACCCGTCTTGGTCTGGATATCGCGCCGCTTGAGGCCGATCACATCTCTTTGCGCTGCCATCAAAATGCGACTGCCGAGCGCTGGCGTCGCGGGTTTGAACAGTGTGGTGAGTTGCTTTCTGAGAACATGATTAATGGTCGTCCCATTTGTCTGTTCAAACTGCATGAACCGGTCTGCGTGGCGCACTGGCAATTCACCGTTGTAGAACTGCCATGGCCGGGTGAAAAACGTTACCCGCACGAAGGCTGGGAGCATATCGAAATCGTCCTGCCGGGTGAGCCGGAAACGTTGAACGCGCGCGCGCTGGCCCTGCTCTCAGACGAGGGCTTAAGCCAGCCGGGCATTTTTGTGAAGACAAGTTCGCCCAAAGGCGAGCGTGAGCGTCTGCCTAATCCGACGCTGGCCGTGACTGACGGGCAGGTGACGGTGAAATTTCATCCGTGGACCATTGAGCAGATCGTTGCCAGCGAAGCCTGAGAGTTGTGACTCGTCGCTGAGACCCAAAACAAGAGGCGTGCCATGATGGCGCGTTAAGCCGATTTTAAGGAGGAGTCGATGGCGCTGCTGGAGATTTGTTGTTATAGCGTGGAGTGTGCCGTCACCGCGCAACGGAAAGGGGCCGATCGCATTGAACTGTGCGCCGCCCCGAAAGAAGGAGGGTTAACGCCCTCATACGGCGTGCTGACGTCGGCCCGTAAGGCCGTCACCCTTCCGGTACACCCCATTATTCGTCCTCGCGGCGGTGATTTTTGTTATACGTCGGGTGAGTTCAGTGCCATGCTTGAAGATATCGCCCTTGTTCGTGACCTCGGGTTCCCCGGGCTGGTGACCGGCCTGCTGGATGAAGACGGTGAGGTCGATCTGCCGCGTATGCGTCAGGTGATGGACGCCGCAAAAGGAATGGCCGTGACGTTTCATCGTGCGTTTGATATGTGCAAAAACCCACTGCAAGCGTTTGATACCCTTGCCGAACTGGGTGTGGCGCGCGTTCTGACATCAGGGCAACAGTCTTCTGCTGAAAAAGGTCTGCAATTAATTATGGAACTAAAAGCCCATTCCGGTGTTCCAATAATAATGGCGGGTGCGGGAGTCCGTGCCGGCAATCTGGAACGGTTTTTAAACGCCGGGGTGGAAGAGCTTCACAGCTCTGCGGGGAAATGGATACCTTCACCCATGCGTTATCGCAATACAGGGCTGTCAATGTCGACGGATGCTGAAGCGGATGAGTATTCACGCTACGGTGTAGATGGAGAGTCGGTTGCGGAAATGAAGTCGCTGATTGAGCGCTATCACGTGTAGCAACGTACCGATTTTTACCGCGCATCATGTCGCCCAATATGATGCTTGCTTGTACCAGGCCCCTGCAAATTACACAGGGGCCTTTTTTTCTCCTTCATATTTCAAGCCGCAGCCGCGTTGGCCGCCTCGCTCACCCCGGTCACTTACTGATGTAAGCTCCCGGGGATTCGCTGCGTTGCCGCCTTGCTGCAACTTGAACTATTTTGGAGAAAACGTGCGACGCGTAGGCCGGGTAAGGCGTAGCCGTCACCCAGCTAAAGGGTTACGGCTTCGTCGCGATCAATACCGCACGCATCGGCGCCGGATAGCCTTCGATGGTTTTGCTGTGGTCGGCCGGGTCAAGGAACTGCTCCAGCGACTCGGTGATCATCCAGTCGGTGCGGCGCTGCTCCTCGAGTGACGTCACGCTGACATCGGCAATCCGCACATCCACAAAACCGCACTTCTCCAGCCAGTTCTTCAATGCCAGCGCGGACGGGATAAAGTAGACGTTACGCATCTGGGCGTAGCGATCGCCCGGCACCAGAACAGCATGTTCGTCACCTTCGATCACCAGCGTTTCCAGTACCAGTTCGCCGCCGCTGACCAGCTGATCTTTCAACTGCCACAGATGTTCAAGCGGGGAGCGACGATGATAGAGCACGCCCATGGAAAATACGGTATCAAACGCTTTCAGGGCAGGAAGTTGCTCAATTCCCAGCGGCAGCAGGTGGGCGCGCTGGTCGTTGCCCAGCAGTTTACGCACTGCTTCAAACTGGCAAAGGAACAGCTGCATTGGGTCGATACCGACTGCCAGATGCACGCCTGCGCCAATCATGCGCCACATGTGGTAACCGCTGCCGCAGCCCACGTCCAGAATAGTGCGCCCGGTCAGGTCAGACAGATGAGGCAGAACGCGATCCCATTTCCAGTCGGAGCGCCATTCGGTGTTGATGTTCACCCCGTAGAGCGAGAAAGGCCCTTTGCGCCACGGCATCAGGTTACGCATCAGCGTTTCGATGCGGTTGATCTGCCCGGCCGGGAGCGGTGCTTCGCTTTCTGCGGTGACGCTGTGAAGCAGGTCCAGACGATGCGGGGTCAGCTCTGGCAGATACTCCACCGCATTTGACCACTGCTTTAACAGGCCGTGCTGCTGATCGCGCTGCCAGGCGGCAATCTGCGCGGGCAGAGTTTCCAGCCAGTGAGACAGATGGTTTTTAGCTATCAGCTGATAGAAATTACTGAACTCAATCATGCTGCATCTCCGGCTTTTAGCGCCACCAGTGAGCCAAAGTTAAAGCACTGGAACCACAGTTCGCTATGCTCAAATCCGGCTTTGCGCAGGCGTGCTTTGTGGGTTTCTACGGAGTCTGTCAGCATCACGTTTTCCAGCATGCTGCGCTTCTGGCTGATCTCCAGCTCGCTGTAACCGTTCGCACGTTTAAAATCGTGGTGCATATTGAACAGCAGTTCGCCAACGTCGGCATCCTCAAAGCTGAATTTCTCGGAAAGCACCAGCGCGCCGCCGGGATTTAGCCCCTGGTAAATTTTGTCCAGCAGCAGCTGACGGTCTTCAGGCACCAGGAACTGCAGGGTAAAATTCAGGATGACCATCGACGCGTTGTGAATTTCAATCTCACGAATATCGCCTTCGACGACGTCCACCGGTACAGGGGCTTTATACGCATCAATATGGCGACGGCAGCGTTCTACCATCGCCGGGGAGTTGTCGACGGCAATGATTCGGCAATCTTCATGATGAACGTTACGACGTACCGACAGCGTTGCCGCGCCGAGCGAGCAGCCCAGGTCATAGACCTGCGTGCCGGGTTGAACGAAGCGCTCAGCCAGCATACCGATCATAGAGATAATATTGGAATAACCGGGAACAGAGCGCTGGATCATATCCGGGAAGACTTCGGCTACCCGTTCATCGAAGGTCCAGTCGCCCAGGCTGGCGATAGGCGCGGAAAAAAGCGTGTCGCGATCTGACATAACGTAAAAATCCGGGAAAAATAAAGTGGCGTATTGTGCGCTAATGGAGGGAGAAAACCAACTCCCACGGCATATACCAAAGGTTAGCCAGCACCATCAGCAAAAGCGAACACCAGGTCGCGCTCATGCCGGAACGACGCCAGCGGAATAAGCGGTGGTGAAAGCCATAATAATGCATTAGCCGGCCAGCAATCAGAAGCAGGCCACAGACGTGAACCATCCAGGTTTCTGCGCCATTCATCTCCATAAACAGCAGTAAAATCAAGGCGACGGGGATGTATTCGACCGCATTACCGTGAATGCGGATAGCGCTTTGCAGTTCCGAAAAACCGCCGTCACCATAAGAAACGCGGTACTGCATTCTCAGACGCACAACATCAAATGAAAACTTAATCAGCAGTAATGCACCTAACACCGCATACAGCGCGCTGACCATACAAACTCCCTGTTTTTGGCAGATGGCACTTCACTATGATAGGGGGTGATATCAGAAAAGAGAAGATTGTTGTGGAATGGAGGGGGCGTTGCCCACGGCGGGAACCGCGGCCTGCAAGGCCTGCCAGAGAGCATCGACCAGTTCGGGTGCCTGCGCAATATCCGGTGTGTGCAAAAAGAGATAGGGCGTAGTGGTTTGCTCCCACTTTGCTAATTTTTGCAGCCAGACGGCGAACATCGCCTGATTTTGCTGCATGTTGTCGCTACCGATGAACCTGACCATCGGGTTTTGCGCGGTGACGATGGCGTGGACCGGCACTTTCGGTTTTTTGCGTTGTGCATCCACAATCGCTTCACTGTGCGGGATTGCACTGTGGACGGGGCGACTGTCAAGAATGACACGGTTGACCGCACGTTCCAGCAGGCCGCGGTTGAGCGCTATTTCTGCTTCACCTTTGGCAAAAAATTCAGCATGCCTGACCTCCACGCCGTAGGTAAACTCGCGGGGCAGGCTATCCAGAAACTGCCACAGGGCAGGCAGATCGCGAGGGCCGAACGTGGCGGGAAGCTGGAGCCAGTATTGCCCAATCCGGTTCGCCAGTGGCGACATGCGCGAAAAGAATTCTTCGGTTAAATCCCCGCAGTTGCGCAGCGCGGCGTTGTGGGAGATGGTCGCCGGAAACTTAAAGCAGAACCGGAAATCGTCGGTCGTTTGCTCCCGCCAGCGTTCAACAATCTCCGCTTTAGGCAGCGCGTAGAGGGTCGTGTTGCCCTCGACACAGTTGAAGTGTCGGGCATATTCTTCCAGGCCGGTGATGCCCAGGCGCACCCATTTCGGGTGCGACCACTGGGGTAACCCCACATACATCATAGCGCGCTGAGGATCTCGTCCGTGTTGCGCACGCGTCCGATACGCGGGAAGATATGGGTCATGCTGCCCTGATGCTGTTCCGCGGAAGCCGCGCTGCAGGCATCTTCTGCAATGACCAGGTTAAAGCCCAGCTCCCAGGCGTTACGGGCGGTAGACTCCACGCCGATGTTGGTGGAAATGCCGCACAGGATAAGGGTGTCGATACCACGACGGCGGAGCTGCAGTTCCAGATCGGTTCCGTAGAATGCGCCCCATTGACGTTTGGTCACTTCGATATCGCTGTCGCGTTTGCCTAGCGACACCGGATACGTCCACCAGTTTTCCGGCAGGGCATGGGCGGGCGCCTGTGCATCAACGGGCTGTTTTAACGCCTCGGCGAAATCAGCGGACCAGCCGACGCGCACCATGACTACAGGGGCACCGCTGGCACGGCATTTTTCCGCCAGACGAGCGGCGCGGCTAACCACATCATCCGCAGCGTGCGGGCCACCGGCAAAGGGCAGGATCCCTTCCTGTAAATCAATCACCACAAGCGCGGTTTTGCTGGCATCCAGTGTTAACATCGTTACTCCCGTTAAATGAATCACTTCCGTAACACCATACGACGTGATGACCTGTAATGGGTCGGATAATTTTGTTAATTTTTGTGAGAATGCGCAATAAGAGTGCAGCAAACGACCGTCAGGCCGTGGTTCGCTCTTATCGTCCGGCGGAATTTCCAGTATAATAGCCGCCTTTTTTCATCCAGTTGTGACATACAGAAAGCTGCGACATAGTAGCCTGCATTCCAGGCGACATTTAGCCTGCGGCTAATTAAGGGATATCTCATGCGTACAGAATATTGCGGGCAGCTGCGTCAGTCCCACGTCGGACAGCAGGTCACCCTGTGTGGTTGGGTCAACCGTCGTCGTGATCTTGGTAGCCTTATTTTCATCGATATGCGCGACCGTGAAGGTATCGTTCAGGTGTTCTTCGACCCGGATCGTGCGGATGCGTTGAAGCTGGCTTCTGAGCTGCGTAATGAGTTCTGCATTCAGGTCACCGGTACCGTGCGTGCGCGTGACGAGAAAAACGTCAACGCAGACATGGCGACGGGTGCCATTGAAGTGCTGGCGTCCGATCTGGTTATCATTAACCGTGCTGAAGCGCTGCCGCTGGACTCCAACCACGTCAACACGGAAGAAGCGCGTCTGAAATACCGCTACCTGGATCTGCGTCGTCCGGAGATGGCCCAGCGCCTGAAAACCCGTGCGAAAATCACCAGCCTCGTGCGCCGTTTCATGGATGACCACGGTTTCCTCGATATCGAAACCCCGATGCTGACCAAAGCCACACCGGAAGGTGCGCGCGATTATCTGGTCCCATCCCGCGTACATAAAGGCAAATTCTACGCGCTGCCACAGTCTCCACAGCTGTTCAAACAGCTGCTGATGATGTCCGGTTTCGATCGCTACTATCAGATCGTCAAATGTTTCCGCGACGAAGACCTGCGTGCTGACCGTCAGCCAGAATTCACCCAGATCGATGTGGAAACCTCCTTCATGACCGCCGAGCAGGTGCGTGAAGTGATGGAAGCGCTGGTGCGTAGCCTGTGGAATGACGTGAAAGGCGTCGAGCTGGGCGATTTCCCGATCATGACCTTCGCCGAAGCCGAGCGTCGTTACGGTTCCGACAAACCAGACCTGCGTAACCCGATGGAGCTGGTGGATGTTGCAGACCTGGTGAAATCCGTTGAGTTCGCGGTATTCGCCGGCCCGGCTAACGATCCGAAAGGCCGTGTTGCAGCCCTGCGCGTACCGGGCGGTGCGGCACTGAGCCGTAAGCAGATCGACGACTACGGCAACTTCATTAAGATCTACGGCGCGAAAGGTCTGGCCTATATTAAAGTAACCGAGCGTGCGAAAGGTCTGGAAGGGATCACCAGCCCGGTTGCGAAGTTCCTGAATGCGGACATCGTGGAAGCGATCCTTGAGCGCACCGGCGCGCAGGATGGCGACATGATCTTCTTCGGCGCAGACAACAAGAAAGTGGTTGCCGATGCGATGGGCGCGTTGCGTCTGAAGCTGGGCAAAGACCTCAGCCTGACCGACGAAACCAAATGGGCACCGCTGTGGGTTATCGACTTCCCGATGTTTGAAGACGACGGTGAAGGCGGCTTGACCGCGATGCACCACCCGTTCACCTCGCCAAAAGACATGACGGCGGCAGAGCTGAAAGCGTCTCCGGAAGATGCGGTGGCAAACGCCTACGACATGGTGATCAACGGCTACGAAGTGGGCGGGGGTTCCGTGCGTATTCACAGCGGCGAAATGCAGCAGACCGTGTTCGGCATCCTGGGCATTAACGAACAGGAGCAGCGCGAGAAATTTGGCTTCCTGCTGGACGCCCTGAAATACGGTACACCGCCACACGCAGGTCTGGCTTTCGGTCTTGACCGTCTGACCATGCTGCTGACCGGCACCGATAACATTCGTGATGTTATTGCCTTCCCGAAAACCACTGCCGCAGCGTGTCTGATGACCGAAGCGCCAAGCTTTGCTAACCCGACTGCACTGGCTGAGCTGGGCATTGAGGTGGTGAAGAAGGAAGAGAAAAACTGATATGACATACAAGCTTCCCGTTTCTGTCTTAGTTGTCATTTATGCCCAGGACACGAAGCGGGTGCTAATGTTGCAGCGGCGCGACGATCCTGATTTCTGGCAGTCGGTTACCGGCAGCCTGGAAGAGGGGGAAACCGCGCCGCAGGCCGCCGCGCGTGAAGTAAAGGAAGAGGTCACCATTGATGTTGTTCGCGAGCAACTGACCCTGAAGGACTGTCAGCGCACGGTGGAGTTTGAAATTTTTAGCCATTTACGTCATCGCTACGCGCCGGGTATTGAGCGCAATACGGAATCGTGGTTCTGTCTCGCGCTCCCCCATGAGCGGGAGATCGTGTTTACCGAACACCTGAACTACCGCTGGGTGGATGCGACGGATGCCGCCGCACTGACCAAGTCGTGGAGCAACCGGCAGGCGATTGAAGAATTTGTAATTAACGCTGCCTGAGAAGGCGCGATTTTTGGAGAACTTTTTATGGCAGGTCATAGTAAGTGGGCCAACACCAAACACCGTAAAGCGGCACAGGATGCCAAACGCGGTAAGATCTTTACCAAAATCATTCGTGAGCTGGTGACAGCGGCACGTCTGGGCGGCGGCGATCCGGCCTCTAACCCGCGTCTGCGCGCGGCGGTGGACAAAGCGCTGTCTAACAACATGACGCGTGACACCCTGAACCGTGCCATCGCACGTGGTGTAGGCGGTGATGAAGACGCGAACATGGAAACCATCATTTATGAAGGTTACGGCCCTGGCGGTACTGCCGTAATGGTTGAGTGTTTGTCCGACAACCGTAACCGTACCGTTGCGGAAGTGCGCCATGCATTCACTAAAACCGGCGGCAACCTGGGTACCGACGGTTCCGTTTCTTACCTGTTCAGCAAAAAAGGCGTCATCTCCTTCGAGAAAGGCGACGAAGATGTGATCATGGAAGCCGCCCTGGAAGCCGGTGCGGAAGACGTGGTGACCTACGATGATGGCGCAATTGACGTTTACACCGCGTGGGAAGAGATGGGCGCCGTGCGCGATGCACTCGAAGCCGCGGGTCTGAAAGCGGACAACGCTGAAGTCTCCATGATCCCGTCCACCAAAGCGGACATGGATGCGGAAACTGCACCAAAACTGCTGCGTCTGATCGACATGCTCGAAGACTGCGACGACGTGCAGGAAGTGTATCACAACGGTGAAATCTCTGATGAGGTTGCAGCGACTCTCTGATGAGAGCGTATAAGCCGTTTACGGGAGACGCGTGATGTCGATTATCCTTGGGATTGACCCCGGCTCGCGCGTCACCGGTTATGGCGTTATCCGCCAGGTGGGACGCCAGCTAACCTACCTCGGCAGCGGCTGTATTCGCACCAAAGTGGACGATCTGCCGTCGCGCCTGAAGCTGATTTATGCGGGCGTGTCGGAAATCATCACCCAGTTTCAGCCTGATTTTTTTGCCATTGAGCAGGTCTTTATGGCAAAAAACGCCGATTCGGCGCTAAAGCTGGGGCAGGCGCGCGGCGTGGCGATTGTTGCCGCCGTGAACCAGGATCTTCCGGTGTTCGAATATGCCGCACGTCAGGTAAAGCAGACGGTGGTGGGGATAGGTAGCGCGGAGAAAAGCCAGGTGCAGCATATGGTGCGTACCTTGCTGAAGCTTCCCGCGAACCCGCAGGCCGATGCCGCCGATGCGCTGGCCATTGCGATTACCCACTGTCACGTCAGCCAGAACGCGATGCAAATGAGTGAATCGCGGCTCAATCTGGCGCGAGGCAGGTTACGATAAAGAGAAATCAGGCTGGATAAACATCCAGCCTTTTTTTATTATGTCGCCAGTCAAACATTTTCCAGAACGCAGGAGCGTCACGTGATAGGCAGACTCAGAGGCATCATCATTGAAAAACAACCCCCGTTAGTGCTGCTGGAAGTGGGTGGCGTGGGCTATGAAGTCCACATGCCAATGACCTGCTTCTATGAGCTGCCGGACGCGGGTAAAGAGGCGATTGTCTTTACACAGTTCGTGGTGCGTGAAGATGCTCAGTTGCTTTACGGCTTCAACAACAAGCAGGAACGTACTCTGTTCCGCGAGCTGATTAAAACCAACGGCGTGGGGCCGAAGCTGGCGCTGGCGATTTTGTCCGGTATGTCTGCTCCGCAGTTCGTGAATGCCGTTGAGCGCGAAGATCCTGCGGCGCTGATTAAACTCCCGGGGATTGGTAAGAAAACCGCCGAGCGTCTGATTGTTGAGATGAAAGACCGCTTTAAAGGTCTGCATGGCGATCTGTTCACCCCGGCGACCGATCTGGTTCTGACGTCACCGGGGGCGCCGTCAACAGATGATGACGCTGAGCAGGAAGCGGTTGCCGCGCTGGTGGCGCTGGGCTATAAACCTCAGGAGGCCAGTCGGATGGTAAGCAAAATTGCCAAACCGGATGCCAGCAGTGAAACCCTGATTCGTGAAGCGCTGCGCGCTGCATTGTGAGGTAAAGGATGATTGAAGCAGACCGCCTGGTATCGGCAGGCACCCTTCAGGCAGAAGACGTGGTGGATCGTGCGATCCGCCCGAAACTGCTTGATGAGTATATCGGCCAGCCGCAGGTACGTTCCCAGATGGAGATTTTCATCCAGGCGGCAAAGCTGCGCGGCGATGCGCTCGATCACCTGCTGATTTTTGGCCCGCCAGGGTTGGGGAAAACCACGCTGGCGAATATCGTTGCCAATGAAATGGGCGTCAACCTGCGCACGACCTCCGGCCCGGTGCTGGAGAAAGCCGGCGATCTGGCGGCGATGCTGACCAACCTTGAACCGCATGACGTACTGTTTATCGATGAAATCCACCGTCTGTCTCCGGTGGTAGAGGAAGTGCTCTATCCGGCAATGGAAGATTACCAGCTGGATATCATGATTGGTGAAGGCCCGGCTGCTCGCTCCATCAAGATCGATCTGCCGCCGTTTACCCTGATTGGCGCAACGACCCGTGCCGGATCGTTGACCTCTCCATTGCGCGACCGCTTCGGTATCGTGCAGCGTCTGGAGTTTTATCAGGTGCCGGACCTGCAGCATATTGTCGGTCGTAGCGCGCGCTATATGGGGCTGGAGATGAGCGAAGAGGGCGCTTTTGAAGTGGCGAAGCGTTCGCGCGGTACGCCGCGTATTGCCAACCGCCTGCTGCGTCGCGTGCGCGACTTTGCCGAAGTGAAGCACGATGGCACCATTTCGGCAGAGATTGCCGCCCAGGCGCTGGATATGCTTAACGTCGATGCCGAAGGCTTTGACTATATGGACCGCAAACTGCTGCTGGCGGTGCTGGATAAATTCTTTGGCGGCCCGGTCGGCCTGGATAACCTGGCGGCGGCGATCGGTGAAGAGCGTGAAACTATCGAGGATGTTCTGGAGCCGTATTTGATCCAGCAGGGATTCTTACAGCGTACGCCGCGTGGTCGTATGGCGACGGTGCGGGCGTGGAATCATTTCGGCATTACGCCACCGTCAATGCCGTAATGATGAGCAGGCGGGATGTTAAATTTCGCCTGCGACGCTGACCGATTAGTTACCTCATCTGATTTATCATCCATATTATTTTGGATAAATTTATCCTACCTATCATTTTAGATAATTCGCTTATTCCCTCTATGATGAATTTATAGCGATATCCATGCTATGAATAAATTTCATCATCACATCAGGAATAACAAAATGAAAACAATGACGGCTCTGACTATTGCCGCTCTGACTATGGCGGCTTTGTCTGGCGCCGCGAATGCCGCTATTTCCGGAACCCAAACATGGAAAATGGTGGATAATAAACTTGAAAATACCAGTAACGGACGAAAATTATGTATGACTGGCATTGCTTACCAGCAGGCGGTGATGGAGCCATGTGGTTCTAATCCAGAATTGCAGAATATTCGTGAGCTCAATTTCGCTATGAATGGGATGCTGATGCTTGAAACATATCCAGAATATGCCTTCGCACCAGCAAGCGGCAAAGTTTATATACGCGAATATGAACCTATTGCGAGTCATTGGGACTATGTTAACGGACAGCTGAAAAAAGTTGATACCGATGGTATTGTCAAGTGTCTTGATATGGAAGGCGGTATAAACGTCCCAGGTGCCAAATTGCATTTAGCAACGTGTACCAGGTAATAAAATAAGCACCGATAATTTTATCGGTGCTTATTTACGTTGGCACCCAACATGGGCGCACTCCAGAGGTTTAAGTCCCGCCATGCGTTGATCACAGCACATGAAGCGAAGCGCCACCCTCTGTGGAAGCGCCAAGCGTTCATTCAGGCATTCGGTTGTTTTTTCATCATACTAAAAATAAACAACACCGCCGCACACAACACCACTGACGGCCCCGCAGGCGTGTCATAGAACGCCGAGAAGGTTAACCCACCCGTTACCGCAATCATCCCGATAATCACGGCCACACCGGCCATCTGCTCCGGCGTGCGGGCAAAACGGCGCGCCGTGGCGGCAGGGATGATCAGCAGCGAGGTAATAATCAGCGCCCCGACGAACTTCATCGCCACGCCGATGGTTAATGCCGTCACCAGCATCAGCAGTAGCTTAACCCGCTGCAGCTTCACGCCGTCGACGAAGGCCAGGTCCGGGCTGACGGTCATCGCCAGCAGGTTACGCCACTGCCAGAGCAGAATACCGAGTACCACCACCACACCGAAGGCGATGGAAATTAAATCTTCCGGCGTCACGGCAAGCAGATCGCCAAACAGATAGGCCATCAGGTCGACGCGGATATTCGACATCAGACTCACCACCACCAGACCCAGCGAGAGCGCGCTGTGGGCCATAATGCCAAGCAGCGTATCAATGGCGAGGTGCGGACGTTTCTCCAGCCAGACCAGCCCGGCTGCCAGCAGCAGGGTGACGACAATCACCGCGTAGAAGGGATTTACATCCAGCAGTAAACCAAAAGCCACGCCCAGCAAAGAGGCGTGCGCGAGGGTATCACCGAAATAGGACATTCTGCGCCAGACCACAAATGAGCCGAGTGGACCCGCGGCGCAGGCAAGCATAATCCCGGCCAGCCAGCCGGGCAGTAACAGTTCAATCATGAGTGTCCATTTCCCCGGCGCAGGACAATTCGTCCCTGTAAATCATGGCGGTGATTATGATGATGACGGTAAATTCCCAGCTGTTCAGCGCCACGAGGGCCAAACATGGAGATAAACTCCGGGTGCATCGAGACCACTTCAGGCGTGCCGGAACAGCAAATATGATGGTTAAGGCACAGCACTTCGTCCGTTTTCGCCATGACAAGATGGAGATCGTGGGAGACCATCAGCACGGCGCAATTCAGCTCACGGCGAAGCTGATCGATCAAATCATAAAGCGCGACCTGACCATTAACGTCCACCCCCTGGGTAGGCTCATCAAGCACCAGCAGTTGTGGGCTGCTCAACAGCGCGCGCGCCAGCAAAACGCGCTGCGTCTCACCCCCGGAAAGTTTTTGCAGCGGCGCGTCAATCAGGTGGCCCGCCTGTACGCGTTTCAGCGCCGGGAGAATATCGGCTTTCCGCGTGCCGGGGCGCAGGCGCAGAAAGCGACTCACCGTTAAAGGCAGCGTGGCGTCCAGATGTAATTTCTGAGGCACATAGCCGATACGCAATTTTTCCTCGCGGGTGATAACACCTTCATCGGGCGTCACCAGACCCAGTACAACCCGTACCAGCGTGGATTTACCTGCGCCATTAGGACCAAGCAGCGTCAGAATTTTGCCGGGCTTCAGATCCAGCGACACGTCAGAGAGGACGCGGCGCTGGCCGAAAGAGACCGAAATATTATCGAGAGAAACCAGTGTCGTCATGTCAATTTAAGCTTGAAGAAGTCAACGAATGTTATAATATCACATTCCACGCATTCACTACGATGATTAGTCGCATTATGTTACATAAAAATACGCTTCTTTTCGCAGCATTATCCGCTGCCCTTTGGGGTACAACCGCACAAGATGTTAACGCGGCGGTTGTCGCTTCGCTTAAACCGCTTGGATTCATCGCGTCGGCCATTGCCGATGGGGTGACGGAAACCCAGGTTTTGCTGCCTGACGGGGCCTCTGAGCATGACTATTCTCTTCGCCCTTCAGATGTAAAACGCTTACAAAACGCGGACTTAGTCGTCTGGATTGGACCAGAGATGGAAGCGTTTATGCAGAAGTCGGCCAAACAGATTTCAGGCGATAAACAGGTTGCGATTGCCGGGCTTTCCGGCGTGAAACCGTTGCTCATGAAAGGCACGGATGACGACGGTGATGAACATGACCATCACGCGGCAGAGGGTGAAAAAGGTGATGGAGATCACCATCATGGTGAGTACAACATGCATCTCTGGCTTTCCCCAGAGATAGCGCGGCTTTCAGCGGTTGCAATCCACGACAAATTAGTGGAACTTATGCCGCAAAGTCGAGCCAAACTAGACGCCAACCTGAAGGATTTTGAGGCGCAATTAGCCGCAACCGATAAGCAGGTAGGTAATGAGCTCGCACCGTTGAAAGGAAAAGGGTATTTCGTTTTTCATGACGCCTATGGCTACTATGAAAAACACTATGGTTTGACCCCGCTTGGGCACTTCACCGTCAACCCTGAAATTCAACCTGGTGCGCAGCGTTTACATGAAATCAGAACACAGTTGGTTGAGCAAAAAGCGACATGCGTTTTTGCTGAGCCACAGTTCAGGCCAGCGGTCGTAGAAGCCGTGGCCAGGGGGACATCCGTGCGCATGGGGACCCTTGACCCGCTAGGAACGAATATCCAGTTGAGCAAAGCGAGCTATTCGCAGTTCCTCAGCCAACTGGCGGACCAGTATGCGAGCTGCCTGAAAGGAGATTAACGAGGAAGTGAATACGTGCAACAGATAGCCCGCTCTGTCGCCCTGGCATTTAACAATCTGCCTCGACCCCACCGCGTTATGCTGGGGTCGCTTACAGTACTCACCTTAGCGGTCGCCGTCTGGCGGCCCTATGTTTACCACCCGAGTTCTGCCCCTATCATCAAAACCATCGAGCTTGAAAAGAGCGAGATCCGTTCTTTACTGCCTGAAGCCAGTGAGCCTATCGACCAGGCTGCTCAGGAAGATGAAGCGATTCCCCAGGATGAGCTGGACGATAAAATCGAGAACGAGGCCGGGATCCACGAGTATGTTGTCTCTACCGGTGACACGCTGAGCAGCGTGCTCAATCAGTACGGTATCGACATGGGGAATATCAGTCAGCTCGCTGCTGCAGATAAAGACCTGCGTAACCTGAAAATAGGGCAACAGCTCTCCTGGACCTTAACGGCGGATGGCGATCTCCAGCGGTTAACCTGGGAGATGTCCCGCCGTGAAACCCGCACCTACGATCGCACTGCAAACGGTTTCAAAATGACCAGTGAAATGCAGAAGGGCGACTGGGTGAACAGCGTGATGAAAGGCACAGTAGGCGGAAGCTTCGTTTCCAGCGCCCGTGATGCCGGTCTCACCAGCTCTGAAATCAGTGCGGTGATCAAAGCCATGCAGTGGCAGATGGATTTCCGCAAGCTGAAGAAGGGCGATGAGTTTTCCGTGCTGATGTCTCGCGAAATGCTCGACGGCAAGCGTGAGCAGAGCCAACTGGTGGGCGTACGTCTGCGCTCTGATGGCAAAGATTACTACGCCATCCGTGCCGAAGACGGTAAGTTCTACGACCGCAGCGGTACGGGACTGGCGAAAGGCTTTATGCGCTTCCCGACGGCTAAACAGTTCCGCGTTTCCTCTAACTTTAACCCGCGTCGTCTGAACCCGGTTACCGGGCGCGTCGCACCACACCGTGGCGTTGACTTTGCCATGCCGCAGGGCACGCCGGTGCTGGCTGTGGGTGATGGTGAAGTGGTCGTGGCTAAACGTAGCGGTGCCGCAGGCTACTATGTCGCGGTGCGTCACGGTCGTACCTACACCACCCGCTATATGCACCTGCGTAAACTGCTGGTTAAGCCTGGACAGAAAGTGAAACGTGGCGACCGTATCGCGCTCTCCGGCAACACCGGACGCTCGACCGGCCCGCACCTGCACTATGAAGTGTGGATTAACCAACAGGCCGTAAACCCGCTGACGGCGAAACTGCCACGCACCGAAGGCCTGACGGGTAAAGATCGTTCTGATTACCTGGCGCAGGTGAAAGAGGTGATACCGCAGCTGAGCTTAAACTAAGCCTTCTGTTTTTGTGAAAAAAGCCGGTGTCAGTATGCGCCGGCTTTTTCTTTTGTGCGTGGACGACTGCCTCGCTACACTATCAATAAAATTTTGCGTCACCAGACCCTGGAACCAGCATGGAAACAAAAAAAAATAATATTGAATACATTCCTGAGTTTGAAAAATCCTTTCGCCATCCGCGCAACTGGGGCGCCTGGCTCGGGGTCTACACCTTTGCAGGCATCGCTATGCTGCCTGCTGCGCTGCGCGATCCCCTGCTGGGGAAAATTGGCCGTCTGGCCGGGCGTTTAGGCAAAAGCGCGCGTCGCCGTGCGCAGATCAACCTCTATTACTGTTTTCCCGAAAAAAGCGATGCCGAGCGCGAGGCTATCATCGATGCGATGTATACCACCGCGCCGCAGGCAATGGCAATGATGGCAGAGCTGGCGCTGAAAGGGCCGGAAAAAATCGTTGACCGTGTTGACTGGAAAGGGCTGGAAATCATTGACGAAATGCGTCGCAATGACGAGAAGGTGATTTTCCTCGTTCCTCACGGTTGGGGTGTCGACATTCCGGCGATGCTGATGGCTTCTCAGGGTCAGAAGATGGCGGCCATGTTCCATAACCAGGGCAACAAAATCTACGACTTTGTCTGGAATACCGTACGTCGTCGTTTTGGCGGTCGTTTGCATGCGCGTAACGATGGTATCAAGCCGTTTATTCAGTCCGTACGTCAGGGATACTGGGGCTACTATCTGCCGGATCAGGACCACGGACCGGAGCACAGTGAGTTTGTCGACTTCTTTGCGACCTACAAAGCCACACTTCCGGCGATTGGCCGCCTGATGAAGGTGTGTCGCGCCCGCGTGATCCCACTCTTCCCGGTTTATGATGGTAAAACGCACCGTCTGAGCATTGAAGTCCGCCCGCCGATGGATGACTTGCTGACCGCTGACGATCGCACCATTGCGCGTCGCATGAACGAAGAGGTGGAAATCCTGGTGGGGCCGCATACCGAACAGTACACGTGGATATTGAAGCTGCTTAAAACGCGAAAGCCGGGTGAAACGGAACCTTATAAACGCAAAGAGCTTTATCCGAGGAAATAAAAAAAGCCCTCTCCATCTGGAGAGGGCTTTTTAACACAGACGTTGTTACTCGACGGTCATAACGCGGGTGGTGTTGGTTGAGCCAATGGTGCTCATCACATCACCCTGCGTCACGATAACGATATCACCGGACACCAGGTAACCTTTGTCGCGCAGCAGATTGACGGCATCGTGCGCGGCTGCCACGCCGTCATTGGTGCTGTCGAAGTGCACCGGCGTCACACCGCGGTACAGCGCCGTCAGGTTCAGCGTACGTTCATGACGGGACATGGCGAAGATCGGCAGACCGGAGCTGATACGGGAAGTCATCAGCGCGGTACGGCCTGATTCGGTCATGGTGATGATCGCGGTAACCCCTTTCAGATGGTTTGCCGCGTACATGGCAGACATCGCAATCGCTTCTTCCACGTTGTCGAACTGCACGTCCAGACGGTGTTTAGAGACGTTGATGCTTGGGATCTTCTCTGCGCCCAGGCAGACACGCGCCATCGCGGCCACGGTTTCAGCAGGATATTGGCCCGCAGCGGTTTCCGCAGACAGCATTACCGCATCGGTACCATCCAGCACGGCGTTAGCGACGTCCATCACTTCCGCACGGGTTGGCATTGGGTTGGTGATCATGGATTCCATCATCTGGGTCGCGGTGATCACCGCGCGGTTCAGTTGACGTGCGCGACGAATCAGCGCTTTCTGGATACCAACCAGCTCAGGATCGCCGATTTCCACACCCAAATCGCCGCGGGCCACCATCACCACGTCAGAAGCCAGGATCACATCGTCCATGGCGTCCTGATCGCAAACGGCTTCCGCGCGTTCAACCTTGGCAACAATTTTGGCATCACAGCCTGCATCACGGGCCAGACGGCGTGCATAGTTCAGATCTTCGCCACAGCGTGGGAAGGAGACTGCCAGGTAGTCAACGCCGATCAGAGCCGCAGTAACGATGTCCGCTTTGTCTTTATCGGTCAGCGCTTCCGCAGAGAGGCCGCCGCCCAGTTTGTTGATACCTTTATTGTTGGAGAGCGGGCCGCCGACGGTGACTTCGGTGAACACTTTCATCCCCTGAACTTCGAGCACCTTCAGCTGTACGCGTCCGTCGTCGAGCAGCAGGATATCGCCAGGCACCACGTCAGCTGGCAGGCCTTTATAGTCAATCCCGACTTTTTCTTTATCGCCTTCGCCTTTGCCCAGGTTGGCATCCAGCAGGAATTTATCGCCGATATTGAGGAAAACTTTACCTTCTTTGAAGGTGGAGACACGAATTTTAGGACCCTGCAGATCGCCGAGGATAGCGACATGGCGGCCCAGTTTAGCGGCGATCTCACGCACTTTGTCGGCACGTAATTTATGGTCTTCTGGCGTACCGTGAGAGAAGTTCATGCGCACCACGTTGGCACCCGCGGCGATAATCTTTTCAAGGTTATTATCGCGGTCGGTGGCCGGGCCTAAGGTGGTAACGATCTTGGTTCTGCGAAGCCTTCTGGACATGTAATACTCCGTTGACTGAAACAACTTTGGTGTTGCGTGAACATTGAATCGGCCTTCATCTGCCGCAAGGCAGCAAAGAGTGGACCGAATGCCGTAAATCATTACATCGTAATTATTGGTTACGTCTTCGTTATCTACTTTAAGGAAACATCGCTCTTTATGAGCAATTCTTTATCAAAACGCGATTCCTTCAGCGCTTCCTTGACTCGCTTCAAGTTATCTCTGAATTTTGCGCCCCGGCGCAAGGTAAAACCGGTCGCCAGCACGTCTATAACCGTGAGCTGTGCCAGACGGGAAACCATAGGCATATACATATCGGTATCCTCCGGGACGTCCAGCGTAATGGCGAGCGTCGCCTCTCGTGCCAGCGGCGTACCGGCGGTGGTGAGGGCGATCACCATGGCATCGTTTTCACGGGCCAACTGCGCCAGTTCCACCTGACTTTTGGTGCGGCCAGTATGCGAAATGAGTACCACGACGTCATCTTCACTGCAATTCATACAGCTCATGCGTTGCAGCACAATGTCATCGGAATAAATCACCGGCACGTTGAAGCGGAAGAATTTATTCATGGCATCGTGCGCCACGGCGGCCGACGACCCAAGTCCGAAGAACGCGATCCGCTTGGCCTGGGTAAGTAAATCCACCGCACGGTTCACCGAACTCATATCCAGAGACTGACGAACGTGGTCAAGCGTGGCCATAGCTGACTCAAAAATTTTCGCCGTGTAGGCATCTACGCTGTCGTCTTCATCCACATTACGATTAACATAAGGGGTGCCGTTTGCCAGACTTTGTGCCAGATGCAGTTTAAAATCAGGAAAGCCGCGCGTTTCCAGGCTACGGCAGAAGCGGTTAACGGTCGGTTCGCTAACGCCTGCTTCCTGAGCCAGCGCGGCGATGCTTGAATGAATCGCCTGAGCGGGAGAGGCAAGAATGACTTCAGCCACTTTTCGCTCGGATTTGCTAAGGTGTTCCAGTTGATACTGGATTTTTTCAAGCATATTCATTGTTAACAGGGCGCTCGTGGGGGTGGAAACGATTTCATAAATGGATGAAATCTTCATTCGATTAGCCGATATTACCCCTGTGGCTTCCATAAAGGGTAACAGTCGACAAGATAATGTTGTTGTTTTTTTTCATTACTTGATCGATGTCGGGTTTTGCTATGACCCTGTTGCGCAAATTATCGACGCTTGTTGCGTCATAATGCCCCCTTAATCGGCTGCAAGGCGAAAAATTGCCGTATCGCACGAGACGATAAGTGCTAATGGTTTCGGGAATGACGTAAAAGCAGTACAGTGCATTGTAATAAAATTACAACGATACCTGGCAGAAGTACCAGGTGATCCAACTGAGGAGAATGACATGGCGGTAACGCAAACAGCCCAGGCATGTGACCTGGTCATTTTCGGCGCGAAAGGCGATCTTGCACGCCGAAAATTGCTGCCTTCCCTGTATCAACTGGAGAAAGCGGGCCAAATTCATCCGGATACCCGTATCCTGGGGGTAGGGCGCGCCGACTGGGATAAGGACGCTTATACCAAAGTCGTCCGCGAGGCGCTCGAAACTTTCATGAAGGAAAAAATTGATGAAAGTTTGTGGGATACCCTGAGCGGTCGTCTTGATTTCTGCAACCTGGACGTCAATGACGTCAGCGCGTTTAACCGCCTGGGCGCCATGCTGGATCAGAAAAACCGTGTCACCATTAACTATTTCGCCATGCCACCAAGCACTTTCGGCGCCATCTGCAAAGGTCTCGGCGAAGCCAAACTGAACGCCAAACCGGCGCGCGTGGTAATGGAGAAGCCGCTGGGTACCTCTCTGGCAACCTCGCGTGAAATCAACGACCAGGTGGGAGAGTTCTTCGAAGAGTGCCAGGTTTACCGTATCGACCACTATCTCGGTAAAGAGACGGTACTGAACCTGCTGGCGCTGCGTTTTGCTAACTCCCTGTTTGTGAATAACTGGGACAACCGCACTATCGACCACGTGGAAATCACCGTGGCGGAAGAGGTAGGTATCGAAGGCCGCTGGGGTTACTTTGACCAGGCAGGCCAAATGCGCGACATGATCCAGAACCACCTCTTGCAAATTCTGTGCATGATCGCCATGTCACCGCCGTCTGACCTGACGGCAGACAGCATTCGCGACGCCAAAGTCAAAGTGCTCAAGTCGCTGCGCCGCATTGACCGCTCCAACGTGCGTGAGAAGACCGTTCGCGGCCAGTACACCGCCGGGTTTGCGCAAGGCAAAAAAGTGCCGGGCTACCTGGAAGAAGAGGGCGCGAACAAATCCAGCAACACCGAGACTTTTGTAGCGATCCGCGTGGACATCGATGACTGGCGCTGGGCGGGCGTGCCGTTCTACCTGCGTACCGGTAAACGTCTGCCAACCAAATGTTCCGAAGTCGTCGTCTACTTCAAAAACCCGGAACTGAACCTGTTTAAAGAGTCCTGGCAGGAACTGCCGCAGAACAAACTGACCATTCGTTTGCAGCCGGACGAAGGGGTTGATATCCAGATCCTCAACAAAGTGCCGGGCCTGGATCACAAGCATAACCTGCAGACCACCAAACTGGATCTGAGCTACTCCGAAACCTTCAACCAGACGCACCTCGCGGATGCTTATGAGCGTCTGCTGCTGGAAACCATGCGTGGTATCCAGGCGCTGTTCGTGCGTCGTGATGAAGTGGAAGAGGCGTGGAAATGGGTCGATTCCATTACCGAAGCCTGGGCAGCCGATCAGGATGCGCCAAAACCGTATCAGGCGGGCACCTGGGGTCCGGTTGCATCGGTGGCCATGATCACCCGTGATGGCCGCTCCTGGAACGAGTTTGAGTAGGATAATCCACTAGCCCGAAAGTGTTATTTTACCGGTAACATGATCTAACACAGCTAGTGGCACAATTTTTATTCTTTTAAGCGCCGCGTGGATTTCCCCGCGGCGCTTTTTTTATTACACTGCCGGAAGTGATTTTGCCCCAGAGCTCCGGACGGCAAGCGTTTCAGCGGTGTTAACAACTGCCAGCGACGTTGTAAACTCCTGAGCCCGGACAGATAAATTAGAGGAGCTTTTATGAATCCGACATTGTTACGCGTAACACAACGCATTATTGAGCGCTCGAAGGAGACCCGTTCGGCCTACCTCGCCCGGATTGAACAGGCAAAGAGCAATACCGTCCATCGCTCCCAGCTGGCCTGTGGTAACCTGGCGCACGGCTTCGCGGCCTGCCAGCCCGATGATAAAGCCTCCCTGAAAAGCATGTTGCGTAACAATATCGCCATTATTACCTCCTATAACGACATGCTCTCCGCCCACCAACCGTATGAGGTCTATCCCAATATCATTCGTAACGCGCTGCACAGCGTGAATGCGGTAGGTCAGGTCGCGGGTGGCGTGCCGGCAATGTGCGACGGTGTGACCCAGGGGCAGGATGGTATGGAGCTGTCGCTGCTCAGCCGCGAAGTGATTGCGATGTCTGCTGCAGTAGGCCTGTCACACAACATGTTTGATGGCGCACTGTACCTGGGCGTGTGCGACAAGATCGTTCCGGGACTGGTGATGGCAGCGCTGTCGTTTGGCCATCTGCCCGCGATCTTTGTGCCGTCTGGCCCGATGGCAAGCGGCCTGCCGAACAAAGAAAAAGTGCGTATCCGCCAGCTGTATGCGGAAGGAAAAGCAGACCGTCAGGCGCTGCTGGAGGCGGAAGCCGCGTCCTACCATGCGCCGGGTACCTGTACATTCTACGGCACGGCCAACACCAACCAGATGGTGGTGGAATTTATGGGCATGCAGTTGCCGGGCTCGTCCTTTATCCAGCCGGATGCACCACTGCGTAAGGCCTTGACTGAGGCCGCAGCCCGTCAGGTGACGCGTCTGACCGGAAACGGCAATGAATGGATGCCGATGGGCAAAATGGTCGACGAAAAAGTGATCGTCAACGGTATCGTGGCTCTGCTGGCCACCGGCGGTTCGACCAACCACACCATGCACCTGGTGGCCATGGCGCGCGCGGCGGGCATTCTGATCAACTGGGATGATTTCTCTGAGATCTCTTCCGTGGTGCCGCTGATGGCACGTCTTTACCCGAACGGTCCGGCGGACATCAACCACTTCCAGGCTGCGGGTGGCGTACCGCTGCTGATGCGCGAGCTGCTGAAAGGCGGTTTGCTGCATGAAGACGTCAACACCGTGGCAGGCTTTGGCCTGCAGCGCTATACCCAGGAGCCGTGGCTGAACAATGGCGAGCTGGACTGGCGCGACGGGGCGACCGCATCTCTCGATGCGCAGGTGATTGCCACCATCGACAAACCGTTCTCTCCTCATGGTGGCACCAAAGTGCTGAGCGGCAACCTCGGTCGTGCGGTGATGAAAACGTCTGCTGTACCGGAAGAGAACCAGGTTATTGAAGCGCCGGCTGTGGTGTTTGAAAGCCAGCACGACGTATTACCCGCTTTTGACGCGGGTCTGCTTGATAAAGACTGCGTGGTGGTAGTGCGTCATCAGGGGCCAAAAGCGAACGGCATGCCAGAATTACATAAACTTATGCCACCACTTGGTGTATTATTGGACCGCTGTTTCAAAATTGCGTTAGTGACCGATGGACGCCTCTCCGGTGCATCCGGCAAAGTGCCTTCAGCTATCCACGTCACGCCGGAAGCTTATGACGGCGGTTTGCTGGCGAAAGTGCGCGACGGTGACATGATCCGCGTGAACGGTCAGACAGGTGAGTTAACCCTGCTGGTGGATGAGGCAGAGCTGGCGGCACGTCAGCCACATATTCCTGACCTGAGCGCATCGCGCGTGGGGACCGGACGCGAAATGTTCAGCGCGCTGCGTGAGAAACTCTCCGGTGCGGAGCAGGGCGCGACCTGTATTACGTTTTAAGACGACTTGATTTTAACGATCTGGCGAGAGAAAACTCTGATGAAAAACTGGAAAACAAGTGCAGAAGCAATCCTGACCACTGGCCCTGTCGTGCCGGTTATCGTGGTAAACAAGCTGGAGCACGCTGTGCCAATGGCGAAAGCGCTGGTTGCGGGTGGCGTTCGTGTTCTGGAAGTGACCCTGCGTACCGCCTGCGCGATGGATGCGATTCGCGCTATCGCCAAAGAAGTGCCGGACGCCATCATCGGTGCGGGCACTGTTCTCAACGCGCAACAGCTGGCAGAAGTCACGGAGGCCGGAGCTCAGTTCGCTATCAGCCCTGGCCTGACCGAGCCGCTGCTGAAAGCAGCGACCGAAGGCACTATTCCGTTGATCCCGGGTATCAGCACCGTGTCTGAACTGATGCTGGGTATGGACTACGGCCTGAAAGAGTTCAAATTCTTCCCGGCAGAAGCCAACGGCGGCACCAAAGCGCTGCAGGCGATTGCAGGTCCATTCTCTCAGGTGCGTTTCTGCCCGACGGGCGGTATCTCTCCGGCGAACTACCGTGACTACCTGGCGCTGAAAAGCGTACTGTGCATTGGGGGTTCATGGCTGGTGCCAGCGGATGCGCTGGAAGCGGGCGACTGGGATCGCATCACGAAACTGGCTCGCGAAGCGGTTGAAGGCGCGAAGCAATAAGTTTTTTATCGTATGAAAAACGGGCCTTTCGGCCCGTTTTTTTTTATCCTGCTACCTTAACGTTCGCTGCCGCCGCTTTAGCGCGTGCGATGGCCTCGTCGACGTTATTCCCGGTTGCTAACGCCACGCCCAGACGACGGGTGCCGTCGATCTCGGGCTTACCGAACAAACGTACCTGTAACCCGGCGCCCGTTGCGCCCTCGACGTTATCAAACGTCACGTTCTGACTGGTCAGCTGCGGCAGGATCACCGCCGAGGCCGCCGGGCCGTACTGACGAATACCGCCAACCGGCAGGCCAAGGAAGGCGCGAACATGCAGGGCGAACTCGGAGAGATCCTGCGATATCAACGTCACCATCCCGGTGTCATGCGGGCGAGGGGAGACTTCGCTGAAAATCACCTCGTCGCCGCAGACAAACAGCTCCACGCCGAACAGACCGTAACCACCTAACGCCAGAACGGTTTTGCGGGCGATATCCTGGGCACGTTCCAGCGCCAGGGCGCTCATCTGCTGTGGCTGCCAGGATTCGCGGTAATCGCCATCCTCCTGGCGGTGACCGATCGGATCGCAGAAATGGACGCCATCCACGGCGCTGACGGTAAGCAGGGTGATTTCGAAATCAAACTTCACCACCCCCTCGACGATCACGCGGCCTGCTCCGGCACGGCCACCCTGTTGCGCATAATCCCAGGCTTTGTCCAGCGTGCTGCTGTCGCGGATAAAACTCTGTCCTTTTCCGGAGGAGCTCATCACCGGCTTAATGATGCACGGGTAACCCATCTCGTCGACGGCCTGCAGGAATGCGGTTTTATCGCCCGCAAAACGGTAGCTTGAAGTGGGCAGCCCCAGCTCCTCTGCCGCCAGGCGGCGAATGCCTTCGCGGTTCATGGTCAGTTTCGCTGCGTTGGCGCAAGGCACCACGCGCTGACCTTCCTGCTCAAGCGCGATCAGCGTATCGGTCGCGATAGCTTCAATCTCCGGCACCACAAAATCCGGTTTCTCCTGCGTGATGAGTGTCCGCAGAGCTTCTCCGTCCAGCATGTTAATCACATAAGAACGATGGGCAACATGCATGGCGGGCGCGTCGGCGTAGCGGTCTACGGCAATCACTTCTACCCCTAAACGTTGGCACTCAATGGCGACTTCTTTCCCCAGCTCGCCCGATCCTAACAGCATCACACGCGTCGCCGCAGGTCGCAGCGCGGTTCCTAAACGAGTCATAACATTCCCCCTGAAAAAGATGCGCGCAGTATAAACGAAAACGTTTGCGTCTGTCTTGCGCAGGGCAAAAGGGCCGACGAGAAATTTGCGCTTCTTTAGCCTCGACGGACATTTCCTGACGCCTGCTCGCTTACGCTGTGAAAATGTTAACCGTTAAGTGAGGGAAACCATGTCAGGCTGGTTAAATCAACTGCAATCCATGTTAGGGCAGAAAACATCAGGTTCAGGCGACCAGGGGCTCAGCAAACTGCTGGTACCGGGGGCGCTCGGAGGGCTGGCAGGGCTGCTGGTCGCCAATAAATCCTCACGTAAGCTGCTGGCAAAGTACGGTACCGGCGCGTTGCTGGCCGGTGGCGGCGCTATCGCCGGTACCGTGCTGTGGAATAAGTACAAGGACAGGGTACGCGCGGCGCACCAGGATGAACCCCACTTTGGGGAGGAGACTTCGCCGCTGGATCTGCGTACGGAGCGGCTCATTCTTGCGCTGGTGTTTGCCGCAAAAAGCGACGGGCATATTGATGATAAAGAACGAGCGGCTATCGAGCAGCAGATGCGAGAAGCCGGCGTGGAGGAGCAGGGCAGAACGCTGGTGGCGCAGGCCATTGAGCAGCCGCTCGATCCGCAGCGTCTGGCGCAAAGCGTGCAGAATGAGGAAGAGGCGCTGGAACTCTATTTCCTGAGCTGTGCCACCATTGATATTGACCACTTTATGGAACGCAGCTATCTCAACGCCCTGGGCGATGCGTTGAAAATTCCTCAGGATGTTCGCGAGGGGATCGAGCAGGATATCCGGGAGCAAAAACAGACGCTACAGGGCTAGCTATCGCTGATGTAGCCATGTTTCGCTTGCATCATGCGCGGGTTTTGCCAACCTTATAGGGTGTAAAACTTAAAAGAATGATGTCATGCCACCGAAAGCCCGACGTACTCCGTATGCGATTACCACCCATGGCGATACGCGTATAGATAACTATTACTGGCTACGGGACGATTCACGTTCCCGCCCAGAGGTACTCGACTACCTGCATGAAGAAAACGATTACGGTCGCAAGGTCATGTCCAGCCAGCAGGCGCTTCAGGACCAACTGCTGAACGAAATGGTGCAGCGCATTCCTCAGCGCGATATCTCCGCGCCCTGGACCAAAAACGGCTATCGTTATCGGCATATCTACGAGCCCGGCAGTGAATATCCCATCTATCAGCGACAGTCGGTATTAAGCGCCGAGTGGGATGAATGGGATATTCTGCTGGATGCCAACCAGCGTGCCGCCCACAGCGAGTTTTATACGCTGGGCGGTATGTCCATCTCCCCGGATAACACCATTATGGCGCTGGCGGAGGATTATCTCTCCCGTCGTCAGTATGGCCTGCGATTCCGCAATCTGGAAACCGGTAACTGGTATCCGGAAATGCTGGAAAACGTCTCCCCGGATTTTGTCTGGGCGAACGATTCCGAGACGGTCTACTACGTTAAAAAGCACGCCGCCACGCTGCTGCCTTATCAGGTGTGGCGCCACAGTGTAGGCACGGACTCCGCCGATGACGAACTGGTCTATGAAGAGAAAGACGAAACGTTTTATGTCAGCCTGCATAAAACGTCCTCACGCCACTATGTGATTATTTTCCTTGCCAGCGCTACCACCTCAGAGGTGCTACTGCTGGATGCCGAGCTGCCTGATGCCCAGCCGCTCTGCTTTCTGCCGCGCCGAAAAGACCATGAGTACAGTCTGGATCACTTCCAGCACAGCTTTTATCTGCGCTCAAACCGCGAGGGAAAAAACTTTGGCCTGTATAAGACCAAGGTGCGCGACGAGCGCAAGTGGGAGGTGCTTATTCCCGCGCGGGAGCAGGTGATGCTCGAAGGGTTCACGCTGTTTACCGACTGGCTGGTGGTGGAAGAGCGTCAGCGGGGGTTGACCAGTATCCGGCAAATCAACCGCAAAACGCGCGAGGTGATAGGGATCGCGTTTGACGACCCGGCCTACGTCACCTGGATTGGTTTTAATCCTGAGCCTGAATCGTCCCGGCTGCGCTATGGCTACTCGTCGATGACCACGCCGGATACGCTGTTCGAACTGGATATGGATACCGGCCAGCGCCAGGTGTTGAAGCAAACAGAAGTGAAGGGATTTGAATCCGACAATTATCGTAGCGAACACCTGTGGGTTACCGCGCGCGATGGTGTCGAGGTGCCGGTTTCGCTCGTGTATCACAAGGCGCATTTTCAGAAAGGTAAAAACCCTGTCCTGGTTTACGGCTACGGCTCCTATGGTTCCAGCATGGATGCCGACTTCAGCAGCAGCAGATTAAGTCTGCTCGATCGCGGCTTTGTTTTTGCCATCGCTCATATTCGCGGCGGCGGTGAGCTGGGCCAGCACTGGTATGAAGACGGGAAATTTCTGAAAAAGCAAAACACGTTCAATGATTATCTCGACGTTTGCGACGCCTTAATTGAACAAGGCTATGGCGATCCGCAGCTCTGCTTTGGCATGGGCGGCAGCGCGGGCGGCATGCTGATGGGCGCTGTGATCAATCAGCGTCCCGAGCGTTTTAAGGGCATCGTTGCGCAGGTACCGTTTGTCGATGTGGTCACCACCATGCTCGACGAATCTATCCCGCTCACGACCGGGGAGTTTGAAGAGTGGGGGAATCCACAGGATGAAACCTATTATCGCTATATGAAAGCGTACAGCCCGTACGATAACGTGGAAGCGAAAGCCTACCCGCACATGCTGGTGACCACCGGTTTGCACGATTCACAGGTGCAGTACTGGGAACCGGCGAAATGGGTGGCAAAGCTTCGGGAACTGAAAACCGACGACAACCTGCTGCTGCTCTGTACCGATATGGACTCCGGACACGGAGGGAAGTCGGGGCGGTTTAAATCTTATGAAGGGGTGGCGCTGGAATACGCCTTTTTGATCGGCCTGGCGCAGGATACGCTTCCAGGCCAGGCTGAACGTTAATCTTCACCCAGATAATGCTTCAGGGTTAAGCGTAGCTCCGGGCTCATCTTGTCGAGGTTGTTATACAGCCAGCGCAGATAGCCCGGATCTTTATCTGCAATATCCGATACTGCTCTCCCGCGGTATTTTCCGAAGGTGAACGTCGTCAGCAGTGCAGGACGGCCGGTAATCGTCGCCATATCATCCGGTGTCCAGCCGGAAGTATTCATAATATCGATCAGTAGCGCAGCGGTGATATAGCAGTCATACAGGGCGCGGTGATGGTGCAGCCCTTCAGGCGTTCTGACGCTGAGCTTGCGGGATTTATACAGCGCCATATTGCTGTATTTGATCCCCGGCCACAGGCGACGCGCCAGCTTCATGGTGCAAATCCATTCCCCGGGCATGTCGGGGAGAACCCGACGGTCGAAGCTGGCATTGTGGGCGACATACCACGGGCTGCCATAGTAGTGTGGGATAACGTCTTCTATCCAGGGTTTATCCGCCACCATTGATTCAGTGATGCGATGGATAGCCATGGCCTGCGGGCTAATAGGGCGATCGGGCCGCACCAGATGGCTCATCGGGTTGACTATTTTTCCGTCAACGACGTCGACCGAGGCCACCTCCACAATTCCGCCCTGAAGATCGCAAGTTTCGGTATCAATGACGCGCAGCATGAAAATCTCCTGAGCTTAAAACGCTTAGCCTAAAGGAATGATATCGCCTTGCCAACCCTGTCGGTTAAGCGTGCCGGTCAACAGCAGCTCGCCTTTATCCGCCCGCACGATCAACTGGCCTTTTTCATCCCATAATGCGCTGCCGGTGCTGGCGTTCGCCATTAATACCGCAATGGCATATTTGTGTGCAAAGCGTTGCAGGGTGCTGATGGACTGCCGCCAGCGGTTGTCCCTTACCGACTGGCTGCTGGTGAACAGCGTTGCCTGCGGATCGAGATTGGGGGAATCGCCCTGCGCATCAATGATGGTGAGCTGTTTATCCCCCGGAACCAGGCTCGCACCGCCGCCTTGCGGATAGCGCACGATGCTCGGCCGAGAGGGCGTAAAGAGCACGAGACCTTTCTGACGCTGGCCATTCCGCTCAAGGGGAAGCCCGGCAATAACGCTAATCTGGTACAAATGTGCCGCATCAAGCAAGGGTTCCAGCTGCGCGTCGCACGGTGGGGGAGGTAACGTCGTTGTGCCTGAGCCGGTTAAGGAGAGTTCCGGGAAGACCAGCAGATCGCACTGCTGCTGTGCCGCTTCGGCAATGAAGCGTAGGTGATGGGTAACGTGCTCATCAACACTGTGATACTGCCCGCCATACTGGGCTGCCGCTATATTCCATTGTGACATCGTGACTTCCTTATACACTGAGTCGCAGGGATTTAAGAATACACCTAATTTAATCAGGGTTTTCTTATCCTGCCAGATTTCGCGTAAGGAAGTGTAACGACTCGTTAAGCTTATTTAACTTTAGGCTCGTACGGCAGACGAGAGAGGTTGACCGAAGCGAGACGGTGAGCAATTAATCTTTCCCGGAACCAGTCGCGCAAATGGGCGGGTTGTTCCCGTTCCACAACTTCAGCCACGATGGGCATGTTGTAACGCTCTTTGAACGCAACGCCAGCGGCTGCGAGATCGACATTCACTTTATCCATCTCGTCCTGAGGAAGGGCGGCCAGATTGATTTTCATTTCCTTCTCCTGTTTATGCGGCGGCAACGTTACCGCGATTGCGCGACGATGACAAGCGGAGGTGGGATGATCCTCGACTCGTCTATTATACAGCGTTATTCTTTAGCATACAGACATAACAAAAAGGAATGATCGCGATGGGATTATCCACTTCACGCACGGTATGCGCGCTGGTTTTTCTGGCATCAGTCGTTATCTCACCTACTGTGCTGGCGCATGCGCATCTTAAACAGCAGAGCCCGGCAGCAGACAGCGTGGTGAGCGCTCCGCAGTCACTGACGCTGAATTTTTCGGAAGGTATCGAACCGGGATTTAGCGGTGTGGTGGTGACGGATGCGCACAAGCAGGTCGTCAAAACGGGAGCCGTAACGCGAGACGAAAAGAACAAGGCTCAACTGATCGTTCCGCTGGCGCAAACGCTGGTGACCGGAACCTACCGGGTGGACTGGCATGTGGTTTCCGTCGACGGCCACAAAACCAAAGGCAGCTATCACTTTAGCGTGAAATAGCATGCTGGCACTGGTCTATGTTGGGTTTCGCTTTATCCATTTTGCGGCGCTGATGCTCGTTTTTGGTAATGCGCTATACAGCGTCTGGTTGGCGCCTTCCTCTCTCCATCGTCTGATGGCTCTGCGTTTCGCGCTACAGCAGCGGGTGGCATCTTTAATCACCCTGGCCGCTGCGCTTCTGATGTTCATGCTTCAGGGCGGATTAATGGGCGATGGCTGGGGAGATGTGTTTAACCCGCAAGTCTGGCACGGCGTACTGGGGACGCAGTTTGGCAGCGTCTGGCTGTGGCAAATTATCCTGGCTTCTATTACGGTTGCAGCCGCGTGGCTTGCGCCGCTGAAAGGCTCCCGGCTGCTACTGCTCGCAATGGGGCAGTTTGTCCTGCTGGCAGGGGTAGGCCACGCGACGATGAACGAAGGTCCGTTGGGGGCTGTGCAGCGTCTCAATCATGCCGTTCATCTGTTATGTGCCGCAACCTGGCTCGGCGGATTACTGCCGCTGCTATTCTGCATGCGTCTGGCAAAAGGGCGCTGGCAGAACGCGGCCATCTACACCATGATGCGTTTCTCACGCGTAGGCCACTATGCCGTCGCGGGCGTGCTGCTCACAGGGACGATCAATTCGCTCTTGATTCTGGGCGTCCATATTCCCTGGCAGGCTGGCTACGTGCAGCTTTTATTGTTCAAATGTGCGCTGGTGGCGTTGATGGTGGCAATTGCGCTGGCAAATCGGTATTTTCTGGTGCCACGGTTTCGTCCGGATTCCGGGTGGGCACAACAGCTTTTTATCAGGATGACACAGGCAGAAGTGGTGCTGGGAGCGCTGGTTCTGGCAGCGGTCAGCCTGTTCGCCACCTGGGAACCCTTCTGACAAGGTTAACTAATATATGAAAAAAACAGTACTTTCGCTCTTATTGCTGGCCTGCACGGGGAGCGCTCTGGCCGCGCCGCAGGTGATCACCGTCAGCCGTTTTGAAGTGGGTAAAGACAAGTGGGCGTTTAATCGCGAAGAGGTGATGCTGACCTGTCGTCCGGGCCATGCGTTATACGCGATCAACCCGAGTACGCTGGTGCAATACCCGTTGAATGAGGTTGCAGAGCAGCAGGTGGCCAGCGGCAAGAGCAGCGGCCAGCCCATCAGCGTGATCCAGATTGATGACCCGGCTCACCCAGGGCAGAAGATGAGCCTGACACCATTTATCGAACGCGCTGACAAGCTCTGCTAGCGTTCAGGTTTCCAATAAAAAACCGCAGATGCTCGCGAAAGCACTGCGGTTTTTTGTTTTTGATGATGATTTAACGCTTTTTTTCTGGCCGCTTTAACTGTGGACTGGAAAACCTGGCGTCGTCATCTATTCTTAAAAGGCAAGGCGACTTAGCCTGCATTAATGCCAACTTTTAGCGCACGGCTCTCTCCCAAGAGCCATTTCCCTGGACCGAATACAGGAATCGTATTCGGTCTCTTTTTATCTGTATGAAAGACAATACGTTACGCCTTTTATCATCTTTATGCAGCGGATGCATCCTGTGCGACTTCGTAAAACATATCACAACACCGCAGGCGGAAGTCCAGCCCTTTTTGCCTGTTTTGTTAAATTTTTGTGAGCAATTAAGGAAAGTCAGCGCCGTGCTTAAAAGCGGGATTTTACCGACGCCTCAATTTCATCAAGCAATTCAAAACGACGGCGGTATTCCGCACGCTTCTTGCTCGCGATCTCGTCGAGAGATTTGCGTTCCATCTGCAGCGGGAGTTGCCAGCAGAAGCCGGAGACCTTTTTACCGCCCAGAGAATCCCAGAATTCGTCATAGCTGGCGTGGAAATGGCGGCCTTTGCTGAGGCGATAGCGCAATGCGCGGAAAACGTGTCCCTCGTCGCTGACGGCAAAAATCGCCTTAACAGATGACTGTAAGGCCAGCTGGAAAAGAACTTCCATCAGCACGCGTTTAGGAAACAGGCCGTGACAGGCGCGGGTGGATTGTTTAATGACGTCCCGCGACACGCAGCGGCGGGGGCCCTGAAGCCCGCCAATCACTATTACGCGTTGTCCGTTGCTGCGGGCTACGCTAAAGGTCAGGCTGGCAAGCAGCGTATCCTCGTTATCGCGCAGCCACAGCGTGCTCTCACCTTCGCGCTCGGCTTTCCCGGCAGAGGATGCATTAACCGTATAGATCACGCCCTCTTTTGCATGGAACTGAACAACGGTTTGTTCCTGCGGGCTGGTCAGCGCCTGGGCGAGGGCGCGCTCTTTCAGGCTATCGATCCAGTAATAATGGTTAACGATAGCGTCGGCGCGATCGTTCGCGGTCAGGCCACGCATCAGATACTGCCGATGGGTCTTGCTGGGCAATGTAATTTGAGCGGCGAGCAGTTTGTCGAAATCGTCACGCCCTGAAAGGGCTTCCAGCATGCGACGGGTGGAAGACCAGAACAGAAGCGAACGTAAAAGGAACTTCAGCCGATAATCGCGTTTTCGCCAGATGGGTCCCGGGACACGTTCGCCGTTCACCAGCTCGGAAATAATATTTGTGCGATGTGGGTAGAACACATCGTTATGCAGGTGTGTATTAGACACGTGAAGATCCCTCGTTTTTTTCTGCCTCTATTCTAAGGAGCCAGGAATAAGGGATTAATAGTGTGAGGATCTTTATTTCTGGTTGGTTTACCGTTTGTTTGACTTTGTAAGAACCGCTCCCGTCTTTTGCTTTTTATACGGCGGCTATACTGTTTAAAGGAGGCCTTATGTATCAGCGAATAGAGGGTGGGATGTGGCGTCACGTCTGGGTTGTCAGCGATATACATGGCTGTTATCACTGGCTTATGGACGAACTGAAACGCCGCCATTTTAATCCGTATGAGGATTTGCTTATTTCCGTTGGCGATTTGATCGATCGCGGTCCTGACAGCGTAAAAACACTGCAGCTCATCAATGAGAAATGGTTCAGAGCCGTGCGGGGTAACCATGAGCAAATGGCAATGGATAGTCTGGACAATAACGATTCTGCGCTGTGGGCGATGAATGGTGGAGTGTGGTTTACGCGCCTTGATCGCGAGCAGCAGGCGCTGGCGCGAACGTTACTAAACGCCTGCCGCGAATTGCCGCATATTATCGAGATAACCTGCGCAAACGGCCTCAATGTTATTGCGCACGCAGATTACCCGGCCGCGGAATACTGCTGGCAAAAACCGGTGAGCGCCCAGCGCGTGCTGTGGGACCGCGACAGGTTGATGGGCTTTATGGTGGGCAAAGGGCAGGGGATTAGCGGTGCGGATCATTTCTGGTTCGGGCATACGCCCGTCGACAGGCGGTATGATTTTGATAACCTGCACTATATTGATACCGGAGCGGTGTTCGACGGTTACTTCACGCTGGCACAGCTACAGTAATAAATAACCCGCCTTCGGGCGGGTTCTCTTTAGGTCAGGCAAGGCGCATGACCCAGGCATCGGTTTTGCTATCGTAATGCTCACGGTAAAGAACAGAGTGTTCGCCATCAAGTATCGCCGGGACGCTGGTATCCGCATCCCATGCGTCGAGTTGCATGCACAAATCCGGGTCGGATTTGCAGGGAATACTTAACGTTCGATCGCCTTGTGCTTCGCCGCGCAGCTCTGCGTCGTCGATCTCAAAAGCGCCAATACGCACGCTGGTTTTCGTCATAGTGCTCTCCGGGTCGGTTTTCAGAATCTGGTATGACCAGTATGGGCATCCATTTTTGATCGTAGACAAGGAGAGCAAAATCGCCAGTAAAAAAATGCGCTTTTTTTTAGTCGGTGGGACTGTTACCCGTAAACAACCGGCCATCGCGGACCAACTCCCGCGGATAACTATTTTTCAGCCGCGAGCCGACCTTTTTCGCCAGACCCAACGGGAAGCCCTGATACGTCACAATAACCTCATCCTGAGACGGGGTAGTTTCCGGGTAAACGTCGCGACCACGATACCACTCTTCGGCTTCCTGATGCGTCAGTTCAAACGTGTTATCGCTGTCCGCCAGGGCGATGACCGCTTCGTGCTGCCAGCGGTACCCTTTATTATGCACTTCCGCCAGGCGGATCCCGATACGTGAAAAACGGACTTTACCAATAAGCGGCTCAATGGGTGCCGGGAACAGCCATATCTCTTTATCACGCATCCAGAGGTGCAGATTCTCATCCCAGATCAGCCCAACCTTATTGGCGGCGGCTTTAAGTTGCACAGCATCGCGGCCTTTCAGCGGGGCGAACGGGAAATTGCCGACCTTAAATTTCGGGGCTGGCAGGGGAGCCACCGCCTGAGTTTTGCGCAGACGAGCCACAAAGAACCCTTCGCAGTCGTAAATCTGTGGGAACACGTGCAGGAAACCTTCCGGCGTGGCGGCCTCATCTGCCGTGGCAAACAGATCGTTAAGTGGCAGGAACTCAACGGCATCCGGGTATTGCGCTTTCAACCACAGACAGACGTCTTCGTTTTCATCGCGGTTGAGGGTACAGGTGGAGTACACCAGCGTGCCGCCGGGTCGCAGGGCGTGAAAGGCGCTGTCGATCAGTTCGCGCTGCGTGGCAGCGATCTCAAGATTGCTTTCCACAGACCAGTTCTTTAACGCATCGGGATCTTTACGCACCACCCCCTCACCGGAGCAGGGGGCGTCGAGCAGAATGGCATCGAACGCTTCCGGCAAGGCGGCGCCAAACACGCGTCCGTCAAAATGCGTCAGGGCGACATTCTGGATACCGCAGCGGCTGATGTTGGCATGCAAGACTTTCACGCGGCTGGCGGAAAATTCGTTGGCAAGAATCGCCCCGTGATTACCCATCCGGGCGGCAATTTGTGTTGTTTTCGAGCCGGGCGCGGCGGCAACGTCCATCACGCGTTCAGGTGCGTTGCCTTCTGCGAACAGGGCGGCAACCGGCAGCATCGAACTGGCTTCCTGAATATAAAACAGACCGCTCAGATGTTCTGCGGTACTTCCCAGCGGCACGGCATCTTCGTCATCGCGCTCGATCCAAAACCCCTCTGCACACCAGGGCACCGGCGTAAGCTGCCAGTTGTAGGGGGAAACCAGCGTCAGAAAATCATCGACGCTGATTTTCAGCGTGTTGACGCGAATGCTCCGGCGTAACGGACGCTGGCAGGCGGCGATAAAATCATCTAACGACAGGTGAGAGGGAAGCGCCTCGCGCATTTGCGCAAGGAATTGTTCAGGAAGAAATACGGAGTTTTGAGCCACGTGCACACCACAGGGAAAAGTTCAGGTGTGCAGTGTAACATAAAGGCTCCGGCGCGTTGACACCGGAGCCTTTCAGATTAACGCGGCAGGGCCGTTCCCCATTCACGCCACTCTTTCGGTTCGCTTTCGAGCAGCAGGAAGTGTTTCCCTGACTGCGCTTTTGGCGCCAGTGGCGTGCCCGGCGGGGTGGCAAACGCAATACCACCACGGATGAACTGGTTGAAGGTACCGGTTTTCACCACGCCCCCCGTCAGGCCGAAGTCCAGCGAGTAGCCAGATGCCAGCCAGAATACCGAGTTATTTCGTACCAGGTGCTGGTAACGGTCGCTGATACGTAACGCCACCATCACACGATCGGAGAGCGTACCAAGCGTCAGACCCGTTACAGTACCTACCTCAATACCGCGGAACAGAACCGGCGTGCCGATGCCAAGTGAGCCTGCTTCCGGGACTTCCACCACAATGCTCAGGCCACCGAGGTAGCGCGAATCGGTGATGGTGGCTTCCTGCAGTTCGAAATCACGCCGTGCATTGCCCTGGCCGGGTTCGACGTTGATATAGGGCTGCAGAATAGTGTCGAGATGTTCAACGCCTGCGGCCGAAATCTGCGGCGTCACCACCGAGAAGCGGGAACCGGTGCGGGCGAAGGTCTGCACATATTCCGGGTAGAGCACCGCGGTGGCCTGTACCTCGTTGCGGGAGGTGATCAGCGTCAGCTTCTGGATCTGGCCGATATCAATGCCCAGGTAGCGAATCGGCATGCCTTCCGCCAGCTTACCGGCATCAAACGCGTGCAGGGTAATCTGCCCACCCACGGCACGCGCGGCGGTTTCGGACGGGAAGAGAATACGCTTATCGCCCTTACGCAGGTTTGCGCCTGCACCGCTGAGGTTATCGAAGCTAATGGCGCCGCGCAGCGCGCGTGAGAGCGGGGATGCCTGCACGGTCAGCCCGTTACCGTTAAGCTGAACTTTCGCGCCGCCTTCGGCCCAGAAGACGCTGTTTGGCGTCAGCAGCTTGCGATACTCCGGCTTGATATGCAGTTCGATATCAAACGCGTCCGCACGCGGGCGAACGGCGATCACTTCCCCGACTTCAAACTTGCGATACAGCACCACAGAACCTGCCTGGACGTCCGGTAGCGTCTCGGCGCTCAAGGTCAGCGTGGTCGTCGGCAGATCGCTCAGGCTGTTTTCAATCGCTTTGTCCAGGTTGGCATACAGCGGGTAATTTTCGCGGATGGGGCCTTTATCGCCCGGCAAAATGCGAATGCCGCCGTTAACCCATTCGCTGGCACTGGCACCAAGGAACTCTACGCCGTCCAGGCCTACCTTTACATCGACGCGGCTGTTTACCACGAATTTACTGTCGCCATGGACGAGGTTGCTGTATTGCGGATCGATCGCTACCGAGAAGCTCACGCCGTTTTCGGAAAGCGTTCGCTCCAGAACCTGACCCACCTGGACACCGTGGAGGATTAGCGGCTGACCGGCTTCAATACCATAACTTTCGGGTGCATTTAGCGTAACCGTCACAACGCCCGGTTTTTGCAGCAGGGCTTTATCCGCCGGGGCGATCACGAAGTTGTTGCTTGGCTTTCCTTCACCGGGGATCAGTTCAAACGTGTTGCCGGTCAGCAAAGTGCTGAGACTGGCATCGTTCAGAGAGAGCTTCGGACTGCGCATCTCGATACGCGTTTTCTCGCGCAGGAGATCGACCACGCTGGGGTCGACGGTCATTTCGCCCGTCACCGAGCCGCCAGGGTTGAGCGTCATTTTGGTGAGCTGACCTACCTGCAGACCCTGATACATCAGCGGTGTTGATCCGGTTTTCAGACCTTTCGCATCGGGCAGAACAAGTTTGACGATCACCCCTCGCTGGCTGTGCGCCAGATCAGCATACAACCCGAACGTATCATCGGCAGCAGCAGGGCTGGAGTTCTCCGGGGAGTCAAAGGCAATCGCCCCGTTTACCAGCGCGGCCAGGCTCTCCAGCTTCACTTTAGCACCGCTCAGGCTGAGGTCGGCATCTACGCCAGACACGTTCCAGAAGCGGCTGCCTTTTTTCACCAGGTTGGTGAATCGGCGTTCGATCAGCACATCGATGGTCACGCCCTGTTTGTTCGGATTGATGGCGTAATCGTAAACGCGACCCACCGGAATTTTTCGGAAATAGACCAGCGAGCCACTGTTCAGTGAGCCGAGATCCGGCGCCTGCAGATGGATCATCAGATCGCCGTTATTGAGACGATATTTTGGCTGCGTATCCAGCGCGACAAAGTGATCCTGCGGTTCGCCCTTGCCTGGCATCATACCGATGTAGTTACCGCCAACCAGCGCATCCAGCCCCGAGACACCCGCCAGAGACGCCTTCGGCGTGACCAGCCAGAACTGCGTTTCGCTGCGCAGCGCGTCCTGCATGTCCGATTTAATGCTGACCCGCACCTGAATTTTGTTCAGCCCTTTTCCGAGTGAGATGTCCTGAACCGTACCGACTTCAACCCCCTGAAAACGAACGGGGGTTCGTCCGGCGACGATGCCGTCGGCGGTCTGGAAATCAATGGTGACGGTACTTCCGCGATCTTCATAGCTCGTCCAGATAAGCCAGCCTGCAATCATCAGGGCGATGACAGGCAGCAACCAGAATGGCGAAATGCGGCGTTTAGTTTTAATTCTCGCTTCAGTCGGCGAAGCGGGGGTTTCCTGACTCATGTGCATCCCAAAGTAAGCGGCTATCCAGCCATTCCACAGCAAGAATAGTCAATATCACCGCAGAGCCGAAATAAAAAGCTGCGGGTCCCATAGTAAAAGCAAGTAACTGGTCGCGATTTATTAGCGACATCATCAGCGAAATCACAAACAGATCCAACATGGACCAGCGGCCAATCCAGGTGACAAATCGCAGAAGCAGTATTCGGGTTCGTAATCCTTGTTCACACTTAAAGTGAATGCTGATGAGCAGGGTGAACATCACCACGACTTTGGTAAAAGGAACCAGGATACTGGCGATAAAGACGATGGCCGCCACCCCAACGTTGCTGTGTGCCAGGGAGATAATGCCGGAGAGGATTGTATCCTCCTGACGGGCACCATTCACGTAAATGATGGAAATCGGCAGCATATTGGCGGGGATCAAGAACACCAGGGAGGCAATCAGCGCCGCCCAGCATTTTTGCAGACTGTTATTGCGTCGATGCAGCAAGGGTATGTGGCAGCGCGGACAGCGCCCACGGGGATCGGGCAACCCGGTGTAATGGCATCCCAGACAGACGCGGAGATTCTCATCCGGACGGGTGGCAGGGCGCTGAGGGTAAAAACGCTCCCAGAGTTGCTCAACGTTCAGGTGGATCAGCGTCAGGATGCTGAGCAGCACCAGGCAGATAAAGGCAAAAAGCCCGACGCCCGGCTGCAGAAAAGCATAATCCTGCACTTTAATTGATGCCACGCCCACACCGACCAGATAGATATCCAGCATCACCCACTCTTTGAGTTTATCCAGCATCAGCAGCACCGGGCGAAGATTCATCCCCAGGATGTTGCCAAACCACAGATAGGCAATGGCTGCAACCAGCACCAGTGGCGCGCCAACGGTGCAAAACAGCACCATGGCAGCGGTAATCGGATCGCCCTGGCGGGTCATCTGCCAGATCCCCTGCAGCACGTTGGCATCAATGCGTACGCCAAGCAGGTAGAGCTTCAGCAGGGGCTCGGTCCAGGCGAAGGGCATCAGCAGCAGCATGGTGACGGCCATGGCGGCCAGACGGGTTAACGACCAGTCTCGGCCGTCACGAATTTTCGCGTCACATCGGGGGCAAAAGGCACTTTGGTGCGATTTCATCTTCGGCAACATAAAAAGCGTATCGCACTGGGGGCAACGCTGATAATGTGCACGAGGCAAAGCGTCTCTTACCGTATGGACCGTTATCTTTTTTGTCGGCGTAATTTTGGTTGTTTTTAAGGCCATCAGCTGCGCACAAATAAGTATTGTTGAACGTTATATTAACTCATGAACGGATTCATCTTGAGCATGAGCGCATTTAATGCTTATTTTAATAGGCTATGCGGTAATTTTGTAAGACAACTAAGTGATTGAATAATGAACAAAACAGAATTCTACGCGGATCTGAACCGCGATTTTAAGGCATTGATGGCGGGTGAGACCAGCTTCTTAGCCACTCTGGCAAATACTAGCGCATTGTTGTTCGAACGTCTCTCTGACGTGAACTGGGCTGGCTTTTACCTCCTGGAAGGTGACACGCTGGTACTTGGCCCGTTCCAGGGCAAACTGGCTTGCGTGCGTATTCCGGTAGGGCGCGGTGTATGCGGTACTGCGGTGGCCGAGAATCAGGTACAGCGTGTGGAAGATGTTCATGCGTTTGACGGGCATATCGCCTGTGATGCCGCCAGTAATTCTGAGATCGTACTGCCGCTGGTGGTAAGAAATCAGATTATTGGCGTTTTGGATATCGACAGCACCGTCTTCAGTCGCTTCACAACCGAGGACGAGCAAGGGCTGCGCGAGCTGGTGGCGAATCTGGAAAACGTCCTTGCCGGCACCGATTATCAAAAATTCTTTGCGAGCGTCGCAGGATAATCAACGGATAACGTAGCATTTACTGATAGCGTCATTATAATGACGCCTGTTCATGCCTGCGCTTGTTGGCAACGTCCGTTGTAATCAGGAAATTTCATGGAAAATCAACCTAAGTTGAATAGCAGTAAAGAAGTTATCGCATTTCTGGCCGAGCGTTTCCCGCAGTGCTTCAGCGCGGAAGGTGAAGCTCGTCCCCTGAAAGTCGGTATTTTTCAGGATCTGGTAGCGCGCGTTGAGGGGGAAATGAACCTCAGCAAAACTCAGTTGCGTTCTGCCTTACGTCTTTATACTTCGAGCTGGCGTTACCTGTACGGTATCAAACCGGGCGCAACTCGCGTGGATCTCGACGGCAACCCTTGTGGTGAGCTGGACGAGCAGCACGTTGAACACGCACGCAAGCAGCTTGAAGAAGCCAAAGCACGCGTTCAGGCACAACGTGCAGAACAGCAAGCGAAAAAACGCGAAGCCGCAGCGGCAAACGGCCAGGAAGAAGCGCCTCGTCGTGAGCGTAAACCGCGCCCTGCGCCGCGTCGTCACGATAATAACGATCGCAAACCGCGTGCAGACAAACCAGCAGCCAAAGCCCCACGTGCGCCTCGTGAAGAGCCGCGCCATACCCCGGTTTCTGACATCAACGCGCTGAGCGTGGGTCAGGCGCTGAAGGTCAAAGCGGGCAACAATGCTATGGACGCCACCGTACTGGAAATCACCAAAGATGGCGTTCGTGTACAGCTGACTTCTGGTATGTCAATGATTGTACGCGCAGAACACTTGTTGTTCTGAAACGGAGGCCAAGCCTGGCATGAACACTTTTTTTAAGCTCACCGCGCTGGCGGGTCTGTTTGCTATAACAGGCCATGCTTTCGCAGTGGACGATATCACGCGTGTTGATCAAATTCCGGTACTCAAGGAAGAGACGCAGCACGCGACGGTGAGCGAGCGCGTGACGTCTCGTTTCACCCGCTCGCACTATCGTCAGTTCGATCTCGATCAGGCCTTTTCGGCCAAAATCTTTGACCGCTATCTGAACTTGCTGGATTACAGCCATAACGTTTTGCTCGCCAGTGATGTCGAGCAATTCGCTAAGCGCAAATCCGAGGTGGGTGATGAGTTGCGGTCAGGCAAGCTGGATCTTTTCTACGACCTCTACAACCTGTCGCAAAAGCGCCGCTTTGAACGCTATCAGTACGCCCTGAAAGTGCTCGAACGTCCGATGGACTTCACCGGCAACGACAATTTCAATCTTGATCGCAGCAAAGCGCCGTGGCCGAAAGATGAAGCCGAGTTGAATGCGCTGTGGGACGGAAAGGTTAAATACGACGAACTGAGTCTCAAGCTGACCGGCAAAGATGAAAAAGAGATCCGTGACACGCTGACGCGTCGTTACAAATTTGCCATTCGTCGTCTGGCGCAGACCAACAGTGAGGATGTCTTCTCTCTGGCAATGACGGCCTTTGCGCACGAAATCGATCCGCACACCAACTATCTCTCCCCGCGCAACACCGAACAGTTCAATACCGAAATGAGCCTGTCTCTGGAAGGTATCGGTGCGGTACTGCAGATGGATGATGATTACACCGTGATCAATTCCATGGTGGCGGGTGGCCCTGCCTCCAAAAGCAAAGCGATCAGCGTAGGCGACCGCATTGTCGGGGTCGGACAAACCGGTAAAGGCATGGTCGATGTCATTGGCTGGCGTCTTGACGACGTGGTTGCACTGATTAAAGGTCCGAAAGGCAGCAAAGTTCGTCTGGAAATTCTGCCAGCGGGTAAAGGCACTAAAACCCGTATCGTTACCCTGACCCGTGAGCGTATCCGTCTGGAAGACCGCGCGGTGAAAATGTCGGTGAAAACCGTGGGTAAAGAGAAGGTGGGTGTCCTGGATATCCCTGGCTTCTACGTAGGGCTGACCGACGATGTGAAGGTTCAGCTGCAGAAACTTGAGAAACAGAACGTCAGCAGCGTCATCATTGACCTGCGCAGCAACGGCGGTGGTGCGCTGACAGAAGCGGTATCGCTCTCTGGCCTCTTCATCCCGTCTGGCCCTGTGGTTCAGGTGCGTGATAACAACGGTAAAGTCCGTGAAGATGCCGACAACGATGGTGTGGTCTACTACAAAGGCCCGCTGGTCGTGCTGGTCGACCGCTTCAGTGCGTCTGCGTCTGAGATCTTTGCCGCGGCAATGCAGGACTACGGCCGTGCGCTGATCGTGGGTGAGCCAACCTTTGGTAAAGGCACCGTTCAGCAGTATCGATCGCTGAACCGTATCTACGATCAGATGCTGCGTCCGGAATGGCCTGCGCTGGGTTCAGTGCAGTACACCATTCAGAAGTTCTACCGCGTCAACGGCGGCAGTACGCAGCGTAAAGGCGTCACGCCGGATATCATGATGCCGACAGGAACGGAAGAGACCGAAACTGGCGAGAAGTTTGAAGATAACGCGTTACCGTGGGACAGCATCAATGCTGCGACCTACGTGAAAGCGGGTGATATGACGCAATTTGGCCCTGAACTGCTGAAAGCGCATAACGACCGCATCGCGAAAGATCCGGAATTCCAGTACATCATGAAGGACATTGCGCGTTTCAATGCCCTGAAGGATAAACGGAATATTGTTTCTCTGAACTACGCCCAGCGTGAGAAAGAGAACAACGAAGACGATGCCACGCGTCTGGCCCGCATCAACGACCGCTTCAAGCGTGAAGGTAAGCCTCTGCTCAAGAAACTGGACGATCTGCCAAAAGATTACCAGGAGCCGGATCCTTACCTGGACGAGACGGTGCATATTGCCCTCGACCTGGCGAATCTGGAAAAAGATAAGCCTGCCGAGCAACCCGCTCCGGCGAAATAATCCCCCAACAGGCACAAGAAATTGTGCCTGTTTCTTTTTGTTCCGCATCCTTCCGTCAGGCAGATTTCCAATTGTGTAAAGTTGTGTCTTTCTGGTGACTTACGCCCTCCGGATGCTTGAAAATAGCCGCAATACCCATACGATGTGGGTAATCGCATAGTGCGCTTTGTTAAACTGAGGTTAAAAGAAAATTATGATGCGAATCGCGCTCTTCCTGCTCACCAACCTGGCGGTGATGGTGGTTTTCGGGCTCGTGCTAAGCCTGACAGGAATTCAGTCGAGCAGCGTTCAGGGTCTGTTGATTATGGCGCTGCTGTTTGGTTTTGGTGGCTCGTTCATTTCCCTGCTGATGTCAAAGTGGATGGCGCTGAAATCCGTCGGCGGTGAGGTGATTGAGCAGCCGCGTAACGATATGGAACAGTGGCTGATGAATACGGTGGCTCAGCAATCCCGTCAGGCCGGGATCGCCATGCCGCAGGTGGCCATTTATCATGCGCCCGATATTAACGCGTTTGCCACGGGTGCCCGTCGTGATGCATCGCTGGTTGCTGTCAGCACCGGGTTGCTGCAAAACATGAGCCGTGACGAAGCCGAAGCGGTCATCGCTCACGAAATCAGCCATATTGCCAACGGCGACATGGTGACCATGACGCTGATTCAGGGCGTGGTGAACACCTTCGTTATCTTTATCTCCCGTATCCTGGCGCAGATTGCGGCGGGCTTTATGGGCGGCAACCGTGATGAAGGTGAAGAGAGCAACGGTAACCCGCTGATCTACTTCGCCGTGTCGATGGTGCTGGAACTGGTGTTCGGTATTCTGGCGAGTATTATCACCATGTGGTTCTCGCGCCACCGTGAATTCCACGCGGATGCCGGCTCTGCGAAACTGGTGGGACGCGAGAAGATGATTGCTGCCCTGCAGCGCCTGAAAACCAGCTACGAGCCGCAGGAAGCGAACAGCATGATGGCCTTCTGCATCAACGGTAAATCAAAGTCGCTCAGTGAGCTGTTTATGTCTCACCCGCCGCTGGATAAACGTATTGAAGCGCTGCGCAGTGGGGAATACCTGAAGTAACGCGAAGCGTCACAATAAGCCGGGCAGGCGTATTCTCCGCCCGGCTTTTTTTATGCCTGAACCCTGGGCTGGGTAACGCGCAGACCGCTGACGATGGCCGCGAGGGTGGCAAGCGCGCCGGCGGTGAGCAGCGCAACGTGGTTACCGTTTTGCCCGGCAAGGTTAAACATCAGGGCAACCAGCGCCGCGCCGCTGCTTTGCCCCAGAAGGCGCGCAGTTCCCAACATCCCGCTGGCGCCGCCACTGCGGTGACGGGGCGCAGAGGTGATGATGGTGTGATTATTGGGGGACTGAAACAGGCCGAACCCCGCACCACAGAGGATCATGCGCCAGACGATGTCCAGATCGCTGGGTGATGACGGTAACAGTGCCAGCGCGAAAAGGCCGGTTGCCATGACGGCCAGTCCCACCGCACCCAACAAACCGGCATGGATACGTTCAATTAAGTAACCCGCCAGCGGCGCCATCACCATCGTCGCCAGTGGCCAGGGCGTTAGCAGCAGCCCGGTCTCCACCTCCGAACGTCCTACCACGCTTTGCAGAAAGAAGGGCAGAGAAACCAGCGCCAGCATCTGAGCGCAGAACGAGCAAATGGACGTACAGATGGAGAGCGAAAAGAGGGGGATACGCAGCAGATCTACCGGCAGCAAAGGAACGGGCAGGGCGAGCTGACGGCGAACAAAGAAGAATCCTGTTACCAGCAGGGCGATAAGCTCGATGCCGGTAAGCGCCATGGATTGCCCCTGAGCAAAGCCGCTCAGGGCTGTAATCAGCAGACCAAAGGTCAGTGCATTCATCACTGCGCTGGGGACGTCAAAACGCGGCATGGTACTTTTGGGGCCGTTAGCAGGAAGAAAACGCAGGGCAAAGAAGATAGCCACGATACCCAGCGGCACGTTTATGGCAAAGAGCCATTGCCATGAGGCGACAGAAAGTATGGCTGCTGCAATTGTTGGTCCGGCGGCGGAGGAAACCGCGACAATAAACGAGTTTATCCCCATCCCGCGTCCAAGGTGGCGCTGCGGATAGATCAAGCGGATCAATGCCGTATTTACACTCATCAGCGCCGCACCGCCAAAGCCCTGCGCTATGCGCGCCAGCGTCAGCGTGTGCAATGAGTCAGACAGGGCGCATAACAGCGAGGTAAAGGTGAACACCACCAGGCCGCACTGATAGACCCGACGGTGGCCGAACATGTCGCCGAGGAAAGAGAAGGAGAGCAGGGAAATCACAATCGCAATCTGATAGGCGTTAACAATCCATATCGAGCTGGCCGGGGATGCCTGCAGGTCGCTGGCGATAGTGGGCAGGGCAACGTTCGCAATCGCGCCATCGAGGACGGCCATTGAGATCCCAATAATAATCGTAGCAATGGCGCCATACCGCAGGGGCAAAGGCAGACCATCGGAAAGGTTCTTTTCCATCGGGGATAAAAAGCTCAGGGTGAAATTATTCTCAGGGTAACGATTTTAGCACTGTTAACGCCGTTATATGTCGCAGATTTGTAACGAAACAAACGCGCATTGATTGCAGGTAACATCACAGGAATTTATAATAAAAACCGGTTCTGATTTTTATAAAACACTCTCTATGAGGTGGTAAATGGCAATTGCGGATTTGGATAAACAGCCAGATTCTGTTTCTTCCGTGCTGAAGGTGTTTGGCATCTTACAGGCGCTCGGAGAAGAGCGTGAAATTGGTATTACAGAGTTGTCGCAGCGTGTGATGATGTCGAAAAGCACCGTTTACCGCTTTTTGCAAACCATGAAGTCACTGGGTTATGTAGCGCAGGAAGGAGAGTCTGAAAAATACTCTCTGACGCTAAAGCTGTTCGAACTGGGTGCCCGGGCGCTGCAAAACGTTGATTTGATCCGCAGCGCGGACATTCAGATGCGTGAGATCTCCCGTCTGACCAAAGAGACCATCCACCTGGGTGCACTGGATGAAGACAGCATTGTTTACATCCATAAAATCGACTCCATGTACAACCTGCGTATGTATTCGCGCATTGGCCGCCGCAACCCGCTTTATAGCACGGCAATTGGCAAGGTTCTGCTGGCGTGGCGCGATCGCGAAGAGGTGAAGCAGATCCTTGATGGTGTGGAATATAAACGCAGTACGGAACGAACCATTACCAATACTGATGAACTATTAACGGTACTCGACAAGGTGCGTGAACAAGGATACGGCGAAGATAACGAAGAGCAGGAAGAAGGGCTGCGCTGCATCGGCGTTCCGGTGTTTGACCGGTTTGGCGTGGTGATCGCGGGTTTAAGTATCTCTTTCCCAACCCTGCGCTTCTCAGAAGAGCGTCTGCACGAGTATGTGGCTGTTCTGCACACTGCCGCGCGTAAGATTTCCGAGCAGATGGGCTATCACGACTATCCCTTTTAACGCGTTTTAGCATAAAAAAACGCCGCATCTTTTGCGGCGTTTTTCGTCAGTGGTTAACCAGGCCAGTTAGCCATTATCAACCACGACGGACATCTTCCTCAGTACCGGGCAGTTGGTTAAACCAATGATGCCGCTGTCAGAATGGAGATACTGCGCCGTGCTTACGCCTTGTGCTGTTACGTACTTACACTGAATACCTAAGCCTGCTGCATTTTCGGTGCTTCCCACAAGCACACCGTAGCCGGTTAACAAAAGTCCAATCCAGAGTATCGCCAGTACTATAATCGTTCGAATGATTACGCGCATTGTTACCTCTTTTATCGTTGTTATCATGAGGCTAGCCTAAACGGTTTACGTAATGAAACAAGTGCAGGATTCTGAAAAAGACCTGATGTTGGTACAGTTAGTCCTTGTTTAAGGTCACCGTGATAACCTGGTTGTATCAGGTCTTTAGACGGAGTGTGGAGTGAAAAAAATACGCTGGGTGATTCTGATTGTCGTACTGATAGCGTGCGTGGTGTTATGGACGCAGACGATCAATGTGATGTGCGATCAGGATGTACAGTTTTTTAGCGGCGTTTGCGCAATCAATAAGTTTATCCCGTGGTAGCACGCATTTTTTCTTAAGGTGATTTCCTTCCTTCGCACCAGTGGTAAAATAGGCGTTTTTATTGAGGTGGTGAAATGGGCGAGTTACTGAACTCAGGGTTGCTGAATGTAGCATCCCTGATGATCTCTTTGGTTGTTCTGCTGGTGGGTCTGGTCATGTGGTTTTTCGTGAACCGTGCCAGTTCCCGTACAAACGAGCAGATTGAACTGCTGGAAGCGCTGCTCGATCAGCAAAAGCGTCAGAATGCGCTGCTGCGTCGTCTGTGCGAGGCTAACGAACCGGAAGGGAAAGACGAGTCAAAAGAGGCTGTCGCTGAAAACAACCAGGATCAGGACGATTTTATCCGTCTGGTGGCTGAGCGCTGATTGCCGTGTCCCGGGAGGGACTGTGGTCTGGTTCAGTCCAGGTGTAATCCCTCCCTGAAAACGCGTTAAGTGGTAAGGCAGATAATTTAGCACCAGTTAATAGTACTTTCAGGATACTGAAAACTGGCGATTATTTATCCTTATAAACGAAGCGATGAATTGTTGCATATATTCTGTATGTATCTAAGCTCAAAAATGTTTTATTTTTATCGAAACGTTTTGCTTGCCTTGTTTTGATGCAGCGTCATAAAAATTTCATTATTTTGGTGCATAACCCTCCTTATTACCTGCTGCATTTTAATACAGTTCGGTGCGGATTATTAACATTGAGTTTTTCCTGAAACAATACGCCCCCGTTGCAATGATTTAAGCATAAGTTTTCACAATTTGTTCTAACTCAATCAATTCCGAAGATTTCTTTTCACGGTTGCTGGACGCATTGTAATGATTGAGCTATGTTAAAAAAGTCTTAGATTACAGTGCTTGCGAAAGCACCGTAGAGCCTGTGTAAGGGCGTTAAGCTGTCTGTGTGTATCGCGCATAATTGTGCAAATCCTTACAGACAGTGTTCGAATTTGTGCGGCGGATCGAGACATGTTTAAAAATGGCTTGCCATATTAAACATAGTGTGTGATAACACGTTTTGGGTCAAACGAGGTACAGTTCTGTTTATGTGTGGCATTTTCAGTAAAGAAGTCCTGAGTAAACACGTTGTCGTTGAATACCGCTTCTCTGCCGAACCTTATATTAGTGCCTCATGCAGTAATGTCTCAGTTTTATCTCAGTCAATGCCTGCGGGCTAAGAAAACACTCTAAGGAATTTTGCAAATGGCAAAGATTAAAGGTCAAGTTAAGTGGTTCAACGAGTCTAAAGGTTTTGGTTTCATTACTCCTGCTGACGGCAGCAAAGACGTGTTCGTACACTTCTCTGCAATCCAGGGTAACGGCTTCAAAACTCTGGCTGAAGGCCAGAACGTTGAGTTCGAAATTCAGGACGGCCAGAAAGGCCCAGCTGCAGTTAACGTAACTGCTATCTGATCGAACCGCTGCTGACTGAAGCGCGTAGCACTTCAATCTCAGACATAAAGCCTCGCACAATGCGGGGCTTTTTTATGCCCTTATCTTTCAAAATATGACTATCCTCTGTCTCGTTAGCAACTTGTTGCAAAGCTGCGAGGTTAGAAGCACAGTTTCGCCTCCCTCAGCGCATCTTTTCCCGTTAAATCAGAGCGTTGTTTAACAGCTCTGGGGTTCAGGTGAAAAAGAAATTAATTATGAGCGCTGGCAATTTCACACCAGCGCGTTTTGCGCTGCTCTGTTTTGCTATTTTCTGCAGTCTGGCTTTTTTACTGGGTCGTGTTGCCTGGCTACAAATCATCAAACCAGACAACCTGGTGAAGCAGGAAGATATGCGATCGCTGCGTCAGCTGACGATTGATGCTCCACGAGGGATGATCACGGATCGTGAAGGCCGACCTCTGGCGGTCAGCGTGCCCGTCAGAGCCGTATGGGCCGACCCTAAAACGGTACTCGCAAAAGGGGGCGTTGGTTTTGACGATCGCTGGCAGGCGCTGGCGAGCGCGCTTCACCTCTCCCTGAATACCCTCTCTTCGCGCATTAACGCCAATCCCAGGGGCCGGTTCATTTACCTGGCTCGTCAGGTTGATCCTGCGCAGGCCAAATGGATTGATAAACTGAATTTGCCGGGAATTAACCTGCGTGATGAATCGCGCCGTTTTTACCCGGCAGGCCACGTGGCGGCCAATCTGATTGGCTTCACCAATATTGACGGGCAGGGCATTGAAGGGGTGGAAAAAAGCTTTAATACTCAGCTGACGGGTAAAGCGGGTGTCCGACAGGTAAGGGAGGATCGCTACGGCCGGGTGGTTGAAAACCTGACGGAAGTTGCGCCCACGCCAGCGCATAACATTCAGCTCAGCATCGACGAGCGGCTACAGACCATTACCGAAGACGCGCTGGATAATGCCGTGGCCTGGAATAAGGCCGAGTCAGGGGCATCGGTATTGATCAATATCCCAACCGGCGAAATACTCGCCATGGCGAGTTACCCGGACTTCAACCCCAATAACCGGGAAGGCGCGACAATTAACGATTTTCGTAACCGGGCTATTAGCGATACGTTCGAACCCGGTTCGACCGTTAAACCGCTGGTGCTGATGACGGCGCTGCAGCAGGGGCTGGTCCAGCCGGACAGCGTGATTGACACCCATCCTTATACACTTGATGGACACCGTATTCGCGACGTGGGCTACTACCCGGAGCTGACGATGACCGGGATCCTGCAGAAATCGAGCGATACCGGAGTCTCCCGGCTCTCGCTGGCGATGCCCATACAGCACCTTCTTGATACCTACCGGAACTTTGGTTTTGGCACGAACACGGGTCTTGGCTTAACGGGGGAGAGCGCGGGCCTGTTGCCACAGCGTAAGTACTGGAGCCAGCTCGACCGCGCGACCTTTGCCTTCGGCTATGGCCTGATGGTGACGCCGCTCCAGCTTGCCCACGTCTATGCGACGATTGGCGGATTTGGACTGGAGCGTCCCCTGTCGATCACCCGCATCGATCCCCCCGTTATCGGGCACCGCGTTATGCCGGAGGAGATCGCGCATGAGGTGGAGCATATGATGGAGAGCGTTGCGCTACCCGGTGGCGGTGGCGTTAAGGCCGCGGTGCGTGATTACCGCGTGGCGGTAAAAACCGGTACGGCGAAGAAGATTGATGACAGCGGCAAATATGTCGATAAATATGTCGCCTATACCGCGGGCGTCGCGCCTGCGAGCGATCCGCGTTTTGCGCTGGTCGTGGTGATTAACGAGCCTCAAAACGGGGCGTACTACGGTGGGGCGGTTTCAGCGCCGGTTTTCAGCGAAATCATGGGCAACGTGCTGCGCCTGGAGAATATAAAACCTGATGGCCTCCCGGCCGGTTCTGACCACCTTATCGTCATGCGGTAATCCAGCCGTTTTATAGCGGGGCGAATAGCGGTACACTTCGCCCTTTGGTTTATGCCCCGGAGTTGCCATGTCCTTCAGTTGCCCCCTTTGTCATGCGTCGCTGATGCGCTCAGATAAAAGTTATCGTTGTCCGCAGGGACATCAGTTTGATATGGCGAAAGAAGGATATGTGAATCTTCTGCCGGTGCAGCATAAGCGCTCCCGCGATCCGGGCGATAGTGCGGAGATGATGCAGGCACGCCGTGCATTTCTCGATGCCGGACACTATCTGCCGCTGCGGGAGACAGTTGCGCAGATGCTGGATGATATGTTGCCTGATTCGGCGTCCGCCATGCTGGATATCGGTTGTGGAGAAGGATACTACACCGCGCGGTTTGCGGAAGTGGCGCGTGAGAAGGGGGCCGTAACATTCGGTCTCGACGTGTCGAAAGTGGCCATTCGCGCGGCGGCTAAACGCTACGCTGGCGTGACGTACTGCGTGGCTTCAAGCCACCGGTTGCCGTTCGAAGATGCCAGTATGGACGCTATCATCCGCATCTATGCTCCCTGTAAAGCGCAAGAGCTTGCACGGGTGGTGAAACCCGGCGGATGGGTCATCACCGTCACACCCGGCCCGCGTCACCTGATGGAACTGAAAGGGCTCATCTATGATGACGTGCGTCTGCATGCCCCCCATTCTGAACAGCTGGCCGGTTTTACGCTGAAGCAGGAGCAGTCAGTGGCGTATCAAATGGATCTGGAGGGGCAGGAGGCGGTAGCACTGTTGCAGATGACGCCGTTCGCGTGGCGGGCAAAACCGGAAGTTTGGGCGGCGCTAGCGGCCCGGACGACGTTTAGCTGCCAGACAGATTTCAGTATCCATGTCTGGCAGCGCGACGCTTAACCCGCGAAGTGTGCCCAGAGGATCTGGGCACCAATGCCGATCAAAACGATACCGCCTAAGATCTCGGCGCGTTTACCCAGTAGCGGGCCGATAAAGCGTCCGACCATTATGCCCAGCGTGGACATAATAAGTGTTGCACAGCCAATGGCCAGCGCAGTGGCGATAATGTTAACCTGCAGGAAAGCCAGACCCACCCCGACGGCCATGGCGTCAAGGCTTGTGGCGATAGCGGTTGTCACCAGCAGCCAGAATCCATGGCGGTATTGCGGTTCCGCATCTTCATCATCCCCGCCGCGAAAACCCTCGATGACCATTCGGCCACCGAGAAACACCAGCAGAACGAACGCGATCCAGTGATTCCACTCGAGCACGAACTGGCTGGCGAGCATACCCAGACCCCAACCGATGAGCGGTGTCAGCGTTTCGATGGCGCCAAAAATCAGCCCGGTACGCAGTGCTTCTGAGAATTTAGGTTTGTGGAGCGTGGCACCCTTGCCAATGGAGGCAGCAAAAGCGTCCATGGACATGCCAAAAGCGAGAAGGATCGTAGCGGAGATATTCATAACAGCGTCCAGACCGGGGATATCCATATGACACATCACTGCCCCCAGTAAACAGCAGTTGATGTATCTATGGTCTCGCCTGATCTCTTTTGCACCGTAAGCGTGCTGAAAGCGATCCGTACGTGCCACGTTTTTCAACGAGTATGTTGACACGTACATTTCCTGCGTGCAGGAAATCGGCTACTCCCCAACGACGGGCGCAACCTTAACATATTTTGAGAATATAAAACAACATCGAGGAAGGCTTAATTTACTCGCTTTCTTGATAACGATTTTCATTTGGGTTTATGCGTGAAAATATCGTTAATGAATATAAGTAAAAAGAGGAAGGCAGATATAGCAACGGCTATATTCCTGGTGAGAAAATAGCGTAATACATAGCCGATGCTATAAATTTAACTTATTGAGTTTTAAGAAGTAATGTGTAAATTCTCTCGAGGTCATCAATATTCTTAACCCGGATGAGCAGGCGGCGTTGTTCTAATTGCATCACTAACACACCGTCTTCGGATAAATTCATCTCTTTAATGCGGTTATATTCTATCCATACATTGGCGAAGAAGAATCCGTGTTTTTTAAAAATGAGTCTTGGCGAACGGATCCAGAAAAGGTAAATCGCCATTAATGCCAGCGCACATAATAACCATGTGGTTAATATTGCACCGTGGCTGGTGACGTTATTGTAAATCAGAATGACCACCAGACCCGCGAAGATAAACGCATCAATGCGTCCGCGGCGTAAGAGGGGAAGGGTCAGCAGCGTCTCGCCGTGGCGGCGAGGCATAATGAACTCGTCATAGATAGCGTAAGCCAGAAGGGCAACAAGAAATAAAACCAGTACGATGTCCGTGACAGTCATTCATCCTCCGGATAACCGATAAAAAACCGGGGGCAAGCCCCCGGCGTCTCACGTTACTGCTTTACAGACCCAGCAGGCCGACAGCGTAGCCCGCGATACCGATGACGAAGAAGCCAACGATGATCCACAGCGGGTTCACCTTCTTACGCAGCAGCCACATACAGGCGAAGGTCAACAGCAGCGGTACCAGGCCCGGCATCAGCTGATCCAGGATAGTCTGCACGGTGGTGACGCGGGTCTGACCATCCTGGCCGGTGATGGTCGATACCACCAGCGGGATGTTCACGTGCGTCCACTTGTTCACCAGTGCCCCCATCACAAACAGGCCGAGGATTGACGCCCCCTCGGTCAGTTTCTGCAGGAAGCCGCCGCCCATATCCTTAACAATATCCACGCCCTTGCGGTAGCCGTAGGCCACGCCGTAGTAACGTGTCAGCAGTCGCACCGCGTTGAACAGGATAAAGAACAGCAGAGGACCGAGCAGGCTGCCGCTCATGGCGATCCCCGCCCCCAGTGCTGCAAAGACCGGACGAACCGTACCCCAGAAGATAGGGTCACCTACACCGGCCAGAGGACCCATCAGACCGACTTTGATACCGTTGATCGCACCATCGTCAATCTCTGCGCCGTTGGCACGCTGCTCTTCCATCGCCAGCGTTACGCCCAGAACCGGCGCGGCTACATATGGATGGGTGTTGAAGAATTCCAGGTGACGCTTAATCGCCTGACGTCGTGCTTCGTTATTTTCCGGGTACAGGCGCTTGATCGCCGGTACCATGGAGAAGCAGAAGCCCAGCGCCTGCATACGTTCGAAGTTCCATGAACCCTGAAACAGGTTAGAACGGATGAACACGCCACGAATATCACCCGGAGTGAGTTTTTTCTCGGTGGTAGTTTTTGTCATATCAACCATTTCGCTCACCTGTTAGTCCAGTTCGTTATCGAGATCGTTGTTACCAGCAGCCTGCGCTGGGGTACCCGCAACGCGGTTATATTTCGGGCTGAGCTGGATGTAGAGAATCGCCATGACGGCACCAATGACACCCAGTGCAACCAGGTTGAAGTTGGTGAATGCTGCGGTCACGAAGCCAAGGTAGAAGAATGGCATCAGGTAGCCTGCGCGCATCATGTTAATGACCATCGCATAACCAACGACCACGATCATACCGCCCGCGATGTTCAGACCGCCGGTGACCACTTCTGGAATGGCGTTCAGCATGCTCTGGACTTCACTGGTACCGACTGAGATCGCAACGATAACCGCCGGAATGGCGATACGCATCGCCTGCAGGAACAGGGATGAAACGTGGATCCAGGAGAGTGCCGTGAGGTTGCCGTTTTCGGCCGCCTTATCCGCCGCGTGCTGGAAAGCAACGGTGATGGTACGTACGATAATGGTCAGAACCTGGCCTGCTGCGGCCAGAGGGATGGCCAGAGCGATACCTGCACCGATACTCTGATGACCGGCAATAACCAGAACGGTCGAAATGATGGAGGCCAGCGCGGCATCTGGCGCAACGGCAGCACCGATGTTCATCCAGCCGAGGGCGATCATTTCCAGCGTACCCCCGATGATGATACCGGTTTTCATATCACCCAGTACGGCACCAATCAACGTACAGGCCACCAGAGGACGGTGGAACTGAAATTCATCAAGTACGGATTCCATACCCGCAATACATGCGACGACGAACACCAGCACAATCTGAAGAGTGGTAATCTCCATTGTACTTCTCCTATTACATAAGCTTTATGTGAAAAACCGGCGCGGGCTTATTTCCCAACTTTACCGATCAAATCCATCATTTTCAGTTTCTGGTCAGTGGAAACTTTACGGGCTTCCAGCTCAATACCGCGTGCATTCAGCTTGTTGAATGCCTCGATATCTTTCGCATCGACTGAAATGGCGTTGTTGACCTGCGTTTTGCCCTGACGGAACGCCATACCCCCAATGTTCACGGAGGTGATTTTCACGCCGCCTTCAACAATGCGCTCAACGTCTGTCGGGTTAGTAAACAGCAGCATTACGCGTTCACCCGCGTATTTCGGGTTGTTGTAAACGCGGATCATCTTGGCGACATCCACCACGTGCGCGGTGACGCCAGGAGGAGCAACCTGAGTCAGAAGGGTTTTACGTACGGTGTCGGCGGCAACTTCGTCGCTGACGACGATAATGCGGCGAACGTTGGTCTCTTTAGTCCAGCGCGTTGCCACCTGGCCGTGGATTAAGCGGTCATCAATACGTGCAAGGCCGATGACCATATAATCATTCGGACCCATGGGTTTTGCCGGTGTAGCCACTTTCGGTGCTGCTGCCGCGGGAGCGGGTTTCTCAACCGGCTGTGCTTTCAGGGCTTTCACGCCTTCACGGCCCGTTTCAACCGCCAGGGCGACAAGCTCATCAAACGTCGGGTTGTCGTCGCGCGCCATAAAGGTTTCCACCAGCATGGGAATGTTAACGCCGGCGACGACTTCATAATGCTCTTTATCGACGACAATACGGCTGGCAGCATTGAACGGGCTGCCGCCCCATGTATCAACGAGAAACAGCACGCCTTTGCTGGTATCCAGCTTCGAGAGTTGAGCGTTGTACTTCTCAATCAGCGTCTCGGCGTTTTCACCGGGAACGAAATCGATCCAGCCGACGTTTTCCTGCTCGCCCAACAGCATCTCTGCCGTTTTGAGTAGCTGCTCAGCAGCCCAACCATGTGTGCCTATGACAATAGCAATGGTCACTTGCTACCTCCTTTTATTATCATTAATACGCCTGCCGGGCAGACGTACTGAGAATCGTATTGGCGAACCGAATCGATTCAGATAAGGGTTAGAGTTCAAAAAACTAAGACTTCCGCGAATTATTTTAGACAGTGAAAAAATAATTTATGTGATGAAGATCCGTAATTTAGCTTTCCCGATCGAGAAAATTCTCAACACAAATTTAGTCTTATTGCGTTTTTGCAAAAGAACGTAAATCTTTGCTTAAAACCTGGTGTCTCTGATATGTTTAGCCTCCGTTTACCTGTTCAGGAGTATAGGGCTACAGCCCACTATATGGACCGTCACCGACGTCAGTCATCTTTCAGGCCAATTTGCGCCTTTTTCACCGGCGATCCTCGCCATGTAACGACTCTGTCTTCCTCTGTTTTGCCCACGTTGAGTGGGGCACCGTTTCGTCATTCCTTTAGCAGGAGCTTGTCATGGAATTCTTAATGGACCCGTCAATCTGGGTGGGATTGCTCACGCTGGTGGTGCTGGAGATCGTTCTCGGCATCGATAACCTGGTGTTTATCGCCATCCTTGCGGATAAGCTGCCGCCAAAACAGCGTGATAAAGCGCGTCTGATTGGCCTCTCGCTGGCGCTGGTCATGCGACTGGGACTGCTTTCCGTCATCTCCTGGATGGTCACGCTGACAAAACCGCTGTTCTCCGTCATGGATTACACCTTCTCCGGGCGTGATTTAATCATGCTGATCGGGGGGATATTCCTGCTCTTTAAAGCGACCACGGAACTCCACGAGCGGCTGGAAAACCGTCAGCACGACGATGGACACGGTAAGGGCTACGCCAGTTTCTGGGTGGTGGTGCTGCAGATCGTCGTGCTGGATGCGGTCTTCTCGCTGGATGCGGTAATCACGGCGGTCGGCATGGTGAACCATCTCCCGGTGATGATGGCGGCTGTGGTCATTGCAATGGCGGTCATGCTGCTGGCGTCGAAACCGCTGACGCGTTTCGTCAACCAACATCCGACGGTGGTTGTGCTCTGTCTGAGCTTCCTGCTGATGATTGGTCTGAGCCTGGTAGCGGAAGGTTTTGGCTTCCATATTCCGAAAGGTTATCTGTACGCCGCAATTGGCTTCTCGATCCTGATTGAACTGTTCAACCAGATTGCGCGCCGGAACTTTATTAAGCAGCAGTCGAATCAGCCGCTGCGTGCCCGTACCGCGGATGCCATTCTGCGTCTGATGGGCGGTCGTCGCCAGGTGAACGTTCAGTCTGATACTGAAAACCGTAATCCGGTGCCGGTTCCGGAAGGGGCGTTTGTAGAAGAAGAGCGCTACATGATCAACGGCGTGCTCTCCCTTGCTTCCCGTTCGCTGCGCGGAATCATGACCCCGCGCGGGGAAATCAGCTGGGTCGATGCGAACCTGAGCGTGGATGAAATTCGTCAGCAGTTGCTCTCTTCACCGCACAGCCTGTTCCCGGTGTGTCGCGGTGAGCTGGATGAGATCATCGGCGTCGTGCGCGCGAAAGAGATGCTGGTGGCCCTGGAAGAGGGCGTCAACGTCGAAGCCATTGCGGCTGCATCGCCTGCGATTGTCGTGCCGGAAACGCTGGATCCGATCAACCTGCTGGGCGTGTTGCGACGCGCACGCGGTAGCTTCGTTATCGTCACCAACGAGTTCGGTGTGGTGCAGGGGCTGGTCACGCCGCTGGACGTGCTGGAAGCGATTGCCGGTGAGTTCCCGGATGCCGACGAAACGCCTGAGATCGTCGCCGACGGCGAAGGCTGGCTGGTTAAAGGCACGACCGACCTGCACGCGCTCTCGCACACGCTCGGGGTGGAAAACGTGGTCAACGATGAAGAAGACATCGCGACCGTTGCCGGTCTGGTTATCGCCGTGAACGGGCAAATCCCGCGTATCGGGGATGTGATTGAGTTGCCGCCGCTGCACATTACCATTGTTGAAGCCAACGACTATCGCGTTGATATGGTCCGTATTGTTAAAGAACAATCTGTCCACGATGAAGAAGAATAGCTCTGCTTAACGCAGGGGCATTAAGGGCACAATGTGTCCGTTATGCTGTGATGGCGGGGGAGCACTTCCCGCCAGCCATTGTGGAAAGTCTCTCAGCGGCATCGGCCGCGCATAGTAAAATCCCTGCAGGACCGATACGCCATGGCGGCGCAGATATCGCGCCTGCTCCTCTGTTTCGACCCCTTCAGCCACCAGTTCGATATTGAGTCGCTGACCCAGTGCAATGATGATATCCGTCACCGTTGAATTCACGGCGTCGGTGCCAATGGCGGTGATAAACGACTGGTCGATTTTTAGTACGTCCGGGTGCAGCTTTTCAAGCCAGGAGAGGGAGCTGTTTCCGGTACCAAAATCGTCGATGGCAAGCTTCACCCCTTTGCGATGCAGTTCGCGCACAATACGATATTCCGCATCCGGAAGGGCATCCCGTTCCGTTAATTCAATCACCAGCTGCTGACGCGGGTTAGCGCTGAACCAGAGGCGGTTCAGGTCCTGTAACAACACCGCGTGACGGAAATGGCTGGCTGCGACGTTAATGCCGATGTGAAAACCGGCGCTGGAAGGAAAGTAGCCTATCTGACGTACGGTTTCGGCGAGGACATAGCGTGTCAGAGGGACAATCAGATTATGTTCTTCCGCCAGAGGAATAAACACTTCCGGGGAGATCCACCCCTGTCGCGGGTTATTCCAGCGCAGCAGAATTTCAACGCCGACGCACGCCTGAGTACGGGCATTCACCAGCGGCTGGCAGAAAAGCTCGAATTCCCGGGCCGCAATGCCCATATCAATCTCCCACGTGAAACTCATCCTGTTCGCCGTCGCCAGCCAGGCGAGATAGCCCAGCAGCAGGCTCAGCATAAGACCCAACGGAAGCTGCGCGGGCAGGGTCTTCAGGGCCAGCTCTCCTGGACCTGGCCCGCTGACGATGATGGAGAAGGGGTTGTGGGTGGATGACAGCTGAACAAGCGCGCCAGCCTTTCCGAAAGTCAGGCTATCGGTGACCCGTTGACCATAGCGCAAAAAACGATCGCCCACGGATAACGCCACATCATCAATAAGTGGACGCTCGGGCTCCAGTATCATTCTGGTGATCAAATCAATATTAATGATCTCAATGACGCCATCTTCCCCGTCCTGGGACACCGGGTTCCACTGGATCAAGATCGGACTGCCCTTCATCAGCCACCGATCGGTCGATAAAATCAGCTTCGGCGTGCTGGCGGGTAATTCCGGGAGAAAGTCGCGGATGGGAATATTACGGCTGCCGAAAACGCTGGAGCAATACAGGATACCGTCTTTGATCAGGGCAATGGAGCGTACCGTTTGCAAAATGGCCGCCTGTTTTCGCAGGGCCAAATGTGCCTGAGGGCAGGGCTGACCCACCAGCTGCTGGAACACGCTGCGGCGTTTTTCCAGCGAAAGGAGAAGATTATCCAGAGAGCGAACGGTATGGCTGCTGAAGTCGAGTACCCGCTGCTGGTTAACGTTGCGCTGAGAAATAAAGCGAGCGCCCAGGGTCAGAATGAGCGTAAGGATCGCAACCGTCACACAGACGATAACGCGTTTTCGGCGGTAGTGTTTAATGATCGTTTGTGCAGTTTGCATGAACGGTCGCCTGATAAGCCACCAGCCCCAAAAGCCGGACGCAACAGTAAAAGTGTAGTGGGGAAAGCGAAAGGAGACGAGAAAGAGGGGGGAAATTCGCCCATCCGTTGCAGATGGGCGAAAGCGAGTATTAGTCGCACTGCACCTTAATAGCCAGACCACCACGAGACGTCTCACGGTACTTCGCGTTCATGTCTTTGCCGGTTTCGTACATGGTTTCGATGACCTTATCCAGCGACACGCGCGGTTCGCTGGTACGGCGCATCGCCATGCGTGAGGCGTTGATCGCTTTGACAGAGGCAATCGCGTTACGCTCAATGCACGGTACCTGTACCTGGCCCGCGACAGGGTCACAGGTCAGACCGAGGTTATGCTCCATACCAATCTCTGCCGCCACGCAAACCTGTTCAGGGCTTGCACCCAACAGTTCAGCCAGACCGGCGGCAGCCATCGAGCAGGCAACGCCCACTTCACCCTGACAGCCCACTTCCGCACCGGAGATGGACGCGTTCATCTTGTACAGCGCGCCGATGGCCCCTGCCGCGAGGAAATAGCGGATGTAGATATCGGGCGTGACAGGCTCAATAAAGTGATCGTAGTAGGCCAGTACCGCTGGAACGATGCCGCAGGCACCGTTGGTTGGCGCCGTCACGACACGGCCACCGGCGGCGTTCTCTTCGTTAACCGCCAGGGCAAACATGTTTACCCAGTCGACCACGTTCATCGGATCATTCGAGAATTTATCCGTGGTCACCAGCATACGGCGCAGGGCAGAGGCACGACGCGGCACGCGCAGTGGCCCAGGCAATACGCCTTCGGTGTTCATCCCGCGGTCAATACAGGCGCGCATGGTTTGCCACACGTTAGCAAAATAGTCTTCAATCTCTTTTTTGCTGTGCAGCGCCAGTTCGTTCTGCATAACCATACCGGACAGGGAAAGACCGGTCTCTTTGCAGTACCCCAACATCTCGGTAGCCGACTTAAACGGATACGGGACGCTGACGTCGCCAACGCTGTCTTTGCCAAAATGCTCTTCATCCACGATGAAGCCACCGCCGATGGAGTAGTACGTTTTGCTGTAAATCTCTTTTTCACCGCTCCAGGCATGAATGGTCATGCCGTTTTCATGCAGCGGCAGGTTGTCGCTGCGAAAACGCATGCCGTCATCCTGCGGGAAATCCACTTCATGCTGGCCGTTAGCCAGCAGCAGGCGTCCGCGCGTTTCCACGTCGCGGATAAATGCCGGGATGGCATCAATATCAACAGTGTCCGGCATATTGCCTGCCAGACCCATAATAATGGCGATATCGGTGTGGTGGCCTTTACCCGTTAATGACAGTGATCCGTAAACGTCTACGGCGACACGGGTAACGCTTTCCAGTAATCCTTTTTCGACCAGATCATCGACGAACTGTTTACCGGCCTTCATAGGCCCAACAGTATGGGAAGACGAAGGGCCAATTCCCACTTTAAACATGTCGAATATACTAATCACTTTCACACTCCTGACAGGGTTACCGGGGTTCCAGTAACGATGTTATAACTGCGCATAGTGTAAGAGGGAACACCGACCTCGGCTTAACTATTCACATGAATTAAACTAATGGTTAACGATGGGTTTTGCTAATAGCGCGACGCGGATCGCAAACCTGCAAAAAAGGATGGAATGTAAAGTATAGTCAAGGTTTCAGGCCGATTTGCAGCGCCAGTTCACGAATGATCCCCGCCGTCATGCCCCAGACAAAATAATGCTGATACCAGGACAACCAGACCCGATGATCATGCCCTCGACGCTGAATATCCAGCGGATGATAACGGCTCAGCCGGAGCGCCTCTTCAAGCGGCATCTCAAACACGGCTGACACTTCATCGACGCTGGCGTGATACTGCAGGCCCGGCGGGATAATACCCACCACGGGCGTGACCTGAAAACCGGTCACGCTGTCGACCGGCGGCAGCACGCCTATCACCTCGACCGCCTCAGGCGGGATGGCCACTTCTTCCTGGGCTTCCCGCAGCGCGGCGGCGATCAGCGACGCATCAGTGCTGTCCACCGCGCCTCCGGGAAAAGCAACCTGACCGGCGTGTTTACGCATATGCGGCGAGCGCTGCGTCAGCAACAGCCCCGGCTGCTCCCGGCGCACCACCGGGATCAGCACCGCCGCCTGACGTTGATTCAGCGTGGCGCGGTTGACCTGCGGTCGCAAAAGCTGAAAGCGCGACAGAAAATCATCCAGCGTCAGGTTCTCTTTCTCCACCGTTAGTTCTCCAGTTGTTTCAGGATACGGTTAACTTTATCAAAGGTTTCCTGATATTCCGCCTCGACCTGGCTATCCGCCACAATGCCACCGCCTGCAGAGCAGTACAGATTGCCGTCGCAGGCCGTCAGGGTACGAATGGTGATGCTGGTATCCATGGTGCCGCACAGGCTGATATAGCCGATACTGCCGCACCAGGCGTTGCGGCGGTGCGGTTCCAGTTCGTCGATGATCGCCATCGCGCGAATTTTGGGGGCTCCGGTGATGGAGCCGCCCGGAAACGCTGCGCGAAGCAGATCGCAGGCGGTGCGCGTGGCGGGCAGGCGCGCGGTAATGGTGCTGACCAGATGATGTACCGCCGGGAAAGGCTCGACGACAAACAGCTCCGGCACGCGCACGCTGCCGGGTTCGGCGACGCGGCCAATATCGTTACGCATCAGGTCGACGATCATCAGGTTCTCGGCGCGATCTTTCGGCGATGCGGCGAGTTTCTCCGCCTGCTGGCGATCGGCGTTGGGGTCCGCCAGACGCGGTAGTGTGCCTTTAATCGGGCGGGTTTGAATGACCCCTTCGGCCAGATGAATAAAGCGCTCTGGCGACAGGCTGAGGATAGCGCCCTGAGGCAGACGTACGAATGCGCTGAACGGCGCCTTGTTGCTGGCATTAAGTCGGGAAAACGCCTGCCACTCATCTCCGTGATAAGTCGCCTGGAAACGCTGGGCAAGGTTCACCTGATAACAGTCGCCGCTTTGCAGATACGCCTGAACGCGCGCGAATTTTTCAGCGTATTCCGTCTCGCTCATATTCGAGCGCCAGCCGGAGGTCAGCCTGAACGTCTGGGCCGGGGCGGGCTGTTGCGCTTCAAGCCAGGCCAGTCGCGCCTGCACGTCACTATGGCTCAGCAGAGAAACCGTTTTTTTCTGGTGATCGACAATTAACGCCCAGTCATACAGCCCCACGGCCATGTCTGGCAGGGAAATATCAGCCTGCGCATGCTCGGGCAGCGTTTCGAAACGGCGACCCAAATCGTAGCCAAACAGACCAAGCGCGCCACCCTGAAAAGGGAGATCCGGGTCTGGGGTGGCGGATAAGCCCAACGCGTTGAGCGCTTGCTGAAGCTGCATCAGGGGATCATCCGTCGGCGCCAGGTCATCGGTTGTCAGCGTTTTAAGCGGGTCGGCAACCAGAATATCAAAGCGGCTGTAGGGGTGATCCGCATGGCCAGAATGCAGCAGCATGGCAAAGGGAAGGTGGCTTATGCGGGCAAACCAGAACTCCGCGGCGTCAGCACGCCAGGGCAACGTCAATACAGTGGGGAAGCGCATGTTCATGTGTGGCATACTACCGGGCAGCGTGAAATAATTAGCGCGAATAATTTAGCAGGAGTTGACGATGTTTGCAGGTTTACCTTCTCTGAGCCATGAACAGCAGCAGAAAGCGGTTGAGCGAATTCAGGAACTGATGTCCCAGGGAATGAGCAGCGGACAGGCGATTACCGTCGTCGCTCAGGAGATTCGCGCCAGTCATTCCGGCGAGCGGATTGTGGCGCGATTCGAAGATGATGATCCAGAAGATCAAGAGGAGTGATCGGGCTTAAACCGCCGCGATAATCTTAATTTCGACCTTATACTCCGGTTTCATCAGCGTGGCCTGTACAGTGCAGCGTACAGGCGCGTGACCCGCCACCACCCATGCATCCCAGGCTTTGTTCATCGCCGCAAAATCATCTTTATTGGCCAGAAAAATGGTCGCATCCAGAATGCGGGATTTATCGCTGCCCTGTTTTTCCAGCACGGCATCAATTTGCGCCAGCGTGTTGGCCGTTTGCTCGAAGGCATCCGCGTCCAGGTTAGCCGGTACGCCAGTGTAGTAGAGCGTCTGGTTGTGGATCACCACATCAGACCAGCGGGCTTCGGCATCAATGCGCTTAATCGTCATAAACGTTTCCTCGTTATTTTTCGTCATCAGGCGGCAAGACTGCCATATTGTGCCGGCGTCGTCACTATTTGGGGTGGCACTGGAGAGGCGGGACTGACATAATCCCTGTGCAAAAATACAGTGAGAGAGCACCGTGGCAGACGATTTTTCCCCTGAAGGTCAGTTAGCACAAGCGATTCCCGGCTTCAAACCGCGTGAACCTCAGCGGCAGATGGCGCATGCCGTAGCGCACGCTATCGACAAGGCGCAGCCGCTGGTGGTCGAGGCCGGTACCGGCACGGGGAAAACCTACGCGTACCTCGCTCCGGCGCTGCGGGCAAAAAAGAAGGTCATTATCTCCACCGGTTCAAAAGCGCTGCAGGATCAGCTCTACAGCCGCGATTTGCCCACCGTGGCGAAAGCGCTGAAATACAAGGGCCGACTGGCGCTGCTGAAAGGCCGTTCTAACTACCTTTGCCTGGAACGCCTTGAACAGCAGGCGCTGGCGGGCGGCGATCTGCCGGTTCAGACCCTGAGCGACGTGATTATCCTTCGCGCCTGGGCCAACCAGACGGAAGAGGGGGATATCAGCACCTGTGCGAGCGTGCCGGAAGACTCTCCTGCCTGGCCACTGGTGACCAGCACCAACGACAACTGCCTCGGCAGCGACTGTCCGCTGTATAAAGATTGCTTTGTGGTGAAAGCGCGTAAAACGGCGATGGATGCCGATGTGGTGGTGGTCAACCACCATCTGTTCCTCGCAGATATGGTGGTTAAGGACAGCGGCTTCGGTGAGCTGATCCCTGAAGCGGATGTCATGATCTTCGATGAAGCCCACCAGCTTCCGGATATCGCCAGCCAGTATTTTGGCCAGTCGCTCTCCAGCCGCCAGCTGCAGGACCTGGCAAAAGATTTCACCATCGCCTACCGGACCGAACTCAAAGATACCCAGCAGTTGCAGAAGTGTGCCGACCGCCTGGCGCAAAGCGCGCAGGATTTCCGTTTACAGCTTGGTGAACCCGGCTATCGCGGTAACCTGCGCGAGCTGCTGGCGGACAAAAACATCCAGCGCGCGCTGCTGCTGCTCGACGATGCCCTTGAACTCTGTTATGACGTCGCGAAGCTGTCGCTTGGTCGCTCCGCACTGCTGGATGCCGCCTTCGAACGCGCCACGTTGTACCGCGGACGGCTGAAACGGCTGAAAGAAATCAACCAGCCAGGGTACAGCTACTGGTATGAATGCACCTCGCGCCACTTCACCCTGGCGCTTACGCCGCTGACCGTGGCCGATAAATTTAAAGAGGTGATGGCGCAGAAACCGGGAAGCTGGATCTTTACCTCGGCAACCCTGTCGGTGAATGACGATCTGCACCACTTTACCGAGCGCCTCGGCATTGAGCAGGCGGAGTCGCTGCTGCTGCCAAGCCCGTTTGATTATGAAAAGCAGGCGCTGCTCTGCGTCCCGCGCAATTTACCGCTGCCAAACCAGCCGGGTGCGGCGCGTCATCTGGCGGCGATGCTAAAGCCCATGATTGAGGCCAACAACGGCCGCTGCTTTATGCTTTGCACGTCGCACGCCATGATGCGTGACCTCGCCGAGCAGTTCCGTGCCACCATGACCCTGCCGGTGCTGTTGCAGGGGGAAACCAGCAAAGGACAACTGCTCCAGCAGTTTGTCAGCGCCGGTAATGCCCTGCTGGTGGCGACCAGCAGCTTCTGGGAAGGGGTGGATGTGCGTGGCGATACGCTCTCGCTGGTCATTATCGACAAACTACCGTTTACCTCCCCGGATGACCCGCTGTTGAAAGCGCGGATGGAAGACTGCCGCCTGCGCGGAGGCGATCCGTTCGACGAGGTTCAGCTGCCTGAGGCGGTCATCACGCTCAAGCAAGGGGTAGGGCGCTTAATCCGCGACGTGACCGATCGCGGCGTGCTGGTTATCTGCGATAACCGGCTGGTCATGCGCCCTTACGGCGCAACCTTCCTTGCGAGCCTCCCTCCAGCGCCACGGACGCGGGATATAAAACGCGCGGTGCGTTTTCTGGCAAACCCAACGGCGGAGTAATTTGCCCCGGAGTGTGCTAAGATGCGCGCCATTTTGTGACTGACCCTTGCGAGAGCGCGACGACTGATGCGAATTCTGGCTATTGATACCGCAACAGAGGCTTGCTCTGTTGCTCTGCTGAGTGATGGTGCTGTTTCTGCTCATTTCGAAGAGTGCCCACGGGAACACACCCAACGTATTCTGCCCCTGGTAAAAGACATTTTAACTCAGGGCAACACCGCCTTAACCGACCTTGATGCCCTGGCCTTTGGCCGCGGGCCCGGCAGCTTTACGGGCGTCCGTATTGGTATTGGCATTGCTCAGGGACTGGCGCTGGGCGCTGACCTGCCGATGATCGGCGTCTCTACGCTTGCGACGATGGCGCAGGGGGCCTGGCGTATGATGGGCGCCACCCGCGTGCTGGCTGCCATTGATGCCCGCATGGGGGAAGTTTACTGGGCGGAATATACCCGTGATGAGAACGGCGTCTGGCACGGCGAAGAGACGGAAGCGGTACTTAAACCTGACGCGGTCACTGAACGTCTTAAGCAACTGTCCGGCGAGTGGGCGACCGTGGGGACGGGCTGGCCGGCATGGCCAGACATGGCGAACGACACTGGCGTGACGCTGGTGGACGGCAACATGCTGCTGCCAGCGGCGGAAGACATGCTTCCGATTGCCACTCAGCTGCTCGCAGCAGGAAAAACCGTTGCCGTTGAACACGCGGAGCCGGTTTATTTGCGAAACACCGTCGCGTGGAAGAAACTTCCGGGCCGCGAGTGAATCTCAGTAACAGGAACTGAGAAAAAGGAGTCGCATCATGGCGGTTCAGACTAAAGTAGTACGCCTTTTTATGGCAGGCGCGGTTGCCATAGCACTGAGCGGATGCGTATCCGTCCCTGATGCGATCAAGGGCAGTAGCCCGACGCCCCAGCAGGATCTGGTTCGGGTGATGAATGCGCCTGAGCTTTACGTCGGCCAGGAAGCGCGCTTCGGCGGGAAAGTGATCGAGGTGCAGAACCAGCAGGGGAAAACCCGGCTGGAGATTGCTACCGTGCCGCTGGACAGCGGTGCGCGACCCGTACTGGGTGAGGCCTCCCGGGGACGCATCTATGCGGATGTCAGTGGTTTCCTCGATCCCGTTGATTTCCGTGGGCAACTGGTGACCGTCGTCGGACCGATAACCGGCGCCGTGCAGGGTAAAATCGGTAACACGCCTTATAAATTCATGACCATGCAGGTCAGTGGGTATAAACGCTGGCGTCTGGCACAGCAGGTGATCATGCCGCCTCAGCCGATTGACCCGTGGATGTGGGGTCCGCATCCTTATCGTTATGGTTACCCGGGTTGGGGCTGGTATAACCCCGGTCCTGCGCAGGTCCAGACGATCGTAACTGAGTAACTTACTGTTATTGCTAGGAAAGAGACAGCGGCTTAGCCGCTGTCTCTGTTTTTTTACGGATAATACGAAAAAAAAGAGTGACGCGCTTCGCAACCTTAAATCTGAACAATTAATAAACTGGTACGCTGAGTTAATATAATGTTAACAAACTGTTTATTATCGGGGTTGTGATGACGACGAACACTCATTTCAGAGGTGATGCATTGAAAAAGGTTTGGCTTAACCGTTATCCCGCAGATGTTCCTGCCGAGATCAATCCTGACCGTTATCAATCCCTGGTTGAATTATTTGAACACTCGGTAAGGCGTTACGCAGACCAGCCCGCATTTGTGAATATGGGCGAGGTAATGACGTTCCGTAAGCTTGAGGAGCGTAGCCGGGCGTTTGCGGCCTATCTGCAGGAAGGGCTTGGGCTGCAAAAAGGAGACCGCGTCGCGCTGATGATGCCGAACCTGCTGCAATACCCGGTGGCGCTGTTCGGCATCCTGCGTGCCGGGATGATTGTCGTCAACGTCAACCCGCTTTACACCCCGCGCGAGCTGGAACACCAGCTCAACGACAGCGGTGCGGTGGCGATAGTTATTGTTTCTAACTTTGCCCATACCCTGGAAAAAGTGGTCGACAAAACCCAGGTTAAACACGTCATCCTGACGCGCATGGGGGATCAGCTGTCCACCGCCAAAGGGACGCTGGTTAACTTTGTGGTTAAATACGTCAAGCGCCTGGTGCCAAAATACCATCTGCCGGATGCCATCTCCTTCCGCCGTGCGCTGCATGCGGGCTATCGCATGCAATACGTCAAACCGGAAGTGGTCTCTGAGGACCTCGCTTTTCTGCAATACACCGGTGGCACAACCGGCGTGGCCAAAGGGGCGATGCTAACCCACCGCAACATGCTGGCAAACCTTGAACAGGTCAATGCCACCTACGGGCCGCTGCTGCATCCGGGCAAAGAACTGGTGATCACGGCGCTACCGCTGTATCACATTTTCGCGCTGACCATGAACTGCCTGCTGTTTATCGAGCTGGGCGGTCAAAACGTCCTGATCACTAACCCGCGAGACATTCCGGGGCTGGTGAAAGAGCTGGCAAAATACCCCTTCACCGCCATGACCGGGGTAAATACCTTGTTCAACGCGTTGCTCAACAATAAAGAATTCCAGCAGCTGGATTTCTCAACGTTGCACCTCTCTGCGGGAGGCGGTATGCCGGTTCAGCAGGCGGTCGCCGAGCGCTGGGTGAAACTCACCGGGCAGTATCTGCTGGAAGGTTATGGCCTGACGGAATGCGCACCGCTGGTCAGCGTCAACCCGCATGACATTGACTACCACAGCGGAAGCATTGGCCTGCCGGTTCCCTCCACGGAGGCCAAACTGGTCGATGACAACGATAACGAAGTCGCGCCGGGCGAACCGGGCGAGCTGTGCGTGAAAGGGCCGCAGGTGATGCTGGGCTACTGGCAACGCCCGGATGCAACAGACGAAATCATTAAAGACGGCTGGCTGCATACCGGCGATATTGCGGTGATGGATGACGAAGGCTTCCTGCGCATCGTCGATCGCAAAAAAGATATGATTCTGGTCTCCGGTTTCAACGTCTATCCGAACGAAATCGAAGACGTGGTCATGCAGCACAGCGGCGTGCTGGAAGTTGCGGCAGTGGGCGTGCCTTCCGGCAGCAGCGGGGAAGCGGTGAAGATATTTGTGGTCAAAAAAGATCCTTCACTCACCGAGGAAGCGCTGATAACGTTCTGTCGTCGTCAACTGACGGGCTATAAAGTGCCGAAGCTGGTGGAATTCCGCGATGAGCTGCCGAAATCCAACGTCGGGAAGATATTACGACGAGAATTACGTGACGAAGCCCGTGCCAAAGTAGACAATAAGGCCTGAGCTTCACGTTAATCGCCCTGACGCCGGTTAAGCCGGCGTTTTTTATGGGCGCAAACAAAAGAGAATCCGATTTGAATTACCAGATGATCACGACCAACGACGAGCTGGCTTCGCTGTGCGAAGTGACGCGCGACTTTCCTGCCATCGCTCTGGATACCGAGTTTGTCCGTACCCGGACGTACTATCCGCAGCTGGGTTTGATTCAGATGTATGACGGCAAGCACGTCTCGCTGATCGACCCGCTCGGCATCACCGACTGGACGCCGATGCGTGACCTGCTGCTGGATACGGCAGTAACAAAATACCTGCACGCAGGCAGTGAAGATCTGGAAGTTTTTCTGAATACCTTTGGCATCATGCCTCAGCCGCTGATCGATACGCAGATCCTCGCGGCTTTTAGCGGTCGTCCGCTCTCCTGGGGCTTTGCCGCCATGGTGGAGGAGTATACGGGCCTGACGCTGGACAAAAGTGAATCCCGTACTGACTGGCTGGCGCGCCCGCTTACCGAACGTCAGCTGGAATATGCGGCGGCAGACGTGTTTTACCTGCTGCCGATTGCCGGACAACTGATGAAAGAGGCGGAGGCCTCCGGCTGGCTCTCTGCCGCGCTGGACGAGTGTCGTATGACGCAGCTGCGTCGCCAGGAAGTGGTTGATCCGAAAGACGCCTGGCGTGATATCAGCAACGCCTGGCAGCTGCGTACGCGTCAGCTGGCGTGCCTGCAGCTGTTAGCTGACTGGCGTTTACGCAAAGCGCGCGAGCGCGATCTGGCGGTTAACTTTGTGGTGCGCGAGGAACATCTCTGGGCAGTTGCGCGCTATATGCCGGGTAGCCTGGGGGAGCTGGACAGCATTGGGCTTTCGGGCAGTGAGATCCGTTTCCACGGTAAAACCCTGCTGGCGCTGGTCGCAAAAGCGCAGGCGTTGCCGGAAGATACGCTGCCGGAACCGCTGTTGAATCTGATGGATATGCCGGGTTACCGCAAAGCGTTTAAGGATATCAAAGCGCTGGTGCAGAACGTCGCCACTGAAAGTAAGCTGAGTGCTGAGCTGCTGGCATCGCGTCGTCAGATTAACCAGCTGCTGAACTGGCACTGGAAGCTGAAACCGCAGAATGGCCTGCCGGAACTGATGGCGGGCTGGCGTGGGGAATTGATGGCCGATCGTCTGAATACCCTGCTGGAAGGGTATCCGCGGTAAAAAATATGCCGGGCGATATACCCGGCATATTCCCCCGGTGGCGCTGCGCTTACCGGGGCTACAAAATCACAACCCTACGGGCGCGACTCTTCCGCTTCCGGTAGCGTCACGTTCAGCTCCAGAATCGAAATATCCCCGTCTTTTTGCTCCAGCTGCACCGTGACCATCTCCGGGTCAATCTGTACGTACTTACAGATCACTTCCAGGATGTCCTTACGCAGCTGCGGCAGGTAATGAGGCTCGGCGTCGCTACGACGACGCTCCGCAACGATGATTTGCAGACGTTCTTTTGCGATGTTGGCGGTGTTCTTTTTCCGCGAGAGAAAAAAGTCCAGTAATGCCATAACTTATCCTCCGAACAGGCGTTTGAGGAAACCTTTCTTCTCTTCTTCAATGAAGCGGAAAGGACGTTCTTCTCCCAGCAGACGGTCAACAGTATCAGCATACGCTTTACCTGCATCTGCCGTCGTATCAAGGATCACGGGCTCGCCCTGGTTAGAGGCGCGCAGCACGGACTGGTCTTCCGGGATGACGCCCACCAGTTTAATGCGCAGGATCTCCAGTACGTCTTCCATGCTCAGCATGTCACCTTTGTTGACGCGACCCGGGTTATAACGGGTCAGCAGCAGGTGCTCTTTGATCGGCTCTTCGCCATTTTCCGCACGACGGGATTTGGAGGCGAGGATGCCGAGAATACGGTCGGAGTCACGCACGGATGAGACTTCAGGGTTGGTGGTGATGATCGCTTCATCAGCAAAGTAGAGTGCCATCAGGGCACCGGTTTCGATGCCGGCAGGGGAGTCACAGACAACGAAGTCGAACTCCATTTTTCTCAGCTCCTCGAGTACCTTTTCGACACCTTCACGGGTCAGGGCGTCTTTGTCACGCGTCTGAGAGGCCGGGAGGATGTAGAGGTTCTCGGTGCGCTTGTCTTTAATCAGCGCCTGGTTCAGCGTGGCATCGCCCTGAATGACGTTGACGAAGTCATACACGACGCGACGCTCACATCCCATAATCAGGTCGAGGTTACGCAGACCGATATCGAAGTCGATAACGACGGTTTTCTTTCCCTTCTGGGCCAAACCAGTAGCGATGGCCGCGCTGGAGGTGGTCTTGCCAACGCCTCCTTTACCCGAAGTAACAACAATAATGCGTGCCATAGAAATTCCTTGTTAAAAAGGGATCAATTCAACGGTTGAACGGTCAACGCGTCGTCTGCCAGTCGCAGACGAGCCGCTTTGCCATAAAATTCGGCTGGGATCTTGTCGCTCAGCCAATATTCACCTGCGATGGACACCAGTTCCGCCGTCAGGTGAGTACAAAATATTTGCGCGTCCCGATCGCCACTTGCGCCTGCGAGCGCACGTCCACGCATCATACCGTAAACGTGAATATTGCCATCTGCAATAAGCTCTGCGCCAGCACTGACGTGGCTTGTAACAATCAGATCACAGTTTGGTGCATAAATGCGCTGACCGGAACGAACCGGTACGTCAATCATTCGCGTTTTTGTGACGGGAGTAACGTTTTGCACTACAGGAGGGGGCGCCTGCACGGCAGCAGAGGCTGCACGCGGGGCTTTTTCTTTACCTTCATTAAGAAGGGGCAGCCCGGCACGGTCGATTTCCGCTTTCAGCTCGCTATCTTTACAGCCACTGATGCCGACAATTCGCAGGCCAGTAGAGGAGACGGCCTGCTGGAGAAGTTTCCAGTTAACCGGAGCCTCAAGACCACTCACGTTGATAACAACAGGGGCGTGTTTCAGAAAAGCGGGAGCCTGCGCGATTTTGTCTTCTAACGCCTGACGAATAACCTCGGGTTTTGCATCATGCAAATGTACCACTGATAAGGTGAAGCTACTGCCTTTAAGCTCGATGGGCGTGTTTGACATCCTGGCCTTACTCAATTTGCTATTAACCGCAACCATTCGCTGCGATATTCCGAAGAGTATCAGGCATGTTATAGTCAGGAGTATATTGAGGCAAGCAACCACCCATTAATTCAGAGTAAAAACATGTTTTGTGTGATCTACAGAAGTACAAGCCGTGACCAGACCTATCTTTATGTCGAAAAGAAAGACGATTTTTCACGCGTGCCTGAAGAATTAATGAAGAGCTTTGGCCGACCACAGCTGGCGATGCTGCTGCCGCTGGATGGTCGTAAGAAACTGGTCAATGCCGATCTGGATAAAGTGAAAACGGCATTAGCCGAGCAAGGCTATTATTTACAGCTTCCACCACCGCCTGAGAATTTATTAAAACAGCACCTTGAGGCGAACGGGAAAAAATAGTCTCAGCTGTTTCGGGCGCATCACATCAACCGATTAGGGGTCGAGCATGTATCAACATCATAACTGGCAAGGTGCGTTACTGGATTATCCCGTCAGCAAAGTGGTCTGCGTGGGCAGTAACTACGCAAAGCATATTCAGGAGATGGGCAGCGCAACACCAGAAGAGCCGGTTCTGTTTATTAAGCCAGAGACGGCGCTTTGCGATATCCGCCAGCCGCTGGCGTTGCCGCAGGGGCTGGGGTCGGTGCATCACGAAGTTGAGCTCGCGGTGCTGATCGGCGCGACGCTGCGCCAGGCCTCAGAAGAACATGTTAAAAAAGCGATTGCCGGATACGGCGTGGCGTTGGACCTCACCCTGCGTGACGTGCAGGGCAAAATGAAGAAAGCAGGGCAGCCGTGGGAAAAAGCCAAAGGGTTTGATAATTCCTGCCCCATCTCGGCGTTTGTGCCGGTGAGCGAATTTACCGGCGATCCGCAGGACACGCCGCTCAGCCTGAAGATTAACGGCGAGATCCGCCAGCAGGGCACCACCGCGGACATGATCCATAAGATTGTGCCGCTGATCGCCTACATGAGCCGCTTCTTCACCCTGAAACCCGGAGATGTGATCCTGACCGGTACGCCTGAAGGGGTTGGCCCGCTCCTCAGCGGCGATGAGCTGGAGGTCGGTTTTAACGGCCTGTCGCTGAAAACCCGCGTGCTGTAACCACATCTTGCCGCCTGAAGAGGGCGGCAAAACTTGCAACAACGTGCCAGACTCGTTATAAGGTGCGCTTTCTTTTGACGTGTGGACATCCTGATGAACGACATCCCTTTCTGGCAAAGCAAAACTCTTGACGACATGACTGACGCGGAATGGGAATCATTGTGCGACGGCTGCGGGCAGTGCTGCCTGCATAAGCTGATGGATGAAGATACGGACGAAATCTACTTCACAAACGTGGCCTGCAAGCAGTTGAACATTAAAACCTGCCAGTGCCGCAACTATGAACGTCGGTTCGAATTTGAGCCGGACTGCATCAAGTTAACCCGTGATAATCTGCCCACCTTTGAATGGCTGCCCCATACCTGCGCGTATCGCCTGCTGGCGGAAGGGAAAGGGTTACCAGACTGGCATCCGTTGCTGACCGGTTCGAAAGCGGCGATGCACGGCGAGCGCATTTCGGTGCGCCACATCGCGGTGAAAGAGTCCGAGGTGCGGGACTGGGAAGACCATATTATGAATCACCCTAATCGGTGACAATAAAAAACCCGCCGAGGCGGGGTTTTTATTGTGCGCTGTTGTGTCGGGTGGCGCTGCGCTTACCCGACCTACAAAACTGACGTTGCCGTTTTGCTTTTACCTTCCGAACAAATCACGTTTCTTCGGCTTGAACGGCTGGGCAATCAGCACCAGCAACGCCACGACGAAGTAGGCGACAAAAATCCCCACCAGCCACTGTGGCATCTCCAGCGTCAGGAATTCCCACTGACGGACAGAGCAGTCACCGGATGCGACAAACACCTGCGGCAGCCATTTATCCAGCGGCAGCCAGCTCGGGAAGCGGGCGGCAAAATCACAGGTCATAAACGGTGACGGATGCAGCTGCATCATGGTGTGCTGCCAGGAGAGTTCAATTCCCTTCCAGGCGCTGTACAGCCAGATTGCAATACCCGCGTAGCGCAACGGCGATTTCGGGGCGATGGCGCCTACCAGGCCCGCACCCATAATGCCAAACAGGGCGCAGCGCTCGTAGATACAGAGCACGCAGGGTTTCAGCCCCATCACATGCTGGAACCACAGCGCGACCATTTCCAGCGCAAAGGCGGTCAGGGCCATCAACAACCACGCTCCGCGACCGCGAGAGCACTGGTTTAAAAATCTCAACATAATCATTTCCCTGGAACATGCTTAGAAAGCGCAGTGTAAACGAATTCGTTTTTCGCGCCACCTGTACCTGACGAAATAAAACGTAATCGGATGTTTATCGTGCGAAAAGGCAAACGGGCAGCGAACTGCCCGAGAGGCCTCATTTAGTGCGCCGCAAGTATACCCGCTTGTATCAGCCATTGCGTACAGGGAATGAGGGTAATTTTGACGCAAAGCAATCCCACAATTGTGAGTACCAGCGTATAGGGCAGCGCCATCCAGACCATTCTTCCATAAGAAAGACGTATCAGTGGCGCAAGGGCAGAGGTCAGCAGGAACAGGAAGGCGGCTTGTCCATTTGGCGTCGCTACCGACGGCAGGTTAGTGCCGGTATTGATGGCCACGGCCAGCAGCTCAAACTGTCCTGCGTTAATAATGCCTTCTTCCATCGCGGATTTGGCTTCGTTGATGTAGACCGTCCCGACAAAGACGTTATCGGAGATGGACGACAGGAGGCCGTTAAACAGATAGAAGAGCGTAAGCTGCGCGTCTGGTGCAGCCTGCAGCACAAAGGTAATTATGGGGGCAAACAGATGCTGATCGATAATCACCGCCACAACCGCGAAGAAGACGGCCAGCAGCGCGGTAAATGGCAGGGCTTCCGTAAACGCTTTGCCAATAGCATGCTCATCCGTTACGCCGCTAAAGGTGGTCGCAAGAATAATGACGGAGAGGCCAATCAACCCAACCTCTGCAAGATGCAACGCCAGCGCGACGATAAGCCAGACGCCAATGATACCCTGCGCAATCAGACGCAGCGTCTCTTGCCGGGTGCGCTGTTTGCGGCTCTGCTCGTCAAATTTATGCAGCTCACTGCGGACCGGCTCAGGCAGTTGCGCGCCGTAGCCGAATACCCTGAACTTTTCGACCAGAATGCAGGTTGCTAACCCGCAGATAAGGACAGGCACGCTCACGGGGGCCATGCGCAGGAAAAACTCGCCAAAATGCCATTCAGCCGCTTTGGCGATGATCAGGTTTTGCGGCTCACCCACCATGGTCATCACGCCGCCCAACGCAGTCCCTACGCCAGCATGCATCATCAGACTGCGCAGAAACGCGCGGAACTGCTCCAGCACCTCACGGTTATGCGCCTCAACGTGGCTGTCATCCTGCAAGTCTTCGCCCGGGCGGGACGAGGCCACGCGGTGATAAATCCCGTAAAACCCGACGGCGACGCTGATCACCACCGCAACAACGGTCAGGGCATCCAGGAAGGCCGAAAGAAAGGCAGCAGCAAGGCAAAACGCCAGCGACAATACCGTTTTAGACGGAATGCTGAGCAACAGGCGAGTGAAGATAAACAGCAGCAGCTGTTTCATAAAGTAGATCCCGGCCACCATAAATATCAGCAGCAGGAGCACTTCCAGATTTGACGCCAGCTCTGCTTTTACATGCTCAGCGGACGTCATCCCGATGACCACTGCTTCAAAAGCCAGCAGACCGCCAGGCAGCAGAGGGTAACATTTTAGCGCCATTGCCAGGGTGAAGATAAACTCCGCCACCAGCAGCCATCCGGCGATAAACGGGTTCATGCTAAAAATAAGGGGGTTAACGACCAGGAAAACCAGCAGTATCAGTTTGTACCAGTCAGGAGACTGACCTAAAAAATTGCGCCACAGCGCGCGCCCAAAAGAAATTTCCACAACAGACGTCCTTCCCCGTCACGTAAAACAAAACATCAGTATACGCAAAATTGCGGCCCGGCGACGGATAAGCGAGCATTGTAAATTTCATAAAATGAAACGGCGATCCCTCTTTTCTCTCTTTACCGCGCTACCTGCCGCTGCATGCCTCTGGTATGATGAGTGCAATTTGCTAAAGCTGTGTAATGGAAATCTCACTATGGTCATTAAGGCGCAGAGCCCGGCGGGTTTCGCGGAAGAGTACATCATTGAAAGCATCTGGAATAATCGCTTCCCTGCAGGGTCCATTCTTCCGGCTGAACGCGAACTCTCTGAACTGATTGGCGTCACTCGCACCACTCTGCGTGAAGTGCTTCAGCGACTGGCGCGTGATGGATGGTTGACGATCCAGCACGGCAAGCCAACAAAAGTAAACAACTTCTGGGAAACCTCGGGGCTGAACATTCTTGAAACGCTGGCGCGCCTCGACCACGAAAGCGTACCGCAGCTCATTGATAATCTGCTCTCCGTGCGTACCAACATCGCGACGATCTTTATTCGTACCGCTTTCCGTCAGCACCCGGAAGATGCGCTTGCAGTGCTGGCCAGCGCAAACGAGGTCGAAGATCATGCCGATGCCTTTGCCACCCTCGATTACAACGTCTTCCGCGGTCTGGCGTTTGCCTCCGGCAACCCGATTTACGGTCTTATCCTCAACGGGATGAAAGGGCTCTATACCCGCATTGGTCGTCACTACTTTGCCAATCCCGAAGCGCGCAGTCTGGCATTGGGTTTCTACCATAAGCTCAGCAAACTCTGCACTGAAGGGCTGCACGATCAGGTTTATGAAACCGTGCGTCGCTACGGTCATGATTCCGGTGAAATCTGGCATCGCATGCAAAAAACGCTGCCGGGCGATTTAGCGATTCAGAGTCGCTGAAAGAAAAACCTCTCAAGTGAGAGGTTTTTTTTCGCCCGGTGGCGCTTCGCTTACCGGGCCTACAAAACCCGTAGGCCGGGTAAGGCGTAGCCGCCACCCGGCAAAAAACATTACAACGTATTCAACCGCGCAGGGCAACGTTCCAGCAGTTCTACGCTGCCGTCCTCATTCTGCTGTTCCAGCTGCACGTCAAAGCCCCACAGGCGGTGAACATGCTTCAGCACCTCTTTACGTCCTTTATCCAGCGGCGCGCGGTTGTGCGGGATATAACGCAGCGTCAGAGAACGGTCACCGCGTAAATCGACGTTCCAGACCTGAATATTGGGCTCAAGGTTGCTCAGGTTGTACTGAGAAGAGAGCCGTGAGCGGATCTCGCGGTACCCCTCTTCGTTATGAATCGCAGAAATCTCCAGGTAGTTGTTACGATCATCGTCCAGCACGGTGAAGAAGCGGAAATCACGCATGATCTTCGGCGACATAAACTGGCTGATAAAGCTCTCGTCCTTAAAATCGCGCATCGCAAAATGCAGCGTTTCAAGCCAGTCTGAACCGGCGATATCCGGGAACCAGTACTTGTCTTCTTCCGTTGGCGACTGACAGATACGCTTAATGTCCTGAAACATCGCAAAGCCAAGCGCATACGGGTTAATCCCGCTGTACCACGGGCTGTTATAAGGCGGCTGAAACACGACGTTGGTATGGCTGTGGAGAAACTCCATCATGAACCGCTCGGTCACTTTCCCCTCGTCATACAGATGGTTGAGGATGGTGTAGTGCCAGAATGTCGCCCAGCCTTCGTTCATCACCTGCGTCTGTTTCTGCGGATAGAAATACTGGCTGACCTTGCGCACGATGCGCAGGATCTCACGCTGCCACGGCTCCAGCAGCGGGGCGTTTTTCTCCATAAAGTAGAGCAGGTTTTCCTGCGGCTCGGAGGGATAACGACGCGTCTCGGCGACGGCTTTCTCTTCCTCACGCTTCGGCAGGGTGCGCCACAGCATGTTCACCTGGCTTTGCAGATACTCTTCGCGGCTTTTCTGTCGGGCTTTCTCCTCCTGCAGGGAGATTTTCTGCGGGCGTTTGTAGCGGTCCACGCCGTAGTTCATCAGGGCGTGGCAGGAGTCGAGCAGTTTCTCCACCTCATCCACGCCATAACGCTCTTCGCAGTCGGTGATGTATTTACGCGCGAAGATCAGGTAATCAACGATGGAGCTGGCATCCGTCCAGCTTCGGAAGAGATAGTTATTTTTGAAAAACGAGTTATGGCCGTAACAGGCGTGGGCCATCACCAGCGCCTGCATGGTAATGGTGTTCTCTTCCATTAAATACGCAATACACGGATTGGAGTTAATCACAATCTCATACGCCAGCCCCTGCTGACCGTGTTTATACAGGCGCTCCGTTTCAATGAATTTTTTACCAAACGACCAGTGCGGATAGTTGATCGGCATCCCGACGCTGGAGTAAGCGTCCATCATCTGTTCAGAGGTAATCACTTCAATTTGATGGGGATAGGTATCCAGGCGATACAGTTTTGCCACCCGGTCGATTTCGGCGAGGTAGACATCCAGCAGCTCGAAGGTCCAGTCGGGTCCATCGCTCAGACGTGTGTTGTCCTTGTTCAGGGAATCAATAGTAGCCATTAGCGCGCCCTCGTTGTGGGTGCTCTCTCTGTCTGGAGAGCCTCCTTTCAAGCATAGATCAACGTGTTAAAAAGCGTGCCCGACAAGAAATTTTTTCTTTGCGATTTCCCGTTTTTGATACGGCAAAAAAAGCGATTCCTTCAGCATTTTATGCTGGTTAAAAATAAAGCTCAGCATGAGATCCCAAATTAGCACCGTCGCCTGATACTGGGGGATGTGTGAGGCAAGTCACCATAAAAAAGTCGTATGTTGAATAATATTTTCAACTAGGTTATCAATCTGTAATTAGAAGATTGTTCTTTTGCACATTATGGAGTGGCTATGCGTGTTGTCATACTGGGAAGTGGTGTCGTTGGCGTAACCAGCGCCTGGTATTTAAGTCAGGCAGGACATGAGGTTACCGTTATCGATCGTGAATCCGGCCCGGCGCTTGAAACCAGTGCGGCGAATGCCGGGCAAATCTCTCCGGGGTATGCGGCGCCGTGGGCAGCCCCTGGCGTACCGCTGAAGGCGATCAAATGGATGTTCCAGCGCCATGCGCCGCTGGCCATCAGCCTTGATGGCACGCCGTTCCAGCTGAAGTGGATGTGGCAGATGCTGCGCAACTGCGATACCCGCCACTACATGGAAAACAAAGGGCGCATGGTGCGCCTGGCGGAATACAGCCGTGACTGTCTTAAGACCCTGCGCGCGTCGACCGGCATTGAGTACGAAGGCCGTCAGGGCGGCACGCTGCAGCTGTTCCGCACCGCGCAACAGTATGAAAACGCCACCCGCGATATCGCCGTGCTGGAAGATGCCGGCGTACCTTACCAGCTGCTGGAGGCCAGCCAGCTGGGGCAGGTGGAGCCTGCCCTGGCGGAAGTGGCGCATAAACTGACGGGCGGCCTGCGTCTTCCTAATGACGAAACCGGCGACTGTCAGCTCTTTACCCAGCGTCTGGCGCACATGTGCGAGCAGGCGGGGGTGAAATTCCGCTTTAACACCGCTGTCGACAAGCTGCTGTCGGAAGGGGAAAAAATTTACGGCGTGAAGTGTGGCGACGAGGTGATCAAAGCGGATGCCTACGTGATGGCATTTGGCTCGTACTCCACCGCCATGCTGAAAGGCATTCTCGATATTCCTGTTTATCCGCTGAAGGGCTACTCGCTGACCATTCCGGTGAAAGAAGAGAGCGGCGCCCCGGTATCAACCATCCTGGATGAAACCTACAAAATCGCCATTACCCGCTTCGATAACCGCATCCGCGTGGGCGGCATGGCGGAAATTGTCGGCTTCAACACCGACCTCCTGCAGCCGCGTCGTGAAACGCTGGAGATGGTGGTGGGGGACCTGTTCCCGCGCGGGGGCTTTGTTGAGCAGGCGACATTCTGGACCGGTCTGCGTCCGATGACCCCGGACGGTACGCCGATTGTTGGCCGTACGCCGTTTAAAAATTTGTGGACCAATACCGGACACGGCACGCTGGGCTGGACGATGGCCTGCGGATCCGGCCAGCTGCTGAGCGACCTGATTTCCGGGCGCACGCCAGCCATTCCATTTGACGATTTAAGTGCGGCGCGCTATCAATCAGGGTTCACGCCATCGCGTCCACAACATCTGCACGGCGCGCATAACTAAGGAGTTGTCATGTCCCGTCCTGTTCTGGCTCAGCTGGATCTGCAGGCCCTGAAGGAAAACCTGCAAATTGTTCGCCGGGCAGCACCTGGTTCGCGCGTCTGGTCGGTAGTCAAAGCGAATGCCTACGGCCACGGTATTGACCGTATCTGGAGCGCGCTCAGCGCCACCGACGGTTTTGCGTTGCTCAATCTGGAAGAGGCTATCCTGCTGCGCGAACGCGGCTGGAAAGGGCCGATTTTGCTGCTGGAAGGGTTCTTCCATCCCGAGGATCTGCCGTTGCTGGATAAGTATCGTCTGACCACCAGCGTTCACAGCAACTGGCAGATTAAAGCGATTCAGGATGCAAAACTCCACGCGCCGCTGGATATCTATCTCAAGGTAAACAGCGGCATGAACCGTCTGGGCTTTCAGCCTGAGCGGGTGCATACGGTCTGGCAACAGCTGCGCGCCCTGAAAAATGTGGGCGAAATGACGCTGATGGCGCACTTTGCCGATGCGGAAAAACCGGACGGCATTGCCGATGCCATGGTCCGCATTGAGCAGGCGGCAGAAGGGCTGGACTGTCCGCGCTCGCTGTCGAACTCTGCGGCGACGCTTTGGCATCCCGAAGCGCATTATAACTGGGTGCGTCCGGGGATCGTTCTGTATGGTGCATCCCCGTCCGGTCAATGGCAGGATATCGCCAACAGCGGCCTGAAGCCGGTGATGTCGCTACGCAGTGAGATAATCGGCGTGCAGACGCTGAAGGCGGGCGACACGGTGGGCTATGGCAGCCGCTACCGGGCGCAGGGCGAACAGCGAATTGGTATTGTGGCAGGCGGGTATGCCGACGGCTATCCGCGCATCGCGCCAACCGGTACGCCTGTCTGGGTGGACGGCGTCCGTACGGGCACGGTGGGGACCGTGTCAATGGATATGCTGGCGGTTGACCTCACGCCGTGTCCGCAGGCGGGCATCGGTTCACCGGTTGAGCTGTGGGGCAATGAAGTCAAAATTGATGACGTGGCCGCGGCGGCGGGAACGGTGGGGTATGAACTCATGTGCGCCCTGGCGCCGAGAGTGCCGGTTGTAACGGTGTAACGTGTTCTTATGCCGGGTAAGGCGCAGCCGCCACCCGGCATAAACCCGCTACTCTGCGTCCTCTTCCATCGGCCGCAAACCGACTTTCCGCACCGCGTTATCTTCTTTTTCGGCAACGGTCCAGATCATCCCGGCAAATTCCACCTGATCGCCGACGACCGGCGCAGCGCCAAGTCGTTGCTGGATGATTTCGCCCAGCGTTTGCTGGTTATCACCGTCTTCAGCACCTTCATCCAGACCGTAAATCGGCGCCACATCCGCAAATTTGGCGCTGGCTTCCAGAATAAAATCACCGAAGAAACGCTGGTCCAGCGCCACCGGAGGCGACTGGCTGAACAACTTGCCCAGCGCGGGCAGATCGCGCTCGCGGCCAATCACGCACAAAATATCCCCTTCGCGAAGCCGGGTGCTGCCGGTAGGGTGTTGCAGGACATTATCGCGAAACAGCGCGGCAATACGCGTTTCGGCCGGCATGTGCAAATCGCGCAGCGATGCCCCTACGCACCACTTGTCGGCGCTCAGTTGATAGACGAACTGTTCCCACGGGTTCTCCGGATGAATATCGAGCCCCACGCGGGACACCGGCCAGCCCACGGGCGGGACCACCACTTTGGCTTTTTTCGCCGCCCATCCGAGCGACGTCCCCTGGAACAGCAGTGAAATCAGCACCACGAAGAACGCCACGTTAAAGAACAGTCGTGCGTTATCCAGCCCGGCCATCATCGGGAAGACGGCAAGGATGATCGGCACCGCGCCACGCAGGCCCACCCAGCTGATAAAGACACGCTCGCGCAGGTTGAAGCCGCGAAACGGCAGCAGACCGGCAAACACCGACAGCGGACGGGCGAAGAAGATCATCCACGCAGACAGCAGCAGCGCCGGAATGGCAATCGGCAGCAGATCCGAGGGCGTAACCAGCAGGCCCAGCACCAGGAACATGCCGATTTGTGCCAGCCAGGCAAGACCGTCGAAGTTTTGCAAAATAGCGTGACGGTTGCGGATAGGGCGGTTACCCATCAGGAATCCGCAGAGGTAGACCGCGAGAATACCGCTGCCGTCCAGAGCGGTGGTCACGGCAAAAATCAGGATCCCGCCGCTCAGCGCCAGCAGTGGGTACAGCCCCGAGGGGAGCGAGATGCGGTTAATCATCTGCTGTAACAGGTACCCCCCGCCAGACCTATCAGTATCCCCAGGCCGAACTGCTGCAGGATATGCCACGCAAACATCCAGCTCAGCCCGGTCTCGTGCTGCTGAATCATCTCGATCAGCGTGATGGTCAGGAACACCGCCATCGGGTCGTTACTGCCGGATTCAATCTCAAGCGTTGAGCCGACACGTTCGTTAAGCCCTTTTCCACCGAGCAGGGAAAACACGGCTGCCGCGTCGGTTGAGCCGACAATCGCGCCAATCAGCAAACCTTCCATGATATTCAGATGGAAAAGCCACGCAGCCATCATCCCGGTGAGGCCAGAGGTAATTAACACGCCGACCGTGGCAAGTGAAAGCGCAGGCCCCAGGGCCACACGGAAGGAGCTCGCCTGCGTACGCATGCCGCCGTCAAGCAGGATCACCGCCAGGGCGAGGTTACTCACCATGTAGGCAAAAGGGTAGTTATCGAATGGGATACCGCCGATGCCATCAATGCCAGCCAGCATGCCGATAGCAAGGAAAATAACAAGAATAGGTATGCCGAGACGCGATGAAAATGAACTTAATAAAATACTGCTGGTTACAAGGACAGAACCCAAAATGAAAAGGCTGATTATCGCTGCGGCATCCAATGTTCTCTTACTCCCACCTCAATGTTAACGCTGTTACTAAAACCCTAACATATTAACGTCGGTAACAGCGTTTTATTAAGGCGGTTTAACGGATTTTTTACCCCTTTATGACCGGATGGCCGCTGATGGTGAGCAGGCTTCCGCCATCATCATGCTTCAGCCTGGCGTGCGCCCCCAGCGCAAGAGTAACGGTTTGCTGCTCATGGCCGAAATCCAGCCCGGTGATGACGGGAATGTCCAGCCGGGAGCGGATGAAATCGACCATGGTTTCCAGCGAGTAGCCCGCGTCATAGTCATTGGGGGCAGCGCCGCTAAAGCTGCCCAGCACAATCGCGGACTGACGCGCAAGAATACCGGCATGATAGAGCTGCAAGAGCATGCGCTCGACGCGGAACGGATGTTCGTTGATATCTTCCAGCACCAGAATGCCGTCTTCGATATCCGGCATCCACGGCGTGCCGATGAGCGAGACCAGCATCGCCAGGTTTCCGCCCCAGAGCTGGCCTTCACACTCCCAGTGCGGTCCATTGCCTTGCCACTCCACGCTGTAGGCAGGATTACGCAGCGCGCGCCAGAAGTGTTCCATGGTAAACGCATCCAGCTCTGGCGCGCCGAAGTTACCGACCAGCATTGGGCCGCTAAACGTGATGACATTATGCAGGGCCAGAAGACCTAGCTGGATGACGGTGAAATCGCTGTGGCCGCAAATCAGCAGCGGATCCTGCTGCTGGCGCTGCGCCAGGCCCTGCCAGTCAATGCTCTCCAGCAGCCTGCTCGCCCCGTAGCCGCCGCGCACGGCAAGGACGATGCGATCCTTACCCTTCAGACTCACCAGGCTATTGATATCATTCAGCCTCTGCGCTTCCGTTCCGGCAAAACGCTGCTGGCGGCGGGGGATAATTGTCTGATTTTCTACCTGATGGCCAGATTCCAGTAAGCGCTGAACGCCCCGCTGTGCCGCGTCCTGGTTAATGCAGTAGCCCGACGGCGCGATGAGATGAAACTGAGACATGGCAATTCCTTGCTGAATGAGAAACTAATTGTCTATATCATGCCGCGTATACGCTGCCTGCTTCAAGGGCGGCGCACCGCGATGACCGGCTATAAGGATAGATGACGTGAAATTGAGATGGTTTGCTTTTTTGATTGTGCTGCTGGCTGGCTGTAGTTCAAAACATGATTATCAAAACCCGCCCTGGAACCCGGAAGTGCCGGTGAAACGGGCTATGCAGTGGATGCCAATCAGTGAACAAGCCGGGAAGGCCTGGGGCGTGAGCCCGCGTCTGATCACCGCGATTATTGCGGTGGAGTCCGGCGGTAATCCTACGCTCGTCAGCAAATCCAACGCGGTGGGACTGATGCAGCTTAAGGCTTCAACGGCGGGGAGAGAGGTCTACCGCTACATGGGCTGGAGCGGACAGCCGTCGACCAGCGAGCTGAAGAACCCGGAACGCAACATTTCCATGGGTACCGCGTATCTGAGCATTCTGGAACATGGCGTGCTTAAGGGCATCGAGGATCCGGAAGTGATGCAATACGCGCTGGTGGTCTCATACGTGAACGGTGCAGGGGCGCTGCTCAGAACTTTCTCCTCTGACCGCAAAGAGGCGATAGACGAGATCAACGGCATGGACAAAGATGAGTTCGTCGAGCATGTCGCGAAAAATCATCCGGCACCACAGGCGCCTCGTTATATCTGGAAAGTACAGAAAGCGATGGATGCCATGTAATGCCGCAAACGGGCGGCGGTTGCGCTGCCCGATTTTTTCACAAGACTTTATTTGCACGTTCCCGTGCTTCACGCTCCAGCGAGTAGATAATACGCTGCAGCTCGCGCTCAGCGCCTGGCCCGACGTTCAGGAAACGGAAGCTCAGACGCGGCGTGGTAATCGTTTCGTTTTTGCTGTCCACCACCGTGCGCTCGCTGATGGCAATCAGCTGTGCATCGAAATAAAAGCGACCCCAGCCGCCCATATCGAGCTCAATTTGGGTAAAACGCATGCCTTCTACCAGTCCGTCCGGTTTCGCTGAATCCAGCAACGCGCCCATACCGCCCAGCGACAGGTCAAAGAGACGGAAGCGAAGCTCTTTTTTGTCCGGCATTTTGGCCTTACAAAAATAGGCAGGGTGAAGCGGGGCGCTGATGCGGAAGTATTCACGACGCTGGACAAACCAGAGGTTGCCCGGAAGAGGGGTCACAAAAGCGGGAAGTCCCTGATATTCGCTCAGTTCCAGTCGCGGCAGGACAAACTCCACTTTGGCTCCATGGGTTTCGGCCATCACCGCAATATGTTCCGCTCTGAGCGCAGCGCGGTTTTCATACTCCTGGCTGCCCAAGTCTACAATCAGTCGCTCCTGCGAAACGTCAAGGATCTTGCTGATAAACTGATTATTTGACCAGCTGATGCGCAACGGCACTTCGCCTTTTTGCAGGTCGCGTAATACCCCTAATACAGCCAGCGGATTTTGCTTGAGGAACTGCTCACTGTAATGACTCACGCCGGATGGCTCCTTGATTAATGACAGACTGTCTGAGCGTTATCGGCAATCCACACTCAAACTTAATACAAACCGGTGAGTTTTTTTTATTGCTGCACGCAAGATAAGTCGGTGAGAGGAAAATGGTTTTATGCTGATGACCTATACTTACCTTAGCTGCGCAGAAGGTTTTCTGCACATGCGTTAAACCTGAAAGAGGGCATCGCTATGGGTATCATCGCCTGGATTATCTTTGGTCTTATCGCTGGCGCTATCGCTAAACTCATCATGCCGGGAAACGATGGCGGCGGCTTCATTTTGACCTGTGTTCTCGGGGTTGTTGGTGCGGTTGTGGGCGGCTGGCTGGCGACGATGTTTGGCTTTGGAGGCAATATCAGTGGTTTTGACATGCACAGTTTCCTCGTTGCTGTCGTCGGCGCCATTGTTGTGCTGGGCATATTCAGGTTACTGCGACGAGCCTAAAATGACATAGCGGCTCTCTGCGGAGGGCCGTTTTTTTTGCCTGAATCTTGATTTGTTAATCGAAATGATAATAATTGTCGTTCCGTATTGCATCTAACAATAAGACGACATTATGAACTCCTCACGTTTTACGTTATGCGCTCTGGCCGGTGCCGTCACGCTGGCATTGCAGGTCCAGGCTTTCGCCGAAGAATCTACCATCGTCGTCACGGGCTCAGAGCAGGGCAGCGCGCTGCCGGCCTGGACGAACAGCGCCACGAAATCGGCCGTTGCCGAAAGTAAAACGCCCCAGGTCATCAATACGCTTTCTGCCCCGGAAATTGAAAAGCGTCATGCGAACTCCGTGAATGAAATCCTGCGCTATGCCCCGGGCGTCTCAACCGAAGTGCGCGGTAATACCTCCTACATGAGCGAATACAAAATTCGTGGCTTTACCGTCGATCAGGAGTTCTATAACGGATTGCAGTTGCCCTATAACGTCACCGGCAATACCAAGGCTCGTATCGATCCGCTGTTGATTGACAGCGTCGATATCCTGAAAGGGCCTTCATCGGTGCTTTACGGCGGTGGTTCGCCGGGCGGGCTGGTGAATATTCAAAGTAAAAAACCGCAGCGGGAAGCGCGAACGGAGGTCGGTTTTAATACCGGTAACCGCAACCTGAAAGAGGGCTATCTCGACTCAACGGGGCAGATAGCCGACAGCGACTGGAATTACCGTCTGCTGGGCAAGGCGACGGAGAATGACGATCAGCCGCACACCACCCGGTATGAAAATTACCTGGTCGCCCCGTCCGTCACCTGGCAGCCCGACAGCAAAACCCGTCTCACGCTGGATGCGCTGGCGCAAAACTCCCCGAGCCTGACGCCGTCAAATCCGCTCCCGCTGTCTTATCTGCGCTCGAAATATGCCGATCGCCGTGATTACGCCGGAGATGAATGGAGTGGGTTTAAGCAGCGCCAGTGGATGCTGGGCTATAGCTTTGAACACGAGTTTGACAGCGGCTGGGGCTTTAACCAGAAAGCGCGCTATTTTGACGTCGATACCCACCAGCGCAGCGTCTATGCGACAGGAACGGGGAGTGAGGTTTATCAGCTCAACCGCTTTGCTTACACCACCGCTGAAGATCTTAAGAGCTTCAACATCGACAACCAGGTGACGAAAACCGTTGCGCTGGGTGAATGGCAGCACCATCTGCTGGCCGGGTTTGACTATCAGAAGATGAACTCTCATTTCCACTATCGTTACGCATCGGCCACGCCAGGCATGGATATGCGCGATCCTGACTATGCGCAAATCAGCGAAGGCGCACTGGGGCTCTACACCGCCCAGAAGAATCGCCTCAGCTATCAGCAGAACGGTTACTACCTGCAGGATCAGGTGGAATTCGGTGGCTTAAATCTGTTGGGTAGCCTGCGCTACGACGATTACCGCTCCGTCACCACCGATTACCTGAAAAACGGGGATAAAGCCTGGGTGTCGCAGGACCGCGTCACCAAACGTCTGGGCGCGCTTTACGCCTTCGATAACGGTATTTCACCGTTTATCAGTTATTCCGAAGGTTTTGCACCGGTGTCACCGCAGGGAACGCTTACGGCAAAAGACGTCAAACCGACCACCAGCAAGCAGGTGGAAGGCGGGGTAAAATATCTGCTGGCTGAATACGCCACCACCTTTACCGCCTCGGTGTTTAACATCCGGCAGAAAAACGTTGTCACCTCCGATCCGGGCTTCCTGAATTATCGTCAGACCGGGGAAGTGGAATCCAAAGGGGCAGAGCTCTCCGCCATCAGCCGTCCGACGGACAACCTGACGCTGATTGCCAACTATGCCTACACCCATGCGATCAATACCGAAGATGATAAATACCAGGGTAAACGTCCAACTCAGGTGCCGGAGAACGCTTTCAATCTGTGGGGGGACTACACTTTCGAGAGTACGCCGCTGAAAGGGCTGATGCTGGGGGCTGGGGCACGCTACACCGGTCCGATGGAAATTTCACCGGCTAACGATGCGGATAAACTGGGCGGCACCACGCAGTACGATCTGGCGGCCTCGTACCGGATGGGCGAAATCCTGCCTTCGCTGGCGGGACTGACGCTTAAGGCGAGTATGCAGAACATCACCAATAAAGAGACGCTGACCTGCTACGACGCAACCAACTGCTGGATTGGGCGTGACAGGACGTATCAGCTAGGGGCGAGCTACAGCTTCTGACTGCCCAGTGGCGCTGCGCTTACCGGGCCTGCAAACCCAACGCAGGCCCGGTAAGACGTAGCCGCCACCCGGCAATACCTACTTACTGCGCCGTCGCTTTCACCGGCGCCGCCTCGTCATTCGCCGCAGGCTGATTTTCCGGTACGCTGTCACACGGTTTCTCTTTCGGACAGACCAGATCCAGCATTTTCAGCGTCACGCCATTACTCCAGCCGAACCCATCCTGCAGCGGGTACTCGCCACCGCCGCCGCCCGTACCGGTTGTTGATACGTCATATTTCTCCACCAGTTTCTTCTCGCGGTCGTAAGTGTGCTGCACGTTCTTCAGGAAGCGCCAGGTGACATCCATCGCCACCTTATTCTGCCCGTAATTCTGCAACCCTTCCGTCGCCACCCACTGCAGCGGAGCCCAGCCGTTTGGCGCATCCCACTGCTGTCCGCTGTTGATAGTGGTGGTGGTAATGCCGCCCGGTTTCAACAGGCGCGCGGAGGTCGCCGCGGCAACTTTATCGGCACGCTCCTGCGACGCCGCCTTCACGTAGAGCGGGAAGAGAGCGGCCGCGGTAAGCTGATTACGCACCTTCTTACTCTTGAGGTCGTAATCGGCATACCAGCCCTCTTTATCATTCCACAGGTGATTCTCGATGGCTTTCTGACGCGCGGTTGCCAGCGCCTCGTATTTACTCGCCGCGGCGCTGTCGCCTGCCTCCTGGCTTGCCCGCGCGAGCAGTTTTTCCATTTTAAACATCAGTGCGTTCAGATCGACGGGCACGATGCTGGTGGTGCGGATCGTGCCGAGTTTTTGCGGATCGTCCATCCAGCGAGAGCTAAAGTCCCAGCCCGAGGCCGCTGCGGAGCGCAAATCACGGTAGATCTCAGTCGCGGGTCGGTTAGGGTTGTTTTTGGCGGTATTGACGTCGTCAAGCCAGGACTCGGGGCGCGGAGTATCGCGGTCATCCCAGTAGCGGTTGAGCACCGAACCGTCATCCAGCTTCACCACGCGCTGGTTAGCTTGCCCTGGCTGAAGAGAATCGACGCCCTCCATCCAGTAGGCGTACTCTTTTTCCATCTGCGGGCGATATTTCTTTAGCGCATCGCTGTCGTGCGTCGCCAGCAGTTCCACCATCATGGAGAAGAACGGCGGCTGGGAGCGGCTCAGGTAGTAGCTGCGGTTGCCGTTGGGGATATGTCCAAAGGTATCAATCTCCCAGGCGAAGTTATCCACCATATCGCTGATTTTGTCCCAGTGGCCGCTTTCCGCGAGACCCAGCATGGTGAAATAGCTGTCCCAGTAGTAGACCTCGCGGAAGCGTCCGCCGGGCACAACGTAAGGCTTCGGTAACGGCAGCAGGGAATCCCATTTATTACTGGCTTTATCGGTGGTACGCGTTAGTACGGGCCAGAGGTCGTCAATATGCTCGCGTAAACTTTGTCCTGCGGGCGGAACATACTTTTCGCCTTCCGCAGGCAGCGTGAAGTTCATCTCTACAAAGTGGCGCAGATCAAAGCTGGACTGGGTGTGCTGCATCCGGTAATCCGCCAGGATCATCAGCGGATCGCTTTTGGGGACGGCATCAGCGAAGGTTTTCTGATCGGGAAACAGTTTGGCACTTTGCACATCATTAAAGAGAGGGCCAAGTAAAATATCGGGGGAATTTTTCTGGAACGCAGGCTGTTCATCAGCATAACTCAATGTCGTCGCACCGAGCAGCGCGCCTCCCAGCGCGAGGTGCAAAAGAGCAGGGCGTAAAGTGCGAGGTCTTATCATCTGTTCGTCTCCTGTATTCGCTCAGCAGCGTGACCGCTGTTATCAATCACCTGAAAACCTTAGACGAATATCGCCCGCTTCGCGTGTTCAATATCCCATTTTGCGCAGAACCAGACAATTTACCGCTTCGCCCGTCCAGGTCTGTCGGGAGAAATTTGTTGTGCAAATGAAATTAAAAGAATTATGCCTTTAAATAATCATATATATTGCACGTTAAAATATACATAAACTTAATGAAATAAGAGTGTGAAGCGGGTGGTCTTTCTTCTCTTCATTACCGCAAGTTTTCTCTGTGCCGATCACACAAGTTAAAAATCATAATTACGTTGTGAAAAAACATAATAGCACCGTTGAGGGTATTTGGTGGAAATGGCTGTGCTCGATATTTGGGTATTCACTTTTATAATCAGGATGGATTCTATGCAATTAAAGAAAACGGTAATTCTGATAAGCGCATTCTACTCCGGTGCACTTTTGGCGGCACAACCCTCAATGAACGTGGAAGAAAAGCTGGCGCAACTGGAAGCGCAAATTCAGGAGCTTAAACAGCAGCAGGCCGCCGCGACGCAGGCTGCGCCAGCCGTTGTGGTGCAGTCGGAAGAGCCGGTGAGCAAAACCGCTCCGCCAAAACTGACGCTCTCAGGGTTTGGTGATATTAAATTCTACGGTGATGTGGAATTTAATATGGATGCCGCCAGTAAAACGGGTAGCCTCACGTCTGTTAAGCAAAGTGCTAATAGCGACTGGGCGCCGGGCGATAAAGAACGCTGGGATATTAACGGGCGTATTTTATTAGGCTTTGATGGTTATCGTAAAATGGATAACGGCAATTTTGCCGGATTCTCCGTCCAGCCGCTCGGCGACCTCGCCGGGCAAATGTACCTGGATGATGCGGTATTCTTCTTTGGCACTGAGAATGACTGGGAAATAAAAGTCGGACGCTTTGAGGCCTATGACATGTTCCCGCTCAACCAGGATACGTTTGTGGAATACTCCGGGAATACCGCAGACGATCTCTACAGCGACGGCTACGGCTATATCTATATGCTGAAGGAGGGGCGTGGGCGAACCGACAGCGGGGGCAACTTCCTGATGAACAAGACGCTGGATAACTGGTATTTTGAGCTGAATACCCTGTTTAAAGACGGCAGCGATTTGTATGTCGACCAGCGTTATCACGGTGCAGAACTTGAGAACGACAAAAATGTGGCCTACGTGCGCCCGGTCATCTCGTGGCAGAATGGGCCGTTTTCCAGCGCGGTTGCCATGGAGACCAACCTGGTCAACAACGCTTATGGCTATCGCGACGATGCCGGGCGCTGGGTAGACCAGTCAGAGAGAACGGGCTACGGGTTCACGATGACCTGGGACGGGCTCAAAACCGATCCGGAAAACGGAGTGGTCATGAATCTCAACACGGCTTATCTGGACGCGACGGGCGAAACCGACTTTACCTCAGCTATTAATGCCCTCTGGCGTAATTTTGAGTTGGGTTACATCTATGCCCATAACGAAATCGACGAGTTTAATTCCTCAACGTTTGACGCAGAGTGTGAAAACGACTGCTGGATAACCGACCCGGGCGAGTATGACATCCATACTATTCATACCTCGTACCTGATCCCGAACGTCATGAAGATGAAAAACTTCAACATCTATCTGGGCGCGTATGCGTCATGGGTCAATGCATCCCCGAAAGAGGGTGACAATAAAAATGACGATCGCTACGGTGGTCGCGTGCGCTTTAAATACTATTTCTGATGTCCTGTCAGTCGGTCAGACCTCTTCAGGGGTCTGGCTGACTTCCCGAAGCGTGCCCGGCGCATGGCCGATGATGCGCTTAAATGCCCGGCTAAACGCCGCCAGAGACCCGTAACCGAGCCGCAGCGCGACGGTTTCAATCGGTTGATTTTCATGGCGAATATACTGAATAGCCAGTCGCATTCTGAGCTCGCTGAGATATTTTGCCGGCGTCGTCCCCGTCGCCGCCAGAAACCGTTCAGCGAACACGGAGCGGGAGGTGCCCGCTTCTTTCGCCAGATCCGCCACGCTCCAGTTCAGGCCCGGCTGCTGGTGCATGGCGTAGATGGCCCGGCTCAGACGCGGATCGCGTAAGACCTGCACCCAGCCCGTCGCTTTACCACAGCCTGCTTCAACCCAGCCCCGAACAATCAATGCCGCCACCACGTCAGCCAGACGGGCGAGGATCCCGGCAAACCCGACCTGACGCGTCATTGACTCGCGCTCCATCGCGGCCAGTAGCGGATGAATTTCCGGCCAGGTGGACATCAACCGGCTGACCATCATCACTTCCGGCATCGCTTTGATCAGCGGCTGCATGCCGCCTAGCTCAAAATCCATACACCCGCTAAAGATGATGGTGTTTTCGCTCTCCGGGCAGGGCTCACAGGTAATGGCACAGACCGAGCTACAGATGGGCTCGCTGGGGAAAGCGTTGACTGGAGTGATGGTTGCCTTTTCGTCAGAGAGCAGGGCATGGGCATTACCGCCAGGAATAAACAGCGCATCGCCGCTGCTCAGTTCGAAGGTTGCACCGCTGTCCATTCGCAGCAGGGCGTTGCCGTGGCTCACAAAATGGAACTGCGCCTTGCCCGGTGCCTGATGGAACGCGACGCCAAACGGTGCACTGGCTTCAATCCGGCGGTATTTCACCCCCGACAGACGCATGCCGCGTAAAAGTTCGCTGATCAAATCGGGTGACTGTGCGGTCATGGCGTAACTCCGGACGAATAATCAATAAGTGGAGATTATATGTCATAGATCGTCCAGGGTGAACCCTCTATGCTTTTGCGACAGTTGTCACACTTTTATAACGGGAGATCAACAGATGAATGCATGTGTCGAGGCGAGAGAGGCCGTCGCGCCTGCCAAACCCGCCTGGCGAGCCGTCTATTCACTGGGGCTGGGGGTTTTTGGTTTGATAACGGCGGAGTTCCTGCCCGCCAGTTTGCTGACGCCGATGGCCGCGAGCCTGGGCGTCAGTGAGGGGATGGCCGGGCAGGCCGTGACCGCCACTGCGCTGGTGGCGTTAGTCACCGGACTGCTGATCACCCCGGCGACCCGGAAAATCGATCGTCGCTGGGTATTGATGTTTTTCTCCGTGCTGCAAATTATCTCCAGCCTGCTGGTAGCCTTTGCGCCCACTCTGCACGTTCTGCTGATGGGGCGTCTGCTGTTAGGGGTTGCCATCGGTGGGTTCTGGGCGATGTCGACGGCCACAACAATGCGTCTGGTTCCGGCGGACAAAGTGCCGAAAGCGCTGGCGGTGATCTTCTCCAGCGTGTCGATCGCCACCGTGGTCGCGGCCCCGCTGGGGAGCTATCTGGGAAGCCTGATAGGCTGGCGCAACGTCTTTATTCTCTGCATTCTGCCGAGCATGCTGGCGCTGCTGTGGCAGATCTGGGTGCTGCCGTCCATGAAGCCAGAGAGTAGCGGTAGCCTTGGCACATTGTTCCGCGTGCTGCGCCGTCCTGGCATGATTGGCGGCATGCTGGCGACCATTCTGATCTTTAGCGGCCATTTCGCCTTCTTTACCTACCTGCGCCCGTTCCTTGAAACCGTCGGACAGGCAAATGTTGAAACCATTTCGCTGATCCTGCTGGGCTTCGGGCTTGCCAACTTTGTCGGCACCTCCATTGCCGGGCATCTGCTGGCCCGTAATCTGCGCCTGACGCTGGCCCTCGTGCCGTTCGGCATGGGCATACTCGCGCTGATGATGGTGGCGTTTGGTCATCTGGCGATGCTGGACGGATTACTGGTGGCGCTGTGGGGCTTTGCGTTCGGTCTGGTGCCGGTGGGCTGGTCAACCTGGCTTGCCACCACCGTTCCGGATGAAGCGGAAAGTGCCGGAGGGCTGCTGGTGGCGTCCATTCAGCTGGCGATTAGCGCTGGCGCGGCCGGGGGCGGGGTGGTGTTTGACCTCAACGGGGCCAGCGGCGTGTTTGCCGGAAGTGGTTTCCTGCTGGTGACGGCGATGGTCATTGTATTTATGGGCGTGAAGGTCAAAGCGGCGTGATTTTATGCCGGGTGGGTGCTTATCCCACCCGGCTTGAGGCTTACAGCCCTTTTTTATCCATCAGCACCGCCAAGTCCACCAGGCGGTTGGAGAATCCCCACTCGTTGTCATACCACGCCAGGATCTTCACCATGTTCCCGCCAATCACCAGCGTGGAAAGCCCGTCGATAATGGAGGAGCGCGGATCGCCCTGATAATCGCTGGAAACCAGCGGTTCATCGCTATACCCCAGAATGCCTTTCAGTGGCCCACTGGCTGCCGCACTGCGGAATGCGTCATTCACCTCTTCGGCAGTCACGTTACGGCTCAGGGTGACCGTCAAATCGACGATCGATACCACCGGAACCGGCACGCGCAGGGAATACCCGGTCAGCTTACCGTCCAGAGAGGGGATGACTTTGCCGAGCGCTTTTGCCGCGCCGCTGGAGTAGGGCACAATCGACAGCGCCGCCGCGCGTGCACCGCGCAGATCTTTTTCCGGCTGATCGTGCAGTGCCTGGCTGTTGGTATAGGCATGCGTGGTATTCATCAGGCCATGCTCAATCCCGAACTGCTGATGCAGTACCTGCGCGGCCGGAGCCAGACCGTTCGTGGTACAACTCCCGTTACTCACGACAACGTGCTGAGCCGGATCATAGCGATCATGGTTCACGCCCATGACGACGGTCAGATCGTCGTTCTTGCCGGGCGCGGAGATGATGACGCGCTTTGCACCACAGTGCGTGACGTGCACCGCCGCTTTTTCCCGCTCGGTAAAGAAGCCGGTGGCTTCAATTACCACATCCACGCCAGCTTCACGCCACGGAATATTTGCCGGATCGCGTTCGCTAAACACCACGATCCGCTGGCCATCAACCTGCAATGCGCCGTCAGCCGCTTCAACCGGTGCGGGCAATTTACCCAGAAGGGAATCGTGTTTCAGCAGGTGGGCGAGGGTTTTGCTGTCCGTCAGATCGTTAATGGCCACAATCTGAAGAGCCGGGTTACCCAGCGCTGCGCGCAGGAAATTACGTCCGATTCGGCCGAAACCGTTAATACCGACCTTAACCATGGTGCACTCCTTATCTCTGTTGTCTGGAGTCACTGTAGGCGTCAGGCCGATTGGCGTAAACGACAAAAAAGGATCAGATTACGCCATCTTGCGACAGTGGAAGCGCTGGCGGTACTCGCCCGGGGTAAGCTGGAGCTGTTTCTCAAACACGCGGCGCAGGTTAATGCTGGTGCCAAACCCGCTTTGCTCAGCAATGCGCTCAAGGGAATCAGGGGTTTGCTCAAGCAGCTGTCTGGCGGCGGCCAGGCGCGCTTCGGTTACGTAGCGGGCAGGTGGAACGCCTGTGTCCCGGGTAAAGACCCGGGTGAAATTGCGCGGGCTCATCGCCACTTTCTCGGCCAGATTTTCTACGCACAGGTCGGCAGTGAGGTTCTGTAGTATCCAGCCCTGCAGGTCGCTTATTGGCCCGGACGCGCCGGACGGCTGCAGGCTATAGCGGCTAAACTGCAGCTGACCGCCGGGGCGGCGCAGGTACATCACCATATCCTGCGCCACGTCGCGGGCGAGGGTGAAACCATAGTCATCCTCCACCAGCGCCAGAGTGAGATCAAACCCCGAGCTCACGCCGCCGGAGGTCCAGACGGGACCATCCTGAATATACAGTGGACCGCCTTCGACGCGGATAGCCGGATACTGGGTTTGCATGGTCTCCAGCAACCGCCAGTGGGTGGTTGCGCGACGACCATCCAGCAGGCCGCTCTGGGCCAGCAGCATCGCGCCGCCGCAAATGGAGGCTATCCGCCGGGCATGCGGCGCAGCAAGGTGCAGCCAGTCCACCACCGCCGTGCTCTCCTGCTCGTTCATCCCGCGTCCGGTGATGATAATGGTGTCCAGCGGTTCACGCGGATCCAGTTCAGGCAGACGATAATCCGCCAGCAGATTCAGGCCGGACTGACCGTGGATCACCTGGTGCGGCTGCGTGGTGGCGATAATAATGCGGTAGCGGGGGTGCGCAAGCCCTTCCGGGTGCAGCCGGTTAGCCTGCATCAGAATGTCGGCGATACCGGCGGCTTCAAACAGCATGCCGCCGTCAGGGACGATAATTAAGATCTTCTTCATGTCCTGAAAAGTACCTTTATCACAGAATAAGTCAAGCCGAGCGTGGGCCTCTGTTTCTGGCAAAGCAAAGCGATTTAAGTTCTTTGTCATTTCAGACGTTATCCCCGATCGTCAGGGTAGTGTCTCTGGCGAAACGGCGTCTGAAGGAATGGGTAAACGAAGATCTCTCTATTTGCATCCGCAACAGCGCGATCGCATCCACCATCTTGCCTCAGGATTTCTGTGGCGAAGCGAATTGCCCACATGGCTGCTGATCCTGACGATTTACGCTGGCTGGTTTACCACGCTGACGTTCTGGCAAACGCTCGGCCTGCTGCCCGCCACGCTGCTGCTTATCTGGTTTACCGCCTGGTACATGTCCCTGCAGCATGAGTTGATCCACGGGCATCCCACGCGTTTTGCCTGGCTTAACCAGCTGTTTGGCACGCTCCCGCTGGCGGTCTGGTATCCCTATGGCCTGTACCGGGATTCCCATCTGGCGCATCATCGTCACGACAGTCTGACCATCCCGGTGGATGACCCGGAGTCGTACTATTTTACAGAGGCGAGCTGGGCGCGCTTTTCCCCCTGGCAGAAGCGCATGATCCAGGCTCGCAATACCTTCTGCGGGCGGATAGTGCTGGCACCGCTGCTGGATATTTTGCAGACGCTGGGGATCGCCGTGGCGGCCTTTCGTCAGCGTCAACGGCGGGCGATGGCGATGTGGCTGGTTCACGCTGTGCTTCTGGCGGCGCTTTTCACCTGGATGACGCATAACGGCTTTTCACCCGTCTGGTTTGTGCTGGCGGTAAGCTATCCGGCGCTGGCGCTGACCAAGGTCCGTTCCTTTTACGAACATCGCGCGGCGGACGATCCGCTGGCGCGTTCCGTCATTAACGAGGCTGGGCTATTCTGGCGGGTACTGTTTTTAAATCTCAACTACCATTCCATTCACCACGATTTACCGGGCGTTCCCTGGTATGGGTTACAGACGATCTACCACCAAAACCGCGAGGCGTACCGGCAGCGTAACCACGGTTTTGTAGTCAGGGGCTATGGCGAATGGCTACGCCAGTTCTCGACCCGGCCAGTGGCGGTCACCGTTCACCCCGGAAAACAAGAGGAAAGATATGAGTAACCTGCTGGCGTTTCCCATGTATGCCGTGGATCGCGCCGACACTCGAGCGCTCTGGCTGGCGGTACAACAACGTCTGGCCGACCGGGGCGTGTACGTTGAGCGTGTCCCCCGCTGGCCCGAATCGGACCTGCTGAACCACTGGCAGCAGCCGGCGCTGATTCTCAGCCAGACCTGCGGCTACCCGCTGGTCACGCAGCTCCCGGAGGTGCAGGTGGTGGGCTGTTTTCACTACACGGCAGCGGGATGCGAAGGGAGCCACTACCGCAGCTTTCTGGTGACGCGCTCGGAGGAGCGGCCTCTTACGCTGGCGGATTTTCGCGGACGCCGGGCGGTCTGTAATTCTCCTGACTCGCAGTCCGGCTATCACGCGCTGCGAAAAAAAGTGGCACCGTGGGTGACCCGCGCCCCTTTCTTTTCGCAAACGTCATTCAGCGGCAGCCACCGTCAGTCGCTGATTGACGTCAAACGTGGGAAGGGTGATATCGCCGCTATCGACTGTGTCACCTGGGCACTCCTGCAGCGTCATGAGCCGGAAGCGTTGGCGGGTCTGACGGTGATTGACCAAACTCCGCTAACGCCGGGCCTGCCCTTAATCACGTCGCCTCATACACCTCCTGACACGCTTAACGCCATCCGCGATGCGCTTCACGCGCTGGTAACCGTCCCGGAGCACCGGGCGGTCTGTGATGCGGTGCTGATCGGCGGGTTTAGCGTGGTCACGCGCCAGGCTTATGCGTCATTGTCCGCATGATAAATCTCCTGCGCGTCGGTAAAACAGCGCAGCGCCAGGGAGGAGAGGGGTTTTTGCCTGCGCATTATCAGGCCGATGGGTGCCTCAATGTTCGCGTCGGCGATGGGGACAATCCTGAAATGGTTGTTTAGCGCCTCAAGCCCGTTGTTCAGCGGCATCACGGCGCAGCAAACGCCGCTCTGAACCGCCTGAATGATCTGGAACGTAGAGTCGCTCTCGAAAACGGATCTGGGTTCGATTCCGGCGGCGGCAAAGCTGGCCTCCATATGCGCCCGGTAATGCATCCCTTTTGTCAGGAACCCCAGCGGAAAATCCGTCAGGTCCTGCCAGGTCAGCGGCGTCGGGTCCAGCTGGAAATGACGAATATCATGCAGCAGGCCCATCTTCGTCTCAGGCAACTGAATAATGTCAAACAGACTGGTATCGATGCTGTTGAGATAGCAAATACCCAGCTCCAGCTGGTTGCGGCTGACGCCATCGGCAATGTGTGCAGAGGACATGGAATAGAGGCTGTAGGTCAGCTCCGGGTATTTTTGCGTCAACTGGCGGATAAAGATCATCGGATCGACGCTCGCCAGCGGAACCATCCCCAGGCGTAATTCACCCACCACCTGGCCTTTGCACAGCGCGGCTTCCGCCTGTAGTCCGTCGTGAGCGGCAAGCAGAGCACGCGCCCACGCCAGGATCCGTTCGCCCTCTGGCGTAAAACCCTCAAAGCGCTGCCCGCGCGCAATCAGCACCAGACCGAGCTCCTCTTCCAGGTTGCGGATGCGCATGGAGAGGGTCGGCTGGGTGATGTTGCACTGCGAGGCCGCTTTACCAAAATGGCGGGTCTCGTCGAGCGCAATTAAGTATTTTAACTGTTTAATATCCATGGATGACTCTTCGCGAACAGCCTTACAGCATGCGGATCTCTTTCGAGCGCAGGATGATGCGAACCGGAACGGATTTGTAAGACGGTGTACCGCTGTCCTTATCCAGATAATCGAGCGGCACCAGCACGTTGGCCTCCGGGTAATAAGCCCCGACTGAACCCCGCGCGATGTGGTATGCCACTACGGTAATGTCTTCCAGACGCTGAACGCTGCCGGGCAGGGCGGTTTCGATATCCACGCGGTCGCCGTGTTCCAGCCCTGACAGGGCCATATCCTCTTCGTTCATAAACAGCACGTCGCGGCGGCCAAACACGCCACGGTAGCGGTCGTCCAGAGCATAAATGGTGGTGTTGTACTGATCGTGGCTGCGCAGCGTAATCAGACGCAGAACATGCTCGCCTTCACCGCTGGCGTTCTCGTGTACGCCGTCGAATACGGAGAACATCGCTTTTCCCGTCGCCGTTGGCCAGACGCGTTTCGTTGGGGGAAGCGGCATTCGAAAGCCGCCCGGAATACGGATCCGCGCATTGTAGTCCTCAAAGCCCGGGATGGTCTGCTCGATCAGATCGCGGATACGGTCGTAATCTTCAACCAGCGTCATCCAGTCCACGCGGGTCTCCTGCAGGGTGGCTTTCGCCATGCCGGCGACGATGGCGGGTTCTGAACGGAGTAACGGTGAGGCGGGTTTCAGCTTGCCGGAGGAGGCGTGCACCATCGACATGGAGTCTTCGACGGTGATGGACTGACGACCGGTGGCCTGAACATCCAGCTCGGTACGGCCAAGGCACGGGAAAATAAACGTCTCTTTACCCACCAGCAGATGGGTACGGTTCAGCTTAGTACCAACGTGAACACTCAAATCAAGGTTACCCATTGCCGGGAAGCCGTTCTCGTGGTCGGGCATCGCGACGGCAAAGTTACCGCCGAGGCAGATAAGCGCTTTCGCCCGACCGTCGATCATGGCCTGGGTCGCCTGCACCGCATCATGCCCATGGTGAGAAGGCGGCTCAAAGCCAAACACCTCTTTCAGACGGTTCAGGAAGGCCGGGGTGGGCTTCTCGCTAATCCCGACGGTACGGTTCCCCTGAACGTTAGAGTGGCCGCGAAGAGGGCATATTCCCGCACCGGGCTTGCCGATATTTCCGCGCAGAAGCAGCACATCAGCGATCAGCCGGACATTTGCCGTGCCTTTATTGTGCTGGGTAATCCCCATCCCGTAGGTAATGATGGTGGCGTTGGATTTCGCATAGGCCTCGGCCACCTTTTTGAGCGCAGCCTGGTTGAGCCCGGACTCGCGCTCAATGTCATCCCAGCGCGTCTGCGCGATGTCGGCGGCAAAGTCATCAAAGCCCTGGGTGTGTTCTGCGATAAACGTGTGGTCGAGCACGTTACCGCGTTCGGCCTCCATTTCCAGCAGGTGTTTGGCCATACCTTTCAGCGCGGCGGCATCGCCTCCGGCCTTCACCTGGAAGTAGGTCGAGGCGATGTCCGTTGAGCTATAGGTTGCCATTTCAATGACGCTTTGCGGGTCAGCAAAACGTTCCAGGGCGCGCTCGCGTAACGGGTTAAAGACGATAATCGGCACGTTGCGTCGCGCCAGCTCATGAAGCGTACCCATCATCCGCGGATGGTTCGTGCCGGGGTTATGGCCGATGGAGATCACCAGCTCGGTGTTATCGAAGTCGTCCAGTGAGACGGTGCCTTTCCCGATCCCGATGGAGCGGGGTAGACCGACGCTGGTGGCCTCGTGACACATATTCGAGCAGTCGGGGAAGTTATTGGTGCCGTATTCGCGTGCAAACAGCTGGAAAAGATATGCCGCTTCATTAGAGGCTCGCCCGGAGGTATAGAACTCGACCTGGTCCGGTTCAAGCTCGCGCAACACCTCGCCGATACGTTGAAACGCCTCGTCCCACTCAACCGGTTTGAACGTGTCGCTTACCCGGTCATAGCGCAGAGGATGCGTCAGACGACCATACCCTTCCAGCTCAAAGTCAGATTTAGCCAGCAGAGAAAAGACGGTGTTTTCCGCCAGGAACGCGGGGGTAACGCGCTTGCTGGTGGCTTCCCAGGTTACCGCTTTGGCGCCGTTCTCACAAAACTGGAAGGTCGATTTGTGTTCTTTATCGGGCCACGCGCAGCCCGGGCAGTCAAAACCATCAGGCTGGTTGGTGCGCAGCAGCGTGGCGGGGGCATCAAAGGTATCCATCTGGGTTCGTACCGCAATGGCTGTCGCTTTTAGCGCACCCCAGCCGCCGGCAGGGCCATCATAGTGTCTGATACCGGGAACTGAGCGTCTTTTCTTGTTCATACCTACTCCTGACTTGTTCGGTCATACCGCGCCTGCGCCCGTCAATCCACTGCAAAGGGCAATAAGTTAAAGCAATGAGGGTTGGGTGGGGAAGTGCACGCGACGCAACATAATTGCTTATCTTAAATGCTATTTATTACAGCGGCTTACTTGACAGGCGGCTTAAATATTTAATGAAATTATAACGTTTTTTTATCATTTTAATAATAAATTATATCTATCATCCAGTAGGTGGGGTAGATAGCGGTGGGCGAGGAAGGATGTAGCACCGATAAAATTTCGAATGAAGGCTCAGGTCGATCAGAAACAGAAATGCCACGGCTGGCAGGGGGTATAGCACCTTCAGGATTAAAATAGGGACCTGAATGTTTATTCTCGCTTAATGATTAATGACTGTTTTGAAGTCTTATGCGGTAATTATCACAGCGTGAAATATAAAGTTATTTTGAGTAGTAAAATTAACGCCCGCGTCATAAGTGAAATAGGCGTCCTGCGAGCGGACAGTACGGTTAATATTAAAGATACCCTGTTAGTGCAACAAATAATTCATCGGCGATATATTGTTTTGACATCACCAATAGGAGAATTCTACTAATTATGGTAGTGGCGATAATAGCTTTATTGCGTTAATGAAAGTCGTTCTCTTTTGTGTTTTTTATTTTTAAAACAATAACTTAAGTCTGTGTGTGGAGTGAAAATAAGTGAAAGTAGGCCATGTCGGGTTTTTTTATCAGATAAATCCTATAATGTTTCGACTGCTTCATTAACCGCCACTTACGTAGCGGTAAATATTGAATTGATGCGAAGCTCATGTAAACTTGTTTACCGTTTGTCAAAATATGTCAGGAAGACGCTGGGCCTTATTCTGAAAGGTTCGTGCGGTAGCTATGCCCTCAAAATAGTAACACCCCGAAATTATCCTGACTATTTTAACAATAGCACCTAAGTCAAATTTCATCCCCTTATCTCCATTATCGAAATATCGCTACGGAAAAGCATATGAAAATGCGCGTACTGTTTTCACTTCTGTTTGTCATGGCGGTGGCGGGCTGTAAAGCGCCACAGAAACCTGCAATCAACGACGACACGATCGTGACCAGTCAGGTCAACGGTGTCACCTTAACGCACCGTCACGCCGTGTTGCCGCCGACGGAATTCACTCCGCTCAACGAGCCTTATCGTGCCATGTATCCGGCTTCCCTGATGAGCCGTCCTGACTTTGGCGGAAAGGTTATCCGTACGCTGGAAACCGGAAAAACCTACGTGGTGCTGGGTCAGGTTGAACACTACTGGATGGCGCTTGCCGATGAGGGTAATGACCAACTGATTGGTTACGTCCCGATGCGTGCAGTTATCAAAGCCGACCAGTATGAAGCGACCGTCCGTAAACAGGCCATTCGTCCTAAGGCGCGTAAAAAAGCGACCTGCGTTGATGTCGATGGCAACAGCAAAGCCTGCAAAGACAGCGCTAACGGTACCTGGATCCTGAACTAAACGGCTTTCGTGGGCGTATTTTTATGAATAATAAAAATTTTCATAAGCTGTGGTTGGTCTTTTACGCGGCGTTTTTCGCCCTTGTGAGTGGTTGTACGTCGTCTTCACACAGCGACCCCTCCCGCTACAATCTGCAGTTTCAGGCTCATCCACAAATCAATGATTCTGCGCCGCTTAAAGTCCGTGTGCTGTTGTTGAAATCCGATGCGGATTTCATGTCCAGCGACTTCTATTCCCTGCAGAACAACGCGTCAGCAACCCTTGGCGCGAATCTGCTGAACAGCGATGTGTTCTTCCTGATGCCGGGACAGCTGTCGAAAACCCTCAGCGGTCAGAGCGATCCCGAGGCGCGCTACATCGGCGTGATGGCGGAATATCAGAAGCTGGATGGTAAAAAATGGCGCGTGTCTCTCCCTCTGCCTGTGCCAGGCGACAATCATATCTACCAGTTCTGGAAATGGTCCGCGGATGAACTCCAGGCCAACGTTTTTCTCGACGTAAATGGCATTCGGGTCATCAGCCAGTAACGCGCTTCACAACAGGAAACACATCATCATGACGAAAGCAGAAAAGGTCGTCTGGACCGAAGGCATGTTCCTGCGTCCACACCATTTTCAGCGGACTGAAAGTTATCTGCTCAACCACGTTCGTGAATGGGGTGCGTTGCAGCGTTCCTATCTTTGGGGCTTTCTTGATGTTGAACTCGACGAAGCGATGCTTCGTCAGGGATGCATTGCCCTGAGCTACTGCAGTGGGCTTCTGCCAGACGGGACCTTCTTCCAGGTGCGCAACGGACGCAATGGTCCTGTGCCGCTTAAAATCCCTGACAATCTCATCAACGAAAAGGTGGTGCTCGCGCTGCCGGTACGTCGTGGCGAGCGGGAAGAGGTGATCTTTAGCGAAGAGCCGGCCTCGCTGGCGCGCTTCATCGCGTTCGAGCAAGAGGTCGAAGACGATAACGCCATGTCGGTGGGGGATGCCACCGTACAGTTTGGCCGCCTGCGCCTGACGCTGATGCTGGAAAAAGATCTCACGGCAGAATGGACCGCTATCGGCGTGGCGTTTGTCACTGAAAAACGCCACGACAACCACGTCCGGCTCGATAACAGCTACATCCCGCCGATGCTGAACGCCAATAACAGTCCGCAGATCTACAGCATGATTAACGATCTGCACGGCTTACTGGTGCAGCGCAGCCAGCAGATCGGCGGCCGTCTGCGCCAGCCTGGCCGTTTTAACACCTCGGAACTGATTGAATTTACGTTACTGTCGCTGGTGAACCGTCATCTTGGCGAGGTTTCGCATTTAAAAACGCTGCCGCTGCTGCACCCGGAAACCCTCTGGCGCAGCTGGCTGCCGTTTGCGTCCGAGCTCGCCACCTGGACCCCGCAACGGACCACGGAGAGCGTGCTGCCGGTCTACGATCACGACGATCTGGCGAACTGCTTCAGTAAGCTGATGCTGATGCTGCGTCAGGGGCTGTCGCTGGTGATGGAAGACCACGCTATTCAGCTGCCGCTTAACGAGCGCTCGCATGGTCTTAACATTGCCACCGTTCCTGAAACCAGCATGGTACGCGAGTTTGGCTTCGTGCTGGCCGTCAAAGCGAATGTGCCCGGCGAACACCTGCAAACCCATTTCCCTGCGCAGATGAAAATCGCGCCGGTGTCGAAAATCCGCGATCTGGTCCAGCTTCAGCTGCCGGGCATTATGCTGCGCGCCATGCCGGTCGCGCCGCCGCAGATCCCGTGGCATGCAGGCTACAGCTATTTCGAGCTGGAGAAGGGCAGCGAGCTGTGGCACGAGATGGATAAGTCCGGCGCCTTCGCCCTGCACCTGGCAGGGGAGTTCCCGGGGCTGGATATGGAGTTTTGGGCCATCCGTAGCCCGACAGAATAATAAAGCGAGCGCTTAATATGCAGGAACGACAGGATACCGGCAGTGATGCCGCGTTTACCGGAGCCAGTAGCAACAATCAGCTGGTGGCGGCCGCTAATCCGCTGCTCAATGCGATTCCGCAGATCCGTCATTCGGTTTCACATGACGATCAGGTGGCGTTACGCCAGCGCCTGATCGATGAGATTCGCCGTTTTGAAGTCCGCTGTCAGCAGGCGGGGCTACCCTACGAAGTGATCGTCGGGGCGCGTTACTGCCTTTGCACGGCGCTGGATGAGGCCGCTGCGCTTACCCCCTGGGGCAGCAGCGGCGTCTGGTCAAGCAATGGCCTGCTGGTGACGTTCCATAACGAAACCTGGGGCGGCGAGAAGTTTTTCCAGCTGCTGGCGCGTCTGTCGCAGAACCCGCGCGAACATATCCTCCTGCTGGAGATGATCAACTACTGCCTGCTGCTCGGTTTCGAAGGGCGTTACCGTGTGCTGGACAATGGTCGCACCCAGCTTGAGACCATCAAGCAGCGGCTGTGGCAGATGATTCGCGGCGTGCGGGGCAGCTATCCGCCACCGCTGTCTCCCCACCCGGAAGATCGCCCGGTGCTGCGTAAGCTGTGGCGGCCGATGGTTCCCCTGTGGGCCTGCGTGGCGCTGGCCGGGTTTATCGCCTGCCTGTTTTATATCGTCCTTAACTGGCGTCTTGGCGATAACACCAGTCCGGTCCTGGCGAAGATTTATCAGTCCCAGTTGCCGGAAACCACCATTCAGCAACCGGCCCGTCAGTTGCCCGCAGTGCTAAACCTGCGCGGCTTCCTGAAGCCTGAAATCGAGGCAGGTCTGGTCGCGGTAAAAGATGAAGCGGATCGCAGCGTCGTTATCCTGAAAGGAGACGGGCTGTTTGCCTCCGCCTCGACGGTGGTGCGTGACCGTTATGAACCGGTTATTAACCGCATAGCGCAGGCGATGAACAACGTCAGCGGCAAAATTCTGGTGGTGGGATACAGCGACAACGTTCCAATCCGCAGCGCGCGCTTCGCTTCCAACTATGAGCTTTCTCTGGAACGCGCCCGCTCGGTACAGAAAATGCTGCAAGGAAGCCTCTCTCAGCCAGACCGCGTGAAAGCGGAAGGGCGGGGTGAGATTAACCCGGTAGCACCGAACACGACGCCGGAAAACCGCGCCCGTAACCGCCGTGTGGAAATTACTCTGCTGGTGTCGCCTGAAAACACTCAGGCTGAGCTGAACGGATTGCCGCAAGGAAACTAAGGATGCTGACTACACTTCTTTCCATTCTGACCAACCGCATTCTGTGGAGCTTCCTGGGCGTAACCGCGCTTGCGGCGGTGATCTGGATGATTGGTCCGCTGTTGTCCATTGTGGATACCCGACCCCTGGAATCTGAACAGAACCGCATTATCAGTATTGCTGTGGTCTATCTGCTCTGGGCGCAGGGACACATTCTGCCGCGTCTTTATAACGCCTGGCTGAACCGCAAGCTGATGGACAAGCTCAACGAGAACACCACCAGCCCGGAAGCGGCGGATCCGCAGAAACGCCTGAACAGCGAGGAGCAAATCCTTGCCAGCCGTTTCGATGAAGCCGCGCAGATGCTCAAAAAAGCGCACTTCAGCAAAGCAGGACAGAGCGCCCAGTGGACGCAACGCTTCAGCACGCAATACCTGTATCAACTGCCGTGGTACGTGATTATTGGCGCACCGGGCTCCGGTAAAACCACGGCGCTGGTTAACTCCGGACTGCAATTCCCGCTGGCTGACCGTTTCGGTAAGACCGCGCTGCGCGGTATCGGCGGTACGCGCAACTGCGACTGGTGGTTCACCAACGAGGCTGTGCTGCTCGACACGGCGGGCCGCTATACCACGCAAGAAAGCGAGCAGGTGCAGGACGCCGGTGAATGGCTGCAGTTCATGGGGTTACTGCGTAAGTACCGTCGTCGTCAGCCGATCAACGGCGTCATTGTCACCATCAGCATCTCTGATCTGCTCACCCAGTCTGCCGAGGCGTCACGCCAGCAGGCGGTGAATCTGCGCCAGCGTCTTTCTGAGCTGCATGAGCAGCTGGGTATCCGCTTCCCGGTTTACGTGATGGTCACCAAAGCTGACCTGCTCAAAGGCTTCCGTGCGTGGTTTGCCGACTACGACAAAGCGCAGCGGGACCAGATTTGGGGCTTTACGCTGCCGTGGGAGCAGACTAAACACGCCGATTACGACCTGATGGGCAACTTCCAGCAAGAGTTCTCGCTCTTGCAGCAGCGCCTCGATGCCGGGCTGCCGGAAACCATGCTGAAAGAGCATGACGCGAAAACCCGTGCCGAAGCGTATCTCTTCCCGCAGGAGTTCGCCGCATTGCGTCCCCTGCTGGCGGATTACCTGAGCACGGTCTTCGCCCGCTCCAACTTTGAAACCGAGTTCTCTCCGCGTGGGATCTACTTTGCCAGCGGCACCCAGGAAGGGATGCCGTTTGACCGCGTCATGGGCGAACTGAACCGTGCGCTCTCTCTGCCGGAAGGGGGAGAGAGTGATAACTGGGATTCGGTAAGTAAAGACGCGCCGATCCCTGGGGCGAAAGGCCAAAGCTTCTTTATTAAAAACCTGCTGCAAAACGTCATTTTCCAGGAAGCCGGCATTGCCGGAGAAAACCGCTGGTGGGAACTGCGTAACCGGGCGGTGATCTGGTCCGGCTATGCGGCGCTGCTGGCCCTGCTGGTGATACTCGGCGGACTGTGGCTGACCAGCTATGCCAAAAATAAGGCCTATCTGGAAGAGGTGGATGCGAAGGTGCCGCTGCTGGATCAGCAGAGCAAAGCCTTGCAGAACCAGCCGCAGCGCGATCTGTTCGATCTGCTGCCGCTGATGAATGGTCTGGTTGATCTGCCAAAAAGCGATGCGTTTGATGTAAACGATCCGCCGGTTTCCCGTCGCATGGGGCTCTACCGCGGAGATGACGTCAGCGATGCCTCTCAGTCTCTGTACCAGAAAGCGCTGGATCAGCTGCTGTTGCCAGCGGTCGCCATGCACATCACCACCTGGCTTCGCAACGATAATGGCAGCGACGTGGAGTACAGCTATGAAGCGCTGAAAGCCTATCAGATGCTTTACCAGCCGAAGCACTACGACGGTAAATTCCTGCATTCATGGGTGATGCTCAATCTGCAGCGTAACCTGCCGCAGAACGTGACGAAAGCGCAGCTGCAACAGCTTGAATGGCACCTGACGCAGTTGCTGGAGCCGAAAATTCAGGCTTCGCCGTACGCGCAGGACGCGTCCCTGGTGGCGCGTGAACGCGCGCTGATCAATCAGCAGCCGTTATCCACTCGCGTGTATGGTCGTCTTAAGCGTCTGCTGGAACATGATGAAAACCTTAAGCCGGTCTCCCTTTCCGACCTGGGCGGACCGCAGAGCGAGCTGGTGTTTTCACGCAAAAGCGGCAAGTCGGTAAGCGACGGCGTGCCGGGTCTTTATACGCCAGACGGTTACTGGAAAAGCTTTAACAGCCAGATCGACAGCGTGACCACCGCACTGCATGAAGACGACGCCTGGGTGTTGGGCGCCGCGACGGCGCAGGAGGATAAACAGCAGATTGACAACGCCGTGCGTCAGCTCTACATGCGCGACTTTATCGCTACCTGGGATCGCTTTCTCGCCGACATTCAGCTTAACAACAGCGCCGATCTTTCCCAGCGCATCAATACAGCGCGTCTGCTCTCAGGCGCAAACTCACCCCTGCGCCGTCTGGTGCAGAACCTGAGCCAGGTGCTGACGCTGTCGCGCGATACGCCAGCCCCGGAAGACGCCGGTAAAGCGCAGGCGCAGAGCAACCGTGCCACCCGCACGCTGGAAGCGCTGTTCAGCAATAATGACACTGCCCCGACGCAGGCCGCTGCCGTTACCCAGGCTCCGGAACAGCTGGTGACGGACCACTACGCCCCGATGATTGAGCTGGCCCAGCCGCTGGAGAAGGGGGGCAAGACCATCGTCTTTGATGATTTTCTTAAGCAGGTGGATGAGCTTTATCGTTACCTGACCGCCGTACAGGATGCCGCCAACAGCGGCATGCCAGCGCCGGGCGGCGAGGCGATCAGCCGTCTGCAGGCCAGCGCCGGTCGTCTGCCGGGTGGGCTGCAGACCATGTTCAGCAATATGGCGGTGGGTGCCAGCAGCGATACCCAGCGCCGCGATCTGGAGAATGTGCGTAAGCGGATTAACGTCGAAGTGGGCGGGTTCTGCCGCCAGGCCATTGCCGGGCGTTATCCGCTGGTGCGTAGCGCCAGCACGGAAGTCACCCCAGACGACCTCGCCCGCATGTTTGCGCCCGGTACCGGGCTGATGGACACCTTCTTTCGCGACAACCTGACCAATAAAGTCGATACCACCCAGGCAAACTGGCGCTTTATGCCGGGCATCGACGGTAAAACGCTGCCGGGAAGCGAAGGGCTGCTGAGACCGTTCCAGCAGGCCCAGTCGATTCGCGACGCTTTCTTTGCGAATGGTGCCACCACGCCGTCTTTCAAGGTCACGGTACGCACCGTGCGAATGGATAACACCATCCTGAACCTGACGCTGGACGTTGACGGCCAGCTGCTGCGCTACAGCCACGGTCCGCAAGCCGTTCAAATCATGAACTGGCCGGGGCCGGGTGGCACCAACCAGGTCCGCATGCAGTTGGGGCTGGCTAACGGCAGCACAGCGACGCTGGTGACCAACGGCGCCTGGGCACTCAACCGCTTTTTCGACAAAGCGAGCACCAGCCCGGGCGCAGGTAGCCTGAGCCGTCAGGCCACCTTCAACGTCGACGGACATCAGGTCACGCTGGAGTTTGCGCCAAACAGCATTCGCAATCCGTTCCAGCTACCCCGTTTCTCATGCCCATAACCGCAAGGACAGCCGTATGACGAATACCCCTGCGATGAACCGCTACAGCTGGTATGGCAAATTACCCAGCGCCGGAGATTTCCTGCAGCGCCGCTTTCCTGACACTTTACAGCGCCAGTGGTCGCACTGGTTTCAGGTTGGCCTGCTTGCCTGGCAGCAGGAAGAGCAGCGTAGCGGAGAACGCCCGTTCACCAAAGCGCCGGTGTGGAATTTTGTTGTCCCCCCAATGCTGGGTAGCCAGATGATCCAGATGGGCTGCCTGCTGCCCGGTCGGGACAGCGTTGGCCGACAATACCCGGTGTGCATCCAGCTGAGCTTCGCCCCGTCAGAGTGGTCGACCAGCCTGCTCAGCCAGGCGGAAAGCTGGTATCAGCAGATTGGTCGTCTGGGACTGCACGCGGTGCGCAACAGTTTTTCCGCCTCGCAGCTGGATGAAATGCTGATGTCCATTCCGGCTCCGCAGCCCGTCGAGCCGCAAAAGCGTTCCGACATCCTTGACGTGATTGGCTATGACGAGGACGGTCAGAGCACGCTGGGCTGGCCGCAGGCGGCAGAGTGTTTTGACCCGCTGCGTCAGACCAGCTACTGGTGGACCAACCGCTGCGACGGTTACCCGCTGTACACCCATGTCCACAGCGGCAACTTTACCGGGCAGCTTTTCACCCTGCTGTTCGACCCGGCAGGGGGCGCCCGCCCGGGACGTCACGGTCTTTATCCGCCCATGTTTGAATAAGCAGGGATCTCATGAATATCGAAGAATTTCTCGCGCCCATAAGCCCGGATAAACCCTGTGGCGACAATCTGGAATACGACGCTGACTTCCAGGTGATGAACCAGGCAAGCCAGGGGAAAGCGGAACAGCAGTTTGGCGACACCATTATCCCGGCAGAGCCTGCTGACTGGAACACGGTAGAAAAATACGCCACCAGCCTGCTGGCGCGCACGAAAGATTTGCGCGTGATGCTGGCGCTAACCCATGCGTGGACACGCCGCCGCGGGCTGGCAGGCTACGCAGACGGGCTGCTGCTGGTGCAGGAGGCGCTCGCGCGCTACTGGGAGCCGCTCTATCCGCTTCTGGAGGAGTATGGCGAAACCGACCCGTTCTATCGGATTAATGCCCTGGCGGGGCTGAGCGATAAATCTGAACTCACCATTGCGGTACGCAACGCCTCGCTGCTGCGTTCAAACGGCGATGAAATTTCGCTGCGGGACGCCCAGGCACTGCTGGACGGCAGTAAAACTGAATGCCCGGACTATCCGGGGGGCCGTCCAAGATTGATTGACGAACTGGCCCGCGGCGACCAGCCAGGGACTGCCGCGGTAATCGTGATTAACGAGCGGTTGCTGGCCATCCGCGCGATGCTTACCGGATATCTCGGTGAAAGCGGTGTACCCGAGATGGAGCAACTGCTGAAGACCACAGGACTGGTCGCCAGTGCCTGTCAGGTGACCGACATCAGCAAGCTGTTGCCGGGCCGTGAGGCGCAGGCTGAACCGCAAGCCGATCATCAACCTGCGGCAACGCAACCCGTTCAGCCGGTTACCGACTGGCGCAGCGTGCAGGTCACCAGCCGTGCCGATGCGCAGCTGATGCTGGAAAAAGCAAAACAGTATTTTGCGCAGTACGAACCGAGCCACCCCGCACCGCTGATGATTGAACGGGTGCAGCGGCTGTCAGAACTTAACTTTATGGACATTATTCGCGACCTGGCGCCAGACGGCGTTAACCAACTGGAAAACATCTTTGGACGCCGCGAATAACGCGTCCAGGCATTATGACGACAGGCATGGAGCCTGCCGTTTCACCTTCACCGCGCATCTTTGATGGAGAACATCATGGCAATGAGTAACAGTGGGCAGAAATTCATCGCACGTAACCGTGCCCCCCGCGTGCAGATCGAGTACGACGTAGAGATCTACGGTGCAGAACGTAAGATTCAGCTGCCGTTTGTGATGGGCGTCATGGCCGATCTGGTCGGTAAACCGGTGGAAAACCTGCCGGCGGTCGACGATCGCAAATTCCTTGAAATCGACATCGACAACTTTGACGAACGCATGAAGGCGCTGAAGCCGCGCGTGGCGTTCCAGGTGGATAATACCCTGACCGGCGAAGGTAAGCTCAACGTCGATCTGACCTTCGACAGCATGGACGACTTCCTGCCGGACGCGGTGGCCCGCAAGGTGGAGCCGCTGAACAAGCTGCTGGAAGCACGTACTCAGCTCTCCAACCTGCTGACCTACATGGACGGCAAAAACGGCGCGGAAGAGCTGATCGCAAAAATTCTGCAGGATCCGACGCTGCTCAAATCTCTGAGCCAGTTGCCGAAAAATGACGACAGTGCGAAAGGTAGCGAGGAATAATCGATGAGCAACCAGACTCAACAACATGAGCAGCAGGCGGGTCAGGCCTTCAGCCAGGATGAATTCAGCGCGCTGCTGAACAAAGAGTTCCGCCCGAAAACCGATCAGGCGCGTTCTGCCGTGGAAAGCGCGGTCAAGACCCTGGCACAGCAGGCGCTGGAGAATACCGTTACCTTCTCTAACGATACCTATCGCACCATTCAGAACCTGATTGCCGGTATCGACGAACAACTCTCTCAGCAGGTGAACCAGATCATTCACCACGAAGAGTTTCAGAAGCTGGAGAGCGCCTGGCGCGGTCTGAGCTACCTGGTGAACAACACCGAAACTGACGAGATGCTGAAGATCCGCTTTATGAGCATCTCCAAGCAGGAGCTGGGCCGTACCCTGAAGCGCTTCAAGGGCGTGGGCTGGGACCAGAGCCCGATCTTCAAGAAAATCTACGAGCAGGAGTACGGTCAGTTTGGCGGCGAGCCGTTTGGCTGCATCGTGGGCGACTACTACTTCGACCACAGCCCGCAGGACGTTGAGCTGCTGGGCGAAATGGCGCGCATCGGCTCTGCGGCACACTGTCCGTTCATCACCGGTACCGCACCGGGCGTGATGCAGATGGAGTCCTGGCAGGAGCTGGCTAACCCGCGCGACCTGACCAAAATCTTCCAGAATACCGAATACGCGGCCTGGCGTTCACTGCGTGAATCTGAAGATGCCCGCTACCTGGGGCTGGTGATGCCGCGCTTCCTGTCGCGCCTGCCGTATGGCATCCGCACTAACCCGGTCGACAGCTTTGATTTTGAAGAGCAGACCGACGGCGCAAACCACAACAGCTATTCGTGGGCGAACGCCGCCTATGCGATGGCGGCCAACATCAACCGCTCCTTCAAAGAGTACGGCTGGTGCACCTCGATTCGCGGCGTGGAGTCCGGTGGGGCAGTCGAAAACCTGCCGTGCCACACTTTCCCAAGCGATGACGGCGGCGTGGACATGAAATGCCCGACCGAGATCGCCATCAGCGACCGCCGCGAAGCCGAGCTGGCGAAAAACGGCTTCATGCCGCTGGTTCACCGGAAAAACTCCGACTTTGCTGCCTTCATTGGCGCGCAATCTCTGCAAAAACCGGCCGAGTACCACGATCCGGATGCCACCGCGAATGCGCGTCTGGCCTCTCGTCTGCCGTACCTGTTCGCCTGCTGCCGCTTTGCCCACTATCTGAAGTGCATCGTGCGCGACAAAATCGGCTCCTTCCGCGAGCGCGAAGAGATGGAACGCTGGCTGAACGACTGGGTAATGAACTATGTGGACGGTGACCCGGCGAACTCCTCTCAGGAAACCAAGTCCCGTAAACCGCTGGCGGCTGCGGAAGTGCAGGTGCAGGAGATTGAAGACAACCCGGGTTACTACGCCGCGAAGTTCTTCCTGCGTCCACACTACCAGCTGGAAGGCCTGACCGTTTCCCTGCGTCTGGTTTCTAAACTGCCGTCGCTGAAGACGAAAGACGCGTGATGATGATTGCCGCCGGGAGGCCATGCCCGGCGTTTGCTTTATAGCATGGAAATTTGAGAGGAAATATGACCGCGAGACCTTCGTTTGTTGCTGCCTGGGCGGCGGCAACACGTATTTACGATGCAAATGATTCTATCGGCAAAGTTAAGCAAGTTATCGGCGGCAAGGTTAAGCACAACTTCGAAATACCGCAAGATCAGGGCGGGTGGTCAAATAGTTGTGCCGTACGCATGAGTTATGTTCTTAACTATACCGGACATCCCGTTCCGCGTATTGCAAATCTCACGGTATCCGGTGCTGATAATAAATGGTACTTCTACCGCGTAAAGGATGTCATTGCCTGGTTGACGCGCCAGTGGGGAAAACCTGACATGGTCGTGAGTTATCCTTCCTTACCCGTTCAGCAATTAGCCAACAAAAAGGGCGTAATTCTGTTTGAGGTACAGGGCTGGAGTGACGCCGCAGGTCATGCCACATTCTGGAATGGTTTAACCTGTTCAGATCACTGTTATTTCAATGCACCGGAGACGAATTACACGACGACCAAAGCCAATTTTTGGGAGTTGCCATGAAAAAAATAATTGCCAGTCTACTGTTGCTCACCAGTTCCGCCTCTGTTTATGCAACTGACGATCCGGTGTTCTTTGTCAAAAAAATGCCTTATAAGCAAGTTATTAAAGACGTTGTTTTTTCTCGCTGCCTGGCACAAGTTTCAGATGATAAAAGCCAGTTTTCTCTGGATGCTGCCCGAAGCAGTAATGCATTACTGGAATGGGTACCTTTCGATATTGAAAATGGCAATGACAAAATTAATGCCCTTATTAATAAATATAAAGGCGCAACTAATGCCTTTCATTCTGAGATAAAACCCGATGTCAAAGGCGTAACGTTAAACTGTCTACGTCTTTATCATAGCGACGAACTTAATAAACTTGCACCTCAATTAATTATCGGCAATCCTGACCGCACCTGGCTTCAGGATAACCCGCAGTAGTAAAGACTTCACATTCTTTCCATTTATTCAGGGGGAATGTAAGACTGTCAAATGACACGGGTCATTTGATATGAGGCAGAGGTAAAATATGGACGGTTTTATTCAGCCCCATGCTTTCCTGTTTGCCATATAAGTGCTTTTTCGAAAGCAATATTGTTCATCCACGAAGAGTAGATATTATGGCTATTGATATGTTTCTGAAGGTCGAGGGTGTTACGGGCGAATCTAAAGATTCTAACCACACCGGCTGGACTGATATTACCTCCTTCTCCTGGGGCGCTTCCCAGCCGGGTAATATGAGCGTTGGCGGTGGCGGCGGTGCCGGTAAAGTAAACTTTAACGATCTGCACGTTAACGCTCTGATCGACAAATCCACCACTGCAATCCTGAAACACTGCGCCAGCGGTAAACACCTGACCAAAGTTGAACTGTCCGTCTGTAAAGCCGGTGGTCAGCAGGTGGAATATACCCGCATCACGCTGGAAGATGTGCTGGTGACTTCTGTTCAGTACACCGGTGCAGACAACGGCGATACCGTTGGTGTGACCTACGCGTTCCAGGCTGCGAAAGTGAAACAGCAGTACTGGGAGCAGACCACTGCCGGTGGTAAAGGTGCTGAAAGCAGCGCTGGCTGGAACATCAAAGAGAACAAAGAAGCGTAATTGCGCATGTGGCCGGGGAGTTTTCCCCGGCCATTATGATTGGTTCACTATTCGGCGTGTTTTTGCGATGGAAAGAGCGTTAACGGTTATACCCATTGTATTATCATGTAGCGCCTGCATATCCCATCCTGCTCAGTTTCAAAGTTTAACTGTTAAGGTGGAAAAAAATGTACCCTGTTTTGGGATTTCGAATGACATGAGGCTAAGTGAGCCTGTGTTAGTTTACGAACCTTCTATATCTCGACGTGTAGGTACCAAATGGGAAATTGCTTTCTCTCCAGGAACATTTCCTTCCACCCACATTTTAAACTCTGAAGAGTGTCTTCGCTGGGATAAAGTGGACTGGCAGTCAGGGGAATATGATGTGGTATTGAAGGCGAGAACTCATAATACGGAACTTCGCTATGCGGCTCGCTTTATTCTCAGTGTAAATGCCAAAGGTGAGTTATCGCTAGCCAAAACAGAGTAGGAGAGTTTTTAAACGTTGCCGTTTTTTAAGAAAACATCAACGTTTGGATGCTGGTTCACCTCCATTTTTATTTGAATGCGAGTGCTTATTTGTGAAAATCAATGGGAATGAATATGGCTAGTCAATCATTAGTTAATCCGGGATATTGTATTGTTCAGCAACCCGGAACCCTGGATTTCCAGGCAAGGCTTTTATTCAATAATCCAAATAGTGATGCTGCACGTTATTTCATGCAGGTTAATAGTGATGCGCAGTGGTCAAAGCCTGGGCAGATGTTGATTCTAGATGTGCCGGGAAGTAATAATTCTGTGCAACTTAAGCAATTACAGCTTGCTAAAAAGAAAGTCAATGGTGCTCTGGCCGATCTTAACTCTGGAGAAGCGAATTTCTTTAACCAACATTTTAGTACTATAGCTGCAGTCACTAATTTTATGGATAAGTCCCTTGGTGTCGTTGCTGATGCAGGCGAAAAATATTTTAGTGAAATAGAAAAAAAACTTAAATCCATTGAGTTGGCTTACCAGAATCAGTACAGAGCACAAGGGACATTGATAAGCCAACAGTTTTTTGTTGAGCGTCAGCGCCTCTTTTCTGAGTTGGATGGTTTATTAAACAAATTGTCTCGTCTGACCTTAAAGATGAAACCTTATAACGAATTGAAGCATGCATTAGGCTTGTCAAGCAGATCCATTGTTCATGAATGGAGTACAGCCGGAGTCGCTTCTATTCGTGGTTATTCAACATATATCGATAATGCCTCTAAGGCCGCTCGTTTTCTTAAAGCGGGAGGGTGGCTTGCAATAGGTTTTGCAGGTGCAAATACCACTAATGAAGTTTACAATGCCTGCACCGCGGGACGAGAGCAGAGTTGCTCTAAAGTTGCTGTGAAAAAATACAGCAGCTTTGGTGCAAGCCTGGCAGGGGGTATTTACGGTGGTAAATACGGAGCCATGGCAGGTGCTGGTGTATGCGTTGCGCTTGGTGTTGCGACGGGGGGCGTAGGACTGCTCGCCTGCTCCATTGTCGGGGCAGCTGCAGGTGGATACGTTGGTGGTGAGATAGCGGGCGGAGCGACTGAGTATATGATGGATAAAATATGGTGAATAGAGAGAATTTACTATTATTTCTTATCGTGGTTTTATTGTTGATTGTTATAATTATGGATCTGCTCAGTTCTCGTTATTTCAAAAAACACGAGGCTGATTATAATCAGTTACTTTCAGACTATCGGCGCAAAGGATATGATCTGGATCTTGTAACCGACTATGCTTCTTTTTTTGGTTCGCTGGCTAATTATCAAAAAATAATCTGGTTCGTTCGCCTTTATAAAGGCATTAAAATGAAATTTACGCGTGAAAGGCTTGTTCAGGAAGAAGCTTATAAATATGTGCAGTCGTTGCCTGAAGAAAGAATTGGCTGGATACTAAAGTTACATCGTCGTTATAAGTTACAGGCATTAATATTCACTCTATGGCTCATTGTTGGATTATATTTTATCACCTTTATTAAATAGTTTTGATATTCAATTTCTCAAACGCCGCCGTTCTCACCCCCGAGAGCGGCAGCGTTTGAGCGCTAATCATACCAGCAGGAATACGCCATGCGATTCACGATTATTTCTACGAAACCCGGTCATCAGCCGCCGCAGAGCAGCTGTGATTTTTATGCCCCGGGCGGCACCATTGGGCGCGGTACGGATAACAATCTGGTGTTGCCGGACAATGACCGCACCATCTCGCGCCTGCAGGCCATTGTTCACGTTGACGCCAATGGTGAATGTCGCGTCACTAACCGTGGCAGCGTCACCCGCGTGGTATTAAATGATATTCCGCTGGAGCGGGGGCGTCAGGTTGAACTGCAGGATGGCGACATTCTCGGTATTGATGACTACCGTATCGAAGTGGCCGAACTTATCCACGACACGCAGCCGGTGAGCCGCATGGCCGCCAGCATGCAGCAGCAGGCGCATCCGACAGCCGCGCCAGCGCCAGCATCGCAACCGAAGCCTGCGAACCCTGCGCCACGCGGTAAAGCGGAACCAACTGCCGTGCCGTCGGAAATCTGGGATAGCCTGATGCAGGAGTTTTCCATCTCCGACAGCATCTCCAGCAACCGTGCAAAACCGCAGTCAGCGGCTTCGCAGGATCCGTTCTCTCAGCCTGCGGCGCCGGAGCGTAATGCTGAAGATCCGCTGGCGATGTTCAACGACAGCGATCCCACGCTTGAGCGTAAGAATGTCGACCCGGACACGCTGTTCGGCGAAGAAACGCTGTTCAAAAAAGAGAGCATTTTCGACGACGTGACGCCTTCCACGCTGGTGCCACCTGTTGAGACTCAACCCGCCCCTAAAGAAGAGGCGGTAGATGAACTCGATCCGCTGGCGCTATTTGGTGGCAAGGCCAGCGCGCCGGCTGCACGCAATGATGACCCGCTCGGGCTGATGGGCGGGGCGCCGTTAACCCATCCGGATGACATCACTGACGAAAAGCCAGCGCCTGAGCCTGAGCATGAGGAAGACGTCCTTGCCGGTTCCCCGCTTTTTGCCCCTGAGCCGCAGGAAACGCCGCGTGCAGAAGAGGAGCCGGTGAGACCAGATTACGCAGGTTTCACGATGCCTACGCCGCAGGCCGTTGCGCGCAGCAGCGCTCAGACCCCTAAGGGCCGACTGCGTATCGATCCGGTAAATAACGCTGCCTCCCCATCTGCTACCGCGAACACTGGAGAGAAGGGCGATGTGTTGCAGGGGGAACTGCTGCAGGCACTGCTGGAAGGGATGGGGCTGAGCGAAATGCAGCCTGTCCCGCAGTTTGACCGGGAAAATATGCGTCAGCTGGGGCAGATCCTCGGCATGTTCTCTCAGGGCACCGTGGCGCTGCTCTCCTCGCGCTCTATTCTTAAACGCGGCGTAAAAGCCGATATGACCATGGTGCTGGACGATGCCAACAACCCGTTCAAGCTGTTGCCGACCGGGAAAACGGTTCTGATCCAGATGTTTGGCACCCCGATGCCGGGCTTTATGCCGCCAACGAAATCCGTGCGCGATGCGCTGATCGATCTGCAGGCGCACCAGCTGGGCATGATCTCCGGCATCCGCGCCATTATTGCTGCGATGCTGCAATCCTTTAATCCGGAACAGCTGGAAGAGCAGGCGAAGCAAAACGGCATGACCTCGCGTCTGGCGCTGCCGGGCAGCCGTAAAGCCGCCCTGTGGGACTATTTTGTTCGCAGCTATGGCGAGACGGCGGGCGAGATTGAGGATGACTTCCACACCCTGTTCGGCGAAGCCTTCCTTCATGCGTATGACATGGAGGTGAATCAGTACAAAGACTCACAGAGCGGATCGGAAGACAAATGAATATCGCAACGGCTTCTCTCTCCCGCCAGGGGACGCGCGCCAGCAACCAGGATCAGACGGGAGAAACCATAGGGGAACGTTCAGCCTGCTTTGTCGTCTGTGACGGCATCGCTGGCCTGCCGGGCGGTGAGGTGGCCGCTGAACTGGCCCGCAACAGCATTATTTCCCGCTTCGATGGCGACAAACACCTTAACGCGCAGCATATCCGTGATTATGTGCAGACCGCGAATCGCACCATTCTCAGTGAACAGCAGGCCGTTCAGGATTATCGCCGGATGGGCACGACGCTGGTCAGCCTGTTTATTGACCGTGATTATGGCCTGGCCTACTGGGCGCATGCCGGAGACAGCCGTCTTTATCTGTTTCGCCGGGGATGGCTGTGGCATGTCACCACCGACCACAGCCTGGTGCAGCAGATGAAAGATGCCGGGCACCAGACCGACAACCTGAACAGTAATCTGCTCTATCTGGCGCTGGGGATTGAAAACGGTGGGCCGGAAGCGAGCTACAGCGATGTCGTGCAGGTCGAAGACGGCGATGCATTCCTGCTCTGCACCGACGGGTTCTGGCACGGCGTCAGCGAAGAGCAAATGAAGCAATCGCTGCATATGGTCAATACGCCCCAGGAATGGCTGACCTTAATGAACCAAATCATTCAAAAGAATGGCGAGCAGGAGGGGAATGCGCAGGATAACTACACCGCCCTGGCGGTATGGATGGGCAACCCTCAGGACACCACTTTGCTGCATACCCTCTCTGATGCAGCACAATTTCTTCCCTGCGGAACTGATTAGACACACAAGGAACGATATGAAACTTTGGCTATCGGGTTTGGCACTTCTGGCGGTGACCTCCACCGCGCAGGCTGAGAATTTCCGCATCGTGCAGTCTCCTGCGCAGAAGCTGGATATCTGGATCGACAACATCAAAGACAACACCCCGCAAAGCTGGTGTAAGCCGGAGGTGGCACTGCGCATCGTGGCGAACGGCAAGAAGGATGTCTCTGTGCTGGAAAACTTCGTGCCACGCCTTGGCTCACTGCTGGAACACCAGTGCAGCAAAGTGAACACGCTCAGCTGGACGCTCAACGATCCGGCGGGAACGACGCTGGCGCAAGGAGCCGCCGCCAAAGCGCAGGAGTGGGCGCTGGTGGTGAAACAGCAGCAGGCGACGCCAGCCGTGACGACGACCACTGCCAGCGGGGCGTTAATGCCGCCGGATCAAAACGTTGCAACCCATACGGTTGCCGCTGACCGCACGCCGTGGCAGGAGTTTACCCTCCAGGACGGCTGTCACCTGCGCACCTTCTGGGAAGGCGGCGCATCCGCACCGGCGCTCTTTATTCCGGATTCTGATACCACCCGCTGCGGCAATGGCAGCTGGCTCAGCGGTCACACCGTGATCTCCCAGTCCCGCAACGGCGGGCAAAAAGAGATGGCTGTGACGTACATTCATGGCTTCCCGGTCATGGGGCTGAATCAAAACGCTGACCCGGAAAACGCGCTGATCACCTCCGTCAACAAAGAGCGCATGGTGTTCAGCACCCCAAACAGCGACCAGAGCTGGATGATCCTGCCTTACGATAACGCGCTCAACGGCTGGAAAAGTAACGGCACGGTGGCAGTAGAGATTTCCCGTGAAACCGCCAGCGATGATGCAAAGCTGCAGGCGCGTATTGCGGCGGTGAAGAAAACCTGGAGCGCCTGGGTCGCACCCGGCACCTCACTGAATATCGTTTTGATTGACACCCTGCGCCCTCAGCTGCGCGATCCGGCCGTGGGCGCATGGCGCGCGGCGAATTAAGGAATGGTTATGAATACGCTCTATCAACAGCTGGCGCGTGAAACGCTCAATGACGCGCTGGCGCGTCTGGAAGCCGGGATCAAAGCCCGTCCGGCAGATGCCGACCTTCGCGCCGCGTTCGTGCAGTTTTTAACCCTCAGCGGCAACTGGACCCGGGCGCTGACCCAGCTGAAAAGCTGGCTGGCGCTGAAGCCTCAGACGAAGCCGACCGTCACACTGCTGGAGCAGGCCATTCAGGGTGAGCTGCAGCGTGCGCAGGTGATGGCGGGCCAGGCGCGTCCAGCCATGCCTGAATCTCAGTGGCCGTGGCTGACCACGCTTGCCGCCGCGCTTAACGAAGAGGGCGAGCGCGCCCAGGCGTTGCGCCTGGAAGCCCTTGAACAGGCGCAGGCAACGGCGGGACACATCATCCTTGAAAACGAGGAGACGCAGGCGTTTGACTGGCTGATGGACGGTGATGCCCGTCTTGGTCCGGTGTGCGAAACCCTTGTTAACGGACGCTATTTCTGGCTGCCGTTTAACGCTATTGCGGAGATCCGTTTCCAGGCGCCCGCCAGCGTGACCGATCTGGTCTGGCGTCATGCGCTGGTCCGTCTTACCGACGGTACCGAGCAGGTGTGCCAGATCCCGGCGCGCTATCCTTTTGCGGCTGATGCCCCGGATGCGGTCAAACTGGGGCGCACTACCGAGTGGCATCCGCTTGATGAGAGCGGCAAGCTGTATGAAGGGCTGGGTCAAAAAGCCTGGCTGAGCGAGCAAAGCGAAAGCCCGCTGCTGTCGTTAAGCCTCGTGACGTTTGCGACGGACGGAGCCGATGAGTAATCCCGCTGGCGAAGGCGATCTGCTGCGCAGCGGCTGGCAGGCCCGCAGCAAGCAGGATAAGGTGGGGGCGCGCGACAAAATGCAGCCCTCGCTGCTGGATCGCCTTACGGATAACGACCCGGAAAAAAAGCGCGAGCCAGCCAACAGTAATCTGATCACCCACGCTGCGCTGCGTCGCAATGTCCTGCGGGATCTGCAGTGGCTGTTTAATACCATCAACCATGATGCCTCCGGCGATCTGAGCGCCTTGCCGCAGGTGAGCCGCTCGGTGATCAACTTCGGCGTCGCGCCGCTCGCAGGTAAGCGAATGTCAGATATCGAATGGCACGATATTCAGCGCAAGCTCACCGAGGCCATCATCAATTTTGAACCGCGCATTTTGCCGCAGGGATTGCAGGTGCGCTGTGTGTCGGATACCTCCTCGCTGGATCTGCACAACGTGCTCTCCATTGAGATAAAAGGGCGTTTATGGTGTGTGCCGTACCCGCTGGAGTTTCTGTTTCGCACCGATGTCGATCTGGAAAACGGCCATTTTGAACTGAAAGATGCGGGGTAATCATGGAAAGTAAACTGCTCGAATACTACAACCGTGAGCTGGCCTACCTGCGTGAAATGGGGGCCGAGTTTGCCGAGCGCTACCCAAAAGTCGCCGGACGACTGGGCATGCGCGGCATTGAAGTGGCGGACCCGTACACGGAACGCCTGATGGAAGGTTTCGCGTTTCTGACCTCCCGCGTGCAGATGAAAATGGATGCCGAGTTTCCGCGTTTCTCCCAGCGTCTGCTGGAGATGATCGCGCCGAATTACCTCGCGCCAACCCCCTCAATGGCGATTGCGCAAATCGAGCCCGACAGCAGCCGGGGCGACCTGAGCAATGGCTTTATGGTGCCGCGCGGCACCATGATGGACAGCCTGGCGCTGAAAAAGACCGGCGTAACCTGCAGCTATACTACGGCGCACGAGGTTAATCTGCTGCCGCTGAAAATTGACAACGTGGAGCTGGGCGGCGTGCCTGCTGACCTGCCGCTGGCACAGCTGGGGTTAAGCCAGCGGGGGATCAACAGCGCGTTGCGGATCCGCATTGCCTGCGACGGCCCGCAAAACCTCGGCCATCTGAATTTCGACCAGCTGACGTTTTTCCTCAGCGGCCCGGACATTGAAGCGCTGAAGCTGCTGGAGCTGGTGATGGAACATCACGCCGGGATCGTCTGCCAGACGGTCAGCCCGCAACCTCAGCGACAGCTGCTGGCGTCGGATGCCCTGTGTCAGGAGGGCTTTGCCGCGGATCAGGCACTGCTCCCGGACGATCTGCGCAACTTTGACGGTTATCGTCTGCTGCAGGAGTATTTCGCGTTTCCAGCCCGTTTCCGCTTTATCAGCCTGAGCGGCCTGAGCACGCTGATCCAGCGCTGTGAAGGCGAAAAAGCCTTCGATATCTTCATCCTGCTGGATAAATCAGATGAACAGCTGGAGCGCGTGGTGGATGCCAGCCATCTGGCGCTGCACTGCACGCCAGTCATCAACCTGTTCCCGAAGGTGGCGGCGCGTCAAAAGCTGAATGAAGGCCAGCACGAATACCATCTGGTGGTCGATAACATCCGCCCGCTGGATTATGAAATTTACGCGGTGAATAAAATCTTCGGCAGCGCGGACGGTCAGCGTGACGACCAGACGTTTCGTCCTTTCTGGAGCACCTGGAGCGGGGATGCGGGCAACTACGGGGCCTATTTTTCCCTGCGCCGGGAACAGCGCGTGCTCTCAGAGCATGCCCAGCGCTACGGCACCCGTACCGGCTATATCGGTTCAGAGGTGTTTGTTTCGCTGGTAGATGAACAGCACGCCCCGTGGCAGGAAAACCTGCGCTACATCTCTGCCGAGGTGCTCTGCACCAGCCGCGACCTGCCGCTGATGCTACAGCAGGAGCTTGGGCAGTTCATCATGGCCGACTCCATGCCGGTGAAATCGTTGACCCTGCGTAAAGGCCCGACGCCACCGCGTCCGGCGCTGGCAGAAGGGTTCAGCACCTGGCGGCTTATCAGCCAGCTGCAGATGAACTACCTCAGCCTGATGGACAGCGAGAATGAAGAGGGGGCTGCCGCGCTTCGCCAGCTGTTAGGGCTGTATGCCAACCTGGCCGAAACGGCCGTGGCGCGTCAGGTGGAGGGGGTTCGCCACTGCGTGCTGGAGCCGGTTCACCGCCGCGTGCCTGAACCCGGTCCGGTCGTTTTCGCCCGCGGAATCGGCATTACCCTGACCGTAGACGAGCGGGCGTTTTCCGGTGCCAGCCCGTGGCTTTTCGGCAGCGTTCTGGAACGCCTGTTTGCCCGGCTGGTATCCATCAACAGCTTTACTGAGTTCACCCTGAAGAGTCAGCAGCGCGGTGAGATCGGCTACTGGGCACCGAGAATGGGTAAAAGGGCGCTGGTATGAGTGACGCTGCCACTGCACCGCTGCGCGTGCATCGCCTGACGAAGCTGCCGGAGACGTTCTGGCACGGGGTCCGTCAAACGCCCTGGCGCTACGATCTGTTTCAGCTGTTAAGGCGTATTGATGCCCAGGGCGGCGAGCGCTACCCGCTGGGACGCGCGCCGCTGCCGAAATTTGAACCGCTGCGCATCGGCCAGCAGCCGTCGATGAGCTTTGCGCCGTCGACGCTGGCCGAGGTTAGCCTGCGGGAAGAGAGCGGGCTGCATGAGGTGTCTATCCTCAGCTTCGGGCTGTTTGGTCCGAACGGCCCGCTGCCGGTTCACATGACCGAATATGCCCGCGAGCGTATTCATCACCATCAGGACACCAGCCTGAGCGCGTTTGTCGATCTGTTTCATCATCGTCTGACGCTGCTGTTTTACCGCGCCTGGGCGGATGCGCAGCCTGCCGTCTCCCTTGATCGCGCTGACAACAAACGCTTTGAGGGCTACCTGGCCTCGCTGATTGGCATGGGACAGCCGGGCCAGATGAATAAAGGCAGCCTGAGCGCCCATGCCCGCTTTACCCACGCCGGGCATCTGACCCGCCACAGTCGGGATCCGGAGGGGCTGGAGAAGATCCTGCGCAACTATTTTAACGCCCCGGTCAGGCTGGTAAGCAACGTGCCGCAGTGGATGCCGCTCTCCACGCGTGAGCAGGCACAGCTGGGGGAAGGTCGCCGTATGCCGCGCATGGGGGAATCCGCCTTTCTTGGCGTCGCCGTCCGCGACGTACAGCATAAGTTTCGTATTGAAATCGGCCCGCTGAGCGCTGAAGAGTACAACCGGTTTTTACCTGGCGAAGCGTGGGTCACCGAACTGCGCGACTGGGTGCGCCAGTACATTGGGGTGGAGTTTGAATGGGAAACGCGGGTGATCCTGCATGAAGACGCGGTGCAGGGTACTTCGCTCGGCAGCAATGGGCAATTAGGCTACAACACCTGGCTGGGCCTTCAGCCGCAGCCTGTCCCGCGTGGCGATCTGGTCTATCGCGCAGAGCGGTAATCCTTCCGTATACCGAATCATTGTTAATGGAAACTAACATGTCAGAAATTAGCCGTGCCGTGCTCTTCGGCAAACTGGATACGCTGTTATTTACCTCGCTGGAAAGCGCGACTGCCTTCTGCAAGCTGCGCGGTAACCCCTATGTTGAGCTGGTGCACTGGCTGCATCAACTGATGCAACAGCAGGATGGCGATTTGCAGCAGATCATCCGCCACTTTGCCCTCGACGAACAGCAACTGACGCGCGATATCGTGGCCGCGCTGGATGCGCTGCCGCGCGGCGCGAGTTCCGTTTCCGATCTCTCCGAACATATCGACAGCGCCGTAGAGCGCGCCTGGGTCTATGGCTCGCTGAAGTTTGGGGTCAGCCGCATACGTGGCGGCCATTTGCTGATCGGCCTGCTCAAAACCTGGAACCTGGCAAACGTGCTGAAAAGCATTTCGGCGCAGTTCACCCGTCTTAACGTCGAGGTGCTGATCGAGCAGTTCGATACGGTTTGCGCCAACAGCAAAGAGACGCAGCAGGCTGCGGCCACCGTCGAGGCGCCAGCGGGTGCGGTACCGGCAGCGCAGGGTACGCTGGCTCAGTACGGCCAGGATCTCACCGCCCGCGCCCGCGAAGGGAAGATTGACCCGGTCGTCGGGCGTGATGAAGAGATCCGCCAGATGGTCGATATCCTGATGCGTCGCCGCCAGAACAACCCGCTGCTGACCGGTGAGGCCGGAGTCGGGAAAACGGCGGTGGTGGAAGGGCTGGCGCTGCGTATCGCCGATGGCGACGTGCCGGAGCCGCTGCAAAATATTCAGCTGTGGCTGCTGGATATCGGCATGCTGCAGGCTGGCGCAGGCATGAAGGGCGAGTTTGAAGCCCGTCTGCAGGCGTTGATCAACGAGGTTAAGTCCAGCGCCACGCCGATTATTCTGTTTATCGATGAGATCCACACCCTGATTGGCGCAGGCGGCCAGCAGGGGACCGGCGATGCGGCGAACCTGCTGAAGCCCGCTCTGGCGCGCGGACAGCTGCGTACCATCGGCGCCACCACCTGGGCGGAATACAAAAAGTACATCGAGAAAGATCCGGCGCTGACCCGTCGTTTCCAGACGGTGCAGGTTCACGAGCCGGACGAAACGAAAGCCATTTTGATGCTGCGCAGTACCGTATCGCCGCTGGAGACTCACCACCAGGTGCTGCTGCTCGACGAAGCGGTCAGCGCGGCGGTGAAGCTGTCGCATCGCTATATCCCGGCGCGTCAGCTGCCGGATAAAGCCGTTGCGCTGCTCGACACCGCCTGTGCACGCGTGGCGGTCAGCCAGAGCGCGCCACCGGCGCAACTGGAAGATTGCCTGCGCCATCTTGCCGCGCTGGACGTGGAGATTGAGATAGCCGAACGCGAAGCGCGCGTTGGTGCAGGCGTTTATGAGCGCGTAACGGCGTTAATCACAGAACGTGATGCGTATGAAACCAAACGTGAAGCCCTGACCCAGCGCTGGGAAGAAGAGCGCGGTCTGGTGCAGGAGATTATCCGCCTGCGCGCCGCGCTGTTTGCCTCGGGCGAGGAGGAGTCCGCCGGGCTGTACAGCCAGCTGGCGGAACAGCAGCAGGCGCTGAAAACGTTGCAGGGCGATGAGCCGCTGCTGTTTGCGGCGGTAGATGAAAACGTGGTTGCCGCAGTGGTTTCCGACTGGACCGGGATCCCGTTGGGGCGGATGGTGAAAAACGAGATCGACGCGGTTCTGAATCTTGCTGACACGCTGAACCAGCGCGTCATCGGCCAGCGTCACGGTCTGGATCTCATTGCCCGTCGCGTGAAAACCTCGCGGGCAAAACTCGACGATCCCAACAAACCGGTGGGCGTCTTTATGCTTTGCGGTCCATCCGGCGTCGGTAAAACGGAAACCGCGCTGGCGCTGGCGGAATCGCTGTACGGCGGCGAGCAGAACGTTATCACCATCAACATGAGTGAGTTCCAGGAAGCGCACACCGTTTCCACCTTAAAAGGTGCGCCGCCGGGCTACGTCGGGTATGGTGAAGGCGGTGTGTTAACCGAGGCCGTGCGCCGCCGTCCGTATAGCGTAGTGCTGCTGGATGAAATTGAAAAAGCGCACCCGGACGTCCACGAAATCTTCTTCCAGGTCTTTGACAAAGGCTGGATGGAGGACGGTGAGGGACGCCACATCGATTTCCGCAACACCATTATTATTCTGACGTCCAACGTTGGCACTGACCTGATCAGCGCTATGTGTGCCGATCCGGAACTGATGCCGGAACCGGACGCCTTAAGCGGCGCGCTGCGCCAGCCGCTGCTGGAGGTGTTTCCGCCTGCGCTGTTGGGCCGCCTGCTGGTGGTGCCGTATTACCCGCTCAGCGACGCGATGCTGGGGCAGATTGTTCGCCTGCAGCTCAAGCGCATTCAGCGTCGTCTGGAAGAGAATCACAATATCATTTCTGAGTTTGACGACAGCGTGGTGGAACAGATTGTTCAGCGCTGTACCGAGGTGGAGTCTGGTGGCCGCATGGTAGATGCTATTTTGACCAACACCCTGCTGCCTCAGATGAGCCAGATCTTACTTACCGCCAGCCGCAGCGACGAGCAGTACCGACGTCTGCATGTCACCTGCGAGCAGGGCGAGTTTCACTGTCAGTTTGCCGCGTAATAATCATCAAGAGAACTGTAAAAGATGACGGATAATGATAACAATCGGACTGTCCCAAACGCGCTCCCGGTCGGGTACCGCTTCAACGAGTTTGAAATCAAAGAGGTGATCGGCGGCGGCGGTTTTGGCATCGTTTATCGCGCGTGGGATCACCAGCTCGAACGCACTATCGCTATCAAAGAATTTATGCCTTCCTCGCTCGCCGTGCGCGGCGACGACATGACCCTTGTGCTGCGCAGCGAGCGCTTTGGCAAAGCGTTTTCCGCAGGCCTGAACAGCTTCATTCAGGAAGCCCGTCTGCTGGCGCGCTTTAACCACCCGAACCTGCTGCATGTCCTGCGTTTCTGGGTGCAAAATGACACGGCATACATGGGTACGCTGTTTTACAGCGGCACCACGCTTTCGCGCCTGCGTGAAGAAAAACCGGAGCTGATCAACGAGGCCTGGATCCGCCGCACGCTGCCGATGCTGTTTGGCGCCATCAAGACCATCCACGACGAAGGCTATCTGCACCGTGATATCTCGCTGGATAACATCCAGATCCAGGATAACGGCCTGCCGGTACTGCTTGATTTCGGCTCCGCGCGCCGCACCATCGGTAACCTTTCTGACGAAACGGAAACCATGCTGCGACCGGGTTTTGCACCGATCGAGCAGTACACCGACGACAACGAAAGCGAGCAGGGACCGTGGACGGATATTTACGCCCTCGGCGCCGTGCTGCGTACCCTGATCGTGGGTTCTCCGCCGCCGGTGAGCGTGGTGCGTTCTATTCAGGATACCTGCAAGCCGCTGGTGGAAATTATGCCGCAGGGCTATTCCATCCCGCTGCTGCAGGCCATCGACCGCGCGCTGGCGCTGCACATGGAAGACCGTCCGCAGTCTATCGACGAATTCGCCGCGCTGATCGAGATGCCGGTTGCGGGCATAAACGATGTGCTGACGGCGAAAAAACCGGGCACCATGCTGGTACCGGTGGAAGAGGAAAAGCCGGCTTCAGCACTCGACTGGCGTCGTTACAAAATCCCGGGCATGGTTGCCGCAGGCGTGCTGGTGGGTGTGGTCGCCGGAGCGATGTTGTTCAGCGGTGGCAAGGATGCGTCAGAGCAGGCTGCGCAGGCACCCGCAGAGACGCGTCCGACGGAAACCGCCGCGAACGCGCCAGACGTGAAGCCAGAAACGGCGAAGGTGAGCGAGCAGGCGACGGCGCAACAGACGCCACCGCCTGTCGAGAGCCCTGTTGCGCTGGTCTATATCCGTATCCAGGACGGCGAAACGCTGAAAGTGAACGGCGAGCCAAAAGCGCTGCGTCCGGCGACCAACGGCTATGCATCGCTCAAGCTGCCCGCCGGTGAGGCGAAGATTGAACTGCAGGGCAACGGGAGAACGCGCAGCCAGACGCTGGATATTGCCAAGCCGGGCACCTGGCTGGTGAATCCGTAGGAATTTAAACAGGAGATACTATGGAAGTGTACGATCTTCGAAGCCAAAGGCTTCGTCCAAAGGAATTCGAAAAGATTGTCTCTCCTGTCTATGCACGGAGCGACGTAGGGCGTGAGTTTGTTGTGGTGCGAGGCGTTTCAAATCCATTTCACAGCATTGATGGTTTAACGTTACGACATCGCTTCGAATTTAATCCTAATGCCGTTTTTGATCCCCTCTATGCGCAAAATCTTAATAAAATACAGCGGTTAATTGATTCAGGGGAGGTGGTCTTAATAGATCACCGTCAACGGACAAAAGCCCTATATCCCTTTTTCATCTCTGAGTCAGGGGAGTTGTTTTGTGTTGATGAGACGATCTACAACTCAGCTTTTGTGAATTACGTCCTCGAACGTTACCGAAATAATGTCGCTCTATTTGGAAAACCAGCCCCAACGCGTGATTCATTCGTTCCCTCTACCAATAATTACGGGCCGGGTTACTGGAAAACTGTTGAAGATGATTATCATGGCACAAAAAATGTTGTGATTATGGCGATTAATCGACTGACGAGCATGGGGGATGAGGGACGAGTATTTGGATCGGACGGTAAAGATTACATGAATACGTCGCGCGATAAAATTCAGCGCTGGACAGCGCTACCCGGAGATCTGGATGGAGAATCGCGCGTGTTTATATCTAAGAAATCGGTCATCAGACGATACGGAGAACAACGATCCATTTATCAGAAATACCTTGAGAGTGATGATGCCTGGGCAGTAAGTGGTAAATCATGGCAATGGATACCTGGAGTCAGAGAAGAGGATTATGAATTTAAAAAGTAAATTATGGTATTTCTGGGGAAGCATGGATGTACTGGCTCTTTTGCTTTATTCTGTAAACTCACTTCGTCAGGACAGGATCCCCTTGATTTCAGATTTAATCGCGTTCACAGGAACCTCAGATGTAGTTTCAGGAGGCGGTTACAACTTTATCGTAACACTCTTTTTTATATTTGATTTGCTCTTGTTACTTTCACTTTTTATTTCGGCCTGGTTGTTTTTTAAGAGAAAAGACGTTGCGATTAAATTTGCCCTTGCTCAGGAAGTTTTCCGTCTAATTTCGTTCAGATGTTCGGTTTCTTTTTTCCCACTTTTGGTAAGTGTGTTTGGTATTACAAGTGTCTGGGTAAATTTAGGATTGTTCGTTATCTCGGAACTGCTAAAAATATATTCTCTTGTTTACTTAATGGGCAAAAGAAAAAGAAATCATTCACTTTGATATATAAATGACGCTGATGCGTAGATGCGAACCTCTTTTCTAAATCGCATAAGCTAGATGGAATAAAAATTATGCTCAACCGAATTACCGTTCAGCTCCCGGTGGAGGGGCTTCTGTTCTGGAAACTGACGGGCCGCGAGGCGATGTCCGAGTCGTTCGCGCTGACGCTGACCGTGCTCGGCACGGACGCGCGCATTGACCGCAGCAAACTGCTGGGCCAGCCGGTCACGGTGACCATTCCGACGCAGAACCTGCTGACGTCCCGCTATGTTAACGGAAAAATTACCCGCGTGGCGGTGAGCGCCGTTGAGCTGACGGGCACCCGCTATGCGGTGTACCAGCTGACGGTGGAGCCGGACCTGTGGCCGATGAAGCGCGACCGTAACCTGCGTATTTTCCAGGGCCAGACGGTGCCGCAGATTGTGAAAACCCTGCTGGCTGAACATCAGGTCAACGTGGAGGATAAACTCACCGGCAGTTACCGGGTGTGGGACTACTGCGTGCAGTATCAGGAGTCGAGCCTGGACTTTATCAGCCGTCTGATGGAGCTGGAAGGGATTGCCTATCACTTCAGCCACGAGGCCGACAAGCACACCCTGGTGCTCACCGACGCCGCCACCCAGCATCAGCCGTTCAGCGGCTATGAGGTCATTCCTTACCACCAGACGCCGTCCGGCGGCAGTACGGATGAAGAGGGCATCAGCCAGTGGGCGCTTGAGGACAGCGTGACGCCGGGGATTTACAGCCTCGACGACTATGACTTCCGCAAGCCGAACGCGTGGCTGTTCCAGGCCCAGCAGAACCCGGCGTCGCCGAAGCCGGGCAGCATTGACGTCTACGACTGGCCGGGACGCTTTGTGGAGACCGGGCATGCGGAGTTTTACGCCCGCATTCGCCAGGAGCGCTGGCAGGTTGAGCACCAGCAGATTCAGGCCACCGCCACGGCGGCGGGGATTGCGCCGGGCCACACCTTCACCCTGACCAACGCGCCGTTCTTCAGCGATAACGGCGAGTATCTGGTGACGGCGGCGGGCTACCACTTCGAAGAGAACCGCTACGCCAGCGGCGAAGGTGAAACTGTTCACAGGACCGATTTCACGGTCATCCCGGCGTCGGTCTCTTATCGCCCGGCGCAGAGCACGGCGTGGCCGCGCACCTACGGCCCGCAGACGGCGAAGGTGGTGGGCCCGAACGGCGAGAGTATCTGGACCGACAAATACGGTCGCGTGAAGGTGAAGTTCCACTGGGACCGTCTGGCGAAGGGGGATGACACCAGCTCCTGCTGGGTGCGCGTGTCGAGCGCGTGGGCGGGCCAGGGCTACGGCGGGGTGCAAATCCCGCGCGTCGGCGACGAGGTGGTGGTGGACTTTATCAACGGCGACCCGGACCGTCCGATTATTACCGGGCGCGTGTACAACGACGCGAGCATGCCGCCGTGGGCGCTGCCGGCGGCGGCGACGCAGATGGGCTTTATGAGCCGCACGAAGGACGGCTCCGTGGACAATGCCAACGCCCTGCGCTTTGAGGATAAAGCAGGTGCAGAGCAGGTGTGGATCCAGGCCGAGCGCAACATGGACACCAGCGTTAAAAACGATGAAACGCACAGCGTCGGTGGCGAGCGCAGCCATTACGTTAAGAAAAATGAACTGCATCGTGTGGAAGCTAACCAGACGCAGGCCGTCAAAGGTGGGACTGAGATCCTGACCGGCAAAGGCAAGCTGGATGCGGCGGTGGAGCAGTACGTCATTGCTTCCGGGACGAAGCTGCGGCTGGTCTCAGGGGAAAGCGCCATTGAGCTGAATGCTAACGGCAAGATTAACCTGATCGGTAAAGAGTTTAACTTCTTCGTGGAAGGGGATGGTTATATCACCACGGGCGGTAAGCTGCACCTGAATACCTCGGGAACCAAGCCGGGCACTACGGCACCGGGATCGGGGCATAAAGGGGATATTGATGCGGCTGTGCAGGCGAAATTTACGCCAAAAGATGAGTAAGGCCGGTGCGGTGCTTATCGCATTATTAACGACGGGAATGGCTGAAGGAGGCGCTCAGAAACAGGATCTTTGGAAGTTCATTTCCGGGATGAGCGCATCACTCAGATCATTATCCGTTACAAGCCTAAGCAATGCGCCGTTGTCATTTAAGATCACCAGACAAAATGAATATATCAATTTCTACAATGCTGACGATTTCAAACTGGATGATGGAGCGAGCATTACCGAAATTGGTTTACGTTTAAGCAAAGATAACGGCGACATGGCGCCTTTACTGAATTTTTCACCGTCAGGTCAATGCATAACGCTTGATACCGTTAAAATGCACTTTCCGCAACTGGTGCTCACTGACTATCCGCAAGGCCGCTCTGAGAATGAAGTGACCAGTTATACCGCGCCAAAAGACAGTAATGGACAAAAGGTGAGCTTCAGTTTCACCGTGAAAAAACCTGACTGTCTGGATTCTGTCGTCATAAGCGCCGAATAAGAAACACAGTTCCCATGTCGTGACGGGGTTTCCAGTGGTGAGAAGCGCAATAAATATTCATTGAATGACAATTAACGTGAAAAAAAACACTCCGGTATTTCTTTTTTCTGCCCTGATGTTTACCTGTCTGAGCAGCAATGTGGTTTTGGCTCAGGTGATGCCTTCCGTTCTGACAAAACGGGATTTTTCTGTGCAGATTAAAGACCAGCCTGTCGCATTGGGCGACAGATGGACTCCTGATATTGCCCGTAAAATTGACGTGCCGTTGGAAGGCCATTTTGTCGGTGAAGTTCCTTTTGACGGAACAAACTATAAATTCTACCAGCATCAAAAGGCTGGGTTAGAAATATTCAGTTCCAATCTCTGGTGGGATAAAGCAGAAAGAAGCGTTGACGATTATATCGTGTCCCAGATTACGCTGACTGCCTCAGATATTTTAACGCCGCGTGGCGTTCATGTGGGTTCAACAATCAGAGAGCTGAACAATGCGTACGGCGATGGTCAGTTCGAAAATGATTCCGGGGAGAAGTGGATTTCCTATGAATTGGGTAAGAAATTGCTCTCTTTTAAGGTTATAGACAGTCAGGTTGTGAAAATAACCATGAATTACGAAAATGGTACTTCAGAGTGATTTATGACCAAAAAATATTTGGCAGTCGCATTGTTCACCGCTTTATTGACAGGCGTCGTTGAAACGTCATCGGCGCTTGAATTATCGCAATACAATAAGCTTGATACGGTGAGCAGCATCGTTAACGACAGCGAAGTGACAGACAGTCTCAGGAAGACGCTGGGAAATCATTACCAGACCTTTACTGATAACTTTGATGTCTTTGGTGAACCGCATACCACCACAGGTGGCGGATTGTTTGTTGAAGGTTGGCTAAAAGATCTCTACCTGGAGAATGCGTCAGCGCTGGTCATCAATCCTGACGGCAAAATCTTTGCGGCCTGGGTGGTTCCGGAGTCGGACGTTATTCATTACCAGTCTTCAGATAATAGACCGGTTATTCATGCCGATATTCAGCAATGGGCTGCCAGATTCAATACGCTGCAGTTTGCATCGAACAGCCAATCAGGACTCGCCTTTGACGGGGTATGGGCAGGCGAGTTCGGGAGCGACTCGACGTTAACCCTGCAGTTAGCTCGGTCAGGCAACCGTATCACCGGCTCTTATTGCTATATCTCCCGGAAAGGAAACCGCATTGATTGCCCCGAGGATGATGAGCGTAATCTTAGCGGTATGATTGCTGGCAATCGTGCCACTGTTGAGTTCAATTCATCGTTTGGCGGTGTAGGTGGGCGGGCTGCTCTGGAAGTAAAGGGGAATGAAATGGAATGGCGTTTAGTAACGCCTCCTCAACATGGCAATGATTATGCTCCGCTGCGTTATACATTACATAAAGCCGATTCGGATCATCACGCTGAATCCAGAAAACTGGAATCCGAAAAATTCGCTATTTCTTTGATAAACAAGTGCGGCCATTTCGAGAGCGAATGTGCCCAGATGGTTTATCTCGGCGTGCGCAAAAGCGATAACAGCACGATCTCCTTAAGGGGAAAAACGTTGCGCGACTCCGCAGGTAAAATAATCGGCTCAACGTACAAGAATGGCGAAATCGTTTATACCGTGACGTATGCACCCGCGAAACTGGTTGTCAGCAAAGGCAGCCAGGTTTTAGTCGAACAGTCAGGTCAATGGCGTAAATAATAAAACAGCCAGCCCAAAGGGCCAGCATGGATTGGCCTTCTTGTTTCTCACAATATTAACCATCCCGAGTTCACTTATGAAATACACCCTCCAGGAAGGTTCGTTTTCCCTTTTTCCTGCTGCCTGGCAGGATAACAGTATGAATATTATTCGCGATGACGAAAGCGGATTATCCGTGGTGGTCAGCCGCGGCGTCATTCCGGACAGCAGTGACTACGAACAAGAGTTTCACCGCCAGTGGGATGTGCTGCGTCCTCAGATGGGCGAAATTGCTCAGAGCGAATTCCGGAATGTAAAAGCCGGCCCTGACGGAAAAATTAATGGGCTGGAAGTTGAGACCACCTTCGACAGTAACGGGCAACGCCTGTGGCAAAAACAGCTGGCCGTACAGACGCCGGGCAAACCGGTATTGATGATTTTTACCCTCTCGGCACTCAGAGCGTTCACCGAAGAGGACGAGGGGCGCTGGAGCGCGCTTAAGCAAAGTCTGACGCTAAACGACAACCGGAATGTGTAAGGCATGAGCGATAACAACGCGGCCCGTAAGGGCGACGAGATTATTCACTCCAGCATTTTTGCTGACATCACCAGCATTGTGGCGGAAGGTGCCGCCTATGCGGTGATCGGTGCGGCGGTTGGCGCTGCTGCAACCGTAGCGGCGCCACTGCTGGGGGCGGGGGCCGCGGCAGCAGGCGTGGCGGCAATTGGATCCAGCTGTCTGTTAAGCGGGATTATCGGCGGCGTGCTGGCGAACGTGGCAGGGATCACTGACGATATCAGCAATGCCGCGGAAGGGTTGGGCAATGCGCTTTTCCCTCCGTCGCCTGCGGGCAAAATTACCACCGGTTCGAATAACGTTCTGACGAATGCGATCCCCGCCGCGCGCGCGGCCGGAACGCTGACGCCTGCGGATACCCCTTCCCCTGAACCGCAGTCGCCGGGCAGCTTTGCCGACTACGCGGGCATGCTCCTTTCTGCCGCCGGACAATTTGGCAGCGAAATGTGGCAGCCGAGCGTGGCCTCTGCCGCGGCGGGGACCTCGCCACTGGAAGAAGACAAGGTGGCGTGCGAAAAACACTCCGGGCCGCAGTATCTGGCGGAAGGCTCCAAAAGCGTCTTTATCAACGGACAGCCTGCGGTGCGCGCGAAAGATCGCACCACCTGCGAAGGCACCATTTCCGACGATGTCTCCCCGAACGTGATCATTGGCGGCGACACGCTTACGGTTCGCGATATCAAAAGCGGTAAAACGCCGGGACTGGCGCTGGGGATGATTGCGCTCTCCCTGCTGCGCGGACGTCCGGGCAAGATTCTGAAAAACATGCCCTGCGCGCTGGCGGCGGCCGGCGGCGGGATGCTGGCCGATATGGCCGTGAATGCCGTGTTTGGCTCCTCGCATCCGGTTCACGCCGCCACCGGCGTAAAGGTACTGAATGACGACGATGAACTCGATTTCTCGCTGCCGGGGCGCTTCCCGCTTCGCTGGCAGCGCAGCTATAACAGCCTGACCACCCGCGAAGGGCTGTTCGGGCTGGGCTGGGCAACCCCCTTTGACAGCTATCTGACGCTGGAAGAAAACAACGCCACCTGGTTCGACGAAACCGCGCGTGAGCTGAGCTTCGAGCTGCCGCCTGTCGACCGCGCGTTTTACAGCATCAGCGAAGGTATCATTATCCGCCGTAATGAAAATGGCGACGTGGCGATAGCTGATGACGACGGTGCGGTGTGGCGTCTGTACAAACCAACCCGGGCAAACCCTGCTGTGCTGCGTCTGGCATCTCTCAGCGACGAATACGGCAACGCGCTGCTGACGGAGTGGGACGAGCACGGCAGGCTGGTCGGCCTTCACGACGAGCCGCGGGCAATCGACGTCACCCTGCGCTACGAAGATGAACGTTTCCCGCAGCGCGTTACCGCAGCCAGCCATTTCGACGGCAACCGTTCCTGGCCGCTGATGCAGTGGCGCTACGATGCGGGCGGCCAGCTGGCGAGCGCGACGGATGCCTCCGGCGTGGTGACGCGTGAATACCGCTATAACGACCGTGGCCTGATGGTCTGGCACCGCCTGCCTGGTGGGCTGGAAAGTGAATACCGCTGGCAAAAATTCGACCACTGGCGGGTGGTGGAAAACCGCACCAGCACCGGCGACGGGTGCCGCTTTAGCTATGATTTAGCCGCCGGGCTGACGACCGTCGAGCACTACGACGGCCAGACGCGTAAGCACTACTGGAACGCGCAAAATCTGATTGTCCGTTACGTTGACGAGCGCGGTGAAAACTGGCGCTACGAGTGGGATGACAACGAACTTCTGACCCGTCGCGTCGATCCCCTCGGCAATGCCGTTACCTTTGTCTACGACGAAATGGGCAATCGGGTGCAGGAGATCGACGCCGACGGCAATACCCGTACCACCACCTGGCTGGAGCACCGCGCGCTTCCGGCGGCCATTATCGAAGCCGACGGCAGCGCGACCCGTTTCTGGTACGACGAACATCACGGCCTGAAGCGCGTGGTCGACCCGATGGGGCAGACCACGCTCCTGCACCGGGATGAGTTTGGTCAGGTGATTGAGGAGGTCGATGCCGCCGGAAACAGCCGCTACCAGGAGTATAACGACGCCGGGCAGATGGTACGTGCGACGGACTGTTCCGGGCGCATTACCCGCTACCGTTATCATCCGCTCGGCTGGCTGGTGGCCGAGACTGGCGCCGACGGCGAAGAGACGCGCTATCGCTACGACGCGGCAGGACGTCCGGTGCAGCTCGATCGTCCGGAAGGCTGGACGGAGTCACTTGCATGGAACGAGCGCGGCCTGCCGGTGAAGCATGCGGGCGCTGACGGGAAAGAAAGCGAGTTCAGATACGATGACGCAGGGCGCTTAACCGCCACCCGCAATACTCAGGGGGAAGAGGTGCGCCGCCGCTGGGACAGCCGCGGGCGTCTGGTTGCCCTGGAAAACGAAAACGGCGAAGCGTACCGGTTCCGCTGGGGCGCGGACTCGCTGCTTCTGGAAGAGACAGGGCTTGATGGCGTGGCCTCTCAGTATTGCTACGACGCCTGCGGGCGCACGATAGCGCGCACCTTTGCCGCCGGTCACCCGGAGGCCATCACCCACGCCTTCGCCTGGAGCGCAAGCGGCCAGCTGGTCGCCCGCACCACGCCGGAAGGACAGACCCGCTATCATTACACACCATCCGGGCTATTAAGCCGGATCGGGCTGCATCCTGCGCTTTCAGCCGACGCATGGACCACCGAGGCCGAGCAGGAGCTTGCCTTTGACTATGACGCGCTCGGTCGCGTGACGCGCGAGGCGGGCGAACACGGCGAGCTGGCGTGGGAGTATGACGCGCTGGGCAACCGCACCTCCGTCACGCTGCCCGATGGCCGCGAGCTGAAACAGTTCTACTACGGCAGCGGGCATCTGCTCGGTATTGCCCTCGATAAGCTGTCGGTCTCTGATTTCACCCGCGACGAACTCCACCGGGAGACCAGCCGCACTCAGGGGCTGCTGACCACCCGCAGCGAGTACGACCGCCTCGGTCGACTGCATCGCCGGGATGTCTTCACTGGCAATGCCCAACGCCCGTCGCCGCGCCGCTGGTCTCGCCGCTGGGATTACGATTACCGCAATAACCTGGTGCGGGAAGAGCGGGACGATAATCCGTTCAGCTGGTACCGCTGGCAGTATGACAGCGCCGGGCGCCTGCTGGTTCAGGACGGCTCGCTGCCCGGACAGGAGCAGTGGCGCTGGGATGCCGCCGGTAACCCGCTCGAAGGGGCTGCTGAGAAGGTCACGCATAACCGCCTGACGCAACTGAACGGCATTCGCTGGCGCTATGACACCCACGGCCGCACCGTGGAGAAAGATAACGGCCAGACCCGCTGGCACTACCGCTACGACGGTGAACATCGCCTGACGGAAGTCATCAGCCAGCCGCGGGACCGCAACAAACCGCAGACGCAGGTCAGCTTCCGCTACGATCCGCTCGGACGACGCATTAGCAAAACGCGACGCCAGATGCTGGGCGGACAGCCAACCGGCAAGCCGGTCAGCACCCGGTTTGTCTGGGAAGGTTTCCGCCTGCTGCAGGAAGTGCACGGGGACGTGCCGCTAACCTACGTCTACAGCGATCAGGACAGCTACGATCCGCTGGCGCGTATCGACGGCGTTGATGCCCCGGAGATCTTCTGGTTCCACTGCCAGCCCAACGGTACGCCGGAGCGGATGACGGATAGCGAAGGGCAGGTACGCTGGGAAGGGGTGAACAGCGCCTGGGGCAAGCTGCTGCGGGAAAGCGAGACGCAAGTATCAGGATATTCTCAGAACCTGCGGATGCAGGGGCAATACCTGGACCGTGAGACAGGGCTGCACTACAATCTGTTCCGGTATTACGACCCGGACTGCGGGCGGTTTACGCAGCAGGACCCGATAGGTCTGGCGGGGGGGATAAACCTTTACCAGTATGCGCCGAATGCGCTGGGGTGGATGGATCCGTGGGGGTTGAGTCGTAAATGTAAGGATCCTTCTAAAGAAGCGACTCAGTGGCAAGGACCTCTTAATAAAGATTATAAAGGTATTGATAGTTACTCGAACAGAACGCTTAAAAAAGGAACGATCCTCTATGCATTGCATCCAAATGGTGATCAGTTACCTGCATATACCGTAACTCATCCTACAGTTAGGCAATATAAAGGTGATTCATTAGGATATCATGAGGCGTTACAAGTGAAACTTAACCCAGATTTCCCTGTACGAACCAAAGTTAGGGCATATTATGTATCTGAGGATATATTTGTTGCTAGTGGTCGTGCAACGGCGAATCCTCAGTTCGGAAAGGGGGGGGGATGCAGTTTTACATACCTGAAGAAGCAAGAGGTAAATTAATTCCTGGTAAGGTTATAGATATATGAAAAAGATGACATTTAATGTAAAAAATGGGAATGTTAAAATTGATGATTATCCTATTGAACTTAGTTCTTTTGAAATATTTACTTCATCTGAGTTTTACAAAACCCATCCGCAATTTACTAAGATAGGTAAATTTTATTTTTCGAAAAATGATATTGAATGGGAAGGGCAGAATTTTATCGTAGAGTTCAGACCAGCAATTTTCTCATTTAATCCATCTCTTTTTCTTACAAGTAAAGACGGAGATTTTTATCAATCACTCAAAGATTGGGATAAGAGGGCATCGTTAAAAAATCTAGAAGAGGAAGAAAGACGATTGACAGAATGGGTTCAAAATAAATTTTCCAGAAACAATATGGGAAAGATAAATAAGCCTCCATATGGAACAAAATGGACTTATGAATGGGGAGAGATAACAGTGCAATCAAATGAAAGATCCTTTGATTGTGGGATATATATTGAATGGAATCTTAATCTCTGATGGTAATAAATCGTACATTACATATATGAGTTATCCATCCATGGAACGGAAGCCATATTGTCCAGTAGTGATATTTAAATTTATTATAGATGACTGCCTTATTTAGTATGCGAGATAAAAAATCGGATTAATCCCTTTTTTCTAAATGAAATAATAATCTTCTTTGTACATCTTTTATAAGTGGGTCTAAAAAGGAGGGATGTATAATGAAAATGCATAAAGAATAGTTAGATAATAATTCTGAAAAGATTGCATTTATGGCGGAATGAATTACTCGCCTTCAGATTTCGCTATAAATACTTTAATTGAACTTTCAAGAAAAAATCAAGATATGGCGTGGGTTATTAGTAAATGCTATGAAGTAAAGAGAGTCTCAAGACACAACTGAAACTATTCAAACGTTATTCAGGAAGTTCAGTATGTCGCCATCTTTAACAGTGTAATTTTTTCCTTCTGCATGCAGAGGGCGCTGACCACCCGTAGGGAGTACGACTGTCTTGGTCGACTGCATCGCCGGGATGTATACACTGGCAATGCCCAGCGCCCGTCACCGCGACGCCAGATGTTGGGCGGACAGCCAACCGGCAAGCCGGTCACTACCCGGTTCGTCTGGGAGGGGTTCCGCCTGCTGCAGGAGGTGAACGGGGACGTGCCGCTGACCTACGTCTACAGCGATCAGGACAGTTACGATCCGCTGGCGCGTGTCGATGGCGTTGATGCCCCGGAGATCTTCTGGTTCCACTGCCAGCCCAACGGTACGCCGGAGCGGATGACGGATATCGAAGGGCAGGTGCGCTGGGAAGGGGTGAACAGCGCCTGGGGCAAGCTGCTGCGGGAAAGTGAGACGCAGGTATCAGGATATTCTCAGAACCTGCGCATGCAGGGGCAATACCTGGACCGTGAGACAGGGCTGCACTACAGTCTGTTCCGGTATTACGACCCGGACTGCGGGCGGTTTACGCAGCAGGACCCGATAGGGCTGGCGGGGGGGATAAACCTTTACCAGTATGCGCCGAATGCGCTGGGGTGGATCCGTGGGGGTTGAGTCGTAAATGTAAGGATCCATCTAAAGAAGCAACAAAGTGGCAAGGCCCTGGAAATGATGATTATCCCGGTATTGATGTTTATAAGAATAGGAAGCTGAAAAAAGGTATAATTCTTTATGCTCTTTACCCGAATGGGAATCAACAACCCTCATATACTGTGACATTCCCAACAGTCAATCAATATAGAGGCGATCCTTTGGGTTATCATCAAGTGCTACAGGTAAAATTAGATCCTCGATGGTCTGTACGTACGAAATTAAGGGCTTTCTATGTAAGCGAAGACATAGATGTTGCTTACGGTAGAGCTGCAGCCAATAAGTTGTATGGAGATGGGGGAGGACTTCAGTCCTTAACCCCAGGAAAGATTTTAGATATATGATAAACTTAAATTTTAATGCGAAAACGGGAAAGCTAATTTTCGATGGTCTAACTTTAGAGATTGATACTGAAGAAGGATTTTGCAACAGTAAACTTTATCACAAACTAAATACGTTTAATGCTGTAAAGAAATACATGCCTTATCACTATCTTATTGATCCGGTGTTTTTTTGCGATAAAGAATTTGAAATTAACATACGGCCAATATGTTTTGGTTTTCCTTTTATGGTTCATCTTGTCGATAAAGATAGTGAATATTATAAATCCCTAAAGGACTGGGATGCAAGAACTAATATTAACATGCTAAATAACTCAGTGAAAAGCTTGTCTGATTGGCTAAGCCTTTCTCTGAATTTAGGGGCTCCTGATATTACGAAAACAGAAATGATTAGATGGGATTATGAATGGGGCCGAATTTCTGTCTCGTATGAGACAAAGTCATTCAACCATGGCATACATATAGTTTGGAATTCAATATAATCAATAACTAAGGCTTGCCTAAATTAAGTTATTGACTAATAACATCATCCATTTACTTTTAATCTTACTTGTTATTATTGGAGTTAAAAGTTATAGAGAAAATGAAAATAACTAATCGACTTAAAAAGAAGTTATTAGTCCTCGATGGCATTGACAATGATTTCATAGAGTATGGAAAGGAAATATCATGCCCTGAGTGTGACGGGGTAATAGTCTACTCTATCGTAAACTCATATGAGTTTGACACGCTTACTGAAGAGGTAAAAAGCTTTTTGGTTAAGAAAATGAGAGGTGTGAAGCTTGTTAGTGAACATAAGAAATATAGCTACGACGATAGCCAATTAGATGTTTCGAAAAATACATGTTCAAAGTGTTTGAAAGATTTTTCTAGTGTATTAACGTATAAAGAAGTGCAACCAGCACGATACCGGGTATATCTTGTGGGGCTTTTTGAAGGTGATTTGAAAAAGATCAACCTTTAAAGGTTGAGGTTTACCAATGATTGAAAATCTCATTTATTTTAAAGAAAATAACCTGCTTCATTGGGCTAGTGGTGAAAGTAACAGAGTGGTTAGTATGCCATTTTTAGACAATGCAATGGTCGACTCAACACGCCAGTTAGTCTTTGCGTTAAGCGAACCAAAGCCATTACCAACCGTTTTGACCATCTTCAATGCGCAGGGTGAAAAACCATTTTGGTCAGCACCTCCTGAAGGCGCAGCTTTCTATTACTTAACTTTCAACCTGTCAAAGCAAGTGGTTGTGGTCTGTAGCTATGCGGAAAAGCAAAACGGCTGGCATGATTGGTTTTATTCCTGGGATATGAAGCGTAACGCGCTGTCTCTATCGGGCCCTGCGTATTAACATCAAAAGCACCAAAAAATGATAACAATAACCGGTGGCAAAAGAGGGCTGCATAAGCAGTTCCAACAAGCGGTTTAAAACAGAGCTAAGAGGCAAAGGATGAGCACGGTTTACATTGTCATTTTAACCTATATCAAACCACTCGAAGAGATTGACGCAGCGATACATGCTCATGTTGAGTGGCTAAAAAAGGGGTATTCAGAGGGGATTTTCCTGGCATCCGGTAGACGGATCCCAAGAAACGGTGGGGTCATTCTCGCTAAGTGTGAAAGTCTTGCCTCTCTTGAAGAGCGCTTGCGCGAGGATCCTTTTCAGGCGTTAAAGCTAGCGACTGTTGAAATCATTCCCTTTGAACCCAGCATGAAAACAGAACTCCTGGAAAATGTGTTTTAACCCTCGAATAAAAAAATCCACGCCAAAGCGTGGATTTTTTTCATTCAAAACAAATCAGACGTTAAACAGGAAGTTCATCAGATCGCCATCTTTAACGATGTAATCTTTCTCTTTCTCACGCATCTTGCCTGATTCTTTCTTGCCTTGCTCACCTTGTTCTCAATAAGCTGTCGGTCTCCGACTTTGCCCGCGACGAACTCCACCGTGAAACCAGCCGCACCCAGGGGCTGCTGACCACCCGCAGCGAGTACGACCACCTTGGACGACTGCATCGCCGGGACGTCTTTACCGGCAATGCTCACCGCCCGTCGCCGCGCCGCTGGTCCCGCTGCTGGGATTACGATTACCGCAATAACCTGGTGCGGGAAGAGCGGGACGATAATCCGTTCAGCTGGTACCGCTGGCAGTACGACAGCGCCGGGCGCCTGCTGGTTCAGGACGGCTCGCTGCCCGGACAGGAGCAGTGGCGCTGGGATGCCGCCGGTAACCCGCTCGAAGGGGCTGCTGAGAAGGTCACGCATAACCGCCTGACGCAGCTGAACGGCATTCGCTGGCGTTATGACATTCACGGCCGCACCGTGGAGAAGGATAACGGCCAGACCCGGTGGCACTACCGCTACGACGGCGAGCACCGCCTGACGGAGGTCATCAGCCAGCCGCGGGATCGCAACAAACCGCAGACGCAGGTCAACTTCCGCTACGATCCGCTCGGACGACGGATCAGCAAAACGCGTCGCCAGATGCTGGGCGGGCAGCCAACCGGCAAGCCGGTCACTACCCGTTTTGTCTGGGAGGGGTTCCGCCTGCTGCAGGAAGTGCACGGGGATGTGCCGCTGACCTACGTCTACAGCGATCAGGACAGCTACGATCCGCTGGCGCGTATCGACGGCGTGGATGCCCCGGAAATCTTCTGGTTCCACTGTCAGCCCAACGGCACGCCGGAGCGGATGACGGATATCGAAGGGCAGGTGCGCTGGGACGCGGTGAACAGCGCCTGGGGCAAGCTGCTGCGGGAAAGCGAAACGCAGGTATCAGGATATTCTCAGAACCTGCGCATGCAGGGTCAATACCTGGATCGTGAGACAGGGCTGCACTACAATCTGTTCCGGTATTACGACCCGGACTGCGGACGGTTTACGCAGCAGGACCCGATAGGGCTGGCGGGGGGGATAAACCTTTACCAGTATGCGCCGAATGCGCTGGGGTGGGTGGATCCGTGGGGGTTGAGTAGGTGTTCATCCTCAGGTAAATATAAGCCTGGAACCATTCTGGGACGTACAGTCTATAAAAATACTGTTGATATACATCCAGGTGTCCCTAAGTCGGTTCATCCGTCAGTTCATCCTTCAATCAAAGCGAAAGTTAAGGATGGTTGGACAAATGTTGATTTGATGAAGAATGGCTATGCTCCGATTGGCACGGATGGAAAACAAGTTAACCTCCATCATGTTCTTGGACAAGAGCCTGGACCGATGGTGGAAATTCTTTCATCAACGCATAAGCTGTATCATAAGCAATTGCATGGATTAATTGAGAATGGTGGGAGTTTTAGAAATACTCCTGAACTTGATAGGCAGTACAACAGATTTAGAAGCGCGTATTGGAAGTTGAGATCATTGGATTTTTAATAGGGTGTAAAAGATGACTATCAAAACTGCAATTGAGCATTTAGATAAGAATGCTACAGACGAGGTGTTTTGGTTAGGCCCGGTTGATCTAGAGCAGATTGACATACTTGAAAATAATCTGGGTATTAAACTCCCACTTGATTTTAAAGAGTTCTTACATTTGGTTGGCGGCGGCGGTGTAATTGGAGAGGAGATCTCAGGAGTAGTTGATAACAATGCACTCGAAGAATCCGGAGGTGCTGTTTTTTATGATACAAATTATTGCCGGACTGAGTTCTCCCTTCCTGAAAACTATGCAGTTATCTATTTCAAAGATGACGAAGTTTGTTGGTGTATAGACTGTGGCGGCAAAACTTTTGGTCGAGTTATTAATTATGATCTGTTTTCCAGAAAAGAAACAAACACTTTAAACGCTTCGTTTTCTGAGTTTTTTGATAATTATGTGAAATTACGGACATGATTTTTTTTAAGTAAATTTTGATCTTTTCAATCAAGAGCTAACATTATAAGGTCTATGATGGAACTTGGGCCTTATAATGTAAATGGATCCCAAGAAACGGTGGCGTCATTCTTGCTAAATCTGAGTGTCTTGCCTCTCTTGAGGAGCGACTACGCGAGGATCCTTTTCAGAGGTTAAAGCTTGCGACTGTTGAGATCATTCCATTTGAACCCAGCATGAAAACAGAACTCCTGGAAAATGTGTTTTAACCCTCGAATAAAAAAATCCACGCCAAAGCGTGGATTTTCTTCATTCAAAACCAATCAAACGTTAAACAGGAAGTTCATCACATCGCCATCTTTAACAATGTAATCTTTCCCTTCCGCACGCATCTTGCCTGCTTCTTTCGCGCCTTGCTCACCCTTGTAGGTGATGAAGTCTTCAAACGCGATAGTCTGCGCGCGAATAAAACCTTTCTCGAAGTCGGTGTGGATCTTACCGGCTGCCTGAGGCGCAGTTGCACCCACAGGAATCGTCCAGGCACGGACTTCTTTCACGCCAGCGGTGAAGTAGGTCTGCAGGTTCAGCAGCTCATAACCCGCGCGAATTACGCGGTTCAGACCCGGCTCTTCCAGACCCAGCTCGGCCATGAACTCTTCACGGTCAGCGTCGTCCAGCTCGGCGATATCAGATTCAACGGCAGCGCATACCGCCACAACGACAGAACCTTCCGCCGCGGCGATTTCACGCACTTTGTCCAGATACGGGTTGTTCTCAAAACCGTCTTCATTAACGTTGGCGATGTACATGGTTGGCTTCAGGGTCAGGAAGCTCAGGTATTTGATCGCCGCCTTGTCTTCTTCAGTCAGGTTTTTCAGCGCGCGCAGCATGCCCGCGTTTTCCAGCTGTGGCAGACATTTTTCCAGCGCAGCCAGTTCCGCTTTCGCGTCTTTATCGCCGCCTTTGGCTTTCTTCTGCACGCGGTGAATCGCGCGTTCGCAGGTGTCGAGGTCAGAGAGCGCCAGCTCGGTGTTGATGACCTCGATGTCGTCAGCCGGATCCACTTTGTTGTTGACGTGGATGATGTTGTCGTTCTCGAAGCAGCGCACAACGTGGCCGATCGCTTCGGTTTCACGAATGTTGGTCAGGAACTGGTTACCCAGACCTTCACCTTTGGAGGCGCCTTTTACCAGGCCCGCGATGTCAACGAACTCCATGGTGGTCGGCAGAATGCGCTGTGGCTTCACGATCTCCGCGAGCTGGTCCAGACGCGGGTCGGGCAATGGCACAACCCCGGTGTTCGGTTCGATGGTACAGAACGGGAAGTTCGCCGCTTCGATACCCGCTTTGGTAAGCGCGTTAAACAGGGTGGATTTGCCCACGTTTGGCAGACCGACGATACCGCATTTGAATCCCATTTCTAAATCACCTTAATATCTTGATAATCAATCCGTTAACGATAACCGATTGATGAAAAGTAAATAACTCTGCCTATTATACACGTAACCCGCATCACGCGCGGTAAAAAAGCCGTATCGGGCGGATTATTGCGCTTTGAAAGCGTGCAGGCGGTTTGTCGCTTTGGTTAAGCCATCCTTCAGCCAAATTTCAGTGCAGCGCACCGCTTCGTCTACCGCCTCGTCAATCAGCTTCTGCTCAGAAACCGGGGGCTTACCTAACACAAAACCAACAACTTTGTTTTTATCGCCCGGATGGCCGATTCCTACGCGCAAACGGTGGAAATTCGGGTTATTGCCCAGCTTGCTGATAATATCTTTCAGACCGTTATGGCCCCCGTGCCCGCCGCCTAGTTTGAATTTTGCCACGCCGGGTGGGAGGTCCAGTTCATCGTGAGCCACCAGAATTTCATCCGGATTGATGCGATAAAACGTTGCCATTGCCGCCACGGCTTTACCGCTCAGGTTCATAAAGGTGGTGGGTACCAGCAGGCGCACATCTGCGCCAGCAAGGTTGATACGTGAGGTATAGCCGAAGAATTTAGGTTCTTCGCGCAGGGGAGCACGCAACCGCTCGGCCAGCAGATCAACATACCATGCCCCGGCATTGTGGCGAGTGGCCGCATATTCTGCGCCCGGGTTGGCGAGGCCGACAATCAGTTTAATCGTCACGATTCAATTCCTAATGGGTTCCAGATCTGGCGCGTAGTTTACTGTCTGGCGCGCCGCTTGACAAAATTCTGCAATCGTCACGGCGAAAGTCGAATAATTACTCATCTGAACAATTAGAATTTCAAGCTGTTCAACGCCTTATTTGTAAACTTTTGTTTGGGAGTTATCCGTAAATGTGATCATTCACGCAACTCATAAAAGGGGCGTTGTCTATACTTTACACACAAGGATTAGGGGCTTTTCCCCTGACAACCCAAAGTTCCGGAGGTGACACATGAAACGCAAAAACGCTTCGTTACTCGGTAACGTGCTGATGGGGTTGGGGCTGTTCGTGATGGTTGTCGGCGTGGGTTATTCAATTTTAAACCAATTGCCGCAGCTTGATCTCCCGCAATACTTCGCGCATGGCGCGGTACTGAGCATTTTCCTCGGTGCAGTATTGTGGCTTGCCGGGGCGCGCGTGAGCGGACATGAGGAAGTCTGCGATAAATACTGGTGGGTGCGCCATTATGATAAACGTTGTCGCAGGGATCAGCACAAGCACAGCTAGTACCTGATAAAGAACACCGAACGACTCCCGAGGGAGTCGTTTTTTTTTGCATGTAGTATTGACCCTCACGTAACGTAAGGCTCCAGAGTGGGTGCACTGGCAAAGTAAAAAGGAGCAATTATGTTGATTCAGGTGGGTGAGCTTGCGAAACGGGCCGGGATCACCGTGCGGACATTGCATCACTATGAGCAAACAGGGTTGTTGCTGCCTTCTGCCAGAAGTGCGGCAGGTTACCGGCTTTACAACCTGGCAGATGTCCAGCGTCTGCACATGATCCAGACGCTGGCAAAAGCGGGGCTGGAACTTGCTGAAATCAGGGATTTTCTGGAACAGGCGTCGCTGTCGTTAACCGAGTTACTCGATGCGCAAATCACGCTGTTGGATAAACAGCTTTGCAGCATACATACGCTGCGCGACCGGCTGGTGGAACTCCGCACCGGGCTTCGCGACGATGCGACGCCGGATCTGGAATCCTGGCTACAGACGCTGGAGTTAATGAATATGTACGATCGCTGGTTTAGCAAAGAAGAGTTACAGCAGCTGCCGTTTGCGGTGCAGAAGGAGGCACTGGCGGCTATCTGGTCAGGGCTGGTTACAGAGGCCAACATACTTCTGGAGCAACATATCCCCGTTACGGATGCGCGAGCCATGGAGCTGGCGACGCGCTGGATGGAACGCCTGGAGCAGGACACGGCGGGCAAGCCGGAGTTTCTTACCCGGCTGAACGAAATGCACAGCGTTGAGCCGCAAATGCAGGCGCAGACTGGCATCACGCCGGAGATGACGGAGTACATTACCCGGGCGTTTGCTGAATCTAAGCTCAACATATGGGAGAAGTATCTCACCGCCGAAGAGATGGCCTTTACCAGGGCACACTACTTTGACCGCATGATGGAGTGGCCGCCGCTGGTGGCGAAACTGCATCAGGCGCAGCGGAAAAGTATCGATCCTGCCTGTGAGGAGGCGCAAAAGCTGGCTGAAAACTGGCTGGCGTTATTCCAGTCGTATGCGGGAACAAACCCGGAAACCCAGCAAAAGTTTCGCGCGGCCATGCAGCAGGAGCCGCAGCTGATGAAAGGAACATGGATGTCGCCTGCTGTGCTTGCATGGCTCCAGCAGGCCATCGGGATAATGATGCAGAGACGTTTCTCCGCATCAGGTGAATCACAGATCCGCTAACGCCGCTTCCCGGTTAGGGTAGAAAGAGAGTCGGCCAGGGATCGGCTGTACGCCCGCGCGCGCCATGGTGCGCAGCGGCTGGAATTCCAGGTTACTCACCCGCAGCTCGCAGCCTTCCGGCAGACGTTGTACGAAGCGCTGGAAGGCGTCCAGGCCACCGGCATCCAGCACCGGTACGGCATCCCATTTCAATACCACAATCCGTTTGCCCGCGATGCGGGTTTCCAGTTCGCTGAACAGGCCTTCCGCCGCGGCGAAGAACAGCGGGCCAATTACGCGCAGCACCAGCACATCATCAAGCACCTCTACGTTGACCGGCGAAAGGCGCGTCATCTGTGCAATGCGGCGCATAAACAGCAGGGAAGCCAGCACGATCCCGACGCTGATGGCGATAACCATATCGAACAGCACCGTCAGCGACATACAGATCAACATTACGATGATGTCGTCTTTTGGTGCACGACGCAGCAGGTTGACCACCTTATGCGCCTCACTCATGTTCCAGGCCACCATCAGCAGCAGCGCGGCCATAGCGGAAAGCGGCAGCCAGGAGAGCAGGGGGGCAAGGATCAGCAGAGCGAGGATCACCAGCACGGAGTGGATAACCGCCGAAACGGGGGAGGTTGCTCCCGCGCGCACGTTCGCCGCTGAACGGGCGATGGCTGCCGTTGCGGTAATACCGCCAAAGAACGGGGCGATGAGATTGCCTAACCCCTGACCGACCAGTTCGCTGTTGGCTTTATGTTTGGTGCCGGTCATGCCGTCGAGCACGACGGCACAGAGCAGCGATTCAATGGCCCCCAGCATTGCCATAGAGAATGCGGCGGGAAGCAAGGCGCGCAGGGAATCCCAGCTTAAGGTAAAGCTGGAGCCAGGCATGTCCCACGGCAGTACCAGTTGCGGTAACAGTTGCGGAATGCCGCTACCCTGAGAACCGTCCGCCAGCACATAGTGGAACTGCGAGCCGATCGTCGCGACATGACCACCGAACATATTGACGATTGCCATTACTGCGCAACCCAGCAGCAGCGCGGGAAGGTGACCCGGCAGACGAATCCCTAAACGAGGCCAGACGATCAGCGTACCCAGCGTCACAATCCCGATGGCGGCGTCGCCCAGGTTGGCCGTAGGCAGTGCCATAAACAGCGCGCCCACTTTTTGCAGATAATGTTCCGGTACGTGAGGCATCTGCAGACCGAGAAAATCTTTGATCTGCATGGTTCCGATGGTGATCCCGATCCCTGAGGTGAACCCGAGCGTGACGGAAAGGGGAATGTACTCAATCAGGCGGCCAAAGCGGGCCAGGCCAAAGAGAATCAAAAACAGGCCTGACATCAGGGTGGCAACCAGCAGGCCTGCAAGACCAAACTGTTGCGAAACCGGGTAGAGGATCACCACAAAAGCGGCGGTCGGGCCAGAGACGCTGAAGCGTGAACCACCGGTCAGGGCGATGACAATCCCGGCAACGGCCGAGGTGTAGAGGCCGTACTGTGGTGCAACGCCGCTACCAATCGCCAGCGCCATCGCCAGCGGTATGGCGATAATGCCGACGGTGATCCCGGCAATCAGGTCACTGACAAAACGTGACGAGGTGTACTTCTCTTTCCAGCAAGCGTCGATGAGGGCGCGAAAGGGCAGAACATGTGAGGAGGCTACGTTTTTCACAATTATCTATCATCCGAGTGCGCATCATCTGTCATATGAATGGCAGGTGAAGGAGGCATTAATCATACAAATAAAACCTAAAGACAAAAAAACCCGCCGCAGCGGGTTTTTCGGCCGTGTTCGATTAGTGTTCGAACATTGCAGAGATGGATTCTTCGTTGCTGATACGACGAATCGCTTCGGCCAGCATCCCGGACAGGGTCAAGGTACGCACGTTTGGCAGTGCCTTGATCTCGTCGCTCAGTGGAATGGTATCGCATACCACAACTTCGTCAATGACGGAGTTACGCAGGTTGTTCACCGCATTACCGGAGAAGATCGGGTGAGTTGCGTAAGCAAATACGCGTTTCGCACCACGTTCTTTCAGCGCTTCAGCGGCTTTACACAGCGTGCCACCGGTATCGATCATATCGTCAACCAGCACGCAGTCGCGGCCAGCAACGTCACCGATGATGTGCATCACCTGAGAAACGTTAGCGCGTGGACGACGTTTGTCGATGATCGCCATGTCGGTATCGTTCAGCAGCTTAGCGATAGCACGGGCACGTACCACGCCGCCGATGTCCGGAGAAACCACGATCGGGTTGTCCAGGTTCAGCTGCAGCATGTCTTCCAGCAGGATTGGGCTGCCGAATACGTTATCAACCGGGACGTCGAAGAAGCCCTGGATCTGCTCTGCGTGCAGGTCAACGGTCAGTACGCGGTCAACGCCGACGCTGGAGAGGAAATCAGCAACGACTTTAGCGGTAATTGGCACACGCGCGGAACGGACGCGACGGTCCTGACGGGCATAGCCGAAGTAAGGGATTACAGCAGTGATACGGCCTGCGGAAGCGCGACGCAGCGCGTCGACCATAACAACCAGTTCCATCAGGTTGTCATTCGTTGGAGCACAGGTGGACTGGATGATGAAAATATCACCACCGCGTACATTTTCGTTAATTTGTACGCTGACTTCGCCGTCGCTAAAGCGACCTACAGCGGCGTCGCCGAGGGAAGTGTACAGGCGGTTGGCAATACGTTGTGCTAGTTCCGGGGTGGCGTTACCAGCAAAAAGCTTCATATCAGGCACGAGAAGAACCTCAGGCATGCGTCCAGTGGTGGATAGCGTTCGCCGCAAACTGTGCGGGCCAGGCGAAGGCTATCCAGGCGGTGTATTAAAGAGCGCGATGCAACGTCTGGAACAGGGTGACGTTGTCACCGAAACTCAGTCTGCGCCAGAATGGCCTGCTGTAGAGGGGAGATGTTCATCCCACGCGCTACAAAACCATGCAGCCAATCCGGCGCTTGCTCAAGCACCTGACGAGCGGCGGATTCGGTGTCAAATTCAGCAAAGACACAGGCCCCTGTACCAGTCAGGCGCGACGGCGCGTATTCTAACAGCCAGGAAAGCACCGCATCAACCTCGCGAAAACGTTTTCTTGCGATATCCTCGCAATCGTTGCTGAATTCACAATTTAATAACGTTTCTATTGACCGAATCGGGGTATTTCTTTTCAGGTCAGGATCTTTAAAGATGACCGGGGTCGGAATGCTCACGCCGGGGTGAGCAACCAGATACCATTTTTCCGGCGGGTTGACCGGGGAGAGGATTTCCCCCACGCCCTCGGCAAAGGCCGCATGACCGCGAACAAACACCGGAACATCCGCGCCCAGTGTCAAGCCCAGGGCGGCCAGTTCGTCCTGCGACAGCCCGCAGCCCCAGAGGTGATTCAGGGCAACCAGCACCGTGGCGGCGTTAGATGAGCCGCCGCCCAGACCGCCGCCCATCGGCAGGCGCTTCTCTATACTGATGTCCGCACCGATTCCCGCGGGCAGCCGCCCCGACGACGCCGCCGCTTTCATCAGCAGGCGCGCGGCACGCACAATCAGGTTGTCTTCATGCGCCACGCCTTCGACCGGCGTCAGGAGGCAAATCTGCCCGTCCTGACGCGGCTCAATGGCGATCGTGTCGCCATAGTCAATAAACTGAAACAGCGTTTGCAGGGTATGGTAGCCGTCAGCACGCTGACCGGTGATATATAAAAACAGGTTCAGTTTTGCCGGAGAAGGCCAGTGGGTCATCATTTAACGATCCAGTTATCCATTTTGAGCTTGATGCGCTGGCTGCCCTGTGTCAGCTCCATATTTGATGGCAGCGATGGTTTACTCTTGCTGTCATAGTCGTTGTATACCACTTTCCAGGTTTTGCCATTCTGGGTGTAGTTGACCTGGCTCAGACGGTATTGATCGTCCAGGGTGTAGTCGGTGGCGTCACCCGGCAGGCCGAGGATCCACTGGCGCAGGCTGTTCAGCGGGATCGGCATCCCGGTCAGCTTGCCAATCATCTCTTCGGCATCGGTCGCGGTGTAGTGCTGGCCTTTATTGTCGGTGATCTGCGCTTCGCCCGGTTTGGCGATAAGCTCCAGTTCGGTGCTGCCGAGCGGGTTCAGCAGCAGCAGGCGATAGTTGTCCTGCCCGGTTTGCTGCCAGAAGAAACGCGCATACACTTTTTGTTCATCAGAGAGATAGGCGAAGGCGCCGCGGGTCTGATACTGGCTCAAATTGCGGACGTCCTGCTGGTGCTGACGCCACTGCGGTGAATCAGGGCTTTTGCCCGGGCCTTTTGGTTGGGTGACAGTACATGCGGTCAGAACCAGTGCCGCCAGAGGCAGCAGGCGAATCAGTCGGGTCATAATGAGGACAAATCCTTGAGATACGTTGCAGTTATAACTGTTAATGCTAGCGTCCCGCAGTCCCACCGTCTACGTTCAAATTATCTCAAAGCAATGCGTAAGCTATTACTCCGAAAGGAGGCGGTCTCTTTTATTGATCTCGCGCATCCTGTATGATGCGTCCTGCTAACCTTATTAACGCTGGTACTACTCCCGCTCAACATGACCCTATTAGCACTCGGTATTAACCACAAAACGGCCCCGGTTTCGCTGCGAGAACGCGTTACGTTTTCGCCGGATACGCTTGACCTGGCGCTGGACAGCCTGCTTGCCCAACCGATGGTGCAAGGGGGCGTGGTGCTCTCGACGTGCAACCGTACCGAGCTGTATTTAAGCGTGGAAGAGCAGGATAACCTGCATGAAGCGCTGATCCGCTGGTTATGTGACTACCACAATCTCAACGAAGACGAGCTGCGTAATAGCCTGTACTGGCATCAGGACAATGATGCGGTCAGCCATCTGATGCGCGTCGCCAGCGGTCTGGATTCACTGGTGCTGGGCGAGCCGCAGATTCTCGGTCAGGTGAAAAAAGCCTTTGCGGATTCGCAAAAAGGGCATTTGAAGGCCAGTGAACTGGAGCGTATGTTCCAGAAGTCGTTCTCCGTGGCGAAGCGTGTGCGAACCGAAACCGACATTGGTGCCAGTGCGGTTTCTGTTGCTTTCGCAGCCTGCACCCTTGCACGTCAAATCTTTGAGTCCCTTTCCACCGTCACCGTGATGCTGGTCGGCGCGGGCGAAACCATCGAACTTGTGGCGCGCCATCTGCGCGAGCATAAAGTGAAAAAGATGATTATCGCGAACCGCACCCGCGAACGTGCGCAGGTTCTGGCGGATGAGGTGGGCGCAGAAGTGGTTGCGCTGAGCGACATCGATGAACGTCTGAAAGAGGCGGACATTATTATCAGTTCTACCGCCAGCCCGCTGCCAATCATCGGTAAAGGGATGGTGGAACGCGCGCTGAAGTCGCGTCGAAATCAGCCGATGCTGCTGGTGGATATCGCCGTCCCGCGTGATGTTGAACCGGAAGTCGGTAAACTGGCGAACGCCTATCTTTACAGCGTTGACGACCTGCAAAGCATCATTTCGCACAACCTCGCTCAGCGTAAAGCGGCGGCGGTACAGGCGGAAACCATTGTTGAGCAGGAAACCAGCGAGTTTATGGCCTGGCTGCGCGCGCAAAGCGTCAGCGAGACCATCCGCGAGTATCGCGGGCAGGCGGAGCAGGTGCGTGATGACCTGACTGCCAAAGCGTTAGCGGCCCTTGAACAGGGCGGCGACGCACAGGCTATTATGCAGGATCTGGCGTGGAAACTGACCAACCGCCTGATCCATGCACCAACCAAATCTCTTCAACAGGCAGCCCGTGACGGGGATGATGAACGCCTGACTATTCTGCGCAACAGCCTCGGGCTGGAATAGCGCCCTATACCCATTTTCTAAGACAAGGTGCACTTACGCCTATGAAGCCTTCTATCGTCGCTAAACTGGAAGCTCTGCACGAGCGCCATGAAGAAGTCCAGGCGCTGCTCGGGGATGCCGGGACCATTGCGGACCAGGAACGTTTTCGCGCACTCTCGCGTGAGTACGCGCAGTTAAGTGATGTTTCTAAATGCTTTACCGACTGGCGACAGGTTCAGGAAGACATCGAAACCGCGCAGATGATGCTCGACGATCCTGAAATGCGCGAGATGGCGCAGGAAGAGTTACAGGATGCGAAAGCGCGTTCTGAAGAGATGGAGCAACAGCTTCAGGTGCTGCTGCTGCCAAAAGATCCGGACGACGAGCGTAACGCGTTTGTGGAAGTCCGCGCCGGTACCGGCGGTGATGAAGCGGCGCTGTTTGCCGGGGATCTGTTCCGCATGTACAGCCGCTACGCTGAATCGCGTCGCTGGCGCGTGGAAATCATGAGCGCTAACGACGGCGAGCATGGTGGCTATAAAGAGGTTATCGCCAAGATCAGCGGCGACGGCGTGTATGGTCGTCTGAAGTTTGAATCTGGCGGTCATCGCGTGCAGCGCGTGCCTGCTACGGAATCTCAGGGGCGTATTCATACCTCTGCCTGTACAGTGGCGGTGATGCCAGAGCTGCCGGAAGCGGAATTGCCGGACATCAACCCGGCGGACCTGCGCATCGACACCTTCCGCTCCTCTGGTGCGGGCGGCCAGCACGTTAACACCACCGATTCCGCTATCCGTATTACTCACCTGCCAACAGGTATTGTGGTGGAGTGTCAGGACGAGCGTTCGCAGCATAAAAACAAAGCCAAAGCCTTGTCCGTGCTGGGTGCGCGTATCCACGCGGCCGAAATGGCGAAACGCCAGCAGGCGGAAGCATCGACGCGTCGTAACCTGCTGGGCAGCGGCGATCGCAGCGACCGTAACCGTACCTACAACTTCCCACAGGGCCGCGTGACCGACCACCGCATTAACCTGACGCTTTACCGTCTGGACGAGGTGATGGAAGGGAAGCTGGATATGCTGATTGAGCCTATCGTGCAGGAATACCAGGCCGACCAGCTGGCGGCGCTGTCCGAGCAGGAATAATGGATTTTCAGCGCTGGTTACGTGAGGCCGCCGGTGAGCTTTCCGCAAGCGAAAGCCCAAAACGCGACGCCGAAATTTTGCTGGAGCATGTAACGGGTAAAGCCCGTACGTATCTGCTGGCATTCGGTGAGACGCCACTGACCGCTGAGCAGCAAGCGCAGCTCGCTACGCTGCTTGCCCGCCGTAAAAACGGTGAGCCGGTGGCGCATCTTGTCGGTGAACGTGAGTTCTGGTCGCTCCCGCTTTATGTCTCAGCGGCAACGCTGATTCCACGCCCGGATACCGAATGTCTGGTGGAGCAGGCGCTGGCGCGTTTGCCGGCTGCGGCCAGCCGCATTCTCGATCTCGGAACAGGAACGGGTGCTATCGCGCTGGCGCTTGCCAGCGAGCGTCCGGATTGTGATGTGACGGCAGTGGATGTGATGCCTGACGCGGTGACCCTGGCGCAGCGTAACGTGGCGCGTCTTGGGCTGACTAACGTGACCGTGCTGCAAAGCAGCTGGTTTAGCGCGCTGGAGACTCGCTCGTTCGAGATGATCGTCAGTAACCCGCCGTATATTGACGAGCACGACCCGCACCTTGCGCAGGGCGATGTTCGTTTCGAGCCATTGTCGGCGCTGGTTGCGGCTAACGCAGGGTTAGCCGATCTTGATCACATAGTGACAACGTCACGGCAACATTTACTTCCCGGCGGCTGGCTGCTGGTGGAACATGGCTGGACGCAGGGGGAAGCCGTACGTGCGCTGTTTACGCAAGCGGGTTATACCGCAGTGGAAACCTGCCGCGACCACGGCGGTAATGAACGGTTGACGCTAGGCCAGTGGGCATGAAGCAAGGCTATCTGCCATTTACTGATAAAGGCGTAAGGCTGACTGAAAGGCGGTTTGGCGTTATCATCTACATTGTTTTGAGTTTTATCGCGCCCGGGGGTAGCTGTACGTTCGGGCGTTACTGGGGTAAGTCATGAAGTCCTTAGCCGATTTCGAATTTAATAAAGTGCCGCTTTGCGATGGCATGATCCTGATTTCGGAGATGATACGCGACGATTTTACGTCGCAGTACGTTTACGATGAACTGGAGAATCTGGTCAGCCTGGCGCGTGAAGAGATCAATCAGGCGCGCCCGCAGGACTGGCAATTAGAGAAGCTGCTTGAGCTTTTCTACGGCGAATGGGGTTTCTGCGACACGCGTGGCGTGTATCGCCTGTCTGACGCATTATGGCTGGACCAGGTCTTAAAAAACCGTCAGGGCAGCGCCGTTGCGCTGGGCTCTATTTTGCTGTGGGTCGCGCACCGTCTTGATATTCCACTGGTGCCGGTCATTTTCCCGACGCAGATGATCCTGCGGGCGGAGTGGCTGGACGGCGAGATGTGGCTCATTAATCCGTTTAACGGCGATACGCTGGATGAGCATACGCTGGACGTCTGGCTGAAGGGCAACATCAGCCCGGTCGCCGAGCTCTTTAACGAAGATCTCGACGAGGCCGATAACGCCGAAGTGATCCGCAAGCTGCTGGATACGCTGAAATCAGCGCTGATGGAAGAGCGTCAGATGGAGCTTGCCTTGCGTGCCAGCGAAGTGCTGCTGCAGTTTAATCCGGAAGATCCCTACGAAATTCGCGACCGCGGGCTTATCTATGCCCAGCTCGACTGCGAACACGTTGCGCTGAACGATCTGAGCTATTTCGTTGAGCAGTGCCCGGAAGATCCGATTAGCGAAATGATTCGCGCGCAGATCAACGCGATCTCGCACAAACAAATTACACTGCATTAATCTTAATTCCGATTCACACCTGAATAAGGCGATCCTATGAAACAAAAAGTGGTTAGCATTGGTGATATCAAGGTAGCAAACGACCTGCCGTTCGTGCTGTTTGGCGGTATGAACGTGCTGGAATCCCGCGATCTCGCCATGCGTATCTGCGAGCACTACGTGACCGTGACCCAGAAGCTGGGCATCCCGTATGTGTTTAAGGCCTCTTTTGACAAAGCCAACCGCTCCTCCATTCACTCTTACCGTGGCCCGGGCCTGGAAGAGGGCATGAAGATTTTCCAGGAGCTGAAACAGACGTTTGGCGTGAAAGTGATCACCGATGTGCATGAGTCCTGGCAGGCACAGCCTGTAGCGGACGTGGTAGACGTGATCCAGCTTCCGGCATTCCTGGCCCGTCAGACGGACCTGGTGGAAGCGATGGCGAAAACCGGCGCGGTCATCAACGTGAAAAAACCACAGTTCGTGAGCCCTGGCCAGATGGGGAACATTGTCGACAAGTTTATCGAAGGCGGCAATGACAAGGTTATCCTGTGCGACCGTGGTGCAAACTTCGGTTATGACAACCTGGTCGTGGATATGCTGGGCTTCAGCGTGATGAAGAACGTCTCTAACCAGTCTCCGGTGATCTTCGACGTGACTCACGCCCTGCAGTGCCGTGACCCGTTTGGTGCCGCGTCTGGCGGTCGTCGTGCGCAGGTAACCGAGCTGGCGCGCGCCGGTATGGCAACGGGTCTGGCGGGTCTGTTCATTGAAGCGCACCCGGATCCGGCTAACGCGAAATGCGATGGTCCGTCCGCACTGCCGCTGGATAAGCTGGAGCCGTTCCTGAAGCAGATCAAAGCGATTGACGATCTGGTGAAGAACTTCGACGAGCTGGATACCAGCAACTAATAAAAAAACCCGCTTCGGCGGGTTTTTTTATAGGACATATTGCCGGGTGGCGCTGCGCTTACCCGGCCTACAAAACCTGTAGGAACTGCAAGCGAAGCGCTGCTGGGCAAAGAGGCTAGGCAAATATCGTCATCAGGTACGCCACAAACAGCGCCATATGTGCCGCGCCGTTCAGCACGTTGGTGCGTCCGGTGGAGAAGGAGATCTGGCACAGCAGCAGCGAGGCCACCATCACAATCATCTCCGGCGCGCCCAGCGCAAACTGCAGTTCGTTCCCCGTCATAAAGGCAATCAGCGTCACCACCGGTACGGTGAGTGATATGGTCGCCAGCACGGAGCCGAAGAACAGGTTCATTGCACGCTGCACCTGATTGTTCAACACCGCTTTCAGCGCCCCCAGTCCTTCAGGGGACAGGATCAGCAGCGCCACCAGGAAACCGGTAAAGGCCACCGGGGCGTTCAGCTCGGTCAACAGCGTCTCCAGCGGGTTGGCATTCATTTTGGTGACCGCAATGACCGCAATCAGATGCACGATCAGCCAAACCGTGTGCCACACACTGCTGTGTGCTGACGGCTTACCGTGGTGCGGGTCATCGTCGTCGCCGTCATCTTCATGTTCGTATACAAACAGGCTCTGGTGCGTTTTGGTCTGAATCAGCAGGAACACGCCGTACATGGCTGCGGAAATCAGCGCGACCAGCAGCGCCTGACCGGTGGAGAAGTTTGCACCTGGCAGCGCCATCGGGAAGACCAGCACGATAATTGCCAGCGGGAAGAGGGCAATCAGGTACTGTTTAATACCAAACAGGTTCATGTACTGGGTCGCAAATTTACGCCCGCCCAGTAACAGCGAGAAGCCCACCAGGCCGCCTGTCACAATCATAATGATGGAGTAGAGGGTATCGCGCATCAGCGTCGGGGCAGCATCGCCGGTCGCCATAAGCGCGGAAATCAGGCTGACTTCGAGAATAACAACGGAAAGACTCAGAATTAACGAACCGTACGGCTCGCCCAGACGGTGGGCTAATACGTCCGCATGGCGAACGACGCTAAATGCGCTGGTTAAAATACCGACCAGGGCAAGAATATTGATACCAACCACCACTGGCAGTGACTGACTGCTTCCCCAGAAGAGCAGCACAGCCAGTGCCAGAACCGGGAAAATGAGTGACGTCTCCTTGTGGCGGGTCTTTACCGCCTCGTGTGTTGCTGTCATGTGCTTCTCCATCAATGCAGGTGCTTGTAATTATAGATAGATTTTAAGGAGATTAAATTAACAGAAATCTGTTAAATACCTTCTAATTTTTACTTAATTTTACCCTTTGTGATGTTTTTATTCTTTGAAGTCTATAATGCCATATCTCTCATAAATAAATATTAAATAACAACGAATTATAATTTTAATTTACTCATTAATTATTGTTGGGTGGCACCATGGCATATCGTCGTCCACACTTATCTCTTTACCGAAAAGAGAGGTTAGTGATGCCCTACAAAACGAAACGCGAATTACCTGATAACGTGAAAAATGTCCTGCCTGAACACGCGCAGGATATCTACAAGGAAGCGTTTAACAGCGCCTGGGATCAGTACAAAGATAAAGACGATCGCCGGGATGATGCCAGCCGGGAAGAGACGGCGCATAAGGTCGCCTGGGCCGCAGTTAAACATGACTACGAGAAAGGAGACGATGATAAATGGCATAAAAAGAAATAGCCGTGAAATAATTCGCTGCCTTCATTTTGACTTTTCAGGCGGTTGAACTTCCGTTGTATTGCAACTGGTCCGCTAATTGCTTATCGTTATTTCACTGCTGGCAAAATGACCAGAGAAAAAATGCCGGGAAGGCGCATTACAGATGTCGCAAGGAAGCATGCAGTGGCGGAGGTGTAAAGTGTTAACGCGTGATTTCTTAATGAAGGCAGATTGTAAGACGGCATTTGGTGCTATTGAGGAATCGCTTCTCTGGTCAGCTGAACAACGTGCGGCGTCGCTTGCTGCCACGCTTGCCTGCCGCCCGGATGATGGCCCGGTATGGATTTTTGGCTACGGTTCGCTGATGTGGAACCCGGCTCTGGAATTTGTCGAATCGGCAACGGGAACGCTGCCTGGCTGGCACCGCGCATTTTGTCTGCGCCTGACGGCCGGACGCGGCAGTGCGTGTCAGCCTGGTCGCATGCTTGCACTGAAAGAGGGCGGACGCACCACGGGCGTGGCGTATCGCCTCCCGGATGCCACGCTCGAAGAGGAGCTGACGCTGCTCTGGAAGCGCGAGATGATCACCGGCTGCTATATGCCGAGCTGGTGCAAGCTGGAGCTTGACGATGGACGTACCGTCAATGCGCTGGTGTTTATTATGGATCCACGCCATCCGCTGTATGAAGCGGATACCCGCACGCAGGTCATCGCCCCGTTGATTGCCGCCGCCAGCGGGCCGCTGGGCACCAACGCGCAGTATCTCTTCTCCCTCGATCAGGAGCTGACCCGCCTCGGTATGAAGGACGATTGTCTGAATGAGCTGGTGGTAAAGGTGAGGGCGCTGCTGGAAGGGAACCCTGTCAACAGCTCGCTGCGACCGGGTTTTGCCTGATAATACGCCCGGCTGGCCGGGCGTTTACTCTTATGCTGCCACGTAGCTGACGGAATGCTCCAGCGACTGACTGTGGCTGTCGATCAGCACATCCCATGTGCCGGTATACGGCACGGTAAGCCACGCTTTATCATCCTGCACGGTCAGAATATCCGCCTGGGATTGCTTTTGCGCTTTTGAACTCATGAGATGTATGCGGCAGCGTTCTGAGCAACGCACCACTACCGTATCCCCGCCGAACAGTTTCAAACTTGTTTTTACCCGTGCCATTTTTTACCCCGTAGTCTTAAACAACGCTCTCCCTGCAGCCATATCCGAGCGTGATGTTGTTCACAATTCACTCGTTGCATAACACCAAAGGGGGAGAGTCGGGATGCTGATTTTGATCAAAAAATGGCATAACGATTAAACAAAAATGACAAAATTCCTCAAAAGTTAGGCTGGCGCGCGTTTTACCCGCGAAACGCGCGCCGGGGGAACATTAAATGCGGAAATGGCCGGCCGTTTCAGCAAGGTCGCCCGCCTGGCTCTGCAGGGCTCCTGCGGCGGCGGCGGACTGCACCACCAGCTCGGCGTTCTGCTGCACCATTCTGTCGAGATGGGTCACCGCATGGTTAATCTCATGGATGCCTTTCATCTGTTCGCTGGTGGCGATGGAGATTTCGCGCATGATGCCGGAGACGCTGCCGATGCTGGAGCGGATCTCATCCATGCTTTCACCGGCCAGATGCACATAGCGCGAACCAGTCGCCACGCTATCGGTGGTGGAATCAATCAGGGATTTGATCTCTTTCGCCGCCTGGGCGCTACGACTGGCGAGGTTACGCACTTCCCCTGCCACCACGGCAAATCCGCGGCCCTGCTCACCGGCACGCGCCGCCTCGACGGAGGCGTTTAGCGCCAGAATGTTGGTCTGGAAGGCGATACCGTCGATGACGCTGGTGATATCACCAATTTTTGCGGACGCCACTTCGATGGACTGCATCGTGCTGATGGCCTGAGAAACCACTTCACCACCGCGCGCGGCAGCCGCAGACGCTTTGCTTGCCTGATCGTTCGCTTCCGCTGCCGATTCATTCGATTGCGTGACGGAGGCGGTGATCTGCTCCACCGCGCTGGCGGTCTCGCGAAGGCTGGACGCCGCCTGCTCGGTACGCCCGGAAAGATCCTGGTTGCCAGCCGCAATTTCCTGCGCGGCATTTTTCACCGACGCGCTGGCGTCACGGAGTTGTACCATCACGACGGAAAGCTTATCGCTGAAGGCATTAAAGGCCTGCGCAATTTGCGCCACTTCATCATTGCCGCTGTCCGGCAAACGCTGGGACAGATCGTTGGTCCCGTTGGCAATGTTATGCATCGCATCACGAATGTCAGACAGGCGCTTCAGCAGACGGGCAATCAGGACGTGAACAATGGCGCCGCTCAGGAGTGCCAGGATCACCAGCGAAATCGCCGACGCTTTCAGCAGGGAACGCATGCCGGAGTTGGCATCGCTGTTGTCGAGCGCGACGACCAGCAGCCAGTTTGTGCCCGGCACGGCTGAGGCAATGAAGGTTTTGTCTACATCATTCAGGGTTCCGTCGACCGGATTACCGCGTTTCAGCGCCGCAAAGTCGATCCCTTTGATCGTCTCGGCAAACGGCTTCAGGGTCAAAGCCGGATCGTTGGCGGCAATCACGGTACCGTCACTGTTCAGGAGCAGCCCGCTGCTGGCGGGTGTTGGGTGGATGCCGCGCACGTTTGCCACGACGCTATCCATGGCGACATCGCCCGCCACCACCGCTTTCAGGACGCCATTTTCTTTCACCGGTACAGCAAACGTCACCACCAGCTTTCCGGTACCGGCATCAACATAGGGTGCCGTCACTACCGGGCCGTCCGTGCTCACCACCTGCTGATACCAGGGACGAATGGTCGGATCATAATCCGCCGGGACACCCGCAGGTTCAGAAAACTTCGCCGTCTTGCTCGCATAACCCACATAGACGTTAGTGAATCCCCCCGCCTGCGCCAGTTGTTTAAACACCGGAACCGGGTCGTCAGCCAGCGCGACGCTTTGTGCGGAAGTAATCACCGTCATTTTGCTTTTGGCCCAGTCGGCAATCGCCATGTTGTGGCTGGCGCTGGTACTGGTCAATATATCGCGCTGTGACTGCTGGTTATCCTGGCGCGTGACCTGGAAGTTAATAACGGTATTGAGAAGAAGGGCGACGACAAGGCAACCTGTCGTCGTGGCGATAATACGTGCGCGAATCGATCTGAACATAAGTGAAATACCTGCTGTGTTGTTTCCATGCCTATCGGCAACCCCGCAGGTAAACTTGATGCTGAAACCGCGTCCATAAGAAAATAATATTTTTACGGGATTATTATTAAAAAGTTAATACTTTCTCTGCGGTCAGCGTCCATTCGGCCAGCTCAACCAGCGTCCCGATTTCTACGCCCTCTATCAGCGGCAGAGTGGTAATCCCGCGTCCGTCGGTACAGGTCTTGCACAGTTTCACCGGCACATTTTGCGCGGTCAGGATCTCCAGCATCTGCTGAATGTTATAGCCTTCTGCCGGCTTTTGGCCCTTCAGCCCGGCGGTGACGGCATCCGACATTAAAAAAATCTGTAATGCCAGGTCGCTCTCTTTTTCACGTAACGCAATGGCCAGACGCAGGCTGTTAAAAAGAGATTCGCTGCCGTAAGCCGCCCCGTTGGCGACGATCACAATCTTCTGCATGTTGACTCCTGTTCTTATAAAGGCACGAATATTGCTTAATTCTCCGGAGTTTCGCTGTCCGGGAGAGTAAGCATGACATTAATGGCTGGCATTTCGCCGGGTGCAACCGAATGGCTTCAGCGCGCGAGGCTGATGCGCCGGGAGCAGCTCAGCAAGCTGGCAGAGCTGAACGTGCTGGTGCACGGCATTAGCCAACTGGTACATATGCTACAGTGCGAGCGCGGGGCATCCAACGTCTGGCTCTGTTCACAGGGTAAGCTCTACGCGCCTGAATGCAAAGCCAGCCGGGCGCTGGTAGACGAAAATCTTGCTGCGCTGAATACGATACTTGGCAAGCAGTCCCTCCTCCCGGGGAGCGCCGTCTGCGAACGTATCGGTAATGCACTGCATACGCTGGACACACTTCCCGCGCTGCGTGACGGGGTGAGTCAACAAACCCTGACGGCCCCGCAGGCCATGGAACATTACTCCCGCATGCTTCGCCATCTGCTCAGTATCGTGCCTCAACTCAATGACAGCATTGACGATCCGCAAATCGCGGGCCGGTTTGTCGCCCTTTACAGCCTGATGCAGGGGAAAGAGCTGGCGGGACAAGAGCGGGCCCTGGGGGCGATAGGCTTCACGCAGGGTTTTTTTGATGACGTTACCCGCCAGAGACTGGTAGATCGCATTGACGGGCAGCAAGCCTGCTTTGAGATCTTCCTCTCCCACAGTCAGGCTGACGTTCAGGCCACTTTCTCCCTCAACTGCCAGCCCGACCGTGAGACGGAGCAACTCCGGCGCGTGGCCTGTACCCGCCAGCCTGCCGCGGATAATGGCCATACCGCGCTGGCGTGGTTTGCGCTGCAAACGGCGCGGCTGGAGCATCTGCGCGCGCTGGAGGAGACAATCATCGCCGATCTGATGGTCGCGGTGGATGAGCGGATTCAGCGTGACGAGGTTTATCCGCATCCCGCAGATGAATTGGAGGACCCGCTGGCGCATTACCCGGATAAACCCCTGCTGCCTCTGGTTCGCCAGCAGGCGCGCGAGATTGAGCAACTCTCCCGTCAGCTTGCGTCGCTGCGCGATACGCTTGAGGAGCGAAAAACCATTGATAAAGCAAAAAGCGTGCTGATGACCCACCAGAATATGAGTGAGGAGCAGGCCTGGACAACGCTGCGCAAAATGGCGATGGACAAGAATCAGCGCATGGTGGATATCGCCCGGGCGCTGCTTACGGTGAAAAGCGTGTGGCAGATAACCCCAAAGGAGTAGCTGCACAATCAGTGGGCATGTTGTGCCTGATTGGGGTGCGTAATGGCGAGCAAAACCCGGCTGTCGGCCCTGAAACAGGGTGTTCAAACCTGGCATTGACTTTGCATTATTGAATTAACCATTTTTGACGGTGCGCCAACGGCGGTGCATCAGTCTTCGGGATAAAGGCGTCCAGCGGTGCTTCGGCACTGTGGGCGCTTTTTTTTTGGCTTTTTTTCAGGAGTGGTCATGGCGGATTTGTCGAGACGGCGGTTTTTGCAGGCCAGCATGCTGGCGAGTGGCGCAGTGTTAATACCGGGTGTCATGCAGGCTGCCTGGGCGGCAGGCTCGGATAAACCGGAGCAGGAGACGGTACGTATCGGGTTTATCCCGCTGACCGACTGTGCGCCGGTGGTTATCGCAGCCCTGAAAGGCTTTGATAAAAAATACGGTATCACCATCGTCCCCACCAAAGAGGCGAGCTGGGCAGCGGTACGCGACAAGCTGGTGGCGGGGGAGCTGGACGCCGCGCACATTCTTTACGGTCTGCTGTACGGGCTTGAACTGGGTATTGCAGGCAAGCCGCAGCAGATGGCAAACCTGATGACGCTTAACCAGAACGGTCAGGCCATTACGCTGTCCAGCGATCTGGCGGAGAAGGGGGTTCGCGATCTTGACGGGCTGAAAACGCTGGTCGGGCAGCAGGCGCCTGGCTCTTACACTTTCGCGCACACCTTCCCGACCGGAACGCACGCCATGTGGCTTTACTACTGGCTGGCGAGCGCAGGCATTAACCCCTTCGATGACGTGCGCACGGTGGTGGTGCCGCCGCCGCAGATGGTGATGAACATGCGCATTGGCAACATGGTGGGCTTTTGCGTCGGTGAGCCGTGGAACGCGAGGGCGATTAACGACCGCATTGGCTTCACCGCTGCCACGTCGCAGTCCATCTGGGCAGATCATCCTGAAAAAATTCTCGGCACGCGTCGCGACTGGGTGGAGAAAAATCCGCACACCGCCCGGGCGCTGGTGAGTGCCGTGATGGAAGCCGCGCGCTGGATTGAGGCGTCCCCGGAAAACAAACGTGAAACCGCGCAGATCCTCTCGCGCCGGGCGTGGCTCAACTGCAAAGAACAGTATCTCACCGGGCGAATGCTCGGGGAATACGACAACGGCCTGGGGCAGCGCTGGCAGGACGCACACCCGATCCGTTTCTTCAACGAGGGTGCCGTCAGTTATCCGTATCTCTCTGACGGCATGTGGTTCTTAACCCAGTTCCGCCGCTGGGGCTTGCTTAAAACCGCGCCGGATTACGTGGGTATTGCGCAGCGCATTAACCAGACCGCGGTCTGGCAGGATGCTGCCACCGCCGTCGGCGGACTCTCCACTCCCTCATCACCGTATCGCAGCAGCACGCTGATGGACGGTACCGTCTGGAGCGGAACCGATCCGGAAGGGTACGCCAACCGTTTTGCCATTCACCGTAAAGGGGCCTGATTATGCCGCATCTGCAAAACACAAAACCACAAGAGAAGCCTGAGAGCGGGGAGGTGATTGTCCTGCCACCGTTACAGGTTCGTCGTCGTACGCCTGCGTTGGCGCGTCGAATGAATGATGTTTTACAGCGCGTTATTCCGGCGTTTCTGGGGCTGGGGCTGCTGGTGGTGCTCTGGCAACTGGCGGCGATAAACAGCAAAGGCTTCCCGACGCCGCTCAGCACGCTCGACTCGGCCATAACCCTGTTCGCCGATCCGTTTTATCGCGACGGGCCAAACGATATGGGCATAGGCTGGAACGTGCTTGCGTCACTGCAGCGCGTCGCCATCGGCTTTGGTCTGGCAGCGCTGGCGGGGATTCCGCTGGGCTTTCTGATTGGCCGCTTCACCTTTTTCTCGCGCATGTTCAACCCGCTAATTGCCCTCCTGCGGCCGGTTAGCCCGCTGGCCTGGCTGCCCATCGGCCTGCTGCTGTTCCAGAAAGCGGAGCCAGCATCAAGCTGGACCATATTTATCTGCTCCATCTGGCCGATGGTCATCAACACCGCGGAAGGGGTGCGCCGTATTCCACAGGACTACCTCAACGTCGCCCGGGTACTGCAACTCTCTGAGTGGACCATCATGCGCCGCATTCTCTTTCCTGCCGTGCTGCCTGCGGTGCTGACCGGGGTACGCCTCTCCATCGGTATTGCCTGGCTGGTGATTGTCGCCGCCGAGATGCTCACCGGAGGCTTAGGCATCGGCTTCTGGATCTGGAACGAGTGGAACAACCTCAACGTCGAAAACATTCTCATCGCCATCGTCATTATTGGCGTGGTCGGGTTGCTGCTGGAGCAGGGGCTGATGCTGATTGCCCGTCGCTTTAGCTGGCAGGAAAAATAAGGAGCGAAGATGAAACCATTAATTCAGGTCCAGGGCGTGAGCCAGCGCTTTTCTACTGCCAGCGGCGAGTTTCTGGCGCTGCAAAACGTTTCGTTTGATATTCACGAGGGCGAAACCGTCAGTTTGATCGGCCACTCCGGCTGCGGCAAATCGACGCTGCTGAACCTTATTGCCGGCATTACGCTGCCGACGGAAGGTGGGCTTATCTGCGACAACCGCGAAATTGCCGGGCCGGGCCCCGAGCGCGCGGTGGTGTTTCAGAACCATTCCCTGCTGCCATGGCTCACCTGCTTTGACAACGTCGCCCTGGCGGTGGATCAGGTGTTCCGTCACACCATGAGCAAGGCTGAGCGTAAAGCGTGGATCGAGCACAACCTCGACCGCGTGCAGATGGGGCATGCCTTGCATAAGCGCCCGGGGGAGATCTCCGGCGGCATGAAACAGCGCGTGGGCATCGCCCGCGCGCTGGCGATGAAGCCAAAAGTGCTGCTGATGGATGAACCGTTCGGCGCGCTGGATGCGCTGACGCGAGCCCATCTGCAGGACTCGGTGATGCAGATCCAGCAGGCATTGAACACCACTATCGTGCTGATTACCCACGACGTAGATGAGGCAGTGCTGCTTTCCGATCGCGTGCTGATGATGACCAACGGCCCGGCGGCGACCGTCGGAGAGATCCTGCGCGTTGATCTGCCGCGTCCGCGCAACCGGGTTCAGCTGGCGGACGACAGCCGCTACCACCACATGCGTCAGCAGATCCTCCATTTCCTCTACGAAAAACAGCCGAAAGCGGCGTAACGAGGGGGCTTTGATGCGACTGGTCATTATCGGGAATGGAATGGCGGCCACCCGGCTGATTGACGGGCTAACCGGGCGGGCCTCGGGTCGTTTTGCTATCACCGTCGTCGGTGATGAGCCTGAGCATGCCTATAACCGCATTCAGCTTTCGCCGGTGCTGGGGGGCGAGAAAGCGGCAGCGGATATCTGTCTTCAGGATGAGGACTGGTACCGGGTACGTGGCGTTATGGTGCTGCGGGGCGAAAGGGCGCTTGCCGTGGACGTGGTCTCACGGGAAGTGCGAACCGCCACCCGCACGCTGGGTTGGGATGCCCTGGTATTTGCCACCGGTTCAACGCCTTTTGTTCCGCCGATCCCCGGCGGTGATGCGCCGCAGGTGTTCACGTTCCGCACCCTGGAGGATACCTGCGCCATTCAGGCAGTTTCCGGTCCGGCGGTGGTGCTGGGGGGCGGCGTGCTTGGGGTTGAGACTGCGGCAGCACTGGCACGCTCAGGTGACAACGTCACGCTCGTTCATCGCGGTCCGTGGCTGATGGAACAACAGCTGGATCAACAGGCTGGCGCGCTGCTGGAGGAGGCGCTGGCGGAACGGGGCGTACGCTGTGAGCTTGCCTCCGGCATCTCGGCGATTAACGACAACACCGTGACGTTGCTCAATGGACGCAGTATTGCTGCGGCGCGCGTGGTGCTGGCGACCGGCGTGCAGCCCAACATTGACCTGGCAAAGGCCAGCGGCCTTCATTGCGCGCGCGGGATTGTGGTGAATCACCAGATGCAGACCTCCGCGCCGGACATCTATGCCATTGGCGAGTGCTGCGAAATTGATGGCCAGACGTTTGGCCTGGTCGCACCCTGTCTGGCGCAGGCCGATATCCTCGCCGCACGGCTGGCGGGCGACACCACTGCGCCGTTTACCCTCACCGACAACGGTGTGCGCCTCAAGGTGACCGGCGTGGAGCTGTTCAGCCTGGGTCGTGCGGCGGAGCAGGAGGGCGACGTGGTCTGGCGTTCATGGGATCCGCTGACGCGTCACTATCGTCGCTTACTGATCCATCAGGGGACGCTGGCTGGCGTGCTGCTGATGGGAGATTGCCGCAACGCGGCGACATTTACCGATTTACTGGCAACGGCTGCGCCCGCACACGCGGACTGGCTGTTCGATCGATTCACTACGCAACCGCAGGTTGCAGGACAGAACGCTATGACAAAACCTACTCTGGTGGTGGTTGGGCACGGTATGGTCGGCCATCATTTTCTCGAAGATTGCGTTAACCGCAACTTACATCAGCAGTATCAGATCGTGGTCTTTGGTGAAGAGCGCTATGCCGCCTATGACCGCGTGCATCTGTCCGAGTATTTTGGCGGCCGCAGTGCGGATTCGCTCTCGCTGGTGGCAGGGGATTTTTTTGCTGATAACGGCATTGAGCTGCGCCTGTCGCAGCAGATTGTCGCCATTGACCGCGACGCGCGCGTGGTGCGTACCGCCAGTGGGCATGAAACGCACTGGGATAAACTGGTGCTGGCGACCGGCTCATACCCGTTTGTCCCGCCGGTACCGGGTAACGATCTGCCGGGCTGTTTTGTCTACCGCACGCTCGACGATCTCGACAACATTGCGGCCCATGCGGCGGGTGCGCGTCGCGGGGCCGTCATCGGCGGCGGGTTGCTGGGGCTGGAGGCAGCAAACGCCCTGAAACAACTCGGGCTCGACACTCACGTGGTGGAGTTTGCGCCCAATCTGATGGCGGTTCAGCTCGATAACGACGGCGCGTCGATGCTGCGCAAGAAAATCGAGGCGCTGGGCGTGGGCGTTCACACCGCTAAAGCCACCACGGAAATAGCGTCGACGGATGACGGGCTGGTGCTGCGCTTTGCCGATGGCGAAGCGCTGGAAACAGACCTGGTGGTCTTTTCTGCCGGTATCCGTCCGCAGGACGCGCTGGCGCGCAGCAGCGGGCTGGCTATCGGCGAGCGCGGCGGGATCTGCATTAACGATGGCTGCCAGACTTCCGACCGTGACGTGTTTGCCATTGGCGAATGCGCGTTGTGGGAAGGGAAAATCTTTGGACTGGTTGCCCCGGGCTACCAGATGGCACGCGTGGCCGCCGCCGTGCTGGCAGGGGAGGATAAAACCTTCACCGGCGCGGATATGAGCACCAAACTCAAGCTGCTGGGCGTGGATGTGGCGTCGTTTGGCGACGCTCACGGGCGCACGCCGGGGGCGCTGAGCTACCAGTGGACGCACGGCCCGCAGCAAATCTACAAGAAAATCGTGGTCAGCCACGACAGCAAAACGCTGCTCGGCGGCGTGCTGGTGGGTGATGCCAGCGAATACGCCACGCTGGTGCAGATGATGCTCAATGGAATCAGCCTGCCGAAAGCGCCGGAAACCCTGATATTACCCGCATCCTCAGGCAGCGCGCCAAAAGCGCTGGGCGTGGCGGCGCTGCCGGAAAGTGCGCAGATCTGTTCGTGTCATAACGTCAGCAAGGGCGATATTTGCCAGGCCGTGAGCGCGGGCGCAACGGATATCGGTGCCATCAAACAGTGCACTAAAGCGGCGACCGGTTGCGGGGGCTGTAGTGCGCTGGTGAAGCAGGTGATGGAGTTTCAGCTTGCTGAACAGGGCGTGGAGGTGAAAAAGGATATCTGTGAACACTTCCCCTGGTCACGCCAGGAAATTTACCACCTGGTGCGCGTCAACCATATCCGCACCTTTGACCAGCTCATCAGCCGCTACGGTCAGGGACACGGGTGCGAAATCTGTAAGCCGCTGGTCGGGTCCGTGCTGGCTTCCTGCTGGAACGAGTATCTGCTTAAACCGACGCATCTGCCGCTGCAGGACACCAACGACCGTTACTTTGCCAATATTCAGAAGGACGGAACCTATTCCATCGTGCCGCGTATGCCCGCCGGGGAAGTGACCGCCGACGGGCTGATCGCCATCGGCCAGATTGCAAAGCGCTATAGCCTTTACAGCAAAATCACTGGCGGGCAGCGTATTGACCTCTTTGGCGCCACTCTGGAACAGCTACCGGAGATCTGGCAGGCGCTGGTGGAAGCCGGATTTGAGACCGGCCACGCTTACGGGAAATCTCTGCGCACGGTGAAATCCTGCGTTGGGTCGACCTGGTGCCGCTATGGCGTGCAGGACTCCACCGGCCTCGCGGTCAAACTGGAGCACCGTTACAAAGGCCTGCGCGCGCCGCACAAAATCAAAATGGCGGTTTCCGGCTGTACCCGCGAGTGTGCCGAGGCGCAGAGCAAAGACGTGGGCGTCATTGCCACCGATAAAGGCTGGAACCTCTACCTGTGCGGCAACGGCGGCATGAAGCCGCGCCATGCGGATCTTTTCGCCAGCGATCTGGACGATGAAACGCTGATCCGTACCGTTGACCGGTTCCTGATGTTCTACATCCGCACGGCGGATCGCCTGCAGCGCACCAGCACCTGGATGGACAACCTGGAAGGCGGCCTCGACTATCTGCGCGAGGTGATCCTCGACGACAGTCTGGGTATTGCCCACGAACTGGAGCAGGAGATGGCCCGGGTGGTAGAAACCTACCAGTGCGAATGGCAGACCACGCTCAACGATCCCAACCGTCTGGCGCTGTTCCGCACCGCTGTGAACGACACTGCCGCAGAGCAAGGCAAACGCTGGCAGGAAATCTGCGGTATCGAGGATATCCCCGAACAGGCGGGCATTGGCGCGCGTCTTGGTCACAATGCGATTGCGCTGTTCCGCTTTGGCAAAACCGTTTATGCCCTCGACGACCTGGAGCCAGGAAGCCGTGCGAACGTGCTTTCTCGCGGCATTCTTGGCGATGCGGCGGGGGAGCCGGTGGTGATCTCTCCGCTTTATAAACAGCGCATTCGTCTGCGCGATGGCTGTCAGGTTGAAAATGGTGAGCCTGCGGTACGCGCCTGGCCGGTGAAAATCGAAAACGGCAAAGTGTGGGTCGGTAACGATGCCCTGGTCATGCGTGCGGAGGCTTCATGACAGAAACCCGGACAACATGCCCCTACTGCGGGGTGGGCTGCGGCGTGGTCGCCCGCGTGGAAGGCGGCGTGGTCAGCGTTCGGGGAGATGAAACCCATCCGGCGAATTTTGGTCGCCTGTGCGTGAAAGGGGCCGCCCTGGGGGAGACAACCGATTTACAGGGGCGGCTTTTGCGCCCGGTCCTCGACGGTCATGAGGTGGACTGGACGCAGGCACTGGAGGCGGCAGGTGAACGGCTCCAGCTCATTATCGACACATGGGGGCCGCAGGCGGTGGCGTTCTACGCATCCGGCCAGCTGTTAACCGAGGATTACTACGCTGCTAACAAGCTGATGAAGGGGTTTATCGGGGCGGCGAACATTGATACCAACTCCCGGCTCTGCATGTCGTCAGCGGTGGTGGGTTATAAACGTGCCTTCGGTGAGGACGTGGTGCCGTGCAGTTACGAGGACGTGGAGAACAGCGATCTGGTGGTACTGGTGGGCTCGAATGCCGCCTGGACGCACCCCGTCCTGTACCAGCGGCTGGTGCAGGCAAAGCAAACCCATCCGCAGATGAAGGTGGTGGTGATTGACCCGCGTGAAACGGTTACCTGTGATATTGCTGACCTGCATCTGGCGCTAAAACCCGGCAGCGATGCGGGGCTGTTTGTAGGGTTGCTCAATGTGATCCAGGGAACCGACGCGTGGCCGATGGCCCGCGTGGCGGCGTGTTGCGACCTTCCTGTGCAGGATATTGGTGTGTTTTATGACTGGTTTGTCACCGCGCCACGCGCGATCACGCTCTACACCATGGGGATCAACCAGTCATCGAGCGGTAGCGACAAGTGTAACGCCATCATCAACGTCCATCTTGCCAGCGGAAAATTCAACCGCCCGGGCTGCGGTCCGTTTTCGCTGACCGGACAGCCAAACGCCATGGGCGGACGGGAAGTGGGCGGGCTGGCAAATCAGCTGGCGGCGCACATGAACTTTGAGCCGGACGATCTTTCGCGGGTGGCGCGTTTCTGGGGAACGGAAAGGCTGGCGCAGACGCCAGGCCTGATGGCGGTTGAACTGTTCGATGCCATTGCCCGTGGCGAAGTGAAGGCGGTGTGGATCATGGGCACCAACCCAGCGGTCTCGCTGCCGGACAGTCACGCCGTATGTCAGGCGCTGGCAGGCTGCCCGCTGGTGATTGTTTCTGAGGTCATGAACGATACCGACACCAGCCGGTTCGCCCAAATCCGTTTTCCGGCGCTGGCCTGGGGGGAGAAGGACGGCACTGTGACCAATTCCGAGCGGCGTATTTCGCGCCAGCGCGCCTTTCTGCCTGCCCCGGGAGAGGCAAAACCGGACTGGTGGATCGTCGCGCAGATTGCACAACGGCTGGGTCACGGTGATGCCTTTGCCTGGCAACATCCGCACGAGATTTTTTGCGAGCACGCGGCGCTGACGGCCTTTGAAAATGACGGCTCGCGGGCATTGAACCTGCATGACCTGGCTGAACTTACCCGGGAAGCGTGGGAGCGGCTGGAGCCGTATCAGTGGTCAACGGGGGATTTTCCGCGTCGAAACCTGGTGCCGGTCGATCCGGTCCAGCACGGTGCGGCGGTCAGCACGCTGTACCCGGTGATCCTCAATACCGGACGCATCCGCGATCAATGGCACACCATGACCCGGACGGGGTATGTGTCCCGGTTGATGCAGCATATCGCGGAGCCGTTTGTTGAGGTCTGCGCCAGCGATGCCGTGCGGTTCTCGTTGTGTGATGGCCAGCTGGCGCGGATCAGTTCGCCGCGCGGCGTGATGGTCGCCAGAGTGCGAGTCAACCGCGGCATCCGGCAAGGCGAGGCGTTTGCCCCGATGCACTGGAACGCCGTGTTTGCCCGTCAGGGAAAGGTGAATGCGCTGGTGGAAGGGCGCTGCGATCCGGCGTCGGGCCAGCCGGAGAGCAAACAAACCGCCGTTCGGATCATGCCCTGGCTGCCCGCCTGGCAAGGGGTGCTCTATACCCACGAACAGCCGGCGTTACCATCCTGGGTTCACTGGTGGCGTAAAGCCTCGCATCTGACGGTATCAGGAGATAAACCGTTGCTGTCGTGGGTCATGAACTACGCCAGCAGCCGGGGCTGGCAGTTACAGGTTGCTCAAACCGGCGAACGCAGCAGCCTGCTGGCCTGGCATGAAGGTCAGCTGATGCTCGGCTTCTGGGAAGGCACCACGTTACCGGAGCTGGTACACCCGATCATTGACGCTGCTTTTCGCTCGCCCCCCACGACGCCTGCAGAGCGTCATGCGCTGCTGAACGGGCAGGGTGTGGAGGAGACGGTGGATCCGGGACGCATTATCTGTAGCTGCTTCAGCGTCGGAGAAAATGCGATTCGGGAGGCGATAGCCGGAGGGTGCGAAAGCGTCGCCGCGCTGGGGGCAACGTTACGGTGCGGCACGAACTGCGGCTCCTGCGTTTCGGAGTTGAAAGGACTGTTTGGATGATGGTGTAAGGGCGTCGGGTGGCGGAGTCGCCACCCGACAATCAGTTTCAGGATAATCCTGAAATTTCCGCCAGAACTGCATTTCCAGGCTTATCGCGTTAACATAATAAGAGTTTATCCATAAACACAGGTTCTTTTTTACGACGTTGATGGTTGTATCGTCCCGCATTCGTTTTCTGCTCTTACTCCCCCTTCTTACGGCCGGAGCCGTTCACGGTGCGCAGCGTTCCTTTATCCAGCAGGCACAAAATCCCTTTGATAATAACGGGGATAATCTGCCCGACCTGGGTATGGCTGCTCCCTCAGGGGAAGGGGAAAAGCACCTGGCCGAAATGGCGAAAGCCTTTGGTGAAGCCAGTATGACCGACAACGGCCTGACAACGGGCGAGCAGGCGCGTCAGTTTGCCTTTGGTCAGGTGCGCGACGCGGTGAGCGGCGAAGTGAACCAGCAGATTGAGTCCTGGCTGTCGCCCTGGGGGAACGCCAGCGTCAATTTACTGGTGGATAACGAGGGCAAATTTAACGGCAGCAGCGGGAGCTGGTTTATCCCCTGGAACGATAACAACCGTTACCTGAGCTGGAGCCAGCTTGGCCTGACGCAGCAGACGGATGGCCTGGTCAGTAACGCCGGAATCGGCCAGCGCTGGGTCGCCGGAAAATGGCTGCTGGGCTATAACACCTTCTACGATAATCTGCTGGACGAAAACCTGCAGCGTGCCGGACTGGGCGCCGAGGTGTGGGGGGAGAATCTGCGCCTGTCAGCGAACTATTACCAGCCGTTTGCCGGATGGCGCGACAGATCTGATGTTCAGGAACAGCGAATGGCGCGGGGATATGATGTCACCGCCAAAGCCTGGCTGCCGTGGTTTCATCACCTGAACACCAGCGTCAGCGTCGAGCAGTATTTTGGCGACAACGTTGATCTCTTCAACAGCGGAACCGGCTATCACAACCCGGTGGCGGTCAATCTTGGGCTTAACTATACCCCGGTTCCGCTGGTCACGCTGACCGCCGCGCATAAGCAGGGTGAAAGCGGCGAAAGCCAGAATAACCTCGGCCTGAAGCTTAACTACCGCTTTGGCGTGCCGCTGGTAAAGCAACTCTCCGCCAGTGAAGTTGCGGCCACGCGTTCTCTGCGTGGCAGCCGCTATGATTCCCCCGAGCGTAACAGCCTTCCGATTATGGAGTTCCGCCAGCGTAAAACGCTGTCCGTCTGGCTGGCAACGCCGCCGTGGGATCTGAAAGGGGGTGAAACCGTCATGCTGAAGCTACAGATTCGTAGCACGCACGGCATCCGTCAGATCCACTGGCAGGGCGATACCCAGGCACTGAGCCTGACGTCGCCCGGGAAGGGTAACAGCAGCGACGGCTGGAGCGTGATTATGCCTGCCTGGAATGAGGCAGAAGGCGCGACAAACCGCTGGCATCTTTCGGCGGTAGTGGAAGATGAGAAGGGCCAGCGCGTCTCGTCCAATGAGATCACGCTTGCGGTGGTGCAGCCGCTGATCGCTATACCTGACGACGACCCGCGCTGGAAGCTGCTGCCGGATGAGTAATCCTTAGAAAATGCGTTCCTGATGTACCCACACGGCGGCCTCAACGCGGGATTTTAACTTCATTTTCTTCAGCATATGCTTCACATGCACTTTGACCGTGCTTTCGGTGATATCCAGACGGCGGGCGATCATTTTATTCGGCAGCCCCTGGGCGATTAGTTTGAGAATATCGCGTTCGCGCGGTGTTAACTGGCTGACGTCACGGTCAGACGTGGCGCGGTTGGCCCGCAGGCTGGCGGCCAGCACCGGCGTCAGGGCTTCACTCAGCACCATCTCGCCCGCCGCGGCCTGCTGCAGTGCTTTAAGCAGATCTTCCGGCTCCATATCTTTCAGCAGATAACCATCCGCGCCGCGCTTCAGCGCCGTGACCACATCTTCTTCATGGTTCGAGACGCTAAAGACGACGATGCGTCCGGAAAGCGATTTTTCCCGCAGCTTGTCGAGGGTCTCCAGGCCGTTCATCCCGGGCATGTTCAGATCGAGCAGGATCAGATCGGGATCGAGGGACTCGGCGAGCTCAATGCCCTGTTCCCCGTTGCTGGCTTCGCCAACCACGGTAATATCGGGTGCCATGCTGACCAGCTGTTTTACGCCAGTACGCAGCATCGGATGGTCGTCGATCAACAGGATGGATGCCGGTTCCTGATTAGTCATGGGTTTCTCCTTGAGAAGTTGTAAGCGGTTTTTCGGGAATAAAGGTGACCACGACTTCCGTGCCACCCGTCTCTCTCCGGCGAACCTGACAATCACCGCGCAGGCTTTGGGCGCGGTCTCGCATAATGATTAAACCATAGTGGTTCGTGCGCTCGGCATTTTCCGGCACGCCGCGGCCGTTGTCGTGAACCGTGAGTCTGACCTGGTTAGCGTGCTGGCTGACGGTGACCGTGACCGCCGTCGCTTCCGCGTGTTTAAGCACGTTGCTGAGTGCTTCACGGGCGATCTGCAGTAGATGAATAGCCTGATGTGACGGGACAAACCGTGGCGGCAGCTGGTAATCCAGCTTCACCGGGAACCCCAGCCGGGCGCTAAACTCCTGACAGCTGGCTTCCAGCGCCGGACGCAGGCCCGGCTCGGTCAGCTGCAGGCGGAAGGTGGTCAGCAGCTCACGCAGCTGTACCCAGGACGTATTCAGCTCGTTGCGTATCTGGCTGAGTAGCTGTTTATTACTGTCCGGCATCTGCGCATCCTGCATCTGCAGGCAGCTTACCTGCATTTTCATACAGGAGAGCGACTGGGCGATCGAGTCATGCAGCTCGCGGGCGATGGTGGCGCGTTCTTCCATAACGATCAGCTGCTGCTGTTTTTCCTGATGCCTGTCGAGCGCCAGCGTGGCCGTTAGCTGTTCAACCAGCGTATCAACCAGCTGTTGCTGATCGTGGCTCAGGTGACGCCCGGCGGGCAGGGTCGCCAGCAGAATACCGTACTGGGTATGGCTGTCCGTTAGTCGCCATTTCAGCGTCGTGCCGCCAGTGGTCGACGGCGGCAGGCCGCGAGGGCATAAATGACAGCCTTTATCATCACAGGACATGTCGGACTGACAGGTAAACTCCTGATGATTATCTTCATCTTCCACGTCGTAAACGCGCAGCTCCAGGTCATGCAGCAGGGTCAGATTTTGCAGGCCATTCAGCACCGGGGAGAGGCGTTCACAGAGCGGCACCTGCATGTGCAGCCGGCGGTTGGCCTGCCACAGGAAAGAGAGGATTTCGTTTTTCTGCTCCAGCCCCGCCGTTTTTTCCTGTACGCGCTGCTCAAGCACCGCGTAGCTTTCGGACAGCTCTGCCGACATGGTGTTGAGCGCCTGGCCGAGCATCGCCATTTCGTTGCGTCCGCTGATGTGCGTGCGCTGGGTAAAATCCCGGGCGGTTACCGCCCGGGCCATGGCCAGCAGCTGTTTCCACGGATTCAGCAGCCGCGCGCGGAGCCAGATAATGGTGAAGATCAGCAGCAGGCCCATAAACAGCGCCATGGCACGGTGTACCATCACCACCCGATCGATGCGTAATTCAGTGGTTTGGTCAAAAGAGGAGACCAGGGCATCAATGCGTGAGACAAAACCCGCCACGTCCTGCGCGACCGTCTCCGGGCTTTGCGCCTGTTTCAGTCCGGGTTCCAGTTGGGTGTGCCAGTAGCCCTGAAGGGCTTTAAGCTGGGATTGCTGACCGGCGCGGATGGCTGCATTTTCCAGTTCAGGGCTGAAAGCCGTGCGCTCCATTTCATCAATGAGAGGCTGGTCGTCCTGCGTCAGAGGCACCGACGCCAGCAGACGGTAACTCTGCATGCGTAGCGAGCCTGCCTCATTGATGGCATGCGCATTACCCTGTACCCCTTGTACCAGCCAGCCGGAAATCGCCATGCCGGTCACGCCGAGTGCGGTGGACAGCAAAACGATCAGGGCTAACTGATTGACGAGTGTCAGCGGTGATAAACATCTTTTTAACATAGAGTTGCCGGGCTCCTGACGTGGCCTGCTTGCAGGAATGGCGCTATTCTGGTGCATACCCTGGAGTATACCCATACCTATAAATGATTACTCCTAAATTGCCAGTGGAGTATGCATCTGAGGGTAGGGGAGCAGGGACGCGTCAGCGCCGTGAAAAACTACGTCTTTTTGACCTGATTTGCCTACTCACTAAGGATAAGACCTTTTTTCGTGCCGCAAATCCTCGCACTTTTCCTTTGATTTATATCAACTTACCGCCGCCCTAAAACCCTAATGTTTGCAGCATCATTCGAGAATCAGAGGTGTCTATGAGTCACTCATCCGCTCCCGAAAGGGAAAATGGTGCCGTTATTACAGACTGGCGTCCAGAGGATCCGGCGTTCTGGCAACAGCGCGGCCATCGTGTAGCAAGCCGGAATCTGTGGATTTCCGTTCCGTGTCTGTTATTAGCGTTTTGCGTATGGATGTTGTTTAGTGCAGTGGCGGTAAATCTGCCAAAAGTTGGGTTTACGTTCACAACCGATCAGCTGTTTATGCTGACCGCGTTGCCGTCGCTGTCAGGCGCGCTGCTGCGCGTTCCTTACGCCTTTATGGTGCCGGTCTTTGGTGGCCGTCGCTGGACGGCATTCAGTACCGGGATCATGATCGTGCCTTGCGTGTGGCTCGGCTTCGCGGTGCAGGATACGTCCACGCCGTTCAGCGTGTTCGTGATCATCTCCCTGCTGTGCGGTTTTGCGGGTGCGAACTTCGCCTCCAGTATGGCGAACATCAGCTTCTTCTTCCCGAAAGCGAAACAGGGTGGCGCGCTGGGCATTAACGGTGGTCTGGGCAACATGGGCGTGAGCGTGATGCAGCTGATCGCGCCGCTGGCGATCTCGGTGTCCATTTTTGCTGCCTTTGGTGGCGGTGGCGTTGAACAGGCGGATGGTTCTTCCCTCTACCTGCAGAACGCCGCCTGGATTTGGGTGCCGTTCCTGGTGGTCTTCACCCTGGCAGCGTGGTTCTTTATGAACGATCTGTCTGCGTCGAAGGCGTCACTGAGTGAACAGCTGCCGGTGCTGAAACGTGGACACCTTTGGGTGATGGCGCTGCTGTATCTGGCCACCTTCGGGTCGTTTATCGGTTTCTCTGCCGGTTTCGCCATGCTGTCGAAAACCCAGTTCCCGGACGTGCAGATCCTGCAATTCGCCTTCTTTGGTCCATTTATTGGCGCGCTGGCTCGCTCACTGGGCGGCATGGTTTCTGACCGTCTGGGCGGTACCCGCGTGACGCTGGTGAACTTTGTCGTGATGGCTGTCTTCTGTGCGTTGCTGTTCCTGACGCTGCCAGCGGACGGACAGGGCGGAAACTTCATCGCCTTCTTCGGCGTGTTTATGGTGCTGTTCCTGACGGCCGGTTTGGGGAGTGCGTCCACCTTCCAGATGATCTCCGTGATCTTCCGTAAGCTGACGATGGATCGCGTGAAAGCGCAGGGTGGAAGCGAAGAGCAGGCGATGCGTGAAGCGGCGACGGATACCGCTGCTGCGCTGGGCTTTATCTCTGCCATCGGTGCCATTGGCGGCTTCTTTATCCCGAAAGCGTTCGGTATTTCGCTTGACCTGACCGGTTCCCCGGCGGGTGCGATGAAAGTGTTCCTTGTGTTCTATATCGCCTGCGTTGTGATTACGTGGCTGGTATATGGCCGTAATACCAAGAAAAATAAGTAAGTGTGATTATCCGTTTGCGCGGCCTTGGGGCCGCGTTTTTTTTGATCTGGAAGTAGTTACAACATACTGGTGGGTTTGCACAGAAGCGCGCCGGTAACACTGTGATCGCCGTCGCCTTGCAGGGAGGTCTACCCCTTAATACCTGAGATGTTAAATTTTGCCGTGGTTATTGTACGATGAAATGAAAATATCATTAAAAATCATATTATTATGAATTTTTAAAATCTACCGCTTTGGTGGTATTTGGCCTAACCCCACCCCTGAAAGTCCCTCGTCGTCTTGATCGTTATCAATTCTCCTCCTCTTTCAGAGCGTTACCTTCGCTGCAAATCAGCAATGTCGATTTAGAGAGCCACAGGCTCCACACAGGAGATACCCGATGAGCAAATTTTTGGACCGGTTTCGCTACTTCAAACAGAAGGGTGAAACTTTTGCCGATGGGCACGGCCAGGTTCTGGATACCAACCGGGACTGGGAAGACGGTTACCGTCAACGCTGGCAGCATGACAAAGTTGTCCGTTCTACCCACGGCGTAAACTGCACTGGCTCATGTAGCTGGAAGATTTTCGTTAAAAACGGTCTGGTGACCTGGGAAATGCAGCAGACCGACTATCCGCGCACCCGCCCGGATATGCCGAACCACGAACCGCGCGGCTGCCCGCGTGGCGCCAGCTACTCCTGGTATCTCTATAGCGCTAACCGTCTGAAATACCCGCTGATGCGTAAGCGTCTGATGAAAATGTGGCGTGAAGCGAAAGTGCAGCACAGCGATCCGGTTGATGCCTGGGCGTCCATCATCGAAGATGCGGATAAAGCGAAAAGCTTTAAGCAGGCTCGCGGCCGCGGTGGCTTTGTTCGTTCCTCCTGGAAAGAGGTGAACGAGCTGATTGCCGCCTCTAACGTCTACACTGTCAAAACCTACGGCCCTGACCGCGTGGCAGGCTTCTCGCCGATCCCGGCGATGTCGATGGTCTCTTACGCCTCCGGCGCGCGCTATCTGTCACTGATCGGCGGCACCTGTCTGAGCTTCTACGACTGGTACTGCGACCTGCCGCCTGCGTCTCCGCAGACCTGGGGCGAGCAAACCGACGTGCCGGAATCTGCTGACTGGTACAACTCAAGCTACCTCATCGCCTGGGGCTCTAACGTTCCGCAGACCCGTACCCCGGACGCGCACTTCTTTACCGAAGTCCGCTACAAAGGGACCAAAACCGTTGCGATCACCCCGGACTACGCGGAAATTGCCAAACTGTGTGACCTGTGGCTGGCACCGAAACAGGGTACCGACGCCGCGATGGCGATGGCGATGGGCCACGTTATGCTGCGCGAATTCCACCTCGATAAACCAAGTCAGTATTTCACCGACTATGTACGTCGCTACACCGACATGCCGATGCTGGTGATGCTGGAAGAGCGTGATGGTTACTACGCCGCTGGCCGTACGCTGCGCGCCGCCGATCTGGTGGACGCGCTGGGCCAGGAAAATAACCCTGAATGGAAAACCGTTGCGTATAACAGCAACGGCGAGCTGGTGGCACCTAACGGCTCTATCGGCTTCCGCTGGGGTGAGAAGGGCAAGTGGAACCTCGAACAGCGTAACGGTACCACCGGTGAAGAGACGGAACTGCGTCTCAGCATGCTGGGCAGCCAGGACGAGATCGCCGAGGTCGGCTTCCCGTACTTTGGAGGCGAAGGATCAGAGCACTTCAACAAGGTTGAACTGAAAAATGTTCTGATGCATAAACTGCCGGTTAAACGCCTGCAGCTGGCTGATGGCTCAACGGCGCTCGTCACTACCGTTTACGATTTGACCATGGCGAACTACGGTCTGGAACGGGGTCTGAATGATGAAAACTGCGCAACCAGCTATGACGACGTAAAAGCCTACACCCCGGCATGGGCGGAGCAGATCACCGGCGTTCCTCGCGCACAGATTACCCGTATCGCCCGCGAATTTGCAGAAAACGCGGATAAGACGCACGGTCGCTCAATGATCATCGTCGGCGCGGGTCTGAACCACTGGTATCACCTCGATATGAACTATCGTGGCCTGATCAACATGCTGATCTTCTGCGGCTGTGTCGGTCAGAGCGGCGGCGGTTGGGCCCACTACGTAGGCCAGGAAAAACTGCGTCCGCAGACCGGCTGGCAGCCGCTGGCGTTTGCCCTTGACTGGCAGCGTCCTGCACGTCACATGAACAGTACCTCGTACTTCTATAACCACTCCAGCCAGTGGCGCTACGAGACGGTTACCGCGCAGGAATTGCTGTCGCCAATGGCGGATAAATCCCGCTACAGTGGCCACCTGATTGACTTCAACGTCCGTGCTGAGCGCATGGGCTGGCTGCCGTCTGCGCCGCAGCTGGGTACTAACCCGCTGCGCATCGCGGAAGAGGCGAAAAAAGCTGGAATGTCACCGGTGGATTACACCGTTAAGTCCCTGAAAGACGGCTCAATCCGTTTCGCGGCTGAACAGCCTGAGAACGGCAAAAACCATCCGCGTAACCTGTTCATCTGGCGCTCCAACCTGCTGGGCTCGTCCGGTAAAGGTCACGAGTACATGCTGAAATACCTGCTCGGTACCGAGAACGGTATCCAGGGGAAAGATCTCGGCAGGCAGGGTGGCGTGAAGCCGGAAGAGGTGGAATGGAAAGACAACGGTCTGGACGGCAAGCTGGATCTGGTGGTGACCCTCGACTTCCGTCTGTCCAGTACCTGCCTGTATTCCGATATCGTGCTGCCAACCGCGACCTGGTACGAAAAAGACGACATGAATACCTCGGATATGCATCCGTTTATTCATCCACTGTCTGCCGCGGTTGACCCGGCGTGGGAGTCGAAAAGCGACTGGGATATCTACAAAGATATCGCGAAGAAATTCTCTGAAGTGTGCGTCGGGCATCTGGGCAAAGAGACCGACGTGGTGACGCTGCCAATCCAGCACGACTCTGCGGCCGAGCTGGCGCAGCCGCTGGACGTCAAAGACTGGAAAAAAGGCGAATGTGACCTGATCCCGGGCGTGACCGCGCCGCACATCATTCCGGTGGAGCGTGATTACCCGGCGACGTACGAGCGATTTACCTCTATCGGTCCGCTGATGGAGAAAATCGGTAACGGCGGGAAAGGGATTGCCTGGAATACCCAGAGCGAAATGGATCTGCTGCGTAAGCTCAATTACACCAAAGCGGACGGCCCGGCGAAAGGCCAGCCAATGCTGAACACGGCGATTGATGCCGCAGAGATGATCCTGACCCTGGCGCCGGAAACCAACGGCCACGTGGCGGTGAAGGCGTGGGCAGCGCTGAGCGAGTTTACCGGTCGTGACCACACGCATCTGGCAACGAATAAAGAGGAAGAGAAAATCCGCTTCCGCGATATTCAGGCCCAGCCGCGCAAGATTATCTCCAGCCCGACCTGGTCAGGACTTGAAGATGAGCATGTCTCCTATAACGCCGGTTACACCAACGTTCACGAGCTGATCCCATGGCGCACGCTGTCCGGTCGTCAGTCCCTGTATCAGGATCACCAGTGGATGCGTGACTTCGGTGAAAGCCTGCTGGTGTACCGTCCGCCAATCGACACCCGCTCCGTAACCGCAGTTATGGGCGCGAAATCCAACGGTAACCCTGAAAAGGCGCTGAACTTCCTGACGCCGCACCAGAAGTGGGGGATCCACTCGACCTATAGCGACAACCTGCTGATGCTGACGCTTTCGCGCGGCGGTCCGATTGTCTGGATGAGCGAGACGGATGCCAAAGATCTGGGTATTGAAGATAACGACTGGATCGAGGTGTTTAACAGCAACGGTGCCCTGACGGCGCGTGCGGTGGTGAGCCAGCGCGTACCGGCCGGGATGACCATGATGTACCACGCGCAGGAACGTATCGTTAACCTGCCGGGGTCAGAAATCACCGAACAGCGCGGCGGGATCCACAACTCCGTGACCCGTATTACGCCGAAGCCGACCCATATGATCGGGGGCTATGCACAGCTGGCCTACGGCTTTAACTACTACGGCACCGTAGGATCGAACCGCGATGAGTTCGTGGTGGTACGTAAGATGAAGAACATTAACTGGTTAGACGGCGAAGGTAATGACCAGGTACAGGAGAGCGTAAAATGAAAATTCGTTCACAAGTCGGCATGGTGCTGAATCTGGATAAATGCATCGGCTGTCACACCTGCTCGGTCACCTGTAAAAACGTCTGGACCAGCCGTGAAGGTATGGAGTACGCCTGGTTCAACAACGTGGAAAGCAAGCCGGGTACCGGCTTCCCGACCGACTGGGAAAACCAGGAGAAGTGGAAGGGCGGTTGGATCCGTAAAATCAACGGCAAGCTGCAGCCGCGCATGGGTAACCGCGCGATGCTTCTGGGAAAAATCTTCGCTAACCCGCATCTGCCGGGCATTGAGGATTACTACGAGCCGTTTGACTATGACTACCAGAACCTGCACAACGCGCCAGAAAGCAAACACCAGCCGATCGCGCGTCCTCGCTCGCTGATCACCGGCAAGCGCATGGACAAAATTACCAGCGGTCCAAACTGGGAGGAGATTCTGGGCGGCGAGTTCGAAAAACGCGCCAAAGACCAGAACTTCGAGAACATGCAGAAGGCGATGTACGGCCAGTTCGAAAACACCTTCATGATGTATCTGCCGCGCCTTTGCGAGCACTGCCTGAACCCGGCGTGCGTGGCGACCTGCCCAAGCGGCGCCATCTACAAGCGTGAAGAGGACGGCATCGTTCTGATCGACCAGGACAAATGCCGCGGCTGGCGTATGTGCATCACCGGCTGCCCGTACAAAAAAATCTACTTCAACTGGAAGAGCGGGAAATCAGAGAAGTGCATCTTCTGCTACCCGCGTATCGAAGCCGGTATGCCAACCGTCTGCTCCGAAAGCTGCGTAGGCCGTATCCGCTACCTCGGCGTGCTGCTGTATGACGCAGACGCGATTGAAAATGCCGCGAGCACTGAGAACGAGAAAGATCTGTATCAGCGTCAGCTTGACGTGTTCCTTGACCCGAACGATCCGAAAGTCATTGAGCAGGCGCTGAAGGACGGTATTCCACAGAGCGTTATCGACGCGGCGCAACAGTCGCCGGTGTATAAAATGGCGATGGACTGGAAGCTGGCTCTGCCGCTTCATCCGGAATACCGCACGCTGCCGATGGTCTGGTACGTGCCGCCGCTGTCGCCAATCCAGTCTGCTGCCGATGCAGGCGAGCTGGGCAGCAACGGCATTCTGCCGGACGTCGAGAGCCTGCGTATCCCGGTTCAGTATCTGGCAAACCTGCTGACCGCAGGGGATACCCAGCCGGTACTGCTGGCGCTGAAACGTATGCTGGCGATGCGTCACTTTAAGCGTGCGGAAACCGTTGATGGCGTTAACGATACCCGCGCGCTGGACGAGGTCGGTCTGACTGAAGCACAGGCCCAGGAGATGTACCGCTACCTGGCAATTGCGAACTATGAAGACCGTTTCGTGGTGCCGAGCAGCCACCGTGAACTGGCTCGCGAGGCCTTCCCGGAGAAAAATGGCTGTGGCTTTAGTTTTGGCGACGGTTGCCATGGGTCAGACAGCAAATTCAACCTGTTTAACAGCCGCCGCATCGACGCCATGGATGTGACCAGCAAAACGGAGCCGCACCAATGATTGAACTCGTCATTGTTTCGCGTCTGCTCGAGTATCCGGATGCTGCGCTTGCGCAGCATCAGCAGGAGCTTTTTGATGCACTCGCGTCATCTGAAAACCTGGATAAAGAGGATGCCCAGACGCTGGGCGTTTTCCTCCGCGACCTGTTATCGCGCGATCTGCTCGACGCGCAGGCGGACTACAGCCAGCTGTTTGACCGTGGCCGTGCAACGTCGTTACTGCTGTTCGAACACGTTCATGGTGAATCCCGCGACCGGGGTCAGGCGATGGTGGACCTGATGGCTCAGTACGAGCAGCACGGCCTGATGCTCGACAGCCGCGAGCTGCCGGACCATCTGCCGCTGTACCTGGAGTATCTGGCTCAACTGCCGAAAGACGAGGCGCTGGGCGGTCTGCAGGACATCGCGCCGATCCTGGCATTGCTCAGCGCGCGTCTTCAGCAGCGTCAGAGCCGCTATGCGGTGCTGTTCGACCTGCTGATGAAGCTTGCAAACGCCGCTGTCGACAGTGAAAAAGTGGCGGAGAAAATCGCGGATGAAGCCCGCGATGATACCCCGCAAGCGCTGGATGCGGTCTGGGAGGAAGAGCAGGTGAAATTCTTTGCTGACCAGAGCTGCGGCGAGTCTGAAATCTCCGCTCACCAGCGTCGTTTTGCCGGGGCGGTCGCTCCGCAATATTTGGATATCTCTAACGGAGGACGGCACTAATGCACTTCCTGAATATGTTCTTCTTTGACATTTACCCGTATATCGCGGGCACCGTGTTCCTGGTGGGAAGCTGGCTGCGTTATGACTACGGCCAGTACACCTGGCGTGCTGCCTCCAGCCAGATGCTGGATCGTAAGGGGATGCACGTCGCGTCTAACCTGTTTCATATCGGGATCCTCGGGATTTTTGCCGGGCACTTCCTCGGGATGCTGACCCCGCACTGGATGTACGAAGCGTGGCTGCCGATTGAGGTGAAACAGAAGATGGCGATGATCGCGGGCGGTGCCTGCGGCGTGATGACCCTCGTCGGGGGCCTGCTGTTGCTGAAACGTCGTCTGTTCAGCCCGCGGGTGAGGGCAACGACCACTGCGGCGGACATCCTGATCCTTTCCCTGCTGGTGGTGCAATGCGCGCTGGGTCTGCTGACCATTCCGTTCTCGGCGCAGCATATGGACGGCAGTGAAATGATGAAGCTGGTCGGCTGGGCGCAGTCCGTGGTGACTTTCCACGGTGGCGCGTCCGAACACCTGGACGGCGTGGCGTTTATCTTCCGCGTTCACCTGGTGCTGGGGATGACGATGTTTGTGCTGTTCCCGTTCTCCCGTCTGGTACACATCTGGAGCGCGCCGGTGGAGTACCTGACGCGCAAGTATCAGATTGTGCGTGCCCGTCGCTAATGCACCGTTTTAATACCAACCCCGCACTCGCGGGGTTTTTTTTCGCCCCAGCCCAGGTTGTTGCCCGCCGCGGCAAACAGGATTAACGCGCCACCCGCCAGCTGCGTCAGGTTCAATGCGTGTCCGAACACCAGATTATCTACAATAATTGCCACCACCGGATAGATAAACGACAGGGAGCCGGTCACCGGCGTTGGCAGTTTCTGGATCGCGCTATACAGCAGTTGATACATAATACCGGTATGGACGATGCCCAGCGTCAGCAAGATCGGCCAGGGAAAATCGCCGGAGAGCGACGGCTGGCTGGCAAAAGGCAGCAGCATCACCACGCCGGTCAGCACCTGGATAAAAGCGATATGCTGTGGGGCGATTGTTTTGAGTTTGCGCGCAATGATTGCCGTCAGCGCATAGAAGAAGGCCGCGGCCATGGCCAGACCAACCCCTGCGAGCCATTTACTGTTATGGGCTCCGGTCAGCTCACTGGAGAGCAATATCACCACTCCGCCAAAGGCGAGGAACAGCCAGCCCCATTTTACCAGGCTGACGCGCTCACCTAAAAACATCCCCATCAATACCAGCATAAACGGCTGGGTGTTATATACCACGGTAGACAGGCCAATAGAGATACGTTCGTAAGCGGCGAAAAGCAGTAGCCAGTTCACAACTAATGCCACACCCCCGAGAATCGCCAGCATCAGCGTGGTGCGGGTGAGGGGACTAAAGGGCTTTTGACTGACCCGGATAAAAATAAAAAGTGTTATGGCCCCAATAAGACAGCGCCAGAAGACCACTTCCGTGACGGGCAGACCGGAGAGTAAAACAAACGCACCGATAGAGCCGGAAATTAACATCGCCAGGCTCATTTGCCAGACGCCTTTATGGAAATCACGCATTATCCACCTCCTGATTTAATGACCTTATTGTCGAAAATCGCTGTCGGGTTTTACAGGGGTGATATAAGGTGAAAGAGAGTGATGACTTTTTAAAATGAGGCAAAATCGATGGAAAACCTTCTCGATGAGATCGACAGACACATATTAACCTGCCTGGTTGAAGATGCGCGCATGTCGCTGAAGGTGCTCAGTGGCCGTATCGGTTTGACCTCACCCAGCACGGCAGAACGGCTGAAAAGGCTGGAAGAACGCGGTGTGATTCAGGGATATCGTGCGCGGGTGAATCTGGCGGCGTTGGGATATACGCTGCAGGCGCTGGTGCGCGTGCGGCCGCTGCCTGGGTTGCTGCATAAAGTGGATAAGTACATTCAGGCGATGCCGGAGTGTATTGAGAACGACAAAGTGACCGGGGAAGATTGCTTCGTGATCAGGCTGGTGGTGCGCTCGATAGAGCAACTGGATGTGTTGCTGGACGGGCTGGCGGAACATGCGCAGTGTAATACGTCGATTGTGAAGAGTTCGCCGGTGAAGCGACGATTGCCACCGATGTAGCTGCCTGTCGCCGGGTGGTGGCTGCGCCTTACCCGGCCTACAAAAGTGGGCTAAGTTCGGTTCTGTGATGATTTTTTTAAATGATGGTGGTGGGGGAAGGATTCGAACCTTCGAAGTCGATGACGGCAGATTTACAGTCTGCTCCCTTTGGCCGCTCGGGAACCCCACCAGGGGTAATTCACATTTTGAGGTAATGCTGAGAGATGGTGGTGGGGGAAGGATTCGAACCTTCGAAGTCGATGACGGCAGATTTACAGTCTGCTCCCTTTGGCCGCTCGGGAACCCCACCACGGGGTAATGCTATTTACTGGCCCGCTTCCTGCTGGAAGCGGGGCGCATCATATCAAATGACACGCCCCTGTAAAGCGTTACCACAATAAAAATAAACTGGTTGCCTGATTTTTACGCGCAAAGCTGGAAAGCTAACCAGTTCATTTCATTGTCGATTAAAGAATAATCGTTCTGTTACCGTAGACAAAGACACGCTGTGCCAGCACCTGATACAGCGCACGGCTTAACACATTTTTCTCAACGTCGCGGCCAGCGCGCATCATGTCTTCTGCCGTGTAGGTGTGATCCACGTGAATGACGTCCTGCATGATGATTGGGCCTTCGTCCAGATTGTCATTCACGTAGTGCGCGGTCGCGCCGATGATCTTCACGCCGCGCTCGTACGCCTGATGGTAAGGGCGGGCACCAATGAAGGCTGGCAGGAATGAGTGGTGAATGTTGATGATCTTGTTCGGGAAACGCGCCACGAAAGAGGGCGTCAGCACGCGCATATATTTCGCCAGCACCACGTAGTCCGGATTATGCGCTTCAATGGCTTCAGCCATCAGGTTGTCATGCTCTTCACGGGTATGGCCTTCATGGCTCACCAGTTCAAACGGAATATCAAACCGTTCAACCAGCGTGCGCAGGGTCTCGTGGTTGCCGATAACCGCGGCGATTTCAACATCCAGACCGCCGTAATTGGCTTTCATTAGCAGATCGCCCAGGCAGTGAGCTTCTTTCGTCACCAGAATCACAACGCGGCGACGGCCCGCTGGATTCAGCTCACGCACTGAACCTTCCGGCAGCGCGCTGTCCAGATCGGCAAGCAGGGTGGTGTCGTTGAAAATACCTTCCAGTTCGGTTCGCATGAAGAAACGACCGGTACGGTGGTCAACGAACTCGTTGTTCTGCACGATATTCAGTTCATGTTTGTAGCAAATGTTGGTAATTCGTGCGATCAGCCCTTTTTGATCGGGACAGATAGTGCGCAGAACTTTACGTTGTAATGATTGCATCGCCGGGAAATCCTGTTTGTATTTGCGAAGTCTGGGTTGTCAGGCGTTACTGCCCGCAACACTTTTTAAATTTTTTACCTGAACCACAAGGGCAGGGATCGTTACGACCAAACTGTGGGCGCGTACCGTCAATATAATACCATTGCCCGCTTTCCTTTAAGAACCGGGAACGCTCGATAATGGCGCCAGGTTTATTGTTCTCGGTAAAGCGGGCGACAAAGCTGACAAAGCCTTCGTCGTCGTGACTGCCGGGTGACGATTCAAAGACGGTAAGTCCTAGCCATTGGGTATGCGTAAACCCGGCTTCGATCTCTTGTCTGAAGTCGGCGGCGTGGCAGGATGGGTGCCAGGTTTTTATCAGGTAGTCTGCGTCTTTGATCACAAAAGCAGTATACCGCGAACGCATGAGGTGTGACGGGTCCGGTGCAACCTGATTGCCAGAAAGATATCGCTGGCAACATAGGCTATACTCCAGAGCGCTACCACAGGGGCAGAGTTGAGACACGATTCTCTTCCTGAAATAAAAAATAAGGGCGTTAAACGCCTCGGGTAGCACTATGTTAACTGAGCTGTTGCGTTGACGCTATGTCAGGAATCCAGGGGAAGTAAAACAGGGCTAATGAGAAAGGTTAAAATTGGACTGGCGCTGGGCTCAGGTGCAGCCCGGGGATGGTCCCACATCGGCGTGATTAATGCCTTAAACAAGATGGGCGTTGACGTCGATATCGTTGCGGGATGTTCCATAGGATCGCTTGTCGGCTCCGCGTATGCGTGCGGCAAACTCCCGGAACTCGAAACCTGGGTACGTTCCTTCAGCTACTGGGACGTGCTTCGCCTGATGGATCTCTCCTGGCAGCGCGGTGGACTGTTGCGCGGCGAACGCGTCTTTAACCAGTTCCGCCAGGTTATGCCTCTTCAGGACTTCACGGATTGTCAGATGCCTTTCGGTGCCGTCGCGACGAATCTCAGCACCGGACGCGAACTCTGGCTGACCGAAGGAGATATTCACCTTGCGGTGCGTGCCTCATGCAGCATTCCCGGGCTTATGGCACCTGTCCCCCATAACGGTTATTGGCTTGTCGACGGTGGCGTCGTTAATCCTGTTCCCATCTCTCTGACGCGTGCCATGGGGGCCGATATCGTGATTGCCGTGGATTTGCAGCACGATGCTCACCTGATGCAGCAAGACCTTATGCCGGTCAATCTCCAGAGCGAAGATGCCGAAGGCGAGAAGCTTGCCTGGCACGCGCGTTTGCGTGGAAGGATTGGGCGTCTGGCCGCACGACGCTCGGTCGCCGCACCGACGGCGATGGAAATCATGACCACCTCTATTCAGGTTCTTGAGAATCGCCTTAAACGTAACCGTATGGCTGGCGATCCTCCGGATATTCTTATTCAGCCATACTGTCCACAAATCTCTACCCTTGATTTCCATCGGGCTGAGGCCGCCATCGCAGCGGGCTCATTAGCCGTCGAAAAGAAAATAGACGAGTTGCTGCCATTTGTGCGAACAGCACGTTAAGCACCTTTTTTTGACTACTTCAGCAAAATCTGACAGGCGATAGTACCGATAGCATGCCACTATTTAGTAACTATCAGTCAGGGGAGGAACCATGACGCAGCCATTGGCCGGAAAACACATTTTGATTGTTGAAGACGAGCCCGTTTTCCGATCGCTACTGGATTCATGGTTATCCTCACTGGGCGCAAACACGTTACTGGCTGAAGATGGCATCGACGCGCTGGAAAAAATGACCAGCATTGCGCCCGATCTGATGATTTGCGATATCGCGATGCCGCGCATGAACGGACTGAAACTGGTTGAACATCTGCGTAACGAGGGTGACCAGATGCCCATTCTGGTGATCTCTGCGACAGAAAATATGGCGGATATCGCCAAAGCATTGCGCCTTGGCGTCCAGGATATCCTGCTTAAACCCGTTAAAGATCTGAACCGGTTACGTGAAACGGTATTAGCGTGCCTCTATCCGAATATGTTTAATTCCCGCGTTGAGGAAGAGGAACGTCTTTTCCAGGACTGGGACGCGCTGGTAAGTGATCCGCCTGCGGCAGCCAAACTGTTGCAAGAACTTCAGCCACCCGTTCAGCAGACTATTTCACACTGCCGCGTAAATTATCGCCAGCTGGTGGCGGCTGACCAGCCTGGGCTGGTGCTGGATATTGCGCCACTGTCTGACTCTGATCTCGCGTTTTATTCTCTGGACGTAACCCGTGCAGGGGATAATGGCGTATTAGCCGCGTTGTTACTTCGTGCGCTATTTAACGGTTTATTGCAGGAACAGTTATCGCATCAGGGACAACGGCTTCCTGAGTTAGGCAGTTTACTCAAACAAGTAAACCAGCTTTTTCGTCAGGCCAATTTACCGGGACAGTTCCCACTGCTGGTGGGTTATTACCATAGCGGTTTAAAAAATCTTATCCTCGTTTCAGCAGGTCTGAATGCGTCACTGAATACGGGCGAACACCATATTCAGGTGAGTAACGGTGTACCGCTTGGAACACTGGGTACGGCGTATCTTAATCAAATTAGCCACCGTTGTTCCTCATGGCAGTGCCAAATTTGGGGGGCTGGGGGAAGGCTACGCTTAATGTTGTCCACGGAATAAGCAACTGGAGCGTAATTTTAAGATTGCTTTACCTCTGTTTTCTCGGGAGTGCTACTATCGCAGCCCAGAATCATGCGTATTTGTCCTAATTGATCGGCAACGCGTTCTTTTCAGACCCGGACTGTAGGGCGAGGCTGATATACTCAACGCGTTATTTATTGCATAAAAGTTCAAAACTTGAACAAATCAGGAGAATTTGAATGGCTGCCCTAAATTCGAAAGTCAGAAAGGCCGTCATCCCGGTAGCGGGATTGGGGACCAGGATGTTACCAGCAACTAAGGCGATTCCTAAAGAGATGTTGCCTCTGGTTGATAAGCCATTAATTCAGTATGTCGTCAATGAGTGTATTGCAGCCGGCATCACTGAAATTGTGCTGGTTACGCATTCATCAAAAAACTCTATCGAAAACCACTTCGATACAAGTTTTGAACTCGAAGCCATGCTGGAAAAACGTGTTAAGCGTCAGCTGTTAGAAGAAGTTCAGTCTATTTGCCCTCCGCACGTCACCATTATGCAGGTGCGTCAGGGGCTGGCTAAAGGCCTGGGTCACGCGGTGATGTGTGCACACCCGGTTGTCGGTGATGAGCCGGTAGCGGTTATTCTGCCTGACGTTATTCTGGATGAATACGAATCCGATCTTTCCCAGGACAACCTGGCAGAGATGATCAAGCGTTTCGATGAAACGGGTAGCAGCCAGATCATGGTTGAGCCTGTTGATGACGTGACGGCTTACGGCGTGGTTGACTGCAAAGGCGTTAACCTTGAACCCGGCGAAAGCGTACCCATGGTTGGCGTTGTAGAGAAGCCTAAAGCCGACGTAGCGCCTTCTAATCTGGCGGTTGTGGGTCGCTATGTCCTGAGTGCTGAAATCTGGCCTCTGCTGGCGAAAACGCCTCCAGGCGCAGGGGATGAAATCCAGCTGACCGATGCTATCGATATGCTGATCGAGAAAGAGACCGTTGAGGCTTACCATATGAAAGGTAAGAGCCATGACTGCGGTAATAAGCTCGGTTATATGCAGGCTTTCGTTGAATATGGCATTCGCCACAATTCACTGGGTGAAGAATTTAAAGCCTGGCTCAATGAGAGTATGGGTATTAAGAAATAACCCCTCCGGTGTAAATGTCTGAAACCGGTGTGGCGTTGCCCACCGGTTTTTTTATGCCCATAAAACGCCCCGGGGTGCCTGATTGTAAGCAAAGCTATATCGATGAATAACGCTTTATGACGTTGTGTAAGAGGATGTTTGCAATAAATTGCGGCCAAAAAAAATCCCGCCAGAAGCGGGATTTTTCTGAATTCGGCGTGATTAATCCTTGATCAGGAAGTCATCCAGCTGTTTACCTTGCTCATCCATAGCTTTCTTGATTACAGCAGGAGTGCGGCCCTGGCCAGTCCAGGTTTTAGTTTCGCCGTTCTCATCAACGTAGCTATATTTAGCAGGACGCGCAGCGCGTTTTGCTTTGGTACCGGTTTTAGCTGCAGCCATGCTGTTCAGCAATTCATTTGGATCGATACCATCAGCAATCAGCATTTCACGATATTGCTGCAGTTTACGAGTACGCTCTTCGATTTCAGCAGCAGCAGCGCTTTCTTCTTCGCGACGTTCATTAACTACAACTTCTAATTTTTCCAGCATTTCTTCGAGCGTTTCAAGGGTACATTCTCTTGCCTGCGCACGAAGAGTACGGATGTTGTTCAGAATTTTAAGTGCTTCGCTCATTGTAGTAATCTCAAACTTATAATGGGGGGTGGTTTGTTGTCCTAATAATAGAGCCATAAATTCAGTTGTGCAATAGCCAGGAATGTAAGGAATTCAAAAAATACTAAATAAAGCCGCTATTATTAATTACGCTAACTTAAATTTCCTCTTCGACTGTGTGTCGCTTGTTATCACGTTAACCTGCTTAACCCCGCTGATTGCATCTTTTTTTTGTGACATTTACCGCAGGAATTATAGTTTCGGCGGATAAATATCAGCCTTTTGTATTAGTTCCAGGCTGGGGTGTTAAGGCAGGAATAGTTAATAAATAGTGAATTTTAATGAACGCTGATGCCACTATAAAAAGAAGTGTTATGTTTGGCTCACCCTATAACATATTCACAAATGAGCTTATCTTTACTCTCTGTTTTAACGGATTATTTTCGTCAGAAGTAGCTGTTTTACACCTTTCAGCAAGGCATCTTCTGTGCGGCCTGTCGCGGAAGACCAGACAAAATATGGTACAATGAATCATCGGTAATATTACACATTGATTAGGGTTTTACGGCCAATGGCACAGCTTTATTTCTACTATTCGGCAATGAATGCCGGCAAATCTACCGCACTGCTGCAATCCTCATACAATTACCAGGAACGAGGGATGCGTACCGTTGTTTATACCGCTGAAATCGACGACCGCTTCGGTGCCGGAAAGGTGAGTTCAAGAATAGGCCTGTCTTCGCCAGCCAGATTGTTTAACCCGCAAACTGACCTGCTGAATGACATCCGCGCTGCGCATGCGTCAGAGCCTATTCATTGCGTTCTGGTTGATGAGAGCCAATTCCTGACGCGTGAACAGGTTCATGCGCTCTCTGAAGTGGTGGATGAGCTGGATATTCCCGTCCTGTGCTACGGGCTGCGTACGGACTTTCGCGGGGAGCTGTTTGCCGGAAGCCAGTATCTGCTCGCCTGGTCAGATAAGCTTGTTGAACTGAAAACTATCTGCTTCTGCGGACGTAAGGCCAGCATGGTGCTTCGACTCGATCAGGCCGGAAAACCTTATGCAGATGGGGAGCAGGTGGTGATAGGCGGCAATGAACGCTATGTCTCGGTCTGTCGTAAGCATTATAAAGAAGCGCTGTCAGTCGGCTCTCTGACGGCGATTCAGCACGACAACAGAAAATAACCTCTTTGTTATTCAGACATAAAAAAACCCGCCTGGAAGGCGGGTTTTTTTCATCAGGCTGTCAGTTAAGCGCTTTTCTTCGCTTTCTTGTCAGCTTTAATGACAGGTGCTTCTGTTTTCACAGCAGCAACGTCACCTTCTTTGAACTCACGACCGTAGTAGGTATCCAGCAGAATCTGTTTCAGCTCGGAGATCAGTGGGTAGCGCGGGTTAGCACCAGTACACTGGTCATCGAATGCATCTTCAGACAGCTTGTCTACGTGAGCGAGGAAGTCAGCTTCCTGAACGCCTGCTTCACGGATAGATTTAGGAATACCCAGTTCAGCTTTCAGGCTTTCCAGCCATGCCAGCAGTTTCTCAATCTTCGCAGCAGTGCGGTCGCCCGGTGCGCTCAGACCAAGGTGGTCAGCGATTTCAGCATAACGACGGCGCGCTTGCGGACGGTCGTACTGGCTGAAAGCCGTCTGCTTGGTTGGGTTGTCGTTGGCGTTATAACGGATAACGTTGCTGATCAACAGGGCGTTCGCCAGACCGTGAGGAATGTGGAACTGTGAACCCAGTTTGTGCGCCATAGAGTGGCAAACACCCAGGAAGGCGTTCGCAAACGCGATACCGGCGATAGTGGCTGCACTGTGGACACGTTCGCGCGCTACAGGGTTCTTAGAACCTTCGTTGTAAGACGCTGGCAGGTTTTCTTTCAGCAGTTTCAGTGCCTGCAGAGCCTGACCGTCAGAGAACTCAGATGCCAGAACAGAAACGTAAGCTTCCAGAGCGTGAGTCACGGCATCCAGACCACCGAAGGCACACAGTGATTTCGGCATTTCCATAACCAGGTTGGCATCAACGATAGCCATATCTGGGGTCAGTGCGTAGTCAGCCAGTGGGTATTTCTGACCGGTTGCATCGTCAGTTACTACTGCAAATGGCGTAACTTCTGAACCCGTACCGGAAGTGGTGGTGACGGCGATCATTTTCGCTTTCACGCCCATTTTCGGGAACTTGTAGATACGTTTACGGATGTCCATAAAGCGTAGCGCCAGTTCTTCGAAGTGGGTTTCTGGATGTTCGTACATAACCCACATAATTTTCGCGGCGTCCATTGGGGAACCACCACCCAGAGCGATAATCACATCTGGTTTGAAGGAGTTCGCCAGTTCAGCACCTTTACGCACCACGCTCAGGGTTGGGTCAGCTTCAACTTCAAAGAACACTTCAGTTTCAACGCCAGACGCTTTCAGAACAGAGGTGATCTGGTCAGCGTAGCCGTTGTTGAACAGGAAACGGTCAGTCACGATGAGCGCACGTTTGTGGCCATCAGTAATCACTTCATCCAGCGCGATTGGCAGAGAGCCACGGCGGAAGTAGATAGATTTCGGAAGTTTGTGCCACAACATGTTTTCAGCTCGCTTAGCAACGGTTTTCTTGTTGATCAGGTGTTTTGGACCAACGTTTTCAGAGATGGAGTTACCACCCCAGGAACCACAACCCAGAGTCAGGGAAGGTGCGAGTTTGAAGTTGTACAGGTCACCGATACCACCCTGAGAAGCAGGGGTGTTAATCAGGATACGGGCAGTTTTCATCATCTGACCGAAGTGAGCAACACGTTCAGGCTGGTTATCCTGGTCGGTGTACAGGCAAGAGGTGTGACCGATACCGCCCATGGCAACCAGTTTCTCGGCTTTCTCTACCGCGTCTTCAAAATCTTTCGCACGGTACATGGCAAGCGTAGGAGACAGTTTTTCGTGAGCAAACGGCTCGCTTTCGTCGACAACTTTTACTTCACCGATCAGGATCTTGGTGGTTGCCGGAACGGTAAAGCCTGCGAGTTCAGCAATTTTATAGGCGGGTTGACCTACGATAGCGGCGTTCAGTGCGCCATTTTTCAGAATGATGTCCTGAACCGCTTTCAACTCTTTACCCTGCAGCAGGTAGCCGCCGTGGCTGGCGAAACGCTCGCGTACAGCGTCGTATACGGAATCAACCACAACAACAGACTGTTCAGATGCACAGATAACGCCGTTATCGAAGGTTTTAGACATCAGTACAGAAGCAACGGCACGTTTGATATCAGCAGTTTCGTCGATAACAACAGGGGTGTTACCCGCGCCAACACCGATGGCAGGTTTACCGGAGCTGTATGCAGCTTTAACCATGCCAGGACCACCGGTCGCCAGGATCAGGTTAATGTCAGGATGGTGCATCAGTGCGTTGGACAGCTCAACGGAAGGTTGGTCGATCCAGCCAATCAGATCTTTTGGTGCGCCTGCGGCAATCGCAGCCTGCAGAACGATATCTGCTGCCTTGTTGGTCGCATCTTTTGCACGTGGATGTGGAGAGAAGATAATTGCGTTACGGGTCTTCAGGCTGATCAGAGATTTGAAGATAGCCGTTGAAGTTGGGTTAGTCGTTGGAACAATACCGCAGATAATACCGATAGGTTCAGCGATGGTGATCGTGCCGAAGGTGTCGTCTTCAGACAGCACGCCACAGGTTTTCTCATCTTTATAGGCGTTGTAGATATACTCTGAAGCAAAGTGGTTTTTGATCACTTTATCTTCAACGATACCCATGCCAGATTCGGCAACGGCCATTTTAGCGAGAGGGATTCGAGCATCTGCAGCAGCCAGAGCGGCAGCGCGGAAGATTTTATCAACCTGTTCTTGGGTGAAATTGGCATATTCACGCTGGGCTTTTTTAACGCGCTCGACGAGGGCGTTCAGTTCAGCGATATTAGTAACAGCCATAATGCTCTCCTGATAATGTTTAAACTCTTTTAGTAAACCAGCGCTCGATACGTCAGACAGTATAGACAGTGCCAATACGACTTGCGTTACATAAAGTAAAACAATGGGTTACTTTATGCTCCAGCACACTAATTTACTAAAAGAGCCTTACCTTAGCATCATCCCTTTTTGACAGGTGACCTTCCTGGGGGGCGTAATCAAGATTACTCACTTCTGAGTACGGAAATCATGATCTGCGTCAATTTCTCCCCAAGCTGATACCTTTCAGCAGGGTTATTTCATGGATATTTTTCCACTGTTAATTAATTAAGTAACTATTGGAAGTGGTGGCATCAATGATTCAACATATGTTTAACATTCTGAAATGCTAACGTTTTGGCACAGATTTCTGGTGAAGTATGCTAATAAAAAGCGTATCTTCAGCGCGATTTTTCATAACAACGTTGTCAGTCCCGGGCATGTGCAAAGGCGGAGCAAAACGTGATCCAAACGCTCTTTGATTTTCCAACGTATTTCAAATTTTTTATCGGTTTGTTTGCCCTGGTTAACCCGGTGGGTATCATTCCTGTCTTTATTAGTATGACCAGTTACCAGACGGCGGCGGCCCGGAACAAAACCAATCTCACCGCTAACCTGTCTGTGGCGATCATCTTGCTCACCTCGCTTTTCCTGGGGGATGCCATTCTCCAGGTCTTCGGTATCTCCATCGACTCCTTCCGCATTGCGGGTGGGATCCTGGTGGTGACCATCGCCATGTCGATGATCAGCGGTAAGCTGGGCGAGGACAAACAGAACAAGCAGGAGAAGTCAGAAACCGCGATACGCGAAAGTATCGGCGTGGTTCCGCTGGCGTTGCCCTTGATGGCAGGGCCTGGTGCCATCAGTTCAACCATTGTCTGGGGTACGCGTTACCATAGCCTCATGCACCTGATTGGTTTTTCTGTCGCCATTGCTGTTTTCGCGCTCTGCTGCTGGGGGGTATTTCGTATGGCGCCCTGGCTGGTTCGCTTGCTGGGGCAGACGGGGATTAACGTCATCACCCGTATCATGGGGTTGTTGTTGATGGCGTTAGGGATCGAATTCATTGTCACCGGTATTAAAAGCATTTTCCCCGGCTTGCTACACTAATATTTCGAATGAAAGAACGGAGCTACGGCTCCGTTTTTTTTACGTGAATATCAGCAAATCATATAACTAAAGTTGAAATGCTCACATATCATAATAAATTCTACTAATAATGTTCATCTCTTTTATTTCAAAGAGTTATGGGTTTCGCACAATCCCGCCTGCACAGAAAATCTTCGAACGTTCTGTTATTTTACTCACACGATACTCTGGGGCTTGCTGAGAGATAACCGAAATGTTATTAGTAATTTCAACTTTCCCTTAGAGGAATGTGCTAAATAATGATCAGTTGTTAAATTTTTGTACAAAATCACTCAAAAGTAGCGCAGCGACGCGCGAGTAGAGGAAGTTTTCTCTACCTTATTGAATACCCGGTGTTTTTATCGGCTTTCGATGTCTGGCAGGGCTGCCCCCAACGATACGACGTACTTCGTAAAAGAGAATTGCTTAACAAATTTGCAAAATGTATTGGCGCGCGTTTACGCCATTTGATACTTTCCGGCCTATTATTTTGCAGCATAAAACAATCAGATGAGAATTATTTTCATATAGCTCTCTTCTCAGATATCCAGCTCAGGTCTCAAACAGGGGAGGCCTGTGAAGAATCGACGCAAGACGGCCATACGAGCAGTCAGTAATAAAAAAAGTCGGTGATAGCAAGCAGTAAAAGAAGAACCTGACAGCAGCAAAAAAAACTCCTGCGCTGTACAGGCCCCAACAGGGGAATAGACAGCTGGCGAAAGCCAGTAATTATAATGAGTGGAGTACCAACACAATGTCCATCATCACAAAAAAAAATCTGGTAGCGGCGGGGATTTTAACTGCGCTAATCGCGGGCAATGCTGCAATGGCTGCGGACGTTCCTGCAGGAGTACAACTGGCGGAAAAACAGACGCTGGTGCGTAACAACGGTGCGGAAGTTCAGTCTCTTGACCCGCACAAAATTGAAGGGGTTCCTGAGTCAAACGTTAACCGTGACCTGTTCGAAGGCCTGCTGGTGACTGACGTTGACGGCCACCCGGCACCGGGTGTGGCAGAAAAGTGGGAAAATAAAGATTTTAAAGTCTGGACCTTCCATCTGCGTAAAGATGCCAAATGGTCCGACGGTACGCCGGTTACCGCCGAAGATTTCGTGTATAGCTGGCAGCGCCTGGCGAATCCAAATACCGCCTCTCCGTATGCGAGCTATCTGCAATATGGCCACATCGCCAATATCGATGACATCATCGCCGGTAAAAAGCCGGTCACCGACCTGGGCGTGAAAGCGATCGATGCCAATACCTTTGAAGTGACGTTGAGCGAACCTGTTCCGTACTTCTATAAGTTGCTGGTTCACCCATCCGTTTCCCCGGTACCAAAATCCGCTGTGGAAAAATTTGGTGAAAAATGGACGCAACCTGCCAATATCGTGACCAACGGTGCCTATAAGCTAAAAGACTGGGTGGTCAACGAACGTATGGTCCTGGAGCGTAACCCGCAATACTGGGATAACGCGAAGACCGTGATTAATCAGGTCACCTACCTGCCAATCTCTTCTGAAGTAACGGATGTTAACCGCTACCGTAGCGGTGAAATCGACATGACCTATAACAACATGCCGATTGAACTGTTCCAGAAGCTGAAAAAAGAGATCCCGAAAGAAGTTCACGTCGACCCATACCTGTGCACCTATTACTACGAAATCAACAACCAGAAAGCACCGTTCACCGACGTACGCGTTCGTACTGCGCTGAAGCTGGCACTGGATCGCGATATTATCGTGAACAAAGTGAAAAACCAGGGCGATCTCCCGGCGTATAGCTACACCCCTCCTTATACCGATGGAATGAAACTGGTTGAGCCTGAATGGTTCAAGTGGTCACAGGAAAAACGTAACGAAGAAGCGAAAAAGCTGCTGGCTGAAGCGGGCTACACTGCCGATAAGCCATTAACGTTTAACCTGCTGTACAACACGTCAGATCTGCATAAAAAACTGGCTATCGCCGTCGCGTCTATCTGGAAGAAAAACCTGGGCGTCAACGTTAAGCTGGAAAACCAGGAGTGGAAAACCTTCCTCGATACGCGTCATCAGGGGACCTTCGACGTGGCGCGTGCAGGCTGGTGTGCGGACTATAACGAACCGACCTCATTCCTGAACACGATGCTCAGCGACAGTTCAAACAACACTGCGCACTATAAGAGCCCGGCGTTCGACAAGATCATCGCTGATACGCTGAAAGTGTCTGACGATGCGCAACGCGCAGAATTGTACGCGAAATCTGAAGAGCAGCTCGATAAAGACTCTGCAATCGTACCGGTTTACTACTACGTTAACGCCCGTCTGGTGAAACCGTGGGTAGGGGGTTATACCGGTAAAGACCCGTTGGATAATATTTCCGTTAAGAATCTTTATATTATCAAGCATTAATGGCAATACGTGGGGTGAGCCTGGCTTGCCCCACTGTGTCTACTTTGTAACATTCATCAGGCACACGCCAGAAGGTACGGGCAATGTTGAAATTTATCCTGCGTCGCTGTCTAGAAGCGATACCAACGTTATTTATTCTAATTACGATTTCCTTCTTTATGATGCGTCTCGCACCGGGAAGTCCATTTACCGGTGAACGTACGCTGCCGCCGGAAGTTATGGCGAATATCGAGGCGAAGTATCACTTAAACGATCCCATCACTACCCAATACTTCAATTATTTGAAGCAGCTGGCGCACGGTGATTTTGGACCGTCATTTAAATATAAAGACTATTCCGTAAACGACCTGGTGGCCTCCAGCTTCCCGGTTTCGGCAAAGCTGGGTGCTGCGGCATTCATTCTGGCCGTCGTTCTCGGGGTCACCGCAGGCGTTATCGCCGCGCTCAGACAAAATACCAAATGGGATTATGCCGTAATGGGGGTGGCAATGACCGGGGTAGTGATACCCAGCTTCGTTGTCGCGCCATTACTGGTGATGATATTTGCCATTACGCTGAAGTGGCTGCCTGGCGGCGGCTGGAACGGCGGGGCTCTGAAGTTCATGATTTTGCCAATGGTGGCATTATCTCTGGCCTATATCGCCAGTATCGCGCGTATCACCCGTGGTTCTATGATCGAAGTGCTGCATTCGAACTTCATCCGCACCGCGCGCGCGAAAGGGCTGCCGATGCGCCGGATTATCTTCCGCCACGCGCTCAAACCGGCGCTGCTGCCGGTGCTCTCCTATATGGGGCCTGCATTCGTTGGGATCATCACGGGCTCGATGGTTATCGAAACCATCTACGGCCTGCCGGGCATTGGTCAGCTGTTCGTTAACGGCGCGCTCAACCGCGATTATTCGCTGGTACTGAGCCTGACGATCCTCGTTGGTGCGCTCACCATTCTCTTTAACGCGATCGTTGATGTGCTGTATGCCGTCATCGACCCGAAAATCCGTTACTAACTGGAGCACGCCATGATGTTGAGTAAGAAAAACAGCGAGGCGCTGGAAAACTTCAGTGAAAAACTGGAAGTGGAAGGTCGTAGTCTCTGGCAGGATGCACGCCGTCGCTTTATGCACAACCGTGCCGCCGTCGCCAGTCTGGTGGTTCTGGTGATCATCGCGCTGTTTGTGACCCTGGCACCGATGCTGTCGCAATTTACCTATTTCGATACGGACTGGGGCATGATGTCCAGCGCGCCGGATATGGAATCCGGTCACTATTTCGGGACCGACTCATCCGGCCGTGATCTGCTGGTGCGCGTCGCGATTGGGGGGCGTATCTCGTTGATGGTCGGTATCGCCGCCGCGCTGGTGGCGGTAATTCTGGGTACGCTCTACGGCTCACTTTCCGGCTACCTTGGCGGCAAAGTGGACTCAGTGATGATGCGTTTGCTGGAAATCCTGAACTCCTTCCCGTTTATGTTCTTCGTCATTCTGCTGGTGACCTTCTTCGGCCAGAACATTCTGTTGATTTTCGTGGCCATCGGGATGGTTTCCTGGCTGGATATGGCGCGTATCGTACGCGGCCAGACGCTGAGCCTGAAACGTAAAGAATTTATCGAAGCCGCGCAGGTTGGTGGCGTATCTACCCGAAATATCGTGGTTCGCCATATTGTTCCTAACGTGCTGGGGGTGGTTGTGGTCTATGCCTCACTGCTGGTGCCAAGCATGATCCTGTTTGAATCCTTCCTCAGCTTCCTGGGGCTGGGTACGCAGGAACCACTGAGCAGCTGGGGCGCACTGTTGAGCGATGGTGCAAACTCGATGGAAGTATCACCGTGGCTGTTGCTCTACCCGGCGGGTTTCCTGGTGGTCACACTGTTTTGTTTCAACTTTATCGGCGATGGCCTGCGTGATGCCCTCGACCCGAAAGACCGTTAAGGAGCGCCGTCATGACAATTATTGAAACGGCCACTGCGCCACAGGCGCAACAGCAGAGCAATCTTCTGCTGGACGTAAAAGACCTCCGTGTGACCTTTAAAACCCCTGACGGGGATGTTACCGCCGTCAACGATCTCAACTTCAACCTGAGTGCGGGTGAAACGCTGGGGATTGTCGGTGAATCCGGATCCGGAAAATCCCAGACCGCCTTTGCGTTGATGGGCCTGCTGGCATCTAACGGTGTGATTGGCGGTTCCGCAAAATTCAATGGTCGCGAAATCCTCAACCTGCCGGAGCACGAGCTGAACAAGCTGCGTGCCGAGCAGATCTCGATGATTTTCCAGGACCCGATGACCTCGCTGAACCCGTATATGCGCGTCGGTGAGCAGCTGATGGAAGTCCTGATGCTGCATAAGGGTCTGGGGAAAGCGGAAGCGTTTGAGGAATCCGTCAAAATGCTGGATGCGGTAAAAATGCCGGAAGCGCGTAAGCGCATGCGCATGTTTCCGCATGAATTCTCCGGCGGTATGCGTCAGCGCGTGATGATTGCTATGGCGTTGCTGTGCCGGCCAAAACTGCTGATTGCCGATGAACCGACTACCGCACTGGACGTTACCGTTCAGGCGCAAATCATGACCCTGCTGAACGAGCTTAAGCGTGAGTTCAACACGGCGATTATCATGATTACCCACGATCTGGGTGTTGTTGCCGGTATCTGTGACAAAGTGCTGGTGATGTATGCCGGTCGTACGATGGAATACGGCAAAGCGCGGGACGTGTTCTATCAGCCTGCCCATCCATACTCCATTGGCCTGCTGAACGCGGTGCCGCGGCTTGATGCGGAAGGGGAATCCCTGCTCACCATTCCGGGCAACCCGCCAAACCTGCTGCGTCTGCCAAAAGGCTGTCCGTTCCAGCCGCGCTGTCCGCATGCGATGGAAATCTGCAACAGCGCACCGCCGCTGGAAGCATTTGCACCAGGCCGTCTGCGCGCCTGCTTTAAGCCGCAGGAGGAGCTGGTATGAACGCATTAGATGAAAAACGCAATGTGCTGCTCGAAATCGCTGACCTTAAGGTGCATTTCGATATTAAGGATGGTAAACAGTGGTTCTGGCAGCCGCCGAAAACCCTGAAAGCGGTGGATGGCGTCACCCTGCGTCTGTACGAGGGGGAGACCCTGGGGGTCGTGGGCGAGTCCGGCTGTGGGAAATCCACTTTCGCACGTGCCATTATCGGCCTGGTCAAAGCTACCGACGGAAAAGTGGCGTGGCTGGGTAAAGACCTGCTGGGGATGAAGCCCGACGAGTGGCGCGACGTGCGAAGCGACATCCAGATGATTTTCCAGGATCCGCTGGCATCACTTAACCCGCGTATGACCATCGGAGAGATTATTGCCGAGCCGCTGCGCACCTATCATCCTAAGATGCCGCGTCAGGAAGTCCGTGACCGCGTAAAGGCGATGATGCTGAAAGTGGGGCTGTTGCCTAACCTCATTAACCGTTATCCGCACGAATTCTCCGGCGGTCAGTGTCAGCGTATTGGTATTGCGCGTGCGCTGATCCTTGAGCCGAAGCTGATTATCTGTGATGAACCGGTTTCCGCGCTGGACGTTTCCATTCAGGCGCAGGTGGTAAACCTGCTGCAGAAACTTCAGCGCGAGATGGGGCTGTCGCTGATCTTCATTGCGCACGATCTGGCCGTGGTAAAACACATTTCTGACCGTGTGCTGGTGATGTATCTGGGTCATGCCGTGGAGCTGGGCACGTATGATGAGGTGTACCACAATCCGCTGCACCCTTACACCAAAGCACTGATGTCTGCAGTACCCATCCCCGATCCCGATCTGGAGAAAAATAAAACGATCCAGCTTCTGGAAGGAGAATTGCCTTCACCAATTAACCCGCCGTCAGGTTGCGTCTTCCGTACGCGCTGCCCGATGGCCGGGCCGGAATGTGCGAAAACACGACCGGTTCTGGAAGGCAGTTTCCGACATGCGGTTTCCTGCCTGAAAGTAGACCCGTTATAATCGCAAGGGCTGACATGATGTCAGCCCTTATTTATTGCGAGGTTACCGTGTCGCGTTTATTCACTTCAGCCCGTCGACGGCTCTATCATCTTTTATTCGATCCAGAAACGGTATCGGGACGCCGTTTTGAGGGACTCTGCGCGCTGTTTGCGTTACTAAGCGTCATTGTCATCTTTATTGAATCCGGTGTCGGGACACAATATCACCTGACATTTGATGAATGGCATGCCTTTGTCTGGCTTGAACTGGCGATCACCCTGGTCTTTACCGCTGAGTATATTCTGCGGGTCGTTTGCTGGCCCAATCCGGCAAAGTACGTATTCAGCTTCTGGGGTTTTATCGATTTAGCGACCATCCTGCCGCTCTATGTCATGTGGCTATGGCCAGAAATCAGTCTCAACTATGTTTTCGCCTGGCGCGCCATGCGCGTGATTCGCGTATTGCGAATTCTTAAATTGCTGCGTTTTATGCCGTCGCTGCGCGTATTCTGGAGTGCCATCGTTAGCGCACGACATCAGCTTATTCTGTTTTACTCGTTTATTGCCATTGTGATGATTGTTTTCGGCGCGCTGATGTATTTGATAGAAGGGCCCAAATACGGCTTCACAACGCTCAACGCCTCCGTCTATTGGGCCATCGTGACCGTGACGACCGTGGGGTACGGTGATATCACACCCCATACGCCGCTGGGGCGCATAGTGGCATCCGTGCTCATTCTGATTGGGTATTCGGTGATTGCTATCCCGACGGGGTTAATTACCACGCACATGAGCAGTGCATTTCAAAGCCATAAAGCGCAGCGTAAATGTCCGCGCTGTCATCAGGGAGAGCATGAGCAGAGCGCGCGGTTTTGCAACCGCTGTGGGAGCGAGTTACCGAAGTAAATAAAAAAGGCTGCCATCGCAGCCTTTTTTATTATTCGCGCCAGAGAATGTGGCACAGCTTGTGGTCTTTCTCCCGGCAGAGCAGGACGCGAGCGAAAATGTCGTTAATTTCCCCACCATCTTCATCAGCCAGCCCAATCACCACTTCGGCAAAGAAGTCAGGATTCAGGTCGAAATTCACATGTTCAGCCCAGTCTTCTGCAGGGTCGAACAATTCGGCACCGCCGCGCTCTTCGAACTGCAGATTAAAGAGGATCACGTCCGCGGGATCGAGGTTATCAACCGCCAGTTCGAGAAAAATGTCATAGGCCTGCTCGAGCGTTTCGTCTTCGGTCAGGCGATTGTTCAGATCCATTTCCATGATGACTACCTGTTTAACATCGTTGGGCACGTTTTACAGCAACGGACTAAAGAAGTAAAACAGTCGTTCAGCTATTCTCTGCCACAGCGGGCGTTTTACCCACAGCCTGGCATCCAGCAGCCGCGAGCGGGAGATATAATCATCCTGCACCGCCGCCAGGTCGCCGCCAAATCCGGCGTCATCAATCACCAGGGTGATTTCAAAGTTCAGCCACAGGCTGCGCATATCGAGGTTTACCGTGCCCACAAGGCTTAACTCACCGTCGACAAGCACGCTCTTGGTGTGCAGCAGCCCGCCTTCAAACTGGTATATTTTCACCCCGGCGGCCAGTAGTTCGCTAAAGAAGGCGCGGCTGGCCCAGCCCACCAGAAGCGAGTCATTTTTGCGGGGCAAAATGATACTCACATCGACACCGCGCTGCGCTGCGGTACAGATCGCGTGCAACAGGTCATCGCTGGGGACGAAGTAGGGCGTCGTCATGATCAAATATTCACGCGCTGAGTAGGTAGCCGTCAGCAGCGCCTGATGAATTAAGTCCTCCGGGAATCCCGGCCCGGAGGCAATGGTATGAATAGTATGACCGCTGGCCTCTTCAAACGGCATGATGTTGCCATCTGGCGGCGGGGGTAGAATACGCTTGCCGGTCTCTATCTCCCAGTCGCAGGAGTACACGATTCCCATCGAGGTGGCAATCGGCCCCTCCATTCGTGCCATTAGATCCACCCATTGCCCGACGCCGGAGTCCTGTTTAAAGAAGCGCGGGTCAACCATGTTCATACTGCCAGTGTAGGCAATATAATTATCAATCATGATCATTTTACGGTGCTGGCGAAGGTCCATCCGGCGCAGAAAGACGCGCAGGAGATTTACCTTTAGCGCCTCAACCACTTCGATACCGGCATTACGCATCATGCCTGCCCAGGGGCTGCGGAAAAAGGCCACGCTGCCTGCGGAGTCCAGCATCAGACGGCAGTGGATCCCCCGACGCGCGGCCGCCATCAGGGATTCAGCGACCTGGTCGGCCATGCCGCCGGGCTGCCAGATATAGAACACCATCTCAATGTTATGGCGAGCAAGCTGGATATCGCGGATCAACGCCTGCATCACGTCATCGGAGGAGGTCAGAAGCTGGAGCTGGTTCCCCTTAACGCCGCCAATCCCCTGACGCCGTTCGCAGAGCTTAAACAGCGAGGAGGCGACGCTGCTGTTCTCCTCGGCAAAGATATGTTTGCAGGCTTTAAGATCGTTAAGCCACTTCGCGGTGGAAGGCCACATGGCACGCGCCCGCTCGGCCCGGCGTTTACCCAGATGAAGCTCACCGAAAGAGAGATAGGCAATAATTCCCACCAGCGGGAGGATGTAAATGATCAGAAGCCAGGCCATGGCAGAGGGTACGGCTCTGCGCTTCATCAGGATGCGTAATGTCACACCCGCGATTAACAGCCAGTATCCCAAAATGACCAGCCAACTCACCACGGTGTAGAAGGTTGTCATGGTTAAAAAATCCTTTTGAAAGCGTATTGTTATGAGTGTACGCATCAGGATTCATCTGGCAAATAAAAACGCCAGGTAAAAGCGCTGGTTTGCTGCCGGGTTGGGTTTATAATGGCGGCTCTGTTTGAGAAAGAGTTGTAGACATGAAGCGCAGTAGAACAGAAGTAGGGCGCTGGCGCATGTTGCGACAGGTGAGTCGTCGTAAGGCTCGTTGGCTGGAAGCACAATCCCGCCGCAATATGCGTATCCACGCCATCAGAAAATGTGGATTGAACAGGCACCGCAACGCGTTGCTGTTCGCCGTCCAGGATATCTGAAAACCCTGAGGGCACCGCAAGGTGCCCGCTGATTTTATAGTGTCTTATTGAGAGAATATCGTTATTGCTGCGATATTCCGGTAATGTTTAGCAAAAGGAGGGAGAGGTGTTTGCGGAGTTTGGCGTACTGAATTTCTGGACGTATGTTGTTGGCGCATTTTTTATTGTGCTGGTGCCGGGCCCGAATACCCTGTTTGTGCTGAAGACCGGGATCGGTCACGGCGTTAAAAAAGGATATCTTGCCGCCACAGGTGTGTTTATCGGCGATGCGGTTCTGATGTTTCTCGCCTGGGCCGGTGTCGCGGCTTTAATCCAGACCACGCCTGTACTGTTTAATATCGTACGCTATCTGGGTGCTTTCTATTTACTCTGGCTGGGCGGCAAAATGCTCTGGTCGGTGATTAACCGTCAGAATCATGCTCACGAGAGCGGAACTGAACCTGCCAGTATGATCATGAAACGCGCCCTGGTACTGAGCCTGACGAATCCAAAAGCGATTCTGTTCTACGTTTCGTTCTTTGTGCAGTTTATAGACGTGAATGCACAAAATACCGGGACCTCTTTTCTGATTCTCGCCACCACGCTTGAGTTGATTAGCTTTATGTACATGAGCTTCCTGATCTTCTCCGGTGCGTTTGTCACGCGTTATTTAAAAACCAAAAAGAAACTGGCAAAGCTGGGGAACGGGCTGATAGGGCTGCTGTTTGTCGGATTTGCGGCGCGGTTAGCGTCCCTGCATTGATGTGAAGAAAGGCTCCTGAGGGAGCCTTAGTTATATCAGAACACTTTCTTATACGGTCGCACCGTTACCTTCGCATACACGCCCGCCGCAACGTACGGGTCTGCGTCAGCCCAGGCCTGCGCCGCTTCCAGAGATTCAAACTCTGCAATAACCGTGGAGCCCGAAAAACCGGCTGCACCCGGGTCGTTGCTGTCGACAGCAGGCATTGGACCAGCGGTCAGCAAACGACCTTCATCCTGTAGCAATTGTAAGCGTGCCAGGTGAGCAGGGCGGACAGACTGGCGTTTCTCAAGTGAATCAGCGACATCTTCAGAGTAAATCACGTAAAGCACGGTGAAGCTCCTTAAGCGTTTTAAAGTGTCAGTTACGTTATGTGAAAGGGCAACTGACTGCAATGTAAAGATAAAAACAATGTTAATACCCTGATCTGAATGCCCCTTTTTTGGCCACATTGACGCTTAAATTGCGCCAGAACAAAGTGTCTTATTGAATATGATTGCTATTTGCATTTAAAATCAGGGTTCGATTTTTTAACGTTGATGACTATGACTTCGATGACCCTTGATTTACCTCGCCGCTTTCCCTGGCCGACGCTGCTCTCCGTCGTGATTCACGGTGCTGTCGTGGCGGGTTTGCTCTATACCTCGGTTCATCAGGTTATTGAAATGCCCGCACCCGCGCAGCCGATTTCGGTGACCATGGTATCGCCAGCGGATCTCGAGCCGCCGCAGGTCGCGCCGCCACAGCCGGTTGCTGAACCGGAGCCAGAACCCGAACCTGTTCCGGCGCCACCGAAGGAAGCCCCGGTGGTGATCCATAAACCTGAACCGAAGCCCAAATCTAAGCCGAAGCCAAAACCGGTTAAGAAGGTCGAGGAGCGTCCGAAACGCGAAGAACGTCCGGTTGAGCCACGCGCGACCCAGACGGTTGAGAATACAGCACCTTCACGTCCGGTGATGAACAACTCCACACCGGCACCAAAACCAACGGTTGCCGCGCCAGCGGGCCCACGAGCACTGAGCCGAAACCAGCCTCAGTATCCGGCGCGAGCGCAGGCTTTACGTATTGAAGGCCGCGTGCGGGTGAAATTTGACGTTACCGCAGATGGCCGCGTTGATAACGTGCAAATCTTGTCCGCTCAGCCTTCTAATATGTTTGAACGCGAAGTGAAATCGGCGATGCGCAGATGGCGCTACGAAGCCGGTAAACCGGGTAGCGGATTGATCGTGAACATTGTCTTTCGCCTGAACGGCGGGGCGCAGATGGAATAAAAAAAGCCTCCGGATGGAGGCTTTTTTGTCAGATAATCAGGCCTGTGGAAGCTGACGAGGTTTACCCTCGCTATCCACTGCCACATAAATAAACAGTGCTTCAGTAGCTTTATAGCGCTGTCCAATCGGTTCTGAAGAGACCTTCTTCACCCAGACTTCAATGTTGATAGAGATGGAGGTATTGCCGCGCTTGACGCAGCGCGCGTAACAGCACACCACGTCACCTACCGCTACCGGGCGCAGGAAGGTCATTCCATCGACCCTCACGGTTACCACGCGTCCATGAGCTATCTCTTTTGCCAGAATTGCGCCGCCCATATCCATTTGCGACATCAGCCAGCCGCCAAAAATATCGCCATTGGCATTGGTGTCAGCGGGCATTGCCAGTGTGCGTAAAACCAGTTCGCCCTGAGGGGCGTTAGTTGTTGTCATTGTTTTAACTCGTAACGGAAGACTTCAGGCGGGATGCTACTATGATTTCACAGCGGAGAGAATAGACCAGAACGCCTGTCGAACACGTTCTGGTTAACCAGCAGTTAGTGCTTATCGTCCTGCGGCATATGTCGATAGATGTAAACGCCGCTGAGCAGGGTGAAAATCAGCGTCAGGGCGGTCAGGCCGAAGACCTTAAAGTTGACCCAAATGTTTTGCGGCAACCAGAAGGCAATGTAGATATTGGCAAGACCGCAAAGAATAAAGAACACCGCCCAGGCGATATTCAGTCGGGACCAGACCTGCTGCGGCAGCGTCAGCTCTTTACCCAGCATGCGCTGAATAAGCGGTTTTTTCATAACCCACTGGCTGATTAACAATGCGCCTGCAAACAGCGCGTATATCACCGTGACTTTCCACTTGATGAATTCATCATTGTGGAAGAACAGGGTCAGCCCGCCGAAAACAGCGACCAGCACGAACGTGACCAGCGCCATTTTTTCAACTTTACGATAACGTACCCAGCTGTAGATCAGCACAACCGCGGTCGCGATAATCAGCGCAGTGGTCGCAGCATAGATGTCATACAGCTTATAAAACGCGAAAAAGACCACGAGCGGTAAAAAATCAAGAAACTGCTTCATTCTGTGATTCCATCTTCTCTGTTGAGCCGGGAAGCGGGTCATGCTCCCGGCATCAGGATTACTGACGAATTAACATATACAGGCGGAACAGATAGACCAGCAGTACCGCTGAAATCAGGTTGCTCAGCGTATTCGCGACTACCGCGCCAACATTAGGCGTTAAAACCGCAAAATTCGGCGCAAACAGGAGCAGAAGCGTTTTCGCCAGCAGCCAGCCGATCACGGCAGGGGCTACCAGACGCATATTCGCCCATGCGAGCCTGATACTGCTGCGCATTGCGGTAAAAATACCCATTTTGTCCTGCACGATCATGATCGGGGCAAAAGAGAGCACGATAGCCAGCAACACGCCCGGCACCACGACCAGCATAATCCCCATCTGCACCAGCAGGGTGGTTAAGAAGATCAGGATAAACAGCTTCGGCAAAACGGGGGCACTGGCACCAATCGCCCGTAAGGCACTGACCCGATGGCCCGCTGACACCAGCTGAATCATCAGGAGAACGCCGCCCGCCAGAATCGCATTACCAATGAGACCAGAGAACGTCGATGCGGCTGAAGCCCGCAGCAGGATTTGCTGCTGCTCTGGCGTCATGTTTTGCACCAGTTCAAACAACCCGACGCTTCCTGCCAGATTGTCACCCTGGCTCAGGCTGGCAATCTGTTCATCACTCGGTGAGAAGGCATGGCCCAGCACCACAGTGATAAAGGCGCAAAGCAACGCGATCAGTAAAAAAGTTATGAACTGATTGCGGAAAAAGTTTCCCGTGTCACGGTAGACAGACTTCGCCGTGATAGACATGCACTCTCCTTGAGTATTGCAGGTGTTAATTAGCCGGCAATTGTACACCGGATGCACCTGCTGTGGCAGCATCAAGGCTTGTATGGAAAAGCATATCTTTGTAAAGCGGCGGTAATCCGACCCGTGCGCGGGCGCGATTACAGGCGTCGTTGACCTGCCCGTCTTCCCCTGACATAGCAAATTCCCGGCAGGGGCTGGGGCGATCCTCATAGATGGAACACCGGGTTGAGACCCCGGGTTCACCCTGTAGCGCGACGCAGCGAGCCTGTTTTTGGTTCGTGCCGCGCATACAGCGCAGAAAAGGGGTTAACGGCTCAGTGAGATGAACCGGAACGGTACCGCCGCCATCGCTGGCCTCGGCCCAGTAGAAAGAGACTCGAAAATACGCACAACAGGCTCCGCACGTCATGCACGGGTTAACTTCACTCATGGCACACCTGCAAAAAAGAACGCATCAAATCAATTTGTGAGAGCGATAAATTAGCCAGCCGCCTGAGGAAGAGCAAGAGGGGGAAAAGAGAAAATTTTGTAACTGTGAAATGCCAAAAATTGACATGGAAACAACTTACTGCCTTTCAAAGCGCCACAAAAAATTAACCCAGATCAATGAATGTTAACTTACTGGTTTTAATGTGATCTGTGGCAGATCACTTATTACTCATTTGTGAGTATATTCTCACCCGCGATTAAAACCACAACGATGGAGCGGATATGAAAAAATTAGCGGTGGCAGCCCTTGTATTAAGCAGTCTCTCTGGCGGCGCGTACGCGCACGAAGCAGGTGAATTCTTTATTCGTGCCGGTTCGGCCACGGTTCGCCCAACTGAGGGCTCTGATAACGTGCTGGGTATGGGCGGTTTTAACGTCAGTAATAACACCCAGTTAGGCTTAACGTTCACTTATATGGCGACGGATAACATTGGTGTCGAGCTTCTGGCGGCAACGCCGTTCCGTCATCGCGTCGGTCTGGGGGCAACCGGTGATATCGCCACCGTACACCATTTACCGCCAACGCTGATGGCGCAATGGTACTTTGGCGATGCCAGCAGCAAGGTGCGTCCGTATATTGGCGCCGGTGTAAACTACACCACCTTCTTCGATGAGAAATTTAACGATACCGGTAAAGAGGCCGGTCTGACTGACCTCAGCCTGAAAGATTCATGGGGTATGGCGGGACAGGTGGGGCTGGATTACCTGATTAACCGTGACTGGCTGATCAACGCCTCAGTCTGGTACATGGACATTGATACAGACGTACGCTTTAAAGCGGGCGGTGAGCAGCAAAGTATCAACACGAGACTGGACCCGTGGGTGTTTATGTTCTCTGCGGGGTATCGTTTCTAATCCCCCGGTTAAACTGGCCACGCGGTGGCCAGTTTGCATCGCACTCTTAAAACGACGGATAAACCGGTCGTTCGTCCAGCTTAAGGCAGTGCCTGAGGCGCGTTTCCCCATCATATAAATAGCTGAATGCATCGCTGGACACCGAATGGAACAGAATATCACCGTTGGCAAACGGGATAATTTCCGTGTCACCCGCGCGCTTGTGCCCTGCGCCGGTTTCAAACTGGCCGCGCCACCGTTCCTGCGTATGGTCGTAAACGTGCAGAATAACCTCGACAAGTCCTCTTTCCGGACAGTTAAGGCGCAGGAAGGTTGAAGAGAAATTCAGGGGCAGCACGTGAAAGGGAATCAATAAGGCGAAAACCAGTAAAGCTCGTAAATACATCAAACTGCGAAAACCTCCTTCAAAATGGATATGAGATTTTACTTAAGTCAGATGCGGCGGCTTTGCCCTCGATCAAGAGGTCTTATAATTCAATGCGATAAAGGCCTCTGACGAGGCCTGAACGTTCATTTTTGAATCAAATAGCGGATTGTTGGCCCGTCCTGCTGAATATCCAGCACCGTGTAGCCATGGTTTTTAGCATCCAGAGGAATGTTGTTAATGGATTGCGGGCAGTCGCTCACCACCTCCAGAATTTCCCCTTTTTTGAGCTGCGGTAGCGCTTCAAGGGTAGCCACTGCCGGATAAGGGCAAGGTTCGCCGATCATATCCAGTCGATAATCAGGCACGATCTCTTTCATGCAGCGTTCTCCTGCGTTTCAGGTTTAGCGGTGGTGCGACGGAAGAAACGTTTCTCCTGCGCGACAACCAGTAAAAAAGCGACCAGCAGCAAGGCATAGGTTACCAGCAGGCCGCCGAGCGGACCGAAGGTGCTCAACAGATTGACCTTATCCCAGTTTGTTGCGAGTACAGGTGAGACATCATCCCAGTAGTACGCCAGAATGGTTGAACCAATGACATTACCAAGGCCGACCCACCAGTAATGCACCTGGCCTTCGACGGCGCGATACATCCAGCCGGTTTCACACCCGCCCGCCAGCACAATTCCAAAGCCAAACAGCAGGCCACCAATCACCGCGTTAGGACCGGCCCACATGATTTTCGGTTCAACACCGAGTTGTACATAGCTGAAAATGCCGATGGCGCTCACCGCCATACCGGCAATGATCGCTTTTGCCATCATGGTTCGTCCGGTGATCCACATATCGCGAAATGCAGAGGTAAAGCAGATCTGCGCGCGTTCGATCAGCAGACCAAACCCTAGGCCAAACAACATCGCCAGGCCGAGTTTCGGTTGATTCAGCGCTGTGCAGATTGCCCACGCGATCATGGCAAAAAAGACCAGCATACCGAGGCGAAAACGGCGTTTCGCCTGGTCCGGCTTCTGGGTCAGCGGCGACGCTGCGCTAACTTTGGTCATTTTTACCGGAATACGGAACAGCGGCAGCAGGGTGAATTTTGCACCGAAGTAAGAGCCAATCGCGGTGGCGACGGCAAAGAACCAGGCATGCAGTGAGAATTGCGGAATACCCGTGAAGAACGCGGCAAGGTTACAGCCCATCGCCAGGCGAGCACCAAATCCGGCAATAATCCCGCCGACGACCGCCTGCATAATGCGGATGCGGCTTTTGGGCATGCGCAACTTGACGTTATTTGCCCACAGCGCCGCCGCGAAACAGCCGCCGAACATCCCGATGATCATCATTCCGTCGATGCGGGTAAGCGGAGTACCGTCCAGGTGAATGAGTTTAAAGTAGCCCCACTCTTCGGCATGCACGCCAGCGAGTTGCAGAAGTTGACCACCCCAGCGGGTAAACTCGCCGGTCACGGCCCAGAAGGTACCGGTAATGCCGAAATAATAAGTAGAGAGAATGCCTGCCGCGATAACGGCCGGAACAGGTGACCAGAACTTAACTAAATAAGTCTGTTTGAAGTATTGCCATGACATGAGTAAGCCTCTGAACTCAGAAGGTGTATTTGGATTTAACGGGCCGGAATATATAACTTTTTGGCTTACTCTAAAACCTCTCCAAACTTACTCTCCGGGATAGCGTCATTTTTTATGACCTCCGTCATTAAATCTTCCGGTTATTTCCCGGCAATCACACCCCCGGCTGCAAAATATTCATTCCTTTCGCGGAGCCTTACTCAGAATGCGAGAGCGGCAGACATCCAGAATTTCGTCAGCCAGCGCGGAATTATCCGGGCAGGCACGGGACAACACCAGAGCCCCGACAAGATGTGCAAAGGTGTTTATCAGGTCAGCACGTGAGACATTTTCGTCGCTTAACATTGCCAGCTGACGTTCAACCCCGGCTGCAAATGTCTCTTTGATGGACTCAGACTGGCGTGCGGTGTCCGTGCCCAGGGCAGACATCACGCAACCTCCGGCCATATCATCGCGATGCTGCCGGGAGAGGTAATATTCAATGAATTTGTCTCGATCTACACCCGCCAGGTTTTCCGCGGCATGCACAAACCCGCAATTCATGGCCTCTGACATCAGGTCGGCCTTCGAACCAAAGTGCTTATAAAACCCGCCGTGGGTTAAACCCGCAGCAGACATCAGCTCCGCCACGCCCACGCCGTCATAGCCGCGTTCACGAAAAAGTTCGGATGCCGTTTCAACTATGCGCATCCGGTTCTCCCGGACCTGCTCTTTTGACACTTTCATGCTGCCCACCCCCTATAAAACAAGGCTCAATTATACATTGATGATGACCATAATCAAACCAGTTGACTTTATAGATTATGATCATCATCATTAAATCCGTATCTCCGACAGCGCTTCGCAGAGAAAGGCACGCTCTGTCAGTCTGGCTGAGATCAGCAAAGAGAGCCGGATATCTCCCGGATTTACCTGCATCGAACGGTGCAGATTGTGTTTAACATTTGATAAAGAAGATCACACATGACGAAAACTTCAGTTCTCATTACAGGCGCATCGACGGGTATTGGTGCTGTTTATGCGGAAAGGTTTGCAAGCCGTGGACATGACCTGATTCTGGTTGCCCGGGATAAAACAAAATTAGACGCACTTGCCGAACGTCTGAGACAGGAGAAGGGCGTTTCTGTAGATGTCCTGCCTGCCGATCTCACTCAGGCAGCGGAGTTAGCGACGGTGGAAACGCGTCTTCGTGAAGACGAAAAAATAGGGGTGCTGATCAATAACGCTGGCATCGCACAGTCGGGCCATTTTATCGGCCAGACGTCCGAGGCAATTGAGCGTCTTATCGCCCTGAATGTCACCGCGCTGACGAGACTTGCCAGTGCCGCGGCACCAAGGTTTGTCAACGCCGGAGAAGGTGCGATCGTCAATATCAGTTCAGTCGTTGGGCTTGCCCCGGAATTTGCCATGTCGATTTACGGTGCAACCAAAGCCTTTGTGCTTTTCTTGTCGCAGGGATTGCATCTTGAGCTGTCCTCCGCAGGCGTTTACGTCCAGGCGGTACTTCCGGCCGGCACTTACACCGAAATCTGGGAACGTGCCGGTATTGATATCAGTAAGGCGCCCGAGATGATGGAAGTGGATCAGTTAGTTGACGCAGCCCTGGCGGGCTTTGATCGTCGCGAACTCATCACCATCCCTCCTTTACAACACGCTGCCCACTGGGATGATCTGGAGAGGACGCGTCAGGCTCTGCTGGCGGACATCAACCAGGCTAACGTGGCAGAGCGCTACAAAGTGTAGTCAGGGGGATTCGGCATAGGACTGAGTATCGTTTTTTCACTCAGCAACAGCGTTGTTAAGAAACATGCCACAGGCAAACCCGGCAGAGTAAAAGACAAATGAATAAGAAGACGATGAAAGCGTTTACGTTTAAACGCTATGGTAAATCCCCGGGACTGGGGATCGATGACGTCGATTTTCCGTCCCCCGGTGATGATGAAATTCTGGTCAAAGTGTATGCAGTAGGTCTGAACCCAATCGATAACATGATCCCGACCGGCATGTTCAAACGCGTTCTGCATTTCAGTCTCCCCGCGACCTTGGGCAGTGATGTGTCCGGCGTTGTCGTTGCCACAGGACGTCGCGTGACGCGATTCAAGGCAGGCGACGAGATTTTCGCCAGTATTTTTGACAGGGGAACGGGGTCGCTGGCCGAATTTGTCCGGGTGCCAGAAAGCCTTGCGGCGTTAAAACCCGCCAGTCTGGATTTCGTACAGGCCGCGTCACTTCCTATGGTCAGTCTCACCTCCTGGCAAGCGCTGACAGAACGCGCGATGCTGCGAGCGGGGCAGAAAGTATTTATCCCTGCCGGATCCGGTGGAATCGGCAGTTTTGCTATTCAGCTGGCGAAACACTTTGGCGCAACGGTTGGGACGACCACCAGCACAGCCAACATTGACTGGGTGAGCCGCCTTGGTGCAGATGACGTCGTTGACTATAGAAAGCAGGAATTCGAAAAAGTGCTGAGCGGCTACGATATTGTCCTCGGTACTATCAGAGGTGATGCGATTGAGAAATCCACGCAAATCCTTAAGCCGGGAGGGAAAATTATTTCCCTGATCGGGCCGTTAGATGCTGCTTTCGCGCGGGAACGACACCTAAATGTTTTCCTGCGTTTCGTATTAGGGCTGATGAGCCGCAAAATCATGCGGCTGTCAAAAAAGCGAGGTTTGACCTATTCGTTTCTCTTTGTTCGCCCTGATGGCAGCCAGCTCAGCCAAATCGGTGAACTCATGGACGCTGAACTCATCAAGCCCGTAATCGACAAAGTTTACCCCTTTGCCGAAACGAGCGACGCCTTCACCTATCTGGCTCGCGGGCATGCAAAGGGGAAAGTCGTCGTTAAAGTTCATGGGTAATAGCCACGAAGGCTTGAGCGCCGTTGCAGCGGCGGACCGCAGATAATGGTGATGCGCTGAGTGGAACCCTGCACATTGCCGCCCCCTATGCTGCGGACCTTGTTACTGAAGGCGTGGATATTTCGCTACGTTTTGGTGAGTCGGGGGAAGGATGAACCCAATATACGTTGTACTCTGCGCGGGATTAAAACCTGGGCATTACGGATATGGCCACCCCTCAGGCGAGGGGGGCTTTCGGGGCGGGAGAGTGATGTTTACTTCGCCGATTCCTCGATAAGTGTGGCGACATCCTGGGGATGTGAAACCATCACGACATGGGATGCGCCTTTAATCACAACGGTGTGTTTTGATCCCGCGCGTTCAGCCATGAATCGCAAACCCTGGGCGGGGATATTCTTGTCGCCGTCACCGTAAATGAAGTAAGAGGGCAGTTTTTTCCAGGCTGGCGCACCCGATTTTTCAGTTAAAGCCGCTTCGGTAATCGGTCTTTGCCCTGCGGCCATCAGCGCCGCCTCTTCAGCTGAAACGTCATGCGCGAATTGCTGGTGGAACTTCGCCCGATCGATGGAGAGATCGACGCTACCATCAGCCAGCTTCACCGGTGTGGCAAGCGCCTGGCCAAGCGTGCCGCCAGGGAATTTCCCTGCCAGGTCGGCCGCGGCTTCACCCGCGTCCGGAGCAAATGCGGCGACATAAACCAGCGATTTGACATTGTTTGTATCACGGGCCGCGTTCGTAATAACCTGGCCACCATAGGAATGCCCGACAAGGACAACCGGCCCCTTAATGTTGTTCACCACAGAAGAGACGTAAGCCGCATCACCCGAAACACTGCGCAGCGGATTCGCGGCAGCAACGACATTGTATCCATCCTTTTGCAGGATCCGGGTAACGCCATTCCAGCTAGAAGAGTCGGCAAAGGCACCATGAACCAGGACAACGGTCGGCTTAGCGGTTTCGGCGATTGCGCTGGCAGACAGCAGAACGGCGGCAACGGCAAGGGAGGCAGCAAATTTGGACATGATCATTCCTCTTTTCAATACAGTTTAAAGGGTATGCGTAGGGGGGATTGTGGCCTGTCTGAAACAGGCCACCTGGTTAGCCGCGAATAAAGGCCAGTACGTCAGCGTTAAAGCGATCGGCCTCTGTCTCCGCCAGTCCATGTGAACCGCCGGCATATATCGTCAGCGTCGCATTCGCAACGATCTCAGCGGCGCGGTGTGCGGATGCCTTAATGGGGACAATCTGGTCATCGTCGCCATGAATAATCAGCGTAGGGCGATCAATCTGCTGCAGGTCGCGTGTGTAATCGACTTCAGAGAACTCATGGATGCAGTCATATTGCCCTTTAATGCCGCCCTGCAGGCCAATTCTGCGGAAGTTTTCCCGTAACCCGTCATTGGTGGGGACATGGTCACGGTTAAAGCCATAGAACGGAATTGTCAGGTCAAAGTAAAACTGTGAGCGGTTTTTGGCCGTGCCTTCGCGGATAGCATCAAACACCTCAATCGAAGTACCGTCTGGATTGGCATCCGTCCGGAGCATAAGAGGAGGGACTGCGCCGACCAGAACGACTTTAGCCACGCGTGAGGTACCATGACGGCCGATATAATGTGCAACTTCGCCGCCCCCTGTGGAGTGACCCACTAAAATCAGATCCTTCAGATCCAGCGACTCAATCAGCTCAGCGAGATCGTCCGCATACTGATCCATATTGTTGCCGTGGAAAGTCTGGTCTGAACGCCCATGGCTGCGACGGTCCTGCGCGATGACCCGGAAACCATTCTGGCTGAAAAACAGCATTTGCTGATCCCAGGCATCAGACGATAACGGCCATCCGTGAGCGAAGAGGATAGGCTGACCTGAACCCCAGTCTTTGTAAAAAATGCCTGTTCCGTCTTTGGTGATGAAAGTTGTCATTTTGTACTCCTGTTATGTGTTGCATTATTTGTTTGTGTGCGATTTGTTTGTGTGCAAATGAATATGGCAGCCCTTTTTGCCTTTGTCAATCGCTTGCAATTAAATCGTATGCAAATTATTTTAAGGGGACTGGAGGACATATGACTAAACACACTAATTCCGAGGATTCCCTGCCAGATGTGCATGGTATGCTCTGTTTCTCTCTTTACTCTGCGGGACATGCTTTTACTCAGCTCTATCGTCCCATGCTTGATAAGCTTGGCCTGACCTATCCCCAGTATCTGGTGATGGTTACCTTGTGGAATCAGGATGGGCGAACAGTGAAGGAACTGAGTGGAATTCTTTTTCTTGAGTCCAGCACGTTGACCCCTTTACTGAAGCGGCTGGAGACTGCGGGGTTGATCACCCGGACACGTAATCCGAAGGATGAGCGCGAAGTGCTTATCCACCTGACGGAGAAGGGGGAGGCGCTGAAAAGCGAGACCAGCACTATCACGCGCTGTATTGTGGATACCCTGGGGATGGACGCCGACATCATTGCTGACATCAAAGCATCAGTCGATAAGATCCGTGACAAGATCCACCGCGCGCAGAAACCGGACGCCAATGACCTGGCCTGATGGGGTCATTCGGGCAGAGACATACTGTCCATTCGTACGCTCTATGAAACACTGAATTTACTGGAGGGCTGTTTTTCGCATTGAGGAATCTCATTATGATGAGGGCTAATGATTCCCAGGGGATACCACATGCGCATTGACAATCTACAGTATTTTTTTGACCCACTTTGCGGCTGGTGTTATGCCAGCTCGCCCGCCCTGAATTATCTGGCACAACATTACATCGAAAAACTCACGTTAATGCCCAGCGGTCTTTTTTGTGATGAGGGTGCCCGGCACATCACCGCCCAATGGGCAGAATATGCGTGGACAAACGATCGGCGTATCGCTTCGCTGACCGGTCAGCCATTCAGTGAGAGCTATCACCAGCTCCTGAACTCAGGTGCGCGCTTTGATTCGACGTTTATGAACCGGGCACTTACGGCTTTTCATGAAATCAGCCCGGCGGCAGAGGCAGGGCTGCTTCGTGCACTGCAACATGCCCGCTATGTACTGGGGCGTGATACCGCGCAAAGTGATGTGGTGGAAGAGATCGGTATCGCCTGGGCTCGGGAAAATAACGTTGACCTCAACCCTAACGACTTTGCCGGCCGGCTTGATGCTGATAACGCGCTTCGCAGCCTGACGGACGACAGGATCGCTGACGTAAAGCGTCTTATGAATCAAAAAGGTTTCAGCGGGGTTCCGCTGCTGTTGGTTACGGTTGACAGCACTGAGCACATTATCAGCGGCCACGATCTCTACGGTGGAGCAAAAAGCATCGGCGAGGCGCTGGCAAAGCTTGCGTAGCCAAAACGAGGCTTCCGGTTTTACACACCGGAGCTTCGTTTATCACATGTTCGAATGCCCGAATCATTTCTGGCGGGAGAGGGAACGGAAAGAGCAGTAGTACCCTGCAGATGCGATAAGGCAGAGCATATACCCGAATGATTCGCTACCTTCCTCCACGACATTCTTGACCACCCTGACGTAGCTTTTATCGAGTATCGCGTACCATAATTCGTGCATTCCAAACAGCCGGGAGAAAACCAGGACTGCCAGCAGACCACTGAGCATCATGCCGTACCACGGGGTACGGGTATAGTGGGTCAGTTGCGTAAGAGTAAGTCGGAAATGGATAACGGGATAAAGCAAAGCGCAAATAGCGGAAAGTAGTGCAAACCACACCCAACTTCCATGAGCCAGAAGATCAAAAAATGCATCCAGTTCGCGAATCAGCATGGAGAGGAAAAAGCCGCCGATCAGGATGTTGCAATAGCGCATGAATTCCCATTTCTTCGCCAGGAGGAAGTGAATAAATACGATGCTCACTAAAACCGATTCCTGCACAATTTCGGTCAGCGATATCTCCGGTATATCCAGATTAAATAAAGAGATATCCGCCCACAGACAAAGTACGGGCAAGGAGCAGGCTGCTGACGCGAAAAGAAAGAAGAAAAAGCTTTTGAGCACAGACATTAACACCACCACTTTCATTCAAAACACCTATGATAAGTGGCTTCGAACGAAAATCTATTTCACTTTGTGCGCTATAGGCATGAATTTTAAGCATATTGAGCTATTTAGTGAGGGTGCGTTACCTTTCCACATCAGACTTCAGCCTTGCACCAGAAATCCAGGTGGGAACTCGCCAGGGGGATGTTATCACAAGTGTTACTGACAACCTGAGCACCAGGGAGGCTTGCGAGATAGGGGATTATATAAAGAAAGCATTATTTATTACGTTTTTTTTATTAATACTTTTTGGGTAAAACACCTATACTAATAAGCCTGCCCTGCTCAATATTTATGTAACCACCTGACTTTAATGAGGAAAGGATTTTCATTACACCACTGCGTGACAGCGGTGTTTTGTTACGAATATATCTTTCAGCGGTTATGGATCCACGTACAGACTCATCTTCACTCATTAGTTCGTGCAGTTGAGAACAGATTATTTCATACGTTGTAGGGGCCGAGAGTTGCATGCCCACTGTATATAACTTTGCAGCAATAATAAGCATATGATTTGCCAGTGGGCGCCATAGATCTTCCTTTTCAATCAGACCGAGCGCTTCTTGTGCAGAAAGCATACCGATTTTGCATGTTGTCAGTGTTCTGATAAACATACCTTCATACATATTGGTAATGCTGCCTAACCCTAAAACTAACGGGGCCTTACCAATGGCAATGACAATGCTATCTTCCCGACATAATTCAACTTTTCCCTCTGCAATGATATAGCAAAAATTTGCGTTATTACTCGAAATGTATAATGTTCGCCGCGCAGGGTAACTTTTAACAGGTGTATGGGGTAAAAGTTTTTCAACCAACTCACCTGCGTAAAGGGAGGGTATTGAAAGTGGCGTAGAAGCATTGTCGCGAGTGCTCATTTCTTGATCCTGAATATAAAATGCTGAGTCGTAGATTACAAAGTCGAAGGGGAACAACGCAACACTATTTTTTTAAGGATAGCACAACAGATCGAAGTCTAGTATTTTTGCGGTAAATTATTTATTTTAATAAGAATTCCTCGGTTTAAGGTGATACAACCTGCTTCCTTCAGTTTCGAGAGAATACGCATGGTTCCGCTGCGGGAAAGATAGCTTCGATTAAGAATATAAGTTGCAGCTGTCGTATTTAGCCGCAACCTTTCTGGCTCCTGCATTAATTCAACCAGATGAAACCTTATGATTTCGTACGCAGATAGCTGCGAAATCATGGTGCAATGCTGATAAACCCTGCCTGCCGTGTAGAGGATGAAGTAGCACAAATCTTCCCACAAGTTTTCTCTTTCTATCAGGAGAATGAAACGTTCTGAGGGGATACGGCTCAATTTAACATCGCTGGTTGCCCTTCCGTAAAGATGTTCCTGGCGGGCTTTCATGTTACTTACGCCCATAATGAACGGCGCTTGTTCGGAATTAAGGACCATCCCATCTCCACGGCGATAAAGAGTGGTATGACCTTCATGAAGTAGATAGCAAACACGCTTGTTATTATAGCTGTAACGTAAAACCTCGCCTTTTGATACTGAAAAATCTTCTGCGTAGGGGGCCACGATATCGATTATACGTTGGATACGAGTAACTGGCTTCAACTCGGTCGTTGATGTAACCGGCGCGGGGGGCTCAATTGTAAACTTAGCCTTCATGGTAAACTCCATACATATAAATAAAGAAATACGTGTAAGAGATAATTATCAGGCTAATGATCTAAGAATTACACTGGTATGTAATCCATAAGTAGACTGGTTTTTTAACATGCATTTCATATTTAAACGCATGGACTTTATTGTAGCGATGATTTTTAAGTTGAATTGAAATTAAAACTAATGCAAATGGTTGTTAATCATGGTTTTTTCTTTAATCAAAATAAATATTTAAATGTTGTTAATGTCTGAGTCTATAGTTGGTCTCGATAAAATTTGAAAAGGGTTTAAGAATTATCTAAATTTAGCCCCAGCAAGGCGGCCCCATTTTCTCACAGTGTTATGAACTATGTGGTTATCATTTTTCTGCACCAAGTTAGTATTGGCGATTAAATGATTTCAGCTGCCTGCACTTCAATTTGAAGTAAGGAAAAACTGTCGGGGTGCTCACGAGAATAATGATTTATTTCTCGTAGTGGCTTGCAGGTAAATAATTTTATTCTCAAGGAATTAGTAAATGAAAAAGTCTATTATCGCAGTTGCTTTTGCCACTGTTGCAACACTCTCTGCTGCAAATGCTTTTGCTGCCGCCGGCACTGTTAACTTCACTGGTGAAATTCTGGATGCAGCTTGTGATGTTTCTGTTGCTTCTCAGAACCAGACTGTTGCTCTGGGTTCTTACAACAAGTCTGAATTCACCGCTGCTGGTGATGTGACTGCTGCGAAGAAATTCACCATCTTACTGCAAAACTGCCCTGTAGCTGTTACTTCTGCACATGTGCGTTTTGATGGTACACCAGAAACGACCGACTCAACACTGCTGGCAATCGACAGTTCTGTCGCAGGTGCTGCAACAAACGTTGCAATCAATCTGATGACTGCAGATAAAGCTCAGCTGCCACTGCATGGTGATACCGCTTACCGTTACCCACTGGTAAGCACTGCCGACAACAACCTGGATTTCTACGCTCAGTATAAATCAACAGCAGCATCAGTAACCGCTGGTCCGGCAAACTCTGTAGCTAACTTCTCTGTAATCTACAACTAATTTCCTGCCGGGAATTAACTAAGGGTCCGGGGCAACCCGGTCCCTGTTTTTAGAGGTATAAAATGAATTTCCTTAGTAAATCTTTAATTGCCCTGACTATAATGAGTGCTGGTTTCACTGCAGCAAATGCAGGCGTTGTTATTGGAGGCACGCGTGTAATTTATGATGGCAATAAAAAAGAAGCAACCCTCAGCATAAATAATCCTGACAATACGCCTTATCTTATTCAGTCCTGGATTGAGACATTGAACGGTGGCGCTGAGAAAGCTCCTTTTGTTATTACACCTCCGCTATATCGTCTCGATCACGGCCAACAAAACGTTGAACGCATTATCATGGCCGGTGCATTGCCTCAGGATAAAGAGAGCCTGTACTGGCTAAACATTAAATCTATTCCATCCGCGCCGCGTAAAGACAATACGCTACAAATTGCCATTAAAACTCGTATTAAGTTAATTTATCGACCCGCTGCATTAAAAGGTACTGCCCCCGAAGAAGTAGCGGATAAATTAACCTGGTCCGTTGCGGGTAATCAACTTCAGGTCACCAATCCAACAAATTATGTGATGAACTTTAACGAAGTTACCGTCAACGGTAAGAAACTTGATGATGTGACTTTTGTTATGCCTGGTTCAAGCGCTCGCTTTAATTTACCTCAGGGTGTTCACGGCGGTGCTATGACCTTTACCATTATTAATGATTATGGCGGCCCGGGTAAAAAACATAACGCAAACATTTAAAAATAACGACCGCAAAATTAATGGATTCACAGGTAACCGGTGATGATAAGTAGTAATGTTTGTTTAAAACCTGCCAGGCTGGCAATCTTGATCGCGGTCGCTTTAAATGGTTTCATTCCGTTTGCCAGCGCCCGCGACTATTTTAACCCTGAATTGCTGGAGCTTGATAACCCCACGGGCGGTAAAATCGATCTTACCGCTTATGAATCTGGTGCGCAGGCACCGGGGACCTATCACGTTGATATCGTGCTCGATGAACAGCTCGTTGATACCCGTGATATAGAATTTATAGCCGTAAAAGATAAAGATGGGGATGCTACGTTACAGCCCTGTATCAGCGCGGAGTTATTGAAAAGTTGGGGTGTGAAGACGGAACTCTTCCCCGATCTTTCACCAGATTCAAAATGCGCCAATTTGGCAGCCATCCCACAGGCTTCCACTGATTTTCAATTCAGTACTCAGAGACTACTTGTCAGTATTCCGCAGGCGGCTTTGATACCGCAGGCGAGAGGCTATGTTTCTCCCGATAAATGGGACGAAGGGATAACGGCCACGTTGCTTAACTACAGTCTGAGCGGTGCCAGTAATCGGGGACGTGGCAGTAACAGTTCCAATGACAATACTCAATATGCCAACCTACGTCCGGGTATTAATATTGGACCATGGCGCCTGCGCAACTATACAACCTGGAACCGTGACAGCAACGGTCAGGATAAATGGGATACCGTTTATACCTATGCTCAACGCGATATTATTTCGTTAAAAGCGCAGCTCACTGCGGGTGATAGCTCCGCGCCTGCTGATGTTTTTGACAGCATCCCGTTCCGGGGGGCTCAACTTGCCTCAGATGACGATATGTTGCCCGATTCCTTAAAAGGATATGCACCGGTGGTACGTGGCATAGCCCGTACTAATGCGCAGGTGGTCATTCGACAGAATGGTTATGTTATTTATCAGAGTTATGTCGCACCCGGTGCCTTCGAGATTACGGATATGTACTCAACTGGCGGAGCGGGTGATCTTTATGTCACCGTTAAAGAAGCTGATGGTAGCGAGCAGCATTTCACCGTACCTTTTGCGTCACTGCCAGTGCTCCAGCGTGAAGGCCGTTTGAAATATGCTATTACCGGTGGTCAGTACCGTTCCTATGACAACAGCGTAGAAAAGACACCCTTTTCACAGATGACAGCCATCTATGGTTTGCCAAAAGGCTTCACCCTGTATGGCGGTCTCCAGGAATCGAGCAAGTATGAGTCTCTCGCAACTGGACTTGGCAAAAATATGGGCGACCTGGGCGCGGTGTCTGTAGACGTGACCCAGGCCTGGTCAAAACCGCAGGATGAAGCAAAAGCCAGCGGTCAGTCCTGGCGAGGGCGCTTCAGTAAGAACTTCGCTGAGACCGGGACTAACTTTGCTATTGCCGGCTATCGCTATTCGACCAGCGGTTATTATGGGATGCAGGAAGTGCTGGATTCGTATAGCAACAATTACGCACTGATTGACCGCCGCCGTAACCGTATGGAGTTGACGATGAACCAGACACTCGGTGCTGACTTCGGCTCACTGACGCTGGGGGCGGTGCGTGAGGATTACTGGACGTCAGGCAAAACGATGCAATCCATCAGTGCAGGCTATAACAACTCCTGGAATGGTGTTAACTACGGTATCACTTACACCTACAGCAAAAATGGCGCAGCGGATGGCTACAGTGAACAGACTCGCTACGATAAAGATCAGCAGATTGCACTAAACATCAGTATTCCGTTAGAGAAGTTCCTCCCGGGGACATGGGCAAACTACGGCATGAACGCCAGTAAGATGAGTGGCACAACGCATACCGTTGGTCTCAACGGTGTGGCGCTGGAGAACAACGCGCTTAACTGGAGCGTTCAGCAAGGTTATGGCACGGATAATGTCGGCTATAGCGGCACAATGAATGCCGATTATAAAGGGACATATGGTGAAGTCACCGCGGGTTACGGTTATGACCGTAATAGCGATCGCCTGAACTACGGCTTACAGGGCGGTATTCTGGCTCATGCTGATGGGGTGACGCTCTCCCAGCCGCTGGGAGAAACTAACGTACTGATTAAAGCACCGGGCGCCAAAGGCGTAGGCGTTCAGAACCAAAGCGGGGCGAAAACGGACTGGCGAGGTTATACCGTTGTCAGTAACGTCACTCCTTTCCGCAAAAATGACGTGACGCTATCTCCTGATTCTATGCCGGATGACGTCGAACTGGACCTGACAACCAAAACCGTTATTCCAACCCGAGGCGCAATTGTTCGGGCCGACTATGTGGCGAGTGTGGGAATGCGCGCATTATTAACTCTGAAACAGACAAACGGGGAACCCGTACCTTTCGGTGCCATCGTGAGCTCTGCAGGAAACAGTGAACAGGGTGCAATAGTCGGGGATCAGGGACAGGTTTATTTAACGGGTTTACAAGGTAGCGCAGACCTGAGCGTGAAATGGGGCGATGAAACATCACAGCAATGCCGGGCGAGAGTCAATATTCCTGAGACTGCACCAAAAAATGGAATTGCGTCCCTTAATGCGATCTGTAGATAAATTTAACGCACAATAAAATTTATACTGGATTAATTATCAGTATTAATTTACATCTCAGTAATGGTAGGAATATGAAATTATCATTCAGAATATTATTTATATTTCTGACGCTCGCGTCGGGTTATAGCTATGCGGGTTGTAGCAATTTAATTTCTTCTGCAACCCTTAACTTTGGCAATGTGATTGTTCAGCGGGATGCGCCTTCTAACTCGGCGGTCAGTGGGCTAATTTATGGAGTGCAACAGGATGTTGCGACATGTGTTGACCCTAGCGGAACAGGTGTAGCGAATGGAATTGTTTCTGTTTTAAGTACTGCAGGGTCCTATAATGGTAATGCAGTTTTTAATACTTCATTAAACGGCATTGGTATCTCCATGGGGGTCTACGGTGGATTTTACGCCGGTCAGTATGATCAGCCTATGCTTGCGGGCACCACTTACAGAAGCGCAGGGTGGTCATCGGGACCTCCAACCCGTACCTGGACCTATCAGCCCTATATACAATTTGTAAAAACGGCCGCATTAGCGACCTCAGGTTATATTAATCAACAAATAGCTTACTATCGCCCTGAATATGGCTCTACTAATTTTATGGCGGGTGTCAACTCTGGAGTTATACCCCTATATATATCAGGCACTGTAACGGTAGTGGCATGTTCTATAAGCACGCCAAATTTAACGTTTCCTATTGGAGATGTACCTGTTTCTTCTTTTGGAAGCACAGTCGGAACTACCCCAGCGGTTGCTCAGAACACACAGAATCTGGGATTAAATTGTGATGTAGGTGCAAATATTAACGTCAGCCTTTCAGGTACCCAGAATCCCGATATAAGCGATAGCAGCGTTTTGGCTCTAACCGGACAGGGGGGGGCAGGGGTGGCAAAAGGTGTGGGTGTGCAAATTGTCTATAACGGTGCGCCACTGATGCTGAATAACCGAATTGTTCTCAAGACATCCACGGGTGGACAGGAAACGTTCCCGCTGACGGCGCGTTATTACCAGACAAGAACAACAGTATCAACAGGTACGGCTAATGCATCAGCAACCCTGAATTTAACGTATCAATAAGAAAGAAGAGCGACTCATGAAAAAACATTATTTAAAAACCCTGGCGATTGGTTGTTTCTCTTTAAGCATGCTGGCGCATGCCGCTGATCCCGTCACACTGAATATTACGGGAAATATTATTGCCTCCCCTTGCCAAATCAGCAGCGATAGCGTCACAAAGGCGATAGATTTAGGGCAAAATATCCAGGCGTCATCGCTACAGGCTGCGGGCGCGTCCAGTACCTGGGTACCCTTTACGATTAACCTTACCTCCTGCCCGGCAGGGACCACTAAAGCAATAATGACCATGCACGGAGCGGCGGATCCTGCACGGCCGGCAGATCTGTATCTTAGTACTGGCACAGCAACCAACGTTTCAGTCCAACTGCAAATGCAAAGTGGGGAACCAATGGGTGACGGCAAGTCCTATGCGGGGAATATTTCCAGCAATGCATATTCTTATAATATGCAGGCACGCGCTTATTCCGTGAGCGGCGGGGCTACACCTGGCACTATTAGTTCAGTCGTGACGGCAACGTTTGTCTATCAATAGTTATCAGTTCTTCCTGTCTGGTAGCCAAGTTTAGTCGCACCATATCAACACTTCATAACCGCATGAGAAGCTTGTAAAGGGGCGCGTCACGATCTTTTAGCGCTTCTTATGCGATATGGGGTTTAAATACAATGGGTGATCTATTTTTTATTCCTATTATTACGGGACGATTTTACTAAAATTAATGATTGTGCTTGTTTTAATCACAAGTGTGATCTGGTGTTTTATTCCTGAATAAGACGTGGCATGCTGATGTAAGGTTTTTTATGATTAGTGCTCTTCGCTTTCAGCCAATTTTTTCCGTTAGGCAGCTAAACATTTTAGGCTATGAGGTCTTAAGCCAGCTCAAAAGCTCAGTGGACAACGAGATTTATTTCAGTGCGCTGGATATTCCAGCGCACATTACTCTTTTGGACAAACAACTTACCATTTTGAATCAACTTGATGATAATGAAAAATATTATATAAACCTGCCTGTTTCAATGCTGTGCAACGTAACGGCAATTCATTTTATATTAAGTTCTTTAAATAAAAATATCATCATTGAACTTCAGGATCCTGCTAATCTTGATAAGCTTAATGGTTTCGAACGCATGGCGTTGATGAGCAATCTTCATCTTATTCATTCGAATGGATTTGAAGTATGGATTGACGATCTCACACCAGCACTATTACGGGTGCTATCATCTTTTATTTTTGCATTTGATGGGGTTAAAGTGGATAAAAATTTTTTCTGGCAGCAGTTAGAAAATCCGAGCTTATTGCGTTCCTTTGTTTACTGTTCTAGTCTGTTAACTAACAATATCCTTATTGAAGGAATAGAAACTATCGAGCACTACAATATAGCCATTGAGTGTGGCGCAACGCATTTACAGGGTTATTTGTGGCCAGAGCATCACTATACCTTACCATTGGTAGTGGGATGATTTTATGATGAATGTTGTGATTAACGATAAGGACTTATTCTTTCGGTTTGGGCTGCTTAAACTTCTTCAGCAAATTTTCTCCCTTGCAGAAACGGATTACATTGTTAGTGATAAACTGGATGCAACGACAGTTCATGACGTTGACGTTATTGTTATGAATTTTTCGGTAGGCGAAACGGTTATTTGTCATCAGGTTCTCAAAAAAAGGAAGAAAAAAAGTTTATTGATAGGCATCTATCCGGAGAAAAAAAATCCTCGGTTCGCAAGACTACCGTTGTGTGTCAAGAACAGTGTTTTTATTGCTCGTGACGATTCTATCAAAGCGATCACAGACAAAATTCATTTTGCTGCTAAGAGTCTTACCGTGTCGCGAGAAGGGGAGTATGCCTTTAGCTGTTTAGACTGCGCGTGTAGAGTGTTGTCGCCACAACAAATGAAAATTGCTGTTGGGTTTTTCCATGGACAAGATACGAAACAGATTGCGAAGGTGTTAAGTATCAATGCCAAAACAGTCAGTGCCCACAAGCGACAGATCATGCAAAAGTATGATCTTGACTGTGATTTTGAGCTGCTGACTCTCCTGAATCGAATGGGGCATCAACAGAATATGCGATATTTATTTAGTGAGCGATTAATCTTCATTGTGTAGCATTGTCAGGGATGACATGCACGTAATCCGTCCTGCTCGAGTATGCATTAAGTTAACAGCAGTACGGGTAGGTCAAGGGCATCCTGGCTGGACAAGGGGCAGTATGCTCTGGCTAAACAGGGCGTGAATACGCTGCTCCAGCGCCTTAATTTTCATAGCCATTCAGCCGTCCGGGTGTTTAAGCGGTTATAATAAAAAATAAAAACTTTGCTTAAAAAAATTTTCTGTGCCTAAATAGCGTCATCGGTTTGGAATACAGACCTTATAAAAGCAGTTTAGTAAAGCAGTCCTCAGTTCAGGTGTTATCAATAGATACTCTTCTTCGTGAGCCTCCTCCTAAGTGCCAAATAAGTTACTCTCTAAATACAGGCCATCATCGCCGCGCTTAGTGGCTCAAAAAATAAGGAATTATCTATGTCTAATAAAATGACTGGTTTAGTAAAATGGTTTAACGCTGATAAAGGTTTTGGCTTTATCACGCCTGACGACGGCAGCAAAGATGTATTCGTACATTTCTCTGCTATTCAGAGCGACAGCTTCAAATCGCTTGATGAAGGCCAGAAAGTGTCCTTCACCATTGAAAATGGCGCTAAAGGCCCGGCAGCGGGTAATGTTTCTCCGCTGTAAGTCGCGCTTGTTATCAATGACCCTTACGATAGCGATGAAGACGCGAGTCTGAGCAGTTAAGCTTCACTGATAACAAAAAAACCCGCCGAGTGCGGGTTTTTTTATGGCTCCAGGAAAATTGTTATTCTGTTTTGCCGACCTGTTTTCAGAGACAATTATCCTTCACCCGGAGGCGGGATGCGGTCCCGAAGGCTGTATTCCTGTGATAAACGCCAGAAATCATGACCAGCCGGATGCTGATATAAGCGGAGCGAGAATTGACTGGCGACAGCGGTGATGTATTCAAATATCGCTGACTGGGTATTTTCATACTCCATCCACAGTACGGATGAGGTAAAACAATAAATTTCCAGGGGAATACCCGACGGCGTAGGCTTTAGCGTTCGCACGACAATATACATTTCTTTGATAATATCAGGCCGATCGGCGAGCCATGCCATCAGGTAGTGCCGAAAAAGCGTTAAATTTGTCAGGCCATTATCCATAAACCAACTGTCCGGAACGCCCATGGGATCACGCCCGTCGATGAGCTTTGCCAGCGGTTCATTCGTGCCGCGCAGGGCCAGCATCGGGGCCAGCGTTTCCTGAGTGAGGAATTTAACTGAGTGCTGATCGATAGTGGTGCTGCGCATAATCCGGCGCGCCCCTGACGAAAACATGGCCTGCCAGTTGGTATACGTTTCGGTCAGGAAGTTTTTGGTCGGGATACGCGAGATTGTGTTATCCCAGTTACGGATGGTAATGGTGTGCAGCGCTATGTCGGTCACTTCGCCACTCAGGTTCTTATCGGGCATTTCAATCCAGTCCCCCAACTGCAGGACATCATTTGACGAAAGCTGGATATTGGCCACGAGCGAAAGCAGGGTGTGCTGAAAGACTAACATCAGTACGGCTGCTACGGCCCCGAGGCTGGAAATAATGATCGCGGGGGATTTATTCGACATGACGGCAAGGATCATGATCGCAGCGATGATGTGGATAAATATTTTCCCTATCTGAATATAGCCTTTGATAGAGTGATTTTTACGCTTCGTCTTGCGTAAATAAGAGCTGTTGACAATATCCAGCATCTCATTGAAGAAAACCGACAGAAAAATAAAGAATAAAATCCCACAGATGGTATTTATTGCCGTCACCAGCGATGCCGGCATATTGGGCATAAACTGCAGGACGTAATAAACGATAATAACCGGAATGAAATTCGACAGCTTCTCGGCAATACGACGATCTTTTTCCAGCGGGACATCCTGTTTATGGCTGGAAAAGAAGACCTTACGAACGATTTTTATGAGCAGGAATTTGCACATCAGGTGCGCAAAGAAACCGGAGATGACCAGCAGAATAAGATTAAATCCAATGGCCAGAGCCGGATTGCTTTCTATGAATGTTAATAAATAATCCAAGTACACCACCGCTTATCGCCTGAATCGTATGCCATTTTGTATTTACCTCATTCAGGAGATAAATACAAAGATTTAACCAAATCATATAATGGCATATCCGGTACAGGCAAGTCCACGACCTGAATCCTAACCCGCACCGAGCTATTTTGTTGCGGTCAGTAACTTTATTTTCAAATTCGTTCCAGGCGATAAAAGCAGGCGAATGTGCGTGGCAGTGCCCAGAATGGCGGCGCTAAAGAAACACCGTCTGGCGGCGAAGCCAGACGGTGGAGAGGTTACGCTTTGCGCGTTGCCGCTTTCATTGCGCTGACAAAGGTTTTCAGCTCAGTCAGCATTTGCTCTGGCTTGTCCACGTTCTTCTCAATGATTTTAACGATAGCGGAGCCTGAGATTGCACCGGCTGCGTTAGCGTCAATCGCCGCGGTGACCTGGTAGGGAGATGAAATCCCAAAGCCCTGCAGTGGAGGAGCGGCATGGTACTCAGCCAGCTTTTCGACCAGATGATGCAGAGGCAGCGCCGCTTTGTTCTCCGCGCCGGTTACACCCGCACGGGAGAGCAGGTAGGTATACCCGCGACCATAGGAGGCAATCTGGCGCAGCAGTTCATCATCGGCGTTTGGCGGGCAGATGAAAATAGGTGCCACGTTATGGCGCATCGCCGCCTGACGGAACGGCGCAGACTCTTCTACCGGTACGTCTGCCACCAGAACGGAGTCGACACCCACGCGCGCGCACTCGGCGTAAAACTCATCAATACCACGGTTAAACACCAGGTTGGCGTACATCAGCAGGCCAATCGGGATCGTCGGATGCTTCTGGCGGATCGCCGCCAGCATCTCGAAGCACTGAGTGGGCGTCACGCCTGCGGCAAACGCGCGCAGGGTGGCGTTCTGGATGGTCGGGCCATCCGCCAGCGGGTCAGAGAACGGAATACCCAACTCCAGCGCGTCGGCACCCGCTTCAATCAGGGCGTCGATAATCTTCAGCGACTGCTCCGGGCCAGGGTCGCCCAGCGTAACGAAGGGAACGAACGCGCCTTCCTGGCGGGATTTCAGTTCGGCAAATGCATTATCGTAGCGTTCCATCAGATTTCCCCTCGTGCTTTCAGAATATCGTGAACGGTGAAGATGTCTTTGTCACCGCGACCGGACAGGTTAACGACCAGCAGTTGCTCTTTTTCCGGGTTCTCTTTCATCATTTTCAGCGCGTGCGCCAGGGCGTGGGAAGACTCCAGCGCCGGGATAATCCCTTCGCTGCGGCACAGCGTTTTGAAGGCTTCCAGCGCTTCGTCATCGGTAATAGAAACATAATCCGCGCGACCCGTGCTGTTCAGATACGCATGCTGGGGTCCAACTGACGGAAAATCCAGGCCCGCAGAGATAGAGTAGGACTCTTCAATCTGGCCTTCCTCGGTTTGCATCATTGGCGATTTCATACCGAAGTAGATCCCCACGCGGCCATGCTTCAACGGTGCGCCATGTTCACCCGATTCAATGCCGTGACCGGCAGGCTCGACGCCAATCAAACCCACGCGGGTGTCGTCGATGAAATCAGCAAACATGCCGATGGCGTTAGACCCGCCGCCGACGCAGGCGATCACCGCATCCGGCAGACGACCTTCTTTTTCAAGGATCTGCGCTTTGGTCTCTTCACCGATCATGCGCTGGAATTCGCGCACGATGGTCGGGAACGGGTGCGGACCCGCCGCGGTACCGAGCATGTAGTGCGCGGTTTCGTAGCTGCCAGACCAGTCGCGCAGCGCTTCGTTACAGGCATCTTTCAGCGTCGCGGAGCCGCTGTGCACTGGGATCACTTCCGCCCCCATCAGGCGCATACGGAACACGTTCGGAGACTGACGCTCAACGTCTTTCGCACCCATGTAAATGCGACATTTCAGGCCCAGCAGGGCGCTGGCGAGCGCAGAGGCTACGCCGTGCTGGCCTGCACCGGTTTCAGCAATAATTTCGGTTTTCCCCATACGCTTCGCGAGCAGCGCCTGGCCGAGAACCTGGTTAGTTTTATGTGCGCCACCGTGCAGCAGATCCTCACGCTTGAGATACAACGTCGTGTTTGTGCCTTCGGTCAGGTTGCGACATTTCGTCAGCGCTGTCGGACGGCCCGCATAGTTTTTCAGCAGGTCGGTAAATTCCGCCTGAAATGCCGGATCTTTCTGCGCACTGACGAACGCCTCTTCCAGCTGGCGCAGGGCGGGCATCAGGATTTGCGGGACGTACATCCCGCCGAACTCACCAAAATACGGGTTAAGTAATGTCGTCATCTTCTCTTCCTTAATATGCACGCAGAGTGTTAAAAACCGAGGCCAGTTTGCTGGCATCTTTAATACCCGGTTGTGACTCTACGCCTGAATTGAAATCGAGGCCTGCGCAGCCCGCTTTGGCAGCTTCCACGCAGTTATCCGGGCTTAATCCACCCGCCAGCAGGACGTTGTCCAGCTTTTCGCCATTTAGCAGTGACCAGTCAAAACGCTGACCCGTACCGCCCTGGCCGTTGTCGAGCACATATTTATCAACATGATTCAGGTTACGTGCGGGCAGGGTGGTACCCACGCTTTGCGCTTTCCAGATCTGCACCTGAGGGGCGAGGTCTGCACGCAGCTTATCGATGTAGGCTTGATCCTCATCGCCATGCACTTGCACCGCACTCAGGGATAACGTTTCGGCTTTTGCCACGACGTCTGCGATATCCGCATTACGGAACACGCCCACATAGCTAAGTGGCGCTGCTGCGATCACATTGCGCGCCTGTTCCTCACTGACGGCACGAGGCGAGGCGTCAACAAAGATCAGGCCGCCGTAAATGGCCCCCGCGTCATACGCCGCCAGGGCATCCTGTTCGCGAGTTAAGCCACACACTTTGTTTTCACCGAGCAGGACGCGACGCACCGCGGCGTTAAGGTCGTCATGTTCCATCATGGCGGAACCAATCAGGAAACCGTTGGCGAAGTGGCTCAGCTCGCGCACCTGAGCGTAGCTGTTAATGCCGGATTCGCTGATTACCGTGACGCCAGAACCCAGACGCGGCGCAAGCTGGCGCGTACGGTTCAGGTCAATCGACAGGTCGCGAAGATCGCGGTTGTTAATGCCGACCACTTTAGCTTCCAGCGCGATGGCGCGCTCCAGTTCTTCTTCATTACTTACTTCGGTCAGCACGCCCATGTTCAGACTGTGCGCTACGGCAGACAGCTGGCGATACTGCTCGTCGTCAAGTACCGAGAGCATCAGCAGGCAGGCGTCAGCCTGGTAAAAACGCGCAAGCCAGATCTGATACGGGTCGATAATAAAGTCTTTGCACAGGATCGGCTGCGGCGCGATGCCGCTGACGATGGGCAGAAAATCGAAGCTGCCCTGGAAATATTTCTCATCCGTCAGCACGGAGATGGCTGACGCATGATGCTTATAAATACCGGCGATACGCGCCGGGTCGAAATCGTCGCGAATAACGCCTTTTGACGGAGAGGCCTTTTTGCACTCCAGAATAAAGGCGGTGCGTGCGCCCTGCAGGGCGTCATAGAAACGACGGCTGCTGGGAACAACATCATTCTGGAAACTGGCAAGCGGCTGCTCTGCTTTGCGGGCTTCCACCCAGATGGCCTTATCGGCAACGATTTTCGCTAAAACGGTCTGCATTCTTTACCCTCTTGCCGCAAGTGCGGTAACGCGATCGTAAGCTGCACCAGAGCGCAGTACATCCAGAACTTTTTGGGCGTTAGCCTTCAGGTCTTCCTCACCGTGCAAACGCATCAGCATGGCGACGTTGGCTGCCACGGCGGCCTCATGCGCGGCCTCACCTTTACCTTGTAGTAAGCGCGTCAGAATGTCACGGTTTTCTTCTGGCGTGCCGCCCGCCAGCGCGTCCTGATGATAGGGTGTTAAGCCGAAATCAGACGCCTCGAGCTGATAGCTAAGCACTTCGCCGTTGTTCAGCTCGGCTACAAGCGTCGGTGCATGGAGAGAAACTTCATCCATACCGCCGCTGTGTACCACGGCGGCACGCTGGTAACCCAGGACGCGCAGCGTCTCGGCAATCGGCAGGACCAGCTCAGGGCTGTATACGCCAATCAATGCCAGCGGCGGATGGGCCGGGTTAATCAGCGGACCGAGCACGTTAAAGAGCGTGCGGGTTTTAAGCTGCTGGCGCACCGGCATCGCATGGCGGAACCCGGTGTGGTACTTCGGCGCGAACAGGAAGCAGACGCCCAGGTCATCCAGCGCTTCGCGGGAACGTTCGGCATTCATGTCGAGGTTAATACCGAACGCGGCCAGCAGATCGGAGGAGCCAGACCGACTGGAAACGCTGCGATTACCGTGTTTCGCCACCTTCATCCCGCATGCCGCCGCCACAAAGGCGCTGGCAGTCGAAATATTGATACTGTTGCTGCCGTCGCCGCCGGTGCCGACGATATCGGCAAACGGATAGTCCGGGCGCGGGAACGGGGCGGCATTTTCCAGCAGGGCCGTGGCGGCACCGGCGATCTCCTGCGGGCTTTCGCCGCGCACTTTCATGCTCACCAGCGCCGCGGCCAGCTGTTCAGGCTTCAGCTCGCCACGCACTACAGCGGAGAAGAGCTGGTGGCTCTCCTGCTGGCTAAGGGTCTGCGCCTGGTACAGTTTCTCCAGAATCGGTTGCAGGGTATTGGTCTGCTCCAGCTTCTGTAGCGCCCAGTCGAGGGTCTGCTCCAGCAGACGAGCACCGTGTGATGTCAGGATCGATTCCGGGTGGAACTGCATGCCGCAGACGCGATCCGCGTCGTGACGTACCGCCATCACCATCCCTTCAAACGAGGCATTAATCGTCAGCCCGGCGGGAATATTACTCCCGACCAGCGAGTGATAGCGCGCAACCGGAAGTGGATTCGGTAACCCGGCAAACATCGCCTGGCCGTCATGTTCAATGCTGGAGGCTTTACCGTGCAGGATCTCGCCCGCCTGGCCGACATAGCCGCCGTAGGCTTCAACGATCGCCTGGTGACCGAGGCAGATGCCGATAATCGGTAGCTTGCCGCGCATGCGGGTCAGCAGCTCCGGCATACAGCCTGCTTCGCTTGGCGCGCCCGGACCCGGGGAGAGCATCAGCACCGGGTTTTGCATGGTCGCCAGACGGTCAATCAGGGTCTGCGCCGGTACGTGGTTGCGGTAAATAACGACGTTATGGCCATTCGCACGCAGCTGATCTGCCAGGTTATAGGTAAAGGAGTCGATATTATCGAGCAGCAGAATGTCAGCCATCAGAAAATCTCCTGTGCATGATGTGCGGTAGCAATGGCGCGCAATACCGCGCGAGCCTTACTGCGGGTTTCGTCAGCTTCAGACTGCGGAACAGAGTCGAGAACAATCCCGGCGCCGGCCTGGACGGTGGCAATTCCGTCTTCAACGTAGGCAGAGCGGATCACGATGCAGGTATCGAGATCGCCGTGGGCGGTGAAGTAACCCACCGCGCCGCCGTAGCTGCCGCGACGACGACCTTCGGCAGCGGCAATCAACTGCATCGCACGCACTTTCGGCGCGCCGCTCAGGGTGCCCATGTTCATGCAGGCCCGGTAGGCGTGCAGCACATCGAGGTCGCTGCGCAGTTCACCCACCACGCGGGAGACCAGATGCATGACGAAGGAATAACGGTCGACTTTGGTCAGATCAGCCACGTAACGGCTACCCGGCGTGCAAATACGCGCAAGGTCGTTACGCGCCAGGTCAACCAGCATCAGATGCTCGGAGAGCTCTTTGTGGTCAGTACGCATTTCCAGTTCTATGCGGCTGTCGAGATCGCGATCCAGTGAACCGTCGGCACGACGGCCGCGGGGGCGGGTGCCCGCAATTGGGTAGATCTCAATCTGGCGGCTGGTAGCGTCGTATTTCAGGGAGCTTTCCGGTGACGCACCAAACAGAGTGAAATCATTGTCCTGCATAAAGAACATGTAAGGGCTCGGGTTACTCTTTTTCAGCACATCGTACGCTGCCAGCGGCGACGGGCAGGGGAGAGAGAAACGACGGGAAGGCACTACCTGGAAAATTTCCCCGGCGCGAATCGCTTTTTGCATCTGGCGAACCACGGCCCCGTACTGATCGTCGGTCTGGTTAACCTCACACGTCATCTGCTCGACGCGCTGTACCGGCAGCGCAGGGGGCGCCTCCGTCATTTGCTGCTGGAGTTGAGCGATGCGATTTTCGAGGCGCTCTTTCTCAGCCGCGGACGGCGTGAACAGGCTGGCCTGGATGCGGGTGTATTTTTTCTGATGGTCGATCACCAGCAGGGTCTCGGCCAGATAGAAGCAGTAATCCGGGCAGCGGTTACCCTGCTCGGTTTCCGGCAAATCTTCAAACCCGGCGACCAGGTCATATGCAAACAGCCCGCCGAAGAACATCGCTTCACGCTCATCTTCCGGCACGGTGACCAGATTTTGCAGCAGGCGGAAAGCGTCGAAAACGGACAGCGAGCAGAGGCGGGCATCTTCGTCCAGCAGCTGGCTTACCGGAGGAAAATGCAGAATTCGCTGGTCCGGGTGACGTTTATTCTCGATGCCCGCAGGCAGGGCAGCATCGAGCAGCGGCAGCAGCGATGCGCCATTGTCAGAAAGTGCCTTGATGGTGACAGTGTCACCTAACGCGGTAATGCGCAGCGCGCTGTCGACCAGCAACAGGCTTTTAAGATCGTCTTTGCTGTCGATATCTGCAGACTCCAGCAGCAGCGTTGCCGGACGTGCGCCGCACACCTGATGAAACAGCGCGGTCGGGTTGTGGCGATAGGCCGCCTCGCAGGTCAGCAGGTCGAGATGGGGTTTGGCTGTTTGCATGTTGTTGTTCTCATTTATTCTGTTCAAAAAAAAGCCCGCTGGGTAGCGGGCTGGGTATCTGTTTGCATTTCGCAGACGCGTGACACTGCCCGAAAATCAGGAAGTGCGCCACCAACCGTGCAGAGTGAAATGTGCTGTCATTTTCAGATACCTTTCTCGTGTGAACTTGCGTACTAGTTAACTAGTTCGATGGCGAGTTGTCAACCCTTGATTTCAGAATTTCGCGTTAAGTCGGTATCATGGCGGTTTCGGATGTCTCCAACCTGTTATGGGAAGTGCTTTGAGCGATACCACCTACGCCATTATTTATGATTTACACAGCCATACGCAGGCTTCTGATGGTCTGCTGACACCCGAAGCCCTGGTTCATCGCGCGGTTGAGATGCGCGTCGGCACGCTGGCGATAACCGATCACGATACCACTGATGCCATTCCGGCAGCGCGCGCTGAGATTGCCCGCAGCGGGCTGGCGCTGAATCTGGTCGCCGGGGTTGAGATCTCAACCGTCTGGGAAAACCATGAAATTCATATCGTTGGTCTGAACATCGATATAGAACATCCGGCACTTGTAACGTTTTTGCAAGAACAAAAAACGCGCCGCAACCAGCGAGCGGAGATGATCGGCGAGCGTCTGGAAAAGGCGCATATTCCGGGCGCGCTGGAAGGGGCACAAGCGCTCGCGAACGGTGGGGCAGTCACGCGCGGTCATTTCGCCCGTTTTCTGGTTGAAGCGGGCAAGGCAACGACCATGGCGGATGTTTTTAAAAAGTATCTGGCGCGCGGGAAAACCGGATACGTTCCGCCACAGTGGTGTACAATAAAACAAGCTATTGATGTGATTCATCATTCTGGTGGTAAGGCCGTGCTGGCCCATCCGGGGCGGTATAATCTTTCTGCTAAATGGCTGAAAAGACTGCTGGCACACTTTGCTGAATGCGGTGGCGAGGCGATGGAAGTCGCCCAGTGTCAGCAGGCACCCAATGAGCGTGCGCAGCTTGCGACTTATGCTCGCCAGTTCGGCCTGTCAGGGTCGCAGGGCTCTGATTTCCATCAGCCCTGCGCGTGGATTGAACTGGGGCGCAAGCTTTGGTTACCGGCAGGCGTTGAGCCGGTCTGGCAGCTCTGGGAACAGCCGCAGCAAATTGAAGAGAGGGAAGTATGAGTCAGTTTTTCTATATTCATCCGGATAACCCGCAGCCACGTCTGATCAATCAGGCCGTGGAGATCGTCCGCAAAGGCGGCGTGATTGTTTACCCGACCGATTCTGGCTACGCGCTGGGCTGCAAAATTGAAGACAAAGGGGCGATGGAGCGTATCTGCCGTATTCGCCAGCTTCCGGACGGCCATAACTTTACGCTGATGTGTCGCGATCTCTCTGAGCTGTCGACCTATGCGTATGTTGATAACGTGGCGTTTCGCCTGATTAAAAACAACACGCCGGGTAACTACACCTTCATCCTGAAAGGGACGAAAGAGGTTCCGCGCCGCCTGTTGCAGGAAAAACGGAAAACCATCGGGATGCGCGTACCGTCCAACCCGATTGCGCAGGCACTGCTGGAAACCCTCGGCGAACCGATGCTCTCGACTTCGCTGATGCTGCCGGGAAGTGAGTTTACCGAGTCCGACCCGGAAGAGATCAAAGATCGTCTGGAGAAGGTGGTTGAGCTGATTATTCACGGCGGCTATCTTGGTCAGCAACCGACCACCGTGGTCGACTTAACCGAAGATGCGCCAGAAGTGATTCGTGAAGGCGTGGGCGATGTTAAGCCTTTCTTGTAGAGGTGTAAGCAGATATACTACGCGGCCATCAAAGCAGGGCCAGGCCCTCTTTTGACCTGATTCGACGCCTGTGAAGGCGACACCTGAGGAAGCTCAATGAGCGAGAAGTTACAGAAAGTGCTGGCGCGCGCCGGCCACGGTTCGCGCCGTGAAATCGAAGCCATTATTGAAGCGGGCCGCGTGAGTGTGGACGGTAAAATCGCCACGCTGGGTGACCGCGTAGAAATCGTACCGGGGCTTAAGATCCGCATCGACGGTCATCTTATCTCCGTGAAAGAGTCTGCTGAACAGATTTGCCGCGTGCTGGCTTACTATAAGCCGGAAGGTGAGCTGTGTACCCGCAACGACCCGGAAGGTCGCCCGACGGTGTTTGACCGTCTGCCTAAACTGCGAGGTGCGCGCTGGATTGCCGTGGGTCGTCTGGACGTTAACACCTGCGGCCTGCTGCTATTTACCACCGACGGTGAGCTGGCAAACCGTCTGATGCACCCAAGCCGTGAAGTGGAACGTGAATATGCCGTGCGTGTCTTCGGCCAGGTTGATGAAAATAAACTGCGCGACCTGTCGCGTGGCGTTCAGCTGGAAGACGGTCCTGCAGCGTTTAAAACCATCAAATTTACCGGTGGTGAAGGGATTAACCAGTGGTACAACGTCACCCTGACAGAGGGGCGTAACCGCGAGGTGCGTCGTCTGTGGGAAGCGGTAGGGGTTCAGGTTAGCCGCCTGATTCGCGTTCGTTACGGCGACATTCTGCTGCCAAAAGGTCTGCCGCGTGGCGGCTATACCGAACTGGATCTGACCCAGACCAACTACCTGCGCGAGCTGGTGGGGCTGACGCCGGAAACCACCTCAAAAGTGGCGGTGGAGAAAGATCGTCGTCGTATGAAGGCGAACCAAATCCGTCGTGCGGTGAAACGCCATAGCCAGGTGAACAGCAGCAACCGTCGCTCTGGCAGCCGGAATAACAACGGTTAATCTAAAAGCCCGGTGAACGCACCGGGCTTTTTTCTTTAGTAATCAATCCCAGGCTGCGCTTTGATACCTGCATCAAATGCATGCTTGACCGGACGCAGCTCGCTGACGGTATCTGCCAGTTCCAGTATATCCCGATGACACCCACGACCCGTGACGATTACCGTCTGATGTGCAGGGCGGTTTTTCAGTGCATCCAGCACGGCATTCAGCGGCAGGTAGTCGTAGGCGACCATATAGGTGATCTCGTCCAGTAGCACCATATTGAGCGTCGGATCGGCCAGCATTCTTTTGGCGTGCTCCCAGACAGCAAGGCAGGCTGCGGTGTCGGTTTCCCGGTTCTGCGTATCCCACGTAAAACCGGTTGCCATCACCTGAAACTCAACGCCGTGAGGTTCCAGCAAATTGCGCTCCCCATTGGGCCATTCGCCTTTGATAAACTGGATTACGCCCACTTTTTGCCCGTGTCCGACGGCGCGGGTGGCGGTGCCGAACGCGGCGGTGGTTTTGCCTTTGCCGTTGCCGGTAAATACGATGACGATCCCTCGCTCGTCCTGGGCTGACGCAATGCGCGCATCAACCTGTTCTTTCAGACGCTGCTGGCGCTGCTGGTGACGTTCTTCACTCATTGCGAAATCCCCGGTTTACGGCCCGGTTGGGCATCAAAAGTCATTCCGGTTTTGCGACGGCTGTCGTCGCCCATTAGCCAGAGATAGAGTGGCATAATCTCGGCCGGGGTTTTCAGCTTCTGCGGATCTTCTTTCGGGAACGCGCTGGCGCGCATTTTGGTGCGTGTTCCGCCCGGATTAATGCAGTTTACGCGCAGATGGCGGCTCTGATATTCCTCCGCCAGCACCTGCATCATACCTTCGGTCGCAAATTTAGAGACAGCATATGCCCCCCAGTTTGCGCGCCCCTCACGACCTACGCTGGAAGAGGTAAAGACCAGAGAGCCTGACTCGGATTTGAGTAATAAAGGAAGTAAGGCCTGGGTGAGGAAAAAGGTGCCGTTGACGTTAACCTGCATGACCTGCTGCCAGATATCAGGATCCTGCTCATCCATTGGACGAACTTCGCCTAACAACCCGGCGTTATGCAGCACACCGTCCAGACGTGGATAATGGGTGCTGATACGTTGGGCTAATTCCTGACATACCGCTGGCGTACAGGTCAGTAAATCAAGAGTATACCAGGGGGCCGGTATGCCACCTGCCGCTTCAATTTCCTGAGCGACACCTTTGAGTTTTTCTTCGTTGCGACCGATCAGAATAACGCTCGCGCCATATTCAGCATAGGTCAGGGCCGCTTCGCGACCAATACCCGCGCTGGCACCGGTGACAAGAATGATCCGGTTCTGCAGCAGGTTTTTTTGCGGTTGATAGTGCACGGTGACTCCTCAGGCGCACGGTGACTCAATGGCGCCTTCATAATGACTTTTCGGCTTTATGCCCGAATTAGCGTGAGAATTCAATCAGTCTACAGGACGTATTACTGTAAAATTAACAATTTGCAAATATTTAAACCGCCGGGCGGGGATTCCTGAAGATGGCTCGCACAGGTAATGTCACGGGCGAGACGCAAAGGCAGGGCTGTTGTACACTGCCGTGAAAGATTCGTGGTTAAATCAAGGTGGAACGCGTGGAATTACTTTCTCAATATGGGTTGTTTTTGGCTAAAATCGCGACGGTGGTGATTGCCATTGCGGTCGTTGCCGTTCTGATTGTCAATCTCACGCAGCGCAAACGTCAGCGTGGGGAGTTACGCATTACCCGTCTGAGCGAGCAGTACAAAGAGATGCAGGAAGACATGTCCCTCTCACTGCTTGATAGCCATCAACAGAAGGCATGGCTGAAGGCCCAGAAGAAAAAGCACAAGCAGGAAGCCAAAGCCGCAAAGGCGAAAGCTAAGCTTGCAACGCCACAGTCTGACGCGAAGCCTCGCGTCTATGTACTCGATTTTAAAGGCAGTATGGATGCGCATGAAGTCGCTTCGCTACGGGAAGAGGTGACTGCCGTTCTGGCCGTGGCCACTCCGCAGGATCAAGTGGTGGTGCGTCTTGAAAGCCCAGGCGGGGTTGTGCACGGCTACGGACTGGCCGCTTCTCAGCTACAGCGTCTGCGAGAAAAGCAGATCCCGCTTACCGTGGCGGTAGATAAAGTCGCGGCAAGTGGTGGCTATATGATGGCCTGCGTGGCGGACAAAATTGTTGCGGCACCGTTCTCCATCATTGGCTCTATCGGCGTGGTCGCACAGATCCCAAACTTTAACCGTTTTCTGAAGAATAAAGAGATTGATATCGAACTGCACACGGCGGGTCAGTACAAACGTACCCTGACGCTGCTGGGGGAAAATACGGAAGAAGGGCGCCAAAAATTCCGTGAGGATCTCAACGAAACGCACCACCTGTTTAAAGATTTCGTACACCGTATGCGCCCAACGCTGGATATTGAGCAGGTCGCGACAGGCGAACACTGGTACGGTATTCAGGCGCAGGAAAAAGGGCTGGTTGATGAAGTGGGGACCAGCGACGATCTGCTGCTCAACCTGATGGACGGAAGGGAGCTGATAGGCGTGCGGTTCACCCAGCGTAAGCGCCTGATGGACCGCTTTACCAACAGTGCAGCGGAAAGCGCAGATCGCCTGCTGCTTCGCTGGCTACAGCGCGGACAAAAACCGCTGCTGTAAGCAAAAACGCGAGGCATATGCCTCGCGTTTTGCATTAATCGACCAGGTGATATTTTTCAGAAAGCGTATGCGCCAGGTATTTAAACATATTAAACACAGCGGTGCTTTTTGGGGTGGGTAATCCCTGTTCGTCAAGGAAGTATTCGCCGCTGAAAACCAGCACGCCATTACGCTGCTCTACACCGGTGGCTTCAATGCCCGCCAGGGTATCTTCATGGTCACGGATAAGCTTATTTGCTTCGATAAGCAGAGAGGCTCGGTCAATAGGTTGGGTCGTATTCTGCATAATCCACTCCTTAAACAGTGACAATAGTCTACGCCGGGGCCGCTTTGGGGGCAAATTTTCCCTGTTTTGTGAGGGGATAAGATACAGGGGGCAGGTTGGCGGGATTTGCTTTTGCATGCTAATAAAGTTGCGTAACGAATTTTATCAGGTAGAGTGTGCGCTTTCGTCATTCTGGCAACAGAATTGCTTGACATTCGACCGGGAACTCGTCACGAATTATACGAGGTGTGAGAAAAATACCCGATAACTCAATCACCTGGGCGTCTTTCCTCAGACACCCGGTAGGACAAAGGGGTTGATATCTCCTGACGTAGCCGCAATATCATTGGCTCGTCGTCAGCGGAAGGGAAATCAACGTGCGGCGTATTCCTGGAAGAATTAAATTAGGTAAAGGTGAATATGGGTAAAGCTCTCGTCATCGTTGAGTCCCCGGCAAAAGCCAAAACGATCAATAAGTATCTGGGTAATGACTACGTGGTTAAGTCCAGCGTGGGTCATATCCGCGATTTGCCGACCAGTGGCTCAGCCAGCAAAAAGAGCGCAGACTCTACCTCCACCAAAGGGGCTAAAAAGCCTAAAAAGGATGAACGTAGCGCGCTTGTCAACCGCATGGGTGTTAACCCATGGCACAACTGGGATGCACAATACGAAGTGCTGCCCGGAAAAGAGAAAGTCGTTAACGAGCTGAAGCAGCTGGCTGAAAAAGCAGACCACATTTATCTCGCAACCGACCTTGACCGCGAAGGGGAAGCCATTGCATGGCACCTGCGGGAAGTGATCGGGGGCGATGACAAACGCTACAGTCGCGTAGTGTTTAACGAAATTACAAAAAATGCGATTCGTCAGGCGTTTGAGAAGCCTGGCGAGCTGAACATCGACCGTGTCAACGCCCAGCAGGCGCGTCGCTTTATGGACCGCGTTGTAGGCTATATGGTCTCTCCACTGCTGTGGAAAAAGATTGCCCGTGGCCTGTCCGCAGGACGTGTGCAATCCGTCGCCGTGCGTCTTGTCGTTGAGCGTGAACGCGAAATTAAAGCCTTCGTGCCGGAAGAATTCTGGGAAATTGACGCCAATGTGACCACGCCGGGCGGTGACGCTCTGCCACTGCAGGTGAGCCATCAGAAAGATAAGCCTTTCCGTCCTGAAAACCGTGACCAGACCATGGCTGCCGTCGCGTTGCTGGAAAAAGCACGCTATCAGGTGCTGGAACGTGAAGATAAACCGACCAGCAGTAAACCTGGCGCGCCGTTTATCACGTCTACCCTGCAACAGGCGGCGAGTACGCGCCTTGGCTATGGCGTGAAGAAAACCATGATGATGGCCCAGCGCTTGTATGAAGCGGGTTACATCACCTACATGCGTACTGACTCAACGAATCTGAGCCAGGATGCGGTAAACATGGTACGCGGTTATATCAGTGATAATTTCGGTAAAAAATACCTGCCGGAAAGCGCCAATCAATTCGCCAGCAAAGAGAACTCTCAGGAAGCGCACGAAGCGATTCGTCCTTCTGATGTCTCTGTGTTAGCCGAGTCGCTGAAAGATATGGAAGCCGATGCCCAGAAGCTGTATCAGCTGATCTGGCGTCAGTTTGTCGCCTGTCAGATGACGCCTGCGAAGTATGACTCCACGACGCTGACCGTCGGTGCGGGCGACTTCCGTCTCAAAGCGCGCGGTCGTATCCTGCGTTTCGACGGCTGGACAAAAGTCATGCCTGCGCTGCGTAAAGGTGATGAAGACCGTACGCTGCCAGCGGTGAACAAGGGAGATGAGCTCTCTCTGGTTGATCTCGTTCCTGCTCAGCACTTCACCAAGCCGCCTGCGCGCTTTAGTGAAGCGTCGCTGGTGAAAGAGCTGGAAAAACGCGGTATTGGTCGTCCATCGACCTACGCGTCAATCATCTCGACGATCCAGGATCGCGGCTACGTTCGAGTTGAAAACCGTCGTTTCTATGCGGAAAAAATGGGTGAGATCGTCACCGACCGTCTGGAAGCTAATTTCCGCGAGTTGATGAACTACGATTTTACCGCGCAAATGGAAGACAGCCTCGACGAGGTTGCCAGCCATAAGGCGGAGTGGAAGAAGGTTCTCGACAGCTTCTTCAGCGATTTTACCAACCAGCTTGAAAAAGCGGAGAAAGATCCTGAAGAGGGCGGCATGCTGCCTAACCAGATGGTTCTGACTAGCATCGACTGCCCAACCTGCGGCCGCAAGATGGGTATTCGTACGGCAACCACGGGCGTCTTCCTTGGCTGTTCCGGCTATGCGCTGTCGCCAAAAGAGCGCTGCAAAACCACCATCAACCTGGTGCCGGAGAACGAAGTTCTCAACGTGCTGGAAGGTGAGGATGCGGAAACCAACGCTCTGCGTGCTAAACGCCGCTGCAAAAAATGCGGCACGGCGATGGACAGCTACCTGATCGATCCTAAACGTAAGCTGCACGTCTGCGGTAATAACCCAACGTGTGACGGGTATGAGATTGAGGAAGGTGAATTCCGCATTAAAGGCTATGACGGCCCGATTGTGGAGTGCGAGAAGTGTGGCTCTGAAATGCACCTGAAAATGGGGCGTTTCGGGAAGTACATGGCGTGCACCAACGACGAGTGTAAAAACACGCGCAAAATTCTGCGTAACGGTGAAGTGGCTCCGCCGAAGGAAGATCCGGTTCCGTTGCCAGAGCTGCCGTGTGAAAAATCCGACGCGTACTTCGTGCTGCGTGATGGTGCTGCGGGTGTCTTCCTGGCGGCCAATACCTTCCCGAAATCGCGTGAAACACGTGCGCCGCTGGTAGAAGAACTGCACCGCTTCCGTGACCGTCTGCCAGAAAAACTGCGTTACCTGGCCGATGCGCCACAGCAGGATCCTGAAGGCAATAAGACGGTGGTTCGCTTTAGCCGTAAAACGAAGCAGCAGTACGTGGCGGCAGAGAAAGAGGGCAAAGCGACCGGCTGGTCCGCCTTCTTTGTCGATGGCAAATGGGTTGAAGGCAAGAAATAAGCTTGCCTGACCGTCACTTACCAGTGAAAGGGCCGGACTTCCGGCCCTTTTTTATTACCTTATTATTATTTTTTGTTCCGTACTATACAGTCAGGCTATAAATGATATAGTGGTTATAGTTAACCCATTTCTTATTATCAAATCGTCTTAAGCGATTGACCGCGTGCGCTAAATCGGATGGTCTGGCATGAAATTACAGCAGCTTCGTTATATCGTTGAGGTGGTGAATCACAACCTTAATGTCTCTTCTACTGCCGAGGGGCTATATACCTCGCAACCGGGCATCAGCAAGCAGGTTCGCATGCTGGAGGATGAATTAGGTATTCAGATTTTCGCCCGTAGCGGTAAGCACCTTACGCAGGTGACGCCAGCGGGGCAGGAAATTATTCGCATTGCGCGTGAAGTCCTCTCCAAAGTCGATGCGATTAAATCTGTTGCGGGAGAACATACCTGGCCAGATAAAGGCTCGCTGTATATTGCCACCACGCACACCCAGGCGCGCTATGCATTACCTGGCGTTATTAAGGGCTTTATCGAGCGTTATCCGCGCGTCTCTTTGCATATGCATCAGGGGTCACCGACGCAAATCGCTGAAGCGGTGTCGAAGGGGAATGCCGATTTTGCCATCGCGACGGAAGCGCTCCACCTGTATGACGATCTGGTAATGCTTCCGTGCTATCACTGGAACCGATCGATCGTAGTGACTCCCGATCACCCGCTGGCGGGGAAAGGGTCGGTTACGATTGAAGAGCTGGCGCAATATCCGTTAGTCACCTATACGTTTGGCTTTACCGGACGTTCCGAGCTTGATACCGCCTTTAACCGTGCCGGGTTAACTCCACGCATTGTCTTTACCGCTACCGATGCCGACGTCATCAAGACTTACGTACGGCTTGGTCTGGGCGTGGGCGTTATTGCCAGCATGGCGGTCGACCCGGTGTCAGACCCTGATCTGGTACGTCTTGATGCACACGATATTTTTAGCCACAGCACCACAAAAATTGGCTTCCGTCGCAGTACCTTCCTGCGTAGCTATATGTATGATTTTATTCAGCGCTTTGCCCCGCATTTAACGCGTGACGTGGTGGATACCGCCGTTGCATTACGCTCAAATGAAGATATTGAAGAGATGTTTAAAGACATCAAACTCCCCGCAAAATAATCACACCCGGTATCTTTCCCTAACGGAAAGATACCGAAATACCGCCTTAAAGCTAAATTAGAATTATCATCATCTGCGCTCTCCCTGCCATATATTGTCATTATCCTTTTATTTTGTATGGTTTTAATGTCGTGAATTGGCGACAAAAATAGAAACTAATTAACGGCTACGCAAATTTTTCTTTTCAAATATTTATTTGTGGTCAAAAGAATGAATATTTCATACCTCCAGATGCGTAAATTCACTGGCTTTTCGGCTAAAGTTTCTTTAGGATTTATCTCAACAGATGATTAATTGTACCAATTGTTTGGTCCTAAATGATAAGCGATATCGATTGTATGAGGTTAGCAATGCCTTCAGGAAGTGAAGAACCGCAAAGGGATCCTGCGCTCAAGCGTAAAGCCTGGCTGGCGGTCTTTCTCGTCTCCGCCCTGTTCTGGCTGATGGTTGCTCTCCTGGCCTGGAAATATTGGGGTTGAATATGGCAGTGACGGTACGTACAGAAACGGTAAAACAGATGTGTCAGCGTCATGACACTGTCCACAAAGGACGTAAGACTCCTGCGACAGTTGTGCCTGCATCCTGGAAACTGACGCCGCAGCAGCAAGCCTTTATTGATGTGTTCGCGGAAGACGAACCCAAAAAACAATAATTTAGTTTTTTGCGTAATGATGCATTGGGTCTGAATAACGACTATGCACCTTTGTACTCTTTAATAAATACACATCAGCAATATCGCACTGAGGACCTACCTCGGAATGTTTAATAAATAATGCCTGGTGTCCCTATGATGAATAACATGACGTCTCACAAATACTGGTCATGGATTGGCGTGTTTACCCTGTCGATCCTGTTCTGGAGTCAGCTCATCTGGCTGGCCATCCGCTAAATGATAAAACCTCGCTGCGGCGGGGTTTTTTGTTTTGACGTCCTCTGGACCATTCCTAAATTTATCAATTCGGGTTGTTATCAAAACGTTACGACATCTTTGTGTTATCTTTAATTACGGCCCTGATGATTGTCAGGACATCTCTGTAATTAAGGAGGAGCTTATGTCGTTAACCCTACGCGAAGCCAGTAAGGACACATTACAGGCAGAAAATAAAACCTGGCATTACTATAGCCTGCCGCTGGCTGCCAGAACGCTTGGGGACATTTCGCGTTTACCCAAGTCCTTGAAAGTTCTGATGGAAAACCTCTTGCGCTGGCAGGACGGTGATTCCGTCACGCTCGATGATATCCAGGCGCTGGCGGGGTGGCTGAAGCATGCCCATGCCGACAGAGAAATTGCCTACCGCCCGGCAAGGGTCCTGATGCAGGACTTTACCGGTGTACCTGCCGTGGTGGATCTCGCCGCGATGCGCGAGGCGGTTAAACGCCTCGGCGGCGATACGGCCAAAGTGAACCCGCTTTCCCCCGTTGACCTCGTGATTGACCACTCCGTGACCGTTGACCATTTCGGTGATGACGATGCCTTTGGCGAGAACGTCCGTCTGGAGATGGAGCGTAACCACGAACGTTATGTTTTCCTGAAGTGGGGCCAGCAGGCATTCAGCCGCTTTAGCGTGGTTCCACCGGGCACGGGTATTTGCCACCAGGTTAACCTTGAGTATCTTGGTAAAGCCGTCTGGAGCGAATTACAGGACAAAGAGTGGGTGGCTTATCCGGATACGCTGGTGGGTACAGATTCCCACACCACCATGATTAACGGCCTCGGCGTGCTGGGCTGGGGTGTCGGCGGAATCGAAGCGGAAGCTGCCATGCTCGGTCAGCCGGTCTCCATGCTGATTCCGGATGTCGTGGGCTTTAAGCTGACAGGAAAACTGTCAGAAGGCATTACCGCGACCGATTTGGTACTTACCGTTACGCAAATGCTGCGCAAGCATGGGGTGGTGGGCAAATTTGTTGAGTTCTACGGGGACGGGCTGGATTCGCTGCCCCTGGCTGACCGCGCGACCATTGCCAACATGGCACCAGAATATGGCGCAACCTGTGGCTTTTTCCCAATTGATGACGTCACGCTGGAGTACATGCGTCTGAGCGGACGCAGCGAAGAGCAGGTGGCGCTGGTAGAGGCCTATACCAAAGCGCAGGGTATGTGGCGCAATCCGGGCGATGAACCGGTATTTACCAGTACGCTTGAGCTTGATATGGGCAGCGTTGAGGCAAGCCTCGCCGGGCCAAAACGTCCGCAGGATCGCGTCGCGTTGACAGACGTGCCGAAAGCCTTTGCGGCCAGCAATGAGCTGGAAGTCAACGTGGCGAAGAAAGACCATCGTCCCATCGACTATGTGTTGAACGGCCATCAATATCAACTTCCGGACGGGGCGGTTGTGATTGCCGCCATCACCTCCTGTACCAACACCTCAAACCCCAGTGTTTTAATGGCGGCCGGTCTGCTGGCGAAAAAAGCGGTTGAACTGGGTCTGAAACCTCAACCGTGGGTCAAAGCCTCGCTGGCGCCGGGCTCCAAAGTGGTTTCGGATTACCTGGCGCAGGCTAAGCTGACGCCTTATCTTGATGAGCTGGGCTTTAACCTCGTGGGGTATGGCTGTACGACCTGCATTGGTAACTCCGGTCCGCTGCCTGAGCCCATTGAAACGGCGATCAAGCAGGGCGATTTGACGGTAGGCGCCGTACTTTCCGGCAACCGTAACTTTGAAGGGCGTATTCATCCACTGGTCAAAACCAACTGGCTTGCTTCGCCGCCCCTGGTGGTGGCCTATGCGCTGGCCGGGAATATGAACATTAACCTGGTGACCGATCCGATTGGTCACGATCGCAAGAACGATCCCGTCTACCTGAAAGATATCTGGCCGTCCTCGCGTGAAATTGCGATGGCCGTTGAAAAGGTCTCTACAGAAATGTTCCGCAAAGAGTATGCGGAGGTCTTCGAAGGCACGCCGGAATGGAAAGCCATCAATGTCGTGGGGTCGGACACCTATGACTGGCAGGATGACTCGACCTATATTCGTCTGTCTCCGTTCTTTGATGAGATGCTCGCCGAGCCTGCGCCGCTTAAAGATATTCATGGGGCGCGCATCCTGGCCATGCTGGGGGATTCTGTCACCACTGACCATATCTCTCCGGCGGGGAGTATCAAAGCCGATAGCCCGGCGGGCCGTTATTTGCAAAGCCGGGGAGTGGAGCGCCGCGATTTTAACTCCTACGGTTCGCGCCGCGGTAACCATGAAGTCATGATGCGGGGCACGTTTGCCAACATTCGCATTCGTAATGAAATGGTTCCGGGGGTGGAAGGGGGGATGACGCGCCATCTACCGGGGACGGACGTCGTGTCGATTTACGATGCAGCCGTGAAATATCAACAGGAAGGTACACCGCTGGCGGTGATTGCCGGGAAAGAGTACGGTTCCGGTTCCAGCCGTGACTGGGCGGCGAAAGGACCGCGCCTGCTAGGCGTTCGTGTGGTGATCGCCGAGTCGTTTGAACGTATTCACCGCTCGAACCTCATCGGCATGGGGATTCTGCCGCTTGAGTTCCCGCAGGGCGTAACCCGTAAAACGCTGGGGCTGACCGGAGAAGAGCAGATTGATATTAGTGGTCTGCAAAACCTGCAGCCGGGTAAAACGGTGCCGGTGAAGCTGACGCGAGCTGACGGGAAGACGGAGGTACTGGACTGCCGGTGCCGTATTGATACGGCAACCGAATTGACCTACTACCAGAACGACGGCATTTTACACTATGTGATTCGTAAGATGCTCGATTGATAAAAAAGCCCGGCGCTTATGCCGGGCTTTTTACTTTCACTCTTTCAGCAGATGGCCCATCTTGGCGGCTTTAGTATCAAGATAGTGGGCATTTTTCGGGTTGCGGCCAACAATCAGCGGCACACGTTCGACAATGTTGATTCCCGCTTCGGTGAGGATTTCCACTTTTTTGGGGTTGTTCGTCAGCAGACGAACCTCGTCGACGCCCAGCAGCTTGAACATGTCCGCACACAGGGTGAAGTCACGTTCATCGGCGGCAAAACCGAGCTGATGGTTGGCTTCTACCGTATCGTAGCCCTGGTCCTGCAGCGCGTATGCGCGGATTTTATTCAGCAGGCCAATATTACGACCTTCCTGACGGTGATAGAGCAACACACCGCGGCCTTCTTCGGCAATATGAGAAAGGGCAGCTTCCAGCTGGAAACCGCAATCACAGCGCAGGCTGAACAACGCATCGCCGGTCAGACACTCCGAATGGACGCGGGACAGCACCGGCGTCTGCCCTGAAATATCGCCGTAGACCAGCGCAACATGATCCTGTCCGGTTGCCAGTTCTTCAAACCCCACCATCAGGAAATCGCCCCATGGGGTTGGCAGTTTGGCTTCTGCCACACGTTTAAGCTGCATGTGATTCTCCAGAGTAGGCTGACACGTTTCGTGTCTTGCGCCTGTTTTACTTTCTGTATCTGTTCATTTTGCCACAAGCTCAGCACGTTCGCCTAATGGGCACCATGCTATATGAACGTTAAACGCACGATCCGTCATCTCCACCCATCGGATGAATTTCAGTTATGATTGTGAGGCTTAGCGTAAAAGGAGAAGACATGCTTTCAATCGCCAGACGTACGGCAGCAGGCGCGGCCATTTTACTGATTATGCCTTTGACCGTATGGGTCTCCGGCTGGATGTGGCAGCCCGGGCAGAATGCCACGTGGCTGAAAACGTTGTACTGGGTAACGGAGACGGTCACGCAACCGTGGGGAATTATCACCCATATCATTCTCTGTGGCTGGTTCCTGTGGTGCCTGCGTTTTCGTCTGCGCGCGGCGCTGATGCTCTTTGCTATCCTGGGTGGCGCGATTGTTATTGGTCAGGGCGTTAAGTCCTGGGTGAAAGACCATGTTCAGGAGCCACGACCGTTTGTCGTCTGGCTGGAAAAAACACACCATATTCCGGTAGATGAGTTCTACAATTTAAAGCGTAAAGATCGCGGTGCGCTGGTGAAAGAACAGCTTACGGAACAGCAGGATATTCCGAAGTTCTTGCGTAAACACTGGCAAAAAGAGACGGGCTTCGCGTTTCCTTCCGGCCACACGATGTTTGCGGCCAGCTGGGCGCTGTTGGCTGTTGGGCTGCTTTGGCCACGACGTCGAACGGTTACCATCGGGATATTACTGATCTGGGCAACGGGAGTGATGGGCAGCCGCTTGCTGCTGGGGATGCACTGGCCACGGGACCTGGTGGTCGCTACGCTGATCTCATGGCTGCTGGTGACGCTGGCAACCTGGCTTGCAGAACGACTCTGTGGCCCGCTTACGCCACCGCCTGAAGAGAAAGAAGAAATCGCCGAAAGGGAGCAAAGCGACGCCTGACGGTTGATATTGCGCATTTCGCCCATAAATCCATGACGTGTGCGTCACTTTTTCCGTTTCGCGCCCGTCGCTAAAATGGTAGTTTATAAGGCTGATTGCGGTAAGTTGAACACACTTTATTCGCTTGAACCACATAACGGGAAGTAATGTGAAATATTTACTCATTTTCTTACTGGTATTGGCGATTTTTGTCATTTCAGTCACATTGGGTGCACAAAACGATCAACAGGTGACGTTTAACTATCTGCTGGCGCAGGGCGAGTATCGCGTATCAAGTCTGCTTGCGGTCTTGTTTGCCGCAGGCTTTGCCATTGGCTGGCTGGTTTGCGGTCTGTTCTGGCTGAAAGTCCGTGTTTCTCTTGCACGCGCTGAACGTAAAATTAAACGACTTGAGCATAACATTGCGCCTGCGTCCGACATTCCGGAAAGCTCTGGTGTGCCGGTCGTAAAGGAATAATCGACGATGCTGGAGTTGTTGTTTCTGCTTTTGCCTGTAGCCGCTGCCTATGGCTGGTATATGGGCCGCAGAAGTGCGCAACAAACAAAGCAGGATGAGGCTAACCGTCTCTCTCGCGACTACGTTGCGGGGGTGAACTTCCTCCTGAGTAATCAGCAGGACAAAGCGGTAGACCTGTTCCTCGATATGCTGAAAGAGGATACGGGGACCGTCGAAGCCCATCTCACGCTCGGTAACCTGTTCCGCTCGCGTGGCGAGGTTGACCGTGCCATCCGTATCCACCAGACCCTCATGGAAAGCGCCTCGCTGACCTACGATCAACGTCTCCTCGCGGTCCAGCAGCTGGGGCGCGATTACATGGCTGCCGGCCTGTATGACCGCGCTGAAGATATGTTCTCGCAGCTGATTGATGAAACGGATTTCCGTATCGGTGCGTTGCAGCAATTATTGCAAATTTATCAGGCCACCAGCGAATGGCAAAAAGCCATTGATACTGCCGAGCGTCTGGTGAAGCTGGGTAAAGATAAGCAGCGTGTTGAGATAGCCCATTTCTACTGTGAACTTGCCCTTCAGCAGATGGGCAACGACGACATGGACAAAGCCATGGCGTTGCTGAAGAAAGGTGCAGCAGCAGATCGCAATAGCGCGCGTATCTCTATCATGATGGGACGCGTTTTTATGGCGAGTGGCGATTACGCCAAAGCCGTTGAAAGCCTGCTTCGGGTGATTGACCAGGACAAAGAGCTGGTCAGTGAAACGCTGGAGATGCTGCAAACCTGCTATCAACAGCTGGGTAAGCAGGAAGAGTGGGTAGCATTCCTGCGCCGTTGCGTGGAAGAGAATACCGGCGCGACCGCAGAGCTGATGCTCTCAGACGTGGTTGAGCAGTACGAAGGGTCCGACACCGCGCAGGTGTATATTACCCGTCAGCTACAGCGTCATCCGACGATGCGGGTATTCCATAAGCTGATGGATTACCACCTGAACGACGCAGAAGAAGGGCGAGCCAAAGAGAGCCTGATGGTGCTGCGCGACATGGTCGGCGAGCAGGTGCGGAGTAAACCGCGCTACCGTTGCCAGAAGTGTGGTTTTACCGCGTATACGCTTTACTGGCATTGTCCTTCCTGCCGAGCCTGGTCCACCATCAAGCCAATCCGTGGTCTTGACGGCCAGTAATTTTTTTAAAACACCCCATTTTAGTTACAACATACTGATGGTTTATACCCCTTCCTTAACACCGTGCGGTGTGCCAGCCTGGCAGGGGCGCAAATGGATTCTGTCAATTTGCGGCGGCGGCAGGTAGAATGCTGGCCGTTTATCTGTTCCGCGCCGCTGCGCGCCCATAGACGAAAAGGGCTGGTCATGACGTCTGTTACTTCCTCCACTTCCCACGTTATTACGGATTCTCCTGTTGTTGTCGCGCTTGATTACAATAAGCGTGACGCTGCACTGGCCTTTGTCGACGGTATCGATCCTCGCGATTGCCGTCTGAAAGTTGGTAAAGAGATGTTCACGCTGTTTGGACCGCAAATCGTCCGCGATCTGCAGCAGCGTGGTTTCGATGTCTTCCTCGATCTCAAGTTCCATGACATCCCGAATACCACGGCGCACGCCGTTGCCGCCGCCGCAGAGCTGGGTGTATGGATGGTCAACGTCCATGCGTCGGGCGGGGCGAGAATGATGACTGCCGCCCGTGAAGCCCTCCTGCCGTTCGGGAAAGATGCGCCATTGCTGATTGCGGTGACCGTATTGACCAGTATGGACGAAAGTGATTTACGCGATCTTGGCGTGACATTGTCACCTGCCGAACATGCCGAGCGTCTTGCGCGTCTGACGCAGAACTGCGGGCTGGATGGCGTCGTCTGCTCCGCACAGGAAGCGGTGCGCTTCAAATCAGAACTGGGCAAAGATTTTAAACTGGTCACGCCGGGTATTCGTCCGGCTGGCAGCGACGTGGGCGATCAGCGCCGTATTATGACGCCTGAGCAGGCGCTGGCTGCTGGTGTGGATTATATGGTTATCGGGCGGCCAGTAACGCAGTCTGCTAACCCGGCAGAGACGCTTAAGGCAATCAACGCATCACTGAAAAAGGGGGCGTAATGACCGATTCCAACAGTCGTCTGGTCTACTCAACGGAGAGTGGGCGCATAGATGAGCCGAAAACCAAAGTGGAACGTCCGAAGGGCGACGGTATTGTGCGTATCCAGCGTCAAACCAGTGGACGAAAAGGGAAAGGGGTTTGCCTTATCTCAGGAATTGACCAGGATGATGCTGAACTAACAAAACTGGCGGCTGAGTTGAAAAAGAAATGTGGCTGCGGTGGGGCCGTGAAAGACGGCATTATCGAAATTCAGGGTGATAAACGCGATTTAATTAAATCGCTGCTTGAAGCAAAAGGCATGAAAGTCAAACTGGCAGGCGGTTAAAATAAATGAGCCACGGCAAATGCCGTGGCTCGTGATATATACGTGCGTAAGTCAGACCTGAAATGCGACGCTAAATCGCGATGTCGGGAAGGCTTATAGAATAATTATTTGCCAACCTGGTGACCGATAATACCACCGACAGCAGCGCCACCCAATGTACCCAGCGTGCTACCATCTGTTAAGACTGCACCACCGAGTGCACCTGCACCGGCACCAATGGCGGTGTTACGGTCACGTTTAGACCAGTTAGAGCATGCGCTCAGGGACATTGCTACAGTGATTGCCAGAACAGCGGCGGCTAATTTTTTGCTGGTTAAGGTCATAATACTTTCTCCTGAATTATCGATTCACGGAAAGAGGTACACGTTAAGTATAGACAAAACGAATACCTAATTCTTTTTTCCGTGAAAGCTGGTCGCGCAGGCGTTACGTAATCACGCAAGTGATAGTCACTTCCTGTTATATCGCTAACATTAATTTTACGACTTTAATGCGGGTTAAACAGGTAAAAACTCTTAAAGGGGGGTTAGGAATCGTCTCAGACGAAGGGATATGCAGGCGCCCGAATGACGGGCGCGAAATGGACTCAGGCGGACGTTTTAATAATATCGACAATCAGACCGTCTTCTTCCAGCTTATTACGATGCTCGTCACTTAACCGTTCGTCGGTAATGACGCGACTGAAGCGTGAGACGGGACCCATTGTGTAAGGATGGACGGCGCCAAATTTGGAACTGTCAGTGAGCACAATGGCTTCACACTCTTTTTCCAGTACGGCATTCACCACGTCAGTGCGCATCATATCCCGGCCGGTGAAACCTGTTTCCGGCTGCCAGCCGTCAATGCCGATAAAGGCCTTACTGAAATGCACCTGCTGAACATATTGCCGGGTCAGCGGGCCCACCATGCTTTCACTTTTCTTTTGGTAAATGCCACCCAGCAAAATGACCTCACAGCGCGTCTCTTTGAGTAAATGGGCGATATAGCTGCTGACAGTGATGATAGTCACGTCTTTTTGTTCCGCGAGCGTCCGTGCCAGAAGGGCATTGCTGCTGCCGTTTTCAATAAAGACCGTCTCGCCAGGGTTTACCAGTGATGCGGCAAACTCTGCAAGTTCACGTTTAAGCGCGTAGTTATTCATCATGCGCGTCTCAACGTCGTCGCTGTCCAGCGGCACGGCATAACCATGCGCACGGCGCAGGTAACTCTGTTTTTCCAGCAGATTAAGATCCTGACGAATGGTGACTTCGGAGACGCCGGTGGTTTTAGCGAGATCGACCACGCTTACACGCCCCTGATCGATGACCATCTGCAAAATGAGTTGTTGTCGGGAATTCATAGCATCCATTTAATAAAGCGAAACGAGGTCGGAAACGGTGGGATTACACTTCCCACGGCGCTTTTGGCTGTTTGTTTTCGGGGGCGCTGTCAGCGCCATTCTGAGCAAGAAGTTCAGACTTCAGGATCTCGAGATTGCGGATCGCAGAGTGATAATCACCCGCTACCAGAATATCCAGCACGGTATCAATACGTTGTGCTACAGCTTGTGGATCAATAGTAGACATAATCTCTCCCCGGGAGCGAAAAGTGAATAATTTCAATGATGCAGAAAATGGGGTCAAAAGAGAAGGGAAAAAATGCAATAACGAAATTACATAAATGAAAGTGATAAATTTATTCCCCCTCATATAGCAGGCTTAATCGGTGGATTAGTCTAAAACTGCGCGCAAGGCGCTTTTTTATATGAGGAATTGGACTATGACAGTTATCAATCAGCCTACCTGTACACTGTTTACCGATACTGAACGTTTCACGCAGCTCTCAGGGTATTACGAGGCGGAGCGACGCACCGTCTGGATGATGCTGCGGGCTCAGCCGCGTCCTTGCTTCAACCATGCCTTAATTGAGGAGATCATGAACCTTTCCTGGCTGGTCCGTCAGTCGGGTTTTGCGGTCGATTTTTGGGTTACCGGCTCGCTTGTTCCTGAAATGTACAACGTGGGAGGGGACTTGCAGTTCTTCGTCGAGTGCATTCAGAACGGGCGGCGTGAAGCGTTACGGGCGTATGCCCGCGCCTGTGTTGATTGCGTCCATGCGGCATCAAGAGGGTTTGATACGGGGGCCATCACGCTGGCAATGGTCGAAGGCAGCGCATTAGGCGGCGGATTTGAGGCAGCGCTGGCGCACCATTTTGTCCTGGCTCAGCGTGATGCCCGGTTAGGTTTCCCGGAAATTGCCTTTAATCTGTTCCCGGGGATGGGGGGTATTCTCTGGTCGCACGACGTTCAGGCATGAAGCTGGCGGAGGAGCTCATCTACAAAGGGGAGTCCCACACGGCAGAATGGTACGAGCAGCACGGGCTGGTGGATGTACTGTATGAACCCGGGCAAAGCTACGTCTCGGTCAGGACCTTCATCGACACATTGCGGCCAAAACTGAACGGCGTAAGAGCCATGCTGCGTGCTCGTACGCGCGTTCTGCAGTTGCCACGCAGTGAGCTGATGGACATTACCGAAGACTGGGTCGATGCCGCATTTTGCCTTGAGCCGAAAGATATCGCCTACATGGAGCGTCTGGTGATGCTGCAAAACCGCCATCATGCGGCGGGCTTACGCAAGGCCAGCTAGCGCTGTTGTCGCGCCTGATAGCGTTTTAGCCATCGCTCGAATGCGGCAGCGGGCATCGGCTTAGCAAAAAGGAAACCCTGCCGTTCGTTGACGCCATTCTTAGTCAGAAAGGCGTCTTCTTTTGCATTCTCCACCCCCTCGGCGATCACCTGCAGATTCAGGGCCTGTGCCACTGCGACAATGGCGCGTACCAGAGACTGGGAGATGGACTGCTTATGAATATCTCTGACAAAAGATTGATCGAGTTTAATGGCGTCAATAGGAAAACGCGCCAGCTGGGAAAGGGAAGAGTAGCCCGTACCAAAGTCATCCAGATGTATTTGCGCCCCGAGTCGGCTGAATTGCTGGATCACCGAAAGCGCCAGCTCTTCGTTTTCGATGAGACAGCTCTCTGTTAACTCGACGTCGATAGGACAGTACTCAAAATGCAGATCCTTAAGCGCCTGCTTTAAATCGCTGAAAATCGTCTGGTCGGCAAGCTGACGTGCAGAGACGTTCACGGCCACGCGCAGGTTAATCCCCTTGTCACGCCATTTCGCCACCTGACGAACCACGTCGAGCATCACCCAGCGCCCCAGCGGCACAATCAAACCGGACTCTTCGGCATAAGAGATAAATTCCAGCGGTGGGATCAAGCCGCGCTCCGGCGACTGCCAGCGGACCAGCGCCTCAAGACTTCTGACCTCACCGCGCCAGGTCATTTTAGGCTGGTAGTGAATCAGAAGCTGATCGTTATCCAGCGCTTTACGCAGATTGGTGTCCAGCCAAAGATACTCAAATACGCGCTGGTTCATTTCAGGGGAGAAGACGCAGAACTTACCCCTGCCATTTTCCTTGGCGGTGTACATGGCCGTATCGGCATTGCGAATCACACTTTCCCGATCGTTCCCGTGCTGCGGCGCGAGGGCGATCCCCAAAGAACAGCCGGTATATATCTCAATCAGCCCGATTCTGAACGGCTGGCGCAGGCGGGTCAGAATGCGCGACGCCATCGCTTCCAGCGAGCCCTGAGACGTATTCGTGGCCATCACGATAAACTCATCGCCGCCGAGCCGGGCCAGGACCTGCCCCTCGTCAAGGCAACTCAGAATGGCGAGTGCAACCGCCTGTAAGAGCTGATCGCCAAACATATGCCCGTAGGCATCGTTGACCTTTTTGAAGTTATCCAGGTCAAGATACACCACGCCAACCTGCGTTTCGCCCCGATGGTTGATGGCGTCTGAGATCTGTTCGTGGATGGCATTGCGGTTGGGTAAACCGGTGATGGTATCGGTATTGGCCAGCACGCGCAGGCGCTCCTGCGCCCGACGTTCCTCGGTAATGTCGGTGCCGGAGCAAATAAGAAATATTTCGTTTTTACCGCTGCCGCTGTGAACGAATTTGTTTCTGAACAGAAACAAGCGTTGTCCTTTCCGCGTCTTGATCCAGCGTTCAACTTCGTAGGAGCTGCCGTTACGGAAGAAACCGGTGATATTTCGCTTCGAGGCTGCCGCCTCGCTGCGACTCATAAACAATTTGAACACGTTCTGACCGATCACTTCCTGCTCTTTCAGACCGGTATACTCTTCGCTCAGGCGATTAAAACGCTGAATATTGCCGTGCTGATCGAGAATCACAATGACGGAATTCGCTTCCGAAACCACCTGTTCCGCGAAGGAGAGTCCTTGAGCGAGATCGCGTGCTACGGAGGGGGTATCGTTCCAGGCCGATGCCGTGCCAGCCCACTCGTTTCGGGTGATTTTGCGGCCGACAAGATGCACGGGAACCTCTTCGCCATACAGGGAGAGGTTCATTGAAATGCTGGAGGTAATTACCGTTAACTGGCGGATCAACGTGGCTTGTTCATCGTCCAGCGTCACCACCTGAGTCGCATCGGCATTTTCGCTGGCGGCAAGGTGCAGAGCGTTGCTGTCTGCCGACAATCGCCACCACGGACTGTGAGTACCCATGTAACGAAACAGCAAATTCTGCTCAAGATCGTCGATCATGATTTCTCCCGCTGCTACTCATTAGCGCACAAATTATTCATTTGCAGTCGACTTTTCCGTTGTGAAACAGCGGTAAAACCGAAGTGAACGTATTGTTTTTCCCTGCTTTCTTATAATAAAACGAGTCTGCCAAAAAAGAATACTGAGCATCCAGCTATTCAGGTGACCGAATATGACGGCACTCTTTTACTGTAGATAATTATGGCCATTTTGGGCGGGGGGTATCGGAAAATAGTCAGAAAAAATGATGAATTTGTGGGGCGGGTTAAAAAGAAAAATTGTCGGCCTTCCCGAACGGAAATGGCCGACAATTTAGCGGGTTATCAGACAGCTGGTCGCGCGATAATACTGCGGGTTTCCATGCGGACTTCAGCGATAGTTACGTCAATCACCTCAGTGACTTTGTAAACTGTTTCACCTTTAATCTGCACGGTGCCACTTTCCTGGCTACAGACCAGTTCGTCACGAACGGCATGCAGGAATGGGGCAGGGATAAAGGCGACAGCACCGTTATCCACCAGACGGACACGCATCCCGCCGCGGCTGATATCAATAATCTCCGCAGCGAAGCGGGTGTCGGTTCCGGCTTTATCCTGCAGGAAACGCGCGTACAGCCAGTCTCCAACGTCACGTTCCGCCATGCGGTTCAGACGGCGACGTTCTGCCATCTGCACGGTCGTGTCGTCCTGAGGGCGCGCAATCGTTTCGCCTTTGATAATCGCTTTCAGCAGACGGTGGTTAACCATGTCGCCATATTTACGAATTGGGGATGTCCAGGTGGCGTAAGCTTCCAGACCGAGGCCGAAGTGCGGGCCTGGTTCGGTGCTGATTTCAGCGAAGGACTGGAAGCGGCGAATACGGCTATCAAGGAAACCGGATGGCTGTGCGTCCAGCTCGCGGCGAAGCTTGCAGAATCCTGGCAGCGTCAGGACTTCTTCCGGATCAACATGCACATCGTGATTCTTCAGCAGGGCCGCCAGCGCTTCGGTATTGGCCGGATCGAATCCGGTGTGAACGTTGTAAATACCAAAGCCCAGCTTGTCGCGCAGCACGCGTGCGGCGCAAATGTTGGCGGAAATCATCGCTTCTTCGACGATGCGGTTAGCAATGCGTCGCGGCTCGGCCACGATATCCAGCACTTCGCCTTTCTCACCGAGAACAAAACGGTAATCCGGACGATCTTTGAACACCAGGGCGTGGGTTGTACGCCATTCGCCACGCTTCAGGCAAATACGGTGCAGCAGACGAATCTGCGCTGCAATGGCATCGGATTCAGGTTTCCAGCTGCCGGTGTTTTCCAGCCAGTCAGAGACATTGTCATAGGCCAGCTTGGCTTTGGATTCGATGGTGGCGGCAAAGAATTCGATATCGTCTTCAATCGTCCCATCCGCGGCGATGGTCATGCGGCAGGCGAGAGCCGGGCGCACTTCATTTGGGCGCAGCGAGCAGAGATCGTCTGACAGTTCGCGCGGAAGCATCGGGATGTTAAAGCCTGGCAGGTAGTTAGTAAACGCACGGATTTTGGCCGTTTCGTCCAGTTTACTGCCTTGTGCAATCCAGGCGGTAGGATCGGCAATGGCGACGGTCAGATGCAGTTTGCCATCGGCGCTCTCTTCAGCGTAGAGCGCATCGTCCATATCTTCTGTGCTGGCGCTGTCGATGGTGACAAATTCCAGCGCAGTGAGATCGCGGCGCGTCAAACCTTCGTCCTGCATTTCAGTCGCTACGCCGTTCGGCGCTTCTTTTTCAAGATTATGGCGTGCCAGCGTGACCCACCACGGGACGAAATGGTCATCGCCAAAGGTGATGAACTGCGTCAGTTCTGCATAGAAACCACGATCGCCTTTCAGAGGATGACGGCGCATTTCTGCTACGGCCCAGTCACCTTCTTTAAAATCATGCTCAACGCCGCGGGCGGCCCGGCAGGGAATGGCATCTTTCAACAGGGGATGATCCGGCACGATAGAAAGACGATCGTCTTTTCGCTGTACCTTACCGACAAAGCGGGTCAGGAACGGTTCAATCAGTTCTTCCGGCTCAGCGGATTCACGTTCCTTCTCTGTATGAATGACGGCCATGACGCGATCGCCATGCATCACTTTCTTCATCTGCGGTGGCGGAATGAAGTAGCTTTTCTGCGCGTCAACTTCAAGGAAGCCAAAGCCCTTTTCCGTGGCTTTCACGACCCCTTCTGCACGCGGCGTCTGGGAATGCAGTTGCTGTTTAAGCTGCGCTAGCAGCGGGTTGTCCTGAAACATAATGTTCTATTTTCGTAGCCATTGAGCGGCTGACAGTTTTACGCGATTCTCACTTCTACAGCAAGCGGTCTTTGGGGAATGCGTGTGGTTATTCCGCTTTGCCAGCCGCGACTTTTAGTCGATTAAGCCAGCCCTCAAACGCGCTTTGAGACAGGCGGTTGATCGCCTGGGCGACAGTCAGTCCTTCTTCCATGAGTGGGGTAAACTGCGCGGCACTAAAGCGGTCCGGCGAGCGTGTCAGCAAGTCGACTGCTGCCAAAAGCGACGGCGGGGAAAGCGCACTCTCTTCCCGGCTGTTTATCAGGATCTCTCCCGTCAGGTCGAGCAAGGTCGGTTCATGGCACAGGACGGGTGTCAGCGCCTCAAGCGCAGGTTCTGCCTGCCAGCGGGAGAGGGACTCAAGCTGATGCGCACTCGCATAGCGAAGCTCGACCACGGGAAGAAGCGCTATCCACCTACCGGCGCACGCTGGCAGGGTGTGCGGCTGAATATGATGGCCCGGCAACCAGCGAACGGGATGGCCAAGCAGAGCCTGAAAGACCGCAACCACGCGCGCCTGAAAACCGATAAAGCCGATGATCTGGTTAATCACCACAATGTCATAGGTAGAGAGACCCACCTCATCAAGCTGGTTTCGCGCCTTGTCATCAATGACATCCGGTGAGCTGGCGAGCTGACGGGCATACTGCGTGATTTGCGCCAGCCGCCGGTTACTTTCGCGGGAGGAGTCAGGACCCGGCAGCGGAGCAAGAAGGGCGGCGTAATGGTTGCATAGCCGCTGAACGCCACAGGCCTGCGCAACCGTCAACGCGGTACTTAACCGGTCATAGGCGCTGAGCGTTCGCAGACGATTGACGGGAAGTGAGAGGGGAAACAGCTGATGGCATAAGGCTCTGGCAGGGGCAAGCCAGCCGGTACAGGCGGCGACAATCTCATCGGGCAGGGCTAAATCGAGCAAAAAACGATCGTCGACGTTAGCGGCTTCGGGCATCAGGGGCAGCGCATCCGACTGCGCGTGGTTTGACTGGGTTTCGTGATACCAGTGGCCTTTGCCGGAAAAACGGCGTTGTTCCATGGGCGTTCCTTGATCTCAAAATGGCGATCAATATCCTGGCGTAACGCAGATAAAGGGAAAAATATTGTTAGGTGATAACAAATAGCAGAACGGAATAACGAGGGGATGGTGCGGGGGAAAACTCTCTTCCCGTGCGGGAAGAGAGTCTGAGCTTATTTAATTTCCAGCTCGTTCATTGCAGCGATGTTGAAGCCGCCGTCAACGTGAACCACTTCACCGGAGATACCCGCGGACAGGTCAGAGCACAGGAATGCAGCAGAGTTACCCACATCTTCAATGGTAACAGTACGACGAATCGGGGTAACCGCTTCGCAGTGCGCCAGCATTTTACGGAAATCTTTGATGCCGGACGCCGCCAGGGTGCGGATAGGACCCGCGGAGATGGCGTTAACACGCACACCTTCAGGACCCATTGCGTTCGCCATATAGCGTACGTTGGCTTCCAGAGACGCTTTAGCCAGACCCATCACGTTGTAGTTAGGGATAGCACGTTCCGCGCCCAGGTAGGACAGGGTCAACAGCGCTGCGCCCGGGTTCAGCATCGCGCGGCAAGATTTAGCCATCGCAACGAAGCTGTAGGAGCTGATGTCGTGAGCGATTTTAAAGCCATCACGGGTAACCGCGTTCACATAGTCACCGTCCAGCTGGTCGCCAGGCGCGAAGCCGATGGAGTGAACGAAACCGTCGAATTTCGGCCATGCTTTTGCCAGCTCAGCAAACATGCCATCGATGCTTTCATCTTGTGCAACGTCACATTCCAGAACGATGCTGGAACCCAGCTGCGCGGCAAACTCTTCAACACGGCCTTTCAGCTTGTCGTTCTGGTAGGTGAACGCCAGCTCAGCGCCTTCACGATGCATTGCCTGTGCGATGCCGTATGCGATGGACAGTTTGCTGGCAACGCCAGTCACCAGAATGCGCTTACCGGAAAGAAAACCCATAGCTTTAATCCTTATATTCATTGCTTATTTTGCCTTGTAATTCATAGCGTTACAGGCAGTATTTCAAAATCATTCGAAATTAGCTCGAAATTATAGCCCACTCACAGCCCCTTGTGTCACGATATTTCTCGCCGATCGCCAAAGACGAATGCCCCAAAAGGTGAGGCGTGGGTTCAAAATTTCAGCATTTGTCCAGTATATCACCCGGCAGCAGCTTCGCCTCATCCAACCAGCGTGGATGGGCGATCCCTCACGATAGTGACCCTTTCCTGGCGCTTTCTATGAAACGCGCGATGACAATAAAGAAAACCGGGACGAAGAAGATCGCGAGAAGCGTACCGCTAATCATGCCGCCAAAGACACCGGTGCCGATGGCGTGTTGTGTGCTGTCACTTGCGCCACTGGCCAGCATTAAGGGAACCACTCCCAACGTAAAGGCTAACGATGTCATCAGAATAGGGCGCAGGCGCTGGCTTGCGGCCTGTATCGTTGCCGCCACCAGAGGGTTCCCTTCACGATGCAACTGTCTGGCAAACTCCACAATCAATATGGCGTTCTTGGCAGACAGGCCTATCAGGGTGATAAGGCCGACCTTGAAGAAAACATCATTCGTCATGCCGGCAACAGACACGGCCATGACTGCACCGATCAGTCCCAATGGCACCACCAGCATGACGGCAAAAGGTATTGACCAGCTCTCATACAGGGCAGCGAGCACCATAAACACCACCAGAATCGACAGGACGATCAGACCCGGGAGCTGCGACTGGGATTTTATTTCCTGCAATGAGCTCCCGGCCCATTCTCCCGCCAAGCCCTGAGGTAAATCCCTGGACAAATTCTCCATAACTTTCATTGCGGTACCGCTGGATTCACCGGTGGCCGCACTGCCGGTAATGCGGATAGCAGAATACCCCTGATAACGCGTTAGTTGCTGCGGTGCAACGTTCCAGGAGAGCGTCGCAAACGTTGACACTGGCACCCTCTGCCCCTGGCGGTTTTTAACGGATAATTTCAGGATCTGCTCAGGTTGCATTCGGTAAGGCGCATCGGCCTGGATAATCACCTGCTGAACACGCCCATTGTTCGTGTAGTCATTAACGTAGTTTGAACCCATGGTGACGGAGAGCGTCTGGTTGATTTCATCAAATGAGACGCCCAGAGCTTCCGCTTTTTCCCGGTCAATCTGAAGCGCCAGGCTAGTGCCTTCCGGCAGGCCGTCGATATACACGCCACTCAGTTCAGGACGTTGATTCGCTTTCAGCACCAGCGCATCGGCCGCCTGCTTTAACGCCTCGTAGCCCAGTCCCGCTCTGTCCTGCACGTACCAGGTGAAGCCCGACGAGGTGCCCATATCCGAAATGGCAGGCGGGAGCAGGCTCATCGTTACGGCATCAGAGACGTTTGCCATACTGGCCTGCATATGGTCGGCTTCATCCTCGGCTGTAGAGCCGTGCCTTTCTTTCCAGTCCTTCAGCGTGGTGAATGCCATGGCCGAATTCGGTCCTGATCCTGAAAACCCAAAACCCAGGATCATAATGTTGCTTTCAATATCCGGTCGGGTCGCAATTTCCTGTTCAAATGTTTTTACTACTTTCAGGGTGCGCTGCATTGTGGCATCAGAGGGAAGCTGAATAGAGGACATAAAATAGCCCTGATCTTCGTCCGGCAGAAAGGATGAGGGCAGCGAAGACAATCCAAAAAATAGCGCAGCACAAAGCGCAACATACAGAAGCAGCATTCGGCCGGTTCGTTTCAGAACCGCGCCCAGGCCGGATTCGTACCATGTCGTCAGGGTATGAAAACGGGCGTTAAAGCCTACCGCGAACCTGCCGCCACCGTGTTTTTGCGCTCTGTGGGGCTTAAGCAACGTCGCACAAAGCGCGGGAGTCAGCGTGAGGGCAAGAAATGCCGACAACAGTATGGATACCGCCATGGAAATACAAAATTGTCGATAAATAATGCCTACGGACCCATCAGCAAAACCCATGGGTATAAAGACAGCGGTAAGTACCAGCGTGATCCCGATAATTGCCGGGGTGATTTCGGCCATGGCCTCCCGGGTAGCGTCGCGCGGAGAAAGGTTTTTTTCTTCCATCAGCCGTTCAACGTTCTCCACGACCACAATGGCGTCATCCACGATAATCCCTATCGCCAGCACCATGCCGAACATGGTCAGAATATTGATCGAGTATCCACTCAATAGCATCACTGTGAAGGTGCCCAGCAGCGCGACGGGGGCCACAATCGCGGGGATAAGCGTACAGCGTATCTTATGTAAAAACAGCAGCATAACGAGAAAGACAAGGACCATCGCTTCCACAAAGGTTTGCACCACCTTCATGATGGACAGCTTTACAAACGGTGCGGTATCGAAGGGAACCGTAAACGCCATTCCTTCCGGCAACACCTGAGAAAGTTCGTCGATACGTGCACGTACGCCTGACGCCGTGCTCATCGCATTGGCGCCTGGCGACAACTGGATTGCCGCAGCCGTTGCCGGCACCCCATTTTCGCGGATACCGAAAGCGTAACTTTGCAGGCCAGACTCAATCCGCGCAACGTCGGACAGTTTCAGCCTTGCGCCAGACGCATCTGCTTTAAGGGTAATGTTTCTGAAAGCCTCTACAGAAGTGAGTTGCCCTTTCACTGTGATGGGATAGGTTACGCCTTGTCCTGCAGTTGCCGGTTCATCTCCCGTTTTCCCCGGCGAAACAAGGGCATTTTGCTGACCTACAGCGGTAAGAACATCGCTCACCGAAAGCCCGTAACTGTGCAGCTGCATGGGATCCAGCCAGATGCGCAGCGCTTTTTCGCCACCAAACAGCTGGACTTTTCCGACTCCCGGCACACGGCGTAGTTCGTCGCTGACGTTGCGGGCAAAATAATCGCTTAAATCCGCCTCTTCAAATTTGCCGGTTGTGGACTTCAACCCCACCATCATTAAAAATCCGGAATTGGCCGCCTCGACGTTGATGCCATTTTGCCTGACCGCCTGCGGCAAACGTGGCTCTACAATCTTGATCTGGTTCTGAAGATCCATCTGTGCCAGCTTAATGTCTGTGCCGGGCTTAAAGGTCACGGTAATAGATGCAGAACCGGTTGTGTCGCTGGATGATTCGAAATAGAGCAAATTATCCACGCCCGATATTTCACGCTCGATGAGCGACACCACGGACGTATTCATGATATCGGGGCTGGCCCCCGGATAAGTGACAGAAATAATGATCCCCGGCGGTGCCACCGCCGGATACTGCGCAACCGGCAACCGGGGTATAGACAGGACACCCGTCAGGACAATAAAAAGCGCCACTACCCAGGCGAATACGGGGCGTTCAATAAAAAAATGAGGCATTAAATTAACGTCCAGATACGTGAATTTCGTCATCGGCTGATACGCGTTTACCGATATCCCTGAGCTGAGAAAATTTCTCAAGAAGCTGCGGGGCGTCATCGAGACTTGTCGCGAACATCCACATGTATGTCATCACGGAATAAATATGTCCGGCGGTGATGCCAGCCGATTGCGTCATCCAGATAATGGTCAGCGTAAAAAGCAGGGCAACGAGTATACCCACCCATAAATAGCCCCACGCCTCCCGGTCCGATAACGCAATGCGTAAACGTGCAAGCGTGACGTAATGGCGGTGAAGGGTGGCGGTGCCTGCCTTATGAACATAATCAACTTCCTTCTCAAGACGATTATTCAGGCGCATGAATAACCATTCATTTTTACGGGCATATTCCGAGACAAATCCCATCAGAATGATGACGATTGCACAGCACATGATGCCGGCCCAGAATTCGATAAATAACAGCATGATTGCCGCACCAAAGAGAGAACTCAGCGAGGTAATAAGCAGGGGCAAGTGCATTTCAAAGAAATCCACATACTCGCGCGAGAGTGTGACCCTGGCGGCGATAGCCGAATGGTTAAGCTGGTATTTCCGCTGTGAAAGCACAACGGAGACCGCAAGCCCGGCATAAATACGAGCAAACGTTCGCGTATCAACACTCCGTCTTGTCGCACCTATGATCCACATACAGAGCACCATCAGTCCGTACAGTGCGGCGTTAAGTGTCTTACCCGCAAGAATGGCATTAATCGCGATGCCTGCCAGAACGGGATACAGTAAAAACATCACGTTTTCAGCCACGACAAGGAAAAAAGTCACAACCAGTTTTTTCCGGTGACGTACCGCGAGTTTTTTAAGTGAGTACATAACGCCAGCTGTATCTGGAGAACGACGATTGTTATTAAGGTTATTCATTCTGGGTAACAGGTTTCAGACTCTTTAAGTGAGTGTATTTTGAGCAATAAGGGTTGGCAGGAAGTCTACAACTCGCCTGTTTAGCGGAAATGGCAGTTTTATGGAGAGAGTGTGGAGCGCAACCGTGCGGTTGTTCAAATCATTCTCATAATGAGGTACAACGGCGAACCGCAGAAAAAAAGAATTAAATAACACTCGTAGTAAAACACCAAATCGTCGAAATCTGGCGTAGCGTTCAGCAGCACAGTGAACGTAATTATGAGATATATAAAAATCACCATTAGCCAGAAGGCGATGACAAGTAATTCAGTGAATGCACCTGCTTTGTTTTGTATTATCAGAGAGACAACCGACAAAGCGATGCAACCATAAATAATGGGAGAGGAGGGCAGCGTCGCGGCAACTTTTTCATCCATTTTATGCATCAACACCAGCCAGGTATAGAGTAATCCCCACGACAGCAGCAGGAACAGCGTATATATACCGATTTTCTTAGTAGAGAAATATTTCGAAAATTCCATGTTCATTATCTCAGCCAGATTCATAAAGCCTTAAAGCGACAGGGTTAATTCTCACCGTTCTATGAAAGAAGGGTTCTGCCCGAATAGCTATTCTGGCCAGGCATTGTCGAGTCTTTATTGACTGAATGTGTAGGCTGTGTGGAGGCATGGCCGGACATTTAAATTAGTGCTGGAAATTTTCATGGCTACGGCACTTTTTCCCGGAGGCTGTGTCTTATTGTGCTAAAGATATCTGATAGCGTGCTCAAAGGGATTTCACCCGCGGAGATAAAATGAACAAAAATACTCTAATCCTTGTTGTTGAAGATGAAGACGACATTGCTGAAATACTGATGAGTTACTTAGAGCGTTCAGGGATGAAAACGCTGAGGGCCAGACAGGGCGAGCAGGCGATAGCGCTTAATCGCCTTCATAAACCGGATCTCATCTTGCTGGACATTCATCTGCCCGTATGCGACGGCTGGAGCGTCCTCACGACGCTTCGTCAGGAAAGTTCCGTGCCCGTCATTATGGTTTCTGCCCTCGATCAGGACGTAGATAAACTCATGGGGCTGAGGCTTGGCGCGGATGATTACGTTATCAAGCCTTTTAACCCTTCTGAAGTTGTCGCGCGGGTTGAAGCGGTGCTGCGCAGAACCAAACCCGCTATTCAGCAGGCGGGGGCCGCGCCTATCAGGACGCCATTTATTACGGTCTATCCGGATGATTTCTACGTTGAGGTTACCGTGGGACCTGAAGTGATCTCCCCGGTGTTAACGACGACGGAATTTAAGCTTCTTACGTATCTGGTCAGATATCCGCGAAAGGTCTGCTCCCGCGAAGAGTTACTCAATGCATGTCTTCCGGAAGGTGATACCCTCGACAGAACAGTAGATAGCCATATGAGCAAGCTGCGTAAAAAACTTGAGCTCGCGGGGCTTTACGGCGTCCCTGAGAGCATCAGGGGCATGGGTTACCGGCTTGGGGAGAAAAAATGAACAGAGAGTCTGTCCTGAGTCGTCAGATCTTAACGTACATGATGTTGCTGACGTTTACGATCATTGCCATTTCCATACTGGGCTCCTGGTTTTTTTACTCCTTTATTCTGGATCACCTCCCCGGCGGCGCTGCTGCGGGGGAAGACGAGCAGATGACCCTGTGGGACTGGGTGTGGATCGGGACAGCAACAACAATCAGTCTAATATTCGCGGTTTTTTTAACGATCAAACTTTCCTCGCGGATACTCACCCCGCTAAACGCTGTCGCGTCCAGCCTGAAAAAAATTTCGCAGGGCCAACTGGATGCCCGGGCTTATTGTGCCAGTTCCAGGCTGGGAGAGATCAATCACCTGGTCATGGATTTCAATGAAATGGCGGAAAAACTGCAGACGCTGGATATGCAGCGTAAATCCTGGAATGCCGCCATTGCCCATGAACTCAGAACCCCGGTCACGATTTTACGCGGGCGGCTCCAGGGTCTGGTAGACGGCGTTTTTGAACCGGATCCGGTGCTTTTTAATAATCTTCTCAGGCAGACCGAAGGGTTAACCCGCCTGATTGAAGATCTACGGGTTGTCAGCTCTGACGGTGGGGCGGGTTATACGTTGTCTAAATCCAGAACGGATCTCAAAGGGACAATACAGGACGCGCTTGATACGTTCATGCCCGAATTTAAACGTAATCAGTTTACGATAAAGACAGCGTTGAGGGAGCAGCGTTGTGTGTTCGATCCGTTGCGTATCACCCAGTGTCTGGCCGTTCTTTTTGACAACGCATTACACTATTCAACCTCGCGGACGCTCATTGTCAAAAATGGCGTGTCTGATAAAGGCAATTATATTCTTATTCAGGATGGCGGACCGGGCATCCCTGAGGCCTTCCACGATTTTTTATTTCAGCCTTTTCAGCGGGATAATGGCGCCAGGGCATTGAATCCCGAAGGGTGTGGTTTAGGCTTATCTGTGGTAAAAGCCATCATGCTGGCCCATGGTGGCGATGTCACTTATACCTTATCAAAGCAAAACCACTCAATATTTAAACTCACCTGGCCCGACCCGTGAGTTTCAGCGGCAGATTAAATGTGCTTGCTGGCGATAAATGCCATATTTGTCCTAGCTTAGCATCCCATTCCTGTGGGGTAATCGTCAGTTTACCGCGTCTCGGGCTTAGGGTTATTTCACTGAAATAGATTTCATCTTTTTTTAGCATAAGATCAACGCGGCAGTAATCAATTCCCTGCGCCAGCTCCTGGGAGGCCAACAATGCTTCTCGGAATAAAAGCGGTTCGCCAGGATCTGCTGAAGTATTCGGATATTCCATCTGGAAAGGTTGTAAGTTCCAGTGCCTGTCATAAACGTTGATAAACCCTTTCCCGTTATCATCCGTAAAATCCGCTTCAACATAGTGGGCAACGCCATGAAAGCAATGGATCCTCAACATTTCGGGCGTTGTATTCCTGTCAGCATCGTCGAAGAGATCGACAAATGGCTCGCAAAGTATACTCGGCGTAATGTTTTTGTACTGCCATTCGCGTGTGGTGTAGTACAGATTTTTCTTTAACGCGAGGCTCAGTTTTTTACAGGCTTCCCTGTCATTAAAGTGCGCTTTGTCGGTACATATTATTGTGCTACCACTGTCATGGTTGCACTTAAGGACGAATTTGTCAGGAAGTACTGAAAAATCAATTTGCGACGCCCTGGTATAAACACCAAGTAATGGCACCGTTTTCACGCGCGTAGTTCTGGAAGAAACGTATTCCCGAACGGCGAGTTTATCGGCAAGCATTGTATAGACGTTATTATGGTCATAGACCAGACGATGGCATATTTTTTCACTCAACGTCGAGGGTGATTTAATGTCAGGGGTTTTCCCGGTTGTTCTCCTGAGCCTCACAGTATGGAAGTGCAGGTCCGTCATTAAAAATGAACGACATTTTCTGATGAGATACTCTGTGTATTTTAGAACATAAGTGGCGGTGATCATTTTTTCTCCTCCGTAATGTCCTGATATTCTGGAGAAGAACTGTTGATGGATATTGCGAAAAATATGGAGCAAGGATGGAGACGAAAATTAAAAGGATTAAATAACGTACGCAGGTTATTTAATCCTTGATTTAGCGGGGGGGTTACCGTTGTGCTTAGCGGTCCTTTCTCCACGCATCGGCGGTCAGCGCTTCACCGAAATGACCGGCAATCAGTCGTTTCGTCAGCTCATGAAGCGGAGAAGCCATCACATCCGCCGTGCTGCCACGCTCGACAACTTCCCCCTGGTGCATCACCATCACCTGGTCGCTGATGTGCTTCATCATTCCGAGATGTTGGGTAACGTAGATATAGGAGATACCCTGTTTTTCCTGCAACTCCAGCATCAGGTTAATCAGTTGCGACCGCATCGACATATCCAGCGAGGCAAGCGCTTCGTCGGCAATGATTACCTTCGGGCGCAAAATCAATGCGCGCGCCAGACCCAGGCGCTGTTTCTGGCCGGGGGCCAGCATATGGGGATAGTAGCTTTCGTGATCCGGTAACAGTCCCACCATGCGCAGGGTTTCAAAGACGCGCTTTCGTCGCGCCTCGGGCTCCAGCTCGGTGTTCAAACGCAGAGGAAAATCCAGAATCTGCGAAATACGCTGGCGAGGATTGAGCGAGGTTGACGGATCCTGGAAGATCATGCGGATACGCTGGCTGCGGAAAGAGTAATCCCCAAACGACAGAGGATGATCGTCAATCAACACTTCTCCAGCGGTAGGCTCTACCATGCCGGCAAGCATCTTCGCCAGCGTCGATTTCCCGGAGCCGTTTTCGCCAATAATCGCCAGCGTCTGTTTTTCACGCAGGGTAAAACTTAGCGGCTTTACCGCCTCGACAGTCTGACGATGAAACAGCCCCGTACGATAGCGAAAGGTCTTACTCAGGTTGCGGACTTCCAGTAAGGTTTCGACCATTTCACTCTCTCTCCATGTTCAGCGGGAAATGACAGGCGTAAAGATGATTTTTGGCGCCGGTCAGGCGTGGTGTCTCAATACATTTACGCTGAGCATACGGGCAACGAGGCCCAAGACGGCAGCCTATCGGCAAGGATTCCAGCAGCGGAATCGCCCCTGGCAAGGTATTCAGGCGGCTCTTGTGCGGCATGGCACTGCCAAAATCAGGAATAGCCCGGATAAGCGCCTGCGTATACGGATGATGCGGGGCGTTGATCAGGTCTTCGCTGGGGGCGGTTTCGACCGTTTGCCCGCAGTACATCACATCAATTTTGTCCGCCCATTTGCTTAACATCTGCAGGTCATGGCTGATCAGCAAAATGGTGGTGTTGTTATTCTGGTTCAGACGTGACAGCAGGCGGAAAATTTGCGCCTGCGTGGTCGGCTCCATCGCGTTGGTGGGTTCATCTGCAATCAGCAAGCGCGGCTGATTAGCCAGCGCGATAGCAATCATCACCTTCTGACATTCACCGTCGGTAAGCTCATACGGGAAGCTGCGCATCGCGTCTTTATGATCTTTGATACCGACGCGGTGCAACAGTTCGATGGCGCGACGTTTACGCCAGCCGAAACGCTGCCACCAGCGGCCTTTATAGGTCCAGCCGGGGATGTTCTGCATGAGCTGTTTACCCACGCGCTCGGACGGATCGAGACAGGATTGCGGCTCCTGGAAGATCATCGAGACGTTGTGACCAACCAGCTTACGCCGCTCGCGCGGGGAGAGGCGCAGCAGGTCAATGTCGTCGAAGCGCATACGATCGGCGGTTACGCGCCAGTTGTCTTTCGCCACGCCGCAGATAGCTTTGGCGATCAGGCTTTTTCCTGAGCCAGATTCCCCCACCAGCCCGCGAATTTCACCCTCAGCAAGCGTGATACTGATGCGATCGACGGCCTTAACCCAGCCTTCACCGGTTTTGAATTCGATGGTGAGGTTGCGGATATCAAGAAGTGGCATTATTGCACCCCCGCGTTAATTGCACGGCGAATACCGTCGCCCAGCAGGTTGATCAGCAACACGCTCACCATAATCGCCGCCCCCGGCAGCATCACTGTCCACGGTGCCACGTAGATTAACTCCAGCGCGTCACCGAGCATTGCGCCCCATTCAGGTGACGGCAACTGGGCGCCAAGGTCGAGGAAGCCGAGCGCAGCAATATCGAGAATCGCCATCGACAGCGCACGGGTGATCTCGGTGACCAGCCCGGCGGCGATATTCGGCAGAACGGCAAACCACAGGATGTTGAAGGTGGTCGCGCCGTCCAGACGGGCGGCGACGACATACTCTTTTTCCAGCTCGTCATGCACCATGCTGTAAACCGAGCGCACGATGCGGGGCAGGATTGCCAGCCAGACGGCAAACATCGCATGCGACAGATGCGGTCCGGCAAAAGCAACCACAATGATTGCCAGCAGCAGAGACGGAATCGACAGCAGGGTGTCCAGAATGTGGTTCAGTACCGCCGAACGCAGGCCATGCGTGGATCCCGCAAAAATACCGAGCGCCAGTCCACAGACTGTCGCCGCAAGCGTGACCACAAATGCGCCACCCACCGTCGGAGCAGCGCCGCTTAACAGGCGGCTCAATACGTCACGTCCGAGGTCGTCGGTGCCGAGGAAGAAAGAGACTTCGCCGTAGCGTGACCAGGAAGGCGGCAGAAGCTGATAGCCGAGGAACTGCTGGTCAATGCCATACGGGGCAAACCACGAGCCAAAGAGGCAGAGTAATACCAGCCCGGCGCAGCCATAAAGGCCGATCATCGCCGTGGTGTCACCATAGAACTTACGCCACACGGTACGCAGCGCACCGGGTGTGCGCTTTTCACTGTATACGTTATCGTAAGGCATACCATTCCTTATGCTTCAACGGGTTAGCCATCGCACCCAAAATATCGGACAACACGTTAACAATAATCACCAGCGAACCAATCACCATCACACCCGCTGAAATAGCGGCGTAGTCCTGCTGGCGAATAGCGTTGATCATCCATCGTCCCAGCCCTGGCCAGCTAAAGACCATCTCGGTGATCATCGCCAGAGTGAGCATGGTGGAGAACTGCAGCCCCAGACGCGGAATCACCGGCGGTAGCGCGTTATGGAGAACGTTGCGGCGCAGAATGGTCAGGCGTGACAAACCCCGCGTGGCGGCGGCTTTGACATAGTTCTGGTCAAACACCTCGATGGTGCTCAGGCGCATCAGGCGAATCACTTCCGTGGTCGGGGCGACGGCCAGCGTCAGTACCGGCAACACCATATGGCGCACGGCGCTGACGATCATCTCATGACGCCACACTGAATCGGACAGCCAGGCGTCAATAATGGCAAAACCCGTCACCGATTTCACCGTATAGAGCAGGTCGAAGCGGCCCGAGACTGGTAGCCAGCCCATCGTCAGTGAGAAGAAGAGCGTTAACAGCAGCGCCAGCCAGAATACCGGGATGGAGAAGCCTAACAGGGCGAGGGCGCTGATGAACTTATCCTGCCATTTGTTGCGATAGATCCCGGCCAGCATACCCACGGGGATCCCCACCATCAGGGCAAAACCGAAGGCCAGAATGCACAGCTCCATCGTGGCCGGAAAAACCTCTTTCAACTGGTCGGAGATAAGCTGCCCGTTGATGCTGGACACACCGAAATCCCAGTGCAGCAGACCGTTAAACCAGAACAGCCAGGCATCCCACAACGATGAGCCCTGAAGCGGGGCGTGCGGCGTAAAATAGCTCAGGCTGAAACCGACAAAGGTCAGCAGAAAGAGCGTCACCAGCAGCAGCAGGAGTCGGCGCAAGGTAAAAATAATCATGGTTTTTTCACCTCTTGTTCTTTTTCGCGCGAGACGCCCGCGAACGAGGCATTGCCGAACGGACTCAGCACTAGACCTTTAATATCATAGCGATAGGCCTGGAGACGCAGGGAAGAGGCCAGCGGCAGCACGGGCAACTCCTCGGCGAGGATTTTCTGCGCTTCATCATAAGCATCGATGCGTGAGGCCAACTGTTGGGAAGAGAGCGCTTTTTGCAGCACGGCGTCAAACTCCCGGTTACACCAGTGAGCGTAGTTGGTCTGCGAGTTGATCGCCGCACAGCTCAGCAGCGGCCGGAAAAAACTGTCCGGGTCGTTACTGTCGGTAGCCCAGCCGGTCAGCGTGAGATCGTGATTCATGTCCATCAGGCGCGCCTCCTGGAAACGGCCCTCAACCGGCACGATGATCACCTTGACGCCCACCTGTGCCATATCTGCCTGCAACAGTTCGGCCGTTTTCAGCGGGCTCGGGTTCCACGCCTGGGAACTGGTCGGCACCCAAAGCTGGAGGGTGAGGTTTTCCGCGCCCAGCGCTTTCAGTTGTTCGCGTGCTTTTGCCGGATTGTATTCAGTAATTTTAGCTTCACCGTCGTAGGCCCACGAGGCGCGCGGTAAAATAGAGGCCGCGGTTTCCGCCGTGCCGTAGTAGATCGACTGCATCAGACGCTGGTTGTTAATCGCCAGCGCCAGGGCATGACGGACGGCAGGGTTGTTCAACGGCGGCTTATCCGTGTTAAAGGCCAGATAAGCGATGTTCATTCCCGGGCGTAGCGTCAGACGCAGACGCGGATCGTCACGCAAAATAGTGAGCTGGCTGGCGGCAGGCCAGGCGAGCACGTCACATTCCCCGGTGAGCAGTTTTGAGAGACGTCCCGTTCCGCCAGAGCCGAGGTCAACCACCACCTGCGGCATCAGCGGCGTGCCGCGCCAGAAATGTTCATGACGCTGCAGGCGTATATATTGCCCCGCACGGTATTCCGCCAGCTGGAACGGACCGGTGCCCACCGGCTGGCGATCGAGCAACTCCTGGCGATCTTTTTTCGCAAGCTGCGACGCATATTCAGCAGACATGACGGACGCATAGTGGGTTGCCAGATGCCAGAGGAAGGAGGCATCCGGGCGCGTTAGCGTAAATTCAACCGTTCGGTTATCCAGCTTACGCACGCTCTTAACCGTGTCGGCAAACTGCAAACTGTCGAAGTAAGGGAAATGATCCCCGTTGACGTTATGCCACGGATGATTGCGATTAAAGATCCGCTGGAAGGTAAAGACCACATCGTCCGCATTCAGCTTGCGCGTGGGGGTAAACCAGGGCGTGCGCTGAAACGCGACATCATTGCGCAGGTGGAAGCGGTAGGTGGCACCGTTGTCCAGCACTTCCCAGCTTTCCGCAAGCTCAGGGACCAGACGGTAGGTGTACGGGTCGACATCAAGCAGACGGTCATACAATTGCGCGGCAAGCGTATCGACAATCAGGCCGCTGCCCGCTTTTTGCGGGTTGAAGGTATCCACCTGGCCGCTCACGCAATAGACGAAGCCACTGTCACGGATGTCAGGCTGCGAAGTCTGCCCCGGCGCGGCAAAAGCCATGCTGCTGAACAGACCGAGTGCAAAAAAGGACGATAAAACCAGACGCATAATTTTTAAGGTTTTTAGGTTCGATCTGCAAAGTGTATCGCACTTACGCCTGCTTCGTAAAAATGTCTGCGGGTAAGTGCCGATATTGTCAGCGCATTTGATGCTTTTTGAGCAATGCCCGTAACTGATGGTAGGTCAGACCCAGGAGTTCAGCCGCCCGTTTCTGGTTATATTTCGCCGTCTTCAGGCTTTGCTCCAGCAATTGTTGTTCCTGGTCGTGCTGGAACTGACGTAAATCAAGAGGGAGGGCGGGGGCGTGGTCAGACGATGAGGGGGCGGTGACCGGCGGCGCATGACGCTGAAAAGGATCGATAATGATGTTATCCAGTTCCGCCTCGCTGCTGCCGTGGCGGTAGACAGAGCGCTCCACGACGTTTTTCAGTTCGCGAATATTTCCCGGCCAGTGATAGGCCAGTAGTGTCTCCTTTGCATAATCGCTGAAGCCGGGGAACAGAGGCAGGCCGAGCTCGCGGCACATCTGAATCGCAAACTGGTCTGCGAGCAGCATAATATCACTTCTTCGCTCGCGCAGGGGGGGAAGCTGAACAACGTCAAAGGCCAGGCGGTCAAGCAGATCGGCCCTGAATTTCTCCTCCGCGACCCTCTCCGGCAGATTGGCGTTGGTGGCGCACACCAGACGCACGTTAACCTGTAGCGGCTGGCTACCGCCGACGCGCTCCAGTTCGCCATACTCAATGACGCGCAGCAGTTTTTCCTGGACCAGCATGGGCGCGGTGGCGAGTTCATCAAGAAACAGCGTACCGCCGTCGGCGCGCTCAAACCGTCCCGGATGGCGCTTCTGGGCGCCGGTAAAGGCGCCTGCTTCGTGGCCGAAAAGCTCTGTATCGAGCAGGTTTTCATTCAGCGCCGCGCAGTTTAACGAGATAAAGGGGCCGTCCCAGCGTCCGGATAAATAGTGCAGGCGGTTGGCAATCAGTTCCTTACCCGTGCCGCGCTCGCCGATAATCAGCACCGGCTTGTTGAGCGGTGCAAGGCGGGACACCTGTTCCAGCACCTCCAGAAAGCTGTTTGCTTCCCCGAGTAAATTGTCTTTGTATCCAGCCATGATGAAATTAACCACTCCTTAGCGATATTCACCAGGTCAGCATAGTTCTTCATTGCGTATAAATCAAACACATCAAGCAAAATCAATAGGATAAAAAACTGGCACGGGAATTGTATTATCTCAACAGCAGGGCATTGCCCGACCACAGAAATAAGAGGATTTTTATTATGGGTATTTTTTCTCGTTTTGCCGACATCGTGAACGCCAACATCAACTCACTGCTGGAAAAGGCGGAAGACCCGCAGAAGCTGGTGCGTCTGATGATTCAGGAGATGGAAGACACGCTGGTTGAAGTGCGTTCTACCTCTGCTCGCGCGCTTGCTGAGAAAAAACAGTTAACGCGCCGGATTGAGCAGGCTACCGCCCAGCTCAATGAATGGCAGGAAAAAGCGGAACTCGCCCTGCGTAAAGATAAAGAAGATCTGGCTCGTGCGGCGCTGATTGAAAAACAGAAGCTGACGGACATGGTCGCGACGCTTGAGCATGAAGTGACGCTGGTGGATGACACGCTCACCCGCATGAAAAAAGAGATTGGTGAGCTCGAAAATAAACTGAGCGAAACCCGCGCACGTCAGCAGGCGCTGTCGCTGCGTCATCAGGCGGCCAGCTCTTCCCGCGACGTACGCCGTCAGCTGGACAGCGGCAAGCTGGATGAGGCCATGGCGCGATTTGAGTCTTTTGAGCGTCGCATCGATCAGATGGAAGCGGAAGCAGAAAGCCACAGCATCGGGAAGCAAAATTCACTGGATCAACAGTTTGCCGACCTGAAAGCGGACGATGAAATCAGCGAGCAGCTGGCGGCATTGAAAGCCAAAATGAAGCAAGATAACCAATAATACTGTTGCGGCACCTGAGCGTGCCGCTATGCATCCTAAGACAAGGAGTACACATGAGCGCGCTTTTTCTGGCCATTCCCCTGACGATTTTCGTGCTGTTTGTTTTGCCGATTTGGCTATGGCTGCACTACAGCAACCGTTCTTCACAAGGCGATCTTTCCCAGAGTGAACAGCAACGCCTTGCGCAGCTTACCGAACAGGCGAATAAGATGCGTGACCGCATTCAGGCGCTGGAAGCGATCCTGGATGCAGAACATCCAAACTGGAGGGATCGTTAATGACCGGACTGAATCTGAACAAAAAGTTGTGGCGAATCCCACAGCAGGGGATGGTGCGTGGCGTTTGTGCCGGGCTGGCACACTATCTTGACGTTCCGGTAAAACTGGTTCGTGTGGTGACGGTACTGTCTATTTTCTTCGGTCTGGCGTTTATCACGTTCGTGGCATACATCGTTCTGTCATTTGTCCTTGATCCCATGCCCGACGGGGAACTGGTCGCAGAAAGTGCGCCAACCAGTAACGATCTTCTGAACGCGGTTGACGAGCAACTGGCCGCAGGGGAGAAGCGGTTGCGTGAAATGGAACGTTATGTGACGTCGGATACCTTTACGCTGAGAAGTCGTTTTCGTCAGCTTTAAGAGAGAATTTATATGAAGCAAAACTGGCAACAGGCCGGTCAGAAGGTAAAACCCGGCCTGAAAATCGCAGGTAAGCTGGTTCTGATGACGGCATTACGTTACGGCCCGGCAGGTGTGGCGGGTTGGGCGATCAAATCTGTTGCCCGTAAGCCGGTCAGAATGTTGCTGGCCGTAGCGCTCGAACCAATGCTGCAAAAAGTGGCAAAACGGCTATCGCGCCGTTACTTATCCCGCTAATTCACACGCGCGTCAGCCCCCACTTTCCCTGTGAGGGGCTGGCGTCAGCTCAAACATTTCCCTCCCTTTAATGTGCTTTCTTTGCGGCAGCTCACAATACTGAGCAGAGCCGCTTTGGAATTGCGTTTTTCAGCCTCCCGCTTCGTTGACAGATATTTTTCATGGGAGTAGATTGCCCTTCGTGGGACCGCTACCATGGAAAATAAAGTGAACGCAAAAATTAAAAAACTTATCAATCATATCTACGGTGAATCATTTTCTAACGCACATTTAGACGTGTTATTATCAAAGCTTGAGCAAGCCGCTATTGATATTACAGAAAAGCGCAAATCAGGCTGGGATGAAAAAGATGTTGTCCTGATTACTTACGCCGACCAGTTCTCCGCGAAAGGGGAGAAAGCGTTGCCAGTGTTTACCTGCTTTTATAATGAATGGCTTGCCCGCACGTTTTCCCATGTCCATCTTTTACCTTTTTATCCGTGGTCCTCTGATGACGGATTTTCCGTTATTGATTACCACAGCGTCGCGCCTGAAACCGGAAGCTGGCAGGATGTTGCTGAATTAAAACAGTCTGCCAGCTTAATGTTTGACTTCGTGTGCAACCATATGTCAGCAAAAAGTGAATGGTTTGCTAATTATCTTGCGCAGAAGCCGGGCTTTGACGATTTCTTTATTTCTGTCGATCCTGAAACTGATTTATCTGCCGTGACGCGCCCTCGCGCATTACCGCTGCTGACGCCATTTAAGCTGCATGATGGAAGCGTGCGTCATCTTTGGACCACGTTCAGTGATGACCAGATCGATCTCAACTTCGCCTCGCCTCAGGTACTGATTGCGATGGTTGACGTACTGCTCCATTACCTGGCGGAAGGGGCGCGTTACATTCGCCTCGACGCCGTTGGGTTTATGTGGAAGATTCCAGGAACCAGCTGCATCCATCTTGAGCAGACACACTGCCTTATCCAGCTTTTCCGTGCGATTACCGACGCTGTGGCACCCGGCACGGTGATCATTACCGAGACAAACGTCCCGCATAAAGACAATATCTCGTACTTCGGTGATGGTGAAAATGAAGCCCAGATGGTCTATCAGTTCTCCTTGCCACCGCTGGTGCTGCATGCTGTTCATCGTCAGGATGTAAAAGCGCTTTGCCAGTGGGCGGGGTCGCTGGCGCTGCCTTCAACAAAAACGACCTGGTTCAACTTCCTGGCGTCTCATGACGGTATCGGCCTGAACCCGTTACGCGGCATTCTTCCGGAGTCAGAAATACTGTCACTGGTTGAAAAACTTCAGCAGGAAGGGGCGCTGGTTAACTGGAAAAATAATCCTGACGGAACGCGCAGTCCTTACGAAATCAATGTGACCTATCTGGACGCATTAAGCTCGCAAGACAGCCCGGATGATGAACGTATTGCGCGGTTTATTCTGGCGCATGCTGTACTGCTGAGTTTCCCGGGCGTACCTGCCGTTTATATTCAAAGCATTCTTGGCTCGCGTAACGATTATGAAGGCGTTGAACGCCTCGGTTATAACCGCGCGATAAACCGCAAGAAATACACCGCCGGTCAGGTTGACCTTGAGCTCAATAATAAACAAAGCATTCGTCATAAAATCTATTCCCGTTTAAGCGAGCTTATTGCTATTCGTCGTGGGGAACGCGCATTTCATCCTGATGCTCAGGCAATGTTTGAATCACTTGATGAACAGATTCTTAAAATTGTTCGCGTGGCTGAGAATGGTGAAAGAATTACCGCGCTATTTAATTTTAGTCATAATGTTCATACCGTTTATGAGGAAGCGCTTTCCGGTGTGGAATTGCTATCAGGACAGGCTATTGACGGTACGGAACTGACCCTCAATCCATGGCAGGTTATGTGGATTAAAGAAAACTAAAAAAGGACCCTTAAATGAAAATGCCCAAAATTGTGCTGTTATCAGCACTGGTTTCGTGCGCCCTGTTATCAGGCTGTAAGGATGATAAAGCGTCTGCTGTGACCATTGAGTTTATGCACTCTTCAGTAGAGCAGGAGCGTCAGGCGGTTATTACGAAACTGATCGAGAAATTTGAAAAAGAGAACCCTGGCATCACGGTGAAACAGGTGCCGGTGGAAGAAGACGCCTACAACACCAAGGTGATTACGCTCGCGAGAACCGGGGCGCTGCCTGAGGTGATTGAAGTCAGCCATGATTACGCAAAAGTCATGGATAAGGAACAGCTGCTGGATCGCAAAGCGATTGGCGAAGCCATTAAAGCGGTAGGCGAAAACACCTTCTATGACGGGATCCTGCGCGTAGTCCGTACCGAAGACGGTACCGCCTGGACGGGCGTGCCAATGAGTGCCTGGCTGTCCGGCGTCTGGTATCACAAAGATGTGCTGGCTGCTGCGGGTATTGAGGAGCCCCACAACTGGGAACAACTGCTGAAGGCCAGTGAGAAACTTAACGACCCGGCCAAAAAACATTACGGCATTGCGCTGCCTACCGCGGAAAGCGTCATGACCGAGCAGGCATTCTCCCAGTTTGCACTTTCCGGCGGCGCGAACGTTTTTGATGTCAACGGGAACGTCGAAATCGATACCCCTGAGATGGCGAAAGCGCTCTCTTTTTATAAAGCGCTGGCCGCGACCACTATGCCGGGCTCGAACGACGTCATGGAGATCAAAGATGCCTTCATGAACGGTTCCGCACCGATGGCGGTTTATTCCACCTACATCCTGCCTGCGGTATTCCAGGATGGAAACCCTGCCAATCTTGGCTTCGTGGTCCCTACCGAAAAGACCTCTGCAGTCTACGGCATGATCACATCGCTGACGATCACCACGGGGCAATCTGAAGGTGAAACGCAGGCGGCTGAAAAGTTTGTGACGTGGATGGAGCAGGCTCAAAACGCAACCGACTGGGTCATGATGTCGCCTGGTGCGGCGCTGCCGGTGAACAAGCTGGTGGTAGGTACGGATACCTGGAAAAACAACGAGGTCATTAAAGCGTTTGGGCAACTGCCTTATGAGCTGATTGCTCAGTTCCCAAATGTGCAGGTGTTTGGCGCAGTGGGCGACAAAAACTTCACCCGAATGGGCGATGTCACCGGGTCCGGCATTATCAGTTCCATGGTGCATAACGTCACGGTGGGTAAACAAGATCTCAGCGCCACGCTCAGCAATAGCCAGAAGCGACTGGCTGACCTGATTTCACAACGATAGGAGCGCTTTGCGGAAGGAAATTATGAAGACGTTGTTTTCTGGTCGATCAGATATGCCTTTCGCCATGCTGCTGTTGGCCCCCAGCCTGATTTTGCTGGGGGGCCTGGTGGCCTGGCCAATGATTTCCAATATTGAAATCAGTTTCTTACGACTGCCGCTTAACCCGCGCATTAGCGCTGTGTTTGTTGGGCTGGACAATTACATTCGCATCCTCAGTGATGCGGCATTCTGGCACTCGCTGTGGATGACGTTCTGGTACACGGCGCTGGTGGTGATGGGCAGCACCGGGCTGGGGCTGGCCGTGGCGATCTTCTTTAATCGCGAATTTCGGATGCGCAAAACGGCACGTTCACTGGTGATTTTATCCTACGTGACGCCGTCTATTTCCCTGGTGTTTGCCTGGAAATATATGTTCAACAACGGCTACGGCATTGTGAACTACCTGGGCGTTGATCTGCTGCACCTTTATGACCAGGCACCGCTGTGGTTCGACAACCCCGGCAGTAGCTTTGTGTTGGTCGTGCTGTTCGCCATCTGGCGCTACTTCCCGTACGCCTTCATTTCATTCCTGGCGATTTTGCAGACCATCGACAAATCGTTGTACGAAGCCGCAGAGATGGACGGGGCTAACGCCTGGCAGCGTTTTCGTATCGTGACGTTGCCCGCCATCATGCCAGTGCTGGCTACGGTGGTGACGCTGCGAACCATCTGGATGTTCTACATGTTTGCGGATGTCTACCTGCTGACCACGAAGGTCGATATTTTAGGCGTCTATCTCTATAAAACCGCATTCGCATTCAATGATTTGGGTAAAGCAGCAGCAATTTCTGTGGTGCTGTTTGTGATCATCTTCGCTGTGATTCTGCTGACCAGAAAAAGGGTAAACCTCAATGGCAACAAATAAACGCGTACTTAGCCGTATTGGTTTTTATCTGGGGCTGGCGGTATTTCTGATCATCACGCTGTTCCCGTTCTTCGTGATGCTGATGACGTCGTTTAAGAGCGCGAAAGAGGCTATATCGCTGCACCCGACCATTTTGCCGCAGGCGTGGACGCTTCAGCATTATGTCGACATCTTTAACCCGCTGATCTTCCCGTTTGTGGATTACTTCCGCAACAGCATGGTGGTATCGCTGACCTCGTCGGTGATTGCGGTGTTCCTTGGCACGCTGGGGGCTTACGCCTTGTCGAAACTGCGTTTTAAAGGACGCACGACGATCAATGCGAGCTTCTACACCGTCTATATGTTCTCCGGGATTTTGCTGGTGGTGCCGCTGTTCAAGATCATCACCGCGCTCGGCATTTATGACACGGAACTGGCGCTGATCATCACCATGGTGACCCAGACATTGCCTACGGCGGTATTCATGCTGCGCAGCTATTTCGACACCATCCCGGACGAAATAGAAGAGGCCGCGATGATGGATGGTCTGAACCGCCTGCAAATCATATTCCGCATTACCGTGCCGCTGGCGATTTCCGGACTCGTGTCGGTGTTTGTTTACTGCTTCATGGTGGCATGGAACGACTACCTGTTTGCCTCCATTTTCCTGTCCAGCGCCAGCAACTTTACGCTGCCGGTCGGGCTGAACACGCTCTTTAGCACACCAGATTATATCTGGGGTCGCATGATGGCGGCATCGCTGGTGACGGCGCTTCCGGTGGTCATCATGTACGCACTTTCTGAACGTTTTATTAAAAGTGGTTTGACCGCCGGTGGCGTTAAGGGCTGAGGCGGCCAATTTTTTATCAGGAGCAAGTTATGAAAAAGTTAGTTGCGACAGCGCCTCGCGTGGCGGCGCTCGTGGAATATGAAGATCGTGCTGTGGAAGCACATGAAGTGAAAATTCGTGCCCGTTTTGGTGCACCAAAACACGGTACCGAAGTTGTGGATTTCCGTGCGGCAAGCCCGTTTATTGATGAAGAGTTCAACGCGGAGTGGCAGATGTTTACGCCGCGTGAAGAGGGCGCTGCGCGCGGTATCGAATTCGGTAAATTCCAGCTGGGGAACATGATCGTCGGCGACATTATTGAATGTGGTGCTGACGTAACGGAATACCAGCCAGGCGACAGCGTCTGTTGCTATGGTCCACTGCAGGAGACGGTCATTGTCAATGCGGTTAACAACTACAAGCTGCGCAAAATGCCGCAGGGCGCATCCTGGAAAAACGCTGTTTGCTACGATCCGGCGCAGTTCGCCATGAGCGGCGTGCGTGATGCCAATGTCCGTGTAGGCGACTTTGTGGTGGTGGTCGGTCTGGGCGCCATCGGACAGATTGCCATTCAGCTGGCAAAAAAAGCCGGTGCGTCAGTGGTCATCGGTGTCGATCCTATCGAGCACCGCTGTGAGATCGCTCGTCGTCATGGCGCAGATCACTGTCTGAACCCAATCGGTACCGATGTGGGTCTGGAAATTAAAAAGCTGACCGGCAAGCAGGGCGCGGACGTGATCATCGAGACCAGCGGTTTTGCGGATGCACTGCAGTCTGCGCTGCGTGGACTTGCCTACGGCGGCACCATCTCCTACGTTGCGTTCGCTAAACCATTTGCCGCGGGTTTCAACCTCGGCCGCGAAGCACACTTCAATAACGCGAAGATTGTTTTCTCCCGCGCCTGCAGCGAACCCAACCCGGACTACCCGCGCTGGAGCCGCAAGCGTATCGAGGAGACCTGCTGGGAATTGCTGATGAACGGTTATCTCAACTGCGACGATCTGATTGACCCGGTCGTGACCTTCACCTCCAGCCCGGAAAGCTACATGAAGTATGTCGATCAGCATCCGGAACTCAGTATCAAAATGGGCGTCACTTTTTAAGCTAAGGACAGCAAATCATGAAAATCGCAACGCAAAACCAGGCCTTTTTCCCAGCCAACATCATGGAAAAATTCGAGTACATCAAAGCGATGGGTTTTGATGGCTACGAAATTGACGGCAAACTGCTGGTCGAAAACCTCGACGAAGTGAAAGCGGCTATCAAAGCCACGGGTCTGCCGGTGACGACGGCATGTGGCGGATACGATGGCTGGATCGGTGATTTTATCGAAGAACGTCGTCTCAACGGGCTACAGCAGATTGAACGCATTCTGCAAGCCCTGGCGGAAGTGGGTGGAAAGGGCATTATCGTGCCTGCGGCCTGGGGAATGTTTACCTTCCGTTTGCCGCCAATGACTTCCCCACGCAGCCTGGACGGCGACCGCAAAGCGGTAAGCGCGTCGCTGCGCTGGCTGGATGAGGTTGCTGCACGCACCGGTACGACCGTCTACCTGGAACCGCTGAACCGCTACCAGGATCATATGATCAATACCCTGGCAGACGCGCGTCGTTATATCGAAGAGAACGATCTCAAGCACGTGCAGATCATCGGTGATTTCTATCATATGAACATTGAAGAAGACTCGCTGACGGATGCGCTGCATCAGAACCGCGATCTGCTGGGGCATGTGCATATTGCTGATAACCACCGCTATCAACCGGGCAGCGGCAGCCTCGATTTCGCCAGCCTGTTCGATCAGCTGCGTGCCGATAACTACCAGGGTTATGTGGTGTATGAGTGCCGCGTTCGCGCCGACAATCCGGCTCAGGCTTATCAGGACTCACTCACTTATTTGCGTGAATGCTAAGGATGACGAGCGTGATGAGTGCTTCTACACCTTCGCCTCTGCGCGTCGCCATTATTGGCGCCGGGCAGGTCGCGGACAAAGTGCATGCCTCGTATTACGCCACGCGCAGTGATGTTCACATGGTGGCTGTCATGGACAGCCGCCTTGAGCAGGCACAGGCGTTCGCGGAACGTTATGCTATTCCATCGGCATGGCAGGACGCTCACGAGATGTTGCAAACGGTGAAGCCGGACGTGGTGAGCGTCTGTTCGCCTAACCGGTTCCATTTTGAACATGTGATGGCGGCCCTCGAAGCGGGGTGTCATGTGATGTGTGAAAAACCCCCGGCGATGACGCCGCAACAGGCCGACCAGATGCGCATCGCGGCGCGTAAAGCAGGCAAAGTGCTGGCCTATGATTTTCACCACCGCTTTGCCCTGGATACCCAGCAACTGCGAGAGGCTGTAATGAATGGCACGCTCGGTGAAGTTTACTTCACATCGGCGCAGGCGGTGCGGCGGTGCGGTGTGCCGGGGTGGGGCGTGTTTACCAATAAATCATTACAGGGTGGTGGACCGCTGATTGATATCGGCATTCATATGCTTGATGCCGCCATGTATGTCCTGGGTTTCCCTGCGGTAAAGCGTGTGACCGCGCACAGCTTTCAGAGGCTGGGAAACCGCAAAAGCACCGGCCAGTTTGGCGAGTGGGATCCTACGCAATACACCGTTGAGGATGCCCTGTTTGGCACGATTGAATTCTGTAACGGCGGCATTCTGCGTCTGGACACCTCCTTTGCGCTTAACATCCGCGAGCAGTCCATCATGAATGTCGCTTTCTGCGGCGAAAAAGCGGGAGCAACGCTGTTCCCGGCGCACATCTATAACGACGAAGCCGGGGCGTTAGTCACCCTCGCGCAGCGTGAAGAGGCTGATGACCAGCGACATTTACGCAGTATGGATGCCTTCGTACGCCATGTGCAGGGAGAGCCCGTCATGATCGCGGATGCAGAACAGGGCCTGGTTATTCAGCAGCTTGTCGCCGCGCTTTATGAATCAGCAGAAACAGGGGAATGCGTGACATTATGCTGAACGTGTCTGTCTTAACCGATCCGGGCTTTTGTCCTCACAGCCTGAATAAATACGCCTCTGTTATGGCCTGCGGCAATGGCTACATGGGTATTCGCGCTGCGCATGAAGAAGATTACACCCTGCAAACCAGAGGCATGTACCTTGCGGGTCTGTATCATCGTGCGGGACGCAACGAAACCACCGAGCTCGTCAATCTGCCCGATATCACCGGCATTGATGTTGAGCTGGATGGCGTCAATTTCACGCTCCTTGCAGGGGAGATTCTGGAGTGGCAGCGCGAGCTGGCCTTTGCCAACGGCGAGCTGCATCGTCGCGTTGTCTGGCGTTCGCCCGACGGAAACCGTTACCGGCTGGAAAGTCGTCGTTTTGTGTCGCTGGACCAGTTGCCTCTGGTGGCGATGCAGCTTTCGATCACACCGCTTGATGCTGCTTCGCAGGCCGTGCTGAAAACCGGTATTGATGCAACGCAAACGAACAGCGGCAGACAGCATCTGGATGAAATCTCGGTCAGAGTCTTTGACCAGCACTACATGCAGGGCGTGTATGAAACGCAGGACCGGGCGTCAGATGTCGTCGTTTCGGCGTTTTGTCAGCTCTCAACGAAGAGCGACAGCTGTTTTACCGCCAAAAATCGGCGTCTCAACGTGCATCATTCCCTGACGATTGCGCAGGGTGACACTGTCACGCTTGAAAAAATTGTCTGGGTAACCCACCGCAGTGATAAAGCGCTGTCGCAGGAGTCTTTCGCTCGCAACGCGCTGGGCGATCTAAAAGTCTGCGCAGCAAGAGGCTACGACGCCTTGCTGGAAAGTTCAGCGTATGCCTGGAAAGCCGTCTGGCGTGAGGCTCGTGTGGAAGTGACGTCTGCGGAACCTCAGGATCAGATGGCGCTGGATTATGCGGTCTGGCACCTGACTACGATGACGCCTGCCCATGACGAGCGAAGCAGTATCGCCGCGAAAGGGCTGACGGGAGAGGGGTATAAAGGCCACGTATTCTGGGATACCGAAATATTCTTGCTGCCTTTCCATCTGTTTACCCGCCCGCAGATTGCCCGCAGCCTGCTGCGTTATCGCTGGCTTAATCTTGCTGGCGCCCGGGAGAAAGCCCGTCGTAACGGCTGGCCCGGCGCGTTGTTCCCATGGGAAAGCGCGGCGAGTGGGGAGGAAGAAACGCCAGAGTTTGCCGCTATCAACATCCGTACCGGGATACGCCAGAAGGTGGCCTCCGCGCTTGCTGAGCATCACATCGTGGCAGATATCGCCTGGGCCGTCGTCGCTTACTGGCAGGCGACACATGATGATGCCTTTATGCGTAATGAGGGTCTGACGCTGCTGATGGAAACCGCCTCGTTCTGGATGGGACGCGCAACGGAAATCAATGGTCGTCTCGAAATCCATGACGTAATAGGGCCGGATGAATACACCGAGCATGTGAATAACAATGCCTACACCAACTATCTGGCCTGGCACAACGTTGCCTGTGCCCGTCAGTTTATGGCGATGTTTGGGCGTGAAGATGCGCGTTTTACGGAGAATGCCACGCAGTTCCTGGCGCGCTTATGGCTGCCAGAGGCCGATGCAGAGGGTGTGATCCCGCAGGATGACTCCTTCATGTCAAAACCTGCCATTGATCTGAACCGCTATAAAGCCAAAGCGGGTAAGCAGACGATTCTGCTCGATTATTCCCGTGCGGAAGTGAACGAGATGCAGATCCTGAAACAGGCCGATGTGGTGATGCTTAACTACCTGCTGCCGGAACGGTTTACGCCGCAGCAGTGTGCCGCCAATCTGGCGTTTTATGAGCCACGCACGATCCATGATTCGTCATTGAGCAAAGCCATTCACGGGATTGTTCTCGCGCGCTGCGGTGACACGCAGGGGGCCTATGCCTTCTGGCGTGATGGCATCGGCATTGATTTGGGTGACGATCCGCACAGCAGTGATGAAGGGATACATGCTGCCGCCACCGGTGCGATCTGGTCTGGCGCGGTTCAGGGGTTTGCTGGCCTACAAATTATCGAAGGGGAACTGCATCTTGCGCCGAAACTGCCTGCTCACTGGCAGAAACTGGCATTCCCACTGCGGTGGCGTAACGCAACCCTGCATTTCACCTATGAAAACGAGGTGTTAACCATTGAAACGACGGCACCTGCCACGCTAACGCTGTGGGGCAAAACGCTACATGTGTCGGCGCGACAAGTTATCACCCGTAAGGACTTTCTTGCATCTGAAAATGGGACCGCTACCACGGAGGCGCACCATGGTGCTTAAGGCTGTTGTATTCGATCTGGACGGTGTGATCACCGATACCGCACACCTCCACTTTCTGGCCTGGCGAGCCGTGGCGGAGGAAATTGGCATCACCTTCGACGAAGTCTTTAACGAACAGCTGAAGGGAATAAGCCGTATGGATTCTCTTCTGCGCATTCTGAAGCATGGCGGAAAAGAGGGGATGTTTAGCGATGAGCAGTGCCTTGCGCTTGCGACGAAAAAAAACGCGCGTTATGTCCAGTCACTGGCATCGCTGACGCAGGATTCGCTGCTTCCGGGGATTCGAGACGTGCTGGCGGATATCCGTGCAGCGAAAGTCAAAATTGGGCTCGCGTCCGTATCGCTCAATGCCCCGGGGATTTTGCACGCGCTGGGCATTCATCAGGCATTTGATTTTTGCGCGGATGCTTCCCGCATTCGTCACTCAAAGCCAGACCCGGAGATCTTTCTCGCCGCCTGTGCCGGTCTGGATGTACGTCCTGAAGAGGCTATCGGCATTGAAGATGCCGCTGCGGGCGTTCAGGCAATCAACGCCGCAGGGATGTTGTCGGTAGGGATTGGGCCTGGCCTTAACCATGCAGGATTACAACTTCATTCAACGCAGGAACTGACCTGGACATGCCTGACAGAATTCTGGGCAACCCGGCGTATTGATAAGGAATAAATTATGGCTCAACTGTCTCTAAAACATATTCAGAAAATCTACGATAACCAGGTCCATGTGGTTAAAGATTTCAACCTCGAAATAGAAGACAAAGAATTCATTGTGTTCGTTGGTCCATCGGGATGTGGTAAATCCACGACCCTGCGCATGATTGCCGGGCTGGAGGAGATCAGCGCCGGTGAGCTGATCATTGACGGGGTCTGCATGAATGATGTCCCCGCTAAATCTCGCGATATCGCGATGGTCTTCCAGAACTACGCGCTTTACCCGCATATGACGGTCTACGACAACATGGCGTTTGGCCTGAAAATGCAAAAAATAGCGCCTGCGGTGATTGAGGAGCGTGTTAACTGGGCGGCGCAGATTTTGGGGTTACGTGATTATCTCAAGCGTAAGCCAGGCGCACTGTCCGGTGGTCAGCGCCAGCGCGTGGCGTTAGGCCGGGCGATCGTGCGTGAAGCCGGTGTCTTCCTGATGGATGAACCGCTGTCCAACCTTGATGCCAAGCTTCGCGTACAGATGCGTGCTGAAATCAGCAAGCTGCACCAGAAGCTTAATACCACCATGATTTATGTTACGCACGACCAGACGGAAGCCATGACGATGGCCACCCGCATCGTGATCTTAAAAGACGGCATTATTCAGCAGGTCGGGGCGCCGAAGCAGGTGTACAACGAGCCGGCCAATATGTTTGTCGCAGGGTTCATTGGCTCACCGGCGATGAACTTCATTCGTGGCGCTATCGACGATCGTTATTTCGTAACGGAAACGTTGCGTCTGGAGATCCCTGAAGACAAGCTGGCCGAACTGAATGCGCAAGGTTACCAGCGTAAAGCGGTCGTCTTCGGTATCCGCCCGGAAGACATTCTTACCCTGCAGAGCAGCGGAGAAGACATCACGGCGAAAGTCAGCGTGGCTGAACTGACCGGCGCTGAATTTATGCTTTATGCCACCGTAGGGGGGCATGAACTGGTTGTCCGTGCAGGTGCAGCGAATGACTACGTCGCCGGAGATAATATTGGCATCCAGTTCGATATGAATAAGTGCCATTTCTTCGACGCTGATACAGAAGCGGCTATTAGATAAGAAAGGTGTTTGCCGGAAATGCAAATTTCCGGTTTTTTGTTGGTTAATTAGAAAGGGAATATCTCATGAGTACTCTACTAAAAAGTGCTGCGCTCGTTCTGTGCGCAGGGGTTAGCTGTGCGCAAGCGGCAGAAACTGCGAAACAGTGGGAATTTAATATCGGGGCCATGTATGAAATTGAAAACGTCGAAGGTCAGGGCGACGATAAAGATGGATTATATGAACCTTCCGTATGGTTTAATGCGACCTGGGATGCCTGGACAATTTCTCTGGCGATGTATCAGGAAGGGCCCGTTGATTACAGCAGCATGACGCGCGGAACCTATTTTGACCGTCCGGAATTTGAATTACGCTATCGCTTTATTGGTACCGATGATTTTACTTTTGGTCTGACCGGCGGCTTCCGTAATTATGGTTATCACTTTAAAGATGAGCACGGTGCCAAAGACGGCAGCGCAAATATGCAGCGCTACAAAGTACAGCCAGACTGGGATATTAAATTAACCGATGACTGGCGCTTTAGTGGCTGGCTTGCTATGTATCAGTTTGCTAACGATCTGGAAAAAACCGGTTATGCTGACAGCCGTGTTGAGACCGAAACGGGCTTTACCTGGACTATCAATGAAACCGTCTCCGCAAAAGTAAATTACTATTTAGAGCGCGGTTTCAATATGGACAGCTCACGTAATAACGGCGAGTTTTCCACGCAGGAAATTCGCGCCTATCTGCCTGTTTCGTTGGGCCAGACAACCTTAACGCCTTACACCCGCCTGGGTCTTGACCGCTGGTCAAACTGGGACTGGCAGGACGATCCGACGCGCGAAGGGCATGATTTCAACCGCCTGGGTATGCTGTATGCCTATGACTTCAACAACGGTTTATCCATGACGCTGGAATATGCGTATGAATGGGAAAACCACGATGAGGACGAGAGCGACCGCTTCCACTATGCGGGCGTAGGTGTGAATTACGCGTTCTGATACATCACTTACCAGGGGCGATCCGCCCCTGGTTTTAGCGCAGAGAAGCCGCTAATACAAAGTGGGTGTCGACAAGCACTTTTTGCGGGGCAGGTTGACCACTAATGCGCCTGAAGAGCAGATCGCAACTCTCTTCACCCAGCTTGCGAGTGGGGATGTCAAACCCACCTGGCGCTGGCGTGAGAATGAGAGAGAGCATCGGGTCGCTGTATCCGGCTATCACGACCTGCTCCGGGATCATCAGATTTAACTCATCCGCAGCACGATAGAGGCTTAGCAACTTCATGCTGTCGGTGGCGAATACCGCATCAGGAGGAACTGGCGAGGATAATAATGTAATCGCCGCAGCGAGTGCACTCTCGTGGGTATAACCACCATCCATGATCCAGTCGGAATGAATAGCAATATTATGTTTTGCCAGACTGGCTTTATAGCCCGCCAGACGATCAATTGAAACGTGGTAATCAAGCGGTGCATGCAGACAGGCAATTTTCCGTCGCCCATTTTTAATGAAGTTATCCGTCAGCGTGGCGCTGTCATTAAAATTATCCGTATCGACGGAATAAATATTCTGATAATCACCTTCCACTTTGCCAATGACGACGACGGGTACGCCATACGCATCCAGCGTGCTGAAAAAAGATTCATTTGCCGGTGAACTCAGCATGATGACGCCTTTGATCATCTTCTGCTTTATTTTGCTCACACATTTCAGCAGATCGTCTTCGCTGCTTTTAGATGTTTGCAAAATAACGTCAAAACCTTCTTCTTCCGCTTTTGTTGTAATCGCATGAAGAACATCAGAGAAAAAAGGGTTACCGGCTGTGGTTTTGGTCGAGCGGGTCGAAATAACCATAATGGCATCAAAGCCAGAAGAGGTCAGTGCGCGGGCCAGTTTGTTGGGCTGATAATTTAATTCGTCTATCGCCTTCAGCACTTTGTCACGTGCTTCGGGGGATATATTCGTTTGTTTATTCAGAACGCGGGATACGGTTGATTTCGATACGCCCGCAACCCGTGCGATATCATAGATGGTGGGTGACATACACCTTACTCACTCCGGACTGACAGCAATGCCGCTCATCTTACTGGAGAGAAAACGGCAATAGCAATAAATAAGAATTGATAATCAACGATCTGCCCCCATTTATTGTATTCTGAAGCCATGCATTCCAGGCTTCCGGGCAATGAAGGATGGCGATGAAGCGACTTAAGAACGAACTCAATTCACTGGTGAACCGTGGCGTTGACCGACATCTGCGCCTGGCCGTCACCGGTCTAAGCCGCAGCGGCAAGACGGCATTCATAACGGCGATGGTGAACCAGCTCCTGAACCTGCACGCCGGAGCGCGCCTGCCGTTGCTCAGCGCCGTGAGAGAAGAGCGTCTGCTGGGCGTTAAGCGCGTCCCTCAGCGCGATTTTGGTATTCCTCGTTTTACCTATGACGAAGGGCTGGCACAACTTTACGGGGAGCCGCCCGCGTGGCCGACGCCGACGCGAGGCGTGAGTGAAATTCGCCTTGCGCTGCGTTTCCGCTCAAATGAATCCCTGATGCGCCACTTCAAGGATACCTCCACCCTGTATCTGGAAATCGTCGATTACCCGGGCGAATGGCTGCTCGATTTGCCGATGCTGGCGCAGGACTACCTTAGCTGGTCCCGTCAGATGACAGGGTTGCTGCAGGGACAACGCGCTGCGTGGTCAACGAAATGGCGAGCGCTGTGTGAAGGTCTGGATCCGCTGGCACCAGCGGATGAAAACCGTCTGGCGGCGATTGCCGAGGCCTGGACGGACTATCTTCATCAGTGCAAACAGGAAGGGCTGCACTTCATCCAGCCGGGGCGTTTTGTCTTGCCGGGGGACTTAGCCGGAGCGCCCGCGCTGCAGTTCTTCCCCTGGCCAGATGTGGACGGCGCCGGTGAATCGAAGCTGGCCCAGGCCGGTAAACACACGAACGCCGGGATGCTGCGCGAGCGGTACAATTACTACTGCGAAAAAGTGGTCAAAGGATTTTATAAAAACCACTTCTTGCGTTTCGACCGCCAGATTGTGCTGGTAGATTGCCTGCAGCCGCTTAACAGCGGGCCGCAGGCATTTAACGATATGCGCCTCGCGCTGACCCAGCTGATGCAGAGTTTTCACTACGGGCAGCGGACGCTGTTCCGTCGTCTTTTCTCGCCGGTGATCGACAAGCTGCTGTTCGCGGCCACGAAAGCCGATCACGTGACGGTCGAACAGCATGCCAACATGGTTTCTCTGCTGCAGCAGCTGGTGCAGGATGCGTGGCAAAATGCCGCGTTTGAAGGGATTAGCATGGATTGTCTTGGGCTGGCCTCCGTGCAGGCGACGCAGAGCGGGCTGATTGATCTCAACGGCGAGAAAATACCGGCATTGCGCGGGAATCGCCTCAGCGACGGTGAGCCGCTTACGGTCTACCCGGGCGAAGTGCCTGCCAGGCTGCCGGGCCAGGCCTTCTGGCAGAGCCAGGGTTTCCAGTTTGAAGCCTTCCGCCCTCAGGCCATGAGCGTCGATCGGCCGTTACCACACATCCGTCTGGATGCGGCGCTGGAGTTTTTGATTGGAGATAAATTGCGATGACGGAACCGTTAAAACCACGCATAGATTTTACCGGAACGCTTGAGCAGGCGGATCGCGAAGCGTTTAAAACGGCGCAGACGTTCAGCGGTACGCAGGCAGACAACTTTGCCCCGGCACTGCCGGACGATCCCGCGGTTGAGGAGGGGCCAGCGGAGGCGGTCGTGGAGGCCGCTTTGCGTCCAAAACGCAGTGTGTGGCGCAGAATGGTCACCGCCGGTCTGGCACTGTTCGGCGTCAGCGTGGTCGGGCAGGGCGTCCAGTGGGCGATGAACGCCTGGCAAACGCAGGACTGGGTCGCACTGGGCGGATGTGCCGCAGGTGCGCTGATTGTTGGCGCGGGCGTGGGGTCTGTTGCGACGGAGTGGCGACGTCTCTGGCGTCTGCGACAGCGCGCGCATGAGCGTGATGAAGCGCGGGATCTCCTCCACAGCCACGGAACCGGCAAAGGCCGCGCGTTTTGTGAGAAACTGGCCAGCCAGGCCGGTATCGATCAGTCGCATCCGGCGCTTCAGCGCTGGTATGCCGCCATCCATGAAACGCAGAATGACCGGGAAGTGGTCACGCTCTATTCCCATATGGTTCAGCCGGTACTGGATGCCCAGGCGCGACGCGAGATTAGCCGTTCTGCGGCAGAGTCCACGCTGATGATTGCCGTCAGCCCGCTGGCGCTGGTGGATATGGCGTTTATCGCCTGGCGTAACCTGCGTTTGATTAACCGTATCGCTCATCTCTACGGTATCGAGCTGGGTTACTACAGTCGACTCAGACTGTTCAAGCTGGTGTTACTCAATATCGCCTTTGCTGGTGCGAGCGAACTGGTGCGTGAAGTGGGCATGGACTGGATGTCGCAGGATCTGGCTGCGCGTCTTTCGGCTCGCGCTGCGCAGGGTATTGGCGCGGGCTTACTGACGGCGCGTCTGGGTATCAAGGCGATGGAAGTGTGCCGACCGCTGCCGTGGATCGATGGCGATAAGCCACGGCTGGGGGATTTCCGGCGCGAACTGATCGGCCAGCTTAAAGAGACGCTCAATAAAAAACCTGCTCCGTGAGGTTTTGTTCACTTATCGTGCTGGCTGTCAATATTTGTTGACAGCCATCTTCCGGTTCACCGTGTTCTGACATATCATTTTAACGTTACTGGCTTAAAACGGTGAATTTCCCATGCGTCTTGAAGTCTTCTGTGAAGACCGTCTCGGTCTGACCCGCGAGTTACTCGATCTTCTTGTTTTACGTAGCATTGATTTACGTGGCATTGAGATCGATCCTGTCGGGCGAATTTACCTCAATTTTGCCGAAATTGAATTCAATACCTTTAGCAGTCTGATGGCTGAAATCCGCCGTATCGCTGGCGTTACGGATGTGCGCACTATCCCCTGGATGCCCTCCGAGCGAGAGCACCTGGCACTGAGCGCGCTGCTGGAAGCCATGCCTGAACCGTTCCTCTCTCTGGATCTGAAAAGTAAAGTCGAGCGCGTTAACCACGCAAGCTGTCAGCTATTTGCACAGAGCCAGGAGAAGCTCAGCAATCAACATGCCACACAGCTGGTCCCGGGTTTTAACTTCCAGCGCTGGCTGGACAGCAACCCGCAGAATACCCACAGCGAGCATGTAGTGATAAACGGGCAGAATTTCCTGATGGAGATCACACCGGTTTATCTGAAAGGGGAAAGCGACACTCGCGTACTAACCGGTGCCGTAATTATGCTGCGCTCGACGTTACGTATGGGCCGCCAACTGCAAAACCTCTCCAGCCAGGATGTCGGCGCATTCAGCCAGATTATTGCCGTCAGCCCGAAAATGCGTCATGTGGTTGACCAGGCGCGCAAGCTCGCCAGCCTGACCGCGCCGCTGCTGATTACTGGCGATACAGGTACCGGGAAAGATCTGCTGGCTCACGCTGTGCATCTGGCAAGCCCGCGTGCGGCAAAACCGTATCTGGCTCTTAATTGCGCCTCTATTCCGGAAGATGCTGTTGAAAGCGAACTGTTTGGACACGCGCCGGAAGGCAAGAAAGGGTTCTTCGAGCAGGCTAACGGCGGCTCCGTGCTGCTGGATGAAATCGGTGAAATGTCGCCGCGTATGCAGGCAAAACTGCTGCGTTTCCTGAACGACGGAACCTTCCGCCGCGTCGGTGAAGATCATGAGGTGCATGTGGACGTGCGCGTCATCTGTGCCACCCAGAAAAACCTGGTGGAACTGGTGCAAAAGGGGATATTCCGCGAGGATCTCTATTACCGCCTTAACGTCCTTACGCTGAACATTCCACCGCTGCGCGATTGTCCGCAGGACATCATGCCGTTAACGGAACTGTTTGTCGCCCGCTTTGCCGACGAGCAGGGCGTCCCGCGTCCGAAGCTTTCTGCCGATCTCGGCACGGTGTTAATGCGCTACGGTTGGCCGGGCAACATCCGTCAGCTTAAAAATGCCGTTTATCGTGCACTCACCCAGCTTGAAGGGTATGAACTGCGTCCGCAGGATATTCTGCTGCCTGATTACGACGCCGGAACGGTATCGGTAGGTGAAGAGGCGATGGAAGGGTCGCTGGATGATATTACCAGTCGCTTTGAACGCTCCGTCCTGACGCAGCTTTATCGCAGCTATCCAAGTACTCGCAAACTGGCAAAACGGCTTGGCGTATCGCATACCGCGATTGCGAATAAGCTGCGTGAGTATGGTTTGAATCATAAGAAAGGTGACGAATAGCAAAAAGCCTCTGTAAAGAGGCTTTTTTAATGTTTATTCCTTCGCCAGCGGTGTGGTCACGATTTCTGTTTTTGTCTCTCCCTGAATGGCCGCAATCCTGTTTTCAACCTCTTTCACCTGTTGTGGGCTATGAAGCAGGGTATAGGTGAGATCAAACTGCGCGCTGGCTCCAGGCTGTAATTGCTTAACCCGTTTCTGCTCACGTTCTATGGTCACGGGGTAGGCGTAGCTCGTACCCGGCTCAATCCCCGTAACGTACCCCTGTTTTGGCGTATCGGTATTTTTCCATAAGGTCAGCACGGGTAGCTGGCGTGTATCAAACTGAATTGACGCGCCTTTATCGCCGGCTTTGTTGACCACCGCCGCGAGGGTTTCGTGGTTGTTGTCCGCAAGCGGTTTGATGTTAAAGACCATCTCATCAAAGCCTTTTGTCGGCCCGGCATAGGTTTGCCAGTTGTCTACGCCCGCTTTAGCGTAATCGTTGAAGGGGCTCACGCTTATCGCCGGAGCTAGGAAGCGTGCACCTTCTTCGAGGATCGGCGTCCCGAAGTTACTGTGATAGATGATTTGATAGTCATGAGGGTAATCGGCATGGTTTGTCAGGACATCATGCAGGCTGAACTGGTTAGTTCCGGGAACGTAACGCAGTTCGGTCATGGTTTGCAGATCCGCTTTTTTAAACGTACTCTCTTTGATTAACCCGCGAATACGAATTTCATACGGGGCGGTATCCGCAACGTCAACTTCGACCTGAGAAGCCGGGGTATTACCGGCCTTGCCGTGAAGCGTATAAATCTGGCCGTCAGCCGTGACCGGGTGTCCCGTCCACTCATAACCACAGCGGACCATCATCTCATTGAATCCTTCCAGCCAGCCGAGGCCGTTTCTGCTTTCCAGATTTATATACGCTGGGTTAACGACCTCTTTAACGGGAGAATTCCACCCCAGTCGGGTACCAAAACCTTCCACATGCAGAAGAGTCATTCCACGCGTCGGGCTGAGGGTAATTGTCAGACCGTTTTTACTGCTGATAATGATAACTTTACTGCCTTCCTGCTTTCCGCCGTGCAACACTTTCTGCTCAATGCTGAACGTCCGGTCGTTAATTTTCAGCTCATCGCTGGAAATCTTCCAGTTTCCTTTTTCTACGCCGCTTTCAGCGCTGGTCAGCACCCAGGTTTTTGCGGTGGCGTGACCCGAAACCAGTACCGCAAGGAGCGTTAAAGCCAGTTTTATTTTCATTTTGATCCCTTTTTGCTGAAACGATTATTTGATTTCGTAAGCAAATCTAATGTTTTGACGTAAAGGGAAATGTGATGGGCTTCACTGAGGGCGAAGATGATAAATATTAACCAGTATTATGTGGGTAAGATCGCGTTATTGTTGAGTTTCTGATATTGAATTGCATAAATACTGTGAAGTTATCATATTTATGCTTTAACGATTCAGCTCGTGGGTAATAAAAAACCCCGCCATCGCGAGGTTTTGAAAACGCAGTATAAATTGCTAAGTCACTGTTATGCTTTAAGCTTATCCAGTGCGGCGGTGTAATCCGGCTCGGTCGTAATTTCGTTAACCAGTTCGCTGAAAAGGACAGTGTCGTTTTCATCAATAACCAGTACAGCGCGTGCAGCCAGACCTTTCAGTGGACCTTCCGCGATGCTAACACCGTATTTTTCGAGGAAATCCGGGCTACGCAGGGTGGAGAGGGTGATAACGTTGCTCAGGCCTTCAGCGCCGCAGAAGCGGGACTGGGCGAACGGCAGGTCAGCGGAAATGCACAGCACCACGGTGTTGTCCATTTCGGTGGCCAGCTGGTTGAATTTACGCACGGAGGCAGCGCAAACGCCGGTATCAATGCTTGGGAAAATGTTCAGCACTTTGCGTTTACCCGCAAACTGAGCCAGTGTGACGTCAGACAGATCTTTAGCCACCAGAGTAAAAGCCTGCGCTTTGCTGCCAGCCTGCGGAATGGAACCTGCAACAGCAACCGGGTTGCCCTGGAAATGAACGAGTTGTGACATAGATATCTTCCTGTTTACATATAGTTAACGTCGGGGCTAGTGTATGCCATCAGCAGATAACACGGCAAACCAATTTTTTCGCCTTTCCGGGCCGCAAGGAGTCAATGATGAGAAGCGTTAAGGTCTATGAAGAAGCCTGGCCATTGCATACCCCGTTTGTGATCTCTCGCGGCAGCCGAAGCGAAGCCAGCGTGGTGGTCGTTGAAATCGAAGAGGACGGTTTTAAAGGCGTGGGCGAATGCACGCCTTATCCGCGCTATGGGGAAAGTCTCGCGTCGGTCATGGCGCATATCATGACGCTGGTTCCTGACCTGCAAACTGGACTCTCTCGCGAGGCGCTCCAGCACCGTTTACCCGCCGGGGCCGCGCGCAACGCCATTGATTGTGCGCTCTGGAACCTGGAAGCGGCGAAACAGCAAACATCGCTGACGTCATTGCTGGGCGTGGTGCTGCCGGAATCGGTGGTTACCGCGCAAACGGTGGTAATCGGTGAGCCGGAACAGATGGCCGCCAGCGCAAAAGCGCTCTATGACGCCGGGGCAACGCTATTGAAAGTGAAGCTCGACGATCGCCTGATCAGCGAGCGAATGGTCGCTATTCGCTCAGCGGTTCCCGCCGCCACGCTCATTGTTGACGCCAACGAATCCTGGCACCCGGAAGGGCTGGCCGCACGATGTCAGCTGCTGGCCGACCTGGGTGTCGCCATGCTGGAGCAGCCTCTGCCAGCAGAAGATGATGTGGCGCTGAATAATTTTATCCATCCATTGCCCGTCTGCGCGGATGAAAGCTGCCATACCCGGGAACGTTTGAGCGACCTTCAGGGGCGCTATGAGATGGTCAATATTAAGCTCGACAAGACCGGCGGCCTGACAGAGGCGCTGGCCCTGGCGGAAGAGGCCCGGGCGCAGGGATTTGCGCTGATGCTGGGCTGCATGCTCTGCACGTCCCGGGCGATCGGCGCGGCGCTACCGCTGGTTAATCAGGTCCGTTTCGCCGATCTGGATGGCCCGACGTGGCTGGCGGTTGATGTGTCACCCGCGCTTGATTTTACCAGCGGCGTGCTTCATCTCTGAGGCCGCCAGCGTAAAAGCTCCATCATGGCTTTTAAGTACTTTTCGCTGGCTTCGTCGGACGAGATCGCCGGGAATTCAGCGGTAATGCAGGGCAGGCTCAAATCGGCGCACCAGCTACCGAATGATCCTGGCGTTTCATAGCCGACGCTGGTAACGAGTGGCAGGGCAAATGCTTCCGCCAGCCAGGCGCCCAGCTCGGAGTGACGCGGATCTTCAATACACGCCAGCGGATCGTGGAAAGAGACAATCCATGCAGGGTGGATCTTATGGATGAGCTGGCACAGCGCCTGGGTTTCAGGCTCCGAGCCCGGTTTATCTCCCGTCAGCAGAACCACATCACGCTCCTCGGCGGAGCTGTTCCAGCGATAAACGGTTTCTCCGGCGCGCCAGTTTGCTGCCGGGAAATTACGATTTAAGTCTACGCCTCTCGCATTGGCGCGTAGACCGAGCTGACAGCCGTCCGGGTTAACCGCCAGAATCACGTGATGACGCCGCAATGAGGGCGTTAGTGTCCGCAGCGCGCATGAAAGCGTCACGATGGAGGAGTTTTCGTCACCGTGCGTGCCGGCAAGAATCAAGCCGCTGTCGCGGTCGGCATCGGGGGCGGGGAACCAGATCAACGATGCGCCTAAAAATGAGCGGCCATATTGCTCAGCGCCCGGCGGAAAGGCGCCGCGTTCCGCTCTCGGTCGGGTGGTTGTCATACGAAATCCTGATAAAAAGATCACTACTCGCAGTGTTGTGCAAAACACGCGGTTAATCAAATAGTTTCCGAAATGGTTGAGAATTGCCTTAAATCACTATTCGGGAGTAAGTTATTTGCATTTCTTTTTGTCGAAACAAATAATTACGCATCTGCTTGTTACCTGAATTCATTAAAGGGGATCTTATGAAGCATCCTGTTTCGCGTCTTTTTGCCGCACTGTGCCTGTGCGGACTCTCTTCACTCTCTTTCGCTGCGGATGTGCCACAGGGTACGGCACTGGCGCAAAAACAGGAGCTGGTCAGACACATTAAAGACGAACCGGCTTCACTCGATCCGGCAAAAGCGGTGGGGCTGCCAGAGATTCAGGTGATTCGCGATCTCTTCGAAGGTCTGGTGAATCAGAATGAGAAAGGGGAGTTGACGCCGGGAGTGGCAACGCGCTGGCAGAGCAACGATAACCGCATCTGGACATTTACCCTACGCGATAACGCGAAGTGGTCCGACGGTTCGCCTGTCACCGCCCAGGATTTTGTCTACAGCTGGCAGCGTCTGGTTGATCCGAAAACGACCTCTCCGTTTGCCTGGTTTGCTGCCCTGGCGGGTATCAACAACGCGCAGGCCATTATTGATGGTAAAGCTGCACCCGATACGCTTGGCGTAACGGCGGTCGATGCCAGAACATTACGCGTCCAGTTGGACAAACCGCTGCCGTGGTTCAGTAATCTGACGGCTAACTTTGCCTTCTACCCGGTGCAAAAAGCCAACGTAGAAAGGGGTAAAGAGTGGACCCGTCCGGGATCTCTGGTCGGCAATGGTGCCTATGTCCTGAATGACCGCGTGGTGAATGAAAAACTGGTTGTCGTCCCCAATACCCACTACTGGGACAATGCAAAAACCGTCCTGCAAAAGGTCACCTTCGTACCGATTAACCAGGAATCATCGGCCACCAAACGTTATCTGGCGGGTGATATTGATATTACCGAATCGTTCCCAAAAAACATGTATCAGAAGCTCCTGAAGGATATTCCGGGCCAGGTTTACACACCGCCTCAGCTGGGCACGTATTACTATGCGTTCAATACGCAAAAGGGCCCAACGGCCGACTCCCGCGTTCGCCTGGCGCTGAGCATGACCATCGATCGCCGCATTATGGCGGAAAAAGTGTTAGGCACGGGAGAGAAGCCCGCATGGCACTTCACGCCTGACGTGACGGCCGGGTTCACCCCGGAGGCCTCGCCATTTGAACAGATGTCGCAGCAGGAGCTGAACGCCCAGGCGAAAACCTTGCTGCAGGCCGCGGGGTATGGCCCTCAGCGTCCGCTGAAGCTGACCCTGCTGTACAATACTTCAGAAAATCATCAGAAGATTGCCATCGCGGTGGCGTCCATGTGGAAGAAAAATCTCGGTGTGGATGTCAAACTGCAAAACCAGGAGTGGAAAACGTATATTGATAGCCGTAATACCGGTAACTTTGACGTGATCCGCGCCTCCTGGGTGGGCGATTACAACGAGCCATCGACCTTCCTTTCGCTGCTGACCTCAACCCACAGCGGTAACATCTCGCGTTTCAACGACCCGGCCTACGATAAAATTATCCACCAGGCGACGCTGGAAACCACGGCGAAAGCGCGCAATACGGACTACAACATGGCGGAAAAAATCCTCACGGAGAAAGCGCCTATCGCGCCGATTTATCAGTACACCAATGGCCGCCTGATTAAGCCGTGGGTGAAAGGCTATCCTATTAATAATCCGGAAGACGTGGCGTATAGCCGGACGATGTATATTGAGAAGCACTGACGGGAGAGAATAACCTTGTCGCACTGAAAACTGGCGCACTCTGGCGCCAGTTTTTACTTATGCCCGCGCGTGCCGCTGATGGGCCGCACCACTGTTACTCCAGCAAAGCGCTAAACTTCGCCAGCCACTGTGGATGAGCGGGCCAGGCGGGGGCGGTGACCAGATTACCGTCTACATGTGCCTGGTCGATGCCGATACTGGCGTAGTGTCCACCGCTAAGACGCACTTCAGGCGCACACGCCGGGTAGGCGCTGCAGGTTCGGCCTTTTAGTATGCCGGCAGCAGCAAGCAGTTGCGGACCATGGCACACGGCGGCGATTGGCTTACGTGCCGCGTCAAATGCCTGCACCAGCTTGAGCACATCGTCATTTAACCGCAAATATTCTGGCGCTCTGCCGCCTGGGATAAGCAGTGCGTCATAGTCCTGCTCCCGTGCGGCGGAAAAGTCAGCATTGAGGACAAAACGGTGGCCGGGCTTTTCGCTGTAGGTCTGGGCACCGTCGAAGTCATGGATTGCCGTAATGATGTAGTCCCCCTTCGGTTTGTCGGGGCAAACGGCATCCACCTGATGACCAATCATCTGTAATGCCTGAAACGGGACCATGGTTTCATAATCTTCGGCGTAATCGCCAACCAACATCAGGATTTTCTTGCTCATCTTTCCTCACCCTTATTTATAGAGATGATTAAGATATAGCCTGGTATGGCTCAATTGCCGGAAATAAAAGAGCCCGTCAGAGCACAGGCAAAATAAGTAAATGAATTATTGCACTACAGCGCATCGAAGGTCGGGTAGAGGGTATTTTCCAGATATTCAACGAAATACCAGATCTCACCGCTAAAAATAAACCACAAGCCAAATATAATAAGGATGAAAATAATTAAGGTGAGTATTATTTCAGTCTTTCCCATTGTAGCGACTACCCACCTGTCAGTGATTTACATAAGTGGGGCATTGTAACGACGCTTTCCCGTATACTCCAGTCTCATGCCGCAAGGACTTTATTACGTCCATCGTTTTTGGCGCGATAGAGCGCGTCGTCTACGCGTTTAAACAGCTCATCAATACTCTCTTCCGGTTCATGCCTTGCCACACCAATGCTGACGGTAAAACGGGGTAATCCGGGTATGGTGATACGGGTTACCGCCGCGCGGACGGATTCGGCAATCTTCATGGCAGTGTCGAGAGAGGTGCGCGGCAGCAGGATGACAAACTCTTCCCCTCCCCAGCGAAACACGAGGTCATCCTGCCTGCTGCAGGCTTCCAGCGTGCGGGAAAGGGCGATAAGCACCTCATCACCTTTCAGATGGCCGAAGAGGTCGTTGATGTTTTTAAAATGATCGGTATCCACCAGCAGCAGGCTAAATTGCTGTTGCGCGGAAAGGTGGCTCAGGTTGGTTTGATCGATAATATTGTAGAACTGGCGTCGGTTAAGTAAGCCTGTCATTGAGTCACGTAACGCCGCATTTTCCAACTCCAGTTCGAGCCTTTTTTGTTCGGTGATATCATGGATGATGCACAGCATCAGTTTGTCACCGTAAATCTCAATGGGCCCCGCGTAGGTCTGGACATGGCGGGTGGTGCCATCGGCAAGACGGTGAACAAAATTAAACGGCTTATGTCCGCCGGGCAGTGCGGCAATCTCCGTCATAATGGGCATGACACCTCTCCCCAGGGTATTTATCTCCCAGGTGTGTTTATTGCACATTTCATCATGCGAATAGCCATAAAAGCTGAGCGCGGCCAGGTTTGCATCGACAATTTGCCCGTCGCGGGCAGGGTCGATTAACAGCATTGGCGCACTGTTGGTCAGGAAAAAACGGGCGTAGAAACCCTGTTTTTTACGCTGATAGGTTGTGGAACGGCTGGCTTTCAGGCCTGATGGGGCCTGAGAAGAAATCCCTTCAAAAACGATAACATCGCCATAAGGCGTGAAGTGGGAGAGAGAGAGGCGGCAGCTTAACGGTGTATCTTGCCCGGCACGGCTAATCGTCCAGATCTCGACAATATCGTGATCGTTTTTCAGTTCAGGAACATACATCGACAACACGCTTTGCGCACTTGCGGAACAGGTGCCTTTACGCAAGCCATCCAGTGTTTTATTACCCATCAGCTGTGTTGCGGCCACATTGGCAAAAATGATCTGTTCTGAAACAGGAGATATGAGCCACACGGGCGTTTTAATTGCATTCAGCGCATCAAAACCATTTTGCGACATAGGCATTTCCTGTTCATCGGCATCTTATGCCTGACAATCACGTCAGATTAACTCGCGTCCACTCCTCTGAAACATACGCTATTCAATCCTGTCAGGCATGATTTTTTTGTGAAATAAATGCGGGATCCGTATGAATTTTACTCATGGGTATAATTTGTTTATCTGAGTTTTTCTGTAGCAGCAGCCACGGAACCTGTTCCGCAGGCAATGGGCGGGAGAAAAGGAACCCCTGCAGATAGTCACAGCCAAGGCTGGTCAGTATCGCCTGCTGTTCGTCCGTTTCAATGCCCTCAGCAACGACATTCATCTCCATGGTCCGGGCGATATTAATAATGGTTTCCACCAGCTTACGGCTTTTCTCGTTTTCCAGCATAGAGGTGACAAAACTCTTATCAATTTTTAGCTCTTTTGCCGGGAGAACGCTTAACATCAGCAGGTTAGAATAGCCAGTACCAAAATCATCAATAGAGACGGTGACACCCGCATGGTTAAAGGCGTTCAGGAGCTCGATACTGCGGTCGAGATTTTTAAGCGCGGTACTCTCTGTTACCTCCAGAATCAGCCGGGAGGGAGACAGATTATATTTTTCCAGCATCGACGAGACGATGTGAAAGATATCCGGCTGTTCGAACTGAACGGGGGATAAATTGAGCGACAATGTCCACTGACTGAAACCCTGTTCCGTCCAGAAATGAAGCTGCCGACACGCGGCCTCAATCGCCCAGTTGCCAACCGGAATAATCAAACCCGTTTGTTCCAGCGTGGGTAAAAACAGTCCCGGCAGCAAAACGCCTTGCTCCGGATGACGCCAGCGGAGAAGAGCTTCAAAACCGTGGATCGTCTTATCTTCCGCGTGCCAGGTTGGCTGATACCAGAGCTCAAACTGATCGCGTTCCAGGGCCTGAGAAAGCGCCTGCAGAAAACCCGGTTGCGCCGGCACTGTTGTTGACATCTCCGGACGGTAAATTGCCCAGCCGTTACGTCCATCCTCTTTAATATGTTGTAAGGCTGCATCAGCCTTAAACTTCAGTTCATGTAGCGTTTCGCCATCTTTCGGATAGAGGCTGATCCCCGCGCTGATGGTGGTGTTTAGCGTGTGACCGCAGAGTGAAAGCGGGCGGCGCATATCCGCGAGGAGGGTGGTGAGCAGGGTATTAAGCTTTTCATCATCACATTCGGGAACCAGCAGGATAAAAGCATCCCCGCCCAGTCTGGCCAGCGTCATCTCACGGGTAAGCCGGGACGTAATGCGCTGGGCAATAGTGATTAATAACTCATCACCCACGCTGTGGCCCCAGGTATCATTCACGCGTTTGAAGTGATCGACATTCAGGAAGATCACGGCAAACTGTCTCTTGCTCAGCAAGGCGCTGCGAAGACAGTCCTGCATTCGGATATCCATCTGATGATGGTTTGCGAGCCCGGTGAGGGCATCGAAGCGAGCCTGAAGCTCAAGCTGGCGATTGAGTTGTCGCAAATTGTCCGTCAGCCGGGTGGTGCGCCAGTGCGAATCGATTAGCGAAATAATTAACATCACGCCAAGAAGTGAGAGTGTGGTGACGGAAACCCATATGGATAATCCCAGCTCGCCGATCCCGCCGGGAAGCGTGCGTGCCATCTCATGGAAATGCGCGGCACTCATGCCCGTATAATGCATTGCGCAGATGGCGGCACCCATGACTAAGGCCGCGAGTATGCGATTTACAAAGACCCCTTTGTGCTTATCCCGGAGACGAAAAGCCAGCCACAACGCCACACCGGAGGCGACAACCGCAATTACCACGGACAAACCGACAATCCGCTGATCCCAGAGGATGCTTCCCTCCAGCATCAATGCGGCCATACCGATATAGTGCATCGAGACCACGCCAGCGCTGAGAATGATCGTGGCGACTGTCAGTCTAAACAGGGAGAGGTGTTTGCCCGTAACGGCAATATTAATGGCCGTTGTGGAGGCTATAACCGCCGCACCAAGTGAGGCCAGGGTTATCCAGAGATCGTAGCTCATCATCATGGGCATTTGCATCGACAGCATGCCGATGAAATGCATTGACCAGATCCCGATGCCCAGCGTTACGCCTCCGGCAATCCGCCAGAACAAAGCCGCTTTTCGGCTGGAAAGGGGAATTTTCCCGGCGCTGTCCAGAGCTACAAAGGAGGCGATAAACGCCACCAGATAAGAGACAGCAATCAACACAGGGTCCCACGATATATTGAGCATTATGCAATCCCACGCCTGAGAGGGTTACCGATTTCGCCTGCCGGCACATTTTTATCGGGCAACGAAAATGCGCATTCAAACCATATTAGTTATTTATCGTGAAAAATGACCAGTCATATAACAACTCTATACTCACCGGGAATATAAAATATATTCTCGTTTTTAACTTATTAAGCATTGCTAAACATAGACCACTATCACTAGCAAAGCGCCTTAAATACGTGGACGAACGAATCGTCTCGTCGCAGGTGATGGTATCGCTTAACGTGGTTGTGAACCAGTATCACAGCATTCGGCGCAGCACATTTTTACTAATACGCTTTTTTTACCTGACTTAAGCTAAATATCGGGTGCGTAACGGCGAAACGAGAAACCAGCGCGTTAGGTGAGGACAAACGTAAAAGTGAATGCTATAAGTCTTAATGCCGACCAAAATATAAGTTGTGGGTAAAATCATGCTAAGAAATATTAGTGTCAGGACCTTCATTGCCTGGTTCCTGTTATGCCTTTTTTTGGTAAATGCAGGTATCGTTGCTCTATTTTCCAGCAATTTCTCTCTCTTCATTTCGATTAATCTGGTTAATTTCGTTGCGCTGTTTTTGCTCTGGAGTTATATGACGAAGTTTCTTGTGACGCCGATCAATACTGTGAAAAAAAGTATTGAAGAAGTGACCGCAGGTAATCTTGGTGTCTCAATCCCTGAGTTTGGCAATAACTGCGCGGGACGATTAATCCCCGGAATTAATAGTCTTTCCAGTAACATTGCGACGCTGGTGCGTGAGATCAGGGCGTCATCTCAAAACGCCATGACCTTGTCGGATCAACTCTCTGCCCGTAGCGCTCAGCTCTCGGTGAAAACCGAGCAGCAGTCTGCCTCTCTGGTGCAAACCGCTGCCAGTATGGAGCAGATGGCGGCAAGTACCCGAAACAATGCCGATAATACCCGTCTGGCGAGCGAGCAGGCAAACGTCGCGACATTGCAGGCGCGTAAGGGAGGAGAGCTGATGGAGCAGGTTGCCAGCAATATGCAATCCATAACCGAGTGCGCGCAGCAGATGACGGAAATTATCTCCCTAATCGACGGGATTGCATTCCAGACAAATATCCTGGCGCTTAACGCGGCGGTTGAGGCGGCGCGGGCGGGCGATCACGGCAAAGGGTTCTCCGTCGTCGCGGAAGAGGTGAGAAACCTTGCGCACCGCAGTGCGGAGGCCGCGAAAAACATCAAGACGCTGATTGACGTCACCAGCAGTAATGTTACCCAGGGTGCCAGCGTCGTGTCGGAAGCGGAAAAGAATATGCATGAAATCGTGACCGGTTCCGGCAATGTCAGCCGGTTGATGGATGAGATTTCTACCTCGACCGCTGAGCAGGAGAAAGGCATTTACCAGATCACCCTGGCGCTGTCTGAACTGGAGCGGGTCACGCAAAGTAACGTGGCGATGGCGGAGGAACTCAATGGTTCCTCTGATGTCCTGCGTAATCAGGTGATTGAACTGCAAACGCGGACACGCAATTTCAGGCTTGAGCAGGGACAGTCGCCGTCATCGTTGACCGGCCCTGCACCTTTCCTCCAGCGGCCCGAGCACTCGCTCTGACAGCACTTCAAAGCCTGGCATGCCAGGCTTTTCTTCTCCTGAAACACAGTATGTACAATTCCTGAGCGATTTCAGCGCCATGCGAGACATAGTTGTTGCTTAACCCCCGACGGAAGCTAGACTGACATCGAAAGAGCTAAACAGGGGGGAGGCGCAGTGGAGAGCATTAAAGGATCAGAACTTAACGTTCCTGACGCAGTTTTTGCGTGGGTGCTGGACGGTCGCGGCGGTGCCCGGCCGCTGGAAGATAATGATGTCATTGATAAAGAGCATCCCTGCTGGCTACATCTCAACTATACCCATCCGGAAAGTGCTGACTGGCTGGCCACGACCCCGTTGTTGCCCAACAACGTGCGCGACGCCCTGGCAGGAGAAAGCCTGCGCCCACGTGTGAGCAGAATGGGTGACGGAACGCTTATCACCCTGCGCTGCATAAATGGCAGCACGGATGAACGTCCCGATCAACTGGTGGCGATGCGCGTCTATATGGACGACGGGCTGATTGTGTCCACCCGCCAGCGGAAGGTCCTGGCGCTGGACGACATTGTGAACGATCTCAAAGAGGGGACCGGACCGGTCGACTGCGGTAGCTGGCTGGTGGACGTCTGTGACGCCCTGACCGATCATGCGAGCGAGTTTATTGAAGAGCTGCACGATAAAATCATCGACCTCGAAGATAACCTGCTCGATCAACAAATCCCGCCGCGCGGCTTTCTGGCGTTATTGCGTAAGCAATTGATCGTGATGCGTCGCTATATGACACCGCAGCGGGATGTGTATGCCCGTCTGGCCAGCGAAAGACTCAACTGGATGAATGACGATCAGCGCCGCAGAATGCAGGACATAGCGGACAGACTCGGCAGGGGACTTGATGAGATCGACTCCTGTATCGCGCGAACGGCGGTTATGGCGGATGAAATTGCTCAGGTGATGCAGGAGTCGCTGGCGAGAAGAACCTATACGATGTCTCTGATGGCGATGGTCTTCTTACCCAGTACCTTCCTGACAGGGCTGTTTGGCGTCAATCTGGGGGGGATCCCCGGTGGTGCTTACCATTACGGCTTCACCGCGTTTTGCGTCATGTTAGTTGTTTTGATTGGTGGTGTTGCATGGTGGTTGCATCGTAGTAAATGGCTGTAAATTTACGTTTTTTTGCCCTTTTGCAGAGATTAAAACGCTCTTTTAATTGAGCGAAGTCAATAAACATCAGCCCGGCAAGGTGCAATATTACTCCCGCAGGTGAATGCAACGTCAAGCGATGGGCGTTGCGCTCCATATTGTCTTACTTCCTTTTTTTGAATTACTGCATAGCACAATTGATTCGTACGACGCCGACTTTAATAGTCGGCTTTTTTTTGCCTCCTGTTTCTCAGCGTCTACCCTAAAAGGGACGACAACCAAGCCTGGAGGGAAAGATGAGCATTTTACTCGCTCTGCTCGTGCAACAATCGCGTCAGTCCGACCCTGTTCCCACCGATCCTGTGCCGATGCCCGATCCCATACCGCGTCCGCAGCCGATGCCCGATCCGCCGCCGGATGAAGAACCGATTAAATTGTCGCATCGAACCCTGAGATCTGCGAGGATACGCGCCATCTGACCGTAAAGATCACCACGAGAGACTACTGTGACCGCTTTTTCTACCCTGAATGTTCTGCCTGCCGCCCAACTCGACAACCTCAACGAGTTGGGATATCTCACGATGACGCCTGTTCAGGCGGCCGCGCTGCCCGCTATCCTTGAGGGCCGCGACGTACGCGTGCAGGCGAAAACCGGCAGTGGGAAAACGGCCGCATTCGGTCTTGGTCTGCTGCAGCATATTGACGCGTCGCTGTTCCAGACTCAGTCGCTGATATTGTGCCCGACCCGCGAGTTGGCAGACCAGGTCGCGGGTGAACTGCGCCGCCTGGCGCGCTTTATGCCCAATACCAAGATCCTGACGCTCTGTGGTGGACAGCCGTTCGGCGCACAGCGTGATTCGCTCCAGCATGCGCCACACATTATTGTCGCGACGCCTGGCCGCCTGCTTGATCACCTGCAAAAAGGCACCGTTTCGCTGGATGCATTAAGCACGCTGGTGATGGATGAGGCGGACAGAATGCTGGATATGGGCTTCAGTGATGCCATTGATGAAGTGATCCGCTTCGCGCCGGACGATCGCCAGACGTTGCTATTCTCTGCGACCTGGCCTGAAGCCATCGCCGCAATCAGCGGTCGCGTGCAGAAAAATCCGCTCACTATCGAGATAGACAGCGTCGACGCGCTCCCGGCCATCGAACAGCAGTTCTTTGAAACCTCACAGCAGGGAAAAATCCCGCTCCTGCAGAAATTGCTGAGTCAGCATCAGCCTGCGTCGTGCGTGGTGTTTTGTAATACTAAAAAAGACTGTCAGGCGGTGTGTGATGCGCTGAATGCGGCGGGGCAGAGCGCCTTATCTTTGCATGGCGATCTGGAACAGCGCGATCGCGATCAGACCCTGGTGCGTTTCGCCAACGGTAGCGCCCGTGTACTGGTGGCGACCGACGTGGCGGCGCGCGGTCTGGATATCAAATCCCTTGAGCTGGTAGTGAACTTTGAGCTGGCATGGGATCCCGAAGTCCACGTCCACCGTATTGGCCGTACCGCACGTGCAGGAAACAGCGGTCTTGCCATCAGCTTCTGTGCGCCGGAAGAGGCGCAGCGCGCCAATATTCTCGCTGAAATGCTGCAGATCACGCTGAACTGGGTGAATGCACCGGGCAGCGTTAAACTCGTGCCGCTGGAGGCCGAAATGGCGACGCTGTGTATTGATGGCGGCAAAAAAGCCAAGATGCGTCCGGGTGATGTGTTAGGGGCATTAACCGGCGATATCGGTCTGGAAGGGGCGGATATCGGTAAGATTGCGGTTCATCCGGCGCATGTTTATGTGGCCGTGCGTCAGGCAGTTGCCCATAAGGCATGGAAGCAGCTGCAAAATGGCAAAATTAAAGGTAAAACCTGCCGCGTTCGTCTACTGAAATAAGGCATAAAGCGTCTCAGAAGTTCTTTCTGAGACGCTAACCGATTACTTCACTTCCAGCACGTTCAGACGCAGTTCGTCCAGTTGGTTATCATCGTCTTCCGGCTGCCAGCCCGCAGGCTGCATGGGGATCTCTTCCCGGTCAAATGCCAGGTCACCGCCATTCACCACTTCTGAATCATGGTTGATGCCTTTGAAGTCGAAGAGCTCAACGTCAGCGAGGTGTGAAGGGACCACGTTTTGCATCGCGCTGAACATGGTTTCGATGCGACCCGGGTAACGTTTGTCCCAGTCGCGCAGCATGTCGCCAATCACCTGACGCTGCAGGTTTGGCTGAGAGCCGCACAGGTTACATGGAATGATCGGGAACCCTTTCGCCTGTGAAAAACGCTCAATGTCTTTTTCGCGGCAGTAGGCAAGAGGGCGGATCACAATGTGCTTGCCGTCATCGCTCATCAGTTTAGGCGGCATGCCTTTCATCTTGCCGCCGTAGAACATATTCAGGAACAGCGTCTGCAGGATATCATCGCGGTGATGGCCCAGCGCAATTTTGGTCGCACCCAGTTCCGTCGCGGTACGATAGAGAATGCCACGGCGCAGACGGGAGCAAAGCGAGCAGGTCGTTTTCCCTTCCGGGATCTTCTCTTTCACAATGCCGTAGGTATTTTCTTCGACGATCTTGTACTCAACGCCCAGGTTTTCCAGGTATTCCGGCAGAATGTGTTCCGGAAAGCCCGGCTGTTTCTGGTCAAGGTTGACCGCTACCAGCGAAAAATTAACCGGCGCGCTTTGCTGAAGATTGCGCAGGATCTCCAGCATGGTGTAGCTGTCTTTACCTCCTGACAGGCAAACCATGATGCGGTCGCCTTCTTCAATCATGTTGAAGTCTGCAATGGCTTCGCCCACGTTACGGCGCAGACGCTTTTGCAGTTTGTTCAGGTTGTATTGCTCTTTCTTGTTAACTTCTTGATTAGCTTGCATTTATTCTTAACTCAAACCTCAAATGGGCACCAGCGGGATAGCATGCTTTCAAACACCCTCTGCGCATTTGTGTGCCCATCCGACGGGTAATAAAAGACGGGTTCGCGCCTGCAGTGAAAACCAGCCTGCGAAAGTGTGCCGTGTATGGTACGGATTGCTGCGACGAATGCCAGCATGTTTTACGGAATAATCACCTTAACCTGACACTATCTTAAGATAGCGTATAATGGCTTTCCAGATCCGCCCGCCAATCCAGTGACTGTTCCTATGACGCTCAATCGTTTTTGTTTTTTGCTTCTGCTTGTCGCTGCGATCGGCAGCTTTTTCTCCTCGTCTTCCTTTGCCGTGTGGTTCCTGCTGATCAATGTGCTGACAATGGCCATTTATGGCGCCGATAAAACGGCAGCACGGAAAGGGATGCGCAGGGTGCCGGAAACTACGTTACTCCTGTACGGTGTTGTGGGAGGATGGCCTGGCGCGATTTTGGGTCAACAACTCTTTCGCCATAAAACGCAAAAGCAGCCGTTCAAAACCTGGTTTTGGATCAGTGTTGTGGTGAGTCTCTCAGCCATGATGGCGCTGTATTATTGCTCTCCTTTTACCCCTTATTGAGCGTTGTCAGGACCGCACACATTCCCGTTGACCTCATGTTAACTTGAGCTTTTAAGATGTCTTCGACATGTTGATACAGGAGTAACAACTTAAAATGAAAGACATCGATGTAGGCTTCACGCATGTTGCGTTTATGGTCAGGGACCTGGAAAAAAGCATCACGTTCTATCGCCGATACGCCGGGATGGACGTTATTCATTCGCGTGAACCCGGCCTTCCTGATGCCCGAAAAGTGGCATGGTTGACTGACCACACCCGACCTTTTGCGCTGGTTCTGGTGCAGGCAGACAACGTGACCGATACGCCGCTGGGGAATTTTGGCCACCTTGGGATTGCCTGCGCTACGCGTGAAGAAATTGACAGAAAAACGGCGATGGCTACTGAGGAAGGGGTATTACGTAAAGCACCGGAGGATCTGGGTGATCCCGTCGGGTATTACGTATTCTTTGCCGATCCTGACGGAAATACCTTAGAGCTCTCATATGGTCAGCGTGTCGGGCTGACAGCGACGGGTGAGAACGCATCTGAATAACGTGAAACGGGCCTACTGCCAAAAGTAGTAGGCCAATTCCTGGTGGGTTGCTGTTTTTTGCACAATCTGAATAATACGTGCAACAACACGGACGACAGCATCCCATGAATAGAAAATCTATTGCACTGGCAGCACTGGTGTTTTTCTCTGCGCCTGGCTGGTCAGCGTTTCAGGAGCGGGAATATAATACCTGGTATATAAAAAATGCCGTTCTCTATGACATGACGCAGACCTCGGACGGTTTTCCTGTCATGGTGAGCATATTCCAGCCTGAGCGTAAATCCGCAAATCTGGTGGTGTCGTACATCACTGAAGGCCGTTGCGATGATAATAACCAGCAGCTTAATGTGAATGGCAAAGTGCTGGCCGCAAAATATCGCTGTGTTCAGGTTGGACAGAACAGAATAGACCATTTCTCCGTGGTGGATGCGAACAGCGTCAATAGCCTGGTGACCTATCTAAAATCCGATTTCACGCTACTCCTGCAAAATGATATCAAGATTTGGGCGGCAAATATCAAAACGCCCAAATACGGTCTGACGCCGCGTTTTTAAAATCCTGCTACGCTTGTTTGTTGTATCAGGAGCATGAAGATGAAGAACAAAGACGAACAAACAGGATTAGTGGGGCTGGCGATCGGCGCCGCTGTTATTGGACTGGTTTCCGCACAGAGACCGATCGATCGCGACAGCATAGTGGATGAACTGGTCAGGCTGGGCAGGCAGAAAGGCGATGGTGTCGAAGATGAGGTTTTCGTTAAAGCCGCCCAGCTGGTGAGAAAAGGGGTATAACGATGGCTGAAGTACGTCATGCGCAGTGCCATTGTGGCGCGGTAGCCTTTACGGTCGAACTCTCTGATGGCTTTAACACCGCGCGGCGCTGCAGCTGCTCTTTTTGTCGTATGCGGGGCGCAGTCGCGGTTTCTGCTCCGTTATCGGGAATTACCGTAACCAAAGGCGAGGACAAGCTGACGGAGTATCGTTTTCACACCGGGACGGCGCGGCATTTCTTTTGCTCAGTCTGCGGAATATATACGTTCCATCAGCGTCGCTCTAACCCTAATGAATACGGCGTGAATGTGTCCTGTATTGAAAATGTCTCGCCGTTTGATTTCCCCGAAGTGACGGTGATGGACGGCGTCAACTATCCGAAGGACGGCGAAAGTGGGGTGTTTGGTTATCTCTCGTTTCGCAAAAGAGAGACTCATAAAAGCTAATTACTGCATGGGCAGGATTAACCGCCTTCCAGTCGGGTCAACAACGCACCGAGATGTCCGACAATATCGCGGAAATCAAAAATCAACGCCATCCACAAACAGGCTAAAAGAGTCAGTACGGTTAAGGATAGACGAGCAAACAACGCAGTTGTCCTTAATGAAGAAAGGGCCATCTGCGCAGTCTAACCTGCTTTCTCTCAACTTAGCCTCAACCAAAACCTTTCTGAAGCTACCATTTGTGATGGCATTCAAAAAAAAGCCCGCATTTCGCGGGCTCTGATCATCAGAACTGGTAAACCAGACCTAACGCGACGACATCATCGGTGCTGATGCCGTTGTCTTTGTAGAAGTTATCATCTTCATCCAGCAGGTTGATTTTGTAATCAACGTAGGTGGACATGTTCTTGTTGAAATAGTAGGTAGCGCCTACATCCGCATATTTAACCAGGTCCTGATCGCCCTGACCGTTGGCCAGGTCTTTACCTTTAGACTGCAAATAAGAAATGGCCGGACGCAGACCGAAATCGAACTGGTACTGCGCGGTCACTTCAAAGTTCTGGGTTTTGTTCGCCACGGCGTCGGTATTATCACCATACGGGGTCATGTTGCGGGTTTCAGAATACATCGCCGCCAGATAGATATTATTGGCATCATATTTCAGGCCTGCCGTCCAGGCATCTGCTTTATCACCGCCCGCAGTGGTATTCGTCACCTGGTCGTTGGTACGGTCAGAAGAGGTGTACGCAGCACCGGCGCTGATGCCCATGCCAAGGTCGTAGGTGGTCGAAATACCGAAGCCGTCACCGTTCTCATGACGCGTGTCGCGGCCATTGTTGGTACCTTCCTGGTTGTTGCTGGCATCTTCATTGTTGCCCTGATACTGCAGCGCAAAGTTCAGACCCGGCACCAGACCGTAGAAGTCGGTGTTACGATAGGTTGCGACGCCGTTCGCACGGCCAGTCATAAAGTTATCCGCATTGGTGTAAGAGTCGCCGCCGAATTCAGGGAGCATATCGGTCCAGCCTTCCACGTCGTACAGCACGCCATAGTTACGGCCATAATCGAACGAGCCGTAGTCACCCACTTTTACACCGGCGAAGGCCAGACGCGTCCAGGACTGGTTATCAGACCCTTCAGTGTTATTAGCCTGAATGTTGTACTCCCACTGGGCGTAGCCGGTCATCATGTCATTGATCTGCGTCTCACCCTTGAAACCCAGACGCATGTAGGTTTGGTCGCCATCTTTAGAGGCGTCATCAGAGAAGTAGTGCAGGCCGTCTACTTTTCCGTACAGGTCTAATTTGTTGCCATCTTTATTATAAATTTCTGCCGCATGTGCTGCGCCAGCCATTAACAGAGCCGGAATCATCAGAGCCAGTACTTTTCTTTGCATTTTGGTATTCCTTTGCGGTTGTTTTTATTTAATTACCTGTTGAACTTTCCAAATAAGAAAGTGGTCTCATGCTAAAACACTCCGCAGAAGAGTAATAAAATATAATTGTTACGAATTGAGTTAAATCTAAACTGAATTAAACCACGGTAATGATCATTTGTTTGGTGAATAATTAAGGTTATACCATAACAAATAAAAATTTTTAATGAGTCGCCAGTTCAGGTAGTCTTTGCGTCGTTATATGCCTTTAAGATTATTTATCCATAATTCACATGAATGTTATTTAGGTAACTAAAACGATATTCATTGATTATCTGGATTAGCCCGATGTGAAAGCATCGGGCTTTTTTTATGACAAAAAAATGCCCGGACGAGCCGGGCAGTGGCGTTAGTCGCTGGCTGATTTTTCGGCTTTCCCGGCCAGCTGTGCCAGGAAGTCATACCGTTTTTGCAGATCGGCAGCGGCGTCTTTCCAGAGTTGTTCCGCCACCTCAGGCTGTTGCGCATTGAGGCGACGGAAGCGCTGCTCCTGCATCAGCGTCTCTGCCAGCGCATCTGACGGCGGACGCGAATCCAGCGCCAGCGGTAATTTCCCCTCGTCCGAACGGCGCGGATCGAACCGGTACAGCGGCCAGAAGCCGGTCGCCGTCAGTTGACGCATCTGATCGTGGCTGAGCGCCAGATCGTAGCCATGCTCTTCGCACGGGCTGTAGGCAATGATCAGCGATGGGCCGGGATAGGCTTCTGCTTCCTGAATCGCTTTCACCGTCTGGTTAAGCTGCGCGCCGAGCGAGATTTGCGCGACGTAAACGTGGCCGTACATCATCATACTCACGCCGAGATCCTTGCGTGCTTTGCGCTTACCGTGTTCACCAAATTTCGTGACGGCGCCCAGCGGTGTGGCTTTCGACGCCTGCCCACCCGTATTGGAATAACACTGCGTATCCAGCACCAGGATGTTGACGTTCTCGGTGAGGCTCAGGACGTGATCCAGCCCGCCAAAGCCGATGTCGTAAGCCCAGCCGTCGCCGCCAATCAACCAGATGGATTTTTCGACCAGCGCGTCAGCGTCGGTCAGCAACTGCTCTGCACCCGCGACCCCCTGAAGGGCGTGACGCAACGCTGCCACCTGCTCGCGACGCACGTCGGGTGTCGCTTCGGCGTGAAGCGCGGCATTCAGTTCGGCAGGAATTTGCCCGGCGAACTGCTCCAGCAAGCGCATCACTCGCGCGCGGTGTTGATCAACGGTGAGGCGGAAGCCCAGGCCAAACTCGGCGTTATCCTCAAATAGTGAGTTTGCCCAGGCCGGACCGCGACCCTTTTCATCGGTGGTATAAGGCGTAGAGGGCAAATTACCGCCGTAGATGGACGAGCAGCCGGTGGCGTTAGCAATCAACATCCGGTCGCCATACAACTGAGTAAGCAGCTTGATATACGGCGTTTCACCGCAGCCGGAACAGGCACCAGAGTATTCGAACAGCGGCGTGATGAGCTGCGAAGTCCGAATATCAATCCGTTCCAGTTTGCTGCGATCGATTTCCGGCAGATTCAGGAAGAAGTCATAGTTCTCTTTCTCTTCTTCAACGTGCTCCAGGCGCGACATCATGTTGATTGCTTTAATGTCCGGGTTCTGCCTGTCTTTCGCCGGGCAGACCTCAACGCAGAGGTTACAGCCGGTGCAATCCTCCGGCGCGACCTGCAGAACGTATTTCTGTCCGCGCATATCGCGGGATTTTACATCCAGCGAGTGCAGGCTGGCCGGTGCGTCTTCCATCGCTTCCGGTGACACGACCTTGGCACGAATGGCCGAGTGCGGGCAGGCCGCGACGCAGTGGTTGCATTGCGTGCATAGCTCTTCTTTCCAGATCGGGATTTCTTCGGCGATATTGCGCTTTTCCCAGCGCGTGGTACCCATCGGCCAGGTTCCATCAGGCGGCAGCGCGGAGACGGGCAGGGCGTCACCCAGCCCGGCCAGCATGGCTGCCGTTACGGTCTTAACGAAATCAGGCGCCGCATCAGAGACCACCGGAGGACGGTTCGGACTGGCGTCATTCACCGGCTGCAGCGGCACCTCGGACAGCGACTCGCGCGCCAGCGCCAGCGCCTGCCAGTTACGCTCTACCAGCTCCTGTCCCTTGCTGCTGTAGCTTTTGGCGATCGCGCCCTGCAACTCTACCAGTGCGCTGTCGCCCGGCAGGATTTGGGTCAGATGGAAGAAGGCCATCTGCATCACGGTATTAATACGTGCAGCCAGGCCACATTCGCGGGCAATTTTTGCCGCGTTGACCACATAGAATCGGGCATTTTTCTGGTTCAGGACCGTCTGTACTTCCTGCGGCAGACGCGCCCAGACCTCATCCGCGCTATACGGCGTATTGAGGAGGAAAATACCGCCTGGCTTCAGGCGCTCCGCCATCTGGTATTTGTCGATAAACTGCAGCTGGTGGCAGCCAACAAAGTCGGCCTGAGAAATCAGGTAGGCCGAGCGGATAGGGTGCTCGCTGACGCGCAGGTGGGAAACGGTCAGGCCACCCGCTTTTTTGGAGTCGTAGACGAAGTAACCCTGCGCATACCACGGGGTCGAGTTACCGATGATCTTGATGTTATTTTTGGTCGCCGAGACGCTGCCATCGCTGCCCAGGCCGTAAAACAGTGCTTCAAGTTTGGCGGTTGAAGGCAGCGTATTTTCCGGCAACGGCAGGGACAGGTTCGTGACATCATCATAGATACCCACCGTAAAGCGCGGTTTGGGTTTTGCTTCCCGCAGTTCATTAAATACCGCCAGCACGCACTCCGGCCCGAACTCTTTGGAGGATAAGCCATAGCGACCGCCGATCACCCGCGGAAGGGTTTCACGCTCGCCCTGGTTAAAGGCTTCTGCCAGAGCGGTCATGACGTCCAGGTAAAGCGGTTCAGCGTGTGCCCCAGGCTCTTTGGTTCGGTCGAGCACCGCCACCGTACGCGCGCTTTCCGGCAGAGCAGAGAGCAGATGTTTGGCCGAGAACGGGCGATACAGACGCACTTTAAGTACGCCGACCTTTTCTCCACGGGTCAGCAGCTCGTCAACCACCTCTTCACAGGTGCCGATGGCGGAACCCATTAGCACAATCACGCGTTCAGCCTGCGGATGGCCGTAGTATTCGAACGGCTTGTACGTGCGCCCGGTCGCGGCGGCAAAATCATTCATTGCCTGCTCGACGTGGTCATAAACCGCGTTGTACCACGGATTCGTGGCTTCACGGGACTGGAAATAGGTGTCCGGATTGGCTGATGTCCCGCGAATTACCGGGTGTTCCGGGTTAAGGGCACGGGCGCGATGCGCGTCGATTTCCGCCTGCGGCAAAAGATTCAGGATAGTATCGTCCGCCAGCGGGACGATTTTGTTGATTTCGTGAGACGTGCGGAAACCATCAAAGAAGTGGATAAACGGCACGCGGCTTTTAAGCGTGGCGATATGCGAAATCAACGCAAAATCTTGTGCTTCCTGAACGCTGCTGGCGCAGAGCATGGCGCAGCCTGTCTGACGCACGGCCATCACGTCGGAGTGATCGCCAAAGATGGAGAGCGCATGGGTCGCAACGGTACGTGCGGCGACGTGCAGGACGAAGGGGGTCAGCTGGCCGGCGAGTTTGTACAGCGTCGGGATCATCAACAACAATCCCTGTGAGGAGGTAAACGACGTGGAGAGCGCGCCTGTCTGCAGCGCACCATGAACCGTAGCGATCGCTCCCGCTTCAGACTGCATTTCAACCACTCTCGGGACATCACCCCAGACGTTTTTTACCCCGTTTCCCGCCCAGGCATCCGCCTGTTCCGCCATGGTCGAGCTTGGCGTAATCGGGTAGATGGCGATAACTTCGCTGGTGCGAAACGCGACTGAGGCAACTGCACCATTACCGTCAATAGTTTGCATAGGACGACACCCTTACATTGCGCAAAAAAGAGGGCCTGTCATAAGACGACAAGCCTTGAATATTATCTCTTTAGTCTAGCAAACAGGGGGTTTTACGATTTTCGCTTTTGTGTCCTCGATATTCTCGTCATCAATGAGTAGATCAACTAAAGGGTAAAAAAATTGCGAGAAATTGTTTCAGTAGCGCATAAATACGCACATCCGCTCTCGACGACACGGGAGGTGATGCCTATTATGCATAGGTTTCGCATTATTTAAGGGGGAGAGAGCATGCGTTCAGCATTTTTGATTGGGTGTGCCGCATTATTATTGTCGGCATGTAGCAGTGAGCCTGTTCAGCAGGCGACGGCGGCTCACGTAGCGCCGGGAATGAGAGCGTCAATGTCCAGCTCAGGACAAGCCAACTGTGCCATGATTGGCGGCTCGCTGTCGGTTGCCCGCCAGCTTGATGGTTCAGCTATTGGGATGTGCGCATTGCCAAACGGCAAACGCTGCAGTGAACAGTCGCTTGCCGTTGGCAGCTGCGGTAATTACTGATCAGTCAACACGTTTAAACATCAGCGTTTTGTCGGCGGTCGCCAGCGTTAACTGGTCTTCCGTCAGGTCGACCTGCGCCCCTTTGCGCAGCATGTCGCCGAGGGTGTGATCCAGTTCGTTAAGCTGCGGTTCAGTACAGAGTTTGCGCGTCATTGCCAGCGTTTTCACTGTCAGCTCACCTTCGGACAATTTCCCCTGTCCGTTGAAGCGGTTACACATCGTGCCAGACACGCTGATGTTATCTACCAGGTTCAGAGCGGGCAGCGCGTTAAAACTGATCTCAGGTGGTGTTGGCATGCCCTTCACGGCTTTGCCATCCACATTTTCCAGTACAAAACGATGGTTCTTCAGCTGCTCTGGCTGAACGGACGCTTTGCCCGGATTAACGCAGCCGGTCAGGACAAGACTGATAACACTTAACGCAATGAGCTTTTTCATTTTTGTTCTCAAATAATAAATACTGTTGTCCGAAGACAATAAAGTTGTACACAAAGCACTAAAGTTGTAACCATTCTCAAAAAACGACGCTAATGTTGTATTCTTACTGAATGTGTGGTTATAGGGTTGGAGACTATAAAATGCACATATAGGTACGTATCAATGTCGTTTTTTGGGTACGATCATGGGTAGGGGTAGGCGTCTCAAATCCTATTTGGATTATGAAAATGCGCTAGGTGACGGCATAGGAGTGGGCTATGGCCAAAGTTATCAGCCCTGGCTTAGAGCTCAGGACGTTAAATCCCGTGGAAACCGTTCGATAGTCTTTGGCCTTAAGACGTTTCGAAACCATCATCATGGGGTTTGAGGGCCAATGATGTAAAAAACCACGCTAAGGAGATAATTCATTGTTTAAATTGAGATTTAACGGCCTCAATTCCCCCTTCATAATATCCTCCGGTAGTGTGAACGTATAATGTCCCAGCATGTTGATATGACCGTGCATCAGAGGCGAAAGCCGCGCGATATGTTCATCCTCTGGCCCTTCCCCGATGCTGCGCAGGTGCGACAAGGCTTCCTGCATATAAAGCGTATTCCACAGCACCACTGCGTTTGTCACCAGACCCAGCGCACCCAACTGATCTTCCTGCCCCTCGCGGTAACGTTTTCTGATCTCGCCACGCTGACCGTAGCAGATGGCTCTTGCAACGGCATGGCGGCCTTCACCCCGGTTCAACTGTGTTAGGATCCGGCGACGATAGTCCTCATCATCAATATAGTTGAGAAGATACAGTGTCTTGTTAACTCTTCCGACCTCCATTATTGCCTGAGCAAGCCCTGACGGTCGGGTACTTCTCAATAGCGATCGAATGAGTTCTGACGCATGAATAGTGCCCAGCTTCAGCGAACCGGCAACCCGCATCATCTCATCCCAGTGGCTTTCGATTTTAGAAAGGTCAACACAACCCCGCGCCAGTTTGTCCAACGCCCCGTAATTCGCTGCTTTGTCGGCCCGCCAGAACACAGCCTCACCCGCATCCGCCAGACGAGGTGAAAATTGGTATCCCAGTAGCCAGAACAGGCCAAAGATAATGTCACTGGTACCTGCTGTGTCCGTCATGATTTCAACCGGGTTTAGTCCCGTTTGTTGCTCAAGTAGCCCTTCCAGCACAAAGATGGAATCCCGCAGTGTTCCAGGAATCACTATGCCATGAAAACCCGAATATTGGTCAGAGACAAAGTTGTACCAGGTGATGCCGCGCCCTGAACCAAAGTATTTTCTGTTGGGGCCAGAATTCACCGTTTTCACTGGCGTGACAAAACGCATACCATCAGCGGAGGCTACCTCCCCGCCCCCCAGTATCCTGCCAACGCTAACGAGGACTGAAAATCAACCAGCCGCGCATTGGCGCTAACCAGCGTTTCTGCTCGGATGTAGTTCTGTTTCACCCAGCTCAGACGATGGCGAGTCAGTGCAGGGATATTGTGCTTGATCAGCGGCTCATGTCCGATATTGCAGGCCTCAGCCAGCATCACCGCACACAGGCTTATATGCAGATCCTGCGCACGGGCACCTGACTCGCTGACATGGCTGAATTCACGGGTGAAGCCAGTTCTGGCGTCAATCTCGAGCAACAGTTCTGTCAGGTCAACGGGTGGAAGCAATTGTCTGACTCGGCTGCTCAGTTGTATCAGCGCCGGTGGTTCATCCAATTTATCCAGGCTGCTGATGGTCAGCGAAGGATGTTTACCTTCATTGCAGATGTCCACGGCGGTATTGCGATCAAAACGTGATGCCACCGTTTTCCAGGTTTCATCTAACTGAGCGGCCAATTGCTCCGATGCTTTACTGCCATTAGTGGGGTGACCCAATGCCCGGCAGACTGGAACCCGCTGCGCCTGCCATTCCTCCCCCTGAAGAAGTTTTTGGCGCGGATCACCCCAACGATCGCTGTTTTCCAACCAGATGTCACGACGGCGTAGCGCATCCTGAAGTCGCTCCAGCAGACACAACGAGTAACCTGCTCGCTGTATCCGACCGTCAGCATCGTACACCAGGCGTTTCCAAGGGCCTGAAATGATATGTTCAGGTGCATCGTCCAGGATCCGTTTTTTCGAGCCGTTTAGCTCTGCCAGGTAATGGATGGCAGCCAAGGTATGTTCACCGTCTGGGGCCGCACGGAAGTGCAGATCGCGCAGTAGTGCGGGCAAAAAACGCCTTACCCGTCCGTATTGCTCCACCATTTCATCCTGAAAGTTTGTATCCTGGGGGCGGGCCAGTTCATTCACTTTTTCCACGGACTCTGCCAGTCTGGCGACAGACACACTGCTGAATATGGTCTTTCGCAGCAAATCATCGGCGGTATCTTCATCAAGTAAAAGTGCGCATGCCCGCGCCAGCAGCAACGCCGCGCGGTCAAGATCCTTGAGCGTCCTAAGTCGCTTTTTCTGCCCGGTTTTCTTCGCCTCCCGGGTAATATTGAGGATCAGCATATCCAGCACGTCAACGGCCTCGTCCAGCGCCGAGATTTCTTGCGCTTTCACGAATGCGGTAAGGATCGCCAGCCGCCGTTCTTCTGGCATTCTGCTGATATATTTCACCGATGCCATTCCGGCATAGCGTGCCAGATTGCGGAGCTGTATGGCGGGCAGCCCAGTGAAATTCAGACAGGAAAACTCCAGGCTGCGCAGGCGAGTGTAACGTTCAAGTGCTTCAGTGAACGCGGGGCCGCTGATAGTGACAGGGCCTCTTTTTAGGTGCTCCATCACTGAGAGTCGCTGTCCTTCGGGGATTTCAAGTAACCCAGCCAGTTGTGCGGTCTGCCAACGGTTTGGCAGCGCGGCCAATTTTCGCCACAAGCGGCGGGTCGCACGCTCACGGATTTCACCAATGACTCTCGTCAGGGTGGATGCGGCTGGCAACAACACTTTATTTTGAAGCAACCACGCGGTGGCAAAATCGAACATCAGTCCGGGGCGTTCATTACTGAGCCATGCACGGGTATACAGCAATCGCTTCAGTCTGAACGACCACGGGAAATCACCGAAATCATGATAGCTATAGTGCTGCCTGATAAGCCCGTGGTGCTCCCAACGTGTGTTTTCCCTTTGAGCATAGCGGGAAATGATCTCTGGATAGCGGATGTTAAGTTGCCTTGCGACATAAAACTGGACACCGGGCGGTATTTGCATGAGATCGGACAAGAAGGTTCCCAGAAAGCGGGCAGTTGTGAGTTGAAGGGCAATTCCCAACCGGTTATGCCTGCCCCTACGCAGGTTGATGAAAGTAAGGTCTCGCTCATCAAGATGAAAATACCGTGCCAGCTGGATCTCGTTTGGCTCTGCGGCATAACGCCCGTAGTTCTGTGTCTGTTTGTCGGTCAGAAAATCAGCAGCCATCACGCATCCTTTCGTAAACGGGTGTTCTGTTCTCTTTTTAACCGTCTCAAATGTTATGAGTTTTGATACCACCCAAAACGGTAGGCACTGTTGCAAAGTTAGCGATGAGGCAGCCTTTTGTCTTATTCAAAGGCCTTACATTTCAAAAACTCTGCTTACCAGGCGCATTTCGCCCAGGGGATCACCATAATAAAATGCTGAGGCCTGGCCTTTGCGTAGTGCACGCATCACCTCAATACCTTTGATGGTGGCGTAAGCCGTCTTCATGGATTTAAATCCCAGCGTGGCGCCGATTATCCGTTTCAGTTTGCCATGATCGCATTCAATCACGTTGTTCCGGTACTTAATCTGTCGGTGTTCAACGTCAGACGGGCACCGGCCTTCGCGTTTGAGCAGAGCAAGCGCGCGACCATAGGCGGGCGCTTTATCCGTGTTGATGAATCGCGGGATCTGCCACTTCTTCACGTTGTTGAGGATTTTACCCAGAAACCGGTATGCAGCTTTGCTGTTACGACGGGAGGAGAGATAAAAATCGACAGTGCGGCCCCGGCTGTCGACGGCCCGGTACAGATACGCCCAGCGGCCATTGACCTTCACGTAGGTTTCATCCATGTGCCACGGGCAAAGATCGGAAGGGTTACGCCAGTACCAGCGCAGCCGTTTTTCCATTTCAGGCGCATAACGCTGAACCCAGCGGTAAATCGTGGAGTGATCGACATTCACTCCGCGTTCAGCCAGCATCTCCTGCAGCTCACGGTAACTGATGCCGTATTTGCAGTACCAGCGTACAGCCCACAGAATGATGTCACGCTGAAAATGCCGGCCTTTGAATGGGTTCATGTGCAGCTCCATCAGCAAAAGGGGATGATAAGTTTATCACCACCGACTATTTGCAACAGTGCCAATCGGAATGATAAAAATGAACCACCCGGTTGCGATGGTCTTTGACTTTTTTGAATACGTCGATGGTTTCTTTAGGAAGAGGGTGTTCCAGAACATCAGCTAATCGCTGACATGTTTCATCGTATGTCACCGACTGGAAATCACCTGCAAGGTACCTTGCTCGCTCTATTTTCCTGCCGGAGCACACCAGACTCCAGTGCTCATGTAACAAAGGTACCTTCAGCAGGATCTCGACCGCTGTCCAGAAACTGACAATCGAAAATTTGGGCATGGAGTCCTGCAATTCTTCACGCGCCTTATCCAGAAACACAAGTCCGTTGTCGATCAGAGTCAAAACATCTTTAGATACAAAGGGATCGTCATCACTCTCAAATCTGTATTTGGTTTTTTTCATGGGAACTCAACTTGGTTATCTATTTTATACGCAGTAGCTGCAGCGCATCCTGTGTATCGAGGGTGAAGCGCAGCTGCTGACTGGCAGCCACGTCGAGCGCAAATATTTTCGTATAGACCTCAGTACTCTCAAACTTCTCATGCCCCAGCAGACCCTGGAGTACCTTAGGGTGAACGTGGCCATATAAAAGGTGCATTGCAAAACTGTGCCGGAAGGTATGGGGGCTGACGTCGATGCTCAGTCTGACGCCGTCACGATCCGCGGCATCAGTAGCCCGGACCAGCCAGTTACGCACCGTCCGGTCGGAAACATTCCACACCGGTTGCGCGCGACGTTCGCCTGTAATCGGATCATCTTCAAACTGCTCCTTCGTGCTGGCGAACAGCCGGCGCATCTCATCGACATAGGCCGGGTCCGATAACGGCACCACCCGGTTGGCACTTTTTCCCTTACGCGGACGGCCGCCGCCGGCACGCCGCTGTTTGGCGGTGCGAAGAACGACATGCGGAATGCTCTCGTTAAGGTGAAAGTCACGCCGTCTCAGGGCAAGGCCTTCGTTCAGGCGTGCCCCGGTATTCCATAACGTATTAAAAAAAGCGTGCTGACCCCAGTCCTGAACAAAGTGCAGCAGTCCGGCCACTTCCGGAGCCAGCAGATATTTTGGCAGCTCGGTGTAGTGCCGGGCCATTTCGCGTAGCGAAAGCGCGCGGCCGTAGTCCAGGCCAGCCGACTGGCCTGTCGCCGGCAGGGCAGGGGAGGCGTTAATAAAAGAGGGCAGAGTCATGGTGTCCCCGTTGGTCCGCTCACGCTACGTAAATTCTGTCGGGTTACACCCCTGCAACCCTGCCATTTTTCACGTAGCGCAATCTGATGAAATTCTGCTGTCATTTTCGTTGCTCGCGACCGCGACTGCCACGGAAAAAACCCGCAGAGCGGTGTGCACTGAATTTCCGCTTTCTGGATATATACCATAAATCAGAAACAAATATTTTAGCGTGAGGAGAGTATGGGATCGCAAAAGGATCGAAAAAGGATCCTTTTTGCCTGGATGATGGGGTCTGAAGGGGAGGGAAGGGCTGTATGTTGTGTTCTGTGACAAACTGCCCTCAGTTGGGCGACCTTTCCTCAAATAGCGGAAATCGGAATGCAGATTTTGCAGGGAATGCAGGAAGTACAAAAATTGCACTTCTTTAAGATTTTGTGTATTCTTAAGTCATGGAAATCTTAAACACCCGAGACGAGGCGACTATGACAAACATCAGTTATGCACCTAATAAAGCCCGTGCTCACCTCAAAAACCGTGAGCAAACTGAAATCCAGCTGCTGCAGACCCGCATTCAGAATGTGGGAAGCAAGTTCGTTGAAGCACTGCATGAACTGCCCCACGAGAAGTTACTGGAACTGCTCACGCTGCAGGATGAAACATTCTGGGCTGAATTAAAGAATCAGGCTCAGCTGCAGACATTAATTAATACCATGACACCTGAAAAACAGGCCCAGGAAGATCTTGCTGAAGCGAGAGAAGTATTTCTTAAGTCGCTGGAGAATTCAGGCGGAGTGCATAAATCAACGGCCGTTATAAAAATACTGGCAACCACGCCGCCAACCCTGCATAAAAGAGGAAACCGTGGTGAAGTTATTCAGATTAAATGGGGTTCTGAAAACCTTTACCCGGTATTTCAGTTTTGCACACGTGAGAATAATTCAGAAGGCGGTATGCTGGCCGGCATCCCGGAATTATTATCCCTGATTAAACACAAGGTCAGTGCTGTGCGGAAATGTCACTTCTTTACCCGTAAAGTTGATATTCCGGGAACTGAAACACATGTCTCTATTGTTGACGCGCTGCGCCGTGGCGCTACGCCTGAAGAGATGACCCACTTCAGAATCCTGGCAGAAAACTTTGGTACCAACCATACCATGTAAAAAAATGGGCCTTTTGGCCCATTTTTAATCTCAGAGAGTAAGAATACCCAGCTTTGATTTTAAGATCGCCTGCGTACTTTGTCCGTTGAGACTGAACTGGATTAACGGAGTGACTGAGATGTTCTTCAGCATTCCGTTTCCATCAACGGTGTCAGACCACAACGCGATACAGGTTTTGCCGGTGTGTTGAGACAAATATTCAATACCATCAGCATAATGAGAAAGCACTTCTGCCAGCCACTGAGTATCCTCATAGACAGCTTTAGAGCCCATCAAATAACCTAACGGAGTTTTCAGATGGGGCGCCAGGGCAGCTAAATCAATAATCTTGATTGTGCGTGCTGCCTGAATTACCGCCATACAGTTTTTCTCAAGATCCTCAGTTTCAACAAGCGGAGCATCCTGATAAAACTCTTTCAGCCCTGTAAATGCCGTGGTGGCCAGATACAATACACCTTTGGATTTGCTACGCAGTGAAAAGCGGGTTTCTGATTCAGAGTTGAAATAGATACCATTTCCACCGTAATACTGGTCCTGCACCTTGTAAAAATCAGGTTCAATAGTTAATTCTTTGAAAATTTCACTATCAGAGATTTCTGCGCCGGCTAAGATTTGAGCTACTACATTATGTAGGTCCTCTGTAAATTGGTTCATGGATGATTCCTTCTGTAAAGTTTATATATCGAATTCTTTGAGTTTCCATGTGGAATTCCTCTCAGATTTACGTGTGTGTTGCGCCTGTTATCCAGACGTAACGTGAGGTAGTTGCCCGTTAAGCTGACAACTGAGTTGATAATACATCACCTGGCGCTGGATGTATTAGAACGATCGGTAAAGGATGAACTAAATGATATAACCAACTAATTTTGGTAGGTTTCCGTGTAATACCGGCTGAAGAATTGAACATTTAATTAGCTTTTAAGTGAAATTACGCCGAATACAAATGAACTACTTTTGTAATTCATTTGTATTCGGTGCCGATGATATGCACTTACAGTCTTTACCGGTTCTGGCTGGCGTTGTTACTCATTCTATTGAGTGAGAAATCCTGACCGTCCTGGTTGTTACCGCATCAAAATATCTCCCACAGGTATCAGCCTTCTTTCGACATCAGTTTGCACGTTGATTTGACAAATATTGAACTATAGTTCAATTTATCATTATAAAATCAGTTGGAGTCTAAGATGAAGCTCAGTGTCAGATTGATTGAAGGGTTTAAAAAAACATATCTTCCTCTGCAGTTCAGAGCCTTCTGGGATGATGAGGGATTTTGCTATTTAAAAGTTCAGATCGTTAACGGGAAGATAATTTTTTTCTGTGCTCAGTTGTTAAATTATTATAACACTTCAATTACCAATGCTGTTGAGAGTGTACGGGCATCAGCTGTGAATGCACTCATTAATGACGGTGCAATTAAAATACAGAATCAGCAAGGGATTTTTGATTTATTTAAATCACAGGAACGTAAAAGTAAAGAAGTGATATCAATTCTGTTTGAGTATGTTCGTGAGAATTCTGTATGGGTAGAACATTACGAATCTCAAATCAGCATAACCCAGGATGACCGATATAGTCTGGTTCACTTCAACCAGTACCAGGAACCTAACTGGTCTTTTATTTCTAAAGAAAAACTTGAAGAGACATATCCTGAATTTGATTTTCATGTTTCCAGAAAGTCTCTTGAAAACTGGAGTAATGCCCGATTATCAACTCAGACGATTAAAAAATTATTAAAAGAAAAAAACTGGACCATGAAGGAAGTTGCTGCTCGCTGGAACCGTTCGGAATCATGGATGAGTAAAGTTGTTAATGATGAGGAAAGGGAACTCTACTGGGAAGACGCTTTTAAAGGGCTCCCTTCAAAAATACACGAAAAATGAAGACAGAATCGCCAGTTCTTAATGTTAAAATCCTGTACCCATCAGTACCCTGTTTTGCTTAAAGAAGAACTTGAGATAATTAAGCAACTGGACAAGATGGCCTGCTGATCCCGCAGGCCAGACTGAGCAGGAAAGATGTCTGAAGATGAAATACAAATGTATTTCATTTGTATTGCTAAATGTTCTCTTTAATCGCCTTCAGAACTTTTTCTGGTCCTGCTGACTGAGCAAGGTACAGCCCTGCACGAAGTAATGTGGAAACCGTAATGTTCTTGTGCGTAAGTGCCTGGATCTGCTCAACCAGTTCCTGCGCCAGCATCTTTTCCGCAGGTGTCATGCGTATAGTTTTTGGTGTTTCGCCTGTCGTATTTTTCTTTTTAGCCGCAATGTTAGTCAGGCTACTTTCTTTTCTGGCCCGTTCAGGTTTTTCCATTATAGGTCGAACAAGTTCTTTAGACATTATGCTGCCTCACTGCTGATAATTTCTTCTAGCTCACGGGCAAGTTTGCCGTAATCCACTAAAGCCATTGCACTTTTCTGGTAGTAGTACAGAGGAAGACAAGCCACCTGAGACTGTACTATGGCCTGATCAGTACGAATCCGGCTTTTCAATAGTCTCGGAGAAATTCTCTCGTGCGAGCCCAGGGCGGTTTCGATATAAGTGTTTATTTTCTTATTTGCACCATTGTAATTGTTCCGGAATACACTGAAGCGTGCATAATCTTCCTCAGAGATCTCATCCATATAGTCCAGCATGATTTCAAGACCACTCAGAGAAAAACTCCCGCCATCGACAGGTACCAGAACATGATCGGCGATAAAAATTGCATTGCCGGTTGCGATATTGAGCCCAGGTGCACAGTCAATAATGATGTAATCATATTCAGTGCGAACTTTCTCGAGATGACGGCCCAGGATTTTTTCGCGGTGACTGCGGGTAAGGGTCTGTTCAATAATTTTTTCGAACGTCGGGTCAGACGGAATCAGATCCAGGTTAGGGATAGGAGCATCACCGGCCATCGCGGGGATGATGACATCGCGGATATCAAATCGAGAATTGCTGTAGAGATCGCAAATAGTTGGACCATACATGGAATAGTACTTTTTACCATTTGCGGTGACTTCTGTCGTATTGGCCTGCTGGTCCGAGTCAATCAACAGCGTCCGCTTCCCTGATCTGGCATAGTGAACAGCCAGATTGGTAGCCGAACTGGTCTTACCAGGACCACCTTTATTGTTCATTATCGCAATTATGCGAGCATATCGTTCCTGTAGCTTGTTCATCATAACGGCTCCAGATTATGTTTATCAGTCAGGAGTAGTTGTAATCCATTACGCACACATTGGCAATACAAATGTAATACAAAAGTATTTTTATACTGATTGATATTTTGTCTTGATATGCAGTTTTATGGAATAGTTAGTGCACACTTAAAATTTCTGAATAGACACTGAAAGGTAAGTTATGACGATTGAAAGCTTTTTCATCGGCACTCGCATGTCAGGAAAACGTTATGGACCTCAGAGTAAAGACATGCAGGTTTCTGAATTCATAGCACTTATATCTCCGAAAAATGAACCAGAGAAATTTGTCCTACCCGATTTCTCCGGTCTGGCACGTCGGATTGACGCCCAGATCCGGAATCAGTTTATTCAGCAAAAAGAGGATGACTATTACCGTCGATACCGACAGCTTTCGGACCGGTGGTATCAGGCCGGCTCTATCAGTGACAGAAACAATCGCAGCCAGCGTTTTGAGAAGGTCATGGATGAGTCGCTTGAGTTTTTGGTTTACAGTCATGATGTTATGCCCAACATCAACCCATATAATCTCAAATACGATGATCGCGTTCAGGTTAGCACGAAAGGCAAAATGTACTGCGTAGCGCTTCTGTTCCATATTATCGCTCGAGCGGCCTATGAGCCAGTCTCTGTAGGTGCAGATCCTACGCTGCAAAGGCATTGCAAGTGGCTGAAGGACTGGATTAATAAAACGTTAGGGGATCATTTTTTAGAGGGAATGATGATTACTTTCGCCCTTTGTTATCCTGACCACTTTCCTGCCCTGCAGCGCCTTAGCGGAGAGTTAGAAACACGTGATGTTGACACATTCCTGGCTGACGAAGTTCGTAAGGCAAGGCAACACACAGAGGAACAGGTTAATTATCATAACGGCCGGTACCGGTTGAAATTCGAGTACACTCACTTTCACCAGGAGCAATTTGATTTTTTAGCCGAAATGCGTGATCTCCATTACCGGATAGATCGTATTGAACAGCTCCTTCAGAAACTGATAGATAACCCGGTAGTAGATTTCAGTGAAGCTGCTGTTGCAGGGCAGTGGATTGACGAACAAGTACAGCTGCTTGAAACAAACGAAACGAAGCTAATACTCCCATAACTCTAATCAGCCTGGCTGGTTTAACCCTTCGGTACCTGTCCATCAGGTGTCGTTTTTTTCCGTAAGAATGTCTATAGATGGCGCTCCGCAGAAAGAGGTGGGTGTTACGGTTATTCTGCCAGAAATCCCGTTGTGTTCAGGCTGTGTCCTGTCGTTCCGGCAGGACACTTGGCTGTGACCGGCGTGTAAGAAACCCGTCTAATCCAACCCCGCTTTCTTACCGGCCGGGTCTTATCGACTGCAGAACGTATCGATCACCTGTTGCACAATGATCAGAATTACAAACAGCAGCATCAGTACTTTTTCCAGCACAGTTGCACACTGAAACTTCTGAATGATTTTCAGAAAATCAGAGAAAGGCATGTGAATCTCCGGAGATTGGGTTAATCAGTGTTCTGATTTTATGGAAAGTTACATTTCCGGTTTTGCTGTCTATTGAAAAATGTTTTGCACATCTGCTCTGAAACTGAATTGCTACAGATAATGTTGAATCGTCGCAGCCTTCTCCGCGCCCTCAGTTCGAAGATCTTCGAACAGGCCTCTTCGTGAGGACATAAATTGTCTTCTGTCGTGGGGTCATTCCAGCCAAAGCAGTGGTAACTAGCACTATTTATCTTATGAGCAAGATAGTTTTCGCCTTTCGTATCTTTCGGGTCCAGGCATAACAGTATCAACATTTTATGAATCATGCCGATACTGACAGAGCGACCACCAATTATTGATAATGGATAAAGGACATTTAAATTGAACAGAATGACAGGACTCGCTGTTTTATGCCTCTCGCTGATGGGATGCAGTGCCGTGCCATCAGAAAACAGTGCGCAGTACCTCAGAACGGAAATGCAGTCGCCAGTATCAGGGGCAACCATAATTACCGTAACTGCGGACAGCCTTATGAAACAAGACAATACACATAACGCTATACTGTATGCACTTCGACCGATGCCTGGAAAAGCATTCACCTCTGAGCTGGACAGAAAATTTGCCGCAGCGACGATGTATATTGATTTGTCTCCGGGTGAAAAAAGCAGAACGGCCGAGATCAGTGGTGAGATAAATTACTATGATCACGAGCGATACGTGAATGCTCGCCTGGTAGGAGACAGTATCAGGACAATACCGATTGCACCAAAGACCATCCCGCTTACACTGAATAAACCATTCTCAATCAATCTGCCACAAGGTATTCACTATTCAGTCATGCTGACGGACAGCCAGCCTTAAACCTTCATGATTGTCTCATGACTTCCTTTCAGTTTTCTGTAGGGTCAGCAGGGAATATAAATGGGGAAGAGAATGAATTTCATCAATAAACGTCCCACAGGCGTTCTGTCAGAGACCGGGTTTACTCTGCCTGAGATGACTGAATGTTCAATCTCCAACCCATCATGATGGATGGGTGTGCCCTGGCTTTCACTGCGTGTGCAGCAGGCTGGTCGGGAACGTCCTCAGCAAAATGTCTTCCGTCGCCACCTGTTCTGGTACATGAATGAAGCACTGTTCTGGCGGGAGGCGGACATCATCCGGGTCGCCAGGTAGTTGCCTGCACTGGACCATCCGGACTTCTGAAAAAAAAGCCACCCGCAAGGGTGGCTTTCTGGATATGAGGCCCTGAGCCTTCCCGGGACTGAGCCACTGACGGAAGGGAGAGCCGTTTTTTTCGGTGACATCCCCCGCATGGCGGCAGATGGTTTAAATATGGTATGAATAAATAATAACTCACTGTACAAGAGATTTCCAGACCTATGCGTATCGACCGACGTCTGAGCAGGGATGTACTCACCGAGCGTCAGCTTTATTTTATTGAATGCTGGTCCAACTTCTGCCATAAAAACAGCCCGGATACTGACCGGGTCGGATACAGCAATCCACTCAGCACCATCCGCGAACTGCTATTTCTTTACGAAATGGAAGATCGTTTCAGTGCCGATAAAAAAAGACTCCGGGTGGCCACTGAACTGCTCGAGTTACTCGAGACCGATCAAGTTCTCAGGAGAGAAGCATTTGAGGACATCCCCGCTCAACTGGTGACTCTTCTGGACAGAGATTTGCTGGTTGACCCCACTCGCAGCCCGGTGGAAAAGCGTCCTCGTCTTATCTGTAGCCTATGTGTACAACTGGCGGATATCACCGAGGCCAGTTATATCACTGAGGCTCTTGAGATGCTTGAACAGGAACTGTTTGCATGGCCCCCTCTGGATGAACACCATGCACGGGATATTTACTCACTGACAAACGGAGTGATGAGTGTACTCCTCACCCGGGGTATGACACTGACGGAATGTTACCTGCTGTACATCAATATTTTCAGGAATGTGAGTACTGAACCGAACGCTTTCCGGGCCGCCTTTCACTCGTTCCGGCAGAAACTGGTAACGCCTACTCGGGACGTGACTGTTCGGATGTTTATTACCAGTGAGAAACTGCACACCCTACTTAACACGCAAGGACCCACACTGCAGTTCAACGGATGTGTGTTCATGCCACTTGATGAAGCCCGACAACGCTTCTCCCTCTCAGTCGATATACCGGTTTGCTCAATGTCTGACACATCTGCCCGTAACATGGCCGGTCAGATGCTTCGTGAATCCCTGGATGTCATTGCCTACATGGTAGGTAAGGGAGATATCACCGTCCAGAAACAGTTCATGATAATCAGGGATGAAGACGAAACAGAAGTGCCGCGCTTCGATAATGAAATCGAGGCAAACGCGGACCGGTTAACGGACGAGGAGTTTGCGCGCTTTATGGTGGCGATGAACCGACTGTTCACGGATACACCGGATGTGTCCCGTAAAAAAATCAGCTCCGCATTTCGGTTTTTCCGTAACGGCATTGAAAGCCAAGTTCAGGAGAGTCGTTTCACCGCTTACTGGTCGGCGCTTGAATCATTAACGCTAGGAGTTGCCCCTGGCACACCATCACATGAACAGCATGTCATCGGTGTTGTGGCTCCCTGTATGGTGCTGGACTATGTTGTTAAGCAACTGTTTTCTCTAAGAAAAGTTCTGCGCTTCATTCTGCGAGAGCCAGGGCACCCCTTGCGCACACCGGAGATCGCTTCACTTCCGCTGGGGCAACTCTATGCCCTTCTTAAAGATGCGGACCGGGTCCGTGAACTTCAGACAGATTTACAGCACTTTCCCTATGTCATGTATCGGGTGCGTAAGCTTGCCGGGATCTGTGCGTCACCCGAGAAAATGGCGGATAAACTGGGGCAACATGCCGAGAAAGTCACCCGACATCTTCACCGCCTGTATCTGCTGAGAAATACCATCGTGCACAATGCAGGTACCAGCCCGCACATTGACCTGCTGACGGTGAACCTTGAACACTATCTGCGGGCAACAATCAGCGCGTTGTTTAATATTGTGGTGATCCACCCAACCGTCAGCACCGCTGAGGAGGCATTTACCCGGTGCCAGTTTACCAGTGAGTCAGTTTTCAGGGAACTGAACCCCCTTCACGGGATCACGGAAAAGAAAGTATACACAGCCATTGATAATCAGTTGAAAAACGGGACGCTTTCCCGTAGCGATGCTCGTTTGATAGCATGGCTCAATGCCCACCACTGACACTCAGGAGAAGACTGTCAGAAGAAAGGGTAACTCATCGGCCTCATAGGCCCCGATCAAACTCTTGGGGCAGCCTGATCGGGGTCTATGTTCGGGTTTTCAGATACTCAGCGGCACGCAGGTGCCACTCTTCTGACATGTCTCTCTGTCCCAGGGATGGTGCCGTTTATCAGCTGAGTATCCGCTCATAGCGGGAACGAAATGCTTTTTCCCCTCCCTCCATTTGTCGGCAAATCAGTTCCTTCACCGGCGTCTCCTGAAGCGCTCCACAAAGCCCCGGGTGCAGGCCAGAGCGGTCGTGTTGCATACTGATAACGTATTCCGCATCACCATTGACCACTATTGGGGCAGAATGCGACACGATAATCAGCTGTCGGCGTTTCTTGTTTGCCATGATGGCAGGGATCACGCTCATGCTCAGCATCAGGCAGTCCAGGTCGTCTTCTGGTTGATCCAGCAGGAGGGGATCGGTGCCATATGACAGCAGGAACTGCAACATGCTCGCCCCTTTTTGTCCCGGTGAGGCAGAGGAAATATCTTCCATCCCTCCTCCGGGCGTCTGGTACCGAATGTGGATCCCATCATCCGGATACCAGCATTGCAGGGCATCCAGTTGCGCATCATTCAGACCTTTAAGGCGATTTCTGAAAGCTCCGTGGAGCTCTGACCCTGCTCCCGGCTCCTCGCGATGGATGGCAAGATGCAGAGCTTTAAGCGTATCCAGCGCAAGATATTTGTTTTCCGTTGCCGACGGTAGCGGACTGTACGGGCGCAAGCTGATGAAGCTATGAAGCAGCCCGCTCCCGTCACCATCATCATAGATACGATCGGCAAAGTTGCCGATCCCGGTTACCGCCTGATAACCAGATACGGTGTCTTCGTGTGGGGCACAGAGCGGCAGAATTTTAATATCCAGCGCGCTGAGAGACAGAGAGGACAGAAACGCCTTCCGCTTTTCCGTCAATACCATCCGGTGGTTACGCATTTCAGCCAGTAATCCTGTGGATCTCGCTGCTGAGGCCGCGATCGTCCCGTCAAGATCGGCGTAATTTCTCAGTTCCGACTTCAGCGACTCACAGCGCGTCATCAGCTCATCGAGGACATTCGGATTGAGTCCCTGTTCTCGTAGCACCATGGCCTCACGTTGTACAGTTTCCTCCTGGTTACGCACCGCCTCTTCCAGTGCGAGAAGAGGGGGGTCCTGCCTAATGGTACTGAGTTCCGCGGCATAGTCCGACAACAGTGTGTCAAGACGCTGGTCATACTTTTGCTGTACGTCAGAAAGACGCGTCATAAATGCTGTCAGTGTCGCAGACGGCTCCACCTGGAGCTCCGGGACTTGTACTGGCTCTTTCTCCTGCGCCCTCAGACCAGCGACATGCTGTTCATGATGCTCCAGAGGAAGCGTTGCTGCAGACAGTTCAGCCCGAGCCGTGGCCAGGCGGGTGCAAACCGGATAGTAAGCGCTCGACCGCAACTGACTGACGGCCCGTTCAGCATCAGACAACTCCCCCTGCAGTTTATCTGCGATCGTCTGGCTGGCCAGGTGACCACGCAGCGTTATTTGCTCATTCAGGTATTCCCTTTCCAGTTGATCCCAGCGCTCTTTCCAGGCGCGTTTGTTGACTACCTGACTCTCGTCACAGACGCGCAGGAATGCCCCTGTGTCTGACGCCAGTTCGTAGAGCATTTTCTGGCTGTATATTGAGAGGGGAAAACGATCTGGTGACCAGTGATTGTCCTGCACCCACTGACCTTCGCTGAAAATATGCAATTCATTACGACCATCGGGTCGCCAGCTGAGCCTAAAATCTGTGCCTTCTTTGCGGAACACACATTCGATGAAAGAATCCGCATCCATGCCCATCCCCATCTGACTAAACTGGTTCAACTTGTTGCGTTGAGACACAGTCAGCCCTTCGGTTTTTCGCATGGCCAGACGAATACTTTCGATAAGCGTGGATTTACCACTGCCCCGGGAGCCAATCACCGCATTGTAAAACGGGCTAAACTCAACGGAGGCTCCATACTGATCTGCCGGCTGGCAAAGACGGGTCCTGAATGTCAGGCTGCGCAAATGTGAAGCTGGTGCCTCCGGTGGATTATCATCAAACAGCACGCAGTTTTCCGGATCGAGTAATGCGTGCCTGAGACCGTCAAAATCAGGCTCGGACATCTTCAGCCAGCAGGTGCGCACTCCCGCTTGTTCAGGGTGGTGCGCATCTGATCCCCGAAGCCATGGCAAATCCGCAATTAAACGCCGGTGAGTCCCGTTCGTAATCTCCTCCTCCCGGTGTCTGATCTCCACTGCATGAGGATTTGACTGAAAAGCGGCCGTCAGTTCCCCCTGATTAGTAAGGCTTGTCAGAACGCCTTTCGCCGCATCAATGTGTGCGAGGATACAAATAGCTTCCGGGTTACGACGGATATTACTGATAATGCCCGCGGGTCCCAGCTGAAGCACAAGATGATGGTTGGGGGTTTCACGCGAAATAGGACAGTTGTTGTTGCACTGTGCCAGTAGCCGTTCCACCTCGGCACTGGTGCTCTGGGTGTGCAACACGGCGAGGATATGAACGTTGCCGGTGGCCGTGAGCTCCACACCGGGAAACAAAGTCAGCGGCCGGAAGTCTGCCAGTTCACCGGAACTGGCGTCCCGGGACATGTTCGCCAGTTCCGCTTTCAACACGTCAATCCATGCCCCACTGTTATGGTCACTGATGACAACACAGTCGACCTGTTGCCGCATGTAAGCCAGCAGCCATTCCCGGGGCTGGAGATCTGGGACTTTGTAGTCATCTGAGGCCGGGGTATGGTTATGAAAATCAAATTTAAACCAGCGTGATCCTACCGTCATTGTTTCTTTTCCATGTGGTGCCTAAGGTAATCCCACTATAGAAGCATTCACCTGGTAATTCAGTAACCGTTATGATTGCTGTTGGCATGAACTTCAGTCGGTCTGGCGGAAAAGTCAGAAGGCAAATAAGACCTTCGTCCACATCGGGGGTCTACATATCGACTGCCTTCAGTGGCTTAAATGGCCATGCTCCCCGCTCTCCTCTTTTGCTGAATTCACTCCGGCGTACTTTTACCGTATCAGCGGAGAACACTTCAGTATGATCCAGTGTTACAGTGGCCAGCGTAGCCAGGCTACTGTCCGTCAACGTAAATTCTTTCGGCAGACCCCATGGACCCTGCCTGACGTTCTCGATGCTACTGAATAATTCGCGGAGATAATCGGGGAGCATTTTGCCGCGCCCGTTAATGATGGCCCGATCGCTTTCTGATAGACATCCAATTTCCGGGTGCTCCCTTGCTATAACCTGCAGGACGCCAGGGAGTCCCGGCCAGTATTTTCCGTCATAACGACAGGTCAGGCCATCGAGTGTTTCATGAAGATAATAACGGTAAAGCCCATCATTATCTTCAGCCATCTCCATCAGTTCCACGATGTGCGTGGTTCTCTCAAGTGTGAATGCGTTCCGGTTCAGGATCGCATCTCGGACCAATATCTTCTGTGCCAGTTCACCGGCCTCCTTACTGATAGTCCGGTTCAGTTCTTCAAGCTGGCGATAATCCTCTTTCAATCGGGAAACGATATCAGGTCTACTGAAACGGCCCGCCAGTATGATTTGCTCCAGAAGACAATAGCATTGCTGCCAGGTTAGCGCCTGACGGGCAATATTCTGCCAGACCGACTGCATTTCATTCTCACGACTCAGTAGCCGCTCTATCAGTGGCCATACCGACATCCAGCAAGGACCTGTCAGCAAGTCAGCCTGGTATTGTCTGAGTGTATCAGTGACATCAGTTGCAGTGCTGGTTCGGGTATAACGCATCTTTTTTTCTCCGAAATCTCAGTTGACTCATTATCCATACCAGAGCCAGAACTGTCGGTAACGTAGCGAGATAAATTCCAGTTGGCGTACATTACCCGATGTTTTTCTCAAAACCATCCGTCTGCCTCGCGATCTGGATTTTGAGGGCGTCAGCGAGCTGAAGATTGTTCGGGAGGGGGACTGTATCATCCTGCGTCCCGTCCGGCCGACCTGGTGCTCGTTCGCGCAGCTTGAAAAAGCCGAACCGGACTTTATGGTGGAACGTGGGGACGTTGTCAGCGATGAAGGTCGATTTGACCTGTGAACAAGATCTACATGCTCGACACCAACATCTGCTCGTTCATCATGCGCGAGCAGTCGGAAGTGGTGCTGAAGCGCCTGGAGCCGGCGGTGCTGCGTGACCAGCGTATCGTGGTCTCGGTTATCACTTACTCCGAGATGCGCTTTGGCGCCACAGGTCCGAAGGCCTCCCCACCCCGCGAGCAGTTGGTTGACGCGTTCTGTGTGCCGTTCTGACCTGGGACTGCGCAGCGGTAGATGCGACCACGGAGATTAAACTGGTGCTGCGCCTCGCTGGCACCCCGATCGACATAGCTATCGCCGGGCACGCAATTGTCGCCGGTGCCGTGCTGGTGACGAATAATGCGCTGGAGTTTGAGAGGATATCGACCTTGGTACCTGAGGACTGGGTTAACTAGCGGTTCCTGGTATGTAGTTATGTGAGACTGACTGGCAGAGGTGGTTGCGCCATCAATGAATCCAGCACTGGAAACAGAACAGCACGCGTACATCATGCCTTGCGTTCGCTCAGTGTTTTCAACATCCAGTAATGTATAAAATACAGGTTTTCAGGCAATTAGTGGGAGGTCATCCTGACTTCCCTTTTTTCATATTTTGGTCTTATCCTTAAGAAATATCAGACGGAATCAGATTCCTTCGGGAAACGCTGACGATCGGTGAGTCAGGGAGCAATTCTTGATTCATTCAGAAATTGCCAAAACGGTTTTTCATTTGGTTTGCGGTTTTCTCGTATGTTGCTAAACTTGTCCTGTTTTATCCTCCTGGCGATACAACATTTTCCGGATAACGGTCCCTCAGTCTTTTTTGTTTAAATAATGAACAACATCATTAATACCCACACAATAATAATCACAATATAATATCTGACATATTTCCGTTACTTCGAGATAATTAACTAATTGCGAACATGTTCTCAAAATGAATATAAGCGTTGATACAAACGCAATATATGCTATTGTTAATATATGATGTTTCTCAGGATACATCTGATATGGTACATACCGTTAAGATTTCAGTTGCTTATATCTAAAATAAACGCCGAAACTTCTCATTGTTATCCTTACGTTTCTTAAGGAGAAGAATATGACAGAGCAAAATAATTTCGGTCAATATATAGGCAGTCACCTTGACGATGACGTCACTCTTTCATTACCTGATTTGCGCCAATTACCAGGGCGTTATTGCACTCTGCAGTTGCTGTCCACCCGTCACGGGAATGACCTCTTCCAGGGATGGCACAGTATAGAGGATTCACGTGACTGGACCTATCTTCCGGATGAAAGACCGCCGACAAAACAGGCAACCCACAGTTATATTCAGCAACTCATTCAACAGAAGGGAGTATATCATTACGCCATTATAGAAAATAATTCAGAAAATGCTGTGGGAACTCTTTCTCTGTATAACCTCGACAATAAAAATGACGTAGCAGAAATAGGAGGCGTACATCTTACTCCAGTTATCAAACGAACTTCAGTCAGTACAGAAGCAATTTTCCTGATACTATCATATGTTTTTGATGTGCTTAAATATCGTCGCTGTGAATGGCAAACCGACAGGCTCAACTCTCAGGGTATGAGATCTGCCGAGAGATTAGGGTTCCAGAAAGAGGGTGTACTGCGTAATAAACAAATACTTAAATCAAGGAGCGTGGACGTTGTAATGTATTCAATCATTCAGGATGAATGGGAAAGAATATCCAGTGCGATAACTATCTGGCTTAGAACTGTCAACTTCGATGACCGGGGACATCAAATACATCCTTTACGGCATTACCTGGCGACAACAGAGCCCTGACTCTTTTGTTATTGCCCCCAGACGTTACTGGAAAAAGGGAGAATCTGAATGAAAATAATGAATGCAGAGATTGAGAGGCAAATCTGGCATCACAATCTTTCCTATTTATTGCTTGCCCAGCGGGTTCTGAATCATTACGAAGACACAGCCCTGTTTCGGCTAGGTATCGACAAGTGTACCGGAGATAAACTCCTGCAGTTGTCGTTGCCCGAACTGGTTCGTCTTGCTGAACGTCCGGAGCTGATTACCGTACTCAGACTCAGGGATCACCACCAGATAGATGTATTACTCAGTCAGTCCACTGGAATGGGATGAGCTCAGCAGGATTTACTTAACATCTTACGGACCATTTTCTTCTTTTTTATTCCGGACTGGGAATTCAGTATGTACCCCAATGAATCAGCGATCTGGATTATTTATCCGCAAAAAAACATGTCATATAAAGTAAGGGGTTTTATTGATTTTATTGATTTTATTGATTTTATTATCGATGAAATCGGAACTACTCCTTACTGGAAGCACGGAAAGTAATTCCTGTGAATACGGATTTCAAGAGGGAAAGTATTGTGTGTATAAAAATCATCCTGATTAATACAGGATGATTTTTATGATGCTGTTACATGAATATAAATTGACGATACAAATCACTCAGTTCTGTTCTTAATTTTTCTATATCCTTCTCCTCACCTGAATTCTCGATCGCCAGTAATTGCTTTTCTTTAACAGTAATTCTTTCACACAACTCTGATAGCGTTGAACAGAATGCCTCTGTATGAGTGGCAGGATAGACGCTTTCATCCTGTTCAGTACTCCGCTTACGAACTGAAGTCACTGGTTTAATATGATGTTCCAGGTTATAGGCTATCTGACGTTCCCTGCGATTGTGCGTTTCATCCATCGCCTGTTTCATGGCCGGAGTGATCCTGTTTGCATAGAGTACGGCTTTACCCTCCACATTACGTGCCACACGTCCAATCATCTGAATAAGTGCGTGTGATGAACGTAAAAAACCTGCATGGTCAGCATCAAGTATCGCGACCAGTGAGGCTTCAGGGATGTCGAGTCCTTCACGCAGCAGACTGATGCCGATTAAGACATCAAATTCCCCGGCCCGTAATCCATTGATAATTTCCTGTCTTTCATCTGTTTTGATATCAGAATGCAGATATCGGGACAGGATCCCATTTTCTGTCAGAAAATCATTCAGTTCTTCTGCGGTCTTTTTGGTCAGCACTGTCACCAGGACACGATTGTTTCTGTTGACGCAATGACGGATTTCTTCAAGTAAGTTCTCCACACACTGGTCTTTGCTTCGGACCTCAATTTCGGGATCCAGTAAACCGGTGGGGCGGATAATTTGCTGAACAACATTTTTCTTTGATTTCTGCAATTCATATTTACCTGGGGTTGCGGAAACAAAGACAGTCTGGGGCTTAATCTTCTCAAACTCAGCAAAACTCAGGGGTCGATTGTTTTTTGAGGAGGGCAGACGGAAGCCGAAATCGATAAGAGTATCCTTGCGACTCTGATCGCCACTGTACATGGCTGAGATTTGCGGGACCATTACGTGCGATTCATCAACAAAGAGCAGGCCATTTTTTGGCAGGTAATCCAGCAGCGTTGTCGGTGGGAGTTCCGGATTTCTGTCGCTGAAATAGCAGGAATAGTTTTCCATACCTGAGCAGTAACCCAGTTCACGGATCATTTCAACATCATTGTTGACGCGTTCGTATAAGCGCTCAGCCTCTATCAGACGATTTGCTTTGTTAAGTTCAGCAACCCGTTTCTCCATGTCAGTAAGAATGCTTTTGGTGGCTGAGGGTATTTTTGCGGTCGGTGTAACAAAGAGTGTTTTGGGTGATATTAAATAATGTTCAATGTCGCCCGCAATTTTCCCACTGACAGGATCAATCCATTTTGCGGATTCTATAACATCATCAAAAAGTTCGACCCTGATGGCCTGATGTTCGGAATCGGCAGGGAATATATCAATAACGTCACCGCGAACCCGGAACATCGCCCGTCCCAGAGTTTTGTCTGTACGGGCATACTGCAGACGTGCCAGTTGATGAATTAACTCCCGCTGGGCGAGTTGTCGTCCCGGGTATACCGGGATCTGGATCTCTCTGTATGCGTCCGGATCACCTAATCCGTATATCGAAGAGACGGAAGCGACGACTATCACATCCTGACGTTCAATCAATGCCTTGGTCGTAGATAACCGTAACCTTTCAAGATGATCGTTGATAGCGGAATCTTTCGGGATAAAGCGGTCACTTCCGGGGATATAGACTTCTGGCTGAAAAAAGTCGTAGTAAGAAACGAAGTATTCGACAGCATTTTCTGGGAAAAACTGCTTCATCTCCAGATAAAGCTGTGCGGTTAACGTCTTGTTAGGAGCCAGTATTAATGTAGGGCGCTGCAAACGGTGTATCACATTCGCCATGGTGAAGGTTTTACCCGAACCGGTTATCCCCTGAAGTGTCTGATGTGTCGCTCCTGCTTCGACTCCCGCTATCAGTCTGGCTATTGCTTCGGGCTGATCTCCTGACGGGATATAGCCTGAATGTAAAATGAATTTTCCTGTGGACATTATGATCTCTCCTGGTTGGAACGCCCCGGACAGCGTTAACACTACTACACTATAGTTTATGACAACCCGACGTAAGGCATTTATGCCTGACTGAAGAAAAGTTATTTGTTCTGTACCAATAAGTTGGCGTTCTGTTCACTTCTATTGTGTACCGTTAAAGTACGAATGTGCCTGATACAACTCTGTCATCTGTCTGGATTTGTACATCGTGGGGTCAACATTTTTTCTTGCATAGTATAGGGGGGTATACTATAGTCTCTTCAATCCTGATTAACAGGGACAATCAATGCCACATTCTCCAGAAGAAAAGAAACAGGCGCTTGTCCGGGTACGACGTATCAAAGGTCAGATTGCAGCGCTGGAACAGGCGATTGAAAACGAAGCGGAATGTTCTTCATTGTTGCAGCAACTGGCTTCGGTACGAGGAGCCGTTAAAGGCCTGATGACTGTTGTTCTGGAAAGCTATCTCAGGGAAGAATTTCCCGATACGAACAAAAGAAGGGGGTCGCAGACGAAATCTATCAACGACGCTATTTCCATTGTTCGCTCATATCTCCGTTAACTCTGCCAGGCAGACGTCTGATGGGGTCAGTAAAAACAGTAATAAAAGGATATGACATATGAAATCACGTGCAGCTGTAGCATTTGCTCCTGGTAAGCCCCTCGAGATCGTTGAAATTGATGTGGAGCCGCCTCGTAAGGGTGAAGTACTGGTAAAAATCACCCATACCGGCGTCTGCCACACTGATGCATTTACCTTGTCCGGTGATGATCCGGAAGGTGTGTTCCCGGCAGTACTGGGTCATGAAGGTGCGGGTGTTGTTGTGGAAGTCGGCGAAGGGGTCACCAGTGTGAAACCTGGCGATCATGTTATTCCGCTTTACACGGCAGAATGCGGCGAGTGTCTGTTCTGTAAATCCGGAAAAACTAACCTGTGTGTCTCTGTTCGCGCCACCCAGGGTAAAGGACTTATGCCTGATGGCACGACCCGTTTCTCTTACAAGGGCCAGCCTCTTTTCCACTATATGGGCTGCTCTACATTCAGTGAGTATACCGTCGTCGCAGAAGTGTCTTTAGCCAAAATTAATCCACAGGCGAATCATGAACATGTCTGTCTGCTGGGTTGTGGCGTAACGACAGGTATCGGTGCGGTTCACAACACTGCGAAAGTACAACCAGGTGACACGGTTGCTATTTTTGGCCTGGGTGGTATTGGCCTTGCAGCGGTACAGGGCGCGCGTCAGGCAAAAGCGGGTCGTATCTTTGCCATCGATACCAATCCGGAGAAATTTGACCTGGCCCGTTCATTTGGTGCAACTGACTGCATTAACCCGAAAGACTACGACAAACCTATCCAGGACGTTCTCATTGAACTGACAGGCTGGGGTGTCGACCATACGTTTGAATGTATCGGTAACGTAAACGTAATGCGTTCTGCACTTGAAGCGGCACACCGTGGCTGGGGTCAGTCCGTCGTTATCGGTGTTGCGGGTGCAGGTAAAGAAATCTCCACTCGTCCATTCCAGCTGGTCACCGGCCGTGTATGGAAGGGTTCTGCCTTTGGTGGTGTTAAAGGTCGTACCCAGCTGCCGGGCATGGTTGAAGATGCGATGAAAGGCGAAATCGATCTCGCACCATTCGTGACTCATACCATGGGCCTTGAAGAGATTAATGACGCCTTCGACCTGATGCATGAAGGCAAATCTATTCGTACAGTGATCCACTACTGATTCAGGTTTCACTGGCGATCTTTCAATATTAGTTTTAAAGGAAACAATCCATGTCCAATCCAGTTATTTCAGGCAATGGCATCTTCTCTCACGTCTTTATCGGTGCTGTAGATGTTCAAAAGTCGGCTGAGTTTTATGACGCCACTTTAGGTGCACTCGGTATCAACAACCTTGGTCCTTTTGGTAATGGCTGGGTGTTGTTTGGCCGTGACAAGCCGGCTTTCATCATTGCCCGTCCTGGCAATGGTGAAGCGCCATCCAGCAATGGTGTGACAATTGGCTTTGCTGCCGCCACGCCTGCTGAAGTTGACGCTTTCCATGCCGCAGGCCTGGCTGCTGGCGGGACTGATGAAGGCCAACCGGGTCCTCGTGGTCATCTGCCAGGTGCTTATGCTGCCTACCTGCGTGATCCGGCTGGTAACAAGATCTGCTCCTATACCTTCATCTGATCGTAGGGTGCATCCGACACAAATGTTGTACGGTTTGCCGATCAGGCGAACGGTATGAGTTGTGCCAGCGTATGAAGATCAACCCGCAGACGTTTACGTCTGCGGGTATCTTTCTCGAAGCGTAATGTGACTGGCCGTCAGAAAAAGAGAGAGTCTTATGAAAGAGTCAGCATTATCTGCTATCCGTTCTGAGATGCAATCACCCGAAACCGTGTACGGGATGCCGGCTCATAAAGACAGAACGGCCGCTGTCAATGAAGTACATGCGCGTCCGCACCTGCTTATCACATCACCACAGACCCTGCTGCAGTTTGCTTTCATGACTAAAGGCGACCAGTCAGGTGACCAGCGGGTCATGGTTGAGCTGTCAGATCGTCTTGGTTTAACACCATCAGAAAATTCAGCACCCCTGCACGGTATCACGTGGCGGGAAGGCGCTTTGTATTGTGAAAAACACGGTGAGTTTTCCACCTACTTATGGAGTACCACATGCGATCCGCGTGACGGACAGTTAAGGGGAGAGAACCCCTTCCGGCATGGTTTCACGCCACCGGGTTCGGTTATCTGTGGTACCCGTCTGGATATTCTGCCATGGACTGCAGAATCTGAGGCTGCAGTAACGAATTTAGATCCTGTCAGCAGGTGCTATTCAGTAACAGAAAATGGCCGTGCCGCAATTATCTCTGATTTTCGCCAGGATAAAGACGGGCTGACACGCATTCTGATACTTGAACGGGACCTGACAGAGGCACAGCTGGGTGCACTGGTTCAGCGGCTGCTTGAGATTGAAAATTATCGCACGCTTGCTTTGCTTTCTTTACCACTTACAAGAACCATGGCCTCTGAACTGAGGCGAGTGGAAAACCGACTGGCTGAAATTACAGAAGAAATGCGCACCGGAGAGCATCGTAAAAATGAACAGTTGCTCTCTGCGTTGACCAATCTTGCCGCAGAACTTGAAGCCGGCGCTGCAGCGAATCTGTACCGGTTTGGCGCAAGCCAGGCCTACTATGAAATTGTTGAGGAAAGGCTGAATACGCTCTCCGAAACGCCGGTTCCAGGCTACTACACCTGGTCTGATTTTTTGCAACGGCGCATTGCCCCAGCCATGCGAACCTGCCGTTCTGTGAAAGAACGACAGGCGAAGCTGTCTGACAAACTCATGCGGGCTATTTCGTTACTTCGCTCCTGGATAGATGTTGAACTGGAACATCAGAACCGTGACCTGCTGGCTTCGATGAATAACCGGGCCAGACAACAGCTACATCTGCAGCAAACCGTTGAAGGATTGTCTGTTGCCGCCATTTCATATTATGTGGTGAGTCTGATTTCGTATCTGGTGAAAGGGGTTCCCGGGATCCACGATGTCATGCCACCTGAGCTGGCGGTTGCCATTCTCGTGCCCTTCATTGTGCTCGCGATTTGGTGGGTGGTGCGAAGAATAAGAAACTCGCACACCGACCCTGAACATAACGAAAACCGCTCTGACTGAGTTGTTACGTTGTTGCTGAATTGTCCTGTCGTTATACGGAGAAAATTATGGAACGTCTTGAACATCATGCCAGCTTTGATGGGTGGCAGGAAGTTTATCAGCATGAGTCTGGCACGCTTGGCTGCACGATGAAATTTGGTGTTTATACTCCACCCCAGGCGCTTAACGGTAATGTACCGGTACTCTACTGGCTTTCCGGTCTGACCTGTACGGAACAGAATTTTATTACCAAATCGAGCGTTCAGCGTTATGCCGCAGAGCATGGGATCATGATTGTGGCACCAGACACCAGTCCGCGTGGCACCGATATTCCTGATGATCCTGACTACGCTCTCGGTCAGGGGGCCGGATTCTATGTTAATGCAACCCAGGAGCCCTGGGCGACACATTACAAAATGTATGACTATGTGGTAAACGAGCTCCCGTCCCTGATTGAAGAATGGTTCCCGGCGTCTGATAAAAGAAGTATCAGTGGACATTCGATGGGCGGACATGGCGCCCTGATGATTGCGCTCAGAAACCCGGGCCGCTATCAGAGTGTATCCGCATTCTCACCGATCGTCGCACCTTCTCAGGTGCCCTGGGGAGAAAATGCATTGTCTGCTTATCTGGGTGATGATCGGGAATACTGGAAGCAGTACGACACGGTTGAGTTGATCCGTAAAGCGCAGGAAAGGCTACCTCTGCTTGTAGACCAAGGACTGAATGATGAGTTTCTGAAGACTCAGCTTCAGCCGGAGAGACTGAAGAGCGTTTGTGAGGACACCGGTCATCCGTTGACGCTTAACCTGCGTCCGGGACACGATCACAGCTATTACTTTATCTCCAGCTACATTGGCGACCACATTGCACATCATGCAGCAGCACTGACGCGCTAAATTCAGGAATTATGGTTATGGTACATTTCTGCGATCAAAAACATCATGTTGTCGTGATAGGGGCTGGGTTCGGTGGACTCTCCGTTGTCAGAGAACTGGAAGAGCCGGGCGTTTCGATCACAATCATTGACCGGAGTAACCACCATCTGTTTCAGCCTTTACTTTATCAGGTCGCTGGCGCATCACTGCCATCAGCAGAAATTGCCTGGCCCGTTCGCTCTCTGTTTCGTCATCGTGAGGATGTACGTACCCTGATGGCCGAGGTCCAGGATGTGGATACCGATTCACGGGAGGTTCTGCTGAAAGATGGTTCCCGAATTGATTATGACACGCTTGTCGTTGCCACTGGGGCCACGCACGCTTATTTCGGTCATGATGAGTGGGAACAGTTTGCGCCGGGACTGAAGAACCTGGATGATGCCACGACCCTGCGCGCACGGATCCTTTCCGCTTTTGAACAAGCTGAGAATACCACTGATCCCGCGTTACGGGCTGCCTACCAGACATTCGTCATTGTCGGGGGGGACCGACAGGCGTTGAGCTGTCCGGGACCATTGCCGAACTGGCAAGGAAAACGCTGAAAAATGATTTCCGTTCTATTGATCCGACAGAGACCAGAATTATTCTGGTTGAAGCCGGACAACGATTGCTCACTGCCTTCCCGGAGTCATTATCGGAATATACCCGTCAGTCCCTGGAGAAACTGGGAGTGGAAGTCAGTTTTGGCCAACCGGTAACGGAATGCTCTGCCGAAGGCGTAGTATATGGTGGGCAACCTCTTCCTGCCAAAACGATCATCTGGGCAGCAGGCGTCACTGCTTCTCCGGCTGCACGCTGGCTCAAGACGGAAGCTGATCGGGCTGGTCGGGTTATCGTGGGAGCTGATCTCACGCTCCCGTTACACCCTGAAATATTTGTAATAGGTGATACCGCGGCCGTGACCGGAGAGGACGGCAGGATGATCCCGGGCATTGCTCCGGCCGCAAAACAGGAAGGACAGTATGTGGCTAAACTGATCCAGTCCCGTTTAAAGGATGAAAAACCTGTCCTGAAACCTTTCCGGTACCGGCATCAGGGGAACCTGGCGACCATCGGTCGCGGACTGGCTGTGGTTGATATGGGACGGTTAAAACTCCGGGGAGCCATGGCGTGGTGGTTCTGGAAAATTATCCACCTGTATTTTTTGATCGGAACCAGAAACCGGTTGAGTGTCGCTATCAGCTGGATCTGGAACCACAGTATCGGATACAGGGGAGCCCGCATTATCACGGGAGGTAAATCACCTGATCCGGATAAGAGTGCGGTCCATTCCCGCTCAGAAGAGTGATACCTGAACCTTACTGATGCCGCTGAAACATCAGCGGCATTCCTTATTTAATCACCGGCGCCGGCGCAGGCAATCCGCTTACTGCTGCATAAATCCCTTTTGTCATTATTCCTTCTTAACTAATGGTTCGGCACATCGGTTAACGCCATTCAACGTAACCAGCGTCAGAAGTAAAGTTGATTTACGTATTACAGGATTAAACTATGTCAAAGAAACTTTTTGGTGCCCCCCCAACCCTGACAGACGCCAGTAATTCTGTTGTGGTACGTGGTGCCAGGGAGCACAACCTTAAAGAGGTGGATGTCTCTGTTCCGCGTGATGCACTTGTTGTCTTTTCGGGGGTCTCTGGTTCCGGTAAGTCTTCACTGGCTTTTGGAACCATTTATGCTGAGGCGCAACGACGCTACTTTGAATCGGTTGCCCCGTATGCGCGGCGCCTCATTGATCAAGCCGGTGTTCCGGATGTGGATGCCATTGATGGACTCCCCCCTGCAGTTGCCCTTCAACAACAGCGAGGAACCAGCAATGCACGCTCTTCTGTCGGCAGTGTGACCACCTTATCGAGCCTGGTGCGCATGATGTATTCCCGGGCGGGAGCCTATCCGGCAGAACAACCTATGCTCTATGCTGAGGATTTTTCTCCTAACACGCCTCAGGGAGCATGTCCATCCTGCCATGGTCTCGGACATATCTATGATGTGACAGAAGCACTGATGGTACCTGATCCGTCACTCAGTATCCGGGACAGAGCCATTGCCTCCTGGCCACCTGCCTGGCACGGACAAAATCTTCGCGACATTCTGGTGACACTGGGCTATGACGTCGATATCCCCTGGAAAGAGTTATCTGAAGAAGAGCGACACTGGATCCTGTTTACTGAAGATACCCCGACGGTGCCGGTCTACCCCGGACTCAGCCCGGAAGACACACGTGTCGCAGTCAGGGAAAAAATGACTCCGGGTTATATGGGGACGTTTACAGGGGCGCGACGTTATGTTCTGCATACCTTTGCACACACCCAAAGTGCACTGATGAGGAAACGCGTCTCCAGTTTTATGGAAGGTAAACTGTGTCCTGTCTGCCACGGAAAAAGGCTTAAACCGGAATCATTGTCAGTCACTTTTGCTGGAGTGGACATCGGTGAGTTTATGCAGATGCCTTTAGACCAGCTGGCTGAGTTGCTTCTTCCTATCTCCCGGGGGGATTTCAGTACGCATCATGCCGGGGCTGATACTGACAGGGATATCACCCGCCGGGACCGGACAGAACGCGCAGGTTCCGGCAGAGCAGTCCATTCTGTAACGCCGGATGTCCGCCGGACCTCAGCATTATCGACAGAGAAACGACTGGCTGCTCAACGACTGACCAGAGGTGTTATGGACCGGCTGTATCAGTTGCAGAAACTGGGACTTGGTTATCTGACATTAGACAGAACAACGCCAACACTCTCCGCAGGGGAACTCCAGCGATTGCGTCTTGCCACTCAGCTTAGCTCCATGTTGTTTGGGGTCGTCTATGTTCTCGATGAACCATCAGCAGGCCTGCACCCTGCAGACAGCCATGCACTTTACGATGCTCTGGAGAACCTGCGGGATGCCGGAAACTCAGTGTTTGTCGTTGAGCATGATCTTGACCTGATGCGACGGGCGCAATGGCTGGTTGATGTGGGACCCGCTGCAGGAGAACAGGGCGGTCATATTCTCTACAGTGGTGTACCTGAAGGTCTGAAAGCTATTGCTGAATCCAGAACGGCGCGGTATTTGTTTGATGAAATCAGGCCACCACAATCATACGCCCGACAGCCAGCAGGATGGTTAAAATTACAGGATATTCACCGTCACAACCTGAAGGGACTGGACGCCTGTATTCCTCTGGGGGTACTGACCGCTGTTACAGGTATTTCGGGTTCCGGAAAGTCTAGTCTGATTGCTCAGGCCTTACCTGAGCTGGTGCTTTCCTCGCTTGGCCATGAACCAGAAGACGTGTTATCCGAGGGCAGTGATGCTGAGGGACCAACCGTTACTGAGAAAACTTACGGTACGCTGACAGGCGACACCGGACTGATCAAACGTCTGGTGCAGGTTGACCAGAAACCGATAGGCCGGACACCGCGTTCTAACCTGGCGACATATACCGGACTGTTTGACCATATTCGTAAGCTCTTTGCCGGAACACCTGCTGCTAAAAACTATCATTATGATGCCGGACAGTTTTCTTTCAATGTGGCAAAAGGTCGCTGTGAAACCTGTGAGGGTGAAGGGTTCGTCAGCGTTGAACTCTTGTTTATGCCCAGTGTGTATGCCCCTTGTCCGACATGTCATGGCGCACGCTATAACCCGGATACGCTCAGGGTTCGCTGGAAGGAGCGAAACATTGCGGAAGTCTTGCAGATGACAGTGGATGAAGCCTGCAGCTTCTTTGCTGATGTAGAACCCGTGGCGCGACCTCTGCGCCTGCTGGGCGAAATCGGTCTGGGATATCTGCGTCTGGGTCAACCAGCCACTGAGTTATCCGGAGGAGAAGCTCAACGGATAAAGCTGGCAACCGAACTGCAACGTAGCCAACGTGGCCATACGCTGTATGTTCTGGATGAACCGACCACCGGACTCCATGCGTCAGACGCCGACCGTCTGCTTGTGCAGTTGCAGCGTCTTGTTGAGACAGGGAATACCGTAGTTGTGATTGAACACGATATGCGTGCAGTCGTGCAGGCTGACTGGGTTATGGACATTGGTCCCGGAGCAGGTCATGAGGGAGGCAACCTGGTTGCAGAAGGTACACCCGCCCAGGTATCACAGGTTTGTGAAAGCCGCACGGCACCGTTTATTGCCCGGGAGTTGTCACGGAACTGGTAAAAGGACAGTGTCGTCATAGCGTGAATGACGACACTGTCACGCTACTGGTATATCCCCTGAACATTTTACCTGTCATTGTAACTACCTGAAAAAATACGTGATAAGAAACCTGTTGTACCAGGGCACAGCAAAAACACCAAATCTTATCCAGTGTTAAACATCACTGTTATGCAGGTGGTAAGGAGAACCTGATGAAACTATTTACGATTGGTTTCACACAATCTTCGGCGGAGGATTTTTTTACGCGTCTGAAGGAATCCGGAGCAAGACGTATTCTGGATGTGCGTCTCAATAATCGCTCTCAGCTGGCAGGTTTTGCAAAACAGGACGATCTGAAGTTCTTTGCCCGTACTCTGTGTGATATCGATTACGCACATATGCCAGATCTTGCCCCGACGCGGGAAATGTTTGAGCGATACAAATTACAGAAAGGAGACTGGGATATATATTCTTCGGATTTCATCGATCTGATTACAAAAAGACATATCGAAACGCTCGAAAAGAGTCAGTTTGCTGATGCTTGCTTATTGTGTAGCGAACATAAACCACATCATTGCCACAGACGGCTGGTTGCTGAGTACCTGGCAGATAAATGGCCTGATGTCACTATCATGCATTTATAGTGGCTGGGTTGTGTCTGTACGCCCGAACACCAGAACACAGCTCCCACAGACTATGACGGTACCAGACGATGTTCGGACAAAAGGAAGAGGATTTAGCCTGCTAAAGCAATATGCGCTAACAGGAAGTGGCTTGATATCGAAAATCAGTGTTTGCGACGCGCTTTTTTTGACCATGCTTTTGGGCTAATATCACACCCTTCAGCCTGTATTTTGCCAATAATATAACCAGTTGTTTTATTTTATAAATAAAGCTTATCGGTATGTGCTCTGTTATGTTTGTATACTACATGGGAGGTATACATTCATTGATCGGATAATGCATACTCCGATGCAGTATATCAACTTAAAGATAGTGAGGTAAGAAATGCCCAGTACTCCGGAAGAGAAAAAAAAGGTACTGACACGGGTTCGCCGCATCAGAGGGCAGATTGATGCTCTGGAAAGAGCACTTGAAAATGGTGCTGAATGCCGCGCCATTCTCCAGCAAATTGCTGCCGTTCGTGGCGCATCTAACGGATTGATGGCTGAGGTTCTGGAGAGTCACATACGAGAAACCTTTGACCAGAATGACAACTATAGCCATGAAGTCAGTAAATCAGTTGACGATACGATTGAACTGGTTCGCGCCTATCTTAAATAGCAACTGACCGGTAAACCCGGTCACTGCTGGATGTCATTATGAACACCAACCGAACGGCATAGCCAGTCCACAGATACTACTCATTCCCTGACTATGTCCCAGGAGTCCAGTGTCGTTCAGCCAAAACAAATTTCTGCTTTGTATACCACTACGACAAATGCTGTCATCAGTTCAGGTGCGATAATTTCGTTATCATGCGCAGTACATACTGCCCTGAGTTTTCTGATCCAGTAATCATTCTCGGCACCAGTGTTCCAGGTGCCGCCTCACCCTACAGATATCTGTAATTGTAAACCGTCGCAAGACCGGTCCAGGCGATAGGGCAGAATCGCCCACTGTTCGGAAAACCAGTACTAACTGACAGTTCTGGTACTGGAGACTGGCCACAGCACTGTATAGGCCCATTCTGTACGGCGTTGTCACCTGACCTGTCTGAAGATATTTCCCGCACGCAACAGGTTACTACTCAGAAGTGATAACCCAAGTCCTCATCAAACATCAAAAAATATTTTCAGATAAAAATCAAGTGTTTATCTTTTTTTAATCCTTATCAACAGTATTGGTATTGCCAGTTACTATACTGCCGTATAGTATATGAAGCAGATGATGTACACACAGAAACAACAAGGCTATCAAGATTTAAAATGCCCTCTCTAATATTTAAACTGACGAAAGGATATTAACTATGAGTAATGTATTTTATATGCCGCCTGTAACCCTAATGGGACTTAATGCTATTCGTCTTTTAGGGGATGAACTTGTTTCAAGGGAGTTAAAAAAAGCGCTGATCGTCACTGACCGTGTTTTGGCTGACACGGGACTGGTTAACAAACTGACAGATGAGCTTGAGGCGCATAAAATTAGTTATGCAATATTTGATGGTGTTCAACCTAATCCAACAGAGAAAAATATTGATGACGGTTTAGCCTTGCTTGCAAAAAGTAATGCTGATTTTGTCATTTCCTTTGGTGGGGGGTCTTCTCACGATACAGCTAAAGGTATTGCATTGGTGGCCACTAATGGTGGGCATATTCGGGATTACTCGAAAGGTGTGCATCTGTCCAAAAAACCACAATTACCATTAGTTACTGTAAATACGACAGCGGGTACGGCATCGGAAATGACCGTATTTGCAATCGTCACTAACCAGGAAGATGAAACTAAATACCCGGTAGTGGATAAGCACTTTACGCCTATCATTGCGGTTAACGATTCTGAACTTATGGTCGCAATGCCTGCGTTCCTTACGGCAACTACAGGTATGGATGCCTTAACTCATGCAATTGAAGCGTATGTATCAACAGCAGCTACGCCTGTTACTGATGCTTGTGCTATCAAAGCAATTGAAATTATTGTTAATAATCTTAAAGACGTTGTAGATGATGGCCAAAACCGCGAAGCACGTGATGCCATGCAATATGGTGAATATCTGGCTGGAATGGCATTTTCAAACGCGTCTCTTGGTTATGTCCATTCAATGGCTCACCAGTTAGGTGGCGTTTATAATCTGTCTCACGGTTTGTGTAATGCGATCCTGCTGGGTGAAGTATCCCGATTTAATGCGAAAAAGGTTCCCGATCGTTTTGTTGAAATCGCCCGGGCAATGGGGATTGATGTCTCAACAATGACTCAGGAGCAGGCCATTAATTCTGCTATCGAAGCAATTGAGATGTTGTCGCAAAAAGTCGGTACGAATCAACGCCTGGCTGATCTTGGTGTAACGGAGGATAAACTTGCATTTATGGCACAAAATGCACTAAATGATGCTTGTTCTTTAACCAATCCTCGTCAGGCAAGCCTTTCGGAGATTATTGAGCTCTACAAAGCTCGTATGTAAGCATTCTCCTTTTTACACCGTTATCTGAATTATATCTGAAGGAAAGTTGTACAAGTTCATGGTCAGAAATTTAAATCACTTCTGACCAGAGAAATTGACCATAAACATGTCTTTTTGATACTAAGAAAATCGGGTTACCAGAGGTAACCCGATTTAAACGTTAGTGAGTTTTCATCCCAGCGGCTGTCATTAGCAATTTGAATATTGTGGCAACGACCCCCAACGCCATTACACTGACAGCCCAGATAATCACCAGCCACATCAATTTTTTCCAGAATGGACGAGGTGTTTCATCAACGGTTTTCATTTAAGTTTCTCCATTGACCTCACCATTAGTGATAACCGTCGCCAGTTTTTACCTTCCCCCGGAATACATAGTAACTCCAGCAGGTGTACATCAGGATTACAGGGATAATCAACAAGCCACCTATTAGCATAAAGCCCTGACTCTGAGGAGGTGACGCGGCCTGCCAGATGGTTACAGAAGGCGGTATGATATATGGCCAGATACTGATCCCAAGACCACTGAAACCAAGGAAGATTAATCCTAACGTCAGCATAAAGGGACCAAAGCTGGATCGACGGCTATAAACACTGCGAACGATACCCCAGCAACAAACAAGGACCAGCAATGGTACAGGCAGGAAAAAGATGACATTTGGCATACTGAACCAGCGACTGGCAATCTCAGGATGAGTCAATGGGGTCCAGACACTGATAATTGCAATAACTGCCAGTAAACCAATGGTTAACGGAGTTGCAAGCTCTGACATCCTGCGGTGAAGCGAGTCTTCTGTTTTCATAATCAGCCAGGTGCAACCCAGCAGGGCATAGGCCAGTACCAGTCCCAATCCGCAGAACAGAGGGAACGGGGCGAGCCAAACCAATGCAGAACCGCTAAATGCACGTCCGGACACACTCAATCCATTTAATAAGGTTCCGACTGCAACACCCTGACTGAAAGTGGCCAGTACAGAGCCGACTATAAATGCTTTGTCCCAGATAGGTCGATGTTCCGGGATTGCTTTAAAACGAAACTCGAAGGCCACACCACGAAAGATAAGCCCAAGTAACATTGCGGTAAGCGGAATACTAAGAGCATCAATGATAACAGCGTAAGCCAGAGGAAACGCGCCGTACAATGCCGCTCCCCCCAGTACCATCCAGGTTTCGTTGCCATCCCATACCGGCGCAACGGTATTCATCATTGTATCGCGATCGACATCGTGCTTATGAAACGGGAACAAAATACCGATTCCCAGATCAAATCCATCCATCACTATATACATCAACGTAGCGAAGACGATGATGACAAACCAGATAATTGACAGATCAATACCCATTATTTGTCTCTCCCACGTGTTGCCAAACCCTCATTTACCGCTGACAGAGGACGGGCAGGTGTTCCATCCGTTACCTCCTGATGCTCCTCAGCATGTACAGGCCCTTTTTTGATCAGACGTACGAGATATATATAACCGACGCCAAAGACTGAGGTGTAAACAAGAAGAAACGCCAGTAAGCTGATTGACATATGTAAATCGCCATGTGCAGAAACAGCATCTTTCGTTCGCTGTACGCCATAAACGACCCATGGTTGACGACCTATTTCAGTTGTGAACCAACCGGCCAGTAACGCAATCAGTCCCGAAGGCCCCATGAAGAGAGAAAAATAGAGGAACGGTTTAGATGTATAGAGACGTTTCCGCCAGCGCAGCCATACGCTGACCACCCCGAGAAGAATCATCAGCATCCCTAAGCCAGCCATTACGCGGAAAGACCAGAATATGATAGTGGAGTTAGGACGATCTTCTTTAGGGAAACTCTTCAGGGCAGGCACCTGCTTATCAAGGCTGTGTGTAAGGATAATACTGCCAAGATAAGGGACCTCTATTTTGTACTTCGTCTCTTCTGCATTCATATCTGGCAGGCCAAACAGAACCAGAGGGGTTGCTTCACCAGGTTTATTTTCCCAGTGTCCTTCAATCGCAGCGATTTTTGCCGGCTGGTGCTCAAGAGTATTCAGACCATGCGCATCACCGATAACGGCCTGGATCGGGGAAACGATTAATGCCATCCACAATGCCATAGAGAACATTTTGCGAATAGCGGGAGTATCATTGCCTTTTAGCAGATGCCATGCTGCTGATGCTCCGACAAAAAAAGCGCTTGCAAGGAAAGCCGCAGTGGACATATGTAACAGGCGGAACGGGAAGGAAGGGTTAAAGATAATTTTCAGCCAGTCTACAGGGATAACAACACCATTCTCGATGGCATAACCCTGTGGAGTCTGCATCCAGCTATTGGATGACAGGATCCAGAACGTGGAAAACAGTGTCCCCAGCGCCACCATACAGGTAGCAAAGAAGTGCAGACCGGGGCCAACACGATTCCAGCCAAACAGCATGACACCAAGGAAACCCGCTTCAAGGAAGAACGCAGTCAGAACTTCGTAGGTCAGCAATGGACCGGTGATACTCCCTGCAAACTGTGAGAAGCCACTCCAGTTGGTACCAAACTGATAAGCCATAACCAGACCGGAAACAACACCCATACCAAAGTTTACTGCAAAAATTTTTGACCAGAAGTGATAGAGCTCCTTGTAAGTGTCATTTCGTGTCTTTAACCATAACCCTTCGAGCACGGCCAGGAAACTGGCCAGACCAATGGTTATTGCTGGGAAAATAATGTGGAAGGAAACAGTAAATGCAAACTGTACCCTGGCCAAATGGAAGGCATCTAATCCGAACATAGTTCACCTTAACCCCGATAATACACTGATAATTAATTATTTCTTATCAAATCAGAGCCTTGATGAGAAATTTCGACTATTGAAAACAATCATTTTTTTGTATGAGATAAAAACTCACTTGCAAGTACATTGTTAAGCACATGATTAAATGTGTCCAATAAGTTGCAATAATGTAGTGATAGATGAGGTCGATTACAAAAATGCAGGATTTTCGTTATTGTGTCAGCAACCACGATCATTCCTGATACTGCACGATACAAATAGTGTTGAGAGTAATTCTTAATAGTGGGGGGGTTATGTGTAACTTACTGAAAAATTTAGGTGATTAGATGTTTCTGAAATATGCATACCGTCCGGTTTTAACCACTGATACACGAAAAAATCAATATGCTCGTGCATTCTACCAGGTATATTCTGGTGTCCTGGCTAAGGATATTAAATCTCATTTTTTAAACAACAAATTATTTCATATACATATGGATTAGATTTTTGCTCTGGTATCAGAAGTAGATGTCACAAACAAAGGAATAAATAATCGACAAGGAGCTGACTACCGTCGACAGACCGCGGGAGGTGTTCAGGATCAGCTGCATTGATGAGTTCCAGGCCCTACAGGCAAATGACCCCATGCTGGTTATGCCGGAATATCCGGACCCTTGAGGCGTTTTTCTGACGAGACAATTATTTTAACAGTCAGAGACCAGAGGCACTCCTCAGCTATCAGTTCAGTCCGGAGCAGGTCCAGCGCTCTCACGGAACCGGACGTGACGAGGAGTGGAACGACAGTTCCACAGGCGCTGAAGGTGGGAGTGGCATTGAGGGTCATTATTCAACATCCGGGAATTCAGCCTGCTGCGTTGTCAGATGTACTGGCCATTCTCTCAGGCATCGCTATAAGTAACTGTCTGAATCCTGTATCCTCGAAGCTGCGCTGTAAGCAATTAATTCCCATCGTGGCAAATGCACAAAGGATGATACATGCAAACGCTAAAGAGCAGACTTGAAACGGTAGTACATTGTTTTGAAAATGATTTTCGCGGATTTAAAATCAGAAACAGTAAGACCGATGCCATGAAATGGCTAATGCGATTCAATTTGCCGTACTCTGTCCGAGAACATGAACCCGGTAAATATCTGCTTCTTAATCGTGAATATAAACCTCTGGGATTTATGGCGCAGGCCGGTGGCCACGGCGCGGAATACGCTGATTACGGTGATCATCTTCTTGCAGGTGCTCCGGGATTACTCGATAGCGATATTTATTTTTATAACGACGGTTCAACCCCGTGGGAAAGCGCTAAAAACTGGACTGCATACCAGAAGGCAGTCCTCCAGTTCCTTGAAAAACTTCCAGGCTGAGTGAATAGCCCGGATAATTTAATCAGGCCGCTTCAGCGGCCTTTTTTACGTCTGCTGTTCTGGTAACTCAGGTGATTCTGCGTTCTGAAGAGGTACCCAGTCTTCCGACTCAATGAGTTTCGGATCTCAGGAGAAGAGAAGAAGGATTTTTGCAGAAGCACAAAAAAATTCTGGATAGTTGTCATTAGGGGAATATTGCATAAAAAGCAAAATTCAAGGCTGACAAAGCCAGTAATAGCAACAAAGAGGAAAGAGAAACTTTTTTCAGGTTTTTTTACAGTCCGGCCTTAAAGGCCGCATCGGATTTTCTAAATACAGTTTTACATAAGGAAAATCGTATGACTGTATTTCTAATCCTCACCGCCATCGCATATGGCATCTTCAAAGCCGGCTGCTTCATCCTATTAGTGGTCAAGGGGTATCAGGGCTGGACATTGTTCTGGAAAAACTATGACCGTCTCCCTCATATCATCCGTTCCCGCTGCCGATATCAGAGACGATTCATTTTCAGACGCATCTGGAAGCGAATCTTCAGCCACTGATAATGTTATCGAGCGGCATCCCCAGCCCAGCCAGCCAGCACAGGCAGCACCAGGTGGTGTACACCATACTGGTCTCTCCTGATTTCCACTTACGGATGGTGCGTTCGTCCACATCCAGTCGGTTAGCCAGCTGGTTGTCAGTCAGGGGGATAAATCCCCGGACCAGCAGGATTTCGGTGACTGTAGGCTTCTGCCAGTCTTCTCCGCTGACCAGCGTATAGCCATTAAATTTGTTCAGCTCAATAAGTCCGGCGATCTGTCGTGCTATTTCGTCTTTCATTGAGTTGCGAGCCCGGATGCAGAGGGAACCAGGAGGGACCGGACATCCACGGTAGCGTCACTCGTGTCGTTGTTATCAGCACCCAGCGTCAGCTCATCGATATACTTCCTAATCTGTCCTGTCTGGTGAAGGTAATAACACAGCTTAAAAGCGAATTGTGCTCTGTCTTCGGATAACCCACACCTTGAGAAAGCTCTATTCCGAAGATCTTCAGGCGTTTCAGATGTGTATCTCTTTTGGTAGATGCTCATCACCTCTGCATGAAGCTCGGCAAACTTCATTTCGTTATTCAGCTTTAAATCATTCTTATAAATCAACCGGGCAGCATCCAGGTCATTTTTTTCAAGCAAAATCCAGCCATAAAGGGTCTCGCTTGCATGTAACCCGTCCAGAACGATCCGGCCAAGTTGATTTGCATAGATGTACTCGTTAAGCAACGTTCTGAGCCGCTCTTCCAGAAAACCGAGTTTAGTACGTAGCTGTTTCTGGACATTATCAATCTTGTTATGGATCGCCAGATTCAGCGTGAGCATATAGAACAACAGATTGATATGAGCCTCGGTGACGGCATTAAAGCTGCGTTCAGACGCTCGATCATGACTACCTCCAACGCACATTTCTGCCGTAAGACGGGTTCCCTGATGTTCCAGCACCGCATAAAGATCTATACCACGTCGTTTCACCTCACCAAGTACATCCACGGAAGGCGTTTCGAAACACGCATCATACTGGTCTATAAACTGCTGATAGGCTATGCCGGCATTTTCAAATCGCTCATCCCTGATGGCGTCCAGTATCTGTGATACCTGCTGACGGACTTCCCGCTGAAAGGCCTCCACATCTACATCGTTGTAGACAAGCGTATTCGACTGCATCGCTATCAGGCAGGCCGGGAGCGTTTCAGGCACCCGCTCGTTAGAAATGATTTTCCCGGTGATAGTGTCCCTGATTAGCTGACGCGGCTGTTCCTTAACAGCCTCTCCGGCCGCAACCTTTTTCTCAATGTCAGACCGCTTGCGCAGTTGCTGGCTCATTCCTCTTTCCCTCTGTGTGGGCTTGCTATATCACGTCATTAAAACTCAAAAGAATGTCAGCCGCAAAAGAACCGCCTAAGCATCTTTTCGGATCTGCGTGGCGGGAAAACGGTAAGAAATATGATAAATAAACAAAACGCATAAAATCATACTGTGTGTGATATTTATCGTTATTCATAATAATCATATCTGATATGATATTCTACAGTTAATACATGAATCATATGAAGTATGATTTTTGACTAAACCGGACATTATCAGACGGAGCGTGCAGGATGGATGAGAAAGAAGTGAATTTTTCACTCAGCTATGAGCAGCTGACCCGGATAGCGGAAGAACGTATCCGTGAATGCGAGCTGGACAGTCAGGGCGCTAAATACATCAGCGAATCGAGTATGGCCAGCACCCTTCTGCAATTCTGGTATGAACTGGCGATTACTGGTGCGCCAATGAAAAATTACGAACAAACCAAAGCGCTCATTGACGTCGATCATCAGCGTCTCAGAAAACTCATCTGGCCGGAGACGGATAAGCAATGACACAGGCGCGACGCCCGTCACCGCTGCAGCGGCGGGTGCTGATTGTGCTGGCCGCCCTGGATTCGAAACGTCCGGGGCCGGTGGCCACGCGGGATATTGAGCGGGTGCTGGAACAGGGCGGGGACGCCCCGGTGTACGGGCCGAACCTGCGCGCCTCCTGCCGGCGCATGGAAGCAGCGGGCTGGCTGCGCACCCTGCGCGCGCCTAACCAGCAGCTGGCCGTGGAGCTGACCGGGGCCGGACGCGATGTGGCGGAACCGCTTTATCAGGCAGCCCGTGATGACGAAATCTCCCGCCAGCGCCAGTTGAAGGTGCACAGTCTGCCCTTGCGCGAGTCGACAACCGGTGAGGCGGTGGAGGTTTTTCTCGGTGACAGCCTTCACCGTATCTGTCAGGCAGCCTACGTGATCCGGCTCGACGGCTCCACCTGTCTGCAAGTGACGAATGCAGGTGGAATACGTCAGATAATGGAAGGCGATCCCCTGCAGGTGGCTGACTTGTATCAGACCTGTTATGACGCGGGTCTTCCGGTACATATCCAGATTAACGAGAGCCAGGATTAGCCTGGCAGAAACCCTTCATGCATACCGTCTTGGAGCGGACTGGAACAACGCGCCAGGCTTGCGGCTGAATTCATGTATGGATTGCTGTCCAGACAGGGCGTGATCGACACGGCTTTCGCATCGCTGACCACAAAACCGCATCTGACGCAGGATCAGCAGGCCCTGATACAGGACATTCTTACGGATATCCGCATTTACGGCCAGCCTCACTTTGATGTCACGGCCTTTTACAACGGGATGCTCAGTTATCTGAACCGGGGCCGGTTCAGGGCGACCGGGGAGCTGACTACCCAGGACAGGCTGCGGGAGGTGTTCAGGATCAGCAGCATTGATGAGTTCCGGGCCCTGCTGGCAAATGAACCCATGCTGGTTCTGCCGGAATGCCCGGACAATAAACTGACCCTCGAGGCGTTTTTCTGGCGCGACGAATATTTTAACAGTCAGGGACCGGATGCACTTCTCAGTTATCTGTTCAGTCCGGAGCAGATCCAGCGCTATCTGAACGTCAGGGCGGAATTTGAAGATAAAGGTAAAACCGTGGAAAAACTGTCAGCCGGGCAACGGGGGACCTTCTATGTCTGCCTTAAACTGGCGGCAGATGCCTTCGGATCGCCGTTTGTATTTGATCAGCCGGAAGATGACCTGGACAATGAATTCATCATGCATAGTCTGGTCCCACTTTTCAGAAAAATAAAACAGTACCGGCAGGTCATCATCGTGACGCATAACGCCAACCTGGTGGTTAACTGTGATGCTGAACAGGTCATCATCGCGGCCAATAATGATGAAGTCATCAGTTACCGTAGCGGGGCGCTGGAATACGGAGATCACGGGGCGCCAAACAGTATGTGCAAGGCTATATGTGATGTGCTTGAAGGGGGACGCCAGGCGTTCGAAGCGCGTGAGCAAAAATACGGGATGGTGTGGCTTAACGCCATCTGATGAGTCTCAGGAACTGAAAGCAGACCCTCGTCAGGTCTGCTTTTTCTTCCGCTGTTCCGGAAACCGACTCTCCGGAGACGAATGAAATCGGGTGACATGGTGTGAATAAGGAGGCTGCAGAAATGATGAATATCATTACCCGGCCCCCCTGACAACGGGAACGCTAGGGTGATGCTGCCAACTTACTGATTTAGTGTATGATGGTGTTTTTGAGGTGCTCCAGTGGCTTCTGTTTCTATCAGCTGTCCCTCCTGTTCAGCTACTGACGGGGTGGTGCGTAACGGCAAAAGCACTGCCGGACATCAGCGCTATCTCTGCTCTCACTGCCGTAAAACATGGCAACTGCAGTTCACTTACACCGCTTCTCAACCCGGTACGCACCAGAAAATCATTGATATGGCCATGAATGGCGTTGGATGCCGGGCAACCGCCCGCATTATGGGCGTTGGCCTCAACACGATTTTCCGCCATTTAAAAAACTCAGGCCGCAGTCGGTAACCTCGCGCATACAGCCGGGCAGTGACGTCATCGTCTGCGCGGAAATGGACGAACAGTGGGGCTACGTCGGGGCTAAATCGCGCCAGCGCTGGCTGTTTTACGCGTATGACAGGCTCCGGAAGACGGTTGTTGCGCACGTATTCGGTGAACGCACTATGGCGACGCTGGGGCGTCTTATGAGCCTGCTGTCACCCTTTGACGTGGTGATATGGATGACGGATGGCTGGCCGCTGTATGAATCCCGCCTGAAGGGAAAGCTGCACGTAATCAGCAAGCGATATACGCAGCGAATTGAGCGGCATAACCTGAATCTGAGGCAGCACCTGGCACGGCTGGGACGGAAGTCGCTGTCGTTCTCAAAATCGGTGGAGCTGCATGACAAAGTCATCGGGCATTATCTGAACATAAAACACTATCAATAAGTTGGAGTCATTACCTGCAAAGTGATGGTTTCTTTTTCAGGTCTATTACGTTTAACGTCATCAAATATTTTACTGGCACCATCACACTAAATAACGACCGGGTTAAGACATGGCATCAGAAATTAGCAGATACTCCGTGCTGCGTATATCCGGCACTCCGCCAGTGTCTGCGGCAGCGGACATACCGCGACTGCCGGCTTCAGATATATCTTTCTTACAACGAAAAACAGAGCCTTCACCAGAAATGACACGGTTTCCACCGTATCATTTTTTAACGTCTTTATGTTCATGTGATTGTCCTCCTTGTTTGTTAAGGACAGCATAGCGGCGTTAACTTAGGGAAAACTGAGCGAACTGAATATTGGTTTACCCGGAGTGGCTTTCAACCGGCAGGATTATCCTTGCCCTCAACCCGGATGGAAAGTGTGAGGATGGCGCAAGAATGATTGTTCCTCCCAGCCGGTGCACGCATGCTTTTACAATAGACAAGCCCAACCCTGAGCCAGGTTTTTCGGTGCCTGCAGGCCGGTAGAATGCGTCAAATACTCGTTCTCTTTGTTCCGCTGCAATTCCCGGCCCGTTATCCTCGACATCAATCACCGCGCTGTTATCAATAAACTGTAACCGCAGGTCAATCTGCCCGTTTTCAGGGATATAGTGAATCGCGTTTTCGACCAGATTTTTGAGCGCCGTGTACAGGGTGTTTTTTTCCGTAATCACCTGCGACTCTGCCTGGTAAGGGGTTTCCACCACACCGATATCAATACCCTTTTCCAGTGCCAGAGGGAGCAGGGTCTCTATAACCTGCCGAAACACTTCATTGAGTGATACCGCTTCTGTCCCTTGCGTCTGAAGAGGCTGTTGCTCTCTGGCGAGAGATAATAGCTGCTCAAGCAAATTTTTTTCCCGCGTCAACCCCAGCCTCAGAGCGGCTAAACGCTCACGCGCCTCTGCCGACATGTCTGAACCCGATAACCGCTCAGCCTGGAGGGACAGGGCCGTCAGGGGGGTGCGTAATTCGTGCGCGGCATCGGCAATGAAGCGTTTTTGTGCCTGTATTGTGTTGTTCACTTTGTGCAAAAGTCTGTTAATACTTTCCACGAAAGGGCGAATCTCGTCCGGTATGTTATCATCCCTCAATGGTGTTAAATCCCGTTCATCTCGCCGGTATACTCCTGCAGCAAGATTCAGCACTGGCCGGAAGGATTTTTTTATCAGGTCGGTGGTGACCAGCAGCAGCACAGGTAAAAGCAGGATAAATGGGATCAGCGTGCGTAATGCGCTTGCAAAGGCGATTTCATCCCTGACCTCGGTCTGCTGACCAACAATCACAAACTGTTCCGGCGTCAGACGGTGAACAAGAACCCGATATTGTACACCGGTGATGGTGGCGTTCTGAAAACCTTCCCTCACGGGCGCGGGCAAATGAAAGGTGATGCCTGTGTCATCGTTTTGCGTACCCGAGACGGTGAGATATTCCACCAGTATTTTGCCATCGCTGTCCTCGTCGGCCCTCTTTTGCCCCTTTATTTCGGGCAGCGCGTTATGTCCGGGGGACTTCGTGACGTAAGCTATCTGTTTTAAGGTATCGTCCTGAAGCTCCCTGGCTTCATCCAGCGCCAGATAAAAGGTAATCCCTCCGGAAATAACGGCGGTAAGCAGGATAGCGATACCCAGCGCCAGTGATAACCGTAACTGAACGGAGGTTTTCATCCGTTTTTTGAAACCAGCCATCCGACTCCCCTGACATTTTTAATCGCGTCCCGCCCGAGCTTCTTTCTTAACGCATGGATCAGAAATTCGATGGCATTACTTTCGACTTCATCACCCCAGCCATAAATTCGGTCTTCCAGTGCGCTGCGGGAAAGTATTCCTCCTGGACGCAGCATCAGAGCTTCCAACAGGGCGTATTCGCGGTTCGAGAGCAAAAACTTTTGCTGGGTTTCGGAAATGCTGGCTTCATGAGTGACCGGATCCAGCGTCAGTACGCCATTACTCAGGACAGGGTTTCCATTGCCAGTGTTTCTTCGAATGACTGCGCGGATCCGGGCCAGTAGCTCGCTCATTTCAAATGGTTTGAGAATATAATCGTCCGCACCGCCGTCGAGCCCTTTTAACCTGTCTTCGAGCGCGTCGCGAGCGGTCAGAATGAGCACCGGCACCGGAAGCGCTTTTTGGCGGATTTCGGCCAGCACGGTCAGGCCGTCTTTGCCAGGCAACCCTAGGTCAAGCAAAATCACATCATATTGCCAGGTGCTAAACCCGACACAGGCATCATTGCCGCTTTTAACCCAGTCTACCGCCCAGGCGTTGTCTTTCAGCGAGCTGGTGACGACCTCTCCAACCATCGGATCGTCCTCGACAAGGAGTATTCTCATAGGATTGATAGCTCACGGATAAGCGAAATATACCGAAGAATAAACACGATACCGGTGATGTACAACCTGTACCGCACTGAATGTCTTATCTGTTGATTTCTTCGAGTTTCATTTTATAGGTGAGGTAACCGATAAGACTGGTGATGGTCAGCAGGAACAAAATGCTGGTTCCTGTTGTGCCAAGCCCCAGACCACCGCTGGTAAGGGGTTGAGATAACAAATCACCACAAGAGGCTCCCAGAGGCCGGGTTAAAATATACGCAATCCAGAAACACAGTACGCTGTTCGCTTTGAACAGATAGCGACTGACCGCGGTCAGCGCAATCAGCGCACCAAACACAATGGCTGCATTCAGATAACCAAGCCCCAGACTTTCCGCTGCCCAGTCTCCTGCGGCAGTTCCCAGCGAGAAGGTGAACAAAATGGCGATCCAGTAATACGTTTCCCGCTTCAGGCTGTTGATGCTGTGAATAGATAAGGTTTTTTCCTTCGCGTACCAGAGTCCGAATGTCAGAACCAGCAATCCGCCAAATACCGATGTTGACAGCGCGAGCGGCACTCCAAAGTGGTCGGTCATGTTGTCAGTGATCAGCGTTCCGAACACGCTGATTAATAGTACAGTTGACCAGTAAAGAGCCGGAATATAGCGATTCGCACGTAACTGAAAGGTCAGTACCACGGCAAACAATATGCCGGTAAGCAGAGAGGTATTAGTCAGCCCCCAGTTGAGATCCATATTCAGGAAGTCTGCCGCTGTTTCACCCACGGTAGTGGACATCATTTTTATCAGCCAGAAAAAGAGTGTGACTTCAGGAACTTTATTCATCGGGAAAGCCGGGGACGTATTTTGTTGTGGTCGCATTGTTTCCTGCCTGGGATGACTGTTGCCGTATTCATCGGGTGAGTCTGCTTCCACCGCAGATTAATGAGCCAGACTTAGGAGTTACTTAGCGGGGACAGACAGTGAAAGAATGATACTTTCATCGGGTCTGCTCCAGTCCATTCAGTACTAATTAAGCGGAGTGGGTTCACCGGGCGCATAGTGGCGCACTTTGAAGAAAAACCATCTGAAATCAGGGCATTATTTAACAATCAGTCAGACCCTGCCCGGACAGCCGAGCAACGTGAAAGAATACTGGCGGCCGGTCTGCCGATATGACGATGTTGATTTGCAGTTATTATGAGTCCGGCGGAATAGATTGCGGGTGATGCTGCCAACTTACTGATTTAGTGTATGATGGTGTTTTTGAGGTGCTCCAGTGGCTTCTGTTTCTATCAGCTGTCCCTCCTGTTCAGCTACTGACGGGGTGGTGCGTAACGGTAAAAGTACTGCCGGACATCAGCGCTATCTCTGCTCTCACTGCCGTAAAACATGGCAGTTACAGTTCACATACACAGCCTCTCAACCCGGTACGCACCAGAAAATCATTGATATGGCCATGAATGGCGTTGGATGCCGGGCAACCGCCCGCATTATGGGCGTTGGCCTCAACACGATTTTCCGCCATTTAAAAAACTCAGGCCGCAGTCGGTAACCTCGCGCATACAGCCGGGCAGTGACGTCATCGTCTGCGCGGAAATGGACGAACAGTGGGGATACGTCGGGGCTAAATCGCGCCAGCGCTGGCTGTTTTACGCGTATGACAGGCTCCGGAAGACGGTTGTTGCGCACGTATTCGGTGAACGCACTATGGCGACGCTGGGGCGTCTTATGAGACTGCTGTCACCCTTTGACGTGGTGATATGGATGACGGATGGCTGGCCGCTGTATGAATCCCGCCTGAAGGGAAAGCTGCACGTAATCAGCAAGCGATATACGCAGCGAATTGAGCGGCATAACCTGAATCTGAGGCAGCACCTGGCACGGCTGGGACGGACGTCGCTGTCGTTCTCAAAATCGGTGGAGCTGCATGACAAAGTCATCGGGCATTATCTGAACATAAAACACTATCAATAAGTTGGAGTCATTACCGAAGAACTCTTAATTAAGTATTCTTCAAGTGGGCCAGCATATGCCCCTGATGTCACGATCGTTAGTTGCGTAAGAGGATGAGTCAAACTCTCAATGCCCTTCAGGATGTCATTCTGGACAGCAGCAATATAAACAGGCGAAGCCGCAATCAAATATTCATCATTCGGACTGGACTGCATTAACTGGCTTATAGTTGCGCAACGGTTATGCTTTCCTAGTGATTTTGTGATGGCTTTCCACCAGAGATCATGCCTGAATGGTACTTGATGAAATGTCGCCTCGTAAGAGGGCACCCGATCTCTACAATTTAAAAAACCCATCCCGGCAGAGATTATCCACAACTCCAGATTTCTGGTTGAGTTTAAAATTTCCTTTGCCGTAGACCAGTGATTACCTGAATACAAGGACAATGCCGGTACCGCCTGATTACTTCTGGCGTCGTCTACAATGTTACTCCAGGCATATGCTGCGTCGTCCGGGGTTTGTTTTGGATCTATGTCCGGCACTGTTGCAAAGTTAGCGATGAGGCAGCCTTTTGTCTTATTCAAAGGCCTTACATTTCAAAAACTCTGCTTACCAGGCGCATTTCGCCCAGGGGATCACCATAATAAAATGCTGAGGCCTGGCCTTTGCGTAGTGCACGCATCACCTCAATACCTTTGATGGTGGCGTAAGCCGTCTTCATGGATTTAAATCCCAGCGTGGCGCCGATTATCCGTTTCAGTTTGCCATGATCGCATTCAATCACGTTGTTCCGGTACTTAATCTGTCGGTGTTCAACGTCAGACGGGCACCGGCCTTCGCGTTTGAGCAGAGCAAGCGCGCGACCATAGGCGGGCGCTTTATCCGTGTTGATGAATCGCGGGATCTGCCACTTCTTCACGTTGTTGAGGATTTTACCCAGAAACCGGTATGCAGCTTTGCTGTTACGACGGGAGGAGAGATAAAAATCGACAGTGCGGCCCCGGCTGTCGACGGCCCGGTACAGATACGCCCAGCGGCCATTGACCTTCACGTAGGTTTCATCCATGTGCCACGGGCAAAGATCGGAAGGGTTACGCCAGTACCAGCGCAGCCGTTTTTCCATTTCAGGCGCATAACGCTGAACCCAGCGGTAAATCGTGGAGTGATCGACATTCACTCCGCGTTCAGCCAGCATCTCCTGCAGCTCACGGTAACTGATGCCGTATTTGCAGTACCAGCGTACGGCCCACAGAATGATGTCACGCTGAAAATGCCGGCCTTTGAATGGGTTCATGTGCAGCTCCATCAGCAAAAGGGGATGATAAGTTTATCACCACCGACTATTTGCAACAGTGCCTCTACTCTTGCCACAGGTTTACGAGTAGGTGATTTGGGAGGAAGCGTCTTAGCCTTTGAAGTTGGCGCGAAGGAGAGAATGGCACTCCGTGCAACGCATTAATTACCGCGGATATCCGCCATCACCTACTTGCGCCTGTGTGTACCATTTCATCAGCTCTGCAGTTCCCGGCTCGTTTTCGGCGGGGGCCCATGGGGCGGCATCTTGATCAGCAACAGGCTGGTACCTACCGTGTTTTACCTCAAAAATAACGCCGCCTTCATCCAGTGACAATACGGTATGCCAGGTGCCTGCATCCATCTCCAGCACTTTACAGTCCTCACCTAACACGACGCGCTGGGTCAGGTTACCCAGGTCATCAAAGTTCAATACCAAAAAGCGACCGGTAAGGGATGTCAGCAGTTCAAAAGTATGCGGGTGGCGATGAGGGCGAACATAAGTTCCCGGTTCCATAGCAATAGCCAGACGCTGCACCGGGTCGCTCAATTCAGGGTGGAAATTATGATGGGCACGTAAGCGGGGGGAATTTGCGGCTTGTGCGCTTTGCTTGCGTAGGTCGTTGAAAGTAAGTTGTTTCATATTATAAGCCTTATTGCATTCTTGCAGCTTACGGCAACCAGGTTGCCGTAAGGCTTTTTGTTATACTAACAATCGATTAGCCACGGCATTCGCGGAACAAATCGCGGTCAGGATTATAGACGCTGGTGCTTACGTCCCACAGCCCCAAAATCGATGAGAACAGGTTGTCGTGGGAATATGATTTTTTCGCCGCATTATTTTCAAGGCAAGACATGTTGATGTGTTTCCCGGCGATAAAGCCCGGTGACATCCAGACCTGCATCGGAATATGCGTCTGCTGATCCGGTGCCAGTTTGTACGGCGTGCCGTGCAGATATAGCCCGCTTTCGCCCAATGATTCACCATGATCGGACACATAAAGCAGCACGGTGTTGTACTGATCGCTGTAATTTTTTAGCTTTTCAATCATCTCAGCTAATACATAGTCTGTATAACGAAGGGTGTTGTCGTAGGTGTTGACCAATTGTTCCTGAGTACAGTTTTCGATATCGCTACGTGCACATTCGGGCATGAAGTGGCGATGCTCAGCCGGATAACGCAGGTAATAAGTCGGTCCATGGCTGCCAATGATATGGAAGGCGACAAGCTTATCACCTGGCATTTTGGCGATTTCATCATCAAGGTTTTCCAGCATCACCTCGTCATGGCACGTTTTGCCATCGCACAGTTTCGGGTTATCACTAGGCTTAATTTCGACAGTCGGGATGCGGCTACATACGCCTTTACAACCGCCATCGTTCTCTTTCCATAACAGCGAGACACCGGTTTTCTGCACGATGTCGAGGAAATTTTCACTGTTAGATGCTTTTTTACTGTCGTACTCGGTGCGATTCATATTCGAGAACATGCACGGAACGGATATTGCGGTAGCGGTACCGCAGGAATGCATATTTTTAAACGAAATAACGCCGCCGGATTTGCTGGTAAAGGCATTGGTATCACGCGAATAACCGTTCATCGAGAAATTCTGGCTGCGTGCCGTTTCGCCAATCACCAGGAACATCAGCGTGGGTTTTTCGTGAGCGACGACGCGTTTAGCATCATTCCCCAGCGTCTGGAAAGGCACTTTAGTCGTAAAGTACGTATCCTTAACATACTGGAAAGTGCTGTAAGCGTAGTTCGCCGGGATGATCTCTTTATTCAATGTCGAGTTATTGCGGCCGACAGAGGCATAATCCTGATAATAAAGTGCGGCAACACCTGCAATCAAACTCAACGATGCCAGCACGGAGAGCAAACGGTAAGCAATGCCTTTATACCATTTTTCAGGATATTGAATTTTTATTGAAAAAAGGAGGATGGCAGGAAGGATACCGGTAAAGACGAACCATATAATAATTGAGCCATTAAGATAGGAATGCGCTTCCTGGGGGTTAGTTTCAATAATGTTTTGAATCATCGTTTGATCAAACATTACTTTATATTTTAGTGTCGAATAACTGACCAGTGAGCCAGTGATAAACAGTAAAGCAAAGAAAGGTTTCAGCAGAAAACGAACTGAGAAAGGCATAAAAACAACGTTAAGCGCCGCAACCAGAACAAAGGGAATAGAAATGACAAAACCAATTTTGACATGCTCTAAATGCGACAAAATCTCGTAAAAATGCAGCAATATTGGCCAGTTAAGTAAAAACGCAAAGATCATTGCCAGAAGTAAAACCAGCGGAATAACTTTCACCCTGAAAAGTACAGGCATTAACACCTCCGGAAAATAGTAAACCAGTAAAAACATTGATGATAATTACAACAATTCAATCTAATATTATGATTGCCTTATTCGCTGCAAAGCAGAGATTATCATTCTGAAATCTTAGGTTAACCTTAACGAGGCTTTGTTGAATAAATCAGATTTCGGGTAAGTCTCCCCCGTAGCGGGTTGTGTTTTCAGGCAATACGCACGCTTTCAGGCATACCTGCTTTCGTCATTTTGTTCAGCGCTCGTACCAGGGCCATAGCCTCCGCAACCTGACCATCGTAGTCACGCAGCGTCAGTGAACCCCCGAACAGCTGTTTTACCCGGTACATCGCCGTTTCCGCTATCGAGCGACGGTTGTAATCTGTTGTCCATTTCCACCGCGCATTACTCCCGGTCATTCGCTGATTAGCCACTGCACGGTTACGGTCTGCATATTCACCGGGCCAGTAACCCGCACCTTTTCGGGGAGGGATAAGCGCGCTGATTTTCTTATGCCGCAGTTCATCGTGACATAGCCGGGTATCGTAAGCGCCATCGGCGGCGGCTGACCTGATTTTCCGGTGGGTTTGCCGGATTAACCCGGGGAAGGCCTCTGAGTCCGTAACGTTGTTCAGCGACAGGTCAGCGCAGATGATTTCATGTGTTTTACTGTCAACGGCGAGATGCAGCTTACGCCAGATACGGCGGCGTTCCTGGCCATGCTTTTTGACTTTCCACTCGCCTTCACCGAAGACCTTCAGCCCGGTGGAATCAATTACCAGGTGTGCGATTTCACCCCGGGTGGGCGTTTTGAAACTGACATTAACCGACTTTGCCCGCCTGCTGACACAGCTGTAATCCGGGCAGCGTAGCGGAACGTTCATCAGAGAAAAAATGGAATCAATAAAGCCCTGCGCAGCGCGCAGGGTCAGCCTGAATACGCGTTTAATGACCAGCACAGTCGTGATGGCAAGGTCAGAATAGCGCTGAGGTCTGCCTCGTGAAGAAGGCGCTGCCGACTCATACCAGGCCTGAATAGCTTCATCATCCAGCCAGAAAGTTATGGAGCCACGGTTGATGAGGGCTTTATTGTAGGTGGGCCAGTTGGTGATTTTGAACTTTTGCTTTGCCACGGAACGGTCTGCGTTGTCGGGAAGATGCGTGATCTGATCCTTCAACTCAGCAAAAGTTCGATTTATTCAACAAAGCCGCGGTGATGCTTACGGTATGGTGGTTATCAAGTTTTATCCTGATTAGCACCCTTAATGGCTATTTCGATAATCAGGACCGCGATTTTCTGACAGGTAAACTTCAGCTCACCGAAGAGTTTCTTAAAACAGAGACGTTCCGGAACAAAACGGATATTAAGTCATTATCAGAAAAAATAAACGATGCGATGGTAGGGCACAATGGTTTATTCATTTCTATAAAAAACATGGAAAATGAAAAAATTGTTGAACTCTATGCCAAAAATTCTGTTGTTCCAGCGGTCCTGCTTAATAAGTCGGGTGATATTCTCGACTATATGATCCAGACGGAAGAAAATAACACCGTGTACCGCAGTATCTCGCGGCGGGTTGCCGTGACGCCGGAACAGGGTAAAAGCAAACATGTCATCATTACGGTTGCCACGGATACTGGGTATCACACCCTGTTTATGGATAAGCTCAGTACCTGGCTGTTCTGGTTCAATATCGGTCTGGTCTTTATTTCTGTTTTTCTGGGCTGGCTGACCACACGTATTGGTCTGAAACCGCTACGGGAAATGACCAGTCTGGCTTCCTCCATGACCGTACACAGCCTGGATCAGCGTCTTAATCCCGATTTGGCTCCGCCGGAAATTTCTGAGACCATGCAGGAGTTCAATAACATGTTCGATCGCCTGGAGGGGTCATTCCGGAAACTGTCAGATTTCTCGTCTGACATCGCGCATGAGCTGCGCACAGCGGTCAGTAATCTGATGATGCAGACGCAGTTTGCACTGGCTAAGGAAAGGGATGTTTCGCATTACCGCGAAATCTTATTCGCTTACCTGGAAGAACTGAAAAGGTTGTCACGAATGACCAGTGATATGCTTTTTCTGGCACGTTCAGAGCATGGTCTGCTGCAGCTGGATAAACATGATGTGGATCTGGCCGCCGAACTGAATGAATTACGTGAGCTGTTCGAGCCTCTGGCAGACGAAACAGGAAAGACAATCACCGTTGAAGGAGAGGGCGTTGTTGCCGGAGACAGCGATATGCTGCGACGTGCTTTCAGTAACCTGCTTTCCAATGCAATCAAGTATTCTCCCGATAACACCTGTACAGCGATACACCTTGAGCGTGACAGTGACTGTGTGAACGTGATGATTACGAATACGATGTCCGGCCAGGTTCCCGCTAATCTGGAACGTTTGTTTGATCGGTTCTATCGAGCTGATTCATCAAGGGTCCACAACACGGAAGGCGCGGGGCTGGGATTATCAATTACAAGGTCGATCATTCATGCTCATGGCGGCGAGCTGTCAGCAGAACAGCAGGGGCGGGAAATTGTGTTCAGTGTGCGCCTGTTAATGGATTAATCCCGTTCTTCAGGAGAAACCTGGAAGGTGACAAAATTGTCATCATTCAGTCACGCGATAAACAGAGGCGGTTTTTTATAATCATACATAAATCAGGAGCAGAGTGATAACGCAATCGCCTGGTTCCTGGAGTGATGAATAACCCGCCCTGAGATCAAATGCTTTCTCTGTTATAAGCCGTTGATTGTTTGGGTATGAAAACACCGGAGACCCAACCATGAAAAAGATCCTTGTATCATTTGTTGCCATTATGGCTGTCGCTTCATCCGCCATGGCTGCAGAGACAATGAACATGCATGACCAGGTAAATAATGCCCAGGCACCCGCCCATCAGATGCAGTCAACCTCTGAAAAAAGCGCTGTTCAGGGAGACAGTATGACAATGATGGATATGAGCGGACACGATCAGGCTGCAATGTCCCATGAAATGATGCAAAACGGCAACGCTTCTGCCCACCAGGACATGGCGGAGATGCATAAAAAAATGATGAAAGGCAAACCAGGGGCCACCAACGAATCAGCAACGTCATTTTCAGAAATGAACGAGCATGAAAAAGCCGCTGTTGTGCACGAGAAGGCGAATAATGGTCAGTCTTCCGTTATTCATCAGCAGCAGGCTGAAAAGCATCGCAGCCAGATCACCCAGAATTAACCCGCAGCTCCACTTGTTAGACCCTCATTTGACGCCGAAGTCACTGGCTTACGCTCCCGTCCGGGAGCGTTTTTTTTATTCTTTCATTTATCATTGAGTCTTATGGGAATGGATTTAATCAGTTACTTAATCCCTGCCTCAGCAACAAGTCCCGGAAAGAGCAGCTTTATATTCCGGGTTTTTCTGCTCATAACCTCAACGGTGGCGCTTAGGATGTACTTTGTAAGTACCCAGAGTGTGTGTCATCAGTACCGGTGTTAATGCACCAGCCCATTCCAGCCATGTATACCCATGTAAATCCCAACAGCAGCAATCAGGGCGCTTGAAATATAGGGGGCTCTTCTGGCGATGGTATTGAAGCCACTCCAGCGTTTGGCGACCTGACGAACGCTGATCGCCGCACCCACTCCAACCGTTACGAGGGTCAATGCCAGGCCGATACTGAAACAAACAACCAGTGTGGCACCCAGCGTAAGCGCTTTAAGCTGAAGGCAGATCAACAATACAGTTATAGCTGCCGGGCAAGGGATAAGCCCTCCTGTCAGTCCAAATATCAGGATTTGCCCGTTGGTTACTTCTTTCCCGTCGAAGCGGCGTTTTATGTCATTGGCATGAGCCAGTTCGTGAGCGTCCTGATACTCTTTCGAATTCACATCCAGCCCATCAAGCTCAGAGTGGTCATGGTCATGGTCGTGTTCAGCGAACGCCACATCATAGTCATGGACATGACCACGATGTCCCAGAGACAGACGTACGTTGAAACTGTGAGGCTCAGGGATGGGAGATGTTGACTCCAGATAATCACCATGATCAACAAATTCAAAAGTCTGAGAGATCGTACTGTTTTCCCGAAGTGTGGTTAATGAGATATCTTCAGAAGCCCATCTTTGGCCACTAAGAGTGCGTAGCCGCCAGTGGGGAAGTTGTCCTTCTTCAAAAATGGACAGTTCAACTTTTCCATGGCCAGTATCGATCAACCTTGTTTCGTCATGGTGATGATGTTCATTCTCCTGCATTCCCTCCAGCCAGTTTTTCTCACCGCTCCAGGTTCGCCAGAACATCCAAAAAGCCGTACCAAGGATGATCACTGAAGAGACCATCTGTAGCCAGGGTTCGGCTGATTCTGCGGTAAATTTATTACTGATATACATCCCTCCAAAAGCAATCAGCCATACGACTGCAGTGTGCGACAATGTTGCCGCGACACCCAGCATCACGGCCTGACGTACGGTGCCTTTTATAGCAATGATGAATGCTGCCATCATTGTTTTGGAGTGCCCGGGCTCCAGTCCATGAAGCGCGCCAAGCAGAATGGCGCTGGGGATGAAAAACCATGCGTTGCCTTGCTGAAGAAGTGTCGTAAATTCGTTCATGAGAATCATTCTTGGTTATTAAGTGTAGGCCGGATTCTACTCCCCCCCAGTAAAATATACTACCCCCCAGTAGAATAACGCTGGTATAGTTACATAAAATATCCAGGAGAGTGAGAGCCCACATGTCACATACCATCCGCGATAAACAAAAACTGAAAGCACGTACAAGCAAGATCCAGGGGCAGGTTGCTGCGCTGAAAAAAATGCTTGATGAACCTCACGAATGTGCCGCTGTACTGCAACAAATAGCCGCCATACGTGGTGCCGTGAATGGTTTATTGCGTGAAGTGATTAAAGGACATTTGACTGAACATATTGTTCATGAAAGTGAAGAACAGAAACGAGAAGAAGACCTGGACGTTGTGCTGAAGGTTCTGGATTCTTACATCAAGTGACAGTTTGGCTAAAAGCCCTGAGCATTAATTTATCTAAATAACACGTTATCAAGTGACGGTTTTGGGCTGTTTGTAGCGGCATAGTGAGTTTGTTTAATCAATGAGCTTTAAGATGCCCCCCTTCATGCAAGGCAACGCGTACATTTCTGGTACATCTACTTCCCTTACTTTGCTCAGGGCAACCCACATTGTTAAAGCCTCTACTCGCTGACCATCAAAATCACCCAACGTCAGATAATGGAAAAAAATTTTGGATGACATTTTGAAACGTGTCCTCTGCTGTGAACGTCGAGAGATGCTACGCGAGAAAGGAGATGACCTACTTAGTATCCTGTTAAGTAGGTCTATCTGAAGAAGTAGACAACTTTAAAGTCTTTTTCATGTTAAAGGAGACAACTTTAATGTCTGTGTACAACTGTGAATCTTTTACCAGTGTAACGATACGCTGACGTGCGTTAATGGGGTTTATCTGAAAGTGCGGGGAGAGCCGGGCAACGCAGCGGTTGCCCGGAATGACGATTAATGAGATTTAAACCCGGCTGCCGTCATCAATATGCGAAAGAGCATACTGACCGCAGCCAGCGCCAGTACGCTGCCGCCCCAGATAATGGCCAGCCACAACACTCTTTTCCAGACCGGTTGTTGCATCAGTGATAACCCTCCCCATGCTGAACTTTGCCGCGAAATACGTAGTAACTCCAGAAGGTGTAGACCAGAATGACGGGGATGATCAACAGCGCACCCACCAGCATAAAGCCCTGGCTTTGCGTTGGCGCAGCGGCCTGCCACAAGGTGATGGATGGCGGAATAATATGCGGCCAGATGCTGATCCCAAGCCCGCTAAAACCAAGGAATATCAGCCCTAACGTCAGGATAAACGGACGGTTATGGCTGTCAGGATTATTCAGGCAGCGCCACTGACACAGGCTAAAAATCACGACCAGCGCAGGAACCGGCAACAGATAAAACAGATTCGGCAGCGTAAACCAGCGTGCGGCAATGGCCGGGTGGGCAAGCGGCGTCCAGAGGCTGATCGCCGCAATAAATGCCAGCAGGATAATCAGTAACGTTTTGGATAACGCCCGCATCCTTTGCTGCAGCGCATTTTCGCTTTTCATTACCAGCCACGTCGATCCCAGCAACGCGTAGGCCACCATCAGACCTGCACCGCAGAACAGGTTAAATGCGGTAAACCAGTCAAACGGACCACCCGTATACGTTCGGCCTGTCACGGTAAAACCGTTAATGACGGCGCCCACCGTCACGCCCTGGGTAAACGTTGCCAGAATGGAACCGCCAATAAACGCTTTATCCCAGAAGGGGCGGTGGGCGGGCGTGGCTTTAAAACGAAACTCGAATGCCACCCCACGGAAAATAAGTCCGATCAGCATTAATGTCAGCGGAATGGTGAGGGCATCAACGATCACCGCATACGCCAGCGGGAATGCGCCGAACAGGGCGGCGCCGCCAAGCACCAGCCAGGTCTCATTGCCGTCCCATACCGGCGCGACGCTGTTGACCATCACATCACGATCGTCAGCGTTTGGCGTTGCGGGGAACAACATCCCGATCCCCAGATCAAAGCCGTCCATGACGATATACATCAGCGTGGCAAAGACGATGATCACAAACCAGATAATGGAAAGATCGATACCCATTACGGCTGCTCCTTATGTTCAGTAGTGACGGCTGAAAGCGGGCGCGCAGGACGTCCATCGGACGCGGTGGCGAAAGATTCGTGTGGCTGCGGGCCTTTTTTGATGAGGCGAACCATATAGCTGTAGCCGACGCCGAACACCGAGGTGTAGACGACGAAGAAGGCCAGCAAACTCACGCTCATATGCAGATCGCCGTGGGCTGATACCGCATCCTTCGTTCGCTGGAGTCCATAGACCACCCACGGCTGGCGGCCCACTTCGGTGGTGACCCAGCCTGCCAGAATCGCAATCAGCCCGGATGGGCCCATTAACAGGGCAAACCACAGGAACGGGCGGGATGAATAAACGCGCTTTTTGTAGCGCAACCAGAGCGCTATCACCCCAAGCAGCAACATCAGCATGCCTAAGCCCGCCATGATGCGGAATGACCAGAAGACGATGGTCGAGTTTGGGCGATCTTCTTTCGGGAACTCCTTAAGGGCTGGGACCTGTTTATCCAGGCTGTGCGTCAGGATAAGACTTCCCAGCGCCGGGATCTCCAGACCAAAGCGGGTGCGCTCTTGCTCCATGTCAGGCCAGCCAAACAGCAGCAACGGGGTCGGCTCACCCGGTGGGTTTTCCCAGTGGCCCTCAATGGCGGCAATTTTGGCGGGTTGATGCTTTAAAGTATTCAACCCATGCATATCACCAACCATAGCCTGGAGGGGAGCGACAATCAGCGTCATCCACAGTGCCATTGAAAACATTGCCCGTATGGCAGGATTATTATTCCCGCGCAGTAAATGCCATGCTGCGGATGCACCAACAAACAGGGCGCTACTGAGGAACGCGGCGATCGACATATGCAGCAGGCGGTAAGGGAAGGAGGGGTTGAACACCACAGCGAACCAGTCCACCGGCACCACCTGGCCGTTGACAATCTCATAGCCCTGCGGGGTCTGCATCCAGCTATTCGAAGAGAGGATCCAGAAGGTGGAGATAATAGTCCCCAGCGCCACCATGCAGGTGGAGAAGAAGTGCAGTCCCGGTCCGACTTTCTTCCAGCCGAACAGCATCACGCCGAGGAAACCGGCCTCAAGGAAGAAGGCGGTAAGCACTTCGTAGGTCAGGAGCGGGCCGGTAATACTGCCCGCAAACTGTGAAAAGCCGCTCCAGTTGGTGCCAAACTGGTAGGCCATGACCAGGCCGGAGACTACGCCCATGCCAAAGTTAACGGCAAAAATCTTCGACCAGAAATGGTAAAGCGAGCGCCAGACCGGATTTTTTGTTTTCAGCCATAATCCTTCGAGCACGGCAAGATAGCTTGCCAGGCCGATGGTGATTGCCGGGAAAATAATGTGAAAGGATACGGTAAAGGCAAACTGTATCCGCGCAAGGTGAAAAGCATCCAAACCAAACATGCACAGCCTCAATGTCAAACGGTGTGTTGTTATGGTATAGGCGCAGAGATCGGACTATCAGACGCAGAACAGCGAATTTTAACCATAACAGTTTGATTCAGACTCCCGCTTTTACAAACTGATATAGATTACCGTTACGGAATAAAAAAATTATTTTTATGAATTTTACGCATCAATCCGCTTGCTTTGCCGTCAGCAACATGCGTTAATGGATTTCTGGTTTTGAGTCCAAAAAAATATCTGACGTAGTTTTATAAAGCAGTTCTCATCACGTTGTGCCTCTCCGCAGCCTCTCTTGGGTCTTTATCTACATTCCGATTCGTTTTGTTTAAAACCAATATTGCCCAATCGGCCCATTAGTAATTTACGTTTTTACGTTAACAGGAGAATCCTATGACTTCTTATATCCATTTCCGCTGCCCATGCTGTCATGGCTCGCAGTACCGCACTTCAGTCTTTGATGTGTCTGAGAAAAACCCATTCGGCGCTAAATGCATTTTTTGCAAATCGTCGATGATCACGCTCGACCACCTCGCTGCTGCGCGCTCCGCGATGAATCACACCACAGAGTACCGTAAGTAATCTACCCGGTTTTTCATAACAGTTAGCAAAATCTTCTCTTTTTCTCCTGCTGATATACACTGTCGGCAATAAGGAGAATCTGATGAAAAAATACCAGCGTCTGGCGCAACAAATTATCTCGCAAATTGAGCTTGGCGTATGGCTGCCGGGCGATAAACTGCCCTCCCTGCGAGAGCAGGTGACGAGCAGCGGCATGAGTTTCATGACTGTTGGCCACGCGTATCAGATGCTGGAAAGTCAGGGACGCATTGTCGCCAGGCCACAATCGGGCTATTACGTTGCCTCGCGCCCGACCACGCACCAGCCTGTGCCGCCTGCCCAGGTGATGCGTGACGAAGCGGTGGATATCAACACCTATATCTTCGATGTCCTTCAGGCCAGCCGCGATCCGTCTGTCGTTCCTTTCGCATCCGCCTTTCCCGATCCCCGGCTTTTCCCGCTTCAGCAGCTCAACCGCTCGCTGGCTAACGTCAGCAAAACGGCGACTGCGATGAGCGTGATTGAAAACCTGCCGCCGGGTAACGCTGAACTCCGCCACGCCATTGCGCGCCGCTATGCGCAGCAGGGGATGAACATCTCGCCGGACGAAATTGTCATTACCGCAGGCGCGCTCGAAGCGCTGAACCTGAGTTTGCAGGCGGTGACGGAGCCTGGCGACTGGGTGATTGTCGAAAACCCCTGCTTTTATGGCGCGCTGCAGGCGCTGGAACGCCTGAAGCTCAAAGCGTTGTCGGTCGCCACGGACGTCCGGGAGGGGATAGACCTGAACGCCCTTGAACAGGCGCTGAATGACTATCCGGTAAAAGCCTGCTGGCTGATGACCAACGGCCAGAATCCGCTTGGTTTTACGCTAAGTGCAGAGAAAAAAGCCCGTCTGGTCGCCCTCCTGACGAAGCATAACGTCACCCTGATTGAGGACGATGTATACAGCGAGCTCTATTTCGGCCGCGAAAAACCGCTTCCGGCAAAAGCCTGGGATCGGGACGACATGACGCTTCACTGCTCCTCTTTTTCAAAATGTCTGGTGGCGGGATTTCGTATCGGCTGGGTGGCGGCCGGAAAACATGCGCGACGCATTCAGCAGTTGCAACTGATGAGCACGTTATCGACCAGCTCCCCTATGCAGCTGGCGCTGGTGGACTACCTGGCGACTAAACGCTACGACGCCCATCTTCGCCGCCTGCGACGAACGCTCGCTGAGCGAAAACAGCAAGCCTGGCAGTCACTGCTGCGCCATATGCCCGCCGGGGTCAAAATTCACCATAACGACAGCGGCTACTTTTTATGGCTGGAGCTTCCGGCACTGCTGGATGCCGGGCTGCTGAGTGAAAAGGCCTTAACGCACCATATCAGCATTGCGCCAGGAAAAATGTTTTCCACTTCTGACGCATGGACACCGTTCTTCCGTTTTAATACCTCCTGGGCGTGGGGAGAGCGAGAAGAGCAGGCGGTGATTCAGTTAGGAAAATTAATTAGCACGATGTTGAAATAATCTTTTTCCCCTTAATTAAATAAACATTTCTTATCCTGATGACGGCGCTACGAATATTTCGCAGTGCCCGGTCATAGGAAATCTGCATACTGCCTCGCGCCGCTAACCCCTTGTCTATAATCCAGTTAACGGGGAATGCGCCCTCGGTCACACCTTGATGAAATTTCCTGAAGCCAAACGGTGCGGCGCAATTGCGCGGTCTACGTTTAATAAGGGAGATATTTTTACGGCACGGCTGCCGCTAAATTTCATTGCGACAGGAGTAATTCTTATGAGCAAAAAATTTGCCCGCAGCAGCCTGTGCGCGCTCGGCATGACTATCATGACAGCGCACGCCGCAGAACCACCTAAGGCGATAGGTGACGGGGAAGGTCGTCTGGATATTATTGCCTGGCCGGGCTATATCGAGCGTGGGCAGACCGATAAAAACTATGACTGGGTCACCCAGTTTGAAAAAGAGACCGGTTGTGCCGTTAACGTGAAAACGGCGGCCACGTCAGATGAAATGGTCAGCCTGATGGCGAAAGGGGGATACGATCTGGTCACCGCGTCAGGCGATGCATCGCTTCGCCTGATCATGGGCAAACGCGTTCAGCCGATAAATCCCGAACTCATCCCGAACTGGAAAACCCTCGACACGCGCATTGTGAAGGGGGAATGGTTTAACGTGGGCGGCAAGGTCTACGGTACACCCTATCAGTGGGGGCCTAACCTGCTGATGTACAACACCAAAACCTTCCCGACGCCACCGGACAGCTGGAGTGTGGTCTTTACCAAACAGGATCTGCCGGACGGTAAAACCAATCAGGGTCGCGTGCAGGCATATGACGGTCCAATTTATATCGCCGATGCGGCGCTGTTCGTCAAAGCCACCCAGCCACAGCTGGGCATCAGCGATCCCTACCAGCTCACCGAAGAACAATATGCCGCGGTGCTGAAAGTGCTTCGCGACCAGCATGCCCTGATCCACCGCTACTGGCATGACACCACCGTCCAGATGAGCGACTTCAAAAATGAAGGCGTTGTGGCTTCCAGCGCCTGGCCATATCAGGCAAATGCGCTGAAGGCTGAGAACCAGCCCATCGCCACCGTCTTCCCGAAAGAAGGGGTAACCGGCTGGGCGGATACCACCATGCTCCACGCCCAGGCAAAACACCCGATGTGCGCCTACAAATGGATGAACTGGTCGCTGACGCCAAAAGTGCAGGGCGATCTGGCGGCATGGTTCGGCTCACTGCCCGTCGTGCCTGAAGGGTGTAAAGCCAGTACGCTGCTGGGTGATAAAGGTTGTGAAACAAACGGTTATAACGAGTTCGACAAAATCCTGTTCTGGAAAACCCCGACCGCTCAAGGTGGCAAGTTCGTGCCGTACAGCCGCTGGACGCAGGATTACATCGCCATCATGGGTGGACGATAATCGCCCGGGAGCAGAACATGACGTACGCAGTAGAATTTAACAATGTTTCCCGGCTGTATGGCGATGTGCGGGCGGTGGACGGGGTGACCATTGCCATTCGCGACGGGGAGTTTTTCTCCATGCTGGGGCCTTCGGGCTCCGGCAAAACCACCTGCCTGCGCCTGATAGCGGGTTTTGAACAGCTGTCAGGCGGCACGATTTCTATTTTCGGCAAAGAGGCGAGTGCGCTACCGCCATGGGAGCGGGATGTAAATACCGTCTTTCAGGATTATGCGCTGTTCCCGCATATGTCGATCCTCGATAACGTCGCCTACGGACTGATGGTGAAAGGCGTCGACAAGAAGAAACGCCATGCCCAGGCGCGTGATGCCCTGGAAAAAGTGGGGCTGAGCTTTGCCATCGCCCGCAAACCTTCGCAACTTTCCGGCGGCCAGCGCCAGCGTGTAGCCATCGCCCGGGCGCTGGTCAATGAACCGCGCGTCCTGCTGCTGGACGAACCGCTGGGCGCGCTCGATCTCAAACTGCGCGAACAGATGCAATTCGAGCTGAAGAAACTTCAGCAGGAACTCGGCATTACCTTTATTTTCGTCACCCACGATCAGGGCGAAGCGCTCTCCATGTCGGACCGGGTGGCGGTATTCAATAACGGCCGCATCGAGCAGGTGGATACCCCGCGCGATCTCTATATGCGTCCGCGCACGCCGTTTGTCGCCGGTTTTGTGGGCACGTCCAACGTCTTTGATGCAGCGCTTGCGCAGAAAATTTGCGGCATGGAAGGCATCTATTCCCTGCGCCCGGAACATATTCGCCTGAACGAGGGCGGTGAGGTTCAGGTTCAGGGTATCGTGCAGGCCGTTCAGTATCAGGGAGCCGCCACGCGCCTGGAGCTGAAGCTTGCCGAGGGGGCCAAACTGCTGGTCAGCCAGGCCAACCTCAGCGATGTCTCGCTGCTGAGCGGCATTGCGCCGGGGCAGGCGGTGATGGCCTCGTGGTCACGCGAGGCGATGATTCGCCTGCATGAGGAAAGGTGAAATGGATATGAGTGTCGCTCATCCTCCCGCACCGCACGGCCGCTTGAGCCGCATGACGGCACTGTTCTGGCGTAAGCCGTCGCTCGGCCTGTTCCTGCTGCTGCTTGCCCCGCTGATGTGGTTTGGCATCGTCTATCTCGGATCGCTGCTGACCCTGCTGTGGCAGGGGTTTTATACCTTTGACGACTTCACCATGGCGGTCACGCCGGACCTGACGCTGGCGAATATTCAGGCGCTCTTCAATCCGGCAAACTACGACATCATCCTGCGCACCTTAACGATGGCGATCGCGGTCACGTTGGCCAGCGCCATTCTGGCATTCCCGATGGCCTGGTATATGGCGCGTTACACCCGCGGCAAGTGGAAAGCGTTCTTCTATATCGCCGTGATGCTGCCGATGTGGGCGAGCTACATTGTCAAAGCCTACGCCTGGACGTTGCTGCTGGCGAAGGATGGTGTGGCGCAATGGTTTCTCAGTCATATGGGGCTGGAGCCGATCCTCACCTCACTTCTTACGCTCCCGGCGATAGGCGGTAACACGTTATCCACCTCCGGGCTGGGGCGCTTTCTGGTCTTTGTCTATATCTGGCTGCCGTTTATGATCCTGCCCGTGCAGGCCGCGCTGGAACGTCTGCCAGCGTCGTTACTGCAGGCTTCAGCCGACCTCGGCGCGCGCCCCCGCCAGACCTTTCGCTATGTTGTATTGCCGCTGGCGATCCCGGGAATTGCCGCGGGTTCGATATTTACCTTTTCCCTGACGCTGGGGGATTTCATCGTCCCGCAGCTGGTGGGGCCGCCGGGCTATTTCATCGGTAACATGGTCTACGCTCAGCAGGGCGCTATCGGCAATATGCCCATGGCGGCTGCGTTTACGCTGGTTCCCATTGTGCTGATTTCGCTTTATCTGGCGTTCGTGAAACGTCTGGGAGCATTCGATGCACTCTGAACGCGCACCGTTGTTCCTGAAAGTGGCGGCATGGGGAGGCGTCATCTTCCTGCACTTCCCGCTGCTGATTATCGCGATCTACTCCTTTAACACTGAAGATGCTGCCTTCAGCTTCCCGCCGCAGGGGCTGACGCTCAAGTGGTTTAGCGTGGCGGCGGGGCGTGGCGATATCATTGAATCCGTGACGTTGTCACTTCAGATTGCCGCGCTCTCCACCGCCATTGCCCTGGTGCTTGGCACGCTTGCTGCAGCGGCACTGTGGCGAAGCGACTTTTTTGGCAAAAACGCCATTTCACTGTTGCTGCTGTTGCCCATTGCCTTACCGGGAATCATTACCGGTCTGGCGCTGCTGACCGCATTTAAAACGATCAACCTTGAACCGGGTTTTTTCACCATCGTTGTCGGGCACGCCACATTCTGCGTGGTGGTGGTGTTCAACAACGTCATTGCCCGGTTCAGACGCACCTCCTGGAGTCTGGTGGAGGCGTCAATGGATCTCGGGGCCGACGGGTGGCAAACCTTCCGCTATGTGGTGTTGCCCAATCTGGGTTCAGCACTTCTGGCGGGCGGAATGCTGGCCTTTGCCCTGTCGTTTGACGAAATCATCGTCACAACCTTTACGGCGGGACACGAGCGCACGTTACCGCTGTGGTTGCTCAATCAGCTCGGCCGTCCTCGCGACGTGCCGGTCACCAACGTTGTTGCACTGTTGGTCATGCTGGTGACAACTTTCCCCATTCTGGGTGCCTGGTGGCTAACCCGCGATGGCGAGAACATCGCCGGCAGCGGGAAATAACATTGATTTGAACAGGACAATGCTATGCAAACACATCTGCTGATAAAGGGTGAACTGGTCGCCGGACAAGGCGAAAAGCAGCCGGTATATAACCCGGCCACCGGAGAAGTACTGCTGGAGATTGCTGAAGCCTCTGTCGCGCAAGTTGACGCGGCTGTTCAGGCCGCCGATCGGGCTTTTATCGACTGGGGGCAGACCACGCCCAAAGCGCGTGCGGAATGTCTGCTGAAACTGGCTGACGCCATTGAGGCGCAGGGTGAAGAATTTGCCAGGCTTGAATCGCTCAACTGCGGGAAGCCGCTCCACTGTGCTCTGGGGGATGAAATTCCGGCGGTGGTCGACGTGTTTCGTTTCTTCGCCGGGGCGGCCCGCTGCCTGAACGGTCTGGCCGCAGGTGAATACCTTGAGGGGCACACCTCGATGATCCGCCGTGATCCGGTGGGGGTAGTTGCATCGATTGCGCCGTGGAACTACCCGCTGATGATGGCAGCATGGAAGCTGGCACCCGCGCTGGCTGCCGGTAACTGCGTGGTGATAAAACCCTCTGAAATCACGCCGCTGACGGCGTTAAAACTGGGAGAACTGGCGAAAGATATCTTCCCGGCAGGCGTTGTGAACGTGTTATTTGGTCGTGGTAAGACGGTTGGCGATCCGCTCACCGGGCATGACAAAGTCCGCATGGTGTCGCTGACCGGTTCAATTGCCACCGGCGAGCATATCATCGGCCATACGGCGTCCTCCATTAAGCGCACCCACATGGAGCTGGGCGGTAAGGCTCCGGTGATCGTTTTTGATGATGCTGACCTGGACGCGGTTGTCGAAGGGGTGCGAACGTTTGGTTTCTACAATGCCGGGCAGGACTGTACGGCGGCCTGCCGCATTTATGCCCAGAAAGGCATATATCCTGCGCTGGTTGAAAAGCTGGGAGCTGCGGTCGCCAGCCTCAAAATGGGGGCGCCGGAAGATGCCGCTACCGAACTAGGGCCGCTCAGCTCGGCCGCTCACCTTTCACGCGTCTGTCAGGCTGTCGATCAGGCGAAAGCGCTCGGTCATATCAGCGTTGTGACGGGCGGAAGCAAAAAGGAGGGGGCTGGCTACTACTTCCAGCCGACCCTGCTGGCGGGGGCAAAACAGGACGATGCCATTGTTCAGCGCGAAGTGTTTGGGCCGGTGGTGAGCGTCACTGAATTTGACGATGAAGCGCAGGTGCTGGCCTGGGCGAATGATTCACAGTATGGCCTGGCGTCATCGGTCTGGACCAAAGACGTGGGCCGTGCTCATCGTCTGAGCGCGCGGTTGCAGTACGGCTGTACCTGGGTGAATACCCACTTTATGCTGGTGAGCGAAATGCCGCACGGCGGCATGAAGTTATCCGGCTACGGCAAAGATATGTCGGTGTACGGGCTTGAGGATTATACGGTCGTCCGGCATGTGATGATCAAACACTAAGCCATCCTGCCTGGCCGCTTGCGCGGCCGGGCATTCTCCTTCTTCGCCCTGCGTGTTAAGCAAGCTACTCCATTGTTATTAGCCATAATATTTAAGTGGTTATTCTGTAACGAAAAAACTTGATCTGTATCAACATATGACGCATATTGCGTGCGGTTATTTTTTCGGCTCTGGTATACAGAATGACGTTGTATCAAAAGATGTTGGTTTTTTACGCAGTGATGGCTTCCATCTGTGCATTAATTACCTGGTTCCTTTCAAAAGATCGCAAACGCATCCGCCTGCTCAGCGCGTTTCTGGTGGGGTCGACCTGGCCGATGAGCTTCCCCGTTGCGCTCCTGATCTCGCTTTTCTGAAGCACGCTTCCACTTTTTCCAGATGAACATGGCATTCCTGATTCGATAACTGTATAAATACACAGTGCATCGTAAAAGGAGTGCTTATGAACAGTTTTTACTCGCAGCAGGCGGGTTGCACCGTGCGCTGGCATGATTTGCCCGGCTCAGGCGAGCCCGTGGTCTTCATCCACGGGCTGGGGTGTGCCTCTTCCTATGAATATCCCCGCGTTGTCCGTGACCTTCAGTTTGGCGCACGCCGGGCCATTCTCATTGATTTGCCCGGCAGCGGTTACAGCGATAAACCCGAGCATTACAGCTATCACACCACTGACCAGGCCCGCGTGGTGGCAGAGCTGATTGACCATCTTGAATTGGATGCCTTCTGGTTATACGGCCACAGCATGGGCGGCAGTATCGCGATTGAAACGGCGGCAATGCTGGTAACGCGTGTTAAAGGACTGATGGTGTCGGAACCTAATTTTCACGCGGGTGGTGGGATGTTCAGCCGCTCGATTGCGGCGCAAACCGAACAGCAGTTTCTGGAACAGGGTTATGACGCCATGCTCAGCGCAGAAACCTCAGCGTGGGCGGGGTGTCTGCAAAGCAATGCGCCGTATGCAGTCTGGCGCGGAGCAAAGAGCCTGGTTGAGGGTGTAATGCCGGTATGGGAAACGCAATTCCTGTCGCTCTCGTGCTCGGTGACGCTGATCTTCGGCGAACATTCTCTGCCTGACGACGATGTTGATAATCTGAAGCAGAAAGGCGTTGAGGTAAAAATTATCCCTGCGGCGGGGCATTCTATGTCGTGGGAAAATCCGTCAGCACTGGCTCAGACGTTAGCCGGGTGTATGGCGGAGTGATGTGCGCAAAAGTTTCCCCCGGCGGCGCGACGCTTGCACGGGCCTACGATGAATTTTGCAAGGTATTGATATTATGGCGGAATGTAGGCCGGGTAAGCGCAGCGCCACCCGGCAAGAATGGCAACTACATGATTAAAGCCCGTAATGCCTGACGTGCGTCAGGTTGAATATCATGCGGATGCTGGTAATCAATGTTCTCTATCGCCCGGCTATAGAGGGCAACCAGCCAGTCGTAAACGTACGCGGTGGCCGCATGGACTGGCTGTTCCGCCAGACGCGTCAGACGTGGCGCGGCGCTGCTGACGACGGGCGTAACGAAGATAGCCTGTCCCTTGCGGATGCGGCTTGCCGGACGCTCTGCTGAAGGCGTTTGGTCATACCCCAGCCAGCCAACGAAATTGCCCATCACGGCGTGCAGTTGCGCGGCGCTGCTCTTATCCGCTTCGACAATACGCTGAAGCTGTTGCGCCAGTTTAAGCCGGTAGCTGGTGACCACCAGAACATCCGCGATTTGCTGTAATACTGCGGGTTCCAGACCGAGACGGGCGGCCGTGGCCTCATTACGGCTCCACTGACGCAGATGATTTATCCATACTCTGTGCGCCAGACGCGCCTTGTCCTTCGTCTGGAACTGACCAGCACTTTCCTGGGCGTTATCGGTAAACAGATCAATGGTATCCGTAAACAGCCCATTGACCTGCTCCTCGCGCGGTTGCTGGACGGCGAGCAGCGTTTCAAACGCTTTCATCGGCGGTATCAATCCTTCAAGCAGCTCGCCGTGACGGGCGGCACTGCTTTGCAGGGTGCGCACCATGTTTTCGGCCTGTGCGCGTCGGGTAGCCGGTTCCTCAACCAGCGGGGCGAGATAACTGCGCATTAGCGCCGAAAGCTCCTGGCGAAGCAAGCTTTTCAGCGTTCCAAGGCGCTTCTGCCGCTGCGCAGGGAGCGTGGCCTGAGACAACCACTCAATGACGCGCTGCATGCTGTGGCTATCCAGCGCCTGCAGCGTGCCCCAGCGTAAACCCGGTTTACCGAGCAGATGCTGTACGGCTTCATCAAGATTCTGGCGGGTGGTAAAGCGGGCGTCATGCGGGGTAATCGCCCACACCAGCCCCGGCAGGGCAGACTCTTCAGCAGGCTGCGTCTCTTTGACCCAGCTCATTAACACTTTTGCTTTTTTGGCCGTCTGCTCGTGCTGCGCTGTCGCATTGCAGATAACCAGCACGTCAGGCTGTAGCTGCTGGCGGTAATGGTCGAGCAACCACTGACATTTTGCCTGCGCTAACGGATCGGCACTGCTGTCTTCAAAGACCGGAATATCAATGATATCAACGTTATCCAGCGCACCACTCTCAACCGGCAGAACCAGCTCGCGGGTCAGGAAGGCCAGCACGTCAACCGGGAGGCTGATGGCGTTGAGCATGTCGCCGTTATTCAGCGGATGCAGCAGCGTCTCCTGTGCGTCCTGCTGGGTTAAGGTGCCATGCGTCAGGAACCCTTCACCCGGCAAGCCAAAGCTATCTACCAGCAGACTCAGCGGAGCAGCAAGCTCGCTGGCATGGCTGGTCTGATGCAGAACATGGGCGAGCTTCAGCCACTGTTGGGTGAATTCCTGTTGCTCACCCCACAGCAGCGACCAGACGCTTGCCCGGGTGCTGAGATCAAGTGAAGGCACCAGTTGGGCAAGCTCATACCACAGGGCATCATCAATTTGCTGTTTCGCAGCGGGTATTGTGCACTGCCAGAAGCGGGCGATGGCACCCACTTCCTGCGCCGTGATACCCGGTACGCCCTGCGGCTGACGCAGGCCACGCCATTTCTCAAGACGGGTCTCAATGACCGCCTTATCCACTGCGCGCATCTGCGGATGCAGCGTCGTGCGGGCAATAAACAGCTGTACCAGCTCGGCCTCGGTGATCAGACTCAGACGTAGCGGAAACGCCTCATCAACCACCTCCCGGTTTTCCCGGGTAAAGCGGACGGCCATGTTGGTCAGGGCATGACCCGGATTGATATGCGAAAAATAGTCAAAGGTGCGCTGGCCTAGCGTAACGTTTAGCCGTCCATTACCGCTGCCGCACAGCGACAGCAGCAGGTGTGCTTTTGCGCTCTGCGAATGACCGTAAAGTCCAATGCTGCTCTGGCGGGTCAGGGCACGTTCAATAGCCTGCTCTCGCGCCTGCGCCGCGTTGATGCGGGCAAGCAGGGCGTCAGCATCGTTGTCCAGCACAGGGGCATTCATGCGCGTCTCATTAATCCACCCGATTAACGCCTGAGTGGTGGTGGTCGTCGCTGTCATTTCAGGTATACGCTCCCGCTGTCGATCCAGTAGTGGCTGCCGCTGTGTCGGCGATCGGCCAGAGTATTCAGTTTGAAGGTTAAGGCGTCAGGCGCTACCGGTGTGCCGTCCTGTAGCCAGGCATCGCTCAGTTCAAAGGATTCAGGACCTTCCTGCTTGCTGCCGCCGCAGAGCTTAAGCCGCACGTTCAGCACGCCGTCACCGGCAATCGCTTTCGCCAGTTCAGCCGAATTGATGCTGAGCGTATAAAGCGGCGTGGCAGGCCAGCGTGCGTTCGCCAGCTGGCGGAAGCCGAGGGTGACGTTGCCGCGTAGCGGGAAGTGCAGGCGTGCGTCGAGTTTTGCGCCCGGCTTATCGAGGTCGATATCCTGATACCAGACGTTTTCCTCACGCAGGGTATTAACGGTGTTATCCAGCACGCCGAGATAACGCACGGTAGAATACGCGCCAATGTCCGCGGCTTTAAAGTTGAAGCGCGGCAGACGCAGGTCGAGCGCCAGGCTGCACAGCATGGCACCCACGGCGGCGGTTGATTTAGGGTTACCAATGCGCCCCTGCTGACTGAACGGATACCACTCATGTACCTGGTATTTATCCAGCCAGACGATGCGATTGACCGGCACCGGCTGCAGGTGACGGATCAGCGCCTGAACGCCTGGCAGGCAGCCAGGGCGACCGGTAATCAGCAGAATATCGCAGCTGTAGTGGGAAATCGCTTCACAGACTGCGTGAAGCGGAGAGGTCAGCGTAAACTGACCGGCCAGCATCGCATCCTGCATCTCGCGGAAATTGACGTGCAGCGGTACGGCGAAAAGGTCGAACGCTTCTGAGCCCGCAGGCAGGGCATGATCAATCGCCTGCTGCAGATAATTCATGACGTTGCGGGTTGGTTTCTGCGGCAGAAGATCGCCAAAGGTGGCATGCAGGCCAGCCAGCGGATCGTCAACGTCGCTGGATTCCCACGCGGCAAGAATGGCGTGGCCAATCGGCATAAAGAGCTGTAGCGCCGTTTGCTGGCGCAGCACGGCCTGGGTATCAATACGCCCGGAGTCGCCGAACAGCGACGCCATGAGCAGCGAGGCGTCCGCAATCCCGGATTTCTGCAGCTGCGTTTGCAGGGCGGGCAGCACGTAGCGCTGAATCACGTCCAGAAGGGTATCATCGCCCGCCACTTTAAACCCTTCGCGGAACAGCAACTGCGGCGTGATTTTGACGTTATTACCGGAGCCGTCATCCAGTTGATAATGGGTGATCGCCATATCCGTGGTGCCGCCACCGATGTCGATAGACGCGACGCGCAATGCGCGGCCGGGCTGCACACCAGGCTCAGGCTCACGATCCGTGCGGGCGAGCGAGGCAAAGAAGGCTTCCGTCTGGCCGCCAAAATGGGAGATCGCTTCGTTATACAGCCAGACCAGTTGACCACAGCTGGCCTCATCCCACTCCATCTGGATTTCAGGGACCGGCACCACGCTTTTTTCCTGCTGTTTGCGGGTGGCAAAATCCTCATCCTGCGGGTGCCAGCCCATCGCTTTCCAGACGATGGCGATGGCTTCGAACATGCGGCGACGGAAAATCTCGCGCTCCTGCTTTGGCATTGCCGAGGGCAGGGTCAGGATCAGGGTGCGCAGCTGGCGTGGCGAGGCAGGGAAGCCCAGACGCAGGCGGGTGGCGACGCTGTTGATCTGACCCAGCGCCTGCGCCAGCAGCTCGCACAGCATATGCGTCATCAGGGTGCTGCGGCTGTACTGCGGCGAGAAGACCGGCAGTCGCTCGTCCTGCGGTAACGTAAACAGCGGTTCACCGTCATCGTTCATCAGGTTCATCAGCGGGAACGCCGTGGCAAGCGGCTCACGCTGGGTTTTGCCGTTCATCTGACTAAAGCGCCAGTCCTGCACCACCGGTGTTTCATCCCACAAATAGCGACGCGGGCTGGAGATGCCGCTGTTCCCTTCGGTTCCCAGACGCTGCATCGCCAGCTTGCGGGCTTCATCACCCACGCGAACGATCGACGGCCAGACAAACGCATCTTCGCGGCCACTTTCAACCGAGAAGTGCTGTTTGCCAAAGCGTGCTTCGGAAAACTCGAGACGGCTGGTAAACAGAGGCTCATTGAGGAATTGCGGCTCGCTCAATGAACGAACCTGTAACTCGGCGGTCTGCCGCAGTCCATCGTTCGCATCGCCGTGGTCTTCAATAATGACGCCGCAGGTGTGAGTGTTACCGACGTCGAGGATCAGGTCGACCGGAATCGCTGGCGTACTGAGGGTATGGGTAACAAATTTCACTTCCGGCACGGTGAGCTGTTCACCGAGCATGGTCAGCAGGTTTAGCCAGTGGGCCTGATATTCAAAGCTACGCATCGCCTGATGCAGGTCACGTTCAGAGCGGTTTTCAACGCCGTCAGCATACTGGGTAAATGCTTCACGCAGCCAGCCGTCAATCCAGGTCTGGTCGAGGAAGCTTTCAACCTCGCTATCGCGCCAGGCCAGCGCGAAACGGGTGCCGTTCAGAATATCGTTTTCAACCGGCGACAGCGCGGAGGTGGCATGTTCCGCAATCTGGCTGTCGAGGGCGAGGGTCACGCGGTGCGTATTGCCTGCGGTGTCGGGGGTGTCGAGCTTGCGGACCTGCACGCGGGCCCAGTTATCCGGCCCCTCCACAAAGGTGCGCGGCGGGTTGAAACGCAGGAATGGGACGGGAAGCCAGACGCCGTCCAGCACCGCAAGGGACTGCTGCAGCGGGATAGTCGTTTCCGGTTTAACCACTTCAGGCTGGCCGCCGTGCGTTCCCGGCACGGTATAGCGCCCGTTAACCAGATCGAAATCGAGGCGTAAAAGAGGGCCGTTGGCGGTTTTACGTACGAAGCGCCCGTGGCTGGCGGTGTCCTGCGGCGTCAGCCCGAAATCGAGGAATTGCACGCCGCTGTTGGCAATAAGCGTAACGCTTTGTTTATAGTCGCAAAGATTTACCAGCATAGGATCAGGCACCTGCTTTCTTGAACGTCAGGGGGACGACGGTGTTGGCATCATAACGGGCGCGACATTCTGCGATATCGCTGGTGCCAGCTTTACAGGCGACTTCCGGCATCGGGTAGCGGGAACCGTCGGTGCAGCGGGCCGTGCCGCGACTCTTGATCATCAGCTCGCCATTGCTGTGTAGCCCGGAGAAGATCTCCGCGCGGCAGACAATATTGTCGCCATGGACTATGCGGGCGAAACCTTTATTGTTCTGGATTTGATAGCGCATTGACGGTGGCTTGCCGGTGACCGGGTCTTTCACGTCGAGAATCGCGCGCCAGGTACCGTTCAGGAAGCGTGTCGATCCGGCTTTCACCTGACCGGCCTCCATCACCATGGCATCTTTCGGGATCGCGACAATCACCACGGGAGCGGGTTCAGGCTCTTTTTCTTTGCTCGCCACCACCTCAGCCTGATGCAGGGGTAAATTCATCGCCAGTGGCTCAACGGCTTTGATCGGTTTTGGGGCGATAGCCACGGGCTCAGGGACCGGCGCAGGCGCGGGCTCTGCAGAAGGGGCCGGTTTTGGCCACATCAGCGGGGCGGCAATAGCGGCAACGATCACCGCCGCGACAGGCAGCGTCCAAAGGGGAACGCGACGCTTCTTCGTGATGACGAAAGGTGCGGGTTCAGGCGCAGGTTGCGCAACAACCGGTGCGGACTCGGGCGCATACAGGTCTTCCGGCGTAATCCGTATCGCGGCGACCGGGGCAATCAGCGGCTCGTCAGCTTTATCAAAGGTGATGGCCGGTTCGGGCACCCGCTCGGGCTCGGGCTCAGGATCTTCAATCACAACAGGGGCGGGCTCAGGGATCAGCGATTCACGCAGGCAGTCGAGGACATCGTCACGCGCATTTTCATTCAGGTTTACAAAACCCCAGAAGCACAGGAGCGGTTTTCCGTCGACGAGAAAAACGAAATTTTCCCCAGGGAACTGAAATGCTTTCGACAGCAGCGAGCCGAAGAGCTGTTGCGCTGTTTTCGGCGACTGAAGGCATTTCTTGCTTAACGACTCTACGCTCGCAAGGGTGTTTTCCAGATAGCGCAGGGCGCGATAGCGGTCGTTCTCATCAGCCGCTTTCCAGCTGGTGACGTTTCCCTCCACCGGGGAGTACCAGTCCACGCGGTCGCCGCTGTCGTTGACCTGCGGAATCGCCAGACAGTCAACGATAGCCTGTTGTTTGCGCAACCGGAGCGCTTCCCGAATTTGTAACGCTGATTCAAAAACGGCTTGTCCGCCGCCGCCCACGGCCTGAAAATCATCCAGGTTACCGCTACGTAAAAGAGTTTTAGCCACGATTTGATCCCATATACTTCTTCACGCCGTTACTTTAACGAAACGAGGAAGAAAACAAACGGAGGAAGAGACGCTAAAAGGGCCGATTTCTTGCGGCATAGAAAGTGACGGTTGTGCTTGACGGATAATGGCACTTAAGGCAAATCATCTTTTCGGATGCTGACCGTAAAACCAGCAAAAAACGCGGCTTTAGAATAACCTGATAGTGTTTCGTTATTTGCCAGGTCATAACGGCTGTGCTGTTATTACTGTCCTATATAATAAAACTGTCAGGGTTATAACCATGTCTACAGGGAAAACACTGCTCGCCCTTGCGCTGAGCGCGCTTTTACCAGCCGGTGCCGCGTGGGCGGCAAACAACGACACCTTAATTTACTGTTCTGAAGCGTCACCCGAGTCGTTCAACCCGCAAATCGCCAGTTCCGGCCCCTCTTTTGTCGCCAGTTCTCAGGTACTGTACAACCGCCTGATCAATTTCGACCCGGTGAAAAACACGCCGGTTCCGTCGCTGGCGGAATCCTGGACGATTTCACCGGACGGTAAGACCTATACCTTTACCCTGCGCAAAGGGGTGAAGTTCAACAGCAACAAATACTTCAAGCCGACCCGCGACTTTAACGCCGATGACGTTATTTTCTCGGTTATGCGTCAGAAAGACCCTAAGCATCCGTACCACAACGTGTCCCAGGGTAACTATGAATACTTTAACGACGTGGGTCTTGATAAGCTGATTCAGGACGTCAAAAAAGTCGACGATTACCACGTTCAGTTCACATTGAGTGAACCCAACGCCGCGTTCCTGGCCGACTGGGGGATGGATTTTGCCTCGATTCTCTCCGCAGAATACGCCGATGCGATGCTGAAAAAAGGTACGCCTGAAAACGTGGACACCTGGCCGATCGGTACCGGTCCTTATGTGCTGCAGCAGTACAAAGTGGATTCACTGATCCGCTACGTCGCTAATCCGAACTACTGGGATGGCGAGGTGCCGACCAAACATCTGATCTTCTCCATCACGCCAAATGTGGAGACGCGTCTGGCGAAACTGCAGACCAACGAATGCCAGATTATACCCGCGCCGTCTCCGGTGCAGTTTGAGGTGATTAAGAAGAACAAAGACCTGACGCTGCACTCGGTTGATGCGCTGAACGTCGGCTATCTGGCGTTTAACACCGAGAAAAAACCGTTTGATAACGTGCTGGTGCGCCAGGCGCTGAACTACGCGACCGACAAAAAGGCTATCGTTAACGCGGTCTTTATGGGGTCGGGGACGGTGGCAAAATCGCCGATCCCACCCAATATGATGGGCTTTAATAACGATCTGAAGGATTACAGCTACGATCCGGAAAAAGCGAAAGCGCTGCTGAAGCAGGCCGGGCTGGAGAAGGGCGCAGACGTTACGCTATGGTCAATGCCGGTTCAGCGTCCGTATAATCCAAACTCGCGTCGCATTGCGGAGATGATCCAGAGCGACTGGGCGAAGGTGGGCGTAAAGGCAAAAATCGTCTCTTACGAGTGGGGCGAATATCTCTCCGGAATGCGTAAAGGCGAACATGATTCCGCACTGTTTGGCTGGATGTCCGATAACGGCGACCCGGACAACTTTGCCGATGTGCTGCTGGGCTGCAACAGCATTAAAACCGGGTCAAATGCCGCACGCTGGTGCGATAAAGATTATGATTCCCTGGTACAAAAAGCGAAGCTGACCAGCAATCCGGCTGAGCGTGCGAAGCTCTATGGCCAGGCGCAGGAGATTTTCTACCAGCAGGCTCCGTGGATCGCACTGGCAAACGGCAAAACGTTCTATGCGACCCGCAGCAACGTGACCGGGTACAGCGTGAGCCTGATGGGCAGTGATTTTTCAAAAGCGAAGCTGAACTAAGCATTTTATTGCCGGGTGGCGGCTACCCCTTACCCGGCCTACATTTTGCACCCGTAGGCCCGGTAAGCGTAGCGCCACCGGGCACGTGAGGAGGAGTGACAATGTCACATTTAAACGACGTGATCGCCCGCGTGGATGCCGCCATCGACGAGAGCGTGATTGCCCATATGAACGAACTGCTGATTGAACTGAGCGATGATGCCGAGCTCAGCCGGGAAGAACGCTATACCCAGCAGCAGCGTCTGCGTACCGCGATTTCGCATCACGGTAAGCAGCATAAAGAAGAAATGGACGCGCGGCAGGAACAGCTGACCAAAGGCGGCACGATTCTGTAGCCTCAAAACTGGCGTCGTGCGACCAGCCAGGCTCCGACAACCAGCATCACCGCACCGCACACCGGGCCCGCCAGGGCGCGGAGTGGAACGCCATGGCTTCTCAGAACGTCCATCACCAGCCCACCGATCAGCTGGCTGGCCACCAGTACGGCGATGGTGGTCGCTGCGCCAACGTTCTGATATCCGCTGATACTGGCAAAGACGAAAAACGAACCCAGCAGTCCCGGAATAAGCGTCCACCAGCGCACCGTTGCGGCCAGCTCGCTAAACCCGGCGACGCCCTGTTTCAGCAGCAGAATGCTGACAAACAACACGATGCCGACCAGCGAGTTGAGCAGCATCGCGATCAGAATGGTGGAGGAGGATTGGGTGATGCGCACCATCAAGGTATTCTGTACCACCAGACCGATCCCCGCCGCCACCAGAAATGCCAGCGTCAGTGATTGATTCATGGAATAGCGTCCGGGTCGCTGCGCTCGTCAAGCTGCAGCTGCATAAAGATTAAGTCCAGCCACCGGCCAAACTTGGTTCCCACCTGCGGCATTTGTCCGGTAGTCACGAAACCGAGGGTTTCATGAAGGTGAATGGAGGCCTGATTTTGCGCTTCAATACCGGCCACCATCACATGTTTACCGATGGTGCGGGCCTCGTTAATCAGCGCTTTCATTAACGTGCGGCCAATCCCCTTGCCCTGATGATCCGGATGGACATAGACCGAATGTTCTACCGTATGGCGGAAACCATCAAAGGCTCGCCAGTCACCGAAAGAGGCGTATCCGGTAATAACACCGTTTTCCTCGCTCACCAGAACCGGATAGCCTGCAAGTGTACGAGCCTCAAACCACGCGATACGGTTATCGGTATCGACGGTTTTATCGTTCCAGATCGCGGCAGTATGCAGCACCGCGTGGTTATAGATCTCTCCTATCGCAGCGCAGTCTTCTTTGCAGGCATGACGAACGATCATGATGTTCCCTCTGTGTGTTGTTCACTATAGTATTACGTTGTAGATACGATATTACACAACTGCATCGTCCGGGCGCTACGCCATAAGCCCTATTTTTTTGTTATCAGAACCCCATTGAAATGCCATTCATACACTATAGTATGACGTCATGAACACAATAACAGACACAATGAATCAACGAATTAGTGCAAGAATTCGTCTTGAACGCGAGTCCCGCGGATGGTCCCTGAGCGAGCTGGCTGACCGGGCAGGGGTCTCGCGCGCGATGATCCACAAAATTGAGCGGGGAGACAGCAGCCCGACAGCGACTCTTCTTGCCCGCCTGTCCGGCGCGTTTGGCATCAGCATGTCCACGCTGATTGCACGCGCGGAGATGCAGGAAGGTAAACTCCTGCGCCTTGCCAACCAGCCTGTCTGGCGCGACCCGCAAACGCACTATCTCCGCCGTCATGTTTCTCCCCGTACCGATCTGCCCATCGACCTTGTTCAGGTAGAACTGCCTGCCGGGAGCGATGTGCCGATGCCCGCATCGTCTTACGCGCTGGCTCGTCAGCTCATCTGGCTGCAGTCCGGCGAGCTGGTGTTTCAGGAAGGCGACACACGCCACGAGATGCAGGCCGGTGACTGTCTTGAACTTGGGCCGCCAAATGACTGCCGTTTCATCAACGAAACGAATGAAAGCTGTGTCTATCTGGTTGTACGGCTTAACCAGTCGGGCTCGTAAAGGAAGCGATAACGCCGTTCATGAGCCAGGCTGTAATGACATTTGTAGCAGAAGGAGATCCTGATGAATCACGCTGTTTCGCAAAATCGCCGCTGGGTGCTGGCTTCTCGTCCACAGGGCGCGCCGGTCGCGGAAAATTTCCGTCTGGAAACACAACCTGTTCCCGCGCCCGTTGAGGGGCAACTGTTGCTTCGTACCGTCTGGCTGTCGCTGGATCCGTATATGCGGGGTCGCATGAGCGATGCGCCATCCTATTCCCCTCCGGTAGAGGTGGGTGCCGTGATGGTCGGGGGAACGGTCAGCCGCGTTGAGCAGTCAAACCATCCCGATTTCAAACCCGGTGAATGGGTGCTGGGCTACAGCGGCTGGCAGGAATATGAACTTTCGGACGGCAGCGGCCTGGTCAAGCTGGGCGACAATCCGTCTCATCCTTCCTGGTCGCTGGGTGTTCTGGGTATGCCTGGTTTTACCGCCTATATGGGGTTACTGGATATCGGACAACCGAAAGCGGGTGAAACGCTGGTGGTTGCTGCGGCGACAGGTCCGGTTGGCGCCACCGTTGGGCAGATTGGCAAAATCAAAGGTTGCCGGGTAGTGGGCGTTGCCGGTGGGGCAGAAAAGTGCCGTCATGCCGTTGATGTTCTTGGGTTTGATCAGTGTCTCGATCACCACGCGGCGGATTTTGCCGACCAGCTGAAGCACGCCTGCCCGAAAGGGATTGATGTCTATTATGAAAACGTCGGGGGGAAAGTCTTTGACGCCGTACTGCCGCTACTGAATACCTCTGCGCGCGTGCCGGTTTGCGGCCTGGTGAGTGGCTACAATGCGACGGGCTTGCCTGAAGGACCGGATCGCTTGCCGCTGCTGATGGGCACCATTCTGAAGAAACGTATTCGGATGCAGGGGTTCATTATCGCTCAGGACTATGGCCACCACATTAAGGCGTTCCAGGACGAGATGGGGCGCTGGGTGCAGGAAGGTAAAATTCACTATCGTGAACAGGTCACGGATGGGCTGGAGAACGCGCCCGAGGCGCTGATTGGCCTGCTGGAAGGTCGAAATTTCGGCAAAGTCGTGATTCGCGTCGCGGGTGACAATAAATAAAAAGCATGATGGCGGGGTTTCCCGCCATATTTATTTGTGAAGATACGATATATTGTCTTTAATTAACGGACATGGTTTTTCGCGCCATCATCCCGGATGCGCCCGAAGCCGATAAAAAATCACAGTTTGCTTTTTTTGCTGTTTTTACGTACTTCCCACCACCAGGCATGACGATACAGGATATATCGAAGCAGCGTCGTTTTATTAAACCGACGCTTAAAAATAGCATTAAGTTTTAGCTACAGGAATTGAACATGCTTGATTTGGATCACTTAGAAAAAGCCCAAAGGATCAGTCTTACCATGCAAGTTGAACTCAGTTTGAAAGGAGCATTAATTACAGGCTCCCTCAAATCTGGCGCACGGCTGATTACGAAAGAGATTGCCGATAAATTGGGAACCAGTATTACGCCGGTCCGCGAAGCGCTGCTGCGTCTGGTGTCGGCAGGGGCGTTACACGCTACGCCCGCGCAGGCCTTTCTGGTGCCAGAGGTCACGCTGGATCGTTATAACGAAATTAACGCCATTCGCAAACAGCTTGAGCCCATGGCAGTCGCCGCGGCCTGTCAGAATATGTCTGAGCAAAAGCTGGAGACGTTGCGCAAATTGTCGGACGTATTTCATGAGGCCATGCGCAACGGGAACGTCCAGCAGGCGCTCCATGCGAATCGTGTCTTCCGGTTTACGCTTTATCAGTATGCCGAAATGCCGACGCTGAATGCGTTGATTGAACAGCTATGGGTGCGCATCGGCCCGTGTATTAACTATCTTCACCGTGAGCTTGATGACATCAAAGTGTCGACTTATCACTATGACGAGCTGCTTTCAGCCCTTGAGAGAAGAGATGTTGATGCCAGCCAGAAGGCCATTGATAAGTTGATTGATGAAGCGAATACGCTTTTACAGCGACAATATTTTAACTAAGAGATTATTTAGCAGAGCGACTATATCCCGCACCTAATTATTTATCTGGTGAATAACTCCTGATGGCTTATTGCCATCAGGAGCATTATTTCATTTATAAAATAAACTTTACTTTTTTTCTCACTCGAAGCGATAAGAGACCGACAGACCAACACCGTAGTTACGGCCAGGTGCGGGCTCGTAATAACGCCCGTTCGATTCGTTAACAATAACGGAGCCGACATACTCTTTGTCGAACAGGTTATCTACGCGGCCAAAGACGTCCATCCCCCAGTTGCCATAGTTAAATTTATACCCGGTATTGAGCCCAACCACCGTGTACGACGGCGCTTTCGCCGTGTTTTCGTCATCAGCCATGATGTCGCTCATATAGCGCACGTCAGAACCCGCGTACCAGCCTTCTTCTGGCTGCCAGCCAAACGACGCGAAGCCCATATTGCGGGCTATGCCCGGCATACGGTTGCCATTACAGTCAGCATCGCCGCAGACGTTGGTGCGGTAGGTGGCGTCCAGGTATGTCCACGCCATTTTCAGCTTCCAGTTCTCAGCAAACTGCTGATCGAGAGAGACTTCTACCCCCTGACGGCGGGTTTTCCCGGCATTTTTATAGCTTGTACGACCGCCAGCGCTGGCATCGACCACGATCTCATCATCTGTGTCTGTGCGGAACAGCGCTGCCGTCAGCAGACCATTACCGATGCGGGTTTTGCTGCCCACTTCATAGGTGTTGTTCGTGGAAGGTTTCAGGCCGATGTTCAGGCCGCCCTGATTATCGGCGCGATAAGAAAGTTCGTTGATGGTCGGCGTTTCGAAGCCACGTCCTGCGGCCGCATAGAGGTTCCACGCGTCCGTCACCGCATATTTCACCGAGCCTGCCGGGAGCCATTTGTGATAGCTCGCGTCACCGCTGTCATCGCCGTTCCCCGGCGTAACATAGTGGTCGTTGGAATCGAACCAGACCGAGCTGTAGCGCACGCCCGCGTCGACGGAAAGTTTCTGCGTTAACTGCCAGCTGGTTTGCAGATAAGGATCGACGTTCCACATCAGATTGCGTTCATCACGACGCTTATCGCCTTTAACGCCGTAATCCGGCACGCCGTTGTTCATCACGAAGTTTTCGTACCCGCGACGATCTTCACTCATGTTTTCATAGTTCAGACCGGTGGTGAAGGTGACCGGCACCAGCAGCTCACCACGGTGCGTCCAGCGGGTATCAACGCCCTGATAGTGGCGCTGCATATCAATCACGCCGCCGGAGTGAGAAGGTCGCAGCTGCGGCTGATAAGGAATCGACTGATACTGCGTCATTTCACGCTCACCGGCATACATCATCACGCTCAGATCGTCCTGAGCGCTAAGCTGGCGGTCATAGCGCAGACCGGCCTGGGTCTGCTTGATGGTCTTGCGCGTGTTGTACTGATCGCCGCGCGGAGACTGACGTGGGTTGTTTTGCCACTCCTGATAGCTCAGCCCGCCCGGATCGTTGGCTTTCATGTCCACGCTGTTGAAAATCAGCGTCAGCTTGCTGGCGTCGTCAATGCGTACACCCAGTTTGGCGTTAGCCAGATTCTTCCGCGCGCCGCTGTGGTCGCGGAAGCCTTTGGTGGTGAAGCGGGTAGTCGAAACCGTGTAATCCACGTCTCCCGCATGCGTTCCGTCCCCCATGGCGCCGGTGGCTTTCATTCCATAGCGCCATGTACCGTAACTGCCGTAATAGCTGCTCGCCTCAAGGGTCGGTGGCTGCTGCCCGGTCTGGGTAGTCATGTTAATCACGCCGCCAGAGGCGTTACCGTACAGGGCAGAGAAGGGGCCACGCAGCACTTCAACGCTGTCAATGCTGGAGAGATCGATGTTAGACGTCTGGCCCTGTCCGTCCGGCATGGTGGCAGGGATACCGTCGACATACATGCGAATGCCGCGCACGCCAAACGTTGATCGGGCACCAAACCCACGCACTGAAAGCTGGAGATCCTGGGCATAGTTCTGCCGGTTCTGGATTTGCAGCCCTGGAACGCTGCCAAGCGATTCAGAGAGGTTAATGCGTGGCGTGGCATGACGCATATCATCGCCATTCACGACGCTGACCGCCGCCGGGGTATCAAGCTCTGATACGGTTTGCGGCGTGGCGCTGACGATCATGGTTTGTTCCTCTGCGCCGATCGCACTAAGCGGCACAAAAACAACGGGGACCAGCAGCAGCGGGAGAGATGCCTTACGGGCAGAAATGATTTTCATGAGTAAAACCGGTTGTGGTGTGTAAACGAACCAAATGGAACATGTCCATACATGTTAAAGGTTTTGTAAATGTTTTGAAAACTATAACCGCACATTGCGTTAATGAAAGGCGAGAAGGGAAAGAAAAACTCCACTTTTAATTCATTAATGATTACTATTCTCATTATCATAACGGCGACGCCATGACGTTGCCAGCCGGAAGCGATGTCAGCCGTACTCCCATTTTTCAAAAAAGGAATTGTTATGTCTTTACGCCATCTGTGCTCACCGCGACTGAGCACCTCTCTGCTGTCTGCCGCTTTACTGTTTGCCGGAACCTTCCAGGTGCATGCCGCCGAAGAGATGCTGCGTAAAGCAGTGGGTAAAGGTGCCTATGAAATGGCGGTCAGCCAGCAGGAGAATGCGCTGTGGGTTGCGACGTCGCAAAGCCGTAAAACTGACAAGGGTGGGATTATCTATCGTCTTGATCCTGCCACGCTGGAGGTCACGCAGGCCATTCATAGCGATCTCAAACCTTTTGGTGCAACCCTCGACGGCGCGACGCAAACCCTGTGGTTGGGTAACACGATCAACGGTGCGGTGACGGCCATTGATGCGAAAACGGGCGACGTGAAAGGGCGTCTGGTGCTCGATAGTCGCCAGCGCAGCGAAACGGTGAAACCGCTGCAGCCGCGACAGCTGGTGGCGGATGACGCGAGCAACACGATTTACATCACCGGGGTGGGCAAAGAGAGCGTGATTTGGGTGGTGGATGGCGCCACGCTGAAGCTGAAAGGAACCATCGCAAATACGGGTACCTACAGCACCGGGCTGGCGCTTGATGCCAGGGCGAAACGCCTGTATACAACGAATGCGGACGGCGAGCTGGTCACCATTGATACCGCCACCCACACCATCCTCAGCCGCAAAAAAGTGCAGGACGACGGCAAAGAACACTTCTACCTGAATTTGAGCCTGGACACCGCCGGTCAGCGTGCCTTCCTGACCGACTCAAAACAGCCGGAAGTGCTGGTGGTGAGCCTGAAAGACGGCAGCGTGATTGAGAAAATTGCGGCGCCTGAATCACTGGCGGTTCTGTTTAACCCGGCTCGCAATGAAGCCTACGTGACGCACCGTGAAGCCGGTAAAGTGAGCGTGATTGACGCGAAGTCTTATAAGGTGACAAAAACTTTCGACACGCCTGTCTACCCGAATAGCCTGGCGCTGTCTGCCGATGGCAAAATCCTGTACGTGACGGTGAAACAAAAATCCACTCGCCAGCAGGAAGCCACTCAGCCTGATGATGTGATTCGTATTGCACTCTAATGTGGGAATTGCCCGGTGGCGCTGCGCTTACCGGGCCTACAAAAACGATAAGATATAGGCCGGGTAAGGCGAAGCCGCCACCCGGCTTTTTTATTAACGCGAGGTCTCTTCCACCAGCGGTGCGTCGTGTTTTTCATCATCAGGATGAACCGGCGCGGTGCTGTGAATTTCGTGAACGCGTTTACGTACGCCGAACCAGCCTGCGATCAGCAATACGGCCAGCAGCGGAATGGTGGCGATGGTATAGGTACCGTTCGGGTAGTCGAACGCCATCAGTACCAGCACGCTAAACAGGAAGAGCAGGGTGAGCCATGAGGTCACCGGTGCGCCCGGCAGCTTAAAGCTGACGTCTGCGGCTTTGCCTTCTTTAATGGCTTTACGCAGGCGCATCTGGCAAACCACGATAAAGGCCCAGGAGGCGATAATCCCAAGTGCGGCCACGTTCAGAACGATCTCGAAAACCTGAGACGGCACCAGATAGTTCAGGAATACACCGAAGACATACACTACCAGGGTCGCCAGAATACCGGCATACGGTACGTGCTGCTTGCTCATCTTCGACATGAACTTCGGCGCAGAACCGCCCATCGACATAGAGCGCAGGATACGACCGGTAGAGTAAAGGCCGGAGTTGAGGCTGGAGAGTGCCGCCGTCAGTACCACGATGTTCATGATGCTGCCAACGTAAGGCACGCCGAGCTTAGAGAAGAAGGTGACAAACGGGCTCTGACCAGCCTGATAGGCATTCCACGGCAGCAGCAGAACCAGCAGCACCACGGAACCAACGTAGAACAGACCGATACGCCAGATCACGCTGTTAATGGCTTTCGGCACCATGGTCTGCGGGTCTTTACATTCACCCGCTGCGGTACCCACCAGTTCGATAGAGGCAAAGGCAAACACGACGCCCTGAACCAGAACCAGCGCAGGCAGCAGACCGTGCGGGAAGAAACCGCCGTTATCGGTTATCAGGTGGAAGCCGGTGGCATTGCCATCCAGCGGCTTACCGCTGCCGAGGAACACGGTCCCGACGACCAGGAAAATCACAATCGCCAGCACTTTTACCAGCGCAAACCAGAACTCCATTTCGGCGAACCACTTCACGCCGATCATGTTCATGGTGCCGACAATCGCCAGCGCACCAAGGGCAAAGATCCACTGCGGCACGTCACCGAACGCGCCCCAGTAGTGCATGTAGAGCGCAACGGCGGTGATATCGACGATACCGGTCATCGCCCAGTTGACGAAGTACATCCAGCCTGCCACGTAGGCCGCTTTTTCACCGAGGAATTCACGGGCGTAGGAAACAAAACTCCCGCTGGACGGACGATGCAGCACCAGTTCACCCAGTGCGCGAAGAATGAAGAAAGAGAAGATCCCGCACACCAGATACACCAGGGCGAGAGCCGGGCCAGCCATTTGCAGACGCGCACCAGCACCTAAAAACAGACCTGTTCCGATAGCGCCGCCGATGGCGATCATTTGCACCTGACGGTTGCCCATCGCTTTGTGGTAGCCCTCTTCGTGGGAGTTCAACCAGCGACGTTTAGCAGCGTGATGATCGGCTGCGCTTTTATTGCTTGTTTTCATTGAGTTACCTGTTTGCCTGTCTGAACCATTATCGTGATAGTCCTGCCTGGCAGAGAGCGATACAAACGATTGCTTCTGCGCAAACACATGTCGCCTTCTCAGTCATTCTGCGTATGGATAAGGCGAAACATGGCGAGGCATCCTACCTGCAATTCATAAGCGACGCAAAATATAACCGTGTCGAAAGTGATGCAGGTCGAAGGAAATCGTGTGGTCAGAGCAGATGAGGATTACAACACGCTGAATCGTGGCGAGTTTTTAGACAGAACTAATAGTGAAGTGCTGCTTTAATCATCAGAAATCCTTAATAATTACGTTGAGGTAGCGCGCAATGAGGCAGCGCGTCACGGGCATTTCATTAACAAAAATAAAACGATATGATCCGAAATGTTTTCTTCAGCATGGCCAGGCGGAACGGTGAAAATCAATATTATCGGTACCAGCGGGAGCGGAAAAAGTACGCTTGCCCGGCGCATCGCGACGGAACTGTCGCTCCCTTATATTGAGATGGACAGGCTCTACTGGCGTTCTGAGTGGAAGGGAACGCCCGATGAGGAGCTACTGGAGACGCTGGAAAATACGCTCGCTGCCACACCCGGCTGGGTGCTTGATGGCAACTACAACCGCACGCGCCCGGTGAAATGGCGTGAGGTTGATCTGGTCGTGTGGGTGGACTGCGGTTTTGTCCGTACCCTCTGGCAGGCGGTGACGCGCGCGTTTAAACGCGCATGGCACCAACAGGAACTGTGGCCTGGCACAGGAAACTGCGAAAGCTTCCGCCGCTCATTTTTCAGCCGGGAATCCATCATCATCTGGACCCTTAAAACCTGGCGCATTAACCGCGAGCGTTACGACGCTGATATGAAAAACCCGCAATACGCCCACATTCAGTTTGTTCGCATCACCCGTCGCCAGGAGGCGGATGCGCTGATTGCTTCGCTGAAAACTCACCCCTAGCAGGGCGCTGTATATCTGATTTCCAGAAAACTAAATGTAAATTAATTGTTTCTCAGTGGTGAAATACGCCCTTAATAATGTCGACATGTTAAGTCAAACGAGAACGCAACATGTCATGGCGAATCAGCATTCTGGACAAAAGCCCCATCGCTGAAAACGAAACGGCTGCCGATGCACTGGCGCGTACGTTAGCGCTGGCGCAGCAGGCAGAAAATCTGGGCTATCACCGCTTCTGGATTGCCGAACACCACAATACCCCTCAGCTTGCCAGTCCCTCGCCGGAGCTGCTGATTGCCTGGATCCTCGGGCAAACAACGCGCATCCGGGTCGGTTCCGGGGGCGTCATGCTCCAGCACTACAGCCCGTATAAAGTCGCCGAGAATTTCAACGTGCTGGCCGCGCTGGCGCCCGGCCGCGTGGATCTTGGCGTCGGAAAAGCGCCTGGCGGATTACCGCTCTCGACCCGCGCGCTGCAGCAGGGGCTGGATCAGCAGGAAAAGGGCAGCTTTGCCGAACAGTTGGCCCAGCTCGATCGCTGGATCCGCCCTGAAAACCACTCAGCGGAGGAAGCCGTTCGCGCCACGCCGCTGCCGCCGGTACCTGCACAGGGTTTTCTGCTGGGCGCCAGCACGGAAAGCGCGCTGCTCGCCGCATCACTCGACTGGCACTTTGTCTTTGCCGCGCATCTGAACGGAGACCCGGAACTGTTACGCGAGGTGGTTTCGACCTGGCGTAAGAACAGCGCGCGGGAGGTGATAGTGGCGGTGCAGGCGATTATCGCACCGACCCAGGTTGAGGCCGAAGCCCTGGCGCAGAAGGTCGAAGTGTGGGGTGTTGAGCTGGCAAACGGTCAGCGCGTGACCGTCGCCAGCGAGGATCAGGCCTATGCCTTTGCGCGTCAGGCCGGGAGCGAGCTGGTGCGCATCGCCCGTCGCGCCCAGTCGCTGCTGGCGGGGACGGCGGAGTCGGTGCTGGAACAGCTGAACGCGCTACACGCGCAGTGGGGGATCGACGAATTTATCATCGACACGCCGGTTGCGGAGGGGGCAACGCGCGTGCAGTCCCTGCGTTTGCTGGCCGAGGCGCGTCTGAACACGGAGGTTACCGTATGAGCTTTGGTGAACAACTGATTGCCTGGCGTCGCGAGCTGCATCAGAACCCGGAGCTGTCCGGCCAGGAAGTGGAAACGACGGCGCGCCTGCGCCGGTGGCTGTCAGCCGCGGGCATCACGCCGCTGCCTTACGACCTGCCGACCGGTGTGGTGGCGGAGATCGGGACCGGTAACAAACTGATCGCGCTGCGGGCAGACATTGATGCCCTGCCCATTGAGGAGCGCAGCGGCGTGCCGTTTAGCTCGCAGCAGCCCGGCGTGATGCATGCCTGCGGACACGATATCCATACCAGCGTGATCCTCGGTGCAGCGTTAAAACTGAAAGCGCGGGAAGCCTCGCTTAAGGGGCGGGTGCGTATCCTGTTTCAGCCAGCCGAAGAGAACTTTGGGGGGGCGAAGAGCATGGTGCGGGCCGGTGCCCTGCAGGATGTCAGCGCGATTTTTGGGATGCACAACGAGCCCGGCCTGCCGGTGGGGAAGTTCGCGACCCGTGGCGGGCCGTTCTATGCCAACGTCGACCGCTTCGCGATCCGCATTACCGGTAAAGGCGCGCACGCCGCGCGCCCGCATGAAGGCAACGACGCTATTCTCCTGGCCAGCCAGCTGGTGACCGCGCTGCAAAGCGTCGCCAGCCGCAATGTGAATACGCTGGATTCGGTGGTGCTGAGCGTGACGCGCATTGCCGGGGGCAACACCTGGAACGTGCTGCCGGAAAGCGTTGAGCTGGAAGGTACGCTACGCACCCACCGCACGGAAGTGCAGCAGAACGTGAAGGCCCGCGTGGGGGAAATTGCGGCCGGTTTTGCCAGTGCCTTTAGCGCGCAGATTGATATCACCTGGTTTGCCGGGCCCACTGCGCTGGTCAATGACCAACGCTGGGCCGATTTCGCCACCTCGGTCGCCCGTGAAGCGGGGTATGAAACCCATCACGCCGAGCTACATATGGGCGGAGAAGATTTCGCAGTTTATCTCCAGTCTGTACCCGGCGCGTTTGTCAGCATCGGCAGCAACAGTCCGTTTGGTTTACACCACCCGGCATTTAATCCGGATGAAGCCTTAATTGAACCCGCTGCCCGCTATTTTGCCCAGCTTGCGGAACACGCCCTGCAACACGTCTGATTAATCATGAGGTAAATATGTCTGCACATCGTCAACTGCGGCTCGGGACCATTTTGCATGGCGCATCCGGAAATATGTCCGCCTGGCGTCATCCGGCGGCCGTCGCGGATGCCAGTATCAATTTTGATTTCGTTAAAGAGACGGCATTAAAAGCGGAAGAGGGCAAACTCGATTTCTTATTCGTTGCCGACGGTCTTTATATTAACGAAAAATCGATCCCGCATTTTTTAAACCGGTTTGAGCCCTTAACGGTGTTATCCGCGCTGGCAAGTATTACCTCGCGACTGGGGCTGGTGGGAACCTTATCCACCTCCTACAGCGAGCCCTTTACCACGGCACGGCAGTTCGCCAGCCTCGACCACCTGAGCAACGGACGCGCTGGCTGGAACGTGGTGACTTCGCCGCTGGAAGGTTCAGCGAAGAACTTTTCCCGCGAAAAACACCCGGAACATGCGCTGCGCTATCGCATTGCCGATGAGTATCTGGACGTGGTGAAAGGACTTTGGGACTCCTGGGAAGAGGATGCTTTTATCCGTAATAAAGAGAGCGGTCAGTTTTTTGACCCGGCTAAACTGCACCCTCTGAATCATCACGGGGATTTCTTCCAGGTCGCCGGGCCGCTCAATATTGGTCGCACGCCGCAAGGACGTCCGGTTGTCTTTCAGGCCGGTGCGTCGGATGACGGGAAAAAACTGGCGGCAAAACATGCCGACGCCATTTTTACCCACCATGACACCTTCGAAGAAGCAAAAGCGTTTTATCGCGACGTGAAGCAGCAGCTGGAAACGAACGGTCGGCGCGCGTCAGATTTGCATATTTTCCAGGGCGTCAGCGTCATCGTTGGCAACGATGCCGAAGACGTGGAAAACCAGTACCAGACTACGGCGGCGCTGATGTCGATTAACGACGCCCTTAATTACCTCGGACGTTATTTTGAGCATCACGATTTCAGCCAGTATCCGCTCGACGAGCCGTTCCCGGATATCGGCGATCTAGGCAAAAACAGCTTCCGCAGCACCACCGATGAAATTAAGCGTAACGCCCACGAACGCAACTTAACCCTGCGCCAGGTGGCGCTGGAAGCCGCGTCGCCGCGCCCGCGTTTTTCCGGCACGCCGGAAGAGGTTGCAGACGGCCTTCAGGCCTGGTTTGAAGGCTATGCCGCAGACGGCTTCATCATTCAGGGCGGCACGCCGGATACCTTCCCGCGCTTTGTTGACCAGGTAGTGCCCGTTTTGCAGGCCCGCGGGCTGTTCCGTACCGACTATCCCGGCACCACGTTGCGCGACAGCTTAGGTCTGGATCAACCGAAAAACACGTTCACACAACAATAAACGAGAACACCGCTATGCAGAAAACATCGCTTATTCTGGCGCTCGCGCTGGCCTTTACCCCTGTCGTCCGGGCAGAGAATGTCACGATTAACGGCACTGGCGTGAGTATTGAGGCCAATAAAACGCCGATCAACACCGTCAAAAACGGTGATGCGGTGGCGCAGCTACCGAAGGATTATCGCTTTGCCGTGCCCGGGAAATTTACCGTGGCGGTGGCGGGGCTGAATCAACCGCCGCTCACGGTTTTCTCCGATGACAACAAAACGCTGTTGGGAAGCGAGGTCGACGTCGCTCGCCTGGTGGCTGACAGCCTCGGGCTGGAGCTGAACGTGGTGCCGACCTCGTGGGAAGACTGGCCGCTGGGCGTGGCGTCCGGAAAATACGATGCCGCCATCAGTAATATTACCGTCACCAAAGCGCGCAAAGAGAAGTTTGATTTTGCCACCTACCGTAAGGACTCCCTCGGTTTCTACGTGAAATCGACCAGCCCGATTACCTCGCTTAAAAAAGCAGAGGACATCGCCGGGCTCAGGATTATTGTGGGCTCCGGTACCAATCAGGAAGCCATTCTGCTGGCATGGAATGCCGAGAACCTCAGGAAAGGGCTGAAACCCTTTACTCCGATCTACACCAAAGACGATGCGGCGCAAACGCTGGCGCTGCAGTCCGGGCGCGCGGATGCCTACTTTGGCCCGAACGTGATAGGCGCGTGGAAAGCGGCGCTCAACGGCAAAACCAAACTCGTCGGCAGCGTGGACGGCGGCTGGCCGAAAGCGGCGCACATCGCGGTCACGCTGAGAAAAGGCAGCGGCCTGGTCGAGCCGGTGCAAACCGCGCTTAATGGCGTAATCAAAAACGGCGATTACGACAAAGTGCTAAACCGCTGGGGAGAAGGGGTTGAGCGCATTGCTCATTCCGAGGTGAACCCGGCAGGTCTGGGAGATTAAGGAGGCGCTATGCGTGAACAATTTCGTGATGTTTCGCCGGAAGATGCCGAACTGCAGCCGATTATCGAGGGACTGTTCGGTGAATATGCCGCCCGCTACGGCGACTACTTCTCTAAGGACGCGGAAGTTGAGCTCACGGCGTGGTATTTAGCGCCACAGGGGCTGTTTATCGTGCTGGAACGTGACGAGAAGATTATCGCCACCGGTGCGTACAAACCCTTTGATGAACGGACCGCCGAAATTAAACGCATCTGGACGGACAAATCCCTGCGTCAGCAGGGGCTTGCTGCCCGCGTGGTGCAGGAACTGGAGCGCAGGGCGGTGCTGGCGGGTTACAGCCAGATCTACCTGACGACCGGTTTTCGTCAACCGGAAGCGGTGCGGCTCTATCTCAGCCAGGGATACCAGCCGCAGTTCGATCTCACCCGTGACCCGGAAGAGTACAGCCAGCCGCCGTTTGACGGTCGGCTGCGTTTCACCAAAACGCTGGTACGTGAAGCGTTCAGTAAAACCGCATGAGGAACGACGATGAGCAACGTTGAAACCATTAAGGTGGTCCCGGCGCGTTATCCGCTGCGGACCGTCGGCGCCGTGGTGGCCCTGTTTATCCTGGCCGTTGTGATCCAGTCCGTGGCCTTTAACCCGCGCTGGGAGTGGGCGGTGTTTGCCCGCTGGTTCTTTGACCCGGTGATCCTCGCAGGTGTCGGGCAGACCCTGCTGCTGACCCTGATCGGCACTGCGCTGAGCGTGGTGATTGGCGGCCTGCTGGCCCTGGCGAGACTCTCTTCCTCCTGGCTGTTAAGCAGCCTGGCGTGGGGATACATCTGGTTGTTCCGCTCGCTGCCGCTCATAGTCGTGCTGATCATCCTTTACAACTTCTCCTATCTCTACGACACGCTCTCGATCGGCGTACCGTTCACCCGCATCACCTGGGGCAGTTTTGAAACCATCAACGTGCTCGGGCAATTTTCTACCGCGGTGGTGGGGTTAACCCTCGTTCAGAGTGCCTATACCGCCGAGATCATTCGTGGCGGATTCCTCGGGGTCGATCACGGCCAGTATGAGGCTGCCGCCGCGCTCGGCCTGCCCGCATGGCGTCGCACGGTGCGGATCATTCTGCCGCAGGCGCTGCGTACCATATTGCCCTCGGGGTTCAATGAAATTATCAGTCTCGCCAAGGGTACGGCGATGGTGTATGTCCTGGCGATGCCGGAGCTGTTCTATACCATCCAGATGATCTACAACCGCACGCAGGAGGTGATCCCGCTGCTGATGGTCGGTGCCGCGTGGTACCTGGCGATCACCACCGTTCTGTCCGCTATCCAGTATGGTGTTGAGCGCGGGCTCGCCCGCAGCGAACGCCGCTCCGCCGTGAACCAGAACAGCGCCACCCGTCGTAGCCGCGCTGTCACCACCACGCCAGCACAGGAGCCCGTCCATGCAAGCCTCTCCTGAAGGACATATTTCAATTACCGGCGTCAGTAAATATTTTGGCCGCCATAAAGCGCTCGACAACGTCACGCTTGAGATCCCGCCGAGCTCCGTAACGGTGATCCTCGGGCCGTCCGGCTCGGGTAAATCGACGCTGCTACGCACCATTAACCACCTGGAGCGCGTCGACGAAGGCTTCATCCAGATCGACGGGGACTACATTGGCTACCGTCGTCAGGGTGACAGGCTTTACGAACTGAAAGAGAACGAGATCCTCAAGCAGCGCGTCAACGTGGGTTACGTGTTTCAGAACTTCAATCTCTTTCCGCATCTCACGGTGCTGGAAAATCTGATTGAGGCGCCCATCGCGCATAAAAAGCTCAGCAGGAAAGAGGCGGTGGAAAGGGCATATAGCCTGCTGGATGTGGTGGGGCTGAGGGATAAAGCGGACGCCTGGTCCCGCCATCTCTCCGGGGGCCAGCAGCAGCGCATTGCCATTGCCCGTGCGCTGGCGCTGCGTCCGCGCGTAATGCTGTTTGACGAGCCTACCTCGGCGCTGGATCCGGAGCTGGTGGGGGAAGTCCTGGACGTCATCAAAAAGCTGGCCCGCTCTGGCACCACGCTGGTGGTGGTCACGCATGAGATCGGATTTGCCCGGGAAGTGGCGGATCAGGTGGTATTTATGGTCGACGGGAAAATTGTGGAGCAGGGCAACAGCGACGACGTTTTAAACCGTCCGTCGCACCCGCGAACGCGCCAGTTCCTCTCTAAAGTGCTGTAAGGAGCGCAGATGAAATATGGATGTCTGGTTGGGTTGATCTTCACGACGGTGAGCCACGCCGGGATTGATGTGCAGGCCAACGAGCAGCCGCTGCCGGTGACGGTGGATCGGCAGGCGGTGGCGAAGATCCCCGCAAACTACAGGTTCGTTGAGCCGGGAACGCTTACGGTTGCCGTTTCCATGCTGAACTCTCCACCGCTGGCGCTGCTGGCCAGCGACAATCGCACGCGCATCGGCAGCGATCCGGATATCGCCCGCCTGCTGGCGGGTAGCCTGGGGCTCAAGCTGAAGCTGATACCGACGGCGTGGGAAGACTGGCCGCTGGGGATCGCCTCCGGACGCTACGACGTGGCGCTGGTGAACATTGCGGTGACCGAACAGCGTAAAGAGAAGTTTGATTTTGCGACCTACCGCGTCGATTCGCTGGCGTTCTCGGTGAAATCCACCAGCGAGATTCAGTCGATCAAAAACCCGGAAGATCTGGCCGGGAAAAAGGTGATTGTCGGCTCGGGGACCAATCAGGAGCGCATCCTGCTGGGCTGGAACGAGGAGAACAAAAAGGCGGGACGCGAACCTGCGCTGCCGGTCTATCTCCACGACGATGCCTCGGGCAATCTCTATATTCAGTCTGGCCGGGCGGATGTGTTATTTGGTCCGCAGTCGGTTTCGTCCTGGAAAGCGGCGCTCACCGGAGAAACGCGCGTCGTGGGGTTAGGCCCAAAGAAAGCCTTTGTCGCCACGACCACGAAAAAGGGGAATGGGCTGGTGTACGCTCTGCAGGCCGCGCTGGACGGGGCGATTGCGCGGGGTGAGTACCAGAAGGTGCTGGCGCGCTGGGGTGAACAGGGCGAAGCGGTCACGCAGTCGGAGGTCAACCCGCCTGGGATAACCTACTAATGGTGCTCTACACTTAGGGTTTTCATCCCTGAGGGGGCAACATGATGAAACTTTATGGCGTACCCGGCTGGGGCTCGGCAATCAGTGAAGTGATGCTGACCCTGGCCGATATCCCTTATCAGTTTGTGAACGTGGACGGGTTTGAACAGCCTGGTCCGCAGCGTGAGTTGCTGCAAAAGCTCAATCCGCTGTGTCAGGTGCCCACGCTGGCGCTGGAAAATGGCGCCATCATGACCGAAACGGCGGCGATTGCCCTGATGGTACTCGACCGCTGTCCCGATCTTGCGCCGCCCGTGGGGCAGGCCGAACGCCAGCAGTTTCAGCGTTTGCTTATCTGGTTTGTGGCTAACGTCTATCCCACTTTTACGTTTGCAGATTATCCCGAACGCTGGGCGCCCGACGCACCGGAACAGTTGCAGAAAAACTGCATTGCGTACCGGAAATCCCTCTATTTATGGTTCGAAAGTCAGCTTAAAGCCGCGCCGTTTGCATTGGGAGAACGACTGACGCTGCTGGATGTGTATATTGCCGTGGCGCGCACCTGGGGGCCTCGTCACGACTGGTTTGCTGCCAATACCCCGAAATTTACGGCGATCGCCGATACCGTCTGTCAGCTGCCAGAACTGCACAAGGTGTTAAAGGCAAATACTATTATCTGATAACGTGAAGCGCTCAACCACAACAGGAAACCTGCATATGCCACACGTAGATATCAAATACTTTCCCCGCGATCTCAACGACGAACAAAAAACCGCGCTGGCGGCCGATATTGCCGAAGTGATTACGCGCCATCTTAACAGTAAAGACCGTTCCATTTCGGTAGCGCTGAATGAAGTTCAGGAAGCAGACTGGAAAGCCCAGGTCTGGGATACCGAGATCGCCCCGAAGATGGATGACCTGATTAAGAAACCGGGATATTCAATGTAAGTTTTATGCCGGGTGGCCGCTTCGTCTTACCCGGCTTTGTCTGCCTCTCCAGCCTTCTTTCCGCAAAAAACGATAAAAATAAGTTTAATCTTATCCGGTACACTTTACGTTCCTGACTGACATTTTATAAATCCTTAGGAAAGATCGACAACAGAATCAATTAAGGACAGCAACGTTAAAGGATAATTTTCTCATGACAAAATTACCCCGGTTTTCACCTGCCTTTTTCCATCCTCGATACTGGCTAAGCTGGACAGGCATCGCCGCGCTATGGCTCATTATGCTACTGCCTTATCCGCTGTTATTCAGAATTGGACATCGCCTCGGGCGGCTGGCTATGCGCCTTCTCCCTCGCCGCGTGGCGATTGCCCGCCGCAACCTTGAGCTATGCTTCCCGCAGATGAAAGCAGAGGCGCGTGAAGCCTTGCTGCAGCGTAACTTTGAATCCGTGGGGATGGGGGTAATTGAAACCGGCATGGCGTGGTTCTGGCCCGAGTGGCGGGTGCGTAAATGCTTTACCGTGCGCGGGTATGAGCATATGGAGCAGGCCAGGGCGCAAGGAAAGGGCGTGGTGCTGGTTGGCATGCATTTTCTCACCCTTGAACTGGGCGCGCGGATTTTTGGCATGCTCAACCCGGGGATTGGGGTTTATCGTCCGAATAATAATGCGTTGCTGGACTGGCTTCAGACGCGCGGGCGTCTGCGTTCTAATAAAACCATGCTGGACCGTCATGATTTAAAAGGCATGATCCGCGCCCTGAAGCAGAATGAGATTCTGTGGTACGCCCCGGATCACGACTATGGCAAGACTAACAGCGTGTTTGCACCCTTCTTTGCTGTCCCGGATGCCGCAACTACGGCAGGAAGCTATATGCTGGTAAAAAGCGCTCAGCCCGCCGTGATTCCGTTCGTGCCGCGTCGCAGGGCGGACGGAACCGGTTACGAACTGATTATTCTTGAGGATATCAGCGCGTCGTTGCAGGGTGCTGACAAAGAGACGGTTGCAACGCAGATGAACAGGGCTATCGAGCGAGCCGTGCTGATGGCACCGGAGCAGTATATGTGGCTCCACCGACGCTTCAAAACGCGCCCGGAAGGCCAGCCGGACAGGTACGCCCGCCGCAAGAGCGTGGCATCGCGAGCGGATATTCTCTCCGCCGACGAGCTTACTGACCGCTCGGGCGTCCAGCACTAAGGGAGCATCCTGCCCTCACCATGCGGTGAGGGCCTGCGGTACGGCGCATAGTCCGCAGGCCACCAGGGCTGCTGTCGAGTATCTACAGTGGCGAGAGATAACAACATGACCGGAAAATTGCGGCCAGCTTTTTTACCGTGTCTTCTATTTCTCTTTCGGTGTAAGCGGCAAATCCCATTAAAAAACCGGTGGATACCGGGCTGCCTGCATATAAGCCGGTAAGTCCTAATATATCAATATCAGCGCGACGGGCCGCGGTGGCAATGTCCTTCTCGGATAGCCCGTGCCTCAGGTGGCAAGGCATCTGCATGCCACCCGCTGGCGTTGTGTACACAACATAATCAGAAAGATACTCGTCCATCAGGCTGGCCAGTTTGTCGCGACGAGCAACATAAACGTTCCTCATCTTGCGAATATAGGCACCAAAATGGCCACCCTCCAAAAATTTAGCCAGCGTCAGTTGAGTTATTGATGCGGTATGGCCGTCCATTAATGTCCTGGCCATGGTAAAGGGTTCGGTCAGTTCTGAGGGGACGATCATGTACGCAATACGTAGCCCGGGGAACAGCGACTTGGTGAACGTGCCGATATAAATTGTCCGGTTGTAAGCATCCAGCCCCTGAAGGCAGGCCATAGGCTTTCCTTCATAGTGAAACTCACTGTCATAGTCATCCTCAATGATCCAGGCGGCGTGACGGTTTGCCCAGTCAATGACGGCCAGTCGTCGGTCAAGAGAGAGCGTCACCCCGGTTGGATACTGATGAGAAGGCGTAAGGTAGATAGCTCTGGCAGGTTCGGTTAGCGAATTAAGTGCGTCAACGGATATGCCTTTTTCATCAAGAGGAACCGGGACAGGGTGCAGTCCGGCAGCCTTAAACGCTTTGTGTGCCCCTTGATAGGTGGGATCTTCAATGACAATACTCTCCCCGTTGTCCAGCAGCACGTGTGAACAGAGCGCTAGCGCCTGTTGAGAACTTGTCAGAACGATCACCTGTTCTGCACTCGCACGTGTCCCGCGCTCAAGATTGACATATTCCACGATGGCCCGCCGTAAGCGCTCCATGCCCTGCGGTGGACTTTGCTCCAGTATCTTGTGCTGATATTCCTTCAGGACCTGCCGCTGAAGACGCTCCCAGGTTGGAATGGGGAACAGGCGGGTTTCGGGGATACCGGGCGCCAGCGGACGTGGCGAAGAAAACTCGCGGATCCCGCCACTTTCATAGATGACCTTTCCACGGGCGCTAAGTTTTGCTTTTCGTGTTTCCGCGGTTGGCGGATGCTGTCGGGAACGTGGTTTTAAAAACCGGGCGCTGGAAGAGACGAAGCTCCCTCTGCCTGTTTGCCGCTCAATAAAACCTTCTGCATGCAGGCTGGAATAGGCTGCTTCAACCGTATCCCGCGAAACATTCAATGAGGTAGCCAGCGCACGTGAAGCAGGAAGCGCCTTACCGTGCGATAAGGTCCCTTCAAGTATCAATGTGCGTATCGCTCTCTGGATCCTTTCATGAAGCGGTAGTGAACCGTTTGCAGGGTCGATAATCCATGCCTTAACCGTTTCAAGCTGCGCGTGCTTAAACATTATGTTGTCCACTTTTCCCTCTGTGTCCCTTGATTCTAAAGCAATATTGCATGCAGCAGGATGAAAAATTGGTCTGCCTTTGTGATGAGAATTGGCGGGGCAAAACGGGCCATTCAGCGAATACACTCTTCCTGAAACAAATACGGAATAAGCACAGAGGCAATATGAATAATACGAGCGTGACCATTGAGGCAGTTAAAGAACGTGATTTTGAAAGCTGGATGCCACTATGGAGAAAATATCAGGAATTTTACAACGTCGATCTGTCCGGGGCTGTGACTGAACGAACCTGGCAACGATTTTTCAGCCCCGTTGAGCCAGTATTCTGCGTAGTGGCACGATGCAATGGAGAGGTGGTGGGGTTTGCGCATTATCTTTTTCACCGTTCAACCTGGTCCGAGAGCGATTATTGCTACCTCGAAGATTTATATGTCAGCGATGCAGCAAGGGGCAAACACACGGGCAAACAGTTAATAGAATATGTGCAGAGAGAAGCAAGAAAACATCACGCCAGCCATCTTTACTGGCATACGCATGAAGCCAATTATCGCGCGCAACGATTGTACGACTGGATTGCGAAAAAAAGCGGGATGATTGAATATCGTATGCACGTAAGATAAATCCCTTCGCTGTCCGTGTGCCCCTTAAATTTTAAGGGGCATTAAACCAGAAGTACTCTTATCATTTAGCCTGCAAAAGTATCTCCATCAGCCCTGGAAAACGGGTATCCAGATCGTCTCTTCGCAAAGAAATCATGTTTTCTCGTCCCTGCGGACGCTGCCAGATGACGCCGCTGTCCCGCAATACGCGCCAGTGGTGGGTCATGGTGGATTTCACCACATCTTCCGGGCGCAGCGCGTTACAGCTGAGTTCGCCGCCGTCGGCAAGTCGGCGGATAATTGACAGCCGGAGCGGGTTGCCGAGAGCAAACAGCACATTTTCCAGCAGTATTTGTTCAGTTTCAGGGTGGTTAGGGATCATCGTTTTCCTGCGTATGGCGTCAGATTGAGCTATATCAACAATAGGTCAACCCGTAAAAAATAGTTCGATAATACTCGTACAATAGGACTATTATAGCAAACGAACGAATACACGACCATCCCGGTCGTCACAGACAAGTCAGAAAGACTTAAGGAAATAGTATGCCCCGACCCATCCCTCTCGAACGTTATCGCAACATCGGTATCTCCGCGCATATCGATGCCGGTAAAACAACCACCACTGAGCGCATCCTGTTTTATACCGGGATGAGCCATAAGCTGGGTGAAGTACACGATGGCGCGGCAACCACTGACTGGATGGCACAGGAGCAAGAGCGCGGGATCACGATTACCTCCGCGGCGGTCAGCTGCTTCTGGCCAGGCATGGACAGAGGGTTTGAACCGCACCGGATCAACATCATCGACACCCCGGGGCACGTGGATTTCACCATTGAGGTCGAACGTTCCATGCGCGTGCTCGACGGCGCGGTCATGGTGTATGACTCCGTGGGTGGCGTGCAGCCACAGTCGGAAACCGTCTGGCGTCAGGCGAACAAATACAAAGTTCCTCGCATTGCGTTTGTAAACAAAATGGACCGTCCAGGGGCAGATTTCTTCCGCGTGGTGCGGATGATGCAGGAACGCCTGAAGGCCAACCCGGTGCCGATTGTGATTCCGGTTGGCGCGGAAGAGCACTTCACTGGCGTGGTGGATCTCATCAAGATGCGCACCATTTTGTGGGACGATGCCACTCAGGGCATGGTGTTTACCTATGCACCCGTGCCGGACGATCTCGTCAGTACCGCCCAGGAATGGCGGGAAAAAATGGTCTCAGCCGCGGCGGAAGCCAGCGATGAGCTGATGGATAAGTACCTTGAAACGGGAGATCTGACGGAAGCGGACATGATTAAAGGCCTGCGTATCCGCACCATTTCTGGCGAAATCCAACCGATGCTGTGCGGCAGCGCGTTCAAAAACAAAGGCGTGCAGCGTATGCTTGATGCGGTGATTGAGCTGATGCCGTCCCCGCTGGACGTGCCGGCCATTGATGGTGTGGATGAAAAAGGGCAGCACGCGGAGCGTCATCCGAGCGATGATGAGCCGTTCTCCGCCCTGGCATTCAAGCTGATGAGCGACCCGTATGTCGGGCAACTGACCTTTATCCGCGTTTACTCTGGCGTGCTGCGTAAAGGTGATGCGGTCTATAACCCGGTGAAAGGAAAAAAAGAGCGCATCGGGCGTATCGTGCTGATGCACGCCAACGACCGTCACGAGGTGGATGAACTGCGCGCCGGGGACATCGCGGCCTGCGTTGGGCTGAAAGACGTGACCACCGGTGATACGCTGACCGACCCGAACGCCGTCATCACGCTTGAACGCATGGAGTTCCCGGATCCGGTTATCTCGCTGGCGATCGAACCGAAAACCAAAGGCGATCAGGAGAAAATGGGGATCGCGCTGCAGCGTCTGGCAGCGGAAGATCCGTCGTTCCGTCTGCATACTGACGAAGAGTCCGGTCAGACCATTATTTCCGGAATGGGTGAGTTACACCTGGAGATTATCGTCGACCGTATGAAGCGTGAGTTTGGCGTCGAGGCGAACATTGGTCGTCCACAGGTGACCTACCGTGAAACCCTGCGTAAGGCGGTGAAGGATATCGAAGGTAAGTTTGTCCGTCAGTCCGGTGGTAAAGGGCAGTACGGCCATGTTGTCCTGAGCCTGGAGCCGACAGAACCTGGCAGTGGCTTTACGTTTGAGGATGCGACAAAGGGCGGCGTGGTGCCACGCGAGTATATCCCGTCCGTTGAGAAAGGGCTGCGGGAGGCCATGAACAGCGGTGTGCTGGCGGGCTATCCGGTTGTCGATGTTAAAGCGACGCTGACGTTTGGCTCGTACCACGATGTCGACTCGTCTGAGATGGCGTTCCGCATGGCGGCAATCCTTGGTTTCAAAGAGGGCGCTCGCAGGGCGGATCCGGTGATTCTTGAGCCGATCATGCACGTGGAGGTGGAAACACCGGAAGAGTACGCCGGTAACATCATGGGCGATCTCTCCTCCCGACGCGGCATGGTGCAGGGCATGGAAGAGCAGTACGGCAGCCAGATTATCCGCGCTGACGTGCCGCTGGCCGAGATGTTTGGCTACGCCACGACATTACGCTCGATGTCCCAGGGACGCGCGACGTATACGATGGAGTTCCATCATTTTGCGGAAGCACCGCGGAATGTTGCGGATGAGATTATTTCGAAGCGCGCGAAGTAGTACGTCAACCCTCTCTCTTATGGGGAGAGGGTTTTTCAATCCAGAGCCTTCACCATCTTCCCGCTCGTCACAAACGTCCCGGCCCCAAGATGATGCAGCGTATTCAGTTTATCCCCGTCAAACTGCCAGCGTCCGGCGACGAACGCGCGCTCATCTGCTGCCGCCGAAACCACTTCGCCAAACAATGTGTCATATTTTTCCGCTGCGGAGGTAACGGGTAATAACCGGCACTCCATCCACGCCAGACATTTTTCTTCGATAACCGGCAGGCCGAGTTCAGGGCCGTTTACGACCGGAATGCCGTAGCAGTTGAATTTGTCCTCGTCGCGCCCGCTGACGCTGCCGACCGCGTAAGTCCAGTTGGCCGCCGCTACGCCGGGAATGACAATCCCAAACTTCCCGCTGCGCTCAATCAGCTCGCGCGACCAGGTACTTTTGTCCACCACGATAGCGATGCGCGGCGGTTCAAACTCCACGGGCATTGACCATGCGGCGGCCATCACGTTGCGTCTGTCGAGAGATTCGTCCCGACTGGTAATCAGTACGGTAGGACCGTGGTTCAGCAGGCGGCTGGCATGACGCAATTCAACAGGGCGAAAGTGGCTCATAGGATCTCCTCATCTACACGATGAGTATGGCGAAAAAGCACGTAAATCAAAATGAATGCGCAAAATTAGTTTATAAACAGAACATCACCCTCAAAGGAAACTGATGCATGTCCCCATTTCTGACTGGCTATTTCGCGCGTATCGGCTGGACGCAACCCACACGGGTAGATATCGATACCCTGCGCGCGCTGCATTTACACCACAACTGCGCCATTCCATTCGAAAATATTGATGTCGTCCTGCCGCGCGAAATTCATCTCGAAGATCAATGTCTGGAGGACAAACTGGTGACCGCGCGCCGTGGGGGATATTGCTTTGAGCAAAACGGCCTTTTTGAGCGAGTCTTGCGTGACGTCGGGTTTACGGTGCGCAGCGTGCTCGGGCGCGTGGTCCTGGCGAATCCGTCGCAGATGCCGCCGCGTACGCACCGCCTGCTGCTGGTCGAGCTTAACGGTGAACGCTGGATTGCTGACGTTGGGTTTGGCGGCCAGACGCTGACGGCGCCGATTCGTCTGCTGGCTAACGAAGAACAGGAAACGCCGCACGGGCAGTATCGTCTGCTGAGCGAGGGGAACGACTGGGTGCTGCAGTTCCGCCATCATGAACACTGGCAGTCGATGTATCACTTTGACCTGACGACGCAATATTTCAGTGATTATGTTATGGGGAACTTCTGGTCGGCGCACTGGCCGCAATCGCATTTCCGCCATCATCTGTTGATGTGCCGCCATCTGCCGGACGGCGGTAAGCTGACGCTGACCAACTTCAACTTCACCCACTGGCAGAATGGCCATGTGGAGGAGCAGATCCATTTGCCGGATGCAGAGGCGCTGTATCAGCTGATGCAGTCGCGGTTTGGTCTTGGGGTTGACGATCCGAAGCACGGCTTTACACTAGCAGAATTGACGGCGGTGATGGCGGGGTTTGATACGCATCCGCAGGCAGGAAAATAGCCCGGTGGCGGCTACGCCTTACCGGGCCTACATGGGTTCGAACGTAGGTCGGGTGAGGCGCAGCCGCCACCCGCCAACATAAAAGGCATACTGATATGGAAATCTTGATTCGGAATAAATTTAGTTCTTTGGGAATGTTGCTCGGTGTTATTGCGCTGCTTCTCTCCTTAGCTCAGTTCACCCTCGGTCCGTTTTCTTCAAAGTCGACAGCACTTGAAGTTGTTGTGGCTGAAAAGGTTTCGGCAGTAAAAAAAGGAATAATGGCTGGTTTAAAAGGAGAGCAGCCGATCGTTGAGACGAAAAAGAAACCGGTAGATATCGACCAGTTACTGATCGCCAGCGGAATAGTGTTGTCTGTCTTGTCCCTTGGACTTGCTTTCATTAGTGGTCTGCGTAAAGAGAACAAATGGACCGTGAGTGGGGCACTCTTTTTTTCCGGGGCCACGATCGCTTTTCATGCGGCGTTACTGGCTTTTGGTCTCATCATTGCGGTTTTAGTTCTGATGTTAGTTGTTTCAATCATAAGCGGAAGCACTCCGTTCTGACCTTATAGCCCGGTGGCGGCTACGCCTTACCGGGCCTGGAAGGGTTCGAACGTAGGTCGGGTAAGGCGTAGCCGCCACCCGACACACTCAGCGGCGCGATCTCACCACCTGATACCGCCGGGTAAAATACTCAAACGGCGCGCTCCAGACGTGGACCAGGCGGGTGAACGGGAAGATAAGGAAGATCGTCATTCCCAGCACCAGATGTACGCGGAAGATCGGTGCCACGCCGCTTAACATCTCCGACGAGCCGCCCTTAAACGTCACGATCCCCTGTGCCCAGCCGACCAGCTTCATCATCTCGCTTCCGTCCGGATACTGAGCGGAGAACGGAATGGTCGACAGCCCAAGAATGCACTGGATCAGCAGGATACTCATGATGATGATATCCGGCGTGGTGGACGTTGCACGCACGCGCTGGTTGAACAGGCGGCGGATCAGCAGCATTGACCCACCGATGAGTGTCAGCACGCCGCAAATCCCGCCCGCAATCATGGCCAACTGCTGTTTAACCGCGACGGGCAAAAACCAGGCATACATCCAGTGCGGGGTTAACATGCCGAACAGGTGGCCGAAGAAAATCCCCAGGATCCCGATGTGAAACAGGTTAGAGGCCCAGTTCATACCGCGTTTGCTGAGCATCTGGCTCGACGAGGCGCGCCAGGTGTACTGCCCGTAGTCGTAACGCAGCCAGCTGCCGAGGAAAAAAACGGTGGCGCAGATGTAGGGGTAAATGTCATAGAAAAACACGTTCAGGTAATGTGTCATTTTGGGCCTCCGGCACTGACGTCCACGTACTGCGGCGCGACGTCCTGGCTAAAGCGTCGTTGATAGTGCTGCATCGGCGAGCTGTCGCACGATGTGGCGTTGTCTTCGATAAACTTCACCTGTTCCTCTTCCCACACGGCATCCAGCGCCTGGCGGGTGTCGTCGCGTTTCTCGCCTGACACCTGTTTAGTGACACTGTCACTTGAAAGGCGGCTTCCGGCGAGGGCGAGCAGGGCGTCAAACAGCTGATAATGCGCCACGCCGCGCTGTTTCAGACGAGCGCCAACCAGGGCGAGGATTGGCGCGACGTTCTGCAATCCCTCACGCGCTTCGTCGTCGGTTACGATGCTGAGATATTCCAGATAGAGCGGCAGGTAATCCGGTAGTTCACGGCAGTCCAGCACCAGGCCCGCTTTTTCATACTGACTCATCAGGTCAACCATCGCCTGGCCGCGATCGCGGGATTCGGCGTGAACGTGCTCGAACAGCAGCAGCGAAGTCGCGCGCCCGCGTTCGAACACTTCACACCACTCGGCCTGTTTATCCAGCAGCGGGGCGCTCAGGTGCTGTCGGGCAAACGGCAGCAGCATGGGCGCGTCCTGCGCAATCAACGAGAGCGCTTCATCACGGTTCTCCCACAGCGTGTCATCGGGATACTCAATCAGCAGCGCGACGATCTTGAGGATCTGCATTATTCTCCCTCCCCATGTTCGCGCACCTCGGTAATGTTGATGGCATCGATGCGGCTACTGTTGAAGAGGTTGAATTTGGTGTCGGAGCCGTGGCAACCGTCACCAAAGGTGAAGCCGCAGCCGTTTTTCTCCGGGAACGCGTCGCGCGCCATTTCACGGTGGCTGGTGGGGATCACGAAGCGATCTTCGTAATTCGCAATAGCCAGATAGCGGTACATCTCCTCAACCTGCGCTTCGGTCAGGCCGACTTCTTCGATGGCGCGAGTATCGGTTACGCCTTCCACGGTCTGGGAGCGTTTGTAGTGGCGCATCGCCATCATACGTTTCAGAGCACGCAGCACCGGGCCTGGGTCACCTGCGCTAAGCATATTTGCCAGATACTGCACCGGGATGCGCAGGCTTTCGACAGCAGGCAGTACGCCATCACTCTGCGGCAGGCCGCCGGCATCCGCGTAGGACTGAATCGGTGACAGCGGTGGCACGTACCAGACCATCGGCAGTGTGCGGTATTCCGGGTGCAGCGGCAGAGCCAGCTTCCAGTCCATCGCCATTTTATAAACAGGCGATTTTTGCGCTGCCTCAATGACGTTCGCCGGAATGCCCTGTTTCAGCGCTTCTTCGATGACCGCCGGATCGTGCGGGTTCAGGAACACGTCGCACTGACGTTCGTACAGATCGGTTTCGTGCTCGGTGCTGGCCGCTTCTTCAATGCGGTCCGCGTCGTACAGCAGCACGCCGAGATAGCGAATGCGCCCGACGCAGGTTTCTGAGCAAACGGTCGGCTGGCCGGACTCAATGCGCGGGTAGCAGAAGATGCATTTCTCGGATTTACCGCTCTTCCAGTTAAAGTAGATTTTCTTGTACGGACAACCGCTAATGCACAAACGCCAGCCGCGGCACTTGTCCTGGTCAATCAGCACAATGCCGTCCTCTTCGCGCTTGTAGATGGCACCGCTCGGGCAGGTGGCGACGCAGCTCGGGTTCAGACAGTGCTCGCACAGGCGCGGCAGGTACATCATGAAGGTATTTTCAAACTGGCCGTACATCTCCTTCTGGATCTTCTGAAAGTTGCGGTCGCGGGCGCGCTTTTCGAACTCACCGCCCAGCAGCTCCTCCCAGTTAGGCCCCCAAACGATTTTATCCATCCGCTTGCCGTCAATCAGCGAGCGAGGGCGAGCGGTAGGGAGATGATCCCCCTCCGGGGCGCGATGCAGGTCCTGATAATCAAAGGTGAAGGGTTCATAGTAATCGTCAATTTGCGGCAGAACAGGGTTAGCGAAAATTTTCGACAGAACGCCCATTTTGCCGCCGAGACGCGGGGTCAGTTTGCCGTGGATCCCTCGGATCCAGCCGCCTTGCCACTCATCCTGGTCTTCCCAGTTTTTTGGATAGCCAATGCCCGGCTTGGTTTCGACGTTGTTGAACCACGCATATTCCATGCCTTCACGCCCGGTCCAGACGTTCTTACAGGTGACCGAGCAGGTGTGGCAGCCGATGCATTTATCGAGATTCAGAACCATGCCAACCTGTGAGCGTATTTTCATTTTTTCGTCTCCTGTACCTGATCCCGACCTTCGCCATCCAGCCAGTTAATGTTTTTCATTTTGCGGATCATGATGAATTCGTCGCGGTTCGAGCCGACGGTGCCGTAATAGTTAAAGCTGTACGCCAGCTGCGCATAGCCGCCGATCATGTGCGTCGGTTTCGGGCAGACGCGGGTAACGGAGTTGTGGATCCCCCCGCGCCGGCCGGTCACTTCAGAGCCCGGAATGTTCAGAATGCGCTCCTGAGCGTGGTACATCATGGTCATGCCCGGCGGCACGCGCTGGCTGACTACCGCGCGGGCGGTGAGGGCGCCGTTAGCGTTAAAGGCTTCGATCCAGTCGTTGTCCTCAATGCCCAGCTCACGCGCGTCGGTTTCGCTTATCCAGACAATCGGCCCGCCGCGCGACAGGGTCTGCATCAGGAGGTTTTCGCTGTAGGTGGAGTGAATGCCCCATTTCTGATGCGGCGTCAGGAAGTTAAGCGCTTTTTCCGGGAAGCCGTTCGGCGGGATCTCGCGCATATGGCTCACGCTACGGGTATCAATCGGCGGACGGTAGGCCACCAGACTCTCCCCGAAAGCACGCATCCACGGGTGATCCTGATACAACTGCTGACGACCGGAAAGGGTGCGCCAGGGGATTAGCTCATGAACGTTGGTATAACCCGCGTTATAGGAGACATGCTCGCTCTCAAGACCGGACCAGGTTGGGCTGGAGATGATTTTGCGCGGCTGCGCCTGGATGTCGCGGAAGCGAATTTTCTCGTCTTCTTTGTTCAGCGCCAGATGCGTGTGGTCACGTCCGGTCAACTCCCCAAGCGCTTGCCAGGCCTTAACCGCCACCTGACCGTTGGTTTCCGGCGCGAGGGCGAGGATCACCTCTGAAGCGTCAATGGCGGTTTCAATCCGCGGACGACCTTTTGCCGGGCCGTCGGGCTTGACGTAATTGAGCTTGCCGAGGAAATCGACCTCGTTCTGGGTATTCCACGATATGCCTTTTCCGCCGTTACCGAGCTTGTCCATCAGGGGGCCAAGAGACGTAAAGCGCTCGTAAGTTTCCGGGTAGTTTCGCTCAACGACCGCAATGTTTGGCGCGGTTTTGCCGGGGATCAAATCGCATTCACCTTTGCGCCAGTCCTGGATATCAAACGGCTGAGAGAGTTCCGCCGGAGAGTCGTGCTGCAACGGTTGCAGAACCACGTCGGTTTCGGTGCCCAGGTGACCGACGCACACCTCGGAGAAGACCCTGGCGATGCCTTTGTAGATCTCCCAGTCGCTGCGCGATTCCCACGCCGGATCGACGGCGGCGGAGAGCGGGTGAATAAACGGGTGCATGTCCGAGGTATTCATATCGTCTTTTTCGTACCAGGTGGCAGTCGGCAGGACGATATCGGAGAACAGACAGGTGCTGGACATGCGGAAGTCGAGCGTCACCAGCAGATCGAGCTTGCCCTCGATGGCAGCGGTTTGCCATTCGACCTCTTCAGGCTTCACGTCGTCTGTGGAACCCAAATCATCACCCTGAATGCCGCTCTCGGTGCCGAGCAGGTATTTCAGCATGTACTCGTGACCTTTCCCGGACGAGCCAAGAAGGTTAGAGCGCCAGACAAACAGGTTACGCGGGTGGTTCTTGCCGTTATCGGGTTGCTCGCAGGCGAAGCGAACGTCACCCGATTTTAGCCCCTGAACGGTGTAGTCCTGCGGCGTCATGCCCGCCGCATCGGCACGTGCCTTAATGTGCAACGGGTTCAGGTTGAGCTGCGGGGCCGAGGGCAACCAGCCCATGCGCTCGGCGCGAACGTTGAAGTCGATCAGGTGCCCGGTGAATTGGGTGGCATCCGCCAGCGGGGAGAGGAGCTCCTGCGCAGTCAGCTTCTCATAGCGCCACTGGCTGGCGTGGTTGTAAAAGAATGACGTGCTGTTCATCTGACGTGGCGGGCGGTTCCAGTCCAGCGCAAAGGCCAGCGGCAGCCAGCCGGTTTGCGGACGCAGTTTCTCCTGGCCCACATAGTGCGACCAGCCGCCACCGCTCTGCCCGACGCAGCCGCAGAAGACCAGCATGTTGATCATCCCGCGGTAGTTCATGTCCATGTGGTACCAGTGATTCACCCCGGCACCGAGGATAATCATCGACCGCCCGTGCGTTTTGTGCGCCGTGTCGGCAAACTCGCGGGCGATTTTTTCAATCAGATACGCGGGTACGCCGGTGATCTGCTCTCCCCATGCGGGAGTGTAGGCTTTGATCTGGTCATAGCTGTCTGCAGCGTTACTGTCCTGCAGACCACGATCGAGGCCGTAGTTCGCCAGCACCAGATCGTAAACGCTGACCACCCGTTTCTCGCGACCGTCGGCGAGCGTCAGGGTTTTGCTCGGCACGCGGCGCGTCAGCACCGGCTCCTGCTTCACGCTGCGAAAATGCGGGTTCTCATTACCGCCAAAGTAGGGGAAGGCGACATCTGCGACGCTATCGTGCGTAATCAGCAGGGAGAGGGTCAGCTCGCTTTCATGGCCTGCCGCCCGGGGCTCCAGGTTCCATTTGCCTTTTTCTCCCCAGCGGAAGCCGATGGAACCGTTTGGCACTACCAGGTTCCCGGCAATATCAAAGGCGACCGTTTTCCATTCAGGATTATTGGCTTCACCCAGCCCGTCGACAAGGTCTGAGGCCCGCAGCATCCGCCCCGGTACGACGCGACCATCGGCCTGTTCGTCCAGCAGGACCAGCATCGGCATGTCGGTGTAGCGGCGGCAGTAGTTGAGGAAGTAGTCGCTCGGGTTATCAAGGTGGAACTCTTTAAGGATCACATGGCCCATTGCCATGGCGAGAGCGCTGTCGGTGCCCTGTTTAGGCGCCAGCCACTGGTCGCTCAGCTTCGCGACTTCCGAGAAGTCCGGCGTAATGGCGACGGTTTTGGTGCCTTTGTAGCGCACCTCAGTGAAAAAGTGGGCGTCCGGGGTACGCGTCTGCGGCACGTTCGAGCCCCAGGCAATGATGTAGCTGGAGTTATACCAGTCTGCTGATTCCGGCACATCGGTCTGCTCACCCCAGGTCATTGGGGAGGCCGGAGGCAGATCGCAGTACCAGTCGTAAAAGCTCAGGCAGGTGCCGCCCAGCAGCGAGAGATAGCGGGTCCCGGCGGCGTAAGAGACCATCGACATCGCCGGGATAGGGGAAAAACCGGCGACGCGATCGGGGCCATAATTTTTGATGGTCCAGACGTTGGCGGCGGCAATCAGCTGGTTCAGTTCTTTCCAGTTTGAGCGGATAAAACCGCCTTTTCCGCGCGCTTTCCTGTAGCTCTGCGCTTTCTGCGGATCGTTCTGAATGGCATCCCAGGCCAGCACCGGATCGGTATGCTGCGCCAGCGCTTCTCGCCAGAGTTCAATTAACCTGCGGCGCACCAGCGGGTATTTGAGACGGTTGGCGCTGTAGAGATACCAGGAATAGCTTGCGCCACGCGGGCAGCCGCGCGGTTCGTGGTTTGGCAGGTCAGGGCGGGTGCGTGGATAGTCGGTTTGCTGGGTTTCCCAGGTCACCAGGCCATTTTTGACATAAATCTTCCAGCTACAGGAGCCGGTACAGTTCACGCCGTGGGTGGAGCGCACAATCTTGTCGAACTGCCAGCGCTGACGATAGCTGTCCTCCCAGTCGCGGTTGGTGTGATACACCTGCCCGTGGCCATCGGCGAAACTGTCGCCTTTTGTTTTGAAGTAACGAAAGCGGTCCAACAGTTTGCTCATGACATTTCTCCTGCTTCGATAGCATGGCCGGAGGGGGGTACATCCCGCTCCGGCAAAGAGGTCGTTATTATTTTTGTGACGATTTGCGGCCGTACACCAGCCAGGTGACAAGAACACAGACGATGTAAAACACGAGGAACACTTTCATGGCCCCGACCGGCGATCCGGTCATCGCCAGCGAGGTGCCAAATGCTTTGGGAATGAAGAAGCCGCCCACGGCGCCGATGGCAGAGATAAAGCCCAGCGCGGCCGCTGTTTCGGTCACCGCTTCATGCTGCGCCTGCTCGTCCGTGCCGCCCTGCTTTTTGACGCGGTCGAGGGTGATTTGGCGGAAAATAATCGCAATCATCTGGAAGGTGGAACCGCTGCCCAGCCCGGCAGTGAGGAACAGCCCCATAAACACCAGATAAAAGGCGAAGAAACTGCCTGAACCGGAGCCCGGAAGCGTCAGGAAAATCAGGGCGCTAAAAATCGCCATAAAGACGAAGTTGATCAGCGTCACCCGCACGCCGCCCAGTTTGTCGGAGATCATCCCGCCCGCCGAGCGGGCCAGCGCGCCGATCAGGGGACCAAAGAAGGCGAGGTGCAGGATGTTCACGTCCGGAAACTGGGTTTTCGACAGCATGGCAAAGCCCGCCGAGAAACCGATAAACGAGCCGAAGGTCGCCAGATAGAGCAGGCTTAGCAGCCAGAGGTGAAAACGTTTCAGGACCGGAAGCTGGCTGGCGATGGAGGCCTTTGAGCTGGCAATATCGTTCATGCCAAAAAACGCCGCAATGGTTGCCAGCAGCAGGAGGGGGGCCCAGATCCAGGCCGCGTTTGCCAGCCACATCGTCGAGCCATCCTCCTGTGGCACGCCGTGCACGCCGAGGAAGGTGAACATCGGGAGGAAAATGACCAGCGGCGCAACCAGCTGCATCACGCTGACGCCCAGGTTGCCCAGCCCGCCGTTGATGCCCAGCGCGCTGCCCTGTCTGGATTTCGGGAAGAAAAAGCTGATGTTGCCCATGCTAGATGCGAAGTTAGCGCCAGCAAAACCGCAGAGCAGGGCGATGATGATAAAGATCCAGTACGGCGTCGCGGGGTTTTGAATGGCAACTCCCAGCCACACGCAGGGGATAATCAGGATGACGGTACTCAATACCGTCCAGTAACGCCCACCGAATATCGGTACCATAAACGAGTAGGGGACGCGCAATATCGCACCGGAGAGAGAAGGTAATGCTGTTAGCATAAAAAGCTGATCGGTGGTGAAATTAAATCCGACTTTATTCAGGTTGACGGCGATGGCGCTAAATAACATCCAGACGCAAAACGCTAATAGCAGGCAAGCCACAGAAATCCATAGATTTCTTCGTGCGATATGTTTTCCTTTATTCTCCCAGAATTGCGCGTTTTCAGGTTTCCAGTTACTCAACAGATACGGATTATTCTTTTCACTTTGTTGCGACATAGCGCCCTCTTGCTTACCTTAATGGAAAGAAAAAAGAAGTAAAAACAAAAAGATGAGTGAGAATTTGCTGTTGGATTTATTGGATGTTTTGGGATACATCTGAAAGGATAGATAAAAAAGCGCGCCCCTGAGGTGAGAATGGAAATTGCGGAGCGCTTAATATGTTACCAATTGTAAGTGTTGCGGGAATTAATACTCCGGAAGGAGTATTAAAACAATTCCAGCGCGATAAGTTTGTCGAGATGTTTATTTAGTGCCGCATCGTCCATTTCCGGCATATTTAATACGGTGATCCCATCCAGGCCGCAAACCAGCCCTATCAAACGCCAGGCAATATTTTCCGCCCGATCGGTGAGTGTGAATGCCCTTGCTTCCGCCCCGGCACGGATAATAACCACCGTCTCGTGATGCCACATCTCCATGGTCAGGACATAAGCTGCTTTGATCTCGGGATCCCGGCTGGCGAGAATTTGCGCTTCCCGCCACAGTCGGATATAAGGCTCAAACTTACCGTCGTCGCTGCCGAGCATGCTGTGCAACCGTTCCCGCCAGGTGGCACGTTCATCCGCTACGTCGGCATCTAATAGTTCGCGGATCAGGCGAACGAATGCCAGCGATTTCAACTCACCGCCGGAGGCAAAGTGGTGATGAACCTGCCCGGTAGCGACGCCCGCTTCAGTCGCAATGCGCCGCACCGTCATCGCCGCCAGCCCCTCGGCGAGCGCCACGCGCATGGCGGCCTGTAAGATTGCTTCCCGCCGTTCATCCTTGCTCAGATATCGCATGTTTACTCACTCTCAATGGGAATGAAACGAGTGTAACAAAAAGCTGGACACTCGTTCAACTTTACGTAGGATCGCATCCTGGACATGTGTCCATGTTTAAAATGAAAAGGAAATTTATGTTTCGTCAGTGGTTAGCGTTAGTGATTATCGTGCTGGTTTATATCCCGGTCGCGATCGACGCGACGGTGCTGCACGTGGCGGCGCCGACATTGAGCATGACGCTGGGCGCCAGCGGTAACGAATTACTGTGGATTATCGACATCTACTCGCTAGTGATGGCGGGTATGGTGCTGCCGATGGGCGCACTCGGTGACCGCATGGGGTTTAAACGATTGTTAATGATCGGCAGCATGCTGTTCGGGGTGTCGTCCCTGGCGGCAGCTTTTGCGCCGTCAGCCGGGTGGCTGATTGCGGCGCGCGCCTCGCTTGCAATCGGTGCGGCAATGATCATTCCGGCCACGCTGGCCGGGATCCGCACGCTGTTTACCGACGCGCGGGATCGTAATATCGCGCTTGGCGTCTGGGCGGCCGTGGGTTCAGGTGGGGCGGCATTTGGTCCGCTGATTGGCGGTATCCTGCTTGAGCATTTCTACTGGGGAGCGGTGTTTTTGATCAACGTCCCGATCGTGCTGGTGGTGGTGTCGCTGGCCGCGCGTTTTGTACCCCGTCAACAGGGGCGTCCTGAGCAGCCGCTGAATATCAGCCATGCCATCATGCTGATTGTTGCGATCCTGCTGCTGGTCTACAGCGCCAAAACCGCGTTGAAAGGCGTGCTGTCGCCGTGGCTGGTAGCCTGTACGTTGCTTACCGGGGCTGTGATGCTGTTGATTTTCGTGCGTATTCAACTGCGCGCCCGCGTGCCAATGATCGACATGCGCCTGTTTTGTCACCGCATCATTCTCAGCGGTGTGGTGATGGCGATGACGGCGATGATCGCGCTGGTGGGCTTTGAGCTGCTGATGGCGCAGGAATTGCAATTCGTTCACGGCTTTACGCCATTTGAAGCGGGCATGTTTATGCTTCCGGTCATGGTGGCGAGCGGGTTTAGCGGGCCGATCGCCGGGGTACTGGTGGGGTGTCTGGGGCTACGCATTGTCGCTGCGGGTGGCATGGGGCTCAGCGCGGTCAGTTTCATTGGCCTCTCGATGCTCGATTTCAGCACGCAGCAGTGGCAGGCGTGGAGCCTGATGGTGCTGTTGGGCTTCAGCGCCGCCAGCGCGCTGCTGGCCTCGACCTCTGCAATCATGGCCGCCGCGCCGAAAGAAAAGGCCGCCGCTGCCGGGGCGATTGAAACCATGTCTTATGAACTGGGGGCCGGGCTTGGGATCGCTATCTTTGGTCTGCTGCTGACCCGCAGTTTCTCTGCGTCGATTGATTTGCCGCAGGGGCTGAATGCGTCTCTCGTCGACAAAGCCTCGTCATCCATCGGCGAGGCGATGAAGGTGGCGCAGGATCTCACGCCAGCACTGGCGGCTTCGGTGACGGAGGCGGCGAAAAGTGCGTTTATTACCTCCCACAGCGTGGCGCTGGGGAGTGCGGGGGTCATGTTGTTGCTGCTGGCGGCAGGAATGTGGTTTAGCCTGGCGAAGGTGCCAAAGCAGTAGACAAGCCTGGTGCGCAGGCTGGCCGGGCAGCAGTTTAGGGCGTTAGCAGGCAGTGTTCATCTCGTGCTTCAATTTCTGAACCGCTATAGCGTGCGTATTGCCCGGTCAGGCCAAAAAACGCGGGTTGGGTTTCAGTATAGATTTCTGCGGCAAGTACCAGCCGGCGTCGTTCATCTTCGCTCATCTCAAGCAGCGTCCAGGGAATAAAATAGCGCGCCGTTGCGGTCAGTTTGAACCACAGCGGGCAGCCGCAGCCTGGACAAAACCAGCGTTCTCCGCGTGCGGATGAGGCGAAATGAGACGGAGCAATGGAATCTTGCTCCACAAGGGGCTCGCCCTGCGTCTCAAGATACATGGCAATGCCGCCTGACCACTTCTGGCATTGCGTACAGTGACAGGCATATACATCAAAATGGTTGAGGCTCACGCTGAACTGACTCATTCCGCATAAGCAGCGTCCTTTGAACAGGTGCATGGCGTTCTCCTTTTTGACGCCAGAAATCCGTATAAAAAAAGCCAGCCACATGGGCTGGCTTTTTAGCGTGACAAATCTTAGAACTGGTAGGTCAGGCCGACAGCAACGATGTTGTCGGTAGCAACGCCAGTTGCTTTGGTGAAGCTGTTGTCGTCAACCAGGTTGATTTTGTAATCAACATAGGTAGACATGTTTTTGTTGAAGTAGTAGCTCGCGCCAACGTCAACGTATTCAACCAGATCCTGGTCGCCGTATGAACCCAGATCTTTACCTTTGGATTTCAGGTAAGCGATGGATGGACGCAGACCGAAGTCGAACTGATACTGAGCAACAACTTCGAAGTTCTGAGCTCTGTTCGCGATATAACCGTCACCGAAGTTGGTCATGTTGCGGGTTTCAGAGTAGGTGGTTGCCAGGTAGATGTTGTTCGCATCGTATTTCAGACCAGCAGCCCAAACTTCTGCGTTTTCACCGCCAGCGTTAACGGTATTGGCTACGCGACCTGCAGCAACCTGACGGTCAGTACGGTCAGATTTCGCGTAGGTGGCACCAACAGCGAAACCGTCCATTTCATAGGTAGAAGACAGACCCCAGCCGTCACCGTTCGCTTCGGTGATGTTACGGTCATCGTTTTTACCCTGGTACTGAGCAGCGAAGTTCAGACCGTCAACCAGACCGAAGAAGTCGGTGTTACGGTAGGTTGCAACGCCAGTCGTACGGCCAGTCATAAAGCCATCAGTCTGCGTCCAGGTATCACCACCGAACTCTGGCAGAACGTCAGTCCATGCGCCGATATCGTAAGCAACACCGTAGTTACGACCGTAGTCGAAAGAACCGAATTCGTTGAATTTCAGACCTGCGAAGGCCAGACGCGTTTTGCTGCCGTCAGTGCCCTGGGATTCAGAACGGTTGCCTTTGAACTCATATTCCCACTGGCCGTAACCGGTCAGCTGATCGTTGATCTGAGTTTCACCTTTGAAGCCCAGACGAACGTAAGTTTTGTCGCCGTCGTTGCCAGCGTCATCAGAGAAATAGTGCAGACCTGTTACTTTACCGTACAGATCCAGCTTGTTACCGTCTTTGTTATAAACTTCAGCCGCGTTTACAACGCCTGCTGCCAACATGGAAGTCACTGCCACTGCAACTAATTTAAGTTTCATCTTAAATATTCCTTATAATTTTCTTAGGTATTTCCTGAGCCACTTTGAACGAGTTTTAAACGAGGCTGCTCGTCAATGGCACGTTATTTTTAAAAATCTTGTAGTCCTCTTTCAATAATAAGTTTCAAAATATTAATAATAATTTCATTTAGTGTGATCAAGATCGGATAAATGGCCTAAAAATAGCCTGAAATGATGAGTATTTAATCAATTTTGGGTGGGGTTTATTTTCGTCAATATAGTTTCATTGGGTTGTTATAAAATATGTTAATTATCGGTAATGCCGTTCTTTTGGTTGAGGTGGCAGAGTGTATTTAACCGAAAAAGGCGGCCTTGCGCCCTTAATTGTACGAAAATTCCGTTGATTAGACAGAAACACACAGAAACATACTATTGCACTTTGTGCTATTAATATTGTGAGTATTTGGCGGCAATTAATCACATGGCGGTGTCAGTTTATGTCAATATCAAGAGACGCAAATTTACGACAAGTGGGTAATATAAACAGAAGTTAAACGCGTGCTCTACCGAACTGGAGAATAGCGTAACGCGCGTCCAAATATTAAATTTATGTTAATTTTTTGCTGTCGGGATGAATATTACCCGACAGTTGATTCGGAATTATTTTTTAGTGGCGTACCAGCAAAGCAATGACCCGACGCAGACCATCAGCGCGCCTTGCCAGAACGAGAAAGAGAGGGGGGAACTCAGCAGCACGGCGGCAAGCGCGGCAGAGAGTACGGGAGTAAAATAGGATACGGCGGCCAGCACCGTGACGTTACCGTGCAAAATGCCAACATTCCAGGCGGCATAACCTAACCCTAGCGACACACCACACATAACGAGTTTCACGACAACCGGAACAGTGAAGACCATTTCCGGCTGATCGCTCAGCGCATATTTCACCCACAGGCTCAGTGCCGTCAGCAAAACAAACAGCGTAATGCCGTTTTGCCCGTTAGCAAATTTACGGGTTACCGTGCAGTAGGCGGCCCAGATAAATGCTCCGGCAAAAGCCAGTGTATAGCTGAGTGGATTCGATACAATATTGCGTATTATTTCATCAGGGTGTAATCCTTGCTCACCCCCTAATACCCAACAGACACCGAGCAGTGCAATGACTAAGCCGGGGATAACCCACAGCGTTGATTTTTGTCCGTTGAACAAAATAGCAAAGACGATCGTCAGGCTCGGCCAGAGATAATTGACCATCCCCACTTCAATGGCCTGCGCTCGCGTGGCGGCATAGCCTAACGACAGGGCAAGGCAAATTTCGTAACTGACAAAAAGTACGCTGCCGGCAATAAGATACCTGGGTGAAAAGCGTTTAATATCAGGAAATCCCACCGTTACCAGACACAATAATCCGCTGAGGGTGTATATCATCGCCGCACCGCCGACGGGCCCCAGCCCCTCACTCACGCTACGAATCAGGCCCACCATTGTGCTCCACAACAGAATCGCTGCCAGCCCGATAAGCGTTGCTCTCTTTCTGTCCATTACGTCTTCATCGCTAAAAAAATCAAAGGAAAAAGATATAGCATTAATCCTGACGCTGTTGCGAATTATTCTCGCATGTGTTTAACCCTAAAGGATTATTTGAAGGCGCGAGCGGTGACCATTAAGAGGGCGAAGTCACGCGACCTTGATTTGACGCAAAAAAAAAAGGGGTTTTGCTGTTAGTTTGCGGCGCGAAGTCTTATTTGAACACGAGGACAACAATGGACGTCAGCCGCAGACAATTTTTTAAAATCTGCGCGGGCGGTATGGCCGGAACAACAGCCGCTATGCTGGGATTCGCTCCTAAAATGGCGCTGGCTCAGGCACGCAACTATAAACTGCTGCGCGCGAAAGAGATCCGTAACACCTGCACATACTGCTCCGTGGGTTGTGGGCTTTTGATGTACAGCCTGGGTGATGGCGCGAAGAACGCCAGAGAAGCGATTTATCATATTGAAGGGGACCCGGATCATCCGGTGAGCCGCGGGGCGTTATGCCCGAAAGGCGCGGGTCTGCTGGACTACGTTCACAGCGAAAACCGCCTGCGTTATCCGGAATACCGTGCGCCAGGCTCGGACAAATGGCAGCGTATTTCCTGGGATGAGGCCTTCTCCCGTATTGCAAAATTGATGAAAGCCGACCGCGACGCCAACTTTGTTGAAAAGAATGCAGAGGGGGTGACGGTCAACCGCTGGCTTTCCACCGGTATGTTATGTGCCTCTGCGGCCAGTAATGAAACCGGCATGCTGACGCAAAAATTTGTGCGCTCTCTCGGCATGCTGGCGGTTGATAACCAGGCGCGCGTCTGACACGGACCAACGGTAGCAAGTCTTGCTCCAACATTTGGTCGCGGTGCGATGACCAACCACTGGGTTGATATCAAAAACGCTAACGTCGTGGTGGTAATGGGCGGTAACGCCGCTGAAGCCCATCCGGTGGGATTCCGCTGGGCGATGGAAGCGAAAAACAACAACGATGCGACGCTGATCGTCGTCGATCCGCGCTTTACGCGCACGGCTTCGGTGGCCGATATCTATGCGCCGATCCGCTCCGGCACGGACATTACGTTCCTGTCCGGCGTACTGCTGTACCTGATCGAAAACAACAAAATTAACGCGGAATACGTTAAGCACTACACCAACGCAAACCTGCTGGTGCGGGATGACTTTGCCTTCGACGACGGGCTGTTCAGCGGCTATGACGCGGAAAAACGCCAGTATGACAAGTCCTCGTGGAACTATCAGTTCGACGAAAACGGCTATGCAATGCGCGATGAAACACTGACGCACCCGCGCTGCGTGTGGAACCTGCTGAAGCAGCATGTTTCCCGCTATACGCCGGACGTGGTGGAGAACATCTGCGGTACGCCGAAAGCGGACTTCCTGAAAGTGTGCGAAGTGCTGGCCTCCACCAGTGCGGCAGACAGAACAACGACCTTCCTGTATGCGCTGGGCTGGACGCAGCACACCGTGGGTGCGCAGAACATCCGCACCATGGCGATGATCCAGCTGCTGCTCGGCAACATGGGAATGGCAGGGGGCGGCGTGAATGCGCTGCGCGGTCACTCCAATATTCAGGGGCTCACCGACCTCGGCCTGCTCTCCACCAGCCTGCCGGGTTACCTGATGCTGCCGTCGGAAAAGCAGGCAAATCTGCAAACGTATCTTGAGGCCAACACGCCAAAAGCGACGCTGCCGGATCAGGTGAACTACTGGAGCAACTATCCGAAGTTCTACGTCAGCCTGATGAAATCCTTCTACGGCGACGCAGCGCAGAAAGAGAACGACTGGGGCTTCGAGTGGCTGCCGAAGTGGGATCAGGCGTACGACGTCATTAAGTATTTCAACATGATGGATAAGGGTAACGTCACGGGGTATATCTGCCAGGGCTTTAACCCGGTAGCGTCCTTCCCGGACAAGAACAAAGTCGTTCGCAGCTTGAGCAAGCTGAAGTACATGGTCGTAATCGACCCGCTGGTGACCGAAACCTCGACCTTCTGGCAGAACCACGGTGAAGCGAACGATGTCGATCCGGCGTCGATTCAGACCGAGGTGTTCCGCCTGCCGTCCACCTGCTTTGCGGAAGAGGATGGCTCCATTGCGAACTCCGGTCGCTGGCTGCAGTGGCACTGGAAAGGCCAGGAGGCACCGGGTGAAGCGCGGAATGACGGTGAGATCCTGGCCGGGATTTACCATCGTCTGCGCGAAATGTATCGCTCCGCGGGCGGTAAAGGCGCTGAGCCGCTGCTGAAAATGCGCTGGAACTATAAGCAGCCGGATCGTCCAGAGTCAGAAGAAGTGGCGAAAGAGAACAACGGCGTTGCGCTGGCGGATATTTATGATGCCAACGGTAGCCTGGTGGCGAAAAAAGGCCAGCTGCTGAACAGCTTCGCGCTGTTGCGTGATGACGGTACCACGGCATCTTCCTGCTGGATCTACACCGGCAGCTGGACGGAGCAGGGTAACCAGATGGCGAACCGCGATAACGCCGACCCGTCCGGGCTGGGCAATACGCTGGGCTGGGCCTGGGCGTGGCCGCTGAACCGCCGCGTGCTGTATAACCGCGCCTCCGCCGACGTGAACGGCAAGCCGTGGGATCCAAAACGCATGCTGATCCAGTGGAACGGCTCGAAGTGGGCAGGGAATGATATCCCGGACTACAACACCGCCGCGCCGGGCAGCAACACCGGGCCGTTTATCATGCAGCCGGAAGGGCTGGGTCGCCTGTTTGCGCTCAACAAGCTGGCAGAAGGGCCATTCCCGGAACACTACGAGCCGATGGAAACGCCGCTCGGCACTAACCCGCTGCACCCGAACGTGGTCTCCAGCCCGGTGGTGCGGATCTATGAAGACGACGAATTGCGCTTAGGCAAAAAGGACAAATTCCCGTATGTGGGTACAACCTATCGCCTGACCGAGCATTTCCATACCTGGACCAAGCACGCGCGGCTTAACGCCATCGCCCAACCGGAACAGTTTGTGGAGATAAGCGAAACGCTGGCGAAAGCGAAGGGGATTGCCAACGGTGACCGCGTGAAGGTGAGCAGCAAGCGTGGCTTTATCCGCGCGGTGGCGGTGGTGACCCGTCGTCTGCAGAGCCTGAACGTTCATGGTCAGCAGGTGGAGACGGTCGGTATTCCGTTGCACTGGGGCTTTGAAGGGGTGGCGCAGAAAGGCTACATCGCCAATACCCTGACGCCAAACGTTGGCGATTCCAACTCGCAAACGCCGGAATACAAAGCGTTTCTGGTCAACATCGAGAAAGCGTAAGGAGCGATTAAATGGCGATGGAAACACAAGACATTATTAAACGCTCCGCGACCAACCCGATTACCCCCGCGCCTCGTGCGCGGGACTATAAGGCAGAAGTCGCTAAGCTTATCGATGTCTCTTCCTGCGTGGGCTGTAAAGCCTGCCAGGTGGCCTGTTCGGAGTGGAATGATATCCGCGACGAGGTGGGGCACTGCGTCGGGGTCTACGATAATCCGGCGGATCTGAGCGCCAAATCCTGGACGGTGATGCGCTTTAGCGAGACCGAGCAGAACGGCAAGCTGGAGTGGTTAATCCGTAAAGACGGCTGCATGCACTGTGAGGATCCGGGCTGTCTGAAGGCGTGCCCGTCCGCGGGGGCGATTATTCAGTATGCCAATGGGATCGTCGACTTCCAGCAGGACAACTGCATCGGCTGTGGGTACTGCATCGCGGGCTGTCCGTTTAATATTCCGCGCCTCAATAAAGAGGATAACCGGGTCTATAAATGCACACTGTGCGTGGACCGCGTGAGCGTCGGGCAGGAGCCTGCCTGTGTGAAAACCTGTCCGACCGGGGCGATTCACTTCGGCACTAAGAAAGAGATGCTTGATGTGGCGCAGGCGCGGGTGGACAAACTCAAAGCGCGCGGCTACGACAAGGCGGGTATTTATAACCCGCAGGGCGTGGGCGGTACGCACGTTATGTACGTGCTGCACCATAACGACCAGCCGGAGCTGTATCACAATCTGCCGAAAGATCCGGCGATCGACACCTCAATCAACCTGTGGAAAGGGGCGCTCAAACCGCTCTCTGCAGCGGGCTTTATCGCCACCTTTGCCGGGTTGATTTATCACTACATTGGTATCGGGCCAAATAAAGAGGTGGATGACGACGAGGAGGAGCATCATGAGTAAGTCGAAAATGATCGTGCGCACGAAGTTTGTCGACCGCGCCTGTCACTGGACGGTGGTCATTTGCTTCTTCCTGGTGGCGGTCTCCGGCATCTCGTTCTTCTTCCCTACGCTCCAGTGGCTGACGGAAACTTTCGGCACCCCGCAGATGGGACGCATTCTGCACCCGTTCTTCGGCGTGCTGATTTTCGTGGTGCTGATGTTTATGTTCGTGCGCTTCGTCCATCACAATATCCCGGATAAGCAGGACATTCCGTGGCTAAAAGGAATTGTCGAAGTGCTGAAGGGCAACGAGCATAAAGTGGCGAAAGTAGGCAAATATAATGCCGGACAAAAGATGATGTTCTGGACCATCATGAGCATGATTTTTGTGCTGCTGGTGACGGGCGTCATTATCTGGCGTCCGTATTTTGCCTCGTATTTCCCGATTCAGGTGGTGCGCTACGCGCTGCTGATCCACGCCACCTCAGCCATTATTCTGATCCATGCCATTTTGATCCATATGTATATGGCGTTCTGGGTGAAGGGGTCGATTAAAGGGATGATTGAAGGGAAGGTGAGTCGTCGCTGGGCGCAGAAACATCACCCGCGCTGGTATCGCGATGTGGAACGACTGGAAGCGAAACAGGAAAGTACGGAAGGGATGAAGTAAGACCTGCGCCGTCGGCTTTGCCCGGCGGCGCTGCGCTTGCGCGGGCCTACAAGAATGATATCAGAACCGCTCTTCCACATAACGGAACGGGTATTTCGTCGGTTTCACTTTGCCAATTTTACGTTTCGGTAATTCCACCTTTTCAACGTGAATTTCTTTATACGGGATCTTCGTCAGGAGATGCGAAATAATATTCAGCCGCACGCGTTTCTTATCTTCCGAACGGGCCACATACCACGGTGCCCAGGCGGTATCGGTTGCCGCAAACATGGCATCGCGCGCTACGGTATATTCATCCCACAGGTTAAACGATTTAATATCCATCGGTGAGAGCTTCCATATTTTACGACCGTCGTTAATACGGTCACGTAAACGGCGTTCCTGCTCTTTGGGTGTCACCTCAAGCCAGTACTTCAGCAGAATAATCCCGGCATCAACCATCGCTTTTTCCATCACCGGCGTACCGTCGAGAAACTTCTCCACCTGTTCCGGCGTGCAGAACCCCATGACCCGCTCGACGCCCGCGCGGTTGTACCAGCTTCGGTCGAATATCACGATCTCCCCGGCAGCGGGCAGATGGGGAACATAACGCTGAAAATAGAGCTGGGTTTTCTCTTTCTCGGTGGGGGCGGGAAGGGCAACAACGCGGAAAACGCGCGGGCTGACGCGCTCGGTGATCGCTTTTATGGTGCCGCCTTTACCGGCGCCATCGCGCCCTTCAAAAACGATACACACTTTTAATCCTTTGGCGACGACCCACTGCTGGAGCTTCACCAGTTCAACGTGGAGACGGCGAAGCTCTTTTTCGTACTCTTTGGTTTTCAGCGGTGCATTTTTTTCGACATCAACAGCGACACTGGTTTTCTTCTTGCTTCCCATGATTGTCATCCTCAGGTTGTCCGGCGCGGGAAAAAGCGAGGCCGCACTATGAAGTGTAATCCACCTGAATTAATGGATTAACGTGTCAGCCAGCTGATTTGAACTGGCTCACCATACAAGTTTGTTCAATAATGCCCGTCGCGAGTTTTTAACCTGTGGTCGTGGTATGAAAAAGACAATTTTTTCGTTGGCGCTTGGCACGTTTGGCCTGGGGATGGCTGAATTTGGCATTATGGGTGTGCTCACCGAACTGGCGCACGATACCGGCATTTCTATTCCCTCGGCCGGGAATATGATTTCGTTTTATGCTTTCGGCGTGGTGATTGGTGCCCCTATTGTGGCGCTCTTTTCGGGCAAGTTCTCGTTAAAAACCACGCTGTTGTTCCTGGTGGCAATGTGCGCTGTCGGCAATGCTCTGTTTACTTTCTCCACGTCCTATTTCTGGCTGGCGCTGGGGCGTTTAATTTCTGGTTTTCCGCACGGGGCCATTTTTGGCGTCGGGGCGATTATCCTCTCTAAAATAGCACCACCGGGAAAGGTAACGGTTGCCGTGGCCGGGATGATCGCCGGTATGACCGTGGCTAACCTGGTCGGTGTCCCGCTGGGTACCTGGCTGGGGCACGCATTTAGCTGGCGCTATACCTTTTTCCTGATTGCCGTGTTCGATGCGCTGGTGATCCTGTCGGTTATCCTTTGGGTGCCACACCTCCATGACAGATCAGAAATCAAATTGACCGAGCAGTTCCAGTTTCTGAAAAGACCAGAACCGTGGCTGATTTTTGCCGCCACTATGTTTGGTAACGCCGGTGTGTTTGCGTGGTTCAGCTTCGTTAAGCCCTTTATGGTTAACGTCTCTGGTTTTTCGGAAGGGGTGATGACCGCCATCATGATGCTGATGGGTCTTGGGATGGTGTTGGGCAATCTGTTAAGCGGTAAACTCTCTGGTCGCTTTAGCCCGCTGCGCATTGCCGCCACCACCGATATGGTGATTGTCGCCTCACTGCTGCTGCTTTTTGCCACTGGCGAACAGAAAACGGCCTCGCTGGTCATGGGCTTTATCTGCTGTGCCGGGCTGTTTGCGCTCTCTGCGCCGCTGCAAATCCTGCTTCTGCAAAATGCGAAGGGCGGTGAGATGCTGGGGGCGGCAGGGGGACAGATGGCATTTAATCTCGGCAGTGCGATTGGCGCGTACTTTGGCGGGATGATGATTACCCTTGGCTTTAGCTGGCGTTACGTCACGCTACCAGCGGCGATACTCTCGTTCTCGGCCATGAGCGCATTGCTGTTGTACGGATATCTGCGGACAAGACAGTCACACGTTAAGGCTCGTACGGCTGTATGAAAACCGCTCCCTTTCGGGAGCGGTGATAAATGATGAGCGCTTATGAGCGTAAATCAATCACCATACGGCCACGGATCTGACCCTGTTCCATCTCTTTGAAGATGGCGTTGATATCTTCGATTGGACGCATTGTCACCTTCGGTACCACTTTACCTTCCGCCGCAAACTGGAACGCTTCCTGCAGATCCTGACGGGTACCAACCAGTGAACCCACCACCTGAATGCCGTCCAGCACCAGGCGCGGAATATCCAGGCTCATCGCTTCCGGTGGCAGACCAACCGCGACCACGCGACCACCGGCGCGCACGGCATCCACCGCGGAGTTGAAGGCCGCTTTTGCGACGGCAGTGACGACAGCAGCATGTGCGCCGCCGGTTTTTTCCTGCACAATTTTAGCGGCATCTTCACTGCGGGAGTTGATGGTCAAATCCGCACCCATGCTGGCGGCAAGCTTCAGCTGTTCGTCATTAACATCCAGCGCGATGACTTTGGCGTTAAAGACGTTTTTAGCATACTGCAGCGCAAGGTTGCCCAGTCCACCCAGACCATAAATGGCAATCCACTGGCCCGGTTTAATACCTGAGATCTTCACCGCTTTGTAAGTGGTGACACCTGCGCAGGTGATGCTGCTGGCGGCAGCAGAATCCAGGCCATCCGGTACTTTTACCGCGTAGTCGGCGGTGACGATGCACTCTTCCGCCATGCCGCCATCAACGGAGTAACCGGCATTTTTTACATCGCGGCACAGGGTTTCGTTGCCGGTATTACAGTATTCACAGTGACCACAGCCCTCAAAGAACCAGGCTACGCTTGCGCGATCGCCGACCTTCAGCGACGTCACGCCAGGGCCGATTTCTTTGACGATGCCAATCCCTTCATGGCCCAGGATCACCCCGGTTTTATCGCCAAAGTCACCGTTCTTTACGTGAAGATCGGTATGGCATACGCCACAGCATTCCATCTTCAGCAGGGCTTCCCCGTGCTTGAGCGGGCGCAAGGTTTTTTCGGTAACGTTAACCTGATGATCCTGAGTAACAACAGCAGCCTTCATGTGTATCTCCTTGTTCATGATGAGTATCTGCATAGCAGGTGTAATACTCCTCAAGGATTAATGCTTAAGCGCTGTAATGCAAGGTGCCCGCAACATAATGTCATCATTTAAGGTGATTTCAGATTAAGAAAAGGATGTTCCTCTAATAATTAAGGGGGAAAATACTGGCCCGACGAGAGGCTCGCCGGGCGCAGCGTTACAGCTGTGCTTCTATCTCCTTAATTTCTTTACGCCATTGTGCCTGTAGCTGCGGTTTTTGATGCTTTGGCTTCCGCGCGAGATCGTCTTCCAGCAATGTTTCCAGCGCGACAAGCCGTTCAAGCAGATCGTCAGAGGGGGATACAGGCATGGTCGTGGCGTCGACGGGAGCTGGGGATGTTACCAGTCCCGCGCTTTCACGCAGCCGCTCGAATACCGATTCTGCATCATGCCATTCGCTCAGCTTTCCCTCTTCAATTAACCAGAAACGGTTGCAGCTTTGGCTAATTAATTGACGATCGTGGCTGACCAGCAGGACGCCGCCCTCAAACTGCTGCAGGGTTTGCGCCAGCGCCTCTTTGCCCTCCATGTCGAGATGGTTGGTCGGCTCATCGAGCATCAGCAGGCTATAGCGGGCAAGCGTCAGGCCGACAAACAGCAGTCGAGAGCGTTCGCCACCGCTGAGCGTACTGACGTTTTGTCCGTGACGCGCCCACGGAAATCCGGCGCTGATGAGCGCCATTTTTCTGTGTTGCGGGTCGGGCGCGAACGGCTCCAGCGCGTCAAACAGCGTGGCGTCATCCGGCAGCTGGTTCAGCGTCTGATCGTAATAGCCAGCTGACACGCGTGGATGAAGTTTCAGCCCCGTATCGCTCTGCTCATCACTAAAACAGCGCCAGATAAGCTTCATCAGAGACGATTTTCCGCAGCCGTTACGACCCACAATCGCCACGCGATCGCCGCTTTTCAGACGCGCGATGTCGATGTTAAACAGCTCAGAAAGCCCCGGCGCAGGCGGCACGCCGAGGTTTTCTATCTCCAGCAGTCGGTCGGCGCGAAGCGCATCGCCGCGCAGGGTTAACGTCCACTGGCTGCCAGCCGTAAGCGCCGTCTGGCTCTCCTTCAGCCGTTCGACCTGTTTTTCCATCTGTTTGGCTTTCCGGGCCAGGTCTTCGTTATCGTAAACCTTGCCCCAGGTCGCCAGCCGCTTCGCGCTGGCGGTCACGCGATCGATCTCCTTTTGCTCCGCCTTGTGGCGCTGCGCGTCGCTTTCATCTTTTGCTTCAAGCGCCTTGCGTGCGGCCGTGCAGGGAAGGGCAAAGTAGTGCAGCGTTTTATCGCGCAGGATCCAGCTGCCGTTTGTGACGGCATCCAGCAACTGTCGGTCGTGCGAGACCAGCACGAAGCTGCCTGACCAGTTCTGTAAAAAATGTTCCAGCCAGAGCATGGTCGGCAAATCGAGGTGGTTACTGGGTTCATCCAGCAGGAGCAGATCCGGCTCGTGAATCAACGCCCGCGCCAGCAGCAGCCGGGTGTGTTGCCCGCCGCTCAGCGTGGCGGAGCGCAGCGTCATATCCTGCGGGGTAAAGCCCATGCCGGCCAGCAGCGTTTCGGCTTTCCAGCGCAGGCTATCGCGCTCAGCTAAAGGCAGCTGTGCGAGTACGGCATCCAGCATGGTCAGCGGGAAAATAGCGTCCGGAAGATGTTGCTCAACGCGCGCCATCAGGCAGTGCCCGGCCAGCGCTACCGTACCGGCGGCGGGGGATTCTGTGCCGTCCAGCACCTTTAAAAGCGTACTTTTTCCGCAGCCGTTATCGCCCAGCAGGCCAATGCGGTCGCCTTTTTTCAGCGTAAAAGAAAGGGAGTCGAAGAGCGTGCCAAACGCCGTATCAACACGTAAAGATTGTGCAGTGAGTAAAGTGCTCATTGTTGCTTACCCAAGAGTTACAGGCATATTTATGCCTCGTCAAACATCGCTGACGATAACTCAGTAAGCCCGAGAGAAGGGATTTCAGGGGTTGGTGTCTTCGCTCAAGCAGAAGTTATCGCAGCACGATACCGATAACGCTTGAGCGGGTGCGATCACCAAATGTATGTGAAACATTGAAAATTTCACAGTACAGCATAATTGGCCTCCTTATATATTCAGTATGTTAATGGATGAAAGGAGTGTAGCGGGGGAAAGGGGGTTTGGCTAGTGGGATTCGATGGTGCGGTCTGATGCCCTCACCCGTAGGGCTGAGGAATCCCCACCAAATAATACCTGCACAGACTACCCCCTCTCCCTTGAGGGAGAGGGCTGGGGTGAGGGGGAACATCCGGCTTTGGTGGTCATTCCGTTCACTTTATGTTCCTTGCTACTCTGTAACGACACGACCGGTGAACGTGCCAGGGTGGCTCAATCGCCACCACCCTGGCGACCCGGGCTCCCGGCGGTAAATCGCCGCTTCGCGGTGCCCTCAGCTTATTCCTTCAGGCTATCGGGTCGGGCATGAGCCTGCATCCCTGCAGGCCACGCCCTCTCGGCGCATCCCTGCGCCTCGCCCCGGCCCTACGGAAACGCTTCGGCGATTTACAGCCGGACCAGGGCGTCGCTGTAACTCATTCATTTTCATGAAGCAACCTTCATCGCTTCCGGTATAAAAATTACTGGGATTCCTGAGCCCACAGGGAGGGCCCCCGTAGGCCCGGTAAGCGAAGCGCCACCGGGCGATTGGGTCGCAGAGTTAAATCGAGGTACGGCGATAGCTGCGGTATTCAGGCTTCCAGAAGTTATCGTCAATAGCCTGCTGCAGCGCGTCGGCAGAGGTTTTCACTGCCACGCCCTGCTGCTGCGCCATTTTACCTACCGCAAACGCGATAGCGCGCGACACCTTGTGGATGTCCTTCAGCTCAGGCAGTACCAGCCCTTCACCATCATTGACCAGCGGCGAGTGGCCCGCGAGGGTTTCGCTCGCGGACATCAGCATCTCATCGGTAATGCGAGACGCGCCGGAGGCGATCACGCCCAGACCAATACCCGGGAAGATATAGGAGTTGTTGCACTGGGCAATCGGATAGGTTTTATCCTTCCATACCACCGGATCGAACGGGCTGCCGGTCGCAACCAGCGCGTTACCTTCGGTCCAGGCGATGATGTCCTGCGGCGTCGCTTCCACGCGGGAGGTCGGGTTGGAAAGCGGCATCACGATAGGGCGCTCGCAGTGCTTGTGCATCTCACGAATAATCTCTTCCGTGAAGAGGCCGGTTTGTCCGGAAACGCCGATCAGAATATCCGGCTTCACGTTGCGCACCACGTCCAGCAGGGAGAGGACTTCGTTGTCAGTATCCCAGTTTTTCAGGTTCTCGCGTTTCTGCACCAGTTTGGTCTGGAACGGCAGCAGGTTCGGCATACCGTCGGTCAGCAGGCCGAAACGGTCAACCATAAACACGCGGGAGCGGGCCAGCTCTTCACTCAGGCCTTCACGCTGCGTCTGGGCAATAATCTGTTCGGCGATACCGCATCCTGCGGAGCCTGCCCCGAGGAAGACGATTTTCTGATAGCTCAGCTGACTGCCGGCTGCGCGGCTGGCGGCGATAAGCGTACCCACGGTCACGGCTGCGGTGCCCTGGATATCGTCGTTAAAGGAGCAGATCTCATCGCGATAGCGGTTCAGCAGCGGCATCGCGTTCTTCTGCGCAAAGTCTTCGAACTGCAGCAGCACGTCCGGCCAGCGGTGTTTCACGGCCTGGATGAAATCGTCGACAAACTGGTAGTACTCTTCGTCGGTAATACGCGGATGACGCCAGCCCATATACAGGGGATCGTTCAACAGCTGCTGGTTATTGGTACCCACATCCAGCACCACCGGCAGGGTATACGCCGGGCTGATGCCGCCACAGGCGGTGTACAGTGACAGCTTACCGATCGGAATACCCATCCCGCCGATGCCCTGGTCACCCAGACCCAAAATGCGCTCGCCGTCAGTGACCACAATGACTTTGATGTTGTGGTTAGGCACGTTCTGCAGAATATCGTCCATGTTGTGACGGTTCTGGTAAGAAATGAATACCCCGCGGGAGCGACGGTAGATCTCAGAGAAACGCTCGCAGGCAGCACCCACGGTCGGGGTATAGATCACCGGCATCATCTCTTCCAGATGGTTCTGCACCAGGCGGTAGAAGAGGGTTTCATTGGTGTCCTGAATGTTGCGCAGGTAGATGTGCTTGTCGATTTCGGTTTTGAAGCCCTGATACTGGATCCACGCGCGCTCTGCCTGTTCTTCGATGGTTTCAACCACTTCGGGCAGTAAACCCAGCAGGTTGAAGCTGCTGCGCTCTTCCATGCTGAAGGCGCTACCTTTGTTGAGCAGGGGGAATTCGAGTAAAACCGGTCCGGCATAAGGGATATATAAGGAACGATGTTTTTTCAGTTTGTTGTCCATGTCACTCACTCTTTTTTTGAAGATCCGTCCCTGACACTGCTGTTTGTCATCTTTCTGGCCTGTGCGATGGGGTGCGGTCGGGCGGTATTATAAAGGAGCTGAATATTAATTACCGCAACACATAAACAAAAACACCATCGGTTTTGCCGATGGTGTTCTCTGTCTCAGTCTGGAACTTACTTGCCCGCGTGGCGTTTTCTGCCGGTGGCGTGAGTGACTTGCGTTACGTGGTCGCCTTCAATCACCACTTTACGCTGATTAGAAAGCTTGTAGTTCAGTCCCAGAATGTGGCGTGCCTGACGGTTCGATTTCATGTTAACTCCTCAATCCTGTTGATAGTTTTAAGGACCAGTTTGCTTACGCAAACGAAATGTAACCCCTTAGGTTGCAGATCCAGCTTAGCAGGTTTTTACAAAGGTGCGTTTCGCCCGCTGACGACGTAGTTAATGGTCTGCTGGTAGATGTCACTGAGGATGTCATTATCCGTGGATTCCACCCACCTGGTCAGTTCCATCAAAATGTCATCTTCAGTCACAGCACCGTGTTCGGCGTGAAGACCCTGCGCAATCGCGTTAACGAGCTCAGGTTGTGCTGCTGTAGTATTAGCCGGGTAATAAGTAAACATGCTGCCTCCGTGTCGTTGTCTGTTTAATGGTACGGCTCGCAAAAAATGTAATTCATAAACAGAATGGCAAATATTTTACCCGTTGTGGCTAAGATTCATCTTAGAAACGAAAATGTCATAAGTGCATGCTTTTATGCACTTTTAAAACGTGGGGATAAATGGACGTTGGGCAACGAGGATATTTGGGCGGTGCTCCTGCTATGGGGGAAATATAGCAGGAGCCGTTTTTAACTTACCACTTCATTTCGCCGGTATTTACTTTGGCGCTTAATTCCAGGGAGCTCTCTTCGGCAAGATCCGGGTACTGTTTTTTCATCGCGCCGATAACGCCCGCGGAGTCTTTGTGTGCGGATAAAGCCTGTTCAAAATGCTGCAGGTAGCCACGCGTAAAATCAATCGCGCCCGTTCCGGCAGGCGGAGTCCCAAGATAGTGACCCGGGATCACGCGTTCAGGTTTGTGCGCAGCCATATTGTCCAGGGTTTGCTGCCACTGCTGGCGGCGAGCAGGCGTCTGGGTATCTGCCGTCCAGACGTGAATACCCCAGGAGACACCGGTGCCACCGAGGATCGTTTTCGCAGACGGGATCCACACGTAAGCCGCGTAACTGTCTGGTTGTTCAATGTCGATCTTTTCCCCGTCAACCATAAACGTGGTTGAGGCGAGCACCTGCGGAACGACCAGCGTCGTTGGCGCGCCGTCTTTCATCTGCGGGCCCCAGAAGGCGAGTTTGGCGTCTTTGGTGGCCTTAATATGGTCAACCACCTGCTGCGTGGCCACCACTTTGGCATTCGGGAAGGCTTTTACCAGCGGTTGCAGACCAAAATAGAAATCCGGATCGCCGGAAGTGATCACAATCTTGTTCAGCGTTTTACCGCTGCGGCGAATTTTCTCCACCAGCGCTTCGCCATCTTTCACGCTGAACTGAGCGTCAAACAGAACGGCTTCTTTCGGGCCAGAGACCAGCGTGGAAGAGACCGCGAAAATGCCTTTTTCCTGCGGGTTATACGTTTCAATCGTCAACGGCGCGGCAAAAACAGCCGGTGTGAAAAGGGCGCAAAGCAGTGCAAGGCGAGTAAGCTTCATCATCATGTCTCTGTGGTTCAGGAAAGTCTCTATTGTACGGATATTCGTATTTGCCAGAATTCCTGAAACAAGACATGCTTAGTTTCATAAATCGAGCAAATGGAGCGTATATGGATCGCGTTATTGCCGCTCAGGTCTACAACCGGATATGCGAGCTGGGAAGTTTGAGCGCGGCGGCCCGCGCATTGGGGATCTCGCGACCGATGGTGAGCCGCTACCTGGAACAAATGGAAAAGTGGGCGGGAACACGGCTGGTTAACCGCTCCACGCGCAAGCTGACGCTGACGGCAGCCGGCGAAAAAGTGTTGCAGAAAACGCGGACGCTTTCGCAGCTCTCGCAGGAGATTGAGGGCCAGTCGGAGAAAGATTTGCCGTCAGGCACGCTGCGGGTCGCCTGTGCACACTTTACCGCCATGCACCTGATTGCGCCGGTGCTCCCCGGGCTGCTCGCGCGCTACCCGCAGCTGCGCATCGAGCTGGATGTGAACAACCACCCGGTGAGCCTGGTAGGGGAGCGTATTGATGTCGCTGTGCGCATTACCGACACCCCCGAACCGGGCATGATCGCCCGCCGACTGGGGGAGTGTCGTTCAGTCCTTTGCGCCTCGCCGGACTATCTTGCTCAGCACGGAACGCCCGTCAGTCCCGAAGATTTAGCGCAGCATAACTGCCTGCACTACAGCTTTTTCGCCGGGCAGTCCTGGCATTTTCTTACGCCGGAAGGTGAAAGCCTGAGCGTGGCCGTCAGCGGCAACCTGAGCGCCAGCATCTCATCGCTGTTGATGGACGCCGCGATTAACCACTGCGGTATCGCCATGTTGCCGGAGCGTGAGGCATCTGACGCGCTGGCGCAGGGATTACTGGTGCCGGTTCTGAGCGTGCTGGAGCCGAAACCGCTTGCCATCCATGGCATTTACCAGTCCCGGGAATATCAACCTGCCGCACTGCGCGCATTCCTTGATGCACTGGCGCAACATGTGTTCAGTGGCTAAGACTCTTCTGTCTTCGCCGCAGAATCTGAGTAGCCTTCTATACTTAACCCTTTGTAAGCCAAAAGGAGAGCAAGAATGACTATTCATAAGCACGGTTCAGCACACTGGTCTGGCGACATTAAACGCGGGAAAGGAACGGTTTCTACCGAGAGCGGCGTTCTCAATCAGCAGCCTTATGGCTTTAACACCCGCTTTGAGGGTGAAAAGGGGACCAACCCTGAGGAGCTGATTGGCGCGGCACACGCCGCCTGTTTCTCGATGGCGCTTTCGCTGATGCTGGGTGAGGCGGGCTATACCGCCGATTCCATTGATACCACTGCAGACGTCTCGCTGGATAAAACCGACGGCGGTTTTGCTATCACAAAGGTTGCGCTGAAAAGCAAGGTGACTGTTCCCGGCATCGCGCCTCAGCAGTTTGACGGCATCATTCAGAAAGCGAAAGCAGGCTGCCCGGTGTCGCAGCTGCTGAAAGCCGACATCACGCTCGATTACAAACTCAACTAAGCCCCAGCCGGGCTCGCGCCCGGCTATCCCTTCAGCGCGGCGGGGAATACCTCCGCCAGCCAGGCAATAAATACCTTCAGGCGGTGCGTTAAATGCCGGTTTTGGGGGTAAACCACATGAAACGGATAGGCAGCAGGGCGCCAGTCGCTCAGGATTGCCGTCAATGTTCCCGTCTGCAAATAGTGCTTTGCCGAATACTCAAAAGTCTGAACAATCCCAAGTCCCACCGCGGCAGCAGCGAGATGGGCATTGCTTTCATTGACGCCGAGATAGTGTGGAATGCTGATTTCCAGCGCCTCGCCATCCTGTCTGAAGCGAAACGGAAAGGCCCGCCCGGTGACCGGAGAGAGATAGCTTATCAATTTGTGGCCGTTGCGCAGCTCCTGCGGATAGGCCGGGACGCCATGATTCTTCAGATAACCCGGCGTCGCGCAGGTAACCATTTCAGCATTGCCGAGATGTCGGGCAATAAGTGTTGAGTCGTTCAGCGGGCCGCCGCGAATAACACAGTCTACGTTACCGCTGATTAAGTCTACGGGCCGGTCGGCCACCCCAAGATCGATCCGGATATCCGGGTAGCGCTGCATGAAATCTGGTAGCAGGGGGATGAGTACGTCGCGGGCGGTGGAGCCGCCGATGTCGACGCGCAGATGCCCCTTTGGCGTCGCGCGAGAAACGCGAAAAGAGGTGTCAATATCTTCGATATCAATCAGCACCCTGAGTGCTTTTTCATAGTATTCCGCCCCCTCAGGCGTGGTGACGACCCGGCGGGTGGTGCGGTGCAGGAGGCGGATCTCAAGATGCGTTTCGAGAGATTTCACCAGTTTGCTCAGGGTGGCTATCGGCATATTCAGCGAATCCGCCGCGCGCGTAAAACTGCCGGATTCCACCACCCGCGTAAAGGCACGCATTGCCATTAACTGGTCCATCAGGCCCTCTGATTATTTCTGTATGTGAATAGTCATTTTCATTTTTGCCCATTTTTCATTAATGCTGCAAGGGCTAAAGTTTGTTCAACGCGAGCGAAAGCGCGCAAATCAAACCCAACAAAAGGTAAATGACATGAACACGACTCTTTCAGGAAAAATTGCACTGGTAACCGGGGGCAGCACCGGTATTGGTCTTGCCACGGCGCAGGAGCTGGCGGCTCAGGGGGCGAAGGTGTACATCACCGGACGTCGTCAGGCCGAGCTGGACGCGGCGGTGGCTGAAATTGCTTCAACGGCAGTGGGCATTCGTGCGGATGTCTCTAAACTCGGCGATCTGGATGAGGTTTATGCCCGGATTGCAAAAGAGGAAGGCCGTCTGGATATCCTGTTCGCCAATGCGGGGGGCGGTGATATGCTGCCGCTGGGCGCGATCACCGAAGAGCAGTTTGACCGTATTTTCGGTACTAACGTCCGCGGCGTGCTCTTTACGGTGCAGAAGGCGCTGCCGCTCTTATCCGCCGGATCGTCGATTATTCTGACCGGCTCGACGGTCTCCATTAAGGGGACGGCAAACTTTAGCGTCTACAGCGCCAGTAAGGCCGCCGTTCGCAACTTTGCCCGCTCCTGGGCGCTGGATTTGCAGGGCCGCGGGATCCGCGTCAACGTGGTGAGTCCGGGCCCAATCAAAACCCCGGGTCTCGGTGATTTGGTGCCGGAAGAACACCGTCAGGGGCTGTACGATGCGCTGGCCGCGCAGGTCCCGCTCGGACGTTTAGGCGCGCCGGGTGAAGTAGGGAAAGCGGTGGCGTTTCTGGCCTCCGATGCGGCCAGCTTTATTAACGCCACCGAGCTGTTTGTGGACGGCGGGATGGCGCAAATCTAACCCAGGTTGCGCCAGCAGCGAACGTGACGGCCCTCGTGAGAGGGCTGTAAAGCCTGGGGATCTTCACACCCCTGCGTGGCCAGCGGGCAACGGTCGCGGAAAAAGCAGCCTTTGGGCAGGTGACGGTTTCCGGGAAGCTCCGTTTTGCGTAACGCCAGCGTTTCATCCAGCGGTTCACCGGTGCGGGGAACCGAATCGAGCAACAGACGGGTATAAGGATGGCGCGGTTCCCCCAGCACCTGGGCGGCGCTGCCCAGCTCCACAATCTGCCCGAGGTACATTACCGCCACGCGGTCACTCATGTGTCGGACCACCGAGACGTTATGCGAAATTAACACATAAGTCAGATTACGCTGCTGTTGCAGGGTCACCAGCAGATTGAGGATTTGCGCCTGCACGGAGATATCCAGCGCGCTGGTCGGTTCGTCGAGCACGATGATGTCCGGATCGGACGAGAGAGCCCGGGCGATGGCGATGCGCTGGCGCTGGCCGCCGGAAAAGGCGTGCGGTAGCCGGTCGAGATATTCCGGACGAATGCCAACCTGCAACGCCAGGTTTTCCGCCATCTGTCGGCGTTCCCGTTCGGGGCTGCGTTTTTGCACCCACACCGGCTCGGTGATGATGCGCCAGACCGGCAAGCGCGGATCGAGCGACGAGAGCGGGTCCTGAAACACCATCTGCATGCCGCCCGCGTGGTTTACCCGCTGGTATGCCCCGGCGCTGGGCTTAAGCATGCCCATCAGCAGCTGGGCCAGCGTGCTTTTACCGCAGCCGGATTCCCCGACAATGCCCAGCGTTTCTCCCCGGCGGATCTGCAGATCGAGTCCGTTGAGCGCATGCACCTGCTCGGTGACGCGGCCCAGCCAGTTTTTACGTGCCGCAAAGTTTACGTGTACGCTATCCAGTTCCAGCAGCACATCAGACATGGGGTTTCTCCTGTTGCGGATACCAGCAGGCGGCCTGTTGGCCTTCTGCGCCATGGGGGTGTAAGCGCGGGGTTTCGCTGCATTTCGCCCCGGCGGCAAAGCAGCGATCGCGGAATGCGCATCCCTGCGGAAGCTGGCTGAGGTTGGGGACGGTGCCGGGGATGGCCGGAAGCAGATCGCGCGGCTGACCGTTCTCCGGCGCACACTTCAGCAGGCCAATGGAGTAGGGATGAACAGGGGCATGGATCAGCGTTTGCGTGGCGCCGCTCTCTATCACGCTACCGGCATACATCACATACATTCTGTCGCAGAGCTGGGATACCACGGCCATATCATGGCTGATAAACAGCACAGAGGTGCCGCTGGCCCGCGCCTTATGCTTCAGCAAGCGCAGTACCTGCAGCTGGACGGTAACGTCCAGTGCGGTGGTCGGTTCGTCGGCAATGATCAGCTCCGGCTCGCAGGAGAAGGCAAGGGCGATCATCACCCGCTGGCGCATGCCGCCGGAGAGTTCGAACGGATAACGCGCCATCACCTGGTGCGCGTCCGGGATTTGCATCTCTTCCAGCAGGGTAATCGCCTTTTGTTGCGCCTCCTGCCGGGAAAGTGGCCGATGCTGGCGGATCACCTCCACCATCTGTTTGCCAATCTGTCGCGTCGGATTGAGGGCGGTCATCGGCTCCTGAAAAATCATCGCCACTCTGGCGCCGCGCCACTTGCGGAGCTGTTTCTCAGATGCCGCGAGGACATTTTCACCCAGTAGCATCACCTGGCCCTGATGGATCCGGTAGCTGCCTTCCGGCAGCAGCCGCATGGCGAGCATTGCGGTCACGGATTTCCCCGATCCCGATTCGCCCACCACGCCGACGATCTCACCCCTTTTGATCTCCAGCGAGACGTTATTCAGCGCGTGGACCTCACCGCGAAAAATCGGGAAGCTCAGGTGCAGGTCTTCAATGCGTAATACCGATTCGGTCATGACTGTTTCCCTCCTGACTTCGGATCCAGCAGGTCGCGGATACCGTCACCGAACAGGTTAAAACCCACGGCGGTAATCAAAATGGCCGCACCGGGAAAGGCGCAATACCACCACTGGTCGAGAACGTAGTTACGGCCAACGGCCACCATCGCCCCCCATTCTGCGGTCGGCTGCTGTGCACCCAGGCCAATAAACCCCAGCGTCGCGGCCATCAGAATAGCGCTACCAATGTCCAGCGAAGCCTGCACAATCAGCGGCGGCAGGGCATTGCGCAAAATATGCCAGCGGATCAAATGCCAGCGCGATGCGCCAAACGTGCGGGCGGCCTGCACGTAGGTAAACTGGCGGACCACCAGCGTCTGGCCGCGCGCCAGACGGACGTAAAACGGAATGCGGACAATGGCGATCGCCAGCATGGCGTTAAACAGGCTCGGGCCGAGCGCGGCAGCCAGCGCCATGGTCAGCACCAGAGAGGGTATAGAGAGCATGATGTCCATCACCCGCATGATGATGGCGTCACCGCGCCCACCCAGTACGCCGGACAAACAGCCCAGCAGCGAGCCAATGCCGCCTGCAATCACCACCACCGCCAGCCCGGCGGCGATCGACTGCTGGCTGCCTGCCAGGACGCGGCTGAACAGATCGCGTCCCACTTCATCGGTACCAAACCAGTGTTGTGCGGACGGTGCCTGCAGACGGGCGGTCAGATCCAGCGCGTTCGGGTCATGCGGCACAATCCACGGTGAGGTCACCATCACCAGGAGCATCGCAATCATAATCACGCCGCCCACCATCGTGAGTGGGCTTTGACGCAGCATCCAGAACAGTTTTGCCCAGTTGATACGTTGTCTGGCCGTTTTAACCGGGACGGGCGTTTCCTGCGTTAACATCATTCGGCACCTCCGCGCCCAATTCGCGGGTCAATCCACAGATAAAGCAGATCGACCACCAGATTCACCAATACGTAGGCCAGAGAGACGACGACAGCGAAGCCCATCACCGCAGGGAAATCGAGCGCCTGAATGGACGTCACCACCCAGGCTCCCATCCCCGGCCAGGCAAAGACGGTTTCGGTCAGTACTGCACCGTACAGCAAATCGCCCAGCCCCAGCCCGAGCACGGTAATCGACGGGATCATCGCATTGGGCAGAGCGTAACGCAGGACGATATACCAGCCAGGCAGGCCACTGGCGCGCGCCGTGCGGATGTAGTCCTCGCTAAGCTGCTCCAGCATCGCGGAACGCACCTGACGCGCCACGATGCCCAGGTGAACAAACGCCAGCGTCAGCGAGGGTAAAATCAGATGCTGAAGCGCATTGAGAAAGACCTCGACGTTGCCCTCCAGCAGGGCATCCAGCAGGTAAAACCCGGTGACGTGCGTCGGCGGATCGAGCCAGTCGTCCAGTCTGCCGCCGCCCGGCAGGATCTGCAGGTGCCCGTAGAAAAGCACAATAACGCCCAGACCGAGCCAGAAGGCTGGTGTGGAAATGCCGGTCATCGCCATTAATCGCACCAGATGATCCAGCCAGCGGTTGCGATAGACCGCCGACAAAATCCCCAACGGCACGCCGATGACCAGCGCCAGTAGCAGGGAGCAAAAGGCCAGCTCCAGCGTGGCAGGGAAAAAGGCCTTCAGGTCTTGTGCAACCGGACGTCCGGTACGAATGGACGTGCCGAGATCGCCATGGGCGAGAGCATCGACGTAGCGACCAAACTGGATATACAGCGGCTGATCCAGCCCCAGTTGCTGGCGGATATTTTGCACGATGTCGTCGCTGGCACGGTCTCCGGCCAGCAGACGGGCCGGATCGCCGGGGATCATGTGTGAAATAATAAAGGTAATGATACAGACACCGGCCACCACCAGGAGTAATCCCCAGCAGCGCTGGCGCACGATGCTCCAGAACGTCATACACTTTCCCCCGGCGAATTCGTTATTTACTCATGGTGGCGATGTTGAACACCTGCTCAAGCATCGGATTAAAGGTGAAGCCTTTAACCTCTTTGTTCATCGCCAGCTGATAGTTCTTCTGGAACAGATAAACGTAGGCCGCCTCGTCAATCACCACTTTTTGCGCCTGCTGGTAATCTTTGGTGCGTTCTGCCTGATCGGTGGTTTTCAGCGCGGCCTGCAGCAGCGAGTCGACCTCTTTGTTTTCATAGAATGAACGGTTGCCCGGCAGCCCTTTTTTGTCTGATTCGAACCAGTAGTTCATGAACATATAGGGGTCGGCAAAGTCCGGGCTCCAGTTACCGATCGCAATGTCGTAATCGCCTTTACCGACGCGGTCGCGCATGGTGGCGTTCGCCAGTTTCTCCAGCTTGACGTTAATGCCGATCTTGCCGAGGCTGGCCTGGGTTGAGAGGGCGATAGGCTCCCAGTTCGGATCGTTATCCGAGTAAAGGAAGGTCAGGCTGGCGGGCTTGTCTTTGACCTTCTCCAGGGCCGCTTTCGCTTTGGCCTCATCGAAGCTGTACTGCATCGCCGTGGCGTCAAAGCCCCACATGCCTTCCGGGATCGGGCCGCGCATCTGCTTGCCGTTGCCGCTCAGAATGCCCTTCACCATGCCCTGGTAGTCCGTCGCCCATGAAATGGCTCGACGTAAATCCACCTGATTGAGCGGCGCTTTGCTGTTGTTGAGGTAGAGATAGGTCACGCGCAGGGACGGGTATTCCGCGACGGCGACTTTTCCTTCCTGCTTCAGGGCCGAGAGCTGATCGACCGGCAGGGAGTCGGCAATGTCCAGATCGCCGCGGGAAAGCTGCAATCGGCGGGAGGCGCTCTCTCCGATAATTTTTACCGATACACGCTTAAAGTGCGGTTTTTCACCCTGCCAGTGTGGGTTAGGCACCAGCACCAGCTGCTGGCCTTTCTGCCAGCTTTTGAGCATAAACGGCCCGGAACCGGCGGTGTTTTGCGCCAGGAAACCGCGCGCATCGTCCGCGGCATTTTCCTTCAGCACTGCCGGGTTAATGATGGATGCCCCGTCATTTGCCAGCGTGTAAAGGAAGGGGGCAAACGGCTGGCTGAGGGTGAATTTCACCGTATGGTCATCTACAGCATCAATTTTCAGATCTTTCGGGAAGGCTTCAGACGGCCCCTGGCCGAGCTTCAGCAGGCGTTCAAAAGAGCGTTTTACCGCTTCGGCGGTGACCGGCGTGCCGTCGGAGAATTTCGCGTTATCCGCCAGGGTAAAGGTCCACTCTTTCTGGTCGTCGGACGCTTTCCAGCCTGTCGAGAGATCGCCCTCCACCTCGGTAGAGCCTGGCTTGTACTTGACCAGACGCTGATAGGACGGATAGGTGACGGTCCAGTCGTTGTTATCAATGGTGATGGCAGGGTCGAGCGTTTGCGGGTCGGCGGCTTTACCAATCACCAGCATGTCTTTCGGGACGGCAGCCAGCGCCAGCGGAGCGTTCATTACCAGCGTGGCGGCGATCAGGGTCGTGAGAAGCGATGTTTTCATGGCAGTGCTCCAGGTTTAAAGAGGGGTGTGCGTCAGGGGAAAACAGGCAAAACGGTCATCAAGCAGCGGGTAGCTGGCGGCGTTCGGCAGTTCAAAGTGCCACCATTCGCTGCTGATACCGACAAAACCGCCACCGAACATGATGGCATTCAGCAGCAGACGGTTGCGCTGGGCGTGCGGCGGTACGGAAGGGTGATACGGATGCGAGCGGTCGTGCATTTCGTCAAAACCGGCGCCCATATCCAGCACGGTATTGTGTTCGTCCATCAGCGTGACGTCGATGGCCGTGCCGCGACTGTGATTGGAGCCAATCGCCACGTCGACCACATACTCCGGGTTCGGGCAGGCATCCCACAGCTGGGCCTGCGCCTGCTGCGGTCGGTAGGCGTCGTACACCACCAGCTTCAGCCCGGCCAGCGTGGCAATGCTGATGGCTTTTGCCAGCGCGGTGGCGGCGTCGGTATGCAGCAGGCACAGCGCCTCTTGGTAGATCGGGCGACCGGTGATGTTGTCGGCAGTGGCGTACTTCAGATCGATATGCAGCGTGGGAAATGTCTTCGCCACATCAATCAGTTCACTCTCTTCGGGCATAGCTCCGCTCCTTTAGCGTTCGAATTGACCAAACTCTTGTTGTAATTGCCGGTTTACCGCCAGACGTGCCGGGAGCGCATCACCCAACGCTTCCACCACGCCCGACAGCAGCAGGTTGAACAAACAGCTCACGGGGGCAAGTGAATCCCAGAAATGACCGGTATCGGTTTTCACCTGCAGTAAGTCCATCGGATAATCCCGCGCCCACGGACACCAGATGTCGGTGATTAAGGCCAGCGGAATGCCTTTTTCGCTCGCGACGCGGCAGTACTGGCGGGCCATCGCGGAGTAGGCGCGCGTATCGGTCAGCACGACATAAGGGTGCGAAAACCCCGAGTTGAGGGATTCCACCCAGCTTCCGGATGCCCCCTCCGAATAGCTCACGCGCGGGCGCAGGTACTCAAGGTGGCTGAAGAAGGCGTTGGCGATCCCGCGGGTGGACTGGATCCCCAGCACAAACACCGCATCCGCATGGGCCAGGTTGTGTACGACCTGGCGGAAGACGTCCGTTTGCGCGAGCTGATACACCTGCGTGATGGCGTCCACTTCCAGCGAAAGGGCGTGCTGAAGGCGGTTGGGCAGGGGGCGCTGCTGTTGCCAGGAGTCCAGACGTTCGTTCATACCCCAGGGCTGATACGGATCGCGCAGGCTCTTTTTGACATCCTCCAGGTTGCGGTAGCCCAGCTTGCGCAGAAAGCGTCCCACGGTGATCCCGCTCGTCCCGCTCGCCTGACCGACGCTTTCAGCCGTTTCAAACGGTATCTGCGCGGCGTGGGCAAGCAACCAGCTTCCGACCCGTTTTTCGCTGGGCGTGAACTGGCTAAACATCGTTTCGATACGGCTCAACATCTCAGGTTTCGTCGTCATACCGCCTCGCTGTTAACACGCTGTCAAAAGCCGATCTTGTGTTACCTCGTTAACAATGCATGACGCGTGCCAGGAACACAGGCGAGGGAATGCCTGCTCTGCTGTAAACTTCATGCAATATTTAGTTAACGGATGATCAACATTTGTGCAGCGTAGTTCACTTTTGGTGCAGTGACAGAATCTGCACGTATGAATTTGGTGAATACGTCAGCCCGATCACATTTTTGATAAGATAGAAACACAGTAGACATGAAAGGGATCCCGGCATGGCGAATTGGCCCTGGCGAGTCAGCGAGCATCTGATGGTGCTTGTTAAGAAAATAGCGATGGTGGTGGGGATCGTACTGGTCGTCCTGCTGGCAGTGCGGGTCTATCTCTCGCAGCAGGGGCCTGAACTGCATCTCTGGCATACCTGGCGGGCAGATGAGATGTCCGTACGCGAGCTCGATGGCGCCGACTTTGCCGGGTATGTTGCCCGCGAAAATGCCATTTTCGCCGATCTTAATACCGCGGTGACGGCAAAAACAGAGCATGAGGAACAAACGCCGCTAAACCGCTATTACCGCCAGAGCCTGGTCTGGCCGGGTCAGTTTTCACCGGATGCCAACCGCTCTTTTGTACTCATGCCAGCCGGAAAGCCGCGCGGCGCGGTGGTGTTGCTTCATGGACTGACGGATTCACCCTATAGCGTCAGACATCTTGCTCAGAATTATCAGGCCCACGGCTTTGTGGCCGTGGTTCCGCGCCTGCCCGGACACGGCACCGCGCCTGGCGCGCTGACGGACGTTGACTGGGAGATGTGGCTGGCGGCGACGCGCCTTGCCGTTCGGGAAGCGACGCGTCTGGCGGGAGAAAATGTGCCCCTGCATCTGGTGGGCTACTCCAACGGCGGGGCGCTGGCGATGAAATATGCCCTCGATGCACTTGACGCGCCATCGCTGCGTAAACCGCAGCAGCTGGTGCTGCTGTCGCCGATGATCGGCGTGACGGCATTCGCGCGATTCGCCGGTTTCGCCGGGTTACCGGCGCTGCTCCCGGCGTTTGCCAAAGCGGCGTGGCTGAATATTTCCCCGGAATATAACCCGTATAAATACAACTCGTTCCCGGTGAACGCCGCCCGCCAGTCGTGGCTGTTGACGAAGGCGCTGCAGGAGCAGATTGGCCGGGAGGCGCGGGAAAACAGGCTGGCAACGCTGCCGCCGGTTCTGGCATTCCAGTCGGTGATGGATTCCACCGTCAGCACCCGCGCGGTGGTGAACGGCTTGTTTGATCAGCTTCCGGCAAATGGCAGCGAGCTGGTGGTATTTGATATCAACCAGGCGGCGAGCTTCCGTCCGCTGTTCAAGCCCTCGTCCTGGACGGCCACCTCAGCGCTGCTGCCTACTGCCGATAGACGTTACACTGTCACGATTATTACCAATGCGAATGAACACAGTTTCTCAACGGTAGCGAAAATCACCCCGGCAGGAAGCACTCACGAGACGGTCGTGCCGCTTGGGCAGTCCTGGCCGCAGGATGTCTATTCCCTGTCGCACGTTGCGGTGCCGTTCCCGCCGAATGACGATCTCTATGGCCGGGAGCCTGACGTGAAAAACCGCTACGGCATTAGCCTGGGGACGATAGCGCTCTGGGGGGAAACCTCTGTATTGAGCGTCGGGAAAGAGGCGCTTATGCGGGTCACCTCAAACCCGTTCTACGGCTACATGGAGGAGAGGATCAACAGCCGAATCGGGGATGAGAAAAAGTAACGTTCTTCTGTTGTGTGAATATGTTAGGTCGCAATGATTAAGTATGTTAAATAATACCTTCAAGGCACCTCTCTCATCGGAACCCGTTTTGTGCTGACGACTCTCATTTACCGAAGCCAGTTGAATTTATCCCACCCGTCAACCGAACTCCGGGAGGTGGTGGAGCGCGCCAGACGCCGTAACGCGAAGCTGAATATAACCGGTGTGCTCCTCTCTAAAGGGGATGACGTTCTGCAAATTCTTGAAGGTTCCGAAGAGGGCGTGGTCAGGCTGTTCAATAAAATCCGTGATGACAAGCGGCACAGCGGAGTGGTTGAACTGATGCGGGATTATGGCCCGCGCAGACGATTTGAAAACGTCGGGATGCTGCTGTTCGATCTGCAGACGCAGTCGCCGAAAGAGGTGCTGCAATCGGTGCTGCGTTACAGCAAACTCGACAGTTACCTGGCCTCCGATGACCGCGTATTCAAATTTATTCAGACGTTTATTACTGATAAGCGTCCGAACCCGTCGGGTGGACGTTACGATCCGGCAAAGTGGGCGCTCGAACCCGAAACCTTACCCTTTGGCGAATCTCTGGGCCTGATTGCCGGGCAAACCTGTCAATTTGCGCTTCAACCGATTGTTGAGCCTTCGGAAGGTAAGATCAGCTCCCTTGAAGCCCTTATCCGCAGCAATGACGGCGGCAGTCCGGAGCAGTTCTTCCGCGCCCTTGACCCGGACACCCTCTATCAGGTCGATCTCCAGACGAAAGCCTATGCCTTTGCGCTGGCGGAAAAGCTGGGGATTGGCAGCCACAAAATTGCGGTCAACCTGTTGCCGATGTCGCTGGTGAATGTCCCTGGCGCAGTGGAATTTCTGGTCGGTGAGATTAAAAAACACGGGCTTCAGCCAGAGCAGGTGGTGCTGGAAATCACTGAAAACGAGATGATATCCGGACTGAATCAGTTCAACAGCGCCATTAAACAACTTCGCGGTGAGGGGGTTGGCATGGCGATTGATGATTTTGGTTCCGGCTATGCCGGTCTCTCTCTGCTGACGCGCTTCCAGCCGGATAAAATTAAGATTGACCGCGAGATTATCAGCGATATTCACCTGAGCGGTCCGAAACAGGCGATTGTACGCTCGATTATTAGCTGCTGCTCCGATCTCGAAATCACCCTGGTGGCGGAAGGTATCGAGAAAATAGAGGAGTGGTGCTGGCTCGAATCTGCCGGGATCCGCCGCTTCCAGGGCTTCCTGTTTGCCCGCCCGCTGCTTAACGGCGTCGGTGATATTCACTGGCCGCACCTGGCGCGTTAAGGCAATTTTCCACTCGCGTTATTTCCCCGTCGTCCTGCCTGTGCTTAAATAGCTAAAACGGTTTAACATAGTTTAGCTTCGAGGTTCACATGGAAAAAATCTGGGTACTGGGTGATGCGGTGGTGGATCTGCTGCCTGATGGAGAAGGGAGATTACTGCAATGTCCGGGTGGCGCCCCGGCAAACGTTGCGGTCGGTATTGCCCGCCTGGGGGGGCGTAGCGCGTTTATCGGCAGAGTTGGAGACGATCCTTTCGGGCGCTTTATGGCTCACACACTGGCTGACGAGCGGGTCGATGTGCAGTGGATGCGCCTTGACCCGGCACACCGCACCTCAACGGTCGTGGTCGATCTCGACGAACAGGGCGAACGTTCGTTTACCTTTATGGTGCGCCCGAGCGCCGATCTGTTTCTGGAACCTGCCGATCTGCCTACCTTCAGTCAGGGTGAATGGCTGCACGTCTGCTCCATCGCGCTAAGCGCTGAACCCAGCCGCAGTGCGGCCTTTCAGGCAATGGATGCCATCAGGAAGGCGGGCGGTTACGTCAGTTTTGACCCCAATATACGCCCGGATCTCTGGCCGGATGAAACCGCACTTCGTCGCAGCCTTGAAGAGGCGCTGCAACGTGCTGATGTGGTGAAACTCTCCGTCGAGGAACTGGCATTTTTAACCGGCGAGGAGCAGGTGCACGCCGGTCTGGCTGCACTCATGCGCCGCTGTCCGGCGCGGCGGGTGCTCGTCACGCAAGGTAAAGAGGGCGTTATTGCCTGGCATGAAGGCACCGTGAACCACTATCCGGCAACCCCGGTTAAGTGTGTCGATACCACCGGCGCGGGGGATGCCTTCGTCGCCGGACTGCTCTACGGGCTGGCCGCCGGTCTTGAACTGGTTCCCGCCATCACCTTAGCCCAGCGCTGCGGCGCGCTAGCCACCACTGCGAAAGGGGCGATGACCGCCTTGCCCTGGCAGCACGACCTTTAATTTCTCCCTTTACAGGCCGTCGGTCGACGGCCTGAATTGTCGCCCCGATCACACTTACTAAAACGGTTTAGCAAAAAAGATTGCCGATCCAAAATTCACCAGTTTAGTATCAGCAACCTAAACCGGTTTAGCAATTTAGCACGTTTAATGACTTCTTTGAGGGATGCGACAAAATGTATAAAAAACGCAGACTTGCCGTGATGATAGGCATGCTGGCCGGAAGTACCTCTGTTTTTGCCCAAACGGATATGACAAGTATCGAAGCGCGGCTTGCCGCAATGGAACAACGCCTTCAGGACGCAGAGACGCGCGCGCAGAGGGCGGAGAAACGCGCCACGGAAGCAGAACAAAAAACGCAGCAGCTCGTTGCCGCGCAGCAGCAGACGCAGTCGACAACCCAGGCGGTGGCGCAGCGCACCACTGCGCTGGAGAAGAAAGCGGATCAAAGCAGCGGGTTTGAGTTCCACGGCTACGCTCGTTCCGGCCTGCTGATGAATGACGCGGCCTCCAGCAGCAAAAGCGGTCCTTATCTGACCCCAGCCGGCGAAACCGGTGGTGCAGTAGGGCGTCTGGGCAATGAAGCCGACACCTACGTTGAGCTGAACCTGGAGCACAAACAGACCCTGGATAACGGGGCGACGACGCGCTTTAAAGCGATGCTGGCCGACGGCCAGAGAACCTATAACGACTGGTCAGCTGATACCAGCGATCTCAATATTCGTCAGGCCTTTGCCGAGCTGGGCAATCTCCCTGATTTCACCGGCGCGCTGAAGGGCAGTACCTTCTGGGCAGGTAAACGTTTCGACCGCGATAACTTTGATATTCACTGGCTGGATTCCGACGTGGTGTTCCTGGCCGGTACCGGTGGTGGCGTCTACGACGTGAAATGGAACGATTCGCTGCGCAGTAACTTCTCCCTCTATGGCCGCAACTTCGGCAGCGTGGAGCAGACCGACAATAACGTTCAGAACTATATCCTCAGCATGAACCACTTCGCCGGACCGCTCCAGCTGATGGTGAGCGGCCTGCGGGCTAAAGATAATGACGATCGTAAAGACGCGAACGGCGATCTCATCAAAACGGATGCCGCTAACACGGGCGTTCATGCCCTGGTGGGCTTGCACAACGAGAGCTTCTACGGCCTGCGGGAAGGCACGGCCAAAACCGCGCTGCTGTATGGTCACGGGCTGGGGGCGGAAGTGAAAAGCATCGGCTCGGATGGCGCACTGCTGTCCGAGGCGGATACCTGGCGCTTTGCAAGTTACGGTGTCACGCCAATTGGCGGTGGCTGGAGCGTTGCGCCTGCCGTTCTGGCGCAGAGTAGTAAAGATCGCTACGTCAAAGGCGACAGCTATGAGTGGGTCACGCTCAACACCCGCCTGATTAAAGAGGTGACCCAGAATTTCGCGCTGGCGTTTGAGGGAAGCTATCAGTATATGGACTTAAACCCGGAAGGTTATAAAGACCGAAACGCCGTCAACGGCAGTTTCTACAAGCTGACCTTTGCTCCGACGTTAAAAGCGAGCAAAATCGGCGATTTCTTCAGCCGCCCGGAGCTTCGCCTGTTCGCCACCTGGATGGACTGGAGCAGCAAACTGGATAATTACGCCAGCGATGATGCCTTTGGCAGCAGCGGTTTCAACGCCGGCGGGGAATGGAACTTTGGGGTCCAGATGGAAACCTGGTTTTAACCCATCACGCTCCCGCCTGGCGGGGGCGTTTCGCACATCATAAAAAAGAAGTCAGGCAGAGGTATCTATGGATTTTAATCAAATCGCCCGCGAGCTTATTCCGCTGCTGGGTGGCAAGGAAAATATCGCCAGCGCGGCGCACTGCGCAACGCGTCTTCGTCTGGTGCTGGTTGATGACGCGCTGGCCGATCAACAGGCGATCGGCAAGGTCGACGGCGTTAAAGGCTGTTTCCGTAACGCCGGGCAGATGCAGGTGATTTTTGGTACGGGCGTGGTGAATAAAGTCTACGCCGCGTTTATTCAGGCGGCGGGGATTAGCGAGTCCAGCAAGTCTGAGGCGGCGGACCTGGCGGCGCGCAAGCTGAACCCGTTCCAGCGCATAGCGCGTCTGCTCTCCAATATCTTTGTGCCGATCATTCCTGCGATTGTGGCGTCCGGCCTGCTGATGGGTCTGCTCGGCATGGTGAAAACCTACGGCTGGGTCAATGCGGACAACGCTATCTATATCATGCTGGACATGTGCAGTTCGGCGGCGTTTATCATTCTGCCGATCCTGATCGGCTTTACCGCCGCGCGGGAGTTTGGCGGTAACCCGTACCTGGGCGCGACGCTGGGCGGCATCCTGACCCATCCGGCGCTGACTAACGCCTGGGGCGTGGCGTCCGGTTTCCACACCATGAACTTCTTCGGCCTGGAGATCGCGATGATTGGCTACCAGGGCACGGTATTTCCGGTGCTGCTGGCCGTCTGGTTTATGAGCATCGTGGAGAAAAACCTGCGCCGCGTGATTCCGGATGCGCTGGACCTGATCCTGACGCCGTTCCTCACCGTTGTGATCTCTGGCTTTATCGCCTTGCTGATTATTGGTCCGGCGGGACGCGCCTTAGGGGATGGTATCTCCTTTATCCTGAGCACGCTTATCGCCCACGCGGGCTGGCTGGCCGGGCTGCTGTTTGGCGGACTGTATTCGGTGATTGTGATCACCGGTATTCACCACAGCTTCCACGCGATTGAAGCGGGGCTGCTGGGCAACCCGTCGATTGGCGTGAACTTCCTGCTGCCGATCTGGGCCATGGCGAACGTGGCGCAGGGCGGTGCCTGTCTGGCGGTGTGGTTCAAAACCAACGATGCCAAAATCAAAGCCATTACGTTACCGTCGGCGTTCTCTGCGATGCTGGGCATCACCGAGGCGGCCATTTTTGGTATCAACCTGCGTTTCGTTAAGCCGTTTATTGCCGCGTTGATTGGTGGCGCGGTGGGGGGCGCCTGGGTGGTCTCTGTGCATGTCTACATGACTGCCGTCGGGTTGACCGCCATTCCGGGTATGGCCATCGTGCAGGCCAGCTCGCTGCTCAACTATATTATCGGCATGGTGATTGCCTTCGGCGTGGCGTTTACCGTCTCGCTGCTGCTGAAATATAAAACGGACTCTGAATAATGACGTTACCTTCCCGCTGGCCTGCGATTCTGCAGGCCGTTATGAAAGGGCAGCCGCGCGCGCAGGCTGACAGCCATTATCCGCAATGGCACGCCGCACCGGTGACGGGGCTGATGAACGATCCCAACGGGTTTATCTGGTTTGCCGGTCGCTACCATCTGTTCTATCAGTGGAATCCGCTGGACTGTGAGCATCGTTTTAAATGCTGGGGGCACTGGAGTTCTGCGGACCTGGTCCACTGGCAGCATGAGCCGCTGGCGCTGATGCCCGACGAAGAGTATGACCGCAACGGCTGCTACTCCGGTAGCGCCGTGGATAACCAGGGCGTGCTGACGCTGTGCTATACCGGCAACGTGAAGTTCGATGACGGCAGCCGTACCGCCTGGCAGTGCCTGGCCGAGGAACAGCCGGACGGCACCTTTAAAAAGCAGGGGCCGGTGCTGGCGCTGCCGGGGGGCTACACCGGTCACGTGCGTGACCCGAAAGTGTGGCAACACGACGGGCTGTGGTACATGGTGCTGGGCGCGCAGGATCTGCAAAAGCGCGGCAAAGTGCTGCTGTTTAAATCCGCTGATTTACATGCCTGGGCTTCCTGCGGTGAAATCGCTGGTCACGGGGTCAACGGCCTGAAGGACGCAGGTTATATGTGGGAGTGCCCGGATCTGTTCGCGCTCGACGGTACGCACGTGTTGATTTGCTGTCCGCAGGGGCTGGCGCGCGAGCCGTATCGCTATCTCAACACCTATCCGGCCGCCTGGATGAGTGGGGCGTTTAGCTATGAACGCGGCACGTTTGCGCACGGCGAGCTGCACGAGCTTGACGCGGGCTTTGAGTTTTACGCCCCGCAAACGACGCTGGCGGAAGATGGACGACGCATTCTGATTGGCTGGATGGGCGTACCGGACGGGGAAGAGATGCTTCAGCCGACGCGGTCGCACGGCTGGATGCACCAGATGACCTGCCCGCGCGAATTGCAGTATCGCGACGGCAAGCTCTGGCAGACTCCGGTGCGTGAGCTGGCGGCGCTGCGTGAAGAGGAGCAGCACTGGCAGGGACGTGCCAGCGATGCGCCCGTTCTGGATGCCGCGCGACTGGAGTTTGAGTTAAGCGCCTCGCAGGTGAACGTCGATTTTGCGGGCGCGCTGCGCCTCACGGTTGATGAGCAGGGCGTGCGGCTGGAACGCGCGAGCCTGAAAACTGGTGAGACGTTGACCCGCTATTGGCAGGGGGACGTCCACCATTTACGCGTCCTGTGCGACCGCTCCAGCGTTGAAATTTTCATCAATCATGGCGAAGGGGTGATGAGCAGCCGCTATTTTCCTGACCATCCGGCCTGGGTGCGCTTCGAAGGTGCGTCCGATATCACATTACGCTACTGGTCGCTGCGCGCCTGCATGATAGAATGAGGGTTTTGGCAGCCGGATCTAAGTCGTTGTGAGAAAAACAAAACGCGTCACCATTAAAGACATCGCGGAGCTGGCGGGTGTGTCAAAAGCCACCGCCAGCCTGGTCCTGAACGGGCGCAGCAAAGAGCTTCGCGTGGCGGAAGAGACGCGTGAACGCGTGCTGGCGATTGCGAAAGAGCACCACTATCAGCCCAGCATTCACGCCCGGTCACTACGCGATAACCGTAGCCACACCATTGGTCTGGTGGTGCCGGAGATCACCAACTACGGCTTTGCCGTCTTTTCTCACGAGCTGGAAACGCTGTGCCGCGAGGCGGGTGTCCAACTGCTGATCTCCTGTAGCGATGAAAATCCGGGGCAGGAGACGGTGGTCGTCAATAACATGGTGGCGCGTCAGGTCGACGGACTGATTGTCGCCTCCAGCATGCTTAATGATGCGGACTACCTGAAACTCAGCGAGCAGCTGCCCGTGGTGCTTTTTGATCGCCATATGAACGACAGCACGTTGCCGCTGGTGATCACCGATTCCATCACCCCAACGACGGAACTGGTGGCGGATATTGCCCGCCAGCATCCGGATGAATTCTATTTTCTGGGCGGACAGCCGCGCCTTTCTCCGACTCGCGACCGTCTGGAAGGGTTTAAGCAAGGTCTGCGAGCGGCCGGTGTGGAACTGCGCCCCGAGTGGATCATTCACGGCAACTACCACCCGAGCTCCGGCTACGAAATGTTCGCCGAACTCTGCGCCCGTCTGGGACGCCCACCGAAAGCCCTGTTCACCGCCGCCTGCGGGCTGCTGGAAGGGGTACTGCGCTATATGGGTCAACATAACCTGATGCAAAGTGATATCAGATTAGCCAGCTTTGACGATCACTATCTCTACGATTCGCTGACGATCCCGGTGGATACCATTCGCCAGGACAATCGCCAGCTGGCGTGGCATTGCTTTGATCTGATTGGCAAATTGATCGAAGGGGAGACGCCGCAGCCGTTGCAGCGCAAGCTCAATGCCTCCCTGCAGCGGCGCTATAAGTCAGCGGTATAGCCTCGTTCGATACATCAATAACTTTAATTAATTTAAGTTTTGGATGCGCCGATAACCATAAGGAATAATTCTCCTTGAGGTATTGGTTTATGTCGTTGAAAAAGTCATCCCTGATTGTCCTGTTCTCACTGCTTTTGTTCTTTGTGGTCAGCACCGTCACCAGCGTTGGCCTCATCATTAAAAGTAATAATTCCCTGGATAACGTCAACAAAGAGATCCAGGTTGTGCTGTCGATTATTGACCCCATCAACCATAGCCGTACGCTGCGCGTTCGCGTGATGAAGTATGTGAAGATGGTGGAAGCGGGCAACTCGGCAGACGGGGCGGCGAAGCTTGCCGCCGTGAAAGAGGCGCTGACCAAAGCGGACCACGCCTTTGCGGCCTTTATGGCTTCGCCGCGACTCACGGATGAAGCGCCGCTGGTGAGTGCCTATCAGGATGCCTGGCAAAACTACCGTAACCAGGGGCTGGCGCCGCTGATCGATGCCGCCGAGGCACATGATGTTGCTAAATTTAACGCGCTGATCCCGGAAGTTTCCCGCCTCGACCGCCAGTACGAAATCGTTCTCGACCAGGTCCTTTCCGTCCACCAGAAATACGCCAAAAGCCTGAACGAAGACGCGAGCAGTAATTTCGTCTCCGGCCTGGTGATGATTGCCGTTATCGCCTTCCTGTTTGTGCTGGTGATTGTTGCCGTCAGCCTCTTCATGAAGCGCTTCGTCTTTGCACCGGTCAACCTGGCGCGCGAGCACTGCAGCCAGATCGCCGCGGGCAAGCTCGACATTCCGGTGCCGGTGAAGGGGAGTTCGCATAATGAAATCGACCACCTGATGGGCTCGATGGAGCAGATGCGTCAGGCACTGCTGGCCACTATTGCTCAGGTGCGCGATGCGAGCCACACCGTGACGCACGCGGCGCAGGAGATTGCCTCCGGCAATATCGACCTCGCATCACGTACCGAGCAGCAGGCTTCCGCGTTGACCCAGACGGCGGCAAGCATGGAAGAGCTGAGCGCGACGGTGGCGAACAATACCGATAACGTGTATCAGGCCGGAAAACTGGTGCAGGATGCGGTGCACAATGCCCATACCGGCGAAGCGGTGACCCGCGAGGTGATCGACACGATGAATACCATCGCGGCGAATTCGAAGCGCATCGAAGACATTACCAGCGTGATTAACAGCATTGCCTTCCAGACCAACATTCTGGCGCTGAACGCAGCGGTGGAAGCGGCGCGCGCCGGTACGCAGGGCCGCGGTTTTGCGGTAGTGGCCAGTGAAGTACGCACCCTCGCGCAGAAAAGCGCGGTGGCAGCCAAAGACATTGAAAGTCTGATTGCGCAGTCGGTTTCCAGCGTGAAAAACGGTGCGGAGCTGGTCAACCGCTCGGGCGAGGTGATTGACTCGATTATTTCATCGGTGAACAAAGTGAATACGCTGATGGAGCAGATCTCCGTGGCTTCGGAAGAGCAGAGCCGTGGGATCGGCCAGGTCGGGCAGGCGGTGACCGAAATGGACGGCGTGACCCAGCAGAACGCCGCGCTGGTGCAGCAGTCCGCTGCGGCGGCTGCCTCGCTGGAAGAGCAGGCGCAGCAGCTTTCACGGAGTATTTCGAGTTTTAGGTTGCCGGTGCAGGCGTAATTCTTTGAATCTGCCGGGTGGCGCTGACGCTTACCCGGCCTACGAAATCTGTAGGCCCGTGCAAGCGTTAGCGCCGCCGGGCACTCGCTGCGATTGCGCATCCGTAAAATTATTTCATTCCCCTCAGCAATATTTCCCTCCCTTATCCGTCTACCTCATCACAAGCCATAATCAGTTACAATAAACGAGGTAAACACCATGAGAGATTTTGAACTGCACGGCAGAGGTCACGGGCGCGGATTTGGTCGTCACCGTATGGGCAAGGGCTTAGTCATCGGCGCGGTGATTTTCATCGTGCTCGGCCTGCTGGTGATGTCCCTGTGGAACGCCTTGCTCCCGGCAATCCTTGGCGTGAAAGCCATTGGTTTCTGGCAGGCGTTGGGCATTCTGGTGCTGAGCCGCATTCTGTTTGGCGGACTGGGCTTCCGTCCCGGCATGTTTGGCGCACACCGCCGGATGCACGAGCGCTGGATGAACATGACGCCCGAGCAGCGCGAGGCGTTTATTCAGCAGCGCCGCGAAGGCTTTGGTCGCCACGGGCGCGGCCACTGCGGCTGGCACGGTCATCGTGACGATAAGCGCGATGACGCTACGCCAAAAGCGCCGGACGCAGAGTGAGCGAGATGAAAGCCGGAGAGGTGGGCGGATCCCTGTTGATGTCGCCGCTCAACGCCTGCCGTGCCCGGCTGAAGGCCTTCATTCGCGGACGAACGTCCGTGCGCGACGACGCCGACGACATTTTGCAGGAAGTGACCTATCAGCTGATGAAGGTGGAGCAGCCGGTCGAAAACGTCGCCGCCTGGCTGTTCCGCGCGGCGCGTAACGAGATGACCGACCGGGCGCGTAAGAAACGCGAGGTGTCGCTCTCCGGCTATTTTACGGATGAAGAGGAGGAGGGCTTCCCGGAGGACGAGCTGGCCGAAACCCTGTTCGGTGTCCCGCAGACGCCGGAAGAGGAGTATCTCAAAACGCTGCTGTGGGAAGAGCTGGGGCAGGCCCTGTCTGAACTGCCGCCGCCGCAGCGCGAGGTGTTTGAAAAGACCGAGCTTCACGGCTACAGCATTAAAATGCTGGCAGAGGAGACGGGGGCCAGCGAACAGGCGCTGTTATCCCGCAAGCACAAGGCGGTGCTGTTTCTGCGCACGCGGTTGCGGGATATCTATGATGCCCTGACGGGCGAATAGCGGCCTCAGACAAAACCTTACACTTCCGGTACTTGTAGATTCATCACTATCGTTTATGATCGGGGCGTCTTGTCACTCTGGAATGTTATGCGCAACCGTCAGCTCCTCGGAAAATGGCTTTTGATCGTTACCTGTCTCGCGATGGCGCTTTGCCTCGTGCAGCGTGCGGTCATGCTCAACCATTTTTTACAGGGACTGGAGCCGCAGATCGCCCTGAGTGCAGACGCCCCGTCGCAAAGCAACGCCGGGGAGTCTGGGCCTTCACCCTGTCAGCTAGGCGCGCACTCCCTGCTTTGCGCGCAGCCACTGTTCTTCGACGGCGCGCTACCGGCCATTATTATCTTCTTCGCGCTGCTGCAGCTGTTTACGCAAGGGCGGGCATTTGCGCCCGTGGAACAGCCCGTTCAGGCACCGCCTCCCCGAATACACCTTAAAAACTGCGTTTTCCGTGAATGAAAATCATCGTCATCACACGATAATTTTTCACTGTTCACGGAGTAAAACATGGTTAACCTCTTCAGGGGATTCGTCTTCCTGTGGCTGTCCTGCATCGGAATTGTCCATGCGGCGGACACCGGCTGGCTGGTCTCCCCACAAAACGATCACGCCCGCATCCGCTTTCAGGCGGAAAGGGAACAAACGCACATTACAGGCCTGCTCACCGTTGAGCTAAAGCCCGGCTGGAAAACCTACTGGCGGTCGCCGGGGGAGGGTGGCGTCGCGCCAAAAATCACCTGGCCGCAGGGCGTTACGGATAGCTGGTCCTGGCCGGTACCGTCGCGATTCGATATCTCCGGTATGACCACGCAGGGCTATCACGATAAGGTCACGATCCCCATCGTGCTCGACGGCGTGAAGGGCGATACGCTCGACGGCACGCTCACGCTCTCCACGTGCAGTAACGTTTGTCTGCTGACGGACTACCCGCTGCACCTCGATTTTACGCAGCCGGTGGATGACGGTTTCCATCACGCCTTTGACCGCGCGATGCAGGCCGTGCCGGGCACGTCTGGCGTTTCCGCCGATCTGTCCGCCTGGCTCTCTGACGGCAACCTGGTGGTGACGGGAACGACCGACGGGAAATGGGATAATCCGGGGATCTACTTTGACCCGCTGGAGGGGGATATTCTGCCCGGCGAGCCGGCCATTAAGCACGATGGCAATACGCTTCGGGTCACGGTGCCCGTCACCGACGAATGGGGCGATAAGCCCACGTCGCTGGAAGGAAAGAGGCTGTCATTTGTGCTGACCAATGGCAGTGACGCACAGCAAACCACGATGACCGTTGGCGCTACGCCCGCCGAGCCTTCCGCCCCAGCCGGGACGGGCAAAATGGTGCTCTTTGCCCTGCTGGGCGGGCTGATCCTCAACCTGATGCCGTGCGTGCTGCCGGTGATGGGAATGAAGCTTAACAGTATTCTGCAGGCGGGTTCGGACAGACGCGTCATCAGGCTGCGCTTCCTGGCAACCAGCGCCGGGATCCTCACCTCCTTTATGCTGCTGGCCGCCATGGTCACCGGGCTGAAGCTGGCCGGGGCGTCCCTGGGCTGGGGCATTCAGTTCCAGAACCCGTGGTTTATCGGGCTGATGGTTACCGTGACCTTCCTCTTTGCGCTGAACCTGTTTGGAACGTTTGAGATGCTGCTGCCTTCTGCCGCTACCGGGCGACTGGCTACGGCAGGCGGGGCGGGGCTTGGCGGCAGTTTCTGCGAAGGGATGTTTGCTACGCTGCTGGCCACGCCGTGCTCCGCACCGTTCCTCGGTACCGCAGTTGCCTTTGCCCTTGGCGCGCCGCTGCACGCCCTGTGGCTCATCTTCCTGATGCTCGGCGTGGGCATGAGCCTGCCGTGGCTGTTTGTCGCCCTGGTGCCCAAAACGGCCATGCTGCTGCCGAAGCCTGGCCGCTGGATGAACACGCTTAAAGCGATCCTGGGCCTGATGATGCTGGCCTCCAGCCTCTGGCTGGCGACGCTGCTGAGCCTGCATCTGGGGGCAATGGTGAGTCAGATCGTGGTGCTGGTGCTGATTGTTGTCGCGCTGGTGCTGTTCGCGTTGAAGGGGCAAACCTCCTCGCCGTTGTTCTGGATCGTGGTCATCGCGCTGTCGGCGTTTGGCGGGTATCAGCTGCGCGGAGTGTTTACCTCGCCGCCGGACGCTCCGGCGCAACATATCGCTGAGACCATCCCGTGGCAGCCACTGAGTGAAGACGCCATCCAGCAGGCGCTTTCTCAGGGGAAACGGGTGTTTGTGGATATTTCGGCGGACTGGTGTGTGACCTGCAAAGTTAACGAGCATCGGGTCCTGAATCAGCCAGACATCATTTCCGCGCTGAGTCAGCCGGACGTAGTGGCGCTGCGCGGTGACTGGAGCCAGCCGTCCGCCTTTATCGCGGATTTTCTGGCGAAGCGAAACCGCTACGCTATTCCGTTTAATGCGGTATATGGCCCTGGTCTGCCGGAGGGCGAAATCCTCTCACCGCTGCTGGATAAACGCACCCTGGTCACCACCCTGAACAATGCAAAAGGCTAAACGTATTATGAAAAAATTCCTTATCACGCTGATGCTCCTGCTGGCCTCGGCTCAGGTGATGGCCGCTCAGCCGCTGACGCCAGATCAGGAGCAACGTGCGCAGAAGATGATCGCAGATTTTCTGTTTAACGATCCGAATTCCCCGCGTATCGGCGCGAAAAATCCGAAACTCACCCTGGTGGTGTTTACCGACTACAACTGCCCGTACTGCAAGAAATTCGACCCCTATCTGGAGAAGATCGTAGAAAAACATCCCGATGTCGCCGTGGTGTTTAAGTTTTTACCTTACCGCTCGGAAAGTTCGCTGACCGCCGCGCGCGATGCGCTCACGCTCTGGCGTCAGGATCCCGGGGCGTTTATGAAACTGAACCATACCCTGATGGCCAAAAAGGGGTACCACGATGACGCCAGCATTCAGGAAGCGCAAAAACGGGCAGGGGTCAGCGTTACCACGCCTGATGAGGAGAGTCTGATGACGATCAAGCGCAGCATGCTTGTCGCGGAAAAAATGGGCATTCAGGGTACGCCCGCCACGCTGATTGGTGAGGGATTGCTGCCCGGCTGGGTGCCTTTTGAACAGTTCGATGAAATCGTCAGCGACGCGCTGAAAAACCGCTAACCTGAAGGGGGCGTGATGCCCCCGATAAACCGGAGAGGGATATGAAAAAATTACTGTTACTTTCGGCACTGGCGACCTCAGGGCTGGTCCAGGCTGCTGACGCTATACCGGATGTGGTTAAGCACTTCAGTGAGCAGCAGAACATTACAATCATCAAGAAGCTGGATGCTCCCGGCGGCGCGCCGGCCTGGCTGGGGCAATATCAGGACATGGGGGTGACGCTCTTTTTAACCCCGAACGGCAAGCACGTGATTTCGGGCTATCTGTACGATGACAAAGGGAAAAACCTCAGCGAGGGGTATTTCCAGAAAGAGATCTATGCCCCGATGGGACGCGAAATGTGGAAGACGCTCAACGCGGCGCATCCCCTGAAGGAAGGGGCGGATAACGCGCCGCGCAAAGTCTTCGTCTTCGCCGATCCGTTCTGTCCGTACTGCAAGCAGTTCTGGTCAGAGGCGCAGCCGTGGGTCAAGGCGGGCAAGGTCCAGCTGAATACGCTGCTGGTGGCGTTTCTTAACCCTAACAGCGGACGTAACGCTGCCGCGATCCTGAATGCGAAAGATCCGGTCTCGGCCTGGCGCGAGTACGAGCTCTCCGGTGGCAAAAAGTTACCGAAGCCTGAGGGGGAAGGGTCTCGCGAAACGGTAGCGATCCTGCAGAAACACCAGGCGCTGATGGACAGTCTGGGGGCCAACGCCACCCCGGCCATTTACTATATGAACGCGGAAAACGAGCTGCAGCAGGTTGTCGGGATGCCGGACGCGCAGCAGCTTGAAGCGATGTTCGGGCCGAAGCCGTAAAGAACGCAGGCAGAAACAGGACGTTTCTGCCCGGCCGTCCGGTTAGCTACCCCAGCGTCCTTTGAGATAGTTGACCGCCTGCTGCGTCTGCGGCTTGTTCAGGTAATCTTCCCGGAACAGGATGGTGCCGTTGACGTTGGGCAGTGAATCATTGAGATCGAGCTGTTTTTTCAGTTCCGGCACGCCGCCCTGAACCGTCCAGTCCGGCTCATTTTTCGACGGTTCGCCCACTTTGTAGAACGCGATGCCGATGTACAGACGCGTGTGGGTCGGCTTCACGACGTCGGCCCACCATTTGGTCAGCACGTCATAGCGCGCGGCATCCCGGGAGAAGGGCCAGTAAATTTGCGGGGCGATGTAGTCCAGCAGGCCCTGCTGCACCCACTGACGCGTATCGGCGTAGGATTCATCATAGGCGGCGGCACCCCGGGTGTCCGAGCCTGCCGGGTCAAAGGAGCGGTTACGCCACACGCCAGCCGGGCTGACGCCAAACTCAACGTCGGGTTTGGTTTGTTTTATCGCGCGGGAAACCTGGACGATCAGCTGATGCGTGTTGTGTCTTCGCCAGTCGGCCTTAGAGGCAAATCCCTGTCCGTACTGCCGGTAAGTCTGAGAATCATTCAGCGCGGATCCCGGTGATTCAGCATAAAAGTAATCATCAAACTGCACGCCGTCTATCGGGTAGTTCGCCACGACTTCCGTGACGACACGGGTTATCCAGTCGCGCACTTCCGGAATGCCGGGATCGAGTACGAAGCGATCGCCCGAGACGCGTACCCACTCCGGGTGCTGGACATAGACGCTCGACGGGGTCTGATACGCCGTCCGGTTCAGGGCAGCGATGGTTGACGGCTTCGTGTTGGTCGACACGCGGTACGGGTTGAACCAGGCATGGACTTTCATACCGCGCTTGTGCGCTTCATCCAGCATAAACTGAAGCGGATCGTATCCCGGATATTCGCCGATGTTGCCCGTCAGCATATCTGACCACGGTAATATTTTTGATGACCAGAGTGCCGTGCTGTCCGGCTTTACCTGGAAAAATACCGTGTTAATCCCAAGGTGTTTAAGGTTATCGAGCTTGGCGATAAGCGCCTGCTTTTGCATTGCGATGCGCTGGTCAGCGCTGGAGCCATTCACCGAGGCCACCGGCGGCCAGTCGAGGCGAGAGACGGTCGCAAGCCAGATCCCGCGCATCGGCTCGTTTGCCTGTTGGGTCGGTTTGCTGACGGTGGGGAGCGGGGTAACTAATGATTTTGGTGGTTTTGAGGAGCAGCTTACAAGTAAAAGTGCGCAGCCAGCCAGCGCACCGATCCGTTTTACGTGTCGCGTCATTTGCGTATTAGCTCTTGATAATCCGACTGTTAGCCCAGGGATTAAAGGCGGGCGCCTCCTGTTCTTTATGTCCCTCGTCGTGGAGGGAATCCAGATACAGGGCTTCGACCTCCGCGCGTGCCCACGGGGTACGGCGCAGAAATTTCAGGCTCGATTTAACGCTGGGATCTTTTCTGAAACAGTTAATTTTGATGCGGTCACCCAACTCGCTCCAGCCATATTTCGCCACCAGGGCGTTGACCATCATCTCCAGCGTGACGCCATGCAAAGGATCGTTAGAAATGTGTGCAGTCATAGGTGTCCGGATGTCTCATTTTTTGTGGGGGTGGAGTTACCGATGAAAGGGTACAAGAAAGCAGGGGAAGCGGCAATTTAAGCGTGAAATTCTTCACCCCGAGGGGTGAAGAAAGAGGAACGTTCGTTTACTTTTTGTCTTTAAACAGCTCAGGCGCCCACGGTGTCGGATTCACCTCCATAAACGGCGCGCGCTCGAAGCGATCCTTCAGCGCCCACGGCACCGTGCAATCAAAGATGGTCTTGCAGGAGATGCCGTTTCCGCGAATTGAGGTGCTGTAATCCGGCGACTGAGACGGATCCAGCTGGTGGCCGCGGATCCCCGGAATATTGGTGATGCTGACATCACCCTGCATGCGGGTGGTCATCGCCCACAGGATGTCGTCGCTGTCGAAAATATCCACGTCTTCATCGACAAGGATAATGTTTTTCAGCTCCGAATAGGTGGCTAAAGCGATAAGTGCTGCCTGGCCCTGGCGTCCTTCATCTGACGGCTGGCGTTTTTTCACCTGCAAAATACCCAGGAATTTACCGCCACCCGCGGTATGTGCATAGACGTTTTGCAGGAAGCCCGGAATCGCCTCTTCCACCGCATTGCGGATGCTGGCCTCCGTCGGCAAACCGGCCAGGGTGGTATGTTCTTCTCCGGGGCCCACCAGCGTTTGCAGGATTGCCTGGTGGCGCATGGTCACCGCTTTCACTTTGATCACTGGCAGAGACGGATTCGCCTCACCGCAGTAGCCCGGGAATTCCGGCATCGCGTGGCCGGTGTTGGTATGCTGATCTTCTCTTACGCGCACGCCGGGAAGCAGTTCGCCTTCAATGATAATTTCCGCCCGCGCGATGGCTTTCTCTTTTACCGCCACGCCCTGTACCAGCTCGACCGGCTGCTGGCGCAACGCCCCGGCGACGCCCAGCTCATTGTAACCAAACGGTGTGGTGGGGGCCTCAAAACACGCGCCGATATAGATAGCGGGATCGAGCCCCATGTTGATCGTCACCGGCAGCGGTTTTCCGGCCGCTTCCGCTTTTTTGCGAAAGACTTCAATATGGCGACCGGCGGCCAGGAACATGGATAGCTCATCGCGCTCCTGCACGCAAAGGCGGTGGATGGTGACATCCGTCAGCGAGCTGTCCTCCGGATCGCTTGCCAGCACCAGTCCCAGGCAGAAGAACGGGCCTGCATCAATCGGCGTATTGGTTGGTGCTGGAAGCAGTTTGCGCAGATCGAAGTCCGGATCGTCAGCGTAGAAGACCTGCTCCTGACAAGGGGCCTGCGAGGCCGGGACGACAACGGGTGCGACCGGTTTTTTCACCGCCTGACCGACATGTTTTGCCAGTTCAGAAGGCGCACAGCCTAACAAAAGTGCCGCGCGTTCACGGCTGGCGTGCATGCCCACCAGAATGCGCGAGCCCGGATAGCCCTTCACGCTGTTGAACATCATGGCCGGCCCCGTGCGGGTCGGGCGTTTTACCGTACCGCCCGCGCCAATATGACGATACACACCTGCCAGCTCTGCGTTAGGATCGACGGGATGATCGGTTTCAATATACTGGCCTTCGTGGCGCTGCAGTAAGGCGATGGCACTTCTGAGATCGTTGACTGGATTTTCCATATTTTCCTCCCTCGGTTGAATACCTCCATTTTTACGACAATGACCCATAGCATCAATTGCATCATTACTGTTAAATTAATAATAAATTTATTATCAAAAAAGGAAGTCTCCCGTGCAGTTTCGTCAGATGCGCCATTTCATTGTCGTTGCCGAAGAACTCCACATGCACCGTGCCGCCGAGCGTTTAAACATGGCGCAACCGGCGCTGAGCCAGCAGATAAAGGCGCTTGAAGAACGTTTAGGCGTCACGCTCTTTAGCCGGGCGAACCGTCGCTTAACCCTGACGCCCGCGGGCGACGCGTTTCTGGTGAAGGCCAGGCTCGCCATCTCCCTGACTGAGCAGGCGGTGCTGGACGCCAGGCAAACGGCGAGAGGCGAGCAGGGGGTGTTAAACCTGGGATGCGTGTCGAGTGCGATGTTCGACGGTAAGCTGCCCGCTGCACTGCGCCAGATGCACAGCCGCTGGCCAGCGATAACCATGTCTTTGATGACGGGCAATGTGCAGACGCTCTATGCCGCCGTGCAAAGTAACCAGCTGGATGTGGCGATTATTCGGGCACCGCTGCCATCGCTGCCTGACGATCTGCAAAGCCGGCCGTTCACCTCAGAAAAAACGGTGCTGGCGCTGTATCGCCAGCATCCTCTGGCCGACTCTTCCGCTCTGACGCTCGCGTCAGTGAAGGATGAAAAATGGATCTCGCTGCGCGATCCGGAGGGCATGGGGCTGGAGCAGTACTTTTATGACGTCTGTAGCGGGGCGGGTTTCCAGCCGGACGTAGTGCAGAATGCGACGGATGTTCCCACGGTGATAAGCCTGGTCTCCGCGGGATTTGGTCTGGCGTTGCTGCCTGCGTCAGCAAAGGCAGTGAGTGTCGAGAATGTCGTTTACGTGGACATTCTCGACCGTCTCAGGGAAAGCGAACTGACGCTGGTGTGCCACCGAATTATTCGCTCAGAAGTGCTTAAAAAATTTCTGGTGACCCTCGAGCACACCTGACGGCGTCATCCGCTTATTTCACGCTGCTGGCGTCCCGGTTGGTATAGGTAACGGGAACCCAGGCATAGCCACCGTTTTCACCTTTGGTGACATAGCCGATACCCGGGAACGGCAGATGGGGCGCGGCAATCAGGTCTCTGTTTTTCACAAAGTCCGCAAACGCCTGTTCGCGCACGCTTGCCGCTTTGTTCTGATCTTCATCGTAGGTGATGGTCACACCAGGCTGCGGGAACTGGACCGCCCCGGCATGAATGATGTCGCCGACAAAGGTGATCTTCTCGCCTTTGCTTGTCAGCGTGTAGAAGGCTGAACCCGGCGTATGGCCGGGATGAACCGTGCCGGTCAGCCCCGGAAGAATCTCAGCCGTGCCGCTAAAAGGCACCACTTTATCGGCGTCAAGATAGGGCTTTAAGGTCTTCTGCGCGACGTCAAAGTAGTTCTTGCCGTAGCCGGTTTTCTTTTGATTATCGTCGTTAAAGAAAAAGTCGACGTCGGGTTTGCCAACGAAAACGCGTGCGTTGCTGAATACCACCTTGCCGTCTTTGACCAGACCGCCCGCGTGATCGGAGTGGGCGTGGGTCAGCAGGACTTCAGTAATGTCCTCGGGTTTAACCCCTTGCGTGGCGAGGCTTTCAACCAGGCGTCCACCCGCATCAGGACCAAAGAGCTGGCCCGAGCCGGTATCCTCCAGAATTTTATGCCCGGGGATCGCAATCAGGAACGCGTTAATGGAGACCTCGGCCGGGTTGGTCTGGAAATTTTTCGCGAGCAGCGCATCAATCTTTTGCGGCGTTGTCCGGCGCAGCAGCTTATGCAGATCCTGCGCGACGGTTCCGTCGGTAAAAGACGTGACAATGACATCGCCGACCTGCACGCGGTAACCGCCCGCCGGTTGTTTAACGACGTGCTGGGGCGTTTCTGCCGAAGCCTGCAGCACAGGGTAGAAAAGCAGTGAACTGGACATCAGCGTGGAAAGAGCAAGTTTTTTCATGGTAAGCATACGCGTCTCCTTTGAAAGTGCTCATCTTACTCATAGCGGCCGTAGAGCAGCGAGTTTCCGCTACACCAGCATGTAATACCAGAACAGGGCAACTTCGTCTTTTTCCGGTAAAGCGTTGTACAGATAACGGTCGTATCCGCCCAGGGTGAAACCGTAGTTTCGGTAAAACAGACAGGCCGAGACGTTCACATTTTGGGTTTCAAGCCGCAGTCCCGGCGCGTTTACGCTTCGCGCCCACACGTGCGCGGCGGCCATCAATTTTTGTGCTGCGCCGGTTCTGCGTTTCGTACGATCTACGGCTATGTAATCCACCGAGATAAACTTATTCCAGCCAATTGATGCAGTAATAAAGCCGGCTATTTCACCCTCGTTCGTTTCTGCAACAAGAAATATGGCGTCCGGGTTAACACAATGATTTTCAAGTGTCTGGATATCGAGCTCGTAGGTTTTTATCCAGGGCTCAGCGATAGCTTCAATATGCAAATCACAATGGAGAAAAGGTTCTCGAGCAATGTGGTTAACGGTGAAAGAGAAGTCACAACATTCGAGGCGTACGAGGTCGGTATTTAATCCTTTTCGAATCTGCATAATATTCCCGGTAGTGAGTGAGTTCATAAAGAATAGACGAAGCGGTTAAATCCGCTGAGCCAACACACTTTTAATCCTGAACTAAGCTTGTACTTCGTTCCGCGTAAAATGTGGGTCATTCGAGGACAATGAATGGAATTCAGGACATTTCAAAAGCAGTGGGGTGCTGAGTTTATTTCCGATGACGTTGTACGTTTTCGCGTCTGGGCAGAAGGACAGAAAGCGCTTACGCTACGTCTGGCCGTCACCGACGTGCCGATGACGGCAGTGGGTAACGGTTGGTTTCAGGCAGACGTTCCGGGCGTTACGCACGGCACAGAGTATCAGTTTGTCCTGCAGGACGGCATGACGGTGCCCGATCCCGCGTCTCGCGCACAGGCGAGAGACGTTAACGGCCCCTCCATCGTTATCGATCCCCGACGTTATCAGCCGGTTAACCGGGAATGGTCAGGGCGGCCGTGGGAAGAGACGGTTATCTATGAACTGCACATCGGCACGTTTACCCCGGAGGGGACCTTCCGGGCCGCGATTGAAAAACTCCCTTACCTGGCAGAACTGGGTATTACCCAGCTTGAAGTTATGCCCGTGTCTCAGTTTGGCGGATCCCGCGGCTGGGGATACGACGGTGTGTTACTTTATGCTCCGCACGCCGCATACGGTACGCCAGAGGATTTCCACGCGTTAATCGATGCCGCGCACGGTCTTGGGCTTTCCGTGGTGCTGGATATCGTACTCAACCACTTCGGCCCGGAAGGCAACTATCTCCCGTTGCTGTCGCCTGCCTTTTTCGATACAGAGCGGATGACGCCCTGGGGCAACGGGATCGCCTACGAGCGCGAGCCGGTAAGACATTACATTACCGATGCGCCGCTCTACTGGCTGACCGAGTACCGCCTGGACGGCCTGCGTTTTGATGCCATCGACCAGATTAAAGACAGCTCGAAGACGCATATTCTCCAGGAAATTGCAGAGAAGATCCGTGAGGCGATCCCGAACCGTCATGTTCACCTGACCACGGAAGACAGCCGCAACGTCATTTTCCTGCATCCGCGTGATGAGCACGGCAATACGCCGCTGTTTACCGCTGAGTGGAATGATGATTTCCACAACGCGGCTCACGTGTTTGCCACCGGTGAGACGCACGCGTACTACCAGGATTTTGCGTTTGAACCAGAGAAAAAATTCGCCCGGGCGCTGGCAGAAGGGTTTGTCTACCAGGGCGAGGTTTCGCTGCAAACCGGCCAGTCCCGCGGGGTGGAGTGTCACACACAGCCACCGCAGTTCTTCGTTGATTTTATTCAGAACCACGATCAGACCGGGAATCGCGCCCAGGGTGAGCGGCTTATCACCCTCGCGGGCGCCAATAAAACCCGTGTGCTGCTTGCTGCACTGCTGCTTTCCCCCCATATCCCGCTGCTGTTTATGGGCGAGGAGTTTGGTGAATCACATCCGTTCATGTTCTTCACCGATTTTCACGGCGATCTGGCCGACGCGGTGCGGGAAGGGCGCGCAAAAGAGTTTACTGGCCATGCCGGGCACGATGACGCTGTCCCGGACCCGAATGACGTGAACACCTTTGTCCGCTCAAAGCTTGACTGGAATAAAATTGCCACCGACGACGGCAAAACGTGGCTCCGCTTCACGCGCCATCTGCTGACGCTGCGTCATCGATATATCGTTCCGCTTTTGCATGAGGGAAGTCGCGTCGAGGGCAAGGTGATCGGGACGGCGCCCGGGATGGTGGCCGTAAGCTGGCGCTTCCCGTCCGGAACGCTTTCGCTGGCGCTCAATATCGGCAATAAATCTGTCAAACCGCCCGCTCTTTCGGGGGAGACACGTTTCGCCTGGCCGGAGGTAACCGACATTTTGCCGCCGAACAGTATTGTCGTTCGATTTGCTGATGGAGAAGCATCGTTATGATCCCTTCCGCCACGTACCGTATACAGTTCCGTAATGGCATGACCTTCGATCGCGTTGTCGCGCTGGTACCCTATCTGAAAGACCTCGGCATCAGCCACCTTTATGCCTCCCCGGTGTTTACTGCCACAACGGATTCCACGCACGGCTATGACGTCACCAACCCGAATGAAATAGACCCTGCGATCGGCGGACGCGAAGGTTTCGACCGCATGTCCGCGGCGCTTAAGCAGGCCGGCATGGGGCTGATACTGGATATTGTCCCTAACCATATGTCGACTTCTCTGGAAAACACCTGGTGGCGGGACGTGATTGAGTACGGACAGCAGAGCCGCTATTTCCGCTATTTCGATATCGACGGGTCTCGCCCGCTGACGCTGCCGTTTCTCGGGGACACCTTTGAGGCGGAGCTGGAGAAGGGAGCCATTACCTTAAAACGTGACACTGTCACAAACAAAGCCGCTCTGATCTATTATGACACCGCATATCCGCTCAACCCGGGCACGTTCAGCGAGGATAAGAGCCTTGCGGAACTGCACGAAGCACAAAGCTGGCGATTGATGTCCTGGCGGGAAGCGCCGAAACAGCTTTCGTGGCGACGTTTCTTTGAGATTACCGGTCTGGTGGGCGTGCGGGTTGAAGATGACGCGGTATTCGACGATACGCATCGCCTCATCCTTGAACTGGTTCACGCGGGTGTGGTGGACGGTCTGCGGATCGACCATATCGACGGTCTGGCCGATCCGCTGGGCTATCTGCAGCGCCTGCGGCAGGCAACCGGACCGGACTGTTATATCACGGTCGAGAAAATTCTCGCTAAAGGAGAACAGCTTCCCGCCGAGTGGCCCGTCTCCGGTACTACCGGGTACGAATTTATCGCTTCGCTGGCGGAAGTGCTGGTCGACGACGATAACCTGTCGCGTCTGGAAAAAATTCACGACGAGACGCTGGGGGTAACGGTCGATCGCCACGCGGAACTGCGCGATGCGAAAGGCCTGATGACCGATCGTAATTTTGAGGGCGAGTTCACCACGCTGCTTAATCTTGCAGACGATCTGGCCCGCCGCAATGACGTTGCGCTTCAGCGCGATGATATTCGCCACGCGTTACGCGAGCTGCTTATCGCCTTTCCGGTGTACCGCACCTACGGCAGCCGGGAGGGGTTAACCCCGCCAGATGTCGCGCTGCTTAACCGCGTGGTCGCCAGCGTAGAGACATCCGAAGCCGCCCTGAGCCTGATAGTCCGCATTCTTACCGGCGATTTGCCGGAAGAGTGCCGCGAGTCCGCCGCGCTTTTCAGAACCCGCTTTCAGCAGTTGACTGGGCCGCTGATGGCGAAGTCCGTTGAAGACACGCTGTTCTTTCGTCATAACCTGGAGCTGGCGCTTAATGAAGTGGGCGCCGACCCGACGCCGCGCGCGTTCTCGCTATCCCGCTTTCATCAGGAGATGCGCATTCGTCTGGCCCGTCAGCCCGATGCGCTGCTGGGCACCTCCACGCACGATACCAAGCGCGGGGAAGATGCCCGGGCCCGGCTTTACACCCTGACGGAGGCCCCGGAACAGTGGGGCGAAAATCTGGCCCGCTGGCGCCAGATGAACCAGACCCAGGTGCGGTTTCTCAATGACGGTACCGCGCCAAACGCCGCCGACACCTGGATGATCTATCAGGCGCTGGCAGGCGTCTGGCCGGCCACGCTGTCGCCGGACGACGCCGACGGGCTTGCCTCGCTGGAGGCGCGTTTTATCGCTTTCCTCGAAAAAGCGCTGCGCGAGGCGAAACAGCGCACAGACTGGATCGACAGCAACGAGAGCTATGAGAGCGTGGTGCTGCGCTATGCCCGGCACCTGCTTTCACCTGACAACACGCTGTTTCTGCATGATTTCAGCGAGTCCATGCGGCCCTTTATCCGCGCCGGACTGATGAACAGCCTCAGCCAGACGGTGATTAAGCTGACGGCGCCCGGCGTGCCGGATATCTATCAGGGCAGCGAGGCGCTTAACGTTAGCCTTGTCGATCCGGATAACCGCCGCGAGCCGGACTTTCCGACGCTGGTGCAAAACCTCAGCGTGGCGAATGCCGGTATGTTTGAAAACCCGGCGTGCTGGCAGGACGGAAGGGTGAAGCAGTTTGTCACCGCTACGCTCCTGCGTCTGCGTCCACACTATCCCGGGCTGTTTCGCTATGGCGACTGGCTGCCGCTTAAAGTGTCCGGCGAGCGGGAGGAGCATCTGATTGTCTATGCGCGGGTGAAAGACGGCGAGGTGCTGATTGTTGCCGTGCCGCGACTGGTTTTTGGCATCACCGATAACCGCACGCTGTGGGGCAATACCACGGTGGCGATACCCGAGGCGCTGGCAGGAAAACGCTATCGGGATCTGTTCAGCGGTGAAAGCCGCATGCTGCAAGAGACGCTGGATTTAACGTCAGAAAAGGGATGTGTACTGGTTCTGCTTACCTGCGAATAATCGTGGAGAACGAAAATGGCAAAGGATACAACGTTTGAAATTCGGGCCGGTCATGGCCAGCAGTTGGGTGCAAACTATGACGGGAAGGGGGTCAACTTCGCGCTGTTCTCCGCTCACGCTGAGCGGGTGGAGCTCTGTCTGTTTGACCCCTCCGGGAAAACGGAAATCGCCCGGCTGGAGCTTCCTGAATATACCCACGAAGTCTGGCACGGCTATGTGCCGGATCTGAAGCCCGGTGCGCTTTACGGCTATCGCGTCTACGGCCCCTATTACCCGGAAAACGGTCATCGCTTCAACCCGCATAAACTGCTTATCGACCCCTATGCCCGCGAACTGGTGGGTGATATCGACTGGAACGAGGCCCATTTCGGCTATGCGCTGGGGCATGACGAATTAGACTTGAGTTTTGATACCCGTGACAGCGCGCCGTTCACGCCAAAATGTAAGGTTATCGACCCGAACGCCTGTGACTGGCAGGACACTAACCGACCCACTATCCCCTGGCCGAACACCGTGGTGTATGAAAGCCACGTAAAAGGGTTTACCCAGATGAACCCGGCAATTCCTCCCGAACTGCGGGGCACCTTTGAGGGGATGGGGCATAAAGCCTCCGTGGACTACATCAAAAGCCTCGGCATCACCTCGGTGGAGCTGCTCCCTGTTCACTGGTTCCCGGACGATCAACATCTTCTCGACCGCGGTCTGAAAAACTTCTGGGGCTATAACACGCTGGGCTTTTTTGCGCCGGCGTCGCGCTACTTCGGCCCGGCGGGGATCCAGGGCTTTCGCGATATGGTGCGCGCTTATCATGATGCTGGCATCGAAGTGATTCTCGACGTGGTGTATAACCACACGGCGGAAGGCAATGAGCTTGGCCCCACGCTCTCGTTTAAAGGCATTGATAACTACAGCTATTATCGCACACTGCCTGACCAGCACCGGTATTACATCAACGACACCGGAACGGGGAACACGGTCAATACCTCTCACCCGCGTGTGCTGCAGATGGTGATGGATTCGCTGCGCTACTGGGCGGAGTCGATGCATATTGACGGTTTCCGTTTCGACCTGGGAACAATACTGGGCCGCGAGCCGGAAGGGTTTGATCCGCGCGGCGGCTTTTTCGACGCCATGACCCAGGATCCGGTTTTATCCCGACTGAAGCTGATTGGTGAACCCTGGGATATCGGCCCCGGCGGCTATCAGGTGGGCGGTTTTCCGCCTGGCTGGGGTGAATGGAACGACAAATACCGAGACACCGTACGCGAGTACTGGAAGGGGGACAACGTCTCTAACGACTTTGCCGCCCGTCTGCTGGGATCCGGTGACTTGTACGATCTGCGCGGGCGTCGCCCCTGGGCCAGCGTTAATTTCATCACCGCCCATGACGGCTTTACGCTGAATGACCTGGTGTCGTACAACGAGAAGCATAACGCCGACAACGGGGAAGACAATAATGATGGCCATAACGATAACCGTTCATACAACTATGGCGAAGAAGGGCCGACGGAGAACCCGGATATTATTGCTACCCGCGAAAGGCAGAAGCGTAATTTCCTGACCACGCTGCTGTTTTCCCATGGTACGCCAATGCTGCTGGCCGGCGATGAGTTTGGCCGCACGCAGAAGGGCAACAACAACGGCTACTGCCAGGACAGTGAGATCTCGTGGATCGACTGGAAAGGACTCTCCGAGAACGACGCCGCGCTGCGCGAGTTTACCCGACGTTTGATTGCGCTTCGTGCCGCGCAACCGTTATTGCGTCGTGAAAGCTGGCGCGACGGGCTGGAGATCCGCTGGTTTAACGCCGGCGGCGGCCCGCAGCAGGCAGAGCAGTGGGATGAGGGCTCGACGCTCGGGGTGTCCATCAGCAGGCCCGATCTCAAACAGGAAGAGGGGATCTGGCACGATGTGCTCATGCTGTTCAACCCGTTTGAAGGCAGCGTGGCATTCCATATCCCACAGTTTGGTGAAGGGGGATGGGTGCTGGAGCTGTCTACAGCCGATGACGCCGTGACCGGGAAGGCGATCACCGAAGCGGTAGAATTCGAGCTGGCCGGACGCAGCATTACTCTTTTCCGACGGCCCTGAGTTTACAGTGATGCCGCCGCCCTGGCGGCGGTGTCGTACAGAGAGGAAATCGTGCGTAACAGCTGCGCGGTTTCGCCAATGGATTTTCCGGCAATGCCGCTCTCCGCATGTATCGCGATCAGACACGCCTCCCGCACGTCGCGGTATTTCATACATAACGCTTTACCTTCCTCCGTGGTGGAGAAAAAGAGCTCTTTACCCGCTTTCTCACTTGTCACGTAGCCTGCTTTAACCAGCTTTTTCAGGGCATAAGTCACCACATGCGTATCTTCCACGTTGAGAACAAAACAGATATCAGCCAGCTTTTTCTTGCGGTCGCGGTGGTTCACATGGTGCAGAAGTGAGACATCAAAGGCGCCCATATCGGGCTCGCCGGCAGCCGTCATGCAGCGCACCATCCATTTGTTGAACGCGTTGCTGGTCATGATCAGCGCGTATTCCAGCTCTGACAGTTCCGCGCAGCGCTCGGACACCAGATGGCGGGACGAGACGATCCGGCCATCATTGATGTCGTCGTGATGGGGTGAAGCACGCTTTTCTGAGGTCATAACGTTCCTTAGTCAGAAATGTAAACTCATCGATAAAATAAGAACATTTTATTGATAAATTGTTTACATGTTTTTGAGGTTCAGATATAGCTTTTTAGCGCAGGTTTTGCAAAGCCTGACGAAAACACAACATCGCTCGCCGCAAATTAAAAAAATAGCCGTCGGCGCGCAACGCTCACTTTCGATAGGGTAAACGTTATGGACGGTTCTACGCTGTTGCCGCTGATCGGGATACCGATCGTGGTTATTGGTTTTGCTCTGCGCTTCAACCCGCTACTGGTTGTCGTGGTGGCGGGGCTGGCGACGGGTCTGCTGGTCGGTATGGATTTCGGCATGCTGCTCGAGACCTTTGGCGAGAAGTTCGTCAATAGCCGATCGCTCGCGACCTTCATTCTGATCCTGCCGGTCATTGGTCTGCTGGAATATTACGGGCTAAAAGAGCGCGCCCAGGCCTGGGTCGCGAAGATCGCCAGCGCCACCTCGGCGCGCATTTTGATGCTCTACTTTGTCGCCCGTGAAGGCACGGCCGCGCTGGGGTTGATGTCGCTGGGCGGGCATGCCCAGACGGTACGCCCGCTGCTGGCGCCGATGGCTGAAGGGGCCGCTCTGAACGAGTATGGTGAACTGCCGCAGCATATCCGCGACAAAATCAAAGCCCATGCCGCCGCGTGTGACAATATCGCGGTCTTCTTTGGGGAAGACATTTTTATCGCCTTTGGTGCAGTGCTGCTGATTGACGCGTTCCTGAAAGAGAACGGCATTCAGGGGATTGAACCACTGCATATCGGCCTGTGGGCCATTCCGACGGCCATTGCGGCATTGATTATTCATATGACACGCCTGCTGCGCCTGGATGCCAGTATCCGTCGTGACGTGATGGCCTGGCGTGCAGAGCAGGCAACGCAGGGGGCCGCGCAATGATGACGCTTATCACCATTAACCGCGTGTACTACCTGATTGGCTTCGTCGTAATGTTGCTGGTGGTCATGACCCTGCGCGATCGTGCGAATCCGAAGCGTTTCACCACCGCGCTTTTCTGGTTTTTATTTGGTGGGATTTTCCTGTTCGGTGATCTGATGGTTCAGGAGCTCGGCAAATCGCTGGCGTACCGAATCATCGGCGGCAGCGTTATCGTTATCGCGCTGCTGGCGGGCTTTGGTCTTGTCGGAAAGGGGCACTACAAAATGGCCTCTGACGAGGAACGGGTTGCCTCGTCAAACCGGCTCAAAAACTGGCTGTTCCTGCCCGCGCTGATGATCCCCGTGGTGACGGTGATCGGGACGCTGTTCCTGAAGGGCGTGTCGATTGGCGGCGTTTATCTTCTCGACCAGAAACAGCTCACCCTTGCGGCGCTGTGCGTGGCCTGCGTCGCGGCGATCCTCACCGGCTGGTGGCTGACGAAGGGCACGCCGCTGCACGCGATTCGCCAGTCTCGCCGTCTTGTCGATACCATCGGCTGGGCGGTGATCCTGCCGCAGATGCTGGCCATGCTGGGTGGGGTATTCGTGGCGGCCAATACCGGTGACTCCGTGCAAAAGGTAGTGAGCCTGTTTGTGAACCCGGATAACCGCTTCATGCTGGTGGTGATTTACTGCGTGGGGATGGCGCTGTTTACCATGATCATGGGTAACGCCTTTGCCGCTTTCCCGGTATTGAGTGCCGGTATCGCCTTGCCGTTCCTGATTAATGTGCATCACGGTAACCCGGCACCGCTGCTGGCGATTGGTATGTACGCAGGGTATTGCGGCACGCTGATGACGCCGATGGCCGCGAACTTCAATATCGTGCCCGCCGCGCTGCTGGAGCTGAAAGACAAATATCAGGTGATCAAGATCCAGATCCCGACCGCGTTAACCTTGCTGGTGGTGAACGTGTTCTTAATGTATTTCCTCGTTTTTCGCTAAGGAGCGGTTATGGAATTAACGCAACAACAGGCTGACGCGTTTGCCCGAATGCCTTTAACCTATTTGCGCCAGGAATACCCGAACCACATCATGCATCTGCTGAATGATGATGGTGATGTTCTGCCGCCTCGCGAACTGCACCCGATTTTCTACGGCTGTTTTGACTGGCACTCGGCCGTGCACGGCTACTGGTTGCTGCTGCGCTGCGTGCGTCTCTATCCCGAATTGCCGTGCCGGGATGAAATCGTCGCGCTATTCGACGAGCACCTGACCGAAGAGAACGTGGCTAAGGAACTGGTCTATTTTACTGCGCCGTTCCGCGCCTCGTTTGAGCGCCCGTATGGCTACGGCTGGCTGCTGGCGCTGGCCCAGGAACTGAAACAGTCTTCACTGCCGCAGGCCGCAGGCTGGTATCAGACGCTTGAACCGTTAACGCAGGATATTCGCAATCGTCTGGTGGATTACCTCGGCAAGCTCACCTATCCGATCCGCGTCGGGACGCATTACAACACGGCGTTTGCTCTGGCGCTGGCGCTCGACTATGCGCGTACAGTGGGGGACAGCGGGCTTGAGCAGGCTATTCTGGCATCAGCGGAACGGTTTTATCTCGCCGACACGCGCTACCCGGCGCACTACGAGCCGGGCGGTGATGAGTATATTTCCGGTGCGCTGACAGAAGCGTTGCTGATGAGCAAGGTGGCAGAGGACTTCCCGGCCTGGTTCGACGCGTTTCTGCCGGAGGTAGGCGCCGTTGCAGCCCTGATGAGCCCGGCGCAAGTGAGTGACCGTACCGACCCGAAAATTGCCCATCTGGACGGGTTAAACCTGAGCCGCGCCTGGTGTATGAAGCATATCGCAAAAGCGCTTCCCGCAAACCATCCGGCGCAGCAGGCGCTGCGTGATTCGGTGGCGAAACACCTGATGGCAAGCGTAGAGCATGTTGTCGGCAGCCACTACAGCGGCGGGCACTGGCTGGCGAGCTTTGCGCTGCTGGCGCTGGAGTAAATAAACGAGACGCCTTTCTTGCCGGGTGGCGCTGCGCTTACCCGGCCTACATTGTTCATTAAAATCAATATATTGCATATTATCTTGTAGGCCCGTGCAAGCATAGCGCCGCCGGGCGCAGCCTGCTCGCGCTAAACAACACGGCGCCCGTCGAGGCTATGACGGCGATCCACAGCGCAACATGCACGATCCGGTCATCAAGGTTTTGGCCGGGTGTTGCCGCCAGCAGCACGCCCACCGTAGCGGCGCCGAGACACTGGCCGAATGTCCTGACGATAGACAACACGCCGGAGGCATAGCTGGCATAGTCCCGCGTCACGTTAGCGAGCATTTCCCGGTTATTGGGGCTCTGGAAGCAGCCAAACCCTATCCCGCAAACCAGGCTGCGCAGGCAGATGTTCCATACGGATGGGCTTTCAGGCAGGGTCGCCAGCAGAACCAACCCACCGACAAATATCATCAGCCCAAGGGTCGAAATCAGCGGCGCGGAAATCGTATCAGCCCAACGCCCCGCGTGCGGCGCAATTAGCACAATACCTATCGGCCACGGGGTAAAGAGCAGCGCAGAAACCACCGGACTGTAGCCATACACGCTCTGAAACAGGAACGGCAGCGCGACAAAGGTGATGCCCTGGCTCACAAACGAGGCCAGCGAGGTTAGCGCAGCGAGGGTAAAGCGTCCGTTTTTGAATATGACGGGCGGCAATAAAGGGTGACTTGCCCGCCGAATCCGCCAGGTAAAGGCGAGGGCGCTCATCAGCGCGAGAAGTCCCCAGCCGATGGCTTCGTGATTAATGTGCTGCGTGACGCGCTGAAGACTGTTGGCCGTCATGATCGTGGCTCCCAGAAATGTTGCGGAGAGCACCGCGCCTGGCGCATCAAAGGAGGATTTATCACCTGCTGATTCCTTCGGTAAAGCGCGCCATGCCAGCAGCAGGGCGATGCAGCCTGGAATAAGGTTAATGGCGAACAGCCACTGCCAGCTCAGCGCGTTCAGAATCGTTCCGCCCAGCACCGGGGCTATCGCCGTGCTGGAGGCAATAAGCAGGGCGTGCAGCCCCAGAACGCGGCCAAGCAGTCTGCCGGGGAAAACGGATCGCAGGATTGCCGGGGCGATGCTCAGGGTGGCCGCGCCGCCGATGCCCTGCAGAATACGCATTCCGATCAGCACATCCGGGGTCTTCGCCAGCGCGCAGCCGAGAGAGGTAAGCGTAAAGGTGGCAAGCCCGGTCAGAAACACCGGGCGATAGCCCACGCGCGCCGCCAGCGCGGCAAAGATGGCGAGGGTCATGGCCGCTGACAGCAGATAACCGTTGGCGAACCAGACAGCAACATTGGCAGGAACCTGCATTGCGCTTGCCATGGAGGGGAGCGCGATGTTGATCATCGTTCCGTCAAAGACCCCCATCAGCGTGGTGGTCATCACGGCGGCCAGGACCCGGGCGCGCTCATGCCCGGATAAACCTTCATCGCCGGGCAGGTTTGAAAATAGCGTCATCGTCGTTACTCCAGAAAAGAATAGTAATGACGAAACTATAATCATCAGGTATACAGGGCGGAAGACGCAGCATTTGCACTTAATCGTTGCATATAACGCCTTATCTGAGGATTCCTCGTGACCGATCCTGACTTTAATCTGCTTGTCGCGCTCGATGTCCTGCTGGCCGAAGCCAGCGTGGCGGGCGCGGCGCGACGCTTAAACCTGAGCACCTCCGCCATGAGCCGAACCCTGAGCAGGCTGCGGGAGGTCACCGGCGATCCTATTCTGGTTCGGGCGGGTCGTCAGATGGTGCTGACCCCCTGGGCGGAAGCCACACGGGATCGCGCCCGCAACGCCGTACACGAGGCGAGGGCGGTGCTCCAGCCCTCCAGCGATACGCTGAAGGTCGAGAATCTGGCGCGCCTGTTCACCATCAGAGCCAACGACGGTTTTGTGGTGGCGTTTGGGCCACTGCTTATTGCCGCAGTCGCGAGTGTTGCCCCCGACGTTTGTATCCGTTTCTCCCCGAAACCTGAAAAAACATCGCGCTATCTGCGAGAGGGGCTTGTCGATCTGGAAATCGGCGTGCAGAGCAATATGGGGCCTGAAATACGTCTGCAACGGCTGTTTCAGGACAGGTTTGTTGGCGCAGTGCGCCAGGGGCATCCACTGGCTTCGCGCCCGTCAGTTAGCCTGCAGGATTATATCTCCTGGGGGCATGTGGTGGCCTCGCCCGACGGCTCGTTACACGGTTTTGTCGATGACGCGCTGGCGGAACGCGGGATGAAACGTAACGTCGCCAGCGTTGTGCCCGGTTTCCCGACGGCGTTATCCGTGGCGCTGGCTTCCGATCTGATTGCCATGGTCCCGGCGCTGTATTTGCTCAATCAGCCCATGTCAGAACGCGTACACGTCTTTGAACTGCCGTTTAAAACCCGGAGCATTACCGTCTCACAGATGTGGCATCCGCGCATGGAAAAGGATCCCGCGCACCGGTGGCTCAGGGAGAAGGTGCTGGAAGTATGTCGGCCGGTTCGCTGACTGCTTAAACGGTTTTCTTCGGCACGGAAAGTATAAAGCGCGTCGATACCGCATCGGATTCCACACGGATTTTTCCGTGATGGGCGCTGACGATGGATTTCACGATGGCAAGGCCGATGCCGCTGCCTTCGCCTTTACGCTGTCTTGATGGATCCACCCGGTAAAAGCGGTCAAACAGCCTTGGCAGATGTTCTTCCGGGATCGGCGCGCCGGGGTTGGCAACCACCAGTTCAACATTGTTTTCCTGCTCTCGGAGTGAGACGGTCACCGCTTTTCCTTCAGGCGTATAGCGCAGGGCATTGGATAACAGATTGTTAATCGCCCTTCTGAACATCTGCGGATCGCCTTCTGTCAGGCAGGGCATTCCGTTAAATTTCAGCGTGACGTTACGTTCTTCCGCCCAGGCTTCGAAGAAATCGAACACTTTCATGACTTCAGCGCGCAAATCAAAGATCGCCCGGTCCGGGATGAGCTGATTATTATCCGCCTGCGCCAGGAACAGCATGTCGCTGACCATCCGGGTCATTCGGTTGTACTCTTCAAGGCTGGAATACAGCACATCTTCCAGCTCCTTCTGAGAACGGTTCTGGCTCAGCGCAATTTCCGTTTGCGTCACCAGATTGGTAACAGGCGTTCTGATCTCATGCGCGATATCGGCGGAAAAATTGGCCTGGCGGGTAAAGACATCTTCTATTTTTTCAATCATATGGTTGAAAGAGATCACCAGCTGTTCCAGCTCAACGGGCACGCGGGACGGTTCAAGTCGCGCGTCGAGATTCTCTGAAGTGATATTTTTAATGGCGGTGCTGACGTTACGCAGAGGCAGATGGCCCTGGCGAACCGCAATACGAATGACAACAATAATCAGCAGACTGATTGCCGCGGCAATCGCGAAGAGATTCTTCTTCAGGGCATCCAGGTAGTGCAGATGAAAATTAATGGAGAGGCCAATCAGCATCACGTAGTCCTGCGATTTGCCCTGCAATGTCGCCGTGCCTGACGAGGCGATAATCCGGTACGTGTCCATTTTCATGTCGGGCCCCGCGTGCATGGAAGCAAAAGAGTCCTCCACCGTCCACAGAAAGACATCCTGGGTGCGACGGTGCACGTTAAAATCCGGTGTATTCATCGCAGGGCGTAATGCTGCCCCGTGTGCCGAGCTGAACAGGGTATTTCCCTGCGGATCCACAAGCAGAACGGCAACGTTGCGGTAACTGGCGATCGACTCGTTGAGTTTACTGATTTTCTTCCGCTCGGGTTCGGCAGGAGATTGGAGGATACGGTGCATCGCGGTGCTGATTTGCTGCAGATCGCTGATGTCCTGCTCAGCAAAATGCTTTTCAACGGAATGCACCATAAACCACGTGAAGGCGAAAAACGCCAGGATCGTGGAGAGACTGATAAAAAAGGTCAGCCGAAGAGCCAGCGAAAAAGGGCGCCTGAAAGGCTTAATGCGCATCCGGCGCCTCCAGCATATAGCCCACACCGCGCACCGTCTGGATCAGCTTGTGTTCATAGTCGTTATCGATTTTTGCCCGAAGCCGTTTCACCGCCACATCAATGGCGTTCGTATCGCTGTCAAAGTTCATGTCCCACACCTGGGAGGCAATCAGGGAGCGGGGCAGCACTTCTCCCTGATGACGAAGGAAAAACTCCAGCAGGCTGAACTCCTTACTGGTTAACAGGATGCGATTCCCCGCCCGGCTCACTTTTCTCGACACGAGGTCAACCGTCAGGTCAGCCACCTGAAGCTGGCTTTCCGCAATCACCGTATTTCCGCGCCTCAGCAGCGTTCTTACCCGGGCGAGAAGTTCAGCAAAGGCAAAAGGCTTAATCAGATAATCATCCGCACCCAGCTCAAGCCCTTTGACCCGGTGTTCAATGGTGCCGAGCGCCGTGAGGAGCAATATGGGCATTCCTTTCCCGGCCGAACGCAGCATGCGGACAATATCCCAGCCGTTCACGTCGGGAAGCATAATATCCAGAATCAGCAGATCGTATTCCGCAGTCATGGCGAGATGGTAACCGTTGAGGCCATTGTCAGCGTGGTCGACGATAAACCCCGCTTCAGTCAGCCCCTTGCTGAGGTATTCACCGGTTTTCATTTCGTCTTCGACGATCAGTATTTTCATCTTGCTCCCCTGACTGGCTGCTGACGACATTCTATTGTGCTCGCGGCCGTTAACAATGACTTACGTTAAAAATGACAACATTGTCATTATCCTGTCACCCGTCAAACAGGATGCGTTCAGTAGAGTGACCCTAAAAATACTCTGGACTTCATTTGAACCATTATGTTCCTGTTAAAACGACTTAGCATCAGTACGGTATTTTTCCTGACAGGCTGCGTCTCGCTGACGCCTGAGTACCAGCGACCCGCGTCACCGGTGCCCCAGCAGTTTTCGTTATCCCGAAATGGCCTGACACCTGCGGTGGCGGGGTATCAGGATACCGGCTGGCGTCACTTTTTTGTCGACCCCCAGGTCGTTGGGTTGATCAGCGAAGCCCTGGAAAACAACCGCGATTTAAAAATGGCTGCCCTGAAGGTTGAAGAAGCCCGGGCGCAGTTCACGGTGACGGATGCGGATCGTTATCCTCAGCTGAATGCCTCCTCGGGTATCACCTATAGCGGCGGTCTGAAAAGTGACAAACCTGTCTCGCAGCAGTACGACGCAGGTCTTGCAGTAAGCTATGAACTCGATTTCTTCGGCAAGCTCAGGAACATGAGCGAGGCGGACCGACAAAACTTTTTTGCCAGCGAAGAAGCCCATCGAGCGGTGCATATTCTGCTCATCTCTAACGTGTCGCAGAGCTATTTCAACCAGCAGCTGGCCTATAAACAACGCCGTATTGCGCAGGAGACGCTGAAGAATTACCAGCAGTCTTACGCGTTCGTTGAGCAACAGCTGGTGACCGGCAGCACAAACGTCCTGGCGCTGGAGCAGGCCCGGGGGCAGATTGAAAGCACTCAGGCAGAGATAGCCAAAAGAGAGGGTGAGCTGGCGCAGGCCAATAATGCCCTGCAGCTGGTCCTCGGAACGTATCGCGCACTGCCGGGCAACAGCGGCATGAACGCCAGCGATATTGCGCCGGTCAGGCTGCCGCCTCATCTTTCATCAGCGATACTGCTGCAGCGCCCGGATATTATGGAGGCGGAGTATCAGCTTAAAGCGGCCGATGCGAATATCGGTGCGGCACGTGCTGCCTTTTTCCCGTCCATTTCACTGACCAGCGGACTTTCAACGGGCAGCACGGAACTCTCCAGCCTTTTCACGACGGGCAGTGGGATGTGGAATTTTATCCCTAAAATTGATATCCCACTGTTTAATGCAGGCAGAAATAAAGCCAACCTGAAGCTGGCTGAAATTCGCCAGCAGCAGTCGGTTGTGAATTACGAACAAAAAATTCAGTCCGCCTTTAAACAGGTTGCTGACGCGCTCGCGCTGCGGGAAAGCATTAACCAGCAAATTAATGCCCAGCAGCGGTATCTTGATTCGCTAAATATCACCCTGCAACGTGCCAGAGGGTTATATTCCAGCGGTGCGGTGAGCTATATCGAAGTGCTTGATGCAGAACGTTCTCTGTTCTCCACGCAGCAAACTCTTCTCGACCTTATTTATGCCCGACAGGTGAATGAAATTACGCTCTTCACCGCACTGGGTGGCGGTTGGGTCGAATAAATTCATTTAATTAAACAGGAAAGTAAAAATGCGTAATTCACTTAAAACCGTTGTCCTCGGTGCGATCGCCGTAATGTTTTCTGCCAGCCTTCAGGCCGAGGTTCATCAGCACGCAGGAATGAATATTGCCAGTGAAGGAACCTCAGAGCAGATTATTAAGGGGACCGGCATTATCAAGGATATTGATCTCACGAGTAAAAAAGTCACTATTGCCCATGATGCTATCCCGGCGGTGGGCTGGCCCGCGATGACGATGCGCTTCACCTTTCTTCAGGCTGACGAGAGTATTTCGGCCCTGAAAGTCGGTAGCCACGTTGATTTTTCGTTTGTCCAGCAGGGCAATATCTCTTTACTGAAGAGCATTAAATAGCGAGAAGTAGCATGGCATCTTTAAAAATAAAATACGCTGCCATGATAGTCAGCAGCCTTATTGCAGGAGGGCTGATATCCGTCACGGCATGGCAGCATATTCACGCCTCTGTAAAACCTGAAAATCAGGTTTCTGAAAGAAAGGTACTTTTCTGGTATGACCCGATGAAGCCAGACGTTAAATTCGATAAACCTGGCAAATCACCGTTTATGGATATGGATCTGGTGCCAAAATATGCGGATGAAAATGATGATAAAAGCGGTGCCGGAATACGCATTGACCCCACGCAGGTCCAGAACCTGGGGTTAAAAACGCAAAAAGTCACCCGCGGAACGCTGAATTATAGCCAGACGATCCCAGCCAATGTCAGTTATAACGACTATCAGTTTGTTATTGTGCAGGCGCGGGCGGAAGGTTTCGTTGAGAAAGTATACCCGTTGACGACCGGCGACCATGTCAGGAAAGGCACGCCGCTGATTGATATCACCATTCCTGACTGGGTAGAGGCGCAGAGTGAGTTTTTGCTGTTATCCGGTACCGGTGGAACGCCTGTGCAAATCAAAGGCGTACTTGAACGTCTTCGGCTGGCCGGGATGCCGGATGAAGATATTCAGAAGCTACGGTCGACCCGAACTATCCAGACCCGATTTACCATCAAGGCTCCCATTGACGGGGTGATCACGGCGTTTGACCTGCGCACCGGCATGAATATTTCAAAAGATAAGGTGGTCGCTCAAATTCAGGGGATGGATCCGGTCTGGATCGGCGCGGCGGTTCCTGAGTCTATTGCTTATCTGCTGAAAGACACGTCGCAGTTTGAGATTTCAGTACCCGCTTACCCTGATAAATCCTTCCCGGTTGAAAAATGGAACCTTCTGCCGAGCGTGGATCCCAGCACCCGTACGCTGCAGGTGCGCCTGCAGGTCTCCAACAAAGACGAGCGTCTGAAACCGGGCATGAATGCGTATCTCAAACTGAATACGCAAAGTCCGGAGATGCTGTTGATCCCGTCCCAGGCCGTTATTGATACCGGCAAGGAACAGCGCGTGATTACCGTCGATGAAGAGGGGCGTTTTGTGCCGAAACCGATCCACGTTCTGCATGAATCTCAGCAGCAGTCCGGTATTGGTTCCGGCCTCAACGAAGGGGAGACGGTGGTGGTTAGCGGCCTGTTCCTGATTGACTCCGAGGCCAATATTACCGGCGCGCTGGAGCGCATGCGTCACGCTGAAACAGCAGACAACACGCATTCAGGTCATTAAGGGGACGATGATGATTGAATGGATTATCCGGCGGTCCGTCGCCAACCGTTTCCTGGTGATAATGGGGGCGCTGTTTCTTAGCATCTGGGGCGCATGGACTATCATCAACACACCGGTCGATGCCTTGCCCGACCTGTCTGACGTTCAGGTGATTATCAAAACCAGCTATCCTGGCCAGGCCCCACAGATAGTTGAAAATCAGGTGACCTATCCGCTCACTACCACCATGCTGTCGGTACCCGGTGCCAAAACGGTGCGCGGTTTTTCTCAGTTTGGTGATTCGTATGTGTATGTCATTTTTGAAGACGGTACTGATTTGTACTGGGCCCGGTCGCGCGTACTGGAGTACCTGAACCAGGTTCAGGGAAAACTGCCTGCTGGCGTGAGTTCACAAATCGGCCCGGATGCCACGGGGGTGGGCTGGATATTTGAATATGCGCTGGTCGATCGTTCCGGTAAGCACGATCTCGCAGAATTGCGTTCTCTGCAGGACTGGTTCCTGAAATTTGAGTTAAAAACCATCCCCAGCGTGGCTGAAGTGGCATCGGTTGGCGGCGTGGTTAAGCAGTATCAGATCCAGGTCAATCCGTTAAAACTGGCCCAGTACGGCATAAGCCTGCCGGAGGTTAAGCAGGCTCTTGCGTCGTCGAACCAGGAAGCAGGGGGATCGTCGGTTGAAATGGCGGAAGCAGAGTATATGGTCCGGGCCAGCGGCTACCTACAGACGATAGACGATTTCAATAATATCGTGCTGAAAACCAGTGAGAACGGTGTCCCGATTTACCTGCGCGATGTTGCTCGCGTACAAACGGGGCCGGAAATGCGCCGCGGTATTGCTGAGCTGAACGGGCAGGGGGAAGTGGCGGGTGGCGTGGTGATCCTGCGCTCGGGCAAAAATGCGCGTGAAGTCATTACGGCGGTGAAGGATAAGCTGGAAACGTTGAAGGCCAGCCTGCCGGAAGGCGTCGAGATTGTGACGACCTACGATCGCAGCCAGTTAATCGACAGAGCTATCGATAACCTGAGCGGCAAGCTGATTGAAGAATTTATCGTGGTGGCCATCGTCTGTGCGCTGTTCCTCTGGCATGTCCGCTCTGCGCTGGTGGCGATTGTCTCTCTGCCGCTCGGCCTGTGTATTGCCTTTATTGTGATGCATTTTCAGGGACTGAACGCCAACATCATGTCGCTGGGGGGCATTGCCATTGCCGTCGGTGCGATGGTGGATGCGGCCATTGTGATGATTGAAAACGCGCACAAACGGCTGGAAGAGTGGGATCATCAGCATCCGGAAGAGCAGATCGACAATGCCACCCGCTGGAAGGTGATCACCAATGCCTCTGTGGAAGTGGGGCCCGCACTGTTTATCAGCCTGCTGATCATCACCTTATCGTTTATTCCCATCTTTACCCTTGAGGGACAGGAAGGGCGACTGTTTGGTCCACTGGCCTTCACGAAAACGTACTCCATGGCGGGGGCGGCCATGCTCGCCATCATCGTTATCCCCATCCTGATGGGCTTCTGGATCCGCGGAAAAATCCCCGCAGAGAACAGTAACCCGCTGAACCGACTGCTGATTAACGCCTATCATCCGCTGCTGATCAGGGTTCTCCACTGGCCAAAAGCCACCCTGTTGGTTGCAGCCTTATCTATCTTCACTGTTATCTGGCCGCTGAGCCAGGTTGGCGGTGAGTTTTTACCGAAGATCAACGAAGGCGACCTGCTGTATATGCCCTCGACCTTGCCCGGTGTGTCTCCGGCAGAAGCGGCGGCGCTCCTGCAAACCACGGACAAACTCATCAAAACGGTGCCTGAAGTGGCGTCTGTTTTCGGCAAGACAGGTAAGGCAGAAACGGCAACGGATTCCGCACCGCTTGAAATGGTGGAAACCACGATTCAGCTCAAACCAGAGGATCAGTGGCGGCCCGGCATGACGATTGACAAGATTATTGACGAACTGGATAACACCGTTCGTTTGCCAGGCCTGGCTAACCTGTGGGTTCCGCCTATTCGTAACCGCATTGATATGCTCTCCACCGGGATCAAAAGCCCGATAGGTATCAAAGTGTCCGGTACCGTTCTGTCTGATATCGACGCCACGGCGCAGCGCATCGAGGCGGTCGCCAAAACGGTGCCTGGCGTGGTGTCTGCTCTGGCGGAACGTCTGGAGGGCGGGCGTTACATTGATGTGGATATTAACCGGGAAAAAGCCGCCCGCTACGGAATGACGGTGGGCGATGTGCAGCTGTTTGTCTCTTCGGCCATTGGCGGCGCAACGGTAGGTGAAACGGTGGAAGGCGTCGCCCGCTACCCGATCAATATTCGTTATCCTCAGGACTACCGGAACAGCCCGAATGCGTTAAAACAGATGCCTATCCTGACGCCGATGAAACAGCAGATCACGCTGGGCGATGTGGCTGATATTAAGGTTGTTTCCGGCCCCACGATGTTGAAAACGGAGAATGCCCGGCCAGCCAGCTGGATTTACATTGATGCACGGGGCAGGGATATGGTATCGGTGGTGAACGACATTAAGACGGCCATCAGTCAGAACGTGAAGCTGATGCCAGGTACCAGCGTGTCTTTCTCCGGACAATTTGAGCTTCTCGAACATGCCAATAAGAAGCTGAAACTGATGGTACCGATGACGGTGATGATCATCTTCATTTTACTGTACCTGGCGTTCCGTCGCGTGGATGAAGCAATGCTGATCCTGATGAGTCTGCCGTTCGCCCTGGTCGGTGGAATATGGTTTCTCTACTGGCAGGGTTTCCATATGTCAGTGGCAACCGGAACCGGATTTATCGCCCTGGCCGGGGTCGCAGCGGAATTTGGGGTCGTTATGCTGATGTATTTACGTCATGCCATTGAAGCGCAACCGGAACTGTCCCATCGGGAAACGTTCACAGAACAAGGGCTTGATGAAGCACTTTATCATGGTGCCGTGCTCCGTGTGCGGCCAAAGGCCATGACCGTCGCGGTGATCATTGCGGGCCTGCTGCCAATACTCTGGGGGACTGGTGCCGGTTCGGAAGTTATGAGCCGGATAGCGGCGCCTATGATCGGCGGGATGATCACAGCGCCGCTGTTATCGCTGTTTATCATTCCAGCGGCTTACAAGTTGATTTGGTTGCGCAGGCATAAAAAGCCATAAAAAAATCCCGCTGTAATGGCGGGATTTTTACGAGATGAATGCTTAACGCGCCTGGCTGATAAGCTTGCGCCAGGCTCTGTTATGCAGAGTAAACAGCAGCATCTTATAAAAGGCGGTGGAAAGAATACAGCTGCCGCTAAGCAGTAACATGACGATACTCACTAGCGCCGCGGTCAGACTGACGCCCGGAGAAGTACTCTCGCTCAGCGCGGCAAGCAGATAAGCTGCTGTTAACAAAAGGCTTATCACCGTCAGCTTAAAATGTAATCGCACAGCGCGCATGTTGCCTTTGCCAATCATAAACATCGTCACACCGTTAAGTAAGGCCAGCGAACAGCAGGGCGACCAGCACAACCCACACGAATACGCGCTCGGTTGGCTGGTCGAGTGCGGTGAGTATGCCGTAACCCAGCCACAGCTGCGGAATGGCGAAACTGACAATCACCCCGAGCGTACTGACCGCCGCCGGAATACCCATGGTATGTAGGCCTACAGGCTTACCCATTTCTTCGGCCAGCTGCGTCTTGATCTGTTGCAGCTGCGTCGGGGCGGCATTGTTTATGTTGACGGCCACCTCGTTACAGTGTTGCAGTCGACGGGATAAAACATTAAACATTTGAATACTCAGCGATTAGGCACACATGTTGATTTATATGATCGTATGGAAAAGATTCCGTTCAAGAGCATCACGGCATTTTTTAATAAGTATCTCGATAAGCGATAGTAGAAGGGAAGGCAACTATGAAGGTTTTGTTGGTATCATTACGGGTCTCACATCCAATTTAACATAATATACATTATGCGCACTTACATTCAGTAAGGCGAAATCTGGCGTTATGTGGCTGTCATTGTCCTGAATGCTGATAGTCTCTGAAAGCGTCTCCGTTGACCATCTCACAGTGCCTTCCGCTTTTGCTCAGAGTATCAATCCTGCATGTTGAGAAAGAGTTGAACGATGCCTGATATACTTCAGCTTTTGGAAAACGCAGCCCTAAGCAAATGGAAATTGAATTAAATAAAAGCGTTAAAGAACGAATCTTCCATGCTGTCATTTTTGAAGTCATAGCTAACGTTATCATCGCGCTGTCGCTTGCCTGGTTGATGAACGTTTCGATACTTCAGTCTGGCTCGCTGTCCGTGATATCTGCACTGACCGCGACGGCATGGAATTTTGTTTTTAATAAACTCTTTGACTCGCTGCAGAAAAAATACCGCTTTCAACGAACCTTCCTTGTTCGTGCTATCCATGCGGTGGGTTTTGAAACAGGACTGATCATCACCTTAATCCCCGTTGCGATGGTTATGCTGGATTTACCCCTCACTGAGGCATTTTTCGTTGAGATTGGACTGGTGCTGTTTTTCCTGCCATACACAATGCTGTTTAACTGGCTATACGATTACCTGCGTTGGATGTTCGTTGGACGGAGGCGTTCGGCTTCGTTGCAATAGCCCTTCTGCCTAAGTGATTACATGCTTTGTTATGCATGATTTTGCACGATAATGCACGAAAACATTTCATAACGCGGCGGTAATCTCGTAAGATATTGTCTGCAAACGTGCAACTTCATGCAATCACACTGACAGAGGTATCTATGACACAACAGCTCATTTTAATTGCCGGCCCCTATCGAAGCGGCACCGATGGCCTTCAGGCGCGCATTGATGAGAATCTTGCGCGTCTCGAAAACGCCGCATTAGCCGTATACCAGCGTGGTCACGTTCCGGTCATTGGCGAATGGCTGGCTCTGCCGCTGGCGAAGGCCGCGGGCTCGACATCGTTGGGAGATGACATCGCAGAATCAATGCTTTACCCCGTAGCTCACCGGCTCATCGCAAAATGCGATGCGATTTATCGGATTGCCGGTGCGTCTAAGGGGGCGGATATGGACATTGAAGTGGCCAGGGAACTTGGCCTCACGATTTATACTACGCTGGAGAGCATTCCTCAGGCTTAACGATGACCGTGCCAGTCAGTCATCTGACTGGCTCATGAGGAAGCCAGTACGACCGATACCCCTTTTTCGGATAGCGTATGCACCCAGCCACGATCGGTATCGTCTTCGACGACAAGGGTATTCGCTAAGGATACGTCCCCAATCACAAACGATGACGCCGTATTGATTTTTTCCGGTGAAGCCAGAACAACCGTCTCGGCCGCTCTGCCGGAAAATGCACGTTTGATGCACGCCTCTTCGAAATCGCCCGTGGTCAACCCTGCTTCCGGATGGATCCCGGTCACGCCCATAAAGAACAGATCGGCATAAATGTTTTCGATACCTTCGATGGCCGCCGCGCCGACTGCAACAATCGAGTGTTTATACAAACGGCCGCCAATCAGAATCACTTCAATAGCGGGATGATTAACCAGCCCCAGAGCAATGCTCGGACTGTGCGTCACCACGGTAATACGCAAATCAGGCGGTAAGAAAGTAATCAGTTCAGAGGTGGTCGTTCCACCGTCAATGATCACTACCTGGCCCGAAGAAATCAGCTGCGCGCCCTTCTGCGCTACCTTTCTTTTGGCATCCATTTTAACGGACTGACGCTCTGCAAAAGGTACAATAGCGGAAGACGACGGCAGCGCACCGCCGTGAACACGCTGTAAACGCCCTTCTGCCGCCAGCTCGCGTAAATCACGCCGGATGGTGTCCTCAGAGACATCAAAGAGAATGCTGAGCGCTTTAGACTGGACCTGGCCTTCGGCGCCGAGCTTCTCTAGTATCAATTGTTTTCGCTGACTGGTGAGCATTCTGGATTCCTGATATTGCATGATAAATCTTGAAACTGCACGTTAATGCTGTTATTGATCGTTACTCTACGTAAGGAGGACAAAACGTGCAATCGAAACGTGCAGATGTGCGCATCATTAACGATGAAATATTGTCAGATAACTGGTACTTACTCAAAAAATATACCTTTGACCATCAACGACGCGATGGCGAATGGCAGCGACAAACACGTGAAGTCTATGACCGGGGGAATGGCGCGACTATTCTGCTCTACAACCGTGATAAAAAAACGGTGATTCTGACTCGCCAGTTCCGTTTCCCGGTCTTTATCAATGGTCATCAGGGTGATCTGATCGAGGCTGCTGCGGGCCTGCTCGACAATATGGATCCAGAGAGCCGAATAAAGGCAGAAGCGGAAGAAGAGACCGGGTTTAAGGTGTCGAGCGTGCAGAAAATCTTTGAAGCCTATATGAGCCCGGGTTCCGTTACGGAGAAACTCTACTTCTACCTTGCCGAATATCAGCCAAAGGATAAAACCAGCGCAGGCGGCGGTATCAAAGCGGAGGGTGAGGATATCGACGTGCTGGAGCTCCCCTTTGAGGACGCTTTGCGGGGCATTGAAACGGGCATGATTGTTGACGGGAAAACCATCATGCTGCTCTATCATGTTGCACTGAAAGGCATTCTGTAATCTGACCTTGTTGCGGCACCTGTCCCGGTGCAGGTGCCGGCCTGTGCTATCCTTGCTGGTACACGCAAAAAGGAGATCTAAAGATGGCCGACTGGAACCCTTCTCTTTATCTGCAATACGGTGCTGAACGCACGCGTCCTGCCGCTGAGCTACTCGCCAGAATCCCACTGGATGACGTCGCCACCCTCGCCGATTTGGGCTGTGGTCCGGGAAACAGCACGGCGCTGTTGCGCCATCGCTGGCCGAACGCACAGATTACCGGGGTCGATAACTCGCCTGCCATGCTGGAAGAGGCGCGCAGTGCGCTGCCGGGCTGCCGCTTTGTTGAGTCCGATATCCGCCAGTATAAGCCGGACCAGGCGCTGAATTTGATTTATGCCAATGCCTCATTGCAATGGGTTCCAGACCATTACGATCTTCTGCCTCACCTTGTTTCTCTCCTCGCGCTTAATGGCGTCCTGGCGATCCAGATGCCGGACAACTGGCTTGAGCCTACTCACGTAGCCATGCGCGAAGTGGCCCTGGAGCAAGACTATCCTGACCGCGGTAGAGAACCGCTGCCTGGGGTCCATGCCTACTATGACATTTTGTCCGAAGCCGGGTGTGAGGTGGATATCTGGCGGACGACCTATTTCCATAAAATGCGCTCGCATCAGGCCATCATTGACTGGGTCAGCGCCACCGGGTTACGCCCATGGCTCCAGGAACTGAACGAGCACGAACAGAAACGTTTCCTGAAACGCTACCATGAACTACTGGAAGAGCAGTATCCGCTCCAGGAAAACGGGCAGATACTGCTGGCTTTTCCTCGGTTGTTTATGGTTGCTCAGCGTCAACCCTGAGGCGGTAATCAGGAACGGGCTTCTTTCAGCAGCTGTTGAATCACCTGTTCCTGTTTATCGTAATTTCCCTCCCCAAAGGAGGTGTAGCGCAGCTGCCCTTTAGCATCAAAGTAATAATGCGCTGGCCAGTACTGGTTGCCGAAAGCATTCCAGATTTGGTAATTATTATCCGTCACAACCCGATACGGCAGCTGCCATTTATTCACCGCATTTTTTACCGACGAAATCGGTTTCTCCCACGGATATTCCGGGGTATGAACCCCAATCACGACCAGACCTTCCGACTGATACTTTGTGGCCCAGTCGCGCACATGCGGAAGCGTATGCTGGCAATTAATGCAGTCCCAGGTCCAGAAATCAATCAGGACCACCTTCCCGCGCAGTGATTCAGACGTGACAGGGTCACCGTTTATCCACCCTGTTCCACCGCTCAACGACGGCAGCTGGCTACTCGGCTCGGTCATCACCACCGGCTGGAGCTTCACCGCTTGTGTAGCGGGTTTTGCCAGATTCAGCAGCGTGGTTTCAAGACGGTCCGCCACCCCATTTGCGCCTTTCAGAACAGACGTCATTCCGGTCGCGTTAAAGACGACAGCCGCTAACATCACCACGCCAGCCCCCTGGCGAAGCTTCGCCATCAGCGCCGATTTTGCTCTCAGTGGTGCCATCAGCGTGCGGCCTCCGAGAACGAGTAAACCCAGCATTAACGCGCATCCACTGCCGTAGGCGGCAAGTAACGCCCCTGTCGCGATGGCTGAATGTCCCGCAATATTAAGGCTGAATATCGCCCCCAGAATGGGACCTGCGCAGGGGGACCAGAGCAACCCGACCGCCAGCCCGGCCAGAAAAGCAGATGCCATGCCGCGTGTTTGTCCGCTTCGGGTGTTCAGGACGTTTCCCGCGCTGACTGCTGGCCCGGCAATTCGCTGGGCAAAGGAGGGAAAAATTAACGCCAGCGCGGCCGTAGCCAGAATGATAAGCGCGATCCAGCGTCCAACGACGGTGGCTTCTGCTATCCACTCGCTGGCGACGGTGACAACCATCGCAACCAGGGTGAACATCACGATCATCCCCGCGAGCAGTGCCATAATATGTCGTCTTTGCCCCTGAAAACCGGCAAACAGGAGGGGAATAACCGGGAGCGTACATGGACTGAGCAGGCTTATCATCCCGCCCAGAAAAGCAATTATCAAAAACATAGAGACCTCACGATACAAGTCCTGCGACGCTGCAGTGAGGCTATTTCATCGTGCGGATGTGTTCAGGATATGTGTAAAAGCGCGGGTTTTGTCTGGCTCTGTATCTTCCCGGAAGGCAGATACAAAGCCATACAATTAACGTCGTGGGAGCGTAACGGAGACATCCAGCCCGCCCTCGGCGCGGTTCACCAGCTTCAGCTTGCCGTCCAGCTGTGCGGTCAGTTGCGCAGCAATTGCCAGACCCAGTCCGGTTCCACCGGTATCACGGTTGCGCGATGTTTCAACCCGATAAAACGGCTGCAATACGGCCTCCAGTTCGGCATCGGGTATTCCCGGGCCGCCATCAATAATGTGGATCACCACCTCACTGGCGGATGAATCATCAATGACAATGTTGGCGCGCTCGCCAAATTTCAGGGCGTTATCCAGCAGGTTGGTCATCACCCGGCGAAGCGCCTGCGGACGCGTGACAATCGGCAAACGGGATTCGCCCGCCTGAAATTGCACGTTTTTACCGATGTCCTGATAATCACAGGCGATGCTGTTTATCCAGGCATTAAGTTCCAGCTTCAGCGATGTCTCTTCCAGTGATTCTGATGACCGGGCATAGGCAATTCCCTCGCGCACCAGACGCGACATATTATCAAGGTCATCCATGAGCTTGTCGCGCAGTTCAGGGTGTTCCGCCATTTCGACCCGCAGCTTCATGCGGGTAATCGGCGTCTGGAGATCGTGCGAAATGGAGGCCAGAATCTGCGCACGTTCCCGGAGATAAGACTGAATACGTGCCTGCATGGCGTTGAAGGCATGGGCAGCCCGTTGTACCTCAAGCGGCCCTTTCTCGGTCATTGGCGTATTGGCCGCCGGATCCAGGGCGTCAACCGCGCGGGTAAACTGTGAAAAAGGCCGCACTACCTGCCGCACGGCAAACCAGGAGCAGGCCGCGAGCAGCAACAGTTGCAGGATGAGAACAACGGGCAGCCAGCTGGCGACCGGTGGCATGCGCGGGATCAGATCAATGGTCAACGGCGCGCCGTCGTGTAACGTAAGATGCGCCTGGATATGTGAAATGGCGCCAGGAACAGCCGTAAAGCTGAGCGGGTATTGTGCTGCCAGTGTCGCTTTTAGGGTACGGATGGCATCCCGGGAACGCTTATCCGTCGGTGCGTTGCCCGGCTCACCCGGACCGAGGATATAACGATAGTTACCCCGCTCAAGGCGCGGCAGCCAGGCCGCCCGTTCAGTGGCCGGCAAGCGGTCTAAAATGGCCACGCTGGTCGCGACATCGTATTCCAGGTTACCGAGCATCACCGTGCGGGCGCTGTGCATTCGTTCTATCATGACCAGCGTCAGGCTCAGGGCGTTGGCCAGCAACAGGCCGGGAAGCACAATGATCAGCAAACGGGCCAACAGTGAGCGTGGCCAGAACCTCATTCGTTCGCCTCTTTGATCGTGACCGGCATGGTAAACACATAGCCCTCGCTGCGCACGGTTTTAATATAGGCGGGTGTACGCGCATCTTCATTCAGGCGTTGACGTACCCGGCTGACCAGCAGATCGATAGAACGTTCAAACAGTTCGGCGTCGCGCCCCTGCGTCAGGTTGAGCAGTTGATCGCGAGTCAACACGCGCTGAGGATGATCGAGGAAAACGCGCAGCAGGCGATACTCCGCCCCGCTGAGCGCCACAATCACCCCTTCCGGGTCTATCAGGTGGCGGGCAACGGTATCGAGCTCCCATTCACCAAACGTCACCAGTCGCCCTGCTTCTGTTACCTGTAAATTGGGCGGCATTGTACGAAAACGGCGTAAAATCGCTTTGATTCGCGCCAGCAATTCGCGCGCAACAAAAGGCTTCACAACGTAATCATCCGCGCCCATCTCCAGCCCCAGGATCCTGTCCGTCTCCTCATTACGCGCCGTCAGCATCAGGATAGGCAGATCTTTATGTTTGCCGACACGCAGTTGCCGACACAGCGTAAGACCGTCATCGCCGGGCATCATGACGTCCAGCACCACCAGGTCGATATGCTGTTTATCCAGCACGGCGCGCATCTCCTTGCCGTTGGCCGCGCCGGAGGCGCGATAACCGGACTTAACGAGATAGTCGACAATCAGTTCACGAATATCCCTGTCGTCATCGACGACAAGGATATGGTCAATATGCTCCACCGAAATCTCCAGACTGAAGGTTAACGTATTGAAAATAGCACATTTCAGAGTTTATCTGCGTCGACCACAGCGTTAACGAAATCCTGCGGATCTTCCTGAGGTGGATTGTGACCCACAGTCGCCCCAAAGGTGCGGTGTTCATACTTACCGGTAAATTTACCCGCGTAGGCCTGTGGTGCCGGATGCGGTGCCCCGTTGTTTCCGCCTTCGATGGTGATCGTTGGTACGGTGATATTCGGCAGCGCGGCCAGTTTTTGCTCATAGCTGTCGTATTTGCGCTCACCTTTTTCCAGCCCTAAGCGCCAGCGGTAATTGCTGAGCGTCACCGCGACGTGATCCGGATTATCGAGCGATTTGGCGCTGGCGTTGAAGGTTGCATCGCTAAATTTCCAGTCCGGTGAGGCCTGCGACCAGATCAAACGGGCGAAGTCATGCGTGTTTTTAGCGTAGCCTTCCGCACCGCGCTCGGTGGCGAAGTAAAACTGATACCACCACTGCTGCTCTGCTTTTGGCGGCAACGGTTGTTTGCCAATCTGCTGGCTGCTGATGAGATACCCACTCACCGAAACGAGCGACTTAACGCGTTCTGGCCACAGCGCCGCAACGATATCCGCGGTGCGGGCACCCCAGTCGTAGCCTGCAAATACGGCCTGTTTAATATTCAGGGCGTCCATCAGATTAACAATATCTTTCGCCATCGCAGACGGCTGGCCGTTGCGCGGGGTTTTAGCTGACAGGAAGCGAGTGGTACCGTAGCCGCGCAGAGAAGGCACAATGACACGGTAACCTTTTGCCGCGAGTGCGGGAGCGACTTCAGCATAGCTGTGAATATCGTAGGGCCAGCCGTGTAATAAAATGACCGGTTGACCGTCTTTCGGGCCGATGTCGACATACCCGACGTTAAGGTCGCCGGCGTTAATTTGCTGCGGGTGGTCAAAGGCTGCCGTGAAGCTGGTGCCGGTGACTTCGGCCTGACAGGACATCACTGTGCCAAGAGAAACGGTCAGAGCAAGGGTCGAGTAAGCGAGTTTGCTGAACATATTTGGTGTCTCCGATTGAGTTCAATTCACGGGGATATAACAACACCTCAATGTATAGCGGATATGTGCGAAAGCGGGTTTATTGCAAGCCTGTGTATGTATCAGGAAAACAGATACAGTGTGATACAAACACAGGCGTTTTAGCCTTAAAGGGAAAGGCGATAGCGAACGTAATCGTCGGCCTCACGGTATTGATCGTAGAGTTTACGCGCCGGGTTATTCTCCCGGGTGACCCAGTACAGTTTTGACCACCCTTCACGCTTACCTTCTGCAATCAGGGCATCTATAAGCGCTTTGCCCGCCCCCGCGCCGCGTTCAGCAGCATCAACAAACAGATCTTCCAGGTAGCAAATGGGCGCTGTTGACCAGGTGCCTTCGTGCAGAATACACATTGCGAAACCGATCACTTTTTCGTCCTTCTCTACCACGCGACAGAACATCGACGATTGCGCTGAGAGCGCCCTTTCCCAGGTTGATGCGGTAACGGATTCCTCTAGATAGCACTCATAGAAATGGGTATAGCCATCCCACAGCGGTCGCCATTGAGAATAATCATCTTCGCGTAGCGGTCTTACCGTAACTGCCATGTGTTCCTCGCAATACCTGTTAATTGCCATATCGAAACAGCGTAGGGTCGTATCACCTTTTTAATCGCATTTTGCGGGCCAGACGGGCAAGACGCTGCGTACGGCAGTAGAGCGTAAAGAGCACGAACCCTCTTCCATTCATCACCAATCTGCAAAATACCAACGCGAAGAAGGCAATGACCAGTGGCCAACTACTTCCGTGATGGGCAAACAAGAGATATACCGCCTGAACGACGGTTATTATCAGCAAAATAAAGAACAGCGCCAGAAATCCCGCTAACCCTGACGTTAATCCCCGAGCCAGAAGTACGCTTGTGATGATGAGCGCGCCAATCATGGCCAATGACGGTAAGAAAAAGCCCAGTGCATGGTGTAAAGGTGATAAGCCCGGAAACGCATGGATAAAAGGCAGAAGATTAAATGCAAAAGCCACTAAAAACAGAGGAAGCAGCACCGCGACCGGATAAGGGTTTTGACGTGGAAGCTCATTGAGCGGCCGGGAAAAATAACGTTCAAGCTCGGGAGTGGAATGGTTCAATAGATGAGCCTCGCCTCGGGCGATAGTCTTCTCAATCTCCCTGCCATGATGCAGGAGATCACAGAAAACGCGTCCGTTTAAAAGTGGCAGCAATCTCATCAAAAATATCACCATCAAATAAAAGGAAACGATTTTGGTGGTCAATAACCACAGCGCAGCGCACTGGAATGTGATAGAGATAAAAATACCAGAACCCAAACAAAAACATAACGCTTAAATACGGAGATCCGCGGATGACAATACCTACGCTCACGACTGAACGCTTACTGTTAAAACCGCTGGTTGCCGAAGATGCTGTCCAGATACAGAAGCTATATCCGCGCTGGGAGATCGTGCGTTATATGGTCTCTTCGGTGCCCTGGCCTTATCCGGATAACGGTGCGGAAAATTATGTTAACAACGTGGCGCTGCCCGATATGGCAAAAGGGATTGCCTGGTTCTGGAGCATCCGACGTCGCGAAGTACCGGATGAACTCATGGGTATTATCTGCCTGTACGATATTGAAGATAACAACCGCGGATTCTGGCTTGCACCGGAGTTTCAGGGTAAAGGCTATATGCGGGAGGCGAGCATTGCGGCGACGGATTACTGGTTCAATACGCTGAACAAAGCGGTGTTGCGTGCGCCGAAGGCCGCCGCCAACAGCCGCTCACGTCGTATTTCAGACAGCAGCGGCATGCGGCTTGTCAGAACGGAAAAGAAAGACTACGTCAGCGGTATGCTTGACTCCGAACTGTGGGAGATCACCCGCGACGAGTGGAATGCCCGTCAGGTCAGCTGATAATGCTTATCTGGCATCAGCCTTTCAGGAATGTTCTCTTCATCGTTCATCTGCAGCAGATCGCGTTCCATATTGTTGCAGATGGCGTCCAGCGGCAGGTCGTTATCTTCCGTACCAAACGGATCTTCCAGCTCTTCTGCCAGGGTATCCAGCGAGATAAAGGTGTAAGAGATCAGCGCGGAGACAAACGGTGTCATGTAATGCAGGTCCACAACCAGCGCGAACGGCAGCATGATGCAGAACAGATATACCGTGCGGTGCAAAATCAGCGTATAGGCAAACGGCACTGGCGTCGTCGCGATACGCTCGCAGCCGGAAAGGACGATGGACATGTCGTTCAAGCGGTTGTTCAGGCTATGGAAAAGAATGTCCGAAAGCTGTCCGTTACGCCGCCGCACGGCAAGCCACTCCCCCATGATCAGTAGAATACGGTTGGCCGGCGAGTTGGCAGCCATCACGTGCCGTAAATCATCCGCAGCAAGATAACGAGCGAGTTCTTTAGCGTTCAGTTCCCGGCGCAAGGTCATACGCAGGCAGTTGGCAAAGGCAATCTGCAGGCGGAGAAACTCACCCAGATGTTTATCGTCAGGCAAGGTGTTTTTTACCTCGCGAAACAGCGAGCGTGCCGCTATCATCAACTGCCCCCAGAGCAGTCGAGCCTCGACGTAACGTGAATAACAGGCGTTGTTTCTGAAACCCAGAAAGATAGCGATCGCCACGCCGAGAATGCTGAAGGGCGCGACGGTAAATTTGATGCCCAGCGAGGTGTACCACGGCAGCATCAGGATCACGGCGATAGAAAGCAGGAAGTTGAGCAGCAGTCGGGTATAGATTTTGGGAAGTACCGAACCGTGCCAGACAAAAATCAGTTGTAGCCAGTGCTGTTTAGGACGAACAATCATAGTGAGTTTCAGGCAAGAAAAGAGCGTGGCTATTAAACGTGATCCCCCTCACGGTTGCAAGCATGTTAACGGGACATTGCATTTTCCCATCTGCAAAGCGAAATATGCACGGTGCTGATTCTCTTTTTTAAAAACGGAGTAAACAGTATGTTGTAACTAAAATAGATTCTATTTAAACCCGGCCGCAGCCGGGTGACGTGATTAGCAAAGTGGTTTCACCGCTGCGCGCATTCCCTTCAGCAGAATGGCATCAAGATCCAGCGTCACCTGGTCCACCAGGCCGTTCACCTGCGTCAGGTCCAGCTCCCAGTGCTCTCTCTCGCTCAACACAGCCTGCACCAGTTCACGGGTACTTATCTGATTATCGCGGTGCCGCGCCCATAACTGCTGATAACATTCCAGCCAGTTCGCATCATCCTGTACCGGATAGCCCTCCCCGTTACGCTCCGCGCGATAAAACGCAATCAGGGCCGCTAACGCAAACGTCAGACGGGATGGTAACTGCCCCCTGACCTTCTGCCCGGCCAGCAATTGCGGCAGAATGCGGGTGCGGTATTTAGTCATGCCGTTGAGTGCAATCGAGAGCAACTGGTGTCTGATGTAAGGGTTCCGAAAACGCCCTGTTACCGCGCTGGCGAACGATTCCAGTTCATCACGTGGCAGATCGAGGACCGGAATAATTTCCTGATAAATCGCTTTTTCGACGAAGGCACAGATATCGGCATCATTCATCGCCTCACCGACCGTATCCAGCCCCGCCAGGAACGCTACCGGCACCAGTGCCGTATGCGCACCATTCAGGATGGCGACTTTACGCTCTTTGTAGGGTTTGATGTCATCCACAATCAGCACATTAAGCGGATACTTATCCAGACGCAGTTCTCGGGCAAGGAATGCTGGCCCCTGAATAACAAACAGGTAGAAGTGTTCTGCCGTATCCAGGAACGCATCGTGATATCCCAGCTCAGCTTCCAGCGCGGCCGCTTCATCGCGCGGGTAACCGGTCACAATACGGTCAACCAGCGTTGAGCAGAAATGGTTTGCTTCATTTAGCCACTGGATGAAAGCGGCAGGCAGCGCCCACTCCTGCGCATAACGCAAGACCAGTTCACGCAAGGCGTCTCCGTTGTAGTCTATCAGCTCACACGGAATGATGATCCAGCCCTTATCGGTCGCACCATTGAAGTGGCTGAAGCGCTCAAACAGCAGGCGCGTCAGTTTCGCCGGATAGCTCACGGCAGGCGCATCGTCGAATTTGTCACCCGCGTGATAGCCGATCCCGGCCTCGGTGGTGTTCGAGAAGACAAAACGCATATCGGGGTTGTGGGCCAGTTTCAGGAACGCATCATACTGGCTGTAGACGTCGATCTCCCGGTTAACCGAGCGGATAAGACGGCTCTCACTTACCGTTTCGCCCTGCTCATTCAGGCCGCGAATGATGGTGGTATAGAGGCCATCCTGGGTGCTCAGCGAGGGCGGGAAAGCACTCTGAATGGGGCGAACGATAACCACACCGGCATTGAGATCGGTATGTTCATTTAGCAGGTCAATTTGCCAGTCGACAAACGCACGCAGGAAGTTGCCTTCACCAAACTGGATGATGCGTTCAGGGTATTGAGCACCGGGAAAATCACGACGGTTAAGCGTGTTCACAATGGGTTCCTTTTATGATTAGTCATACAGCCTGATAAGATTGGTACGATAACTTATCAAAACTTTCCGACCAGGAACCCTGTTTCGATCAATTCACGGCGTGGTTGTGACGAAAATTATAAGAATTTGTAGAACACGGACGTCGCCGTCATGGCACCGTCCGGCATCAGGGCGTAGCGCGGGATCTCACCGACCTTTTGCCAGCCGGCACGCTGATAAAACGTCTCAGCGCCGCTGCCGGTGGAGGTATCGAGTACCAGAACCGAAATATTTCTGGCGCGGGCTTCAGCCTCAAGCGCTTCCATCAGCGCCATCGCGGCCCCTTTGCGACGCGCTTTTTCATGTACCAGAAGTTTTGCCACATCGGCACGATGAGGTTGATTCTCAGGCTGGTCGGTAATCAGTTGCACCGTTCCGATAACGCCCAGCTGGGGATCAACGCTGGCAAGCACAACGCGCTCATGGCGCCCTACGCTTTCAGCAATACCGAGCCAGAATGAACGGGCCTTATCGAGGCTAAACGGCAACATGAAGCTGACGGATGCGCCGCCGGTCACGCAGTTTTCGAGGATCCCGGCCAGCGCATCAAGATGAGTGAGAATGTCGTCACGGGTGAAGTTTTGGATATGTAGTGAGGTATTCATTGTTTGTCCTTACGTTGAATACCCACACTTTGCATTTAACATTTTCTTAACGCAATCGGGCCAGTCATACGCTTTTGTTATATCACCGCCCGCGCTGCCGCTGCTGCTTCATGGCATACATTTTTGCATCGGCATCGTTGAGCCACTTTTGCAGGTCGTTACTGTTGTGATCAAATTCACTCAGCCCCCAGGAGAACTTCAGCGACCATGAGTGTAACTTGCGCGCATTGTAGTTTTCGACCTGCTCGGCGAGATACTGCATGGCAATCCACGCCCCCTGCTCATCCGTGTCGGCAAACAGCACCGCAAACTCATCGCCACCGAAACGAACCAGCAGATCCGCTTCACGGAAAGAGGTACGCATCAGTTGCGCCATGACTTTAAGCGCCTTATCCCCCTCCTCATGCCCGTAACGATCGTTAATCTCCTTGAACCGATCCAGATCCAGCCAGCCCAGCGTCAGCGGCTCAGCACGGCGTCGGGCAATGGAAAGCGTGAACCGCACAAGCTGATTAAAGCCGCGTCGGTTGAATAACCCGGTCAACTCATCCGTGGTCGCCGCGCTGATGGCGGCAAACTCATCCTCAGCCAGCGCGCCCAGGTCACCCAGTACGGCGAGATCGGCCGCTGAAAACTCGCGAGGAGCGTAATCAATCAGGCAAAGCGAGCCAACGCTTGCGCCGTCTCGTAAGCGCAGCGGGAAGCCCGCGTAAAAACGCACGCCGGGCTCACCGGCCACCAGCGGGTTATCCGCGAACCGGTCATCCTGACGCATATCCCCTACCACCAGCGGAGCTTCAGCGAGGATCGTATGGCCACAGAAAGAGATGTTACGCGGAACGGAACCGGGTGCCTGTCCATCCGCCGATTTCACGATCAGCGAGTGCTCATCAATAAGGTTGACCATCGCCAGTGGCACCTGGAAAAAGCGTTTCGCCAGGCGCGTTAAGCGGTCAAACGCCGGGGAACTGTCGATCTCAAGCAGACCCGATTCGCGCAGCGAGTGAAGTCGGTCTGATTCATTTTCAGGTGTTGCAGGTGCTTTCATAATGTCTCCTGACGTAAAGCGTTACTCAAAGCGTAGCTTAAACAGAGACATTGTCAGTGTGCGAATATCCTGTTAAGCCGCTATCTAATTCACGTCAATGCCTTATAACGATTAACGCAGCTCAGTTTCATTCCCGGCACTGGCGGCAAGTTGCTCATCCGCCAGCCGGGCGCTGGTACGATTTCGACCCGCCTTTTTTGAACGATAAAGATGATCGTCCGCCTCGGCCATCAGCTTGTTGAAGACCTCCGTCAACTGCCATGACTCCGCCTTTCCGCTTCCGAGGCCAATACTGACCGTCAGATAAAGCGTCTGCTGACGCCAGGTGAAAGGATGGCTGGCCACGGTACTCCTGATACGTTCCGCCAGTGCATAGCCGTGTTGTTCATCGCCCGAATTAACGACCACAGCAAACTCCTCTCCCCCCATGCGGGCCACCATCCCGTCTTCACCAACGACCTGCTGAACCTGGCGGGCAAAGGATGCCAGCACGCGGTCGCCGCACTCATGACCGTAGTTATCATTGATGCTTTTGAAGTAATCAATATCGAGCAGCATGACGGTCAGAAAACGTGGATGACGGTGCGTTTCTTCGCGTTTTAGCGCCTCGTAAAGCCCGGAACGCGAGTAGACGTGGGTCAGAAAGTCATAATCCGCCCGCAGGGATACCTGACGGATCAGGGAATTAATCGCCGCCATGCTGACGGAGACCATCACCGGGCAGATGGCCATCGTGGCAATACCCAGCCGCGCAGAAAACATCATCGGGGTCGAGAGCGGCGTCGCCACGGCGATATTTATGATGGAGTTGGCGACCAGAATGATTTCAATCGCCCCTGTAATAAACGTCAGCAGGCAGGTCGCAGGCAGCGAGTAGCGTACCGCACACCAGATAAGCGCAGGCAGCGGAAATGCGAGGCTTCCCGCTCCGCCAATCACCACCGAGGCAGCCACCGAAACAACCAGCGCGATGATCGGTAACAGTTTCTCAAGATTTATCCTGAGTTCCCGCACCGGCAAACCGAGGGTAAGTATGCAAGGCACAACGAGCACGCCAGTGGAGAATTGCTCGCTAAACCAGTCGGCAAACAGCGGCCAGAAGGTATGACTGTCTATCCCCACGGACCCGAACGCACCGAGCAAGGCACACAGCAGCGCAGCAATCAGGCAGTAGTTAAACAGCCGTAATGCGTTGAGCGGATCGGGGGTTTTCTTCATCAACCGTCTGTCACGCTGAACCAGCACGGCGACAACGACGATAAAGATCATGTTAGACAGGTTTATGACCACCGAGGCCATTCCCCAGTTAGTCGTCACCGCGTCGTACATCAGCATCGCGACATAACATACCGCGTAGTAATGCAGGCGATGCAGAAACACATAACGGGCAAAGATCCCTGCCATAACGCCATTCAGTGGCCAGAACAGGGATAAGGCCTCGACCAGCCGCAATTCCGCGCCCACAAAATAAAAGAGAGTGGTGAGAATAAATATCGCCGAGGCATTACGCAGCGGCGTGTCGGGTTGGAACAACCTGAAGGCGGTGAGAGCAGAACGCATTAAATATCATTCCATATGAATGCTTATGGCAAATATTGCGGTCGTCAGCATGATCGGGACTAACTTAACCTGCATCTATAACACAATTACAACAGGATCATAACTCGTCAAATTTGGCTGTTCATCTGTATCACCAGCCAGTGGTGGATCACGCTGACGATATAATGTTGTTGCTGCGCAGTCAGTTGCACGCCCTGGGGAATATTATGCCATTTTGCCAGACAGCCCCGGCAGCAGGTCGCCGTGGCATGCTGGGCGATAAATACCGGGTGACCGCGCATGGGCGTCTGTTTACCGTCGTTGGCAGGTTGCGCCGGTGCAAGGCGTTTTTTAACGAAATCCGCAGCATGCTGGTCAATGGTGTCGGGTCCTTTGTCCCAGCAGTACTGCCGTTCTTTATTGCCTAAACGAAAGCGCGAGCGAAACGTCGATCGCGCCAGGCGGGAAAAAAGCGGATCCAGATCGGACATCAGTATACGGAACGTCCCAGACGTTGGGTCAGTTTCTCCAACACCGCCACACCGGCAAGTGAATTTCCCGTTTCATCCAGTTCCGGGCTCCAGACGGCAATCGCCATTTCATGCGGCACAATCGCCACGACCCCGCCGCCAACACCGGATTTGGCCGGAAGCCCAACCCGCCAGGCAAACTCGCCCGCGTTTTGATACATGCCGCTGGTCGCCATCAGGGCGTTGACCTGCCGCGCCTGCAGTGGGGAAACGACGTCCTGATCGAGATGCGGCGCGTGCCCCTGGTGCGCCAGAAACAGGAACGTCTGGGCCAGCTCAACGCAGCTCATTTTCAACGCGCAGTAGTGGAAGTAGTTTTGCAGTACGGTTGCCACGTCGTTATGAAAGTTGCCGAAGGATTTCATCAGCCAGGCGATGGCCGCGTTACGGGCGGAGTGCTCAAACTCCGAGCGGGCCACTAGCGAATCATAGGCAAGATCGTCAACGCCCGAGAGCTGACGAACAATCTCCAGCATTCGCTGACGCGGTGCGCTGAGACGGCTTTGCAGCATATCGCAGACCACCAGCGCCCCGGCATTGATAAAAGGATTACGCGGTTTACCCTGCTCGATTTCAAGCTGAAGCAGTGAGTTGAAAGGCTGGCCGGACGGATCTTTACCGACACGCTGCCAGATCTCGTCTTCCTCGTACTGGCGCATCGCTGCAACCAGGCTCAGCACTTTCGAAATTGACTGAATCGAAAAACGTTCAGTGGCATCCCCTGCCTGGTATCGCTGTCCGTCGATGGTACAGATCGCAATCCCCAGCTTATTCCCGCTGACCGAGGCAAGAGCCGGAATATAGTCGGCAACCTTACCCTTTCCCAATAACGGACGAACCTGTGCCAGAATCTCGTCCAGCATCTCATTATGGATGACCGCAGCCACTCTTTGCTCCTTGCCCTCAGGCTAAAACGGGCTGCGAGTATAACAGAGGCTTATGTATTGCGTCAGGCGCTAAGACGAAAACGCGAAACGGCCTGCAATAAAAGATCGGATTGCTTTTGCAGTCGCTCAGAGGCCTCTGAGGCATCAGAAACCAGCAGATCCGTCTGGCGGGAAACCTGATTCAGCGCCTGAAGCTGACGCGTCATCTGGTGAATACTCTCCCCCTGGCTGAGCGTAGCGGTTGAGATTTCATTCAGCAAACTGCTTAAGTTACCGACCAGACCGGTGACCTGCTGCAAATTGTCCTCCATCAAATTCACCGCGCGGGATCCGTCTTCAATGCCCTGCAAAGAGCGATTGATAAGTTCCTGGATGGTCTGCGTTGAGTGGCTACTCTTTCTGGCAAGCAGGCCGACTTCCCGGGCGACAACGGCAAACCCGCGTCCATGGTTACCGGCATGGGCGGCTTCAATGGCGGCGTTTAACGCCAGAATATTGGTCTGAAACGCCACGCTGTCGATCATCGCCACGATCCCGCGCATTTCAGAAGATCGCTCGACGATCGCCTGCATGGACGCATTCACGGTCGACATCATCTGGTCACCGCCTACCGCGGCCTGACGCGCTTCGTCCGCGCGCGAGCTGGCGAGTCTGGCGTAGCCGGTATTCCCTTCCACATGCGTTTCCAGCGTCGCGATATGGGTCGTGACCTCTTCCAGCTCTTTTGCCTGACGCGCCGATTGCTGATACAGCTTCTGATTCCCCTGCGCCAGGGAGCCGATATTTTCAACCATTGCGGTCGTGGCATGGCTGACCTGGGTCACCAGCTGCTGCAGACCGTGCTGCATGGTGGCGATACTGTCGCTAAGCTGCCCCGTCTCACGATTAAAACGCCTGACGGCAGGCGGCGTACCGGAAAGATCTCCGGCTGCCAGCTGGTTAATATGCGCAATCAGTCGACGTAACGGCGTGATCACCCACCTGGACATGCCGAACCAGACGGCAACGGCGATGGCGAGCAGTAAAACCGGCGCAAACAGGAACAACGTCTGCAGCCTTGAAAGCTGCGTCATAAGTCCCTGACGCCCCTGCATGGCCTGCTTCTCGCTGGCCTGCTGATAACGGGCGTAGTTATCGTTGAAGTCGCTCTGAAACGCCTGGGCCGGGACAGCAAAAAAGGCATCAATGGTGTGGGTTCTGACAAGCGCTTCCGATTGCTCTTTAATGGCACCGTAGAAAAGCTGATAGCTGTTCACCAGGGCCTCATCTTCCGGCGGATTGAGTGCCCGCCAGGCTTGCCACGCCTGCTGAGAAACCGCCAGCGACGCTTGCGCCTCATCCATCAGACTGTGCCAGCTTCCTTCTGAACCGGTCTCTTTATCCTGCATAAACCAGACGCCGGAGCGGTTAAGCAGATCGCTTGCCGCCAGCAGGGAGACACGCGCCAGATCAAGCTTGCTCTGTTGCTGATACGCCAGTAGATTTTGCCGCTCGTTGCGCTGAGCGTCCTTCAGGGAGGCGTTAAGCAGAAAAGATGAGGAGAGTTGCAGTGCGGAGAAAAGGCCAATAATACAAAAGATACCCGTCAGCAGGCCAAATTGACGTGGGATACAGCGCTGCGCAATACGACGAAAAATTTGCGTTAGGTTCATGATTTTCTTCAGTAACAAGACGTTAGACGCGTGCGAGTCTACGAAACGAAAATGACAGAACCATTGCAGAGAAATGACAGTGGCCCTCAAACTGAGGGCCTCTACAAACGAATTACACTCTGTTCTTCCACACCGTCTGCACGTTACAGAATTCATGCAGGCCGAAATGGGAGAGCTCGCGGCCAAAACCACTCTTCTTCACACCGCCAAAGGCCACGCGCGCATCGCTGGCGCTGTAACCATTGATAAACACCCCACCGCACTCCAGCTCGCGAGAGAATTTATCCGCAAGCGCGGCGTCGGCGGTGAAGACCGTAGCAGAGAGGCCAAAGTCGCTGTCGTTTGCCAGCGTCAGGGCGTGCTCAGCATCTTTCGCGACGGTAATAGCCGCTACCGGACCAAACAGCTCCTGGCGGAAGGCCGTCATCGACGGCGTGACGTTCGCCAGCACGGTAGGCGCGTAATAATTCCCCTCGCCGCTGATTTTCTCTCCGCCCAGCAGCAGCGTGGCCCCCTCAGCCAGGGTGGCCTGAACCTGCTGATGCAGTTCATCGCGCAGGTCAAAACGCGCCATCGGGCCAATGTAGTTCTCTTCTTCATCGGGTGTGCCCATCTTCAGGGCGGCTACGCCCGCGACGAAGCGTTGGGTAAAGATATCCGCAATACCCTCTTCAACAATAAAGCGTTTGGCGGCCGCGCACACCTGCCCGGTATTCTGATAGCGACCCGCCACCGCCGCTTTCACGGCGAGATCCAGGTCAGCGTCGTTGAGCACGATGAACGGGTCAGAGCCGCCCAGCTCAAGCACGCATTTTTTCAGCGCAGCACCTGCCTGGGCACCAATTGCGGCCCCGGCACGCACGCTGCCGGTAACGGTCACCGCCGCAATGCGACGGTCGTTAATCGCCTGGCTTACGCCGTCATTGGTGGCATTAACCCAGCCAAAAACGCCTTCCGGGAAACCGGCATCAGCAAAAATCTGTGCGATAAGATCCGCCGAGCCAAGCACGTTAGGCGCGTGCTTAAGCAGATAGCTGTTACCTGCCAGCAGGATCGGCACCGCCCCGCGCAGTACCTGCCAGAGCGGGAAGTTCCACGGCATCACCGCCAGAATCGGCCCCAGCGGGCGGTATTCAATAACCGCGTTGTGGTTTTCCACCTGGGTTGGCTCTGCATTCAGCATGGCCGGGCCGTGTTCCGCATACCAGTCACACAGACCCGCAGATTTTGCCACTTCCGCCCGCGCCTGCAGAACCGGTTTGCCCATCTCCCGGGACATCATCCGGGCCATCTCTTCCGCACGATGACGCAGCGCAGCACCGAGATCGCGCAGCTTCTGCGCCCGCCGGGCGACGCTTTCGCTCCGCCACTGACGAAAACCGGCATCAGCCCGGGCGATAGCCTGTTCAACCTCTTCCTTTGTCGCCCACGGATACGCGGCGATCGTTTCACCCGTAGCCGGGTTAACAGACAGGGCATGTGTAGCAGATGAATAAGTCATGATGTTCTCCACGCATTTCGGTTGATTAATTGTGGCTCACTCTGCTATTTCTTAGAAATGAATAATACTAACCACCTTATTCACGAAATGAGAATGCTATGGATTTAACCCAGCTTGAAATGTTTAACGCCGTCGCGCTGACGGGGAGCATCACCCAGGCGGCGCAGAAGGTGCATCGCGTTCCCTCGAACCTGACAACACGAATCCGCCAGCTGGAAGCCGATCTCGGCGTTGAGCTGTTTATTCGTGAGAACCAGCGTTTGCGGTTATCTCCCGCCGGGCATAACTTCCTGCGCTACAGCAGACAGATTCTGGCGCTGGTGGATGAAGCGCGTATGGTCGTCGCGGGGGATGAACCACAGGGGTTATTTGCTCTTGGCGCGCTGGAAAGCACCGCCGCCGTGCGCATCCCTGAATCGCTGGCGCAGTTTAACCAGCGTTATCCGCGCATCCAGTTTGCCCTCTCTACCGGCCCTTCCGGAACGATGATAGAGGGTGTACTGGAGGGAACGCTGAGCGCCGCCTTTGTTGACGGGCCGCTGTCACACCCGGAACTGGAGGGGATGCCGGTCTACAGGGAAGAGATGATGCTGGTCACGCCTGCCGGGCATACGGAGGTCACACGCGCCACGCAGGTGAGCGGCAGCGACGTTTATGCCTTTCGCGCCAACTGCTCATATCGCCGACATCTGGAGAGCTGGTTTCATGCAGACGGCGCGACGCCTGGCCGCATTCACGAGATGGAGTCCTATCACGGCATGCTCGCCTGCGTCATTGCGGGCGCGGGCATCGCGCTGATGCCGCGCTCCATGCTGGAAAGTATGCCAGGACATCATCAGATTGAGGCCTGGCCGCTGGCTGAAAACTGGCGCTGGCTCACCACCTGGCTGGTGTGGCGACGGGGGGCGATGACCCGCCAGCTGGAAGCGTTTATAGCGCTGCTAAACGAACGTCTTCAACCAGCGCCTTCTCCATAAACAGGCTAAGCGGGTCGTCAACATAGGGGGCAAATGCCGGGCGCAGTTCGTACCCGCACTGTTCATACAGACGAACCGCGGCGTGTTGTTTTATCCCTGTCTCCAGCCGTACCGTGTGGCAATGACGGCTCAGGGCCTCATCCTCCAGAGCAGCCAGCAGCCTCTCTCCCAGATGCTGTCCCCGGTGGGTCGGGTCAATATAGACCCGTTTCATCTCACCGGTTCCATCCCCGTTAAGTACGATGGCTCCACAGCCAACGGCCTGAAGCTGCTGGTCGCGAATGATCATCAGGATAAGCGATGAGTCGGGCAGCGCTGAAAGATCGAGCAGATGATTGCTCTCTGCGGGATAGAGTTCGCTCTGATAGCGGTCAAGGGCTGCAATCAGTGTGAGGATGTCCGGATGACGAGCGGATTCAGAGGTAATGGAATACATGGCAGGCTCCTTGCTGTTTTTATTTTAAAATAGCGCAGCTCTGCCATGGCGCTTCATAGTATTAACTTATCGCGCTGCCCGGCTAGCGCAAAAAGATACGGCCTTTCAGATACAACGTGGCCTGACCGGCGATCAACACGCGATCGCCCTTCAGTTCACAGCGCAGATCGCCGCCACGATACGACACCTGACGTGCGTTCAGTGACGTTTTTCCCAGCTTTTCGCTCCAGTAGGGGATCAGCATGCTGTGCGTGGATCCGGTAACCGGATCTTCCGGCACCCCTTCGCCCGGGCAGAAAAAGCGGCTGACGAAGTCATAGTCTTCTCCAGGCGCCGTTACGCAGACCATTTTCCCCAGCGGAACCATTGCCGCGATATCCGGCGTGAGCGCCTCCACCTGCTGCTGGCTCTCCAGCACCACGATATAGTCTCGTCCGGCGCGTACCTCTTTCGCCTTTGTGATGCCCAGCGCGGTGAACAACGCTGCCGGGGGATTATCGACGGCCTCCGTCGGCCACGCAGGGAAATTCAGCGTCAGCCAGTCGCCGCTGCGCTTGACCGTCAGCTCGCCCACGAAGCGCGTGGTAAAATGAATTTCGGTATGCGGATAATCCAGATATTCAAAAATCACGTGTGACGCCGCGAGGGTCGCGTGTCCGCACAGGTTAATTTCGTGCAGCGTGGTAAACCAGCGCAGTTCAAACCCGTCGTCGGTTCGCACAAAAAAGGCGGTCTCAGACTGATTATGCTGCTGCGCCATTTTAAGCAGCGTCTCATCGGGCAGCCACTCCTCCAGCGGGCAAACCGCCGCCGCATTACCGCCAAACGCCCTGTCGCTGAAGGCATCCACCAGATAAAAATCAATTTCCTGCATTGTCTCTCCCTCTCTTGTTATCAGTTTTTAGCGCAGATACACCGTGCCTTTCAGGTAGCACGACGCCTGACCGCTCATCAGCACCCGTTCCCCTCTCAGTTCACAACGCACGTCACCGCCCCGCGCCGACACCTGACGGGCAAACAGGGTCGTTTTGCCCAGTGTTTCACTCCAGTAGGGGATCAGCATCGTGTGCGCGGACCCGGTGACCGGATCTTCCGGGACGGAAACGCCCGGTGAGAAGAAGCGGCTGACAAAGTCATATTCCCCCTCGCCCGGTGCCGTCACGCTAACTTTGTGCTCACCCGGTGTCATCGCAGACAGGTTCGGCATAAGGGCTTCAACCTGCTGGCGGTTTTCCAGGACGATCACCCACGCGCGCCCTTTACGGGCGTCAACGTAGTGGCGGATACCCAGCGCCGCGATCATCTCTGGCGGTGGCGTCTCTTTATGTGTCGGACACGCCGGGAAATCCAGCGTCATCCACTCTCCCTCCCGGCTGACCGTCAGGCGGCCAGATGCGGTGTCGAAGTGGATCCGCGAGTCGGGGTAATCCAGTTCATGAAACAGGACGTACGCGGCGGCCAAAGTGGCATGCCCGCAGAGATTGACTTCGGTGAGCGTTGTAAACCAGCGTAGCTCAATGCCCCCTTTGCTGCAGACGAAAAAGGCCGTTTCCGATTGATTATGCTGTTGCGCCATTTTCAGTAGCGTTTCATCGGGTAACCATTCTTTCAGCGGACAAACCGCCGCCGGATTGCCACCAAACGAAGTATCGCTGAACGCATCTACCAGATAAAAATCAATCTCCTGCATTGTCTTACCGCCTGTTTTTGTTGTGTTGTTCTTTTATATTCAATGAAAACACCCTCCCCGGCTACCGCTTTCAAAAGGTAAATATTGAGATCTGCGTCACATAATGGTTGAGTTTTCGCCGTTTGACGTTTTAAGATCGTCCCCTCTTCTTTCCAGCAACGAATCTCCGACATCCCTATGACAACGAACACAGTTTCCCGCAGGGTTGCGTGGCTACGCGTGGTCACGCTGGCCATTGCCGCGTTTATTTTCAACACCACAGAGTTTGTTCCGGTTGGGCTGTTGTCTGACATTGCCGACAGTTTCCAGATGGAAACGGCTCAGGTGGGCATTATGTTGACCATCTACGCCTGGGTGGTGGCGCTGATGTCATTGCCGTTTATGCTGCTGACCAGCCAGATGGAGCGACGCAAACTACTGATCGGTCTCTTCGTGTTGTTCATCGCCAGCCATGTTCTGTCGTTTATGGCGTGGAATTTTACGGTGCTGGTCATGAGCAGGATTGGCATTGCATTCGCCCATGCGGTGTTCTGGTCGATCACCGCGTCGCTGGCTATACGCCTGGCCCCGGCGGGTAAACGCGCCCAGGCGCTGAGCCTGATTGCCACCGGCACCGCGCTGGCGATGGTGCTGGGTCTGCCGATTGGCCGCATCGTGGGGCAATACTTCGGCTGGCGCACGACCTTCTTCGCGATCGGCATGGGGGCACTGGTTACGCTGGTGTGTCTGATTAAGCTGCTGCCCGCGCTGCCGAGCGAACACTCTGGCTCGCTGAAAAGCCTGCCGCTGTTGATGCGTCGCCCTGCGCTGCTGAGTATCTATCTGCTTACCGTAATCGTGGTGACCGCCCATTACACGGCATACAGCTACATTGAACCGTTTGTTCAGGTGGTGGCAGGCTTTAGCGCCAATTTTGCCACCCTGTTACTGCTCATCCTCGGCGGTGCGGGCATTATCGGCAGCGTGCTGTTTGGCAAGCTGGGTAATCAGCATGCTTCCTTGCTTGTGAGCGGCGCCATTGGCCTGCTGCTCGCCTGCCTGCTGTTGCTGATGCCCGCCGCGGGCAGCGAAAACCATCTGGCGATCCTGAGCCTGTTCTGGGGCGTGGCGATCATGATCATCGGCCTTGGCATGCAGGTAAAAGTGCTGGCGCTGGCACCGGACGCGACGGACGTTGCCATGTCACTGTTCTCGGGGATATTTAATCTGGGCATCGGCGCGGGCGCGCTGGTGGGAAATCAGATTAGCCTTCATGTCTCGATGTCGGCGATTGGGTATCTGGGCGCTATTCCGGCCCTGGTCGCGCTTATCTGGTCAGTGCTCATCTTCCGCAAATGGCCGGTGGCGCTGGAGGAACAAGGTCAGCACGGGTGACGTTTGTTTGTGCCGGGTGGCGCTGCGCTTACCCGGCCTACAAGCCTGTAATAACCCAGGCCGGGTAAGGCGAAACCGCCACCCGGCAATCACCTCAGTGGTAAGTTTTAATAATCTCCAGCACGCCGTTAATAATAAACTGCACGCCCATACAGACCAGTAAGAAGCCCATCAGACGGGAAATAGCTTCGATACCGCCCTTACCTACCCAGCGCATAATCGCACCGGAACTGCGCAGTGACCCCCACACAATGATCCCGATAATCGCAAAAATCAGCGGTGGCGCAACCGTCAGGACCCAGTCCGGGAAGGTGGCGCTATCACGTACCGTAGAGGCGGAACTGATGATCATCGCGATGGTACCCGGCCCCGCCGTGCTCGGCATAGCCAGCGGCACAAAGGCAATATTTGCACTCGGTTCGCTTTCCAGCTCTTCGGATTTGCTTTTGGCCTCCGGCGACTCATGCGCTTTCTGCGCCGGGAACAGCATGCGGAAACCGATAAAGGCGACAATGAGTCCCCCGGCGATGCGCAGGCCAGGGATGGAAATCCCGAAGGTGTTCATCACCACCTGTCCCGCATAGTAAGCCACCATCATGATGGCAAACACATAGACGGAAGCCATCATTGACTGATGGTTACGCTCGGCGCTGTTCATATTCCCTGCCAGCCCGAGGAAAAGCGCCACCGTCGTTAACGGGTTTGCCAACGGCAGCAGCACCACCAGCCCAAGACTCACTGCTTTAATTAAATCCAACATAATGCATCGTCGTCCTTATCCATATTCATCCCCGCAAGTATAGGGGGAAAGTGTGACGTTAAGCCATCTGCGCAACGTAACGATTATTTTCCGTAAGTAAGGATAACCCTGAGTTATCTATATGATTTGAAAGCGTTCAAAAAAAGTTCATGAAACTTTTTAGCAATTCGTGGCATCGGTTGATTCATTCAGTTGACTTATACTTGCCTGAGCAATAATATCTGCCGTGACTAAACTACTTGCCAGGGCAACCATTGTGAAAAGCACCAGTGATATCTTTAACGACGTTGTTCCGCTGGGTCGTCTTATTCATATGGTTAACCAGAAAAAAGATCGCCTGCTCAATGACTATCTGTCACCGCTGGATATCACCGCAACACAGTTCAAAGTGCTGTGTTCCATTCGCTGCGAAGTGTGTATCACGCCGGTTGAGCTGAAAAAGGTGCTCTCTGTCGATCTGGGTGCGTTAACCCGCATGCTGGATCGTCTCGTCTGCAAAGGATGGGTAGAACGAAGCCCTAACCCGAATGACAAACGCGGCGTGCTGGTCAAGCTCACCTGCGATGGCGCGGCCATGTGCGAGCAATGTCATCAATTAGTAGGACAAACACTGCATCAGGAACTAACAAAAAACTTAACGGCAGATGAAGTGGCAACCCTTGAGCTTTTGCTGAAGAAAATACTGCCGTAAACAGAAAAGAGGTATGACGATGTCCAGACGCAATACTGACGCTATCACCATTCATAGCATTTTGGACTGGATCGAAGATAACCTGGAATCGCCGCTCTCCCTTGAAAAAGTGTCAGAGCGTTCAGGTTACTCCAAATGGCACCTGCAACGGATGTTCAAAAAAGAGACCGGCCATTCACTAGGTCAATATATTCGCAGTCGCAAGCTGACGGAAATTGCCCAGAAACTGAAAGAAAGCAATGAGCCGATCCTTTATCTGGCAGAGCGTTACGGATTTGAATCACAGCAAACCCTGACGCGTACGTTTAAGAACTATTTTGACGTGCCGCCTCATAAGTACCGAATCACCAGCGTACCCGGAGAATCCCGATACCTGTATCCGTTAAAACATTGTAGTTAATCATCGCCTGTAAAAGACGTAACCGAGGAAATCATGAAAGTTATCGCCTCCGCCGCCCTCGCCTTGCTGGTGCTGTTTTCCAGCCAGACCTTCGCGGAGCAAACCCCAGGTGCAACGCAGCAAAATAATCGTGGCACGATGATTTTGCCGTCAGCACATGACCAGTCACCCTATGATTTCAACCACATGGGGACTGGTAGCGACAAATCCGACGAATTAGGCGTGCCTTATTATAATCAGCACGGCTTCTGATTCGTTTTTGCCCCGCCACTGCGGGGCTTTTTTATGCTCTAGCCTCTGACGCGCGCCGCCCGCCGTACCCGCAAGCCAAACACGTTGATATACAGCCCCGCCATAATCAGCACGGCCCCCAGCAACTGCAGCGCGCTCAGCGTTTCATCCAGCAATAGCGCCGCACTGGCGAGCCCAACCACTGGCACCAGCAGAGACAGGGGCGCCACGCGCCAGGTTTCATAACGCCCCAGCAGCGAACCCCAGATCCCATAGCCCACAATCGTGGCGACAAAGGCCAGATAAATCAGAGAAAGGATCGTGGTCAAATCGATATCGACCAGGCTTCTCAGCATCACATCCGGGCCATCCAGAATAAACGACGCCGCCAGAAACGGGATGACCGGAATTAACGCGCTCCAGACCACCAGCGACATCACCTGCGGCCGCGCCGCGTGCTGCATAATCAGCTTGTTGAAGATATTCCCGCACGCCCAGCTCAGCCCCGCCGCCAGCGTAAGCATAAAGCCCAGCAGCGCCACATCCTGACCATTCAGGCTGGCTTCAATCAGCACCAGTACGCCAAACACCGCCAGCGTAATCCCCGCCAGCTGTTTGCCCTGCAAACGTTCGCCAAATACGAACGCACCGAGAATGATGGTAAAGAACGCCTGCGCCTGCAAAACCAGCGAGGCAAGACCGGCAGGCATACCAAACTTGATGGCGCAGAAGAGAAACGCGAACTGGCCAAAGCTGATGGTCAGGCCATAGCCCAGCAGTAATTTGAACGGGATTTTTGGACGCGCAACAAAAAAGATCGCCGGGAACGCCACTAACATGAAACGCAAACCGGCCAGCATAAGCGGGGGCATATTGTGCAATCCCAGCTTAATGACGACAAAATTGAGCCCCCATACTACGACCACCAGCAACGCCAGCAGTCCGTCTTTACGCGTCATACCCTGCCCCTGAATTATTAATAATTTGTTAACACTTCAAGGTAACAGAAAAAAGGACGCTGCGAGAAGATCATTAATTCTGGCAGGCAGCTGAAGCACTTACGGATAAACCAGGTGCTATACAAGCCCCTTATGTCATGGTAATCCTGTTAACACACCTCTAATAAAAGCATAAGCAACTGTCGGGCAGAAATATGAAACCATCTCTCAGGCGCTCAACCGCAGCGCTGCTGGCATCGTCATTGTTGTTAACCATCGGTCGGGGAGCGACGCTGCCGTTCATGACCATTTATCTCACGCGCGTCTACAACATGAGCGTCGAGAATATTGGTTATGCCCTGACGATTGCGCTGACCATCGGCGTGGTGTTCAGCCTGGGATTTGGCATTCTGGCGGATAAGTTTGATAAAAAACGCTACATGCTGATTGCGATCGTGGCGTTTATTGCCGGATTTGTCGCGATCCCGCTGGTGGATAACGTCACGCTGGTGGTGCTGTTCTTTTCCCTGATCAACTGCGCCTACTCCGTATTTTCGACGGTGCTGAAAGCCTGGTTCTCCGACGTGCTCACCTCAAGCCAAAAAGCGCGTGTTTTCTCGCTCAACTATAGCTTCCTGAACATTGGCTGGACGGTCGGCCCGCCCATCGGCACCCTGCTGGTGATGTACAGCTTACAGCTGCCCTTCTGGCTGGCCGCTTTTTGCGCCGCGCTGCCGCTCGCGTTTATCCATTTCTTTGTGCAAAAAAGCGTCGCGCTGGATACCGCCGAGGAAAAAATGCCCTGGCAGCCGTCGGTGTTGCTGAAAGACCGCGCCCTGTTCTGGTTCACCCTCTCCGGCCTGCTCGCGTCGTACGTGGGCGGATCGTTCGCCAGCTGCATTTCGCAGTATGTTCTGGCCGCCCACGCCGACAGCGATTTCGCGCAGAAGGTCGTCGCCGTGGTGCTGCCCGTTAACGCCGCCGTGGTGGTGACGCTGCAATACGCGCTTGGGCGCAAGATTTCCGCAAGCAATATTCGCCCCCTGATGACCGCCGCGACGCTGTTTTTTATCCTGGGGCTGGGTGGCTTTATGCTCTCCGGGGAGAATCTGATTTACTGGGGTATCGCTGCCGCGATCTTTACGCTGGGTGAGATTATTTATGCGCCGGGTGAATACATGCTGATCGACAACATCGCCCCGCCGGGTATGAAGGCAAGCTATTTCTCCGCACAGGCGCTGGGCTGGCTGGGCGCGGCCGCAAACCCGATGATCACCGGGATTATCCTGACCAACCTGCCGCACTGGTCGCTGTTTGTGATTATGATGGTCGCCATCGTGATTGCGTGGCTGATGATTTTGCGGGGGATGAGCGTGAAGGCGTGGTGCGAGTCACCCAAGGTAGCGTAGCAACTTGTAGGCCGGGTAAGGCGTAGCCGCCACCCGGCAAACGCAACAACCTAGTGGTGCAACATCTCTTCTACCACCTGCTCTTTGTACATCTCATTCGGATAATAGGTCGGCCAGTTATCCATCTCTTTCAGCAGCGCCTCGTGGGAGGTGTTGCCCATAAAAATATGGAAGTGCGAGGACGCTTTCGGCCCGATGGTATGGTCGCTGAACTGCACAAACTTCGGCGCCGTGCTGCTGGCATCCTGACACTCAAACAGATAGCGAACGCCTTTTTTGCCTGACGCATAGGTCAGAATTTTGTAGCCGCTGTAATTATAATGGCAACGGCTAACCGCTTTGCCCTTGTGGAACTCCATCACGTTATTTTCAATGCCAATGGCATCCACGTCCGTCGCATAGCCTTTACGATAATAGGCTTTCACCTCGTCGAAGGTTTTGCTTTTATCCTTCTGCGCTTTCTGTTTGAAGACCGGATCCAGCGATCCATCCAGCAGGAAAGGATAAACGGACTGCCAGGTACCGTCCCAGTCAGACAGCGCTCTGTCCTTTACGTCTTTATCCTCAAACACGCCGTTCGCCGCTTTCTGCTCCGCTTCGGTCATCTGATGACCGTGCGAGTGCGCTAACAGCTGGCCGCTGACCAGCAGCGCCCCCAGAGTCATGATCCATTTACCAGCATGTGCAGCCAAAATAACCCCCTCATTCCGTTTTATAAGAATGAGAATGTTATATTATAACATTTCAAATCGCAACCAGCCCGCGAACGCCCTCCTGCGCCATGTTTTCACCCCGTCCACGCTGGATTATGGTGCCGCGCGACATCAGGAGATAGCTGTCGGCCAGCTCGGCGGCAAAGTCGTAAAACTGCTCGACCAGCAGGATCGCCATATCGCCTCTGTTCGCCAGCGTGCGGATCACCTGGCCAATCTCTTTTATCACCGAAGGCTGAATGCCTTCCGTCGGTTCATCCAGAATCAGCAGCTGCGGGCGGCTTGCCAGCGCACGGCCAATCGCCAGTTGCTGCTGTTGTCCGCCGGAGAGATCGCCTCCGCGGCGGTGCTTCATCTCTTTGAGCACCGGGAAAAGCTGCCAGATCTCCTCCGGTACCTGCTTCGCCTCGCGGGCGGAAAAGCGCGACAGCCCCAGCAGAAGATTTTCTTCCACGGTCAGGCGCGGAAAAATCTCGCGTCCCTGCGGGACATACGCCACGCCAGACTGTACCCGCTGGTGCGGTTTGCTGTGGGTGATCGTCTTACCCTGCCAGATGACCTCCCCGGTTTTCGCCGGGATCAGCCCCATCAGACACTTCAGCAACGTCGTTTTCCCGACGCCGTTGCGCCCCAGCAGGCAGGTGACTTCTCCGGTGGCGGCCTCAAAACTGACGCCGCGCAGGATATGGCTTCCACCGTAATACTGATTCAGTTCGTTAACCTGTAACATCTTCTCTCCTTAGCGCCCCAGATAGACCTCAATCACCTGCTCGTTGGCCTGCACCTCGCGAAGCGAGCCTTCGGCCAGCACGCGCCCCTGATGCAATACCGTCACGTGGTCGGCAATGGTTTCGACAAAGCCCATGTCATGCTCCACCACCATCAGGGAGTGCTTACCCGCCAGGGTTTTGAACAACTCGGCGGTGTATTCCGTCTCCGCGTCGGTCATCCCGGCGGCGGGTTCGTCCAGCAGCAACAGATGCGGATCCTGGACCAGCAGCATACCTATCTCCAGAAACTGCTTTTGGCCGTGCGACAACAGCCCGGCGCGGCGATCGCGTTCGTTTCCAAGACGCAGTAAAACCAGCATCTCATCAATGCGATCGCGTTGTTCACCATTGAGTTTTGCCCGCAGGCTCGCCCAGACGGATTTATCGGTTTTCATGGCGATCTCAAGGTTTTCCCACACCGTCAGCGCCTCAAAGACCGTGGGTTTCTGGAACTTTCGCCCAATCCCCTGACGGGCTATGGCCGCAGGCTCCAGCGCGGTCAGGTCGATCGATTGATCGTAAATAGCCCTCCCGCTTTTTGGTCTCGTTTTGCCGGTGATCACATCCATCAACGTGGTTTTACCGGCTCCGTTGGGGCCAATCACGCAGCGCAACTCGCCCACGCCGATATTCAGCGAGAGATCGGTCAGCGCCTGGAAACCGTCGAAATTGACGTTAATGGCCTCAAGCTGAAGCACCGGATCCGTCTGGTCACGGTAGCGGTCGCCGGGCAACTGGCGGGTAAATAATCCTTCCGTTGGCTGCATTATTTCTCTCCCTTACGAAACAGACCGTAGACACCGCGTGGTAAGAACAGCGTGACGGCGATAAAAATCAGCCCCAGGAACAGCTGCCAGTACTCCGGCATGGCGACGGTGAAAAAGCTCTTCGCCCCGTTCACCAGCGCCGCGCCAATTACCGGCCCCACCAGCGTGCCGCGCCCGCCCAGCGCCACCCAGATGGCGGCTTCTATCGAGTTCGTCGGCGACATTTCACCGGGGTTGATAATGCCCACCTGCGGGACATAGAGCGCCCCCGCCAGGCCACACAGCACCGCGGAGAGCGTCCAGACCAGCAGTTTGAACCCGCGCGGGTCGTAACCACAGAACGTCAGACGGTTTTCTGCGTCACGAACGGCGGTCAGGATTCGGCCAAATTTGCTTTTTGCCAGCGCAAATCCCGTCCCCAACGCCAGGAGCAGCAACAGTACGGTCGCCAGAAACAGTGCAATACGCGTGGAGGTTTCCGTCACCGAAAATCCGAGCAGCGTGGTAAAGCCGGTGAAACCGTTATTGCCGCCAAAACCGGTCTCGTTGCGAAAGAACAGCAACATCCCGGCATAGGTCAGCGCCTGGGTCATAATCGAGAAATAGACCCCTTTGATCTTCGAGCGGAAGGCAAACCAGCCAAACACCAGCGCCAGCAGCCCCGGCACCATGACAATCAGCACCAGCGCCCAGGCGAAGTGTTGGGTGCCCCACCAGAACCACGGCAGCTCACTCCAGGAGAGAAATGACATAAACGCGGGCAGACCGTCACCCGCCGCCTGGCGCATCAGATACATGCCCATCGCATAACCGCCGAGTGCGAAAAAGATACCGTGCCCAAGAGACAGCATACCGGCATAGCCCCACACCAGATCGAGCGCCACCGCAACGATGGCATAGCAGAGGATCTTACCCGTCAGCGTCAGCATCCAGGTCGATAACGCCAGCGGATGCGTTGCAGGCAGTAAGGCGAAAAACGGTAATATCAGCAGACACGCCACCAGCAGGCTGCCTGCGATCTGCGTTGTGCGTGGCGCTTTGCGCGCCAGCGTTAAGGTAAGCGGCTGGCTCATCAGTCAATAACCCTCCCTTTCAGCGCAAATAACCCCTGAGGACGCTTCTGAATAAACAGCACGATCGCCACCAGAATCACGATCTTGCCCAGCACCGCGCCCATCTGTGGTTCAAGGATTTTATTGAAAATGCCCAGACCAAAGGCCGCGGCCACGCTCCCTGCCAGCTGGCCCACGCCACCGAGCACCACCACCAGGAACGAGTCGATGATGTATCCCTGGCCCAGCTCCGGTCCGACGTTACCCAGCTGCGATAATGCCACGCCGCCTAACCCGGCAATGCCGGAGCCCAGCCCGAATGCGAGCATATCGACACGCCCTGTCGGCACCCCACAGCAGGCAGCCATGCTGCGGTTTTGCGTCACCGCGCGCACGTTTAGCCCCAGACGGGTTTTATTCAGAATCAGCCAGGTAAAGAACAGTACCAGCAGCACAAAACCCAGCACCACAATACGGTTCCACGGCAGCGTCAGGTTGGCGAAAACCTGTACCCCGCCGGAAAGCCATGCCGGGTTCGCCACCTCCAGGTTCTGGGCGCCAAACGTCATGCGCACCAGTTGGATAAGCATCAGGCTGATGCCCCACGTTGCCAGCAGCGTTTCCAGCGGACGACCGTACAGATGACGGATCACGGTGCGCTCCAGCACCATTCCGATTGCCGCCGTCAGGCAGAACGCGACCGGTAAGGCGATAACCGGATAGAGCGCCAGCCACTGTGGCGCGAGGCTGGTCATGGCCTGCTGCACCATCCAGGTGGCATACGCGCCCAGCATCAGCATTTCACCGTGCGCCATATTGATGACGCCCAGCAGGCCGTAGGTGATAGCCAGCCCCAGCGCAGCCAGCAGCAGCACCGAACCGAGGGAAAGCCCCATAAACGCCTGACCCAGCAGATCGCCCCACATCAGGCGGTGCGTAATCTGGTTAAGGCTCTCTTCGGCAGCGGCGCGAACGCCGGCGTCCGGCTCGGTCTGCGCCTGGGTATACGGGGTGAGTCGGGACACCACGTCCGGATCGTCGGACTGGCCTAACAGTTCAGCAGCGTGGCGACGCACCTCCGCCTGCGGGCTTGCCAGCTGGAGATTCGCCACCGCCAGCAGCAGCGTCTGACGCGCTACCGCATCCGTTTCACGGTTTACCCGATTTTCCAGAAAAGCGAGCATCGCAGGTTGCGCATCTCGCTGCAGTTGACGGGCCGCCGCCCGCCTTTCCGTGACACTGTCACTGACCAGCTGATGCGTAGCGATAGCCGTGGCAGCAAGTACGCGCAGTCGGTTCGTCAGCCGTACCGCTTTGGTCTGCCCTTCAGTCGCCTTTGCTTCACCGAGGGGAACCATTCCGCCATTACGCTGCGCAAAAGCGTGCTTTTGGCTGTCGGTATACAGGTTTTCCTTTTGCAACGCCTGAAGCAGCGGCAGCCTGGCGGCATCCGGCGCGGCGGCCCACTGCGTCAGTAATTCCGCCTGCTGGGTGCGGCTGGCAGCAACGAAACGATCGGCATCCGATGCCTGCGCCATCCCTGGCAGCAGTCCGGTAAGCCATATAAGAGCGACGATCGTGCGCATGACGTTCATGGCTTGTCTCCCTGAGGTGATGGCTTAGTTGCTGGCGGTTTTCATCGGCTGGTCGGGCTTTTTGTCATTCCCGGCGATGAACGGACTCCACGGTTGTGCGCGGACCGGCTGTTCCGTCTGCCACACCACGTTGAACTGGCCGTTGCCTTCAATTTCACCGATCATGACTGGCTTATGAAGATGATGGTTGGTGGCATCCATGGTGAGCGTAAAGCCGGAAGGCGCTTTAAACGATTGGCCGGCCATTGCGGCACGCACTTTATCTACGTCGGTCGTCCCCGCTTTTTCCACCGCCTGCGCCCACATATGGATCCCTACGTAAGTGGCTTCCATTGGGTCGTTGGTGACGACAGTGTCGGCATTCGGCAGTTTGTGCACTTTCGCATAGGCTTTGTAATCCGCCACGAAGGCCTGGTTAGTGGGGTTGTCCACGGACTCAAAATAGTTCCACGCAGCCAGGTTACCCACCAGCGGTTTGGTGTCGATACCGCGCAGCTCTTCTTCACCGACGGAGAACGCCACTACCGGCACGTCGGTTGCTTTCAGCCCCTGGTTTGCCAGCTCTTTATAGAACGGCACGTTGGAATCGCCATTGATGGTCGAGACCACGGCAGTTTTGCCGCCTGCGGAGAATTTCTTGATGTTGGCGACAATCGTCTGGTAGTCGCTATGACCAAATGGGGTGTAAACCTCTTCGATGTCCTTATCCTCAACGCCTTTCGAATGCAGGAACGCACGCAGGATCTTGTTGGTGGTGCGCGGGTAGACGTAGTCGGTGCCCAAGAGGAAGAAGCGTTTCGCCGCGCCGCCGTCTTCGCTCATCAGGTATTCCACCGCCGGGATGGCCTGCTGGTTCGGTGCGGCACCGGTATAAAAGACGTTGGGTGACATTTCTTCACCCTCATACTGCACCGGATAGAACAGCAGGCCGTTCAGTTCCTCAAAGACAGGCAGCACCGATTTACGCGAAACGGAGGTCCAGCAGCCAAACACCACCGCGACTTTATCCTGGCTCAGCAGTTGACGCGCTTTCTCGGCAAACAGCGGCCAGTTTGAAGCGGGATCCACCACCACCGGCTCCAGTTTTTTCCCCAGTACGCCCCCTTTGGCGTTGATCTCGTCAATGGTCATCAGCGCGACATCTTTCAGCGGGGTTTCGGAGATGGCCATCGTGCCGGACAAAGAATGCATGATCCCCACTTTGATGGTATCGGCCGCCTGCACACCAAAACTCATTCCCATCGCCACGACGGACGCGGATAACGCAAAGGCTTTTAATAAGGTACGACGCTGCATATTTTCACTCCTGAAAAAGAACGCTGTGCAAAAACGTCCGTTACGGCATGGACGCGGAAAAAAATGTGTCAGCGAAGCAGGAGCAAAAAGGATGCCAGAATGAACATTGCGCTATGGCGGGAGATTGAACGCGGGATGTAAAGAGAACGACTCAGAATGGCACAGCGCTGCACTTTTATAATGCAGCGCTGGGGCGGTGTTTTTACCAGACTTCACTGGCGATCTGTGTCACCAGACGGACTTTTTCCCACTGTTGAGTTTCACTCAGGCTGTTGCCCTCTTCGGTCGAGGCAAAGCCGCACTGCGGGCTGAGGCAGATCTGCTCTTTGGCCACGTATTTTGCCGCCTCTTCCAGACGGGCTTTAACCCCTTCCGGGTTCTCCAGCTCTCCGTTTTTGGTGGTTATCAGACCCAGCACCACCTGCTGCTTGCCCGGGCGAATAAAGCGCAGTGGCGCAAAATCACCGCTGCGGTCGTTATCATATTCCAGGAAGAAGGCATCTACGTTCACCGTACCGAACAGCACTTCCGCCACCGGCTCGTATCCCCCTTCCGAAATCCAGGTTGAACGGAAGTTGCCGCGGCAGACATGCAGCCCGATGGTCAGATCGTCCGGTTTACCTTCCAGCGCCTTGTTCAGCACGCGGGCGTAGATCTGCGCCAGCTCATCGGCATCATCGCCGCGCTCGCGGATCTGACGACGCTGATCGTCCGAACAGAGGTAGGCCCAGACGGTGTCGTCAAGTTGCAGGTAACGGCAGCCTGCATCATAGAAGGCCCGGATAGCGTCGCGCCAGGTGGTCGCCAGATCGTCAAAATAGACGTTCAGGTCCGGGTAAACCGTCGCGTCGATATCTTTGCGGCCGCCGCGGAAATGAAGCACGCTTGGGCTGGGAATGGTCATCTTCGGCTGCGCATTACCGCTGATGCTTTTCAGATAGCGGAAATCGTCCAGCATCGGATGATCGCCAAAGCCCAGCTTGCCGGTGACGCGCACGCCGTGGGCTTTGGTCTGTACACCGTTGAACTGAATACCCTGCTGCGAATCGTAACGCTCAACCCCCTGCAGGCCATCGAAGAAATCGAAGTGCCACCAGGCACGGCGAAATTCACCGTCGGTCACCACATGCAGACCGCACGCACACTGCTGCTCGACGACGTGGCGAATGGCATCGTCCTCCACCGCGCGAAGCTGTGCGGCATCTATCTCACCGCTGGCGAACTTCAGGCGGGCCTGTTTAATGGCATCTGGACGTAAAAAACTGCCTACTACATCGGCGCGGTATGGGGCGTGCTGTCGTTGCATGGAAATCTCCTCTGTCTGACGGTAATAATTGCCGGCAGTGATAATTCATTATTTGAATCTTTAGACTTCTGGATGTCTAAATGTCCAAAAAAGATGTCATACCTCACCGGCTCCGGCAAACGAGAAAATTTCACGGGTGTTGAAAAAAATTCATCTTCACAGGGCGGAAACGGATCCCTGACCGGCAAACGCGTAGCGTTCATCTTCCCAGCCAGTGATCCCGCCCAGCATGATTTTGACCGGCAACCCGAGTCGCGCCAGCTTCAGCGCAGCCCTGTCCGCGCCGTTACAGTGTGGCCCCGCGCAGTAAACGACAAACAGCGTGCCGTCCGGCCACCGGGCCATGCGTTCAGCAGTAATCTGGCTCCACGGCATGTGCAGTGCGCCGGGGACATGACGACGGGCGAATTGTTCCGCACTCCCTACCACATGCAGCAGCACGAAGTCCTGCTCATGACTGGCGATGGCATGATGCACATCGGCACAGTCGGTTTCGACACTCAGGCGACGCAGAAAATGGGTAACGGCTTCCTGCGGCTCGGCAGCCGGAAATTCAGTAACATAGCTCATGATCCTTCCTCATCTTTGGCGTTTGTGTTAACACTACTCTATCCACAAATTCAGCCCATGAATGCGCTTGCTTATGCCAGAAAACAGCAAAAAGATGACAAACTTAAGACAGGTTTCCCGCCCTCAGGTGGTGGTGCTGGCGTATGACGGCCTGTGTACCTTTGAGTTTGGCGTGGCGGTTGAGATTTTTGGCCTGCCACGTCCTGAGCTGGGCGACGCCTGGTATCGCTTTGCTGTGGCAGGTGTGGATAGCGGAGAATTGCGGGCGACGGGCGGGATCCGCATGGTGACTGATGGTGATTTGAGCCTGCTTGAGTCTGCGGATCTGATCGTGGTTCCCGGCTGGCGGGGGCTGGACGCGCCGGTTCCCAGGGCCCTATGCGACGCATTGCGCCAGGCCAGCGCTCATGGATGCCAGCTGCTGTCCATCTGCTCGGGTGTGTTTGTGCTGGCCGCAACGGGACTGTTGAACGGGCGCAAAGCCACAACCCACTGGCGCTACATCGAGGCGCTTAAAGCCCGCTACCCTGACATCGACGTGGTTGAAGACGTACTCTATCAGGACGAGGGGGATATTCTGACTTCTGCTGGTAGCGCGGCGGGCATCGATCTCTGTCTGCACGTCGTCCGCCGGGATTATGGCATGGAAACCGCCAACAGCGTGGCGCGTCGGCTGGTTATTCCTCCCCACCGGGATGGTTCGCAGCCGCAACAGCTGAGCCGCCCGGTGGCACAGCTACGGGAGAGCCAGCGTCTGGGACAGCTGTTTGATTTCCTGCACAACCATCTCGTTGAACCGCACAGCGTCGACTCGCTGGCGCGTCGGGTGGGCATGAGCCAGCGTACCTTCCTTCGTCGCTTCGAGGCGGTAACGGGAACGACACCGTCGCGCTGGCTGATCAATGAGCGTCTGTTGAGAGCAAAAGATTACCTGGAAAGCAGTCGGTTGAGCATCGACAGCATCGCTGAACAGACCGGTTTTGGACAGGCGGCGACGTTGCGCCACCACTTTCGTCAGCAATTTGCCCTTTCGCCGGCCCAGTACCGCAAGCAATTTTCGCGTCCAGGTCCTGCCCGCTGAGGGATCCCCACAACATAATACCGACACAGACGCCCCTCTCCCTGAGGGAGAGGGCTGGGATGAGGGGCACATACGCGAAATGGCAAAAAAAAAACCGCCATTATCTGGCGGTAAATGCTTGCATGGATAGATTTGTATTTTGGTCTCTACGTCCCCGACGCTCCATGGTCGGGCTGCGGATCCCTTACAAACTAACACTGATTAACTTAACGAAAGCTAAACAGCTCTATTAACTCGCCTTCGTGTTGATTTGCAAATAACGCATCAGACCCTGTTCGGCGCTCTGTTTTGCTTCATCATTAATCGCTTCGAGATAAAACGAACGCGAAACACCATAGGGGGCTTTTTCAGAAGGATACACCGCAAACTGGAATACTTTTCCTCTTGCCTGATGCAGGCAATCTAATTCCCAGCGTTGATCGTCTACTTTTTTGCTATTGCAGGCTACACGCCCGTAATCGCTGGTTAAATATGAACCAACACGGGTTTCTGCGGACTGAATATATTCTGGTTCGTCATTCCCGATATAGCGAACCCCTGCCGTAGCACCCACGGCAGCCACGAGGAGCGCAAACGCGATTATTTTTTTCATTTATTAAGACTCATTCCTTAGCCAGAGAATCCCTATTATATAGGATTATCCCTAATTCAAACGCCTGTTTATGGTCCAGAAGTGGTAGTTGACAGTGCCTTAGGCGCATTTAGGATATTTCTTAAAAACAATTCTGAGCCAACACTCTTTGACATTTTCTTTGCCGTACTTTGAATTATTGAATAATAACACTAAGAAATAATCGCCATGATTATCCCCGCAACGTCACTCAGCGGTGAAACCATGATTAAAAAAGGGTTATCTCTCGTCATGCTTATTTGTGCGCTGTTTTCAGGGCAGCTTATGGCCGGGCACAAAGGGCATGAATATGTATGGGTTAAGAATGTGGGGCATCAGCTGCGGCACGAGGCCGACAGCGATGAATTACGCAGCGCAGCGGAAGAGTCAGCGGAGGGTTTGCGCGAACACCACCTGTGGCAGAAATCGCGCAAACCGGAGACGCACGTAAGGTAGTTAGCTCCCCTTACGTTTTGGCAGGGTTTTCATCAGATCGTCAGGACTGACGGAAGCGACAATGCTGCCCGGCTGCGGCATTTTGAAAATATGGTTTTTCATCTTGCCAATAACATGCATTTCGCAGGGACGGCAGTCAAACTTCAGGGTAAGGACTTCATCACCGTTGACCAGCTGCATGGGCGTCGCTTTCCAGCTCTTAATATTGCCTTTTGCCTGTTTCGGGCACAGATTGAAGGCGAAGCGGAGACAGTGCTTGGTGATCATCACCGGCACGTCGCCCTTCTCTTCATGCGCTTCATAGGCCGCGTCGATCAGCTGCACACCGTGGCGATGATAGAATTCACGCGCCTTATGGTTGTAGACGTTTGCCAGGAAAGATAAATGCGTGTCCGGGTATACCGGGGCCGGAACAACTTCTGCTTTACGGCTACCGCGTGGATACTGGGCCAGACGCGCTTCATCCAGCAGCTCTGCCGTTTCACGGCGGAACTGGTTAAGCAGGCTGTTCGGCACAAACAGCGCGTCCGGCAGGTTAACCTCGATAGCGCGCGCGTAGTAAATCGTCTGCCCCAGCTTCGCCACGCCATCCTTCAGGCTGTTAAGCGCTTTTTCCGCGTTGTTTGCCACCTCGAACAGGCCATCCAGCGTATGCGTCACGCTGATACCGTCTTCACAGGTCATGGTCAGAATCAGCTGTTCTTCCCAGCCGCCAAGCTCGATATCCACCGCGATACGACGCTCGCTGGAGGTCTTCAGCAGCGCCTGCTGCCAGTTATGATCGAGGTTACGGTTAAGTGGCGCGTTCGGACGCGCCTTGTAGAGATCGGCAGGCATTTCATTCGGCCATACGCGATAGCGATTTTCACCGGTTTTTTCGACCGTATTAGCCCTGAAGCCCACCACTTCACGCTTAATCATCACGTTCAGGCCATCGCCATTCGCCAGCGGCTCCGTCGCTTCAACATCAAGATGATCTTTCGCCACCTTCAGCACTTCACCGACCGGTAAACCGATGAACTTCGGTGAGTCGAACGCGCCGATATCGCCTTTACGGGCGTTCACGAAATAGTCCGTGCTGCCGCGGTGGAAGGTTTTGTCCGTCGACGGAATAAAGAAATGCTCGGTACGACCTGCCGACGCGCGCGCCAGATCGCCGCGGTCTTCGATGATGGCGTCCAGCATCTGACGGTAGTGCGCGGTGATATTCTTCACGTAGCTCATATCTTTATAACGCCCTTCAATCTTGAAGGAACGGACGCCCGCATCAATCAGCGCGCCCAGGTTGGCGGTCTGATCGTTATCCTTCATGGAGAGGAGGTGTTTTTCGAACGCCACTACGCGGCCCTGATCGTCTTTCAGGGTATACGGCAGACGGCAGGCCTGCGAACAGTCGCCACGGTTGGCGCTACGGCCCGTCTGGGCGTGGGAAATGTTGCACTGACCGGAATAGGCCACGCACAGCGCGCCGTGGATAAAGAACTCGATCGTCGCGTCTGTCGCCTGGTGGATATCACGGATCTGATTCAGGTTCAGCTCACGGGCCAGAACGATCTGCGAAAAGCCGACGTCGGAGAGGAACTTCGCCTTCTCCACCGTGCGGATATCACACTGGGTACTGGCGTGCAGTTCAATCGGCGGAATATCCAGCTCCAGAACCCCCATGTCCTGAACAATCAGGGCATCGACGCCGGTCTGATAGAGATCGGCGATCAGTCGTTGCGCAGGCTCCAGCTCATCATCATGAAGAATAGTGTTCAGGGTCACGAACACTTTCGCCCCGAAACGGTGGGCGAACGGCACCAGGTCGGCAATATCGCGCAGGCTGTTGCTGGCGTTATGGCGGGCACCAAAGCCAGGGCCGCCAATATAGACGGCGTCCGCGCCGTGAAGGATCGCTTCACGGGCAATGGCGGCGTCACGGGCCGGGCTTAAAAGTTCAAGATGATGGGATTGCAGGCGCATACTTCGTCGTTATCCGTTATGGTCAAAATGGCGGCTATTGTAGTCAGAAGTCTACGACAGCGAAACAGTTTTGCGTAGCCTCAGCGGGGATAATGGATCAGAGAGTGAAAATGCACCGGCCGGTCGCTGCTGTTGCGGTAGGCATGCGGTTTATCACCGGCAAAACGGACGCCCGAGTCGGCATAAACCGTCTGCCATTCGCCGTCGATTTTCATCTCCAGCTCTCCGCTAATGACCACCACATGTTCAATCACGCCCGCCTCATGGGGCGTGGATTCGCTCAGGGCACCCGCCGCCAGCGTAATAGAGAAATGATCGAACCTCAGGGTCTCATCCCACGGAAAGAGCGGTTTGACGACCATCGCCTGCTGCTGGGGATCAAACACAGCCTGCCTGTCTGCCTCTGGCGTGATGAACGCGGAAAACGGAACGTTCAGCCCGGTGGCGATTTTCCACAGGGTCGATACCGTCGGGCTGGATTCATTGCGCTCAATTTGGCCGAGCATCGCTTTCGACACGCCGGCCTCGTCCGCCAGCTTTGACAGGCTCCAGCCACGTGCCTGACGCAGTGTTTTCAGTGTTGCTGCAAGATGTTGTGTGATGTCCATGTTCCCTCCTGGTGCCGATGATCATACCACTTGTACGCTATAACGCACAGTGCTACCGTAATACGGACGTTATAACGCACAACGGAGTTGCCATGCGCCCTTCCTCTCATCTTATTCCAGTCACACTGGCTGGATTTGTCGCCGTCCTGGTGGGTTATGCCAGTTCGGCCGCCATTATCTGGCAAGCCGCCGCCGCGGCAGGTGCCAGCGCGCAGCAAATCGCGGGCTGGATGACCGCGCTGGGGATTGGGATGGGGGTCAGCACGCTGGCGCTCTCCTGGTGGTTTAAAGCGCCGGTACTGACGGCCTGGTCAACCCCCGGGGCCGCCCTGCTCGCCACCAGCCTGCAGGGGGTGACGCTGTCTGAAACTATCGGTGTGTTTATCTTCGCTAACGCGCTTATTTTACTCTGCGGTATTACGGGGCTTTTCGCTCGTCTCATGACGCTGATCCCCCATTCGCTCGCGGCCGCCATGCTGGCAGGCGTGCTTCTGCAGTTTGGCCTGCACGCGTTTGCACATCTTGACGGCCACTTTCTGCTGTGCGGGAGCATGATTGCCGCGTGGCTGCTGGCAAAAGCGCTGGCGCCGCGCTATGCCATCGTGGTTACGCTGCTGGCAGGTGGTCTCGTGGCATGGATAAGTGGTGACGTTGCCACCGATAAAGTCAGCCTCTCCGTTGTGATGCCTGAGTTTATTGCCCCCGACTTTACTTTTACCAGCCTGGTGAGTATCGGTTTGCCCTTCTTCCTGGTGACCATGGCCTCGCAGAATGCGCCGGGCTTCGCCACGATGAAAGCCTCCGGCTACTCGCTGGCGGTCTCACCGCTCATCATCGTTACCGGTGGCCTGGCGCTGCTGCTTTCACCCTTTGGCGTCTTCTCCATCTGCATCGCGGCCATTACCGCCGCCATCTGTCAAAGCGCTGATGCCCACCCGGATACGACTAAACGCTGGCTGGCGGCCATTGCAGCCGGTGGGTTTTATCTGCTGGCTGGAGTTTTCGGCGGGTCTATTACCGGGATCATGGCTGCACTGCCGCTGAGCTGGATCCAGACCCTGGCGGGGCTGGCGTTGCTTGGAACCCTCAGCGGGAGTTTATTTCAGGCCCTGAATCATGAAGCCGAACGTGACGCAGCCATCGTCACGTTTCTGATGACCGCGAGCGGAGTCACCCTTCTGGGCATCGGTTCGGCATTCTGGGGGCTGGTGCTGGGCGGGATATGCTATGCCCTGTTTTCACGCGCTCGCCGCGCGCAGCTGGGACGGCGTCATACCCATCACGCTGCGAAAACGGTTACTGAAGTGGCTGGCGGAGTTAAATCCGCAGGCCAGCGCGATGTCCGTTAGTGGCATTGCGCTATGCTGCACCAGGTTTTTTGCTTTTTCCATGCGTCGCTGCATCACGTACTGATGCGGTGCCAGTCCCGTCGACTGGCGGAACATGCGGGCAAAATGGTATTCGCTGAGGGCTGCCTGCGCCGCCAGCTCGGCCAGGGTTAACGGCTGGCCAAGATGCTCTTCTATGAAGGCCAGCACGTTGCGCAGAACGAAAGGCGATAACCCGCCGGTGACGACCGGCAGCTTCCACTGAACGTTGGAGTAGTTTTGCAGCAGATGGGTCATCAGCAACGTGGATGCTGTACTCAGGGTGAGCTGATTGGCCTGCTGCTGCCAGTCGCAGCCAAGTAAAAACTGGCGATACAGCGCGGTGATCTTCGGGTCACTGCCAAAAATGCGTTCGTCCAGCGTCAGCGACAGCGGCCGCTTATCCCAGATTTTTTCGCCCACGTCGCGCAGGTGTTCATCGGTGCAGTAGAGATGGACAAACGACAGGTCATCACGGATATCCCACGTCGATTCACTCTCTTTCGGCATCAGGCAGAAACGGTCCGGTCCCCCGCCGTTCTTCCAGCCGCCCGGCGTTTTTTGATAGCTCTCATAACCGTCGGCCACGTACAGGCTCAGGGTGTGATGATTGCTTTTAACCGTTATCGTATCGTGCTTGTTGTACCACGCCGCCAGTTGAATACCCGAGTTCAGCGAGACCGTCTCCCGCAGGACGGCATTCTGCTGACTAAGCGTTTCAAAGGTATCGTAAGCGTGAGACATAACCGTTAGCGCGTGAGTGATCGAACTGTCAGTCTAAGAATTGTTGTTCCCCGTTGCCAGTCCCCCGGAGAGAAAAAAGCGCAAGATTTTGCAAGTCTGCCGCAAGCCGGTGAAAGCCCACGGCGTATTTCAGCGCCATACTGCGGGCTTTCGTGGTTTGAGAAGAGAAATGATATGAACGCATTATTATACGGACTGGTCGTGGTCATCTGGGGAACCACCTGGATTGCCATTTTCCTGCAGCAAGGTCCCGTGGCGGCCCCGGTGTCGATTTTCTGGCGTTTCGCCGTGGCCAGCGCCACGATGATGGTGGTGTTACTTGCCCTGCGTCGACTGCGTAAGCTGGCGCTACGGGATCACCTTTTTTGCATGCTTCAGGGATGCTGCGTTTTCTGCTTTAACTTCTGGTGCTTTTATACCGCGGCCGCGCACATCAATACCGGGCTGGAATCCGTCATCTTCTCCATGGCGGTGCTCTATAACGCCATTAATAGCTTTATTTTCTTTGGTCAGCGCCCGCCCGCGCGTTTCTGGACGGCGGCGGCATTGGGTCTGGTCGGGATTATTACCCTTTTCTGGGACGATCTGCTTGCCAGCGGCTGGAGCGTATCGCTTCTGACGGGCATTGGCCTTTCTGCGCTTGGAACCTATGGTTTCTCGCTGGGCAACATGATCAGCATGCGCCATCAGCGCAGAGGCCTGGAAACCATGACCACCAACGCCTGGGCGATGCTTTACGGTACGCTGGTGATGGGCTGCATCGCCCTCTTCAGAGGGGACAGCTTTACCCCGGAATGGACGGTAACCTACATCGGCGCACTGCTCTATCTGGCTCTGTTTGGTTCGGTGATTGCTTTCGGCGCTTACTTCACGCTGGTCGGGCGTATTGGCCCCGGGAAAGCGGCGTACAGCACGCTACTCTTCCCGCTGGTGGCGCTCTCCATCTCAACGGTGTATGAAGGCTACGTCTGGCATCTCAACGGGATCGTCGGTTTACTGCTGATTCTGGGTGGGAATATGGTGATGTTCACTAAACCCGAAACCTGGTTCAGGCGTTTACGGACGGCGTAAAAAAACGGCCTGCAATCTGCAGGCCGTGCATGATTTATTTTGCTGTTTTATGCACATCAAACATGGTGGCATCTGTCGCCATATCATCCACAACCTGCTTCAGCGTCGCAAAGGTCATTGGCGTATTTTCATTGCTCAGCTCTTTACCTTCGCCCTTACGAACAACCTTCATCACCGGTTTGTTGGTGGCTGCGTCGATCAGCTCACCTTCAAAGTAGAGATGGGTATCCATGGTGCGATGGCCGGTTGCCATCTGCGTCCCCGCCACCACCAGCGCGACAGGCACCACTTCGTAGAACTGCAGGCCTTCTTTCTGCGAACTCACCCCTGTAATGGCACCCCGGAAAATCAGGCTATGTTTACCTGGTGTCGCCACTATAGGCTTACGAGTACCAATAGCCGTTTTCATTTTGGTATTGGTGTAGTTCAACAGCTCATCAAGGGTTTTCTGCCCAATCTGAGTGGTCGGTTTAGGCGTAGGGTAATAGGTAATCGGCGTCCAGATAATACTGTCGTAATTCGCTTCGTTATAATTAGGATCGACCCAGCGCAGCGTCGGTTTGCCCGTCGCAGATGTCGTCTGTTGCAAGCCGGAGTAATCTTTTAAAAAGCCTGAATATTGTTCGGGGGCGGCGACTTTTGAAGAACAGCCTGCCAGAGCCAATAAACCAGTAAGCACTGCAACTTTAAAAAAAGTTTGAGTACGCATGATAGTTTTCCATGTTATCTGCAAGTATGCATTTGAAGTTATAGCAAAAGTCAGGCGGGTTTGTTGTGACAAAAAATGATGTAAGTAGCACAAATTGCAAAAAGAAGGCCCGGCTTCATACCGGGCAGCGAAAAATTACGGATTGATATCCACCTGCCAGAAGATATGTTTGCCAAACGGATCGATTTCGTAGCCTTTCACCTCCTTGCGCACCGGCTCGAAAATCGTTGAGTGGGCAATCATGACCGCTGGCATCTGGTCATGCATCATCTGCTGGGCCTCTTGATACAGCGCCACACGTTTATCGTGATCGGTTATCGATTTTGCTTCGGCGATGAGGTTATCAAACGGTTTATAGCACCATTTCGCCGAATTGGAGCCGCCATTTGCCGACGTACAGGTAAACAGCGGACCAAAGAAGTTGTCAGGATCGCCCGTTGCGGTCGTCCAGCCCATCAGCGCAGCCTGATGCTCCCCGCCCTTCACCCGCTTGAGGTATTCTCCCCATTCGTAAGTGACAATGTGGGTTTGTACGCCGATTTTCGCCCAGTCAGCCTGAATCATCTCGGCCATACGTTTCGCATTCGGGTTATAGGGCCGCTGCACCGGCATCGCCCACAGGTCAATGCTCACGCCGTTAGCAAGACCCGCCTCTTTCAGCAACGCTTTTGCTTTTTCAGGATCGTACGCGTAATCCTTTAGCTCGCTGTTGGCGCTCCAGACGCCGGGCGGTAACAGATTTTTCGCGACGGTTCCGGTGCCGTGGAACACCGCGTCGATAATGGCGGGCTTATTGATGGCCATCGCCAGCGCCCGGCGGACGTTCACATTATCCAGCGGCGGTTTTTGCGTATTAAACGCCAGGAAACCGGTATTCAACCCGGCCTTGTTCATCAGGTTAATATTTTTATTGGCTTTCATGCGCGGCAGGTCCGCCGGGTTCGGGAACGGCATTACCTGACACTCGTTCTTTTCAATTTTGGCAAAACGTACGGAGGCATCCGGCGTGATGGTAAACACCAGCCGGTCCAGCTTTGATTTGCCCTGCCAGTAGTCGGCAAACGCCGTGAACAGGATGCGGGAATCTTTTTGATACTGCGCCAGCTTAAACGGCCCGGTGCCGATCGGCTCCATATCCACCTTCTCCGGCGTGCCTGCTTTCAGCATCGCATCGGCATACTCGGCAGAGAGAATCGAGGCAAAATACCAGGCCAGATCGGCGACAAACGGCGCTTCCGGGTGTGCCAGGGTAAAGCGCACGGTGTGGTCATCGACTTTATCAATGGCGGTTATCAGGCTGCCAAACTCCAGGCTTTCAAAGTTGGAGTAGCTGCCGTTAGAGACGTTGTGATAAGGATGATTGACGTCTTTCTGGCGCATAAACGAGAAGATCACGTCATCGGCGTTAAAGTCCCGGGTCGGCGTGAAGGATTTATTGCTCTGAAATTTCACGCCCTGGCGCAGATGGAAGGTGTAAACCTTACCGTCATCGCTCACCTCCCAGCGCTCTGCCAGGCTCGGCACCAGTTCTGTGGTGCCGGGTTTGAAATCGACCAGCCGGTTATAGACCGGTACGGCGCTGGCATCCACGCTGGTGCCTGAGGTATATAACTGAGGATTAAAGTTTTCCGGTGACCCTTCGGAGCAATACACCAGCGTTTTCGCGGCAACGGAGGAACTGACCGTAAGCGCAGCAAGTGCCAGCATTAATGTTGTGCGTTTGCTTGTCATCATTTATTCCTGTCTTTTTAATTCGACGGCTAATTAATTCTTTTGCCATTTCATAAATAACATTAAAGTGATGTGGCAAACACCCGAAAAATAAATAAGGAAGAAAACACTATGGGCACGCCGCTTTCCAGACAATTAACACATCGCTTTTTCCGTTATCTCGCCATCACCAGTCAGAGCGATCCCAGCGTCAAAACCTTACCCTCAACACCGGGGCAGCACGAGATGGCACGAGAGCTGGCGCAGGAGCTGGCACAGCTGGGATTAGATGACATTGTGATCGACGAATTCGCCACGGTAACGGCGGTTAAAAAAGGTAATGTACCCGGCGGACCGCGCATTGGATTTATTACTCACATTGATACCGTGGACGTGGGATTATCGCCGGATATTCATCCACAAATATTAACGTTTACCGGTGAAGATCTCTGTCTGAATAAAGAGAAAGGGATCTGGCTACGGGTAAGTGAGCATCCGGAAATTCTGTCTTACCCGAATGAAGAGATTATTTTCAGCGACGGTACCAGCGTATTAGGCGCAGATAATAAAGCAGCGGTGACCGTGGTCATGACCGTGCTGGAAAACCTGACCGCTGAGCATAAACATGGCGACATTGTGGTCGCGTTTGTCCCCGACGAAGAGACTGGCCTTAAGGGGGCAAAAGCGTTAGATCTGAAACGCTTCGATGTCGACTTTGCCTGGACCATCGACTGCTGCGAGCTGGGGGAGATTGTCTATGAGAATTTTAATGCGGCAGCCGCTGAGATCCGCTTTACCGGCGTAACGGCGCACCCGATGTCTGCTAAAGGGGTGCTGGTAAACCCGTTATTAATGGCGACCGACTTTATCAACCAGTTTGACCGCCAGCAAACGCCAGAGTGCACGGAGGGCCGTGAAGGCTACATCTGGTTTAACGGCATTCAGGCCGGGCAGAACGAGGCCGTTCTGAAGGCCAATATTCGGGACTTTGACAAGGACAACTTTGCTTCCCGCAAGCAGCAGATTGCTGATGTCGCCGCCCGGATCGCCGCCCGGTATCCGACGGCAAAAGTGGACTATCGCATTGAAGAGACTTACAGCAATATCAGCAATGCGATTGGCGAAGACAGGCGTGCCATCGATCTAATGTTTGCGGCGATGGAATCACTGGGTATCACCCCAAAACCGACGCCGATGCGCGGCGGTACAGACGGCGCAGCGCTCTCGGCAAAAGGGTTGCTCACCCCGAACTTCTTCACCGGCGCGCATAACTTCCATTCGAAGTTTGAATTCTTGCCGCTGTCGTCGTTCGAGGCGTCTTACCACACTGCCCTGCAACTCTGCCTGCTGGCCGCGCGTTAAGCAGGCTTGCGCGCCAGCATCGTAGCAAAGCGCAGCTTGATGCGGTTGCCGTGTTCATCGGTGCGGTGCAGTTCGCCAACCTCTTCGTTGTATTTGAGCAACTCCCAGCCTTCATAGTAGTTGCTCAGTTCACCGCTTTTAAACGCAAACGGGAAGCCGACGGTGCACGGATAATCCGCCGTGTCCATCGCAGCAACGATCAGGTTATAACCGCCAGGTTTGGTGCAACGCTGCATATTGGCGATAAGACCCGGAATGGTTTTTGCCTCCAGGAACATCAGCACCACGGTAGACAGAATAAAGTCATACTCGCCGTCAATGCTCAGGTTGTTGAGATCCTTGATGGCTGAGTGAAGATTCTCAATGCCTTCTGCCGCTTTGATGCGCTCGATATTATCGATGCTCATCGGATTTTTATCCCAGGCAGTGACCTCGTACCCGTTGGCCGCCAGATAAAGGCTGTTACGGCCATTGCCACAGCCCAGATCCAGGGTTTTACCCGGTTTCACGATCCCCGCGCTGTACACCACCTCTGAGTGTGTACGGGTTAAACCATATTTCTCTGTGAAGTAATTTTCATCGACGGACATTATTTTTCCTCAGATTGCATAAGCAGTGCTTTTTCAGTGCGCAGCAGAAGTTTGCCCTGAAGCAGTAGAATAAAAGTACGGACCAACAGGATCCCAATGATGACGTTGGTGAAGATAAAAAGCGGTACGGCAATCACGTGGAAAAAGCCCGACGGGCTGCTGTGCCCCAGATGCAGCCCGGTGGTTGCCAGTGCGGATATACCAAAGGAGAAACTCCAGAAAGAAGCATTAAACGGCTGGGATACGTACCAGGGCAACAGACGCAGCATAAACAGCAGTTGCAACAGGCCATAACCGAACAACATTTTGGCAAAGGTGTCGGCTTCACCGCCGTTAACGCTAAACCAGGCGCTACAGGCCACCAGCGCGGGCGCAAGCTGAATCCCCAAAGAGGTGCGCTGCGCGGTCGGAAGTTCTCCGGCACTGCGAAGGCGCTGAAGTATAACCGGCTCCAGGCTGAGCCAGGAGAAGACACCCGCCCCCAGGAACACGAAACCGGCGTCGTTAAACCCCAGGGCGCCGCACGCCATGGCGCTAATAAAATTATTCGCCACGGTTGGCAGATATAAACCCGGCGTCGTGGCTTCTTGCGGATGGTTGCCGCGCCAGAGTCCCGCGCTTTGCCAGGCGGAATAAGACAGCTGTGTCACCACCCCCACGCCAAAAAGCACGACTGAAATCGGGCGGCACCAGGGCACAAAACCGATGGCGACCAGCATCGTCGTCGCCGGAAAAAGGCTGACAAAGCTACTCATCACCGGATGCCTCATCTCTGCCAGCACGCTGCGCGGGAAACGGATCGCGCGGATGATAAAGGCCACCGTCAGCAAAAACCAGCACGTAACGGCAAGGACCACCAGCGCATCACCCGGCCACCGTGTCACCGGCCAGAGCGTGCTGGCGTATCGCCAGGCGAAACCCATGCCAATGATGCCAAGCACCATGCCAAAATACCCAGCGGGCAAGTTAAGCACTTTCTGTGAGGGATTGAGTTTATCCATTAATTTTAATTTTTAAAATGTATTTTAAATGCCATTTTAAGGGGTTTCCGCAACGGAAGCCAGCACAACGAAAAACCAAAAGTTTGCTACGTTTAGTGAAGACGCTTATCAGGGATAACACGATGAAAAAGTATCGGCTCAGCGATGAAACCCGCCTCTGGCAATGGAAAAGCGGCGAAACAACCCACACGACAACCTTACGGCAGATCATCGCCACGGCAGATTTTAACGATGTCACGGCCGGTACGAAAGGTGGCTGGATTGATGACGCGCGCGCCCTGTCACAGAATGGGGATTGCTGGATCTATGACGAGAACAGCGTGGTGTTCGCCGGTGCTACCGTGTCGGATCACGCGCGCCTGACCCTGCCCTGTACCGTCAGCCATGACGCCCGCATCAGCGGTCACTGCTGGCTGGACGGCGCCGAAGTCAGTCACGGCGCGCGGATAAGTGACAACGTCACCATTCAGCACTCCTGCGTGCGGGGCGAGTGCCACATCTTCGGCGACGCGCGCATCCTGCATAACAGCGTCATCATCGCCGCCAAAGGACTGACGCCGGACCACGACCAGATCCTGCAAATCTATGACAAAGCGACGGTAAGCCGGTCGCGCGTTGTGCATCAGGCACAGATCTACGGCGAAGCGATGGTGAACAATGCGTTTATTGAACACCGCGCTGAGGTATTCGACAGTGCGATCCTCGAAGGGAACGATCTCAATAACGTCTGGGTGTGCGACTGCGCAAAGGTATACGGTAACGCCCGTCTGATTGCCGGTTTCGACGACGACGCCATCCCCACCGTGCGCTACAGTTCACAGGTGGCGGAAAATGCCGTCGTGGAAGGCAACTGCGTCATTAAGCACCACGTCCTGATCGGCGGTCAGGCATGGCTGCGCGGGGGGCCGATCATGCTTGACGATAAAGTGGTGATTCAGGGACGCGCCCGGATCAGCGGCGATGTGTTGATCGAGCATCGGGTTGAAATCACCGACGATGCGGTCATTGAAGCCTTTTCGGGTGAGAGCATTCACCTGCGTGGCGAAAAGGTGATTAACGGCGACCAGCGCATCACCCGCACACCGCTGCTGGGGGCGTTATAGGGTAAAAATTTTTCCGTAGATGTTCACATCGTCAAAGCGGCCATTCAGGTATTCCGCTTCCCGCAGGCACCCTTCCAGCGTAAAACCGTTGCGCCGGGCAACGTTGTTGCTGCTCTGATTCGCCACCCGGCACTTAATCACAAAACGGCGGATCTCGCCGCGCTCAGCGTAATAGCGCATAAACGCCTGCAATGACTGAGAGAGGATCCCCTTCCCCTGATGCGCCTCGTCCAGCCAGTAACCGATATAACCCGCTTTGTTGGCAGGCTCTATCGAATTAAACGACAGCACGCCGACCAGCGCATCATCCCGGAAGATCAAAAACATTTTGGCGTAGCCGCGCTGGTGCAGCATCTGGTTACTTAGCACATTACGGCGGGTATCCTCTTCCGCGCCCACGTGCTGCGCCCAGTCAAAGGCGGTTTGCAGCCAGGTTTTGTTTTTGACGACGAGGTGATGGAGATCGGCGGTATAGCGCTCTTCGACGGCGCGAAGCTCGATATTCTGGGTAACTGGGATAATTTCTGCAGACATGGTGCCCCTCAATTGCCGGGTGGCGGCTGCGCCTTACCCGGCCTACTCTGGACGCATTTGTAGGCCGGGTAAGCGTTAGCGCCACCCGGCACAATCCCACAAGGATTAACGCATTATCCGGTCATCAACGTAGTGACGTTTATCCGGCGCTGGTGGGAAATACTGATACAGCCAGGTTTCACTGATGGCATCCCCCTGACAGCGCAGGAACAGGCGCATATCTACCGGCTCGGTCGAATCTGAGGTTGGGTACCAGTCAAACAGAATGCGATAACCGTCAAACGGTTCTACGTACAGGATCTCAACCTGCTTCGCCTCACCGCTGGAGAGAGTAATCACCGGCTCGATGCCTTTTGGCGCAGCGGCCTTCAGGTCGCCACCGACAAAGTCGATAGCAAAGCGGCGCGCCCACACTTTCGGGTAATTTTCACCTGGCGCCCAGCCTTCCGGGAAACCGCCCATGCCGGTGCGGGTGGCGAAAACATTAGCCAGCGGGGAACGCACCGGCGGCATTGCGCTCCAGTACAGGCGATATTTAAAGTCCAGCTCGTCGCCCGCTTTCACCGTTTTCTCCGGCTGCCAGAAGCAGACAACGTTATCCAGCGTTTCACCGGTGGTCGGGATCTCCATCAGACCAACCGAGCCTTTACCCCAGTCGTTGCGCGGTTCTACCCACAGGCTTGGACGCTTGTTATACCAGCCCATCACGTCCTGATAGTGCGAGAAATCACGATCCAGCTGCAGCAGACCAAACCCTTTAGGGTTTTTGTCCATATAGGCGTTGAACTGCAGCTTCTGCGGATTGTTCAGCGGACGGCAGATCCACTCTCCGTTGCCGCGCCACATCGCCAGACGGTCTGAGTCATGGATTTGCGGGTGGATGGTGTCGCACATGCGTCGTTCGTTATTGCCGCAGCTGAACATACTGGTCATCGGCGCGATGCCGAGCTGTTTAATGTCTTTACGCGCATAGAGGTGGTTTTCCACCTCCATGATCACCTGGCTCTTCTCGCAGTGGATCACGAACTTATAGGCACCGGTAATGCTCGGGCTGTCCAGCAGCGTATAGACGGTAAACGTGGTGTCACCTGGCTTAACGGTTTCAAACCAGAAGGAGGTGAAGTCCGGGAACTCTTCCGGCGTGTCAGTAAAGGTATCTACCGCCAGACCGCGCGCGGAAAGGCCGTACTGGTAGGTATCGTCAACCGCACGGAAATAGCTTGCGCCGAGGAAAGAGACGATATCGCGACGCGCCAGTTCCGGCGCCTTAAAGGCGCGGAAGCCTGCAAAGCCAAGATCGCTTTGCCCTTCCAGCTGTTTGGTATCCACACCGGTTTCACCGTAGCTGAACAACTCCGGTCGGAAGTGGATCTCACGCGCCATAGAGGTCGACTGGTCCAGCGAGAACATCCGCACGCGGCGGCGGAACCCCATTCCCATATGGAAGAACTGCACGTCCAGCTGACGCCCTTCAATGTTGTTCCACAGAGACTGCTTCTCATCGTAACGGATGGCGTTGTACGCCTGCGGCGTCATGGTCGCCAGCGTGTCCGGCAGCGGACGTGGCGCACCACCCCACGGGGTTTTCGCCAGGTCATGCGCCAAGGATTGCAGTACGGAGAAGTCAAAACGACGGCTCTGACCGTCAGCGATGTCAGAGTCAGCAGCGTATGCCGCTTTGGAAAACAGGGAAGCAAGGCCAGAGGTGCCGCTCAGGGCTGCCACTGCCAGCGAGCCTTTTAGAAAACGTCTGCGATTCATGCCTGGAAAAACGTCCTTATGGTCGTGTGAATGTGTTTCGCGCTCGGCGAAATGACGGCAAGAAAGAACGCACAGCCTAAACAAAAATGGTTAAGAATCCAATTGTTGCCCGGTGATTATATGAACAAAGTGAGAAATATTTTCTGTCGACCAGAACGGCCCGAAAGTGGTGTAAAGAAAGCCTGGAAAATGTGTAGAAAAATGCCCCGGTGCGACATCAGTCACCGGGGCTAATGAGGCGGTTATTTTACGCTGACATCGATACCCGGAAAGTACTTATCAGCGAGTTTAGCGATCGTGCCGTCGGCACGCACTTTATCAATCGCGGCATCAAGCTGCTTTTTGGTGGCCTCGTCACCTTTACGCAACCCAAAACCGATCCCACTCCCGAGGATAGTGTCGTCAGACACCGGTTTGCCGATGAAGCCAAACCCTTTCCCCTGCGGCTTGCTGAGGAAACCTGCCTGCCCGGCCGCGGACATCACCAGCGAGGCGTCGATACGGCCATTAAGCAGGTCGCCCCAGGCCATATTCTGATCTTTATAAGACACCACGGTGACACCCTGCTTTTCCCAGTGCTCTTTCGCATAGGTTTCCTGAATTGAGCCCTGCAGCACGCCAATGGTTTTCCCCTTCAGCCCTTCTGGGGTCGCTTCTACCGCCGTACCGGCCTTGCCGACCAGCTGCGACGGAATGCGGTAAATCGGCTGGGTAAAATCAATGCTCTTGCGGCGCTGCTCGGTGATATTCATCGCCGAATTAATGGCGTCGAATTTCTTCGCCACCAGGCCCGGGATCAGCGCGTCAAACGAGGTTTCCACCCAGCTGCACTTCAGCGCTGCCGCTTTGCAAATGGCATTCCCCAGCTCAACGTCAAACCCTTCCAGTTCGCCTGAGGCATTACGGCTTTCAAACGGCGGATATTCCGCTTCCAGACCATAACGCAGCTCGGTCGCCGCGAAGGAAGAAAAGGTACACAGCAATCCCATGCCGACGACTAACGCGCGTAATTTCATCTTATACTCCTCAGCGTGATTTAACCCGACACAGGGCCTGGGCACCTGCCCGTAACGTCGCCTCATCTTTCGCAAAAGAGAGACGAATCAATTTATTATCCGTACCGTCCGCATAAAACGCCGACAGCGGAATGGTGGCAACGCCGTACTCCACGATCAGCCGTTTCACCAGCTCGCTGTCGCGCTCATCGCTGAACGCGCTGTAATCCGCCAGCATGAAGAACGACCCGGCGCTCGGTAGCAGGGTAAACGGCGAATCGGCCAGCAGACCGTGCAGCAGATCGCGCTTACGCTGGTAAAACGCCGACAGCGACAGCCAGGTTTGCGGATCGACCATATGCTCCGCAAAGGCGTGCTGCATTGGCGTATCGGCAGAGAACATTAAAAATTGATGGACTTTACAAATCTCATCCATCAGTACCGCCGGGGCGACACAATACCCTACGCGCCAGCCGGTGACGTGATAGGTTTTTCCGAAAGATGAAATAATCACGCTGCGCTCCGCCAGCTGCGGGTGCGTGGCCATTCCATGATGCGGTTCACCGTCAAAAACCACGTGTTCGTACACTTCGTCAGACAAAATAATGATGTCGGTCTGGCGCGTCAGCGCCGCCAGCTGTTGCAGGTCATTGGCACAGAAGACCTGACCGCTCGGGTTGTGCGGCGTGTTAATGATGATCATGCGCGTGCGCGGGGTGATCGCGGCACGCACCTCATCCCAGTTGACGGCAAAATCCGGCACCGTGAGTTTGATAGCAATCGGGGTTGCCCCCTGCAGACGGACAATCGGCGCGTAGCTGTCAAAGGACGGTTCAAAGTAGATCACCTCATCACCGGGGTGCACGAGACCGCTTATCGCTGAATAGAGCCCTTCGCTGGCGCTGGCGGTCACCAGCACCTCGCTGGCAGGGTCATACTGCGTGCCGTAGAGCGTTGCAATTTTATCGGCAATGCGTTCTTTCAGCGGCTGCAGGCCGGTCATCGCCGCGTACTGGTTATGCCCTGACGCCATCGCTCGGGTGACGCCTGCAATCAGTTTCGGGTCACAGGAAAAATTCGGTGCGCCCTGAGAAAGGTTAATGGCGTTATGCTGTGCCGAAAGCTGGCCGATAACGGTAAAAATGGTGGTCCCCACATCTGGCAGTTTGGAGCGCGTTTGTACCGGCGTTCGTAAAGTCATCCTCTTTCCCTTCTCATGGACATTGCATAACTATTCAAACAACAAGTGCGTTGCCGGGACAATCGAATTGTTGTCATAATAGCCATGAGAAAAATGCATAACTGAGGTGTTTCAATGTCTCGCCGTTCGCTCCCCCTTAACGCCATTGACGCATTTTTAGTCACCGCGCGTCATCTGAATCTTACCCATGCCGCCGCAGAGCTGTGTCTGACCCAGGGGGCCGTGAGCCGTAAGATCGCCTCCCTTGAGGCGTGGTTTGGCTTTCCGCTGTTTGAGCGCCACGCCCGCGGGCTGCGCCTCTCACCGCAGGGCAGCGCCCTGCTTCCGGAGCTGCAATCCACTTTCGAACAGCTGCTGACCGTGGCCGACCAGGCCCGTAGCCAGCATACCGTGATCCGGCTTAAGGCCCCTACCTGCGCCATGCGCTGGCTGGTACCGCGCCTGCTGGAGGTGGAGCACGCGCATCCGGATCTGCAGATCGCGCTGACGACCACCACCGATCATAACGTCAATTTCAAAACCGAATCTTACGACGCGGCCATTGTGTTTGGCACGCATATGAGCGCAGGCGATCTGCTGTTCGAAGAGGCGCTCACGCCGGTCATCAGCCCGGTGCGGGCAGGAACAACGCTGGGTTCACTGACGTTCCTTCACCCGACGCGGGATAAGACCGACTGGTCACTGTGGCTGGCGAAGCAGGAAGGTCCCGGGTTTGTTATGCACAAAAATCAACACTTCGATACGATGGATCTCGCCATTACCGCCGCCATTCAGGGGCTGGGCGTCGCCATTGCCGACGAAACGCTGGTGGCAGAAGATGTGGGTGCCGGAAGGCTGATGCGGCCCTATGAGACAAGCGTAAAAACCGGCGCGAGCTACCGGCTGGTGCTGCGCGAAACGCCTGACGAAGAAAATGGTCTGGCGGCGTTTCGCGCCTGTTTACTTAATCGAGGCTGACGTGGTGCTTCATCACCCGTTTAAAGAGGCTCATGCGCGCGCGCATAAAGCGGTTTTCAAGCCTGAAACCTGCATGTTTATTCACACCGATACGTAGCAGCACGTCCCGTCCTTTACGGCACGCGGGCCAGTGCGTCGGCCCAGACAGGCTATCATGCGTTCCGGCATCGCGCGCAAAGCTTACCCAGTAATCGGCTACCCTGGCAGCAAACTGTAAATCCCGTTCGTTGACATACTGACGTGAAGGCTCCACCTGGCCGAGGGTATCGAACACGTAGGGCACTTCATTGCCATGCCACGCGCCGTTGATATAGGTGGCATGCTCCGCTTCAGCGACATAGTCAAACCAGTAACGCCAGCAAAGCCCGCCGACACGCTGCTGCGCCTGCATCACGACATAGCCCATGGTGGTAAACGCCATATCGCGACACACCTGTCTGCCCAGCTCTTCGTCGCCTTTCACACCCGGATAAAGCAGCTTGATGAGCCCCAGCCCAAAACGGCGCTCCCGGCGAAGTTTCTGGATTTGCCCGGCGAGATCGATGCCAAACACCGCCATGACGCTGGCTTCATCGCTGTTAGAACCTATCATCACCGGCACAGGGTGCTGGCGGGCAGCGAAAAAGACATCCAGCATGGCCTCCGGCAGGACGCAATCCCCGACGATCGGCGCCGGGGCGATGTTGAGTGGCGCGGTCAGCGGCCAGAATGACTCAGGCGGGATCGCGCGCAGCTGCTCTGCCGTCGCGTTTTCCAGCCCAAAATGGGCCGCCAGTGCTTCCCCTTTTTGCAGCGCCTGCCGGCGCGGCGTGTCGGGCAAGGTATATCCACTCTGGACTATCGCCTTGTGGAACAGCCCTTCCGCCAGCGGCGAGGCCAGCAACGACAGCACGCTGCGGGCGCCAGCGGACTCACCAAACAGGGTCACGTTATGCGGGTCGCCCCCAAACGCGGTGATATTCTCCCGCACCCATTCAAGCGCGGCAATCTGATCCAACAGAGCAAAATTATGCACTACCCGCTCTTCTTCCCCCTCCAGCGCGGGATGGGCGAAAAAGCCGAGATGGCCGAGACGGTAGTTAATCGTGACCACAACCACGCCGCGCGCGGCCAGCGATTTGCCGTGATACGGTGGCAGGCCACCGGCACCAATCGTAAACCCGCCCCCGTGCAGCCAGACCATCACCGGAAGCGATCCCGGGCGGTCGACGGGGGACCAGACATTCAGATAGAGACAGTCTTCAGAGAACTGGCCGGGATCGCCCCCGCCCAGCTCCTGACAATATTCACTGCTTTGCCAGCTTGAGGCCGAAAAGGCAGTGGCATCGCGAACGCCATCCCAGCGTTCTGGTGGGCGCGGTGAGCGCCAGCGCCAGTCACCCACTGGCGGTGCAGCATAGGGAATACCGCACCAGCGGTGGACATTTTCATCGGTTAAACCAGTCAGTGCGCCCTGGCGCGTTTCAACCACAGGGGCGGAAGGATTTTGCATAACGACCTTATTTTTTCCATCACACCCCTGCAGAGTAACGGTTTCAGAGCAAACCGCAACGCTGTTTGCTGCGCGTTTCAGCCTCCTCATAGAGGGTGAATTCGTCATACACCGTGCAGCCGAGCGCGGCTTCAAACGCGTCGCGGCTGGCATTACCGTGGCTGCGCGCCTGAGTTTCATTCCCGAGATTGGACTGGAAAATCCCGGCGGCGCTGACCGGAAGAAAATCTTCGTAGGTAATCGGCTGGGCAACGACCCACCCGCGCTCAATCAGCGGCTGCGGATCGTCGCCGGGACGGAACGCATGACGATGGGCTTCCCCGGCGGGCGTCAGACGGTAGCGGAAATAAGCCAGTTCCTGGCGGCGCATTAACAGCTCGCTGTCCGGGAAGGCGCTGAAAATCTCACGCAAATGAAGCTGGTGCGTCAGGTTATCTTTGCCGGTACCGGCCTTAGCCAGCAGGCTATCGTACAGTTCACGGCCTTTCGGCGTCAGCGCCACGCCGCGCTGTTCTATTTCACCGAAGCGGGCGGTGTGGGTGCCCTTATGTTCACCGGCAAACAGCACTGGCTCTTCGAGCGCCTTGAAGCTGGTTTGACGCAATAACACGGGCACGTCACGACGCGGCGGCCCTTCGATCAGAATTTTGGGCTCAATACCATACTTCGGCATCAGCTCCTGCACCCGGTCAATATCCAGCGTGCGCGGCGTGAGGTGGTTAATATGGCACCCCGGGAAGCAGACCACATCCGCAATCAGGCGATGTTCGTTATGCAGTGCCAGATAAGTTTCCTGATCGACCGTCGCATGGCGGTGCCAGCGGAAGGTTTCCAGCGCTTCCTGAACAAACTCACGCGCCTGGACGTCAGTAAACTGCCCTTCTGATTCCCAGAGATCGAGAAGTGCCAGACAGCGCGGGGTAAAAATGTTCCGCTGAGCAAGGATCTCCGCCGCGCGCTCGCGTAGCGGGACGTTTTCTATCAGCTCAAGGCGCAGCAGTGAGGTAAAGATACGAAACGGATTCCGGCACAGCGCCGCATCATCTACCGGACGAAACGCCGTTGAGTGAACCGGCACCCCCGCCTGAGAGAGATCGTAATAGCTGACCGGATACATGCCCATAATGGCAAACATACGACGCAGGGTGGAAAGCTCTTGCGCCGTGCCGACGCGGATCGCGCCGTGGCGCTCCACGTTCAGACGGGCAAGTTCATCGGCGTTCGCCAGTTGTTCATGTAATAGCGGGTTATTTTCCAGAACCGCCAGGTTTACGTCCGCGACCAGTTCGAGCAACGTGCCGTACTGCGGAACTTCCTGCTGGTACATCGCCGACATAGCCTGCGAAAAATGTTCCCGAATATCATCAGCCGTGATGGTGTTCGCCATGATGTCATGCCTCCAGTGAATATTACCTGGAGTGTAGAGAAACCCGTTCCTTCCGGGGGGAAGAATTTCTGATTTGTGATCTTAAGACGACAGTGGTCAAACCGTGTGCTACCGGAGCTTGAGCAGACCTTATCAGGACGGTTCTGCCGCCTCGTTATTTTTCTCTGGAATTTCCCTATAATTATTTTTGGTGCTGTTTTATAGCTATAAAGGAGTACGTTTTTCAGGTCTTACCGTCTGTAAAATAATCGGATTGAGCATACCGTGGTTTTTACCCTCAGCTTTCAAATTTTTAGTGCAAACTTAGGACTAATCCCACCCTTCGCTTACAAGTCCTTCCCACCTCTTCATATTTTCAAGGTAAGCGAAGCGTAAAGCCTTCATTATTTCAAAATAACGATACCGCAAATAGCAAAGCGCATTTGACGAATGGCGCTCAGCGACTAGAGTTATTACTCGAACGACGAGTGATACGAAATATATTCGTATCGTACTGACATAACCAATATATGAACATGAGGTTTAATATGGCAGAGCATCGTGGTGGTTCAGGTAATTTCGCGCAAGACCGTGAAAAAGCATCAGAAGCTGGTCGTAAAGGTGGCCAGCACAGCGGTGGTAATTTTAAAAACGATCCGCAACGCGCATCTGAAGCGGGTAAGAAAGGGGGACAGAACAGTCACGGCGGAGGCCGTAAATCTGATAACTCCTGATCTTATTTAGTACTCTTTTAATAAAACCAGAGAGCATGCTGCGGGCTGAAAAGCTCGCAGTACCCTTTCTTTATTTTACCGGAGCGTAATAATTATGAATATGAAAAGTGTAGAGGATGTATTTATTCATCTTCTGTCGGATACCTACAGCGCAGAAAAGCAGCTTACCCGAGCGTTAAGCAAACTTGCCCGCGCCGCCTCCAGCGAGAAGCTGAGCGCCGCCTTCACCGCACACCTTGAAGAGACGCAAGGTCAGATCGAACGCATCGATCAGATTATCGAGCAGGAAGACGGTATCAAGCTCAAGCGCATGAAATGCGTGGCAATGGAAGGCTTAATTGAAGAGGCGAACGAAGTTATCGAAAGCACGGAAAAAAATGAAGTCCGTGATGCCGCATTAATTGCCGCTGCGCAAAAAGTGGAGCATTACGAAATAGCCAGCTACGGTACCCTTGCCACCCTGGCAGAGCAGCTTGGCTATAAAAAAGCCGTTAAGCTTCTTGCAGAAACACTGGAGGAAGAAAAAGAGACCGACCTTAAACTCACCGATCTGGCCGTAGGAAATATTAACCAAAAAGCGCAAAAATGACGCTATAACACAGGTTAAATAAAATGAGCATCAGTCCCAGGACAATTAAACGGCGCCATTTAACGGCAGCTATAATATGGTTCATTCTCGCTATCCCTTCCGTAATATGGTGGAAGAGCAGCGTACTATGGGTCATTATCATCAGCATCTACGCTAATATTGTCGGCCATTTGTCTGGCTACAGTGCCGCGCGTGCCGATCAGGCTGCTGAAAGTGAGACCAAATAAGCGAACCCCAAATGAGGATATAATGATGAATCACGTAGAACACTACCATGACTGGCTACGCGATGCCCATGCGATGGAAAAGCAAGCTGAGTCAATGCTGGAATCCATGGCCAGCCGTATCGATAATTATCCTGATGTTCGCGCCAGAATTGAGCAGCATATTAATGAGACAAAACGGCAAATTACCTTGCTGGAAGAAATTCTCGACCGGAATGATATTTCTCGTTCAGTTTTAAAAGACTCGATGAGCAAAATGGCGGCGCTGGGGCAGTCCATCGGCGGCATGTTCCCGTCTGATGAGATCGTTAAGGGGTCGATCAGCGGCTATGTTTTCGAACAGTTTGAAATCGCCTGCTATACCTCCCTGCTCGCGGCGGCGAAAAAAGCGGGCGATACCGCCTCGATACCCGCTATTGAAACGATCCTCGCCGAAGAGCGCGAAATGGCCGACTGGTTGATTCGTCATATTCCGCAGACCACGGAACAGTTCCTGCTGCGTTCAGACGCATCGGGCGTCGAAGCAAAAAAATAATCAGGGAGAATCGCCATGTTCCGACACGTTAAACAGCTGCAATACACGGTTCGCGTTGCTGAACCGAACCCAGGCCTCGCCAATCTTTTACTGGAACAGTTCGGTGGGCCGCAGGGCGAACTGGCTGCCGCCTGCCGGTACTTTACGCAAGGATTGAGCGATGACGATCCGGGCCGTAAAGATATGCTGATGGATATCGCGACCGAGGAGTTAAGCCACCTCGAAATCATTGGTACCCTGGTGGGCATGCTGAATAAAGGCGCGAAAGGCGCGCTGGCGGAAGGGGTGGAAAACGAGGCCGAGCTGTATCGGTCCATGACCGAAAACGGCAATGACAGCCATATTACCTCCCTGCTCTACGGTGGTGGCACCCCGCTCACTAACTCTGCGGGCGTGCCCTGGACGGCGGCCTACGTGGACACCATCGGCGAGCCAACGGCGGACCTGCGCTCAAACGTGGCAGCAGAGGCCAGAGCGAAAATCATCTATGAACGTCTGATCAACGTGACCGACGATCCCGGCGTAAAGGATGCCCTGGCGTTTCTGATGACGCGCGAGGCGGCGCATCAGCTCTCCTTTGAGAAGGCGCTGCAGTCTATCCGTAATAATTTCCCGCCGGGAAAATTGCCGCCAATCGAGGAATTCACCAACAAGTACTACAATATGTCTGAAGGTGGAGAGGTTCGCGGAAGCTGGAACAGCGATAAACATTTCGATTACGTTGAGTCCCCCCAGCCTGCGGTTGACGGCGGCGATGGCAGCGCAAGCGTCACGCTCACAACCGAACAGGCAACCCTGGTCAAGGCGATGTCTGCCCGTACGAAGTCCGATCCACATTCCGACCCGCTGACCGGTGCCGAGCTGGGTGCCGGTAAGACTAAACCGTAATCGGTTTTGCCGGGCAGCCATAAACTGCCCGGCAATTCTCGTGCCCCATCGTTTCAGAGGTACGGACCATGTTCGAACTCGACGCGTTCCATCTGGCCAGAATTCAGTTCGCTTTTACCGTCTCGTTTCATATCCTTTTTCCTGCGATCACCATCGGCCTCGCCAGCTATCTGGTTGTGCTGGAGGGCATGTGGCTGCGCACCAAAAACGACGTCTGGCGATCGTTGTACCATTTCTGGCTGAAGATATTTGCCGTTAACTTCGGTATGGGGGTCGTTTCCGGATTGGTCATGGCGTACCAGTTTGGCACCAACTGGAGCGGATTCTCACAGTTCGCGGGCAGTATCACCGGTCCACTCCTCACCTATGAAGTCTTAACCGCTTTCTTCCTGGAAGCCGGTTTCCTGGGTGTAATGATGTTCGGCTGGAATAAGGTTGGCCCGGGCCTGCACTTCTTTTCCACCTGCATGGTCGCGCTCGGCACCTTAATGTCGACCTTCTGGATCCTCGCCTCCAACAGCTGGATGCATACGCCGCAGGGGTTCACCATCGAGAACGGACAGGTCATTCCGCAAGACTGGCTGGCAATCGTCTTTAACCCCTCCTTCCCTTATCGCCTGATTCATATGGCTATTGCCGCGTTTCTGAGCAGCGCGCTGTTTGTCGGCGCGTCGGGTGCCTGGCACCTGTTGCGCGGTAACGATACGCCCGCCATCCGAACCATGTTCTCGATGGCCATGTGGATGGCACTGCTGGTCGCTCCCATCCAGGCGGTGGTGGGCGATATGCACGGCCTGAACACGCTTGAGCATCAGCCCGCCAAAATCGCCGCGATTGAGGGACACTGGGAAAATCCGCCCGGCGAGGCCACCCCACTGCTGCTGTTTGGCCTGCCGGATATGGAGGAGGAACGCACCAAATACGGCCTCGAGATCCCCGCGCTCGGCAGCCTGATCCTGACGCATAGCCTGGATAAACAGGTTCCGGCCCTGAAAGATTTCCCGAAAAAAGATCGCCCAAACTCGACCATCGTTTTCTGGTCGTTCCGCATCATGGTCGGGATGGGGCTGCTGATGATTACCCTCGGTCTGCTCAGCCTCTGGCTACGCTACCGTCACCGGCTTTTCCACTCGCGCCCGTTCCACTGGTTTGCGCTCTGCATGGGGCCAGCGGGTCTGCTGGCGCTGCTCGCCGGCTGGGTGACCACCGAAGTGGGCCGTCAACCGTGGGTGGTCTACGGTTATCTGCGCACGATTGATGCGGTCTCCCTGCACAGTACTCTGCAAATGAGCATCAGCTTGCTGGCCTTCTTCGTTGTCTACTCGTCGGTGTTCGGTGTGGGGTATGTTTACCTCATCAGGTTGATTAAGAAAGGTCCGCAGCCCGTCGATACGCTGACGTCAAACACGTCGGGCACTCCCGCCCGTCCGCTGTCTGCCGCGGAGTCCGTTTCAGAACAGGAGAGAATCTGATGGGCGTTGATATCGCTGTTATCTGGTTTGCCATCATCGTCTTTGCCACGCTGATGTACATCATTATGGATGGCTTTGATTTGGGCATCGGTCTGCTGTTCAACTTCGTGGGCGATGCCAGGGAACGCGATGTGATGGTTAATAGCGTGGCCCCGGTGTGGGACGGTAACGAAACCTGGCTGGTGCTCGGCGGCGCGGGATTGTTCGGCGCGTTTCCGCTGGCCTACGCGGTGATTATTGATGCGTTGACCATCCCCCTCACCGCCATGCTCATCGGCCTCATCTTTCGCGGCGTCGCCTTTGAGTTCCGTTTTAAAGCGACGCCCTCACACCGCAAATTCTGGGACTACTCCTTCGCAGGCGGGTCCTTGCTCGCCACCTTCAGCCAGGGGATCGTCGTAGGGGCAGTGATCAATGGCTTTAACGTGGAAGGCCGGCGCTTTGTCGGCTCTGCGCTTGACTGGCTGACGCCCTTCAATCTTTTCTGTGGCATCGGGCTGGTCGTTGCCTATACGCTGCTGGGGACCACCTGGCTCATAATGAAAAGCGAAGGCGCACTGCAAAACCGCATGCGCGAGCTGACGCGCCACGTGCTGCTGGCACTGGTAGTGGTTATTGCGGTGGTCAGCGTCTGGACGCCGCTTGGCTGGCAGTACGTGGCCGACCGCTGGTTTACCTTGCCCAACTTCTTCTGGTTCCTGCCGGTTCCCCTGCTGGTAGGGCTGTTTACGGTGCTGATCTGGCGGTTGACCCGCAACCCGGCCAGCCACTCGCGTCCGTTCCTGCTCACGCTGGGGCTGATCTTCCTCGGTTTTAGCGGCCTGGGTATCAGCCTGTGGCCAAACATTATTCCGCCCCATATCACCCTGTGGGAAGCCGCGGCACCGCCCGCCAGCCAGCTATTTATGCTGGTCGGCACCCTGCTGATCATTCCGGTGATTCTGGTGTACACCGCCTGGAGCTACTACGTCTTCCGGGGCAAAGTGTCGGATACTGAAGGCTATCACTGAGGAACGCTATGACAGACTGGCATACACGGGCCATTATTTATCAAATTGATACCGCACTGTTTTATGATATGAACGGCGATGGTTGTGGAGACATCGCCGGAATTGCGGCCAAGCTGCGTTATATCCGCCGCATGGGCGCGACGGTTATCTGGATCACCCCATTTTACCTCACCCCCTTTCTGGACGAAGGCTACGACGTTAGCGACCATCTGCAGGTGGATCCGCGCTTCGGTAAACTGGCCGATATCATCGCCTTTATCGAACAGGCCCGGGAGCTGGGCATGCAGGTCATTATTGAGCTGCTGATCCAGCATACCTCAGACGCGCATCCGTGGTTCCAGCAGGCCCGCCGAAACCCGGCATCCCCCTATCGTGATTACTACCTCTGGTCGGACAACGACGATGACGACACGCCCCCAATGTTTCCCGGCGTGGAAAAGAGCGTCTGGAGCTGGGACGACGAGGCGGGACAGTACTACCGGCATATGTTTTATCGCCATGAGCCGGATCTGAACCTGACCTCGCCTGCGGTACTTAAAGAGATTGAGAACATCATTCTGTTCTGGCTTAAGCTGGGGGTGTCGGGCTTTCGCCTGGACGCTGCCACCCACCTCACCAGACAGGCAGGAAACGGTGACGAAAAAAAGGGGCTGTGGATCCTGGAGCATATGCGCCGTCTTATTGAGCAACGTAATCCAGACGCGATCCTGCTGGGTGAAGTCGACGTCGACGTCAAGACGTATAAAGACTACTTCGGCAATAACGATCGCCTGAATCTGGTGCTCAATTTCTGGCTCAATAAGTATTTCTACGTCAGCCTGGCGAGGAAAAGCGCCCGTCCGCTGCGTAATGCGGTGAAAAAGATGATCGTCCCGCCCGACTCATGCTGTTTTGCCAACTGGCTGCGCAATCATGACGAGCTGGATCTGGAGGGCATTAGTCAGAAAGATAAGCAGTTTGTCCTTGATACCTTCGCCCCTGACGAAGAGATGAACGTCTATCAGCGCGGGATCCGCCGCCGCCTGGCGCCGATGCTGAATGGCGATCACAAGCGACTGGCGTTCTGTCACGCCGTGCTCTTTTCCCTGCCGGGTGTCCCGGTGATGCGCTACGGGGATGAGATCGGCATGGGCGACGACCTGGAACTGGAAGAGCGTTACGCCGTTCGTACGCCCATGCAGTGGGCCGGATCGGCGGGGGGCGGTTTTTCCGCGGCCAACCCGGAAAAATTTATTGCCCCCATCATCGATCGCGGCCCGTATCGCTATCAGAAAATCAACGTCGCTGATTCGCTGCTTCACCGCAACTCGCTTCTGCATCGAATCATGGATATTGCCAATACCCGCTCAGAGTTCCCCGAAATTGCCGTTGCGCCCTTTCGTCTCATTACCCTCGATCACGACGCGGTACTGGGGCTGTATTACGAGACCGATGAACGCAGCATCCTGACCTTCGTCAACTTCAGCGACCAGCCGGTGAAGTTCGCCGCAAAAGGGATCCGCAATGCCACCTGGACCGCCTGTCTCGCGGACAAACGCTACGACGACGCGCTGGTGTGCGGCAAAACCGTCGAGCTCACTCTTGGCGGCTACGGTTACCGCTGGTTCTGGACCCACCGTAGCGCGCTGCGCTGATTATCTTCTCCCTCGAATTATCAGGCGGGTCAGCATAATCCCCGCCACCGCGAGGGCGCCCAGTGCCACCTTGCCAGGCATACCGGAGGTGACGGACGGGGCTCGGTTCTTCGCCTCGTCTGTAAAACGGCCATGGATTTTGTGCAGATCATTAACCGGCTGGTCAAGATAGTCCCGGCGATCCGGTGCGTTCAGATCGTCGGTCATCTGACCTTCCCAGGCTTTTTTAACCATCAGCCGGTCAAGTAAACCCGGGAAAAGAAATTGCCCGACGATCGACTGAATCGTGCTGCTTCCCACCCACAGTTCCCGTACCGGTTTTTGTGCAATCTTAAAGATGGCGCGGGCGGCGACTTCGGGCTCAAAAACCGGTGGCACCGGGCGCATCGCCCAGGCGAACTTATTCCTCGCCCATTCGAACTGCGGCGTGTTAAGCCCCGGCATCTGAACCATCGAAAGCTGAACCCGGCTGTTTTCATGCATCAGTTCGGTACGCACCGCATCGGTGAAGCCGCGGATCGCCGCTTTGGCGCCACAGTAAGCGGACTGCAAAGGAATGGAACGGTAGGCCAGCGCGGATCCCACCTGGATAATCACGCCTCTGTCGCGGGGCACCATCAGCTCCAGCGCGGCGCGAGTGCCGTTGACAAAGCCGAGGTAGGTCACGTCAGTCACACGACGAAACTCATCCGGCGTAAGGGTGCGAAACGGTGCCAGCACGGCGCCCATGGCATTGTTAACCCACACGTCAATCGCCCCAAGGCGATACTCAATCTCGTTAGCCGCATCCACCACCGCCTGACTGTCGGCGACGTCCGCCTGCACCGCGTGGGCATTGACCCCAAAGCGCTTTAATTCCTCCTGAGTGGAGTGCAGGCTGGCTTCATCGCGGGCGATAAGTCCCACATCGTAGCCCGCCTTTGCAAAGTGCAGTGCCGTGGCTTTTCCCACGCCCGCCGTCCCGCCAGTAATCACTATGACAGCCATACAACCTCCACGTGAATTTACCCGATATTGTCGTCCGACAAGGTTGTTACCAGTTCAGCCAGCGCAAAATGCACCGCTTTTTCCACCACGTCCTGACAGTCACCGGAGAAAAGAACGGTGCGGGTTTTCGTCTCGCCGCAAATATTCCAGCCAAAGCAGACCGTCCCTGCCGCCGTCCCATCGTCGCCCCCTTCAGGGCCTGCGTATCCGCTGATGGCAATGCTGATATCCGCCTGGGCCATATCGCGGATACTGGCGGCCATCTCGCCCACCGTCGGTTCGCTGACGGCGGTATAGCGCGCCAGCGTTTCAGAACGCACGCCGAGGATCCGCGCTTTTGCTTCATCGCTGAACACCACCAGCCCGACATCATAAAAATCGGCGGTGTTCTCTTCTGCGCACAACGCGACCGAGAGCTTTCCCCCCGTACAGGATTCCGCCGTGGTTAAGCGCAGCCCGGCATCGGTTAATTTACTCGCCAGCTTTTTCGTTAATTCACTTACGGTATAATGATCGTCGTGAAAAAGATTGCTCATTTTGCCGCCTCTTATTTCTCAAAAGGAATGATTGAAATATGCCCATTACGTTCGAATATGGCATATTTGATTTCACTCATTTTTGTAATGCCATTATTCTGACGCGCTGACACCAGAATATCATCACAGGATACGTCGACTTTTTTGAGTTTATCCGCTAACGGCACGCCATTCTCTACCAGAATGACGGGATTACCATCCAGAATATTTTCCACCGGGGAAAAATATTTCTTCATCAACCCAAAGAGAATATCCACTACCACCAGCGTGGTAATCGTTATCATCGCCCCGGTGACAGAAAAGTCCTGCCCCAGAAGCGCCTGCTGCGTGGCTTCACTAATAATTAACAGTAGAATAAGGTCAAAGCTGGTCATCTGTAGCAGCGCGCGTCGCCCCGCCACTTTAAATACCACCACGAGAAACAGATAAATCGCCAGCGCACGAAAGACCATATCCATATCAGCCTCCTACGGGTAAATAAATTGCCAGACGGTGATCTCCGGCTCGTTGTTTGCGCGGATGACAGTATTCCACTTACCGGCCCGGGTCGGGGTCGTGAAGTACAACACGGAGAACCTGTCTGACTTCTGGAGCGTGTCATAGACGAAATAAAGGGTTTTCCCACGGCTATACATTCTGTCCGGCTGCGGCCAGACGCTGCCGGGTTCGTAAACGTCGCTGCGCTCGCTGGTGATGCTGAGCGTGAAGTGACCCGCCGTTTTCACCGGAAACGTAAATTGCATCCTTGACTCGGTCTCCCGACGGCCAAAGCGTTCATAGTGAATGGTCAGAGATTTAGCAGAATTGGTCCTGGACGTGTCGCTCACCATGCCGCTGGAAAACAGACCGGCCATCGCTGCGATGATAATACCTAAAAGCAGCGCAAAACCCACCTGGCGAAATGCATATTCAAACCTGAGCAAGCGATAACTCTCATCTATCCCGGGTAACTTTTCATTTTCACGCTTCATGGTTGTCGTCACCGTTTCGCTTATTTTATGAGTGTTTTGATTTCAAAAGAGATTGTTTTTAAGACTTATCACATTTGCCACATAAAGGAATAGCAACAATACTTAATAAGTCAAGACACCCAAAAATGAAGGATATCAGATGAAATTATCACTTATTTCCGCTTTTTTGATATTTTTGGTTCCATCAGCATGGGCAGATAATAACGGCGGGTTACAAAAAGGTGACGCGCCGCCCCCGCCTCACGCGCTGGATAGCGGATATCGTGGAACCGATGATGCGCGTATTATGACCATCGATCAGGCAAAACAAATGCATGACGGTGCGACAATTTCATTACGCGGTAATCTTATTGACGGTAGCGGCGATAAGTTTGTATTCCAGGATAAAACCGGAAAAATCGACGTTATTATTCCCCAGGCAGTCTTCGACGGCAGAACGGTAAAACCCGACCAGATGATCAGTATCAACGGTTCGCTTGATAAAAAATCATCTCCTGCCGTCGTCCGTGTTGATCGTTTGCAGAAATAATTCAGCGAAGCGTTAACGCTGCAACTATCCATCAAATCTCACCCCTTGGCTTAAGGAGTCAGCTATGAGTGATACTACACAACGTACGAACGCTTACCCGCAACCCCCGTTCCCGGAACAGCCGCAAACGCCGCCGGGACTGGCATCAGAGATGCAACCTGTACCCGATCATGGGGAAAAAAGCTACAAAGGGCATGGCCGCCTTACCGGCAAAAAAGCGCTGATCACCGGGGGTGACTCCGGGATAGGTCGCGCGGTGGCTATCGCCTATGCCCGTGAAGGGGCTGACGTTGCCATCAACTATTTGCCTGAAGAGGAAAAAGACGCCGCAGAGGTGATCGCGCTGATCAAAGCGGAAGGACGCAAAGCCATCGCGCTGCCGGGGGATATCCGGGATGAAACCTTCTGTCAGAATCTGGTCGAGGAAGCCGTCTCGAAGCTGGGTGGCCTGGATATTCTGATCAATAACGCGGGTCGTCAGCAGTACCGGGAGTCTCTGGAAGAGCTCACCACCGAAGACTTTGACGCGACGTTTAAAACCAACGTTTATGCCCCCTTCTGGATCACCAAGGCGGCGCTGCGCCATCTGAAGGCGTCGTCCGTTATCATTAACACCTCCTCGGTTCAGGCAGTGAAGCCCAGCCCCGTGCTGCTGGACTACGCCCAGACGAAAGCCTGTCTGGCCGTATTTACTAAATCCTTAGCCAAACAGCTGGGCCCAAAAGGCATTCGCGTCAACGCGGTGGCGCCTGGACCGTACTGGACGGTACTGCAGTCAAGCGGCGGTCAGCCAATGGAAAAAGTGAAGGAGTTTGGCGGCGATACGCCACTGGGGCGTCCGGGTCAGCCGGTAGAAATTGCTCCGCTGTACGTCACGCTGGCCTCGGATGCGTGTTCCTATACGTCCGGTCAGGTGTGGTGTTCTGACGGCGGGGATGGCGTCATTTAATGGGTTACTGATGTAACCCCTCGGCAATGAGCAATAAATGAACAAGGACGTTCGCCTGCAGCCCCTCCTGAAAAACATGTTGTAACTCAAACAGATCAAATGTTAAAAATATTTTGCTATCAGGTTATCAAAATTAAACAACTTAACTTGTCACCCGCATCGCTCTGTTTTTAACATCGCCTATGGAAAAAAATGGTCTGTTCAGTCAGCGCATACGCTTGCGCCATTTGCATACATTTGTGGCCGTCGCTCAACAGGGAACGCTGGGGCGAGCGGCTGAAACCCTTAATCTGAGCCAGCCTGCGCTCTCAAAAACCCTTAACGAGCTGGAACAGCTCACCGGCGCCCGTCTTTTCGATCGCGGTCGGTTGGGCGCACAGCTTACCCTTGTGGGCGAACAATTCCTGACGCACGCCGTTAAGGTGCTGGATGCGCTCAACACCGCAGGCCAGTCCCTGCACAGAAAAGAAGAGCACACCAGTGACGTGGTACGTGTGGGTGCCTTGCCTACCGCGGCGCTGGGCATTTTGCCGCCCGTGATTGGTCAATTCCACAAGCAGCAACGGCATACCACGATTCAGGTTGCCACCATGAATAACACCATGCTGCTCGCGGGGCTCAAATCGGGGGAACTGGATCTGGGTATCGGTCGTATGTCTGACCCTGAACTGATGGGCGGTCTCAATTACGAACTGCTGTTTCTGGAATCCCTGAAGCTGGTGGTGCGTCCCGACCATCCTTTACTGCAGGATACCGTGACGTTAAGCCGCGTCATGGAATGGCCCGTGGTGGTCTGCCCGAAAGGCACCGTCCCGCGCCAGGCCGCCGAAAACTTGCTGCAAATGCAGGGATGTACACTACCCTCAGGGTGTATCGAAACGCTGTCGGCCTCGCTGTCACGCCAGCTCACCCTCGATTATGACTACGTCTGGTTCGTTCCCTCCGGTGCGGTAAAAGATGATTTGCGTCAGGGAACCCTGACCGCTCTGCCGGTGACCGCCCCGGGTGCCGGTGAACCTATCGGCATTTTAACCCGCGTAGACACGCCGCTCTCAACGGGTGCGCAGACGCTGCTGAGCGCCATCCGTAAATCCATGCCGGTGTGAATTCTTCCCTTCACCCTAACCCTCTCCCCAACGGGGCGAGGGATCTGTCCTGTGCGCTAATCAAATAATGCGGAATGATTCATTAACAATTGCGTAAAACAATTTAACAGTTTTATCATAGCCACGAATTCACCAAATGGTTCGTAAATCTTTTGATAAAGATGAATTCACCCGTGTTAATCATTATTCCCGCCGATTTTATTACCCAACTGGTACACCCGGCATAGCGGCGGGATCTAAGGAGACAGAAATGGCATTTGGCAGCGCGCCACGTGGGATACCGCGTATCCTGCAGTGGCTTCTTGCCGGACTGATGTTGCTCATCGGTCTGGCCGTCGGCGGGCTGGGGTTTAAGCTCGCCACCGTGGGCGGAAGTTGTTACTTCCTGATAATGGGCGTGGTAATGGTGATTGCCGCGATCCTGATTTTCCTCAATCGCACCAGCGGGATTGTCCTTTACAGCATCGCGTTTATTGCCTCGCTGGTCTGGGCGGTAAGCGATGCGGGCTGGGATTTCTGGCCGCTCTTCTCCCGCCTGTTTACCTTCGCCGTACTGGCTTTCCTTTGTGCCATCGTCTGGCCTTACCTGCGTGGAGCAAACCACAATTCCCCCAACAAGGCGCCTGCTTTTAGCGTTGCGGCGGTCCTGGCCGTGGCGATGCTGGTCAGCCTTGGCTGGATGTTTAAGCCCCAGACTCTCGTGGCGGCGAATGAACCCGTTCCGGTTAAACCCGTCGCACCCGGTGAGCAGCAAAAGAACTGGGCGCACTGGGGCAACACCACACACGGTGACCGCTTCGCCGCACTGGATCAAATTAACAAGCAAAACGTCAGCGAACTGAAAGTCGCCTGGGTTGCCCATACCGGCGATATTCCACAGAGCAACGGCTCTGGCGCGGAAGACCAGAACACGCCTTTACAGATTGGCGATACGCTGTACGTTTGTACCCCGTACAGTAAAGTGCTGGCGCTGGACGTGGACTCCGGGAAAGAAAAATGGCGCTACGATTCTAAAGCCACCGCGCCTAACTGGCAGCGATGCCGCGGTCTGGGCTATTTTGAAGACCACCAGAACGTGACAACGTCACAGGAAACCGCGCAGCCTGCCGCATGCCCTCGCCGTCTGTTCCTGCCGACCACCGATGCCCGCCTGATTGCCATCAATGCGGATAACGGCAAGGTCTGCGAAGATTTTGGCGACCACGGCACCGTGGATCTGAGCATCGGTATGGGTGAGATCAAGCCGGGATATTATCAGCAGACCTCCACGCCGCTGGTCGCCGGGAACGTGGTCGTCGTCGGCGGTCGCGTCGCGGATAACTTCTCCACCGGCGAACCCCCGGGCGTGGTACGTGCGTATGACGTTCACACCGGTAAGCTGGCCTGGGCGTGGGATCCGGGTAATCCGAACCTGACCGGCCTGCCGCCGGAAGGACAGACCTACACCCGCGGTACGCCAAATGTCTGGTCGGCCATGTCTTACGACGCCAAACTGAACCTGATTTATCTGCCAACCGGCAACGCCACCCCGGATTTCTGGGCGGGTGAGCGTACCGCGCTGGACGATAAATACAGCTCTTCTATCGTCGCCGTTGATGCCACCACCGGCCAGGTGCGCTGGCATTTCCAGACCACCCACCACGATCTGTGGGACTTCGACCTGCCTTCCCAGCCGCTGCTGTATGACCTGCCTGACGGCAAAGGCGGCACCACGCCTGTACTGGTGCAGACCAGCAAGCAGGGCATGATCTTTATGCTCAACCGCGAAACCGGTAAGCCGGTCGCGAAGGTAGAAGAGCGTCCGGTACCGGCTGGTAACGTTGAAGGTGAACGCTACTCACCCACCCAGCCGTATTCCGTCGGCATGCCGATGATTGGCAACCAGACGCTGACTGAATCCGACATGTGGGGCGCGACGCCTGTCGACCTGCTGCTGTGCCGTATTCAGTTTAAAGAGATGCGTCATCAGGGTGTCTTCACCCCGCCGGGTCTTGACCGTTCCCTGCAGTTCCCTGGCTCGCTGGGCGGAATGAACTGGGGCAGCGTCTCGGTTGACCCGAACAACAGCCTGATGTTCGTCAACGATATGCACCTCGGACTGGCAAACTACATGGTGCCGCGCGCTAACGTGGCGAAAGACGCCAGCGGCATTGAGATGGGCATCGTCCCGATGGACGGCACGCCGTTCGGCGCAATGCGTGAACGTTTCCTGTCACCGCTCGGCATTCCGTGCCAGAAACCGCCGTTCGGCACCATGTCCGCGGTCGATCTGAAATCCGGCAAACTGGTGTGGCAGGTGCCTGTCGGTACGGTGGAAGACACCGGCCCTCTGGGCATTCGCATGCACATGCCTATCCCAATCGGGATGCCAACGCTGGGCGCGTCGCTCTCAACCCAGTCCGGCCTGCTGTTCTTCGCCGGTACTCAGGATTTCTACCTGCGTGCGTTTGATACCGCCACCGGGAAAGAGATCTGGAAAGACCGACTGCCGGTTGGCAGCCAGTCCGGCCCGATGACTTACGTCTCACCGAAAACCGGTAAACAGTACATCATCATTAACGCCGGGGGCGCTCGCCAGTCACCGGATCGCGGTGATTACGTTATCGCATACGCGTTACCTGATAAGAAATAAGCTGTAAAAAAGGGACCGAAGGGTCCCTTTTTTTGTAGGTCGATTTTGTAGGTCGGGTAAGCGAAGCGCCACCCGACACTGCTGGCGACTCAGAACGTCTCCCAGTTATCTCCGGAAACCGTCGCCGCCGGGCGCAACGGCGCGTTCTTCGCCACTGGCACAGACGTCACCGCGCGGCCAGGCTTCGCGCCGCTTAAACGAAACGCCCCCACAGCCTCGGTCAGACGTGCGCCCTGTTCTTCCAGGGATGCCGCGGCTGCGGATGCTTCTTCCACCAGCGAGGCGTTCTGCTGGGTCACTTTATCCATCTCCGAAATCGCCTGGCTGACCTGCACAATACCGCGGCTCTGCTCATCCGATGCGGCGGCAATTTCCAGCATGATGTCGGTCACGCGCTTAACCGCGTCGACGATTTCATTCATGGTGTTACCCGCAGCCACCACCTCACCCGACCCCTGATCGATAAGGGAAACCGACTCATTGATCAGGCTTTCGATCTCTTTTGCCGCGTTGGCGCTACGGCTTGCCAGCGTACGCACTTCACTGGCTACCACCGCAAATCCACGCCCCTGTTCACCCGCGCGCGCCGCTTCTACCGCCGCGTTCAGTGCCAGAATATTGGTCTGGAAAGCAATGCTGTTAATCACGGCGGTAATCTCAGAGATCTTCTTCGAACTGCTGGAGATGTTGCCCATCGTTTTGACCACGCCGGAGACCATCTGGCCGCCACGGCTGGCTTTTCCGGAGGCATCTTCCGCCAGCTTGCTGGCATGATGCGCGTTATCAGCGTTCTGTTTCACCGTGGCGGTTAACTGTTCCATGCTCGCGGCGGTCTGCTCAATGGCCGCGGCCTGCTGCTCGGTGCGCGAAGAGAGGTCAGTATTACCGGCAGAAATCTCGCTGGTTCCGCGATAGATCTCCTCCGCGCCCTGACGCACGGTGCCAACCGTTGTTTCGAGGGAGTGCTGCATGGTTTGCAGATCGCGCGTCAGACGGCCAATTTCGCTGCGTCCGGCCACATCGTCCGGCATCGTCAGGTCACCTTTTGCAATATTCTCGATACGTTTCGCAGCACGCTGTAGCGGATGAATGACCGTGCGGCGCAGCACAACGAAGGTCATCGCGGTCAATACCAGCGCCAGCACAAACGCGCCCACCATAAACATCAGCCCCAGCTGCGTGCGGCTGTGCGCCTGCGCCGTTAGCGCATTGGCACGGTCGGTGCGGATCTTAATCGCCTTCAGTAGCACGGCATTGTAAGCGTCATCCAGCGGGCGCGCGGTTTCATTTTCGTGGTTGATGATCGCTTCGAACATGCCGTTTTTGGCAAATTTGACCATCGGCTGCATGCCCGCGATATAGGCGTCGTAGCGCGCTTTCAGGTCAGCATCCAGCGCTTCGTCTTCAGCGGTACGCACGGAGCGATTCATATACGCGTTAAAGCTATCCTGGGACTGCTTGATACGCGTTTCCGCCTCGCTGATGTTCTGCTTCATCGCATCCATCTCTGCGATACGGCTTGCCGCGCCGGCGTGGATCAGATTAATACGCGCGGTGCGCAGATGGTTTGAGCTGTTCGACAGCCCCATACGCACCTGAATCTCAGATGTGACATCCTGCAGATCCTTATCGGCCTGCAGCAGGAAATATCCCGCCAGACCCGAGCTCAAGGCAAACAGCAAAATAATGCCACCGAGAATGGAGGAAAACAGCGGAACCAGCCTGATGTGATGCAAGAAGCCCAGCTTACGCTGCGCCTGCATCGAAGTAGTGTTGTCCATGACCGTCGACTCTCTTATAGGTAAGATGCGTAAAAACACGCCTGTTAGATAGTCATCGGCACGGCAGAGATTTAGATTACGGCTAAAAACGCCGCACTGGTCACACTTTAGAGAAGATTATTAAAGAAATGCCAGCGGCTAAAAACCGCTGGCAGAAGAGTTACTTGTCGCCGAAATGAATAACGGTACGGATAGATTTTCCGTCGTGCATCAGATCAAACGCTTCGTTGATCTGCTCCAGCGGCAAACGGTGAGTAATGAATGGATCGAGCTGAATCTTACCGACCATAGCATCTTCAACCATCCCCGGAAGCTGGGTACGGCCCTTCACGCCGCCAAACGCGGAGCCGCGCCACACGCGTCCGGTGACCAGCTGGAATGGACGGGTTTTAATCTCCTGACCCGCGCCTGCCACACCAATAATGATGCTCTCGCCCCAGCCTTTGTGGCAGCATTCCAGCGCGGAACGCATGACGTTAACGTTGCCGATACACTCAAAGCTGAAGTCCACGCCGCCGTCGGTCATCTCAACAATGACATCCTGAATCGGTTTTTCGTGATCTTTCGGGTTAACGAAATCGGTCGCGCCCATTTCACCCGCCAGTTTGAATTTCTCCGGGTTAGTGTCGACCGCAATAATACGCCCGGCCTTCGCCTGCACCGCGCCCTGAATCACCGCCAGACCAATGCCGCCGAGTCCGAACACCGCCACGGTATCGCCCTCTTTGACTTTTGCCGTGTTATGGACCGCGCCAATGCCGGTCGTCACGCCGCAGCCCAGCAGGCAGACTTTATCCAGCGGCGCCTGCGGGTTCACCTTCGCCAGAGAGATCTCCGCGCAAACGGTATACTCGCTGAAGGTGCTGGTGCCCATGTAGTGGTAAATCGGCTCGCCATTATAAGAGAAACGGGTCGTCCCGTCCGGCATCAGCCCTTTTCCCTGCGTGGCGCGGACGGCCTGGCAGAGGTTGGTCTTGCCGGATTTACAGAACTTACACTCGCCGCATTCCGCCGTGTACAGCGGGATAACGTGATCGCCAGGCTTCAGGCTGGTCACGCCCTCGCCCACCTCCACAACGACCCCGCCGCCTTCGTGTCCCAGTACCGCCGGGAAAACACCTTCCGGATCGTCGCCGGACAGCGTGAACGCATCGGTATGGCAAACGCCGGTATGGGTAATTTTGATCAGCACTTCGCCTTTTTTCGGTGGTGCGACGTCGATTTCAACGATTTTCAGCGGCTGGCCGGGGCCAAATGCAACAGCAGCGCGAGATTTCATAGGTCTTCCCTTTTTGTCAGGTGTGTGGGTTTATTTTAGATAAGAGCGCAGCAAATGGCCGACTTCTGCCATGCGCACGGCTCGCTGATCCGGCGTTGTCTCTCCCGTCACCAGCTCATCTTTGAGATGAATTTCTACCATTTCGCCCATCAGGCCATTGGCAGCACCGCGCACGGCGGCAATTTGCTGCAGGATAGCCAGACAGGGATCGCCCGACTCCAGTGCGCGTTCAAGGGCATCGACCTGGCCCCGAATGCGACGGACGCGAGTAAGAATACGTTTTTTATCTTCGGGTGAATGCGGCATACGCCCTCCTGATACTATAGGGGGGTATGGTATCAATGAAATCAACTTTCTGTAAACATTAAGTTTTATAGGGTTATTGCACATTTACTCGAAATTTTTAAACCCCACGTTGACCCCCCTCATACGTGCGTACGTCTTATTCACATAACTTCACTCTTTCCCACTCTCTTTTTAGAATGCCCCCTACTACACCCATTAATTCTTCCGAACCGTTTAATAATTCAGTATAAACCTCTGTAACATTTGCTAATCCCCCCGAAACGTCATCAATAACTAATTTATTAATCGACCTCTTTAAAAAATTAATCAATCGTTTAATTTCTTGAGTTTCTTTTTCTTGTGGATTCATACTTAGCAATATGAGAAACTTCATTTTATCCATAGCATTATGAGTTGACTGAGATTTCTCCAGACAACGTGAAAATTCGTCACTTGCCTCCTGATAACGAACTCTAAAATCCTCAGAGTATTTAGTTCCTTTATATATATCAGTTATTACCCGTAACTTACGCTCAGTAATCAGATAACTTGAACGGGCATCGTAATGACTGAATATTAATAAACAAAATTCGGCGATATTATCACGAAAATCATTAATCCATTTTTGTCTATTGGTTGAGATTACTTGAGCATTAATTGTTTTTTGGGCAAGCGTTTTTTGTATTTCACGTTCTTCTTTCAATGAGGCAAATTGCGAGGCACGCTCACCCATCATAAATAGCTGCTGCTTTGCCCTTTCAGACTTTAAGAAACGCTGTTGCTCGTCTCTTTCGTTTCTAACGTTTTTTGCGTTTACATGAAATGTTCTCCACGCAATCAAAGCTGGAATTATACCACCAAGGAACGTAGCACCAACCGTTAACCAGAGTTGATTGTAATCAGTAGGCGTATCGATAGTTATTTTAGGAAGAGACGAAACTTTTAAAAAAAATTGTTCAACATCGCCTACATTTAGAAGTTTGAACGGTACACCTTGCCAAGACATAGATAGTCCTTTAGTCCGTATGATGAAGAGGATTTAAGATAACATTTTAACGGCCATGGTGGAATTGTTAACCAAAGGAAATATTATATTTTTAATGTCTAATAGTTGTTCTGTCATTTGCTTTGTGTGACTAACATCTCAACGCAAGCAATATTCCCTCACACAACACATTCTCGCTTCTAATCAAGCGCTTTTGTGCCGTTTGTTATCATGGCCTTCGTTAAAGATAGCCATGACGAAACTTTTGCTTAATGGAAATTTTTCCCGTCACCGCTGAGAGTCATCATTTTGAACAGAGTATCTTTGATGAGAGGGCCATTCCTCCCGTGCAATGTTATGCTGCTGGAATTTCCCCCATAATCGCATTGTCATGAAAAAACTTCGTCAATAATGAATCTGATAAGCAAGATCGGTCAGGATCCTGCCCGACCGCGCAGGCAAAGTAGGTCATCAGGAGGATGTCATGAACGATGCAGCCAAATCGGCATACCGTGAGCGCTTATATAGGGTGTGCGACTATATTGCCCACCACCTGGATGAACCGCTCACGCTGGAAAAGCTCAGCGCGATAGCCAGCTCTTCACCTTATCATTTTCATCGTCAGTTTCTGGCGTTCAGTGGTCAGCCGCTGTATCGCTATATCCAGTGGCTACGCCTGCGCCGGGCCTCCTGGCGACTGGCCTTTAATCCGCAGGATAAGGTGATTGATATTGCGCTCGATGCCGGTTTCCAGAACCCCGAATCGTTCAGCCGCGCCTTCAAAACCGCGTTTGGAAAGAGCCCGCGTCAGTTCCGGCAGCAGCCGGACTGGCTAAGCTGGCACCAGCGCGTACCGAAAATGACCTTTCAGGAGCAAAAATCGATGGACGTTAAGATTGTTGATTTCCCCCAAACTCACGTGGCCATGCTGCAACACCGTGGCAGCCCGGATCGGGTTAATGACAGCGCGGCGACATTTATGGCCTGGCGTAAGGCCACGGGGCTATCGCCAGTACGCGAAAGCAGCACGTTTGGCATCGCCTGGGACGACCCGGCAACCACACCTGCCGATGCCTTTCGCTTCGATATCTGTGGCAGCGTTACGGAGGCAGTACCAGAAAATGCGTTCGGGGTTGCCAATGGTGAAATCAAAGGCGGACGATACGCTGTCGGGCGTCACACCGGCTCGCTGGATACGATCTCCAACACGGTATGGGCGATGTTCCGCGACTGGCTACCAGACAGCGGCGAAACGCTGCGCGATGCACCGGTATTTTTCCACTACATCAATTTTGTCCACGAGGTGCCGGAACATGCGCTGCAAACGGATATCTATCTGCCGTTAAATTAAGTCGGATGACTTCCCCCGCCATCAGCTGAACGTCTTACCGCCTGCGCCAGTTTATGCAGCTCCTCCTTAAGCCAGCGGGTCGCCCCCCGCTGGCCGCTGCGTTTATGCGAGTAAATTTTCACTTCAAACGCGCGGATTGAAAACGGTAAAGCAAATATCCTGAGATCCGCAGCCGCGACCAGCTTCTCAGCCGCAAACCGCGGGATTGCCATCAGCAGATCGCTTTGTGCAACGATAAACGGGGCGCTGAGCATCGACGGCGTTTTGATCGCTATGTGCCGGGTATAGCCCAACTGCTCAAGCCGCAGATCCAGAACCCCTTGTTTCTCATTCCAGGGCGTGACCACCAGATGTCGGGCCGCGAGATAATCCTCCAGCGTCAGCCGTGTCCGGCCGGCGTTACTGATGACCACATACTCATCTTCGAACCAGCCTATCTCCTCCAGTTCCGGATGACGAATATCCTCCGAGGTACTGAACCCGAGCGCCAGATCCACTTCCCCGGCTAATAGCTCCGTCAGCGCCGGGCTGTGGGGCAAATAACGCAATTCAAAACGCAAACCAGGGGCAGCATGCTGCAAGGTGTGCATCAGGGTCGGAAAAACGCAAAGCGCGGTAAAATCCGTAATCGCAATGTGTAAGCTCTCGGTACTGCTGGGGGCGTCAAACTCCGGCTGCGGGGTCAGCTCATGATTCAGGAATGACAGTGCGGAAGCGATGGAAGGTGCGAGCTGAGAAGCATACACGCTGGGGGACATACGATGCCCTTCCCGGAAAAAGAGCGGATCGTTCAGCGTCGCGCGCAGACGCGAAAGCGCATGGCTCAGTGCCGATGTGCTCATCGCCAGCTCATCGGCTGCCAGACGAACAGAACGATGGCGGTAAATCGCGTCGAAAACGGGCAACAGGTTTAAATCAAGACGTCGTAAAGCCGGATGCATAATATTCATCATTTGTTGATTTCATTGCACTTAATTCTTCGGACAATACTCCGTATGCTTAACGCCATCAATCGCGAAACAGACAAAAAGCAGGAATAACAATGAGCATTATCCTTCGTCAGGCCCGTCCCGAAGATGCCGCGGCCATTTACGCCATGATCTACGAGCTGGCAGTCTATGAAAAAGCGCCGGAAGAAGTGGTTACCACGCCAGAGGAGATCCGTGAAACGCTCTTTGGCGCGGGAAGTAACACCGAAGCGTTGATCGCTGAGTATGAAGGCGACATCATCGGCTATGCCGTGTTCTTCACCAGCTATTCAACCTGGCTCGGACGCAACGGTATCTATATGGAAGACCTGTACGTTTCCCCGGAGTATCGCGGTAAAGGCGCGGGAAGAGCGTTACTGAAACATATCGCGCAACTCGCGGTAAAGCGGCAGTGTGGTCGCCTGGAATGGAGCGTTCTGGACTGGAACCAGCCCGCCATTGATTTTTACCTGAGCATTGGCGCGCTGCCGCAGTCTGAATGGGTGCGCTATCGCCTTGATGGTGACGCGCTGCTGAGTTTTGCCGAATAACAGCGTCTCTCTGTGCGAGTCCTTTCGCACAGAGATATATCCGAAAACAGCCCTGCCAGGTGCCGAAATTAACCTTTCGTCTCTCATATCTGCAAAGAGCGGCTATCCTTTAATTATCAACACAAGGAGGCAAAGATGTCTGATTTCGGTACTGATAAAAACACCCAGTTTGCTGAAGATAAAGCAAAAAATAAGCTCGATGAAATTGCAGGTTCTGCACAGCAGCAGTTTGGTGAATTCGTCGATTCACCAAAGCACCAGGTAAAAGGCGCGGCTAAAAAATATGCCGCGCAGGCCAGCGATGCGGTTTCTGATGTAACAGAAGCGGTCAGAAATAACCCGCTAACCGGCCTTATCGCCGCCGGTGCCGTCGGTATTGTTCTCGGCCTGCTACTGGGTCGTAAATAATCAAGGCCCTTCGGGGCTTTATTTTTAGCTAAACTGTCTTACCATGCGATCTAATTCCTCCTCCTTCACAGCCCGTGAGAGATAATATCCCTGAAAGTTTTTCACGCCCAGTTCGACTAATTTTTCAAATTTCTCTTCACTGTCCACCCCCTCAGCAATGCAGTCCGTTCCGGTCATGTCGCTGTATATCTGAATCGCTTTAATCAGATTATAATCGTTGTCGTTCGCCACAAAATGCTCGACGATGTCGCGGTCCAGTTTCAACCCGTCAAAATGCACCTGCCTGACAGGAAACATGGTGTGATGGTTAGAGAAGCAGTCATCCAGAAACAGTCTGCACCCGGTATTACGCAGATGCCGCATGGTTTCAGGGATCTTCTTGTCTTTGGTCACATCGATATCTTCTGCAAATTCAAAGACAAGCTTTTCCGCCCACTGGGGTTTGAGCAACATGCCGATGGCTTTCCGGGCCATCTCCGGCAACGCTTTCCCGGAAGCGAGACGAGGCGGAATATTGACTGAAAAATAGAATTTCCCATTATATTTATTAATCCCGGACACGGCAGCGTGGATCACCAGGGCCGTTATTTTTAACCATATCTCGTGATTTGAAATGTCATTAAGAAAACAGGCTGGCTTGACTATTTTGCCGTTTTTATTCCAGCGGATCAGTATCTCAAAGCCCACCCCTTTTTTGTCGCGATCGGTAATGATCTGGTAGGCCGGGAAGATCTCCCTTTTCACCAGAGCATTAAATATATCTGCTTCTTTATCCGTGAATTCCGCTTTAAGACGATGGTTTTTGTGACTTCTTTCCGCTTTGAAGTTATGCGGATCGTTTAACCATCGTTTAATATAATGTAACTTCTGCACACCTTCCTTACGATGGGTATAAACCGTTTTATTTGAAAGCCCCAGCTTTTCGCACAGATCTTTTACGGTCATACCGCGGTAGAAATTTAATAAAACGTCAATTTCTCTTCTTGTTAGCCATTTCAGGTTTTCCTGCGGAGAATACCCCAGACAGTGATCGCGTAATAATCGCGAGTGGTCTTTAAACCCCTTATTATGGGTGTGGAAGCAGTTGATGACATCAGAAACGCTGGCGATCCGAATCAGTGATAATTGATGGCTGTTATGTAAAAGGCTACCCAGAGTGCGATATAACCAGCTGTCAGGTATATCACTATAAAGGGTCACGCATCGGATAACAGGCAATGCATTCAAAACGGATGCCAGTCGCGTCAGACTTTCCAGCAGAGTGACAATCCCTTTACCCGGAAACACAACAATGTGCGCATGTTGATTATTAAGGATATTTTCCCTATCCCGTTGGCAGACATCATCTCCCTCAAAGTGGATATGCGAAGCGTCTATGCCGTACTTTTTCAGGAGCAAAGCATACCCCTGGAAGGTAAAACCGCAGGTTGAGATGACAAACCGCCGATCGTCGCGAGCAACATTTCTGTGAGAAATTTTGTGGGTCATAACCTGCTCCTGGGCACAAAATCGCCATTCTTATTATGAATACGGAATATGTAATACAGCTGGTGTATAGAATAATTTTACAGTACGCCATCAGGTTAAGATACTGTTATCAACGTTCCGCACCGGAACATCTTTGCGTTAATCACTCTCTCTTCTGTCGACAAATGTAAATATATCTTTCTTTTCAAATAACGACGGCAAAACACTGTTTCTCAGGTATAATGAAAATTCCGAAAAAGAAGACTGGATACTTCATCTATCGGTTCATCAAACACGAGAAAAATGCTATGGATAATCACATCTCATCCAGGGCCTTGCTACATCGACGGGATGTTATAAAGAGCAACCCACGATTTGGTGAGGCAATATTAGAGCACTACACAATTAATGACACCATCTATAAAAAACAACCTTTGTTCTACAAGACAATGCTTCAGGAAGCGCGGTTCAACATTATTCTCGCCATGTGTTGTTTTATATTTGGCAATCAGGCCGAGTCAGTATCTGAGATTAAAGAGCTATGCTCCCGCTATAAAATAGCCAGCCCTAATAGTGTGATTGCGATCATTACTCTTCTCAGAACCACGGGGCGCATCAGAACCTGGCGCTGTACGGATGACCGTCGAAAAACACGAATAGCCCCGACCGAAAAAGGATTGAGTGAACTTAAACGCTATATGTCCGGTGCATTTTTGCCCGTCAGCATTCTTTATCCGACGTTTAATATTGATGTAAACCTGCTGGATAATGACACATTGAGAAATAATTTTTTCCGCCGCGCAGCGGAATATCTCTTCCGGGGATTAACCTTCAGGAAAGTGTTACCCGAGGTAGGATTATTTATTGATAAAGATGGCGGACGCATGATTATGCTTTATCTTTATCTGCAGGCCATAAAAAACAAATCTGCTCATGGTGCAGTGATTGATTATTCAGCCAGCACGCTCGCGAAAGAATTCTTTGTTTCGCGGATCCACGTCAACCGGATTATCAAAACAGCGCAAGAGGCAGGATATCTGAAAGATCGCGGTGACGGTCGCCTGTCGGTGTATCCGGCTTTTCTCGAACTGGTCGAAAACTATGCCGGACTCTATTTCGCGTATGTCACCCATTACATTAACGTGGTACCGAAAGAACGACGCCACCCCAACAACGTCACATTAACGGTATAATAAAAATGGCGTTCGGTTCCCCGAACGCCCTGCCCTTATCTCTCCCGCAGCGCTTCTTTCGCTTTGTTGAGCGGCTTCAACAGATAATCAAGAATGGTTTTACTGCCGGTTTTGATATCCACCGTCGCAATCATCCCCGGAAAGACCGGAAATTCCTTACCTTGCTTATTGGTCAGATGGTTACTGTCGGTGCGGATATAAACGCGGTAGTAGTAGACATCCCTTTTCACCTCATCCTGCAAAGTATCCGGTGAAATCATGGTCACTTCCCCTTCCAGCCCACCGTAAATGGAGTAGTCATAGGCCGTCACTTTTACCAGCGCTTTCTGGCCGGGATGGATAAATGCCACGTCGCGCGGGGAGATTTTTGCCTCAACCACCATCTGATCGTCCAGCGGCACCAGGCTCATCAGTTTGCCATTCGGCGGAATAACGCCTCCCACGGTCGTCACGTCAATATCCTTCACGATGCCACGCACCGGCGCATTGAAGGTCAGCCGGGTCAGGGAATCCTCACGCCCTTTCATCACCGAACGCTGAGCTTCAATTTCCGCGTTGGCTTTTGCCAGTTCTTCACGGGCGCGAACGTAATACTGGTTTTTCATCTCGGTGATTTTATTCTCAAGCTCATTTTTTTGACGCTCAAGACGTAACACCTCCACCTTGCTGGCCGCCCCCTGGGTCACCAGCGGACGGGTTAACGACAGTTCACGCTGCACCAGTTCAGCCCCCTGACGCAGGCCGGCCAGCCCTTTTTCCAGGCTTTCGCGACGGGACTGATAGAGCGCCGTCTCTTGTTTGACCAGCTCAACGTCGTCATCCAGTTCTTCGGGAAAAATCAGCGCCGTGTCGTTGACCTCGGCCTTCAGGCGCGCCGCCGTTGCCAGCGCGGCATTCAGACGGGACTCACTCTCCAGCACGCTGGACTCGGTTTTTGTCCGGTCTAACTGCGCAAGCTGCTGACCGCGTTCGACAATGTCGCCTTCGCGCACCATCAGGCTGTGAATAATGCCTCCTTCCAGGGACTGAATCACCTGCTCATGCGAAGACGGAATCACCTTGCCGCTGCCGGTGGTGACTTCATCAAGCTCGAACAGGCTCGCCCAGGCGAGAAATACCGCCAGCAGGGCGAACAGCGCCCATGCCACCAGCGACGACTTCGGCAGGCGTGGCTCTTTCAGACGGCTATTAAAACGGGTTAAATCATTCATGCCACACCCTCCTCAGCAACCGCCGCCGCTTTCATGGTCACGGTGCGCTGCGCGGCTTTTGGCGTCGCCATACCGTGCTGATGCAGGATCGCGTCGCGCGGGCCGTCCATCACCACCTTGCCGTTTTCCAGCACAATGATGCGGTCAACCAGGTCCAGAATTGGCAGGCGATGGGTGGCCACCACCAGCGTCCGGCGCTTACCCAGCCACTGGTGAAGATGCTGAATAAACTGCTTCTCGCTCACTTCATCCAGCCAGGCGGTAGGCTCATCCAGCAGCAAAATCGTCGGAGAAGTGATCAGCGCGCGCGCCAGCAGCAGCGCCTGACGCTGCCCGCCGGACAGCCCCGTGCCGCCTTCATTGATAAGGGTGTTCAGCCCCATTTTCTGCTTGCGCACAAACTCCAGCGCGCCGCTGTTCACCAGCGCCTGATGAATTTCTTCGTCAGTCGCCAGTGGGTTACCCATCAGTATATTGTCCCGCACTGAACCAAAAAACAGCCGCGCCTGCTGGCTGAGCAACTGCATGTCGCGACGCAGATCGGCCGGGTCCAGATGGTTAAGCGCGATATCGTCCAGCAGGATGCTGCCCTGCTGCGGCTCCTGCATGCCCGCCAGAAGTTGCAGCAGCGTGCTTTTGCCGGAGCCATTTCGGCCAAGCACCGCCACGCGCTCCCCGGCACGGATCTGTAGCTTGCTGATGTTAAGCACGCTGAGTTTCTCTTCTTCATCGTAGTAAAACCCGACGTCCTCCAGCACGTAGTCGCCGCGCAGATGGGCTTTATGCACCTTCTTCCCGTGCTGCGGATCGTCAATCGGTCGCTGCATCAGGTCGTCCAGCCCCTTACGGGCCACTTTTGCCGACTGCCAGCGGGAGAGCACGCCTGAGATCTGCGACAGCGGCGCGATGGTGCGCGACGCCAGAATCGAGGTTCCTACCAGCGCACCGGTGGTCATATCCCCGCTGATCACCAGATAACAGCCCACCAGCAGGACTACCGCATAGACGATAGACTGCACTTCCTGGGTCCAGGTCAGCAGCAGGCCCGTCAGCCAGCGCTGCTTCATGCCGACGCTGGCGGCGACATCGTTGGTGTTATTCCACTGGTTCTGAAAACGCTGCTCGGCGCGCATCAGCTTGATGTCCTCAATGCCCTGCACCGCCTCCACCAGCGTGGCGTTACGGATAGCAGATTCGCGCATCCCCTCGCTGGAGAGTTTGCCCAGCGGACGCTGCACCAGCAGGCCCGGAATCAGCAACAGCGGCACGGCGAGAAGCACCACCAGCACCAGCGGGCCGCCAATCATCCACAGAATAAAGACGAACAGCAGGAAGAACGGCAGATCGGAGATCGCCGCAATGGTAGTGGAGGTGATGAGTTCACGCACCGACTCCAGCTCGCGGATCTGCGCAATAAACGAACCGGTTGATTTGGAGCGTGCGCCATTTTTAATCCGCAGCGCGTGGGCAAACACACGCTCTGAAATGCGCAGGTCGGCGCGTTTCCCCACCACGTCAGATATATGCACGCGCAGCATGCGCATGACGAATTCGAAGACAATGGCAATCATGACGCCGCCAAACAGCACCCACAGCGTGGCTTCTGATTGCGACGGTACGACCCTGTCGTACACCTGCATGGAAAAGACCATGCCAGAGAGAGCCAGTACGTTAGCCACCAGCGCCACCAGCATAATGTCGCTGTAGCGTCGCCAGTCTTTCAGCGCCAGCTGCCAGAACCAGTTTTTCTCATACGGTTTAATGTAATCGTCCACGCGGGCATCCGGTGTGGACTCCAGCGGGCGCAGCACCAGCAGGGTTTTTAACCGTGTCCCGAGCGCTTCCAGCGTCAGCGTCGTCTCCAGGCCACCGTCTCCGCTAAACTGCAGGCTGACGTTGCCTTCGTTGTCCATGCGGGTAATCACTGCGATTTGTCCGCCGGTGAATTCCGCCAGCAGCGGTAAACGCCACGGATCGAGAGAGACCGCTTCCGCCGCCACTACACGCATCCCCAGCCCTAGCTGGCGCGCCATCTCCTCCAGCACCAGCTGGCGCGGAGACTGACTTTCATGGTTAATCGTGACCCGAACATGTTCCGCGGAAAAGTCCAGCCGATAGTGCTTCGCGATGATCAGCATGCCCTGCAGCCAGGGTTCGTACTGTGGATGTGTCTTCATAATCTCCGGGTTAACGCTATTCGTGTATAGAAATGCCAAAAGGCCGCGGGGATCGCTCCCCGCGGCAGGGTTTTACGCAATTAACAGTTGATGATTAGCCAGCAGTGTCGCCAGATCCGTCTGCACGCCGTTCAGCGTCACCAGAGTGGTTGGCGAGAACTGGCCGCCGGTACCGTCCAGGTCAACCTGGATCTCGGTATTGCTGCCGTTTTGCACCACGCGGATGTAATCGGTGATATTGCCCGCGCTACTGTCCAGCGTCGCCACGCCGTTCACATAGCTCGCTGAGCCCGTGCCGGTATAGCCGCTGTCTGAGAGCAGATCGCGCAGGTCAATACGGTCCGTGTCCGCCGTCCCTTCCCAGGTGCCGACGGTAAAGCCGTTCACCACATCGTGACCGTTACCGCCCGTGGCATCCGACGCGTTGATCAGCTTGTAGAGCAACGTATCGTGACCGCCGCTGCCGATGTTGAAGGTGTCATTCCCGCCGCGGCCTTCGAACCGGTTATCAGCGCTGTTGCCGGTGATAACATCGTCGAAGTCCGAACCGTTAATGCCTTCAATATTCAACAGCCGTGTGGTACCAAAGCCAGTGTCCTGTGCGGTTGAAAGGCGCAGGTCAACGGTCACGCCGGAGGTCGCATTGCGGTAATCCACCACGTCCATCCCACCGGTGTTGCTCCAGGTGTCGTAGTCGGAATGGGTATTCCAGCCGCCGGAGCCGTTGTAGGTATAGGTGCCATCTTCTGCAATGAAGGTGTCGTTATACCCGGTCCCGGTGATTGTCCCGCTGTGGCCGCCGGTCGCCGCTTCGGCCGTCAGGACGTAGCCCTCTTTGCCGTTGCCCGCGTACAGACCGCTCCAGGTGACGTTATCCGACACACCGTTGGTGATCTTCACAATCTCTGCCGAGTAGGTTTCATTCGGATCCAGACCGTAGAAGCTCACCAGCGCAGAGGTATCGTTCGACCCGATACCGGACTGGGCGTTGATGATCTGCGAGGCCACCAGCACGCCTGCGGCGTTATACAGGTTGACCGTGTTGCCGTAGTAAGCGTTGATACCCTCGCTATCGACAATGTGCAGATGCATCGCGGTGCCGTCCGCAATAGTTTTGCTGTTCTGAACCAGCACCACCTTGCCGTTCTGCTGAGATACCAGCAGATCCTTCGCGCCGTCCCAGTTGTAGTCCACCGCGGCCACGCCGGTAGCGTAGGCGATACCGGACGCCAGCTGGCTGGAGGTCCAGGTGGAACCGTACCCGTTGTTGGTGAACAGGGTCGCCGTTTGTGACGCGCCGTAGGTGCTGAGCTTGATGATGTCCATCTGCCCGTCACCGTTCCAGTCCACCGCCACCGACAGATACCCCGCCGACGCGTTAGAGGCTTCCACCGCGCTCTTGGTGGTAGAGAGCTTCCCGGTGCCGTCGTTGTAGTAGATCACCCCGCCGTTGTTGTTGTAGCTGCTGCCCAGGTACAGATCCATGTAGCCATCGCCGTTGAAGTCTGCCCACGTCATGGACGCCGCCGTGGTGGTGTTCGCGGCGTTGACCACAAACACGTTGGTCAGGTTCTGGCCGATAGAGAGCGTGCCGTTGCCGTTGTTGTTGATTACGGTTAACGAGTACGCGCCGCTGCGGTTGGTGTGCTGAACAATATCCACCGTGCCGTCGTTGTTCAGGTCAACGCCGGAGATTTCACGCATGGTGGTGAATTGTCCCCAGAAACCTGCGCCGCCGTTGGTGCCGTCCGGCGACAGAACCCCGTTGTTGTTGATCAGGTACGTAATGGAGTCTGCACCCGCATCGCCGTAGGCCAGATCCAGATAACCATCACCGGTTTTGTCGTACGCAATCACGCCGCCGTACCAGATGGTAGTGCCCATTCCCAGCTGGCTGGCGTTATAGGTGCTACCATCGTAGGTCCACATCACCTGCGTGGATCCCGCGTAGGTGTTCTCCGTGGCGAAAATGTCCTGCGTGCCGTTACGGTCAAAGTCAGCGGCGGTCTGGCTCACCACGTAGTAATTACGGGTGTTGGTCAGCGTATTTCCGGCATAGGTCGAGCTATCGCTGCTGGAGTAAGACTGGCCGTTCGCAATGATATTCCACAGACCGCTGCTGTTCATGCCAAGGGTCATGGTGGAGTTGTTGCTGTTCCCCGCCGTGGTTGCCCAGTCGGTATTCACCGTGGTGGTGTCAATCACCAGACTGCCGGTGGTCGTCCCGGTGGTATTGCCGTTACCCGCGCTGCTCTTCACCTGCGCCGTCACGCTGTAGCTCGCGACGTTCAGTGCATCGCTGTCCGGGATCTGCAGATACCAGGTGTTGTGATCCGGATCGACCACCACCGCACCGCCCGTCTGGGAGGTGTAGGTTTTCCCGTTCACCGTCACCACCAGATACTCACCGTTCACCAGATCGGCGGAGACGGTCCCGCTGACGATCGGCGTGGTATCCGACGTGGTCTGCGCGGTAATCGCCGCCGTGGTGGTCGGTATGCTGGTATCCACGCTCAGCACAAAGCCGTCCGATTCCGTATAGTTACCGGCCTTGTCGGTGACACGCACAATGTAGGTGTGATTGCCATCGCTCAGGCCGTTATCCTGGAAGGACCAGCTTGCGCTGCCGTTCATGGTCACCTGGCCGAGCAAGACGCCATCGCGGTAAAGCTGGACGATCTCGCCGTCGTCCGGGGCGCGGTTGAGCGTCCCGTTGATCACCGGTGAGTTATCGTCAGTGGCGACCGAGCTGCCAAAGGTGCCCGTACGTTCCCCTTCAACGTCGGTATAGCTCACGACCGTTCCCACCGTGTCTGGCGGCGTGGTATCCACCGTCACCACCTGCGACGCGGTAGATCCCACGTTGCCCGCCTGGTCGATGATCCGCACCTGGTAGGTGTAATCGCCGTCCGCCAGATCGCGGGTATCGGTGTAGCTCCAGCGCTGGTTGGTGACCGTGGCGTCAGACCAGGTATTCCCGCCGTCGAGGCTTATCTGCACGCGCTCGTCGTTTGCCAGCGCGTTGCCCAGCGAGCCGTTAATGGTCAGCGTGGTGTCCATCGTGATGAAATCACTCCCGGACTGACCGGTATCTTCGCTGATGCTGTCGATGGTGATGCCATACTGCGGCGCCTGAGTATCCACCGTCACCGCCTGCGAGGTGGTTGCCCCGACGTTACCCGCCTGGTCAATCACCCGCACCTGGTAGTTATGGCTACCGTCGGTCAGGGTACGCGTATCGCTGTAGCTCCACTGGGTCCCGCTCACGGTGGCATACACCCAGGTGGTGCCGCCATCCATGCTCACCTGAACGAACTCACCCGCCCCCAGCTCTGCGCCAAGCGTGCCGTGCAGCGTGTACGAGGTCGAACTGGTCAGGAAGTCATTGTTGTCAAACCCGGTGTCGACGGTAATGTTATCCACGGTCACCGTAATCGCCGCATCCGGGGCGACCGTATCAACGGTCACCTGCTGATGAGCGCTGGCCCCCACGTTGCCCGCCGCATCCACCACGCGAACGTAGTAGTCATAGGTCTGGTTCCCGAGCGTGCGGCTGTCGACGTAGTACCAGCTGTTGCCGGTCACAATCACGTTCTGCCAGGTGACGCCGCCGTCGATGCTGATCTGGGCGTACTCGCCGTCAGCCAGCGTCGCGCCGAGCGAGCCGTGCAGCGTCAGGGACGTATCGTTGGTGATAAAGTCGCTGCTGCTCAGGCCGGTATCGTCGCTGATGCGGTCGATGGCGATGGTTTTGCTGGCGTCCGGCGCGACGGTATCAATCGTCACTACCTGGCTGGTGGTGGCGCTGATATTCCCCGCGTCGTCAATCACGCGCAGCTGGTAGTTGTAATCTCCGTCGGCCAGCGTGCGGCCATCGACATACGTCCAGCTCAGCCCGCTGACGCTGACGTCGGTCCAGGTCAGACCGCCGTCGAGGCTGATCTGCGCGTGGTCACCGCTGCCCAGCGCCGCGCCGAGCGTCCCTTTCAGGCTGATCTGGTTGTCGCTGGTGATGAAGTCACTGTCGGACAGGCCGGTATCCTGGGAAACGGAAACCACGGTAATGGTCGTTGCCGCCGGTTTCGTCAGATCAATGACCACGTCCTGGCTGTCCGTTGACCCCACGTTGCCCGCGTTATCAATCACCCGCACCTGATACTGATAGGTCCCTTCGGTCAGGGTGCGGCCGTCCGTATAACGCCATGTGGTGCCGGTCACGGTCAGGTCAATCCAGGTTGCCCCACCGTCGAGGCTGATCTGCGCCTTCTCGTTATTGCCGAGCTGCGCGGTCAGCGAGCCGTTGACCACGACCTGAGCGTCGTTGGTGATGAAATCACTCGCGCTCAGGCCAGTGTCGTTTTGCAGAGAATCAATGCTGATGCCCATCGACGGCGCGGTAAGATCCACGGTGACGCTGTGGTTATCGCTGCCGCTGTTGCCGATGGTGTTGCTGACCTGCGCGTTAATGACGTACGAACCGCCGTCCGCCAGCGCGGTCACGTCTGCGCTTCCGACCGTATAGCGCCAGGTGCCGTCATTCTGAACGGTCGCCGTGTAGGTTTTACCGTTCAGTGTGATGGTCACCGTCTGGCCCGCAGGCGCGTCGGTGGTGCCGCTGATGACCAGCGGCGTGCCGTGTTCGGCAGCGCTGACAATGTCATCATCCGCAAAGGTGTTGATGGTGATAGTTGGGACGTCACCGTTCAGCGTTACGTCGTGCGTTGCGCTGCCCGGGTTACCCGCTTTATCACTCACCGTGGCGGTAATCGCGTACTGCCCGTCACTCAGGCCGAGGAAGTCACGGCCCGGCACGAAGACCGACCACGATCCGTCTGCCCCGACGGTGGCCTGATAGCTGTGCCCGTTGAAGGAGACGGTCACCGTCTGGCCCTGTTCCGCCGTGGTGGTACCGCTGATGGTCTGGCCCGCCAGCTGCTCGGCATTGTTAACGATGTCGTCATCGGCCACGGTGCTGATGGTCACGGTCGGCGCGACGGTATCCACCGTTAAGGTGTGCGTCGTCTGACCGCTGTTCCCGGCTTTGTCGTTGACCGAAGCGGTCACCGTCAGCGCCCCCTGGCTCAGCGCGGCCAGATCCGCCGCGGGTACGTCCAGCGTCCAGGTGCCGTCGTTGGCCACGGTAGCGGTATAGGTTTTGCCGCCCAGCGTCACGGTAACGGTCTGGCCGGCCTCGGCGCTGGAGGCACCGTGAACCGTCAGCGGCTGCTGCGCTTCTGCCGCGTTCAGCACATCGTCACCCGACAGCGTCGCAATGCTTACCACCGGCGCGGTGGTATCTACGCTGATGTCGTGCGTTGCCGAGGCGCTGTTACCCGCGCTGTCCTGCGCCGAAACAGACACCTGATAGCGCGCGCCATCGGCCAGTGCGCCTACGTCGGCGGCCGGGACGGTAGTCGTCCAGGTGCCGTCGCTCTGAATCGTGGCGGTGTAGGTCTTGCCGTTCAGGGTCACGGTCAACTGCGTACCGCTGGCAAACTGGGCGCTGGAGCCATTAATCACCAGCGCGTTACCCGCTTCTGCCGCGTTGATAACGTCATCGCCGCTGAGGGTATTTACCGTCAACGCCACGGAGGCGGTGTTGACCACCACGTCGTGCGTCTGGGTGCTGCTGTTGCCCGCGCTGTCGGTAATGGTTGCGCTCAGCGTCACTGTGCCGTCGGTCAGGGCGGAAACCACGCTGGCCGGCACGCCCACGCTCCAGTTGCCGCTGGCGTCAACGGTGGTGGTGTACTGGTTCGAACCCAGCGTAATGACCACTTTATCCCCGACGTTCGCGCCGGTTGCCGTGCCACTGACGATCTGCGCCTGTCCGTGTTCCACGCTGTTGATCACGTCATCTCCCGCCACAACGTTAACGCTGACGGTCGGTGGCGTGGTATCAAGCGTAATCGCTTTACCCGCGCTGCCCGGGTTACCCGCCGCGTCGCTCACGCTGACCTGCACGGTATAGCCGTTATCCGCCATTGCGGAGAGATCGGTGCCCGGCACGTTGACGCTCCAGATACCGCCCTGCTGCACCTGCGCGGTGTAGCTCTTACCGCCCAACGTCACGGTAACCGTCTGCCCGGCTTCCGCGGTGGTGGTACCGGAGATGGCCACGCCTGCGGACGCTTCGCTGGCGTTGATCACGTTATCGCCCGCGACCGTATCAATGGTGACGGCTGGCGCGGTGGCATCCACGCTGTACTCGCGGCCCGCAGAGGCGCTATTGCCGTTCACGTTAGTCACGCTCACCTGCACGCTGGCATCGCCGTCTTTGAGGCCCGCCAGATCTGCGGAAGGCACGGTAGCCGTCCAGTTGCCGTCGGCATCCACTTTCGCGGTGTACGTCTTCCCAGCGAAGGTGATGGTAACGGTCTGGTTTTCCTCAACGTTCGACGTGCTGCCTGAAAGCACCAGATCCGCGCCTTTCTCCGCCGCGTTAATCACGTCGTCGGTAGCAATCGCATCAATGCTGATGGCGACCGCGGCCAGATCCACGCTCACATCGTGGCTGATGGAGACCGGGTTACCCGCGGTGCTTTGGCCTGCCACGGTAACGGTGACCGTGCCTGCTGCCAGCGCACCCACGTCTGCCGCCGGGATTGCCGCGCTCCAGGTACCGTCTGCCAGCACGGAGGCGGCATACGTTTTGCCGTTGACGGTCACGGTGAGCGTGGTTCCCACCGCCAGCCCGTCGCTGGAACCGGTGACGATCAGGTTCTGACCGTGTTCGATGCTGTTGATCACGTCGTCACCCGCGACGGTATCAACGCGCAGGCCCGGCAGACTGGCGTCTATAGCGATTTCGCGCTCGCCCGCCCCGGTATTGCCGTGACCGTTGGTCACGGTCGCTGACACCGTCAAATCGCCGTTGCCCAGCCCGGTCAGAACAGACTCCGGCACGCTCACGGACCAGGTCAGATCGTTCTGCACCGTCGCGGTGTAGCTGTTACCGCCAAGGGTCACGGTAACGATATTGCCCGCCTCCGCGTTCGTCACGCTGCCGCTGATGGTCTGGCCTGAAGCCACTTCCGCCGCGTTAATAACGTTATCGCCCGCCACGGTGTTGATGGTGACGGTCGGCAGCGCAGTATCCACCAGCAGGTTCGCGGTGTTGCTGACGCTGTTGCCCACGCCGTTGGTCGCCGTCGCGCTCAGGGTGTAGTTGGCCTGACCGAGACCCGCCAGATCTGCCGCCGGAACCGTCAGGCTCCAGCTGCCGTCCGCCGCCGTGGTGGCGGTGTACTGCTTGCCGTTCAGGGTCACGGTGACCACGGTGCCTTCTGCCAGGTTGGCGCTGGTGCCGCCGACGCTCAGATCCTGACCTTTCTCCACCGCGTTCAGCACGTTGTCGCCGCTGAGGGTGTTGAAGCCGACCGACGGCAGGCCGGTATCGACGGTCACGTTATGGCTGCCGGTGCCGGTATTGCCTGCGGAATCGGTGACTGACGCCGTGACGGTTACGGTGCCGTCGCTGAGGCCGGAAATCACGCTCGCCGGTACGCCCACGCTCCAGTTGCCCGCCGCGTCCAGCACGGTGGTGTACGTCTGGCCGCCGAGGGTGACGGTGACCTTATCGCCCGCTGCCGCCCCGGTGGCGGAACCGCTGATAATCTGCGCCTGAGAATGCTCCGCGATGTTAATCACGTCGTCGCCCGCCACGGTGTTGATGGTGACCGCTGGCACGGTGATATCTACCGTCAGGTTATGGTCAACGGAAGCAGGGTTACCCGCTTTGTCGCTCACGGACGCGGTCACGGTCACGCTGCCGTCGCCAAGCGCCGCAACATCCGCCGCCGGAACGTTCAGCGTCCAGCTGCCGTCCGCGCTGACGGTTGCGGTATAGTCTTTACCGTTCAGGCTTACGGTCACCGTCTGGCCCGCCTCGGCGGTGCTGGTGCCGGACACGGTCAGATCGCTCTTCGCTTCGGCCGCATTGAGAATGTCGTCACCCGCGATCGTGTTGATGGTCACGGACGGCGCGGTGGCGTCCACGCTGTACTCGCGGCCCGCCGAGGCGCTGTTGCCGTTCACGTTAGTGACGCTCACCTGTACGCTGGCGTCGCCGTCCTTAAGGTGTGCCAGATCCGCGGACGGTACGGTATACGTCCAGTTGCCGCTGTCATCAACGGTAGTGGTGTAGATCTTGCCGTTCAGGCTCAGGGTCACGGTCTGCCCGGCTTCCACGTTGGTGGTCGCACCGGACAGCACCAGATCTGCCCCTTTCTCCGCCGCATTGAACACGTCGTCGGTGGCGATGGCGTTGATGCTGATGGCAACGGTCGCCAGATCCACCGTCACGTCGTGGCTGATGCTAATCGTGTTACCCGCCGCGCTGTCGCCGGTGACGCTGATTTTCACGCTGCCTTCCGGCCACGCGCTCACGTCGGCAGTCGGGATCGCCGCGCTCCAGGTGCCGTCCGCCAGCACTGTAGCCGCATAATCTTTGCCGTTAACGGTGACGGTCAGCGCCGTGCCCGCCGCCAGTCCGTCGCTGGATCCAGTGACGATCAGGTTTTGCGCATGTTCGATGCTGTTGACAACGTCGTCGCCCGCGACGGTATCGACGCGCAGGCCCGGCAGGTTAGCGTCTATAACGATTTCGCGTTCGCCGGAACCGGTGTTGCCGTGGCCGTTGGTCACGGTCGCCGTCACGCTCAGGCTGCCGTTGCCCAGCCCGGTCAGCACGTCAGACGGTACGTTTACGGACCAGGTCAGATCGTTCTGTACCGTCGCGGTGTAGGTATTGCCGCCAAGGGTGATGGTCACGGTGTTACCCGCTTCGGCATTCGCCACGGTACCGCTCAGGGTTTGCCCGGCCGCCACTTCCGCCGCGTTAATAACGTTATCGCCCGCCACGGTGTTGATGGTGACGGTCGGCAGCGCGGTATCCACCAGCAGGTTTGCGGTGTTGCTGACGCTGTTGCCCACGCCGTTGGTCGCCGTCGCGCTCAGGGTGTAGTTGGCCTGACCGAGACCCGCCAGATCTGCCGCCGGAACCGTCAGGCTCCAGTTGCCGTCCGCCGCCGTGGTGGCGGTGTACTGCTTGCCGTTCAGGGTCACGGTGACCACGGTGCCTTCTGCCAGGTTGGCGCTGGTGCCGCCGACGCTCAGGTCCTGGCCTTTCTCCACCGCGTTCAGCACGTTGTCGCCGCTGAGGGTGTTGAAGCCGACCGACGGCAGGCCGGTATCGACGGTCACGTTATGGCTACCGGTGCCAGTATTGCCTGCGGCATCGGTGACTGACGCCGTGACGGTTACGGTGCCGTCGCTAAGGCCGGAAATCACGCTCGCCGGTACGCCCACGCTCCAGTTGCCCGCCGCGTCCAGCACGGTGATGTACGTCTGGCCGCCGAGGGTAACGGTGACCTTATCGCCCGCTGCCGCCCCGGTGGCGGAACCGCTGATAATCTGCGCCTGAGAATGCTCCGGGATGTTAATCACGTCGTCGCCCGCCACGGTGTTGATGGTGACCGCTGGCACGGTGATATCTACCGTCAGGTTATGGTCAACGGAAGCAGGGTTACCCGCTTTGTCGCTCACGCTCGCGGTCACGGTCACGCTGCCGTCGCCGAGCGCCGCAACATCCGCCGCCGGAACGTTCAGCGTCCAGCTGCCGTCCGCGCTGACGGTTGCGGTGTAGTCTTTACCGTTCAGCGACACGGTGACCGTCTGGCCCGCTTCGGCGGTGCTGGTGCCGGACACGATCAGGTCACTCTTCGCTTCGGCCGCATTCAGAATGTCGTCACCCGCGATCGTGTTGAGGATCACGGACGGCGCGGTGGCGTCCACGCTGTACTCTCGGCCCGCCGACGCGCTGTTGCCGTTCACGTTAGTGACGCTCACCTGTACGCTGGCGTCGCCGTCTTTCAGACCTGCCAGATCGCCCGCTGGCACCGTGGCGGTCCATTTACCCTCAGCATCCACCGTGGCGGTATAATTCTTGCCGCCAAAGGTAATGGTGACGGTCTGGTTTGCTTCCACGTTCGAGGTGGTGCCGGAGAGCACCAGATCCGCGCCCTTCTCGGCCGCGTTAATCACATCGTCTGAGGCGATGGTATCAATGCTGATGGCAACGGTCGCCAGGTCCACCGTCACATCGTGATTAATGGAAACCGGATTACCCGCACCGTTCTGGCCTGCCACGGTAACGGTCACCGTGCCTGCCGCCAGGGCACCCACGTCCGCCGCCGGGATCGCCGCACTCCAGGTGCCGTCAGCCAGGACGGTCGCCGGGTAGGTTTTATTGTTCACAGTGACGGTCAGCGCCGTGCCCGCCGTCAGCCCGTCGCTTGTACCCGTAATCATCAGGTTTTGATTATGTTCGATGCTGTTGATCACATCGTCGCCCGCGACGGTATCGACGCGCAGCCCAGGCAGGTTAGCGTCGATAGTGATATCGCGCTCAGCGGAGCCGCTGTTACCCACGCCGTTGGTTACGCTGGCAGATACGGTCAACTCGCCGTTGCCCAGCGCTGTCAGTTCGGCTTGCGTCACGTTAATGGACCAGGTGAGATCGCTCTGGACCGTCGCGGTATACGTTTTGCCTCCGAGTGTCACGGTAACCGTGTTGCCTGCTTCGGCATTGACTACCGAGCCGCTGATGCTCTGGCCTGCCGCCAGTTCAGCCGCGTTAATGACGTCATCGCCCGCCACGGTGTTGATAATGACACCCGGCAGAATGGATTCGACATTCACGGTATGAGAGGTACTGGTGCTGTTGCCAACGCCGTCCGTTGCTGACGCGGTAACGGTGTAAAGCGCTTCACCCAGTTGACCAACCTGATCCGCCGGAACCGTGGTCGTCCATTTACCGTTAGCGTCCACCGTTGCGCCGTACGCTTTGCCGTTGAGCATCACGGTCACCGCCGCGCCTGCCGCCAGGCCGGAAGCCGTACCGGAGATCGTCAGATCCTGGGTTTTCTCTGAACTGTTGATCACATCGTCACCGGAAACAGTGTCAATGGTCAGCACCGGCGCGCTCAGGTTTACCTCCACGCTGTGTGTGGTGCTGTTACTGTTGCCCGCTTTATCGGTCAGCGCCGCGGTGATGGTGTAATCTCCCGCGGTCAACGCGGTCACATCCGCCGCCGGTACGCCCACGCTCCAGTTGCCGGAGGCATCCAGAGTGGCTGTGTACGATTTGTTGTTGATCGTCACGGTGACCACATCCCCCGCCGCCGCGCCGGTCACAGAACCGGTGACAATCAGCGCCTGCGCATGTTCGGCGCTGTTGATCACATCGTCGTCGGATACGGTGTGGATGGTCAGCTGTGGAACGGTGGTATCAACCAGCACGTCGCGATCGGCAGAGGCCGGGTTGCCCGCTTTATCCGCGACGGCGGCGCTGACGGTGTAGTTACCGTCAGCAATCGCGCCCAGATCCGCAGACGGCACGGTTACGCTCCAGCTGCCGTTTGCCGCTACGGTGGTGGTGTAGTCTTTACCGTTCAGCGTGACCGTCACCGTCTGGCCCGCTTCGGCGTTGGTCACGCCATTAATGACCAGATCCTGCTGCGCTTCGGCCGCATTGATGATGTTGTTGTCGCTGATGATGTCAATCGAGACCGTCGGCGCCGTCGCGTCCACGCTGTACTCACGGCCAGCTGACGCGCTGTTGCCGTTCACGTTGGTCACGCTCACCTGTACGCTGGCGTCGCCGTCTTTCAGGCTGCCCAAATCGGCAGACGGTACGGTGGTCGTCCAGTTGCCGCTGGCATCGACCGTCGCGGTGTACGACTTGCCGCCGAAGGTGATGGTGACGGTCTGGTTAGCTTCCACATTGGTGGTGGAGCCGGACAGGACCAGGTCCGCGCCTTTTTCCGTCGCGTTAATCACGTCGTCGGTGGCAATCGGATTAATGCTGATGGCGACTGCGGCCAAATCTACCTTCACGTCGTGGCTGATGGTGACCGGCGTGCCCGCCGTGCTCTGGCCGTTAACCGTTACGGTGACCGTGCCTGCGCCCAGCGCGCTAACGTCTGCCGCCGGGATCGCCGCCGCCCAGGTGCCGTCTGCCAGCACGGTTGCCGCGTAGGTTTTTCCGTTGACGGTTACCGTGAGTGCCGAACCGGCTGCCAGGCCATCGCTTGACCCGGTGATAATCAGGTTTTGCGCATGTTCGATGCTGTTAATCACATCGTCGCCCGCGACGGTATCGACGCGCAGACCGGGCAGGCTGGCATCGATGGTGATGTCGCGCTCGCCGGTGCCGGTATTGCCATGGCCGTTGGTAACGCTGGCGGACACCGTCAGATCGCCGTTACCGATGGCGGTTAAGACCGTGGACGGCACGTTGACCGACCAGCTCAGGTCGTCCTGTACCGTGGCGGTGTAGATATTGCCACCGATGGAAATAGTGACAGTGTCACCGATCGCTGCCCCGCTCACTTTCCCGCTCAGGGTCTGGCCTGCGGCGACCTCTGCCGCATTAATCACATCATCCGTGGCGACAGGGTTAATGGTCACCACCGGGAGCGCGCTGTCGACCACAACGCTGTGGCTGGTACTTGCGCTATTGCCTGCCGCGTCGGTCACGTTTGCCGTCACGGCGTAGCTCGCTTCGCCCAGCGCCGAGACGTTTGCCGCCGGTACGGTGACGCTCCAGTTGCCGCTGGCGTCCGTGATGGCGGTGTAACTGATGCCGTTCAGGGTCACCGTAATGGTGGTGCCGTCCGGCTGGTTACTGCTGCCGGAAACCAGCAGGTCCTGGCCTTTTTCGGCCGCGTTGATCACGTCGTCAACCGCCAGGGTATTGATGGCAATCACCGGCGCGGTCAGGGAGACCTCAACGTCATGCGTTGCGGTGTTGCTGTTACCCGCTTTATCGGTGAGTGTCGCCGCGATCGTCTGGTTGCCGTTCACCAGCGCGCCCACGTCCGTTGCCGGAACGCCCACGCTCCAGCTCCCGGACGCATCCAGCATTGCGGTGTAGTCTTTCCCGTTCAGGGTCACCGTGATGACATCGCCCGCCTGCGCGCCCGTCACCTTACCGGAGACGATCAGCGCCTGACCGTGCTCAGCAATGTTCACGATGTCATCGCCCGCGACGATGTTGAAGCTAATCTGTGGCACGGTGGTATCCACCAGAACGGAGGCATCCGCGCTTGTCGGGTTACCGGCTTTATCGGAAACCGATGCCGTGACCGTGGCGTTACCGTCGCTGATGCCTGCCAGATCCGCCGCCGGCACGTTGAGTGTCCAGCTGCCGTCCGCCTGCACCTGCGCGGTGTACTGCTTGCCGTTGAACGAGACCGTCACCGTCTGGCCGGCTTCGGCCGTGGTGGAGCCGCTCAGGGTCAAATCCTGCGCCGCCTCTGCCGCGTTGAGCATATTGTCATTGCTGATGGTGTTGATGCTGACCGTCGGCGCGGTGGTATCGACGCTGAATTCCTGCGCGGACGATGCCGCGTTGCCGTTCGCGTTGGTGACGTTAACCTGCACGCTGGCGTCGCCGTCTTTCAGGCCGCTCAGATCGGCTGCCGGTACGGTATACGTCCAGTCGCCGTTGGCATCCACGGTCGTGGTCCAGGTTTTACCCGCAAAGGTAATGGTCACGGTCTGACCCGCTTCCACATTGGAGGTGGTGCCGGAAAGCAGCAGATCCTGACCTTTTTCCGCCGCGTTGAGCACATTATCGTCGGTCACGCTGCTGATAGTGATGGCGACAGGCGCGAGATCGACATCCACAACGGTGCCAATATTCACCGGGTTGCCGGAGGTATCCTGTGCGCTTGCCTTGATATCGAGCGAACCGTCCGCCCACTGCGACACATCCGCGGCCGGGATCGCCGCCTTCCAGGTGCCGTCCGCCAGCACGGTGGCGAAATAGTTGCTGCCGTTAATGGTTACCGTGACGGTGCTGCCCGCCGCCAGATCGGTGCTGGAGCCGGACACAATCAGGTTTTGACCGTGTTCGATGATGTTAATCACGTCATCGCCCGCCACGGTGTCAATACGCAGCCCAGGAAGCTGGGCGTCGATGGTGAAGTCCAGAGAGGATGAGCCGGTATTACCGTGGGCGTTGGTGACGCTGGCTGACAGCGTCAAATCGCCATTGCCGAGCGCGGTTAACTGGCCCTCGCTTAACGGCAGGCTCCAGGTGAGATCGTCCTGCACGGTGGCCGTGTATGTCTGGCCGCCAAGGATAATAGTGACAGTGTCACCTGGCGCCGCGTGAGCCACTTTACCGGTCAGGGTTTGCCCTGCCGCAACCTCCGCGGCGTTAACGATATTATCGCCCGCCAGGGTATTGATCGTCACAACCGGCAGCGAACTGTCCACCAGCACATCGTGACTTGCAGAGGCGCTGTTGCCCACGCTGTCGGTCACGTTCGCCGTCACGGTGTAATGCGCTTCGCCCAGCGCACCTACCGCCGTCGCCGGTACGGTGACGCTCCAGTTACCGCTGGCATCGGCAATAGCCGTGTAGTCGATGCCGTTCAGGGTGACGGTGATACGGGTTCCTTCCGGCTGGTTGCTGGTACCCGAGAGTTGCAGATCCTGACCTTTCTCGGTCGCATTGATCACGTCATCTGCTGCCAGGGTATTAATACCGATGACCGGCGTCACGGTATTCACCACCACATCCAGCGAACTGCTTCCGGTATTACCGGACCTGTCGGTCACGGAGACGTCGATGGTCCAGGTACCGTCGGCCAGCCCCTGCACCACGGACGCTGGCAGACCGAGGCTCCAGTTGCCCGCCGCATCCACCACGGTGGTGTAATCCACATTGTTGATGGTGATGGTCACCCGGTCGCCCGCTGCCGCGCCGGTCACGGAGCCGCTCAGGATCTGCGCCTGAGAATGGGCAAGCTGGTTAATGGTGTTGGTGGCGGTGACAAAGTCGTTGATGGTCACCTGCGGCACGGTTGCGTCTACCAGACCGACGCGATCGGCGCTGCTGGTGTTACCCGCCACGTCGCTCACGCTGGCCGTCACGGTCACGATACCGTCGGCCAGAGCGCCAACGTCAGCCGCCGGAACGCTCAACTGCCAGGTACCGTCCGTCTGGACCGTGGTCTGGTACGTTTTGCCGTTCAGCGTTACGGTGACCGTCTGGCCCGATTCTGCCGTGCTGCTGCCGCTTAAGACTAAATCCTGCTGCGCTTCGGCCGCATTAATGATGTTATCCGCGGTCAGGTTATCGAGGGTAATCGCTGGCGGCAGGGTATCCACCGTGACCACGCGCGACGCGTCGGCAGTGTTACCGTTGATGTTGGTGACGCTGACGCTCACCTGTGCGCGACCGTCGATCAGCGTGTCCATCGCGCTGGCCGGTACGGTCAGGCTCCAGGAGCCATCCTGCTGCACCTGGGCGGTGAAGGTCTGGTCGGCGAATTTCACCACCACGGTCTGCCCCGCTTCCACGCCCTGCGTCTGGCCGGACAGGGTTAAATCGCTGCCTTTTTCTGTCGCGTTGAGCATGTCATCGCTGGAGACGGTATCAATGGTGACCGCCACGGCGTTGAGGTCGAGTTCAATCGGGTGTTCTGCCGAAACGGTGTTGTTCCAGGCATCTTTCGCGCTGACGTTGACCGTCACCTCTCCCGCCGTCCAGGCCTGAAGATCCGCCGCCGGAACGCCAATCTGCCAGTTGCCGCTGGCGTTAACCGCGGTGACGTACTCGACGTTATTGATGGTAACGACAATCTGTGTGCCCGCAGCCAGATGGGTGCTGGCACCGGTGACGGTCAGATCGTGCTGCTGTTCGATGGCGTTGATCACGTCATCGCCGGAAATGGTGTTCACGCGCAGACCCGGCAGCTGAGCGTTGATGTTGATATCACGCTCGCCGGTGCCGGTATTACCGTGCCCGTTGGTTACCGATGCGGTGAAGGTTAAATCACCATCGCCGAACGCCTGAAGATCCGCCGACGGAATGGTGACGCTCCAGGTGAGATCGCTGCCTACCGTGGCGCTGTAGCTCTTACCGCCCACGGTAACAGACACCGTATCGCCCGCCGCCGCGCCGGTAACGCGACCGCTGAGGGTTTGATCCACGCCCGCTTCGGCGTTATTGACCAGGTTGTCGCCTGCAAAGGTGTTGATAATGACCTGCGGCAGCACGGTATCCACCAGCAGATTCGCTTCGGCAGAACCGCTGTTGCCCACGCTGTCGGTGCCGCTAACGGTAACGGTGTAAAGCGTGTTCGCCAGATTCAACACGTCGGAAACCGGCACCTGGATGGACCAGATACCGTTTTCGACGGTGGCCGGATAATTCACGTTATTCAGCGTGACGGTGATGGCGCTGCCGTCAGGCAGATTGCTGGTGCCGGACAGGCTCAGCGGCTGCATCGCCTCCTGGGCATTCAGCACGTTATCCTGGCTGATGGCGTCAATCGTGAATTCCGGCGGGTTGCCGCTCAGCGTGATGCCGTGCGTGGCGCTGCTGGTGTTGCCTGCCGCATTGGTCACGGACACCGAAAGGGTGTGGTGGCCTTCTCCCAGCGCACCCACAACGGACGCCGGGACGCCTACGCTCCAGCTGCCGTCTGCCAGCACCACGCCGGTGAAGGTCTTACCGCCCACGGTCACGGTCACCACATCGCCTGCGGCGGCACCGCTCGCCTGGCCGGAGATAATCTGTGCCTGGTCCTGCTCGCTGGTATTGAGAATATCATCGCCCGCCACGGTGTGAATGGTAATGACCGGCGCCGCAGTATGAACCGAGAAATCTGCCGTCGCTGATGTACCGTTACCCGCTTTGTCACTGACGTTCACCGTCAGGGTGTGGTTGCCCTCACTGAGAGCCTGCACCTCGCTGGCGGCAAGTGTGACGGACCAGGTGCCATCGCTGCCCACCGTGGCGTTATAGTTTTTGCCGTTCAGCGTTACCGTCACAATTTGTCCGGCTTCCGCGTTGGTTTTACCGGTCAGCGTCAGCGGCTGGTTGTGCTCGGCGGCATTGATGATATTGTCCTGCGCGAGCGTATCGACAGAGAGCGTTGGCGCAGCGGTATCCACGCCAATCGTCTGGCTTCCGCTCACGGTATTCCCCGCCGCGTCTTTGCCGCTCACGTTGACCGTCCAGGTGCCATCGCCCAGCGCCTGCGCGTCTGCCGCTGGCACTTTTACGCTCCACGCGCCGTTGGCCCCCACTTCCGCCGTGTAGGTTTTACCGTTCAGCGTCACGGAAACGTCGGTTCCCTTCGCCAGATGCTGGCTGCTGCCGGACAGCGTAAAACCGGCAGACTGCTCGCTGGCGTTTATCACGTTGTCACCCGCCGTTGTCGCCAGCGTAATCGAGGCCTCGGCCGTGGAGACGGTTACCGTGATGCTGCCTGCAGAGGTGGTTTTGCTGCCGTCGATCTGCACGACCGACCACGTATGCTCTCCGTCAGACTGGGTCGGGAGTTTTACCGTCCAGGTGCCGTCTTTACCCACCATCGCGCTGGCAATGGTGCTTCCGCTGCTGTCTTTGATCTGAATGGTCGCGCCCGGTTGGCCGCTACCGCTAAAGGTCGGGGTGTTATCGTCCGTGATCGCGTTCGCGCTCAGCACACCCTGCTTGTCACCCACCTTGTCCGACAGCAAAAAGGTCGGCGTGGCACTTTCCACTTCTTTGGTGTTATCAATGACTTTCGTTTTCGTTTCGCCGTCACCGCCGTTGGCCAGCAGCGCCCCGATGGCGCCACCGCCCAGGGCAGCACCCGCAATCCAGCCCCACGGCGCATCGCTCAGGACACTTTCCTGCTCAAGGAAAGGTTCAATGCTGCTAATGGGTGTGGCCTGGGCGGTTAACTCAGTGACAGCAGCGCCAGACGCTTCCCCGGCATCGGCAAAAGAAATATGCGTCAGTTCCTGATGATCGTTGAATACCAGCTCTGACTGATGATGGGTTTCAGGATCTTCGACAAAATAGTTATTACAGCGAATAACGCTGCCATCTTTCATATAAATGAGAAGGTCTTTACCCTGGCGGACATAACGCACCACATCCTGAGCTGAGCCCTGGATTTCAATCACACTCGGCGATGAAATGGATACCGAGAGATTTCCGTCTCCGGTTAATTTCGTTTTTTCTGCCGTTTTGCGAATGATGACATCAACAACCTTTACGTTACTCATATTCTTCTCCTTGCAGGTGTGCGGATTCCTGTGGATATGTCCACCAGATGGATGTAGCTATCCCTGGGAAAAAACACCCATTATTTTCAGTCTTATTTTGCGCAGCTATGCGCGTCTTTTTTTAACTCAAATCGGGTAATTTTGCGGCAGCGTTTTTCTCTATTCCAATAAGCGACATTAAATTATCAACCGCGGAAGCATAATTAATTGCCGAACTCCACCCATCATACTCAGCGATTATTTTTGCCGACGTGGCCTGCCAGACATCCTGCTCAACGCTGAGCAAATCATTAATGCTCCGCTTGCTCAGGGTGTATTCATTTTTATAAACATCACGGGCACGCAGTGCATTTTCCAGCTGCAGCTTACCGGCTTCCATTCTTCCCCGTGCACCGGTCCAGTCAGCCTGCGCAACGGAGGCTTTTTGCAGAACATCGAAGCGCGCCTGATCAACCATAGAAGAGGCCATAGCCCGTGCGCCTTCTGCCTGACGCACACGTGCGGAGACCGCGCCGCCCTGATAAAGCGGTGCATCAATATTGAGCTGGATCTGGTCGTCCCAGTAAGAACGGTTGTCCGACTCATAACGGGTACGCCCCCCCTTCAGGCTTAAGGTCGGCCAGTGCTGGGACTTCGCCGTTTCCACGCCGTACTGGGCCGAACGCTCCCGGTTCTGCGCCGCTAACACCGTGGGTATCAAGGAATAATCAATGCGGTTAAGCGAATCAGGCTCAACGGCGAGGTTCGCAGGCACGGGCGAATAAGCGTCAGCCTGCATCCCGGTTAAGACCGCAAGCCTTGCGCGGGCGCTGTTTAAGGCGGCGTTATTCTGCGCGACCGTTGCCTGCATGCCAGCAATACGCGTGCGGGTCTGCAGTTCATCGGAAGTGGAGCTCACCCCTGCATCCGCACGCAGTTTTGCCAGTTGCTCAACATTTTTAAGCGCCTGAACGTTGTCCTTTGCCGCCTGGAGCAGATCGGAATAGCGTTTAACTTCCACGTAGCTGAGTGCCGTTTTCTCCGCCACATCAGAGAGCGTACTCATCAGCTGGTAGCGGTAACTATCGCGCTGGGCGGAAGACTGGCTGATGCTGTTATTGGTTTTCCCGAAATCGTACAGCAGCTGGGTCAGGCTAATCCCCCAGGCCGCAGAATTCTTCAGCGATCCGCTGGAATCGGTGGTCTGGCTATGACCCGTGCTCCCGTTCAACGCGATTTGTGGCATCCAGCCGCTACGCGCTTCATCTATTTGCGCCTGACCAATACCTAATTGCGCGGCCTGCTGACTAATTGAGGGATCGCGATCGATAGCAAAAAGAATACTTTCTTTTAAGGTCGTCTTTGCCACTGCGGCAATCCCTGCCTGGTGACTATTGGCATAAGCCGTATTTATGGCGAATGAAATTAATGCCAGTGCTGTTGTAAATCGGCGTAACATAGGCTTTCGCAATATCGTCATTTTTATCTCCCTGACTCTGAGCCAAACTCAGGCAATTACCCAAAAAGAGGTATAGATAATTAGACAAATATCTTCTTTAGCGTCCTCACTGAATTTCAGGTAAAACTCCCCCATACCCATTTCCATTGGAAGTGAGAAAGTCCGTCGTCTTATTTCAATTAAGAATTTACTTATTTCTTAAACTGATTTGCAGCATAACAAAATGTGGTATAGGCCACTACACCCACAATGTTAATGTGGTGTTACAAATAAGAAAAAAGATGGGGTTTCTGGACAAAAGTATAAAAAAGGCATTTCAAATGAAACATATAAACCCTCTGTTATTTAAGGAAAATTCCTAATTCACTCTCTGTACATTTTTGCGTTAATTTCCAGGAGCGTCAGACACAAAGATTTTCAAAGAAGTGTCAATTTAAGTCATTGCCGACCTCACGCCAAAATAAAAATCCATTAAAAAACTAAAGTAAGAGATTAAACGCCATTATAAATATTATTCGCAGAGATTTATTCTAATCAATGGTAGTATAATGGTTACATAACCCAAATCATTAAATAAAACATAACAATAACACTGTGGTTAACATTCAAAACGGCTTAATGATATCTGCTTAATACAAATGTAATAATCACCTACCGGAATGACTGCACCTCCCGACCGCTTACCCATTCCCCTGCTTCCCTCTGCGCAGAAATGCTGTATTATGCGAATTATTGCGACATTTTGCAGGAGTGCATCCATGCACAAGACCGCACGTCAACGTTATGTCCTTGATATTTTGAGCGATCAAGGTCAGGCCAGCATTACTGAGCTGGCAGAAAAGCTGCAGGTTTCAGCAGATACCATCCGTCGGGATCTCACCGACCTGGAAAATCAGGGGCTTGCCCAGAAGAACCACGGTGGCGCTATCGCCCTTAATCTTTCCGCCATGAATCGTCAGGGCCGCAACACGCTGCTGCCTGAAACCAAGCAACGCCTGGGGAAACAGGTCGCGCAGGCGGTTCCAGCCGGTTCTACCCTCTTTCTGGATGCCGGCAGCACGGTGATGGCCGTCGCGATCTTTCTTCAGGGGCCTCACACCGTGATCACCACTTCGCTGGACATCGCCCAGCATTTTAGCGACCGGGAAGACATTGATCTGATCCTGCTCGGCGGGAAATGGGACCCGAAACAGCGCCTGTTTGCCGGAAGCGCCACGTTGTCGTTGCTCTCCCGCTATCGGGCAGATATCGCCATTCTTGGGGCGTGCGCCATTCATGCCGAACTCGGCCTGAGTGCCGGTAAAGAGGCCGATGCTGAGGTGAAACGTGCGATGCTCGCTGCAAGCCATGAACACTGGATCGTGGCCGACCATCTGAAAGTTAACCGCTGTGAACCGTATCTGGTTTCGGGGTTATCCGACATTCATCAACTCTTTTTAGATCGTCCCTGGCCTGAGCTTGGGGACCCTGGCGCATTACAGGTCACCGTATGCGCGCAATAACGTGGAGAAGGTCATGAGTAAAGTTCAAACAATCAACATTGCGCTGATCGGGTATGGATTTGTGGGTAAAACCTTCCATGCTCCGCTGATCCAGTCCGTGGACGGGCTTAGGCTGGCGGTGGTCTCTTCCCGTGATGAAGAGAAGGTAAAACGCGATCTTCCGGATGTGCTTGTGGTCGCGACACCGGAAGAGGCTATTCAGCATCCTGATATCGACGTGGTGGTGATTGCCTCGCCTAACGCCACTCACGCCCCGCTGGCTACGCTGGCCCTGAACGCCGGGAAACATGTCGTCGTGGATAAGCCTTTTACCCTCGATATGAAGGAAGCCCGCGACCTGATCGCGCTGGCGGATGAAAAACAGCTCCTGCTCTCTGTTTTTCATAACCGCCGCTGGGACAGCGATTTCCTCGGCATTAAACAGATTATTGCGCAAGGCACGCTCGGCAAGGTCAAGCACCTGGAGTCGCATATTGATCGCTTCCGTCCGGAAGTCCGCGTGCGCTGGCGCGAGCAGAACGTTCCCGGGAGCGGTCTGTGGTTTGACCTGGGGCCGCACCTGATCGACCAGACGCTACAGCTGTTTGGCCTGCCTGAGTCGGTTCAGGGGAATATCGCGACGCTGCGCGAGGGTGCGGAGATCGACGACTGGGCGCACGTGGTTTTAAATTACCCGGCGCACAAGGTTATTCTGCACGCCAGCATGCTGGTCGCTGGCGGGACGGCGCGCTTTACCGTTCACGGGGATAAAGGCAGCGTGGTGAAGGCCAGAATCGATCAGCAGGAAGCACAACTGCTTGCGGGTGTGATCCCCGGCAGCGAAACCTGGGGAGAAGACAGCGACAGCATGGTGTTCTTCGGGGCAGACGGTGCAACGCAGACCGTTGCCACACCGAAAGGCGACCAGCGCCAGTATTACATCCACGTGCGTGATGCGCTGCGCGGGGAAATCCCCCATCCTGTTCACCCTGTCGAGGCATTAGCGGTCATGGCTGTGCTGGAAGCGGCGGTGAAATCATCAGAGACCGGGACAACGCAGACGCTGGCGTTAACGGCTGAAGAGCGTGCGCTGCTGGGTTAAAAAACAAGCCGGGTGGCGCTGCGCTTACCCGGCCTACGAGTTTGAGCCGTTTGTAGGCCCGTGCAAGCGAAGCGCCGCCGGGCGAAAAGACTACTGACGCTTTTTCGGCATCATGCGCAGCAGCGTATTGTCTTTCCAGAAATAGTGATGCATTAGCGCTGCCGCCGCGTGCAGACCAATCACGAAATAGCCGAGATTGGCCAGCGTCTCGTGCCACTCCTTCAGCACATCCACCAGATCAAAATTCCCTTCCGCCGCATGCGGCATCAGCATGCCAAAGGCAAACCAGTCGTTTCCGCGGTTATACATCATCACAATGCCAATCAGCGGCAGCGCAATAAACAGCAGATAAACGATGAGATGCCCAAGGTGCGACATACCGGTGATCATCGCTTTGGGTTTCGGCTGAATAGGCGGTGCGGGATATTTAAGGCGGATGAGCAATCTCGCCACCATCAGCACCAGCACCGAGATCCCGCAGGAGACGTGGATCATGTTTATCACCGGGCGATCGGTACGCGGGAAAAAGCCTCTAAACTCCATCGCGCAGTAGGCGACGACAACTAACAAAAACACCAGCCAGTGAATCGCAATCTGCAGGCTTGAATATTTAGTACGCATGGGATTTCCTGAAAAAAAAACAGTCACCGCGCCAACATAATCTCCTTTCCTTAAAAATTCATTAACTTTTCTGTATGACTTTTCAGTCACTTCCCTGCGGATGAAGTATCTTCAATTGCCGCCCTGTCCGTGATGGTCTAAGCCTGGATGAGTTCAAACTGTCGTATCGACATGTTCACAGGAGAACACAATGAGTAAAATTGGCATTAACGGATTCGGACGCATTGGACGCCTTGTTCTGCGCCGCCTTCTTGAAACTCAGGACAGTAATACTGTCGTCGCCATCAACGACCTCACCTCCCCGAAAGTGCTGGCTTACCTGCTCAGACATGATTCCAACTACGGTGGCTTCCCGTGGAGCGTAGATTTCACTGAAGATGCGCTGATCGTCGACGGTAAGACCATTGCGGTATACGCGGAGAAAGAGGCAAAGCATATTCCATGGAAAACGGCGGGAGTGGATATTGTCGTGGAGTGCACCGGCTTCTACACCTCTGAAGAGAAATCCCGGGCACATCTGGACGCAGGTGCGAAAAAAGTGCTGATTTCGGCACCTGCAGGTGACATGAAAACCATCGTCTATAGCGTGAATGACGACACGATTAACGCCAGTGACACCATTATTTCCGTCGCGTCCTGCACCACCAACTGCCTGGCCCCGCTGGCAAAAGCCCTGCACGATGCGTTTGAAATAAAAGTGGGCACCATGACCACCATCCATGCCTACACCGGCACCCAGGCGCTGGTCGATGGACCGCGCGGGAAAGATCTACGCGCCTCGCGGGCAGCAGCTGAGAACATTATTCCGCACACGACCGGTGCGGCAAAAGCCATCGGCCTGGTGATCCCTGCGCTCAGCGGCAAGCTGAAAGGCCACGCGCAGCGCGTGCCGGTAAAAACCGGCTCCGTCACCGAGCTGGTCGCCATTCTGGGCAAGAAAGTTACCGTTGAGGAGATCAACGCTGCGCTGAAAAAGGCGACACAGGGGAATAAATCGTTCGGGTATACCGATGATGAAATTGTGTCGTCAGACGTGATTGGTTCGCACTACGGTTCGGTATTCGACGCCACACAGACGGAGGTGTCGGAAGCGGGAGACCTGCAACTGGTGAAGGCCGTCGCGTGGTATGACAACGAGTATGGTTTCGTGACGCAGCTGGTGCGTACGCTGGATAAGTTCGCCGCGCTGTGAAATTCCCCCTCCCCCTGACCCTCTCCCCAAAGGGGCGAGGGGATTGCCCCGTGCTCAGATGATTTTACGCGCCACCTTCAGGACCGGATCCTGCTGAATCTGTTTCCAGGCTTCGGTGACAGCCTCAGGGAATTCGACGTGCGCGATAAAATCCCGGCCGGCCGGGCCATAGCCGTTCTCATCGTCATGCAGACGCGGCAGTTCCCCCATAACCAGCGAAAGGTAACGCTCAACGGCCCACAGCCCTGCGTTACCCTCGCTAAATACCACGCCGTTTTTGCCGTTTTGCAGTATTGGCGTCATTCCCGGGTGGCTAATCCACTGCGGAGAAACGGGCTCATCGCGGCAAACGCGGGCGAATGTCGCCATCGTACGGCGCTGCATCGTCGGATCCTGAACCACCAGCATTCGTCCGCTTGTTCGCTGGTGCTGTTTCAGCATGTTCCAGCTAAATCGGGCGTTTTCTCCGCAGTTAGTGGAGCGATCTTCAACCCACAGGCGCGACTCGGGGATCTGCCAGAACTCCCGCGCAATGTCGGCAAGAATGCTTGCTTCCGCCCGCCCGGACACCGGCAGTGGGTGATAACGGGGGTGGTGACGGATCGCATCATACAAAAACGTTGTCGAGTGGCCGATACCGCCGCTAATCAGCAGCGGAACCTGCTTTTCTGCGGCAATTCGGCAGGCTGCTTCAATGGTCGTGATCACCGCGTTTCCTGCCAGGATCACCCCATCAACATCCGGGGTTTGAGACGTGCCGCGGAGATCGTCCTGCGCCAGCCATTCACCGACAGTATTGATGGCCGTAAGCGTAGCGTCCGGCAGGACGGGGAAATGGGGCTGAACCATGGTGAACTCCTCGCGTTGTTGAATCACCGAATTTATCATTTTTCTGAAATAACCAGAAACATCCAAAAATCATCGGGTTGCACCTGCCTATTATGCTTTTGATTTTCAGCCCAACAAAACATTGTATGGTACAGGCGTCATGAAAAAGCACCCAACGCTGCTTATTTCACCGTGATCTGACCAGTTTTATCCCCCCTGCGCTTGCTAAATACAACATCCAACCCTAAGTTGCTTAACAATTTGACAACCTTTTTCATCATCACAGGTTGCACCTGAAGCGCGCCAGGTGACACCTCTTACATCATCAACGTGGCGAGGTTTCAGGTCATGACAGAACATGAAAGTACGACGACGGTATTACGAAAAAATAAGAAGGTGTTAATCGCCAGCCTTACCGGGAGCGCCATTGAATGGTTTGACTATTTTCTCTACGGTACGGCGGCCGCGCTGGTCTTTAATAAGATCTTCTTCCCGATGGTCGATCCGGTGATCGGACTCATTCTCTCTTATCTCTCCTTCTCCTTAACCTTTTTTATTCGCCCCATTGGCGGGGTACTTTTTGCACATATCGGTGACCGCATCGGACGTAAAAAGACCCTTGTCCTGACCCTCTCGTTGATGGGCGGTGCAACCGTCATGATTGGCCTGCTGCCGACGTATGAGATGATTTGCATGTGGGCTCCCGCGCTGCTGATCCTGATGCGTATCATTCAGGGGATGGGCATCGGCGGTGAATGGGGCGGCGCGCTGTTGCTGGCCTATGAATACGCGCCAGAAAAACGCAAAGGGTTCTTCGGCAGCATTCCGCAGGCGGGCGTGACCATCGGCATGCTGATGGCGACCTTTATTGTTTCGCTCATGACCCTGTTCAGTGAAGAGGATTTTCTCTCCTGGGGCTGGCGGATCCCGTTCCTGCTGAGCTCGGTACTGGTATTGCTCGGCCTGTGGATCCGAAAAGATATTGATGAAACGCCTGATTTTCAAAAGGTGAAAGCGTCTGGTCAGGTAGCGAAAGCCCCACTCCGCGATACGCTGAAGCATCACTGGCGCGAAGTGCTGATTGCCGCCGGGCTGAAGGTCGTGGAAACCGCCCCATTCTATATTTTCTCAACCTTCGTGGTGAGCTATGCCACCACCACGCTCACCTATCAGAAATCACAGGCGCTGGAAGCCGTGACGCTGGGAGCTCTGGTCGCCACCATCATGATCCCATTAATGGGGTTGCTCTCGGATAAAATTGGCCGGCAGCGCATGTATGCCACAAGCGTCTTCATACTCGGTTTGTTTATCGTGCCATGGTTTATGCTGCTCAATACGGGCACGACGTGGGGCATTGTGCTCGCAACGGTCATCGCCTTTGGCGTGTTGTGGGCTCCGGTAACGGCGGTACTCGGCACACTCTGCTCTGAGATCTTCAGCGCAAACGTACGCTACACCGGTATTACGCTCGGTTATCAGTTAGGTGCCGCGCTGGCAGGCGGGACCGCCCCGCTGATTGCCACTGGACTGCTGGCAAAATACGACGGCGATTGGGTGCCCGTGGCCTGGTATCTGGCCGTGACGGTTGCTATCTCACTGATTGCCATTTTCTGCGCCAGCCGCGTGAAACGAACGCCCGCGGTCCAGGCACAACCTGACCAGATCTGAACGTTCGGCGGCCCTTCCCGGGCCGCTCTTTTTGTTCAAGTGCCCTCTCAACATTTGATTAACATGCGTAAATCATATTCACTTGAATTATCATTTGCGGCAGACGTAGAATCGCCAGTCGACACATTTTTCCATTATTTCTAAGGTAAACAACGTTATGCGCCTGCCCGAACGCGATCCTTATGCTCCTCGCGAGTGGCAGCCACATGAGAAACCCGCTCTGCTGGGGTCGCCTTCCACACCTGAACACAGCACGCCCAAACGGATTGCCTACGGCGTCGTGGGCCTGCTGGTGTGCCTGACGGGGGCGCTGGGTAATGCGGTGGTGACCGCCAATCTGCAAAACCTGCAGGGCACCTTCGGCGCCTGGTCAACGGAAATCGCCTGGCTGCCCGCGGTCTATGTGATGACCAACATCTCCATCAACCTGCTGCTGGTCAAATTCCGCCAGCAGTACGGTCTGCGCGCCTTCACCGAAGGGTTTCTGGTGCTGTATGTGCTGGTCACCTTTTTCCATCTGTTTGTTAACGATCTCAGCTCAGCGCTGATGGTGCGCGCCGCGCACGGGATGGTGGCCGCCGCGCTCAGCTCGCTGGGGATTTACTACCAGATCCAGGCCTGGCCGGCGAAACATCGCCTGAAGGCGCTGACCATAGGCATTACCGGCTCGTCACTCGCCATTCCGCTGGCGCGGCTGTTTTCGACTGAACTGCTCCAGCTGGACGAGTGGCGCGGATTGTATTTCTTTGAACTGGGGCTGGCGCTGATCTCCCTGGCCTGCGTGATCGCGCTGAAGCTGCCGCCGGGCGACCGACGCAAGGTCTTTGAGAAGAAAGACTTTGTCACCTTCTTTCTGCTGGCGCCGGGCATGGCCTTGCTGTGCGCGGTGCTGTCGCTGGGACGTCTGGACTGGTGGTTTGAAGCGCCGTGGATCGGCTGGTCGCTGGCGTTATCGCTGGTGCTGATTGTGTCCGCCATCGTCTTTGAACATAACCGCACTAACCCACTGCTGAATACCCGCTGGCTGTCGAGCGGCAGCATCGTCCGTCTGGGACTGATTATGCTGCTGATCCGCATCGTGCTGGCGGAGCAAAATACCGGGGTGATTGGCTGGTTACAGTATGTGGGATTACAGAATGAGCAGATGACCCATCTGGCGTGGTCCATTTTCGCCGGGATCGTCTGCGGGATCGTCACCAGCTGTCTCACCATCAAGCCCACAAAACTGGCGTGGCCGATTATCACCTCCCTGGCGCTGATGATCATTGCCTCGCTGCTGGACAGCCAGTCCAATAACCTGACCCGCCCGGACCAGCTGATGGTCAGCCAGTTCCTGCTGGGCTTCGGTAGCGCTTTCTTCCTCGCCCCGGCCATGCTGGCCGCCATTGGCGGAGTGATCGCCGACCCGCGTAATCTGGTCAGCTTCTCGGTCATGTTTGGCATGAGCCAGAACCTCGGCGGTCTGCTCGGGTCGGCGATCCTCGGTACTTTCCAGACCTGGCGTGAGAAGTACCACTCCAGCCTGCTGGCAGACCAGCTCACCACGCTCAACCCGCTGGTCAACGAGCGAATTCAGCTTTATACCCAGATGTATAAAAGCCTGATCGGTGACAGTTCGCTGTTGGGAACTCAGGCAATTACCCAACTACAAAGCGTCACCGCCCTTGAGGCAAATATTCTGGCTTACAACGATACTTATCTTCTGACGGCAAGCATCGCTGCCGCCACGCTGGTCTGGATTTTATGGCGCTTGCTGCGTCTGCGCATCACTGCCCGTATGGCGCTGAAGAACGCCACCGGCAACAAGTAATTGAAAGAGTTCTGGAGAATTTATGAGTCAGCAGGATGCCGCCAAAGAGCAGGCCAACACCCGCAAAAATGTGCGCATTGTTTCCGTTTTCACCGCCGCTGCTATCGGTCTTGTCGGCGTGCTGGTGATCCTTTACGCCTGGCAGTTACCGCCCTTTACCCGACACGTGCAGTTTACCGACAACGCCTACGTGCGGGGACAAACGACGTTTATCAGCCCGCAGGTGAATGGCTATATCACAGAGGTGAAGGTTCAGGACTTTGTGCAGGTCAAAAAAGGCGATCTGCTGCTGCAGATTGATGACCGCATCTACCGTCAGCGGGTGCATCAGGCCGAGGCGCAGCTGGCGATGAAAATTGCCGCCCTGAATAATAACCTGCAGCAGCGTAAAAGCGCCGAAGCGACGATTGCCAAAAATGAAGCCGCGCTGAAAAATGCCCGCGCCCAGAGCCTGAAAACCCAGGCGGATTTGAAGCGCGTGAAGGATCTGACGGCGGATGGGTCACTTTCCGTTCGCGAACGCGATGCCGCCCTGGCAAGCGCGGCTCAAGGCAGCGCCGATATCGACCAGGCGAAAGCAACGCTTGAGATGTCGCGTCAGGATCTGCAGACGGTGATTGTGAACCGCGGGGCGCTGGAGGCGGACGTTGAGAACGCCAAAGCGGCGCTGGAGCTGGCGCAGATCGATCTGCAAAACACCCGCATTGTGGCCCCGCGTGATGGCCAGCTGGGGCAGATTGCCGTGCGTCTCGGGGCGTATGTGACCGCCGGGACCCATCTCACCACCCTTGTGCCCCCCCAGCACTGGGTTATTGCCAATATCAAAGAGACCCAGCTCGCGGAGCTGCGCGTTGGTCAGCCGGTGAAATTCACCGTCGATGCCCTGAACGACAAAGCGTATCAGGGCCGCGTGGAGAGCATCTCTCCCGCAACCGGCGTGGAATTCAGCGCGATCACGCCGGATAACGCCACCGGTAACTTTGTCAAAATTGCCCAGCGAATTCCGGTGCGCATTGAGGTACTCGGTAAGCCAGAGGAATCCGCCCTGCTGCGTCCGGGCATGTCGGTACAGGTAACAATTGATACGCGGGAGGCGAAACCATGATCCTGCGTCCGATAGCCGGACTGGTCGTGGCGGTGATGCTGGCCGGATGCCAGTCCGTCGACGTCAAACCGGCGCAGCCCACGCTGCACATTCCTGCGCAATGGCGGGCCACCTCGGGGCCAGCCAGCCCGACGGAACAGCTCTGGTGGCGTAATTTTCATGACAACCACCTGAACCGCTATGTGGACCAGGCGCTTAAGAATAACAGTGACGTGTTGATCGCCCGCGAACGGATAAACGAGTATCAGGCGCGGGTCTTTGCGGCCGACGGCAGCCTGTTTCCCTCGCTTGACGCGGGCGTCACGGGGACGCGCGCCCGTTCGCAATCCGCTGCGACCGGGTTGCCCGTCTACGGTACGGTGTACAGAGGCAGCCTGACGGCGAGCTACGACGTTGATATCTGGGGCGTCAACCGCAGCACGGCGAATGCCGCTCAGGCGTCGCTGGAGGCGCAAAAAGCCGCCGCTGCCGCCGCGGATTTGACTGTCGCCTCGTCCGTGGCTTCCGGGTACGTCACCCTGCTCTCACTTGACGAACAGCTGCGCGTGACCGAATCCACGCTGAAGTCCCGCGAGGAGGCGTTTAACCTCGCGAAACGTCAGTTTGAAACCGGCTACAGTTCGCGCCTGGAGCTGATGCAGTCTGACTCCGAATTACGTTCAACGCGGGCGCAGGTGCCCGTGTTACAGCATCAGATTGCGCAGCAGGAAAATGCGCTTAGCCTGCTGCTGGGAAGCAATCCCGGCGCGGTAGCGCGCAGCGAAAGCTTTGCGGCGCTGACGCCGCTGAAGCTGCCGTCGCAGCTGCCTTCCACGCTTCTGAACCGTCGCCCGGATATCGTTCAGGCTGAACGCCAGCTGGTGGCGGCGGATGCCTCCCTTGCCGCGGCGCGCGCCAGCCTGCTGCCATCGATCAACCTGACTGCCACCGGATCGATTCAGGATCGTACCCTTTCTGGCCTGCTGGACAATCCGCTTCAGCTCTGGAGCGCCGGGGGCAGTATTCTTGCCCCGCTGCTGAACCGCCAGGCGCTGAATGCGCAGGTGGATATTTCCCAGTCTCAGCGTAACCAGGCGCTGTACGCCTATGAAAAAACCGTGCGTAACGCGTTTGCGGAAGTGAACAACAGCCTTGATGCCATTACGCGCTATCAGGAACAGCTGACGGAGCTACTCGCCCAGCAGGCTGTGGCGCAGGAGACGCTGCGCATTGCGCAGAATCGCTATCGCAACGGCTATTCTTCCTATCTGGACGTGCTGGACGCGCAGCGCACGCTGTTCTCGGTCCAGACCAGCGTCGTGCAGGTGAAAAATAATCTGCTGCTGGCGCAGATTGATTTATACAGGGCGCTGGGCGGCGGCTGGGGCAGTGCCTGAAATCCTGCCCGGTGGCGCGTCGCTTACCGGTCCTGGATTTCGCACCCGTAGGCCGGGTAAGGCGTAGTCGCCACCCGGCAATCCTTCCCAAGGAGTCAATCTATGCAACAACAGTGGTCTGCAGTAGATAATTTCATGATTTCTTCGCTGATCCCTGACGATGACGTACTGAGTCAGGTACTGGAAAACAACAAGCGCGCCGGGCTGCCCGAGCACGACGTGGCGGCCAATCAGGGGCAGCTGCTGGCGCTGTTCGTGCGCATGACGCAGGCAAGACGCATTCTCGAGATCGGGACGCTGGGTGCCTATAGCTCAATCTGGATGGCGCGCGCCCTGCCGCCGGACGGAAAGCTGATCACACTCGAGGCCGACCCGAGACATGCCGACGTTGCGCGTCAGAATATTCACCTCGCGGGGCTGAACGATCGCATTGAACTGATTGAAGGCCCGGCGCTGAGCTCGCTCGAAAATTTTGGTGACGTTCCGCCGTTCGACCTGATCTTTATTGATGCCGATAAGCCGAACAATCCCGGCTATCTGGAGTGGGCGTTGCACTATTCCCGTCCCGGTACGGTAATTATCGGCGATAACGTGGTTCGCGAGGGTGAAGTCGTTAACGGGCAAAGCGACGACGCGCGCGTGCAGGGCGTGCGGCGTTTTATCGAGATGACTGGAGATAACCCGCGCTTAACCGCCACCGCGTTGCAAACGGTGGGGGTTAAGGGATGGGATGGGTTTACGCTGGCGATTGTGAACGGGTGAAAATTGTGCGGGCTGATGCCCTCACCCCGACCCTCTCCCACAGGGAGAGGGAGAAAATCGGGCAAGGCTTTTAGCCAGAGATCTGCTCCATCGCCTGCAGGATACGCTTATCCGAAATCGGATACGGCGTACCGAGCTGCTGGGCAAAGAAGCTGACGCGTAGCTCCTCGATCATCCAGCGGATCGCCTGCACGTCTTCATCGTCGCGGCGCGCCGGCGGCAGCTTGTTTAGCCACTGCTGCCACGCCTGCTGCACGCTTTCCACTTTCAACATCTGCGCGCGATCGCGGTGCGGGTCGATGGCCATTTTCTCCAGACGTTTTTCAATTGCCTGCAGATAGCGCAGCGTATCGCCGAGACGGTTGAAGCCGTTGCCGGTGACAAAGCCACGATACACCAGCCCCGCCATCTGCGCCTTCACGTCCGACAGCCCCAGCGCCATGGTCATATCCACGCGCCCCTTCAGGCGCTTGTTGATGTTGAACACGGCGGTGAGGATCTGCTCGACCTGTTTGGCAATCTCCACCACGGTGTCGTTGAGCTCCGCGCGAACCTTTTCATGAAGCTGAGCAAAGCCCTCTTCCGTCCAGACCGGACCGCCCGCCTCGTGGATCAGTTTGTCCACGCCGCAGGAGATGCAGTCGTCAATTAGATCCAGCACTTTGCCGTACGGGTTAAAGTACAGACCCAGCTTGGCCTTGTTCGGCAACTTCTCGTGCAGATATTTAATCGGCGACGGAATGTTCAGCAGCAGCAGGCGACGCAGCCCGCGCCACATCATCTGCTGCTGTTCCTGCGGGTTATCAAACAGCTTGATCGCCACGCTGTCGCGCTCGTCCACCAGCGCTGGCCAGGCTTTCACCTTATAGTTACCGCGTTTTTGCTCGTAGCTTTCCGGAAGCTGACCAAAACTCCAGATATGCAGTCCGCTCTGCTCGATACCGTCGTCCGCCACCGCAGAGAGCGTCTCCTGGACTTTCCCTTTCAGCGCCTCTTTTAGCTCGCTCAGGGAACGCCCTTCCAGCAGCTTTTTGTTTTTATCATCCACCACGCGGAAGCTGATTTTCAGGTGATCGGGTACCTGTTCCCAGTTCCAGTCTTCGCGGTCAATGGTGGTGCCTGTCATGCGGCGGAATTCTCGCTCCAGCGCGTCCAGCAGCGGCAGCTCCAGCGGCGTGACGCGGCCCAAAAACGCTTCCGCGTAGTTCGGCGCAGGCACAAAATTACGCCGCACCGGTTTCGGCAGCGATTTAATCAGCGCAATGACCAGCTCGCGGCGCAGGCCGGGGATCTGCCATTCAAATCCGCTCTCGTCGACCTGGTTTAACAGCGGCAGCGGAATGTGGACGGTCACGCCGTCCGCATCGGCCCCCGGTTCAAACTGATAGGTCAGACGCAGCTTGAGATTGCCCTGATGCCAGAAGTTCGGGTAGTCGAGCTTGCTGACCGACTCCGCCCCCTCTTTAATCAACATGCTCTTTTCAAAATTGAGCAGGTCCGGCGTCTCTTTACTGGCCTTCTTCCACCAGCTGTCAAAGTGGCGGGCGGAAATCACATCGTGACTGATGCGCTGATCGTAAAATTCGAACAGCGCCTCGTCGTCTACCAGGATGTCGCGACGGCGGGATTTATGCTCAAGCTCTTCCACCTCGGCGCGCAGCTTCAGGTTTTCGCGGAAGAACGCATGGCGCGTCTGCCAGTCGCCCTCCACCAGCGCGTGGCGGATAAACAGCTCGCGGCTGAGCGCCGGGTCAATCTGGCTGTAGTTGACCTTACGCGCGGCCACCACCGGCAGGCCATAAACGGTCACCTTCTCGGTCGCCATCACTGCCCCCTGCGCACGCTCCCAGTGTGGTTCACTGTATGAGCGTTTCAGCAGATGCTGCGCGACTGGCTCAACCCATTCCGGGTCGATCCGCGCGGCAATGCGTCCCCACAGGCGGCTGGTTTCCACCAGCTCGGCCACCATGGTCCACTTCGGCGGCTTCTTGAATAAGCCGGAACCGGGGAAGATGGAGAAACGGGCATTGCGCGCGCCGGTATACTCCTGCTTCTCTGCGTCCTTCATCCCAATGTGGGACAGCAGGCCGGTCAGCAGCGCGATATGAATTTCACGGTACTCCGCCGGCTCGCTGTTTACCGGAATGCCCAGCTCTTTCACCACCTGGCGCAGCTGGGTGTAGATATCCTGCCACTCGCGCACGCGCAGGTAGTTGAGGAAATCCACGCGGCACTGGCGGCGGAACTGGTTCGAGGAGAGCGCTTTCTGCTGCTCGCCGAGATAGTTCCACAGGCTCACGAAGGCGAGGAAATCGGACTCTTTGTCGTGGAAGCGACGGTGTTTTTCATCTGACGCCTGCTGTTTATCCATCGGACGCTCGCGCGGATCCTGAATGGAGAGCGCAGAGGTAATAATCATCGCCTCGCGCACGCAGCCGTGCTTCTGGGCTTCCAGCACCATGCGCGCCAGACGCGGGTCGACCGGCAACTGGCTAAGCTGACGACCCAACGGCGTCAGTTTATAGACCGTCGCCTGCTCGTCGGTGGTAATGGCCCCCAACTCTTCCAGCAGACGGACACCGTCCTGAATGTTGCGTTTGTCCGGCGCTTCCACGAACGGGAACGCCGCGATGTCGCCCAGCCCCAGGGCGGTCATCTGCAGGATAACGGACGCCAGGTTGGTACGCAGAATTTCCGGGTCGGTAAACTCCGGGCGCGACAGGAAATCGTCTTCGGAATAGAGACGAATACAGATCCCTTCCGACACACGACCGCAGCGGCCTTTACGCTGGTTGGCCGACGCCTGAGAAACCGGCTCTATTGGCAGGCGTTGCACCTTGGTGCGGTAGCTGTAGCGGCTGATACGCGCCGTGCCCGGGTCGATCACGTATTTGATCCCCGGTACGGTCAGCGAGGTTTCCGCCACGTTGGTCGCCAGCACAATGCGGCGTCCGCCGTGCGGCTGGAACACGCGGTTCTGCTCGCTGTTCGACAGGCGCGCGTACAGGGGCAGGATCTCCGTATGACGCAGATCGCGCTTGCTGAGCGCATCGGCGGTGTCGCGAATTTCGCGCTCGCCGCTCATAAAGATCAGAATGTCGCCCGCACTTTCGTTGCCCAGTTCGTCGACAGCGTCGAAGATGGCCTGGAGCTGGTCGCGCTCGGTATCATCCGCCTCTTCGACAATCGGGCGATAGCGCACTTCCACCGGGTACGTGCGTCCTGACACTTCAATTATCGGCGCATTGTTGAAATGCTTCGAGAAGCGCTCCGGGTCGATGGTCGCGGAGGTGATGATGATTTTCAGATCCGGACGACGCGGCAGCAGTTCTTTCAGGTAACCGAGCAGGAAGTCAATGTTCAGGCTGCGCTCGTGCGCTTCGTCGATGATGATGGTGTCGTACTGCATCAGCAGGCGATCCTGCTGGATTTCCGCCAGCAGGATACCGTCAGTCATCAGCTTGACCATGGTGTTATCGCTGACGTGGTCGCTGAATCGCACCTTGTAACCGATGCAGCCACCCGGCTCGGTTTGCAGCTCTTCGGCAATACGGTTCGCCACGGTACGCGCCGCCAGACGACGCGGCTGGGTGTGGCCAATCAGACCTTTCACCCCGCGTCCCAGCTCCATGCAGATTTTCGGCAACTGGGTGGTTTTCCCCGAACCGGTTTCCCCTGCGACAATTACCACCTGGTGGTCGCGCACGGCTTCCAGGATGTCCTGTTTTTTCTGACTGACAGGCAGGTTTTCCGGGTAGGTAATTGCCGGACGTGCAGCTTCGCGCAGCACAACTTTCCCTGCTGCCTGTTCAATCTCTTTCGCCATTTCCTGATAAATGGCCTGTTGTGCATCAGGATTTTTAACCTTCTTCACGCCGTGCAGACGACGCGCAAACCGCTGTTTATCGCGCAGCATCAGGGCATCAAGCCTTTGCAGGAGTATCGGGAAGGTGATTTTTTGGTGTTCTGTCATAGCGTTAATGGGCAGTGCTCTGCCGGGTAAAATCTCTTTTTAATGATTGCTATAGAGTACCACATTGACGCTTTCTGCGCCTTATTCAAAAAATTCGAACATAGGCTTCGATATATTGCGCTATCTCTGTGGCAGGATTGTGAATAGAGTGTCAACAAGCAACGGGGCAACCCCCTTCAATCAAATGCAAAAACAGGAATCACCCATGAGCAAAGTATTAGTGTTGAAATCCAGTATTCTGGCAGGGTACTCTCAGTCTGGTCAGCTGTCTGATTATTTCGTTGAACAGTGGCGTGAACAGCATTCCGCTGACGAAATCACCGTGCGCGACCTGGCGGCAAACCCTATTCCTGTGCTGGACGGTGAACTGGTTGGCGCGCTGCGTCCGAGCGATGCTCCGCTGAGCCCGCGTCAGCAGGAAGCCCTGGCCCTGTCCGACGAACTGATTGCTGAGCTGCAGGCGCACGACGTTATCGTGATTAACGCCCCAATGTACAACTTCAACATCCCTACTCAGCTGAAGAACTACTTCGACCTGGTGGCGCGTGCTGGCGTAACCTTCCGTTACACTGAAAACGGCCCTGAAGGTCTGGTGAAAGGCAAACGTGCGATCGTACTGACCAGCCGCGGCGGTATCCATAAAGACACCCCAACCGACCTGGTTGCGCCGTACCTGAGCCTGTTCCTGGGCTTCATCGGCATCACTGACGTGAACTTCGTGTTCGCGGAAGGCATCGCTTACGGTCCTGAAGTGGCAACGAAAGCGCAGACCGACGCGAAAGCCGCGATCGACAGCCTGGTTGCCGCCTAAGATTTCCCCCTCTCACCGCCCGGTGGGAGGGTTTTTCTTTTCTCCACATTTCGTTATCATCCGCTCCCACTCTCCAGCCGGGCGGCCTGATGTCTGCGATTATTGATTCTTTTATTGCCCCACCGTGTCATGACGACATCGAGATCCTCTGGCAGGATGAACATCTGCTGCTGATCAATAAGCCTTCCGGTCTGCTCAGCCTCTCGGGGAAAAATCCACAAAACCTTGATTCTGTCCATTATCGTCTGGTTCAGACGTTCCCGGGCTGCACGCTGGTACATCGTCTCGATTTCGGCACGTCCGGGCTGATGGTGATTGCGCGTAACAAAGCGATCAATGCGGCGCTCTGCCAGCAGTTCAGCCAGCGCAGCGTGGAGAAAGTTTACAGCGCCTTGCTTTGCGGACATCTGGAAAACGATGAGGGCGTGATAGATGCCCCGATTGCCAAAGATCCGGCGCTGTTCCCGCTGATGTCAATCTGCGCCATTAACGGTAAACCCGCCCGCTCCCGCTATCGGGTGGTGGAACGTTTTTATCAGGGAACGGGAGTGCCGTTAACGCGGGTGACGCTTACCCCGGAAACCGGGCGAACCCATCAGCTGCGTATTCATTGCCAGCAGTTGGGGCACCCGATTCTGGGCTGCGATCTGTATGGCGGTCTTGACGCGCCGGGGGCGGAAATCACGCCCCGGCTGATGCTGCATGCCTGCGAGCTGAATTTTATTCATCCGGTGAGCGGCGAGCCGGTTACTGCCCGTCACACCGCCCCGTTCTGACGGCGGTTTACCACATCAAATCGTCAGGGATTTTGAAGTCCGCGTAGGGATCGTCTTCATCCTGCTCTTCCTGACTGAGCGCGCTGTTTAACACAATGCAGTCGGCATCACGCTGGGCAATTTTATCGGCCACGACTGCCGGGATAATCGCGTATTCACAGTCGCCGCTGGCGTTAATCACCAGACGCGCAATCGCCAGACGGCCGTTGATCAGCTGAGTCTGGGTTTGCTTGTCGACGTCGAGTTTTTTGATCAGATTACCGTCAGTGAAGTTAAAGGTGATATTGCCTTTCGCCACGGTGATGCGGTTCATCTCAATCAGCTGCTTCACCTGTGCTTTAAACTCTTTTGCCAGCACGGCCTGCTTCTGCTGTTCGCTGAGCTGCTTGTCACGCTCGATCTGCGCTTTTTTATTCTCTTCCACTGCTTCGCGCGCCTCACGAGCCTGAACGCGTGATTTCTTTGCCGTACGCTGCACTTTCGCCGCTTTCTTGCTGCTAACGAGGCCCGCTTTCAGCATCTGCTCTTGTAAGGTGAGTTTTGTCATGATCGTTTCTAAACCGGTTGGAAATTTTGGGGATTATAGCGGGAATTGAACAGAAATAAAAAAATGCCAATCCTCTACAGCGGGTTAACGGCGACGGCAAAGCACATATACGACGCTGAACCGTAGGCCGGGTAAGCGCAGCGCCACCCGGCAAGAAGGCAGCGACACGCGAGTATCACGCTTCATGAACTTCGCTCATGTTGCAGTGAAATTAAGTCACTTCCCCTGCGCCGCGGGGTCAGGCATAAATTATGCATCGGTAACTTCTTAGCAACATGAACTTAGGATGCATAACGACAATGAGCAAAGCTTTCACCTATACCCTTAAGCGCAGTTGCTTCGATGAGAATTACAACCCGTCAGAAAATACGCGTACCACCACCAACTTTGCCAACCTGGCGCGCGGAGAAAAGCGTCAGGAAAACCTGCGCAATACCCTGGTGATGATCAATAACCGCTTCAACGCACTGGCGCGCTGGGATAACCCCAACGCCGATCGCTACGCGGTTGAACTTGAAATTATCTCCGTCGATCTGAACATTGGTGCGGATAAGCCGTTCCCGGCCATTGAGATATTGCAAACCACCATCGTCGACAAGAAAAACAACCTGCGTATCCCGGGGATTGTCGGCAATAACTTTTCGTCTTACGTGCGGGATTATGATTTCAGCGTTCTGCTGCTGGAACATAACAAGAACCAACAGCACTTCAGCGTTCCGGAAAAGTTTGGTGAATTGCACGGCAACATATTCCGCCATTTTGTGAGTTCGCCGGAATACAAAGAGAACTTCAGAAAAGGACCGGTGATCTGCCTCAGCGTTTCCAGCAAAGACACCTACCGCCGCACCGGCAACCAGCATCCTGTACTTGGCATTGAGTATCAGCCGGATGGCGAGTCATTAACGGAACTGTACTTTGCCAAAATGGGCCTGAAGGTGCGCTATTTCATGCCAGAAAACAGCGTGGCGCCTTTTGCGTTCTTTTATACCGGTGATTTGCTGAATGATTACAGCAATCTTGAACTGATCGCCACCATCAGCACGATGGAAACGTTTCAGAAAATCTATCGCCCGGAAATTTATAACGCCAACTCGTCGGCGGGACTGTGCTTCCGACCGGATCTGAACCAGCAGGATCACTCATTCACCAAAATTGTTTATGACCGTGAAGAACGAAGCCGTCTGGCGATTGAACAGGGTCGATTCACCGAAGAATACTTTATTAAGCCTTATAAACACATTCTTGAGCAGTGGTCTGATAACTACACGCTTTAATTCATCAAAATAGGTCTTTTATTATGAAAACATTGCTCCCGACGTCTACGGCTGGCAGCCTGCCTAAGCCGACCTGGCTTGCACAACCTGAAACGCTGTGGTCTCCGTGGAAATTAGAGGATCAGGAATTACTGGCAGGAAAACAGGATGCGCTGCGTTTGTCACTGGATGAGCAGATCCGTGCGGGAATCGACATTGTCAGCGACGGCGAACAGACCCGCCAGCACTTCGTCACCACCTTTATCGAACACCTGAGCGGCGTGGATTTTGAAAACCGCCAGACGGTACGCATTCGTAACCGTTATGACGCCAGCGTGCCGACCGTGGTTTCTGCTGTGGCACGTCAGAAATCGGTATTCGTCGACGATGCAAAGTACCTGCGCCAGCTCACGGATAAGCCGATCAAATGGGCCCTCCCCGGACCGATGACCATGATCGACACCCTTTACGACGCGCACTATAAAAGCCGCGAAAAGCTGGCCTGGGAATTCGCCAAAATCCTCAATCAGGAAGCGCGGGAGCTAGAGGCTGCAGGCGTGGATATTATCCAGTTCGACGAACCGGCATTTAACGTCTTTTTTGACGAGGTCAACGACTGGGGCATCGCCGCGCTGGAACGCGCCATTGAAGGGCTGAAGTGCGAAACTGCGGTCCATATCTGCTATGGCTACGGCATCAAAGCCAATACCGACTGGAAAAAAACGCTCGGCTCTGAGTGGCGCCAGTACGAAGAGGCTTTCCCTAAGCTGCAGACCTCGAACATCGACATTATCTCTCTGGAGTGCCACAACTCCCGCGTGCCGATGGATCTGCTGGCGCTGATCCGCGGTAAAAAAGTGATGGTTGGCGCGATTGATGTGGCAACGAACACCGTTGAAACGCCGGAGGAAGTCGCCGATACCCTGCGTAAAGCGCTGCAGTTTGTCGATGCCGACAAGCTTTACCCTTCGACCAACTGCGGTATGGCCCCCCTTTCCCGTCACGTCGCAAACGGTAAGCTGAGAGCCCTCAGCGCAGGCGCAGAGATTATCCGCAAAGAGCTCGGCGCGTAATCCTTTACGTTTGCCAGTACGGCGGCGTACCAAAGCGTTCGACGTAATAATCAATCACCGCCCTGACGTTCAGGGGCGGATGACGTGCATGTGGATAGATCGCCGCAATGTTCAGCGGCTCCGTGTTGATCGCACACGCCATTTCCGGCAGAAGTGCGACAAGCTCTCCCCGCTGGAGCCTGTCGCCAATCAGCCAGTCCGGAAACAGGACGATCCCCATCCCGCCCAGCGCGGCAGTGAGCAACGACTCCGCATTATTGGATGTCATCCGCGCCACCACCGGATAGTGTATCCAGTTCTCCCCCTCGCGACGCACCAGCCAGCGGTTAGGCCCGGACGAACCGCGATAGACCAGACATTGATGATCGCTCAGCGTGGCCGGATCGTCCGGCACACCGTGTTTGCGCAGATACGCGGGCGACGCGGCAAGGTGGTAACGCTGCTGACCAAAAATGCGGGCGTGGAACGTCGAGTCCGTCAACATGCCAATGCGAAAGATAAGATCGGCCGCATCCCGGTGCGGGTCGATAAAGTCATCGGTCAGCGTGAGCTCAATGTTTAACCGCGGATAACGCTCGGTCAGCTCCGCCAGGCCTGGCGCAACATGCCTCTGCCCAAAAAATACCGGCCCATTAATGCGAATTGTGCCGGATGGTTCCGACGAACGTTCATCCAGCTCACGCCGCGCCTCTTCGACGTTTTCGACCATCGCCCGGGCATAGCGGATAAACAGATGACCACTTTCTGTGGGGATCACCGCGCGCGTATTGCGGTAGAACAGCTGCTGACCGAGGGCATCCTCAAGCTGGTGAATAACGCGCGATATCTGTGAGGCTGATATCCCCTGCCGCCGCGCGACAACGGAGAAATTCTGCGCTTCATAGACCTCAATAAAGATCAGCAGCGCGCGGACGTTGATATTACTGGCATCGAACATTAATGCATTTCCTGCAAAGGTGTTTCCTGCATTATGGCATTTTTCTCACTGGACGACCGACGTAATCTTCTTCGCCTTAAAACGGAGGAAGCGTTATGCAGTTTGTGTTGATTTTACTGGTGATAGCCGGAGGGATGGGTCTCTCCATTGAGGCGGGATTACTGGGGCCACTGGGGGGCGAAGTGGGCGACTTATGGGCCACGTTCAGTATTTTTGGGGTCGGTGCCGCACTGACGTTTTTACTGATGCTGTTTTTTAGCCCGCGTAACAGCCCCTCGTTTTTTGCCCAGCCCGGCTGGCAGTTGCTCGGCGGCGTGCTCGGCCCGGTGTACGTGGTCATCCTGACCGTTGCGACACCCGCCATCGGCATCGCAATGACCATGATTGGGATTTTGGCCGGTCAGGTCTTTAAAAGCCTGATCATTGACCACTACGGTCTGCTGGGCTCGCCGCACAGAAAGATAAATGCGAAGCGCATTATTGCACTGGGGTTCATCATTGCGGCACTGGTTCTGGTCGCACAGGGGTAACGTATGACACTGATTATGATTCTTCTCGCCGTTTGCGGCGGCGCTACGCTGAGCATTCAGGCCGCGATTAACGGACAGCTCGGCAGCAGCGTGGGGGTATTCAAAAGCGCGTTTCTGACCTTTTCCGTCGGCGCACTGGTGACCGCCCTGCTCATATTTTTCTTTGAGCCTAAGCATGCGGTCACGCTGCTGGACGTACCCAAATGGCAGCTCCTCGGCGCGATGTTTGGCGTGCCCTATATCGTGATTATGGTGCTTGCCGTACAGCGCATCGGCACCGCCGTCGCCACGGTGGCGGTGATATTCGGCCAGCTCACCATGAGCATGTTGATAGATAACTTTGGCTGGTTGGGTAATCCCGCTATTCCCTTTTCGCCGAGCCGTCTGGGCGCGGTTATCTGCCTGGGGATTGCACTGTATTTCATCTACTCGAGCAGCAAAATCTACAGCGCCCGCGACTAGACTCACGTCTTCCGGGTAAAGAACAGCGTCACCGTGGCGACGGTGACGCCAAATTTCTTCATCTCGGTTTTATTAAACAGATGGGTCTCATCCTGCAGGTACATCCAGTCGTCAAACTTCAATAGCCAGCTACTGCCGTTGGCTTTGACCTTCATGCTGTAATGCCAGTTAAAGGCGTTACCTGCCGCCTGCCCCGTAGCGACCCCTTCGATATCCCCCGCCGTTCCCTCGTAGCGATCGTTCCCCAGCCTGCGGATGTGCCATACCCGCTGTTGCTTCTCGCCATCGTCATACACGAAGTGCTCATTGAGCGTCAGCGTATCGCCGATAACATCCCCGGCAATCTCCACGTGAAAGCGGCGGATCTGTTTACCGCTGCGATCCTGCACCATGCCCCACGCTTCGGTTTTCCCCTGGAAGTAGTCGAAGATATCAAGCCGTGGCTGCTGCTGGCGATACTCGGCCACCTCTGTGCTACAGCCTGCCAGCAGCATGGTCAATGCCAGCACCATCATCAGGAAACGTTTCATTTTTGTCCTCCAAGTAACTGCTGACGCAGTTCAGGATATTGCGTGCGGGGATCGAGCCAGATGGCCAGAAAGCGCGTGCTGAATGCTTCTGACTGGCGCGGGCCAAGTGGAATAAAGCTTTTCTGCGTTGCTGACGCGCGGTACCAGAACTGTCCCTGCTTATCATCGAGGACAAACGCCAGCTGTGAGCCCGGCCGGACATCCGGCCACAGCGAACGAAGCATCTGTAACCAGCCTTCGCTTTGCGGCTCCCGCTGCAAAATCCCCTGCGCCTGCCACTGATCGCGCGTGGCCTCCACCAGTTCATCACGTTCAATGTCGCGCGCGTAGGTGATAATCAACGCCTGATCCTGATCCGCCGCGCGGTAGCGACCGTCCGGCGTGCGCAGCTGGGAGGTATAAACCGTAAACGGGCCCCAGGTGAGCGTGGCGTCACCCACCTTACGCCAGGCCAGCCAGTCGGCGGCGTGGGCCGCAGGGATCACCATCGTCAGCCAAAGGAGGAAAACCGCTGCTCTCATTTTTGTCTCCCCATCAGCAGGTGGAAAAACAACATTAATACCAGCCAGCCCGGCACCATCCAGCTGACGACGATAAAGGTCGGCTCCTGAAAGGTGATAGCACCCAGCCGCTCGCCAATCAGGTACGCCACCGGCCCTCCCACGGCGGCCAGCAGCGTCAGCAGCCAGCCGGGTAACGTGGTCGTGCGAGCAAGCTGTGTCCAGACGGTGGCGAACATCAGCCACAATGCCACCATCCATAGCGGCATCAGGGACTCGCCGGTGAAGGCAATCAGCCCCGTCAACGCCCAGAGCGCATCCAGTACGCTGCCCGCTGCCGCCAGACCGATGGCGTAAAGGCGGTATACCGGCGGCAAAAACAGGCAGGCGAGCACCGCCAGCGCAAGCCAGATAATCAGGCCCTGCTCACGAAAGATCACCACCAGCGCCCAGTAAAGATCGAACCCGACGGCCAGCAGAAAGACCTGAAGATAACGTCTCATACGCGTTCGGCGGTCAGTTGCACCACGCTGATGGTGCGGGCGTTAAACCCGGCTTCGCAGTAGCCAAAGTAGTACAGCCACATACGGCGGAACCGTTCGTCGAAGCCGAGCTTTTCAATCTCCTGCCAGGCATGAACAAAGCGCTGCCGCCAGTGGGCCAGCGTGCGGGCATAGTCTGGCCCCATGTCAAAGAGGTTACGGACCACAAAATCGGTGTGGCGCGTCATCAGCTCATTCATCGCTGTGATGCTCGGCAGGAAGCCGCCGGGGAAAATGTAGCGCTGGATAAAATCGACGCTTTTGCTGTAGTCGCGGTAGCGCTGGTCCTGAATGGTAATGGCCTGAATCGCCATCCGGCCACCCGGGCGCAGCCGCGCCTGACAGGTTCGGAAGAACACGGGCAGGTAGCGTTGCCCGACGGCTTCAATCATCTCTATCGAGACCAGCTTGTCGTACTGCCCGGTGAGGTCGCGATAATCACAAAGCAGAACCTCAACGCGGTCCTGCAACCCGGCGCGGGCGATCCGCTCGGTTGCCCAGATATACTGCTCCTGCGACAGCGTGGTGGTGGTTACCCGACAGCCGTAGTGACGTGCCGCGTATTCCGCCATCGCCCCCCAGCCGGTACCGATCTCCAGCAGGTGATCGGACTCACACAGCGCCAGCTGTTCGCACAGACGCGCCATTTTGGCCTGCTGCGCCGCCGTGAGATCCTGCTCATCCGCAGTAAACAGCGCGCTGGAGTAAAGCAGCTCCTTATCCAGAAAATGTGAATAAAAGGTATTGCCCAGGTCGTAATGCGCGGCAATATTTTCACGCGCCTGGGCCCGGGAATTGCGCCGCGTCCAGTGGCGCAGCCGCTCCAGCGGTCTACCGAGCAGCCGGAACCCTTTCTCCAGACGGCCAAGCACCTCGCCATTAAGGGCCAGGATTTCCAGAAGCGGCGTGAGTTGCGTGGTTTCCCATTCGCCATCCATCCAGGCTTCTGCGGCGGCAAGGCTCCCGCCCGTTAAGACGCGCCAGTAGACGCCGGGCGCGAGGATCTGAATGTCGGCGTGCAGCGCGGAGGATGTCTCGCCAAAATGGAATGTCTGTGCCCCTTCACGCAGCGTGAGCGAGCCGCCACGAATACCGCTTAACAGACGGAAAAGCAGCCAACGCGCAATGCGGACGTTGCGCGGGATATCGGGTTCTAGCGCAAAGACGGGATCGGTCATGAGCGTTCACTCCTGCTGACGGGATGGTTATGCAGCGGCACGCGCTTGAGCCACAGCCTCAGCGCCTGCCAGTAAATAGCGAAAACGGTTTTCAGGGTCATCAGTGGAATGCGCAGCAGTAACGCACGCAGTGCCGGACGCGTCAGAGGCTCCCGGCGTAGCGCCAGCGTGGCGTCAAACACCTTCGCGTCCTGATGATTTTCAATGTGCATATGCAACGTGTTATCCGGGTTGTTGAAGCGCCAGTGGTAGATCATGTCCATTGGGTTGAAGGGGGAAACGTGAAACGCTTTTTCCGTCGGCTGCGCGTCCTGTCCGTTGACGGCATAGTAATGCCGCTCGTTCCACGGCGTGTTGCGGACCTCCGCCAGCACCCAGCCCAACGTCCCCTTCTCGTCATAGCAGTAGTAAAAGTTGACCGGATTGAAATGAAACCCGAAATAGCGCAGCTGCGTCAGGAGCATGACTCGTCCGCCGGGACGTTCTCCGGTGAGCCCCTCCAGCGTGTTCAGGACGTTCTCTTTGAGCGGCGTACCCAGCGGATAGTCCGTGTCATAAAACGCGGCGGCGGCGAAGCGATTGCGCCGTACGCCGACGTCTGCCAGCAGTGGCAGTTCATCCAGATCCAGCCAGGCCATAAAGACGCTGTAGCGAAATTCGTGGGTTTTCGGCTGGAGGCGGCGGTGGCGTAATACGCCGTGATAGAGGCAGCTGTTCATCTCAGTTCCCCTCTCCGGCCGCGATCGCGTTGACCACGTCCAGCGCGCTGCGCACGCCATCCTCGTGAAAACCGTTGTACCAGTAAGCCCCGCAGAACCAGCTTCGCTGGTGACCGTTGATTTCACCGCGACGCGCCTGCGCCCGCCAGCTTTGCGGGTTAAACAGCGGATGTTCATAAACAAAGCGCTGTAACACGAAGCGTTCATCCACCGGCGTTTCCGGGTTCAGGGTGACGCAGAACAGCGGGCTCCCCTCTGGCAGCCCTTGCAGAATGTTCATGTTGTAGGTGACGCAGGCGCTGGCCTGCTCATGCTCGCTCAGGCGGTAGTTCCAGCTGGCCCACGCGCGCTTGCGTACCGGCAGCCAGCGCGGATCGCTGTGCAAAATTACCTCGTTGCGCTGCCAGCCGATATCCCCCAGCACCTCTCGCTCTGCTGGCGTCGGCGCCTCAAGCATGGCCAGCGCCTCGGCGGAGTGGCAGGCAAAAATCACCTGATCGAAGGTATGGCTGGCGTTTTCGAGCTGAAGCGTGACCCCGTCTTTGTGGCGGCTGACACGCTGCACCGGCGCGTTCAGGCGTAACGTCAGGCGGTCGCCCAGCTTTTCCAGCATGGCGCGGATGTACTCCCGCGAGCCGCCCGGTACCACGTACCACTGCGGACGATGGGTAATATCCAGCAGACCATGATGATTAAAAAAGCGCAGGAAGAGCGGCAGCGGGAAACGCTTCATCTCCTGCAACGACGACGACCAGATGGCGGCGCCCATCGGCAGAATGTAGTGGCGCGCAAAAAACGGCGTGAAGCCATGCTGTTGCAGAAACGTCTCCAGCGTGGCGTGCGGATCCACGGCCCCTTCCAGCGCCTGTTTTGCCAGCCGATTAAAGCGGACGATCTCTCCGAGCAGACGCCAGAATGCCGGATTCACCAGGTTTCGGCGCTGGGCAAACAGCGACGTCAGGGTGTGTCCGTTGTACTCTAGCCCCGTCTGGGGGTTGTGCACCGAAAAGCTCATCTGCGTTTTTTGCCCGCTGATGCCGAGCTCGCTGAGCAGGCCCATAAAGCGCGGATAGGTCCGGTCGTTGTAGACGATAAAGCCGGTATCAATCGCCCAGGTGCCCTGTGGCGTCGAGACATCTACCGTTGCGGTATGGCCGCCAGGCGTGGCGCCCGCTTCAAACAGGGTCACCTGATGGTGACCGGCCAGCCGCCAGGCGCAGGTCAGCCCGGCAATTCCGCTGCCGATAATCGCAATCTTCATGAACGTACCATCCTGCGCAGCAGTGTGCGCTGCAAAAACGCGGGTAGCCTGGAGAGCAGTCGCAAAATGAAGCCGAACCGGGTGGGAAACGCGATGTGCATTTTCCCTTTCGCCAGTCCGGAACGGATCGCCTTGACCGCCTCGTCAACGCTCACCCTGCCCGGCATGGCGAAATCGTTTTTGCGCGTCAGGGGGGTATCGACAAAGCCTGGGGAGATCACCGTGACGGCAATCCCTTTGGGCTCCCAGTCCAGGCGCAGACTGTCCGCAAACCAGCTCAGCGCGGCTTTAGACGCGCCGTAGGCTTCTGCCCGCGGGAACGGAAGCCAGTGGGCCATCGAACTCACCAGCACCACGCGGTTGCCGGCAACCAGCTGCGGCTGCAACGCGGCAAGACAGTTCACCGGGCCGAGGAAATTGGTGTTCATAACCCGCTCCACCAGCGCCGCGTCCACTACGCCCCGATCGAGGTACTCGCAGGTACCGGCGCAGAGAATAACCAGATCGGCGTAAACGCCGCTCAGCGCCTGGCGACAGGCGTCCCTGTCTGTCATATCGAACAGGCGAACTGTGAGATTGGGGCAGGTCTGATGCAAGGCTTCAAGGCGCGCAGGATCCCGCCCACAGGCAATCACGTGGTACCCCTCCGCGGCGAAGGAGGTCGCCAGCCCGGCGCCAATACCCGAGCTTGCGCCGGTGATCAGTACCGTTTTCATGATTTCACCCTCCGCTTCACGCCGCGTACCGCCCAGCCCAGCAGCGGAAGATGTTCGTAGATCATCTCTCCCGCATCGTAGTAGTCGCGCTGACGCGTGATAAGACCCTTTTCCGTGTCCACCACCGAACAGCCCGGCAGTTCGAGCGGGTCCCCTCCGGCGATGCGCGGGTGCGACCAGTGCATCACCCAGGTCACAACAAAGCGGTTTTCACTGCACAGCGGTGGATCGATGGTAAAACGGCAGTTTTCGACATTCGCCAGCAGATGGGTGAAATAGCGCTGAAGCGCAAAGATACCGTCGTGCTCGCCGAACGGATCGATTAGCGTGGCATCCGAATGATAAAGCCCGACCAGTGCGGAGGGCGGCTGGCTATCCAGTGCGCTGTAGTACTCAACAAACCGACTCACGACAGAGGGCAAAGTGCTCATGGGTCACATCCTGGCTGTAAACAACGTGGCGTAATCGCATAATTAAAACTTACACAATTAACGTTATTTGTCCAAGTTTGTGCATATCTATTTTTAATATTTTAAATATATCAATAAGTTAATGTCAGGCAAAAAATTGTCTTTTGTAGGCCGGGTAAGGCGTAGCCGCCACCCGGCTTTGTTTTTTCAGTTTAACCTTAAGGCAAATCCCTCAATCTTCTTCCAGGCTTACCCTTTTAAATTCATAAGGATATCTGACATGAGACGTTTCTTTTTCTCGCTTTTCTCAAGCCCTGAATCCTTGCTGCAGGTGATGAGTCAGCAGGAGATCATCGAAGCCGTGGAGGATGGTGACCGCATCATCATCGACCAGGACGGGAATGCATCGGTGAACTACAAAAGCAATGAGGTACGGCAGGATTTTCTGCGTCACGTCAACGCGTTGAAGAGGGCCTGATATGGGAACGGCGATATTTATGGTGCTGATGGTATGCGGGTACTGGTACACCAGTCGCGATCTGTCGACGCGCTTTAAAATCAAGCGCTCTTTCGGCTGGGACGTCTATTTCCTTGTTGCGCTTTATGGCTGTATTTTCGTGCTCCAGGGCGTGGTTGCCACGGGACTGCTTTGGCTCCTGCTTCTCGCCCTTTCTGCCGCCAATAACGCCTTTCACTTTGCCTCACCGAAATATACCGACTGGCAAATCGACTTTATGAACTGGAGTTTTTTAGGCATTCAGGCGCCTGTGGTCGTGATGCTGGCGTTTGCCATCCTGTTTTGCCTCTATCGCTCCAACTGGGCAGGCAGCGCCAGGCTGGACGGTGAAAGCCGGAAAAAGCTCTACAAACGGCTTGCCCAGTCGAGCGGTATTGAACAACTGCTCTATCAGTGTATGGAGCAAGGCGAGCTGGCGCAGGTGACGCTTCGGTCGCGGCGGATATATATCGGCATGATCCACACCGCGACGCTGGAATACGAAAACACGGCCAATATTGTGCTGATACCGATGTTAAGCGGGTACAGAGACGAGAAGACAATGAATTTGCGCATCGAGAATAATTACAGCAAGTGGTATGCGGAGCATGACATTACGCTCGACTCCGAACCCCGCAGCGCTATGTCATTCCGAAAGGTGATTTTACTCAATCAGATTGAGAGCCTGTCACTGTTCGATCCCGCCAGCGCCAGCGCGCTGTCTCTGGCGCAGCGGGAGTGACCAATATTCTGGTGCGATTCAGCCCTGGGCCTTTTGAAAGAGGTCCCAGCGGTTGCCGTAGAGATCTTCAAACACCACCACCGTACCGTACTCTTCCTCACGAGGTGCTTCACAGAAATGAACGCCTTTTTCTTTCATGGCATGGTAATCGCTCCAAAAATCATCCGTCTGAAGGAACAGGAAAACCCGGCCACCGCATTGATTGCCGATAAAGGCTTCCTGCCTCTCATTAGAAGCCCGTGCCAGCAGAATATTGCAGTCGCTTTCCGGATTTGGCGTGACGACGACCCAGCGTTTATCCTGCTGCGGCGTGTCCTCGACAAGGGTAAACCCCAGCTTGTCGGTGTAGTATTCAATTGCACGATCGTAGTCATCAACCACAATAGCCACGCACCCCAGACATCGCTTCTGTGTTCTCATTTTCCGTTTCCTTTACCCTGAATGGTTATGCCCAGCGCATTCCCACAGAATACGCGCGCATAAAAATATTTTATAGATCGGTTAGCGTCGCAAAAATCCGTGCCGCTAAGGCGGCGGGGATCCTGATGAAGGCAGCGAAGGATGCCGACGCACCCGTCCTGCTGATGGGACACGGAATTATCAACCGGTATATTGCGAAAGAACTGCTCGCATCTGGCTGGAAAGAACAGACCCGCCCCCGTACCGGTTACTGGGGTGCGGGTATTTACAGCCGTTAAGCCCCCGGAAAAGCTTATTTTTCCATTAACTGTTCCAGACCGCGTGATAACGAGTGGAGGACAGCATCCATCTCCACGCCCATTTGCGCATGAATAATGGCGCCGTCAATAAGCAACATGATTTCGTTGATCACGCGCTCATCAGCGATCTTCGTCAGCGACGTAATCATTTTCTTTGTTTCGAGTTTATGGTCACGGCATATCGCCTTTATTTCACTTTCAATATCTTCAGACTTCGCCTCTGCACTGGCGTTAATAAACGCGCAGCCGTGAAACTCGGGTGAAACAAACCATTCGTAAAGGGTGGCAGATAATGCCTCTGACGATGTCTGACCGGCGTTGAGATTACGCCGCAATGAGGCTTCAAACCAGTTCATCCATATTTCATGCCGATAGTGCAAATAGGCGAGAATCAATAAACTCTTACTCGGAAAGTGGCGATAGAAAGTTACCTTGGTCACTTTCGCCTCTTTAATCAACGTATCCACGCCCGTTGCCTTAAAGCCCGTGGAATAAAAGAGATCGTGAGCGGTACGTAATATTTTATCCCTGACGCTGATTTTTGTCTCGTTGCTTGCGGGTTCTGTTTTCATTTTTCGGCAGCCTCAAAAAGGGATATTGACAACGTTATTTTTCAGGCATAGATTAACGCAAGTAGACAGATCTGTCTACATAATATAACACTGAGGTAATCGCCATGAATACACGCCCTCCTTTACCGCCCTTCACCCGTGAAAGCGCCATCGAAAAAGTCAGACTCGCCGAAGACGGCTGGAACAGTCGCGACCCGGCAAAAGTCGCGCTGGCCTATTCGCTGGATACCCAATGGCGCAACCGCGCAGAATTCGCCACCAACCGTGAAGAAGCGCAGGCGTTTCTGGAACGGAAGTGGAAAAAAGAGCTGGGTTACCGCCTGATTAAGGAGCTCTGGGCATTTACGGATAACCGGATCGCGGTGCGCTATGCTTATGAATGGCATGATGATTCCGGCAACTGGTACCGTTCCTACGGCAATGAAAACTGGGAGTTTGAAGCGGACGGGTTGATGAAGCGTCGTTTTGCCTGCGTGAACGATATGCCAATAAAAGAATCTGAGCGACTGTTCCACTGGCCGCAGGGCAGACGCCCGGACGATCACCCCTCGCTGAGCGATCTGGGGTTATAGGATTTTCGCATCACTCCGGGGCGCCCCCGGAGTGATGAATTTACAGTGCGCCCAGCTGTTTCATCAGCGTCAGGTTGTCCTCAATATGCCAGTTAGCCACAATTTTACCGTCATTAATTTCATAGATATCCGTGGCGATAAAATCTATTTTCTGCCCCTTTCCTTTCAGCTCGCCAAATGTTCCGGTAAACGTGCCGTGAAAACGTAAATGGGAGACCACACGATTACCGGAAATAACCATCTGCTCAACGTCACAGCGCAAATCAGGTACGGCAGTACGAAATGCCCGGGAGGCTAAAATAGCGCCCTCGGGGCCCTGCTTACGCCCTTCCGGCGGCGTTTTATCAATAAAGTTAACTGCAAGCGCTTCACGCGCCAGAGACGGCGTCCCCGTATTCCAGAACGTTGCATATTTTCTGGCTGCAGCCTCATTCGCGGCTAATTGCGCCTGCGGCAGGCTTTTATCGACAATCAGCTGCTGTGGTTTCACCCACTCCTCCTGCGCCGAATAAGCAGCGCCCGACAGACCGATAAAAATAAGCGGCAATAAAACAGAACGAAAACAGGTTGAATAGTTCATCATTTTCTCTCAATCATTTATCAGGATAACGGCAAGGTGGGATAATCGGTATATCCCGTCGCACTGCCACCAAACAGCGTGGCGGGATCGCGCACCTGGGCCAGCGGCAACTTGTGCGCCAGCCGGTGGGGTAAATCCGGGTTGGCAATAAATGGCCGTCCGAAGGCAATCAAATCGGCATAGCCAGCCGTAAGTATTTGTTCGGCTTTGTTAAGGTCATAGTTGCCCGCGACGATAAGCGTTCCGCTAAACGTCTCGCGCAGGGATTGACGGAAAGTGTCGGGTACCTGCGGCGCGTCGTCCCAGTCGGCTTCCGCCAGGTGGATGAATGCTATCCCGTGTTGTTCGCACCAGGCCGCCAGAGCGAGGATGGCGTCGATCACCTGCGGGTCATTCATCCCCCGCTGGGTAATAAACGGCGAAAGGCGGATGCCCGTTCGCTCGGGGCCAATGGCCTCCGCAATCGCGTTCAAGGCCTCCTGGGCAAAGCGGATCCGGTTAGCAAGCGTGCCGCCATACTCGTCCGTGCGTTTATTGGAGGTTTGACGCAGGAACTGGTCAATCAAATAGCCGTTTCCGCCGTGAACTTCCACGCCATCAAAGCCGGCCTGGACGGCATTCAGTGCCGCCTGGCGATAGTCCGCGATGATGCCGTGAATGTCTTTGCGCGTCAGCGTTCTTGGCTGCGGGCAGTCAACCATTTGGCCTTCGCCCTTTTCGTTCACCACCCACACTTTCGCGTCCGGTGCCAGCGCTGACGGGGCCACGGGCAGACCATCCTGATGAAAACTGGCGTGCGACATTCGCCCGACGTGCCAGAGCTGAGAAAAAATCACCCCGCCCGCCTGATGCACGGCCCCCGTCGTGAGTTGCCATCCTGAAACCTGCTCCGGCGAATGGATGCCGGGAGTCCAGGAGTATCCCTGGCCCTGCGGGGAGATCTGGGTGGCTTCGGTGATGATTAATCCCGCGCTGGCCCGCTGCCGGTAGTATTCCGCCATCAGCGACGAGGGAATATTGCCTGGCTGAAGGGAACGCGCGCGGGTCATCGGTGCCATAACGATACGATTTTTCAGGTCCTGCTGACCCAACCGGTAACGGTCAAAAAGTGAGGAACGGTTCATGTTTTCATCCCTTATGGTTTGGATGAAATCACTTTACAGGCGGTATTGCATTTTGATAATTACACTGAAAACTGATGCACTTTTCGGAAAATATGAATAATGGGCAAGCTTGAAGATATGGCATTGCTGGTTGAAGTGGCCGAGGCCGGGGGGCTTTCCGCCGCCGGACGACGGCTGTCGCTCTCTCCTGCGACCATGACGGCCAGACTGAAGGCGATTGAAGAACGTTACCAGACTCGCCTGTTTCACCGTTCAACGCGATCCATCACGCTGACCCGTGCCGGAGAAGAGTTTTATCATGCCGCGCTGCGCGTGCTGGAAGAGATGCGCCATGCCGAGTCGCTCCTGACGCAAAAAGAGGGCGTCCTCAGCGGCAATATTCGCCTTTCTGCCCCCTCGGATTTTGGCAGACAGTATCTTAGCCCCGCCGTGGTGGAATTTTCCCGACAGCATCCTGACGTGAAATTTTTCATCGCGTTAAGAGAACATGTTGAAGATCTGGTCGCTAACCGGCTGGATATGAGCGTGCGTTTCGGTAACCTGCCGGACAGCAGCCTGGTCGTCAGAAACATCCGCCCAAATCATCGGGTGCTGGTGGCCTCTGCGGCGTATCTTAGCAACCGCGGCGTCCCCGCCACATTTGCGGAGTTAGCCCATCACCGATGCCTTGCACTTGAGTCTCAGGGCGTGGTGATGAACGAATGGCGCTTTGAAAAAGATGGCGAGGAAAGTGTCGTTCGCGTAGAGCCAGCCATGGTGTGCGACGACGGGGCATTGCTTCGTCAGTGGGCGCTCAGCGGCGCTGGCATTGCGGGGAAATCCTGGTGGGATGTGAAGGACGATGTTGAGGCCGGAAGACTCACCGTCCTGTTTGCTGACAGTTTTACCGGTTTTAGCCGATACGACCGCAAAGATGTCGGGCTACAGTTTGTTTACCCGCAGCGTAAACTGCAGCCGCTTCAGGTCACGGCCTTTAGCCAGTTTTTTCTCGACTGGCTAAAAAAACGGTAGCGTGAATGTTGATTAGACCCGCTTAAAATTCATCGACACAAGGCTGACCCACCTTATCCAGGGCGTTGACCAGCCTGGATCTGAGTTCAGTTAATGCGGCTTCCTTCTCTTCCAGCTGTTGCAACTTGCGGCGCAGCGCGCTTTGTTTTTGCTCAGCGGTAAATTTATCGTCGACCCAGACAGCTAAAACATCCGAAATTTCGGCCAGGGTAAAGCCCAGCATTTTGGCATGCTTGATCATTTTCAAACGCTGTAAATCGACGGCGGAGTAGACTTTGTAGTTGTTGCTGCGATTCGGTTGCGGGATTTTCTCCAGCAACCCTTGCCTTTCGTAGTAACGGACCGTCTCCTTCGATAAGCCCGTTTTCACACACAGTTCGCCAATGCGCATCGCGTCGTCCTCCCCTTTTCAAAATCACGCTTGACCGTGTACTTAAGTGCACGGTTTATCCTGTGATACACATATCAGGGAAACGGGATTTGAGGTATGAATATTTTTGATTATTCAGGAAAAATAGCGTTGATTACCGGGGCATCGTCGGGAATAGGTCGTGATTTCGCCAGGCAACTCGCTGCCCGCGGCGTGTCGTTGATCCTGGTTGCCCGCTCGGAGCCAAAGCTACAGGCGCTTGCCGCAGAGCTGGCCAAAAAGCATGGCGTATCAATCACTATTATCGTGCAGGACTTAGTGGAATCAGATGCCGTTCCCCGCATCGCGGAACGGCTGGGCCTCCTGAGGCGCTTCCCCGACATTCTGATTAATTGCGCCGGGTTCGCCACCTATGGCCCCTTCGAAGCGCTGTCGATCGACAGGCAACGTGATGAGATATATGTGAACTGCGTGGCCCCCGTGGCACTGACTCACGCTTTGCTACCGGAAATGCTCCGCAAAGGCGCAGGAGTGGTAATTAATGTGGCCTCAACGGCCGCGATGCAACCGGATCCCTATATGGCCATTTATGGCGCGACCAAAGCCTTCCTGCTCTCCTTTTCAAATGCGCTTTGGGGAGAGTACCGTGCAAAGGGCATTCGCGTGTTGGCGCTTTGCCCGGGGGCAACGGATACGGCTTTTTTTGATGTGGTGAATGCGGAAGAAGCCTCGGTGGGTAAAAGGATGCCAGCGGATAAGGTGGTTACGCTGGCGTTGAAGGCGGTCGATACCAACCGTAACTACCTGATCACCGGATGCAGTAACTGGCTTCTGGGGCAGTTATACCGGTTTGTCACGCGTAAGCGTCTGTTACTCATCGCTGAAAAAGTATTGCGTCCACGATCGACTTAAGCAAAACCGTGTCGTTTCAGTGCAAAGGATTGCCCTGAAACGCTGACAGATAGATGCCTTAATGCGCGAAAAACAGTGATACACTTACCCCACCGGGTGGGTCTTCCCGTTTGAACGCATGAGGAAACAACAGTAACCAAATGACGAAATGGTCACTCGTTGTCAATCCTGGCCTGTCACGCTAAGCTTAAATAATGACTAAAAATATGAACGCCCCATCAATACGTGGTCCACTTGACCATTCTGTCAGAGAGCAAATCGTCGAAGCGGCTTTTGAGCACTTCGGGCATTACGGCTATGAAAAAACCACCGTCGCCGAACTCGCGAAATCCATCGGTTTCTCTAAGTCCTACATTTATAAGTTTTTCGATTCCAAACAGGCTATTGGCGAAGTGATCTGCGCTAACCGCCTGGAGCTGATCATGGCGGCGGTGCTTTCTGCCATCGAGGATGCGCCGTCAGCCAGCGAAAAATTACGCCGTCTGTTTAAAGCGCTTACCGAGGCCGGAAGCGAGCTGTTTTTCCACGATCGGAAGCTTTACGACATTGCCGCCGTCGCCGCACGGGACAAATGGCCGTCTACTGAAAGGTATACAGACGGCCTGATGAAGCTGATTGAGAGCATCATTATTGAAGGCAGGCAGGCGGGTGAATTCGAAAGAAAAACGCCGCTGGATGAGGTCACGCAGGCTATCCACATGGTGATGTGCCCTTATATCAATCCCATACAGCTGCAATATAACCTCGAAACGGCCCCCACTGCGGCGGTGCTTCTCTCTTCGCTGGTATTAAGAAGCCTGGCCCCCTGATTAGTGACCATTGACTTTATTGGTCACTAGTCTGAGAATGCGGAAACTGTCCTGTTACTTCTATAAGGGTTTCCCATGCTCAGGCTCAATACAGCCCGCCTTGCCGTTAGCCTTCTGCCGTTTGTCCTCGTGGCGTGCGGCGATAATTCCGCGAGTGACGATCCGCGCACAAAGCCACCGCTTGTCAGATCCGCCGCCATCGAGCTTGCGAACAATACTGCGCACGCCTTTACCGGCGTGGTGGTGGCGAGAACGCAAAGTGATTTGGGTTTCAGGGTTCAGGGGAAAATCCTTGAGCGACTCGTCGATACCGGGCAAACCGTCAGACAGGGTCAGCCGTTACTGCGCCTCGATCCGGTTGACCTGAAATTACAGGCCCAGGCACAGCAGCGCACGGTGGATGCTGCCCAGGCGCGTGCGAGAAAAGCGTCCAGCGATGAGGCGCGTTATCGCGGTCTTGTGGCGTCCGGCGCCGTGTCCGCCTCGGAGTATGATCAGATCAAAGCCGCCGCCGATTCCGCCAGAGCGGAACTCAGCGCAGCCCGGGCGCAGGCCAACGTGGCGCAAAACGCAACGGGCTATGCCGTACTGCTGGCGGATTCAGACGGGGTAGTGATGGAAACCCTCGCCGAGCCGGGTCAGGTGGTGAGTGCCGGGCAAGTGGTGATCCGACTCGCCAGGGCGGGACAACGTGAAGCGCTCGTGCAGTTCCCGGAGACCCTGCGCCCTGCCGTTGGCAGCCCTGCACTGGCCACACTTTATGGCAATGAAAAACACCCGGTCAGCGCAACGCTGCGCCTGCTGTCTGATTCAGCCGATGCCACAACCCGCACCTATGAAGCCCGCTACGTGCTGAATGGTGACCTGGCAAACGCGCCGCTGGGGGCAACCGTCACGCTGAACGTTCAGGACCCAAAAGCGGAACGTCAGGTCATGCAGGTTCCGCTCGCCTCACTCTACGATGCTGGCAAAGGCCCCGGTGTCTGGCGCATTTCCGCCAGGCCGGCAAAGGTTACCTGGACGCCGGTGAAGGTGCTGAGCGTGGGTGAAGATGCCGCGCAGGTCACGGGCAGCGTGAAGCCAGGCGAGAAGATTGTGGCGCTGGGCGCACACCTTTTGCACGAGGGTGAAATCGTCAGGCTTGCAGAACAACGCAATGCCGCGCTGGCGGAGAACACGCCATGAGCGGAAGTCGCTTCAACCTGTCAGCGCTTGCCGTGCGCGAGCGCTCCATCACCCTGTTTCTGATCGTCCTTGTGACGATTGCCGGTATCTACGCCTTTTTTGGGCTTGGCCGCGCGGAAGATCCCCCTTTTACGGTGAAGCAAATGACGGTGATATCCGTCTGGCCCGGCGCAACCGCGCAGGAGATGCAGGATCAGGTCGCCGAACCGCTGGAAAAACGCCTGCAGGAGCTCAAATGGTATGACCGGACGGAAACCTATACCCGCCCCGGCATGGCGTTTATCACCTTATCGTTGCAAGACAAAACGCCCCCCGCAGAGGTGCAGGAGGCGTTCTATCAGGCGCGGAAAAAGCTGGGAGACGAATCCCTGAATCTCCCTGCCGGGACGATCGGCCCGATGATCAATGACGAATTCGCCGATGTCACCTTTGCCCTTTTTGCCCTGAAAGCGAAAGGTGAACCCCAGCGGCAGCTGGTACGTGATGCCGAAGCCATGCGCCAGCAACTTTTGCACGTACCCGGCGTGAAGAAAGTGAACATTATCGGCGAACAGGCGGAGCGGATATACATCGCTTTCTCTCATGACCGACTGGCTACGTTGGGTCTTTCGCCGCAGGATATTTTCAACGCCCTTAACAATCAGAACGCGTTAAAAGCAGCGGGCTCTATTGAGACCCGGGGCGCCCAGATGTTTATCCGCCTCGACGGCGCGTTTGATGAGTTGCAGAAGATCCGCGATACACCCGTTGTAGCTCAGGGCAAAACGCTCAGGCTGTCCGATGTGGCGACGGTTGAACGGGGCTATGAAGATCCCCCTACGATGCTGATACGTAACCAGCATGAACCCGCCCTTCTGCTGGGTATCGTCATGCGTGAGGGCTGGAATGGTCTGGCACTGGGTAAAGCGCTGGATGCCGAAACGGCAAAAATAAACGCGAGTCTGCCGCTGGGCATGACCCTGAGCAAAGTCACCGACCAGTCAGTGAACATCAGCTCGGCGGTGGATGAGTTTATGATCAAATTCTTCGTCGCCCTGCTGGTGGTGATGGTGGTCTGTTTTGTCAGCATGGGCTGGCGCGTGGGGGTGGTGGTTGCAGCGGCGGTACCGTTGACGCTGGCGGTGGTCTTCGTGGTGATGGAAGCCGCGGGGATAAACTTTGACCGCGTCACGCTGGGCTCCCTGATCCTTGCCCTCGGCTTACTGGTTGATGATGCCATTATCGCCATCGAAATGATGGTGGTCAAAATGGAGGAAGGTTACGACCGGGTCAAAGCCTCCGCCTACGCCTGGAGCCATACCGCCGCGCCAATGCTGGCGGGTACGCTGGTGACGGCAATTGGCTTTATGCCAAACGGTTTTGCCCAGTCAACCGCCGGGGAATACACCAGCAATATGTTCTGGATTGTCGGCCTCGCCCTGATTGCATCGTGGTTTGTCGCCGTGGTGTTTACCCCCTATCTTGGGGTGAAGATCCTCCCGGCCATTCCCAAAGTGGAAGGAGGCCATGCCGCCATCTATGACACGCCGCGTTATAACCGTTTTCGCCGGATGCTGAGCCGCGTTATCGCCGGAAAATGGCGGGTGGCCGGTGCCGTGGTCGCTATTTTCATCCTCGCCATATCCGGCATGGGACTGGTAAAAAAACAATTTTTCCCGACATCCGACCGCCCGGAAGTACTGGTTGAAGTGCAGATGCCCTATGGCACCTCAATCGAACAGACCCGTGCCGCAACCGCAAAAATAGAAGCATGGTTGAGCCAGCAGCCTGAGGCCAACATCGTGACGGCCTATATTGGCCAGGGATCGCCCCGCTTTTACCTGGCGATGGCCCCCGAATTACCTGACCCGTCTTTTGCAAAAATCGTGATCCTGACGGACAGCGAGACGTCACGCGAAGCGCTCAAGTTCAGGCTCAGGGAGGCTGTCGCCAGCGGCCTGGCGCCTGACGCCCGCGTGCGGGTGACGCAGTTGGTCTTTGGCCCGTACTCGCCCTTCCCGGTTGCCTGGCGCGTTTCGGGGCCGGATGTCGGTACCTTACGCGATATCGCAGACAAGGTGAAAGGCGTGCTTCAGGCAAGCCCAATGATGCGTACCGTCAATACCGACTGGGGATCACGCGTTCCGGTATTGCATTTCACCCTCGATCAAAACCGTCTGCAGGCCACCGGCTTAACGTCCAGTGCCGTGGCTGAGCAGCTTCAGTTCTTGCTCTCAGGCGTGCCAATTACCGCCGTGCGGGAAGATATTCGCTCGGTAGAGGTCATGGGGCGCGCCGCGGGGGATATCCGTCTCGACCCGGCAAAAATTGAGGGTTTTACCCTGGTCGGCAATGCGGGGCAGCGCGTTCCGCTGTCTCAAATTGGCAAGATTGAGATCGGTATGGAAGACCCGATTTTGCGCCGCCGCGACCGCACTCCGACCATTACCGTGCGGGGTGATATCGCCGACAATCTTCAGCCACCGGATGTATCGGTCGCCATCATGAAACAGCTCCAGCCGATTATAGATACGCTACCGGCCGGATACCGCATTGAGATGGCCGGTTCGATTGAGGAATCGGGCAAAGCCACGCAGGCAATGATTCCGCTGTTCCCGATCATGATTGCGCTGACGCTGCTGATCATCATTCTGCAGGTGCGTTCGCTCTCGGCGATGGTGATGGTGTTCCTTACCGCGCCGCTGGGGCTGATTGGCGTGGTGCCGACCCTGTTGATTTTCAATCAGCCGTTTGGCATCAACGCGCTGGTGGGGTTGATCGCCCTTTCAGGCATTCTTATGCGCAATACGCTAATCCTGATTGGGCAAATCGATCATAACCAGAAGGACGGTCTCGATCCGTTCCACGCGGTGGTCGAGGCGACGGTTCAGCGAGCCCGGCCCGTACTGCTGACGGCACTTGCCGCCGTGCTGGCGTTTATTCCTCTGACGCATTCGGTATTCTGGGGAACCCTGGCTTACACGTTGATTGGCGGAACCTTAGGCGGTACGGCCATTACGCTGGTGTTCCTGCCTGCGATGTATGCGATCTGGTTCCGGATCCGCCCTGCGGAACAGCGCGTGCAGTCCCCGGCAGAAAACGTGTAAACTACCCTAAGTAGATAACTGTTCCGAGGAAAGCATGGTTGTTAAGCGCTTAAGAAAAGAGGATCGCCGCGTACAGCTGCTGGAAGTGGCGCGCGGAATTGTCCGCCAGCAAGGCACGGAGGCACTGACGTTGGGTTACCTGGCGGAGCGGGCCAACGTGACCAAGCCTATCCCCTACGACCATTTTGGCGATCGTGAAGGGTTGCTGATGGCCTTGTATCAGGATTATAGCGATTGGCAGTTGGCGAAATTCCGTGAGACGCTGGCGGTAGACAGCAAAACGCTGGACAAGACGATCCGCTTTTTCAGCGCCGCCTATATTGATTGCGCGATGACCGCCGGGCCCGAAACCGGGCCCATCGCCGCGGCGCTGTCCGGCTCTCGCGCGTTGCAGTCGTTTCGTGAGGCGTGCGTTGCCGAATGCGCCGACTGCCTGCGTACCGCGCTTTCCCCTTTTGTCGTCCTGAAAGGCGTTCAGGGAGAAGCGGTACTGACGGCCATCATTGGTGCGGCGGACGCGCTCAGCACCGCCGCGGGTAACGGCGTGCTCGCCCGAAATGTTGCGGAAGATACCCTCAGCGGCGCCATCACCGGGGTGCTGGAGACCTACGTGAATAGCACAAAATGATCGTTGGGTGCGGATTGACAGCTAAGTTACCAATAGTAATATAAACGTCAATTCTCACCCATTCGAGGTCGCTATGTCTGCTACACATGCCATTAATAATGCACTGATCGTGACGGCTCACCCTGTCGACAATTCGTTATCCCATTCGCTGGCCGCCCGCATTGCCGGGAAACTGCGTGAACAGGGTACGCAGGTGGAGATGGCCGATCTGCATGCCGAAGGGTTTAACCCGGCCATGTCCCGCGCCGATCTTGATTTGTACCACGGCGATCCGAGCGCCCTTCCTGAAGATATTCTGCGCGAGCAGAAGCGGGTCGAGCGGGCGGATATGCTGGTATTCGTTTTCCCGGTGTACTGGTGGTCCGTTCCCGGCCTGTTGAAAGGCTGGTTTGATCGCGTTCTGACGCTGAACTGGGCGTATAAAGTGGCAGAAGACGGCCGGATTGTGGGCAATTTGCGCGACGTTCCCGTTCGCCTTATTGCGACTGCTGGCAGCGATCTTAACGGTTTCGATAAACATGGTTATTCGACGGCGATTCAGACTCAAATAATCGAGGGCATTTTCGGCTTCTGCGGTTTGAAGAACGTCAAACTCGATATTCTTTACCAGGCAGACACGGCGATGCCTGCTCAGGTTGAGGAATTCCTGCTGGGGCTTGAGAGCACAATTACAGGGTAAAACCGCCGTCACCCACCTGCGCCTGCGCGTACCATTTCATCAGCTCTGCGGTACCGGGCGCGTTTTCAGCCGGTGACCATGGAGCGGTATCGTGCTCCGGAACAGGCTGATAGCCGCCGTGTTTGACCTCGAAAATGACGCCGCCTTTATCCAGCGACAGCACGGCATGCCAGGTACCGGCATCCATCTCCAGCACTTTGCAGTCTTCACCTAACACCACGCGCTGGGTCACGTTACCGCTGTCATCAAAATTCAACACCAGAAAGCGACCGCTCAGAGCCGTCAGCAGTTCAAACGTGTGCGGGTGGCGATGAGGGCGAACATAGGTACCTGGCTCCATCGCGATAGCCAGGCGTTGTACCGGGTCGCTCAGTTCGGGATGTAAATTGCGGTGCGCGCGTAAGCGAGGAGAATTGGCAGCCTGCTCGCTTTGTTGCTGCAGGTCACTGAACGTAATTTGTTTCATATACACCTTTGTGAATGTGGTCAGCTGGCGGCAACCCGATTGCCGCAGGACGTTATACCATTCTGAAAAGCCGATAAGCCACGGTATTTATGAAACAAAACGCTGCCAGCGTGTTGAAAACATCGCATCTGCCGCTCCGCGCGGACAGGTAATTTTAAGAGAGACAGGGATTTTTCAAGCGCTGACTCAGACCAGCCGTGGGTGTGATAAATCCATGCGGGATCTGGATAAGTTCTCGCCAGACATACCATCCTCGTGCGCCCCCTTCGGTTTCAGGTCGTAAGTATAGTGTGATGAGTCCAAAACTGAGGTTGAGTAAAACTCACGTTGAAACGCACGTCATCGCACTGAAATTTAAACCCGTCGGGAACGTGTAGACACGGTGAAAGCGATGCCAGAATTGAGAGTCGTATTTCAACTGGTCGTAAGATAAATTCAGCGTGAGTGTTACGTCATACAGGAGGGGATATGCCGCAAGCGTTACCGGAAATTGATGTTTTATTTGTCGCTGGGTTCGGGCCTATTTCACGGGATACAGCGTCCAGCGCCGCGTTTTATATCCATACACTCGGCCTTCCGCTTAAGCCGATGGAGGGGAACAGTGATTATCTGCTCGCAGAAGTGGGCCAGTTGAAAGGCGTGAAGCATTTCGCCGTCTGGCCGCTTACACAGGCGGCAATGTCCTGCTTTGGAGAAGAACAATGGCCCGCTGAGCACCCGATACCGCAAGGATGGGTTGAGTACGAGGTTCAGGACCTGGACTCGACTACCCGTATTTTGACTGAAAAAGGCTATCGGTTGCTGGTGGCAAACCGCACAGAACCGTGGGGGCAAACCGTCACCCGTCTGCTCAGCCCGGAGGGCTTGCTTACGGGATTAACGATTACGCCGTGGCTTCGGGAGGTATGACGCCCTTCACCAGGCCATTTACCAGCAGGGTAAAAACCTGAATCGCTTTTGGTAATGCCTGCTGCGGATCTTCGCTGGCGGCCACCCACTGGGCGGCATTCAGTGCGGCACCGTTTAACAGCCAGGCGGTGGCATCAACATCTACCGGTTCGATTAAGCCGCGTTCAATCAGGTCGGAAAGGCTCTTACGCGTAGCGTCGAGGCAGTTATTCTGGCTCGGCCATTTTCCCGGGTCCCCAAGAAAAGCCGGACCATCAAGCAGAACGATACGCCGGACTTCTTCATCCAGCGCCATCTCGATATAGGCTATCCCTTCAGCCAGAAGCTTTTGCTGGTCATCCTCCACATGTGCCGCCGCACTTTTGGCGCTTTGCGCCATTTCAGAATCAATCTGGGTAACGACAGCGGCAAGTAACCCCTTTTTATCGCCAAAATTATGATACAGGGCCCCGCGCGTCAGGCCCACGCTGGCGGTTAAATCATCCATCGAGGCTGCGGCAAACCCTTTTTCGGCAAAGGCTTTACGTGCAGCCGCAATCAATTTAGTGCGGGTTTCTTCCATCGTTTCGGCGCGGCGTTTGGCTGCCATACGAACTCCTTGCAATCTACACCACGCAAGTCGTTTGACATACGCGGCGTATGTGTGATTAAGTTGACATACGCCGCGTATCTTAATTCATTTATTTATGCTGCGCATCCACTGTCCCTGTCCAAAGAAAGGATCCGTTATGAACCAACCGAAACCCGTTTTCCCTGCAAATCGCCACGCGCTGTATGAGCAGCACGGTTATTCTGCAGCGATCCGCTCTGGTGATTTACTGTTTGTTTCCGGACAGGTGGGTAGCCGAGAAGACGGTACACCCGAACCCGACTTTGCAACGCAGGTAGAGCGTGCCTTCGATAATCTCAAGGCCACGCTTGACGCTGCAGGATGTACGTTTGCCGATCTTGTTGATGTGACAACCTTTCATACCGATCCGGAGAATCAATTTCCAGCCATTATGCAGGTGAAACAAACGCTTTTCCCTAAGCCACCGTATCCGAACTGGACAGCCGTGGGCGTTACCTGGCTGGCGGGATTTGATTTTGAGATAAAGGTTATCGCCCGGATCCCTGAACATCAGGAATGAACACGTTGCACACAGATATCAGAAGAACCGGTATCTGTGTGTAAATATGCAACCGGGGCGGACATAGTGAGTGTTAGCTTAGCGTGACGCTACCTTACAAAGGGCGGTTAGCATGTTACCCGCGCATATCGAAACCGGATTTTTGAAAATCTCTGTAGACTTCCGGGTTGTTGAATGCCGGGAATTTGGCTTTTTGGGCTGCTGATTTTATCGCTTCACAATAGGCTTTATTGCCGTTGCTGGTGGATATGTTTAAAGGCGTGCCATCCTGAGCAAATTCAATATGCAGCCTGCATTTTTTCCCTTTCCAGTTTTGCGGCTCATCCAGTTTGGCATTTATTGCCGCCCTGATTGCCCGCGCTTGCGCGCCCCACTCATCCTGATCGTCCCAGCGCCCTGAACTGCAACTGCCCGTTGCCGTGGTCTTATGGCATCCAGAAGGATGCAACGGCGCACATCCTGCGGCCATGTTCACCACAAATGCCACTATAACAATTTTCTTTATTGTTTCAGACACGATCACTTCTTGCCTCTCAGTCCATTTAAGCATCAGAAATAGTGATCTATTTTTCTGTATTGACTGGACATGTTTCAACTACCAATTTTTCACACAACCCGATGCTTCCAATGAACCTTTTTATGGCGCAAGGGTAATAACCTGCGATTTCGTCGTTCATCATGCACGCTAAATCACTACCAAAGCGCTCACCTCCCCAGTGCCTCAAGAATTGCATCCTCCATTTTCTCGGGCGTCGTCATCGGTGCAAAACGCTTGAGGGGTATCCCATCGCGTCCGATCAGGAACTTCGTGAAATTCCATTTGATCCGTCCTCCCAGCACGCCTGGCAATTCGTTTTGCAGATAACGAAACACCGGGTGCGCTGCGCCACCGTTTACCTCAACTTTCTCGAACATGGGGAAACTTACGCCGTAGTTAATGTAACAAGTCTTCGAGATTTCATCGGCGCCGCCGGGCTCCTGCTTACCAAACTGGTTACAGGGAAAGCCAAGCACCACTAACCCTTGACTGGCGTATTTCGTGTATAGCGCTTCAAGGCCCGCGTATTGCGGCGTGAAACCACACTGGCTGGCAGTATTCACGACCAAAACTACCTTACCCGCATAGTCGTCCATTGAGATAAGACGGCCATCCAGGCTGGTGGCGGTAAGTTGATGAAAATTGGTCATGCTGGCATCCTTAAAAGAGAAACGGTTCGGCGTGAAATCTGGTTAACCCTCAGGTTGAATTACTCCTGATGATGGTCCCTCAGGAAAACGGTTAACACATCCTTAGGAGGGGTTATTCCCGTTTCTGAAAGCATCCAGCCCACCGCGCCGCGATGATATGAACCGTGAAAAAGGACATGATTGAGCATATCTCCTGCCTTCATTTCACCATACCCACCATCGACGAAACGAAATTTAACGACTTCAGAAAGATCAGACGTGTTCATTGTACCGACGTGTTGAATATACCATTCAGTGCATTCAAACATCTTTGTCAGAAGCTCGTCTGCAGTCGGGGTTTCTGGCGTATTTAACGCGGTGTATTGGTGCTTTTGGCCAGTAATGTTGGCTCTGAAAATCATATCAACGACATAAACATGGTTCATAAGCCTGAGCATCAGATGATGCTTATCAGCATTCGCTAACGTATCTACCTTCTTTATCGCTTGTAATGTTTCTGCATCTGCCCAGCGCTTGAACTTTAATAGCGTGACTATCGTGTTTGTGTTCATTTTTCCCCTCCGAATCAACAAAAAATTATCATATCAGCAACATTGTCAGGCCGGTACCCGGTCAGGCCCAACACCCTGTTTGCACTCGGCTCGCTCAGCAAAGGGATTACGGCAGAAGTGGTGGCTTGTCTGGTATATGAGGGGCAACTGAACTGGAACGATACCCTGGCGACATTGCTACCATCGGGAACGCCGCTTAGCGCGGATGCACAAAAAATTACGCTACTCGAACTGGTCACCCACACCTCCGGCCTACCGCGCCAGAATATGGATGTTCCGATGCTTGGAAAATTCATTCGCTACTTAAGCACGGGTGATAATTTCTATAGTGAGCTGGATAGCGATAATGTGCTGCGTTATCTCGCCAACTGGCGAGCGCCGAAAGATAAAACGCCGCAAGTTTCATGAACTACAAACGCCCGCTCCCAACACGGAGCGGACGAACTGACCGAGCAAAAGGTCCGCTATGAGCGAAAAGCGGAAGTTCGCAGTTGATCTCGTTGCCAAACAGTCACATTACTAGCATTGCGGCGTGTTAATCAACGGGTAGCTGATCAACCATCTCAGGTCTCTCGCAGCGCCAACAGCAATATCCCTTAAGAAATATTGATTCAGATGCTTAAGAATGCTGAGGCGGTTGTTTTATTTGAAAGTAGTCCTTTTGCGGACATGGCATCGAAGTAACTTTTTAATGCCTCACGCTTAAGAGCATCATTAGTGTTCCACACAGGTCCCAAGTACTTCACCCAGAGTTCAACCTCCTCGACTGTGTGTAATTTTGACGACACTAAAGGTTTAGCGGCTTCTATGATGCTTATAGCTGTATCTCTATTGATTACATTGTCTGGTATCGACCAATGTGCCTTACCAAGACAATCCGTATAAAATGATATTTGCTTTAATTGATCCAATATAAAGGGATGTTCTGATTCATCGCTGAAAATTGGTGCAAAATCGTTAAGATTCCTAGCGCCTTTTTTAACTGCATCAAGAAACACCCACATCATATTTTTTTCAGTATGTGAGCGATACCTGTGCCAAATCTGTTTGATATCTTTGCCATCTTTCAACAGCGACATCTCTCGAAGTATTGACACCTTTCCTGCTTCTTCTATAGCTAAGATTGCCAGAGAGGTAGCAGAGGGATAGCGTTCTAAATCAAACAAAGCAGAGGCATCGTTCAGAAGCCTTCGTGCGTTAGATGATGCAGCATTCATGCCTTCTACAATTTTCTCAACGGCAAGTGTATTTTTCCATTGCTCTAGTTTTTTTGCCATAACGTTTGCTCGAGTTAAAAATTTCATCAATCTTAGGACACATCATTCCTGTTGAAAAGCTAGATGCCCTACTGTAAGTGTAAGTATCCCTGCAAAACGAACCATCAATTTTTAGAGGACCTCTGGCGCTCCAGATTCCGCTCTTGGTACACAGCAGACCGTTTGCTTTGCATCGAAATCTTAATCTTTTTTTCAGCAAATGGCCCTTCACTTCACCTTTAACGCCAGCACATCAGGTTGAACGGTTCCCGTGATCACGGCTCCGCAATTACGTTTTTTTATTTTTTAAAATTTTTTCAGCCAATTCTGCACCAATTTTACCTTTCATTGCTTTTAATATTTTAAAAAGAGTAAGCTCATTCTTGTAACGCGACTTCCTTTTAACGTAAAACTCTTGATATTCTTCAGGTGATATTTCTGATAGTAGATATCTTTTCATTAATTCAGTTGGTTCAATTAATAAACCTTTGGCTTGTTCTTCATTCAAAGCAGGATGCATTAAGAAGAATAAAGGTTTTAACCGCTCTGTTATTGCTATCAACCGTTTCAAATAATGTTGTGGAACACCTCTTATTGCAAAATGCAGTGACTGCTCAGATTCATTTAGAAAGTCAATTGCTTCACGCTTTGAAAAGAATAAGGGTATTACATCTCTTCCGTTATGTTTTTGTGCAAACTTGTAGTATGAACCTGAAACATTATCTTCCTCTCTTTCCATCAAAATCCAAAAAGGCTCGCCGATCCAGTCTTTTGTAGGTAAAGTTGAATTTATCAAGTAATCGGCAACCAATATGTTAAATTTTGGTAAATCATCAGTTGTCAGTAAAGTAATGCCATGTTTTTCTGCGTATTCTTGTGCGCCACTTTGGTAACCAGACTTACTGACTATTACCCCGATAATATTCCCAATATCTGTGATTTTGTTGCAAAATGGCATAATAGTATCGCGATCAAGCGGGCGATTGTGATATTTACACTCTATCGCTACACGATGTATAAAGCCTGCATTTTCAAATTGGTAATATACATCAATTTGATATTCACCTTTTAATCCCTTAAGGATAACGTTACGACTAACTTCCACTCCATTATCTCGTGGGTTAAGCAAGGTCGAGTAGACATATTGGGTATAACTTTCTAAATCATTCCAGGTTTTAAGCATTGTCATTTTTCCCTTATAAATCATTTGAATAGAGTGCCTGATGTACTCGCGGTTCTAATTATCAAAACCATACTACCATTCTTCCATCTGGGGATTTTAAGCTATTTGGAGATATATCCTACATAGACGAAAATAGCTTTTGCTTCCCATTGGTTCAACCCTCATTTACCACATTTGTTGCACCTATACTGACTTCAGCCACCTCAAGCTCTTTTCTTTAACATAGTCCGCTTCTGGCACGGAGCGGACAAGCCAACAGCGCTGAAGGTCCGCTCAGAGCGAAGAGCGGACGTTAATGAGAACATGGAACCAGTAAGCATCGGCAAGTATGCCCAAAATGATGCTCATTAATTTTGGGCTTTAAATACTTTTCACATAAACATAATCCACTTACAGCAGCAGATAAAACCGTGTCAGGAGCTTAATTTATGGTCCTTTTTTGCCCGCAACTCGTTAACAATACCTAAAAATGCAAGCCCGACGGGAACAAGGGATCCCCACAGGACGGCGTTCCAGCCGTAGAGACTAAGCAGAGCACCAGAAGAAAACGATCCTACAATCATCACCCCAAACACGACAAAATCGTTCAGGGACTGAACCTGGGTTTTCTCTTCGGGACGGTGATATTCAATGATTTTTGCCGATGCGCCGGTAAAGCCAAAATTCCAGCCGAGACCCAGCAAAATCAGCGACAGCCAGTAGTGGAAAATATCGGTCCCACTGAGTCCGGCCAGGACAGAACATGCCGTGATAAGCAGACCCGTAGCGGCGATACGCATGGCCCCAAAACGGTTAATTAATTTACCGGTGAAAAAACCCGGACCGTACATGGCAATAACATGCCACTGGATACCGAGATTTGACGCCTGCTGAGAAATGCCGTGCATGTGCATCGAGAGTGGTGCTGCCGTCATCAGGAAGTTCATCACCATATAGGTTACCGCACCGCTGAATACGGTTCTGGCAAACCCCGGCTGTCGGACTATTACGCTCAGAGGTCGTCCACCTGTTCCAACCGTGCTGACGGAATCTATCGTTTTCACGCCTTTAAGAATGAACGCTGATATAACGGCCACGAGCGCCTGGGCGAGGAACGTGACGGCGAAGGTATGAGGCGGCCAGAGGTGCATCGTTCCGGAAACCAGCATGGGGCCAACCACCCCAGCAATCACTCCGCCCCCCATCACCAACGACAGCGCCCGGGCCCTGCGTTCGGGCGTGACGCCGTCCGTTGCGGCAAAACGAAAGCTGAGCGCAACGGCCGCATAGGCCCCGCCCAGAAATGCAGCAATGCAGAACAACAGGAATGAGCCAACAATGACGGCCAGGGCAGCAGTCAGGCCGGTAATAACCCCTGCGCTGGTGCCAACCATAAAGGCAGCTTTACGGCCTTCTTTTCGCGCCAGTGAACCTAACGGCAGAATACAGGCTGCCATCCCCAGCACAAACATGGTGATGGGCAGCGTGGCCAGTGAGCTGTCTGGCGCAATCGCGTTACCCACAATTGCGCCTGTGGCATAAAAGACGACGGAGTTAGCACCGGCGAGAGCCTGTGCGGCCGACAGGCGGATGATATTGTTTTTCTGATCTGCTACGGGCAGGAAATGTTCTGCGGACATGTGATTAATTATCCTGATTCATGGTGAGCACTATTCGGTATCGCGCCAGACCCTGTTTCAGTCTGCTGAGCGCCTCATTTGCCCTTTCAAATGGTAGTAGCTCTGTAACAGGCAAAGCCTGAAAGAGGTGGCTGAACTGCAGCGCGCGCTCGGTTTGCACCGGTGTGCTGACAAAGGATCCTGTCAGGGTACGTTCAGCGCCGATCATCATACCCGGTGTGACCAGCAGCGGCGTTTTTCCGGTACCCAGCAGGATCGCTTTTCCCCGTGGAGCCAGCGCGGACATGAGGGCTGAAACCATTTCTGAAGCCGGTGCCGTTGCCACAATAAAATCCACACCGCCGTCATTTTTCAGGCGTTCTGATGCGTTTTCATCAAGGATATTGATGTAGTGATGCGCACCCAGCTCAAAAGCAGCCTGCTCTTTTTCACTACCCCGCGCAATCACAGTCACCTCAAAACCCATCTTACGGGCGTACTGAACGGCCATGTGGCCAAGGCCCCCCAATCCGAGAACCGCCACTCTGTCGCCCGCCCTTGCGCCTGAATTACGCAGTGCATTGAAGGTAGCGGTACCGGCGCAAAGGATCGGAGCGGCATGCACGGCAGAGAGCGCGGAGGGAATGGCTATGAGCGCGGTATGACGCATGACAATGTACTCTGCGTAGCCGCCATCGCAGCTGAGACCGGGCGTCAGTTGGTTTTCACAGAGATGAAAAAGCCCGCTCCGGCAGGGGTTGCAATGCTGACAGTACCCTCCCAGTCGCCCAATCCCTACCCGCTGACCGGTTTGCCAGATATCGGGCACCTGGTTCCCCTTCCGGGTAATAAACCCGACGATTTCATGTCCCGGGATACGGCCGGACTGGCCCGCCAGCGGTGCTTTTTCCGCGTCCCGGAGATCGGCACCGCATACGCCGCATACTTCAATTCTAACGAGCACCTCATCCGGGCCGGGAGCGGGTATTGGCCGCTCTGTCATTTCCAGTACACCGGGGGCAACGACCTGCATAGCACGATATTTTTTATTCATAAATTGCACAGGTAAAAAATGAGGATTATCAGATGGCAAGGGCGACGAGAAAACGAGACACCATGTTATAGGCGGCGACGGTTGCAACGGCTTCCACGGTCTCTTTTTCACCTAACCATTTCATCCTGTTGAGCAGAATAATCCAGCCGCGTCAGCACAGTATTAAGTCACCTTCGATCAGCATATTCTGGGCCAGTAACCACCGGTTCAGAGAGGCGTTAATCACCCGCTGATGAACCCCATTAAATTGATGCACCGTGCCGTCACCGCTTACATGGATGACATACTGAAGCGTGCCGGAAGCATCATCTGCACGCTTGTCCCCGGAGGCCGGTATACCCTTCGGAAGGTGCCCGTCAGTGTGAATTTCAAGATGCGTAAGGGCGAGACCTTCATTTCTCGCTTCCTGAATAAAGGCGGCCATCATACAGGCATTAAACGCGGCGAGAATCAGTTCCTGAGGGTCGGGAGCCAGCCCTTCGCCACCCAGCGAAACCGGTTCATCGGAATCGATAACATGACTTTGCAGGGCAGGCAAAGCGTTGTCTTCGGAAAAGGACTGGCAGAGCGTCCGGCTGGCCATACCCCCCTGCCACGAGGTGACAAGGTCATAATGCGCGGTCTGGATTTGCATAATTACTCCAGTGCCGCACGCGGGTCAGCGCGTGCGGCATGGCCATCAGGCGTTACGGCCAGCCATTACGCCGCCATCGATATCCCAGATAGCGCCGGTGACCCAGCCAGTCTTGTCAGAAAGCAGGAAAGCAACGGTTTCCGCGATATCGACCGGGGTACCCACGCGGCCGATCGGGTGGAAGCTGTCAAAGCTGTTCATTACGTCCTTCACGTCGTCTTTTGGAATGAAGCCTTCGTAAATCGGCGTGTGAACAACGGCCGGAGACACCGCATTCACGCGGATCCCTTTTTCACCCAGCTCAATGGCCAGGTTTTTGGTCAGCGCGTGCAGACCCGCTTTTGCCATTGAGTACGCTGAAGACGGAGTGGCACCGATGGCCTGCTGTGCCCACATGGATCCGATATTAACGATGGAGCCTTTAATGCCGGCCTCGATCATATTGCGCACCACGTCACGGGTAATAAAGAACGTCGCGCGGTTAATGTTCATGTACATGTCATAGTCTGACGCTTCATGTTCGGTGAACGGTTTCGGGAAAAATACGCCAGCAGCATTGACCAGCAGGCTGATATCCTTGTGTTCGGCATTAATGGTATTCACCACGTGCTGCATACCTTCTTCTTTCATCAGGTCGGCAACGATGATGGAAACCTGACCATCTGCAGCCAGCGCCTGGCGGGCCTGCTCGGCTTTGTCCTGGCGATTGCCAACCAGCACAACGCTGCCACCGTTTTTCAGAACCAGCTTCGCCGTTTCGAAGCCCATACCGCTTGTACCACCGACCACTAACAGTTTTTTACCGGCAAAAGATGCGTTCATCGCTAACCTCTTTGAATTCATATGGTTGTCATTGATGAAAAGCCGCGCTCCTCATCGTGTGAAATCAGAATGCCACCCGGGCCCCTGATTGACGACTGAGAAGAAATTGCGACTCAGGAAAGAAAATCTTTCTCGCTGGCGTATACTGAGGAAAATTATGAATCAGGATGACCACAATGCGATCGCTAAACCGACTTAAATGGCTGCACGCTTTTGAAGCCACCGCCAGGCATGGCAGCTTTACCGGCGCGGCTCAGGAACTGGGCGTTACGCCCGCCGCAGTAGGTCAGCTGGTACGCTCGCTGGAAGACTGGGTCGGGCACCCGCTTCTTCACCGCACCCGCTCAGGAAAAGAGCGGCTGACGCTGGTTGACGAAGCGCAGGAGGCACTCCAGGACATCACGCAGGGGCTCGACAAACTGGAAACCGGATTAAATAAGCTTCGTGGTCGCCGGTCGCGCTCGGTGGTGGTGGTGACGGCTTCTCAGGTACTGATGATGAACTGGCTGATGGACCGTCTGAACCGGTTTGCGGAATCCCATGAGAATATCGATTTGCGGCTTAACGTGACGGAAAAACTGATGGACGTGTCGCACGGCGAGGCGGATATCGGTATTCGCTGCGGCCAGGGCGACTGGCCAGGCGTGAATAAAACCTGGCTGATGGATGAGGAAGCGGTGCTGGTCTGCAGTCCCCACCTGGTGCCGTCCGGGAAAATGGCCTGCAGTGAATGGCTCGCCACGCAAAAACTCATTCACGATGACACGCCGCATCCTGGTGCGGATTTTCCTTCATGGGATGATGTACTGAGAACGGTCGGTGCCCCCGAAGCGCTGGAAAGCGGGCTACATATTAATTCCACTTCAGCTGTGATTCTGGCGGCGCTGAGTGGCAGGGGCGTGGCTATCGTGCGATACGCGCTGGTGAAAAAGCTTATCGAAACCGGACAGCTGGTCCAGCTGCATCCTGACCATCGGTGGCCGCTCAAGTGGTCTTATTATGTGGTGACCCCGCAGCAAAAAGTCATGCGTGATGATGTGAAAGTTTTCCACGACTGGCTTCTTCAGGATGTCGTCTCGGATCGTTCATAAACTGCCCACTCAGGCATTACGCTGCTCCTGCAATCATGCCGGGCGCGTAATGCTTATTCCCTGCCAAACCACGACATAGAATTTCTTCTCTGCTCCGCAAGATTATCTGATTTGTTGAAGCTGTCTGGCTTTCTGATAATCGCCCTCAACGAAAGGTAATACACAGCGCGCCTGACGTGCGTATTTTCGACGTCATGAAATGACTTTTCTGAAACTAACAACAACCGGAGTTTTCAATGTTCTTGAACTGGAATGAATATCGCAGTGGCCTGCTTGCCACCATCGGCAAATTTGCCAAACTGCAGCCAGAGTTTATGAAAGGCTTTCAGCAAATGGATAAGGGGGCGTCAGAAAACAAGCACCTCGATCCCAAAACCCATGAACTGATTGCACTTGCCGTGGCCGTCACCACCCGCTGTGACGGTTGCCTGGCTGTTCATGTGGACGCTGCGGTTAAGCACGGTGCCACGCGTGAAGAGATCGCCGAAGCGCTGGCCGTTGCCATTAACCTGAATACCGGCGCAGCGCTGACGTATACCGCGCGAGCTCTGGATGTGTACGATAATCTGCCGAACAAATAGGCCTGTAGACGGCCCCCTGCGGGGCCGTCTGGTCACTCACTATGATGTTACTGAATTCTGATTTTTCACAGCGTGCGATCGTTACTCCGGACGATTATCAGTGGATACCTTCCCCCCAGCCCGGCGTTGAGCGCGTGATGCTTGACCGGATTGGTCGCGAGCAGGCCCGCGCAACCAGCCTTGTCTGGTATGCGCCCGGATCCGAATTTCCCGCACACAGCCATCCCGGTGGAGAAGAGATTCTGGTGCTCGACGGTATTTTTACCGAAAACGGGGTCGACTATCCTGCCGGCTGGTATCTGCGCAGCCCGGATGGTTCTTCTCACCAGCCCTCAAGTCGCGACGGCACAACCATTTTCGTCAAGCTGCGCCAGATGTCTGCCGATGAGCGCCAGCCGGTCAGGATAAATACGCAGGAGGCAGCTAACTGGCACGGTCAGCCGCAAAGACAAGTCTGCCCTTTATTCTCCGGTGCTTCAGAAACCGTTCAGCTTCAGAAGCTTGCTCCGGGCGAGCGGATCTTCTGTGCACCGCTTGTTGGCGGAGCAGAGATCCTTCTTCTGCAGGGGGAACTCCATGCGCCGGAAGGTCGCTATGAGTCAGGAAGCTGGCTGCGGTTTCCGCCGGGTGATATGCCAGCTCTGATAGCCACCGCCTCTGGCGCACTTTTTTATCTGAAAACGGGACATCTCAGCCCGACAACCCTGACCGGAGCGACATTATGAAGCAGAGCGCTGTTATCATCGGTGCGGGCATAAGCGGCCTTTTTGCCGCCACGCTGCTTGAAAAAGCGGGTGTTGATTATGTGATCCTTGAGGCTCGTGACAGACCGGGCGGGCGCGTACTGTCAGGCCTGGAACTGGCGAGCACCACCGCTGGCATTCATGTCGATATGGGGGCAGCGTGGTTCTGGCCTGATATTCAACCGGACTTCGCACAACTGATCGAGCGACTTAATCTTCCGGTAATACCTCATGGCCGTCCGGGCGACATGCTCTACGAGCGCCAACTGGATTCGCCCCCCGAACGCTACCCGTCATGGGAGAGTTCCCCGGCGTCTTTCAGGCTGAAGGGAGGAATGCAGACGCTCACGGCGGCACTTAAAAGTCAGATCCCGGCAGAGAAGATTAAAACCGGCCATCGGGTGGTGGCGGTTTCCCGGGCTGGCAAGGAAGTGCAGGTCCATACCCGTTCCGAAGGCAGTAAAAAGGCCCTGTTTTCCGGTGAGCATGTCTTCCTCGCTTTGCCTCCTGCCCTGGCAGCTAAAATAGATTTCAGACCAGCGATGCCGGAACAGGTGCTGTCGAACTGGCGGAAAACTCCGACGTGGATGGCTCCCCATGCGAAATATGTCGCTGTATATAAAACAGACTTATTTCATGCACGACAGCTTTCCGGGAATGCAGGAAGCCGCGTGGGGCCAATGGTTGAGATCCACGACGTATCCGAGCCAGATTCGGGAAAAACGGCGATTTTTGGTTTCATTGGCGTACCGGCAAAATCAAGATGGACAGTCAGCGAAGCTGTTCTCAAAAGCCTTTGCCGGGAGCAGCTCGTACGCTTATTTGGGCAGGACGCGGCAGAACCCGAAGCTGAGTATATAAAAGACTGGGCGGCCGATCCGTTTACTGCGACGGAATTTGATCTCCTGCAGGAGGTCGGGCACGCAATGCCTGAGCAACTTCCCGCCTGGGTAGAATGGTCCGGCGAGATAACAGGTGTCGCCAGTGAATGGTCACCGCAGTTCTCGGGCTATCTGGCAGGCGCAATTGACTCTGCATTAACGGGCGTTCAGCGCTGGCTACAACAGAAATAACCCCGTGAAAATGGTTTGTTGCCTTTCGAACCGGAGAGGGGTTATTAAAAAACATGAGTTTCCGGTTCGATAATACGTCTGTTATTGGAAACAGCTGGCTTCTAAAACTTCCGCTTCTGGCACGGAGCGGACAAGCCAACAGCGCTGAAGGTCCGCTCAGAGCGAAAAGCGGACATCCAAGAATTGATGAAAAGTACAACATCTTCAGGTAATAAATAAATTTCGCCGAAATAATGTAATTACCGACCCGAAGGCCGGTAATTGTTAACACTGATAACCTTTTACCACGCGTAAGCTTCAGGTGCCTCTCCGCCTGGCCCCGGCCAGATGGTATCCAGCCTTTTGAGCGTATCGTCTGAAAGAGACAGCGTCAGGGCATTGAGATTCTGACGGAGCTGTTCAACTGTACGCGGACCACTGAGCACGGCGCTAACCACCGAGTTCTGCAGTAGCCAAGCCAGCGCGACGTCTGATGGTGTTTCCCCCAGCTCATCACACAGTGTTTCCCAGGCCTCCAGTTGTGGCCGCAGGCGGTTGATTTGTGCCTGCAACTGCGGTGATGCCCGGCGGCCACCGGCAATTTTCTTCAGAACACCGCCCAGCATCCCCATCCCGACCGGGCTCCAGGGGATCAGGCCAATGCCGTAATGACGCAGCGCCGGAATGACCTCCAGCTCAATCGTGCGCTGGGTCAGATTGTACAGGCTCTGTTCCGATGCCAGCCCCAGCAGGTTGCGCGCGTCAGCCTTGCACTGTGCCGTGGCAATATCCCAGCCAGCAAAGTTACTGCTGCCAACGTAGCTGATTTTACCCTCACGGATCAGCTGTTCCATGGCCTGCCAGATCTCCTCCCAGGGCGTGTTCCGGTCGATATGGTGCATCTGATAGAGATCGATATGGTCCGTTTTCAGCCTTTTCAGGCTGGCCTCACAGGCCCGGCGGATATGGTAGGCAGACAGGTATTTGTCGTTCGGCCCCGTGTCCATCGGCTGGTAAACTTTCGTGGCCAGCACTATCCGGTCACGCTGACCAATACGCGCCAGCCAGTTACCGATGATTTCTTCGGATGTTCCGTAACCCTTTGCCATATCCGGTGACTGCGGCCCGCCATAGACGTCAGCGGTATCGAAAAAGTTGATACCTGCATCCACGGCTTCATCCATGATCCTGAAGCTGGCCGACTCATCCGTCAGCTCACCGAAATTCATGGTGCCGAGACCGATGCGGCTCACCCGCAGACCGGTACGCCCCAGATGTTTGTAGTTCATGTCAAATGCTCCTTAACTGAACGTGTTATTGCAGATTTTTACGGAAAAAGTCTGTCAGCTTGTTAAACGGGATTATGTCGGTACGGTCATACAGATCGACGTGCCCTGCGCCCGGTACGACATACAGTTCTTTAGGCTGACCGGCGCGTTTGAAAGCGTCCTCGCTGAACTCTTTTGAGTGTGCCTGATCGCCGGTAATAAACAGCATCGGGCGCGGCGAGATGGTTTCAATATCGTTGAACGGATAGAAGTTCATAAACTTGCCAATACTGCTCAGCATCGGTTTCGTCGTCAGTTCTTCTTTCTGACCCTGTGGGGTGTAGCCGCCGCGTTCGGTGCGGTAGAAATCAAAGAACTCGCGCTGAATATCAGGCGTTGAAGCGTCCAGTGTATTCACGGTACCGGGAATGTAGGCCGTCTCGCCTCCCTGAAACTCTGCTAAACGCTGCTCTGTGGCTGACCGGATAAAGGCCTTTCGTTGTTCCGGCGTCTGGGAATGGTTGAGGCCGTTGCGAAATGCAGCCCCATGTCATACATGCTGACGGTGGCAATGGCTTTCATACGCGGGTCAATCTTGGCAGCACTGATAACAAAACTTCCGCTGCCGCAGATACCTAATACACCGATGCTATCCGGATCGACAAACGGCTGTGTGCTTAGATAATCAACCGCCGCGCTGAAATCATCTGTGTAGATTTCCGGTGAAATCAGGTGCCCCGGTTTGCCCTCGCTTTCTCCCCAGAAAGAGAGATCGATAGCCAGCGTGACAAACCCCTGCTCCGCCAGCTTCTGCGCATAGAGATTCGAACTCTGTTCCTTAACGGCTCCCATCGGGTGACCAACGACGATCGCCGGGTGTCGGGTATTCTGGTTCATCTTTTTCGGGATAAACAGGTTGCCGACCACGGCCATCTGATACTGGTTTTTAAAGGTGACTTTTTGCTGCGTCACCTTATCGCTTTTATAAAAATTATCGGCCCCACGGGACATATCCGCCGCAGAGGAAGCAAATGCACTGATCAACAGCCCCAGCGCTAACGTAAATTTTTTCATGATGGTCTCCTTATCATTAAGCCAGGGTGGCGTTATCAATGACAAACCGGTAATGCACATCGCCCCTGAGCATGCGCTCATAGGCATCGTTAATCTGGTCGGCGCGGATAAGCTCAATGTCGGCGACAATGCCGTGTTGGGCGCAGAAATCGAGCATCTCCTGCGTTTCAGGAATGCCGCCAATCATCGACCCGGCAATCGATCTGCGCTTCATGATGAGGCTGAACACTTCTGGCGAGCCATGCGGCGTGGCCGGCGCACCCACCAGGGTCATCGTGCCATCGCGTTTCAGCAGCGCAGTGAACACGTCGAGGTTATGCGGCGCAGCAACGGTGTTGAGGATAAAATCGAAGCTCTTTGCATGGGCTTCCATTTCGCTGGCATGACGGGAGACCACCACCTCATCTGCACCAAGCGCTCTGGCGGCGTCACGTTTGGACTCAGACGTGGTAAAGGCCACGACATGCGCGCCCATGGCGTGCGCAAGCTTGATCCCCATATGCCCCAGTCCACCGATACCGACCACGCCGACCTTTTTGCCGGGGCCCGCCTGCCAGTGACGCAGCGGTGAGTACGTTGTGATCCCCGCGCACAGCAGCGGAGCCACGGCGGCTAGTTGCGCTTCCGGGTGAGTGACGCGCAGGACATAGCGCTCATGCACCACAATCTGCTGCGAATATCCGCCCAGCGTGTGGCCCGGCGCATCCGGCGTCGGGAAATTGTATGTCCCTGTCATATGGTCGCAGTAGTTCTCCAGTCCGTCGTCACAGTCACTGCAGTGCCGGCAGCTGTCGACAATGCAGCCGACCCCCACCAGGTCCCCTGCACAAAAACCGGAGACGTGATCGCCAACGGCCACTACACGACCGACAATTTCATGTCCCGGTACGCAGGGATAGAGCGTTCCAGCCCATTCAGCGCGTACCTGGTGGATATCCGAATGGCAGACTCCGCAGTACGCGATATTAATCTGCACATCATGGGCACCGGGGGCGCGACGGGTGATATCCATCGGCTCCAGCGGCAGTGTGCCCGCATGGGCACCGTAAGCTTTAACTGTCATGGCATTACTCCTGGGTTTATGAATGGTCTGCGGCAGAAGTGTCTGCCCGCGAGGTCAGGAAGATCAGTACGGTTGCGATAATCAGCATCGCGGCGCTGGCCAGGAAGGTGCTCTGGTAGCCGTGATGGTCGAAAAGCAGGCCGCCCACCGTCGAACCGAGAGCAATGGACAGCTGCACCATCGCCACCATCAGTCCGCCGCCCGCTTCGGCATTCTGAGGGAAGGTACGCGGAACCCATGCCCACCATCCCACCGGTGCGGCTGTGGAAATCAGCCCCCACAGCCCAAGCAGCGCCGTCACGATGGCGACCTGACTGCCGAAGGCAATCAGTGCCAGCGCGGTGATGGCCATCAGTACCGGGATGGCCATCAGGGTCGGGTAGAACCCGCGTTTTAACACCCGGCCAATCAGCGTAGTGCCGATGAAACCCGCGACACCAATAACCAGCAGGACCAGGGTCACTGTTGCGTCATCCACCCGCGTCACCGTCTCAAGGAAAGGCCTGATGTAGGTAAAGAGCGTGAATTGCCCCATAAAGAAGATCCCCACACCCAGCATGCCCAGCGTGACCACCCGGCGACGAAACAGCATGAAAACGTTGCGGGAAGCCGCCGCCTGACGGGTGACCGACATGGAAGGCAGACTGAGTAATTGCCAGACAAACGCGATGATGGCAACCGGCACCAGGCAGAAGAAGGCGCCCCGCCAGCCAACAACCGATCCGAGCCAGCTGCCCAGAGGGGCAGCCACGACGGTAGCCAGAGCATTGCCGCTGTTGAAAATAGCCAGCGCCAGCGGAACACGATGCACCGGGACCAGACGCATTGCCGTCGCGGCCGACATCGACCAGAATCCGCCGACCACAATGCCAATCAGGGCCCTGCCCGCCATATAGGTCAGGTAATTGGGTGCCATCGCAATAACAGCACCGGAAATTGCCATAATGCAGGTCAGGCCGAGCAGCAGCGTTTTCCGGTTAAGCGTGCCTGCCAGCACGGAAATAAACAGGCTGGTTACCACTGCAAATGCCCCGGAAATAGCGATGCCCTGTCCGGCCATGCCTTCGGTGACACGAAGGGTCTGCGCCATCGGTGTCAGCAGGCTGACCGGCATGAATTCGGAGGCGATCAGGGCGAAGACGCACAGCGTCATGGCAAAGACACCACTCCAGTGCGCAGGCTGTTTCCCGCTTCCGGTGTTTTTTTTTCTGTTTTCGTCTGTCTTATTACTCATTCAGGGATTTCTTTTCAGTAGATAACATGAAGTCTGTGCCCCGGAGCCTTCAGCGCTGCAGGAAGAGCTGAAACGGCATACGGGGACGGGATAAGAGGGATAATCGCGGTACGGAAGGTGCTGCGGGTCAGTTGGCGACCCTGATCTGCACCGCAAGAGGTCCGTGGCGCTGCAGGACCGGCAGTCCGGAATCCACTTTCCCTAACGGGATCAGTGAACGGGCGTAAGCCCTGCCCCGGGCAAAAATCGCCAGGTTGCCCCAGGGCGCGTAGTAAGTGATATCTCCGGCTTCCGGCGTCATGCCGTCCGGTGCCTGCACCGTGGAAAGCCTGCGCGGCAGGTCGCTTATACGCTCAATATCGTCATAGTCTTCCAGCGTCAGGCTGAGGGGAAGCAAAGACGCAAAGTCCCGGCCTGTCGGCGTATCAAAGAGGGTGGCGGTGGCGGTATCTCCCTCCACAATGATCTCAATTTTCATAAGCGTCTCCTGCGCCACTCCCCGGTCGTTGTCACCCGCCATAGCGGACTGCGTGATGAAAAGCAGGCCGGCAAGGAGCAGCAGTGATGTTCTGCGGTAAGCGTTTTGCATAAGGGTTAGCGTTGACTTTTTCATCGCATTATTGTTACCAATATGCAGCGGGTTAACTAGCTAATGAATACTTAATACCCTTATAAGTAAAATTTATAAATGGACCGGAAACGAGCATGGCCAGACGCAATCTTAACGACTTACTCTCTTTCGTCACCGTGGCGCGTGAGGGCAGCTTTACGCGCGCTGCCGCCCAGCTCGGCGTGACCCAGCCCGCACTGAGCCAGGCGATTTCCGGGCTGGAAGAACGGATGCAAATCCGCCTGCTGACAAGGACCACGCGCAGTGTGTCAGTGACGGCTGCCGGGGAGCGCCTGCTGCAGTCTGTGGGACATCGTATTGATGAGATTGAAGCCGAGCTGGACATGCTGACGGCACTGCGTGATAAACCTGCCGGGACCGTCCGTATTACATGTGGACCTAATGTTCTGAAGACCACACTGCTGCCAAAGCTGACACCACTGTTACGCGAATATCCTGATATTCATATTGAGTTTGATGCCAACCACGGCTTCCGGGATATCGTTGCGGATCGTTTTGATGCCGGCGTGCGGCTCGGAGACACTATCGACAAAGATATGATAGCCGTACCCATTGGCCCGAAACTGCGCATAGCGGCTGTAGCTTCCCCTGAGTATTTCTCCCGGTGCGCCGCCCCTCAGACGCCACGCGATCTGATGCAACACTGCTGTATTAATGAGCGCATGGTTCAATCGGGGAAAATTTACGCCTGGGAGTTTGAGCAGGAAAACGGTAAATTTCACGTTCGGGTTGAAGGGCAACTGACGTTTAACACATCGGAACACGTTGTTGACGCAGCTCTTGCCGGACTGGGCATTGCCTTTTTACCTGAAGAGGAGTTCGGCACACATCTGCAGGAAGGAAAACTGATCCGCGTGCTTGAAGAATGGTGCCGTCCTTTTCCCGGCTACTATCTTTATTATCCCAGCCGTAAACAGCCTTCCCCAGCGTTTTCACTCGTTGTGGATGCGTTGCGTATTAACCGGAAAATTTAACGCTGAATTATCGGGCCAATATTTCAAGAACGGACGTAAACGTCCGCTTTTGGCACAAAGCGGACAAGATGACTAGGCTGAAGGTCTGTTGTGAGCGAGGAGCGTACAATCCACATCTTATGCCGGTCAACCTGAAGGGAATCCCACTTGTTGCAGGTGATTTCCGAGCACTCGGAATCTGGCCGACCGAAAAATGCATCATCAAAGCATTTTTGAAGTGTTATCTAACCAGGCGGGGAGATTTTCTCTGTACCAATTGAGATACAATTGAAAATCATTTTTCTGCCGTTCATGAAGCAATACAATTACCTCCGTAACAATCCATGCTTTAGCAATCGCAATTTCTTTAGCTAAATCATTAGGATTATAATTATGTGATAACCAGGTATAGCGCTCAGCAAACTCAATAAACTTTTGTTTAGAGCCCATTCCCTTTATAAGTGGGGCAAGATCAATCGCTGGGCTACCAATGCTGAATCTTTCCCAGTCAAAAAGAACGAAATCGCCGCCATCCCTTTTTCCCCAATTACCCGCATTACTGTCGCCGGAAATTAAACACTGACCACTAAACAGAACATCACTTGCCTGTTGAAAGTACCGTAACTGTTTTGCTGCTTTGTCCGATAATGCCAAAAGTAGGAGCGATTTTTCGAGGGCTGCTTCTGACCAGGTGTGATTGTGATAAATCCATGAAGGGTCAGGTCGGTAGCCATGTAAGCGGGACAAAACTGATAACACTTCATCTCCTCCAACTTCGTCCTGATCAACCTGGTGTGGGATATATTCCAGTCTTAACCGGCGTGTAATTGGATCGGCAAACAACATTCTTGGCGTGGAAATATCAGCTCGAGTGAGATGCTTGGCTGCGTGTTGATAAAAACTAAATTCGACATCACCCACAGGCAATTTTTCGATTACCTTATGACCAGTTTCATCCACCAGAAGCGTCACTTTGGCAGTGCCCATGCGGGATAAATTATCAACAGACATACATCTTGCCTTTAACATTGGTCGGTTGGTTAATTAAGTGGAGTTTGAGTTTAGCGCAACCTACGAGTCAAGCAGCCAGATCACATCTCTAAAGTAATCAAATTACGAGGTGTTGAATGTCCGCTCCTGGCACAAAGCGGACCTCCCCCCCTACACCGCCGACTTCGGCCTTAAATTCTCATCAAACGTCAGTCGCTTCCGGTCAGGCTCAACCTCGCGCAGCGGCTCGACCTGGTGCATCGTCAGCTTGCAGCGCTCCACCAGCACCTGATACTCCCGCGTGCCCTGCTGCTTCCAGGCCAGTTCCTGCTCGCTGAGCTCGCGGATCGCTTTGGCCGGACTGCCGATAATCAAATGGTTAGCGGGCATCTCCGCTTTCGCCTTCACGAACGCCGCCGCGCCGACGATGCTGTTTTCACCGATGACCGCTCCGTCCATTACCACCGCGTTCATGCCCACCAGCGCGTTACGGCGGATAATGCACCCATGGAGAATGGCACTGTGGCCGATATGCCCGTCCTCCTCCACCACCGTGTCCTGCTCCGGGAAGCCATGCATGACGCAGTTATCCTGAATGTTGGCGCCATCTTTCACCACAATGCGGCCAAAATCACCGCGCAGGCTGGCGTTAGGGCCGACATAAACGCCTTTACCCAGAATCACGTCCCCAATCAGCACCGCCGTTGGGTGGACGTAGCTCTCGTCAGGCACCACCGGCGTCAGACCGTCAATTTGATAAACAGGCATCTTCACTCCTTATGCGCTTGAAAGACCACCAAAGCGTTGATAGTAGAGCGTGCCGGGCACGGGCAGTTCGCCGACGGAGGTTTCCCCCTTCTCGCTGACAAACGCCAGCGCCCCCGGCGCGACACGCTGATAGATATTGATGCAGAGCTGTCGGGCGCTTTGTCCCGCCCAGTGCGCAGGCAGTAACTCCTCCGGCAACAGCGGGTCTTTTAGCACCACACGACGATAAAAGTGAATCAGCAGCAGCTGGATCTGGAAGCACCGTTCTGGCGTCAGCTCCTCCGGTGCGGCCTCTTTTAACAGCGGCAGAAGCGGCCGGAACGAAGTAATAAACGACTCATACATCGCGTTTTGCTCGGTTAGCTGCCAGCACTCTTCTACCCGTGAACGCAGCGCCGCGCGGGAGAGCGCCAGCGGCGAGTGGGCTTCAAAGAAAATGACGTTCTCCGCCACGCCAGCATCGTGAAGCAGAGATTGTACATCCGCCAGATGCTGCGACGGCGAGGCCATCAGGCTCGGCGCCAGCGTGCCAAACCCCTGCCAAATCAGCTGCTTTTTGACGTCGGCAAGGGTGGTTTTGTCCAGCCCTTCGGAGAGCAGTAACAGCCATTTTCCGTCCCAGGCGGGCAGTTCGGCGCGGTAAATCTTATTCTCCGCGCGACGGGTCAGGCGCAGCCCTTTATCGCTCAGGCGGTAAAAGCTGCGACGCCCGATGCGCGAGACGTCCAGCCAGCCCTCTTTGTTGAGGCGAAACAGCGCGGTGCGCACGAAGCGCTCGCCAAACCCCATGCCTTCCAGTAAGGCGGCGAGGCTGCCAAGCCAAATCTCGCCGCCGCGATGTGAAAGCGCGTCACCGTATAATGAGGAGATAAGCGACGTTCCGCTAACGGGAACCGAGCTAACCGCGTGCTGGATAAAGGCATCGAGTTTATTCATGTGATTCATTCTGTTGTTATTTTTGGTCTGGATGAATCATAGCATATTCCCCTCACCCTAACCCTCTCCCAAGGGGAGAGGGCTGACTTGTGGGAAACTCAACCGTTGGCCGCGACTTTACGCAAATCAAACACCCGACAGGCCTTGCCCTCTGAACGCGGGATGCTGCCGCAGTTGACTATCATCACATCGGTGGAAATCCCCACCATCGATTTAATGCGATGACGCAGCTGGTGGCACACCTGGCAACGCTGCTCGTGGGTCAGCGTTAAGCTGCTCTCTTTCAGCTCCACCTTCACGGAAAGTGAATCAAGATGTCCGCGACGGTTCACCTCCAGCTGGTAGTGGGGTGAGAGATGTTCAAACTTCACAATCTCCTCTTCCAGCTGTGACGGGAAGACGTTGACGCCGCGGATGATCAGCATATCGTCGCTGCGACCGCTGATCCGGTCCATGCGGCGCATGGTACGTGCGGTGCCGGGCAGCAGACGCGTCAGGTCGCGGGTGCGGTAGCGGATCACCGGCAGCGCCTCTTTAGTGAGCGTGGTGAACAGCAGTTCGCCCTGCTCGCCGTCGTTCAGCGGCGTGCCGTCGTTCGGGTTGACGATCTCCGGATAGAAATGATCTTCCCAGATGGTCGGACCGTCGGCGGTTTCAATACACTCCATCGCCACGCCCGGCCCCATCACTTCAGAGAGGCCGTAAATGTCCAGCGCCGTAATCCCCAGGCGTTTTTCGATTTCACGGCGCATGGCCTGTGTCCACGGCTCGGCGCCGAATACCCCCACGCGCAGGGAACAGGTGCTGGCATCGCCGCCCATCTGACGTTCCAGCTCCTCAATCAGGTTGAGGCAATAGGATGGCGTCACCATGATCATGTCCGGCTGGAAATCACGGATCAGCTGCGCCTGCTTCTCCGTCTGGCCGCCGGACATCGGGATCACCGTCGCCCCTAAGCGCTCGGCACCGTAATGTGCGCCCAGTCCGCCGGTAAACAGACCATAGCCATACGCCACGTGAATTTTGTCCTTCGCACTACCGCCCGCGGCGCGCAGGGAACGGGCCACCAGGTTGGCCCAGTTGTCAATGTCGCCCTGCGTGTAGCCGACAACGGTCGGTTTGCCGGTGGTACCGGACGATGCGTGAATGCGCACCACCTGCTCCATCGGCACGGCAAACGTATCAAACGGATAGTTATCCCGCAGGTCCTGCTTGGTGGTGCACGGGAATTTGCGGATATCCGCCAGCTCGTTGAAATCGTCAGGGTGAACGCCCGCGGCGTCAAACTTGCGTTTGTACATCGGCACGTTGTTGTAGGCGTGATGCAGCGTCCATTTCAGACGCTCAGTCTGCAGCGCCTGTAACTCGTCAAGGGAGGCTGTTTCAATCGGATCAAGCTTTGTTGTATTTGTCATTGTAGGGTGCTCACAGTGAAATTTGATCAAACACGCTCAAGGATCATGGCAATGCCCTGACCCACACCGATGCACATCGTACAGAGCGCGTAGCGCCCGTTGCGTCGATGCAATTCATTACTCGCGGCCAACGCCAGTCTGGCCCCGCTCATTCCCAGCGGATGGCCCAGCGCAATCGCGCCGCCGTTCGGGTTAACGTGCGCTGCATCATCCGGCAAACCCAGCTGACGCAGGACACCCAGCGCCTGCGCGGCGAAGGCTTCGTTGAGTTCGATGACGTCCATATCGTTGATGCTGAGACCGGCACGCTCCAGCACCCGGCGGGTGGCAGGCACCGGTCCGAGCCCCATTAAACGTGGCTCCACGCCTGCCGTTGCCATCGCCACGATCCGCGTGCGGGGGATTAATCCCTGCGCCAGCGCCATTTTCTCGCTGGCGATGATTAACGCCGCCGCGCCGTCGTTGACGCCGGACGCATTCCCCGCCGTCACCACTCCGTTCTTACGGAACGGCGTTTTCAGCCCGGAAAGCTGTTCGAGCGTGGTCTCTGCGCGCGGATGTTCATCCACGCTGAATTCGGTGACCGTCCCTTTTTTACCCGGTACCCGTACCGGCACGATTTCCTGCGCCAGAATGCCGTTCTGTTGCGCCAGAGCGGTTCGTTGCTGGCTGCGCAGCGCGAACGCGTCCTGATCGGCACGGCTGATATTTAACAATTCAGCTACATTCTCTGCCGTTTCCGGCATACTGTCAGTTCCGAATTGCTGATGCATGAGCGGATTCACAAATCGCCAGCCGATGGTGGTATCAAAGATCTCCGCCTGGCGCTGAAACGCGGCGGTGGCTTTCCCCATCACAAACGGTGCGCGGGACATGGACTCGACGCCGCCCGCCATCAGCAGGTCGCCATCACCTGCTTTAATAGCGCGAGCAGCGAAGCCTATTGCGTCCAGACCCGAGCCGCACAGGCGGTTAATGGTGGTTCCGGATACCGTCTGCGGCAATCCGGCCAGCAGCGCCGACATTCGCGCCACGTTGCGGTTATCTTCCCCCGCCTGGTTGGCGCACCCGAAAATCACATCATCAATTCGTTCCAGGTCGAGCTGCGGGTAGCGGTCCAGCAGCGCACGCAGCGGTACAGCACCGAGATCGTCCGTTCGCACGGCAGAAAGCGCGCCGCCGTAGCTCCCCACTGGTGTTCGAACGCCATCACAAATAAATGCGTCACGCATCAGGCCTCTCCTGTGACAGTGCCGCCGATGCGGTGTGATTTTCCGCGGAACAGGGCGACGGTTTTCTGTTGCTGGTTCTGAATTTCAATGTCGTACACGCCGGTCAGTTTGCCCTGATGCATCACCCGCGCGGTGGCGGTGAGCTTATCTCCGGCAAAGCCCGGACGCAGAAAATCGATCGAGCAGCCGGAGGCCACCGCCGCCAGCCCCTGGCTGTTGCAGGCGTAGGCAAAGGCGGTGTCTGCCAGCGAAAAAAGTTGGCCGCCGTGACAGGTTTTGTGGCCGTTGAGCATCTGCGGGGTGATGGTCATCGTCACCACCGCGTAGCCCTCGTCCATATCGACAATGTCCATCCCCATCGCCTGCGCGCAGGCGTCCTTTTCGTACATCGTGCGGGCGTTATGCCAGGCGTTATGACTCATAGCTACTCTCCAGAAGCGCCCGCTGGCGCAGCAGTGAACAGGGGCGATAACGTTCTTCGCCGTAATGTCGTTGCAGGTTCTCCAGCAGGGTCAGCAGGCGCTGCCAGCCCAGACGCTCGCCCCAGGCGATCGGGCCGCTCGGGTAGTTCACGCCCAGACGCATGGCGGTGTCGATGTCCTTCGCGCTGGCGACCCCCTTTTGCAGGGCATCCAGCGCTTCGTTAGCAATCATTGCCAGCGTGCGCCAGACCAGCAGACCGGGATAATCGGCAATTTGCACCACCCGGAGACCCTGCTGTTGCAGGTAGCGGATGGCTTTTTGCGTCGCGGTGTGCGGGTTGCTGGCGGCCGCCGCAATCACCGCCACGTCACGCTCAATACGGTCCATCACCACTACCGGGCCGTTGAGGCGCAGCGCCAGTGCTTGAGCGGTTTCCCCCTGCGTTTCAACCAGATACACATCATCAATTTCTGTGACACCGTCACGTCTTTTTTCCACGCGCATCGGGCTGTAGCTGTCATTTACGGTCTCAACCCACTGCACGACGGGTTTCTCCCCCTGCCAGTCGTAAACCCCTTTTCCGCTCTTTTTACCCAGCCTTCCGGCCAGCACCAGCTCCTGCTGCACCAGCGAAGGCAGGAAACGACGCTCCTGCCAGAAGGCGTTAAACACCGAGCAGGTCACCGCAAAGTTGACGTCCTGACCAATCAGGTCGGTCAGCTCCAGCGGCCCCATCGGAAAACCGCCGCCCTCGCGCAGCGCAGCGTCAATCACCTCCGGTGGAGCGACCTGCTCTTCAAGCGCACGCCAGGCTTCGGAATAAAACGGGCGCGCGACACGGTTGACGATGAACCCAGGCGTTGACTGGCAGCGAACGGGTTGTTTACCCCAGTTCAGCGCCAGTTCACACAGCGCGTCTGCCACTTCCTCAGAGGTCGCCAGCCCGCTGACCACCTCCACCAGCTTCATCACCGGCGCGGGGTTAAAGAAGTGCAGCCCCGCCACGCGCTCCGGATGATTCACGTCTGCCGCAATCGCCGTGACGGAAATGGACGATGTGTTGCTGGTCAGCAGCGTCTGGGGCGGACAGATCTCCGCCAGCTGCGCAAACAACGCCTTTTTCACCTCCAGCCGTTCGGAGGCCGCTTCAATCACCAGCTCGGCCGCGGAAAGCGCGGTGATATCCGTCACCGGAAGCAGCCGGGCCAGGATCTGGGCGCTGGCATCGGCGGAGAGCTTTCCGCGCGTTACCCGGGAGGCCAGACGCTGGCGAATCCCGTCGATGGCGCGTGAAATCGCATCGCCGGCGATGTCGTAAAGCAGAACCTGATGGCCGTGGCTGGCGGCAACTTCGGCAATGCCCGCGCCCATCGTGCCGCTGCCAATCACGGCGACCGTGCGTATGTTCAGCATCTTATTTCCCCGTAAAGTTCGGCGTGCGCTTCGCCAGGAAAGCGCTGACGCCTTCGCGGTAGTCGTCGCTGCGACCGGCCAGACGTTGATAGTCGCGCTCCAGGTCAAGCTGGGCATCCAGGGTGTTGGTTTCCGCGGCGTTAATCGCCTGCTTGATCAGCCCCAGCCCAAAGGTTGGCTGAGACGCAAAGTGCAGCGCCATCTGCTGCGCGGTAGTGGAGAGCTGGTCGTCATCCACCACCTGCCAGATCATTCCCCACGCCTGCGCCTGTTCGGCGCTGAGTTTATCGCCGAGCAGCGCCAGTCCCATGGCGCGGGCACGTCCGGCCATGCGTGGCAGCAGCCAGGTGCCGCCGCAGTCCGGCACTAAGCCGAGCTTGCTGAAGGCCATCACAAAGTTGGCGGAACGGGCGGCAATCACCATGTCGCAGCCGAGCGCCAGCGTGGCGCCCGCGCCGGCCGCTACGCCGTTGACTGCACAAATGACCGGCTTCGGCAGTTTTGCCAGGCGGCGTACCAGGGGGTTGTAGAAGGTTTCAACCGACATCCCCAGGTCCGGTGCCGGGCCGTTGGGGTCGACGTTGCGGTCGTTCAAATCCTGACCGGCACAGAAACCGCGCCCTGCGCCGGTGATCAGCAGGCAGCGGATGGTGTCATCGCGCTCAGCCTGTTTCAGGCATTCTGCAAGCTGCTGATGCATCACGTCATTAAAGCTGTTCAGACGCTCCGGACGGTTCAGCGTAATGGTCATTACGCCCTGTTCTACTTGACTGAGAATACATTCCACAATTAGCGTCCTTTAAAGTCGGGGGTGCGTTTTTGTAAGAAAGCGTCAATACCTTCCCGGCGGTCTTCGGTGGCAGAGAGCAGCGTAAAAAGCTGACGCTCCTGCATCAGGCCAGCCTGCAGTGGCACCTCCTGAGACTGACGAAGCGCCTGTTTCGCCGCCTGCAGCGCCAGCGGGGAATGGCGCGCCATCACTGCCGCCTGCTTCAGGGCATACTCCAGCGTCAGGGATGCCGGGAAGACATCGCTGACCAGCCCGGCGCTCAACGCCTGCTGCGCAGTAATGCTCTCTCCGGTCAGCACCATTTTGCTGGCAAGGGATTTACCGACGCTGCGGATCAGTCGCTGGGTACCGCCCGCCCCCGGCATAATGCCGAGGGTGATTTCCGGCAGGCCAAATCGTGCGTTATCCCCGGCAATCACCACGTCGCACAGCAGCGCAAGTTCACATCCGGCGCCCAGCGCGAAACCGTTGACGGCGGCGATCAGCGGTTTGTTAAACGCGTTAATGCGCGCCCATAGTTGCGGGCGGATATCGTTCAGGGTGGCTGGCAGGTCTTTCTCTGCCATTTCGTTGAGATCGGCCCCGGCGGCAAAGCAGCGTTCGTTGCCGTAGATCACACAGGCCGAGATGTCGGCATCAACCGCAGCGCTTTCCAGCGCGTTGGCTATTTGCATCAGCAGGGCGTTATTCAGGGCATTACGCGCCGCCGGACGGTTCAGCGTCAGCTGCAGCACGCGGCCATGACGGGTAACAGTCAGTTCGCTCATGCCATCCCCTTTGCGTCAAAGTCGACGATCACGTCGGCGGTGAGCGGCAGTGACTGACAGCTCAGCACATACCCGGCGGCCAGCTCGTCCGGCTCTAGACTGTAGTTGGTCGCCATGTCCACCTTCCCGCGCAGCACTTTGCATTTACAGGTCGCGCACACGCCGCCTTTGCAGGCATAAGGCAGGTCCGCCCCCTGACGCAGGGCAGCATCGAGAATGCTTTCGTCGTCTGCCGTCAGGGTAATTTCGCGGTCGCGCCCGTCCTGTCGCACGGTCACTTTCTGTCCTTCCGCCTGCACATTTACCGTGCGTTTCACGGCGGTCCCCGGCGTATTAAAGCGCTCAAGGTGAATGGATTTTTCCGACATCCCCAGCGCCTTCAGCGCGGCTTCGGCCTCGTCCATCATCGACGACGGGCCGCAGATAAACGCGTCGTCGTACTGACGGAAGTTGATCAGGGTTTTCGCCAGCGCCTGCAGCTTTTCCCCGTCGATGCGGCCATACAGCAGATCGCTGTCCAGCCGCTCCTGGCTGAAGATGGAGACCAGCTGCAGCCGCTGTGGATATTTATCTTTCAGGTCCGCCAGCGCCTGGCGGAACATCATGCTCTGGCTGCTGCGGTTGCCGTAAATCAGAGTGAAATGGCTGTTCGGTTCCGTGGCCAGCGTGGCGGAGAGGATCGCCAGCATCGGGGTGATGCCGGAGCCTGCGGCTATCGCCAGGTAGTGGCCTTCACGTTCGGCCTGCGGCTGATAGCCAAATTGCCCCTGCGGAACCATCACCTCCAGTGCCATGCCTGCTTTGATCTCATCCCGGGCATAGCGGGAAAAACGCCCGCCTTCGATGGCTTTGACCGCCACGCTGATCTCACCCGGCGCGGTACTCCGGCAGATGGAGTAACAGCGGCGCAGCTCGTCCCCGCCCAGCTTCGTTTTCAGCGTCAGGTGCTGTCCGGGGCGAAAGCGGTAGGCTTCCTGCAGCGCCTGCGGCACCGCAAACGTGATGGTCACCGCGTCGCGGGTTTCGGGTTCCACTTTTGCCACTGTTAATGAATGAAACGTTGTCATGGCAGCCTCAAATGCATTTGAAATAGTCGAAGGGTTCGCGGCAGGTGTTGCAGCGGTAAAGCGCTTTGCAGGCCGTCGAACCAAATTCACTGATTAGCGCGGTGTCGGTACTGGCGCAGCGCGGGCAGCTCACCTCCAAAGGTGCGTGCGCGTGGCAGCTATGCCCCACGGGCGGGCTGATGCCGTAAGCCCGCAGGCGTTCGCGCGCGTCGGCGGTCATCCAGTCGGTGGTCCAGGCAGGGTCAAGCTGGAGCACAATGTGCACCGGGGTAAAGCCATGCGCGGTCATCACGTCGCGGATCGCCCCCAGCAGGTGTTCCGTTGCCGGGCAGCCCGAATAGGTTGGCGTGAAGCCAATCACCCAGCCTTCCCCCTGTGCCTTGACGCTGCGCACCATGCCTAAGTCGGTGATGGTTAATACCGGCACTTCCGGGTCCGGGATCTGGCTTAACAGCGACCAGATCTCCGGGATTTGCGCCGGTGCGATGTCGACGAGACGTTGCATAGCGTTCTCCTTTACCACTGCTGACCGGGATACGCGCGCTGGAGATACTGCATTTCTGCCAGCATCGGCCCCAGATGTTCGGTATGCAGCCCCTTCTTACCCCCGCTGCGGTACGCCACCTCGTAGGGTACGCTCAGGCTGGCTTCTTTAAGACCGGCATACACTTCGCTTTCCCACGGCTGGCGCAGGGTGCGTGGGTCCACCGCCACGCCGGAATCTATCAGCGCCAGCTCAACGTCATCGGCATCGAACAGCTCTGCCGTAAAGCGCCACAGGTTATCGATGGCCTGCTGCATTTTTTGTGCGGACGTTTCGGTCCCGTCGCCCAGGCGTACCAGCCAGCCGCGGCTAAAGCGCAGGTGGTAGCGCGCCTCTTTGATCGCTTTGGCGGCGATGGCGGCAAGCTGGCCGTCAGTGCTGCGGGTCAGGCGCTCATACAGCGCCACGTTCCAGGCATCCATCAGGTACTGACGGGCAATCGTGTCGGCGAAATTGCCGTTGGGTTGCTCCACCAGCAGGACATTGCGGAACTGGCGCTCGTCGCGCCCAAACGCCAGGGTATCTTCGTCGCCCTCACCTTCACATGCAGCGGCGTAGGCCAGGAAATTGCGCGCCTGGCCCAGCAGATCAAGACCGATATTGGCCAGCGCGAGATCGATCTCCAGCTCCGGCGCGTGGCCGCACCAGGCCCCCAGACGCTGGGAGAGCACCAGACCGTTGTCGCCCAGACGCAGGGCATAGGCTGTGACTGTTTTCATCCTTCGCCTCACATGTGCTCGATGCCATCGGGGATGGTGTAGAACGTCGGATGGCGGTAAACCTTGCTTTCCGCCGGATCGAAAAATTCGCCGCTCTCTTCCGGCTGGGAGGCAATAATCTCGCTCGCCTTCACCACCCAGATAGAACATCCTTCACTGCGACGGGTGTAAGCATCGCGCGCATTTTCCAGCGCCATGCGATCGTCGGCGGCATGCAGGCTGCCCACGTGACGGTGGGACAACCCTTGTTTGCTGCGTACGAACACTTCGTACAGCGGCCAGTAGACATTGCTCATGATTATTTCCTCTTATGCGGCCTGACGGGCGCGTTGTTTTTCTGCGTGGGCCAGGGCGGCTTCCCGCACCCACGCCCCGTCTTCCCAGGCTTTACGTTTCGCGGCCAGCCGTTCGTGGTTGCAGATGCCGCGCCCGTTAATCACCTCTTCAAATTCCTGCCAGTCGATTTCGCCGAAGCGGTAGTGACCGCTCTCTTCATCAAAACGCAGGTCAGGATCCGGCACCGTCATCCCCAGCATCGCCACCTGCGGCACCGTGTTGTCGACAAAACGCTGACGCAGCTCGTCGTTTCCGAAGCGTTTGATTTTCCAGGCCAGACTGCGGGCGCTGTTTGGCGAGTTATCGTCGTTCGGCCCGAACATCATCAGCGCAGGCCACCAGAAGCGATTGATGGCGTCCTGCAGCATCTGGCGCTGCGCCTCACTTCCCTGGGCCAGCGCCATGCAGGCTTCAAAGCCCTGACGCTGGTGGAAGCTCTCTTCTTTGCAGATTTTCACCATCGCCCGGGCATACGGACCGTAAGAGGTGCGGCACAGCGCCACCTGATTGACGATGGCAGCCCCGTCCACCAGCCAGCCGATGACACCGATGTCGGCCCAGCTCAGGGTGGGATAGTTAAAAATGGAGGAGTACTTCATCTTGCCGTCGAGCATCTTCTGGTAGATGTCTTCCCGTGCGCAGCCCAGCGTTTCTGCCGCGCTGTAGAGGTAAAGTCCGTGTCCGGCTTCATCCTGTACTTTCGCCAGCAGAATCGCTTTTCGGCGCAGCGTGGGTGCGCGGGTGATCCAGTTACCTTCCGGCAGCATGCCGACGATTTCGGAATGCGCATGCTGACCAATCTGGCGGATCAACGTTTTACGGTAGGCGTCAGGCATCCAGTCCTGAGGCTCAATCGCCGTCTCCTGCGCTATGCGCTGCTCAAACCGTTGTTCTTGCGTCACGTCATCACCTTTATGATTCGTTAGTTTGCAAATTAAAGCGAAATGATGAATCACTTTGTTTTTTAAAAGTTACACAAAGGTTAAATATAACCCCAAGAATTGTTTCCTTGTTTTGTGATGGTGCTCGCAAGGCTTTTGCTTTCGCCCTTGCAGATAGCGGTCTGACGGGCTGCAATTCATCAGGCCAGATCACAGCATTAACAATTCATTAAAATCTCAGCTTGCTTTTTATGATTCATAATTAAACTATTAATGGTGAAATTACGTAACACTTGGAGATAAGCGATGCAGCAGTTAGCCAGCTTCTTGTCCGGTACCTGGCAGTCTGGCCGGGGCCGTGAACGCGCCATTCATCACGCCATCAGCGGCGAAGCATTGTGGGAAGTCACCAGCGAAGGGCTGGATATGGCGACCGCTCGTCGCTATGCGATTGAGCGCGGTGGCGAAGCGCTTCATAAGATGACCTTTATTGAACGTGCAGCCATGCTGAAAGCGGTAGCGAAACACCTGCTTAGCGAAAAAGAGACGTTCTATGCCCTCTCCGCCCAGACCGGGGCGACGAAAGCGGACAGCTGGGTGGATATTGAAGGCGGGATTGGCACCCTCTTTACTTACGCAAGCCTGGGCAGCCGGGAGCTGCCGGATGACACGCTGTGGCCGGAAGATGAGTTGATCCCGCTGTCAAAAGAAGGCGGTTTTGCCGCTCGCCACGTTCTGACCTCGAAATCCGGCGTGGCGGTACATATCAACGCCTTTAACTTCCCCTGCTGGGGGATGCTGGAAAAGCTGGCGCCGACCTGGCTTGCCGGGATGCCCGCCATCATTAAACCGGCCACCGCCACCGCGCAGGTGACACAGGCGATGGTGAAATCTATCGTGGACAGCGGACTGGTGCCGGACGGCGCCATTAGCCTGATTTGCGGCAGCGCGGGAGACCTGCTTGACCATCTCGACAGCCAGGACGTGGTGACTTTTACCGGCTCCGCCAGTACCGGGCAAAGCCTGCGCGTTCACCCGAATATTGTGGCGAACGCGATACCGTTCACCATGGAGGCCGACTCCCTGAACTGCTGCGTGCTGGGTGAAGACGTCACGGCGGAGCAGCCGGAGTTTGCCCTGTTTATCCGGGAAGTCGTTCGCGAGATGACCGCCAAAGCCGGACAAAAATGTACCGCTATCCGCCGTATCATCGTCCCCCAGAATCAGATTGATGCCGTCAGCCAGGCGCTGATTGCCCGGCTGGAAAAAGTGGTGGTGGGTGATCCGGCGCAGGACGGGGTGAAGATGGGCGCCCTGGTGAATGCCGAACAGCGCGCCGACGTGCAGGAGAAAGTGGACCTGTTGGTTACGGCGGGATGCCAGATCCGTCTGGGTGGCAAAGCGGATTTACAGGCCGCGGGCGCGTTCTTCCCACCGACCCTGTTGTTCTGTCCGCAGCCGGACGAAACCCCTGCGGTGCACTCAACTGAAGCTTTCGGCCCGGTCGCGACGCTGATGCCGTATCGCCATACAGAGCACGCGATGGCGCTTGCCCGCGCGGGCGGCGGCAGCCTCGCAGGAACGCTGGTTACCGCTGATTTAGCCCTTGCCCGCCAGTTCATTGCCGGTGCGGCACGTGCCCACGGTCGTATTCAGATCCTCAACGAGGAATCATCCAAAGAGTCCACCGGCCACGGCTCCCCGCTGCCGCAGCTGGTGCACGGCGGGCCCGGTCGCGCGGGCGGTGGTGAGGAACTGGGCGGCCTGCGCGCGGTGAAGCACTACCTGCAGCGCACGGCGATTCAGGGCAGTCCGACCATGCTGGCGGCCATTGGCAAGCAGTGGGTGCGCGGCGCAACCGTGCAGGAAGATCGCGTGCATCCGTTCCGAAAATACTTTGAGGAGCTGCAGCCGGGCGACAGCCTGCTGACGCCGCGTCGCACCCTGACGGAAGCGGATATTGTGAACTTTGCCTGTCTGAGCGGGGATCACTTCTACGCCCATATGGACAAGATTGGTGCGGCAGAGTCGATCTTTGGCGAACGGGTGGTTCACGGTTACTTCCTGATCTCCGCCGCAGCGGGACTGTTCGTCGATGCGGGGGTCGGACCGGTGATTGCCAATTACGGTATGGAAAACCTGCGCTTTATCGAGCCGGTCAAACCGGGCGACACCATTCAGGTGCGCCTCACCTGCAAACGCAAAACGCTGAAGAAGCAGCGCACCGCGGAAGAAAAACCGACGGGCGTGGTGGAGTGGGCGGTTGAGATTTTCAACCAGCACCAGCAGGCCGTTGCGCTCTACTCCATCCTGACGCTGGTGGCGCGCCAGCGGGGTGAATTCTAACACCTTACCTTCACCGCCTTCCCTGCCGGGTGGCGCGATGCTTACCCGGCCTACGACGACCTGCCGGGTGTGACACCGTCCCGCTCTTTTTTTAACCTGGCAAGTGCAACAAATAACCTGGCAGATGCAGGCAAACGCTTTTCTCAGGCGTCTGTCAGGATAAGGCTGACACAACACAATAAACACAACAAGATGAGGTCTACGATGGGAAGCAATTCTTCTTTTTCTGCCCGTAGAACGGCACTGGCCATGGCCGTTGCGCTGTGTTGCGCCTGGCAATCCCCTGTTTTCGCCCACGGCAGCGAGGCGCATATGGTCCCGATGGACAAAACGCTGCAGGACTTCGGCGCAGACGTGCAGTGGGACGATTACGCACAGATGTTCACCATTGCGAAAGACGGCGCCTTTGTGAAGGTCAAACCGGGCGCAAAAACCGCTATCGTCAACGGTAAAACCCTCACGCTTGAGGTGCCGGTGGTGATGAAAGGCAACAAGGCCTTTATCTCAGAGACGTTCATCAACGATGTTTTCCAGTCCGGTCTCGATCAGACCTTCCAGGTTGAAAAAAGTCCTCACCCGTTAAATGCGCTCACGGCAGACGAAATTAAGCAAGCCGTAGAGATTGTTAAAGCCTCTGCAGATTTTAAACCGAATACCCGCTTTACCCAGATCGCCCTTGCGGAGCCAGAGAAAGCCAAAGTGTGGGACTATGTGCTCAACGGCACGGCAGTGGATACCCCTCGCCAGGCGAAGATCGTCATGCTTGACGGAAAGCATGTCATCGAGAGCCTGGTGGATCTGAAGGATAAAAAAATTCTGCGCTGGGAACCGGTCAAAGACGCGCACGGCATGGTGCTGTTGGATGATTTCACCGCGGTTCAGCAGATCATTAACGACAGTACCGAATTTGCTGAGGTGCTTAAAAAGCACGGCATAACCGACCCGAAAAAAGTGATTACCACGCCGCTGACCGTCGGCTATTTCGACGGTAAAGATGGTCTTAAGCAGGAAGACCGTTTGCTGAAAGTGGTGAGCTATCTGGATGTCGGCGACGGCAACTACTGGGCACATCCGATTGAAAATCTGGTGGCGGTGGTCGACCTTGAGCAGAAGAAGATCCAGAAGATTGAAGAAGGTGCCGTTATCCCGGTTCCCCTGACCCCACGCCCCTATGATGGCCGCGACCGCATAGAGACACCGAAAAAACCGCTCGACATCATTGAACCGGAAGGCAAGAACTACACCATAACCGGCGACAGAGTGCACTGGCAGAACTGGGATTTCCATCTGAGTCTGGACTCGCGCGTGGGCCCGATGATCTCAACCGTCACGTATAACGACAACGGTAAGAAACGTCAGGTGATGTATCAGGGGTCGCTCGGCGGCATGATTGTCCCTTACGGCGATCCGGACGTGGGCTGGTACTTTAAAGCCTATCTCGACTCCGGCGACTACGGCATGGGCACCCTGACCTCGCCGCTGGTGCGGGGTAAAGACGTGCCGTCCAACGCCGTGATGCTCAATGAAACCATCCCGGACTACACCGGCGCGCCGATGGAGATCCCGCGCGCAATCGCCATTTTCGAACGCTATGCCGGGCCGGAATACAAGCATCAGGAGATGGGTCAGCCAAACGTCAGCGCCGAGCGTCGTGAACTGGTGGTGCGCTGGGTGAGTACCGTCGGTAACTACGATTACATCTTCGACTGGGTATTCCATGAGAACGGCACCCTCGGCATTGATGCTGGCGCGACGGGTATCGAAGCGGTGAAAGGCGTTCAGGCCAAAACCATGCATGACGCCACCGCCAAAGACGATACCCGTTACGGCACGTTGATTGACCACAACATTGTCGGCACCACGCACCAGCACATCTATAACTTCCGTCTTGATATGGATGTCGATGGTATTAACAACAAGCTGGTGGCGATGGATCCGGAAGTGAAACCCAATACCGCCGGTGGCCCGCGCACCAGTACCATGCAGGTCAATCAGTACGACATTGATACCGAACAGCAGGCAGCACAGAAATTTGACCCGGGCACCATCCGCCTGCTGAGCAACACCCGTAAAGAGAACCGCATGGGCAACCCGGTCTCGTATCAGATTATCCCCTACGCGGGCGGCACCCACCCGGTGGCAACCGGCGCGAAATTTGCCCCGGATGAGTGGATCTACCATCGCCTGAGCTTTATGGATAAACAGCTGTGGGTGACCCGTTACCACCCGGATGAACTTTATCCGGAAGGTAAATTCCCTAACCGCTCCATCCACGACACGGGCCTGGGACAGTACAGCAAAGATAACGAGTCGCTTAACGATCAGGATGACGTTGTCTGGATGACCACCGGCACGACCCACGTCGCCCGCGCGGAAGAGTGGCCGATCATGCCAACGGAATGGGTGCATGCCCTGCTTAAACCGTGGAACTTCTTCGACGAGACACCAACGCTCGGAAAGAAAAATGACGAAAAATAACCCACCGCCGGGCAATCGCCCGGTTTTTTTTGCCCTGCCGTTTGAGGATCGTCCATGCTTGCTTATAGTTACAGATATCTCACCTGCATGATTTATCCCCCGGACGGGAAAGGGCTTTATGGAAAAAAGAAAAAAACCGACACTGGAACGCGCTACCTGGCCGACGCGCCACGCGATGGTCATGCATGGGCTGGCGATGAACCTGCCCTGGCTGGCGTTCGTCAACGTCAGCTTCGCCGTGATGATCCTGCTGCGACACGTCCTGCTTAAGGCCAGCGATCCGCTTTATCCTCATATACCGCAACTGACGACCCTGGTCGATGCCTCGATGCTCGGCATTATTATCCTCTCTGCCGCGTTGATCCTGATGGCCTGGCGGCGTATTGCGGGTATCAGCGTGGTGCTCTTTATCTGTAGCGCCATCTGGTCGGTATCCTGTTTTTTGTTTATTACCTATTTGCTGCTGCCCCACGTCTGGCCGCTGTGCGTGATTTTGTTACTCGCAGGGTTAACGGCGCTCTACTTTTACCCTGAGGGATTACTCGCCTTTGTGCTTCCGCTCTGGATCACCCTGCCGGTCGCAAGCTGGATACTCAACGATGGCCTCAACCTTCACTTTGTCATCATCTGGAGCGTGTTTACCCTGATCCTGATCTGCGGGCGTTTTATCCTGTTGAGCTGGTTTGATGAAGCCTGGCGTCGTAATCAGCAAAATCAACTGCTGATCTCACGGCTGGATGCGCTGGCGCATCAGGATCCGCTAACCAAAACCGCCAACCGCCGGAGAATGGAGGTGGTGCTGGAAAACGCGGTTGAGCAGAAGAAACCTTTCTCGCTGATTATGCTGGATATCGACTATTTCAAACGCTACAACGACACCTACGGCCATCAGGCGGGTGATGACTGCCTGACGCGCGTGGCGCGGGTGCTGAAGCAGTCGGTACGAACGCCGGACGACGTCGTATCACGTTACGGCGGCGAGGAGTTTGTGGTGATCCTTTTCAATTGCCCGCTAAACATCGCAGAAAAGGTTGCCATGCGTATTCAGGACGGGCTGCGCACGGAGGCCATACCGCATGGCGCCTCGACGGTCAGCGACCATGTGACCGTGAGCATGGGGATTGCCGGCATGACGGAGGGGTTAGCCGGCACCGAAATAATCGCCCGCGCCGATGCGGCGCTTTATCGGGCGAAAGAGGCCGGGCGGGATCGGTGGTCGCTTTGAATAATGCCGGGTGGCGCTGCGCTTACCCGGCCTACAAAACCAGAGAAAGTAGGCCGGGTAAGGCGTAGCCGCCGCCCGGCTTGTTTTCAATACCTCACACACACCGACTTCGTCTCACACCATCCGTCCAGCCAGTCCGGGCCAAAGTCGCGACCGGTGCCGGACTGCTTCATGCCGCCGAACGGCAGGTTGGCGTCGATCAGCGTATGGCTGTTTACCCAGACGGTGCCCGCCTGCAGCCTGTCGGTGTACTCCAGCGCCTTGCTGATATTCTGCGTCCAGACGCTGGCGGTCAGGCCATATTCGGTGTCGTTTGCCAGCTGAAGCGCCTCTTCACCATCGGCAACGCGCACCAGATTGACCACCGGGCCAAACACCTCTTCGCGGGTTAAGCGCAGCGCGGCATCCGGGTTGACCACCAGCGTCGGCGAAACGTAATAGCCTTTCCCTTCCGGGCCACGGTTACCGACAATCAGCTCTGCGTGGCGAGATTGCGCTTCATCGAGGAAAGTCTGCACCTTGTCACAATGCGCACGCGACACTAGCGGGTTGATAAATGCTTCCGGGGACATACCCGGCCCGACGCTCAGGCATTTCACCGCCTGTTCGAAGCCGCTGACCAGCGTGTCAAACAGCGGCGCTTCAATGTAGATACGGGAACTCGCCGCACACACCTGTCCCTGGTTCAGGAAGCTCCCGGTCATCAGGCCTTCGATCACCCACGCCGGGTCCGCATCTTTGAGTACGATAGCCGGGTTTTTGCCCCCCAGTTCCAGGGTCACGCCTGTCAGGGTATCTGCCGCCGCGCGGGCAATTTGCTTGCCCGTCGCCGTTGAGCCGGTAAAGCTCACCTTTGCAATATGCGGATGCGAGGTCAGCGCTGCGCCGCACACCGCGCCGCTCCCGGTCACCACGTTGAATACCCCGTCCGGAATGCCCGCTTCGCTGGCCAGTTCCGCCACGCGCAGCATGGTCAGCGGCGTGGTTTCTGATGGCTTGATGACAATCGAGCACCCCGCCGCCAGCGCAGGCATCACTTTCCACATCCCAATCATCAGCGGGAAGTTCCAGGGCACAATCCCGGCCACCACGCCAACCGGCTCTTTACGTGTCCATGCCTGATAACGCGCCCCCTGTGGCAGGGGAATAGAAAGGTCGAGGGTTTTGCCTGCGATTTTGGTGGTCAGCCCGGCGGTATAGCGCATCCAGTTCAGGGTACAACCCACTTCAAAGAGACGGGAAATGTTAATCGATTTCCCCTGCTCCAGCGTTTCAAGCTGGGCCAACTCCTCGCTGTGCTGTTCAACCAGATCGGCGAAACGGAGCAGGATCCGCTCGCGCTCCGCCGGTAATTTTCCGGCCCAGCTGCGGGCAACAAAAGCACGCCAGCCGGACATGACGGCACGGTCAACGTCATCGACGCTGGCATCGGCCGTCGAGGCAATCACCTCGCCCGTGGCCGGGTTATAGACGTTGAGCCGCTTTTCGCTGTCCGACGCGGCCTGACGCCCTTCAATCCACAGGCCATGATGTCGGTCTAAAAACTGCTGCACGGCAGGCTGAATAGCCACCTGGGATTCGGACATAGGATACTCCTTCGTTATTATTCGCAGGGTGTTCATCCAGTCTAAGAGGGGTTTCGCATTCTCGCTTTTGTCTCTGTGACATTCGCTTTGCCACCTGTGACAGGTGCCGCAAATCGTGATAATTCCACCTTATATCGCTGTTCCCGATGAGTGTTCTTTCCTATAGTCAGCCCAGAGCTCTGACAAAACGCAACATAAATGCAACAATGCGAAAACATTGACGATGCAGTGAGAGAAACGATGGCGTGTGCAAGCGAGCAGGAACAGTATCAGCAGTGGCTGGCGCAGATTAACCAGGTGTGCGGGCGTTTTAATGCACAGCCCTCCGGGGGAAAATTCGTCGGCGAACTGGAGACCAGCTATGCGCGCAGCCTGAAGCTCAGCACCGTCACCGCCGGCGGCGTAAATCTGTTCCGCTCCCGTCAGGAGATCAAACAGAGTAATGATGCCTGGTTCTATACCGTCTTCCAGCTTGAGGGCAGTGCGGAAATTGAACAGGATGACCGTCGCGCTGTGCTCCGAACAGGCGATATCACGTTGCTTGACGCCTCCCGGCCCTGTCAATCAACTGGCAGGAAAAATCCCGCCAGATTTCGCTGCTGGTACCCCGCCAGATTATTGAGCAACAGTGTCGTTTCCATGAGATTAGCTGCGCGCTCGCCCTCTCTCGCTCGCTGCCAACGGTACAGCTGAGCCATCGCCTGCTGATGGAAAGCATGAACAACGCCGACCTGAGTGACCGGGAGAGCGAAGCCGCGCTCGAAGCCATGGTCTGCCTGCTGCGCCCCGCGTTTCAGCAACGCGACGTGATTCAGCCGCGCAAGGAACGCCAGTTCCAGCATGTCGTGGCGCTGATTGACGATCATATTCAGTCTGACTCTCTGCGCCCGGAGTGGATTGCCGCCGAGAGCGGGATGTCCGTGCGCAGCCTCTACCGCATGTTTGCCGAGAAGGGGCTGGTGGTCGCGCAGTACATTAAAAACCGTCGGCTGGATCTCTGTGCGCAGGTGCTGCGCTCTGCCGGGGATGATGAAAAGCTGGCGGGAATTGGCTACAGCTGGGGGTTCACCGACCATAGCCATTTTTCAACGGCCTTTAAGCAGCGTTTTGGCGTCTCGCCCGGCGAATACCGCAAGCGCCACCGCTAGCTATTTTTTCAGCCATTTGCCGTTAATTCCCTTCACGTATTCGCCCGGCTGCGCGCGAGCAACCAGTTTTTGCCCCGCCATTTTCGCCACTTCATCGACTGGTAAATTATTGCTGTCGGCCAGCTTCTGATAGCTCTCGGTGCGCGCCGCGTTAATACGGTTTACCAGCGCCAGCGTTTCTGCATCCTGTTGGATCGGGGCAATATACCCGCTGAGTGTTTCCCCCACGCGCCCCTGCGCCCGGGCATCATTTAAGGTCAGCGCAGCCGCCTGCGCATTCATCCCCAGAGCCAGTAGAATCAGAGCTAAACGTTTCATGGCATCCTCAGAACAGATCGCTGCGCGATTTCAGCAGGGTTTCAACGTCTTTATCGACCTTAATGTGGATCTCGTGTTCGATTTTGACATTCATATTGATGGTAATCGGCTCTTTCGGCGCAGCGACTTCAATACGCGGCGTACAGCCGGTCATTAGCGCAGCAACGGCAACGGTGAGTACACCAGCCATCTTTTTCATTGTTGTTCCTCACTTTCCTTGCCAGTCGAACTGCGGAGACCGGGTATCGCCGCGTGTTGCTCAAACCAGGTTTGCAGGTTGTCTCCAAAACGCAGGCTGCGCCAGAGGGTAAAGACATTCTCGTCATGGGTATAGTTCAGGTTGACGGAGCTGCTTTTGCCATCCACACGGCTGGTTCCCTTGATGGTCGCCTGCATGGTTAATTCACCCAGGTTATCTAAATTGATTCTTGTCCACGAACGAGAAATTTCCATATAGCGGAGCCAGTTGATCGCGGCACCCGCAACCATATTATCTTTCACGATGGCATCCGCCGTATCTTTGTCGATACGCAGCGTCATTGGGCCAGGGTTGGTCAGCCAGCCATCTTTAATGATCCATTTTTCATTGTCCAGCCAGAATGGCAGCGCCCCGCTTACCGGGCCTGACATGGCAAACTGTTTCGGATTGACGGCGCCGATCAGTTCACTTGACGAGATATTGTCCACGCGGAGCAGCGCCGGATCGTGCTGCGGCATCCGCAACTGCTGCATCGTAATCTTCCCGCCGAGGGTTTCCACTTTCACGTTGGTAAGCAGCAGCGGATTGTCCTCCGTCCAGGGATAATCCCCCTGTAGATCGGCGGTAATATTGCGCGCGGTCACCAGGTTTTCCACTTCGCCAATACGCAACGTAACCGGGCCGCGCGTGCCCAGGGACCAGGTCCCCTTGCTGAAGCGGAACGGCAGCACAAAATCGACACCGTTGATCTGGTTATCCGGCATCCAGGCGCTACCGGCTTTCAGCACGCCGTGCCCCCCCGCCTCAAAGCCCTGATCGGCCGCCGCCGAGAAAGCCACCTGCGCATAGAGTTCCCCGTCACGCAGCGTCATTTTCCAGTCCGGAGGGATCAGAGGCTGGAACACGGTGAGCGACTGTTTCGGCCACCAGGCCTGCCCGCGAAGACGTTCACCATCCCAGCGACCATTCACCTGTACCGGGCCGATTTTCTCTGCATGGAGGTCGCCCTTAAACTGGAACACCGTCGGATCGGTGCCGTCGACGCTAAAGGTCAGCACCGACGGTGGCAGCGTGCTGCCACCGGAGAAACGGGTTTGCCCGGCATTGAGCGCCAGCGCGCCGCTGAACGTCGGCTTTTCGGCGTCACGGAACCAGCGCACGGGTTGATCCAGCACCAGACGCGGCGTGCTGACCTCCATGGTTCCATACTGGAGCTTGTCAAAACCGGTGGAGAGCGCCGTGAGCTCAATGAGTTTGTCACGCCACTCGCCTTTCCCGGCGACATCCCAGCGGGCATGCATCGGCGTAAAACTCCCTTTTCCCCAGTAGCGCCACTGCCAGAGACCGCTGTCGGGTAAAAAGTCGTTCGCCTGCCCGTCCAGATGCAGTTCAAAATCGCCCATCTCGTTTTCATGGGCACGCAGGATAGCCTGTAACCGCCCGTCCACGCCCTTCTGCGTCAGCTTCACACCTGCCAGCGGCCAGCGGATTTCATCGATATCAAGCGAGTCAATGATGCGCCCGCGCGAGCGAAGCAGTGCGCCCGGTTCAAAGGCGAGTTGCGGTTCATATACGCTGCCGGTCAGTGTTGCCGGCAATTTGGCATAAAGAATGAGGTCGTTTTGCTTCGCCTCACCGCTGAGATGCAGCGGCATGTCGCTGTTTTCCATACTGAGCCTGCCGGGCCCAATATTGAGTACCGCGTTGCCTTTCCCAGCATCACCATGGGTAAGCACGTTCAAACGCCCGGTCAGGGTGGCTTTCTCAAGCCCCTGCTGCCAGTTATCGGCGCGAAGCGAAACGCGTCCGCTCAGCGGCATACCGGACAGATCCCAGTTCCAGCGCCCGTCGCTGATGTTCAGCTGTTCCGCCGTAACTTGCCACGGCAGATCGAGCAGCGGATCGGGATTGTCCCGCGCCATCACCACCAGTTGTCCACGGTTGTCTTCCCAGTCCAGATCGGCATCGACGAGAGACGTCAGTTGTGGCACGTTAAAGGTTGCCACCGCGTGGCCTTTTACCGGCACGCCATCCGGCACCAGCGGCAGAGTGAACTCCCCCACCAGTTTGATGGGCTGCGGCTGATCGGGTAGCTGAACATCGAACTGGCTGACCGAAAGCGTCTGGCCGCGAAGCGTTCCTTGAATGCTCACCCGCTCGCCTTTATAGGCTATCTCCTGGCTGGACGGGGTCAGCGAGGCCTTCAGCTCACCCTGCCACTGCTGCCAGGGCGAGAGGGTGAGACGGTGAATGGTCAGCCAGGTATTCGGTAACACCGCCTGCCACTGCGCCAGCGTTTTGGGGGCAACGGTCGACGGCGCGGATTGGGGAATTTTGCTGAGGCAGACGGCGTTAAGATCCAGCGCGCCGATATCCAGCTGCCAGCGGCTCGGATGTGACAGCGTCACGTTCTCAATGCGAGCAATTTCGCACTCTTCTACCAGATAGCGGAGATCGGGGATCACCAGCGCATGACGAGTCAGTTTAGGACTCTCTTCGAAAGCGATACGCGTCCCGACGGGAAGCCAGATTCCGGCAAGCGTCGGTACCCACTGAGCGAGCGTCATCAGCAGCGTCAGCGGCAATAAAATGAACAGCAGTAAAAGCGCAAGTGCGGCTTTGTATTTACCCTTCATGGGCAGTTAATATCCTGATTTAGCGAAAGAATTAAGCCGACGATGCCTTTCATTGTCGCATGTTTAGCCAGTCAGTTGAAGGAAATGCCATTTTTAAGGATAGATGCTCTAGAATAATTCATAGAACTTATTGAATTCAATAATATTTTAGAAATTGTAAGATAATTTTAATCATGCTAACGTGAATGCAAAATCACTGGAGAAAGTCTTATGAAACTCGCGGTATATAGCACAAAGCAGTACGACAAAAAGTATCTGCAACATGTTAACGAAGCTTACGGGTTTGAGCTTGAATTTTTCGACTTTCTGCTGTCCGAAAAAACCGCCAAAACGGCGCACGGCTGTGAAGGCGTCTGCATTTTTGTTAACGATGACGGCAGTCGTCCGGTGCTGGAAGAGTTGAAAAAACAGGGAGTGAAGTATATCGCCCTGCGCTGTGCAGGCTTTAACAACGTGGATCTCGATGCGGCGAAAGAGCTGGGGCTGAAGGTGGTGCGCGTTCCGGCCTACTCCCCGGAAGCCGTCGCGGAACATGCGATTGGCATGATGATGTCGCTCAACCGTCGTATTCACCGCGCTTATCAGCGCACCCGTGATGCCAACTTCTCGCTGGAGGGGCTTACCGGCTTTACCATGTATGGTAAAACCGCAGGGGTGATCGGGACCGGGAAAATTGGCGTCGCTGCCCTGCGGATCCTCAAAGGCTTTGGCATGCGTCTGCTGGCATTTGATCCGTATCCAAGCGCCGCGGCGCTGGAGCTGGGCGTGGAATATGTTGACCTGCCGACCCTGTTCTCGCAGTCTGATGTGATCTCCCTGCACTGCCCGCTGACGCCGGAAAACTATCACCTGCTGAACCAGGCGGCGTTTGACCAGATGAAGGACGGCGTGATGATCATCAACACCAGCCGTGGTGGCCTGGTTGACTCTCAGGCCGCTATCGAAGCGCTGAAAACCCAGAAAATTGGCGCGCTCGGGATGGACGTGTATGAGAACGAACGCGATCTGTTCTTTGAAGACAAGTCCAACGATGTGATTCAGGACGACGTGTTCCGCCGCCTGTCTGCCTGTCATAACGTCCTGTTTACCGGTCACCAGGCGTTTCTGACGGCTGAAGCGCTGATCAGCATTTCAGAAACCACGCTGGGTAACCTGCAGCAGCTGGAAAAAGGCGAAACCTGCCCTAACGAGCTGGCATAAGTATGACGCCGGGTGGCGGCTATGCCCCACCCGGCGTACTGTCTGTTTCCCAGGTTCGGTGAGCAACGCGCCACCAGAGCAGGACGGCCACCAGCGCAATCGCGCTCAGCACGCTGAATGCCGTCGCAAAGGAGTAATGCCCGGCTATCGTGCCGGTTAACGCCGGGCTCATCGATGCCCCAACGCCCTGCATCAACATCACCACGCTCTGCCCGGCATTGACGTGCCCGCTCCCGCGCAACAGCACAACAATAAACGACGGTACCACGACGCCGAGGATGCCAGCGGCCAGCCCGTCGAGAATTTGCACCGGGATCATCATCAACGGCGCGTCCGTGGACGCCGCCAGCGCCGCACGCACCGGCATCACCAGCAGCGCCAGCATAATTAATCGCCAGTAGCCGTAGTGTTCTATTCTCCGTGCGACCCAAATGGCGACGGGGATCATCACGGCCTGAGAAATAATGACAGTGCCCGCTGCATACAAGCCGGGGTTGATTGAGGCGGGTGCCGCCGCAACCCTCATGCTGAGCATCGGTAATAGCGCAGCGTTCGCCAGATGGAACAGGAGCAGCGTCAGTCCAGTAATAAACAGCGCCCGGTTTTTAATCAGCACCGCAAAGCCCGGAACAGGCAGGTTCGCTGAAGAGGACAACCCGCGCGCGGCATTGTTATCGATATCCTTATTGCGAATGGCAAGCAGCGCACACAACGTTAGCAACGTCGTACAGGTCATCAGCAGGAAAATTCCGCCGACGCCCCAGTACCAGGCAATACCGCCAGCCATCAGTGCGGTCATAAAATTGCCCGCATGATTAAACGCTTCATTTTTGCCCATCTGCGCGCTGAACCCACTCTGGCCGGTCAGCCCTAAGGTAATTCCGGTGATCAATGGCCCCACAAACGCCGCACAGATGCCGGTGATAATTTGTGAAACGGCGACAACGCCGCTCTGCTGGCTAAACCAGAGCAGAAGCGTGCTCAGGGTGATCAACAGGCAAAGCAGCGCGAGTACAGCGCGTTTGTTTCGGGAGGTGTCGGTGATGAATCCCGCCGGGAGCGTGGCCAGTAAACCCGCCAGCCCACCCGCCGTCATCAGAATACCAATATCATCAGGCGTCCAGTGACGTTCGGTGAGAAAAATACCGAGAAAAGGGCCGAGGCCATCGCGAACATCCGCAATGAAAAAACTGGTCAGGCATAACGCCCGCAGCGAACGAAGAGACATACTGCCTGCCTTTACAAAGGGTCGCCTGAAAAAATTAAAACGTAGTATACCCGGCATTGCGCGGTTTGGTACGTCGCGTTGCAGGTACGGATTGTCGCGGATCGCGTCATAAAGAAGCAGTGGCTTTGCCCAGGCTTCTCATCATATTCGTCGTCAGGCTAAGTTGTTCGCTCCCCATCTGATGGGACAGTTCTTCCATAGCTGCCTTCCATACCGGAATGACCTGTTCGAGCAGGCTCCAGCCCTCTGCTGTGAGGGTGAGTCGTTTACCGGCACGTCCCCGGCCTCCCACCGCGTCGATAATGCCGCGGGACACCATACTACCTATATTTCGACTCAGCGTGGTGGCATCTACCCCCGCCCTTGCGGCCAGTTCTGCAACGGTTTCATTGGGTGTACCTCCGATCCCAACCAAAAGACTGAACTGCTCTGCGGTCAGACCAAACGGTCTTAAGCAGGCGTTGTAATAGCGTGTAATAGCCCGGGCAGTGGCTCGCGCCTGAAACACAGGACACACTTCCGGAATGGTCTTCAGCAGCGCCACATCGATGTTGTTCATCTTTTCATCTCGACAATCAATACAATCTCAAATACTGTATATACACTATTAATCAGATTTGAGGAACAGTGATGCCCGCATTCGTCCACATCAACTTACGTATTATTGACCCTGCGCGACAGGCCAGCCTTGCCCCCCGCTTCACATTAGCGTTAGAGGAAGCGGGAGGGAAAATTGTGCATTTTGGTTCGGTTGCAGAAGTACTCGAAGGCGATGAAGCCCCGTTACCCTATGCTGGCATTTTTGAATTCCCGACTTTAGATCAGGCGCTTGCTTTCTATCATTCAGAAAAGTATGCGCCGATTAAGGCTGAACGCCAGCTAGCCCAGCAGGCCAGGATGTTCATCGTCACGACAGGCTGAACGCGTCATTGACCCCATGCCGGGAACGTTCGCCTGTATAGCTATCACAGAACCGAAATTTGTCTCCGTTATGACAACCTGCTCTCTGTTTTCCTGGAATTAACGGTCTAACCTGAATTGTGTAAAAAACACGCAGGAGGGACACATGTACAATTCAATTTTGGTTCCCATTGATATTTCCGAAGATAGCCTGACGCATATGGTGATTCCTTTCGTTCAGGCTCATACCGCACTTAACACAGCTAAAGTCCATTTTCTTACGGTCATTCCTTCGCTACCTTATTATTCATCTTTAGGCCTGGCCTACTCCGTGGAGATGCCGAAGCTAAAAGAGTTCCAGCATGCGGCCTTAGAAAAACTGGATGAAATCGTTAAGCAATTTAAAATTCCGCCAGAAAAGGTGCAGACGCACGCCGTTACGGGATCGCCAAAAGATCAGATCCTTAAACTCGCGGACACGATCGGCGCCGACCTGATCATCATCGCCTCCCATAAGCCTGACATATCAACGTATCTGTTAGGTTCAAATGCGGCGGCAGTGGTGCGCCACGCAAAATGCCCTGTGCTGGTCGTAAGATAAAAAACCGGGCGAAAAGCCCGGTTTTTTTTCGCTGATGCTTCCCTGTTCCAGGGGGCGCGGAAGATGCTAAAACGCGTTTATGTATTCACCAGGTTGGCGTTTAAATTGAGATCGGCAATGGCGGCGGGTTTTCCAAGTTAATACCCCTGAACTTCATCACACTTATTTTTTTTAAGAAAAGCCAGCTGTTCGCTGGTCTCCACTCCTTCAGCGGTCACTTCCATGGAATAGGCTTTACCCAAATCGATTATCTTCTCGACTACCGATTGGTTCTGTGGCGAATCCGCTAAGGTAAAAATAAAGCTTTTATCGAGCTTTAGCCCATCAAACTGAAACTTTCGAAGATAGCTCAGAGAGGCATAGCCGGTACCGAAATCATCGATCAGAATCCGTACGCCCATTTTTTTGAGGGCTTTCATGGTGTGCAACGTTTTTTCTGGATCGGAAAGCGTGACATTTTCAGTCACTTCTATTTCCAGCCTGGTGGGTTCAAGTCCCGTTTCGTGAAGAATTTCTTTTACTCTTTCAGCCAGATCGCTCGCCTGGAATTCAATAGCCGAAATGTTGACTGATACCGATAACCCCGGCAATTGATCTTTGGCCTCCGTACACGCTTTACGAATGACCCAGTTGCTGAGGCTAATAATCAGCCCTGTTTCTTCAGCCAACGGGATAAACTGATCGGGCATCATGGTTCCTCGATCCGGGTGTTGCCACCGGACCAGCGCTTCGACGGCATCTGTTTTCGAATATCGGAGGTTATAACGCGGTTGATAAACCAGATAGAGTTGGTCTTCGCGAATGGCGGTCTTCAGCTCCAGTTCGAGTTTTCTGCGTTCGGTCAGCTTTTCCGACATATCCTGGCGATAATAGACCCATCGGTTTCTCCCGGATTGTTTTGCCTGGTAAAGCGCAATGTCAGCATAGCGCAGAAGATCGTTTGCGCTGTTGCCGTCTTGTGGGGCCAGTGCAATCCCCATGCTTACCCCTATTGTCACATCATTGCCATCAATGGTGAAAGGACGGTTGAGTTCTGACACGATGCGCTGGCACACCTCTTCAATCTGGTCTGTCTGGCTGGTGTTACCGAGGAGCAGCATAAATTCATCCCCGCCCTGCCGTGCAACAAAATCACCGCTCCGAATACAGCTTTTAAGACGTAAGGCGACCTCGCCAAGCAGAGCGTCGCCGGTGGAATGCCCAAAAATGTCATTGACGGGTTTGAACTTGTCCAGATCCAGGCAAATCATTGCAAAGGGATAATTATTGACGCCTTCATTGGCTAACCGGCCCGCCAGAAACTCCTTAATATGATACCGGTTTGGAAGCCCCGTTAATTCATCATGCCGTGACAGAAATTCCACACGTTTAGTTGCTTCCACTTCCAGAGAGACATCTGTTGCCGCGCCCCGTAAAACCACCGAACCATCAGGCTGAGAAGAAAATTTAGCCAGAAGCGTGCAGTAGGACGTGGATTGCTGATAGTTAATATAAGGGCAATTCTTAAATTCGAAGCGTCCAGTTAATTCCCGGTGGCGGACACGATCATGAAGTAAGTGACTTGTCGACGGAAAGAGCTCATCCAGCCTGCGGCCGATCCATTGACTATGTTCATATCCCGTTACCGTGGAGAAACGACCTGATAGCCATGTAATCTTTAACGATAAGTCAGTTTCCCAGAACCAATCGCTGGTTGTTTCACTGACATCCCTGAATCGTTTTTCACTGGTGATAAGATTCAACCGTGCCTGCTCAAGGAGAAAGGCATTTTCGTCATGAATTCTCGCCTTGTGCATAATATGACGCATAAGGATCACCGTCATCGATATTGTCAGCAGTACGGAAAGAATGAGTAATGGCAGGAAATAAACGATCAGCGCCTGGCCAGGATTTTCACTGTCCCATAAAATATGCACATCACCATTTGGCGTGCTTATGGTCAATGACGTCTGATTATTCACTTCATTGGGTGAAATGCGAACATTTTTGATGGCGGCATCATGCCCAATCGCAAGGAGTTTTTTAGCCGTTAATTTGTCGACAAACACCATGACTGAAGGTCTGCCCGGTAACGGTTGTACACTCGAATCATCACCCGTTGTTATCCATTCAGCAGAAACAATGGCCGGTATGCCGTCGATAAGCGTTAGCATAGACACCGGCAATCCCTTTTTTTTGCTCAGTTCACTGAGTAAACGGTCTTTTGTGGATTGACCCAACCAACGCTCCAGATCTTCAGGTATCCGTTTCCCGGAAATCACGCTGTAGCGCGTGGCGCCTTCCGGAGAGAGAACAAACACCCCCTCATAGCCAAAGTTATCATACAGAGACTTGCCAAGATTCTGCTTATCCCATGCCCAGTGCATGTCAACATTCTGATGAAGATGTTTGTAGGCATCCCCCCACTCGGCATAGTCTTTTAAATGGCTACGGATGCTCTCCTGTCGGGTATCTAACGCTTTTCTTAGTAAGAAATCATCATGCGAATCGCTGATTTCATTAACATTATTTTTTATTATCAATAAAGAAATTATTGCCGCCGCAAAAATAGCGATCAGCAACGTTACAACATAGGTAAAGGTTTTATTTATCAGCCTCTTAGAATGCTCAGCATCCGTAAAGCCAGGAGTGGTCAGAGGTAGGGTCATCTTTCGCCTTCTTAACTGCTATAACGTCGATTTTTTGTTATCCTCATTTATCGGCATAAAAGGGCAAAAATTTAGAATTAAAAAAGACATTTGAAAGAAGATTTTATTTCTTACAACCCAGATCAAATTATTAACAGTTCTCGAATGTAGCGCTTTGTCTCTATTAATAAAAAATCCTTTTATCGGCGCGTTCAATTTCACCGGTTATCTTTCAAAAGTATGCTAAAATATCGCTGATTAAAGGGTATAAAAAACCGGGCTTCACGCCCGGTTCTTTTTTCAGCCCAAATGGACACTATTCACTTAACCCACGATTCTCCAGCATCGGTTCAATCCTTGGATTGTGCCCGCGCCAGCTCCGGTAAAGTTCAGCTAAATCAGTGCTGTTCCCGCGGGACAGAATCGCCTCGCGGAATTTCTGTCCGTTTTCACGCGTCAACCCGCCCTGCTCGACAAACCACTGATAGCCATCGTCTGCCAGCATTTGCGTCCACAGGTAGGCGTAATACCCCGCCGCATAGCCACCGCCGAAGATATGGGCAAAATAGCTGCTGCGATAACGCGGGGGTACCGCGGGCAGGTCCAGCCCCTCTTTTTTCAACGCAGCCGTTTCAAAGGCTTCAACGTCAGATACGGCTTCACTGATGGCGTGCCAGTTCATGTCCAGCAATGCCGCACCCAGCAGCTCCGTCATGTCATAACCCTTGTTGAAATGGGTCGCGTTGAGCATGCTTTCCCGCAGCGCGTCCGGCATCGGTTCACCGGTTTCGTAGTGACGGGCGTAGCGGGTAAATACCTGAGGATGGCTGGCCCAGTGTTCATTGATCTGCGACGGAAATTCAACGAAATCACGCGGCGTATTGGTACCGGACAGCGTGGCGAAGCGCTGGCTGGCAAACAGACCGTGCAGGGTATGCCCAAACTCGTGGAACAGGGTAATTACGTCGTCCCAGGAGAGTAACGCGGTGCCCCCGTTACCCGGTTTTGGGTAGTTACAGACATTGTAGATAACCGGGCGGGCAGAAAACTCAAAAGATTGTTCAACGAAATTGCCCATCCAGGCTCCGCCCTGCTTGGAATCGCGGGCAAAGAAGTCGCCGTAAAATAGCGCCATCCCTTCACCGGTATGGTCGAAAATTTCCCATACGCGAACGTCCGGATGATAAACCGGAATATCGAAGCGTTCCACGAAGCGGATACCGAACAGCTGGCTGGCCGCCCAGAAGACGCCGTCATGCAACACGGTATTGAGCGCAAAGTAGGGCCGGATCTGCGACTCATCAAGCGCATATTTCGCCTGGCGCACGCGCTCGGCATAAAAGGCCCAGTCCCAGGCCTGCACGGTGAAACCGCCCTGCTCGTCATCAATCACTTTCTGAATATCGGCCTGTTCGCGCTCCGCTCGGGCACGGGCGGCAGGCACAATGCCGCGCATAAAGGCCAGCGCGGCGTCGGGGGTTTTCGCCATCTGGTCGGCAATACTCCAGCTGGCGTAATCCTCAAAGCCGAGCAGGCGAGCCTGACGCGCACGGAGCGCCGTCAAACGCAGGATCAGCGCGCGGGTATCGTTTTCATCCCCTTTCTGGGTACGCGTCCAGCCTGCGTTGAACAGGTTTTCACGCGTCTGCCGATTGCGCAGCGCAGAGAGCGCAGGTTGTTGAGTCGTATTCAGCAGCGAGATCAGCCAGCGGTCGTTAAGCCCTTTTTCCGCGGCCGCCTGCGCGGCGGCGGCGATCTCTTCTGCACTGAGCCCCTCAAGCTGATGCGCATAATCCACCACCAGCCCACCCGCTTTATCGGCGGAAAGCAGACGCTGGTTAAACTGGCTGGTCAGGGAGGCTGCCTCGGTGTTCAGCGCCTTCAGCTCGGCTTTTTCTGTCTCATTCAGACGCGCACCGGCCAGAATAAACCGCTGGTACGTCTCCTCGACCAGCCGACGGGACTCGGCATCCAGCGCACCGCGATCTTGCCAGACGCTCTCAACGCGGGCGAAAAGTGTGTCATTCAGCCAGATGTCATTCGCCAGCGCGGCAAGTTCAGTAGAAAACTGCTCCTCTAACTCTTGCAGGTACGGATTGGTATGCGCAGAGGTCATGGCGAAAAAGACGCTGCTGACGCGCGAGAGCATAACGCCGCTTTTCTCCAGCGCCAGCACGGTATTATTGAAGTCTGGCGCGGCGGTTTGCGAGACAATCGCATCAATGTCCACCCGCTTCTGACGCAGCGCTTCATCGAACGCCGGACGATAGTGACTGTCGTTAATCTGATCAAAATGGGGTGCCTGGTAAGGCAACAGACTGATTTCAAAAAAAGGATTCGTGGCCGTCATCTTTCACTCCTCAGAACGGATATCTTCCCAGAGTAGGCCAGGCCGCCATCACCTGCAATGCTGTCATACAAATGTTGCCTTAACGCACCCTCTGCGGCCGTGCTATGTTAGTACAACACAAAAAGCGTTGAGGAACAGTGAGATGATTATTTTAGTTACCGGGGCAACGGCGGGTTTTGGTGAATGCATCACGCGTCGCTTCGTCGCCAACGGGCACAAGGTGATTGCAACGGGCCGTCGTCAGGAGCGCCTGCAGGAGCTGAAAGATGAATTAGGTGACAGCATCCTGACCGCACAGCTGGACGTGCGCAACCGCGCAGCCATTGAAGAGATGATTGCTAACCTGCCTGCCGAGTGGCGCGCCATTGATCTGCTGGTCAACAACGCCGGACTGGCGCTGGGCATGGAGCCCGCGCACAAAGCCAGCGTTGAAGACTGGGAAAACATGATCGACACCAACAACAAAGGGCTGGTCTATATGACTCGCGCGGTGTTGCCGGGCATGGTTGAGCGTAATCGCGGTCACATTATCAATATTGGTTCTACCGCCGGGAGCTGGCCTTACGCGGGCGGCAACGTCTATGGTGCGACCAAAGCGTTTGTCCGTCAGTTCAGCCTGAACCTGCGCACCGATCTGCACGGCACCGCCATTCGCGTTACCGATATCGAGCCGGGTCTGGTGGGCGGCACTGAATTCTCCAACGTGCGCTTCAAGGGTGACGACGCGAAAGCGGATAAAACCTACGAAAATGCTAACGCGCTGACGCCGGAAGATGTCACTGAAGCGGTCTGGTGGGTGGCGACGCTGCCTAAGCACGTCAACATCAATACCGTGGAAATGATGCCAGTCACCCAGAGTTTTGCCGGACTTAGCGTCCATCGTGGCTAAATAAGCCCCACCCGGCCTGCGGGCCGGGTCTGTTTCGGGTTCGAAAAGAATGGTAGTATGTTCAGGCTAACTCTCTGAGAAATGACAACTCATGGCCGCTGAATCGCAACTCAATCCCACCCAGCCCGTAAACCAGCAAATCTATCGCATTTTGCGACGTGATATTGTCCATTGCCTGATTCCGCCGGGAACGCCGCTTTCTGAAAAAGAGGTCTCAGTGCGTTTTGACGTCTCCCGTCAGCCGGTGCGTGAAGCGTTCATTAAGCTTGCTGAAAACGGCCTGATTCAGATCCGCCCGCAGCGCGGCAGCTACGTAAACAAAATTTCACTTTCTCAGGTGCGTAACGGCTGTTTCGTTCGCCAGGCCATTGAATGCGCGGTCGCCCGCCGGGCGGCAACGCTTATCAATGATAACCAGTGTTACCTGCTGGAGCAGAACCTGCATCAGCAGCGTATAGCGATCGACCGTAAGCAGCTCAACGATTTCTTCCAGCTCGATGATGAATTCCACCAGAAACTGGCACAAATAGCGGATTGTCAGTTGGCCTGGGATACCATTGAGAACATCAAGGCCACCATCGACCGCGTGCGTTATATGAGCCTCGATCACGTCTCCCCGCCGGAAATGTTGCTCAGACAGCATCACGATATTTTCAGCGCGCTGGAAAAACGCGACCCGGACGGCGTGGAAAAAGCGATGACGCTGCATTTGCAGGAAATCAGCGAATCCGTGCAGCTTATTCGTCAGGAAAACAGCGAGTGGTTTAGCGAGGAGTAATATTCGCCGCACCCTGTTGGGCGCGGCGTTGGGTTTAGCGAACGACTAACACCGGAATCGTGGCGTAGCGCAGAATGGATTCCGCATTCGATCCCAGCAGATGGGTGGTGATGCTCGGGTTTTTCGACCCGATGACAATCGCATCATATTTCCCCTCTTTGCTCAGCTTGATAATTTCATCGCGAACGTTGCCAAAACGAACCATGCTGTGAATATTCTCTGGGGCAATATCAAACAGTCTTTTTAATTCGTTCATTTTCTTCGCGGATTCCGCGGTCATATACTCTTCAAACTTTTTGATATCGGCATTGAATCCGCGCAGCAGAGACCGACTGCTGGCAGGCAGAATGTTGACCAGGGTAATTGATGCCCCCTCTGCCTTTGCAAGGCTTGCCGCGTGGCGAACCGCTTTGTCGCTCAAATCCATTTCAAACACATCTACAGGCATCAAAATGTTCTTATACATAAGCCTGACTCCTTATTCCGATGAAAGGGTTATTTCCTGCACCCAGAATGGCAGCAGGAATATAAACCAATCCTAAACGCTTCCATGTTGAAACTATCAATAAATGAAAATAACGGTCTGCTTTGTAAATTGCTGTCGCGAACCGTCAGCACCTCATGTCATTAAGAAAAAAGTGTGACTTTGATCAAAAACAAAAACATCACTTGCAGACAGGCGTATTTATATGCCCCGTGGACGGTGAAACCTGAAATACCGCCGTAACGGATAAGTTAGAGAGGAGAAAATACCATGATGACATACGACCGTAACCGCAATGCAATTACCACTGGCAGCCGCGTGATGATTAGCGGCACAGGCAAAACTGGCGTGATTAAAGCGATCCACAGCGACGGGCTGGATGCCGCGCAGGTGCGCCGCAGCAAAACGGTGGAAGTGGAAGGATGCGAAGGTAAGTTCGAGCCGATTGAGCTGATTCGTCTGGGTATGCACTAAGTTGTGCGCTGACATGCCGCCGCGCACGGCGGCATGTACTGAATTACCGTTGAGACGCGTACTGCGCCACGGTAGCTTTCGCGCCCTTTTGCACCAAAGACTGGTACGCGGTCATCACCGCATCAACAAAGACCGTCTCACGCGGTAATTCTTTGCCAAAGATAGACTCAATGCCGAGCAGCGCACGCACGCGGCTTTCCCCTTCAGCACTTCCCTTCACTGCCGCCTGAATCACCGCCAGCTGCGGATCGCTCACCTCAATGGCATTACCCTGCTCATCCACTCCGCCGACATACCGCATCCAGCCCGCCACGCCCAGCGCCAGCAGGGGGAAAGGTTTCTGATGCACCAGATGCCAGCGCACGGAATCTAACATGCGTTGCGGGAGCTTCTGGCTGCCGTCCATCGCGATTTGCCAGGTGCGATGACGCAGAGCCGGGTTGCTGTAGCGGGCAATCAGCAGATCGGCGTAATGTCCTAAATCGACGCCTTTCACCTTCAGGGTCGGCGCCTGCTCGTGGAGCATCAGCGCGTGAGCCGCAACGCGGTAATTCTCATCTTCCATGCAGTCGTTGATATGCTGATAACCGGCCAGATACCCCAGGTAAGCCAGGAAGGAGTGGCTGCCGTTAAGCATGCGCAGCTTCATCTCTTCAAACGGAATGACGTCTGATACCAGCTCGGCCCCGGCTTTTTCCCAAGCAGGACGCCCCGCCACAAAGTTATCTTCGATCACCCACTGGCGGAAGGGTTCACAGGCCACGCCCGCCGGATCACGCACGCCAGTGAGCTGTTCGATTTTATCCAGCGTATCAGGCGTGACCGCAGGTACGATGCGATCCACCATGGTTGACGGGAACGTGACGTTAGCCTCGATCCAGTCCGCCAGCTCGCCGTCTACCGCCCGGGCATAGGAGCAGGTTACGTTGCGCATCACATGACCGTTTTCCGGCATGTTGTCGCAGGACATCACGCTAAAGGCCGGTAACCCCGCCGCTTTGCGACGCGCCAGCGCTTCCACCACCACACCCGGTGCGGACGTCGGCTGATGCGGGTTTTGCAGGTCGGCGGCGATGAATGGATGATCGAGCATCAGTTGCCCGGTTGCGGGAGAGTGACAGTAGCCCTTCTCGGTAATGGTCAGTGAAACAATCGCCACCTGCGGTTCGCACATCGCTGCCAGTACGGTCTCCAGCCCGTCAACCTGCGCATGCAGGGCCTTTTTGACCACGCCCACCACGCGGGATGTCCACGCATCGGCGGACATCTCCGCTACGGTATAGAGGTTATCCTGCGCCTTCAGGTCGGCAATTTGCTGCTCGCCGCCAATCAGGTTAACCTCACAGTAGCCCCAGTCGCTGCCATAATCAGACGCGAGGATGTCGGCATACACCGCCTGATGCGCGCGGTGAAAGGCGCCAAATCCTAAATGAACAATGCGTGCTTTAAGGCTGTCGCGATTGTACTGAGGCAGCGTCGCTTTGGCCTGTAATAACGTGTTTTCCATGATTAAGACTCGTTAATTAGAAAGCTGTGGATCGCTGCCGCTTGTTATAAAGCGGCAGCGCCTGCTGACTACACCAACTAGAATGGCAGTTGGGGTAAAAAATCTCTGCCATCCACCATACTGATACTGCCATTTGAGATTTTGATTTATATTAACTTTTGTTCAGGTGGTGTGACACAAAGACAAAGTTGTGTGACAAGTCACGAAGGCTGTGTACCATTACCGCCGTGACGATACCGTGCCGTAGGCCACAGGCTCTTTTGGCGTGGCCTCCGCAGCATCTTCCGCTGCGCTCAAATCACGATCCCGCACTTCGGGCATCAGGCAGGCCGAGACCAGACCAATCACAGAGTAAGCCACCAGCATGGCCACAATCGGCCACCAGGAACCGGTCATGTTACAGAAGATCCCCGCCAGCACCGGACCAAACCCCACCGCCACCAGACCGCCCGCCTCTTTGGAGATAGCCATCCGGGTAAAGCGATTTCGCGAGCCAAACATCTCCGCCATGGTGATATTTTCCAGCGCAAACAGCCCCAGTACCGCGAAATTATGGATAACGATGATGGAGAGCATAATGGTTCCCGGCGCATAGCTTTTATCGACGATGATCGACAGCATCGGGTACGCCAGCATAATGGCGGAAATATTAAGGATAATGTACGGCAGACGGCGTCCCACTTTATCGGACAGCCAGCCCAGCAGCGGGATAGAGATAAACCCAAGAATGGAGCTTATCATCAGCGCGTCGGTGGGAATGGCTTTATCGAACAGCAACGTCTGGACCAGATAACCGGCCAGAAACGTCTGAATCAGACCCGAATTGCCCGCCTGACCGAAACGCAGACCGGTCGCCAGCCAGAAAGATTTACTTTTCACCATGGCCCCTAACGATGTGTCCGGCTGCGCGGTTTGCGCATCGTTCACTTTCTCAAAGACCGGGCTCTCCTTGAGGTTCATACGCAGCCAGATGGCAAAGATCATCACCACGACGCTGGCGAGGAACGGCACGCGCCAGCCCCAGGCGAGCAGCTGTTCGCGGTCGAGGGCAAAGAACATAACGGCCCAGATAGCGGTCGCGCTCAGCGTCCCGCAGTTAGTCCCCATCGCCACCAGCGAGGAGATGATGCCGCGTTTACCTTGCGGTGCGTACTCCGCCAGCATGGTCCCGGCCCCGGAGATCTCTGCCCCTGCCCCGAGTCCCTGAATGATGCGCAGCGTCACCAGCAGTACGGGCGCGAAAATCCCGATCTGTGCATAGGTGGGCAGCACGCCAATCAGCGTGGTGCAGATCCCCATCATGGTGATGGTGATAAACAGTACCTTTTTACGGCCAATGCTGTCGCCCATGCGACCAAAAATAAAGGCGCCGACGATACGCGCGATATAGCCTGCGCCGTAGGTTCCCATCGCCAGGATCAGTGCCATCGCAGCGGACTGTTCCGGGAAGAAGATTTCATGAAATACCAGGGCGGCCCCCAGCGAGTAGAGCTGGAAATCCATGATTTAAAGGTGCAAAAAATGAAAGCATGAGTATGTATAAAGTAAGCAGGTAAAAAGCAAAGTGTTAGCGCAAGACGAATCATCACCTTCTGTGTGTTTGAGTTGTTTTGCGCTAAATTTTTGCCCCATCCATGCCCCACGCATAATTTTAGTCAGCGCCAGACCACATCAGCCCTGTAGGGCTAATCGATAACAAACACGCCAGCAGTATGTTCCCCAAAATTTAAAAACAAGTTGTTCATGCCTTGACAGATAAAACCGCCAAAGCAAAAATACTGTATATTCAAACAGTGATTAGCGGAGCATTTATGTTCGTAGAACTGGTTTATGACAAGCGTAATGTTGAGGGGCTAGAAGGGGCCAGAGAAATCATACTGGCAGAGCTGACGAAGCGGGTGCATCAGATTTTCCCTGATGCCGAAGTGAAGGTGAAGCCGATGCAGGCAAACGGCCTGAATAGCGACGCCAGCAAAAGCGATCGGGAAAAACTGAACCGCATGCTGGAGGAGATGTTTGAAGATTCTGACATGTGGCTGACCTCTGAGTCTCCTACTGTTCGCCAGGTTGGGCTTTAACTATCTATCGTGTAATATTCCCCACGTTTGCTCGGGCATGAACACTGAGCAACCAGCCGCCGCCCGTTCTTTCTTAAGACGGGCGGCGGTTTTCTTAACAAAGCCGTTTCAATATGCTGTCTTCAGGTATATCAAGCTCCACCCTGTTTTAGCTCATCAACCTGTTTACTAAGTTCTGCTACCTTTGCGTTAAGTGCCTTTATGGCTGCAAGGGCATCCATCATCAGTGGGTTAAGGTCAAGCGTCATTTTCCCTACGCCCTCAGCAGAGTGAACATATTGCTTGTCGATTTGTTCGATCTGCTGAGCAATTACGCCACGGCGCTCTGTCTGCTCATCATCATCAAGATAGTAGAATCGCTTAAACTCCATCTGACAGATGTTTTCAAGAGAAACATCAACATCGAGATCGCCATTGACGTGCTTGAAATTAATATCTGATGTTCCAACAGACTGCATCTGTGTCCATGGAATGGTGGACGAAGCTGTATTCATAGCAGCACTAGCCAGGTTCCGGACAAAAAGATTGCCGGATGCTCCTGTAAATATTTGCTGTCGGCGAGTTGGGTCATACCCGCATACAATTCCAGATCCTGCTTGCGGCGCCCAGGAAGTACCAGAGCCGTCAATACCATAAAACCCTGATTCTGTACTTCCTAAAACGTTAATAGTTGGAGTTCCGAAACCAAAATATCCAACTCCCAGGACATTACCAGTATTGGGGCCAACATCTTTGGTGGCGGCACTTCCCAAACCGAGGTTTGTGCGAGCGTCAGCAGCATTCTTTGCACCTGTTCCGCCCTGGCTGATACTGAGTGCGGTAGTCAGGCCGCTTAGGCTGCTTATATCGCTGTTAGCCCCTTTCTTCGCCAGCGATTTCTGCCCCGGTACGGTGACGGGCACACCGTTAATCGTGATAGTGACGTCTGTAGTACCGTTCATCACATCAGCGAAACCGCTCATGTAACGCTGGTACATAGTGAATGTTTCAGCGATGTCCTGCGCCAGACCATCCACGCTCAGGCTGTCGCTTAGCAAAATGGAATACTTCGTTCCCGCCGGTATTGCAGGACTTGCCGCAGGAGTCACTGTGAGACTTGTTGCCCCGCCGATAGCAGTGATCTGGAATACCTGGGCGGGGCTGGTCAGTGCGATGACGGTACAGCCGTTACGAATCAGCGATCCAGCTGCAGTGAAGTTTGTTCCCGTACCTGTAAGGGTATTTCCGCTAATGGCAATAGTGCCAGTGGTATAAATCATATTATCTCCAGGTAATAAAAAACCCCGCCGGAGCGAGGTTGATTTGAATAGAAAGTTAATTCAGACGTACATATCAGGCAAGACGGGAAGGCTGAGCGGAGTAATCGTGTTATTACCGAATATGGCATACTGCTCGCGTCCAAGGTATTTCCCGCCCTGAACTGAAGCGCTACCGTTCTGTATCTTTATTCCGAACATCCGATACACGTACATGCCATTTACCATATGAATCATCAGACCAAATCTGCCCAGCGGTACATAGCCGCTGCCGATGCTCACGGCACTTGTGGAAGGTGACCAGAGTTGATTGAGGTATACGAAAGGTCGCTTTGTAGTTGAAAACGTACAGGCCCCGGCTGCATTGAAGATGTTTAGCCCCGTTCCCGGCTGCGGCGTCACACCACTGGCGAAGATAACGATGTCTATCGTGCCGGTTGTGGGAGCGTCATCATTAGTTGACGGAGGACTGAAGAATCTTACTGTGTTGCCGTCGAAGTCAATCGTATTACCGCTATTACAGCGTCCGAAAACGATATATTTCGACTTGTCATAACCTGCTATCGTCGGAACCGCCCAGCCCCCGGTTGGAACATTCACAGTACCTTTCCAGATACACTGGCCTGACTGAGTAGCGTTAGTTATAGATGTGAAATCTGTGCTGTCGCTTATGAGCAAGCCCACACCACTACGCTGGCCCGTCGGAAATATCTGCCAGAGGCTTCCGGGAAACGTGTACGTGCTTTCTCGTTCGCTGATACTGTTGTCTTTCATCGTTGAGTTCTGCGTGACTCGCGCTCCCGATATGGTGACCGAGTTCATTTTATGAAGCAGACCTGAATCAAGATAAGCCGTCGCGTGGGGGATAAACAACACCTGCGAACCGGATACATAACCGGAAATATCCGCGTACTTGGCTTTCTGATATCCACTGTCAAAACTTGCTCCAAATGACGGGCATCTCAGCCCCGCCGTTATCTCCATGCGCTTTCCGCCGTCATTTAGTTCTATCAGTAGTCCTGTCGGCATTTATGTCCACGTCCCCAGTACGATGCGGCCGCCACCCGGAATATTAATGGTTACGCCATTACCATTAATCACCGTTGTGTTGCCGGAGCCATTGAAAGAAAAATTACCGTTTATGGCGTAAATCGAGCCACGAACGGTCACATTATTGAACGTCGCGTAGCCAGACTTGTTGATGTGCCAGCCAACATTTCCGGTGCCGTCCCATGTTGAAGACTGAATGTAGCTGCCGATTTTGGCGTTACCGATCGTCCCGTCACCAATTACTGTGTCACGGATGATGGTTTGTCCGTTCTGGATAACAAAAGGAAGAGTCACGGCGCCGCCTGCCTGGGTCATAACCGCGAAGCGGTCAGCCACGAAGATAACCTGCGTCTGCATTCCAGATGGCGTATTCTGAACACCAATCCCCATCCCTGCTGCATACTGATTACCATTAGAATCAACAGCGACCTTGATGCTGTACATCGCATTCAGGTTGTTATTGATGTCCGCTGATACCTGGCTGTTCTGGATAATAGCCGCAGACTGACCGTTAACCGTGACCTTCAGCGAGTTGATTTGCGTAGCAGACACCTGAGTGAAGTCAGCGAGCGTCTTTGACAAGTCAGTGACATTCGCGGTGTTTCCACCGGTGCTGGAATCCAAGGTGCGCAATGACTCAGCGACAGCTTTACTGGCGTCGGCCATCACATTGTCTACTCGATCGATACTGGCTTTGTTATCTCCATATTGGACGCTCAGGAGGTTGCGCTGGTTAGCCTGCGCGAGCGTACTGGTGATCAGCGCGATAGCATTGTTCTGAATACCGCCGCTGGCCTTATCAGTTTGTGCACCCAGCTCTTCCAGGCGTGATGCCATTGAGGAATCGAGGTCCGTGACAACCTGGCTAAGGTCAGTGATTGATGCTGTATTCTGAGCACCTACAGCCGCTGCTGAATCAGCTTTGTCAGATGCGGCCTGAGTGGCAGCCGTCAATTGACTTACCGCAGAAGCGCGAGCTTCAGTTTCCGTTGCTAACGCCTGGCGAACATCAGTAATACCCGCTTCATTCTGGGCAGTTTTCGCCTCTAGACGAGTAACATCCGTGACGCGCGCTTCCGTCTCAGTAGCGATCACTTCCCGGAGCTGTTCGAATGTCGCAGAGTTAGCCCCCTGCTGCGCAGTCTGGCGCACAACAACATCAGCAATAGCCAGGGCGTTGCCAATGATTGCTTCTGCTGTCTGCTTATTCGAACCTACTGCTGCAGCCAGACCATCGGCGTTCTCCTTAATCGCATCAGACAATTCGGCCAGTTTGTCACTGCTGGCTACTGCATCCTCAATTAGGTCCTTGAAGACTTCAGAACTTTTGATGTCCTCCAGGATTGCATCGGTGATATCGGAAACATCTATGCTGGCCTGCCCGCGCACCCAGTCGGTCCAGTCGCTCTGATTCCCGATGCGGTCAACCAGCCTGGCGCGATACCAGAATTCTTGGCCTGCTTTCAGCCCCATCTGCTGATAAAGTTTCTGCGGATACGGTACAGATGCCAAAAGCATCGGATTCGAACCGTCAGCGGCAATGCTGTATTGCAGCTCAGTGCTCAGGGTGTCGCCGGTATTCGCCGGGAATCCCCAGGTGACGTTGATTCCGAATACGACGTCTTCGGAGGCTTTAAGCCCGACAGGTTTGGGTACATCACCAGCGCGTCCCTTCAGGTGTGTAAGCGCGGAAGTTGCCCAGAGACTCGACGCACCGCCGGAGTTGATCGCGCGTACACGGACCAGATAATCACCCTCGAAAATGCCAGGCACTTCGATATTGCGAAGACCGGTCTCCGGTACGTTAACCCACTCATTGTCGCCGCGCTTCCACTGCACCCGATAGGCTATGACATCCGCCTGTGGTTTGCCGTTCTTGTCGACCGGCGCATCCCAGGATGCCGTCAGGGTAGCCACTCGCTGCCCCTGGCGCACTGCGTCATAGCTCGCTACCGCGATGTTGGTCGGCTGGTTTACGAGGCCGGTTGGTATCAGACTGATTGGCGGCGTGTCCAGGCGGGCATTGTTGTCGACCGCATCATATTTTGATGCGTTATATTCGGCCCCGGTGATTGTGAAGGTGTTTTCTTCATCATCAAATCTTAGGTTCGTAACGCGGAAGTATTGCAGGCGTAACTGCCCGGCATCGATGACGAATACAGCATTGGGTAACGGCGCTGCCGTGAAAGGAGTGGCAACCACCAGCTGCGTGCCGTTTACGGCCTGGATCACCATGCTTTCAACGGTACCGCCCTGTGTGCGGATCATCAGTGTGTCACCCGCAACGGCACTGGTACCCCGATCGGTTGTCACAGCCTTCAACCCGGCGTTATATCCGGTTATACGCCCGCCATAAACACGCCCTGAAAGGCGTTCGTCGGCAAATGCAAACACGGTACCTGGCACGTAGACATAGCCATCAAGCCCGGTCTGTAGCGTGATAATCCGGTCGAGTGAGTTGGAGTACACAGCCCACCCGCCGCGCCGCTGAGCCTCACTCTCGCGGGTACAGCCGATCGCAGTGATTTGCGTCTGCTTAAACTTGAATTGTTTAACCAGGTCCGGAAACATAACCGCCGTGGTGCGGTCCTGATAATGGTTATCCGGGTCGCTGAAGTTGATCAGCGCGCTTGAAAAGCGGGTTTTCTCACTGCCGCTCGAGTAGACCGGTTTACCCACTACCGAGGCGCGCGTCAGTATCTGAAGCTTCGACGTGTCCGCCGGCATGTCAGAGACAACGTTAAACATGTTGTTGCCCCAGAACGTCATGCCGTTAAAGCCTGCGGCAATATCCTTGATCACCTGCCAGGCATCGGCCTGTGACTGGATGTAAACGTCAAACAGGAAGCGCGGCTCGGTGTCGCTGCCGCCTTTGCCGTCCGGCACCTTCTGATCGCAGCGCTGGGCAATGCGGTAAAGCTCCCATTTGTCCAGCATGTCCGCAGTGACGCGGCGGCCCAGACCAAAACGCGGCTCGGTCAGAACATCGAACCAGATCCACGCAGGGTTGTTCGTCCAGCCCCACTTAAACGTTCCGTCCCAGGCCCCGCTGTAGGACCGGGCTAATGGATCGTAATTTGAAGGGATGCGGATGATTCGGCCCTTCGGCTTACAGGAAATTTTCGGGATGTTGTTGAATGACTTTGCGTTGAACGACACGTACAACAGCGCCGTATGGGGATAGCGCAGGCGCGCATCGATCACCTCAGTGATGGCCTGCACCTGTGTTTTGTTTTGCAACATCTGGCTGGTGCTGTCATCGGTATCGCGCACCACCCGTATCTGCCAGCCTGTAGTGGCTTTCGGCAGGTTGATACGATGGGTTAGTTCATAGAGCGAACTGAGTTTCTCTGTGACGGTTCTTGTCATGACCGTAGAGAACGCACCACCATCTACAGCAAGATCGATATGGTACTTTACGGTAGTGCCGACAATATCCGCGTCGTTTTCCTGCTGCTGCAAACCCGGAATACCAATGCGAACGAGCACAGCGTCAATCTGGGTGTTGCTCAGCGCGCGCGTCCAGGGCGTGGCTTTTGTCAGCGATACGCCGACTGTAGTTTCGTTCTCCACTGCGGGGAAACCCGGAATCGGCGTCTGGGTCTGTGTTCCTGGCCGAAATTCCCAGGAAACGTTTTCAAAGTTCATCGTTCCGTCTGAGTTTCCCAGCGGCGTACCGTCCAGGAATATCCGGGTCGCATCCAGGCCACCAGCAAACTCGCCTTCACCGAGCGCCAGCAACATGCGGCAGCGCGCCATGGACTGTGCTGAATCTGGCTGTTCAACGGGCGTGTGTTGCTTCTGACTGCCACCTTTTGCACCAGTGATGGTTTCCATATTGCGTCCATAAAAAAAGCACCCGATTGGGTGCTTATTGGTCAGAGAAGGAAATATTAAATGTCTTCGGCGACGATGCCGGCACTGATGATCCCGCCGCCAATCTCGCGCTCGCCGTACAGCAGCGGGACCGGATTACCCATCGCCAAAGAGTTAACCGCGCCGCCGAAGGCATAACTGGGCTTGTTGTCCGGGTCATCGCGACCCTGTAACCCTTTGGGCTGGGGCGAAAGCATCTGGTAAATACCGCCCGCCATCATTGACGCGCCCGACATGATAAGTCCGGCCCCAAAGGTTAGGCCAACGCCCGTCCAGCCGGTTGCCACTCCAGTAATAACACCAGCAACAACCATCACGGCGCCGAGGATTGTCTGGAACATGCCGGCCTTCTTCGCCCCTTCCATAACTGGCGCTATGCGAATATCGCTATCGCCTGCCAGCTCCTGGAAGTCCTGCACGCCTATGTTGCGCTTACCGCGAAACACCGCGAAGGTCATGCCATTTTTTTTTGCATTCATCAGATAGTCTTCCAGCCCGTCGAAGTTGATACACAGGGCTTTGACCGCTTCGGCAGATGTCTGCACTGCCAGTTTATGCACGCGCCCGAACCGGGCGCCCAGTGCGCCATACAATCGAATCGTGGTTAAACGCGCCATGGCTTTATCTCCTGTGGTAGCTCTTTGTGACGGACGCAGATCATAGTCCTGTCTTTGAAATAACCGCGCGCATACGGCGTGATGCAGGATGGCTGCCCGTACAGATGGTGTAGCAGCTCACCTTCCTCGGTAATGATCCCCGCGTGGTTCCACTTACTGGATTCAACCTGCATGATGACCATACAGCCTGGCGACGGGTCGCATTCGACAAACCCTTCCCGCTCCCAGTTTTCGAAATAGAGATTGTCCGGGTACTGGCTTTCCCACCATGGGTAATCGACGCGAAAATCGTTCAGCGTGACGCCCTGAATGGCGTGCCAGTCCATAATCAGCCCCCAGCAGTCGTGCGAGCCCAGAATGAACGGGCGACCAATCAGCGGGATCGCATCCGGCGATATCTCAGCGTACTCGTCACAGTCCGGCGCGTAGATGCCCCAGACCACTCCTGAGTTATTGCACTGCTGGCGGTCGAAGTCTGACGGGATAGGCCGCGCACCATCGCCAGGATGAGAATGGATAACGCGGATAATGGTTCCTTCATCCTCTGCATTCGCCCAGTGCTCGCCGTCAATGCGGAAATGCTCAGTAGGGTTTTCGTGGCTGTTCGGTGCCGGGAGGTAACGCTGCCTGCGCCCGGACTGAATAACGAAGCCACAGCACTCGCGCGGAGACTCCTCCAGCGCATGTGCCCGGATAGCTGCCATTATGGTTTTGTTCATTGGATTGTCCGGTTATCGGGTGAAGAGAACTGTTGCCGGGAAGCCGCCAAAATCGAGAATTGCAGCGCTGGGCTCTGCCAGGCCAGCCCCAAATCGTTTACGGCAGTCACTTAAGCAACCACCACATACATCAAGGGCAGGATCTGAAACCTGATTCCCTTTAGCGTCGAAATACGCAGTGCCGTTATAGGTGCATCCATCGCCGCTCCGGTACTGCCCGCGTAGCGCCCATTCGCAGAGCGAGGTGATTTGTCTGGTTGGGATAACAAGCCCCTGCAAGTCTGCGGGGCTACTGAGTGACCATGAAACCACTTCGTCGTCTTCGGAGGTTTTGGTGTCAAGCCAGAAAGTCTGAAGGGTGAACATTGACGAGTCAGCTGCAGGGTTTACGCCACCAGGGTAATTCACAGCATCGAGATAGACCGCATAGGTATCGATAATGCCCACTTTGGCGTTAACCATGTCCTTAAATTGCAGGCACAGCGCAGTGATATGGCCGTCAAGGTTTGAGACGCTGAGGGTGGGCTCCGCCGCCTGGTCTGTTGAAAGCTCCAGGCCTGAAACCTGAAACGGCCAAAAATCGTAGGTGTTGCCTCCGAAGACGATTGGCTTGGGTCCAAGCTTTTGTTCATCTCCATTGGCAACATCGATCTCTTCGGGTGTATGGGGGAAAGGTGCGTAGTGGAATCGGTGGATCCCGCCACTGAACTCTGAGGCGTCAACTTCAACCAGGCGGACCCTGCCACCCGGCGCCAGCATTGCCGCCTGATCGACTAATGCCATTATGCATACACCCCATAAGCCCGTTTGATAGTGAATGTCAGCTCAGCGAATTTGCTGCTGATCTGATTTTTCCGCACAGAATCTGCGACTACACGGTAAAGCCCCTTCTCTTCTCCCGGCGGCGTGATGATGAAGGCCTTCACGGTATGAGCCAGGAGGAAATCACGAATACTGTTCACCTCCGTTTCGGTGCCGGTATGCTTCATTGGCACCTGAATAGCAGTAGAGTTAATGCCATTATCAGCAACCTGCTCATAGCCATCACCGAACTGCGCAGCGCGTACTGCCTGGCTATATTCAATCGCACCAGCACCGAGCTGCGAGCGCCAGCTGTATGTTTCAACTGCCATATTTACTCCATAAAAAAACCCGCCGAAGCGGGTTTGTATGATATTTAAGGAATCAAATCTTGCCTTGAACCTTATATTCCAAATATTTTAGTTTTGAGGAAAATCCCGAATCAATTTTATTGCCAACTGATTCAATCGTCACATCAACGGAAGGCAAAGAATTACCATCAATTATTACAGACTCAAGGGATACCCAATCCTTGCTGAAGATGCTGTATTCGCATTTCCCCAAACCTTTGAGTTGTACTCCAAAAGCATTGCTCGCATTGAAATCTACAAATATTTCGGCACTTTTAAGCGTAAAAAGCCCGTTTCTCACCCCTTCGCGCAAAGCATCCGTCTGGAGGCTATCAATCTTCTTGTCACGTTCTTCGCCAGAAAGCTCTTTAGAGCTGATGAGAGCCTTCTCCATCGAATAGGATGCTGGTGATTTCATTCTTGACTTGATAATTGAGCTACATGCATCAGTCATTGCTGCATTCTGAGCATCCTGACCCGGAACCAATGCGATTGCCGCAACAGAGCAAACCAAAAGAATTACCACACCATAAACAATCAACTTCTTCATATCCCTATTCCCCATTGGTAAAAGTGGAAACATCCTACCCAGGAATAGCACAGGCGCAACGGCAAACGCTGATTTATTGATCTCAATCGACCGGGAACGGGAAAACCCGCCGGAGCGGGTTAAATGTTTGGCCAAGAAATCGGCCGATTGGCTGTCTTTTCAGCCGATTAAAAAATCTTGCGTAAATCCACGTCATAAACCGCCATCCAAGCAGCGCGAGGCCATGACTTAACAGTGCCAAAGCGCGGATCTTCGACTTCATGCGGTTCAGTGTCATTCTCCCTGCACCACTTGCGGAGCGGCTGCCATTTGAATTTCTGCCCGAGCTTCTTCTCTACAGGGATGATGGCTGCGTAGTTTTTCCCCTCCCCGATGCGTTCTGCCAGTTTGTTTTTGGCACGAACAGCTGCGGAAGCTGTTGCCATGGCGGTGGCTTCGCGCTTCTCAGAGATCCAACGCTTCTCTTTGACTGCACGATCACGCTGTTCGGCGATGATGCGGTTCTCTTTCACTTTCGCCAGGAGGTCTTCGAGCGCGGCCTCGTAAGTCAGAGGAATCGCTGCAACCGGCGCAGGTCGGAAATATGAATCTTCCAGGCGCTCAAAGAAGGACCACGCTTCGTCAGAGTCGACTATCTTCGACATCCTGGCAGCGCCTTTCTCCGTCCATAAAGTTAGAGTGCGTACTTTGGTGGAGATTTGTGAGCCACTGTCAGTGGCTCGCAAATTTTTGAGGTCTGCGCCAGTCACCATGAAGTAGTGCTTCCCCTCTTCAAAGCGCTCTAAGTTTCGTGAAAGATTCATACGGATGCTTTTCTCTTCACAACCATATCCAGAGGCCAGCATCTCCGTGGTAACAACACGCATACCAGACCATTCCAGCACAGGGAATGCTTGGGGATCGACATTACGCTCGTGAACTGCTAAATTTAATGAAGTCATTCGTTGGTCCTTATGACACGTTTCATTGAAAGCCGGTAGCTCGAACTATCGGCTTTTTCTTTTTGCGCCATCCCATGCGCCCATCAGTGAATCCATCCGTCTTCGCCGCGAAGTTTTGCCAGCATCGGCTGAGCGCGACTTACGACAAAATTCTTGTCATCCAGATTTTTAGCTTCCCGGAGTAAAATCTTTTTGGTCTCTACAGTCATGTAGTGAATATCATGGGCAATATCGTACAGCGCCCCCGCATACTCAGATTTTGCCTGCTTCATCGCGGGATAAAGATTCTTGCTGACCAACTGGCTCCTTTCCATCCACAACTGCAGGTAACAAAGGCTAACCAGTTCCTCATCGGAGAATTGCTTAGCGATCGGTGAATGCTGCACCTCGCGATCCAGCACATCCAGCACCCAGCGTCGGAACTCTTTGGCAACTGGGGTTCGAGAAAACATACCCATCAGGTGGGCTCCGCGCAGAGAAAAAACGCGAGAATCCTGCACTCCACCGGGGGTGGTCACTTTAACCACCCCTGTCATATTTGCTGTAAATTCATCAGCATGCTTACGATAAAGGCGATGAATGGCTTTATCATCAGAGTAGCCGAGAGCCTCGCCTACCTGGGCAGCGGTCAGCCAAATCTGCCCTGCAACCTCCATGTAAGCGAAGTTGATATTCTGGAAAGTTAATTCGTTGTTATGTACAATATTCATGTCGATACTTCCGTCGCTGGATTTGTTCGATACCGAAGCCCTGACTGTTAGCGCAGCCGGGGCTTCAACGTTTTTATGCTTGAGCACTTTTCTCACCTGCCAATCCGTACACCTTTCTCAGCTGGTAAATAAGCTCTGTATTAAACTGACGACACTCATCGCCACCGTTCTTCTCGATAGCCTTACGTACGTCTTCAGGGAAGCGAACCTTGCGTTGGTACATGTCTTTTGCCTTTTCCATTAAACCCTCCAGTAAATGCCCCACCGTGAGGCTTGATGTAAGTGTCACACCGTGCGTCATTGCTGTCAACCCCACCGTGGGGCATAATTTACATATTGTGAATTTTGTAGAGCGTGTAATAACAATGAGCAGAGAAGATCCACAGCTAAGGATTAGACTTCCTATTGAATTAAAAGAAAAAATAGAAATCGCCTCGAAAGCAAACAACCGTTCGATGAATGCAGAAATAGTATCTATTCTTTCTGAGGCTATCAGTCGTGAGGCGCAGACTAGAAATTCAATGGTCGTGATTCTTGGTAGAGACCTGCTGAACAAGTACCCTGAAGTGAGGGAGGCGTTTTATAACTTAGTAACCGCAATGGCTGGCGCTGGTAACGATAAGGACTAGCCATTAATTAAGTAGCGAGCCCTCCTGAGCAGACTGCAAAGCCGATTACAGATCGCGCCTGCCGTCATCGCATTACATTAATTAAGGATGAAATGAACAAATGAAAAAGATGGTAGCATTAATTCTAATATTACTTAGCGGAAATGCCTTGGCCGGACAAGAGGCATCCGCTAGAGCTTATGCTGAAACTGTAACTACTTACATGAACATTTGGATCAAAAAAAACTATCCTGATAATCCGGTCCTTTCCACGCCAGATCAATTTATAGCCAGCGGTATCAACTGGTATCAGGCAGGGGTGAAGTTAAGACATTTAGATGATAATGCTAAAAATGTTAGAGAATCACTAAAGAGAAAGTCCTCGTTATCAGGTATTACTGAAACCTGCACGGATTCAACAATAGATAATACAGCCTCGCTTGGTAGCATAGTTGCAACCAAGGCGATAATTAAGGCCTGTATTAATACGGCAATGGACGGTTATGACAATGGAGAGTAGCTGTACGCAACATCCTAAGGTTTAGCTATCCCATATGCATCCCCTTGATTAGCATGGTTTAACGCATGATAACAAGGGGATGTCAGAATGTAACGCAACTCGATGATATTACTTTTTCACAAAGCGGCCACCAATCGCTCCATCATCTCTGATTGCTCTGGCGATGCCTTCTTGAACATACTGCTTCACACGATCAGCCAGCGCGCGAGCAGCCGCGTCACCACCCCCGCTGGTATTTGCAGTCGCGTTACCTTTGTTATCGACATAAATATCAACGTTGATTTGATGTCCAGAAGCACCACCGCCCTGGGCACGCACACCCAACCGCCCTGCAGAATCCCGAGTTAGCGGCATGATAGCTTCTTCACCAGCCTCTGCGAAAACACCGCCTTTCGCAAACTTCGATGCGCCCTGGAAGGTGAAATACTGAGGAGAATCGTAGACGCCATTCACATACTTACTTAACCCGGATGAATCATACACGCCGCCTTTGGCATTGAACGTTACGCCAGCAGCAGCGTTCGCATATGATCCCCCTGGGGTGCTTCCGCCTTTGCTGCCACCGCTTATCCAGCCCATTGCGGCCTGTACTGCATAGGCAACCAGTAACCGGTTGGTCACCTCGGCGATCATCTTTAACATGGATTTGGTGAATTCTTTGAGGCTGGCAGTTCCAGTTGTGACCAAACTGGTCAGCATGTCGGAAAGGCCACTGAAGGTGGATCCAGCAACGTTACGCATTGCTTCGAATGTGTTAGTTGCAGAATCCGCATAATCAGCCCATCCGCGCTTTGCTCCAGCCTGCCAGTTACTGCGAAGTTCGTCTTCCTTCCGGTATGTCTCTTCCTGCTGAGCCAAAACTTTTTTTTGCGCGTCAGGATTGAAGGCATAGGTCTCAGACAAACGCTGACGTGTTGCCGCCCGCTCAGCCTCCCTGGTTGAGGTCCCTGCAGCTGCCGCATCAATTTCTGCTTGCTTAGCTGCCTGCTGCTGAGCAAATTTGGTCGCCTGATCGGCAAGAGAATTCAGTTTCTGCTGCCTTGCAATCTGATCGCCCAATGCTGCATTAATATCAGCCTGCGCGAGAAGTTTATCCTTATTGGCGAGCAGTGACTTCTCATCAATGGTAAGCGCACGGCCTTTTGGATCATTTGCCGTTGCCTCGAGAATACTGATTTTGGATATCAGCTCCCATTGCTGCTTACGTTGCTGACTGATTACATCGTTAATATCACGATGTTCTTGAAGCGTTTTTAGCTGCGCTTGCAGAGCTAAAGTCTCAGCATTGTAAGTGTCGGTTGAGCGATCACCTACAGACACCTTAACGGCTGGGGTTTTGGGCGTTTTATTTGGGTGAAACTGCTTGTTTATCGCGTCAACTGCCTGTTGGCGTTGTTGCTCACTCCATTTATCAGGAGCGAGTGCGACATTTTTCCATAGCTCAGACAGAGCTTTAGTGCGTTTCTCCTGCCAGGTCGCTGACTGTTCAAGGATACGATTCCGATAAATCAGTGCATCGGTACGTTTATTGTCGGCATCGGCCGCCTGTTTTTCTGACTCATTAATTTCCTTTTGAGTGGATACTTCTTTTTGCTTTAGGCCGATCTGCTCCTTCAGGGATGCTATAGCCGCCAACTGAGCCTTGCGTCGTGAGTCATACTCCTGATCGCTACTGCTCGTATCATAGCTGTAGCCATACCCCATCCGTTGTCTTTCTGGTAGGAGAGCCTTCTCATACTCAGCAAGCTGCGCCTGCATCTTCTTAAGCATATCGGCAGGCGCTTCTGGACGACCGATATCAAGAAGGCTGTCCCACATCCCCTTGATGGCGTCACCAGTCGCTTTAGCCGCTTTCTCGATAAAGCCCATATTGTCGAGGATTTGCTGGCTGCGCTTCTGCTCAGCCTCGCTATAGGCTTTGGCTGCCGCCTCTGCCGCGCCCTCTTTATCACCCCGCCGTTCCAGCGCCGAAATATAGTCGTATTGGGATGAGGTGAGGAAATGGAGCGTCGAATTAAGATCTTCCGCTGCCTTGGTTGGGCTTGCATACAGCTTTTGGAAGTTCTTAATGGTGCTATCAACAGATTGGCCAGTGGCCTCCTGCATCGCCAGTGCTGCCCGGGTAACTGTTTCGAGCTGCTCCGTTTTAAATGTACCTGCTCCAACCACCTCTGCGAGTGTTCGAGCGGCAGCCGCAACCTTTCCACTGGAGCCGCCAATTTTTTGAGCCATGTCCGACAACTGGCTCGCAGAACTTGCCGAATAATTACCCGTGAGTATCAGCTGCTTATTAAACTCACTGGCTTCCTGGCTGCCTTTGTACCAAGCTACAGCAATTGCTCCAAGGCCAACCACTAGGCCGCCAATACCCACTGTCACCGGATTAATGAAGCCAATCAGAGTGCGTAAATAATCGCCTACACCAGTCAGCGCGCCTTTCACTCCACCAAACTGGTCTTTAATCTGCCCACCCTGCTGGAGCAGGATCAGGAACGGAGACTGACCACCAGCCAGCTGCGTGGCGATATCGGTGAACTGTGCCGGAAGCGTACGCATCGCTGCGCTGTACTGCCCAACGGAGATTCCAGCGCGCCGGGCAGCAGCTTCCTGCCGGGATAGCGCCTCTGGCAGTACGTCAGCTACACCAGAGAGGCGCTCACGCGTCTGGTTAAGGATTGTGTTGAAGTGCTCGAACTGCGCGCCGTTAATGCGCCCTGCTTCGAAATGGGCTACCAGCTGTGCGTGCTGCTCATCCAGTGAGTTGAACGCACGAATCGTCGGGTCGATTGAGCCCAGGAGATTCTTTAACGCGGCGGACTGCTTCTCTGCCGCCTGGGTAGCGGCTAATTCGGCCTGAGCGCGCGCCGCGGCTTCTCCGGTGTCGGTCAGCTTGAGGCGGGTGTCATCCAGGATTTTGTTGTAAGCCTGAAAGGTATCGGTATCCAGGAAACCTTTGGCCTGGAATTTCCGCAGCGATTCTTGCTGCTCATCCAGGCGGTTTAAGGCCTTGGTAACCGGGTCGATATTCTCCAGCAGCCCTTTGAGCGCGTTCTGCTGCTCCTTGAGCCCTTCACTGCCTTGCTTCGCAGATTCAGCGCCAGCGCGAAACACGCTATTCAGATCATCTGCTTTATCTACGGCACCGGCCGCTGCCTGGCCGAGTTTATCCAGTTCGTTGCTGGCTGTTTTCAGGTCAGAAACATCGGCCCGCAAAGTAATCGAGGCGATCTGGTCAGTCATTATTTCGTCTCCTTATGCATTACCTTGAGAGCCTCGCTTTCCATAATTTGAAGGTCAGCCATGCAGGCCGCCGCATCCTCAACCCCGTGTAACTCGAACATCCAGGGGAGAACGTTGTAATCAAGGCCGGTCGCCCCGCTCGCGCCGACTCGCCACTGGGTTGCCAGGGCAGAGAAGATGGTGAAAGACTCCCACACAGATGGCAGTATCCCCACCTCTTCCTCCACGTCCTCAGGCGTCAAACCAAAAGCGCTCAGCTCCGCGAGAGTCGGCCCCGGCGTGTACAACGCTGCGGCGACCTGCCTCAGTTTTTTTCGCGGATACCCATCAGCTCTTTGGTGTATGCCAGCCCGATGCTGTCGAACGCGCGTGGATAGTTCCGCAGAAGGACAATAACGTTTTCGCGGTTGAACTCATCGGGAAGCGCCCACCCCTCGACAATTTCCATGAGGTAGTCGGCCTGCGGCTCGATAGCAGCCTTTTTACCTTCAGCATCCTTTTGCAGCTTTTCGTCCATAGAGCGCAGCTCTTCCAGCGTTTTATGGCGGAAAGTGAACGTCAGCTTGCCGTCTTCAGCGCCAGCGCGCGGAATGCTCGCGGTCACTGAAAAGGTAGGGTTTGGGATCAGGGAAAATTTGGTCATTTCGGTTCCTTAGAAAAAAAGAAACCCGCCGAAGCGGGTTGGATATTCAAATGCATGATGGGATTTAGCGGCGGTATAGCAGGCCGCCGGGCTTCAGCGCGTTGCGGATAGCATCGTTCACCGCATCGTGCATCGCCTGTTGCAGGCCAGCTACTGAAGCTGTTTGCGCATCAATACCTGCCTGGAGGGATGCGAACAAATCACTTTCTCGCACGGCATCAATCACGGCCTGCTTCATTTCATCGCCAAGCCTAATCTTCGTCTTAACGCTTGTTGCGACGGCGTTTTTGATGATGGATGAAGCGGCTTCATGCACCTTAAAGCGATCGGCTTTAAACTCTACCTTGCGCTGCTTGCCTTCAACGCCGATGGCCATGCCGGCTGAATGTTGTTTTTCGCCGTAGTCCACGCCTGCCTTCAGGCTATAGTTCGTAGAACATATGCCACCACCAATCTTCGCATCGTTAATGAACACCTGGCCGTTATTAATAATCAGCGTTCCGGTTTTTTCGCAAGACCACCCGCCGCCAAGGACTTTAAATGCATCGCTGTTATGGATTTCGTCGCCCAGCGCCTGGAGAATCTCTTCGGTATTAACTGATGAGATACAGTCAATCCAATCAGCAGCCAGCCATTCACGCGCAGTACCATCCACTGCAACTGGACGCAGGCGTACTTGTAATCGCTCACCAGACTTGAGGCCGGAGATCAGATGGCTGGCAGTAGGCCAGTAGATGCGCTTCTTCTCGAAACGGCCATCTTCACGAAGGTATTGCAGTTCCAGCGAGAGAAACCACATCTGGCTTTCCGGCCACTTCCATTCGACGTTTACGCCAAAAGGTTTGGGTGTCGTTGTTACACGAGGGATGCTTAAAGATTCAGACATTTTATGTTCCTTTTAGGCGTGAGCCTGTCGCACGGCAAGGCCGCCGAAAGTTAACGGTTTACCCAGGCTCACAGCTGAAAGACTTTCTTTGATGTGCGCGTGCGATGCGCAAAATAAAGCCCGGCGCGCCGGGCTCGGTTGGTTAGCTGACAGTGACGGTGCAGGCAGCGGAAGTAAGGGTCTTGCCCGCGGCGTCGGTGACTTCGCAGGTGTAGACGCCAGCATCGCTGGATTCGACAGAAGGAATGTTGAACGTCGAGGCGGTCTTGCCGGGCTGAGCAGTGCTGCCTTTCTTCCACACGTAGGTGTACGGCGCGGAGCCACCCTGCATAACCACAGCCAGATCCAGTGCAGCACCTGTGGCAACCGACTTGGTTGACGGCAGGTCGGTCAGGAACGCCAGCGGCGTCACGGATGAATCGGCGATCGGGTAAATCTGCATGTCCGATTCGAAGTTCATACGCGCTTCGTTGCTTTCAACGGCGTTAATTTCGGTACGCGGCACGCGCTGGAACGACACTTTGGCTGAGTAGTAACGATCCGCTTTGCCGCGTGGGTTATGGAACCACACCGCGGTGGTGTCACTGGAGTCATCCAGGTCAATCAGACGCTTGTAGATAGCCAGCTGTGGGTCGTGAGCGAAGGTGTAGACCTGAACCACTGCGTTTTTAAACGTAGGAATGGTGCGGGCTTTGTCGTCTTCGAGGAACTGCACGCTGATGGTCTGCTGGTCACCGCCTTCAGTGGACAGCGTCATGACCTGCGGCATGGTGATCCACGAATCGACTTTACGCAGCGTCCCCGCGCCGGTGCCTGCCGGGAATTTGGTGGTATCGGTGGTATCGAATGCTTCCAGCACAATTTTGGTGCTGGTCACCGACTTGACGCGCAGCACCATGTTATCGAGCTTGAGCCAGCCAGAGCTGACCTGGACAACATCGCCCGCGAGAATCCCGGCAGCCGAGGCAACGGTAAGTTCGCATTCCGTCGCGTTGGAGGCTGCTGTGAAGGTGATCGGAGCCTGATAGGCTTTGGCCACGTTCACACGCGAGCCGTTAGGGATTGCGAATGCCATAGCACTCTCCTGAATTTAGGTAATAAAAAACCCGCCGGGCGGCGGGTCAGTAATCAGCGCGGTACTGCATGCTGACGGGGGTGGTGTAGGTGATGGAGCCGCTCGAGCCGTTGTGGCTCGCGGTGCGATCCTGGATTGGCTGGCGCACCTGCGGCGGGCCATTGATGTACACAGTTAGATCACCATCCACCAGCGGCAGCCCTTCAGGAAAGGCATCGGCAACAGACTTAGCCAGCCCCCTTACCAGTGCCACGCCGCTGCCTGCCGGCGCGATGATGTTGAGCTGTAGAATGCCCTGATACGTGCGCAACTGGCCTTCCAAATCCTGCCCCACGGTTTGCGCAGGCAGAACATAAACACGCCCGTAAGGCGCATTATCCGGTGGAGTAAACGGGATGTTCGGCCAGGCCACCGGCAGCCCGAGCGAGGAGCAGATAACCGCAACACGACCTTCCAACAGGTCAGCTATCCGCATTGACTGGTCATCGGCCACTGCGCACCTCACTCATTGCCTCACGGAACAGCTGCGCCGCGTCGATGGCTGTAATGCCCACCATCCCGCCCGGCGCCTGGGTGGAATGACCGTTTTCCAGCGCCTGGGCATACGGCAGGTTGTTGGTGAAGTAAATCGAGCTGACTTGCCCCACGCGGAAAACCTCCAGCACCGCCATGCCGCGGGAGTTGGAACCTTGGCCGGAAGCATCCGGGGTATCGTTGGACTGGGTCGGCTGGCTATCAAACCCCACATACCAGTTGTTCTTGAAGCGCCCCCCGACATAGCCATCTGGCTTTTTGATGTCCATCGAGTCGTTAACTCGCAGGCCACGCTTAAGCCGTCCTGATTTGGTCAGGTTGTCCGGATTATCACGCAGGGTCGCGTTATGTTCCCGCACCGCAGTGTTGTATGCCGTCGCGGTCTGGTTGACCTGCCAGATATCAGGCTGGCCTACCGGGGACATCTCCACCAGCTGAGCGAGTATTTTGATACCCGTACGGCGTACCACCTCGTCCAGTTCCTGCTTCGAACCATCAACGAACAACTGAATGGCAGCCAGGAACGGCTGATTATCAGAACCGGCCATAGTTACACCCTCAGTTGGATGTTGTAGGAAATCAGCACATCGGCAGGCTTAACCGGATTCGGCTGCACCACGCGCCACATCTTGCCGTCGATTTCGATGCGATCATCAATACGCACTTCCGTTTCGAACGTGGCCGCCAGCTTCTTGTCGCCAGTGGCGATCAGGGAGCCGTCGATTTCGCGGGAGGAGTATTCGGTGATAACACCGGTTACGGTCCCGGTAATGGCCGTAGTGGTTACCTCTTTCCCGAACTGATCGCGGGTAGTGGTGCCGCCGCGCGTTAAGGGATAGGTCTTCCCGTTCTCGGTGAGCAGCCGGGTTGCTGTCGTGCGCATGCGGCGATAGTCGATTGGCATATCAGCGCGCCTCAATGTTGGTATGGATGAACCCCGCTTTTAGTGCTTCGATAGCGCCGATCATGACATATGGCCTGCCGCCGCTATGCCAGCAATCAATCGCACCTCCGTCATCGCTAAGCATGATAATCGCCAGGCTATGACAGTTGCCGTCGCGTGCCATATGTAGCGCCTCTTCGAGCAGCCTTATCACCTCCTGGCTGTCATGCCCAGGTTGCGCTTTGCCGGAGAAGGGAACCACCTTCAGGTCAGACATATCACCCCCTTTCGATACGGATCTGATTGCCGCCCACCACCAGTCCGCGCAGCGAGGAATAAAACCAGGGGAATGACGGCGAGGCCTTATTCGTGCCCGGTTCATACTGCACTGTCACCGCACCTTCGACGCGCTCCATCGTCACCGCCCCGCCACCAGCGACCGACGGCGTGAGGTCAATCTCCTGCGATTCGATAGCCAGGCGGCACTGTGCGTCAACGAGGCGCTGCGGGATGGCGTCATCCGGCAGGTCAATGCCATCAAAGCGCACGCCGGAGCGCGGCCACGACAGCGGCTGCGATGTGCTGGAGCGCTGACCGCGCCAGGCCTTCCCTTCCAGGAAGTCCATCGCCTGCATCAACAACATGCCGCACTCGCCGTCATCGGCAGGTACGGTGTAGCCGCGCCCCCCCGCGAACGCGCGCAGGTCAACTACGCTGGCGTAAGTGTTGAAGCCCGGTGAATGTGGATCGGCAACCAGCATGGCTACTCCTCCAGACGCCAGTCCAGCGCCAGCCAGTTATCCACCTCGTCAGGGTGAACCTCAGCGCTGAGCGGGCCGCCGGGAAACTCTGGGGTATCACGCACCATCACCACCAGCTCAATACCCTGCTGGTCCTGCTGCTGGTCCTGCTGCTGGTCCTGCTGCTGGTCCTGCTGCTGGTCCTGCTGCTGGTCCTGCTGCTGGTCCTGCTGGGCAGGAGTTTGTTCAGCGCCATTCTGCGCGGCAAGCTTTTCAGCCTCACGCTGTGCGCGCTGCTCTTTGGTCAATCCGGCCATTGGGCCTCCTGAATAACAAAGGGGCCGCAGCCCCAGCGGTTAGCCCATGATGATACAGGCGTGACGGTTGGCGATGTCCGCGGTACCCCAGGCCAGACCAACCTCGTAACGCACCTGACGGTACTGGCGGTAAAGCGCGATCTGGAAGGTGATACCCGAGACCGGATCGGTCACGTTCATCACGTCGTCAGCGCTGTCGCCACCATCCGGCATTGCAGGAGTACGGCACGCCAGCAGGAAGGCGTTACGGTCGAACGCCATGTTCGGCGCGAACTCACTCAGCACAGTGACCGCTGCCTGGTCTGCCAGATCCTGACGCAGGCCCGGGGCACCGATGGTGATGCTCGAAGAGGTAGCTGCAACCACCATGTACTGGTTGTCATCACCGTCGAACTTCACCGCTGTGCCTACAGCGATCCCTCCGGTGCCAGCAGAGATAGCAACGATGATGTCACCCTCTTTCTTCGCGCCGTTGACCTTGTAGCCAGCCGCAGCGCTTTTCGCGGTGCGCTTGATGTTGGCGGATTCATGAAGGTTGAAGCCCATCACGCGACCAATAACACCTTCGCGCAGCAGCTGGTCGGTACCGGCTTCATTCGCTTTAAACAGTACGGACTGCTTACCACGAATGGATGCCATCGCTTCGCCGCCCAGCACCATGCGCAGGTCAGTGGTTGGTGCGCCGTTATCCACCAGAATCTGACGCGCCAGCGCCATATCTGACAGATCGTCTTTGATGCTGAATGGAGTGTCTTTCGGTGCCCCTACAGCGCGTGAGGATTTGTAATACTGCGCCGCAAGGTCAGCATCCACTTCATTCGCCAGTGCGCGGAATGCCTGCTTGAACTGGTCAGCCAGGATGATGTTGTAAGTGCCGGACGGGCCGACCGCCAGTTGCTCTTCACCGTTCCATTTGACCGGAGCCATTTTGGATTTGGTAATGGTCACGTTCACGGTGCCGATGTTCTGGTCGCCATCGTTCGGAGCGGTAGCTGCCGGGGTGATATCTACGGTAGTGGCCTTCGGTGCAACCGGAGCGGTAACGGTCTGGCCTTTAGCGGCCGCATCGGCTTTGGCGTTGCGGGCCACTGCCGGGATGAAGCCCACCTGCTCGCGGGACACAACGTCCAGCGCGGTGTAAATGGTAGGGATCAGACCAGTGAGGGTATTGGACATTCAGGTTTCCTTTCGATTAGTCGACGATGGTGACGCCGTCTTTCAGCGCGGTTTGCTTACCGACGTTATCCAGAGCATCGAACGCATCGCGTTTCATGGTTTTTTGCCCGGCCTGATGCTGCGACTGGTGGGAACCACCGCCGCTGTTGCCGGACGCTTTGAGGATGTAGTCTTTTTGCGGATGCAACTCGACCAGAGATTCCAGCGCTTCATCGAAGCTGGCCAGCTCACCGGGCTTGGTGCGGGAGAACACCTTGTTGCCCTGGCCGTCGTAGGCCACGACCTTGCCGTCTTCGATTTTGAAGTTTTGCCCGAAATGGGAACGCACGAACTCAGCCGGGATGGCCATCTTCTCTGAAATGAACTTCGAACCACCGAAGCGGCCGCCGATCATCTCGTCATAGAGCTGGGTTTCCAGCTGCTGGTTCTTGCCGTTCGCCTCATCCAGTTGCTGCTGGAACACCTTGGTGATTTCAGCCTTTACCTGGTCAACGGCACCAGCATCGATCAGTTTTTTCTGGTCGATTTTGGTCATCATCTCCAGGGCTTCGAGCGCCTTGGCCGGGTCGGTGATGCCAGAGAATTTCGCGAGATTGGCTTCCGCCGCTTCCTTCGCTTCGCGGTGCGTTTTCGCCTCACCATTCAGGGAGGTGATTTTGGTCATCGCTGCGGCTGCGTCGAACGGGATTTCTTTGCCATCATCATGGATGTACACAGGCATACCGTTTTCAACGACCACATTTCCGTTAGCATCAAGTTTCAGTTTCATTGTTTTTGCTCCAGCCTTCCGGCCATTGGTAATAGGTCATCCGACCCGGTCACCGCGTCGCATCCGCTCAGCGGCAGGCATAAAAAAGGCCACCCGAAGGCAGCCTGATATTGATTGGTTTTTTGTTACTGGAACGCCGACGCATCCACGCGGCGCAGCTCGTCCAGTGTAAGAAGCTCCCCGGCATCATTGAACATCTCCGGCACGGTGATTTTGCCGTCACGCAGCATCCGCGCGCGAGTAACGCCCAGCACCTGCTCCTGCCGTGCGTACGGTTGCCTGACGAGCCATTCGGCATAGCTGGTATGCGATGGCACCTGTCCATCCATCGAAGCGCGTGTGGCGCTGCTCAGTTCGCCTGATGCTATCTGTAACTCTTCCCACGATTTGGTGATCAGGATTTCGCAGGAGCGGCAGCAAAAGTGGATTTTGCCGGGTCCGCGCAGATACGGAATTGCATGGCCCAGCGGCTTGCCATCGAGCGAGTAGAGTTTTCGGTCGCGGATGATGCACCACTGGCTGGTGTGAGTGTCCAGCGTTGAAGACCACTGTTTGGCCTTTACGATATCGCTGTTGCTCTGTGCGAACTCCTGGCGCGCTGTAGCGGCCACATGGTTCACCGCCGTGCGGGTTACTACCGCAAGGTCACGACGTGAAACATTTATAACCCCGTCCTGGCGGTGGAGTTGCGGCGTGCCGGCGACCCGCTTCACAATCTGCTCGACGGTTTCACCCTGAAGAAATCCGGTGCGCACGGCACTGGTAATTTTTTCCAGCCGATCCGATTCGAGTTTCTTGCCCCACTCTTTCAGCAATCTCCCCTGAAAAGGTTGCGCCATCGCAGAGGCGTAGACCTGCTCTGGAGCAATGCTTTGCAGCGGGACGTGCTTAAGCACCTGGCCGGGAATGAGGCTGCTGAACAGGTCAAACTGATACCCGGTCTCATAATCAGCGTAACGAGTCAGTTCCCGCGCCAGCGCATCATTGACCGGTTCGTAGGCCTGTTGGTTCAGGTCGCGTACGCCAGCCAGAAGCGAAGCCAGGCGGCGGGCGCTGTAGGTGTCGGCACGCTTGCCGTCCAGCAGCACCAGCAGTTTTGCAGCAAGGTCAGCATCCAGCCTGTTCAGCAACGACACCATGCGCCGGGCGACGCCAGTACCGTAGCGGTTCACATAAAGCCCGTGCGCTATGGTTTCGTCCTGAAGCCTGTCATTGACGGAGCGGGCCATATCACACCTCGTCCGGCGGCAGTTCTGTCAGCGAGGCCGATTCAGCCAGCAACTCGTTCAATACCTTGTCGGGGTCTGCATCGGCATCAATCAGACTGAGCTTTTGCAGCGCCTTAATGGCATCGATACGGCGGAGGTCGCCACCCTGGCGAAGTGACTGAATAGCCAGCGCCGCAGGCGGGTTAAACTCTTTCGACTCGACATCCAGCTCAGTGCGAACATCAACGTTGCCACCATCTTTCTCGCCGATGTACTCAGCCATGATTTGCAGGATGTTGTCGATCGCATCTTCAAGGCTGGTAGCCATGGTGTAGAGCGGTGACTGCTCCTGCATTTTCTCTTCAGAGGTCTGGTCTACCGATTTGGTAGAGGTGTTCTCTGTACGCAGCAACTTCGCGCCCGCCTGGCGCATCTGCTCCACAAGTTCTGCCAGCGACTCTTTACCAGCACCGATGGAGGAGCCTGTATGCTCGACGTATTCCAGACCCTGCTTTTGCCGATCAGTGAACGACGTAGCTGAAGACGAGCCAATTATCAGCTCTTGCCCCTCTTCCAAACCGAACACCGTGAGCAACGGCACCCTGGCGACGTGCAGAATGTTGTCCTGCTCGCTCTGGCTCTGCCAATGCTTGATGTTCAGCAGGGCCATGTTGAGCAATGGAGGTGAACCACACATAAACCCGGTGCGCTTGGTGTAGAGCGTGACCAGAGTGATATCCTGGCGGGATGTCTGCCACTCCTCGAATAGCGCCCAGTTCTCGGCACCGTCAGCATCTTTGGCCTTGCGGTAAATTTCCACCTTTCCAGGTGTCAGGTGCCGTATTTGCTCGACCTTGGTCTGCCCGAAGTCGTCGCCGTCTTCGACCACAACCTCTTTGATACGCAGCGCAGTCAACACCACTTTGCCGTCCACCATTTTCGACTTCCAGCCAATTACCTGGCGTGGATTGAGCATGGTGACATAGGGGCGCGCGCCGGTAGCTTTCTCTTCCGCTTTGGTTTTCACCTTTTCGGTGTCCACCCTGGGATAATCCACCAGCGCGTGGGAGAGTCCATACTGCATCGCCAGACCGAAGAATGCCTGCGCCCATACGTCCAGGCGCGTCCCCTCAAGGTCGAAGTTTTTCGCATACTCTCGCAGCTGATCAGGCACATTCTCGGCAAGCTTAATGGGCTCGGCGAATACACGCCCGATGTTTTGCTTAATGGTCTCTTCGTAGGCTGGCAGAAGCGTGGCCACGGCGAGGCGTTTTTTGTAATCCTCTTTGTCTTCCTTGGGCCAGCGAGGGAGATAGGACTCGCCCAGCTGGCGCATATACAGCGTGCCGCCCATCAGGGCATCGTTGATATCCCACGCCTCGACCATGTTCCCATAGTCCAGATTTGGGGTTGAAATATCAGGCATGGGATTAGATCCGTAGGTTGGTGACTTTGCCGACTTTCTTCGGCGGTGAATGCAGGACGGCATATCGAGTGCCATCCCAGTCGTGATCTTCCTGCTGAGTGTCTACGTCATCAGGGTTCTTACTGTCGCGAACGAGCACCGGTACACGGCTTATCCAGCCGCGGCAATAGTCGAAGACGTAGAATGCTGGTTTCTCAGGTACACCAGATTCCAGCTTCTTACCCTCAAGGACGGCCTCCAGCATGTCAGCAAAGAGGGCCGCTCCGTTTACGCGCGATCCCGGTTTCTTGTTGGATGGAACCCACTTAACGCCCTGCGATTCCATCTTCTGGGCAATAGAGAGCTCGTCATCGCCAGTGTTGTAGATGGCACCGTCAGCTGGGCCCGGCACAACCTTTTTGCAGATACCGGGCATGATGTTCAGTTGCCCCTGAGTTATCCCATTGAGTTTTATCTCTTCAGGTTCAGGCAGCTCTTCGCCCATCAGCCGCTTATCAATCCAGGCCACACCCTTGGCGACGTTTGTCGAGCTCATATTGAGCCCTTTGTTCAGCTCGTCAGGTGGACAGCCATACCACTCGCCAATCAGGGTCAGCGACCCGGCTGGCGGGCAGAACTGGCGACCATCAGGCAGCTCTGCGGCGGTACCGTCGGCGCGAGCCCACCAGAGATTAGAGAACGGCTTCGACTCGCCCCAGTCGTGGGAGCGGTCAACAGTCCAGCTATCAGGGATGCGGAACGGCTTGATGACGTGATGCGAGGCATTCCACAGGTGGTCAAAGCGCCCGCCACTGGTCACATCCCAGGAGCCCTCTACCCATGCTTTGCGCCGGTTAGGGTCTTTGATGGCCATCAGGGTCGCGATGTACTGAGGGTCGAGGTACGGGTTCTCTTTAAACGATCCGTGGATGGCCACGCGCGTCAGCGTTATTTCCTCTTCTCGTTCTGTCTGAGGGTTGAACACCATTTGCCGGTCGCGCTGCACGGTTCCGCGCGGCGCTGGCTCAATGAAGCGCTTCTTCACCCAGGTATGCCCGATGCCAAACGGGTTGGTAGTGCTGAACGTTTCCAGCGGGATCGGCTTAAGTAATGAACCATCTTCCAGCGGGTAATTCTCTGGCCGGAACGATGAGCGCCGGCAGGAAAACATCATCTCGTAAAACTCAGATGACTGCTGCTTGGTCAGTTCGTTGAAACCGATGAACGGGAATTCCTGCCCGTGATAATCCCAGTAATCGCCCTCCTCCTTGCCGAAGCGGAAGAGTAACTCCTCGCCTGTTGGCCATACCCATCGCAATTCGCTCGCAGATGAAAGGTAGCGCGCACCATCGTTGAACAGGCGAAACATACGCTTCGACTGAGTGATGATGTCGGCAAGGTTTTTATATTCGGTGTCGAAGATGACGCCGCGCCAGAACGAGCCATAACCCACACCGACATTGCGCCGGAACCTGGCTAACTGCGCGGCGGTTTTACCAGGGCCGCGGGTCCCCTCGAACAGGATTTCGTTACACGGGCAGCTCAGCGCCAAAGACTGCGATCCAGGCAGTGGCTTCCATACAGCTTTGTAATTCATCCACCGAGCACCCCGCCCTGTTGTTTCTGCGCTGCCGCTTCCCAGTCATCCACGCTGTCACTGGTTGGGACCAGCATGACGTTATGCGTTACCTCTTTCGTTTCCGCCTTATTCTCGATGCTGTACGCCTCACGCTCGAGGCCGATCAGCGTCTTCAGGCTGTCACTCAGGTCTTTCATGGATTTAACACGGGAAGGCAGGCTGATTATTTTGTGGTACAGATCGTTGAGCTTATCCTGACCTTTATCGTCCTCACGGCGCATCAGGTCACCGAGCATCTCAAGCGCGGCCACATCGCCACACTCACCGGCCAACTCATCGAATAGCATGTTTGTCAGTTCGCGAGCCCGTCGGATGTCTCCCCGGTGCTCCATGCGTACCGTGGCAATCACCTCGGCAGTCGCCTCTATCAGTACGCGCTCGGTCAAAGTGCTTTCGTTGCGTACCTGTTTGCGTACCTCCTGTTTGCGTACCAGATCATCAGCCTTTTGCTGAATCTTCGCATTCAGGTCACGCGACCAGTCGTCACGCTTGGCGCGCTTACGGATAGCGCCTTCACTAATGCCGTGCTGCGATGCAATCTCTCGGAGGGACATCACTCCGGCCCGGTACGCCGTCTCGATGGCCTCCCAGTCCGGTTTGCTCATTCGTTACTCCGTTGTTTGTTCTTCTGGCTGTTCGGTCTGCTCTTCCGGCACCGGCGTGAACTGCACGCGTTTCACATCGGCCGGAGCGAAGTAAAGCCACTCGCCCGTCTCGGTCGCCAGCGGTACAAAGCCGTTAACCAGTTCAGGCTGACGTCGTGACATCTTGCCTGTGAAGGTTTCGCCTGTTTGGGTGGTCAGGGTGATTTGGTAGATGTCGGACATTGAGAGCCTCTTTATCCGCTTATGGGGATAATGCCATTACGATGAGGCTACTCATGGTGATGGCAATAAAAAACCACCCGAGGGTGGTTAGATTTATAAAACCTTTAGTTTTACATTTAGTGATTCGAGAATGCCTGCAAGGCGATTGGTATCGCCGCCCCTCATTATGTAATCTCGAAACTCACCTCGAAACTTATTCCATAAGACTTCGATCTCTGTTTCAGAGAAGAGATGTTCACACATGATCCATGCTTTGGTTGAGCCACTGAATGCATCCTTGAGAGCCATTTTATTGATGTATATCTGGGCAGGGTCAGCAACTCTATTTGCAACCTCAGGCGATGCTTGTAACCTTGCCCGAGCTATATTGATCTGATGAAAAGACCAATTTCTTGGCATAGAGTCCATAGCATAAATTAATTCAAGAATAGACCTCTTGAATTCCATCTTCAGCTTTAACATCTCTTGCTGACGCCAAGTATCCAAGGCGCTGAAAGCCATACCTAGAGTACCCAAGGAAATCAGAACACTGAATATAGTCGCAGCCATTGTCCACCACGCCCAATGTGCAGAGTCCTTAGCTGCCAACATAGCCTCTAATGCAATTTGTTTTTCGTCCATAATCACCCCTAATTTATCAAGGTGATTTTACTTGATTCAATCAATTTAAGCACTGCTCTTTGATGTATTCCTGCAAATAGCCGACCTGCTTCGTCACTGTGACGATTCGCTCTCTGAGGGTGAAATAATCCCGTTCAGCGGAGTCAGTAAGTCCGGGGCTGGAAGCATCGCCCAGGCTGCCGGTGCTGGTCGCTCCGTTCGCGGGACAGCTTGCGTTGAGCTGCAACCGACGTTTGCCAGAAGCAACATCGCGCTCAAGCTGATCGATAGTGGCTTTGGCATCAGCCAGTTCTCCAGTGTATTTAGCATCCAGTGCAGTGACATCACGCTGGCGCGTCTGCATGTCTTTGATTGTGGCTCTCGCAAGGCTGAGCTGTTCGGTAGCCTTATCGCGCTGGTCTTTGTAGGTTATGGCGTTGTCGCGGTAGTGGTTCACGAAGAACGCCAGCACGCCGATTAACGCCAGCACCAGCAACTGCATCCAGTAACGTTTAACCAGCGCGCCAATCATGACAGGAACAGAGCCTGCTCTGCCTCCCGGCGACGGGTGAGTCCATTCAGGACTTTGCCACCAGCTTTATTCCAGCGCAGGAACTCGTCGGCAGCGCCCGCGTAATCACCGATGTTGAGTTTGCGCAGCAGTGTAGATGTCGACAGTGACCGGGCGCCAAGGTTATACGTGAACGACACCAGGGCATCGAATTGCCCCTGAGTCAGGCCAACTTTTACCAGTCGGGACACGTCGCTTTCGTAGCTGACAAGTCCGGTCTTCAGTAGACGATCAGCCGTTTCCTGCTTAATCGTCATCCCGGCGCGGATTGGTTTGCCGTCGACTGCCTGAGTCCAGCCATAGCCAATCGTCCACACTCCGACGCTGTCCTGGTACGCGGTGAGCTTGCAGCCTTCGAACTGCTTGATCAGGGCAATGCCTTTATCACTGGTTTGCATGGACTACTCCGTTATAACGACCTTAGCCAGGTTCCCACGTGCCAGCCACACCGCTATGCAGATGACGGAGTTCAGAAGCAGATCGCCTAGGTTAACCTGTACGTAGTGGCCGAGCAGAATGTTGAAGGCGTTGAATCCTGCGGCAAGGATGACCAGATAGGCCAGCACCGCGACACTCAGGCGATGACGCTTTCCCTCTTTACGGAAAAACATCAGCCTGACCATTATTAACAGGCAAACTATGGCGTTTGCATCCATCAGAAGAAGCTGCCATGTCATTTATCTTCCTCCCCCAGCCCCGGCATCTTCCCGCTTTTGGATTTGCGGAGAATGCGCAGCAGGACTGCCACGGAAATGGAAGCAGTGACAATTGCACCGACAGCTGGCGATACTTCAATGCTGGCCGGTGGCTTCATCAGGCTTAACGGCGTGTTGATGATTCCGGCCATGATTTTCGCCATGGGCACGGAGAAGAACACGCCACTGATAAACGATATCAGCGCAAAGATAGCCTGCTTCCAGAGTTGATGGGGATCTGAGGTCAGAACGTATAGCGCCGTTCCGGCGAGTGATCCGAGCATCACTGCTGGAGTCGCCTCCGGAAACAGCGTGGCAAAGGTTACACCGACTGATGACGATGTAAGACCAACGCCTACGATAGTGAAGGTCTCAGACATATTTATTCCGTGTGTAGTTGGTTCAGGCCCTCGGGACGGTTAAACAACAAGGCATGTCGAGGATGTTTCCCGGGGCCTGAAAATAAAAAAGCCAGCGACAGGCTGGCAATGTGAGGGTAAGGCAATGCTGGCTCTCTGGCCGAAGGGTCCCAGGTAGTGGGTTTAGTTTGTGGTGGCTGAAGTCGCGTTTTTGCCGTCCCCATTAGACCCGGCTCAAGGGTTTTGATGCCCCCGATTCATCAGCACTGTCATCTTGTGCTTCACCACAACGGTCAGAGCACTGCGCGGCACCTTTCACCAATCCGCGAGGTCTACGGGTTCAATGCTCTTACCTGTTGTGTAGATACGAAAAAGCCCAAGGCGTTAACCTCAGGCTCTTAATTCTTTGTCGACCTACGAAGCTATGGCGACGATATCAGATTTACATGAAATATATGCGTTTCAGTTCGGTTTTGCAAGACTTACATCTAAATTTGTCGCCTTTTGTTGTGAACGTGATCGCGTTACGGAGATAAGCGCGCCACTATCGAGTCGCTTAAAGCTGTTCCGCATCGCCAGCCAGTGAGGCAGATACGTTTCCGTCCAGGTCGATTTCGCCACGCCAGCCAATTTCGCCAGCGCCTGGTATTCGTACGTCTCACGCCCTGACAGTTCCGCTTTGACGTCCTGCGCCGCCAGCCAGATAAGCTTCTTCAGGCGCTCCATCGTCTTGCCGGCCACTTTCTTCGTGCCGATCTGCTCCCGGAACTCTGCCCACGCCCACTGTGTGATCGCCACCTGGTACTCGAAGCGGATATTCTCGCTGTAGCTCCACAGCAACCACGCTTTCTGGTGCTCTTCCAGCGAAAGCACAGCGCGGCGCCACGACGCTGTCACGAACTCAACCGGGCCAACCAGCGCGATGGATGAGCCCTTAGCGCGTGACTGGCTGCCACTCATCGGCGGACCATCCGGGTTGACCATCCGCTGCTTATCCTTGTCGAATACTTTTTTCCGTCCCCGACTGCGCGCCGTCGCGGTAAACTGCGCGTTCTCGGCGAAAGCTACCAGTTGCCCTTTCGTCGCTCCGCTGAGGTCTGCGGTCGCCACAATGAGCTGCTGACGTACGTATTCCAGTTGCTGACTGTTCATGCGGCTTCCTTCTGTGGCTGGTTGGTTTTTGTCTGGCTGTGCTTTGCTACTGGCGGCATGCTGGCGCGCTTAACGCTTTCTGCCTGATACCGCATGAAGTCTGTGTGGTTCATTCGGCCTCCAGTTCGGTGATGGTCAGTTCAAGCCTGCCGCCTTTGACGATTGGCATCCTCTTCACGCTGTAGTAGTCGACCTGCTGGTCATCGAGCCAGAACCCGGATTTCGTCAGGGCGTCGAACGCTGCCTTTTGCAGATTATCCAGGTCTCGTCGGCGGCGATCCGGCATGTGGCACTCGATACGGATTTTCACGGGTGTGGCCAGGCCAATATCCAGCATTGAGTCTTTGATGATTCTGGAGACGCTGTCGCGGTACGCCTGCCCTTCTGCGCTGATGTGCGTACGCCCGCGGTTATGCCGGTAGTAGCGGTTGTTGCTCGGCGGCCATGGGAGGCTGATGCGATATTCATTCATGTTTTTACGAGCCCCTCTTTAAGCCAGATGACCTGCGTGCGAGCCATGCCTTCCAGCGCGCACTCCTTTGCATATTCCGCATCGACCAGATGGGTGCGGCGATCAATCTCGTCGTGGCAACTGCTGCATGCGATGGTGGCGATCAGGTCAGGTGGCTTGATTCCGGTCCCGCAGAGGCCCGCAAGACGAATGTGAGCCAGCACTGAGGTTTCAGGGTTGCCGTTGCATACACCGGGGATCCGCACCTGACATTCGCGGCCACGTGCCGCTTTGCATAAATTAGCCATGCGCCCTCCGTGCCGCGAGGCGCAGCCATTTCTGATCCACCAGGCGGGCGGTGTAGTCTTTCATAGTCGGGATGTCGGACGGCTTAACCGCGGGCTTACGCTTGCGGCGCGCCGGGACGCGGAATATTTCGTTTGTGATGACGCGGGAAAGTGGGCTACTCATTGCGCTCACCCCAGCGTTTTGCCCATTCAATTTCGAGGCGTGATTTTTCGCTGAACTTGACGTTCTGCTGAGTGCCGAACCAGTAGATCGCCTCAATGACCTCAACCATCTGGCGGACGGTCATCTTGCTGGTACGCTGTCCGAACATCACAACGCCACCATCAAGGCCGGGGGCCATGCGCTGCTCCTGCTTTTTTGACTTAGCGACCATTGCAGTGATCAGGTCTTTCCAGTCGTCAGAATCGTACTTGTTGCCAAACCACGTAACCTGGTCGGACAGGTCTTTAAGCAGCGGCCACATTTTTTTGTTTTGATCGAGGGTGCGAGTCATCTCCTTGATATCGAGAACTAACGGGCGCTTGGCGTCCACCGGTAGCTCCCGGATGAAGTTGATAGCGTTTTGCTTGATGGCGTCGTTGACGAGATGGAATTGCTGCTTCATACGCCACCTCCGAGAGGTAACGCAGAATGCAGAAAATCGCAGGTGCATTTCTGCATCTGTGACAAGGTGAGGAGTTCATATTGTGGTCGCATTTAAGTCCCCTTAAATGCGCAGAAGTCACCGGAGTTGTTCAGGCTCCGATGACTTAATTATGGCTGGGTGATAATGAATAATCAAACGTTGCTTGACGTTTAGTTATGCGTCGAATGGGTTAGGCATCACCCACCTCTGGCTTTTTGAAATTAGCCTCAATGGACTCTCCCAGGCGCTTTAACCAATCAGCCAGTTTAAGCGCCGCTTCTTGCGGAGTTTTCTGCCCGGGGAAATCAGTGATGATGATGCTGGCTTGATGATTGCCAAAACCATCCCTGTTTATCACCATTCCCTGCTCAAGCACCGTCTGCTGGTTGCTATGCTTAACGTAGTAGCGAGCCTCAGAGTTTCCAGTGCTGCGCTCTTTGACGTAAGAAACAAGCTCAACCTCAGTGGTGATGGTTTTACCGAGCTCCGCTTCAAGATGCTCAACTCGCTTAGCGAAATCGTTCATTTAGCCTCCTGCTTCGGTGCTGCCGGGTACGCGCTACCTTCCTGACCTGGCTCGTTGCTTCCGGTGCATTCATGCCGGTGGTCATTGGCGTGCGGGCAGCGTTTGTTTCCGCAATCAGGACAGACAACGAAGCGCATGTCAGTCATGGTTACAGGTCGACAGGTGCGGCACCAGCAGTCTGGAGCGTTGAAAGCATCGCACTCTGCAAGGATTTTCTCGGCGTCGATTGCTATGCCGGAGTTGCGAATGGTTTCAACCGCATCGCGCAACTTGTAAGCCGTCGTTACAGGTTCGGCACCCTGAAGCATGGCGGCGCGGAAGGCGTTCCAGCCGACAGCTTTTCCGTGTTCAAACGCGCTGTCAAAGTCATCATCCATTTCAATCGCATCAGGCACAGATACCGGCGCTGGCGGCGCGGTGCGATACAGAAGCACATCACCCATCTCTGTTCTTGATGCTGGCCATACATCGGCATCGGAGCCAGATTTGAGATAATCAAGATTGGACTGGTCGATGACGCACACAGCCTCCGCTTCGAGCGATGCCAGTGCTATACGCGCCAGCTCGTTCAGTATTGCCACATCAGCGTGACCGAGTCTGTAACCAGCTTTCAAATCGGCAACTGCTTGCACGGCATGTTTGTCGATGTTGCTCATTGGGCGGCCTCCTGCATGGCTGGGTCTGCTGGTAAAGTCATGTGCGGCACTTCAATCAGTTCTGCCCGAGCATCAGCCGTGTTCAGCGCCATTAATGCGACGATCCGCTTCTGCTCTGCATCCATTCGTAACGCTACTGTCTTGCCGTTCATATTGAAGAACACCGCAACGTTTTTGATATCTTCGATTTTCATACCCCTACCCTCCCCCAAACCATCAATACTCGCTTCATCGCCGCGCTGTTGCGGCACTCCTGGCAGATCACGTTTGTGTCCGTCCGCTGAATTAACTTCGACTTGCCCTGCTTCATGCCCGGTATCGTGTCAGGGGCGAAGCGCATGCCGTAGCTGGTCAGGCTGTACAGGCGCTGGCCGTATTTTCCTTCGCAGCCGATCAGGCCGTCGGCCAGCAGCGTGCTAATCGTCCCGGATATCTTTTTGGTGTCCATGCCGATAATTCCTGCCAGTTTGGCGTTGTTCAGTCCTGGGTTATTGCGCAGTGCTGCCAGCACCTGCTCACGGATTGTTATGGTCATCTCACACCATCCCGTTCGACTTGTTGCGGTTGTACTTCGCCAGCAGCAACTGGATCGGCGTCGGCCCGTGTTCGGCAGCCGGTGCTGCAATCGCCCGGCGTACCGGCGGCACAGGCTTGCCATCGATAACGCGCTTCTCCCACATGTCCAGCAGATCGCCCGCCTCGCGCGCCAGCTCACCATGCGTTAACTGGCGCTCTGTGCTGCGGTGGCGCAGTTCGACGCAAATGTGGTACATGACCGGCTGCGACCAGGGGAATTGCTCACTGGAGGTGAATTCGAACGATCGGTTACGCCAGTCCCAGTATTCGGCGATCACTTGGTCAACGGTGATACCAAGCGCCCCGCCACTCTGTTTGCACCATGCGACGAACTGGCCCGGCGAAGGCAGGAATGGGCGCACCTGGCTGCGAGCTACACGCATACCGGCATCGACCTGAGCCATGGTGTGAATCCCATTCTCCTGAAACGCCAGCAGCCACTGACGGCGGAATTCGTTCAGGTCGTCCTGGGTGCGGAAGTTCGCCATGCTGGCCGGGAAAGCGGCGCGCAGCTCGTTGAACAGCTTGTTGAATACCTGCGCCACCTGCTCGACCGGCGCACGCTCCTGGTGCTGCTCTGGCAGGTTATGGGCCATACGGCTCATCTGCTCGCGGTCGTGGTTACGCATCTGCTCTGCAAGAGATTTCATCGGATCACCCCGTAGGCCCAGTCAGTGTTGTTGAAGTCAAGATCCGGCTTGGCGGCACGCTGCTCACCTCCTGCGTTGCGCTGCATCGTCAGTTTGTCCCACTGCTTGCGCAGGCTTTCCGGGCTCAGGATGTTGGTCTGCCAGAAGTGGTGCTTGCTTGCCCAGTCATACAGCGTGCAGATGTCCTGGTGCGACCGGTTGTCTATCTGGCGCATCAGGCGAACAGTGTTAGACCAGGAGGTCATGTCCGGGGCTTTGCAGGTTGGGTTAATCAGCTTCACCCTGGTGGAAATCCACTGGGCGGTTTTTAGGTCTTCAGCCGATCCCCACTTCGCACCGGATGGTGTGTAGATCGCAGCTTCTGGATGAGCTGATAAAAATTTCTTCAGACGTGCGTCAGAGGATTCGTCAGAATTCTCGGACGAAGATCTTTTAATGTTTTTATTGTTGTTATTACATTGTTGTTCATGATTCTCGGTGAAACGCTCGGGTAAATGCGCGTCGTTATGCGCGGCATCATCTTCCGAAGCAGCGCCAGCACTGGCTTCGCCATGCTCGGCATTAAGCTCGGATACATGCGCGGTAAAACGCGCGGGTAAATCGTCCATTTTTTGAGCATACTCGGCGTAATTTGTGATTGTTATCACAGAGCCTTTTCGCTTCTCTCCGGAGCGGGAAATCATTCCTTCACGCTCGAAAACATCAAGCATCCTGTCGACGGCGTGGCGACTGCATGGCTTCCCTTCCCTGTCGCATAAGTTCAGCCCGAGATCGGCAGAAGTTGTTACCAGTTGTCCGGTTTGTAGCGGCCATTGGCGCCCCTTGAAGTTTGCCGTGTATGGCTGGCGAGCAGCACACAGCAGCAGGTTTTCCCACAGCGTGCGCAGGAAGACGTCCTTCGACCAGGTTTGCTTAAGAACACTCCGGTACAACGGGATGAATCCGGTTTTCTGGTTCTCCATCCGGTTGCTCCTGGCGGCGGAATGCGCCGCGAAATTTGCGTAAGCGACGTTCGACACAGTTAAGCCTCCTGCGCCTGGCGTTTTGGATTAGCGTTTGTCATAATGACCTCGCAATTGACTGACGTTTGTTGCACCAGAAAGCCGTTGGTGTTCGAGCACCGCGGCTTTCGCCATTTCTGTAGTTCTCACATAACCCCCAGCATCGAAGTTACCATCGTCATCAATGGCCCTACCTGCTCCGGCATGAGGCGGAACAGCGACGCTATACCCTCGCTTACCTCTTTCAGCTTCTGATGCTCTGGAGCGTCCAGCAGTACAGCCTGTTTAGCTTCAGCACACTCTTTCATCGCAGAGGCGATCAGAGACATCGTGTCGTTCTGCGGCGCCAGGCGGTTTCGATACTCCAGCGGCAGGACGGACATGATTGCCGGCGCCAGCTGGCGAATGTTGTTGGAGGCATATTCGGTATCGCCGTCGATCCAGCGGAACACCTTCTGCATCTGTCGGTGCGAGTCAGTCGGGATATCCAAACCGGTGCCGCCAGTGGCTCGCCACTCTTCCACAATCAGCGCTGCGACAAATTCACGACTGCGGCAATCAGCTGCCCAGGCGCGAACAGCTGCGCGGATCCCATCGATGTTTAACGCCTTGGAATCAGGTTCCCGGCGATTCTGGTAAATCATCGCCGTTGGCGAAAATTTGTTACCTTGTTGATACGCAAGTGAATGCATTGCTTTCCCTTTCGTGGTTAGGGCCGCCGTTAAGCGGCATGGTTCTCTGGGTGTGGAAACAGGTCGGGAAGATCAGGTCGAATTTCGTGTGCCTTAATCTCGCCACCAGTAGCGTTTACGATGGCTGTTACTTTTTCCGGAGATACGGAACCACCGTTAAGCCACTTGTGAACCGCTGGCTGGCTAACGCCGCAAATATCTGCGAGTCGCTTCTGGCTGCCAACGATTTCTAAAGCTCGTTGAATAACTTTGTTCATGGATTTTACCTATCCGATTACTGGATTAATGAAAAGATAACCCAAGTTATGGGTATTGTCCATAACCTTTGTTATTTTACTCTACATAACCTCGGTTATATATTGATAAGATGAAAACATTTGCAGAACGACTGAACGCGGCTATGTCGGCCGCTGACATATCTCAAGGACAGTTGGCTGATAAAGTCGGTATATCCCAGCCTGCAATTCAAAAGATGACGTCAGGTAAAACGAGCGGCAGCCGTAAGATGGTCGAGCTAGCTCATGCTCTGGGTGTAAGGCCGGAATGGCTTAGTTCTGGAGTGGGGGAAATGCGGATTGATGGTAATGTGCCATCGGCGGCCCAACCGGTCTCGGAAACAATTGATGTCTTTCGGGTTGATGTTTTAGACCTGAAAGTAAGCGCTGGTCCGGGGTCTTTTATGATTTCTGAATTTGTTGAGGTCCTGCATGCTATTGAGTTCACAACTGAGCATGCCAGATCTCTTTTCGGGAACCGCACTCAAAATGATGTGAAGGTGATGACCGTAGACGGTGACAGCATGTGCCCAACGATTCAGTCGGGAGATCGCCTGTTCTTTGACGTTTCGGTGAGGAACTTCAAGGTTGACGGAGTATACGCATTTGTCTTCGGGCAGCACTTCCATGTCAAGCGCCTGCAGATGCAGGGCCTGCAGTTAGCCGTGCTTTCAGATAATCCGGCTTACAAAGATTGGTATGTGACAGAAGAAAATCAGGACCAGCTATACATCATGGGTAAAGCGCTTATTCACGAATCGATAGCTTACAACAAACTGTAGCAGTGGCCGGAAGAGACTTTTGGTTAGAGACGAAGCTGCGGCTGGTGTGAGCGGAAAGGTGTTCTGGTCGACGCATAGCTGGTAGCGGCCTGAAGAGACGTTTGGGTAGCATACAGATCTATCGTGCTATCATTTTTTAATCATTAGCACGATATGCTATCCAGTTTGCAGTGACGTAAACCGATATTACATTTAAGATAGACGTTATGGTTAACTCAGTGTATTTTAATAACTGGTTATCCATACAGTATCTCTGAAAGCTTTCACTTTTGGAGAAGATTTTTGTCGTTATAATTTTGTTAAAGGGGGCATGTGATGGCTTACTCAACAATTGCAGTAGCTAATGCCTTTATTGAAAGAGCTAAAGGGGCTAAGATCACTGATCTTACGCCTATGAAGCTTCAAAAACTGGTATTTTTTGCTCAGTCGTGGAGCTTGAAAATATTAGATAAGCCTTTAGTGGAAGATTTTTTTGCTAAGTGGACTTATGGTCCTGTACAACCTCAGCTGTACCATGCTGTAAAGGACTATCAAAATCACCATATCTCTACCTTAATAAGTACGCTTGAATTCACAGAAGATGGTGGTTTCCAAACAGTTACACCAGAGTTTGTCGATGAGGTAGGGGATTTCCGCTGCATTATTGATAATATAATTACTGTATATGGTCATATGACAGCTGCTAATTTATCCCGCCTTACTCACCTTCCTGGCTCAGCTTGGGCCAAAGCTGGTGATGAACAGGCTGTTTTGGACAACAAGCTGTTGAAAGAATGCATTGTAATTGAAGAGGGTCGATTTATGTCTCAGGCTGAGTTCCCCTTCAACTTTGAACTAGATCGTATGCAAAAAATGGTGTCTGGGGACTTTGTGACTGTGCCTGATGGCCTTGAAACCCTTGACGATTTTGATGACTGGCTTAGGAAGGTGTCACAAAGTTGAAAGTGGATGTGGGAGTTCTATTTGCGAAAGAGGTCTTAAACTTTCCTGCTGATGACAGGAAAAAAATTAAGGCGTTCATAGATCATCTTAAAGCCAACGGCTTTAATGCCCTTGAAGGAAGAAACAAATCTTCTGACAGCGTATCCAAAGATGATCGAGACTTCGTAAATAAAGTGAAGGTGGCGCTACAGTATAAACTCTGGCATTACCATATCGGGATTGATGCTTACGATATGACTAAGCCATTTGGAGATAGAACGTCTGAGTATGTTCTTCACTATATGAATGAGCTTACTCCAGGCGAGATCAAGATAGTTGATTTTTCGTCTCACCCACCTTTCAGGCCCCCCACTCCTCCTTACCTTATCTAGCCGTTATCTATAACCCGGCCACCGCGCCGGGTTTTTTATTGCCCACCCATAAAGCTATCCGCCATTCTGCCGATAACTATTCAGCCTGAAGCTGATAACAATAACTATCGCAACACTACCTGCCCGCCCGTGCGGGCTTTTTTATTGCCCTTTCCGCACTATCTCAGCTGCATCCCTGTTCACACCCTTCCCTATCACGTTTCCTGTTTCCTTCCGGTACTGCTCCAGCTTGTCGATGATGTTTTGCTGGGTCATAGGTAAATCTGCCAGTGACAATTCCATCACCGCCCGCCCCATCGCCTGAATTTTCATGCTTATACGCTCTTCATCCAGAACCATGCACATCCCTCCTGCTGTTTTTTTAAGCATAGCACTCATGATTTACAAAAATAAATTCATTTAGTTATCATTAATTTATAACTTATGTGATTGATATTATAAATTAGGTTATTGCCATCACTCATAACTAAGGTTATCTTTAATCCATCGAAACGAAACATCGACAGCTGAGCGAAGTTAGCCAGCGGCGGAAAGCAACTCGCCTGCTCATTAAGAATTCAGTCAAGCAGCAAATCACCCGGAGCGCTCCTGGCAAATTGAAATGGCGCCCAATGGGATTGAGGCAGGTGTGTAACGCGTGGCGGGTATAGCACACGAAGAGGACTCCGCACCGGAATGGTTTGCTGCTCAGTTCCCGAACATCGGGGAAGATTTACCAGCAGCTCTTTGCGAGGGGCTGACGGTAAACAAAGAGAGGTGAATATGGGAAGCGAGTTAACGTTTCAGGATCGCACTGTCGTGCCATTTGATAACGGCGACGGGAAAATCTGGTTCACAACAGAAGCGCTGGCCGACCTTCTTGGTTACGCAAACGCCAATAAGGTTTCCAACATCTACAACCGCCACAAAGATGAGTTCACGGATAGTATGACTACCGTGACCAAAGTGAGGAAGGATGGAATAAACAATAGCTTACGTGAAGTTGAAATGCGTATTTTCTCCCCCAGAGGTGCGCACCTTATCGGCATGGTATCCCGTACCAAGGTCGCCAAAGACCTGCGTATCTGGATGCTCGACTTGGTAGAAAAAGAATCTGGCATTCAGATCGCCCCATTGAATGTCTCAGGACTTGCCAAACTTACCGGTCAGCAGATTCACGATAAGATCGCGTCATTCGACGAGTTGTCTTTCAAACATCGCGGACAAAAAGGCAGCGGGTTGCTCGCCCAGCGTAAGAAAGACAAAAAACGCGTTAAGGAAGCGACTCTCCTCGCGCTTCAGTTAACGCAGTTCAGCATCCCAGATCTTGGTGAATTCTCAGAAGGGCTACCGGTATGAGCCCGCAGGAGTTCATTCACAAAAATATCACTTCCGAGCTGATAAGGCTGGGTTACGACGAGAACGCCGCGATGACCGGCGCTGACATGGCGGTGGATCATTACCGTCGCTGCTCTCAGGCAAGCCGTAAGGGGAGGATATTCGACGACTGCCTTTATATCGCTAAGCAGTGGGCTGGAAAGCACAAGTCCAAACAAAAATAAGCCGCCTAACAAGCGGCTTTTTTCATACCTCAGTCGCTTCACCGAGGCGGCTTAGTTATGACAATCGGCGGCCATCCACCGCCCATTGAAACACTGAATAAATGCGTTGAAGTCTTGTATTAACCGTTCCGTTCGCCGCGATAAGGCCAAGAGGATTTATGACAGTCACCCACAACGGCAAGCAGTACACCGTAAAGCGCTGCGCCATAAATGATAACGAATGGCGGCTAACGTTGCTCACCAATCCGCGAGAGCAGGTCACGCTGAACCGCTGGCAGATGCACATTGCTGGCTTATTGGCTCAGGTGGAGGGTAAAAAATGATGCACCACTACGGGTACGTTGAAGTTAACCGCGGCGCAGTTCGGCCTGGCATGTTGGTTAAGCACAAAGATGGCATGTGGACGGCATCAGCCAATAAGCGCGGAAAGCTCTATCTTCACCGCGGCTGCGAGCGCACCTTCACCAGAGATCTTCTGGTTGAGGTATATCTTGATGGCCGCGGCGGCGGATTAAGTCAATAACCCATTATTTGTTTGGGCCGTGAGGTGCAAGCTTAAACTCCAGATGATATAGCTTGCCGTCAGGTGCCTGGAAGTCGACCTCGAATGAATCCGGCGGATTGAATGGGTCAGGTGCGTTTCTTGCGATACACGTAGAACGCCACGCAATATGACCATTCTTGCCTAAGCCAAGCGATCGCGACTTCCACCAGTCATACCATGACTGCTCGTGCGGCTGGTCACTCCCCTTTTCTCTCACAAACCAATGATTACGCTTAGAGCGCTTGCCCATTTCATCATTTGGGTACATCGGGGTTGGCAGTTTCTTATCAATCAGCATCTCGTCACCTGGTTATTGCCGTTTCGCTAGAAACATTCTGCGCCAGCATTCTGATAAATCAAGTTTCACATTTCTAGACCGGGCCGGCTTCATGCGGCCGGGTTTCGCACGCACTTTTTAAGGAGTCTTTATGCAACCTTACGAGCGACTAACCTCTGAACGTCTGGCAAGTTTGCCAGAAGGATCCCGACTCAAACTCGGCGGGCAAATCATCAAACTTACCGGGCGCGGGTCATTCACCAACAGCGCCGGGCGAACTGAAAACATGATTGAGTATGTCGATTCCCGTGGCGTTCCCGGTAGTTTTGCAGAAAGCATCATTCTCGACTCAGCTACAGAGTATCTCAGCTCTGTAATGTGTGCCTACTGCGGCTCGCGACGCCATAAGAGCGATTGCACTGTTCAAACGGTATCGACCTACATGTCGACGTCACAAAAGCATTTCTGTACCGACAAAGGCTGCGCGGAGAAGTTCTTCCGCCAGAACCCTTCCCGCGCCAAAACATCACGGAGAACGCGATGGTAACTCAGCAGACCGGATTGCTGATGGTTGCCATGCTCTGCCTGCTGTATGACCTGCAGCCGGCAGACCTCGAATCACTGGCCCACCAGCTCGCAGAATTTGACGCAGTTAACGACCACCTTACGGAGATTAAGCATGTTGCGAGTTATTGATACCGAAACTACCAGCCTGGAAGGCAGTGTGCTGGAGATAGCCAGCGTTGATATTGTCGACGGTGTTATCTGCAATCCCATGAGCGACTTTGTGAAGCCCACTGAAGCGATCAGCTTCGAGGCTATGGCCATCCACCATATCACTGAAGATATGGTCGCTGACGCCCCGCTGATTGGCGAGGTTATCGGTCGTTATCTTGGCGCGCAGGCTTACGTCGCACACAACGCGAAGTTCGATAAATCGAAGCTGCCACAAATCGACGCACCATGGATCTGCACCGCTAAGTTGGCCCGCGCTCTTCTCCCTGATCACCCAAGCCACAGTAACCAGTACCTGCGTTACAGCCTGGGCCTGAAACCTGAACTTCCGGAAGGCCTGTATGCGCACCGCGCGCTATATGACTGCTACGTCACTGCTGAATTGCTTCTGTACATGGGACGCCTGGCGAAATGGACGTTTGGCGAAATGCGCGCCATTTCAAACAGCCCGTCACTGATTAAGGCGATCCGGTTCGGCAAGCACAAGGGCCTGACGTTTGAAGAAATTGCGAAGGTCGACCCTGGCTATCTCCGCTGGTTGTCCAACAACAGCGACGACGAAGACATTCTCTTCACCATCAAACACTGGCTTAAGGGGTGATTTATGGCGGTGATGACTCTCATCCTTGCCGACTCCGGGTATGGCAAGACGTACAGCATCCGCAACGTTAACCCGGAAAATGCCATTCTCGCTCGCTGTATTCGTAAGGCCCTTCCGTTCCGTAATACCGGCTGGAAACTCCACGGTAAACGCCTGCCGGATAACTCAATCCAGCGCGGGAACGTGGTTGATATCCGCAATGGCCGTCATCTTCTTGACGTGATCCGTAACGCTGCGATTAGTGGCCGAAAGATTCTGATTATCGATGATTTTCAGGCCGTCATGCAGCACGAGAACATGGACCGGGCCTACGAGACTGGCTACACCAAGTTCACCGAAATGGCGGAGCACGCCTGGCGAATCATAGAAGCCGCTACACAGCTTCCGGACGACTTCCGCGTCTATTTTCTCGCTCACACCGAAGAGAGCGAAGGAAAAATCAGGATGAAGACCGTCGGCAAGATGCTTAACGAAAAGCTCACTCCTGAAGGCTACTTCCCTATCGTTCTGCGCATCATTAAGCGCGACGGCAAACACCTTTTCCTGTTGAAGGGCGACGACAACGACACCGTGAAATGTCCTCCTGACCTGTTCGGTCCAGAAGTGACTGACATGGATAACGACCTGGCGGCGTTCGACAACGCAATTTCTGAATTCACTGACTTATAAGAGAGATAACGATGAACCAACCAATCAGCTTTACCTGGAACCAGCAGTCGGCAGAAGCAGCACTCAAAGCAGGATCCTCCGCTGGCATTTCTGAAACCGGCGCATATGAAGGGGTGATCACCTCCGCTGTTTATGAGTTCGGCAAGGATGGATCACAGTCGCAGGCACTTGTTCTTTCGCTCGACGCTGACGGCCAGAAAGCAAACTTCCTGCGCATCAACTTCCTCGGTCGCGACGGCACACAGACTTTTGGTATGGGTTTGATCGCCGCCATCATGTGGGCAGCGCAGGTTAAAGACGCTCAGGCGCAACAGCGCCAGGTGCAAAGCGGTCCTGAATGGTGCCTGCCTGCTCTTGAAGGTAAGCGTGTCGGGTTGTTCCTGCAAAAAATCCTCACCACCAAGACAGATGGCAGTGACAGCTACAAATTCGAAGTCCGACATGTTTTCCAGCCGGGAAGTCGTCTGACCTATAAAGAGTTCACCGATAAAACGCCAGCAGAAGCGATCGCCACACTCGAGCGCACCATGAAAGACAAAGACGACCGTAAACCTCATGACTCTTCTCGCGGGGGCTGGGGTGCACCATCACATAGCGGTGGTGGATGGGGTGGTAATCAGCAGGATCCGAATGCGGTACCTGAATCGCGCCTGCAGCAGGCCAACCGTCAGGTATCGCAGAGCAATCAACATCCTCAGTTCGACGATGATATCCCCTTCTGAAAGGCATCGCTATGACTCACGCTCACGACGACATCAGGGTTGGCACACTGTGCCTTCCCTTCATTGGTAACGGCTGGCTAATGCCATGGGGTGAAGTGGTCAGCAATCCATTAAAGGCGCAGCGGCTCGCTGAGGAATATCGGGAAAGGCAGGAGGCGGCATGACAGCGAAATACTCACTTCTGTATGTCGATCCACCATGGTCTTACGGCAATACCATCAGCAACGGGGCCGCTGCCGACCACTACTCCACCATGAAGTTAATCGACATTAAGCGCCTGCCAGTGTGGGAACTTGCCGCCGATGACGCGGTGCTGGCGATGTGGTACACCGGCACGCATAACCAGGAGGCTATAGAACTGGCCGAGGCCTGGGGCTTTACCGTTCGCACGATGAAGGGATTTACCTGGGTGAAGCTGAATCAGAACGCCGAGTTGCGCATCAACAAGGCATTGGCAAAGGGTGACGTCACCGACTTTTACGACTTCCTCGATCTGCTTAACGCGGAGACGCGCATGAACGGCGGCAACCACACCAGGGCTAATACCGAAGACCTGTTGATTGCCACCCGCGGCGCCGGGCTGGAACGCAAGCACGCCGGGATTAAGCAGGTGGTCTACAGCCCGCTCGGCGCGCACAGCGAAAAGCCGTGGGAAGTGCGCCACCGTCTGGAACTGCTTTACGGTGATGTGCCACGCATTGAGTTATTCAGCCGCAGCGCGGCGCCGGGCTGGGATCATTGGGGAAATCAGTGCGCCACCGCCGCGGTGGAACTGCTGCCCGGCTGCGCCATCGACGTCGTGAAAACGGAGGCCGCATGACGCCAGCAAATGAAAACGCCATCCGCGCAGCCTGCCGCCGCTGCACCGAGGAAATCCAGCAGGCCATGCGCAAGAAGCCAAAGCCAAACTGGAACGAAACGGTGCCTCCCATCATCAACAAGCATCACAAGAAAATTGAAGCTATGGGAGTTAGCCTCCTGGAGTTCGTCGTCAAAACTGGCCGCCTTAACGGGCGGTTTGGAGCCGAGCAATGAATATGAAAACTGAAAAAATCGTGATGATGGACAGCGATGAAGCGGCCAGCATCCAGACTATAACCGGCTGGGTGGACCGCCACGGCCGTTTCTGGGGTAAAGATGAACACCAGGCGCGTTGGTGTGGCGCTACTCATCGCAAGTGTAAAAACAAACCTGATGAGCATCCTATTCATAGCACTCATGGCTATTGCGAAGAATGCCACCGCGAAAGCCGCCAGGCGAAGTTCGCCACATATGAACGCGCGGTATGGGCCGGAGAGCCGCTCGTTATCTTTGATGATGACCAGTACTTTTTCGATGCTGAATCGCTGGCCGACTATTGCTATGAGCACTCCCTGCTGCCGAGCGAGTTGCAGTTAATGATCTGCGAACCTAACTACCCGCCGGAGTTCGACCTTGAGCAGCACTGCGAAGAGATCATGCCTGATGGCTATGACTATTACTGTTTGCCGCAAGCTGTGCGCGATGCTGCTGAGGCGCTGAATAAGGCGCTGAAAGAAAGTGATCCAGTATCGTGGAGCGCCAGCAACCGTGTGGCAATCGTCTCTGACGACATGCTCAACGACGAGCAAAGGGCCGAAATTATGGCGGAGCGAGCCGCATGAAATTGCAAATCACCAGGTCGCTAAAGCGGCCTTTTTTATTGCTGGCGTTCACCTTCAACCGAATTAACCGACAGTTCCGGGAGCATTGACTATGGCTCGCTACAAGTTCACAAACCGTAAAGCTCGTATTGAAAAGAAGTTCAGCAAATCGGCAATGGAGCTGCTTATTCAACTAAGACCAAGGAGCATTAACGCCGCAGATTTCACCCTTGAGTATGGTGATTTCGAAGGCCGTCATGGAACGGTTTATCACGACGAATGGCACCTTTGGGGCTCCCCTGATTACTGGACTGGCGAGTGCGATAGTTACGATGCCTTTTTCGTACTCCACGACCATTTAATTATGCTGACGCACGACCATGAGGGCGAGATGGATGCCCGCAATAAAGTTGGCTGGGACGAAGAAATAGACATCACTCCTTATTGCTCTCCATGGCGCCTTGGCACCGTCAACCGCGCTCAAATCATTAGGCATTGCCGACAGCTTGTGTCTGCTGGCATCAACTGGGACGCTTAACATGGCCGACATCATCGACACCGCAGCAGAGATTGAAGAGCTTCAGCGTAACGCTGCCCTTTCCGCTCACCGAGTAAACCGCAACGCCGTATCAGCTGAGCGTTGTGAAGAATGCGACGAACCAATCCCCGAGCCGCGGCGCGCTGCCGTTCCCGGCTGTCAGACATGCGCGGAGTGCCAGAGCGTGAAAGAACTGAAGAATAAGCAGAGGGGTCTGTAATGTTGCAGCATCAACAACAACCGACCTTCAATACCTGCATGGCTACATGCGTAGCTATGGTTGCCGGCCAGCCCGTCGATGAAGTTGTGTCGCGTTGGCATCAGGCATTCCACGACAAAACAGACTGGCTCGATGATGCGCTGGATTATTACAAAATCCCGTATTTCTATGGCAGCCAGCGAAAGGCTGAATTGCTTTATGGTTTTATTTATTTCCTTACGGTTCCATCGCTAAACATAACTGGTGGGCTACATCAGATTCTCATCTCACTGACAGCAGAACGTGGAATTGAAGTTTTCGACCCTGCAAAAGGAAGGCCAGGAGCTAAAAGCTACGTTTACGGCGATCCGAAATCAGAAGATGAAGTTTCACTAATTTCCTGGTGTATCGACCTTTCAATACCGGTGGTACAACAAAATGTTCCAGCTAATTCAACGGGGTCAGATTTACGCTGACCATTCAGGTTGGCCCGTCATCATCCACAGCTGCACTTCACAGATAGTCCGCTACTGGCGACAGGGCCGGATAAACACCGCTTCAATCGACCGATTCAACAATTACTTTGAGCACCTCGATCACCGTGAGGCGGCACAGATACGCGCCGAACTGGAGACGAGTGAACACATTAAATCGCTGCGCGCCCAGCGCGCGGCGTAAGGAGATGCTATGCGCATTGAAGAGTTACCGAAGCTACCTAAGCTTTTCCGCGTTATCGAGGTTGATCTGGATGTGCTACGCAATGGCATTGGTTCAGGTTGGGGAGTGATTTTCGACCAGGACGCCATAGTTAAGCGAAAAGTCCGCCGAGTGAAGCATGACGGTGGCTGGAAATGGCAACTGGTTCGGGAATGGCACGATCAGGAGTTGTGGGATTACTGCTTCGAGCAGGACCGAGAATGCCTTGAGAACCTCAACTACGACCTTGGCTTATTGCGTTGACGCAACTGATAGCCAGTTATGAGCTGGCTATTGGGTGCGAAAGCACTGCCTCACATCCCTTGATGTTATTGCCGCCTACGGGCGGCTTCTTTTTGCCTGGAGAAAACCATGAGCGATATGATTCAGCTTGCCCCCAATAAGTGGGTATCAGAGAAGGTTCTGATGGCGATTACCGGCCTGACCAAAAACGCGATCAGATTAGCCAGAGAAACGTCATGGATGGAGGGAAAAGAGTACCGCCATTACTCATGCGACTGCCAGCCGAAGGACAACTCCCCTATCCTCTACAACCGCCACGAAGTCGACAAATGGGTTGAGCGTCAGCAACCCGCGATTCCCCGCAAGAAATCTGCTTAAATACCCCTTCGATTAACCAAAGAGGAAGATGCATGAAGTATCCAACCGGGGTTGAAAACCACGGGGGCACGCTGCGCCTGTGGTTTATCTATAACGGCGTCAGGGTAAGGGAAAGTCTTGGTGTACCTGATACGGCGAAGAACAGAAAGATTGCCGGAGAGCTGCGTACAAGCATTGTCTACGCAGTAAAGACGGGAACTTTCAACTATGCATCACAGTTTCCAAACTCCCCTAACCTTCAGCGATTTGGTGAGGTGAGTAAGGCGCTAACCATAGGAGAACTTGCAGAGAAGTATTTATCACTTAAAGAGACTGATGTCGCATCAACGTCGATTAAGACATACCGGACGATAATCAAAAACGTTCTGCTCATTCTCGGTGAGAAGACAATCGCATCGTCGATAAGTAAAGAAAGGATTCTTGAGGTAAGGAAGGAATTGTTGACCGGTTATCAGCTTCCGAAAACTCAGTATGTAGTTACTGAGCCAGGGCGTTCTGCTGTAACGGTCAATAACTACATGACTAACCTTTTCGCCATCTTTCAGTTTGGCGTTGAAAACGGGTATCTCGATGACACACCATTCAAGGGAATATCGCCACTAAGAGAGTCACGAGTCGTACCGGATCCGCTATCAAGGGGAGAGTTTGTCAGGCTCATAGAGGCGTGTCGCAGTCAGCAAGCAAAAAACATGTGGTCTCTTTCTGTATACACAGGAATCCGACCGGGCGAGCTGTGCGCTTTGGGATGGGAGGATATCGACCTTAAGGCTGGCACGATGATGATAAGGAGGAATCTGGCGCAGGATAAATTTACCGTTCCCAAGACTCAGGCGGGCACAAACAGGGTAATACACCTTATCGAACCTGCAATTGAAGCTCTGAAGAGCCAACTTGAAATCACCAGGCTTGGCAATGAGCACATGATTGATGTTCACCTTCGAGAGTACGGTAAAAAAGAGAAGCACAAATGCACGTTTGTTTTTCTCCCATCCGTAACTTCAAGAACGGGTGTATGTGGCGATCACTTCACGGTCGATTCGGTCAGGCAGATATGGGATACGGCAGTAAAGCGTGCAGGAATTCGTCACAGGAAATCTTATCAGTCACGTCACACATATGCTTGTTGGTCATTGACGGCTGGAGCCAACCCTGCATTCATTGCTTCGCAAATGGGTCATGCTGATGCGCAGATGGTTTTCCAGGTTTACGGGAAATGGATGTCAGAGAATAACGATGCGCAGGTAGCGCTGTTGAACTCAAAATTGAGTGAGTTTGCCCCATCAGTGCCCCATGCAACTTTAAGAGTCGTGTAATTCCATTCTGTTTCAGCACGTTAATCCTAATAAAACTTGAAATCCATGAACTCCAGCGCGGTGCCCAGCCAGCCTGAAACGGCGGCTTTCACCAGATCGGAGGTGGTTCTTTGAGGTTGTGCTTGCGTCATAATGGCTATCTCTGAAAGGTAAGATGCGTACCACATAGAGCCCGTCTTCGCGGGCTCTTCACCGCGTGAATTATTCTGGGTTGAACGTGAGCAGGACCTTGCAGCACTGCCTCTGGTCTTTCTCAAACAGTTCAATGGCGTCTGTTATATGGTGATAGTCAAAGGTATGGGTGATCAGTTTTTCCGGGTCGATCAGTCCTTTTGTCAGCCAGTCGATGACGATCGGGAATTTATTGGCGTTCAGGCGCGAGGAGAAAATCGCCAGCTCTTTGCCGGTGATGCCCTGCTGAACAATCTGGCTCGGTTCGCTGGAGAAGCCCATCAGCACGATGCGCGCCGCCGGCGAGGCCAGGGTTATCGCTTCCTGTAAAATGGACGGATGACAGGCGGCATCAATGATTAACGTCGGTTTGATGCCTTTCTCGTCCAGCGCGGCCTGCAACGACTGCTCGCCGTTATTAAAGACCCAGTCCGCGCCGCTGCGCTTGGCCATTGCCAGGCGTTCGTCTATGCGGTCAACCACAATCACCTGTTTCACCTTATAGACGCCCTTCAGCGCCTGCACGGTGACCAGCCCCATCGGGCCTGCGCCGTAGATCAGCGCCACGTCCTGTTCACCAGGGTTGGCCTGCCCCGTCACGTTGGCGGCAATGGTAAATGGCTCAACCATGACGGCGTGTTTATCCGGGATCGCATCCGGGATGCGCCAGGCATTTTTTGCGGGTACCGTTGCATATTCGCTGAAACCGCCGTCGCGGTGAACGCCCAGCACCACCAGCGAGGTGCAGACGTTTGGTTTTCCGACGGAGCACGGGTAGCAGTGTCCGCAGCTGATCACCAGGTCAACCGACACGCGTTCTCCTGACCGGGACGGATCCACGCCCTCGCCAACGGCATCGATCACGCCAAAAAACTCGTGGCCAATCACGCGCGGATACTTCGCAAACGGGTTATGGCCGCGGTAGATGTGGCTGTCCGAACCGCAGATCCCGGCGAGTGAGATTTTGACACGCACTTCGCCTGCGCCTGGCTGCGGGCGTGGACGCGCTTCAATGACCAGCTGGTTCGGCTGTTGAATGACTATGCTTTTCATCGTTCGCTCCTCGTTTACCAGTTCCACAGCGTACCGTCTTCAAGACGTGCCACCGGCAGGTACGCCGGATCGTACGGGTATTTCGCCGCCAGTTTCTCGTCAAACTCAATGCCCAGCCCTGGCTTGTCACCCGGGTGCATATAGCCGTTATCAAAGCGCCAGCTGTGCGGGAAGACGTCGAGCATTTGTTCGGAATAGCCCATATATTCCTGCACGCCAAAGTTCGGTACCCACAGGTCAAAATGCAGCGCGGCGGCATGACACACCGGCGACAGATCCGACGGGCCGTGCGAACCGGTACGCACCTGGTAGAGCGACGCAAAGTCAGCGATGCGACGCATGCCGGTGATGCCGCCCGCATGCGTGATTGTGGTGCGGATATAGTCGATAAGCTGCTCTTCGATAAGCTGCTTGCAGTCCCAGATGCTGTTAAACACCTCGCCCACCGCAATGGGCGTGACGGTGTGCTGGCGAATAAGACGGAAGCAGGCCTGGTTTTCGGCAGGCGTGGGATCTTCCATCCAGAACATGCGGAAGTCTTCGATGCTCTTACCGAAGCGCGCCGCCTCAATGGGCGTCAGACGGTGGTGCATATCGTGCAGGAGGTGTTCATTGAAGCCAAATTTACTGCGCACCGCGTCGAACAGTTTGGGTGTGAAATCGAGGTATTTCTCGGTCGACCAGAGCTGCTCTTCCGGCCAGTCGCCTTTGGTGGCAGGCTCGTAGGCCAGCCCTTTTCCTTTCGACATGCCGTAGGTGGTTTTCATACCCGGCACACCGCACTGCACGCGGATCGCCTTGAAGCCCATCTCTTTATGACGCGCGTAATCTTCCAGCACGTCGTCAATGGTGTGACCGGTCGTGTGGCAGTAGACCATCACGCCTTCACGGGAGGCGCCGCCCAGCAGCTGGTAGAGCGGCATATTGGCCGCTTTGGCTTTGATGTCCCAGAGCGCCATATCCACGGCTGAGATGGCCGACATGGTGACCGGTCCGCGACGCCAGTAGGCGCCTTTATAGAAGAATTGCCAGATATCTTCGATACGGTGCGCGTCGCGGCCAATTAACTGCGGGCAGAGGTGATCCTTCAGGTACGAAGCGACGGAGAGCTCGCGTCCGTTCAGCGTAGCGTCACCGAGGCCGACAATCCCGTCATCGGTGGTGATTTTAAGGGTGACAAAGTTCCGCCCCGGGCAGGTAACAAACACGTCAGCCGCGACAATCTTCATAATTCCTTTCCTTACATCGTTCGTTGTGATGTCGGAAATTTACTCAATTGCAACACTACCATACAAGTATAATGATCATAAAATCAGCTGGCGATCACAAAACCGGGGGCTCAGGCCCGCCCCCATCCCGCCACGATAATCAGCATCCCGCACAGGGCAATTAGCGCGCCGGCCCAGTCATAGGCGCTAAGCCTGACGCCATCCACCACGCGTAACCACAGCAGCGCGGTACAGACATATACACCGCCGTAGGCCGCGTAGACGCGCCCACTTGCTGCCGGATGCAGCGTTAAGAGCCAGACAAACAGGGCCAGCGCGACGCTCGCCGGGATTAGCAATAATGCGCTACCTCCCTTCTTCAGCCAGAGCCAGGGCAGGAAGCAACCGACGATTTCGCAGAGCGCGGTGGCAAAAAAAAGCAGCGTGGTTTTGAGCATATTTCACTTCAGGTGAGGATTTATTTAAACATCATACCCGATGATGGCGTTAACTTTTCCATACCTGCGCTGCGGGTATGCCGTCTTTTCTCTTTGGTGTAGAATCTGTAGGGGGTTACTTGATTATCTGCACCCATTTAAAAGGAAACGCTATGACAACATTAAGCAAACGCCTTTGTCTGACAGCCCTGCTGGCGCTGTCATCGTTCACTTTTGCCGCCTCTGCGACAGCGGAAACCAGCAAGCTCATTATTGAGTCTGGTGACAGCGCGCAAAGCCGCCAGAACGCCGCCATGGACAAAGAACAATGGAATGACACCCGTAGCCTTCGTCAGAAGGTCAACAAACGTGCTGAAAAAGAGTGGGATAAAGAAGATGTCGCTTTTGACGCACGCGATAAGTGTCAGCAAAGTGCAAACGTCAATGCCTACTGGGAGCCTAACACCCTGCGCTGCCTGGACCGCCGCACTGGCCGTACGGTAGCCCCATAATGTCGGCTTCGTGTGACGTTAAGCTCCGTCCGCTGGAGCGTGAAGACCTGCGCTTTGTCCATCAGCTCGACAACAACGCCAGCGTGATGCGCTACTGGTTCGAAGAGCCTTACGAGGCCTTTGTCGAGCTGTCGGATCTGTACGACAAACACATTCACGATCAGAGCGAACGTCGTTTTGTGGTGGAGTGTGGCGGCGAAAAAGCCGGGCTGGTGGAGCTGGTTGAAATCAACCACGTTCACCGTCGGGCAGAGTTCCAGATCATCATTTCGCCTGAGCACCAGGGGAAAGGCCTGGCCTCACGCGCGGCGAAGCTGGCGATGGATTACGGATTCAACGTTCTGAATCTCTACAAGCTGTACCTGATTGTGGACAAAGAGAACGAGAAAGCGATCCATATCTACCGCAAGCTGGGCTTTATGGTGGAAGGCGAGCTGATCCACGAGTTCTTTATCAACGGTGAATACCGCAATACCATCCGCATGTGCATCTTCCAGCATCAGCACCTGGCCGGGCATAAACCCTCAGGCGCCAGCCTGCTGAAACCAACCGCGCAGTGAGTTTGATGACAACCCCTGTCATCAACAATTGCGCCGTCTTTCTTGCCGGGTGGCGCTGCGCTTACCCGGCCTACATTGTGCAATAATATCAATACATTGCTCAGTAGTATTCAATCGTGTTTTTGATGGTGTACTTGCGCACAACGGCGGGCTTGACGCTGTCATCGGTGATGATCAGATCGCAGCTCACCGGATTGTTGTGTCGATCGTAGTCGCAGCTCTGCTCCACGTTACCCAGCGGCTTGTCGTTTAACAAACTCACTGCCGAGTAATCCATCCTTTTGCGTACGTCTTTAGACGGTGTCGACTGGACAGACAGATGCTGATCCCCGGAGACGGTGGTTTTGCCCAACGGGTAACCATCGGCATCATAGCGGTATTTCACTTCCATCTCTTTGCCGTGCGCCGCCACCACGAAACCGTTATCGTCGGTATCCCACGTCACCCCGGCTGACGGCAGTTCGGCCAGCTGGCATTTCCCCTGCAGCTTCACTTTGCGCTGCTGGGTTTCGGCATCAATGTAGTAATTCGCATCCAGCACCAGCGCCACGCCGGTGTTGGCCTCCAGGTCGTGAAGTTCCAGCGTATCGAAACACCCTTCTGTCGACACGGTGCCCGTCACCCGTTTAGACACTTCGCCCTTCTCGTTGAACAGCGTCTGGGTAAAGTCTTTAACCGGGCCGCGCAGGGGGTCAAAATCAAATTCGTTCGAGAAACTCGCCATCTCCGGCGTAAACGACAGTGGTGCGGAGTTGTTGTCACACCCCACGAGAGTGGCTGCCAGGAGCGTTATCGCTGCATATTTCTTCACATTGATTACCGTACAGAGAGATTATTCCCAATCATATTAGCAAATACAGTTGTTTACACGAAGCCTGCTAAAATTAATGTCTACACACAGAGAAAAGGAGCGACAGATGAAACGGTTACCCTGGATTACCGCCCTGCTGTTAATGAGTGCTTCAACGGCCGCCCTGGCGGCACCCGATTCCTGCGAGCGCGTGAAAAGCGATATTCAGCAGAAGATCATCAACAACGGCGTGCCGGAGTCAGGGTTCACGCTGAACATTGTGCCGAACGATCAGGCCGATCAGCCGGACGCACAGGTGGTAGGCCATTGTGCCAACGACACCTTTAAAATTCTGTACACCCGCACAGGGAGCGGAGCGGCGTCCGCCAGTCAGGATAATGCGCCAACTGAACCGCAGTAATTTCCCCTCAATCCCCTTTGATTTGATAAGGATTAATATTTACTACCCCTAAATCAGTAACACTCACCCCACCATTAGCCCGGTTATCATTTCGGGAAAAATAATACGCAATTACATTGGTGGGGTGAGCCATGTCCGATATCGAACATCACGGCGGGATTAGCCGTCGAACACTCGTGAAATCTACGGCGATAGGATCGCTGGCGTTCGCCGCCGGTAGCGTCTCATTGCCTTTTGGCGTGAAACGCGTTGCCGCCGCAGTGCAAAGCGCCATGAAACCTGCTGACGATAAAGTCGTCTGGGGCGCCTGCTCGGTTAACTGTGGCAGCCGCTGCGCATTGCGTCTGCACGTCCGCGACGATGAGGTGTACTGGGTCGAAACGGATAACACCGGCGAGGATATCTACGGCAATCACCAGGTTCGCGCCTGCCTGCGCGGACGTTCTATTCGCCGTCGCATCAACCACCCTGACCGTCTGAACTACCCGATGAAGCGCGTGGGCAAACGCGGTGAAGGCAAGTTCGAGCGTATCAGCTGGGATGAAGCGCTCAACACCATCACCGCCAGCCTGAAAGACGTGGTCGCCAGATATGGCAATGAAGCGGTGTACATCAACTACTCCTCCGGGATTGTCGGCGGCAATATCACCCGCTCCTCCCCTTACGCGTCGCTGGTGGCGCGCCTGATGAACTGCTACGGCGGTTTCCTGAGCCACTACGGCACCTACAGCACGGCGCAAATCGCCTGTGCAATGCCTTACACCTACGGCAGCAATGACGGTAACAGCACCTCGGATATCGAAAACACCAAACTGGTGGTGATGTTCGGCAACAACCCGGCGGAAACGCGCATGAGCGGGGGCGGGATTACCTATTATCTTGAGCAGGCTCGCGAGCGGTCCAACGCGCGTATGATTGTCATCGATCCGCGCTATACCGACACGGCAGCCGGACGTGAAGATGAATGGATCCCGATTCGTCCAGGGACCGATGCCGCGCTGGTGGCCGGTCTGGCATGGGTAATGATTAACGAAAATCTGGTCGACCAGCCTTTCCTCGACAAGTACTGCGTCGGCTACGACGAAAAAACGCTGCCGGAAGGCGCGCCGGCTAACGCGCACTACAAAGCGTATATTCTCGGCCAGGGCGATGACGGAACGGCGAAAACCCCGGAGTGGGCCTCGCGCATTACGGGCATACCGGCCGATCGCATCGTTAAGCTTGCCCGGGAGATCGGTTCTGCGAAGCCAGCCTATATCTGCCAGGGCTGGGGTCCACAGCGTCAGGCGAACGGCGAATTGACGTCCCGCGCCATCGCGATGCTGCCGATCCTGACCGGCAACGTAGGGATCAACGGCGGTAACAGCGGCGCGCGTGAGTCGACGTACACCATCACCATCGAACGGATGCCGCTGCCGGAAAACCCGGTCAAAACGCAGATCTCCTGCTTTAGCTGGACGGACGCCATCGCCCGCGGACCGGAAATGACCGCCCTGCGCGACGGGGTGCGCGGTAAAGATAAGCTGGATGTGCCGATTAAGTTCATCTGGAACTACGCGGGTAACACCATCATCAACCAGCACTCCGATATCAATAAAACCCACGATATCCTGCAGGATGAGAGCAAGTGCGAAATGATTGTCGTCATCGATAATTTCATGACGTCGTCAGCGAAGTATGCCGATATCGTGTTGCCGGATTTAATGACCGTCGAGCAGGAAGATATTATTCCTAACGATTACGCCGGGAACATGGGTTACCTGATTTTTCTCCAGCCCGTCACCGCACCGAAGTTTGAACGCAAGCCCATCTACTGGATCATGAGTGAAGTGGCGAAACGTCTTGGGCCGGATATCCATCAGAAATTCACCGAAGGACGGACGCAAGCGCAATGGCTGCAGTATCTGTATGCCAAAATGCTCGAAAAAGACCCTCAACTGCCGTCCTATGATGAGCTGAAGAAAATGGGCATTTATAAGCGCAAAGATCCGAACGGACACTTTGTGGCGTATAAAAAGTTCCGCGAAAACCCGGAAGCCAATCCGCTGAAAACGCCATCGGGTAAGATTGAAATTTACTCGAGTAAGCTGGCTGAAATTGCAGCGACCTGGGAACTGGCAAAAGACGAAACCATCAGCCCTCTTCCCGTCTATGCCTCAACATTTGACGGTTGGGATGCCCCCGCGCGCGCGCAGTATCCTCTGCAGCTGTTTGGCTTCCATTTCAAAGCCCGTACCCACTCTAGCTACGGTAACGTTGACGTGCTGAAAGCGGCCTGCCGCCAGGAGGTCTGGCTTAATCCTCTCGATGCCGAAAAACGCGGCATTAAGAACGGCGATACGGTGCGCGTGTTTAACGATCGCGGTGAGGTGAGAATTGAAGCGAAAGTCACGCCTCGCATCATGCCCGGCGTGAGTGCCATGGGCCAGGGCGCCTGGCATGACGCCAATATGAATGGCGATCGTATCGACCACGGCTCCTGCATCAACATCCTGACGACCCATCGCCCGTCTCCGCTGGCCAAGGGCAACCCGCAGCACACCAACCTGGTACAGATTGAGAAGGTATAAGGGGTGAAACGGATGGCCGTGGTTTATTCTATGGTGTGTATTACTGATTAACACAGTCGCGCGGGCGTGCCCCGCGCAAGCAAGGAAGGTTTAATGAAAGACGTCTTACAGCGTGAATCGTTCGCGTTCAGCGCCCGGGTGCTGGGCGCGCTGTTTTATTTCGCTCCTGACAGCGAGCAGACTGCGCCCCTGGTACAGGCTCTTATCGCTGGCGAATGGGTTCAGGACTGGCCCCTGTCTCCGGAAACGCTGCAGCCCGTTGCCGATACCTTTGCCACGTCTTCCGATGAGCCGCTGACGGACGCCTGGCAACGGTTGTTTATTGGCCCTTATGCCCTGCCCGCGCCGCCGTGGGGTTCCGTATGGCTGGATCGCGAATCCGTGCTGTTTGGTGACTCAACCCTTGCGCTGCGCCAGTGGATGCGTGAAAACGGCATCGCTTTTGAGATGCAGCAGAACGAACCGGAAGATCATTTCGGTACCCTGCTGCTGCTGGTAGCGTGGCTGATTGAGAATGGCCGCGATTCGGAGTGCGACCAGCTCCTGGCGTGGCACCTGCTGCCGTGGAGTACCCGCTTCCTGTCGGTATTTGTCGACAATGCGGGTCATCCGTTTTACACCGCGCTGGGCAGGCTTGCGCAGCTGACGCTGGCGGACTGGCGATCCGCGCTGGTTATCCCTGTTGCGGAAAAGACGCTGTATCGCTAAGGGATGTGATGAGGTGTTGAGATTGTCCGCTTGCGGTCTTGCTTGTGCCGGAAGCGGATTTTTTAAAAAAAGATAACAGATAAACCTCTTCATCCAGGCAGGCGAATTCCTCATTTTTATTTCCTCAACCTTAACCATTCAGAGCCCTTCTTAGCCCTTAATGAAAGCGACGTAATATGTGTGGCTCGTATGTCCGCAATTGCTCTAAATGCTTAACGCTCATTACTTATGTATGACGCGCCAGCCTATGATTATTTATTTAATACCAGATGATTGCGAATTTTTTGTCTGGTTTAGCTATAAAAATCACTGATGCCGTATGAAACATTTTAATAATGATTAAATCTGATGCCATACGTAATGACCTTCAACTTTAGATGCGATATAACGTCCCCCGAACACAAGTTAACAATATCATAACATTACAAAGGTTAAGCAAATGAAGCAGGTTGGCATCGTCGGTTGGCGAGGAATGGTAGGTTCTGTTTTGTTACAGCGAATGGTCGAAGAGAACGACTTCGACGGTATTTCTGTGCATTTTTACAGTACTTCAAGTGCAGGTGCCGCCGGTCCTGTCATTGGTGGCGTCGGCTATACGCTAAAAGATGCTAATTCAATCAATGCCCTGTCCGAAATGGATATCATTATAACCTGTCAGGGCGGTGATTATACTAAAGCAATATATCCTGATTTGATTGATCATGGCTGGAAAGGCTACTGGATTGATGCGGCCTCAGCGTTACGGATGGATGAGAAAGCCTGTATTATTCTCGACCCCGTCAATCGTTCTAATATTGATCGTGCAATCAAAGAAGGAATTAAACTTTTTGTTGGTGGCAACTGCTCCATCACCCTGAGTCTTATGGGGCTTGCTGGACTGATAAAGGATGACTTAATCGAATGGATGAGCGTAATGACGTATCAGTCTGCATCAGGTGCAGGGGCTAAATATGTTAGAGAATTAATCGCTCAAAGCGCATATATCAGCCAGCATTTATCCTCAGATGAACTCATGTCATCAGGATCGGTGCTTCCTTTAGTCAATAAAGTCAGTGAGCTTATTAACAGTGCTGACATGCCCATCCAGAATTTCGGCGTACCTCTTATGGGCAGCATCATTCCATGGATTGATAGCGATTTAGGCGATGGGAATAGCCGCGAAGAGTGGAAAGGTGAGGCAGAAACGAACAAGATTCTTGGGCTTTCTCCAGGTACAATCCCGGTAAACGGTTTGTGTATTCGTGTCGGCGTGATCCGGTGCCATAGTGCTGCCATCACCCTGAAGCTCAAGCGTGAAGTCAGCGAAAAAGAATTCGCAAGCTTAGTAACGCATTCCCACCCCTGGGTTAACTACGTACCCAATAACAAGGATGAAAGTGTCAGTCGATTGACCCCAGCTTACATCAGCGGTTCGCTACAGGTTGGCGTTGGCCGTTACAAAAAAATGTCCCTGAATAATGACCCTATTTACTCGGTTCTGACGGTGGGCGATCAGCTATTATGGGGGGCGGCAGAACCGTTGCGCCGGATGTTGAATATTTTGCTTGGCAAAATATAAGTCGAATTTTACGAGTAAAACATCTCGTGACGGAATCACTGCAAATCCACCAGAGCGAAAACGAATATTACCCCTACATTTAGTGGTTGCTATGTGAAGGTAGTTCATCCATCCTGCTTGTAACCGCGGGCAGGACGGAGTCACATTTGGTGGGTAATCCAATCCTTGAGAAAACCATCGTCATTTTTCTTCTCATCTTGTGGATAATCAGTGCATTCAGGGCCAGGAAAAGAAAATGTTCTGACCCCGCTATTGAAGCAGCTGATGCCAGAGAACGCCATGAATGGCGCTATTTCAGATGGGGGTTCCTGACGATACAAGTGGCAGCGACAATATATATCTTTGTTCAGCTGTTTCAGGTATTAATGAGATAAGATACGTCACTTGCAAACTCCCCGTGGGCGACGTTTTTCGTTGCACAATCGGGTTATCGCCTGCCTCTCCCGTCAACTGCGTTACGCCCGCTGCGGCAAGCACGCTCCAGCGGGCGGTGAGCTTGTGGTTCCAGTCAAGATCCATCGACCAGGCGTAAATCCATGCACCGGCGTCATGTCGGGCAAACCCCGATGCCGCCGACTGGGCATCGCTCACGCCGTAATGCGTTTGCATATACTTGCTGGAGCCCCAACTGCCTGTCAGCGCCAGCGCTCCGCTTTTTACGCACACCTGACGATCTCTCCCCCTTAAAAGCCGTACCACAGCACAGTGAGGCACGCATTGACGCCGCGACGGAGTCCGTGCCGCTAACGTCGCTCATACCAGAGCGAATGGCCGAGCTGGAACCGTTAGCCTCAGCACGCAGAATTAAACTGGAATTCTTCGCCGAGAAGAACATCCGGATTAGCGGCGTCAGGCAAAGTTTGATATCGCTGATAGACAATCTCATTTGAAGTACAGCCCTGAGTGCGTCCGCAGAAGGTGGCCTCCTGGTGACGGTTGCCTTCCCGAACCGCACGTTTAGCTAAACCAGAACAGGGGGTTTGATCGCAAATGCCGCAGATTGCTTCAAAAAAATTACCCTATTTGTTATATTGTTGTTTATTGCTTATTCACCTCTGCGGTGCCAAAAAGAACAAGATTCACCGCGACCCAGGACAAAGAAATGTTAGATTACCGCTTCCCGACAGCTTTGCAGATGGTCCTCAGCGTAGCGATGGCGGAGCAATTAGGTAAACGTTCGACGAGTGGCGTTCTGGCCTACGGCCTGGAAGCCAACCCGAGCTTTATCCGCAAATTGATGGTTCCCCTTACGCGTGACGGAATTATCGTCTCCACGCTTGGCCGCAACGGCTCCATTCATCTTGGGCGCCCGCCGGAAGAGATCACCCTGCGTGACATCTACCTTTCGGTCACTGAAGATAAAAAGTTGTGGGCGTCGCGTCCTGACGTACCGGCTCGCTGTGTGGTCAGCGCTAACGCCTGCTGGTACTTTAAATCGGTATCCGAAGAAGCTGAGCAGGCTTCGCTGGCGGTATTAGCCCGACACACCGTGGCAAGCGCGCTGGAAGAGGTCAAAAAAGCCGATAGCAGCGGCTGCGATCCGGTACCTGAGCTTATGGCCCAGTATAAAGAAACGTTTTAACGGTTGATCTGATGTGAAAAAAAAGCGCCTTACTGTGAAGGCGCTTTTTTGTTTTCTGCAACATCCCTATGCAGGCAGAACCTCCCTTTCCTCTTTACCGCGCGTAACGAATTTACGCAGCGTCACGTAAAACACCGGCGTCAGGAACAGACCAAACAACGTGACGCCCAGCATCCCCGAGAAGACCGTAATCCCGGTGACACCGCGCACTTCTGCGCCCGCGCCGTGGCCAAGGATCAGCGGAATGGTTCCGGCGATGAAGGCAATGGAGGTCATCACAATCGGGCGTAAACGCAGGCGGCAGGCCTCCAGCGCGGCTTCCATGATACCTTTGCCCTGAATTTCCAGCTCGCGGGCAAACTCCACGATAAGAATCGCGTTTTTACACGCCAGCCCCATCAGTACCACCAGCCCTACCTGCACGAACACATTGTTATCGCCACCGGTCAGCCAGACGCCAAACAGCGCGGACAACATTGTCATCGGCACGATAAGGATCACCGCCAGCGGCAGCGTCCAGCTTTCATACAGTGCCGCCAGCACCAGGAAGGCCAACAGCACCGCGACCGGGAAGACGATCAGCGCCGTATTACCTTGTGTCGCCTGCTGGAAGCTCAGATCCGTCCATTCAATATTCATTCCGTTCGGCAATATCTGCTTAGACATACCTTCCAGCTGCGTCATCGCCTGGGCGGACGAGAGTACGCGCGGGTCGGCATCGCCAATCAGGTCAGCCGCCGGGTAGCCATTGTAGCGGATCACCGGATCCGGCCCGTAGGTGGTGCTGATCTTAACCATACTGCCAATCGGCACCATTTCACCCTGGTTATTACGGGTACGTAAGTTCGCAATATCCTCCACGCTCTCGCGGTACGGTCCGTCGGCCTGCGCCATTACACGCCAGGTACGCCCGAACTGGTTGAAGTCATTCACATAAGACGAGCCCAGATAGGTTTGCAGCGTACCGAACAGATCGGTCAGCGACACGCCCTGCGCTTTCGCCTTGTCACGGTCAACCTGCACGTCCAGCTGTGGAACGTTGGCCTGGTAGGTCGAGATCGGGAAATGCATCCCCGGCGTCTGCATAATCGCACCGGACATGGTATTCACCGCGCTCTGCAATGCGCCATAGCCAAGACCGGCACGATCCTGAATGTACAGGGAATAGCCCGACCCCTGCCCCAGCCCCAAAATCGGCGGCGGCAGAATGGAGAAGCCAAAGCCCTGCTGGATTTGCGCAATTTTCGCGTTGATTTCAGCGTTAATTTCCGCAGCACTGTGTTTACGCTGGTCGAACGGCTTCAGGCCAAAGAAGACCGTTCCGGTGTTCGGCGTATTGGTGAACTGCAGCGCATTCAGACCCGGGAAAGCAACCGCATAGTCCACGCCTTCGGTATTCATCCCGATTTCGCTCATTTTGCGGATCACCGCATCAGTACGCGCCAGCGACGAGCCTTCGGGCATTTTCACGCCACCAATCAGGTACAGCTTATCCTGTGTCGGAATAAAGCCACCGGGAACCACTTTAAACATGACGCCTGCGGCACACAGCAGCAGCAGATACACCACAAACACCGCGCCACGTCTGCCGAGCGTTTTACCCACCAGCCCCTGATAGCCAGTCGAGCTACGATGGAAAAAGCGGTTAAACGGTCGGAAAATCCAGCCGAACAGACGATCGATAAGCCGGGTCGGGAAATCTTTCGGTGCGCCGTGCGGTTTTAACAGCAGAGCAGCCAGCGCTGGCGAGAGCGTCAGCGAGTTGATAGCGGAGATCACCGTCGAAATGGCAATCGTTACCGCAAACTGTTTATAGAACTGGCCGGTGACGCCAGAAAGGAACGCCATCGGCACAAACACCGCGCACAATACCAGCGCAATCGCGATAATCGGCCCGGACACTTCACGCATCGCCTGATGCGCCGCCGCAAGCGGAGCAAGCCCCTCTTCGATATTTCGCTCGACGTTTTCCACCACCACGATGGCATCATCCACCACGATACCGATAGCCAATACCAGCCCGAACAAACTCAGGGTATTAAGCGAAAAGCCCAGCAGGTAGAGAACGCTGAACGTCCCCACGACCGAAACCGGCACCGCGATCAGCGGAATGATCGACGCACGCCAGGTTTGCAGGAAGAGGATCACTACCAGCACGACCAGCACTACCGCTTCCAGCAGCGTTTGCACCACCGCACGGATAGAATCGCGCACGAATACCGTCGGATCGTAAGGTGCCGCCCACTTCATATCTTCCGGGAAACGGGTGGACAGTTCCGCCATTTTAGCGCGCACCGCGTTAGACAGATCGATGGCGTTTGCGCCAGGAGACTGGAAGATACCGATCCCGACCGCGTCTTTATTGTTAAGCTGCGAACGCAACGCATAGCTGCCCGATCCCATTTCAATACGCGCCACGTCGCGCAGGCGTACCAGCGACCCGTCCTGAGACGTTTTGAGAATGATATTGCCAAACTCTTCTTCGGTATGCAGACGCCCCTGGGCGTTAATGGAGATCAGGAAATCGCTCTCCTTCGGCAGCGGCTCGGCGCCCAGCTGCCCGGCCGACACCTGCACGTTTTGCTCCTGCATCGCCGTGACGACATCCGAGGCGGTCAGCCCGCGCGCCGCTACTTTATTGGGATCCAGCCAGACGCGCATCGCGTATTCGCCTGAGCCAAAAATCTGGATCTGGCCGACACCGGGCAGACGCGCCAGTTCGTCCTTCACTTTCAGCGTGGCGTAGTTGCGCATATACAGAGAGTCGTATTTACCGCCAGGCGAAAACAGATGCACCACCAGGGTCAGCGTAGGAGACTGTTTCTGCGTCGTGATGCCCAGACGGCGCACATCCTCCGGCAGACGCGCCTCGGCCTGCGCCACGCGGTTTTGTACCTGAACCTGCGCCTGATCCGGGTCGGTTCCCGGACGGAAAGTGACGGTCGTCACCAGCACGCCATCAGAACCCGCGACGGATTTCATGTACATCATGTTCTCAACGCCGTTGATCGCCTCTTCCAGCGGCGTCGCCACGGTCTCAGCAATCACTTTCGGGTTGGCGCCCGGGTACTCCGCGCGCACCTGCACGCTTGGCGGTACGACATCAGGGTATTCGCTCACCGGCAACAGCGGGATGGCGATTAATCCTGTGATAAAAATCAGAATCGACAGGACGGCAGCGAAAATCGGCCTGTCGATAAAAAAGCGGGAAAAGTCCATGGGTAGGATTCTCAGGTCAGATGATCAGTTGAGGGCGGTGCTGGCGGTCATGGCGACGGTTTTCGCGTTAACCGGCATACCCGGCATAAACACTTTTTGTAAACCATCGACGATGACTTTATCGCCGGGTTTCAGCCCCTGCTGCACGATGCGTAAGCCGTCCGCCAGGCGCCCTGGCGTAATATCGCGTCGCTGTGCTTTGCCCTCTTTATCCACGATATAAACATATTTGCGATCCTGATCGGTCAGCACCGCTTTGTCGTCAATAAGCGTGGCCTGGAATTCAGCGCTGCCCGGCAGGCGAACACGAGCGAAAAGGCCCGGCGTGAACTGACGCTGCGCGTTATCCAGCAGCGCGCGCATACGGATCGTACCGGTACTCGGCGCCAGCTGATTATCCAGGAAATCCACTTTACCCTGATGGGGATACCCTTCCTCACCCGCCAGGCCAATTTCAACCGGTAGCGCAGTGTGATTGCTGGACGCCCCCTGCCCGCTGCGGGCGAGGTTTTGATAGTGGAGGTAGGTTGACTCATCCACGTCAAAGTAGACGTACACCGTCTTCTGCGAGACCAGCGTTGTCAGCACGCTGGCGCTATCGCCCGCCGTGACCAGATTACCGCTGGTGATCAACGCGCGGCTGGCGCGGCCATCAATCGGTGCCGTTACTTTCGTGAAATCGAGGTTAAGCTGCGCGGCGTCTACCGCAGCCTGCGCGGCGCGAATATCGGCCTGCGCCTGAATGGCGGCCGCACGGCGCTGCTCCCACTCTTCACGGGATACCAGGTTGGTATTGATGAGTTTATCGGTACGGTTAGCCTCGCTTCGGGCCAGGCTGGCCTGCGTTTTGGCTCTCTCCAGCGTCGCCTGCGCCTGCTCCAGCGCGGCACGATAGGTTCTGTCATCAATCGTGAACAGCACCTCACCCTTTTTCACCTCCTGGCCGTCGGTGAAATTCACTTTGTCGATATAGCCAGAGACGCGGGGGCGAAGCTGAACGCTCTCCACGGCTTCGATCCGGCCGTTAAAGCTATCCCACTGACTAATGGATTTCACAACCACATCAGCAGCATTGACGGCGGGCGCAGGGGGTGCAGCATTTTGCGCGACGCTGTTATCACATCCGACAAGCAACAGGGAGAGCAATATCGCTCCCAGCGCATGCAGAGGTTCGTTTCCCCAGGTTTTTTGCAGGCTCATTATTTTTATTCCGGTAATTGTAGCCGCCGGGCAAGACGCGGCAGGAGGCACCGCGCCACTTCCTTTGTCCGGGCTGGCTTAAGGCCATTTGTGTCGTTCATCGCCACAAAACTGTAACAGTTGCGAATACACTATTCGCGGCGATTGTAGGAAGGCGCTTAACTAAGTGCAAGAATAATTGTTGCACTTTATGTGCTATTCGGTCGGATGTTAAAAAGGCCCGTTTCAGGTAAGGATTTAAATGCAACAATAAAACTTGCAATTACTGCAAAAACGCGCCACCTTTAAATGCAACAGATAAAGATACCATTTAACAGGCTGCGTGGAGGTAACCCGATGAACACGGGCGCATTTATGCATGATTTACTCGACTGGATCGACAACAACCTTGATAGCCGTCTGGATATTGAGTCCGTCGCCAGGCGCTCCGGCTATTCGAAATGGCACCTTCAGCGACTGTTTAAAGAACATACGGGCTACCCTCTCGCCGGATACATTCGCGCGCAAAAGCTGCAAAAATCCGTTGAGCGCTTAACCCACAGCGACGAACCGATTCTGAACGTGGCGATCGCGTTGGGTTTTGACTCTCAGCAATCCTTCAACCGCAGTTTTAAACGGCAATATGGCCAGGCTCCAGGCGCATGGCGGCGCAGTGTGGCCTGCCGTGAAACCCAGCAGGCGCACACGTAACGCACATTTTGCTGCAACTTTTTCCGGCCTCTGTTATACTGTACATAAATACAGTATGAGAGGTGCGTGATGGCTGTTGAAACAAAATATGTTGTCGTAAGAAAAGGTGAAGAGAAAATGACATTTGCCAGTAAGAAAGAGGCTGACGCTCACGACAAACTGCTTGATATGGCAGAGGCGTTTACCGACTGGCTTTTGCAAAGCGGAATGCAGATGGATGAAACGCAGGCTGAAGATCTTGGTCTGTATCTCGCCGAGCAGAAAGATGCCGTGCAGCATATTTTGCGAACCAGTAAGCTCCCGGCTCTTGATACCCCTGCTGACGATAAAACCGAGTCAGGTGCAGCTGACAGTAAAAAAATCAGGGCGGTTAAAGCGGCCTGATGGCCACATCATCATTCCTGTTGCCCGGTCTGCTGTGGTAACGCATCGCAGACCTCTTGTAACTCATTAAAAAACCTTGCCACATGGAAACCATCGCAGACAGAATGATGTACCTGAACGGCGAGAGGTAATAATACCCTGCCCTCTTGCTCGTAATATTTTCCAAGCGTAAACATAGGGGCAAAAAAGTTTTTCATATTAGCCACGCTAACGCTGAAGCTCGTAAAACTTACCCACGGAATGCCGGATATAAAAAAGATATTTTCCCTGGATTGTTCTTTTGGCCAATACGCAAGTTTATCGCCATAGCGAGCCATGTCTTCAGAATAGGTTTTCTGAAAGTGCTGTATATCGCCATCGTAATGACTCCATAATGATGAAAAGGTCTCTGTTTCATTATGGAAAATCGTATAATTTGGATGAATTTCATTCCATATGACAAGCTCATTGTCCTTCATGGCCATACGGAATTCTGGGTGACGGTTAACGACTTTAGCAACGAGAAAAATAATCGTCGGATAAAACTTCCAGCCAACGTTTTTAATATGGCTTAGCAGCACGGTAATATCGACCAATACCGTCTGGTTAAACGTCGATTGAGCAAACCCCTGAAATACCTCAAAATGCTCCTTTCTTGCCCAACGGGATAAATCAACAGCCGTATATTCCGGGATTATTTTTTCCATTTTTAAGCCTTTGTTGAGCAAGCAGATCTTGACGTTAGCCTAAGTTTTTTTCCTGACTTAAGCAAGCAGGGGCCTGCAGTTCACATGTCGAAGAAAAACACGTTCACAGAAATTACATTTTCAGCGTATCAATAACGGCCCTCAAAGCCGGCGATACGTTGCGGTGCGGATAATAAAGATACAGCCCGTCCATGCGCAGGCTATAGCGCTGCAATACCCGGATAAGCGTTCCTTTTTCAAGATCATCAGCCACCAGCTCAAGCGGAACATAAGCCAGCCCAAGCCCAAGACGGGCGGCTTGGGCTTCCATATAGCTGTCTGACAATGCCCACTGCCCTCTGGCCGATGGGTGATTTTTTTCCCGTCCTCGACCAGTTCCCACTGATAATCATTTCCATCAGCAAACTGATAGGCAATACAGGGATGGGCCACTAAATCAGCTGGCGTCTGGGGAAAGCCGTAACGCCTGAAGTGCCCCGGTGCAGCCACTACGGCCATTTCCATATCGGGCGTGATGCGCACCGCAATCATTCCCTGACTGACCTCAGCTCCCAGCCTGACACCCGCATCAAACCGCTCGGTAATGATGTCGACGAAGCGGCTTTCATTTATGAGTTCCAGCCTGATATCCGGGTAACGCTGTTTAAAAATGGCGAGCTTTGGCAGCAGGCATTTGTCGATGGCGTGCTGACTGGCGTTAATGCGCACCGTGCCGGACGGTGTCTGACGATAATGTGCGAGGGTCGCCAGACCCGAATCAAGTGCATCGAACGCGGATTCGGCTGTCTGATAGAGCTGCTCTCCGGCGTGGGTTAACGACAGCTTACGCGTGGTGCGAACGAGAAGCTGGACGCCCAACCGCTCCTCCAGCTCGCGCACCGAGCGGCTCACCCCGGATTGCGCCAGCCCAAGCCGCTGCGCAGCCGCGGTGAAACTTCCCTCCCGCACCACCTGCATAAACAGATACAGCTCATTGTAGTTTTCTCGCTTCGCCATTACGCCCCGCAATTCATAACAATTTGATATTAATTCTAGCAGATTATGGCCTCTAATCAGCACTCATTCTGCTAACTATAATGGCCGCAACACAACACCGCAGGGTATCGATACATGAAAACATTCACCCAAAAACTGTCTGTTGCGATGCTGCTATGCGCATCATTAAGTGGAGTGACAACCATGAGTTATGCAGAAGCCACCAATCCTAACGCCCCCGTCTCGATGGTCACAACCTGGGACAAAACCTTTGCCAAAAGTGACCGGGTTGACCACCGTAAGGTCTCCTTCCAGAACCGTTACGGTATTACCCTGGTAGGCGATCTCTATCTTCCTAAAAACCGTGGCGACCGTAAGCTGGCAGCGATTGCCGTCAGCGGGCCATTTGGCGCGGTCAAAGAGCAGTCCAGCGGTCTCTACGCGCAGACCCTGGCGGAAAAAGGGTTTGTAACCCTGGCGTTCGACCCTTCCTGGACGGGCGAAAGTGGCGGTCAGCCGCGCAACGTCGCGTCACCGGACGTCAACACCGAAGACTTTAGCGCCGCGGTTGATTTCCTGGGCGTGCAGAAAGAGGTCGACCGTAACCGCATTGGCATCCTTGGGATCTGCGGCTGGGGCGGTATGGCGCTGAATGCGGCATCCATGGATACGCGCATCAAAGCTGTCGCCACCAGCGTAATGTATGACATGAGCCGGGCGATGGGTCACGGCGTAGGCGACGGCAAAGATCGTTATTCTTCGGCAGATCGCCATGCTGTGCTGCAGTACCTGAATGAACAGCGCTGGAAGGATGCCGGGAACGGCACCTTTGCACAGGGCGGCCATGACATTTATGTTGACGAGAACGGCAAAGTGACCGCGTCAGAACGTATTCTGCCAGAAGCCTTGCCCGCCAACCCGAATCCGGTGCTGAAAGAGTTTTATGACTACTACCGCATGCCGCGTGGCTTCCACGCGCGTTCCGTCAACTCAACCGGCGCATGGACGGCAACTATGCCGCTCTCGTTCATGAACATGCCGCTGCTGAGCTATGCCGGAGAGATCGCTATCCCGACGCTTATCGTGACCGGCGAAAAGGCGCACTCCCGTTATTTCGCCGAAGATGCGTTTAACGCGGTCGGCAGCAAGCAGAAAGAACTGGTGATTGTCTCGGGCGCAAACCATGTCGATCTCTACGACAATGCTGCCGGGAAGATCCCATTCGCTCAGTTTGAACAATTCTTTAAAAACAGCCTGAAATAAACCTCCCTGCTGCCCGTTTCGACGGGCGGCGCTCTTAGCGAAATCAGACGATGTCCACATTAAACCACACCACTTCACAGCATGAGGAACATGCGTACTGGGGAGGCATTTTTGCCATGACCCTTTGCGTATTCGTCCTGATTGCCTCGGAATTTATGCCCGTGAGCCTGCTCACCCCGCTTGCCGCAGATTTAGGCGTGACGGAGGGGCTTGCAGGCCAGGGCATTGCTATCTCCGGCGCGCTGGCGGTACTGACCAGCCTCTTCCTCTCCCGGCTTGCCGGGAATATGAATCGTAAACACCTTCTGCTGGGCATGACGATACTGATGGCGCTCTCGGGGCTCATTATTGCCTTCGCCCAGAACTATCAGACGTATATGACCGGTCGCGCGCTGATCGGTATCGCCATCGGCGGGTTCTGGTCCATGTCGGCGGCAACGGCTATTCGCCTGGTTCCCCATCATCAGGTCACGCGCGCGCTGGCTATTTTCAACGGTGGTAACGCGCTGGCAACGGTCGTGGCCGCCCCGCTAGGCAGCTACCTGGGTGCAACCATTGGCTGGCGCGGTGCCTTCCTTTGTCTGGTGCCCGTGGCAATCGCCGCATTCCTGTGGCAGTACGTTAGCCTGCCAAATATGAGCGGGCGTAAAAACGGTGCGTCAGGTGAAGGCGTCTTTCGGCTATTTCGCCAGCCTGTCGTATCCGTCGGTCTGATAGCCTGCAGCCTGTTCTTTATGGGACAGTTTGCGCTGTTTACCTATGTGCGCCCATTTCTCGAGACCGTCACGCACGTCAGCGCCTCCGGGCTATCGCTGATTTTGCTCGCCATCGGCATTGCCGGATTTGTTGGCACCCTTCTCGTTACTCTGGTTCTGAACGCGGCGTTTTACCTGACGTTAATAGCGATTCCACTGCTGATGGCCGCCATCGCTGGCGCGTTGATTTTGACCGGGCATAACGTGTGGATTGTTGCCCTGCTGTCAGGCTTGTGGGGAATGCTGGCGACGGCAGCACCGACGGGCTGGTGGGCGTGGGTCGCCCGAACGCTACCGGAGGATGCCGAAGCGGGCGGAGGGTTAATGGTCGCGGTGATCCAACTCGCCATTGCACTGGGTTCAACGGCGGGCGGTATGGTGTTTAATCGCCTCGGCTGGCAGAGCACGTTTGCCCTGAGCGGCATAGTGCTGCTTTGTGCGGCTGCGTTGACATTTATGCTTTCACGCCTCCGCGAAAGCGCCTCATGGAAATAATGGCGTAGCGTGAGGTTTCAGTTTGGAATACTTTTCGTAAAGGGTATTTTATTTAATTACTAAACCCTCAACGTCGCCAGAGGGAATAATAATTAAGCAATATCCTGGACAGCCCGTCGACACGCTTTGCTAGCCTGATTATTCAGGCAAAGCTCACCCCGGAGGTATTCTTGCTGATTAAACTCAAGAAAGAACGAACGCACCAGGAGGATCGCCGGCTTGCTCTCTGGCTGGCGACCTCAGCAGGTTTACTCAACGCCATCGCCCTTGGGGCCTTTGGCTTTTTCCCCTCTCATATGACCGGCAACACCTCACAATTATCCAGCGAAGTCTCCTCCACCGATCTGAGCGATATCATTTTCTTTGGCTCGATTATTCTCTCCTTTGTGGCGGGTGCAATCCTTGCGCGTCTTATCGTGATATGGGGCATTATCCATAACGTCAGGCTGGTTTTTTGCCAAATCCTTTTTGTCGAAGGGATATTATTAACCGGCGTATCTCTCTACGAGATGTATTTCCATGCGCTCACCAGCAACCGCGAGATTATTATTTTCCTGTGCTGTCTGATGGGCATTCATAATTCAACCTCCACACAGCTTTCCGGCGGACGGGTGAGATCGACGCACATTACCGGCACGCTGACGGACGCGGGAATTTCCCTGGCCTCCGTCACGGTTGCCATGCTTCGCAGGGATTACTCCAAAGATACCGCGGCACAAAAAAGTCAGTTGAAAACCCACTTAACCACCCTTTTCTCGTTCATTACCGGGGGTATCGCCGGGTTACTGCTCTTCAGATGGGTTGGCTTCAACGCCATGCTGGCGCTCGGGTTGATGCTCTCCGTTGTCGCGACCGTATCGATTATCAGTATCTCAGTGCGTGTTCGCCGTGTACGCCCCCTACTAAGCAGATAAAGCTCTCAGGCAGGGTGACAGGAACATCGCGATACGTGACCCTGTCACTTTATGGGTTGCGCTTTAGGACTATTCTGCCTGCGCCATATTCAGCCCTTACGCCATAAGGCCTGACTTAAGGTTGTCACGCTTTTCATAGGGTTACTGATTTTCCCCCTTCGCTGGAACCCTTCCCAAACGCTTGCTATAGGTCAATTACCCCTGCCGAAACATGGCATAACAACAGGCAACCGGTGGTTGCTATAACGCATGCGCACAGGGAGACACACCGCAATGCACCCATTACTCAAACGTTCGCTGCTGTTTGTTGGCGCGATTATCGTGGTTCTTGCCCTTCTCATCTGGGGGATCGGACTTGAGACAATCAAGGCGCGTCAGGTTGACCTGATTTATCTCGGGCAACAGCACATGATACTGGTTTTCTCGTCGATGTTTTTTGCCCTGCTGGTCGGTATTCCGGCCGGTATCCTGCTGAGCCGCCCGGCCGCGCGGGGTATCGCCGAATATGTGATGCAAATTTTCAACGTGGGTAACACGCTGCCACCGCTGGCCGTGCTGGCCCTGGCGATGGTGGTGATTGGCATCGGCGATACGCCCGCCATCATCGCGCTGTTTCTTGCTTCGCTGCTGCCCATTGTGCGCAATACCTACGCGGGATTGTGTTCCGTTCCGGCCTCGTTACTTGAAGCCGCAAACGGGATCGGGATGACCAAATGGCAGCGTCTGCGTCAGGTTGAATTGCCCAACGCCTGGCCCGTCATGCTCTCCGGGATCCGCATCGCCACCGCCATCAACGTCGGTACCGCGCCGCTGGCCTTCCTGATTGGTGCCAGCAGCTACGGTGAGCTGATTTTCCCCGGCATCTACCTGAACGATTTTCCGACCCTGATCCTCGGCGCGGCGGCCACCGCCCTGTTCGCCCTGATCCTCGACACCCTGCTGGCGGCGCTGGGTCGCGTGATGAGCCCCCATCTCGCTCAATAACAATAACAAGGAGCTTTTATGAGACTGTTTTCCGGCCTGACGGCGCTGTGCGCCGCGGCGCTCTTCACCAGCCAGGCAATGGCAGCCCCGCTGATCCTGGCAACCAAAAGCTTTACCGAGCAGCATATTCTCTCGGCTATGACCGTGCAGTATTTACAGAAGAAAGGATTCCAGGTACAGCCGCAAACCAATATCGCCACGGTGATTTCCCGTAACGCGATGATCAACAAACAGATTGATATGACCTGGGAGTACACCGGCACGTCATTAATCATCTTTAACCACATCAACAAACGCATGTCGCCGCAGGAGTCTTACGAGACGGTGAAACGCCTGGACGCAAAGCACAGTCTGGTATGGCTTAAACCCGCAGACATGAACAATACCTATGCTTTCGCCATGCAGCGCAAGCGCGCCGAGGCGGAACACATCAACACCATGTCAGAGATGGTGGCGAAGATTGAGCAGATCCGTCAAACCAACCCGGACAAAAACTGGCTGCTGGGCCTGGACCTGGAATTTGCCGGGCGCAGCGACGGCATGAAGCCGCTGCAGGCCGCCTATAACATGACGCTGGACCGCCCGCAGATCCGTCAGATGGACCCGGGACTGGTCTATAACGCGGTGCGCGACGGCTTTGTCGACGCCGGTCTGATTTACACCACCGACGGGCGCGTGAAGGGCTTTGACCTGAAGGTGCTGGAAGATGATAAAGGCTTCTTCCCGAGCTATGCGGTCACTCCGGTGGTGCGTAAAGACACGCTGGAGGCTAATCCGGGTCTGGAAGAGGCGCTCAATACCCTCTCCGCCCAGCTCAACAACGACGTTATCACCGAGCTGAACAAGAAGGTGGATATCGACCATCAGTCACCGCAGCAGGTCGCCCGTGATTTCCTGCGTAGCAAACAGTTGCTGTAGGAGGCGCTATGGATACCGTGCACTACATCCTGGATAACTGGGACTATCTGTTAACCCTGACGCTGCAGCACCTGTGGCTGGTGGCGCTGGCCGTGGGTTTAGCCATCCTCATCGGCGTCCCGCTGGGCGTTCTGATTGTCCGTCATAAATGGCTGGCAACGCCGGTACTGGGCATCGCTACCATCGTGCTGACCATTCCGTCCATCGCCCTGTTTGGTCTGATGATCCCGCTCTTTTCGCTGATCGGTCAGGGTATCGGCGCCCTGCCCGCGATTACGGCGGTGTTTCTCTACTCGCTGCTGCCGATTGTACGTAACACCCATACGGCGCTCGACAGCCTGCCGCCGGGCCTGCGTGAAGCCGGACGGGGCATCGGCATGACCTTCTGGCAGCGTCTGCGCTGGGTGGAAATCCCGATGGCGCTGCCGGTAATTTTCGGTGGGATCCGTACTGCCGTCGTCATGAATATTGGCGTGATGGCGATTGCCGCGGTAATCGGCGCGGGTGGCCTGGGCCTGCTGCTGCTCAACGGTATTGGCGGAAGTGATATTCGCATGTTGATTGCGGGCGCGCTGATGATTTGTCTTTTAGCTATTGTGCTCGACTGGCTGCTGCACCGTTTGCAGGTGGTTCTGACTCCAAAGGGGATTCGATAATGATAAAACTGGAAAACCTCACCAAACACTTTTCACAGAAGCACGGCCAGACCTTTAAGGCCGTCGATAACGTCAACCTGAACGTTCCCGAAGGGGAAATGTGTGTCCTGCTCGGCCCGTCCGGCTGTGGGAAAACCACGACCCTGAAGATGATTAACCGCCTTATCACACCCAGCAGCGGAACAATCCTCATTAACGGTGAAGACACCAGCGGCATGGACACGGTGACCCTGCGCCGCAATATTGGCTACGTGATCCAGCAGATTGGCCTGTTCCCGAACATGACTATCGAAGAGAACATCACCGTTGTACCGCGCATGCTGGGCTGGGATAAAGCGCGCTGCAAAACCCGCGCCGAAGAGCTGATGGATATGGTGGCAATGGATCCGCGTAAGTTTCTTAGCCGCTATCCGCGCGAGATGTCCGGCGGCCAGCAGCAGCGTATCGGCGTCATCCGCGCCCTGGCGGCGGATCCTCCGGTACTGCTGATGGATGAACCGTTCGGCGCGGTGGACCCCATCAATCGCGAGGTGATCCAGAACCAGTTCCTGGAGATGCAGCGCAAGCTGAAGAAAACGGTGATGCTGGTCAGCCACGATATTGATGAAGCCCTGAAGCTCGGCGACCGAATCGCAGTCTTCCGTCAGGGGAAAATCGTGCAGTGTGCCAGCCCGGATGAACTGCTGGCAAAACCGGCCAATGAATTTGTCGGCTCGTTTGTTGGTCAGGACAGGACGCTGAAGCGGCTGCTGCTGGTCTCCGCAGGAGACGTCACCGACCAGCAGCCGACCATTACGGCGCGGAGCGCTACGCCGCTTCCTGAAGCCTTTGCCACGATGGACGACAATGACATTCGCGCAATTACCGTGGTCGACGAGCACGGAAAACCGCTGGGCTTTGTGAAACGTCGCGAAGCGCGCAACGCCAGCGGTACCTGTGGCGACATCCTGCATCCGTTCCGCATGACCGGCAAGGCGGAAGACAACCTGCGCGTCGTGTTGTCACGTCTGTATGAAAGCAATACCAGCTGGATGCCGATCGTGGATGAGGACGGGCGTTACAACGGCGAGATTTCGCAGGACTATATTGCCGAGTACCTGAGTTCCGGGCGTACGCGTCGGGCACTGAATATTCATAGCGAGAGTTAACCCTTCTGGCCGGGCCTCGCCCGGCGCTTTCGCACGCATACCTTTTGCTAACCCCGCGATTTCCCGCCACAATATTGTATCGTTCCCCTGTAATCGCGACCCATGCAACGTCTTCATGCTTACCCCGACATCCGGGCGATGTTTCGCCGACTGTTGATGGCCACCGTCACCGGCGTGCTGGCGGCGCTGGCCGTTGCGGTGTTTCGTCACAGCATGTACCTGCTGGAGTGGCTGCTTCTCAGCAACGACAGCGGTAGCCTGGTGAATGCCGCCGCATCGCTCTCGTCCTGGCGGCGCGCGCTGACGCCTGCGCTGGGTGGGCTGGCCGCCGGGGTACTGCTCTGGGGATGGCAGCGACTGACCGCCCAGCGGCCTCACGCACCAACCGATTACATGGAGGCGCTGGAGACCGGGGACGGCCAGTTTGATTACGGTGCCAGCCTTGTAAAATCCCTGGCGTCGCTGCTGGTCGTCGCCAGCGGAAGCGCCATCGGGCGCGAAGGGGCCATGATCCTGCTTGCCGCTCTCGCCGCCTCCTTTTTCGCTCGCCGTTTTACGCCCAAATCCGAATGGAAGCTCTGGATCGCCTGTGGTGCCGCGGCCGGGATGTCCAGCGCTTATCATGCCCCCTTAGCCGGAAGCCTGTTTATTGCAGAGATTCTGTTTGGCACGCTCATGCTGGCCTCACTCGGTCCCGTGGTTATTGCGGCGGTGGTGGCGCTTCTGACTACCCGCGTGCTGGCACCCGGCGCCAGCACGCTCTATGAAGTCCATCTGAGCGGCATACTGACCGCGACAGATTATGCCCTGCTGGTCGCCATGGGTCTGCTGGCAGGTCTTTGCGGACCCCTGTTGATGTGGCTGATGACGTTTAGCCACGGACTGTTTCTGCGTCTCAAACTTTCGCCGCCGTGGCAGCTGGCGCTGGGGGGGTTGATCGTCGGGCTGCTGTCCCTCCTCACGCCGAAGGTATGGGGGAATGGCTACAGCGTGGTTCAGGCTTTTCTGCTCGCCCCGCCGCTGCTGTCGGTGATTGCCGGAGTGTTTATCTGTAAATTGCTGGCGGTACTGGCCAGCAGCGGTTCGGGTGCACCGGGCGGCGTGTTTACGCCCACGCTGTTTGTCGGCATGGCGACGGGGATGCTGTTTGCGCAGCTTTTCGCGCTGTGGTTACCGGGTTCAGAGACGGCAATATTGCTGGGACTGGCGGGAATGGCAACGCTACTTGCTGCGACCACGCATGCGCCCATTATGTCGGCGCTGATGGTCTGTGAAATGACCGGACAGTATGTTTTACTGCCCGGTTTACTGGTCGCCTGTGTGGTGGCGTCCGTGCTGTCGCGGACGTTACGCCACGACTCGATCTACGGCCAACACGCCGCCGAGGGCAGAGAGATCGATGTACTGCGCTAACTCGCGCTGCTCGGCACGAGGCAGATAAGGCAGCTCACCCACCAGCGGCCCAGGCAGTTTGGCGCTCAGCACGTCGATGATCTCCGCGTAGTGCGCCAGGCCCGGGTTGATACGGTTTGCCACCCAGCCCACCAGCGGCAGGCCGTCATTGGCAATCGCCTGCGCTGTCAGTAGCGCATGGTTGATGCACCCTTCCTGGATACCCACCACCATCACTACCGGAAGCTGTTCCTGGACGACCCACTCAGAGAGCGGCCGCAAATCATTCATCAGGCTGCGCCAGCCGCCCGTCCCTTCGACCACCACGTGATCAACCTTCTCGCTCAGGTTCGCCAGCCCATCGGACAGCAGGGGATAATTAATCAGACCGCTGTGCGCCACGCTGCTCTCCTCTTCGCTTAAGGCAATGGGATTGACCGCCTGATAAGGCAGTTCCAGCGACGAGACGCTTTGCAGCACCAGGGCGTCTTTATTACGCAATCCCTCTGGCGTCTCTTTACTCCCTTTTGCGACCGGTTTGTACCCTGCCACGCGTTTACCGCTTGCTGCAAGCGCCTGCAGCAATGCGCGGGATACGACGGTCTTGCCGACAGAGGTATCTGTACCAGTAACAAAGAAACGCTTAAGCATGACTCACTCCACCTCTTGGGTATGCTTCGAAAATATAAACCAGGTAAATAATTCAGTGGAGGAAGTCTACGGGATGCGTGCGCTACCCGGCTTGAGATAGCGCAATTTTTCGTACATCTGCGGAAAAGAGTTAACCCTGTAACAGGCGGATAAGCAGCGAGCCGTTATACATGGCATCTTTGACCAGCGCCGCACCTGCCATGGTGCCCTGGTTAGAGAATTGGGTGCTTTCCACCGCAATATTCTTGCTGTAGGCGGGAAGCGACTGCTGATGGATACAGGCCGAGATCGCCGGAAAGAGGATCTCCGCCGCCTGGCTGAGCGGGGAGCCAATCAGGATTTTTTGCGGGTTAAAGAGGTTCACCATAATCGCCAGGATGCGGCCAACGTTAATCCCCACCCCGGTAATAATATCCTTCGCCAGCAAATCTCCCTGACGCGCGGCGGCGCAGAGGGAATCGACCGTTAAGGGTTGGCCGTGCAGCGAGGAGCTCATGGACTGGCTGAGCCTGACCTGCGCCAGCTCCAGCACGCTTTCTACACTGGCAATGGTCTCCAGGCAGCCATGGTTCCCGCAGTAGCAGCGCTTCCCGTACGGGTCGACCTGAGTGTGCCCGATTTCCACCAGGCTGCTGCTCCCGGCGTGAAGAAGACGCCCGTCGGTGATGACACCCGCCCCAACGTTATGGTCGATCACAACCTGAATCACATCACGCGCACCGCGCGACGCGCCAAACAGGGCCTCCGCCATGGTCCAGGCACTGATGTCATGCTGAATATAGACCGGCACGCCGGTATGGTTTTTCAGCACCTCTCCCAGCGGCATCTCTTTGACATCTTCGTAAAACGGCATGCGGTGCACGATGCCGTTTTCGGTATCAATAATGCCCGGCATGGTGATGGCGATTGCCGTTAAGCGTTCCAGCCGCTGCTGATGGCGGATAAAGAAGTTATCGATATGGGAGACAATGGCATCGAGGAGCGATTGTTCCGCGTTGAGCGGCAGCTCAAGCCGATCCTCCACCACCAGTTTGCTGCTCAGATCGCGCAGCGCGAGGAAGATCTCCCCGCGACTGATGCGCAGTGACAGGTAATGCCATGCTTCCGTCTCAACCACCAGCCCGACCGCCGGACGGCCACGGCTGCCCGGCTCCTGAATTTCCGTCTCCTGGACCAGGTGCGCTTCCAGCATTTCACGGACAATCTTGGTGATACTGGCAGGTGCCAGCTGTGCCAGGCGCGAAAGATCGATACGCGAAACCGGACCAAGCTGATCAATCAGGCGGTATACCGCGCCAGCGTTGGTCTGCTTAATCTGATCAATGTGCCCTGGCTGACTATCAGCAACCACCTCGTACTCCCTTATTTTCGAGCTTCGAAATAAACTTTGGGCTATGGTGAAGCACTTCCATAGCTGTCGTCAAATATTTACTTAGCTCTGTGATTTACCGCACATTTTTATCCCTTTTCCTTACCGGTTTTGCCCACCTGAAGCGCTGATTAACTGCTGTTTGAAGCGCTGCGCGGCGTGGCTCTGTTCACGATGTTTTGACCAGACCAGCCACATCTCGGAAACGGCATCCTCTTCGGCGATGGGAACCCAGCGCATTTCGCGCAGTTGTACCCGTTTAAAGGAGGCCGGAAGAATAGAGACCCCCAGTCCGGCGGCGACCAGCCCAATAATGGTCATCGCCTCGCCCACCTCCTGGGTGATAACCGGAGCAAGATCGTAGCGACGCATCAGTCCCAGAATGTCGTCATACAGGCCCGTTCCGACCTGAGGATCAAAAAAGACAAAGGGTTCTTTTGCCAGCTCTGCGAGCGATACCGCCGGACGCGAGGCCAGCGGGTGGTCAAGGGGGATCATAGCCATCAGGGGTTCATGCAGAATCACCTGCCACGCCAGCGTGTCCGGCAGCTGCGTATTACGCATCAACCCCAAATCCAGTGCGCCTTCATTCAGCGGTGCAATTTGCTCGCGGGTATTAATTTCGCGCGTCTGAATATGCACATCCGGGAAATGGCGGCGGAATGAGGAAAGCGTCTGGGAGACGGCGCTGATAAAGGGCGCGGACGACGTAAACCCGATTCTCAGCTCACCGGCTTCTCCGAGGTAAAGCCGCTCTGCACGGGCGGCGGCGTCATCAACCATGCTCAGGATTTGTCGGCTGTCGGTCAGAAACTGCTTACCCGCCGCCGTCAGGCTCACGCTGCGGTTGGTGCGGGCCAGAAGGCGCGCGCCCACCTGCTGTTCGAGGATTTGAATCTGCTGGCTTAACGGGGGCTGAGAGATATTCAGCCGTGCCGCCGCGCGGCCAAAATGCAGCTCCTCAGCAACGGCGACAAAATAGCGAAGATGACGCAGTTCGATATTCATATTTTTAAAGTATCATTTGAGATAATTAATATATTAGACAGAATATTTACATTTTCCTACCCTGATCGTGTGGTCATACCCGTCACCCGAAATCACGGGGATGTTTAAGCAAGGAAACTGTGTGAGTCGTACAACCTCCATTGATATCTCTCCGGCCAGCGATATCAATGATTTACCCGTAGCATCGCAGCCGGTTCAGTTCATTAAACGTGGTACTCCCCAATTTATGCGCGTTACCCTGGCGCTCTTTTCGGCCGGTCTGGCCACGTTTGCCCTGCTCTATTGCGTTCAGCCGATCCTCCCCGTTCTCTCCCATGAGTTTGGCGTATCGCCCGCCAGCAGCAGCGTTTCGCTCTCGATTTCAACCGCGATGCTGGCAATTGGCCTGCTCTTTACCGGCCCTTTGTCCGACGCCATTGGCCGTAAACCGGTGATGGTCACTGCCCTGATGCTGGCCTCGGTCTGTACGTTGCTCTCGACCATGATGACCAGCTGGCACGGCATTCTGGTGATGCGCGCGCTGATCGGGCTGTCGCTAAGCGGCGTGGCCGCGGTCGGGATGACCTATCTCAGCGAAGAGATCCATCCGAGCTTCGTTGCCTTTTCGATGGGGTTGTACATCAGCGGGAATTCAATTGGCGGCATGAGTGGGCGTCTGCTGAGCGGGGTCTTTACGGACTTCTTTAGCTGGCGTATTGCGCTGGCGGTTATCGGGTGTTTCGCGCTGGCATCTGCACTGATGTTCTGGAAAATCCTGCCGGAATCACGCCATTTCCGCCCGATTTCTCTGCGCCCGAAAACGCTGTTTATTAACTTCCGTTTGCACTGGCGTGATAAAGGGTTGCCGCGCCTGTTCCTGATGGGCTTCCTGCTGATGGGGTCATTCGTCACGTTGTTTAACTATATTGGCTATCGCCTGATGCTTTCGCCGTGGCATCTGAATCAGGCCATGGTCGGTTTGCTTTCTGTGGCTTATCTCACCGGCACGTGGAGTTCGCCGAAAGCCGGGGCGATGACCGCACGCTTCGGCCGCGGGCCGGTCATGCTGGTCTTCACAGCGGTAATGCTGCTCGGCCTGCTGTTGACGCTCTTCTCCTCACTGTGGCTGATTTTTGCCGGGATGCTGCTCTTCTCCGCCGGGTTCTTCGCCGCGCACTCGGTCGCCAGCAGCTGGATTGGCCCGCGCGCGCGTCGAGCCAAAGGACAGGCATCGTCGCTGTACCTGTTTAGCTATTACCTGGGATCCAGCATCGCCGGGACGCTGGGCGGCGTGTTCTGGCATCACTACGGCTGGAACGGCGTGGGCGGGTTTATCGCCCTGATGCTTTGTGCCGCACTGCTGGTGGGGGCAAGTCTTCATCAACGTTTGAGATAATAAACGTGCGGGCTGATGTCCGGTAAGACGCACGAGCGACCTAAACGGCACCAGCGTACTGGTGCCGTTTATCGTTCAGGAATCCCAGGCCTGCTCTATCTTACCGGCTTCAAACTGCGGAGGCGGTTTTCGGAAACGGCGCGTTAGCCATGTCAGGTAAAGGATCCCCAGTGCCGCCCAGATGAGGCCAAGCGTCAGGGACGTCGCTTCGAGGTTTATCCACAGCACGCCGACCGTTACCGCCCCAATAAGCGGCAGCAGGAGATAGTGGAAACGATCTTTCCACGTTTTGTTTAGCCCCTTACGTCGCCAGAAATGGTTGTACACCGAGAGGTTAACAAACGTAAACGCCACCAGTGCGCCAAAGTTGATCAGCGCCGTTGCGGTCACGAGGTCAAAGTACAGCGCCGACAGGGCCACTATCCCCACCATAATGACGTTCAGGGCCGGGGTACGCCATTTCGGATGCACATAACCAAACACCCGCTCCGGAAAGACGTTGTCACGCCCCATCACATACAATAACCGCGAGACGCTGGCGTGCGAGGCCAGACCTGAAGCCAATGTATTGACAAAGGTGGTACATAAAAACACCGACTGGAAGAGCTTACCGCCCACGTACAGTGCGATTTCCGGCAGCGCGGCATCCGGGTTCTTAAAGCGCGCGATGGTCGGGAAAAAGAGCTGCATGAAGAACGAGGCAATAATGAATATCAGCCCGCCATACAGCGCGGTCAGGAAAATGGCTTTGGGAATGACCCGTGCCGCGTTTGGCGTCTCTTCCGATAGCGTGGTAACCGCATCAAAACCGAGGAAAGAGAAGCAGACGATGGTCGCGCCGGTAATAATAGGGATCAGATGTGCGTTCTCGCTGATAAACGGCTGGAGCGACCAGACGGTGCCGACCCCTTCTCCCTTGTGCAAGCCATGCACCACGAGGATGACAAACACCACCATAATCGCGACCTGCACCAGCACAAACAGGGTATTAAAGTTGGCGACCAGGTTAACACTCTTCAGATTCGCCAGCGTCAGGATCGTCACAAACCCCACCACCCAGACCCACGGAGGGACCTCAGGGAACATCGCGGACAGGTAGATCTTCGCCAGCAGCACGTTGATCATCGGCAGGAAAAGATAGTCCAGTAACGATGACCAGCCGACCATAAAGCCCACGTGGGGTCCAATCGATTTCTGCGTGTAGGTATACGCGGAGCCCGCTTCCGGGAACTGCCGTACCAGTTTACCGTAGCTGATGGCGGTAAACATGACGCCAGCCAGCGCCAGGAGATACGAGGCGGGCACGTGGCCGTTGCTGATACCGGACACAATACCGAAGGTATCAAACACGGTCATGGGGGTGAGGTAAGCCAGCCCCATCATCACCACCTGCCAGAGCTTAAGGGAACTGCGCAGTCGGGTTCTGCCAGCCATGCCCGGCGCGTCAAGAGACGTGTTAGTCGCCATACACCGTCCCCCCCATGCTTACCGTGGTTTGCAATCGCGTTGACCTTAACGCAAACCTGCTTAGCAAAGGGGGAAGTTGTGAAGAACAAACGCGACCGTACCAGCGCACCGTCTCTGGTTCGCATTCACCATGGAAGCCTGACTGGCCCCCTTCGCCCTGCGGATAGTTGAACATCTGCATCATTTCCTACCTCGTCACACAGTGTCGTTAAGAAAGTCCCTGTGCCGCCTGCGCTCCATAACGCGACTCCCGGGAGATAGCTGGCGTGCCAGCGAACAGTTCGGCCAGGCTCCGCGCAGGCCGTATGGTGATACGTATGAGATGAAACAAAGCGGCCCCTTACCGGGGCGCGTTATCAGGCGTTTTTCAGCATCCACTCGATTTCTGTTTCGGTAATCAGGCGTTCAAACTGCAGTAATTCATCATTTTTGCAGGCGTGATACACGTGGCAGAAACGCTCGCCCAGCCGCTCGCGAAGGCGATCGTTTTGCATAAACTCCCACAGCGCATCACTCTGACGAATCGGGAACGGCAGGCCGTCCTGCTCCAGGCCATTGCCTTCAACCTCTTCCTGCAGCGGTAAATCGTTATCCAGCCCGTGCAGAATGCCGGCAAAAATCGCCGCCATCACCAGATACGGATTCGCGTCTGCCCCTGCCACCCGGTATTCGACACGATGGTTATGGCGATCGCCGCAGGGAATACGCAGGGCAACCGTGCGGTTGTTGTGTCCCCACGACGCCTGCGTCGGCACATACATTCCCGGCTGGAAACGGCGGTACGAGTTGACGTTCGGTGCCAGCAGTGCCATGGACGCTGGCATCAGATCGATCATCCCGGCCAGCGCGCGTTTCAGCAGCGCGGAATCCTCGCCGCTGGCGTCCGCGAGCACGTTTTCGCCTCTGTTGTTTTGCATACTAATGTGGATATGCATCCCGCTGCCCGCATGCTCTTCATACGGCTTCGCCATAAACGTGGCATGCATCTTATGTTTTTCTGCCATCTGCCTGACGAGACGTTTTAGCGCCAGTGCATCATCACAGGCATCCAGCACGTTTTCCGTATGGTGCAGATTAATTTCAAACTGACCCGGCGAGGCCTCAGCCACTGCGCCATCGGCGGGGATCAACTGCAACTGCGCCAGCTCATCAATATCGTTCAGCACGTCAGCAAAGTGGTTAAGATTATCAACCGAGTAGACCTGGCTTTGCGTGTTACGCACGTCGGTGCCCGGCGCGCAGGGTGGCTGCAGATAGCCCTCGGCATCGCGTTTCCGATCAAGTAAATAGAACTCCAGCTCTACCGCTACCACGGGGAACAGACCGCGCTGGCGCAACTGCTGCCAGAGCCGGTTGAGTACGTTCCGCGGCTCAACGTCAAAGGGAGCGCCATCTTCATCGACCATGGTGAGCTGCACCTGACCAATGTATTCCGGGTCCGCGGCGGACGGTGTCAGGGTGCCCGGCACCGGCACACAAACACAGTCAGGCTCGCCGAGCTCCTGCCCCAGGCCCGCCTCTTCCACCACGTTACCCAGAATATCCATGGCGAACACCGACGCCGGGAAATAGCAGCCTTTTTCGAGTTTGTTCAGTCCGGCAACCGGAATACGTTTACCGCGAAAACAGCCGTTCAAATCGGTCAGGAGGACATCAATAAACTGGGTGTTCGGATACTGTTCTAAATAGCGCTTCACCTCCTGCGTAAAGGCGCTGCCCCGCCTCTCATCCGTGTAGTGAACAAAGTTCTCAACTTCTACGATATTGGTTTCCATGATTTACCACCGTTTTTGGGATTTGCGTTCGCTGCTCAGGACTGTCAAATATAATGTCCACCCTATCGAATCTGTATGCAAATAAATTGTTTGTCAAATGTTAAATTAAGTTTGCAAAAGGCAGATCTCGTTGCTAGATTGAGAAAATATTGAACGAAAAGGCCGTTTTACAGGTGAAACTGGCCTAAATTTAGTCCACTTTGTGAGGGCGATCATGGAAAATATAATGAACAAGCCAGTCATTGGCGTGGTGATGTGCAGAAACAGGCTTAAGGGTCATGAGACCCAGACCCTGCAAGAAAAGTACCTGAATGCCATTATCAATGCGGGGGGCTTACCCATTGCCTTACCGCATGCGCTGGCAGAGCCAGAGTTGCTTACCACTCTGCTGCCAACCCTGGACGGGATTTACCTGCCGGGCAGCCCAAGTAACGTGCAGCCGCACCTTTATGGTGAAAACGGCGATGAGCCTGACGCCGATCCCGGGCGTGATCTTCTGAGTATGGCGCTGATTGCCGCCGCGCTCGAAAGGCGCATCCCCATTTTCGCCATCTGCCGGGGGCTGCAGGAACTGGTTGTTGCGACGGGAGGGACGCTGTATCGTCGCCTGTTCGAGCAGAATGACCTGCTTGAGCACCGGGAAGATCCTGAACTGCCGGTTGAGCTACAATACGCCCCGTCTCATGAAGTTCAGGTTCAGGAGGGAGGACTGCTGTCTCAATTAATACCAGGCTGTAACACATTTTGGGTAAACTCGTTACACGGGCAAGGTGCACGAACGTTAGGACCACGGCTTCGCGTGGAGGCCCGCTCGACGGACGGGCTGGTTGAAGCGGTCAGCGTGCATGACCATCCTTTTGCCCTCGGCGTGCAATGGCACCCCGAATGGAACAGCAGCGAGTACGCCCTGTCACGTATGTTGTTTGAAGGTTTTATCACCGCCTGTCAAAGCCACATTGCCGAGAAGCAACGACTTTGACCACTACCGTAAAGGAAATGCAACTATGAGCGATGACGGACTGGCGCCAGGGAAACGTCTGTCTGAGATCCGCCAGCAACTGGGTCTCTCGCAGCGGCGTGCCGCCGAACTGTCTGGGTTAACACACAGTGCCATCAGCACCATCGAGCAGGATAAAGTCAGTCCTGCCATCAGTACGCTTCAGAAGCTGCTGAAAGTCTATGGGCTGTCGCTCTCGGAATTCTTTTCGGAACCGGAAAAACCTGATGAACCGCAGGTGGTTATTAATCAGGAAGACCTTATCGAAATAGGCAGTCAGGGGGTTTCGATGAAGCTGGTTCACAACGGAAATCCGAACCGTACGCTGGCGATGATTTTTGAAACTTACCAGCCTGGAACCACGACCGGAGAGAGGATCAAACATCAGGGTGAGGAGATCGGTACGATACTGGAAGGTGAAATTGTGCTGACCATTAATGGCCAGCCTTATCACCTGGTTGCGGGGCAAAGCTATGCCATTAATACCGGCATACCGCACAGCTTCAGCAATACCTCGGCAGGCATCTGCCGCATTATCAGTGCCCACACCCCCACCACGTTCTGATGACCACTCAGCCCCGGCGTAAAGACTTACGCCGGGGCAAATAAAAACGATCAATGTCGGCATTTTACGGGTTAATCCCCGGGATGCCTCACGGCTTCGTATTGCCTGAAACGGCCATGCCTTTATTTATCTGATTGCGAAAGAAAGGAGTGAATATGCATTTTCAGCACCTGACTTACTGGCAGGATAAAGCAAAAAACAGTGCCATTGAGACCCGGTTATTTATTAACGGTGCCTATTGTGACGCCGCCGATAAGGCCACGTTTGAAACCGTCAACCCCGCTACCCGTCAGACGCTGGCGAATGTGGCCCGGGGCAAGCAGGCGGACGTAGACCTCGCGGTTCAGGCTGCGCGTGAGGTATTTGACCGTGGCGACTGGTCGCAGGCGTCACCGGCGCAGCGCAAATACGTTCTCAATAAGTTCGCCGATTTGATAGAACGCCACGGCGAAGAGCTGGCCTTACTGGAAACCCTGGACACCGGTAAACCCATCCGCCACAGCCTGCGCGACGATATTCCCGGCGCGGCGCGCGCCATTCGCTGGTACGCCGAAGCGGCGGATAAAGTCTACGGCGAAGTGGCGCCTACGGGGCCGGACGAGCTGGCGATGATTGTGCGCGAGCCGATCGGGGTTGTCGCCGCCATCGTTCCCTGGAACTTCCCGCTGCTGCTGGCCTGCTGGAAGCTGGGCCCGGCGCTGATCGCGGGCAATAGCGTGGTATTGAAACCGTCCGAAAAATCGCCCCTCACCGCCCTGCGGCTGGCCGGGCTGGCGAAAGAGGCGGGCCTGCCGGACGGCGTGCTGAATGTGATAAGCGGTTACGGCCACGAGGCGGGCCAGGCACTGGCCCTGCATCCGGACGTTGAGGTGCTGACGTTTACCGGCTCTACCCGTACCGGCAAGCAGCTGTTGAAGGACGCAGGCGAAAGCAACATGAAGCGCGTCTGGCTGGAGGCTGGCGGCAAGAGCGCCAACATTGTCTTTGCCGACTGTCCGGACCTGGACAAGGCCGTGAGCGCAACCGCCGCCGGGATTTTTTATAACCAGGGGCAAGTGTGTATCGCCGGGACCCGCCTGCTGCTTGAGGAGAGCATCGCCGATGACTTTCTGGCAAAGCTGAAAGCGCAGGCCCGCCACTGGCAGCCGGGCGATCCGCTCGCTCCCGACAGCACGATGGGAATGCTCATCGACGCCGCGCACGCCGATTCCGTTCACACGTTTATTCGCGAGGGCGCCCGGAAAGGTACGCTGCTGCTGGACGGGCGGGCACAATCCTGGCCTTCTGCGGTAGGTCCAACCATTTTTGTCGACATCGACCCTGCCTCCCCGCTGTGCCGGGAAGAGATTTTCGGGCCTGTTCTGGTCGTCACCCGTTTTAAAACCGAAGAGGAAGCCTTAACGCTGGCCAACGACAGTGAATATGGGCTTGGCGCGGCGGTATGGACACGCGACCTCTCCCGCGCACACCGCATGAGCCGTCGCCTGAAAGCAGGCTCGGTCTTCGTCAATAACTATAACGACGGGGATATGACCGTACCGTTTGGTGGCTATAAGCAGAGCGGCAACGGTCGCGATAAGTCTCTGCACGCGCTGGAAAAATTTACCGAACTGAAAACCATCTGGATTGCCCTGGAGCCTCAATCATGACCGAACATACCACCAGCTATTATGCGGCCAGCGCGAACGCGTACGAACCATTCCCGACGCTTAGCGAATCAATCAGCTGTGACGTGTGCGTGGTAGGCGGCGGTTATACCGGCCTCTCCTCCGCACTGCATCTCGCTGAAATGGGCTACGACGTGGTGCTCCTTGAAGGGGCGCGCATCGGCTTCGGTGCCAGCGGACGCAACGGCGGCCAGCTGGTTAACTCCTACAGCCGCGATATCGACGTGATTGAGAAAAACTATGGCCCCGATGCTGCCAAAGTCCTTGGGAGCATGATGTTTGAAGGCGGGGAAATCATCCGGGAGCGTATTCAGCGCTATCAGATCCAGTGCGACTATCGTCCCGGCGGGCTGTTTGTTGCCCTGAACCATAAGCAGCTGGAGACGCTGGAAGAGCAAAAAGCCAACTGGGAACGCTACGGCAACACGCAGCTGGAGTTGCTGGATGCCAGCGCGATCCGCCGGGAAGTCGACAGCGAACGCTATACCGGCGCGCTGCTGGACCGCAGCGGGGGACATATTCATCCGCTCAACCTGGCGATCGGCGAAGCGGACGCCATTCGCCTTAACGGCGGGCGTGTGTATGAACAATCCCCGGTGACCGCCATTCAGCACACCAGCCCGGCCGTGGTAAGCACGCAGCATGGTCAGGTGACGGCCCGCTATGTGATCGTCGCCGGAAATGCCTATCTGGGCGATAAGGTCGAACCAGAACTGGCAAAACGCAGCATGCCCTGCGGCACCCAGGTGGTGACCACCGCCCCACTGCCGGAAGAGGTCGTCCGCACGCTAATCCCCAATAACTACTGTGTTGAAGATTGCAACTACCTGCTGGACTACTACCGTCTCACCGCCGACAACCGACTACTGTACGGCGGTGGCGTAGTCTATGGCGCGCGCGATCCGGACGATGTCGAGCGTCTGGTGATGCCAAAGCTGTTGAAAACCTTCCCTCAGCTGGCAGGGGTCAAAATCGACTACCGCTGGACGGGCAACTTCCTGCTGACCCTGTCGCGCATGCCGCAGTTTGGTCGTCTGGATAAAAACATCTACTACATGCAGGGCTACAGCGGCCACGGCGTGACCTGCACCCACCTGGCCGGACGGCTGATTTCGGAACTGCTGCGCGGTGACGCAGAGCGCTTTGATGCGTTTGCCAACCTCCCGCACTACCCCTTCCCGGGCGGTCGCAGCCTGCGGATTCCATTTACGGCGATGGGCGCGGCGTATTACAGCCTGCGCGATCGTCTTGGCGTTTGATCATTTCGACAAAAGGGTATCTGACATGAGTAACCAGGAATTTCATCAGCGCAGACTTTCGGCCACCCCGCGCGGCGTAGGCGTAATGTGTAATTTCTTTACCCGCACGGCGGAGAATGCCACGCTTACCGACGTGGAAGGCAATGACTATATTGATTTCGCCGCCGGGATCGCGGTACTGAATACCGGCCATCGTCATCCTGAAATGGTGGCCGCAGTGGAAAAACAGCTGCACCAGTTCACCCACACGGCCTACCAGATTGTGCCATATGAAAGCTACGTTTCCCTGGCCGAAAAACTTAACGAGCTGGCCCCGGTACAGGGCCCGGCTAAAACCGCGTTCTTCACGACGGGCGCGGAAGCGGTGGAAAATGCCATTAAAATCGCCCGGGCCCACACCGGCAGGCCTGGCGTGATTGCCTTTGGGGGAGGTTTTCACGGCCGAACCTATATGACCATGGCGTTAACCGGCAAGGTCGCGCCTTATAAGCTGGGATTTGGCCCCTTCCCCGGGTCGGTTTATCACGTACCGTATCCCTCCGAGCTGCACGGCATCACGACGCAGGATGCCATCACGGCGATAGAGCGCCTGTTCAAAGCAGATATTGAGGCGAAACAGGTAGCGGCGATTATTTTTGAACCCATTCAGGGTGAAGGCGGATTCAACGTCGCGCCGCCAGAGCTGGTGGCCGCCATCCGCCGCATCTGTGATGAGCACGGGATCGTGATGATTGCCGATGAAGTGCAGAGCGGTTTCGCCCGTACCGGTAAGCTGTTTGCCATGGAACACTACGCTGACAAGCCTGACCTGATGACGATGGCCAAAAGCCTGGCAGGCGGAATGCCGCTGTCCGGCGTGGTGGGCCGCGCTGAGATCATGGATGCACCAGCCCCCGGTGGACTCGGGGGAACCTATGCAGGCAATCCGCTTGCGGTGGCCGCCGCGCACGCGGTGCTGAATATTATCGACAACGAGTCACTGTGCGCGCGCGCCTGTCACCTGGGCGATCGACTGAGCGCCACGCTGGAGGAGATTCAGGGCACCTTCCCTGCGCTCGTGGCGATAAGAGGAAGAGGATCGATGATTGCGGCAGAGTTTTTTGATCCCGAGAGCCGTGAACCGTCGGCCGCCATCGCGCAGGCAATTCAGCAAAAGGCACTTTCCCGGGGCCTGCTGTTACTGATCTGCGGCCAGTACGGAAACGTGATCCGCTTCCTTTATCCGTTGACCATACCGGATGCCCAGTTCACCCAGGCGCTGGCGATCCTGCAACAGGTTATGCGTGATAAGGCATAAGTGCCCACTGAGAACCGTCTCCCGGACTTCCGGAAGACGGTTTCCACGGAGGAAATGTTGGGGAATTTGGCCTGTTTCATTGTATGCTCCCTGAAACACATCCCTGGCAAGAGGAAATTAGAATTGCAAAATCCATCCGCCTATCAGTCACTTGTGAAAACCTTCCAGCGCCTCTCCCGCTTCTCGCATCTCTCCTCCATCGCCAGCTGGGACATGTTTACCATGATGCCGCCCGGCGGTAGTGCCGCGCGCGGTGAAGCGCTGGCGGAAATGAGCGTCCTGCAGCACCAGCTCCTTACCGATAAAAGAGTGGGCGAATGGCTGACCGCAGCGGCAGAGGAAGATCTGAATGACGTCGAACAGGCTAACCTGCGTGAAATGACGCGCCACTACCAGCAGGCGACCCTGCTGCCGGAATCGCTGGTTGAAGCCAAATCGCTGGCGGGCAGCAAGTGTGAGCACGCCTGGCGTACTCAGCGTCCCGCTAACGACTGGCAGGGTTTTTCCGCCAATCTAAAAGACGTCGTCAAACTCAGCCGTGAAGAAGCCCGTCTTCGCGCCGAGGCCAAAGGCTGTACCCCGTACGATGCCCTGCTGGATATTTTCGAACCGGACATGACCAGCGCGCGCCTGGACGTGCTGTTTGGTGATATGAAAACCTGGCTGCCGGACCTGCTGACGAACGTGGTGGAAAAACAGGCTCAGCGGTCGTTCGTCCCGCCACAAGGCCCTTTCCCGACGGCTACCCAGCGTGAACTCGGACTGGAAGCCATGAAGATGCTCGGCTTCGATTTTAACGGCGGTCGTCTGGACGTCAGTGCCCACCCGTTCTGCGGCGGCGTGCCGGAAGATGTGCGTATCACCACGCGCTATGACGAGGACGAGCTGCTCAGCGCGCTGTTTGGCGTGATCCACGAAACCGGACACGCGCGCTACGAGCAAAACCTGCCGCGAGCCTGGGCAGGACAACCCGTGGCGCTGGCGCGTTCAACCGCCATCCACGAATCTCAGAGCCTGTTTTTTGAAATGCAGCTGGGACGCAGCGAGGCCTTCCTGAAGCATCTGCTCCCTGCCGTTCACGCCCGCTTTGGTAGCCAGGCCGCCTTCAGCGAAGATAACTTTATCGCCTGGAACCAGCGCGTGAAGCCAGGTTACATCCGCGTTGATGCAGACGAAGTGAGCTACCCGGCCCACGTGGTGCTGCGCTATGAAATTGAGCGTGCGCTGATTAACGGCGAGATCGAGGTGGACGATATTCCCGCCCTGTGGGATGAAAAAATGCAGGCCTGGCTCGGGTTATCAACCAAAGACAACTATCGCAACGGCTGTATGCAGGATATCCACTGGACCGACGGTGGGTTTGGTTATTTCCCGTCATACACGCTGGGCGCTATGTATGCTGCACAGTTGTTCCATGCCGCAAAAACCGCACTACCGAGGCTACAGGCCTCTATCGCCGAGGGCGATTTTTCGGCCCTGTTTGAGTGGCTGCGTCAGAACATCTGGCAGCACGGCAGCCGCTTCAGCACGTCGCAATTAATCACCCAGGCGACGGGCGAAGATCTGAATATCCGCTACTTCCGCGAACATCTCACCTCGCGCTATTTGTAATAACAACGCCGGGGAGGCTCCCCCGGCGTTGTACATATGGTTACACGCCGATACCAATCACTCACGGAAACCTCGAATTTACAGGGATATAGTTATTTCAACGGCCCCGCAGTGGGGTTAAATGAAAAACCAAATTCGAGGGTATGAACATGAAAAAAGTATTAGCTCTGGTTGTTGCCGCTGCTATGGGTCTGTCTTCTGCTGCGTTTGCTGCAGAAACCACTGCTGCACCAGCGACCGCTGCGCCAACTGCAACGACCACTGCGCCAGCAAAAACTGTACATCATAAAAAACACCACAAAGCCGCTAAACCTGCTGCAGAGCAGAAAGCGCAGGCCGCTAAAAAGCACCACAAAAAAGCCGCTAAACCTGCTGTAGAGCAGAAAGCCCAGGCCGCTAAAAAGCACCATAAAAAAGCCGCTAAACCTGCTGTAGAGCAGAAAGCCCAGGCCGCTAAAAAGCATCACAAAAAAGCAGTAAAACACGAAGCTGCTAAACCAGCTGCTCAGCCAGCTGCGTAAGGTACAAGCTTAACCGTGCCCTTCGGGGCACGTTGGTAAACCGGCGCTGAACCGGAAAAGGTTCTGCGCCGTTTTTTTATCCGGAGGGCGTATGCTGCGACGCTATCGGTTTGAGCTCATTCTGTTCCTGCTTATTTTATGCGCGCTCATCGCAAGCCATTTTTATCTTTCCTGATTGTAGCACGCTGATTTTACTCCCACTTTCGTGCTGTCCCGTCTATAGTATTTTCATAGGGTTCACTTTTAATAATCATAATTACCCCCACCAGAGTGTGATATGCGTAAATCTGTTGTGTTGTTGCTGGGAACGTTTGGTCTTTTTTCTGGATTTTCACAGGCGGATGATGGCGGCGATGACGCCATTAGCGCGAAAGAGCTTAAGACGCTTTTTTTCGGTCATGACGATCGTACTCGCGTCACCGACCCAACACAGGCCCCCTGGGATGCTATTGGACAACTGGAAACCGCCAGCGGCAATCTGTGCACCGCGACGTTGATCACCCCGCAATTAGCCCTGACGGCAGGCCACTGCCTGTTGACGCCCCCTAACGGAAAGCCAGACAAAGCGGTAGCCTTACGGTTTGTGTCGCAAAAAGGTGTCTGGCGCTATGAAATCCACGGCATCGAAGGCCGGGTTGATCCTTCTCTGGGTAAACGACTGAAACCGGATGGTGATGGCTGGATAGTGCCGCCCGCGGCAGCGTCATGGGATTTTGGTCTGATCATTCTGCGCTACCCGCCTTCAGGCATTACGCCACTGCCGTTATTCGACGGAGATAAAGCGGCGCTCACCGCCGCGCTGAAAGCCGCCGACCGTAAGGTCACGCAGTCAGGCTACCCGGTCGATCATCTGGATGCGCTTTACACCCATACCGACTGTGTTGTAACGGGCTGGGCACAAACCAGCGTGCTGTCGCACCAGTGCGATACGTTACCGGGTGACAGTGGTTCGCCCTTGATGCTGAAAACCGATAACGGCTGGCAATTGATTGGTGTTCAAAGCTCCGCTCCGGCGGCGAAAGACCGATGGCGAGCCGATAACCGGGCCTTATCCGTCACCGGTTTTCGCGATAAGCTGGAAGCGCTGGCTCAAGAGTAAGCCAGCGCGGCTGCGGGTGAAAAAGGGTAACGGGTTATCAGGCGAGTTTTATCATGACCATACCCGCCAGCAGCAATATCAGTCCTATCCAGCCTTTGTTATTTAACCGCTGGCCGAACAGTACCCAACCGGCGGCAAGGGTGGCGGCGATACCAAAACCGCCCCACAGCGCATAGGCCACCGAAAGATCGATACCTTTGACCGCCTGCGACAGGGCGCTGAACGCCCCCAGAACCGCGGCTATCGACATCAGGCCATAGACTTTACGACGGAAACCGTCGGAGAATTTCAGCAGAACGTTGGCGAAAATTTCCAGCACGATGGCGAAACCCAGCCAGGCCGCATGAACCCATTCAAACTGTTGCATGGTTCTGCTCCTTCTGCTGTTTGGTCGGTTTACGGGTACCTGATTTAATCAGCACAATACCCGCGACCAGCGTCGTTAACCCGGCGACTTTCATTGTTGTTAATGTTTCGTCAAATATCAGGACGCTGAAGAGTGTAATCAATAAAATACCGATCCCTTCCCACAGCGCATACGCCACACCCAGCGCAATTTTTTTCACCGCAAATGAGAGGAAAATATAGGAAAGTGAAATCATCACCAACATTAAAATAAAACCGGTATTGCCATCGCTGACGCTCGCCCACTTCATCGACAGCGTGCCGGTAATCTCAGCGATAATAGCCAGAGCGAGTAAAATCCAGTAAAACATGTTTTTCTCCTGCTTGAGAATATAATCCATCGTGGCCCGCCGCATGCGGCAAACCAAAAAAAATATGAAATTAAATCAGACAGCTAAGCGCGTAGCGCCAGCTCAGGCAGAAGAGATAACTATAGGGCGGTGCGCCAGTGTTGCTCACCAGCAACCAGGCAGAAGGAGGTGGAAAATACAGCGGTGTTGTTTGAAGAATACGTCCTGAACACATTGTCCATAAAATTACAATTATCCGCGTTGTTGCTTCTCGTCTTTGCGGATGAAAATTGTCCTCGGTAGTTAAACACGCTAAATTTGTACCATAAGCCAGGATTTTACTCAAAGTCTTTGCAATTCTTTACCCACACCGTTTGATTTTGGTTAGTTTATTGCAACGCGTTTCACCTTTATTATAAATAAAAAGCGTATTTCGGAGTCACCATGGCTAAACCCATTATTACCCTGAACGGGTTAAAAATTGTCATCATGCTGGGCATGCTGGTGATCATACTGACGGGCGTGCGATTTGCAGCCGACATCATCGTGCCCTTTATTCTGGCGCTGTTTATTGCGGTGATCCTTAACCCGCTGGTACGGCGCATGACGCGGCTACGCATCCCGCGCGTGCTGGCGATTACCCTGCTCATCAGCGTGATTATTGTTGCCATGGTATTACTGGTTGCCTATCTCGGCACCTCGCTGAATGAACTGGCGCGCACGTTACCGAAGTACCGATCGTCGCTGGCGATACCGCTGCTGCAGCTTGAACCCTGGCTGCAACGCGCAGGTATTGAAGTCTCGGTTGAGGAACTCCTTAAATATATCGACCCCAATGCGGCCATGACGATCGTCACCAGCCTGCTGGCGCAGCTTTCGAATGCCATGACCTCCATTTTTCTGCTGTTTTTAACGGTGGTGTTTATGCTGCTGGAGGTGCCTCAACTGCCGGCAAAGCTGCAGCAGATAATGGTCCGTCCGGTTGAGGGCATGGGGGCGATTCAACGCGCGCTGGACAGCGTCTCACGCTATCTGGTGCTGAAAACCGCCATTAGCCTGGTTACGGGTGGTGTCGTCTGGGTGATGCTGCTGGCGCTGGACGTCCGCTTCGCGTTCGTCTGGGGATTACTGGCCTTCGCGCTCAACTACATTCCCAACATCGGTTCCGTGCTGGCAGCGATCCCCCCTATCCTTCAGGTGCTGGTTTTCAGCGGGCTGTATGATGCGCTGGTTCTGCTGGCCGGATATCTGGCCATTAACCTGCTGTTCGGCAATATTCTTGAGCCACGGATGATGGGACGCGGGCTGGGGCTATCCACATTGGTCGTCTTTTTGTCTTTGATTTTCTGGGGCTGGCTGCTCGGTCCCGTCGGTATGCTGCTCTCCGTCCCGCTGACCATCATTGTGAAGATTGGTCTGGAACAGACCGAGGGCGGACAAAGCATCGCCGTGCTGCTGAGCGATATGAGCCAGAAATAGCGCTGACAGGAGGAATGTATAGATCCTCCTGTCTTCGCGATAAGCGCCCGAATAGTTACAAATGAAGATTCACGCCACGTGCGGCGACGGGGCTTATCCCAGCGCGTCGACTACTCGCGCCAGCCCATTGCCGGTGCGACATGTTTGAGAATGGACTCAATCACATGCGCATTGTAATCCACACCGAGCTGGTTCGGTACGGTCAACAATAACGTATCCGCTTCAGCAATCGCCTCGTCTTTTTTCAGCTGTTCGATAAGCTTGTCCGGCTCCGCGGCATAGCTGCGTCCGAAGATCGCGCGCGTTTTCTCGTCAAGATACCCCACGCTATCGCTGTCGTTGCGGCTTGCACCGAAGTACATCCGGTCACGGTCGTCCATCAGGGCAAAAATACTGCGGCTGACCGACACGCGCGGCTCACGCGTATGCCCTGCCTCTTTCCACGCCTGGCGGTACGCGCGGATCTGTTTTGCCTGCTGAATATGGAACGGCTCACCGGTTTCATCGTCTTTCAGCGTAGAACTTTGCAGATTCATGCCGAGCTTAGCGGCCCATACTGCGGTCGCATTCGAACCGGCGCCCCACCAGATACGCTCGCGCAGCCCTTCGGAATAGGGTTCCAGTCGCAGCAGCCCCGGTGGATTCGGAAACATCGGCTGTGGATTCGGCTTCGCAAATCCTTCGCCGCGCAGAACCTCAAGCAGCACCTCGGTATGACGGCGTGCCATATCTGATTCGTTTTCCCCTTCCTGCGGGACATAGCCGAAATGACGCCAGCCATCAATGACCTGCTCCGGGGAGCCCCGGCTGATGCCAAGCTGCAAACGACCGCCGGAAATCAGATCCGCCGCACCGGCATCCTCGGCCATGTACATCGGGTTTTCATAGCGCATATCAATCACGCCGGTACCGATCTCGATGGTTTTCGTTTTGGCCCCAATTGCGGCCAGCAGAGGGAACGGAGAGCTCAGCTGACGAGCAAAGTGGTGCACGCGAAAATAGGCGCCGTCCGCCCCCAGCTCTTCGGCCGCTACGGCCAGGTCGATGGACTGCAGCAGGGTGTCTGCTGCCGAGCGCGTGCCGGACTGCGGAGAAGGCGTCCAGTGACCAAACGATAAAAAGCCGATCTTTTTCATAATTCTGTGTCCTGATAATGCGTTGCGTTCTCCCTACTGTACGCATTACCTGTGGAGAATAAATGGCGTTTCTTTAACGGAATGATTCAAATAAATTGATTGAATTTTTTTCAGGTCCGTCGGGTGAAAAACGGCTGGTTATCGGTTTGATTTAACGTTACATCTCTATATCAGGACTTTTACATCGGACAGAAAATGAAAAGACGCTATGTTGTTGCGGATGTTTTTACTGATACTCCGTTTCTGGGTAACCCTGTTGCCGTCGTACTCGATGCTCAAGGCATGAACAAAGCACAAATGCAGCAGGTCGCCGTTGAATTTGGCTACAGCGAAACCACGTTCGTTTTGCCGCCAGACAATCCTTCCCATACAGCACGCGTGCGAATCTTTACGCCCTCGCGCGAGATCCCCTTCGCCGGGCACCCGAATGTTGGAACGGCTTACGTGCTTGCCCATTACGCCGCGATGAATCATCAGCGCCTGCCTGATACGCTACACTTCGAGGAAATAGCCGGTGTGGTGCCCGTTCGCCTGTTGCGCGACAACGATACGGTCACTGGCGCAGAACTCCTGGTGCCTGAGGCACTCTCGTGCCGCTCTGAAGTCAGCCCGGAAAGCGTGGCTGCCTGCTTATCCCTGAACACGGAAGATATCCGTACCGAGGTACATAGGCCTGTGGTCGCGTCGGTAGGTCTGCCCTTTCTGATAGCCGAGCTGGCTTCTCGTGAGGCGCTTCGTCGATGCGTGCCGAATTTACAGGGTTTTCGCGCGACCTTACCGCTGGATGGCGCCGTTTCCCTCTATGCCTACACCCTGGATACGAATGCTGATGAACCTCATGATGTGCAGGCCCGCATGTTTACTCCCCGCATGACAGAAGATCCTGCCACAGGCAGCGCGACTGCCGCTGCGACAGCGCTACTGGCGTTGCACCGCAATAAAACGACGCTTAATCTTAACGTCAGTCAGGGCGTTGATATGGGACGAGCAAGCGTGCTGTTCGCGGGATACGATGCCTCGTCGGGAGAGGCGGTGGTTCGCGTTGGCGGAAATTGCGTGATGACGCTTGAAGGCACATTCTCGCTCTAGCGGAGGAAGGTCCTGTACATTTACCGTGCCTGATGGGATATATTGGCCCACTATTTTTATCACAGGTAAAACCAGCAATGGCTCTGATCCCCAAAAACTACGCGAGACTTGAAAGTGGCTATCGCGAAAAAGCGTTAAAAATCTATCCCTGGGTATGCGGACGCTGCTCGCGCGAGTTTGTCTATTCCAATCTGCGCGAACTGACGGTTCACCACATCGATCACGACCATACCAACAACCCGGAAGATGGCAGTAACTGGGAGCTGTTGTGCCTGTTTTGCCACGATCACGAACATTCGAAATACACCGAAGCGGATCAGTACGGTACCACCGTGGTCGCCGGGGAAGACGCGCAAAAAGACGTGGGCGTCGCCACGTTTAACCCGTTTGCCGATTTAAAAGCGATGATGAACAAGAAGAAGTAATGCTTCAACCGCGGTGCGTGAGGCTCAGGGGGCACAGGCCCCCTTCTGCTTTACGCCGCGATCAACGCAAAACGCTCTTTCAGAATACGGGGGATGTCGTCCTCCGCCAGCTGCCGGGTTTCCGTGCCCTTCGCCGTAATGGTTTTCAGCATATTCCCCAGTAAAATCTCGCGTCCCTCCGGTCGATGCTGCACCACCACACGCTTCTGCACAAAAATGGCATCCGGGTGCGTGGAGTTAAGGTAGTTGGCCGGAACGAAATCAATCCACTCCTGTGGCGTGAGATCAAAGCCGTACTGACGGGCCCATTCTCCCGCCACCTTCGCCTGAAGCAGATATTCGCCCTCAGCGCTGCGGCTAAGCCGGAACGTGTCAAAACCTGTGCGATATCAACATCAAGCGTGTCCAGAGCCATTGGCGCACGAATGCCATAGCTGCCAAACCCGAGGTCGCAAAGCCACTGTCGACTCTCCACCTCAGCAATTAACGCCATATGGGTTTTTGGCCGCCGTACGGGGTAGAACATCGGGCGTGCCGCCACAAAACGGTAAGGAATACCTAACGCCTCCAGCGCCATGGCAAACAGCCCGTTCACCTCATAGCAGTAGCCGCCGCGCCCCGGTGTTAACAGCTTATCGGCAATATCGTCAGGTGCCAGCGAGACAATTTTCCCCGCCAGTACATCCAGATTTTCAAACGGGATTGCAAAAAGCTGATGACGCATAAGCGCATGCAGGGTACCCGTATCGCCAGCCGCAGGGCCGGTGTAGTTTATGCGTTTGAAATACGTGGAAATATCAAAATTATCGCTGTGCATAATGCCTCCTTGTCCTGAACATGTCGGACACTATAGATGGCGTGCATTATTGGCTGTATAGTCAGTTTTATCGAAAATTAGCCTGAACAGATACCATGTCTGCCCCATCCCCGTCCTCTCCTCACTATCGCCGTATTGCGGATATGCTGCGTCTTACAATTACGTCTGGCGCGTTGCGAGCCGGTGACAAGATCATCTCCGCGCGTAAACTGGCCGAACGCGAGCATGTCAGTCTTCCGACGGCGCTTGAAGCGCTGCGCTGCCTTGAGGCCGAGGGGCTGATTGTTGCACGTCCGCGTTCAGGTTATTACATCCACCAGACAAGCCTTCCGCAGCCTGTGGAGCCTTCTCGTTCTCCGCCAGGCCCGGTTCCCGTCACCCTGTCGGCTATGGCCCGGTCGCTGTTCAGCAGTTCAGAAGCCCGTCTGGTGCCTCTGGGTGCAGCCCTGCCCGATCCTGCTTGGCTGCCGGGCGAGACGCTACAGCGGGCGTTGCACTCCGCGGGCCGACGTCTGGACGCGCACGGTCAGAGCTATAGCCTGCCGCCGGGAAGACGTGATTTGCGAAGCAAGATTGCCGCGCGTTCTGCACAGTGGGGAGCCCGTTTCAGCGCGGATGACCTTATTATCACCGCAGGTGCGACGCAGGCGTTGCGCCTTGCGCTACGAGCCGTGTGCCAGCCCGGTGATGTGGTGGCGATTGAGCAGCCAGCCTACTTTGGTACGCTCCTGCTGCTGGAGGATTTGGGGCTGAAGGCCTTATCGATCCCCACCGATCCTGTTGAGGGCCTGCTGCTGGAACCGCTGGCGGACGCCATTCGGTGCCACCGCCCGGCCGCCGTTCTGGCCTCCCCTACGGTGCAAAACCCTTTGGGCGCCAGTATGCCCGTCACGCGTAAGCAGGAACTCGTTGCCCTGCTTGACGCGGCAGATATTCCTCTCATTGAAGATGATGTTTATGGCGATCTTGTCGGCGAGGGGCAACGTCCTCCAGCCTGTAAAGCGTTCGACCAGAGTGGAAATGTCATTTATTGCAGCTCCCTGTCTAAAACGCTTGCGCCCGGCTGGCGAATCGGCTGGATTGCCGCCGGACGCTACTTTCCGCAGGTTTTACAGGCCCGCATGGCCGGAGACTGGGCAGGCGCTCCGCTGCTGGAAGCCGCAACGAGCGAAGTCCTGGCGAGCGGCGATTACGATCGCCATCTGCGGCGGCTCAAGCGTCGCGTTGCGGAGGGAATAGACGCCGTCGTGGCGCGGGTCGAGGCAAGTTTTCCTCCCGGCACGCGTGTTAACGCGCCCGCCGCGGGTTACTTGCTGTGGGTAGAACTTCCTTTGCAGGTCAACGCGCTGGAGGTACATCGTCGCGCGCTGGCGCTGGGTATTGGCGTCAGCCCCGGCCCGCTGTTTTCCCCTGCCGCAGAGCTGTCTCACTTTTTGCGGCTAAACTGCGCAAACGAACCGACGCCCCGTCTGCTGAATGCCGTGGAGCGGATTGGGGCGCTGTGTTATGAACTGGCGGATGCGCGGCCGTGACGGTCTGCGGTCCTTTTTCACAAATTGAGGATTGCGCGCTCTTTAACGACAGCGTCCGGATTGGCACTTTTTATCGCGGCCAGAAAAGCCGTGAAGTTATGATTCCAGAGGGTGAGATTGTTATAAAACTGCACCTGCTTTTCATTAGGACCGTCACGGTAAATAACAATCCAGACCCGTCGGCTATTTATCTCGATATTCCCCGGCCCGATTTTAATGATAGTAGCCAGCGCAATCTTACGGGTGGCGTTGTTTTTAACTTCATATAAAAACTGGTCATCATAAAACCATGTTTTACCTGCATTCCCGCCAAAAATTGAGGGGTTAGCAGATATCTTTTTCATCCCGTTATGATCTGAAATAAGGCGCTTTGCCTGGCGAATACGTCTGACAACAAATCTTAACAGGATGAAAAGCGCAATGAGGGGCAGCGCGACTGATATCATTTTTAGGCTCTCGTACATATCCCTGCCCCGTCATACATTCTTATTAACGCCGTGAGTATAACGCGGCGATCGTTTATGACAATATCCTACCTTGCCACCGGCAAATCTGCGTACCGCGTCGTATACGCCGGTGACAGCATCTCACGCTTCATCGCCCAGGATTTCTCAATCCCCTGCCCGGCAAACCATATCTTCCCTTTGCCGGAATGGTTTACGCTGTCGATTATCTCCATCAGCGCTGCGCTATTGGCACACAGGCGGTTATCATCAAACAAATTCAGCTGGGCGACGCCGCTGCTGAAAAAATCCGCCAGCATCACCCCCGCTTTCATATAGCGATACCCGTCAAGCCATATACGCCCCAGCGCCTCCGTGGCAGCACGGATGATATCGCGCGTGTCATTAGTGGGTGTCATCAGGGTGACTGAGGCCTGGTTGCCGTAATAAATTTCGTTGTCGGCATGCGGGCTGGTGCGCACAAACACGCTGATAAAGCGGCAATACTGATGCTCGCCGCGCAGTTTTTCGGCGGCACGCTCCGCGTAGGCACAAATGGCCTGGTGCATCTCTTCGTATTGCGTAATACGGTGTCCAAACGAACGACTACAGATAATTTGCTGCTTCGTCGGGGTAAACTCTTCCAGATCAAGACAAGGCTCACCGCGAAGCTCGCGCGCCGTGCGTTCCATTACCACGTTAAAATGTTTGCGAATGACCCAGGAGGACGCTTCCGCCAGCTCCAGCGCCGTGGTAATCCCCATGGCGTTGAGTTTTTTCGTGATGCGTCGCCCGACACCCCACACTTCCTCTACCGGCACCTTCGCCAGCAGCTTACGCTGCCGTTCGCGATCCGATAGATCGACCACGCCGCCGGTGGCAGACCACCGCTTCGCCGCATAGTTGGCCAGCTTCGCGAGCGTTTTGGTCGGGGCAATACCGACCCCAACGGTCAACCCCGTATTTTTAGCGACCTGGTTGCGCATCTGATGGCCAAAAGCCTCCAGCGACATGCAGCGGCTGACGCCCGACACGTTCACGAAGGCTTCATCAATCGAGTAGATCTCAATTGCCGGAGCAAGATCGGTCAGCGTTTGCATCACCCGGCTGCTGAGATCGGCATACAGCGCATAGTTCGAGCTAAAAACATACACCCGCGCCGGATAACCCTTCTCCTTGAATTTAAAGTAGGGCTCACCCATTTTTATGCCGAACTGTTTGGCCTCCCGCGACAGCGAAATAATGCAGCCGTCGTTGTTCGAGACCACCACGATGGGTTTGCCCTCCAGATCGGGGCGAAACACCCTCTCGCAGGAGGCATAAAAGCTATTCACATCAACCAGTGCGAACATGTTTATACGTTTTGAGGGTGTGAGTGACAACGCCGAAGATTTGTAGCTCCTCTTCTGACTGGAAGGTAATCGGCTGATAGCGGGCATTATGCGGCAGCAACCTCAAAACCGGACGGGTCTGTAGCTCTTTCACCGTAAACTCACCGGCAACCGACGCCACGACGATATCCCCATGTTCGGCATTTAACGAACGATCGACCACCAGCAGATCGCCGTCGCCGATCCCAGCCCCAATCATCGAGTCACCACTCACTTTTATAAAGTAGGTCGCACTGGGGTGCCTGACCGCCAGCCGGTTAAGATCGAGACGATCCTCCACATAATCCTGCGCCGGGCTGGGGAAGCCGCAGGCGACGCGCTCCAGAAAGAGAGGTAATTCAATGACTTGATTAGAGTGATAAGAAAAGAGAGTGCCCATAAATGCTTTCCTGCCGTAATACTGTATATAAATACAGTATTACGGATTATGGGCCAGGATCAAGATGCTTTCCGGCGGTGAAGCCGAACGTATTGAAGTTTGAACGGATTTAGTTCAACGATCGGCCTACCAGCGTATTCAGCGTTTCCAGAGCGTCAGGCGGCAGTTGCAGTTCTCCTGCTGCGAGATTTTGCCGCAGATGCGCCACGGAAGAGGTGCCGGGGATCAGCAGAATATTCGGGGAACGTTGCAGCAGCCATGCCAGCGCAACCTGCATCGCGGTTGCACCAAGGGAATCCGCGACGGCCTGCAGATCGCTGGATTGCAGTGGCGTAAAGCCGCCCAATGGGAAAAACGGCACATAGGCAATCCCCTGCTGCGCCAGTAAATCCACCAGCGCATCGTCGCCGCGGTTCACTATGTTGTACATGTTCTGCACGCAGACAACAGGCACCATCTTCTGCGCTTCCGCAACCTGAGTGGCCGTGACATTGCTCAGACCAATGTGGCGTACCAGCCCTTGCTGCTGTAACTCTGCGAGGATGGAAAGCGGTTCAGCAATCGATCCTTCTGCCGGGCCGTGAGCGCTAAACATGATCCGCAGATTCACCACATCCAGTACATCCACCTGCAGATTACGCAGGTTATCATGCACCGCCTGAGTCAGCTCCTGCGCGGAAAAGGCCGGCAGCCAGGCACCTTTATCGTTGCGGCGGGCCCCGATCTTGGTGACGATAGTGAGATCGTCCCGGTACGGATGAAGCGCCTCGCGGATCAGCTGATTGGTCACATGGGGACCATAAAAATCGCTGGTATCAATATGATTCACCCCCGCCGCCACGGCTTCGCGTAACACCTCCAGCGCGGCATTTTTATCTTTCGGAGGGCCAAATACGCCCGGTCCGGCAAGCTGCATCGCGCCATACCCCAGTCGTTTAACCGTCCGCGTACCGAGCGCGTACGTCCCGCTTTTATCAATGCTGCTCATGTTGACCTTCCTCATAAAAATGATCCGGATTTACAACAGGTTCCTGACCGGAGCCCTTCGTTAAGCGCGAGTTAAATTAAAGTTTAAATTCTATACGACGATAGTATTGGTGTACCTCTGCCTCTTCTCTAACGGACGACCGCTATGCTGAAAAATCTGCACGTGATTACCGGTATTATCTTTGCCCTCACCATATTCTGTCTGCTGCAAGTTGTCACGGGAGGGTTGTTCTACTCCGCCGTCAGCAACGATCGCCATAACTTCCAGAACTCCGGCGTGCTCAATGCCCAGCAGGAAAATCTGAGCGACAGCGTAAACACGCTGGTAAAAACGCGCGTCACCGTGACCCGCGTGGCGATCCGCTACCTGAAAAACCAGCGCGATCCGGCTTCCCTTGCCGCGATCAACAAACTGCTTGATACCGCAAGTGACTCGCTGGCTAAAGCAGAAACCTATAACAAAGCGTGGCAGAAACTGCCGCAGGTTAACGGCCAGAATGCGGCGTTAACTGACGAGATGCAAAAATCCTGGAATCAAATGCATGAGGTCATGCGTTTGTCGATTCAGTATCTTCGCGCCGACAACTACCAGGCCTATGGCGATCTGGATGCTCAGCAGGCTCAGGATGATATGGAAGCGGTCTACAACCGCTGGCGCGCCGAAAACAACACGCTGCTGAAAGCGGCAACCGAAGAGAACCAAAGCAGCTTTACGCAAATGCAGTGGACGCTGGCAGTCATTTTCCTGGCCGTTATCGCCGTGCTGGTGGTCATCTGGCAGGGGTTACAACACCTGCTGTTAAAACCACTCAACACCATTATGAACCATATTCGCGCCATTGCGGGGGGCGACCTGACGCAGAATATCGCGCTCTCTGGCCGCAATGAAATGGGTCAACTGGCCGCAGGCCTGCATGAGATGCAACAATCTCTGGTGACTACCGTCAGCGCCGTGCGCGGCAGTACCGACTCCATCTACACCGGCGCAGGTGAAATTGCCGCAGGCAGCAACGATCTTTCCGCTCGCACCGAAGAGCAGGCCGCCTCGCTCGAAGAGACGGCCGCCAGCATGGAAGAGCTGACCGCGACGGTTAAACAGAACTCCGATAACGCCCGTCAGGCTACGTTACTGGCGAAGAATGCCTCTGAAACCGCAGCACGTGGTGGCCACGTCGTGGATAACGTGGTTCGCACCATGACCGAAATTGCCGACAGTTCCCAGCAGATTGCCCACATTACTGGCGTGATTGACAGCATCGCGTTCCAGACCAATATTCTGGCACTTAACGCCGCGGTAGAAGCCGCACGCGCCGGGGAACAGGGGCGTGGTTTTGCGGTCGTCGCAGGCGAAGTCCGTACGCTGGCGAGCCGCAGTGCACAGGCGGCGAAAGAGATCAAAGGGCTTATCGAGAACTCCGTCAGCCGGGTGAATACCGGTTCTGAGCAGGTTAGCGAAGCGGGCGCGACCATGAAGGAGATTGTCGCCGCCGTGACCCGCGTAACCGATATCATGGGTGAGATTTCGTCGGCCTCCGATGAGCAGAGCCGCGGTATTGAACAGGTGAGCCTGGCCGTTTCGCAAATGGACAGCGTGACGCAGCAAAACGCCGCGCTGGTGCAGCAGTCCGCGACGGCGGCGGCGGCACTGGAAGATCAGTCCGAACAGCTGCGTCAGGCTGTGGCCGCGTTTCGTCTGAACGGAAAAGAACACGCGGTCGCCTCACGTCCGGCAAATGTGAAAACGCCGCAGCTACTGCGTCCGGCAACGGCTAACGCCACGCCTGACAGTCACTGGGAAACCTTCTGAGTCACAGGCGGGCGATCGCCTCGCCCGCGAAAACCGCCTTAACGGCTGCGCTTGGCGTGCCGTTCCCAGTTCTCCTGTTTCGCTTCATCGGATTTCCGCAGTGAAACGTAACATGCCCCGCTGCCGCCGTGATGCGGCAGCGCCACGCAGAAAGCCTGCACTTCCTCGAACTCAGTTAACCAGCGTGCCAGATAGCTGCGCACCACATTGGGATGCGAATTCTGTTCGCGCCCTTTCCCATGAATGATGATCAGGTTACGTAATCCGTCACGACGGGCCTGACTGATAAAGGAATACAGCATCTGTCGGCAGCGTTCGGCGGGCTGACGCAACAGGTTTAAGCTGGCCTGTCGGTCGTATTTCCCCGAACGCAGCTTCTCTATAACGCCCTGCTGTACCCCTTCGCGCTGGAACGCCAGCGGTTCTTCAAGGGGCAGGAGTTCCAGAAACCCCAGCGTCAGAAAGTTGTCCAGCTGTTCAGTATCCATCTCCTGCCGCGCCCGTGCGTTTCTCATCGGCTGCCAGTGGATATCCGAGCAGCGCTTCATGGGCTGGACATCCTCCATGGCGTCAAGAAAAAGTGATTTGTCGTCAGGGTTCATGGGGATCCTCCGGCTACTTCTGAGGGAGGTACTATACCTGTGCCAGACATGTGTCTCAATAACCGTCAGCGGCCCACTCACGGCATATATATTTACCCGGCGAATATATAATAAGGGTGATACGCACTTAAACCAGACTTAACTAAAACTTCAGTGAAGGTAAAATAAGTGATTTACGTTAAAAATTCGTGAAATCAATCACTCGTCAACCTGTCTTTTTTCGGAAAAGGTGTTATAACTAAATAAACCTGCCCCATGGAAATAATACTCAGGACTGGCAAAAGGACGTACTGCTGTGTGTACTGTAGGGTCTGTCTGATGTCGGGCAGACTCTGTTTTTTTTATTTTCAATTTTCCGCTGCGTCTATTTTTCTCGCTTCCCTTCTGAATTGCGTAATTAAGGATTCAGCAAGAGGTGTCTGACGTGAATCACGTCGCTGAATTAAATAATACGCGGCTTTTGGAAGCGATTCGACAACCGGCAGAATGACGAGACGGTGCGCCAGAAGCGGGTCAGAGCCCAACTCCTGCGGCAGGATACTTAAAAAATCACTTTGCGCAACCAGGCTTATACAGGACGAAAATGTTTCACACACCACCCCAATTCGCGGTATTTGCGAGCGGTGGCGAAATAGATCTTCTAATTGCTTATAATAGCTTCCCCGCGGCGTCGGCATTGTCCAGTTATAATGCAAAAGTTCATTAATGGATGTTGCCCCTGTCGCCGGATGCCCTTCCCGGCAAAATACCGCAAACGGTTTTTCAAACAACTTTTCGAACGTAAATTCATGGTCGTAAGGCCCCTGATAATAGGTGTTAATGGTGAAATCCAGCTCACCCTGGCGTAATTCATTGATCATCGACACCAGCTGCCCCTCCATAATCCGCACCTTGACCTGGGGGTGTTGTGCATGAAAGCGCGTAATAACGGTGGGCATCAGGCTGCGTGAAACGCTGGCGCCCATCCCGATATTGATCTGCCCGGCCAGTTCCCCCTGCCGCTGGCGAATATCATCCTGCGCCGCACGCAACTCTTCCAGAATCAGTCTGGCGCGCTGGTAGAAGCCCTCGCCACACTCGGTCAAGGCAACACCTTTACTCCGGCGCACAAAAAGCTGTGCCGCCATACCCTCTTCCAGCTCTTTGATCGATTTGGTCAGCGCTGGCTGCGAAAGATTCAGCGTCCTGCTGGCACCGCGAATACTGCCCTGACGCGCGACTTCAACAAACGCCCGGATTTGATGAAATTTAATCTGAAATGTCATAGCCCGACCGATAACCGTTGTTTATCAGAGTAAAGAAACTGTCATCTACTTTAATGGAAAGGGATGTGCGAGGGTAATTCCTGAACGGTTAAAACTGTGAAAAATCGGTTAGTGATAAGTAAAAACTATCACAGCGTGAAGCAGTTCACATTTTTTAATGATGACGGGAAGAGATATGGACACACTGGCGCAGTACATCCAGACATTAACGCCGCAGCTGAGCGCGTGGCGTCGCGATTTTCACCATTTTGCGGAATCCGGCTGGGTAGAGTTTAGAACTGCAGCGAAAGTCGCTGAAATTCTTGATTCGCTGGGGTACGAACTGGCGATGGGCCGTGATGTGGTGGATGCCGAAAGCCGAATGGGATTGCCCGATGACGCAACGCTGGCGCGAGAATTTGCCCGAGCGCGTGCGCAAGGCGCCCCCGAAAAATGGCTGGCACCGTTTGAAGGCGGATTTACCGGCATTGTGGCGACCCTTAAGACCGACCGCCCGGGGCCAACCCTGGCGTTTCGCGTAGACATGGATGCCCTTGATTTAAGCGAAGCGCAGGACAACAGCCATCGCCCGTTCCGCGACGGTTTTGCCTCCTGCAACCCGGGAATGATGCACGCCTGCGCGCATGACGGCCATACCACCATTGGTCTGGGACTGGCGCAGGTGCTTAAGCAGAATGAAGCGCAGCTCAACGGCACCATCAGGCTCATCTTTCAGCCTGCCGAAGAAGGGACGCGCGGCGCACGCGCTATGGTTGCCGCCGGGGCTCTGGATGGCGTGGACTATTTTACTGCCATCCATATCGGTACCGGCGTGCCTGCCGGAACGGCGATCTGCGGCAGCGATAACTTTATGGCGACCACCAAGTTCGACGTGAATTTTACGGGCGTTGCCGCACACGCAGGCGGAAAACCGGAGGATGGGCGAAACGCCCTGCTCGCCGCCGCGCAGGCCGCTCTCGCCTTACACAGCATCGCACCGCACAGTGAAGGGGCTTCCCGCGTCAACGTCGGGGTCATGCAGGCCGGAAGCGGCCGCAACGTGGTGCCCGCGAATGCGCTCATCAAAGTTGAAACCCGCGGGGAAAGCGAAGCCATAAATCAGTATGTCTTTGAACGCGCGCAGGCCGTCATTACCGGGGCGGCCGCACTCTACGGCGTGAAGGCGGAGATGCGTCTGATGGGGGCCGCCACCTCCAGCGCGCCCACACCGGCCTGGGTTGATTATCTGCGCGAACAGGCGAGCCAGGTTTCCGGCATTGATCGCGCTATCGATAAGGTCAAAGCCCCCGCCGGCTCCGAAGACGCCACGCTGATGATGGCCCGCGTGCAGCAAAACGGCGGCATGGCGTCGTATATGGTATTCGGCACGGATTTGAGCGCTGGCCATCACAACGAAAAATTCGACTTCGATGAACAGGTTATGGCTATCGCCATCGAAACGCTGGCGCGGACTGCGCTCAATTTTCCGTGGACGCGAGGTGTGTAATGCAGGAGAACTACGCTTTTATTGCCGATGCCATCGATACGCGATGTCAAACGCTAACCGATATAGCCGATGCCATCTGGGATCACCCTGAAACCCGCTTTGAAGAATTTTGGTCCGCCGAACGACTCGCTGGGGCGCTGGAAGCCGAAGGCTTTACGTTGACTCGCGAGGCGGGCGGTATTCCAAACGCTTTTATTGCGAGCTACGGCAGTGGAAAACCGGTTATCGCCCTGCTCGGTGAATACGATGCGCTGGCCGGGCTAAGCCAGCAGGCGCATTGTGCAACCGCGCAATCCGCCACGCCGGGAGCGAAAGGTCACGGCTGCGGGCATAACCTCCTGGGCACCGCGGCGCTGGCCGGTGCGGTGGCGTTAAAAAGCTGGCTTGAACAGCATGGCGGTAGCGGAACGGTGCGTTTTTACGGCTGCCCCGGGGAAGAAGGCGGCTCCGGCAAAACCTTTATGGTGCGGGAAGGACTGTTTGATGACGTCGATGCCGCCGTCACCTGGCACCCGGAAGCCTTTGCCGGCATGTTTAACGTCAGCACCCTGGCCAATATTCAGGCCGCCTGGCGTTTTCACGGCGTGGCGGCGCATGCGGCCAACTCCCCTCATCTGGGGCGCAGCGCGCTGGATGCCGTGACGCTGATGACGACCGGCACCAACTTCCTTAATGAACACATCATTGAGAAAGCGCGTGTCCATTACGCCATCACCGATACCGGCGGGATTTCGCCCAACGTGGTGCAGGCCCAGGCCGAAGTGCTGTACCTGATCCGCGCCCCGGAGATGGCCGATGCGCAGCAGATCTACGAACGCATTGAGAAAATCGCCCAGGGCGCGGCAATGATGACCGAAACCACCGTGGAGTGTCGCTTTGATAAAGCCTGCTCCAGCTACCTGCCAAACCGCACGCTTGAGGCGGCAATGTATCGGGCGTTACAACACTACGGCACGCCGGCGTGGACTGCTGAAGAGTGCGATTTTGCCCGTGAGATCCGCGCTACGCTCACGCCCAACGACCTGCAGAACAGCCTCAAAAATATAGCCGCCACGGGCGGAGACGCCGGTAAAGCCTTTGCCCGCCGTCATCAGGAGACACTCCTGGTGGATGAGATTGCGCCCTATGCCATTACCGATAACGTGCTGGCGGGTTCAACGGATGTGGGTGACGTCAGCTGGAAAATGCCGGTCGCCCAGTGCTTCAGTCCCTGCTTTACCGTGGGAACGCCGCTGCATACCTGGCAACTGGTGGCACAGGGGCGAACCTCCATTGCTCACAAAGGCATGCTGCTGGCCGGGAAAGTCATGGGCGCCACGGCACTGAATCTGCTGCAGGATGCAGCCCTGCTAAAAAAATGTCGTGAAGAGTTCGAACAACAAATACAAGAAAAACCGTACGTGTGTCCGATCCCACAGGGCGTGACACCGTCACCTTTAAAATAAAAAAACACAACACAACAACACAACACTCCCGAGGAACGCCCATGAGTATGTCATCCATACCTTCGCATTCCCCATCCGGTAAGCTCTATGGCTGGGTTGAAAGGATCGGCAATAAAGTGCCACACCCTTTCCTGCTGTTTATCTATCTGATTGTCATTTTGATGGTTGCCACCGCCGTGCTCTCCGCCTTTGACGTGAGCGTGCGAAGTCCGGCCGATGGCAGCCTGGTGGCGGTGAAAAACCTGCTCAGCGTTGACGGGCTGCACTGGTTTTTACCTAACGTCATCAAAAACTTCAGCGGCTTCGCCCCGCTGGGCGCCATTCTGGCACTGGTATTAGGGGCCGGGCTGGCAGAGCGCGTGGGTTTGCTGCCTGCATTGATGGTAAAGATGGCATCCCACGTCAGCGCACGTTACGCCAGCTATATGGTACTGTTTATCGCCTTCTTCAGCCATATCTCCTCCGACGCCGCGCTGGTGATCATGCCGCCAATGGGGGCGTTGATCTTCCTCGCCGTCGGGCGGCACCCGGTGGCGGGCCTGCTGTCGGCAATTGCGGGTGTCGGCTGCGGATTTACCGCCAACCTGCTGATTGTCACCACTGACGTATTGCTCTCGGGCATCAGCACGGAGGCGGCGAAAACCATTGACGCAGCAATGCACGTCAGCGTAATCGACAACTGGTACTTTATGGCCAGCTCAGTGATTGTTCTGACGATTGTCGGCGGGCTGATTACCGACAAGATCATCGAGCCGCGTCTGGGCAAATGGGAAGGCCGTAGCGATGAAACGCTGGAGACGCTGAGCAAAGAGCAGAAATTCGGCCTGCGCGTGGCCGGTATTGTCTCGCTGGTATTCATCGCCATGGTCGCGCTGATGGTGGTGCCGGAAAACGGTATTCTGCGCGATCCGGTTAAACATACTGTCCTGCCCTCGCCGTTTATACAGGGTATTGTGCCGCTGATCATTCTCTTCTTCTTTGTCATTTCGCTCGCTTATGGTATCGCCACCGGCAAAATTCGCCGTCAGGGCGATCTGCCGCAGCTGATGATCGAACCGATGAAAGAGATGGCGGGTTTTATCGTCATGGTGTTCCCGCTGGCGCAGTTTGTGGCGATGTTTAACTGGAGCAACATGGGCAAGTTTATGGCCGTGGGCCTGACCGACGCGCTGGAAGCTGCCGGATTAAGCGGCGTACCGGCGTTTGTCGGCCTGGCGCTATTGTCGTCCCTGCTGTGCATGTTCATCGCCAGCGGCTCCGCCATCTGGTCGATTCTGGCCCCCATCTTCGTGCCGATGTTTATGATGCTGGGCTTCCATCCGGCGTTTGCGCAGATCCTGTTCCGCATCGCCGATTCGTCAGTGATCCCGCTTGCACCGGTTTCGCCGTTTGTCCCGCTGTTTTTAGGCTTTCTGCAGCGCTATAAACCCGAGGCAAAACTGGGTACCTACTATTCGCTGGTTTTGCCCTACCCGCTTATCTTTTTAGGGGTATGGCTGGTGATGCTGGTGGCATGGTATCTTGTCGGCCTGCCGATTGGGCCGGGGATCTACCCGAGGCTGAGCTAAAGGAATGAGGATGCTGAGATTACTCGAAGATAAAATTGCGACGCCGCTTGGGCCGCTGTGGGTGATCGCGGACGAGCAGTCTTGTCTGCGCGCCGTTGAATGGGAAGAGCACAGCGACCGCATGGAAGAGCTGCTGAACATTCATTATCGGGCGCAAGGTTTTGAACGTATCCGCGCCACCAATCCGGGTGGGCTGAGCGATAAGCTTGCGGCGTACTTCGAGGGCGATCTCAGCATCATCGATACACTCCCCACCGCCACGGCTGGCACCCCTTTCCAGCGTGAAGTGTGGCAGGCGCTGCGGGCCATTCCCTGCGGGCAGGTCATGCATTACGGCCAGCTCGCGGAGCAGCTGGGCCGCGCAGGCGCCGCGCGTGCGGTGGGGGCCGCCAATGGCTCTAATCCCGTTAGTATTGTCGTTCCCTGCCATCGCGTCATCGGACGCAACGGTACCCTGACCGGCTATGCCGGTGGCGTGCAGCGCAAGGAGTGGTTGCTGCGTCACGAAGGATATCTTCTGCTGTAGATCCCAGGCTTTTTGTGCTTAATTTTCTACCGGTTAGGCTAAAAATCCATAATCAAGCTGTGGAATTTCAAGAAGATGGCGACACATTGCCGTCTCTTGTCCTTATTGATGGTTTGTCAGGCTTACGTACTTACCAAAAAGATGTTAAAATTGACCAATATCAATTAAGGCTTGAGCAAACCTATGATCCCGGAAAAGCGAATTATACGACGCATTCAGTCTGGCGGTTGTGCTATCCATTGCCAGGATTGCAGCATCAGCCAGCTCTGTATCCCGTTTACCCTGAATGAGCATGAACTCGATCAGCTTGATAATATCATCGAGCGCAAAAAGCCTATTCAGAAAGGGCAGACGCTGTTTAAAGCCGGAGACGAACTGAAATCGCTCTATGCTATCCGCTCTGGCACCATCAAGAGCTATACCATCACCGAACAGGGTGATGAGCAGATCACCGGCTTCCATCTGGCGGGTGACCTGGTGGGCTTTGATGCCATCGGCACAGGCCATCACCCGAGCTTTGCTCAGGCGCTTGAAACCTCTATGGTTTGCGAAATCCCGTTTGAAACGCTGGACGACCTGTCCGGTAAGATGCCTAACCTGCGTCAGCAGATGATGCGTCTGATGAGCGGTGAGATCAAAGGCGATCAGGACATGATTCTGCTGCTTTCTAAAAAGAATGCAGAAGAGCGCCTGGCCGCGTTTATCTACAACCTCTCCCGCCGCTTCGCCGAACGGGGTTTCTCGCCGCGCGAATTCCGTCTGACCATGACCCGTGGTGATATCGGTAACTACCTGGGCCTGACCGTGGAAACCATCAGCCGTCTGCTGGGTCGTTTCCAGAAAAGCGGGATGCTGGCCGTTAAGGGTAAATACATCACTATCGAAAACGGTGAAGCACTGGCCGTGCTTGCCGGTCATGCCCGCAACGTGGCATAACTCTCCGCATGTTGATCACCAGACTGATAAATTCACATGATTTATTAGTCTGGTATAATCACTTCCGCTTTAAGCCGTCTTCACCGTAGCACATCCCCACACAGCGCCTGAAAGGTTGTCGTTGAGGTTATGAATTGAGAGAAAGTTTGTTTTTCGTTTCAGTCGTGATTGCCTCAGTGACCTTTATCTTCATCTGGATCATGCTTGTCGGCCCAATGAAGGGGGAGGAAAAAACCTACGTGCAGGACTCCACAACGTTTGCAATAGCGGTGATGGTGCTGCTGTTTATTGCGTTTATCGCGGTGACAACCACGGTGCTTTTCCTCTGATAAATTTTCATGAATTATTGATCTGACAAAAGCTCTCCTCTGTTTCATTCAGGATATATAGGTTACTCTTTTACTTACAGACTGTGGTGACAGTAGTAAGGAGACCTGTATGGCCAAGTATCAAAACATGCTGGTAGCTATCGATCCTAATCAGGACGATCAGCCGGCATTACGACGTGCTGTGTATCTACATCAACGGATTGGCGGCAAAATCAAAGCGTTTTTGCCGATCTATGACTTCTCGTATGAGATGACCACCCTTCTGTCGCCTGACGAGCGCACCGCTATGCGTCAGGGCGTCATCAGTCAGCGTACCGCGTGGATCCGTGAACAGGCGAAGTATTACCTTGAAGCGGGGGTTCCTATTGATATTAAAGTGGTCTGGCATAACCGACCTTTTGAAGCCATTATCCAGGAAGTCGTTGCCGGTGGACACGACCTGCTGCTGAAGATGGCGCACCAGCACGACAAGCTGGAATCCGTGATCTTCACCCCAACCGACTGGCACTTGCTGCGTAAATGCCCTTGCCCGGTCTGGATGGTGAAAGACCAGCCGTGGCCGGAGGGCGGGAAAGCCGTGGTGGCAGTAAACCTCGCCAGCGAAGAGGATTATCATAATTCACTCAACGAGAAGCTGGTGAAGGAAACCATCCAGCTCGCTGACCAGGTCAATCACACTGAAGTGCATCTGGTGGGCGCCTATCCAGTCACCCCAATCAATATCGCCATTGAGTTGCCTGAATTTGACCCCAGCGTCTATAACGACGCCATTCGCGGCCAGCATTTGCTGGCCATGAAAGCGCTGCGCCAGAAGTTCAGCATTGATGAGAACATGACGCACGTAGAGAAAGGGCTGCCTGAAGAGGTGATCCCGGATTTAGCAGAACATTTGCAGGCCGGGATTGTGGTCCTGGGGACCATTGGCCGGACCGGTATTTCTGCCGCGTTCCTCGGCAATACCGCCGAACAGGTGATCGACCATCTACGCTGTGACCTGCTGGTCATTAAGCCAGATGAGTTCCAGACGCCGATTGAGCTGGACGATCCGGAAGACGATTAATATAACCCTGTCAGCCCGCCGCTCCGGCGGGCTTTTTTTTCAGCTCTCCATCACCGGCTTCGGCTGTTCACCCGGCTCATCCTGCATCCACGGCGCGTGCAATACCATGCTCGGCAGTGCCAGCTTAATCTCCTGAGCATTCAGCCCTTCAAGAATACGGATATTGATCTCCTGCTGGATATCCATGTATTTGTTGTAATCCGCGGTATTGACGATATGAACGACTTCAAACGTCAGACGGTCGCGGTCAAATCCGAGAAAATGGGCACGATCGAATTTTGTCTCACCCACATCGGTGATGATTTGCCTGACCATATCCCCCACGTAGCGCAGCTTATCAGGCGCCGTGTCGCTGGCCACGCCAAAGGTAAAGACGATACGACGTGTCTGCATACGTTTGTAGTTGTGGAGCGTTTGCTGGAGCAAAATGGCGTTGCCGCAGACGATCTGCTCCCCGCTCAGGCTGCGTATGCGGGTCGTTTTAAGGCCAATGTGCTCTACCGTCCCCGCCACGTCGTTGAACACCACAAAATCACCAATTTCAAACGGCTTATCAAAACCAATGGACAGGGAGGCAAACACGTCGCTCAGGATCGTTTGTACGGCGAGAGCGATGGCAATCCCCCCCACCCCAAGGCTGGCAACCAGAGCAGTGATGTTGACGCCCGCGTTAGCAAGAATAGACAGCAGCATCACTGACCAGACAATGGCACGGAGAATAAGCCCCGTGATCACCAGCGTAACCGGGTTTTTATGACTTCCCGGTGCCAGCATGACGTGACGTAGCCACGACACAACGCCCTGATCCATCCACAGTGCCACCTGAATCGCGAAAACCAGGAACCAGGCATGGCTGACCGTGCCAAAAAGATGATCGGGTAAGTCAACAAAACGCAGGCTGAACAGAAGTGCTACGACAAAAAGCAGGATCCGACTCGTTCTGTTAAGCATATCGCTCAGGATAAAACGCATCCGGTTGGTGGTCGGGTGTTTGTCGCCCCAGGTGGTGATCCCTTTCTTAACGAACGCGATCAGGCGCGTCAGCAGCCAGTACACCAGCAGCGTGACAAAGACAACCGTGGCGACGCCTACCCAAAATGTCGGCGTCATCATCAACGCGATGATGTCGAAGCGGGACAGAAATTGCATTACACCTCCTCGTCTTACACAAAGGGTAAAGTATAGACAGAGGAGAAAAGCTGACCGCAGAAATAAGAAAACCGCCCCGAAGAGCGGTTTGTCAGGGTGAAGCGAAATTACAGTGCTTTCAGAATCGCATCCACGCTGGCTTTGGCGTCGCCAAACAGCATGTGGGTGTTCTCTTTGAAGAACAGCGGGTTCTGCACGCCAGCATAGCCGGTGTTCATGGAGCGTTTGAAGACAATCACGTTCTGCGCCTTCCATACTTCCAGAACCGGCATACCCGCGATTGGGCTGCGCGGATCGTCCTGCGCCGCCGGGTTAACGGTGTCGTTAGCGCCAATGACCAGCACGGTGTCGGTATCGGCGAAATCATCGTTGATCTCGTCCATCTCCAGCACGATGTCGTAAGGCACTTTCGCTTCCGCCAGCAGCACGTTCATGTGGCCTGGCAGACGTCCCGCCACCGGGTGAATACCAAAGCGAACCTTGATCCCACGCGCGCGCAGCTTCTCAGTAATTTCTGCGACCGGATACTGCGCCTGCGCCACCGCCATGCCATAGCCCGGGGTGATAATGACCGAGTGCGAGTTTTTCAGCATCTCTGCGGTATCTTCCGCGCTGATCTCACGGTGCTCACCCACTTCTTCATCAGAACCGGTAGAGGAGCCGTCAGAACCAAATCCCCCGGCGATAACGCTGATAAACGAACGGTTCATCGCCTTACACATGATGTAAGACAGGATCGCACCAGATGAACCCACCAGCGCACCGGTGACGATCAGCAGGTCGTTGCTCAGCATAAAGCCTGCCGCCGCCGCCGCCCAACCGGAGTAGGAGTTCAGCATGGAGACCACCACCGGCATATCCGCACCACCGATAGACGCCACCAGGTGCCAGCCAAATGCCAGCGCGATGAGGGTCATCACCAGTAATGCCAGCACCTGCAGGCCCACGCTTTCGGTACGCACGAAGATGACCATCAGCACAAACGATACCACCAGCGCCGCCAGGTTCAGCTTGTGACGGTTTGGCAGCATCAGCGGTTTAGACGAAATCTTACCGCGCAGTTTGCCGAACGCCACAATTGAGCCGGTGAAGGTCACCGCACCAATAAAGATGCCGAGGAACACTTCGGTCAGGTGAATGTTGACCAGAATCGGTTCCAGACCCGGTTCGTGATACAGGTAGCTGTTGAAGCCCACCAGTACGGCCGCCAGACCCACAAAGCTGTGCAGAATAGCAACCAGCTCCGGCATCTCGGTCATTTCAACGCGTTTCGCCAGGCGAATACCGATCGCGCCGCCGATGATCATCGCCACCAGGATCCACGCCACGTTGCCGGTGTCCGGCCCGAAGATGGTGGCGATCAGCGCAATCGCCATCCCGGCGATACCAAAGTTATTCCCCTGCTGAGACGTTTCGTGTTTGGAAAGCCCCGCCAGACTGAAAATAAACAGGATTGCAGCAACAATGTATGCGGCTGTGACTAATCCTCCAGACATATGCTACCCCTTAGCCTTTACGAAACATTTTCAGCATGCGCTGAGTCACGGTGAAACCACCGAAAATATTGATACTGGCGATCAGCACCGCAATAAAGCTCAGGAAGCTGATCCAGCCGCCGTGACCAATCTGCAGTAACGCCCCGACCACGATAATCCCGGAGATGGCGTTGGTTACCGACATCAGCGGCGTGTGCAACGCGTGGGAGACGTTCCACACCACGTAGTAACCGACCACGCAGGAGAGCGCGAAGACGGTAAAGTGGCCGAGGAACTCTTTCGGCGCGACGTCAGCCAGCCAGCCGAACAGGATAATGACCAGCGCCATGATGGCGTATTTACGCCATGGAGACGCCGGTTTAGCGGGTTCTTCTGGCTCTGGCGCCGCTTTCGGCGCGGCCTGAGGCTGAGCAGAAACCTGAATCGGCGGTGCCGGCCAGGTGATTTCACCATCACGGACAACGGTAACACCGCGCACCACGACATCGTCGAAATCAACGGTGACGTTTCCGTCTTTCTCTTTGCACAGCAGCTTCAGCAGGTTAACCAGGTTGGTGCCGTACAGCTGAGACGACTGCGTTGGCAGGCGGCCTGGCAGATCGGTATAGCCGATCACCTTCACGCCGTTGGCGGTGGTCGTCACCTGATTAGCAACGGTGTACTCACAGTTACCGCCGTTTTGCGCCGCCAGGTCGACAATCACGCTGCCCGGCTTCATGGAATCCACCATCTCACGGGTGATAAGCTTCGGCGCAGGTTTACCCGGAATCAGCGCGGTGGTCACAATAATGTCGACATCTTTCGCCTGAGCGGCGAAGAGTTCCATTTCGGCTTTGATAAAGGCTTCGGACATGACTTTCGCGTAACCGTCACCGCTGCCCGCTTCTTCCTTGAAGTCCAGCTCAAGGAATTCGGCACCCATACTCTGGACCTGTTCCTTCACCTCCGGACGGGTATCAAATGCGCGCACGATAGCGCCGAGGCTGTTTGCCGCACCGATTGCGGCAAGCCCTGCGACACCCGCACCAATCACCATGACTTTTGCCGGAGGGACTTTCCCCGCCGCGGTGATCTGACCGGTAAAGAAGCGTCCAAATTCGTGAGCCGCTTCCACAATCGCGCGATAACCCGCAATGTTAGCCATGGAGCTTAAGGCATCCAGCGACTGCGCGCGCGAAATGCGCGGCACGGAGTCCATCGCCATCACGGTCACGCCACGTGCAGCCAGCTTCTCCATAAGCGCTGGATTTTGCGCAGGCCAGATGAAGCTCACCAGCGTGGTGCCCGGATTCAGCAGCGCAATCTCACTCTCTTCCGGTGCGTTAACCTTCAGAATAACCGGCGACTGCCAGACTTCAGCACCGTCCACCACTTCCGCACCCGCCTGGATAAAGGCCTCGTCATCGAAACTCGCCAGTTTGCCTGCGCCGCTTTCAACCGCGACGGTAAAACCCAGCTTAAGCAGTTGCTCCACCGTTTTCGGTGTTGCCGCTACGCGGGTTTCATTGGCTAACCGTTCTTTTGGTACCCCAATACGCATAGTTTTCCCTTCCATCGGTTTTTGATGATGGTTTGTCGATAAATGCCCGCGGTTTGTATCAATTTTCGCCATTCTCATAGCGATGAGAGATGATTAACCCCGGAAAATAAAACAGTAACAAACTGTCTATAACCTACTGAAAATAGCGCCCGTGATCTACCGCCAGAAAACACTATTTCTTACTTTATCTGTGAAAAATAAGCGATCGGCGTCACTGACAGTGATATTTACCTTAAATTCATCGCCAGAACCGATAAATAGCGCAAGCGAAGCGGTAAAAACATGATATAGCGCCATAAGAGAACAAGTTATTAACATTAAATTAACTTGTAAAAGTCATATGCTTTATCAGTTTTACTTGTCAAACGCCTGTTTTTTCAACATATCACTAAATGTTATCGAATTCGTTAATTCAGTGAGCACAGGCAGTGAAAAATGGCGCAGACAGCGACGGGTTTTAAATGCCATAATCGGGGCCGTCTCAAATTAACAACAATACCAGTACATGGTTTGCGCAAGGCGAAGGATTATTTTTATGAAGCTTAAGAACACACTCCTGGCGTCCGCACTTCTCTGTGCGACCGCCCTGTCTGCGAATGCCGCAACAGAGTTAACGCCAGAGCAAGCGGCAGCGTTAAAACCTTTTGACCATACGGTCATTGTGGGTCGTTATAATTCTATTGGCGATGCCGTCGCCGCCGCATCAAAAGCCGCTGATAAAAACGGGGCGGCCTCGTTTTACGTTGTTGACCAGTCTGATTATGGCAACAGCGGCAACCAGCGCGTAACCATTGCGCTGTATAAAGACAATGCGCCAAAAGCAGACGCACCGAAAAACCGTGTGATTAACGGTATCGTTGAGCTGCCAAAAGATCAGGCGATTGAGCTGGAACCGTACGACACCGTTACCGTTCAGGGCTTCTATCGCAGCCAGCCTGAAGTGAACGATGCCATCACCAAAGCCGCGAAAGAGAAAGGGGCCTACTCGTTCTATATCGTGCGCCAGGTGGATGCTAACCAGGGCGGCAACCAGCGTATTACCGCATTCATCTATAAAGAAGATGCGAAGAAACGCGTTCTGCAGAGCCCGGATGCCATCCCTGCTGACTCCGAAGCGGGTCGCGCGGCGATAGCGAAAGGCGGCGAAGAAGCGAAGAAAGTTGAAATTCCAGGCGTAGCGACGACTGCCGCGCCAAGCGCAGAAGTGGGCCGTTTCTTTGAAACGCAATCCACGAAAGGTGGCCGCTATTCCGTGACGCTGCCAGACGGCACCAAAATTGAAGAGCTGAACAAAGCCACTGCTGCACAGATGGTGCCGTTCGACAGCATCAAGTTTACCGGCAACTACGGCAACATGACGGAAGTCTCTTACCAGGTCGCGAAGCGTGCGGCGAAGAAAGGGGCGAAGTATTACCATATCACCCGCCAGTGGCAGGAACGTGGTAACAACGTGACCATCAGCGCCGATCTGTACAAGTAACAAAATCATTGACCAAAGGCGGCGCAATGCCGCCTTTTTTTGTTACTTTTTTCGAATTTCTGCCACACATCATTGCATGCTTTCGTGACACTCCGTAAAATCCCGCGCCTTAGTGTAATCCACCATTTTTATGCGCCGCAGCGAAATAATTATTCTGGATTGGGACTTTTCATAACAGGAAGCCAATGGAAAAGAAACTTGGCCTGAGTGCTCTGACTGCACTCGTTTTAAGCTCAATGCTGGGTGCGGGCGTATTCAGTTTACCGCAGAACATGGCTGCCGTCGCAAGCCCCGCCGCGTTACTCATCGGCTGGGGGATTACCGGCGTCGGGATATTGCTGCTGGCGTTCGCCATGCTGCTGCTCACCCGCATTCGCCCCGATCTGGACGGCGGTATTTTCACCTATGCGCGTGAAGGATTTGGCGAGCTGATCGGCTTCTGCTCCGCCTGGGGCTACTGGCTGTGTGCGGTGATCGCCAACGTCTCCTATCTGGTGATCGTTTTCTCAGCGCTCAGCTTCTTTACCGATACGCCTGAACTGCGTCTGTTTGGTGACGGCAATACCTGGCAGTCAATTGTCGGTGCCTCGGTGCTGCTCTGGGTAGTTCACTGGCTGATTTTGCGCGGCGTCCAGACCGCCGCCAGCATCAACCTGGTGGCAACGCTGGCGAAACTGGTGCCGCTCGGCCTGTTTATCGTACTGGCCTTTATTGCATTTCGTCTTGATGTGTTTACGCTTGATTTCAGCGGCATTGCGCTGGGCGTTCCGGTCTGGGAGCAGGTGAAAAACACGATGCTGATCACCCTGTGGGTATTCATCGGCGTTGAGGGGGCAGTCGTGGTCTCTGCCCGCGCGCGCAACAAACGTGATGTGGGCCGTGCCACGCTGCTGGCCGTCCTGGCGGCGCTGGGCGTGTATCTGCTGGTCACGCTGCTGTCGCTGGGCGTGGTGGCGCGTCCTGAACTGGCCGAAATGCGTAACCCGTCAATGGCCGGGCTGATGGTGAAAATGCTTGGCCCGTGGGGTGACGTTGTGATTGCCGCGGGATTGATCGTCTCCGTCTGCGGCGCGTACCTGAGCTGGACCATCATGGCGGCTGAAGTGCCGTTCCTGGCCGCGACGCACAAAGCGTTTCCACGCCTGTTTGCCCGTCAAAACCAAAATAATGCCCCTTCAGCGTCTCTCTGGCTGACCAATATTAGCGTTCAGGTCTGTCTGGTGCTGATCTGGCTCACAGGTTCAGACTATAACACCCTGCTGACCATCGCCTCAGAGATGATTCTGGTACCCTATTTCTTAGTGGGCGCGTATTTGTTAAAAATCGCCACGCGTCCGGCGCATTATATCGTGGGTATCGGGGCCTGTATTTACGGTCTGTGGTTGTTGTATGCTTCCGGGCCTATGCATCTGCTGCTGTCGGTAGTGCTGTATGCGCCGGGTCTGCTGGTGTTTATCTACGCCCGCCGCACGCATCAGCTGGAGAACGCGCTGAGACGGCGTGAGATGGCCTTAATCGGACTGTTACTGGTTGCTGCCGTTCCGGCAACCTGGATGTTAATGGGATAGCCCTCGTCTTTCCCATTGTTGAACTGTAAAGGAGAATACGATGGGAAATACACCGCTTCGCCCAATACTGATCACGGGTGGAGGCCGCCGTATCGGCCTCGCCCTCGCCCATCATTTTCTCAACTTTCGCCATCCGGTCATTGTCAGTTACCGTACGGAATACCCGTCAATTGAGGGTTTGCGCAAAGCCGGAGCCGTCTGTATTCAGGCCGATTTTTCCACTGATGAGGGCATTCTGGCCTTTGCGGAGAAAGTGAAAGCCACCACCACGGGGTTGCGCGCCGTGATCCATAACGCCAGCGCCTGGCGGGCCGAGAAACCCGGCACGTCACTCAGCGAAACGCTCTCCGCGATGCTGCAGATCCACGTCAATGCCCCTTATCTGCTTAACCACGCCCTGCAGGATCTGCTGCGTGGCCATGGTCATGCTGCGGGGGACATTATTCACTTCACCGACTATGTAGTGGAACGCGGCAGCGACAAGCACATCGCCTATGCGGCCAGTAAAGCCGCGCTGGATAACATGACGCGTTCGTTCGCCCGCAAGCTCGCGCCTGAGGTGAAGGTGAATGCCATCGCTCCGGCGATGATTTTATTTAATGAAAACGATGATGCGGAGTATCGCCAGCAGGCGCTCAATAAGTCGCTCATGAAAATAGCCCCAGGCGAGAAAGAGGTGATCGACCTTGTGGATTACCTGCTCACCAGTTGCTATGTCACCGGCAGAACCTTTGCCGTGGACGGCGGTCGCCCGTTACGCTAGTGAAAGCGGCTCCAGAAGAAAATTAACACCCAGGCGCTGAGCCCCCAGCAAACCACTGCCCCGCCCAGCGCCAGGGGAAGCCGTAGAAAACCGGTGAAATACCATAACGAAAGCAGGTAGAGAAAATAGGGGATGATAGACCACATACCAAACACAATGGTGGTGCGTAGCGCCTCGGTTCCCCTTTCAGACGCCACAATATAATGGGCAATAAGCGCAAAGGTCGGGAACAGCGGGATCAGCCCGGCAATATAGTAGTTTTTGGTTTTTGCCAGAATGCCTATCAGTAACACCACCAGCGCTCCCAGCGCCGCTTTGATCACCAGCCCCATACTTTTTCCTATAACAATCAAATAACAATATGAGCCAGAATAACGGAAGCGGCGTTAATTTTGAAAGATTAATGGAAGGTTAAGGTTCCGCGGTGTATGTTGGCTTTTTTCACGAAAACAGACGTTGTATGAATAAGATTGTTTATGTTGAAGACGAACCCGAAGTCGGGCAGTTGATCGCCGCCTATCTGGGCAAACATGATATGGACGTCATTGTTGAGCCTCGCGGCGATCGGGCCGAAGAGGTGGTCGTCCGTGAAAACCCGGACCTGGTGTTGCTGGATATCATGTTGCCAGGCAAAGACGGCATGACCCTCTGCCGCGACCTGCGCGCCCGCTGGGAAGGCCCTATCGTGTTGCTCACCTCTCTGGACAGCGATATGAACCATATCCTGTCGCTGGAGATGGGGGCCAACGATTACATTCTGAAAACCACACCGCCTGCCGTTCTGCTTGCCCGCCTGCGCCTGCATTTGCGCCAGCACGCGAGTGTCGAACGCGAATCGCCCGCCCCCTCTCTGACGCCGCACAAAGCGATACGTTTTGGTACGCTGTCTATCGATCCGATCAACCGCCAGGTGCTGCTTTCCGGCGAGCTTATCGCCCTCTCCACCGCCGACTTTGACCTGCTGTGGGAACTGGCAACGCATGCCGGGCAAATCATGGACCGTGACGCGCTGCTGAAAAACCTGCGTGGCGTGAGCTATGACGGCATGGACCGCAGCGTCGACGTTGCGATTTCGCGCCTGCGCAAAAAGTTGCAGGATAATGCCACCGAGCCCTACCGCATTAAAACCGTGCGTAACAAAGGTTATCTGTTTGCCCCGCACGCCTGGGAAACCTGATTACGCTCACCGGCTAACCAAACATGCTCGAAATGAAGGCATTACACCGCGATGCCTTCTCTTTCTCGCGTTTAATTACCCGTTTGCGCAACAAATACTTGCTAAGCACGCTATCTAATCCATAATTAAAGTTCAATTGTCTCTTCTTCAGGCCGCACCGGCCCCGCTACCTGCTTACACCTGTTCCGCACATTCCCTCCCATGAAATCTTGAAGTGAGGATTTAAGCCTATGAAATATGTATAGCTACCATGAAGTAGAAGCCATCAAAACCAATCTTGAATGGATTGTTAATCAGCTAACCTTTAAGCAATCCTCCCCCTCAGGTACCGACCTAAAAGCGCTCTTTGACCTGCTGGAACTGATTCAGTCTTACGAAATGCTCCTGGACTTAATCAGGGACTTCGGAACGGACGTGATTGATACGCACATTGCGGAAGGCCTGGCCGTCACGGAAAAACTCATCGCCAAGGTCAAAAGAAGTGCGCACGCAATGTAAGAGGCGTCACAGACATGAAAACAGGTGAGGTTTTTCATGTATATTCTGCCTATCGCGTTTTTCCGGTGAGATGGAATGAAAAAGCTGTTTGTGCAGTTTTATCTTTTACTGTTTGTCTGCTTCCTGGTCATGACCATGCTGGTCGGGCTGGTCTATAAATTTACCGCCGAACGTGCGGGCAGGCAGTCGCTGGACGATTTGATGAAAAGCTCGCTGTATCTGATGCGGAGCGAACTCAGAGAGATCCCGCCGCACGACTGGGCGAACACCCTCAAAGAACTCGATCTGAACCTGTCATTTGATTTACGCATCGAGCCATTAAAAGATTTCGAGTTAGATCCGCCCGCAATGCAGCGCCTGCGCGATGGCGATATCGTGGCGCTGGATGAGAAATACACCTTTATCCAGCGTATTCCGCGCAGCCATTATGTGCTGGCTGTCGGGCCGGTTCCTTATCTCTATTATCTTCACCAGATGCGCCTGCTGGACATGGCGTTGATGGCCTTTATCGCCATTTCGCTCGCGTTTCCGGTCTTTATCTGGATGCGTCCCCACTGGCAGGACATGCTGAAGCTGGAATCCGCCGCACAGCGTTTTGGCGAGGGGCATTTCACCGAGCGCATTCACTTCGACAGCGGTTCCAGCTTTGAACGGCTGGGCGTGGCCTTTAACCAGATGGCCGATAACATCAATGCCCTGATCGCCAGTAAAAAACAGCTAATCGACGGTATTGCCCACGAGCTGCGCACGCCACTGGTTCGCCTGCGTTATCGTCTGGAGATGAGCGAGAATCTGACAGAAGCGGAGTCACTCGCGCTAAACCGCGATATTGGTCAGCTTGAAGCGCTGATTGAAGAGCTGCTAACCTACGCGCGCCTCGACCGCCCACAAAACGAGCTGAACCTCAGTGCGCCAGATCTGCCCGCCTGGCTGCAAACCCATATTGATGATGTCCAGAGCGTGAACCCGCAACGCACGCTGTTGACGCGCGTCACGCCCGGCGATTACGGCGCGCTCGATATGCGGCTGATGGAGCGCGTGCTTGATAACCTGCTGAACAACGCCATGCGCTACAGCGAAAGTACGCTACAGATTGGACTGGATTTGCAGGGTAACCAGGCAAGCCTGACAGTTGAAGACGATGGACCGGGAATTGCCCCGGAAGCACGAGAAACCGTATTTGAACCGTTTGTCCGCCTCGATCCCAGCCGCGATCGCGCCACCGGCGGGTGCGGACTGGGGCTGGCCATTGTTTACTCTATTGCGCAGGCCATGGGCGGCACGGTGCATTGTGAGGAGAGCGAACTCGGCGGCGCACGCTTCTGCTTTAACTGGCCGGTGTACCATAACATCGCCCTTCCCGTCCCTGTCTGACCTTAACCGCACGCTGGCCTGACCCGGCGTGCTGTGCTATATGATAAGTATGTTGTAACTAATGAGGGTGTTTATGGCAACCTACGATCTCATCGAACGGCTGAACAGCACGTTCCGCGAAATAGAACACGAATTGCTGACGCTGACCGCGCGTTTACAAACCTGCCGCCTGCTGGCCGCGCGCGTCTTTACCCTGCCCGATATCGCCAAAGGCGCGGAGCACGATCCGCTCGACGCCATTGAGGTGAAGCAGCATATCGGCAGCGCCGCGCTTGAGCTGGCCCTGAAGCACTACCGCCACCTTTTTATTCAGCAGCAGTCGGAACAGCGCAGCAGCAAGGCGGCCGTGCGCCTGCCGGGCGTGATCTGCCTGCAAACCGATGCCACCACGCGCGAGGCGCTGGAAAACCAGATTGCGCATATCAACGCCCTGAAAGCAACGTTTGAGAAGATAGTGACCGAAGAGTCCGGCCTCGCTCCGGCCGCCCGGTTTGAGTGGGTGCACCGCCAGCTTCCGGGATTAATTACCCTTAATGCCTACCGCACGCTGACCGCACTGCGTCACCCCGCCACGCTGCGCTTCGGCTGGGCGAATAAGCACATCATTAAAAACTTCACCCGGGATGAGGTGCTGGCGCAGCTGGAAAAAAGTCTTAAGGCACCGCGTACCGTTGCACCGTGGTCGCGTGAACAGTGGATTGAGCGTCTGGAGCAGGAGTATCACAGCATCGCCTCGTTACCGGCGGATACGCGCCTCAAAATTAAGCGTCCGGTAAAGGTGCAGCCTATCGCTCGCGTCTGGTATTCCGGTCAGCAAAAACAGGTACAATATGCCTGCCCGACGCCGCTGATTGCACTTTATGATGCCGATCAGGGCGCCATCGTGCCGGATATTGGTGAGCTGCTGAATTACGACGCTGAAAATGTTCAGCACCGTTATCGGCCTCAGGCGCAGCCGCTACAGCTGATTATTCCGCGGCTGCACCTGTATGTGGCGGGATGATTATTTCAGACTGCCGACCATCGCTTCCGGGCGAACCCAGGCGTCAAATTCCGCCTCCGTTAGATAACCCAGCGCCAGAGCGGCAGCTTTCAGCGTTAGCCCCTCTTTATGCGCCTTTTTGGCGATCTCGGCGGCCTTGTCGTAGCCGATATGGGTATTGAGTGCGGTGACCAGCATCAGAGACTCATTCAACAGCTGGCTGATGCGCTCGCGGTTTGGCTCTATGCCCACCGCACAATGCTCGTTAAAGCTCTCCATCCCGTCGGCCAGCAGACGAACAGATTGCAGCACGTTATGAATCACCATCGGACGATAGACGTTCAGCTCGAAGTTGCCGGACGCGCCGCCCAGGTTAACGGCCACGTCGTTGCCCATCACCTGGCAGCAGAGCATGGTCATGGCTTCGCACTGGGTCGGGTTGACTTTACCCGGCATGATAGAACTGCCCGGCTCGTTTTCCGGAATGCTGATTTCACCGATACCGCAGCGCGGCCCTGAGGCCAGCCAGCGGACGTCGTTGGCAATTTTCATCAGCGAAGCCGCCAGACCTTTCAGCGCGCCGTGGGCGTGAACCAGCGCATCGCAGGTCGCCAGCGCTTCGAATTTATTGGGCGCCGTGACGAATGGCTGGCCGGTAATGGCTGCAAGCTCCTTCGCCACACGCACCGCGTACTCAGGATGCGTATTTAACCCGGTACCGACCGCCGTGCCACCGAGCGCCAGCTCCGCCAGATGGGGCAAACTGTTCTCGATATGCTTCAGGTTATGTTCCAGCATCGCCACCCAGCCGGAAATCTCCTGACCGAGCGTCAGTGGCGTAGCGTCCTGCAGGTGAGTACGGCCAATTTTAACGATGTCGCGGAAGGCCTGCGCTTTCTCGTTGAGCGTGGTTTTGAGCACGTTGAGCTGCGGAATAAGCTGCTCGCGGATCGCGATCACCGCCGCTACGTGCATCGCCGTCGGGAAGACGTCGTTGGAACTCTGGCTTTTGTTAACGTCATCGTTCGGGTGGATCTTACGCTCCATGCCGCGCACGCCGCCCAGCAGTTCACTTGCCCGGTTCGCCAGCACTTCGTTCATGTTCATGTTGCTTTGGGTACCGGAACCGGTTTGCCAGATGGCGAGGGGAAATTCGTCGGGATGTTTACCAGCCAGCACTTCGTCGGCGGCATTAATGATGGCGGTGGCTTTATCTGCGCCCAGCAGGCCTAAATCCTGGTTTACTTTTGCCGCTGCACGTTTGGTGAGTGCCAGCGCCTGAATCAGCGAGACGGGCATTTTTTCGGTCGAAATACGGAAGTGCTCCAGCGAACGCTGGGTTTGCGCGCCCCATAGCTTGTCAGCCGGAACCTCGATTGCGCCCATAGAGTCTTTCTCATGGCGTACCGTTGTCATTACTTTCTCCTTGATAACACTGTCGGGATTGCTCACATGCTTAAGAGATAAGTATTGATGACTTCTGAGAAACGATATGGCGCTTTGTGCGCTCTTTTTGGTGTCGGGTGGCGGCTACGCCTTACCCGACCTACGAGAATGTAGGCCGGGTAAGCGTCAGCGCCACCCGGCATTTTCTTCAGACTACTTCACACACGCTGAACACTGGGACGACTGGATTTGCTTGAAGAAGTCGTTACCTTTGTCATCCACCAGGATAAACGCCGGGAAATCTTCCACTTCAATTTTCCAGATGGCTTCCATACCCAGTTCCGGGTATTCCACGCATTCCAGGCTCTTGATGCTGCCCTGCGCAAGGACCGCCGCCGGGCCGCCGATGCTGCCCAGGTAAAAACCGCCATGCTTATGGCATGCGTCCGTTACCTGCTGGCTACGGTTGCCTTTTGCCAGCATGATCATGCTGCCGCCGTTGGCCTGCATCTGGTCAACGTAGGAGTCCATACGGCCCGCCGTGGTAGGACCTAACGAGCCGGAAGCATAGCCTTCAGGTGTTTTGGCCGGTCCTGCGTAGTAGATCGGGTGATCTTTAATGTACTGCGGCAACCCTTCACCGTTATCCAGCCGCTCTTTCAGCTTCGCGTGCGCAATGTCACGGCCGACGATAATCGTGCCGTTCAGAGAGAGGCGAGTCGACACCGGGTACTGAGAAAGCTGGGCCAGGATCTCTTTCATCGGACGGTTGAGGTCAACGCGAACCGCTTCCCCCTCACCCGCTTTACGCAGTTCTTCCGGGATGTATTTGCCTGGGTTGTTTTCCAGTTTTTCGATCCAGATGCCTTCGCGGTTGATCTTCGCCTTGATGTTGCGATCCGCAGAGCAGGAAACGCCCATGCCGACCGGGCAGGATGCACCGTGACGCGGCAGACGGATCACGCGCACGTCGTGAGCAAAGTATTTACCGCCAAACTGTGCGCCGAGCCCCAGGTTACGCGCTTCTTCCAGTAGCTCCTGCTCAAGCTGCACGTCGCGGAATGCCTGGCCGTGTTCATTACCTTCCGTTGGCAGACCGTCATAGTATTTGGTTGAGGCCAGTTTGACGGTTTTCAGCGTGCTCTCAGCCGAGGTACCGCCAATCACAAACGCGATGTGGTACGGCGGGCATGCAGCCGTACCGAGAGTACGCATTTTCTCGACCAGGTAGTTCTTCAGCTTGCCCGGGGTGAGCAGCGCTTTGGTTTCCTGGTAGAGATAGGTTTTGTTGGCCGAACCGCCGCCTTTGGCGATGCAGAGAAATTTGTACTCATCACCGTCGACGCTGTAGAGATCTATCTGTGCGGGCAGGTTGGTGCCGGTGTTGACCTCTTTGTACATATCCAGCGCCGCGTTTTGCGAGTAGCGCAAGTTATCTTCGGTATACGTGTTGTAAACACCGTGGGCCAGCGCCGCTTCATCACCACCGCCGGTCCAGACGCGCTGGCCTTTTTTACCAACGATAATCGCCGTGCCGGTGTCCTGACAGGTTGGCAGAATGCCTTTCGCCGCGATATCGGAGTTACGCAGGAACTGCAGGGCAACGTATTTATCGTTCTCGCTGGCTTCCGGGTCGCTCAGAATATCGGCTACCTGCTGCTGATGCGCAGGACGGAGCATAAACGAGGCGTCGTGGAAAGCGTGCTGCGCCAGCAGCGTCAGCGCCTGCGGATCCACCTTAAGGATCTCTTGTCCTTCAAACTCAGAAACGGAGACGTGATCGCGGGTTAACAGGTAATACTCGGTCTGATCCTTACTGAGGGGGAAAGGATCCTGATAATGGAAGGGTTTATTCGACATTGTTCTCTCACTTACTGCTTCGGTCTGTTTATTCAGGGCAGATGTTCCGCTGCCCGGCTTAAAAGCGAGTCAGCTTATCCTACACAATTTTTTAACAAAAACTGAGACTAGTACGACTTTTTACATCCACAGGTTACTTCCATGTGGTTTATTGCTTTAATACCCGGAGTTAATTCCACAATTGAATCAGGGCTTGATAATGCAAAAACTCATTAACTCAGTGCAAAACTACGCCTGGGGAAGTAAAACTGCGTTAACGGATCTCTACGGTATCGCTAACCCCAACAACCTGCCGATGGCAGAGCTGTGGATGGGGGCACACCCGAAGAGCAGCTCAAAAATTGCAGACGCCAGCGGCCAGGTACGCAGCCTGCGTGACGTGATCGATGCCGATAAATCCGCGCTGTTGGGCGACAACGTTGCTCAGCGCTTCGGTGAACTGCCGTTCCTGTTTAAAGTCCTGTGTGCCGACCAGCCGCTCTCCATCCAGGTTCACCCGAACAAAAAAGCCTCTGAAATCGGCTTTGCGAAAGAGAACGCGGCGGGTATCCCGTTAGATGCTGCCGAGCGTAACTACAAAGATCCGAATCACAAGCCGGAACTGGTCTTTGCGCTGACCCCGTTCCTGGCGATGAACGCATTCCGCGAATTTTCCGAGATCGTTTCCCTGCTGCAACCGGTCGCGGGTGCTAACAAGGCTATCGCCCACTTCCTTGAAAACCCGAATGCCGACGCGCTGAGCCAGCTGTTTGCCAGCCTGCTGAATATGCAGGGTGAAGAGAAATCTCACGCGCTGGCGGTTCTCAAAGCGACGCTGGACAGCCAGCACGGTGAACCGTGGGAAACCATCCGTCTGATTTCCGCGTTCTACCCGGACGACAGCGGCCTGTTCTCTCCCCTGCTGCTGAACGTGGTGAAACTGAACCCGGGCGAAGCGATGTTCCTGTTCGCGGAAACCCCGCACGCCTACCTGCAGGGCGTGGCGCTGGAGGTGATGGCCAACTCCGATAACGTGCTGCGCGCGGGCCTGACGCCGAAATATATCGATATTCCTGAGCTGGTTGCCAACGTGAAGTTTGTGGCAAAACCGGCAGGTGAGCTGCTCACCCAGCCTGTCAAAACAGGTGCAGAGCTGGACTTCCCGATCCCGGTGGACGATTTTGCCTTCTCCCTGCACGACCTGAGCCCGACCGAAACCACCATTGCGCAGGAGAGTGCAGCAATCCTGTTCTGTGTCGAAGGCGAAGCCACGCTGCACAAAGGTGAACAGCGTCTGGTACTTAAGCCCGGTGAGTCAGCGTTCGTTGCAGCGAATGAGTCTCCGGTTAGCGTAAGCGGCACCGGTCGCCTGGCGCGCGTTTTCAATAAGCTTTAAGCACTTACTGAATTTTTTAACAACTCTTGCTAAGCTAGTTGCAGGCTTAATATCTCCGGGCGGTTTTTACCGCCTGGTTTCATTTTAGGGATAGTCGCAATGAAAAAATCGGTCGTAGCGGTTGGAGTGATTGTAGCGTTAGGCGTGGTCTGGACGGGTGCCTCCTGGTTTACCGGGAAACAGCTGGAAGGCCGTCTGGCTGAGATGGTGGCACAGGCTAATGGAGAGATTAAGCGCAGCGCGCCGGAAGCAGGTCTGGAACTGAGCTATCAGAACTATCAGCGCGGCGTGTTCACCAGCCATATGCAGCTGGTGGTGAAGCCAGTGGCCGGTAATGAAAACGGCTGGCTGAAGCCAGGCCAGAGCGTGGTGCTGGATGAAGTGGTCAGCCACGGTCCGCTCCCGCTGGCACAGTTGAAATCGTTTAATCTGATACCGTCCATGGCATCAGTTCACACCGTGCTGGTGAATAACGACGTCACTAAACCGTTGTTTGACCTGGCAAAGAATGAATCCCCTTTCGACATTAACACCCGCATCAGCTACTCCGGTGATACCAGTTCCGATATTGCCCTAAAAGCGCTGAACTATGAGAAAGAGAATGAGAAAGTCGCCTTCAGCGGCGGCAATTTCAAAGTCGACGCGGATCGGGATGGCAATGTCTTCTCCCTGACGGGTGAAGCGGAAAGCGGCCTGGTCAACGCCGTAAACGAATACAACCAAAAAGTTCAGCTCACCTTCAATAAGCTGAAGGCCGACGGCAACAGCCGTATGACCGATTTTAAAGAGCGTATCGGCGATCAGACGCTCTCCGTTGATAAGATTGCTATCGCGATTGAAGGTAAAGAGATGGCCGTGCTGGAAGGCATGGACGTCAACGGCAAATCCGACGTTTCCAAAGACGGTAAAAGCATCAACACTCAGCTGGACTACACGCTGAAAAGCCTGAAGGTCCAGAACCAGGATCTGGGCACCGGCAAACTCTCGCTGAAGATCGGCAATATCGACGGCCAGGCGTGGCATGAATTTAGCCAGAAATACAGCAAAGAGAGCCAGGCGTTGCTGACCAATACCGCTCTGCAACAGAACCCGGAAGCGTATCAGCAGCAGGCGATGGCGGTGCTGTTCGACAACCTGCCGATCCTGCTGAAAGGCGAGCCGGTGGTAACCGTTGCACCGCTGAGCTGGAAAAACAGCAAAGGCGAAACCAACTTCAACCTGTCTCTGTTCCTGAAAGATCCGGCAACCGCAACGGGTGAACCGCAGACGCTGGCGCAGGAAGTGGATCGCAGCGTGAAGTCCCTCGACAGCAAGCTGACTATCCCGATGGATATGGCAACCGAGTTTATGACCCAGATTGCGAAGCTGGAAGGCTACGGCGACGAAGACGCCGGTAAACTGGCGAACCAGCAGGTGAAAGGCCTGGCGGCGATGGGCCAGATGTTCCGCATCACGAAGGTGGAAAACAATACCATCTCCACCAGCCTGCAGTACACCAATGGTCAGGTTACGCTCAACGGCGACAAAATGCCGCTGGAAGACTTCGTCGGCATGTTTGGTATGCCGACGCTGGGGATGCCGGAACCGGCTGAACCCGCAGCGCCAGCCGAACCGGCGGCACCGCAGCAGTAAACGTCAAAACCCCTCGCATGAGGGGTTTTTTATTGCCGGGTGGCGCTGACGCTTACCCGGCCTACGATCGGGGGCCGTTGCCGCCGGGCGATGTGCAGAGGCGTCTATTTCACGGTGACCAGGCGCGCCGCCACAATCTGGTGCCCGGCCTGGACATCCGTATTCTCGATGCGCTGCATGATTCTGTCCGCCAGCGTATAACCCATCTCCCGCGCGGGGGTGGTGGCCCAGACGATCGGCAGGTCATCCAGCGCGTTTTCACCGACGTCGGCGAACGCCCCCAGCGAGACCTGGTGGCCAAAGAAGGTTTCCACCCCGCCCTCACCGCTCTGCCGCCCGGCGCGGATCAGGCCAAACCAGGCCCCCATAGCAATCACATCGTTGTAGCAAATCACGGCGCTGATCGTCGGGTTGCTTCGCAACAGCGCATTTATCGCTTCAGCCGCTTTCTTCTGGCTGGATTCACATTCAACAACCCATTCACTGTGGAACGGCAGACCGTATTTGATCAACGTCGCGCAGTAGCCGCCGACCCGTTCGGCGCGGGTCAGGGACGAACTTTTACCCCCCAGCCAGGCAATGCGCTGATGACCGCGACGAATAAGATGCTCGGTCAACATTTGCGCGGCCTGCATGTTATCCGGGCGCAGCGTATCCGCTTCGTCCAGGTAGCTGGCGCGCGAAGCAAAGACCAGCGGCACGCCTTTTTCGGCGGCACGCTCGCACAGTTCGCTACCCACGCCCGACGCCCCGGCGACGATCACCCCGTCCACGCCCTGGTTGAGCAGCATATCCAGCCGGGAAAGGAGCTGATCGGCTTCGCGTCCGCCGTGCAGCAGAAAGACCATCCGCCCCTGCGCTTCAAGCGCTTCGGTTAACCCGGCGGTCAATTCTGCATAAAACGGAGACGTCAGATCCCGGACAATCAGGCCAATCACCCCGCTTTGTCCACCGCGCAGCGCCGACGCCTGGCGGTTACGCACAAAGCCTAATTGTTCAACCGCCTCGTTAACTCGCTGCCCGGTGGCAGGCGAGATGCGCCCTTTTCCGCTCAGCACCAGAGAAACGGTACTGACGGAGACCCCCGCCGCCAGCGCGACATCGTTGATGGTGATTTTTTTCGCTACAGCCATGTGTCGGCGTGACTCCCTGAAATGAGATCGGTAAAACGTTTTATCAATACGTTATCTTTATACTACCAGTTAAAGCCTGAGAATGTGATTTAGCGCGCACTAAACTTTGATAAAACGTTTTATCTTCTCGCAGCATTGAAGCAGATAAACTGATTTTAACAATAAAGGAGTCGTTTTATGACGGCGAAAGCAGCACAAAAAATATCGCTGTGGGAGTTTTTCCAGCAACTGGGTAAAACCTTTATGCTGCCCGTGGCACTCCTCTCGTTCTGTGGGATCATGCTCGGGATCGGCAGCTCACTGAGCAGTAAAGACGTCATTACCCTAATCCCGTTCCTCGGTACCCCCATACTGCAGGCGATTTTCATCTGGATGAGTAAAGTCGGCTCCTTCGCATTTAGCTTCCTGCCTGTGATGTTCTGTATCGCTATCCCGCTGGGCCTGGCGCGCGAGAACAAAGGTGTGGCGGCGTTTGCCGGTTTTGTGGGTTACGCAGTGATGAACCTGGCGGTTAACTTCTGGCTGACCGCGAAAGGCATTCTGCCGACCACCGACGCTGCCGTGCTGAAAGCCAATAACATTCAGAGCGTGATTGGTATCCAGTCGATTGATACCGGGATCCTCGGCGCGGTGATCGCCGGGGTGATTATCTGGATGCTGCACGAACGCTTCCACAATATCCGCCTGCCGGATGCCCTGGCCTTCTTCGGCGGTACCCGCTTTGTACCAATTATTACCCTGGTGGTGATGGGTCTGTTTGGTTTGATCATTCCGCTGATCTGGCCAGTCTTTGCGATGGGCATCAACGGTATTGGCCGCATCATTAACGGCGCGGGCGATTTTGGTCCGATGATCTTCGGTACCGGTGAGCGTCTGCTGCTGCCGTTTGGCCTGCAGCATATCCTGGTCGCCCTGATTCGATTCACCGAAGCGGGCGGAACCATGGAGGTGTGCGGTCACGATGTGAGCGGCGCGCTGACCATCTTCCAGGCGCAGCTGAGCTGCCCGACCACTCATGGCTTCTCTGAAAGCGCCACCCGCTTCCTGTCTCAGGGTAAAATGCCAGCCTTCCTTGGCGGCCTGCCGGGTGCGGCACTGGCGATGTACCACTGCGCGCGTCCGGAAAACCGCCATAAAATTAAAGGGCTGCTGATCTCCGGCGTGATCGCCTGCGTCGTCGGCGGGACCACTGAGCCTATCGAATTCCTGTTCCTGTTTGTTGCGCCGGTGCTGTATCTCATCCACGCCGTGCTGACCGGTCTGGGCTTTACCGTCATGGCGGTGCTGGGCGTCACCATCGGTAATACCGACGGCAACGTGATTGACTTCGTGGTGTTCGGTATCCTGCATGGTCTTTCCACCAAGTGGTATCTGGTACCGGTCGTGGCGGCCATCTGGTTTGCGGTGTACTACGGCATCTTCCGCTTCGCCATTACCCGCTTCAACCTGAAAACGCCAGGCCGTGATGTTGAAACAGCCACCAGCGTCGAACAGGCGGTTGCAGGAACCGTGGGCAAATCCGGCTATAACACCCCTGCCATTCTGGCGGCGCTGGGCGGTGCGGATAACATTACCTCGCTGGATAACTGCATTACCCGCCTGCGTTTGTCGGTGGCGGATATGTCAAAAGTGGATACCAACGCCCTGAAAGCCAACCGGGCGATCGGCGTGGTACAGTTAAATCAGCACAATTTGCAGGTGGTTATCGGCCCGCAGGTACAGTCGGTGAAAGATGAGCTGGCAACCCTGATGCGAACAGTAGAAGCCTGATGCCCCGCCCCCTCGCTCTGAGGGGGTTTTACTTTAAGGACTCACGTGATGTTTGATTTCTCTACCGTCGTGGATCGTCACGGCACCTGGTGTACACAGTGGGACTACGTCGCCGACCGTTTTGGCGCGCCCGACCTGCTGCCCTTCACCATCTCGGATATGGATTTCGCCACCGCCCCCTGCATTACTGATGCGCTGCATCAGCGCATCAACCACGGCGTGTTTGGCTACAGCCGCTGGAAAAACGATGAATTTCTCGCCGCCGTCGCGCACTGGTTCCACCAGCGCTTTAACAGCCACATTGATACCGAAACCATCGTGTATGGCCCTTCCGTCATCTACATGGTGTCCGAGCTGATTCGTCTCTGGTCCGCTCCTGGCGACGGCGTGGTGGTGCACACCCCGGCATACGATGCGTTTTACAAAGCCATTGAAGGCAATGGGCGTCATGTGGTGCCGGTTGAGATGGAAAAGCATGCTTCTGGCTGGCTGGGCAATATGGCTGCTCTGGAAGCGGCACTGGCGAAACCGGAAAATAGAATCCTGCTCCTGTGCAGCCCGCAAAACCCAACCGGTAAGGTCTGGACCCGCGAAGAATTGACCCACATGGCAGAGTTGTGCGAGCGCCATAACGTTGCTGTTATCAGCGATGAAATTCATATGGACATGGTGTGGGGTGCGCATCGTCACACGCCGTGGAATGAGGTGGCGCGCGGCAAATGGGCGCTGCTAACCTCCGGCTCGAAAAGCTTTAATATCCCGGCGCTGACGGGCGCTTACGGCCTGATAGGTGAAGAAGAGAGCCGTAACGGCTATCTCAGTGCCTTAAAAGGCCGGGACGGACTCTCTTCCCCTTCCGTGCTGGCACTGACGGCGCATATCGCCGCCTACCAGCAGGGAGCGCCGTGGCTGGATGCCCTAAGGCACTATCTCGAAGAAAATCTGCTGTATATCGCGCAGGAATTAAACAGTGCTTTTCCGAAACTGAACTGGCAGCCGCCGGAGGCCACCTATCTGGCCTGGGTTGATCTGCGCCCGCTAAATATTGATGACCGCGCGCTACAAAAAGTACTGATTGAGCATCAAAAAGTGGCCATCATGCCGGGATATACCTACGGAAACGAGGGTAACGGTTTCGTGCGTCTGAACGCAGGCTGTCCGCGCAGCAAGCTGGAACAAGGGGTGAAACGCCTCATTGCCGGGATTAACACGCTCCTGTAATCAGTTTGCGCAACGGAATATTCCCTTGCGCAAATAGCTTTTTACCCCGTTTTGTTTTTATAATATGGCGCACTTTAACCAGAAAAGAGTGCGACCATGATTGATACACGCCTGCCTTTAACTGATATTCATCGTCACCTTGACGGTAACATTCGTGCCCAAACCATCCTCGATCTTGGCCGCCAGTACAATTTAACGCTTCCCGCTCAAACGCTGGAGTCATTGATCCCGCACGTACAGGTCACCTCTAATGAACCTGACCTCGTCAGCTTCCTGAGCAAACTCGACTGGGGCGTGAAGATGCTGGCCTCGCTGGATGCCTGCCGCCGCGTGGCGTTTGAGAACATTGAAGATGCGGCTCGTAACGGCCTACACTACGTTGAGCTGCGCTTCTCGCCGGGCTATATGGCGATGACCCACAACCTGCCCGTTGCAGGCGTGGTGGAAGCCGTGATTGAAGGCGTCCGCCAGGGCTGCGAAACCTACGATGTCCAGGCCCGTCTGATTGGTATTATGAGCCGTACGTTTGGCGAAGCGGCCTGCCTGCAGGAGCTGGAGGCGCTGCTGGCCCATCGCGATGCCATCACTGCCGTCGATCTCGCCGGTGATGAACTGGGCTTCCCGGGCAGCCTGTTCCTCTCTCACTTCAACCGCGCACGCGATGCCGGCTGGCACATTACCGTTCATGCGGGCGAAGCGGCAGGCCCGGAAAGTATCTGGCAGGCCATTCGTGAGCTCGGCGCCGAGCGTATCGGTCACGGCGTGAAGGCGGTAGAAGACCGCGCCCTGATGGATTTCCTCGCAGAACAGCGTATCGGGATTGAATCGTGCCTGACGTCCAATATTCAGACCAGCACCGTGGCAACGCTCGCGCAGCACCCGCTGAAAACCTTCCTGGAACACGGCGTGCTGGCCTCGCTGAACACTGACGATCCGGCGGTACAGGGCGTGGATATCATCCACGAATACAATAACGCCGCACCGCAGGCGGGTCTGAGCCGCGAGCAGATCCGTCAGGCGCAGATCAACGGTCTGGAAATTGCGTTCCTGACGCCGGAAGAGAAGCAGGCTCTGCGGAATAAAGTGGCAACCGCGTAAGCCTTTTTGCCGGGTGGCGGCTGCGCCTTACCCGGCCTACAGTATCTGAACCCTATGCCAGACAGAGCGTGGCGCGATGTTTGGCAGATTCGATACCCAGCTCAATCAGCTCCATAATCTGAATCGCCTGGCTGGCCGGAACCGGATTTTCTCCTGTTCCGTTCAACGCATCGCGAATAGCCGCATAATAGGCCGGATAGTTGCCCGGCATCGTCAGCAACGTTTCCTCAACCAGTTCCTCACCTTCAACCCGCGTGACCACGCCGTCGCGCATATCATAGCCCCAGTCTTCCTGCGGCAAACGCTCACCGTTTTTAAGACGGTCTTCCTGTGGATCGAGGCCAAACTTCACATAGCTTCCCCGCGTGCCGTGAATGATATAACGGGCAGATTCCGCGGCCGCGACCATCGTTCCATGCAGCACGATGCGGCGCTGCGGATAACTTAACACCGCGTGGAAGTAATCGGTCGTCTGCGCCCCGGGTCTGAGCTGGGCCAGATCGACCGTCATGCTCACCGGCAGACCAAACAGGTTGACAGCCTGGTCCAAAAGATGAGGGGCTAAATCGTACCAGATGCCGCTCCCCGGACCGGCCTGCTCCCGCCAGCGGTTTCTTACCTGCGGGCGAAAACGGTCAAAGTGCGATTCAAAAAAGAGGATCTCACCTAACGTACCTTCGCTGAGTAGCGTTTTTACCGTGAGGAAGTCGCTGTCCCAACGGCGGTTATGAAAAACGGAAAGCAGTCTGCCCAGGCCTTTTGCCAGCGCGTCCAGTTCACGCGCCTGTGACAACGTCACCGTGAAAGGTTTATCAACAATGACGTGCTTTCCTGCTTCCAGCGCGGCTTTTGCCAGGGGGAAATGCGTGTCGTTAGGTGTAGGGATGACAATTAAATCAATATTCGGATCGTTGAAGAGATGTTTTGGCTCAGAGACAACCGGCACGGAAGGCCAGTCGGCATGGACTTTGGTAGCATCGCTACTGGATACTGCTGCCAGCATCATTCCGGGCGTTCCGGCTATCAGAGGTGCATGAAACGTTTTGCTCGCGTACCCATAACCTATCAGACCGACGCGGATATTATCACTCATAGTGCCGTCCTCTTTTATGACGTTCTTATTTCACACTGGCAAGCCTGGCATAAGCGCAGATTAATAATGTGCCGTATGACTTAAAATAGCAGGTTGTGGCGGTTGTTTTCGTTACATAGTATTAACCTTCTGATTTTGTTTAAGGGAACCGTTCCCAAAGCGCTTGCCGTTGGTGAGGCCTCGCTGTAACATTTGCGCCCTGTATTTATGGATAAAGTACAATTACGAGTCATGACATCAATTATTAATCGAATCATTGAATTAGCGGGATGGATTGTTCTTGGGGTATCGGTCATTTTGCTCGGCGTTGCCAGCCACATCGATAACTACCAGCCGCCGGAGCCTGTCACAGTCGCCCAACCTAAGTAACCGGTTACTGCAATAACGAGTGACATATTATGTCAGTTACGTATTGCCAGCCCAGGTGAACACGGTTAACCTTCTCTTCCAGGCATCGTCTGATGCCTGAATTTCAGCAAAGAAAACTCCTAATTTCGTCGCGTTACCTGAGTGGGCTGTTTACGTCTTTATTAATCCGTTTATTATTCGAACGAATTACCTTAACGGGTATTACTCACTTTTATATGGAAACTTATTAATATGACAGTTCAGGACTATTTATTAAAATTTCGCAAGATCAATTCGCTTGAGAGCCTGGAAAAACTGTTTGACCACCTGAACTACACCCTGTCGGATAATCAGGACATCATCAATATGTATCGCGCCGCCGATCATCGCCGTGCGGAGCTGGTCTCCGGCGGTCGTTTGTTCAACGTCGGTGAAGTGCCTAAGTCTGTCTGGCGTTACGTTTTATAAGAAAGTAGCCATCCGCGCGAAATGTTATATACTCTCCGCCCTGCAAACTGGCTGTACAACATTTCGCGCAGATTATGGGAGAGTTCATGACCGCAACGCCTAGAGAACGCATTGGAGGCTGGTTAATCGCCCCACTGGCATGGCTGCTGGTTGCCTTGTTAAGCGCATCGCTTGCGCTGCTGCTTTATACCACCGCACTGATCACCCCTCACGCTATTCAGACCCTGATGTCGCAAAGTGTGCTTAATATTGCGATGTGGTTTGTGTCCTTCGTTTTCGCGATCGGCATGTGGTACTACACCCTGTGGCTGACCATCGCCTTCTTCAAACGCCGCAAAGGGGTGCCTAAGCACTATATTATCTGGCTGTTAATCTCAGTCCTGCTGGCAGTCAAGGCGTTTGCGTTCTCGCCGGTGTCTGACGCGCTTGCGGTCCGCCAGCTACTTTTCCCGTTACTGGCCGCGGCGCTGCTGGTGCCCTATTTCAAGCGGTCGACGCGGGTAAAAAACACCTTTGTGAACCCGTAATAACCTTACAGATAACCTGTTGTCGCCTGACCCGGTTTGTCCGATAATAGGCGGCTTTTTTATTTCAGGCTAAATAATGACCGATTACTTACTGCTCTTTGTCGGCACTGTGCTGGTTAACAACTTCGTTCTGGTGAAGTTCCTTGGCCTGTGCCCGTTTATGGGCGTTTCCAAAAAACTGGAAACGGCGATGGGCATGGGGCTGGCAACCACCTTCGTCATGACGATGGCATCGATTTGCGCGTGGTTGATTGATACCTGGATCCTCATTCCGCTGGGGTTAATCTACCTCCGTACGCTGGCATTTATTCTGGTCATTGCCGTTGTTGTGCAATTTACCGAAATGGTGGTGCGTAAAACCAGTCCGGCGCTCTATCGCCTCCTCGGTATCTTCCTGCCGCTGATCACCACCAACTGCGCGGTACTCGGCGTGGCGCTGTTGAACATCAACCTTGGCCATAACTTTATGCAGTCGGCGCTGTACGGTTTTTCCGCCGCCGTCGGTTTCTCGTTCGTAATGGTCCTGTTCGCCTCGATTCGCGAACGTCTGGCCGCTGCGGATATCCCTGCGCCTTTCCGCGGTAACGCGATTGCGCTGGTCACCGCGGGTTTAATGTCTCTGGCCTTTATGGGCTTCAGTGGTCTGGTGAAGTTGTAATGAATGCTATCTGGATTGCCATCGCCTCTATTAGCGTCCTGGGGTTAGCGTTTGGCCTTATCCTCGGTTACGCCTCCCGCCGTTTCGCGGTAGAGGACGATCCCGTTGTAGAAAAAATTGATGAGCTTCTGCCGCAAAGCCAGTGTGGGCAATGCGGCTACCCTGGCTGTCGCCCTTACGCTGAAGCGGTGGGCATTCAGGGTGAGAAAATTAACCGCTGTGCGCCCGGCGGCGAAGCGGTGATGCTGAAAATTGCGGCCCTGCTTAACGTTGACCCACAGCCCGTTGATGGCGATGCGGATGTGCAGGAGCCGGTCCGCGCCCTCGCCGTGATCGACGAGGCAAATTGCATCGGCTGCACTAAATGTATTCAGGCCTGCCCGGTTGACGCCATTGTTGGTGCCACCCGCGCCATGCACACCGTCGTGGCGGATCTGTGCACCGGCTGTAACCTCTGCGTAGCCCCCTGCCCGACGCAATGTATTACGCTGCGCCCGGTTGAAGCGACTACCGAAAGCTGGAAGTGGGATCTTCAAACCATTCCGGTTCGCAACATTCCTGTGGAACAACATGCTTAAGTTATTTTCTGCTTTCAGAAAAGAGAAGATCTGGGACTTTGACGGCGGTATTCATCCGCCGGAGATGAAAACCCAGTCTAACGGCACGCCGCTGCGCCAGATTCCGCTGGCGACGCGTTACGTCATGCCGCTCAAGCAGCATATCGGCGCGGAAGGTGAGCTGTGCGTAAAAGAAGGTGATACCGTCCTTCGCGGTCAGCCGCTGACCTTTGGTCGCGGACGTATGCTGCCTGTACACGCCCCAACGTCCGGTAAAGTGATCGCGATTGCCCCTCATACGGTGGCGCATCCGTCGGCACTTTCAGAGCTGAGCGTGATCATTGAAGCCGACGGCGAAGATCGCTGGATCGAACGTGACGGCTGGAGCGACTACCGCAGCCAGAGCCGCGAAGCGCTTATCGAGCGCATTCACCAGTTCGGCGTTGCCGGGCTGGGCGGCGCGGGCTTCCCTACCGGCGTCAAGCTGCGCGGCGGTAGCGATAAAATCCAGACGCTGATTATCAATGCCGCAGAGTGCGAGCCGTATATCACCGCCGACGATCGTCTGATGCAGGATTGCGCCGCTCAGGTAGTGGAAGGCATCCGTATCCTCGCGCATATTTTGCAGCCGCGAGAAGTGCTGATTGGCATCGAAGACAATAAACCGCAGGCTATCTCCATGCTGCGCGCCGTGCTGGCGGGTAGCCATGATATCGCCCTGCGCGTTATTCCAACCAAGTACCCGTCTGGCGGCGCAAAACAGCTGACGCAAATCCTCACCGGGAAGCAAGTGCCGCATGGCGGACGTTCTTCGGATATCGGCGTGCTGATGCAAAACGTCGGCACAGCTTATGCCGTGAAACGTGCGGTAATTGACGGCGAGCCGTTAACCGAACGAGTCGTGACGCTGACTGGCGAATCGGTCTCCCGTCCGGGTAACGTCTGGGCGCGCCTCGGTACGCCGGTGCGTCATTTGCTGGAGCAGGCTGAATTCTGCCCGGGTACCGATCAGATGGTGATCATGGGTGGCCCTCTGATGGGCTTTACCCTGCCATGGCTGGATGTCCCGGTAGTCAAAATCACGAACTGCCTGCTTGCTCCCTCTTCCACCGAGATGGGCGAAGTGCAGGAAGAGAAAGGCTGCATCCGCTGTAGCGCCTGTGCCGATGCCTGTCCGGCGGATCTGCTCCCGCAGCAGCTTTACTGGTACAGCAAAGGCCAGCTACACGATAAAGCCAAAGCACATAACCTGGCCGACTGCATCGAATGCGGCGCCTGCGCCTGGGTCTGCCCAAGCAATATTCCGCTGGTGCAATACTTCCGCCAGGAGAAGGCCGAAATTTATGCCATCTCCATGGAAGAAAAACGTGCAGCAGAAGCCAAAGCGCGCTTTGAAGCACGTCAGGCGCGGCTGGAACGTGAAAAAGCGGCCCGTCAGGAGCGTCATAAGCAGGCCGCCGTCCAGCCTGGCGAAAAAGATCAGGATGCAATTAACGCCGCCCTGGCACGCGTTCGCGAGAAAAAAGCCAATGCTGCCCAGACGGTGGTGATCCCTGCAGGTGAGAAGCCTGACAACAGTGAAGCCATCGCCGCGCGTGAAGCACGCAAGGCTGCGGCTCGCGCACGTCAGGCAGAAAAAGCGCAAACAGCGCAACCGGATGGGGAGGTCGATCCACGCAAAGCCGCTGTCGAGGCGGCGATTGCCCGTGCCAAAGCCCGTAAAGCGGAACAGCAGGCCCCCGCGGCAGAACCAGAAGCACCGGTTGATCCGCGTAAAGCCGCTGTTGAAGCCGCGATTGCCCGCGCCAAAGCGCGTAAAGCGGAACAGCAGGCCCCCGCGGCAGAACCAGAAGCACCGGTTGATCCGCGTAAAGCCGCTGTTGAAGCCGCGATTGCCCGCGCCAAAGCGCGTAAAGCAGCGCAGCAGGCACCTGCAGCAGAACCAGAAGCACCGGTTGACCCGCGTAAAGCTGCCGTTGAAGCGGCGATAGCCCGCGCCAAAGCGCGTAAAGCAGCGCAGCAGGAAGAGCAGCCGCAGGCCGCTAACGATGACCCGCGCAAGGCCGCCGTCGCTGCCGCAATTGCGCGCGTTCAGGCGAAGAAAGCCGCACAGCAAGCCGTTAACGAGGATTAAATGGTTTTCAGAATCGCAAGTTCCCCTTACACCCATAATCAGCGTCAGACATCGCGTATTATGATGCTGGTTTGCCTGGCCGCGCTGCCGGGTATTGCCGTTCAGTGCTGGTTTTTCGGCTGGGGAACCCTGTTCCAGATAGCCCTGGGCTGTATCAGCGCCGTAGCGGCAGAGGCGCTGGTGCTGAAGCTTCGCAAGATGACGGTCTCCCGCATTCTTGCCGACAACTCCGCGCTGCTGACCGGCCTGCTGCTGGCCATCAGTATTCCGCCGTTTGCCCCGTGGTGGATGGTCGTCCTCGGTACCGTTTTTGCCGTGATTATTGCCAAACAGCTGTATGGCGGGCTCGGCCATAACCCGTTTAACCCGGCGATGATCGGCTATGTGGTGCTGCTGATCTCCTTCCCGGTACAAATGACCAGCTGGCTGCCACCGCATGACATTGCCGCCACGGTGCCAGGCTTTATGGATGCCCTGCACGTGATCTTTACCGGCCATACGGCGCTCGGCGCGGATATGAACGCGCTGCGTATGGGCGTGGACGGCATCAGCCAGGCGACGCCGCTCGATACGTTCAAAACGTCCCTGCATGCCGGGCACAGCGTCGAGCAAATCATGAAATCCGCCATCTACAGCGGTATGCTTGCGGGTGCAGGCTGGCAGTGGGTTAACCTGGCGTATCTGCTGGGTGGCCTGTTCCTGCTGCAGCAGAAGGCCATCCGCTGGCATATTCCGGTCAGCTTCCTCGTGACGCTGGCGGTTTGTGCCACCCTTGGCTGGGTCTTCTCCCCTGAGTCGCTGGCCAGCCCGCAGATACATTTGCTCTCCGGTGCAACGATGCTTGGCGCGTTCTTTATCCTGACCGATCCGGTGACGGCGTCTACGACTAACCGTGGTCGCTTGATCTTCGGTGCGCTGGCAGGACTGCTGGTCTGGCTCATCCGTAGCTTTGGCGGTTATCCGGACGGGGTGGCGTTTGCCGTCCTGCTCGCCAACATCACCGTTCCACTCATCGACTATTACACGCGCCCGCGCGTGTACGGCCATCGTTAAGGGTGTCGCGATGCTGAAAACAATGCAAAAACATGGCGTCACGCTGGCCGTTTTCGCCGCCGTACTCACCGGAATGACGGCGCTGGTGAATGAGCTGACCAAATCGACCATTGATGAACAGGCGGTGAAGCAGCAAAAAGCGCTGTTCGATCAGGTGATCCCGTCGGATTTTTACGATAATGACCTGCAAAAGAGCTGCTTCGTGGTAGACGCGCCGCAGCTTGGAAAAGGCCCACACCGCCTGTTTATCGCCCGCAAAGGGGATAAACCGGTCGGCGCGGTAATGGAGGCGACGGCGCCCGACGGCTATTCCGGCGCCATTCAGCTGCTCGTCGGCAGCGATTTCTCCGGCACCATACTGGGCACCCGCGTGACGCAACATCATGAAACGCCGGGCCTGGGCGATAAAATTGAAACCCGTCTGAGCAACTGGATTTTAGCTTTCGCTGGTAAAGTGATTCATGGCGAAGGTGACACCGCGTTTGCGGTGAAAAAAGACGGCGGCGAGTTTGACCAGTTCACGGGCGCGACCATCACGCCGCGCGCGGTGGTGAACGCCGTAAAACGGGCCGGGCTGTATGCTGAAACGCTGCCCGCGCAAATCAACAATCTTGCGGCCTGTGGAGAGTGATCATGAGCCAGGTTAAAGAGGTTATTGTCCAGGGACTGTGGAAGAACAACTCCGCGCTGGTTCAGCTGCTGGGGATGTGCCCACTGCTGGCCGTGACGTCAACGGCCACTAATGCGCTCGGTCTCGGTCTGGCAACAACGCTGGTACTGACTCTGACCAACCTCTCCATCTCCGCCCTGCGCCGCTGGACCCCGTCGGAAATCCGTATTCCGATTTACGTTATGATCATTGCGTCGGTGGTCAGTATCGTCCAGATGCTGATTAACGCCTACGCCTTCGGTCTGTATCAGTCGCTCGGAATTTTTATCCCTCTGATCGTGACCAACTGTATTGTGGTCGGGCGTGCGGAAGCCTTCGCCGTGAAAAACAGTCCGGCCATGTCGGCGCTGGATGGTTTTTCGATTGGTATGGGTGCGACCGGTGCGATGTTCGTGCTCGGCTCACTGCGCGAGATCCTCGGCAACGGGACGCTGTTTGACGGTGCCGACGCGCTGCTGGGCGGCTGGGCCAAATCGCTACGTATCGAGGTGTTCCATACCGATACGCCATTCCTGCTGGCGATGCTGCCACCTGGCGCGTTTATTGGCCTTGGCATGATGCTGGCAGTAAAATACCTGATTGATGAAAAACGTAAGCGACGCGCTGCAGAGCGTAGCGTCCAGGAAGGGATCCCCGAGAAGGCCTCATGAATAAAGAAAAGCGCATTGCGATCCTGACCCGTCTGCGGGACGAGAACCCGCATCCGACGACGGAGCTGAATTTTACCTCCCCGTTTGAGCTGCTGATCGCCGTGTTGCTCTCTGCACAGGCTACCGATGTGAGCGTCAATAAAGCGACCGCCCTGCTCTATCCGGTCGCTAACACGCCAAAAGCGATGCTGGAGCTCGGCGTGGAAGGCGTGAAGTCTTATATCAAAACCATCGGATTGTTTAACAGCAAAGCAGAGAATGTGATTAAAACCTGCCGGATCTTGCTGGAACAGCACGGCGGTGAGGTGCCGGAAGACCGCGCAGCGCTGGAAGCGTTGCCGGGTGTAGGACGCAAAACCGCGAACGTGGTGCTTAATACGGCGTTCGGCTGGCCGACGATCGCCGTGGATACGCATATCTTCCGAGTTTCTAACCGCACCAACTTCGCCCCCGGTAAAAACGTTGAGCAGGTTGAAGAGAAGCTGTTAAAAGTGGTGCCCGCCGAATTCAAGGTTGACTGCCATCACTGGCTGATTTTGCACGGCCGTTATACCTGCATCGCCCGTAAACCTCGTTGCGGCTCCTGCATTATTGAAGACCTCTGCGAATTCAAAGAAAAAGTGTATCCCTGAATTGCTGGTCTGAACAATCGCAATCCCACATCAGGAGAAGGCCTTCCAAACGTCCCTCTCCTGACCATAAATCATCCGCCTCTTGCCCCTGCTGACTTATCACTTGTTCGGCACGTTAACGCTCAAACAGGTTAATACTTTTTTCATAGCCAAAAATTTCTATACATCTGTGATCGCGATCACTCTGATAACTTCATGTTGATTTTTTGTTGTCAAAATCATCCCAAAGCCTTTGCCAGACAAGATATAACCGATCAGAACCGGAAGATAAGACCAGCGATTTTTCAGAATATGGGCTATATCACTGCCACAAACGGCAAATAGCAGAACATATCGCCAAAAGCCGATCGGGGAGGGGGAATACCAGTTGAAAAAACTACCTTTACTCACCGTATGAAATTTAACGCTGAATAACATTTGCATGAACCGACGATTATACCACCCCAGATAAATGTAACAGATTATTACAAACGTATTGCCAGACGGGTCAGGATAGTGAACATTACCCGCCGTTTCTCCTCCCAATATAACTATAAGGCGGATGGACTACGGCCATCACGCTATGAACACCCCCGTTAATATGGGATGTAAAAAAAGAGGTATATGTGTCGACTGCAAACAATAAACCAACAGATGAAAGCGTGAGTCTTAACGCTTTTAAACAACCGAAAGCGTTTTATCTCATCTTCTCTATCGAGTTATGGGAGCGTTTTGGTTACTACGGCCTGCAAGGGATCATGGCGGTTTACCTGGTAAAACAGCTGGGTATGTCCGAAGCCGATTCCATCACGCTGTTCTCCTCCTTCAGTGCCCTCGTATACGGCCTGGTTGCTATCGGCGGCTGGCTGGGTGATAAAGTTCTCGGCACCAAACGTGTCATCATGCTGGGCGCCATTGTTCTGGCGATTGGCTATGGGCTGGTCGCATGGTCTGGCCATGACGCCGCAGTGGTGTATATGGGTATGGCGACCATTGCTGTCGGTAACGGATTGTTTAAAGCGAACCCGTCTTCCCTGCTCTCTACCTGTTACAGCAAAGATGACCCACGTCTGGACGGTGCATTCACCATGTACTACATGTCCATCAACATCGGTTCATTCTTCTCCATGCTGGCAACACCATGGCTGGCCGCTAAATTCGGCTGGAGCGTGGCGTTTGCGCTGAGCTTCGTGGGTATGCTGATCACCGTAGTGAACTTCTTGTTCTGCCGCAACTGGGTCAAAGACTACGGTTCAAAACCCGATTTCGAACCCGTCCATATGGGTAAACTGCTGGCGACCATCGTGGGCGTTGTGATTCTGGCGGCAATCGCCACCTGGCTGCTGCACAACCAGGGTATCGCACGTGCGGTGCTGGGCGTGGTTGCGCTGGGTATCGTGGTCATCTTCGCGAAAGAAGCGTTCGCGATGCAGGGTGCTGCGCGCCGTAAGATGATTGTGGCCTTCATTCTGATGCTGGAAGCGATTATCTTCTTCGTACTGTACAGCCAGATGCCAACCTCTCTGAACTTCTTCGCCATTCGTAACGTTGAGCACTCTATCCTGGGTATCGCGTTTGAGCCGGAGCAGTATCAGGCACTGAACCCGTTCTGGATTATGATTGGCAGCCCGATTCTGGCAGCTATCTATAACAAGATGGGCGACCGTCTGCCAATGCCGCACAAGTTTGCGATTGGTATGGTGCTGTGCTCCGGTGCGTTCCTGGTGCTGCCGCTGGGTACGAAATTTGCGACCGACGCCGGTATCGTCTCCGTAAACTGGCTGATTCTGAGCTATGCGCTGCAGTCTATCGGCGAACTGATGATCTCCGGTCTGGGCCTGGCGATGGTGGCACAGCTGGTTCCACAGCGTCTGATGGGCTTCATTATGGGTAGCTGGTTCCTGACCACTGCCGGTGCAGCAATTATCGCAGGTAAGATTGCGAACCTGATGGCCGTGCCGGAAAACGTCACTGACCCACTGGTCTCCCTGAATGTCTACGGCACCGTGTTCATGCAGATTGGTATCGCGACAGCGGTGATTGCAGTTCTGATGCTGCTGACCGCGCCGAAACTGAATCGTATGACTCAGGACGACGACAAGACGGCCAAGGCAAGCGAAACCGCGACTGCGCAAGATTATTGAGAAACGACTGTTGAGAAGCCGCTAATGCATTAGCGGCTTTTTTTTTGCCTGTTCGCGCACTAACATAGCTGAAACCTCAGCAAAAAGGAGTTACCGATGAAACTGTTCTACAAACCGGGCGCGTGCTCTCTTGCTTCCCATATCACCCTGCGCGAGAGCGGCAAAGATTTCACGCTCGATGGCGTTGATCTGATGAAAAAGCGTTTGGAGAATGGCGATGATTTCCTTGCCATTAACCCGAAGGGACAAGTTCCAGCGCTGTTGCTGGATGACGGAACTCTGCTGACAGAAGGCGTTGCCATCATGCAATTCCTGGCGGACAACGTACCGGATCGCCAGCTTCTTGCCCCCACCGGCAGCATTGCACGTTATAGGACCCTGGAGTGGTTAAACTATATCGCTACCGAGTTACATAAAGGCTTTACTCCCCTGTTCCGCCCGGATACGCCGGAAGAGTACAAACCGACCCTGCGCGCGCTTCTTGAGAAAAAGCTGCAGTATGTAAACGCGTCGCTGAAAGACGATCAGTGGATTTGTGGTTCCCGTTTCACGATTGCCGATGCCTATCTGTTTACCGTGCTGCGCTGGGCGCGGGCGGTTAAGCTCAATATGGAAGGGTTAGACCATATTACATCGTATATGACCCGTATGGCGGAGCGCCCTGCTGTGGCTGCGGCCCTGAAAGCGGAAGGTCTTAGCTAATATCGCCCGGCGGTGCTTCGCTTGCACGGGCCTACGGGTTTTGTAGGCCGGGTAAGCGCAGCGCCACCCGGCATCGTTTAAAGCCGGGTGGCGCTGAAATAGTGCTCCGGCTTCGCAATACGATCCTGTGCCGCGACTACCTGAAGTTCATATTCCTGCATCTCTTTCGTCGCAATCATGATTTCGTACACCGCCGCAGTCACATGCTCAAGCGCGTCTCTGACCGTTGCACCCTGCAGCAGTTTCACCAGCAGCAGACCGCTGGTCACATCCCCCACTCCCACTGGCTGACGCAGGCTAAAATCCACCAGCGGACGGCTAATATGCCAGGCGTCATCTTTCGTCACCAGCAGCATCTCAAAACGCGACTGGCTCAGCCCGGCGCGGGCGAGATGTTTTACCAGTACAATCTCTGGCCCCTGGGCTATTAGCTCGCGAGACGCGCTTACCGCCTCTTCTACGCTGTTAACCGGGTGCTCGCAGAGGATCTCCAGCTCAATAAGGTTTGGCGCAATGATATCGCTGGCAGGCAGCGCATGGCGAACGTGAAACTCTGCAACACCGGGCGCTACGATACAGCCTTTCTCCGGGTGTCCCATGACGGGGTCGCAGAAGTATTTTGCCGCCGGGTTCGCTGCTTTCACCTGACGCACAATGCCAAGGATGTGCTCCCCCTGCTCGGCTGAGCCCAGATAACCGCTCAGAACGGCGTCACAGCGTTTGAGCTGGTCAATATCCGCAATGCCCTGAACCACCTCGGTGAGGTGCGAGGGCGGCATCACGCAGCCGGCCCATTTACCATATTGCGTGTGGTTGGAAAACTGCACGGTGTTGAGGGGCCAGACGTTAGCACCGAGGCGGCGCATCGGGAATTCCGCTGCACTGTTGCCCGCATGGCCAAAAACAACGTGGGACTGAATGGCGAGGATGTTCTTCATCTTTTTCTTACCAAACCCTGAAAAAACAAAAAGGGCGTGGTTTCCCACGCCCCTGGAGACTGTTAATTATTTCCAGCAAACAAGGCAGTAATTTTTCTTACCGCGGCGCAGCAGCGTGTAGCGTCCATACAGACGGTCGCCGTCAACGAAGGTGTATTCCGGGTCAGCCTGTTTCTCACCGTTGATGGTGATCGCGTTAGACGCGATGGTTTTACGCGCCTGTCCGCGAGACGGCTGCAGCTCGGAGTCCACCAGCGCCTGCATCAGGTCAGCCCCTTTTTCCATCTCAACCATCGGCACGCCGTCCTGCGCCAGCTGTTCGAAGTCCGCTTCGCTCAGATCGCTCAGCGTACCGTTGAACAGGCTTGCCGTAATGCGTTTCGCCGCCGCCAGACCTTCTTCACCGTGAACCAGTTTGGTCACTTCATCGGCCAGCACATACTGTGCACGCGGTGCTTTACCGCTGTTTTTGTCTTCTTCTTCCAGCGCATTGATGTCTGCAATATCCATGAAGGTGAAGAACTTCAGGAAGCGGTAAACATCGGCGTCCGCCGTGTTGATCCAGAACTGGTAGAATTTGTACGGACTGGTTTTCTTCGGATCCAGCCACACCGCGCCGCCTTCCGTTTTACCGAATTTGGTGCCATCTGCTTTGGTGATCAGTGGAACCGTCAGGCCGAAGACCTGGTTCTGGTGCAGGCGACGGGTCAGATCGATACCGGACGTGATGTTACCCCACTGGTCAGAACCACCAATCTGTAGGGAAACGCCATGCAGTTTGTTCAGGCAAGCAAAGTCATAGCCCTGCAGCAGGTTATAGGAGAACTCGGTAAAGGAGATACCCTGATCGTCACGGTTCAGGCGCTGCTTCACCGCTTCTTTGTTAATCATCTGGTTAACAGAGAAGTGCTTGCCAATATCACGCAGGAAGGTCAGCACGTTCATGCTGCCAAACCAGTCATAGTTGTTGGCAGCAATGGCAGCGTTATCGCCGCAGTTGAAGTCAAGGAACGGTGCAACCTGTTTGCGGATCTTATCCACCCACTCCTGCACGGTATCTTCGGTATTCAGTTTACGCTCAGCGGCTTTAAAGCTTGGGTCACCAATCAGACCGGTTGCACCACCCACCAGAGCAACAGGCTTATGGCCCGCCATCTGGAAGCGTTTCAGGCATAACAATGGAACAAGATGCCCCAAATGCAAGCTGTCAGCGGTGGGATCGAAGCCGCAATAGAGCGCGATCGGGCCTTGCGCCAGTCGCTCTGCTAACGCTTCCTCGTCCGTCACCTGGGCCACGAGGCCCCGCTCTTGCAATTGTTTAATCAAGTTACTGCTTGCCATCAAATTCTCCATGTATAAACGACTGCACCTTTGCCGGTACACGACTTTTCGCCTGATGCGAAAGGACCATAGAATAAAGCGCAAGCGCGGTGTGCGCTAGCGCTTAAATCAACAAATTTCGGGGATTACGGTGCCAGTCTGTCGATTTTCCAGCCGCCATTCTCGCGCTGGTATAAAAAGCGGTCGTGCAGGCGATGTTCACCGCCCTGCCAGAACTCAATCTGCTCAATCGGGATACGGAAGCCGCCCCAGAAGCTTGGCAGTGGGATTTCCCCCTGCTGGAACTTCTGTTTCAGTTCCAGGAACTTGCTCTCCAGGACACCGCGGGCAGAGATTCGGCTGGACTGTTTTGAAACCCAGGCACCAATCTGGCTGTCACGCGGACGGCTGTGGAAATATTTCACCACTTCAAGGGTCGAGAGACGTTCCGCTTTGCCGGTGACCATGACCTGACGTTCCAGCATGTGCCAGGGGAACAGCAGGCTGATGCGCGGATTGTTTTCTAAATGGTGCGCTTTGCGGCTGCCGAGGTTGGTATAAAACACCAGCCCTTTCTCATCATAATGCTTGAGCAGGACGATGCGCTGATACGGTTGACCGTTTTCATCTACCGTTGCGACAACCATGGCCGTTGGGTCGGCCAGTTTCGCTTCACAGGCCTGTTTCAGCCAGCGTTCAAAAAGCACGAGGGGTTCAGCGGGAAGATCCTGGCGACGCAGGCCGCCTTTGGTGTATTCACGGCGCAGATGCGCAATTTGCTGCAGTTCGTCGTTATCTGACATGGCGTTAGCTGACGTTGAGATTGGGTGGCGCTATTGTGCGCCGCCCCTGTAAAAATCTCAACGCTTCGGATTTTCAAGCTGGCAATTGTTCAGCACGATGCGGTCGCGTTTGTAGACCGTGGCGCTATCCCCTTTCGACCAGAAGACGTAGATACCGTCGGAATAACGTGCCCCGGAGGCCGACATGCCCTGCTTGAGGGTCAGCAGTTTATTGTCATAAACAAAACTGGCTTCCTGACGTGGATTATTCAGCTTCACGGTCAGCGGTTTTTCATCGCAGCGATACTCCAGCGTATCGGTCTGCATACGCTCAAGGAACTGGTTGTAGACGCTGCATCCTGACAGCAATAAAGGCGCGACAATAAGAAGAATTTTTTTCATGGGCGTATTCCGAAGACTTTCCTGGTCCTGGAGGGCATGGCTGCCCTCCTGTTTCATTCCATTCTAACGACGAGACGCCGCGCTGAATTTCAGTTAACTCTGATTATGACGAGGATTTGCCGGGTAAATCGCCCCGAGGACGCTGGCCTCGCGCGCGCCGGTCACCGACGGTAAATTACCCGGAAGCCCGGCGATGGTGCGCCAGGCAAGCCAGGCGAAAGCCAGCGCTTCCATATCATCCCCACTGATACCCGCCTCGTCTGTCGTCGTCACTTCCGTCCCCGGCAGTAACGCGGCCAGACGCGCCATCACAAGCGGATTTCGGCTTCCACCGCCGCACACCAGCAGGCGTTCGCATCCGCCGCTGAGAAGTACCTGCTCAGAGATCGACACCGCCGTTAATTCGGCAAGCGTCGTCTGGACATCTTGCGGAGCCAGTGCCGGGAATGGCGCCAGCTGACGTTCAAGCCAGCCAACGTTGAAGTATTCACGCCCCGTGCTTTTCGGCGCCGGTAAAGCAAAGTAGGGATCGCTGAGCATCGACTGCAACAGCGGGAGAATCACTTTACCCTCGCTCGCCCACTCGGCGTTTTTATCATAGGGTTGCCCGCACTGCCGCCAGATCCAGGCATCCATTAACATATTACCTGGACCGGTATCGTAGCCGCGGACAGGCTGCCCGGGAATGAGCATTGACAGGTTGGCAATTCCGCCGATATTCAGCACCATCCGGCGTTCTGAAGGGTGTGCCAGCAGCGCCTGATGGAAAGCGGGCACCAGCGGTGCCCCCTGGCCGCCAAGCGCAATATCGCGACGACGGAAATCGCCGACGACCGTGACGCCCGTCTTCGCCACAATCTGGTTGTTATCACCGATTTGCATCGTATGCGGCGCATCACCAACCGGCTCATGCCAGACGGTCTGTCCATGGCATCCGATGGCAACCACATCCTGCGGTCGAAGATTTTCTTTTTGCATTAACGCCTGTACCGCATCAGCAAACAGTGCTCCCAGGCGGACGTCAAGTTGCCCTAGCTGAGAGAGCGTCAATTGCTGCCCCTGACAGATACTCAGAATATCCTCTTTCAGTGAAATGGGAATGGGCCAGGTCAGGCTCGCCTGCTGAGCGACCATACGTTCATCAATGGCGGCCAGAACGACATCTACCCCATCCAGACTGGTGCCCGACATCACACCAATGTAGCGACCCGATTTCATGCGCTTTCCTTACGTTGCGTGGGCTAAGGTTATCCACTCAACCATAAACAGCACGGCTTTGCCATCCAGCGATAATATTTTTTAACAATGTCATGCGGGTGACATGAGCAGAACCTGTTTATGTCTCGTTAAGTCAAATTCAAGTACAATTTTCTTATTGTTAGTGCAAAGATATGAACTATGGCCCCTTATGCCATATAATTTAGCCATAACGGATGCCTCCAATTGGGCGTTTTTGGTGAACAGGAGATTCAAATGATTGTACGTGTACTGGGCGTTTCGCTGATTGGTTTAACCCTGGCTGGCTGTGTGAATGACAGCTCACTGTCTGGCGACGTTTACAGCGCTTCTGAAGCAAAACAGGTTCAGAGCGTGACTTACGGTACCGTTGTTAACGCCCGTCCTGTACAAATTCAGGGTGGCGATGACAACAACGTTATGGGCGCAATCGGCGGTGCTGTTCTGGGTGGTTTCCTCGGGAATACCGTTGGCGGCGGTACAGGCCGTTCTCTGGCGACCGCTGCGGGCGCTGTGGCGGGTGGTGTTGCAGGCCAGGGCGTTCAGGGTGCAATGAACAAAACGCAGGGTGTTGAGCTGGAAATTCGTAAAGACGACGGCAGCACCATTATGGTTGTTCAGAAACAGGGGAATACCCGTTTCTCTGCTGGTCAGCGTGTCGTGCTGGCAAGCAACGGAAGCCAGGTGACCGTTTCCCCACGTTAATTAAAACGGGATGTGGCTATCAGGCCACATCCCTTTACAATATATATCATTTTCATGAATATATTTACAAAATATATTCACCCCTCCCATTATTTACCGAACCGTATATTGTTTCTGCGCAAAGTAATTATTGTTTCAATTGATTAGACTCTTCGCTATTACCTCCTGTTCATTCATCTTTAATTATTTAAAAAAATTTATATGCTTGCGAATCGTCTTACCGTAAAAGGTCGTTATCTCTCGTTCTGTTTCGGTTGTGTTATTGTCATCGGAATATTACAGGGTTTATTTTCAAAACTGGTTGAATGGGTACCTTCCTTTTCGCCGCTGTTGTTCCCCACGCTCACCATTTTTTTACTGGTATTTCACCTGTTTATTGCCTGTTTTATGGCAATGAAATACTGGTGTGATAAGAGGCGTCTGTATCTGGTTGCCATCGCTTTTGCCTTTGCCGGTTCGGCATTGCTGATGGTTGGAACGCTGTCCAGTTTTCCCGCCTGGCTGGATCTCTACCAGTTCAACGTCGTGAACTATAACGATGCGATGATCTACTATATGTTCCGCCATCTCATCATGGCGGTCCTGTTCATCGCTTCGGCCCTGCTGTTTCCCCTGCGTAATCAGCCCCTTTCGCGGCTGACGCATATCGCTATCGTCAGCACGACATTTCTTTTTACTGCCGGTGGCGTGATGGTGGCGTGGATGTATTCCAGCCATTTTGATTTTTTATCCCTCGATCTGGTTGATAATGAAACGCGGCAGTTTATGGTTCTCTGGAGCCACAGCATTAATATTTCTTTAATTGTCCTCTGGGTGGTGACATTAGCAACGCTGATGTTTATGACGCGCGTACGTAATCTGTTCTGGGTGACCGGTAATTTTCTTTGTGTCTGCTATATCGTCACGCTCTTGATGCTGTTATTGGGTGGGCATGCCGAAGACATATCGTGGTATCGCGCACGGTTATTTGAAACCGTCGCCACGCTGCTGATTATTTTTGTTCTGCTCTGCGATGTCTTCAGCTTGTACCGTGAATCGCATTCAAAGTATCAACAGTCGTATCAGAATTCGATTCGCGATCCGCTTACGCGCCTGTATAACCGCAGCTATTTTTATGAATCGTTAAATCAGGCGCTGGCTGTCGCAAAATCCAGCCGCCCTGTTTCGGTTATCGTCAGCGATCTCGATCGCTTCAAGCGCATCAACGACAACTATGGTCACCTGCAGGGGGACAAAGTCTTACAGTTTGTCGCCAATCTGCTGGTGGATTCCGTGCGCCCGCAGGACATCGCGGCGCGTATCGGTGGTGAAGAGTTTGTCCTGATGCTGGCAAATACCCCTTCAGACGCAGCATGCCAGGTGGCGGAACGCATACGGCTGAAGCTGAGCAGCTTTGATAAAACCACCAGCGAAGGTCAGCTACCGGAGCCCATTACCATCAGCATGGGTGTGTTTACGGCAACATCATCGTCCGTGACCGCAGAGGAGTGCGTGGAAAGCGCCGATAAAGCGATGTATGAAGCGAAAGAGACTGGCCGAAACCGCGTCGTTGTCTTTAGGTAGGAAAAAGGCCTTGCAGATGCAAGGCCTTGTTGTCTGGTCAGTCGCGAGACTGCAGCTCGTGGATGTTCTGCTCAAGGCGAGAAATGAGGCTGATGAGCATTTCCAGCTCCGCCGGTGAAACGCCTGAAAGGATTTCACCGCGCGTTTTGGTAATCACAGCTTCCATTTCGGTAATAATGGGCGCTGCTTTCTCAGTGAGTTTAATCCGCTTGGCGCGACGATCGCTGGCGCATGTTTGCCGGGAGATCAGCCCCTTCTCTTCCAGTTGATCAAGCGTACGCACCAGCGACGGTTGCTCAATACCTATCGCTTTTGCCAGTTGAATTTGCGACTGGTCAGGCGGCAACTGATGAATGTTGTGCAGCGTGACCCAATGCGTCTGTGTCAATTCCAGAGGTTTCAGGCGATGGTCAATCAGAGCACGCCAGACGCGTACCAACCTTGCCAGATCAGAACCTAATGGCGATTCCAATTTCATCTCCTTATAATTAGCTTGCTAAGTTATTATACTGATTTTAGAATAGTGTGCAGCATTTGTATTGGCAAAACAAATGCAATACTGCATTCATCTAACTCAAAAGTATGACTTACACTGAATTCTGATGCTTCTTTATACTCAGACAAGCCAACGCGGCATTCTGTTCACTGCAAAGGATCTCTGCTTGTGACCTTTTTTCATCGCTCAGAGGGTTTACCCCTCCAGGACCTGATCTTCGGTGCGTCAGTCTACTTTCCTCCCCTGTTTAAAGCCGTGCTGGTGGGCTTTATCCTCTGGCTCGTTGCGCACCGCCTGCTTCGCGACTGGATGTATTCCGGCGAAATCTGGCATCCCATGTTGATGGATCTCTCCCTGTTCGCCCTCTGTGTCAGTCTGGGCCTTGCTGTTTTGACCGTGTGGTGAATATGCCTCTGAAAACGCTGAAGTACTTTTCCACCCTGTTTGTCCTGGTCCTCGCGCTGATCGCCGGCTGGTGGCTCTGGAATTTTTATATGCAGTCCCCCTGGACGCGTGACGGCAAAGTTCGCGCCGAGCAGGTCAGCATCACCCCGCAGGTGTCGGGAAGTATTACCACGCTCCTGGTGAAGGATAACCAGTATGTTAAAAAGGGAGAGGAACTGTTCCGTATCGACGATACCCCCTACCATATTGCCGTTCTGAATGCCCAGGCGCAGCTGGCGAAAGCCCAGTCAGACCTGGCGAAGGCCAATAACGAAGCCAATCGCCGCCGTCACTTATCGCAAAACTACATCTCAGCGGAAGATTTGGATACCGCCAACCTTAACGTCAAGGCCATGCAGGCAAGCGTCAACGTAGCCCAGGCGACGCTTAAGCAGGCACAATGGGAACTGACCCAAACCGTCATTACTGCACCTGTAGATGGATGGGTGACTAACCTCTCTGCCCGGGTGGGTAACTACGCCACCACCGGCCAGCCTGTTTTTGCCCTTGTCGACAGCCACTCCTTCTACGTGGTGGGCTATTTTGAAGAGACCAAGCTTCGCCACATTCGCGAGGGTTCACCTGCGGCCATTACCCTTTACAGCGGTTCGCAAACGTTACAGGGTCACGTCTCCAGCATCGGTCGCGCCATTTACGATCAAAGCGTTGAAACGGATTCCGGCCTCGTACCGGACATAAAGCCGAACGTCCCCTGGGTGCGCCTGGCTCAACGTGTGCCTGTGCGTGTGGAGTTTGACCGTTTACCCGAGGGCATCACGCTGGTATCCGGCACCACCTGCACCGTCTCCATCGGGAGCCGTTAATGAAGCTGCAGGCGCTCTCCTGGCAAAACACGCCGTGGATGAAAGCGACGCGTCCTCAGTGGCGCTACGCGCTGCGTAATGGCATCGCCATGTGTCTGGCGCTGACGGTCGCCTATTACCTGAATCTTGACCAACCCTACTGGGCGATGACCTCAGCCGCGGTGGTGAGTTTCCCTACCGTTGGCGGAGTGATCAGCAAAAGCCTTGGCCGCATCGCGGGGAGTCTGTTAGGCGCCACCGCGGCGTTAATTATCGCGGGGCATACGCTGAACGATCCGTGGCTATTCCTGCTGAGCATGGCGGCGTGGCTGGGATGTTGTACCTGGGCCTGCGCCCATTTCACCAATAACGTGGCCTACGCTTTCCAGTTAGCGGGCTATACCGCGGCCATCATTGCCTTCCCGGTCGTCAATGTGCTCGATACCACCGAACTGTGGGATATTGCACAGGCGCGCGTCTGTGAGGTGATTGTCGGGATCCTCAGCGGCGGGTTTATGATGATGATCCTGCCCAGCACCTCCGACGGTACGACGCTGATTACCGCGCTGAAGACCATGCATACCCGGTTGCTGGAACATGCAAGCCTGCTGTGGCAACCGGATACAAGTGATGACATCCGTCTCGCGCATGAAAAGGTTATCGGGCAGATCCTGACCATGAACCTGTTGCGCATACAGGCTTTCTGGAGTCATTACCGTTTTCGTCGTCAGAACACGCTGCTCAACTATTTGCTGCACCAGCAGCTGCGTATGACCAGCGCCATCTCCAGCCTGCGCCGGATGCTGCTCAACTGGCCAACGCCCCCTGAAAATACCCGCGCCGTCATTGAGACGCTGCTCGCAACGCTTGCGCGTCCTGACGCGGATATTTACACCGTCGCGAAGATCATCGCCCCGCTCGCCCCGACGGATGAGTATGATTATCGCCATCGCGCATTCTGGCAGCGCCTGAATTACTTTTGCCGGTTATATCTGCGCAGTAGCCGCTGGATTAACGCCGTCGAGAATGCCACGCCGGTAACGGAATTTAATGTTCCCGGCAGCCCGGCTCTCGCCCGGCATACCGATTATCTGGAAGCACTGTGGAGTGGTTTTCGCACTTTTTGTGCGCTGACGCTGGTTGGGGCGTGGAGCATCACCACGCAGTGGGAATCCGGTGCCGCGGCCCTGACGCTTGCCGCCATCAGCTGCGTGCTTTACTCCGTCGCGGCCTCGCCGTTTAACTCTCTTACGCTACTGCTGCGCACGCTGGTACTCCTGTCATTGTTCAGTTTCGCCGTGAAGTTTGGCCTGATGGTGCAGATAAGCGATCTCTGGCAGTTCCTGCTGTTCCTGTTTCCGCTGTTAACGACGATGCAACTCCTCAAGCTGCAAATGCCGAAACTGGCGGGCCTGTGGGGCCAGCTGATTGTCTTTATGGGCTCGTTTATCTCCGTGATGAATCCGCCGGTGTATGATTACGCCGATTTTCTCAATGATAACCTGGCAAAGATCCTGGGCGTGGGGCTGGCATGGCTCGCATTTGCGGTATTGCGTCCCGGCTCTGATGCACGTAAGAGCCGACGACATATCAGGGAATTACGCAGAGGGTTTGTCGACCAGCTCAGCCGCAAACCGCATCTGCGTGAAAGCGAGTATGAATCGCTGGTGTATCACCATGTCAGCCAGCTCAATAACAGCCATGACGCGCTTTCCCGCCGCTGGCTGCTGCGCTGGGGCGTGGTGCTGTTGAACTGTTCGCATGTGGTCTGGCAACTTCGCGCATGGGAAACGCGGTCCGACCCGCTGTCGCAGGTGCGCGATGTTTGCATTTCCCTGCTACGCGACGTGATGAGTGAACGCGGTGTCCAGCAGCGGCCTCTGGAGGTCACGCTGGCTGAACTGCAACGGATCTGCGATACCCTCGCGCATCACCATCTTCCCGCAGCCCGTGATTTAGCCTCAATCATCTGGCGCCTGCACTGCTCGCTGTCGCAGCTGGAACAGGCTCCCCCACCGGGCACCATTGGAGATCAGATCACGCCGCAGGCATAACGTGCCCCGCCGCCGCCAAGCGGTTTAGGCTGATCGGACATGTTATCGCCGCCCACATGGATCATCAGCGCTTTGCCTTTTACTTCATCCAGTTTTTTCAGGCGCGGGGCCATGACCGGATCGGTGGCTTTACCGTCATTGTTCACCACCAGCACCGGCAGATCGCCAAGGTGCCCCATACCGTCTGGCCCTTCATGTTTGCCTGAATGTTGCGGATCGAGATGCCCCCCGGCGGCTTCCGCCGCGGACGGTTTACCCTCTTTCATGGCAGGCTGGCAGCTTCCTTTGGCATGAACATGAAAGCCGTGTTCGCCGGGCGGGAGTGCTTTGAGATTGGGCGCGAATTCCAGCCCCTTGTCGGTCTCAGTGATTTTCACCGTCCCGATAGACTGACCCACACCCTGAGAGGTGACGAGATTCATTTCCACTTCGTCGCTGGCTGCCTGCGCTCCTGCGCAAACAACCAGCGTGACCAATGCCAGAGCAAAACGCTTCATATGACCTCCGCGGGTTATTTTTTGCCCCTTAAGTGTATACCAGAGGCAAAGATTTCACCGGAAAGTCAGATTATGGCGGTTTAAGGCACGTCGTAACCCAGCGCGGCTTTGCGGATGCGGAACCACTGCTGACGTGTCATCTCCAGCTCTTCCGCGGCCAGTGCGGAACGAACGCGTTCGATTTTTCCGGAGCCAATAATCGGCAGCGGTTTTGACGGCAGACGCAGGATCCACGCATACACCACCTGTTCAATGCTCTCCGCGTTCAGCTCACGGGCGATGGTTTCCAGTTCATTGCGCAGCGGCTGGAACGCCTCATCATTAAACAGGCGTCCGCCTCCCAGGCAGGACCAGGCCATCGGGCGAATACGCAGCTGTTGCAGCTGGTCGAGCGTACCGTCCAGCAGCAGCGGCTGATGGACAGGGGAAATTTCCACCTGGTTAGTGGCCAGGGTAAACGGCAGCCGAGACTGAAGCAGTGCAAACTGTGCCGGGGTAAAGTTTGAGACGCCGAAGTGACGCACTTTCCCACTCTGATGCAGATGCAGGAAGGCTTCCGCCACCTCATCGGCGTCCATCAGCGGGTCTGGGCGGTGAATCAGCAGCAGGTCGATGCGATCCGTCGCCAGATTGACCAGCGACTGCTCAGCGCTCTTGATGATATGCGCGCTGTCGGTGATGTAATGGCCGAGGGCGTGCTCAGGTTTTGCGGTGGTGGCAATCCCACACTTCGTGACGATCTCCATGCGGTCGCGGAGTGCCGGAACAAGCTTGAGCGCCTCGCCAAATGCGGCTTCACACAGGTAGCCACCGTAAATATCCGCATGATCGACGGTCGTGACCCCTAAATCGATATGCTCTTCAATAAAGCTCGCCAGCTGGAGGGGGGACATATTCCAGTCCATCAGGCGCCAGTAGCCCATCACAAAACGGGAGAATTCTGGCCCCTGGGGGGCAAGGGTAATTCGCTGAACCATAACATTTTCCTCAAGGACGTGATGTCATGAGTATACGCAATTACCGTGTTAAAACAGTGAAGGTTGCTGAGGTTCTTCGGTCTCAGCGGCTTTGTTTGCGCGGATTTTGCGCAGAAGTCGCTGCCGGCACAGCCGGAGCACCTCCTGTTTTTGCGTGTCGCTGAAGTTTTGCCAGTTAAAGCGCTCGTCACGGGTGCGCATGCACCCGCGGCAATATCCGCGTTCATCTACCTGACAAATACCCCGGCACGGGCTCTGGATGGGGAAAAACTCCAGTTGCTCTGCCACACTGACCTCCGCATGACCACTCTCATCTACAGTGAAGACGCTAAACGCGTCAGGTGCAAGGGCTTTACCACAGTTTTGTGGCATTAAGGTTTCACTAATCTTCCCTCTCTATACTCAGCCCATCATCATAAGAACAGGTTTTTCGATCGATGCAGTTAATCAAAAAGTTACAATGTAACGATATTAAATTTACTCTGGGCTGTGCACTCTTTTTTACCCTGCTGAACGGGCTGTTTATCCAGCGCAGCTGGGCCATTATTGCCCCTGCGCATCTGCACGACATTCTCTTTGCCGCGTCCGTGCCGGTGGTGCTGTTTTGTGGCTGGGTAATTGTTTTTAGCCTGCTCAATATCCCGTACATCCGTAAGCCGCTGCTGATCGTTTTAACTGTCGGTTGCGCTGCGGCAACCTATTTTATGTATACCTACGGCGCGGTCATCGATCAGAACATGATCGTCAACGTGTTCGAAACCAACTCTCAGGAAGCCACCGCCCTGGTGACCCCGCAGATGATTCTGTGGATTGTTGTTGCTGGCCTCGTGCCCTCCGTGGTGCTGGCTCTCACCCGAATTCGTACCGGAAAATGGTGGTACGCGCTGCTGACGCGCGTAGCCGCGATGCTGGGCGCTCTGCTGGTGATCATCCTGATTGCCGCACTGTTTTATAAAGATTACGCGTCGCTGTTCCGCAATAACAAAAGCATCGTCAAAATGGTTACCCCGGCGAACTATGTCAGCGCCGTGGTGAAGTACAGCAAAATGCGCTGGTTTGCCGGCGATCAAACGCTGGTGCGCATTGGCGAAGATGCGCATAAAGGCTCGCTGATTGCGGGTCAGCAAAAGAAAACCGTTCTGGTGCTTGTCGTCGGCGAAGCCTCTCGCGCGGCAAACTACTCCCTGAACGGTTACGGGCGCGAAACCAACCCCGAGCTGAAAAAGCAGGACGTGATTAACTTCCCGCAGGCCTCTTCATGTGGCACCGAAACCGCGGTTTCCGTTCCCTGCATGTTCTCCGGCATGACGCGCAGCAAATACGATGCCGACCTGGCTCGGCATCAGGAAGGGCTGCTTGACGTGCTCAGGCACGCGGGCGTCAACCTGCTGTGGCGCGATAACGACGGCGGCTGTAAAGGCGCCTGCGATCGCGTGCCTCATACCGACATGACGCAGTGGAATCTGGATCAGTTCTGTAAAGACAAATCCTGTATTGACGATGTGAACTTCTACCGTCTGGACAACGTGCTGGATGGCGTGAAGCAAGATACGGTGCTGGTTATCCACCTGATGGGCAGCCACGGTCCGGCGTACTATCGCCGTTACCCGGACAATTTCCGTAAATTCACCCCAACCTGCGACACGAACGAAATTCAGGATTGCGATCATCAGGCGCTGATGAACACCTATGACAACACCATCCTGTATACCGACAGCATGGTCAGCAAAACCATTGACGCACTGAAAGCCCGTCAAGCGAACATGAACACCGCCCTGATTTATTTGTCAGACCACGGTGAATCGCTGGGTGAAAGCGGTATTTACCTGCACGGTACGCCATACATGCTGGCACCCGAGCAACAAACGCACATCCCGTTTATGTTCTGGCTATCGCCGGATTATGCAAAAAACTTTGGCATCAACGCGCAGTGCTTACGCGACTATGCGGCAAAAAATGCGGTTTCGCAGGACAATTTATTCTCAACGGTGCTGGGTATGATGGACATTAAATCAAAGGTTTATCAACAGCAGCTGGATATTCTGAATGGTTGTCGGCAGTAAACAGGCTTGCATTAGACCGAACGGTCTATTAGAGTGAGGCCATGAGCAGAAATACTGAACACGATACCCGCGAACATCTACTGGCGACTGGCGAGCGGCTTTGCATGCATCGCGGTTTCACCGGCATGGGGTTAAGCGAGCTATTAAAAACTGCTGAGGTACCGAAGGGGTCGTTTTATCACTACTTCCGGTCCAAAGAGGCGTTTGGCGTGGCGATGCTGGAGCGGCACTATGCGGGCTACCATCAGCGTCTCGCGACCCACTTCGCCACGGGTGAAGGTAACTATCGGGATCGTGTTCTTAACTACTATCAGGAAACGCTGAATCAGTTCTGTCAGCAGGGCATTATCAGCGGATGCCTGACGGTAAAACTGTCTGCCGAAGTGTGCGATCTCTCCGAAGATATGCGCACGGCGATGGATAAAGGTGCCAGCGGTGTTATCGCCCTGCTGGCCCAGGCGCTGGAAAAAGGCCGCAATGAAAAAACGCTGGCCTTTTCGGGTGAGCCTCTGACTCAGGCGCAGGTGTTATACGCGCTATGGTTAGGCGCTAACCTGCAGGCCAAGATTTCGCGCAGTGCCGTGCCGCTGGAAAGCGCGCTGGCACATGTGAAAAACACAATTACTGCGCCTGGCATTTAACAGGCGTTTTTATTTATCTTATTACTAGTCGACTGGTCTACTCAGGAGTCTTTATGTCAGCTGAAAAATTATTTACCCCCTTAAAAGTGGGTGCCGTTACCGCGCCAAACCGCGTGTTCATGGCTCCGCTTACCCGTCTGCGCAGCATTGAGCCGGGTGACATCCCCACCCCACTGATGGGTGAATACTATCGTCAGCGCGCCAGTTCCGGCCTGATCATCACCGAAGCTACGCAGATTTCTGCTCAGGCTAAAGGTTATGCGGGTGCGCCGGGGCTGCACAGCCCAGAACAGATCGCCGCATGGCAGAAAATTACCGCGGGCGTGCATGCTGAAGAGGGACGCATTGCCGTCCAGCTGTGGCACACCGGGCGTATCTCCCACAGCAGCATTCAGCCTGGCGGCCAGGCACCGGTTTCAGCCTCTGCCCTGAATGCTAACACCCGCACCTCACTGCGTGATGAAAACGGTAACGCGATCCGCGTCGATACCTCAACGCCGCGCGCCCTGGAGCTGGATGAGATCCCGGGTATCGTGAACGATTTCCGTCAGGCCGTGGCCAACGCCCGTGAAGCAGGTTTTGATTTGATTGAGCTGCACTCCGCGCACGGTTACCTGCTGCACCAGTTCCTGTCACCGTCATCTAACCAGCGTACCGACCAGTATGGCGGCAGCGTCGAGAACCGCGCCCGTCTGGTGCTGGAAGTGGTTGATGCCGTATGCCAGGAGTGGAGCCCGGATCGTATCGGCATTCGCGTCTCCCCGATCGGTTCTTTCCAGAACGTCGACAACGGCCCGAACGAAGAAGCGGATGCGCTCTATCTGATTGAAGAGCTGGCAAAACGCGGTATCGCCTATCTGCACATGTCTGAGCCAGACTGGGCCGGCGGTAAACCTTATACGGAAGCCTTCCGTCAGAAAGTGCGTGAGCGCTTCCACGGGGTGATCATCGGTGCGGGTGCCTATACGCCTGAGAAAGCGGAAGACCTGATCGGCAAAGGGCTGATCGATGCCGTTGCGTTTGGCCGCGACTATATCGCCAACCCGGACCTGGTCGCCCGCCTGCAACAGAAAGCCGCTCTGAACCCGCAGCGTCCTGAAAGCTTCTACGGCGGCGGCGCTGAAGGTTACACCGACTACCCTTCTCTCTAATCTCACCATTGTTCATTGATAGCGGCGACACTTCGCCGCTATACTAAAACATCGTTTCTGTTCAAAAAAATATTCAAATCCATTGGTTAATGAGGAAATTATGCGCCTACTTCACACCATGCTGCGCGTTGGCGATCTGCAACGTTCTATTGATTTCTACACTAACGTACTGGGCATGAAACTGCTGCGCACCAGCGAAAACCCGCAATACAAATACTCGCTGGCGTTCGTGGGTTACGGCCCGGAAACGGATGAAGCGGTGATTGAGCTGACCTATAACTGGGGCGTGGACAGCTATGACCTGGGCAACGCCTACGGCCATATCGCGCTGGAAGTGGACAACGCAGCCGAAGCGTGCGAACGCATCCGCAGCAACGGCGGTAACGTCACCCGTGAAGCGGGTCCGGTTAAAGGCGGCACCACTGTGATTGCATTTGTGGAAGATCCGGACGGTTACAAAATCGAGCTGATTGAAGCCAAAGATGCCGGTCGTGGTCTGGGCAACTGATCCCTCAGGGCGCAATATGCGCCCGTAGTTTTACTGCATCACCCCGCAAAATTTGCCATAATGCGCTCTGCTTTTTCCCCTTGTAAGAGACCCTGATGTCCGATAACGCTCAATTTAGCGGTCTGTGCGACCGTTTTCGTGGTTTTTATCCCGTTGTCATTGATGTAGAAACAGCCGGATTTAACGCTAAAACCGATGCGCTGCTCGAAATTGCCGCCATCACGCTGAAGATGGATGAACAGGGCTGGCTTACACCAGACACCACGCTGCATTTCCACGTTGAACCTTTCGAAGGGGCAAACTTACAGCCGGAAGCGCTGGCCTTTAACGGTATCGATCCGCATAACCCACTGCGCGGTGCGGTAAGCGAATATGATGCGCTGCACGCCATTTTTAAAATGGTGCGTAAAGGCATGAAAGAGAGTAACTGCAGCCGCGCCATCATGGTGGCGCATAACGCCACCTTCGATCACACCTTTACCATGGCCGCAGCGGAGCGCGCCTCGCTCAAACGCAACCCTTTCCACCCGTTTGTGACCTTCGACACGGCAGCACTGAGCGGTCTGGCGCTGGGGCAAACGGTGTTATCAAAAGCCTGTATTACGGCGGGTATTGAATTTGACGGCACGCAGGCGCACTCGGCTCTGTATGACACGGAGCGCACCGCAGAGCTGTTCTGTGAGATCGTCAACCGCTGGAAGCGACTGGGCGGCTGGCCGCTGCCGACAGGTGACAGCGAAGAATAAAAAAAGCGACCTTAACAGGTCGCTTTTTTATTTGCGCAGCAAACTTACTCTGCGTCCGGCTCTTCGGTTTTGTACTTCGCCGCGGTCTCTTTGATCAGCTGCTGCAGTTCACCGCGCTGATACATTTCAATCAGGATATCGCAGCCGCCTACCAGCTCACCGTCTACCCACAGCTGCGGGAAGGTTGGCCAGTTAGCGTATTTTGGCAGCTCAGCACGGATGTCCGGGTTCTGCAGGATATCAACGTAAGCAAAACGCTCACCACAGGCTGAGAGCGCCTGAACCGCTTGCGCGGAGAAGCCGCAGCTTGGCAGCTTCGGAGAACCTTTCATATACAGCAGAATCGGGTTTTCAGCGATCTGGCGCTGGATTTTTTCAATAGTGGTGCTCATGTCTTGCTTCCTTTAACTTCTGTTACGGCAATAGTCTGACATTGTAGCGGGTCAGGCTGGCATCGGAAAATAACATTTTCGTCACGTTTATACATTTTACCGCGACTCTACAAAAGTTGCATTGCAAATGGTGTTTAACCCTGCGGCAGTCAGGGTTTTGCTTAGGGAGTGAACAATTGTGCGACAGAACGATGAATTTTTTTGCACTTGCTAACGAAACAGGTTTTTAGATTGAAAAATGCTATTAACTTCTCGGGTTTTTATGGATTAGAATCGACGGGCTTTGTAAATCACTCGCGGGTATTATTGATGACCTGCATTTATCAGGGGACTGCCCAGTGGCGCGGATAACAAAAATCTCGATCACGCTCTGTGCTTTACTGTTTACATCACTCACTCTCACGCCAGTGGCAAACGCCTCTCAGCAGGCGCGGCATTCTGCTGTACAAAAAAGCCATCTGGTAAAAGCCACAGAACGTAAGAAAAAAACCACCACAAAGAACGAAAAGAAAAAGACGACCACCAAGACGACACAAACCGCTTCCAGCAAGACCAAAACAAAATCTTCCCGCACTGCCCACACCACCAAAAGTAAAACTTCGCTGACCGCTGCTAACCTCGTCACTGAAAAATGCATTACGCGTAAAGGCCACAAAGCGAAATGCACCAAAGTCACGAAAATCGCGGAAGTACATAAAGTCCGTGTACAGAAAGCGCAAAAAACCGCGATGAATAAACTGATGGGGCAAATTGGCAAACCTTATCGCTGGGGTGGCAGTTCGCCACGAACCGGCTTCGACTGTAGCGGCCTGGTCTATTACGCCTATAAAGATCTGGTTAAGTTCCGCATTCCGCGTACCGCTAATGAGATGTACCACCTGCGCGACGCCTCTCCGGTGAGCCGTGGTGAGCTGGAAAACGGCGATCTGGTCTTCTTCCGCACGCAAGGCCGCGGCACGGCTGACCATGTGGGTGTCTATGTCGGCAACGGGAAATTTATCCAGTCACCGCGCAGCGGCCAGGATATTCAGATCACCTCCCTGAGTGAAGACTACTGGGTACGTCACTACGTCGGCGCACGTCGCGTGATGACGCCGAAAACTATTCGCTAACCCCTGCCCTGCCGCATCCGTGGCAGGGTAAGTTCCTCTTTTGCATACCCTTTCAATTTGCTATCCTGTCCTTGTTGTCTGTGTGGTTATTGGCAACGCTAAATACAATAAGGAGAGAAGCAATGTCGTTCGAATTACCTGCACTACCGTATGCAAAAGACGCCCTGGCACCGCACATTTCTGCGGAAACCCTGGAATACCATTACGGCAAACATCACCAGACGTATGTCACCAACCTGAACAATCTGATCAAAGGCACCGATTTCGAAGGCAAAACGCTGGAAGAGATCGTCCGCAGCTCAGAGGGTGGCGTATTTAACAACGCGGCTCAGGTGTGGAACCACACCTTCTACTGGCACTGCCTGGCACCCAATGCCGGTGGTGAACCTGCCGGTGAACTGGCTTCCGCGATTAACGCCGCCTTTGGCAGCTTCGCCGATTTCAAAGCGAAGTTTACGGATGCCGCCATCAAGAACTTCGGCTCTGGCTGGACGTGGCTGGTAAAAGAAGCGGATGGCAAACTGGCAATCGTGTCCACCTCTAATGCAGGCACCCCGCTGACCACCAGCGCTACGCCGCTGATGACCGTGGACGTGTGGGAGCACGCTTACTACATTGATTACCGTAACGCGCGCCCGAACTACCTGGAGCACTTCTGGGCACTGGTCAACTGGGACTTCGTCGCGAAGAACTTCGCCGCGTAAGAGAGACGCAGAAGGGGTCCCCCTTCTGCGTTATTTTTATTATTCCGCCGTGCAAACGGCTTCTGGCTGTTTCCGGCCGGACATCATCACCAGCAGCAGACCGAGCGCGGCAATAATCGCCCCCATCACCGGCACAAAGCTGTATCCCAGACCGCCAGAAATGACGGCGCCGCCAGCCGCAGCACCCAGGGCGTTCCCCAGGTTAAACGCACCGATATTCACCGAAGAAGAGAGTCCCGGCGCCTCGTGGGCGACACGCATCACGCGCATCTGCAGCGGCGGCACCACGGCGAAGGTGGCCGCGCCCCAGACAACCATCGCGATGGCCGCGCCAAACTCGTTACGCGCCAGCCACGGAATCGCGATCATGATGGCAATCAGCAAGGTTAAAAAGCCTTTCAACGTTCCGGTCACTGAACGGTCGGCAAATTTCCCGCCAAGGTAGTTACCCATTGAGAACCCTACGCCAATCAATACCAGCATCGCGGTAATAAAGATTGGGGTTGCATGGGTGATATCGTGCAGCACCGGTGAAATGTAGGTATAGAGCGTAAACATCGCCCCGGCCCCCAGCACGGTGGTCAGCAGTGCAGAAAGCACCTGCGGGCGCACCAGTACCGACAGCTCTTTGCGCACGTCCGGACGTTCACCCGCGCTGCCTTTCGGCAGGGAGAAGAACAAGGCCACCATCGCCACCACGCCCAGCCCGGCGGTTGCCAGGAATGACATACGCCAGCCGATCGCTTCACCCAGCCAGGTCGCAGCCGGTACGCCGCCAATGTTGGCAATCGTCAGCCCCATAAACATGGTCGCCACGGCGCTTGCCTGCTTATGTTTCGGCACCACGCTTGCGGCCACGACCGAGCCCAGCCCAAAGAACGCGCCATGGTTCAGGCTGGTCAAAATGCGCGACAGCATCAGGGTGGTGTAGTCAGGTGAAATGGCAGAGAGCACGTTGCCCAGGGTGAAAATCGCCATCAGGAAAATCAGCGCATTACGGCGCGCGCGGTGTGAAAGCAGTAGCGTCATCAGCGGCGCCCCCACCATCACGCCGATGGCATAAGCGCTGATTAACATCCCGGCCGCAGGGATCGAGACATCCACGCCCCGGGCGATAACAGGCAGTAACCCCATCGGGGAGAATTCGGTGGTGCCAATCCCAAAAGCGCCAATCGCCAGGGCCAGCAGGGGAAAATTGATTTTCATGCGTCAACTCCGGATGCCGTGTCATGTCGTGACACAGAACAAAGAAGCGGAAAGCATGACATCAATCACAAAAAATGAGAAGTTAACAAAATGGCAAAAGATTTTTGCCTGAGAAGTAACAATCCGGTAAACCGGGAGGGAGAAGATTCTCCCTCCGCGTAAATCAGTGCAGCGCAGCCGTCAGGCCAGCCGCCACAATCAGCGCCAGCACAACGATGGTGGTGAACAGCGAAAACTTCAGATCGGAATTCATCAATTTTTCTCCTTTTAATCCCCCCACGAAAAGTGAGCTTGCTCATTTTTGCACAGTTTACGTCAAAAATCTTCCCGGATTTAAGCTGATAACCACTTTACCTCTTCCCCTTTTCATCAAGATAGGACAAAATTCCACGCTAAATTTATTAGCGTACCGGCCATTGACCCCCTCCTGACGTCCCGTGTCGTTTTCCTGGCGTACCGCAATCTAAAATTGCGTGATAAGGGTGAGAGAAGGCAAACGTTTACCTTCAAGTATTTCAGGAGTTTAGGATATGGTCTGGAGTGACATTTAATGGCAACAATTAAAGACGTAGCAAAACGCGCAAACGTTTCCACTACAACCGTATCACATGTAATTAACAAAACCCGCTTTGTGGCGGAAGAGACGCGCAACGCCGTCTGGGCAGCGATCAAAGAGCTGCACTACTCGCCAAGTGCGGTTGCGCGCAGCCTCAAGGTGAATCACACCAAATCGATTGGTCTGCTGGCGACCAGCAGCGAAGCGGCCTATTTTGCTGAGATCATTGAAGCGGTAGAGAAAAACTGCTTCCAGAAAGGCTATACCCTGATTTTGGGCAACGCGTGGAACAGCATTGAAAAACAGCGAGCCTATCTCTCCATGATGGCGCAGAAGCGCGTGGATGGTCTGCTGGTGATGTGTTCCGAGTACCCGGAATCCGTACTGTCGATGCTTGAAGAGTATCGGCATATCCCGATGGTGGTGATGGACTGGGGTGAAGCCCGTGCGGATTTCACGGATTCCGTTATCGACAACGCCTTTGAAGGCGGCTATATGGCGGGCCGTTATTTGATCGAACGCGGTCATCGTGAGATTGGCGTGATCCCGGGTCCGCTTGAGCGTAACACCGGCGCAGGTCGTCTGGCTGGCTTTATGAAAGCGATGGAAGAAGCACTGATCACCGTGCCAGAAAACTGGATCGTACAGGGTGACTTTGAGCCGGAATCAGGCTACCGCGCGATGCAGCAGATTGTCTCCCAGCAACATCGTCCTACCGCCGTTTTCTGCGGGGGCGACATCATGGCGATGGGCGCGCTCTGTGCGGCCGATGAGCTGGGTCTGCGCGTCCCGCAGGACATTTCCGTGATCGGCTATGACAACGTGCGCAACGCGCGCTTCTTTACCCCTGCGCTGACCACCATTCACCAGCCGAAAGATTCGCTGGGTGAAACGGCCTTCAACATGCTGCTCGACAGGATCGTCAACAAACGTGAAGAGTCGCAGTCCATTGAAGTCCACCCGCGCCTCATCGAACGCCGTTCCGTTGCGGATGGTCCGTTCCGCGACTACCGTCGTTAATCGCTTTACGGAGCCAGTCACACTGGCTCCCGTAACCATTCCCGGTTAAGCGTTTCGCTGTCCCCCAGATAATCCAGCAGCCAGGCCATAGCAGGTGAAACATCATTTTGTTGCCAGGTCAGGCAGCAAGCCGCATCCGGGAACGGATTCTCCAGCGTCAGTTCAACCCACTCGCCGGTGTCGATTCGCGGGCGCGCAAAATGAACGGGCACCATCGCGACGCACAGCCCTGCACTGAGGCAGGTCGCCGACGAGTCCCAGTCCGGGGCGACCACGCGACGCTGGTTATCCAGCAGCCAGGTGATACGCTTGGGCAGCGAGCGGGAGGTGTCCTCCAGCACCAGCGACGGCCAGTTACGCAGGGTATCGTCGCTTAACGGCCCCTCCATGGCCGCCAGGGGATGATCGCGTGCCACTACGCATTTCCAGCTCAGCATCCCCATATCGCGAAAGGCGTAGCGTCCCCCAACCGGAATCGCCTGCGTCGCCCCAATCGCCATTTCTACCCTGCCGTCCGACAGCGCGTCCCACACGCCGTTGAACACTTCCTGCGAAACACGCAACTCAACGTCAGAAAAATGACGATAGAAATCGACGATCATTTGCCGGGTGCGCTCCGGCTTCACGATATTATCGACCGCGATGGAAAGATGCCCCCGCCAGCCGTTAGCGATCTGCTGACACTGTTCGCGGGTGATCTGCATTTTTTTGATAACAGAACGCCCTTCTTTCAAAAACCACGCCCCGGCAGGCGTTAATTCCACATCACGATGTCGCCGTTCAAACAGCGGAACGGCCAGCCACTCTTCTAGCTGACGCACCGTATAGCTGATTGCCGACGGGACGCGGTGCAACTCCTGCGCTGCACCGCTAAAGCTGCCGTTACGCGCGACAGCATCGACCACTTCAAGAGAATAATCTGACCACATTTTCTGCCTGCAAAAAATTTGAATGCACCCGCCAAATATTAGCGTTTCACAAGCCGCTTTGCACTCCCTACACTCTGCGCCAATGTACACCTGCCTCCTCAGGAGAAGAAAATAATGCAACCCAGGAAAGGTTTTTTAGTCTGGCTCGGCGGCTTAAGCGTGCTGGGCTTTTTAGCCACCGATATGTACCTGCCGGCTTTCGCCGCCATGCAGGAAGATCTGCAAACCCCTGCCGCCGCGATCAGCGCCAGCCTGAGTTTGTTCCTCGCCGGTTTTGCCTTCGCGCAGCTGCTGTGGGGACCGCTCTCGGATCGCTTTGGCCGCAAGCCGGTATTGTTGCTCGGTCTTGCCATTTTTGCCGTGGGCTGTCTGGGGATGCTATGGGTTCGCGACGCCACCTGGCTGCTGGTACTGCGTTTTATTCAGGCAGTGGGCGTCTGCGCCGCAGCCGTCACCTGGCAGGCGCTGGTCACCGACTACTACCCGGCGAACCGTACAAACCGAATTTTCGCGACCATTATGCCGCTGGTGGGGCTTTCCCCTGCCCTCGCCCCGCTGCTGGGTAGCTGGATCCTCGCACATTTCGACTGGCAGGCCATCTTTGCCACGCTGTTTGCCATCACGCTGATCCTGATGCTGCCGGCGTTCGCCCTCAAGCCCGCGCATAAAAAAGAGGCGCATGCCGACGCCAGCCCAATTACCTTTGCCTCCCTGCTGAGCGCCAAAGCGTATCGCGGTAATGTGCTGATTTATGCTGCCTGCTCGGCGAGCTTCTTCGCATGGCTGACCGGTTCACCCTTTATTCTGCACGATATGGGTTATAGCCCGGCGGCCATCGGTCTGAGCTATGTTCCGCAGACCATCGCGTTCCTGGTTGGCGGGTACGGCTGTCGCGCGGCGCTGCAAAAATGGGAAGGCCAGCAGATGCTGCCGTGGTTGCTGGTGCTGTATGCGTTGAGCGTTATCGGGACCTGGGCCGTCGGCTTTATTCCCGGCGTCGGTCTGGCTGAAATTTTGATTCCATTCTGCGTAATGGCCATCGCGAACGGCGCGATATACCCTATCGTTGTGGCGCAGGCGCTTCGTCCCTTCCCGCAGGCGACAGGCCGTGCGGCCGCACTTCAGAATACGCTGCAACTAGGGCTGTGCTTCCTGGCCAGTCTGGTGGTCTCGGCGCTGATTGCCACACCGCTCCTGACCACCACCAGCGTGATGCTGGTTACCGTTGCGCTGGCCGGCATGGGCTATCGTATGCAGGCAGCCGCGCAGCGTGCGCAGGATAACCGCGCGCAGGCAGAAACGTCACATGCGTAATTACTGCAAAAATTATGTAACTTTTCGGTGATTAGGTTGCTAACAATTTTCTATTGAATCACCAAATTTTGCGGCCTATACTAAATTTGGTTCGATTAAATACGATAAATATTAAGTGTTAACGGGAGCCGGAGTGCTCCCGTTTTACCATGGAAGGCATTTCGGCAAGGGTTATCTCCCTTCCTCTGTTCTACGTCGGATACTAGCCTCGCGGTATATACCGTGAGATTTCTCACAAACCAAAAAAAGCGTCTACGCTGTTTGAAGGTTCTGATCACAGTAGGGTGATGGAGAAGCTATGAGTTCATCGTGTATAGAAGAAGTCAGCGTTCCGGACGATAACTGGTCCCGGATCGTCAGTGAACTGTTAGGTCGAGCAGGCATCACGATTAATGGATCATCGCCATCCGATCCTCAGGTTAAACATCCCGACTTTTTTAAACGCGTGTTACGAGAGGGATCGTTAGGCCTGGGAGAAAGTTATATGGATGGCTGGTGGGAATGCGAACGGCTGGATATATTTTTCACCCGCGTTTTGCGTGCTGGTCTGGAAAATCAACTCCCTCGCCATCTGAAAGACACCCTGCGCGTCGCCTCAGCCCGCCTGTTTAACCTGCAAAGTAAAAAACGCGCCTGGATCGTCGGCAAAGAGCACTACGACCTTGGCAACGACCTGTTCAGCCGTATGCTGGACCCCTTCATGCAATATTCCTGCGCCTACTGGAAAGAGGCATCGACGCTTGAAGAGGCGCAACAGGCCAAGCTGCGTCTGATTAGCGAGAAACTGCAGCTTGAGCCCGGAATGCGTGTGCTGGATATCGGCTGCGGCTGGGGTGGGCTGGCGTATTTTATGGCGAAGCACTATGGCGTCAGCGTCGTCGGCGTCACGATTTCAGCAGAACAGCAAAAGCTGGCGCGAGAACGCTGCCAGGGTCTTGATGTTGACATCCGGCTGCAGGATTACCGTGACCTGAACGAACAGTTTGATCGTATTGTCTCCGTGGGTATGTTCGAACATGTTGGCCCGAAAAACTACGACACCTATTTTGACGTCGTGGATCGCAATTTGAAACCAGACGGCATTTTCCTGCTGCACACCATCGGGTCTAAGCGCACCGACAACAACGTCGACCCGTGGATCAACAAATACATCTTCCCGAATGGCTGTTTACCGTCCGTGCGCCAGATTGCCAACGCCAGCGAGTCCCATTTCGTGATGGAAGACTGGCATAACTTTGGCGCGGATTACGACACCACATTGATGGCATGGCATGCACGTTTTCAGGAAGCCTGGCCGGAGATTGCGGACAACTACTCTGAACGATTCAAGCGGATGTTTAGCTATTATCTGAATGCCTGCGCGGGGGCGTTTCGCGCGCGGGATATTCAGCTCTGGCAGGTTGTTTTCAGCCGAGGGATTGAGCACGGCTTGCGGGTCGCCCGCTAAAAAAAATAACCCCGGTTACCCGGGGTTATTTTTTATTCGTCTTCTGTGCTCGTTATTATTGCCGCTTCTTTTGCCGCCAGCACGCGCTCAACCGTATCCACTACCGCCTGGGTTTGCGGATCGATTTCGATATTCACGCGATGCCCGAGTTTTTTCGAACCCAGCGTGGTGCGTTGCAGCGTTTCAGGAATTAAATGCACGCAAAAACGCGTTGCCGTCACTTCTCCAACCGTCAGGCTAATCCCATCAATGCCAATAAATCCTTTATAGAGGATGTATTTCATTAATGACGGATCCTGCATTTTGAACCAGATTTGACGGTTATTTTCCGAGGTCACGATTTTCGCCACTTCAGCCGTGGTCATGATGTGCCCCGACATCAGATGGCCGCCAATCTCATCACTGAACTTCGCCGCACGCTCAACGTTGACGGTATCACCTACAGCCAGCTCGCCCAGATTAGTAATACGCAGGGTCTCTTTCATTAAATCAAAGCTGATCTTGTTGCCATTAATTTCGGTGACGGTCAGACAGCAGCCGTTATGGGCAATCGAGGCGCCGGTTTCGATGCCATCAAGCATATATTCCGGCAGCTCTACAACATGCGTACGAAAATTAGGTTTTTCATCAATGGACACCACTTTGGCAGTGCCCTGCACAATACCAGTAAACATGCTTACAACTCCTGTTTTCTCCGGACGGTGGTTACACCGTTTAATCCCACCACAATAACAGTTGGAAAAAGAGGTTGCCAGCGGAGCGCATTTTCTGGCGATTTTTTCACTAGATAAATAGCTAAAGCCCGCTACAATAGCTGGCACCCCCCGCATTTTCTTCTTGCTGCCCGTTACGGCGGCTTTTTTAGTCTCTCTTATAACTACAAAATAAAGGTGTTCACGTGCAGAAGTACATGAATGAAGCGCGGCAGTTATTGGCACTGGCGATACCAGTGATCATCGCGCAAGTGGCCCAGACCGCAATGGGATTTGTGGATACCGTCATGGCAGGTGGCTATAGCGCCACTGATATGGCGGCCGTCGCCATCGGTACATCAATCTGGCTTCCGGCCATCCTGTTCGGCCATGGTCTGCTGCTCGCGCTGACGCCGGTTATTGCTCAACTTAATGGTTCGGGACGTCGCGAACGCATTGCCCATCAGGTCCGCCAGGGGTTCTGGCTGGCCGGATTTGTCTCCGTGCTGATTATGGTCGTGCTCTGGAACGCCGGTCATATCATTCGCGCGATGGATAACATTGACCCTGCACTGGCTGACAAAGCCGTGGGCTATCTGCGTGCCCTGCTCTGGGGGGCACCGGGCTACCTCTTCTTCCAGGTGGCGCGTAACCAGTGCGAAGGCCTGGCGAAAACCAAGCCCGGGATGGTGATGGGCTTTATCGGCCTGCTGGTGAATATTCCGGTGAACTATATCTTTATTTACGGTCATTTCGGGATGCCAGAGCTGGGCGGCGTCGGCTGCGGCGTGGCAACCGCGGCGGTCTACTGGGTGATGTTCTTCTGTATGCTTACCTTTGTGAAACACGCCCGCTCTATGCGCGATATTCGTAATGAGAAAAGATTCAGTACGCCGGACTGGAGCATCATGACGCGCCTGATGCAGTTAGGCTTGCCGATTGCGCTGGCCCTGTTTTTTGAAGTGACGCTCTTTGCCGTCGTCGCCCTGCTGGTCTCCCCACTGGGGATCGTTAACGTGGCCGGGCACCAGATTGCGCTCAACTTCAGCTCCCTGATGTTCGTTCTGCCGATGTCGCTGGCGGCGGCGGTGACGATTCGCGTCGGCTTCCGCCTGGGTCAGGGCTCGACGCTGGATGCGCAAACGGCCGCACGGACCGGGCTGGGCGTCGGTGTCTGCATGGCGGTCTGTACGGCGCTCTTTACCGTTGCATTACGCGAGCAAATTGCCCTGCTCTATAACGACAACCCGGAAGTGGTGGCACTGGCCTCGCACCTGATGCTGCTCGCCGCAGTGTACCAGATTTCAGACTCTATCCAGGTGATTGGCAGCGGCGTGCTTCGCGGATACAAAGATACGCGCTCCATCTTCTTTATCACCTTCATCGCCTACTGGGTACTGGGACTGCCGTGCGGCTACATCCTGGCCCTGACCGATCTGGTGGTTGACCGCATGGGACCCGCCGGGTTCTGGATGGGCTTTATCATTGGTCTGACGTCAGCCGCGATCATGATGATGATGCGCATGCGCTTCCTGCAGCGCCAGCCATCAACCGTAATTTTGCAACGCGCTGCGCGTTAAATACGCAGTAGCCGCCTGCTGGCGGCTACTTTCTCTTCACTTTGCGCGGTAATGAAGCAATCGCGTGAAATCAGAGAGAAAAATGCATTTTCCCTCTTGCCACCTTGATGCTGTGCCGCTAATATTCGTCCCCGTTGTCACCGACAACACGTTGCGTTCATAGCTCAGTTGGTTAGAGCACCACCTTGACATGGTGGGGGTCGTTGGTTCGAGTCCAATTGAACGCACCATTCTGCGTCCGTAGCTCAGTTGGTTAGAGCACCACCTTGACATGGTGGGGGTCGGTGGTTCGAGTCCACTCGGACGCACCATTTCAGTCCTGAAATGGTGCAAATTCTCCTCAGATACCCTGATTTTTCTTAATCCCTTATTTTCATCATTATTCTCCTGCTACGCTTTTCTTATGGAAAAAATACAGGAAGCGCGTTGATGAAGAGTATCGCCATTATCGGCTCCGGCCCCACAGGGATTTACACCTTTTATCATCTGCTTAAAAACAGCACCCCGCTCTCAGTTTCCGTCTTTGAACAGGCCGATGACGCTGGCGTGGGCATGCCTTATAACGACGACGATAATTCTCGCCTGATGCTGGCGAACATTGCGAGCATTGAAATCCCGCCCATTTTTATGACCTACCTCGACTGGCTGAAGGGACAGAGCGAAGCGCACCTGGCGCGTTTTAAGGTAGATAAAACCACGCTCCACGATCGGCAGTTCCTGCCCCGGATCCTGCTGGGTGAATATTTTCGCGACAGCTTGCGAACCATCGTCAAAGAAGCTAAAAAGCAGGGGTTCGAGGTTAACATCCATGAATCCGCCGCCGTTACCGACGTCATCCCCTCCTCAACCGGCGTCACGCTTTCCGTCAATGGCAACATCTTTCCTGAACGCTTTGACCTTGCGGTTATCGCCACCGGTCACGTCTGGCCAGACGAGGACGAAGCCACGCGCACATTCTTCCCAAGCCCGTGGTCCGGTCTGATGGACGCCCGCATTCCCCCTTGCCGCGTTGGCATTATGGGAACATCGTTAAGCGGTCTGGATGCGGCGATGGCGGTGGTGATGCAGCACGGTGAGTTCCGTGACGGTAAATTCATCCTGGACGAAGGCAGTGAAGCGTTAAACATTACGCTGATGTCGCGGACAGGCATTCTGCCGGAAGCCGATTTTTACTGCCCTATCCCTTACGAACCGCTGTCCGTTTTAACCGCATCCGTGGTTGAAGGCGAGATAGCCAAAGGATCGGATGGCCTGCTTGACCGCATTTTTGCCCTGATGGTGAAAGAGCTTCAACGTGCCGACCCGGCATGGTGCGAGAAAATTTCTCTGCAACGCCACAACGCCGACAGCCTGCGTGACGCCTGGTTTGAGGATCGTCAACAGCACGGCCCGTTTAGCTGGGCGGAAGAGAACCTCAATGAAGTTGAACGGAACAAACGCGAACGGCGCACCGTCGCCTGGCGCTATACCGTCCTTCGGCTGCATGAGGTCGTTCAGGAGATTGTTCCCCATCTTAGCGATCAGGACAGAGAGCGCTTCAAAAACGGGCTGGCCCGCGTGTTTATCGACAACTATGCGGCTATCCCTCCGCAGTCTATCCGCAGACTGCTTGCGCTTCGCGAGGCTGGCATCATCAGCGTGGCGGCCCTGGGCGACGACTATACGCTGGATGTTGGCAGCGACCGCACGGTGGTGTCCACAAAAGAGACCGTTTACCGCTTTGACGTTTTCATCGATGCACGCGGGCAAAAGCCGCTCAAAACCAAAGATCTGCCTTTCCCCTCACTGCGCAGAGCGCTGGAAACGACCGGCGACGAGATACCCGATGTCGGTGAAGATTACACGCTAAATGCGCCTGAAACGGTTCGCGGGCGCATCGCGTTTGGCGCGATACCGTGGCTGATGCACGATCATCCCTTTGTTCAGGGGCTGGCGGAGTGTGCAGAGATTGCAGAGGCGATGGCCAGGGCGGCTGAAAAACCGTCCACAGGTTTACGGCGTCGATTACCGTACGTAGAGAACTGACAGGGCTTCCTTGCCCTGCAACGCGATATTACTCGAAGAAGACGTCCGGGTTTTCAGACAGCGAGACAAAGGTTTTCGTCGCTTTATCCAGGGCACGAATTTCGCCGCTTTCAATGTCATAGACCCAGCCGTGCAGGCGAAGGGAATTGTTACGCAGCCCCACCGCGACGGACGGGTGAGTCTTAATGTTGCTCAGTTGCGCAAACACGTTCTCCTGCACCATCGCATTCACTTTATCGAGCGGCTTATCCCAGGTTTTCTTCTCAACCACGGCTTTGGCCGCATCGGAATAGCGCAGCCAGTGTGAAACAGCAGGCATCGGCTCCAGGTTCGCGTTATCGGCAATCGCCTTCATCGCGCCACAGTTGGAGTGGCCGCAGATGACGATATCCGTCACGCCCAGCGCCACAACCGCGTATTCGATAGTGGCGGAGACACCGCCAGGCTCAGGCCCGAACGGCGGCACAATATTACCAGCATTACGAATGACAAAGAGTTGTCCCGGCTCTTGCTGAGTAACCAGTTCCGGGACCAGACGGCTGTCGGAGCATGAGATGAACAGCGCTTTGGGATTCTGGCTGGACGCTAAACTGCGAAAGAGCTCTTTACGTTGCGGGAAAATCTCTTTTTGAAAGCTGAGAAAACCTTCAATGATATGTTGCATAGCAATTTCTCTTTTATCTGTTTTAGTTTAGGTATGATCGCGATCACACTAGTAAAGTTTACCCATCGCGCTTCACTTCAGACAAGCAATATATTTCTGGCCCGACCGCTGAACGATAGCGTCGGCATTCGCCGGAATGTTCTGCCCTTCGAACGCGCCGTAAAGACGGGCGAAAGATTTGCCCACCAGGCGCCGGGTGACCTCCTCAACCTTGCGGGCAGGCAACGGAAGCATATTCGGGTAGCTCCACATAAACGACACCGCATCCTTCCCGGGGGTGACCTGCAGAATATCCCCCGCCAGCAAAACGCCCTCGCCTTCCTGCCAGTGCAGCACCGTGCCGCCTGCGAAATGGCCGCCGAGACGCAGCAAAGTAACCGATGGCACGATCTCCAGCGCATCGCCCTCCCAGTAATTAATCGCCGGACTGGCGCGCATCACCCACTCGCGATCGCTGGCGTGCAGATAGACCGGCGCATCAAACGCCGCGGCCCACTCCTGCATGGTGGTGTAATAGTGCGGATGGGAAATCGCAATGGCGCGGAGGCCGCCGAGCGCGGTGATGATAGCGTGGGTGGCCGGGTCAAGGTTGGCGATGCAGTCCCACAAAATATTGCCGTGTGGGGTACGCAGCAGCAACGCGCGCTGGTTAATCGCAAAAGACGGTACCGTTTTGATGCTGTACAACTGCGGCTCCAGCTGCTGCCATTTATTCGCGTGCGTGGCCGTTACCGTCTCATACTCGATCCACGCCTGGCCGCTGGCCGGGACATACTGACGTTCATCCTCGCAAATCGGGCATCTTTCCGGCTGTGCATCGTAGGAGGTACCGCAGGTTTTACAGAGTGTAATCATGAGCGCTCCTCAGTGATAAAGCACTGAGTATGGCAGGGATTATCCTTATGTGCTGCGTGGTACATTGCTGGCTTTTTTTGCCCTATACTGTGCTCGTATCAATAACTGAACATAGCAGGTGCAACATGGAAATTGATCTCGATAACCTGGTTTTTACCGGACTGGATGAAGCGGAAGAACGCAACGCGGAACGTCTGGATGACGCGGACAAAAAAGCCCAGGCGATTGTCGCCGACGACGACTGCGGTGATGCCTGCAAGATCTGATAAAAAGCACCGGCTGACCGGTGCTTTTTTTGGCACTCAACGGAGAGCTACAGTTCAGGCGTCTTTTTAAACCCCGTCAGCATCAGTACAAGGCTTTGCTCCGACGAAGCCGGTTCAAACTGGTAATGGTTTCCCTGGCGGTCGCCGCCGATATACCACGAGATTTCGGTTTTCCCTTCCGCCAGCGCCTTGCGCACGGCTTTGTCGACATCCACCATTCTGTACTCGCGCGAGTGGTTGAGATACAGCACAGCATCGGATCGATAGCTGCAGGCCGGGCGGTCAGCCCAGTTCACCGTTGCAGGATCCCAGTCGTTGCTGGCCGGATAGAAGAAGATCTGATCGGCGCCGTCAGTTTCTACCTTACCGCCGTATATGCGAACGCGATATTTAAACAGAGAAGGATCCTGTCCCGCTGGCAGCGTCGGGATCGTAAACTTCACCAGTGAGAGGGTTTCACTGTTTTGCGTTCGGCCTCCGTTCTGCCAGTTATCCTGCACCAGCAAAGCCTGCGGCTGAGGCTGGGAGAGCCCCGGCTCAAGGCTGCTTAGCCAGACGTTTGCCTGCGCTTTTGAATAGGCATATGGCACGGTCGTGCCGCAGTCCAGCCCGCGATTCATACACAGTTCGGTCATAAAGCGCGCCCCCTCTTCCGTCCAGCCATTCATGAAATCAGCATGCGCAGTGTAGAGACTTCCCCAGCGTTCTTCGCGTTCGTCACCATGCATAATGGGGTCAAGAGAAAGCTGTACTTTGCTGGTATCAAGGGATGAAATTGTCGGAAGTACATAAGCGATGTTCATGTTCACGGTCGGAATTTTCACCGGAAACGCGGTCGGGCATTGCCCTTTCGTATCGTACGTCGCATTGGCAACGCCGTGAGCGGGCTTGAGATTCACGCCATCCCAGCAGTTGGGAAACTGAATACCGATATTAAACTGCACGGCGTCTCCCGCCTTGCGTAGCCCGCACACTTCGCCTGTTTTTGTCGTGTAACCTTTGCCGTTAGCACATAAGAACGTGATATGTGGGTTAGGCGCAAATCCATGGTGATCCCCCGCCAGCAGTGACAGCCCCGCCGGGAAAGGCTGCAGCGGCCAGGTTTCCACATTCGAGGCCTGATAATAGGTTTTTTGATACGCGGGTTTTACGATAGTGCCATCAGGCAGCCGCAGCGAAGGTGCCCAGTATGCCGAGCTATCCGCTTTATTATCGCAGGTGGTTTCTTCCAGCTTGCGCAGGGTTTCCCTGGTCGAGCTGGCATCGGTGTGCGTGTTGCCGAAGAAGTCATGCAGCATGGCCTCGTTGGGCCTGCCAAACATCATAATGGCATCATCGCCAAGGGTATGGGAGTAGCCGCAGACGACATGTGCCTGTGGCGCAGCGTGTGCCGCATGCATGGCGAGAAGTAGCGCAGGGGCTGAAAGAGCCGCGGTTAACGTGGTCCGTTTCATCATTATCTCCATTAATGAAAGGACCTATAGGTAACAAACAACGGGTTAATTAACCGAATGATTCACCGCGTACTTTTCTCCTCATTGTGGCTTTACACACGTAACGCACAGCTCATTCCAGTACATTTCGCGCGTGCGGCGCAGTTCAGCGTGACGTTTTATCATGGAACCACTCCGGGTCTATGTTAGCAACGTCCACGCCGTACAGGCTGGCAGCAGGCAGTATTGACTCAAGAACACGTTGCGCGCTGTTCTCCGCATTCACAGGTCGGGTGGCAAAAAACCGCCGTAACGTGCTGATCCATTTTTTCATCGTCTTGCCCCTCTTGCTTCACCTGCGTTCAGTAAAACACCCATTAACAATGGAGGGGAAATAACAATAACGACTGATGATATGCGGGATCTGAGAAACGCGGGTGCATCACCCGGCGAGCGCTTTAACCACCGTCTCCATCGCTTCGGTTGTCAATTCGCTGCGCTTGATGCGCTGGTTCGCCAGCGCCGTGCGCAGCACACCCGCAATGACAATATGCTTCGGCTCCTGCCCTAAATCACGCATCTCAAGTACTACCTTACCGACCACCCGGCACATCTCCTGGTACAGCGCTTCATCTTTGGTCACGTTACCCATCGTCATCACTCCGTTGCCTTTTAAACGTTGAGCTTAAATGATTCTCCTGCCGGATACAAAAAAGAAGCCCGGCGAGGATCTCGCCGGGCTTCATCTGTAAAATCAGCTAATTAGTTATTAACCGGAATCACAGCACCTTTGTATTTGGTGCGGATCCAGTCCTGAATCTCTTTGGAGTGCAGCACGTTCACCAGTGCGACGATGTCCTTCTTCTTCTCGTCACCGCGATGCACGGTAATGATGTTGGCGTACGGGTTATTTTCACCGCTCTCTACCGCAATCGGGTCGTGCACCGGGTCCAGACCGGCGTCAATCGCATAGTTGGCGTTAATCACGACCGCAGCGCCTTCATCGTTGTTGTACATCTGCGGCAGCAGAGAGGCTTCGACGTTAGGCGTGAACTGCAGCTTCTTCGGGTTCTCAACGATGTCGCTGATACGCGCCGTCACTTTGTCGATGCCAGGCTTCAGCTTGATCACGCCCTCTTTTTCAAAGATGGAGAGAATACGGCCTTCTTCGGAAACGGCATCACGCATAATGATCTTACCGCCTTCCGGCAGGTCCTTCAGCGACTTGTACTTTTTGGAGTAGATACCGATTGGCTCAATGTGGATAGCACCCGCACTGACAAAATCGTAATCCTTATCGCCCGCGTGATCTTTCAGCACGCTGTTCAGGTAAGGAATATGCTGGAAATAGTTGGCGTCAATGTCATGACCCGCCAGCGCGGTGTTGGGCAGAATGTAGTCCTGGAACGGTTTAATCTCCAGGTCAATCCCCTGCTTCGCCAGAATCGGCTTTGCCAGCTCCAGAATTTCGGCGTGCGGGGTGTTGGATGCGCCCACAGTCAGCGTATCCGCCCAGGAGGCGAAGCTCAGGGCGCTCAGGGTGGCTGCGGCGATCAGTGTCAGTGTTTTTTTCATGATGTGGTTCCTGTGTGTATTTATTAGCGTTTATCTAACAGAGAAGTCATAGCGTCGCCGCAGAACTGGATAATGAAAACGATGATCAGAATGGTCACCGTTGCCACCAGCGTGACGTCACCATGGTTGCGCTGGAATCCTTCCAGATAAGCCAGATTTCCCAAACCGCCGGCGCCAATCACCCCCGCCATGGCGCTGTAACTCACCAGCGCAATCAGCGTTACCGTTATCCCTGATACCAGTGCAGGTGATGATTCCGGCAGTAAAACCCGAAACACGAGCGTGCTCAGTCGTGCGCCCATTGAGCGCGTTGCTTCGATTACCCCTTTGTCCACTTCGCGCAGGGCAATCTCCACCAGGCGTGCGTAGAACGGCGCGGCCCCCACAATCAGGGCCGGCAGCGCCGCGTTGGCACCAAGAATGGTACCGACGATGGTCTTGGTGAACGGGATCAACAGGACGATCAGAATGATGAACGGTATTGAGCGAAACACGTTCACCACAATCGAAATCACGCTGTAGACCGTGCGGTTTTGAAACAGCCCGCCGCGCGCGGTTAAGAACAGCGCCAGGCCCAGCACGATCCCCAGCACAAAGGTCGCCACCCCGGAAAGCGCGGTCATGTACAGCGTCTCCTGCGTCGCCGACCAGAGCTGATCCCATTTGAGGTGCGGGAAGAGATTCTCAGCCATGTTTAATGACCTCGCCTTCAATATCGCTGTGCTTCAGGTCGGCGAGGATATTGTTCAGTTGTTCATCAGATGCCACGACGTGGACCCAGAGCTGGCCGAAAACACCGTGGGCGGTTTGCGTCATTTTCCCGTGCAGGATATTAAACGGCAGACCGTAGCGCAGGGTCAGCTCACCCACGACCGGCTTGTGCGTGCTGTGGCCGGTAAAGGTCAGACGGATGACCGTGCCTTCCAGATCGTTTGCCAGTTCGGTATTGAAGGTTTCTTCCTCGGCGTACTGACTTACCTGGCGGACAAACTGCTGCGTAATCGGCTGCTGCGGATGGGTGAATACACTCAGCACATCCCCCTCTTCCACCACCTTACCGTTTTCCATCACCGCCACGCGGTCGCAGATCTTGCGCACCACATGCATTTCGTGGGTGATCAGCACGATGGTCAGCTTGAAACGACGGTTGATATCCAGCAGCAGATCGAGGATCTGATCGGTGGTCTGCGGGTCGAGTGCGGACGTGGCTTCATCACACAGCAAAACGTCCGGGTTATTAGCCAGCGCGCGCGCAATCCCCACGCGCTGTTTTTGTCCGCCGCTTAGCTGTGACGGGTAGGCATTCTCACGCCCTTTCAGCCCCACCAGCGCCACCAGTTCCGCCACGCGAGCCTTGATTCTGGCTTTTGGCACACCGGCGATCTGCATGGAGAACGCGATATTCTCACTTACCGTGCGCGACCACAGCAGGTTGAAGTGCTGGAACACCATACTGATTTTCAGGCGTGCCTGACGCAGGGCTTCACCTTTTGCGGCGGAGATGTCCTGCCCGTTAATCGTGACGCTGCCAGCGCTGGGTTTCTCCAGACCATTCAGCAGACGAATCAGCGTGCTTTTCCCGGCGCCGCTGTAGCCGATAATGCCGTAAACCTGTCCCTGCTCAATCGTCAAATTGACGTTATCAACGGCTGTGAGCGCCGCCTTACCGTTGTCAAAAACCTTCGAAATATTTCTGAGTACAATCATTCTAATTCATTATCCGATCCGCCAATGGCGGTTTAGAAGTATGGATGTCCAAACGATAGTAAACAGGCGTTATCAGTTTTTAAATGAACAAAAAAGCATGTGTTATAACTTTCAGTAATAAACAACGACTCTACACGGCGGGAAGTATTTAGATTGATTTCAGCAATGATTATCTGCCAGACGCATAACGCTTGACTGATATGCGAAAAAAACGGTCATTATTGCAGCATTTTATGCCGAGATAGCCATCCTCACTTCCAGACAACTTTACGTCTTGCTGTCCTGACATCCAAAAACAGCACTGATATTCCCGTCTGTTATAAAAAGCAGTGAAGTGTTCTTTATTGCGAAAATTTCTCCGCCCTATCATCCCGTCATGACACCCAGAAAGGAAAACATCATGACGATCTACCACTCCGTCACCGAACTGATTGGCCGGACACCGCTGATCCAGTTGCACAAGCTTGATACCGGTCCCTGCTCGCTGTTTCTGAAGCTGGAGAACCAAAACCCCGGCGGCTCCATTAAAGATCGCGTGGCGTTATCGATGATTAACGACGCGGAGCGTACCGGCCAGCTACGGCCGGGTGGCACGATTATTGAAGCAACGGCGGGGAATACCGGCCTCGGGCTGGCGCTGATCGCCGCCCAGAAAGGCTATACGCTTATCCTGGTGGTGCCGGACAAAATGAGCCGCGAGAAGATTTTCCACCTGCGCGCGCTGGGTGCCCAGGTGATACTGACCCGTTCCGACGTCAATAAGGGGCATCCGGCCTATTACCAGGATTACGCCCAGCGCCTGGCCGATGAACTGCCGGGCGCGTTTTATATCGACCAGTTCAATAACGACGCTAACCCGCTGGCACATCGCACTACCACGGCACCGGAACTGTATGAGCAGCTTGACGGCAGAATTGACGCCATCGTGGTCGGCGTCGGCTCAGGCGGGACGCTGGGCGGCCTGCAGGCGTGGTTTTCAGAGCATTCGCCACATACGGAGTTTGTGCTGGCCGACCCGGTAGGTTCTGTGCTCGCCGATCAGGTCGAGACCGGTCGCTACCACGATGCGGGCGCCTGGCTGGTTGAGGGCATTGGCGAAGACTTTATTCCACCGCTGGCCCGCATTGAAGGCGTGAACCGCGCGTGGCGCATTACCGACCGCGAAGCGTTTGCCACCGCGCGTGAACTGCTGAAAACGGAAGGCATTCTGGCGGGCTCCTCCAGCGGCACCCTGCTGGCGGCGGCGCTGAAATATTGCCATGCGCAAACCACGCCGAAACGCGTGGTGACCTTCGCCTGCGACAGCGGCAATAAATATCTCTCGAAGATGTTCAACGACGACTGGATGCGCCAGCAGGGGCTCATCACGCGCCCTCAGGCAGGCGATCTCTCTGACTACATTGCCCTGCGCCACGATGAAGGCGCTACCGTCACCGCCGCCCCGGATGACACGCTCTCCACCGTTCTGGCACGCATGCGCCTGTACGACATCTCCCAGCTGCCGGTACTGGAAAACGGTCAGGTCGTCGGCATTATCGACGAGTGGGATCTGTTGCGGCATATCGGCGGTGAAGCTGACCGCTTCGCCCTTCCCGTGACAGAGGCCATGACGCGTCAGGTGGAATTTCTCGATAAACGCGCCCCGGAAAGCGCCCTGCACGCCATCTTCGACCGCGGTCTGGTGGCCGTCATTAATGACAACGACCGTTTTCTCGGTTTGATTACGCGCAGCGACGTGCTGACCGCGTGGCGCAACCGTCTTCAGCCATAAGGAACAGATGATGAAAAACCTGGCAACCCTGAGCGTCCACAGCGGCGCGTTCAATGATCAGCATGGCGCCGTTATGCCGCCGATTTACGCCACCTCGACGTTTGCGCAACCCTCTCCCGGGGAGCATACCGGCTATGAGTATTCCCGCAGCGGCAATCCGACGCGCCATGCGCTCGAAACCGCCATCGCCGAACTGGAAGGCGGAACGCGCGGCTACGCCTTTGCATCCGGTCTCGCCGCCATCTCCACCGTGCTTGAACTGCTGGAGAAAGACAGCCATATCGTCGCCATTGATGACGTCTACGGCGGCACATATCGCCTGATTGAAAATGTCCGCAAACGCAGCACCGGTGTGCAGGTCAGCTGGGTTAAGCCGGACGATCTAGCCGGGCTTGAGGCGGCTATTCGCCCGGACACCCGCATGATCTGGGTTGAAACCCCCACCAACCCGCTGCTGAAGCTGGCGGATTTAGCGGCTATCGCTGACATCGCCCGTCGTCATAACGTTATCAGCGTGGCGGATAACACCTTCGCATCGCCGGTCATTCACCGTCCGCTGGCGTCGGGTTTCGACATCGTGGTGCACTCAGCAACCAAATACCTTAACGGCCACTCTGACGTGGTGGCCGGGCTGGCGGTGGTGGGTGATAATCCGGCGCTGGCGGACAGGCTTGGCTACCTGCAGAACGCGGTTGGCGGCGTACTGGACCCGTTTAGCAGCTTCCTGACCCTGCGCGGTATTCGTACCCTTTCGCTGCGCATAGAGAGACACAGCAGCAACGCGCTGGCGATTGCGCAATGGCTGGAACAGCATCCGCTGGTTGAACGGGTCTTTTATCCCGGACTGGAGTCGCACCCGCAATATCAGCTTGCCCGCACGCAGATGGCGCTGCCCGGCGGGATGATTTCTGTCGTGGTGAAAGGTGATGCGCAACGCGCCACAGAGGTGATTCGCAACCTGACGTTGTTCACCCTTGCGGAAAGCCTGGGCGGCGTAGAGAGTCTGGTGAGCCAGCCTTACAGCATGACGCACGCCTCGATTCCGCTGGCGCAACGGCTGGCAAACGGTATTGTGCCACAGCTGATTCGCCTGTCGGTGGGGATTGAAGATCCTAAAGACCTCATCGCCGACCTCAGTCAGGCGCTGCAAAAATAAGCAAAATGCGGCAGGTCAATCACCTGCCGCGATAAGTTGTCATCATGGCTTAACGCGTTGATAACAATATTATGTAAAACGACATTGATTATTTCTGAAACACCGTTTCCATTTTCCTTTTATCTTAAAATCAGCGTATAATGCGCGCCAAATCCCTGGTGAATGGTTTCAGCGCTTGGAATACAAAAAACAACGTACAACTTCTCCTCTCCTTCGTTGGGCTGTCACTCAGGCACACTTTCTTCTGCACGCTCATTTGATGTCTCCTATCCTTAGTGCGTGTCATATACTCTTTTGCAACACAGGTTTGACTCTGCGGCGGTGCGCCCCCGGAGCGAGATTTCCATATCCTTCCCAACTTAAAGACTAAGACTGTCATGAAAAAGACGAAAATTGTTTGTACTATCGGCCCGAAAACCGAATCCGAAGAGATGCTGAGCAAAATGCTGGACGCCGGCATGAACGTGATGCGTCTGAACTTCTCTCACGGTGACTATGCAGAACACGGTCAGCGTATCCAGAACTTGCGCAACGTGATGAGCAAAACCGGTAAAAAAGCGGCTATCCTGCTCGACACCAAAGGTCCGGAAATCCGTACCATCAAACTGGAAGGCGGCAACGACGTCTCTCTGAAAGCAGGCCAGACGTTCACCTTCACCACGGACAAATCCGTTGTGGGGAACAGCGAAATCGTTGCGGTCACCTATGAAGGCTTCACCAGCGATCTGTCCGTCGGTAACACCGTCCTGGTCGACGATGGTCTGATCGGTATGGAAGTGACCGCGATTGAAGGTAACAAGGTTATCTGTAAAGTGCTGAACAACGGCGACCTGGGCGAAAACAAAGGCGTTAACCTGCCGGGCGTTTCTATCGCGCTGCCAGCACTGGCTGAAAAAGACAAGCAAGACCTGATCTTCGGCTGCGAACAAGGCGTTGACTTCGTTGCAGCGTCCTTCATCCGTAAGCGTTCTGACGTGGTCGAAATTCGCGAGCACCTGAAAGCGCACGGCGGCGAGAAGATCCAGATCATCTCCAAAATCGAAAACCAGGAAGGCCTGAACAACTTCGACGAAATCCTCGAAGCGTCTGACGGCATCATGGTTGCACGTGGCGACCTGGGCGTTGAAATCCCGGTTGAAGAAGTGATCTTCGCGCAGAAGATGATGATCGAAAAATGTGTTCGCGCGCGTAAAGTGGTTATTACCGCTACGCAGATGCTGGACTCTATGATCAAAAACCCACGCCCAACCCGCGCTGAAGCAGGCGACGTGGCTAACGCCATCCTCGACGGTACCGATGCTGTTATGCTGTCCGGCGAATCCGCAAAAGGGAAATATCCTCTGGAAGCGGTTGGCATTATGGCGACCATCTGTGAACGTACTGACCGCGTGATGACCAGCCGTCTGGACTTCAATAACGACAGCCGCAAGCTGCGCATCACCGAAGCCGTTTGCCGCGGTGCGGTAGAAACTGCTGAGAAACTGGAAGCGCCACTGATTGTGGTTGCGACCCAGGGCGGTAAATCTGCGCGTGCAGTGCGTAAATACTTCCCGGATGCCACTATCCTGGCCCTGACCACCAACGAAACCACCGCGCGTCAGCTGGTGCTGAGCAAAGGCGTCGTTGCACACCTGGTTAAAGAGATTGCCTCTACTGACGATTTCTACATTCAGGGTAAAGCCATGGCTCTGGAAAGCGGTCTGGCACAGAAAGGCGACGTTGTGGTTATGGTTTCTGGTGCGCTGGTACCAAGCGGAACGACCAATACTGCATCCGTTCACGTGCTGTAATAATTCACGAACGAATTAATTTTGATAAAAAGCGCCCAATGGGCGCTTTTTTTATTCCAGTCATTAGCCAAACTCATTCAAAAAGCAAATCGGGTTTTTCTATTTAATTGCGAATTATCTAAGATGAATCCGATGAAAAATGCCTTTTTTTACATAGCTTTTTACTCAAAAAGGGCCGATTCGATGCTTCTTTGAGCGAACGATCAAAAATAGGCGTATTCCCATCAAAAAAATATTCTCAACCCAAAAAACTTTGTGTAATACTTGTAACGCTACATGGAGATTAACTCAATCTAGAGGGTATTAATAATGAATCGTACTAAACTGGTACTGGGCGCGGTAATCCTGGGTTCTACTCTGCTGGCTGGTTGCTCCAGCAACGCTAAAATCGATCAGCTGTCTTCTGACGTTCAGACTCTGAACGCTAAAGTTGACCAGCTGAGCAACGACGTGAACGCAATGCGTTCCGACGTTCAGGCTGCTAAAGACGACGCAGCTCGCGCTAACCAGCGTCTGGACAACCAGGCTACTAAATACCGTAAGTAATAGTACCTGTTAATAAAATGGCGCACATTGTGCGCCATTTTTTTTGCCTGCGTCATACGGCTCTACTGCGTCATCTTCTCCCCTGCCTCTTCCGCTACCGCCGCGGACACACGACTGTTCTGCACTGACAATACGCTGTTACTGGCCGACGGGCCGCTTCCCGCAGAAACCACAACCGGGATCCCCGCACGGCGCGCCAGGGCTTTATCGATCAGCGCCTTATCGCTTCCGGACTGTGAAACAAAGGTCGCAAAGTCGGCGGAGTGCGTAATGGGCGAAATCTGTGGGTTTTCACCTTCCACCTGTGCCAGCGGACGATGGACCTCAATATAGCGTTTACCATCCGGCTCGACCGCGAATTTCACTGGCTCATTGATGATTTGTACCCGGGTGCCAACCCGTACCTGTTCGAACAGGGCTTTAATATCCGGGGCGTTCATTCGCATACAGCCGGAACTGACGCGCAAGCCAACGCTGTCTGGCGCACTGGTTCCGTGGATAAGATATTCCCCATTACCAATACCCAAACGCAGGGCATAGCGTCCCAGCGGGTTATTTGGCCCTGCGGGAACCACAGGAGGCAGTTTAATTCCCTGCGCCAGCGAACGGGCTCTGATACCGGCCGTCGGCGTCCAGGTTGGGTTCGGGATTTTTTGACTGACGCGGGTCGTGCTCACCGGTGTTTCCAGCCCCAGTTGCCCGATGCCAAGGGGGAAAACCTGGACAATGTTCTCTCCCGGCGGGAAATAGTAAAGCCGCAGCTCAGCGAGGTTCACAACAATACCCTCGCGCGGCGTGTCGGGTAGCAGCATCTGCGACGGGATTGTGATAACGGTTCCCGGTGCAGGGTTTACCGGCGCAATCGTATTGTTCGTTTCGAGGATCACCTGTGCCGCGGTATTAAACCGGCGGGCGATGGTCTGCAGCTTATTATCCCCTTCCTGTATGGTGTAGGTTTGATTTTGCCCAATCAGGCGACTGCCTGCGGGCGGCAACGGATAGTCCATCGCGCGGGCCGAATTAAGTGTACCGAGCGAACTGAGGAGTAATAGAGTTATGAGAGACGCGCGCTTCATGCTGAGATTCCTTATTCACTGGCAGAATGCCAGAAAGCTGAAAAACCAGCGAGGCGGGAACCACCTCGCGAAACAGAATGAATGCTGTTCTGTAAGTCTAGCTAAGGATTGCCGCTTTGGCGCGAATGGCGCGAATCATCGCTTCCAGTCCCTGGGAACGAGACGGGGTGAGGTGTTGGGTGAGGGCCATTTTTTCAAACCACGGGCGGACATCGAAGGCGACAATATCCTGCGCTGACATCTGGTGATAAAGAATAAAGACCACCGCAATCAGCCCTTTTACTATTGCCGCATCGCTGTCACCCTGCAGGGTTATCGTGCCATCGTCAGACTGCGCCATCACAATCCACACCTGGCTTTGACAGCCCTGAATACTGTTCTCGGGGGTATGCGCCTCTTTACTAAGCGGCGGCAGACGCTGCCCCAGCTCAATGATGTAGAGGTATTTCTCTTCCCAGTTTGCGCAACGCCCAAAGTTGCGCAGCAATTTCTCTTTATCCGGCAGTTCTGCCATCGTTCGCCTCTTTGTCAGCCCAGCAACTGGTGAATGCGTTTTAGTCCCGCCACCAGCCTGTCGACCTCTTCCATTGTGTTATACATCACCAGCGATGCGCGGCACATTGCCGGAACCTGGTAAAAGGCCATGAGCGGCATGGCGCAGTGGTGCCCGGTGCGCACGGCCACGCCGTAATTATCAAGGAAGCTGCCCACGTCATAGGCGTGGTGTTGTCCCAGATTAAAGGCAATCACACCCTGTCGGTCAGCCGGCCCGTACAAGGTCAGGTCCGGCACGCTGGCCAGCTCCTGCAGCGCGTAATGCATCAGCAGCTGTTCGTACTCCTGAATGGCATCAAGGCCAATTCCGGAAACGTAAGACACCGCCGCCCCCAGCCCGATGATCCCGCCGGTGTTGGGCGTGCCCGCCTCAAAACGCCACGGCGCACGGGCGTAGGTGGTCCCTTCCGAGAGGCTAACGGTAGCGATCATTGACCCGCCCCCCTCCCACGGCGGCATCGCCTGCAGGATGTCCTCTTTCACATACAGCACGCCGATACCGGTTGGGCCATAAAGCTTGTGTCCTGAGAACACGTAGAAGTCGCAGTCCAGCGCCTGGACATCCACCGCGTGGTGCATTACCGCCTGTGCACCGTCAATCAGCACTTTCGCCCCGGCCTGATGGGCCTTATCGACAATCTCCGCAACCGGGTTTTCAGTACCCAGAACGTTAGAGACCTGGGTGACAGCCACCAGCCGCGTTTTATCGTCCAGCAAGGCGTCAAGCTGCTCAAGCTGTAACGTTCCGTCCAGGTTCAACGGGATGACGCGTAATTGCGCGCCAACGCGCTCACACAGCATTTGCCACGGTACGATATTGGCGTGGTGCTCCATCTGGGTAATGATGATGTTATCCCCGGCATGCACCTGAGCGTTACCCCAACTGTTGGCGACGAGGTTAATCCCCTCGGTGGTGCCGCGCACAAACACCAGCTCTTCCGGCGAGCGCGCATTGAGGAAGGCAGCCACCTGCGTGCGCACGTTCTCCATGCGCTGGGTGGCTTCCGCGCTCAGGGTATGAATACCCCGATGTACCGCTGCATAACCGTGGCGGTAGAACTCGGCTTCCGCATCCACCACCTGATTCGGTTTCTGCGCGCTGGCCGCGCTGTCGAGATAAGCCAGCGGCAGACCGTTCACTTCACGGGTCAGAACCGGGAAATCTGCCCGTACTTTCTCTACGGGAAAACTCATGCTTCGCCTCCGGGCAGACGCTGACCAATACGGGCCAACACCTGCTGCTTCAGTACGCCATCATGCAGCGCTTCCGTAAGCTCCGCCGCAAAGGCATAGATAATCATTTTCTGCGCCGCCTGCTGGTCGATACCGCGGGAACGCAGGTAGAACATCTGTTCGTCGTCGATCCGCCCGACCGTGGCGCCGTGGCTGCATTTTACGTCGTCGGCGTAAATCTCCAGCTGCGGCTTCGTGTCGACCTCCGCCAGGCGTCCCAGCAGGAGATTGTTGTTGGTCATCTGCCCGTCAGTCTTGATGGCGTGTTGCGCGACGTTAATCAGACCATTAAATACCGCGCGTCCTTTATCGCTGACGATGGTTTTGTGCAGCTGGCGGCTGTTGCAGTAACCTTTGTTGTGCTCAAGCCACGTGCGCGTATCGCACACTTCTGATTTGACCGGCATCGCCAGGCTGTTGATACGCAGCGTGGTATTTTCACCGTTAAGCTGGGTACTGGTGTTATGGCGCAGCACCGCACCGCCGAGCAGGAAGCTATGGCTGTACGCCGCGGCATCCGGTCCCAGCAGGATATCGTTATGCGCGAAGTGGTGGCTCTGGGGGTTCTCAAACGCCAGCTTAATGTGGTGGAGCTGCGCATTGGCGGCAACGTTCATCGTCAGACGCGACCCGGTAAAGTGGCGGGTGTCATTAAGACTCACGTAATGCTCAATCACCGTCGCGTCGGCCCCTTCGGCCAGTTCAAGATGGTGGCGATAGTGGGCGGTGTTGATTTCATCGCCCTCTACGCCCTGGGTGATATGCATCAGAAGCAACGGCCTGGCCGGACGCTGGTTACGCTTAACCTGGATATGCGTCACGCTGCGGGCGAGGCTCTCGGTCAAATGCAGGAAAACCTCCGGCTGAACCGGGGCGCCCAGACTCTGGCGTTCGTCGTTAATCACAATCCCGTAACCGCTCTCCCGGGTGTCATCGCTCAGTTCAGGGTGATAAACGCCGTCGACAAAGACCAGCCGTACCGCATCCACGGTCAACGCCAGGGCATCTCGTCGCTCCGGACCGATCGCCGCCGGACGCGCCACAAACTCGCCGCTCAGCAGGCCATCTAGCGGGGTATATTTCCAGTTTTCATGTTTACGCGTCGGCAGGCCGAGGCGCAGCATCTGCTGCAGGTGCTGCTGCGCCAGCTCAGAGCGATTCCCCTGCGCCTCGAACAGCCGGTGCCACTGCTGGAGTGCATTACTGCTGTTCGGTAAGCCAGCCATAACCCTGCTCCTCCAGTTGTTTAACCAGCGTGAAATCACCGGATTTCACAATGCGTCCCTGGTAAAGCACGTGGACGTAATCCGGCTTGATGTAGTCGAGAATACGCTGGTAGTGAGTGACGATAATGAACGAACGCTTGCCGTCACGCAGGGAGTTCACCCCGTCAGCGACAATCTTCAGGGCGTCGATATCCAGACCGGAGTCGGTCTCATCCAGAATGCACAGCTGTGGCTCCAGCACCGCCATCTGCAGAATATCGTTACGCTTTTTCTCGCCACCGGAAAAACCAACGTTGACCGAACGGGTCAGCAGGTCTTCCGGCATTTTCAGCAGTTTGATCTTCTCTTCCATCAGATCCTGGAAGTCGAAGCGATCCAGGGCTTCCAGTCCGCGGTACTTGCGCACCGCATTCAGCGCCGTCTGAAGGAAGAACTGGTTGCTGACGCCCGGAATTTCGACCGGATACTGGAAGGCCATGAAGATACCTTCACCCGCGCGATCTTCCGGCGACATCTCCAGCAGATCTTTACCGTTAAATTCGACCGAGCCGTGCGTCACTTCGTAATCTTCACGTCCCGCCAGCGTCGCTGAAAGCGTACTTTTCCCGGAGCCGTTAGGCCCCATGATGGCGTGAACTTCACCCGGCTTGACGTCAAAATTGAGGCCACGCAGGATCGCTTTATCTTCCACGCTAACCTGTAAATCTTTAATACGTAACATGTGCTTTCCCTTAACCGACGCTGTGTTCAAGACTGATGGCGAGGAGTTTTTGTGCTTCAACGGCGAATTCCAGCGGCAGTTCAGAGAACACGTCCTTACAGAAGCCGTTCACAATCATCGAAATGGCATCTTCTTCACTGATCCCGCGCTGCAGGCAGTAGAAGAGCTGATCTTCCCCAATACGCGACGTCGTCGCCTCATGCTCCAGCTGTGCTGAATTATTACGGCACTCGACGTACGGGAAGGTATGCGCTCCGCAGTCGGCCCCGATAAGCATCGAGTCACACTGGGTGAAGTTACGGGCGTTGGTCGCCGTTGGCATGATTTTCACCAGCCCGCGATAGCTGTTCTGGCTGTGCCCGGCGGAGATCCCTTTCGAGATGATGGTTGATTTGGTGTTTTTACCGATGTGGATCATCTTGGTGCCGGTATCGGCCTGCTGATGTCCGCTGGTCAGCGCCACAGAATAAAACTCACCGATGGAGTTATCCCCGCGCAGAATACAGCTCGGGTACTTCCAGGTAATGGCTGAGCCGGTTTCCGACTGCGTCCACGACATTTTGCTGTTTTCACCTTCACACAGCGCACGCTTGGTGACGAAGTTCAGGATCCCACCGGTATTGCCGTCGCCGGGGAACCAGTTCTGCACCGTTGAGTATTTGACCTCAGCGTCTTTGTGAATAATGACTTCAACGACCGCCGCGTGCAGCTGATAGCTGTCGCGTACCGGGGCGGAGCACCCTTCGATATAGCTGACGTAGCTGCCTTCATCCGCCACCAGAATAGTGCGTTCGAACTGTCCGGTTTTTTCGGCGTTAATGCGGAAATAGGTGGAGAGCTCCATCGGACAGCGCACGCCTTTCGGCACGTAGATAAAGGTCCCGTCCGACGCCACCGCCGCGTTGAGCGCGGCGAAGAAATTATCGTTACTCGGTACCACGGTGCCGATGTACTTTTTCACCAGCTCAGGATGGTCATGAATCGCTTCGCCAAAGGAGCAGAAAATAATCCCCTGCTCCGCCAGCTTTTCACGATAGGTAGTCGCCACCGAAACGGAGTCAAAAATAGCGTCTACGGCGACCTCTTTCCCCTCGCGCACGGGGACGCCGAGCTGATTGAACGCCTCTTCCACCTCTTTACTGAGGAAGCTGTTCTCCGCACCGGTCTGCTGTACTGCACCGGGCTGCGAAGCGCACGTATCATCGCAGCTACCGCAGGATGGCGCAGAGTAGTAGCTGTAATCCTGATAATTCAGCTTGTCATAATGGGCTTTCAGCCAGTGCGGTTCTTCCATCTCCAGCCAGGCACGGTAAGCGCTCAGGCGGAACTCCAGCATCCACTCGGGTTCGTTGCGTTTGGCCGAGATGGCGCGCACGACATCTTCGTTGATGCCTTTCGCCAGCTCATCGGTCTGCAGCTGCGTGAAGAACCCTTCTTTATAATTAAGGTGCCCGCCGCTCCAGGTATTTACATCACTCGTTGCTTCAGTATTACGAGACATAGTACCGCCTATACCCCAAAGCTTTCGCCGCAGCCGCATTCGTTCTGGGCTTTCGGGTTATGAAATTTGAATAACTGGTTTAAACCTTCCCGTACATAATCCACTTCCGTGCCGTCGATAAACGGCATGGCCTGCAGCGCGACGTACAGCTTTGCACCGTCGGTTTCAAAGACCAGATCATCTTTTTCGGGTTCGGTCACAGTATCCAGCACGTAGCCAAAGCCCGCGCAGCCGGTCTGCTTAACGCCTAAACGTACGCCGAGGATCTCGGGCTTTTTCGCCACCAGCTCGTGGATATGCGCTGCCGCCGCAGGCGTGAGCGTCAAACCACGCCAGGCAAAATCGGCAGGATTGAAGGTTTCTGAATGCAGTTCCATAGGTCCACCTCATCTGATTAGCCATCAGGGCATAACACCATGTTAGTGATAACGATTATCACTTCAACCCTCTGTCAGCAGGGGCATTCGGCTAAACCGCCCTTTTTGTCTACTTTTATTAAGCATAGACCCTGTCTGAAGATGCGGGCGGGATGGATGTAATTGTTCAATACTTTGAAAAATAATGGCTTATTTAATCAGCGAGAAAGCGCAAAACGGGGACGTAAAATATGCATCGGAAATGCCTATTTTTAAGATAGCTTTTGCTCTGGAAAGGAGAAAAAACAAAAAAAAGGCCGCAAGGCCTCAGATAATCAGTGGTGAAATGAAACGCTAAATCCCTGCTCACGCCAGTGATCGAGCTGTTCCTGTTGACGGGGCGTTGGCGATGTTCCCGTCCAGACGAAGATTTTTTGCCCGGGGAACAGTTCAGGACGCGGCGAATCAATGGGTTCCGCCAGCACGTCAATATGCCAGCCTTTCTGGGCTAAACGCGCGGCTTCAAGCCAAAGATGTGTACGGTCATCGCACTCCCAGCCAATCAGCAGTGCGTCTTTACCCGCTTTCTTGCGCGATTCCGCGAGGCTTGCAATCGCAAATTCAATCAGGACACCGTCAAACAGACTCGCCATATGGCGTACGGTGTTTTGATCCTGATTCATTCGCTGACGGACGGGTGAAATGATGTTATCGATCAGCGCATCCATCGCGTGATCGCGGCGGAATTCACCGATTTTGGCGCGCAGCTTTGCCGGGCTGGCGTAACGCAGAACGGTCATCATCTCTTCCTGGAAAGAAGCCCAGTTACCCTGAGTCATCACTTCCTTATTTTCCAGCAAGGATTTTACTTTTCCGACCGAAACGCCGCTTTTCATCAGGCGCTTGATCTCTTCGATACGCAGGATATCTTCGTCGTCAAACTGACGATGACCCCCTTCGCTGCGCTGCGGCTTCAACAATCCATAACGGCGCTGCCAGGCACGCAGCGTAACGGGGTTGATACCGCATCGTTCGGCCACTTCGCCGATACTGTAATAGGCCATTAACTCCCTCACGCTCAGAACTTCCATACCTAACTACACCAACCTTATCAGATTGTACAACCCATTTGTAGAATTCAGACCTCATTTTGCACGGGTGAATGGCCTGCAAGGCCATCCAGCTGTTAATACATTGTTGTACAAATCTTGCCTGCCGTACAGTCAAGTCTACAGGTTTTTGTACAGCTTCGTCAGAAATCGTATTTTTTCTCTGGCCATGCGATAGCCGGGATACCGCCGTGTCGGGGGCTGGCAAAAAGATGCCCCTGGAACTGAGAAATGCCCGCAGACTCCAGCCACATCCACTCTTCCGCCTTCTCCACGCCCACCGCGCAAAACTGTATTTCCAGTGAGGCACAGCATTTGATTATCGCCTGAATAATGGCCTGCCGTGGGCCACTTTTATGCACGTTCGCGACCAGATCGCGATTAATCTTAATTCTGTCCGGCTGGAATTGCGCCAGGAGCTGCAACCCGGCAAAACCGGCACCGAAGTGATCGATGGTTACGCTGATACCCGCACTTTTTAGCTGTCTGACCGAATGCGTAAACTCATCGAAACGGGAAATGGCTTCACTTTCGGTAAACTCCACCACAATTTGCTCCGGCACAAAGCCATTTGCATCAATAGCGGTGAGCAGAAAGTCCACGGCATTGGGCACGTTGACCAGCGTCATAGGCAGCAGGTTGATGGATAAAGTCTGATCCTGTAACCCCAGCGCGCTGGCCATGGAGAGAGCCACCTGTTTGCTTTGCAAATCAGAAGCATGCACTTCTTCACGCGTGCGATTGGCGAAATACGCTCCCGGTGAGTCACCGGATGGAGTGCGCAGAAGCGCTTCCCAGGAGACAACCTGCTGCATGAAAGGATCGACGATAGGCTGAAACGCAAAGCTACAGTCCGCCCCTTTTGCCACGACTTCAGGCTGCGCAGATAAGCGCGTTTCTTCCGGGACGAAATCCCAGGAATCCGCAGGCGGCAGCTCAAAATAGTTGGCTTTCTCTGTGGCCTCGACAAAGGTGCGGAAAAACTGCAGCGCACGGTCGTTGTAGGTCAACTGGTAGCGGGTTGTGCCTTTATCAAGCACCTGCTGGAGCACCTCTTCCCTGTCGTACTGGCGCAAATCAAAGAGTTCCATACCCGCTTTACCGAAACGCCGTGAAGGCCCGTGATCGCGCATCAGCTCGACCACATTATGGTGGCGCGTATCAGAGCAGATCTGTTCGTAGATGGACGTTACGTTTTCCGCAGGCCCTTCAAGCAATTGAAAAAAATGTGTGCCGTTGAACAGCAAGATCCCCGTGACGCTGGATTGCCGGTTTTTACTATTTGCAGCAGCGACCATATTTTCCAGCGCTTTCACTGGCACGTCCTCGCAGATGTGACTGCGGTAAATGATGGTTGTAAGCATGCGAGTCCTGGGGGGTTAAGGTTTGACCACAAAAACATGTGGGGAGACTTCTTTTTATAGCACATTAATTGCCTGACAAATAATTTACATCTCAATCATTTACGGCCGTTAATGGTGCATTTATGGGGCGCTGTACAACTTAACAGTGGCTCGTCAATTTGTACAATATATTCTGTAACATTACCGTTTCATGAACAACACACAACAAATTGAAAAATAAAGAATTTATAAAATATATCCTGATTTTATTAAAAATCTGTACATTTTTTATGTACAGATTTGGAAATTGTGTATACCTTAAATGTAACGTTACTGATTACAAAATTTTACAGGAGCGAAACATGCAGCAGAAAGGTTACGTCGCAGATTCCGCAGCAGCGATCGCACAGTACTTCGAAAAAGCCGCGCTTCCCACTCAACAGGAAACGCTGGGACAAGTTGTGGTTGAAATCCTGAGCGACGGGCGAAACCTTAATCGCAAATCGCTCTGTACCAAGCTGTTAAGCCGCCTCGAAAAAGCCGATGGCCCTGAAGAGGAAGAGCACTATCACATGCTGCTTGGTCTGCTCTTCGAACGGTAAGGTTATGAATAGCAGTGACGCAGATAAGCTGACTGACCAGTTGATTGGGGAAGCCGTTCTTTCACTGTTGAAAGAGCACGGCCCGATCACCACTGAGGCTCTTGTACAGCGTCTGCGGGATATGAAAGTACATGAAAAGGATCCCCGGCGGCGGGAGACACTGGCGAAGGTGATTGCCGAAATCGGCTCAAACAGCTTCCCATTAAAACGTCGCAGAACCGCGCAAGGACGAATAACAAGAGAGGGACCTCTCAATGATAACCGAGACAATGTAGTGCCGTTATTTGGAAATGGAAAACCGTCCGATCCCAAAAAAATACATTGACTGCAATTTAACAGCTACGGTGAGAACAAATGAGACAAAATATTCAGCTTCAACCCGAATACCATTCTGCTTTTTTAGAAAGCGCGCTGTCGGAGTATTTCCGTCACGCAGGCGATCGTTTTGCTGAAGAGTCCGCTGTTTTTTCTACTGCAGTACGCTGTGTTCTGGCTTCCGAAGGCCATCTGTCAAATAAAGCCATCATTCTGTGGCTCATCCAGACGCTGGAAGCCACCCATGATGTTGTTCAGGCGGATGTTATTCGTAAGACGCTTGAAATCGTCGTGGGTTACACCATGGACGACCTTTAATTCCCAGCCGCTGCTCTCGTGTCATCGTCAAAACTGACGAACATTTGACGATGACACGTCCCCGCCCTCATAACACCCTGTAAAACAAGCACTTTAAATATGGCATGGTTTCTGCTTAATCCCTTTTACGGGACTGGGCTTACCAGTCATTTTGCTTCATTTCTTAACAGGTCTGTTATTGATGAATAAAATCGCCAGCGTCTGCCCTTACTGTGGTGCAGGCTGCAAATTAAACCTTGTTGTTGAAAATAACCGTATCCTCCGCGCCGAAGCGGCAGAGGGGGTCACAAACCAGGGGACCTTGTGCCTGAAAGGATTTTACGGCTGGGACTTCCTCAACGACACCCGTCTGCTCACTCCCCGCCTGACCCAACCGATGATCCGTTATCGTAAGGGAGAGGCATTCACCCCCGTGACCTGGGAAGAGGCTATCCGCTACACCGCCCACAAGCTCAGCAGTATCAAAGCGCAATTCGGTCCGCGCGCGATCATGACCACCGGTTCATCACGCGGCACCGGTAATGAAACCAACTACGTGATGCAAAAATTTGCCCGTGCGGTGTTGAACACGAACAACGTAGACTGCTGCGCGCGCGTTTGTCACGGCCCTTCCGTGGCCGGTTTACAGGAGACACTTGGCAACGGCGCAATGAGTAATTCAATCAACGATATTGAAAACTCAAAATGTCTGCTGGTATTTGGCTACAACTGCGCAGACTCCCACCCTATCGTCGCCCGTCGCGTGCTGAAAGCCCGGGAAAACGGTGCAAAAATCATCGTCTGCGATCCGCGCCGCATCGAAACGGCACGCATTGCCGACCAGCATCTGCAGTTGAAAAACGGCAGTAACATGGCGCTGGTCAACGCTTTTGGCTATGTGCTGCTGGAAGAGGAGCTGTACGACAAAAACTACGTCGCACGCTTTACTGAAGGGCTTGAAGCCTATCGGCAGACGGTCAAAGAGTATGCGCCAGAGCGGGTTGAACACCTCACCGGCATTTCCGCCAGTGACGTTCGTCAGGCAATGCGTACGTTCGCGGCGGCCCCTTCCGCCACCGTGATGTGGGGAATGGGCGTGACCCAGTTTGGTCAGGCTGTGGATGTGGTTAAAGGACTTTCCAGCCTGGCGTTGCTGACCGGCAATCTCGGCCGTCCTGCCGTCGGCGTCGGTCCCGTGCGTGGACAAAACAATGTTCAGGGTGCCTGTGACATGGGCGTGCTGCCGAATATGTTCCCCGGCTATCAGGATGTGACCGATCCCGCCGTCAGACAGAAGTTCGCCGATGCCTGGGGAATTGACGTCAACAAGATGGACGATCGCGTCGGGACGCGCATTACCGAAGTGCCTCACCTGGCGCTGGAAGGCAAGGTCAAAGCCTATTACATCATGGGGGAAGATCCGCTCCAGACGGAAGCCGATCTCGGCCTGGTCCGCAGCGGTTTTGACGCTCTCGATTTTGTCGTGGTTCAGGACATCTTTATGACCAAAACGGCGGAAGTGGCTGACGTGCTGCTCCCTGCCACCTCCTGGGGGGAACACGGCGGCGTCTTTACCTGTGCCGACAGGGGGTTCCAGCGTTTTGGCCAGGCCATTCAGGCCAGCGGCAACGTTAAGCGTGACTGGGAGATCATCAGCCTGCTCGCCACCGAAATGGGCTATCCGATGCACTACGACGATAACCAGCAGATCTGGGACGAGATGCGCGCGTTGTGCCCTCTTTTCTATGGCGTGACCTATGAAAAAATGGGCGAAATGGGCCACGTGCAGTGGCCGTGCCCGACGCTGGATCATCCGGGAACGCCATACCTGTACAAAGACAATCAGTTCGACACCCCAACCGGCAAGGGGCAGCTCTTTGCTGCACCGTGGCGCGCACCGGCAGAAACCCCTGATGATGACTACCCTCTTGTGCTCTGCACGGTGCGTGAAGTGGGACATTATTCCTGCCGATCAATGACCGGGAACTGCGCCGCGCTGCAAAGCCTGGCCGACGAACCTGGCCGGGTACAGATGCATCCAGCCGATGCGGATAAGCTGGGCATCCGTGACGGCCAGCTGGTGTGGGTTCGTTCACGCAGGGGCAAGGTCATCACCCGCGCCAGCATCAGTGAGCGTATCAACGCCGGTGCGGTCTATATGACCTACCAGTGGTGGATTGGCGCCTGCAACGAGTTAACGCAGGACAACCTGGACCCTGTCTCTAAAACGCCGGAAACCAAGTACTGCGCGGTAACGCTGGAAGCCATTGAGGACCAGCGCTGGGCGGAGGATTTTGCGGCGTCGTCTTACCAGACGATGAAAACGCGGTTGATCAATGCCGTGAACGTGTAAGGAAAAGAGGCTTAACAGTTTTGTAATTCGCAGAAACAGGGGCGCGATAATGAATGACACTATTGCGCCCCTGGTATGTTATTGGGAATACTGGTTAACCATGATGGTGAGTCAGATAGTCTCGCAACCGGTTTCCAGGAGTATTCTTCTCCACCATCCTGTGAATCAAGGCCACCAGTTCAAAATCACTGCGCAGGTTGAATTTTTGCATCAGCAAATATTTATGGGTAAAAATAGTTTTATCACTTGTTTTAAGCTTATTCGCGATCTGCCCTACCGATAATCCTTTGTAAAAACTTACCATAACGCGAATTTGCTGTGGCGATAATATTTTATGCTGGCATTCGCTGCAGCTTCTCTTCCTCCAGTGAAAACTTGAGAGCTGTGTGCGGTACCATGCGATAAACAGCGCCTCGGTGATCCTGTCCAGCGACGCGCGGCGCGAGATAAAAATCATATCCTGAAAACAGGACGGATATGTCGAGAAACGGTGTTCATCATCCACCAGCCCAACCACAATTCCTTTTTTCCGCGCCTGTAATTCGGGATAACAGGTCAGGGTTTCCCCCTGACATAAAGAGAGAAAAATAATATCGGCGGCACTGACATTTTCATGAGAAAGTTCGCCGTCAAAGTGAAGCAGATGTTTGAAATTATGAAAGAAGAAATCCTCAAGAAAACACTGCAATCCCGCTCTGAAAAATGCGTCGGTCTCTTTAATCACAATATTCAGCATATCAGTTGTACTGCATCGTCATGACCACGACGGCACTGATGCTCCCCGGCGTCGCACCGCCGGTGAAGGATCTGACCGATGCCAGCATGGCTATCGTTGCCGTTCTGTCTGCTGAAACAGGTTGAGTGAGGCTTGCACCCGTTCCTTTCAGCACGCCTGTCGCGGCCTCACTCATCGCAATCGCAACGTGCGTGGCTGAACCGCTGTTCATGTAATAATCCGCTCCCGCATCCGGATCGGGAGTGCCGGTAAAGGAGACCGTCACGCTGCGCGTCCCCGTCGGGCACTGGGTAAATAACAGGTTAAAGGGCACAGGATCGGATGAAGATCCCGGCGTAGCCATATTTGATGCCTGTATATTGCCAAGATTAATATTCAGACTGGCATTCCCTCCATTGAATATACACGGAGCGGCAATAATATTGCCGGTAACGCTGACATTAACGCTGTCCGCCGCAAAGATATTGCTGCTTATTACTGTGGCGGCGAGCGCGGCCGTGCGCAAAATATTCATCGCTTTATCCATCACTGATACGTCAAATTTAAGGTCGCAGAGGCATTGGCCGTGCCGGGCTCAACCGTCGTTTTTGTCTGGTAATAACGCGCCGTTAACGGAAATGTCTGCTGACCGCCCGCGGCAACGGTTAATGGCAGGCGCGTATTTAACGCCAGCGGCGTGCCGTTATAGAGCAACTGAACGCCAACCCCTTTCGCCGTGCCGGTATTCCCTTGCCCTGTAAGTGCCAGCACGCTCGTCGTCGCAACGTCCGGGTTCTGAATACCGCTGATAGAAACATTCACGTTGGCGCCAGGATCGCAGTTAAGTCCAAGATTTTGCGTATTCCGGGCGCCCGCCGGTGTGGTGCCCACCGTCGAGCCAAACGTCGCCGCAGAAATATCGCCGATAGGGAACGTCAGCTGCGGGGTGGTGATGCTGCAGGCCAGCACGTTAACCGTTCCCCCCAGCAGCGTGGTCGTCAGAGCATCACGGTAAATGCCATCGCTCCCCTGCAGCATCACCACGCCCAGTACTCCCGGCGTGAGTGAACCTGACGCGACCGGTCCGGTCACGATAAGTTCTATTTTACCGCCCCACCATTCGACATAGCTGGCCTGCGCGGTATAGGAAAAGGTATTGGTCGGATTTTCAAAATATCCCCCAGATGAAAAACGAATACCAATTCCACTCACGTTTGTGTCATAGACGTGATTTCCGAAAGCGCTCTGGGTTGCATTCAGATATCGCATGCTAAATCCCAGCATTACCGGACTCGTGCATCCCGTTAAATAGGCGCTGGTGATTGACGCATTACGCGAAAATAAAACGGTACCAACGGCCACATCGCGCTGCACCGTAATGGTGCCGATGGACAACGTAGATTCCTGGGGCGTAATCGTCGTGCAGGTGCCTGCATGGGCACTGCTCCAGCCTGCTGCGATACACAGCAGACATATCATCGTAATTAAGCGCATTTTAAAAAACCCTAAAGACAATTGACGTTGAGTTCGGTAATTCCGCCTGCCGATGATGGCGGAGGGAGGACGAACGGTGCGCGGCATTGCTGGTCGCTTTCCGTACCCCAGGTCACAACGACCGTTCCCCGCGCATCCAGACCGGTGAGATAGACCTGTCCTTTATCGCCAACAATAACGCTGCTGTTATCGACACCGTTCAGGCTCGCCATTGCACCGAAGGGAACAAAATGGCCGTTATGCGTTAAGTTAAACAACACCCGGCGCCCCACCTTCGCTTGATAATCAGCCACCACGATCGCGCCACGCGTCGGGGTCACTGTGCGGGTATTAATCTCCAGCTCAACATCATACGGCATACTTTCCGGAGCAAGGGCGATCTCATTCTTACGGTAAACGGAGAGGTTACTGACCACCGTATAGCCCCGGTAATCCGTTTTGACCCCCGCCTGATTACGGATATCAACATCGTGCGCACCCGGGGCGCTAACCAGCACATTGGTCTCACCGAGAGGCTGTGAGAAGGTGATCCCTTCCCGGTGAGCGAGAACGCCTCCCTGCAGGCCATAGTTAAGGCGCTCGCTGTTTTTGTCATAGCTGTAGCCCGCCGTCAGTTCAGCGTAGGTTCCTTTATAATCACCATTCAGGTTGCCCGTGTAGCCCACGCCATCCGACCCGTACCCCTGCTGCACGTTCCAGTTCAGCGCATGGTTTTCCAGCGCCACCCCGTTGAGACCGATGTTGTGTGTGGTGCCGTTATGCTGACTGGCGCTCACGCCATAGTTAGCCCAGGTTTGCGGCAAAAATTTCTCAAGGGGAATACTGACGTTGAAAGCCACGAGCCGATCGCTGTCGTATCGTTTATTACCATCATAAGAACCCGCACTGCCGTTTTTACTGTAAGTCCAGGTCAGTCCGTAACTGATGTTGTGCCAGTAGTTGTTGTAACCCAGGCTGTATGACGCCATCGTTTTACCCGAATTCCAGTAGTCTTCACGGGCCGCGCTCAGGGTCAGCGAACCCAGATTGTTGCCTAACGTCTGGCTCATCGTCAGTTCGGCCCGGTTGCGACGCCGGTCCTGAAGCGCAGTGCTGTCACCCCAGGAATCGAGGATCTCCTGCATGCCGTAGTAACCGCGGGTCGAGTAGCGGTAGCCTGCAATCGAAAACTGGGTTCCGGTCCCCACAAAGTTCTTGCTGTAACGCGCGCGCCAGGATTGCCCGTTGGATTTTTTGCCGTCCTGCGGGGTGGACCAGGCCTGGGTCACGTCCGCAGAAATCGCACCCAAATCGCCCATGTTTTTCCCGAGCCCGGCTGCGACAGACTGGTATTTGCTCGACGCCTGCAACCCACCGTAGAGCGTGACGCCCCGCGAAAGACCATAGATCCCGGTGATTTGCCCAAACGGCGTCTTCTCAACGTTATGGTTATAAGAGCGGTACTGGCCCCCGGTCACCGCATATTTCAGGCGCCCCTCGCGCTGTAATACCGGCAACGAGGCATACGGTAGAGTGAAATGTTGCTCACTGCCGTCAGCTTCCTTAATGGTGACATCCAGATCGCCCGCGCCGCCCGTGGGGTACATATCCGTAATTTCAAATGCACCAGGCGCAACATAGGTCTGATAAATCTGATAGCCATTTTGCCGCACCACCACCTGGGCATTGGTCCGCGCGATACCGCGAACCACGGGTGCATAACCTTTCAGCGAATCCGGCAGCATGTCGTCGTCGGAAGCCAGTTGCCCGCCGCGAAACGGCATACTGTCGAACACGTCTGCGGGCGCGGCGCTATCCCCCAGGGTGAGCTGTGCGTTGAGCGGGATAATGGCCCGCTGTGCGTAGGTGTAGACGGTATCCCACGTGTCCTGGCCCGCCTCATCCCGCGACCAGGTGGTGTAGTTGCGCAGCCGCCACGGCCCAACGTTAATGCCCGGGCGTAAGTTGGCGTATTGACTGTTACTATTCTTATTGCCGGCCTGTTTTGCCCGGCTGTTCGCCCCGCTCAGGCTGTAGTTGAGCATCGCGGCGGTGATCCCTTCATCCCATTGTTCCGGCGAAACATACCCTCGTGCAGGCAGATCGATCGCGGCCTGAGGAATACTGATGACCAGCCGCTGCGCGCTGAACTGAAAATCGGAACTGGCATGCGGGATTGCCTGCAGGTTGACACAGGATGTCGTTTCGCTCGTCAGGCCGGGGAACAGTGCGGTTTTGACGCCCCAGCTTTTTAGCTGTGCAATACTCAGGCAAGGCAACAGGCTGTCATTTCCCTTCTCATCGTTGCCTGCAATAAAATCAATATCGCCCGTCTCAATAAGCTGGTCGTCAAGAATGATATCAACATGGTATTTCCCTGGTGCCTGCGAACCGGATTCAAACGCAGATAAATCGGCTTTTGCCATCCCGGGATTATCCAGCTCCACCAGCTCGGCGTTAAAGGTTTCCCGGGCATGCGCCACAGATACAGCATGCGTCAGCGCGAAGGTGATATAAACAGCCAGACGCGCGGGTTGCATTTTTATATTTTTCGTTGCCATCATCATAAACCTGACCCACTAATGAGAGCGCCCGTTTTTCAACTATTAAAAACTGGCCTGATGTCTTATTCCCGGGCTGCCATAATCGTTAATCACGCTGAACTGGATCTGATTGCCAGAAATACCGGGCGGTAAGCTAAATGCAGCCACTGCGCCCGGCGCCACCCAGGAGGCCTCCTCCAGTTTTTTACCCCCGACGTTTATGTCATTAAAGTTAATGACATAGGGTGTAGGATTAGAGACCTGGATTTTATTTCCGCTGCGGGACCAGGTTAATTTATTTACCTGATCCTCCGGCGTTGACGCCTTCAGCTTTTCCGGACGATAAATAAGCTTGATGCGTGTCTTCACGGCAATCTGCAATGAATTAACCTGTTTCGTGGCTGACGGTATCGCTTTAATGTTCAGCCAGAACAGACTTTCCTTATCTTGCGGCAACGAGCCGGTGAGCAAAATACGTTCAATATTCTGCTGACCACCGTTAAGCCTGTAGAGCGGTGGGGTGATGATAAAAGGCGCTTTATTAGCATTACCTTCTGGCATCTCAATCCAGGACTGGATTAAGTAAGGGGCTTCATCCGCATTATTGATGCTGATGGAGGCTTCTTTTTTTCCACCATCAAAAATAACGCGGGTACCGCCAATAATAACCCCGGCAGAAGCCTGTGACAGCGACGCCATAATAACAGCCGCGCTCAGCAGGGCTTTGCTAATAACATTCATTTTGAACCTCTTGATACAAGGGGGCAATGACTGCCCCCACACAACACCTTGCGGAGCGGACTTTTTGCTGCTGAGTAATTAGTTATAAACAACAGAGAAGTTAGCGACGGAGTTTGCAGGACCGGATGTTACCGCTGCTGCCGTTGAAATATACTGCGCATAGAAATCCAACGTATTGTCAGCACTGCTGCTTAACGAATAGTTGTAGCTATTGCTGCTATGCAGCGGCAGGTCAGCTTTATCAGCAGTCATCAAATTGATGGCAACCCCGGTTGCGGCACCGGCGACGGACGTATCAATCGCCAGCAGATCCGTATTGGTCATATCGGGCGTGCCGTCAAAACGGACTTTGGCACTGGTCACGGTTACCGGACAATTCTTCAGAATAATATTGAATTTCGTTGCCGCCGTTCTTGAACCGGTGGTTGGAAATTCTGTTTTATAATAATCACCTAATACCACCACCTGGTTTTGAGAGGCCACCGCAACATCGCAGGCTGAATCCAGGATGTTGCCATTAAAGTTTACGGTGCCCGCAGCCGCAAAGGCATTGCCCATCATTAAGGCGGAACCTGCCGCTACCATTGCTAAAATAATATTCTTTTTCATAATCATCATGTTCCTGTTTACTGGATAACTTTATTTATTATTGAAATTCACGTAGCAGAAAGCCGATAAAAGAACCAGTTAACATTCTTTTATTTCCCAATCGATGGCATAAGGTCTTTCTGACTGACTGGATAAAATTTATATAATCATTTTCCTGAAAACAACTTTTTGATGGTCTAGCTGTAGACTGTGATTTAACGAAAAAACAACATTTATCACAGCAGAAAATTATCGAATAGTGAGCGAGTCTAATTGTAGACCCGACACACTTTCTCCTGTGATTCAGAACGTTAGACTCCTGAGATCCCCCGGTCTACTTTTAGACCTGCGGGGAATATTCCCTGAGTTCTTCATTTTTAAGATAATTCCCTTCGCAGATCAAAAATTGATCATACAAAGCGTCGCTGTGAGGTATCTTATGAATACGCGTTTAACCACCCAACTGAATAATCACCAGTCCTCAGTTCTGGATTTAAAACCGTTCGCCGATATAGACACGCTGATTAAACATGTTTTGCCTGTGGCCAACAGAATGATCATCGGCCGTGGCGAAACGGTACATTATTATAAAGATGATATTCGGCAATGCTTTCTGCTTCTCCAGGGGAGCGTGGCGCTTCATCGGCGCGGCGACGGCATTGTTTTAAACTCTGAATCTACTCCTTTTATTCTCGGTGTCAGCAGTCAGTTTTCCTCTGAGCACCTGTATGTCCGGGCGCTGGAGACCGCAGAGATCGCCCGCGTGCCGCTGGAGAGCTTCAATCAAATTGTGTCGCAACATAATTTATGGGAGCACTTTTCTAAGCTGCTTATTTATACCGCCTCGCGGGTCTACGAACACTGCGCGCAAATATCGCAAATGTCGGCCTACGATATTATCCGCTTCCAGCTTGTAGAACTGATGCAGGAACCCGACGCAATCCGGTTAAATACGACGGCGGCAGCCTACATCAAAAGCCGGACCTATCTTTCGCGCAGCGGAATTATGCGTATCCTCTCGGAACTGCGCACCGGGAAGTACATCACCATGGAGCGTGGCGTGTTGCTCGACATTCATCATCTGCCACGAAAATATTGACCGCCGCCGTGCCGCCAGAGACGATAGACGCTATACTTAGCCAGGTTTATTTAAAGGTTAGCAGCGACCATGTCCCTTCCAGAAACGTCTCAACGTGGCTCACCCTACGCGCAAGAGCTTATTTCTCACTTACTGCCTGACTGTACGACACGACAAACCGCTCGCGGCGAGCGACTTGACCTTCAGATCGATGGTCAGGGAATGTGCTATTTAATTCTTGAGGGAACGGTCGCTATCTACAGAAGAAGCGACGATATGATGCTCTCCACGGCCCGCAGCCCCGCCCTCTTCGGCCTCGCGAATCTGACCGACATTTATTTTAATGACTACCTCAAGACCGTAAGCCCTTGCCTCATAGGCACGCTCACCGCCGAGCGGGTTAATGACATCATCAAAGAAAAGGCCTTGTGGGGGCTGCTTTCAAAACAGCTCATGTTTGTTTATAGCCGTCTTTATAACAACGTGATGCCTCAGGGGGCACCGACGGCGTATGAGATGATTCGCCAGCAGCTCATAAAGCTGATGGAGGAAGATGATAGCTATCGCGGCAGCGTGACGGCGGAAAGGTATATCAGGGAGAAAACCCAGCTCTCCCGAAGCGGGGTCATGCGCATTCTGGCCGATTTAAAAACCGGCGGGTTTATCGAAATGGAAGAAGGCCGTCTGCTTAAAATCAACAAACTTCCTGCCAGATACTGAATGTCAGGCACAAAAAAGGCCGCAATTGCGGCCTTTTCAACAACACTCACTCAATGGACGTGAACGCCCAACCGCCAGGCAAAGTAGATCTCTTCTTTCAGTTCATTTGAAGAGAGCGCCAGCAAATCTGTAAATTCCAGCTCAAGCTGTTTCAGCTTTTTCAGGTACTGCGCCGGAGACAGGTTGCTCTTATCGCGACGTAAATATTCAATTGCCAGCTGTGTTGGGGTTATTTCAGTATCCATGATGTCCTCGCTTATGTACAAATCCTGGCCAGTATATCACAACCTGCTGGCTAGTTTTTGACCAAAGGCAATTCATCTGAAAACTTTACACGACCGCCGTCGTCAGACGCGACGAGCAGCAGAGGCGATCCTGCTCATCGAGGATATCAATCTGCCACACCTGGTGACGGCTGCCGGCATGGAGCGCGCGGCAAATACCCCGTACGCGTCCGCTGCGCACTGAGCGAATGTGGTTGGCATTCACCTCAAGCCCGACGACCTTCTGCTCACCTTCGGTGCAGAGATACCCTGCAACCGAGCCCAGCGTTTCGGCCAGCACGACGGACGCACCGCCGTGCAATAAACCAAACGGCTGATGAGTCCGATGATCGACAGGCATTGTGGCCTCAATATCATCGTCGCCAATGCGGGTAAACTGGATATCCAGCAGCCCAACCATATTCCCCTCGCCCATGGCATTCAGCGCCTGCAGCGTGACGGCACGTTTCCAGATCATCCAATTATCTCCAGTAAAGCCTGTAATGGGTGGCGTACGCCGTTACCTTCTACCCGTTTCACCTGGCTGCGGCAGGAGTAGCCCGTCGCCAGACAGCGGTTTCGCGGCAAACGCTGCATGGCCTGGTGCCAGGACAGCTCATAGATGCCGAGCGAGTTGGCGTGGTTTTTCACTTCATGACCGTACGTACCGGCCATCCCACAGCAGCCCACGTTAACGCTCTCCAGCTTCGCCCCGAACCGGGCAAAAATGGATGCCCACTGCGCCGGAGCGCCGGGCAGCGCCGTCACTTCCGTGCAGTGGCCGAACAGATACCATGGTTCACCGCTGACATCCTGAATCGCGCGCGCTTCCAGGGCTGACGGCAGCCACTCATGCACCAGCATGACGTGGAATTCTCCGCGCTTATCACCCAGCGTCTGTTTATATTCATCGCGATAGCAAAGCACCAGCGCCGGATCGACGCCGACCATGGGTATACCCAGTTGCGCCACACGGTTTAAGAAGTCAGCGGTTTTCCGCGCGGTCTTCGCAAAACGCGTCAGGAAGCCTTTAATGTGCTGCGCCTTGCCGTTGGGCGAGAACGGCAGAACCACGGGCTGATACCCCAGTTTTTCGGTCAGGCGGATGAAGTCCGCGACCACCTGGGCGTCGTAGTAGCTGGTGAACGGATCCTGCACCACCAGCACGACATTCGCTTTTTGCTCAAGGGTGAGCGCCTCAAGCTGTTCCAGGGTCATGTTTGCCGAGCGATGCCCGACAAGCTGGCGCTGCAGAGACGGCACCGACAGCAGCGGCAGATCGACCATACCGATATGCTTTTCGGAGAGCTTGCGCACCAGCGGCTGGTTGATAAAGAAGTTAAAGGTCTTAGGCGCGCGCGCCATCAGCGGTGCGTAACTTTCCACGGTTGCCACCAGATGGTCTCTCACCGGGCGCAGATAGCGCGTGTGGTAGAGCTTCAGGAAGCGCGAGCGGAACTCCGGCACATCGATCTTAATCGGGCATTGCGTCGAACAGGCTTTACAGGCCAGACAGCCGGACATCGCCTCTTTCACCTCATGGGAGAAATCATACTCGCCCTTACTGGCATGCCAGCTATTGCGGGTGCGCTCAATCAGCGAGCGCAGGCTGGCCCGTTTTTCCGGTATCTGCTGCTCCAGCCTGAGCGGATCAACGCCGCGATCGGCCAGCAGGCGCAGCCATTCGCGCACCAGGGTCGCCCGCCCTTTTGGAGAATGGATACGGTTGCTGGTGATTTTCATCGACGGGCACATCGGGCTTTTCACATCGAAGTTAAAGCACAGGCCATTGCCGTTACACTCCAACGCGCCGCGCCAGGAGGCTCGTACCGCAATTGGGATCTGCCTGTCGTAAGTCCCGCGTTTTACGGCATCCACCTGCAGCATTGGCGCATCCACGCCTTCAGGCGGGCAGATCTTTCCGGGATTGAGGCGGTTATGCGGGTCGAAGGCCGCTTTGACCTTGCGTAATTCCGCATAGAGCTGTTCGCCGAAGAAGGCCGGGCTGTATTCCGCGCGGAACCCTTTCCCGTGCTCCCCCCACAGCAGACCGCCATATTTGGCGGTCAAGGCCACCACATCGTCAGAGATCTGCTTCATCAGGATCTCCTGCTGCGGGTCGCACATGTCCAGCGCCGGGCGCACGTGCAGCACCCCGGCATCGACGTGGCCGAACATGCCGTAGCTCAGGCCGTGGCTGTCCAGCAACGCGCGAAACTCAACGATATAATCCGCCAGATGCTCAGGCGGCACGCAGGTGTCTTCGGCAAACGGAATCGGCTTCGCTGCGCCTTTTGCATTACCGAGCAGGCCCACGGCTTTTTTGCGCATCGCATAGATACGCTCAATACCGGCCAGATCGTTACAGAGCTGCCAGCCAATCACGCCGCCTTCACCCTGCGCAATAAGATCATCCAGACGCTGGCAGAGCGTCGTCACCTGGCTCTCAATCAGTTCCGCGTCATCGCCAGCAAACTCCACGATATTGAGACCCAGCATCTCTTTATCCGGCACGTCGGTAATCAGCTCCCGCACGGAGTGCCAGACAATGTCCTCCCGCGCCAGATTCAGCACTGTAGAGTCGACGGTTTCTACCGACAGCGCCTGCGCCTCAACCATAAACGGTGCATTACGCAGCGCGGAGTCGAAGGAGTCATATTTGACGTTCACCAGACGACGCACCTTCGGTAAACGGGTGATATCCAGCCGCGCCTCGGTGATAAACGCCAGCGTGCCTTCAGAGCCGGTCAACACCCGGGTTAAATCGAACTGCGTCAGATCGTCGTTAAAGACGTGACGCAAGTCGTAGCCCGTTAAGAAGCGGTTCAGTTTGGGGAATTTATCGAGGATCAGCTGGCGGTTGTCACGACAGCGCTCCAGCACCGTGCGATAAACACGCCCGATGGTGGTGTTGTCTTTACCCAGCGTTTCCGCCAGTTCGACCGGCATCGGCTGGGTATCAAGAATATCGCCACCCAGCAGAACCGCACGCACGCCCAGCACGTGATCGGAGGTTTTTCCGTAGACCAGCGACCCCTGACCGGACGCATCGGTATTGATCATGCCCCCAAGGGTCGCACGGTTACTGGTGGAGAGTTCCGGCGCGAAGAAGTAACCGTAAGGCTTGAGATACTGATTTAGCTGATCTTTGATGACGCCCGCTTCAACGCGCACCCATCCCTCTTCAGGATTGATCTCAATGATGCGGTTCATATAGCGCGACATGTCAATAATAATGCCCTGGTTCAGCGCCTGACCATTGGTCCCGGTGCCGCCGCCACGCGGCGTAAAGACCAGAGAGGCGAACCGCTCTTGCGTGGCCAGCCGGGCAATCAGCGCCACGTCGGCGGTTGAACGAGGGAAAACGACGGCATCGGGAAGAAGCTGGTAGATACTGTTATCGGTGGCCATCGTCAGCCTGTCGGCATAGTTCGTGGCGGTATCACCTGTAAAACCCTGTTGCTCCAGTGCCTGCAAAAAATTAAGCACCAGTTGAACGACGCCAGGTGCCTGAGAAATCTGTGGGATCATTACTGTCGACCCTAATTAGAGTAATGTGAAATCGTTTGCGTTGTGTCTGGAAAGTTTTATCACATTTTTTTCTTATGTGCTTCGTAGAATTACGGGCAAAATCCGCCTGTCAAAAACCGCTGAGATCATTAATGATTAGAGAGACGCGGTTTTCCGTTCCCGCCAGCCATACTGGCGTTCTTTTAAGGAAAGTTTTATTTATGGTCAATGTTCGCCAGCCCAGGGATGTTGCGCAAATTTTGCTGTCGGTGCTGTTCCTGGCCCTCATGATTATTGCCTGCTTGTGGATCGTTCAACCCTTTATTCTCGGCTTCGCCTGGGCCGGAACCGTTGTGGTGGCTACCTGGCCTTTGCTGCTGCGTTTGCAGAAACTGCTGTTCGGCCGTCGCGGTCTCGCCGTACTGGTGATGACGCTACTGTTGTTCCTGCTGTTTATTATTCCGATTGCCTTGCTGGTTAATAGCCTGGTGGACTCCAGTGGTCCGGTGATTCGTGCCGTTACCAGTGGCGATTTGACGCTGCCGGATCTCGCCTGGCTGAACAGCATCCCTGTTGTGGGTGCCAAACTCTATAGCGGCTGGCACAGCCTGCTGGAGATGGGCGGCAGCGCGCTGATGGCGAAAGTGCGTCCGTATATTGGCACCACCACCACCTGGTTTGTGGGTCAGGCGGCCCATATTGGTCGCTTTATGATGCACTGTACTCTGATGCTGCTGTTCAGCGCCCTGCTCTACTGGCGCGGCGAGCAGGTGGCGTTAGGCGTTCGTCACTTTGCCACCCGACTGGCGGGCAAACGCGGCGATGCCGCCGTGCTGCTGGCGGCACAGGCCGTGCGCGCCGTGGCGCTTGGCGTGGTGGTAACGGCCCTGGTACAGGCGGTGCTGGGCGGTATCGGCCTGGCGATTTCCGGTGTCCCGTACGCGACCGTCTTTACCGTTGTCATGCTGATGACCTGTCTTGCGCAACTGGGCCCCTTACTGGTGCTGGTTCCCAGCATTATCTGGCTTTACTGGACAGGTGACACCACGTGGGGAACGGTTCTGCTGGTGTGGAGCTGCGTGGTCGGCACCATGGATAACGTGATTCGCCCCATCCTCATCCGCATGGGCGCAGACCTGCCGCTGATTCTGATCCTCTCCGGGGTGATCGGTGGGTTGATTGCCTTCGGAATGATTGGCCTGTTTATTGGCCCGGTACTGCTCGCCGTGACCTGGCGTCTGTTCTCCGCCTGGGTGCATGAAATTCCACCGCCGGAAACTGACCCGGACGTGATTCTGGGCGAACTGGAAGAGCTGGAAGAGAAGAACACGCATTAAGTTTTGTTGCCGGGTGGCGCTAACGCTTACCCGGCCTACATTCTTCCCCATAATACTTAAACACTGCTAAAGTATTTATTCGTTGTACACTGGTCAGACCCGCCCTTTCAACAGTAAGTCTGCTATAAACCTCAAGAAATCTTTACTTCTCTTTAACTATTGAGACGAATCTGATCGACGCTAAAAGCGCACATGCCTACTATTAGCTCACGGTTATAGATCAACACCTTGATTTATAAGCATGGAAATCCCCTGAGTGAAACAACGAATTGCTGTGTGTAGTCTTTGCCCATCTCCCACGATGGGCTTTTTTTTATCCTGACTACGCGCGTGCCACTTCACAGGTACTGATCATCCGCCATTCAGCAGGTACAACCCGCGTCTCCCCGGTGACGTTGACCGACACGATCTCACGGATGTCCGCCGACGATGCGCCAATCTGCAGTTCAAACTCACCCGGCTCAACAATGCGCTTGCCATCACGACGGGTGAAGTTAAACATCTCCACCGGCAGCGTAAAGTTCAGCGTGGCGGTCTCCCCCGGCGAGAGCGTGACGCGCTGGAAGGCCTTCAGCTCATGGAGCGGTCGTACCTGCGTGGCGACCTTATCCCTGACGTAAACCTGCACCACTTCGCTGCCGCTGCGTTCGCCGTTATTGGTGACATCCAGACTGATGACCACCTCGCCGTCGACTGGCACGCTCGATGCCTCTACCTTCGCGGCTCCCCAGCTAAACTGCGTCCAGCCGAGACCGAAACCAAACGGATAACGTGCACCGAAGTGGAACGCGAACGGCGTCCCGCCGCTTTTCAGCTTGTGATTGTAGTAATACGGCATCGCGCCGGCGCTTTTCGGCACGCTCACCACCAGGCGCCCCTGCGGCTCGGCGCGACCGGTTAGCACGTCCGCAATCGCCCAGCCACCTTCCTGCCCTGGCGCCCATGCCATCATCAACGCCGCGACCTTATCCTCCAGCCCCTGCAGGTTGTAGGGACGCCCGCCGGTCATGACAACGATGACCGGTTTTCCGGTTGCCACCAGCGCGTCCAGTAGCTGTTGCTGCACGCCGGGCAGGTTTAGCGAGTCGGTATCGGAGCCTTCCCCTACCGTGCCGCTCTGGAACAGCCCTGCGAGGTCGCCGACGCAGGCCACCACCACATCACTCTGCTGCGCAGCGTTTACCGCCTCGGGGATCAAGGCGGTACTCTGCGAAACCGGTGACTGCTGCATCGGTTTACCGCCGCTGTCGCCAGGGAAGACAGGTGCACCCGCCATGCGTTTTTCGATAATGTGACACCCTTTGGCGTAGCGCACGTTCGCTGTGCCCAGGTAATGTTCCAGCGCCGCGCGCGGAGTCGTCACCTGCGAAGTCTCCTCCACCATATCGCTGATAATCAGGTGAACCGGGAAACTGTAGCCGCTGAGCAGGGCCAGCGGATCGTCTGCGGTCGGGCCCACCAGCGCCACGCGCGGTTTTCCACCGAGGGGCAAAATGCCGTTGTTTTCCAGAAGCGTGACAGATTGCGTCGCCACGTCCCGCGCGACCTGGCGGGTTGCCTCGTTTTGCAGATCGATCCCGTTTTCGTCGGCATACGGGTGTTCAAACAGCCCCAGCCGGAATTTTTCGGTCAGCACGCGCCCCACGATTTCATCGACTTTGTCCATGGAAATCAGCCCACGCTCAACGGCCTCTGCGAGGTGTCGTGCGCAGTCATCTTTCGGCAGTTCAACATCAAGCCCGGCGTTAAATGCCAGTGCGGCCGATTCCGCCGCATCGTGGGAAATGCCATGGTGCTGATGCAGCAGGCTGACGCCGCCATAATCCGCGACAATGATGCCGTCGAAACCCCACTGCTCACGCAACACGGTGGTCAACAGGAAGCTGTCACTGTGTCCCGGCTGATTATCAATGTCATGATAGGCGGGCATCACCGAACCGGCATTGGCCAGCTTGACCGCCATTTCAAACGGCAGCAGGAAGGTGTCGTTCAGCTCGCTAAAGCCCAGGTGGACCGGAGCATGGTTGCGCGCCCCTTCGCTGAACGAGTGACCCACGTAATGCTTAAGCGTCGCCAGCAGATCGCGCTTATCGCTCTGCAACCCTTTGACGTATGCCGTCGCCATCACCCCCACCAGCCACGGATCTTCCCCGAAGGTCTCTTCGGTGCGGCCCCAGCGCACGTCGCGGGAAACGTCCAGTACCGGGGCCAGCCCCTGCTGGCAGCCCACAGAGCGCGCCTCTTTGCCAATCTGCTCTGCTGCACGCTGCACAAGTTCAGGGTTCCAGGTGGAACCGTAATTCAGCGAGGACGGGAACAGCGTTGCGTCTTTGCATAGCAGTCCTACCAGACACTCCTCGTGGAACAGCGCAGGAATGCCGAGACGGGTCTCTTCCATCATCATACGTTGCAGGCGGTTCGCCGCGCGCACGCCGGTTTTTGCGTCAACAATATGGGTGCCCAGCGGGCGGGTGATCTGCCCGACGCCCAGTTTTAGCCGTTCCCCGAGCGACGCCTGCTCGCTCACACCGGCGAATTCGTCGCTCAGATCGCTTCGCTCGCGGTGGTTACCGTTTTCGTCGAGGATCAGCCAGTAGGCATGCATCTGGGCGAACTTCTCTTCCGGGGTCATACGCGCCAGTAAATCGGCGACGCGCTCGTGCACGGGACGTCCCGCGTCCTTATAGATAGCTGTCATGTTTTACTCCTGTAGTGCGGAAGGGGTTGCCGGGCTGAGCTGCCCCGCTTCGGGTCTGACCTCACGCTTGCTGGCCAGCTCACGGGCGATGGAATCCACCAGCCGGCTGTTAAGCTTGTAGATGGAAAGTAGCGCCACCATGCAGAGGAAGAGCGCGCATGGGATAAGGGTGAAAAGCGCGTTAATGGTCGACAGCACGTGCGGCGTCTGGGCTGCCTGGCCCGGCGCATAATCCACCATGCCCAGTACCCAGCCCACCACCGCCCCGCCGAGCGCCAGGCCAAATTTGATGGCAAACAGCGCGGTTGAGAAGACCAGCCCGTCCAGGCGACGGCCGCTGCGATGCTCTTCGTAGTCGACCACATCGGAGAACATGGTCCACTGGAGCGGCGTGGTGAGGTTTTGAATAAAGCTAAAGACAATGTTAAGGCCGAAGATCAGCCAGACCTGCGAAGGCGGCAGGAAGAAAATCAGCGCGCCGAAAATGACGAAGGAAATAATCGTCCACTGGTAAGCACGAACGCGGTCAAATTTACCCAGCAGCCGTTCAGATAATAATGCGCCGCTTAAGGAGGCCACCATTCCGGAAACAATAAAGGCAAATACCAGATCCGGGCGCAACAGCACATAGTTCACGTAATACATCGTGGCGGAGCCGCGCGTTACCACCGCGGTCAGCAGCAAAATATTAAACAGGAACACAATACGCCACTGGCTGTTGCGGCCCAGCAGTTTTAAATCGGTGAGCATGGAGCCGGAGGTATCATTGCGCGGAGAATACCGCTCGCGGGTCATCAGGAAGCAGCAGAAGAACAGCACAATGCCCAGCAGCCCCATCAGGCTCATGGCATAGAAATAGCCTTTCTGCACGTTGCCCTGGCCCAGCAGTGAGACCAGCGGCAAGGCGATAACCGTCACAATCAACCCGCCAATAAATGACAGACCAAAGCGCCATGACTGCAGGGAGTGACGCTCGCGCGGGTCCAGCGTGAGTGCGCCCGGCATGGCGCAGTAAGGCACGTTAATCGCGGAGTAAATCAGGCTCAGGATAGCGTAGGTCAGGCAGGCATAAACGATTTTAGCCGTCGGCCCGACGTCCGGTACATAGAAGGTGATAAGGCAGCTCACGCCAAAAGGAATGGCAAACCACAGCAGCCATGGACGGAAACGACCATGACGCGTCTGGGTGCGGTCAACCAGTGCGCCAATGCACGGGTCTACAAACGCATCAACCACGCGCACCACTAAAAACATGGTCCCCATAATGGCCGCGGGTAAACCAAAAACATCCGTATAGAAGTAAGCAAGAAATAACGTTGCCGTTTGCCAGACCAGCGCGCTGGCCATATCACCTAAGCCATAACCTATTTTATCTTTGGTACGCAATACAGAGGAAAGTGTCATTGTTATTTGCCTTTTTATCAGGTTAAAACGTATTTCAACCAGTTGCGCATCTTCTGAAGAGAAATGCGCAGTAAGGCTCAAGTATTAGCAACGCTTTGCGCGCTAACAATTGTCTAAATTAACAGACAAATTATGATATTTGGTTTTTTACTTTATTTGTGATGGGGAGCAAATATGAAATGAAATAAAAAAGGCGAGGAATAATATCCTCGCCTTTTCGGGTCATGCTGGCGTTACTTGTTCAGTTCCGCCAGGCTCAGCCAGGTTTGCACCACGGTGTCCGGGTTCAGGGACAGGCTATCAATCCCCTCCTCCATCAGCCAGGCGGCAAAGTCTTCATGGTCAGAAGGACCCTGACCACAAATCCCGACGTATTTACCCTGTTTCTTCGCCGCACGGATGGACATGGAGAGCAGCGCTTTCACCGCCTCGTTACGCTCATCGAACAGCTCAGAGACCACGCCGGAGTCACGGTCCAGACCCAGCGTCAGCTGCGTCATGTCGTTCGAGCCGATAGAGAAGCCGTCAAAGTGCTCGAGGAACTGCTCGGCCAGCAGGGCGTTGGACGGGATCTCACACATCATGATGATCTTCAGTCCGTTTTCACCGCGCTTGAGCCCCTGACGCGCCAGCTCGTCCACTACCGCTTTCGCCTGATCCACCGTACGCACGAACGGGATCATGATTTCGACGTTGGTCAGCCCCATGTCGTTGCGCACGCGTTTCACCGCTTCACACTCCAGCGCGAAGCAGTCGCGGAAGCTGTCGGACACGTAGCGTCCGGCGCCGCGGAAGCCCAGCATTGGGTTCTCTTCTTCCGGCTCGTAGCGCTCACCGCCGACCAGGTTGGCGTATTCGTTTGACTTAAAGTCAGACAGACGCACGATCACACGTTTCGGGTAGAACGCCGCGCCCAGCGTGGCGATCCCTTCGGTCAGACGGCCAACGTAGAACTCTTTCGGCGAGTCGTAGCCTTTCATCATCTCGCGGATTTCGTTCTGCAGTTTCGCGTCCTGGTCGTCAAACTCCAGCAGCGCACGCGGGTGCACGCCGATCATGCGGTTGATGATAAATTCCAGACGCGCCAGGCCAACGCCTTCGTTCGGCAGGCAGGCGAAGTCAAACGCACGGTCCGGGTTACCGACGTTCATCATAATTTTCAGCGGCAGATCCGGCATGGTATCCACGCTGGAGCTCTTCACGCTGAAGTCGAGGATATCGGCATACACGTAGCCCGTATCGCCTTCGGCACAGGAGACGGTTACGTTCTGTCCGTCCTTCATGCGTTCGGTTGCGTCACCGCAGCCGACAACCGCAGGAATACCCAGTTCGCGGGCAATGATCGCCGCATGGCAGGTACGACCGCCGCGGTTGGTGACGATGGCCGCCGCTTTCTTCATGATCGGTTCCCAGTCCGGGTCGGTCATGTCGGTCACCAGTACGTCGCCTGGCTCAATACGGTTCATCTCGCTGATGTCGTGGATCACTTTCACCGGACCGGCACCGATGCGGTGACCAATCGCGCGACCTTCCGCCACAATTTTGCCCTGGGCGTGCAGCGTATAACGCTCCATCACCTGACCGCGAGAACGGACGGTCTCCGGACGCGCCTGGACGATAAACAGCTTGCCGGTGTTCCCGTCTTTCGCCCATTCGATATCCATCGGACGGCCGTAGTGTTTTTCAATCTGCACCGCCTGCTTCGCCAGTTCCTGCACTTCGGCGTCGGTCAGGGAGAAGCGGTCGCGCTGCTCCTGCGGCACATCTTCAATCTTAACCTGCTTGCCATGCTCCTGGGTTGGGGCATAGATCATGCGGATTTTTTTCGAGCCCATGGTGCGGCGCACCACCGCCGGGCGACCCGCGGCCAGCGTCGGCTTGTGTACATAAAATTCGTCAGGGTTCACCGCGCCCTGCACCACCATCTCACCCAGACCCCATGCAGAGGTGATGAACACCACCTGGTCGAAGCCCGATTCGGTATCGATGGAGAACATCACGCCGGATGAGCCTACGTCTGAACGCACCATGCGCTGGACGCCAGCGGAGAGCGCGACGCCGCGATGGTCGTAGCCCTGGTGCACGCGATAGGAGATGGCGCGGTCGTTGAACAGGGAAGCAAATACGTGCTTCACGGCCACCAGCACCGCATCATAGCCCTGAACGTTCAGGAAGGTTTCCTGCTGCCCGGCGAACGACGCGTCCGGCATGTCTTCTGCGGTTGCGGAAGAACGCACGGCAAAGGAGGCCTGCGCATCGTCAGCGGAGAGCTGGTTGTAAGCATCGTGAATGGCTTTTTCCAGTTCCGGCTGGAAAGGTGTGTCGATGATCCACTGGCGGATCTGCGCCCCGGCTTTAGCAAGCTCGGTCACATCATCAATATCCGTTTTATCCAGCAGGTCGTAAATGCGCTGGTTTACACCGCTCTGGTCTAAAAACAGGTTAAACGCATCGGCGGTTGTGGCAAACCCGTTTGGTACGGAAACACCCATACCGGACAGATTTGTAATCATTTCACCCAGGGAGGCATTTTTGCCCCCAACTCTGTCTACATCATTCATGCCGAGTTGGTTATACCAAAGCACCAGCGGTGACGAGCCATTGTTGGACATCGAAACAATCCTTTTGTGATATTTGATCGGAGTAAGTAACACCTGACTACGTATTTATACTGGCATATTTATTTGCGCTAAAAAAACGGTGAATCGTGTAAGCAATTTAAATTTTCAACTTTTCGGATAGTTTCCCACCAGCGATTAACCCGATGATTCCTCTATATTCAGCCGTTAACCACAAAAATTAAGTCGCTATTTGAAAAATGAAATCCACTTTTCAGGAAAATCAAAAACAGTGTTTCATTCATAATTAGGATAAGTTCTTTGCTGTGGAAATTACTTTTTTAATTTATGCTTTCAGACAATTACGTATGATATTCAGGGTGGGTAAAATGGATAATGCTGTCGATCGTCATGTTTTTTATATTTCTGATGGTACGGCGATCACCGCCGAGGTGCTGGGCCACGCGGTCATGTCGCAGTTCCCCGTATCGATTAACAGCATCACGCTGCCGTTCGTGGAAAATGAGAGCCGCGCCAAAGCGGTGAAGGACCAGATCGACGCCATCTACCAGCAGACCGGTGTCCGTCCGCTGGTGTTCTACTCCATCGTTATCCCCGAAATTCGCCACATCATTTTGCAAAGCGAGGGCTTCTGCCAGGATATCGTCCAGGCGCTGGTGGCCCCGCTCCAGAGCGAGCTGAAGCTTGACCCGACGCCTATCGCCCACCGTACCCATGGGCTGAACCCCGGCAACCTGACCAAATACGATGCGCGTATTGCCGCCATCGACTACACCCTGGCGCATGACGATGGTATTTCTCTGCGCAATCTCGACCAGGCACAGGTGATTTTACTTGGCGTGTCGCGTTGCGGTAAAACGCCGACCAGCCTCTATCTGGCGATGCAGTTCGGCATTCGCGCCGCCAACTACCCCTTTATTGCCGACGACATGGATAACCTGGTGCTGCCCGCTGCGCTCAAGCCGCTGCAGCATAAGCTGTTCGGACTAACGATTAACCCGGAGCGTCTGGCCGCGATCCGCGAAGAACGCCGCGAGAACAGCCGCTACGCCTCCATGCGCCAGTGCCGCATGGAGGTCTCCGAAGTGGAAGCGCTGTACCGCAAAAACCAGATCCCGTGGCTGAACAGCACTAACTATTCGGTAGAAGAGATCGCCACCAAAATTCTCGACATCATGGGACTTAATCGTCGCATGTACTAATATGCTAGTACATTAACTCAGATTCGGGTATCATCCTCTGCAACAACGGGGCGGTATCGCCCCGAACTTGAAATCAGCAGGGATTGGTTTAATGTGATGCCCATCACTTCCCGGTAGTCTGCCGATGAAGCAAAAATTTTCTGAGACAAATCATGAATAAAACCGACGAACTCCGCACGGCGCGCATTGACAGCCTGGTCACACCGGCTGAACTGGCTCAGCGGCATCCCGTTTCCGCCACGGTTGCGGAACATGTTACGGCCTCCCGCCGACGTATTGAAAAAATCCTGAATGGTGAAGACAAGCGTCTTCTGGTCGTGATTGGCCCTTGCTCTATCCACGATCTGGATGCAGCACTGGATTATGCCAAACGCCTTCAGGGACTGCGGGATAAGTATCAGCATCGCCTTGAAATTGTGATGCGCACCTACTTTGAAAAACCGCGTACCGTGGTGGGCTGGAAAGGGCTGATTTCCGATCCCGATCTCAACGGCAGCTATCGTGTGAATCACGGTATCGAACTGGCACGCAAGCTGCTGCTCCAGGTCAACGAGCTGGGCGTCCCAACGGCGACTGAATTTCTCGATATGGTGACCGGGCAATTTATTGCCGATTTGATCAGCTGGGGCGCGATCGGCGCACGCACCACTGAAAGCCAGATCCACCGCGAGATGGCCTCCGCCCTCTCCTGTCCGGTCGGCTTTAAAAACGGGACCGATGGCAACACCCGTATCGCTGTTGACGCGATCCGCGCCTCGCGTGCCAGCCACATGTTCCTGTCGCCGGATAAAAGTGGTCATATGACTATCTACCAGACCAGCGGTAACCCTTACGGGCACATCATTATGCGTGGCGGGAAGAAACCCAATTACCATGCCGACGATATCGCCGCCGCCTGCAAAACACTGGCCGAATTCGATCTGCCGGAACATCTGGTGGTGGACTTTAGCCACGGTAACTGCCAGAAGCAGCACCGCCGCCAGCTGGACGTTTGCGATGAAATTTGCCAGCAGATCCGCAGCGGTTCAACCGCCATCGCGGGTATTATGGCCGAAAGCTTTATCAAGGAAGGCACGCAGAAAATCGTTGCCGGACAGCAGATGGTGTACGGCCAGTCAATCACCGATCCGTGCCTGAGCTGGGAAGACAGCGAACTGCTGCTGGAAAAGCTGGCGTCTGCGATAGATACGCGCTTCTGACCCCCGCCGGGTGGCGCTGCGCTTACCCGGCCTACGGTTCGTGCCCTTCTCCCTCTCCCCATGGGAGAGGGTCGGGGTGAGGGCATCAGACCGCACCTTCCCCCAAAATTTGATCCCGTCACATTATTTTCACAAAAACGCTTGCCGTGAAATTGTAGTTTATTGATAATGATTATCATTGTTACATTGATTGTTATTTATAAACATTATGTCACCTACGGATAACCGCGCGGCAACGCCAGCAAACAAACACACAGCGCCCGCCCCTGCCTCCACCGATCGTCGCATCGACAGCAAAAGCCTGCTGGGTGATGAGGGCCGGGTGATTATCGAGCATGACGGCCAGCACTACCTGCTGCGCCAGACGAATGCCGGAAAATTGATCCTCACAAAATAAACCAAAACATTCGCCAGCCACCCAGGTGACCCCCAGGCAGCCAGCGCTTTCGATTCTTTATGGAGAGTTGCTATGCCACACCTGCATACCGCATGTTTACGCCCGTCACTTCTGGCGCTGGCGATTGTCAGTACCCTGCCGGGCGTCGCGTTTGCTGCCGCAGATGAAATAACCGTCACCGCGACCGGCAACGCCCGTAGCGCCTTCGAAGCCCCGATGATGGTGAGCGTGATTGACGCCGCTGCCCCGGAAAAACAGACCGCCAGCTCTGCCGCCGACCTGCTGCGTAACGTGCCAGGCCTGACGCTGGACGGCACCGGCCGCACCAACGGTCAGGACGTTAATCTGCGCGGTTATGACCGACGCGGCGTGCTGGTGCTGGTTGACGGCGTGCGTCAGGGTACCGACACCGGACACCTCAACAGCACGTTCCTCGACCCGGCGCTGATAAAACGTATCGAAGTTGTGCGCGGTCCGTCGGCGCTGCTCTACGGCAGCGGTGCGCTGGGTGGCGTGATTTCCTATGACACCGTTGACGCCAGAGATCTCCTGGAACCGGGCAAAAACAGCGGTTACCGCGTGTTTGGTACCGGTGCGACAGGCGATCATAGCCTCGGGATGGGGGCCAGCGCCTATGGCCGCACCGATACGCTTGACGGTCTGGTGTCATGGTCCAGCCGTGACCGCGGCGATATCCGCCAGAGCGACGGCAAGCGTGCCCCAAACGACGAATCCATTAATAACATGCTGGCGAAAGGCAGCTGGAAAATCGACCCGGCTCAGACGTTAAGCGGCTCCCTGCGCTACTACAACAACGCCGCGCAGGAGCCGAAAAACCCGCAAACTCCCGATGCCACCAGCAGCAACCCCATCACCGACCGCTCCACCATCCAGCGTGATGCACAGCTGGGTTACCGTCTGGCGCCGGAAGGGAACGACTGGCTGAACGCCGATGCAAAAGTTTACTGGTCAGAGGCGCGCATAAATGCCCAGAACATCGACAGCACCGGTGAGTTCCGCAAGCAGACCACCAAAGGCGGCAAAGTAGAAAACCGTACCCGCCTGTTCGGCGACACCTTTGCCTCTCACCTTTTGACCTACGGCGGGGAATATTATCGTCAGGAACAACGTCCGGGTGGCACCACTACCGGCTTCCCGGAGGCGAAAATCGACTTTAGCTCCGGCTGGCTGCAGGATGAAATCACCCTGCGCGATCTGCCCGTTACCCTGCTGGGCGGCACGCGCTATGACAACTATCGGGGTAGCAGCGAGGGCTACGACGACGTGGATGCCGACAAGTGGTCCTCCCGAGCCGGGTTAACCGTCAGCCCTACCGACTGGCTGATGCTGTTTGGCTCTTACGCTCAGGCCTTCCGCGCCCCGACCATGGGCGAGATGTATAACGACGCCAAACACTTCTCCATCGGCAGTTTCTACACTAACTACTGGGTGCCTAACCCGAACCTGCGCCCGGAAACCAACGAAACGCAGGAGTTTGGTTTTGGCCTGCGCTTTGACGACCTGATGCTCGCCAACGACGGGCTGGAGTTCAAGGCCAGCTATTTCGATACCAAAGCCAAAGATTACATCTCCACCACCGTCAATTTTGCCGCGGCGACCACCATGTCGTACAACGTTCCGAACGCCAAAATCTGGGGCTGGGACGTGATGGCAAAATACTCGGCTGACCTGTTTAACCTCGATCTGGCCTATAACCGCACGCGCGGAAAAGATACCGATACCGGCGAGTACATCTCCAGCATCAACCCGGACACCGTCACCAGCAGGCTGGATATTCCGGTGGCGCAAAGCGGCTTCTCCGTGGGCTGGATCGGCACCTTTGTCGATCGTTCAACCCATGTCAGCAGCAGTTACAGCAAACAGCCGGGCTATGCGGTCAACGACATCTACGTCAGCTATAAGGGCCAGGAGCAGCTCAAGGGCATCACCACCACGCTGGTGCTGGGTAACGCCTTCGACAAGGAGTACTGGTCTCCTCAGGGTATTCCGCAGGACGGTCGTAACGGCAAGATTTTTGTGAGTTATCAGTGGTAATTCCCCGCGGGGCAACTATTCAGAAGGAAAAGACAATGGATCACTACACGCGCTGGCTGGCGCTAAAAGAAGAAAACCCGGGTAAATATGCGCGAGATATTGCAGGGTTAATGAACCTCAGTGAAGCAGAACTGACTTTTGCGCGCGTGGGCCATGATGCCTGGCGACTGCGCGGTGAAATTCGCGAGATATTAGGCGCGCTTGAAGCCGTAGGGGAAACAAAATGCATCTGCCGCAACGACTATGCCGTTCACGAGCAGGCAGGCAGCTTCACCCAGCAGCACCTGAACGGCCACGCCGGGCTGGTGTTGAACCCGCGCGGACTGGATCTGCGCCTGTTCCTCAACCAGTGGGCAAGTGCGTTTCACCTCAGCGAAACCACCGCACGCGGCGAGCGGCAGAGCATTCAGTTTTTCGATCATCAGGGTGATGCCGTACTGAAAGTTTATACCACGGACAACACCGACCTCGCCGCCTGGGCTGACGTGTTGACCCGCTTTATCTTTGCCGATAACCCGCCGCTTGAGCTGAAGGTTGCCGAGACCCCGCTGTATGCCGAAAATGCAGATGCCGCCCTCGTGGACAAAGCGTGGCGTGCGATGACTGACGTGCACCAGTTCTTCGGCCTGCTGAAACGCCACAACCTCAGCCGCCAGCAGGCATTTCGCCTGGTGGGCGACGACCTCGCCTGCCAGGTTGAAAACAATGCGCTGGCACTGCTGCTGGAAACCGCGCGCCAGCACGGCAACGAAATCATGATCTTCGTGGGTAACCGCGGCTGCGTGCAGATCTTCACCGGCGCGGTGGAGAAAGTCGTGCCGATGAAAGGCTGGCTGAACATCTTTAACCCCACCTTTACCCTGCATCTGCTGGAGGAGACGATTGCGGAGAGCTGGGTCACGCGCAAACCGACTGCAGACGGTCACGTCACCAGCCTGGAACTGTTTGCCGCAGACGGCACGCAAATTGCCCAACTCTATGGTCAGCGTACGGAAGGCGAGCCGGAGCAGAGCCAGTGGCGTAGCCAGATTGATGCCCTGACGCCAAAAGGGCTGGCCGCATGAAGACGTGGTTTGCCCTCCTGAGCGCCCTGCCGCTGGTGGCGTTTGCCGCCGCGCAGGAGAAAATTGTCACCCTTGGCGGCGACGTCACGGAGATTGTTTATGCGCTTGGCGCGGACTCTTCGCTGGTCGCACGCGACAGTACCAGCCAGTGGCCGCAGGCAGCGAACGCGCTCCCCGATGTGGGCTATTTGCGCCAGCTTAACGCCGAAGGGATTTTGTCCATGCGTCCCACGCTGGTGCTGGCCAGCGACCAGGCGCAGCCGTCTCTGGCGCTAAAGCAGGTTGAACGCAGTCACGTCAGGGTGATTACCGTTCCTGGCCGCAACGATCTGAGCGTCATTGACGAAAAGATCCGCATTATTGCCGAGGCCACCCACCGTGAAGCGCAGGGAGAGAGCCTGCGCCGCTCGCTACGTCAGGCGGTGGCGGCTCTGCCCGCAGAACCGCTCAACAAACGGGTGCTGTTTATCCTCAACCACGGGGGAATGACCGCCATGGCCGCCGGACAGCAAACCGGCGCCGATGCCGCCATCCGTGCCGCCGGGTTGCAGAACGCGATGCAGGGTTTCACGCGGTATCAGCCGCTGTCGCAGGAAGGGATTATTGCCAGCCAGCCCGACCTGGTGGTGATTTCGCAGGACGGCGTGAACGCGCTGGGTGGCGAGGCGAATCTGTGGAAACTGCCCGGACTGGCGCAAACCCCGGCGGGACGGCACAAACAGCTGCTGGCGATTGATGACATGGCGCTGCTGGGTTTCAGCGTGCGCACGCCGGAAGCCATCCGGCAGTTGCGTGCTAAAGCGGAGCAACTGCCCTGATGTCCCGGCGGATCGCACTGTCGCTGTGGATGCTGGCCGCAATTCTGAGCATCATGACCCTTACGGCAACAGGCTTTGGGGCATTGCCTCTGCCGGTCAGCCTGCTGTGGAACGGCAGCGATGAGGCGATGCGTCAGATCTGGCTGACCATTCGCCTGCCCCGCGTGCTGCTGGCGCTGGTGATTGGCGGCGCGCTGGCACTGGCCGGGTGCGTGATGCAGGGACTGTTCCGCAACCCGCTGGCAGACCCGGGTTTGCTTGGGATCAGCAGCGGCGCGGCGCTGGCGGTCGCGCTGTGGGTGGTTATTCCTGTCACGTTGCCGGCCCTGATGATGCTTTACGCCCCGATGGTTGCGGCATTCCTCGGCGCGCTGGCTGCAACCGTTGTGATCTTCCTGCTCAGCCAGCAGCGTCACGGTTCCCTGTCCCGTTTACTGCTGGTGGGGATCGCCATCAACGCCCTGTGCGGCGCGGCCGTCGGTCTCCTTTCCTGGCTTAGCAACGATGCGCAACTTCGCCAGCTTTCGCTCTGGGGAATGGGCAGCCTCGGGCAGGCGCAGTGGTCCACCCTGCTTGCGGTGACCTCGCTGATGGTGCCTGCGGTTCTGATTATCTGGCGGCTGGCTGGCCCACTCAATTTGCTGCAGCTGGGTGATGAAGAGGCGCACTATCTCGGGGTGGATGTTGCCCGGGTACAGCGGATCCTGCTGCTGTGCAGCGCCCTGCTGGTCGCTGCGGCGGTGGCCATCAGCGGCGTGATTGGCTTTGTTGGCCTTGTGGTCCCACACCTGATGCGTATGTGGCTGGGGGCCGACCACCGGGCCGCGATCCCCGGCTCGGTGCTGGCCGGAGCGTTACTGCTGCTGGCTGCCGATACGCTGGCGCGCACTCTGGTCACCCCGGCGGAAATGCCCGTCGGGTTGTTGACCAGCCTTCTCGGTGCGCCGTGGTTCCTGTGGCTTATCTTTCGTCGTGGAGGTGCGCATGGCTGAACGCTATTGTGCGGAAAACCTGGTCTTTCACGCCGGGCAACGGACGCTGATCGACGATGTATCACTGACCTTATCTCAGGGTGAGCTGGTCGCGTTGATTGGCCCTAACGGTGCCGGGAAATCGACATTATTACGGCTGCTGACCGGCTATCTCACACCCGCAAGCGGGCGGTGCAATCTGGCAGGCACGCCGCTTGCGGACTGGCCAACGGAGACCCTCGCCCGCTACCGGGCAGTGATGCGTCAAAATACGCAGCCCGGATTCGACTGGCCGGTGGAAACCGTGGTCGGTATGGGACGCGCCCCCTGGACGCGCTCCCCTGAGGCGTCAGTGGTTGAGGAGGTCATGGCGATCACAGGCTGTTTACCCCTGGCGGGCAGACGCTATTCGGCACTCTCCGGAGGCGAGCAGCAACGGATCCAGCTCGCTCGGGCACTGGCCCAACTCTGGTGCGACAGCGCCCCACGCGGCTGGCTGTTTCTTGATGAACCGACCTCCGCACTGGATCTCTTCCACCAGCAACATCTGCTGCGCCTGATGAAAACCCTGACCCGTCGGGGGCATCTCCACGTCTGCGTGGTTCTGCACGATCTTAATCTGGCGGCACTGTGGGCGGATTGTATCCTGCTGCTGCATAACGGGAGGCTGGTCTCCCGGGGGACACCGGAGGACGTTTTGCAGGCCGGGACGCTGGCGCGCTGGTATGGCGCGCAGGTGCTGGTCGGCAGCCATCCGGCTCATGCCGTGCCGCAGGTGTTCCTCGCTCCCTGAGCGGGGTGATAAAAATCCTTCAGCGTTTCCAGCAGGACATGCGCCGCTTTAGAGAGCTGCGTGTGCCCGGGATGGATCACCCCGATGCACTTTTCAATGGGCGGGTTATCCAGCGGAATACAGACCGCGCCCAGGGAAGCCATCTGCGCCTCGCAGAGCGCCGGCACGGCGCTGCCACCCAGCCCGCTGGCGACCATGCGCCCTACCGTCACCAGTTGATGACTCTCCAGCGCCACGTCCAGCTTTCTGCCGCTCCGCGCCAGCTCCTCCTCCATCATCAGACGTACCGCCGAAGGGCGCTGCAGGGTGATGAAATCCAGCGTCAGCAACTCCTCCCATGCCAGGCGCTTTTTTCCCGCAAGCGCGGAATCTTTCGGCACAATGGCGACAAACCTGTCCAGCCCCAGCGGCGTAAACAGCAGGTTATGCGTGGGTGCCGGCTCAAAGGCAATCCCCATCTCAACCCGCCCTTCCCGCACCATCTCAATCACCTGCTCGTTGATGACATCATGCACGGTGACGTTGACCCCGGCATGGCGATCGCGAAACGCTTTCAGCACTTCCGGTAAAACGTTGGCGGCAAACGACGGCATCGCCGCGACCGAGATTTTGCCGCGCTGGAGCGTAAAGCACTGGTGCATTGCCTCTTCCACGTTATCCCAGTCGGCCAGCAGCTGCCGCGCCATCGGCAGAAATGTTTCTCCCTCCTGCGTGAGGGCAACCTTGCGCGTGCTCCGCTGCAACAGCGGCCCACCGAGCGCATCTTCCAGGCTTTTAATCGTCAGGCTCAGCGCTGGCTGGGAAAGATTTAAGCGTTCGCTGGCGTGCGCGAAATTGAGAGTGTGAGCTACCGCTAAAAACGCGCGTAACTGTTTGACACTCATTCTCATTTTTCATCCTGTTAACTAATTGAAAAAATTTAGTTAACAGGAAATTAATAAGAAATCCAAATGAGTGGGTCACAAATTCAAAATTAACAAATGAGTCGCCACCCCTAATGATACCGGCACGGTTAACGGGAGGGATGACTATGGCAGGACTGGATAAGCGCGTCAGCAGCTATGCGCAGGCGCTGGATGGGCTGACGGACGGCATGACCTTGCTGGCGGGCGGCTTCGGGCTGTGCGGTATTCCTGAGAACCTGATTGCAGAGGTTCGACGCCGTCAGGTGAAAGATCTGACGGTCGTGTCAAACAACTGCGGCGTGGATGGTTTCGGTCTGGGGATACTGCTCGAAACGCGCCAGGTTCGCAAAGTGGTGGCGTCTTACGTCGGCGAGAACGCGCTGTTTGAGCAGCAGGTACTGAGCGGGGAACTGGCAATCGAACTTACTCCGCAGGGGACGCTGGCAGAAAAGGTCCGCGCGGGCGGGGCCGGTATTCCGGCGTTTTATACGGCTACCGGTTATGGCACCCCCGTGGCAGCGGGCAAAGATGTGCGCCAGTTTGGCGGTAAAAATTACATTCTTGAAGAGGCCATTACCGGTGATTTCGCGCTGGTTAAGGGCTGGAAAGCGGACTGGTACGGCAACGTTATCTATCGCCATACCGCGCAAAATTTTAATCCACTGATGGCAACGGCGGGCCGAATCACGGTTGTGGAGGTGGAAGAGATTGTTCCGCCGGGTGAACTGCCTCCGTCGGCTATTCATACGCCGGGAATTTACGTCGACAGGCTGATTGTCGGCCAGTTTGAAAAACGCATTGAACAGCGCACGCTGCGCGCGCAAGGAGTCTGACGATGTTAACCCGAGAACAGATGGCGATGCGCGTCGCCCGCGAACTGCGCGACGGGTATTACGTCAACCTGGGGATCGGCATCCCTACGCTGGTGGCGAATTATATTCCCCCGGAAATGGACGTGATGCTGCAGTCGGAAAACGGTCTGCTCGGAATGGGGGCTTTTCCCGATGAGCAGAGCCTTGATGCCGACATGATCAACGCCGGTAAACAGACGGTCACTGCGCGGACCGGCGCGGCCATTTTCGACTCGGCCCAGTCGTTTGCCATGATCCGCGGCGGCCATGTGGATCTGACCGTGCTGGGCGCATTTGAAGTCGATGTCGAGGGCAACATTGCCTCGTGGATGATCCCCGGAAAGATGGTGAAAGGGATGGGTGGCGCGATGGATCTCGTTGCCGGGGCGCAGAACATCATTGTGGTGATGACCCACGCTGCAAAAAACGGTGACTCCAAACTGCTGCCGCGCTGCACGCTGCCGCTCACCGGTGTGGGCTGCATCCGTCGGGTCCTGACCGATCTCGCGTTGCTGGAGATAGCGGACGGCGCGTTCATCCTGCGGGAGTACGCCCCGGGTGTCGGTATCGACGAGATTGTCCGTAAAACGGCCGGAAAAATCATTGTGGCGGACGACGTTCGCGAGATGCGCTTCAACTGAGGACTCAACATGAAAAAGGTCATGATTGTCGGGGCAACGCGAACCCCCATTGGCAGTTTTCGCGGATCGCTCTCGCCCCTTTCAGCCATTGAGCTGGGTGCCGTCACGGTACAGCGTCTGCTGGAGAGCAGCGGTCTTCACCCAGAGCAAATAGACGAACTGGTTTTCGGTCAGGTGCTGACGGCCGGGTGCGGGCAAAACCCCGCCCGCCAGACGGCCATCACTGCCGGATTACCCGTCAGCACCCCGGCGACAACGGTCAATCTGGTGTGCGGCGCGGGGTTGAAAGCGGTACAGCTCGCCGTCCAGGCAATCCGCTGCGGTGACGCAGACGTGGTTATCGCTGGCGGCCAGGAGAGCATGAGTAACGCCCCGTATCTGCTGGATGGCGCACGTTCAGGGCTGCGTTTTGGGCATACGGGCCTGCAGGACAGCATGATCACCGACGGCCTGTGGGACGCCTTCAACGATTACCACATGGGCATCACTGCGGAAAACGTCGCCCGTGAGTACGGCATTTCCCGCGAGCAACAGGATGCCTTCGCCTTCGGGTCACAGCAAAAGGCAGCGTCCGCCATTGAGACTGGTCGGTTTGACGCCGAAATAGCGCCAGTGACGGTGAAACAGGGCAAACGTGCGCCACAGATTGTCCGCCATGATGAACAGCCACGCCCGGAAACCACCGCCGGGCAGCTTGCACAGCTTCGCCCCGCATTTTTGCATGACGAGGGCACGGTCACGGCGGGGAACGCCTCCACCCTTAACGATGGGGCCGCCGCGGTACTGCTGATGAGCGAGGAAAAGGCGCGGGAAAGCGGGTTACCTGTCCTTGGCCACATTGTGAGTTACGCCGTGACGGGCGTTGATCCGTCGATGATGGGCATCGGCCCGGTCAGCGCCTGCCGGACGGCGCTGGCGCGGGCGGGCTGGACGCTCGACGACGTCGATCTCATTGAAGCCAACGAAGCCTTTGCCGCACAGGCACTGGCGGTGGGCAAAGAGCTTGGCTGGGATGAACAGAACGTCAACGTTAACGGTGGCGCCATCGCCCTGGGCCATCCGATTGGCGCATCCGGCTGTCGCATCCTGGTGACCCTGCTCCATGAAATGCAGCGCCGGGGAGTAACAAAGGGACTTGCCACCCTGTGCGTTGGCGGCGGACAAGGCATTGCCCTGACCGTTGAGCGTTAAACCTCTCGTTGGTACCCGAATAATAATTAAAGTGAGGAGTCGTAATGAGTGTGTTAATAGCCCTGGCGGCGCTGGGATTACTGATGCTGGCGGCCTACCGCGGATACAGCGTGATTTTGTTTGCGCCGATTGCGGCGCTTGGTGCCGTGCTGCTGACCGATCCGGGTGCCGTCGGCCCGACGTTTACTGGCCTGTTTATGGAAAAGATGGTCGGCTTCGTTAAGCTCTATTTCCCGGTGTTCCTGCTGGGGGCGGTGTTTGGCAAGCTGATTGAGCTTTCCGGTTTTTCACGATCCATCGTTGCCGCCGCGATCCAGATCCTCGGTCGTCGGCACGCTATCCCCGTGATAGTCCTGGTGTGTGCGCTGTTAACCTACGGCGGCGTGTCGCTGTTCGTGGTAGCATTTGCGGTGTACCCGTTTGCCGCCGAACTGTTCCGCCAGAGCGGCATCCCTAAACGGTTAATCCCCGCTACCGTGGCGCTGGGGGCGTTCTCGTTTACCATGGACGCCCTGCCCGGCACACCGCAAATCCAGAACATTATTCCCACCAGCTTCTTTGGCACTAACGCCTGGGCGGCCCCGTGGCTGGGTCTTATCGGCTCTCTGTTTATTATCTTCTTTGGCCTGCTCTGGCTGGAGCGGCAGCGGCGTAAGGCGATCAATAACAATGAAGGTTATGGCACGGACCTGAAAAACGAACCTGAAACGCCGGACAATATTCATCTCCCGCATCCGCTGATTGCTCTCTCCCCGCTGCTGGTCGTGGGCATACTGAACCTGCTGTTTACCCGCTGGATCCCCGGCTGGTACGGTACGAGTCATGAGCTTACCCTGCCAGGACTGGCGAAACCGATTGTGACCGAGGTGAGCAAGATCACCGCCATCTGGGCCGTGGAGGCGGCGCTGCTCTCCGGTATTGTGCTGGTGTTGATTTTTGGTTTTCGCAATATCCGGGGACGTCTGGCAGAAGGCAGCCGAACGGCGGTGAGCGGCGCTATCCTCGCGGCGATGAATACCGCGTCCGAATACGGTTTCGGCGCGGTTATCGCCGCCCTGCCCGGTTTTCTGGTGTTATCTAAAGCGCTGTCTGCCATCCCGAACCCGTTGCTGAACGAAGCCATCAGCGTGACCGTTCTCGCCGGGATCACCGGCTCAGCGTCCGGCGGAATGAGTATTGCCCTTGCGGCCATGGCGGACACCTTTGTTGCTGCCGCCCACGCGGCCAATATCCCGCTTGAGGTGTTGCACCGCGTGGCGTCAATGGCAAGCGGCGGGATGGATACGCTTCCCCATAACGGGGCGGTGATTACCTTGCTGGCCATCACCGGCCTGAGCCATCGTCAGGCGTACGGCGGCATTTTCGCTATCACTATCATTAAAAGCCTGGCAGTGCTTTTTGTCATTGCCGTGTTCTATCTGACCGGCATTGTGTAAGGAGAGAGAAATGAATCTGAACGGTAAAATCGCCCTGGTGACCGGCTCGACAAGCGGCATTGGCCTGGGGATCGCTCGCGTGCTGGCGAAATCAGGGGCGCAGTTGATTCTCAACGGTTTCGGTGACAGCGGATCAGCGCGAGAAGAAATTGCACAACTGGGCAAAAAGCCGGGCTACCACGATGCCGACCTGCGTGACGTGTTGCAGATTGAAGCCATGATGCGCTACGCCGAATCGCAGTTTGGCGGCGTGGATATTCTTGTTAACAATGCCGGGATACAGCATGTGGCTCCGGTGGAGACCTTCCCGGTGGAGAAATGGAACGACATTATCGCCATTAACCTTTCTGCGGTGTTTCACACCAGCCGGCTGGCGTTGCCCGCCATGCGTGAACAAAACTGGGGACGCATCATTAATATCGCCTCCGTTCACGGGCTGGTTGCGTCGAAAGAGAAGTCCGCCTACGTTGCCGCCAAGCATGGCGTGGTGGGCTTTACCAAATCCCTGGCGCTGGAAACCGCACGCACCGGCGTGACCGCCAATGCCCTCTGCCCGGGGTGGGTGCTGACCCCGCTGGTACAACAGCAAATCGATAAGCGCATCGCGGATGGCGTCCCGCCGGAACTGGCGCGGGACCAGCTTCTCGGGGAAAAGCAGCCTTCAGGTGAATTTGTCACCCCGGAGCAGTTGGGCGAACTGGCGCTGTTTTTATGCAGCGACAGCGCCGTTAACGTTCGCGGCGCCGCGTGGAATATGGATGGCGGCTGGGTGGCACAGTGAGTTTCTGGCCGGGTAGCGGCTTCGCCTTACCCGGCCAGAAATGTTTAGCTTGAGCAACTCACTTCCAGCCGTTTGCCCCAGTCTGGCGGGCGGCTGATATAGTCATCATCCCGGTCGGCAAACGGCGTGCGCAACGCCAGGTGCAGACGGTGCAACTCGTCATACTCTCCCTGCTCTGCCTGTTCAATCGCCCGCTGCGCCAGCCAGTTGCGCAACACCATCGCGGGATTCGTCGCGTTCATCTGCGTCTGACGGGCGGCGTCATCGACCTGTTCCTGCTGCAAGCGGGAGCGGTAACGTGCAAACCAGTCGTCAAAGGCCTGCCTGTCAATAAACTCGTCGCGCAGCGGCGAGGCAGCACTGTGCTGCTCCGTCTGGCCCAGCATCCGGAAAGTGCGGGTATAATCACTCCCCTCACGCGCCATCAGTGCAAACAGATCGTTCAGGATCTCGTTATCCCCTTTCTCCTGGGTCATCAGCCCCAGCTTGTTGCGCATCAGCGTGCCATATTCCCGCAGCAAAACGTCCTGATAGCTGTCGAGTGCATCATTCAGGGCATCGACATCCATAAACGGCGACAATGTTTGCGCAAACCGCTGCAGGTTCCATAGCCCAACCGCTGGCTGGTTGTCAAAACTGTAACGTCCCTGATAGTCAGAGTGGTTGCAGATATACCCCGGCTGATAATCATCCAGAAAACCAAACGGCCCATAATCAAAGGTCAGCCCGAGGAGCGACATGTTGTCAGTGTTCATTACCCCATGCGCAAAGCCCACCGTTTGCCAGCGAGCAATCATCCTGGCGGTACGGGCGACCACGTCCCGGAACCAGAGAACGTATTTATCAGCCTCATCCTGCAAATGCGCCCAATGGCGGCGAATAGCGTAGTCCGCGAGCTGACGAACCTTGTCCGTCTCACGACGATAGTAAAAGTGCTCAAAATGGCCAAAGCGCAGATGGCTTTGTGCGATACGCATCAGCATCGCCCCTTTTTCTACCGTTTCGCGCATAACCGGCGTGTCGCTGGTGACAATCGACAGCGCGCGCGTGGTGGGGATCCCCAGAGCATGCATGGCTTCAGATGCCAGGCATTCACGTATTGTTGAACGTAATACTGCGCGGCCATCACCCATCCGAGAATAAGGGGTAAGACCTGCGCCTTTCAGATGCCAGTCAACCGTCTCTCCGTTGGAAAGCTGTTGTTCGCCCAGCAGGATCCCCCTGCCGTCGCCCAGCTGTCCCGCCCAGACGCCAAACTGGTGTCCGCTATAGACCTGGGCAAGGGGTTGCATACCGGGCAGAAGCGTTTCGCCTCCCCAGACGCCCGCGCCCCCGGAAGGCTTAAACATCTCAGGCGGAACGGCCAGTTCATCGGCCAGCCGGTCGTTGTGCCAGATAAGACGTGAATTGTGTAACGGTGTGGGTTTGAGTGCGGTGTAAAAGCCAGGCAACTCGTCATGCCAGTGAGCAGTAAAAGACAGGGTCATAAGTCCTCCTGCTTTTAGTGTAGAGGGTTTGCCCGAACTTAAACACGGGCGAAAGACAGGGTTATCGCTACTGAACCAGCGTCGTGACGTGCTCCGCCGGGACAGCGGGCCACAGCGTGCCCTGCATGGCGCCAAAATTGAAGGACAAGACGCGTTGCAGCAGACCGTGGTCGTCAATACCTGAGACGATCACCGACTGGCAGTGCGGCGTTATTTGCCAGAGGATAGCGCGCATAAAAGGTTCGAAAGAGAGCTCTGAAGCCCGCTGCTGGATGAAACCTTTATCGAGAATGACCCGTTTAAATAATCCATCATAGACAGCTTTGAGCGATGCCGCGCCTGCACCAAAGTTTGCGAGGACCAGGGGGAAATGGATCGCCATTCTCGCCAGTTGCAGATCATCCTTTCCGTTATTTAAACCTGGATAATTCTCATTAACAGTAAACTCAAGAAAAGGATACCGCTCAAGAATTGAAACAGCATTCCCATTACTTAATAAAAATTCAACAATAGCCGGGGTAATATTTATCCATGCAATTAACTGATGCTGAATAAAAAACAGTTTACAGGTATCAAGCAATTGCAGTTTTTCGTTAAACAGCGCTAACTCTTCTGCCGCTGAAAGCCGGGGGATAACGAGCTCAGTGGGGATCCTCACATCGGTGCCGACGCCAGTAAAGTTAACCAGAACTTCTAAACCTTTAAGCTCGCCAGCACTATTACGTGCAGGCAAAAGCATCAGTTCAGACTGGTATGCATTATCTAGCGTAATCATCATTGCACTCGCCCCGCATTAAAGATGAGAGAGGACATCCTGGAGCAATTGCCGACACAATTCCACTGTCTTGATTTTAATAAGTTTAATTTCATTAGTTCCGTATTAATTTTCAGATTTATCCCTGAATCTAAAATAATCTTATCCTGGTTACAGAGTAATAGCCAGTTTTAGATAAAACAGACACATAAGGATGACGCTAATTTTAGGTAAATTTAACTTTAATCAGCTTATTCAAGAAAAACCGGCATGATTTAATAGTTACCCTGCCGGCAGTGAGACGTGTTCGGGCAGATTAAATACGTCGTGCCTGCCAGAAATTTTTACGCCAGTAAACATTATCCAGAGAAGAGCGCATCACACCCCGGCTTGTTGAGGCATGAATAAACTGGTTGTCCGTGTCATAAATGCCGACATGCAGGCCACTTTCTCCCGAACCGGTTTTGAAAAAGACCAGGTCTCCCGGCAGCAGATCGTCTTTATCAATTTCAGTCCCAATTTCAGCCTGCTTACGCGTTTCGCGCGGAAGCTGTAAATCAAACTTGTCACGAAACGTCATCAGCACAAAACCAGAGCAGTCCACTCCGCCGCGACTCATACCGCCGTAGCGATAAGGCGTCCCGCGCCAGTTGCTCAGCTGGTCGTTCAGACTGGCAATGACGGTGATAGAATCTGAAAGCCGCGGATTAGGCGGCGGTGCACGATGGCTGCTGCATCCCGCAAGAAAGAGTGCCGCCACCAGGATAAACCAGAATCGCATTTTCAGACGAATCCTCTGCTTTTATTGTTCTTTCGGTAATTTAGCGCGCAAGTGTGTTAACAGGCAAGAAACGGTTACTCCTGCCCCGTAGAAATCAGCATCTTATGTCCCTCGATATCCAGCCTGCGGAACGACATGTTATAGGCACGTGCCAGATGTGGCGGCGTAAGAACCTGGTCCCGCGCGCCGCTGGCAATCATCCTGCCGCGCGACAGTAGCCACACCCGATGGGCATGGCGCAACGTATGGTTAAGGTCGTGGCTGCTCATCACCACGGCAATACCTTTCCGGCTCAACGCGCTTAACAGCGAATCCAGCGCCGCCTGCTGGGCGACATCCAGACCACTCATGGGTTCGTCCAGGAGCAACATCCGCCCGTGAGGGTTGCCTGCGGGGTGGATCTGCAGAATGACCGCCGCCAGACGCACTCGCTGCCATTCACCGCCGGAAAGCTGGCTGGCATGGCGGGGCAGTTTATCTTCCAGTCCTAACGCCGCCGCCACCTCCGTAAGCAGTGCCGTATTCTGTTTGTCGTGCAAATGCAGCATCAGATAATGCCAGACCGGCATCGCAAACGGCGGCACCTGCTGCTGCACCAGATAGCTGCGCCGGTGGGCCAGCGAGCCGGGAGACCAGTCAGCAAGAGGATGTTCCAGCAGTGTGATCTGCCCGGGCCCGGTGGTCAGCCCTGCCATCCGCGCCAGCAGCGTGCTTTTTCCCGCGCCGTTTGGCCCAACCAGATGCAGGATTTCCCCCGCATTGATAGCGCCGGTCATCGGCTCCAGACGCCCCTTCTCGGCGACGTCCGTGAGCTGCATCAGCAGTGACATTATTTTGCCAGCGCCAGCTTGATCGATTCCATGACAATCGGATCCTCAGGCGTCATATCCGGCGAGAAGCGCTGAACGACCTGGCCGTCGCGACCGATCAGGAATTTTTCGAAGTTCCACAGAATATCGTCCGGATAGAGCGGCGCGCGGCCTTTGCTGGCCATACGCTCGTAAAAACCACTGCCCTCAGGCGCAACGGCCTTCGGCGCGGCAGCAATCAGCTTCGCGTACAGCGGATGGCGATCTTCGCCGTTAACATCAATTTTGCTGAACATCGGGAACGTTACGCCATAGGTGGTGCTGCAGAAGGTTTTGATCTCTTCTTCGCTGCCCGGCTCCTGGCCCAGGAACTGGTTGCACGGGAAGCCCAGCACGGTGAAACCGTCTTTCTCCCAGGCTTTCTGAATGTTCTCCAGCTGTTCGTACTGTGGCGTCAGGCCGCATTTGGACGCCACGTTGACGATAAGCAACACGTTGCCTTTGTAGCTTTCCAGCGTGGTTTTCTCGCCATCAATGGTCGTCACTTCGGTATTCAGGATATCAGTCTGCATAGCATTCCCTCAGGTTGTCTTACGGGTCGTTTTTTAACGTCCGGATTTTAATAGTAGCCAGATAAAGACTGGCGCGCCCAGCGTGGCGGTTACCACACCAATCGGTAACTCCGCGGCTGTCAGGGCAAGACGAGCGATGATATCAGCCACCAGCAGCGTGACGGCTCCGGCCACGGCCGAAGCCGGAAGCAAGGTTCGATGGTCCGTGAAGCCACACAGACGCAGCATATGCGGGATAACCAGCCCGATAAAACCAATCGCTCCCGCCAGCGCCACGCTCACGCCCACCAGCCAACCGATGGCAATGACCAGCACGTTACGCCAGAACGCCATCGGCATGCCGAGCTGACGGGCTGAGATCTCCCCCAGCGCGAGCATATTCAGCGGCTGCGCCTGCAGGGCTGCCCATACAATCCCAGGCACCATAAGCGCCATCAGCCAGCCCTGATGCCAGTCAACGCCACCAAAGCCGCCCATCATCCAGTACATCAGCTGACGCAAGTCAAAGGAGGTCGAGAAGTAAACCGCCCAGGTCATTAGCGCGCTGCAGATGATCCCCAGCGCAACCCCGGCAAGCAGCAGACGGCTGGTCGACAAGTGCCGTCTGGCAAAGCGAAGCAGGATGATGGTGATCAGTAATGCGCCGAAAATGGCGCTGAGGCTAATACTCCATCCGGAGAGTTCTCCTCCGCCCAGCATTACCGCCGCAATCAGCCCGACGCCTGCACCGTTCGACACCCCGAGCAGCCCGGGTTCCGCCAGCGGGTTTTCAAACAGCGCCTGCATAACGGTACCTGACAGCGCCAGTGCAGCACCGACCAGCATCACCGCCACGGTGCGAGGCAGACGAATTTGCCAGACGAAGAGTTGCCCGTCAGGCCCCAGCCAGCGTTCGGGCCCAATCCAGCTGTCGCCCGCGCAGAGGCTGATACCCGCGGCGACAATCAGCAACAGCGCCAGCAATAGCAGGCGACGTCGGTCGGAACGGTGTTGGCGATGAGCATAATCAAGCATGAGCGTGGTTTTATTAGCGTGTGATGTCTTTGATTTTACGGTCGGTTTGCCAGAGAGCGCAAAGAAAAAAGGCCGCGTAGGCGGCCTTTTTGGTTAGTTCATATTACTCTGCTTTGGGCGTTGCGTTTTCGACACGGCTTTTTAACTTCTGGCCGGGTCTGAAGGTCACCACGCGGCGGGCTGTAATGGGAATATCTTCCCCCGTCTTCGGGTTACGGCCCGGACGTTGGTTTTTGTCTCGCAAATCAAAATTGCCAAAACCGGAGAGTTTTACCTGCTCACCATTTTCCAGAGCACGACGGATCTCTTCGAAAAACAGCTCTACCAGCTCTTTGGCATCCCGTTTGCTAAGCCCAAGCTTATCAAACAGATATTCTGACATTTCAGCTTTTGTAAGCGCCATAGGTTCAATCCCTCAATGATGCCTGGAATCGCTCTTTTAATGCCTCTACACATTTGGCGACGGTAGCGGCAATCTCCTCTTCTTCGAGTGTACGGCTGGTATCCTGAAGGATAAGGCTGATAGCGAGGCTCTTGAAACCTTCTGCTACGCCCTTGCCGCGGTACACGTCAAATAAGTTTACGCCAACTACCTGATTTACGCCAACTTTCTTACATTCGGCCAAAATATCTGCTGCGGGAACGTTTTCCGCGACCACAACCGCGATATCACGGCGGTTCGCCGGGAAGCGGGAGACGTCCTGCGCCTGAGGAATGACGCGGTCTGCAACCGGGCTCCACTCCAGCTCAAACACGATGGTACGGCCGTTCAGGTCCAGCTTACGCTCCAGCTCAGGATGAACAACACCAATGAAACCAATGCGTTTGCCGTCTAAATAGATCGCCGCACTCTGGCCCGGATGCAGGGCTGGAATCGCTTCTGCACGGAATTCAATTTCAGATAATTTACCGGTCAGATCCAGAATGGCTTCCAGATCGCCTTTCATATCGTAGAAATCAACCGTGCCTTTTGCCAGGTCCCAGTGCTCTTCATAACGGTTGCCACTGATAGCACCAGCCAGCATGAGATCCTGACGGATGCCTAAATTTGCCTGATTATCCGGTACAAAGCGCAAACCGCTTTCGAAAATTCGCACGCGGTTTTGCTGGCGATTCTGGTTGTAAACGATAGTGCCCAGCAGCCCGGTCCACAGGGACAGACGCATTGCGGACATTTCGCTGGAGATTGGGCTTGGCAGGATCAACGCCTCCTCGCCAGGGTGGATCAGTTGCTGCAGCTTAGGATCAACAAAGCTGTAGGTGATCACTTCCTGGTAGCCTTTGTCGTTAAGCATGGTTTTCACACGCTTCAGGGACAGGTCGGCTTCACGATGGGTACCCATCACCAGACCGGCCTGAACGGGCTCGTCCGGGATGTTGTTGTAGCCGTATACACGGGCCACTTCTTCCACCAGATCTTCTTCGATGTCCATGTCAAAACGCCAGGATGGCGCAACGGCTTTCCACTCGTCCTGACCTTCGGTCACTTCACAGCCCAGACGCGTCAGAATGTCGGTCACCTGGGCATCGGCAACATGATGACCAATCAGGCGATCGAGCTTGCTACGGCGCAGGGTAATGGTTGCGCGTTTCGGCAGCGTCGCTTCGTGAGTGACATCGATAACCGGACCGGCTTCACCGCCGCAGATGTCGATCAGCAGGCGAGTCGCTCGCTCCATCGCTTTGTACTGCAGCGCAGGGTCAACGCCACGCTCGTAGCGGTGAGACGCATCGGTGTGCAGGCCATGACGGCGTGCGCGACCGGTGATAGAGAGCGGGCTGAAGAAGGCGCATTCCAGCAGGACGTTTTGCGTTTCGTCATTTACCCCAGAGTGTTCGCCACCGAAGATACCGCCCATCGCCAGCGCTTTGCTGTGGTCAGCAATCACCAGCGTATCCGCGTTCAGCTTCGCTTCGGTGCCGTCAAGCAGAACCAGGGTTTCGCCCTCTTTTGCCATACGGACAACAATACCGCCTTCGATACGATCTTTATCGAACGCATGCATTGGCTGACCCAGTTCCAGCAGAACGTAGTTGGTGACGTCAACCACCGCGTCGATAGAGCGAATGCCGCAGCGGCGCAGCTTCTCTTTCATCCACAGTGGTGTTGGCGCTTTCACGTTGATGCCTTTTACCACGCGGCCGAGGTAGCGTGGGCAAGCATCCGCGGCGTCAACCTGAATAGGCAGTACGTCACTGATGGTCGCTTCTACCGGTACGATCTCCGGCGCGTTCAGTTCGGTCTGGTTCAGCACGGCCACGTCGCGCGCCACGCCGATGATACCTAAGCAATCAGCGCGGTTTGGCGTAACGCTGATCTCGATGGTGTTGTCATCAAGCTTCAGGTATTCGCGGATATCGGTGCCAATTGGCGCATCCAGCGGCAGCTCAATGATGCCGTTGTGATCGTCGGAAATACCCAGCTCGGAAAAGGAGCACAGCATGCCTTCAGACGGCTCACCGCGCAGTTTAGCCGCTTTAATTTTGAAATCACCCGGCAGTACCGCACCCACGGTTGCCACGGCGACTTTCAGGCCCTGACGGCAGTTTGGCGCACCGCAAACGATGTCCAGCAGGCGGTCGCCGCCGACATTCACTTTTGTCACGCGCAGTTTGTCGGCGTTCGGATGCTGGCCGCACTCGACCACTTCACCGACCACGACGCCGGTGAAGGCACCGGAAACCGGCTCAACGCCGTCAACTTCCAGGCCCGCCATGGTGATCTGGTCAGACAGCGCGTCGCTGTCCAGCGTGGTATTGACCCATTCGCGTAACCACAGTTCACTGAATTTCATTGTTCTGTCCTGCCCTTATTTAAACTGTTTGAGGAAACGCAGATCGTTTTCGAAGAATGCACGTAAATCGGTCACACCGTAACGCAGCATGGTCAGACGCTCCATGCCCATACCGAAGGCAAAGCCGGAGTACACTTCCGGATCGATACCGACGTTGCGCAGTACATTTGGATGCACCATGCCGCAACCCAGCACTTCCAGCCATTTGCCGTTTTTGCCCATCACGTCAACTTCCGCAGACGGTTCAGTGAACGGGAAGTAGGATGGACGGAAACGAACCTGCAGGTCTTCCTCAAAGAAGTTGTTCAGGAAATCGTGCAGCGTGCCCTTCAGGTTGGTGAAGCTGATGTTTTTATCAACAATCAGACCTTCCATCTGGTGGAACATTGGGGTATGGGTCTGATCGTAATCGTTACGATAGACGCGACCCGGCGCGATGATGCGGATTGGCGGTTCCTGATCCTTCATGGTACGGATCTGTACGCCAGAGGTCTGGGTACGCAGCAGACGCGTGGCGTCAAACCAGAAAGTGTCGTGGTCAGCGCGAGCCGGATGATGGCCAGGAATATTCAGGGCATCGAAGTTGTGATAATCATCTTCAATTTCCGGGCCAGTCGCCACGGTAAAGCCGAGCTCACCGAAGAAACTTTCAATGCGATCGATGGTACGGGTAACCGGATGCAGCCCCCCGTTTTCGATACGGCGACCCGGCAGAGAAACGTCGATCGTCTCTGCGGCCAGGCGCGCATTCAGCACCGCGCTTTCCAGTTCGGCTTTACGCGCGTTCAGTGCCTGCTGCACCTGCTCTTTAGCTTCGTTAATCACCGCACCCGCTGCCGGGCGTTCTTCTGGCGGCAGTTCACGCAGGGTTGTCATTTGAAGGGTCAGGTGCCCTTTCTTCCCAAGATATTCGACGCGGACATTGTCTAACGCGGCAACATCTGAGGCCTGATTAATGGCGGCTGTTGCACTGGCAACCAGCTCTGCGAGATGTGACATGATTTTCCTCATTATGTCGGTGCAGACACCGATTTGGTGGAGTTATTCTCTCAAATTCAGATACAAAAAAAGCCTCCATCGGGAGGCTTATCTGGCGCTGTTTTTCGTTTCATCTTTCACGCGCTAGCCTCCTGGAGTCAGGTGCTAAAGTAAAAGAAGAAGCGGAAAATAGCAGCATTCATGCTTGCGTTACCTTGTTGGGTAAAAACCGTTGAGAACTTATTGAAAAGCCTGCACGGATAAATGTCAATCTTCTGATGGTGTTAAATGAAAAGAGGAGGCAAAGCCCCCTCTCTCAACTGGCTTATGCCAGTGCTGCTTTCGCTTTTTCGACCAGAGCGGTGAACGCTACTTTGTCGAATACTGCGATGTCAGCCAGGATCTTACGGTCGATTTCAACAGAGGCTTTTTTCAGGCCGTTGATGAATTTGCTGTAAGAAATACCGTTCTGACGTGCTGCTGCGTTGATACGCGCAATCCACAGTTGACGGAACTGACGCTTACGCTGACGACGGTCACGGTAAGCGTACTGACCTGCTTTGATAACAGCCTGGAAGGCAACGCGGTATACGCGTGAACGCGCACCGTAGTAGCCTTTAGCTTGTTTCAAAATTTTCTTGTGACGTGCACGTGCAATTACACCACGTTTTACGCGAGCCATGTGTGCTCTCCTGTATCTATTCTAAGTTAAAAAAGTTAAACGTTAACGACTTATGCGTACGGCAGGCACGCGATTACCAGGCCCAGATCGCCTTTAGAAACCATGGCTTTTGGACGCAGGTGACGTTTACGCTTGGTAGCTTTCTTAGTCAGAATGTGACGCAGGTTAGCGTGCTTGTGCTTAAAACCACCTTTACCGGTTTTTTTGAAGCGCTTAGCAGCACCGCGTACGGTCTTAATTTTTGGCATTTTAATAACTTCCACTTCGCATTGTTAAATAAACGAAACATAGGCGAACAAAACCTATGAAACCCGAAGGCTCCACAGATTTTGCTGCTTGAAGGCCTTACTGTTTCTTCTTAGGAGCGAGCACCATGATCATCTGGCGGCCTTCGATCTTCGTAGGGAAGGATTCGACTACTGCCAGTTCACTCAGATCTTCACGGACGCGGTTAAGCACTTCCATACCGATCTGTTGGTGGGCCATTTCACGACCGCGGAAACGCAGTGTGATCTTGGCCTTATCGCCATCTTCCAGAAAGCGAATCAGGCTGCGGAGTTTTACCTGATAATCGCCATCGTCGGTACCAGGACGGAATTTGATTTCCTTAACCTGGATAACTTTTTGCTTCTTCTTCTGTTCCTTAGAAGACTTACTCTTTTCATAAAGGAACTTGCCGTAGTCCATGATACGACAAACTGGCGGTTCGGCGTTAGGGCTGATTTCAACTAAATCTACTCCAGCTTCTTCAGCCTTTTCGATTGCTTCTCTCAGACTCACAATCCCCAGCTGCTCGCCTTCCAGACCTGTTAAGCGAACTTCCTGGGCGCGAATCTCGCCATTGATACGATTCGGACGTGCCGTTTGAACTCGTTTTCCGCCTTTAATACCTTATTCCTCCAGTTGTTGAAGACTGCGGCTGCGAATCTCTTGTTGCAGCTTCTCAATCACTTCACTTACGTCCAGGCTGCCCAGGTCTTTACCACGGCGGGTGCGAACGGCAACTTTGCCTGCTTCCACCTCTTTATCACCACAGACCAACATATACGGGACACGACGTAAAGTGTGCTCGCGGATTTTAAAGCCAATCTTCTCATTTCTCAAGTCTGCTTTTACGCGAATGCCCGCATTTTGTAGTTTCTGCGTCAATTCTTTAACGTAATCTGCCTGAGAATCGGTAATGTTCATCACCACTACCTGCACTGGCGCAAGCCAGGTTGGGAAGAAGCCCGCGAACTCTTCGGTCAGGATGCCGATGAAGCGCTCCAGTGAACCGAGGATTGCACGGTGAATCATAACCGGTACCTGACGTTCGTTGTCTTCGCCAACATAAGAGGCGCTTAAACGCTGCGGCAGGGAGAAGTCCAGCTGTACAGTACCGCACTGCCAAGCTCTGTCGAGACAGTCATACAGGGTAAATTCAATTTTCGGACCGTAGAATGCGCCCTCGCCCAGCTGGTATTCGAACGGAATACCGTTCTCTTCCAGCGCCACGGCGAGATCCGCTTCTGCGCGATCCCATGTCTCATCGCTACCGATACGTTTTTCCGGACGCGTTGAGAGTTTGACCACGATCTTCTCGAAGCCAAAGGTGCTGTACATATCGTAGACCATACGAATACAGGCGTTAACTTCATCACGAACCTGATCTTCAGTACAGAAGATATGCGCATCATCCTGAGTAAAGCCACGAACACGCATCAGACCGTGAAGCGCACCTGATGGCTCGTTACGGTGGCAGCTACCGAACTCCGCCATACGCAGCGGCAGGTCACGGTAGGATTTCAGACCCTGGTTGAAGATCTGAACGTGGCCCGGGCAGTTCATTGGCTTAATGCAGTATTCACGGTTCTCGGACGAGGTGGTGAACATCGCATCTTTGTAGTTGTCCCAGTGGCCGGTTTTTTCCCACAGCACACGGTCCATCATGAACGGGCCTTTTACTTCCTGGTACTGGTACTCTTTCAGCTTGGAGCGTACGAACGTTTCCAGTTCACGGAAGATGGTCCAGCCGTCGTTATGCCAGAATACCATACCCGGCGCTTCTTCCTGCATGTGATACAGGTCAAGCTGTTTACCGATTTTACGGTGGTCACGCTTCGCCGCTTCTTCCAGGCGCTGCAGATAGGCGTTCAGGGCTTTTTTATCGGCCCATGCGGTACCATAAATACGCTGCAACATTTTGTTGTTGCTGTCGCCACGCCAGTAGGCGCCTGCGATCTTCATCAGTTTAAAGTGATGACAGAAACGCATATTCGGCACGTGCGGTCCACGGCACATGTCGATGTATTCTTCGTGATGGTACAAGCCTGGCTTGTCATCATGAGAGATGTTCTCGTCAAGAATAGAGACTTTATAGCTCTCGCCACGCTTGACGAAGGTTTCACGCGCTTCGTGCCAGCTGACTTTCTTCTTGATGACGTCATAGTTCGTTTCGGCGAGCTCGTGCATACGTTTTTCGAGCGCGTCGATATCTTCCTGGGTCAGGGTATGGTCAAGGTCAACGTCATAGTAGAAGCCGTTGTCGATAACCGGACCAATCGCCATTTTGGTGTTTGGCCACAGCTGCTTAATAGCATGACCTAACAGGTGCGCACAGGAGTGACGAATGATCTCCAGACCTTCTTCGTCTTTCGCGGTGATGATTGCAAGCGTCGCATCGTTTTCAATCAGATCGGACGCATCAACCAGCTCACCGTTCACACGGCCGGCGATGGTCGCTTTCGCGAGGCCAGGACCGATATCCAGGGCAACATCCATTGGGCTAACAGCGCGGTCGAAATGGCGTTGGCTGCCATCAGGAAGAGTAATTACAGGCATTTTATATCCTTATTTGCAGTGATGCCCCACACATAAGAGCATATACAAAGAAAATAATCGTGATTAAACAGTAGATTACGAAACATCTGACCAACAATCGTCAAATTGGTTCGTTATCCTGCACCTGCCGAATTCAGATAAATGCGGGTTTACGGCAAGGGACTTAATGTTAACACTAACAGCAAGGGGATTGCACCCTCTGCTGCCACAATGAAGGACTGGCATGTTGCAGATATTTGCAGATTGCGTCTCTCTGGCACTCGCATTTCGCCGATGCTGAGCTAACTTTGAACAGGCCTTTAACATCCACAGGTGCTTACCATGAACGTATCCAGTAGAACGGTAGTGATATTAAATATCCTGTCAGCAACCGGTTTATTGTTGATTCTCGCCGATCGATTCCACTGGTTCTGAGCTGAACCCCATACCGGCATAACACGATTGCTCCCAGGAAGGGGCATATTTCGGCCCCGTTTGATAGACTATGCGTATCAACGGACAAGGATTAGGTTATGCCAACAAAACGATTTGCCGTAAAACACTGGAAAATGGTGCTGGTGCTGATTGCCATCTGCGGCGCAATGCTGCTACTTCGTTGGGCGGCAATGATTTGGGGTTAGAGAATCAGAAGGGACGTCTGGCAGAGATGAGAAACGGGCCGATATTTTCGGCCCGCCATGATTACATTCTATAACCCAGTGAAACGGTGGTTCTGCGATCGGTATGTTCAGGCGCGCTTGCTGGTGGTGAAGAGTTCCAGGTCACGTTGTAGGCCACTTTCAAACCGAAGTGTTCATTGATAGCCACGTTCAGGGCACTTTCAGAGTTCAGCGTTGTATCCTCGGCACCAAACACAGACACACCCTGAGTGAATTTGGTGTTATCGGTCATCTGCCATGCGTAGGTACCTGACGCATAACCCAGCGGCTGGGTTTCATCTTCGCCGTTGGTGTACTCGTCGTAGCGAACCCCAGGACCGAATTCAAAACGGAAGCTGTGTACAGGCCCATTCAGGAACTGACGACCATAACCCGTCGTGAATACATCACGCTGGCGATAGCCATTATAACGGTCGGTTAACCAGCTTGCCTGACCGAATATGTAGTCATAGTCGGTCATGTTGTAACGGCTACGTCCACCTGCCGCATATTTCTCGGAAGAGCGTTCATCGTTAGCGGACGTGTTGCTGGCATTCCCCCACAGCGACCATGCTGTGGTATTACCGTACCAGGTCAGGGTGCTGTCCGCCGTCAGAGAAGAGCTTTTTGTGTTACCTGATTGCGCGAGATACCCGGCATTCAGATTACCTTCGAAGGGTTTTTTGGCAGTGGAGGGATCGTCCATGACAGTAAAAACGGTGTCATCGGCGGTTGCATTCAGTGATGCAAATACGCCACCCGCCAGCATCAGTGCTGCGGGTACTGTCTTCAAAAGCTTCATTTTATTTAAGGAGTCCGTACAACAAAAAAAGAGACCACCACGGTCTCGGAAACTTTCTTGAGGATCAATGACAAGGCGTCCAGAGAAAGGTAACAAATTATAAAAAGGCGCAAATAACATAGCAATATTTTCTTATTTCATTTTTTGAATAAGAACGATCCCAAAGCGCGTTTTATTTTATATATCTTTTATCACGCTTGTTTCAGCATTCATTTTTAAAATCATACTGTTATTTACATTGCCTTCCTGTCGATCGGTGCCAGGCTTAAAAGAACCCATACTAAAAGGAGGTTATGATGGCTTCTATTTATACGCTGACACTCTCCCCTTCCCTCGACTCCGCGACTATCACCCCGCACATTTACCCTGAAGGTAAACTACGCTGTAGCGCCCCTGTGTTTGAGCCGGGCGGCGGCGGCATTAACGTGGCGCGCGCCATTACCCATCTTGGCGGTAAAGCCACCGCCATATTCCCTGCCGGGGGTGCCACGGGGGAACATCTTGTCTCTTTGCTGGCGGATGAACAGGTTGCCGTAGACACCGTAGCGGCCCAGGACTGGACCCGGCAGAATCTGCATGTCCACGTCGAATCCAGCGGGGAACAGTATCGTTTCGTGATGCCGGGCGCCAGACTGAGCGATGATGAGTTTCGTCAACTGGAAGAGAAGGTACTGACCATTGAAAGCGGCTCACTGCTGGTTATCAGCGGTAGTCTGCCGCCAGGCGTCAAAACGGAAAAGCTGACGGCGCTGGTTAAGGCAGTGCTTCAGCGTGGTATCCGCTGCATCGTCGACAGCTCAGGTGAAGCCCTGCAGGCGGCGTTAGTCCCCGGGCAGCTTGAACTCGTTAAACCTAACCAGAAAGAGCTTAGCGCGCTTGTGAATCGCGAACTTAACCAGCCTGATGACGTGCGCACCGCCGCAGAAGAACTGGTTCGCAGCGGCAAAGCGCACCGCGTGGTCGTCTCTCTCGGTCCTCAGGGGGCGCTGGCTGTCGACAAGACGGGCTTTGTGCAGGTTGTGCCGCCGCCCATGAAAAGCCAGAGTACCGTGGGTGCGGGTGACAGCATGGTCGGCGCGATGGCGCTAAAACTGGCGCAGGGTGCTTCTCTTCTGGAAATGACGCGTTATGGCGTCGCGGCGGGGAGTGCCGCCACCATTAATCAGGGGACGCGGCTGTGTTCGCTTGCCGATACGCAGAAAATCGTCGATTACCTTTCAAAAGACTGACCTCTATTCCCCTTCCCAATCGAAGGGGAATTTACCTTAAAGTCGCCAAATATGGCATATCGACTATGCTAAAAAAACTTTCAGAATAACAACGAGGTGAATTATGAGCAGTGGTGAGATCACCCGCTATGTCGCAACCATCAATCTTCGTGAAGCGTCGCTGACCGAGCTGAACGAGCTCAATAACGCCTTTACTCGCGCGAATTTTCTGCTCACGCTGACGGACGATGACGGCCATATTCATGATTTAGGCACGCTGACATTTGGTTTGATCGCGGCCCTGAGTGAAGAAGACGTTCACGCCCTGGCCGCCAGCCTGGTGGAAAGTGTGACCGACAAGCCCGCCGACATCACCGTGGAAACGTGGGAAAGCTGGCATAAAAAAGAACAATAAGTGCGCTGCATGAATTTAAACCGCTCAGGTGTGCGTTAGTTCGTATTTTTTTACCGCAATTATGCGCTAACTTTATGATCTGGCAGACAACATGGGAGAGTCAACATGTGGCAGGCTATCAGTCATCTTTTAAGTGAGCAACTGGGTGAAGGTGAAATTGAACTGCGTAACGAACTGCCAGGCGGAGAGATCCACGCCGCGTGGCATTTACGCTACGCAGGACGCGATCTTTTCGTGAAGTGTGATGAGCGAGAACTGCTCCCGATATTCACCGCTGAAGCCGACCAGCTGGAACTGTTGTCTCGCAGTAAAACGGTGACAGTACCGCAGGTGCTGGCTCTGGGCAGCGACCGGGACTACAGTTTCCTGGTCATGGACTATCTCCCTCCCCGCCCGCTGGATGCCCATAACGCCTTCATTCTCGGGCAACAGCTCGCGCGCCTGCACCAGTGGAGCGACCAGCCCCAGTTTGGGCTCGATTTTGACAACGACCTTTCCACTACCCCACAGCCCAACGCCTGGCAGCGTCGGTGGTCGACGTTTTTTGCCGAACAGCGCATCGGATGGCAGCTTGAACTGGCCGCCGAAAAAGGGCTGGAATTTGGCAATATTGATGCCATCGTTGAGCATGTACAACAGCGCCTGGCCTCCCATCAGCCGCAGGCATCTCTGCTGCACGGCGATTTATGGTCCGACAACTGCGCGCTGGGTCCCAACGGCCCCTATATCTTCGACCCGGCCTGCTACTGGGGTGACAGAGAGTGCGATCTGGCCATGCTGCCCCTGCATCCAGAGCAGCCCCCGCAAATATATGATGGCTATCAGTCAGTCTCCCCTCTGCCGTCCGATTTTCTCGAGCGCCAACCGGTGTATCAGCTTTATACGCTGATGAACCGCGCTATCCTTTTTGGCGGGCAGCATCTGGTCAACGCCCAGCGTGCGCTTGAACGCGTACTTGCGGCATAGGGACAAATCGGGTGGCCGTGCCGCCACCCTCATCTGTCAGAGAAAACCCAGCAGTGAGAAGAAGAAGTATCCCGCCACAATGATGATAATGGGGAGAATATAGAGCGGGAAAATTTGCAGGAAAATGGTGTGACGCGGTACCACAATGCGGGATTCAATCTGCTCCCGGCTCATTCCTTCGGGGCCTTTCGCCTGTTCCAGAATTAACTGATCCTCAACGCCTTCGCGCAGAAAACGGGTCTGGCGACTCATTCGCGCGCCGGATGCCTGTAACGCCATGGCAATAAAAATCAACGCATAGATGACCCAGAACCCAATATTAAGCTGCTGGTGAAAATCCGGCGTTGGCGAGTTGAACCAGAAAACATTCAGGAACGGGGTGTTGAACCGCATCATCTCAATCATGACATGCGCAAAATCAAGCATGACGGCATTAATGCCTGGCTGTTTTTCGCTGTGATCGTACATAAATTTGAGCACAGAAATCAGCGTAGAGATGACGGCGGGAATAAAAATCACCCAGCCAGCAATACGTTTTAAGACAGCAATGCGTCCAGCTTGTTGATACGTCATCAGTTCCTCTTCATAAAGACGCGTTATTTGTGGCTAAGTCTACCTGCTGGACAGCATTTTCGCCCGATCTTTGAAAGCAATATGCTAAATTGCTAAGTGTGCTTAGCACTTATCGTCTGTCGAACACCCTGGATAAGGAGACGTTGTGATGTCGACACCGCGCCAGATACTTGCCGCTATTTTTGACATGGATGGATTACTGATTGATTCCGAGCCGTTGTGGGATCGCGCCGAGCTGGACGTGATGGCCAGCCTGGGCGTTGATATCAGCCGCCGTAATGAACTTCCCGACACGCTGGGCCTGCGCATTGATATGGTCGTAGACCTCTGGTACGCCCACCAGCCGTGGAGTGGCCCAGATCGCGACGAAGTCACCGCGCGCATTATCAGCCGCGCCATCGCGCTGGTGGAGGAGAACAAGCCGCTATTGCCTGGCGTGCGTGAAGCGGTCGCGTTGTGTAAGGCTCAGGGGCTGAAGGTGGGCCTGGCCTCCGCTTCACCGATGCATATGCTGGAAAAAGTGCTCATTATGTTTGAGCTGCGCGACAGTTTTGACGCCCTGGCGTCAGCTGAAAAATTGCCCTACAGCAAACCGCACCCGCAGGTCTATATGGACTGTGCCGCTAAGCTGGGTCTTGATCCGCTTACCTGTGTCGCGCTGGAAGATTCCGTTAACGGCATGATCGCGTCCAAAGCCGCACGTATGCGCTCCATTGTGGTTCCGGCAGAGGAAGGCCGCCACGATCCCCGTTTTGCCCTTGCCGATGTGAAGCTTAATTCGCTGACAGAACTCACGGCGCATCACCTTAAGGGCGGCTAACAACATGCTCCATTTGTGACAAACAGTTACACCGTCACCTCTTCCGCCTACTGTATAAAAACCCTATACTGTATGAATTGACAGTTTCGTGGGTTTTATCATGACGGCGGAAGGCCACCTCCTTTTTTCCATAGCGTGCGCAGTATTTGCCAAAAACGCTGAACTCACTCCCGTGCTCGCACAGGGGGACTGGTGGCATATTGTCCCTTCCGCCGTATTGACCTGTCTGCTGCCCGATATTGATCATCCCAAATCATTTCTTGGGCAACGCCTGAAGTGGGTCTCGAAACCCATCGCTCGCGCGTTCGGCCACCGGGGGTTTACGCACAGCCTGCTGGCCGTTTTTGGTCTGCTTACCCTTTTTTATTTAAAAGTGCCCGAAAGCTGGATCGTCCCTGCTGATGCCATTCAGGGGATGGTGCTCGGCTACTTAAGCCATATTCTTGCCGATATGCTGACGCCCGCTGGCGTTCCACTTCTCTGGCCGTGTCGCTGGCGCTTTCGTTTTCCCATCCTTGCGCCACAGAAAGGGAACCAGCTTGAGCGCGTATTGTGCATGGCGCTCTTCGCTTACGCCGTCTGGATGCCACAGACATTGCCCGAAAACAGTGCAGTGCGCTGGTCTTCGCAGATGATCAATTCGCTGCAATTTCAGTTCAATCGCTTTATTCATCACCAGATTGAACAGTAAACCAACAAAATCATTCCGTTTGTCATAAACCATTCCATTTGGATATAAGCGCGACATCACACTTCTGCTAACCTTCCGCCAACAGGATCGGGAAAAACCGATCCCATAATAAATCAGGAGAACGGGGATGAATTTTCCACTCATCGCGAACGTTGTTGTGTTCGTTGTATTGCTATTGCTTCTCGCGCAGACGCGCCACAAACAGTGGAGCCTGGCGAAAAAAGTGCTGGTTGGTCTGGCCATGGGTGTCGTATTTGGTCTGGCGTTGCAGGCGATTTATGGCTCCGATAATCCAGTTCTGAAAGACTCTATTCAGTGGTTCAACATTGTCGGCAACGGCTATGTCCAGCTGCTGCAGATGATCGTGATGCCGCTGGTGTTCGCCTCTATTCTGAGTGCCGTTGCCCGCCTGCATAACGCCACTCAACTGGGTAAAATCAGTTTTCTGACCATTGGTACCCTGCTGTTTACCACGCTGATTGCCGCGCTGGTGGGTGTGCTGGTAACCAACCTGTTTGGCCTGACGGCCGAAGGTCTGGTGCAGGGCACGGCTGAAACGGCACGCCTGACCGCGATTCAAACCAACTACGTGGGTAAAGTGGCCGATCTGACGGTTCCGCAGATGGTGCTCTCCTTCATTCCGAAGAACCCGTTTGCTGACCTGACCGGCGCCAGCCCAACGTCCATCATCAGCGTGGTGATCTTCGCGGCATTCCTCGGTGTGGCCGCACTGAAGCTGCTGAAAGACGATGCGCCGAAAGGCGAGCGTGTGCTGACGGCGATTGATACCCTGCAAAGCTGGGTGATGAAGCTGGTGCGTCTGGTCATGCAGCTGACGCCATACGGCGTGCTGGCGCTGATGACTAAAGTGGTAGCGGGCTCTAACCTGCAGGACATCATTAAGCTGGGCAGTTTTGTCGTCGCCTCTTATCTGGGCCTGGGCATCATGTTCGTGGTGCACGGTATCCTGCTGGGCGTGAACGGCGTCAGCCCACTGAAATACTTCCGCAAAGTCTGGCCGGTACTGACCTTTGCCTTCACCAGCCGCTCCAGCGCCGCGTCTATTCCTCTGAACGTTGAAGCGCAGACCCGTCGCCTGGGCGTGCCAGAATCTATCGCCAGCTTCTCTGCGTCCTTTGGTGCCACCATCGGTCAGAACGGCTGTGCGGGTCTCTACCCGGCGATGCTGGCGGTGATGGTTGCCCCGACCGTGGGTATCAACCCGCTGGATCCGGTCTGGATCGCCACGCTGGTCGGCATTGTGACCATCAGTTCCGCCGGTGTTGCCGGTGTTGGTGGCGGCGCGACCTTCGCTGCGCTGATTGTGCTGCCTGCACTGGGTCTGCCAGTAACGCTGGTCGCGCTGCTGATCTCCGTTGAACCGCTGATCGACATGGGTCGTACCGCGCTGAACGTGAGCGGCTCCATGACCGCCGGTACGCTGACCAGCCAGTGGCTGAAGCAGACCGACAGAGCCATTCTGGAAAGTGAAGACGACGCCGAACTGGCGCACCGGTAATTGCCGGGAAATAAAAAAACCGCCTGATGGCGGTTTTTTTATGGCTGTTATTCTTCAACCTCTTCATCCTGGCGGATTTGCACCGCCCATCGCTGGGCAGACTCCGGCACGGAAAACGTCGGCGATCGACGGAAATGCTCCCCCATCAGGACAAACGCCACATATTTACCACGAAGCTGCCAGACATCACGAAAACCCTCCACTTTCAGGGCATGGTCAGGCGGCGCGGGTTCCACGCGGGGCACATAGCTAATAACCTGGCGGTTTTGTTGACGAAGAGGTTTCATAAGCGACGGGTTCACTAAAGCAAATTCTTGAAGCAGGAAAATTCTATGATAGCCGATTCTGCTCCCTTCCGTCGCGCTCCGAATGGCTGAGAGGGCTCCTTTCGTTAATGGCGGCATGTGAAAACTCTTAGTTCGCGAGCTATCTCACGACATTGTTCTATCCTTAATAGGGTTTTTAGCAATGGATAAAGGAGAAGCGTGCAATGTCGAACAAAGATAATACACATCAATCACCGATTCATGGCACTGAAGAATCTCAACCGGGTATGGACTCTCTCGCCCCTGCTGACGGCTCTCACCGCCCCTCGCCAGGCCCTTCCGCCCCTGGCGAACAGCCTACCGCACCGGGAAGCATGAAATCGCCGGACACCGGGAACGAGAAGCTGAAATCGCTTGAGCCACACCGTAAAGGTGGTGAAGGTTTTGCACTCACGACCAATCAGGGCGTGCGCATTGCTGACGATCAAAACTCTCTTCGCGCCGGCTCGCGCGGCCCCACCCTGCTGGAGGACTTTATCCTGCGGGAAAAAATTACCCATTTCGACCACGAGCGAATTCCGGAACGTATCGTTCACGCGCGCGGCTCGGCTGCGCATGGCTACTTCCAGCCGTACAAGAGCCTGAAAGCGATCACCAAAGCAGATTTCCTCTCCGACCCGGATAAAATTACCCCGGTGTTTGTCCGATTCTCCACCGTCCAGGGGGGCGCGGGTTCGGCAGACACGGTGCGTGATATTCGCGGTTTCGCCACCAAGTTTTATACCGAAGAGGGTATTTTTGATCTGGTGGGCAATAACACCCCGGTGTTTTTCATTCAGGATGCGCATAAATTTCCTGACTTTGTCCATGCGGTAAAACCGGAGCCCCACTGGGCCATACCGCAGGGACAAAGTGCGCACGACACCTTCTGGGACTATATCTCTCTGCAACCTGAAACGTTACACAACGTGATGTGGGCGATGTCTGACCGGGGTATTCCGCGCAGCTATCGCACGATGGAGGGGTTTGGTATTCACACCTTCCGTATGATTAACGCGGAAGGAAAAGCCACGTTCGTCCGGTTCCACTGGAAGCCGGTGGCGGGCAAAGCCTCGCTGGTGTGGGATGAGGCGCAGAAGCTGACCGGGCGCGATCCAGACTTCCATCGTCGTGAGCTGTGGGAGTCCATTGAAGCCGGCGATTTCCCTGAATATGAACTGGGCCTGCAGCTCATTCCGGAAGAGGACGAATTTAAGTTTGATTTCGACCTTCTTGACCCGACCAAACTGATCCCCGAGGAGCTGGTGCCGGTTCAACTGGTGGGGAAAATGGTGCTCAACCGTAACCCGGATAATTTCTTTGCCGAGAACGAGCAGGCCGCGTTCCACCCGGGGCATATCGTGCCGGGACTGGATTTCACCAACGATCCGCTCTTACAGGGACGTTTGTTCTCGTACACCGATACGCAGATCAGCCGCCTTGGCGGGCCGAACTTCCACGAAATTCCAATTAACCGTCCGACCTGCCCGTACCACAATTTCCAGCGCGACGGGATGCATCGTCAGGATATTGATACCAATCCGGCTAACTACGAGCCTAACTCGATCAACGATAACTGGCCGCGCGAAACACCGCCAGGCCCGAAACGCGGAGGTTTTGAGTCGTACCAGGAGCGTATCGATGGCAACAAAATTCGCGAGCGCAGCCCTTCCTTCGGCGAGTATTACGCCCATCCTCGCCTGTTCTGGAACAGCCAGACGCCGATTGAGCAGCAGCACATCATCGGCGGCTTTAGCTTCGAGTTAAGTAAGGTGGTGCGCACCTACATCCGCGAGCGCGTGGTCGATCAGCTTGCGCACATTGATATTCAGCTCGCCCAGAGCGTGGCGGATAACCTGGGTATTACCCTCACCGACGAGCAGCGCAACCTTGCTCCGCCAAAAGAGGTCAACGGCGTGAAGAAAGATCCGTCGCTGAGTCTGTATGCGGTGCCAGGTGGCTCAATTAAAGGCCGCGTGGTCGCCATCCTGCTGAACGATAAAACCCGGGCCAGTGACGTACTGGGCATTATGCAGGCGCTGAAAACCCAGGGCGTACACGCCAAACTGCTTTATTCCCGAATGGGTGAAGTGACGGCTGATGACGGTTCCGTGCTGCCGGTGGCTGCGACCTTTGCCGGGGCACCCTCGCTGACCGTCGATGCGGTGATTGTGCCGTGCGGGGATATTGCCAGCCTGTTGAACAACGGTGACGCCGTCTATTACCTGCTGGAAGCTTATAAGCACCTGAAACCGATCGCGTTGTCCGGCGATGCGCGTCAGTTTAAAGCGCAACTGAAGGTTGCCGAGCAAGGTGAGGACGGCATTGTCGAGGGCGATAACGTGGACGACGCCTTTATGACGAAGCTGTTTGACCTGCTCGCCGCGCACCGCGTCTGGTCACGCAGCAGCAAGATTGACCAGATCCCGGCGTAAAAAAAGCCGGGTGGCGCTTGCGCTTACCCGGCCTACAACAGTTTGCAGGTCGTTCGTAGGCCGGGTAAGGCGAAGCCGCCCCCCGGCACTTCTCACAGATCCCGGAATGTCCCCAACCGATACCCACGTTCGGCAATCGCGTATTTCAGCGACGGCGACGTCAGCACATCCAGCTCCGCCAGGCGCGGCCAGCAGTACGCGCTCTTGCGCACGATATTATCGACAAATGCGGGGTGCGCCATGACCTCCAGTGACTTTTCTCCCCGGGCTGCAGAATCATCCAGCACCTTCAGGAACAGCGCTTCGTCGATCGCCTCGCCGTAAAACGCGCTGCTGAACCCTGCGGTGGTTGTCACCGCACTGTCCGGCAACCCTTGCACCTCACGATCCACGCGCATCGCTACGCCTTTGCGTTGAGCAAACGCCGCAACGATCGGGAAAATTGCCGGGATCATATGCACGTGGTGATGGCTGTCGATGTGTGTTGGCAGATCACCAAACAGATCAGCAAAGCGGTTGAACTGACAGTCCAGCTCGCGGGCAATCTCTTCCAGCGGCAGAGCGTCCTGCTCCGCCTGTTCCCAAATCCATTTACCTAACTGTCCGTCACGGGTCAGGCCCGGCATTGGCGTAAGCGGCATACCGAGCGTCAGCACAAAATGCATCCCGACGCCCAGCTCAGGCACGTCGCGGCTTAGCTGCGCCGCATGTTCAACCGCTTCACCATTAACCAGTGCCGTAGTGGATGTCACAACCCCCCGGCGACAGGCTTCAATAATGCCGTAGTTCTGACCTTTCGAGAGGCCAAAATCATCAGCATTAACGATCAGCAGGTTTTCCATTGTGCGTCCTCTCAGTGGTGTTTGAACTTCAGCTTCTCGATCGTGGCGGCGAAGTTCGGCAACCATTTTTCATGCGCCAGGATCATCTCTGCTGCAAGCTGCTCCGCATCGCGGTCGGAATGCACCAGCGGGCTGAGGTTCAGTGCCAGAAGCACGTCATTCAGCTCGCCGCTCAGCGCCGCCTGACTTGCCGCCACTTCAAAGCCTTTAATGGTGTGGATCAGACCCATAACTTTGTCATCAAAATGAGTAATGCGCGGATGCGGTTTAGCGCCATCGCGTCCCAGAATGCAGGTCATCTCAACGGCCCAGTCAGCCGGGATATTGTCGATGTGGCCGTGGTGCGGCACGTTAACATAGTGCTCCGCTTGCTTGTCGTTGTAGATGGCGTTGATCACTTCACACGCCGCATCGGAATAATAGGCCCCGCCGCGCTGCTCAAGCTCTTTCGGCTTGACGTTCAGGTTCGGATCTTTATACAAGTCGAACAGCTGCTTCTCAACTTTCTGAACGATTTGCGCCCGCGCGCCCCCCTTGTAATACTCGCCCATTTCGATGGCCAGCATCTCTTTCTGCTTGAAGTAATAAAGCAGGTAGGAGCACGGCAGCAGATTCAACGAGCGGATCAGCCCTTCGCTGAACGGCAGGTCAAAGATGTTTTTCACAGACGCAGCGGTCAGACGACCCGAGGCGACCCCGTCCAGCAGTTCAGCAAAACGCGATGTTCCGTTCACGATGACATCTTTAATGAACACCATATGGTTCAAACCGATCAGATCGATAGAGAGATCGTCATTATCGTTCAGTTCCAGCACGTCACGGATAAACATTTTCATGCCGACTGGAATATTACAGACGCCAATAAAGCGCTTGAAACCGGTATGACGATAAACTGCTTCGGTCACCATCCCTGCCGGGTTAGTGAAGTTAATCACCCACGCGTCTGGACAGATTTCCTCCACGTCTTTAACGATGTCGAAAATAACCGGAATGGTACGCAGGCCTTTGAACAGGCCACCGGCACCGTTAGTTTCCTGACCGAGATAACCGTGGCTCAACGGAATACGCTCGTCCAGTTCACGCGCTTTCAACTGGCCAACGCGCAGCTGGGTGGTTACGAAATCTGCATCTTCCAGCGCCAGTCGACGATCCAGCGTTTTATGCACGGTCAGAGGTACGCCCGCTTTCTCAACCATGCGCTGGCACAGGTCGAAAATAATATTCAGCTTCTCCTGACCTTCCTCCACGTCCACCAGCCATAATTCGCTGACCGGTAATTCATGATAACGTTTCAGAAAACCTTCAAGTAATTCCGGGGTATAGCTGCTGCCGCCACCAATGGTTACGACTTTTAATTTCTTTTGCATAATATCTCCCTTTGCGTATCAGGTTAATCGCCTGCAAGGTATAGCGTACTCTTCCCGCTATTTGGGCAAGCCATTAAAGCAATATTCGTGGCGGATAAAACCGCCGAAAGTTAGTTCATTACCGTCAAACTTTTGCGGTAACTGTTCGGGGTGAATGACGTTAATTTCTTAAACGTTTTAATAAACAGGCTGGGGCTACTGTATCCCGATTCGTAAGCAATATCGGTGACCGAGTAGTTAGTAATTTCCAGCTGTTTTTTGGCAAAGTTAATGCGAATGTCATTAATAATTTGCACGGGTGTTTTACGATAATACCGCTGCGTCGCGCGGGTCAGATATTCCTGGGATTTTCCCGACAGGGAAACCATATTCTCCAGCGCATTGTCACTGAACTGGGCTTTATCGTGCATCAGTTCAACAGTGCTGCGCAGCCACTGTGGAATATCATCCGTCACCTGCTGCTCTTCACGATGATGACGCAGCCGGTTCATCACATAGAAAGTCACCGTTTCAATAAACTCGTCAAATTCATTTTCACGGAAGTTAAGCGAGGCAATAACCGTTTCAATCCAGGTCATGAACTCGTTTTTCACGCGATAAACCTGAGACGCCACAAAACAGAACGGTACCAGCGGCAGATAGTGCTTTTCAAAGAAGCGCCTGCTGACGCCGACATTCAGAATGCGGGTTGCACCGAACTCGTAAAAGCTCTGGTGATAGGACCCCATCGGCAGGAAGACAAAATCCCCTCGCTCAAGCAGGACGCGCTTACCGTTGATCTCCTGGTAGTAGCGGCCGGTCAGAACAATCGTGAACTCGTAGTAGTCATGCTGGTGCAGACCACTGGCGCTCTCCGTCTTGTTGTAGATAACCACGTGAAAATTTTTGCCATTAAACAGCTGCTGTTCAAGTGCGGTTTTAATTTCCATCGTGCTGACCTCCTGTTGCAACATCCGACTTAGTGCATTTTCTCGTGAAGCTCAATCAACTCCGCCACCAGCTCGCGCGCCAGCATGGAGGTCATCAGGTGATCCTGCGCGTGTACCAGCACCAGGCTGACCTTCATCTTCCCTTCACCCTGATCGCTTTCAATAAGCTTTGTCTGCACCAGGTGCGCTTCGTTCAGCGCGGTACGGGACTGTTCCATCATGGTTTTCGCGGCGGCAAAATCACCCTGCTTGGCCTGCTTCAGTGCGGCATACGCCAGGCTGCGGGCCTGCCCGGAGTTGATGATAAGCCCCATCACCACTTCTTCAAGATCGTTCTCTGCGGCGTCGTCTGCGACGATACTATCCAAATCTAACATGTTTAAGCTCCTTGTGGCTGACGCGGGTTTCCCCGCGTCGGTCAATCTTAGAATTTCAGTGAGAGGGCAATGTCCTCTTCGCTCTCTTCTTCATCAATGATGGTGGCAGCTTTGTTCGCAATCGCCACGAATGGCATGTAGAGCAGGGTCGCAATCCCGAGGTTGAATATCGCCAGCAGGAAGGCCGCGACGCTACCGTTGGTATTGAAGAACGCGCCCAGCCCCGCTGGCATGGTCCACGGTGCAATGTTGGTCACCGGCGGAATAATGCCCATGTAGTAAGCCGTCAGGGTGATGGCTGCCAGCAGTGGTTGAACCAGGATGAACGGAATGAACATGACCGGGTTCATGATGATTGGCAGGCCAAACAGAATCGGTTCGTTAATCTGGAAGATACCTGATGGCAGCGCCAGTTTGGCTACCTGACGATAGTCAGCACGACGAGAGACAATAAAGACCGCGATGATCAGACCCAAGGTCGCCCCGGTACCACCCAGGAAGATATAGGAGTCAAGCATCGGCTTCGCCCACACATGGAAGGTTTTACCTGCTGCCAGCGCCGCGTCAACGGAGCCGTACTGCTGGTAAAGTGCCACGTTTTCCAGTGCCCACGGGGTCATAATTCCGCTATCCAGCGCAGCCAGTGCCAGTGAGCCATGTACGCCGAAGAACCACAGCAGAGAGGTGAAAATCACATACGCCCAACCGACCACACCACCCATCGACGCCAGCGGCGTGGAGATAGAATCCATGATGATCTGGTGGAAGTTCGTACCCCAGTGAGAGAGCGCCCAGGCAATAATCCCCATAATGGAGAGAATAATAAAGCCCGGAATCAACGCGGAAAATGAACGAGAAACGGACGTCGGTACGCTATCCGGCAAGCGGATAACCCAGTTGCGACGAATAATAAAGGTGAACATTTCCGCCACCACCAGACCGATAACAATACCGGAGATGATGTTCGCCCCACCCAACCAGTTGGCGCCGACGGCATACGCCTCCCCTACGCTGTAAGGCGTGACGGTCATAAATGCAGCAACGGATAATAACCCGGCAGCCAGCGGATCCACTTTTCGCTCTTCTGCCAGTGCCATGCCAATAAAGAAAGGCGCCATCAGCGACATAATACCTAACGTACCGTTATATACGTTGCCGCCGATGGCTTTAAAACCATTAAGGGTTTCAATTGTGGAAGCGTCTAACCGAATGCCTAATGAATAAAAGAAGGAACCTTCACCAAAGCTCAGAAAAACGTTGTTAATTAAAACGAACATGGCCCCGGCCAGCGTCAACGGCATTAATTTAATAAAGCCGTTTTTAATGGCATTAACGTGAGGCTGCTTTCCTATTTTAACAGCAAAAGGAAGGAGTACCTTTTCAAGTGAAGCGATGACTTTACTCATAGGTAAATACCCTTAAATGCCGTAACTCGTGTTACGGCGTATTGTGTGTGAAATAACTCTTTGACGGGAAAAATAAAAATTAATTAGCAGCTTTTTTAATGGCTGCCACAGCAGCTTTCAGAACACCTAAACCATCAATCTTGCCATACAGCCCCGAGTCGATCACTTCGACCGGTTTGTTGGGTAGCAGTCGTTGTATTTCGGGCAACATATAGGCGATTTGCGGCCCCAGTAAAACAACATCGGCTTTCTGGCCTTTCTCGCCCGCCAGCGTTTCTGGAAACGCTTCAATCACCACAGGGACTTCATACTTTTCAGCCTGCGCACGCATCTTTGACACCAGCAGTGAGGTTGACATGCCCGCTGAGCAGAACAGGTAGATATGTTTCTTTTCCATCGTAATTTCCCTCTTGTAGGTCTACCTGCCATCGCGCTATCACTCGACTTGCTGTCCCGGCAGACAGGTAGTTTGCATACTGTTGTTTGTCGTTGGAGTGAGTATACGCAATGGTACAGACAGGGGATAATTCTGAACAGGTTGAAATTGTCTCTCATTGACCTGGCTTGTTGACTACCTTCACATTTCGGGCAAATAATTCGCGCAAAGAAATAAGATTTACGTATACACAAAAAAACCGGCCCATGGGCCGGTTCGTTAACATCTTCAGACAAGCTGGGTTACTGAGCCTTTGGAGCCTGGGGATCGGTGTCGTATTCAGCACAGGTCTGATAACCGGAGTTAATAACATGACCAGTGTCATCCAGGGCGACAAAGTAGGTCTCTGCCTTACCATCACGTTGACCCAGGATATAGGTCTGGCAGGTCCCTTTCGCATGAATCATTGTCACTTCAGAAGAAGGTTTACCGGCGATCGCAGCGACCTGCGAACGGGTCATCCCTTTTTTAACGTCTTTAACCACGGGCTGTGTAAACTGATCCTTGGTGCGATCGTAAGCCGTACACCCTGCCAGCATCGTCAGTACTGCCGCTGCGCTAAGAATTCCTGCTACGTTCTTGTTCATATTCCGTCCTCTTGTTTATCAGCGTGTTATCTAAGCATGGAATAAAAAGTACTATTGTTCAACTTTGTGAATTACGCCAGACGAATTTCGGAAAATTCTAATAAAACAACGATAACCTGCTAAATCGGCGCAAATTAGCGCACTCGAAACTGTGATCCTTGTCGTTTCTCGTCCAAAGGGTTAGTTTTAACAGTTAACACATTCTGTTTATGTTCTGCATATGGAGGGCGTGATGGCTCTGCAACACGAGATTATTCAGGCACTGGGCGCGAAGCCCGCGGTAGATGCACATGAAGAGATCCGCCGTAGCGTGGATTTTTTAAAATCGTACTTAAGAAAGAACGCTTTCCTGAAATCCCTGGTGCTGGGCATCAGCGGCGGGCAGGACTCCACCCTGACCGGTAAACTCTGTCAGATGGCGATTTCAGAGCTTCGCGAAGAAACGGGCGATGAGAAATTGCAGTTTATCGCCGTGCGTCTTCCCTATGGCGTGCAGGCCGATGAACAGGATTGCCAGGATGCCATCGCGTTCATCCAGCCCGATCGCGTACTCACCGTCAATATTAAAGGGGCGGTGCTGGCAAGCGAGCAGGCACTGCGCGAAGCGGGCATTGAGCTGAGCGATTTTGTTCGCGGCAACGAGAAAGCTCGCGAGCGTATGAAAGCCCAGTACAGCATCGCCGGAATGACCAAAGGCGTGGTTGTCGGCACCGACCATGCGGCAGAAGCCATCACCGGTTTCTTCACCAAATATGGCGATGGCGGCACCGACATTAACCCGATTTTCCGTCTGAACAAGCGTCAGGGTAAACAGCTGCTTGCCGCGCTGGGCTGTCCTGAGCACTTGTATAAAAAGGCACCGACGGCGGATCTGGAAGACGATCGCCCTTCCCTGCCGGATGAAGCGGCCCTTGGCGTCACCTATGACAATATTGATGATTATCTGGAAGGCAAACAGCTGGATGAAGGTACCGCGAAGATCATTGAAAGTTGGTATCTGAAAACCGAACACAAGCGCCACACGCCGATTACGGTGTTTGACGACTTCTGGAAATAAACGCAAAACGGCAACCCCGTTGCCGTTTTTAGTGTTTGCCCCCTCTCCCGTGGGAGAGGGTTGGGGTGAGGGCAACAGACCGCACGATGTGGCCGGGTAAGGCGTAGCCGCCACCCGGCTCTTTTTTAACCACAGCGCACCTGCTACACTGTATACCTGAACAGTATACGGAGTAATATGTGAGCAGGCGTCAATTCGCCCCGCGTCTTGAGTTTGAAGCGGCGGCTATCTACGAATATCCCGAGCACCTTCGCCCCTGGCTTGAGGCGCTGCCAAAACAGCCTGGCGTGTACATTTTTCACGGTGAAAGCGACACCTTGCCGCTTTATATCGGCAAAAGCGTCAATATTCGCAGCCGGGTGTTATCCCACCTGCGTACCCCAGATGAGGCCGCCATGCTGCGCCAGTCGCGGCGCATCACCTGGTTTCAGACAGCGGGAGAAATGGGTGCGCTGCTGCTGGAGGCCCGGCTGATAAAAGAGCAACAACCGCTCTTTAATAAGCGCCTGCGCCGCAACCGTCAGCTTTGTTCCCTGCTGATCAGCGACGGTAAGCCGCAGGTGGTTTACGCCCGCGACGTCGATTTTTCTCATGCGCCAAACCTTTTTGGATTATTTGCCAACAAACGCGCGGCCCTTCAGGCTCTGCAAACACTGGCCGACGAGCTACAGCTTTGCTACAGCCTTTTAGGTTTAGAAGGCACCACGCGTGGCCGCGCCTGTTTTCGCTCCGCGCTGAAGCGCTGCGCAGGCGCCTGCTGCGGCAAAGAGAGCGTTGAGGCGCATCACGCCCGCCTCCTGAGCGGTCTTGCGGCCATCAGCATCAACTGCTGGCCGTGGGAGGGCGCCGTGGCGCTAAAAGAAGTGGGTGAAACGATGACGCAGTATCACATCGTCAATAACTGGCTCTGGCTGGGGGCTGTCGATGATTTAAGCGACGCGGCAACCCTTTTACGCACCCCCGCCGGGTTCGATCAGGATGGTTATAAAATCCTCTGCAAGCCCGTTTTAACCGGCAAGTTTGAGGTCATTATGCTCAGTGACCCGGCAGCCAGTTAATTTCACTGAACAGCAGGGTACCCTGAGACTCCAGCAAACGCAGAGTATGGGTCCCCTCCTCCCAGCTGGCGCCCTGATCGGCCGTCAGCAGTTTATCACCCAGCTGCCACGCCCCGCTTAGCACAAACACCACGCCGCCACGCGAGCCAAACGTAGTAAAGGTACGATCGGCAACGCGCACTTTCGCCTTGCAGCAGTCACGCCGGGTCATAATGTTGAAGTCCATCGCCATCCTGCCATCGGAAAGCAATGCCTTTACCGGCAAATCGCCGGCAAAATGGTAAGGTTGATGCGGTTTAAGAGTATGGCGGAACGCCTGTCCGGCATCCAGCGTCACCTCCCCGCCCTCCAGCAAGGTAATGACCCGGTCAACTCCGGGAAAAGCGGAGAATTCGCCGTTGCTGGCGATCGTCGCAATACTGGCTCGCCAGCAAAAATCGCGCGTTGCGGGAGGGATACAACAAATTTCTCGCGTTTCGCCAGCACCATTACGCCAGAGGCTGACCGGCATTTTACGGATATCAAAGAACTCCATCACCACTCCTGAATGGCACAACCCGTGCCAGGGCAAGGATATCGCTACCCTTGCAGTCTTGTTTGTTATCGTTAGGTATTCACAGACACAGTATCGGCAGCAAAGCGGGCAGGCCTTAGCGGAACGTCAATAAAATTGCTAACGCCATGACTCTACAAACATTCTCTGAAGCGACTACAGGAGAATACCGCGCTGGCAGCGGCAGACAAGAGGGCAGGAAAGAAAAACCGCCGGTCCTGTCCACAGCGGTTGCGCTTTTGTGGACAGGATCCCGGCGGTCTTAAGATGTTGAACCGATTATTCGGTCGGTGCTGGCATTTTACCTTCCATCGCCGGACGTTCTGTCAGACGCTTCTCAAAATTGGCATTAAACTGTTTTTTCTGTTCCGGGGTCAGAATGTTGTAGATCTTGTTCTGGGTTTCCATGTGGGCCAGCATGCGGGCTTTATGCTGCTCGGCCATTTTGTCGATCTGCGCTTCGGCTTTCGCCTTATCGAAGGTGTCGCTGGCAATGATGTCATGCATTGCGCGGCGCTCTTCCAGCGGAGGACGCTTCATCTGGTCGCGCTGGCTTTTCATGATGTCGCGGATCTGCTGCTTCTGCGCATCCGTCAGGTTGAGCCCCTTAAACATCATCATCTCGTTGTGCATACCCGGGCCTTTATGATGCATCATCATTTTGCCTTCGGCCGGTGCGCCAGTCGTGGTTGCGGTATCTGCGGCGAACGCCATGCTGGTAGCGCCCAGAGCCAGGGTAGAAGCAACAAACAGTGCAGTAAACTTACGCATAATTTATTTCCTTTCTTTCAGTTATTCTTCGGCGCTGTGCCGTGTTGACGAGATTAACTTTACGGGGTTTATCGTCAATTAGTCAGAGCAACAGTAAAACAATGAAAGTGTAAAAAACAATTTTTCGCCAAATGTGGAGGAAATAAGGATAAAGCGTGGAGAGTTGCAACAAAAAATATTCAAAACGATGAATTTAAAGCAATTTCGAAAAAGTATAGCGAAGTGAAGATGAATAATAAAGCAATTCACCAGGAATATTCCGCAAAACAAGGACCAGCGCTTTAAACGTTAAGAAACGTTTTTACTTTCCCCTCCCGGATGATGAGAGGGGAAAGGTTCATGATATTTTTTCCAGCATCAGACCCGCTCGCAGGCCAAACGCGACGGTAGGGTTAGGGAACAACACATATTCCGTTGTTTTCTGCACTTCGTAACGTTCTTCCCCATCTTCCGCCAGTAGCGCTCCTTTGCGAAACGGCGTGAAGTTCAGGGTGTGCGCGGCCATATGAAGCTGGAAAGCATCGCTGCGGCGGGTGATCTGCTGTACGACGCGATACCGTTCAACGGGCGGATGCTCATGGTCGGGAGCCTCGCCCCCGAGCAGAGCCCGCAGCGCGAGATGCGTGGGAGCAAAACGCGTCAGATCGTTCTCACCGAAAGGAAGCGCTTTTCCCAGTTCCAGCGTACAGGCCAGGGCAGCAAAATGTTCGCAGGTAAAATGGGTAAACGTTCCGCCCGGCGACTGATGAAAGACCAGCGCCTCCAGCCCGGCGTCCCCCAGCCAGCGCAGAAAAGCTTCATCCCAGGGCTGATTCCGCTGCGGTAACACGCCAAAGCGCACATGGTAAGACGCGCGGATCGCGGTATGGAGATCAAGATGCCAGCGCACTGGCCCCGCCGTGGAGAAAAACGCGGTCACGACATTCTCAAGCCACGCGGCCCTTGCCGTTTCTTCACTTTGCGGAAACTGCGACCAGCGACCGCCAAACATGCGGTTAATGTCACTCACCAGGTAGCGTTTATTTTGCGCCAGCGCAGGCGGATTGCCCAGCACCACCAGTACGCGACACGTAAGGGTGATATCTCCGCTATATAACGCACGCAGTAGCAAATCGACAATCTCAACGGGTGCCGTTTCATTGCCGTGAATGCCCGTTGAGAGCAGCAGCGACAGCTCGCTGTCGGTAGTCGGCGTCAACTCAAGCACCCCGCGCCCCAGCCACCGCCAGCGGAATGAGGGGCCGTCCCCCTCTTTCTGTTCCGGCGTTTCATCGGCCAGGGTCAGCGCCAGTAAATTTTCCATCCCCACTCCTTTAGCGCTGGAACGGATAAACCGATCCCAGTTGCAGGATTGATGTCAACGCGTCCAGCGCCTCGCGCCCTTCACGCAGAAGCTGCGGGTCAATCAGATCCGCCTGCGTTAACCGGTCGCGATAGTAGCGATCCACCCAGTCATTAAGGGTGGTAAACAGCGCTTCGTTCATCATGACTGCCGGGTTAACGGCCTGCATTTCATTCGGCGTTAATACCACGCGCAGACGCAGGCAGGCAGGACCGCCGCCGTTAGCCATGCTTTCACGCAGATCAAACACGCGCAGTTCGTCAATGGGGTTATCGGCCTTAACCAGTTGCGTCAGGTATTGCCAGACGCCTTTATGATCCTGTGACTCCTGCGGTAGCACCAGCATCATGCTGCCGTCATCGCGGCTCAGCAGCTGGCTGTTGAACAGATACGTTTCAACCGCGTCCTGCACGCTGACGGCCTGCGTGGGCACCTGAATGGGCATAAAGCCGGGTACGCGTTCGCGCAGTGTCGCGAGCAGCTTCTCCTGATGCGCAAACGCCTGCTCATGGCAGAACAGCACCTGACGGTTGGAAACGGCAATCACGTCGTTATGGAACACGCCCTGGTCAATCACCTGCGGGTTCTGCTGGGCAAAAATCACCTGTGAAGGATTGACCTGGTTCAGGCGAGCAACCGCCTGGCTGGCGGCCAGCGTCTGGCGGGCAGGATAGCGAACGGGGGCAGAATGACCGCCCTCCTCGCGCCCGTAGATAAACACCTGTACGCCAGGCTCGCCATAGTCGCCTCCGAGACGGTTATGGTTGGCCGCGCCTTCGTCGCCGAACATCGCCACCTGCGGCAGAGCCTGATGCACCTCAAAATGGGCGTCATGGTTGAAAATAGCGCGCAGCACGCGCTCGGTGGTTTCCGCTTCGGTGGCGCGGTGGAATTTGTTGTTCAGGTTAGCCACCGTCAGATGGACTTTGCCATCCAGCGTATCGGCTGACGGTGCGACGGTCGCCGCGTTCGCCACCCACATAGAGGAGGCGGAGCTCGCCGCCGAGAGCAGATGCGGCGTTTGCGTGCCCGCTTTTTCGACCACCTGCTCATCACTCCCGGTAAAGCCGAGCTGGCGCAGCACCGCCACGTTCGGCCGTTCCTGCGGCGGGATCACCGCCTGCGGAAACCCGGCATCTGCCAGCGCTTTCATTTTCTGCAGGCCCTGCTTCGCCGCCAGTTTCGGGTTGGAGACCTGAAACTGATGCTTCGTCGAGGCTTCATTACCAAAGGAGAGACCGGCATAGTGGTGGGTCAGCCCCACCAGCCCGTCAAAGTTGACTTCACGCGCTTTCATGACGATCCCCTTCGCTAAAATCCAGCCCCGGACTGAGCGTCTCCGGCAGCGTCAGCGCCGGGGTTTCCAGGCTCGCCATCGGCCATGCACAGTAATCCGCGGCATACCACGCGCTGGCGCGATGGTTACCCGACGCACCCACGCCGCCGAATGGCGCGGTGCTCGCCGCACCGGTCAGCGGTTTATTCCAGTTTACAATCCCGGCGCGCGCTTCCAGCAGCAGTTGATCAAACTTCTCGCGATGCGGCGAAATGAGTCCGCTCGACAGGCCATAGCGGGTGTTGTTTGCCATCGCAATCGCCGCATCAAAATCGTCGTAACGCCAGACGCACAGCAGCGGGCCAAAGACCTCTTCATCCGGCACGTTGCTCGCGCCGCTCATCTCAACAATACCCGGCGTCAGCAGCGAGGTTCCCGGCTGTACCTGCCTGGGTTCCAGCAGGTTTTTCGCGCCGCGCGCAACGTGGTTTTGCCAGGCGTTAAGCACATTCAGCGCGGCCTGTTCGGAAATCAGTCCACCCATAAACGGCTGCGGATCGGCATCCCACGCGGCGGGGACCAGACGTGCGCTGACGTCGACCAGGCGTTTCAGGAAGGCATCCCCTTGTGCGCCTCGTTTCACCAGCAGGCGGCGGGCACAGGTGCAACGCTGTCCGGCGGTGATAAAGGCGGACTGGATCGTCAGGTGCACCGCGGCGTCAATATCATCGGGGTCTTCAACAATCAGCGGGTTGTTGCCCCCCATCTCCAGCGCCAGAATTTTTTCCGGCTGTCCCGCCAGCTGGCGATGCAGCTGATAGCCCGTTCCGGCGCTGCCGGTGAACAGCAGACCGTCAATATCGCTCAGCGCACTGAGCGCCTGACCGGTTTCACGACCGCCCTGCACCAGGTTCAGCACGCCCGGCGGCAACCCGGCCTGTTCCCACAGTTTCACCACCGCCTCGCCGGTTAAGGGGGTTAACTCGCTCGGCTTGAAAATAACGGTATTGCCCGCCAGCAGTGCGGGAACAATGTGGCCGTTCGGCAGATGTCCCGGGAAGTTGTACGGACCAAATACCGCCAGCACGCCGTGCGGACGATGGCGCAGCGTCGCCGCGCCGTCCGGCATCTCGGTGTGTTGCTCGCCGGTGCGGGTATGGTATGCCTTCACCGAAATGGCGATTTTGTTGATCATCGCCGTCACTTCCGTTGCTGCTTCCCAGCGTGGCTTACTGGTTTCGGAAGCAATAATGCGCGTGAGCTCAGCTTTGTTCGCCTCCAGCAGCCCGGCAAACGTTTCAACAATGGTCTGGCGCGTGGCGAAAGGCTGTTTGGCCCACGCCGGAAACGCACGACGCGCGGCATGACAGGCTTGTTCCACCTGGCTGGCGCTGGCGTCATTTCCCTTCCAGAGCACCTCATTGCCTACCGGATTGGTCTTTACGCGCAGCTCGCCTTCGCCCGTTACCCAGTCACCGTTAATCCATAATGTCATGCTGTTTTCTCCTCAGGGCAGAGACGCACCAGACGAACCGTATCGCCGGCGTTACATTTCAGGGCATCCAGTTCTGCAGCCGTCAGCACCAGACGTTCACATTTCGGGTTAGTCCGCACCAGCATGGCGCGGAAGTGGGTGTAATTTTCGTTCGCCACCAGACATGCCGGCCAGTCGCCTGGCGCGGGCTGACCTTCAGAGACCTCTACCAGGCGGCTTTTACGGATCGCGCGAACGCGGTCGATATCGCACTCAAGCGTCGGTCCGCCGTCAAAGATGTCGACATAGTTACGGTAGCGGAAGCCCTCTTTCTCCAGCACTGCGCGAGCTGGCGCGGTTTGCGGATGCACTTCGCCGATCACCGCCTGCGCTTCCGGGCTAAGGAAATGGGTATAGATAGGATGCTTCGGCATCAGCTCGGCAATAAAGGCTTTCTGGCCGGTGCCGCAGAGATAGTCTGCACGGCTGAACTCCATAGAGAAGAAGCGCTCGCCCAGGCTCTCCCAGAACGGCGAGTAGCCGGTGTCATCGATCACGCCGCGCATCTCGGCGACCACCTTTTCGTTAAAGCGATCGCGGAAGGCAGCCATAAACATAAAGCGCGATTTGGAGAGCAGATAACCGTTGCCCTCTTTGCGCCACGCCGGGTCGAGGAACAGCGTACAGAGTTCGCTGGCACCCGTGTGGTCATTACAGAGAAACAGCGTCGGCAGCGCGTTATAGACGTTCAGCTCTTTCGACGCGTGAACCATGGTGCCAACGCGGTAGTTATACCACGGGTCGTTAAGACCGACGGCCACTTCAATGGCGCAGATCCCGGCCACCGTCCCCGTCTCGGTATCTTCCAGCACGAACACGTAGCCCTGTTCGCTTTTTGGCAACGTCCCCTGCCAGGTTTGCAGGGCGCGCTCAATGCGCGCCGACAGCGTTTTTTCATCGGCAGGAAGCGAGGTCAGCCCGCCTCCCGTCTTACCGGCAAGCTGCATGAGCCCGGCGATATCGCCGCGCTCAACGGGACGGATGACCATCATGATGACACCCCGGACTTCACTTTTTCACACGCCAGTGCAAATCGATCCAGACCGGTTTGCACCTCTTCCTCGCTGACAATCAGCGCGGGAGCAAAACGCACCACGTTGGCACCGGCAATCAGCACCATCACGCCCATTTTTGCCGCTTCCTGTGAAATAAGTTTAGCTTTTCCGGCAAACTCAGGGGTGAGCTCGCAGCCAATTAACAGCCCCAGGCCGCGAATTTCCTTGAACAGTCCGGTCTTGCCATTGATGGCGTTCAGGCGTTCAACAAACCAGTCGTGACGCTGTTTAACGCCCTTCAGCACCTCAGGGGTGTTAATGATGTCGAGAACCTGTCCGGCCACAGCGGTCGCCAGCGGGTTGCCGCCGTAGGTGGTGCCATGGGTGCCCACGGTCATCACGCTGGCGAATTTATCGGTCGTCAACGTGGCCCCAATCGGGAAGCCGCCGCCCAGCGCTTTGGCGGTTGAGAGAATATCCGGCGTCACGCCGTAGTGCATATACGCATACAGCTCGCCGGTGCGGCCGACGCCGGTCTGTACTTCATCGAAAATCAGCAGCGCATTATGGCGATCGCACAATTCGCGCAGCCCCTGAAGGAATGCTTTTTGCGCCGGAAGCACGCCGCCCTCGCCCTGCATCGGTTCGACGATCACCGCGCAGGTGGTGTCGTTAATCAGCTCGCTGGCAGACTGCAGATCGTTATAGATGCCGTGGCGAATATCCGGCGGCAGCGGTGCGAAATCCTGCGAATAAGAGGGCTGACCGCCCGCGCTCACGGTAAACAGCGTGCGTCCGTGGAAGGCATTTTTAAATGCCACAATCCCGCTCTTGTGGGTACCGAACTTGTCGTGGGCATATTTACGTGCCAGCTTCAGCGCCGCTTCGTTGGCTTCCGCCCCGGAGTTACAGAAAAAGACTTTTTCGGCAAACGTCGCGTCAATGAGCTTTTTCGCCAGACGCAGCGCAGGCTCGTTGGTAAAACCGTTACCGGTATGCCAGAACTTCGCGGCCTGATCGTTCAGCGCCTGACGCAGCGCCGGATGCGCATGACCCAGCGCATTCACCGCAATCCCCCCGGCAAAGTCGATGTACTCTTTCCCCTGCTGATCCCACAGGCGTGAGCCTTCCCCGCGAACCGGAATAAACGCCGCCGGCGCGTATACCGGCATCATCCATTCATCGAAATTTTCACGCGTAATTGACAGAGACATAGCGACCTCATCCGGTAAATAAAAGGTTATTTGAATGTTAAATAATTGAGTGTTTGCACTGTGAATGTAGATTGCAGCCTTCGTGCCAGCCAGCGATAAAAATGCATAAACGGGTTGAGGCAACAGAATATCAATGAGTTATGATATGGAGTTATTCACTGTTACTGCATAAAAAGTGAATATTTTTACGATAAGCGGCGCTTTGCCGCATGAAAATAAGAAATAGTATGCAAAGGCCAAATATAATTCTGGAATTGTGATCGCTCGCGAAATTTCCCCGCCATTTACGCCCTGTCCGGGGGCAAAACGCGTCAGGATGGTGCAAATATTGCACCACCGGCATTATCTGTCGCAGTTATTGGTCGAACCCGGTAACAGTTGATGCAAATTCTGCTACCATCCATGCACTATTCACCTTGCACTGGCAGCGACTATGAAATTTGTCTCTTTTAATATCAACGGCCTGCGCGCCCGTCCTCATCAACTGGAAGCCATTGTTGAGCAACATCAGCCCGATGTTATCGGCCTGCAGGAGACCAAGGTTCACGACGACATGTTCCCCCTCGAAGAAGTCGCGAAACTGGGTTACAACGTCTTCTACCACGGTCAGAAAGGTCACTATGGCGTCGCGCTGCTCACCAAAGAAACCCCGGTTTCCGTGCGTCGCGGCTTCCCCGGGGACAATGAAGAAGCGCAGCGCCGTATCATCATGGCGGAAGTGCCCTCTGCACTTGGCAATATCACGATCATTAACGGCTATTTCCCACAGGGTGAAAGCCGTGACCACGAGACAAAATTCCCCGCCAAAGCGAAGTTTTATCAGGATCTGCAGAACTACCTGACAACCGAACTGAAAAAAGAGAATCCGGTGCTGATCATGGGCGACATGAATATCAGCCCGACGGATCGGGATATCGGCATAGGCGAAGAGAACCGCAAGCGCTGGCTACGTACCGGCAAATGTTCCTTCCTGCCGGAAGAGCGCGAGTGGATGGAACGCCTGCTGGGCTGGGGCCTGGTGGATACCTTCCGCCATGCGAACCCTGAAACCCAGGATCGCTTCTCGTGGTTTGACTACCGCTCAAAAGGCTTTGACGACAACCGTGGCCTGCGTATCGACCTGCTGCTGGCCAGCTCGCCGCTGGCTGAACGCTGCATCGAAACCGGGATCGACTACGATATTCGCAGCATGGAAAAGCCATCGGACCATGCGCCGGTGTGGGCTAAATTCAAGCTCTGATCGCGCGTGAACAGTCGAAAACTACTCTTCCTGTGCGCCCTTCTGGGCGCATTTATTCTGACGTTTGTCATGTTGCCACCGGGCACGCTCTCTCTGGAAGGGATTAAAACTCACCAGCAGACGTTACTTTCCCATGTCGACCGCGCGCCGCTGCAGAGCGCAATGATCTTTTTTGCACTCTACGTAGCGGTCTCCGCCCTGTCGCTTCCCGGCGCGACGATCCTGACCCTGCTGGGCGGGACACTGTTTTCCCTGTGGGAAGGCACCGTGCTGGTCTCGTTTGCCTCTACGCTCGGGGCTACGCTGGCCATGCTTGCCAGCCGTTATCTCCTTCGCGACTGGGTTCAGCAGCGCTTTGCCCGACAGATGAATACGGTGAATACCGGTATGGCACGCGAGGGTACGGCCTATCTTTTTGCCCTGCGCCTGATGCCGCTGTTCCCGTTTTTTGTGGTGAATTTGCTGATGGGGGTGACCCGCATCACGGTGAGGCGCTACTGGTGGGTTAGCCAGGTCGCCATGCTGCCCGCCACGGTTGTCTTCCTCAACGCCGGGCGCGAGCTGGGAAAAGTGACATCGCTGCACGATATTGTATCGCCGGGTATGGTCTTCGCCTTTACACTATTGGGGTTATTGCCGCTGGCTACCCGCTGGCTGTATTCCCGTTACACCTCTTCGTTCAAAAAGTGAGGCATTATGCGCCGTGTGCGTTTTTGCACGTTTCTGACAGGCCTGCTGCTGGCCGCCCCCCTGTATGCCGCCGACAGCTGGCAAAGTATCCAGCAACAAGCCAACGGGCAGACTGTCTGGTTTAACGCCTGGGGAGGCGATCCGGCGGTCAACCGCTACCTTGAGTGGGTGAGCGGCGAGATGCAAATGCACTACGCCATTACCCTTAAAATCGTCCCGCTGGCCGACGCTGCCGATGCGGTAAAACGGATCCAGACCGAAGCCGCCGCGGGGCGCAAAACGAATGGCTCGGTCGACCTGCTGTGGGTCAACGGCGAAAACTTCCGCACGCTAAAAGAGGCTAATCTCCTGCAAACCGGGTGGGCGCAGAGATTGCCCAACTGGCGCTATGTCGATACCCGCAAACCTGTCACCGAAGATTTCGCCATTCCCACAGACGGCGCGGAATCGCCGTGGGGCGGCGCGCAGCTGACCTTTATCGCCCGCAAAACCAGCATGCCGACGCCGCCAGAAGATCCGCAGGCGTTGCTGGATTACGCAAGGCAGAACCCCGGCAAGCTCAGCTATCCCCGCCCGCCCGATTTTACCGGTACCGCGTTCCTTGAGCAGCTGCTGATGACGCTCACGGCTCATCCGGATGCGTTGCAAAAAGCACCCGATGACACCTTTGCCCAGGTGACCGCCCCGCTCTGGGCGTATCTCGATAAACTGCACCCGCTGCTGTGGCGTGAAGGGAAAGACTTCCCTCCCTCGCCCGCCCGGATGGATACCCTGCTTGCCAGCGGGAGCCTGAATCTGTCGCTGACCTTTAACCCGGCGCATGGGCAGCAGAAAGTGGCGAGCGGCGAACTGCCTGCCGACAGCTACAGCTTTGGTTTTAGCAACGGGATGCTCGGCAACGTCCATTTTGTGGCGATTCCGGCCAATGCCAGCGCAAGCGCTGGCGCAAAAGTCGTTGCCAACTTCCTGCTGTCACCGCAGGCGCAAATCCGCAAGGCCGACCCGGCCATCTGGGGTGACCCGAGCGTGCTGGATGTGAAAACGCTGCCCGAAGATGAAGCAAAACAGCTGCTGGCTCATACGCCGCAGGGGCTGCCGAAGGTTCTGGCAGAGCCGCAGTCCGCCTGGGTTAACGCGCTGGAGCAGGAATGGCTGCGTCGTTACGGCACCCGTTAAGCTGGCTTGTCTGGCTGGCGATGGCGATTATTTATCTGCCGCTCCTGCCCGCCGGTGCCATGCTTCTTGCTCCGGCATTTTCTGTCGTTAACTGGCAGCGTCTGCTGATCGACCCACAATTGCCTCAGGCAGCCATCGCCACCCTGGTTTCAACGCTTATCGCCACGCTGGGGGCGTTGTTTATCGCCCTTTCTCTCGTGGCCCTTTTCTGGCCCGGCAAACGCTGGCGGCGTCTCAGTACACGCCTGCCGTGGCTGCTGGCCGTGCCCCATGTGGCTTTCGCCTCCAGCGCGTTGCTGCTGTTTGCCGAAGGCGGTCTGTTTTATCAGGTCTGCACCGTCTGTTCACCTCCGTATGACCGCTACGGTATCGGGCTGGGTCTGACGCTCGCGGTCAAAGAGAGCGCGTTTGTGCTGTGGGCGATTTACGCCGTGCTGCCGGAAAAACGGCTCGCACCGCAGAAGATTGTCCTGCAGACCTTCGGCTACGGGCGTTTTCAGACGCTTAACTGGCTGCTCCTTCCGGCGATCGCGCCGGTACTCGGCGCGGTGATGCTGGCGGTGCTGGCGTGGTCGCTGTCCGTCGTGGACGTGGCGATCGTTCTCGGGCCCGGTAACCCGCCGACGCTGGCCGTGCTGGCCTGGCAGTGGCTGAGCCAGGGCGACGTACAGCAGCAGGCAAAAGGGACGCTGCTGTGCCTGCTTCTCCTTCTGCTGCTGGCCGCGCTTGCTGCGCTGGGCTACGGGCTGTGGAAGGTGTGGTGTCGCACGTTTGCACATCCGACGGGCGCACGCCACAGGTCTCATCTCGCCCTGCCAGAGCGTGTATTCAGCGGCTTTCTGCCCGCGTGCGGGATACTTTGCGCCGCGGTGCTGTTGATGCTGGCCCAACGGGACGATGTTGGCCCGGTGAGTACCAGCCTTTCTTTCGGTCTGCTTTCGAGCCTTGTCGCCCTGATCGTCATTTTTCTCTGGCTGGAATGGGGGCCGCAGCGAGGCGCTCCGTGGGTGTGGTTACCGCTCGCGCTCCCGGCGCTACCGCTGGTCACGGGGCAATATGCCATTGCGTTACATCTGGGCCTCGACGGGCACTATGCCGCCGTGCTCTGGAGCCATCTGCTCTGGGTACTCCCCTGGATGCTGCTGGTGCTGCAACCGGCCTGGCAAAGGCTCGATCCCCGGCTTATTCTTACCGCCAGGACGCTCGGCTGGCGGCGGTCAAAAATCTTCTGCCTGCTGAAATGCCCTCTGCTGGTGCGCCCTGCGCTGCTGGCCTTTGCCACCGGTTTTTCAGTCAGCATGGCGCAATATATGCCGACGCTGTGGCTGGGCGCAGGTCGTTTCGCCACGCTGACCACCGAGACCGTCGCGCTCAGCAGCGGGGGCAGCATCCCGGTTCTCGCTAACCGGGCGCTGGGTTTACTGCTGGTCACGGGCACGGTGTTCGGTCTGGCCTCACTCTTCTCCCGCCTTGCGGGCCGCTATCGTCAGGGATTACGTTAATGTTGAAGGTAAAGGATCTCACCATCGAACCGCTTTTCCGCGAGGTCAATTTTTGCGTTCCCCGCGGGGAGATCGTCACCCTGATGGGCCCCTCCGGCAGCGGAAAATCGACCCTTTTTGCCTGGATGGTCGGCGCATTATCAGATGATTTTCAGGCACGGGGCGAGCTGTGGCTCGATGAGCGTCGCTGCGACGGTCTTCCCGTTGAATCTCGCGGGCTGGGCATTCTCTTTCAGGACGCGCTGCTGTTTGATGCGTTCAGCGTCGGACAAAATTTGCTGCTGGCGTTGCCTGAGCGGATCGCCGGACGCGCACGTCGGGAAGCCGTCGAACTGGCGCTGAATTCCGCCGGGCTTGGTGACCGTTACGCCAGCGACCCGGCAACCCTTTCCGGCGGTGAGCGCGCCCGGGTCAGTCTGCTGCGCGCCCTGCTCGCTGAACCGCAGGCACTGCTGCTGGATGAGCCCTTCAGCCGCCTCGATAAAGCGTTACGCATGACGTTTCGGGCCTGGGTGTTTGACACCGTCCGGGCGCGCAATATTCCGGTGGTGCTGGTCACCCATGATGAGGACGATATTCCGCCCGCCGGCGAGGTGATTGAGATTTCTCGCTGGCAATAATGTGCTAACGCAATGTTTTTGGTTTCGGGAGAGACGACAATGCCCCCTCTTTTACTGACGTCAGGTTATTCGATGAAACGTGTTTCTCAACTGACCGCGCTGGCCCTGCTCTGCGGCCTCGCTTCGTTTTCCTCTCAGGCGGCTGAAATGGCCAATTCACTCACGCTGTCCCAGCTTCAGGCGCAGCACGGTACGCCTGTCGACACCCGCGCCAGCGCGTTCTACAACGGCTGGCCGCAGACCCTCAGCGGTCCTTCCGGGCATGAACCCGCAGCGCTCAACCTTGCGGCCAGCTGGCTTGACGCAATGAGCGATGAACAGCTGGCGCGCTGGGCTAAACAGCATCAGCTTTCGCCTGCGACGCCTGTCGCGCTGTACGGCGACGATAGCGCCAACCAGGCGGTGAAAGCGCGCCTGGAGAAAGCCGGATATCACGCTATCTCGCTGCTCAGCGATGCCCTGCAAACCCCGGACCGCCTGCAGCGTCTGCCGCACTTTGAACAGCTGGTCTATCCGCAGTGGATCCACCAGCTCCAGCAGGGTAAACCGGTGACAGCCGCGCCCGCGGGTGAATGGAAAGTCATAGAAGCGGCCTGGGGCGCGCCGAAGTTTTATCTGCTAAACCATATTCCCGGCGCGGGATACATCGACACCAACGAAGTGGAAAGCGAGCCGCTGTGGAATAAAGTCTCCGACGACAAGCTGAAAGCGATGCTGGCAAAGCACGGGATCCGTCACGATACCACCGTCATTTTGTATGGTCGTGACGTTTACGCCGCCGCGCGCGTGGCGCAGATTATGCTGTATGCAGGCGTGAAGGATGTGCGCATACTCGATGGCGGCTGGAAGGCGTGGTCAGATGCGGGTCTGCCGGTTGAACGCGGTACGCCAGGGAAAGTGAAACCCGCCCCTGATTTTGGCGCACAGATCCCCGGTCAGCCGCAACTGATGGTGGATATGGAACAGGCGCGCGGTATGCTGCACCGCCAGGATGCCTCTCTCGTCAGTATTCGTTCGTGGCCGGAATTTATCGGCGAAACCAGCGGCTACAGCTACATCAAGCCAAAAGGTGACATTGCCGGCGCCCGCTGGGGCCACGCGGGAAGCGATGCCACCCACATGGAAGATTTCCACAACCCGGACGGCACCATGCGCAGCGCCGACGACATCACCGCCATGTGGAAAACGTGGGATATCCTGCCGGAGCAGCACGTCGCCTTTTACTGCGGCACCGGCTGGCGAGCGGCTGAAACCTTTATGTACGCTCGGGCGATGGGCTGGAAGAACGTCGCCGTCTATGACGGCGGCTGGTATGAGTGGAGCAGTCACCCGCAGAACCCGGTCTCCCGCGGTGATCGCGGGCCCGAGAGTACGCGTTAAGGTTTGAGTGACTTTAGCGTCACATAACCGCTCCAGATGCGCGTTGTGGTGGTCAGCCAGCACAACGCGCCAAATATCCACGCGAAAACGGCAAAATGCGCCGGAAACAGGCAGCACAGCACGAACAGCACGATGGTCTCCGTCCCCTCCGTTAACCCGCCGATGTAGTAAAACGACTTGTGCGCATAGCCGGGGTTGTCGATATTGTGCTTCGCCGCCAGTGCCGCAAAGGCCAGAAAGCTGCTCCCGGTGCCAATAAATGCGAACAGCAGCCAGGCGGCAGCCAGCGTATTCTGTTCAGGTGCCGCCAGCGCAAAGCCAAACGGCACCAGCGCGTAGAACAGGAAATCGAGCGCGATATCCAGAAACCCTCCCGCATCCGTTAGCCCTCTCCGACGTGCCAGCGCACCGTCCAGACCATCCAGCAGGCGGTTCAGGACGATGGCGACCAGTGCTGCCGGGTACCAGCCGAGGGCCAGAAATGGCAACGTCAGCAGGCCGATGGCAAACCCCGCCAGGGTAAGTCCGTCGGGCGTAATGCCCGGCTTATCCAGCGCAGAGACCAGACGATTCAGCGCGGGTTTTATCCGTGGGTGCAGGTGACGGTCAAGCATCAGGCTTCTCTTTAAACGTGGCGCACAGCCCCTGCGCCGGAATATCCAGCGCGGCGTTAAAGCGGGCGGAGAGATTCTGAAAGGCGATGAGCGCCGTCATTTCAGTAATAACCTCATCGGTAAAGTGGCGTTTCAGCGCCGTTTTGATTGCTTCATCCACCCTGGGCGGCGTGGCGGTGACCGCCTCAGCATAGGCCAGCGCCGCGCGCTCTTGTTCACTGAACAGGTCAGAGTCTGGCCAGTCGCTCACGGCCTGGACTTTATCCAGCGCCCCGCTGCGCTCGGCCAGACGCAGGCTGTTAGCATCAATGCAAAAAGCACAGTGGCACAGCTGCGATACCCGCGTCATCAGCAGCGAGCGGAGTTGCGGCGTCAGGCGCGCGTTTCTTCGCTCCAGAAAACCGACAAACAATGCGACCAGCCAGAACAGACGCGGCATGCGCCCCCACCAGCGCGTGGGATTCAGGACTGCACCAAAGTGTTTTCGCTGCATGGCGGCAATCGGTTTTACGCTCGCCGGAAGGGTTGGGATGGGTTCTACCCAGGTGGACGACTCTTTCACCTGTTTCTCCTGATGACTGGACTCTTTGAAAGGGCACGATAATATGTCGTTTTTCGCTATCAAGTATTGACGACCATGCTAAAAACAGTCGATGTCGTTGCGGCCATCATCGAAAAAGACGACAAAATTTTACTGGCCCAGCGCCCTGCTCACGCCGATCAACCGGGAATGTGGGAATTCGCTGGCGGAAAAGTCGAGGCCGGTGAACCCCAGCCTCAGGCGCTAATCCGCGAGCTGCGTGAAGAGTTGGGTATTGAGGCGCAGCCCGCGAAGTATGTGGCAAGCCACCAGCGCGAAGTGTCGCAGCGGTTAATCAACCTGCACGCCTGGTATGTTCCTGCCTTTAGCGGAGCGTTAACCGCACACTACCACAGCGCGCTGGCGTGGTGCACGCCGGAAGAAGCGTTGAGCTACAACCTGGCCCCGGCGGATATTCCGCTGCTGGAGGCGTTTATTCTTTTACGCGCCGCCAGACCAGCGGGTTCGTGCTGATCGCGCGTTCATCACGCTGGCATTGCAGCAAAACCCCGTCCGCTTTTACCACTGCTCCTTCAGAATAATTTTGATCCTGATAGATACAGCACTGGTTACAGGGTTGCGCACGCTGGCCGCCGGAGCTAAAGACCTCCGGCGGGACATTCACCTCCACGTCCGGGCGAATGCGGTCAGCCTGCGCGCCAGCGGTCAACATCAACGAAAATGCAGCCATCACGTAACGATTCATAGACTTGTCTTCCTGTTATGTCCTGATAATGACTATAACGGTTAATCGGGCAGAATCTTTAATTTCACACATCATCGCTTTTTGTTATGACGCAGCGCGGGTCATTAATTTCCCTTTCACCCTACATTTCTGCTTGCTTCACAAAGCAGTACGGGTGGTATAGTCAAAAAAACAACACAAATCGCATAAGCAATATACATAAATGACTATAAGGGGTTCTTATATCTATGGATCAGACACGCTCTCTGGAAAGCTTTCTTGCCCATGTTCAGCAGCGCGACCCGCATCAGAGCGAGTTCGCTCAGGCCGTTCGTGAAGTGATGACCACCCTGTGGCCTTTCCTTGAAGAAAACCCGCGTTATCGTCAACTGTCGCTGCTGGAACGTCTGGTTGAGCCAGAACGGGTGATCCAGTTCCGCGTGACCTGGGTGGATGACCGCAATCAGGTCCAGGTCAACCGCGCCTGGCGCGTACAATTTAACTCCGCCATCGGCCCGTTTAAGGGCGGCATGCGTTTCCACCCTTCCGTGAACCTGTCGATCCTGAAATTCCTCGGCTTTGAGCAGACGTTTAAAAACGCGCTCACCACCCTGCCGATGGGCGGCGGGAAAGGCGGGAGTGACTTCGATCCTAAGGGGAAAAGCGAAGGTGAAGTGATGCGTTTCTGTCAGGCGCTGATGACCGAGCTCTGGCGCCACCTTGGTCCGGACACCGACGTACCGGCGGGGGATATCGGCGTGGGGGCCCGCGAAGTGGGCTTTATGGCCGGGATGATGAAAAAGCTTTCCAACAACAGCGCCTGCGTCTTTACCGGCAAAGGATTGTCGTTTGGCGGGAGTTTGATTCGCCCGGAGGCGACCGGATATGGTCTGGTCTACTTCACCGAGGCGATGCTCAAGCGTCACGGGTTAGGGTTTGAAGGGATGCGCGTGGCGGTGTCCGGCTCCGGTAACGTGGCGCAATACGCTATCGAAAAAGCGATGCAGTTTGGCGCCCGCGTGGTGACGGCCTCGGACTCCCGTGGCACGGTGGTGGATGAAGCGGGCTTTACGGCAGAAAAACTGGCGCGCCTGTGCGAAATTAAAGCCAGCCGCGACGGGCGGCTCGCAGACTATGCCCAGGAATTTGGGTTGACGTATCTGGAAGGCAAGCAGCCGTGGGGTGTTCCGGTGGATATTGCCCTGCCGTGCGCCACGCAAAACGAACTGGACGTGGACGCCGCGCGCACGCTGATCGGCAACGGCGTGAAGGCGGTGGCCGAAGGGGCGAATATGCCGACCACCATCGATGCGACGGATCTGTTCCTCGAAGCGGGCGTGCTGTTTGCCCCAGGCAAGGCCGCCAATGCGGGCGGCGTGGCAACCTCCGGCCTTGAGATGGCGCAAAACGCCGCGCGTCTTGGCTGGAAGGCGGAGAAAGTGGATGCCCGTTTGCACCATATCATGCTAGATATTCACCACGCCTGCGTGGAGTACGGCGGTGAAGCGTCGCAAACGAACTACGTGCGCGGAGCGAATATCGCCGGATTCGTGAAGGTGGCGGATGCGATGATTGGGCAGGGTGTGATTTAAGCTTTCACTGTGTTCTCGCCCTGTAGGCGCGGTAAGGCGTAGCCGCCACCGGGCTTTTTTTCAGGCCGCAGAGCTGCTTTTCGCCGGGTGGCGGCTACGCCTTACCCGGCCTACGGTTTAAGAAGCTGCCGCGCTCTTTTTCTTTTTAAAGGGCTTCTTCGCGCCGCTACCCGGCGCAACCATCCCTCTGAACCGCTTCACCGGCGTACTGCGTGCCTGATCGATCAACTGATACAGCGTCCCCACCAGCGGCTGCATAAAGTCCTGGTAGCGGCACTGCTTTTCACTGATTTGCGTTAGCACGGATTCCCAGTGCGCGGTCATGTCCGGCCTCGCGGCCAGCTCCGGAAGGGAGTGGATGAGCGCCCGCCCCGGCTCCGTGGAGTGGATATAGCGTCCTTTTTTCTCCAGGAAGCCGCGCTTGAACAACAGTTCGATGATCCCCGCTCGCGTCGCTTCCGTACCCAGACCGTCGGTGGCGCGCAAGATTTTCTTCAGATCTTTATCCTGCACAAATCGGGCGATCCCGGTCATGGCCGACAGCAGCGTCGCATCGGTGAAATGGCGTGGCGGCTGGGTCTGACGTTCAACCACTTCACCTTTCTCGCACAATAACTCGTCATCTTTGGCGACTACCGGCAGCGGCGTACCGTCGTTCTCCTCGTCACGCTCTTTGTTGCCGAGCAGCGTGCGCCAGCCCGCTTCCGCGAGGAAACGCGCTTTGGCGATAAACTTACCTTTGGCAATCTCAAGCTCAATGACGCATTTGCGGAACACCGCGTCCGGGCAGAACTGCATCAGATACTGACGGGCGATGAGGTTATAGACCTTCGCTTCGTTATCCGTCAGGTTAACGTGGCTGGCGCGTGCCGTCGGGATAATTGCATGGTGGGCGTCCACCTTTTTATCATCCCAGCAGCGGTTATGGGTGTCCGGATTCACCACCGGCTGCGGCAGGAGATCGGCGGCGTGTACGCTTATCGCGTTCAGTACCGCGTGGCGACCGGCAAAATGTTCTTCCGGCAGATAACGGCTATCCGAACGCGGATAGGTGATCAGCTTGTGGGTTTCATAGAGCTTCTGGCAGATATCCAGCACGTTTTGCGCGCTGAGGCCAAAGCGCTTCGCCGCCTCAATCTGCAAGGCCGAGAGCGAAAATGGCAGCGGTGCGGGTTCTGATTCCCGTTTATCGTTATAGCTGGTGACGATGGCAGGCTGACCGGTAATACGGTTAACCACATGCTCCGCCAGCGGACGGTGCAGCAAGCGCCCCTCTTCATCCTGGTACGATTCACAGGCATCGCTCGGCTGCCAGACGGCGGTAAAGCGTTCGTCCTTAGGCGTAACGATATGCGCTTTCACTTCAAAGAAATCTTTGGCGACGAAGTTCTCAATCTCTTCATCACGACGCACCACCAGCCCCAGCACCGGCGTCTGCACGCGGCCCACGGAGAGTACCCCCTGATAGCCCGCATTACGCCCGAGGATGGTGTAGGCGCGGGTCATGTTGATCCCGTACAGCCAGTCAGCGCGCGCGCGCGCAAGCGCCGAGACGCACAGCGGGATAAACTCGCTGTTGGCACGCAGACGCGAGATCGCACGCTCTACCGCCTGCGGGTTGAGGTCGTTTATCAGGCAGCGCTGTACCTGCTGGCGTTTTTCCGGCGCCAGCTCGAGGTAGTCCAGCACTTCATCTACCAGCAGTTGCCCTTCCCTGTCCGGGTCACCTGCGTGAACCACTTCAGAGGCTTCGTGCAGGAAACGCTTGATCACGTTCAGCTGTTTGGTCACCGAAGGCCGGGGCTGCAGGCGCCATTTTTCCGGCACGATGGGCAGATCGTTGAGGTTCCAGCGGGCGTAGCGGCTGTCGTAGACGTCCGGCTGCGCCTGCTCAAGCAGGTGACCAATACACCAGGTCACCACCTGCCCGTTACCGCATTCGATAAAGCCGTCGCCCTTGCGGTGCGGCTTCGGCAACACGTCGGCGATGGCGCGCGCCAGGCTCGGCTTTTCGGCAATAAACAACCGCATCGAATTAACGGATCTCAATCATCGGTCGGCCACCGCGTGCGGTCACCAGCTCGCCGATCGCCGTAAGGGTAATGCCAAACTCGGCAGCCGTTGCCTGAACGTCAGCTTCGGCTTCCGGTGTGACCGCCAGCAGCAGGCCGCCGGAAGTTTGTGGATCGCACAGCAGGTTGCGCCACTCTTCAGGCATCTCGCCCATCAGGTGACCGTAGCTGGCAAAGTTGCGCTGAGTACCGCCCGGCACCGCGCCCTGCGCAATGTACTCTTCCACGCCCGGCAGTTTCGGCACGTCCTGATACCACACCTGTGCCTGCACGCCCGCGCCCTGACACACTTCGGAGAGGTGTCCCAGCAGACCAAAACCGGTCACATCGGTCATCGCCTTCACGCCGTCGATATTGGCGAATGCCGCGCCCGCAAGGTTCATCTGGCACATCACTTCCGTTGCCAGACCTTTGTGTTCCGGCTTCAGCAGGGATTTTTTCTCGGCGGTCGTGAGTACGCCAATGCCGAGCGGCTTGGTGAGGAACAGCTTGCAGCCCGCCTGCGCGGTGCTGTTGCGCTTCACGCGCTCGGTCGGCACCACGCCCGTGACGGCCAGGCCAAAAATAGGTTCAGGCGCGTCAATCGAGTGACCACCGGCCAGCGCAATTCCCGCCTGCTGACAGGCGAAACGGCCGCCATCAATGACGTCGCGGGCAATTTCCGGCGCGAGGGTATTAATTGGCCAGCCCAGAATGGCGATGGCCATAATCGGCTTACCGCCCATCGCGAAGATATCACTGATGGCGTTGGTGGCCGCAATGCGCCCGAAATCGAAGGGGTTATCGACAATCGGCATAAAGAAGTCAGTGGTGCTGATAATGCTGGTGCCGTTACCTAAGTCATAAACTGCAGCATCGTCACGCGTTTCATTGCCGACAAGCAGGTTCGGGTCGACAAACTTCGCCTGTTCACTGTGCAGAATGGTCTCCAGCACTTTCGGGGAAATTTTACAACCGCAACCGGCTCCGTGGCTGTACTGCGTTAAACGAATGGTTTGCTCGCTCATGGACGTCTCCTGTCATCTCAATCGCGCTATGGTAGCGCTCATTCCATAAAGAGGTAAGTATGACTGTCTGAATTCTGCGGCAGATGCTCAGAATCCAGACAGTTTAGCGTGGGTTATCAGAAACGGCTGACGAAAGGCGAAGTGTCCGGCACGCTGATGGTGCTGGAGGCTTTAAGCTGCGGCGTACCGAGGTAGAGGAAACCGACAATTTTATCGTGCTCACCGCAGCCAAAACCGTCACGGACTACCGGGCTCTCGGTCAGCGGACCGGTACGCCAGATACCGTTAAACCCCTGTGCGACAGCGGCCATTTGCATCGCCATTACCGCGCAGCCAGCAGACATTTCCTGCTCCCAGACCGGGACTTTGTGGCCAGCCTGACATTTCGCCACGACGGCGATGATCATCGGCGCACGGAACGGCGCATTGCGCGCTTTATCGATACCTTTCTCATCCTGCCCGACGGCAACCGCGCCCTGCTCCAGCAGCTGGCTGAAACGATCGCGGCCTTCACCTTCAATCACAAAGAAGTGCCACGGCTGCAGCGTGCCGTGATCGGGGGCACGCATCCCGGCACGCAGAATGTTTTCCAGCTGCTCGCCCGCCGGGGCAGGTTCGGCCAGACGTGACGCGCTGCGGCGGTTAACAAGCAGTTCAAGTGCGTCCATTGGTTAACTCCTTTATTGAAATTTACTCACAAAATTAACACGGCCGCAGATTTTGTTACAGCCTGGCAGGCGATTCCTGCTGACAAGTGGCGGTTGGGTCATTACGATAACCCAACATTACCGTCCAGTGGCGACGGAAACAGTCATTTTCTGGTTAGGGAGAATACATGCGAACCCTTTGGCGAATCTTTGCCGGTTTCTTTAAATGGACGTGGCGACTGCTCAACTTCGTCCGCAACCTGGTGATGAACATCTTCTTCATCTTGCTGGTTCTGGTTTGCGCAGGCATCTGGATGCATATCAGCAATGCGAATCAGGCGCAGCATTCAACTCGCGGGGCGCTGTTACTCGATATCACCGGCGTCATCGTGGATAAACCGTCCACCAGCAACCGTCTGGGGGTCATTGGCCGTCAGCTGTTTGGCGCGACGTCCGACCGCCTGCAGGAAAACTCCCTGTTCGATATTGTCGATACTATCCGTCAGGCCAAAGACGACCGAAATATCACCGGGATCGTACTGGATCTGAAAGATTTTGCCGGAGGCGACCAGCCTTCAATGCAGTACATCGGTAAAGCGCTGCGTGAATTCCGCGACAGCGGTAAGCCAGTGATCGCCGTGGGCGACAGCTACAGCCAGGGGCAATATTATCTGGCAAGCTTCGCCAACAAGATCTGGCTCTCTCCGCAGGGGACGGTCGATCTGCACGGCTTTGCCACCAACGGCCTGTACTACAAATCGCTGCTCGACAAGCTGAAAGTGACGACCCACGTCTTCCGCGTCGGCACCTATAAATCAGCCGTGGAGCCGTTTATTCGCGACGATATGTCCCCTGCTGCCCGTGAAGCGGACAGCCGCTGGATTGGCGAGCTGTGGCAGAACTATCTGGGCACCGTGGCCGCTAACCGTCAAATTACCGCTGAGCAGGTCTTCCCGGGCGCACGTGGCGTGCTGGAGGGTCTGCGTAAGGTTGACGGCGATACCGCGAAATATGCCCTCGACAATAAACTCGTTGATGCGCTGGGTACCAGTGCGGATATCGAAAAAGCCCTGACCAAACAGTTTGGCTGGAGCAAAGAGGACAAAAACTACAGCGCGATCAGTATGTATGACTACGCTGCGAAAAAACCGGACGAGAGCGGTGACAGCGTAGCCGTGGTGTTTGCCAACGGCGCCATCATGGACGGTCAGGAAACCCCGGGTAATGTCGGCGGTGACACCACCGCGTCGCAAATCCGTGACGCGCGCCTTGACCCGAAAGTGAAAGCCATTGTTCTGCGCGTAAACAGCCCGGGCGGCAGCGTGAGCGCCTCCGAAGTGATCCGCGCTGAGCTGGCCGCGGCCCGCGCTGCGGGCAAACCGGTCGTCGTCTCCATGGGCGGAATGGCGGCATCAGGTGGGTACTGGATCTCCACGCCAGCCAACTACATTGTGGCTAACCCAAGCACGCTGACCGGCTCTATCGGCATCTTCGGGGTGATTAACACTGTGGAAAACAGTCTGGATTATCTGGGCGTGCACACCGACGGTGTTTCTACGTCGCCGCTGGCAGATGTGTCGATAACAAAATCCCTGCCGCCGGAAGTGTCGGAGATGATGCAGCTGAGCATTGAGAACGGGTATAAGCGCTTTATTACGCTGGTGGCTGACTCGCGTAAAAAGACGCCAGAACAGATTGACCAGATTGCTCAGGGCCACGTCTGGACCGGTCAGGACGCGAAGAACAACGGACTGGTGGACAGTCTGGGTGACTTTGACGACGCCGTGAAGAAAGCGGCCGACCTGGCGAAGCTCAAGCAATGGCACATTGAGTATTATCAGGATGAGCCGTCATTCTTCGATATGGTGATGGACAGCATGTCTGTCTCCGTTCGCGCCATGCTGCCGGAGGCGCTGCAGGCTTACCTGCCTGCGCCGGTTGCCACTGCAGCGAAGGCGATGAAGACGGAAAGCGATAAGCTCGCGGCCTTTAACGATCCACAAAGTCGTTACGCGTTTTGCCTGACCTGCGCGAACGTCCGTTAAAAACCGTCCCCTCTTCCCGCGAAGAGGGGATTTTTTTCTTTTGAAGAACAAGAACTCACTACCATGCAGAAGAAATCGATTTATGTAGCCTACACTGGCGGTACCATCGGTATGCAGCGCTCTGAAAATGGCTATATTCCTGTCTCCGGCCACCTTCAGCGTCAGCTTGCGTTGATGCCTGAGTTCCACCGTCCGGAAATGCCTGACTTTACCATCCATGAATACGAGCCGCTGATGGACTCCTCCGACATGACGCCAGAAGACTGGCAGCACATCGCGGATGACATTAAAGCGCATTACGACCAGTACGACGGCTTCGTGATCCTGCACGGTACCGACACCATGGCGTTCACGGCCTCGGCGCTCTCCTTCATGCTGGAGAACCTGAGCAAGCCGGTTATCGTCACCGGGTCGCAAATTCCGCTGGCGGAGTTACGCTCCGACGGGCAGATCAACCTGCTGAACTCCCTGTACGTGGCGGCAAATTACCCGATTAACGAAGTCTCGCTGTTCTTTAACAACCGTCTGTATCGCGGCAACCGCACGACGAAAGCCCATGCCGATGGTTTTGACGCCTTCGCCTCACCGAACCTGCAACCGCTGCTGGAAGCCGGGATTCATATCCGTCGTCTGGGCACGCCGCCTGCACCGAATACCGCTGGCGAGCTGATTGTGCATCCGATTACCCCGCAGCCCATCGGCGTGGTCACCATTTACCCGGGTATTTCCGCCGACGTGGTCCGCAACTTCCTGCGCCAGCCAGTGAAAGCGCTGATCCTGCGCTCCTACGGCGTGGGCAACGCCCCGCAGAACGGTGAGTTTCTGAAAGAGCTTCAGGAAGCCAGCGAACGCGGAATTGTGGTGGTGAACCTGACCCAGTGTATGTCCGGCAAAGTGAATATGGGTGGCTATGCCACCGGCAACGCGCTGGCACATGTGGGTGTCATCAGCGGTTTCGATATGACCGTTGAGGCGACGCTGACTAAACTTCACTATTTACTGAGTCAGGATCTGGACATTCAGTCCATTCGCAACGCCATGATGCAAAATCTGCGCGGTGAACTGACCCCTGACGAATAAGGAGGCCTCATGACGCAACGCGCCCTGCTACTGGTCGATTTGCAAAATGATTTCTGCGCAGGCGGCGCGCTGGCCGTCGCCGAAGGTGACAGCACCGTTGACGTGGCGAATACGCTGATTGACTGGTGTAAAGCCCGCGGTGAAGCGGTGGTCGCCAGCCAGGACTGGCACCCGGCTAACCACGGCAGTTTTGCCAGCCAGCACAACGTCGAACCGTTCACTCAGGGTGAACTCGACGGGCTGGCGCAAACCTTCTGGCCGGATCATTGCGTGCAGCAAACGGAAGGCGCGGCGCTGCATCCGCTCCTGAATCAGAAAGCCATCGACGCGGTGTTCCATAAGGGTGAAAACCCGACAATAGACAGCTACAGCGCGTTTTTTGATAACGGTCATCGTCAGAAGACCGCGCTGGACGCGTGGTTACGCCACCATGAAATCACGGAGCTGATTGTGCTGGGGCTGGCGACAGATTATTGCGTGAAGTTTACCGTACTGGACGCGCTCCAGTCAGGCTACACCGTCAGCGTGATCACCGACGGCTGCCGCGGGGTCAACATTCACCCTCAGGACAGTGCTCAGGCGTTTATGGAGATGGCTGCCGAAGGCGCGACGCTGTATACCCTGGCAGACTGGCTGGAAACGCAGGCGTAGTTTTTTAAGCCGGGTGGCGGCTTCGCCTTACCCGGCCTACTTTCTCTGGAGCGCAGCGCCACCCGGCATTTCTTCTCCAATCCCCATAAAGTGAACTCCCTCGCATCCTCAGCGAAGCGGCAATGCTATTCTCGTCAGGTTGTTTTTTCGCCACGCCTTTTCTGTGGCGTGGTTATTTTTATTAAGTCAAAGAAGAAATTATATGAAACGTTTGCCCTTGTTGGCAGCATTACCCTTGCTTTGCGCGTCACTGGCTTCCGCTGCGCCCCTGATGTCCGTCGGCTATTTCAACGGGGGTGGCGATGTCACCGCCGGACCGGGTGGCGACATTAATAAACTGGATGTCCGCCAGATCACCCACCTGAACTATTCGTTTGGTCTGGTCTACAACGACGAGAAAGACGAAACCAACGCCGCGCTGAAAGATCCGACGAAACTGCATCAGATCTGGCTTTCGCCCAAAGTGGCATCCGATCTGGCCTTAATCCCCACTCTGCGTAAACAAAACCCGCACCTTAAAGTGCTGCTCTCTGTTGGCGGCTGGGGTGCGCGTGGTTTCTCTGGCGCAGCGGCCACCAAAGAGAGTCGTGCGGTGTTTATCCGATCCGCTCAGGAGGTTGTCGACAAATACGGTCTGGACGGGATTGATCTCGACTGGGAGTACCCGGTCAACGGCGCGTGGGGACTGGTTGCCAGCACGCCAGCCGACAGGGACAACTTCACCGCGCTGCTGAAAGAGATGCGCGACGCATTCGGGCAGAAAAAGCTGGTGACCATTGCGGTAGGCGCCAATGCGGAAAGTCCGAAAAGCTGGGTGGATGTCAAAGCCATCGCTCCCCTGCTCGACTACATCAACCTGATGACCTACGACATGGCGTATGGTACCCAGTATTTTAACGCCAACCTCTATGATTCCAGCGCCTGGCCGACGGTGGCTGCTGCCGATAAATACAGCGTGGACTTTGTGGTAAATAACTATCTGGCCGCGGGACTGAAACCACAGCAGATGAACCTCGGGATCGGGTTTTACGGTCGCGTACCGAAACGCGCCGTTGAGCCGGGTATCGACTGGAGCAAGCCGGACGCACAAAAAAATCCGGTCACCCAGCCCTACTTTGGACCGCAGGAGCTCGGCTTGTTCAGGTCGCTCGGCTATGACCTGACCAAAGATACCTACGTGAAGTACAACGATATCGTGAAAAAGCTGCTGAACGATCCGCAGAAGCGTTTTACCGAGCACTGGGACGACCAGGCGAAAGTGCCGTGGCTCTCCGTGGAAGCAGCCGACGGCAAGGCGCTCTTTGCGATTTCGTATGAGAACCCACGTTCCGTGGCGATCAAAGCGGACTACATCAAACAGAAAGGTCTCGCCGGGGCGATGTTCTGGGAGTATGGCGCGGACGATAACAACCAGTTAGCGAAGCAGCTGGCAGAGTCGTTAGGGATCCCGCAAAAGTAGTGACGCATTCAAGCCCTCTCCCCGTGGGAGAGGGTTGGATGAGGGCATCAGCCCGCACGGTTATTGCATTTTCAGCGTCGCAATTGGCTTCGGCGTGATGCCAAAATCTTCTTTCAGCTCTCGCTTGCTCTTCATCACCATCTGGCCGTTGGTATCGATCGTCATGTGCTGCGCGTCAGTATTGTTGCGCGCCTGCCACAGCATCACCAGCTGCAAACTGTTCTCTTTTTGCTCAGGCGTAAGCGCCACGCCATCCGGCCATTTTCCCAGTTCAACGGCGGTGACCAGACGCTGATAAACATCCTGGGTCATCCCGTTAATCATGTCATCAATATTCACGATCTCTCCTTTTCAAAGGAATAATTTGCTGAATCGTTTTTTCAACCCTTGATCTGGTCGCCGTTTTCATCATCCGTGAAGCTCATGGAGGCCGAATTGACGCAGAAACGCTCCCCCGTTGGCTGTGGACCATCCGGGAAGACGTGCCCCAGATGTGCGTCGCAGGTCCCGCAACGGATTTCCGTGCGCACCATGCCGTGCGAGGTGTCAGTCAGATAGCGGATGGCCTCATCGCTCACCGGCTCGTAAAAGCTCGGCCAGCCGCAGCCGGAATCGAATTTCGTTTGTGAGTTAAACAGCGGGGCATCACAGACCAGACAGTGATAGACGCCGTCTCGCTTGTTGTGCAGTAAACGCCCGGTGAATGGCGGTTCCGTGCCGTGGTTCTGCGTCACGTAAAACTGCATTTCTGTGAGGTTTTTTTTCAAATCGTCAGGGTTACGTTGGTTCGACATATGCTTACATCTCGCTGTAGAAACAGACATCTTTTAACCCGGATTCTAACAAAACATTAACACCCTTGCGTGCACTTTTGTTCTAAACTTATGTGTCGCGAAAAGGCGGTCAGGCAATTGTGATCATGTTCACATTTTTATCCTGCGAGGACTTTAAAATTCCGGGCGCAGCCCCCATGTGGTTGCAAGCTCAAAGGGAAAGTGAGGCGAGTCAGTCGCACAAACGTTAGTCACAGGATTGATTTGTCGCAATGATTGACACGATTCCGCTTGACGCTGCGTAAGGTTTTTGTAATTTTACAGGCAACCTTTTATTCACTAACAAATAGCTGGTGGAATATATGACTATCAAAGTAGGTATCAACGGTTTTGGCCGTATCGGCCGTATTGTTTTCCGTGCTGCTCAGAAACGTTCTGACATCGAAATCGTTGGTATCAACGATCTCCTGGACGCTGAATACATGGCGTACATGCTGAAGTACGACTCAACTCACGGTCGTTTCGACGGCACCGTTGAAGTGAAAGACGGCCACCTGGTTGTTAACGGCAAAACCATCCGCGTTACTGCTGAGAAAGACCCAGCTAACCTGAAATGGAACGAAATCGGTGTTGATGTTGTAGCTGAAGCTACCGGTATCTTCCTGACCGACGAAACTGCACGTAAACACATCACTGCAGGCGCGAAGAAAGTTGTCCTGACTGGTCCTTCTAAAGACAACACCCCAATGTTCGTTCGTGGTGCAAACTTCGAAACTTACGCTGGCCAGGACATCGTTTCCAACGCATCCTGCACCACCAACTGCCTGGCACCGCTGGCTAAAGTTATCAACGACAACTTCGGCATCATCGAAGGTCTGATGACTACCGTTCACGCTACCACCGCTACTCAGAAAACCGTTGACGGCCCGTCTCACAAAGACTGGCGCGGCGGCCGTGGCGCGGCTCAGAACATCATCCCATCCTCTACCGGTGCTGCTAAAGCTGTAGGTAAAGTACTGCCAGAACTGAATGGCAAACTGACTGGTATGGCGTTCCGCGTTCCAACGCCTAACGTATCCGTTGTTGACCTGACCGTTCGTCTGGAAAAAGCTGCTTCTTATGAAGAAATTAAGAAAGCAATCAAAGCTGCTTCCGAAGGCGCAATGAAAGGCGTTCTGGGTTACACCGAAGACGACGTTGTATCTACTGATTTCAACGGCGAAGTGTGCACTTCCGTGTTCGATGCTAAAGCTGGTATCGCACTGAACGACAACTTCGTGAAACTGGTTTCCTGGTACGACAACGAAACTGGCTACTCTAACAAAGTACTGGACCTGATCGCTCACATCTCCAAATAAGTTGAGATGAGTGTTTGATCCAAAAAGGCGACTTCGGTCGCCTTTTTTATTGTTTTTTAGACAGAGGATTGCTTAATGATTAATAAAATATTTGCACTTCCGGTAGTCGAACAACTTACCCCTGTGCTCTCCCGCCGCCAGATTGACGGCGCTGATGTTATTGTCGTTGACCACCCGCGCGTGAAAGCCTCCGTGGCGCTGAATGGCGCACACCTGCTCTCCTGGAAGCCTGAGGGCGAAGAGGAAGGACTGTGGCTGAGCGACGCCACCTCGTTCAAAAAAGGGGCTGCTATCCGTGGCGGCGTCCCCATCTGCTGGCCATGGTTCGGCCCGTCCACACAGCAGGGTTTGCCGTCTCACGGTTTTGCCCGTAACCAGCAGTGGACGCTGAAAGCGCACAACGAAGATGACAACGGTGCCGTGCTGACCTTTGAGCTGCAGGCGAATGATGAAACCCGCGCCCTGTGGCCGCATGATTTCACCCTGTACGCCCGTTTCAAGCTGGGTAAAACCTGCGAAATTGAGCTGGAAGCCCACGGCGAGTTCGAAACCACGTCTGCCCTGCACACCTACTTCAACGTGGGTGACATCAACGCAATGAAGGTGAGCGGCCTCGGCGATACCTTTATCGACAAAGTTGATAACGCGAAAGAGGGCAAGCTGAGCGACGGCGTTCAGGCTTTCCCCGATCGTACCGACCGCGTCTATCTCCACCCGGAAGCCTGCAGCGTGATCCACGATGGTGCCCTGAACCGCGGCATTGAGGTCGTTCATCATCATCACAGCAATGTGGTGGGCTGGAACCCAGGTCCGGCATTGTCTGTCAGCATGGCCGATATTCCTGATGACGGTTACAAAACATTCGTTTGTGTAGAAACAGCCTGCGTGACCGCACCTCAAAACGCGAGCGAAGAAAAACCGTCTCGTTTAGGGCAGACAATCCGCATTGTGAAGCGTTAAGCACCCTGCACCACAAAAAAGCAAACGGGGCGCAAGCGCCCCGTTTTGATGCAAAGATTGCACTAAATTAACGCACAATCAGAACTTGTAGCTCACGCCAACAGAGAAAATACCTGCCCAGGACTTATCGACCATCGGGCTATCTTTCACTTCATCGCTCAGACGCTCATAACGGCCGGTGCCGTAGACGCTCCAGTCGCCAAGGAAGTTATAGCTTGCGGTCAGCTCCAGGTACGGATCCCAGCCGTCGTCTGCACTGTAGCTCTTCAGACCGCTACGACGGGACTCATTTTTAGAGACGCCATAGTAGTAGTCGTTGTAGTTCTCGCTGCTGTACAGCACACCGATACCCGGCGTCAGGGTAAACCCGCCGTTGGTATAGCGGTACAGCCATGCCAGATCCCAGATAAAGCCGTTGCTGTTGTCCAGCGTATCACCTGCCAGAGCAGTACGCAGGAAGCCATACTCGGTGTTATGCACGTATGAAAGCCCGGCCATCATGCTACTTTTGCGCTTATCGAGCTGGCGAAGCGCGTGGCTGTCGCTGTCTCCCGGCTTGAAGTGCGTTGGATCGTAGTAGGCCATGATAGAGAGCTTGTCGGCCGTGTCGTTCCAGAGATAGTAGCCGCCGCCGAGACCGCGGAACCAGACGTTCTCGCCTTCATAGGTGATAACGGGAACAGGATATACGTCACGATCATACTGTTTGTATGGGCTGTTAATGACGCCAACACCCGCGCCAACCGTCCACTGACTTTCCGCCTGAGCGGTGCTAACTGCGGTCGCGGCAAGGATGCCCAATGCCAGAAGTTTGAGTTTGGTCACAATCCATTCTTTCCTGTAGTCAAATAATCAGCGGGAGAAGTGTAACCGCCATTCCCGTACAACCCAAAATTTTTTGCCTGCTAATCAGTCTGATTAACCCGTTATTTTTCACTTTTCAGATGACAGCACGCTTTCATTTATATGACCACTGAATGAAAAACGTGCTTAAGCCTTAGAACCCAGGTGGAAATTTTTGGATGAGTTATTGATATGTCATTGAAATTAGATTTTCTCAGCATGCAAGTTTGGCAAATGCCATCTACGCTTAATTTTAAGAAGAGTTTTCCTGAACGCCCTGCGGTTCTTAGCCTCTGACCTGGCACACAGGTTGCTGCTCTGGCAGTGAGGTGCGAGAGATTCTCTTCCGGGAGCCTCCACTACTCATACGAACGGCTCTTATCCTGTGCTAAAAAACGAAAGGACGGCATGCCATGAATATATTCGATCACTATCGCCAGCGCTATGAAGCTGCCAAGGACGAAGAGTTCACACTGCAGGAGTTTCTTACCATTTGTCGGCAAGATCGCAGTGCCTATGCCAATGCGGCAGAACGGCTATTGATGGCTATTGGTGAGCCAAACATGGTTGATACTGCCCTGGAGCCACGGCTTTCCCGTCTATTTTCGAATCGGGTGGTCGCCCGATATCCGGCGTTCGAAGAGTTCTACGGCATGGAAGATGCCATTGAACAGATTGTCTCCTATCTGAAGCATGCCGCTCAGGGTCTGGAAGAGAAGAAACAGATCCTCTATTTACTCGGCCCGGTCGGTGGCGGTAAATCCTCGCTGGCTGAACGCCTGAAGTCGCTGATGCAGCGCGTACCGATTTATGTGTTGAGCGCTAATGGCGAACGCAGCCCGGTGAACGACCATCCGCTGTGCCTGTTTAATCCACAGGAAGATGCGCAAATTCTGGATAAAGAGTTTGGCATTCCGCGCCGCTACCTCGGCACCATCATGTCGCCGTGGGCGGCAAAACGCCTGCATGAGTTTGGGGGCGATATCACCAAATTCCGCGTGGTGAAAGTGTGGCCGTCTATCCTTGAGCAGATCGCCATTGCCAAAACGGAACCGGGTGATGAGAACAACCAGGATATCTCGGCTCTGGTGGGTAAAGTTGATATCCGTAAGCTGGAAAACTTCGCACAAAATGACCCGGATGCCTACGGCTATTCCGGTGCGCTGTGCCGCGCCAACCAGGGGATTATGGAATTCGTGGAGATGTTTAAAGCACCAATCAAAGTGCTGCATCCTCTGCTGACGGCGACCCAGGAAGGGAACTATAACGGGACGGAAGGTATCTCCGCCCTGCCGTTTAACGGGATAATCCTCGCCCACTCGAACGAATCCGAATGGGTGACCTTCCGTAATAATAAAAACAATGAGGCTTTCCTTGACCGCGTGTACATCGTCAAGGTGCCTTATTGCCTGCGGATCTCCGAAGAGATCAAGATTTACGAGAAACTGCTCAACCACAGTGAGCTGGTGCATGCTCCCTGCGCGCCAGGCACGCTGGAAACGTTGTCGCGCTTCTCTATCCTTTCGCGTTTGAAAGAGCCGGAAAACTCCAGCATCTACTCAAAAATGCGCGTCTATGATGGCGAAAGCCTGAAAGACACCGACCCGAAAGCGAAATCCTATCAGGAGTATCGTGATTACGCCGGGGTCGATGAAGGGATGAACGGCCTGTCCACCCGTTTCGCGTTTAAGATCCTCTCCCGCGTCTTTAACTTCGACCATGCGGAAGTGGCGGCCAACCCGGTTCACTTGTTCTACGTGCTGGAGCAGCAGATTGAACGCGAGCAGTTCCCGCAGGAGCAGGCTGAACGCTATCTTGAGTTCCTGAAAGGCTACCTGATTCCGAAATACGCCGAGTTCATTGGCAAAGAGATCCAGACAGCCTACCTGGAATCCTATTCAGAGTACGGACAGAATATTTTCGACCGTTATGTCACCTACGCTGACTTCTGGATCCAGGATCAGGAGTACCGCGACCCGGATACCGGCCAGCTGTTTGACCGTGAATCCCTGAACGCGGAACTGGAAAAAATCGAGAAGCCTGCCGGGATCAGCAACCCGAAAGACTTCCGTAATGAGATTGTGAACTTCGTCCTGCGCGCCAGAGCGCATAACAACGGACGCAATCCGAACTGGACCAGCTACGAGAAACTGCGCACCGTGATTGAGAAGAAAATGTTCTCCAATACCGAAGAGCTGCTGCCGGTTATCTCGTTCAACACCAAAACCTCAACCGATGAGCAGAAGAAACACGACGATTTTGTCGACCGTATGATGGAAAAAGGCTACACCCGCAAACAGGTTCGCCTGCTCTGCGAATGGTATCTGCGCGTGCGTAAATCGTCCTAAAACAAGTGCCCGGCAGCGCTAGCGCCTGCCGGGCCAACAAAAACGCAAGTTGGCAAATGCAGTACGGGGGGTATATGACCTGGTTTATTGACCGGCGTCTTAACGGCAAAAACAAGAGCACGGTGAACCGCCAGCGCTTCTTGCGCCGTTACAAAGCGCAAATTAAACAGTCGATCTCCGAGGCCATCAACAAACGCTCGGTGACCGACGTCGACAGCGGCGAGTCTGTTTCCATCCCCACCGATGACATCAGCGAACCGATGTTTCATCAGGGGCGAGGCGGTCTGCGCCATCGCGTACACCCAGGTAATGACCACTTCGTTCAGAACGACAGAATTGAGCGTCCTCAGGGCGGCGGCGGTGGTTCAGGAAGCGGTCAGGGACAGGCCAGCCAGGACGGTGAAGGTCAGGATGAGTTCGTTTTCCAGATTTCAAAAGATGAATACCTCGACCTGCTGTTTGAGGACCTGGCGCTGCCGAATCTGAAAAAGAATCAGCATCGTCAGCTTAACGAGTACAAAACCCATCGCGCGGGCTATACCGCCAACGGCGTCCCCGCCAACATCAGCGTCGTGCGTTCGTTGCAGAATTCGCTGGCGCGGCGCACGGCCATGACGGCAGGCAAACGTCGTGAACTGCGCGAACTTGAAAGTAGCCTGAAGGTCGTGGAAAACACGGAGCCGGCGCAACTGCTGGAAGAGGAGCGCCTGCGCAAAGAGATTGCCGAGCTAAGAGCGAAGATCGATCGCGTTCCGTTTATCGACACCTTCGACCTGCGTTACAAGAATTATGAAAAACGCCCAGAGCCCTCAAGCCAGGCAGTGATGTTCTGTCTGATGGACGTCTCCGGCTCCATGGACCAGGCCACCAAGGATATGGCGAAGCGTTTTTATATCCTGCTCTACCTGTTCCTGAGCAGAACCTATAAGAATGTGGAAGTGGTCTATATTCGCCACCATACGCAGGCTAAAGAGGTCGACGAGCATGAGTTCTTCTACTCGCAGGAGACCGGCGGCACCATCGTCTCCAGCGCGCTGAAGCTGATGGATGAAGTCGTGAAAGAGCGTTACGACCCGGCGCAATGGAATATCTATGCCGCGCAGGCGTCCGATGGTGATAACTGGGCCGACGACTCACCGCTGTGTCACGACATCCTGGCGAAGAAAATTCTGCCGGTGGTGCGTTACTACAGCTATATCGAAATTACCCGTCGCGCGCATCAGACCCTGTGGCGGGAATATGAACATCTGCAATCGATGTTTGATAATTTTGCCATGCAACATATCCGTGACCAGGATGATATTTATCCGGTGTTCAGGGAGCTCTTCCACAAGCAGTCTGCTAACAGCAACGCATAATCTCACAGCCAGCGAACGCGCTGGCTGTTTTCTTTCGACGCCGTTCTTCTCGTGCTAATGTAGCCATCTGCATACTGGATTATCACCGGGAAAATCGCGATGACTGACGACGTTATGGGGACAGGAACCCACCAGCAACTGATAACCTTACTCACCGGGCAAGGCGCACGTTTTCGGGTTATGGAGCACGAGGCGGTCGGGAAATGTGAAGCGGTAAGTGAAATACGCGGGACCGATCTGCGTCAGGGCGCAAAAGCCCTGGTCTGCAAAGTGAAGGGAAACGGTGTTAAAAAGCATGTTCTGGCGATCCTGGCCGCCGATCTGCAGGCAGACCTGAGCCGGCTTGCCAGCCATTTCGGCGGGCTTAAAGCCTCCCTCGCCAGCCCGGCCGAGGTAAGTACCCTTACCGCCTGCGTATTCGGCGCTATTCCGCCTTTTAGTTTCCACCCCGATCTGACGCTGGTCGCCGACCCGCTGCTGTTCGAGCGTTTCGACGAAATCGCGTTTAACGCCGGCCTGCTGGAAAAATCCGTGATCATGGATACCCAGGATTACCTGCGCATCGCCCGTCCTGAGCTTGTGACTTTCCATAAAGTCTAACCGTGAAGGCTGACTGTCAGCCTTTTCTCTCCAGCAACAATACGGAAGCGACGAGAATCGCGGCAATGGCGAAAAACGATGAGGAGATAATCAGCGTTTCAACAAACATGTGATCGTTCATGATAGCGACCCCTTTGCGATATCTGCCTTCGTTTTAAACCGCGTAAATGACAAGGTTATGACAGCGGTAAAATCTTTTTAAAACTGTTCTCCGCCCTTTTTCCGCGTACAGTAAGCAGGACGATTATTTTGGCAAGGATTCCCTATGTTTGACCCTACTCTGCTCATTCTCCTGGCACTCGCCGCGCTGGGTTTTATCAGTCATAACACCACCGTCGCCATCTCGATTCTGGTGCTGATTATCGTGCGCGTCACGCCGTTAAATACCTTTTTCCCGTGGATAGAAAAGCAAGGCCTCACCATCGGGATAATCATTTTAACCATCGGGGTGATGGCGCCCATCGCCAGCGGTACGCTTCCCGCCTCAACGCTGCTGCACTCGTTTGTCAACTGGAAATCGCTGGTGGCTATCGCGGTAGGTGTTTTTGTCTCATGGCTCGGGGGGCGCGGCGTTACGCTGATGAGCAGCCAGCCTTCGCTGGTTGCGGGTCTGCTGGTGGGCACTGTGCTGGGCGTAGCGCTCTTTCGCGGCGTGCCGGTGGGCCCGCTGATTGCAGCCGGGCTGGTCTCCCTGTTTATCGGGAAGTCGTAGTCAGGCTGGCCATGTAACGCGCTGGCGTTTGACCCAGCCCCTTCTTAAACATGGTAATAAACGCGGTGGTCGAGTCATAACCCAGTGACTGCGCCACCTGCTGTACCGATTTCCCGCCGATCAAATGCTGTAACGCCACAATAAGCTGCAGCTGGTGACGCCAGCGACGAAAGCTTAAACCGGTCTCTTTTACCACCAGTCGCGCCAGGTTGCGTTCGCTCATGGCGAAGTGGCTTGCCCATTGTGCCAGCGTCTGCCAGGCCGCGGGCTCTTCAGCCATCTTCTCGCTCATCAGCCGGATTTTTGGATGGGGCGAGACGGGTAACTGTAAATGCTCCTGACGCTGGAGCGGCAGTTCATCAAACAGGACATCGACCAGTCGGGATGTGGCCGCAAGCTGAAGCTGTGCCTGCGATTTTTCTGCCAGAGATAAAATGAGCTCCCGCACCAGAGGGGACATTTTCAGCGTACAACAGCGGTCGGGCAGACTGGCGGCGCCGGGCTCAATGAACAAAAAGCAGAGCTGCGCCCCCGGCGTGGCCCTGTTACTGTGCGGCATCTGCCCGGGGATCCAGACCGCGTACTGGGGCGGTACCATCAACATGGCATTTTCCACTTCACAGGTAATCGCGCCGCCAAGCGCCAGAATCAGCTGTCCCTTGCGGTGATGATGCAGGGGAATATATTGTTCCTCCGCCACCACACGGATGCGAAAGGCGACGGCCGCATCATGCTGGCTATCAGGATCGTAGCCGTCCAGTCCCAGTCCAATCATCATGTTGTCCGATTTTAGCGATAAACTGTCATTTTAGCCTGATTTCAACCGCCGGGAAAATCGGTATTGTGTGCGCTCGCTTGAACGTATGAGAACATAATGACTACTGCTATTCGCACCTCAGGAAAACACGGCGCGCTGTTGATTGCAGGCATCCTGATGATCGCCACCACGCTTCGCGTCACCTTTACCGGCGCAGCCCCGCTGCTGGATACCCTTCGCCTTGATTATGGCTTAAGCACGGCGCAAACCGGTCTGCTGACCACCCTGCCCCTGTTGGCTTTTGCCCTGATCTCCCCGCTCGCCGCAGGTCTGGCCCGACGTATTGGCATGGAGCGTAGCCTGTTTATCGCCCTGTTGCTGATTTGCGCCGGGATAGCCATTCGCTCCCTGCCTTCCGCTGCCCTGCTTTTCATCGGCACGGCAGTGATTGGCTGCGGGATCGCGCTTGGGAACGTGCTGTTACCAGGTTTAATTAAACGTGACTTTCCGGGCCAGGTGGCGAAACTCACCGGTGCCTATTCCCTGACGATGGGGGCAGCCGCCGCGTTAGGCTCGGCGCTAATCGTGCCGCTGGCCCAGGGTCATGCGGGCTGGCAGGGCGCGCTGCTGATGCTTATGGTGTTTCCGCTGCTCGCCTTGCTGCTCTGGCTGCCGCAGTGGCGTCAGAAACATGTTGCGACGGTAACAGGCGCAGGCGCGTTACATAACCGCGCAATCTGGCGTTCTGCTCTCGCCTGGCAGGTGACGCTCTTTCTGGGGATTAACTCTCTTATCTATTACGTCATCATCGGCTGGCTGCCGGCGATACTGCTTAGCCACGGCTACAGCGAGGCACAGGCAGGTTCGGTGCATGGTCTTTTACAGCTGGCGACAGCCGTGCCGGGACTTGCCGTTCCGCTGCTCCTCCATCGGCTGAAAGATCAGCGGACAATCGCCGGTGCAGTGGCGCTGATGTGCGCGGTAAGCGCAGCGGGATTGTGGTTTATGCCGGATATGGCGGTGATGTGGACGCTGGTGTTTGGCTTTGGCTCCGGGGCAACGATGATCCTCGGCCTGACGTTCATCGGTCTGCGCGCGAGCTCTGCGCATCAGGCGGCAGCATTGTCCGGTATGGCACAGTCTATCGGCTATCTGCTCGCTGCCTGCGGACCGCCGTTGATGGGTAAAATCCACGATTCGGTAGGAGACTGGCGCATCCCCCTTCTCGCCTGTGCGCTGGCCGCGATCGTCATGGCCGTCTGCGGGATACTTGCCGGGCGCGACCGGGAAATCGCGCCCCGCTAAACACGAAGGCAGACCATCGGGTCTGCCCTGTTTTAGCCCCGCGCCGCGCGAAGCATTGCCTGTACGAGAACCACCGGACGTCCTTCCAGCGCAGCACGCTCGTGCTGGAACAAGGTGATCACAAAGAACGGGTGGGTTATCAGCTCCGCCGCACGGATTTCCCCCTGTTCGTCCCAGCCCGTCACGCGCATATCACCGCTCTCCAGCGCCTGAGCAAATTCCGGCGACACACCATAGTTGCAGTGATATCCCTCTTCAATTTCGGGTTTGCCGTAGGCTTTGGCGATCAGCGTATTGCTGCGCAGTTCAATGGCATTGGATATTTCCACCAGCGAGCAGGTCAGCGGCGCAATCACCATAGTGCCTTCGGTATCCGTCTCAGCATGTGCCGCATCGTGCCAGCCCAGCACGTTACGGGCATACTCAATCAGCGCATGCTGGAACCCACCGCAGGTCCCCAGGAACGGAATACTGTTTTCACGGGCGTAGCGTGCGGCGATAAAGGCGGCCTCTGTGTTTTTATAGGGGCTCGCAGGAACCAGCCAGATGGCATCGTAGCCCACCAGATCCTCAGAACTGGTTAATTCCGGGGTAGCAAGCCAGTCGTAATCGGCGGTGAGGTCAAGAACGGCCGCAGCATCGTCAATGGCCAGCGGGATCGCCTTGTGTGCAATAACATCAGGATTGTAATCGCCAACCAGCGCAATGCGGAGCGTCGTTTTAACCGGGAGGTGTTCCATGAAAGGTTCCTTATGCCAGAGTATTATCAGATAACATAAGGAACCTCAGACTACCGATCTTCTGCAATTATCACAATACCTTAAATTGGGAGGGTGGAATTATGATTCAGTGCAAACGCGTCTATGAGCAGGCAAGCCCGGACGATGGCTATCGGGTGCTGGTGGACAGACTCTGGCCGCGCGGGGTTAAAAAAACGGACCTCGCCCATGACGAATGGTGTAAAACACTCACGCCATCGAACGCATTACGTCAGGAGTATCATAGCGAAGCTATTGATTTTTCGACTTTCAGTAAAGCCTATCAGGAGGAACTGGCGCAGCATAAGGACGAGGGAAGGCGTCTTGCGGCGCTGGCACACAAGCAGACTCTCACCCTCCTCTATGGCGCGAAAAACACGGAACAGAATCACGCCCTGGTTTTAGCCGACTGGCTACGCCATTTGTGATCAGCTGATTGTCAGCTCATCCCGCATTTGCGGGGCTTGATCAGGGGTGAGCGGCATCAGATGTTCGGCGCGAACAAACGCAAAGCCGTGCTGATTGTCAAAGGCGTAGACGTCTCCGGTGACCAGCCAAAGCGCGCGATCCGCACTTGCGGGTAATTGCGTCATCACGCCGTTAACCGGGTTTACAAAACGCAGGCCAGGCTGGCAAAGACCAAACAACTCAACAGATTTACCAATATTGCGACGGCCAGACGCCGTGCGGGCACCGATGATCATCGCCATGCTGCCCGGTTTAAGCTGAAACATACTTCTCTCGCGGTAACAGTAGCCAGATACTGGCTAAGAATAATCCTAAAGAGAAGTGTATCGCAGCACCTGCCCCTCTGTCACCTGGTGGGTTGCGGATGATCGCGACGATAGAGCGTCCATTCGTCGATCACTTCACCACCCGGCAGCTTGCACTCGGTACGAACACCCTGCGGGCTTTGAATCGGGATCTGTTCCCCGCCCTTTTCCAGACAGTAAACGGAAGCCGGGTTCGCCATACCTACGGCCTGAGGCGGTTTGGGCGCATCGGGTGGGGTTGTTTTTGCGGTACAGGCGGCCAGGGGAAGCGTCAGCGCCAGAAGCAGAAATCTCATCGCATCGATCCTTTTGACATCATCTTTGCCTAAGGGTAACGGCTCAGCGCCGCTTTCTCCATATATAAAATTTTCTGCATTCATGTTTTACTATGCCTGAAGCCTAAGAATTCAGCATAACATGCAGATGCAGACGTCTTCTGCCTGGGAGTCTTTCTACGTCATGTCGGATATTATCCTTGCCCGTGTTTCAGAAACCCTCGTTACTGAGCAATCCCTTGAAAGTCTCGTTCGTCAGCTGCTGGAGATGCTGGAAATCGTCACCGATATGGAGTCGACTTACCTGACGAAGGTGGATATCCAGGCGCGGCTGCAGCATATCCTTTATGCCCGAAACAGTAAGCAGATGACGATCCCGGAGGGGCTGAGTGTGCCCTGGGATGAGACGCTGTGTAAGCGCGCGCTGGATAGCGACACCATCTTCAGTAACGATGTCCCCGAGCGCTGGCCGGAGTGCGAAGCGGCGAAAGCTCTCGGTATTACCACTTACATGAGCATTCCGGTTCATCTCGCCGATGGCTCGCTTTACGGTACGCTTTGCGCCACCAGCACGGCTAAAAAGCCGCTCAGCGAGCGCGGTGAACAGATATTAAAATTATTCGCCGGGTTGATTGGTCAGTACATTCAGAAAGAATCTCTGGTGAATCAGCTTCGGGAAGCCAACGCGGCGCTCATCGCACACTCTTATACCGATGCCCTTACCGGCCTGCCCAACCGTCGCGCCATCTTTGAGGATCTGACTACTCTGTTTTCCCTGGCTCGACACCTGAAACGTAACGCCATCATTGCGTTTATCGACCTGGACGATTTTAAATTGATTAACGATCGGTATGGGCATGAAGCAGGCGACCAGTTCCTGATTGAAGTGGGCAAGCGTTTGACCGCAGAAAAACAGCAGGACGATATCATTGGTCGGCTGGGCGGCGATGAATTTCTGGTGGCCTCTCTGAGTCATGTCGACAATGAGGAGCACATGAATCAGCTTAAAGCGCGCTTCAACGCCCGCATTGCAGGGGAATACTGGCTGGGTAACATTAACCTTATTTATCCGGGAGCCAGCCTCGGCGTCATCGAAGTGGACCCAGACGTAACCGATCCGGACAGCGCATTACGTGCTGCTGATGTGGCGATGTATCAGGATAAGAAAGGAAAAAGCAAAACACGCTTTCTCGCGATGGATTAACCCCGTACACTCTACGGCGTTATAAAAAGAAAAAGGTGATGATATGAGAATAGGGATCCTCTTCCCTGTCGTTATTTTTATAACGGCGGTCGTGTTTCTGGCATGGTTTTTTGTCGGTGGTTACGCTGCACCGGGGGCATAAATGAGAAAAACCACGCTCATTATGTTAATCATCGCCATTGTGGCCTTTGCTGGCACGCAGCTTGGCTGGTGGTGAACCCGTGATGTAAAAAGGCCGCCATCCGGCAGCCTTTTTTAACGCTTCAGTTTTAGCTTTTGATCTTTCTGTAGATAAACAGCACAACCAGCGCGCCGATCACCGCAACCGCAAAGCTGCCGAAGTTAAAGCCATCTACTTTCCCGAAGCCGAACAGCGTACTGATCCAGCCGCCGACTACCGCGCCGACAATACCCAGTATTACGGTGACGATAAACCCACCGCCATCTTTGCCCGGCATGATCCACTTCGCCAGAATACCCGCAATAAGCCCAAAGATAATCCAGGATAAAATTCCCATAACTTTCCTCTCTGTATGGTTTTTGTCATTAAATCAACGACACAAAAAAGGATAGCACAGGATTTGAGAAAGGAAATTTGTGATAAGCCTCACACTGACCAGATGCGCATTTTGCCATCAAAATGCCCTTCCCCAGGAAATGTGGGGTTGCATCTTTTGTTGAGAAAGATTATCTTTCTCAACACTGAATGGTTGAGAGAAATACTCAGGTATTCAGTACGACATTGCTCACATTGCTTCCAGTATTTCTTGCCCACGCTTTCGTGGGCTTTTTTTTGGGTTATACCCCAACAAAAGCGTGCCGGTTACGGCCTCCGCGTTTTGCCTGATAGAGCGCCTGGTCCGCGGCAATAATAATATTCTGCTGACTGCCCGCGATGTCGACAGCACGCGCAGTGGAAATGCCTACACTCACCGTGACCCGCCCGAAAGGACTGAACGCGTGTTCAATGTGGAGTGAGAAGACATTGCGAATAATCGCCTGTGCAAGGCGGAGCGCCTCCTGGATATCCGATTCAGGCAATATCAATGCAAACTCCTCCCCGCCATATCGCGCCACAAGCTGGTTGTCGCGAGTGAGGCTTTCCCTGAGGCAGTTTCCCAGTAATGCCAGACACCTGTCCCCTTCCGGGTGACCATAGTTATCGTTGTACTTTTTGAAGTAGTCCACATCCACGAGGAGGAGCGAAATCGGCGCGTCCTCTGCCGCACACATCGCGATGTCGGAGAGAATTTTTTCATCAAAAATACGTCGGTTATAAAGCCCGGTCAGGGCATCCTCCGAGGCAATAATCTTTAGCGCTTTGTTATCCCGTGTTTTTCTGGATAAGTCGGAATACAGGAAATAAGACGCCACGATGAGTATCGCGGTAAAAACGAAAATAAGTAAGGCAAGCTGAATCGCCTGCTTGCGCCAGGGTGAAAGGGCTTCATCCGCGCTGACCGCCACCGTCGTGACCAGTCCGTAGCGGCTGTTTTTCTCATAGGCATAAATGCGTTCGATTTTATCAAACCGGGAAACGGAGCTGGCTATCCCTGTATTTTGTACTTTTAGGTATTTCCTGAAGAGAGGAGAATCTGAAAAAATCGTACCGATATAGGTATTCTTAAAGGGGTAGCGAATCAGTAAAACGCCTGTTTGTGTCGTTAAGCCAATAACGCCCGCGTGTCCGATATTGATCTGTCCATAAAGGGTCAGAAAGTTTTCGATACCCAGCGTCACCACCACGACGCCGTTAAATGCCCCCGTGTGAGTCTCAAGGCGTCGGCTTATGGTAATAACCCATTTACCATTGGTTCTGCTTATCACTGGCTCGCCAATAAATATCTGCTGGCTTTTATTTTCCTTGTGATAGACAAAGAATGACCGGTCCGCGCCTTTACGGGGACCTGCAAAAGTTTCGTGCAAGGCGGTGAAGATATCCCCCTGCGCATCATAGACAACCACATTATTAATCTGGGTAAGAAGGTTATCCTGATTGCTTATCATTCGCTGAATATTGATCGCCTGTTGCGGGGTCATGCCATAAATTTCAAGGGTGTCGGAAACGGTGGTAATCAACATTTCACTTTGGCGTATGATCCCTTCTGTATAGACATTCAGGGTATGGCTCAGGTTGGCAACGCTGGTATTGATCTGCTGGATTGACTGCTGTCGGGACGTTGCAATCTGCACGGCAAGCGACAATGAAATGATCAACGAGACAATGATGACGGTAATGGTTGTTGTGTAAAAAGTATTTTTGACATGCACGAGCTTTTCCACCTTATCACGCCTGACATCCCTGGCTGACAACTCTTGTCACTGTAACAAAGCTCAGGTTAAGAGGAAAATGAATTGCACTTAAGCATAGTTCATCCACCTGGATTAGGCTGACTACCCATATTATCGGGGTTGTAGCAAGCCCAGCCTGTGATAAGATTTGAAAAATCAGGGAGCGGACAAGGTATCTGGAAAATGAAAAAGATCGTTGCCGTTACTATCGTTTCAGCGTTTCTGGTCTTTCTGTCTCTTTATACGGTCAATGCGGTTATCATGGGCCAGCAGAAAAGCAAACTGCGTGAGATTTCCCAGACCCTTTTACAGTATTCAGAAGGCCTGTCTCAGAGCGTGGCGCAGACACTCAAAGGCCTGACCACTCAGGGATGCGACAAAGCCAGCCTTGATCGCTACAGACAGATTAAGCTCGACAGCCTCTATTTTGCAGACATCGGTTTTATAGAGCAGGGAAAAATAATCTGTACCGCTTTTTGGGGAAAACTCGCTAACCCTGTCCCCCTGCCAGCAGAGCTCCATAAAACACCCAGGGGATTCCTGCTCGCGCAATTTTCCAGAAAAGATTTTTTCACGGGCAATGCGGCCATCTACAATAATCTTATTATCTTCTCCTCCCGCTACGCTTACGATAAATTCACCCCGGTTACCAACAATTACTCCCTCAGCGCAACCACCAAAGACTTTGCCAGAATATTTTTTTCAGCAACCCATGAAGTAAAAGAACAGGATGGGGTACATTCCACGTTATTTACCCTCACCCTCACACAGTGCAGCACTTCCTGGGATTTGTGCGTCATTGTTAAGCATCACCATGCAGGACTGGCCTCGTTATCTCCCGCGGTGTTTGCCTTTCTCGTGGCTATTTTATGTTTTATCTGGATTGCGATAACGTTATTTTTCTTTCGACTCAATGAAGACCGCTTTTCACTGGAACGGACGTTGGTTAAAGCCGTCTTAACCAACACTATTGGCGTTCACTACCAGCCCATAATTCGCATTCAGGATAGCAAAATAGTGGGCGTGGAGGTTTTATCGAGATGGCGCGACGCAAAACACGGTGACGTCTCGCCGGAATTGTTTATTCCATTAATCCAGAAAATTGGTTTGTATAAAAAATATTATACCCATATTCTTGAGAAATCCCTTAAGGACATCGCACCGCTGGTGCTTAAGCATCAGCTGGTCGTTTCGCTCAATGTTGGTCGAACGGAAATTGAAGATGGACAATTTATCAGCATTTTGCGCCGTGAATGTTTAGCCAACAACATTCCGCTGTCTCTGGTAAAAGTCGAGCTCTCTGAAAAAGCCGTTTCCACCGCGAATATTCTGGAGGGCTTCTGTCAGAAGTTAAAATCCCTTGGTGTCAGAATATCCATTGATGACTTCGGTGTGCAAAACTCCAACCTGGCCAGGCTTTCGCTTCTTGAATATGATGAGATCAAAATCGACAAGTCGCTGGTCGATGGCATCAGTGAGCATTATAAGCAGAACATTTTTGTGATCTTTAGCGACGCCCTCGCAAAACTGAATAAAACGCTGGTTTTCGAAGGCGTTGAGAACGAAATACAATTCCGCTTTATTGCTGAACGATATCCTGAGGCTCTGGTTCAGGGATGGTATTTTTCAAAATCTGTTTCCCGCCGTGAGCTTGCGAAGCGGCTCCTGGGCCTGGCGCGGTAGGCTATTCATTTCCCCACTGATTAAGGAAGTTAGCAATATCATCAATACGTTCAGCATGAACCCCGGCTTCACGCGCCATCTCTTGCTGAGCTTCCTCATCAATCTCCTCATTATTTGATAACCGCGTGAGCAGCAGCTGGAAATAATGCGCCAGTGGGTCCTGCTCTGACTCACTGACAGGCTTTGCGGCTTCCGTCGCGTATTCTTCGACGATGTCATAATACTTCAATGGGATGTCGTTATTCATAACTGTCTAAACCTCTCAGGATGAAGCCACAAGTATATCGGACGACGCACGGTTGACCAACGCGTTGCTTCAGATAAGCAGCGCAAGCAGGGCGGCAAGCGCAGGTAAAGCCTGAACATACAGAATCTTCCGGCTGGCGGTCATTGCGCCAAAGAGACCGGCAATCAGCACGCAGGCCAGGAAGAAGATGGCCACATGAACACCCTCTTCACCGAGCCAGAGGCTCCAGAGCAAACCCGCCGCAAGAAAACCGTTGTATAGCCCCTGATTCGCGGCTAGCACGCGGGTTTCACGCGCAAATTCCGGGCTGAGATTAAACGCCTTATGCCCGGTTCTGGTGTCCCACAGGAACATTTCCAGCACAAGGATGTAAAGATGGATAAATGCAACGACAGCGATAAGAACAGTGGCTAGCATCGTGTAATTTCCTGCAGGCAGAGGCAAAAAAAACGGGAACCCTCAGGCCCCCGCTCTTGTTTAACCCAGAGTCTGGATTACATGTTCGCGATGATCGCGTCGCCAAACTCTGAACATTTCAGCAGTTTAGCGCCTTCCATCAGACGTTCGAAATCGTAAGTTACGGTTTTGGCGTTGATCGCGCCTTCCATACCTTTAACGATCAGGTCTGCGGCTTCGAACCATTCCATATGACGCAGCATCATCTCTGCGGACAGGATGATAGAGCCTGGGTTCACTTTGTCCTGACCTGCATATTTAGGAGCAGTACCGTGGGTCGCCTCGAACAGAGCGCACTCGTCACCGATGTTTGCACCAGGGGCGATTCCGATACCGCCAACCTGTGCTGCCAGGGCGTCAGAGATGTAGTCACCGTTCAGGTTCATACAGGCAATCACGTCGTATTCAGCAGGACGCAGCAGGATCTGCTGCAGGAACGCATCGGCGATCACATCTTTAACGATGATCTCTTTGCCGGTGTTCGGGTTCTTAATCTTCTGCCACGGGCCACCGTCGATCAGCTCACCGCCGAACTCTTCTTTCGCCAACTGGTAACCCCAGTCTTTGAAGGCACCTTCGGTGAACTTCATGATGTTGCCTTTGTGAACCAGAGTCACAGAGTCACGGTCGTTGGTGATCGCGTATTCGATAGCTGCGCGCACCAGACGTTTAGTCCCTTCTTCGGAGCATGGCTTGATGCCGATACCACAATGTTCAGGGAAGCGAATTTTCTTCACGCCCATCTCTTCGCGCAGGAATTTAATCACTTTTTCTGCGTCTGCAGAGTCTGCTTTCCACTCGATGCCCGCGTAGATGTCTTCTGAGTTTTCGCGGAAGATAACCATATCGGTCAGTTCAGGGTGCTTAACCGGGCTTGGGGTGCCCTGATAGTAACGCACCGGACGCAGACAGACGTACAGGTCCAGCTCCTGACGCAGTGCCACGTTCAGGGAGCGGATACCGCCGCCGACTGGGGTGGTCAATGGGCCTTTGATAGCAACGCGGTAGTCGCGGATCAGGTCCAGCGTTTCTGCTGGCAGCCAGACGTCCTGGCCATAAACTTGAGTCGATTTCTCACCGGTGTAAATTTCCATCCAGGAAATTTTACGCTCGCCTTTGTAGGCTTTCTCAACAGCGGCATCAACCACTTTCAGCATTGCCGGGGTAACGTCTACACCGATACCGTCACCTTCAATGAACGGGATAATCGGATTGTGAGGAACGTTAATCTTGCCGTTTTGCAGGGTGATCTTTTTACCTTCCGCCGGAACAACTACTTTGCTTTCCATTAACCTCTCCTTCGAGCGCTTCTGGTTGTTACTGATCTTATGTTAATAAATTGTAATGAGCCCTTCGATAGTACCTGAATGTCCTGCGCCATGAAAGGTCTTCGTTATTAGGCTATAATGCGGCAATTGATAACGCCTGAAAATACCATGAAGAAAACTTCTTTTACAAAACACCGGGTTGAGCGATTCAGCTCGCGACAAGCCGCCAGAAGACCGCAAGAAACCCAGCCGAAGCGGGTTATTTTGTTCAATAAACCCTACGATGTTTTGCCGCAGTTCACCGATGAGGCCGGACGCAGCACGCTGAAGGATTACATTCCCGTTCAGGGCGTTTACGCCGCCGGGCGTCTGGACCGGGACAGCGAAGGACTTTTAGTTTTAACCAACGACGGCGCTCTGCAGGCAAAGCTCACACAGCCGGGAAAACGCACGGGCAAAATTTACTTCGTGCAGGTCGAAGGCGAACCGGATGAAGAAACGCTGGAGAAATTACGCCGTGGCGTAACGCTGAACGATGGCCCAACCCTGCCTGCAGGTATTGAACGCGTGGATGAGCCGAAGTGGCTATGGCCGCGCAATCCGCCCATCCGCGAACGTAAATCTATTCCGACAAGCTGGCTTAAAATCACCCTTTATGAAGGCCGCAACCGTCAGGTTCGGCGCATGACCGCTCACGTCGGCTTCCCTACTCTGCGTCTGATTCGCTACGCCATGGGCAGCTACACCCTGGAAACGCTGGCAAACGGTGAATGGCGAGACGTTACCGCTTAAGGAGTCACTATGTTTAAACCTCATGTTACGGTCGCCTGCGTGGTCCACGCCCAGGGTAAATTCCTTGTAGTCGAAGAGAGCATTAACGGTAAAGCGCTGTGGAACCAGCCAGCCGGGCACCTTGAAGCCAATGAGACCTTACTGCAGGCAGCAAAACGCGAGCTGTGGGAAGAGACCGGCATACACGCTGAACCCCAGCACTTTATCCGACTGCATCAGTGGATTGCGCCCGATAGCACCCCGTTCCTGCGCTTCTTGTTTGCCGTCGAGCTTAGCGAAATGTGCGCCACAGAGCCGCAGGATGACGATATCGACCGCTGCCTGTGGGTGACTGCCGAGGAGATCCTTAACGCGCCAAACCTGCGCTCGCCGCTGGTTGCGGAAAGCATTCGCTGCTGGCAGTCTGCTGGCCGCTTACCGCTGGAAGTCATCGGCGCATTTAACTGGCCGTTTACAGAGGGTGCCAATGGTGGGGGGGCGTGATAGAATACGCCGCCTTGAAGTTCAATGTCGTGAGTATTCCATGTCAGATAACAGCCAGAAAAAAGTGATCGTCGGCATGTCCGGCGGTGTCGATTCCTCCGTTTCCGCCTACCTGTTACAGCAACAGGGCTATAAGGTGGAGGGCCTGTTCATGAAGAACTGGGAGGAAGATGATGGCGAGGAATACTGCACTGCCGCTGCGGATCTCGCCGATGCGCAGGCCGTGTGCGATAAGCTCGGCATTGAACTGCACACCGTTAACTTTGCTGCAGAATACTGGGATAACGTCTTTGAACTGTTCCTGGAAGAGTACAAAGCGGGGCGCACCCCGAACCCGGATATTCTGTGCAACAAAGAGATCAAATTTAAAGCCTTCCTGGAATTCGCTGCGGAAGATCTGGGCGCAGACTACATTGCGACCGGCCACTACGTGCGTCGTGCAGATGTGAATGGCAAAAGCCAGCTGCTGCGCGGCCTGGACGGCAACAAAGATCAGAGCTACTTCCTTTATACCCTGAGCCACGAACAGATCGCCCAGAGCCTGTTCCCGGTTGGCGAGCTGGAAAAGCCGCAGGTACGTAAAATCGCGGAAGAGCTGGACCTGATCACCGCAAAGAAAAAGGACTCTACCGGCATCTGCTTCATCGGTGAGCGCAAATTCCGTGATTTCCTTGGCCGCTACCTGCCTGCACAGCCGGGTAAAATTGTCACCGTTGATGGCGATGAGATCGGCCAGCACCAGGGGCTGATGTACCATACTTTAGGCCAGCGCAAAGGTCTGGGTATCGGTGGAACCAAAGATGGCAGCGAAGATCCGTGGTATGTGGTCGACAAAGATGTCGAAAACAATATTCTGGTTGTCGCCCAGGGGCACGACCATCCGCGTCTGATGTCCGTTGGCCTTATCGCGCAACAGCTGCACTGGGTCGATCGCGAGCCGCTGAAAGGCACGCTGCGCTGCACGGTGAAAACGCGCTACCGTCAGACCGATATTCCTTGCACCGTTACCGCGCTCGATGACGATCGCATTGACGTGCGTTTTGACGAGCCGGTTGCCGCCGTCACCCCAGGTCAGTCTGCTGTCTTCTACAGCGGCGAAATCTGCCTGGGCGGCGGGATCATTGAACAGCGCCTGCCGCTGCCCGCTGTTTAACAGAGTGCACACATAAAGGAGACCATGTGGCGAAGAACTACTACGACATCACCCTGGCGCTGGCAGGAATTTGCCAGTCTGCCCGTCTGGTGCAACAGCTGGCGCATCAGGGTCATTGCGATGCCGATGCCCTGCACGTTTCACTCAACAGCGTTATCGACCTTAACCCCGGTTCAACTCTGGGTGTATTTGGTGGGAGTGAAACCAATCTTCGTCTCGGTCTTGAAACCCTGCTTGGCGTACTTAACGCCAGTAGTCGTCAAGGGTTAAACGCAGAACTGACCCGCTACACCTTAAGCCTGATGGTACTTGAGCGTAAGTTGAGCGCGGCGAAAGGCGCGCTCAATACCCTGGGCGATCGTATCGGCGGGCTCCAGCGTCAACTCGACCATTTTGATCTGCAATCCGAAACGCTGCTGAGCGCGATGGCCGGTATTTACGTTGATGTCATCAGCCCGCTGGGCCCACGTATTCAGGTCACCGGATCCCCTGCCGTGCTGCAAAGCCCGCAGGTGCAGGCAAAAGTACGTGCGTCCCTGCTGGCAGGGATCCGCGCCGCCGTGCTGTGGCATCAGGTTGGCGGTGGCCGTCTGCAGTTAATGTTTTCTCGTAATCGCCTGACCACTCAGGCAAAACAAATTCTTGCTCATTGTTAACCTCCCGGAGTTGCGAATTATGGAATTATCCTCACTGACCGCCGTATCCCCTGTCGATGGACGCTACGGCGATAAAGTCAGCGCGCTGCGCGGGATCTTCAGCGAATATGGTTTGCTGAAGTTCCGTGTTCAGGTTGAAGTACGCTGGCTGCAGAAGCTGGCCGCCCAGGCAGCAATCAAGGAAGTTCCTGCTTTTGACGAAAAGGCAAACGATTACCTTGATAAAATCGTTGCTGAGTTTAGCGAAGAAGATGCCGCGCGCATTAAGACCATTGAACGCACCACCAACCACGACGTGAAAGCGGTTGAGTACTTCCTGAAAGAGAAAGTGGAAAGCGTCCCTGCCCTGCACGCGGTGTCAGAGTTCATTCACTTCGCCTGTACCTCTGAAGATATCAACAACCTGTCTCACGCGCTGATGCTCTCTACCGCGCGTAAAGAGGTTGTGCTGCCTTACTGGCGTAAGATCATCGACGCGGTGAAAGCGCTCTCCGTGGAATACCGCGACATTCCGCTGCTTTCCCGTACTCACGGCCAGCCAGCCACCCCTTCCACCATGGGTAAAGAGATGGCGAACGTGGCGTACCGCATGGAGCGCCAGTACCGCCAACTGGAACAGGTTGAAATTCTTGGCAAAATCAACGGTGCAGTCGGTAACTACAATGCCCACATCGCCGCTTACCCGGAAGTGGACTGGCACCAGTTCAGCGAAGAGTTTGTCACCTCCCTGGGTATTCAGTGGAACCCGTATACCACGCAGATTGAACCGCACGACTATATCGCTGAGCTGTTTGACTGCATCGCGCGCTTCAACACCATTCTGATCGACTTCGATCGTGACGTGTGGGGCTACATTGCGCTGAACCACTTCAAGCAGAAAACCATCGCCGGTGAAATTGGTTCTTCCACCATGCCGCATAAAGTGAACCCAATTGACTTCGAAAACTCCGAAGGCAACCTGGGCCTGGCGAATGCCGTGCTGCAGCATATGGCGAGCAAACTGCCGGTATCCCGCTGGCAGCGTGACCTGACCGATTCCACCGTACTGCGTAACCTGGGCGTGGGTATTGGCTACGCGCTGATCGCGTACCAGTCCACCCTGAAAGGCGTGAGCAAACTGGAAGTGAACCGCGATCGTCTGCTGGACGAACTGGATCACAACTGGGAAGTGCTGGCGGAGCCGATTCAGACCGTGATGCGTCGCTACGGCATCGAAAAGCCGTATGAAAAACTGAAAGAGCTGACTCGCGGCAAGCGTGTAGATGCTGAAGGCATGAAACAGTTTATTGACGGTCTGGCACTGCCAGAAGAAGAGAAAACGCGCCTGAAAGCCATGACGCCGGCGAACTACATTGGCCGCGCCATTACCATGGTCGACGAGCTGAAGTAACACCCCTTCCCCCCTTTCCGCCCGGAAAGGGGGTTGCTTTTCCCCGGTTTACTGAATGTTTATCCCCACGGCAACATAATCAGCGTTAAACTATTCGTACTACATATTCTGGGAGAAAAGATGATGCGCGTACTGGTTGTTGAGGATAACGCATTGCTACGCCACCACCTGAAGGTTCAGCTTCAGGAGATGGGACATCAGGTGGACGATGCTGAAGATGCAAAAGAAGCCGATTATTATCTCAATGAACATCTGCCGGATATCGCCATTGTCGATTTAGGCTTGCCTGATGAAGACGGTCTGTCGTTAATTCGTCGCTGGCGCAGCCATGATGTTTCTCTCCCGGTGCTGGTTCTGACCGCCCGCGAGGGCTGGCAGGACAAAGTTGAAGTGCTCAGCGCCGGTGCGGATGATTACGTCACCAAGCCGTTCCATATTGAAGAAGTGGCCGCGCGCATGCAGGCGCTATTACGCCGCAACAGCGGGCTGGCTTCACAGGTTATCTCCATTCCGCCTTTCCAGGTGGATCTCTCCCGACGCGAGCTCTCGATTAACAATGAAGTGATCAAGCTGACCGCTTTCGAATACACCATCATGGAAACGCTGATCCGTAACAGTGGCAAGGTTGTGAGCAAAGACTCCTTAATGCTCCAGCTCTACCCGGACGCGGAGCTGCGCGAGAGCCATACTATTGATGTGCTGATGGGGCGTTTGCGTAAGAAAATTCAGGCGCAGTACCCGCAGGATGTGATCACAACCGTCCGCGGCCAGGGCTACCTGTTTGAATTACGCTAAATGAGACAGATTTTGCGCCATATTCTGCCCCTCTCACTGCGGGTTCGTTTTTTGCTGGCAACGGCCGCAGTGGTGCTGGTGCTGTCGCTCTCCTACGGTATGGTCGCCCTGGTGGGTTACAGCGTCAGCTTCGATAAAACGACTTTTCGACTGTTACGTGGCGAAAGTAATCTGTTTTACACTCTGGCGAAATGGGAAAACAACCGTATCAGCGTTGAAATGCCCGAGAACCTGAATCAACAGAGCCCTACTTTAGCCCTGATTTACAACGAAAAAGGGAAGTTGCTGTGGGCGCAAAGAGATATCCCGTGGCTGGTTAAAAGCATTCGTCCGGAGTGGCTTAAAACCAATGGTTTTCATGAGATAGAAGCCGATCTTAACACCACCAGCTCGCTGATTCGCGAAGATCGCTCTATGCAGCAGAAACTCAATGAAATCCGCGAGGATGATGCCGAAACGGAGATGACGCACTCCGTGGCGATTAATATCTACCCGGCGACGATGAACATGCCGCAGTTGACTATTGTGGTGATCGACACCATTCCTGTCGAGCTCAAGCGCTCCTACAGGGTCTGGAGCTGGTTCGTTTATGTTCTGGCCGCTAACCTGCTGCTGGTAATCCCGCTGCTTTGGGTGGCGGCGTGGTGGAGCTTGCGCCCCATTGAATCCCTGGCGCGAGAGGTGCGCGAGCTTGAGGAACACCATCGCGAAAAACTCAATCCGGAAACCACCCGTGAGCTGACAAGTCTGGTACGTAATCTCAACCGCCTGCTGAAAAGTGAACGCGAACGCTATGATAAGTACCGTACAACCCTGACTGACCTCACTCACAGCCTGAAAACACCGCTGGCCGTGATGCAAAGTACCCTGCGTTCAATGCGCAGTTCAAAGCTGAGCGTTGATGATGCCGAGCCGGTGATGCTGGAGCAGATCAGTCGAATCTCACAGCAGATTGGCTATTACCTGCACCGCGCCAGTATGCGTTCCGGCAGCGCGCTTCTGAGCCGCGAGCTGCACCCGGTGGCACCGCTGCTCGATAATCTTACGTCCGCCCTCAACAAGGTGTACCAGCGTAAAGGGGTGAACATCAGCCTCGATATCTCGCCTGAGATAAGCTTTGTCGGCGAAAAGAATGACTTCATGGAAGTCATGGGCAACCTGCTGGATAACGCCTGTAAATACTGCCTGGAGTTTGTGGAAGTGTCTGCGCGTCAGACGGATAACGAGTTACATATTATCGTTGAAGATGATGGCCCGGGGATCCCGCGCAATAAACGTGATGTGGTGTTCGATCGCGGCCAGCGCGCCGATACGCTGCGCCCCGGTCAGGGGGTGGGGTTAGCCGTCGCACGTGAAATTGTCGACCAGTACGATGGAAAAATTGAAACCAGCGAAAGTTTGCTGGGCGGCGCCAGAATGGAAGTGATTTTTGGTCGCCAGCAGCCCACATCGAACGATAGTTAACCCGTTATATGAAAAATGCGAGGATCTCGCAGCCGGGGGGCTGAGCTTCCGTTATAATCCGTGTCAGTAAGAACCTGCGGAATAAAAAAATATGGATTATCACTTAACGCTTAACTGGCCCGAGTTTATTGAACGTTACTGGCAAAAACGCCCGGTGGTTCTGAAACGTGGGTTCAGCAACTTTGTCGACCCTATCTCGCCTGACGAACTGGCCGGTCTGGCCATGGAAAACGAAGTCGACAGCCGCCTGGTCAGTCACCAGGACGGGAAATGGCAGGTCAGTCACGGTCCTTTCGAAAGCTATGATCATCTCGGAGAAAACAACTGGTCCCTGCTGGTGCAGGCCGTCAACCACTGGCACGAACCCACTGCCGCGCTAATGCGCCCGTTCCGCGCCCTGCCCGACTGGCGGATGGACGATCTGATGATCTCCTTCTCCGTTCCGGGTGGCGGCGTGGGTCCGCACCTGGACCAGTACGACGTGTTTATTATTCAGGGTACGGGTCGCCGCCGCTGGCGCGTGGGCGAGAAAGTACCGATGAAACAGCACTGTCCGCATCCGGACCTGCTTCAGGTGGATCCGTTTGAAGGGATTATTGATGAAGAGCTGGAGCCAGGCGATATTCTCTACATTCCGCCTGGGTTCCCGCATGAGGGTTACTCCCTGGAAAACTCGCTCAACTACTCGGTTGGGTTCCGCGCACCAAGCGGTCGCGAGATGATCAGCGGCTTTGCCGACTATGTTCTGCAGCGCGAGCTGGGCAGCTATCGCTACAGCGATCCGGATGTGCCTGCGCGCGAACATCCGGCAGATATTCTGCCAGCAGAGCTGGACAAGCTGCGCGGTATGATGCTGGATCTGATCAACGAGCCGGAACATTTCAGACAGTGGTTTGGCGAGTTTATTAGCCAGTCCCGCCACGAGCTGGACGTGGCGCCTCCGGAGCCGCCTTATCAGGCTGACGAGATTTATGATGCCCTTCAGCAGGGCGACAAGCTGGTTCGTCTGGGCGGGTTGCGCGTGCTGCGCATCGGTGAAGAGGTCTTCGTCAATGGCGAGAAGCTGGATTCCCCGCACCGTCCTGCACTGGAAGCGATTGCCAGCCATATGGTTCTGACTGCTGAAACCTTTGGCGATGCGCTGGAAGATCCCTCATTCCTCGCCATGCTGGCCGCGCTGGTTAACAGCGGGTATTGGTTTTTTGAGGATTGAGTCTTGAGATGTGCCGGGTGGCGGCTTCGCCTTACCCGGCCTACATTCCGATCGTAGACCCGGTAAGCGCAGCGCCACCGGGCAATGTCACTTCCGCTCCCCCGCCGCAAACTCCTCGATCTCACCTGCCCAATCGGCAGGATATAATCCCTCGTGAATATCGCGATGAAACGTTGAAAACGGCCAGTCGATAACCTTTCTGACATACCCATGCTTCATCGGATTGATGTAGATGTAATCCAAATGCCGCCGGTAATCCTCTTCGTTTCGAATGGTGTGCTCCCAGAAACGCGGCTGCCAGATATGACGCATGTCGATGTTACGACTGAACGTTTTTTTGATATCACGCCAGCGTGCCGAAAAGTCACTGTCTCCTTCCGGTAAGGTCCAGATACAGTGCATATGTTCAGGGAGAATAACCCAGGCGTTAATGGTGAAGGGTTTCGCACGTTTAACCGTTAAGGTTGCAGCACGTAAGCTGTCGATATGGCGGGTAAGCAAATCGCTCTGGCGGTTTTGAAGGTTAACGGTGAAAAACCAGGTGCCGCCGGGAATATAGTGGCGACGATAGTTTGACATGGGGGCTCCTTGCCTGAATGCCGGGTGGCGGCTTCGCCTTACCCGGCCTACATTTCGATCGTAGGCCCGGTAAGCGCAGCGCCACCCGGCAATGTCTCACCGCTTCGCGGTTAACTCCGCTATGCGCACAATCACCTTCACCGCTTTTTCCATTCCTTCCAGCGTCACAAACTCATGCTTGCCGTGGTAGTTGTAGCCACCGGTAAACAGGTTCGGGCACGGCAATCCCATAAATGACAGCTGCGAACCGTCGGTACCGCCACGAATCGGTTTTAAGATCGGTTCAATATCGCAGTCGCGCATTGCCTGCCGGGCGATATCAATTATGTGCGGATGCGCCATCACCTTCTCACGCATATTGTAATAGCTGTCTTCGATGATGAGTTCAATGTAGCAGTCAGGATGCAGCCCTTTGCCTACCTTTTTGGCGATCTCCATCATCTTACGCTTGCGCGCTTCAAAGGCTTTACGGTCAAAATCGCGCACGATGTAGTGCATCTGGGCGCTATCCACGGTGCCCTTAATGCTGGTCAGGTGATAGAAACCTTCATACCCGTCTGTCATCTCCGGGCTCTCTTGCGCGGGGACTTCAGCATGAATACGCGACGCCAGCGACAGCGCATTCACCATCACCCCTTTGGCTGAGCCGGGGTGAACGTTGTTCCCGACAATTTTAATGGTCACCGAAGCGGCGTTAAAGTTTTCATACTCCAGCTCGCCCACGCCACCGCCATCGACGGTGTAGGCCCACTGCGCGTTAAAAGCCTCCACATCGAAATGTTTCGCGCCTTTCCCCACCTCTTCGTCCGGCGTGAAAGCAACCCGGATATCCCCGTGCGGAATGTTTTTGCCTTTCAGCACCGCCAGCGCCGTCATGATCTCCGCGATCCCCGCCTTATCATCCGCGCCCAGCAGCGTTTTCCCGTCGGTGGTGATGAGCGTCTGACCGAGCAACTGGTGCAGGACCGGGAACATCACGGGAGAGAGCACTTCGTCGCCAATGCCCAGCGCAATATCACCGCCGCGGTAGTTTTCAACAATCTGCGGGTTCACATGTTTACCGCTAAAATCCGGAGAGGTGTCGACATGGGAGATAAAGCCAATCGCCGGGATATCACCCGGGACATTCGCCGGCAGCGTGCCCATCACAGTGCCCTTTTCGCTTAACGTGACGTTAACCAGCCCCATGGCGTCGAGCTGCTCTTTAAGCAGGTTTAATAACTTCCACTGGCCTTCGGTGCTTGGCACCTGGCGGACACCCGGTTTAGATTGGGTATCCAGCGAAACGTACTGTAAAAAACGCTCAAGTAATTTATCCATGCAGTCACCCTCACTTTTTGTGACAACATTATCAATAAGCATCAAAACGCAAATATTGCGTCAGGTCACTTTTATCCCGCAAACGAGAATATTTTCCGTTTATATCGTTCTGCGTTAGTAAATGTAGCTTATGAATCAGTGACAAGGATTGGCGATTCCCGAGGTTTGCCGTAGAATGTCCGCCCTCATTACGAGTCACCAAGGTGGTTACACACAAACCCCGCTTCGGCCTGCTGCCTGAGGCGTCTATATGGGACAGTGCAAAAATTGAATACACAACCCCGTTCTCGTTCACCGCTGGTGCAACTTGAACGAATTCGTAAAAGTTTTGATGGCAAAGAGGTCATTTCCGACCTCAATCTGACCATCAATGACGGCGAGTTTCTTACGCTGCTTGGCCCCTCCGGCTGCGGCAAGACAACCGTACTGCGCCTTATCGCCGGGCTGGAAAGCGTCGATAATGGCCACATCCATCTTGAGAACCAGGACATAACCCAGGTTCCTGCCGAAGATCGCCACGTCAATACCGTCTTTCAGAGCTATGCCCTGTTCCCTCACATGACCGTGTTTGAGAACGTGGCGTTTGGCCTGCGGATGCAAAAAACGCCGGCCAGCGAGATCCCCCCGCGCGTCACGGAAGCCCTGCGGATGGTGCAGCTGGACGAGTTTGCTCAGCGAAAACCCCACCAGCTCTCCGGCGGTCAGCAGCAGCGCGTGGCCATTGCCCGCGCCGTGGTCAATAAACCGCGCCTGCTTCTTTTAGATGAGTCGCTTTCCGCGCTGGACTACAAACTGCGCAAGCAGATGCAGAACGAGCTGAAGGCGCTACAGCGCAAGCTTGGCATCACCTTCGTCTTCGTCACCCACGACCAGGAAGAGGCGCTGACCATGTCAGACCGTATTGTGGTGATGCGCGATGGCAAAATAGAGCAGGACGGCACGCCGCGTGAAATTTACGAAGAGCCGAAAAACCTGTTTGTCGCCAGCTTCATTGGCGAAATCAATATCTTTAATGCCACGGTGATTGAACGTCTGGACGATCGGCGCGTGCGCGCGAACGTGGAAGGACGTGAATGCAATATCACCGTGAACTTCGCCGTCGAGAAGGGACAAAAACTCAACGTCCTGCTGCGTCCTGAAGATCTGCGTGTCGATGAAATTCACGGTAATACCGAAGCCGAAGGGCTTATCGGCTATATCCGCGAGCGCAATTACAAAGGGATGACGCTGGAGTCCGTCGTCGAACTGGAAAATGGCAAAATGGTAATGGTCAGCGAATTCTTTAACGAGGACGATCCTGACTTCGACCACTCTCTCGACCAGAAAATGGTTATCAACTGGGTAGAAAGCTGGGAGGTTGTACTGGCTGATGAAGAACACAAGTAAATTCCAGAAGGTGGTGATTACCACTATCGTCGGTTGGCTTGTGTTATTTGTCTTTTTACCCAACCTGATGATCATCGCCACCAGCTTTCTGACCCGCGACGATGCCCACTTCGTTAAGCTGGTCTTTACGCTGGATAACTACGCGCGCCTGCTCGACCCGCTCTATTTTGACGTGCTTCTGCACTCGCTGAATATGGCGCTGATTGCTACCGTCGCCTGCCTGCTACTGGGGTATCCTTTCGCATGGTTCCTGGCCGGACTGCCACAAAAGGTGCGCCCGCTGTTGCTGTTTCTGTTGATTGTGCCGTTCTGGACCAACTCGCTGATTCGCATCTACGGGTTAAAAATCTTCCTGAGCACCAAAGGCTACCTCAACGCGTTTCTGCTGTGGCTGGGGGTGATTGATACCCCTGTACGCATCATGTTTACTCCGGGTGCGGTGGTTATTGGCCTTGTCTATATTCTGCTGCCGTTTATGGTGATGCCGCTCTACTCCAGCATCGAGAAGCTCGATAAACCGCTGCTGGAAGCGGCAAAAGATCTGGGTGCTAACAAGCTGCAAACCTTTATCCGCATTATCATTCCACTGACCATGCCCGGCATTATCGCCGGTTGTCTGCTGGTGATGCTCCCGGCAATGGGGCTGTTCTACGTTTCAGATCTCATGGGCGGGGCAAAAAACCTGCTGATTGGTAACGTGATCAAGAGCCAGTTCCTGAACATCCGCGACTGGCCGTTCGGATCCGCGACCAGCATTACGCTGACGGTGGTAATGGGGCTGATGCTGCTGGTCTACTGGCGCGCCTCACGGTTGCTGAATAAGAAGGTGGAACTCGAATGATCGGTCGACTGCTTCGCGGCGGTTTTATGACCGCCATTTACGCTTACCTTTATATTCCGATTATCATTTTGATCGTGAATTCGTTTAACAGTTCACGCTTCGGCATCAACTGGCAGGGCTTTACCACCAACTGGTACAGCCTGCTTATGAATAATGACAGTCTGTTGCAGGCCGCTCAGCACTCGCTGACGATGGCGATTTTCTCCGCCACCTTCGCCACGCTGATCGGTTCCCTCACCGCGGTGGCATTGTACCGCTATCGCTTTCGCGGTAAGCCGTTCGTCAGCGGCATGCTGTTTGTGGTAATGATGTCGCCGGATATCGTGATGGCGATTTCGCTGCTGGTGCTGTTTATGCTGCTGGGCATTCAGCTTGGCTTCTGGTCGCTGCTGTTTTCCCACATCACCTTCTGCCTTCCGTTTGTGGTGGTTACCGTCTTTGCACGTCTGAAAGGGTTTGACGTGCGTATGCTTGAGGCGGCGAAAGATCTGGGGGCCAGCGAGATGACCATCCTGCGCAAAATCATTCTGCCGCTGGCGATGCCCGCGGTAGCCGCAGGATGGCTACTCAGCTTTACGCTGTCGATGGATGACGTGGTTGTTTCTTCGTTCGTGACCGGGCCGAGTTACGAAATCCTGCCACTGAAGATCTATTCGATGGTCAAAGTCGGCGTCTCACCTGAAGTGAACGCGCTGGCGACCATTCTGTTGGTGTTTTCGCTGGTTCTGGTGATTGCCAGCCAGATTATTGCTCGTGATAAAACAAAATCTCAGGGGACAATGAAATGAAAAAAATGCTCGCCGCTGCGGCACTGGTACTTGGCATGGGTGCCGCGCACGCTGATGACGGTAAAACGCTCTACTTCTATAACTGGACCGAGTATGTGCCACCGGGCCTGCTGGAACAGTTTACGAAAGAGACGGGCATCAAGGTCATCTACTCGACCTACGAGTCGAATGAAACCATGTATGCCAAGCTCAAAACCTACAAGGACGGCGCATATGATCTGGTGGTGCCGTCTACCTACTTTGTCGACAAAATGCGCAAAGAGGGCATGATTCAGAAGATCGATAAAACGAAGCTCACTCACTTCAACAATCTCGATCCGGAGATGCTCAATAAGCCGTTTGACCCGAATAACGACTACTCCATTCCTTACATCTGGGGCGCAACCGCAATTGGTGTCAACAGCGAGGCTATCGATCCGAAAACCGTTACAAGCTGGGCCGATCTGTGGAAACCGGAATACAAAGGCAGCCTGCTGTTAACCGACGACGCGCGCGAAGTGTTCCAGGTAGCGCTGCGTAAGCTCGGCTACTCCGGCAATACAACGGACCCAAAAGAGATTGAAGCGGCCTATAACGAGCTGAAAAAGTTGATGCCTAACGTGGCGGCATTTAACTCTGATAACCCGGCAAACCCGTATATGGAAGGCGAAGTTAATCTGGGCATGGTGTGGAACGGCTCCGCATATGTTGCCCGTCAGGCCGGTACGCCGCTGGAGGTAGTGTGGCCAAAAGAAGGCGGGATCTTCTGGATGGATAGCCTCGCGATCCCTGCCAATGCCAAAAACGTGGAGGGTGCGCTGAAGCTGATTAACTTCCTGCTGCGCCCGGACGTGGCGAAGCAGGTTGCCGAAACGATTGGCTACCCGACACCGAACCTCGCGGCACGCAAGCTGCTGAAGCCTGAAGTGGCTAACGATAAGTCACTCTATCCGGAGGCCGACACCATCAGTAAAGGGGAATGGCAGAACGACGTTGGTGACGCCAGCCGCCTCTACGAAGAGTATTACCAGAAACTTAAAGCGGGCCGATAAACGGCATCGCGCTATTCCTCACGCCGTGCGAACGGCGTGAGGAAGCATTAACTGGCCGCATTCTCGCCAGCCCAAATCGTAGCCCTTCTCATCGCCTCGACCACATCATCATCCGACAGCCCCAGTGCGTGACTCAGTCTTGTCGCCTCCTCCCACTGCTGCTGCTCGTAGTAACGACAGAGTGCGATCATATCAGCTAGCTGCCCCTCCTGATGGCACAGTGCGTTGCTCACGCTCTGCGGCACCGCAATCTGCTTCATCAACTCGGTCATCGGCAGTTCAAGGAGAGTATCCAGCAGCGAGAACAGGCCGCACAGAAAAGCATTTTCAGCCAGCGTCGGTTCGTTTATCGCCTCTGCGATCAATTCGCAGAATTTCCCACGCATCATGCTCAACGGATAAAGCTCGCTGACGGTGTCATTGTCCGCACTCGCCAGGACCACGACGGCAACGAACCGTCTCAGCTGATTCTCCCCAAGATAGCGGAGTACCTCACTCAGGGTTAACTTGCTGAAATTACAGGCACCAACATGTTTAAATGCCGTGTGCTTCATGTAGCGCATAATTTTCCAGGAGAGGGTGAGATCACTTTTTATCAGCGATTCGATAATGCGATAATCAGGTTTATTACGTCCGATTTCCATTTGCAGGCGGAAAATCGCAAGCTGATTTTGCGATAAACGTTTATATTTAATCATCTCCGGACGGCAGAAAAAATAACCCTGAAACAGAGAAAATCCTTCATCTCTGAATCGAATAAATTCCTCTTTAGTCTCAATTTTTTCAGCGAGATATTTTATATGTGCGGTCTCGTTCTTACGCGATGCCAGATACTGTTTAATTTGCGCTAAGGTATAATTTCTGATATCGAATTTCAGAACCGAAATATAAGGTAAAAACGCATCCCATTCCGGAGCGAGGGTGAAATCATCGAGCGCGAAGTGGTAGCCGTGCGCATTCATCTCTCTAACGGCCTGCAACAGCTCAGCCCCCGGAACCGCATCTTCCAGTATCTCAATGACCACGCTCTCTTTATCGAGCGCTTCTCCGCTCCGGTCGATGACCATCCGGGAGGGAAAATTAATAAACGACGTGTGCTCCCCGGCGATCCGTTGCGCGGGTACACATAAAAACTGATCTGATATCATTCTGGATGTCGCATATTCCGCCGAGACATCCGGAAAACGGTTTGTCATTCCCTCTCTGAAGAGCAGTTCATAGGCGACCGTCTTCATCTCCGGGTTAAAAATGGGTTGTCTGGCGATAAATCCGTACATATCCCATCCTCCTCTACCACTTAATATTTATTAGCATCCTCTTTCTACACGACGATAACGAGCATTATCGAGCACTATTTTGATTGAATGCACAAAATAAAAGCATCCACACTAATTAACAGGGTTTATATTCTCAGAATTTAAATTAAATACTCCCGGTACTCTACAGAAAGAGAGTGATATATCCGATAAGTAATATGTGCCTGACCGACACGCACACGATTACGGGAGATAAGAATGCAAAACGCCAAGGTCCGAAGATCAAAAATGAGCGTCAAAACGTTAATGCTATTGTCCATTTTTCTCACCGTGACGGTAGGCTTTACCGCCACGATTGGTTTTATGATGTGGCAGTGGATGGCGCAGCAGGACAGTCTGGCCAAAAAACATATCCGCCAGATTGCTGAGGTGCAGTCTTTGCAGGTCAGTAAGGAGATGGATTCCGCGCTGGCTGCCGCCAGGGATATGGGCAACAGTGCCCTGGCGCTGCGGGATGCGGGCATCTCCGATCGCCAAAGTCTCAACCAACTGCTGATCCATTATCTTGCGGCCCACCCGCAGTTTCTCTCCATGTCGATGGCTTTTGAGCCCAACGCGTTTGACCATCAGGATGCCGCCTTTGCCGGACAGAGCGGAGAGGATCCTGCCGGACGCTATGCCCGCTATGTCGACCGCGATGCCTCTGGCAAACCCGCACTGCACCTGCTGACGGACCTGGAAACACCCGGCAGCGGCGATTATTACCTGCTGCCGAAGCAACGGCAAAAAGAGGTGATCATCGAACCCTATATCTACCCCTACAATGGCGTAGACGTCATGCTTACCTCCATTGCCGCCCCCATTATGGCTGACGGTAAGTTTCTGGGATCGGTCACCTCTGACTTTTCACTCGCCACGCTGCAAGCCATGACTGGGGCAATAAAGCCGTGGAACGGGACTGGCTATGCCCTGCTCCTCTCAGCGGAAAATAAAGTGGTATTCAGCCCGGACAAACTGGCCACCGGAAAACCTTACGCGGGAAAGATAACGGGCCATGATGTCATCCGGGAAAACGATCCACTGCTGAAGGAGGAGGCATTTATTATCTGGCAGGATATTGCAATTGGTAACAGCCAGACGCCGTGGAAGCTGGCCATCGTCACTCCGGTCAGTGAGGTGATGGCCGAGGCGCGTGCATTTTTGCTGAAAGCCATTGTCCTTATGGTGCTCAGTATCGTAGTGGTGAGCCTGGTCATGGCGCAAATCTTTACGCGTAAAGTTGACCGACCGGTGGGTGGCGAACCTTCTGACGCCGCCGGAATTGCCCTGGCCGTCGCCCGCGGGGAGCTGAACAATACAATTCCGGTGCGCGCGGGAGATACTCGCAGTATTTTTTACGCCCTGCACACCATGCAGATGCAGCTCAAACGCATCGTCGACAACATCAGCGATGCCAGCCATTCCGTGCGGGGTGGCACCAGCGAGATTTCGGCAGGTAACCTTGACCTTGCCTCGCGAACCGAGGAGCAGGCAGCAGCGATTGTGGAAACCGCGGCCAGCATGGAAGAGATTTCGGCCACGGTGAAGAATAATGCCGACAATGCGCACAAAGCGACCACGCTGACCGACCGCGCCGCCAGCCTCGCCGGACATGGCGAAACGCTGGTGAACGACGTTGTCACGGTGATCGGCGAGATTGATGACAGCGCGCGTAAGATCGGTGAGATCAACAGCATTGTCGATGGCATTGCCTTCCAGACCAATATCCTGGCGCTAAACGCTGCCGTAGAAGCCGCACGGGCGGGTGAGCAGGGACGCGGTTTTGCGGTGGTGGCCGGTGAAGTCCGTAACCTGGCCCAGCGGAGCGCTAACGCAGCAAAAGAGATTTCTCAGCTCATTGCCGAATCGTCTGGCCGCGTCAACAAAGGCGTTGAGCTGGTCAATGAAACCGGCGTGATGATGAAACAGGTTATCGAGGCAGTGTCGCATGTGCATCTGGTGATCAACGATATCGTTCAGGCGCTGGACGAGCAAAATCGGGGGATTAGCCAGGTCAGCACCGCCGTGAATCAGATGGACAGCACAACCCAGCAGAACGCCTCTCTGGTGCAGCAGATCTCAGCCGCGGCGCTCTCACTGGACGAGCAGGCTAAATCGCTGGAGAAGACGCTGGCGTTCTTTCATTCGTAAATCGTCAGGCACCCGCAGGACGGGTGCCTTTTTACACCATTGCCGCTACAGCCCTTTCAGCAGCTTGTCGACAAATTCCGGGACGACCGCGCTTGCCAGACCGTAGTGTTTCTCTTCAAACTCGCTGCCCACCTGGCTTGGCTCCAGATTGAGCTCAACCGTATGGGCGCCGTGCAGTCGCGCTTCGTGAACAAACCCCGCCGCCGGGTAAACATGGCCGGATGTACCAATGGCGATAAACACGTCCGCCATCGCCAGCGCGCTGTAGATATCATCCATCCCCAGGGGCATCTCGCCGAACCACACCACGTGCGGGCGCAGGCGTGCGGGGAACTGACAGCAGTGACATTTGTCTTCTGGCAGCACGTCCTCTTTCCAGTCCAGCACCTGGCCGCTCCAGGCACAGCGAACTTTGAGCAACTCACCGTGCATGTGGATGATGTTTTTGTTACCGGCTCGCTCATGCAGGTTGTCGATATTCTGCGTCACCAGCAGGAAACGATCCCCCAGCGCCTCTTCCAGCTTCGCCAGCGCCAGATGCGCCGGATTGGGCGCAATCTCAGGCTGCTGCAGCTGGCGACGGCGGGCGTTGTAAAACGCCTGCACGAGATCCGGATCGCGGGCAAAACCTTCCGGCGTGGCGACATCCTCCACGCGGTGTTCTTCCCACAGTCCGTCCGCCGCGCGGAAGGTTCGAATTCCTGACTCAGCGGAGATCCCCGCCCCGGTCAGCACCACCACTCTGGGTTTATCCATCGCTTCTGGCATCATTCTGTCTCTGAAAAAGATCCGCTGACGCAAGCGCTCACGTAAGCGGCGTTTGTTTTTGCGAAAACGGCTGAGTCGACCCTGGCGACGCGACAGCATAGAAACCTCGTAAACTAATCGGTGAGATGAAGGAATGCGGCTCCGCGCATGCCTCCTGCGTCCCCGTGTCGCGCACGTTCAATACGCGGCACGCGTGCAACCGGCAATAAATGTCGGGGCAAACGCCCGGACAACTGTTCCGTAATCGCAGTGAAGTTTGACAACCCTCCCCCAATCACCAGCAGATCCGGGTCGACGATAGTGAGAATATTTCCCAGACATACCGCCAGCAGATCCAGATAGCGCTCAACGTGCTCTCGCGCCTGCGCATCCCCTTGCTCCCACAAGGTAATGATTTGAGGGGCCTCAAGTTTCTGATGATAGAAGTGTTCGTAAAGCCATGCAAACCCGCGGCCGGAGAGGTAGTTCTCAATACAGCCGTGCTGGCCGCAGCCGCAGCGGGTCAGCGGAAACTCACGCCCGACAACGTCCAGGGCATCCACCGGCAAGCGGATATGGCCGAACTCACCGGTGATATAGCTACGCCCGGTGATGGGCTTACCGTTGATCACTATCCCTCCGCCGACGCCCGTGCCGAGGATCAGTCCCATGACCAATGGATACTGACGGAATTCATCATCCCAGGCTTCAGAGAGCGCAAAACAGTTGGCATCGTTATCTAAACGCACGTCGCGTTCAAGGCGGGCAGAGAGATCGGCGCGCAGCGCTTTGCCGCTGGCAGCAGGTACGTTGGCGGCATACAGCGTGCCGTCGTCGGTTTCGGGCATGCCCGGAATACCAATGCCGACGCTGCCTTTGACGCCAAAGCGTTCATCTGCTTGCGCCACCAGCGCGGCAATGGCGGTTAAAAATTCGTCGTAGCTCTCGCGCGGCGTGGGAACGCGCGTTTCCCACTGCAGCCTGAGGTCTTTATCAAATACGCCGAGCGCAATCTTAGTGCCGCCAATATCAAATCCATAATACATAGTGCATTCCTCTTTTTGACCTGGCGGCCCAAAAGCCGCTAGATCATGACGTAATTACTGGCCACTTAATACCCTCGCCGGATCAATTCGGCTTGCGCGACGCGCCGGATACCAGCTTGCCAGCAGACTCAGTAAAAGTGCTGTAACCAGCACATAAAAAACGTCCAGCCAGTGCAATTCAGACGGCAGGAAGTCAATAAAATAGATATCACCCGACAGGAACTGGTGACCAATAAGCTTTTCAATGCCGTTGATAATTGGCGTCAACTGCAGGGAAACCACCACGCCAATCACCACGCCACACAGGCTGCCGAACAATCCTGCCAGCAAACCGTACCAGACGAAGATGGCGCGAATAAGACCGTCTTTCGCCCCAAGCGTTCTCAGCACGGCAATGTCACCGCTCTTGTCCTTGACTGCCATCACCAGCGTCGAGACGATATTAAAGCACGCGACGCCAATCACCAGCACCATCGCCAGATACATAATCGCGCGGATCATCTGGATATCACGGTACATATACCCGTAAGTGCCGATCCAGCTTTTGATGTAAACATAGTTATTGGTCACGCTGCCCGCGTCGCGTACCAGTTTGTTGGCATTAAAGACGTCGTTCACCTTAATGGCAATGCCCGTCACACTGTCGCCCATGTCGAGATACTGCCGCGCATCTTCCATCGGCACCATCGCAAAGCTATGGTCAAGCTGACCGCTCAGCTGAAGAATACCGGTGACGTGCAGGCGCACGCGTTTCGGCTGCTGCAATTTGTGATCGGCGCTGGCGTTCGGGATCATGATCGACACCCAGTCGCCCTGCTTCACCTTCAGGGCATCTGCAACGCCTTTGCCCATGATGATCTGCTGCTCGCCGGCCTTAAAGTTTGCCCACGCGCCGTTCTGCACATATTTCGGCAACGCGCTCAGGCGTTCTTCCTGGGCGGGGTTCACCCCTTTCACCTGGATGGCACGCAGGTTTACCCCGCTCTCCACCAGCCCGGTAAAGTTGATATAGGGCGCGGCAGCAGCGATGCCCGGGACTTTCTCTACTTTGTTGAGCGCATCGCTCCAGTGGGTCCAGGGCTGGTTAACCGGCTCGATTTCCCCGTGCGGTACCACCGCCAGAATGCGGTTATTCAGTTCGCGCTCGAAGCCGTTCATGGCGCTCAGGCCGACAATCAACACCGCCACGCCCAGCGCAATTCCGATGGTCGAGATGACGGAGATGAGCGACACCATGCCGCCGCGACGGCGACCGCGGCTAAAGCGTAACCCGATGAGTAACGATAACGGTGAAGCCATTACTCCGCTCCCATCAGGGTCAGTTCTGCATTCAGATGACCGTCGCGCATTTCAAGCTGGCGCCCCATGCGTTTTGCCAGCTGCAGATCGTGGGTGACCACCAGAAACGCGGTGCCCTGCGAGGCGTTAAGTTCACCCAAAAGCTGGAAAATACTGTCCGCATTACGCGCATCCAGGTTACCGGTCGGTTCATCCGCCAGTACCAGACGCGGGTTGTTGACCAACGCACGGGCAATGGCCACGCGCTGACGTTCGCCGCCGGAAAGCTCCGACGGACGGTGATTGCCACGGTGACCCAGCCCTACTGCGTTCAGCATGTCGCTGGCGCGGGCGTTAATTTCTGCCGGTTTCTTTTTGCCAATCAGCAACGGCATCGCCACGTTTTCCAGCGCCGTGAAATCCGGCAGCAGGTGGTGGAACTGGTAGATAAAGCCCAGCTCGCGATTACGCAGCTCGGCCTTCGCCGCTGAGGACATTTTGCTCATCGGCTGGCCGGAAAAAATCACGTCGCCGCTGGTTGGGGTATCCAGCCCGCCCAGCAGGTGCAGCAGCGTACTTTTGCCCGAGCCGGAGCTGCCGACAATCGCCATCATCTCGCCTTCGCCCACGCTAAAGCTCACATTGTGCAGCACGTCGGTCTGCACAGCGCCTTCCTGATAGCGTTTGGACAGGTTGTCGCATTGCAACAGGATCTTATTCATAACGTAAAGCCTCAGCGGGTTGAGTGGCGGCAGCGCGCCAGGAAGGATAAAGCGTCGAAAGCAGCGCAATGGCCATCGCGGCCAGCGCAATACCGATAACCTGCAGCGGCTCGATAGCCACCGGCAGCGCCGCGCCATCAAGCAGCGCGCCGATGATCGGCATTAAATTATTAAGCTGGCTGGCAAGCAATGCGCCGAGCCCTGCCCCCAGCAGCGCGCCGATAATCCCGGCGCTGGCACCCTGCACCATAAAGACCGCCATGATCTGGCGCGGCGTGAGCCCCTGGGTTTGCAGGATGGCGACCTCGCCCTGCTTTTCCATCACCATCAGACCCAGCGAAGTGATGATGTTAAAAGCGGCCACGGCCACGATCAGGCTCAACAGCAGCCCCATCATGTTTTTTTCCATACGCACGGCCTGGAACAGTTCGCCTTTACGTTCGCGCCAGTCCTGCCATTTGGTGCCGTCCGGCAGTTTTTGCTGGCTGAGGGTATCAACCTTCAGCGGCGCGTCGAGCCACAGGCGCCAGCCCGTGATGTTCCCTGCCGGGTAACGCATCAGGCGCGAAGCATCCTGAATGTTAACCAGCATCTGATAACCATCGACTTCGCTGTTGGCGGCAAAGGTACCAATTACGTTAAACAGGCGCTGGCTTGGCAGGCGCCCCATCGGCGTAAACTGACTGGCAGAGGGCACCATCACACGCAGCTGGTCGCCACGGTTGACGCCAAGCTGGCCGGCAAGCTGCTCACCCAGAATAACGTTGTATTTTCCGGCGGCCAGATCGGTCTGCTTCACGTTAACCAGGTACGGGGTCAGCGGATCGTTTTGTGCAGGGTCAATACCCAGCATGACGCCGACCGCCACGCTGCGGGCGCTTTGCAGCACCACGTCGCCGGTTGTTAACGGCGCAACGCGCGTGACACCCTGTAACTTCGCCGCACTTTCCGGCAGCTGTTGCGGGTTCAGCGAACCGTTGGTGGAGGAGAGAACGGCCTGCGGCATCAGCCCCAGGATGTTGTTTTGCAGCTCGCGCTCGAAGCCATTCATGACGGAAAGGACCGTCACCAGTGCCATCACGCCGAGCGTAATGCCAATAGTCGAAAGCCAGGAGACAAAGCGACCGAAGCGGTCCGCGGCGCGCCCACGCATGTAACGTAAGCCTATGAAGAGTGCGACAGGTTGATACATGAAATCCGTCTGTTTGCTGATAGCAGACCCACGAGTATATAAGCGAATCCGTTAAGCGTAAATGACTGAAACCGTAAGCTTTGGTAATCATTTTTCTGAAAAATTCAGATAAATCAGCGTGCTATTGTCTGAATTGTCGCCTCGCAACCTCCACCTTTTCCGAAAAACCTCCTGATACAGACTGTTACCCGTTACATCCCGGTTTCATTTCACAACAATTGCTCGTTCGTTTATGGCAATTTAAGGTAGTCGCGAACAATGAAGCAAAAAGCATTATGGATTAACCAGATAAAAGGGCTGTGTATCTGCCTGGTGGTTATCTATCATTCGGTCATCACCTTTTATCCGCACCTGAGCGGGCTGCAACACCCGCTATCCGGCCTTCTCGCGAAATGTTGGGTCTATTTTAATCTCTACCTCGCCCCATTCCGCATGCCGGTATTCTTCTTTATCTCCGGCTATCTGATCCGTCGTTATATCGATGAGGTGAACTGGCGAACCAGTCTCGACAAACGGATCTGGAGCATTGTCTGGGTTCTGGTCCTGTGGGGGATTCTGCAATGGCAGGCATTGACCCACCTGAATGCCTGGCTGGCGCCCGACCGTGAGCTTGCCACCTCCTCGAACGCGGCCTACGCCGATTCCCTCTCAGGATTTGTACGCGGTATGCTCACCGCCAGCACCAGCCTGTGGTATCTGTATGCTCTGGTCGTCTACTTCACGCTGTGTAAACTGCTGAGCCGCTGGAAGCTACCGGTTCTCGGGCTGCTGGCACTGGCGAGCGTCGCGATCAACTTCCTGCCGTTGCCGTGGTGGGGAATGAACAGCGTTGTTCGCAACATGATCTACTACAGCCTCGGAGCGTGGTATGGCGCAGAGCTGATGGCGTGGATGAAAAGTTTTAACCTGCGCCGCACGTGGCTGGCGACAGGCGCGTTCGCCGCCGTCTCCGTGGTGCTGTGGTTTGCTAACGTTCCTCTCCTGCTTTCCCTGCTGTCGATTGTGTTGATCATGAAACTTTTCTACAGTATTGAGCAGCGTTACGCCGTGCATCCCAACAATCTGCTGAATGTGATTGGCTCAAACACCATTGCGATCTATACCACCCACCGCATCCTCATTGAGGCCTTCAGCCTGTTCCTGATTGGCGAGATGAATGCCGCATACTGGCCGGTCTGGGCAGAGCTGTGCTTAATTCTGGTCTATCCGTTTGCCAGCCTGCTTATCTGCACCCTTGCCGGGCTCGGGGTGCGCAAACTCTCCACCGCGCTGTTTGGCGATCTTTTCTTCTCTCCTCCGTCAACGCTCTCCCTGTCACCGTCCCCCCGCTAATGCCCTCTCCGCCCCCGTTTTGGGGGCGGAAAGTCACCCCGTGCGGTTACAATTTGCTTATGTAAAACGATCGAGGATAATAAAGACATTGCGTATCAGTGATATGCCCCAATACTGTTGGTATATCCATAAGAGACTCTGACATAGCCATGCCTGAACACTATCGTTATTCCTTGCCTGTCAAAGCGGGCGACCAGCGCCAGTTGGGTGAACTTACGGGCGCGGCGTGCGCCACGCTGGTGGCAGAAATTGCTGAGCGACACCCCGGCCCGGTGGTGCTTGTTGCCCCGGATATGCAAAATGCCCTGCGCCTGCACGACGAAATCCGCCAGTTCACCGATAGCCTGGTGTTCAGCCTGGCCGACTGGGAAACGCTGCCGTATGACAGCTTCTCTCCGCATCAGGAGATCATCTCCTCGCGCCTGTCGACGCTCTACCAGTTGCCGACCATGCAGCGCGGTGTGCTGATTGTGCCGGTAAATACCCTTATGCAGCGCGTCTGTCCGCACAGCTATCTGCATGGTCATGCGCTGGTGATGAAAAAAGGCCAGCGCCTGTCCCGTGATGCCCTCCGCGAGCAGCTTGACGGTGCCGGCTATCGCCATGTCGATCAGGTGATGGAGCACGGGGAATACGCAACCCGTGGCGCACTGCTTGACCTGTATCCTATGGGCAGCGACCAGCCGTATCGTCTCGATTTCTTCGATGATGAAATCGACAGCCTGCGCGTGTTCGACGCCGACACCCAGCGCACGCTGGAGGAAGTAGAGTCCATTAACTTACTGCCCGCGCATGAATTCCCGACGGACAAAACTGCCATCGAACTGTTCCGCAGCCAGTGGCGCGATAAGTTCGACGTGAAGCGTGATGCCGAGCACATCTATCAGCAGGTCAGCAAAGGCACGCTCCCGGCCGGGATCGAATACTGGCAGCCGTTGTTCTTTAACGAGCCGCTGCCTGCTCTGTTCAGCTACTTCCCGGCAAATACGCTGATTGTGAACACCGGCGATATCGACGCCAGCGCCAGCCGTTTCGAAAGCGAAACCCGCGCCCGCTTCGAAAACCGGGGCGTTGACCCGATGCGTCCGCTGCTGCCGCCAGAAGCGCTGTGGCTGCGTACCGACGAACTCAATGCGGAGCTGAAGCACTGGCCGAGGATCCAGCTCAAAACCGATTCGCTTGCCGATAAGGCCGCCAACACCAACCTCGCCTTCCGGACGCTGCCGGACCTGGCCGTACAGGCGCAGCAGAAATCGCCGCTGGATAATCTGCGCAAGTTCCTTGAGTCCTTTACCGGCCCGGTGGTGTTCTCCGTTGAGAGTGAAGGCCGCCGCGAAGCACTCGGCGAGCTGCTGGGGCGAATAAAAGTTGCGCCGAAACGCATTCAGCGCCTGAGCGACGCGGCCGGAAACGGCCGTTATCTGATGATTGGTGCCGCCGAACACGGGTTTATTGATACGCTCAACAACCTGGCGCTGATTTGCGAAAGCGATCTGCTGGGTGAGCGCGTCGCGCGGCGCCGTCAGGACAGCCGTCGAACCATTAACCCGGACACGCTGATCCGTAACCTGGCCGAACTGCATCCGGGCCAGCCCATTGTTCACCTGGAACATGGCGTTGGGCGCTATCAGGGAATGACCACGCTGGAAGCCGGCGGCATCAAAGGTGAATATCTGATGCTGACCTACGCCAACGACGCCAAACTGTATGTTCCGGTGTCGTCCCTGCATCTGATCAGCCGATACGCGGGTGGCGCGGAGGATAACGCCCCGCTGCACAAACTGGGCGGCGATGCCTGGGCTCGCGCGCGCCAGAAAGCGGCGGAGAAAGTACGCGACGTGGCGGCCGAGCTGCTGGATATCTACGCCCAGCGCGCGGCCAAAGAGGGCTTCGCCTTTAAGCATGATAAAGAGCAGTACCAGCTGTTCTGCGACAGCTTCCCGTTTGAAACCACGCCGGACCAGGCACAGGCCATCAACGCCGTACTGAGCGACATGTGCCAGCCGCTGGCGATGGACCGCTTAGTCTGCGGCGACGTCGGCTTCGGCAAAACCGAAGTGGCGATGCGCGCCGCCTTCCTGGCGGTTGAAAACAACAAGCAGGTGGCGGTGCTGGTGCCGACCACCCTGCTCGCCCAGCAGCACTTCGACAACTTCCGCGACCGTTTCGCCAACTGGCCGGTGCGCATTGAGATGCTGTCACGTTTTCGCAGCGCCAAAGAGCAGACGCAGATCCTCGAACAGGCAAGCGAAGGCAAAATCGATATTCTGATAGGTACGCACAAGCTGCTGCAAAGCGACGTGAAGTGGAAAGATCTGGGGCTGCTGATCGTCGATGAAGAGCACCGCTTCGGGGTGCGCCATAAAGAACGCATCAAAGCGATGCGCGCCGACGTCGATATTCTGACCCTGACCGCAACGCCAATTCCGCGTACGCTGAACATGGCGATGAGCGGCATGCGCGATCTGTCGATTATCGCCACACCACCGGCGCGTCGTCTGGCGGTGAAAACCTTTGTCCGCGAGTACGATAATCTGGTGGTACGCGAGGCGATCCTGCGTGAGGTACTGCGCGGGGGCCAGGTTTATTATCTTTATAACGACGTTGAAAATATCCAGAAAGCCGCGGACAGGCTGGCCGAACTGGTACCGGAAGCGCGTATTGCCATCGGCCACGGGCAGATGCGCGAGCGGGAGCTGGAGCGGGTGATGAACGACTTCCACCACCAGCGCTTTAACGTACTGGTGTGTACCACCATCATTGAGACCGGCATTGATATCCCGACGGCGAATACCATCATTATTGAGCGTGCGGATCACTTTGGTCTGGCGCAGCTTCATCAGCTGCGCGGTCGCGTCGGCCGTTCGCATCATCAGGCTTACGCCTGGCTGTTGACCCCGCATCCGAAAGCGATGACAACCGACGCGCAAAAGCGTCTGGAAGCCATCGCCTCGCTGGAAGACCTCGGTGCAGGCTTTGCGCTGGCCACGCACGATCTTGAGATCCGTGGTGCCGGCGAACTGCTGGGCGAGGATCAGAGCGGCTCCATGGAAACCATCGGCTTCTCGCTATATATGGAGCTGCTGGAAAACGCGGTTGATGCCCTGAAGGCCGGACGCGAGCCGTCGCTGGAAGATCTCACCAGCCAGCAGACCGAGGTCGAGTTGCGTATGCCGTCCCTGCTGCCGGATGATTTCATTCCTGATGTGAATACCCGCCTGTCATTCTACAAACGCATTGCCAGCGCGAAGAATGAAAATGAGCTGGAAGAGATCAAAGTGGAACTGATTGACCGCTTTGGCCTGCTGCCCGATGCGGCGAGAAATCTGCTGGATATCGCGCGGCTGCGCCAGCAGGCGCAGAAGCTGGGGATCCGCAAACTTGAAGGTAATGAAAAAGGCGGCGTCATTGAATTCGCCGAGAAGAACCACGTCAACCCGATGTGGCTGATTGGCCTGCTGCAAAAACAGCCGCAGTATTTCCGCCTGGATGGGCCAACCCGTCTGAAATTTACCCAGGAGCTGGCGGATCGCAAAACCCGTATGGACTGGGTGCGTAACTTTATGCGGCAGCTCGAAGAGAACGCGGTCGCGTAATCTGCCCTCCCCCTTTAGCCAGTGCTGACGGGGGGACAATTTACAAACTCTTTGCACTTCACCCGATCTTCCCGACACACCCTTTCGCCATAATTATCATTAACACCTTATCAAACAATAACCTTATCATTTATATGGATTATGGTGATGATGACCTCTTCGCGTTTTACCCGCTGGATAACCCTGTTTGCGCTGGCTGCCGCCGTCGCGGTTGCGCTTCCCGCTCGCGCAAACACCTGGCCTCTTCCACCGCCTGGCAGCAAGCTGGTCGGGGAAAACCGCTTTCATGTGGTTGAAAATAATGGCGGTTCACTGGAAGCGATTGCCAAAAAATATAACGTCGGTTTTCTGGCTCTGCTGCAGGCGAACCCCGGCGTCGATCCGTATGTCCCGCGAGCGGGCAGCGTACTGACGATCCCGTTACAAACTCTCCTGCCGGATGCCCCGCGCGAGGGGATCGTCATAAACCTGGCTGAGTTACGTCTTTATTATTATCCGCCGGGTAAAAATGAAGTGACCGTCTACCCTATCGGTATCGGTCAACTGGGCGGCGACACCCTGACACCGACGATGGTGACGACCGTCTCGGATAAACGGGCGAATCCAACCTGGACGCCAACGGCCAACATTCGTGCCCGTTATAAAGCCCAGGGCATCGATCTTCCCGCGGTTGTTCCGGCTGGCCCGGATAACCCTATGGGGCACCACGCGATCCGCCTGGCGGCATACGGTGGGGTTTACCTGCTGCACGGAACGAATGCCGACTTTGGCATCGGCATGCGCGTCAGCTCCGGCTGTATTCGTCTGCGCGATGACGATATCAAAACGCTGTTCAATGTCGTTACGCCAGGGACTAAAGTGAATATTATCAACACGCCGATTAAAGTCTCTGAGGAGCCGGGCGGCGTACGGCTGGTCGAAATTCACCAGCCGCTCTCAAAAAATATCGACGACGATCCGCAGACGTTACCCATTAACCTGAATGCTGCGATGGTGAGCTTTAAAACGAATGCGAATACCGAGAGCCAGGTGATGGAACGTGCGATGGAGGCCCGGTCAGGCATGCCGACCGATGTCACCCGGCATCACGATATCGTTCAGCAGTCGATGTAAAACAGAACGTAAAACGCCCTGCTTAGCAGGGCGTTTTTTATTGCAGTGGCATAAATGAGGGTGTTTATGCCCGGCTTATTTGTAAATAACAGCAGTGCCGTGCAGCGTGTTAGGACCGGTCACAGAGGTGATGCGGTAGGATTTTGCACCCATTGCTTCCGCTTTTTGTGCCAGCTGATCTTCCAGTGAACCCAGGTTAGTCCCGGCAGACGCAGAGATCGTCCCGACTTTATGCTGATCGGCTGGCGTTGACTGAACTTGTACAGCAGCAACGCTTGCGAAAGAAAGTGAACTCAGTACGGCTGCAGCGATGAGGGTTTTTACGTTTTTCATGATGTTTACCTTTGGCAGATGAATTTGGAGGTCGTTAGCGATTTAGTTAACGATCGATAGGTAAATCATAAATGTGATCCAGCTCACGCGTCAACACAATTTTATAACGAGCATTAATTAATTTTTAAAGTCGTTAATTTTCATACATATATGATTAATTTATTTTTAAGCATTCTGCACTGGTGGTGGGTTGCGTTTATTTTTATAATGGTTATTCAACAAATCAACAGAGGACCAACGGCAAATGACAACCGACGTCACGAGTTGTGCGAAGAAAAGCCGTGGCCGACCAAAAGTGTTTGACAGGGATGCAGCGCTTGATAAGGCCATGACTCTCTTCTGGCAACATGGGTATGAAGCGACCTCGCTTTCCGATCTGGTAGAAGCCACCGGCGCCAAAGCACCGACGCTCTATGCTGAATTTACCAACAAAGAGGGGCTGTTCAGGGCAGTGCTGGACAGATACATTTCGCGCTTTGCAGCGAAACACGAAGCCCAGCTGTTTTGTGAAGAGAAAAGCGTTGAACAGGCGCTACGGGATTACTTCACCGCCGTTGCCACCTGCTTCACCAGTAAAGATACGCCCGCGGGCTGCTTTATGATTAACACCTCCGCCACCCTGGCGGCAGCGTCGAAAGAGATCGCCAATACGGTGAAATCGCGTCATGCCATGCAGGAAGAGACGCTCAGCGCATTTCTGGCTCAACGCCAGCAGCGCGGTGAAATTCCCGCGCACTGTCAGCCGCAGATGCTGGCGCAGTACCTGAGCTGTATTTTGCAGGGTATGTCGATCAGCGCGCGTGAAGGCGCGACGCTGGAAAAACTGCAGAATATAACCGAAACCACACTACGCTTGTGGCCTGAACTCCTCAAAATTTGAGGTAAAAAAAAGCTCCTCAGCCTGAGCGCTTGAGGAGCTAAGTTCAGAGAACATCTTTTTTACACTTTGTTATTCAGTACCAGCTGGCCATTTCCATCCAGTGGGATTTGCGTTCCTGGGTCTTTATCCATACGGATTTTGCCCTGCTGATCGCCAATTTTGTAGGTGACGTCATAACCCAGCATTTTTTCCGACTTGTCATAGACGGTTTTACAACGCTGCTGAGTCGTGGTGTAAGTATAGTTATCCTGCATCGCACCCTGCACCTGGTTGCCGGCATAGCCGCCACCCAGCGCACCAACGACGGTCGCGACATCTTTACCCCGGCCACCGCCAAACTGGTGTCCAATTACCCCACCCGCTACTGCACCCAGAACAGAGCCGGCAATACGGTTTTCATCCTGTACCGGACGACGGTGGGTCACGGAGACGTTACGGCACTCCTGACGAGGGGTTTTTACGGTTTCTTTAATGGGAGTAGCAGAAACCACCTGCGCATACTGCGGGCCGCGATCTAATACGTTGAGACTGGCAACAGCAGCCACACCTAACGCCGCTGCGACACCAATCCCTATACCCGCCAACATAGATTTATTCACGGGACTTCCTCCTTTGTTGCTATTGGTAACAATTTTGCAATGAAGCCACGGCTTCGCCAATAAGACAAAGGATCAAAAAGTGGACACTGGAGAGGGATATATCATGTTTAGGAGAACTCTTAAGCACCTAATCCATGACGGGCAGCATGATATGCTAAAAACTCCCTCCGGAGGGCCCGGAGGGAGTGAAAGATTAGTGGAGTTTAAGACGCGGACGGATGACGCGGTTGATTCTGCCCACCAGCATCATCAGACCCGTTTTGAAGTAGCCGTGCAGTGCGATCTGGTGCATACGGTACAGTGAAATATAGACAAAGCGTGCTATGCGCCCTTCTACCATCATCGAGCCACGCATCAGGTTACCCATCAGGCTACCGACGGTAGAGAAGTTGGACAGCGATACCAGAGAGCCGTGGTCTTTATAGACATACGCCTTCATCGGTTTGCCTTTGTACTGCGCCAGAATGTTATGCAGCACCAGGCTTGCCATCTGGTGCGCAGCCTGAGCACGCGGCGGCACGAAGCCACCTTCAGGGCGCGCGCAGGAAGCACAGTCGCCAATCGCAAAGATTTCCGGGTCGCGCGTGGTTTGCAGCGTTGGCTCCGTCACCAGCTGGTTAATGCGGTTCGTTTCCAGACCACCGATATCTTTCATAAAATCAGGCGCTTTGATACCTGCCGCCCAGACCATCAGATCCGCTTTGATGTACTCTCCGTCTTTGGTGTGCAGACCGCCTTCGTCGGCGCTGGTCACCATCGTCTGTGTCAGCACCCGCACACCCAGTTTGGTGAGTTCATTGTGCGCCGCACCGGAGATACGCGGAGGCAGCGCCGGGAGGATGCGTTCACCGGCTTCGACCAGCGTGACGTTCAGCGCGTCGTTTGTTAACCCTTTATAGCCGTAGCTGTGCAGCTGTTTCACCGCATTGTGCAGCTCAGCAGAGAGCTCTACCCCCGTTGCCCCGCCGCCGACAATTGCAATGTTAACCTTGCCATTCGCACCCATGTTATTGGTGTACTTCAGGAACAGGTTCAGCATCTCCTGATGGAAACGACGTGCCTGGTGCGGGTTATCAAGGAAGATACAGTGCTCTTTCACGCCCGGCGTGTTGAAATCGTTAGAGGTACTGCCCAGCGCCATTACCAGCGTGTCATACGCCAGTTTGCGTTCAGGAACCAGCAGCTCGCCTTTTTCATCACGCAGCTCTGCCAGGGTGATGGTTTTGCTTTCACGGTTGATATCCACCACGGAACCCAGCTGGAACTGGAAATGGTGATTGCGTGCGTGCGCCAGATAGCTCAGCGCATCCACGCCCTCATCCAGCGATCCGGTCGCCACTTCGTGCAGCAACGGTTTCCACAGGTGACTGTGGTTACGATCCACCAGCGTGATTTTGGCTTTTTTACCGCGACCCAGCTTCTTACCCAACTGTGTGGCCAGCTCCAGCCCGCCAGCACCACCGCCTACAATCACTATCTTTTTCAATGGCGTAGTCAACGTGACCCCCTCAAATTATTAACCAATTGTTAATTAAAAGTTATAAAAATAACCCTTAATTAACAACAGGTTACAGCACTGAAACCATTCAGGTGAATTGAGAATACCACGTCAGGCGCATTGGTCATACCAAAATTGATATGCATCAAGTTTTGATGGCTTAAAAGTAGACAATTCTGGACAAAAAGAAACCCGGTACGCATTAGCGACCGGGTTCCGGAGGTGACTGACTGTGGCTTAGCCCAGCGTTTTAAAGGCTTTTATGCGCTGCAGATGTGGGGAGATGTTCTTGAACTTATGGGTCTGTTCTTCATCCCAGACAATCTCATAGTAATGATGCAGAAGCTCCGCAGCCCGGTGGCTGTTGAGCGCCTCATCATTACGCGAAAGGATCACCAGACACCGGTCGCGGTTTTTATCGCGAAAATTACTGACGCACTTGGTGGCAATATCGACGTACTCTTCCGGGCGGTCAATTTTGCCTTCCATGTTCTCATTCGGGAAAAGGTTAGGATTAAATACAACCTGGCGTATGTCGCACAGAAAACCAATCCGCTCTGCCCAGTAGCCACCCAGGCCCACGCCGCAAATCAGCGGGCGATCGTCGATATTAAGCTGAAGCATCTTGTCCACTTCTTTGAGCAGATGCTGCATATCATGCTTCGGATGGCGCGTGCTGTAGCTGATCAACCGGACATCGGGATCGATAAACTGCAGCTGCAACACCTTCTCATGATTACCAGGACTGTTTGAGTCAAAACCGTGTAAATAGATGATCATTGTCTTCTCACCATGCTACGCCTTCCGGGAGGGATTACAGGCTGGCTTTGTGCGCCTGCCAGCGCTCATTCAGGTCTTCAAGCCGGGCGTTGACCGTCTTCCAGCGCGCCGAATCCATCAGCTCCTGACGGCTAAATGAACCTTTATGATACAATTGTGTAACACGCTCTGCATTGATCGGCGACAGGTTATCCAGCACGCTAACAGCCCCTTTACGATTATTGCAGACCAGGATCATATCGCAACCTGCGTCAAGCGACGCCTGACCGCGTTCTGCATAGCTGCCCATAACTGCCGCCCCTTCCATCGACAAATCGTCGGAGAAAATCACGCCATTGAAACCCAGCTCCTGGCGCAATACGGTTTTCAGCCAGTGCGGAGAGCCACTGGCCGGCCGCGGGTCGACGTCGCTGTAAATCACGTGGGCAGGCATGATAGCGTCAAGTTTGTTATCGGTGATAAGTGAACGGAACACTGACATATCTTTGGCACGAATTTCCGCTTCCGGGCGCGGATCGCGCGGGGTCTCTTTATGGGAATCCGCCGTCACGGCCCCGTGGCCCGGGAAGTGTTTGCCGGTGGTTTTCATACCTGCATCGTGCATCCCGTCGATAAATCGGGTCGCCATTGCCAGCGCAATACGCGGATCTTCATGGTATGAGCGCTCGCCAATAGCGGCGCTGATATGGCCCACATCAAGTACCGGGGCAAAACTGATATCGATATCCATGGCTATCATCTCGCAGGCCATCAGCCAGCCCGCTTCCTGCGCCAGTTTGCCCCCCTCTTCCGTACCGAGCAGCGCGGCAAAAGACTGGGCAGCCGGCAAACGGGTAAAACCGTCGCGAAAACGCTGCACGCGTCCACCTTCCTGATCGACGGCCACCACCAGATGATTGCGCGATGCCGCGCGGATCTGACGCACCAGTTCACGCAACTGCGCCGGATCGTGATAGTTGCGGGTAAACAGGATCAGGCCGCCCACCAGCGGATGCGCCAGAATTTCACGCTCCTCCGCATCCAGCTCAAACCCTTCAACATTCAACATGACTGGACCCACACTCACCTCTCTTATCCTTTCATTTGTAACTGACGCCAGGCATCGTCTGCCAGCGCAATAAATTGTTTATCTCTGGACTGCTGAAGGCGCATTTCAAACCAGCCCGCCATCAGCATAATGACCCAGGGTCGCCAGCGTCTCACCTGACGAGCCAGCGCGTCGGCGTCAATATGCGCTACTCTGGCATACTCTCTGATGAGCGTCAGCCGCGCGGCGTCACTTTCCGTCCAGACCGCGGCCAGCTCCAGCGCCACATCGCCGTCTCCGGCATATTCCCAGTCAATAAGTCTGGCTCCTCCTGACGTATGCACAATGTTCCCGGCGTGCACATCCATATGTAACGGTGAGAGCCGAATCGGTTGCGGCTCGCCCGCTTTACGCAGCCGTTTGAGATGCGCAAGCCAGACAGAGGTACGTCTTTTCGGGGAGGCTTGCTGCCAATAGTGCTCAAGCAGCGGAAGTAACGCGATTCGCCACCCCAGACGCTGTTGCTGGTGCAGATGATACAGCATCGCCGCGAGCTCCGGGGTGTCCGGCAGCGCGCTTTTCACCTCGCCCTCAAGATAGTCGACGGCCATCCAGCCCTGTCGGAAAAAACGGGGTTCCGGCACGAGATCCGACGGAAGACGTCTGAGGGCACGAAACTGACGACGAAAATGGAAAGCGGGCGCGAAGGGAGCGTGATTATGTCGTAAGACCAGACGGTGCGCGCCCTGCTCCAGAATACAACTCGCGCCGCCAAGCCCGGAGTGGGCCTGCGGCGCGATAAGGCGGTACTGCGGAAAATAGCGCGTCAGGATCGCATCACGCGTGCTGTCATTGTTGCGTAACCGCACCTTTACCTGACCAGATAATTTCGCCTGTCTGAACCAGCATCAGCTGCATCTGCAGGGCTGGGGTATTCACGTTGCCGGTCGCATTAGAGTACAGCACATACTGGGCGCCAACGTTGCGGGCAATCCCAATCGCCTTGCTGCGGGTGCCGAGGCTATCCTGCGGCGACAGGCCGAGTTGCTGTTTGGCCACCGCGAGCTGCTGAGCAGAGACCAGCGTAAACTTGCCGTTGTTCGCCAGGGCATTGCGCAGGGTTTCCGTCGCTTCGCCCGCGTTCAGCGAACCGTTAGTACGGTTGTTAACGCTGTCGACCAGCAGCACGCCGCCTGCCGTCACGCCCTGTGCCTGCAGCATTTTACCGACCATCGGTTGCATTGCACCGTTCCAGTCATAATGGCGCACGCGCGGCGTAGGCTGTGACGTCTGGTCCGGGTGCTCAATTGGACCGGGCTGGGACGGAATAGACGGTACAGACGGCACGGTTGGCTGTGGCTCCGTTGGCGTTGTCGGCTGCTCAGTACCCGGTTTAGCCTCTTCTACAGGTGCAGGCTGTTCAGTACGGGTCACACACCCTGCCAGAAACAGAGCGAAAGCGGTCACGAGCGCATAACGGCTCAAATTTTTAATCAAAGTTCCCCCCTTACAGATAAAGATAAAGTCTTACCTTATGTGCACCCAAATAGCTGGCGCTGTCATAGATCGTTACCGACGACCTCGCCGGAAGGGTGACGCTGCGCGGCGCCTCCAGCGGATGCATTTCAAGACCTCTTACGTCATACCAGAAAAAACGGTAGTGGACCGTCACGGGTTCATTTCGTTCGTTAAAGAGCGCAGAGGAGGCTGAAGACTTAATTTCACTGACGGTTAACGCGGGCTGTTGCGCCGTAATACCCGCCGCCAGCACGGAGGACTCCATCACCAGCGTCTGTTCATCGCTCACGGGGATCGCCGGGCGCGTGCTGCATCCCACAATCATCATCGTCATTACCAGCGCTGCAATACGCCCTTTAAACATGTCAAAGACCTTTGTGTGCCAGCATCGGCCCCAGAGGACGTCCACCCAGCAGATGCATGTGAATATGATAAACTTCCTGGCCGCCATGACGATTACAGTTCATGATCAGACGGTAACCGTCTTCCGCTATGCCTTCCTGCTCGGCAATTTTCGCCGCCACCGTCAGCATACGACCTAACGCCACTTCGTGCTCGGTTTTTACGTCATTTACGGTCGGAATCAGAATATTGGGAATGATAAGGACGTGTGTCGGTGCCTGGGGGGAAATGTCCCGGAAAGCCGTCACCAGTTCATCCTGATAGACGATATCCGAGGGGATTTCGCGACGGATAATTTTACTGAAAATCGTTTCTTCAGCCATGACCTTTTCCTTTTTTGTTAAATCTGGCGTGGTGCGTCCGCTGATAACACACTCTCGGGAAGACTGTGTGACACAATCCAAGAGTATGAGCGAGTTTCTCCTGTCCTTTCAACCTTCTCCCCCGAATTCTTTCCTGAATCTTCATCAGCTGAATGAAGAGTGACCGCTCAGGCGTATTCACTGGCTGAAACATTATTTCAGTTCCGCTCGACACATCTGTTTACAGCATTAATGGCAATGCGTATATTTCGCATTTGCATTTTCATGCGCATTTTTAACATAGAAAACGACGTCAGACCGCGATCGCGGGACTGATGCTACCAACCTTCACCGTTCTTAAGGGTTTGATCATGTCTTTCAATCATCATACCAGGGATGGGCAACGTCAGCCTGTCGCAACGCCTTCGTTGCTGGCAGCCTGTATTGCTATGGCATTGATGCCAGCCGTGAGTTTTGCCGCCTCCACAGACGAAGATACCGTTGTGGTTGATGGCAGTTTCGATAACGCGCCTGCCTTGTCCGACGGGCAGGATCGGGACTACAGCGTCAAGACCACCACCACCGGGACCAAACTGCTCCTCGTGCCTCGCGATATTCCGCAGTCCGTCAGCGTCATCAGCCAGCAGCGCATGGCGGATCAAAACCTGCAGTCTATCGGCCAGGTGTTAACCAATACCACTGGCGTGACGGCGCAGGTTCAGGACAGCGACCGTACCGTATTTTACTCACGCGGATTCTTCGTGAGTAACTATGCGTACGATGACCTGCCGACCTCCATCAGCGAAGTGTGGAACTTCGGCGATACTGCCGCCGATACCGCGATTTATGACCGTATCGAAGTGGTACGCGGCGCAACCGGCCTGATGTCCGGGACGGGAAACCCGGCGGCCTATGTCAATATGGTGCGCAAACATGCAGACAGCAATGAATTCAAAGGTAATGTCAGTGCCAGCTACGGCAGCTGGGATAAACAGCGCTACGTGCTGGATCTGCAGGCGCCGCTGGTGGAGTCCGGCAAGATACGCGGCCGCCTGATTACGGGCTATCAGGATAACGACAGCTTTGTTGATAACTACCACTACCGTAAAAAATTCCTCTACGGCGTGGTGGATGCGGATGTGACCGACAGCACGACCCTTTCTGTCGGCTATGAATACCAGGAAAGCAACACCGAGGATCCGACCTGGGGCGGATTGCCAACCTGGAACAGCGACGGGAGTAAAACCCATTACGATCGTAGCCAGACCGTAGCGCCAAAGTGGGCATATTCGGATAAAGACAACACCCGCATTTTCGCCAACCTGACTCAGCGCTTTGACAACGGCTGGGAAGCCCACATCAACGGCATGCATGCTGATACGAATTTCGACAGCAAACTGATGTATATGTCCGGCTATCCCGATCAAGCGACCGGTGCAGGCATGGTGGGCTATGGTGGCTGGAACAAAGGCGAGCGCAAACAGGATGCGGTTGATGCCTTCCTGCGCGGCGGATTCGATCTCTTTGGCCGTCAGCACGAAATGATGTTTGGCGGCAGCTTCAGCCGCCAGCGCAACCATTATGACAATAGGATGCCGGATGCGTTATACGGCATGGTCGACGTGGGTAATTTCAAAAACTGGAACGGGGATATTGCCGATCCTCAGTGGACGACATGGAAGCTCTATAGCCAGGACGACATCCGTCAGTCATCGGCCTATACTTCCGCCCGCTTCTCGCTGGCCGATCCGCTGCACCTGATCCTCGGGGCGCGCTATACCAACTATAACATTCGCTATAACCCGGCGGGCTCTCCGGACACCCGTCTGGAAAGTACCAAAGATGACGTCACGCCTTACGCGGGCCTGGTCTACGACATTAATGAAGACTGGTCGACTTACGTCAGCTATACCTCAATCTTCCAGCCTCAGGACAAGCGTAATGCCAGTGGTCGTTACCTCGACCCAACCACGGGTAAAAGCTATGAAGCCGGTGTGAAAGCGGACTGGTTCAATACCCGCCTGACCACCTCGCTGGCAATTTTCCGCATTGAACAGGATAACGTGGCGAGCAACACTTATACCTACATGCCGAGCGGTGAATCCATTTATGAATCGCTGGACGGTGTGGTGAGTAAAGGGATTGAGTTCGAGCTTAACGGCGCGCTGACGGATAACTGGCAGCTAACGTTCGGCGCAACCCGCTACATTGCTGAAGATAAAAACGGCAACGCAGTCAGCTCCGATCAGCCGCGCACAACCATGAAGCTGTTTACCCGTTATCAACTGCCAATGCTGCCAGAACTGACCGTGGGCGGTGGCGTAAACTGGCAGAATAAGGTGTGGACGGATGTAGACGGCGGCCCGGCGGGACAATCACGTGCAGAGCAAGGCAGTTACGGGCTGGTTAACCTGTTCAGCCGTTATCAGGTCACCAAAGAGTTTACCGTCCAGGCTAACGTCAACAACCTGTTTGACAAAGAGTATTACGATTACGTCGGCTCTTATGTGGTTTATGGCGCACCGTTGAACGTCTCGGTGAGCGCGAGCTACGACTTCTGATTGTTTAGCCGGGTGGCGGCTGCGCCTTACCCGGCACAACAAACCGCAGCAATAAAAAAGGCAGCCATTCGGCTGCCTTAGTCTCCCCTGCCCACAGCTTAGCTGTTGCGGATGTACTCATCCATTTCGGTTTTCAGGTTATCGGATTTAGTACCGAAGATTGCCTGAACACCAGAACCTGCAACAACCACGCCCGCTGCGCCCAGTTTTTTCAGACCCGGCTGGTCTACTTTCGCAACATCGGCAACGCTCACACGCAGACGAGTGATACACGCGTCCAGGTTAGTGATGTTCTCTTTGCCACCGAACGCTGCAACCAGGGCCGGAGCCATTTCGCTGGTCACACCTGCTTTGCTGTCTTCAGTTGCATCTTCACGGCCTGGGGTTTTCAGGTCCAGTGCTTTGATCAGCACGCGGAAGATGGTGTAGTAGACAACGGCATAGCACGCACCCACGATTGGGAACAGCCACAGTTTGCTGCTGTTACCGGACAGAACGATAAAGTCGATCAGACCGTGAGAGAAGGACGTACCGTCACGCATACCCAGCAGGATACAGATTGGGAACGCCAGACCCGCCAGAATCGCGTGGATAACGTACAGGATCGGCGCAACGAACATGAAGGAGAACTCGATCGGCTCGGTGATACCGGTCAGGAACGAGGTCAGCGCTGCGGAGATCATGATACCGCCCACTTTTGCACGGTTCTCTGGTTTAGCAGAGTGCCAGATTGCAATCGCAGCAGCCGGCAGGCCGTACATTTTGAACAGGAAGCCACCAGACAGTTTGCCTGCAGTTGGATCACCTGCCATGTAACGTGGGATATCACCGTGGAATACCTGGCCTGCTGCGTTGGTGAATTCACCAATTTGCATCTGGAATGGAACGTTCCAGATGTGGTGCAGACCGAATGGCACCAGGCAACGCTCGATGAAGCCGTAGATACCAAACGCAACAACCGGGTTCTGGTAAGCAGCCCACTGAGAGAAGGTCTGGATCGCGGAACCGATTGGTGGCCAGATGAAGGACAGGATCACGCCAGTGAAAATCGCTGCCAGACCAGAGATGATCGGAACGAAACGCTTGCCCGCGAAGAAGCCCAGATACTCAGGCAGCTTGATGCGATAGAAGCGGTTAAACATATACGCTGCAATCGCACCGGAGATGATACCACCCAGAACACCGGTGTCTGCCAGGTGTTTCGCGGCAATCTCTTCTGCCGGTAAATGCAGAACCAGAGGCGCAACCACAGCCATGGTTTTCACCATGATGCCGTAGGCAACCACTGCAGCCAGCGCAGAAACGCCGTCGTTATTGGTGAAGCCCAGCGCCACACCGATCGCGAAGATCAGAGGCATGTTAGCAAAGACGGAACCGCCTGCTTCGGCCATCACATGGGAAACTACGGCTGGCAGCCAGCTGAAGTTTGCAGAACCGACACCCAGCAGGATACCTGCGATAGGCAGTACGGATACTGGCAGCATCAGCGATTTACCGACCTTTTGCAGGTTAGCAAATGCATTCTTAAACATAATTGAGAGTGCTCCTGAGTATTTGTGCTTTTTTTACGCTTTCACGCATTGGCCCGGGGGGAGTACCGTGCCGTGGACAGGACATCTAAGCGCCCTTTATTTATTACACAGAGTAAAATAATTCCCTCTGGGATTGTTTGACGGCTATCACGTTTCAGCTTAAGACGGACGAAAAACTTGCAGTTATTTACAAAAAGCATGTCTGGATGTGTCTAAATACATCCTCACCGCCCCAAATGAGGCGGTGAACTTTACTCGTTTTGTTTATTAATTACGAGCCTAAAAAAAACAGGTGTATCAGACAGATTGCAGGCGGGCGGGGTCGATATGGAACAGCGCAGAGAAGTTTTCCGTCGTGACGCGGGCCAGCTCTTCGATGCTGACGCCTTTAAGCACGGCCATGTATTCCGCAACGTCTCGCGTCATGGCTGGCTGGTTCTCTTTCCCGCGATGCGGTACCGGTGCCAGATACGGAGAGTCTGTTTCTACCAGAATGCGGTCGAGCGGAACATAACGCGCAGCATCACGCAGCTGCTCTGCATTACGGAACGTCACGATCCCGGAAAACGAAATATAAAACCCTAGATCAAGCAGTTTACCCGCCGTTTCTCTGTCTTCTGTGAAACAGTGTAGTACGCCACCGCAATCCGTCACCTTTTCTTCCTGGAGGATCGCCAGCGTATCGGCGCGTGCATCACGGGTATGCACGATGACCGGTTTGTTCAGCTCGCGGCCAATGCGGATATGGTTGCGGAAGGATTCCTGCTGGCGCGGTTTCGTTTCCGGCGTGTAAAAATAGTCCAGCCCGGTTTCACCCATCGCCACGACGCCCTCTTCCGCAGCCAGTCGGCGTAACTCATCAACATCGTACGCTTCATCCTGGTTCAGCGGATGCACGCCGCAGGAGAACACCACGTTATCGCGAACGCCCACCAGCTCACGCATGGCGCGGTACCCCGGCAACGTCGTCGCCACGGCAAGACAAAATTTCACATCGCGGGCAGCGGCTTTTGCCAGCACGTCATCCACGTCATTGTGAAGGGATTGATAATCCAGGCCATCAAGATGGCAGTGTGAGTCGACTAAAAACATAATGTCTCTCTCAGAGATGGGAAACAGGCGGCGTAACGCCTGGTTGCAGGTAATGTTCAATACGCAGTAACTGGTCGATCAGTAACAGCTCGCGATTAAGACCCGTTACGGTTAAAAGCTGTTCCCGGCTTTCGCAGATATCATGAAGGATAGCGTGCAAGGACGTTCCTGAAAGGCGGCTCGCCAGCAGGTTCACCAGTGGCCACGCGTCCGGGTTTGTCAGTAGCGTTGCCCGCTGCTGGAGCTTTAGCGCATCCAAAAGTAAGGACGCCAGCCAGTGCAAACGCTCAACGGCCCGATCGCTATTCAGTGCAGGCAGCAAGCTCAACCAGTCCTGGCTGTTGAGCGAAGCCTCGACGGCCTTACAGAGCGTTTCTCGCTGCGACCAGACGTCGGGTTGCAGTAATGCCAGCGCCGCTGCGGGCGCGCCGCTGCTCAGGCGAAGCGCAGAGAGCGAACTTTCCTGTGACGTTGTCACCTCGCGTTCTAGCCAGCTCAATGACCATGATTCCTGGGGCACCGCAAGGTGATGAAGACGACAGCGGCTGCGCAACGTTGCCAGCAATCGGCCCGGATCGCGGCATGAGAGGAAGAACCATGTTTTCTCCGGCGGCTCTTCCAGCGTTTTGAGCAGCGCGTTAGCCGCCGCCTCGGTCAGTAATGCAGCGTCGTTGAGCCAGACGACTTTCGCCCCGCCCAGTCGCGCATGTTCGTACAGTTTTTCACTGACTTCACGCACGGCATCAATACCGAGCGCGCTTTTGCCCTTCTCAGGCGCCAGCGTGTAATAGTCAGGATGCGTGCCCGCCTGCATCAGCTGGCAGCCACGGCATTTCCCGCAGCTTTTGTGCCCTTCAGGCTGCTGGCACATCAGGAAACGGGTAATGGCGTAAATTAGCGCATCATCCCCCATCCCCGGCAATGCCTGAATCAGTAACGCATGATGCCCCCGACCGGCCTGATAGCTGTTGATCAGCTGTTCAAAGTGCGGGCGCAACCATGGATACCATTTCATGCCTGCTGCTCCTGTAGCCACTGCGTAACGGTCTGCTGGATGTCTTGCGTGACGTCTTCCAGCGATTGCGTCGCATCGATGGTACGAATTGAGCTGTCCTGCGCGGCCAGCTCAAGATAGCGTGCGCGGGTGCGGTTAAAGAAATCAAAGGACTCTTGTTCAATGCGATCCAGCTCGCCGCGCGCGCGGGCGCGTTTGAGGCCCACTTCCGGAGTGACATCCAGATAGAGCGTCAGGTCCGGGCGAAAATCACCCAGTACTGCATTACGCAGCGTTGCCAGCATTGTCTGGTCAATACCGCGTCCCCCGCCCTGATACGCCTGAGTGGACAGATCGTGACGGTCGCCGATCACCCACTTGCCATCGGCCAGGGCGGGTTTAATCACCGTCTCAACCAGCTGGACGCGCGCCGCATAGAACATCAGCACTTCGGCTTTGTCAGTGATAACTTCGTCGCCAACAGATCTGATATCCAGCACCAGGCTGCGCAGTTTCTCAGCCAGCTGAGTGCCGCCTGGCTCGCGGGTGAAGACCATGTCAGTGACGCCAAGCGCGTTCAGCGTTTCCACCACTACGTCGCGAGCGGTGGTTTTCCCCGCGCCTTCGAGTCCCTCAATGACAATGTATTTACTGCGCATTTTTTTCCTTAAGTGCCTTCAGATAGTCCTGAACAGAGCGATTATGACTGACAAGGTTGGTGTTAAAGGTGTGCCCCCCTTTTCCGTCAGCCACAAAATAGAGATACGGTGTTTTGGCCGGATGCGCGGCGGCTTTAAGCGACGCCTCGCTCGGCGTTGCAATCGGGCCCGGCGGCAGGCCGTTAATGACGTAGGTATTATACGCCGTTGGCGTCTCGAGATCTTTCCTCGAAATCTTTCCGCTGTAGCGCTCGCCCATGCCGTAAATAACGGTAGGGTCGGTTTGCAGACGCATGCCAATGCGAAGACGGTTGATAAATACCGACGCGACCCGATCGCGCTCGGCAGCAACGGCAGTCTCTTTCTCGATGATCGAAGCCATGGTCACGAACTGGTTTTGGTCTTTATAGGGCAGCCCTTCCATACGCCCTTCCCAGGCGGAATCGACTGCCGCGACCATCTTTTTGTGCGCCCGTTTAAGAATCGCGACATCCGTCGTGCCCGCGGTGTACATCCAGGTGTCCGGCCAGAACCAACCTTCCACCCACTCAGGATGCTCAAATTTCAGCACCCCGGCGACCGTCTCGTAACGATCATCTTTCAGAGTGTGCTTGATATAGGGCGCATCACGCAGCTGTTTCAGGTAATCGCTCAGTCGCATCCCTTCGACAAAACGCAGCGGGAACTGCGCTTCTTTGCCACTTTCCAGCAGCTGCAGCATCTCCCTGACGGTCATGCCGGGCGTAAAACGATAGGTACCGGCCTTGAAGTGAGACAGTTCCGGCTCGATACGCAGTAACCACTGGAACACGCGCGGGCGGTTGATGATTTTATCGCTGTAAAGCTGTTCGCCCAGCGCCATCCGCCCGGTACCGGCTTTAAGGGTAAAAATCGTCTCGTCTTTAATGAGGATCTTACTGTCCGCCAGCTGGAAAACTTTCCATACACCGACGCCGGCGGCAGCGCCGAGGACAACCAACAGTAACAGAACAAGGCGTAACAGTTTCATCATGCTAATCGGATGACTCACAAATTGGGGCTAAATAGTGGTAAAGTTCGCGCGCGGGCCACTCTCGCTCTGCGTAGCGCTGTACGGGGACAACCGGCATTAGCGCGTTACAGATAAGCACTTCATCAGCCTGCGCGAGCGCCGTTAGCGGCGCATTCACTTCGACAACGCGATACGCGGTCAGTGCCAGTTGGGCGATAATAAACTGCCGCATAATGCCGTTTACGCCCGCCTGATCGAGGCGTGGGGTAAAGACATCCTGCCCACAGCGCCAGAACAGATTTGCGGCACAGCATTCCGTAAGCCACCCATCGCTGTCAAGGACAAGGGCTTCATCGGCATCCGTCTGCTCAAGATGAGAACGAATCAGTACCTGCTCAAGGCGGTTGAGGTGCTTCATTCCTGCAAGATAAGGGTTGCGACCCAAGGGGATCGGGCTGAGAGCAAGCGTTACGCCGGTTTCTTTCCAGCGTGCGTAATGCGCAGGATATTCAGAAACGCTCAGGATGCGCACCGGTTGCTGACAGCCTGCGGGGCTATAGCCGCGACCGCCAGCTCCACGTGTGATAACGACCTTTAACACGCCGTCACCCTGTTTTTGCGCCATATCCCGCATTTCCGCAGCAAGGGTTTCCCATGCATCAAACGGGATAGCCAACCTTGTGCAGGCCGTCTGCAAACGTGTCAGATGGTGGCTGAAAAGTGAAACAACGCCGCCGCTAATTCGAGCAGTGGTAAAACAACCATCCCCAAACTGAACGCTACGATCGTTCACATCTAACTTTTTTTGTAACTCACCATTAATTAGATACATTCACCCTCCATATAAATACCTGACTAGGGTGGCAGGTGAAAGAGGATATCGCAAGTCTGTTATCTTCGAATAAATGTAAAAAAGCACAGGAAGGTTGGGCGCGCCTACGCCTGTATACATGAGAGAAATGCTATTCATCTATTAATGAATAAATGAAATATTATTCACGGAGAGGATTATTAAAGTTAAATTAAAAACACTCATTAGATATAGTTTATAGTTCATATTTTAGCACATAGATATAATCCCCCATGTGAATACCCAAGTGCGCAAGATGGTTTTAAAAACACAAGACAATGTTTCTTGCTGAAAACTATCGAGCATCATCACATCGTGTGCCATGAGTACTCACCTGTGTTTTATATCAATCACACTCTTCAAGGACATTATCAATGAAAGGAAAAGTAGCGGCTGTTGCCTTAATCACTACACTCGGAATGGTTTCTGCCGCGCAGGCCGATGATGGACAGGTAAATTTCACCGGTAATATCATCGAGCAAGGTTGTAAAATTGACACCACCATGACCGCGCCGCAGACCGTCAAGTTAGGTGATATCGCTAAAACTGCTCTGCCAGAGGCTGGTTCCGTTGCCGCGAATACTCGCTTTACTCTGAAACTGTCTGAGTGCCCGGCAGACCTGAAAGGCAAAGCTGTTGTTGTGAAATACACCGGCAAACCAGACGCCACTAATAATGACTATCTGGAAGTCACCGGCGCAGGCACCACTGGCGTTGCCAAAGGCGTTGCTATTCAGTTGCTGAACGGCGACGGCACCGCGTTACCGCTGGCAACCGCATCTAAAGCAGCGACCATCGATGCGACTGCTGGCACCGCTACCATGAATTTCAGTGCACAGTATATCGCAACTGCCGCTACCGTTGAGGCGGGTTCCGCTAACGGTACCGCTAACTTTACGCTGGCATACAATTAATCATCGCGCGATAAATTTCCGCCTTTGGCTATAAGCAATGCCGGGGCTTCCCGGCATTGCTATTTTGAGGTTAACCAGATGAAATTAGTGAATTCATTAATCGCCGCTGCATTTGTTTTTTCAATGGCAACAGCGCAAGCGGGTGTTATTATTGGAGGCACTCGCATTATATACCATGCAGACAAAAAAGAATCTTCCCTGGACGTCAAAAACCCAGACCCATACTCCTATTTAATTCAGTCATGGGTTGATAAAGATGAAAACGACACCAGTAAAACACCGTTTATCGTCACGCCGCCCCTGTTCCGCTTAGCTGGCAATGAAGAAAACAAACTGCGTATTATTAATACGGGCGGGAATCTGCCACAGGATCGTGAGTCACTGTTCTGGATGAACATTAAAACCATTCCGGCAACAGAAAAGTTAGACAACGTAAATACCCTACAGATTGCGATTAAGACACGTATCAAACTCATTTATCGCCCCGCATCGCTTACTGAAATGCCGGAAAAGTTTGCCAGCAAGCTTAGCTGGAAACGCAGCGATCAACAGCTTACGGTCAGTAACCCAACCCCCTATTACATGAACTTCAGCGAAGTCAAAGTCGGTGCCAGTACGGTTACGGATGCGACATACGTTGCGCCCATGTCCAGCGCGACCTTCAGCCTTCCGGCAAATGCCAAAGGCAATATTCGCTGGAAAATTATCAGTGACTTCGGCGCAGCTGGCGCGGAACACCAGACGCAGTAATCACTCATTAGATACTCGGACTCCGAAAGGATCACGGAATGATCAGAGCTAAAAAAAATAAGATCTCGCCAACCAGGCTGGCCTGCTTCATCGCATTGCAGTGTACGTTCTCGTTGTCGCACCCTGCCTGTGCCCGGGAATATTTTAACCCCGCGCTACTGGGTATTGACGGTCCAGGTAAAGACATTTCTGACCTGAGTGCCTTTGAAGAAGGTGTTGGCCAAATGCCGGGTACTTATCGCGTTGACGTGCTGGTCAATCAGACATTGACTGGCACACATGACATTGAATTTAGCATGCAAAAGGACAGTCACGGCCAGACATCATTGCAACCGTGCATAAGCGTGGAGATGCTACGTGACTTTGGCGTCCGAACCGAGCAATTTCCGCAACTGACCGGAGAGAACCATTGCGCAAACCTGGCCGCTATTCCCAACGCTGCTACTCAGTTCGTCTTCAATAAACAGCAACTTTTGTTGAGCATCCCTCAGGCGGCGATGAATAACCAGGCGCGTGGATATGTTGCTCCAGAACGCCTGGATGAAGGCATCAATGCGCTGCTGCTTAATTACAGCTTTACAGGCGGCAACACCCAGGCTCGTCACTCTGATATGACCGATTCAGACAGCTATTACCTGAACCTGCGCCCAGGGCTAAATATCGGCCCATGGCGCGTACGTAACTACAGCACCTGGTCACGCAACACCAGCGGCAACAGTACCCAGAATAACTGGGATTCGGCATATACCTACGCTCAGCGAAATATTATCGCGCTCAAAAGTCAGCTGACGCTTGGCGAAAGCAACTCCCCTTCCGATCTGTTTGACAGCGTACCTTTTCGGGGTGCGCAAATGGCCTCCGATGACGACATGCTGCCTGACAGCCTGCGCGGCTACGCACCGGTGGTTCGCGGAATTGCCCGGACCAACGCCCAGGTCATCATTAAACAAAACGGCTACACCATTTACCAAAGCTATGTGTCGCCGGGGGCATTTGAGATCACTGACATATATCCCACGGGCAGTAGCGGCGATCTGGACGTGACGATTAAAGAAGCTGACGGCAGCGAACAGCACCAGTTGGTCCCCTTCGCCTCACTGCCGGTTCTACAGCGTGAAGGTCGTTTAAAGTACAGCCTGACCAGCGGTCAGTACCGTCCTTACGACAGCGCCGTCGATAAAACATTCTTTACTCAGGGCTCGGCCATCTACGGCCTGCCAGCAGGATTTACCGCCTACGGCGGCGGACAGCTATCGCAACATTATCAGTCGCTACTTGTGGGGATCGGTAAAAATTTTGGTGGGCTGGGAGCCGTATCCGTCGATGGCACGCAGGCCTGGTCAACCCAACAGGATCAGGAAAAAGCGATCGGCCAGTCAATGCGGGTTCGTTACAGTAAAAACATTCTCGAAACGGGGACCAATATCGCCATTTCGGGTTATCGCTACTCAACTTCAGGCTATTACACCCTGCAGGAAGTGCTCGACACCTGGCGGGACAGTGACTGGCAGGACAATACCGAACGCCGGCGTAATCGTGCCGAGATATTGCTTAACCAGAATCTCTGGGAAGGCGCGGGGTCCATCTCGTTAAACGCCATCAGCGAGGATTACTGGAACAGCGACCGAACAATGCGCTCAATCGGCGCGGGTTACAGCAACAGCTGGAACGGCATCACCTGGAGCCTGAACTACAGCTTTAACCGTAACACCACTGATGCCCGCGACAGCGACACCGTTTACAGCGAGGACCAGGTGTTCTCAATGAGTATCAGCGTGCCGCTGGATCGCTGGCTCAGCAGCAGTCGCGCCACCTACAACCTCAATACCAGTAAACATGGCAGCACCAGCCATACGGTCGGGCTGAATGGCACCGCGCTGCAAGATCAGAACCTCAACTGGAGCGTGCAGGAAAGCGAGACGAACCACGATGGGGGTAACGGTGGTAGCGCCAGCCTGGACTACCAGGGTACCTATGCCAGAATGAACAGCGCCTACAGTTACGACCACGATCAGCGCCGGGTAAATTATGGTATCAGCGGCGGTGTGGTTGCGCATGCAAATGGCATTACGCTGAGTCAGGAATTAGGTGAGACCGTCGCTCTGGTTGAAGCGCCGGGAGCAAGCGGTGTTGATATCACTAACCAGACGGGCGTCAGCACCGATTTCCGGGGCTATACCGTTGTGCCGTTTATCAGCCCATACCGTGAAAACACGCTGTCGCTGAATACCGAACAACTGCCGGATGATGCCGACGTTGAGCTTTCTGCGAAAACGGTTACGCCAACCCGAGGGGCTATTGTCCGGGCACATTTTGACACACGTGTGGGTAAACGCGTTTTGATGACGTTAACCCGTCGTGACGGGCGCCCTGTTCCGTTTGGTGCAATCGTGACTGACGACAAGAACGCAAAAACAACCTCGATTGTCGGTGATGGTGGACAGGTTTATCTGGCTGGTATGTCACTTCAGGGAAGTGCAACCGTTAAATGGAGTGCAAATAAGCAGTGTCATACCCGCTGGCAATTACGGAAGGTGCGAATAAGCAGGTCATTTCTTCCCAAGCTGACTCGCTGATTAAAATTTCGCGGATCTGGGCCGATTTTTTTCCCGCAAACACATCGAATCAGCCTATTTAGGCTATTTTTTCCACCATTTCTGGCGTTATTTCCGGTTTTTACTGAGATCTCTCCCACTGACGTATCATTTGGTCCACCCGAAACAGGTTGGCCAGGGTGAATAACATCGCCAGTTGGTTATCGTTTTTCAGCAGCCCTTTGTATCTGGCTTTCACGAAGCCGAACTGCCGCTTGATGATGCGAAACGGGTGCTCCACCCTGGCACGGATGCTGGCTTTCATGTATTCGATGTTGATGGCCGTTTTGTTCTTGCGCGGATGCTGCTTCAAGGTTTTTACCTTGCCGGGACGCTCGGCGATCAGCCAGTCCACATCCACCTCGGCCAGCTCCTCGCGCTGTGGCGCTCCTTGGTAGCCGGCATCGGCTGAGACAAATTGCTCCTCTCCATGAAGCAGATTACCCAGCTGATTGAGGTCATGCTCGTTGGCCGCGGTGGTGACTAGGCTGTGGGTCAGGCCACTCTTGGCATCGACACCAATGTGGGCCTTCATGCCAAAGTGCCACTGATTGCCTTTCTTGGTCTGATGCATCTCCGGATCGCGTTGCTGCTCTTTGTTCTTGGTAGAGCTGGGTGCCTCAATGATGGTGGCATCCACCAAAGTGCCTTGGGTCATCATGACGCCTGCTTCGGCCAGCCAGCGATTGATGGTCTTGAACAATTGACGGGCCAGTTGATGCTGCTCGAGCAGGTGGCGGAAATTCATGATGGTGGTGCGATCCGGCAGGGCGCTATCCAGGGATAATCGGGCAAACAGGCGCATGGAGGCGATTTCGTACAGGGCATCTTCCATGGCACCGTCGCTCAGGTTGTACCAATGCTGCATGCAGTGAATACGCAGCATGGTCTCCAGCGGATAGGGCCGTCGGCCATTGCCCGCCTTGGGATAAAACGGCTCGATGACTTCCACCATGTTTTGCCATGGCAGAATCTGCTCCATGCGGGAGAGGAAAATCTCTTTTCGGGTCTGACGGCGCTTAGTGCTGAATTCACTATCGGCGAAGGTGAGTTGATGGCTCATGATGTCCCTCTGGGATGCGCTCCGGATGAATATGATGATCTCATATCAGGAACTTGTTCGCACCTTCCCTAATACATAAGGAATGAAAATGAATATCGCGAATGGAAAAAAAATAGCGATTCTGGCAACGCTCTGCGGAGGTCTGTTTTCTGGCGCGTGTTCAGCCAACTCGGTCAATATTGACATTACAGGCACGGTTGTTGCCTCACCCTGTGTGGTCAATGGAGATAGCCCCTCGCTGGCGGTAAAATTAGGTGACAATATACAGGCTGATAGTCTGGCCACTGCCGGAAGTGCAACAAACTGGACTAACTTTACGCTTGCTTTAACAAACTGCCCTGCTTCAACGTCCAGCTTTAGCGTTACTTTTGGCGGTACAGCGGATACCGATACTAACTATTATAAAAATACCGGAACGGCCACTAACCTGAAGCTGGAGTTGACCGACGAAACGACTAACACGGCTTACAAGAGTGGCGCCACGTTGCAAAATGTCGCCATCAGCAGCAGTACGCACGCCTATGATTTGAAAATGCGCGCCCGAGCCGTTTCCAACGGCAACGTGATGCCAGGCACCATTATCGGCCAGGCACAGGCCACCTTTACCTATCAGTAATGCAGGATGGGGATGATGATAGAACGGGTAAAATCTACTCTCGCATGCCTGGTGTTTGCACTTTGTAGCTTCGCGCAGGCAACCACTATCGATCTGAGCGGCACGGTCGTGGCGTCTGCCTGTACCGTGGATGCGGGATCCAAAAATCAGACAGTAAGGTTCGATCAAGCACGAGCGGTAAACTTTAGTCGCGTTGGGGCAACCGGAGAATGGCAGGATTTTTCACTCACGCTTTCATCCTGCCCCAGCTCAACGACACGTGTTAAGGCTACCTTGACCGGCGATTCAGACAGTGACGATCAGACAAAATTTGCTAATAGCAGCGGGGATGCAACAGGCATGGCGATGCAGATCATGACCCGCGATCATCTCACCGAGATCTCACCCGCGGGCTCGATTACCGTCGATGTAGACAGAACAACGCACAATGCGCAGTTCCCTCTCGCGGCCCGCCTCTATACCCCTACGGGAACCGTCACGGCAGGCGAATTTAACACCACCGTCCAGTTCACTTTCACCTATCAGTAACAAAAATGTGAACTAAAAAAAACGGAGCGCTATGCGCTCCGTTTTTTATGGGCAAGAAACCATTACACGCGTTTGAAAATCAGCGAGCCATTGGTACCGCCGAAGCCGAAGGAGTTACACAGGGTGTAGTCCATACCGGTAACCTGACGCGCTTCGTGAGGCACGAAGTCCAGATCGCAACCGTCATCCGGGTTATCCAGGTTGATGGTTGGTGGAACCGCCTGATCGCGCAGCGCAAGGATAGAGTAGATTGACTCTACTGCACCCGCCGCACCCAACAGGTGACCGGTCATGGATTTTGTGGAGCTGACCAGTACGCGGCTGGCAGACTCGCCGAAGATAGACTTAACAGCCTGAGCTTCCGCTTTGTCGCCTGCAGGTGTAGAGGTACCGTGCGCGTTAACGTAGCCAATCTGAGCTGGCGTAATGCCCGCATCACGGATCGCGTTTTCCATTGCCAGCGCAGCACCTGCGCCATTCTCCGGAGGAGACGTCATGTGATAAGCATCGCTACTCATACCAAAGCCAACGACTTCAGCATAAATTTTCGCGCCGCGTTTTTTCGCGTGTTCGTACTCTTCCAGCACGAGCATGCCCGCACCGTCACCCAGTACGAAACCGTCACGGTCTTTATCCCACGGACGGCTTGCCGCCTGAGGATTATCGTTACGGGTAGAGAGCGCACGCGCTGCACCAAAACCACCGACACCCAGAGGGGTACTGGCTTTTTCAGCACCACCCGCAACCATAGCATCTGCATCGCCGTACGCAATCATGCGCGCGGCCTGGCCGATGTTATGTACACCAGACGTACAAGCAGTCGCGATTGAAATGCTTGGACCACGCAGGCCAAACATGATGGTCAGGTGACCCGCCACCATATTAACAATCGTGGACGGAACGAAGAACGGGCTGATTTTACGCGGGCCGCCATTCATCAGGGATGTATGGTTTTCCTCGATCAGGCCAAGACCGCCAATCCCGGAGCCGATAGCGGCACCGATACGGGTTGCGTTCTCTTCCGTAATTTCAAGGCCAGAATCCTGCATGGCCTGAACGCCAGCGACAATTCCATATTGAATGAAGGCATCCATCTTGCGCTGTTCTTTGCGCGAGATGATCTCTTCACAGTTAAAATCCTTTACTAAGCCAGCAAATTTCGTTGCATAGGCGCTAGTATCGAAATGGTCGATTAGGCTGATGCCGCTCTGACCGGCAAGGAGAGCTTTCCAGGTGGACTCTACGGTATTGCCGACAGGAGACAACATGCCAAGTCCGGTCACAACTACACGACGCTTAGACACGTTTGTCCTCCAGGGAGGGATAAAAAAAGAGATTCGTGGGACTAAAAAAGATAAAACTCAGGCGGTCGAATGACCGCCTGGAGATGTTCACTTACGCCTGGTGGCCGTTGATGTAATCAATGGCAGCCTGAACGGTGGTGATCTTCTCAGCTTCTTCGTCCGGAATCTCAGTATCAAACTCTTCTTCCAGAGCCATTACCAGCTCAACGGTGTCAAGAGAATCTGCGCCCAGGTCTTCAACGAAGGAAGCGGAGTTCACAACTTCTTCCTGCTTAACGCCCAGCTGTTCGCCGATAATTTTCTTAACGCGTTCTTCGATAGTGCTCATACTCTTAAATTTCCTATCAAAACTCGCTTTCGCGATGGTTTTCGTAGTGTATAAAATGTTGAAAAATTTGCAACTAAATCCCGGCAGGTCTTACCACGATTTTACGTTATTTTGAGGCCATTTGCCCTAATAACGCAAATATTTTCGATCGTGATTAAACCATGTACATCCCGCCGTTGACGTGGAGGGTTTCACCAGTGATGTAACCCGCTTCGTCAGAGGCTAAAAATGCAACCGCACTGGCGATTTCTTTAGGGTCGCCAAGACGACCCGCCGGAACTGCCGCCAGTGTACCCGCACGCTGCTCATCGGTCAGCGCACGCGTCATGTCCGTTTCAATAAAGCCCGGAGCAACAACGTTTACAGTAATCCCGCGGGACGCGACTTCACGCGCCAGCGACTTACTGAAACCAATCAGACCCGCTTTCGCCGCAGCGTAGTTAGCCTGACCAGCATTTCCCATGGTACCAACCACAGAACCAACAGTGATAATACGACCATGACGCTTTTTCATCATAGCGCGCATTACCGCTTTTGACAGACGGAATACAGATGACAGGTTGGTTTCGATAATATCGTTCCACTCATCATCTTTCATTCGCATCAGAAGGTTGTCGCGAGTGATCCCGGCATTGTTTACCAGAATATCCACTTCGCCAAACTCTGCACGAATATTTTCCAGAACAGATTCGATAGATGCAGGTTCGGTCACATTCAGTACCAGACCTTTACCGTTTGCCCCCAGATATTCGCTGATGGCCTGAGCGCCATTCTCGCTGGTTGCTGTACCAATCACTTTCGCGCCGCGCGCAACCAGTGTTTCAGCAATTGCGCGCCCGATACCACGGCTTGCGCCAGTGACCAGGGCAATTTTTCCTTCAAAACTCATGGTATTCCTCTTTTATTGCGAGAGTGCCGCTGACATCGCTTCCGGCTCGTTAATCGCGGACGCTGTCAGGGTGTCAACAATACGTTTTGTCAGACCGGTGAGGACCTTACCTGGGCCGACTTCATACAGTTGCTCAACGCCCTGAGCGGCCATAAACTCAACGGTTTTGGTCCACTGTACCGGGCTGTAGAGCTGGCGAACCAGCGCGTCGCGGATGGCTTCCGGCGCGGTTTCGCATTTCACATCGACGTTGTTCACAACGGAAATCGTCGGTGCGTTAAAAGTGATTTTTTCCAGCTCAACCGCCAGTTTCTCGGCAGCGGGCTTCATCAGTGCACAGTGAGACGGCACGCTCACCGGCAGCGGCAGTGCACGTTTCGCGCCTGCAGCTTTACAGGCAGCACCGGCACGTTCAACCGCTTCTTTATGACCGGCGATAACAACCTGGCCTGGCGAGTTGAAATTAACCGGAGAAACCACCTGACCTTCAGCAGACTCTTCACACGCTTTTGCAATCGCGGCATCATCCAGGCCGATAATGGCAGACATGCCACCCGTGCCTTCCGGCACCGCTTCCTGCATGAATTTACCGCGCAGTTCTACCAGACGCACCGCGTCAGCAAACGCGATCACACCGGCGCAGACCAGCGCAGAGTATTCTCCCAGGCTATGACCCGCGAGCAGCGCGGGGGCTTTACCACCCTGCTGCTGCCAGACGCGCCACAGTGCAACGGAGGCGGTCAGCAATGCTGGCTGGGTCTGCCAGGTTTTGTTCAGCTCTTCGGCCGGACCCTGTTGAGTCAGCGCCCACAGATCATAACCCAGCGCGTCAGAAGCTTCACGAAAAGTCTCTTCAATGACCGGGTAGTTTGCTGCCATTTCAGACAACATCCCAACGGTTTGAGAACCCTGGCCCGGGAACACAAAAGCAAATTGCGTCATTTTTTTATTCCTTATCCTAGAAACGAACCAGCGCGGAACCCCAGGTGAACCCGCCACCGAAGGCTTCAAGCAAGACCAACTGGCCCCGTTTGATTCGTCCGTCGCGTACCGCTTCATCAAATGCGCACGGTACTGACGCCGCAGAGGTGTTGCCGTGACGGTCCAGCGTCACCACAACGTTATCCATCGACATGCCCAGCTTTTTAGCGGTCGCGCTGATGATACGCAGGTTCGCCTGATGCGGTACCAGCCAGTCGAGTGCGGTACGTTCAAGGTTGTTCGCTTCCAGCGTCTCATCGACAATGTGCGCAAGCTCAGTCACCGCCACCTTGAACACCTCATTACCCGCCATGGTCAGGTAAATAGCGTTATCCGGATTAACGCGATCGGCGTTAGGCAGCGTTAACAGTTCACCGTAGCGACCATCGGCATGCAAATGCGTAGAGATGATACCCGGCTCTTCGGACTGCCCCAGCAGCACCGCGCCTGCACCATCACCAAAAATAATGATCGTCCCGCGATCGGTTGGATCGCAGGTACGCGCCAGCACGTCAGCGCCGATCACCAGCGCATATTTGACGGAACCCGATTTAACATACTGATCGGCAATGCTCAGCGCATAGGTAAAGCCTGCACACGCGGCGGCAACGTCAAACGCCGGGCAGCCTTTAATACCGAGCATGTTTTGCACCTGGCACGCTGCGCTAGGGAAAGCATGCGTGGCAGACGTCGTAGCGACCACGATCAAGCCAATCTGTTCTTTATCAATGCCCGCCATTTCGATAGCACGCTGTGCGGCTTCGTAACCCATGGTGGACACGGTTTCGTCTGGCGCGGCGATACGACGTTCACGGATACCTGTGCGCGTGACAATCCACTCGTCAGACGTATCTACCATTTTTTCCAGATCGGCGTTGGTACGCACTTGTTTTGGCAGGTAGCTGCCGGTACCTAAAATCTTCGTATACATGTACGCTCAGTCACTTTTAGCTAATACAGATTCCAGGCGAGCGGCAATCCGCTGAGGGACTTGTCGCTGCACCGCCTGCACTGCCTGTTCAATGGCGACAGAAAATGCTCGCTGATTGGCGGCTCCGTGACTCTTAATCACAATGCCGCGCAATCCTAACAGACAGGCGCCATTATACTGGTCGGGGTTGAGGTGACTGAATCGCCGCGTCAGGCTTTTTTGTAACCAACGCTTCAATAAAATCAGCCACCAGGCACTTTTTTTGCCCTCTCCCTGAGATTTCAGCAGAGAAAGGAACATGCGCACGACCCCTTCCATGGTCTTCAACGTGACGTTCCCGGTGAAGCCATCGCACACCAGAACGTCCGTTTTCCCCGTCAGCAACTCATTGGCTTCGAGATAACCAATATAGTTGATGGAGGGAACCTGTTTGAGCATTTCAGCAGCTTCGCGAATGCTGTCCAGGCCTTTGGTCTCTTCTTCACCAATATTTAATAACGCCACGCGGGGATTCTTAATCCCGACCACGTCTTCTGCCAGCACCGATCCCATCACGGCAAACTGAGCCAGCATGGTACTATCACAATCCACGTTAGCACCGAGATCCAGCACCACCGTTTTGCCCTTTTGTTGATGCGGTAATACCGTCACCAGCGCCGGGCGCTCAATACCCTCAATCGGCTTGAGCAATAATTTCGACAGCCCCATCAGCGCGCCGGTATTTCCCGCACTGACGCAAGCCTGCGCTCGCCCTTCTTTCACCAGCTCCAGCGCGATCCGCATTGAGCTCCCACGGCTGTTGCGAATCGCCTGCGAAGGCCGGGCATCACTGGCAATAACTGACTGCGCAGGAATAATCTGCAGACGTGAACGTTGTTCAAAGTCAGCTTTTGCAAGTAATGGCGTGATTGTGTCGGGATTGCCGACTAAAAGAAGTGTGAGTTGCGAATTAGAATTCAGTGCCTGCAATGCTGCAGGCACTGTCACGGAAGGGCCAAAATCTCCCCCCATGACATCTAACGCCAGGGTTAGACGTGTCAAGGTATCGTCGCAGCCTGGTTCGGTAACTTCCCCGTTTGCACGGGGAAATCCTCACTAAGCCTAATCACGCTGACGCGTGATTACTTAGTGATAACCTTGCGGCCGCGGTAGAAACCGTCAGCGGTGATGTGGTGACGCAGGTGTTTCTCACCAGAAGTCTTGTCTACAGACAGGCTGGTAACTGCAGTCAGCGCGTCATGGGAACGACGCATGCCACGTTTGGAACGGGTTGGTTTATTCTGTTGTACGGCCATGGACCTTACTCCTCAATTACTTACGCTTTAAGCTGGCTAATACGGCAAATGGGTTTGGTTTTTGCGCTTCATCAGGCAATTCCCCAAAGACCATGTCCGCCTCGGACACTTCACAGTGTTCAGAATCATGCACCGGAACCACTGGCAAGGTGAGGATGATTTCATCTTCAACCAGAGCCAGAAGATCGATTTCACCGAATTCGTTAACCTCAATCGGCTCATACGCTTCCGGGAGTGCTTCAGCCTGTTCGTCAGAACGAACCGGACTAAAACAATACGTTGTGTGAACATGCTGTACAAACGGTTTCCCGCAACGCTGACACTCGAGGGTTACCGTCACCTTTGCATCACCGGTTAAAACGGCGAGACGCTGGTTGTCGATAGCGAACGACATGGAGCATTCTACATCACTGTCCACACTGACTACGGATTCGGCAATACGCTCAGCCTGATCGGAAGTATAAATACCTTCGTAATCGAGGCGTTTTTGAGCCGTACGAACCGGATCAAGAGTCAGGGGTAATTTTACCTTTTGCATAGGGCGCGCATATTAACTTTGTAACGTCATAGAGTCAAAGAAAAAGGCAACCAGAGCTGCCTTTTGCCAATTATTCGCACACATTGCGGCCTGTAGTTTAAAATGGCTGGCATCGATACGCTATATCTGGTGATAAAAATATGCCAAATCTCGTCCTTGCTTCCACTTCTCCTTACCGCCGAATGTTGCTGGAAAAGCTAGGGATCCCGTTTGAATGTGCCGCACCGGATGTTGATGAAACGCCACAGCCTGGTGAATCACCACGACATCTGGTGAGCCGTCTCGCTAAGGAGAAGGCGCAGTCGCTCGCAGCGCGCTATCCTTCACACTTGATTATAGGCTCCGATCAGGTTTGTGTGCTGGACGGAGAAATAACAGGTAAACCGCACACTGAAGAGAACGCGTTCAAACAGCTTATGCAGGCGCGTGGCAACATTGTGACCTTTTATACGGGTCTGGCGCTCTATAACTCCGCCTCTGGTCATCTGCAAACGGAGTGTGAGCCTTTTGACGTGCACTTCCGCCATCTCAGCGAGCAGGAGATCATGGATTATGTACGCCGGGAGCGTCCGCTGAACTGTGCGGGAAGTTTTAAAAGTGAAGGATTGGGGATTGCGCTATTCGACAAGCTGGACGGACGCGATCCGAATACGCTGGTGGGGTTACCGTTGATAGCGCTGTGCCAGATGTTACGCAGAGAAGCGTGTAATCCGCTGACCCTGTGACGTTTGCCCAGCGGCGCTTCGCTTGCATGGGCCTACAGGTTTCGTAGGCCGGGTAAGCGCAGCGCCACCCGGCACATAATCAGCCGCGCAAAACCTTCAGGCAGCGTTTCAACTGCTCATCCAGCGGCGCTTCAATACGAATGACTTCCCCGGTATTCGGATGGGTAAACTTCAGCGCAGCCGCATGCAGGAACAGACGAGACAAGCCGGTTCCCGCCAGCTGCTTATCAAATTCGCGATCGCCATAGCGGTCATCAAACGCAATCGGATGGCCCGCAAACTGCGTATGCACGCGAATCTGATGGGTACGCCCCGTCACCGGGCTGCAGCGTACCAGCGTGGCAAACTCATAGCGCTCTTCAACTTTAAAGCGCGTCTCAGACGGTTTCCCTTCCTGGTTTACGCGAACGATGCGCTCACCGCTTTGCAGAATGTTCTTCAGCAACGGCGCCTGCACCACTTTCACATGGGACTGCCACTGACCGCGCACCAGCGCGAGATAATCTTTCTGCATGCCTTTCTCACGCAGTTGCTCATGCAGGGAACGCAGCGCGGAACGCTTTTTCGCCACCAGCAGCACGCCGGAGGTATCGCGGTCAAGACGGTGAACCAGCTCGAGGAAACGGGCTTCCGGACGCAGCGCGCGTAACCCTTCAATCACGCCGAAGCTCAGGCCGCTACCGCCGTGGACTGCGGTCCCTGACGGCTTGTTCAGCACCAGAATGTGGTCGTCTTCATACAGGATCACATCACTCAGAGCCGCCACTTTCTGTAGTTTAGGTGAAACGGTCTCTTCTTCACGCTCGGCAACGCGCACCGGCGGAATGCGCACTTCATCACCCGCCTCGAGTTTGTACTCGGGCTTCACGCGTTTTTTGTTAACCCGCACCTCGCCCTTACGCAGGATGCGGTAAATCATGCTCTTTGGCACCCCTTTCAGTTGGGTACGCAAAAAGTTGTCGATACGTTGCCCCGCGTCATCATCCGCGATAGCAACCATTTTTACGGCTGGAGTCTCTGTTTTCATGGTTGGCGATTCTAAATATCGTCAGCCATTAGCGCCACTCATTTTTCTATGCTTATATTTACTTTTGTCCGGCCTGCACCCCGTTTCACGCAATTGATTTGGTGGTTATTAAACCAATCACCGTTTTGAAGTGAAGAAACTGTGAGTAACCGGGTGATAATTGGTAAAAGTCATCTTGCTATAACCCGGCGAGCAGTGGAATAATGAAGCCGTTTTCCGTGTTAAATCCTGGTTACGTAAGGATGTTGACGGAATGACCAATTTTGCCTGACCGATCATCCACGCAGCAATGGCGTAAGACGTATTGATCTTTCAGGCAGTTAGCGGGCTGCGGGTTGCAGTACTTCCCGGTATAAGGATTGTTCTCTGGAGAGTTCTACCCAGGCAATTCCCCTGATAATTGCGCTGTGTTTCCGTATGAAATACAGGCAACCGACACTCTGCGCCTCTTAAGCGAGCGACAACCGTGAGGTTGGCGACGTGAACAGACACGAGGCCATCGGTTCATACCCCGGAAAGCGTCACCTTGCCCGCAGCTTTGTCGTCAATGTAAGAATAACGAGTAAGTTACGATGAAAAGAATGTTAATCAACGCAACTCAGCAAGAAGAGTTGCGTGTCGCCCTTGTGGATGGGCAGCGCCTGTACGATCTGGATATCGAAAGTCCTGGACACGAACAGAAAAAAGCGAACATTTACAAAGGTAAAATCACCCGCATTGAACCCAGCCTTGAAGCTGCATTTGTTGATTACGGTGCTGAGCGTCATGGTTTCCTCCCTCTGAAAGAAATCGCCCGCGAATATTTCCCTGCCAACTACAACGCCCATGGCCGCCCAAACATCAAAGATGTTCTGCGTGAAGGTCAGGAAGTTATCGTCCAGATTGATAAAGAAGAGCGTGGCAACAAAGGTGCCGCACTGACGACCTTTATTAGCCTGGCAGGGAGCTATCTGGTGCTGATGCCAAACAACCCGCGTGCGGGTGGCATCTCTCGCCGTATCGAAGGTGATGACCGTACCGAGCTGAAAGAAGCGCTGGCAAGCCTTGAGCTGCCGGATGGCATGGGACTTATCGTGCGTACCGCAGGCGTGGGCAAATCTGCCGAAGCGCTGCAGTGGGACTTAAGCTTCCGTCTGAAGCACTGGGAAGCTATTCAGAAAGCTGCAGAAAGCCGCCCTGCTCCGTTCCTGATCCACCAGGAAAGCAACGTTATCGTGCGTGCCTTCCGTGACTACCTGCGTCAGGACATCGGTGAAATCCTGATCGACAACCCAAAAGTGCTTGAGCTGGCTCGCCAGCACATCGCCGCACTGGGTCGTCCGGATTTCACCAGCAAAATCAAACTGTACACCGGCGAAATCCCGCTGTTCAGCCACTATCAGATTGAATCCCAGATTGAGTCCGCCTTCCAGCGTGAAGTGCGCCTGCCCTCTGGCGGTTCTATCGTAATCGATACAACAGAAGCGCTGACCGCAATCGACATCAACTCCGCACGTGCCACACGCGGCGGTGACATCGAAGAGACCGCCTTCAACACCAACCTTGAAGCCGCAGATGAAATCGCCCGCCAGCTCCGCCTGCGCGACCTGGGTGGTCTGATTGTTATCGACTTCATCGACATGACGCCGGTCCGCCACCAGCGTGCGGTCGAGAACCGCCTGCGTGAAGCGGTACGTCAGGATCGTGCACGTATCCAGATTAGCCATATCTCGCGCTTCGGCCTGCTGGAGATGTCCCGCCAGCGCCTGAGCCCGTCGCTGGGTGAATCCAGCCATCACGTCTGCCCGCGTTGCTCCGGCACCGGTACCGTACGTGATAACGAATCTCTCTCCCTCTCTATCCTGCGTCTGATTGAAGAAGAAGCGCTGAAAGAGAACACCAAAGAGGTTCACGCCATTGTCCCTGTGCCAATTGCCTCCTACCTGCTGAACGAAAAACGTGCTGCGGTGAGTGCTATCGAAGCACGTCAGGGCGGCGTTCGCTGCATCATCGTGCCAAACGACCAGATGGAAACCCCGCACTACCACGTGCTGCGTGTCCGTAAAGGTGAAGAGACCAGCACGCTCAGCTATCTGCTGCCGAAACTGCACGAAGAAGAGATGGCGCTGCCTTCCGATGAGGAACCCGCCGAGCGCAAACTGCCAGAGCAGCCTGCGTTAGCCACTTTCATCATGCCAGAAGCACCGCCAGAAGCGGCCCTGGAAAAACCGGTCACTAAACCTGTCGCGCAGAAACCAGAAGCCGCGGCACCGAAAGCCCAGCCGGCGCAACCGGGTCTGCTGAGCCGCTTCTTCGGCGCGCTGAAAAAGATGTTTGCGGGTGAAGAAGTCCAGCCAGAGCAGCCGAAAGAAGAACCAAAAGCGGCTAAACCTGAGCGTCAGCAGGATCGTCGTAAACGTCAGAACAACCGCCGCGATCGTAATGACCGCAACGACCGTAACGATCGTAACGACCGTCGTGACAACCGTTCAGACAACAGCGAAGGCCGTGAGCAACGCGAAGACAACCGTCGCAACCGTCGCGAGAAACAACAGCAGAACGTTGAAGATCGTGAAATTCGCCAGCAGGCGGGCGATGAGTCTGAGAAGGGCAAACAGCGTGACGACCAGCAGCCACGTCGCGAACGTAGCCGTCGTCGTAACGACGAGAAACGTCAGGCGCAGCAGGAAGTCAAAAATCTGAACCGCGAAGAGCCTGTAGAGCAGCAGGACAGCGAGCAGGAAGAACGTACTCAGGTTATGCCACGTCGTAAGCAGCGCCAGCTGACGCAGAAAGTGCGCATTGGTGCTCCTCAGGCAGAAGAAACCGCAGCTGTAGCGGCTGAAGTACCGGAAGCCGCAACGGGTACGCAGATTGCAAAAGTTGATCTGCCAGCCGTTGTGGAAAATCACGTTGAGCAGGATGAGAATGGGGAAAACCGTGACAACGCAGGCATGCCGCGCCGTTCACGTCGTTCTCCGCGTCATCTGCGCGTCAGCGGCCAGCGTCGTCGTCGTTACCGTGACGAGCGTTACCCGACTCAGTCTCCAATGCCGTTGACCGTCGCGTGCGCGTCACCTGAAATGGCATCCGGCAAAGTCTGGATCCGTTACCCGGTTGCTCGCCCGGAGCAGGCTGTTGAAGAACAGGCTGTGACCGAAGAGGTGATTGCACCTGTCGCCGCCGTTGAAGAGGTCGTGACTGAAGCCGCAACCGTGGTTGAGCCTCAGGCTGTTGAAACAGCAGAACCTCAGGCTGTAGAAGTCGAAACCACGCACCCTGAAGTGATTGCCGCGCCGGTTGAAGCCGCTCCACAGCTGATTGCTGAAGAAGATGTCGTGGTCGCTAAGGACGTCGCTGAAGAGGCTGAACCTGTAGCCGCAGTGGAAGAGACCGCTGAAGCCATCGTCGAAACCACCACTGAAGACGTTGTTCAGGACGTTGAGATTCAGGTTGAACCGGTTGTCGAAGACGTGAAAGCGCCTGAAGTGGAGCCAGAGCCGGTTAAGATTGTCGCCGCGCCTGCGCCAGTTCACGTTGCAACAGCGCCGATGACACGTGCTCCGGCACCGGATTATGTGCCTGAAGCACCGCGTCACAGCGACTGGGTTCGCCCGGAATTCAACTTCGAAGGTAAAGGTGCAGCCGGTGGTCACAGTGCTACGCACAAGGCTACTGCACCAGCCACCCGTCCGCAGTCTGTTGAATAACGGACGCTGGCGCTGAAAGCCGACCTTCGGGTCGGCTTTTTTATGGCTGCTGCACGGGCTTTCTCATTCCCGTGACCTCCGGCATGACCTGCCGCATCAACTCCAGAAAACGCCGCAAACGCGCAGGATAATAACGAGACCAGGGATAAACCAGATGCACCGGTAATGCCGCCGGTTGCCACTCCGGCAGCACATGCACCAGCCGCCCTTCCCGAATATCGTCATGTACCGTCCAGCTTGACACTACCGCCACACCCAGCCCGGTGAGTGCCGTTTTACGTGCAACATACAGGCTGTCAGTGCTGAGGCGCGGAGTAATGTCAATTCGCGCGGTGGCTGACGAAGCATCATGAAAAAGCTCTACATGACGCTGGTAGAAAGAGTTAATGGCAATCCACGGAAACGGTTGCAAATCCTCAGGCGTGTTAACCGCCGGGAAACGGGCCAGTAATGCCGGAGATGCCACCACCGAGCGCGGCACTTCCGCCAGCAGCACGGATACGGTCGCCGGATCGACTTCTGCCCCCACCCGAATAGCACAATCAAGGTTGTCACCGAGAAAATCAGCCGACCGATCGTTGAGCAACCATTCAATGGAAAGCTGCGGATAACGCTGCAAAAACTCGGTTAACGGTTGCAGGAGTTGATCCTGACCAAACGCGTGCGGTGCCCGCACCCTCAGCACACCTACCGGTTCATCTTCCGTCTGCCCCACCTCATCTTCCAGTGCCAGCCAGCTGTCAATCACCCGACGAGCGTGCTGATAGCAGCGTTCACCGTCATCCGTCAGCCGTGTCGTATGGGTGGTGCGCAACATCAGGCGTACGCCCAGCATCGTCTCAAGCGATTGCAGTCGTCGACTCACCGTGGCCTGGGTTGTTGCCAACTGGCGTGCCGCAGCAGAGAGTGAACCAGCCTCAACAATACGGACAAACGTTCGCATTAACTCCACCCTGTCTATACGCTCAACTCTTTTCATTGCCTTTCCACTTATACGCTCAACGTATAAGCGTTTTACCACCGGGCCCGCTACCGTCGCAAGGCGTCCTGGTAAAAAATAGCCGTACACCATGAATGAGGAATGTCTTATGAACACAACCACTGCCGCCCATGCCGTAAGCCGCTGGGTCATTTTAATGCTGGCACTCGGGGCTGGCTTTAGCGTGGCATCTATCTATTATGCCCAGCCTCTGCTGCCCCTGATGGGCGCAGACCTTCACCTGAGTATCGAAGGAATGGGCATGGTCCCGACGCTCACCCAGGCCGGTTATGCCTTAGGGATCCTGTTCCTATTACCGCTCGGCGACCGCCACGACCGCAGGACGTTAATACTGATAAAAAGTGCTGCGCTGGCGCTGTTTCTTCTTGGCTGTAGTCTGACCGGACAGATCCACTCCCTGCTGCTGACGAGTCTGCTCATCGGCATGGCCGCCACCATGGCGCAGGATATTGTCCCGGCAGCGGCTATTCTTGCGCCGGAAGGTAAACAGGGGAAAACCGTGGGTACGGTGATGACCGGTCTGCTGCTGGGGATTTTGCTCTCCCGAACCGTCAGCGGTGTCGTGGGCGAAGCGTTCGGCTGGCGCGTGATGTATCAGCTGGCTGCGGCAAGCATTGCATTTATCGGCGTGGTGATGTGGGCGGTACTTCCTCGTTTTGCCATTCACTCCACGCTGAGCTATCCCGCGCTTATGCGCTCAATGGCGCATTTGTGGCGTCGTTACCCCGCTCTGCGCCGTGCGGCGCTGGCTCAGGGTTTTCTGTCGATTGCCTTTAGTGCCTTCTGGTCTACGCTGGCGGTCATGCTGCTGGAACGCTATCACCTCGGGAGTGCAGTCGCGGGTGGTTTTGGTATCGCGGGTGCGGCCGGTGCGTTAGCCGCGCCGCTGGCGGGTGGTCTGGCAGACAAACTGGGGGCCGGAAAAGTCACGCAGCTCGGTGCAATCCTCGTGACCATCTCGTTTGCCCTGATGTTCCTGATGCCCGCGCTGGGGGTGCACGGACAGCTGGTTCTGATTGCCCTCTCTGCCGTCGGGTTCGATCTGGGTCTGCAGTCCAGCCTGGTTGCACACCAGAATCTGGTCTATAGCCTTGAACCGCAGGCGCGCGGTCGTCTTAACGCCCTGCTCTTTACCGTGATCTTTATCGGCATGGCATTGGGCTCCGCATTAGGCAGCAATATTTATACGCTGGCGGGCTGGACGGGCGTGGTCGCTCTGGCAACGGTATGCGGCATCATTGCGCTGGCAATCCGTCTGGTTGAAAGCGCCCGCCTCGCCTCAGCGCCGGCGGAAATGGCATAAAAAAAATGCCCAATCCAGACGGATTGGGCAGCAAAACATGCCCAGTTTCAAGACATGTTCTAAGAGGTCAAGATGTTATTTGTTCAGCTGGAACAGAGACATGCCCTGCATATCGCTAAACGCTTTATACGAGGCCTGCAAGGCCGCCTGCTGCATGGTGTAGGATGAAATTACCGAGTTCCAGTCCACGTCAACCAGGTCACTCATCTGTTGGGTCTGGCCCAGAGCTCGGTCTTCACCCAGAGAATCCAGCTTCCCTAGCTCATCCAGCTTAATGCCGAGATCGGCGCGCACGGTCAGAACGTTGTTGAGAGAGTTGCTCAGGCCACGGTTGGCTTTATCAATAGCCGCAGTAAACGCCTCGGCTTTCGTTTCGTCATCACCAATCGGCGTATTCAGCGCCCCGATAGCGGTGTCGAGGATCTTGAACAAATTCGTTTCCTGCGTACTCCCCGCAGGCTCTGGTTTCGCATTGCTGGTGAAGCTGTCAAAAACTTCTGCGCCCGTATGGCTTATTTGCATCGTGCGCGCGGAGTCAACCTGCTGGCTGATTGGCGTCCCGCCGCCCTTATAGTCACCCGTAGTCTGGTCAAAAGCCGCCGCTTCGGTTTTGTATCCTGAAAAGATATAGCGACCGTTACCGTCCGTGCTGTTAGCCAGGTTCATTAGCTGATCGCGAATACCTTGCAGGTTCGTTGCCAGCGAAGCGCGGTCATCATCACTTAACGTGCCGTTGCCCGCATTGACAATCTTTTCCTGAGCAGCCTGGATAGCGGTTGTCACTTGCGATAACACGTTCTCTTCCAGCGAAACTTTTGTCGTAGCGAAGGAGCGCGCCAGCGCATACTGGCTGTTTTGTGTTTGAGCCTGAGAGAGCACAACGGCCTGCGAGGCGGCAATCGGGTCGTCAGAAGGGCGGTTGACGCGCTTACCCGTAGACATCTGCTCGCCGTAGCTTAGCCAGAGGCTTTGGGAGTTCGTCACGCCGCGCATGCTTTGCTCATACATCATTTGAGTACTAATACGCATTTTTTATGCCTCAGCCTTAGCGGATATTGATCAATGCATCAAACAGCGTACTCGCCGTTTGAAGCACCTGCGCATTCGCCAGATAGTACTGCTGATAGCGCTGGAGGTTGCCATACTCTTCATCCAGGTTAACCCCGGAGATTGACTGCTGTTGTTTGGTAAGCTGCGTCACCACGTTAACTTTGGTTTCACTGCTGGTTTTCAGCGACGCCGTGGTGCTACCCACCGTACTGACCAGTGAGGCATAAGCATCGTTAAAGGTTTTATTCCCACCCACCAGCCTGGCGCTCTGCAAATCCAGGAGCTTTTGGCCATTGGTATTGTCGCTTGCTCCGCTTCCATTCGCTGAAGCCATCGCCAGTTTGGACTCGTCGCTGATCGTAACGTCCATATTGATGATAACGTCATTCACCGGTTTGACGATGAAACTGTCTTTAGTATTGGCTGAGCCACTAATATTGACGTTGAGACCATCAAACGACAGATTACCACTGGTATCAGGCTGGGCCGTGAAGCTGGTGTTGTCTGAAAGACGCGTGATTGTCCAGTCAGTACCGTTGTACTCAACTTTATAGTTTGTCGCCTGGACCTTAGTACTGTCCGTCATCGTGGCCGTAACAGACGCACTTCCGGTATTTTTGCCATTACTCAGCACCGCCGGAGATCCAAAGTCGAACAGTTTACCGCCCGGGTCCCCGTTTGCATCAAAGCCAGCCTGATGCTGGGTATTCATGGCATCAGCAAACGCCAGCGCCATCTGGTTAAGCGTATTTCGCGCCTGATCCAGATCCTGAGAACGAAACGTTAACAGCCCCCCAAGCGACCCCGTGGTGATCTGTTTTTCCTTGATCTCCACGCTACCCGCTACGGCATCCACATAAGCAATGGTTGTACGCGCAGGATCCTCGCTAGATTTCACCGCCGCCAGCTGGCTTGCGTTGCTGCCCTGTACCAGGCTGTAGCCGTTGGCGATAGAGATGTTGTAGGTGCCACTGTCCTGTATGGTGACGTCAACACCGACAATCTTATTCAGTTCACTCACCAGCTGATCGCGCTGGTCGAGCAGTTCGTTAGGCGATGCACCCGCGCCAACACCGGTGAGACGGGAAATCTGATCGTTCAGATTGGCAATCTGCTTCGCATAGTTATTGATCTGATCGACGCTGGTAGAAATCGCCGTATTAACCTGTGAATCCTGGTCACGGAGATACTGATCGTTCGTTTTGAACTGATTCACCAGACCGTCCGCTTTACCCAGCACCGTTTGACGTGCAGCCGGGTCTTCGGCGTTGCTCACCAGCGTTTGCAGACTCTTGAAGAAATCCTGCAGGGTGGTGGAAAGCGAGTTCGTGGTATCGGAGAGCACATCGTCAATTTTTGACATCTGCTGATAGCGCGTCGTCAGGCCGCTGCTCTGGGTCTGCGCGGCGCGCAGCTGGTTGGTGATGAAAGCGTCATACTCACGCTGGACACCGGAGACATACACCCCGTTACCCACCCAGCCACCGCCGGTCAGCGTGCTGTTAGAGGCACCCAGTACCGTGGTCTGGCGGGTGTAACCTGCCACGTTATAGCTTGAAATATTATTACTGACGGTATTGAGTGCCGACTGCGCGGCACTGAGGCCACTCATGGCGCTGTTAATCAAACTGGACATGGGGGTTCCTTTTATACGTTCAGACACGAGTCCTGATGAAGGTTATCGGCAACCTCCACCGGGACTTGAGAACTTTCAGAACAGATTTTCAATATCTGTGCTATAGGCTTTACTGACCTTCTCGCCCATGGATTTCAGCTGCTGGATCATGCTGGTAAGCTTACGAGCGTAGTTCGGGTCGGTCGCGTAGCCTGCGTTTTGCAAAGCCTGAGCGCCCTGCTCCGCCGTCGCCGCCTGCGTAACGGCGGTATAACGTGGATTTCGGCTCAGCAGACCGACATAGTCGGACAATGCTTCCAGATAGGAGCTGTAAACACGGAATTTCGCTTTCACCTTCACCGCCGCACCGTTCTCGTATTCGGTGGTGGTGATCTCCGTTGTCGGTCCCTTCCAGCTGGAGGTGGCCTTCACACCGAAGATGTTAAAGCTCGGGTCGCCGTTTTCCTTACGGATCTGGCGCTGTCCCCACCCGGATTCCAGCGCGGCCTGAGCCAGAATCAGATGGTGTGGCACACCGCTCTGCTCACTGGCAAGACGGGCCGGCAGCGAAAGCTGCGCCAGAAAGTCTTTGCTGTCACCGGAGAGCGGCTCGTCGCTGCTCACCGTCGCCTTCGGTATCGCTTTACGCACCATTTGCGTCAGGGCCTGGTTCTGATAGCTGGTCACCGTTTGCAGGTCAAACTTCATCGGTACCTGCTGCGGCTCATCTTTCGGCTGGATCCCCTGCGCGGCTTCGGTCTGTTTGACTATCATGTCAGCCAGACCGAGGCCTTTACCGGCGGTCATCTGCTGCGCAATCTGCTGGTCATACATGCTGGTGTAAAGACGCGTTGAATCGCTGCTGAACATCCCGTCTTTCGGCAGGGTTTCACGCATGCTTTTCAGCATCATCTGTACAAACATCCCTTCCACCTGGCGGGCGACCGGGCGGATATTCGCCGCCGGGTCTTTACCTGCTTTGGTTTTCAGTTCGTTGAGCGACTGGGTATCCCAGGCGGCACTGGTCAACAGTTTGCTATCGGTCAGCATCAGATGATTTCCAGTTTGGCGCGCAGACAGCCTGCACTTTGCATGGACTGCAGAATGGACATCAGATCCATCGGCGTGGCACCCAGCGCATTCAGAGCACGCACGACGCTGTTCAGGTTGGCGCTGGAACGTACGCTCTGCAGAGAACCACCGCTCTGACGTAAATCAATCTGCGTTTGTGGCGTCACCACCGTCTGGCCGCCACCAAATGGGGTATCCGGCTGGCTGACGTTGGCAGAACGGTTAACCGTCACGGAGAGGTTACCCTGCGCCACGGCGCAGCTATCCAGCGAGACTTCCCGGTTCATCACCACGGAGCCCGTACGGGAGTTGATGATCACTTTGGCATCCTGAACAGGGACGTTCACTTCCATATTCTGGATATCGGCCAGCATGCGCACCTGGTTGCTGCTGCCCGTGGAGGTACGGATCTGCACGGTACGGGCATCCAGCGCCGTCGCACTGCCATAGCCGCGGCTGCGGTTGATGGTGTCGGCGATCTGCTGCGCCATGGTGAAATCTTCGTTGTTCAGCTGCAGGTTGATGGTATTCCCGGCGCCGAACTGGGTCGGCAGTTCACGCTCAATGATCGCGCCGTTGGTAATGCGTCCGCCGTTCAGCTGGTTCACCTGCACGCTGCTACCGCCAGCTGAGGCCCCCGCACCGCCGACCAGAATGTTACCCTGCGCCAGGGCATAGACCTGACTGTCGACGCCTTTCAGCGGCGTCATCAGCAGCGTACCGCCGCGCAGGCTTTTGGCGTTCCCCATAGAGGAGACCACCACATCAATGGTCTGCCCCTGGCGTGCAAACGCCGGGTAAGAGGCCGTGACCATGACCGCAGCCACGTTTTTCAGCTGCATGTTGGTTCCCGCCGGAACGGTAATACCGAGCTGGGAAAGCATGTTGTTCAGGCTCTGCGTCGTGAATGGCGTCTGGGTTGTCTGGTCACCCGTACCGTCCAGCCCCACCACCAGGCCATAGCCAATCAGCGAGTTCTCGCGTACGCCCTGAACGCTGGTGAGATCGCGAATACGGTCAGCCTGGGCAAAGGTAGCCACCAGAACCAGCGCCACGGCGAAGATCGATTTAAACATGGGTCACCTCGCTTACATCGGCGATAAATTAAGGAAGAAGCGCTGCAGCCAACCCATATTTTGCGCTTCATTAATGTAGCCGTTACCGACGTACTCAATGCGCGCATCCGCCACCTGAGTGGACGGAACGGTGTTGGTGCCGCTGATGGTGCGTGGATTCACCACGCCCGAGAAGCGAATGAATTCAGTGCCCTGGTTAATGGCGATCTGTTTTTCACCCACAACGTGTAAGTTGCCGTTAACCAGCACCTGGTCAACCGTGACCGTCAGCGTACCGCTAAAGGTATTGCTGGCGTTCGCGCCACCTTTACCGTTAAAGGTATTGCCGCCGGAAGCCTCAACGTCCGCTCGCGCATTGCCGAAGAGCCCTTGCAGATAACGCGGTACGGTGTCAAAGCCAAAATTGGTTTTGCCATCGCGGCTGGCATTCGCCGACGAGCTCTTGCTCGCGCTGACGTTTTCCTGCAGAACAATGGTCAATGTATCGCCGACGTTACGCGGGCGGCGATCTTCAAACAGCGGCTGATAACCGTAATTAATCGGCTGCGCGGTCTGGAAAATAGAGCCGTTTACCACTGGCGCAGGGCCAGGAACGGGTTGGGCAGTCGTCGCACCCTGGACCAATGGTTTAGACGGGATCCAGGCACACCCGCTGAGGGTGACGGCCAGGACAGTCAGTATCGGATAACGAAACGCCGCGTTTTTTTGCATTGCCTTCATCTTCGAAAACAGGGAGCCGGTGCGGCGTTTACCGCACCGGGCTACACCTTAGAGTTGCGTCAGTTTTTGCAGCATCTGATCGGTCGTCGAGACTGCTTTACTGTTAATTTCATACGCGCGCTGAACCTGGATCATATTCACCAGCTCTTCCGCCACGTTCACGTTGGAGGTTTCAACATACCCCTGATACAGCAAACCCGCGCCGTTCAGACCCGGCGTGCTTTCATTTGGCGTACCGGAGGATTGCGTTTCGGTGTAGAGGTTCTCACCAATGCTTTCCAGACCGGTATCGTTCATGAAGGTGGTCAGGTTGAGCTGTCCGACCTGGACCGGCGCAGCCTGGCCCTGCTGGGTCACGCTGACCACACCGTCGCGGCCGATAGTAATGCTCAGAGCGTTCGCCGGAATGGTGATCGCAGGTTGAACCTGGAAACCGCCCGCCGTCACCAGCTGGCCGTTCTGATCGACCTGGAACGAGCCGTCACGGGTATAGGCAGAAGTACCGTCAGGCAACTGCACCTGGAAGAAGCCCTGACCTTTGATTGCCACGTCTTTACTGTTGTTGGTCTGAGACAGGTTGCCCTGGCTATGCAGACGCTCGGTGGCCACCGGGCGAACACCGGTACCGATCTGCAGACCTGACGGCAGCGTCGTCTGTTCAGAAGACTGCGCGCCCGGCTGACGGATGGTTTGATAAAGCAAATCTTCGAAAACGGCGCGCTGACGCTTGAAACCATTGGTGCTGACGTTTGCCAGGTTGTTGGCAATCACATCCATGTTGGTTTGCTGCGCGTCCAGGCCAGTTTTCGCGATCCATAAAGAACTGATCATAAAGAGTCCTGTTAACTCATAGACAGAAGTTGGTTAGCCTTGCCCGCGTTTTCATCCACGCTGCTGATAATTTTCATCTGCATTTCGAAACGACGGGCGCTGGCGATCATGTCGCTCATGGCGGCTACCGGCTTGACGTTACTGCCTTCCAGAACGCCGGACATCACGCGGATGCTCGGATCGGCCTGTAACGTAGCACCACGGGTAGCCTGAGCAGCCTGGGTCAGACGGAACATCCCGTCGTCACCACGCTGCACCTCTTTGCCTTCCGCTTTCACCAGTTTCAGTCGTCCGACAGGGGCAACGGTATTGGCCGGATCGCCCGGGTTCAACGCGGAGATGGTACCGTCAGCAGCGATGGTCAACTCAGAGCCTTCAGGCACCGTCAGCGGACCCGCTTCCCCCATCACCGGATGACCCTGAATCGTCAACTGGCCGGTTGCACTAACCTGGATATTCCCGTTACGGGTATAGCCTTCGCCGCCATCAGCGGTCTGCACCGCCAGCCAGCCGTCCTGCTGCAGCGCAACATCCAGCGGGCGTGAGGTGTAATCCATCTGCCCTGGCGTCATATCTGCGCCAGGGGTAGAGGCGGCGACCAGCGTACGGGTCGGCAGGGAAAGACCTTCTACCGGCACCGCGCGCAACGCATTCAGCTGCGCGCGAAAGCCCGGCGTCGAGGCGTTTGCCAGGTTGCTGGCAGTAACGGCCTGCTGATTGAGCGTCTCACTTGCCGCGCCCATCGCGGTATATATTGCGTGATCCATTGCGCTTTCCTGTTAGCCGCTTAACGCAGGTTAACCAGCGTGTTGAGGATCTGATCCTGGGTCTTGATGGTCTGCGCGTTCGACTGATAGTTACGTTGCGCGACAATCATGTTCACCAGCTCTTTACTCAGATCGACGTTTGAGGCTTCCAGCGCACCGTTGGTCAGCGTACCGAAGTTACCGCTTCCCGCTGTACCCAGCAGCGCCACGCCGGAGGACTGGGTAGCCGACCAGACGTTATCGCCTTCAGACTTCAGGCCTTCGTTGTTGGCGAAGTTTGCCAGCACGATCTGACCCAGCACCTGAGTCTGTTCGTTGGAATAGTTCCCCACCACGGTACCGTCATCGTTGATCTGATAGCTCACCAGATCGCCCGGCTTGAAGCCATTCTGGCTGGTCGCCACGATATTGTTTGCGCCGGTGTTCTGCTGCATAGAGTTAGCAAAACTCATGGCGAAGGTCGCAGGGGTCGCACCCGGGATGGTCCCGGTCGTCAGGTTGATGTTTCCACCACCGGTCAACGTCCCGTTATTATCGAAGGTCAGCGTGGTGGCCAGTGCCGCCGTGCTGCCTGCCACGCTACCGTCCTGGGCATACACTTTCCAGGAGTTGGCCGGAGTCGCATCTTTGACGTAAAACAGGTTCATGTTGTGCGCATTACCCTGGCTATCAAAGACGGTTACCGTGCCTTTTTTGTTGTAGGTATCCGGGTTAGCCGGATCAAAGGCGGTGGTCGGTGCGGTGTCGGTGGAATTGAGGTTAATCTGCTGGGAAGCCGTGGAGGTGGACTTCGCGGCCATCAGCGTGGTCGGGATATTAATCGCCTGTGGATTCGCACCGGTCTGAACCGTTGATGGCGTGCCGGCAACCGGATAACCGGTTAATTGCATCCCCTGCATGTTCACCAGGTTACGGTTCTCGTCCAGCTTAAACTGGCCGTTACGGCTGTAGAACACCGAGCCGTTTGCATCGACCATACGGAAGAAACCGTTCTGGCTGATGGCAACGTCCAGGCCGCGCCCGGTATTGGTGGTGGTGCCGTCGGTAAAGTCCTGAGTGATACCCGCAACTTTGACGCCCAGACCCACTTTGGAACCGGCAAACATGTCTGCAAAGGAAGCAGAACCGGATTTAAAACCATAGGTCGCGGAGTTGGCGATGTTGTTGCCAATGACATCCAGGTTGGTGGCCGCAGCATTCAGGCCGCTGACCGCTTGAGAAAAGGCCATGACTTACTCCTGATAAGTGTTAAGGCTTAGATAATCTGCCGAACTTCGTCGAGTGTGGTGGTACCCGAGGTACCCAAATCCAGTTTGTTGCCGTCGCCCCCTCTAATCACGCCCTGAACCAGCGCGAACTGCAGCGGCTGCGCCACCAGCTGGGTTGTCCCGTTGCTGGCGCTAATCGCGACTTTGTAGGAGCCATTTGGTGCTTTGGTGCCGTCCGCCAGGCTGCCATCCCAGGTAAAGGTATGAACGCCCGCCTTCAGCTCACCAATGTCGATGGTGCGAACCACCGCGCCGGTCGAGTCGGTGATCGTCGCAGTCACTTTGTCAGCGGCCTGCTGCAATTCAACGCCAAACGGGGTCGTCGTGGTGGTCGAGGTACCGTCTGTGGTGCTGGTGCCGGCAAGAATAGTGGTGCCCGGGATCATTACCCCGTGACCAATCAGGCTGGCCGCCTGCAGAGACTGGCTGCTGTTAATCTGGCCGGAGACGGAACCCAGGGTCGTGTTAAGTTTCTCAATGCCGCTCACGGTACTGATCTGCGCAAGCTGCGTCGTCAGTTCGTTGTTCTGCATTGGATTCGTGGGATCCTGGTTCTTCAGCTGAGCCACCAGCAGCGTCAGAAAGCTGCTCTGCAAATCGGAGGCGTTACTTCCCGTCAGGGAGCTGGAGCTTGTCGAACTTTGGGTGTTATTAACACCCGTGTTCGTGGGATCATTCACATTGACGGCGATGGACATGCGTGTCTCCTTTACTGGCCGAGAGTGAGTGTTTTGAGCATCATGCTCTTCACGGTATTAAGCACTTCGACGTTCGCCTGGTAGCTACGAGAGGCCGACATGGAGTTCACCATCTCACCTACCACATCCACGTTTGGCATCTTCACGTATCCGTTAGCGTCCGCAAGCGGGTTACCGGGCTCATACACTAGCTTGTCCGGCGCCTGGCTCTCTACCACGTCAGACACCTTCACGCCGCCCGTGGCCGCACCGGGCGCCGCATCGACCTGAAAGACGACCTGTTTGGCACGGTAAGGCTGTCCGTCAGGTCCGGTCACGCTGTCGGCATTCGCCAGGTTACTGGCCGCCACGTTCAGACGTTTGGACTGGGCGGTTAACGCCGAACCGGCGATATCAAAAATGTTCAGCAAGGCCATTTATCAGTTGCCCCCCTGCAGGACGTTCATCATGCCTTTGATTTGTCCGCCGAGTAGGGTCAGGCCCGTCTGGTATTTCAGGCTGTTATCGGCGAACTGCGTACGCTCCCGGTCCATATCCACGGTGTTACCGTCGAGTGATGGCTGGTCGGGGATGCGATAAAGTAAATCGGTCGCTGGCGCGGTCATCGCCTGAGCAGGAATATGGCGAGAGGATGTCATGGCAAGTGCAACACCCGTTCCTTCGGCACGTCCACGCTCCATCACCTTTTTGAGTTCACTGGAAAAATCAATATCGCGCGCCTGATACCCGGGCGTATCGGCGTTAGCGATGTTGGCGGCTAAAATCTCCTGCCGCTGGGCGCGTAAATTGAGCGCTTCCTGCTGAAAACGTAACGCGGCGTCGAGTTTATCGAGCATGTCTCCTCCGCTGATGGCAAAATTTCAGTTCACAGCTTAAATCTCACCCGGTCTCCCCTATCGACGGAATAAGCGCAAAATGCGTCGCTATTTATTCCGTTGATGCAAAACCACTGCAGGTAGAATTCAGTCAACTCTGGAAACGGTGGAACTTGCGATGCAAACGTTAAAACGTGGTCTGGTGGCGGCTTTCTTGCTGTTTAGCCCTCTGGTGCAGGCTGAAGGTTTACAGGATCAGTTAACGGCTTTCTTTGCCCAAAAGCTGGCAGGCTTTAGCGATGACGTTACCGTTACCGTACGTACGCCCCCGAATCTGTACCCCACCTGTGAGCAACCGTCATTCAGCGTCACGGGAACCACGAAGCTGTGGGGTAATGTGAACGTGCTGGCTCGCTGCGCCAACGAAAAACGCTATTTACAGGTTGCCGTTCAGGCGACGGGCAATTATGTTGTTGCCGCCGTCCCTATTGCGCGTGGCAGCCTGCTGCAGGCAAACAGCGTGACGTTGAAGCGCGGGCGCCTGGATCAGCTCCCGCCACGGACAATGCTGGAAATGAACCAGGCACAGGATGCCGTCAGCCTGCGCGATGTTGCGCCAGGCCAGCCGATTCAGCTTTCAATGCTGCGCCAGGCATGGCGTGTCAAAGCGGGACAGCAGGTGATGGTTGTGGCCAACGGAGACGGCTTTAGCATCAACAGTGAAGGGAAAGCGTTAAACAATGCCGCGGTCGCGCAAAACGCCCGCGTCAGAATGTCCTCAGGCCAGGTGGTGAGCGGAACCGTCGATTCTGATGGGAATATTCTGATTAACCTATAATCTTTTTAAAGATTTCGCGGCGCGTGCCGATAAATATTCAACTAATGATGATGTCAGGCGCAAACGCCGCGAACCCTCGATGAGGACAACACTATGAGCATTGATCGTACATCAGCCCTGAAGCCGGTAAGCGCTGTACAGCCTCGCGAAACGAATGACGCTACCCCTCAGAAAACGCGTCTGGAAAAACCGTCAACGTCTAACAGCACCAGCGTGACGCTGAGCGATGCCCAGGCAAAACTGATGCAGCCCGGCAGCAACGATATCAATATGGAACGTGTGGAAGCGCTGAAAACGGCAATTCGTAACGGCGAGCTGAAAATGGACACCAGCAAAATCGCTGACGCCCTGATTCAGGAAGCACAGAGTTTCTTACAGAGTAACTAACCGTATGAGTCGACTGTCAGAAATACTGGATCACATGACGGTTGTCCTGAACGACCTGAAAACGGTAATGGACGCTGAACAGCAGCACCTCTCTTCCGGTAACATCAACGGCAGTGCGCTGCAGCGGATTACTGAGGATAAGAGTTCGCTTCTGGCGACGCTGGATTATCTGGAGCAGCAACGACGCGCTGAGCAGGATCCTAAGCGCAGCGCCAATGACGATATTGTTGAGCGCTGGCAGACCATAACGGAAAAAACCCAGCACCTGCGCGACCTCAACCAGCATAACGGCTGGCTGCTTGAAGGCCAGATAGAACGTAATCAGCAGGCGCTTGAGGTGTTGAAGCCGCATAAAGAAACCGGACTTTACGGTGCGGATGGTCAGACAGCGACGGCGCGCATTGCGGGTGTGAAAAAGATTTCGATTTGACGCATCTGCGACAAATCATGCAGTGGGGAGCACCCTAAGGTGAACTCCCCTTTTGGCGTTTATGCCGTACGGCGGGCAAATTCTTTCACTTTGAAGCCCAGTACAGCGAGCGTGGCAAAGTAAGCTACCACCCCAACGCCCACCACGGCCATCAGCCGCATCAGACGATAAGGCATCGTGCCCTGGGACCACTCTGGCATAACATGCATCATCCCGAGTAATGCCGCAGACATCACCAGTACTGCAATAATCAACCGCACAAGGAAGCTCGCCCAGCCCGGCTGCGGCGTAAAGATATCCTGCTTGCGCAGTTGCCAGTACAACAGCCCGGCATTCAGACAGGCCGCCAGACCAATAGACAGCGACAGACCGGCATGCTTCAGCGGGCCGATAAACGCCAGGTTCATCAGCTGCGTCATAATCAGCGTCACAATGGCAATTTTCACCGGCGTTTTAATGTCCTGACGCGAGTAGAACCCCGGAGCCAGCACCTTGACGACAATCAGCCCCATCAAGCCGACGGAGTAGGCAATCAGCGCCCGCTGGGTCATCGCGGCGTCAAAGGCAGTGAATTTACCGTACTGGAACAGGGACACCGTCAGCGGCTTGGCCAGAATCCCCAGCGCCACCGCACTTGGCAATGCCAGCAAGAAGCAGAGACGTAACCCCCAGTCCATCAGGCGGCAGTATTCATCATGGTTGCCGCTGGCAAAGCTTTTTGACAGCGACGGCAGCAGGATGGTCCCCAGCGCCACGCCCAGCACACCGGATGGAAACTCCATCAGACGGTCCGCGTAATACATCCACGACACAGAGCCCGACACCAGGAAAGAGGCAAAGATGGTGTTGATGATAAGCGAGATCTGGCTGACGGAGACGCCAAGAATGGCGGGCCCCATCTGCTTAATCACGCGCATCGCGCCGGCATCTTTGAGATTAATGCGCGGCAGCACCAGCATACCGATTTTCTTCAGGTGCGGCAGCTGATACGCCAGCTGCAGCACGCCGCCCACGGTTACCGCCCAGGCCAGCGCCAGTACCGGTGGGTTGAAATGCGGCGCGGCGAACAGGGCAAAACCGATCATGCTGACGTTAAGGAACGTCGGCGCAAACGCCGGAACGGAGAAACGGTTCCAGGTGTTCAGTATCGCCCCCACCAGCGAGGCCAGCGAGATCAGCAGAATATAGGGGAAGGTAATGCGCAGCAGCTGCGAGGTCAGTGCAAATTTATCAGCCGTATCGGCAAAACCGGGGGCGGTCACCAGAATCACCCACGGCGCGGCCAGCATCCCGATAACGGTCACCACGGCCAGCGCCAGGGTCAGTAGTCCCGAAACGTAAGAGACAAAGACGCGGGTCGCATCCTCGCCCTGCTTGCTTTTATATTCCGCGAGAATAGGCACAAATGCCTGCGAAAATGCCCCTTCCGCAAAAATACGACGCAACAGATTTGGCAATTTGAACGCGACGAAAAAGGCGTCCGTCGCCATTCCTGCACCAAAAACCCTTGCCACAATCGCGTCACGTGCAAAGCCCAGCACGCGAGAAAACATGGTCATCGAGCTGACTGCCGCCAGCGATTTTAATAAGTTCATTAACGTGAATTTCCAGAACCATACGGATTTGTAGGCCGGGTTAGCATAAGCGCCACCCGGCAAAGCCAACAAGCGGCGCTTAGTCTAACCGGATTTCATCGAATTACTATCGGCAGATGTTACAGCGAATTATTCACTCATGGCATCGCGCCAGAGCCTTTCCACAATGCGCTGCGCCAGAATGGCCTGCTCGCCGGACGTTTCAGGAACCGTCTGATTTTGCACACAGGTGATGAAGTGACGGGCACATCCTGCGAAACCACGCTGCTCAAGCGTACTTTGCCAGCCGGGTGCAGGAGGCGTAACAACGCCATTGCCCTTCTCTTCGCGCCACTCGCGCATATCGGTAATGTCATACAGCGCACCGTCGGTGACGGCCTGAACGAACTCACGCTGGCTGCCCGCACGACGGTGCATACTGGTGGTAATCTGAAGATGCTCAACGGCAAAATGGTGTTCCGCGTACACCATCTCCCCCCGTTCGTTAGTGACCAGGGTGCCGCTTTTCAGCTGTGCATTACCGTTGCTCAGCCACAGCGCGGTATCCACCACGTGAAGATAATCATCAAGAAGGGTAAAACGCAGATCGTTCGGCCCTACGCTGTCGGTACGATGCTTATCCATACGCAGCGAAGCCATATTGCCGGACTGCGCTTTCAACTGCTGGTAAAGCGGCGCAAAGCGGCGGTTAAACCCCACCATCAGGGTCAGGTTTTTACGCGCCGCCAGATCAATCAGGCGTTCGGCGTCCTGCACGTTTTCCGCCAGCGGTTTATCCACGCAGACGTGGACGCCCGCATTGAGCAACTCGCTTACCACCTGATAGTGGGTGGCCGTGGAGGTATGCACAAAGACGGCGTCACACTCGCGGGCCAGATCCTGCAGCGAGGCGGCATACGGAATGCGCCAGGTTGAGCAGATACGCTCTGCTTTTTCACGGCCAGGAGACCATGCGCCTTGCAGCGTCCAGTCGGTCGCAGCCCCTAAAACCGGTAGCCAGGCTTTTTGCGCTATTCCGCCCAGCCCCACGACGCCAATGCGTAATTTTTTCACCGTCAGTCTCCCAAATGTGCCAGTAATGCATCCAGACGTTGTTTCAACCCGGCAACCTCACCTTCCAGAGCCTCCACACGGGCAACCAAATCGTCATCGCCAGTTGTTATATCGGTTACAGGAGACTTAACTGAAATATCAACGTCACCGCAGAAGAGATGCATATAGCGGCTTTCACGTTTACCCGGCTCGCGGGCCAGACGGACAACGTACGGGCCATCTTCACGTGCGGCCAGCCCCTCCAGCGTCTGCTCAACTTCCTGCATGTCGCTAAACTCATGCATACGGGAAGCACGCGTGCGCAGCTCCCCCGGCGTCTGCGCCCCGCGCAACAGCAGCGTAGTAACGACCGCCACTTCGGCGCTGCTCAGCTTCAGGTCGCCAAATTCGGAGTTACAGAAACGCTGTTCGTATTTGGTCACGCGGTTACCGAAGCCGCTGACGGTGCGCAGATAGTGGCGTTTTACCAGCGCATCCAGCACGTCCTGAACGTCATGCTCGCTGAGGTTCATCACCGGCTCACGGTTCGTTTTTTGGTTACAGGCCATGGTCACGGCGTTAACAGAAAGCGGATACTGTTCCGGCGTGGTGACCTGTTTTTCGAGTAAGCACCCAATCACGCGCGCTTCTGTACCGTTTAGCTGATACTTCATCTTTTCTCCTTAACGACCTGCAGTCCAGTCACGGGTGGTTAACGCCGTCAGCACGTGGTCACGCCACTCGCCGTCTATCAACAAATAGTCTTTGGCGTAACCTTCTTTCTCGAACCCTAAGCGCGCCAGTAAATTTCCGCTGCGCTGATTATGCGGCATATAGTTCGCCATAATGCGATGAATGTGTTGCGTACGTTGCATATAGCGGATGGCCGCCGTTAACGCCTCGTACATCAGCCCCTGCCCCTGCCATTTCTGACCGATGGAGTAGCCAAGGTAACAGGCGTGAAACGACCCGCGCACCACATTCGAGAAATTGGCGATCCCGATAATTTCTTTCTCTTCTGGATCCAGCAACGCAAAATAAAACGCGCTACCCTGCTTATGAAATTCCGCAATCATGCTGAGGCGCGCCTGCCAGCCGGAGGGGTAACAATGGCTCTCATCCCGAACGGGTTCCCAGGGTTTCAAAAACTGGCGATTCTCGGCGTAATAATCCGCCAGACGCCAGGCATCACGCTCATGCACCAGACGAACGACCAGCCGGTCCGTTGTCAGACGCACTTTTGGCACATTACTGCGATAGCCAAACATCAATACCACTCCTTCCCGTCACTTCAGCTTGCCCATTAGCTTTACTATACCTGCGCCCGTGCCGTCTGTGAAAACAGTGACATACCATTTTCACCTCTTTTCACCTTTTTCAATGAAAACTCTCTATCAAAGCACCCTTTTGATAAAAAAATATTGTCGCGTCCAGGGGTGGGAAAAAACGTGGCGACACCGCAGAATGTTAGCGTGCTCACCTTCTTATTTTCCCTGGAGGGAAAATGTCCCGCGTATCACAGGCGAGGAGCCTGGGTAAATATTTCCTGTTAGTCGATAACATGCTGGTCGTGCTCGGCTTTTTTGTCGTATTCCCTCTCATCTCGATCCGCTTTGTCGATCAAATGGGCTGGGCGGCGGTAATGGTCGGTATTGCCCTGGGACTGCGTCAGTTTGTCCAGCAGGGTCTGGGCGTCTTTGGCGGCGCGATCGCTGACCGCTTTGGCGCTAAACCAATGATCGTGACCGGTATGCTGCTCCGCGCGGCAGGCTTTGCCACGATGGCCGTTGCCCACGAGCCCTGGCTGCTCTGGTTTTCCTGCTTCCTCTCCGGTATCGGCGGCACGCTGTTTGACCCGCCCCGTACCGCGCTGGTGGTGAAGCTGATTCGCCCGCAGCACCGGGGGCGTTTCTTCTCCATTCTGATGATGCAGGACAGTGCCGGCGCGGTGGTTGGCGCATTGCTGGGAAGCTGGCTGCTGCAGTACGATTTCCGTCTGGTCTGTGCGGCCGGGGCGGTACTCTTTATTCTGTGCGCGCTGTTTAACGGTCTCTATCTTCCCGCCTGGAAACTGTCGACGGTAAAAGCGCCGGTGCGCGAGGGGCTAGGTCGCGTTCTTCGCGACAAGCGTTTTGTCACCTACGTATTGACCCTGACCGGGTATTACATGCTGGCCGTGCAGGTGATGCTGATGCTGCCGATCATGGTAAACGATATTGCGGGCACGCCTGCTGCCGTTAAATGGATGTACGCCATTGAAGCCTGCCTGTCACTGACGCTGCTCTACCCCATCGCCCGCTGGAGCGAACGGCGTTTTCGCCTGGAACATCGCCTGATGGCCGGGCTGTTTCTGATGACGCTGAGCATGATGCCGATCGGTCTGGTGAGCTCGCTCCAGCAGCTGTTTACGCTGATTTGCACCTTCTATATCGGCTCCATCATCGCCGAGCCCGCCCGGGAAACGCTGAGCGCCTCGCTTGCGGACGCGCGTGCCCGCGGCAGCTATATGGGATTCAGCCGACTCGGTCTGGCCTTTGGTGGCGCGTTAGGCTACACCGGCGGCGGCTGGCTGTTCGATGCCGGTAAAGCGCTGAATCAACCGGAACTGCCGTGGATGATGCTCGGCGCAGTGGGCTTTATGACGTTACTGGCCCTCTGGTGGCAGTTCAGCCAGAAGCGCAGCGCGAGCGGTATGCTCGAGCCCGGCGCATAATCCTTCTCGTTGGCGGGAGAACTCTCCCGCCTCACTTCTCAGTATTTTCTGCTGGTTTCTGCCATTTCACACTGACATACTGACGCTACAGGACAGAAGCGCCGATTTTTCGTTGAGGAACACCATGAAGAAAATTGTCATTGCCGCCGCATTTATCGTTAGCGGCCTGCTGGTGGGCTGCAATCAGCTTACGCAATACACCGTCAGTGAACAGGAAATTAATCAGGCGCTGGAAAAACATAACAATTTCTCCAAAGACATTGGTGTGCCAGGCCTTGCCGATGCGCATATCATTCTCACCAATCTCACCAGCCAGATTGGTCGTGAAGAGCCCAATAAAGTCACCCTCGCCGGGGATGCCAGCCTTGATATGACCTCCCTTTTTGGCAACCAGAAAGCCAACATCAAGCTCAAGCTGAAGGCACTTCCGGTTTTCAACAAAGAGAAGGGCGCGATTTTCCTGCAGGAGATGGAAGTGGTCGATGCGCAGGTTTCACCGGACAAGATGGCACCGGTTCTGCAAACCCTGATGCCCTATCTGAACCAGTCGCTGCGTAACTATTTCAATCAGCAACCGGCGTATGTCTTAAGCGAAGACAAAAGTAAGGGTGAAGCCCTTGCGAAAAAATACGCAAAAGGGATAGAGGTGAAACCGGGAGAAATCATCATTCCTTTCACCGATTAACCTGAAGGGCGCTGCGGCGCCCTTTTTTTTACGGAAAAGTGTGCAAACGAAAACGTTTCCGCTTATGATTTGTGTCCGGCAAAAACAGCCATCCTTATGACTGATTCCTGACAAGCCGGAGCTTCCATGACTGCACAACCCCAGGTTCTTAAAATCCGCCGCCCTGACGACTGGCATATCCATCTGCGCGATGGCGATATGCTGAAAACCGTCGTGCCTTATACCAGTGAAATTTATGGCCGCGCGATTGTCATGCCAAACCTGGTTCCGCCAGTCACCACCGTCGATGCCGCGATTGCCTACCGCCAGCGCATTCTGGATGCCGTTCCGGCTGGACATAATTTCACCCCGCTGATGACCTGCTATCTGACCGATTCTCTCGATCCGGACGAAGTTGAGCGCGGGTTTAACGAAGGCGTTTTTACGGCGGCGAAACTCTATCCTGCAAACGCCACCACCAACTCCAGCCACGGCGTCACCAGCATTGATGCCATCATGCCGGTGCTGGAACGTATGCAGAAACTGGGCATGCCGTTGCTGGTACACGGCGAAGTCACGCATGCCGAGATTGATATCTTCGACCGTGAAGCCCGCTTTATCGAGACCGTGATGGAACCGCTGCGTCAGCGCCTGCCTGCGCTTAAAGTGGTCTTTGAACATATCACCACCAAAGACGCCGCAGAATATGTGCGTGACGGCAACGAGTTGATTGCCGCCACCATCACCCCACAGCATCTGATGTTTAACCGTAACCACATGCTGGTAGGCGGGGTACGCCCTCACCTGTACTGCCTGCCGATCCTTAAGCGCAACGTTCACCAGCAGGCGCTGCGCGAACTGGTTGCCAGCGGTTTCTCACGCGCTTTCCTCGGCACAGACTCCGCGCCTCACGCCCGCCATCGTAAAGAGGCGAGCTGCGGCTGCGCAGGCTGTTTCAACGCCCCTACGGCCCTTGCCAGCTATGCAACGGTATTTGAAGAGATGAACGCGCTGGAACATTTCGAAGCGTTCTGCTCCCTCAACGGCCCGCGCTTTTACGGCCTGCCGGTCAATGACACGTTCATTGAACTGGAGCGCAAAGCGAGCCAGGTGAAGGCATCCATTGCCCTGACGGATGATACGCTGATCCCCTTCCTGGCAGGCGAAACCGTCAACTGGACGGTAAAACGCTAAATAATCAACGCCCCTTGTTGTCAAACGAACAATATACCTGTATAAATAAACAGTATATTACACAGGGGGCATTTATGCGTATTGAAGTCACCATAGCCAAAACTACCGTTCTGCCTGCTGGCGCGCTTGACGCACTGGCAGGCGAATTATCCCGTCGTATTCATAACACCTTCCCCGACAATGCAGGCGCCGTCACTGTTCGTTACGCCGCGGCGAACAACCTTTCCGTCATTGGCGGTGCAAAAGAAGATAAAGATCGCATCAGCGAAATCCTGCGGGAAACGTGGGAGAGCGCTGACGACTGGTTCATCACAGATTAACACTGCTCCCTCATTGTGTTTTTTGCCGGGTCGCCCCGGCTTTTTTTTGCCTGAAATTCCAGAAAGTTCAAAATAATTCGGCAACTTCTTTAAAAATCGTGAACAAGATGGTGTTTTATTGCTCGAACAATCCTAAAAAGCAGAAAAATGTGTTGCTAGCTGTTTATTTTTCCCTTAGGAACCCTTATTACTTGTATACTGAAGTTGCTTTCAGAAAAACATGCATTGAACCTCGAAGTCGTTGTCTTCTAACACGCATTATGGGGGTTATAATGGAAAAGAATAGCGAAGTCATCCAGACCCACCCACTCGTTGGCTGGGACATCAGTACCGTAGACAGCTACGATGCACTGATGCTGCGTTTGCACTACCAGACCCCAAATCAGCTGAACCGTGAAGAAGCGGAAGTTGGACAGACGCTGTGGCTTACGACAGACGTCGCCCGTCAGTTTATTTCTATTTTAGAGGCAGGAATTGCAAAAATAGAATCTGGCGACTATCAGGAAAATGAGTATAAACGGCACTAACCGAATGCTCACTTTTCTTTCAACAGGCACCCACGCGGTGCCTTATTTATTTCCCGCTTGTTTGCACCCGCTTTGTTAATTACTCTGCTAAAAAAAACGTACGTGACGAGATGCATATGAGATATGACCTAATCATTATTGGCAGTGGCTCCGTAGGATCGGCCGCCGGGTATTACGCGACACAGGCAGGACTCAATGTCCTGATGATTGACTCTCACCTGCCGCCCCATAGCGAAGGTAGCCACCACGGCGACACGCGTCTCATTCGCCATGCCTATGGCGAGGGGGAACGCTATGTTCCGCTGGTGCTTCGTGCCCAGACGCTGTGGGACGCGCTGGCTAAAGAGACTGAAGAGCGCATTTTCGAACGTACGGGCGTCATCAATCTTGGCCCGGCCCGTTCGGAATTTCTGGCTAATGTGGAACGCAGCGCAAAGGCCTTTAATCTGGAGGTTGAGAAGCTGGACGCGCCGGCTATCACCGCGCGCTGGCCAGAAATTACCGTCCCGGACGATTATATTGGCCTCTTTGAAGCCAACTCCGGGGTGTTGCACTGTGAAACCGCCATCAAAACCTGGATCGACCTTGCCGCCAAAGCGGGCTGTGCGCAACTGTTTAACTGTCCGGTGGAGGCCATCACGCATAACGCAGATGGCGTGACGGTAACGACTCTGGATGGTGAATATTCGGCGTCTCGTTTGCTTATCAGCGCAGGAACCTGGGTCACCCGCCTGCTGCCAGACCTGCCGATCCAGCCCGTGCGTAAGGTCTTTTCGTGGTTCCAGTCGGATGGTCGCTACAGTGCCCAGAATAAATTCCCGGCGTTCACCGGCGAGTTGCCCAATGGCGATCAGTTCTACGGTTTCCCTTCCGAAAAAGACGCGCTCAAGATTGGAAAACACAACGGGGGGCAAGTTATCTCCTCACCTGACGAGCGTAAACCGTTTGGTGCTTGTCCGCAGGATGGTTCAGAAGCCTTCTCGTTCCTGCGCAATATTCTCCCGGGCGTGGGTGGCCTGCTCTACGGCGCGGCCTGCACCTACGACAACACGCCGGATGAAGACTTTATCATTGATACGCTGCCAGGACATGACAACACCCTGCTCATTACCGGGCTGAGCGGACACGGATTTAAGTTCGCTTCCGTGCTGGGTGAAATCGCCGCGCAATTTGCTCAGGGTATCACGCCTCAGTTTGATCTGACGCCCTTCTCACTCGCGCGTTTTAACGGATAATCGCTATGGGCTCCGGACAGTTCGGGGCCCGTTTTCTTTACGGTGAATCATGGGGCATTATGCGCAGGATCGTGAGTTTTCTCGTCAATAATATTCGCGAACATTTTATGCTCTATATCTTACTGTGGGCACTACTTGCGATCGTTGATTTTATTTACATTGTATTTTATTGAAAGCGTTGACTGACATTTATTGACGTTACTTTATGTTTATTTAATCTCTTTCCCCCTGCTTATTGCGCCTTGCACGAAGCCTTTGAATTACCTTTGCGGTTCCTTTTCAAAATTGCTGAAATAAATAAAATAAAAATCCATATACTCTTATTTCAGTTGCAATATCTTGCCTTCCCGTTCATTTTTACGTTTCGGTTAATTTGAAAATGGACATTCTGATGCAATTGCGTAACTCCTCCCGGCGCTACGGAATAATATCCATAAGTTTGCACTGGATATTTGCCATTGCCGTCTATGGCATGTTCGGACTTGGACTCTGGATGGTCACGCTCAGCTATTACGACGGCTGGTATCACCAGGCGCCGGAGTTGCATAAAAGCATCGGCGTTTTGCTGATGCTGGGGCTGATTTTCCGCGTGATATGGCGACATATCTCTCCGCCCCCTGCAGCACCGAAGACCCACAGTAAATTGACCCGTTTCAGTGCTGTCGCCGCGCATATTGCGCTTTATGCGCTGCTCTTCGCCATTCTGATCAGCGGCTATCTCATTTCGACGGCAGACGGCAAGCCGATCAGCGTTTTTGGTCTATTCGAGGTGCCAGCAACGCTCAGTGATGCTGGGGTTCAGGCCGACACGGCGGGGGTGGTCCACCTCTGGCTTGCCTGGAGCGTGGTGATCCTGTCCGTGCTGCACGGGCTTGCCGCCCTTAAACACCACTTTATTGATAAAGACGATACGCTCAAGCGCATGCTTGGCCGCTCGTCAGTTGACTCTGGAGTATAAAATGAAAAAACACCTGCTGGGTATCGCACTGGGCTCTCTGTTATTCACCACCGGTTCCGCCGTGGCGGCGGATTATAAAATTGATAAAGAGGGCCAGCACGCGTTCGTCAATTTCCGTATTCAGCATCTGGGATACAGCTGGCTGTACGGCACCTTTAAAGATTTTGACGGCACATTCACCTTTGATGAGAAAAATCCTGCGGCGGATAAAGTCAATGTGACCATTAATACGAACAGCGTTGATACCAATCATGCTGAGCGCGATAAACACCTGCGCAGCGCAGAGTTTCTGAACGTCACTAAATTCCCGAAAGCGACTTTCACCTCTACGGACGTGAAAAAAGACGGTGATAAGTTGAATATTACCGGTAATCTTACCCTGAATGGCGTTACGAAACCCGTGACTCTGGATGCAAAATTGATCGGCCAGGGTGACGATCCGTGGGGGGGTAAACGCGCAGGTTTTGAAGCGGCAGGAAAAATTCACCTGAAAGATTTTAATATCACAACGGATTTGGGTCCGGCGTCTCAGGATGTTGAGCTGGTTATTTCTGTTGAAGGTGTGCAGCAGAAGTCATAATAGATTCGCCCGGCAGGATCTCGCCTGCCGGGCGTTATTATCATTCCGGGTCGGGAATACCCAGTTTGGTATTCAGACGGCCGCGTGATTTATTAAAAATCTTATTGCCGTTTTCTCGTCCCGCACGACGCCGACGCTGCTCTTCTTCCGGCAGAATACTCTCTTCACTGCACAGTTCACTGCAGCAGCCGTTAAACTTCTCGGCACAGGCAGGGCACTGGATGAAGAGCAGATGGCAACCGTCGTTTTTACAGTTGGTATGGGTATCGCACGGCGCACCGCACTGGTGGCACTGGGCAATAACGTCTTCCGAGATACGCTCACCCATACGCTCGTCAAAGACAAAGTTTTTCCCGATAAAACGCACCGGTAAACCCTGCTCGCGGGCGCGGCGGGCGTACTCGATAATGCCGCCTTCAATATGCCAGACCTTATTAAAGCCGTTGTGCTTCATCCACGCGCTGGCTTTCTCACAGCGGATGCCGCCGGTGCAGTACATAACGATTTTTTTATCTTTATGCTCCTGCATCATCTCAACCGCTTTAGGCAGTTGCTCGCGGAAGGTATCGGCCGGAATTTCCATCGCGTTTTCGAAATGCCCCACTTCGTATTCATAGTGGTTACGCATATCAATGAACACGGCATCCGGATCGTCCAGCATCGCATTCACTTCCGCGGCCTTCAGATATTCACCGACGTTCGCCGGGTTAAATTCAGGATCGTCAATACCGTCCGCCACAATGCGTTCACGCACCTTCATGCGCAGCACCCAGAAGGATTTCCCGTCATCGTCCAGGGCAATGTTCAGACGTAAGCCGTCGAGGGCGGGGTCGAAGCGATAAAGACACTCGCGGAAAGCGCTGACTTTGCTTTCCGGTACGCTAATCTGCGCGTTGATGCCTTCGCGGGCAAGGTAGACGCGCCCGAAAACGTTCAGCGCCGTGAAGGCCTGGTAAAGCGCATCGCGGGTCGCCTGCGGATCGTCGATCGTGAAGTATTTATAGAAAGAGATGGTTGTGCGCGGTTCGGTTTCAGCCAACATACGCGCTCTTAACATCTCATTCGACACGCGGTTGTGTAACACTGGCATGGTGTACAGTCCTGGAATCGTTAGAGAGAATGAAAAATCGGTCGGCATCATATAGCAAACAAAACCAATTTACATCCACACAATTTACGCTACATTTCACACACCCTGATTAATCAGGTTTAACAATTGCTCTCGTCGTACAGGTTTCGTTGGCAGATATTTTGGCAACGTCTCAAAAAATGCGACAATAGCGAAACAGGACGTTTGAACACAGGAAAGACATGACCCAGTTACCCAAATTTACCGTCGCCCTTTTGCACCCTCGCTATTGGATGACCTGGCTTGGCATTGGCTTTTTATGGCTACTGGTACAGCTTCCCTACCCTGTTATCTTCCGGTTAGGTAAATCGTTAGGCCGAATCGCGCTAACGTTCATGAAGCGTCGGGCGCGCATCGCGTACCGAAATCTTGAGCTGTGCTTCCCGCAGATGAGCGAGGCAGAGCGCCACGATATGGTCACGAAGAATTTCGAATCCGTCGGTATGGGGCTCATGGAAACCGGTATGGCGTGGTTCTGGTCAGATAAGCGCATGGCGCGCTGGAGCAAAGTGACGGGAACCGGCATGGAGCCCGTGCATACGCTTCAGGCTAACCAGACCGGCGTTCTGCTGATCGGGGTTCATTTTCTGACGCTGGAGATCGGGGCGCGGATGTTTGGCATGCAGGCGCCCGGCATCGGTGTTTATCGTCCAAACGACAACCCGGTTATCGATCTCATTCAGACCAACGGCCGCATGCGCTCCAATAAAAGCATGATCGACCGTAAGGATCTGAAGGGCATGATCCGCGCCCTTAAATCCGGTGAAGTGGTCTGGTATGCTCCCGACCACGACTACGGTCCGCAGTCGAGCGTATTTGTGCCGTTCTTTGCCGTTGAAGAGGCGGCCACCACCACCGGCACCTGGATGCTGGCACGGATGTCCAAAGCCGCCATCGTCCCCTTTGTGCCCCGCCGTATGCCGGATGGCTCAGGCTACGAGCTGATGATGCTCGAACCGGAGCTCGCGCCGCCGTTAGACGATGCAGAAACCACCGCGCGCTGGATGAACAGCGTTGTAGAGAAGTGCATCATGCTGGCCCCTGAGCAGTATATGTGGCTGCATCGCCGCTTTAAAACGCGACCACAGGGCACACCGTCCCGCTATTGATCCTCATGCGGCCCCATTCGGGCCGCCTCCTGTTTTAGCTTTAAAAGCGCTTCCGCATTGCGGCAATCATAACCCAGGCGCATAATTAGCAGGCTTATTACTTTATGCCTCAGGTGCTCAGCACCTCATTATGCGGAATGTTATGTCACCCTCAGATGCCCCCATAAACTGGAAACGTAACCTCACGGTTGCGTGGCTTGGCTGTTTTCTTACCGGTGCGGCGTTCAGCCTGGTTATGCCTTTCCTGCCGCTCTACGTCGAACAACTGGGCGTGACGGGCCACAGCGCGCTCAATATGTGGTCTGGACTGGTCTTCAGCATTACGTTTCTCTTCTCCGCGATTGCCTCACCCTTCTGGGGTGGCCTTGCCGATCGCAAGGGCCGAAAAATTATGCTCCTACGTTCTGCGCTGGGGATGGCCATCATCATGGCGCTGATGGGGGTCGCGCAAAACGTCTGGCAGTTCCTGGTATTGCGGGCATTGCTGGGTTTACTGGGCGGATTTATTCCCAATGCGAATGCCCTGATTGCCACGCAAATTCCGCGCCATAAGAGCGGCTGGGCGCTTGGGACGCTCTCCACCGGTGGCGTAAGTGGCGCCTTGCTGGGGCCACTGGCCGGAGGACTGCTGGCGGATAATTACGGCCTGCGCCCGGTCTTTTTCATCACCGCCAGCGTGCTGTTCCTGTGCTTTATCGTCACTCTGCTCTGTATCCGTGAGAACTTCACGCCTGTCGCCAAAAAAGAGATGCTCCATGCCAGAGACGTGCTGACCTCGCTTAAGAATCCCAGACTGGTGCTGAGCCTGTTCGTCACGACAATGATTATTCAGGTCGCTACCGGCTCGATTGCGCCAATTCTGACGCTCTACGTGCGTGACCTGGCGGGTGATGTCAGTAACATCGCCTTTATCAGCGGGCTCATTGCCTCCGTGCCCGGCGTGGCGGCGCTGCTTAGCGCCCCGAGGCTGGGCAAGCTGGGGGATCGGGTGGGCCCGGAAAAAATTCTGATCTGCGCGCTGGTGATCTCCGTCCTGCTGCTTGTCCCCATGTCGATGGTGCACTCTCCGTGGCAACTGGGGGTTCTGCGCTTTTTACTGGGCGCCGCCGACGGGGCGTTACTGCCCGCCGTACAGACCCTGCTGGTTTACAACTCCACGAACCAGATTGCGGGGCGTATTTTTAGCTATAACCAGTCATTTCGCGATATTGGTAATGTGACCGGACCGCTTCTCGGTGCAGGTATATCCGCCAGCTTTGGTTTCCGCGCCGTCTTTATCGTGACGGCGGGCGTGGTGTTGTTCAACGCGATGTATTCGTGGTTGAGTTTATCCCGCGCGTTACGCCCCACGACAGAATAAGGCGAAAGCCTGACGGCTTATTTTCGCATTCATACTTGCAGAATCCGATCTTCAGCTATTCTTTCCCTGAAACCTTCTGGAAAACAGGGAGACACCAATGACCATGTACGCCACGCTGGAAGAAGCTATTGATGCCGCTCGCGAAGAGTTCCTCGCCGACAATCCCGGTGTTGAGGAAGAAGATGCTGACGTGCAACAACTTAATATCCAAAAATACGTTCTGCAGGACGGGGATATTATGTGGCAGGCCGAATTCTTTGCTGATGAAGGTGAAGAAGGGGAATGTTTGCCGGTCCTGAGCGGTGAAGGCGCGCAGGCCGTCTTTGATGGTGATTATGACGAAATCGAGTTACGGCAGGAGTGGCTGGAAGAGAACACCCTGCACGAGTGGGATGAGGGCGAATTTCAGCTCGAACCCCCGCTGGATACGGAAGAAGGTCAAACCGCAGCCGATGAGTGGGACGAGCGTTGATTTACGCTACTCGTACGGGCCGTGGCTAGCATCGATGGGCAGCAACAGCGTGTCGAAAATCAGCGAAAACGGCAGATCGAGCACGGTCAGGTAGCGCCACGCGGAATCACGCACATCCCATTTCACACCCGGGTAATACTGATTCCCATGGCCCTGCCCTGGAATAGTGCGGCTGATGATGCTGCCGCAGCCGCTAAGCAGGCATGCCATCAGGACGACGATGATTATTCTCATAAGTTACCTCTAAAAAAATACCGGCGATTAAGCCGGTATTTTTATCTGGCGGGTGGCGCTACGCTTACCCGCCCTGGTTAACAACTTACTTCGCCTTCAGTGCAAGCGGATTCAGCTTCACGTCTTTGTAGTAGTTCACCCACGAAGAATACTTTTCCGGAGCGGACCATACGCGATAGTGAAGCCTTGCCATCGTGACCGGATCGCTCAGCAGCACCAGACGACGGTCGCGGTTGAGTTTTTCCGGCGTCTCGTTAAGCGCCTGCTCAACGTGACGATCGCGGGCAATCTCCAGCACATGACTTGCACGGTGACGCGCTGTCGCCATGGCTGTTGCCAGGGCGTTAAATGACGGGTTAAACACGGCGTGCATAAAGCCATCATCCAGCGTGCGATTGCGGTTCTGCTCCAGATAGGTATCGGTATCCACCAGCACCTTCGGCGGGGAGTACTCTTCCGGGATCAGGAACAGTTTCCAGCGTTTAGTCCGCAGTCCCACCGTTGAACGGCTGGAGATCACAGAGACGAACGGCGACAGGATCAGCGAGAAGACAATCGGCGCCAGCCAGAACAGGAAGCGCAGATCCAGCCAGGCCATGCCCGCCGCCCACACCAGCCCCAGCAGCAGCTGAGAACCGTGACGCATGAAGGCTTCGCCCCACGGCGTGGAGTCGTCATCACGCTGCGGTGAGTTCCAGACCACTTCCCAGCCCAGGAACGCACTGACCACAAACACGGTGTGGAACAGCATACGCACCGGTGCCAGCAGCACGGAGAACAGCACTTCCAGCAGCAGTGAAAGGGTCACGCGGAAGAAACCGCCGTACTCTTTCGAACCTTTGCACCAGATCAGGATGATACTGAGCAGCTTAGGCAGGAACAGCAGCACCATGGTAGACGCAAACAGCGCAATTGCCAGCTCCGGACGCCACTGCGGCCACACCGGGAACAGCTGGCGCGGTTGCAGGAAGTATTGCGGCTCCGTCAAAGCATGGACGACCTGCAATGCAGTAGAGAGCGCAAGGAACATGAACCACAGCGGTGCAGAGAGATAAGACATCACGCCCGTCAGGAACACCGCGCGGTGAACCGGGTGCATCCCTTTGACAAGGAACAGGCGGAAGTTCATCAGGTTGCCGTGACACCAGCGGCGGTCACGCTTGAGCTCATCCAGCAGGTTCGGCGGCAGCTCTTCGTACGATCCCGGGAGGTCGTAGGCAATCCAGACGCCCCAGCCCGCACGACGCATCAGCGCAGCTTCCACGAAGTCATGCGACAGAATAGAACCGGCAAACGAACCCTCACCTGGCAGCGGCGCCAGCGCACAGTGTTCAATGAACGGCTTCACGCGAATAATGGCGTTGTGACCCCAGTAGTGCGATTCACCCAACTGCCAGAAGTGCAGACCGGCAGTAAACAGCGGCCCGTAAACACGGGTGGCAAACTGCTGGCAGCGCGCATAAAGCGTGTCCATACCGGACGCTTTTGGCGAAGACTGAATGATCCCCGCGTTCGGGTTGGCTTCCATCAGACGCACCAGACCGCTCAGGCAGTCACCGCTCATGACGGAGTCCGCATCCAGCACCACCATGTAGCTGTACTGGTTACCCCAGCGACGGCAGAAGTCATCGATGTTACCGCTTTTACGCTTCACACGACGGCGACGACGACGGTAGAAGATCTGACCTTCGCCCTGTACTTCTGCAATCAGCTCCATCCACGCTTTTTGTTCTGCAACGCAGATATCCGGGTTGTAACTGTCGCTCAGAATATAGACGTCGAAATGCGCCGCGTTGCCGGTCGCCTTGACGGACTCCCAGGTCGCACGCAGGCCCGCAAATACGCGGTCAACGTCTTCGTTACAAATAGGCATGATCAGCGCGGTACGGTGCTCAGGATTGAGGGGTTCATCCCCGACCGTTGACGCTGAAATGCTGTATTTGTCCCGCCCCATCAGCAATTGCAGGAAGCCCATTAGCGCGGTCCAGAAACCGGCCGAAACCCAGCAGAACAGAACCGCAAACAGCAGGAGGATGCCGCTTTGCAGGATATAAGGCAGTAGCTGCATGAAGGAGACCCAGAGATCCTGGCCCATCATGTCCGTTGGGTTAATAAACGCCCAGCCCTGGTAAGGCAGAATGGTTTTCATGTACCAGGTCGCTACAACCGTTTGTGCCAGCGTCAGAAGCAGCAGGATGTAACGGCGAATAGTCCCCACGGTACGCCATTTCTGCTCAGAGGCCTGCTCTTCTTTCGTCAGGCGTGACAGATAGCGCGGCGTCACATCACGCCCACGCAGGCGATCCCAGAAGCGGCCAACCGGGTTGGTGCGCCATGGATCGGGGAACATAGAGGAACGCGTCGCCTTCGGCATCGCCTGAAGCTGATCGCGTCCTTCGTCGTCTTTAATCAACTGCCCTTCTGCCAGCGAGTCTGGCCATGCCTGCTCCAGACGCGCTTTTACTGACCCCAGCGGCGTATCATCATCACGGGAAAACTGACGATGTTCACCATCCAGCGCGGTGTGAACCGCGCGGATGTCGCTCTTAGGCAGCGCCGCTTTTTCGATATCCGTCAGCGGCATGGCATCAATATATTCAGATGTATTATTCATTGGCAGGTAGCTGATAGCTCCAGGTTTCACTCAGCGGCTGATCGTCACTGACCAGCGCAGCACGCATTTCAGTGGTCTGTTTCGGATCTTTCACTTTCACGCGCAGGGTCAGACGCCAGCCTTTGGTTACCGGATTGTAACGCACCGTGTTTTCAACGATTTCACCGTTATCACCAATGCTGGCCTGAGCCGACACCGCCGTATCCGGAGACAGTTTCTTCATATCCTGGCCTGTGAAGTCCACGACAAACGCCACGGTACCGTCAGGCTGACGGATAAGGTTAGACTGCTTCACATCACCCGTTGAGCGGCGAGTCTGCATCACATACGCGTTATCCGGCGCATGCAGCTTATCTTCGTCGCGGCTGAAGGTAATGGTGTACTTGAAGTTCATCTCTTTGCCGGCTTCCGGCAGTTGATCCGGCGTCCAGTAAGCGACGATGTTATCGTTGGTTTCGTCGTTGGTTGGAATTTCAACCAGCTCTACCTTGCCTTTACCCCAGTCGCCTTTCGGCGTAACCCAGGCGCTTGGGCGCAGGTCATAACGATCGTCCAAATCTTCAAAGCGAGAGAACTGACGGCCACGCTGCAGCAGGCCAAAGCCCTGCGGGTTTTCCATCGCAAAACTGCTTACTGCCAGATGTTTCGGATTATTCAGCGGACGCCAGATCCACTCACCGTTACCGGCATGAATAGACAGACCATTGGAGTCATGCAGTTCCGGGCGGAAGTTGGTTGCCGGCGACGGCTGGTTTGGCCCAAACAGGAACATACTGGTAAGCGGCGCAACGCCCAGTTTGCCCACTTTGTCACGCAGATAGACTTTAGACTGCACGTCAACGACCGTGTCACGACCCGGCATAATCACAAAGCGATAGGCACCGGTTGCGCGCGGGGAGTCCAGCAGCGCATAAATAGTCAGACGTTTGTCCGTTGGTTTTGGACGTTCAATCCAGAACTCGCGGAAACGCGGAAACTCTTCACCTGATGGCAGCGCGGTATCAATGGCCAGACCACGCGCAGAAAGCCCGTACACCTGCCCCGCGCCAATCACGCGGAAGTAGCTGGCGCCAAGCATGCTGACGATTTCGTCGTTTTTATCTTTGCTGTTAATCGGGTAAAGCACCTTGAAGCCTGCGAAGCCCAGGTCTTTCACCGTATCTTTGTCGTGTTGCACATTGCCAAAATTGAAGTAATCCGGGCTGTACTTGATCTTACGTACCGCGGTCGCCGTCACTTCATTGATGGCAACAGGCGTGTCGAAGTACATACCCTGATGATAAAATTCAAGCTTGAACGGGGTTTTAATGTTGTTCCAGTACGCTTTATCGTGATTGAACTGGATCTGCTGATAGTCCGCATACTTCATGTCGCGGAAAACGGAGGGCAAGTTACTTTTCGGCGCTTCGTAGCTCTTGCCTGCCATCGATTTTGCCTGTTTTGCGACATCGTCGATGTTAAAGGCCAGTGCCGATGAGGTATACAGTGATAACACGACTGCAGCACCCACCCAACGCATTTTCATCATCTGTGGTTTATGTTTCATAATAAGTAAGCACTTCCCCCTTTGTGTGCTTATATCGATCCGATCCATTTTAATGGAAACTCAGGCAATCCGACAACATAATCACTGCTTTGTTCAGCTACTGGCTCATGGATTAAGCAAATGAAAGAACCCGCGATTCACTTTGCGTGCTTATCCTGGAGACAGTGTGTCGGTCTTGGTGTAGGGTTGGCGTCGAATGTAACCATTATGAGTCTTAGGGATAAGACGAAAAGTCTGAGAATGCACAAAGTTATATGAGCACATCACCAACAGAACGTGAATATTTCCTCGACTCGATCCGGGCATGGCTGATGCTATTGGGGATCCCCTTTCACATTTCACTGATTTACTCCAGCCACACGTGGCATGTTAATAGCCAGATGCCCTCCTGGTGGCTCACGCTGTTTAATGACTTTATTCACGCCTTCCGTATGCAGGTGTTTTTTGTCATTTCAGGCTATTTCTCCTACATGCTTTTTTTACGCTATCCGCTGAAGCGCTGGTGGAAAGTCCGCGTAGAGCGCGTGGGTATTCCTATGTTGACCGCCATCCCGCTGCTGACGCTGCCGCAGTTCATTATGCTGCAGTATGTTAAAGGCAAAGCAGAGAACTGGCCGAATCTTACGCTGTATGAAAAGTACAATACGCTGGTCTGGGAACTGGTGTCTCACCTCTGGTTCCTGCTGGTACTGGTGGTAATGACCACGGTCAGCCTGGTGATCTTTAGCCGTCTGCGCCGTCATTTAAGCACGACCGCTGACGCCTTCTTCGCCAACGTCACGCTGGGCAAACTGTCGGTGCTCTTTTTGCTGCTTGGCGTTGCTTATGCCGCCGTGAGACGCACTCTGTTTATCGTCTACCCACCGATACTGAGCGACGGGTTGTTTAATTTTGTGGTGATGCAGTCGCTGTTCTACATTCCGTTCTTTTTAATTGGCGCACTGGCGTTTATTTATCCGAAGCTTAAAGCCTTGTTTACCACACCGTCACCGTGGTGCGCAGTGGGTGCCGCCTTCGCGTTTGCGGCCTATCTGCTGAACCAGCGCTACGGTAGCGGCGACGCCTGGATGTATGAAACGGAAAGCGTGATCACTATGCTGCTGGGCTTGTGGATGGTGAATGTGGTGTTCGCACTCGGCCACCGCTTGCTGAACTTTAAGTCCAGCCGCGTGACCTACTTCGTCAATGCTTCACTGTTTATCTATCTGGTGCATCACCCGTTGACGCTGTTCTTCGGGGCTTACATCACGCCGCATATCGCCTCTAACACGCTGGGCTTCTTTACCGGACTGGTGTTTGTGGTGGGCGTGGCGATCGTGCTCTACGAGATCCATCTGCGGATCCCTCTCCTGCGTTTCCTGTTTTCAGGCAAACCCCAGACGAAAACTGCCTGAGCAGCGTGGCGCACTGACGGTGCGCCACGTTTGTTTCAACTCTCCAACGCTTGTCTGCGCTGCGCCAACAACCGCTGATACAGATGCAGGGTGTCTTCATCAAAACAGACAAAGGTCACCTTCTCTGGCAGCGGTTTCAGCGACAGGTAGCGGTAAACGGTTTCTACCGCGATGGTCGCCGCTGCCGCCTTAGGATAACCATACACGCCGGTACTAATTGCCGGAAACGCCATCGTTTTGTATCCGTTGTCGGCGGCAAGCCGTAGGCAGTTTCGGTATGCCTCTTCCAGCAGACTCGCTTCATGGTGGTCGCCGCCCTGCCATACTGGGCCAACGGCGTGAATCACCGCTTTGGCCGGAAGGTTGCCCGCAAGCGTAATCACCGCATGGCCCGGCGGGCATTCGCCCTGTTGCTGACGCACGATTTTACAGGCTTCCAGCAGCTGCGGTCCGGCAGCGCGGTGAATAGCACCGTCAACCCCGCCTCCCCCCATCAGGGAAGGATTGGCCGCATTGACGATGACATCGACATGCTGGGTCGTAATATCGCCATGAATCACTTCAATTTGCGGTTTCATAAAAGCCCTCTGCTACCCGCCTTTTTCTTAAGTGTATCGCAGAGGGGTTATTGAGAAAAACGATCGGCGGTAAAACACGAATTAGCGGTACTGGATCTGAACCACTGCGAGCGTTTTTTCAGGATTAAGGTATTTCATATCCACTGTCGCCAGGCTGGAAGGTGTCGTCATGCCGTTCAGCGCATCGTCGTAACTGACCATACGGGTTTGCATACGGTTTTTATCCGGGCACGATACCGCCAGCTGCCGATGTTGCTGCGTAACTTCACACGGGTCAGCAACGATTGCACCGCGAAAGTGAATGACGCCCCCTTCCGCAAAAGTGGCCGAATGCGCAGGAACGATAAAGGCAGAAACGAGCAGGCCCAAACCTGAAATAAGATGTGCAAAATTGTGGGTCACGATAGGTACTCCTCAATGAAAATCGTCCATGAGGGGCAAACGCGCTTCATTATGTTAACGAAGTGTCACGTTACGGAACATTACGACACAGTTCCTGATAACAGCATAGCTCAACGGCACAGACCCGCCACCTTCGCAACGCATTGATATTATGAATGATTAGAGCGCGCGCCCTCCAGGCGACCACTGTTGTGATAAATGAAGTGCTTTTCCATCAGTGACGGTTACCACGATCGTTACCGTGTCTCCCGCTGAGATATTTAAACTCAAGCGCATTAAATCAATCGCCTGATTAGCGGGGATAAAAAGTGTGTTTTGCTGGCGGGATGAACTTTGTCCACTCTGCCCTTCGCGCAAAGAGACAATCTGGACCTGACAATCACACGATTCCGTCAACGTGACCTGCGGAATAATGGTGGTCATATTGCCCTGCTGTGAGGTTTGAAAGGTTATCTGGCTCGACAGCGCGGCGAGGAGAATTAAGGTATTCATAATTAACTCCCGAAAAAAAACAGGGCATCAGCCCTGTTTTTTGTAGCACAGATGTCAGTATCAGTACTGATGAGCTGTCGCGTGGTTACCAAAGCCAATCTGGGTAACGTTGACGGTGGAGTTAGACGCCGTCTGGTCTACCAGTGCGCCGTTAAGGCCACCGTACTGGCTGACATTCATCACGGAATCTTTACTGTTCCACTGATCAAGTGTCGCACTGTTGCCAAATCCGTTCTGGGTCAGGTTAATGCTACTGTCGTCAGACCCCTGGCCAACGTCAGCGCCGTTACCGCCACCGGTCTGGCTAATATTCAGAACTGAATTTCTGGCATCAGTCTGCAGGGCCAGCGCGGAGTTACCGCCACCATTCTGGTAAATATTCAGGGTTGAATTTGGGCCACCGTATCCGCCATGACCATGTCCATGACCCCATCCGCCCTGGTTAATCATACCAGCCATAGCACTACCAGAAACTACGATTGCTGCAAGTGCTGCCACTTTGATAAATTTCATGGTAAACCCCCATCGGATTGATTAAAGTCGTCGCGAAATAACTAGCGTTGAATAACGCGAATTGCCATCTGCGACTGTTTCTGCACTACAACTGCGGTTTTCTGCGTACCGTACTGCGTAATATTTGCTCTATTACCCGACCCTTTCTGGATAATTTTTGCACTATTACCATATCCATCTTGCGTAATACCTGCATCGTTCCCGTTACCGCTCTGATCGATCCAGGCAATATTGTAAGTCCCTGATTGATCAACTCTCGCTCTGTTGCCTGCACCATCCTGGGAAACGACTGACAAGAGTTTCGACCCTTCCTGGCGAATCTGAGCGTCATTAAATACGCCCTGTTGACCAATAATGGCTGCCTGATTTAATGATGAACGACTTAATTCATTAACCGCAAAATTATATTCAGCATTCGCCAAATCAGTATTAGCCGCGGTTACAAATCCAGGCACACCCAGTAATGTAAACATCAAAAATAACGATGTGTTTTTCATGTTGTCACCCTGGACCCGGCTACCTGAAAACACCCTGTTCGTATTTCGTGTTAAACGACTCGTTTTTTTGTTAACGCGTCGTTACGGTGAAGAGTATGTCCGCTGAAACATTTTAAATATCTCACCCGCGTGGCTTATTTTTATTTCTCAGGTCACCACAAAGTCTTAATTTGCAGAAAAAATACACATTACACAGGCTGGTTTAATTTTTTATAGAATATTTATGCGCGTTGTGTCGTACAACGACGACAAGCCTGCCCACGCGTTCCTCGGCGTTGTTTAAGCGTAACGGCAGGATGGCATTTTGTTCATCACGTGACACAGGACGTGTTTTCTTAAGCCAGAGAGAGGAGAACATAACGGCTTAGAAAGTATCAGTTACTCATACCAAAGCTTAACGTCTCCAAAATAAAAATTAAGACATAAAATCAATCTGTTAATAAAATTTGTATGATTTTTAAAATCTGTGCACGCCTATTTATATGTACAACTTTCATATCAAATAACAACATTCAAAACAGCCAATATTCACAAATTAATATTGATTTTTACATCTTGTTACATGATTAACACTTGCTTTAAACTTCGTAAAAGCTAGATTGAAATTAGCTGTACGAAATTGGTTTTATATTTACCTCCCTGTGGAGGTTATGTTCTGATTCTACACACAGCAGTGCAACATCTGTCAGTACTTCTGGTGCCTTCCTCTTTTCAGGAGGGCAGCTGTCAGGTGCCAAAAATAAGTGGGGTTTCATCATGTATAATGAAGTCCATAGTTTACATGGTCATACATTACTGTTGATCACAAAACCTTCTCTGCAAGCGACAGCTTTATTACAACATTTAAAGCAATCTTTATCATTGAACGGGAAATTGCATAATATTCAACGTTCTTTTGATGATATTGCGCCTGGCAGCATCATTCTGTTTGATATGATGGAAGCTGATAAGAAGCTTATCCATTACTGGCAAGATAACTTAAGCAGGAAAAACAATAATATCCGCGTGTTATTATTGAACACTCCTGATGAATACCCTTTCAGAGATATTGAAAGCTGGCCGCATATCAATGGCGTGTTCTACGTCACTGAAGAAGAAGGCCGGGTGGTAGAGGGTCTGCAGGGCATATTGCGCGGAGAGTGTTATTTCTCGCAAAAGCTGGCCAGCTACCTCATCACGCACTCCGGTAACTACCGCTATAACAGTTCGGAATCCGCGCTGCTCACGCACCGTGAAAAAGAGATCCTGAACAAATTACGCATTGGTGCTTCAAATATTGAAATCGCCCGTTCGTTATTTATCAGCGAAAATACGGTAAAGACGCACCTTTATAATCTTTTCAAGAAGATAGCTGTTAAAAATCGAACTCAGGCTGTTTCATGGGCAAACGATAACCTCAGGCGTTAATCACATGAAGCGCACGTTGAGTTGGATCGCCGCAGCGAGTTTCTTGCTCGCTGCAGGGAATCTGCAGGCCGTCGAGGTCGAAGTTCCCGGATTGTTAACTGACCACACAGTCTCATCGATCGGGCACAGTTTTTACCGGGCCTTCAGTGATAAATGGGACAGTACCTACACGGGTAATTTAACAATCAACGAGCGGCCCAGTGCACGTTGGGGAAGCTGGATAACCATCACGGCTAATCAGGACGTTATTTATCAAACGTTTTTATTCCCCTCGAAAACAGACTTCGATAAAAACGTGGCCTTAGCACTGGCTCAAACTGAAGACGCTATTAATCGCCTGCAAATAGACAAAGCGCTATTAAGCACCAGCGATTTAGCAAAAGATGAGTTCTAGCGAACCGATATGCGGAGGCTGTCATGCGTATTGCATATGCAGTTGTTTCGATAATGCTTATTACCCCTCTTTGCTGGGGCGGAAATATGACGTTCCAGTTCCGTAACCCTAACTTTGGCGGTAACCCTAACAACGGTGCGTTCCTGCTGAATGAAGCTCAGGCGCAAAACTCCTATAAAGATCCCAGTTATAAGGACTTTACCGTTGATACCCCTTCCGCACTGGATAACTTCACCCAGGCTATCCAGTCGCAAATTTTAGGGGGATTGCTGACAAACATTAACACCGGCAAGCCCGGCCGAATGGTGACCAACGATTTTATTGTCGATATCGCCAACAGAGACGGACAACTTCAGTTGAACGTAACCGATCGTAAAACCGGAAAAACCTCCACCATTGAGGTTTCTGGCCTACAAAGCAATTCAACTGACTTTTAAACAATAGCTAAATAAGGACAACGATCATGCAGCGCTTCCTGATATTTGTTGCAGTGTGCTTATTGAGCGGTTGTTTAACTGCTCCGCCTAAAGAAGCTGCAAAACCAACATTAATGCCTCGGGCTCAGAGTTATCGTGATTTAACCCATTTGCCTTCTCCAACGGGCAAAATATTTGTCTCGGTATACAACATTCAGGATGAAACAGGGCAATTTAAGCCCTACCCGGCCAGTAACTTCTCCACGGCAGTGCCGCAAAGCGCCACCGCCATGCTGGTTACCGCACTCAAGGATTCGCACTGGTTTATACCGCTGGAACGCCAGGGGCTACAGAACCTGTTAAATGAACGAAAAATTATTCGTGCTGCACAGGAGAATGGCACCGTCGCGGACAATAACCGAATGCCTCTGCAGTCTCTGGCTGCGGCAAACGTCATGATCGAAGGTTCGATTATCGGATATGAGAGCAACGTTAAATCGGGTGGTGTGGGAGCACGTTACTTTGGGATTGGCGCGGATACCCAGTATCAGCTCGACCAAATTGCCGTTAACCTACGTGTCGTCAACGTCAGTACCGGTGAAGTGCTCTCCTCGGTAAACACCAGCAAAACGATATTGTCTTATGAAGTCCAGGCGGGGGTATTCCGCTTCATCGATTACCAGCGTTTACTGGAAGGTGAAATTGGTTATACCTCGAATGAACCGGTCATGATGTGTCTGATGTCAGCCATTGAAACCGGCGTGATCTTCCTGATTAACGATGGTATCGATCGCGGGCTGTGGGATCTGCAAAACAAATCAGACGTGCAGAACCCGATCCTGGTGAAATACCGTGATATGTCCGTGCCTCCGGAATCCTGACAGGAAGCGCATAAAAAAGGCGAGATGATTATCTCGCCTTTTTTTATTCACTCACCACGGTGATGTTTTGCGTTTTTTCCCGTCGCGCCGCCAGCCAGAGACCGCTGTTCTTCATGGCATAGCCAAACAGCAACCCCAGCGCCAGTGAAGGGACGACCAGCTTCCACTCCCCCTGCCCGGCAAAGGTCGCGCACGCCCCCATAAAGGTGCCCGGTACAAACGACAGCAGCAGATGCCTCGCCTGAATACACATCAGGAAGGCAACGACCCCCGTCATGACGTAGCCCAGAATCTCCAGATGCGGCGCCAGCGCGCTGCCTTTCATGATAACCAGCGCCCATATAACGCCGCTCATCAGCGTGCAACCTGAGATAAAGAGCCCTTTCAGCCCTCCCTGCGGGCAGGCGAAATAGGCCGTGCAGCCAAGGAAGCCAGCCCAGCTTAATAAACCGAGAGACACCGCCACCCATCCCCAGATACCGGAGAGAATGCCCGTCGTGATTGCAATACAAAGTAATATGTTCATGGTGCGCATCTTAGCAGATGCGCACCATTGAAATGAGATCAGAAGCACATTACGTGCAAGTTGAAATGTATCGTTGCATAATTTTTGTGATTTAAATCACTCTTAACTCTCTTCTTCCAGCTCATCCCACATTGCTGCGATGGCGTCGCGCGTCAGCGGAGCCAGCGTTCTCCAGAACGGAGAGGTGGCGTGGGCTTCAACTTTCCCCAGGAACGTTCCAACCCACGGCAGCAGATACGTCTCGAAGAGAATTTCGATGGCTTCATTTTCATCATCACCCGCGTTGTCTTCGATCCAGGAGGCCGCCAGCAGCAGAGTACCAATATGATCGGCTGGCGTATCGCTCAGCGGCATACCGCGCTCAGAGAGGAATGCCCGCACTTCCGCTTCGGTCGCCCCTTCCTGCCAGGCAGAACGGTAGGGCGAAACGCGGCACTCTTCACCCACGAACAATGCGTTGTAATCCGTTGAGATCTGCTGCATATCACAGTTTTTCTGCAGACGTTCCAGTAACTCATCCTGTTCCAGCGGCCAGTTCTGCGCCAGCTTACCCTCGCGAATGAGCGTAAACAGCGGAACCAACAGCGGGTCCTGCGGCTGGCGATAATACAGGGAGCCCAGCACGCGGCAAAGGATGGAGAATTCATTCATTGTGTTATTCCGTTATTCAATTAAAGGTCGGCAAATTCATCAACGGGCGTCATGCCGCGCGACTCCAGGAAGTCGAGCATACGGCGTGGCGTGACGTTCAGGATCTGTGCTTCCGGGAAATTGACGTCCTGCAGCACTTTCATGCACTCGCCAAAATCCCCCAGCGTGAAGGCCGTGTGCGAATCAGAGCCCAGCGCCACCATCCCTCCGGCATCACGCACGGCGGCTGCCACTTCGCGACAGTTGGCTTCACTGCCTTTACGCGAGTGCACGAACGAGGAGTTGTTAATCTCCAGCGCCACACGGTGTTTCGCGGCGGCCTGCGCCACGGCCTGAATATCAATAGGGTATTTAGGATTACCCGGATGGCTGATGATATGCACATTGCCGCTGGCAATGGTGGCAATCATCGCCGCGGTATTGGTCTCTTTATCCTGCGGCGGGAAAACCGGCTCATGGAAACCAGCAAGGATCAGATCTAAGGAGGTCAGCATCGGGCCGGTGCAGTCGATTTCACCGTCGGTGTTTTTGATGTTCGCCTCAATGCCGCGCAGTATCCCAATGCCATCCACCAGACGTGGCCAGATCCGCATATTCACAAAATGCCAGTAGTGCGGCGCATCCGCCATATCCGGGCCGTGATCGGTTATCGCAAAGAGCTTAATACCTTTTAGCTTTGCCTGGGCGATATAATCATGGAGGTTGCTATACGCGTGGGTGCTGGCGACGGTGTGCATATGCAGGTCAACGGGATACATCTTTCTCTCCTCTGCGGTTTTTCCAAAGGATAGCAGTTATCAGCGGCGAATATTAGCAAAAACCCGGCCAACGCCGGGTTTCTCTCAGTAGCCGCGCTGTCGGTCGACCTGACCGGTAACCGCGTTCCCCTTCTCTATTTCACCGATAGTATGCGAGATATAAGCCACCGCCTCAGCCGGTCGCGTCACGGCGGCGACATGCGGGGTCATTGCCACGCGAGGGTGTCGCCATAGAGGGCTTTCTTCAGGCAGCGGCTCACGGCTGTAAACATCCAGCATGGCACCTTTAAGCTTTCCGCTATCCAGCGCCTTCAGCAGATCCGGCTCCACCAGATGCACCCCGCGCGCAAGGTTCATCAGGTAGCTCTGATCGGCCAGCTGATTGAGCAAGGCTTCGTTGATAATCCCCACCGTTTCCGCCGTATTCGGCAGCAGGTTGATCAGCACGCGTGTGCCTTTCAGAAACGCCGGGAGTTCATCCATTCCGGCAAAACTTTCAACGCCCGGATACGCTTTACGGCTACGGCTCCAGCAGCGTAACGGGAAGCCCCACGGGGCAAGGGCTTCAGCCACCTTTGAGCCCAGCACGCCCGCCCCGAGGATACCGATGGTAAAGTCTTCACGTTGATATTCCGGCAGCGGCTCCCAGTGGGATTGCTGCTTAAAGGCCTGATAATCATCAAAGCGGCGGAACCAGTGCAGGACCTGACTGACGGCATATTCCTGCATTTGCTGGCCCATACCGGTATCTTCCAGGCGGAACAGGGGGATATCTTCCGGCAGCATCTCCGGGTGTGCCTTCAGTTTGCTCAGAATGGAATCCACGCCAGCGCCAAGCGCAAACACGGCCTTCAGTTTACGGCCCTGAAGCATCTCAACGGGTGGATGCCAGACCAGCGCATAGTCAGCATGTTCGTTATCGCCCCGCTTCCACTCACGAACGCGCGCGCCCGGCAGTGCTGCCGACAGTGCTTTAATCCAATAAGCCGTATCAAAAGTGGGGTGATAGAAGAGTATATCCATAGTCATTCCTGCCTTTTTTCGCGCTGTTTTGTTTTCATTTTCAAATGGATTGTCAGCATAACAAATTTATGGCGCTATGTTATTGCTGATAAAAAAGACGCTTTTCGCACATTTCGGAATCAGGTTGCCTGAAGTTTGTCTAAACACGCTAAATTACTGAAAAAGTGAGTTGACGGCAGTTCGGCTTTTCCTTACATTAGCGCCCGTCCCGGCAACAACGGGATGACAATATGGTGAGGTGTCCGAGTGGCTGAAGGAGCACGCCTGGAAAGTGTGTATACGGCAACGTATCGGGGGTTCGAATCCCCCCCTCACCGCCATATTCAAAATGAGAGCTCGTACGAAAGTACGGGCTTTTTTCTTTTATATTCTCCAGCGGGGGGGGATGAGAATCCCCGACCGGGGTTCGACAACTGGCGTAGCCAGTTGGACAGACTGAGAGCGCAGCGAGCAGGCTGCCCGCAGGGCGAGCGAAGCGAGTCAATCCCCCCCTCACCGCCATATTCAAGATGAGAGCTCGTACGAAAGTACGGGCTTTTTTCTTTTATATTCTCCAACAGGGGGGGATGAGAACTTTGCTTCCTCTGCGGTGATGGTGTCGGGTGGCGCTTCGCTTACCCGACCTACAAAGAATTTACTCCTCAACCATCCGCGCATACTCTTCGGTTAGAAAATCGACCAGCGTCCTGACCGATGGCAGTAGACCGCGCCGCGAAGGATATACCGCGTGGATCACTTCCCGTCTGGGCTCCCAGGCATCCAGAACCCGCACCAATTCCCCTTTCGCCAACTGATCTTTAACCATTAAAATCGGCAACTGCACCACGCCTACGCCCGCCATCGCCGCTTCCCGCAACGCCAGCATATCGGTAGTTATAAAGCGCGGCGTGTAGTGGATTTCGGCTTTCGCCCCCTCCGGACCGCTCAGATCCCATTTATGCAGTTGCTTGCCCGCCCCCATACTTAAACCCGGCCAGTCGCTGAGTTCAGCAGGCATCATCGGGTTGCCCATCCGCTCAATCAACGCCGGGCTCGCCACCAGGCAGTGTCCTCTGTCAGCCAGCACCCTTAACACCAGATCGCTGTCATCAAACGGACGCGGACGAACGCGGATCGCCACGTCAATGCCTTCACCTACCAGGTCAACCCGCCGGTTGGTGGCCTCCAGCTGAAGATTGATCCCCGGGTAGCGCGCCATAAACCGCGCCAGCATGGGCCCCACATGAACGTGCAGCAACGTGACAGGACACGTTATCCTGACAACACCGCGCGGTTCAGCCTGTAAGGCAGCCACCGCCTCCTCCGCCGCTTCAGCCTCGACCAGCATGGCTTTACAGTGCTGATAGAACGTTTGCCCCACCTCCGTCACCGTAAACTGCCGCGTGGTACGCTGTATCAACCGCACACCCAGCCGCTCTTCCAGTTGCGCAATCCGGCGGCTCAGTTTCGATTTAGGCTGATCGAGCGCCCGACCTGCCGCTGCAAACCCACCGTGGTCCACCACTTTCACAAACCATACGAAATCATTGAGATCCTGCATACGCCCTCATTGTTCCATTTTAAGAACAGTGAATGTCATTTTCACTCTCTACCGGGATATTAGCTCTGAATATAAGCTAATTACATCGACAGCACATCAGGAGTTAATCATGAAAACCGTAACAGGCGTCTATACCGCACCTCGTCCCCATTGGGTCGGAGACGGTTTCCCGGTTCGTTCGATGTTTTCCTACCAGACGCACGGTGAATCACTCAGTCCGTTCCTGCTGCTGGACTATGCCGGTCCCTACACCTTCCCGGCGGATGGCGCGAAGCGTGGCGTGGGCGAGCACCCTCACCGTGGCTTTGAAACGGTCACCATCGTCTACTCCGGCGAAGTGGAACATCGTGACTCCAGCGGCAAAGGCGGGGTCATCGGACCGGGCGACGTGCAGTGGATGACGGCGGGCGCAGGCATTTTGCACGAGGAGTTCCACTCCAGCGCGTTCTCGCAGAAAGGCGGCGAACTGAAAATGATGCAGCTGTGGGTCAACCTGCCCGCCAAAGACAAGATGGCAGCGCCCGGTTACCAGAGCATCACGAAGGCGGATATCCCTGTCGTCACGCTGCCGGATAGCAGCGGAACGTTGCGCGTCATCGCCGGCCGCTTTGACGAGGTGACTGGCCCGGCTCATACCTTCTCACCGCTGAATGTGTGGGATCTGACACTACGCCAGGGCAGCCACCTGACGCTCAATCAGCCTGAAGGCTGGAGCACGGCGCTGGTGGTACTTGAGGGCAGCGTAACGGTGAACGGCACCACGCCAGCGGGTGAGGCACAGCTGATCGTATTCAGTCAGCAAGGCGACAAGCTTCATCTGGAAGCAAACGGCGACGCAAAAGTACTGCTGATGGCCGGCGAGCCGCTGAATGAACCGATTGTGGGCTATGGCCCATTTGTGATGAACAGTAAAACCGAAATCGCGGAAGCCATTCGTGATTTCAACTCCGGCCGCTTCGGCCAGATCTAAACGTAATAAGGAGCGCAAAATGTCTACCCCTGCAAACTTCAACGGTACACGTCCCGTCATTGACGTAAACGATGCGGTCATGCTGCTTATCGACCACCAGAGCGGGCTGTTCCAGACCGTCGGCGATATGCCGATGCCAGAACTGCGCGCCCGTGCGGCGGCGCTTGCAAAAATCGCCACCCTGGCGAAGATCCCGGTGATCACCACCGCTTCCGTCCCACAAGGACCGAACGGCCCGCTTATCCCGGAGATCCACGCCAATGCGCCGCATGCTCAGTACGTGGCCCGCAAAGGTGAAATCAACGCCTGGGATAACCCGGAGTTTGTGGCGGCGGTAAACGCTACCGGACGCAAAACGTTGATCATTGCGGGCACGATCACCAGCGTCTGCATGGCCTTCCCGTCGATCAGCGCGGTTGCGGATGGGTATAAAGTCTTTGCGGTAATTGACGCCTCCGGGACCTACAGCAAAATGGCGCAGGAGATCACCCTCGCGCGTGTGATGCAGGCCGGTGTGGTACCGATGGACACCGCGGCGGTGGCGTCTGAGATCCAGCGAACCTGGAACCGCGAAGATGCTGCGGAGTGGGCTGAGGTGTACACCCATATCTTCCCGGCGTACCAGCTGCTGATCGAAAGCTATAGCAAAGCTCAGGAAGTGGTTAAAAACAGCGAAGTGCTCGATTCACAGCGTTAATTCAGCCCTCAGCGGCATGTGCTGATTAAGGCTTAACCGAACAAGCACGAATACAGAAAATCTGCTTGACCGTGTAAGCGCAACTCCCTATAGTAGCGCCCCGTTGCCCCCCACGCGGTCAGGCAGCAAAACAATATGGTGAGGTGTCCGAGTGGCTGAAGGAGCACGCCTGGAAAGTGTGTATACGGCAACGTATCGGGGGTTCGAATCCCCCCCTCACCGCCATATTCAAGATGAGAGCTCGTACGAAAGTACGGGCTTTTTTCTTTTATATTCTCCAACAGGGGGGATGAGAATCCCCGACCGGGGTTCGACAAAACCCGTAGGCCCGTGCAAGCGTAGCGCCGCCGGGCGAAACGTTGTCAGCAGTCTGAGCCCGTATTGCGATACGGGCTGTCACGATTAATTGTTCAGTTTCCCTGCGCTTTGCTCTCTCACGACAGAAGTCGTCTGCCCCGGATTCGCAGCCGGTTCATCCTTACGCTCTCCCAGCCAGTAATCGGCATTTTTAATTCCCAGTCGAACCGGATCAAACTGTGGATCCAGTCCCTGTGCATTCTGGGTTTCATAATCCTTAAGGCTTACAAAGGCTTTTTTATGTAAAAGTACAATGGCAATAATGTTAAGCCATGCCATCATCCCAACCCCAATATCCCCCAGTCCCCACGCCAGATCCGCGGTGCGGACGGTCCCGTACACGGTGGAAGCCATCAAACATAATTTGAGCAGGAATGTCAGCCAGGGACGGTGAATTTTACGGTTGATGTAGGCGATATTGGTTTCGGCGATATAGTAGTACGCAATAATGGTGGTAAAGGCGAAGAAGAACAGCGCAATGGCAACAAAGTAATTACCAAAGCCCGGCATCATACTTTCCATCGCCGTCTGAACATAGCCAGGACCTGCGGCCACGCCTGCAATCCCCGTATAGAGTGCAGCGCCGTCGACGCCCTGAACATTATACAGCCCGGTGATCAGCAGCATAAACCCGGTCGCGGAGCAGACAAACAGCGTATCGATATAAACTGAGAATGCCTGCACCAGCCCCTGTTTCACCGGATGGCTCACCGCTGCCGCAGATGAAGCATGCGGTCCGGTCCCCTGTGCCGCTTCATTGGAATAGACGCCGCGCTTAACGCCCCACATAATCGCCTGACCCAGAATCGCGCCAAAGCCCGCTTCAAAGCCAAAAGCACTTTTCCAGATCAGCAGAATAACACCAGGAAGCTCGGCAATATTAATCGCGATAATAACGCAAGCCACAATAATATAGCCGAGTGCCATAAACGGAACGACCATACTGCTAAAACTGGCGATCCTTTTCACACCACCGAAAATAATAAAGCTTAACAGTACGGCAAGTAATGCCGCCGTGACATTGGGATCAAGCCCAAAAGCTATCTCCAGGCTGGCGCCAATCGAGTTTGCTTGAACCCCTGGCATTAATAAACCGCAGGAGAAAATGGTGACGACTGCAAATAACCATGCATACCATTTGACCCCTAATCCTTTTTCGATATAAAAGGCAGGACCGCCACGATATTCACCGTTGATTTTTTCTTTATAAACCTGGCCCAACGTAGATTCCACAAACGCTGAGCTGGCACCCAAAAACGCCACCATCCACATCCAGAAAAGTGCGCCCGGTCCACCGAAGGTGATTGCGGTGGCGACACCAGCAATGTTTCCGGTCCCTACTCGTCCTGCCAGCGTCATCGTCAGTGCCTGGAAAGACGATACCCCTGCATCGGTAGGACGCCCCTGGAACATCAAGGTAATCATATGTTTTATATGACGTAACTGCAAAAAACGACTACGTAATGAGAAATAGAGACCGACACCCAGACATAAGAATATTAACGCCGGGCTCCAGATAACACCGTTAATTGCACCAACCAGTTCGTTCATGTATGACCCTCAACGTGATGTTCCAGGGAAACGGTTCCCCATGGGATTTTCTTGTTAGAATGTTGTTTGAATCAGTACGAAACATAGATAATTACCCTCAATACACCAACTTAATTTTTACAACTTAGTAACATTATGTGACAACATTCACGTTTAAATTTGAACGAACAATTAGCGCGATCATGATATTCATGGGTATTTTGTGGATATTATAAATACGCATCACATTTCGCCAGGCGTTATAAAAACCCACCGCTGAAATGAATACCGAAATGATGAATTCCGTACGACAGGCGATCTATTAAAAGATAACCAGGCGCGAGTAGAGCACATGAATAAAAGAAGCTTCCCGGCATGATGCCGGGAAGGGATTACTTAAGAAGGATAAAACGGTAATGTTTTACCTTCAGTCGGAATAGACTTGCAACGTCCGCTGACACAGTGCCGAACGCACGCAATCCTCTTTCGTGAAGCGTACCACCCCAATCATCTCATCTTCCTCAAAACGTGACATCGCGTCGCTCAGCCCGGATTTCACGCCGGATGGCAGGTCACACTGGGTAATGTCGCCGTTAACGATGACCGTCACGTTCTCCCCGAGGCGCGTTAAGAACATCTTCATTTGCGCAGCGGTCACGTTCTGAGCCTCGTCAAGAATGACGACCGCATTTTCAAATGTACGTCCGCGCATATAGGCGAACGGCGCGATTTCCACCTTGCCAATCTCTGGTCGCAGGCAGTACTGCATAAAGGATGCACCCAAACGCTTCACCAGCACGTCATAGACGGGTCTGAAGTACGGGGCAAACTTCTCCGAAATATCGCCGGGCAGGAAGCCGAGATCTTCATCCGCTTGCAGTACCGGACGGGTAACAATAATACGCTCCACGTCCTTATGGATCAGCGCTTCCGCCGCTTTGGCTGCACTGATCCAGGTTTTCCCGCATCCGGCTTCACCGGTTGCAAAGATGAGCTGTTTACTCTCGATAGCATTCAGGTAGTGCGCCTGAGCCTCATTGCGCGCCACAATTGGAGAATGATCACGGCTGTCTCGGGCCATGCCAATTGCTTCTACGCCACTCATCTGCACAAGCGAGGTGACCGATTCTTCTTCACGCTGTTTATGGCTACGTGAGTCCCGTCTCAGCACACGTTTTGCCTCGCGACGAGCTTTGATCACTGCTTTTTGTCTTCCCATGGATAGCACCTTGAGTTGTTGGTATTCATCACACGTGCCAGCGTCGGCACGATTATGCGCACGAACATCAGAGGGTTGGCTTCCTTGTAAGCCATTGCTTGCTTTATCAGATGACGATACAGAACGGCTACGCGCACCAGTCTGCACGTCGGTCGAATCAGATTCTTGAGGAGAGGGGGAGAATTTAGTGGTGAGGAAATCGCTGCCGGAGTCTGAGCCTCCGCGCCGGGTGCTGCGGTTGTTATGTTTACCTTGTCCAGTACAGGACGCAACCATTCGCGATCTCCATAGTGATTCAGCATCACTGCCGGGAACTACCGCTGTCTTATCTTAAGTACATCAGGAGTTATCATAAATGCAACATTTATTTTACCTGATTGCAACTTTTCAGACTGCTCCTGCAGCGGATTCAGTCTTATATAGAAATATTACAGAAATATAACAATATGTTTGTCATAGGAAAAAATAATGTCCCCGCGAACTCTCGCAGGGACAATTATCAGGCTTCAATCAGATCTTGCGCGAGATATGCGTTCCGGTCGCGCACGCCAGGCAGGGCAAAGAAGTAGCCGCCGCCGATGGGTTTTACATACTCTTCCAGCGCTTCGCCGTTTAAGCGCTTCTGCACGGTCAGGAAGCCCTTTTCAAGGTCATGCTGATAGCAGACGAACAGCAGGCCCATATCGAGCTGGCCTGCGTTGGTCACGCCGAGCGAGTAGCTGTAGCCACGACGCATCATCAGGCTGGACTGCGTCTCTTTGGTGCGCGGATTGGCGAGGCGAATATGGCTGTCCAGCGCAATCACATCGCCATTGGGATCGCGGGCATAGTCGGGCACATCATGCTCATGCGTCATACCGAGCGGCGCCCCGCTCTGCTTGTCGCGGCCGAAAATGGTCTGCTGCTCTTTCAGCGGCGTGCGGTCCCAGAACTCCACATGGAACTGGATAATGCGCACCGCCTGGTAGCTGCCGCCGACGGCCCACGCCGGTTCGCCCTGATCCGCCGTCACCCACACCACCTCTTCCATGAGCGCAGCATTACTGCTGTCCGGGTTGGCCGTGCCGTCCTTAAAGCCCAGCAGGTTAACCGGCGTCTCTTTCCCTTTACTGCGCGCAGCGTGGTCAGAGATAAACCCTTCCCGCTTCCAGCGCACGCTGAGCAGATCCGGCGTGTGCTTGATGATATCGCGCAGAGCGTGGATCACCGTGTCCTGGGTATTGGCGCAAATCTGCAGGAGCAGGTCGCCATGACACAACCCCGCGTCGAGGGAATCGTTTGGAAAACGCGTCATTTTTTGCAGCGCTTTCGGCTTCTGCTTTGTGAGGCCGTAGCGGCCATCAAACAGCGACTCCCCGACCGACACGGTAATGGTCAGGTTATCGGGCGCGATAAACGCCCCGAGAATACCGGAGTCCATTGGCGGCAGGCGCGGATTCGGCGTGTCCGGCGCCGGTCCACCTGCGGTCAGAAACGCAATGCGCGCCGTCAGCAGGCGGAACAGACGTTCCAGATCGGCTTTATCGCTGGCCAGCGAATCAAACGCCACCAGCATCATGGAGGCCTGCTGCGGCGTCAGAATGCCCGACTGATGATCGCCGTAAAAAGGCTGCGTCTCCATGCGGGCATTGGGGGACAGCGTGCCAGGTGCGCTTTGCGGTTTCGCCGCATGCGCCACCGGGCAGCCGCCTGCAAGGGCAAGCGCGCCGCCCAGCGCCCCTACCCCTTTTAACAACCGACGACGGGAAGGTTCTACCTCGTCGAATTTGCCATTCTTGTTCATCGTGCTTAGTCCAGACCCAGTACGCCGCGCAGCAGAGAGAGATCTTCCGCCAGGGCGGTAATCGGGCCTTTCAGCGCATTACGGTCGGCGTCGGTCAGCTTATCGTACGTTTCAAATCCGTCTTTGGTGCGGTATTTCGCCAGAATGGTGTCGACTTTTTTGAAGTTGGCATCCACTTTTGCCAGCAGTTCGCTGTTCTCTTTCTGCAGCTGAGGACGCAGCAGATCGACAATTTTCTGCGCACCGTCGACGTTGGCCTGGAAGTCCCAGAGGTCGGTGTGGCTGTAGCGATCTTCTTCACCGCTGATTTTGCTTGCGGCCACTTCTTCAATCAGACCCGCCGCGCCGCCCACCACTTTTGAAGGCGGGAAGGCCAGCTCGCTGATGCGCTTTTGCAGTTCCAGCACGTCGCTGTTCAGCTGTGCGGCGTATTTTTCCATCCCTTTGGTGGTGTTATCGCCAAACACGGCTTTTTCCAGACGGTGGAAGCCGGTGAATTTCGGATCGGCGGCCTTTTGCTCGTAGTCGTCTTCGCGGGCGTCAATGCTGCCATCAAGGTCTGAGAACAGCTCGGCAATCGGCTCGATGCGCTCGTAGTGCTGACGAGCTGGTGCATAAAGGGATTTGGCTTTTTCGATATCACCGGCTTTCACCGCATCGGTAAAGGCTTTCGTGCCCGCCACCAGATCTGCCGTCTCTTTGGTAACGTATGCTTTATAAGCGGTAATCGCGTCACCCAGGCTCAGCACCGCAGCGCCTTTCGCCGCATCCGCCGTCGCTTCACCTTTAACGATCAGCTTACCCTTAGGATTGGTCAGCAGACCGCAGGTCATTTCATACTCGCCCGGCTGCAGGTTGGCAGTCATCTTCTGGCTAAAGCCAGGGGCGATATTTTCACGCTCTTCGACGACCAGTACCCCTTTCAGGATCTCCCACTCCAGCGCCTTCTGGCTGTGGTTCTGAATAATGAACTGGGTTTTACCGCTGTTCACCGTGAGGGTCATCGGCTCGCACTGCTTGTCATTGACGGTCACTTTGACCTGAGGAACATCGGCCCCCCAGGCGGAAAATGCGGAAGCGAACAGCGCGGCAATGCCTGCGCATAACGCACTACGACGGAACTGAATTGCCATGACTCTTCCCTTTAAAAGTATGTTGTAACTAAATCAACTATTACGGCGCGACGCGCGTCGCCTGTGTGCCGGTACGCGGCGGCATCGCAAACAACACCAGCGCCGGCACCAGATAAATAAAGTACATCGCCACTTCGCTCACGCTCGGTGTCTCCTGGTAACCGAAGATACCTTCGAGCAGAGTGCCGGTCAGAGAGTGTGTGGAGAGGACATTGCTGAGATCAAACGCCACGTCCTGGAAGTGGTTCCACAGGCCCGCTTCATGAAAGGCGCGGATCGCCCCAGCCGCCAGCCCCGCGGCGACCAGCAGAATAAACAGGCTGGTCCATTTGAAGAACGCCCCCAGGTTAAGGCGAATACCGCCCCAGTAGAGCAGGAAACCCAGCACGACGGCCGTTGCCAGCCCCAGCACTGCCCCCAGCGGCGGCCAGATGCCTACGTCCTGCTGGAAGGCGGCCAGCAGGAAGAAGACCGATTCCAGCCCTTCACGCGCCACCGCAAAAAAGACCATCATGATCAGCGCCCAGCCGTGATGGTTGCCTTTTTGAAGGGCGTTATCCACCGCCTGCTCCAGCTGGACTTTCACATTGCGGGAGACCTTACGCATCCAGAACACCATCCAGGTCAGGATCACCACCGCAATGACGGCGACGATTCCCTCAAACAGCTCTTGCTCTTTCTGCGGGAACTCGCCGGTGGTTTCGTTGATCAGGATACCCAGGCCCAGGCAGAGCGCCGCGGCGAGGAACACGCCAATCCACATGACGCCAATCCAGCGTCCGCGCTGGGTTCGCTTCAGATAACTGGCGATAAGGCTGACAATCAGAGCCGCTTCGAGCCCTTCACGTAACATAATGAGAAATGGAACAAACATGCCGACACCTTAAATGTTTATCGCGGTCAACTGATGCAAAGAAAGGTAAATTCTTGTGATAGTGATTATCATTACGCCGAGAAGAAAAACAAGCGAAATGTGGGATGTTTTGATGACGAGTTGTAAAAGCGAAGCCTGATAATAGTTGTCAACGTAATCATTACGTTTATAAGTTATAACGAAAATGCCCGTTTACGGTTAATCAGCGCTGTGGCTAAATATCTGCCTCGAAAACCAAGTGAAAATAAACCATGTTTAAGATTATCCATTTCCTGCTGGCGCTGGTGATTATTCTTGCGCTCGCCTGGCTGGTGAGTTTCGACCGCCGAAAAATTCGCATTCGTTATGTTTTACAGCTGATTGTTATTGAGATTGCCCTGGCGTTCTTTTTCCTGCACGCCGAAAGCGGGTTATTCCTGATTAAATACGTTTCCGGCTTCTTTGAATCCCTGCTGAAATTTGCTGGCGAAGGTACCAATTTTGTCTTTGGCGGAATGGGTGAAAAAGGGCTGGCGTTCATTTTCCTTGGCGTGCTTTGCCCGATTATTTTTATTTCCGCATTGATTGGTATTCTCCAGCACTGGCGGATCCTGCCGATTTTTATTCGGGTTATCGGGACGCTGCTGTCAAAACTGAACGGTATGGGCAAGCTGGAATCGTTTAACGCGGTGAGCTCGCTGATCCTCGGCCAGTCGGAAAACTTCATTGCCTACAAAGGCGTGCTGGGGGATCTCTCCTCGCGCCGTCTGTTCACCATGGCTGCGACCGCCATGTCGACCGTTTCCCTGTCGATTGTCGGCGCTTATATGACCATGCTCGACGCCAAATTTGTCGTTGCGGCGCTGATCCTGAACATGTTCAGCACCTTCATTATTCTCTCCGTCATCAATCCGGTGCGTCCGGAAGCGGAGCCGGATATCAAGCTGGAAAAACTGCATGAATCCCAGAGCTTCTTCGAAATGCTCGGGGAGTATATTCTGGCCGGTTTTAAGGTAGCGATGATTATTCTGGCGATGCTGATTGGCTTTATCGCGCTTATTAGCGCCGTTAACGCCCTCTTCTCCAGCGTATTCGGCATGAGCTTCCAGCAGATTTTAGGTTATGTGTTTTATCCGCTGGCGTGGCTCATCGGTATTCCGCTGAGTGATGCGCTCAACGCCGGCAGTATTATGGCAACCAAGCTGGTGGCAAATGAATTTGTGGCGATGATTGAGCTGCAAAAAATTGCCCATCAGATGTCACCGCGCGGGCTGGGCATTTTATCCGTCTTCCTGGTGTCGTTCGCTAACTTCGCGTCTATTGGTATCGTCGCAGGCGCCATCAAGGGCCTGAACGAGCGGCAGGGGAACGTGGTTTCGCGGTTTGGTCTGCGCCTGGTGTACGGCGCGACGCTGGTGAGCCTGCTGTCGGCGAGCTTTGCGGGATTAGTGTTGTAAGTTTTGTGCGGTTTGTGCCCGGTGGCGGCTACGCCTTACCGGGCCTACAAAACTATCCCGCCATTTTGCTTAAAACTGCACGCACACCGGCTGATCGACCCGCATCACCGACTCCTGCGCGAAGCGAGATTTATAAATCCCGCGCAACGCTTCGATATTCTTCTCGCTCTGCGCGTCTTTACCGTGGATCAGCATCAACGCTTTGCTCGGCTCGCGCGCCACTTTCCCGTCATTCCCCAGCCACTGGCCACGTGCATCAAACACCGTTAAGCCGTCCCGAAAGCGCGGCGTCACGTCCTGGTCAACAAACTGCTGCCACTCGTTGCCGGTGATCTGCGCTCCGGCCGGACGATTCAGTCCGAAATAAAGCGTGGTTTGCTGCATCTGGTTATCTGCTTTGCAGGTCTCCATTGCCGCGTGTTGCGCGGGTGCGTTGCAGCCTGCGAGCATCAATAATGCCGCCGCCATAAGCCCTGTTTTGATGGTCATTGTTCGCTATCCTCATTGTTATAAGTGCAGCGATATCAACGTAATTTACGCATTTTGGCAAGAAAAAAGCCGGGTCGCGCTAGCGCTTACCCGGCTTACAGGAGGGAATAGGTTTTTTTACTCAGCCTGAAGCTTCGTCGGTGGTGCAGTGTGGTAGTGCGCGTCCGCTTCCGCAAAGCGTTTCTGCATGGAGGCAGACGGTGCTTTACCCAGCAGGCTGAACACCACAATACCGATGCTGCCGAAGATGAAGCCCGGGATGATTTCGTACAGACCCAGCCACGCGAACTGCTTCCAGACGATAACGGTCACCGCTCCGATGATCATCCCCGCCAGCGCGCCGTTGCGGGTCATGCGTGACCACAGAACGGAGAACAGAACCACCGGACCAAACGCCGCACCAAAGCCCGCCCACGCATAGCTCACAAGACCCAGAACGCGGTTATCAGGATTGGCCGCCAGCGCGATGGCAATCAGCGCCACTAACAGCACCATAAAGCGCCCGACCCATACCAGCTCTTTCTGGCTCGCACCTTTACGCAGGAAAGCTTTGTAGAGATCTTCGGTAATCGCACTGGAGCAGACCAGCAGCTGGCAGCTCAGAGTCGACATCACCGCCGCCAGAATTGCGGAGAGCAGAATACCGGCAATCCACGGGTTGAACAGAATGCCCGCCAGTTCGATGAACACACGCTCGGCATTCTGGTTTACTGCACCTGCCTGCGCCGGGTTATTGTTGAAGTAAGCGATGCCGAAGAAGCCAACCGCACAGGCACCCGCCAGACAGAGGATCATCCACGTCATACTGATACGACGGGCATGAACAATCGTGTGGTGAGAGTCAGCGGCCATAAAGCGCGCCAGAATGTGCGGCTGACCAAAGTAGCCCAGACCCCAGCCCATCAGAGAGACGATGGCCACGAAGTTCAGCCCTTTCAGCATGTCGACGTTTTCAATGCTCTTCTGCTTGATCACTTCCAGCGATTCACCGAAGCCGCCAACGGTGAAAATCACAATCACCGGGGTCAGGATCAGGGCGAAGATCATCAGGCTCGCCTGCACGGTGTCGGTCCAGCTTACCGCCAGGAATCCGCCCACGAAGGTATAGAGAATGGTCGCCGCGGCACCTGCCCACAGCGCGGTTTCATAGCTCATGCCGAAGGTGCTCTCAAACAGACGCGCGCCCGCCACGATGCCGGAAGCACAGTAGATGGTGAAGAACAGCAGAATCACCACCGCGGAGATAATGCGCAGAATGCGGCTGTTATCTTCAAAACGTCCGGTGAAGTAATCCGGCAGCGTCAGGGCATTGTTGTTCGCTTCGGTATGCACGCGCAGACGGCCTGCTACCAGCTTCCAGTTGATCCACGCCCCAAGGGTCAGGCCGATGGCAATCCAGCTTTCAGAGATACCGGAGATGAAAATCGCGCCCGGTAACCCCATCAGCAGCCAGCCGCTCATATCGGATGCGCCCGCAGACAGCGCGGTCACCATCGGGCCTAAACTGCGGCCGCCGAGAATGTAGTCGTCAAAGTTCTTTGTTGAACGCCATGCCAAAAACCCTATCAGGATCATGCCAAAAATATAAACGAGAAATGTCACCAGCATCGGTGTGCTAATAGCCATTCAAATTCTCCAAAATGTCGAGCGACAACCGTCCGGGTTGCCTTGTTATGTCATCACCGGAACGTAGTGATGTGTGTATGTGTTTCCATTGGGCGCGCTATCCTGCCGTATGCGCATCCCGCTGACAAACGATTTAACACTGCATTTACATCAAATTCATCCCCGGTTTGATACGAGTTTCCTATAGGTTGCACTCGCTCACACTTATACGGGTTGCACCTTTTAAAAGTGTTAAGTACCGCATAAAAACAGGCTTCTCATGCAGAAGCCAGTGCTTTTTTCCAGCTAACCAATCATTAACAATCCATTCATTTTCTGGGTTGCAAACCAGGTCACATTTAACACGGTTGCACAAAGTTGCAACATGGTGGATATTTCATGCCATCTACAAAACGCGATTACAGAACAACAGGAGTTTTGGCATGGGGATGACCACCATGGGGGTTAAGCTGGATGACGCTACCCGCGAACGGATTAAAACCGCAGCGACCCGCATTGACCGCACACCGCACTGGTTAATCAAGCAGGCGATTTTTAACTATCTGGAAAGACTGGAGAGCGACGAAGGCCTGCCAGAACTGCCTGCCCTGCTGGCGGGTGCCGCCAATGAAAGCGAGGATGCACCCGCCGCTGGTGACGAAAGCCACCAGCCGTTCCTCGAGTTCGCCGAGCAGATCCTGCCGCAGTCCGTCAGCCGTGCCGCCATTACCGGCGCTTACCGTCGTGCCGAAACCGACGCCGTGCCGATGCTGCTGGAGCAGGCCCGCCTGCCGGAAGCCATTGCCGCCCAGGCGCACAGCCTGGCGTATCAGCTGGCCGACAAGCTGCGCAACCAAAAAACCGCCACCGGCCGCGCCGGCATGGTGCAGGGTCTGCTGCAGGAGTTTTCCCTCTCTTCACAGGAAGGCGTGGCGCTGATGTGTCTGGCGGAAGCGCTGCTGCGTATTCCGGATAAAGCCACCCGCGACGCGTTAATCCGCGACAAGATCAGCAACGGCAACTGGCATTCGCACATTGGCCGCAGCCCGTCCCTGTTCGTTAACGCCGCAACCTGGGGCCTGCTGTTTACCGGCAAACTGGTCTCAACCCATAACGAAGCCAACCTGTCACGCTCTTTGAACCGCATCATCGGTAAGAGCGGCGAGCCGCTGATCCGCAAAGGCGTGGACATGGCGATGCGCCTGATGGGCGAGCAGTTCGTGACCGGCGAAACCATTGCCGAAGCGCTGGCGAACGCCCGCAAGCTGGAAGACAAAGGTTTCCGCTACTCGTATGACATGCTCGGTGAAGCGGCCCTGACTGCCGCCGACGCGCAGGCCTACATGGTCTCTTATCAGCAGGCGATCCACGCCATCGGTAAAGCCTCTAACGGCCGCGGTATTTATGAAGGTCCGGGTATCTCTATCAAACTGTCCGCCCTGCACCCGCGCTACAGCCGCGCGCAGTACGACCGCGTGATGGAGGAGCTTTACCCGCGCCTGAAGTCCCTGACCCTGCTGGCGCGCCAGTATGACATCGGCATCAATATCGACGCCGAAGAGGCCGACCGTCTGGAGATCTCCCTCGATCTGCTGGAAAAACTGTGCTTCGAGCCAGAGCTGGCGGGCTGGAACGGCATTGGCTTCGTTATCCAGGCGTACCAGAAGCGCTGCCCGTTCGTCATTGATTATCTGATTGACCTGGCAAGCCGCAGCCGTCGCCGCCTGATGATCCGCCTCGTGAAAGGTGCCTACTGGGACAGCGAAATCAAACGCGCCCAGATGGAAGGTCTGGAAGGCTATCCGGTCTATACCCGTAAGGTCTACACCGACGTCTCTTACCTCGCCTGTGCGAAAAAACTGCTCGGCGTGCCGAACCTGATCTACCCGCAGTTCGCTACCCATAACGCCCACACCCTGGCGGCAATCTACAGCCTGGCGGGTCAAAACTATTATCCTGGCCAGTACGAGTTCCAGTGCCTGCACGGCATGGGTGAACCGCTTTACGAGCAGGTGACCGGTAAGGTAGCGGATGGCAAGCTGAACCGCCCATGCCGCATTTATGCGCCGGTAGGTACGCACGAAACGCTGCTGGCGTACCTGGTGCGTCGTCTGCTGGAAAACGGCGCGAATACCTCCTTCGTAAACCGCATCGCCGACACCACGCTGCCGCTCGACGAGCTGGTGGCCGATCCGGTGCAGGCCGTTGAGAAGATGGCGGCCCAGGAAGGTCAGATTGGTCTGCCGCATCCGAAGATTGCCCTGCCGCGCGAGCTGTATGGCGCAGGCCGCGTCAACTCTGCGGGTCTGGACCTGGCGAACGAACATCGTCTGGCGTCCCTCTCCTCTGCCCTGCTCAACAGCGCGCTGCAGAAATGGCAGGCGAAACCGATCCTTGAGCAGTCCGTCGAGGACGGTGAAATGCAGCCGGTTATCAACCCGGCAGAGCCAAAAGATATCGTCGGCTATGTACGCGAAGCCACCGAAGCGGAAGTGGATCAGGCGCTGGACAGTGCGGTCAACAACGCGCCAATCTGGTTTGCCACCCCGCCGCAGGAGCGTGCCGCAATTCTGGAGCGTGCTGCCGTGCTGATGGAAGATCAGATGCAGTCGCTTATCGGCATTCTGGTGCGTGAAGCAGGTAAAACCTTCAGCAACGCTATCGCCGAAGTGCGTGAGGCCGTGGACTTCCTGCACTACTACGCGGGTCAGGTGCGCGATGATTTCGATAACGAAACCCACCGTCCGCTCGGACCGGTCGTGTGTATCAGCCCGTGGAACTTCCCGCTGGCTATTTTTACCGGCCAGATTGCCGCCGCCCTTGCCGCAGGTAACAGCGTGCTGGCCAAACCGGCAGAGCAGACCCCGCTGATTGCCGCGCAGGGCATCAACATCCTTCTGGAAGCCGGCGTACCTGCGGGCGTGGTCCAGCTGCTGCCAGGCCGCGGCGAAACGGTCGGCGCTAAACTGACCTCCGATAACCGCGTACGCGGCGTGATGTTTACCGGCTCGACCGAAGTTGCCTCTCTGCTGCAGCGCAACATTGCTACCCGTCTGGATGCGCAGGGTCGTCCTACCCCGCTCATCGCGGAAACCGGCGGCATGAACGCCATGATCGTTGACTCCTCTGCCCTCACCGAACAGGTGGTGGTTGACGTGCTGGCCTCGGCGTTCGACAGCGCCGGTCAACGCTGCTCCGCCCTGCGCGTACTGTGCCTGCAGGATGACGTGGCCGACCACACGCTGAAGATGCTGCGCGGCGCGATGGCCGAATGCCGTATGGGCAACCCGGGGCGTCTCACCACCGACATCGGCCCGGTGATTGACGCGGAAGCTAAAGCCAATATCGAAAACCACATCCAGACCATGCGCGCCAAAGGCCGTCCGGTGTTCCAGGCGGTGCGTGAGAACAGCGAAGATGCCCGCGAGTGGCAGACCGGCACCTTCGTGCCGCCAACGCTGATTGAGCTGGCAAGCTTCGACGAGCTGAAAAAAGAGGTCTTCGGTCCGGTGCTGCACGTGGTGCGTTACAACCGTAACAACCTTAATGAACTGATCGATCAGATCAACGCCTCCGGCTATGGCCTGACGCTTGGCGTACACACCCGTATCGACGAAACCATCGCGCAGGTGACCGGCAGCGCCAAAGTGGGCAACCTGTACGTTAACCGCAACATGGTCGGCGCGGTCGTGGGCGTGCAGCCGTTCGGCGGTGAAGGTTTGTCCGGCACCGGTCCGAAAGCGGGCGGTCCGCTTTACCTGTACCGTCTGCTGGCGAACCGTCCAGAGAACGCGCTGGGCGTGACGCTGGCACGTCAGGACGCAGACTATCCGGTCGACGCGCAGCTGAAAACCGTGCTGACGCAGCCGCTTGAAGCGCTGATCGCCTGGGCGGAAAAACGTCCTGAACTGCGTGCCATTGCGCAGCAGTACGGCGAGCTGGCGCAGGCTGGCACGCAGCGTCTGCTTCCGGGGCCAACCGGCGAGCGCAACACCTGGACGCTGATGCCGCGCGAGCACGTACTCTGCGTAGCGGATAACGAGCAGGATGCGCTGGTACAGCTGGCTGCCGCGATGGCAACCGGATGTGAAGTGCTGTGGCCGGAAGATGCGCTGCATCGCGACCTGGCAAAACAGCTGCCAAAAGCCGTTTCAGCCCGCATTCGCTTCGCGAAGGCCGATGCGCTGCTGACGCAGCCGTTTGACGCCGTGATTTATCACGGTGATTCCGACCAGCTGCGCGAACTGTGCGAACAGGTGGCGGCCCGCAGCGGGGCGATTGTTTCGGTACAGGGCTTTGCGCGTGGGGAAACCAACCTGCTGCTGGAGCGTCTGTACGTGGAGCGTTCGCTCAGCGTCAACACCGCGGCGGCGGGCGGTAACGCCAGCCTGATGACCATCGGTTAATCGTGTAAACTCTCCCCGGTGGCGCTACGCTTACCGGGGCTACAAAGAATCGTAGGCCGGATATGCATAGCGCATCCGGCTTTTTTTTACACGGAGGGGATGATGAAAAGAGTATTTCTCGCAGGTGCCGCACTGCTGTTGAGCACCAGCGCGCTGGCCAACGAGTGCGACAACGCCACCACCCAGCTTGAACTGAACACCTGTAGCGCGCAGCAGTACAAGGCGGCGGATAAGAAGCTCAACGCGACGTATCAGGCCGCTATCAAACGTGCGGCAGCCCCCCAGCGTGACCTGCTAAAAAAAGCGCAGCAGGCGTGGATTACCCTGCGGGATGCAGACTGCACGTTTATCGGTTCGGGTACGGAAGGTGGAAGCATTCAGCCAATGATTGTCAATCAGTGCCTGGCAGAGAAAACCGCGGAGCGAGAAGCGTTTCTGGCCTCGCTGATGCAATGTGAAGAGGGCGATTTAAGCTGCCCTCTCCCGCCGGGAAACTAACGCACGCGGATCCCTTCGATAATCATCCGCTGTACGTTTTCCAGAGTGCTGTGGAAAAACGCTTCATCCTGGAGCGTTTTCCCGGTCACCGCCTCGACCTGGGCCGCAAAGTCAGCGTAATGCTGGGTGGCGGCCCAAATCATAAAGATCAAATGCTGCGGATCGACCGGCGCCAGCTTTCCGCTGGCGACCCACCCGGCAATAATCGCCGACTTATCGTCCACCAGCTGCTTTAAATCCCCCGTCAGCTCAGCCTGCAACAGCGGCGCGCCCTGCAGCATCTCAAGACAAAACAGGCGCGACGCCTGCGGGTAATCGCGTGACACCTCCAGCTTAAGGCGGATGTACTCTTTGATCGCCACCAGCGGGGCCAGCTCTGCGCGGAACGCTTTCAGGGGCGCCAGCCAGATATCGAGGATCTGCTGCATCACCGCCACATAGAGCGCCTCTTTCGACGGGTAGTAGTAGAGCAGATTGGTTTTGGAAACCCCGGACTGCTCCGCTACCTGCTCCAGCCGCGTGCCGTGAATGCCAAACTGTGAAAACGTCTCCAGCGCCGCGCTGAGAATAGCCTGCTTCTTGGCGCTGACTGCCTGTGACCGTTTACCTGGTGTTTTCACTGCGCCTTGTGTCATTCCCGCTCTCCTTATTCTGCGTTGCCCTCAGCATAGCAAAACCCCCGTCTCGCCACGACATTCTGCACTCCCATCGCGCATGAATGCCTGTTTTCTGTGCAATGTTTTTGACCAGTTAGTCCACTTTTGACCACATCAATACGCCAACCTTCGATTAACACATTAATAACAAAGTCATTTTCAAAACTGGCACTCCCTTTGCAAAAACGCCAGTACCTGCAACGTAGTGAAGAGAGGTTCGTGATGAAAATTGGCGTATTTGTACCTATCGGCAACAACGGCTGGCTTATCTCGACCACTGCCCCGCAATACATGCCGACCTTTGAGCTGAATAAAGCCATCGTGCAAAAAGCGGAGCACTACCATTTCGACTTTGCACTTTCGATGATCAAGCTGCGCGGCTTTGGCGGCAAAACAGAATTCTGGGATCACAACCTGGAGTCCTTCACCCTGATGGCAGGACTGGCCGCTGTCACCTCGCGGATTCAGATCTACGCTACCGCCGCCACGCTCACCCTGCCCCCGGCGATCGTCGCGCGCATGGCCTCCACCATCGACTCGATCTCCGGAGGACGCTTTGGCGTGAACCTGGTGACCGGCTGGCAAAAGCCGGAGTACGAGCAGATGGGGCTCTGGCCGGGTGACGATTACTTCTCGCGTCGCTACGACTACCTGACCGAATACGTGCAGGTCCTGCGCGATCTCTGGGGCACCGGCAAAAGCGATTTCAAAGGTGACTTCTTCACCATGAACGACTGCCGCGTCAGCCCGCAACCGTCGGTGCCGATGAAAGTGATCTGCGCCGGGCAGAGCGACGCGGGGATGGAATTCTCCGCCAAATACGCCGACTTTAACTTCTGCTTCGGGAAAGGCGTTAACACCCCTGCCGCTTTCGCCCCCACCGCGGCGCGCATGAAAGAGGCTGCCGACAAAACCGGGCGCGACGTGGGCTCCTACGTGCTCTTTATGGTGATTGCCGACGAAACCGACGAGGCCGCACGCGCGAAATGGGAGTGTTACAAAGACGGTGCCGACGAGGAGGCCCTGAGCTGGCTTACCGAGCAGAGCCAGAAAGATACCCGTTCCGGTGCAGACACCAACGTCCGCCAGATGGCTGACCCCACCTCCGCCGTCAATATCAATATGGGCACGCTGGTTGGATCCTATGCCAGCGTTGCCAGAATGCTCGACGAAGTCGCCGCCGTACCCGGCGCAGAGGGCGTTCTGCTGACCTTCGATGATTTCCTCACCGGTGTGGAAACCTTCGGCGAGCGCATCCAGCCGCTGATGCAATGCCGCGCCCACATTCCTGCCGTCACGAAGGAGGTTGCGTAATGACGACCTTAAACGCTCGCCCGGAAGCCATTACCTTTGCGCCGCAGCAGAGCGCGCTGATCGTGGTGGACATGCAAAACGCCTACGCCAGTAAAGGGGGTTATCTGGATCTGGCGGGGTTCGACGTCTCCGCCACGCAGCCGGTCATTGCGAACATCAACACCGCCGTCAGCGCCGCACGGGAAGCCGGCATGCTCATCGTCTGGTTCCAGAACGGCTGGGACGACCAGTACGTGGAGGCCGGTGGCCCCGGCTCGCCCAACTTCCACAAGTCCAACGCCCTGAAAACGATGCGCAAAAACCCTGAACTGCAGGGCAAGCTGCTGGCAAAAGGCGGCTGGGATTATCAGCTGGTGGACGAGCTGGTCCCGCAGGCAGGTGATATTGTCTTGCCCAAACCGCGCTACAGCGGCTTTTTCAACACCCCGCTCGACAGCCTGCTGCGCAGCCGGGGCATTCGTCACCTGGTCTTTACCGGCATCGCCACCAACGTTTGTGTGGAGTCGACCCTGCGCGACGGCTTTTTCCTTGAGTATTTTGGCGTGGTGCTGGAAGACGCGACCCATCAGGCCGGGCCGGAATTCGCGCAGAAAGCGGCCCTGTTCAATATCGAAACCTTTTTTGGCTGGGTGAGTAACGTCGCAGCGTTCTGCGATGCCCTGAATCCGCCGCTCGCCCGTATCGCCTGAGGAGAACAACGATGCCGAAATCCGTGATTATTCCGCCGGGCACCAGCACACCGATTGCCCCGTTTGTCCCCGGAACGCTCGCCGACGGCGTGGTGTATGTCTCCGGTACGCTGCCGTTTGATAAAGACAACAACGTGGTGTTTATCAACGACCCAAAGGCACAAACCCGCCACGTGCTGGAGACGATCAAAAGCGTGATCGAAACGGCGGGTGGCACGATGGAGGATGTGACCTTCAACAGCATCTTTATCACCGACTGGAAAAACTACGCCGCGATTAACGAGATCTACGCCGAGTTCTTCCCCGGCGATAAGCCGGCCCGGTTCTGTATACAGTGCGGGCTGGTGAAGCCTGACGCGCTGGTTGAAATTGCCACCGTTGCGCACATTGCGAAGTGAGGCGGCCATGAAACTCTCCGTCTCACCGCCCCCGTATGAGGGGGCACCCGTGGTAGTCCTCATTGCCGGTCTCGGCGGCAGCGGCAGCTACTGGCTGCCCCAGCTGGCCGCGCTGGAGCCGGAGTATCAGGTGGTGTGCTATGACCAGCGGGGGACGGGTAATAACCGCGACACCCTGCCGGAAGGCTATAGCCTGGCGCAAATGGCGGACGAACTGGCCATAGCGCTGGCTGAAGCCGGAATTGCCCGCTACTGCGTGGTCGGTCATGCGCTGGGCGCGCTGATCGGGCTACAGCTGGCCCTCGACAGACCTGATGCGCTCACCGCGCTGGTGTGCGTCAACGGCTGGCTAACCCTCAACGCCCATACCCGACGCTGTTTTCAGATCCGCGAGCGTTTGCTGCATTCCGGCGGCGCGCAGGCGTGGGTAGAGGCGCAGCCGCTGTTTCTCTACCCGGCAGACTGGATGGCTGCTCGTGCGCCCCGCCTGGAGGCCGAAGAAGCGCTGGCGCTGGCCCATTTCCAGGGCAAAAGCAACCTGCTGCACAGGCTCAGCGCCCTGAAGAAAGCGGATTTCACCCGCCACGCCGCGCGTATTCATTGTCCGGTACACCTCATCTGTTCCGCCGACGACATGCTGGTACCCTCTGTCTGCTCGACTGAGCTACAGGCGGCTCTCCCACGCAGCCACAGCGTGGTCATGCGCCAGGGCGGGCATGCCTGCAACGTCACCGAACCGAACACCTTTAACACCCTGCTGCTGAACGGGCTTGCCAGCCTGCTGCACAGTCATGAACCCGCTTTATAAGGAACTTTAATGAGCGAAGCCATTAATCCTGCGGCGCGCGAAACGCTATTCACCGGCGCCCGTACCCACAACGGCTGGCAGAATCTGCCCGTCAGCGACGAGACGCTGCGCGAAATCTACGACCTGATGAAATGGGGCCCAACCTCCGCCAACTGCTCCCCGGCGCGAATCGTGTTTGTGCGCAGCGCAGAGGGAAAAGAGAAGCTGCGCCCGGCGCTCTCCAGCGGCAATCTGGAAAAAACGCTCACCGCGCCGGTCACGGCGATTGTTGCCTGGGACAGCGAGTTTTATGAGCGCCTGCCGGAACTGTTCCCGCACGGCGATGCCAGAAGCTGGTTTACCACCAGCCCGGCGCTCGCCGAAGAGACGGCATTTCGCAACAGCTCAATGCAGGCTGCTTACCTGATTTTCGCCTGTCGCGCCCTCGGGCTGGACACCGGCCCGATGTCAGGCTTTGACCGACAAAAGGTCGACGAGGCCTTTTTCACCGGCACGCTGCTTAAAAGCAATCTGCTGATCAACATTGGCTATGGTGATACGAACAAACTTTACGGACGCCTGCCGCGTCTGGCGTTCGAAGATGCCTGCGGGCTGGCGTAAGGAGCAATCATGACGACACCGGATAAACAAACCTTTCGCGACGCCATGGCCTGCGTCGGCGCGGCAGTCAACATCATCACCACCGACGGCCCGGCGGGAATGGCGGGATTCACTGCCAGCGCGGTGTGCAGCGTCACGGATTCGCCTCCCACCCTGCTGGTATGCCTGAACCGCGGCGCGTCCGTCTGGCCGACGTTTAGCGAAAACCGCACGCTGTGCGTGAACACCCTGAGCGCCGGACAAGAGCCGCTATCCAACCTGTTTGGCGGCAAAACGCCAATGGAGACGCGCTTTGCCGCCGCCCGCTGGCAAACGGGCGACACGGGGTGTCCGCGTCTGGAGGATGCGCTGGCCTCGTTTGACTGCCGCATCAGCCAGGTGGTGAGCGTCGGTACCCACGACATTCTGTTTTGCGACATTGTTTCGATTGCTCGCCACCCCGCGCCGCAAGGGCTGGTGTGGTTTGACCGCGGCTACCACGCGCTTATGCGACCCGCCTGCTAAGGCGCTTTAAGGAGACAGACCATGTTCGGATTTCCCCACTGGCAGTTGAAATCGACCACCACAGAAGCAGGCGTGATCGCGCCGGATGAACGACTCCCGCTCGGACAAACGATGGTGATGGGCGTCCAGCATGCAGTCGCGATGTTTGGTGCGACCGTACTCATGCCGATGCTAATGGGGCTTGATCCCAACCTGTCGATTCTGATGTCGGGTATCGGCACCCTGCTGTTCTTTTTTGTCACCGGTGGGCGCGTGCCCAGCTATCTGGGCTCCAGCGCCGCGTTTGTCGGGGTGGTTATCGCCACAACCGGATTTAACGGCCAGGGGATCAACCCTAACCTGAGCGTGGCGCTCGGCGGCATCATCGCCTGCGGCCTGGTCTATACCCTGATTGGTCTGGTGGTGATGAAGATTGGCACGCGCTGGATCGAACGCATGATGCCTCCCGTGGTGACCGGTGCCGTCGTCATGGCGATTGGCCTGAACCTGGCGCCGATCGCGGTGAAAAGCGTCTCCGGCTCGCCGTTTGAAAGCTGGATGGCGGTGATCACCGTGCTGTGTATCGGCCTGGTGGCGGTGTTTACGCGCGGGATGATCCAGCGTCTGCTGATTCTGGTCGGGCTGATTGTCGCCTGTCTGGTTTACGCTCTGCTGGCGAACGTTTTCGGTCTCGGCAAGCCGGTCGATTTTACCCTGCTCCATCAGGCTGCCTGGTTTGGCCTGCCGCAGGTCACTTCCCCCACCTTTAACACCCAGGCAATGATGCTTATCGCACCGGTGGCGGTGATCCTGGTGGCGGAGAACTTAGGTCACCTGAAGGCGGTCACGGGAATGACCGGCCGCAGTATGGACCCGTACATGGGCCGGGCATTTGTCGGTGACGGTCTGGCAACCATGATCTCCGGCTCCGTGGGCGGCAGCGGCGTCACCACCTATGCCGAAAATATCGGCGTGATGGCGGTGACCAAAGTCTACTCGACGCTGGTCTTCGTCGCGGCAGCGGCGATGGCGATACTGCTTGGTTTCTCTCCGAAGTTCGGCGCGCTGATCCACACCATTCCGTCGCCGGTCATCGGCGGGGCATCGATTGTGGTATTTGGGCTGATCGCCGTGGCCGGGGCGCGTATCTGGGTGCAGCATCGGGTCGATCTGAGCCAGAACAGCAACCTGATTATGGTGGCGGTCACGCTGGTGCTGGGCGCGGGCGATTTCGCGCTAACGCTGGGCGGATTTACAATTGGTGGGATCGGCACGGCAACGTTCGGGGCAATTCTGCTTAACGCCCTGCTGAGCCGCCGTATGGGCGCAGCACCGCAGGGTGAGGTGGTGCATCAGGATTCGTAAAATCTTGACGTCGGGTAATAGTCACACCTTACCCGACCATAATCTTGCGTACTATCAAAAGGCAGTACAACGATCACGCCTGCTCAAAGAGTTGTTCGATAGATTTTGTGGGGAAGAAAAGAGAATGGCTGTTTTCACCTGTCAGCGGAATAAAACCCTGCTTCAGATAGAATCGTTTTGCCTGTTCATTGAGAGCATCAACAAAGATTCCGTGTACCCCTACCGCCTGCGATGCCAGATACACAACGCGCATAGCATGTGCGACGAGCGTTGTTCCCCACTCCTTTCCCTGTAGATCTTTATGCACAGCCAGACGCCCCAGCGTCACACTGGGTACGTTGACATAGGGGATCCGACGCTGCTGGGTCTTAGAAGGAAGCATCGCTTTTTCAAAGCAGCTTCCGGACAACGTGTAATAGCCCAGCACACGCGGATGGTCACGATCTTTAAGCAGGTAACCTCGCAATATCCGTCCCTTGTGCTGACGCACCAGATGTTCCGTCAGGAAGGCATTTAGCGAGGGTTCACCACAATCGAAGCCCCTGAAATCGTAATCACTTCCCTCTGAAAACATTTCGATCGTGAGATTTGCCACGATGCTTCACTCCATGTTTCGAAGACGTTTTGCCGCTCGCTTCAGGCGTTCATTTGGCTCTGGCGGATTGTCGATGGCGTCCATCACCGCATTCCATGATGACTCGTTTAATACGAGACGCCGATGTTGTTCGATGACTTCAGCAGCGCGTTCTGACGCACTGTTCACCATAAACTGGGTGATTGTCTGGTTCGTCATCGCCGCCGCTTCTTCAATCATTGTTTTGTCTTCGTCCGTTAAGCGAAGATCGATACGCTGTTTTTTAAGTGCTGGCATGGTTTACATCACCGTGTACGGTATTTATCCGTACATATCCTGGACTAATCCGCTCCGTTTTTCAATCACAACCTTTTTCTGTCGTCAGATCGCTCACCTCAATCCGGCGTTTTCTGAGCTTCAGCTCGCTCACCAGCACCCCGGCGACAATAAATGCCGCACCGACCAGGGCCAGCAGCGGCAAGCGCTCTCCGGCGAGGCGACCAAAAATCCCCGCCCATACCGGTTCGCCGGTGTAGATCACCGTTGCCCGCGTCGGGGAGACGCTGCGCTGCGCCCAGTTCATGGTGACCTGAATAATGGCGCTGAAGATGCCCAGCCCCAACGCGACCACGATCAGACCGGTAGACATCGGCGGCACGGACTCTCCGGCCGGTACCATCGTCGCAAACGCCACCAGCGAGGCCGTGGCGAGCTGGACCACCGTCACGCGCTTGACGTCCACCTTGCCCGCCCAGGCGCTAATCAGAATAATTTCCGCCGCAATGGCAATCGCCCCGACGAGGGTAATGATCTCGCCCGGTCCCAGTGCCAGCAGGTTATTTTCCGGCCCGGCCAGCAAAATCAGGCCGATAAATGCCAGCACGATACCGATGCAGGACATCATCCCCGGCAGCCGTCCCAGGCAAAGCCACTGCAGGAGCGGTACCAGCGGTACATACATGGCGGTGATAAATGCCGATTTGCTGCTGGAGATAGTCTGTAATCCCCATGTCTGCAGGCTGTAGCCCATTGCAATCGCCACCCCGATCGCCACCCCGGCCTTCAGCTCTTTAAGGGTTAATCCGCGCAGGGATTTTAGCGATACGAGCGCCACGGCTATCGCCGCCGTCGCAAAGCGCAGACCAACAAAAAAGAACGGATCGCTCAGCGTTACCGCGTACTGGACGGCCAGAAACGTCCCGCCCCAGAACATGGTGATGAGAATAAGGATGGCTTCCTGCGGTTTTACGGAGAATTTAAAGCGTGAGACAGACATGCGACACCAGCAAATGAGAACAATTCTGTAGTGTGCGTCGCCTTTGGTTACAGTTCAATGTTGCAGAAATAAAAAAACCGCCGGGAACGCCCGGCGGCAGGGTTCAGCCTGGCGCGTTACTTATTGCTGCCGTGGCTGTTTTTACCCCCTTTCTTGCCAGCCTCTGATGCGCGCTGAGGGTCATTTTTGAAGTTGCCCCCGCTATGCTGGCCACCTTTACGACCTGCTTCTGATGCTCTTTCACGGTCTTCAGCGAAATTACCTGAACCACCACGATGGTTTGCCATCTCTAACCTCCAGAGTGTGAAACATTAGACATCATATTGCATTCAGTAAAAGAGGATTCTTTCACCTCGCGGCATGAGGACAGTGCCTTTATCTGTGCCGCGTGAAACTAAGCTTAGTGGACTAAGGCTGTCCGGCAAGCCGCTGGTAATATCCTGCAACAGGATCTCAGTCTTTCGGGTGAGATAACGCGACGGAGATTCATAACTCTTTCTTATCATTTCAAAAAACGGAGGCGAGAAAGTTGTTTCATTTTGCTACAGCACGCTTCCCCAATCATATTGTTATAAATCAAAGAAATGGTGTTCATTTTTGCAGTCTGGCCGTGATGGCATATCTTTAAATGAACGCAGCGATCCGCTGTCAGAAAACACAAACGAGGAGTGATGCAAAATGGCAAAAGTTCTGGTGCTCTATTATTCCATGTATGGACACATTGAAACCATGGCTCACGCAGTCGCAGAAGGTGCAAACAGGGTGGACGGCGTTGAGGTTGTGGTGAAGCGCGTACCGGAAACCATGCAGGCGGAAGCCTTCGCCAAAGCCGGGGGAAAAACACAGAATGCCCCGGTCGCCACGCCTCAGGAGCTGGCAGATTACGATGCGATTATTTTCGGGACGCCAACCCGTTTCGGCAATATGTCCGGCCAGATGCGCACCTTCCTCGATCAGACGGGCGGGCTATGGGCCTCAGGCGCTTTATACGGCAAACTCGCCAGCGTCTTCAGCTCTACCGGCACCGGTGGCGGTCAGGAGCAGACGATTACCTCAACCTGGACTACCCTTGCTCATCATGGGATGGTGATTGTGCCGATTGGCTACGGCGCGCAGGAACTCTTTGATGTTTCTCAGGTACGTGGCGGTACTCCCTACGGTGCAACCACCATTGCCGGCGGCGATGGTTCCCGACAGCCGAGCGACGAAGAGCTCGCCATCGCCCGTTATCAGGGTGAGCATGTCGCGGGCCTCGCCAAAAAACTGAACGGCTAACTCAACAGGAGGACAAGCATGCCAACTCAGGAATCAAAAGCCCACCGCGTGGGTGAATGGGCAAGTTTACGCAATACCTCTCCGGAGATTGCCGAAGCCATTTTTGAAGTCGCGAAATATGACGAGAAACTGGCAGAGCAGATTTGGGAAGAAGGTAGCGACGAAGTGCTGGTTCGCGCCTTCGAAAAGACGGACAAAGACTCGCTCTTCTGGGGCGAACAGACCATCGAACGTAAAAACGTCTAAGCGTTTCCCCCCCGCCTTTGCGGGGGGGTATCCTCTATTTTGCCGCGCTGTTCATCACCGCATTAAACTTATCAACCGGGCAGAAGCCGTTAGCATCCACCGGGCAGCCTTTCAGCTCCAGCGTCACACGCTGCGCGGGGGATTCCAGCGACAGCACGCTGGCGTTTCGCAGCTGCTCTGAGCTCTGGTAGACATACTCAATTTTCATCAGTTCCTGGTTAGCGTTTTTGTCATGCCAGCGCTGGAAGACTATTTTGCCGCCAATTGGCGTGCGCTCGTGCTGATCGTGGAGTTGATACGGTTTGAAATCCAGCGCGGTCAGCAGCGAAGCAATGTTTGAATCATGCCCCACCAGCAGGGTGATTTTAGGCGCTTTCGCCTGATCGGTGACCAGCGCTTTATCAATATATTTCACCAGGGGTTTGGCGACGTTTTGCGCCACCTCGGTGGAGGTAAACAGCGAGTCCTGATAGCCGTTTTTCAGCTTCGACAGCACACGCCACTGCTGGTCAGTCTTGATCTCACCCCAGGCCACCTGGTCAGCCGGGAAACCTTCGTAATATTGCAGCGTGAACGCATCCACCAGCGAGTTACCCACTTTCAGCGGACCGGACACGCCTGGCTCTTTTTCATAGTCGGCACTGAACGTATCTTTCGCGTCCGCCAGCGAGCAGACTTTTTTCTCTTTGCAGGACGGCGAATCGGCGTAGTTCGTCATCTGCTCCAGCAGCTTATAGCTTTCTGAAAGCTGCATTTTCTGCCGCTCGGTCTCCATCGCCTTCAGCGCTTTTTCGCGGAACTCAGGCGAGTTATCGGTAATGACCGGATTAAAGGTGGGATCCATCGTGCCCATTTTTTCCTGATGATGCACAGGCACATCGCACCCCGGGAACGCGCCGGTAATGAAGAATTGCGCGGTCGCAACGGTACGCTGCAGGCTATTGGCATATGCATAAACGGTGTCCGCTGGCGGGCACTCTCCAGTCTTTATCATCCCCTGCTGCGCCAGCCACTCGCGCATGTAATGACCCATATAGACCTCCAGCACGCCGCCTTTGGTGGTGAGCTGACCACCCGGTACCTCCCACTCTGGCCACTGTTTCGGCGTGGACTGCTCCAGCACGCTGCCGTTGTTGGCGAGCGGTGCGCGCAGGTTATGGCGACTCATGATTAAAACTTGCTCCAGCTGATACCCTTCCGGCGTCTCTTGTGCCTGCACGCCAAACGTTGCTGAAATGGAACCGGCGACTGCCAGCGCGAGTAGTGCTTTTCTCATCCCTAATTCCTCACTCGTTTTAAAATGTCGCATTCAGTGTGACAGATTCGTGACAATTTTCCGGGAAGCATTTCTCAATCTGATGAATACCTTACTCGCCGATTCAGACGCTGATGCCAGCGACGATGCCAACATACAGCGCCGCCCACGCGCAGGCAGAAAGCAGGCTGACGGCATAGACCTTCACGGCGCTTAGCCTGAGCATCCCCGCTGCCAGCGGCACGATATAACGCAATACCGCCAGAAAGCGCGACGTAAACAGCGCAATTTCACCGTTCTTTTGCAGCTGATGCTGCACTCTCAAAAACCTGTCGGCATGCTTAGACGTGAAACGCGTGACCAGCCGGGTGTGTCCCATCAGCTGGCCAACATGGTAATTTAGCACCGACCCCACCGTTGCCCCCATTACCACGGCAAGCCATGCGAGCCCAGGATGCATGCTCCCCTGGCTGACGCCGATGCCCGCCAGCAGCATCACCGAGGCGGGTGGCAGCACGGAGGAGATCAGTACCGTCGATTTACCCAGCGCCATCACGAATAACAACGCAAACAGATGTGCCGGATAGAGCGCAAAATGAGTAAGCAGATGATCAAACCACGCCATTTACCCCATCCTCGTGATGATTTAATCTTTTATTTAAAATGAATAACCTTAAATAAACCCTCAACATCGTATTAATAAAATTCTTCTAAACCGTTCTTAAACATTATTTAAAATCCTGAGCGGTAAAATTAAATATGCGTATTATCCCTCACGTTTTACAACGATCTCGTTATGGCGAGGCTCCTGTACAAATACACGTTATCGCTCTGGTGGGTTCGAGAGAACCAACACAGGGTAAAACAGGCACTGTCGAATCAAGGCTTTGTCAGTATAACTTCCCTTGCGGGATACGGTGTACAGTGCTGAACCCAGGACGTGGGGATCTCCTCTTCGACATGCCCTGTCTTGCTCGCCCCTGAGAGATATTTTTATTCAAAGGGAATTCACTATGTCTTACGCTATTCACAATCAAAACCCGGCATTCAATGACAGCGCCATCGCGCAATATATGAATACCGATTTTATCGTCCTTGATATTGCATTATGCGTGGCGCTGGCGCGCGAGCAATTCTTCGCAAAATTAAAAGCCGACGATATTCCATCGCATATTTTTATTGAAGACAATGGCCGCCTGGCGGGCATGATTGCGGTGCGTAAATTGCTGCAAACCGCCGATACGCTACAGCCGGTGAAATCGCTGATGATCTCGCAGTTTTTACAGGTCAAACCGGAGGATGAACGTGCCGATGTTGCCGGCCAGCTGGCGCACGGCGGCGCGGACGTTGTGCCGGTGGTCACCCACGGCAAGCTCGTCGGCTGCCTGACCGAGCGCGAAATCGCCCATCTGCTGGAAGATGACGTCACCGAAGACGCTCAGCTTCAGGGGGCGACGCTGCCGCTGGAGAAGCCCTATCTGGAAACCAGCGCCTTCAGCCTGTGGAAGAAACGCTCCGTCTGGCTCCTGCTGCTGTTTGTCGCAGAAGCCTATACCAGTTCGGTGATCCAGCACTTCGAAGAGGCGCTGGAGTCCGCCATTGCGCTGGCGTTCTTTATTCCGCTGCTGATCGGCACTGGCGGCAACAGCGGAACGCAGATCACCTCCACGCTGGTGCGCGCCATGGCGCTGGGAGAGGTGCATCTTCGCGACGTCGGGCGCGTGCTGCGAAAAGAGATGACCACTTCGCTGATGATTGCCGTGACGCTCGGGATTGCCGGGTGTATCCGCGCGTGGATAATGGGGATTGGGCTGGAAATCACGCTTATCGTCAGCCTGACGCTGGTGTGCATAACGCTGTGGAGCGCGATTGTGTCGTCCGTGATTCCGATGGTGCTCAAACGCTGCGGCATTGACCCGGCGGTCGTCTCCGCGCCGTTTATCGCGACGCTTATCGACGGTACCGGGCTGATTATCTACTTCAAGATCGCGCAATATACGCTGGGGCTGGAGTAACACGGTCCGCCAGCTGGATCACCGCTCGCGAAAACGCCTCAATCGCCAGCGCGACATCCTCAGCCATCACCGACTCTGCCGGGTGGTGGCTGACGCCCCCCTTGCAGCGCACAAACAGCATCCCTACCGGCCAGCGTTCCGCGATGGCAATCGCATCATGGCCCGCGCCGCTGGGCAGCGACAGTGAACGCCCCTGCACCGATTCGACGGCCTCCCCTAACACGTTTTGCAGGTGGATATCGCACGGCGTGGCGGCGATGCGGTAAAACTCCTCGGCGCTGAACTGCAGTCCGCGTCGCGACGCGATTGCCTGCGCATTTTCCAGCAATTCGGCCAGCAACCGATCCAGCGGCGCATCCTGCGGACCGCGGATATCCAGCGAGAGATGCACCTCACCGGGGATCACGTTTACCGCACCGGGCAGGCAGCGCAGCTCCCCGACCGTCGCCACCCGATTACCGCCCTGCTGCCGGGTGGTATTTTCGATGAGAACCATCCATTCGGCAGCGGCGGCCAGCGCGTCCTTACGATGGTTCATCGGCACGGTTCCCGCGTGCCCGGCTTCGCCGGTGAAACGGCAATTCAGGCGACGCGCGCCGTTGATGGCTTCCACCACGCCGAGCGCGAGACCGTCCTGCTCAAGGCACGGCCCCTGTTCAATGTGCAGCTCCAGGTAGGCGCTGAAATCCTCGGGACGGCGTGCGGCATGCGACACGCGGCCGGGATCGAGCCCCACCTGCACCATTGCCTGCGCCACGCTGATGCCGCTGGCGTCGGTTTTTTCCAGCCAGTCCTGCGGCCAGGTGCCCGTCAGCCCCCGGCTGCCTAACAGCGTAATGCCGAAACGGGTGCCCTCTTCATCGCAAAAACCGACAATCTCAATGGCCTGCGCCAGGTGCAGGCCCTGCTGGTGCAGGCTGTCCACCACTTCAATCGCGGTGAGCACCCCGAGCATACCGTCGTAGCGCCCCGCATTGCGCACGGTATCCAGATGCGAACCGAGCAGCACCGCCTGCGCCCCTTCCTGAGCACCTTCATAGCGTCCACAGATATTGCCCACGCTGTCCTGCCAGACGGTCATCCCCGCCTGGCTCATCCACTGTCCAACCAGCTGGTTGGCCTGCAGATGCTGCGCCGAGAGGTAGACCCGGGTCAGCGCATCCGGCGTTTCGCTGATGGCGGCCAGCGCATCGGCGCGCGCCATCACCCGTTCTGCCGCCGGGCTCATTGCGGCGTCTCGCGGCGATAGTGGTCCCACGCGGCCTGCATGGCGGCCCCCTGCGTGGTGGTGAATTTCAGGTAGTTCAGCACCGACTCCAGCGCGCTCAGGGTGGTCATCACGCAATCCTTACGTGCGTTATAACCCATGGTGCCAATGCGCCACACTTTACCGTGCAGCGGGCCAAACGAGGTGCCGATTTCAATCCCGAAATCCTCCAGCATCAGCTTACGCACCTCGTCGCCGTTGACGCCCTGTGGAATCACCACGCCCAGCACGTTATTCATCTTGTGCTTCAGGTCGCCAAAGGTCTCCAGCCCCATCGCCTGAATGCCCTTCAGGAGCGCATCGCCGTGCAGCTTGTGGCGGGCAATGCCGTTATCAAGCCCTTCCTGCAGGATCAGCCGCGCGCATTCGCGGGCGCCAAACAGCGCGGTGGTGGCTTCGGTATGGTGATTCAGCCGTTCCGGCCCCCAGTAGTCCATCACCATGCCAAGATCGAAGTAGTTGGAGTAGATCATCTCCTCGTCGCCGTCGCGGTGGGCGTCGGTGCGAATGCCCGCCTCAACGCACTTGCGGCGGCGGATCGCCTCCTCCATCCGCATACTCAGGGTGACTGGCGAAGTACCCGATGGCCCACCGAGACACTTCTGCATCCCGGCCGAAACGGCATCCAGCCCCCAGGCGTCGGTCTCCAGCGCGTTGCCGCCGAGGGACGCGGTGGCGTCGGTGTAAAACAGCACGTCGTAGCGGCGGCAGATAGCGCCAAGCTCCGCGAGTGGCTGCAGCATGGTGGTGGAGGTGTCGCCCTGTACGGTGAGCAGCAGGCGAGGACGAATACGCTTAATCGCATCCTCCACCTGGTCCGGGGTGAACACCTCGCCCCACGGCACCTCGATGGTATGCACCTCCGCCCGACAGCGGCGGGCAATTTCGCACAGCAGGTGACCAAAGCGGCCAAAGACCGGAACCAGCACTTTATCCCCCGGGCGAATGGCGGAAACCAGTATCGCTTCAATCCCCGCCCGGGAGGTACCGTCGACCAGCATCGTCCAGCGATTTTCAGTGCGGAATACGCCGCGATAGAGCGCCATCACCTCGTTCATGTAGTGGGTCATGGCCGGATCGTACTGGCCAATCAGCTGGCTCGACATAGCGCGCAGCACGCGCGGGTCGGCGTTGATCGGCCCTGGCCCCATCAGTAGACGTTGCGGCGGGTTAATTTGCGGAAAATGTGCAATATCCATGAGTCAGTCCTTATCAGTTGAGGCCGCGCACGGAGGAGATGAACTGCTTCAGTTCCGTGGTCTGCGGGTTGGCGAACAGCGTTTTGCTGTCGCCCTGCTCCCAGACTTTCCCCTGGTGCATAAACACCACGCGGTCGCCCACTTCGCGGGCAAAATTCATTTCGTGCGTCACGAGAATCAGGGTCATCCCCTCGGCGGCCAGCTGCTCCAGTACCTTGAGCACTTCGCCCACCAGCTCCGGGTCAAGCGCGGAGGTGATCTCGTCACAGAGTAAAACTTTAGGCGACATCGCCAGCGCGCGGGCAATCGCCACGCGCTGCTGCTGGCCGCCGGAGAGGCTCGACGGGTAGTAATCCAGACGATCGCCTAAACCCACTTTCTCCAGCATGCGCTGCGCCAGCTCCCGGCATTCGGCAGCACTTTTCTTCAGCACCCGACGCGGGGCGAGCATGACGTTTTCCAGCGCCGTCATGTGCGGGAACAGGTTGAAGCTCTGGAACACCATCCCCACCGAGCGGCTGATTTCACGCGCCTGGGAATCCCGGTCGGTAATCGTCATGCCGCCCAGCTTAATGCTGCCGTCCTGATAGCCCTCCAGGCCGTTGATACAGCGAAGCAGCGTGCTTTTTCCCGATCCGCTGCGCCCGATAATGGAGATCACCTGGCCCATGTCGATATCCAGATCGACACCCTTGAGCACGTGGTTATTACCGTAGTACTTCTGCACCTGATTAATGGTGATGAGAGGCATTGAATTTCGTCTCCAGATAGCGGCTGTAGCGCGACAGCGGATAACACAGAATGAAGTAGCCCAGCGCCACCAGCGCAAAGACTTTGAACGGCTGATAGGTCACGTTGGTCAGCATGGTCCCGGCCTTGGTCAGCTCGATAAAGCCGATAATCGACGCCAGTGCGGTACCTTTGATCACCTGCACGGCAAAGCCGACCGTCGGGGCGATGCCGATGCGCAATGCCTGCGGGGCGACCACGCGAAACAGGGTCTGGCCGAAGGTCAGTCCCAGACAGCGCGAGGCTTCCCACTGCCCTTTCGGCAGCGCACGGATGCTACCGAACCAAATATCGAGCAGAAACGCGCTGGTGTAGAAGGTTAACGCCAACGAGGCGGCGGTCCACGGCGAAACGTCGATGCCGAACAGCGCCACGCCAAAGAAGGCCAGGAACAGCTGCATCAGCAGGGGCGTCCCCTGAAACAGCTCGATATAGCCGCGGATGATGCGCTTCACCGTGCGACCGCCGGTCAGGCGCAGCAGCAGGAGCGGTAGCGTCACCACCGCCCCGCCGACAAACGCCACCAGCGACAGCAGCACCGTCCAGCGTCCGGCCAGCAGCAGGTTGCGAATAATGTCCCAGTCGGTAAAGGTGGTCATCATGCCTGCACCCCCAGCCATTTCCGTCCAGCCGCCATCATCAGCTGGCGCAGGGTAATCGACAGCGCTAAGTAAATACCGGTTGTCACCAGATAGACCTCAAAGCTCAAAAACGTTCTGGACTGGATCAGGTTGGCGGCAAAGGTCAGCTCTTCATACGAGACCTGCGACACCACCGATGAGCCGAGCATCACGATGATGCACTGGCTCACCAGTGCCGGATAAATACGTTGCAGCGCGGGCGGCAGCACCACGCGAATAAACGTCTGCAGACGGGTCAGCCCTAGCACGCGCCCGGCCTCCCACTGTCCTTTCGGCGTGACCTGAATGCCCGCGCGGATAATTTCGGTGCTGTACGCGCCCAGGTTCACCACCATTGCCAGCAGCGCCGCCTCCCCCGCCGTCATCTTCAGGCCCAGATTCGGCAGGCCGAAGACGATGAAAAATAGCTGCACCACAAACGGCGTGTTGCGGATGATCTCCACGTAGCTGCCCCAGATCCGGCTGTACCAGGTGGTGCGTCCGCTGCGGATCGCCGCCCCGAAAATCCCTATCGCCAGCCCGCCGACGGTCGCCATCACCGTCAGCTGGATGGTGACCCACAATCCCGCCAGCAGCGCCGGCCAGTGCGGCCACAGTTCAGAGAAATGAAGTTGCTCAGTCATCGGCTCAGGCGCCAAGGTTTGCCGGCAGCGGGGCCTTCAGCCATTGCTCTGACAGACCGTTCAGCGTGCCGTCCTTAATGCCCTGCTCAATCAGCGCATCCACTTTTGCCTTCAGGGCCGGTTCGTTTTTCTTCAGGCCGATAAAGCACGGTGAATCTTTCAGCATAAAGCTCGGCACCGGGGCCTTATCGGCATTCTGGCGGGAAATCGCCGCCACCACGAGGTTGCCGGTCGCCACGTACTGCACCTGTCCGGACAGGTATGCAGAGAGCGTGGTGTTATTGTCTTCGTAACGTTTCACGTTGGCATCTTTCGGCGCCAGGCTGGTGAGTACCATGTCCTCCACCGCCCCGCGCGTCACGCCGATAGTTTTTCCGCTCAGCCCGGCGGCATCTTTCAGCTCGGCCCCTTTCGGGCCAAACACGCCAAGGAAGAACGGCGCGTAGGCGCGGCTAAAATCAATCACCTTCTCGCGCTCCGGGTTTTTCCCGAGGCTGGAGATGACCAGATCCACCTTATCGGTTTGCAGATACGGCACACGGTTGGCGCTGGTCACCGGCACGAGCTGCAGCTTGAGCTTCATCTGTTTCGCCAGATAGCGTGCCATGTCAATGTCGTAGCCCTGCGGCTGCAGGTCGGTCCCCACCGAGCCAAACGGCGGGAAGTCCTGCGGCACGGCAATGCGGAGGGTGCCGCGCTTCTCGATATCCTGAAGCTGGTCAGCCTTTGCAGGCAGTTGTGTGAAGAGGCATGCGGCCCCGGCCAGTGCAATCAACAGTTTTTTCATGGTGCTTCCCCGTAACGTTAACATGAAACAAAAGATTCTTTGAATGTGATTTTGCAACTAATGTGCCAGGTGAGGCGAAACGGGGGATATTCTTATAAAGCCTGATAAAACGCGGACGGAGCGAAAAATTGAGGATGTTCACGCCCCGCCACGTTGCACCATTTCAATGCAAAGCACCAGTCTGACGCCCCATTATCGTTGTTCGAGTTCGTCCAGCTGCTGATAAAGGGAAGCAATCTCGTGAATGCGCGGACGTCCTTTATCGAGACTGTCATGCAGGAAGGCATTCGCCAGCAGGTTGATCAGGCTGTTGACCGAGGAATAGCTGTCATAGGCCGAAACGCTGTCCAGCGGGGCGCAGAGCTGCCAGCTCGCCAGCGGAAACAGGCTGTGCGCCTGCGGCTCGCACATCAGCAGCACCGGAATACCGCTACTCTGAAGCTGCTGCATCAGCGGGCGGATAATGCGCGGACGGCGGCGAAAGGCCATCATCACCACCAGATCGTCAGGGGTTAAATCCACCAGTTCTTCGCTCAGGCTCTGGCCTGGCTGAGGGAGCACCAGCACCTGACCGCGCGCCTGCAGCAGCTGCTGGCGCAGGTGGAGCGCCGCGGGATAGGCGTTACGCATGCCAATAATGACAATGCGCCGCGCCTTCACCATGCAGGCCATGGCGTCGGCAAACTGCTGAGCATCGAGAGCATTGACCCACTGGGTCAGGTTCGCCATCTCCTGCTTATAATGGCGCGCCAGTAGCGTGTTGCCCTGCACCGCGTCGCGGTTATCGGTAAGCGGCATCCCGCTCTGACGCAGGGTGCGCAGCTCGTCACGCATCTCTTTATACTTCTCATAGCCCAGACGCTTGAACAGACGGCTCACCGTGGCTTTCGATACCCCGCTCAGCTGCGCCAGCTCGGCACTGTTATAGCTAATAAGGTCGTCAAAATGATCGAAAATAAAATCCGCCACCCGCTGCTCCTGCGGCGACAGTGACGGGTATTGCGCTTTCAGTCGTTCATCAAGCTGTTCCATAACGCCTCTGTAACGTTTGTTTCATCTCATACTCACTATTCATTAAGCATGCCAGCTTCTGCGGCAACTGGCATGAAACTTTTTATTCAGAACTGGAACAGCTTTTGCAGCACCTTGTGACTTTCAGGGTTATGAGGAAGCTTCATGCAAAGTAATGTCTCCACACACGGGATGGCTGTTGCCCCCCACCACCTTGCCAGCCAGAGTGCGCTGGCCGTCCTGCGCGAAGGCGGCAGCGCGATAGAAGCCATGGTCGCGGCGGCGGCCACCATTGCCGTAGTTTACCCGCACATGAACGGGCTGGGTGGCGATGGCTTCTGGCTTATCGTGCCGCCGGAAGGGGATCCGATCGCCATTGATGCCAGCGGTGCGGCGGGATCGCGCGCGACGCTCGCGGCCTACGACGGGCTCCCGCATATCCCTCATCGCGGCCCTCAGGCGGCGCTGACCGTTGCCGGCACGGTGAGCGGTTGGGACGAGGCGCTGAAGGTCTCGCGCGAGATGACGGGCAAGGCGCTGCCGCTGTCCCGCCTGCTGGCCGACGCCATTGAGTACGCGCAAAACGGTACCCCGGTCACGGCGTCACAGGCGCATGCCACCGCCAGTAAATTTGACGAGCTAAAGGACGTTCCCGGCTTTGCCGAAACCTGGCTGGTGGACGGCAAGCCACCGCCGGTCGGGAGCCGTTTTTACCAGCCCGCCATGGCCACGACCCTTTCGCGCCTGGTGGAAGACGGTCTGGACAGTTTTTATCGCGGCCCGCTGGCGGAGGTGCTGGCGCAGGGTATGGAGACGCTGGGCCTGCCGGTCACGCTGGCCGATCTACACGCCCACGTCGCCCGGCGTACCTCGCCTCTGAAGTTGCAGCATCAGCAGGGAGAAATTTATAACCACGCCCCGCCGACGCAGGGGCTGGTGTCGCTGGCGATACTCGGCATCACAGACCGCCTGAATATGGCGGAGGCTGACGATGCGGGGACGATTCACCGTATTGTTGAAGCCACCAAGCTGGCCTTTGGCCTGCGCGATGCGCACATTACCGATCCGCGCGAGCTGAAAACGGATATTCAGGCACTGCTGGCACCCACCGCCCTTCAGGCGCTTGCCGACAGGGTTGACGACAGCCGTGCCGCACCGTGGGGCACCGGCAAAGGTCCCGGCGATACGGTGTGGATGGGCGTGATGGATAACAGCGGGCTTGCCGTGTCGTTTATCCAGAGTATTTATCACGAATTTGGCAGCGGCGTGGTACTGCCCGATACCGGCATCGTCTGGCAGAACCGGGGCGCATCGTTCAGTCTCGACCCCAGTCATCTTCTGGCCCTCGCGCCTGGCAAACAGCCTTTCCACACCCTGAACCCGGCGGCGGCGCGCCTCAAGGACGGGCGCGTGATGGTCTATGGCTCGATGGGCGGCGATGGACAGCCGCAAACGCAGGCCACGCTGTTTACCCGCTATGTGGTCCAGGGCGCGCCCCTGCAGGAGAGCATCGCTCGCCCGCGCTGGCTGCTGGGGCGTACCTGGGGACAAACGTCGGACACGTTAAAACTGGAAGGACGCTTTTCGGGTGAGACCGTGTCACAGCTCAGGGCGCGTGGACACGACGTGGAGATCTTCCCGGACTTCAGTGAAGCCATGGGCCACGCGGGGGCGATTGTGCGCCACCCCAACGGGCTGTTTGAAGGGGCGTTTGATCCGCGCAGCAACGGCGCGGCCGCCGGATTTTGAGGAGAGAATAATGACGACACAACAACCCGACTGGCATGCCTATCTCGCGCAAATGGAGACCGTTCTTGGCGTGACGCTGGATGATGCCCGCCGCGCCGAGCTACAGGTACAGTTCAGCCGCATTGCCAGCATGGCCGCTCCATTGATGGCGCTGCCGCTCGATGACCGTCTGGAGATCGCAGGAGTGTATAAAGCATGACGCTACACGAGATGAGTATCAGCGCAATCCAGCAGGCGCTGAGTGCGGGCGAGCTGAGCGCCCATGAGATTGCCCGTCAGACGCTGGAGGCGATTGCGCGCGTGAACCCGCAGATCAACGCCTGGACCACTGTGACGAAAGCGCGCATGCTCGCCGAGGCCGCTAATATCGACACCCTGCGCCGCGAAAAGCGCCCCCTGCCACCGCTGGCGGGCGTGCCCTATGCGGTGAAAAACCTGTTTGACGTTGCCGGGCATACTACCCTCGCCGGGGCCGAGCTGTTCAGCCAGCGCCCTCCCGCGGCCACTGACAGTTTTGCCGTACGTCAGCTGCGTAGCGCGGGCGGGTTACTGACCGGGATGGTGAATATGGATGCCTACGCCTACGGCTTTACCACCGAAAACAGCCACTACGGCGCGACGCATAACCCGCACGACCTGACGCGCATCGCGGGCGGTTCGTCCGGCGGTTCAGCCGCCGCCGTGGCCGCCGGGCTGGTGCATTTTTCGCTCGGCACCGACACCAACGGCTCCATTCGCGTTCCGGCATCCCTGTGCGGGGTTTATGGCCTGAAACCCACCTTTGGCCGCCTGTCGCGATCCGGTAGCCATCCGTTTGTCGCGAGTCTGGATCATATCGGGCCCTTTGCCCGCCGCGTGTGCGATCTGGCGTCGGTGTACGACGCGCTGCAGGGGCGCGATACCCGCGACGGTTTTCAGGCAGAACGCTCGCGCGAGGAGACGCGTCCCCTGCTCGAACGCGGTCTGGACGGCCTGCGCTGTGCGGTGCTTGGCGGCTACTTCACCACCTGGTGCGACACGGAGGCCCGGGACGCCGTGGCGCGGGTGGCGAAGGCCCTCGACGTGCAGGAGGAGCTGCAGTTCCCCGACGCCGGGCTGGCGCGCTCCGCGGCGTTTATCACCAGCGCCTCGGAAGGGGGTAACCAGTACCTGCCCGCGCTTCGCCGCGAGCCTGAGCGTTTTGAACCCCATTCCCGCGAACGGCTTCTGGCAGGCGCGATGATCCCTTCCGCCTGGTATATTCAGGCCCAGCGGTTTCGCGCTCAGGCGCGTCAGGCGTTCAACGCCTTGTTTGAACAAGCCGATGTCCTGATCGCCCCCGCAACGCCGCGTAGCGCCACGCGGATCGGTGAGCAAACCATGGAGATTAACGGTCAGCCGCTGCCCATTCGCGCCAGCATGGGCATGCTCACTCAACCGATTTCGTTCCTGGGTTTGCCGGTGACCACCGTTCCGCTACGCACCGCCCGGGGTATGCCGATTGGCCTGCAGCTGATTGCCGCGCCGTTTAACGAGCAGGCCTGCCTGCGCGTCGCGCGCGTGCTGGAAGAGAGTGGCATCACCGATGCCCGCCCGGCGGAGGTGGCGGCATGATCAATCACGATGACATTAACCTGCCGTGGGTGGTAGCCGAAGTGACGGCGGCGTTTTACCGCTATGAAGATGCGCTGGTGAGCAACAACATTACTGTGCTGGATGAACTGTTCTGGCACGACAAAAATACGGTGCGTCTGGGGGCAGGTGAAAACCTGTACGGCATTGATGAAATCCGCGCCTTTCGTGCGGCGCGCCCGTCAGCCGGGCTGGCGCGAATGTTGCGTCACACCGTCATCACCACCTTCGGGGAGAATTATGCCGTGTGCAGCACCGAGTTTACCCGTGAAGGCAGCGAACGCATCGGCCGCCAGCAGCAAACATGGGTGCGGTTTGCCTGTGGGTGGCGGATCGTGGCGGCGCAGGTGAGTTTGATGTCATAACGCAACCGGGCAGTCGACGTCCTGTAGGCCGGGTAAGGCGCAGCCGCCACCCGGCAAAACATCGCACAATTATTTCAGAAACGGATGCACTTCCCGCCAGTGCTCCGCAATCTGCTGGCGGGTACAGACCCACACCTGCTCATGCTGCTGCACGTAATCCAGGAACCGCTGCAGCGCGCGAAAACGCCCCGGCCGCCCCAGCAGGCGGCAGTGCATGCCGATAGACATCATTTTCGGCGCGCGTTCCCCCTCCTCGTACAGCACGTCAAAACTGTCCTTCAGATACGTATAAAACTGCTCGGCGGTGTTAAACCCCTGCGCGGTGGCAAAGCGCATATCGTTAGCATCCAGCGTATAGGGCACAATCAGGTGCGGTTTACGGGTCCCGTCTCTACAGGCCACTTCCGTCCAGAAGGGTAAGTCATCGCCATAGTAGTCGCTGTCGTAGTCGAAGCCGCCATGCTCCACGACCAGCTGGCGCGTGTTGGGGCTATCGCGCCCGGTGTACCAGCCTGTGGGCGGTTTGCCAAACAGATCGGTCAGCACGTGTACCGCTTTATGCAGATGCTCGCGCTCCTGGGCGATGCCCATATGCTGATAGTGGATCCAGCGCCAGCCGTGGCTGACCACGTCATAATCTGCCGTTTTAATCGCTTCGACGATTTCCGGATGACGCGCCAGCGCCATCGCTACGCCAAAGACCGTCAGCGGCAGACCGCGTTTTTGAAATTCAGTGTGGATGCGCCAGAACCCGGCGCGGCTGCCGTATTCGTAGAGTGAGTCCATCGACATGTGCCTGTCCGGGTAGCTTGCGGCACCGATGATGTCCGACAGGAACTGCTCGGATCCGGCATCGCCATGCAGAACGTGGTTTTCCGCTCCTTCCTCGTAATTGAGTACAAACTGCACGGCGATGCGCGCCTGATTCGGCCACCGCGCGTGCGGTGGGTTGCCTGCGTAACCGCGCAGATCGCGCGGGTAATCCTGTTCAAAAGTCCCCATTGCCACCCCCAAAAATTAAAATGGATTCAGTGCCTGAAATTGTCCGCTTAACGCTTTATTTTCCGGGAAGGCCAGATCCCCGTGCTTGCTGGTCGACAGCCCCAGCGCCACCAGCGACTCCACCATCTTCACCGCCGCGCTGACGCCGTCGATAACCGGCACGCGCAGTTCGCGCGTCAGCTCCTGCGCCAGCGTCGCCATGCCGCCGCAGCCCAGCACGATGGCCCCGCAGCCATCCTCTTTCAGCGCCTGTATACAGCGCGCGCGCACCTTTTCCTGCGCCAGACCGCTACCGTCTTCCAGCGCCAGCACCGGGAGATCGATGGCATGCAGCGCCGCGCAGTGGTCCTGAAAGCCATACTGATGCAGCAGATGGCGGGCGATAATCAACGTACGCGGCAGCGTGGTGACCACCGAAAAGCGCGTCGCCACCAGCGTCGCCATATGCATGGCGGCTTCAGCAATCCCTACCACCGGCCCCTGGGCCAGCTCGCGCGCCGCCAGCAGACCCGGGTCGCCAAAGCAGGCAATAACATGACCATCCACGCCCTGCTGTCTGCCGAGTTTGACCTGTTCGAGAACGCCCACGGCAGCAATGGCCTCGTCAAAGTGGCCTTCGATGGACGGCACGCCTGCGGTCGGGCAGACCGCGAGGATTTCCGTTCCCGGTGCAGCCACCGCACGGGATGCCGCACCGATGGTTTCCGTCATGGCGAGGCTGGTGTTGGGGTTGATCACTTGTATACAGACAGACGACATTACGACTCCTTGTGGCCGGCAAACAGCCGGGCAAAATCAGGCAGACACTCGCCCGCCCGCTCGAAGCAGAGGCTGGCGACGATATGTTCAAAATGGTGCATTAAGGCCTCGCTGAGCGGCTGGAGCGCCTTCTGGCGCAGCAGATCCACCAGCTGTTCGTGATCGTTGCAGCGACAGCCCTGCCGCCACGGCGCGCCCCAGGTGGCAATCACCAGCGATGAACGCTGGCTCAGGCCGGTCACCATCTCCGTCAGCACCTGGTTGCCGGAGATGGCCTGTAGCTGAATGTGAAAATTGGCGGAGTGGCGGATCGCCGCCGGGCCGTCATAGGCCTCGTGCGCCTGCTGCTCCTGACGAATAATGGCCTCCAGTGCTGCCAGATGCGGCGGCTGGCAGTGGGCCAGCACGTCCGGCAGATTAGCGACCTCCAGCAGCGCGCGGGTGCGGAAGATGTGCCGCGCCTCTTCTACCGTCGGGCTGGCGACGTGTGCACCACGTTTGGGCGTTAAGGTGACCATTTGCACAGCGGCGAGTCGTTGCAGCACCTTTCGGATGCCGGTACGGCTCACGCCAAACACCTCGGCCAGCGCCTCTTCCGGCAATTTGCTCCCCGGCAGCAACTGATGTTCGACAATTGCGGTCATCAGCGCCTGAAAGATGGATTCGTCTTTGTCATGCAGGTCTGGCGCGGTCTGCAGGCCATTTACGTTGTTCATTCACCACTCCGTGCTTTACCTTTCGTTATCGAATCGTATACATAAAAATAAAATATTGCATACAAGATTTATTATTTTGGCCTGGATCCTGCAACACCGTTTGCACTCCCACTCAACGGGTTTTCATTCACAGGAGCAGGTTTCATGCCAAACAGTCAAAACGCGCAGCAGGGTACGGCCGCTGATTCCGGTGCGGTTTACAGCCCACGTCTTTGCAATGAGGATCTGGCACCCACGCGTGACCAGAACTGGAGCTGGTACAACATCTTTTCATTCTGGATGTCGGACGTTCACAGCATGGGGGGATATGTGGTCGCCGCGAGCTTCTTTACGCTCGGGCTGGCAAGCTGGCAGGTGTTACTCTGCCTGCTGGTGGGGATTTGTATTGTGCAACTGTGCGCCAACCTGGTCGCAAAACCGAGCCAGATGGCGGGCGTGCCCTATGCCGTGATCAGCCGTCAGGCGTTCGGCGTCTTTGGGGCGAACATTCCGGCGGTGATCCGCGGGCTTATCGCCTTTGCGTGGTATGGCATCCAGACCTACCTGGCCGCCAACGCCCTGATGCTGGTGGCACTGAAGTTCTGGCCGTCGCTCTCTTCACTCACCACCGGCGCGTTCCTCGGCCTGTCACATCTGGGCTGGATCTGCTTCGCCATCATGTGGGTATTGCAGGCGATGGTTTTCTGGCACGGGATGAGCGCCATCAAGCGCTTCATTGATATCGCCGGTCCGGCGGTCTACGTAGTGATGCTGGCCCTTGCGGGCTGGATTGTATACAAGACCGGTTTTGACGGGATCTCCTTTACCCTCGCCAGCAAATCCCTGACCGCGGGCGAGCAAACCTGGCAGATGATCACCGCGACCGCGCTGGTGGTCTCCTACTTCTCCGGCCCGCTGCTCAACTTTGGTGACTTCTCCCGCTACGGGAAAAGCATGGGGGAGATCCGCCGCGGTAACCGCTGGGGTCTGCCGTTTAACTTCCTGCTGTTCTCCATCGTCACCGTGGTGATTGTCTCCGGTACCCAGTCGCTGTTTGGCCGCATGATCACCGACCCGATTGAAACCGTCAGCCGCGTGGGTAACGATCTGGCCGTGGCGATTGGCCTGCTGACGATGATCACCGCCACCATCGGGATTAACATTGTGGCGAACTTTGTCTCGCCAGCCTTTGATTTCTCTAACTGCTCGCCGCAGAAGATCAGCTTCCGCACCGGGGGAATGATTGCTGCCGTCGGCTCGATCCTGCTCACCCCGTGGAACCTGTTCAACTCACCGGAGTTAATCCACTACACCCTGGACGTGCTCGGGGCGTTTATCGGCCCGCTGTTCGGCATACTGATTGCCGATTTCTACCTGATTAAACGCGGCAAGGTGTCGGTTGACGACCTGTTCGATGACACGCCAAAGGGCAAATACTGGTATCGCAACGGCTTTAACCCGAAAGCCATCGGCGCGCTGATCCCGTCCGTTGCCGTGGGCCTGGTGATTAGCTTTATCCCGGCCCTGCATGAGGTGGCGAACTTCAGCTGGTTTATCGGCGTCTTCCTCGGCGGCGTGACCTACCGCTGGCTGGCGCGGGAAGATCGCGAGACGGCAGGCGCGACGACGTTCAGCTCCCGCGTGGCAACGCAAAAAGAGTAACCCTTCCCTCCTCCTCTGGCCGCAGCGTAACTGCGGCCCGTTCATTCTGGCACTGTTCTTGCTGCGCTTTCTCACCCCGCTACGCAAACACGAAGGCAGGAACCATGATGGAATACCAGACTGCGATACGCGGTACATTTTTTGACATTGCCCAGGTCTGCGACAGCGCAGACACCATTGCCGAACACGCGCGCTACCTTGAGGACGGGCTGCTGTTTATTCAGAATGGCCACATTCTGGCGCACATGGCGTGGCAGGAGGGCGAGCAGTATCTTGACCCGCACAAAGGCTACACTGACCTGCGCGGCAAGCTGCTGCTGCCCGGTTTTATCGATACCCATGTGCATTATCCGCAAACGGAGATGATCGGCGCCTTTGGCGAGCAGCTGCTGGAGTGGCTGACCACCTATACCTTCCCGGTGGAGAGCCAGTTTGCCGATGAAGCCTACGCGAAAGAGATCGCCGAATTTTTCATTAACCAGCTGGTGAGCAATGGCACCACCACCGCGCTGGTGTTCTGCACGCTGCATCCGGAATCGGTCGAGGCGCTGTTTACTGAGGCGCTGCGCCTCAACATGCGCCTTATCGCCGGGAAGGTGATGATGGACAGACACGCGCCTGACTACCTGAGCGAGGACGCGAAACAGAGCTACCGGCAGACGCGTGAGCTGATCCAGCGCTGGCATCACCGGGGGCGGCTGGGCTATGCCATTACGCCACGCTTTGCCCCGACGTCATCCCCCGAGTTGCTCGCCGCGGTCAGCCTGCTGAGAGAGGAGTTTCCGGATACCTGGCTGCAAACCCATCTGAGCGAAAACCCAAACGAAGTGGCCTGGGTGAACGACCTCTGGCCGGAGCATGAACGCTATCTGGACGTGTATCACCACTACGGCCTGACCGGCGAGCGCAGCGTGTTTGCCCACGCCATCCACCTGCACCACAGCGAGTGGCAATGCCTGCATGACACCGGTTCGGCGGTGGCGTTTTGCCCCACCTCGAACCTGTTTCTCGGTAGCGGGCTGTTTCGCCTGCCCGCCTGCTGGCAGCACAGAGTGAGGATGGGCATCGGCACTGACGTGGGTGCGGGCACCACCTTCAGCATGCTGCGTACCCTGGGGGAAGCGTACAAGGTGGGTCAGCTCCAGAGCTACCGTCTCCGCGCCAGCGAGGCGTTTTACCACGCCACGCTGGGCGGCGCGCACGCCCTCCGGCTTGACGAGAAGATTGGCAACTTCACGCCCGGCAAAGAGGCGGATTTCGTCGTCATCGACCCGGACGTAACGCCGCTGCAGCGCCTGCGCAATCGCCGCTGCCAGGACATTTACGAGCAGCTCTTTGTGCTGATGACCCTGGGCGATGAGCGCAACATCAGCGAAACCTGGGTCAACGGCGTGCAGGTGTGGTCAGCTGCCCCGGTAGGTTGACCAGCCACCGGGCGCAATCACAAACGGCAGATGGAAATGCTCGTCTGCCGATTCTCCCGTCACAAACTCAATCTGCGCGCAGGGATAGATCGTCTCGCGGCCTGTGTCGCTAAACCACTTACCGATTTCGGCCACCAGCCGGTAGCGGCCTTTTGCCAGGTTCGGGACGAATTCTGTGATGCGCCCACTGGCGTTCGTGACGCCAGTCGCCATGTTCTCCCCGTCCCGCTCAAGATGAACCGTCACGCCCTCGGCGGGTTTCCCCGTTGAAATATCGAGAATATGGGTGCTGAGTGTGCTCATTCGCTAATGACTCCTTCCAGCCGCAGCAGCGTAATTTCCCGCAGCTCTTCCAGCGCGGTCAATACTTCCTGCGTATCGTTGTTTTCCAGCCGCGCGTTCAGCGCCTGTAAGATCTCTTCTCCGCTGCGGCCCTTCGCGCGGATAAGAAAGACCCGTCCGAAACGGGCTTCATAGCGGGCGTTACCCTCCCGTAACGCCTGCGTCAGGGCAGCATCGCGGTCATTCACCGCGCCCTGTTCCTGCCGCGACAGTGCTGCCTCCGCCTGGGAACCCGCTGGCTTTTCCCCGATACGCGGATGGGCGCTCAGGGCTTGCGTTAACGCCGTCTCATCCCAGCGTTGCGCCAGCGCCAGTGCCGTACTGAACACGTCTTCCCGGCGGGAATAGGGCCGCCCGCGCACCAGGGCTTCAGCCCAGCCGGGGATCGCCACGCAGGGGTGGAGCCGCGCGAGAGCCTCTTTCTCAGGAAGCCGATTAAAGTCGTGCAGTGCGATCATAGTATCTCCTTGATTATCCTCTTTCAGGTCATTGCACAAACCACGCCACTCCTTTGCCTGAGCGTGAAACAGTTGATTCCGTATAGCTCAACTGGAAATTTTTGATTCAAAAAAAGGCAAGCTCACCACGTCTGCGCACCTTAGCAGTGCAAACCTGCCCTTCACAACGCCGTTTTCACCCCGTTGCAGCCTGGTACGCAAATTGCTGAATGGCTTTACACCCTGCAAAAGGAGAGAAGCATGAAAGCAATCGTTATTGGTGCGGGAATTGGCGGCCTGAGCGCCGCTGTTGCGCTGAAGAAAGCGGGCATCGACTGTACCGTGTTTGAAGCCGTCAAAGCGATCAAGCCCGTCGGGGCGGCCATCTCCATCTGGCCTAACGGCGTGAAATGCATGCAGCACCTCGGCATGGGCGACATCATCGAGACGTACGGCGGGCCGATGCGTTTTATGGCCTACAAAGATTACCGGCGCGGCGATACCCTGACCCGCTTTAGCCTCGCGCCGCTGGTCGAGCGCACCGGCGGGCGTCCCTGCCCCGTCTCGCGCGCGGAACTTCAGCGCGAAATGCTGGACTTCTGGGGGCGCGATAACGTGCAGTTTGGCAAGCGCGTCGAACGTGTCCGGGAAGATGACGCGGGCGTGAGCGTCACCTTCACCGATGGCACCGCGGCAACCGGGGATTTTCTGATTGCCGCCGACGGCAGCCACTCGGCGGTTCGTCCGTATGTGCTGGGTTATACGCCGGAGCGCCGCTACGCCGGTTACGTGAACTGGAACGGGCTGGTGAAGATTGATGAAGAGATTGCCCCGGCGCACCAGTGGACCACCTTCGTTGGTGAGGGCAAACGCGTATCGCTGATGCCCGTCTCCGGCGGACGCTTCTACTTCTTCTTTGACGTGCCGCTCCCTGCGGGTCTGGCAGAAGATCGCACCACCCTGCGTGCCGATCTCACGGGCTACTTCCGCGGCTGGGCGCCGCCGGTGCAAAAGCTTATCGCCGCGCTCGATCCTGACACCACTAACCGGATTGAAATCCACGACATCGAACCGTTCGATACCCTGGTGCGCGGCAACGTCGCGCTGCTTGGCGATGCCGGGCACAGCACCACGCCGGATATCGGCCAGGGCGGCTGTGCGGCGATGGAAGATGCCGTGGTGCTGGGCGAATGCCTGCGAGAGAACCACAACATTACGCTGGCGCTGCGACAGTACGAAGCGCTGCGCTGCGACCGGGTGCGTGACCTGGTGCTGAAGGCGCGCAAACGCTGCGACGTCACCCACGGCAAAGACATGACGTTGACGCAGGCCTGGTATCAGGAGCTGAAAGAGGAGACCGGGGAGCGCATCATCAACGGTCTGTGCGAGACCATTCAGGGCGGCCCGTTAGGCTGAACAAGAGGGACAACGATGAAAAGAGAACCGACTCCACCCGCCCACTGCACCTTTGAGCCAGAGGACTGGCTGCGCCTGGCGAAATGCTGGCATCCGGTTGCACGCGCCTGCGACATCGGCCCGGCACCGGTTAAAGCAACCCTGCTGGATGAACAGCTGGTCATTTACCGGATTAACGACCAGGTCGTGGTCGCCCGGGATGTCTGTCCGCACCGTGGCGTGCCGCTGACGCTGGGCTTTCACGATGAGCACGGCATTATTTGTCCGTACCACGGCTTACGCTTCGGAGAGGACGGGCGCTGCAACCGTATCCCGTCCAGCCCCGACCAGCCCGTTCCGGCGAAGCTGAACCTGATTAACTACGCCGTGGAGGAGCGCTTTGGCCTGATCTGGACCTGTCTGGCCTTTGACCCGGACAATCCGGTACCGCTGCCCGCCATGCCGCACTGGGATGACGACGGATTCCAGCAGATTAACTGCCCGGCGTTCGAGGTGAATGGCTTCGCCGGTCGCCAGGTGGAAGGATTTCTGGACGTGGCGCACTTTGCCTGGATCCACACCGATACCTTTGCCGATCCCAATAATCAGCTGGTTCCCACCTATCAGCCGCAGGAGACGCCGTTCGGTTTCGTGGCCGATTACTGGAGTTCCGTGAGCAACTATCCCGCCAGTTCAGACGTCCAGGCTCCGGAGGGCTTCCAGTGGCTGCGTCATTTTGAAATGCATCTGCCGTTTACCGCCACGCTGACGATCCATTTCCCGGGGGAATCCCGACTGGTGATTATGAACGCCGCGTCGCCGGTATCATCGCGGGTGACCCGGATGTTCGCCCCTATCGCGCGCAACTTCGATCTGCATATTCCGGTGGAAGATGTGCATGCCTTCAATCTGCGCATTTTTGAAGAAGACCGTCTGATGGTCGAAACCCAGCGCCCGGAAAGCCTGCCGCTGGATCTGACGCTCGAAGCCCATATCCCGGCGGATAAAAGCTCGATTGCCTACCGTCGGGGACTGAAAAAGATGGGATTCGGCGAATTTTTCCTGGTATGACGGAGGCCAATATGTTGAGCGTTATCGTTGATGGGCTGTGGCGTGAGGGGGATAAAAGCCTCGCCGTCAGGCTGGTGGCGGAAAACGGCGCCGCGCTACCGGCGTGGCAGCCCGGCGCGCATATTGATGTGCACCTGCCCTGCGGCCTGGTGCGCCAGTATTCCCTGACCGGAGCCTGTGAGGACGAAGGGTATCTTATCTGCGTGGGGCGCGAAACCGCCTCGCGCGGCGGGTCGCGCTACGTTCACGAGACGCTGCGGCCTGGACAGAAACTCACGATCTCCGCCCCACGCAATCTGTTCCCGCTCGTTCAGGCAGAGCGGGTTTTACTCCTGGCTGCGGGCATTGGCATTACGCCGCTGTTTGCGATGGCCCTGCAGCTGAAGGCGGCCGGAACGCCGTTTACGCTGCATTATTACGTTAAAAATCGCGAAAGCGCGGCGTTTGTTCGGGAACTCTCAAAGTACGGTGAGTGCATCATTCATACCCTCAGCCCCCGCTCAGCGCTGGCAGAACATCTCCCTATACCGGAAGCGGGACTGCATGCCTGGGTGTGCGGACCTGCGGGTTTTATGGAGAAAGTCCGCAATGTGGCAACGACGAAGGGATGGGATAACGCCCACATTCACAGCGAGGCGTTTCAGCCTGCTGCGCCTGCCGCTGGTCATGAAACCGGCGAGATCTTTACCGTTAAACTGGCCTCCACCGGGGAGCGCTGGCCGGTGCCTGCGGATAAAACCATTGCCCAGGTCTTACAGGCAAACGGCGTAGACGTACCGCTGTCCTGTGAAATGGGGATCTGCGGCGCCTGCCTGACGCCGGTGATTGACGGCGTGGTGGATCACCGGGACAGCGTGCAGTCGGAGGCGGAAAAAGGCGCAACAAACCAGCAGGTGGCGCTGTGCTGCTCGCGGAGCCATTCGGGGGAGCTGGTGATTGGGCTGTAAAACGACATCAACATTTTAGCGGGCCTTCTTGCCGGGTGGCGCTGTGCTTACCCGGCCTACAATCCGTAACAATATCAATATATTGCACTATTCATTGTAGGCCCGTGCAAGCGTAGCGCCGCCGGGCGAAACTCACGCATCGCTTTTTGCCAGCCCGTAAACGGGATCGCTATCCTGCCACGCGTACTCAATATGGCTGGCCTGCTCGCGCGCCAGGGCATCATCGCCCTGTAATCGCGCCGCCAGGGTAAAGGCGAAATCAAATACGTTACCCAGGCCGCGACCGCTCAGCAGATTGCCGTCTTCCACCACCTCGGCATCGACGTACCTGCCCTCGCTGACTGTTTTCCACAGATCGCCGGAACAGACGTAGCGGCGCCCCTTCAGCAGCCCGTTACCGCCCAGCACACGGGCGGCGGCGGAACAAATCGGGCAGATATATTTGCCCATTTCATCGTGGCGGCGGACGAAGGCGATGACCTCCGCGCTTTTCGCCAGGTTAACGCTGCCCTCCGGGCCGCCCGGTAACACCACGGCGTCAAAGGTGCAATCGAAACTGGCCTTCAGGGTGCTGTCCGCCACCATTGAGATGGCGTGATAGCTCACCACTTCGCGGCTCTCGCCGCAGGCAATCGTCTGCACCGTAATATTCAGGCGACGCAGGATATCAATGGTGACGATCGCTTCCCCCTCCTCAAAACCGGGGGCCAATAGCACGGCTACGCTTTTCATTTTGCTCTCCATGGCTTCAGGGTTACCAGTACGGGTGCCAAATCTGTCGCAGCCGCGCCAGCAGCTCAAGATAGAAATAGTCTCCCCAGCTACAGCACTGATCGACCCCCTTGCCGCTGCCCATATGATAAACCGAGTGTTGCAGCAGCCCTTCGGTCGGATCGTCGTCGTGGGCAAGGTAGTTATCGGTCAGCGACAGCGCAATACGCAGCGCCATCTCTTCGTAATGCGCACGGTTTGCGTCGAGCGTCGGCAGCGCCTTGACCAGCTCCAGCAGACCGCAAGCGGCAATCGCCGCCGCTGAACTGTCGCGCACGGCGTCGGTGCCGAGCAGCGCCAGATCCCAGTGGCACACATCATCTTCCGGCAAACGGTTGAGGAAGTAATGTGCCAGGCTGCGTGACAGCTCAACCATCTGCTTATCGCCAGTGTGCTGATAGCTGAGCAGGAAGCCGTAAATGCCCCATGCCTGCCCGCGCGACCAGCACGAGGTGTCGCTGTAGCCCTGATGGGTATTACCAAAGCGCGGCTCACCCGTCTGGACATCCATATAGTATGTGTGATACGTCGAGGCATCTTCCCGCACGATATAGTTCGCAGCCTGTCCGGCGTGAGCCGTCGCCGCTTGTGCATAGCGCGGATCCCCGGTCTGTTCGCTGGCCCAGTACAGCAGCGGCAGGTTCATGTTGCAGTCGATGATCATTCGCCCCTGCTGCTCCGGGTCGTTTAAATCACCCCATGCCTGGATAATCCTGGCCGTTGGGTTAAAACGCTCCATCAGGCGCTCGGCTGCCAGCAGCGCCGACCGGCGAGCGGCTTCGTTGCCGGTGAGGCGCCAGGCGCTGATGCAGGAGAGCGAATAGAGAAAACCAAGATCGTGCGTTGCCGTGTCGATACGCTGCTCAATACGCCGGGCGAACGACGGTAAATAGCGCTCGGCGGCGTCGCGATAATGCGCTTTGCCCGTCATCTCCCACGCCAGCCACAGCTGGCCTGGCCAAAAACTGGTGGTCCATTCCACGTTATCGGTGCGCGGCCAGACGCCCTTCTCACAGGCTTCGCCGGGGAATTTATCGCCGAAGGCAACAATATTTTTGTCGAGCTTGCGCGTTACGCGGGTTAACGCCGCTTCCAGCTTCTGGCTCAGGGCCAGGCGATCGACCTGATACAGTTCGATCGGCCGCAGCGCTTCGGTGATAACAGATTTGGTCATAACAACTCCTGAATTAATGTTTGGCCGGTTCAACCGGGGCGGAATCTAATGCCGGAGCAAAGGGGCGTGAGACATCGCACTTCGACTGGCAGCGCGACAGCGTAAAGGCGGAAATCAGCGTAAATATCAGGGCGCAGCAGCCCATCAGCAGATAGGTATGCTCAAAGCCTATCCTGTCGTACAGATAGCCAGCAGGTGGGGCGACCACAATCGACCCCACGTAAATCATCGCCTGGTAGCCCAGCAGGTACATCGTGGCGTTAACCCGACGATGGAAGTGTTCGGCGATGTATTTAAAGACCGAGATCAGCAGCAGTGCGATCTCGACGCCATAAAACGGTTTGATGATAGAGATCACTATCGGGTCACTGGTGAGTCCGGAGGCGATCAGCCGAGCCCCGACCACGCAGCCGCAGAACACCAGGCCGCGCTTGGCGCCGTAGTGATTCACCAGCCACGGGATACACATCATCATCAGGAATTCCATACCCGACTGGACGGTGCTCAGGTAGCCGTACCAGGCATTTCCCTGCTCTTTGGTGGCGAAGAATGATACGAAGTAGCGCGGGAATTGCTGTTCGGCGATAAACATCATCCACGCCACCCCGGCGACGTAGAGGCTGAACATCCAGAATTTGCGGTTTTTCAGGAGCATCAGCACATCGGCGAAGACAATCTTATTGGCGGAAATAACGCTGTTATTACGCAGCTGCTCATCGCCGATTTTGAGGCTAATCAGCACCAGCAGCATCAGTACCGAGGTACCGCTGCTGAGCAGAAAGTTGGCCAGCGGCGTGACGTTAAACAACAGCCCGGAGACCGAAGCCGCCATCGCCCAGCCCAGCGAACCCCACATTCTGATGCGGCCAAACTCCAGCCCGTACAGGCGGCTAAAGCGGTCAGCGTAAGATTCAGACGCCGCCACGCCAGCATACCAGCCCAGGCTCAGATACAGCGCGCCGATGATAATCCCGACCATCGCATGGCTTTCCAGCAGCGGCTGGTACACCAGCGCAAAAAACGGTGCCATCAGCGCAGAAATGGCGCAGACAAAATAGAGCAGCCACTTGCTCATGCCGATTTTGTCCATGATGTAGCCATACACCGGCTTCAGGACCACCGCAAAGACGCCATTGATGGCGAACACGCTACCGATAGTGATGCTATCGAGGCCCACTTTCTGGCTCAGCCACAAGGCGTACAGGCCAAAGCTGGATGACCAGGTGAAGAAGTAGAGAAAAATAAAGGTACTCATTTTGTACTGTGCGGCGCGTACGGACGATGATGTGCTCATAGCGATGTCTCCTGGGCCAGAACGAGCGTCGTTTCTTGTCGTGCCATCACGAAGCGTACCGCGTCATCGCTAATGAAGGCCTGCGGGCAGTGTTGCGGATCGAAGCCTGCGGCATTTCCCGCCCACACCGCGCTTATCAGCAAATGCGTGCCGGGATCGAGTTCACCGCGCAGCAGCGGCACTGCCGCGCGCTCGGCAAACAACAGATTACTGTTTGGCGGCGTCACCACCGTTTCGCCACGGCGGGCGTGCGGATGTAAACAGAAAATGGCTGAGGCATCCTGGGCATTGCGTAACCAGCAGGCGCTTTCCATCTCCTGCGCCTGCGGCTGTGGGCGGTTCGCGAGGCTAAAGCCCCCTTCCGCGCAATCCAGCGCGCGTTGAGTATTGATACGATGGACGCGCAGTTGCCAGTCGCCCAGCGCCAGCAGCCAGCTCTCAATCACCACGTCGCGCCACGGCAGCCAGCGGCTGTAAATGGTGCCGTCAGCGGTGACCACGTGCTGGCATTCACGGCGACCACGCCAGTAGTTATCTTTTTCGGCCAGCAGCAGCATCGAATCGGGTGCGGCATGGTTCAGGCCGTAGCGCCCGCGTTCGAGGGTGAAGCCAAAGCGGGTGGAATAGGCAAATTTGCAGTATTTCGCTTCGGTATTCACGAAGTTGTTCAGCTCCAGCTGGCCGGACGTCAGCATCCACAGGTGATCGGCCTGATGCACCACCACCTGATCCGCGTGGGCTATCGTGTGCTGCGCGGGCAATGGCGGCAGCGGCAGCTCGGCCGCCTGCCAGAAGGCGTCGCCCTCATCTAATGCCAGTACCAGCAGGGTCTTCAGGCCCCAGTACGGTGAACCCGGCGCGTTGTAGTCTTCCGCCATCACCAGATTCGGGTAGCTGTAGCCGACGCTCAGTATGCCGTCACGGTCGAATATCGGCTGCTTCAGCCACCAGCGCAGATGGCGCAGCACGATGCCCTTAATCACGCCCGGCGAAAAGACCTCCAGCCCGGCGAAAGCCGCCGCACTCCAGAACGCCGCCTCGGCAAAGCGGTAGGTCAGGCTACGGCCAAACGGGATCGCCGCGCCGTCTTCGGCAAAGAAATGAATGAAGTCAGAGGAGAAACGCGCGGCGCGATCGCGCAGGGTTGCGCACCGCGTTGGATCGACATCGGCCATTAGCTTCGCGTAAATCAGTCCATAGAAATGGAAGCCCATCGAGATGTAATAGTCGCGCGGCCGGCCCGGACCATCGGAGTACCAGCCATCGCCAAGATAGTAGTGCTCCATGGCAGCGAAGTGATTTTCCAGCGCCTGCGGATGGGTCGGCATGCCACAATAATGGAAGCCAACCTGCACCAGAATCGGAAAGAAGTGCCAGTTGTTATCGGGGATATCCTGGGTCTCGCACTGCTTTAGCCAGCGCCATAGATTCTCTTTCTCCGTCTCAGTGAAATGTGCCAGTACGGTTTCGCCCGCCAGCGCCAGCAGTAACCCGTAAGCCGCCATTTCGACGATTCGCTGATCGAAAGGACCGACATCGCCCCAGTAATCAGCATGCTGCGGATTGGTGCCGTTTTTTATCGCCTGTAAATAGAAAGAGAAGTGTTGCGGCTCGCTGCCGCCAGCCAACAATGGCGTGATGCCCCACAGCAGACGGGAAAAGGTTTCCATGCTCGCGACCTGCTGGCCGTAGTGAGCGGTAAAGTTCGCTAAATCAATACGGCTGGCGTCTTTTTTAAAATAAGGCGTCACCGCGTTCAGCATATCGTTAACCAGCCGCAGTACCTCATCACGGCTCGTCAGTGGGTTATCCAGATGAATATTTTCAGGTTGCACAGGGTCCTCCCGCATAACACGAGGGTAGAGATAAGTTATTGTTATTTGGCTTTTTAAAGCCACGAGTGCGACGTCTGAATGAAGAGTAACCGCTTTTATTCCCGGTGCTGAGTGAGCAGACTCACAAAATTAAACCGGCATTTCATTTTTTCTGGATTTTGTCGATCGAGAGAGGGATAAATTATAAATGATGGTCTAAAAATTTAAATCTGTTGTCCTGGAGGGAAAATGGGTGAAACGCAACTGCTGGAACGCATTACGCTCGATCGGCAGGCCATTTCATTTAACCGCATGTACACCACCAGCGCGGTTTACTACCACTGGCATCAGTGCGTTGAATTGCTCTATATTTCCAGCGGTTATGGCATCGTGGTGGTGGACAATCAGCACTACACCGCCCGTCCGGGGCGTTTATTTGTTTTCCCGCCCTTCCGTTTGCACAAAGTGCAGGTCGATCATAGCGATAAGAACCCCTACCACCGCACCACCATGCACATTGCGCAATCGGTCGTCGAAAGTGCGCTCAGCACCTTTCCGCGCCATCAGGCCCGCTTCGCCTCGCTGGCCGCCAGCAATCTCCCGGCACAAATTTACGATCTCAGCACGCACGCGGCGTTTATTGAGAGAATACTTGAACAGTTTCAGCGCCTGGAGGACAACGCGCAGACCGAGGCCTGCGAGGTGGCATTTCTGGTGATGCAGTTGATGACATGTCTGCCCGAGCAGCCGCAGCCCTACCCGCCGCGCCAGCAGACCGTCGCCTCGCGGATAATGAGCTGGGTCGAAGCCCACTATGCCAGCAAGTTTTCGCTCGATCGGTTAGCGCACGACCTGGGGCTCTCGCGAAGCTATACCTCACGCATTTTCCGCCAGCAGACCGGCGGTAGCATCCACGAATATTTGCTGACCCGGCGGATTAAAAGCAGCTGCGATCTGTTACGGTACAGCGATGAGCCTGTTGACGCCATTGCACTGGCAGTGGGGTTTAGCGAGGTGACCTATTTCATTACCTGCTTTAAAAAGATGATGCGTCAGACGCCGCTGCAGTATCGACGGAGTAACTCCGGCACCAGAATTCCCGGTTAAGGCGGTTTTAACAAACAAAAACCCAGGTCGCATAACGACCTGGGTTTCGAATTTGGCGGAAGCGTAGAGATTCGAACTCTAGAACCCTTTCGGGTCGCCGGTTTTCAAGACCGGTGCCTTCAACCGCTCGGCCACGCTTCCAAAGTGAGGCGCACTATAAACATCTATTAGCGCCTTGTAAAGCAGGAATTTTTCTATTTCTACGCCCTGGCGTTTAACTGCGCAAAAAATCGCTCATTCCCCGATCCCCGCGTCGCTCTCTCCCACTTGTACATACCGTTACACGGCAACGCTCATCCTTCTAAATCGCTCTGGTATAGAATGCCCCAAAATAGACGGCCATTTGTTGTGTAATTGTTATAAAGCCGGTTATCAACGGATTTTAGAAAATTGCCGCCATGTAGTCTTACTGGTTAATGATGAAAATCAAAAATACGTTTTGCTTACATATCCTGATGGCAGCCCTGGCCATTTTATTCCTCAGCATTCATCCGCTGGTGACCAGCTTTGATCCGCCGCTTAAATTCCAGCCGCTGATCAAATCCATGGCGGGCACACCGAAAGAACAAGCGGAAAAAATTGCCACCATTTCCCATGCCCTGGAGGGGAATGCCATTTTCTTCATTGGTGCCTCTGAAGTTGCCACCTCCGAAGATGAACATTACGCGGTCTATCATTATTTTAATCAGCAATTACACCAACCCGTCGTGGCGTATGGCGATGCGTTTGTCGATGATGAAACACAATTTTTACTGTTTTCACGTTTTAAAAATAGCCTTAACGCAAACAGTAAAGTGGTTTTATTGTTGGCACCTGACAGCTTTTACTCAAAAGGTCTGCCACCCGCTATCTATGCGGATAATTTTCCGGGCTCTGTTTTTGATCCCCTGATGAAGGATCCGCAGGCACGTCCGATCCTCGTGAATTATTTAAAACATATTGATGCTAAAGAGATAAGCCATTTAACCTTTGGGCAAATGCGTGTCTTCGGCTGGCACCCCGATCTGATTTGGGATGAGATCGGTTTCCAGTTCGCTAATTTTTGTACCCTGATAAAAAACGACTGGCTGTCGCTGCTCAATATCAGGCCTGAGACGGCGCAACCCTGGCCGCAACAGCCAACCACCCACATGACTCCGGACTGGAATAAAGAGCTGGCGAATGCCCGTGAATTAAATAAAGTTCGCCAGCAAAGCGCGGCGACCCTGTGGATGGACAAAACGATTTACGAAGAGGACGGTAAGCCGCAGCAGTGGGATGACACGCCGGTGGTGCCCGGCCAATTCGCTGCGTTCAGGAAAACCGTCCAGCTGCTGAAGGCACATAACGTGCAGGTCATTGCTATCGTCGACCCGGTTAACCCGTGGGCGCTTTACCATACCGACACTTTCCGCCCGTACGATAAGCAAATTCAATCCATTCTGAAAGAGAACCAGATCCCTTATTTAGATATGTACGCTATGCCTTATCAGAATGGCTGGAACTGGGACCGACTGCACCCGACTGAACTGGCCTGGGTGCCTATGCTTCGCTTTATTGCACAGAGTTTTAAATAATGAAAATCGCGATCCGTCTGTTTTTCCTTTATCTCCTGCTTGGGATCACCATCGTCGCGTGGACCGCTGTCGATGACAGCATGAGTATGCAACTGCATTTTGAATATCAGAAATTCTGAGGCCGAATGATGTACAGCTCAGGACTGTTTTTTGTCTGTTTATTTTCATCGGCACTGGTATTTGCGCTGATTAATCGCCTGCTGCGCCATCGCCTGACCTGGTTATCGTCCTTGGCCGTCCTGACAACATTGGGCTGGGGCTATATTTTTCAGGGCGATTATCGTATTCCGGCGATCGTATTTGGCTGTTTTTATCTTTTCGCCGCGTTAAAAGAAAAAGGATGGTTAAAAACCTGGCAGGCGATCGTGTTAACGCTGCTGCCCCTGTTTTTGGTGAAATTACATTTTAATCACCATCTCGGCATGATCGGTCTCTCTTTTATGACCTTTCGCGCGGTGGATGTGCTGTTGTATCGCAGTAAAAAAGAGGGCCAGAATATTCTGCACTATTTCTGCTACCTCTTTATGCCCTTTATTATTCTGGCCGGGCCGATGTACCGCTGGCGGACATGGATGAGCGATGTGAATAAACCCGCATTCACCCTTAACCGTGAACAATGTTTAACAGCGTTAGAGCAGATCGTCACCGGTATCATCCAGAAGTTCCTGTTTGCCATGCTGATCGATTCGCTTGTGGTGCAGCCCTGGAGCCATAAGCCGTTTTCGCTGACCGTCGGCGTGGTGATGTCGATTGCTTACAGCGCCTATCTGTACTTTGATTTTGCGGGTTACAGCAATATGGCCATCGGTGCCGGGCGCTTATTCGGGCTGAATATTCCGGCAAACTTCAATATGCCGTTGCTTGCAAAGAACCCTCAGGACTTCTGGCGGCGCTTCCACATCAGCCTGTCTGAATGGCTGCGCGATGTGGTGTTTATGCCCGTCTATATGAACCTGATGAAGTTCAACTTTTTCCGTCAGAACAAAACGCTGGCGCAAAATATCGGTATTTTTTGCACCCTGTTCTGCATGGGGGCATGGAATGGCCTGGAACGCCATTATGTCATCAGCGGCGCGCTGTTTGGCGCCATTTCTGTCGCACACAACATGCTGCTGTGGTCAGCCAAACGCAGCCCGGCATTACACCGCGGTTTGCAGTATCCGGCAGTGGCGTTTTTGGGGCGAATTCTGACGCTGGGCAGCGCCGCAGGATCCCTTTACATCTTTAGTGGAATGTCTCCTCTATGAAAAATCACACCGATCTGCAGGAACTGCAGGATTTCTTACGTGCGGCATTGCGCGATCCCGCCTCCCCGCAGCAGCTGGCCATAACTGGTAGCGACGAAACCCTCAGCTGGCTACAGCTTTCCGCCGCCGTGATGGACTGGGCGGAACGCTATCAACGCTGCAAGCCTATCGAAGGCACACCGGTCGTATTATATGGTCATCAGCAGGCCGAGTTCGCCGTGGCGATTTATAGCTGCCTGTTGCACAACATTCCGTACATCCCGGTGGATTGCATCTACCCGCAGGAGCGGCTCCGGGAGATTTGTAGCCTGGCCAGTGTCCCTTACTATTACGACGTGGCAACCCGGCAGTTTATTGCCACCGGTGAAGCGGGCAAGGTCCTGGAAGAGCAGGATCTCGCCTATATCATGTTTACCTCAGGCAGCACCGGCAAACCGAAAGGCGTGCAGATTGGACGCGAGAGCGTCTGGCACTTCATGAAATGGGTCAGCCGGGACTTTTCCCTGCCGGCAAAACCGGTGCTGATGAACCACGCGGTGTTCAGCTTTGACCTCTCCCTGATCCCTTTGCTGGCGAACCTGGCGATGGGCGGACACATCGTGCTCAACGCCAAAGAGGCTATTCAGAAAGAGAACTGGCTGGCGCGACTCAAAAGCAACGCGGTCTCCGCCTGGGTCTCCACGCCCTCTTTTGCCTACCAGCAGCTGCTGTCCCCGCAGTTTAACAGCGAGTATTTGCCTGAACTCGGCGTCTTTATCTTCATTGGTGAAGTGCTCAATAAAGCGCTGGTTAAACAGCTGCGCCGCCGTTTCCCGCAGGCCAAAATCATCAACTCCTATGGCCCAACGGAAGCGACCATTGCGACGACGGTGGTTGAAATTACGGATGAGATCCTCAACCAGGACAGCGCCGTGCTGCCGGTGGGGGTCATGATGCCGGAGAGCAGAATGGACATTTCCGCCGAGGGCGAGCTGATTATCTGGGGTAAAAACGTCATGCGCGGCTACCTCGGCCTGCCGCAGGAGAACGCGGCAAAATTACTGCATCGGGAAGATGACGCGTGTCGCGGCTACCGGACCGGCGATCTGGGTTACGAAGCGGGGATGATCTATTGCCAGGGTCGCAACGATAGTCAGGTCAAACTGAATGGCTACCGTATTGAAATCAACGAGATCGAAAACCGTCTGCTGGCCATGTCAGGCATTAATGAAGCGGTAGTGATGCCGCTGATGAAACCCTGCGGCAGCGTGCTGCGTATTGCCGCGTTCTGCGTGACGGAAATGGCACCGGACACGATCAAAACCTCGCTGTCGAAAGTGGTTCCCCACTATATGGTGCCTTCACAAATTATCGTAAAAGACGCGTTGCCGCTGAACCCTAACGGCAAAATTGACCGCAAATTGCTGGACGCTTACGCCCGCACTCATTAATTATCCAGGAAACATAATGGAAAACGAAATTCTCGCCCTGTTCGAAAAAGTATTATCCCGTAAAGTGGGCTTTCACGATGAACTGATTGAATCTGATATTCTCGACTCTATTCTGGCAGTCGATATGGTGCTGGAAGTGCAGGACGTTTACGGCTGTATGATCCCGCCAACTGACGTAGCGACGGTGTTGAAGACCCCGGCAGATCTCGCCCGCTATATTGAAGAGAACCGCTAAGCCCCGCTGTATGACCCCGCCCTGGGGGCTCTGGCGCGCCGCACCAGAGCCCTGAATGCAAAATGAATACCTTTCACGGGAATGAAACCCACCGCTGATATGATTTCTCCTACACTTTAGGGGTCGTGTTGTTTTTAACAGAGGAGTCTGCGGTATGGCATTCGTAACAACGAAAGACGGCGTCAACATTTACTACAAAGACTGGGGTCCGAAAGAAGCTCAACCCATTGTTTTCCATCACGGCTGGCCATTGAGTGCCGATGACTGGGATAACCAGATGCTCTTCTTCCTTGCAGAGGGCTATCGCGTTATCGCTATCGATCGTCGTGGTCATGGACGTTCGGATCAGGTCAGTGAAGGTCACGATATGGATCATTATGCGGCCGACGCGTCGGCCGTGGTTGAAAGCCTGGATCTGCACAATGCCGTGCATGTCGGTCACTCTACCGGCGGCGGCCAGGTCGCCCGCTATGTAGCGAAATACGGCCAGCCGCAGGGGCGCGTCGCCAAAGCGGTGCTCGTCAGCGCCGTTCCCCCGCTGATGGTCAAAACAGAGGATAACCCCGGCGGGACACCCATCGAGGTGTTTGACGGCTTCCGTAGTGCGCTGGCAGCCAATCGCGCGCAGTTTTACCTCGACGTAGCCAGCGGCCCTTTTTACGGTTTTAACCGGGATGGCGCGGAGGTTTCACAGGGTACGATTCAGAACTGGTGGCGTCAGGGAATGATTGGCAGTGCCAAAGCGCACTATGAGGGGATTAAGGCGTTTTCAGAGACTGACCAGACGGAGGACTTAAAAGCCATCACGGTTCCCGTTCTGGTAATGCAGGGCGATGACGATCAGGTCGTACCGTATAAGAATGCCGCCCTTCTGCAGGACAAGCTGCTGGCGAACAGCGTGCTGAAAATTTATCCAGGCTTCCCGCACGGGATGCACACCACGCATGCGGAGACCATCAACGCGGACATTCTTGCGTTTATCCGTTCATAAACGTCAGGTTTTAAATTCACGCCAAAAGAAAAACCCCAGCTTAACGAGTAAGCTGGGGTTTATATCTGGCGGAAGCGCAGAGATTCGAACTCTGGAACCCTTTCGGGTCGCCGGTTTTCAAGACCGGTGCCTTCAACCGCTCGGCCACACTTCCTAAGTGAGGCGAACTATAAACACCTCACCGCGTGCTGTAAAGAGTGGCTGCAATCGTTCGCTGTAAAAATAGCCAAAACGCGTTTAATCGGTTGAACTGACGACATATCGGCGATTTTAACAGCATAACATTCAGCCCGCCCTCTTAATGCTTTTTGATGTACATGTCTTTTGTGAAATAGTACCCGAGCTTATCCGGTGTGAATCCCCCTACCCACGGTTTGACCAGGTGGGTACGAACGTAGTGATAAACCGGAATGGCTGGCACATCACGGCCAAGCAGATCCTCCGCCTGCTGGTAGAACTTACCCCGTTCCCCGGCTGTTTTCGCTTTCGCGGCGTTGATCAGGGCCTGGTCGTACTCCGGATTGCTGTACTGGCTGGTATTTTCGCTGTCGCCGGTACGGAAGTTGTTCAGGAAGGTTGCTGCATCGTCGTAGTCCGCAATCCATGCGTAACGCACCGCGTCAAAGTTGTGGGTGTGCATGGTATCCAGCATGGTTTTCCACTCCTGATTTTGCAGCTTCGCGTCCACGCCGAGGTTTTTCTTCCACATGGAGCTGGCAGCAATCGCGATGCGCTGGTGCGATTCAGAGGTGTTATAAAGCAGGTTGAAGCGCAGAGGATGGCTTTCGTTATACCCCGCTTCGCTGAGCAGTTTTTTCGCCTCCGCGATGCGCTTGTCCAGCGGCCAGCTGGCGTAATCCGGGTTCTGCAGCTTGACCCCACCGATGTCCGGCTGGCTAATCAGCCACGCCGGACGCTGCCCCTGCCCTAACACTTTCCCGGCAATGATGTCTTTATCCAGCGCCATATTCAGCGCCTTACGCACGCGCGCGTCGTTGAACGGCGGGCGCGTGGTGTTGAACTCGTAGTAATAGGTCGCGAGCTGCGGTGAAACGTCCAGCTCGCTGCCAAGGGTTTTCTTCAGCTGGGCAAACTGGTTAATGGGGACCGTGTAGACAATATCAATTTCACCCGCTTTATAGCGGTTCACATCTGAAGCTTCAGAGGTGATGGGTAAATACGTCACTTTGTTGATAACGGTATGCGCATTATCCCAGTACCGCGCGTTACGCTCCGCCACAATGCGTTCGTTGACCACCCACTGAGAAAGTTTATACGCCCCGCTGCTGACGAAATGCTCCGGCTTGGTCCACTTATCGCCGAAACGCCCAATCAGCACTTTGTCCACCGGTACCAGCGACGGGTGCGCCAGCATCGCAAGGAAAGCCGCGTTTGGCTGCGTGAGCGTCACTTCCAGGGTGGTATCGTTAATCGCTTTTACCCCCAGCGTATCGGGGGCTTTTTTCCCCTGGGCGATATCGGCCGCGTTGGCAATATGCATGTTGCCCGGATAGCTGGCATACGGTGACGCCGTTTTAGGATCGATCAGGCGCTGCCAGCTCCAGACCACATCTTCTGCGGTAATCGCTGTCCCGTCGCTCCAGGTGATGCCCGGCCGCAAATGGAACGTCCAGACGGTATTGTCTTTGTTCTCCCACTTTTCCGCCAGCCGGGGCTGAATTTCACCCGTCGGGGAGACACTCACCAGACCTTCGAATAAATCGCTGATAATATTGAATTCGACATCGCTTTCGACTTTATGCGGATCGAGCGAAGCCGGTTCACTGCCATTATTTCTGACCAGTTCCTGTTTCTCTGCCAGCGCGGTTCCTGCCGGGACGTTGGCCGCCCAGGATGCCGTACTGGCGCACAGGATCCCGGCGGTAAGTAAAGAGAGTGTAAAGCGCGTGCGTGTTTGTGGTTTCATGTCCTTCGCCTTATTGTCTGTTTTATGACGATCCGGAGATAACTCTTAGCGCCCTAAGGGTAATAACGCAATATTTTTCAGTAACCTATAAGAGGTTGATCTGGTAAATTTTCTCAAACCGCTGTTCATTCTGGTGAAATGCATTTCTGCAGAAGAAATAACCATCTCCTTCGCTAACGTGCTGAGTAAAGATGGGTAAAACCACTTTGAGACTGGCTCGCCGTTTCCTATTCTTTCCGCTAATTACATCTGTCATAAGAGAGTGACTCATGGATCGTATTATTACTTCTTCGCGCGACCGCACATCGCTACTCAGTACCCACAAGGTGCTGCGCAATACCTATTTCATGCTCAGCCTGACGCTGGCGTTTTCGGCGATCACTGCCACCGCCAGCACCGTGCTGATGCTGCCGTCTCCGGGGCTGATCCTGACGCTGGTGGGGATGTATGGGCTGATGTTCCTGACCTACAAAACCGCGGATAAACCGGTCGGTATTCTGTCCGCGTTCGCCTTCACCGGCTTCCTGGGCTATATCCTGGGGCCGATTCTGAACGCGTATCTGTCTGCCGGTATGGGCGACGTGATTGGCATGGCGCTGGGCGGTACCGCGCTGGTGTTCTTCTGCTGCTCGGCCTACGTGCTGACCACCCGTAAGGACATGTCCTTCCTCGGCGGTATGCTGATGGCGGGTATCGTGGTGGTGCTGATTGGTATGGTGGCTAACATCTTCCTGCAGCTGCCTGCTCTGCATCTGGCGATTAGCGCGGTGTTTATCCTGCTGTCATCTGGCGCGATCCTGTATGAAACCAGCAACATCATTCACGGCGGTGAGACGAACTACATTCGCGCCACCGTGAGCCTGTATGTATCGCTGTACAACATCTTCGTCAGCCTGCTGAGCATTCTGGGCTTCGCCAGCCGGGATTAATCCATAGCGCTGTGAACCGAGCCCCGCTTATGCGGGGCTTTGTTTTTTGCTACACTGCTGCGGTTTTTGACTGACGCGTGAATGACTATGTTGAGTTTTGAAGGCAAAGAGATCGAGACCGATAACGACGGTTATCTCAAAGAGAGTGGCCAGTGGAGTGAAGCGCTGGCAGAAGTGATTGCTGAGAAAGAGGGTATCACCCTCTCCCCCGAACACTGGGAAGTCGTGCGTTTTGTGCGCGAATTTTATCTCGAATTTAATACCTCTCCGGCGATCCGCATGCTGGTGAAAGCGATGGCCAATAAGTTTGGCGAAGAGAAAGGCAACAGCCGCTATCTGTATCGTCTGTTTCCGAAAGGCCCGGCAAAACAGGCCACCAAAATTGCTGGCCTGCCAAAGCCGGTGAAGTGCATTTAATAACGAATACTGAAGTTCTCGTATTCCCGGCCGGGTTGATGCGGTTCTGTTAGCACCCTGTCAACCCGCGCGCTGCGCGGGCCACCCGCTTTCAGCCACACCATCAGTTTTTCTACCTGCTCCGCGTCGCCACAGGCGACCACCTCAACGCTGCCGTCATCCATGTTTCGCGCATAGCCCGTGATCCCGAGCTGAAGAGCCTCACGCTGGGTGCTGTAGCGGAACCCGACGCCCTGAACGATGCCGTGAACCCAGGCAATAGTGCAAACTTTTGACATTTTTCTTCTCCTTAACGTAGCGTTTTCGGCAAACAGCCGTAGTGCTGCCGAAAACGGGCGGTGAAACGAGAACTGGAAAGATACCCACATTGTAATGCGATTTCGCCAATGGGTAATCGGGTCGATTGCAGCTGTGACAGCGCAACGGCCATTCTCACCTCTTCCACGATCTGGCGAAAACTCTGCGACTCTTCACGCAACTTTCTGCGCAGCGTCGGCACGCTTAAGGCCAGACGGCTTGCGATATCCTGCGCAGTCCAGGATCTGGCCGGCGATAGCATGATGAACTGTCGCACCTGCTCAGTCAGGTTACTGCTTCGCTCAATAAGCAGCGGACCTGCCACGCCTTCATGCAGCAATGCCAGCAAAAGACCGAAGGCCTGATGTTTTTGTAACGCCTCCGGTAAATCCTGACGCACGGCGTGCAGCAGGTTATCCCACATAAACGCCAGCCCTTCGCTCAACGGGACACAAAGGGAATGTAACGTCGTGCCCGGCCAGGATTTCAGGTAATGTGCTCTAAACTCGGCCAGGATCTCTGGCGACAACATCAGCAAGTCCGATCGAAACATGCCGTTCGCAGGCTGATTAATAATCTCCATTGACGTGTTGGCCGGGATAATAATCAGCGCATCCCTCGTTGCCACCAGGCGATTGTCATCCTGAACAATGACCTTACTGCCGTGAGTAATGTGACAAATGGCCGGAAAAAAAAGTTTAACCTGGTGCAGGCGATGCATTTTGCTGGCACTGACTTCGCCCGCCGTCAGCTGTTTATGTTGAAGGTAAAACTCCTGCACCGGGTCATCCTTATCTGCTGTACGTTGCGGTTAACTGCGTTTTTCCCAGAACGTGACTGTTTATCATATAACCGACCAGCGCGCCGCTGGCATTGTTATCAAGGGGCAGTGTGTCCACGTTCAGCGCCCAGACGGTAATCTGGTAACGGTGCGGTTTGTCTCCCTCAGGTGGACATGCGCCGCCAAATCCAGAATAACCGAAGTCATTACGCCCCTGCACCGCGCCAGCGGGTAATTTCTCACTCTTTGGGTTACCCGCGCCCGCAGGCAGTGCCATTGTTTTCGCAGGAATATTGGCGACTGTCCAGTGCCACCAGCCACTGCCGGTGGGGGCATCGGGGTCATATACCGTGATGGCAAAACTTTTCGTACCGGCTGGCGGATGTTTCCATGCAAGCTGCGGAGACTGATTATCACCGTGGCAGCCAAAACCGTTGAACACCTGCTGTTGCGCTAAACGGTGCTCCCCGGAGATATCCTGACTGGTGATACTGAAAGGCGTTGCCGCTAAAACCTGAAAACTTATCGCCGCCAGAGCGGTTGTTGCTATTACACTGCGCTTTTTCATGGGGGAGTCCTTTGCTGAACGGGAAGCCCCAATGTAAGGCACGCGGCCATACCGTAATGTGCTTAAGCGATTTGATTTTGTGCCGAAACGCTCAAAGGCATCCACAGATGATTGCGACTTGCTGAATGTGATAATCTACGCGCCATTTCCCTGAAATCGACAGAACAGCAAATTATGAGTGTACGTTTAGTGTTAGCCAAAGGGCGCGAGAAATCCTTACTGCGCCGTCATCCCTGGGTTTTTTCTGGCGCAGTTGCCCGCATGGAAGGCAAAGCCAGCCTCGGTGAAACCATTGATATCGTTGACCATCAGGGGAAATGGTTAGCGCGAGGCGCATACTCGCCTGCGTCCCAGATCCGCGCTCGCGTCTGGACCTTCGACAAAGATGAAACCATTGATATCGACTTCTTCATTCGCCGCCTGCAGCAGGCGCAGCAGTGGCGTGAGTGGCTGGCAAAGCGTGACGGTCTGGACAGCTATCGTCTGATCGCCGGTGAGTCCGACGGCCTGCCGGGTGTGACCATCGATCGCTTCGGCAACTTCCTGGTGCTGCAACTCCTGAGCGCCGGAGCGGAATACCAGCGTGCCGCGCTGATTAGCGCGCTGCAAACGCTGTTCCCGCAGTGTGCCATTTACGACCGCAGCGATGTGGCAGTGCGCAAAAAAGAGGGCATGGAGCTGACTCAGGGGCCAGTAACGGGCGAACTGCCGCCAGCCCTGCTGCCCATTGAAGAACATGGCATGAAGCTGCTGGTGGATATTCAGGGCGGTCACAAAACGGGCTATTACCTTGACCAGCGCGACAGCCGTCTGGCGACACGCCAGTACGTCGCCGACAAGCGCGTACTTAACTGCTTCTCCTATACCGGCGGTTTTGCCGTTTCGGCGCTGATGGGTGGCTGTGCGCAGGTCGTCAGCGTTGATACGTCACAGGAAGCGCTTGACGTGGCAAAACAAAACGTCGAGCTAAACAAGCTGGATTTGAGCAAAGCGGAGTTTGTACGCGACGACGTTTTCAAGCTGCTGCGTAAATATCGCGATCAGGGCGAGAAGTTCGACGTTATCGTGATGGATCCCCCTAAGTTTGTGGAGAATAAAAGCCAGCTGATGGGCGCCTGCCGCGGGTACAAAGATATCAACATGCTGGCCATCCAGCTGCTGAACCCGGGTGGCGTTCTGCTGACGTTCTCCTGCTCCGGTCTGATGACCACAGATTTATTTCAGAAAATCATCGCCGATGCCGCAATAGATGCTGGTCGTGATGTACAATTTATAGAGCAGTTCCGTCAGGCAGCCGATCATCCCGTGATTGCTACCTACCCGGAAGGGCTGTATCTGAAAGGGTTTGCCTGTCGCGTCATGTAACTTGAAAAGAGAAATATTGACCACACATAACGTGTAAGTCGTATTTCCCGGGAGGTGACTATGATTGCCAGCAAATTCGGTATCGGCCAGCAGGTCCGCCACACTTTGCTAGGGTATTTGGGTGTGGTCGTCGATATCGACCCGGAGTATTCCCTTGATGAACCGTCAGCAGACGAGCTGGCGGTTAACGCCGAGCTTCGCGCTGCGCCCTGGTACCATGTGGTGATGGAAGGTGACGACGGACAACCCGTTCATACCTACCTTGCCGAAGCGCAGCTGAGTAGTGAGTTGCAGGAAGAGCATCCGGAGCAACCTACGATGGATGAACTTGCTCAGACCATCCGTAAACAGCTACAGGCTCCGCGCCTGCGGAACTAAGCGTGTAAAAAAAGCCCGATAACGGGCTTTTTTTTATTATTTCGCCATCCCCAGACGGGGGATCTCAATCGCCGGGCATCGGTCCATGACCACCTTCAGACCCGCTTCACGCGCCAGCACGGCCGCCTGCTCGTTAATCACACCCAACTGCATCCACAGGGTTTTCGCCCCGACGGCAATAGCATCCTGCGCTACGCCCCATGCGGCCTCGGAATTACGGAAGACATCGACCATATCAATTTTTTCGGGTACGTCAGCGAGCGTCGCATACCCTTGCTGGCCCAGCAACGTTTTCCCCGCCACTTTTGGCGAGACCGGGATGACGTGATAACCCTGATCGAGAAGGTATTTCATCACCCGATAGCTGGGACGATCGGGTTTATCACTCGCGCCCACCAGCGCAATGGTCCGCGTGGATGTCAAAATCTCAGCAACATCATTCTCTTTCATGGTTTTTCTCCTGGCTTTTTTAAAAGTGTATGCCAAAGCGCACATCTCAACCATCCATCCCATACAGATGCATGAGGGCAAAACGGCAAAATATGTCTATATGTTAGTAAACGTGATTATCGAAAAATTTAGATACATTAATGCGGCGACAGTATGTCTGACGGGAGCCTCCTATGAAAACCGGTATTGCCACGGCTCTGATTGCGTTAGTGATGCCGGTTTGCGTATTTGCTACCACGCTTCGGCTCTCTGGCGACATTGATCTTCTGGTACTGGACGGAAAAAAAGTGTCCAGCTCATTATTACGCGGTGCTGACAGCATCGAATTAGATAACGGCCCCCATCAACTGGTCTTTCGGGTAGAAAAATCGATCGGCCTGGCTAACCATGAGCAACGACTGTACATCTCTCCGCCGCTGATTATCAGCTTTAATACCCGGCAAATCAGTCAGGTGAACATTACCCTGCCTCGCCTTGAAACAGAAAAGGAATCGGCGGCCTTTGACGCCTCGCCGCGCATTGAACTGCTGGACGGCGATGCGATGCCGATCCCGGTGAAGCTGGATATTCTGGCATTAACCACGTCCCCGAAAGGCCCGGATTACGAGGCGGCTACGCAGGTTTATAACAAAGCCGGTAAACGTGCCTCCCTTCCGCAGTTTGCCACCCTGATGGCCGACGACAGTACGCTGCTTTCCGGCGTATCGGAACTGGATGTTATCCCGCCTCAGTCCCAGACGCTGACGGAACAGCGCCTGAAATTCTGGTTCCAGCAGGCCGATCCCGACACGCGGGCCCGATTTTTACAGTGGGCAAAGCAACAACCTTCATCCTAAGCCACATTTTTTTCGCCTGACGCTTGCAGCGTCAGGCGCTTCCCGTCATCGTGTAGTCAGTTAACCTGATGGATATGATTATGGAACTGACAACACGCACGCTGCCTGAACGCAAACACATTGCACTGGTGGCGCACGATCACTGTAAACAAATGCTGCTTAACTGGGTGCGCCGCCATCAGTCTTTGCTGGAAAAGCATGCCCTTTCAGCGACCGGCACCACCGGAAACCTGATCCAGCGCGAAACGGGTCTGGAGGTCAATGCGATGCTGAGCGGCCCGATGGGCGGCGATCAGCAGGTCGGCGCGCAGATTTCCGAAGGGAAGATTGACGTGCTGATCTTCTTCTGGGATCCGCTGAACGCGGTTCCGCACGATCCCGATGTTAAAGCCCTGCTGCGTCTGGCGACGGTGTGGAATATTCCGGTGGCGACAAACCTCTCGACGGCGGATTTCATCATCGAATCACCGCAGTTCAATTCGCCAGTTGATATCCTGATTCCGGACTATCAGCGTTATCTTTCTGAGAGACTGAAGTAGCTTTTTTGCCGGGTGGCGGCTTCGCCTTACCCGGCCTACCCATCCTTGCCCGTCGTCGCTACGGCTTTCTCGCTACCGGCACATCAATACTCTTCAGAATATCGACAAACACGGATGGCTCCGCTTTATTGAACAGCAGCCAGACGCGGTGACGTGCGCGCGTCATTGCCACATAAAGCAAACGTCGCTCTTCGGCATCCGGGAAATCTTCCGGCACCGGCAGTAGGGCCTGTTCCATCACCGATTCACGGGCCGGAGCCGGGAAACCGTCGCTGCCCTCTTTCAGCCCCATCACAATCACATAATCGGCCTGCTGCCCTTTGCTGGCGTGAATGGTCATAAATTCAAGCTGCAGTTTCGGCCAGCGGGTAGCGGCTTTTTCCAGCGCTGCGGGTTTAAGGTGATGATAACGCGCCAGCACCAGGATACGCTCATCGGGCTTCGCATAGCCGCTGAGCTTGTCCAGCAGCGGTTCCAGCTGGTCATCCGCCAGCAGGGTGACGGCTTTTTTATCCCCAGGCCGCAGGCTGTTAAGCGGCTTGGTCAGCTGATGCGGGTTTTGCTGGATAAAACGGTTGGCGATTTCACCAATCCGGGAGTTGAAGCGATACGTGGTGTCCAGATCGCTGCGATCCCCTTCACCAAAATAGTGGTGGAACGCGGTCGTGAGTGAAAGCTGTGCGCCGCTGAAGCGATAGATAGCCTGCCAGTCATCCCCCACCGCAAACAGCGAGGTATGTTTATTTTGCGCCCGTAGCGCACAGAGCAGTGCTGCGCGCTGGGGTGAGATATCCTGAAACTCATCCACCAGAATATGTTTCCACGGACTGACAAAACGTCCTTTCTCAAGAATGACGATCGCCTGATGGATCAAACCGGAAAAATCGACGGCATTTTCCGCCTTCAACGCGGCTTTCCAGGCTTTTAAGAGCGGTGCCATCAGTTTGACCCGCTTCGAAAACAGATCGCGGATCCCCTCTGGCGCACCTTCAATCATTTCAGCCTGTGAGCCACCGTGCATCCGCATCAGGCTGACCCAACGGTCAAGACGCGATCCCAGCCGACGCGCCAGTTTATCATCCTGCCAGAAACTGCCTTCCGGCACTGCCCAGTTGAGCTCCTCTTCCAGCCACTGACGCCACCCTTTCGCCTGCGCTTTTTTCTCACTGCACTGCTGACGCCACGTTTTGATAAACAGCGCCTGGCGCGCCTGCGTGTCGTTTTCCAGTTTACTGACGGAAGGCACTTTTTTACTGCCCTGCTGAATGATATGCAGCGCAAGGGCATGGAAGGTTCTGGCAGTAATATCCCGGGTATGCAGACGCTGCTGAATGCGTTCGTCCATCTCCTCAGCAGCCTTACGGCCAAAAGCCAGCAGCAGAATCTGATCGGCAACCGCTTCGCCGGTCGCCAGAAGCCAGCCTGCACGCGCCACCAGTACCGACGTTTTGCCGCTTCCTGCCCCCGCAAGCACCAGCAGCGACTGCTCGCCATTGACCACCGCGCGAGCCTGCGCAGGGTTGAGCGGCGAAGATTCCACCGTACTGAAAAAGTCGGCGTACTGGGTCAGCATGGCATCTGTCCAGGCCTGGTTATGCGCCAGCCGACTCTTATCCCTATCGTTCAGCCAGGCCTGACACTGACGCCAGGCGTCGCGACAGTTGTCGAACTCATCAAGACGCGTTACGGCAATCGGCAGGGCCGAGAGAGCCTGGCGAATCTTTTGCTGCAGCCCGGCAGTCTGCTGGCGGGTCAACCACGTTTGTTGCGCGTTGCTCTGGGCGATCTCGTCCAGCACCTGGTGCAGAACCTGGGCGGCAATCACGCTCATGTCGTGACTCCACTGCTGCCAGCGGGCGTTCAGGTGGTGATGAAAACGCTGGGTTTCCGCCCACTCGGTGCCGTGAAGACGCACGACTTTATCGTCTGGCAGAACAAACTCCAGCTCACCCCATACCAGCCCACGCTTGCAGTGGATGGCCAGAAGCTGATTAAACGGAATAAGGTATTCGTGGCGTTCTCCGGAGACTTTCACCCCGGCGTTGAGCAAAACAACGCTGTCATAAGGGTGTTGCGCCAGGCGTTTGCCTAATGAAGTTGCTTTCAGTTCCATGTCCCGCCAAATCCACGAAGAGATAATTTACCTGACAGTTTAACTGCCAGTTTTAAGGTGCTCCAGCCTAAAAAAACGTTACAATCATTGGGCGTTAATTTTATCGAAAGGAAGTGAGGGTTTATGCGTACCGTTCTGAATGTGTTGAATTTTGTGCTGGGCGGTTTTGCCACCACCCTTTCCTGGCTTTTTGCCACACTGGTGAGCATCGTCCTGATTTTCACACTCCCCCTGACCCGCTCCTGCTGGGAAATCACCAAACTCTCGTTAATCCCCTACGGTAACGAAGCCATCCACGTTGACGAACTGAACCCGGAAAGTAAGAACGCCCTGATGAACACGGGTGGAACCCTGCTGAACATTCTGTGGCTGATTTTCTTTGGCTGGTGGCTATGCATCATGCATATTTTTGCCGGTATTGCACAGTGCATCTCAATTATTGGGATTCCGGTAGGGCTCGCAAACTTTAAGATCGCCGCCATCGCCCTTTGGCCCGTCGGGCGCAGAGTTGTTCCGGTTGAAGTGGCCCAGGCGGCGCGTGAAGCGAACGCACGCCGTCGTTTTCAGTAAATAAGGACTGGCCGCGTTTATGCTAAGCCCACTGCTTCGCCGTTATACCTGGAACAGTTCCTGGCTTTACAACGTCAGGATTTTTATCGCGCTTTGCGGCACGGTAGCCCTGCCGTGGTGGTTGAATGACGTCAAACTCACCATCCCGCTCACGCTGGGGGTGGTGGCCGGGGCGCTTGCGGATCTGGACGATCGCCTGGCCGGTCGTTTGCGTAATCTGGTGATTACGCTCGTCTGCTTTTTTATTGCGTCAGCGTCCGTTGAGTTGCTCTTCCCCTGGCCGTGGCTGTTTGCGCTGGGCCTGACGCTTTCGACCAGCGGGTTTATTTTGCTGGGTGGACTGGGGCAGCGCTATGCCACCATCGCCTTCGGCGCCTTACTGATCGCCATCTATACCATGCTGGGCGTGTCACTTTACGACCAGTGGTACCAGCAACCTCTACTGCTGTTGCTGGGCGCCATCTGGTATAACCTGCTGACGTTAACCGGCCATCTTATCTTCCCGGTTCGCCCGCTGCAGGATAACCTTGCCCGTAGCTTTGAGCAGTTGGCCCATTATCTGGAACTGAAATCCCGGCTGTTTGACCCGGATATTGAAGAAGAAAGCCAGGCGCCGCTTTACGATCTGGCGCTGGCAAACGGTCAGCTGGTCACCACCCTTAACCAGACGAAAGCCTCACTGCTTACCCGTCTGCGCGGCGATCGCGGTCAGCGTGGAACGCGAAGAACCTTACACTACTATTTTGCCGCCCAGGACATTCATGAACGCGCCAGTTCCTCGCATGTTCAGTACGCCGCCCTGCGTGAAAAGTTTCGTTACAGCGACGTGATGTTCCGCTTCCAGCGCCTGCTGTCCATGCAGTCCCTGGCCTGCCAGCAGCTCTCGCGATCCATTCTGCTGCGCACGCCCTATCAGCATGACCCCCGTTTCGAACGCGTGTTTAGCCATCTTGATGCGGCGCTCGACCGCGTTCAGGCCAGCGGAACATCACCGGAACATATCAAAGCGCTGGGTTTTCTGCTCAACAACCTGCGGGCTATAGATGCTCAGCTGGCGACCATCGAATCCGAACAGGCGATGGCGCTACCGGGTAATGATGTGGAAAATCAGCTGGCTGATGACAGCGTGCATAGCTTTAGCGATATGTGGCTACGGCTGAGCCGCAACTTTACGCCAGAGTCGGCGCTCTTTCGCCACGCGGTGAGAATGTCTCTGGTGCTATGCGTCGGTTATGCCTTTATCCAGATAACCGGTTTGCAGCATGGCTACTGGATCCTGCTGACCAGCCTGTTTGTCTGCCAGCCAAACTATAACGCCACCCGGCACCGCCTTGCGCTGCGTATTATCGGTACGCTGGTCGGTGTCGCGATTGGACTTCCCGTGCTGTACTTCGTGCCTTCTGTTGAAGGGCAGCTGGTGCTGATTGTGATTACCGGCGTGTTGTTTTTCGCGTTTCGCAACGTGCAGTACGCTCATGCCACCATGTTCATCACGCTGCTGGTGCTGCTCTGCTTTAACCTGCTGGGTGAAGGGTTCGAGGTCGCCCTGCCTCGCGTGCTCGATACCCTGATCGGCTGTGCGATTGCCTGGGCAGCGGTGAGCTTTATCTGGCCGGACTGGCGTTTCCGTAATTTACCGCGGGTGTTAGACAGGGCATTGAACGCCAACTGCCGATACCTGGATGCCATCCTTGAGCAGTACCACCAGGGACGCGATAACCGTCTGGCTTATCGGATAGCCCGCCGCGATGCGCACAACAGTGATGCTGAACTGGCTTCGGTTGTCTCTAACATGTCAACGGAGCCTCGTGCCACGGCCGAGATGCGTGAGACGGCTTTCCGGTTGCTCTGCCTCAACCATACCTTCACCAGCTATATTTCCACGCTGGGTGCACACCGCGAGAAACTGGTCAACCCGGGCATACTCAACCTGCTGGATGACGCGGTCTGCTACGTCGATGATGCACTGCATCACCGGCCAGCCGATGAACCGAAAGTGAGACAGTCGCTGGATGAACTGACTCAACGTATCGCGCGTCTTGAGCCAGGAAACGACAGCAAAGCGCCGCTGGTGCTACAGCAGATTGGCCTGCTTATCGCTCTGCTGCCAGAAATTTGCCGGTTACAACAGCAAATCGCTACCTGGAGGAGTGATTCTTCTGTGGCTCAGGCAGCGCATTAAACCACTCCGTCAACTCCCGGCGAGTGCCTGCCGGGAGTGCCGCCTCATGCAAACCCTCAATAGCCCCCTCAAGGGCGAAGAGCACTCTAATACCGAGTGCCCTATTTTTAGCCCGCATCTTTAACCAGCACTCCCTGGCACCCAGTGCCCGCAGCGTCTCTTCGTTAGTAATGCCAGCTTCAAAAAGTAATACCTCAAGCTGAAAGGTCAGGTTTGGCAGATCTTTAAGCCGGTTTCGTTGATGGCGCTGACAGCGCTCTTTCCTCGCCGCATTGAGCGCGAAAGAGGAGAGCTGAAGCAGCCGTTCCCTGTCTTGCCACAGTCCATCATCGACACGGTAATAGTTGAGAAGTACCGGGCGGCCTCGTTTCATTAACGTCAAAAAAGAGGCGGCATTTTTTACACAGTATTTCGCGCTTTCTTCACAGGCGCGAAGGTACAGCTCGCCATCTGACACCATGGCAAAAACCGCGTCATCTATCGCCAGGGTATAGCCACCGAACAGTGCGCGATGATGAATTTCTCCTAGCGGTGAGAGGTATTCCTGGGATTGATAAATCCGTTCATAAGATATCTTTTTCATGATATTTCCCTTCTAAATCATAAGGTAACAGCGAAATTTCTTACTAGCGGATCCGTTAGCAGGAAAATAGGCAACTTAGCGCCGTTGAGCAAGATGATTTTTCGAGGGGCATCAACATTGAACGAATTTTGCGAGTCGCTTTCCGAAAATGAGGTTGATCTTTATGCATACAGGGGTTACTGTATATCCATACAGTAACTACAGAGCTGGAATGAATATGTACACTTCAGGCTATGCAAATCGCTCAACTTCTCTCTCCTCTACCGCGGGCACTGTCGCGCACAACACCGTTGGGGGTGTTTCGACGGGGCTTATTAGTGAAGTGGTTTATCGTGAAGACCAGCCTCTGTTGACCCAACTCCTGCTACTGCCTTTATTACAGCAGCTTGGTCAGCAATCGCGCTGGCAGCTCTGGCTGACGCCACAGCAAAAATTGAGCCGTGAATGGGTTCAGTCCGCAGGCCTGCCGCTGGCTAAGGTGATGCAGATTAACCAACTCTCTCCCTGCGATACCGTTGAGTCTATGGTTCGCGCGTTGCGCACCGGAAATTACAGCGTGGTGATCGGCTGGTTACCCGAAGAACTGACGGAAGAGGAACATTTTCGTCTGACTGAAGCGGCTGAAGAAGGGAATGCGATCGGGTTCATCATGCGCCCGGTTCGTCCAGATTCTTATCGCAGAGGACAACTTTCTGGGCTAAAAATTCACTCAAATTTGTATCATTGAGCGAAATTAAGATTTTTCCTGGAATTTTTTTTGACCGCAAGATACGGATTTAGTTCCCGGCGTCAAAATTGCGGCAAGGCGCGTCTGGAGCGGTTCTCCTTAATTTTACTGCACAAAATTCGTTCTAAAAATGTTAAATAATAGGTATACGGAACTTTTTTTTTCATATGCCTGACAGACTTCACACTTGTAAGTTTTCAGCTACGTTGTAGACTTTACATCGCCAGGGGTGCTCGGCCTAAGCCGAAGATATCGGTAGATTTATATTTGACCACGCCCCCCGGTGAAGGATTTAACCGTGATTCTCTACTTGAGACATTCATGGCGAATTTTGGATGATAACGAGGCGCAAAAAATGAAAAAGACAGCTATCGCGATTGCAGTGGCACTGGCTGGCTTCGCTACCGTAGCGCAGGCCGCTCCGAAAGATAATACCTGGTATGCAGGTGGTAAACTGGGCTGGTCTCAGTTCCACGACACCGGCTGGTACAACAGCAGCCTGAACAATGATGGCCCTACTCACGAGAGCCAGCTTGGTGCAGGTGCGTTCGGTGGCTATCAGGTTAACCCGTATGTTGGTTTTGAAATGGGTTACGACTGGTTAGGTCGTATGCCATACAAAGGCGACAACGTTAATGGCGCTTTTAAAGCTCAAGGCGTACAGCTGACCGCTAAACTGGGTTACCCAGTAACTGACGATCTGGACGTGTACACCCGTCTGGGTGGTATGGTATGGCGCGCTGACTCCAGCAACAGCATCGCTGGCGACGACCATGACACCGGTGTTTCCCCAGTATTCGCTGGTGGCGTTGAGTGGGCTATGACCCGTGACATCGCTACCCGTCTGGAATACCAGTGGGTTAACAACATCGGCGACGGTGCTACCGTTGGCGTTCGTCCAGACAACGGCATGCTGAGCGTAGGTGTTTCCTACCGTTTCGGCCAGCAGGAAGATGCAGCACCAGTTGTTGCTCCAGCGCCGGCTCCAGCTCCAGAAGTACAGACCAAGCACTTCACTCTGAAGTCTGACGTTCTGTTCAACTTCAACAAAGCGACTCTGAAACCAGAAGGCCAGCAGGCACTGGATCAGCTGTACACCCAGCTGAGCAACCTGGATCCTAAAGACGGTTCCGTAGTGGTTCTGGGCTTCACCGACCGTATCGGTTCTGACGCTTACAACCAGAAACTGTCTGAGAAACGTGCTCAGTCTGTTGTTGATTACCTGATCTCTAAAGGTATCCCAGCTAACAAGATCTCCCCACGTGGTATGGGCGAATCTAACCCAGTTACTGGCAACACCTGTGACAACGTGAAAGCTCGCGCTGCACTGATCGACTGCCTGGCTCCAGATCGTCGCGTAGAGATCGAAGTTAAAGGCGTTAAAGACGTTGTAACTCAGCCAGCGGCATAAGTTATCGTCTTATAAAAAAACCCCGCAATGCGGGGTTTTTTATTATCTGAAGAAAAACACAAATCTACTTTTTGCCCAGCAACGCCTGAAGGTCGTTTTTCAGCGACGACATTTGGTTAGCATACTTCTCTTTATGTTCGGCATCCTCAATCAACTGCACGATGGTTTCCGACAGCGTTTTACCACGCCGTTGCGCCAGCCCAGCCAGACGCTCCCAGACCACGAACTCCAGATCGATTGATTTTTTACGCGTGTGCTGATGCTCAGCATTAAAATGCCGTTTGCGTCGCGCGCGGATCGTTTGCTTCATCCGGTTTAACAACGCGGGATTGATGTGTTTCTCAATCCAGCCGTTAACCTGTACCGGTTCATTCTCGAGGGTCAGCAAAATATCCACGGCTTCTTGTGCAGCGCTGGCTTCGATGTAGCAGGTGATCAGCTCCCCTTCACGGTGCTTTTTGACCAGGTACTTCCATTTCCAGCCGCTTTCGAGATTTTCCAGTTGTTGATATTTCATTGCGATCTCAGTGTTACCACGTAACTCTGTTCAGAATATCAGTTTTTTGGCAATCTGCTGAAAAGAAATCATATCCTGTGAGTCAATGCAGCCATTCCCGCTGTCGAAATACCCAATCCTGCTTGGGTAGATCCCCCCGCTTACGGTATACTCCACGCTTTTACATCTGACTAAAAAACATCAACTTTGACGATTACGAAACTTGCATGGCGTGACCTTGTTCCGGATACCGAGAGCTATCAGGACCTGTTTTCACAGCCCGAACTCGCAACAGAACATCCATTCATCCTTAGCGATACGCAACCCCGTTTGCATTATGCGCTGGAGCAGGCGTTAAGCCCATGGGCGACATCGCCCTTCATGCTGCTGAAAGCCCCCGAAGAGGCGGAATATCTGACGCTTCTCGGGGACGCTATGCGCCAGTTGCGCCCGGAAGCGAACGCGGTCTTTGGCGGCCAGTATCGTATCGCGGGAGATAAGATCGCCTTCGAACCGGCGGACCAGGCCGATGACCGTTTTGCAGCGACAGGTGAAGTCATTACCGCTAACTGGGTCGAGGCTGAACAACTCTTTGGCTGTCTGCGTCAGTTCAACGGTGAGCTTTCACTGCAACCGGGTCTGGTACATCGCGCAAACGGCGGCGTGCTGATCATCTCTCTGCGCACCCTGCTCTCGCAGCCGCTGCTGTGGATGCGCCTGAAAACGATTGTGACCCAGCAACGCTTTGACTGGGTCGGTTACGATGAGTCTCGCCCTCTGCCGGTCTCCGTGCCGTCAATGCCGCTGTCGCTGACCGTCGTGCTGACGGGCGATCGTGAATCGCTGGCTGACTTCCAGGAAATGGAGCCGGAACTGGCTGAGCTGGCGGTTTACAGCGAATACGAAGACAACATCCAGGTAGCCGATGCTGATGACATGGCGCAGTGGTGTCAGTGGGTGCTGGCCGTTGCGGAACGCTTTGCATTGCCAATGCCTGCCGCTGACGCGTGGCCGGGTTTGATCCGCGAAGCGGTTCGTTATACCGGTGACCAGGAAACCCTGCCGCTTAGTCCACTCTGGATAGGCAAGCAGCTGCGTGAAGTGGGTGTGATCAGCGGTAAAGGTGCGTTTACTGGCGAACAGCTCACGCAGATGCTGGCGCAGCGTGAGTGGCGCGAAGGCTATCTTGCTGACCGTATGCAGGATGAAATTCTGCTGGAACAAATTCTGGTCGAGACCGAAGGTGAACGCGTCGGCCAGATTAACGCCCTGTCCGTGATTGAATTCCCTGGCCACCCGCGCGCGTTCGGGGAACCCTCACGCATCAGTTGTGTTGTGCATGTTGGCGATGGCGAGTTCACCGATATTGAACGCAAAGCCGAGCTGGGTGGCAACATTCACGCCAAAGGCATGATGATCATGCAGGCGTTTTTGATGTCTGAGCTGCAGCTTGAGCAGCAAATCCCCTTCTCCGCCTCGCTGACGTTTGAACAATCCTATAGCGAAGTGGATGGCGATAGCGCCTCTATGGCGGAGCTCTGCGCCTTGATCAGCGCCCTGGCAGACGTGCCGATCAACCAGAACCTCGCGATCACCGGTTCGGTCGATCAGTTCGGTCGTGCTCAGCCTGTTGGCGGTCTGAACGAAAAAATTGAAGGCTTCTTCTCTATCTGTCAGCAGCGTGGTTTAAACGGCAAACAGGGTGTGATTATTCCAGCACCCAATGTACGCCATTTAAGCCTTAGCCAGGCTATTCTGGACGCGGTTGAGCAGGAACAATTCGCCATCTGGGCCATCGAAGGGATTGAGGATGCACTACCCTTACTGACAAACCTGGTATGGGATGGCGAGGGGCAGACGACCCTGATGCAGACCATCCAGGAGCGAATTGCTCAGGCGACACAGCAAGATGCTCGCCACCGTTATCCATGGCCGTTACGCTGGCTGGGCTGGTTTAATTCAAACTGATCGGACTTGTTCAGCGTACACGTGTTAGCTATCCTGCGTCCTTCACTAAAATAAGGCTTACTGAGAACATGGTAGATAAACGCGAATCCTATACAAAAGAAGATCTTCTTGCCTCTGGTCGCGGTGAACTGTTTGGCGCGAAAGGCCCACAGTTACCGGCCCCGAACATGCTGATGATGGACCGTGTCGTGAAAATGACCGAAACCGGCGGCAACTTCGATAAGGGTTACGTAGAAGCAGAACTCGATATCAACCCGGACCTGTGGTTCTTCGGTTGCCACTTCATTGGCGATCCGGTAATGCCTGGCTGCCTGGGCCTGGATGCCATGTGGCAGCTGGTTGGCTTCTATCTGGGCTGGCTGGGTGGTGAAGGCAAAGGCCGCGCACTGGGCGTGGGCGAAGTGAAATTCACCGGCCAGGTTCTGCCTACAGCGAAGAAAGTGACCTATCGTATTCACTTCAAGCGCATTGTTAACCGTCGCCTGATTATGGGCCTGGCGGATGGCGAAGTGCTGGTAGATGGTCGTCTGATCTATACCGCGAACGACCTGAAAGTGGGCCTGTTCCAGGACACTTCCGCATTCTGATTTTGCGTTAAGCCCTCCCTGAAAGGCGAAACCTCCGCAGTGCGGAGGTTTCTTTCTTTAAAGAGACGTTATCAGGCAATGAGTGCCCTGTCGCCGATGGCTTCTCGCCAGCCTCCAAGCCATTGTGACCTTTGATTTATCGTCTGATAAGGACACATTTCTTTAGAACGTCCAGCGATGCCGGCCTGATAACCACGTTGATGAGCCCGTTCCAGGCGATCTCGTTTCTGTCTCTTCATGCCTCGTTTCCCTCATTCTTTTGTCTGGTGGAAAGAAAACAGTGTCTGCACTAAATGTACAGGCACAGATAACGAATACCCCGAATTCATTGCAGCGTCAATGTTCAAAATTCATACGGGTGTCATATTTGTGAGCTAGCCAGAAGATCATTTGTACAAAAAGTGTGACCCGGCACAAGTAACAACCTGAAGCCAAAACGAAAAAAAAACCGCAATCAGCGACAGGCTAACTGCGGTTTTTGATGATGAATTTTACTTATGGTAGCCGGGAAATCTCCCTGGCGATACTGGCTGACTCCTGCGCCCAACCCTGAGCAAGGACTTTCACCATTTCATCATAGCCATCTTTCTGCTGCTTCAGTTCCAGATGGAAAGGACGTTTAATCAGCTGTCCCTGATGATTCAGCAGCCACTCTCCGCTGATGATAACGGCACCGTCATACCGACCATGGAAGCCCGTTACCGTGACGTTCAGCGTATCCTGATCGCTACCCAGTGGCTGGGAAGCGACAACCCAGCCCGGAAGCTGGCTGCTCAGATTTGCCACCAGCGTATTGCGCAACTGCTGATCCAGCGGGCTGGCCCACAGATTATTGTTGGCGATGGTGTACTGTACATCGCTGGTCTGGTAGACCACCCCGTTGCCGGCCAGGTAGTCCGGCACGGCAACTTGCTCAACCCACAGCAGACGGTTGCCTTGCGAAGCGGTACTCTGGGTAGCTGCCTGCGCCATCAGCGGTAGCTGATAGTAGCTTTTCGTTTCACTTCCTGAGCTACAGGCCGTGAGTACCATCGCTCCTACAATCGCTAGCCATTTTTTCATTGTTTCGCCCTCTTCGGCTCAGGATCCTTTTTATCTTTCGCTTCAAACACCAGCGCGTTGCTCTTCTCGTTGAGCGTTTTCAGAACCGGCTGCAGTTCGCGCAAGACCTGATCAAGACGCTGCATATCTGCCACCATCTTGTTGTACGCCGCCGAGCCTGGTTGGAAGCCCTGCATACTGCGGTTCAGCTCGCGCAGCGTTTTCTGCATATCCTGCGGCAACTGCTGCATGCTCTGGCTTGCAGTGAGCTTATTGATGTTATCCAGCGTGGTTTGCAGGCGTTGCATCGTCGCCTGGCTCTGATGTAACGAACCTGTCGCGGCTTCAATCATTGGGTTCAGCGGCAGATTGTTAATCTTATCCAGCGTTTCCATCAGACGCTGCTGGATCTGAGCCAGTCCGCTGCTCACAGTTGGGATGATTTTATAGCCACCGAATTCACGAATGCCGGTAATCGGCGGTGCTTTCTGATAGAAATCCATATCCACATACAGCGCGCCGGTCACCAGGTTGCCGGTCTTCAACGACCCGCGCAGACCACGTTCCATCAGTTGAGAGATATGCGTGGCAATATCCTGGTTCTCGCCAATCTGGTTGATCAGACGCTCTGGTTCGATACGAATCAGCACCGGAATGCGGTAATCATCATCCAGGACCTGCTGCAGACCAGGCACAAAGAACGGTACTTGCCCAACCGTACCGAGACGAATGCCGCGGAACTCAACCGGCGCCCCCGGCTGCAGGCCACGAACGGAGTCTTTAAAGAACATCAGGAAGTCAACGTGATCGGTGTAGAGCGCATCCTGAATGCTTTTTTGATCGTCAAACAGGCGGAAAGCGGTGTTCTCCGCAACCGGCTGTCCCAGATCCAGACCTTCCGGCACGTCAAAACTTACGCCACCGCCAAACAGCGTTGTCAGGGAGCCCATTTCAACTCGCATGCCTGCCGAGGTTAGATCGACCGCGATGCCGCTGTCTTTCCAGAAACGGACATTGCTGGTGACCAGACGATCGTTAGGTGCATTGATGAACAGCTGATAGCTGATGGACCTTTTCTGTGGGTCAAACGTGCTTTTCTCAACCGAACCCACACGATAACCGCGGAACAACACCGGATCGCCCGCCGTAAGCTGACCCGCTTTTTTACTGTCTAAAATCACGCGGATACCTTTTGCATCCGGCGGAGCTAGCGGCGGTGAATCCAGAAGCTGATATTGCCCCGGCTGGTTACCTTTTGTACCCGGCTGGAGTTCAATATAGGCACCTGACAGCAACGTTCCTAAGCCGCTGATCCCTTCACGCCCCACCTGCGGTTTAACCACCCAGAAAACAGAATCGCCATGCAGTAGTTTTTCCATGCCGGCATTCAGGCGCGCCTTGATCTCCACATGGGTTAAATCGTCGGTCAGGGTTGCGCTTTCCACCACGCCCACATCCACGCTGCGGCTTTTGATGGTCGTTTTACCGCCCTCAATCCCCTCGGCATTGGTGGTAATCAGCGTCACTTCCGGTCCCTGATGGCTGTAATGATAAAACAGGATCCAGGCACCGATCAGCGCCGTCACGATGGGGAAAATCCACACCGGTGACCAGTTTTTGACCTTCTGCACTTTCGCCTCTCCACTCTTATTTTCCATGCTCTTACTCTTCCTCATGGCTTGATTCAGGCTCACGATCCCACGATAAACGAGGGTCGAAGGTCATGGCCGCAAACATGGTCATAATCACGACCAGCGCAAACATTAAAGCCCCCATCGCGGGATAAATACTCATCAAACCGCCCATCCGCACCAGCGCAGAAAGAACGGCAATCACAAACACGTCGATCATTGACCAGCGACCAACAAACTCGACCACCTCATAAATCAGATGCATGCGTTCGCTGTCGCGCTTTCCGTGACCTTTTGCATCCCAACAGAGCCAGGCAATGGCGATCATTTTTAAGGTGGGTACCATAATACTGGCGATGAAAATCACGCCGGCGACCGGATAGGATCCTTCGCCCCAGAGCAAGATCACCCCCGCGAGGATCGTCGAGGGCATTTTGTCGCCGAGCAGGTCGGTGATCATAATCGGCAGAATATTGGCGGGCAGATACAGCATGACGGATGTCACCAGCAGCGCCATTGTCCACTGCAGGCTGTTCTTGCGACGGACGTGGCCTTTCGTTTCGCAGCGCGGACACACGTCGAGATCGGCGGGCAGCACGGCGGTACAGCACGGACAGGAACGCAGCCCCTGGCGGATACCCGGCACACCGACCTTCACCGTCTGTGCAAGCGTCGGTGCCGGGGCGATATCGTCCCACGCCCAGCGCCTGTCCACGCACTGGAAGGCGCGCAGCTGCAGGACGCAATACAGGCACCAGGGCACAAAGCTACTGCCAATCCCGACATCGCCATACGCCATCAGCTTCACGAAACTGACCAGTATCCCGGCCAGAAAGATCTCAGCCATCCCCCAGCTTTTGAGCTGGAAAAGGACACGCGCGAGCCGGATTTTCAGTGATGTCGGCATCCTGACGCGGTTGACCAGCAGAAGAATGACCACCAGGCAAAACGCCGGGACTATCTGGACAAACAGCAGAAAAAAGGTGCCGAGGCTGGCGTAATCTTCCGAGAACATCACGCCCGGGATTTCAAGCAGATCCACCTGGCTTGTCATCCCCCCCACCTTCATATAGATGAAGGGGAAGAGATTGGAGAGCAGCAGCATAAATAATGCCGCCAGTGCGTAAGCAGTGGGACGCTGCCTTGGCGCGTCCCACTCGGTCGTCAGCGTTGCGCCGCAACGTGGACACAGGGCTTTATGTCCGTGACCCAGCTCTGGCAACGCCACGAGCATATCGCATTGCGAGCATAATATATGCCTGTCGGCATGGTGCTGGTCACACATATGTTATCCCTGTTTATGCGCCGTTCTTCAGAGACTCAAGGTACTCCCAGCGCTCAAATGCTTCTTCCAGGGCTTTTTCAGCCGCGGACAGTTCAGCCAATACTTTCTGAGTATAGTCATGTGACTGGGTAAAGAATGAGGCATCAGCAACCTGTGCCTGAAGATCTTCAAGCGCCGCCTCCAGCTCTTCCAGACGCTGAGGAAGCCCCTCCAGTTCGCGCTGCAGGTTATAGCTTAGTTTAGCCGAGCTTTTCTTGACTGTTTCTGCTTTTGTTACAGCAGGTTCAGCACTTGTTTTGGACTTTGACTGTTTTTGCGCCAGAGACTGTGACTGCTGCCCTTTTGCATCGTGGTACCCGCCCACATACTGTCCAATTCGCCCTTCCCCTTCGAAGATCCAGCACTCGGTCACGGTATTATCAACGAACTGACGATCGTGGCTGACCAGCATCACGGTTCCCTGGTACCCGTCGATCAGCTCTTCCAGCAATTCCAGCGTTTCGACATCCAGATCGTTCGTCGGTTCATCGAGGATCAGCAGGTTGCTTGGCTTCAGGAACAGACGTGCCAGCAACAGGCGGTTACGTTCCCCGCCGGACAGGGCGCGAACCGGCGTCATCGCACGTTTCGGATGGAACAGGAAGTCCTGCAGGTAGCCCAGCACATGGCGCGGCTTACCGTTTACCATGACCTCCTGCTTACCTTCAGCGAGGTTATCCATTACCGTGCGGTCCGGATCCAGCTCCGCGCGGTGCTGGTCGAAGTAGGCCACTTCAAGTTTGGTGCCGCAGTGAATACGGCCGCTGTCAGCCTGCAACTGGCTCAGCATCAGCTTCAGTAATGTGGTTTTGCCGCAGCCGTTGGGGCCAATCAGCGCAATTTTGTCGCCGCGCTGGACCTGAGCAGAGAAATCTTTTACCAGCACTTTGCCGTCAACCTGATAGTTAACGTTTTCCATTTCGAAGACAATCTTGCCGGAGCGGGATGCCTCTTCAACCTGCATTTTGGCGCTGCCCATCACTTCGCGGCGTTCGCTGCGCTCGCGGCGCATCGCTTTCAGGGCACGCACACGGCCTTCGTTACGGGTACGGCGGGCTTTGATGCCCTGGCGGATCCAGACCTCTTCCTGCGCCAGTTTGCGGTCAAACTCAGCATTCTGCAGCTCTTCCACGCGCAGGTTTTCTTCTTTCTCCAGCAGATAGGTATCGTAATCGCCAGGATAAGTGACCAGCTTACCGCGGTCGAGATCGACAATACGGGTCGCCATATTGCGAATAAACGAACGGTCGTGCGAGATAAAGATGATGGTGCCGCTGAAGGTTTTCAGGAACCCTTCCAGCCAGTCAATGGCTTCGATATCCAGGTGGTTCGTCGGTTCGTCCAGCAGCAGTACTTTCGGCCCGCTGACCAGCGCGCGGCCCAGGGCCGCTTTACGCAGCCAGCCGCCGGAGAGCGCAGACAGCTCCATATCCGCTTCCAGACCAAGCTGTGCCAGCACTTCATTAATGCGGTTTTCAAGCTGCCACAGGCCGTGGTGATCGAGCATCTCCTGCACTTTTGCGAGCTCATTGAGATTCTTGTCGCTCGGGTCGGTCATGACCAGATGCGAAATCTCGTGATAGCGCTTCAGGTATTCCGCCTGCTCAGAGATCCCCTCCGCCACGAAGTCGTACACGCTGCCGGTGACATGGCGCGGCGGGTCCTGCTGGAGGCGGGAGACAATCAGATCCTGCTCGTACACGATGCGGCCGTCATCCAGCCCCTGCTCGCGGTTGAGGATTTTCATCAGCGTGGATTTACCCGCGCCGTTACGGCCCACCAGACAGACGCGTTCGTTATCTTCGATATGCAGCTCTGCATTATCGAGAAGCGGTGAGTCACTGAAAGAGAGCCACGCGCCGTGCATACTAATTAAAGACATTTATTATTCCTTTCAGACCGCGGTAATCAACCAGCAGTTATGGATTTGACGGTTACGGGCGAAGTCCTGAGACAGCGTTTTTTGGCTAATTTCTTGTGCTTTCAGTCCCAGGGCTGCTAAACCGTCGTGATCCATACGGAAGCCGCGTTTGTTGTTCGAGAACATAATGGTGCCGCCTTTACGCAACAGGCGCTTCAGGTCGGTCATCAGGCGCAGGTGGTCGCGTTGAACGTCAAAGCTATCCTCCATGCGCTTAGAGTTGGAGAAGGTCGGCGGATCGATAAAGATCAGGTCGAACTGTTCATCGGTATCACGCAGCCAGCCCAGCACGTCAGCCTGCATCAGGCGATGCTGGCGCCCGGTTAAACCGTTCAGACGCAGGTTACGCTCAGCCCACTCCAGGTAGGTACGCGACATATCCACGGTAGTGGTGCTGCGCGCGCCGCCGAGGCCGGCATGCACACTCGCGCTGCCGGTATAGGAGAACAGGTTGAGGAAATCTTTCCCCTTGCTCATCTGGCCGAGCATACGGCGGGCGATACGGTGGTCAAGGAACAGACCGGTATCGAGATAGTCGGTCAGGTTAACCCACAGGCGGGCGTTATATTCGCCCACTTCAATGTAGTCACCCTTCTCGCCCATCTTCTGGTACTGGTTTTTGCCCTTCTGACGCTCGCGGGTTTTCAGCACCAGCTTGTTCGGCGCAATGCCCAGCACGGCGATGGTGGCCGCAATCACGTCCAGCATACGCTGGCGCGCTTTTTGTGCATCAATGGTTTTTGGCGGAGCATATTCCTGAATGACGACCCAGTCGGCGTAGCGATCAACCGCCACGTTGTACTCCGGCAGGTCGGCATCGTACAGGCGGTAACATTCAATCCCTTCCTGTTTCGCCCACTTCTCGAATTTCTTCAGGTTCTTGCGCAGACGGTTGGCGTAATCTTCCGCCACGCCGGTTGGCTTACTGTCCGCCGCTTTTTCTGCCAGATGGTAGTTTTTCTGCACACAGTCCAGCGGACCGTTTTTCGCTTTAAACTGGCGATCGGCGCGCAGTTGCAGACAGCTCAACAGCTCCGGCGACGCGCTGAACAGAGACAGATTCCAGCCGCCAAAATAGTCTTTCATATTGCGGCCCAGCAGGCTGTGCAGGGCGATCAGCGCCGGTTCGCTGTCCAGACGCTCACCGTATGGCGGGTTACTGATGACGGTACCGTACGGGCCTTTCGGCAGCGGGTTGGTCAGGTTCGCGACATCTTTCACGTCGAAGGTGACCAGCTCACCGATACCCGCTCGACGGGCGTTGCTTCGCGCACGTTCAATCACGCGCGGGTCGCTGTCCGAACCATAGAAATGCGAGGTGTACTCTGCCAGGCCTTTACGCGCACGGCTCTGCGCGTCATCTTTGACCTCTTTCCAGAGGGCTTCATCATGCTGCGCCCAGCCTTTAAAGCCCCAGTGACCGCGGTGCAGCCCTGGCGCACGGTCGGTAGCCAGCATTGCGGCTTCAATCAGCAGCGTACCGGAACCACACATCGGATCGAGCAGCGGTGTGCCTGGCTGCCAGCCGGAGCGCATCACAATGGCTGCGGCAAGGGTTTCTTTGATCGGCGCCATCCCGGTGCGATCGCGATAGCCACGTAAATGCAGACCCGCGCCGCTCAGATCGAGAGAAATGCTCGCCGTGTCGCCGTTCAGCCAGACGTTGATACGCAGGTCCGGATTTTCGCGATCGACATTAGGGCGTTCCTTATTCTTACGGGTGAAGCAGTCCACAATGGCGTCTTTCACGCGCAGCGCACCGTACTGACTGTTGCGGATCTCATCGTTCACGCCGTTGAAATGCACCGCAAAGGTGGCATTTGGGGTGAAGATCTCTGTCCAGTCGATCATCTGTACGCCGGTATAGAGGTCAAGGTCGCTATAGACCTTGCACTCCTTCATCGGCAGCATGATGCGCGACGCCAGACGGCTCCACATCAGGCTCTGGTAAATAAGCCGCGTGTCGCCCTCAAAATGGACACCACCCTGAACTACCTGGCACTCTTGCGCACCCAGGGCTTCCAGTTCAGTTTTTAACAGCTCTTCCAGCCCACGGGCCGTACTGGCAAACAGAGAATTCATATCGTCACTTTTACTCTTAGAAAATTGTCGCGCATTATAGCTAATATGGCGTGTATGTCATAAAGTTGAAGGCTTATTTTCATTTGCGGGAGTATGCAGTGGCGACGTTATCCAGGCTTTTTATTCATCCGGTGAAATCCATGCGCGGCATTGGCGTTTCTCACGCACTGGCAGACATGAGCGGATTTGCCTTCGATCGTATTTTTATGGTCACCGAGCCTGACGGTACGTTCATCACCGCGCGCCAGTTCCCGCAGATGGTTCGCTTTACCCCTTCCCCGCTTCATGACGGATTGCATTTGACCGCGCCGGACGGTTCCAGCACGGTGATTCGCTTTGCTGATTTTGCGCCCGTCGACGCGCCAACGGAAGTCTGGGGTAACCATTTTACCGCGCGCATCGCTCCGGAAGAGATTAACCGCTGGCTAAGCGGCTTCTTTTCCCGTGACGTGCAGCTGCGCTGGGTGGGGCCTGAACTGACGCGCCGCGTGAAGCGCCACGATGCCGTTCCGCTTTCCTTCGCCGACGGCTTCCCGTTCCTGCTGACCAACGAGGCGTCGCTGCGTGATTTACAAAACCGCTGTAAAGCCAGCGTGCAGATGGAGCAGTTCCGTCCGAACCTGGTGGTAACCGGTGCCGATGCGTGGGAAGAAGACACCTGGAAAACGATCCGCATTGGTAGCGTCATCTTTGATGTCGTCAAGCCGTGCAGCCGCTGTATCTTTACCACCGTGAGTCCGGAAAAAGGGCAAAAGCACCCCTCTGGCGAACCGCTGAAAACGCTGCAATCGTTCCGCACCGCCCAGGATAACGGCGATGTCGATTTCGGCCAGAACCTGATCCCCCGCTCCAGCGGTGTGATCCGCGTGGGCGATGAGGTCGAAATCCTCGCCCGCGGGCCTGCGAGAGTGTACGGCGCCGGTCAGGAAGAAGAAAGCGTTGAAGTTGAGACGAACGTCGCCTCTGCCGTGGATATTCACTGGCAGGGCAAAATTATTCGTGGCAACAATCAGCAGGTGCTGCTGGAGCAACTGGAACAGGCCGGTATTCGCGTACCGTATTCTTGTCGTGCGGGAATCTGCGGATGCTGTCGCATCAAGCTGGTAGAGGGAGAAGTGACTGCGCTGAAGAAATCGGCAGTGGGAAACGACGGCACAATTCTGTGCTGTAGCTGCGTACCGAAAACATCCGTACAGCTGGAAGCTTAAACCGCCTGTTCGAGGCTGAAGGAATCGACACGCACCTGTGGCTTCAGCCTGTCATTCATAACTTTGATCGCATCCCCTAACTGCATTACGCGCCCGGCAATCGTCACGCCGGGTTGCGCCAGCAGACAAAGCGCAGCATTTTCGCCCGGCTCCACCACTAACAAACTCACCTCTTCGGCGGTATCGCTCAGATTGACGCTGGCCGCATCACCCGTTGCTGGCGTCCAGTTCATGTCGTGCGGCAGGAAATGCCAGCTTTTCGGCATTTGCGGTTTCAGGAAACGAATCGCCACCAGCGCATTTAATACCAGCTCGGCACGCTGCTCTTTAGAGAGCACCAGATCGCGACATTTTTCTTCAAAGGAGAAATAAAGTGCAGCATCGTCAACGCAAAAGCCCGAGGGTGAAAACGCGTCCGGGGTTAACATTCGGCGGGCAAAACGAGAACGAAACAACATGCCATTGGCTAAATCGAGCATCATACGATCGTGCTCGTCGCAAAAATACCAGCGCCAGTTATCGTCAGGTTTAATTCGCATGTTTCTCTCCCGTCCCCAAACGTCCTGTACTAAAAATGTCCTGATTGTCGCTTCGTTTATAACACCATTAATAAAAGACCAGAATGTCTAAATAAGCAACAGTGACGGAATATAAAACAACCAGGGCTGGAAATAAAGCCCTGGTTGTCTGATTAAGAGAAAAGATTAGATATGGGTAACGATTTCTTTAATCAGCGGTGGTCCTTTAAAAATAAAGCCGGAATAGATTTGCACCAGCGATGCCCCTGCCGCCATCTTCTCGCGCGCAGCAATCACCGAGTCGATACCGCCGACACCAATAATCGGCAAGCGCCCTTTTAATTCTGCAGACAGAGCACGAATAATTTCGGTGCTTTTTAATTGTACCGGACGGCCACTTAACCCACCCGCTTCGTCACAGTTTTTCATTCCCTGAACGAGGGAGCGATCGAGCGTCGTATTGGTCGCAATAACACCATCAATATTATGGCGAACTAAACTGTCGGCAACCTGGATCAATTCTTCAGGCGAAAGATCCGGCGCGATCTTCACCGCGACCGGAACATATTTATGGTGGATCGCCTGCAGTTCATTTTGTTTATTTTTAATGGCGCTGAGAAGATCGTCCAGCGCTTCGCCATATTGTAAAGAACGCAGGCCCGGGGTATTCGGCGATGAAATATTCACCGCGATGTAACCGGCATAGGCGTAGACTTTTTCCATACAAATCAGATAGTCATCTTTACCTTGCTCAACCGGCGTGTCTTTATTTTTACCGATATTAATGCCCAGCACCCCATCGAAATGGGCTTTTTTCACGTTCTCGACCAGGTGATCAACGCCGAGATTATTAAAGCCCATGCGGTTGATTAGCCCTTCGGCTTCCACCAGGCGGAACAAACGCGGCTTATCATTTCCCGGCTGTGGACGCGGGGTAACGGTACCGATTTCAATGGAGCCAAAGCCCATTGCGCCCAGGGCATCAATGCACTCGCCGTTTTTGTCCAGACCGGCCGCCAGACCTAGCGGGTTTTTAAAGGTCAGACCCATGCACTGCACAGGTTTTTCCGGCACATTCTGGCGCACCAGAGCCGCCAGAGGCGTTCCGGTAATGCGACGTAATTGCTGGAATGTCAATTCATGAGCGCGCTCAGGGTCGAGCTGGAAAAGGGCTTTACGAACGAAGGGGTAGTACATGAACTCTCCTGGATTCCCGGTGTGCAAACCGGGAGGGGATTATGGGCGATCCCGCGGCGAAAAGGAATTGACCTGCGGCAAAAAAATCAGCGTAAAACGCAAACGTTTACCTCCCGGTCTCTTTCTTATGCACTTTTTCGCATTTTAATTGCAGATAAATCATTTAGTGGAATAACCGCGCGGTGTCACACTCCTGAAAATTGTTATGAATGTTAGATAAAAGCAAACAATTGGTTATAAGGAGGAAGTATGCGCGTCATTACCCTGGCCGGAAGTCCACGATTCCCTTCGCGTTCCAGCGCCCTGCTGGAATATGCCCGTGAAAAGCTCAATGCGCTGGATGTGGAAGTGTGCCACTGGAATCTGCATAACTTCGAACCCGAAGATTTGCTGTACGCCCGTTTCGACAGCCCTGCGCTGAAAACCCTCACAGAGCAACTGAAAGAGGCAGACGGTTTAATTGTGGCGACACCGATCTATAAAGCTTCTTTTTCTGGCGCACTGAAAACCCTGCTCGATCTACTGCCGGAGCGCGCACTGGACGGCAAAGTGGTGCTGCCGCTGGCAACGGGCGGAACGGTTGCCCATTTACTGGCGGTGGATTATGCCCTGAAACCGGTCCTGAATGCCCTGAAAGCACAAGAGATTCTTCATGGGGTTTTCGCGGACGATTCGCAGGTCATTGATTATCAACACAAGCCGCACTTTACGCCGAATCTGCAAACGCGCCTCGATGCTGCGCTGGAAACCTTCTGGCACGCGCTGCATCGCCGGGATATCCAGGCACCTGCGTTTGGCCAGCCTCAAGGAGTCGCACATGTTTAAAACCTTAACCCGCCTCGGGCTGGCTGGCCTGATGGCCTTGACCGGGCTGGCTCAGGCCGCAGAAACAGCGCCGGACAGTTTACGCATTGGCTATCAGAAAGGCAGCGTCAGTATGGTGCTGGCAAAAAGTCACCAGCTTCTGGAAAAACGCTTCCCGGACACCAAATTTGCCTGGATCGAGTTTCCTGCCGGCCCTCAGATGCTGGAAGCCTTAAACGTAGGCAGTATCGATCTTGGCAGCACAGGCGATATTCCGCCGATATTCGCCCAGGCTGCGGGGGCGGACCTCGTTTATGTCGGCGTTGAACCGCCTAAACCGAAGGCCGAAGTGATTCTGGTGCCTGAAAACAGCGAGATTAAAAGCGTTGCCGACCTAAAAGGTCATAAGGTCGCTTTTCAGAAAGGCTCCAGTTCACACAACCTGCTGCTGCGCGCTTTACAGGAGGCCGGGCTGAAATTCACGGACATTCAGCCTGTTTACCTGACCCCAGCCGACGCTCGTGCCGCGTTCCAGCAGAAGAATGTTGATGCCTGGGCTATCTGGGATCCGTACTACTCCGCAGCATTACTGCAAGGAGGCGTGCGTGTGCTGAAGGATGGCACGACGCTGAAACAGACCGGCTCGTTCTACCTTGCCGCGCGTCCTTACGCGGAAAAGAATGGTGCATTTATTCAGAACGTACTGGATACCTTTACGCAGGCCGACACGCTGACCCAAAGCCAGCGTCAGGAAAGCATAGCGCTGCTGGCGAAAACCATGGGCTTACCTGAACCGGTGATTGCGAGCTACCTCAGCCACCGTCCGCCGACCACCATTTCACCCGTGGATGCGCACGTCGCCGCGCTACAGCAACAAACCGCTGACCTCTTCTATCAAAACCGCCTGGTGCCAAAACAGGTCGATATTCGCGAACGCATCTGGCAACCCGCAGGCAAAGAAGGAGCTAAATCATGAGTCTGAATCTTTTCTGGTTTTTACCTACCCACGGAGATGGCCACTATCTTGGCACTGAAGAGGGTTCCCGCCCGGTTGACCATGGCTACCTGCAGCAGATTGCACAGGCGGCGGACCGCATCGGTTTCACCGGCGTGCTGATCCCAACCGGGCGTTCATGTGAAGATGCCTGGCTGGTCGCCGCGTCGATGATACCGGTCACCCAGCGTCTGAAGTTCCTGGTTGCGTTACGTCCAGGCGTGGTCTCCCCCACCGTGGCAGCGCGTCAGGCGGCAACGCTGGACAGACTCTCCAACGGTCGTGCCCTGTTTAACCTGGTGACGGGCAGCGATCCGCAGGAACTGGCAGGCGATGGCGTGTTCCTCGACCACACCGAGCGCTATGAGGCTTCTGCCGAGTTCACCCGCGTCTGGCGGCGCCTGCTTGAAGGTGAAACCGTCACCTTCGAAGGCAAGCATATCCACGTTCGTGACGCGAAACTCTATTTTCCGCCGGTACAACAGCCACGCCCGCCGCTCTATTTCGGCGGGTCGTCGGATGTAGCCCAGGATCTGGCTGCCGAGCAGGTCGATCTGTATCTGACCTGGGGCGAACCGCCTGAGCTGGTGAAAGAGAAAATTGCCCAGGTGCGCGCTAAAGCGGCCGCCCATGGCCGCAAGGTGCGCTTCGGTATTCGTCTGCACGTGATTGTTCGCGAAACCACTGAAGAGGCCTGGCGGGCGGCAGACCGTCTGATATCCCATCTGGACGATGAGACCATCGCAAAGGCGCAGGCCGCGTTTGCCAAAACCGACTCCGTCGGACAGCACCGAATGGCATCCCTGCACAACGGCAAGCGCGAGAAGCTGGAGATCAGCCCGAACCTGTGGGCAGGCGTTGGCCTGGTTCGCGGCGGTGCGGGCACGGCGCTGGTCGGGGACGGCCCGACCGTGGCAGCGCGGATTAATGAATACGCGGACCTCGGTATCGACAGCTTTATTCTCTCCGGTTATCCGCACCTGGAGGAGGCCTACAAAGTGGGCGAGCTGTTATTCCCGCATCTGGATGTGGCCATCCCGGAAATACCGCAGCCACAGCAGCTTCAGCTGCAGGGAGAAGCGGTGGCAAACGAATTTATCCCTCGAAAAGCCGCGCAAAGCTAAGGAGTGACCATGTCTGCCACCTCACAAAAATGGCTGCTGCGCGCCGCGCCGTGGTTTTTACCCGTCGGCATTGTGGCTCTCTGGCAGCTCGCATCATCCACCGGCTGGCTGTCGAGCCGTATTCTGCCCTCTCCTGAGGGCGTTGTAGAAGCGTTCTGGTCGCTGAGCGTCAGCGGTGAGCTGTGGCAGCATCTGGCGATCAGTTCCTGGCGCGCGGTGATTGGGTTCTCTATTGGCGGCAGCATCGGGCTGGTGCTGGGGTTGATCAGCGGTCTTTCCCGCTGGGGTGAGCGGCTGCTGGATACCTCCATTCAGATGTTGCGTAACGTGCCGCATCTGGCGCTGATCCCGCTGGTCATTCTGTGGTTTGGGATTGATGAGAGCGCGAAGATCTTCCTCGTGGCGCTGGGCACGCTGTTCCCGATTTACATTAATACCTGGCACGGCATCCGCAATATCGATCGCGGCCTGGTGGAGATGGCGCGGAGCTATGGCTTGTCGGGTTTTTCGCTCTTTCTACACGTGATCCTGCCGGGCGCCCTGCCCTCCATCATGGTCGGGGTGCGTTTTGCCCTCGGCCTGATGTGGCTGACGCTGATTGTCGCGGAAACCATTTCGGCTAACTCTGGCATCGGCTACCTGGCGATGAACGCCCGCGAGTTCCTGCAAACGGACGTCGTGGTGGTTGCCATTATCCTTTATGCCCTGCTCGGCAAACTGGCCGACGTCAGCGCCCAGTGGCTGGAACGCAGCTGGCTACGCTGGAACCCGGCGTATACCCTTCAGGAGGCGAAAGCATGAATACGGCACGACTGAATCAGGGGACACCGTTACTGCTAAACGGCGTGACCAAACGCTACGGCGAAAACACCATTCTTAACGCTCTGGATCTGCATATTCCCGCCGGGCAGTTTGTGGCCATTGTCGGGCGCAGCGGCGGCGGCAAGAGTACGCTGCTGCGCCTTCTGGCCGGACTAGAATCCCCTAACGGCGGCGACATTCTGGCAGGGACAACGCCGCTGGCCACTATTCAGGACGATACCCGCATGATGTTTCAGGATGCGCGACTGCTGCCCTGGAAGACGGTGATTGATAACGTCGGGCTGGGGCTCAAAGGACACTGGCGGGATGAAGCCCGTCAGGCGCTGGCCGCCGTCGGACTGGAAAACCGCGCCGGTGAATGGCCTGCTGCGCTGTCGGGTGGGCAGAAGCAGCGCGTGGCGCTGGCACGGGCGTTGATTCATCGTCCGGGCCTGCTGTTGCTTGATGAGCCGCTCGGCGCGCTCGACGCCTTAACGCGGATCGAAATGCAGGATCTGATTGAATCCCTGTGGCAGACGCATGGATTCACGGTTCTGCTGGTCACGCATGACGTCAGCGAAGCCGTGGCGATGGCCGACCGGGTGCTGTTAATAGAAGACGGAAAAATTGGTCTGGATCTGACGGTGGACCTTCCACGGCCACGCCGTGTCGGTTCGGCAAGGCTGGCGGAGCTGGAGGCAGAAGTGCTGGATCGGGTGATGAAGCGCGGGGGAACGGAGTTACAGCGAGTTAAGGCTAATGCCTGATGCCCTCACCCCGGCCCTCTCCCACAGGGAGAGGGCGAAAACACAAAAAACGGCAACCTGGGTTGCCGTTTTGCTTTTACCTGCCCACCGGGCTTTTTTACATCACGCTAAGGCTTTCGCGATCTTCTCGTACAAATCGCCGGACAGGTTTTCCAGCCCTTTCAGCTGTTCAAGCGCGGCACGCATTTTCGCCTGACGCTTCGCATCGTAGCGTTTCAGACGGATCAGCGGCTCAATCAGACGCGACGCCACCTGCGGGTTACGGCTGTTCAGTTCGGTCAGCATTTCCACCATGAACTGATAACCGCTGCCGTCCTCCGCGTGGAACGCGGCCGGGTTGCTGCTGGCAAACGCACCAATCAGGGAACGCACGCGGTTCGGGTTACTCATGGTGAACGAACGGTGCTTCAGCAGGCTGCGGACTTTGCTGAGCGCATCGGCCGCCGGGCTGGTCGCCTGCAGAATGAACCATTTGTCCATCACCAGACCATCCTGGTGCCACTTGTCGTCGTACTCCTGCATCAGCGCATCGCGGCACGGCAGTTCAGCGGCAACGCTCGCCGCCAGCGCGGCCAGCGCGTCGGTCATATTGTCCGCTTTATGATACTGCGTGCTCACCAGCGTGTTCGCCAGCTCGGTTTCACCAAACGCCAGATAACGCAGGCAGGTGTTACGCAGAGAACGTTTACCAATGTCCGCGTGCTCAACGCGATAAGCATCAAGCTTATTGGTGTTATAGATGGCGAGGAATTCGTCCGCCAGTTCAGCAGCCAGCGTGCGGGTCAGCGCTTCACGCACGGCCACGATGGCAATCGGGTCAATGATGTCAAACAGCTCGGCAATTTCAGTTGCCGACGGCAGGGTCAGAATTTCAGCCGCCAGCGCCGGATCAATAGATTCATCCAGCAGGATCGCACGGAACGCGTCTGCTACATGCACCGGCAGCGTCAGCGGCTGGCCCTGCTGGTAACGGTTCACGTTCAGCTTGATGTAGGTCGCCAGCAGACTCTGCGCGGCATCCCAGCGGGAGAAATCGTTGCGGGCGTGACGCATCAGGAACGTCAGCTGCTGATCGCTCCACTTGTACTCCAGCTTCACCGGGGCGGAGAATTCGCACAGCAGCGCAGGCACCGGCTGGAAATAGACGTTATCGAAGATAAAGGTCTGCTCTGCCTGGGTTACGTTCAGTACGTGGTGTACCGGATGACCGCCCTTCTGCAGCGGGATCACTTTGCCTTCGTTGTCATACAGCTCAATGCTGAACGGAATGTGCAGCGGATGTTTTTCTTCCTGCTCGGCGGTTGGCGGCGTGCGCTGGCTGATGGTCAGGGTGTATTGCTCGGTTTCCGGGTTATAGTCGTCTTTAACGGTGACAATCGGCGTCCCGGCCTGGCTGTACCAGCGGCGGAAGTGCGAGAGATCCACGTTAGAGGCATCTTCCATCGCCTGCACAAAATCGTCACAGGTCGCCGCGCTGCCGTCATGACGCTCAAAATAGAGTTGCATCCCTTTCTGGAAGTTCTCTTCGCCCAGCAGGGTGTGGATCATACGGATAATTTCAGCGCCCTTCTCATACACCGTCAGGGTGTAGAAGTTGTTCATCTCAATGACTTTATCCGGACGGATTGGGTGCGCCATTGGGCTGGCATCTTCCGCAAACTGCAGGCCGCGCATAGTGCGGACGTTGTTGATACGGTTTACCGCACGAGAGCCCAGATCGGAGCTGAACTCCTGATCGCGGAAGACGGTCAGTCCCTCTTTCAGGCTCAGCTGGAACCAGTCACGGCAGGTGACGCGGTTACCGGTCCAGTTATGGAAATACTCGTGGCCGATGACGCGTTCGATATCAAGGTAGTCTTTATCGGTAGCGGTGTCGGTACGTGCCAGTACGTATTTGGAGTTAAAGATGTTGAGACCTTTATTCTCCATCGCGCCCATGTTGAAGAAATCGACGGCGACGATCATATAGATGTCGAGGTCGTATTCGAGGCCGAAACGTTCTTCGTCCCACTTCATGGAGTTGATGAGCGAGGTCATCGCCCACGGTGCGCGGTCAAGGTTGCCACGGTCAACAAACAGCTCCAGCGCCACTTCACGCCCGGAGCGGGTTTTGAACGTATCGCGCAGCACATCAAAATCACCCGCCACCAGCGCAAAGAGGTAGCACGGTTTCGGGAACGGATCCTGCCACTGCACCCAGTGACGACCATTTTCCAGTTCGCCCTCACCGACGCGGTTACCGTTGGAGAGCAGGAACGGATAAAGCGTTTTATCGGCGATGATTTTCGTCGTGAAGCGCGCCAGGACGTCCGGGCGGTCCAGGTACCAGGTGATATGGCGGAAACCTTCGGCTTCACACTGGGTACATAGAGCCACGCCTGACTGGTAAAGCCCTTCCAGCGCCGTGTTGGCTGAAGGGCTGATTTCATTCACGATGCGCAGCGTAAAGCGTTCCGGCAGGTTGTCGATGACCAGCTGGTTGCCTTCTTCTTTATAGTCTGACCAGGGTTCATCATTAATATGCAGGGAGACCAGCGTCAGGTCTTCGCCATCGAGACGCAGCGGCACGGCAGTCGCACTGTGGCGCGTCACCTGACTCACCGCCGTCACGACGGTTTTTGTGGCATCCAGGTCAAACGTCAGGTCGATATCGCTAATCAGGTATTCCGGCGCACGGTAGTCGTGGCGGTATTTGGCTTGTGGCTGTTGTGTCATAGAAAACCTTATGCATCGTTTGTCGAGTAACGTTTCAATATATTCCTGTTGCGCAAAACGCGCTATGCAGAATGTTCATCTTTTCAGGCAGAAACACCTTTTTCGCTACATTTGTATAACACGGGGCACAAAATGCCCTCGACCATAAAGTGTGCTTATGTTGTGATCGGGGTTCAATAAATCACTAAACAAGGTATACTCCGGAGTTGTTTATTGTACTAAACGCTCCCGTGAGAGGATGCTACAGCGCACCTATGACTCAATTCGCTTCTCCGGTTCTGCATACGTTGCTGGATACCGACGCGTATAAACTGCATATGCAGCAAGCCGTTTTCCACCATTACTATGACGTTCACGTCGCGGCGGAATTCCGCTGCCGTGGTGACGATTTGCTCGGTATCTACGCAGACTCCATTCGTGAACAGGTCGATGCGATGCAGCATCTGACGCTGCAGGACGATGAATACCAGTGGCTTTCTGGCCTGCCTTTCTTTAAAACCGATTACCTGAACTGGCTGCGTGATTTCCGCTATAAGCCGGAGCAGGTCACCGTGACCAACGAGAACGGCAAGCTGGATATTCGCCTTGAAGGTCCGTGGCGGGAAGTGATCATGTGGGAAGTGCCGCTGCTGGCAGTGATCAGCGAGTTGGCTCACCGCTACCGTTCGCCGGAAATGGGCGTCGCCCAGGCGGTCGCCTCGCTGGAAAATAAACTTGCAGCCTTCACCACGCTGACCGAAGGGCTGGATATGTCCCGCTTCCGCCTGATGGATTTCGGCACCCGTCGCCGTTTCTCTCGCGAGGTTCAGCAGGCCATCGTTAAACGTCTGCAGCAGGAGCCGTGGTTCGTGGGCACCAGTAACTACGACCTGGCGCGTCGCCTCAACCTGACGCCGATGGGCACCCAGGCGCACGAGTGGTTCCAGGCGCATCAGCAAATCAGCCCGGATCTGGCTAACAGCCAGCGCGCGGCCCTCGCCGCATGGCTTGAGGAGTACCCGAATCAACTCGGGATCGCCCTCACCGACTGCATTACGATGGATGCCTTCCTGCGTGACTTCGGACCTGAGTTTGCTGAGCGTTATCAGGGGTTACGCCACGATTCCGGGGACCCGGTTGAATGGGGCGAGAAGGCGATAGCCCATTACCAAAAACTCGGCATTGACCCGATGAGCAAGGTGCTGGTTTTCTCCGATAATCTTGACCTGGCGAAAGCGGTTGAACTTTATCGCCATTTCAACACCCGAGTGAACCTGAGCTTCGGGATTGGTACCCGTTTGACCTGCGACATTCCTCAGGTAAAACCTCTGAATATTGTGATAAAGCTGGTGGAATGTAACGGCAAGCCGGTGGCGAAACTCTCCGACAGCCCGGGTAAAACCATCTGCCATGACAAAGCGTTTGTCCGCGCATTGCGCAAAGCCTTCGATCTCCCGCAGATCAAAAAAGCCAGTTAAGCGCTTACGGGAGCCTGAAGGGCTCCCTTCCCTTATTTATTTCTCAATTCTTCTCTTTTGACTGCGAAATTTACTTGTCTGATAGCGGATGGCAGGTAACATAGATATCCCCCCATAAGGGTGGACAAGTGTTTATTTTTTCCGACTATTAACAGAGAGAATATTATGAGCGTTGTGCCTGTAGCCGACGTACTCCAGGGCCGTGTCGCCGTTGACCAGGAAGTCACCGTGCGCGGATGGGTGCGTACCCGCCGAGATTCTAAAGCTGGCATCTCCTTCCTCGCCGTCTATGACGGTTCCTGCTTTGATCCTGTACAGGCCGTCATTAATAATTCTCTGCCCAATTACAATGATGACGTTCTGCACCTGACAACCGGCTGTTCCGTCATTGTGACCGGCGTGGTTGTGGCGTCTCCGGGTCAGGGCCAGAGTTTCGAAATTCAGGCCTCTGCGATTGAAGTGACCGGCTGGGTTGAAGATCCGGACACCTACCCGATGGCGGCAAAACGTCACAGCATTGAGTACCTGCGTGAAGTGGCGCACCTGCGTCCACGTACCAACCTGATCGGCGCGGTGGCACGCGTGCGCCATACGCTGGCTCAGGCGCTGCATCGCTTCTTCGATGAGCAGGGTTACTTCTGGGTGTCTACCCCACTGATCACCGCCTCCGATACGGAAGGTGCGGGTGAAATGTTCCGCGTCTCGACGCTGGACATGGAAAACCTGCCGCGCACGCCAGAAGGTAAAGTGGACTATGACAAAGACTTCTTTGGTAAAGAGGCATTCCTGACGGTATCCGGTCAGCTCAACGGCGAAACCTACGCCTGTGCACTGTCTAAGATTTATACCTTCGGCCCTACCTTCCGTGCTGAAAACTCCAACACCAGCCGCCACCTGGCGGAATTCTGGATGCTGGAGCCGGAAGTGGCGTTTGCTAACCTCGACGATGTCGCCGGTCTGGCAGAAGCGATGCTGAAGTACGTCTTCAAAGCGGTGCTGGAAGAGCGTCCGGACGATATGAAGTTCTTCGCTGAGCGCGTAGACAGCGATGCGGTCGCCCGTCTGGAACGTTTTGTCTCTGCCGACTTTGCGCAGGTGGACTATACCGACGCGGTTGCGATCCTCGAGAAATGCGGTGAGAAGTTCGAGAACCCGGTTTACTGGGGCGTTGACCTGGCGTCTGAGCACGAACGCTATCTGGCCGAGAAACATTTCAAAGCGCCGGTTGTCGTTAAAAACTACCCGAAAGACATCAAGGCCTTCTATATGCGCCTTAACGAAGACGGTAAAACCGTCGCAGCGATGGACGTCCTGGCGCCTGGCATCGGTGAAATCATCGGTGGTTCTCAGCGTGAAGAACGTCTGGATGTGCTGGACGCGCGCATGGAAGAGATGGGTCTCAATCCTGCGGACTACAGCTGGTATCGCGATCTTCGTCGTTACGGCACCGTTCCGCATTCAGGTTTCGGCCTGGGCTTCGAGCGTCTGATCGCCTACGTTACCGGTGTTCAGAACGTGCGTGATGTGATTCCGTTCCCGCGTACGCCACGTAACGCCAGCTTCTAAGAGCAAAAAAACAGACCATGGCCAGCATTTGCTGGCCATTATTTTATTCTGCACTGTCAGTTTTCGTCAGCGCAAAGTCAGTGTTTTTAAAGCACCACCCCGTCACAACCACTACCTGTTACGTTTTGTTTCCGAGAAACATCTAGCCACAAAAAATAAACCCTATTCTTATTGCGATTATTACACCCTCAAGCAATAGCACAATTTTCAACCACTTTTTCAGCCATCCAGAAGTCTTTTTTCGGTCATAAGAAAAAACGAATCGTTTAACATCTGTTTATAGGAATTGCCTTTATCCAAATTAATCATAAGGAATTCATATATATAAGAAACAATCTGCTGTTTAATTCGCCAGGGCGTTCTGAAATTTGAGATGGTTCACAAAGTTCCGAAAAATACACATTTAGTTACACATATTTTCTTTTTGTAACTCAATCTTGAGAATTGTAGCACTTTCAGGCTAGCGAAACGCTTCGGTGAATGGAAAGATGCCTGTCAGATACATAAAGACACCTAACTCTCATCAATAGTTCCGGAAATATTTATTGACAGAATTTATTGACGGCAGTGGCGAGTGTCATAAAAAAACCAATGAGGGTAATAAATAATGATGAAGCGCAATATTCTGGCAGTGGTAATCCCTGCCCTGCTGGTAGCCGGTGCAGCTAACGCTGCAGAAATCTATAACAAGAACGGCAACAAACTGGACTTCTACGGGAAAGTTAACGCCGAGCACGATTTCGTGACCTCTGGTGATAACACTAACAACAACGACGCAACTTACGCGCAGATCGGTTTCAAAGGCGAAACTCAGATCAACGACCAGCTGACCGGTTACGGCCAGTGGGAATACCGCTTCATGGCCAATGATGCGGAAAACACTGCACAGAAAAACAAAAACCGTCTGGCCTTTGCCGGTCTGAAAGCGGGCGACGCTGGCAGCATCGACTACGGTCGTAACTACGGTATCGTTTACGACGTTGAGTCATACACCGATATGGCACCGTCCTTCTCAGGTATGACCTGGGGCGGTAACTACGTTGATAACTTTATGACCAGCCGTAGCACCGGCCTGCTGACCTACCGTAACAGCGATTTCTTCGGTCTGGTTGACGGTCTGAGCCTGGGCGTACAGTACCAGGGTAAAAACGACCGTGCTGACGTTAAAACCTCTAACGGTGACGGCGTAGGTTACTCCCTGGGTTACGACTTCGGCGAAGGCTTCGGTGCAATCGCATCTTACAGCAACGCTAACCGTACTCTGAACCAGAAAGCTGATGGTCAGGGTGACAAAGCTGAAGCATGGGGTGTTGGTCTGAAATATGACGCTAACAACCTGTACCTGGCAACCACCTATGCAGAAACCCGTAACACCACCCGTACCGGTTCTAGCGGTGATGCTGGTTTTGCTAACAAAACGCAGAACTTCGAAGTGGTTGCTCAGTACCAGTTCGACTTCGGCCTGCGTCCAGCCATCTCCTACGTGCAGACCAAAGGTAAAGACCTGGCTGCCGTCGGCGGCTTCAGCGGTGGCGATGCAGACCTGGCTAAATTCATCCAGGTGGGTACCACTTACTACTTCAACAAAAACTTCAACGTGTGGGCTGACTACTACATCAACCTGCTGGACAAAGACACCGACTACGCGAAAGCAGTTGGCGGTCTGAACGGCAACGACGATATGGCTGCTGTGGGTGTAACCTACCAGTTCTAATCAGAACACCACTTTGTTATATGCTTAATGAACAGGGCTTCGGCCCTGTTTTTTTATGCCTGACAGAAAATAATGGCGACTTTTGAAAAGCCGCACGCTTTTCGTCGCAAACGGTTGGCATTTTGTAAATCTACCGTTAACCTGATAGCGGATTTCACTTCTGTAATCACAATGGAACTTCGTCATGTTTGAGAACATTACCGCCGCTCCTGCCGACCCAATTCTGGGCCTGGCCGATCTGTTTCGTGCCGACGACCGCCCTGGCAAAATCAACCTGGGTATTGGTGTATATAAAGATGAAACCGGCAAAACCCCGGTACTGACCAGCGTAAAGAAAGCTGAGCAGTATCTGCTGGAAAATGAAACCACCAAAAACTACCTCGGTATTGATGGTATTCCTGAATTTGGTCGCTGCACGCAGGAGCTGCTGTTCGGTAAAGGTAGCGCAATTGTGAGTGACAAACGTGCGCGTACAGCACAGACACCAGGCGGTACCGGCGCACTGCGTGTGGCGGCGGATTTCCTTGCGAAAAACACCTCTGTTAAGCGTGTCTGGGTGAGCAACCCAAGCTGGCCGAACCACAAGAGCGTCTTTAACTCTGCAGGTCTGGAAGTGCGCGAATACGCTTACTACGATGCGGCAAACCATGCTCTCGACTTTGATGGCCTGCTGGCAAGCCTGAACGAAGCGCAGGCGGGTGATGTGGTGCTGTTCCACGGCTGCTGCCATAACCCAACCGGTATCGACCCGACGCTTGAGCAGTGGGAACAGCTGGCTAAACTCTCCGTAGAGAAAGGCTGGCTGCCGCTGTTTGACTTCGCCTATCAGGGCTTCGCCCGTGGACTGGAAGAAGATGCAGAAGGCCTGCGCGCTTTTGCAGCCGTGCACCAGGAATTGATCGTTGCCAGCTCCTACTCCAAGAACTTCGGTCTGTACAATGAGCGCGTAGGTGCCTGTACGCTGGTTGCGGCTAACGACGAAACCGTCGATCGTGCCTTCAGCCAGATGAAATCGGTTATCCGCGCGAACTACTCTAACCCACCGGCACACGGTGCGTCCGTTGTTGCAACCATTCTCAGCAACGATGCGCTGCGCGCGATCTGGGAACAAGAGCTGAACGATATGCGCCAGCGTATCCAGCGTATGCGTCTGCTGTTTGTTAATACTCTGGCCGAGAAAGGCGCAGACCGTGACTTCAGCTTCATCATCAAACAGAACGGCATGTTCTCTTTCAGCGGCCTGACCAAAGAGCAGGTTCTGCGTCTGCGTGAAGAGTTTGGCGTATACGCCGTGGCTTCCGGTCGCGTGAACGTGGCAGGGATGACGCCTGACAACATGGCGCCTCTGTGCGAAGCGATTGTCGCCGTACTGTAATTTACGCCCACAAAAAAGCCTGCGTTCAGCAGGCTTTTTTATTTATCCAGGTTTACCAGACAGGCATCTCATCCTGAAGGAACGGATTATGGAGCCGTTCATAGCCCAGCGTCGACATCGGACCGTGTCCAGGGATAAACGTCACGTCATCGCCCAGCGGCAATAACTTCTGTTTGATCGACTGAATCAGTTGCCCGTGATCGCCGCGCGGAAAATCGCTGCGTCCTACGCCGCCTTTGAAAATCACGTCGCCCGAAATCAGCAGACGAGACTGGTCATCAAAGAAGACGATATGGCCTGGCGTATGCCCAGGACAATGCAACACCTTTAAAGTCACATTCCCTACGTTAACGCGCTCTCCTTCGTTCAGCCAGCGATCGGGCGTCAGAGGCTGACACTCATCAAGGCCAAACATGCGGCTTTGGGCAGGTAACCCCTGCAGCCAGAACTCATCTTCTTTTTCCGGACCGATGATCGGCACACCAAAATGCTGTGCCAGCTCTGCCGCTGCGCCAACATGATCGAGATGACCATGCGTCAGTAAAATCTGCATCAGCGTCACACCGCTGTCGGCGACTTCCTGCTTGATTTTCTCGGCGTCGCCGCCGGGATCAACAAGCGCGGCCAGTTTGGTTTGCTCGCACCAGATCAATGAACAGTTCTGGGAGAACGCGGTAACCGGAATAATACGATAGTTCATACTGCTCCTGTGTTTCGTTATTACCAGTGCCGGACCGGACCGGTATCAATATGCACAAAGTTGCTGCTGGGGTAATATCCTACACCACCTGCGCGCATAGATAACGCAGCTTTGCGAATATTGGCTAACGAAACGCCTTCAATATGGAAATCCATTGCCTGTCCCTTCGTGTGATAGCTTTTTTTCGCTACCCCACGGCTATGGGCGCGTAGTTCATTATTGGTATCCAGTGAGCGATAACCAGAAATGAGCTGCACGGGCTTCCTGGTGCCCAGCAGGCCCTGAAGGCGGAACAACTGATCAAACAATCCTGGGTCGATGGCTTTTACTTTATTCGCGCGGAAATCACGGAAAAAATGGTTGAGTCTTGCTAATTCATCCTGAATATAGCCTCTGCCATCGAAAAACTCCGCTTTTAGCGACTCACCGGTATGAAGATTGTTGAGCGTTAAAACTCGCGGACGAGGTGTCGAGAGCGTGGCAAATGCTGGCGTCGGCAAGATGGCCGCTGCGCCAAGCGCAACACCACCTAACGCCAGCAGTTTGCGGCGATTAGCGTCAAATTTGTCCATGATAATCAGGTCTACAGGTCAATGAAATCGTAAGTATGCTTAGCGCACGAAGGGCACCTTAACTGGCAAAACGGGGTACGTCAAGGCGCCCAACCCCAGTGAATACGCGGCTTACAGCGATATCGCCCCCTATTCACCATAACTTACGACAATCATTTTTCCCGAACTACTTCATTTACCTGATTAATTGTTCCGCTTTTGGCAAAATTTGTGCGCCGGATCGCGCAGTGAGATCATAATTGTAAATATCTGTACGATACTGAGTGCGCCCGTCTTCACCCACAAATGCCGTCAGATAGTAAAGATTGACCGGAATGTTGTGTCGAATATTCACGTAGCGCGTATCCCCCTGTTTCAGGGCGTCAGAAATACGCGTATCGTTCCAGCCCGCATCCTGCAACAGCATATTGGCCAGCTCCGAGGCTTTGTTTACGCGCACGCAGCCTGAACTGAGGGCGCGGGTATCTTTCTGGAACAAGTTGTGGTTCGGCGTATCGTGCAGATAGATAGCATCTGAACTCGGCATATTGAATTTGTAACGCCCCAGGGAGTTATGCGCCCCGGGAGCCTGCTGGAAGCGGAACGGCAGGTTGGAAGCCGTAATCGTCGACCAGTCGACCATGTAAGGATCAATCGCCTCTTTACTGTTCCAGCCGCGCATCACCGTATAGCCATGACGTTCCAGATAACCCGGATCGTTCCAGACCTTTGGCAGAATGTCTTTACGTGCCAGCGTCGGCGGCACGTTCCACGGTGGGTTAACCACCACGTTATTTAACGCGCTGCTCATCATCGGTGTTTTACGATCCGGACGCCCGACAATGACGCGCGAGGCCAGTTTTTCGCTGCCATCCTGATAATAGACCAGGGAATAGGCCGGAATATTCACCATAATGCCTGTGGACAAGGTGCCCGGCAGCAGGCGCAAACGCTGAATATTCAGTGCCAGCACCCCTGCCCGCTGCGCAGGAGAGACGTTAAGCCAGTCGCGCGTTGACGGACCTATTACCCCGTCGGCACCCAGCCCCTGCGCAGCCTGGAATTGCTTAACCGCAGCAACCAGTTCGCGATCGTATGCCGCAGGTTTATCGCTCAGGAGAGCGGCCTTCTTCTCTTTCACCGGCGCTGACGGGCTCACAACCGCGCTTTGCGGATCGTCGCCCGGCAGGGCAATCTTCGGCCCGTCCTCAAGAATACCGGAGCGTTTCAGGATTTCGCGCAGAGCAGGAACATCGCTGCTCCACTGGCCTGGACGCAGCGTCGCGGTACCCCGCATTTGCGGCCAGGGACGCGAGTCGCCCACCAGCGCGAGGAGCGATTCATGCAGGGTGGCATACTGCGGGTGCGCCGGGGCGAGACTGGCAATAAAGCGCGGCAGATCGCCATTATCCAGCGCCAGCTGCCACTGGTTGATCACCGACAGCGCTGGCGTCGCCAGCTTGTAGGGCTTATCGCTATATAACCAGCGGTTGCCGTTGACCGGAATACCCGCCACAAACTGCAGATAGCCCATCATGGCATCGGAAAGCACCACGTCCCGCGCCTGGCCAGTGACGGCTGGATCGGTTAACAGCTCAACCCACTTCGTAAACTGCGGCTGAAAACCCGCAATCGCCACTTCTGCCAGCTGCTGCTGGAACGCGCGCACGGCATCACGATCTTCCCACATGGGTTTCATGTCCCGGGCTGCATAAAGCAGCGTGAGCTGATTGATATAGGCGGGCGTGTAGCCTGACGGCAACCCTGAGAGGAGCTGCTGGCTAAGCGATTCGATATCGATGCCTTCCGGCAACGGCTTAATGCCGGCCATGACGGCGGTCGCCGGAGACTGTTCCAGCGGCTGAGACAATGACGTCGGCTGCGCGCCTGTCGCTGCGGAGCTGTCCGTCGGCACAATTTCAGGCTCGTCGGCCTGGGCGGTTAACAGTGGAGCAAACATCACTGCCAGGCATAAACTCAGCGCAGACAGCTGACGACCACATTCTTTCTTTAGCAACATCCCTTGCCCCCTGTTTTCACGACATGCCCATCACGGTGGGGTTTTCTTTTATTATAGGTAGACGGCAAACCTGTTGCCTTACCTTATGTAAAGAAGTTTAAAGATAACGCAGCCCTAAGCACAAGTTAAGTGAATAAAAAAAGCGGCGCTTTTGCGCCGCTCTTTGTAACAAAACGCCTCAGGAAGCGTCTGCCGTGGTTTCCGGCAATGACTCCGGAGGCTGCGGCGCAAAACCACGCAACCCGACAACATGAACGTGTTCGCTGTTCTGGAACACTTTACGCACCAGTTTATAGGTGGTCCCTTTTTCAGGGCTGATGTTTTCCGGTGCCGCAATAATGAGCTGCATATCAAGACGCTCGCAAAGCTCAAACAGCGTGGCAATAGAACGGGCATCAAGACGCGCCGCTTCATCCAGGAACAGCAGGCGGCATGGAGAGATGTCTTTACCGCGCAGACGGCGCGCTTCATCTTCCCAGCTCTGTACAACCATCACCAGAATGGACATCCCGGTACCGATCGCTTCACCGGTAGAGAGCGCCCCGGATTCCGCACGCAGCCAGCCGTCTGAACCACGGTTAACCTCAACTTCCATTTCCAGGTAGTTACGGTAATCCAGCAGTTCTTCACCGATGGTTTGCGGCGTGCGCTGACCCATATCAATCTGCGGGTTCAGACGCTGGTACAGCTTCGCCAGCGCTTCAGAGAAGGTCAGACGGTTGCTGTTGAACAGATCCTGATGCTGCTCGTGCTGCTCAGAGAGCACGTCCAGCAGCGTCGCGTGGGCTTCACGCACGTTGACGTTGAGACGCACGCTGTTCACCTGACCAAACGACACGCTCTGCAGACCCTGGTTCAGCTGGCGGATACGGTTCTGCTCACGCTGAATGGTCTTGCGAATAATATTCGCCACGCTGCGGGAGCTGATAGCCAGCTTCTGCTCGCGGGAAGTCAGCTCTTCCGTCAGACGCCCCAGCTCAATTTCCATCTGTTCGATGGCTTCGACCGGATCGTCGGTACGGATGATATCCTGACGAATACGCTCGCGCAGATGCTGATAAACCGCCACGAAGAACTGAATTTTACGCTCCGGACGTTTCGGATCTTCTGACATGCGCAGCACATCGCGCAGGTGCTCGTTATCCGCCACCGCCAGGCGCAGCGCACCCAACGCCTTATCCGACATTGAACGCAGCTCATCGGCTGAGAGGTACGCCAGTTCGCGACGGTGCAGGCGACGCTCCACGTTGTTGTCTTTCACCATCCGCATGACCGCACACCAGCCCGCTTTCGCCGTCACCACCTGCTCGCGCATCTCGTGATAGTCGCGTTCCAGCTTGCGCAGGCGACGGGTCAGGTTATCCATTTCGGCTTCGCAGAAGGTCAGCGCTTTTTCCAGCTGATTACGACGCGCACGGTTATTGCTGAGCTGGCTATGCAGTTCATCGCGACGAAGACGGGCGCGCTCTTCCGCCCCGCTGTCGGCACGCACGCCAATGTCCTGCAACTCTTTCTGCAGGTCGTTTAACAGCTCTTTCTTGGTGTCGAAGGAGCTTTTCAGCGAGGCCAGCACCTGGTTGTACTGATTAAGCTGAGCGGAGTGGCTGCGCATCGCTTCGCGTGCGCGGGTACGTTCCGCTTCTGCCTGCTCAAGACGTTGACGCAGCTTTTCATTCAGGTCGCTGTTACCGCTCAGCATTTCAGCCGAATCGGAATAGCCGAAGTGTGCGCGACGCTGCACGACTTCCGTCAGGGCAAACGCCTGCTGACGCGCTTCGCGCTGCACCTGCTGCGACCAGGCATAATCTTCTTTTAACTGCTCGAACTGTTCCGGGTCGCTCTGCAGGACAGACACCACGGGCTCCAGCTTCGCCAGTTGATTGCCGTGCTGCTGCACGAAACGCGCGGCTTCCTGGGCTTCATCCAGACGTTCCTGGATCTCATCCACGCGATCGGCCAGCGTGTCATCTGCCAGCAGGTTGAGGCGCGGCAGGATGCGGTTAAGGGCCGCGACGCCCTCTTTCGCCTGTTCAAACTGGACACGACTCTGCTGGTTGTCACTTTCATGACTGGCAATGGCGCGTTCCAGCTCGCCGCGGCGGGTATTGAGTTTGCGGATTTCCGCTTCCGGGTCGGCTTCAAACGCCACGCCCAGATGGCTACCGATAAAGCGGCTGAATGCCTGATGCAGACGCTGGGTTTTCTGTACATCAAACGACAGGGTCGCAAAACGTTCCGACAGCGTTTCACGCTCGGCATGGAGGCTCTCAATACGGCTTTCACGAGCGGCACGGCCAAACAGCGGCAGTTCCGGGAAGCGGGAGTAACGCCACTGGCGGTCAGCGATTTTCACCACCACCGCTTTTTCCAGCTCGTCAACGCTAAACACGCTGTCATCGAACGACTGCGGATCCCCTTCGATCAGATAGAGATCTTCCGGGCAATCTTCCAGCCCGGCGAGCTGGTCAGAAATCAGCGACAGATCCGGCACCACAATCGCGTTACGGGATGGGCCGTACAATGCGGAGAAGTATGGCGCATCGTCCAGGCCGACATCGTCGTAAATCTCAGACAGCAGTACGCCACCAAAACGCTCGGCTAAGGCATTGAGGCGCGGATCTTCTGACCCGCCCGGCTGGCTTAAGCGCTCAATTTCTTCATCGACGTCACGCTTACGTGCGCCGACTTCATCACGCTCAACAATGGCTTCGCGCTCACGCTCCAGCAGCTGTTGCAGGTATTCGGTCACCTGCTGGCTGGATTCGAACTGTTCGCCGCACTGTTCGCTGAGCTGGTTAAGGCTGCTTTGCGCCGCCAGCCAGACCGGCGCGCGTTCCAGGAGCCTTTTAGAACGGGACTGAAGCTGTTCCAGCTCCTGGCGCAGGGTCATGCGCTGCTCACTGGCGCTGGAGACCGTATCAGAAAGCGCAGCGATACGCGCTTCCAGCTCCTGATGCAGCGCCTCAAGCTCGTCGAAATCGTAATGTTTACCCTGACGCTTACAGAACTCAGCCAGCAAACGCTCGGCTTCCTGCTGCTCACGCAGGCGCTGTTCCAGTTCGTTCAGGCGCATACGCAGCGGCTGCACCTGCTCGGCCAGATGGCGCTGGTTGACGCCGTCGCGCAGCAGTTCACGGGCAACGTTCCAGGCTTCGTTACGCGCCAGCGGGCCGTTAATGGCGACCACCAGCTGATACGCTTGTTCAAACTGGCTGTGCGCCGTTTGCGCGACGCTCATTTTCTGTTCAAGAGAGAGCAGTTTCTCGGTGGCTTCCTGCTCTTTAGCCTGGAAGGTATCCAGCCACTCGTCGGCGCTTTCCGGCGTCAGGTCAGGCAGATGGCACAGCTCTTTCGCGCGCTGTAACGCCTGCAGTGCCTGGGTGTACTGAATCGCACGCGTCTGCTGCACGTCCAATGCCTGCTGGTAATCAGCAAGCTGGCTTTTCAGCTCATCCACTTCCAGCTCGGCGGCTTCGGCGCGGGCTTCGTTCTCTTCCTGCATCTCGGCGGCTTCGGCCACCACTTCATTTTGCTCTTCGAGACGAATTTGCAGCTCATCGAGATCCGCTTCGTAGCGCTCGATTTTCTCCTGCTGGCGCAGCGCGGTCTGCACCAGGTTCAGGTGATCGCTGGCGGCCTGGTAGTCGGCTTCCAGATCGCCTTCAGCACCGTTGTGCTCGCCCAGCTCGCGCGCCATTTCGACGTGCTTATACTGCTCTGCCACCAGCTGTTTACGGGAGGTAAACAGTTCGCGGCGGTATTCTAATGCCTGATCGAGATGGACGCGGCGCTCATTGGCGTGACGCATGTAGTCCGCCGCCACGTAGTTGGTGGCTTCGCTGATCAGGTGTTTAAACAGGTCACGGTCTGACTGGGTCACGCGAATCGCTTCCAGCGTCATGCGGTTTTCACGCAGCGCCGCTTCCATATCCTGGAACGCCTTACGCACGCCGCTGTTTTCCGGCAACAGGTAGTCGCGCAGGGAGCGGGTAATGGCGCTGGAGATACCGCCATACAGGGACGCTTCGATCAGACGGTAGTATTTGCTACGGTCTGAAGCGGTACGCAGACGACGCGCCACTACGCCCAGATCGAACATCAGGGAGTGGTAGTCGGTGATGGAGTTGAACTGCTTGAACTGCACGCCCTCAATGGCTTCGAGCTTGTCTTTCAGTTCCTGTAACGTCAGCACGCGCGCCTGGCGTTCATTCAGGGTTTCCGTCAGCAGCGCGGTCGGCTGCACGGAGGTTGGCAGCCCCTGGATAGCAAACGGTTTGATATCCACTTTACGGTCGCGACCGGCAACCTGCTGCAAACGAACCCCCACCACCACGCGCTGGTGACGAGAGTTAATGACGTCCAGAACGGAATAACAGACGCCCGCTTTCAGCTTACCGTGCAGACCTTTATCGCGGGAGCCGCTTGTCGCGCCTGCTTCAGTGGTGTTACGGAAGTGAAGCAGCGTCAGGTCGGGGATCAGCGCCGTCACAAACGCCGCCATGGTGGTGGATTTCCCCGCCCCGTTACCGCCGGAGAGCGTCGTGACCAGCTCGTCCAGATCGAAGGTTCGGGCAAAGAAGCCGTTCCAGTTAATCAGCGTTAGTGAGCGAAATTTACCGCGTTCAATCATTACTCTTCCTCCCCGCTATCCGGCAGATTCTCTTCATGCTCGTCATTGAGCTGCAAATGGTTTTCCACCGGCATCGCTTCACCGTCACGGATCATGCGAAGCTGCGCTTCACGCGCGTCATCCCCCGCACGCACATCGGCGCCGAAGCGGAAGACTGATTCCGTAATGCGGAATTTGCTGCTGTCGTGGCCCATAAACCAGACCATCCCCAGACGACGCAGACGGTTCAGGGAAGAGCGCACCTTTTCCTGTAATTTCTGACGGTCAAGATCCGATCCGGTCGAACGGTTGTTCACCAGCTTGAGCAGCTTGCTCTCATCCGCCAGCGTCAGTAGCTCATCGTAGAGTTCCTGCTGGGTGAAGATGCCTTCATTCGCCAGACGTTCCGGGCTGAGATAGAGATAGCAAAGAATTTTGCCGACCATCATATCCAGCTCGGAGAGCACGGAGCGCGGGATCAGCGTCGTGGAGCGCGGGCGCAGGTAGAAAAAACCTTCCGGCGCGCGAATCAGCTCCACGTTGTAGCGGGCGTAAAACTCTTCCAGGTACTCCTGGAAGTCCATCAAAAAGGCGTGATTATCCAGCTCGTCTAAGCCAATGTGACGACCGGCACGCAGCTGGCTGTCCAGCGCCGGAAATAACGGATTCGCCAGCGCCTGTGCCAGCTTAACCGGCATCACTTGTTCAATATTTGTCAATGACATGCGCCTGTACCTTGGCTCCGTAATCGTTAATTGGCTGCCACTTCGGCGGCAGTCCGGTGAAATCTGCTTGTGCGATACCCAGGCGCACCGCCTGGTCTACCACAATGCGGGCAACGTCGAAGTGGCGCGCGCGCGGATATTGCGCCAGATAGTCGCGCACCACGAGTCCAAGATCCAGCGGAGCTTGTCTGGTTTTGTAGACAGCGAGCTGTTCTTCGATCATCGCCGCAAGTTGCTCACGAATTTCGTTGAATTCTTCAAACTCCAGATCCGGCGGCAGTTCACCGGTCACCTCTTCATCGCGCAGGGCCATCTCTTCGTCGCGCATATCCAGCAGACGATCGGCATTGGCGTAAGTCAGCGCCCATGGCGCATCGAAGTAGGTCTGAACCGACTGGCGCAGACGCTGAGCAAAGACGCGGTTTTTATCCATATCAATCGCGGTGCGGATAAACTTATGCACGTGTCGGTCGTAGCCGATCCACAGGTCGATCGACTGCTGTCCCCAGCTAATGATGCGGTCGAGCTTGCTCTGCAGATCGAACACCAGACGGTCGATAAAATGCAGATCGTCATGCGCCAGCGTCGCGTCCTGGATGCGCAGCAGGTTGGCTTGCAGCTTATCCCCTGCCGCCTCCAGCGTATCCTGCAGTTCACGCAGTGTACCGGAGGTTTCTGACAGTAAAAGTTCGCAGCTGGAGATGGCCGCACGCCAGTCTTTATTCAGCAGCTGCGCGATGTCGTCTTTGACCTGCTGCTGCTGTTCGTCCATCAAACGCTGGGTAAGATCGATGCTGTCGAAAATCTCGGCCACCGAATATTTCAGCGGCGCGTAAACGTTGCGGTGCCAGTGGAATTCATCACCGTTTTCATCTGCAGCATCGGCGGCACGCTTAAGCTCACCCGCCACGATCGAGAGCTGCATGGAAAGACGCAGCGTGGAAAATTCGCGCTGGCGAATGTAGTAATCGGTGATGCCAATACCCAACGGCGTCAGGCGATAGATGGCGTTTCCTTCCGCCTGCTCGCTGGTAAAGCGGTTCAGCAGACGTTGACGCACCATATCGTTGATTGCGTTGTTGGCACGCACGCTAATGGTTTCGCTGGTTTGCTCAAACGCATCACTGACATGGCGGAACGCATCCACCAGTTCACCCTCGCTCATTTCGCCATCCAGCCGTTCGCCGTTCAGCGTGGCAACCGCCAGCAGGAAAGAGAGTCTGTCTACCGGCAGCGAGATGGAGAAATCGTTTTTCCTGGCCCAGGCAACCAGTTCGGGGACTGTCTGGGAAAATTCACTCATAGGTTATCCTTGCATCTGCGGCTTGTGCGCGGTGACGTGAATATAGCGGCCAAGGCTGACAAATGGCTCCTGACGGCAATACCGCGTTTCTAATTCTGTTAAGGTGTCAAAACAGTCACGCTGTTTGTGTTTTTCACGCAGATAATCATGAAACACCCTGACGCCCGTTTTCCCGACAATCTGCCAGCCAATCTCTTCCAGCCAGCCGTAAACCTGCTGCGGATCGCGCGGATAGTCCGGGGAAAGCGTGCGCTTTTTCTTTTTAGGCATCCCGACCTGCACATAGTCAAAGTTACCTGCAACCATGTTGTGCATCAGGAAGCCGTTAGCATTGTAGAACATCAGCGACAGCGTGCCGCCCGGGCGCAACATCGACCACAGGGTTTGTAACACGCTTTGCGGATCGGCCACCCACTCCAGCACCGCATGAAACAATATCAGATCAACCTGGGTTTCCAAATGCTGTGCGATGTCCTGAGCGGCGCATTGTATAAAATGCATGTTGTCGCTCACACCTTTCTCATCTGCAGCACGCGTCGCACGGGCGACCATTTCAGCCGAAAGATCGCAAAGCGTGACGTGATGACCGCGCTCGGCCATTTTTATCGCCGTCTGTCCTTCGCCGCCACCGGCGTCCAGCACGCGCAACGTCTGGTCGCCAAAAGTGGCCAGAATGGTGTCCAGATCCTGCCAGAGGATCGTCTGACGGAGCTGCCCCTTTGTGGTGCCATAAATGTTGCGCGAAAACTTTTCCGCGATGTCATCAAAATTGCGATCCCGCATTGGGAGAGTTCCACTCGCTAACTGCAAAACCGCTATTTTGTCACACCCGCGCGGAGAATGAACCTCTCTGGTGTAATATCACCGGTAATCACCTGCTGTATGGTCAAAAAAGGAACCAAAAAGGATGCTTTTTACCCTTAAGAAATACATTGGAGGGATGATGCTTCCCCTTCCGCTGCTGCTCATCATCATCGCGCTAGGGCTGGCGCTGGTGTGGTTCAGCCGCTTTCAGAAAAGTGGCAAAACGCTCATCACGTTCGGCTGGCTTGTCTTACTGCTGCTGAGCCTGCAACCGGTCGCGGATGGCCTGTTACGCCCCATTGAAGATAAGTACCCGACATGGCAGGGAAATCAGAAAGTGGAATACATCGTGGTGCTGGGCGGTGGATATACCTGGGATCCTGACTGGGCCCCCAGCTCGAATCTGATCAACAACAGCCTGCCACGGCTAAACGAAGGGATTCGCCTGTGGCAGGCGAACCCGGGATCAAAAATGATCTTCACCGGCGCCGCAGCAAAAACGAACCCGGTGAGTACGGCTGAAGCGGGTGCCAGAGTTGCGGAATCCCTCGGCGTACCGCGTTCCGCTATCATCACCCTGGACAGTCCTAAAGATACCGAAGAAGAAGCCGCTGCGGTGAAGCAGGCGATTGGCGATGTTCCATTCTTGCTGGTCACCTCCGCCTCACACCTGCCACGGGCGATGATTTTCTTTGAAAAGCAGGGCCTGCACCCGCTTCCCGCACCGGCAAACCAGATGGCAATCAACGCGCCACTTAACCCATGGGAACGCGTGATCCCCTCCCCGATGTGGCTGATGCATAGCGATCGCGTCGGCTACGAGACGCTCGGCCGTCTCTGGCAGTGGCTGAAAGGTTCCTCAGACGAGCCAGGGCAAGAGTGACTTAGCCGCGAGATCGAAGTTTGCGCGATTGAAACGCCCGGTATTGACCAGTTGCGCGACTTCATCCCAGAGCAGGTACAACCAGCGCCGCCAGAGAAACGCTTCGGCAACGGGCGCACGCTGAAGGTAGTGCCACAGTAACCCTTCTGCCGCCGCGCTGTCGCTGAGCCTGAACAACTCATATTCACGTGGGGCCCACAGCATTATTCCAGGCCCCAACATCGCCAGCAGCTGATCGCTGCGGGAGTCTTTCAGCATACTCCGCAGTGTAAAATTGCCGTGGATCAGCACGCAGTTATCATTAAAACCGTCGAACAGCGCTGGCAAGCACTCACGAGTGCGAAAAAGAATACGTTTGTCCTGCATGGTCAAACCGGTGTTATTAAACTGGTTGAGCGTTCCCCACAGCACTTCCACCCGCTGGCGATACCACAGCGGCCACAGGTTCTCCTGGGTGCTGTCGACAGGCCCCACGAGCCCACGGCTATCCTGGCGATGCCAGGCCAGCAGCGCCTCGACAATCTGGTCTTTCAGCTGCTCCCAGCGTTCCGGCGTGCGCGCGGGTGCTTCAACAGGCACGCCGCGTAAACGCTCTATCAACAGGATATCGGGGCCAGGGTGTTCCTCGTGCGTCATGACGCCGTACACGGTCGGCATTCGGACGGTCCCCTCCCGCGCCAGCATCGACATTTTCCAGGCGAGCTGCCTGGCAACACCCGGCGACGTGAAACTTCGCGCCATCAGCGGCATTGGGTTTCCCTGACTGTCATACAACGACCAGAGCGCGGTATCGGCCTTTTCACTCACACACTCGACCCGGCTTAATTTCTCACCCAGCAGATGGCTAAGTTCGGCACGCAGCTGTTCCATATGAGATTACCCCCATTAATGCTACTGCTTTTATAATGAGCGCGCAGAATGAAGATGTCACCCGGTAGAGATCAATCAGGGAAAAGAAAAGCGAAAATTGTGGCGAGAGGACATCCCTCCGAAAGGAGGGATGCAGGCGGTATTAACGTAATTCGGCGCGAACGCGCTCAAGATCTTCCGGCGTATCAACGCCAGTGCCTGGTACTTCTTTGGCAACAGCAACGTGAATTTTCTCGCCATACCAGAGCACACGAAGCTGCTCCAGCATTTCGATATGCTCCAGCGGGCTGGGTGCCCAGGTGACATAGCGGCGAATGAAACCGGCGCGATAGCCGTAAATCCCTAGATGGCGCAGGAAGGAATCCCCGATGGTCTCTTTCGAGAGCGCAAAGCGGTCGCGATCCCATGGAATGGTGGCGCGGGAGAAATAGAGCGCATAGCCTTCGGCATCCATCACCACTTTCACCGCATTCGGGTTAAATGCCTCTTCAGCGTGGTGAACAGGCACCGCAAGCGTCGCCATACCCACCTGACGCTGCGCCAGGTTTTCTGCCACCTGACGGATAATAACGGCCGGGATCATCGGCTCGTCGCCCTGCACGTTCACAATGACGGTATCATCGCTGAAACCACATTTCTCAACGACTTCGGCGAGACGCTCGGTGCCGGACTGGTGATCGACGCGGGTCATGCACACTTCACCGCCTGCGGCTTCAACCGCACGGGCGACGTCCGGATGATCGGTGGCAACAATCACGCGATCGGCTCCGGATTCACGGGCGCGTTCAAGGACGTGCACAATCATTGGCTTGCCGTTGATATCCACCAGCGGTTTACCCGGCAGACGCGTTGAGGCATAACGCGCAGGAATAATGACAACAAAACTCATGGTTTGCTCTCTTCTGCCACCAGGGAACGGGCTTCGTTTTCCAGCAACACCGGAATGCCGTCACGCAGCGGGAAAGCCAGACTGTCCAGCTTGCAAATCAGCTCCTGTTTGTCCTGGCTGTAGTAGAGTTTGCCGTTGCACACCGGGCAGGCAATAATTTCAAGTAAACGGTGATCCATAGTTCCTCCGTATGGGTAATCGCTAAAGCTTAACACATTCCTTTTTCAGGGCGTGTCTGTTTCCCAGCCACTTCGACAGGATATAAATAACCCTTCGGGAACGCGTCCCAGCGTGACGTCGCGAGCCCCCTGCCAGAGGGCGAACTCGCTAATGGCGGACGTTAAGCCCTTCTCCAGACTCGCCGTCACCCTGACCCCCTCTTCCAGATAGAGCGCAATGACTTCAAGCGTGCCGGTTTTGCGGTGCATTTTGGCATCCATGCGCCCGACCAGCCGCCCCTTATGCAGCAGGGGTAAAACAAAATAGCCGTACTGACGCTTTGGTGCCGGGGTATAACACTCCAGCCGGTAGCTGAAATCGAACAACTGTTCGGCGCGTTTTCGGTCCCAGACCACCGGGTCGAAAGGCGACAACACTGCGCTGTGGGTTGCCTGGAGCTTTCCGTCCAGCGCCTGGGGCAGCAAAGGAAGGAGATCCGCATGCAGCCACATCTCTCCCAGCGTTTCTACCGTGACGGGAATGACGCGCTGTTCGCGTTGCCACATCTCCAGCAGCGGCTTCAGCGCGGGCTGGCGCAGGCGGTAATAATCTGCCAGCCATTGCGGCCGGAAAATGCCCAGACTGCGGGCGCTGTTTTCCAGCATGATGGCCTCGGCAGCCTCCTGGGTAAGCAGGTCACGCTCGTCGTCCCAGTGAGGCATCACGCGCTGGGTCAGGTCATAGACGCGCTGAAAATTACGCCGTTCAATCACCATGACCTGGCCGGAGGTGAATAACCCTTCAAGATGACGTTTGTGCGGTTTCCACTCCCACCAGCCGCTTGTGCCTTTTCGCGGATGTTCAAAATCAGCGGAACGCACTGGCCCCTTTTCCTGAATATGGCCGATCAGTTGCTCTATTTCGGCCGCGTGCTCCTGCATCCACGCCTGTCGGTATTTCCAGCCCATCTTTTCAGGGGCAAGCATGCGGTGACGCACCAGGGCAAAATCGCTGCGGGGCAGGAAACAGGCTTCGTGCGCCCAATACTCCATGAGATCCCCTTTGCTGAGCGCCTCATCCAGCCAGTGAGAGGGATAGTGGCCCAGGCGGCTGAACAGCACCAGGTAAGGGCTACGGGCAACAATATTAATGGTGTCGATTTGCAGCAGCGACATGCGCTGGATGGCAGAGAGGATATCGGCAGGCTGTGCGCGGCGACGGGGCTTTTTGAGCAGCCCCTGCGCGGCGAGGTGTAAATGACGTGCAGCTGTAAGCGAGAGTTGCGGTAAAGACATGCGTTTTCCTGTCAGTCAAAGCGCCACCAGAACCGCGTAAGCCCTCACTGCACTAACGCAATCAGTTCCTTGAGCAAGTGTTCCGGCTGCTCGCCGCTGAGTTCAGCGTCAACCGGCAGATACCACCAGTTTTCTTTCGCAAAGGCACGGCATTTCACCGCATCTTTTTCGGTCATAATGAGCGTCTGTCCCGACGCCGTGAGCGCATCAACCTGCTCTGCCACCAGCGCCTGATGGTCAGCCAGTGGAATGCGTTTTTCAAGCCTGGCACCACACTGCTCAAGCGTTGCGAAGAAGCGCGGAGGATGACCAATCCCTGCCATTGCTACCAGCGAAGGCAGCTCAGCAACCGCCCGGCGTTCACCCGTCACCAGGTTTATCGCCAGTCCCGGCAACAGGTGCATAGGGATTTCACCCGCTTTTGCCTCACCACCGTTTACAATCACCGCATCAACGGACTTCAGACGTGAAGCGCGTTCACGCATAGGGCCGGCTGGCAGCCACCATCCGTTACCGAAACGGCGAACCCCGTCGATGACCACAATCTCTTTATCACGCGCCAGCGCGTAATGCTGCAGACCATCGTCAGTGATGATAATTTGTACCGCGTGTTCGGCAAGCAGCGCCTGCACGGCGTCGCTGCGAACCGGGGAGACTGCCACCGGCGCGCCAGTACGCTGGAAAATCAATACCGGTTCATCACCCGCTTCGGCAGTGGTGGTTTTCTCTGCCAGCAGCAGTGGGTACTGCGCCGCTTTACCGCCATACCCACGCGAGACCACACCCGGGCGGATACCGCGTTTTTGCAGCTGTTCCACAAGCCAGATCACCACCGGCGTTTTACCGTTGCCGCCCGCCGTAAGATTGCCCACAACCACAACCGGCACTGGCGCACGCCAGGCCCGCTTGATCCCCAGACGGTAAAGCAGACGAATGATGCCGCTCACCAGGCCGTAAAGCCAGGAGAGCGGCAAAAGCAGCAGCCACAGCGGGGATTCACCGGACCAGATGCGTGCAATCATTCGCCGAACTGCATCTTATGAAGCTGGGCGTATACGCCGCGATGTTCCAGCAAAGCTGCGTGGCTTCCGCGTTCAACAATGACGCCATCCTCAACCACCACGATCTCATCCGCCTGCTCGATAGTCGACAGACGGTGTGCAATCACCAGTGAGGTACGGTTCTTTTGCAGTTCGTCCAGCGCCGACTGAATAGCGCGTTCAGATTCGGTATCCAGTGCGGACGTCGCTTCATCCAGAATCAGGATTGGGCTGTCACGCAGCAGCGCGCGCGCAATCGCAATACGCTGACGCTGACCACCGGACAGGAGCACGCCATTTTCACCAATGATGGTATCCAGACCGTTATCCATCTTGTTGATAAAGTCCATCGCATAGGCCATGCGTGCGGCATTCTCGATCTGCTCGCGGCTGTACTCGTCAGTGCGCGCATAAGCGATGTTGTTGGCGACCGTATCGTTAAACAGATGCACGTTCTGAGAAACCAGCGCAACCTGGTTACGCAGCGACTGCAGGGTGTACTCCCGCAGGTCGTGACCGTCCAGGAGAATTTCACCTTCGTTGATATCGTAGAAACGGGTGATGAGGCTGGCAATGGTGGATTTACCGGAGCCAGAACGGCCTACCAGCGCCACCGTTTTACCCGCCGGAATCGTCAGGTTGATATTGCGCAGAGCGGGCGTATCGCGGCCCGGATAGGTGAAGGTCACGTTGTGGAATTCAACATCGCCACGGGCGCGCTCAATCTCGCGTGTACCTTCGTCTTTTTCCTGCTCGGAATCCAGAATGCTGAACAATGTCTGACAAGCCGCCATCCCGCGCTGGAACTGGGCATTCACGTTAGTCAGAGATTTCAGGGGACGCATCAGGGCGATCATCGAGGAGAAGACCACGGTGATGGTACCCGCCGTCAGCGTCTCCATCACGCTTGGGAAGCTTGCCGCATAAAGGACAAACGCCAGCGCCAGCGAGGCAATCAGCTGAATGATCGGGTCAGAGATGGAAGAGGCCGAGACCATTTTCATCCCCTGAAGACGCATTTTGTTGCTGACTTTGTCAAAGCGTTTGGTTTCGACGTCCTGGCCACCGAAAATTAACACCTCTTTGTGTCCTTTCAGCATCTGTTCGGCGCTGGTTGTTACCTGCCCCATCGTATTCTGCATATTTTTACTGATATTGCGGAAACGCTTGGACACAACGCGGATGGCAATGGAGACAACCGGAGCCAGAACGATCAGGATGAGCGACAGCTGCCAGCTGTAATAGAACATCATGATAAAAAGGCCGATGATCGACGCCCCTTCACGCACGACGGTAATCAACGCGCTTGAGGAGGAGGACGCAACCTGCTCTGAATCGTAGGTAATACGGGACAGCAGTGTCCCCGTAGACTGCTTGTCAAAGAATGAGACCGGCATGCCCATCATGTGGCTGAACAGACGACGGCGCATGGTCATAACCACTTTCCCGGATACCCAGGAGATGCAGTAGCTGGAGATATAGCTGGTGATACCACGTAAGATCATCAGCCCGATAACCACCAGCGGCATCCATAGCAACACTGAGCGATCCGTTTTACCAAAACCGTCGTCCAGTAACGGTTTAAGGAGCGATAACATAAAAGTATCGCTGGCTGCGTTGAGGATTAACGCTACACCCGCCACGATCAAGCCTGCTTTAAAAGGTGCAATCATCGGCCAGAGTCGGCGGAAGGTTTGCCACGTGGAGAGATCTTTGTCGTTATGCATTCAAAAAACCAGCATTTGTTGAAATAGCCGCATATTCTACCCGTTATCTACGGGCGCGCCAAACCACTGATGATACCAACGTGGTAAAAATTGATCCCGCAAGCGCCGGATTTGCCAGCGATGTTGCGAGAATGTCACCGATATTTGCCCGGAATGGGGGGTATCTTGCCAGATATACCCCTCTTTTCGATAACGTCGGACCACATTCGCCGACGGAAACCGCCAGGCGTTATAGCGGGCTGCTGAATCCAGCGCAATGTTTCCCTCCACCCGTTGTACCAGCGCCAATGACGATGAGGTATTGCTCCCATGATGGGGAACCTGGATTAACGTCGACGTCAGATGTTGCCAGTAATGGCTAAGCATAGCCTGTTCTGCTGGCGCTTCAATGTCTCCCGTCAGCAGTATACTCTGCTCACCATCGTCCACTTTCACCACGCAGGAGCGGTTGTTTCCCCGAGCCGGGTCATTTTCCAGGGGCCAGTGAACGGTGAAGGTTAATCCCTGCCATCTCCAGCTCTGCCCACGAAAGCAGGGCCGATGCCCCGCCAGACGTAATGGACTTCTTACCCACATCTCCGGCCATGCTTTTTGCAGCGATGCGAGACCTCCTGCATGGTCAAGATGTTCATGGCTGAGAATCACGCCATCTGGCCGCAGATGGTGCCAGCGCAGCCAGGGGATAATTAACCGCTGTGCGCTATCTCCCCCTGGCCAGGCGAGCCCGGTATCATAGAGAATCGCTTTTCCCTGCCGTTCGATGACCATGGCCAGCCCCTGCCCCACATCCAGCATATGTAGCGTCCAGGCATCACTTTTAGCCGTTCGCAAGAGGGGAAATGCCAGTAACAGACTCCCAGCCAGACACACGGCTGGAACGGTTTTCCAGGCTCGCAAACGCCAGCCGATGATAATAAGCCAGGGCAGTAGCGTCATGTACTGCCAGCGCTGATCCACACTCTGCCAGCCGTCTGGCAAGCGCATCAGTAGCCAGAACAACCCGGCAAGGGACTTATCGGCTGCAAACCAGATGGCACTTTCCATTCCCCCCAGCGGTAACAGATGGAGCAACATACCGAGTAAAATCAGCGGTACGCTGACAAACGTCACTATCGGCACGGCAAAGAGATTGGCGACCAGAGAGGAGATACTGAAGCCGTGGAAAATCAGCACCTGTAACGGCATGAGCAACACCAGCATGCCGACCTGCAGATAGATCAGATTAAGTAGTGGCCGTATGCGTCGGGCCCACTGCCAGCGAGGAAGAGGCAGCCACTGAAACCAGAAAATCAGCGCCGCGACGGCAAATGCGGACAGGAGCAGACTTTCAGAAAGTATGGCTAAGGGATCGCTTATCAGGATCGCCGCGACACAGCAACACCATACCTGCCACGGCGACCATTGGCGAAAACCGATTCGCAGCGCCGCCAGCACGGCAAGTGCGATGACCGTTCGTAGTGCAGGAGGTTGCAGACCGGTAAGCCAGGCGTAGAAAGCGGCGAAGAACAAGCCGGCCAGGAGTGGCATTTGCCAGTGGACCCGGTGGCTGGGGAATATAAACTGGATCGCACGCGCGAGTAACCAGACGAGGGATGCCGCCAGCGTGATATGCAGGCCCGAAATCGCCATCAGATGCAGTGTGCCGGTTTCACGCATCAGGTCTTTTATTTCTCGGGGGACATCCAGACGCTCTCCCATCCCCAGCCCGAGGATAACCGCTCCCCAGCGATAATCAGAAAGTCGGTTTTGCAGCGACATCAGGTATTGCGCTCGCAGGCTGCAGTGTCCATCAACAAGTTCCGCATGGGTGAAGCGCCCGCTCAGCGTTTGGTGTCGGGCAATGGCGCTGCGTTGGGGATCATAGCCTCCGTCGTTCAGCTCGCCGTGTGCAGGTCTTAGCCTGAGCATCATCGCCCAACGCTGGCCAGCACATGCTCTCTGTGGCAAATAATTGCCATACAGCGTTACGCCAGTGGACGCCCACCAGCGCCGGCCGTTTACGGTACGAATCTTTCCCTGATGCTGAGTTGCACCATCAGTGGCGGTGATCTCTACCTCGGCCTGCACGGCTCCCGTGGTTAAATGCTGCATCGGCCAGACGCTCTCCTGCGCGGCCAGAAGGCCCCACGCGCAAAATAACAGCGCGGTCCCCACATACTTCAGGCGCACGTTTTGACATGTGCCCAGAACCACCCCGCCCGCCAGCATTATCCAGACGGTATAGCGTGATGGCAGTTCAGGTAACCAGAGTAACGGGGCTATCGCCAGAATGGCGCAGATACATAAAGCGGGAATTCCCATTGCTACCTCCCTGTTTCAGGGGGCAGTATGCTCGTGGGTGATGCGGCTCGTCAGTTGTGAAGAAAAGGATTTACAGCAAGCGCAGCAAGGTTTTTAACAGGTTGCAGAAAACGCAGCGGGAAATGCGGGGTGCCTTCCAGAAGAAAACGACAGGAACAAAAAAAGCACCCGCAGGTGCTTTCTTTCGAACCCAGTTTAACCGGCTGGCTAAACTCAGTTGCCGTAAATATTGGCGCGATCGCGCAGTTCTTTACCCGGTTTAAAGTGTGGAACGTACTTACCTTCCAGCTCGACTTTATCACCCGTTTTCGGGTTACGCCCGGTGCGTGGAGCACGATAGTGCAGAGAAAAACTACCGAAACCGCGGATTTCAATGCGCTCGCCCTGGGCAAGAGTGGAGGCCATATGCTCCAGCATCTCTTTTACGGCATCTTCCACTGCCTTGGCAGGGATATGCGGTTGCTGACTGGCAAGTCTTTCAATCAATTCTGACTTGGTCATGATTCCTCCGGTTCCTTTCAAACCAATTAGCTGAACAGCTCATTAAACAAGGGCGGCCGTAGCCGCCCTTTGTTATTGATTACAGGACGGATCCTGTAATCTGTCAAGTTTGCTCTTCATCCTTCGCGCTTTAAATGCGTTACAGCTCAAATGATGCTGAGAACCTGATATTACTCGCCTTTAGCTGCTTTGAAAGCTTCAGCCATTGCGTTGTTAGAGAAGTTTGCATCTTCCTGTTTGTTAACAGTTGCGATTGCATCTTTCTCATCAGCTTCGTCTTTAGCACGAACAGACAGGCTGATTGCACGGTTCTTACGGTCAACACCGGTGAACTTAGCTTCAACGTCGTCGCCTACGTTCAGAACCAGAGTGGCATCTTCAACGCGGTCACGGGAAGCTTCAGAAGCGCGCAGGTAACCTTCAACGCCGTCAGCCAGCTCTACGGTTGCGCCTTTAGCGTCAACTGCAGTTACTTTACCGTTTACGATTGCGCCTTTCTTGTTCAGTGCAACCCAGTTGTTGAACGGATCTTCTGCGAGCTGTTTAACGCCCAGAGAGATACGCTCACGCTCTGCGTCAACCTGCAGAACAACTGCAGCGATTTCGTCGCCTTTTTTGTATTCACGAACTGCTTCTTCGCCTGCAACGTTCCAGGAGATGTCAGACAGGTGAACCAGGCCATCGATGCCGCCGTCCAGGCCGATGAAGATACCGAAGTCAGTGATAGACTTGATTTTACCTTCAACACGGTCGCCCTTGTTGTGGGTTTCCGCGAACTGCTGCCATGGGTTGTTTTTGCACTGTTTCAGGCCCAGGGAGATACGACGACGTTCTTCGTCGATATCCAGAACCATCACTTCCACTACATCACCAACGTTAACAACTTTGGATGGGTGGATGTTTTTGTTGGTCCAGTCCATTTCGGAAACGTGCACCAGGCCTTCAACGCCTTCTTCGATTTCAACGAAGCAGCCGTAGTCGGTCAGGTTGGTTACGCGACCAGTCAGTTTAGTACCTTCTGGGTAACGCTTAGCGATAGCTACCCATGGATCTTCGCCCAGCTGTTTCAGGCCGAGGGATACACGAGTACGCTCGCGGTCGAACTTCAGCACTTTAACAGTGATTTCGTCGCCCACGTTCACGATTTCGCTTGGGTGCTTAACGCGTTTCCACGCCATGTCGGTGATGTGCAGCAGGCCATCAACGCCGCCCAGGTCAACGAATGCGCCGTAGTCAGTGAGGTTCTTAACGATACCTTTGACTTCCATGCCTTCCTGCAGGTTTTCCAGCAGCTGATCGCGTTCTGCGCTGTTTTCGGATTCGATAACGGCACGACGGGATACAACAACGTTGTTACGCTTCTGGTCCAGCTTGATGACTTTGAACTCAAGCTCTTTGCCTTCCAGGTGCAGGGTGTCACGGACTGGACGAACGTCTACCAGAGAACCTGGCAGGAACGCACGAATACCATTCAGCTCAACAGTGAAGCCACCTTTAACTTTGCCGTTGATAACACCGACCACAGTTTCAGCTTCTTCGTAAGCTTTTTCCAGGGTGATCCATGCTTCGTGACGTTTAGCTTTCTCACGAGAAAGCAGGGTTTCACCGAAGCCGTCTTCTACTGCGTCCAGCGCAACGTCAACTTCGTCACCAACCTGGATTTCCAGCTCGCCCTGGGCGTTTTTGAACTGCTCTGCCGGGATGGCGGACTCAGATTTCAGACCGGCGTCAACCAGTACTACGTCTTTGTCGATAGCAACAACAACACCACGAACGATGGAACCCGGACGGGTTTCGATTTCTTTTAAGGATTCTTCAAACAGTTGAGCAAAAGATTCAGTCATGTTTAATCTTCAGGTTAATATTAACGTCCACCTGGCTCCGTGCCGGATGGGGTTGTTTCACATACCCGCCGTCAATCCATTGCAGCGGGGGTACTGCTAAATCGGTCGCGTTTACGCGAGTGCCAGTTTTTGGCGCGCATATTGTAGCGCTTTTTCAATCACTTGCTCAATAGTTAAACTGGTTGAATCCAGAACTAATGCATCTTCTGCAGGAACAAGTGGCGCGACAGCGCGGTTACGATCGCGATCATCGCGCTCTTTTATCTCGGATAAAAGGCGATCAAAGTTAACACTAAACCCCTTCTCCTGCAACTGAAGCATGCGGCGTTGAGCACGTTCTTCTGAAGAGGCGTCAAGGAAAATTTTTACAGGCGCATCAGGGAATACCACGGTGCCCATATCGCGTCCGTCGGCGATCAACCCTGGGGCTTCGCGGAACGCACGCTGGCGACGTAACAGCGCCTCGCGCACACGCGGGAAGGCCGCAACCTGGGAGGCCGCATTCGCCACTTCCTGCGTACGGATTTCACCGCTCACGTCTTCCCCTTCAAGGATCACTTCCAGGTTGCCATCGGTAGACACAAAACGGACATCCAGGTGCGCAGCCAGCGGTACCAGCGCTTCTTCAGAGGCGACATCGACATGATGATGCAGCGCAGCCAGCGCCAGCACGCGATAGATTGCGCCCGAATCTAAAAGATGCCATTGCAATGCTTCCGCCATCGCTTTGCACAGGGTACCTTTCCCTGCGCCACTCGGCCCATCAATGGTGATTACCGGGGCAACTGCCGTCATCTTTTTCTCCTTAAATAAGGCATACCGTTAACATGAACGCCGCGCATTATACGCGCCAACGTGCGCAACTGTTACCTTTGCGTGCAAATTACGGAATGATTGAAGCAGAGTGTAGAAGAAATGAGCGGAAGTGTTCGTCAGGAAGCGTAAGGAAATGCCGCATCGAAGGATGCGGCATAACGCTATCAGGCCAGCGTACTGATGCGCGCCAGCTGCTCGAAGTAGTCCGGGAAAGTTTTCGCCGTACATTTCGGGTCAAGAATGGTCACAGGCGTGTCGGACAGCGCCACCAGCGAGAAGCACATCGCCATACGGTGATCGTTGTAGGTGCCAATTTCTGCGAACTGCAGTTTTGCCGGAGGGGTGACGCGAATGTAGTCTTCGCCTTCTTCCACCTCAGCCCCCACTTTACGCAGCTCGGTCGCCATCGCGTACAGACGGTCAGTCTCTTTCACGCGCCAGTTGTAGATGTTACGCAGCGTGGTGGTGCCTTTGGCAAACAGCGCAGCCGTGGCAATGGTCATCGCCGCATCCGGAATGTGGTTCATGTCCATATCAATGGCATTCAGCTCGCCGTGGGTACAGGAGATGAAGTCATCGCCCCAGGTGACAGTGGCGCCCATTTTCTCCAGCACGTCGGCAAAACGGATGTCGCCCTGCATGCTGTTGCGGCCAATACCGGTCACCTTCACGGTGCCGCCTTTGATCGCGCCCGCAGCCAGGAAGTAAGAGGCCGATGACGCATCGCCTTCAACCAGGTAATTACCCGGAGACTGATACTGCTGTGCCCCACGCACCACAAAACGCTGATAAGACTGGTTTTCGACCTCGACGCCGAAGGTTTTCATCAGGTGCAACGTGATATCAATGTACGGTCTGGAGACCAGCTCACCTTTAATCGTGATAACCGTATCCTGCGGTGCCAGCGGCGCGGTCATCAGCAGGGCCGTCAGGAACTGACTGGAAACGCTACCGTCCACCTCGACGTCACCGCCGCTAAAGCCCCCGCGCAGACGCAGTGGCGGATAATTTTCCTGCTCAAGATACTCAATCTGCGCGCCACCCTGACGCAGGGCATCGACCAGATGGCCGATCGGACGCTCTTTCATGCGCGGCTCGCCGGTCAGCACGATGTTATTGCTGCCCAGACACAGCGCCGCCGCCAATGGACGCATCGCGGTACCCGCGTTGCCCAGAAACAGCTCGAGCTCTTCACCCGAACGCAGCGCGCCGCCGTTGCCGGTCACTTCACAGCGGGTACGATCGTCAGAGAGAGTGTAATGAACACCCAACGCTTTCAGCGCATTGAGCATGTGGCGTACGTCATCGCTGTCCAGCAGGTTTGTAAGGACGGTGGTGCCGTTTGCCAGAGCTGCCAGCAGCAGAGCGCGGTTCGAGACACTTTTTGAACCAGGCAGATTGATGGTGCCATCTACCCGCGCGATAGGTTGTAACGTCAGGGATTCCATGAAACTTAACTCTCAACTCAACATAATAAAAACCCCGCAGCAGGGCTACGGGGGTGGAAACAGCGCGATTAACCGTGGCGACGTTCGAAGTCGATCATGAAATCGGTCAGAGCTTTAACCCCTTCCAGCGGCATCGCGTTATAAATAGAGGCACGCATCCCCCCCACCACACGATGACCTTTCAGCGCGTGCAGACCTGCCGCGAAGGACTCTTTCAGGAACACGTTGTCCAGGTTGCTGTCTGCCAGCTGGAACGGCACGTTCATGCGGGAGCGGTTAGCTTTCGCCACATCGTTACGGTAGAAATCGCTTTTGTCGATCACGCCGTACAGCAGTTCAGCTTTCTGCTGATTGACCTTGTCCATCTGCGCCACACCGCCGTTTTGCTTCAGCCATTTGAAGACCAGGCCCGAGAGGTACCAGGCAAACGTCGGTGGCGTGTTGAACATGGAGTCGTTATCGTTCAGCACGGTGTAGTCGAGTATTGACGGGCAAGACTTATGGGCTTTCCCCAGGAGATCTTCACGTACAATGACGATTGTCAGGCCCGCAGGACCGATATTTTTCTGTGCGCCTGCATAGATAACGCCGTAGCGGCTGACATCAATCGGGGCAGAAAGAATGGTGGAGGAGAAGTCGGCGGCAACCACAACATCGCTGGCGAAGTTTGGCGTCTCGTCGATGGCAATCCCGTCGATAGTTTCGTTCGGGCAGTAGTGGAGATAGGCTGCGTTATCAGAAAGCTGCCATTCGCTCATGGGCTTCACGGCGCGCAGACCGTCAACGGTCACTTTGGCGTCGATAACGTTCGGCGTGCAGTATTTGTGCGCTTCTTTAACGGCGCTTGCCGCCCAGTAGCCCGCATCAACGTAGTCAGCCGTCGTTTTATCGCCAAGGATATTCAGCGGTACGCCAGCAAACTGGCCGCGTCCGCCGCCGTGACAGAACAATACTTTGTAGTTCGAGGGAATATTCAGCAGATCGCGAAAATCCTTTTCTGCCTCTTCCGCCACCTGAATAAACTCTTTACCACGGTGGCTGATTTCCATCACCGACGTACCGAGACCGTTCCAGTCACAAAGTTCCTGTTGAGCCTGTTTAAGCACGTCTGCCGGTAACATCGCCGGACCTGAACTGAAATTAAAGACTTGAGCCATTTCCCCTCACCACGCTAAAAGCCATAAGTTATAACTGTGGATATCGGTTTTATCATTCAGTGACACGCGCCGCAATGTCTAAAACTTATGACCCGTGAAATGTGGCTCACATCACACAAAACAATCTGCCGCCTCGCCAGGACAAAACCGACAAAATGGCTGTCAAGTGATCCGTTTAGCCCGGCTAACCTTCGTCCATTCTGGATTCGTACAGCGAGGGCATAATTGATGATCGCCTGCCTTCATCACCACCACATGACTACATTTTATACAGGCATACTCGCCCGTATCGGGGACGGTTTTGTATCGCTCAATGAGCATATCCGGCAGGATGCATAACCCCGGCTTCACCTCGTCATCATGATAGTAATACACGCTGATTTGACCGTTCGTTTCCATAATGGCCAGACGCACCTGTCCGAGTTGTTCGACGCTGTTCAGACGCAATTCCATAAAAAATTCGAACTCGGTCATATTGGCACTTTGCACATTTTCCCAGGCCAACTGTCCGTCTTCGACAATCACCACAGGCTTCCCTTCCAGCAGATCTTCCAGCTTTTCGCTCTTCGACATCAGCCACATCACAAGGCGGTACAGCAGCGCCAGCGAGACAAAGACGATAAAGACCGGCACCATCGGCACATCGTCATAAAAGGCGACATCCCCCGCCGCTGACCCCAGCGTGAGGATGATTAACACTTCAAAAAGCGACATCTGCCGCACACCGCGACGGCCAGTAATCTTAAGAAACAGAAAGACAAGAACGAAGGTATACAGGCTCCGCAAAGCCACTTCGCCTAAAAACTCGGGGGGAACTTTATCAAACGCCATCCGCTGGAGATCAAATGCTTTCATTTTTCTATGCCTTAACAGTCAGTTACTGCCACTAAGCATAGCCCAGCCTTTTATTTTCGCCGAAGATAGCACCCGTCACGCAAAACCCGTATCATTGCGCGCTTTACGTACGATAAAAGTGAACGCCATGACTCAAACGTTTATCCCCGGCAAAGACGCCGCTCTGGAAGATTCCATCGCTCGCTTCCAGCAGAAACTGACCGACCTGGGTTTTAACATCGAAGATGCCTCCTGGCTCAATCCGGTGCCCCATGTCTGGTCCGTCCATATTCGCGACAAAGAGTGTGCCCTGTGCTTTACCAACGGGAAAGGCGCGACTAAAAAAGCGGCACTGGCCTCCGCGCTGGGTGAGTATTTTGAGCGTCTGTCCACCAACTATTTCTTCGCTGACTTCTGGTTGGGCGAAACCATCGCTAACGGCCCATTCGTTCACTATCCGAACGAAAAATGGTTCCCGCTGACCGAAGACGATGAACTGCCGGAAGGTATTCTCGACGCCCGCCTGCGTGCGTTCTACGATCCAGAAAACGAACTGACCGCCAGCATGCTGATCGATCTGCAGTCTGGTAACGAAGATCGTGGTATCTGCGCCCTGCCGTTCACCCGCCAGTCTGACGAGCAGACCGTGTATATTCCGATGAACATCGTCGGCAACCTGTATGTGTCTAACGGCATGTCCGCCGGTAACACCCGCAACGAAGCGCGCGTTCAGGGCTTGTCAGAAGTGTTCGAGCGTCACATTAAAAACCGCATTATTGCCGAATCTATCAGCCTGCCTGAAATTCCGGCCGACGTGCTGGCGCGCTACCCGGGCGTGGTGGAGTCCATTGCCAAACTCGAAGCGGAAGGTTTCCCAATCTTCGCCTACGATGGCTCACTGGGCGGAAAATATCCGGTGATCTGCGTGGTGCTGTTTAACCCAGAAAACGGCACCTGCTTCGCCTCCTTCGGCGCGCACCCTGACTTCGGCGTGGCGCTGGAGCGTACCGTCACCGAACTGCTGCAGGGCCGTAGCCTGAAAGATCTCGACGTCTTCACACCGCCAACCTTTGACGATGAAGAAGTGGCGGAGCATACCAACCTCGAAACCCACTTCATCGATTCCAGCGGCCTGATCTCCTGGGATATGTTTAAGCAGGACGCAGACTATCCGTTCGTAGACTGGAGCTTTGCCGGCACCACGGAAGAAGAGTTCGCCACGCTGATGGCCATCTTTAACGCCGAAGATCAGGAAGTCTACATTGCCGACTACGAACACCTGGGCGTTTACGCATGCCGCATCATTGTGCCGGGCATGTCCGACATCTACCCTGCTGAAGATCTGTGGCTGGCGAACAACAGCATGGGCGCGCACCTGCGCGAAACCCTGCTTGCTCTGCCAGGCAGCGAGTGGGAAAAAGAGGATTATCTGAACCTGATCGCCCAACTGGACGAAGAAGGTCACGATGATTTCACTCGCGTGCGTGAACTGCTGGGCCTGGCGACGGGTAAAGACAACGGCTGGTATACCCTGCGTATCGGGGAGCTGAAAGCGATGCTGGCGCTGGCTGGCGGCGATCTGGATCAGGCCCTGGCCTGGACGGAATGGACGATGGAATTCAACCAGTCGGTCTTCTCTGCCGAGCGCACCAACTATTACCGTTGCCTGCAAACCCTGCTACTGCTTTCGCAGGAAGAGGATCGCGAGCCACTGCAATACCTGAACGCTTTCGTGCGTATGTACGGTGCTGAAGCGGTTGAAGCCGCCAGCGCGGCGCTCAGCGGTGAAGAGCCATTCTACGGTCTGCAGGCCGTGGACAGCGATCTGAAAGCCTTCCCGGCGCATCAGTCGCTGCTCAAGGCCTATGAAAAGCTGCAGAAAGCAAAAGCCGCTTACTGGTCAAAATAAGCGCATATAACATTAGCAGCAGTAGGCGTATTCAATCGTCTGGGCTATATTACGGGGCAATTTCATTGCCCCGTTTTTTATTTTTTTCGGTAATGATTGCTGATTGTAATAATAAAGTTAAACATGGGTAAATATAATAATCTTTACCCGGGCTTTATTGTTACTTTTTATGGTAAATACTCCATATTAATTAACTGTTTCGGAGGGGGCCGAACGAAATAATTCAACTCTTTTCATAACTTTTAAAATTTATTTTTATACGGATAATCAATCACTTACTCCGCATTTGCTGTAAAACCATACACACTGCGGGCCTATAAGCCAGGCGAGATATGATCTATATCAATTTCTCTTCTATAATGCTTTGTTAGTATCTCGTCGCCGACTTAATAAAGAGAGAGTTAGTGTGAAAGCTGACAACCCTTTTGATCTTTTACTCCCCGCCGCGATGGCAAAAGTTGCCGAAGAAGCGGGTGTCTATAAAGCAACGAAACACCCGATGAAGACGTTCTATCTGGCGATTACTGCTGGTGTGTTCATCTCAATCGCTTTCGTCTTCTACATCACCGCCACCACCGGTACTGCCGGAATGCCTTTCGGCATGGCCAAACTGATTGGCGGCATTTGCTTCTCACTGGGTCTGATTCTTTGCGTCATCTGCGGTGCCGACCTCTTCACCTCAACGGTGCTGATTGTCGTGGCAAAAGCCAGCGGAAGAATTACCTGGGGTCAACTGGCGCGCAACTGGCTTAACGTCTACGTTGGCAACCTGATTGGCTGTCTGCTCTTTGTTCTGTTGATGTGGCTTTCTGGCGAGTACATGACCGCCAACGGCGGCTGGGGGCTTAACGTCCTGCAAACCGCCGACCACAAAATGCACCACACATTTATCGAAGCCGTTGCTCTCGGCATCCTTGCAAACCTGATGGTCTGCCTGGCGGTCTGGATGAGCTATTCTGGTCGTAGCCTGATGGATAAAGCCATGATTATGGTTCTGCCGGTTGCGATGTTTGTTGCCAGCGGCTTTGAGCACAGTATTGCGAATATGTTCATGATCCCGATGGGGATTGTTATCCGCAACTTTGCAAGCCCGGAGTTCTGGACCGCAATTGGTTCATCCCCGGAAAGTTTCTCTCACCTGACTATTATGAATTTCATTACTGATAACCTGATCCCCGTCACTATCGGGAACATTATCGGTGGGGGTCTGTTAGTTGGGTTGACATACTGGGTCATTTACCTGCGTGGCGACGACCATCATTGATGGTTATCTCAGGCAGTAAATAAAAAATCCACTTAAGAAGGTAGGTGTTACATGTCCGAGCTTAATGAAAAGTTAGCCACAGCCTGGGAAGGTTTTGCGAAAGGTGACTGGCAGAATGAAGTCAACGTCCGTGACTTCATTCAGAAAAACTATACCCCGTATGAAGGTGACGAATCCTTCCTGGCTGGCGCAACTGACGCGACCACCAAGCTGTGGGACAGCGTAATGGAAGGCGTTAAACTGGAAAACCGCACTCACGCGCCAGTTGATTTTGACACCTCCGTTGCTTCCACCATCACTTCTCACGATGCTGGCTATATCAACAAAGCCCTTGAGAAAATCGTTGGTCTGCAGACTGAAGCACCACTGAAACGCGCAATCATCCCGTTCGGTGGTATCAAAATGGTTGAAGGTTCCTGCAAAGCGTATAACCGCGAGCTGGACCCAATGCTGAAAAAAATCTTCACCGAATACCGTAAAACCCACAACCAGGGTGTATTCGATGTTTACACCAAAGACATTCTGAACTGCCGTAAATCTGGCGTTCTGACTGGTCTGCCAGATGCGTATGGCCGTGGCCGTATCATTGGTGACTACCGTCGCGTTGCGCTGTACGGTATCGACTTCCTGATGAAAGACAAATACGCGCAGTTTGTTTCCCTGCAGTCTGACCTGGAAAACGGCGTAAACCTGGAAGCAACTATCCGTCTGCGTGAAGAGATTGCTGAACAGCACCGTGCGCTGGGTCAGATCAAAGAGATGGCGGCTAAATACGGCTGCGATATCTCTGGTCCTGCAACCAACGCCCAGGAAGCTATCCAGTGGACCTACTTCGGCTACCTGGCCGCTGTTAAGTCTCAGAATGGTGCAGCAATGTCCTTCGGCCGCGTATCCACCTTCCTGGATGCGTACATCGAACGTGACCTGAAAGCAGGTAAAATCACCGAGCAAGACGCTCAGGAAATGATTGACCACCTGGTCATGAAACTGCGTATGGTTCGCTTCCTGCGTACCCCAGAATACGATGAACTGTTCTCTGGTGACCCAATCTGGGCAACCGAATCTATCGGTGGTATGGGCGTTGACGGCCGTACGCTGGTCACCAAAAACAGCTTCCGCTTCCTGAACACCCTGTACACCATGGGTCCTTCTCCGGAGCCGAACATCACCGTTCTGTGGTCTGAAAAACTGCCTCTGAACTTCAAGAAATTCGCCGCTAAAGTGTCCATCGACACCTCTTCTCTGCAGTACGAGAACGATGACCTGATGCGTCCGGACTTCAACAACGACGATTACGCTATCGCTTGCTGCGTAAGCCCAATGGTTGTTGGTAAACAAATGCAGTTCTTCGGTGCGCGTGCAAACCTGGCGAAAACCATGCTGTACGCAATCAACGGCGGCGTTGATGAAAAACTGAAAATGCAGGTGGGTCCTAAGTCTGAGCCAATCAAAGGCGACGTGCTGAACTATGACGAAGTCATGGAACGTATGGATCACTTCATGGACTGGCTGGCTAAACAGTACGTCACTGCGCTGAACGTTATCCACTACATGCACGACAAGTACAGCTACGAAGCCTCTCTGATGGCGCTGCACGACCGTGACGTTATCCGCACCATGGCGTGTGGTATCGCAGGTCTGTCCGTTGCTGCTGACTCCCTGTCTGCAATCAAATACGCGAAAGTTAAACCAATTCGTGACGAAGACGGCCTGGCTGTAGACTTCGAAATCGAAGGCGAGTATCCGCAGTTTGGTAACAACGACGCTCGCGTTGATGACATGGCGGTTGACCTGGTAGAACGTTTCATGAAGAAAATTCAGAAACTGACTACCTACCGTAACGCTATCCCGACTCAGTCTGTTCTGACCATCACTTCTAACGTTGTGTATGGTAAGAAAACCGGTAACACCCCAGACGGTCGTCGTGCTGGCGCGCCATTCGGACCAGGTGCTAACCCAATGCACGGTCGTGACCAGAAAGGTGCGGTAGCCTCTCTGACCTCCGTTGCTAAACTGCCGTTTGCCTACGCGAAAGATGGTATCTCTTATACCTTCTCCATCGTGCCAAACGCGCTGGGTAAAGATGACGAAGTGCGTAAAACTAACCTCGCGGGTCTGATGGATGGTTACTTCCACCACGAAGCGTCCATCGAAGGTGGTCAGCACCTGAACGTGAACGTAATGAACCGTGAAATGCTGCTCGATGCGATGGAACATCCTGAGAAATATCCTCAGCTGACCATCCGTGTATCTGGCTACGCAGTACGTTTTAACTCCCTGACTAAAGAACAGCAGCAGGACGTTATCACCCGTACTTTCACTCAGTCCATGTAAGTGGAATTGACTGAAATCACGCGTTAAAAGGCGTACAATAAAGGCTCCACGCAAGTGGGGCCTTTTTAACACCCTCGCTTCATCAGTCTCTTTTGTCCGCTATCTATACTGAATGGATAACAGCCAAAACAGACTCGACATAGCCTTTGAGCTGTGCAACTACATAGGCCCCCGGATGGGCCAAATTCGGAGATCTCACCGCAATGTCAACTATTGGTCGCATTCACTCCTTTGAATCCTGTGGCACCGTCGATGGCCCGGGTATCCGCTTTATTACCTTCTTCCAGGGCTGCCTGATGCGCTGCCTGTACTGCCACAACCGCGACACGTGGGACACTCATGGTGGGAAAGAAGTCACCGTGGAAGATCTGATGAAAGAGGTGGTGACCTATCGCCACTTTATGAACGCGTCCGGCGGCGGCGTGACCGCATCCGGCGGCGAAGCCATTCTTCAGGCTGAATTTGTCCGCGACTGGTTCCGCGCCTGCCGCAAGGAAGGCATTCACACCTGTCTCGATACCAACGGCTTCGTGCGCCGCTACGATCCGGTTATTGATGAACTGCTCGAAGTGACCGATCTGGTGATGCTCGATCTCAAACAGATGAATGATGAGATCCACCAGAATCTGGTTGGCGTTTCCAACCACCGTACGCTGGAATTTGCGAAATACATTGCCGACAAAGGCATCAAAACCTGGATCCGCTATGTTGTTGTTCCCGGCTGGTCAGATGATGACGACTCTGCGCACCGCCTGGGGGAATTTACCCGCGACATGGGCAACGTCGAGAAAATTGAGCTTCTGCCCTATCACGAACTCGGCAAACATAAATGGGTGGCGATGGGTGAAGAGTACAAACTTGATGGCGTGAAGCCACCGAAAAAAGAGACGATGGAGCGCGTGAAAGGTATTCTTGAGCAGTATGGCCACAAGGTCATGTATTAAAGAAAAGGCCCGGTGAGAACCGGGCCTTTTTAAATTCTATTTAAAGACGCCGTTAATAACGGAAGTCACAATCGCCGTACTCAGCGCAATTAAGACCAGATCGTCACCCACCACGCGCCATTCATAACCTGGGTAGGATGGAAGCTGGCCAAGCATAGAGGCTGGCACGGTTTTCTTCGCAATACCCGGAGGAAGTGGTTTACCGCGGGCCAGGTTTTTCGCAATACCCGGAGGCAGAGACTCATAGCCCGTTAAGCCGTAATTCAGTGCCAGGTGACGGGCATGATCGAAGCTCACGCGAGCGTCAACATCATTGCCGACATCTTTGCTGCTTTTAAAGCTCTTATCAGATTTCCCTGGGTTATCCTGACCGCTATTTTGCTTATTACCATGGTTACCAGAGTTCCCGTTACCATGATTGCCGCCATTACCTTGTCCGCCACCGTTGCCGTGACCACCGCCATTCCCGTTTCCTGGATTAGCCATGACCGGAGCCGCTGCAAACGTTAAAGACAACACTACGGCAAGTGCGGTAGTGGAAAAACGACGTTTAGACATGATTGTTGCCTTTTAGTGGTAGAACTCATTTGAATTATCGCCGGGCGGGGAAAACAAACAATACGTAAAAGTCTTATATATGACAGGGACAAAAAAGCCTGTCATTGACAGGCTTTTATTTAATCAGGCGTGCGCCACAGGCGTTGGATGCTCGCCTGCTTTGCGCAGCAGCATTAAGAGATAAATAAACGACACGCTGGCGATCATGATAAACAGCAAATTGTCAGAATAACTCTGCATCAGCATCGCGGTAAATGTTGGTCCCAGCAGGCTGCCGATGGTATAGCTTAATAACAGCGCCTGGTTCATCGCCACCAGCTGGTGATGTTCAACTTTCTCACAGGCCCACGCCATCGCGACCGGATAAAGCGTGAACCCCGCTGCCCCAAGGATAAACAGCGCTGGGGCCATCGCGGCGTTGCTGAGCATAGCAAGACAGCCCATGATCACCACAAAGACCTGAACGCGCAGCACCAGCAGGCGACCGAAGCGATCGGCCAGGCGGCCAATCGGCCACTGTCCGACAATCCCCGCGCTCACCATGACCGCCATCCAGAAACCAATCCCGGCATCGCTGACGCCCTGATGGTTCAGGTAGAGCGGCATAAGACCATAGAGCGAGCCCAGAACAATCCCCGAGATAATACAGCCATTAACTCCCAGACGCGCCTGGCGCAGCCTCAGCATCGGCCAGATGTGGGTCGCTTCCTGATGCTCACTTTTCTGGTTCACGATACGCGTAAAGAGCAGCGGCAGGATCGCCGCCAGCACCATACCGGTTACCCATGGCAGCACGCTCATCAGGTCCGTTGGCAGTTTGCTGACCATCAGTTGTCCCAGCACGGTGCCCACATAGTAAACCATCATATAGGCTGCCAGCAGGCGTCCGCGGTTACGTGACGTACCGCTGCACATCAGCGCACTTTCAACAACCACCCAAATCATCGCGCAACCGACACCGGCGATAAAGCGCCACGCCATCCAGCTCCAGAAGCCGACCATCAGGCCCAACCCGGCACACCCGGCGGCGAAAATCAGCGAAGCCAGATAATAGCTGCGATTAAAGCCAAAGCGTTTAATCAGACTACCGGTTAATAATGTGCCCAGCAGGTTCCCGGTGAAAAAAGACGAGCTAACCATACCCACCTGCCAGGTTGGTAAGTTTTCATGGGCGAGCCACAGCGGGACGAGCGTATTCAACACTGCAATCGCCAGGGTCAGCAGAAGCAGGCCACAGAGCAACAGTAGCACTGGCCGGGTATAGGTGGTCATGGATTAAAAACCGTGAGGAAGTTCAGATTTCGTGCGCATCATGCCACTGGCAAAAACAAAGTCAATCCACTGATTTAGCCGGCTCGCACGATATGTTCCCTGTCGATTTAAAAAACTTATCCTGCTAATGCAGTGCCTGCTATAGATATTAATTATGTCTCTGTTTTTATTTATTAATGGTAAAAATTAAAACAAAACATCAGTCGAAAAATTTCATGAATGAAAAAAGAAAAGCCGGGCGCTATGTCCCGGCTTTTTATAACAAAAAATAAGATTAGCTGGCGATGGCCATACCGACCGTCATATGCAGACCATAAAAGACGCCACGACCAATCAACTCCCCTGCCAGCACCAGCACAAAGGCCAGTGATAACAACGGCAGAGCAGGCTGGTAGCCTTTTAGCTGAGGCGCGATCCAGAATACCAACGCCGCTACCAGCAGCACGATACGCCAGGCCATCAGAGAACCGTAATCCGGCACCAGCGCAGAGGCCTGCTGAATGGAGCTATGAATTGTGGCCAGCTCAGCACCCTGCATCAGAGCAACGATTGCACTCACTACCAGCGCCAGCAGCGATACGGCTGGCAGCAAACGCATTGCCCAGCCGTCTACCCCCGCCACGCGCAACAGCAGATAGCCGAGCAGCGGCCCGCCGATAAACATCGTCAGGAAGAAGCTCATTGGCGTCCAGACGCTGTACCAGGTAGGGACGGTATCAATGGTGTTATAGACACGCACCATCATCCATACAAACACCACGCCCAGCACCATGGTCACGATCAGCCAGAGGCTACGCAGACCTGCAGGCAATTTTTTAAGCGCTGCCAGCAACCAGCCCAGCCCGCCGATGGCGAAGAAAATCGCCCCGCTGGCAATCTCGTTACTGAGGGACGATGCCCCCACGCGGTTAAGCGAGTTAAACGCGCGCATTGGTGAGCCCAGGTGCAGCGTAGAGGCGATAAAACCAATCCCCATCAGCACCCACAGGCCAAACATGCTCAACACTAAACGCTGCTGCTGTTCAGCAGTGAGTTGACCTTTCAGCAGTGCCAGCGCGAGCACGATGAAGCCACCCGCCACGCACTGACCAAAGACCGTGAAGATCATCAGCGGCCATTCATGCCATCCACTTCCCATCTCACACCTCCTTCGGGTTTGCCAGGTAGCCGGTGGTATCACCTGTAGGACGGCTGTTGGCGTTAGGTTTAATCACAATACTTGGCTTCGTGAAGTGCGCAGACGGCAGCGGTGCTACCGCAGCAAGCTGACCATGTTTTTGACGCAGTTCTTCAATAGGGCCAAAGTCCAGCGCGCGCAGCGGACAGGACTCGACGCAGATCGGTTTTTTGCCATCCGCGACGCGAGAGTGGCAGCCGTCGCACTTGGTCATATGCCCTTTGGCGGCATTGTACTGAGGCGCGCCGTACGGGCAGGCCATATGGCAGTAGCGGCAGCCGATACAAACATCTTCATCCACGACCACGAAACCGTCTTCACGCTTGTGCATCGCCCCGCTCGGACAGACCTTCGTACAGGCCGGGTCTTCGCAGTGGTTACAGGCAATCGACAGGTAATAGGCAAACACGTTCTGATGCCAGACACCGTTATCTTCCTGCCAGTCGCCTCCGGCGTATTCGTAGATGCGACGGAAACTCACGTCTGGGGTGAGATCTTTGTAATCTTTACAGGCCAGCTCGCAGGTTTTGCACCCGGTGCAACGGCTGGAATCAATGAAAAATCCATACTGGGTTGTCATCGGTTACTCCTTAAACCTTTTCAACCTGAACAAGGTTTGTGTGAGACGGGTTGCCTTTCGCCAGCGGCGACGGACGCTGCGTGGTCAGTACGTTAATGCTGCCTGCCTGATCGATGCGGTTGGCATCAGGGCTGTACCATGCCCCTTCTCCCAGCGCCACGACGCCTGGCATCATGCGTGGCGTGACTTTGGCTTCAATGTGTACCTCACCGCGGCCGTTGAAGATGCGCACGCGATCGCCATTGTTAATGCCACGCGCTTTCGCATCCATCGGGTTGATCCACATCTCCTGGCGGCAGGCGGCTTTCAGAACGTCGACGTTACCGTAGGTGGAGTGAACGCGCGCTTTATAGTGGAAACCGGTCAACTGCAGCGGGAATTTCGCCGTGAGCGGATCGTTATAGTTTTCGAATCCTGGCGTGTAGATCGGCAGCGGATCGATAACGTCCCCCTCCGGCAGCTCCCAGGTAGACGCAATTTTTGCCAGTTCTTCGGAGTAGATTTCAATTTTGCCCGATGGCGTAGTCAGCGGGTTCGCCTGCGGATCTTCGCGGAACGCTTTGTAGGCAACGTGATGCCCTTCAGGATCGCGCTGTTTGTACATGCCCTGCTTGCGGAAGGTATCGAAATCCGGCAGGTCTGGGATGGCTTTGCGGGAGAGTTCATGCAGATGGCGCATCCAGCCTTCCTGAGTACGTCCCTCGGTAAACTGCTGCTCAACGCCCAGACGCTTCGCCAGCTCGGAGGTCATCTCATAGATGGTTTTGCACTCGAAGCGCGGTTTGATCGCCTGATCGGTGAAGATCACGTAAGACATGTTGCCGCAGGAGGCATCCAGCGCGAAGTCCATCTGCTCAGACGCGGTGCAGTCCGGCAGCAGAATGTCGGCGTATTTTGCCGAGGAGGTCATGTGGCAGTCGATCACCACAATCATCTCGCACTTCTTGTCGTCCTGCAGGATTTCATGAGTGCGGTTGATTTCCGAATGCTGGTTGATAAGACAGTTACCGGCGTAGTTCCAGATCATCTTGATCGGCACGTCCAGCTTGTCCTTACCGCGCACGCCGTCGCGCAAGGCGGTCATTTCCGGGCCACGTTCAATCGCATCGGTCCACATAAACATGGAAATGCTGGTTTGCACCGGGTTGTCCAGCGTTGGCATACGTTCAAACGGGACTTCATATGAGCCTTCACGCGCACCAGTGTTACCGCCATGAATACCCACGTTGCCGGTCAGAATGGAGAGCATGGAGATTGCGCGGGTGGCAATTTCACCGTTCGCATGACGCTGCGGTCCCCACCCCTGGCTGATATAGGCCGGTTTGGCTGAGCCAATCTCACGCGCCAGTTGAACAATACGCTCGACCGGAATACCGGTGATGGTGGACGCCCACTCCGGCGTTTTCGCCACGCCGTCGCTGCCCTGACCGAGAATATACGCCTTGTAGTGGCCATTAGCTGGGGCACTGGCTGGCAGGGTTTTCTCGTCATAACCGACGCAGTATTTATCCAGGAACGGCTGATCGACGAGATTTTCAGTGATCATCACCCACGCCAGCGCGGAGACCAGCGCGGCATCGGTACCTGGGCGGATTGGGATCCACTCATCTTCGCGTCCTGCACCGGTGTCGGTATAGCGCGGATCGATAATGATCATGCGGGCATTGGATTTAGCACGCGCCTGTTCGAGGTAGTAGGTCACCCCGCCGCCGCTCATACGCGTTTCACCCGGATTGTTCCCGAACAGAACGACCAGCTTGCTGTTTTCGATATCAGACGGGCTGTTGCCGTCTGCCCAGCCACCGTAGGTGTAATTCAGTCCTGCGGCGATTTGTGCAGAGGAGTAGTCACCATAGTGGTTAAGATAACCGCCGCAGCAGTTCATCAGACGCGCCACCAGCGTTTTTCCCGGTGGCCAGGAGCGGGTTAGCGTGCCGCCCAGCGTTCCGGTACCGTAGTTCAGGTAGATGGATTCGTTGCCATACTCTTTGATCAGCCGCTGCATATTGGTGGCGATAATATCGTAGGCTTCATCCCAGCTAATGCGCTCGAACTTCCCTTCCCCACGTTTACCCACGCGCTTCATTGGGTACTTAAGACGATCCGGATTATAGACGCGACGACGCATGGAGCGGCCACGCAGACAGGCGCGAACCTGGTGTAACCCTTCGTAGTTATCGTCCCCGGTATTGTCGGTTTCGACATATTTTATTTCGCCATCCACTACGTGCATACGCAGCGGGCAACGGCTACCGCAGTTTACCGTACAGGCACTCCACACCACTTTTTCCGGGACTGAGACCGGGGATAGTGCATCCGCCGCTGACGCCAGTCGGGTAAAAGGGAGCGTGAAAGCGCTGCTGGCTACAGCCAGGCCGCCTATTGCCGTGGTTTTCATCAAACCACGGCGAGTGACCTCGGCAGCCAGCAATTCTTCAGGCGCGTTGATTTTCATAGAGACTCACTTTGGTTGCTCACAAAGAAAAGAGAGGCGGCACAAACCGCTATGTAGTTTTATATATAACGAAATTATTCGTTATCAGCTTTTTCTGCTGACTTTCATTCGGAGGAGTATTACTACTTTAGAGGCAGGGGGTATTGCGTCGTATCAATTCACAGGCATAAAAAAAGCGCCCGAAGGCGCTTTTTTTGTTTTGAGGCACATATTTAGCCGATGTACTGCTGACCTTTCATGTATGGGCGCAGCACTTCAGGGATCTCAATACGGCCATCTGCCTGCTGATAGTTTTCCAGCACGGCAACCAGCGTACGCCCCACAGCCAGACCAGAGCCGTTCAGGGTATGCACCAGACGGGTTTTCTTGTCAGATTTACTGCGGCAGCGTGCCTGCATGCGGCGCGCCTGGAAATCCCAGACGTTAGAGCAGGAGGAGATTTCACGGTAGGTGTTCTGCGCAGGTACCCACACTTCCAGGTCGAAGGTTTTGCAGGCACCAAAGCCCATATCACCGGTACACAGCGCCATACGACGATACGGCAGGCCCAGCAGCTCGAGGACTTTCTCGGCGTGACCCGTCATCTCTTCCAGCGCGTTCATGGAGTCTTCCGGACGAACAATCTGCACCATCTCGACTTTATCGAACTGGTGCATACGGATCAGACCACGGGTGTCGCGGCCATAAGATCCCGCTTCAGAACGGAAGCACGGAGAGTGTGCGGTCAGTTTGATCGGCAGTTCGTCTTCGTCGATGATCTCATCACGCACGAGGTTAGTCAGCGGCACTTCTGCGGTAGGGATCAGCGCATAGTTGCTGCTGTCTGCTTCTTCATCCAGCGGACGGGTATGGAACAGGTCGCCGGCAAATTTCGGCAGCTGACCCGTGCCGTACAGCGTATCGTGGTTGACCAGATACGGGACGTAGGTTTCGCTGTAACCGTGCTGCTCGGTGTGCAGATCCAACATGAACTGGGCCAGCGCACGGTGCAGATGGGCAATCTGGCCTTTCATCACCACGAAGCGAGAACCGGTCAGCTTAACCGCGGCCGCAAAGTCCAGACCCGCGTGCATTTCGCCCAGCGTGACGTGATCGCGCACCTCGAAGTCGAACTCGCGAGGCGTACCCCAGCGTTTCACTTCAACGTTGTCGTTCTCGTCTTTGCCGACAGGCACGCTGTCGTCAGGAATGTTCGGGATTGCCAGCGCAATATCGCGAATTTCGGCCTGAAGAACGTCCAGCTCGGCTTTCGCCTGATCCAGCTCTTCACCCAGTTTGTTCACTTCCAGGCGTAATGGCTCAATATCTTCCCCGCGCGCTTTCGCCTGGCCAATGGATTTCGATCGAGAATTACGCTCTGCCTGCAGATTTTCAGTTTGTACCTGCAGAACTTTACGACGCTCTTCAAGAGCGCGCAGCTTATCTACATCCAGCTTAAAGCCCCGGCGTGCCAGTTTTTCAGCGACTGCGTCTGGCTCATTACGCAGCAGATTGGGATCGAGCATGCTTATCCTGTGCTTATCGAATTAAAATAGGAAAATGTGACCACAGCCTGCGGTCACAAGGATACTATGCCAACATTACCGCAACGATCGAACTAACGGTAGCGTTTTATAGGGCTATTTTGATCCTGTCCGGCGAGCCAGGTGAGCTTTTCACCAATCTTGCCCTCAAGACCTCTGTTTGTAGGGTGATAATAGCGGGTTTGTGCCATTTCCTGCGGAAAATACTCCTCCCCGGCGGCATAGGCGTTGGGCTCGTCATGTGCATAGCGATACTCCTGCCCGTAGCCCATCTCCTTCATCAGTTTGGTTGGCGCGTTGCGCAGATGAACCGGCACATCGTAATCCGGGCGTTCACGTGCGTCCGACATCGCGGCCTTAAACGCGGTATAGACAGCATTGCTTTTCGGCGCGCAGGCCAGATAGACAATCGCCTGCGCAATCGCACGCTCGCCTTCTGCCGGGCCCACGCGGGTAAAGCAGTCCCAGGCAGAAAGGGCAACCTGCATGGCGCGCGGGTCAGCATTGCCGACATCTTCTGAGGCAATGGCCAGACAGCGGCGCGCTACGTACAGCGGATCGCCACCCGCGGTGATTATGCGCGCGTACCAGTAAAGCGCCGCATCCGGGGCGCTGCCGCGGACGGACTTATGCAACGCCGAGATCAGATCGTAGAAACGATCGCCTTTATTATCAAAACGCGCGCTGCGCTCACCGGCAATTTCGGTCAGGAGTTCCGGCTTCAGCACCCGCTTTCCGGCATCATCCACTTCGGCCATATCGGCCATCATTTCCAGGGTATTCAGCGCGCGGCGTGCATCGCCGTTAACCAGCTCCGCAATCGCCCTGCGCGTTTCGTCAGGCAGAACGATATCCTGCCCGCCGTAGCCGCGTGCTTTATCGTCCATCGCCTGGGTCAGAACCTTTTCGATATCCTCGGTGGTCAGGGATTTGAGCAGGTAAACGCGGGCGCGAGAGAGCAGCGCCGAATTCAGTTCAAACGAGGGGTTTTCGGTGGTCGCGCCGATGAAGAAAATTGTGCCGTCTTCGATATGCGGCAGAAAAGCATCCTGCTGGCTCTTGTTGAAGCGGTGAACTTCGTCGACAAAGAGGATGGTGCGGCGCCCGGCATTACGGTTCTGGCGCGCGCGCTCGATTGCCTCGCGGATCTCCTTTACGCCGGACGTGACCGCCGAGATACGTTCGACGTCAGCGTTGGCATAGCGGGCAATCACTTCAGCGAGGGTCGTTTTACCGGTCCCGGGTGGTCCCCAGAGGATCATGGAGTGCAAATGCCCGGCCTCAATGGCCCGCGGCAAGGGTTTCCCCGCAGCCAGCAGGTGCTGCTGGCCGATGTACTGCGCTAAATTTTCTGGCCGCATACGAGCGGCCAGAGGTTGAAACGCATTATCTGAAAAATCGAGCGACAGATTGCTCACTCATGCCTCTTACTTATTGCGTTGGTCGTCCACCGTTACGCCCTGCGGCGGGGTGAAGGTGAATTTCGATGCATCCACGGCGCCGTTCTGCTGAGACTTGAGCTGGTAGCTGCTGCGCTGATCGTCCTGCTCAACCGCGCCGAACTGATTGATGGTCCCGTTGGTGCTGACGTTGATGGTGAACTGCTTCAGGTTGCCGTTGCTGCCTTTCGGCGTCAGGACAAACTCATCACCGTTCTGCTTAATATTGTACTGCTGCCAGTCGCTGGCCTGGTTGCGGGCGATCAGCATAAAGGGCGTATTGCTGGTGGCATCTTTCAACCAGGTTGCCGTGGCCTGCTCAACGAACGGGTTGAAGAACCACAGTGTTTTACCGTCAGAGACCAGGATGCTCTCATCCGGCTGAGTCATGTGCCAGTTAAACAGATTCGGGCGTTTTACCCACAAATCTCCCTGACCTTCCTGCACCGCGTTGCCGCTGCCGTCAGTCACTTTCTGCGTGAAGCTGGCGTGGAAGCTGCTCACTTTATCCAGTCGGCTTTTAAGGTCGCTGGCCGCATCAGCCCAGACGCTGCTGGCAACAAAACTGGTGAGTAATGCACAGGCGATGGCGATTTTTTTCATTGTTATTCCTTAAAATACGTCTTCCCGAAATGGGGTTTCCGTCATCTATTCTGGACCTGCCCGAAGGCAGGCGACAGAAGAAAATGCTTAATTTTGGCTGATTTACCCTTCTTTGCAATCGCTGAAGGTTAATCAAACGGCGGCGGCGCCAGCACCTCGCGGTTACCGTTATGCCCCTGCTCGCTCACGATGCCCTGGGCTTCCATCTGTTCGATGATACGCGCCGCGCGGTTATAGCCAATGCGGAACTGACGCTGGACGCCAGAGATCGAGGCTTTACGTTTTTCGGTGACGAAATTAACCGCCTGATCGAATAACGGATCCAGCTCTTCGCCGCCGTCAAAGCCACCGCCGCCACCTTCGCTTTCCGTATCGCTGGTAATACCGTCCACATATTGTGGGCGACCGCGTGCTTTCCAGTCCTGCACGACGGCGTGAACTTCTTCATCGCGGACGAACGCACCGTGGACACGCACCGGAGAGGTGGAGTTCGGGCCGGAATAGAGCATGTCCCCCATACCCAGCAGCGACTCTGCGCCGCCCTGGTCAAGAATGGTACGGGAGTCAATTTTACTTGATACGGTAAAGGCGATACGCGTCGGAATGTTCGCTTTGATAAGACCCGTAATAACGTCCACCGAAGGACGCTGGGTGGCCAGCACAAGGTGAATACCGGCCGCACGCGCTTTCTGAGCCAGACGAGCAATCAACTCTTCCACCTTCTTACCGACGGTCATCATCAGATCAGCAAACTCATCCACCAGCACGACGATATAAGGCAGTTTTTCCAGCACCGGATGCTGGGCATCCATGCTATCGCCCGGCTTCCAGTAAGGATCCGGAATCGGACGTCCCATGCGCATCGCCTGGGCGATTTTCTCGTTATAACCGGCCAGGTTACGCACGCCCAATGCAGACATCAACTTGTAGCGGCGTTCCATCTCGTTGACGCTCCAGCGCAGGGCGTTGGCAGCGTCTTTCATGTCGGTGACCACTTCCGTCAGCAGATGCGGGATACCTTCGTAGACGGACAGTTCGAGCATTTTCGGGTCGATCATGATGAAACGCACATCTTCCGGCTGCGCTTTGTAGAGCATGCTGAGGATCATGGCGTTCACCCCGACGGACTTACCGGAACCGGTCGTACCGGCCACCAGCAGGTGAGGCATTTTCGCGAGGTCTGCCACCACCGGATCGCCGGCGATATCTTTACCCAGCACGACGGTCAGTGGGGATGGGTTATCACGGAACTTGGTGTTGTCCAGCACTTCACGCAGGTAGACGGTCTGACGTTTTTTGTTCGGCAGTTCAAGACCCACGTACGGTTTACCCGGAATCACTTCCACTACACGCACCGCCACGGTCGACAGAGAACGCGCCAGGTCACGAGACAGGTTAGAAATACGCGCGGCTTTTACGCCCGGCGCCAGGTTCAGTTCGAAACGGGTGATGACCGGACCCGGGGAGTAGTTCACCACATCCGCCTTAATGCGGAAGTCAGCCAGACGGGCTTCCACCAGACGGGCCATCTGCTCCAGAGCAAAAGTATCAACCGGCTCGACTTCAGCAGGAGGTGGCGTCAGCAGATCCAGTGACGGCAGCGGCGTGCTTGGACGCTGCAACGGACGGCTGTCACCGTTACGCATCAGCAGCGGGTGAATCAGGCTCTCCTGTGGCTGTGGCGCTGGCTGCTGAAACTGCGGCGGCTGGTGTTGTGGCTGCTGCGGTTGAGCATACGGCTGCTGAACCGGTTGTTGCGGCTGCGCGTAGGCCTGCGGAGCAGGCTGCTGACGCACAGGTTCAGCTTCAGGCATCACGCTCGGGGTAAATAAAGGCTCACTCGGACCATCATCCACCAGGTCTTTCATTGGTGAGAACTCGAAATCAGACAATGAGAACGGGTTGGCACCCGTTGGCTGTTCCCCGGAGTAGCGCTGCTGTTGCGTTGCCGCGAACTGACGCGCTAACTCTGCCTCTGCAGCTTCATCTTCATCGTCCAGAGCGGGCTCATCGTGCTGGTATTCTTCACCGTAGCGCTGATTCTGCTGTGCCGCGAACTGGCGAGCCAGTTCGTCCTGCTGCATGTCATCTGCGTCATCTTCGTAGTCCGACTCACGTGCTTTTTCTTCGGCCATACGCTGGGATGGCAGTTTGATGCCGTAAGAGGCAAGTTCACGACGGGTAGGAACGCGAACGCGGTTAGGGCGTGGCAACTGTGGACCAATCCCCTCTTTCACCTGAGGACGCGGTGCGCCACCCGTTGCCAGGCTGAAGACAGGTGCGGCAGCAGCAGCGGCCACGGTGGCCTGCTTCACGCTTTCGGCGACAGGTGCAACCGCAGGCGTCGCGTCGACCGGCGGAACCGAAACTGAAGGTGCCTTCGTAACGGGCTCCTGCGCGGGTTCAGGCACAGGCTGATACCAGGCCGCCAGCTGCTCGCGTTCACGGGCGCGGCGTTCTTCAACTTCTTCAAAATAGTACATTGGCGGACGAGACGGTTTCACCTCTTCCATCACCTCAGGTTCAGGCTGAGGCTCTGCATATGGCTGCGCAGGTTCAACCGGTTCAGGCACATATTCCTGATACGGCTGGGCCACAGGCTGCTCATAGTGCTGCGGTTCATACTCAGGTTGCGGCGGCTGGTAAGGCTGCTGCCACGGTTCCTGCTGCACAGGAATATAGCTTTCAGGTTCAGGCGCGATGACGGGCTCCGGCGTATGAACACCGGGCGCGGTCTGCCACGCAACGTTTGGCTGCTGAATAACGGATTCTGGTGGTGGAACCGGCGCGGATGGCATCACGGCTTCGACAGGCGCGGCATACGCCTGCGCGGCCGTCGTGGCGGCTGCGGCTGCCGCAACCGGTGCGGTGACCGAATGGCCGTTCAGCAGCGGATCGTATTCGTCAAATTCACCCGGGGTAGCACGGCTGCCGGAGAACAGCACATCATCAGGATCGACAGCGGCACCCGCGGCGCGGTACTCAACCTGCTCGTCTTCATCCATACGTTTACCGGAGAAGAGCGCGGCATCCGTTTTGCGTCCAAGCGGGTTGGCAAATTTTTCCGCGACGCGCTGGCGACGCGCCAGGGCACCGCGCAGAATACGGGCACGACGAGATTCACGACGCTGTACCGGGGCCTCGTCTTCCTCTTCGTATTCCTCTTCATAGTCGTCATCATCGACCCACGTATCGTCGCGGCGGGTCCGGTTGCTGGCGAACGTCAGGATCGTGAGAATAAAGCTGCCGATTTTTTCGGCAATGCTCACCCATGACCAGCCGGTAAACAGCGTCAATCCTGCCGCCCAGATGCACAGCAGCGCCAGCGTGCCACCGCTGCTGTGCAGCATGGACTGTAACGCAGAACTGAGCAGGCTACCAATGACCCCGCCGGAGGCGAAGTACCAGATGTCATCGGCGTTAATCGCCGCCAGCCCGCAGGAGGTGAGGATCAGTGCCAGCGCGCCAATCAGGCGCAGGGAAACCGCAAAATAGTCGATGTAATCATCGTTCTGACGATGACGCCATGCAAACCAGCATCCGCCGATGATAATGACGGGAATGGTGTAGGCCATCACACCGAATATGAAAAAGAGCGTGTCCGCAAGCCAGGCACCGGGTACACCACCTAAATTATGGATAGGTTCATGCCATGCGGTTTGTGACCAGCTGGGATCGGAAGGGTTGAAACTGAGTAAGGCTGCCATCAGCCAGACGGCAAAAAGGGCAATAACAATCAGCAAAGCCTCGAGGAGACGACGTCCGCTGCTTAGCTTCGATAGTGTGACTTCTTTGTCTTCAGTGTATTCCTGGCTCAAGAAAGGCTCTCCAGGTATCAGGCATATCCTGCCTGTTTGCTAAAACGGACAACAGCGCCGGGACTCCCCGGCACTGTTGCTGTATGGATTAACAGGAGTGTAATCAAACTACGCTGATTTTGCACCTGTTCCGTGTTAGCGCGTCTTAATAACCAGACGATTGCTCTGTTTGACCTCTTCCATCACCACATAAGTACGGGTGTCGTTCACGCCTGGCAGACGCAGCAGGGTTTCCCCCAGCAGCTTACGGTAGGCGGACATATCAGGCACACGGGTTTTCAACAGGTAGTCGAAATCACCGGACACCAGGTGACACTCTTGAATTTCTTCAAGTTTTTGTACAGCGGCGTTAAATTGCTCAAACACATCCGGTGCACCACGATTCAGAGTAATCTCAACAAATACCAGAAGTGAGGCATCCAGATAATGCGGGTTCAGCAGAGCCGTATAGCCCTGAATAAAACCCTGTCTTTCCAGTCGGCGCACACGCTCAAGGCACGGCGTCGGGGAAAGACCCACACGTTTTGAAAGCTCGACGTTGGAAATACGCCCATCCTTTTGCAATTCATTAAGAATGTTACGATCGATACGGTCGAGATCTTTGCCAGGGCGCTTCTTGCTATCTACCATTATTATTGTCTCTCTGTATTCCTTCCCTACTCCTGCCTGGACCCTGTGCACATCACTGTTCAGAGCCTGTACCCGTTAGTCATCACATCGCCTGGTTATGTATTTGACGCGATGCGGATTCGGGTTCTATTGGTAAGAAGACCGTTGCCCGAAGGCCGTCACCGACATCACGTATGGCGTCTGTCCACGCCATGCGTAGATTTCACTGACACGGTAAAAATGGCATTTACGTGCATGCCTATGCGGCATACGGTTAACGCGGTTTTTTTTCTTCCTTGAATGTTTTCGCAAAAGCGCAGGGGATTGTCAAAGCAAAACATCGATTTTTAGTACAAGATGCCGGATATTCATTACGGAGGGGTATTAATCCTCATTTTACTGACTTATAAACGCGCGATTTTCAGCAGCAGACGTGATAACACTGCGTCATATCCATCGGGCGTAGCTATTGCATATATCGAAAGCAAAACTCCAGTGCTCTTTTTTTACGGCAACAAATTCCCTACAATCCAGCCCATTGCCTGCCAACAACAATGGGGATCTCATGGGCACGACCAAACACAGTAAGTTGCTAATCCTTGGTTCCGGACCTGCGGGATATACCGCGGCGGTCTATGCTGCACGCGCTAACCTGCAACCGGTACTGATCACCGGTATGGAAAAAGGCGGTCAGCTGACCACCACCACAGAAGTGGAAAACTGGCCGGGCGACCCGAACGACCTGACCGGGCCGCTGCTGATGGAGCGCATGCACGAGCATGCCGCGAAATTCGAAACTGAAATCCTGTTCGACCATATCAACAAGGTCGATCTTCAGAACCGTCCGTTCCGCTTGACGGGTGACAGCGGCGAGTACACCTGTGACGCGCTGATTATCGCCACCGGCGCCTCTGCCCGCTACCTCGGTCTGCCGTCTGAAGAAGCGTTTAAAGGCCGCGGCGTCTCTGCCTGCGCAACCTGCGACGGTTTCTTCTATCGCAACCAGAAAGTCGCGGTTATCGGCGGCGGCAACACCGCCGTGGAAGAAGCGCTCTACCTGGCAAACATCGCCTCTGAAGTGCACCTGATCCACCGTCGTGACACTTTCCGCGCCGAGAAGATCCTGATCAAACGTCTGATGGATAAAGTGGCGAGCGGCAACATCGTGCTGCACACCAATCGCACCCTGGAAGAAGTAACGGGCGATCAGATGGGCGTTGGCGGACTGCGCATTCGTGACACCCAGAACACCGATAACGTCGAAACGCTGGACGTGGCTGGCCTGTTTGTGGCAATCGGTCACAGCCCGAATACCGCTATCTTCGAAGGTCAGCTGGAACTGGAAAACGGCTACATCAAGGTGCAGTCTGGTATTCACGGTAATGCAACTCAAACCAGCGTCCCTGGCGTGTTCGCTGCTGGTGACGTGATGGACCATATTTACCGTCAGGCGATCACCTCTGCGGGCACCGGCTGTATGGCCGCGCTGGACGCAGAACGCTATCTTGATGGACTGGCTGAACAAGGTAAATAATCTTTACAAGTCAGTAACAAACGTAAATAAAGGCGGCCACAGGTCGCCTTTATTTTTGCTCGCGTGTAACATGCAGATGTCTAATTTCTTATAACGTCACCTGCAAAATACGCAATGGAAAAAACCCGTCAACAAGAGTTAACACGCTGGCTGAAACAGCAAAGCGTTATTTCCCGCCGCTGGCTTACGATCTCCCGTGTTCTGGGGTTTGTCAGTGGTCTGTTGATTGTTGCCCAGGCATGGTTGCTGGCCCGCATTCTTAACCACATGATCATGGAGAACATTCCGCGCGAAGCGCTCCTGATGCCTTTTATCGTCCTGGTCCTGATTTTTATCCTGCGCGCATGGGTGGTGTGGCTGCGCGAGCGCGTCGGTTTCCATGCCGGACAGCATATCCGCTACGAGATCCGCCGTCAGGTGCTCGATCGTCTGCAGGAAGCCGGGCCCGCGTGGATCCAGGGTAAACCGGCCGGAAGCTGGGCGACGTTGATCCTTGAACAGATTGACGATATGCACGACTACTACGCACGCTATCTGCCACAAATGGCGCTCGCCGTCTTCGTTCCGCTGCTGATTGTGATCGCCATCTTCCCGGTGAACTGGATGGCTGCGCTGATCCTGATGGGCACCGCGCCGCTGATTCCCCTCTTTATGGCGCTGGTCGGAATGGGTGCTGCGGATGCCAACCGCCGTAACTTCCTGGCACTGGGGCGCTTAAGCGGCCATTTCCTGGACCGTCTTCGCGGCATGGAAACATTGCGCATTTTTGGTCGTGGTGAAGCGGAAACCGAAAACATTCGTCGGGCATCGCAGGACTTCCGTCAGCGCACCATGGAGGTGTTACGCCTGGCCTTCCTGTCGTCCGGCGTACTGGAGTTCTTTACCTCGTTGTCTATTGCCCTCGTGGCGGTCTACTTTGGCTTCTCCTATCTGGGCGCGCTGGATTTCGGTCATTACGGCACGGCAGTGACCCTTTCCGCCGGTTTCCTGGCGCTGATCCTGGCCCCGGAATTTTTCCAGCCGCTTCGCGACCTGGGGACGTTCTATCACGCCAAAGCGCAGGCAGTTGGCGCAGCCGATAGCCTGAAAACATTCCTGGAGACGCCGCTGGCGCATCCGGATCGGGGTGACGTGACGCTGAACAGCAAAGAGCCGGTAACCCTCGACGCGAGCGATTTCTGCATCCTCTCGCCGGAAGGGAAAGTGCTGGCAGGCCCGCTGAACTTCACCCTGCCGGCGGGAAAGCGCGTGGTGCTGGTTGGCACCAGCGGTTCCGGGAAAAGTTCTCTACTGAATGCGTTATCCGGTTTTATGGCCTACACCGGTTCACTGCGGATCAACAAAACCGAACTACGTCATCTCGATCCTGACGCCTGGCGTCAACAGCTCAGTTGGGTGGGGCAAAATCCTCAACTGCCTGCCTCTACGCTGCGTGAAAACGTTCTGCTGGCGCGCCCGGATGCGCGTGAAGATGAACTGCAATCGGTTCTCGACCGCGCCTGGGTCAGCGAGTTTCTGCCGATGCTCCCGCAAGGTATAGATACCGTGGTCGGCGACCAGTCTGCCGGGCTGTCGGTTGGACAGGCGCAGCGCGTGGCCGTCGCCCGCGCACTGCTTAACCCGTGCCAGCTGATGCTGCTGGATGAACCCGCAGCCAGTCTGGACGCACACAGTGAGCAGCGCGTCATGGCGGCGCTGAACGCCGCCTCCTTGCAACAAACCACGCTGATGGTTACCCATCAGCTGGAAGGAATTGCTGACTGGGACGAGATCTGGGTGATGGAAAACGGACGTATTGTTGAACAAGGCGATTACGCCTCACTCGTTGCCGCGCAGGGGCCGTTTGCCGCCTTGCTGGCAAACCGTCAGGAGGACATCTGATGCGTGCTCTGCTGCCTTATCTTGCGCTCTATAAACGCCATAAATGGATGCTGACGCTGGGGATTGTGCTGGCCATTGTGACGCTGCTCGCCAGTATCGGCCTGCTCACGCTTTCCGGTTGGTTCCTGTCGGCCTCGGCCGTGGCGGGGTTCGCCGGATTATACAGCTTCAACTATATGCTTCCGGCGGCAGGTGTTCGCGGTACCGCCATTACCCGCACGGCCGGACGCTATTTCGAGCGTTTAGTCAGCCACGACGCCACGTTCCGCGTCCTGCAGCATCTGCGTATCTACACCTTCAGCAAACTGCTGCCCCTCTCCCCTGCCGGGCTGGCGCGTTTTCGTCAGGGTGAATTACTGAACCGTGTCGTTGCGGATGTCGATACGCTGGATCACCTTTACCTGCGCGTAATCTCCCCGATCGTGGGCGCGTTTGTGGTGATTGTGGTGGTCACGCTGGGGCTGGCTGTTCTGGATGTTCCCGTTGCGCTAACGCTCGGCGGGATCATGCTGCTAACGCTCATTATTCTGCCGCCGCTGTTTTACCGCGCCGGAAAATCCACGGGGGAAAACCTGACGCGTCTGCGCGGCGATTACCGCCAGCAGCTGACCTCCTGGCTTCATGGGCAGGCAGAGCTGACCATTTTTGGCGCAAGCAAGCGCTATCGCGCCCGGATGGAAAGTACGGAGCTGAACTGGCACGAAGCCCAGCGCCGTCAGTCGGAACTGACGGCCTTCTCTCAGGCGCTGATGATGTTGATCGGCGGCGTGGCGGTGATCGCCATGCTGTGGCTGGCTTCCGGCGGAGTTGGCGGTAATCCTCAGCCAGGTCCGCTTATTGCCCTCTTCGTTTTCTGCGCACTGGCCGCTTTTGAAGCGCTGGCACCGGTAACGGGCGCTTTCCAGCATCTTGGTCAGGTGATCGCCTCTGCCCTGCGCATCACCCAGATTGCCGAGCAGGAGCCTGAGGTAACGTTCAGCGCAGCCCAGACCGCGGTGCCTGAGCAGGTGACGCTGACGCTTGATGACGTGACCTTCGCCTATGACAAACAGGCGCAGAATGCGCTGGAAGGTATCACTCTGTCAGTTGATGCGGGGCAGCGGATTGCGATCCTTGGCCGCACCGGCTGCGGTAAATCGACGCTGCTACAGTTGTTGACCCGCGCCTGGGATCCGCAGCGCGGCCAGATTCGCTTCAATAATACGTTGCTGACAGATTTCAGCGAGCAGGCGCTACGTAAGACCGTCAGCGTCGTTCCACAGCGTGTGCATCTGTTTAGCGCCACCCTGCGCGATAACCTGTTACTGGCCGCGCCGGAGGCTTCGGACGACGCGCTTCGCGCCACGCTGGAACAGGTCGGGCTGCAAAAACTGCTTGAGGACGACGGGCTGAACAGCTGGCTGGGTGAAGGTGGTCGTCAGCTCTCCGGTGGAGAACTGCGTCGTCTGGCGATTGCGCGTGCGCTGCTGCATGATGCACCGCTGATGCTGCTCGACGAACCGACTGAAGGACTGGATGCGACGACTGAGAGTCAAATCCTTGATTTACTGGCGAATGTGATGGCAGGGAAAACCGTGCTGATGGTCACACACCGCCTGCGTGGACTGGCAAGTTTTGATCGGATAATTGTGATGGACAACGGACACATTATTGAGCAAGGTAGTCACGCAGAGCTGTTGACGAAACAGGGTCGCTACTACCAGTTTAAACAGCGTCTGTAGACTATATTTGTAGCGTCCTCACTCGCGTACTGGAGTTTTGCTGTCATGCGCCTGGTCCAGCTTTCTCGTCATAACATTGCGTTCCCGTCGCCGGAGGGAGCGCTACGTGAGCCCAATGGGCTGCTGGCCCTGGGTGGGGACCTCAGCCCTGCACGGCTCTTGATGGCTTACCAGCGCGGCATCTTCCCGTGGTTTTCGCCCGGCGACCCGATTTTATGGTGGTCGCCCGATCCGCGCGCCGTGCTGTGGCCAGCGCAGTTTCACCTCAGCCGCAGCATGAAGCGTTTCCATACCAAATCGCCGTATCGCGTCACCCTCAATCACGCGTTTGGTCAGGTCATTGAAGGCTGTGCGCAAGACCGCCATGAAGGGACGTGGATAACCCGCGATATTATTACCGCCTACCACCAGCTTCATGAACTTGGCTACGCTCACTCCATCGAAGTATGGGAAGACGGCATACTCGTCGGCGGCATGTACGGCGTGGCGCAAGGGACGCTGTTTTGCGGCGAGTCGATGTTCTCTCGCGCGGTGAACGCCTCGAAAACCGCGCTGCTCATTTTCTGCCAGGAATTCGCGCAACGCGGCGGAAACCTGATCGATTGTCAGGTCCTCAATGAGCATACGGCCTCCCTCGGCGCCGTTGAGATCCCGCGACGCCAGTACATCGAGCATCTGGATGCCAGCCGCCAGCAGAAGCTCCCGCGCGACTTCTGGATACCGAGAACGCTCTTTATGCCCAATGCCTAAATGTTTTCCGCATATTTTTTGTGAGGGTGTTATAATTATGCCGCAGAGTAGCTTCTGCCTGTTGCCCCGCCGCCGTTTGGGACCTTCGCTTCAGATAACGTCCTGACGTTTATCCTGTTGTATCCCCTTTACGAATGCGCTTTCCGTTCGGTTGTACCGTGACGCTTGGGCAATGCGCCGAAACTGTTTTGCTGCGTTTTAAACGCGCAATTCTTTACTTAATTGATGAATTTCGGCATTATCTTGCCGGTTCAAAACTTGGTAGTGATACCCCAGAGGATTAGATGGCCAAAGAAGACAATATTGAAATGCAGGGTACCGTACTTGATACGTTGCCTAACACCATGTTTCGCGTAGAGCTGGAAAACGGTCACGTGGTAACTGCGCACATCTCCGGTAAAATGCGCAAAAACTATATCCGCATTTTAACGGGCGACAAAGTGACTGTTGAACTGACCCCGTACGACCTGAGCAAAGGCCGCATTGTCTTCCGTAGTCGCTAATTGTTTTCGCCTGTAATGGCAGATGAATATTTAAAAGGTCGGGATCATCCCGGCCTTTTTTATTTATGGCTCTAGTGTTGCTGTACCGGAAGATGTATTGTCATCCACGGCTGTACAGTAGTGATTAAATCCACCGCCATAGAATGAACCATATCATGCAGTAATCCCGTCAGGTGCGGCAACATATCGCGGTCAAAATGCGATACCAGCAGCACATGGTTTAATGCCCGGCAGTAGTCGCATTTCGTTTCTGTATCTTCCAGCAGCCACTCTTTTTGTCGCGGTTGTTCGGCTTCGTTCTCAAATTCCACCACCTGAAAGTCACGCATTGATTCTGTGAGGCCGGTTTTCATTTCTTCCAGGTATGCACCAAGGCAACGGCATACGGGCTTCGTCTGCGGGAGTGATTTGCAGTCGAGGAGGATTTCGGTGAGCAGTTTGCAGCGCTCAGCAAGGGTTGGGAGATCGGGATTGAGGGAGAGTTCGGTGTAGAGTTGGGTGAAGCCATTAATATCGGTCATATGTGATCCTTTATGCACGCAAGATTGTCTGTGCACACACTTTCAGGACGCCAATCCCGACACCTGATTTAGCAGGTGCGCCGCCATTTTATTACTGTGGATTCATCCAGCAACAGACATCGAAAGAAACTGGAAAGCGCCTCGCAAAATTCCTCTGCGGCCTGTTGCCCTCACCCCGGCCCTCTCCCACAGGGAGAGGGAGCAAACAATAAAAAACGGCAACCGAAGTTGCCGTTTTGCTTTTACCTTACTACTCAGTGAGCCGCTTCCGGCTTGTGCTTCGCCGCACTCTGGAAGTCGTACGTCAGCTCGTTCTTCGCCTGATCCAGCGCCACGGTCACCTGACCGCCGTCCACCAGCGAGCCAAACAGCAGCTCGTTAGCCAGCGGTTTCTTCAGGTTGTCCTGAATCACACGCGCCATCGGACGGGCACCCATCGCACGGTCGTAGCCTTTCTCAGCCAGCCAGTTGCGGGCCTCCTGGCTCACTTCCAGCGATACGCCTTTCTGGTCCAGCTGTACCTGCAACTCGACGATAAACTTGTCCACCACCTGATGGATCACCTCGGTAGACAGGTGATCGAACCAGATAATGTTGTCCAGACGGTTACGGAACTCCGGCGTAAAGATCTTCTTGATCTCTTCCATCGCATCGGTGCTGTTGTCCTGATGGATCAGGCCGATGGATTTACGCTCGGTTTCACGTACCCCGGCGTTAGTGGTCATCACCAGCACCACGTTGCGGAAGTCCGCCTTGCGCCCGTTGTTGTCGGTCAGCGTCCCGTTGTCCATCACCTGCAGCAGGATGTTGAACACATCCGGGTGCGCTTTCTCGATTTCATCGAGCAGCAGTACCGCGTGCGGATGCTTGATCACCGCGTCGGTGAGCAGGCCGCCCTGGTCAAAGCCCACGTAGCCCGGAGGCGCACCAATCAAACGGCTGACGGTGTGGCGCTCCATGTACTCGGACATATCAAAGCGCAGCAGCTCAATGCCCAGCGCTTTGGAGAGCTGAACCGTCACCTCGGTTTTCCCGACGCCGGTTGGGCCAGCGAACAGGAAGGAACCGACAGGCTTGTGCTCATGCCCCAGCCCGGCGCGAGCCATCTTGATCGCTTCGGTTAAGGCTTCAATGGCTTTATCCTGACCAAAGACCAGCATTTTCAGGCGATTGCCGAGGGTGCGCAGCGTGTCGCGGTCACTCTGAGAGACGCTCTTCTCAGGAATACGTGCGATACGGGCCACCACGGACTCAATGTCCGCCACGTTAACCGTTTTCTTACGCTTGCTGGCCGGCATCAGGCGCGCTCGCGCCCCTGCCTCATCAATCACGTCAATCGCCTTATCCGGCAGATGACGATCGTTGATGTATTTCACCGCCAGCTCCACCGCCGCACGTACCGCTTTCGCGGTGTAACGCACGTCGTGGTGCGCTTCATACTTCGGCTTCAGACCGTTGATGATCTGCACCGTTTCCTCAACGGACGGTTCGGTCACGTCGATTTTCTGGAAGCGGCGCGCCAGCGCACGGTCTTTTTCAAAGATGTTGCTGAACTCCTGGTAGGTAGTGGAGCCAATCACGCGGATCTTGCCGCTGGAGAGCAGCGGTTTGATCAGGTTAGCGGCATCCACCTGGCCACCGGACGCCGCACCTGCGCCGATGATGGTGTGGATCTCATCGATAAACAGAATGCTGTTGGTGTCCTGCTCCAGCTGTTTTAACAACGCCTTGAAGCGTTTTTCAAAATCGCCGCGGTATTTGGTGCCCGCCAGCAGCGAGCCAATATCCAGCGAGTAGATGGTGCAATCGGCAATCACTTCCGGCACGTCGCCCTGCACAATGCGCCAGGCCAGACCTTCGGCAATCGCGGTTTTACCCACGCCTGACTCACCCACCAGCAGCGGGTTGTTTTTGCGGCGACGGCACAGCACCTGGATCGCGCGCTCCAGCTCTTTATCGCGACCAATCAGCGGGTCGATACCGCCAACGCGAGCAAGCTGGTTAAGATTGGTGGTGAAGTTTTCCATACGATCCTCCCCGCCTGCTTGCTCTTCATTGTTATTGACCTGATTGCTGGAATCCGATGCCTGGTTAGGCTCGTCTTTGCGCGTTCCGTGAGAAATAAAGTTCACCACGTCGAGTCGGCTGACTTCGTGTTTGCGCAGCAGGTAGGCCGCCTGTGACTCCTGCTCGCTGAAGATGGCGACCAGGACGTTTGCGCCAGTCACTTCGCTACGTCCGGAAGACTGGACGTGGAATACCGCGCGCTGCAGCACGCGCTGGAAGCTGAGCGTCGGCTGCGTGTCGCGCTCCTCTTCACTGGCTGGCAGCACCGGTGTGGTTTGTTCGATGAAGGCTTCGAGTTCCTGACGTAGCGCCACCAGATCCACGGAGCAGGCTTCCAGCGCTTCGCGGGCAGATGGGTTGCTAAGCAGTGCGAGCAGTAAATGCTCGACGGTCATAAACTCATGTCGGTGCTCACGCGCTCTGGCGAAAGCCATGTTTAAACTGAGTTCCAGTTCTTGATTGAGCATAGGCACCTCCCCCAATTTTATGCCTTATCAGGCCTTTTCCAGCGTACACAGCAACGGATGCTCGTTCTCCCTCGCATAGTCGTTCACCATCGCCACTTTGGTTTCCGCCACTTCTGCCGTAAAGATGCCGCAGATGGCTTTGCCTCGATAATGAACGGTAAGCATCAGTTGCGTTGCACGTTCTACATCATAAGAAAAGAACTTTTGTAGCACGTCAATAACAAATTCCATCGGCGTGTAATCATCGTTCATTAACATAACTTTATACATAGATGGCGGTTTTAGCGCGTCACGCACTTTATCTTCCGCCAGCTGGTCAAAATCCAGCCAGTCGTTGGTCTTACCCATTTTGCATAACCACTTTGAATCTACCTCAGATGTTAGATAACAATCATCTATTACTGTCATCCGCGATGTCTGTCACAAACCGTTGCAATAGCGTTAACTGCTTCAAACTTTGGTTGATTATTGTCCCATCTCCAGCGCCAAACGCTTGACGACGTCTTTCGTTTCTCTAAATTGTACAAGCGTGAGATGGCGAGGTTTTGAACAGCCCCCACTCCACCACCGGTTCATTCCATCTTAACTTATAAGATTTACGAAGGATGTCGAAGCATGGAAATGGGTACTGTTAAGTGGTTCAACAACGCCAAAGGGTTTGGCTTCATCTGCCCCGAAGGCGGCGGCGAGGATATCTTCGCTCACTATTCCACCATTCAGATGGATGGTTACAGAACGCTCAAAGCCGGGCAGTCCGTCCGGTTCGATGTACACCAGGGACCAAAAGGCAATCATGCAAGCCTTATCGTACCCATTGAAGCAGAGACGGTTGCATAGCGCTCTGTTTTATTGTGTACATCCCGCAGTCAAAATGCCAGCCCGATCGGCTGGCATTTTTATTTTCGGGTTATTCCCGAGCCAGCGCATCCACCGGATCCAGCCGCGCCGCGTTGCGGGCGGGGAGCCAGCCAAACAAAATGCCGGTAAAGGTCGAACATAAAAATGCGGTAATAATGGCGACCGGCGAGAAACCAATCTCCCACCCGGGTAAAAAGAGCTGGAGCGCGAACGCAATCATCATCGAGAGCGCAATCCCCATCGCCCCGCCGACCAGGCACACCAGCACAGCCTCAATCAGAAACTGTTGCAGTACATCACTGGCTCTGGCCCCGACCGCCATGCGGATGCCAATCTCCCGGGTACGTTCCGTGACCGACACCAGCATGATATTCATCACCCCGATGCCGCCGACGACCAGCGAGATCACCGCCACCAGCGTGAGGAACAGCTGAAGAGTACGTGTGGTCTTTTCCGCCGTTTTCAAGAGGCCGTCCATGTTCCAGGTGAAGAAATCCTTCTTCCCGTGGCGCAACGTGAGCAACCGCTCAAGCTGCTGTTCGGCCAGCGCGCTGTCGTAGCCCTCCTTCACGCGCACGGTGATGGAGTTGAGCCATGACTGCCCCATGATCCGCCCGGAAATCGTGGTGTAGGGCAACCAGACGCGCAGGATCTTGCTGCTGCCAAACATCGACTGTTTCTCTTCCGCCACACCAATGACCGTGGCAGGCATGTTGCCGACCAGGATCACTTCACCGACGACATTGGCTTTATTAGGGAAGAGTTGCCTGCGCGAGTTCGCGTCCAGCACCACCACCTGCGCCCTGCCCGCCAGCTGTTCGGCATTAAAGGTCGCCCCTTCGCTGAAGGTCATGCCGTAGACGTTGAAGTAGTCCCCGCTGACGCCGTTGGCGCTGGCGGCAACGTCAACATTCCCTACCCGCAGACGCAGGTTTTGCGAAACGGCTGGCGTGGCGGAATTTACCCACGGCTGCTTCTGAATCGCTGCCAGATCGTCATACTTTAGCGCCTGCTGATACTGCGGTTCGTCGTCGCCAAAGTCCTTGCCGGGATAGACATCAATGGTATTGGTACCGATGGCGCGAATATCGGCCAGCACCAGCTGCTTGGCGGCGTCGCCCACCACCACAATCGAGACCACCGAGGCGATACCGATGATAATCCCGAGCATGGTCAGCAGGGTGCGCATTTTGTTGGCCGCCATCGCCAGCCAGGCCATGTTCAGCGCTTCACGAAAGCCGCTGGAAAATTGTCCCCAGCCGGTTGAGTCCGGCAGCGCTTCTTTCGGAGCTGCCGCTCTGGACGCACGCGGCGGCGGGTTGCTGACCAGCTCGCCGTCGTGGATCTCAATAATGCGTTCCGCCTGCGCCGCCACCTGCGGATCGTGGGTAACGATGATCACCGTGTGCCCCTGATCGCGAAGCTGGTGGAGGATCGCCATCACCTCTTCACCGGAATGGCTGTCGAGCGCCCCGGTGGGTTCATCCGCGAGGATCACCTGCCCGCCATTCATCAGCGCGCGGGCAATACTCACGCGCTGCTGCTGGCCACCGGACAGCTGCGACGGCTGGTACTCCACGCGTTCAGCCAGCCCGAGACGCGTTAACAGCGTCTTCGCACGCTCAAGACGTTTCTTCCGCTCCACGCCTGCATAGACGGCGGGCACTTCGACGTTTTGCGCCGCGTTCAGGTGTGAGAGCAGGTGGTAACGCTGGAAGATAAAACCAAAATGTTCCCGGCGCAGCTTCGCCAGCGCGTCGCCGTCGAGCGTGGAGACATCCGTCCCGGCCACGCGATAGGTCCCGCTGGTGGGTTTATCCAGGCAGCCGAGAATGTTCATCAGCGTCGATTTACCGGAGCCTGACGCGCCGACAATCGCCACCATCTCGCCCGCTTCCACGCGCAGGGAGATACCTTTCAGCACCTCCACCGGACCGTCGCCCGACGGATAGCTGCGACGGATATCCTTCAGCTCAAGCAGCGCGGTCATTTCGCGGCTCCGGGCAGGCTTTCACTGACAACCACCTCCTCACCCTCTTCCAGCCCTTTCACCACCACCACATCGGTATCATTACGCGCGCCAATCACCACTTCGCGATCGCGCGTCTCGCCGTTGCGCAGCACTTTCACTTTATAGCGATTGTCCCCGGCGGGTTCGCCCAGCGCGGAGAGCGGAATGGTGAGCACGTTCTTCACGCCGGTCAGCTGGATATGCACCTGGGCAGTCATATCCAGACGCAGCACGCCCTGTGGGTTTGGCACCTCAAAACGGGCGTAGTAAAAGATAGCGTCGTTAACCTTTTCCGGCGTCGGCAGAATGTCTTTCAGCACGCCTTCATAGCGCGTCTGCGGGTCGCCAAGCACGGTAAACCAGGCGTTCTGCCCCGGTTTCAGATGGATCACATCCGCCTCGGAAACCTGCGCTTTGACCAGCATAGTGCTCATATCCGCCAGCGTCAGAATGTTAGGCGCCTGCTGGGCGGCAATTACCGTCTGCCCCTGCAGCGTGGTGATCTGGGTGACTTCACCGGCCATCGGCGCAACGATTTGCGTGTAGTCGAGGTTGGTTTTCGCCGTGTCCAGCGAGGCCTGATTGCGTTTGATTTGTGCGTCGATGGTGCCAATCTGCGCCTGCTTGACCGCCAGCTCCGTCGTGGCAGTATCTAAATCCTGCTTCGAAATGGCCTGGGTTTTTGCCAGCGCCTGCTGACGGGTCAGCGTGACCTGGGCCAGATTACGTTCAGCCAGCGCCTGAGCACGCTGGGCGCGAAGCTCCATCAGCGTGGCTTCCACCTCGCGGATCTGGTTCTCGGCCTGTTCAGGATCGATAACACCCAGCAGCTGGCCTTTTTTTACCTTATCACCGATCTCTACCGACAGCGTTTTCAGCTGGCCGCTGACCTGAGCGCCAACGTCAACCTTGCGCAATGCATCAAGCTTGCCCGTCGCCAGGACGTTTTGCTGCAGTTCGCCGGGGCGAACGATCAGTGTCCGGTACTGCGGCACCGGTGCGTTAAGCACCTGCCATAACCAGAATCCACCGACTAAAATCACGACCGCCAGCAGCAGAAATAGCGTTCTGCGTTTTCCCTTGAGGTTCATAAATATTCCAAATAAATGTTCTGGCAATAATAAATGTTGATTCTATCTAAACGACTCCTTAACGAAACCCCTGTTCTCCGAAATCGTCCTAATTTGTTGACGAGATGTTGATATTCCTCTTGTTGAAATAGTGATATTCCAAAAGATTCAGGATTTATCATGTCTTCCATCGTCGATACGCCTTATTCCCCCCTGACGCAGCCTGCCTCCGGCTGGCAGCTTTTCAAAAACCTGGCTTTGGGTAAGCTTACCCCAGGACTGGCATGGCAGAATCCGGCTTATCGGCGCAAGTTCGTGTTACGGTCGCTTGCGGCTCCCGTCACCACCTCTCGCCTGTTGACGCGCCTGGCAAAACAGCCGCGTCTGATGCAGATATTACAAGCTCAGCCGGGGCTGCCCTGCCGGATGCACCGCCCGTGGCTGACGGTGAACATGGAACGTCAGCACGCGCTGGAGTCTCTTAACTGGCACTATCAGATCATGAGCCGCCAGCTTCCGGCGACGCTGCTGCAGGGCTATCTTTCGAAGCAGGGTGCCACGCTGCTGACCTTAACCGGTAAAGATGAACAGCACTTTACCGTTCGCCTGTGTGCTGATGCGTTTATGGATAAAGAGGGAGAAGCCACCCTCGTCTTCTGCGACGATCAAAACACAGTCCTGGCGGAGATAACCTTCACGCTCTGCCCTTTTGCCGGAAAATCGACGCTGTTCATTGGCGGTTTGCAGGGCGCAAAAGCGCATGTTCCCCATGAGCGGATCCAGAAAGCGACGAAGGCCTGTCATGGGCTGTTCCCGAAACGTCTGCTGGTTGAAACCGCCATGACGCTCGGCGCCGCTTTCCCGGTCGAACAGATTGTCGCCGTCAGTAACGACACCCATATTTATCGCAGCTGGCGTTACCGCAAGAAAAAAGAGGGAAAACTGCTGGCTGATTATGACAGCTTCTGGCTCTCCCTCGGCGGTGAAAAGCAGGATAGCGGTAACTTTATGCTGCCGCTTGTCATGCCGCGTAAACCGATGGAAGAGATCGCGAGCAAAAAACGTTCCGAATATCGCCGTCGCTACGAACTGCTGGACAGCCTGATTCAGCAGGTGAATCAGGCGACCCGAGGTTAATCCGCCCTCCCGCGTGCCAGCCACAGTACGCGGGAGAACATCTTCCTCAGCAGAGTGGGCACCGCCTCCATGCCCCGCCTTCCCGCTTCCGTCGCCACTTCAATCGCGAGATCCGGTTTTGACGAACGGTGTATCGCTTTGGCGATCACGCGGCGCATGTTCATCGGAACATCGACCGGCACCATCGCAATGCGGTGGAACACATCGTCAAACCCCTGACGATACATAAAGTGCTCCATGTCCATCGCGGGGAGCATGGTTAAATGGTCGCGCTCTTCTTCGCGTTCATTATTCAGCAGGCTACGCACGGTCGAGGCATACTTTTTACCCGCCTCGTCACCGTCCACCAGCACATGCCATTCAATACCCATCCGGCGGGCAAATTTTATCAGCGGTTTTAATCCCGACTGGGCAAATTCGATCACCTTAATGCCTTCCGCATCAAAATGGTGCCCACACTGACGCGCCAGTTCGTTGATGACCCAGGTCTCCGTTTCCCCTTCCACCAGCAGCCAACAGCGGGCAAAAAGTGACGACGCGCGATTAAAACGAATATGAAACGCGATGCGCCGCCCGTCTTCGGCATTTAAACCGCCAGGCCCGAGGCGGTACGCGGAGACCCGCGAAGACTCGCGCACCAGACGGCAGATATGCTCAACCGGCGTCATGGATAATAGCTCACCAGAATTGGTGGTCGTAATCCGCTGGAGCGGCAGCAAATTCAGCAGATGCCACGCCACCGAGAGCATGATGGGGTGAAGCCGCGTTTCAGGGTCTTCCACCAGCAGCAACGGGCGGGCATCCCGGTCAAGACGCACGGTGCCTTTAGCCTGCAAAAGTGTTGAAAACAGCCCCAGCAGAATCACCCGATGGGTACGACCGCCGGGCCGGTCGATCATCCGGTTGATGATGTCGAGATAGCGCCAGCTGCGTTGTTCATCATGAGAGCGACGGCGCATCAGCCGGTGGCGCGACTCCGATGTCCCCTGCTCGGAAAAATAGTGCTCCAGCAGTTGTACCATCGCGGACAACCCCTGGCGAATCTGACCATCGGTCAGGTTTTGCGGACGCGACACCAGCTCACGCGCCAGAAAATCCAGCTCGCGGGCGGTGACTTCCACCTCCGGCATATTCGGTACCGTGCCGTTACGGATACGCCGCATAAAGCGCGCATCACGCAACCGCAATACCGGCGTCAGGCGGGTCAGGTGGCGAGCCAAATCGTCGATGTTGTCCAGTGGGATCGGGTTGGCTTTTTCATCAAGAAACTCGCGCAGGGTCAGGACCCCTTCGTTTTCCGCCATCTCGCCTTCCAGGCGATAGAAAATCCGGTGGAAATCATCGTCACAGGGCACCCAACAGGGTGACAGCGGTCGGAAGCGACGCACGCGGTGACGGCCTGGCTCGGATTCACGGAACGTCAGGATAATATGCAGGTGCTTCTCGCGTCCCGTCACGTCCCCGGGCGGGAACCAGAAATCGTCGTGGACAAAGTGATACAGATCGTCTTCGGGGGAAAGCAGTAACGTCAGCGCATCGAGCAGGCTGGACTTACCCCACGCGTTCTCGCCGATCAGGACGTTGTTCTGCTCAAGCTGCAGCGACAGGCGGTTAATACCGCGAAACCCGACAATTTCCACACGTTCGAGAAGCATAAATCCCCCGCGAAATGAACACTTTTTCCTTTAAGTTATCAGCAGTATAGCGGGAGGAATCTTGTCACGACAGCATAACATTCACCCTGAGAAGAATTGGTCTATGCTCTATTTACCGCTCATTTGAACAAGGAATGACATCACATTGCCTTAAATCAAATTTATCGAATTTATTTAAGTGGCGAAGGGGTGTTGTTGGTTTCTAAAATACGGGCTCTTTGAGTCGTCATCCCTTTATGGCGATATATCCCGCCCGCGGGAAAGCGCGCGGAAATTATTTGAGGTGGTTATGTTTAGAAAATTGGCTGCAGAATGTTTTGGTACATTCTGGCTGGTATTTGGTGGCTGCGGTAGCGCCGTTCTGGCAGCAGCGTTCCCGGAATTAGGCATTGGTTTTGTCGGCGTCGCGCTGGCGTTTGGCTTAACCGTATTAACCATGGCCTTCGCCGTGGGGCATATTTCGGGTGGTCATTTTAACCCGGCTGTGACGTTAGGTTTATAGGCGGGCGGTCGTTTCCCCGCTAAAGACGTCATTGGCTACATCGTGGCGCAGGTGGTGGGCGGTATTATTGCGGCTGGCGTTCTGTACGTTATTGCCAGCGGTAAGGCCGGCTTTGACGCGGCCGCCAGCGGCTTCGCCTCAAACGGCTTTGGCGAGCACTCGCCGGGCGGTTACTCCATGCTGTCTGCCATCGTGATTGAAATAGTGCTGACCGCGGGCTTCCTGCTGGTGATCCACGGCGCCACCGACAAACACGCGCCTGCTGGCTTTGCCCCGATTGCTATTGGTCTGGCGCTGACGCTTATCCACCTGATTTCAATTCCGGTCACCAACACCTCCGTTAACCCGGCACGCAGTACCGCCGTCGCCATCTTCCAGGGCGGCTGGGCGCTTGAGCAGCTGTGGCTGTTCTGGGTGATGCCAATTATCGGCGGTATTCTGGGCGGCGTGCTGTATCGCACCCTGCTGGAAAAACGCGATTAATCTTTCCCTCCCTCTCCCCGTGGGAGAGGGACGGGGTGATGGCAACAGACCGCACATACAAGCCGGGTAAGGCGTAGCCGCCACCCGGCTTTCTTTTGCCGCTTTACTGAATAGCCTTTATTGGGTAGTGTCTCTGGCGCTCAACAGACACTCAAAAGGACCGGCTGTTCATGTTTTCAGGACTCCTCATTATTCTGCTGCCCCTGATTGCGGGCTACCTTATTCCGCTGCGTCAGGAATCCGCATTACGGCTTATCAACCGTTTTCTCAGCGGGATTGTTTACCTCATTCTTTTCTTTATGGGGATCAGCCTGGCCTTCCTGGATAACCTGTCCGCGAATTTACTCTCCATTTTGCATTATTCAGCCGTCACGGTTACGGTTATTTTGCTGTGCAATATTGCCGCACTGCTGTGGCTGGAACGCACTATTCCCTGGAAAAACCATCACCACCAGGAAAAGCTGCCCTCCCGTATTGCGATGGCACTTGAGTCATTAAAACTCTGCGGCGTCGTGGTGCTCGGTTTTCTTCTGGGTCTCACCGGATGGGCATTTTTACAGCACGCGACAGAAGCCAGTGAATATACCCTGATCTTCCTGCTGTTCCTGATTGGTATCCAGCTGCGAAATAACGGCATGACCCTGAAACAGATTGTCCTCAACCGTCGGGGAATGATTATTGCCGTAATGGTTGTCGCCAGCTCAATGGTGGCGGGTGTGATTAATGCTTTTATTCTCGATCTGCCGCTGAAAACCGGCCTGGCAATGGCCTCCGGATTTGGCTGGTACTCCCTTTCCGGTATTCTGCTGACTGAATCATTCGGTCCGGTGATCGGCAGCGCCGCCTTCTTTAACGATCTGGCGCGTGAGCTGATTGCCATTATGCTGATCCCGGGGCTGGTTCGCCGCAGTCGCTCTACCGCACTGGGTCTGTGCGGCGCGACGTCGATGGACTTTACCCTGCCGGTGCTTCAGCGCTCAGGCGGGCTGGAAATGGTGCCCGCAGCCATCGTGCACGGCTTTATTTTGAGTTTGCTGGTTCCCATTCTGATGGCTTTCTTTTCTGCCTGATACTTCTTTGGCGGTAGGGTGCCTGCCGCCAAAATTGCGCTAAATCAATCTCCCTCTATTTTGTAGCAGAAAGCGCTTTTCACCGTTCTGGCACAGGCATAATCTTAAACATGTATATCAAATATAACTTTAACAGGTGTGATTATGTTTTGTGTGCAATGTGAACAAACCATCCGTACCCCGGCAGGCAATGGCTGCTCTTACGCGCAGGGTATGTGCGGCAAAACCGCAGAAACATCAGACCTGCAGGACCTGCTGATTGCTGCCCTGCAAGGCCTTTCCGCATGGGCATTCAAAGCCCGCGAATACGGCATCGTCGACCACTATGTCGACAGCTTCGCGCCGCGCGCATTCTTCTCTACGCTGACCAACGTTAACTTTGATTCCCCTCGCATCGTCGGCTATGCCCGTGAAGCTATCGCCCTGCGTGAAGCGCTGAAAGCGCAGTGCCTGAACGCTGATGCTAACGCTCGCGTGGACAACCCGATGTCAGAACTCCAGCTGGCGAGTGATGACCTGGGCGACCTCCAGCGTCAGGCGGCAGACTTTACCCCGAATAAAGACAAAGCGGCGATTGGCGAGAACATTCTCGGCCTGCGCCTGCTGTGCCTGTACGGTCTGAAAGGCGCAGCGGCGTATATGGAGCACGCGCACGTTCTCGGTCAGTACGACAACGATATCTACGCGCAGTACCACAAAATCATGGCGTGGCTGGGTACCTGGCCTGCCGATATGAACGCCCTGCTTGAGTGCTCAATGGAAATCGGCCAGATGAACTTCCGCGTGATGAGCATTCTGGATGCCGGTGAAACCAGCACCTACGGCCACCCGACGCCAACGCAGGTCAACGTGAAGGCGACCGAGGGTAAATGTATCCTGATCTCCGGTCATGACCTGAAAGATCTCTACAACCTGCTGAAGCAGACTGAAGGCACTGGCGTCAACGTTTATACTCACGGCGAAATGCTGCCTGCACACGGCTACCCGGAGCTGCGTAAATTCAAACATCTGATCGGTAACTACGGCAGCGGCTGGCAGAACCAGCAGTTGGAGTTCGCCCGCTTCCCTGGCCCTATCGTGATGACCTCTAACTGCATCATCGACCCTACCGTGGGCGCGTATGACGACCGCATCTGGACCCGCAGCATCGTCGGCTGGCCGGGCGTGAGCCACCTCGAAGGCGACGATTTCGGTCCGGTTATTGCCCAAGCGCAGCAAATGGCGGGCTTCCCGTACAGCGAAATTCCGCATCTGATCACCGTCGGCTTCGGCCGAGAAACCCTGCTCGGCGCCGCAGATTCGCTGATCGATCTCGTCAGCCGTGAAAAGCTGCGCCACATCTTCCTCGTCGGCGGCTGCGACGGCGCGCGCGGTGAGCGTAACTACTTCACCGATTTCGCCACCAGCGTACCGGACGATTGCCTGATCCTGACCCTGGCGTGCGGTAAATACCGTTTCAACAAGCTGGACTTCGGCAATATCGAAGGTCTGCCGCGCCTGATCGATGCGGGCCAGTGTAACGATGCTTACTCGGCCATTATTCTGGCGGTTACCCTGGCGGAGAAACTGGGCTGTGGCGTGAACGACCTGCCGCTGTCGCTGGTGCTTTCGTGGTTTGAGCAGAAAGCGATCGTCATCCTGCTGACCCTGCTCTCTCTGGGCGTGACCAACATCGTGACCGGCCCGACCGCGCCAGGCTTCCTGACGCCGGACCTGCTGGCCGTGCTGAACGAAAAATTCGGCCTGCGCTCCGTCACCAACGTTGAAGATGATATGAAGCAGCTGCTGAGCGCGTAAGGAGTTATTCATGACCATGCCAACCTCACAATGTCCGTGGCAGATGCAGGTTCATCACATCCACCAGGAGACGCCGGATGTGTGGACGCTCTCACTGATTTGCCACGATTACTATCCGTACCGTGCCGGTCAGTATGCGCTGGTCAGTGTCCGCCATTCGGCGGACACCCTGCGTGCCTACACGATCTCCTCAACGCCGGGCGTGAGCGAATACATCACGCTTACCATTCGCCGTATTGATGACGGTGCCGGCTCGCAGTGGCTGACCCGTGACGTTAAGCGCGGAGACTATATCTGGCTGTCAGACGCCCAGGGCGATTTCACCTGTAACGACAAGGCGGAAGATAAATTCCTGCTGCTGGCGGCGGGCTGTGGCGTCACGCCGATTATGTCCATGCGCCGCTGGCTGGCGAAAAACCGTCCGCAGGCCGACGTGCAGGTGATCTTTAGCGTTCGCTCTCCGGAAGATGTTATTTTTGCCGAGGAGTGGCGTAATTATCCGGTAACACTGGTGGCAGAACACAATGCGGTCCACGGTTTTGTGCCCGGTCGTCTGAGCCGCGAGCTGCTGCAAAGCGTGCCGGATATTGCGCACCGTACCGTGATGACCTGCGGCCCGGCGCCTTACATGGATATCGTCGAGAAAGAAGTGAAGGCGCTTGGCGTGACCCGCTTCTTCAAGGAGCAATTCTTCACGCCGGTAGCGGAGGCGGCAACCAGCGGGATTCAGTTTACTAAGCTACAGCCTGCGCAGACCTTCTTTGGCCGCGTGGGAACGACTTTGCTGGAGGCACTCGAAAGCAATAAGGTGCCGGTAGTGGCCGCCTGCCGTGCGGGCGTATGCGGTTGCTGTAAGACGAAAGTGGTTTCAGGTGAATACACTGTCACCAGTACCATGACGCTCTCCGACGCGGAAATTGCCGAAGGTTACGTGCTGGCGTGCTCATGCCATCCGCAGGGGGATCTGGTCCTCGCATAATCTGACGCGGTGCCCCGTTTTTGCCGGGTGGCACTGCGTTTACCCGGCCTACCTTGTAGGGGCTGGATCGTCGTAGGCCCGGTAAGCGCTAGCGCCACCGGGCTTATAATCAGGCGGCACAGTGTTTGTGCCGAACTACATGTGGTTGCTGCGTGTATGGCAGTGAACATTATAAAAACGCGCATATGCGGGCAAAAGACTTTCTAAGCTGCCTGTACGGCAGTGAACTACGCCCGCGACGTGGTGCGCGGAAAGATACCTTTCTAAGCTGCCTGTACGGCAGTGAACAGGATCCCCGGCTCGAATCCTGAAAGTATTCCTTTCTAAGCTGCCTGTACGGCAGTGAACCCGGCCCGGGCGAGCTTATCCATCCGTGGTTCTTTCTAAGCTGCCTGTACGGCAGTGAACTATGGTGGTTCAACCTGGTGGAGTCGGAGTATTTTCTAAGCTGCCTGTACGGCAGTGAACGGTTATAAGGAAATATTCTTTCGCACGTTTTATTTCTAAGCTGCCTGTACGGCAGTGAACTCTAATTTCATATTGTCCATGATCGGAACAATTTTCTAAGCTGCCTGTACGGCAGTGAACATAGACTGCCGCCTTGCTCATTCTCGCGAGTGTTTCTAAGCTGCCTGTACGGCAGTGAACCGTTTAATACTATTTGGATCATAGTTCACTTTTTTCTAAGCTGCCTGTACGGCAGTGAACTGGGGAACTTGCGCAGCTTGAATAGAACCGTGTTTCTAAGCTGCCTGTACGGCAGTGAACGCGCTATGAGCTACGACGCCGATCTCGAATACTTTCTAAGCTGCCTGTACGGCAGTGAACATGAACCCTACGCACGGACGGATGTTCCCGGCTTTCTAAGCTGCCTGTACGGCAGTGAACTTACTCCTTACGTGATTTTTTACGTAAAAAAATTTCTAAGCTGCCTGTACGGCAGTGAACTAAACGCTGGCATCTCAACTATCGCTGGCGGCTTTCTAAGCTGCCTGTACGGCAGTGAACAACATGAAATCACTTCTCTTCGTGTGCGCCCTTTTCTAAGCTGCCTGTACGGCAGTGAACGCTGCGCCGCCTGCATCCGCTTCATCGTCATCTTTCTAAGCTGCCTGTACGGCAGTGAACGATGGGCAAGAGTGGGCCAGTAGTGGTCATAACTTTCTAAGCTGCCTGTACGGCAGTGAACACAACACGGCAACAAACCACCTTCACGTCATGATTTCTAAGCTGCCTGTACGGCAGTGAACGAGCAGACGATGACGCAGTCGGCCCCGGCGATTTTCTAAGCTGCCTGTACGGCAGTGAACCGACTCTTAATCATCGTGACATAACTCTTTTCTTTCTAAGCTGCCTGTACGGCAGTGAACTGGAACAATCTACACCTATCACTTTGTCAGATAAAGAAATAACCTAAAAAATCGTCTCGATCCCTTTTTTCTTCACATACATTTCAGCACAATAAAATCAATAAGTTACAAACAGCCAATAAAAAAGGGTCCATAGACCCTTTCCTTCATACCAGAGCCCAAACCTCAACGCCACGCCGGTGCTTTCCCCAGCGCAAACCGCCCTGCCCCTAAAAATGCCACCGCCAGCGAGCCAATAAAGAAGTACACCAGGCTTTCAATCGCCCATGCCCCAACCTTATCGAGGGCGAACGTTTCACCCATTCCTACCATCAGCCATGCCACAATCATCGTAAACGCCAGCATCAGCGCGGCCGGGCGCGTAAAGAGGCCGACAATAATCAACATCGGTGCCACCACTTCGCCAATCAACACGCCATAGGCGATAAACCCCGGTAACCCTTTTTCCACCAGCATGCCGCTGATAAAGCCCACGCCGCCGAATAACTTGTGCAAACCGTGAAAGAGCATCAACCCACCGACGGCAAGTCGTAACAAGAGTTTGCCAAGATCGTCGCACGATAGCTTTTCATTAACAGCAATTAACAATGATTTAACCATTTGAAATGATTCCTGTTTTCACCTGAGTCAGCACCAGATTATGCCGAATTATCGCGCAAGGAAACCCTGTTAATTGAGGGGTATTGAGCAGGCAATACAGCGACTTTCTTCTAAGCTTGTAAGCGATATCACAAAAAGGAGAAGGACACCCATGAAACAAACCGTGGCTGCATATATAGCGAAAACCCTGGAACAGGCTGGCGTGAAACGTATCTGGGGCGTAACCGGCGATTCCCTGAACGGACTGAGCGACAGCCTTAACAAAATGAAAACCATTGAATGGATGCCGACCCGCCATGAAGAGGTCGCCGCATTTGCCGCGGGAGCCGAAGCGCAGCTCACCGGTGAACTGGCCGTGTGTGCAGGCTCGTGCGGGCCAGGTAACCTGCATCTGATCAACGGTCTGTTTGACTGCCACCGTAACCACGTGCCGGTGCTGGCGATTGCCGCCCATATCCCCTCTTCCGAAATCGGTAGCGGCTATTTTCAGGAGACGCATCCGCAGGAGCTGTTCCGTGAATGCAGCCACTATTGCGAACTGGTTTCATCCCCGGAGCAGATCCCGCAGGTTCTGGCAATCGCCATGCGCAAGGCGGTGCTGAACCGCGGCGTGTCGGTGGTCGTTATCCCGGGTGATGTGGCCCTTAAGGCCGCACCAGAAGGGGCCAGCACCCACTGGTATCACGCCCCGCAGCCTGTGGTGACGCCTGCGGAAGAAGAGCTGAAAAAGCTGGCGCAGCTGCTGCGTTACTCCAGCAATATTGCCCTGATGTGCGGTAGCGGCTGCGCGGGCGCGCACAAGGAGCTACTTGAATTCGCGGGTAAGCTAAAAGCCCCCATTGTTCACGCCCTGCGCGGCAAAGAGCACGTCGAGTACGACAACCCCTACGATGTGGGAATGACCGGGCTGATCGGTTTCTCCAGCGGGTTCCACACCATGATGAACGCCGACACGCTGATTTTACTCGGTACCCAGTTCCCTTACCGCGCGTTTTACCCGACGGATGCCAAAATCATTCAGATCGATATCAATCCGGCCAGCATCGGCGCGCACAGCAAGGTAGATATGGCGCTGGTGGGCGATATCAAATCCACGCTGGCCGCCCTGCTGCCGCTGCTCGAGGAGAAAACGGATCGCGCGTTTCTTGATAAAGCCCTCAGTGACTACCGCGATGCCCGTAAGGGGCTGGACGATCTCGCCAAACCAAGCGACAAAGCCATCCACCCGCAGTACCTGGCACAGCAGATCAGCCATTTCGCTGACGACGACGCCATTTTTACCTGCGACGTCGGCACGCCAACCGTCTGGGCAGCACGCTACCTGAAGATGAACGGCAAACGCCGCCTGCTGGGTTCGTTCAACCACGGCTCGATGGCCAACGCCATGCCGCAGGCGCTGGGCGCAAAAGCGACGGCACCGGAACGTCAGGTGGTGGCCATGTGCGGCGACGGCGGGTTTAGCATGCTCATGGGTGATTTTCTCTCCGTGGTACAGATGAAGCTGCCGCTCAAAATCGTGGTCTTCAACAACAGCGTACTGGGCTTTGTGGCGATGGAGATGAAGGCCGGTGGTTATCTGACGGACGGTACCGAACTGCATGACACCAACTTCGCGCGTATTGCCGAGGCGTGCGGTATCACCGGTATTCGCGTGGAAAAAGCGTCTGACGTGGATGAAGCCCTGCAGCGCGCCTTTTCTATCGACGGTCCGGTGCTGGTGGATGTGGTAGTCGCCAAAGAAGAGCTGGCTATTCCACCGCAAATCAAGCTGGAACAGGCGAAAGGTTTTAGCCTCTATATGCTGCGCGCCATCATCAGCGGCCGAGGTGATGAAGTGATCGAACTGGCAAAAACCAACTGGCTCAGGTAAAACATTTCACGTGACCTCTTAAAATAAAGGGATGTGAAATGATTGATTTGCGTAGTGATACCGTTACCCGCCCGAGCCGTGCCATGCTCGAAGAGATGATGGCCGCCCCGGTCGGGGACGACGTCTACGGCGATGACCCGACGGTCAACGCGTTACAGCGCTATGCGGCAGAGCTGAGTGGCAAGGAGGCCGCGCTGTTCCTGCCGACCGGCACGCAGGCGAACCTCGTGGCGCTGCTCAGCCACTGCGAGCGCGGCGAAGAGTATATTGTCGGCCAGGGCGCGCATAACTATCTCTACGAAGCCGGCGGTGCGGCGGTGCTTGGCAGCATCCAGCCGCAGCCGATTGACGCCGCGCCGGACGGTACACTCCCGCTCGATAAGGTCGCGGCAAAAATCAAAGCCGACGATATTCATTTCGCCCGCACGAAACTGCTCAGTCTGGAAAATACCCACAACGGAAAAGTGCTGCCGCGCGAGTACCTGAAAGCGGCGTGGGACTTCACCCGCGAGCGCAAGCTCGGCCTGCACGTTGACGGTGCGCGCATTTTTAACGCCGTAGTGACGTACGGCTGCGAGCTGAAAGAAATTACGCAATATTGCGACTCGTTCACCATTTGCCTCTCCAAAGGGCTGGGTACGCCGGTGGGTTCCCTGCTGGTCGGCAATGCGGATTACATCAAGCGCGCCAATCGCTGGCGTAAGATGACCGGCGGCGGCATGCGCCAGGCGGGTATTCTGGCGGCGGCGGGTCTGTATGCTCTCAAAAATAACGTGGCGCGCCTGAAAGACGATCACGATAACGCCGCATGGATGGCCACACAGCTGCGCGAGATCGGTGCGGACGTGATGCGCCACGACACCAACATGCTGTTCATTCGCGTGGGCGACGAACATGCTGCTGCGCTGGGCGAATTTATGAAAGCGCGCGGCGTGCTGATCAACGCCTCTCCGGTAGTGCGTCTGGTCATGCACCTCGACGTGAACCGCGAACAGCTGGCAGAGGTGGTGAAACACTGGCAGGCGTTTTTACAGCGCTAAGGAGCCTCACGTGCCGCAACGCATTCTGGTGCTGGGCGCCAGCGGGTATATCGGTCAGCATCTCACCACGGCGTTGAGCCAGCGGGGACATCAGGTGCTGGCAGCGGCACGCAACACCGACCGCCTGCAAAAGCTGGCGTTGCCGGGCGTCACCTGCCACAACGTTGACCTCAACTGGCCGAAGACGCTTCCCGCGCTGCTGGAAGGGGTCGACACGCTTTACTACCTGGTCCATAGCATGGGCGAAGGCGGCGATTTTATCGCCCACGAGCGACAGGTGGCGTTGAACGTCCGCGATGCCCTGCTGCAAACGCCGGTGAAGCAGGTGATTTTTTTAAGTTCGCTCCAGGCGCCTGAGAGCGAGCAGTCCGATCACCTGCGCGCGCGCCAGCTGACGGCGGACACTCTGCGCGGGGCGAATATCCCCGTCACCGAACTGCGCGCAGGGATCATCGTCGGCGCGGGCTCAGCCGCTTTTGAAGTGATGCGCGATATGGTCTACAACCTGCCGGTACTGACGCCGCCGCGCTGGGTCCGCTCGCGCACCACGCCGATTGCGCTGGAGAACTTGCTCCACTATCTGGTGGCATTGCTCGATCACCCGGCGGAGCAACACCGGGTGCTTGAAGCAGCAGGCCCTGAAGTGCTGAGCTATCAGCAGCAGTTCGAACATTTCATGCGCGTCAGCGGACGCCGCCGCTGGCTGATCCCCATCCCCTTCCCGACCCGCTGGATCTCAGTCTGGTTTTTAAATGTGATCACCTCCGTGCCGCCGACCACCGCCAAGGCGCTGATTCAGGGGCTAAAACACGATCTGCTGGCGGACGATCGCGAGCTGCGCGCCTTAATCCCTCAGGATCTGATCCGGTTTGACGACGCGGTACGCAATACGCTGAAAGAAGAAGAGCAGCTGGTGAACTCCAGCGACTGGGGTTATGACGCGCAGGCCTTTGCCCGCTGGCGGCCGGAGTACGGTTATTACCCGAAACAGGCGGGCTGCACGGTAAAAACCTCTGCCAGCCTTGAGGCGCTGTGGGAAGTGGTGAACCAAATTGGCGGCAAAGAACGTTATTTCTTCGGCAATCTCCTCTGGCAAACGCGGGGGACAATGGATCTGCTGGTGGGGCACAGGCTGGCGAAAGGTCGCCCGGCGCGACCGTATCTTGAGGTGGGCGACGCGGTGGACAGCTGGAAAGTGATCATTGTCGAGCCGGAAAAGCAGCTGGCGTTGTTGTTCGGTATGAAAGCGCCGGGGCTGGGGCGACTCTGCTTCACCCTCAAGGATAAAGGCGATCGCCGGGAACTGGACGTCCGCGCCTGGTGGCACCCGCACGGGATGCCGGGCCTTTTTTACTGGCTGTTCATGATCCCCGCCCATCTTTTTATCTTCCGGGGAATGGCGAAACGAATTGCGCAACTGGCAGAACAAAAAACGAAAATAACTCATTAAAACGCTTTTTCTTTCACCTTTCCCATTGCATAGCGCCGTAATTCACGAAAGAATGCGCACGAAATTCTTTTTCAACACAGTGGATTGATATGAAGGTACTGGTTACCGGGGCGACCAGCGGCTTAGGCCGAAATGCGGTCGAATTTCTGCGCAACAAGGGCATTAGCGTCAGGGCTACCGGTCGCAACGAGGCGATGGGAAAACTGCTGCAAAAAATGGGCGCAGAGTTCGTCCATGCCGACCTGACGGAGCTGGTCTCCTCGCAGGCGAAGGTGATGCTCGCCGGAATCGATACGCTGTGGCACTGCTCCAGTTTTACCTCTCCGTGGGGGACCCAGGAAGCCTTCGATCTCGCCAACGTGCGGGCCACCCGCCGTCTGGGCGAATGGGCCGTTGCCTGGGGGGTACGTAACTTTATTCATATCTCCTCCCCGTCGCTCTATTTCGACTATCACCACCATCGCGATGTGCAGGAAGATTTCCGTCCGGCACGCTTTGCCTGTGAATTTGCGCGCAGCAAGGCGGCCAGTGAAGAGGTGATCGACCTGCTGGCGCAGTCGAACCCGCACACCCGCTTTACGGTACTGCGTCCGCAGAGCCTGTTCGGACCGCACGACAAAGTGTTTATTCCGCGCCTGGCGCAGATGATGCATCACTACGGCAGCGTGCTGCTGCCACGCGGTGGCGATGCGCTGGTGGATATGACCTATTACGAAAACGCCGTCCACGCCATGTGGCTGGCCAGCCAGCCGGACTGCGATAAGCTGATCTCTGGTCGCGCCTATAATATCACCAACGGCGAACCCTGTACGCTACGCAGCATTGTGCAGCGGCTGATTGATGAACTGCAGATCGACTGCCGCATCCGTTCTGTCCCCTACCCCATGCTTGACATGATTGCCCGCAGCATGGAGCGATTTGGCAGTAAAGCGGCCAAAGAACCTGCGCTGACGCATTACGGTGTCTCAAAACTCAACTTTGATTTCACGCTGGATATTTCACGGGCAGAGAACGAACTGGGGTATCGGCCGGTGGTGACGCTGGATGAAGGGATTATGCGCACGGCGGCGTGGTTACGGGATCACGGGAAACTGCACCGCTAGCCTGTTGCCCGGTGGCGGCTTCGCCTTACCGGGTCTACAACTGCACCGTACCGCTGGAGAGGGTGCAAAAACTAAAACGGCAACCTTTCGGTTGCCGTTTGCTTTTACAGAGCTGTCCAGGCATCAGACCATGCCAGACCAGCGCCCGGTTCATAGTATGCCGGGGCGTTGTTACACCAGCCGCTGTACGGGAACGGTTTGCACTGGAACAGTTTACCGTGGTTGTTCACGATATCGCCTGCCTTGTACTTGCTGTTCGCGCTCCACGCCGCGTAATCGCCAGACGTACCTTCGTCCTGAGACGGTGCTGCTTTGGCTTTCACGTTCAGCAGATAAGAGGTCGTGCTGCTCAACTCACCGTCGCTCACGGTCAGGCTGATTTCAATTTGCTGAGCCGTTGCCGATTCAGGCGCCTTGAAGTTCACTACCGCTTTATCCTGACCGGTTACGGTCTGGCCGTCCTGGGAACGCCAGGTGTAGGTCAGCGCGTTGCCGTCTTCATCAGTAGAGCCTTCCGCGCTCAGTGAAACCTGCGCACCAGCGTCAACTGCACCAATTGGACCCGCGATATGCGCCACTGGCGCGTGGTTCACCACAGCAGGTTCAGCCGGGGTTTCATCCGGAACTGGCGCTGGCGCCGGCGTTTCGTCTTCTGACGGCGTAGGCGTTGGCGTTACCGGGGTTTCATCCGGCGTAACGGAACCGTCATCGTTAACGATGTTCACGTTAAAGAACTTCTGCACGCACTTGCTGTAATCACCCTCTTTGAACGCGCTGAACGGCGTCTGGTAGCCGACGAGCTGGCAAGAGTAGGTTGCACCGCTTGGCGTATCCGCGCTCCATCCCCAGTCCTGCTCCCAGTAAATCTTCAGCGCGCCAGCACCGCCTTCGTCGAACTGCTTCATGTTCGCGCAGCCCAGCACTTCGTTCGCCGGAACAGGGACCTTCAGGTAGTTCGCGAACTCTTTGTAGTACTTGATACGGTTTTCAGACTGTGCAATTTCAGTTGGACCACCGCACTCAACGCCACCGTTGATGATCTGAGTGGTCACGCCGAAGCCAGGGACCAGGCCGTTGGCTTTATCGTGATCGTTCGGCTGCCATGTACCGTCGATAACCTGCAGCATGCTTGGTTTAGGCGGCTGTGGATAGGCGAAGAAGAAGATCGCACTCGCCAGGTTCAGCCAGGTATCCGCCACCAGCTCAGGTTTGTCGAGCAGCGTACGCACGTCACCGTACATCGCTTCAGAGAACGGGCCGTAGTTGTAGTTGTAGGACAACTGCTTCGCACCGCGACCGAAGTAGCTCAGGAAGTCGCCGTCTTTATCTTTACCGCACGGCCAGGTCTGACCCTGCCAGACGTCCGGGTTACATTCGCCGTTATAGCCGCCCTTCTGGCCTTCGCTCCAGCCCATCTCACGCACGTGAACCAGGGCCTGACGCCATTCGGCTTCCGGACGCCAGCTTTCGTGACCGCCCGTTTCCTGAGCAAAGTGCGCAAACATGGTTGCCAGCTCTTTACGGCAGATAGCGTCACTGTCGCGACCGTCATTGTAGGTCTTACACAGCGCCGGGAATTTACCAACCGCTTTCAGGAAGTTGCTGTAGGTGTACGCCTGCGCGCGCAGCGGGAAGAGATATTCCCAGTCGCTGGCTTTCACGATCCCTTCCACGCGTTTCACGTTCTCCGGGTTCGCCGCACGACCAGGTTCAATCAGTTCAACCTGGGCGTTGTCCAGCGTCTTAATGGTTTCCTTTACGGCATCCATCAGCGGGAAGCTGGTCAGCTCTTTCTCTTTCTTCGCCAGATCGCTGGCGTTCATGGTGTATGGTTCACTGGTGGTCGCTTGCAGCGAGGCAGCCTGCGCCATAAACGGTGCTACGCATGCGTCGGCAACGAGAACACTCAGTAACGTCCTTTTGTTCATTTCACTATTCCTGTTTATTTAAGTTAAATAATAACAATCCAGGCTTATGTATTAATCCGTTAATAAATAAACCGCAGACAGCTGTTTTCTCTTTTCGAAGAACACCCTCAGGAATTCTTCAAAAATAAAAAACTCATTCGTTTGCTGTCGCTTTCAGTTCCTGATATTTTTTCCACACTTTGTGGGCGTATATCATGCGTTGCGGATAATTCTCTTTCTTTAATCCGGCGTTATAGGCGCCGACCGCCTCCCAGTTATAGCCATACACTTTAATCATGCTGGATAAAATCGATGCGCCAACCATAATCGAGGTACAGGGTTCGGTTATTAGCCGATATTCATCTATCCCCCTGCTCTCCAGTGCCGAAAAATGTGAGCTGTTAATTTGCATCAACCCCACGTCACGCGTACCGTCATGGTTTCTGCCGACCGCATACGGGTTCATTCCCGACTCCACATTGGCAATGGCGTACAGTAAATAAGGATCGACGTGATAATAATGTGCCGCTTTATCCCAACAGTTTGCCAGCGCGCTTTGGCTGATAATCAATAATAAAAAAATTAACTTTTTCATTTTTACCTGCTGACCGTTTCGTTTATTTCTCCTTAACAACATCCTGTAAAATCATTTTTGATTTACTCCCCCCTTATACGGGGGGAGTCTTTATCAGCTCAGATTATTGGCAATCTGTCGCTGGGCCTTCTTTGACCCATACATCGCTGTTCGCTGGGTTGTCACCACGGGTCCACCATTTGGCACGGTAAACGTTGCCCTGGTAAGTAGTGGTTTCGCCGCCGTTGTACACCAGATCAGAACGCCAGTTCATCTTCACGTTGCTCGCAAGTTCCCATGCGTCCACGCCGAAGCCAGGCTGGTTGCCCTGAGTCCAGTACTTCGCTTTCCACACCAGATGGTCGAAGCTTACGGTATCGCCAGTGTTGTAGATTTTGCTGGAATCCCACGCGGCGTAGTTGCCGGCGTTGGCGTCAACCGGTGCGTCGCAGCTGCCGGTTGCAGTGCCTTCGTCAGATGGCGGAGTCACGTCATCAGCAGGTGGTGTAACGTCGTCAGACGGCGGAGTCACATCATCAGCTGGCGGCGTCACGTCGGCTGGTTTCGGATTAACCGTTACCTGGACGTTAGACTGCACGCTGGTTTTACCATCGCCTACCACCACACTCAGGGTGTAGGAAGAGGTAGAAGCCACTTCTGGCGCAGTGATGGTCACGTTCGCGGTGTCAGTACCGGTCGCGTGCATATCTGCCGGAACGCTCCAGGTATAGGTCAGGTTATCACCGTCTGGATCCGCAGCCTGCGCATGCACAACATAGGTTTCACCCGCCTGCAGCGTCACCGCTTCCATTGGGTTCACAACCGGTGCCTGGTTAGCCTTCGGCGCCTTGTTAACAACCTGCACGTCAATCGCGTTGCTCAGGCCTTTAGCGTCGGTAACCGTCAGGCGGAATACCATGGTCTGATCGCTGGTCGCAGCTGCAACGTTGAACGTCGCTTTCGCTTTGGTGCTGTTGGTCAGGGTGACCGATGGGCCAGAAACCTGAGTCCATTTGTAGGTAATCGCATCGCCGTCTGGATCGCTGGACGCGGAACCATCGAGCGTAACGGTTGCCGGGCCAGAAACGTTCTGGTCTGCAGAAGAGGCGATTGGCGCATGGTTGGTCACAACAGGATCAACCGGCGTAGAGCCGCCACCCAGCAGGCTTTCGTTCATGGCGTTCAGGATGTCGCCGGTATCGGAGTCAATAGACCATGCGAACAGACCACCCAGGTTTTTCTGAAGCACGTATTTGCCTTTTGCAGCAGTAGAACGCGCGTCTTCATAGGTGATCAGGTCACCCGTCGTTTTGTTGAACACGTATGGCGCTTCTGCATCCGCGTCGTAGCCGTATTCCCAGCCTGGTTTGCCTTTGTACTCGTTGACGATCTGACGATAGTCAACCACGCCCGGTTCCCAGGTACCTCTCACCATACCGGTCGCGGTACCGGTGAATGGATTGTTACCGGTGTAGCCGTGTACACCCGTCCAGCCGCGGCCATACATGCCCGCACCGACCACGATCTTGCCAGGCTGTACTCCTTGCTGCAGCAGGGCATCAACCCCGTTTTCCGTGGTGTAGTTGGTGTCTGGTCGCCATGCTGGCGCATGCAGCGCAGCCTGGTGGCCCAGCTCGGTGTTGCTCCAGCCGCCGTAGAAGTCGTAGCTCATCAGGAAGATGTGGTCGAGGTACTGCTGAGCAGTGGTGTAGTCCACGTCTTCAATCTTATCTTTACCGGCACCGATTGCGCTGGTCAGCTCATAGGTACGGCCAGTCTGGGCAGACAGCTCGTTCAGCATCGCGCGCAGATCGTGCATCAGCGCCGTATAGGTCGCTTTATCCTGCTGCGGGTTGCCTTTCGTCTCGGTCACACCGCCGCCGCCCGGGAATTCCCAGTCGATATCCACACCGTCGAAGAATTTCCAGGTCTGCAGGAAATCTTTAACAGAGGAGACAAAGCGTGCGCGGATAGCCGGATCGCCCATGTGGAAGAACGGATCGGACAGGGTCCAGCCACCGATAGATGGCAGTACTTTCAGGTCCGGATGCGCTTTTTTCAGCGCCATCAGCTGACCAAAGTTACCTTTGTACGGGTCGTCCCAGTTGGACACGCCAGCCTGCGGTTTTTGCAGGGCAGCCCACGGGTCGTGGATCGCCACGGTAAAGTCAGGACGTCCCTGGCAGTCGCGCTGCAGCACGCCGTAGCTGTTGCCGCCTTCTACGGTTTTCAGGCCGTCGTTGATGCCGTCACCGCCACAGATTGGAATAAAGCCATACAGAATGTGGTTGAGGTTCGCAGCAGGAATTTTGTCAACCGGGAAGTTACGGTCGTAAACGCCCCACTCAGGGAAGTAGGCCGCAACCACTTTATCGGTATGCTGCGCGAAGGATTTGTTGTTCTCGTGCATTGTCGTGTTCAGCGGCAGCAGATGGCTACCGTCGGTATCCGCAACGATGATCAGCTTGCTGGCGCTTTTCGTACAGCCGCTGTTGTTACAGACTTCAACCTGCTCCTGATAACGTCCGCCTTTTTTCACTTTGAACGTTGCGGAACCTGCCGCGCCGCCGGCACCGGTCCACACGGTTTTACCGTCCAACAGCACTTTGGCTGAAGTTGGCGCATCGCCGCTCCAGACGTTCCACTCGACTTTGACATCTACGCCGTCATTATGGACTTTAACCAGACTGTTATAATCCTGAGCGGCCTGATCCACTTCAACCAGCGCAAATTTGTCATTGCCGGAACCAATGGACGGTGCGCCTGGTGCCGCTGCGAATGCGGAGCTGGTTGCCGCCGCAATAAAGAGCGCCAGATATTTAGGCTTCATAAAATTCATTTTTATTTCCTGATAAATTTATTCGTAACGTTAATACCCATGCCTTCCTTGAGAACATGGCGTGTTTCGCGTAATGCGTATTTAACTAACCTGACAACCGAGACAAAAAAACGTTTTGCTGCTTTGTATTCCTCCATAAAAAGATACAAGCCCAAATTCCGTGTAGCTTATATCCTTTACGATACACTGAGCGCAAAGAGACGTCCTTCTCTTCCACCGCCGAAAAAATTTATAAAAAAGCTTGACCTGTATATTTAAAATATGAAAGCAAACTGCTGCCCAATAAACACAACTATTCCAGCAAAAGAAAGATAAGGTCCGAAAGAAATAGTGAGGTTATTTTTATTTAAATTATTTAAGGCAAAATACCCAACGATACCGCTCAACGCGGCCGCGAGTTCAATTGAGGGCAGAGCCTGCCAGCCGCACCAGGCACCTAATGCCGCCAGCAGCTTGAAATCACCGTATCCCAGTCCTTCCCGCCCGGTAGCCAGACGAAACGCCCAGTACAGCAACCAAAGAGACATATAGCCCGCCACCGCGCCGAGCAGCGCGTCGCGTAGCGGCAGTTGGTGATCGAACGCATGAAGCAACAGTCCCGCCCAGAGCAGCGGCTGGGTCAGGCAATCCGGGAGCAATTGATGCCGCCAGTCAATCATCGTCAGCGGGACTAAAAAGCCGGCCATCAGCCACAGAGAAAACAGCGCCTGAACGTCGGGCATACACCACGCCGTCAGGCCAAAAAACAGGGCGGAAACCAGCTCAACCAGAAAGATTCGCAGCGGGATAGCGGTTTTGCACTGGCTGCATCGCCCGCGCAGAAGCAGCCAGCTCACCAGCGGAATATTCTCCCAGGCCGCCAGCGCGTGCTGGCACACCGGGCAGTGCGAGGACGGAAAGAGCAGGTTTCCGCATCCCTCCTCTTCCCTTACCATGGCCGGCACGCGTTCGGCGACAACGCCGAGAAAACTGCCCACCATGCCGCCTAACACCGCGCTCGCGATCGCGAACCCCACCGGGTAGACGTCCCGCATCAGCGCAACGCTGTTCATGCGGTTTTACCCCACGTGAGTTGCACTTCAGCCTTCACGTCGCTGAGATGATCCACCGGCGTAAGGTTCATTTTCTGCAGCCTGACGCCGGAGGTCTGGTTAATTTCCCGCAGCCAGTTCTTTAATTCATAAACGTTCACGCGGCTGACCACGAACGATAACGTTTGTCCATCCTGATGCACATCCGTCAGGGGAAGATGGATCTCCTGGGCGCTATTTTCCACCAGCGCACGCGGGTTATTTGTTTTGGTTACCTGAACCTGCAAATGGTTTTTATCTATTTCACTGCGCATCCAGTTCAGGGTTTCTTTTTGTCTGGCCAGGGTCGAAGCACTATTTTGAATCATATTATCCAGCGGCATAACCCCGGCGTAATAGACCGCGGCCCCCAGCAGGGCGGCGGCACATATTTTTAAAATGACTTTTTCCCTGGCGCTGTAATTCTGGTAACGAGACTTAAGCTGCGCAATTCGCTGTTTCATTTATATTTCCCTGCGATCATGGCGGTATAAGGTGCTGACGTGGACACGGGCTGCAGGGTGAAATCAAATTTCTCACTGGCCTGGTTCACAAACGTCTGTAATGCGGTCTGGTTTTGTGCGCTGACGCTCAGCGTCAACGTATTCTGCCGCGCATCGTATTCCAGCAGGTCGATTTCCATTGCCGGAACGGCCTGTCGGGCTTTCTCCAGATCGTCAAACTGAAGAAAGATCCCTTTACCCTGCTTCTTCATGTTTTGACCAAAGTGGTACTTAATATTGGTCTTGTGACGCATGCTCGGGAAATGGTGTTCGTAGACCTGCTGGATCTCCTGCTGGATCTGATTTTCCTGCTGTACCAGCATCCAGGCCATCGCAATGCGCGGCCCCAGCAGCAGGCTAAGGGAGAGCAGCCCTACGGCGGCCATCGCCACGTTTAACCGTCTGGCGGCTTTGCCATTGCTGGCTTTGGCGCTGAACGCCCCGTGCAGAAGCGTGACGCGGCAGGCCTGCCACTGGGGCTGAATCAGCACCAGCGGATGCTGCCAGGGCAGCACAACATCGGCATCCACACCGGCAGGTGCATCACCGTAGCAGCAGACCTCACCCTCTCCGGCTTTCTGCATCAGCAGCGGCAGCAGGTTGGCCTCCATTTCACCCGCGACGTGCGGGGATAACCGCAGCCACCAGGTTTCACCTTCGGCAACCAGCGTGCTGCCGCCCGCCGTCACGGGCAGCAGCCAGGCATCCGGTAGCGCCTGCACCACCGTCAGACCCGCCTCCTGACAGCGGGTTAACCACGCCTGAAGACTGTCGGCATCGATCGCCACCGCGTCGACCTCTGCGCCCTTTTTGCTAAGCACGGTCCAGTGAAGCGCGTCCACGTCACCAATCAGCGTCTCTTCGGCCATCCACGAGAACGCCGTCGCCAGAGAAGCGACCTTTTTCGGCAACGTAAAATGGCGGAAGATCATGCTGCTGGCCGGCAACAGCAGACATACGCGCGTCGCCAGCGGATGATCCGCCAGTGCCTCCAGGCTAGCCACGGTTTCCACCTGCTGAGTGCCGGAGACACACCACATTATTTTCCCGCCCTCGAAGCTGTCGGGACGAACAAAAAGTACCTGTTTCATAGCGATCTACTTTTCTTATTCAATCATTCGGTAACGACGCTGCCACGTCACGATCTCACCGGCTTCGTTATTAACCTGAAGCTGGCTTACCACACGAAGCGTTAATTCATCGGTATTGCCGGTGTAGTTAACGCGGAAATACCGGCTATTTATTGAGAGAAGCTCTGCCACCTGCGGAAGGTCATCTTTCAGTTGCGGGAAGGTTTGCTCCAGCGCTTTGCTGAAGGTCTCCATATTTTCCCAGCCGCTTTCCGGACGTGATTCAATCAGGCGAAGGGCGTCATCTTCAGTTAATTTCGCCGGGAACAGGGCGGCCAGTAAGGCGGCCTGCTCCGGTTTCAGGGTATTCACATCCACCTTGCTGGCGGTGTCCGGTAACGCGCACAGCAGTTTGCTTACCTTCGGATATGCCGCCGCCGGGAACGCAGGCAGCAGTTTGATCTCCGCAATGGTGCGCATCATCTGGTTAGCCGGCTGACGGGCAGGCACGACGCCTGCCCAGGCATCACTCTCGGCGCCTTCTTTGGCCGTCGTCGTGTCGCCATCGAGGTAGTCCACCAGCTGGAGGTAAACTTCTTCCGCCGTGGACTGGCTTAGCCCGCTCTGCGTCAGGATCTGCTCAACAATTCGCTCGTTGCGCGGCTTTTCCGGCACGGCAGTCTGCGCTTGCCCCTGGGCAGGCTTTTCTGCTGCCAGCAGGTTATTAACGTTGAAGCAGTCCTGGGCATCTTCGACCTGGCTTACCACCGTGTAATCTTCCCCCTGCGTTTCCAGCGGCTGCTGCCAGTCCCCTTCCGGTGACAGCGCGTTGCTCTCGCCGCTGGCGTCACTCTGCAGACGGTCTTTGACCACTTTTTCCTGGGCCTGCATCGCCCAGCGCAGCTGCTGCTGGCTGACCTGATAATGCGTTTTCTGCAGGTTGCGGCAGAACTGCTGGCTGATTTTGGCGGCCAGGGCCGACATCATCACCAGCAGGATCAACACCACCAGCAGCGCCACCCCTTTCTGTTTGCGTAAGGCACTCATGGTTTCGCCTCCGGAGCAGGTTGTGGCGCGGGTTGCGGCGCAGTCCCTGCCTCTGGCGCGGCGGCAGGCGCGGCGTCTGACCCGGTGGCAGGTGCCGGTGCCGATGCAGCCACCGCAGGCAGATCGCCCGGGGTCGTGAAGACCCAGCGCCAGGTATCACCGTTTTCCATCGTCAGCGTCAGCTCAACCCCGTCCGGCAGATGCGCCGGGTCGCTCCAGCTTTTCTGCCAGCCCTGACGGTAAAAACGCCACGTCAGGGATTTCACCTCGCTGACGATCGGCACTTCGTCCGGTTTAACGTCCGCCGGGCTGTCAATGACCGGCCAGACATCGCGGTAAAGACGCCCCTCTTCCAGCCGCCAGCGCACGCGTTCGAGTTGCACCGTACCGCTCACGCCGTTGAGCGTGGTCAGTTCCAGCGCATCATCGACCTGACGGAACAGGTCCGGCTCGTTGCGCGGCGCGCGCGCCTGAAGCTGGTAAAAATCGCGCTCCATCAGGCTCCAGGCGCGCTGAAGCTGATTGAGCTTCGCCGCGCTGGCGTCGGTTGCCGAACTGGTGCGCATCGCGCCGTCCAGAATCTGCCAGGCCAGGGTGCTGATCACCGCAAAAATGGTCAGCGCAATCATGATCTCCAGCAGGGTAAATCCGCGCTGGCGTCGGGCTTTGTTCACTTGATCTCTCCCGGCGGCACAATCTGCAGCGATATCACAGGCTGGCTGTCGTCGCCTTCCGCATAAACGCTGATGGCGTTTGCCCAGCGGTTGTCCGCCGTTTTGATGCGCTGTTTACGCCACGTCCAGCCGCGCCCGCCCATGGTTTCGCTTCCCCGTTCTTCGGCATCGGGAAAGTCGCTTTTAGTCAGTTGCACTTCCGCCAGCTGGTTTTCCGCCACCCAGCTGGCCTGCAGCGTATCGGCGAGGCCGTGGGTGAAACGCACGTTCAGAGACACCGAGTTCATCAGCGCCAGCGCGGCGGTGGAGAAGATGACCAGCGCCACCATGACCTCCAGCAGCGTCATCCCCGTTTGCTTTTTCTTACCGTTAGCCATCGTTTTCTACCGATACGGGCGCCGCGCCTTGCGACACCACGCGGAAATGGTGTTCTTTGTCATAGCTTTGCAGCGTCAGCGTGAAGCGGCTGATTTCGCCGTCCGGCAAAAAAAGCACCTGCGGATCGGACGTCAGCGTCGCGGCCAGGCGCTGCGGCGAGAGCGATACGTGCATCTCCTCCGGGAAATCACCTTTGGTGGTGATACGACCCGCGGATAACGGTACCCAGCGACGCTCGCCCTCTTTATCTTCGAGCGTCACCAGCTGATAGTTATCCGTGGTGATCACCAGTCCGACGATATTTCCGTCCATCACCGCACGGTCTGAACCATAATCAACGAGGGCTTTTAATTGCTGGCCAAATATATCCGCACCGCTGCGCGAAGGTATTGTTGACACCACCATCATGGCGCAGCTGGCAAATATCACCAGCGCCAGAATAATTTCCAGCAACGTAAAGCCGCGTTGATTTTTCATTATTTCTCTTTCTTATCCAGAGACCAGTTCGTGATATCATCGGCGGTATTGGCTTCACCGTCCGGGCCGGAAGAGAAGACGTCAACCGCACCGTGCTCACCCGGGCTTACGAGGAGATAATCATTACCCCATGGGTCCTGCGGCAGACGGCGAATATAGCCATCCGCGCGGTAGCCGTTCGGGATTGGCGCGATTTCCGGCTTGGTCACCAGCGCCTGCAGGCCCTGTTCGGTTGTCGGATAACGGTGGTTATCCAGCTTATACATATCCAGCGAACCTTCGAGCGCGACAATATCGCTGGTCGCCTTTTGGGCATCCGCTTTTTCTTTATTACCCATTAAATTGGGCACCACCATACTCGCCAGTACGCCGAGAATAACAATGACCACCATTAATTCGAGCAATGTGAAGCCCGCCTGGCGAGCCAGGTTTTTACGTTTTAAAGCCATGATTTAACCTACCATATTATTAAGTTGCAGAAGCGGTTGTAATATTGACAGCACGATGAATAAAACAATCGTTGCCATGGATACCACCAGCGCCGGTTCAAATACCGACAGCGTTAACGTAATGCGATGCTGTAATCCCGATTCCTGGTTTTCCGCCGCGCGGTCCATTAAATTACCTAATTCGCCGCTCTCTTCCCCGGAGGCAATCATATACAGCATGGTCGGCGGGAAGAGTCTCGCCTGCTCCAGTGCGGCATACAGCGATGCCCCCTGGCGGACGGTATCCGCCGCCTGCTCCAGCACCTGCCGGGCGTAGAGGTTTTCGATACCGTCCATCGCGATATACATCCCCTCCAGCAGCGGCACGCTACTGGCCTGCAGAATACTCAGGGTGCGGATATAGCGGGCGCTGTTGATGGCGCACACCAGTTTTTTGATCGGCGAACCGTTCACCAGCCAGCTGTGCCAGCGAAAGCGGTTTTTGACGTTTCTGACCCAGGCTTTGAAACCGACAATCCCCCCGCCGATGCCGCCCGCGATATAAATCCCGTAAGCCTGCAGGAAATCACTCACCGCAATCAGCGTGCGGGTGGTGATCGGCAGTTGCTGCTTCATGTGGGTGAACTGTTCGATCACCTGCGGCACCACCGCGACCAGCAGAATGCTGATGACCGCAATGGCCACTACCGTCAGGGTAATCGGGTAGACCATCGCCTGCGTCAGCTTGCTTTTCATCTTCTGACGCTGCTCGTTGTATTCGGCCAGCTTTTCCAGCACGTCGCCCAGGTGACCGGTCTTTTCACCGGCCATCACCAGCGTGCAGTAGAGTTTGTCGAAGGTGCGCGGAAACTGGCTGAAGGCGTCAAACAGCGTGTGCCCTTCCACCACCTTCTCGCGAATTTCAACCACCATCGCCGCCAGCTTTTTGTCTTCCGTCTGTTTGGAAATCGCTTTGAGCGCGCTCTCCAGCGGCAGCGCCGCGTTGACCAGCGTGGAAAGCTGGCGGGTAAACATCGACAGCACCGGCGTAGAGAGCTTTGCGCCGGTTTTCGCTTTTCCGGCAGACGCAGCCTCACGGGTTTCGTTGATGCTGACGGGCATCAGCTTTTGCTCGCGCAACATCTGGCGAACCTGCTTTTGCCCCTCAGCCTGCAGCGTGCCGCGCTGGGTTTTCCCCGCTGCATCCGTTGCCGTCCAGGCGTAGAAGGCCATTACGCATCTCCTCCACGCTCGGCGGTAACGCGCATAACCTCTTCGAGAGAGGTCACGCCGCTAATGACCTTCAGCAGGCCGTTCTCACGCAGGCTGTAGGCCTGCTTAAAGAGCTGCGTTTCAATGGACATTTCGTCTTTATCTTCATGAATGGCGCGGCGCATGATGCTGTCCACCACCAGAAACTCATGAATACCGGCGCGCCCCTGGTAGCCGCTCTGCCGGCAGTGTTCACAGCCCACCGCGCGGTAGATGGCTTTTGGCGGCGTGTCCATAAAGCTGAACAGCGCTTTCTCATTGGCGTCCAGCGGACTGGTGGTCCGGCAGTGCGTACACAGCCGACGCACCAGACGCTGGGCAATGACACCGAGCAACGATGAACCAATTAAAAAGGATTCCAGTCCCATATCCCGCAGACGGGTGATCGCCCCCGCGGCGCTGTTGGTGTGCAGCGTAGACATGACCAGGTGACCGGTGAGCGACGCCTGCACCGCAATTTGCGCGGTTTCACCGTCACGAATTTCCCCGATCATCACCACATCCGGATCCTGACGCAGAATGGCGCGCAGTCCGCGGGCAAAGGTCATGTCCACGCGCGGGTTAACCTGCGTCTGCCCCACCCCTTCCAGTTCGTATTCAATCGGGTCTTCTACGGTCAGAATGTTGCGTTCGTGACCGTTCAGCGCCGAAAGAATGGCGTACAGGGTGGTACTTTTACCGGAGCCAGTCGGCCCGGTGACCAGGATGATGCCGTGCGGGCGGTCAATCAGCCCTTTCAACTTTTCCAGCTCTTCATCAATCAGGCCAAGCTTGTTGATGTCGGGCTTCAGATTGCTTTTATCGAGCAGACGCATCACCACACGCTCGCCGTACTGCGAAGGAATGGTCGATACACGCACGTCGATTGCCTTACGGCCAATGCGCAGGGAGATACGTCCATCCTGTGGCAAACGCTTCTCGGCGATGTCGAGTTTTGACATCACCTTGATGCGCGACACCAGCAGCGGCGCGAGCTTGCGCGCTGGCTGGAGCACCGGGCGCAGCACGCCGTCAACGCGAAAACGAATGCTCAGCGTGCGCTCAAAGGTTTCGATATGAATATCCGACGCGCCATCTTTGACCGCCTCGCCAAGAATGGCGTTGATCAGGCGGATCACCGGCGAGTTTTCGTCGTTGTCGAGCAGATCCTCGTTATCCGGGATCTCCTCGGTTAACGCCATCAGATCGATATCCGCGTCCATATCGTCCACCAGCTGCTGAGAGACGCCGCTGCTCTGCTGCCAGATTTTCGCCAGCAGCTCGTCAAAGGCCTCTGGCGTCAGAGTCACCGGGACGAACGTGCGTCCCAGCACCCGGCGCACTTCCAGCAGCGCAAATGCCGGGGTGTCTTCACGGATAAAGACGTCATTGTTGTAAAATAAAACGCCGTTATCTTTTGCATAGCTGCTGCTACACAGGGTTTTACTCAGTTCGTCCACGTTGCCCCTCCGCCTTACTGTTTAAACGGGTTGCGCGTTGCGGCTGCGCTGGTTTTCACCGGCACCGCGTCTGCAGAAGGCGCGGACGGATATGCTGGCATCACCGGGTTATTGCTGTTCGTTACGATGCCCAGCTTTTTCTCCTCCATGCGCTGCTGCTGGCGAGCACGGATCTGGTCATATTTCTCTTTCGACGCCGCACTGTAGTTGTCGTCGTCGCGCAGCACCGTGGTGTGGATGAACACCATCAGGTTACGTTTAGAGGTATCCTCAGAGGTGTAGCGGAACAGCTGGCCCACCAGCGGAATATCGCCCAGCAGCGGCACCTTGGAGACGGTCTCTTTGGTGACGTTTTCCATCAGACCGCCCAACACCACGGTCTGGCCGCTGTGTACCATCACTTCGTTGTTGATGGTACGAGTGTTGAAGGTTGGGCCGAGGCTGGCGTCTTCAGTCGCGTTAGCGTCAACGCTGGAGACTTCCTGTTCAATCTTCAGATGAATCATGTCGCCGTCGTTAATCTGCGGCACGATTTTCAGCTTGGTCCCCACCGTCTTACGCTCAACGGAGTTAAAGACGTTGTCGCCACTGGTCGTTTGCGAACCGGACAGTACCGGCACATCCTGACCGACGTTAAACGACGCTTCTTTGTTATCCAGCGTCACCACGCTTGGCGTAGAAAGAATGTCGTTCTTGGACCCGGTGGAGAGCGCAGTCATCAGCGCACCAAAATCACCGTTAAAGAAGCCGGTTGCCAGACCGGTATACGACAACCCTTTCATCGTGCCATTTTTGACCTGCCCGATTGGCAGGCCGGTGGATCCGAACTGGACGCCGCCGTGCTTGCTGGTCCACTGCACGCCCAGATCCATGCCGTTACCGTCCTGTACTTCCGCAATGATGGCTTCCACCAGCACCTGCGGACGGCGGATATCGAGCTTGTCGATCACCTTCTCCAGGGAGTTCATCACGTTAGGCTGCGCGGTGATCACCAGAGAGTTGGTTGACTCGTCGGCGGTAATATTCAGATCGCTGGACGCGGCGGCGGTTTTCGCCTTTGGCGCGCCCGCTTTGTCTTTCAGCTGTTCGCCAATCCCGGTCAGCACCGGCACCACCTTGGTGGCGCTGGCGTATTTGAGATAGAACACGCGGGTATTCCCTTCGTTGTTCTGCTCGCGATCCAGCTCATGAATCAGAGAGCGGGTGCGGGTGCGCGCCGCTTCCGAGCCGCTGATCACCAGGCTGTTGGTCTCGTCATCCGCAACCACTTTCGTGGCCAGCTGCGGTGCGTTCTGCCCTTTCTGCTCTTCGTTGTTGAGGTTGTTCAACATGTCTGAGAGCTCTTTGGCAGAGGCAAAGCGCAGCGGCACAATTTCACGGCGCTGAACACCGTCTTTATCCACGCGCTGAACCAGATCCACCAGGCGGTTCACCACCGAGGCTTTACCGGTTAACAGCAGTACGTTGGACGGCTCAAAGTGAACCACGTTACCGATGCCGGTTGCGTCGTTGAGCTGGCGCAACAGCGGAGCAAGCTCGCGTACTGGCACATTTTCCATGCGCACGACGCGGGTGATGATTTCATCCCCTTTGCCCGGGTTGCTGCTGTCCGCCAGCGGCGCCCCGGCGGTGCGGGCGACGCTTGAACGCACCACTTTGACCATGCCGTTGTCCATCGGGATCACCGACAGGCCGTACAGGTCCAGCACGCTCAGGAAGAACTGGTAATACTCATCTTCCGTCAGCACGTTATAGGTTCTTACGGATACCGTGCCCTGAACGGACGGATCGACAAGAATGGTTTTATTAAGATTGCGGCCTACCGTATCGATAAACTCCCGAATATCGGTATTTTTAAAGCTCGCGCTAAAGTTCGCCGCGAACAGCGAACCTGAATATAACGACAATGCGGTCAGCGCCACGCACGCCCAAGGAAATTTCTTCATGGCTGTACACTTGTTAATTGTTTAGAACATTAATCCGAATATTTTCAAGGTGAGCGTGACGTCTGACGACGACCTCCGCTTCTTTCATTTTCGACCAGTTGGCAATAATATTTTTTGCCTTTGCTTCATCGGTCATATCGACAGAGTTTACTTTTACCGCCACATCCCCCTTTTCCAGTCCTGAATGACTGAAGAAGGCGGAGGCGTTCCTTGGATTAATGTTGTAGCCTTCCAGCTGGCCTTTTTCGATCAGAGGTTTTAACACCAGATAATCATCCAGATGCACGCTTTCCGCGCCTGCATCCTTCGTCGATTTCGTCACCGGGCCGCTGTCAACGCCGCCCTTAAAATAATCCGGCTTATTTAATGCGAGTACCTGCGTAGCACCTTCATAATTAACCACCACATTATCTTTATTAATTTCCTGAACAAACGCGTCGGTAAAACCGGTCAACGGCTCGCCCTCGCGGTAGCTTCTCGCCCCTCCGGGGGTTTTAATGACGGCGAAGGAGAGCCAGGCATCATCACTGCGCACGATACCTTCGATCTCCGCTGCCAGCGGCGCTTTTGCCGCTATCTCGACGTTATCCTGGCGAACAGCAGCCGTGAAAAGCGTGAAGGATTTTTCTTCGCGACGTTTTTTCAGCGGCTGCACATCAGAATTAGCCAACTTATTTGTAACTTTTTTATAATCTTTAAACGTCAGATACCCTTGTTGGCCGCAAAATAGCAACAGCGCAAACATAATACAGGGGGTTATCCACCGTGACAGAAATGAGAACCTCATTTTTCATCTGGCCTATAGCAAAGCGAAAATAAGCAGCGTCGTGCTGCGCTAACATGTGAGGAAATAGTAATGAGCTGCTGTAAATTCGACCACTGACTTTGCCACTAACTTTCATACAGAAAACTATTGACCGTATAAAATCCAGATGTTAGGCGTCGTCCAGTGGATATTTTTACCCTGTGTGTAAATTGACCACACCCTGACGTTGCTTTACTTTCTCGTCCTGTTGCTATTCCCAATCAGAGACGGTAAGTCGTTATGTATCAGAAGCACTTTAATTTTAAAAATCCGCCCTTTCGGAAGATCGTCCGCTCAAACGGCGATTTTCTGGTGCCTTATCATCAGGATGTTTTCAACCTGCTGAAGGAGAAAACCCAACAGGCGGGAATTATCGGGCTCTTTTCCGACGATGCCCCTCTGCTGGGGCAGTTCAGTGACGCCCTCAAATCTACCCACCCCGACGTGCTTGCTATTAATGCGTTTCCAAAACTGAGTGCCAGTAGCCTGCTGTACAAGCTCAGCCCGGGAACCACAGAGAACAAGAACCGGATTCAGGCGGTGGATGCCGTACTGCACCAGTGGCAGGCGGAAAAAAACCGGGCGAAGGTACTGATCGTTAGCCATTGCGAGGCGATGAAAGAGAGCTGTCACGAGGTGCTGGCGATGCTACTCACCCGTGCCCAGGAGCTGGCGTTTCGCCTGTCGGTGGTGCTGACGGGCGCGGCGGATCGGGACGTTGTTCTGATGCAGCAATCTGAACTGCGTGAATATGCGCATACTCGCCACTCTTTGCGTCCCCTTACCTGCCGGGAATATCTCAGCTATGTACAGGCGCAGTGTGAAGAACACGGGTGCGAGAACGCACCGTTATCCCCGGCACGCGTGCGTAAAATGCATGCGCTGACCAAGGGGAATATCAGCAAACTGAATGAACTGTCGCATCTGTCGATGCTGGCTGCCTGGACCGAACGTGCAGCCCAGGTCAGCCCGCGTCATTTACGGCTGGCGGCAGGGGAGATCCTCCCGGCGAAAAAACACGGTAAGCGCCTGGCAACCGTGGGGCTTTTTGCCTCAGTGCTGTTCGCCGCCTGCGGCTGGTATTTAACGTCGTCGATCGCCGGAAAACTTCCGGTTCAACTCCCGGTACCCGTCAGCTGGAAACAGCAGGCGCCAAAAGTTGAAGCACCGGTGGTGCCGGTCATCGACAACGAAATGGTTAATCAGCCGGATGCCATGCACCAGCTCTACCTGATGTGGGGGTATGACGCCTCGGCGGATGATGCCCTGTGCCAGAACGCCGCGAAGGTGAACCTGATGTGTAAACAGGGGAATGCCTCACCCGATGCGCTGGCCCAGGAGGGGTATCCGTGGGTGAGCGAGCTGAAAACCGGCGATCATCTTAACTATGCCGTGGTCGCCCGCGTCGGAGATACGTCACTCGACCTGCTGATGAATAACCGTACCTGGCAGGTAAGTCGCCGCTGGTTTAACCAGCATGCGACCGGCAACTTTACCCAGTTGCATCGCCTGACGCCGGAAGGTAAAGACGCTATCAGTGCCGCCAGCGACACGAAAGACATGGGCTGGCTTGACCAGCAGTTGAGCCTGGCGCTTGGCCAGCCAGAAACCCATTCGCAGACCTGGACGGCGGAGATGATGAAACGCACCCGCGAATTCCAGCAAAAAATGCATCTGCATGTGGATGGCATTCCTGGCGAAGATACGTTGATGCAGTTGATGCGTGAAACCCATACCGCGCCGAGCGTACTGCTCCAGACCACGCATGCCACACCCGACGCCAACACGCAGGAGAAGCATTCCTAATGTCTACCATCTGTCTTGCGGCTCAGCGCAGTTACACCACCGGCGAGGCGGTCTGGTTTTCATACCGCCTCCCCCGTCTGAGAAACATCGTTAGCCATGCCTTTTTAGGGATGGTGGCTCTGTGCGCCATGATCATGGCAGGGCTGTACGCGCATGTTTACTGGAACCTGCGCCATCCGGCGCCGGAACCGGTCAAAGCAAGCGCCGCGAAACCGGAAACGCAGCTTTCAGATATGCACTATGTGTATGTGAGCAAGCCGTTCCCGCATCCCCATCCGCATCCGCAGCCAAAACCGGCTCCGGTGCAGGCGGATGTTCCTGCCATGCAGGATCTGCCCATCAACAGCGATGATGCCGACTGGCAGCAGGCACCTGATGGTGACGTGCCCCATGATACTTCCCGGGATACGTTACCCGGAACCGAAGCACACGAAGCCGCCTCCGCCAGCACAGGCAGTGATGACGCTTCTATAAGCGAGTTACTTAAGCAGGCGTTAAAAGAACAAGAGCAAGATTATTCGCAAGGCAAAATTCCCGCGCCGCCGGTTGACGAAACGCAGGATAATTCGCAGAGGGATGTGAATCATAAAGTGGATGCCCGGTCCCCTTTGAGTGAGAAAGGAGACCGGCTGGAGTAGTTAATATTTTTCAGGCAAGGCTGTCAGGTTAAGGAGTCTTCCCTTTTCCACAACAATATATTGACCTTTTTTCAGATCGGAAAGAATTTTAATGATGGTGCTACGAGCCAGGTTGGTGTACTCCTGAATATAATCATAAACGTTAATATCGCGTTGCTGATGAACAATCAGGTCATTGATCTCGTATAAAAACTCACGTACGACTGAATAGGCACTGCGGGCAACCAGAACATCGTCACGTTTGCTCAACATACAAATATACCAGGAGAGAACTTTGGTCAGTTGAGGCCATAAATTGTTATCCGTCATGAGCTGTGCGAAGGTCTCTTTTTTAATTGAGCGCACCACGGTATTGGCCCGAACGAGGCCGTACATATGGGTCGCGTCGTAGTACATCGAAGAGAGACCAAAAATGCACTGGCCGGTAACCGTGAACATACACAGTTCGTCGGATTCACGTCGGAATTCAACTTCGCCGCTGACGATAATATGAATATATTGTGAATCAGAGGTGGATATTTTCTGCCATTTCTTTAAGGTTTTCTCTTCAAAACCTGAGGTTGCAGAAATAATACTATTCATTTCGTCCTGTGGACGTAACTTTTTACCGTAAATACTTAACATTGTTATACCCGATTTAAGATGTTAATTTTTAGTATGCAGACCAAAGCAAAAAAAACCTTGGCCTTAGAATATTTTTCCTGATGATACGCTCAAGGAGAAAAATAAAAGATGAATGAGATATATTTATTTGCTGCATTAATTAGCAAGCTATGTGTCTATCTTAAATGCGGATAATTTTAAGTCAATTAACTAAAAATGAATTGAGTTTGTACCTAAGATTAATCTCAAGTAAATCAGGAGTAATTGGCGCTTTCGGGGGTATCCGAAGGATTACCCCTGCCCGTATTTCTCTAAAAGCGCTTCAGCAATGGCCATCGTTTCGACATCTGCGACGCCGTTCCACAGGTCAGGCCTGAAGTGCATCTGGAATACCATGATGATACGTTTTTGCTGCGCTGGGGTGCTGTTGGCCGGTACGTCATAGCCGTAGCGCGCAAGCAAATCGAGTAACGCTGCGGTATCCACCGCCTGAAAGCGTGGTCGTCCGTTGATATAAAATGCGACGCGCGCGGGATCGGGCCATGCGCCTATCCCCTGCTGAGCCAGCTGTCGCCACGGGAACAACGGACCGGGATCGTCTTTGCGCTGCGGCGCAATGTCCGAATGGGCCACCACGTTCTCAGGTCTGATGTTGTAGCGGGCAATGATGTCTTTGGCGAGTGGCACCAGCGCCGCAATCTGCGCGGGTTCGAAAGGTGTAAAATGCTTTACGCCAGCAGACTTTTGCCAGCCACGATTTTCAAGTTCAATGCCCACAGACGTATCATTAATTCGGTTGGTACCGCGCCAGAAGCTGATACCTGCATGCCAGGCCAGTTCGCTCTCGGGTACCAGTTGCCAGATACGCGGCTTGCCGTCCGGTGCTGGCGGCTTTGCGGGGATCAAATAATGAGAGCTGACGTTTTTATCGGTTAGGGTCGCCAGCGACGTGTCAAAATCATCGGCGGTGTAGTGGATCACCAGCACCTTTATTCGCGGGTAGGCCGCCTGCGCCTGATGGCGGGTATCCAGCGCGTACGCGCCTTTATCAACAATGCCCTTTTCCGATGTACATCCTGCCAGCAACAGCGCCAGCAGGAGAGTGGAGAGCGAACGCTTCATCGCCGGGTTTTCACCGCCGTTCCACTGACGCTCACCATCAGCATGCTGGCATCTTTCCCGACCGTTTCGTAGTCGATATCAATGCCGACTACCGCATCCGCACCCAGCGCCTTGGCCTGCTCGCCCAGCTCCTTAAAGGCAATTTCTCGCGCTTTACGCAGCTCTTTTTCGTAGGCACCGGATCGTCCACCCACGATGTCACGGATGCCAGCAAAAAAGTCGCGGAAGATATTGGCACCGAGAATTGCTTCCCCGGTCACCACGCCGCAATACTCGGTTATTGTTTGCCCTTCCAGGGTTGGCGTTGTTGAAAACTGCATAGTTTCTCTCCTTCTTTAGCGTTCAATGCCTTAGGCACAGCATTATCGGTTCGTTACGCTATGATTGAAAGGATAGTTAATAAATAAGGAAATCAACATGCGCTACTCTGCTTTAACACTTTTGGTGCCCTGCGCGCTGGTGCTCAGTGCCTGTACCACCACGGTCACGCCAGCCTTTAAGGATATTGGTACCCGCAGCGGCCCCTGCATTGACGGCGGCCCGGACACCGTGGCGCAGCAGTTCTATGATTACCGCATTCAGCACCGCAGCAACGATCTCACCGGCCTGCGCCCTTACCTGAGCGACGGTCTGGCAAAACTGCTCAACGACGCCACCCGAGATCCGCAGCATAATACCCTGCTTAAATCCGATCCGTTCTCCAGCCGTACCACGCTGCCGGACAGTGCGGAAGTGGCCAGCGCTTCTACCATTCCCAACACCGATGCGCGAAACATTCCGCTGCGCGTCAAGCTGACCCAGGGGACCCAGTCCTGGCAGGATGAGGTACTGATGATCCGTGAAGGTCAGTGCTGGGCTGTCGACGACGTACGCTACATTGGCGGCAGCGTTCATGCCCCGGCAGGCACGCTGCGCCAGTCGATTGAGAACCGCTAAATCATCAGTTATAAAAATGTTACCCCCGTAAAATGTCCGGCATTTCTCGCGGAATGCCGACATTTATACTCGCCGCCTTTGCCCTTCGCTATTTTGTGCTATGTTTAAGAGGAAATACGGGTTATATTTAACTTTTAACGCAGAAATATTGCATAACTATTCTGTCAACGGTACTATCTGCGGCCTCAATTGCTATAGATTGCCTGGATGAGTAAAGACTGCCCCGATGAGTATTAAACTAAACGGCATTAACTGCTTCTACGGCGCACACCAGGCGCTGTTTGACATCACGCTGAACTGCCCGGAAGGCGAAACGCTGGTTTTGCTTGGCCCAAGCGGTGCAGGTAAAAGCTCCCTTCTGCGTGTCCTTAATCTGCTTGAAATGCCCCGTTCAGGTACGCTGGCGATTGCCGGTAACCATTTTGATTTCGCGAAAACGCCGTCTGATAAAGCGATTCGCGAGCTGCGTCAAAACGTCGGCATGGTCTTCCAGCAATATAATCTCTGGCCGCATCTGACGGTGCTGCAAAACCTGATTGAAGCCCCGTGCCGCGTGCTGGGGTTAAGTAAGGATCAGGCCATCGGCCGTGCCGAAAAGCTGCTGGAGCGTCTGCGCCTTAAGCCTTACAGTGACCGTTATCCGCTGCATCTTTCGGGTGGTCAGCAGCAGCGTGTGGCGATTGCCCGTGCGTTGATGATGGAACCGGCGGTTTTGCTGTTTGATGAACCGACCGCGGCGCTGGACCCGGAAATCACCGCTCAGATCGTCAGCATTATTCGTGAGCTGGCGGAAACCAATATCACGCAAGTCATCGTTACCCACGAAGTGGAAGTGGCGCGTAAAACCGCCAGCCGTGTGGTCTACATGGAAAACGGGTATATCGTTGAGCAAGGTGATGCGAGCTGCTTCGCTAACCCGCAAACCGATGCCTTCAAAAACTATTTATCTCATTGATTGTGTCAGGGGAAATATAATGAAAAAAGTATTACTTGCCGTGCTGCTTGCTGGCGTTACCCTTTCCGCTACCGCAGCCCAGACCATTCGTTTTGCCACGGAAGCGTCTTACCCTCCGTTTGAGTCCATTGATGCAAACAATAAAATTGTTGGCTTTGACGTAGACCTGGCAAACGCCCTGTGCAAAGAGATCGATGCGACCTGCACTTTCAGCAACCAGGCGTTTGACAGCCTGATCCCAAGCCTGAAGTTCCGCCGTATCGATGCCGTCATGGCCGGTATGGACATCACCCCTGAGCGTGAAAAGCAGGTGCTGTTTACGACCCCTTACTACGACAACTCGGCGCTGTTCATTGGTCAGAAAGGGAAATTCACCTCTGTTGATCAGCTGAAAGGCAAAAAAGTGGGCGTGCAGAACGGCACCACGCACCAGAAATTCATCATGGATAAGCATCCGGAAATCACCACCGTTCCGTATGACAGCTACCAGAACGCGAAGCTGGATCTGCAAAATGGTCGTATTGACGGCGTCTTTGGCGACACCGCGGTCGTGACCGAGTGGCTGAAAGCGAACGATAAACTGGCGCCAGTAGGCGACAAAGTGACCGATAAGGACTACTTCGGTACCGGTCTGGGGATTGCCGTTCGTCAGGGCAACACTGAGCTGCAGCAGAAGTTCAACGCTGCGCTGGAAAAAGTGAAGAAAGACGGCACCTACGAAACCATCTACAAAAAATGGTTCCAGAAGTAATTCCTGATGAATGAAATTTTTCCTTTAGCAAGCGCCGCCGGGATGACCGTCGGCCTTGCCGTTTGCGCACTGATTATCGGCCTGGTGCTGGCGATGTTCTTTGCGGTGTGGGAGTCCGCGAAATGGTTCCCCGTCGCCTGGACAGGCTCCGCGCTGGTCACTGTGCTGCGTGGACTACCGGAAATTCTGGTGGTCCTGTTTATCTATTTCGGCTCCTCGCAGCTGCTGCTTACGCTGTCGGATGGCTTCACTGTCAATCTTGGCTTTGCGCAGATCCCGGTGCAGATGCAGATTGAAAACTTCGACGTCAGCCCGTTCCTGTGCGGTGTGATTGCCCTCTCCCTGCTCTACTCGGCGTACGCGTCGCAAACCCTGCGCGGTGCGCTGAAAGCCGTGCCGCAGGGGCAGTGGGAGTCGGGTCAGGCGTTGGGTATGTCGAAATCAGCGATCTTCTTCCGTCTGGTCATGCCGCAGATGTGGCGCCATGCCCTGCCGGGCCTTGGTAACCAGTGGCTGGTGCTGCTGAAAGATACCGCGCTGGTGAGCCTGATCAGCGTTAACGATTTGATGCTGCAAACCAAAAGCATCGCCACCCGTACTCAGGAGCCCTTTACCTGGTACATTGTGGCGGCGGCGATCTACCTGGTGATCACGTTGCTCAGTCAGTACATCCTCAAGCGTATTGACCTGCGGGCGACGCGCTTTGAACGGAGACCAGGCTGATGCTTGAATATTTCCCGGAGCTCATGAAAGGGCTGCATACCAGCCTGACGCTGACCGTGGCGTCCATTATCGTGGCGCTGATCCTGGCGCTCATCTTCACCATCGTCCTTACGCTGAAAACGCCGGTACTGGTATGGATTGTGCGCGGCTACATCACCCTGTTTACCGGTACGCCGCTGCTGGTGCAGATCTTCCTGATTTACTACGGCCCGGGACAGTTCCCGTCGCTGCAGGAATATCCGGTTATCTGGCATCTGCTCTCTGAGCCGTGGCTGTGCGCCCTGATCGCCCTTTCCCTGAACAGCGCGGCCTATACCACCCAGCTGTTCTACGGCGCGATTCGTGCCATCCCGGAAGGGCAATGGCAGTCCTGTGGGGCGCTCGGCATGAGCAAGAAAGACACGCTGGCGATCCTGCTGCCGTACGCCTTTAAGCGTGCGCTCTCCTCTTACTCCAACGAAGTGGTGCTGGTGTTCAAGAGTACCTCTCTGGCCTATACCATCACCCTGATGGAAGTGATGGGCCACGGACAGCTGCTGTATGGACGCACCTATGACGTGATGGTCTTCGGCGCGGCGGGCGTGGTGTATCTGGTCGTGAACGGCCTGTTAACGCTGATGATGCGCCTGATTGAGCGTAAAGCTTTAGCGTTTGAGCGCAGATCGTAGGCCAGGTAAGCGCAGCGCCACCCGGCAAGAAGTGCATAAATGTGATTAATCAATGCGGATAACTTTCTGGTTATCCGCTTTTTTGTGCCATAAAAACAATATTTAATCATTTTTATTGCATATAAATTCATTAACTGGCATTGTACATCCAGGCCGCAGACACGGCGCATCAATAAGACAGACGGGAGCATTACCATGAAAAAGTTAGTTCTGGCCGCATTACTGGCAACGTTCGCCGCAGGCGCATCCGCAGCGGATAAAATCAATTTTGGCGTGTCCGCCACCTATCCGCCGTTTGAATCGCTGGATGCCAGCAACCAGATCGTCGGTTTCGATATCGACCTGGCGAAAGCGCTGTGCAAACAGATGCAGGCCGACTGCACCTTTACCAACCACGCCTTTGACAGCCTGATCCCATCGCTGAAGTTCAAAAAATACGATGCGGTAATCTCCGGAATGGACATCACCCCAGAGCGCAGCAAGCAGGTAGCGTTCACCGACCCGTACTACGCCAACTCGGCGGTAGTGATTGCGAAGAAAGGGGCGTATAAGTCCTTCGACGAGCTGAAAGGCAAACGCATCGGGATGGAAAACGGCACCACGCACCAGAAATACCTGCAGGACAAACATCCTGAAGTGAAAACCGTGGCCTATGACAGCTATCAGAATGCGATTATCGACCTGAAAAATGGCCGTATTGATGGCGTCTTCGGCGATACCGCCGTGGTCAACGAGTGGCTGAAAACCAACCCGCAGCTGGGCACGGCGACCGAGAAAGTGACCGATCCACAGTACTTCGGTACCGGCCTCGGCATCGCGGTACGTCCGGATAACAAAGCCTTGCTTGCAAAACTGAACGGCGCGCTGAAAGCGATTAAAGCTGACGGTACGTACCAGAAAATCCGCGAGCAGTGGTTCCCGCAGTAAGGTGTTTTGCCGGGTGACGGCTTCGCCTTACCCGGCCTACGAGGGGGGTTTTGTAGGCCGGATAAGCACAGCGCCACCCGGCAATTCTCACAACGGCACAAAGAACCTGAATCGTGCCCCACTCACCGACTCCATCAGCCGTATTCCACCGCCGTGCAGCTCCAGCATCCGTTTGACGATTAACAGCCCTAACCCGCCGCGGTTCTCCCGCGAGGCCTGAGTGTTCAACGCCGAAGGCCGCTGGAACAGATCGTCGCGCAGCGACGCATCCACGCCCGTACCGCTGTCAGCCACTTCGACCTGAAGCTGTTCATTCTCCTGCCAGACCGCCAGACGAATTTCCCCGCCGGTCGGCGTATGACGCATTGCGTTATCCAGCAAATTGGTCACCACGCGCTCGATCATTGATACATCGGCATTGACCAGCGGCAACGGCCCAGGCACGTCAATATGCAGATTGACCTCTCGCGTGCGGGCAGTGAGCTCAAACTTCTGCGCCACGTCGGAAATCAGCTCCGCCATCGCGAAACGCTCGCGCTGCGGTTTAATGCCGCCATGTTCAAGACGCGCCAGCTCAAACAACTGCTGGGAAAGATGGCGTACCTTTTGCCCCTGACGCAGGGCGGTGGCGAGATATTGCTGGTGCTCCTGAGGCGTCAGCGTGGTGGATTTCAGCGATAGCGTTTCCAGATAACCCAGCAGAGAGGTCAGCGGCGTGCGGAGATCGTGCGAAATATTGGCGATAAACTCCCGGCGCTGGCGATCGCTGTCGGCCAGCTGATCCCACTGGCGGGTGATTTTGCGCGCCAGCTCGATAAAACTGTTGCGCAGGCGTGCCACTTCGTCATTGGCCGCGACGTCCGGCGGCTCTGCTGCCAGCAGCCTGATTGCGCTAATGCTGTCCTGCTCAAGCCCGGTGACCTCTTCCGTCAGGCGTTTAACCGGACGCGTCACCCAGTACCAGACCAGTAATCCCGCCAGCAGGCCGAACAGTGCAACCCACAGCAATGACCAGAGCACCGTGCTCCACAGCGCCTTATGCCAGGCCATGTCCGCCAGCGCATTCGACTCCTCGCCCTGCAAAATAATGTACAGGTAGCCCTTAAGCTCGCCGTCCTGACGCAGCGGCGTGGCGCTGAAGACTTTTTTGTTCTGGCTGCGCGGATCGTCGCCGAGTACCGGGATGGCGGTGCCGCTCAGGAAGGTCTGAACCGGTGCCAGATCGATTTTTTGCCGCTGAATATGGCCCGGCGGGGCGGCATCGGCCAGGATGTCGCCGTCGGGTGAGACAACATAGAGCTCCACGCTCGGATTAAAGGTCATCAGACGGTCAAAGAGCGGTTTCAGCGAACTGCGGTCAACCCTGCCCTGCGCGTCGAGAATCGGTTCCCGCTGGACGATCTGCTGCGCCAGTCCGCCCGACAACCGTTGAACCATGGCGTTGCCGTATTGCGTACTGGTGTAGAGCTGTACCGCGCAGGCGACGGTGGCGCAGAGCATCATCAGCAGAATGAACAGCAGCGTCAGGCGCTGGCTGAGGCTAAAGCGACGCATCAGGCGTTGGCTCCGCAAATTTGTATCCCTTACCCCAGACGGTGCGAACGATTTCCGGCTCGGCAGCGTCCTTCTCAATCTTGATGCGCAGGCGGTTGATATGGGTGTTGACGGTATGCTCATAGCCTTCGTGCTGATAACCCCAGACCTGCTCCAGCAGCGCCAGACGGGAAAACACTTCGCCAGGGTGGCGGGCAAAGAAGTAAAGCAGTTCGAATTCGCGCGGGGTGAGATCCACCACCTGTCCGTGGAGCAGGACGCTGCGCGCCAGCGGATCGATCGTCAAACCGTGCGCCTGAATTTGCCCGTCCGTTTGTGCCTGCCCCATCGCCTGCTGACGGCGGAACAGCGCTTTAATGCGGGCAATCAGCTCCTGCACCGAAAACGGCTTAGCCAGATAGTCATCGGCACCGGTTTCCAGCCCGGTAATGCGGTCGGTTTCGCTGCTGCGGGCGCTGATGATGATGACCGGCAGGTAGCGCGTCATCTGACGGATGCGTCGGCAAATCTCCAGCCCGTCAACGTTCGGGAGCATCAGGTCGAGGATCACCGCATCCCACGGCTGTTTTTCCAGGCGCTGCAGGGCGTTGCCCCCGTCGGGCTCGTGGGTGATGGCGTAGCCTTCGTCTTCTAAATTGAGTCGCAGAAGCGCCGCGATATCGTGGTCGTCTTCCACCAGCAGGATGTGCTTCATGGGTCAGCCTTCAATCATTTCTTATGACGTAAGCTTACCTGATTTCGAGCGGGGGAAGAGTTCACATTTTGTTGAACATTGTGCCGGGTTCTTGCCGGGTGGCGGCTACGCCTTACCCGGCCTACGGGTTAACAAGGTCAACACTTCGTAATGCGCGGTATGCGGGAACATATCGAAAAGCTGAACGCGTTCAATGCGGTAGCCCGGCAGGCTGGCGATATCTTTCGCCATGGTCTGCGCATTGCAGCTGGAGTAGACGATGTAATCCGGTGCCATCTGGCTCAGGTAATCGCAGAGTGCGTTTCCGATGCCCCGTCGCGGCGGGTTGACCAGCACCAGTTCCGGCACATTGCCCTGGCCGGTGGCGAACTGGGTAGAGTCAAGCGCCTGGAAGTGGAGATTCGTTAACCCCAGCCCGGCGGCGGACTGTTTCGCGCAGGCAATCGCTTCGGCCGAGATCTCAATCCCGGTCAGCTGCATTTCAGGCGTGGCGCAGTGCAGGCCGAAACCGCCCACGCCGCAGAACAGATCCCACATATGATGAATGTTTAACGCCCGAACCCAGTCACGGGCGGTGGCATACAACGCACTCGCGACGGTCGGGTTGGTCTGGAAGAAGCTTTGCGGGCGGATCCACAGCGGTACGCCGTTGAAATTTTCGGCCAGCGCAGGCTGTTCGGTGAAGAAGATCTCTTTCTCCCCTTCCATAATCGCCATGTGCACCGGCTGTATGTTTGCCGTAATGACCTTAAGCTGCGGCAGTTGCGCCTGCAGCCACGGCAGCGCCGCACGAAGCTGCGCCAGCTTCGCTTCCGAGCGCAGCACAAAACGCAGCATCATGCCGCCGTCTAGCTGGCTTTCCGTCAGCAGGAGATATTTCAGCTCGCCGCGCTTGCGGGCGACGTGGTAGGGCGTTAACCCTGCCCGCGCAATAAACGGTTTGAGTGCGGCAAAGACGGGTTCAAACGACGCGGGATACAGCGGGCAGTCGGTTAAATCTTCCGGCGTGCCGTCGCGGTGCAGCATCCCCAGCAGCGGTTTTTCGACGCTGCCGCTGACCACCATTTTGGCTTTGTTGCGAAAGCCCTGCTCCGGTCCGCTGATGGGTGCGCACCACTCCCCCACCGCGTGTTCAGCCAGCAGCTGTTGCAGGTCGGCCATTTTGGCGGTGAGTTGTTGAGAGACCGGCTGTTCTATCCACTGACAGGAGCGGCAGCGTCCGGCGTCATAGAGTGCGCACTGCATATGAAAACCTTAAGAATAACGGGGGCTGCGATTATACACATTATTGCAACAGGAAGAACCGTCGACTGGACGCAGGCACGAACAGGAAGAACAGCACCAGCATATCCGGCAGTTTTTGCAAAAACAGCGCGAGCAAAATCTCGCGTTTTGATCCGCCCGCAATGCTGAACAGTTCGGGATAGCCATACCCCAGCGAGGCGGCCCACAGGTAGCTGGCGGCGGTCACCTGCGTCAGCAGATAGACCCAGCGCGCCCAGTTGCGCCCTTTGACCAGCGAAAACGCACAGTAGATCTCAATGAACACCAGCACCAGGCTGCTCAGAAAAACCAGCGTCAGATTCCACGTCTGCACGCTGCGGTGAATGAATTCACCGATACCGCGCACGCCCAGGGTATTCAGAATCATCAGCACGTCCAGGCAGCGGATCATAATAATGGCGAGCGCCGCCACCTGTACCAGCGCAGGAACGTTAGGACGAGCGTGCGTAAGCCGTGATTTTTTTAATAATCCCAATGTTTTACTTCCCTGAAAAACAGTGCCGCGTGATACGCGGCACATCACTGGAAATTTTAAATGCTTCAGCCGCGTCTTGCACGCTGGATATCACGCACGCGCTGTTTTTCCGCGCGCGCCATCAAATACCAGGCAATAAATCCGACAATTCCGACCACGCCGAGGATGATAGAGGCCAGGGCGTTGATCTCCGGGTTAACCCCCATGCGCACGCTGGAGAAGACCAGCATCGGCAGCGTTGTCGCCCCCGGGCCGGAGACAAAGCTGGCGATCACCAGATCGTCGAGCGACAGGGTAAATGCCAGCAGCCAGCCGGAGATCACCGCCGGCATGATCATCGGCAGGGTAATGATGAAAAAGACCTTCAGCGGGGTCGCGCCGAGATCCATCGCCGCCTCTTCTATCGAGCGATCCAGCTCGCGCAGACGCGAGGAGATCACCACGGCGACATAGGCGGTACAGAACGTGACGTGCGCCAGCCAGATGGTGAGCATGCCGCGATCCGCCGGCCAGCCAATGGCATGCGCCAGCGCCACGAACAGCAGCAGCAGCGCAAGGCCGGTAATCACGTCCGGCATGACCAACGGCGCGGTGATCATAAAGGCGAAGCCGTTCGAACCGCGAAAACGGCCGAAACGCACCATCACCAGCGCGGCGATGGTGCCCAGAACAGAGGCCATCGTTGCCGCCAGTGCGGCGATGGTCAGGCTCAGCCCTACCGCGCTCATCATTGCATCGTCGTGGAACAGCTCACTGTACCAGCGCGTCGACCAGCCCGCCCAGACCGTCACCAGTTTGGAACTGTTGAACGAGTAGATCACCAGCATCAGCATCGGCGCATACAGGAAGGTAAAGCCGATCGCCAGGATCGCAATTCGCCACGGAGAGCGCACTACCGGTAAGTTATTCATCCGTGGTCTCCCATCTGTTTCTGCTGATGTTTGTGGAACCACATGATCGGCACGATCAACAGCAGCAGCATGATAATCGCCACCGCAGACGCCACCGGCCAGTCGCGGTTATTGAAGAACTCCTGCCACAGCACGCGGCCAATCATGATGCTGTCCGGCCCGCCGAGCAGCTCCGGGATCACAAACTCCCCTACCGCCGGAATAAAGACCAGCATCGACCCGGCGATAATCCCGCCTTTGGTCAACGGGACAATGACGCTGAAGAAGGTTTTCAGCGGACGCGCACCGAGGTCAAGCGAGGCTTCCACCAGCGAGTAATCTATCCGCGTCAGCGCCGTATAGATCGGCAGAACCATAAACGGCAGATAGGCATACACAATGCCAATATAAACCGCGAGGTTGGTGTGCAGGATCGTCAGCGGCTGATCGATAACCCCAAGCCACATCAGGACGTTATTCAGCACGCCGTTGTTTTTCAGGATCCCCATCCAGGCGTAAACGCGGATCAGGAATGAGGTCCACGACGGCAAAATCACCAGCAGCAGGAGGATATTACGCGTCGAGGGTTTACTGTGCGCCACGGCCCACGCCAGCGGGTAGCCCATCACCAGACAGCAGAGCGTCGAGATCGCCGCCACCTGCAGCGACTGCAGATAGGCTTCAATATAGAGCGGGTCCTCGGTGAGCTGCAGGTAGTTACCGAGGTTTAAGGTCAGCGTCAGCTGCCCGTCTGCCCACTCCCACAGGTCGGTATACGGCGGGATCGCCCGCGCCATCTCCGCCAGGCTGATCTTGAAAACGATCAGGAATGGCAGCAGGAACAGCAGGATCAGCCACACGTAAGGCATGGCAATCACCAGCTTGCGGCCGTGCTTCATCTTAAGGCGCGTCAGCCAGCTGGCTGCGCGGGCTGGAGGTTCAAGTGTACTCATTGGCCGCTCCTTATACCGTCAGCACGACACAACTGTCAGCATCCCAGCACAGGCGCACTTCGTCGCCCCAGGTCGGCTGACCTTTGCGGTAGCGATGTTCGTTTTGCAGCTGGGCGCTCAGCATCTGACCGCTTTTCAGACGCACGTGATAGATAGACAAATCGCCCAGGTAAGCAATGTGCACCACTTCACCCACGGCGAAGTTATAGCCATCGGCTGGCGGATCGTCACAGAGCATGATCTTCTCCGGACGCAGCGCGACGTAGACCGGCACGTTGTCCACCACGGCGCTGTCAGGATCGACCTTGAGCGGATGCTGCAGACCCGGCGATTCAATGACCAGGCCATCCTCCTGACGCTCTTTCAGTAGCCCTTCGAAGACGTTGACCGAACCGATGAACTCGGCGCTGTAGCGGGTGGTCGGATGCTCATAAATCTCCTCCGGCTCGCCAATTTGCACAAACTTCCCGCGGTTCATGATCGCAATACGTCCGGCCATGGTCATGGCTTCTTCCTGGTCGTGGGTCACCATTACGCAGGTCACGCCGACGCGCTCAAGAATATCCACCACTTCCAGCTGCATACGGTCACGCAGTTTTTTATCCAGGGCCCCCATCGGCTCGTCGAGCAGCAGCAGTTTCGGGCGTTTTGCCAGGCTTCTGGCGAGCGCCACGCGCTGGCGCTGGCCGCCTGAAAGCTGGTGCGGTTTACGCTTCGCGAACTCCTGCATGTGGACCAGACTCAGCATCTCGGCCACGCGCGCGGTGATTTCGGCTTTTGGCAATTTATCCTGCTTCAGGCCAAAGGCGATGTTCTGCTCCACCGTCATGTGCGGGAACAGTGCGTAGGACTGGAACATCATGTTAATCGGGCGCTGGTACGGCGGCACGCTGGAGAGATCCACGCCATCAAGCATGATTTGCCCGGCCGTGGGTTGTTCAAAACCGGCTAACATACGCAGCAGGGTTGATTTGCCACAGCCCGATGCGCCCAGTAGCGCGAATATTTCACCTTTATAGATAGTCAGGCTGACGTCGTCCACGGCATGCTGGCCATCGAAAGATTTGGTGAGGTTACGAATTTCAAGAAGCGGGGTCAGCGCTTTACGGACTTTCGCCTGCGGGCGGGGGATCGCGTCATTCACGGGGTGCTCTCCGGCAGAAATCAAATCATGGTGCAGGCGCACCAGAACGGTGCGCCTGTTGCCGGGGGCGCTTCGCTTGCCCGGCCTGTGACAAAGGGTTACTTACCGCTTTTCACCTTGGTCCACGCACGGGTACGTACGCGGTCAATTTTTGGATCCTGTACTTTCAGGGTGAAGAGCTTGGCGAACACGTCCGCTGGCGGATAAATTGCCGGATTACTGCGGATCGCTTCACTCACCAGCGGCACGGAAGCCTTGTTACCGTTGGCGTAATAAACGTGGTCGCTGATGTGGGCGATCACGTCCGGACGCATCAGGTAGTTAAGGAACTGATACGCTTCGTCTTTGTTTTTCGCATCAGCTGGCATCGCGAAGACGTCGAAGAAGGCCAGCGCCCCCTCTTTCGGGATGAAGTAGGACACATTCACGCCGTTTTTCGCCTCTTTCGCGCGGTTCGCCGCCTGCCACACATCCCCGGCCCAGCCAATCGCAACGCAGATGTCACCGTTCGCCAGGTCATTGATGTACTGGGAAGAGTGGAAATAGCGAATGTTTGGACGCAGCTTCAGCAGCAGATCGGTCGCCGGACCGGTGTAGTCATCCGCCTTGTTGCTGTTCGGATCTTTGCCCAGGTAGTTCAGCACGGTGGCAAAAATCTCTTCTGGCGCGTCCAGGAAAGAGACGCCGCAGCTTTTCAGCTTCTCAAGGTTTTCCGGCTTCAGCACCACGTCCCAGCTGTCCAGCTTGACGTCCGGGCCCAGCGCCGCTTTGACTTTATCCACGTTGTAGCCGATACCGGTGGTCGCCCACAGGTAAGGCATGGCGTATTTGTTATCCGGGTCATGCTTAGCCACCAGCTTCAGGACTTCTGGATCGAGGTTTTTCCAGTTCGGTAATTTGCTCTTGTCCAGTGGCTGGAAGACACCCGCGGTCAGCTGACGCTCCAGGAAGCTCGCGGAAGGCACGACCAGGTCAAACCCGGTGCTGCCTGCCATCAGTTTTCCTTCCAGCACTTCGTTGGAATCGAAAACGTCGTAGACCACTTTAATGCCGGTCTCTTTCTCAAAATTGGCCACGGTATCCGGCGCAATATAGTCAGACCAGTTATAAACGTGCAGCGTTTTTTGTTCCGCAGCGAGCGTGCCGGCAGAGACGGCCATCAGAGCACCCGCAACCAGACCCGATAACCATTTTTTATTCAAGGCGATCATAGTGTTATTCCTTCTGAAAGCTCGTTAACAAACGAACTAAAACTGTCCAATCTGGATATATGCAAAAATCATGCATAGTTTGTCGCTCTGCTCAAAATAAAAAGAAACCTCTTTACCCGGCAGGATCCGCTCGCTTTTTGAAGCATCGCAAGAATAACTGTAGCCCGTGTCTCCGGCTATAGCCCAGACGAAAAAACGCCTTTTATCAATTTTTTATGCAGGTTTAGTCTACGTGATAAGCCGAAACGGCCTTTGGGGAGGTGAAAAATTCTTTAAAGAAAGGTTAAAAGCAGCAGAAAAAATGGCCTAATGCAGCCGCCATGGCAGCGACTGCGCAAAAGTCAGGCAGCCTTAGTGAAGAAAATTGGGAGATGCATCATTATTCTCTGCATCATCTTCCGCGCTATACAGCAGATGGTGTGCATTGGCTTCCATCATGACCATGGAAATTTGCTCTTCACTCAAGCGCATAAACCAGGCGAACTGCTTAAAGGAGAGCCCTGCCCCGGAGAATAAAGACTGGCAAACGACCAGTTTTGGCAGATTATCATCCTGTATATCGAGAAATGCTTTCACCGTCAAAGAACTGGCATTGATGGCCGACAGGTCGGAGGCCAGCGCCAGTAGCGCAGACGGCTTCACTTCGGCCAGCGCGGAGAAAAGGATCACGTCGTTAATCAGATCGATTTTGGCATCAAAAATACCGTCGAAATTTTGCATATGAGGCAGATGCAGCGCCTGGCAGGAATCACATTCAAAGAACGTAATACCGGCATCATCGAGCCATTGACGTAACGTATCCAGTGTTGGTACGACCTGTAAATCCATCGCGGTGCAGCCTCTCTAATAAAAACTTCGCATAGATTACGCAAAAAGTGCGTTCAATGCCATTTAACCGCCCGTTTTCAGACAGTAGCCCGGCGTGGCATGACGCTCGATCCATGTGATCATTTTACCTGCAATATCGACCCCCGTGGTTTTTTCCACGCCTTCCAGCCCCGGTGAGGCATTCACCTCCATGACCAGCGGCCCGCGCGTCGCCCGCAGGAGGTCAACGCCCGCCACGTCCAGCCCCAACGTTTGCGCGGCTTTTACGGCAATGTCCCGCTCGCGATCGCTAATATCAGCGACTCTCGCTATGCCGCCGCGGTGAAGATTAGAGCGGAAATCGCCCTCTTTGGCCTGACGCTCAATGGCCGCCACCACTTCATTTCCGACCACGAAACAGCGAATATCACGCCCTTTCGCCTCTTCGATATACTCCTGCACCAGAATGTGCGCATTCAGTCCCCGAAAGGCGTCGACCACACTTTCTGCAGCCTGCCGCGTCTCCGCCAGCACCACGCCGATACCCTGCGTGCCTTCTACCAGCTTGATCACTAAAGGCGCGCCGCCCACCATGTCGATCAGATCGCTGGTGTCGTCCGGCGAATGGGCTATTCCGGTAACGGGGAGATCGATCCCCTGACGGGCGAGCAGCTGCAGCGAGCGCAACTTGTCGCGGGCGCGGGAAATGGCCACGGATTCATTGAGCGGATAGCTGCCCAGCATCTCAAACTGGCGCAGCGCGGCGGTGCCGTAATAGGTGATCTGGGAGCCGATACGCGGGATCACCGCATCAAAATGCGGCAGCTTGCGGCCTTTGTAGTGTATAGATGAAGCGGCGGGGTCGATGTTCATATAGCAGGACATCGGGTCAAGGATCTCAACCTGATGTCCGCGTTTTGCCGCCGCTTCTCGCAGGCGTTTACATGAATAGAGCGTTCCATCCCGGGACAATATGGCAATTTTCACCCTGCACCTCTCTGAAGACATGGAAAAAGCCTTCATATCATACAGAATGGACTATCGCGTCGCCCAGCCCTGTTTATGCAGATAATCGAGAATAAACGGGCGATTTTCTTTAATGATGGTGCGGCGAATGTGGTCGCTCCAGGTATCGCGGCGGTTATTGCTGTCACGCGTCAGATAGTAATTCGCCAGCTCTTCATCATAGTGATTCAGGACATCACGATCGACCGGCTGGTAGTGGTTCTCGTGCACCAGCATTGCCGCAGGAATACGCGGTTTCAGATCCGGATTATCCGCCGGCCAGCCGAGGCAGAGGCCAAACAGCGGCAGTACATGTTTTGGCAGCTTCAGCAGTTCGGTGACGCTTTCAATGTTGTTACGCAACCCGCCGATATAGACCCCGCCTAGTCCCAACGATTCCGCCGCCGTAAAGGCGTTTTGCGCCATCAGCGCGGTATCCACGACGCCCAGCAGCAGCTGTTCGGCCAGCCCCAGTTGCGCTTCAGGGCAAATCTGCAGATGGCGGTTAAAGTCGGCACAAAATACCCAGAACTCGGCGGCCTGGGCCACATGCTTCTGCCCGCCGGTCAGCGTCACCAGCTGTTCACGCATCGCCGGGTCGGTAATGCGAATAATGGAGCTGCACTGCAGGAAACTGGAGCTGGAGGTCGCCCTTGCGCTGTTAATAATGGCGGTACGCTGCGCCTCGGTGATCGGCTCATCGGTGAAGTGGCGAATGGAACGATGGGAAAGGAGCAGGTCAATCGTGGGTGTCATCTTCTCTCTCTTTGCTTGCTTAAAACGTATGGCAGCCAGTATAGGCAATGATCTGCACGGTGTAATTGGCGAAACATAGCTCATAGGTATTATAACGACAGGCGAAACCTTCTTTAATGACGACAGGTTATGGGGCACTATACGTGTCATTCGCCGTCAGGCTTGTTTTTTGAGGAGAGAGAAATGTTTGCAGTAATTTTTGGTCGTCCAGGGTGCCCTTACTGTGTGCGCGCAAAAGAGCTGGCAGAGAAACTGACCGCAGAACGCGATGACTTCAATTTCCGCTATGTGGACATCCACGCGGAAGGCATCACCAAAGCCGATCTGGAAAAAACAGTCGGTAAGCCGGTTGAAACCGTCCCACAGATCTTCCTCGATCAGAAACACATCGGCGGTTGCACCGACTTTGAAGCCTACGCCAAAGAACATCTTGGCCTGTTTGCCGAGCAGTAATGAAAGGACGCCCTCACACTGAGGGCGTTTTTATTTGTGGTGCCGTCGGTGCTGAATCAGGCTGCGCACAAATAGGTAGCAGAGCGCGCCAAGGGCGCACCAGAATATGGCACTTAGCAACCACGCCAGCTCCTGCCAGAAACTCCGCGTTGAAACATACAGCAGGCGCATTAGCAGCAGACATAATGGCGCTGCAAGTATCGCCCCCAGTAACGGTTTCACCACTTCCCCTTTACGGGAGAGAAAACTGGCGGCGGCTCCCGGTAGCGTGAAGAAGAGCAACCCCAGCTCCGGATGCCCGGACGCCCTGAATGCGCCCTTCACATTAAATGCGAGCGACATGCATACGACCGTGAACAGCAAAAAGCAGCTGATCACCCCCGCCCAGTTTCGTTTCATATTCAAACAATCCTCCTGACTTATCTCTATCAAATACACTTTCGTCGGGTAGACGCCCAGTCAGATAAAGCAATGCGGCAATCCTTGCCAAAGTACGCACAGGGTGATGCGATAATCAGTAGCTGTCAGTAGCTAATGCGATTAAACTACACGCCAGCTAATGTTTTAGGGAATAAAGCAGGAAACAGGGAGCGTTAACGCCTTTCCCTGACCCAGAAAACAGTAGCCCAAAAAGTCCTTTCATTCAACAACTTACTGGTAAACAAGAAGTTAGCCTCCGTGAATATAAACGTCGCAGACTTGTTAAATGGGAATTACATCCTGTTATTATTTGTGGTACTGGCGCTGGGTCTTTGCCTGGGTAAATTGCGCCTGGGATCGGTTCAACTCGGTAATTCCATTGGCGTTTTAGTCGTCTCCTTATTATTAGGCCAGCAGCACTTCAGCATTAACACGGACGCGCTCAACTTAGGTTTTATGTTGTTTATTTTTTGTGTTGGCGTGGAAGCAGGACCGAACTTTTTTTCGATTTTCTTCCGCGACGGCAAAAATTATCTGATGCTGGCGCTGGTGATGGTCGGCAGCGCACTGCTGATCGCCTTAGGGCTGGGTAAGCTGTTTGGCTGGGATATCGGGTTAACGGCCGGTATGCTGGCAGGCTCCATGACCTCTACGCCAGTGCTGGTAGGTGCAGGCGATACCCTGCGCCATTCGGGCATGGCTGGCGCACAGCTTTCGACCGCGCTCGACCACCTGAGCCTGGGCTATGCCCTGACCTATCTGATTGGTCTGGTGAGCCTGATTGTCGGCGCGCGCTATCTGCCAAAACTGCAGCATCAGGATCTGCAGACCAGTGCCCAGCAAATCGCCCGTGAGCGCGGGCTGGATACCGACAGCAAACGTAAAGTCTACCTCCCGGTGATCCGCGCCTACCGCGTCGGACCTGAGCTGGTGGCATGGGCAGACGGGAAAAATCTTCGCGAGCTGGGGATTTACCGCCAGACCGGGTGCTACATCGAACGTATCCGCCGTAACGGCATTCTGGCGAACCCGGACGGTGACGCGGTGCTGCAGATGGGCGACGACATCGCGCTGGTGGGTTACCCGGACGCGCACGCCCGTCTCGACCCAAGCTTCCGAAACGGCAAAGAGGTGTTCGACCGCGATCTGCTCGACATGCGCATCGTCACCGAAGAGATCGTGGTGAAAAACCATAACGCCGTTGGCCGTCGTCTGGCGCAGCTCAAGCTGACCGACCACGGCTGCTTCCTTAACCGTGTAATCCGCAGCCAGATTGAGATGCCCATCGACGACAACGTCGTGCTCAACAAAGGCGACGTTTTGCAGGTCAGCGGCGACGCGCGACGCGTAAAAACCGTTGCCGACCGCATCGGCTTTATCTCCATTCACAGCCAGGTCACTGACCTGCTGGCTTTCTGCGCCTTCTTTATTGTGGGCCTGATGATCGGGATGATCACCTTCCAGTTCAGCAACTTCAGTTTCGGCATTGGTAACGCCGCCGGTCTGCTGTTTGCCGGGATCATGCTGGGCTTCCTGCGAGCGAACCATCCGACGTTCGGTTACATTCCTCAGGGCGCATTGAACATGGTAAAAGAGTTCGGTCTGATGGTGTTTATGGCGGGTGTCGGCTTAAGCGCCGGAAGCGGCATTGGACACAGCCTGGGTGCCGTGGGCTGGCAGATGCTGGTTTCCGGCCTTATCGTCAGCCTGGTGCCGGTGGTGATTTGCTTCCTGTTTGGTGCCTACGTGCTGCGCATGAACCGCGCCCTGCTCTTCGGAGCAATGATGGGGGCGCGTACCTGTGCGCCGGCCATGGAAATTATCAGCGACACCGCGCGCAGCAACATCCCGGCGCTGGGCTATGCAGGCACCTACGCTATCGCCAACGTACTGCTGACGCTGGCAGGTACGCTGATCATCATCATCTGGCCAGGACTCGGATAACTCTGAAGTTTGCGCGTAATGAAAAAATTTTTGTTACGCGCAGAACTTTTTTATCAGGGGGCAGTCATAACTAGTGCCACTGCTTTTCTTTGATGTCCCCAATTTGTGGAGCCCATCAACCCCGCCGTTTTGGTTCAAGGTTGATGGGTTTTTTGTTGCCTTAAATTAACCCCAACAAAGTATAACCAAAGCCCGTTATCCAGCTTTTCTAAACGTGGGCATACGTAATGCCAGGCTTAACGAGCGATGTCTAAGCGTTTCCCTCACCCGCAATCCTCCCCACCATCGCCCGAATCTCGTCCCGGGTTAGCGGCGCACGGTCGGTGACATAGTGCAGCGTCATCCCTTCGATAAACGCATCCAGCGCGCGGGTGGTAACCGGATCGAACCACTGCTCCAGCGTAGTCTGGCTCATCTTCATCCAGTCCTGCATCACCGTTTTGAGCGCCGCGCTGCGGTGCATAAAGGCGTAAAGCTGGTACATCAGCGCCATGTTGTGCGGCGTCGTCACCTGCGAACTGTGGATCAGGGTGGTGATGGACTCGCAGGCCATTTCAGGCCCGGTGACGCCCGCAAAGAAATCCCGATACTGCTGCGACATCTGTTGCGTAAACCATGTGAACGCTTCCTCCAGCAGTGGCTCCATACCGTCGAAATAGTAGGTCATCGACCCCAGCGGCACGCCCGCGCAGGCGGCGATTTTACGGTGCGTGACGGCGTGAATACCGTGCTCGGCAATGGTATCGAGTGTTGCCTGCAGGATCTTCTCCCGGCGATGCGGATCGTTCGGTGGTCTGCTCATAAATTCCTCACGTGGTTTGTGTACAAATGTACACAAACTTGCTAGTGTTGTCGCTATTGTTGTACTTCTGGTGCTACCCCAATGACGCTGACATCTCCCGGTAAAACCCTGCAGCTCCGCATGTGGGCGCTGTTTATGTTCTTCTTTATTCCCGGTCTGCTGATGGCCTCCTGGGCCACGCGCACGCCCGCCATTCGCGATATTTTGTCTGTCTCTACGGCTGAGATGGGCATCGTGCTGTTCGGCCTGTCGATCGGTTCCATGAGCGGCATTCTCTGTTCCGCATGGCTGGTGAAGCGCTTTGGTACGCGAGCAGTGATCCGCACCACCATGTGCTGCGCGGTGTTCGGGATGGTGGTATTGAGCATCGCGCTGTGGTTTGCCTCGCCGGTGTTGTTCGCGCTGGGGCTGACGGTATTTGGCGGCAGCTTCGGTTCTGCGGAGGTAGCCATCAACGTTGAAGGGGCGGAGGTCGAACGTGAGATGAACAAAACCGTGCTGCCCATGATGCATGGCTTCTATAGCCTCGGTACGCTGGCCGGTGCGGGCGTGGGGATGGCGCTGACGGCCACGGGTGTGACCGCCAATCTGCATATCCTGCTGGCGGCGCTGGTGTGCATCATTCCGATCCTCACCGGCATCCGGGCCATCCCGGACGGCACCGGTAATAACTCCACTGACGAACGCTCGTCAGCCGAAAAAGGACTCCCCTTCTACCGCGATTTCCAGCTGATGCTGATCGGCGTGGTGGTACTGGCGATGGCGTTTGCAGAAGGCTCCGCCAACGACTGGCTCCCGCTGCTGATGGTGGACGGTCACGGCTTTAGCCCGACCTCCGGCTCGCTGATTTACGCCGGGTTTACGCTGGGGATGACCGTCGGGCGCTTCACCGGCGGCTGGTTTATCGACCGCTACAGCCGCGTGGCGGTGGTGCGCGCCAGCGCCCTGCTGGGTGGCCTGGGAATTGCGATGATCATCTTTGTGGACGTGGACTGGATTGCCGGCGTCTCGGTGATCCTCTGGGGACTGGGGGCGTCACTCGGCTTCCCGCTGACCATTTCCGCCGCCAGCGACACCGGGCCCGATGCCCCGACGCGCGTCAGCGTGGTGGCGACAACGGGCTACCTCGCCTTCCTGGTGGGGCCGCCGCTGCTCGGCTTCCTGGGTGAACACTACGGGCTGCGCAGCGCCATGCTGGTGGTGTTAGGGTTGGTGATCATCGCAGCGCTGGTGGCGCGCGCGGTGGCAAAGCCGGAAACGAAACAAACGACACTGGAGAAGGGATATGAGCGTTAAACTGATCGCCGTCGACATGGATGGCACATTCCTGAGCGATGCCAAGATCTATAACCGCCCGCGCTTTCTGGCGCAGTACGCCCGTATGAAGGCGCAAGGCATTCGCTTCGTGGTCGCCAGCGGCAACCAGTACTACCAGCTGATCTCCTTTTTCCCGGAGATTGCGCATGAAATTGCGTTCGTCGCTGAGAACGGCGGCTGGGTCGTGAGCGCCGGAGAGGATGTCTTTAACGGTGAATTGTCGAAAGCCCATTTCGAGACCGTCGCAAATGTATTAAACGACGTTCCGGGCATTGAGATTATCGCCTGCGGAAAAAACAGCGCCTATACGCTGAAATGCTATGACGATAACTTTAAGGATATCGCCTCGAAGTACTATCACCGGCTCGAAATGGTGAGTGATTTCGACAACCTGAACGACATTTTCTTCAAGTTTGGGCTGAACGTGTCAGACCATGAAATTCCGCGCATCCAGGCGATGCTGCATGAAAAGCTTAACGACATTATGGTGCCCGTGACAACCGGCCACGGCAGTATCGACCTGATTATCCCCGGCGTGCACAAAGCCAACGGTCTGCGGATCCTGCAACAGCGCTGGGGCATAGAGGACAGTGAAGTGGTTGCCTTCGGTGACAGCGGCAACGACGTGGAGATGTTGCGTCAGTCCGGGTTCAGCTTCGCGATGGCGAATGCCAGACCGCATATTAAAGCAGTGGCGCGGTTTGAAGCGCCGCATAATAACGAGGAAGGTGTGCTGGATGTGATTGAGAAGGTGTTGAACGGGGAGGCACCGTTTAATTGATATCGTGCGGTCTGGTGCCTTCACCCTAACCCTCTCCCTGTGGGAGAGGGAATAAACAGATTACGGTTGCAGGGCGTTGCCGACGCGTTTGTCCTTCAGGAACACCATCATCAGGCCAACCCACAGCACGCCGTTGGCGAGGTTAAACAGACTGAACAGACCGTTGCCACCCATCGCGTAAGCGTGCTTGCTCACCTCGATACCGACGGTAAAAATCAGCATCTGCAGCATACCCATCGCCGCGGACACCGTGCCTTTACTCATCTCGCTGGCAAACAGCGTCAGGCGCACCAGCCCGGCGTTCGCCACGCCAATCCCGAATGCATAAAGGCTGAGCCCCGCCGTCATCCACAGATAAGCGTGGGATGACGCAACGGTCGCCACCGCGGCCAGAATCAGCCCTGCAGCAATCGGCCAGCCACCCATAATAATCAGTGAACGCACGGTGCGGCGTGACGTCAGACGTGCCAGCACCAGGTTACCGATAATCAGCGCGCCAAAAATCGGCACCTGCAGCAGACCGTACTCGTAGCTGCTGAGCTTTTCACCGCTGATGATAATGACCGGAGACTGCGCAATCCACGCCAGCAGCGGCAGGCTCACGAACCCGGTCGCCAGCGCCCCCGCCAGAAAGCGGCCATTCTTCAGCACTTCTTTGTAATCCCGGCCCAGCTCCTTGAGCGAGAGTTTTTCACCCAGACGGGTCGCCGTTTCCGGCATTGCGCGGTGCAGGCCAAAGAACGCGATAGCGGCGAGAACCGCAAAGAGGATAAACATCCCTTCCCAGGGCGCAACATGTACCCACGCGGCGCCCACCAGCGGCCCGAGTAAAGGGGCAATCAGCGCCACGTTTGCCATGAGCGCGGTAATTTTGATACACACCGCCTCTTCAAACGACTCCTGAATGGCGGCATACCCCACGGCACCGATAAAGCACAGGCTCACCCCCTGCAGGAAACGCAGCAGGGTAAATTGCTCAATGTTTTGCGCCAGCAGCGTAGCGAGGCAGGTGACGATAAACCACACCACGCCGGTCAGCATCACCGGACGGCGGCCAATACGATCCGACAGCGGCCCTAACAGCCACTGTAAAAACATGCCGCCAGCCAGATAGGCGGTCATGGAGGTCGGCACCCATTCAATTCCCGCGTTGTACTGCTCCACAACGGCCAGCATGCCGGGCTGGATCATATCGTTGCCGATATAGGTGGAGAATTCGTAGAGCACCAGACACAGGGGGAAAAGCAACGCCTGACGACCCAGACGTGAACCAGAAGAAGAACGGTTTAACATGCAATCTCTTTAAAATGACAAAATCGCGACGAGTGTAATGAAATGCCGCAGCCCGAGATAGTGATTTATCGAGGATAAACAGAAATAAAGCACATATCGTCTTCGTTTAAGGTTTCCTTAAGTTGACAGATTTATGATAGCCCGATTACTCGTCAACGATCCCAAATTATGGCACTCACTTCCAGCCGTTCAGAATTGTCTAACTTACAGACAAATAAGACAAAACGACTTTACCGCTTACCCTCCCGCTTTTATGGTTATCAGCTTTTCGTGCTGTTAGTCCTTGCCGTGGTGTTTACGTGGCTTTCGCGCGATGAAGCGCTCGACAGATGGATCACCGGTTTTTGGTATGACGCGGCGACGCAGAGCTTCCCGCTGCAGAAAGACCACCTGCTGGATTTGCTCAACCATCGTCTGGCGAAGTACATCGCCATCGCCTTAGGTGCCGTGGCGCTGCTTTACGGCGCTTACAAACGTAACGCCAGGCTGGTTACGGCGGCGCTGCTGATGGGGCTTGGCGCGCTGGTAGTGGGCGTACTGAAAAGCATTAGCCACCACAGCTGCCCGTGGGATCTGGTGGAGTATGGCGGGAAGGCGATGTCTTACCCCCTGTTTAGCGCCGTCCCGACAGACAGCGGTCCGGGGCGCTGTTTCCCCGGCGGCCATGCCTCCAGCGGTTTTATGGTGATGGGGCTGTTTTTTGCCTTCTGGCGCGAGCGTCCACGTCTCGCCTGGAGCTTTGTTGCCCTCGGCGTGCTGCTGGGTCTGGCGATGGGCTTCGGTCAGGTGATGCGCGGGGCACATTTTTTCTCTCACAACCTGTGGGCCGGGTGGTGGGTTTGGTTTTCCCAGGTGGCCGTCTACGGGCTGGTTTCCACCCGGTTTGCAAAAGAGTGATAACGCTATGCTAGAGAATCTGAATTATCAGCTGTTTTATCTGATCAACGCCACACCGGCCTCGCCAGAGTGGATGATTGATTTCGCCACCTTCCTGGCAAAAGATCTGATTAGTATCGTGCCTGTGCTGGCCGCTATCCTCTGGCTCTGGGGCCCTCGCAGCCAGGTGAAGGCACAGCGCCAGTTGGTGATCAAAGTCGCGATGGCGCTCGGGGTCAGCGTACTGGTTAGTTATATTCTCGGCCATGCGTTCCCGCACGATCGTCCTTTTGTCGACCATGTCGGTTATACCTTCCTGCACCACGCGCCGGATGACTCCTTCCCGAGCGATCACGGTACGGTTATCTTCACCTTCGCGCTGGCTTTCCTGTTCTGGCATCGCCTGTGGTCTGGTGCGGTGCTGATGGTGGCAGCCGCGGCGATTGCCTGGTCCCGCGTGTATCTTGGCGTCCACTGGCCGCTGGATATGGTCGGCGGTTTCCTGGTAGGACTGATTGGCTGCGTGAGCGCGGCAATCCTGTGGAATCTCTTCGGTGAAGCGCTCTACCGGGGGCTCTCTTCCCTTTATCGCGCCATTTTTGCCCTCCCGATCCGCAAAGGCTGGATACGTGACTAACCCCAACCGGAAAGGTTACACTGAGCCCCCGCCCTGCGGGGGCTCATTTTTTTTATCCTGAGGAACTATGGAAACACGACGCGATGACCGCATAGCTCAGCTGCTTCAGGCGCTGAAGCGTAGTGATAAGCTGCATCTTAAGGAAGCCGCCAACCTCCTCGGCGTCTCAGAGATGACCATTCGTCGTGATCTGAACAGCGACAGCGCTCCCGTGGTACTGCTGGGCGGGTACATTGTGCTTGAGCCGCGTAGCGCCAGCCATTATCTGATAAGCGATCAGAAAACGCGTCTGGTGGAAGAGAAACGCAAAGCCGCGCGCCTGGCCGCCACGCTGGTACAGCCGCACCAGACGCTGTTTTTTGACTGCGGCACCACCACGCCGTGGATTATCGAAGCCATCGACAGCAGTATTCCTTTTACCGCCGTGTGTTACTCCCTGAACACCTTTCTGGCGCTGCAGGAGAAACCCGAGTGCCGGGTGATCCTCTGCGGCGGTGAGTTTCACGCCAGCAACGCTATCTTTAAGCCGCTCAACCTGCAGGACACGCTCAGCAACTTATGTCCGGACATCGCGTTCTATTCCGCCGCGGGCGTGAATGTGCGTCAGGGGGCGACCTGCTTTAACCTGGAGGAGCTGCCGGTAAAGCACTGGGCTTTAAGCGCCGCGCAATACCATGTGCTGGTGGTCGATCACAGTAAATTTGGCAAAGTGCGGTCGGCAAGAATGGGCGAGCTGGCGCAGTTTGACGCCATCGTCAGCGATTGCCGCCCGGATGAGGAAATTGTGGCCCATGCGAAGGCGCAGCAGGTGAAGTTGATGTATTGAGAGGGGTGCGGTCTGATGCCCTCACCCCTCCCACAGGGAGAGGGAGAAAAGCATGATGGATTAGCTGAACCAGCTGCCAAACCAGCTGTGGAATTTCATCAATACGAAATCCCACATCCGGCTGAAGAAGCCACCCTCTTCTACCGCTTCCATCACGATCAGCGGACGCTGTTCAATTGACTTACCGTTTAACTGGAAATCAATCGTCCCGACCACCTGGCCTTTTTTCAACGGCGCGGTGAGCTGCGGGTCGGTCAGGGTATAGCTGGCCTTCAGGTTTTTCAGCTGACCGCGTGGAATGGTCACGGAACCGGCTTCTCCCGCCCCGAGATTCACTTCACTCTTGTCCCCAAACCAGACGCGCTGGCTGACGAACGTGGCATCCGGTTTAATCGGCGTCACGGTTTCATAGAAACGGAAGCCCCAGGTCAGCAGTTTTTCTGATTCGTTAAACCGGATGCGGTCGGTTTTGGTGCCCAGCACAACCGAGATCAAACGCATGTCGCCCTGCGTCGCAGAGGCCACCAGGTTATAGCCCGCGCCCGCCGTGGTGCCGGTCTTCATGCCGTCCACGTTAACGTTGCTGCTCCACAGGAGACGGTTACGGTTCGGCTGGCGAATTTTGTTGAAGGTAAACTCTTTCTCTTTGTGGATCGCGTATTCATCCGGTACGTCGTGGATCAGCGCTTTCCCCAACAGCGCCATGTCGCGCGCGGTACTGAACTGTCCCGGCGCATCCAGGCCGTGAACCGTTTTGAATGTCGTGTTGGTTAAGCCGAGTTTCTGCGCATAGCCATTCATCAAACCAATGAAAGAATCCTGACTGCCGGCCACATAATCGGCCAGCGCGATACACGCGTCATTTCCCGACTGAATAATTACCCCTTTATTCAGATCGGAAACGGACACCTGATCCCCTGGCTTCAGGAACATCACCGATGACCCGCGCAGCGCGGGGTTGCCGGTCGCCCAGGCGTCCTTTCCGATGGTGACCATATCGTCCAGCTTGATCTTACCGGCTTTCAAGGCCTGGCCGACCACATAGCTGGTCATGATCTTGGTCAGGCTGGCCGGATCGAGTTTCTCATCGGCATTGCCTTCCGCCAGCACTTTCCCGCTGGCATAGTCCATCAGGATCCAGGCGCGCGCATCCACCGGTGGCGCTTCGGGCGCAGCCTGTTCTGCTGCGTAGAGAGTTGGTGCAAACAGGAAAAGGAGCGCAGAGCCTGCCGCCAGGCTGCGCAGAGAAGTCATTTTTCGCGTCATAAATGCCACCCGAGTGTCCATTCAAAAATTACGTCACATCACCGTGTCGCAAGAAGCGATGAGTAATAGCGCACTAAAACGGTGAAAGAAACCCAGCGAGGGTAAAGTTATTAAAGTTTATGCAATAACATTCATTTACGCTTTGATTCAGGCGATTTTTTTGTCTTCTGTTGCGTAATTGTTAGGTTTATCTCACCATGGCGAAAAAGGTGACCCGGATTCACAACTCATCAGGAGTAAATATGATTACGCTGTGGGGCAGGAACAATTCGACCAACGTGAAGAAAGTGCTCTGGACGCTGGAAGAGCTGGATTTACCGTTTAATCAAATCATGGCTGGCATGGCATTCGGGGTAAACAGAGAGGCCGACTATCTGGCGATGAACCCGAACGGCCTGGTGCCGCTGCTGCGCGATGACGAAACAGACGCAACGCTTTGGGAATCTAACACCATTGTGCGCTACCTCGCCGCCCAGTACGGTCTTGGCCGTCTGTGGGTTGAAAACCCGGCGCAGCGCGCCCAGGGTGAAAAGTGGATGGACTGGGCAAACCAGACGTTCTCTCCTGTTCACCGGGTGATCCTGATGGGACTGGTGAGAACCCCCGAGGCCGAGCGCGACTATCCTGCTATTCATGCCGCTCAGGATGCCTGTGAAAACCTGTTTGCCATAATGGATGACGAACTGGCGAAGCACGCCTGGTTCTCCGGCGAGACGTTCGGCGTGGGGGATATTGCCGTGGCGCCGTTTGTCTGGAACCTGACCAATATGGGGCTGAACTGGACGCCGCGCCCTCACCTTGAACGCTGGCTCAAGCAACTGAGCGAGCGTCCGGCGTATCGCAACGTGGTGATGATTCCGGTCACCTGATTACGCACCGGACGGGCTGACTTTTAGCAGTTGCCCGTCCGTTTCATCGGTGAGCACATACAGATACCCGTCAGGCCCCACCCGCACATCGCGAATACGTTGATCTCGATCGCCCAGGATGCGCCCGTCCTCCGTGACCTTGTTGCCCTCCACGCTCAGGACGATAACGTCTTTCTCCTTTAGCGCCCCAATAAACAGTTTGTTTTTCCACTGCGGAAAAACGTCGCTGTTGTAGAACGCCATGCCGCTGACCGCGGGCGAGACTTTCCAGACAAACAGCGGCTTCTCGGTTCCCTCGACGTGTTCACCTTTGGCTTCGGGGATTTTCAGGCCACTGTAATTAATGCCGTGTGTCGCCAGCGGCCAGCCGTAATTTTTGCCTTTCTCCGGGATATTGATTTCATCCCCGCCGCGCGGGCCATGTTCGTTCAGCCAGAGCGTGTCGCTCCACGGATTCATCGCCATTCCCTGCGGGTTGCGAATGCCATAAGACCAGATTTCCGGCCGTGCGCCGGCGGTGTTCACAAAGGGGTTATCCGCAGGGACTTTACCGTCCTCGGTCAGGCGCACCACTTTCCCCTGCAGCTTGTCCAGGTCCTGCGCCGTCGGGCGCTGGTTGTTCTCGCCGAGTCCGATAAAGAGGTAGCCTTTGCCGTCAAACACCAGCCGTCCGCCAAAATGGTTACCGGTCGAGAGTTTCGGCATCTGGCGGAACACGACCTGGAATGCCTCGATGCGGGAAAGATCGTCGCTTAAGCGGCCATAACCCACCGTCGTTCCGGCTTTGCCGTCATGCCCTGCTTCGGCGTAACTCAGCCAGACGCGGCGCGACGTTGCAAAATCCGGCGCCAGCACCACGTCCAGCAGTCCTCCCTGACCGTTCGCCCAGACCTTCGGAACGCCAACAATGGGATCGGAAAGCCCTTTTCCGGTCTGCCAGTGTTTGAGCTGCCCGCCCTTGAGGGTGACTAGAAGCCCTTTATTGTCCGGCAGGAACGCCATCGACCAGGGGTGATCGAGTCGGTTTTGCAGCACCTCGACCTTCACCGCCTCTGGCGCCGCAAGAAGTGAAAAGGAAAAGCACAACGCAGGAAGGAAAATCAACGAGGATCGTGGCATGACGCGCTCCTTTTTCGGCATATGGCATAAAGATTAGCCAGTACCTCCGGGCGCGTTACCACTTTTACAAAAGCTTAATCAGAAGGGGGAGTTGCCTCCCCCGGGCTCAGTGTTGTTCAAGCTTCTCGTGCTCGGACAGACACATGATGCATAGAGAGAGCGTTGTCAGGCAGTTTTCAAGCTTCTCCGCGTTTACAGCGATAAAATTCGGGCAGTCGTGGCGTCCGTTCATCAAACATACCCCGGCAATGGAGAGCACCTCAGCGGCACGACGCAGCGCCATTAACTCGCATTCATCGTATTCCGCCCTCAGGATCGGTGCTTTTTCACGCATGAAATTGCAAAGTTCAAACAGATTATCACGCAGATGTTCGCTTTCGCTGACTGACATATAGCCTTTGGCCTTCCTGAGCTGCAGATAAGCGGCCAGGTCGATTCGGGCGTTGATCAGCTTGTTAAGCAGATCGCGTTTCAGTCTGTCAACGGACATGCTATTTCCTCCTCTGTCAGCCATGTTGCACAGTCAGAATAAGTTCATTTTTTGTACAGTTTAATGCCTGAGATCAATTATTCTTAACTGATTAACATTATTTACAATGTTACAACCTCTGCCCGGCACATCCCGCTTGCAAAGAGTGTATAAATCCCACGCGATACGCTGTAAAATCCCGGCCTGATAACTCCATAATTGATGAATTTTTAACCTATGAGCAATGTTACGCATCCGCCGAAAATCGGCTTCGTCTCCCTCGGCTGCCTAAAGGGCGAAAATAATACGTTGCTGCCTTGGCTCTAAACCCCGGTAGTTCTGACCCTGACGCAAAAACGCCGTGATAAAAACCCGGCGCTTTTAATCAACATTTAATGCTTAGTGTCAAAGGCTCATTTCTCAAGAAAGCCCGGTTTAACATTGGCTTTGCGTCATCCTTAGACCTCTTGAACAACTCCTTTAGGACTATCTTCGCGGTCATCTCGGGGATAAAAAATGATGTCAGAGCCGTCAGGATGTTGGGTCAGGCGCTTAAACTCCAGTATGTTTTTGATATCTTCACATTTTGAAGTATCCGCAACATTTTAGACTGAACGAACAAACTCCAAGAATTCACTTTCTGTGTAGCCACGAAATGACCGCTTCAAGATATTTCTCCGCCAGCGATTTGCACGATAACGTCTTTAGAATAGAATTTTTCGCCGAGTAAATTTTCTAAATCCAATGCCTGTGTTTGGCTAACATTGAACCCTGCGATGCCTTTGACAAATGCCTCTTCGTCATCCGACCCCCACCCCATAATAGCAGCAACTCCTTTCAGTTTGCTCTTAGGGATCTCAACCTCTAAAACCAATTCTTCGCTTTGTTTATCAAAGACTTCCACAGAATAGATTACCATCACTTTTCTACCTTTCTGGTTGGATCTGCTGGCTTGGTTTGCTCACCTGTTATGTGATTGAACTCTCCTAAATGGTTGCGGCCCGAACGGTCATAAACTTCGACTGTGCCATGTTGAGAATCCCATTCATAAATTTTACCTTTGGCATCTTTCCATCTTGCCCGAAGTTGTCCGCCACCTTGAATAGCTGTCTTACGTGGTGCTCTTTTCGCATCAGGGAATGCTGGTAATGGTGGGGTCCCTTTTGGTGCAGTGTGGTATTTGTGATCCGCATTCAGATAGACATAAATCGGATCAAAGGTCCCTGCTGGATGCACCAGAATATAATCCCGGAATGAACGTTCTCCCGGTGCTAGGGTAACTGTTGACCATAGGCTGTTGATTTCACTTTCCGGGTAAACCAGTACATTCGGAGGAATATAGACGTTGTCCTGGCTGCCGGTATTGGTCGGGGAAGAATATCCCGGATCGTCAGGAGTCCAAACGACTATCGGCTTATCTGCGCCATCCTCCCAGAACTCATAGTTCCCGGTGGTGGTGTTCTTATGAAGCATGCGCACTGGCACTCGGTCCAGTCCGCCTCCGGCGCTTACATGGAAGCCTTTCGGCCTCATAATGCCGAACTGGTCAGCCTCCCAGCGAAAGCGAACACGGGTCGGAACATCTTCTTTATTCCGTGCGGCCTGCTCAAGGCGCATTTTATTAATGTAGTCCTGTTCGCCACTGTTGAGCTTTGGCGAGTAGAACATGCCAAACAGAAAAACGGTTGGAGGACTCGGGGCTATCCAGCGACCAGCCGTCGAAAGATTTCCTCCAATTTTCTGCACTGCTGCGTATCCGGCCTCAATTGCTGCATCAGTGGCGATCCCTGCTGTAGTCGCGGCCCTTGCTGTTGCCATACCTGCAGTCGCAGACGCTTTGGGGGCATCCGAGGAACTGAAAAGGCGCTTATACCACGCGCGGTTATCTTCTGGTGGTGGAGTCGGTTCGGCTGGTTTGAGTTTCTTTGCAGCCTGCGCGTGTTGGACGGGTTCCGATTCTGTTTGTTCCGGTTGAGGACTCGCCCGGAAATAGCCTGCATAACCGAAATTATCAACGGATTCCTGATCTGTTCCTGCGTCGGTACAACCTTCGCCTCGCTGACGAGATTTAGCGTAAACAGGAGTAATCGTGGAAACAGAAGACTTAGCTAGTTCCTGCAAGACACTGGTTAAGCCTGAATGGACGTTTGAAGCAGATTGGGACCCTGCTCCACCAGTGAAAAAGTTGGAAGAGGCAAATACATAATTATCAGGACACTTGCATAGAACCTTATCGCAGTGCGCAACATGACATTTTGCGCCAGGATTCAGCCAGCCACTTGCACTCCCCTGTATCGGAAAACTCCCTTTGCATTGGTTGCAAAATGCTTTATCCCCATCCAGTACCAGATGGTCTACACCATCAATACACCCAGATGTTGCTGACACTATCTTCCCGTATGAAGTCTTATCCCCCATTTTGGCCAGCCGTTTTGTCATAAGTCACTCTACTTATTATAAAAAACACTCCTGTCGGTCATTTTACAAGCAATAACCATACGTTCAACAAGTATTTGTTCTAAGCAAAACATCGTTTCTTAACCAGAAAAATCGATTGGCACCGAAAACCTGCATCGAGCGCAATTCTTCAGTACAAATTTCCCCCCAACCTCTGTAGAATCCCTGCCTGACCATTCCAAAAATCGAACAATTTTTAACCTATGAGCAATGTTACGCACCCGCCGAAAATCGGCTTCGTCTCCCTCGGCTGCCCGAAAAACCTGGTGGATTCCGAACGCATCCTTACCGAACTTCGTACCGAAGGCTATGACGTGGTGCCAAGCTACGACAACGCCGATATGGTGATTGTGAACACCTGCGGGTTTATTGACAGCGCGGTTCAGGAGTCCCTGGAAGCCATCGGTGAAGCCCTGACGGAAAACGGCAAAGTCATTGTGACCGGCTGTCTGGGCGCGAAAGAGGACCAGATCCGCGAAGTGCATCCGAAGGTGCTGGAGATCACTGGCCCGCACAGTTACGAGCAGGTGCTGGAACATGTTCATCACTACGTGCCAAAACCAAAGCACAATCCGTTCCTGAGCCTGGTGCCGGAACAGGGCGTGAAGCTGACGCCGCGTCACTACGCTTACCTGAAAATTTCCGAAGGCTGCAACCATCGCTGCACCTTCTGCATCATCCCGTCCATGCGTGGCGATCTGGTGAGTCGTCCGATTGGCGACGTGCTGGCGGAAGCTAAACGTCTGGCCGATGCTGGCGTGAAAGAACTGCTGGTGATTTCCCAGGATACCTCTGCTTACGGCGTAGACGTGAAGCACCGTTCCGGTTTCCACAACGGCGAGCCGGTGAAAACCAGCATGGTGGGCCTGTGCGAGCAGCTCGCGAAGCTGGGGATCTGGACGCGTCTGCATTACGTCTACCCATATCCGCACGTTGACGACGTCATTCCGTTGATGGCGGAAGGCAAAATCCTGCCGTATCTGGACATCCCGCTGCAGCACGCCAGTCCGCGTATCCTGAAGCTGATGAAACGTCCTGGCTCCGTTGACCGTCAGCTGGCACGCATTAAACAGTGGCGCGAAATCTGCCCGGATCTGACCCTGCGCTCAACCTTCATCGTCGGCTTCCCGGGTGAAACCGAAGAAGATTTCCAGATGCTGCTCGATTTCCTGAAAGAAGCGCGTCTGGACCGCGTAGGCTGCTTCAAGTACAGCCCGGTTGAAGGCGCAACCGCCAACGAACTGGCGGATCAGGTGCCCGAAGAGGTGAAAGAAGAGCGCTGGAACCGCTTTATGCAGCTGCAACAGCAGATCTCTGCTGAACGTCTGCAGGAGAAAGTGGGCCGTGAGATCATGGTTATCATTGACGAAGTGGACGAAGAAGGCGCAATTGGCCGCAGCATGGCGGATGCCCCTGAAATCGACGGCGCGGTGTACCTGAACGGCGAAACTCGCGTTAAGCCGGGTGATATTATTCGCGTGAAGGTTGAAAACGCGGACGAATATGACCTGTGGGGTAGCCGGGTTTAATCGCACTGCACCTCATTTCCAGGCCGGGTAAGGCGTAGCCGCCACCCGGCACATTCCACTGCCCTACCCCTTAATCCTCGGATCCAGCGCGTCGCGCAGCCCATCCCCCAGCAGGTTAAACGCCAGCACGGTCAGGAAAATCGCCAGACTCGGGAAGATTGCCACGTGCGGGGCAATCACCATATCTGCCCTCGCCTCGTTCAGCATCGCGCCCCACTCCGGCGTCGGTGGCTGTGCGCCTAACCCCAGAAACGACAGGCTGGCCGCAGAAATAATCGACACGCCGATGCGCATGGTGAAATAGACCACAATAGACGACACCGTTCCCGGCAGAATATGGCTGAACAGAATGGTGGCATCGCTGGCCCCCATGCTGCGGGCGGACTCGATAAACGTCTGCTGTTTAAGCACCAGCGTGTTGCCGCGCACAAGGCGGGCAAAGGCGGGAATCGAAAATACCGCAACGGCAATAATCACGTTCGCCATGCCGCTGCCCATAATGGCCACCACGGCAATGGCCAGCAGAATACCGGGGAAGGCAAACAGCACGTCGCAGATTCGCATGATGATGCGGTCCCACCAGCCTTCGTAATATCCGGCGACGAGACCCAGCACGGTACCGATTGCCGCGCCGATCAGTACCGCAAACACCCCGGCGGCAAGCGAGATTTGCGCCCCCACCAGCACGCGGCTGAAGATATCGCGCCCAAGGGAATCCACGCCGAACCAGTGGAGCATGGACGGCCCATCGTTCAGGCGGTCGTAGTCAAAATAGTTTTCCGCATCAAACGGCGCCACCCAGGGTGCAACGATGGCCACCGCAATCAGCAGCAGCACAAACAGCCCCGCCGTCATGGCGACCGGCTGACGGCGAAAACGCCGCCAGAATTCCGACCACGGCGTGCGGATATGCTCCGGTTTCAGCCCCGGCATAGCGTTTAAAACGGCCTGACGTCGCCAGTTCAACAATCGCATTTTACTTATACCTGATGGCCGGGTTAATGGCGGCGTAGAGCACATCCACCACTAAATTGATAAGAATAAACTCCAGGGAGAAAAGCAGGACTTCCGCCTGAATTACCGGGTAGTCGCGCATCTCGACCGAATCGACCAGCAGACGCCCAAGCCCCGGCCAGTTGAAGACCTTTTCCACGACGATAGAGCCGCCCAGCAGAAAGCCAAACTGCAGCCCCATCATCGTCACCACCGGGATCATCGCATTACGAAACCCGTGCTTAAGAATGACCCACTTCTCGCTGACCCCTTTCGCCCGCGCGGTGCGAATATAATCTTCACTCAGCACGTCAACGAAGGAGGCGCGGGTAAAGCGGGCCATTACCGCCGAGACGGCAGCCCCCAGCGTCATAGAGGGCAGAATGTAATGCTTCCAGGTATCGGCCCCAACGGTCGGCAGCCAGCCCAGCTCAACGGAGAAGATTTGCATCAGCAGCATCCCCAGCGCGAACGCCGGAAAAGAGATACCGGTGACCGCCAGCGCCATACCGAGCTTATCCGGCCAGCGGTTGCGCCAGACCGCCGCAACAATCCCGGCGCCCAGCCCAAACACCACTGCCCAGCTCATACTAGCAATCGTTAGCCAGAACGTGGGCATAAAGCGGCTGGCGATTTTCTCCGCTACCGGACGACGCGACACCATCGAGATGCCAAAATCGCCCTGCAGAACGTTGCAAATGTAATGAAGAAACTGCATATACAGTGGCTGATCGAGGCCCAGCTGCTTGCGCACCAGCTCAATGACGGCGGCATCTGCTTCCGGCCCGGCAACCAGACGCGCCGGATCGCCCGGCAGCATATGCACAAACAAAAATACCAGTATCGCCACAATCAGCAGCGTCGGGATAAGCCCAAGCAAGCGTTTACAAACATAATTCAGCATGAGTGTTATTTTAAATCCGCATCGTCAAAGCTAAAGCCCGTATCCGGCATGATGTAGAACCCGGTCAGCGCTTTGTTATGGGCTGAAACCAGTTTCTCCACCACCAGCGGTACCCACGGCGACTCTTTCCAGATAAGGTCCTGGGCGTCTTTGTAGAGGCGCGCTTTCTCTTCCGGTTTAGTGGTTTTCAGGGCATCGGCCAGATCGTTGTCCACCTGCGGATTGCTGTAAAACGCGGTGTTAAACAGGGTTGGCGGCCAGTTTTGCGAAGCAAACAGCGGTGCAAGCGCCCAGTCGGCTTCACCGGTCGACGCCGACCAGCCGGTATAGAACATCCGCACGCCGCTCTCTTTCTGCCCTTTCCCCTCGACCTCGGCGGCCCGCTGACCGGCATCCATCGCGGTGACCTGCACCTTGATGCCCACCTGCGCCAGCTGCTGCTGGGTGAACTGCAGCACCTTCTGGGCGGTACTGTGATTATGCGACGACCACAGCGTGGTGCTGAAACCGTTCGGGAAGCCCGCCTCTTTGAGCAGCTCGCGCGCTTTAGCCGGATCGTACGGCCACGGCTGATAGCTTTGCGCATACGCAATGGCCGGAGGCAGCACGCCGGTCGCCGGGGTGGCATAGCCCGCAAAAGCGACCTTCACCAGCGCCTGACGGTTAATCGCATAGTTGATGGCTTCACGTACCTTTGGGTTATCAAACGGCTTCTGCGTGACGTTCATGCTGATATAGCGCTGCATGATCGACGGACTGGCCACCAGCTCCAGCTTGCTGTTTTTCTGCAGAATAGCGGCCTGCTCATACGGGATGGGGAAAGCAAACTGCGCCTCACCCGTTTGCAGCATCGCTGCGCGGGTATTGTTATCCACCACCGGACGCCAGGTGATGGTGTCCAGCTTCGGCAGCCCTTTCTGCCAGTACCCTGGGAATTTCTTCACCTTCACAAAATCGGTCTGGTTCCAGGTGAGCAGCTCGTACGGGCCGGTACCGACCGGGTGGAAGCCAATCTCCTTGCCGTACTTTTTCAACGCGGCAGGCGAGATCATCGCCGTTGCCGGGTGCGCCAGTATATTGATAAACGCCGAGAATGGCGCTTTCAGCGTGATTTTGACCGTCGTCGGATCCACCGCCTCGGTGCTGGCGATGTTTTTATAAAGGTTATAGCGCTTCAGGCTGTTTTCCGGGTTGCTGGCACGGTCAAGGTTGACTTTTACCGCCTCCGCATTGAAATCGGTACCGTCCTGGAACTTCACGCCGGAACGAAGCTTGATGGTATAGACCAGACCGTCGTCGGAGACGGTATACCCCTGCGCCAGAACATTTTTGAGCTTCATCTCGTTATCCAGGCCGAACAGCCCCTGATAGAACGATTTCGCTACCGCCTGGGAAAGCGTATCGTTGGCGTCATACGGATCCAGCGTGGTGAAGTTGGAGCCGACAGCAACCACCACATCTTTGGCAGCGAACGCGGGGGCAGCGGCCAGGGCTGCCGTCACGCTCGCGGCTAACAACCATCTACGCGCTACAAAAGTAACCATTGTGTTCTCCTGCCTGTTGTAAGTTATAACCGCGAAAACGCATTGTCCTGACGCGGGGGAGCGACGAAATGACCCGGCCCGACTTCGCGCAGCGTCACGCGCTCCACGGCCTCGCCGCGTTTGCGAATATTGCTCGGCATTTCATCCTGCAGCAGCACGCGCTGGCCGTGACGATGCGCGGGGTCAGCAACCGGTACCGCCGCGATAAGCTTGCGAGTGTAAGGATGTTGCGGGTTCTCAAACACTGCCCTTCGCGGACCTATCTCCACGATTTGCCCCATGAACATCACCGCCACGCGATGGCTGATGCGCTCGACCACCGCCATATCGTGCGAGATAAACAGGAAAGCGATGCCCATATCCCGCTGTAAATCGAGCAATAAGTTGATGATTTGCGCCCGGATTGAGACATCCAGCGCCGAAACGGATTCATCCGCAATCACCACTTTCGGGTTCAGCGCCAGCGCACGGGCAATGCAGATACGCTGCCGCTGCCCGCCGGAAAACTCGTGCGGATAACGCCAGGCATGTTCCGGCTTGAGGCCGACGCGCTCCAGCAGCCAGGCCACGCGACGCTGCGCCGCCTCGCCGTCGAGCAGATTATGCACCCGCAGCGGCTCCATAATGGAGTACCCCACCGTATGGCGCGGATCGAGGGAGGCATACGGATCCTGGAAAATAAACTGAATATCCCGGCGTACCGCCTGTAATTTGTTGTCTGGCAGGGTGTCGATTCGTTCGCCGTTAAAGGTGATTGTCCCTTCCTGCGTCTCAACCAGCCGGAGCAGTGCGCGTCCGGTGGTGGATTTCCCGCAGCCGGACTCCCCCACCAGCGCCAGCGTTTCGCCCGGCCATAAATCGAAGCTGACGTTTTCGACCGCGTGGACTTCGCGCTTCAGGCGATTGAAAATCCCGCTGCGCAGCGGAAAACGGGTCACCAGGTCGCGCACTTCAAGAATGGGTTTGCCCGGCACCACGGTATCCTGCTCGCGTTCATCCTCCTGCTGCCCTGTCGCTTCAAGGGAAATCAGCGGAAAACGACGCGGCAGGTCGCTGCCGTTCATCGCGCCAAGACGCGGCACCGCCGCCAGCAGCGCTTTAGTATAAGGATGCACAGGGGCATGAAAAATCTGTTCGACCTTGCCGGTTTCCACCGCGTTGCCCTTGTGCATCACCAGCACCCGGTCGGCGATGTCAGCCACCACGCCCATATCGTGGGTGATAAATATCACCCCCATCTCCATCTCTTGCTGCAGCACTTTGATAAGCTGCAGGATCTGCGCCTGAATCGTCACGTCCAGCGCCGTTGTCGGTTCATCCGCAATCAGTACCGCCGGACGGCAGGAGAGCGCCATGGCAATCATCACCCGCTGGCGCATACCGCCGGAAAGCTGATGCGGGTAACGTCCCAGAATGGCCTGCGCCTCGGGAATGCGCACCAGCTCCAGCATCCTTCTGGCTTCGTTGAGCGCCTCATCGCCGCTTAGCCCCTGATGCAGCCGGATGGACTCGGCAATCTGTTCCCCTACCGGGAAAACCGGGTTAAGCGAAGTCATCGGCTCCTGAAAGATCATCGCAATATCTGCCCCGCGCACGCCCTGCATCTGCGCGCCGCTCAGCTCGTTTAAATCAATGACCTGACGATTACGGCGGCGCAGGAGCATCTTCTCGCTGCTGATTTGCCCGCCCGTCTGTTCCAGCAGACGCATCAGCGCCAGCGCGGTGACCGATTTACCGGAACCGGATTCGCCAACAATTGCCAGCGTCTCGCCGCGTCTGAGCGAGAACGATAAATTTTCTACTGCGGGGATGAACTGCCGCTCTTCCTGAAACGCAATATTCAGCTGATGGACAGCCAGTACTTCGCCGTTGTCCAGCTCTTCACTGTGCGGCACGCGCGGCCCCCTTATTCACGATAGATGCCCGTGCTCGGTTCATCACCGGCGTAACCCCAGGCGCGATACATCCCTTCGCTGTTAAACGGCAGGGCCACGTTGCCCTCACGGTCCACGGCAATTAGGCCGCCAACGCCGCCCAGAGCAGGCAATTTTTCCATTACCACACGCTCGCAGGCCTCGCTCAGGCTTAAACCGCCGTAGTCCATTAGGGCGGTGATGTCGTAGGCCGCGAGTGCGCGAATAAAGACTTCGCCGGTGCCCGTACAGGAGACGGCGGCCGTGGCGTTGTTGGCATAGCAGCCAGCACCCGGCAACGGGCTGTCGCCGACGCGTCCGGGCAGCTTGTTGGTCATGCCGCCCGTGGAGGTCGCCGCCGCGAGGTTACCGGCTTTATCAAGCGCCACCGCGCCAACCGTGCCCATTTTGGTGGTTTCATCCAGCGGCGCAGTATGGTCAAGCTGCGTCATGCCCGCCGAACGGGCTTCCAGCAGCTGTTGAAAACGCGCGTCCGTGGAAAACAGATCTGGCGAGACCGGTTCCATTCCGTGACCGAAGGCAAACGCCTCCGCCCCGGAGCCCGTCAGCAGCACGTGCGGGCTCTCTTCCATTACCAGACGCGCTGCCAGCACCGGATTGCGCAGACGACTCACTCCCGCCACGGCGCCTGCCTTAAGGGTGACGCCGTCCATCACGCAGGCATCCAGCTCGTGGGTTTCATCCCGGGTAAAGACTGAACCGATACCTGCATTAAAGAGCGGACACTCCTCCAGCAGACGCACCGCCTCGGTGACCACATCCAGCGCGCTCTCGCCCGCTTCCAGCATTTTTTGACCTGTTTCAACAATGGCGTACAGCGCGTCAATATAACGCTTTTCCTGCTCAGGACTGAGCTGTGCACGGGTGATTGCCCCTGCGCCACCATGAATTGCGATTACCGCATTAACCATTCGCATCACCCGTTAGCCTGATTCGCGGCTTTTTCTATAAATATCATTATCGTCGATGAAACTTCAGATGATTTTTGAATATAGAAAGACGCAACTGTGATGTAAAGCGTACACCCATCGGGTCATACAGTTAGCCGCACTTTTCTGCCATAATGGACGCTTTCGTTGTTACTCCTCAGGAGCCCACCATGGATTTTACCGCCGGACTGATGCCGCTTGAGACGGCACTCACGCAGATGCTTGACCGACTTTCCCCGCTGCAAGACGTCGAAACGCTGCCCCTCGTGCGCTGTTTTGGCCGAATCGCCGCGCGCGATATCGTCTCTCCGCTTAACGTGCCGGGGTTCGATAATTCCGCGATGGACGGTTATGCGGTACGCCTGGCGGACCTCCAGACGGGCAACGCCCTGCCGGTGGCGGGTAAAGCCTTTGCCGGTCAGCCGTTTAGCGGTGAATGGCCTGTAGGCACCTGCGTGCGCATCATGACCGGCGCGCCGGTTCCGCCAGGCTGCGATGCCGTGGTGATGCAGGAAGAAACCGAACAGACGGACGACGGCGTGCGTTTTACCGCCAGCGTCAAAGCGGGCCAGAACATCCGCCGTACCGGCGAGGACATTACCCTTGGCGCAACGGTCTTTGCCGCCGGGCAGAAGCTGACGGTGGCGGAGCTGCCGGTGCTGGCCTCGCTCGGCATCGCGGACATTGACGTTATCCGGAAAGTGCGCGTCGCGGTGTTCTCCACCGGTGACGAGCTGCAGCTTCCGGGCCAGCCGCTGCAGGACGGTCAGATTTACGACACCAACCGGCTGGCAGTCCACCTGATGCTGGAGCAGCTGGGCTGCGAAGTGATTAATCTCGGCATCATTCCTGACGATCCGGAAAAACTGCGCGCGGCATTTATTGAGGCGGATCAATCCGCCGATGTGGTCATCAGCTCCGGCGGCGTCTCCGTGGGGGAAGCGGATTACACCAAAACCCTTCTTGAAGAGCTGGGCGAAATCGCCTTCTGGAAGCTGGCAATCAAACCGGGCAAACCGTTCGCGTTTGGCAAGCTTCCGCACAGCTGGTTCTGCGGTCTGCCGGGTAACCCGGTCTCAGCGGCACTCACCTTTTACCAGCTGGTGATCCCGCTGCTGGCGAAGCTTTCCGGCAACGCCGCCAGCCCGCTGCCGGAACGCCTGCGCGTGCGCGCCGCGACGCGCCTGAAAAAATCGCCGGGTCGGCTTGATTTCCAGCGCGGCATTCTGGCGCATAACGCGCACGGTGAGCTGGAAGTCAGCACGACCGGGCACCAGGGTTCGCACATTTTCAGCTCCTTCAGCCTGGGCAACTGCTTTATCGTGCTGGAGCGCGAGCGCGGCAACGTGGAAGCGGGTGAATGGGTTGAGGTAGAGCGCTTCAACCACCTGTTCGGAGGCTGACATGACGGTGGAACTGAGCGACCAGGAGATGATGCGCTACAACCGCCAGATTGTCCTGCGCGGATTTGATTTCGAGGGACAGGAAGCACTCAAGGCGGCCAGCGTGCTGGTTGTTGGCCTCGGCGGGCTCGGCTGCGCCGCTGCGCAATACCTGGCCGCGGCGGGCGTGGGCAGGATGACGCTGCTGGATTTTGATACCGTATCGGTGTCTAACCTGCAGCGCCAGACGCTGCACAGCGACGCGACCATTGGCCAGCCAAAAGTGGAATCCGCCCGGGCTACGCTGGCGCGCATCAACCCCAACGTTCAGTTCACCCTGCTTGATGCGATGCTGGATGACGAGGCGTTATTTGCGCAGATTGCGCAGCACGATCTGGTGCTCGACTGCACCGATAACGTCGCCGTTCGTAACCAGCTTAATGCAGGCTGTTTTGCCCACACAACCCCGCTGGTCTCCGGTGCGGCGATCCGCATGGAGGGGCAGATCAGCGTCTTCACCTATGCGGAGGGGGCCCCCTGCTACCGCTGTCTGAGCCGTCTGTTTGGTGAGAATGCGCTAACCTGCGTTGAGGCGGGCGTGATGGCGCCGCTCGTCGGCGTGATTGGGTCGCTGCAGGCGATGGAAGCGATTAAAGTGCTGGCACATTACGGTACGCCTGCCGCAGGAAAAATCGTGATGTTTGACGCGATGACCTGCCAGTTCCGCGAGATGAAGCTGATGCGTAATCCGGGGTGTGAGGTTTGTGGAGGTTAAAGCAAACGGCAACCTTCAGGTTGCCGTTTTAGTGTTTGCTCCCTCTCCCTGTGGGAGAGGGTTGGGGTGAGGGCATCAGGCCGCACCCGTCAGATCGACGTCCGACCAAACGCCCCCTGCCAGTCCTGCTCAAACTTCACAATCGCTGCGTCTACCGCAGGAGAGGTAATAAACTGCTGAGCCACGTCCAGCGGCAGCGTGATGGACTCGCATCCTGCCAGCAGGCAGTCCAGTGCCTGACGTGGGGTTTTAAAGCTCGCGGCCAGCACTTTTGATTGCGGGGCGTGCAGCGTCAGCAGCTGTTGCAGCTCAACCATGGTCTGGATACCGTCCCCGCCCTGCGCGTCCACGCGGTTCACATATGGCGCGACATACTCTGCTCCTGCCAGCGCGCAGAGCATACCCTGGGCCGCGCCGTACACCGCCGTGCCCAGCGTCGGAATGCCTTCCGCTTTCAGCATCTTGATGGCTGCCAGCCCTTCGGCAGTTACCGGCACTTTCACCACCAGGTCGTTAATCATCGCGCGCAGCTTACGCGCGTCTTCCACCATACCTTCAGCGGTCGTCGCCATCACCTGCGCGAACAGACGGCCTTTACCGCCCATCGCGTCGTGCAGCGCGGGCAGAAGCTCATCCAGCGGCGTTTTACCTGCCGCCACAATGCTTGGGTTGGTGGTCACGCCCGCCAGCGGGAAGATACGCGCCAGCTTTTTGACTGCCGCAACGTCTGATGTGTCGAGATAAAGTTCCATGATGTCACCCTCAAAATTAGCCTGCACTTAACCTATCACAGGAAAACCTGCTCAGGAGTTGACCTGCATCAAGATAACTTTCATTCGAAAGTCATTTAATCTTCATATGCAACCTGAGGGTAAAAACATGATCTTCAATATTCAGCGTTACTCCACCCACGATGGCCCCGGTATTCGTACCGTGGTTTTCCTGAAAGGCTGCTCGCTGGGCTGTCGCTGGTGCCAGAACCCGGAAAGCCGTTCCCGTAGCCGGGACGTGCTGTTTGATGCGCGCCTGTGCCTTGACGGCTGCGACCTGTGTCAGCAGGCGGCGCCGGGCTGTATCGAACGCGCGCTGAATGGTCTCGTCATCCACCGTGAAAAATTGCGTGAAGAAACGCTCAATGCCCTCACCGACTGCTGCCCGACGCAGGCGCTGACCGTATGTGGTGAAGAACAGCAGGTGGGCGAAATCATGGCGACCGTGCTGCGCGATAAGCCCTTTTACGACCGCAGCGGCGGCGGTATTACGCTTTCCGGCGGCGAGCCGTTTATGAACCCGGAGCTGGCGCACGCGCTGTTTAAAGCCAGCCACGAACAGGGGATCCACACCGCCGTTGAAACCTGTCTTCACGTGCCGTGGCACTATATCGAGCCTTCATTACCGTACGTCGATCTGTTCCTCGCCGACCTGAAACACGTCGATCCTGAGGTGTTCAAACAGTGGACGGACGGCTCGGCCAAACGGATCCTCGATAACCTGAAGCGCCTTGCCGCTGCCGGGAAAAAAATCACCATTCGCGTACCGCTGATTCAGGGCTTCAATGCCGATGAAGCGTCCGTAACCGCCATTACCAACTTCGCCGCCGATGAACTTGGCGTCGATGATATTCATTTTCTGCCGTATCACACGCTGGGCATGAACAAATACACCCTGCTTGGCCAACCCTACTCTGCCCCTGACAAACCGCTGGATAACCCTGCCCTGCTGGACTTCGCGCAGCAGTACGCCTGCCAGAAAGGGTTAACCGCGACCTTACGAGGATAAATCTATGACGACCTTAAATCTCAACACCCTCAGCGAGCGCATCAAGGCGCACAAAACAGCGCTGGTCCATATCGTTAAGCCGCCGGTCTGTACCGAGCGCGCGCAGCATTACACCGAAATGTACCAGCAGCACATGGACAAGCCGATCCCGGTGCGTCGCGCCCTGGCGCTGGCGCATCATCTGGCTGAGCGTACCATCTGGATCAAACACGACGAGCTGATTATCGGTAACCAGGCAAGCGAAGTTCGCGCCGCACCGATCTTCCCGGAATACACCGTCTCCTGGATTGAAAAAGAGATCGACGATCTGGCGGACCGTCCGGGCGCGGGCTTTGCGGTGAGCGAAGAGAACAAGCGCGTCCTGCATGCGATCTGCCCTTGGTGGCGCGGCCAGACGGTGCAGGATCGCTGCTACGGCATGTTCACCGACGAGCAAAAAGGCCTGCTGGAAACCGGTATTATCAAAGCCGAAGGCAACATGACCTCCGGCGACGCGCACCTGGCGGTGAACTTCCCGCTGGTGCTGGAGAAAGGTCTCGACGGCCTGCGCGCTAAAGTCGCCGAGCGCCGCTCGCGTATCAACCTGACGGTGCTGGACGATCTGCACGGCGACCAGTTCCTGAAAGCGATCGATATCGTGCTGGACGCGGTGAGCCTGCACATCAAACGTTTTGCCGCTCTGGCACGCGAAATGGCGGCCACGGAAACCCGCGAAAGCCGCCGCGACGAGCTGCTGGCGATGGCGGAAAACTGCGACGTGATTGCCCACGAGCCGCCAAAAACCTTCTGGCAGGCTTTGCAGCTGTGCTATTTCATTCAGCTGATCCTGCAGATTGAGTCTAACGGTCACTCCGTGTCGTTTGCCCGTATGGACCAGTATCTCTATCCGTTCTACCGCCGCGACGTGGAGCTGAACCAGAGTCTCGACCGCGAACACGCGATTGAGCTGCTGCACAGCTGCTGGCTGAAGCTGCTGGAAGTGAACAAGATCCGCTCCGGCTCGCACTCTAAGGCCTCTGCTGGTAGCCCGCTGTACCAGAACGTCACCATCGGCGGCCAGAAGCTGGTCAACGGTGAGCCAATGGACGCGGTCAACCCGCTCTCCTACGCGATTCTGGAATCCTGCGGTCGCCTGCGCTCCACTCAGCCGAACCTGAGCGTGCGTTACCACGCAGGCATGAGCAACGACTTCCTTGACGCCTGCGTACAGGTGATCCGCTGCGGCTTCGGGATGCCAGCGTTCAACAACGATGAAATCGTTATCCCGGAATTTATCAAGCTCGGCGTTGAACATGATGACGCCTATGACTACGCGGCCATCGGCTGTATCGAAACCGCCGTGGGCGGCAAGTGGGGCTATCGCTGCACCGGCATGAGCTTTATCAACTTTGCCCGCGTGATGCTCGCCGCGCTGGAAGGCGGCCGCGACGCCACCAGCGGTAAGGTATTCCTGCCGCAGGAAAAAGCGCTCTCTGCCGGTAACTTCGATAACTTCGAGGAGGTGATGGCGGCGTGGGATATGCAGATTCGCTACTACACCCGCAAATCCATCGAAATTGAGTACGTGGTGGACACCATGCTGGAAGAGAACGTGCACGATATTCTCTGCTCGGCGCTGGTGGACGACTGCATCGAACGCGCGAAAAGCATCAAGCAGGGCGGCGCGAAGTATGACTGGGTTTCCGGCCTGCAGGTGGGTATCGCCAACCTCGGCAACAGTCTGGCGGCGGTGAAGAAGCTGGTGTTTGAACAGGGCGTCATCGGTCAACAGCAGCTGGCGGCAGCGCTGGCGGATGATTTCGACGGGCTGACCCACGAGCAGCTGCGTCAGCGTCTGATTAACGGCGCACCGAAGTACGGTAACGACGACGACAGCGTGGATATGCTGCTGACGCGTGCTTACCAGACCTACATTGAAGAGCTGAAGCAGTACCACAACCCGCGCTATGGTCGTGGTCCGATTGGCGGTAACTACTACGCGGGCACCTCCTCCATTTCCGCAAACGTGCCGTTTGGCGCGGCAACGATGGCGACTCCGGACGGACGTAAGGCGCATACCCCGCTGGCGGAAGGGGCAAGCCCGGCGTCCGGTACCGACCACCTCGGCCCGACGGCGGTCATCGGCTCCGTGGGTAAACTCCCTACCGAGGCGATTCTGGGCGGCGTGCTGCTGAACCAGAAGCTGAACCCGTCGACGCTGGAAAACGACAGCGATCGCCAGAAGCTGATGGTGCTGCTGCGCACTTTCTTCGAGGTGCATAAAGGCTGGCATATTCAGTACAACATCGTCTCGCGCGAAACGCTGCTGGAAGCGAAGAAACACCCTGACCAGTACCGCGATTTAGTGGTACGCGTGGCGGGCTACTCGGCGTTCTTCACCGCCCTGTCGCCGGATGCGCAGGACGATATTATTGCGCGTACCGAGCATACGCTGTAAAAAAACGCCCGGTGGCGCTGCGCTTACCGGGCCTACATTGTCCCCCCCGTAGGCCGGGTAAGGCGAAGCCGCCACCCGGCCTTCTGACTTTCATTCGAAATTAAATTTGTGCTCCCCGTCACCTTGTTATTAGAATGTTTCAAAACGCAGTGACCCAGGAGCACAGTATGACCGTAAAAGTTATCGTCACCGATATGGACGGAACTTTCCTTGATGATGCCAAGCAGTACGATCGTGACCGCTTCCAGGCACAGTTTGAGCAGCTTAACGCCCGCGGCATTGAATTCGTTGTCGCCAGCGGCAATCAGTATTATCAGCTCATCTCTTTCTTCCCTGAGCTTAAAGATCGAATCTCCTTCGTGGCGGAAAACGGCGCGCTGGTGTTCGATCACGGGGAACACGTTTTCCACGGCGAACTGACTCGCCATGAGTCGCAGATCGTCATTGGCGAACTGCTGAAAGATAACGCGCTGAACTTCGTGGCCTGCGGACTGGAGAGCGCTTACGTCAGCGATAAAGCCCCGGACGAATTTGTGGCGCTGATGTCTAAGCACTACCATCGCTTAACGCGCGTCAGCGATTATCACGAGATTGACGATGTGCTGTTCAAGTTCTCACTGAACCTGCCCGACAGCGATATCCCGAACCTGATCGACGCGCTGCATGTTTCTCTCGACGGCATTATGAAACCGGTCACCAGCGGTTTTGGGTTTGTGGACTTGATCATTCCTGGCCTGCATAAAGCCAACGGCATCAGCCGCCTGCTGAAGCGCTGGGAGCTCTCCCCGCAGCAGTGCGTGGCCATTGGCGACAGCGGCAATGACGCGGAGATGCTGAAGCTGGTGAAATACTCATTTGCGATGAACAACGCGGCAGAAAGCATCAAACAGATCGCCCGCTACAGCACCGACGACAACAACCATCAGGGCGCGCTGAACGTCATTCAGGCCGTGCTCGATAACCATTCCCCGTTCGACGCCTAATCTCTCTCCCGCCGGAGCCCCGCTCCGGCCTCTCACTCTTTTTCCGTCCTGTGGCTTGCGTCAAGTTTTTAAACTTGCATTAACTTATTTTTAACTTAAAGTATCACTTGTAGATATTTTTACTTTCGAATGAAAGATGCGAGGCAGTTATGACCTTTACCAGTGAAACTTTGCCAGCGGACCACAAAGCGGCAATTCGTCAGATGAAGCGCGAGCTACGCGCCCAGATCGGTGATGTTCAGGCGGTGTTCGACAAGCTCAGCGACAACATTGCCACCCGCGTGGCAGAGATCAACGCCCTCAAGAATAAAGGCCAACCCGTCTGGCCGACGATCCCGTTCGCGGATGTGAAAAACGGCACAATCACCGCTGAACAGCGCGAGGCGGTTAAGCGTCGGGGCTGCGCGGTGATCAAAGGTCATTTTCCGCGCGAACAGGCGCTGGCGTGGGATCAGTCGATGCTCGACTATCTCGATCTCAATAAGTTTGACGAGGTGTATAAAGGGCCGGGCGATAACTTCTTCGGCACCTTAACCGCCTCTCGTCCGGAGATTTACCCGATCTACTGGTCGCAGGCGCAAATGCAGGCGCGTCAGAGCGAAGAGATGGCGCAGGTGCAGTCGTTCCTGAACCGTTTATGGACATTCGAGAGCAACGGCAAGCAGTGGTTCGACCCGGATGTCAGCGTGATTTATCCGGATCGTATTCGCCGCCGCCCACCGGGCACCACCTCTAAAGGGCTGAGCGCGCACACCGATTCCGGCGCGCTGGAGCGCTGGCTGCTGCCTGCCTATCAGCAGGTGTTTGCCCGCGTGTTTGACGGCAATATTGATAAGTACGATCCGTGGAACGCCGCGCACCGCACCGAAGTGGAAGAGTACACCGTGGATAACACCACCAAGTGTTCGGTGTTCCGTACTTTCCAGGGCTGGACGGCGCTGTCGGACATGATCCCGGGCCAGGGACTGCTGCACGTGGTGCCCATCCCGGAAGCGATGGCGTACATTCTGCTGCGTCCGCTGCTGGACGACGTGCCGGAAGATGAACTCTGCGGCGTCGCGCCGGGCCGCGTGCTGCCGATTTCGGAAAAATGGCACCCGCTGCTCATCGAAGCATTAACCAGCATACCGGCGCTGGACGCAGGGGATTCCGTGTGGTGGCACTGCGATGTGATCCACTCCGTCGCTCCGGTGGAAAATCAGCAGGGCTGGGGCAACGTGATGTACATCCCTGCCGCGCCGATGTGCGAGAAGAACCTCGACTACGCGAAAAAGGTGAAGGAAGCGCTGGAAACCGGTGCGTCACCGGGAGATTTCCCGCGTGAAGATTATGAAAAAAGCTGGCAGGACCGCTTTACCGTGAACGATCTCAACATCCACGGCAAGCGCGCGCTGGGTATGGTTTAACTGTCGTACAGCCCTTCCCGCTCAACGGCGGTACGTCGTTTCCCCTGACGTATCCGCCGTACCGATTCCCGCACGGTCAGCGTGCCGTTCAGCAGCAAGGTTCCCACCGGCGCGTCAGGGCGCATCAGCCGCTGCTGGAGCATATGTACCGCTTCCGTTCCCAGTTCATCACGCGGGACATGCACTGCCGTCAGGGGCACATCCTGAATCGCCGCCAGATTAAAGCCGTCGATGCTCATGACGGAAACGTCCTGCGGTACCCGCAATCCCTGTTTCTGCAAAGCGCTGATGGTGCCCGCCGCCATAAAGTCGCCGCCGACCAAAAACGCGGTGGGCAGATCTTTTCCCTTCTGCTGGTTAAGCCACTCGCTAACCAGCTGTTCCGTTTCGCGCGCGCTAAAGCTCGGCACCACCAGCAGATCGCGCTTGTCGCTGAACGTCAGGTTATGGGCGTGCCACGCGTCGCGGATCCCTGCCAGGCGCAGCTCCATGGTGTAACGGCGCAGGCACAGCACGTTCATCACGTCGCGGTGTCCCATTTCGAACAGGTATTCCGCCGCCCGCTCGCCAATGGCGCGATGGTCCGGCGCTACGGCAGGCAGACGCATGTGGCGGTCACGGCAGTTAATTAGCATGCAGGGTTTTCCCACGTCCACCGCCAGATCGTGGATATGCGGATCGTCAATACCGAGCAGAATGGCTGCCTGGGTATCCGGCTCGTTCATGCGTGCCAGAAAAAGCTGTGCGTCGCTGTCGTTCTCCTCCAGCGCACAGTAGCGTAGCCGAACCTCGTGCGAAGCCAGCCCTTTGCTGACGCTCTGGATCACGCGGTAGTAAAAGATGTCGGACCGCTCGTCAAAGGCTCGCTGGGGAGCAAAGACCACCAGGCTGTTAAGCAGCAGACGCCCCGCCGCCATGCCATCCATCACCCCCAGCTCCCGTGCGCACGCCAGCACCTTTGCTCGCGCTTTTTCGCTGGTGTTCGCTTTGCCCGCCAGCACGCGGGAAACGGTACTGATAGAGAGTTGCGTACGGGCCGCGATTTCGGTGATTTTTAGCCTTTTGTCCATTTTGTGATCTGGCTCCATTTGCGAAATGAAAAAATTTTCATAGCGTATCCGTCAGGTAATAAAGGGCATAACGGCCATCATGCCAGAGGGTTTGCGCCCGTTATGAGAAACTTTGCACAAAATCCACTATTGCCCACTCATTTTCTCCCTTAAGGTGAACTTGTCACACAACTTCCATACTAGTTGTATAGCAACTTAAGCATTCTAAACGGATAGAAATCAAAGGCATAACAATCTGTGTGACACCTGAACCTCCGTCCCCTTAGCGTCCGTCTTATGGAGAGTAAAATGAGTCAGGACATCAATAACACCGTTGCGACAAGCAAAACTCGTCGCGTCATCAAGAACCTGCGCTGGTACGTGCTGGTGCTGTTTTTACTGGGCGTCACCGTTAACTACATCACCCGAAACTCATTGGGGATCCTCGCGCCGGAACTGAAAGAGAGCCTCGGGATCACCACCGAGCAATACTCCTGGATCGTCGGCGCATTCCAGATCGCCTACACCATTTTCCAGCCCCTGTGCGGCTGGTTGATTGACGTCATCGGCCTGAAGATTGGCTTTATGGTCTGCGCCGGGATCTGGGCGCTGATGTGTATCTTCCACGCGGGGGCCGGAAGCTGGCTGCACCTGGCTATCCTGCGCTTCTTTATGGGGGCGTCTGAGGCCGCCGCAACCCCGGCGAACGCCAAAACCATCGGTGAATGGTTCCCGAAATCGGAACGTCCTGTTGCCGCCGGTTGGGCGGGCGTGGGCTTCTCCATCGGTGCGATGCTGGCCCCGCCTATTATCTACTTTGCTCACGCGTCGTTTGGCTGGCAGGGTGCGTTTATGTTTACCGGCGTGCTGGCGCTGCTGTGGGTGATCCTCTGGTGGGCGTTCTACCACAACCCGGAGCAGCACCCGAACCTGAGCAAGGATGAGCTGGCATTTATCAAGCAGGATAACGAACCGCCTGCGGTCAAACTGCCGTTCCTGACCGCGCTGAAAACCGTCTCGAAAAACAAACGTTTCTACGGTATCGCCATCCCGGCCTTTATGGCGGAACCGGCCTGGGCGGTGTTGAGCTTCTGGGTGCCGCTGTATCTCGCCAAAGAACACGGCATGGACCTGAAGCAGATTGCGATGTTCGCCTGGCTTCCGTTCCTCGCCGCTGACCTCGGCAGCGTGGCAAGTGGCTACCTGACGCGATTGTACACCCGCCTGTTCGGCTGCTCCCGCGTTAACTCGGTCGTCGCCAGCTCCGTCACCGGCGCGTTTCTGATGATTTCTCTGGGCATTGTCGCCATTACCCGCGACCCGTATATCACCATCGTGCTGATCTCCATCGGCGGCTTTGGGCACCAGATTATCTCCTGCATGCTCAGCGCCCTGGTCGTGGAGTCGTTTGATAAGGGCCAGATGGCGACCGTCAACGGCATGCGCGGCTCGGCGGCGTGGATCGCCAGCTTCCTGTTCTCGCTGTTAATCGGTGTGACCGCCGACAAAATCGGCTTTAACCCGCTCTTTATTGCCATGGGCTTCTTTGACCTGATTGGCGCTGTCTTCCTGGTAGCATTTATTGCTGAACGTCGCGCCAAGCGCGCCTGATAGTGGATGTATTGCATATGAAAACCCTGAAAAACTGGACCGTTGATACGCAGTCGGCAAACCATCTGGAACTGCTGGTGGATAACCAGCACCGCCTGTGCCTGTATGTGCTGGAAGAGAACCTGTTCCGCGTGCTGATCAAACGCAAAGGTGAACTGGCGCTGGACCGCACCTGGAGCATCGCCCCGGCGCAAGACGTGCCGTGGGAAGGTCGCCGTCGTGACGATGTCAGTGGCTTTACCTGCCCGGCCTGGACGCTGACGCGGCAGGAAAATACCGTGACGGTGGCGACGGAGCAGCTTCGGGTGACCGTCCACCAGCCCCTGTGGCTGGAGTGGCACTACCGCAATGACGCGGGCGAGTGGCAGCCGCTGGTCAATGACCGTCCGACCAGTGCGTACCTGCTGAACGCCCACGGTGACGGCGTGGCGCACTATCTGAGCCGTCGCAAGGACGAACGTTTCTACGGGCTGGGCGAGAAAGCGGGCGATCTACAGCGCAACGGTAAACGCTACGAGATGCGCAACCTGGATGCGATGGGCTACAACGCCGCCAGCACCGACCCGCTGTACAAGCACATTCCATTCACCCTTACCCGTCGCGACGACGTGAGCTACGGCCTGTTCTACGATAACCTGAGCAGCTGCTGGCTGGATCTGGGCAACGAGATCGACAACTACCACACCGCCTATCGGCGCTGGCAGGCGGAAGCGGGCGATATCGATTACTACATCTTTACCGGCAAGCGCGTACTGGACGTCACCAAAGCCTTCGTGCGCCTGACCGGGAAAACGCTGTTCGGACCGAAATGGAGCCTGGGCTACAGCGGCTCGACCATGCACTATACCGACGCGCCGGACGCGCAAAACCAGCTGATGAACTTTATCCGCCTGTGTGAAGAACACGCGATTCCATGCGACTCGTTCCAGCTCTCCTCCGGCTATACCTCCATTAACGGCAAGCGCTACGTCTTTAACTGGAACCATGACAAAGTGCCGCAGCCGAAGGTAATGAGCCAGGCGTTCCACGATGCCGGGTTAAAGCTGGCTGCCAACATCAAGCCGTGTCTGCTGCAGGATCATCCCCGCTATAACGAAGTGGCGGAACGTGGCCTGTTCATTCGCGACTCAGAAACTGATGCACCTGAACGTTCCAGCTTCTGGGATGACGAAGGATCACATCTCGATTTCACCAACCCGCAGACGGTGCAGTGGTGGCAGAACGGCGTGACCACGCAGCTGCTGGAGATGGGGATAGACTCGACCTGGAACGATAACAACGAATATGAAGTATGGGACGGGGAAGCACGCTGTTTTGGCTTCGGCAAAGAGATTGCCATCAAACACATTCGCCCGGTGATGCCGCTGCTGATGATGCGCGCCTCGCTGGAAGCGCAGCAGCGTTTCGCGCCGGAAAAACGTCCGTATCTCATTTCCCGCTCCGGCTGCGCCGGGATGCAGCGCTACGTCCAGACCTGGAGCGGCGATAACCGCACTCACTGGGATACCCTGCGCTATAACATCCGCATGGGGCTGGGCATGAGCCTCTCCGGGCTGTTCAACGTCGGCCACGACGTCGGCGGTTTCTCCGGCGACAAGCCAGACGCCGAACTGTTCGTGCGCTGGGTGCAAAACGGCGTGATGCATCCGCGCTTTACCATTCACTCGTGGAACGATGACCACACGGTCAACGAGCCGTGGATGTACCCGGGCGTCACCCCCGCTATTCGCGGTGCGATTGAGCTGCGCTACCGTCTGCTGCCCTATCTCTACACCCTGCTCTGGCAGGCGCACGCCGACGACGAACCGATGCTGCGCCCGACCTTCCTCGACCACGAGCACGACGCGCGGACCTTCGAAGAGTGCGATGACTTCCTGCTGGGCCGCGACCTCCTTGTCGCCAGCGTCGTCGAGGCCGGGCAGCGTAAACGCCACGTCTGGCTGCCGGATAACGAAACCGGCTGGTACGATTTCTACACTCACGAATGGTTCGCTGGCGGACAAGCGATCGTCCTCGACGCGCCGCTGGAGAAACTGCCGCTGCTGGTGCGCGCCGGTGCCGGTCTGCCGCTCAGCGAGCGCATCCGTCACGTGAGCGCCGAAAAAGACGATATCCGCGAGCTGAAGCTGTTCCCGGTGAAAGGCGTCGGCACCACGTCCGGCCTGCTGTTTGAAGATGACGGCGAGTCCTGGGGCTACCAGAAAGGCAATGCGCTGTGGGTGGCGTGGGAAATGGTGTGCGACGGAGCAACCGTCAACCTGAACATCAGTGCACGCGGTGATTATCGTCCGGCATGGAACGCGCTGAAGGTGTCGTTACCTACGGGGGAAAAACGTAAGCTGCTGGTGAATGGTGAAGAAAGGTGTGATTGGGTGGTGTAGTGCGGCCTGATGCCCTCACCCTGCCCCTCTCCCACAGGGAGAGGGAATGGAACGTAGGCCGGGTAAGGCGAAGCCGCCACCCGGCTTTTTTTAACTCTCGATACCTTTGCTGCGCAGGTAATCTTCGTAGTTACCGGTGAAGTCCACCACGCGCTCTGGCGTAATTTCGATCACGCGGGTCGCCAGCGAGCTGACGAATTCACGGTCGTGAGAAACGAAGATCAGCGTGCCCTGATACATCTCCAGCGCCATGTTCAGCGATTCGATAGATTCCATATCCAGGTGGTTAGTCGGTTCGTCCATTACCAGGATATTGGGTTTTTCCATCATCAGCTTGCCGAACAGCATGCGGCCCTTTTCACCACCGGACAGCACTTTCGCCGGCTTTTTGATGTCGTCCTGACTGAACAGCAGACGACCCAGAATGCTACGCACTGCCTGCTCGTCGTCGCCTTCCTGCTTCCACTGGCTCATCCAGTCAAAGACGGTCAGGTCGTTTTCGAACTCGTATTCGTGGTCCTGCGCGTAGTAACCAATCTGCGCGTTTTCTGACCACTTCACGGTGCCGTTGTCCGGCTGCAGTTCACCAACCAGGGTTTTCAGCATGGTGGATTTACCCACGCCGTTGGCCCCAGAATGGCAATTTTCTCGCCCACTTCCAGCAGCAGGTTGAAGTTTTTAAACAGCGGACCTTCATCGAAGCCTTTGGTAAGGGCTTCCACTTCCAGCGCGTTACGGAACAGTTTCTTGTCCTGCTCGAAGCGGATGAACGGGTTCTGACGGCTGGAGGCTTTGACTTCTTCCAGCTTGATTTTGTCGATCTGACGGGCGCGGGACGTCGCCTGACGAGACTTAGAGGCGTTCGCGCTGAAGCGGCTGACAAAGGATTGCAGGTCCGCAATCTGCGCTTTCTTCTTAGCGTTGTCGGCCAGCAGGCGTTCACGCGCCTGGGTCGCAGCCGTCATGTATTCGTCGTAGTTGCCCGGATACACGCGCAGCTCGCCGTAGTCCAGATCCGCCATGTGCGTACAGACCATGTTCAGGAAGTGACGGTCGTGCGAAATGATGATCATGGTGCTGTCGCGGTCGTTCAGCGTCTGCTCCAGCCAGCGGATGGTGTCGATGTCCAGGTTGTTCGTTGGTTCGTCGAGAAGCAGGATGTCCGGGTTAGAGAACAGCGCCTGCGCCAGCAGGACACGCAGCTTCCAGCCTGGCGCGACTTCACTCATCGGGCCGTAATGCTGTTCAACAGGAATGCCCACGCCCAGCAGCAGCTCGCCCGCACGCGCTTCAGCTGAATAGCCATCCATCTCGCCGTAATGCGTTTCCAGTTCGGCCACTTTGTAGCCGTCCTCTTCGCTCATTTCAGCCAGGGCGTAAATGCGATCGCGCTCCTGCTTCACTTCCCACAGCTCCGCGTGCCCCATGATCACGGTGTCCAGCACGGTGAACTCTTCGAAGGCGAACTGATCCTGACGCAGCTTACCGATGCGCTCGTTCGGATCGAGCGACACGTTGCCAAGCGTCGGCTCCAGGTCGCCGCCGAGGATCTTCATAAAGGTGGATTTTCCGCTACCGTTGGCACCAATCAGGCCGTAACGGTTGCCGCCGCCAAATTTGACGGAAATGTTTTCGAACAGCGGCTTACTGCCAAACTGCATAGTGACGTTGCTGGTAACTAACACGGGGAGATTCCTGCGAAAAGTGTGATAAACACGGCATTATGCCACAATTCCGAATTGAGATCCCGTGTTGCGGCAATCCACTAAACTTTAACAAAATCGAAAAAAATGTGATTTCGTACACATCTGAATTCCCTGCGAGCGGGAATGCACATATAATGCGCTCCCATCATAGATTCAGACTTATCAACTCATCGCCTGAATGGCTTAGATACCTCGCACAACATGAACATGAAATTAACAACGCTTTTTGCGGCGGCGTTAGCCGTAGTAGGTTTTTGTAAGACCGCGTCTGCGGTGACGTATCCCCTGCCGACAGACGGAAGCCGTCTGGTGGGCGAAAACCAGGTGGTGACGGTACCAGAAGGTAACTCTCAGCCGCTGGAGTATTTCGCCGCACAGTACCAGCTGGGCCTGTCTAACATGCTGGAAGCAAACCCGGGCGTTGACCCGTATCTGCCAAAAGCGGGTACCGTACTGAATATTCCTCAGCAGCTGATCCTGCCGGATACCGTTCATGAAGGTATCGTCATTAACAGCGCCGAAATGCGTCTGTATTACTACCCGAAAGGCACCAACACCGTTATCGTGCTGCCAATCGGCATCGGCCAGCTGGGTAAAGACACCCCAATGAACTGGACCACCAAAGTTGAGCGTAAGAAAGCGGGCCCAACCTGGACCCCTACCGCCAAAATGCACGCAGAATACATCGCTGCCGGCGAACCGCTGCCAGCCGTTGTGCCAGCCGGCCCGGATAACCCGATGGGTCTGTACGCGCTGTACATTGGCCGTCTGTACGCCATTCATGGCACCAACGCCAACTTCGGTATCGGCCTGCGCGTAAGCCACGGCTGCGTGCGTCTGCGTAACGACGACATCAAGTTCCTGTTCGAAAACGTGCCGGTCGGTACGCGCGTGCAGTTCATTAACGAACCGGTAAAAGCGACCACTGAGCCAGACGGTAGCCGTTACATTGAAGTGCACAACCCGCTGTCTACCAGCGAAGACCAGATCAACAACAACGAAGTCGTCCCTGTGACGCTGAACAGCGCGGTGCAGGCGGTGACCTCTCAGCCTGACGTGGAAACGACCATCGTTGACCAGGCCGTGCAGAACCGCTCCGGTATGCCGGTGCGTTTGAACTAATAACGAGCATTAAAAAAGCGGGCTTCGATGCCCGCTTTTTTTTACCCGTTATTCACGATAACTATCCCGCCGTGGTCGTACCGATAGTGGCAGTGGGCATATTCCAGCGGCGTGCCATCTTCCAGATAAATGACCTGCTCCACCTCCAGCACCGGATCGGTTTCCTCGCAGACCAGATGTTGCCTGTCCAGCGCATTGGGTTTTAGCGCCCGCACCACCCTGTATGACCCCATAATTTTCAGCCCCAGCGTCTCCTGAACATACTGAAACACCGAACCGTCAAGATGGCTTTTCGTCAGGCCGGGCACCAGGGTCATCGGCATTACCGTTGAATCCAGCGACATCGGTTCACCGTTTAATAAACGCAGGCGAATAAAATCATAGACCGGCGCATCGGCATTAATCATCAGCGACGCCTGCTCTTTCTCGTTCGGGAAGCGCAGTTCAAAATGCACCACCTGGCTCGTGACCGTACCCAGATGTTCCCAGGTTTTGGTGGCACCAAAATAGTCGCTGCCGGAGAGATCCCACTGGGAAAGCTGAAGGAAGTTTTTGCGGATAAAGGTGCCCTGCCCCTGACGGGTATAAACCAGACCTTCGACAATCAGCTGGCGCATCGCCTGCTGGATGGTCATCCGGCTGGTGCTGAACTCCGCCGCCAGCGCAAACTGGTCCGGAAGTGGTTCATTGGCGGCGTACTGCTGGCTGATAATGCGTTTTTTAATTTCCCGCGCTATGGTGATGTACTTCGCCGCCATCGTCCTTCCTTTCAGTTAGTTTTCTATCCCGCTGTTTTTCAACGCCACTCGCTCGGCAATCTTGAGGAAAGGCAGGTAGAAGAATACACCAAAAACAATGATTGCCAACTGCACCACCACCGCCCGCCAGTCCCCTGCCGTGGCCAGCCAGGCGCTCAGAATCGGCGGCGTGGTCCACGGGATCATCACCACGCAGCGCGACATTAACCCCAGCGTAGTGCAGAGCCAGGCAACGTAAATGCCAATCGCGGGCAACAGCACAAACGGGATCATCAGCGGCAGGTTAAAGACAATCGGCAGGCCAAAAATCACCGGCTCGTTGATGTTGAATAAACCGGGCGCCAGCGACAGGCGCGCCACCTGCTTCGCCGACTTCTGCCGGGAGAAGATAAAGATGGCGATCAGCAGCGAAATGGTGCTGCCCGTCCCGCCCACCATGCCAAACGTCGGCACGAAGATGTTGTTGATGATATGCGGGATGGGCTGGCCATTGGCAAAGGCCAGCATGTTCTCGTTGGTGTTGATCAGCAGGAACGGTTCCAGTACCACGCTGTTGACCACCGACTGATGAATCCCGAGCGTGAACAGGAAGTTACCGAAGCTGTAGATAAAAATCGTTCCCGGCAGGCTGGTGTTGATCAGCCGCAGCGGCTGCTGGATAAAGGTCGTGATGAGATGGATCAGGTCCGTGTGCAGCACGTTTGCCAGCAGTGCTGCCAGCACGGCAAATACTGACAATGTCAGAATGGTTGGGATCAGCGCGGTAAAGGATTTACTCACCGCCGGAGGCACATTTTCCCCCAGCGAAATGTGCAGCGCCTTGAGCCGCGAAATGGCAATAAACAGCTCCGTTGAGAGTAGCCCGATCAGCACTCCAGCAAAAATCCCGGTAGAGCCGATATTGGCGAACGTCAGTACCTGAGTGACGTTCACCGTGGTCTCACTGCCGACGGGCGTCAACTGCAGGCGCATCGGCATCATGATGATAAAACTGCTGACGGCGATAACCACTGCCGAGACCGGATTGTCGAAATCTTTATTGCGCGCCAGCGACCAGGCAATCATCGGGGCCAGCAGCAGCGCGGCGATATTCAGCGTGCCGTTGATTATCGCCTCCCCCCAGACCTTAAACTGCGTGAGCGTGTCGCCGTCAAAAATCCACGGGAACACCACGTTGTTCACCAGCACCGCCAGACCGGCGAGGATGAAAATCGGCATCACCGTGGCGAAGGCATCGCGCAGGGAGCGCAGGTGCACCTGGTTTGCCAGGCGCGCCGAGAACTCAACAAATTTATCGACAAAGGACTGCATATGCGGTGTGATTTTTGTTTCAGACATAGCGGATAGTTCCCATCAATCAGTCACAAAAACGGCCCGGCAGCGTACGGCTTACATCTCGCGTCCGTTGGTATGAATGACCTGTTTCAGCCAGGCGTAGCTTTTCTTCGGCACGCGCTTCAGGTCTTTCAGGTCGTGGTTTTCTCGGTTGACGTAGACCACGCCGTAGCGCTTACGCATGTCGCCCTGGGAGCTGAGAATGTCGATTAACCCCCAGCCGAGGTAGCCGATGACCTCTGCGCCATCTTCGAACATCGCCGCTTTCATTGCGTCGATATGCGCCCGGTGGTAATCGATGCGGTAGGTGTCCTCAATCGGGTTGACGCCGTCCCAGGACTCAATCACGCCAATACCGTTTTCAATCGGGAAGACCGGCATCCGCCAGTCGTTGGCGTAGCGGGTGATGATGGTGCGAAAGCCCATAGGGTCGATCTGCCAGTTCCACTCGGTGGCTTTCAGGTACGGGTTATTTTTCTCACCGTGTAGCAGGTAATAGTTGACCGGCGTGCCTTCCGGGATGGCATCGCTGTCCAGCGTTTTGCTGGCGTAATAGCTGAAGGCCATAAAGTCGTTTTTGGTGCGCGCCAGCAGCGCTAAATCTTCGTCGCGGTAGATATCGCCAAAGCCTTCCTGCTCCACCACCGCCATCACCGCCGGGCTGTAACCCTGACCCGCAAAAACGCGCAGCAGGTTCTGGTTGAGGAATTCATCGTACTGCTGGGCGCAGAAGATATCGCGCGGTTTGCAGGTGGCCGGGTAAATCAGCTGGTGCGCCAGCATGCCGCCCATCAGCTGGCCCGGTTTGGTCTGGTGCAGATACTCGGTCAGCGACATATGCGCCACCATCGCATGGTGCTGTAACTCATAGAGCTCGCGAAGGGTTTGCTCCCCTTTCAGGTAACCGGAAATGCGGAAGGCTTCCGGCATATGGAAAATGTTCTGCTCGTTGAAGGTCAGCCAGTACTTCACCCGGTCGCCAAAGCAGTCGATCATCTTCTTGCCGTAGCGGATAAAGGCCTCCATCACCTGGCGGTCGTTAAATCCGTTGTACTCCTGCGCCAGCGCCAACGGCATATCAAAGTGATAGAGGCAGATCATCGGCTCGATGCCGCGCGCGATAAGATCGTCAATAAAGCGGTCGTAAAAGGCGATCCCCTCGTCGTTGAACGCGCCATCGCCCTGCGGGCAGACACGGCTCCATGAGATCTGAAAGCGGTAGCAGTTCATGCCCAGATCCTGCATCAGGTCGAAATCTTCCCTGTAGCGGTGGTAGGAGTCGGTCGCCACTTTCCAGTCGGAGATATTTTCTCCGGCTTCACGAATGTCGTAGACCGACATGCCCTTTCCGCCCTCGTTCCATGCCCCTTCCGTCTGCATGCTGGAGACCGAGTTGCCCCATAAAAAATTGGCTGGCAGCGATGTATTCATGCTCTCTCCCTATATGACTAGTCATTTTAAATTTAATGACTAGTCATATAGGCGAAGATGAAAAGGAGATCAAAGGGGAGGATCGTTTTTTGTGAGATGGATTGAAATAATGCCTACGGAAAGTAGCCCCGGTAAGCGAAGCGCCACCGGGGAGAGGACGGTTATTGCTGTGCAAGCTGGTTACGACGATATTCCCCCTGGCGCTCAAGCATCCAGCCCGGGTATTCCCCCGGCAACGCGCTGACGGCATCAAGCTGTTTAAGCTCGTCTTCGCTTAAGCGGATCCCGGTTGCGGCGATATTGTCATTCAACTGATCGACGCGTTTCGCGCCCACGATCACGCTGGTTACCGCTTTCTGATGAAGCAGCCACGCCAGCGCGATCTGCGCGACGGAGACGCCTTTGCTTTCGGCAATCGTGCGCATTACATCCACGCAGTCGAAGGCGCGATCTTTATTGACCGGCGGGAAGTCAAACTCCAGACGGCGCCCGCCCGATTCGCTCTGCCCGTTGCGATCGTATTTCCCGCTCAGCAGACCACCCGCCAGCGGGCTCCAGACCATCAGCCCGACGCCTTCGCTCTGCATCATCGGCACTAGCTCGCGCTCAAGATCGCGCCCGGCGATGGTGTAATACGCCTGCAAAGACGCGAAGCGTGCCAGCCCCAGACGCTCGGAGATGCCAAGCGCTTTGGCAATCTGCCACGCTGCCCAGTTCGAGACGCCGATATAGCGCACGTGGCCGTGCTGTACCAGGGTATCCAGCGCACGGAGCGTCTCTTCAACGGGGGTGGCAGGGTCAAAGCCGTGCAGCTGGTAAAGATCAATATGATCCAGCTGCAGGCGGCGCAGACTCTCCTTCACGCTGCCGATGATGTGATACCGCGAGCTGCCGCGCGAGTTCACGCCCGCGGTGCCGGTTTCTCCGAACACTTTCGTCGCGACCACCACGTTCTCCCGCGGAACTTTCAGGTTCTTCAGCGCCTGGCCGGTGATCTCCTCCGAGCGCCCTTCCGAGTAAACGTCGGCGGTGTCGATAAAGTTGATCCCGGCATCCAGCGCGCGGCCCACCAGCTGTTCGGCTTCGCTCTGCTGCAGCTGGCCAATCTTGCCCCACATGCCGCCTTCCCCGCCGAAGGTCATGGTCCCGAGGCAGAGTTCAGAAACAAACAGACCGGTGTTGCCCAGTTTTTGATAACGCATAAGTCATTCCTCACATGTCGAATGGGTGCCAGTTAGTTATACCCGCCCCTCTGTCATCGCGAATGTGGCGTTCCTGTCCGTTTCTTGCCCAATCCTCTGAATTTATCCGCGCGGGGCGTCGCCAAAGACGCTGTAATCCGGGAGCTGCACCTGTTGATACGGCTCCCAGCCGCCGCCAAGCGCCTTGTAGAGCGCCACCAGATCGAGCGCGCTTTGCACCTGCGCCTGAGCGCGCTGCTGCTGAGCCTGGGCGAGCTGACGCTGGGCATCCAGTACGTCGATAAAGCTGGCGATGCCCTGTCGGTAGCTGTCGCTGGCTAAGTCAAAGGCGTTTTGCAGGGCGTCGATCGTTTTTGCGAGGCCCGCTTCACGCTGCTGGTCGGTGCGGTAGCTGACCAGCGCGTTTTCAACATCGCCGAGCGCGGTGAGCACCGTCTGCCGATAGTCCAGCACCGCTGCCCCCTGCTGCGCGCGCGCCACCTTCACGCTGGAGACCAGTCGTCCGCCCTGGAAAATCGGAATAGAAACCTGCGGACCGAAGCTGTAGAAATGGCTGCTCCAGTCGGTCAGCCAGTTGGTTTCGCTGTTACGCAGGCCAAACTGCCCGGAGAGGGTAAAACTCGGGAACAGCTCGGCCACCGAGACGCCGATTTGCGCCGTGGCGGCATGAAGATTCGCCTCCGCCTCACGCACGTCCGGACGACGGCGCGCCAGCGTTGACGGAATGCCCGTTTGCACGATATCCGGCAGCGCAGGCATTGGCTGCGCTGACTGGAGTTCGGCATCCAAAGCGCCCGGCGGCTTGCCGAGGAGGATTGCCAGGCCGTTCATCGCCTGCCGCGCCTGCGCCTGATATTGCGGCAGTTGCGCTTCCAGATTACCCAGCTGCGCCCGGGCATTTTCTACGTCCATCTGTGGCGAGAGCCCGCCGCGCTGGCGGCTTTCGGTGAGATCCAGCGTCTGCTGCGCGCTCTCAATCTGGGTATTCAGGGTGGCGATAATGCTCTGCGCACCGCGCAGCTGTAGCCACGCCCGCGCCACTTCCGCTTCCAGCGACACCAGCGCGTCGTTACGCTGCTCGATAGCCGCCTTCTGCTGGGCTTCCGCGGCTTCCACCTGACGGCGCACCTTGCCCCACAGGTCAATTTCCCACTGGGCGTCGAAACTGCCCTGGTAGAGGTTGATCGGCTGCGTCAGCGGGCCTAACGCGCCCCGCAGGGCTGGATCGACATTATCCAGCTGGTCATACACGCCGTGGGATTTCAGCTCGCCTTCCAGCCCGAGCTGTTGGCGCGTCGCCTGTAGATTGCCGTTAACCGACGGGAAAAATGCTCCGCCTGCCTGATTAATCTGTTCACGTGCCCCGGCAATGCGTAGCACCGTTTGCTGCAGGGTCAGGTTTCCGGCAATAGCCCGTTCAACGAGGCTATCGAGCTGCGGCGAGCCGAAGGTTTTCCACCAGCGCGGGTTGGTCGCAGCGGAGATAGTTTGCGATTTCACGCCGCTGTCGCCCTTATCGTTCCAGTGCGTGACGGCCGGCGGCGCGGGTGGCTGGTAATCTGGTCCCACGGCACAGCCAGCCAGCAGCAGCATTATCATCAGAGGATGTAAACGTCTGTGTATCATCAATGTGCTCCTGCACTCCCCTCGCTCTTAACCGGCGAGAGCAACAAACAAAACGGAATCAGTAACAAGGCCACCACGCTCAGCAGGGTGAAGACGTCGATGTAGGCCAGGAAGCGCGACTGCTCGATCATGGTCTGGTACATCCGCCCGGTGGCAATGCCGGTTGGGTCACCCACCTGAGTCGTGAAGTTCTGGATCGCCTGGGCGCTTTCGCGTATCGCCTGCTGAAACTGCTCGTTAAACGGCGAAGCGTGATACGCCAGATGCGCGCTATGGGCCTGCGAGCGCTCGGTAATGGCCGCCGTCGAGAGAGAAATCCCAATCGAGCCCGCCACGTTGCGGAACATGGTAAACAGCGCCGCCGCGTCGGCGTTGAGCCGTCTCGGTATCGAGATGAAGGCAATCGTGGTGAGCGGCACAAACAGGAACCCCAGCCCAATCGACTGAGCGCTGCGGAACAGCACCAGAGTTTCGAAGTCGATATCCGGCGTCAGCGTGCGCGACCAGAAGAACGACACCGCCAGGCAGGTAAAGCCAAAGGCGATAATCCAGCGCGTCTGCACCACCGGCATGAGCTTCAGCACCAGCGGGATGGTGAGTACAATCAGCACCGCGCCGGGCGACAGCACCAGCCCGGACCAGGTGGCGGTATAGCCCAGATCCTGCTGCGCCAGCTGCGGGATCACCACCGAGCTGCCGTATAAAATCATCGCCATCCCAGCCATTAACAGGCTGGAGATCGCGAAGTTGCGGTCTTTCATACAGTGCAGATCCACCACCGGCTTTCTGGCATACACCAGCCAGTAGATCGCGCCGATAATGCCGATCAGCGTCAGCACGGCGAAAGTGCGGATAAAGTTTGAGTAGAACCAGTCTTCATCCTCTCCCCGGTCCAGCATCACCTGCAAACAACCGAGCCCTAAGGCGATCAGCCCGATCCCCGTCCAGTCGATGGTTAGCTTCTCTTTCGATTTACTCTCCCACGGCGGATCTTCCAGCAGCTGATAGATCGCCAGTACCGTGACGATCCCCACCGGGATGTTGATAAAGAACACCCAGCGCCAGGAGTAGTTGTCGGTGATCCAGCCGCCGAGCGTCGGGCCGAGCACCGGCGCAACGATAATCGCAATAGAGGAGAGACCAAACGCTTTGCCCCGGTCCTCCGGCTTGAAGTAGTCGAGCAGCACCGACTGCTGGGTAGGCTGCAACCCGCCGCCAAAGAAACCCTGCATCACGCGGAACAGGATGATCTGCCACAGCTCGGTGGCGATCCCGCACAGGAACGAACAGACGGTGAACATCACAATGCAGATTAAGAAGAACTGCTTGCGGCCAAACACCCGGCTCAGAAACGCCGAGATGGGCAGCACGATGCCGTTCGCCACCAGATAGCTGGTTAAAACCCAGGTCGATTCGTCATAGCTGGAGGAGAGCGAACCCGCGACGTGCGGCAGCGCCACGTTAACGATGGTGGTGTCCAGAATTTCCATAAACACCGCCAGGGTGACAACAATCGCCACCGCCCACGGGTTACTGGCGGGTTTCCAGCTGTCGTGGCTATGATCCGTCATTCCACTGTCACCTTCGGCGCCACCGACAGCCCCAGCGGCAGCGGTTTATTCGGGTCGAGTCCCTTATCAATCACGATTTTCACCGGCACGCGCTGCACAATTTTGACGAAGTTGCCGGTGGCATTTTCCGCCGGGAAAGCGGAGAAGCGTGAGCCACTGCCCTGCTGAATACTGTCGACGTGGCCCTCAAGTTCCATATCCGGCCACGCATCCACGGAGACGGTGACCTTATCGCCGGGCTTCATGCGTTCAAGCTGGGACTCTTTAAAGTTCGCCACCACCCATACGTTAGGGGAAACCAGTGAGAACAGCGCGGTGCCCGCCTGCACCAGCGTCCCGGGCTGCACGTTGCGTTTGGTGACAAAGCCGTCGAACGGGGCGCGGACTTCGGTGTAGGAGAGATTCAGATTGGCCGTTTCGAGCTGCGCTTTCGCCTGCTCGACCTGACGCTCACGCGCTTCAACGTTGGTTTCCTGCTGGCGAATTTGCAGTTGAACCTGCTCCGCCACTTCCAGCTGCGCCTGGGCGCTGGCCAGTGCAGCCTGCGCGCTGCGCAGCTGTGCGTTCGCAGAATCAATACTTTGTTGCGTGGTCGCCCGCGGGTCGACGCCGCGTTGACGACGGTACTCCGCCTGCGCGTTCGCCAGATCGGCCTGCGCTTTCAGTACCTGCGCTTTCGCTTCGTCACGCTGGGCAGGATACTGCACTTTTGAGAGCGCCAGCTGCGCCTGGGCCTGATGGAGCTGCGCGATAGCCAGTCCAAGCTGAGCCTGAGCCTGATCGCGCTGGGCGGTGGTATCGCGTGGATCGATAACCACCAGCAGATCGCCTTTTTTCACGCGCTGGTTATCGCGCACGTGCAGCCCGGTGACATAGCCCGCCGTTTTGGGGGCAATCGTCACCACATCGCCATCGGTAAAGGCGTCGTCAGTTGTCTCTTCGTTACGGGTTAAAAACCACCAGACCAGCGCCACGACAACCATTACTACCACGACAATGCCGAGGATAATTAACGGTTTTTTGCCCGCTCGCTTACGTTCATTATTGTTGTTTTCCTGCTCGTCAGCAGGCGTTTTTTGATCTTCAGCCATAGTTCAGCAACGGTCCTGTCAGTGAGCGGCATCACACTATGCCGTTCACTAAAGCTAGGACGTTGCTATACGTTTGCCAGGAAAAACTGACAAATTGCGCACTATATGAGAAGGAATAATCCGAAACCGATCGCCGCAGCCCACACCAGCATGGGGAGAGACCAGAGATGGAAGCGCCACCAGATACGACGATCGCTGGCCATACGCAGGGCGATGAGGTTTGCCAGCGAGCCGGGCAGCAGCCCAAACCCGCCAATGTTCACCGCCCAGGCCAGAAGGGTGTCAGGCGGAACATAGTTGAGCAGCAGAATGGTGGAAGGCACGTTGCTGATAAACTGCGACAGGCCAATGGCCGTCAGCCACAGACCCGGCTGAGACAGCGTGCTGACGCTGTGCAACACGTTTTGCAGCACCGGAAGCTGGATAAGAAGATGCACATCAATAAACATCGCCATAAAGACCAGCAGCAGCGTCCAGTCCACGCTCACCAGCACCCGGCGTGCCAGCACGACAAAGCCTGCGGCGACCAGCAGCACACCCGCCAGCTCAACCTTCAGTTCCAGCGCGATGAGAAAGACGATGTACAACCCGAAGCAGCTCCAGACCAGACGCGGCTGCCACTGCGGGCCCGCGGTTCCGCTATGGTACTGCAGTTTTTTATCCGGAAAAGCAAACCAGCATACCGCCAGTAGCGACAGCATCATCACCAGTGCCAGCGGGGCCATCTGCCAGGTAAAGGCGGCAAACGACAGGCCGGACCGCCCCCAGAGCAGGATATTTTGCGGGTTGCCGATAGGGGTCAACAGAGAACCGGCGTTCACGGCCAGCGCTTCAAAGATGATCAGCCGGCTGACCGGGATCTCGCAAAGCCTGCGTAGCGTCAGCGTGAGGGGAACGATGATAAACAGTGCCACATCGTTGGTCAGAAACGTCGACAGCACCGCAGCGGAGAAGACCATAAACAGCGCCAGCCTGCGCTCGGTGGCAAAACGGCGCACCATTTTACGGCCCAGCACGTCAAAATAGCCGCTCAGCTCAACCCCTTTGGTCAGCATCATTAACCCACTCAGGGTAATGATGGTGCGCCAGTCAATGGCGGCAACCCAGGCGCGGGGCGCAAACGGCACAAAGAGGCTTAACCCTGCGCCAATGATTAATAAGAGATGGAAGAAACGATCGCGTGCCAGGGCATTCAGTCCGGGGATTTTCATTCAGCGGAGGGACCGTATTTAAGGGTAAATTCACGAAACTTCACCAGCGTCTCTTCACTTACGTGGTGCTCCATTCCTTCCGCATCCCGGCGGGCAATCTCCGGGCTAACGCCCAGTACCAGTAAAAAGTTCTCGACCAACTGGTGACGCTCGCGGCTCTCCTGTGCAAGCTTCTCCCCTTCCGGCGTCAGAAATACACCGCGCCAGGGGATCATTTCAATTAAGCCCACCGAAGCCAGACGTTTTAACATTTTAGCCACTGTCGGCTGTGATACCCCCAGTCTGGCGGCCATATCGACCTGCCGCGCTTCCCCGACTTCACGGATCAGATCGGAAATCAGCTCAACATAGTCATCAATCAGTTCACGACGGTGCGCTTCACGGACCTGGCGAAACCCTTCGACATGTTCTTCAACATTCACCAGCTGCGTCGTTTTTCTGATTGTTGGCTTACCTGCGCGACGGTTCATTGTACTTCCTCAGTGGGGTGACGCTTCCAGCGCCCGGTATCGAGAGCGCACATTGTAAACCATCCCTCTGCAAGCACAAAAAATTAACGAAATAGCCGTAGCTATACAATATAGCCTGTGCTATATCTGTATGTAATGCAGTCACCCTTCACGGATCGAAGGGATCAAAAATCAGGAGGTCTTATGAACGAATTCAAGAGGTGTATGACCGTGTTTACCCACTCTCCCTTTAAAGTGCGCTTGATGCTGTTGAACATGCTGTGCGATATGTTTAACAACAAACCGCATCAGGACGACAAACCTTCCCACTAAGCGGCGTTGCGGTACGCCGCTTCATCTCTGCGTCACATTCCCGCTGTAAACTGGCTCCCGGCCGCCCTATTCCCGATCTTTTTTACGGATTTGCAATCCTCTTCGCAAAACATCTGTTGAGCAACTGTTGCTATTATTTTGCGCTCGCACTATCTTCTTGCAGCCCTGCACTATTTGCGGCTCGCTGAAGCGGACCCTCATTCCCTTTCTACGCACTGTCAGGCAGGTTATGACCCTTGACGCCAGGGTGAGCACATGGCGTTTTTATCCATGATAGTGACCTATGAATTTAACCCTGATAGATTCTGTCGTTACCCGTAGCCGGGCCTTAAGCCCGTGGACGGCGTTTTACTTTTTGCAGTCATTGCTGATTAACTTTGCACTCGGCTATCCCTTCAGTCTGCTGTATGCGGTGGCGTTCACCTGCATTCTGCATGTGCTGTGGCGGGCCGCTCCGCGCGTGCAAAAAACGCTGATTGGAATCTGTTCGCTGGTCGCTGCCCTCTATTTCCCGTTTGGCCAGGCTTATGGCTCGCCAAACTTTAATACCCTGCTCGCGCTGCACTCGACCAATATGGAAGAGTCGACGGAGATCCTGACCATCTTCCCGTGGTATAGCTACGTGGTAGGGCTCTTTATCTTCGCGCTGGGGGTTATTGCCCTCCGCCGTCAGTCAGTTGAGAAAAAGTCCTGGGGCAAGATCGAAATTCTTTGTCTGGTATTCAGTATTGCCGTGGCGTTCGTCGCCCCCATCCAGAATATTCCCTGGGACGGTAAGTTAAGGCTCATTAACGTAGGCTATCCGGTTTTCCGCTTCGTGAAAGACGTTGTCGTGAATAACAGAGAAGTGCTCGACGAGCAGGCCCGCATGGCTGAACTTTCCAATAAGAAAGACACCTGGAACGTGCTGGCGGTGAAGCCGAAATACCATACCTACGTGGTAGTGATCGGCGAGAGTGCCCGTCGCGACGCAATGGGCGCATTCGGCGGACACTGGAATAACACGCCGTTTGCCAGCTCGGTCAATGGCACCCTGTTTACTGATTATGTCGCGGCCAGTGGCTCGACGCAGAAATCGCTGGGTCTGACGCTAAACCGTGTGGTAGAGGGCAAACCCCAGTACCAGGATAACTTTGTTACCCTGGCAAACCGCGCAGGTTTCCAGACATGGTGGTTCTCTAATCAGGGGCAAATTGGCGAATACGATACGGCCATCGCCAGTATCGCGAAGCGTGCTGACGAAGTGCAGTTCCTGAAGAGCGGTGACTTTGAGGCCGACAAAAATACGAAAGACGAAGCGTTGCTGAAAATGACGGCGCAGGTGTTTGCCACACCACGCACCCAGCCTCAGCTGATTGTCCTTCACCTGATGGGCTCACACCCGCAGGCCTGCGATCGCACTGACGGGAAATACGCGGATTTCGTGCAGTCCAAAGAGACCTCTTGTTATCTCTATACCATGACGCAAACCGACGATCTGCTCAGCAAGCTGTACGATCAGTTGCGCAATACGGGCGACAGTTTCTCTGTGGTCTATTTCTCGGATCACGGGCTGGCGTTTAAAGAGCGTGGCAAAGAAGTGCAATACCTGGCCCATGACGACAAGTTCCAGCAGAACTTCCAGGTACCGTTTATGGTGCTGTCGAGTGATGATAAAACGCATCGCGTGATTAAAGCGCGCCGTTCGGCGAATGATTTCCTGCAGTTCTTCTCTCAGTGGACGGGGATTAAAGCCGAAGAGATAAAAAATGCGTATCCGTTTATCTCCAACAAGAAAGCGCCCCCAGTGTACGTTACCAACTTCAAGTTACAGAAAGTTGACTATAACCATCTGGGTACGGATATTTTTGATATTAAGAGTAAGTGATTTCTGCCGTCAGACTGATGCCCTCACCCTGACCCTCTCCCACGGGGAGAGGGAACAAACAAAAAAAATCCGCCACATTGGGCGGATTTTTTATTCGATCACCGGAGTGATTAGAAGCGGTAACCTACGCCCGCGATCCAGGTGCCAACGTCAACGTTGCGGATACGGCTCTGCTCATAGGAGAAGTCCAGAGCAACGTCCTGGATTGGGTTGAACTGCAGGCCTGCGCCATAGGAGAAGCCGTAGTCGCTGGTGCTTGCAGTGCGGTTCAGACCCTGGTTTTCGGTCTGCTGGAATTTACCGTAGCCAACACCTACAACACCGTAGATGCTTGCCCAGTCATTCAGACGGTAAGCTGGACCAGCAGTGATACCGTAGTACTGGCCTTTGTTGTACGCGCCGTTTTCAGTACGATCTTTCTCGGTGTAGGTGAAAGAACCGATCACGCCCAGCGGGTTGTTATCCTGCTCGTAACGATACTTCAGGTTGAAACCGTTAGTTTTGTTCATTACGCCCTGCATATCGCTCTGAGCGTAACCACCGGTTACAGTAGAAGTAGCCGCTACAGCGGTACCTGCGGAAACAGCCAGTACAGCGGCCAGTGCTGAAAGACATGCAATTTTTTTCATAACCACCTCAAATGTGCTTCAAGTAAGTCCGTAAGTTTTAAATATATCAAAAAATTTTGCGAAACTCTTTGTGATTCGTGATGTCTAACAAGGTCTTTCCTGTAACAGAACGTTTCCAACCTCAGCTAACTCTTTCAAATCACATACGATTTTTCCTACAAAACGCCCATATTGCGCGTCTGTGCTGTTACATTCATCCAGATTATTCCTAATCTTTAAGATGATTAATCCAGCAGTAGTTAACCATTTTACGGTTTTCATGGGGCTTTTTTTTCAACAGAGTCTCAACCGTCGCTGTATATTTCCTTTACACTGCAACCTTTACTTCATTTGACAGAAGCTGACAGGAGAAAGGATGCCTGGGTTATCCCGCACGTCGTCGGTCTGGTTGCCGGTAGCAGTCATACTCATTGCCATGTTGTCCATTCAAAGCGGTGCCTCGCTGGCAAAATCGCTCTTTCCACTGGTAGGGGCACCCGGGGTGACGGCCCTGCGTATCGTGCTGGGCACGGCGATACTGGTTGCCATTTTCAAACCCTGGCGTCTGCGCTTCAAAAAAGAGCAACGTCTCCCCCTGCTGTTTTATGGTCTGTCCCTTGGGGCGATGAACTATATGTTCTACCTCTCCATCCAGACCATCCCCCTCGGGATCGCCGTCGCGCTGGAGTTTACCGGTCCGCTGGCGGTGGCACTTTTCTCTTCCCGTCGTCCGGTGGATTTTATCTGGGTCGTATTGGCGGTGCTGGGCTTATGGTTCCTGTTGCCGCTCGGCCAGAATGTCACTGAGATTGATCTTACGGGTGCCGCGCTGGCTCTCGGAGCCGGTGCCTGCTGGGCCGTTTATATCCTCACCGGGCAGCGCGCAGGCGAAGAACATGGCCCGGCAACGGTCGCCCTGGGTTCCGTGATTGCGGCTATCGTTTTTGTGCCGATCGGTATGGCGCAGGCCACGGCGTCTATCTGGCAATGGTCAGTTATGCCCATTGGACTGGCGGTCGCAGTGCTCTCAACGGCGCTCCCCTATTCTCTGGAGATGATCGCTCTGACGCGTCTGCCGACACGCATTTTTGGCACCCTGATGAGCATGGAGCCTGCCCTGGCGGCAATCTCCGGAATGGTATTCCTTGGCGAAACGCTGACGTTTACCCAGACGCTGGCACTCTGCTCTATTATTGCAGCCTCAATGGGGTCAACGCTCACCATGCGCCCGGAACCCAAAGTTGAGAAAATCGACATCAACTGATGCCATATATTCTGTATGGCTTTCTGGCCATGCAGAATAAAGGCCAGATCGTCAGGCGTTATAATTTCTTACATACTTTGTCATATTATCGAAATATCCTGCCAGGCCTTTTTTCTCTGTCCTCAATTAAGATTGATCTGTATCAATTCTAAAATAATCTATTTATATCAGTAAATTATATTATCAACCTCCTTCTTGCTATTAAACCGATAGGCACAGCCAGACCGCAGAGAAAAAATCCGGTGCTATACTTAGTTCCGTAATTACCTGGGACATTAACATCAAGAGGATATGAGATTATGAGTACCGCTAAACTGGTGAAAACGAAAGCGTCTAATCTGCTTTATACCCGTAACGATGTATCGGATAGCGACAAAAAAGCGACCATTGAGTTGCTGAATCGCCAGGTGATCCAGTTCATCGATCTTTCGCTGATCACCAAACAGGCCCACTGGAATATGCGCGGTGCAAACTTTATTGCCGTTCATGAAATGCTGGATGGCTTCCGCACAGCACTGGTGACACACCTCGATACGATGGCTGAACGTGCCGTACAGTTGGGTGGTGTTGCGCTGGGTACCACGCAGGTGATTAACAGTAAAACGCCACTGAAAAGCTACCCGCTGGATATCCATACCGTGCAGGATCACCTGAAAGAGCTGGCAGACCGTTACGCGATTGTGGCCAATGACGTGCGTAAAGCGATTAGCGAAGCCAAAGATGAGGATACGGCAGATATCTTCACCGCCGCCTCCCGCGATCTGGATCAGTTCCTGTGGTTTATCGAATCTAACATCGAGTAATCCATACGATTTTTCTATCGAACCCTCGCCTTCCGGTGAGGGTTTTGCACATCTATGGTGCACACTTTTGGCCTGATACGGTGCAAAAGTGAAGAAATTGTAATAATCACCTCACACAACCGTTAATGGAAGATTGTTTTTTCGTCAGAATTTACGCTAAATATCTCCCCGTCAGTTGAGCCAAACGACGCGCACCAAAATGGTGCTCCATCATGGTGCAACACAACATCATTGCCCCGTTTTTTGTGCAATGCATGACTCCATCCCCTTTGCAAAACAACAGCTTGTAAAGTTGGCACGATTTTTTCATTGTGCCTGTCGTTCTCTCAGGGGATCGCCCCGTGGATATAAAAGGAAATGCTATGAAGTCTGTATTAAAAGTTTCACTGGCTGCACTTACCCTGGCTTTTGCGGTGTCCTCTCAGGCTGCCGACAAACTGGTTGTGGCGACCGACACGGCGTTCGTTCCGTTTGAATTCAAACAGGGTGATAAATACGTTGGCTTCGATGTTGATTTGTGGGCCGCTATCGCAAAAGAACTCAAACTGGATTACACCCTGAAGCCAATGGACTTCAGCGGCATCATCCCGGCACTGCAAACCAAAAACGTTGATCTGGCCCTGGCGGGTATCACCATCACCGAAGAGCGTAAAAAAGCGATCGACTTCTCTGACGGTTACTACAAAAGTGGTCTGCTGGTCATGGTCAAAGCCGATAACAATGACGTCAAAAGCGTGAAAGACCTCGACGGTAAAGTTGTCGCAGTGAAGGGCGGTACCGGTTCCGTGGATTACGCAAAAGCGAACATTAAAACCAAAGACCTGCGTCAGTTCCCGAACATCGACAACGCGTACATGGAACTCGGCACCAACCGTGCTGACGCTGTTCTGCACGATACACCGAACATCCTGTACTTCATCAAAACCGCAGGTAACGGCAAGTTCAAAGCGGTAGGCGACTCTCTGGAAGCACAGCAGTACGGTATCGCATTCCCGAAAGGCAGCGACGATCTGCGCACGAAAGTGAACGGCGCGCTGAAAACGCTTAAAGAGAACGGCACGTATAACGAAATCTACAAAAAATGGTTCGGTACTGAGCCTAAATAATTTCACCTGAAATCAGGTTTGTAACGCCCGGTGGCGCTGACGTTTACCGGGCCTACATTTTTCGTTTTTCACCACGGTATACAGGAATACATCATGCAGTTTGACTGGAGCGCCATCTGGCCTGCCATTCCACTCTTGCTTGAAGGCGCTAAAATGACCCTGTGGATTTCGGTCCTGGGTCTGGTGGGCGGGTTGATTATCGGTCTTGTCGCCGGTTTCGCCCGCACCTACGGCGGCTGGATTGCAAACCACATCGCACTGGTTTTCATCGAAGTGATCCGCGGCACCCCGATTGTCGTGCAGGTCATGTTCATCTACTTCGCCCTGCCAATGGCCTTCACCGACCTGCGTATCGATCCGTTCAGCGCAGCCGTCGTGACCATTATGATCAACTCGGGCGCCTACATTGCGGAAATCACCCGCGGTGCGGTGCTGTCGATTCATAAAGGTTTCAGTGAAGCGGGTCTGGCGCTGGGCCTTTCGCGTCGCGAAACGATCCGCCACGTCATTCTTCCGCTGGCGCTGCGTCGCATGCTGCCACCGCTGGGTAACCAGTGGATCATCAGTATTAAAGATACGTCGCTGTTCATCGTTATCGGCGTGGCTGAGCTGACCCGTCAGGGGCAGGAGATCATTGCTGGCAACTTCCGCGCGCTGGAAATCTGGAGTGCGGTAGCCGTTGTCTACCTGATCATTACTCTGGTTCTGAGCTTCGTTCTGCGTCGTCTTGAAAGAAGGATGAAAATCCTGTGATTGAATTTAAAAACGTTTCCAAGCACTTTGGCCCAACCCAGGTGCTGCACAATATTGATCTGAATATTACGCAGGGTGAAGTGGTGGTCATTATCGGACCGTCCGGTTCCGGTAAATCCACTCTGCTGCGCTGCATTAACAAACTGGAAGAGATCACCAGCGGCGATCTGATTGTCGACGGTCTGAAGGTCAATGACCCGAAAGTGGACGAGCGCCTGATTCGCCAGGAAGCGGGCATGGTGTTCCAGCAGTTCTACCTGTTCCCGCACCTGACGGCGCTGGAAAACGTGATGTTCGGCCCGCTGCGCGTGCGCGGTGCCAGCAAAGCGGCGGCGGAAGCGCTGGCAAAAGATCTGCTGGCAAAAGTGGGTCTGGCAGAACGTGCGCACCACTACCCTTCCGAGCTCTCCGGTGGTCAACAGCAGCGCGTCGCGATTGCCCGCGCGCTGGCTGTGAAGCCGAAGATGATGCTGTTTGATGAGCCAACGTCCGCACTCGACCCGGAGCTGCGCCACGAAGTGCTGAAAGTCATGCAGGATCTGGCAGAGGAAGGGATGACGATGGTTATCGTGACCCACGAAATCGGCTTTGCGGAGAAAGTCGCGTCCCGCCTGATCTTTATCGATAAAGGTCGTATCGCGGAAGACGGTAACCCGCAGGAACTGATTGCCAATCCGCCGAGCCAGCGTTTGCAGGAGTTCCTGCAGCACGTCTCCTGATCTTACGCTTCACGCTGAGCCGGGCTTGCCCGGCTTTTTTACGCCAGATTGTTCCCAAAAACTCTCCTCCTCCCCGCGCCCTCTATACTTATCATTTTGCACGATATTTTGTCGGAGGACGCCGTGCCGTGGTTCCTGCTGCTGTTGATAAGCCTGTTTAGTGCGCCATCCCTCGCCGTGGCGATCCCCGGCGTGACCACCGGAACGACCGCGTCCCAGCAAAGTACGCCGCCCCCGGAACCGGATGTTGAACAAAAAAAAGCGGCTTACGGCGCACTTGCCGACGTGCTTGAAAACGATGCCTCCCGAAAAGAGTTAATCGATCAGCTGCGTAAAGCCGCCGCCACGCCGCCAAAGGAGACCGTTCCCACCCTCACCCCGCCGCAGGTAGAGGAACAAAAAACCGTACTGGAAAACGTCACCGACGTGAGCCGACGCTTTGGTGAAGCGCTCTCAACACGCTTTGCCCAGCTCTTTCGCAACCTGATGGGATCGCCCCATAAGGCATTTAACCCGCAAACCTTTAGCGCCGCCGCCACCCAGTTTTTGATGCTGGCGGGCGCGGTATTTATTTTTTACTGGCTGGTACGCCTCTGTGCCTGGCCGCTTTACCGCAAGATGGGCTACTGGGGCCGAAAAAAGAACCAGCATAAAAACAGCTGGCTGCACCTCCCCGCCATGATCGCCGGAGCCTTTATTATTGATTTACTGCTGCTGGCGTTGACGCTGTTTGTAGGTCAGGTGCTGGCGGACCGTCTCAATACGGGCAACAAAACCATTGCCTTCCAGCAGGCGCTCTTTCTGAACGCGTTTGCGCTCATCGAATTTTTTAAAGCGGTACTGCGCGTCATCTTTTGCCCGCGCGTGCCTGAACTCCGCCCGTTTAATATCAGTGATGACAGCGCGAAATACTGGGCCGTGCGGCTCAGCGTGCTCAGCGGCCTGATTGGCTACGGCCTGCTGGTCGCGGTGCCGATCATCTCCAACCAGGTCAACGTGCAGTTTGGCGCGCTGGCGAACGTGTTGATCATGCTCTGTATTACCGTCTGGTCGCTGTACCTCATCTTCCACAATAAAAAGGCGATCACGGAGAGTCTGCTGCATCTGGCCGATCGTTCTTTGTCGTTCTTCAGCCTCTTCATTCGCGCCTTCGCGCTGGTGTGGTACTGGCTGGCAAGCGCTTACTTCATAGTGCTGTGCTTCTTCTCGCTGTTCGACCCGGGTAATAGCCTGAAATTTATGATGGGGGCAACGTTCAAAAGCCTGGCGATTATCGGCATCGCGGCATTTGTGTCGGGGCTGTTGTCGCGCTGGATTTCGAAAACCATCACCCTGTCCCCGCACGTACAGCGTAATTATCCGGAACTGCAAAAACGCGTGAACGGCTGGATGTCAGTCTCCCTCAAAGTGGCGCGCATTCTGACCGTCTGCGTGGCGATTATGCTGCTGCTGAATGCGTGGAACCTGTTTGATTTCTGGAACTGGCTGCATAACGGCGCAGGTGAGAAGACCGTTGATATTTTAATTCGTATCGCACTGATTCTGTTTTTCTCCGCCGTAGGCTGGACGCTGCTGGCGAGCCTTATCGAGAACCGTCTGGTGTCCGATATTCACGGCAGACCGCTCCCCAGCGCCCGTGCGCGCACGCTGTTGACCCTGTTCCGCAATGCGCTGGCGGTGATCATCAGTACCATCACCATCATGATTGTGCTGTCGGAAATCGGCGTAAACATCGCTCCGCTGCTGGCAGGTGCCGGTGCGCTGGGACTGGCGATCTCCTTCGGGTCACAAACGCTGGTGAAGGATATTATTACCGGCATTTTTATCCAGTTTGAGAACGGAATGAACACCGGCGATCTGGTAACCATCGGGCCGCTGACCGGCACGGTCGAGCGGATGTCGATTCGTTCGGTGGGCGTGCGTCAGGATACCGGGGCATACCACATTATTCCGTGGTCATCGATCACCACCTTCGCCAACTTTGTGCGCGGGATTGGCTCCGTTGTGGCGAACTACGATGTGGATCGTCATGAGAATGCGGACAAAGCGAAGCAGGCGCTGCGGGACGCAGTAGAAGAGTTAATGCAGATGGAGGATATTCGCGGCCTGGTAATTGGCGAGCCGTCATTTGCCGGGATCGTCGGGCTGACGAATACGGCATTTACGCTTCGCGTGTCGTTCACCACCCAGCCGCTGAAGCAGTGGACGGTGCGCTTTGCGCTCGACAGCATGGTGAAAAAACATTTTGATCTGGCTAACGTGCGGATGCCGGTGCAGACGTATCAGGTATTGCCTTCACCGGCATCGATGCCACCACCGCAGAAGCCGACATTGTAGCCGTGTTGCCGGGTGGCGGCTTCGCCTTACCCGGCCTGAGGGACACCTTATTTGCGGCGTTTGTTGTCATCCATAAACGACCAGGCAATAAAGCGGCTCTGCTTCTGGCCCTGCGCCATCTCTTTTTTCACCACTTTCACCGCGCCTGCTTCGGTGAGGGCCCGGTAGAGTGGCGGCAGGTTATCTCCGCGGGAAACCAGCGTGGTAAACCATTTCACCTGGCGACCAAACTGTTTGCTTTCGGCAATCATCCGCAGGATGAAGGCGACTTCACCGCCCTCGCACCACAGCTCCTGCTGCTGCCCACCAAAGTTCAGCGCGGCATCTTCGGCCTGCCCCAGGTTGCGGCGTTTACGCTCGCTGCCTGCACGGGCCGCTGCCGCCGAATCATGGAATGGTGGATTACACATCGTGGCGTCATAGCTTTCGTTTTTGTGAATGATGCCGTTGAAGATTGACGTCGCCTCCTTCTGGCGACGCAAACGAATGGAACGACTCAGGCCAGCGTTAGCGCTGATTATCGCCTGCGCGCTGGCAAACGCCTCGGCACCGATTTCGCTTCCGGTAAAGCGCCAGTGGTACTCATGCACGCCAATCAGGGGGTAAATCAGGTTTGCCCCGGTACCAATATCCAGGACTGAAGCCTGCTGGGGGATCGCGCCGTCACGATCGTCGGCGAGAAGATCGGCAAGGTGATGAACGTAATCAGCACGGCCCGGAACAGGAGGACAGAGAAAGCCTTCCGGGATATCCCAGTGCGCCACACCGTAAAAATGCGCCAGCAGCGCCTTGTTCAGGGTTTTCACCGCCAGCGGATCGGCAAAGTTAACCGACGGTTCACCCGCGGGGGTCTCGACAATATAGTCCTGCAGCGCCGGACAACTCTGGCACAGTGCGTTCATGTCGTAGCGGCTGCGATGGCGATTTCGTGGGTGCAATCCCGGCTTTTGGGAAGTCATGGCATTCTCCTTTAAACAGCGGCGTAAGATACCTTGTGCTGGCTCTACGGTAAATCTTTCTCTGCAACCCTTAAAAAACCGCCATAAATCAAACACCTTTATGTCTATGATCTGTCAGCGGATTGTCAGCTTTTATCGTTCAAAAAATAAGCAGATCATCATCAAATATTTGCGCTAAATCACACTCGTCAGGCTTCTAAACTTATAGGGAATCACCTGTTGTTTCCTCATGAGGATGTGATTATGAAAAAGTATCTAACCCTTGCTCTTCTCGCCGGTACCCTGGCGAGCGCCTCTTTCTCCGCTATGGCCGTTCAGTCCCTGACCCAAAGCACGGACACCAGCCAGCTGCGCCCGGCCGGTACCGTCTCGGTAAGCCGCGCAAGCAACCTTGACGATCTTCAGGATAAACTGGCTGAAAAAGCTCGCCAGGAAGGCGCTAAAGGCTTCGTGGTGAACTCCGCAGGTGGAGATAACCATATGTACGGCACAGCGACTATCTATAAATAACGTGTTTCCTTTCACCCGACTGCATCTGCCTGCCAGATGCAGTTTGTCTCCCCTCTCACCTTGATTGTGCATTTTTTAACCCCATATTAACGCTATGGCTTAAACCGATATCAGGAGGGCAAGATGGCTTCCGGTTGGGCAAATGATGATGCCGTGAACGAACAGATCAACAGTACGATTGAAGATGCGGTTGCGCGCGCTCGCGGCGAAATTCCGCGCGGCGAAAGTTTAACGGAATGCGAAGAGTGCGGAGAGCCCATTCCTGAGGCGCGGCAAAAAGCCATTCCCGGGGTAAGGTTATGTATAACCTGTCAGCAGGATAAAGATTCAAAAAACGCTTCACATTCGGGATATAATCGCAGAGGATCGAAAGACAGCCAGTTACGCTGACTTTCCTTTACCTAAGTTAACCGCCCGAATGCTTACCTTTACGCTCACGCTTTTTAGCGAACCGCGTAGCAAAATGTGCCATTCATCTTTCTTCTGTAAAGCGTATCAACAAGAAGTGTAAAGCCGTAATTTGAATTTATTAATAATCAATAAGTTATTTGTCATTCAATTTTTTTGATTAACCACGTCAATTCTCTTCGATTTTATCTCTGCAGAAAAAACGTGATACTTATCACATCGACGGAACATCGTCACCTTAACAGAATAACCTGCGAGAGATTAATTATGAAAACCATCAAATATGCTGTTGCTGCTGTTGCCCTGTCCGCTCTGTCTTTTGGCGCATTCGCTGTAGAGCCTGTTTCATCTACTCAGGCGCAGAGCATGAATAAAATCGGTGTGGTGAGTGCAGAAGGCGCGACCACGCTGGACGGTCTGGAAGCCAAACTGGCTGAGAAAGCGGCTGCTGCCGGTGCAAGCGGATACACCATCACCTCCGCTAACACCAACAACAAGCTGAGCGGTACTGCGGTTATCTACAAATAATCGCCTGAATGAATGCTGTACCCTCACCAAACCCTCTGGTGAGCTGCTCCAACCCTCATTGACCCTGTTGTTTGTTACCCTTGCTTGCCCGTCCGCCACTGGACGGGCTTTTTTTTGCCTAAAATGCCGCCTCAACCCGTTTCATGCCAGCCTCGACCGTGTCAACTTCCCCGGTCGCCAGCAGGCAGCAGGCCATCTGTAACCTGATGGACTGCGGCACCGGCACATTTCCGGCAAGGCACTGTTCAATCCACTTCGCGGTGATGTAGGGATCTTTCGCCTCCGGCAGAATAACGCCGCTGTTCTCTTCCCCACGTTCAAGCGCGATACGCGTCCCAGCCGCGTCGATCAGCATTATTTGCGGGCAGCGCTGCGGATTAGCGTACACCTCGCCTTCCGTCCCATGCATCAGCAACGCGTTGCCGCCAATCTCTTCAAAGAATTTCCCCACGCGCCCCACGTATTCCGGGTGCGAAACGCTGGAAAGGCGCAGCACGGCATTTTCGGCAAACGGCGTGGCCAGCTTCGCCAGCGTATGCGCGCTGTTACGCACGCCCATTCGCCAGCGCATTGCGAGCTGCTTTTCCAGCGGCGGGCAGAGCGCCTTAACGGGAATATAGACCGGCTGATGGCTATCGAGCTTCGCCTGCGCCTGCCCGGCGTGGAGAGTGGGTTCGATCCCCTGCAGTTCAAAAATCGTTTCTGTCAGCACGCGGGTCGGATCTTCACTCACCCCATGCACCACCACCGGAAAACCCAGCTTATGTAACAGAATAGCCAGCAGCGGCGTCAGGTTGGCCTGCTTGCGCGCGCCGTTATAGCTGGGAATGACGATCGGCATCGGTTTTGCCACAGGTGGCGTCAGACGCAGCGTTTGCGCCTGCATCGCCTCATAAAAGCCGCGCATCTCCGCTTCACCTTCTCCCTTAATGCGCAGGGCGATAAGAATGCCGCCGAGTTCGAGATCGGGAACCTCACCGTTGAGCATACGGGTGTAAAGCGCACGCGCTGTCTCATGATCCAGGTCGCGGGCATGGTTTTTTCCACGCCCTACCTCTTTGATAATTTTACGATAATCCACGGTATCTCTCCTGAAAACGTCACCTTGTTAACACTATATCCCCGATGAAACCTGCCAGGTAGCTTTTTATCCCCACCGCCAGAGCCATCTGTTTTACCGAAGAAAAAAATTATGCAAGCACTGATTCAATTATTTGTGATGTCTATAGAAGATTCTTATCCATCCATTCTTTGATTAAATAACGAACGGAAATCATTGAGGACAACGGGCAAAAACCTTAGGCACGTTTTTACCCACACACCAGGAACTATTATGAACAAGATTGCGTTAGGTCTTTTTATCGCGTCGGTGATTGGCTGCTCGGCATCCGCTTTTGCAGCAACAGACGGTGAAGGACAGATCAACTTTACGGGCGAAATCATCGATTCCGCCTGTCAGGTTGTGAATGGTTTAAGTAACCCGTTGAACGTGACATTAGGCAAAGTCTCCAAGACGGTCTTTACCGGTGCCGGCTCCACCAGCACCGCCACGAAGTTTGATATTGAGTTAAAAAACTGCCCGGAAACCGTTACGGCGGCGGCAATCAACTTCGGTGGAACCCCGGATGCCAATAACAACAGCACCCTGGCGTTAACCCCCGATGCAGATGCCGCAACCGGCGTAGCCATTCAGCTGATCGACTCTTCTGAGCAGCCCGTCAGTTTATATACTCCGTCAAAAGAGTATCCGCTGGCCTCCGGCACCGCAGTAAACGATCTGCAGTTTGCCGCGCGATATATTCAAACCGGTGCGGCTATTACCGCGGGTCCGGCAAACTCTGTTTCAACATTCACGGTTATTTATAACTGATATTGCTCACCAGGGACTATTTCCTTTTGCAAAAAAGAGATAGTCCCGCCTTATTTTGAGAAAAAACTATGCGTCACGGTTATTTACTCAGCACCCTTTTACTGGTAGCTGCAACGGCACATGCAGGCGTTATTATTAACGGCACGCGCCTGGTCTACCAGGGAGGCAAAAAGGAATCCTCTATCGGTATTTCAAACCCAGATGCAACGGATTATCTGGTGCAATCCTGGGCGGATTCTGGCGGTAAAGACCTGGCCAAAGCCCCCTTTCTGATTACGCCGCCACTGTTTCGTCTTGATGCAAAGCAGGAAAACGTTCTGCGCGTCGTACGTACCGGCGGAAATTTGCCTGAAGATCGCGAGTCGATGTTCTGGCTGAATATAAAAGCCATCCCCTCCTCAAAAAAGGTGGCGGGTGTCAATACCCTGCAAATTGCGGTTAACACGCGCATTAAGCTGATGTACCGCCCGGCCTCCGTCAAGGGTAAACCGGAAACGGTCGCGGATCAGCTTGAGTGGCACCGCGAGGGCAATGATTTAGTGGTTAACAACCCGACGCCGTTTTATATGAATTTCCAGTCGGTCACCCTTAACGGTCATAAGGTCGATAAAGCGACCTGGGCCGTACCAAAAACCGAAACCCATTTTGCGTTGCCTGCACATACCGGCGGTTCAACCGTGTCCTGGTCAATTATTACTGATTACGGCAGCATCAGCAAAACGCTCTCTGCATCCGTGCATTAATACCGTACCCAATAACGCACCTTATGATTACCTATTCTTCAACCCCAAGAAGGCAATTGCCTTCCGTTTATCGGATGCTTACGCTGCTGACCCTGCTATGCGGGTTAGCGGCCGTGGGTTTTTCGCAGCAAACGCGGGCGGATGATTATTTTAATCCAGCGTTGTTGGATGTGGATAATCCACAGCAGGGAAAAACCGATCTCTCCATTTATGAAAAAGGCCCGGGACAGGCGCCAGGGAAATATCAGGTCACGATCTTTATCAATAATAATAAAATTGATACCCGCGACGTGACCTTTATATTGCAAAAGCAGGATAATGGAGAAAATTCCCTTCAGCCCTGCTTTACTCTGTCCGATTTAAAAAGCCTGGGTATTAAAACTGACGACTATCCTCAGCTTGCCGTGAAAGGCTCATGCGCGGATTTGCACGCCATACCGGCGGCGACGGCAACATTTCGCGTCAGCAACCAGCAACTTCTGTTGAGCATTCCGCAGTCCGCGCTCGGTCAGGTTCCCCGTGGCTATATTGACCCAACAGAATTTGATGAGGGGATCACGGCGGGCATCCTCAACTACAGCGCCAGCGCCAGCCAGAGCCACGCCCGTCAGCAGGGCATGCAGGACAACAGCAGCCAGTACGTTAACCTGCGTCCGGGCCTGAACGTCGGCGCGTGGCGCCTGCGCAACTACTCCACCTGGAGTCGCAGCACCAGCGGTCACGAAGAAGAGCAATCCTTTAACTCGGTCTACACCTATGCCCAGCGCGATATCGTGGCGTTAAAAAGCGATCTGACCGTAGGCCAAAGCAGCTCCCCGGCAGACGTATTTGACAGCGTTCCGTATACCGGCGCGCAGCTGAACTCCGACAACGATATGCTGCCGGACAGCGAAAAAGGCTATGCCCCGATCATCCGCGGCACGGCCCACAGTAATGCGCTGGTGGTGGTACGTCAGAACGGCTACGTGATTTATCAAAATACCGTTGCGCCGGGTGCATTTGAAATCAATGACCTGTATCCCACCGGCAGCAGCGGCGATCTCCAGGTCACCGTGAAAGAGACGGACGGCAGCGAACGTCACTTTGTGGTGCCCTACGCCTCCGTTCCGGTCCTCCAGCGCGAAAAGCACCTGAAATACAGCGTCTCTGCCGGGCGCTACCGCTCTTATGACAAAGACGTGGAAAAAACGCCCTTCGCTCAGGGGAGTGTCATTTATGGCCTGCCGTACGGATTCACCGCCTACGGTGGCGTGCAGCAAAGCAGCCATTATCAGTCACAGGCGCTGGGCACCGGTAAAAACTTTGGCGATCTTGGCGCGTTTTCTGTCGACGTGACGCGCGCCAAAGCGCTGCTCAAAAAACAGCAGGCCAGCAAGGGGCAATCCTGGCGTCTGCGCTACAGCAAAGATTTCGCGGGTACGGGTACAAACTTCGCTCTGGCTGGCTATCGCTACAACAGTAAAGGGTTTTACACCCTCGAAGACACCATGGAATCCTATACCCGCGCCGATGACTGGTCAGCACCGCAGCAGCGCCGCGCGCGTACCGAGGCCACCATCGATCAAACCCTCGGCGAAGGCTGGGGATCGTTTACGCTGAGCCTGGTCAAAGAGACCTACTGGAACCAGGGTCAGGACATGACCTCGATGAGCGTCAGCTATAACAACAGCTGGAAGGGAATCACCTACAGCATGAGCTATAGCCTCAACAAAAACACCAACAGCCGTGATGACGAAGGCGATTCGGTCAGTAACGATAACCTGTTCGCGCTGAGCGTGTCGGTACCGCTGGATCGCTGGATGAGCAACACCTGGGCCTCCTACAACATGAATAACAATAAAGACGGCACCACGCACACGCTGGGCCTGAACGGGACGGCGCTGGAGGAGAACAACCTTAACTGGAACGTGCAGGAAGGCTATGACTCATCAGAGAACGGTACCTCTACCAGTCTGAACGCCGATTATAAAGCCACCTACGGGGAAGTGAGTGGCGGTTTCAGCCAGGACAAATACCAGCGGACCACCAACGTCGGTCTGCAGGGGGGCATGATAGCCCACGCTAACGGCCTGACGCTGAGCCAGCCGCTGGGCGAGACCATCGCGCTGGTGAAAGCGCCCGGAGCCAGCGGCACGCACATCGCCAACCAGACGGGCGTGGAAACTGACTTCCGCGGCTATACCGTGGTGCCCTTTGTCACCGCCTATCGCCACAACACGATTTCGCTGGATACCGAAACGCTGCCTGACGAGGCTGACGTGACGCACGCTTCGCAGATCGTCACGCCAACCCGCGGTGCGGTGGTGCGGGCAAGCTTCAATACCCGCGTGGGTCATCGCGTCCTGATGACGCTGACGCACAACGGGAAGCCGCTGCCCTTCGGCGCAACGGTTACCACCGAGGATAAGGACAGCGAATTTATCGTCGGCACTGATGGCCAAACCTATCTTTCCGGAATGCCCGATCGCGGCAAGCTTTCCGTCTCATGGGGACAGGAAGCCAGCGACCACTGCGTTGCGGAATACACGCTCACGGATGAAAAAGAGAAAACAGACATTATTAACGCTGCCGCGCAGTGTCAGTAATCAACCGAGCAGGTTCACCTATGCAGCTTGTAAAACAATGCTTTTTCTTACTCATACTGGCAACCGCATCGCTGTTTATGCCGCATGCAAAAGCCACCTGTACGTCGCCGGATATGCCAAAGACCATTAACCTGTCCACGGTTTCCGTCTCCACCACGCTTCCCGTCGGCGCGACCATCCCCGGCACCGAACAGACGGTACACGTCGCGGGCCACTGTGATAATGCTGCAGATAAGGGTTTGGAGATCGTCTCCTGCTACTACGGCTACGGCACGGAAATTCCCGGCCTTTCCGGGGTCTATGAATCCGGCGTGAAGGGGGTTGGTATTGCGCTGATGAATGACAAAGGTCAGCGCATCAGCGGTGCGGGCGGGGTCACCTGTGACTCCCGCGGCACGCCAATTGGCTATGTCTCAACTGACGGCAACCAGACGTTCGATTTTAACGTCACGCTGGAGCTGGTAAAAACGGATACCGCCGTAGAATCCGGTACGCTAAATCAAAGCCAGACCGTTTTTGGCATTGGCGTTTTTGGTCACGAAGGCATCGGTTCACCCAACAATGTCAGCTATGCCGGTAACGTAAACCTTGAAAACGTCACCTGCTCCGTACTGCCAAAAAGCCTGACCGTCAACATGGGCGATTTCCCGGTCAGCGATTTCAACATGGTCGGCACGCTGGCGATGCCCGCGAAGGAGTTCAACATCACGGTGAACTGTAACTCCACCGTTCAGCCGGAATTTAAGGTCACCAGCAGCGACGGCTACGTACCCGGTTATCAGGGGGTGCTTAAGCTCACGCCGGAGGATGGCGTGGCAACGGGGGTCGGGATTGAAATGGTGATCGACAACGAGCTGGCAACGTTCGATACCTACACCCCAACTGAAACCCTGGCCTATGCCAACCAGACGATGGATATCCCGGTCAAGCTGAACTATTTGCAGGTGGCAGATGAAGTCACCCCTGGCCCGGCGAACGCCGTCGCCACCATTACTCTGGCCTATAAGTGATGAAAATGAAGAAACGTCTCTTTGTGCTGGCCGCGCTGGCCAGCACGCTCACCTTTCTGGCCCGGGCTGACGATATTCAGCTGCAAATGGTCGGTAACATTTATGCCAACACCTGCCTCGTGGACAGCGCCAGTAAGGATTTAACCGTTGATTTAGGCCAGGCGGCTTCCAGTGAATTCCACGACGTGGGGGATACCGGCGCGTGGAAAACCTTCAGCCTGAAGGTAACGCATTGTCCGAAATCCCTCGCCCTGGCGACTGCCTTCTTTTACGGTCAGGCGGATGCCACGCACCCAACCAAATTTGCCAACACGGGCAGCGCGAAGGGGCTGGCGCTGGAGCTGGCGGACAGCCAGGACCATATACTCATCGCACCGCAGGCCAGCTTTAACGCGCTGATTGACCAGAACGACCATACCGCCACCTTCCCGCTGGCCGCACGCTATTACGCCACCGCTATGCCTGTTACCGCAGGCACGTTCAGCAGCGTCGTTCAGGTGACCTTCACTTACCAGTAGGACCGCGCCCCTTAGCACGGATGCTTTTTCGACGCCCGGCAGCCTGTTTTGCCGGGCGTTTTTTTATCTCCGGTACCGACGGCTGTTCAATCGGGAAGACCGGTAGCGCGTTGAGCAGCCGCTGTCCATAATTTTTGGTCAGCAGACGTTTATCGTAGATCACCACTTCGCCCCAGCAGCCGTGGCTTCGAATCAAACGCCCCACCTGCTGAATCAGGTTAAACGATGCCGCAGGCAGACTCTGCACCTCAAACGGATAGCGGTTAAGGCTTTTCAGCCATTCGCCCTCGGTGATCACCACCGGGCTGTCGATGGGGGGGAAGGCAATTTTATGAATGTGGACCTGCGTCAGGTAGTCGCCTTTCAGGTCAAGACCTTCCGCGAAAGACTGCAATCCCACCAGCACGCTACGCTCGCCGTTATCAATGCGTTTACGGTGGGTTTCCACCAGCCTGTAACGCGGCTGGTCACCCTGCACCAGCAGGAGTAAACGCAGATCGGTGACGTGTTCCAGAAAACGCTGCATGGCGCGTCCACTGGCGAATAACACCAGCATGCCAGGGTATTTTTTACTCTCGACCTGTTCGCGGAAATAGGCCGCCATTTCCGCAATGTGCTGTTCTTCGTTGTCGATCAGCGGCTCAAACGTCATGCGCGGAATGACCAGCTTGCCCTGCTCGCAGTGGTTAAACGGCGAGTCCAGCGCCACAAAGCGGTCACCCGCTTTTTCTTTAAGCCCGCTCATCTCCTGCAAACGAGAAAAACTGTTCAAAGAACGCAGCGTGGCAGAGGTCACCACCACGTGCGGCACGCTGCGCCAGATCAGCTTTTCCAGCTGATCGGCCACGCGGATGCCCACGCAGTGGAAGAAGAGATGCACCTGCCCGTCCCGCACGTCGCGGGTGGCCCATTTGGTGACCGGCGCGCCTGATGCCTGCGCCATTGAGGCCAGCCGCCAGAGTTTGCTCTGCGCTTCGAACATGCCCAGCGCGCGGTTCATCTGTAGCAGAATACGGTGCAGACGCACCACGTCATGCGTGCCGGTTTTCTCGCTCAGATCGTTTAAGAACATCTCCGCCAGCCCGCGCAGCTTTTCAAGGTGCTTTGCCAGCTGCTGACAAATTTCCATCACCTCTTCCGGCAGTTCGCCCATCGCAAAGCGATGTTCCGCCTCCTGGGCTGCGGGAAGATAAAGGTTGAGGATGTTATTGAGCGAGGAGATCAGGCCGTAAACCTCTTCACAATGCTCGCTTAGCCGTTCCGGCACCGCCAGCGGCGGCGTGGTTTTCGGGCGGAACTGCTCCATGCAGGTTGCCACCAACTTGCAGAACAGATCCAGCTGCAGGCGGAACCAGGGCGCGGTGATCTCGGCGCTCATCTCCAGCGCGTCCCGAGCCACGTCGGGCAGATGGTGGCCTTCGTCGAGCACCAGCAGCAGATTTTTGGGCTCCGGTAGCACCGCCTCACTCTCCAGCGCGGCCATCACCAGCGCGTGGTTGGCGACAACCACCTCCGCCTCCTGAATTTCGCGCCGGGCGACAAAGAACGGGCACTCGCGGTAGTAGTGGCAGTTGCGGTTCAGACAGCTGGCTTTGTCGGTGCTGAGCCTGCGCCATAAGTCGTCGCTGATGGCCTGGCTGGTGTGATCCCGCAGGCCGTCCCACTTATAGCCGTCGAGTTCGGCTTTGAGTTTTGCACACTGCTCCTGCTCGGCCTTATTGTTCGGCGTCAGCTCGTCATCAAGAAACGCGAGCAGATCCTGTTGATTCGGCTCGCTGCTGGCGAGCGCCGCCAGGTTACGTGGGCACACGTAGCGCCCGCGCCCAAAGGCGGCGGTAAAGCGCAGGTCGGGGATGATTTTGCGCAGCAGCGGCAAATCTTTGCTGAAAATCTGATCCTGCAGGGCCACGTTGGCGGTGCTGACCACCAGCGTTTTGTCCTCTTCCCGCGCGATGGCAATACCGGGAATGAGATATGACAGGGTTTTCCCGACGCCGGTCGGCGCTTCAATCGCCAGATGTCGCCCGTCGTCCCCGGCAAGCGTTTTTGCCACGTCAGCAATCATCTGCCGCTGCGGCGCTCGGGGGATAAAGTCGGGGATCTGCTGTTGTAGCGCCTTGTACCATGCGCCAATTTGCGCTTTCAGCGCCGCGGTTAAAGCCATCGAAAAACCTGAAATACTGTATAAACAGCCACTATTGTGGCACTTTCTCTTCGCTGCCGCAAAAAGAAAAGCCCGGCTTTACGACCGGGCTTCCAGATTACTGCGGGTTAGCAGGTTTACGCGGGCGGCGTCGACGCTGCCCTTCCCCTGCCGGTTTCCCTTCACCGCTGCGCCACGGACTTTCACCGGCCGGTTTGCTGTCGTTGTTGCGACGCGGGGGTTTGCCGGATGATTTCGGCGCGCCGCCTTCAGCACGACGCGGCTGCTGACCGCGACCACCGCCGCCCTGGCGACCGTTCTGAATCGGCTCCGCCTTGATGGACGGATCCACTTCGTAGCCCGGGGTTTCGATGCGTGGGATCTCTTTCTTCAGCAGACGTTCGATGTCGCGCAGCAGCTTGTGTTCATCGACGCAGACCAGTGACAGCGCTTCACCGGTTGCCGCCGCGCGGCCGGTACGACCGATACGGTGAACGTAATCTTCCGGGACGTTTGGCAGCTCGTAGTTTACTACGTGCGGCAGCTCTTCAATGTCCAGACCACGCGCGGCGATGTCGGTTGCCACCAGCACGCGGATGTCGCCAGATTTGAAGTCCGCCAGCGCACGGGTACGCGCACCCTGGCTCTTGTTACCGTGGATGGCGGCACTGCGGATACCGTCTTTATTGAGCTGTTCCGCCAGGTGGTTCGCACCGTGCTTGGTGCGGGTAAAGACCAGCACCTGCTGCCAGTTACCCTGGCCGATCATCTGGGAGAGCAGCTCCCGCTTACGCTTTTTATCAACAAAGTGAACGTGCTGTGTCACCTGCTCAGAGGCGGTGTTGCGACGCGCCACTTCCACTTCCAGCGGGTTATGCAGCAGCTTTTCTGCCAGCGCCTTGATCTCGTCGGAGAAGGTGGCAGAGAACAGCAGGTTCTGACGACGCGCAGGCAGCTTGGCCAGCACGCGACGGATGTCGTGGATAAAGCCCATGTCGAGCATGCGGTCGGCTTCGTCCAGCACCAGAATTTCAATCTGATCGAGCTTCACCGCGTTCTGGTGTTCGAGATCCAGCAGACGGCCCGGCGTTGCCACCAGCACGTCCACGCCGCCGCGCAGCTTCATCATCTGCGGGTTAATGCTGACGCCACCGAAAACGACCAGCGAGCGAATGTTGAGATAGCGGCTGTAGTCACGCACATTCTCACCAATCTGCGCCGCCAGCTCACGGGTTGGGGTCAGGATCAGCGCACGAACCGGACGACGGCCTTTGGCGTGCGGCTGGTTTTTTACCAGCAGCTCTAACAGCGGCAGCGTAAAGCCCGCGGTTTTACCGGTGCCGGTCTGGGCGCTGGCCATCAGGTCACGCCCCTGAAGAACGGCGGGGATCGCCTGCTGCTGGATGGGGGTTGGCTCAACGTAGCCCTGCTCTGCGATGGCACGCAGAATTTCCGGGTTCAGGCCAAGGGAATCAAAAGACATAAAAACTCCGAACCGCCCCGACCATCACAGGTGTAGTTTTCAGGGAGATATAACGAAAAGGGGAAGGACAAAAACCACAATGTCGTGAAGGTGCGGAGTGTAGCAGCTTTTGTGACGTGGCGCATAAAATATCCCAGCACGAACGCTCGACGGTTCAGCAATTCGGGGCTATTTTTAATCAATCGATTGATTAATTTTTAATGCCGCCATGAATACGACCCCAACGACAACCAAAGGTGAACAGGCCAAAAGCCAGCTGATTGCTGCCGCGCTGGCGCAGTTTGGCGAGTATGGCCTGCACGCGACCACGCGAGATATCGCCGCCCAGGCCGGGCAAAACATTGCGGCGATCACCTACTATTTTGGCTCAAAAGAGGATTTGTACCTCGCCTGCGCCCAGTGGATTGCCGATTTTATCGGCACACATTTTCGTCCGCACGTTGAAGAAGCCAGCGAGCTGTTGAGCCAGCCGACGCCGGATCGTGACGCTATCCGGCGGCTTATCCTGAATGCCTGCCATAATATGATCCGCCTGCTGACGCACGACGATACGCTCAACCTGAGTAAGTTTATCTCCCGCGAGCAGCTCTCCCCTACAACTGCCTATCAGCTGGTACACGATCAGGTCATTGCTCCGATGCATACCCACCTGACCCACCTGATCGCCGCCTATACTGGGCGGGACGCCAGCGATACCGTGACCATTTTGCATACCCATGCCCTGCTGGGTGAAATCCTTGCCTTTCGTCTGGGGCGGGAAACCATCCTGTTACGCACCGGCTGGACACAATTCGATGAGGATAAAGCCGCGCAGATTAGCCAGGTCATCACCTGTCATCTCGATCTGATCCTGCAAGGCTTAATGCAAAGGAGCCTGAAGTCATGAAAAAACCTGTCGCCATCATTCTGGTGGTTGTTGTTTTGCTTGCCGCGGGCGTCGGTGGCTGGCTGTGGTATCAGAGCCATCAGGACCGGGGCCTGACGCTGTACGGTAATGTGGATATTCGTACCGTGAATATGAGCTTCCGCGTGGGTGGCCGTCTCGCCTCGCTGAGCGTTGACGAAGGCGATGCCATTAAACGCGGGCAGACGCTGGGCATGCTGGATAAAGCCCCCTACGAGAACGCCCTGATGCAGGCCAAAGCCGGCGTTTCCGTTGCCCAGGCGCAATATGACCTGATGCTGGCGGGTTATCGTGACGAAGAGATCGCCCAGGCCGCCGCTGCCGTTAAGCAGGCGAAAGCTGCCTACGACTACGCGCAGAATTTCTATAACCGTCAGCAGGGGCTGTGGAAAAGCCGCACCATTTCAGCCAACGATCTGGAGAATGCGCGTTCATCCCGCGACCAGGCGCAGGCGACGCTGAAATCCGCGCAGGATAAATTAAGCCAGTACACCACCGGTAACCGCCCGCAGGACATTGCCCAGGCCAAAGCCAGCCTTGAACAGGCGCAGGCGCAGCTGGCCCAGGCAGAGCTGGATCTGCATGATACAACCCTCATCGCCCCGTCTGACGGTACGCTGATGACCCGTGCCGTGGAGCCGGGCAGCATGCTCAGCGCGGGCAGCACCGTATTAACGCTCTCCCTGACCCGCCCGGTCTGGGTGCGCGCCTACATTGACGAGCCAAATCTCGGCCAGATGCAGCCGGGCCGCGAGCTGCTGCTCTATACCGATGGTCGTCCGGATAAGCCGTATCACGGCAAAGTCGGCTTTGTCTCCCCCACCGCCGAATTCACCCCGAAAACCGTTGAAACGCCGGACCTGCGTACCGACCTGGTGTACCGTCTGCGCATCATCGTCACCGATGCGGACGACGCGCTGCGTCAGGGCATGCCTGTTACCGTAAAAGTGGACAACGGGGAACGACATGAATGACGCGGTTATCCAGCTCAACAATCTGGTCAAACGCTTCGCAGGGATGGACAAACCGGCGGTCGCCCCGCTGAACTGCACCATTCAGAAAGGCTATGTGACCGGCCTGGTCGGCCCGGACGGCGCAGGCAAAACCACGCTGATGCGGATGCTGGCCGGCTTGCTGAAGCCGGATGAAGGCGCAGCCAGCGTGCTTGGCCTTGACCCTATCAAAGACGACGGCGCGCTCCACGCCATGCTCGGCTATATGCCGCAGAAGTTTGGTCTGTATGAAGATCTGACGGTGATGGAAAACCTGAACCTGTATGCCGACCTGCGCAGCGTGACCGGCGAAACCCGGCAGAAAACCTTCGCCCGCCTGCTTGAGTTCACCTCCCTCGGCCCGTTCACCGGCCGGCTGGCGGGCAAGCTCTCCGGCGGGATGAAGCAAAAGCTGGGGCTGGCCTGTACGCTCGTCGGCGAACCAAAGGTCCTGCTGCTGGACGAGCCCGGCGTCGGCGTGGACCCCATCTCCCGCCGTGAGCTGTGGCAGATGGTGCACGAGCTGGCAGGCGACGGGATGCTGATCCTCTGGAGCACCTCCTACCTCGACGAAGCGGAACAGTGCCGGGACGTGCTGCTGATGAACGAAGGCGAGCTGCTTTATCAGGGCGAGCCAACGACGTTGACGCAGAGCATGGCCGGACGCAGTTTCCTCCTCCACAGCCCGCAGGAGTCCAACCGCAGGCTGCTGCAGAGAGTGCTGAAACTGCCGCAGGTGAGCGACGGGATGATTCAGGGCAGGTCCGTGCGCGTAATCCTCAAAAAGGAGGCCACCGTCGAGGATATTCGCCGCGCGCCTGGCATGCCTGAAATTGAAATGGCAGAGACGGCGCCGCGCTTTGAAGATGCGTTTATCGACCTGCTGGGCGGCGCGGGGACATCGGAATCGCCTCTCGGCGCGATCCTCCACACGGTTGAAGGTACGCCGGGCGAGACGGTGATTGAAGCCAAATCCCTGACCAAAAAGTTCGGCGATTTCGCCGCCACCGATAACGTCAACTTTGCGGTAAAACGCGGCGAGATTTTTGGCCTGCTCGGGCCGAACGGCGCTGGGAAATCCACCACCTTTAAAATGATGTGTGGCCTGCTGGTGCCGACGTCCGGCAAGGCGCTGGTGCTGGATATGGATCTCAAAGTCAGCTCCGGCAAGGCGCGCCAGCATCTGGGCTATATGGCACAGAAATTCTCGTTGTATGGCAACCTGACCGTCGAGCAGAATCTGCGCTTTTTCTCCGGCGTGTACGGCCTGCGTGGGCGCGCGCAGAACGAGAAAATCCGCCGCATGAGCGATGCCTTCGGGTTAACGAATATTGCCTCCCACGCCACCGACGAACTGCCCCTCGGCTTTAAGCAGCGCCTCGCGCTGGCCTGCTCGCTGATGCACGAGCCCGATATTCTTTTCCTCGATGAGCCGACCTCCGGGGTGGATCCCCTCACCCGCCGCGAGTTCTGGCTGCATATCAACAGCATGGTGGAGAAAGGGGTGACGGTGATGGTGACCACCCACTTTATGGATGAGGCGGAATACTGCGACCGCATCGGGCTGGTCTATCGCGGCAAGCTGATTGCCCACGGCACCCCGGACGACCTGAAAAACCAGGCCGCCGACGATGCCGTGCCAGACCCGACCATGGAGCAGGCGTTTATCACCCTCATCCACGACTGGGATAAGGAGAATGCCCATGCGCAGTAACGCCCTTTCCTGGCGCCGGGTGCGCGCGTTATGCATAAAAGAGACGCGGCAGATCGTGCGTGACCCGAGTAGCTGGCTGATTGCGGTGGTGATCCCCCTGCTGCTGCTGTTTATCTTTGGCTACGGCATCAACCTCGACTCTAGCAAGCTGCGGGTCGGCATTTTGCTGGAGCAGCAGAGCGAAGAGGCGCTGGACTTCACCCACGCCATGACCGGCTCGCCGTACATTGACGCCACCATCAGCGATAGCCGGCAGGCGCTGATCCAGAAGATGCAGGCCGGGAAAATTCGCGGGCTGGTGGTCATCCCGGTGGATTTCGCCGCCAATATGGCGCGGGCGAATGCCGACGCGCCGATCCAGGTGATTACCGACGGCAGCGAACCGAACACCGCCAACTTCGTGCAGGGCTACGTGGAGGGGATCTGGCAGCTATGGCAGATGCAGCGCGCCGAAGACCGGGGGGAGACGTTTGAACCGCTCATCGACGTGCAAACGCGCTACTGGTTTAACCCTGCCGCCATCAGCCAGCACTTTATCATTCCGGGCGCGGTGACGATTATCATGACGGTGATTGGCGCGATCCTGACCTCGCTGGTGATCGCCCGCGAGTGGGAGCGTGGCACCATGGAGGCGCTGCTCTCCACAGAAGTGACGCGCGTCGAGCTGCTGCTGTGCAAGCTCATCCCCTACTACTTCCTCGGCATGCTGGCGATGCTGCTCTGTATGCTTGTCGCCGTCTTTATCCTCGGCGTGCCGTACCGCGGCTCGCTGGTGGTGCTGTTTTTTATCACCAGCCTGTTTTTACTCAGCACGCTGGGGATGGGGCTGCTCATCTCCACCATCACCCGCAACCAGTTTAACGCCGCGCAGGTGGCGCTCAACGCCGCCTTTTTACCGTCGATTATGCTGTCCGGGTTTATTTTCCAGATAGACAGTATGCCAGCGGTGATCCGCGCCGTGACCTACATCATTCCGGCGCGTTATTTCGTGAGCACGCTGCAAAGCCTGTTCCTGGCGGGGAATATTCCGGTGGTGCTGATTATCAACACGCTGTTTTTAATGGCGTCAGCGGTGATGTTTATCGGATTGACGTGGTTGAAAACCAAACGGCGTCTGGATTAAGGAGCGAACATGTTTCACCGACTATGGACGTTAATACGAAAAGAGCTGCAATCCCTGCTGCGCGAGCCGCAAACCCGCGCCATTCTGGTTTTGCCGGTGCTGATCCAGGTTTTGCTTTTCCCCTTTGCCGCGACGCTTGAGGTGACCAACGCCACCATCGCCATTTACAACGAAGACAACGGTAAACATTCCGTCGAGCTGACGCAGCGCTTTGCCCGTGCAAAAGCGTTTACCCATATCCTGCTGCTGAAAAGCCCGCAGGAAATCCAGCCGACCATCGATACGCAAAAAGCCCTGCTGCTGGTGCGCTTCCCGGCAGATTTTTCCCGTAACCTGGATACCTTCCAGACCGCGCCGATGCAGCTTATCCTCGACGGGCGCAACTCTAACAGCGCCCAGATTGCGGCCAACTATCTGCAGCAGGTGGTGAAGAATTATCAGCAGGAGCTGATGGACGGCAAACCAAAGCCCAACAACAGCGAGCTGGTGGTGCGTAACTGGTACAACCCGAATCTGGACTACAAATGGTTTGTGGTGCCGTCGCTGATCGCCATGATCACCACCATCGGGGTGATGATCGTCACCTCCCTGTCCGTCGCCCGCGAGCGGGAGCAAGGTACGCTGGATCAGCTGCTGGTTTCCCCACTCGCGACCTGGCAAATCTTTGTTGGCAAAGCGGTGCCGGCGCTGATTGTCGCGACATTTCAGGCCACTATCGTGCTGGGCGTGGGAATTTGGGCCTATCAAATCCCGTTTGCCGGTTCGCTGGCGCTGTTTTACTTCACGATGGTGATTTACGGGCTGTCGCTGGTGGGGTTTGGGCTGTTAATTTCGGCGCTGTGCTCGACGCAGCAGCAGGCGTTTATCGGCGTGTTTGTCTTTATGATGCCAGCGATTTTGCTCTCCGGGTACGTTTCCCCTGTCGAGAACATGCCGGTGTGGCTGCAGGACATCACATGGATAAACCCGATACGCCACTTTACGGACATTACCAAGCAGATCTATCTGAAGGATGCGAGTCTGGATATTGTCTGGGGGAGTTTGTGGCCGCTACTGGTCATAGCGGCCACGACGGGGTCAGTGGCGTACGCGATGTTTAGACGCAACATTGCGTAGCTTTTTCTCTTTGGTGAGCAATGAGACCACCGCAGGCCCTGCAAGGATTGCGAGACCCGCCAGGGCCAGCAGCAGGTTGTTTTGCAGCACGCGTGACAGCAGCCAAAGCACAATCATCGCGGCACCAAAGTACCAGGTGGTGGTGAGCTCTTCGAGCACATCACCCACCTCGCGCCAGCGCGCTTCATGGTGGCGCTGTAAGAACAACATCGACAGCACGGTGACGCCATAGAGGACGCATAGCCCCAGGCCAACACGCACCAGCGTGCCGCTCATCCAGCCCATCACCAGTACGGCCACGACCAGTAAATGCAACATTATCTGCCAGCAACTTAACCCCGTTGCGACACGAACACGTTGTTGCCACTTCATGGCTTATCTCCTGAAGGATTTTTATCTGCTTAATCAGACTACCGCACTTTACGGAAAATTCCGTAACGCCGCATCTTTTTGTGACGCCGACTACACTTTATTTTCATTGGGATAGTCACTCAGGAAGGGGCTTATGACTCAAAAAATGCAGCATTTCTCGCTTAAAGTGCTGACGATAAACATTCATAAAGGCTTCACAGCATTTAATCGCCGCTTCATTTTACCGGAGCTGCGCGACGCGGTTCGCACCGTCAGCGCGGACATTGTCTGCCTGCAGGAGGTGATGGGCGCGCACGAGGTGCATCCCATGCATTTCCAGAACTGGCCCGATACGCCGCACTATGAATTTCTGGCCGACACGATGTGGAGTGATTACGCCTACGGGCGCAACGCGGTCTATCCGGAAGGCCATCACGGGAACGCGGTGCTGTCACGTTTTCCTATCGAACATTATGAGAACCGGGACGTTTCCGTGGGTGAGAGCGAAAAGCGCGGGCTGCTATACTGCCGCATCGCGCCACCGGCACTCACGGTGCCCATTCATGTCGGTTGCGTGCATCTTGGCCTGCGCGAAGCCCACCGTCAGGCGCAGCTACAGATGCTGGCTGACTGGACCAATGCGCTTCCCGACGGTGAACCCGTGGTCGTGGCCGGTGATTTTAACGACTGGCGGCAGCGCGCGAACCATCCTCTGAAGGTCAATGCAGGGCTGGAGGAGATTTTTACCCGGGCCCATGGTCGCCCGGCACGGACGTTCCCGGTGCGCTTTCCCCTGCTGCGCCTGGACCGTATCTACGTGAAAAATGCCCATGCCAGCAGCCCGACGGCGCTGGCCTTACTTAACTGGCGACATCTGTCCGACCATGCCCCGCTCAGCGCGGAGATCCACTTATGAAATGTTCCTGGCAGGAAGGCAACCGGATCTCGCTGCTGGTCAACGGCGACGAGTATTACCCGGCCGTCTTTAAGGCGATTGATAACGCTAAGCAGAGAGTGATCCTCGAAACCTTTATCTGGTTCGAGGACGACGTGGGCAAACAGTTACACAGCGTACTGCTGCGTGCCGCCCGGCGCGGCGTCAAAATTGAAGCGCTGCTGGACGGCTATGGCTCACCGGACCTCAGCGACGGGTTCGTGAATGAACTGACCGCTGCGGGCGTGGTGTTCCGCTACTACGATCCCGGCCCGCGCCTGTTTGGCATGCGTACCAACCTTTTCCGGCGGATGCACCGCAAAATTGTGGTGGTGGATGAGGCGGTGGCGTTTGTCGGCGGCATTAACTACTCCGCTGAACATATGTCCGACTACGGCCCGGAAGCAAAACAGGATTACGCCATTCGCATTGAGGGCCCGGTAGTACAGGACATCGTATTATTCGAACTGGAGAACCTGCCGGGGAAAGAGGCCGTTCGCCGCTGGTGGAAACGCCGCCATCGCCCGGAGGAGAACCGCAAGCCCGGCGAAGCGCAGGCCCTTTTCGTCTGGCGCGATAACGGCGAGCACCGGGACGATATTGAACGCCATTACCTGAAGATGCTCGCCAACGCGAAGCGCGAAGTGATCATTGCTAACGCCTACTTTTTCCCGGGCTATCGCCTGCTGCATGCCATGCGTAATGCGGCCCGGCGCGGCGTACGGGTGAAGCTGATTGTGCAGGGCGAGCCGGATATGCCGATAGTCAAAGTCGGCGCGCGGCTGCTGTATAACTATCTGGTCAAAGGCGGCGTTCAGATCTACGAATATCGCCGTCGGCCGCTACATGGCAAAGTCGCGCTGATGGACGATCACTGGGCCACCGTCGGCTCCAGCAACCTGGATCCGCTGAGCTTATCGCTGAATCTCGAAGCTAACCTGATCATCCACGATCGTCAGTTTAATCAGACCCTGCGGGATAATTTGCAGGCCCTGATTGTTAACGACTGCGTGCGCGTGGATGAGTCTATGGTGCCGAAACGCACCTGGTGGAACCTGGGCATCAGCGTAGTGGTGTTCCACTTCCTGCGTCATTTCCCGGCGATGGTCGGCTGGCTGCCAGCGCATACGCCGAAGCTGGCGCAGGTGGACCCGCCGGTACAACCCGAAATGGAAACCCAGGACCGCGTTGAAGCGGAAGATGGAGGCAAACCCTGATGTCGAAATCACATCCGCGCTGGCGGCTGGCGAAAAAAATTCTCACCTGGGTGTTCTTTATTGCGGTCGCCGTGCTGCTGGTGGTTTACGCCCAAAAAGTTGACTGGGAGGAGGTGTGGAAAGTTATCCGCAACTACAACCGGATGGTGCTGCTGGGCGCGACAGGGCTGGTGATCGTGAGCTACCTGATGTACGGCTGCTACGACCTGCTGGGCCGGGCATACTGCGGCCACAAGCTGGCTAAACGCCAGGTGATGCTGGTGTCGTTTATTTGCTACGCCTTCAACCTGACGCTGAGTACCTGGGTCGGGGGGATTGGCATGCGCTATCGCCTCTACTCGCGTCTCGGGCTGCCGGGCGGGACTATAACCCGCATTTTTTCCCTGAGCATCACCACTAACTGGCTGGGCTATATTCTGCTCGGCGGGGTGATTTTCACCATCGGCGTGGTCCAGCTGCCCGCGCACTGGTACATCGATGAAGCCACGCTGCGTATTCTCGGCATCGTGCTGCTGCTGATTATCGCTTTTTATCTGTGGGCCTGCGCGTTTGCTAAACGCCGTCATATGACCCTCAGAGGGCAGAAACTGGTATTGCCGTCGTGGAAGTTTGCCATGCTGCAGATGGCGGTATCCAGCGCTAACTGGATGGCGATGGGAGCAATTATCTGGCTGTTGATTGGCGAGGACGTGAATTACTTCTTCGTGTTGGGCGTGCTGCTGGTGAGCAGTATCGCCGGGGTTATTGTGCATATCCCGGCGGGGATTGGGGTGCTGGAGGCGGTGTTCATTGCGCTTCTGGCCGGAGAGCATGTTTCTCAGGGAGCGATTATTGCCGCCCTACTCGCCTACCGCATGCTCTATTACTTCCTGCCGCTGGCGCTGGCCACGGTCTGTTATCTGGTGCTGGAGAGTCGGGCGAAGAAACTACGGGCGAAGAATGAGAGGATGTTAGCGAAGTGAATAAGTCGGGTGGCGGCTTCGCCTTACCCGACCTACGGTTCGCGTTTCGTAGGCCGGGTAAGGCGAAGCCGCCACCCGGCAAAACAACCTTAACGACGGTTGCCGAAAATACGCAGCAACATCAGGAACAGGTTGATGAAGTCCAGATAGAGCGTCAGCGCGCCCAGAATCGAGTATTTGCGCAGGTTTGAACTGTCGCGCACGTCGATCTGCTCGCCGATGTTTTTCAGCTTCTGGGTGTCATACGCCGTCAGCCCAACGAAGACCACCACACCAATGTAGGTCACGGCCCACATCAGCGCTTCACTCTTCAGCCACAGGTTCACCAGCGACGCCAGCACAATCCCGATCAGCCCCATAAACAGCATGCTGCCGAAACCGCTCAGGTCACGTTTGGTGGTGTAGCCGTAAAGGCTCATCGCGCCGAACATCCCGCCGGTTACCACAAACGTGCTGGCAATGGAGGAGTAGGTGTAGACGATGAAAATACTGGAAAGCGTCAGCCCCGTTAGCGCCGAATAGAGCATAAACAGCGTGGTCGCCATCCCCGCACTGAGCTTTTGCACCAGCCCGGAGAGGACAAACACCAGCGCCAGCTGCGCGATAATCAGCCCAAAGAAGGTGATTTTGCTGGAGAAGATAAACATCATCAGTTCAGGCGTGTTCGCCGCATACCACGCGATAAACGCGGTAAGCAGCAGGCCAACTGTCATCCAGCCGTAAACCTGAGCCATATACGTCTGCAGGCCGCTACGGGTCTGCTGTACTATTGAATCGGAACGCGGAAATCGGTCCATGATTCACTCCTGATTAAGATTAAGTAGACACACACGTTAAGATTAACACATCCACGTCAACCGACTACCAACGGCTGGCGGCTTGTTTATCGCTATCGCGGGATTCCACCCAGCGCTCCCCTTCCGGCGTCGCTTCCCGCTTCCAGAACGGCGCTTTAGTTTTGAGGTAATCCATCATGAACTCCCCTGCCGCAAACGCGCTGCCGCGGTGCGCGCTGGTCACGCCCACGAAAACAATCTCTTCGCCTGGCCACATCTCGCCGATGCGGTGGATCACCGTGACGCGCCCGAGCGGCCAGCGGCCTCGCGCTTCTTCCACAATGGCCGCCAGCGATTTCTCCGTCATGCCTGGGTAGTGCTCCAGCGTCAGCGCCTTTACGCTGTCACCGAGGTTGTGGTTACGCACCTTGCCGGTGAACGTCACGACCGCGCCGTCTTCGTCACGCTCGGCCAGCCAGTCATATTCTGCCCCCACGTTAAAACGCGCCGGGCTCACCAGAATTCGGGTCTCAGCCATCTTAACCCCCTGTGACCGGCGGAAAGAAGGCCACTTCATCCCCTGCGGTTAGTGGATGGCTGAACTCAACCAGCGTCTGGTTCACGGCGGCCAGCAGCTTACTTTCGTCCAGCGCCAGCGCCCAGCGTTCGCCCTGTGCGGCCAGATGCGCACGCAGGGCGGCGACATTTTCAAAAGAGCCCTCCAGCATCAGGCTGTCGGTATTCACCAGCTCGCGCACCTGGGCAAAAAAGAGCACCTTAATCATGGCTGTCCACCTTAAAATCACCGGATTTGCCGCCGCTTTTTGCCAGCAGGCGAACCGGGCCAATCACCATATCTTTCTGCACCGCTTTACACATGTCGTAGATGGTCAGCGCGGCAACGGAGGCTGCCGTCAGGGCTTCCATCTCAACGCCGGTCTTCCCGGTTAAGCGGCACAGGGACTCAATGCGCACCCGATTATGCTCCGGCTGCGCCTGCAGGTTCACTTCCACCTTGCTAAGCATCAGCGGATGGCAAAGGGGAATGAGGTCCCAGGTGCGCTTGGCGGCCTGAATACCGGCGATGCGGGCGGTGGCAAAGACGTCACCCTTGTGGTGGCTGCCGTCGATAATCATCGCCAGCGTTTCCGGCTGCATGGTAACGAACGCTTCCGCGCGCGCCTCGCGCACCGTTTCCTCTTTGGCGGAGACATCTACCATATGCGCTTCGCCGGCGGCGTTAATGTGGGTCAGTTGTGACATAGCTTATTTCTTTAAATGGGGATGGAAATTACACGGACGGGTACGGGCATCCAGCTGCGGGGCGATGATGTTTTCCCACGCGTTGCGGCAGGCTTTGGTCGAGCCCGGCATGGCGAAAATCAGGGTGTTGTTGGCCACCCCGGCGACGGCGCGCGACTGCAGCGTGGAGGTACCAATCTCCTCAAAGGAGAGCATGCGGAATACTTCGCCGAAGCCTTCCACTTCGCGGTCAAACAGTGGGATCAGCGCTTCAGGCGCCTGATCGCCTGCGGTAAAACCGGTGCCGCCGGTGATCAATACCACCTGCACTTCATCGCTGGCAATCCACTGCGAAACCTGCGCGCGAATGGCGTAGCGGTTCTCTTTCACAATCGCTTTATCGACGATGTGATGCCCCGCATCATGGGCCGCCTCGCGCAGCCAGTGGCCGGACGTATCATCCTCTTCGCCACGGCGGTTGGAAACGGTAAGAATAGCAATGCGTGTCGGGATAAATTCTGCGCTTACCTGACTCATCTTCTGATTCCTTCTTAAGCCTGATCACCCGCCAATATAAGACAGGTTCTGAGTAATGCCGGTGTTGCCCTGATGCAGGAAGTGGGTCTGTTTTTTGTGCGTCAGAGCTTCAGAAATGCGCGCTTCAAGCGCTTCCTGTTGAGCATCGTCTTCCAGCAGATCGCGCAGATCTACGCCGCCGTCGCCGAAGAGGCAGAGATGGAGCTTGCCCACGGAGGAGACGCGCAGACGGTTACAGCTGGCGCAGAAGTCTTTCTCATAGGGCATGATAAGGCCAATCTCACCCTCGTAATCCGGGTGGCAGAAGACCTGCGCCGGGCCGTCGCTGCGCTGGCGGATCTGGCGGATCCAGCCACGTTTGAGCAGCTCGTCGCGCAACACCATGCCGGAAATGTGATGGCGGCGGAACAGGTCACTGCCCTCACCGGTTTCCATCAGCTCGATAAAACGCAGCTGGATGGGGCGGGATTTTATCCATGCCAGGAAGGTATCGAGCTGATGATGGTTCACATCACGCATCAGCACCGTATTGACTTTGACTTTCTCGAACCCGGCCGCAAATGCCGCGTCGATGCCGTCCATCACCTGGCGGAACTTGTCCTGGCCGGTAATGGCGTGAAACTGGCGGGCATCGAGGCTGTCCACGCTGACGTTGATGGCGGTTAAGCCCGCGTCGCGCCAGGTCGCCACATCACGCGCCATCCGGTAACCGTTGGTGGTCACCGCAATCTGGCGGATATGTTCGTTTTCACGCACGGCGGCAATGATGTCGGGGAAATCACGGCGCAGAGAAGGTTCGCCTCCGGTCAGCCTGACCTTTTCGGTGCCAAGCCCGGAGAACGCGCGCGTAACGCGGCGCACCTCATCCACGGAGAGAAAGCCGTTATTGGTGACGCTGCCCGGTTTGTAACCGTCGGGCAGGCAGTAGGTGCAACGGAAGTTGCACACATCGGTAATCGACAGACGTAAGTAATAAAACTTACGCGCGAAAGCATCAGTCAGTTGTGAAGCCATGTACACCTTTCCAGATACGGGAGGCACAGTCATTTCTTTCTGTACCCTGGTGGCAGATCCGCCACGGCCAGAGCGCCATATCTTTCGACACAGGCACAAAGGCTAGAGTGTATGTTTTCAAATTCGAAAACGTGGTTATGGCGATAGTAGCGCGGAAATTCTCACTTCGCCATCATCGCCTTTCGCTATATAATTATGTATATAGCGACTCAATCGTGCATTTTCGCTACAGAATACCTAAAAACCCTCTTTTCGCATTGATATACGTCATTTTGCTTCGTATGAGGCATCGTCTTTTAGGGGTAGTTCAGGTAGTGTTACGCAGATCAAACGTGATAAGGAATTGGTATGCGCAATCGCACTTTTGCGGATCTTGACCGAGTGGTCGCTCTTGGCGGAGGCCACGGTCTGGGCCGGGTGATGTCCTCTTTGTCGTCACTGGGCTCAAGGCTGACAGGGATAGTGACAACCACCGATAATGGCGGCTCAACCGGGCGGATCAGACGTGCCGAAGGCGGCATCGCCTGGGGGGATATGCGCAACTGTCTCAACCAGCTGATTACCGAACCGAGCGTCGCATCAGCGATGTTTGAGTACCGTTTTGGCGGCAACGGGGAACTTTCCGGGCATAACCTTGGAAATTTAATGCTTAAGGCGCTGGATCACCTGAGCGTGCGCCCGCTTGAAGCCATCAATTTGATACGAAATCTGCTGAAGGTGGATGCGTTCCTGATCCCGATGTCAGAACAGCCGGTGGATTTAATGGCCATTGATGCTGACGATCACGAAGTGTACGGCGAAGTGAATATCGACCAGCTTCTGCTGCCGCCCAAAGAGCTGATGACCTACCCGAGCGTACCGGCGACGCGTGAAGCCGTCGAAGCGATTGGCGAAGCGGATTTAATCCTGATTGGCCCGGGCAGTTTTTATACCAGCCTGATGCCGATCCTGCTGGTCAAAGAGCTGGCGCAGGCGCTGCGTCGCACCCCTGCTCCGATGGTTTACATCGGTAATCTGGGGCGTGAGCTGAGCCCGGCGGCGGCAAGCCTGTCGCTGGCAGACAAACTGAGCCTGATGGAGCAGTACGTCGGCAAGAAAATCATCGACGGCGTGGTGGTTGGGCCTAAGGTGGATGTCTCCGGTATCGGCGAGCGGGTGGTGATTCAGGTGCCGCTGGAGGCCAGCGATATTAAATACCGCCACGACCGCCATCTGCTGCGCGAAGCGCTGGAGAAGGCGATTCAGGCGCTGGGTTAGGTTCGTTTTATGCGGCCTGTTGCCCTCACCCCGGCCCTCTCCCACAGGGAGAGGGAGAAAACACATCACCAACTCACGATGCCGCAATAAACAAATCCCGCAGCTGATGAAGCTGATCGCGGATCTGTGCCGCCTCTTCGAACTCCAGGTTCTGGGCGTGCTGCATCATCTGCGCCTCCAGCTCGTGGATCTTCTGCTGCAGCGCTTTCGGCGTCAGTACGACGGTATCTTCTTCCACCACGGAACGCGCCTTGCCGCGGCCTTTCGCTTTGGTCTTCGCAATGTTCTGACCGAGCGCCAGAATATCCACCACTTTCTTGTTCAGCCCCTGCGGAGTAATGCCGTGCTCTTCGTTATAGCGCTGCTGTTTCTCACGGCGGCGTTCCGTTTCGCCAATCGCTTTCGCCATCGACGGGGTAATTTTGTCGCCGTAGAGAATCGCTTTGCCATTGACGTTACGCGCGGCGCGGCCAATGGTCTGGATCAGCGAGCGCTCGGAACGCAGGAAGCCCTCTTTATCCGCGTCCAGAATCGCCACCAGCGAGACTTCCGGCATATCCAGCCCCTCTCGCAACAGGTTGATCCCTACCAGCACGTCAAACTCACCCAGACGCAGATCGCGGATGATCTCCATACGCTCCACGGTATCGATATCCGAGTGCAGATAACGCACCTTCTCGCCGTGCTCTTCCAGGTACTCCGTCAGGTCTTCCGCCATACGCTTGGTGAGCGTGGTCACCAGCACACGCTCGTTGATGGCGGCACGCTTGCGGATCTCAGAGAGCAGATCGTCCACCTGGGTCGCCACCGGACGCACTTCGATAATCGGATCCAGCAGCCCGGTCGGACGAACCACCTGATCAATCACCTCATCGCCCGATTTCTCCAGCTCGTAGTTGCCCGGCGTGGCCGACACGTAAATAGTCTGTGGCGCCAGCGCCTCAAACTCTTCAAACTTCATCGGACGATTATCCAGTGCCGACGGCAGACGGAACCCGTACTCCACCAGCGTCTCTTTACGCGCGCGGTCACCGCGGTACATCCCGCCAATCTGCGGAATGGTGACGTGGGATTCGTCTATCACCAGCAAGCCGTCGGCCGGGAGGTAGTCAAACAGCGTCGGCGGCGGCTCACCCGGCCCACGACCGGAGAGGAAACGGGAGTAGTTTTCAATACCGGAGCAGTAGCCGAGCTCGTTCATCATCTCCAGATCGAACTGGGTTCGCTGGCTCAGGCGCTGCTCTTCCAGCAGCTTATTGTTCGCCAGAAGCACCTTACGGCGTTCAGCCAGCTCCACTTTGATCTCTTCCATCGCCTGCACGATACGCTCGCGCGGCGTCACGTAGTGCGTTTTAGGGTAGATGGTAAAACGCTGGATCACCGACTCAACGTGACCGGTTAGCGGGTCAAACAACGATAAACGTTCAACCTCTTCATCAAACAGCTCAACGCGCAGCGCCATATCGTCCGATTCCGCCGGGAAGATGTCGATCACCTCCCCGCGCACGCGGAACGTTCCGCGCTGAAATGCCTGGTCGTTACGGGTGTACTGCAACTCCGCCAGTCGGCGCAAAATCGCACGCTGATCGATGATCATCCCCTGCGTCAGGTGGAGCATCATCTTCAGATAGAGGTCCGGGTCGCCCAGGCCGTAAATCGCCGAAACCGACGCCACCACAACCACATCGCGACGCTCCAGAAGCGCCTTGGTCGCCGACAGTCGCATCTGCTCGATGTGTTCGTTCACTGAGGCATCTTTCTCGATGAAGGTGTCAGAGCTCGGCACATAGGCTTCCGGCTGGTAGTAATCGTAGTAGGAGACGAAATACTCAACGGCGTTCTCCGGGAAGAACTCTTTCATCTCGCCGTAAAGCTGTGCCGCGAGGGTTTTGTTGGGGGCAAGCACCATCGTAGGGCGCTGCAGATCCGCGATCACGTTGGCGATGGTGAACGTTTTACCGGAACCGGTTACCCCCAGCAGCGTCTGGTGCGCAAGCCCATCTTCCAGCCCCTCTTCCAGACGACGGATCGCCTCAGGCTGATCGCCAGATGGACGGAAAGCAGAATTCAGTTTGAACGGTTTACTCATGGGCGACGACCTGATGACGTTATAAGCGGCAGGTGAGTAATTTTACTCGTTGTTGCCAGGAATGCCAGTAAAAAACACTGGATGAAAAACCAGTAGCATGTCAGGATATTTAGCATAGCGGCTTAAGGATTAGCGCGTTAATGGATAAAATTTCGACTCTGACGAGATAAAAAACCAGTCAACGTGGGTTATCCCCAGAACTTTTTCTTTTTTAACATTTGTCAAGCCAGGTAATGAGAGTTTTATGGTAGCGCGTGACACTTTCATTACGGTAATTGCTTTTATCTAAGCAATTAAATTTTAAACGATATTTTCTAAAGCCGCGTTTCGCGTCAATTTGGGCGAAAGCCGCGTCTTCTCTCGCTTATCGCGTGTTTTCTAACTCTAATGCACATGGTTATCCACAGGAATAGTGGATAACTGCTTCCAGCCCATGCAGACTGCCGCTCGGCAAATTCCCGGATTTTCCCACGAGACGGTAACAAAAAATTTTTATCGCTATTTTTTGTCGATAAATAGTTGCGTCATTCATAACCACCTGATGGGATCTTGCTCACATTTCCGCCATTTTACCCTGCACCACGACTCAACACCGCCAGCACCGTCGATGTGCAATTCCGGGTTTCCTTACCCCACTTAGTGGTGGAACATTCTTAAAAAAGCCGCTTTTTTAATCACTTCACGGTTTCTGGCAGGGGTTTTGCACAATCAAAAACCGAGCGTCACCGACACATTTTTAAGGAGAGAAAGATGTTGAGTCTGCGTGCAGTGAATCAGTTTTACGGAAGCCAACATACGCTATGGAACGTGGATTTAGATTTTCCGCAAGGGATGTGTACCGGCGTTGTTGGCCTGCCAGGGATGGGAAAAACCACCCTAATGAATTGCATCGCCGGGAAAGTGCCCGTGGATAGCGGCACCATCATCTGGCATGAAGCGGGTGCACCGCCGCGTGATTTACTCAGCCAGACGGCCGAACAACGTTCCGGACCGGGGATTGGCTATGTCCCGCAGGACAGGCGGATTTTTTCTCAGCTGACGATTGAGGAAAATTTGCACATTGCCATGCGGGCGATGGATAAATCCGACCCGGCAGCGAAAAGTGAAGTGTACGAGCTCTTTCCCGAACTTTACGCGCTGCGTCAGACGCGAGGCAACGCCCTTTCGCCAGAGGCGCAGTATCAGCTTGCTCTGGCAAATGCGCTGGTCAATCGCCCGCGTATGTTGATTCTTGATGAACCTATGCACGGTGCCGGCCAGGGCTTTGCCCATAAGCTTGCACAACTGCTGGTACGGCTAAACCGGGAGCTTGGGATGACGGTGCTGCTAGCAGAACAGCAGCTGTCGTTTATCCGCCGGGTTGCGGATCGGTTTTGCATGCTCTACCGCGGACGTAACGTGGCACAGGGCCACGTTAACGAACTCAACGATGAGCTTATTGCCCACTGGATGTCGCTGGAAGCAAGACGCTGAGGTCAAGATACTGACCGGTTTCGGCCTGTTCGGCATCGTCTGCAAGCCAGGGGATCTCCCCCAGGAATGGCGCGGGGAGCACCCGTTTGAGGGTCGTCAGATACTCATGGTGTCGCTTGCCCGGCGTGACCACGTCGTTGGCTATCCAGCCCGCGAGACGCAGCCCTGCCTGCTGAACGGCCTGTGCCGTCAACATGGCGTGGTTAATACACCCGAGCTTGACGCCGACAACGAGTATGACCGGCAGTTGCTCGGCCTGCACCCAGTCAGCAAACGTCTGGTCCTGAGAGAGCGGCGTAAACCACCCGCCTGCACCTTCCACCAGCACCCAGTCGGCCTGGCTTTCCAGGGTTCGTAACCCGGCAGAGAGCACGGCAAAATCAATCGGACGGCCTTCATCAGCGCTGATAATGTGCGGCGAGGTCGGCTCGGCAAAGGTATACGGGTTCACCGCTGAATAGGCGAGTTCGAGCGTGCTGTTACGCTGAAGCGCCAGCGCGTCGGTGTTACGTAACCCCTCCGCCGTCATCTCGCTGCCGGAAGCCACAGGCTTATACCCGGCGGTGTTTTTCCAAAGCTTTCGCGCCGCCTGCAAAAGGGCAGCGCTGGCAACCGTCTTGCCCACTTCCGTATCCGTCCCGGTGACAAAATAACGTTCAGTCACGTTCAATAATCCCATGAAAAAGTTGATAAGAGAGCGGGAACTGGCCCCGCTGCTGCGGCCAGGCCAGCTCAAGGCGCTGCAGCTGGCCCCGGGTCAGCGGTTTTTTCTCGCGCCCGGCATGCAGATGCGTGGCGCCAATGCCCTTCAGCGAGCGCATCGCGCTTAAAGCATCGCTAAAATCGAGAGTGATGGTCTGCACCGTACTGCGATAGCGCCAGCCTGCCAGGGCCTGCGTAACCTGCTCATATGACAAAAAGCGGTTGGCGTGCGGCTGTTCATCCACCGCCTGCCAGGCCTGATTGAGCTCAGGTAACGAGCTTTCCAGTAGCGTGGTAAACGCCACCTTGCCGCCCGGGCAGGCGACGCGATAAAGCTCGCTCAACGCCTGCGGCAGGCTGCTGCACCACTGCACCGCCAGATGGCTCCAGACCAGATCGAATTGCGCGTCCGCCAGCGGAATCGCCTCGATGTCCGCCACCAGATAACGATGCGCAGCCTGCTGCTGGCGCGCCTCATCCAGCATAGCGGGAGACAGGTCGATGGCCGTCACGTGACTTCCCTCCTCGCGCCAGAGTCGGCTATTCCCGCCGGGGCCGCACCCGGCGTCAAGTACCTGGGTAAAGCGCCTCTCGCCGAGCAACGTCATCAGCCCCTGTGCGCTCTGGCGCTGCAGTTCATCGTGCTGTGAATAGCTGCGCGCGGCCCGGCCGAACGCCGCCGCAATGGCCTGCTTATTGACTGGCAACATGCAGCGCCTCCAGAAGTGCAGCAATATCCTCGGTCTCGTGCGCCGCCGTCAGCGTGAGCCGCAGACGCGCCGTGCCCGGCGGTACGGTGGGTGGACGAATAGCCGTGACCCACATCTCCCGATCGCGCAGCGTTTGTGCCAGGGAGAGCGCCTGCGCGTTTTCCCCTACGATCACCGGCTGGATGGCACTTTGCGAATCAGTACTGCGGAAAGGAAGCGCCGCCAGTCCCTGACGGAAGCGGCAGATATGCTCTGCCAGCCGCTGGCGACGTTCCTCCCCTTCTGCGCTACGAATGACGGCCAGGGACGCAGACAACGCCACGGCCTGCGCCGGTGGCATGCTGGTGCTGTAGATCAGGTGCCGGGCAAACTGCAGCAGATAGTCTGCAACGGACTCGCTGCACAGTACGGCGGCGCCACTCACGCCAAAACCTTTGCCGAAAGTGACTATCAGCAGCTCCGGCCTGACGCCTTGCTGGTGAACACTTCCCCGCCCTTCATCACCCGTCACGCCGATACCGTGGGCATCGTCGACCAGCAGCCAGGCATGTTGCTGTCTGGCAGCCTCGTGCAGTACGGCAAGCGGTGCGCTGTCGCCGTCCATGCTGAATACCCCTTCCGTGACCACCAGCTGTTGCCCCTCGCACGGTTTATCCAGCAGCGCAGCGAGTTGCCCCGCATCGTTATGGGCAAAGCGGCGCAGCTGAGCCGGACTCAAACTTGCCGCTTCCAGCAGCGAGGCATGGCTTAAGCGGTCGGCGACAATGCGGTCGTCCTTCCCCATCAGGGCGGTAATCACCGCCTGATTGGCGGCAAAACCCGAAATAAACAACAGCGCGCGCGGGTAGCCCAGCCAGTCGGCAAGCGCCTCCTCCAGCGCCTGATGTGCCGGGGTGTAGCCGCTAACGTGCCCCGATCCACCGCTGCCCACGCCAAACCGCTCTGCCCCCTGCTGCCAGGCGCGAACGATAGCCGGATGCTGGCTAAGACCGAGATAATCGTTACTGGAGAAGTTACGGTAACGCCGACTGTCGCGGGTCAGAAAACGGCCTGCGCCGTTTTCGACCACCTTGCGTACGCGAAACGCATCAGTCGCCCGACGCTCGTCGAGCGCCGACTGGATACGTGCCTGCCAGGTCATACTGCTGCCGCGTTGTAGAACTGGTCGGTGTCGGCATTGAAAATCTGCTGCTCCAGCTGCTGCTGTTGCTCGTTATCGCCCGTCAGCACCTCGGTCTGATGCGGGTTCAGCCCCAGCTTGCGGAACAGCTGAACATCTTTGTCTTCCTCCGGGTTCGGAGTGGTCAGCAGCTTGCAGCCGTAGAAGATGGAGTTGGCCCCGGCCATAAAGCACATTGCCTGGGTCTGCTCGTTCATCTGCTCACGGCCCGCAGAAAGGCGTACATAAGAGGTCGGCATCATGATGCGCGCCACCGCGATAGTGCGAATAAAATCAAACGCGTCCACGTCTTCGTTATCCGCCAGCGGCGTGCCTTTGACCTTCACCAGCATGTTAATCGGGACGCTTTCCGGCGGCGTTGGCAGGTTCGCCAGCTGCAGCAGCAGACCCGCACGATCTTTCACCGTTTCACCTAAGCCCACAATACCGCCGGAACAGACTTTGATCCCCGCGTCACGCACTTTGTCCAGCGTATCCAGACGCTCCTGATAGGTGCGCGTGGTGATGATGTTGCCGTAAAACTCCGGCGAGGTATCGAGGTTATGGTTGTAGTAATCCAGTCCTGCCGCCGAGAGGCGCTGCGCCTGTTCTTCGTTCAGCGTTCCGAGCGTCATACAGGCTTCGAGGCCCATCTCCTTCACCCCTTTCACCATCTGCTCCAGATACGGCATATCGCGATCGTGCGGGTTCTTCCACGCCGCCCCCATGCAGAAGCGGGTCGAGCCGGCGTTTTTCGCCTTACGCGCGGAATCGAGCACCTGCTCTACTTCCATCAGGCGTTCGGATTCAAGACCGGTTTTATAGCGTGCGCTCTGTGGGCAATATTTGCAGTCTTCAGGACAGGCGCCGGTCTTGATCGACAGCAGCGTGCTGACCTGAACATGGCGCGGATCGAAGTGCTGACGATGCACCTGTTGGGCTTCAAACATCAGCTCAAGGAAAGGTTTATTGAATAATTCAGTAACTTGCGACATCGTCCAGCGTGCGTGGTGAGCCATCGGGCTTCTCCAAAGGGTTTTGTTAATTTTCGGTTCGGTTTATACTCGTAAACCTAAAACTTTTCAAAATGGTTTACAATTCGATTATGACCCAGGACGATCTCGCCTTCGACAAGCAGCATATCTGGCACCCTTACACCTCCACCACCCGCCCTCTTCCCGTCTATCCGGTGGCCTCGGCCCACGGCTGCGAGCTGCACCTTGCCAGCGGTGAACAGCTCGTCGACGGGATGTCCTCCTGGTGGGCGGCCATTCACGGGTATAACCACCCGCGCCTGAATACGGCGATGAAGGCCCAGATTGACCAGATGTCGCACGTCATGTTTGGCGGGATCACCCATCAACCTGCGGTGGATTTGTGCCGTCGCCTGGTGGCAATGACCCCTGAATCGCTGGAGTGTGTCTTCCTGGCCGATTCCGGCTCCGTGGCGGTGGAAGTGGCGATGAAAATGGCGCTGCAGTACTGGCACGCCAGAGGCGAAACGCGCCAGCGCTTCCTCACGTTCCGCAACGGCTATCATGGTGATACCTTCGGGGCGATGTCGGTCTGCGACCCGGATAACTCCATGCACAGCCTGTGGAAAGGGTACCTGCCGGAAAACCTGTTCGCGCCTGCCCCGCAAAGCCGCTTCGACGGCGAGTGGAACGAGATGGACATGGTTGGCTTCGCGCGACTCATGGCGGCACATCGTCATGATATCGCCGCCGTCATCCTGGAGCCGATTGTGCAGGGCGCAGGCGGAATGAGGATGTATCATCCGGAATGGCTGAAGCGTATTCGCAAGATGTGCGACCGCGAGGGCATTCTGCTGATTGCCGATGAAATCGCCACCGGCTTTGGCCGCACCGGGAAGCTGTTTGCCTGTGAGCATGCGGGTATCGCCCCGGATATTTTATGCCTGGGCAAAGCGCTGACTGGCGGCACCATGACGCTCTCGGCCACCCTCACGACCCGTCATGTTGCCGACACCATCAGCGACGGCGACGCGGGCTGCTTTATGCACGGTCCGACGTTTATGGGCAACCCTCTGGCCTGCGCCGTCGCAAGTGAAAGCCTCGCCATACTGGAGAGCGGCGAGTGGCAGACGCAGGTCGCGGCGATTGCAGCGCAGCTGAAAGACGAGCTGAGCGCCGCCTCGGGAGCCCATTTTGTGGCGGACGTGCGCGTGCTGGGCGCCATCGGGGTAATTGAAACCACGCATCCGGTGAATATGGCGGCGCTGCAGCGCTTCTTCGTTGAGCAGGGCGTCTGGGTGCGGCCTTTCGGCAAGCTTATCTACCTGATGCCGCCGTATATCATCACTGCTGAGCAGCTGCGTAAGCTCACCGCCGCGGTAGTCGACGCGGTCAACATACCCGCGCATTTCACGATTTAGCCCTATGCGTTACACTTCGAGAACGAGTGATTAACGAGGGTAAACCGTATGAAAATCATCAGCAAAGATCTGCGCGACGGCGAAAAGCTGCCGGAACGCCACGTTTTCAACGGCATGGGGTATCAGGGCGATAATATCTCCCCGCACCTGGCGTGGGATGAGGTTCCGGCTGGCACGAAAAGCTTTGTCGTGACCTGTTACGACCCGGATGCGCCAACCGGCTCCGGTTGGTGGCACTGGATCGTAGCAAACCTGCCTGCCGACACGCGCGTGCTGCCGCAGGGTTCCGGCTCCGGCCTGGTCGCCCTGCCGGAAGGCGCTATTCAGACGCGCACTGACTTTGGTAAAGCGGGCTACGGCGGCGCAGCGCCACCAAAAGGGGAAACCCACCGCTATATCTTCACGGTGCATGCGCTGGATGTGGACAAGATTGAGGTCGATGAAGGCGCGAGTGGCGCGATGGTAGGCTTTAACGTGCATTTCCATTCGCTTGGTAGCGCGTCGATTACGGCGATGTATTCGTAAAAAAAGCCGGGTGGCGGCTACGCCTTACCCGGCCTACATTTTGCACTCGTAGGCCCGGTAAGCGCAGCGCCACCGGGCACGAATCACAGCACGGAAGGTAGCAGCCCTACCAGCCGTCCCTCTTCCAGAAGCTGCATCGCTTTATCAATGTCCGGCGCAAAGAAACGGTCGTCATCGTAATGCGATACGTGCTCACGGAGCGCCTGACGCGCCTGCTCCAGCAGCGGGCTGGATTTCAGCCCTTCACGCAAATCAATACCCTGACTTGCCGCCAGCCATTCCACCGCCAGCACGCCGCGGGTGTTGGCGGCCATCTCCCAGAGACGACGTCCGGCAGCCGGGGCCATCGAGACGTGGTCCTCCTGGTTCGCCGAGGTTGGCAGGCTGTCGACGCTGTGCGGGTGCGACAGCGCTTTGTTTTCACTCGCCAGCGCGGCAGCCGTCACCTGGGCAATCATAAAGCCCGAGTTGACCCCGCCGTTACGCACCAGGAACGGTGGCAGCTGCGACATATGTTTATCCATCATCAGCGCGATACGGCGTTCTGACAACGCGCCAATTTCGGCAATGGCCAGGGCGATATTATCCGCCGCCATCGCCACCGGCTCGGCGTGGAAGTTACCGCCGGAGACCACCTCGTTTTCCTGGGCGAAGACCAGCGGGTTATCGGATACCGCGTTGGCCTCTATCAGCAGTACCTCTGCGGCCTGGCGCAGCTGCGTCAGGCACGCGCCCATCACCTGCGGCTGGCAGCGCAGAGAGTACGGATCCTGCACTTTTTCACAGTTGTGGTGTGAATCCGCAATTTCGCTTGTGTCGGTGAGCACGTGGCGATACATGGCGGCGGCGTCAATCTGGCCGCGCTGGCCGCGCACCTCGTGGATGCGGGCGTCGAACGGACGACGCGAACCCAGCACGGCTTCGGTGGTGAGCGCGCCGCACACCACCGCCGAGGCAAACAGATCCTCCGCTTCAAACAGGCCACGCAGCGCGAAGGCGGTCGACGCCTGCGTGCCGTTCAGCAGCGCCAGCCCCTCCTTCGCCGCCAGGGTGATCGGGGCTAAACCGGCTTTTTTCAGCGCCTCTTTGGCAGGAAGCCATTCGCCCTGCCAGCGTGCCTGCCCTTCCCCCAACAGAAGCAGCGACATATGCGCCAGCGGCGCAAGATCGCCGGAGGCGCCGACGGAACCTTTCGCCGGGATCCACGGATAGACGTCGGCATTAACCAGCGCCATCAGCGCCTGGATCACGCTCAGGCGAATGCCGGAGAAACCGCGCGCCAGGCTGTTGATTTTAAGCACCATCATCAGACGGACAATCTCGTCATCCAGCGGCTGGCCGACCCCCGCCGCGTGAGACAGCACCAGTGAACGCTGTAAGTTTTCCAGATCGTGCGTTGCAATGCGCGTTTGTGCCAGCAGACCAAAGCCGGTGTTGATCCCGTAAGCCGTGCGCCCTTCGGCAACAATGGCCTCCACGCAGGCAACGCTGTCGTTAATGGCGGCGTGGGCACTTTCATCAAGCGAGAGCGTAACCGGCTGACGCCAGACGTTTCGCAGCTGTTTAAGCGTCAGGGAACCGGGCGTAAGTGTTAAGGCGTTCATTCATGATTTCCTTGTGTGGCAGGGATCATCGGCAGGTTTAGCCCCTGCTCTTTGGCACAGTCAATAGCAATCTCGTAACCCGCGTCCGCGTGACGCATCACGCCGGTGGCCGGGTCGTTGTGCAGCACGCGAGCGATACGCGCGGCGGCTTCATCGGTACCGTCACAAACGATAACCATCCCCGAGTGCTGGGAGAAGCCCATTCCCACGCCACCGCCGTGGTGCAGCGAGACCCAGGTCGCGCCGCTGGCGGTATTGAGCAGGGCATTCAGCAGCGGCCAGTCTGAAACGGCATCCGAGCCGTCGCGCATGGCTTCCGTTTCACGGTTAGGGCTGGCAACGGAGCCGGAATCAAGGTGGTCGCGACCAATGACAATCGGTGCGGAGACTTCGCCACTGCGCACCATTTCATTGAAGGCCAGACCCAGTTTTTGCCGCCACTCCAGACCGACCCAGCAGATACGCGCCGGCAGGCCCTGGAAGTTAATGCGCTCGCGCGCCATGTCCAGCCAGTGGTGGAGATGTTCGTCATCCGCGACGATCTCTTTCACTTTGGCATCGGTTTTGTAGATATCCTCCGGGTCACCGGACAGGGCAACCCAGCGGAACGGCCCAATGCCGCGACAGAACAGCGGGCGAATATAGGCAGGCACGAAGCCCGGGAAGTCGAAGGCGTTCGTCACGCCCATCTCTTTCGCCATCTGGCGGATGTTATTGCCGTAATCGAAGGTCGGAATGCCCATCTTGCTGAAGGCCAGCATCGCGGAGACGTGTTCAGCCATCGAACGTTTCGCGGCAAGTACCGTGCCTTCCGGGTCGGTTTCCGCTTTTTGCTGGTATTCTTCCCACGTCCAGCCGTTTGGCAGGTAACCGTGCAGCGGGTCATGGGCGCTGGTCTGGTCGGTGACGAGATCCGGGCGAACGCCGCGGGCGACAAGTTCAGGCAGAATCTCTGCCGCGTTGCCGCACAGGGCGATCGACACCGCTTTGCCTTCCGAGGTGTATTTTTTGATGCGCGCCAGCGCATCGTCGAGATTATCAGCCTGCTCGTCGACGTAGCGGGTACGCAGACGGAAATCAATGCGGCTCTGCTGGCACTCAATGTTAAGCGAGCAGGCGCCAGCAAGCGTGGCAGCCAGTGGCTGCGCGCCGCCCATACCGCCGAGACCGGCAGTCAATACCCAGCGGCCTTTCAGCGAGCCGTTATAGTGCTGGCGACCGGCTTCCACGAAGGTTTCGTAAGTGCCTTGCACAATCCCCTGGCTGCCAATGTAGATCCAGCTCCCGGCGGTCATCTGACCATACATCGCCAGCCCTTTGGCATCCAGCTCGTTGAAGTGTTCCCACGTCGCCCAGTGCGGCACCAGGTTAGAGTTGGCGATCAGCACGCGTGGCGCATTTTTATGGGTTTTGAATACGCCGACCGGCTTGCCGGACTGTACCAGCAGGGTTTCGTCGTGTTCGAGATGAGTCAGGGATTTTACAATTGCGTCATAGCATTCCCAGTTACGCGCGGCGCGGCCTATGCCGCCGTAGACCACCAGCTCGTGGGGGTTCTCCGCCACCTCAGGGTCGAGGTTATTCATCAACATGCGCAGCGGGGCTTCGGTGAGCCAGCTTTTGGCAGTAAGCGTGGTGCCGCGCGCGGCGCGGACATCCTGCTGGCGGTATTTACCTGACGACATTGTGTGCTCCTCATAAAGGACAGATGATGCATTTAGATATACTTGTATAGACAAGCACACACAAGGTCAGTTTTAACAAAAAAGATACAATTTTGTTATATTGCGTTAGCGATCACGCTTATAAAACTTATGACATAAAGTGGCCCTGCAGCCGGTAACGGTTACCCGGGAAAAGCAGCCTGGCATGGGAGACAATCTGCGATGATGACCAGGTTCGACGGCGGATCAGCAGGCACGGATCGTGCTCTTTAATGCGCAACCGTTCACACTCCTGCGGCGTGGCGCGCACAGCCTCCACAATGTGTTCCCCTTCCGTCAGCGGTGCGACCAGCGAGAGGTACGCATGCGGCGTGGTTTGGGTGTAATCCTGGCTCAGATACTCCGGTATCCGCTCTGCGTTAACGCAGCGATCTTCAATCTGTACCGGAATGTCGTTCTCAAAATGCACCATCACGGAGTGGAAGATACGGCTCCCTTCTTTAACATTCAGCTCGGCGGCCTGCTCGGCGCTCGCCTCGGTCTCTTCGAGCACCAGCACCTCGCAGCGGTGCTGATGATTTCGCGAGTGTATCTCATCGGCAATACTGCGGATTTCAAACAGCGCCGACTGACCTTTGGGCTCCGCCACGAAAGTGCCGACCCCCTGCAGGCGCACCAGAAGACCTTCATCGGTCAGTTCGCGCAGCGCCCGGTTGATGGTCATCCGGCTAAATCCAAATTGCGCCACCAGTTCGGCCTCGGACGGAATACGATCGTGAGGGCGCCAGACACCGGTAGCAATTTTTTCGCTGATAGCCTGCTTCACCTTTTCGTAGAAAGGCGCAGGAGGGCTCGACTGCGCCAGGGGCGAGCGTGAAAACATCATGACTCCTTAAATAGGGTTATGCCCACCAGTGAGCAATTTGCCAGGCCAGACGAGCGGCAAGCTTCGCGCCCTGTCCGTCCCTGTCGTACTGCGGGTTAAACTCTACCAGATCGGCGGCCTGCAGCTTACCGCTGCGACAGATTTGTTCGATAACCGGCAGAAGATCCAGCGCCGGTACCCCTAACGCCGCAGGGGCGGATACGGCAGGCATTTCGCTCGCCGGCAGAACGTCGAGGTCAATAGTCAGGTAGACCCGATCGGCCTGCGCCAGCACCTTTTCCAGCGCAGATAACGCATCGCGTCTGAAATGCCAGTCTTCCACCAGCGTGACGTTCAGGCGTTCCGCTTCATCCCAGAGTGCCTGCGTGTTGGCTGCCCGGCTGACGCCAAAGCAGGCGTAGCGAAACGCCCGACCGTGGTCCTCGCAGTAATGGGCCAGTTGACGAAACGGGGTACCGGATGTTGCACGCTCGGCCTTGCGCAGATCGAGATGGGCATCAAGATTAATCACTGTCACGCGCTCGTTCGGGAAGGCATCGAGAATGCCCCGACCATGCGCCCAGGCGGTCTCGTGCCCGCCGCCAAAGATCAGCGTGCGCATCCCGGACTGCTGGCAGGCCGTCACCGCATCGCTTAAAACCCGCTGTGCCGCTTCAAGTTCATCACCTTCGACATACACGGATCCCATATCCGCAAGCCGTTCGTGTCCCTGATGGCTGGCCATATTCGCCAGCGCGTTGCGCAGGATATCAGGGGCCTGCACGGCGCCAGGCCTGCCCTGATTGCGTTTAACCCCTGCATCGCATTCAAACCCGATCAGCGCGATGCCAGAGGAAAGCGGCGTAAACTGCGCCTGCTGCTGTATCGTCTGAAAGATACGCTTTGCATTGCTGGCCTCGGCGCTGTCGTCACGCCCCTGCCAGACCATTTCGGCTACGGGCCGCCATAACCTCATACTGCCTCCCCACGGAAAATACGCTGATACAACGGATTGCGACCCGGTTCATAGACCATCTCAACCGGATGGTCAGCATCCCAGACGATAAAATCGGCCACATACCCCGCCTGCAATTGCCCGTGGGTTGCGCCGCGACCCAGCGCCTGCGCGGCGTGTCGCGTGACGCCAGCCCAGGCCTCTTCAGGGGTCAGGCCAAACTGGACGCAGGCCATATTCATCGCCAGGTGCAGGCTCGCAAACGGGCTGGTGCCGGGGTTATAGTCGGTGGCCACCGCCATCGGCACTCCCTGTTTTCTGAGCTGTTCAACCGGCGGACGCTGGCGCTCCTGAAGGAAATAGAACGCGCCGGGGAGCAATACCGCCACCGTACCGCTTTGCGCCATCGCCTGAATGCCAGCGTCGTCGAGATATTCGATATGATCCGCTGACAGCCCTTTATACTGGCTGACCAGCGCCGCACCGCCCTGATTAGACAGCTGCTCAACATGCCCTTTCACCGGAATACCCAGCGCGGTGGCGGCCTGGAAAAGGCGCTCGGTTTGCGACGGGGTAAAGCCGACGTTTTCACAAAACACATCTACCGCTTCAAATAACGCTTTTTGCCACAGCGTGGGCATGATCTGCTCGCAGACCAGCGTGAGATACGCATCCGGATCCTGTCGGTATTCCGCAGGGACGGCATGTGCCGCCAGAAGCGTCGGGCTAATCTCGACCAGATTACTCAGACTAAGCTGGCGAGCAACCAGCAACATTTTCTCTTCGGCATCCGCGTTAAGTCCGTATCCCGATTTAATTTCTATGGTCGTCACGCCTTCATTCATCAGACGCTGGAGCCGCTGCTGCGCCAGCTTCAACAGGGTTTCCGGCGAACTGTTGCGTGTCGCCGTCACGGTGGCGTTAATCCCGCCGCCCTGCGCGCTGATGGTTTGATAAGAGACACCGTTCAGGCGCTGCTCCCACTCTGCCGCGCGGTCGCCGCCAAACACCAGATGGGTATGGCAATCAATCAGCCCCGGCGTCACCAGACGCCCCTGTAGATCGATGCAGTGACGGTGTCCGGAAGGAATGTCAGATTCAGGGATCACGGCCAGGATGGTTTGACCGCGCACGACCAGGGCGTGTTGCGCTTTCAGACCATAGGGTGCGGAGGCATCGGGAACCATCGTTGCCAGTCGCGCATTTCGCCATATTACATCGTCAGGATGAAGCTGCATGGGCGTTCCACTTGTCATAGGTTGTATAGACATTTATTTTCATCCGCCGTCTGCTGTCAACCGTTCTGGTAGAAAATGTTATTTATTTGTGATGACTTTCCCGCCTCCCGGGGGTAAAAAATGCAACTTTTACCCTTTTTATCTTCCCGTTTCGCTCAACTTAGTATAAAAAAGCAGGCTATTTCGTCTATCCCGTTTAAGACTTGCATACCCAGGAGCTCCACCTTGAACATTTCCAGGATTTCCCGTCTGGCGTTAGCGCTCGCCTTTGGCGTGACCTTATCCGCATGCAGTTCAACACCACCGGATCAGCTGCCTTCTGAGCAGGTAGCACCGGGCACCGCGTCCCGCCCGATTTTGTCCGCTGATGAAGCGAAGAACTTCGACCGTGCCCACTACTTCTCAGCGATGGATCCTAACGCTGCGCCGTGGACACCGTCTTCTATTAACCTGCCGAAACAGCCTGACTTCGTGGTTGGCCCGGCTGGCGCCCAGGGCGTAACGCACACGTCCATTCAGGCAGCGGTTGACGCGGCCATTACCAAACACAGCGCCTCTCGCCAGTACATCGCGATCCTGCCGGGTGAATACGAAGGCACCGTGTATGTTCCGGCCGCACCAGGCAGCATCACCCTTTACGGTCTGGGCGAAAAAGCAATCGACGTGAAAATTGGCCTGGCGATTGATTCCGAAATCGACAGCACCACCTGGCGTCGCCTGGTGAACCCGGCCGGTAAATATATGCCAGGTAAACCGGCGTGGTACATGTTTGATAACTGCCAGAGCAAGCGTTCCGCAACCGTTGGCCTGATGTGCTCGGCGGTATTCTGGTCCCAAAATAATGGTCTGCAGCTGCAAAACCTGACCATTCAAAATACCCTCGGCGACAGCGTCGATGCCGGTACCCACCAGGCCGTCGCGCTGCGTAGTGATGGCGATAAGGTGCAGATTAACAACGTCAACATTCTGGGCCGTCAGAATACCTTCTTCGTGACCAACAGCGATGTTAAGAACACGCTGCAGAACAACCGCCTGACCCGTACGCTGGTAACCAACAGCTACATTGAAGGTGACGTGGATCTGGTGTCCGGTCGTGGTGCGGTGGTATTTGAAAACACCGATTTCCGCGTGGTGAACTCGCGCACTCAGCAGGAAGGTTACGTGTTTGCGCCAGCAACACAGTCTAACCTGTTCTACGGCTTCCTGGCCGTTAACAGCCGCTTTAACGCTGCCGGCGACGGCGTGGCACAGCTGGGTCGCTCCCTGGATGTGGACTCTGCCACTAACGGTCAGGTCGTGATCCGCGACAGCGTGATCAACGAAGGCTTTAACATGGCGAAGCCGTGGGCTGATGCCGCGATCTCCAAGCGTCCGTTCTCCGGCAATACCGGTGCGGTGGATGATAAAGGGAACGTGCAGCGCAATCTGAATGACGCGAACTTCAACCGCATGTGGGAATACAACAACCGCGGTCTGGGTAGCAAGGTGGTTGCAGAGCCGAAGCAGTAAGATGAGAGTAAAAGGGGGATTTTAATCCCCCTTTTTACTGCGACTGAATGCGTCAGGCACCAAACTTAAGATACGCATCCAATAGTTGCATAATTGCAACCATGAGTTGCAGGAACAGAATTGCCCATTCCACACCGCTCATACGCCACTCCTTTGGTATAGAGTACTTCTCCTCTGCCTTACCTTTCCGCTGCCTGTCACCAGAGGTGTGTTGGCTATGTTTTGATGTGCTCCGCAGTTTAGGCACTGTCGGCACCACCCGACAGCCAGGACTTAAAAAGGATCCTGAATTGCGGAACTGCAACACATCAAACCAACGAACAGAATGATATCAAACCATTACTGTATATAAAAACAGTTATGGAGAGTTTAGGAATCTATAAAGAAAAACCAAATATCTCATTGATTATATTAATTATTTTTGCGCACCGTCGCTTGAGAACGTCTTTTCTTCGTTGGTGATGAATTTACATCGTCTTAAGTCAACATTATGATAATCAGGTTGGTTACGTTTTGATGTGCTCTACCCGGCTACCACCGGGCATAAAAAAACCTCGCATTCGCGAGGTTTTTTGTTTCAGGCCACTTAGTGAGCGTTGACCAGGACCCACATCGGTCCCTGGCCTACGGCGTAGCGTCCTTTTTCTTCCAGCAGACCCTGTACGCCTTTGATTTCATACAGCGCGATATGGTGGGATTTCTGCCCTGCCGCAATCAGGTATTTACCGCTGTGATCGATATTAAAGCCGCGCGGCTGAGTTTCCGTTGGCTGGAAACCTTCAATGGCCAGCACGCTGCCATCTTCGGAGACGCTGAAGACGGTAATCAGGCTTGAGGTACGGTCGCAGGCATACAGATGACGGCCGTCAGGCGTAATGTGGATATCCGCCGCCCAGCGGGTGTCAGAGAAGTCAGACGGCATCATATCCAGCGTCTGCACGCATTCGATCTGACCGTTTGGATCTTTCAACTCCCACACGTCTACCGAACTGTTCAGTTCGTTTACCACATAGGCATACTGCTGGTTCGGGTGGAAGACCATATGGCGTGGGCCTGCGCCCTCAACGGTAGTCACTTCAGCCGGGTTTTGCGCCACCAGGTGACCATCGTCGCTCAGGGTAAACAGGCAGATGCGATCCTGCTTCAGTGCAGGCACCCACAGCGTGCGGTTGTCCGGAGAGATATTCGCCGAGTGACATCCTTCCAGCCCTTCCACCACGTCGACAGTGTCGACCGGAATGCCGTCGTCAAGGCGGGTCACGCTGACGCAGCCCGCATTGTAAGAGCCGCTAAAGATGAAACGCCCTTTACGATCGGTCGAGATGTGGGTCGGGCTGCCCGGCAGCGGCGCTTCGGCAGTGTAGGTCAGCGCACCGTCGTCCGGCGAGATGCGGTAGGCCAGCACCCGGAACTCAGGGCGTACGCCAACATACAGAAAACGTTTATCCGGGCTGACGACCATTGGCTGTACTTGCCCCGGAACATCAACAACCTGAACCAGCGTGAGCGAACCTTCTGCATTCAAACGCCAGACGTGGATCTGCTGACTTTCAGGACTGGCGGTATAAACGGTTTGTTTCATGAATACTCCTTTCCTCACTGCGCGTGAAAGTGATTATTTTTAACGGTGAATGCTGAATTTTAGCCAGGAATTTTGCAGCGATTTACTCTCGGTGTAACATCGCCTGAGACCTAAAATTCAACATTAACCCGGAAGAACAAATGACCTCGCGTGTGATTGCCCTGGATTTAGACGGAACATTACTGACCCCTCAGAAAACCCTGCTCCCCTCCTCCCTTGAAGCGCTTAAACGAGCCCAGGAAGCCGGGTATCAACTCCTTATCGTAACGGGTCGACATCACGTTGCCATTCATCCTTTTTATCAGGCACTGGCGTTAGATACACCTGCAATTTGTTGTAATGGCACTTATTTGTATGATTATCAGGCAAAAAAGGTTTTAGCCTCCGACCCGCTACCGGTTCCTCAGGCGCTGCAACTGATTGATCTGCTGGATGAGCATGCCATTCATGGCCTGATGTATGTGGACAACGCGATGCTGTACGAGCGCCCTACCGGCCATGTGGTGCGCACCAGTAACTGGGCACTTTCGCTGCCGGAAGCGCAGCGTCCGGTCTTTACCCAGGTGTCCTCCCTGCGCCAGGCCGCTCAGGATGTTGACGCTATCTGGAAATTCGCCCTGACGGATGAAGACACCACCAAACTGAATACCTTCGCGAAACAGGTTGAACAGACCCTGGGTCTGGAATGTGAATGGTCATGGCACGATCAGGTAGATATTGCCCGTAAAGGCAACAGCAAGGGCAAGCGCCTGACGCAGTACGTGGAATCTCAGGGAGGGTCGATGCGTGACGTGATTGCCTTTGGCGATAACTATAACGATATCAGTATGCTGGAGGCTGCCGGTACCGGCGTGGCGATGGGCAACGCCGATGACGCGGTGAAAGCGCGCGCTAACGTGGTGATTGGCGATAACACCACCGATAGCATCGCGCAGTACATTTATACCCACCTGCTGTAATCAGGCAGTGATCGAGACGCTCTTGATTTGCGCGTAAAGCCACAGGCCGGGCTTGATACCTAACTCGTCCCTGGCCCACGGGCTGATGCGCGCCCAGAGCGTCCTGCTTCCCACCTCAAGCTTCACTTCCACCTGACCGTTATCATCAAAGCACTCCGCCACTTTGGCGCGCAGAATATTACGAATGCTGGTTTGCAGCGGCGGTTGCAGCACCAGCGAGACGTCCGATGCCTGAATGCGAATACGCAGCGCGGACTGCAACGGCTTGTCGACCTTGCTCACCCACAGATGCTGGTCGCCCAGCGCCAGCGCGGTCATCGCATAATGCGGGTGGTGTTCCAGCACGCTCACTTTCAGGATACTGCTCTGCTGCTCCTTTGGAAGCCAGGGATGCATCACGCTGCTTCCCCATACCTCTTCCAGGTTGCCAAAGGCCTTTACGCTGCCCTCTTCCAGTACCAGCACTTTGTCGGCCAGATGGAGGATCTCATCCAGCGAGTGGCTGACGTAGAGCATGGGAATGTTAATCTCGCGGGTCAGGCGCTGCAGGTAGGGCAGCAGTTCACGTTTACGCGGAATATCCAGCGAAGCCAGCGGTTCGTCGAGCAACAGCAGCTCGGGTGCGGTCAGCAAGGCACGGCCAATCGCCACACGCTGTTTTTCTCCACCGGAAAGAGAGGAAGGCAGCCTGTCGAGCAGAGGCTCAATACCTAACAGCGTCACCAGCTTATCAAACTGCCCGGCCATACTTTTGGCCATACCGTAGCGCAGGTTGCCGCGCACGCTGTAGTGCGGGAACAAGCGCGCGTCCTGGAAAACATAGCCGATGCGACGTTTATCCGGCGAGAGGTATATTTTGTTCTCCACGTCATTCAGAACGCGGTCATTCAGAACAATTCGCCCTGACTGCGGGCGTGTCAGGCCGCTAATCGCATTAATCAGAGAGGTTTTTCCCGCACCGGAGACGCCAAAAATGGCGGTGATGCCGCTTGCAGGCAGCGTCTCGTTAAGCGTCAGCGTGTGGTTCCCCAGCGTCTGGGTGAAATTCAGTTCCAGCATCCTTATTTCCCCATCCGTTCGCGACTCAGCCGCGCCAGCCATTCAGACACCAGCAGCGAAGCCAGGGCCAGGACGATTGAAATGATGCACAGTCGCGCCGCCGCGCCTTCTCCGCCGGGTGTTTGAATCAGGGTGTACATGGCTGACGGAATCGTTCGCGTCTCGCCGGGAATGTTCGATACAAACGTGATGGTCGCGCCGAACTCGCCCAGCGAACGGGCAAACGCCAGTACCGTGCCAACTATAATCCCCGGCAGCGTAAGCGGGAGCGTGATGGTGAAAAAGACGCGCCAGCGCCCGGCACCCAGCGTGCGGGCCGCCTGTTCGAGCTTCATGTCCACCCCTTCCAGCGCGAGGCGGATCGCCCTCACCATCAACGGAAATGACATCACCGCCGCGGCTAGTACCGCACCGCGCCAGCTAAAGGCGAACGTCAGACCAAACCAGTCGTAGAGCTTCTCGCCGATAAAACCGCGTCGCCCCATCGAAATCAGCAACAGATAGCCGACCACCACGGGGGGTAAAACGAGCGGGAGATGAAGTACGCTGTCGAGCAGCGCCTTGCCGGGAAACCGGCAGCGCACCAGTAACCAGGCAAAGAAGATCCCAAAGGGCAAACTCAGCGCAACCGCCAGGGAAGAGACTTTAAGGCTCAGCAGAACAGCCTGCCATTCAGGATCGGTCAATATCATCAGTGAGTCGTAAATCCATAACGTTTAAAGATTGCGGACGCTTCTGGCCCCTTCAGGTAATCGCGAAAGGCCGTCACGGTCGCGTTTTTATGTCCATCAACAATCGCGACAGGATATTCCACTTTCTTGTGGGAGTCTTCCGGGAACGTTGCAACCACTTTCACACCCTTGCTGGCAACGGCATCAGAGCCATATACAATCCCCAGCGGGGCTTCGTTGCGTTCCACCAGCGCCAGCGCACCGCGTACATCTTCCGCCGGCGCCAGTTTCGGCGACAATGTCTCCCACGCGCCCAGTTTTTGCAGCGCTTCTTTGGCGTAGATCCCCGCCGGAACATGCTCCGGATCGCCCACCGCCAGACGGCCACCGTTAAGCAGGCTCATCCAGTTGGTCTCTTTGTTAATGGTAATATCCGCCTGCGCGCTGGCTTTTGGTGCCACGACAACCAGGCTATTCCCCAGCAGCGTTTCGCGGGTTGCCGGATCAATTGATTTCTTCTCCGCCGCGTAATCCATCCATTTCTGATCGGCTGAAATGAACAGATCCGCCGGTGCCCCCGCTTCTATCTGGCGCGCAAGCGTAGATGAAGAGGCGAAAGAGGAGACAACATCGACGTTTTTCTCTTTTTTATACGCCGCCGCAATATCCTGCAGCGCGTTGGTCAGCGACGCCGCCGCAAAAACCGTAATTTTTCCGTCGTCCGCCAGCGCCTGCCCGGCAAGTGAAAGCGTCAGCGTTGCCCCAGCGAAAAGACGTACCCATGAACGTGCCATTTGTAGCTCCTGTATATAGCGTTATATAGACGATAATATAACGATATCTTCATGGAGATCCCAGCGCTATATCGTACCGCTCAAGGGGTAAGCTGGACTGATTCTTAATACTATCGGAGAAAATGAGAAAAGCTTGAGAGCAAAACGCCCGGGCTAGCCGGGCGTTTTGAAGGGAATCAATGCTGCTTTTTAGCCTGGTCTTTGTGACCAATGTTCGAAAAGAGGTTGAACACTTCACCCAGGCCGTAGATGGCACCGAGGATGATGGCCATCACTACTGGCACCATGATCACGGCGAATACCAGACTTTTCAACAACTCTAACATGGTTTTCTCCAGATATTGTGAAGGGCTTATTCTACCCTGAAAAGTAAGAAAAACATCCCCTTTTGTGCGGTAGCCTTTGCGCCCCGCACCATTTGGGTCACAATATCCTTTTTGCCAGGACACTGTTATGCAGGCCGAAATTCTTCTTACTCTCCGACTACAGCAAAAGCTTTTTGCCGACCCCAGACGTATAGCCCTGCTTAAACAAATAGAACAAACGGGCTCGATTAGCCAGGGGGCAAAGAATGCCGGGATCAGCTATAAAAGCGCCTGGGATGCCATCAATGAAATGAACACCCTGAGCGAACACCCGCTGGTGGACAGAGCCACGGGCGGTAAGGGCGGTGGCGGCGCCAGGGTGACGCGCTACGGCCAGCGCCTGATTCAGCTTTACGATCTTCTGGGCCAGATCCAGCAAAAAGCGTTTGATGTTCTGAGTGATGACGATAGCGTTCCACTGGACAGTTTGCTGGCCGCCATTTCCCGCTTCTCGTTACAAACCAGCGCCCGCAACCAGTGGTTTGGTACGGTGACGGCGCGCGATAATCTTCAGATACAACAGCATGTTGAGATCCTGCTTGCCGATGGAACAACGCGTCTGAAAGCCGCAATCACCGCGCAGAGTGCAGAGCGCCTTGGCCTGGATGAAGGTAAAGAGGTGCTGGTGTTACTGAAAGCGCCATGGGTCAATATCACGCGTAACCCCGACACGGCACAGGCAGCGGATAACCAGCTATCGGGCGCAATCAGCCATATTGAACGCGGCAAGGCGCAATGCGAAGTGCTTATGACGCTGGCGGACGGACAATCACTCTGCGCGACGGTACCTTGCAGCGAGGCGGACGGCTTAGAAGAAGGTGCTGTCGTCACCGCATATTTCAACGCAGACCGGGTGATTATCGCCACATTGTGCTGAGCGCATTGACAACCGCGCTGACAGTGAGTATCCCTGACATCTGTTGCTGCAAAAAATGGGATAAATCATGGCATTATTGCATATTTCGCAAGGTACGTTTCGTCTTAGCGATACCCGGACGCTGGCGATTGCTGATTTGACAATACGCGCGGCTGAAAGCTGGGCGTTTGTTGGCACTAACGGCAGCGGTAAATCCGCGCTGGCCCGTGCGCTGGCGGGGGAACTCACCCTCCTCAAAGGGGAATACCAGAGCGACGTTACGCGCCTGACGCGCCTCTCTTTTGAACAACTGCAAAAGCTGGTGAGCGACGAATGGCAGCGCAACAATACCGATTTACTCAGTCCTGGAGAAGAAGATACCGGCCGTACAACGGCGGAAATTATCCAGGATGAGGTGAAAGATCCTGCCCGCTGTCAGCGCCTGGCTGAACAGTTCGGCATTACCGCCCTGCTCAACCGACGCTTCAAATATCTTTCTACCGGCGAAACGCGGAAAACCCTGCTTTGCCAGGCGCTGATGAGCGAGCCTGAGTTGCTTATCCTCGACGAACCGTTCGACGGCCTTGACGTCCAGTCCAGGGCGCAGCTGGCGCATCTGCTGGGCTCGCTTAATCAGCAGGGATATACCCTTGTGCTGGTACTTAACCGCTTTGATGAGATTCCGGATTTTGTCCAGCATGCCGGTGTGCTGGCCGACTGTCATCTGACCGAGACGGGCGAAAAGTCGGCGCTGCTTAAGCAGGCGCTGATTGCCCAGCTCGCGCACAGTGAACAGCTCGACGGCATCACCCTTCCGGAACCCGATGCCCCGTCAGCCCGCCACGCGCTCGATCCTCACCAGCCACGCATCGTGCTGCGTGATGGTATCGTCTCTTATGACGACCGCCCGATCCTTAACCATCTTAGCTGGACGGTGAATCCGGGCGAGCACTGGCAGATTGTCGGCCCGAATGGCGCGGGAAAATCCACGCTGCTGAGCCTCATCACCGGCGACCATCCGCAGGGCTATAGCAACGATCTCACGTTGTTTGGCCGTCGTCGCGGCAGCGGTGAAACCATCTGGGATATTAAAAAACATATCGGCTACGTCAGCAGCAGCCTGCATCTGGATTACCGGGTCAGTACCACGGTACGTAACGTGATCCTCTCCGGGTATTTTGACTCCATCGGAATTTATCAGGCGGTGTCGGACAAGCAGCACAAGCTGGCCCAGCAGTGGCTGGATATTCTGGGGATGGATAGCCGGGTGGCTGACGCGCCGTTTCACAGTTTGTCATGGGGGCAGCAGCGCCTGGCATTGATTGTTCGCGCGCTGGTAAAACACCCGACACTGTTAATTCTGGATGAGCCTCTGCAGGGTCTGGATCCGCTAAACCGCCAGCTGATTCGTCGCTTTGTGGATATTCTCATTGCCGAGGGTGAAACCCAACTGCTGTTTGTTTCACACCATGCCGAGGATGCCCCTTCCTGTATCACCCATCGTCTTGAGTTCATTCCGGACGGCGAGCGCTATCGCTACCTTCTCAGCCACATCGACTAACCGTGGAGGGCCCCGCCCTCCTCTTTTCAGATAACTTGCATCAATACAACACTATCTCTTTGATCTAGAATGGTCTGAGTGATTGAAAAAGCGAGTTTGAAAACGAGTGTAAACGATTCCACTATTTTATCCCATGTCACACTTTTAGCGTCTCTGTTATGCTATGGTTATTACATACCATAAGCCTAATGGAGCGAATCATGCGAGTTCTGGTAACAGGTGGTAGCGGTTACATAGGAAGTCATACCTGTGTGCAACTGCTGCAAAATGGTCACGATGTGATCATCCTCGACAACCTGTGCAATAGTAAGCGCAGCGTGCTGCCGGTGATTGAACGTCTTGGCGGGAAACAACCCACTTTCGTGGAAGGCGACATCCGCAACGAAGCGCTGATGACCGAAATCCTTCACGACCACGCCATTGAAGCGGTGATCCACTTCGCCGGTCTGAAAGCCGTCGGTGAATCCGTTGCGAAGCCGCTTGAGTATTACGACAACAACGTCAACGGTACCCTGCGTCTCATCTCCGCCATGCGTGCGGCGAACGTTAAAAACTTTATCTTCAGCTCCTCCGCCACCGTCTATGGCGATCAGCCAAAAATCCCCTACGTTGAAAGTTTCCCGACAGGCACGCCACAAAGCCCGTACGGCAAAAGCAAGCTGATGGTGGAACAGATCCTGACCGATCTGCAAAAAGCGCAGCCGGAATGGAGCATCGCCTTGCTGCGCTACTTCAACCCGGTCGGCGCCCATCCGTCTGGCGATATGGGTGAAGATCCGCAGGGCATCCCGAACAACCTGATGCCGTATATCGCCCAGGTGGCGGTAGGCCGTCGTGAGTCGCTGGCGATTTTTGGTAACGACTACCCAACCCAGGACGGCACCGGCGTGCGCGACTATATCCACGTGATGGATCTGGCCGACGGTCACGTTGCGGCCATGCAACAGCTGGCAGATAAACCGGGCGTGCATATTTACAACCTCGGCGCCGGGGTCGGCAGCAGCGTGCTGGACGTGGTTAACGCCTTCAGCAAAGCCTGCGGTAAGCCAGTGAACTACCACTTCGCACCTCGTCGTGATGGTGACCTGCCCGCTTACTGGGCGGATGCCACTAAAGCCGACAAAGAGCTTAACTGGCGTGTGACCCGCACGCTTGATGAAATGGCACAGGATACCTGGCACTGGCAGTCACGCCACCCGCAAGGCTATCCGGACTAAGGATCCTTCATGACTTCGTTTAATCCCGTCGATCATCCGCATCGTCGTTTTAACCCGTTAAGCGGACAATGGATTTTGGTGTCTCCGCATCGCGCCAAGCGCCCCTGGCAGGGGGCGCAAGAGACGCCTGCGAAACAAACGCTACCGCAGCATGACCCGGATTGCTTCCTGTGTCCGGGCAACACGCGCGTCACCGGAGATAAAAACCCGGACTACAAAGGCACCTTCGTCTTCACCAACGATTTTGCTGCGCTGATGACCGACACGCCGGACGCGCCCGCGAGCCATGACCCGCTGATGCGCTGTGAAAGCGCGCGGGGTACCAGCCGCGTGATCTGCTTCTCGCCCGATCACAGCAAAACGCTGCCGGAGCTGAGCGTTGAGGCACTGAAAGAGGTGATCGGCACCTGGCAGGCACAAACCGCTGAGCTGGGGCAGACTTACCCGTGGGTGCAGGTATTTGAAAACAAAGGTGCGGCGATGGGCTGCTCCAACCCGCATCCGCACGGCCAGATCTGGGCGAACAGCTTCCTGCCTAACGAAGCCGAACGCGAAGACCGCCTGCAAAAAGCCTATTTCGAGGAAAACGGCTCACCCATGCTGGTTGATTACACCCAGCGTGAGCTGGCCGATGGCAGCCGTACCGTGGTGGAAACCGAACACTGGCTCGCCGTCGTACCTTACTGGGCCGCCTGGCCGTTTGAAACGCTGCTGTTGCCGAAAGCGCACATACAGCGCATGACCGACCTCAGCGACGCACAGCGCGACGACCTTGCGCTGGCGCTGAAGAAACTGACCAGCCGTTACGACAACCTGTTCCAGTGCTCTTTCCCGTATTCCATGGGCTGGCACGGCGCACCGTTTAACGGTGAAGAGAACCAACACTGGCAGCTGCATGCCCATTTCTATCCGCCACTGCTTCGCTCTGCGACGGTACGTAAGTTCATGGTGGGCTATGAAATGCTGGCGGAAACCCAGCGTGACCTGACGGCGGAACAGGCAGCCGAACGTCTGCGTGCCGTGAGTGACGTCCACTATCGCGAATCAGGAGTCTAAAAAATGAGTCTGAAAGATAAAACACAATCCCTGTTTGCTGAGAAATTTGGCTACCCTGCCACCCATGTTATTCAGGCGCCTGGCCGCGTCAATCTGATCGGTGAACATACTGACTACAACGACGGTTTTGTGCTGCCGTGTGCCATTGATTACCAGACGGTTATTAGTTGCGCAAAGCGCGACGACCGTAACGTCCGCGTAATAGCGGCGGATTACGGTAACGAAACCGACGAGTTTTCCCTTGATGCCCCCATTGTGACGCACGACAGCCAGCAGTGGTCTAACTATGTGCGCGGCGTGGTGAAGCATCTGCAGAAGCGTAACAAGAACTTTGGCGGTGCGGATTTAGTGATCAGCGGCAACGTGCCACAGGGTGCAGGCTTAAGCTCCTCTGCCTCTCTGGAAGTCGCCGTGGGGACCGTGTTCCAGCAGCTTTATCATCTGCCGCTGGACGGGGCACAAATCGCCCTGAACGGTCAGGAAGCAGAAAACCAGTTCGTGGGCTGTAACTGCGGCATTATGGACCAGCTGATCTCCGCGCTGGGCAAAAAAGAGCACGCGCTGCTGATCGACTGCCGCTCGCTTGGCACCAAAGCCGTTCCGCTGCCCAAAGGCGCGGCTGTTGTGATTATCAACAGTAATTTTAAGCGCACGCTGGTGGGCAGCGAGTACAACACCCGCCGCGAGCAGTGTGAAACCGGTGCACGCTTCTTCCAGCAGCCCGCCCTGCGCGACGTGACGCTTGATGAATTCAATAAGGTTGCGCATGAGCTGGATCCGGTTGTCGCCAGACGCGTTCGTCACGTGCTGACGGAGAACGCCCGTACCGTTGAAGCCGCGTCCGCGCTGGCGAAAGGCGACCTGAAACGCATGGGAGAACTGATGGCTGAATCGCATGCCTCCATGCGCGATGACTTTGAAATCACCGTCCCGCAAATTGATACCCTGGTTGAGATCGTCAAAGCGACCATCGGCGATAAAGGCGGCGTGCGCATGACCGGCGGCGGCTTCGGGGGCTGCATCGTTGCGCTGGTACCGGAAGAGCTGGTCCCTGCCGTACAGGATGCCGTGACGAAGCAGTACGAAGCAAAGACAGGTATTAAAGAAACCTTCTATGTATGTAAAGCATCACAAGGAGCCGGACAGTGCTAAACGAAACACCTACTCTCGCACCGGATGGTCTGCCGTATCGCCTGTTAACCCTGCGCAACCGCGCAGGGATGGTGGTTACGCTGATGGACTGGGGTGCAACCCTGCTCTCCGCCCGCGTACCGATGCCGGACGGCAGCGTGCGTGAAACGCTGCTCGGCTGTGCATCGCCTGAGCAGTATGTTAACCAATCGGCTTTTCTGGGAGCGTCCGTCGGCCGCTATGCCAACCGCATCGCTAAAAGCCGTTTCGAACTCGACGGCGTGGCGTACCCTCTCCTTCCAAGTCAGGGTGAGAACCAGCTTCACGGCGGACCGGAAGGGTTTGATAAACGCCGCTGGAAAATTGTCCGTCAAAATGACAGCGAAGTGCTGTTCTCGCTGGATTCACCTGATGGCGATCAGGGCTTCCCGGGCAACCTTATCGCCTCCGCACGCTTCACGCTGACCGACGACAACCGAATCGCCATCGAATACCGTGCCACGGTCGACAAGCCGTGTCCGGTTAACCTGACTAACCATGCCTACTTTAATCTGGACGGCAACCAGTGCGACGTGCGCAACCACAAGCTGCAAATCCTTGCGGACGCGTACCTGCCGGTTGACGAAATGGGCATACCGTATCAGGGCCTGAAGCAGGTGAACGACACCAGCTTCGACTTACGCAATGCGAAAGCTATCGCACAGGATTTCCTGAGTGATGACGATCAGCGCAAGGTGAAAGGCTACGACCACGCTTTCCTGTTGCAGGCCAAAGGCGATCTCAGCCAGCCAGCCGCGCAGGTCTGGTCTGCTGACGAGAAGCTGCAGATGACCGTTTATACCACCGCCCCTGCCCTGCAGTTCTACTCAGGTAACTATCTAGGCGGCACAACGGCACGCGAACACAATGAATACAGCGACTGGCAGGGTCTGGCACTGGAGAGCGAGTTCCTGCCTGACAGCCCGAATCATCCGGAATGGCCGCAGCCAGATTGCGTTCTGCGCCCGGGTGAAGAGTACGTGAGCGTCACCGAGTATCATTTCATTCCGCGCGCTTAACGACAGGCCCTCACATCGAGGGCTTTTTTCTGCTCCCCTTGCTGAAAATAGCGCCGATCGCAGACAAAATCATAACCCTGGATTCACAAGCATCTTACACTCGGAGACTATTTTCGCTATGGTTAGGGTTAAGCGTTGCTGCTGGCCTGGCCACAGCAATATAATGAGAATTGTTATCATTCTAAAAATGCTTGAGGAGTAAGAGATGGCTATTACTAAGCTGGTCCTGGTGCGTCACGGCGAAAGCCAGTGGAACAACGAAAACCGCTTTACCGGTTGGTACGACGTTGATCTGTCTGAGAAAGGCGTAAGCGAAGCAAAAGCAGCAGGTAAACTGCTGAAGGAAGAAGGCTTCAGCTTTGATTTTGCTTACACCTCTGTGCTGAAACGTGCCATCCACACGCTGTGGAACGTGCTCGACGAACTGGATCAGGCCTGGCTGCCGGTTGAGAAATCCTGGAAACTGAACGAGCGCCACTACGGTGCGCTGCAGGGTCTCAACAAAGCCGAAACCGCTGAGAAATACGGTGACGAGCAGGTTAAACAGTGGCGTCGCGGCTTCGCGGTAACCCCACCAGAGCTGACCAAAGATGACGAGCGCTACCCGGGCCACGACCCGCGTTACGCGAAACTGACTGACGCTGAGCTGCCAACCACCGAAAGCCTGGCGCTGACCATCGACCGCGTTGTGCCTTACTGGAACGAAACCATTCTGCCACGCCTGAAAAGCGGTGAGCGCGTGATCATCGCCGCTCACGGTAACTCCCTGCGTGCGCTGGTGAAATACCTGGACAACATGGGTGAAGACGAAATTCTTGAACTGAACATCCCAACTGGCGTACCGCTGGTGTATGAGTTCGACGAAAACTTCAAACCAATCAAACACTACTATCTGGGTAACGCGGATGAAATCGCAGCGAAAGCCGCGGCTGTCGCGAACCAGGGTAAAGCGAAGTAATTTTCGCCAGACATAAAAAAAGCGCGGAGCCTTCCGCGCTTTTTTATTTCTGCCTCAGGACTTAACCGCGACGTGCTTTCACCGCGTTCGCCAGCTGACGCAGGAGGGTGTCGGTATCGTCCCAGCCGATGCAGGCATCCGTGACGCTCTTGCCGTACACCAGCGGCTCGCTGCCTTCCAGGTTCTGGTTACCTTCGACCAGATGGCTTTCAATCATCACGCCAATCACCGCCTTCTCACCGCCGGCAATCTGCTGACAGACATCAGCCCCGACGTCCATCTGCTTTTTAAACTGCTTGCTGGAGTTGGCATGGCTGAAATCGATCATCACCTGCGGTGGCAGCCCGGCTTTTTCCAGCCCGACCTTCACGTCGGCCACATGTTTTGCACTGTAGTTTGGCTCTTTGCCGCCACGCAGAATGATATGGCAATCCCCGTTACCGCTGGTGTTCACGATGGCGGAATGACCCCATTTGGTCACGGACAGGAAGCAGTGCGGCGCACCCGCTGCGTTAATGGCGTCGATAGCCACCTTAATGGTGCCGTCGGTGCCGTTTTTAAACCCAACCGGACAAGAGAGACCGGATGCCAGTTCGCGGTGAACCTGAGATTCCGTGGTACGGGCACCAATTGCGCCCCAGCTCATCAAATCAGCCAGGTATTGTGGCGTGATCATGTCCAGGAACTCACCGGCAGCAGGCAGGCCACTGTCGTTGATCTCCAGCAGCAGTTTGCGCGCAATACGCAGACCGTCGTTGATCTGGAAGCTGTTATCCATGTGCGGATCGTTAATGAGCCCTTTCCAGCCAACTGTCGTACGCGGTTTTTCAAAATAGACGCGCATGACGATTTCCAGCTCATCCTTCAGCTCTTCGCGCAGCTGAAGCAGCCTTGCCGCATACTCTTTTGCCGCAGCAGGATCGTGGATAGAGCATGGACCAATCACCACCAGAAGACGATCGTCATTACCTTTCAGGATCTTATGGATCGCTTTGCGAGCATGAGAAACCGTGTTTGCGGCATTTTCAGTGGCGGGGAATTTCTCAAGGAGCGCTACAGGAGGTAATAACTCATTGATCTCTTTAATGCGTAAATCGTCGTTCTGATAATTCATTTTCTTTCCAGCTCTGCCATATCTTTAGTAATGAAAGCAATCCTTTCAATCTATCTTGTCGACCAGGAAGTGTAAACACGGTTTTACACTTCACGCAGATAATTCCTGGAATTCGCCTAAAAATCGCCACAAAATAGCGAAAAATGAGATCTAACCTAAGCTTTTTAACTGTAACAACCAATTTTATACGCCTAAACGCGATTCCCTACTGACGTAAGTCCGTAAGGCGGAATCTTTCGCCTCTAAAAAGATGCACTGTTGGAGAAAGTTATCCAGCGTAACGACAAGAACAGGAGCACCATGATGAAAATGACAAAACTGGCTACCCTCTTCCTGACCGCCACTCTCACCCTGGCAAGCGGCAGCGTCCTGGCTGCTGAAACGGGCACCTCAGACAGCAACGGTGATGCCAATGCGGCAGCAGAAGCAGGCCAGGTCGCCCCTGATGCGAAACAGAATATCGCCCCAAATAATGTCGATAACAGCCAGATCAATACCGGCAACACCAATACCGGCGGCACCATGCTGCATCCGAACGGCAGTGATTCCGGCACCATGAATCACGACAATATGAGTTCAGATGAAGTTCATAAGAACTCAATGTGTAAGGACGGCAAATGTCCCGACCCTAACGACAAAGTGGGTAACGATGCCAATACCAAAACCGATGGCACAACCCAGTAAGTCGTCAGTGCTTTAAATGCGAAAGGAGAGCCCAGGCTCTCCTTTCTTTTTGGAGTAACCTGTTAAAAACGCTACACTAAAAAATAACGAAACAGGAAAGCAGACATGGCGCACACCCACTCACACGCATCTTCTCCCGGAAATGACAACGTAAAACGACTCATGCTGGCCTTCGGCGTTACGGCCACGTTTATGGTTATCGAGGTCATTGGCGGTCTGGTCTCCGGCTCGCTGGCGCTGCTGGCTGATGCCGGGCACATGCTGACCGATGCCGCAGCGCTACTCTTCGCTCTGCTGGCAGTGCAATTTGCTCGTCGTCCTCCGAACGCACGCCATACCTTCGGCTGGTTGAGGCTGACTACGCTTGCCGCGTTTGTTAACGCCATCGCGCTGGTGGTCATTACTATTCTTATCGTCTGGGAAGCCATCCAACGCTTCAGGCACCCGCAGCCAATAGCCGGAACGACAATGATGGTGATTGCCGTCGCGGGGCTGCTGGCGAATATTCTGGCATTCTGGATTTTGCATCGCGGCAGCGGGGAAAAGAACCTCAATGTGCGCGCTGCTGCCTTGCATGTGCTGGGGGATTTGCTCGGCTCAGTCGGGGCGATAGTCGCCGCGTTGGTGATCCTCTATACCGGCTGGACGCCAGTCGACCCGATTCTCTCCGTGCTGGTATCGTGTCTGGTTTTACGTAGCGCCTGGAGTCTGCTGAAGGAGAGCGTCAATGAACTGCTTGAAGGGGCACCCGCATCCATGGACATTGACGAGCTGAAGCGTAACCTGCGCCGTTCTGTCCCGGAAGTGCGCAATGTTCATCATGTGCATGTCTGGCAGGTAGGTGAAAAACCGGTGATGACGCTACACGTTCAGGTGATCCCACCTCACGATCACGATGCATTACTGGAACGCATTCATCATTTCCTGGAACATCATTACGAGATTGGCCACGCCACCGTCCAGATGGAGTATCAGGCCTGTAACGGGCCGGACTGCCACCTTAACGAGGCGCAGCCCGACCATTCACATCATCATCACCATTAGCGGGAAAGCGCGTGAGAGCCTCGCTCACGCGCGCTCTTAATCCACATACGGCTGCCATTCAGGGCAATGAAGGTCAGCAGCAGATATTCCAGCGACATCGCATAGACGCCCTGCAGCGCGAAAATGACCACGCTGATAACGTTGATGATGACCCACAGCAGCCAGTTCTCAACGTATTTACGGGTCATCAGGATCATCGCCGCAATTGACAGCACCATCATGCAGGAATCCCAGAACGGGAAAGCATCCGGCTGTAGTTCTGGCATCGTTACGCTCAGGCCGATACCGGACATAGCCGAAACGGCCACACGGGTCAGGAAGGCAAACACCGGGTTGATATAAACGGTCATGAAACCAATAGCAACCACGCAAGCGACAAACCAGGCAATGGCTTTCGGCAGGGGTAGCCAGCGGATCTGTAGCTCAGCCTCCTGCTGGCTGTTCTGCCGCGACCATGCGTACCAGCCGTAAATATTGGCGGCGAAGAAGAACAACTGCAAAAGCAGGCTGGCGTACAGCTGGATCTGGAAGAAGATAATCGCAAACAGCGTAACGTTAATCAGCCCGAACGCGTAATTGCTGATTTTCTCCAGGCTTGCCAGCCAGATGCAGAGTAAACCCGCCAGCGTGCCGACGGCCTCAATCCATGACAGGTCATAGCCACCTGCACCAATCGGTATATGAACCAGAATGTTCTGTGTGCTAAAAAAATCCATCTTTTCCCCGGTACGTTTTGAATTAAGTACGTAGTGTAGCCGCAAAATCCAGCATGCGGTTAAGCGGAATTAACGCACCTTCGCGCAGCGCAGCATCGACATGAATTTCATGCGCGGCGCCGCCCGTCTCCAGCCCTTCGGCAATCGCTTTCAGACCGTTCATCGCCATCCACGGGCAATGCGCGCAGCTGCGACACGTCGCGCCCTCGCCTGCCGTTGGGGCTTCAAGGAGCTCTTTCTCCGGCACGGCCTGCTGCATCTTATAAAAGATACCGCGATCGGTCGCCACGATGAGCTGCTTGTGCGGCAGCGTTCTGGCCGCGTTGATAAGCTGGCTGGTTGAACCCACGGCATCCGCCATGTCGACAATGGACTGGGGGATTCAGGGTGAACAAGAATGGCGGCGTCAGGATAAAGCGCCTTCATGCGTGCCAGCGCCTGGGTTTTGAATTCGTCGTGCACAATGCAGGCCCCCTGCCAGCAGAGGACGTCAGCGCCTGTCTGCTTCTGAACATAATTGCCGAGATGTCGGTCAGGTGCCCAGATAATTTTCTCCCCCAGGCTGTCCAGATGCTCAATCAGCTCAACGGCGATGCTGGAGGTCACGACCCAGTCTGCCCGCGCTTTTACCGCCGCGGAGGTGTTGGCATAAACCACCACGGTACGGTCAGGATGGGCGTCGCAGAAGGCGGTGAACGCGTCAATCGGGCAGCCAAGATCGAGCGAACACTCGGCATTCAGCGTCGGCATCAAAATGGTTTTTTCCGGGCTGAGAATTTTCGCCGTTTCGCCCATAAAACGCACGCCAGCAACAAGCAGCGTGGAAGCAGGATGTTTTGCGCCAAAGCGCGCCATCTCCAGAGAGTCAGAGATGCAGCCCCCGGTCTCTTCCGCCAGTTGCTGGATTTCCGGGTCGGTGTAGTAATGCGCCACCATCACCGCGTCTCGCTCTTTCAGAAGACGTTTGATCTTCTCGCGGTAGAACTGTTTTTCGTCCTGGCTTAGCGGAACAGGTTTTGGCGGAAACGGATAGATGGCGGCTTCGGGATCAAACATCACACTCATTATGGCTTCTCGTTTTACGGGCTTAACAATATTGCCTTTCTTTTGCCTGACATAGCAAAACGCATGGCAATTGTGTTTTGTATACTAAACAAGATAGCGAATCTGGAGTGAAAAGTCACCGGGAATAGAGGTGTGGAGCATTTATAGAATTGCAGATAGCAAAAAGGCGCCTTTAGGGCGCCTTTCTACATTGGTGGGTCGTGCAGGATTCGAACCTGCGACCAATTGATTAAAAGTCAACTGCTCTACCAACTGAGCTAACGACCCCTTGCGGGATTTTTTCTTCGAAGTGGTGGGTCGTGCAGGATTCGAACCTGCGACCAATTGATTAAAAGTCAACTGCTCTACCAACTGAGCTAACGACCCATTCGGGTGCTGACTTCGAAGATTTTTACTCGGTACCACGTTTAAGTGGTGGGTCGTGCAGGATGACTCGGCTTCGCCTCGCCCTTCGGGCCGTTGCTAAAGCAACGTTATCCTTCACGTTTAATATCTGAGTAAGACATTAAAATTGGTGGGTCGTGCAGGATTCGAACCTGCGACCAATTGATTAAAAGTCAACTGCTCTACCAACTGAGCTAACGACCCGAGTGGTGGGTGATGACGGGCTCGAACCGCCGACCCCCTCCGTGTAAAGGAGATGCTCTACCAACTGAGCTAATCACCCACTCTGTACTACCGGAACTGCTTAAGTGGTGGGTCGTGCAGGATTCGAACCTGCGACCAATTGATTAAAAGTCAACTGCTCTACCAACTGAGCTAACGACCCACTTTTACGCTGTTTTCACGTTGTTTGATATCCCGTGGCAACGGCGGCATATATTACTGATTTAAGAATTCTGCGCAACAAAAATTTCGATGAAGATCACTTAACTGCTTACGAATCATGCTGCACGACCAGAAATAACGCGATTTCTGGTCATGCGATAATCATCCCATCGAATTCAGACGTTTTTGCGCCTGTTTGGCACCTTCGGTACCAGGGAATTTGGCGACCACCTGCTGATAAACCGCTTTGGCTTTCGCAGTGTCTCCTTTGTCCTGCATGATCACGCCAACCTTATACATCGCATCTGGCGCTTTCGGCGATTTCGGGTAATTTTTCACCACGGAGGCAAAATAAAACGCCGCATCATCCTTTTTACCCTTGTTGTAATTCAACTGACCAAGCCAGTAATTGGCATTTGGCTGGTAGGTTGAATCAGGGTATTTCTTAACAAAGTTCTGAAACGCAGCAATCGCGTCGTCCTGACGAGATTGATCCTGCACGAGGGCAATGGCCGCATTGTAATCCGTATTCGCGTCACCGCTCTGTACAGGCGCGCCTGTGGAGGCGGAAGCATCCGCAGACGGCGCGGGCGCGGATGTCGCCGCTCCGCTCTGATCGCCTGCTGCGGGTTGTGCTGCTGCACCACCACCGCTGCTCAGGCTATCTATCTGCAACAAGATTTGCTTCTGACGTTCCACAACCTGGTTAAGCTGATACTGACTTTCCTGAATCTGACCGCGGAGTGAGTCAATATCGTTTTGGTTATCGGAAAGTTGTTGCTGGAGTTGGGTTAAAAGCTGACTGTGAGCGTTAGAAATACGCTCGAGTTGAGTGACCCGGTCTTCTACCGAGCCTGAGCCGACACTACTGATTGGTGCCTGAGCAAAAGCGGCCCAGGGGGCCGCTATTCCAACCAGTAACGACAGACTCAACAGATGATGTCTGAAGTTACTGCTCATGCCATTCTCTTAGTAAACCAGTACGGCACGACGGTTTTTGGAGTAAGCCGCTTCGTCGTGACCCAGTACTGCAGGTTTTTCTTTACCGTAAGAAACGATGGAGATCTGATCAGCAGAAACGCCTTTACCCTGCAGGTACATTTTAACAGCGTTAGCACGACGTTCACCCAGGGAGATGTTGTACTCTGGGGTACCACGTTCGTCCGCATGACCTTCTACGGTGACTTTGTAAGATGGGTTGCTACGCAGGAAGTTAGCGTGAGCATCCAGCATCGCAGCGAAGTCAGAACGGATGTCGTATTTATCAAGATCGAAGTAAACGATGTTGTTCTGCTGCAGCTGCTGCATCTGAAGACGCGCCTGCTCTTCAGAAGACATGTTGCCATTGCCGTTCGCGTCCATACCGGTACCGGCACCCATCATGCCTTCGCCGCTCTGGTCATTGCTTGCGTTCTTGTTAGAAGAACACGCTGCGATTGCCATTACAGGCAGAGCGATCATCAGCCCCTTCAGCACTTTGTTCAGTTGCATTTCTATGATTCCTTTAGTAATCAATTAATTATTATTTACAGATACGGCGACCAGGCAGGTGATTTTACCTGTCCATCAGTGGCCGGAATACGCGCTTTGAAACGCCCATCTGTAGAAACCAGATTCAGCACAGATCCCATCCCCTGAGAAGAGCTGTAGATTACCATAGTGCCGTTAGGTGCCAGACTTGGCGTTTCATCCAGGAACGTTGACGACAGAACTTGAACGCCACCCGCTACCAGATCTTGTTTGGCAATGTGCTGCTGCCCACCGTTGGAGCTGACCATTACCATGAATTTACCGTCGCTGCTCACGTCTGCGTTCTGGTTCTGCGAACCTTCCCAGGTAATACGCTGCGGAGCACCGCCGTTGATGTTTACTTTATAGATTTGTGGACGGCCAGCCTGGTCAGAGGTAAACGCCAGGTTTTGACTGTCCGGGAACCATGAAGGTTCGGTGTTGTTGCTGCGACCATCGGTCACCTGGCGGATCTGGCCAGAGCCAATATCCATCACATACAGGTTCAGGCTACCGGTTTTAGACAGCGCAAAGGCCAGTTTAGAGCCGTCCGGAGAGAAGGAAGGCGCACCGTTGTGACGTGGGAACGACGCTACCTGACGCACAGCACCGTTAGCCAGCGTCTGGATAACCAGCGCAGAACGACCGCTCTCGAAAGTCACGTATGCCAGTTTAGAACCGTCCGGAGACCAGGCTGGAGACATCAGCGGCTGGGAAGAACGTTTCACCAGGAACTGGTTGTAGCCGTCGTAGTCAGAGACGCGCAGCTCATACGGGAACTGACCGCCGTTGGTCTGCACCACATAAGCAATACGGGTACGGAACGCACCTTTAATGCCGGTCAGTTTTTCGAATACCGCATCGCTGGCCGCGTGAGCCGCGTAGCGCAGGTACTGTTTAGTGACCTTGTAGGAGTTCTGTGCCAGAACGGTACCCGGTGCACCGCCGGTATCTACCAGCTGCCAGGCCACGTTGTAAGAGCCGTCCGGGTTAGGGGTAACCTGACCCACAACGACCGCATCAATACCCAGCGCAGACCATGCAGCAGGCTGTACTTCCTGTGCACTGCCCGGCTGCTGAGGCAGACGAGAACGATCTAACGGGTTGAATTTACCGCTGTTACGCAGGTCAGCCGCCACGATGCCACCGGCATCTTCAGGTGCAGCGCCAGGACCGGCCCACTGGAACGGAACAACACCGATTGGGCGTGCCGAGTCCACCCCCTGGGTGATCTCGATACGTACTTCTGCGTGCAGCACAGCTGCCCACAGCATTAAAAAACTAAATGCTACACGTAATGCCTGCTTCATCATATCTCCCTTATCCGGGTAACCTTACCCACGATAATTTAGCAGAATGTTAACAAACTCAAATAGACAAAACTACACGATCCTGGCTATGACAATAGTCGGTTTTCTATACTTCCCAAAGGAAAGACGATCACAGCTTAAAGTCTAGTTTGGCATCTTTTATCTTATCGTAAACAGCCTCACTCGGCGGTTTAGGAATGTTCGCCGATCTTGCTGCAGCTAACGCTGCCTGGCAAAGCGCAGGATCGCCCCCTTCAGAAGTGACGCTTTTCAACCGTCCATCTGGGGCAAGATTGATATGCAGCACGCACTGTTTGCCCTGATACAGGCCCGCATCAAACAGACGGCTTTGGATCGCCACCTGAATCTGCTTCGCATAAGCGCTGATATCTGCACCCGTTGCCCCGCCGTTGGCGCCGGAGGTCCCGCTGTCTTTAGACGGCTGACCGTTCCCTTTCGCCCCGCCACCCGCTTTTGGTGCGTTCTTACCTGAACTCAGGTCGCCCAGTAAATCGTCGACGCCGGCAGCCGCAGCCGCTTTATCAGCAGCGGCCTTTTTGGCAGCGGCTTTTTCAGCCGCAGCTTTCTTATCGGCAGCCGCTTTTTTATCTGCTGCAGCTTTCTCGGCAGCCGCTTTTTTATCAGCAGCAGCTTTTTCAGCCGCAGCCGCTTTTTCAGCCGCGGCCTTCTCGGCAGCAGCCGCTTTCTTCGCAGCGTCAGCCGCTGCTTTCTTCTCTGCTTCCTGAGCGGCTTTCTTCGCCGCTTCGGCTTCAGCTTTCTTCTGAGCGTCAGCAGCCGCTTTCTTCGCCGCTTCGGCTTCGGCTTTCTTCTGAGCATCAGCAGCGGCTTTCTTCGCGGCTTCGGCTTCAGCTTTTTTCTGGGCATCGGCAGCCGCTTTCTTCGCTGCTTCAGCCGCTAATTTTGCCTGGGCATCAGCCTTCGCTTTGGCATCCGCTGCGGCTTTAGCGGCCGCTTCTTCCGCCTGCTTTTGCTGCTCCTGCGCTTTTTTCGCGGCCTCTTCAGCTTGCTTCTGCTGTTCCGCCTGCTCTTTCGCCGCTTCCTGCGCCTGCAAACGTTCTTTCTCAAGCTGCTTCAGACGTTCCTGCTCCGCGGCCTGCTTTTCACGCAGCTCTTCCGCTTGCTGTTGCGCCTGTTTTTCACGCTGTTCTTCAGCCCGTTTTGCACTCGCCTTCTGCTGCTGTTGGCGATTATAGTTTTGCACTACCGCACCGGGATCCACCATAACGGCATCGATGGAAGACCCTCCACCGCCGCCTGATGCATCAATATGCTCATCGAACGAACTCCAGATCAGCGCTGCAAAAAGAATCACGTGCAGCACTGCGGAGACGATTATCGCTCGCTTAAGCTTGTCGTTCTGTTCGGTTGCCTTTGACACTATCGGTTCCCAAAAACTACGCGGATGATCAAATAGGTTGAGTCATTAAGCCAACTGACTTAACACCCGCACTATGTAGCAAGTTCAGCGCTTTAATAATTTCATCGTAGGGTACGTCTTTCGCGCCACCGATTAAGAAGACCGTTTTCGGATTTGACTCCAGGCGACGCTGCGCCTCAGCTATCACCTGCTCCGGTGGAAGCTGATCCATACGATCTTTTTCTACCACCACGCTGTACTGCCCTACGCCGGAAACTTCAATGATGACCGGAGGATCGTCATTGGTGCTCACCGCCTGTGATTCTGTCGCATCCGGCAGATCCACCTCCACGCTCTGGGTTATGATTGGCGCTGTTGCCATGAAGATCAGCAGCAGTACCAACAGGACGTCCAGCAGTGGAACGATATTGATTTCGGACTTGAGCTCGCGACGACCTCGTCCACGCGATCTGGCCATGGTTTACCCCTTGTTGCTCTCGGTGCTGGTAAACGCCTGACGGTGCAGAATCGCAGTGAACTCTTCCATAAAGTTGTCGTAGTTCAGTTCCAGTTTGTTCACGCGCTGGTTCAGGCGGTTGTAAGCCATTACCGCCGGGATTGCCGCAAACAGACCGATAGCGGTCGCAATCAGTGCTTCAGCGATACCCGGTGCAACCATCTGCAACGTCGCCTGCTTCACCGCACCCAGCGCGATAAAGGCGTGCATGATCCCCCATACTGTACCAAACAGGCCGATATACGGGCTGATGGAGCCGACAGTACCGAGGAAAGGAATGTGCGTTTCAAGATTTTCCAGCTCACGGTTCATGGAGATACGCATCGCACGAGAAGCGCCTTCCACAACCGCTTCCGGCGCATGGTTATTTGCGCGATGCAGGCGAGCAAACTCTTTGAAGCCGCTATAGAAAATTTGTTCGGAGCCGGTCAGGTTTTCACGGCGCCCCTGGCTCTCCTGATACAGGCGAGAAAGCTCAATACCCGACCAGAACTTATCTTCAAACGCTTCCGCTTCACGGCCAGCAGCATTGAGGATACGCGTTCTCTGGATGATGATGGCCCAGGATGCGATTGAAAAACCAATCAAAATCAACATGATAAGTTTAACCAGAAGGCTTGCCTTCAGGAACAAATCAAGGATATTCATGTCAGTCACTGCTTAAACTCCGCGACAATAGACTTAGGAAGCGCACGAGGCTTCATTATGGTTGGATCAACACAAACAATCAGTACTTCAGCTGAGTTCAGTACGGTGTTCTCTGCGTTGACTATCCGCTGCGTGAAAACCAGTGAGGTCCCGCGCATTGATGTAATTTCAGTTTGGACTTCGAGCATGTCGTCGAGTCTGGCAGGCGCAAAATACTCAAGCGTCATCTTGCGTACCACGAAGGCAACTCGCTCAGCCAACAGCACCTGTTGACTAAAGTGATGATGGCGCAGCATCTCTGTGCGTGCCCGTTCATAAAAAGCAACGTAGCTGGCGTGGTAAACCACACCACCGGCATCGGTATCTTCGTAATAGACACGAACCGGCCATCGAAACAGCGTTGTATTCACTTTACATCCCAGTAATACAAGAAAAGTTGGAGCTTTCAAACTTCGCTACTATACGCGCGGGAAAGATGGTTTGGAATGGGAGAAAGTAAACGGAGAGTAAATTTTTATGGGCTCGGGTAAGCCCATATCGTTATAGGACATTTCTTATTCAGAAGAAGAAGAAAATCAAACCGGCGAGGAGAACCAGATCGGCAATCAGCGGGCAGAAAATGCCCTGCCAGTGTACCGCTTTCGGACGAAAGCCCACGCCGTGGATCACCCCAGCACACACTGCCCACATAATGAGGAAGCCATGCCAGATTTCCAGTTCGCTGGTTTTTGCCGCGAAACGCGACGGGTCCCAGAAGATGCAGCCTGCCAGCAGTAATGCCATCACTAAAGAAAGCGCCCGTAACGGGCGCTTATCCATTACCGCGTAAAGCGTCGCGATAATATTCATCAGTGTTTTTCTTCACCCGCTTTCGTCGCTTCAACATGCTCAAGCGCCAGGGCGGTGATGACACCAAAAGCACAGGCAAGAAGCGTCCCTAAAATCCATGCGAAATACCACATATTCAGCTCCTTACTTAGTACATAGAGTGGGTGTTGCTTTCGATATGTTCTTTGGTGATACGACCGAACATTTTCCAGTAACACCAGATGGTGTAAGCCAGAACAATCGGAACGAACACGCAAGCAACGTAAGTCATTAAGTTCAGCGTCATATGGCTGGAGGTTGCATCCCACATGGTCAGGCTAGCATTCAGCATGGTGCTGGATGGCATGACGAATGGGAACATGGCAATACCCGCCGTCAGGATGATGCACGCCAGGGTCAGCGAGGAGAACAGGAACGCCAGCGCGCCTTTCTCCAGACGAGACGTCAGCATGGTCAGCAGCGGCAGCAGTACCCCCAGAGCCGGGATCGCCCACAGCGCAGGCATGTTATTAAAGTTCACCAGCCATGCGCCAGCCTGACGCGTCACTTCTTTGGTCAGCGGGTTAGACGGTGCCGTATGGTTGATCGCAGACGTCACGACATAACCATCAATACCGTACACCACCCATACGCCTGCCAGTGCGAAGCAAACCAGCGTCACCAGTGCAGCAACCTGAGCCGTCGCACGGGAACGCAGGTGCAGTTCACCCACAGTACGCATCTGCAGGTATGTTGCGCCCTGCGTGATGATCATCGCTACGCTCACCACACCCGCCAGCAGACCAAATGGATTCAGCAACTGGAAGAAGTTACCGGTGTAGTAAAGACGCATGTATTCGTCCAGGTGGAACGGTACACCCTGCAACAGGTTACCGAACGCCACGCCGATCACTAGCGGTGGAACGAAGCTACCAATGAAGATGCCCCAGTCCCACATGTTGCGCCAGCGGGTGTCTTCAATCTTGGAACGGTAGTCGAAACCGACCGGACGGAAGAATAAAGAGGCCAGCACCAGAATCATCGCCACATAGAAGCCGGAGAACGCAGCCGCGTAGACCATCGGCCAGGCAGCAAACAGCGCGCCGCCTGCGGTGATCAGCCACACCTGGTTACCGTCCCAGTGCGGGGCGATGGAGTTGATCATGATTCGACGCTCGGTGTCATTACGACCGAGGAAACGAGTGAGCATCCCCACCCCCATGTCGAAACCATCGGTGACAGCGAAACCGATCAGCAGAACGCCAATCAGCAGCCACCAGATAAAACGCAATACTTCATAATCGATCATTTGATGACTCCTGTCTTAGCGTGCCGGCTGAGTAGTCGCAGTGGACTGCTCGTAGTGATAGCGACCGGTTTTCAGGCTGCTTGGGCCAAGGCGCGCGAACTTGAACATCAGGAACAGTTCAGCCACCAGGAACAGGGTGTACAGACCGCAAATCAGCAGCATGGAGAAGATCAGGTCGCCTGCAGTCAGGGAAGAGTTCGCTACCGCCGTTGGCAGTACCTCACCAATGGCCCATGGCTGACGGCCATACTCCGCAACAAACCAGCCGGATTCGATAGCGATCCACGGTAGTGGAATACCGTACAGCGCCGTGCGCAGCAGCCATTTTTTCTCGCCGATGCGGTTACGAATGACGGACCAGAAGGAAGCCGCAATGATCAGCAGCATGATGATGCCGCAGCCCACCATGATACGGAATGCGAAGTACAGTGGCGCAACACGCGGAATGGAGTCTTTGGTCGCCATCTGGATCTGCGCTTCCGTCGCATCAGAAACGTTCGGGGTATAGCGTTTCAGCAGTAGACCGTAACCCAGATCTTTCTTCACGTCGTTGAACTGGTCACGTACCGCCTGATCGGTCGAACCGGCACGCAGCTGTTCCAGCAGCGAGTAGGCTTTCATACCGTTACGGATACGCTCTTCGTGCTGAACCATCAGCTCTTTCAGACCAGTGACCTGCTTATCAACAGAACGGGTGGCGATGATACCCAGCGCGTAAGGGATCTGAATCGCGAAGCGGTTTTCCTGCGCGTCCTGATCGGGAATACCGAACAGCGTAAAGGCAGCAGGCGCGGGTTGAGTTTCCCATTCAGCTTCGATTGCAGCCAGTTTGGTTTTCTGCACGTCACCCATTTCGTAACCGGATTCATCACCCAGAACGATAACAGAGAGGATGGCAGCCATACCGAAGCTTGCAGCGATAGCAAAGGAGCGCTTAGCAAAGGCGAAGTCACGACCGCGCAGCATGTAGTAAGAGCTGATGCCCAGAATGAACATCGCGCCGCACACGTAACCAGAAGCCACGGTGTGAACGAATTTCACCTGTGCAACCGGGTTCAGGACCAGCTCGGCAAAGCTGACCATCTCCATACGCATGGTCTCGAAGTTGAAATCAGACGCGATGGGGTTCTGCATCCAGCCGTTCGCCACCAGGATCCACAGCGCGGACAGGTTCGAACCTAATGCCACCAGCCAGGTGACGGCCATATGCTGAACTTTACCCAGACGGTCCCAGCCGAAGAAGAACAGACCTACAAAGGTGGATTCGAGGAAGAAGGCCATCAGACCTTCAATGGCCAGCGGCGCACCGAAGATGTCCCCTACATAGTGGGAATAATATGACCAGTTAGTCCCGAACTGGAACTCCATGGTCAGACCGGTGGCCACGCCCAGTGCGAAGTTGATACCAAACAACTTGCCCCAGAACTTGGTCATATCTTTATAAATCTGTTTGCCGGAGAGGACGTAAACCGTTTCCATAATGGCCAGCAGGAACGCCATACCGAGCGTCAGCGGCACAAACAGGAAGTGGTACATCGCGGTCAAGGCAAACTGTAAGCGCGACAGTTCGACTACGTCTAACATTATGACTCCTTGCTCATCGCATGAAGACTCCGAGAGTGAACCCCGTCAGAAGAGATCCACACGCATGCCCCAATACAAATTATTCGCATCCTGGTCGTCGTTATTACCCTGAAGAAGGATAAAAACGATGACGTCAGGTTACAAATAGGTTAATAAAAAACTCAAATTGATCCCGCAAATATAATACGCTGCAAAACCCTTACAATAAACAGGTTTTTATTGAATCACATTTACGTTTTTCGACGGCGATCAATTTATAGCAAAATTACCACTTTTCGGCCATTTTGATCGGGAACAATTTAGCGCTTTTCAACGCCTTTTTCCAAGGATTAAACATTGATTTAAATCAAAAACCAGCAGCAATGTTAATCATGTTTAATCGCGGTGAGAATGGTAAAAACCATGTTAACGATATGTACATACAAGGATGTGATAGGTTATCGAAGAAGGAAAAAATATAAACAGAAGTGATTTTTATTAACGCGAGAGAAATTGTCCTTTTCAAGCGCGACCAACAATAAAGCGTAGTCGAGCCAGATTATTTTTCCATTGCTTTTCTGCAACCCTTAGAAATTACATTTAATTTACCTTTATCACCCCATAAGTTAACACCACGGTGTGATTATTCAATGAAAAAAGGCCGCTAACGCTGCAGCCTTTTATCACTGTTTTCAGCCGACAAGCACGCTAAAGGTGCGTGACTGTCCAGGCCTGAATACCCCGGCAATGCCCTCGCCTTCATGCTGCGCTAACACCTGTTCATTCATGTCCGTTTCGCAGCACCGTTTCACCGTCGGATTCACAGATAACGTCGCATCACATGCGCTGGACGCTGACGGGTTAAACAGACGAAGAATAAGCTCATCACGATCTTCCGCCTTTTTGAGAGCACTGAGCACACATCCCGTTGGCGAAAGCGCTAATAAACTGTAACTTTCCGGCGTGGTAAACGGTGCGCGGTTCAGTTTCATGGCATCCCAGGGAATTTTGTTGTAGCACTGTACGGGCGTTAACCACGATTTAGCCTGCTGCGCGACACCCGCATTTTCCGGCGTACCGCTGAAACTGAAGAGACTAAAGCGACAGCTTAACGCGCCCCGAACCTGGGAGTCAGGAACGGGCAGTTTGATCCCTGATGGTCTGCCGGGACGCAACAGCAAATCTTCTTTGCCGAGTAGCCCCACGCCACGCAACAAGGTTACGGCAAAGGCTTTTTTATCCTCGCCCACCACTTCAAATTCGCGCAGTCCCTCGGTGAACAGCGCCAGCCCGTTTCGTTTCTCCTGCAGGACGGCGTAATTGAGTAAGTTCCAGACGGGAACCGGCGCTTCTTTCCAGCCCTCCTCCTGCCAGTTTTGCATGGCGGGATCCTGCGCAGCACGCGTGACCGTACCAAACTGCGTATCCGCTAACACCTCCTGGGCTGTAAACGGCGTTGGGATCAGCACGCGAACGCGGTGGTCGTCAGCCTGATTGTCCAGACGAACCGCCACATCAATGCGTCTGCTGTTGTGACTAAGCGTGATTTCACACTCAGCGCTGAGAGAACCGTTCCTCTGACGCGCCGTGCGTTCGGCCAGATTAGCCGGAACAGCGATCCGATGACGGATCACCGCCCTGCTCTGCCAGCCTTCATGCGTCACCTCAACCTGATGCTCACCCTGTGCTGAAGTGAGCCTCCACTCTTCCCGGGCAGGCGAGTAGTCGTACTCATCGCCATCATCCGAACTCTCTTCGATTTCCAGTACGCGGTCATAAATCAGCCCGGTTTCTTTGTCACGCAGGCGCAACGTGCCGTCTTCATTGAAATCAACCTGCCAGAACGCATTTTCAAGGAAGGATTCTGTGTTTTTCACCGCTGCGCGCTGCTTCCCGGCCACGTTCGGTTCGATAAACAACGTACGGTACCCCATCGACGGCAGTATCTGGCTGAGCTGAATATCAAACTCCATAAACGGTTCGTAATTGCCGTAATGGACAATCTGTCGGTCGATGAGACCGGGGTCGAGTTCGCGTGCGCTGCGAATGAAATACGGGATCTCGTTACCTTTATCATCCCGCAAACGGAACTGGCTGGCACGCAGTCGGATGGTGGTGTTCATCACCTCTTCACGCGGCCAGGGCATCAGGTTGAACATCACCAGCTTATCGGCATCGCTTTGCGGCATGTTGTCGACAATCTTGCGCATATAGAAACGCACCAGGTTGTCTGCCATGTCTTCAGCCAGTTCGAAGCGGGAGACAATCTCACGATGCACTTTGTCGCTGCAGCAGCAACCGATGCTGTCGTGAGCGTGGTTTTTGAGGATCTCTTTCCACATTTTCTCCAGCAGACCGTGGTGGTAATCGAAGCCCAGCGTCCAGGCAAGGGTCGCCAGTGGCTCGAGGATATTGACAATTTTGTTCTCAATACGCGCATGGGCGATTTTGATGTCCATGCGCGTAGAGCCGATTGTCCGGTGAACGCGCATGTATTTCCCGTCGATAAACTCCCCTTTTACCGTCGCCAGTTCATCGCGGTGCGCATCGATGTGGTCAAATACCTCTTCGAACCGGCTCATCACAAACTGACGCTGGGGATAGATTTCTCGCAGCTTGTCCATTACTGCAAAAATATTCTGCTGCAGCGGCATCTGATCGTGACCGTTGGGCAGCAAAATCTCTTTGGTGACGGAGGCGCTTTCCAGCACCTCGAGATAGCTGTCGAGCCGCTTTCGCAGCCCCGCTTCGTCCTCCGGTAAGTACTTACCAATCGCGTAGCCCAGCGGCAGCACCTGTGCCGTCACTTCGCTGCCGTCCTGGCTCTGCCAGAGAAATTCCGTTTTATCGGTTCCGTGTCGTTCCGAGCAGCCGCGCCAGAACATGGTCCGCGTTATGCCAAACCCGTTATAAATATGCGGAAGCTGACCGGACATACCAAATGAATCGGGCAGATAGCCGATTTTCATCGGCTCGCCGAACGCCATACAGTCGCGAATGCCATACATAAGGTTGCGGACGATCGACTCGCCGCTGACGAGGGTGGTATCAGTCTGGGTATACCAGGGGCCGATAATCAGTTTTCCGCGCTCGACAAGGGCCTTCACGCGCGCGCGGTTTTCAGGCACGACGGCAAAATAATCCTCCAGCACCGCCGTCTGCCCATCAAGGACGTAATATTTATACTCGTCATCCTGCTCCAGGCGGGTCAGGATCTCTTCCATATTATTGACCAGAAGAATACGTGACTCTTCGGTGGTGAAATACCACTCACGGTCCCAGTGCATATGCGGTGTGATATGAACGCGAGATACAGCTTTCATCTTCGTTTCCTGTGTGTGAGTTTTTACCGTATGGCGTCTTCAGTGACGTATTTGCCCTTTTTTACCGCCTGGCGTCGCCAGAGCAGCAGAATAAACGTGGAGATAGCGGCCCCCAGCAGCGCCGCGCCAAACCAGCCCGCCGCGGCAACCACACCGGTCAGCCCTGCGTCGTGAAGTAAAAAGAGAGAGAAAATACCCGCCCCCGGGGTAGACAGCCCGATCCCCATCGCCCCAACAATCGCGCCGGTTACCATGGAGCCGAGCACAAAGGAGCCAATGACGCGAAGGGGATCTTCTATCGCCATCGGAATCGCCCCTTCGGTAATGCCCGCGAGTCCGAGCAGCCACGTTGATTTACCGGTTTCAATTTCAAACGGTTTAAACAGTCCCGGAGCCAGCATCGTTGACGCCGTCACGGTAAAGGCCGAGACCATTTTGACGGAGGCAAAGATGGCATAGGGACCGTATACGCCGTTCGCCATCGCGCCCAGGCAAAACGCGTAAGAGGCTTTGTTGACCGGCCCGCCCAAATCAAATGAACACATAAAGCCGAGGAGCGCCCCCAGGAGCAGCGCATTCGCACCGGACAGACCATTAAGCCAGACGGTGAGCGTGTTATTAAGCCAGGCCACCGGTTCGCCGATCACAAACAGCATCAGGCTACCCGCCCCCAGCACGCCAATGACCGGATAGAGATAAAAGGTTAAAAAGCCGTTATAGCGGCTACTCAGGCGGATGTGATTTTTTACCCAGCGCATCAGGTAACCCGCGATCAGGCCGCCCACGATAGCCCCCAGAAAACCGGAGCCGATCATATTGGCAGCAAGACCAGCAGCAAATCCCGGTGTCAGCGCGGGTTTATCCGCCAGCGAGTAAGCGGTATACGCGGCCAGAACGGGAACCATCAAAATTCCGAGCATGCCGCCGCCAAGCTTGCGGTACATCCACAGCCACGAGTTTTCCTGGTCGAACAAGTGCTGCAAGCCCAGGATTTGCGCCAGCAGTACCGACACGGCCAGCACCGTACCGCCAGCGACGATCAGCGGCACCGCAAAGGAGATCCCGCTGAGGAGCGCCTGTTTGAGCTCACTTTTTACGCCCGTTTTCGTTTCGGTATCGACGTATTCATGACCCGCTTCGGATGAAGGCCGTAGCGCCAGCGCGCGCTCAATTAGCGCTTCAGCATGGCGCAGGGGCTCCGCAACGGGGACGGAAATCGCGGGGATCCCCTGAAAACGCTCACGCTCTTTGATCGCCACGTCTGCGGCAAAAATGCATGCTTTCGCCTCCTTCAACTGCTGCGCAGTGATGCGCCCCTCAATGCCGTTCGCACCCTGCTTTTCGACCACCACGTTGACGCCCAGCCTGCGTCCCGCTTTTTCCAGGTATTCCGCAGCCATATAGGTATGCGCAATTCCAGCCGGACAGGCGGTAACGCAAACGATCGTCGGGGCATTCACCGCAACGGCGGCCTCTTGCGCTTCAGGGGTCGCTTCCAGGGCAGCAAGCACATCTTCCGCCGTGGTGGCTGCCATCACGCGCGCCCGGAGATCGTCATCCGCCAGGCGAGACGTCAGTTCCGTCAGTACCTGAATATGTGTCGACCCCGCTTCGGCAGGAGGAATGGCGAGAAGAAATATCAGCTCAACCTCTTCCGGTCCGTCCACGCCTTCCCACTCCAGCGGTTCGCGCAGCGTTGCCACGGCGAAGGCCGCTTCTCTCACGACGGCTGATTTTCCGTGGGGCACCGCCAGCCCTTCGCCCAGGGCGGTGGGGCCAAGCGATTCCCGATGGAAAACTTCTTTAAGAAAAGCATCGGCATCAGCGATTTTGCCCAGCGCCACCAGACGTGTCGCAAGCTGACGGATTGCCTCATCCCGGCAGGAAAACCGCGCCTGAACGCAAACTGCACGCGGATCGGTCAGGGTCGTCAGGTTCATAGGGATCCTCACATTTAGATCGTTATTGTCTGGGATGGATTCTGGCAGATCTTATAATACATTTATGTGATCACTTTCACTAATAAGCCAATTTGTATTTTATTTGTATTATTTACAAATCATCAGTTGAATGCATAATTCCCTGAAAAGGTATTAAGCAGGCGCAATCAAATGGGTAATAAACCGATGTACCGGCAGATAGCCGATGCGTTTCGCGAGAAAATTAACGCCGGGGAGTTAAAACCCGGTGACGCGCTCCCGACGGAGTCCAGCCTTCAGGAGACGTTTAGCGTTAGCCGTGTCACCGTCCGGCAGGCCCTGAAACTGCTGGCTGATGAGCAGATTATCGAAAGCATTCAGGGCAGCGGCTCTTATGTAAAAGAGGAACGCGTAAATTACGATATCTACCAGCTCACCGGTTTTTACGAAAAGCTGGCGGACCGAAACGTCGATACGCACAGTGATGTTAAAATTTTTGAAGTGGTGAAAGCCGATGAGCGGCTTGCGGCAACGCTGGCCATCAATCCGGAGGATAAAGTCTGGCACGTGAAGCGCGTACGCTTCATCAAGCAGAAGCCGGTTAACCTGGAAGAGACATGGATGCCGCTGGCAATGTTCCCCGACCTCACCTGGGACGTGATGGAAAATTCGAAATACCACTACGTCGAGCAGATCAAAAAAATGGTTATCGATCGCAGCGAGCAGGAGCTGGTGCCGATCATGCCATCAGAGGAGGCGATCGCCGCGCTGGCGCTCGATCCGGCCAAACCGATCCTGGAAAAAGCCTCCCGCGGTTTCCTGAAGGACGGACGGGTATTTGAATACAGTCGCAACGTCTTCAATACCGACGATTACAAGTTCACGCTCGTTGCCAAACGCAGGCAATAAAAAAGGCCGCTTTTCAGCGGCCAACCATGTCGAAACGGACATTTTTTTACTTCAACGCTCCCCTGTCGGGGAGCAGAGAGGACTTACTTAATGATGGATTTCAGTGCTTCGCCGATATCCGCCAGGCTGCGAACGGTTTTCACGCCTGCGGCTTCGAGCGCTGCGAATTTCTCGTCAGCCGTACCTTTACCACCGGCGATGATCGCCCCTGCGTGACCCATACGCTTGCCTTTCGGCGCGGTCACACCCGCGATGTAACCGACAACCGGCTTGGTCACGTGTTCTTTGATGTAAGCAGCCGCTTCTTCTTCCGCGCTACCACCGATCTCACCAATCATCACGATCGCTTCGGTCTGTGGATCTTCCTGGAACAGTTTCAGGATGTCGATGAAGTTAGAGCCCGGGATCGGGTCACCGCCGATGCCCACACAGGTGGACTGGCCGAAGCCGTAATCGGTGGTCTGCTTAACGGCTTCATAGGTCAGGGTACCGGAACGGGACACGATGCCCACTTTGCCCGGCTTGTGAATATGACCCGGCATGATGCCGATTTTGCATTCGCCTGGCGTGATGACGCCTGGGCAGTTCGGGCCGATCATGCGCACGCCGGCTTCATCCAGCTTCACTTTCACGGTCAGCATATCCAGCGTCGGGATACCTTCAGTGATGGTGATGATCAGTTTGATGCCCGCGTCGATCGCTTCCAGAATGGAGTCTTTGCAGAACGGTGCCGGAACGTAGATAACGGTCGCGGTTGCGCCCGTCGCTTCTACGGCTTCACGCACGGTGTTGAACACCGGCAGGCCCAGGTGCGTGGTGCCACCTTTACCTGGCGTGACGCCGCCAACCATCTGCGTACCGTAGGCAATCGCCTGTTCGGAGTGGAAAGTCCCCTGGCTACCGGTGAAGCCCTGGCAGATAACCTTGGTATCTTTATTAATTAAAACTGACATTATTTCCCCTCCACTGCGGCAACAACCTGCTGAGCTGCATCCGTCAGACTTTTCGCTGCAATAATATTCAGGCCGCTGTCAGCCAGTTTTTTCGCGCCGAGTTCAGCGTTGTTACCTTCCAGACGTACAACCACCGGAACGTTAACACCCACTTCTTCTACCGCACCAATGATACCGTCGGCGATCAGGTCGCAACGAACGATGCCGCCGAAGATGTTAACCAGAACCGCTTTAACATTGTCGTCAGAGAGGATGATTTTGAACGCTTCGGTCACGCGCTCTTTGGTTGCGCCACCGCCCACGTCGAGGAAGTTCGCTGGCTCACCACCGTGCAGCTTAACGATGTCCATGGTGCCCATTGCCAGGCCCGCACCGTTGACCATACAGCCGATGTTGCCGTCCAGCGCCACGTAGTTCAGTTCCCACTGTGCAGCCTGTGCTTCACGCGGGTCTTCCTGAGACTGGTCGCGCATTTCGCGCAGATCCGGCTGGCGGAACAGCGCGTTGCCGTCAGCGCCCAGTTTGCCGTCGAGGCAGATCAGATCGCCCTGGGTGGTGATCACCAGCGGGTTAATCTCGATCAGCGCCAGGTCGCGCTCCAGGAAGATAGTCGCCAGACCCATGAAGATCTTGGTGAACTGCTGAACCAGCTTGCCTTCCAGACCCAGTTTGAACGCCAGCTCGCGACCCTGGTAAGGCATTGGGCCTGCCAGCGGATCGATCGCCACTTTGTGGATCAAATGTGGGGTTTCTTCCGCCACTTTTTCGATTTCCACGCCGCCTTCGGTAGACGCCATGAACACCACGCGACGGGAGCTACGGTCAACAACCGCGCCCAGGTACAGCTCTTTAGCGATATCGGTCGCTGCTTCAACCAGGATCTGGTTAACCGGCTGGCCGTTTGCATCTGTCTGGTAGGTCACCAGACGTTTGCCGAGCCAATGTTCAGCAAACGCACGAATCTCTTCTTTGCTCTTAACAACCTTCACACCGCCCGCTTTACCACGGCCACCAGCGTGAACCTGACATTTAACTACCCACGGGCCGGAACCGATTTTAGATGCGGCTTCTTCTGCTTCACGCGGGGTAGTACAGGCATAACCCACCGGAGCCGGTAAGCCATACCGGGCAAACAGCTGTTTGGCCTGATATTCATGTAAGTTCATGTGTTCTATCCATCCTTCAGGTAATCGTTAGGTAGTGCTTTTAGTGGCCCGGCAGCCATACGCCGCCGGGCAAGACTGCAAAACTAGACGTCCAGCAGCAGACGCGTTGGATCTTCCAGCAGCTCTTTAATGGCAACCAGGAAGCCCACGGACTCGCGGCCGTCGATCAGGCGGTGATCGTAAGAGAGCGCCAGGTACATCATTGGCAGGATCTCAACTTTACCGTCTACCGCCATCGGACGATCTTTAATGGCATGCATACCCAGGATCGCGCTCTGCGGCGGGTTAATGATCGGGGTAGACATCAGCGAGCCGAATACGCCGCCGTTGGTAATGGTGAAGTTACCGCCGGTCAGGTCGTCTACGGTCAGCTTGCCGTCGCGGCCTTTAACAGCCAGCTCTTTGATATTTTTCTCGATGTCAGCCATACCCAAGGTATCCACATCACGCAGAACCGGGGTGACCAGACCACGTGGAGTAGAAACCGCCATGCTGACGTCGAAATAGTTGTGGTAAACCACGTCATCGCCATCGATGGACGCGTTCACTTCCGGGTAGCGTTTCAGCGCTTCAACGACAGCCTTCACGTAGAAGGACATAAAGCCCAGACGGATACCGTGACGTTTTTCAAACGCGTCACCGTACTGCTTACGCAGGTCCATGATTGGCTTCATGTTCACTTCGTTGAAGGTGGTCAGCATCGCGGTGGAGTTTTTCGCTTCCAGCAGACGCTCGGCCACGCGCTTACGCAGGCGCGTCATTGGGACGCGTTTTTCGCTGCGGGCACCCAGAGCAGGCTGAGCTGCTGCTGGCGCTGCCGCAGGGGCTTTCGCTTCTGCCTGAGCAGGTGCTTTCGCCAGGTGCTTGTCGATGTCTTCACGCGTCAGACGGCCACCCACACCGGTGCCTTTGATGGCAGCCGGGTCAAGGCTATGTTCAGCCAGCAGGCGACGGATCGCCGGGCTGAGGGCGTCGTTAGACTGTTCTTCCAGAGAAGCCTGCTGGCGCTGAGCCGGCGTAGAGGCTTTCTCTTCAGACTTGGCGCTGGACTCTTTACCCGCGCTGTTGCCTTCACGCAGGCGACCCAGGATCTGACGAGAGGTGACGGTCGTACCTTCATCTTCCAGCACCGCGTCCAGTACGCCATCCGCCGAAGCCGGTACTTCCAGTACCACTTTGTCAGTTTCGATTTCTACCAGCACTTCATCGCGCTTAACGGCATCGCCTGGTTTTTTGTGCCAGGTAGCGACGGTCGCATCTGCTACAGATTCAGGCAGGTCGGGAACAAGAATATCTACGCTACTCATTATGTATCCTTTAATTAATCGACGTTCAGCGCGTCATTGACCAGATCTTGTTGCTGCTTCTGGTGAACGGACATATACCCTACCGCCGGAGAGGCGGAGGCCGGGCGACCTGCGTAACGCAGAGCGGACCCAAATGGAATCACTTCACGGAAATGATGCTGGCTGCAGTACCATGCGCCCTGGTTAAGCGGCTCTTCCTGGCACCAGACAAAATCATGAACGTGAGCGTAAGGTTTCAGCACTTCCTGCATCGCCTGATGCGGGAACGGATAAAGCTGTTCGATACGCACGATGGCGACATCTTTCTGATCGTTCTTACGGCGCTGTTCCAGCAGGTCGTAATAAACCTTACCAGAACACATCACCACACGCTTCACGGCCTGCGGATCCAGCTCGTCAATCTCACCGATGGCTGGCAGGAAGGTGCCGTTTGCCAGCTCATCCAGGCTGGATACCGCCAGCGGATGGCGCAGCAGGGATTTCGGAGACATGACCACCAGCGGACGGCGCATACCGCGCAGTGCCTGACGACGCAGCATGTGGTAGACCTGAGCCGGAGTGGACGGCACGCAAACCTGCATGTTCTGCTCAGCGCAAAGTTGCAGATAGCGTTCCAGACGCGCGGAGGAGTGCTCCGGACCCTGGCCTTCATAACCGTGCGGCAGCAGCATGACCAGACCACACATGCGGCCCCACTTCTGCTCGCCGGAGGAGATGAACTGGTCGATAACGACCTGCGCACCGTTCGCGAAGTCACCGAACTGCGCTTCCCAGATGGTCAGGGTGCGTGGTTCAGCGGTGGCGTAGCCGTATTCGAAGGCCAGTACCGCTTCTTCAGACAGTACGGAGTCCCAGACCTTGAACTGGCCCTGACCGTTGTGGACGTGCTGCAGTGGGGTATAGGTTGAACCGTTAGACTGATTGTGAACCACCGCGTGACGGTGGAAGAAGGTGCCACGGCCCGCATCTTCGCCGGACAGACGCACGGGAATGCCTTCGTCAACCAGCGTTGCATAAGCCAGCGTTTCCGCGCCACCCCAGTCAAACAGCTTCTCACCTGCTGCCATGGACTGACGGTCAGCATAGATTTTCGCCACGCGAGACTGCATCTCGATAGCGTCTGGTACGGTGCTGATGCGTTTAGCCAGCTCCTGCAGACGCTTCATCTCAACCTTGTTCGGGTAGCTCTCATCCCACTCGTGGTTGAGGTACGGCGACCAGGTAAAGGAGTGCATGTTCATCGGACGCAGCTCTTTCACTACGCATTCACCCGCATCCAGCGCATCGCGGTAGAGGTTGACCAGTTCGGTCGCATCTTCCAGCGTCGCCACTTTTTCGCTTTCCAGCTTGTCAGCATAGATTTTGCGTGGCGTCGGGTGTTTTTTGATTTTCTGATACATCAGCGGCTGGGTTGCACTTGGCTCATCCGCTTCGTTGTGGCCGTGACGGCGGTAGCAGAAGAGGTCAATGAACACATCGCGTTTGAAGGTATTACGGAAGTCCAGCGCCAGACGGGTCACGAAAGCGACAGCTTCCGGATCGTCCGCGTTCACGTGGAAGATCGGCGCCTGAACCATTTTACCGATGTCGGTGCAATATGGTGTAGAGCGGGCATCCAGCGGGTTAGAGGTGGTGAAGCCCACCTGGTTGTTGATCACGATGCGAACGGTACCGCCCACTTCATAACCACGCGCTTTCGACATGTTCAGGGTTTCCTGAACCACGCCCTGCCCGGTTACCGCCGCATCACCGTGAATGGTGATTGGCAGCACTTTGTTGCTGCTTGGCTCGTCCAGACGATCCAGACGCGCACGCACGGAACCGATAACCACCGGGCTGACGATCTCCAGGTGTGACGGGTTAAACGCCAGCGCCAGGTGAACCAGACCGCCTTCGGTTTCGATATCAGACGAGAAGCCCATGTGGTACTTCACGTCGCCGGTGCCGAGGTGCTCTTTATGTTTGCCCGCAAATTCGTCGAACAGGTCCTGCGGTTTTTTACCCAGCACGTTGACCAGGACGTTCAGACGACCACGGTGCGCCATGCCCAGTACCACTTCACGGGTACCGCTCTTGCCTGCATGACGAATCAGCTCTTTCAGCATCGGCACCAGCGCGTCGCCGCCTTCCAGCGAGAAGCGTTTTGCGCCCGGGAATTTCGCGCCCAGATAGCGCTCAAGGCCCTCTGCTGCAGTCAGTTCGCCAAGGAAACGTTTTTTCTCGTCTGCTGAGAAATTCGCATGGCCCGCTACGGATTCGATGCGCTGCTGGATCCAGCGTTTCTCTTCGGTAGAGGTAATGTGCATGTATTCCGCGCCGATGGAGCCGCAGTAGGTTTGCTTGAGCGCATCAATAAGTTCGCCCAGCTTCATCGTGTCTTTGCCGATGGCAAAAGAACCTACGTTAAAGCTTTCCTGGAAATCGGCCTCGGTCAGATCGTGATACGCCGGATCGAGATCGGCCACACGTTCTTGCTGCCACAGTCCCAGCGGATCGAGATTCGCATGCTGGTGACCACGGAAGCGATAAGCGTTGATAAGCTGCAGGACTTTAACCTGCTTCGCATTTGTGTCAGGGTCGGAAATCGCAGAAGAGTAACGTGAGGCATCCTTCGCCAGACGACGGAAATAATCACGTGTTTTGGAATGGAATTGATCCGGTTTGACCCCTGTGCCAGGCAACTGCTGGAACATGGAACGCCAGTTTGCGTCCACTGAGTCAGGATCGGTTAAGAAGTCTTCATAGAGCTGTTCAATCCAGCTCTGGTTCGCACCAGAAAGGAAAGAAGAGTCCAGCCAGGCTTTCATTGCGCCGTTCTGCATCGTGATCCCTTAAGCATTTTTATGCTTACTTTCGCCGTAGAAACTACCACGCACACCACGTGTACGTGCCGGGGTTCACCTGCGAGCTCTTTTCATTTGGCCCGCGAAGGAACCTTTAGAAACTGTCTAAACTTCAGGGCAGTTTTTAAAGGTTTCTGCAATTTTCCCGGTGGCGCTACGCTTACCGGGCCTACTGTTACGTAGGCCGGATAAGCGCAGCGCCATCCGGCGTTTTTACTTACGCACTGCGCTGCAGCAGCATCGACTTAATATGGCCGATGGCGCGCGTCGGGTTCAGTCCCTTCGGACATACACTGACGCAGTTCATGATGCTATGGCAGCGGAATACGCTGAAAGCGTCACTCAGTCCTTCCAGACGACTCTCGGTTTCGGTGTCGCGGCTATCGATCAGGAAGCGATAGGCAGCCAGCAGACCGGCCGGGCCGATAAACTTGTCCGGGTTCCACCAGAACGACGGACAGGACGTTGAACAACATGCGCAGAGAATACACTCGTACAACCCATCGAGTTTTTCACGCTGCTCAGGAGACTGTAAGTGCTCGCGAGCGGGTGGATTTTGCCCATTATTCAATAAGTAAGGCTTAATCTTCTCATATTGTGCATAGAATTGCCCCATGTCTACCACCAAATCACGCACGACCGGCAGGCCTGGCAGAGGACGGATAACAATTTTCTGACCAGGACGCTGCAACGCGGAAATGGGCGTGATGCAGGCCAGGCCATTTTTGCCGTTCATGTTCACGCCATCAGAGCCGCAGACCCCTTCACGGCAGGAGCGACGGAACGACAGTGTCGGATCTTTTTCTTTCAGCTGGATTAACGCATCCAGCAGCATCATGTCGCGACCTTCTTCCGCTTCCAGGGTGTAGTCCTGCATACGCGGAGCATCATCAACATCCGGGTTATAACGATAAACTGAGAATTCGAGTTTCATTATCCTGTCTCCGCATTAGTAAGTACGAATCTTCGGCGGGAACGCCGGACGCAGTTTCGGTTCCATGTTGACGCTACGACGCGTCATGGATTCCGACTCTGGCAGATACAGGGAATGGCACAGCCAGTTTTCGTCATCACGATCCGGGAAGTCGAAGCGGCTATGCGCGCCACGGCTCTCGGTACGGAAGTTTGCCGACATCGCGGTCGCGAATGCGGTTTCCATCAGGTTATCCAGCTCCAGGCATTCAACGCGCTGGGTGTTGAACTCGCTGGAGGTGTCATCCAGACGGGCATTTTTCAGACGCTCGCGGATCGCTTTCAACTGCTCAAGACCTTTGGCCATTGCGTCACCTTCGCGGAATACCGAGAAGTTATGCTGCATGCATTCCTGGAGTGCTTTACGGATTTCCACCGGATCTTCGCCGTTACGGTTGCCGTTCCAGCGGTTGAGGCGCTCAAGAGAGGCATCAATTTCGTCGTCGGTCGCGTCACGCAGCGCGCCCTGCTCGGCAATGGATTCCTGCAGATGCAGACCAACTGCACGGCCGAATACCACCAGGTCCAGCAGCGAGTTGCCGCCGAGACGGTTTGCGCCGTGAACGGATACGCAGGCAATTTCACCTACGGCGAACAGGCCAGGAATAACCACATCTTCACCCTGCTCGTTCACGGTCAACGCCTGACCGGTCACTTTGGTCGGAATACCGCCCATCATGTAGTGGCAGGTTGGGATAACAGGAATTGGCTCTTTCACCGGGTCGACGTGTGCGAAGGTACGAGACAGCTCCAGAATGCCCGGCAGACGGGATTCCAGCACCTCTTTACCCAGATGGTCGAGTTTCAGCTTCGCGTGTGGACCCCATGGGCCATCACAGCCGCGGCCTTCACGGATTTCGATCATGATGGAACGCGCCACCACGTCACGACCCGCCAGGTCTTTCGCATTCGGGGCATAACGCTCCATGAAGCGTTCGCCGTGTTTGTTCAGCAGGTAGCCGCCTTCACCACGGCAGCCTTCTGTTACCAGAACGCCGGCACCGGCGATACCGGTTGGGTGGAACTGCCACATTTCCATATCCTGAACCGGCACGCCTGCGCGGATTGCCATGCCAACACCGTCACCGGTGTTGATGTGGGCGTTGGTGGTGGACTGGTAAATACGGCCTGCACCGCCGGTGGCCAGCACGGTTGCGCGGGCTTTGAAGTAAACGACTTCACCGGTTTCGATACACAGCGCGGTACAACCGACCACTGCGCCATCGGCATTTTTCACCAGATCCAGCGCATACCACTCGGAGAAGATGGTGGTGTGGTTTTTCAGGTTCTGCTGATACAGGGTGTGCAGCAGTGCGTGGCCTGTACGGTCAGCCGCCGCTGCGGTACGTGCCGCCTGCTCGCCGCCGAAGTTTTTCGACTGGCCGCCAAACGGACGCTGATAGATGGTGCCGTTTTCCAGACGGGAGAACGGCAGCCCCATGTGGTCCAGCTCCAGAATCGCTTCCGGGCCGGTCTTACACATATATTCGATGGCATCCTGGTCGCCGATGTAGTCGGAACCTTTTACCGTGTCGTACATGTGCCATTCCCAGTTATCTTCATGGGAGTTACCCAGCGCAACGGTAATACCGCCCTGCGCGGATACTGTGTGGGAACGGGTCGGGAACACTTTAGAGAGCAGCGCACAGGTCTGACCGCTCTGGGAAATTTGCAGTGCGGCACGCATACCTGCGCCACCGGCACCAATCACAACAGCATCAAATTCTCTGACTGGCAGTTTCATTACACACCCCACACCACAACGAATCCATAAATAACGTAAACCACCAGTGCAACGACAATGGCCAGCTGCAGAGGAAGGCGAATCGCCAGCGGTTTAACGTAATCGGTCAACACCTGCCACATACCAATCCACGCATGAATAAGGATGGAGAACAGCGCCAGCAGGGTGAACACTTTGGTGAAGGCGGATCCGAAGAACCCACTCCAGATTTCCCACGTCAGCGTACCGCTGGTCGCGAAGAAACCAATCATATAGATGATGTAAAGGGTGAGAACGATGGCGGTAGCACGGACAAGAATGAAGTCATGTACGCCGTTGCGTCCTAATGCGGAGGCGTTGCTTACCATACGAGAACTCCTGCGAGAAGTGAAAGCACGACAGTAATCACAAATGAAATGTTAGCGGAGCGTTTCCCGGCTTCGAACGTCTCTTCCAGGTAGCCAAAGTCCATCAGCATATGACGAACACCCACGACGACGTGGTACGCCAGCGCGGTCAGAATGCCCCACATGATGAATTTCACGAAGAAGCTGTTCATGATGGCAGAGGCCTGGAGGAATCCTTCAGGGGAGGAGAGGCTGGTACCCAGTAACCACAGCAGAATGCCGACCGCCACAAACGTAATTACACCTGAAACACGGTGCAGAATGGACGCTATTGCTGTTACGGGGAACCGGATCGTTTTCAGATCCAGATTGACAGGTCTTTGTTTTTTCACATTTCTTATCATGAATAACGCCCACATGCTGTTCTTATTGTTTCCTTCCTCCGGACTGCGATGCGGGTCAAGCAGCGTTCCTTTTCTATAACTGCGCGTCATGCAAAACAATGCTTCCAGATGCTTCAACGACACATTACAACGCTGGGTGGCTCGGGATTGCAGGGTGTTCCGGAGACCTGGCGGCAGTATAGGCCGTTCACAAAATCATTACAATTAACCTACATACAGTTTGTCGGGTTTTCTCTGGAACAGTGATCAGGGTCACGATAACAACATCTTTTTAATTTTTAATCATCTGATTTGACAAATGTTAAACAATATTGTTACAAACGTCATCAGAAAAGGCATATAATGCGCAAAAGTTATGAGGTCTCTCTTTCACCTGACAAATAGTTATGTAACAGTGTGATGGTATTGACCGAAGTTATCAGGACAGTTATTAGTGATATACAGGTTTGAATAATTCGGACTGCAAAAACGCTGATTTGCTGTTGTTTCACTGATATTTCATTCGTTTACCTGCAAGGCGCCATAGCTCTGTACCCTGGTTTGTCCTCGTGAGCTGAGCGGTAAGCCAAATAACAATCTGGTAACGGTGATTAACAGCTGAAAGCAAATCCGGTAAAGCGCAGTCTTAAGCATAAGGCGCTAAGGAGACCGTAAATGGCTGATACAAAGGCAAAACTCACCCTCAACGGTGGTGATGCTATTGAACTGGATGTGCTAAAAGGCACGCTCGGTCAGGATGTTATTGATATCCGTACGCTGGGTTCCAAAGGAGTATTTACCTTTGACCCTGGATTTACCTCTACCGCATCTTGCGAATCCAAAATCACCTACATTGACGGTGACGAAGGTATCCTGCTCCATCGCGGCTTCCCCATCGATCAGTTAGCCACCGAATCCAACTATCTGGAAGTGTGCTACATCCTGCTGAACGGCGAAAAGCCAACGCAGGCGCAGTACGATGAATTCAAAACCACCGTCACCCGTCACACCATGATCCATGAGCAGATTACCCGTCTGTTCCATGCGTTCCGTCGTGACTCTCACCCGATGGCGGTGATGTGCGGGATTACCGGTGCGCTGGCGGCGTTCTACCACGACTCCCTTGACGTGAATAACCCGCGTCACCGTGATATCGCGGCGTTCCGTCTGCTGTCCAAAATGCCTACCATGGCGGCGATGTGTTACAAATACTCCATCGGCCAGCCGTTTGTGTATCCACGTAACGACCTCTCCTACGCCGGTAACTTCCTGCGCATGATGTTCTCCACGCCGTGCGAAGAGTACGAAGTGAACCCGGTGCTGGAACGCGCAATGGACCGTATCCTGATCCTGCACGCTGACCACGAACAGAACGCTTCCACCTCTACCGTCCGTACCGCGGGCTCTTCAGGCGCGAACCCGTTCGCCTGTATCGCTGCGGGCATCGCCTCCCTGTGGGGACCGGCGCACGGCGGTGCGAACGAAGCGGCACTGAAGATGCTGGAAGAGATCAGCACCGTTGAGCACATTCCTGAATTCGTGCGTCGCGCGAAAGACAAGAATGACTCCTTCCGCCTGATGGGCTTCGGTCACCGTGTTTACAAAAACTATGACCCACGCGCCACCGTGATGCGTGAAACCTGCCACGAAGTGCTGAAAGAACTGGGTACCAAAGATGATCTGCTGGAAGTGGCGATGGAGCTGGAACACATCGCGCTGAACGACCCGTACTTCATCGAGAAGAAACTCTACCCGAACGTCGACTTCTACTCCGGTATCATTCTGAAAGCGATGGGTATTCCGTCTTCCATGTTCACCGTAATCTTCGCCATGGCCCGTACCGTAGGCTGGATTGCGCACTGGAACGAAATGCACAGCGAAGGCATGAAAATCGCCCGTCCTCGTCAGCTGTATACCGGCTACGAGCAGCGTGATTTTAAGTCTGATATTAAGCGCTAAAAACAAGCCCGGTGGCGCTCACGCTTACCGGGCCTACAAGTGCGAAATGTAGGCCGGGTAAGGCGTAGCCGCCACCCGGCTTTTTTACATCTGGCACCCGGGACACCAGTAAAACGGTCTTGAGGAAAGCATTGTCCTCTCTATAATCCCGCCACATCGCTCGCACTTTTTCCCCGCCCGATGAAACACCTTAAACCGGAACAGCGCCCCGTGATGCCTGTTCTCATCTACCACGCCGCGCGTCGTGTAGGATAAACGCGGAATGTCCAGCAGCGCATGGGACAGCGCTTCCAGCTGTTCATCGCTGAGCTGCGAAGCTTTATGCTGCGGCGCCAGCCCGGCTTCCCAAAGGATTTCCACCCGCAGGTAGTTGCCGAGCCCGGCCAGAAAGGCCTGGTCGAGAAACAGACCGGAAAACTGCCGATTGCGAAATTTGGGTGACAGCAAACGGGCTTTCACATCGCCCGCCGTCAGGCGCATATCCAGCACATCCGGCCCAACGCGCAGCAAGAACGGATGAACGAGCAACTGCTCAGGCGTTAACATTTCGATATCCGACGCGCTGTAAAGCAGGATGGCTTTATCCGCCGTTTGCAGCCTGACCCGCAGCACACGGGTGGTTTGCGGCTGTTCACCCGCGTTAACCACGCGCCAGACGCCGTAAAGCTGGTTATGGCTATATAACGTCAGGTTATGGGAAAAGTGCGTGAGTAAGGCTTTCCCGCGCGTTTCAATATGGGTCACCGTCTGCCCCAGCAGCTGTGATTCAAACGGTTTGAGTTGCGGAAAGGCAAACCAGACATCCGTCAGCGGTTTGCCCTTTATCGCCGCTTCCAGGCTATCCGCCGCGCGGCGGATCTCCGGACCTTCTGGCATGTTATTGTCCTTAAATGATTATTCTGCGCTGACAAGAATACCCTCATCAGAGAACGCTGCCCGCAGGCGCCGCGCAAACTGGAGCGCATGCTCGCCGTCGCCATGTAAGCATACCGTATCGGCCTGAACGTTTGCCGATGTACCATCCACAGCGGTGACACGCCCGGCGCGCACCATCTCCAGCGTCTGCGCCAGCGCTTTACCTTCGTCGGTAATGAGCGCCCCGGCCTGCGTTCGCGGCACCAGGCTGCCATCAGGCTGATATCCCCGGTCGGCAAACACTTCCTGGCGGGTGGTTAACCCCAGGCGCTGCCCGGCGCGGATCAGCTCGCTGCCCGCCAGGCCCACCAGAATCAGCTGAGAGTCACAATCCCGCACCGCGCGGGCAATGGCGTCCGCCAGAGCAGGATCTTTCGCCGCCTGATTGTAAAGCATGCCGTGCGGCTTCACGTGGCGCAGTACGCCCTTCTCAGCGCGCACTATCGCCTCCAGCGCGCCAATCTGGTAAAGCATCTGAGCGTAGACCGTCTCCGGCGGCAGGTCCATCGCCGTACGGCCAAAGTTCTCCCGGTCGGGAAAGCTCGGGTGAGCGCCTATCGCCACGCCGTTTTTAATGGCATTGCGCACGCTCTCCAGCATGGTTTGCGCATCACCCGCGTGAAAGCCGCAGGCGATATTAACCGAAGAGACCAGCGTCATCAGCTCTGCGTCGGCGCGGCTCCCCTCCCCCAGATCGGCATTTAAATCAATCTTTACCATCAAGCCTCCACGCCAGCTGTTCGAGATAACGCTGCTGATCCTGCCGCGCTTTCAGCGCCTCCTCCAGCGAACATTGCACGAAATGGATCGGCTGACCGAGGGGAATTTGCGCCAGATGGTAGCGATCCGCGTCAATAATGCAGGCAATGCGCGGATAACCGCCCGTCGTCTGCGCATCGTTCATCAGCACAATGGGTTGACCATTGCCCGGAACCTGAATGACGCCAGGCAATAAGCCGTGGGAGAGCAACTCCCGGTCGGTTGTGCGGGTCAGCGGCTGCCCCTGCAGGCGGTAGCCCATGCGGTTACTCTGCGGGCTAATCTTCCACGGCGAACGCCAGAAAGACTCTTTAGAAGCGTCATCGAACTCCTGATATTCCGGCCCCGGTAAGGCGCGGATCACGTTCCCCCACAGCAACTGTTTTACGCCCTGCGTCGTCGAGAAATCGCGTGTTGACGGCTTAATCGCCAGACGATCGCCATCGCGCAGCGAACGTCCCTCATGCCCGCCTATGCCCGCTTTCTGATCGGTACTGGCTGACCCCAGCACCTCCGGCACGTCAATGCCCCCCGCTACCGCAAGGTAACTGCGCACGCCGTGCAGAGGCCGTTTCAGCATCAGACGTTGCCCGGCTTTCGCCCGCAACCGCCAGCCGGTCCACACCGCTTTGCCGTCTAGCGTGGCGTCACAACCTGCGCCGGTCAACGCAAACCAGGTTTCCTGACCAAACTCAATCACGCACTGACCCAGCGTAATTTCTAACGCCGCCGTGCTGCCTGCGTTACCCACCAGCAGGTTGGCAATCTCCAGCGAAGGACGATCAAGCGCACCGCAGTAGCTCACGCCAGACTGGCGCAGGCCAAAGCGGCCGGCATCCTGTACCGAGGTATAAAGCCCTGCGCGAAGTAACGTTAACATACCCCCTCCTTCTGCGGGATAAAGCGAAGGGTATCGCCAGGACGAAGGAGAATGGGTGCCTCCTGCCCCGGTTCAAATAATGGCATGGCGGTGTGCCCAATAAGCTGCCAGCCGCCCGGCGAGGTGAGCGGATAAATTCCGGTTTGTTCGCCGCCAATCGCCACCGTTCCCGCGGGAACGCTCAGGCGTGGCTCGGCCCGGCGCGGCGTATGCAGCTGAGGGGATAATCCGCCAAGATACGGGAAGCCGGGTTGAAACCCCAGAAACCAGACCACGTAATCCACCGAACTGTGCAGCTCAACAACCTGCTTCTCCGTTAATCCGCAGTGATCCGCCACCACGCCAAGATCCGGTCCACCCGTGCCGCCATAGACGACCGGGATTTCAATCATTCTCGATTCCGGCTCCAGCGCTTCGCTCTCTTCCCACCAGCGCTGAAGACGTTCAATAGCATCCAGCGCCTTTGTCTGCGGGTTGCGCAGCACGACGGTAATGTTATTCATGCCAGGAATGGTTTCTACCACTTCCGGGATGTCAACCAGACGCTGTGTCAGCCGCCAGATACGCTTTTGCGTGGCAAGCGTGACCGGCGGTTCAAGTTCCAGTACAACTGCGCTTTCACCCAGAAGATAACAACGCGCTCTCTGCACTCGGGCACCTCTCATCAGGCGGGATTAGGGATATCAATAAAGGTCACATCCAGATCGGTATTTTCCGTCAGCCATTCACTGAGGGCGCGGATACCGCCACGCTCGGTGGCATGGTGGCCTGCCGCGTAAAAATGCAGCCCCTGTTCACGGGCTGAGTGAACCGTCTGCTCAGAGACTTCACCGGTAATAAACGCATCAACACCAAAACGCGCGACGCTGTCGATAAAGCCCTGACCGCCGCCGGTACACCAGGCAACGCGCTTAACGGTATCCGGCCCCGTGTCGCCACACCACAGCGGACGACGCCCGAGACGTGCTTCGATCCACGAGGCCAGCTCCAGACCCGGAACCGGCATCGACAGCTCTCCCCACGGGACCAGTGGCTCGATTTCGCCCATCACAGTGATCCCCAACAGCTGCGCCAGCTGGACGTTATTCCCCAGTTCCGGGTGTGCATCCAGCGGCAGGTGGTAGCCGTACAGGTTGATGTCATTGGCCAACAGCGTTTTCAGGCGGTTGCGCTTCATACCGCGAATAATCGGTGATTCGTTTTTCCAGAAATAACCGTGGTGAACAATGATCGCATCGGCCTCCTGACGCACCGCTTCATCCAGCAATGCCTGGCTTGCCGTCACGCCGGTGATGATTTTTTGCACTGTCTCACGGCCTTCCACCTGCAGCCCATTCGGGCCGTAATCGCTGAAGGCGGCGGTATTGAGTTTTTCGTTAATCAGGCTTTCCAGTTCGCTGTTTTTCATCATCACTCTCTTAAGCTTTACGGGCGGCTTCATAGGCCGCCAGCGTGGCGACGCGCGCCTGTTTATGGTCAACAATCGGGCGGGGATAATCGAGCTTTACGCCCTGTTTATCCGCCCATGCCCACGGGTCGTGGATCGCTTTCGCAGGAACATGCCTGAGCGCGGGCAACCAGCGACGAATAAAGTCGCCGTTAGCATCAAATTTTTGTCCCTGAGTGGTCGGATTGAAAATCCGGAAATAGGGAGCCGCATCGGTACCGGTAGAGGCCGCCCACTGCCATCCGCCATTATTCGCTGCCAGATCGCCATCGATCAGCTGAGAAATAAAATAACGCTCCCCGACACGCCAGTCGATAAGCAGATCTTTCACCAGGAAGCTGGCGGTAATCATTCGCAGACGGTTGTGCATCCACCCGGTTTCATTCAACTGGCGCATCGCGGCATCAACAATCGGATAGCCCGTCTCCCCCTTTTTCCAGGCCAGTAAACGCGCCTCGTCGTGCTGCCATTTTACGTTATCGGTCCAGGGAATGAACGGGCGATGCTTGCAGAGATCGGGATGATAAGTCATCAGATGGCGATAGAACTCACGCCAGATCAGTTCGTTCAGCCACACCGACCCCGTCCCGCCGTCCAGCGCCTGCGGCTGCTCGGCCAGGAGACGATGCAGACACTGGCGAGGAGAGAGCACGCCCAATGCCAGGCAGGCCGATAATCGGCTTGTCCCTTCAACCGCCGGGAAATCCCTGCGCGCGTCGTACTCTCCCGCGCCCTGCTTGCAAAACTGGCGCAGCTTCGCAATCGCCGATTTCTCACTGGCAGGGAACAGAAGATCGTCGAACGACTGTTGGGGATAGTTAAACGTTAATTCAGGCAGATCGGTTATGGCATCGCCCCGAACAGCGGGCGCGGCCACGCACTCAGGCAGCGCCTCTTTCAGGCGTTTAACAAACGCATTTTTAAACGGCGTAAACACTTTGTACATTTCGTGACTGCCGGTCATGACGCTGCCCGGCGCCAGCATGACGCTGTCATCAAATCCTTCACAAACTACCCCGTCCAGCATGTTTTCCAGCTGGCGATCCCGCCGCTGTTCGTTCAGCTCGTACTGATAGTTATAAAAAAGGTGTGTGACGCCGTTTTGCTGACAGATCGCCTGCAGCATCTGAAGCTGCGCGGCAAAATCACTGACCTCTTTGTAGATTAGCGGAATACCTTTTTCAGCAAGCGAGTGTTGCAGAACGTTCAGATGTGATTTGAGGTAAGCTGCCTGGCGCGGTGCCATATCATGCTGCTGCCACTGTTCGGGCGTGGCGATGAACAGTGCCAGCACGCTGGCATCCTCAGAACGACAGGCTGCCGCGAGAGCGATGTTGTCATGTACGCGCAGATCTGCGCGAAACCAAACCAGATGGGTGGGCATAAAACTCCAGGCAAATATCCATTATGTCCGTAAGGGCACGCCACCAAAGGAAAAAGTGGCGAGCTTTTACTGTACTTTGCCATGAAGTGTAGACGGGATGAAATAAAAAAGGCCGCCCGGGGGGGTGGTAATGCCAGTCAGTTAAGTAACTGACTGGCATTACCCATTGCTATTGGCGGTTTTTTTATTGCTATGTGTAGTCTTTCTTTTTTTAGTAGAAGTCGCAGGTCGCTTTCTCGGCCTGATCCATCCACACCGGCTTCTCGCTGGTTTTCGCCCAGACGCGGTGCAGATAGCTGTAAAAACGAGCGCGATCTTTCCAGAACAGCATCACCGGCAGGGCCAGCACGCCAGCCACTACGGCGAAAGTGCGACGCATGAACACGATATGAGCCGGAAACTCTTTATAAAGATCCATATTTTCTCCCCTATAGTTGGCCGGAAACGTCATCCGGAAAATTCAAAATCTGTGACCTGGATAAAATAATATCGCTTTGCGTGTAATTTTACTACTCATCCGACCACTTATTTTCATTCGTTTAGTGAATATTTACACTCGCGCCGTAATTTAGTTACAAAAAAGTTAACAATTTACTTACCAATAGTTAAATTGTGGGCTTTGCCATTTTTATACTTTTTTTACACCCTCTCTCCTCATTTTTGCGAAATCTTTGCGCCATAAATCCTACCGTTAACCCAACAACAAAAGTCACCCGGAGGTGGATTGTGAGTGCAGGTCTTATTGCCGGCATCGTGCTGGTGTTCCTGTTATTGGGTTATCTGGTTTATGCCCTGATTAATGCGGAGGCATTCTGATGGCTGCTCAGGCGTTTTTGCTTATTGCCAGCTTCTTACTGGCGTTGTTCGTTCTGGCAAGGCCACTGGGAATGGGGCTGGCAAGGCTTATCAACAACGTCCCCCTGCCTGGTACGGGAAGCGTTGAAAAAGGGATCTGGCGTGTACTGGGAATAGACGATCGCGAGATGAGCTGGCGTGAATATCTTTTTGCCATTCTGCTGCTGAATATTGTTGGGCTGATTGCACTTTTTACCCTGCTGATGCTGCAGGGGAGTCTGCCGCTGAATCCGCAACAATTACCGGGTCTGTCCTGGCATCTTGCGCTGAATACGGCAGTCAGCTTTGTCACCAACACCAACTGGCAGTCCTATGCGGGTGAAACCACGCTGAGCTATTTCAGCCAGATGGCGGGATTAACCGTCCAGAACTTCCTCTCGGCTGCCAGCGGTATCGCTGTGATCTTCGCGCTGACGCGCGCGTTTGCTCGTCAGAAAATCAGTACCCTGGGTAACGCGTGGGTGGATCTGACGCGCATCACGCTGTGGATATTGCTGCCAATTGCGCTGCTGATCGCGCTGTTCTTTATTCAGCAAGGTAGCCTGCAAAACCTGCTGCCATACACCCCTTATACCTCACTGGAAGGGGCAAAACAGCTCCTGCCGATGGGGCCCGTGGCGTCGCAGGAAGCCATCAAGATGCTCGGCACCAACGGCGGCGGCTTCTTCAACGCCAACTCATCGCATCCGTTTGAAAACCCGACTGCCCTGACCAATTTTGTGCAGATGCTGGCGATTTTCCTGATCCCCACCGCACTCTGCTTTGCCTTTGGTGATGTCGTCAACGATCGCCGGCAGGGGCGCACCCTGCTCTGGACCATGTCGTTAATCTTCGTGGTCTGCGTTGCGCTGGTGATGTGGGCTGAATGGAACGGCAATAGCCATTTCATGCAGCTTGGGGCTAACAGCAATATCAATATGGAAGGTAAAGAGAGCCGCTTTGGCATTCTCGCCAGCAGCCTCTATGCGGTGGTCACCACGGCGGCCTCGTGCGGGGCGGTGAATGCCATGCATGACTCCTTCACCGCACTGGGCGGAATGATCCCAATGTGGCTGATGCAGATTGGCGAGGTGGTATTTGGCGGCGTGGGTTCAGGTCTTTACGGCATGCTGTTGTTCGTGATGCTGGCGGTGTTTATTGCCGGTCTGATGATTGGTCGTACCCCGGAATACCTCGGTAAAAAAATCGACGTTCGCGAGATGAAATTAACCGCGCTGGCGATTCTGGTAACCCCTGCCCTCGTACTGCTCGGCTCCGCACTAGCGCTGATGACCGAGGCCGGACGCAGCGGCATCTTTAACCCGGGTATTCACGGCTTTAGCGAAGTGCTGTATGCCGTCTCCTCTGCCGCCAACAACAACGGCAGTGCCTTTGCAGGCTTAAGTGCCAACTCACCGTTCTGGAACTGTCTGCTGGCGTTCTGCATGTTCGTGGGTCGTTTCGGGATCATTGTGCCGGTCATAGCGATTGCCGGATCGCTGGTGAATAAAAAAATTCAACCGACCACCACCGGAACATTACCGACCCACGGCGCGCTGTTTATCGGCCTGCTCACAGGCACCGTGTTACTGGTTGGTGCCCTGACCTTTATCCCCGCCCTCGCGTTAGGCCCGGTCGCGGAATACCTCTCTTTACGCTGATTTTGCGGAGAATTTGTCATGAGTCGTAAACAACTGGCCCTGTTCGAACCGTCATTAGTTCGTCAGGCGCTCATGGATGCGGTGAAAAAACTGAGCCCGCGCGTGCAGTGGCACAACCCGGTGATGTTTATTGTCTGGGCGGGAAGCGTCCTGACCACCGCACTGGCGATTGCCATGGGAACGGGCCACATGCCGGGAAATGCGATGTTTACCGGCGCCATTAGCCTGTGGCTGTGGTTTACCGTGCTGTTTGCCAACTTTGCGGAAGCGCTGGCGGAAGGCCGGAGTAAAGCCCAGGCCAACAGCCTGAAAGGGGTAAAAAAGACCGCCTTCGCACGCAAGTTACGTGAACCAAAATACGGTGCGCAGATGGACCACGTTCCGGCGGATGAACTGCGTAAAGGCGATGTGGTGCTGGTCGAAGCTGGCGATATTATCCCGTGCGACGGGGAAGTGATTGAAGGTGGCGCGTCGGTGGACGAAAGCGCCATCACCGGGGAATCCGCCCCGGTTATCCGTGAATCCGGCGGCGATTTCGCCTCCGTAACGGGGGGGACGCGCATACTCTCCGACTGGCTGGTGATCCAGTGTAGCGTTAACCCAGGTGAAACCTTCCTTGACCGGATGATCGCCATGGTGGAAGGCGCCCAGCGTCGTAAAACCCCCAACGAGATTGCCCTGACCATCCTGCTGGTCGCGTTGACCCTCGTCTTCCTGCTGGCAACCGCGACCCTGTGGCCGTTCTCCGCCTACGGCGGTACGGCGGTCACCATCACGGTGCTGGTGGCGCTGCTGGTCTGTCTGATCCCCACCACTATCGGCGGCCTGCTGTCGGCCATCGGCGTGGCCGGTATGAGCCGTATGCTCGGTGCCAACGTCATCGCCACCAGCGGACGTGCCGTTGAAGCGGCGGGCGATGTAGACGTTCTGCTGCTTGATAAAACCGGGACCATCACCCTCGGTAACCGTCAGGCATCAGACTTCTTACCCGCACCTGGCGTGGATGAAAAAACGCTGGCAGATGCCGCACAGCTCTCATCGCTTGCCGACGAAACTCCGGAAGGTCGCAGCATTGTGATTCTTGCCAAACAGCGCTTTAACCTGCGCCAGCGCGACGTTCAGAGCCTGCATGCCACTTTCGTGCCCTTCACGGCACAGACCCGGATGAGCGGCATTAATATTCAGGACCGGATGATCCGTAAAGGCTCGGTTGACGCCATCCGTCGCCACATTGAGGCTAATAACGGTCACTTCCCACCCGAAGTGGATAGCCTGGTGGAAAGCGTGGCCCGTCAGGGGGCAACGCCGCTGGTGGTGGCTGAAGGCGCAAATGTGCTGGGGGTGATTGCCCTGAAGGATATCGTCAAAGGCGGCATCAAAGAACGCTTTGCCCAGCTGCGTAAAATGGGGATCAAAACGGTGATGATCACCGGGGATAACCGCCTGACCGCCGCGGCGATTGCTGCCGAAGCGGGCGTGGATGATTTTCTTTCCGAAGCCACACCGGAAGCCAAACTGGCCTTGATTCGTCAGTATCAGGCGGAAGGGCGTCTGGTAGCGATGACCGGTGACGGGACCAACGATGCCCCTGCCCTGGCGCAGGCCGACGTGGCGGTGGCAATGAACTCCGGTACCCAGGCGGCAAAAGAGGCGGGCAACATGGTCGATCTCGACTCTAACCCGACCAAGCTGATTGAAGTCGTGCACATTGGTAAGCAGATGCTGATGACGCGCGGCTCGCTGACCACGTTCAGCATCGCTAACGATGTGGCGAAATATTTCGCCATCATTCCGGCCGCGTTTGCTGCGACCTATCCGCAATTAAACGCCCTGAACGTAATGCACCTGCACTCCCCGGCATCGGCCATTCTGAGCGCGGTAATCTTTAACGCTCTGATTATTGTCTTCCTGATCCCGCTGGCGCTGAAAGGCGTGAGCTACAAGCCGCTCACGGCGGCCGCCATGCTGCGCCGCAACCTGTGGATTTACGGCCTGGGTGGGCTGGTGGTGCCCTTCATCGGTATCAAGGCTATCGATCTGCTGTTGACCCTGTTCGGGCTGGTTTAAAAGGTGAATCAAATGACGATGTTACGCCCCGCTATACTTCTGTTTATTCTGCTGTCGCTGATTACCGGCGGGCTCTACCCGCTGGTCACCACCGCCCTGGGCCAGTGGTGGTTTAAGGATCAGGCTAACGGCTCGCTGATTATGCAAAACGGTGAAAACCGCGGTTCGCGCCTGATTGGCCAGAGCTTTACGGACGCTCGCTACTTCCAGGGACGCCCTTCCGCCACTGCCGAAAGCCCGTATAATCCGATGGCATCCGGCGGCAGTAACCTGGCGGGCAGCAACCCGGCGCTGGACAAAGCCGTCGCCGAGCGCGTGGCCGCCCTGCGCGCCGCCAACCCACAGGCCAGCCGCGAGGTTCCCGTGGAGCTGGTCACCGCCTCAGCCAGCGGGCTGGACTATAGCCTGACGCCGGCAGCGGTGGCGTGGCAGATCCCGCGCGTTGCCGCCGCCCGTCAATTGAGTATTGAACAGGTGAGCAAGCTGGTGGCAGAACACACACAAAAGCCGCTGGTCAGCTATATCGGCATGCCGGTAGTGAATATTGTTGAGCTGAATCTGGCGCTGGACGCGCTAAGGAAAAACTAAATGACCGACGAGCCCATGCGCCCGGATCCGGACAGGCTGCTTGAACAGACGGCTGAAGCCCATCGCGGCAAACTGAAAATTTTCTTTGGCGCCTGCGCGGGTGTCGGGAAAACCTTCGCCATGCTGACGGAAGCCCAGCGGCTTCGGGCGCAGGGGCTCGATATACTGATCGGCGTGGTTGAAACCCACGGACGTAAAGAGACGGCATCGCTGCTGAAGGGGCTTGCCACCCAGCCGCCCCGCCGCATCAGCCATCGGGGTCGTTTAGTCACTGAGTTTGATATTGATGCCGCCCTCGCCCGCCGTCCGGCGCTTATCCTGATGGACGAACTGGCGCACAGCAATGCGCCAGGCTCGCGTCACCCCAAGCGCTGGCAGGATGTGGAAGAATTACTTGAAGCTGGCATTGATGTTTTCACGACGGTTAACGTGCAGCATCTGGAAAGCCTGAACGATGTGGTCAGCGGCGTGACCGGCATTCAGGTGCGCGAGACGGTGCCCGACCCTTTCTTCGATTCCGCTGACGAAGTGGTGCTGGTCGATCTGCCGCCGGATGATTTGCGCCAGCGCCTGCACGAAGGCAAAGTCTATATTGCCGGACAGGCCGAGCGTGCCATCGAACATTTCTTCCGCAAAGGCAACCTGATTGCCCTGCGCGAACTGGCTCTGCGCCGTACTGCCGATCGCGTTGACGATCAGATGCGTGCCTGGCGCGATTTGCAGGGCCAGGAACGCGTCTGGCATACGCGGGATGCCATCCTGCTGTGCGTGGGGCACGGCAGCGGTAACGAAAAACTTGTCCGCACCGCCGCGCGTCTGGCCGCCAAATTTGGCAGCGTCTGGCATGCGGTGTATGTCGAAACGCCGCAGCTTCATGCCCTGCCCGAAAACCAGCGCCGCGCGATTCTGAGTTCGCTGCGCCTGGCGCAGGAGCTGGGTGCCGAAACCGCCACCCTTTCCGATCCTCAGGAAGATAAAGCCATTCTGCGCTACGCCCGGGAGCATAACCTGGGGAAAATCGTCATTGGCCGTCGCCAGCATCGTCGCTGGTTTAGCCGTGAATCCTTTGCCGACAAACTGGCCCGCCGCGCGCCGGATCTGGACCTGGTGATCGTGGCGCTGGATGATAAACCCACGCCCCTTCCCAGCCGCGCCCCGGACAGCCGTACTTTCAGTGATAAATGGCGCATTCAGCTTCGCGGCTGCCTGGTGGCCGTCGTGCTCTGCGCCCTGATCACGATCATTGCCAGCAAATGGCTGATTGCCTTCGACGCAGCCAACCTGGTGATGATCTACCTCCTTGGCGTGGTGGTGGTGGCACTCTTTTACGGACGCTGGCCGTCGGTGCTGGCAACGGTGATTAACGTCATCAGCTTTGATCTGTTCTTTATTGCCCCTCGCGGGACGCTCGCCGTGTCGGACGTACAGTACATCCTGACCTTTGCCGTGATGCTCACCGTCGGGCTGGTGATCGGCAATCTGACGGCGGGCGTGCGCTACCAGGCGCGCATCGCCCGCTACCGCGAACAGCGCACGCGGCATCTGTATGAAATGTCGAAATCGCTGGCGGTGGGTCGGACCCCGCTGGATATTGTGCAGACCAGCGAGCAGTTTATTCGCTCGACGTTTCATGCCAGCAACCTGATTTTACTCCCGGACGAACACGGTAAGCTGCGCCCGCTAACCTCGGCCTCCGGCATGACGCCCTGGGACGAAGCCATCGCGCGCTGGAGCTTTGATAAAGGGTTACCTGCGGGCGCAGGGACCGACACCCTGCCCGGCGTGCCCTATCAAATTCTGCCGTTACGCAGCGCCGATAAAAATCAGGGGCTGGTGATTGTTGAGCCCTCAAACCTGCGTCAGCTGATGATCCCCGAGCAGCAGCGGCTGCTGGAGACTTTTACGCTGCTGGTTGCCAGCGCGCTGGAACGGCTGGCGCTTACCGCCAGTGAAGAACAGGCCCGACTGGCCAGCGAGCGTGAAAGCATTCGTAACTCGCTGCTGGCGGCGCTGTCGCACGACCTGCGGACACCGCTGACCGTTCTGTTTGGTCAGTCAGAAATCCTGACGCTGGACCTGGCCGCGGAAGGGTCTAAACACGCCCTTCAGGCCAGCGAAATCCGCCAGCACGTGCTGAATACCACCCGTCTGGTGAATAACCTGCTCGATATGGCGCGCATTCAGTCGGGCGGATTTAACCTCAAAAAAGAGTGGCTCACGCTGGAAGAAGTGGTAGGCAGCGCGCTGAAAATGCTGGAGCCCGGCCTCGGTGGGCGGCATATCGCGCTGAACATGCCTGAACCCCTGACCTTAATTCACGTCGATGGCCCCTTGTTTGAACGGGTGCTGATCAATCTGCTGGAAAATGCCGGTAAATATGCCGGCTCAAGTGCCCGGATTGGCGTGGATGCGATGGTAGAGGATGGCACGCTTCACCTTGACGTCTGGGATACCGGACCGGGCATTCCTGCCGGGCAGGAGCTGGCTATTTTCGAAAAATTCGCGCGCGGGAACAAGGAGTCGGCCATTCCGGGCGTTGGGCTCGGGCTGGCGATTTGTCAGGCGATCGTTGACGTCCATGGCGGAACCATTTCCGCAGAGAATCGTCCGGAAGGCGGCGCGCGTTTTTGTGTTACACTTCCTCTGGAAACCCCGCCAGAACTGAATGAATTACCCGAGGATTTGTGATTAACGTTCTGATTGTCGAAGATGAGATCGCCATTAGCCGTTTTCTGCGCGCTGCGCTGGAAGGAGACGGTCTGCGCGTTCACGATGCGGGTACGCTTCAACGGGGTTTAATTGAAGCCGCCACCCGCAAGCCGGACCTGGTGATCCTCGATCTTGGGCTGCCGGATGGCGACGGCATCGATTTTATTCGTGAGGTTCGTCAGTGGAGCCAGATGCCGATTCTCGTGCTCTCTGCGCGTACTGAAGAGACGGATAAAATCGCCGCGCTGGATGCCGGCGCCGATGACTATCTGATTAAACCCTTTGGCATTGGCGAATTGCAGGCTCGCCTGCGTGTGGCGCTGCGTCGTCATAGCGCCACCACGCCTGCCGACCCAACCTACACGTTTGGTGATATTCGGGTTGACCTCGCCGCACGGCGCATTGTGCGCGGTGAAGAGGAAATCCATCTTACCCCCATCGAATTCCGCCTGCTCGCCGTGCTGCTTAATAACCACGGCAAGGTTCTCACCCAGCGCCAGCTGTTGAGTCAGGTGTGGGGACCCAACGCGGTGGAACATAGTCACTATTTGCGCATATATATGGGTCACCTTCGTCAGAAACTGGAAGTCGACCCCGCTCGCCCTCGCCATTTATTAACTGAAACCGGTATCGGTTATCGGTTTATGCTTTGAATAACTATTCATATTATTTTCTAAATAATCAAAAACCCTCCCGATAAATATTAAAAAAATAATCAATACATTATTCAATGGATTATTTTTGCTCGTTTAAAACATTAACAAAACCAATCATTAACACTTCAACAACAAATCAGCATTTTGATCTGCGTTATTCATCAAAAACGACTAATTATTTCTGAAATGATCGGTTAAGGGTGATCTGATTCACAGTTAATCCCTTTTTCCTGGATAAAATGACCATGCTTTCAATTACTGAAAGGAAAATGAAACATGGAAAACAACAATCGCTTAATGCCCCATATAAGGCGGACAACACATATCATGATGTTTGCCCACCGAAACTGCTTTGACTTTCACCTCTTTAATGCCCGGTAGTCCTTCGACTTCTGGCGCACTCGCTTACAGGTTATCCTGAAACACCTTATTTTACAGGCCATTGCCTGTGAAGTCGTGCGCTCATTCCACTTAATTCAGACTCATCTGCAACCGGGCGGACTGAATTTCAATCATCAAAAAGCAATTTACTGATTTTAATCAGCGGCCACACTTTGCTTTTTTTCCGGAAAATTATCGATTTCTTTCTGACAAGAAATCGAAGGATGCTTATTACCTAAAATAAAGAGAGAAAGATGAAAAGTTTAAAAATCGCGGCCAGCCGTGCATGTCCGGACTGCTTTACCACCCAGCGTGAGCTTGTGGATGTCCGCGCTTCAGATTATATCGATGTCGCAGCCATTGTTCTGGCCGTTAGCGATATTTCCAGCGGCATACTGGAAGAAATAGAAGCCACCGGATTTGGCATTCCCGTCTTTGTCGCAACGCATAAAGAAGAGATCATTCCGGCAGATTATTTATCGCGCATTCACGGCGTATTTGAGCATTCAGACACCAGCAACGATTTTTATGGCCGCCAGCTGGAAGCGGCGGCCCAGAAGTACGAAACCCAGCTGCGACCGCCGTTTTTCCGTGCCCTCGTAGACTACGTGAAACAGGGTAACAGCGCATTTGACTGCCCGGGGCATCAGGGGGGGCAATTCTTCCGCCGTCATCCTGCGGGCAATCAGTTTGTCGATTTCTTTGGTGAAACGCTTTTCCGTTCCGACCTGTGTAACGCCGACGTGGCGATGGGCGATCTGCTGATCCACGAAGGCGCCCCGTGCATTGCGCAGCAACATGCCGCAAAGGTCTTTAATGCCGATAAGACCTACTTTGTGCTGAATGGGACCTCCTCATCCAACAAAGTGGTCCTTAACGCCCTGCTCACCCCTGGCGACCTGGTTCTGTTTGACCGTAATAACCACAAATCGAATCATCACGGTGCTCTTCTTCAGGCTGGCGCGACGCCGGTCTATCTGGAAACCGCGCGCAACCCGTACGGCTTTATTGGTGGTATTGACGCGCACTGCTTTGAGGAAAGCTACCTGCGCGAGTTGGTAGCCGAGGTGGCGCCAGGTCGTGCACGCGATGCACGCCCGTTCCGTCTGGCGGTGATCCAGCTGGGTACCTACGATGGCACCATCTATAACGCCCGTCAGGTGGTGGATAAGATTGGGCATCTGTGTGATTACATCCTGTTCGACTCGGCCTGGGTAGGTTACGAGCAGTTTATCCCGATGATGGCAGATTGCTCGCCGCTGCTGCTGGAGCTGAACGAAAACGACCCGGGAATTCTGGTCACCCAGTCGGTACATAAACAGCAGGCAGGCTTCTCGCAGACCTCGCAGATCCACAAAAAGGACAGCCATATCAAAGGCCAGCAGCGCTATGTACCCCACAAGCGGCTGAATAATGCTTTTATGATGCACGCCTCAACCAGCCCGTTCTACCCTCTGTTTGCTGCGCTGGATATTAACGCCCGTATGCATGAAGGTCAGAGCGGTCGCAACATGTGGATGGACTGCGTGGTTAACGGTATTGAAGCGCGCAAACTGATCCTGGAGAACTGCCAGTACCTTCGTCCGTTTGTGCCGGAGACGGTGGATGGCCGTCCGTGGGAAAGCTTCGACACAGCGGAAATTGCCACCGATCTGCGCTTCTTCCACTTCGTACCGGGTGAAAACTGGCACGCTTTTGAGGGCTATGCCGAGCACCAGTACTTTATCGACCCGTGCAAGCTCCTGCTGACCACGCCAGGTATTAACGCCCGCACCGGCGAGTATGAGGATTTCGGCGTGCCCGCCACCATCCTCGCCAACTTCCTGCGTGAAAACGGCATCGTGCCGGAGAAATGCGATCTCAACTCGATCCTGTTCCTGCTCACCCCTGCGGAAGATATGGGCAAACTGCAGCAGCTGGTGGCGCAGCTGGTGCGCTTCGAAAAACTGCTCGAGAGCGATGTTCCGCTGAAAGAGGTCCTGCCTTCTCTCTACAAACAACATCCGGAACGTTACGCGGATTACACCCTGCGCCAGATCTGCCAGGAAATGCATGACCTGTACGCCCGCCACAACGTGAAACAGCTGCAGAAAGAGATGTTCCGCAAGTCTCACTTCCCGCGCGTGATGATGAACCCGCAGGACGCAAACTACGCCTATCTGCGCGGTGAGGTTGAACTGGTCTCCCTGCGCGATGCGGAAGGCCGCATTGCCGCTGAAGGCGCCCTGCCTTATCCGCCTGGGGTGCTGTGCGTTGTCCCGGGCGAAGTCTGGGGCGGCTCCGTGCTGCGCTACTTTGCCGCGCTGGAAGACGGTATCAACCTGCTACCAGGCTTCGCGCCTGAGCTGCAGGGCGTATACGTTGAAGAGTGTGAGGGTCGCAAACAGGTTCGCTGTAACGTCATCAAACAACCCGCTGCTCAGCCCGCGCTGCTGAAAGGAGAGACATTATGAGTAAATCCAATAAGATGGGCGTGGTGCAGCTGACCATCCTCACCATGGTCAACATGATGGGGTCCGGGATCATCATGCTGCCCACCAAGCTTGCCGAAGTGGGCACCATTTCGATTATCTCCTGGCTGGTGACGGCGGTGGGGTCAATGGCGCTGGCGTGGGCATTCGCCAAATGCGGGATGTTCAGCCGCAAGTCCGGCGGGATGGGCGGCTATGCGGAATACGCTTTTGGCAAGTCCGGCAACTTTATGGCCAACTATACCTATGGTGTATCGCTGCTGATCGCCAACGTGGCGATTGCCATTTCCGCCGTGGGTTACGGGACGGAACTGTTTGGCGCCACGCTCACCCCGGTACAAATTGGGCTGGCGACCATCGGGGTGCTGTGGATCTGCACCGTGGCGAACTTCGGCGGCGCGCGTATCACCGGACAACTGAGCAGCATCACCGTCTGGGGCGTGATTATCCCGGTCGTCGGTTTATGCATCATCGGCTGGTTCTGGTTTAGTCCTACGCTCTACGCCAACTCCTGGAACCCGCATCATGTGCCGTTCTTTACCGCCGTGGGCTCTTCTATCGCCATGACGCTATGGGCTTTTCTCGGACTGGAATCGGCCTGCGCGAACGCGGAAGTAGTTGAGAACCCGGAAAAGAACGTGCCGATTGCGGTACTTGGCGGAACGCTGGGGGCGGCGGTGATCTATATCGTCTCAACCAACGTGATTGCCGGGATTGTGCCGAATATGGATCTGGCTAACTCCACGGCACCGTTCGGGCTGGCTTTCGCCCAGATGTTCACCCCGGAAGTCGGGAAGGTGATTATGGGTCTGATGGTGATGTCCTGCTGCGGTTCGCTTCTCGGCTGGCAGTTCACCATCGCGCAGGTGTTTAAATCCTCGGCTGACGAAGGTTATTTCCCCAAAATCTTCTCCCGCGTCACCAAAGCGGACGCACCTGTGCAGGGCATGCTGGCCATTGTGATTTTCCAGAGTGGATTGTCGCTGATGACCATTAGCCCGTCGCTGAACAGCCAGTTCAACGTGCTGGTCAACCTGGCGGTGGTGACGAACATCATTCCGTACATTCTGTCGATGGCCGCGCTGGTGATTATTCAGAAGGTCGCGAAGGTGGATCCGCGTAAAGCACGAGCTGCGAATATCGTGGCGCTCATTGGGGCGATTTACAGCTTCTATGCGCTCTACTCTTCCGGTCAGGAAGCGATGCTCTATGGGGCAATGGTGACCTTTATGGGCTGGACGCTGTACGGTCTGGTGTCACCACGGTTTGAATTGAAGAATAAGCATAGTTAGGTAAAAACAAAACGGCAGCCCGAGGGTTGCCGTTTTTATTGTTTTCTCCCTCTCCCTGTGGGAGAGGGCCGGGGTGAGGGCATCAGCCCGCACCGATAACGCACTTACGCGTTCTTCAGCACTTCGCTGACAATCTCTACGGCTTCTTTCTCAATCTGCTGACGGTGCTCAGCGCCGATGAAGCTTTCGCAATAGATTTTATACGCGTCTTCCGTACCGGATGGACGTGCAGCGAACCAGCCGTTGTCGGTCATTACTTTCAGCCCCCCGATTGACGCGCCGTTACCCGGTGCAGCCGTCAGACGCGCGGTGATCGGATCTCCTGCCAGGGTGCTAGCACTGACCATCTCCGGAGAGAGTTTAGACAGCGCCGCTTTCTGGGCTGAGGTCGCGCTCGCCTGAATACGGTTGTAGCTTGGCGCACCAAAACGTGCCGCCAGGTCGTTGTAATGTTCCTGCGGGTTCTTACCGGTGACCGCGGTGATCTCCGCCGCCAGCAGGCACATGATGATACCGTCTTTATCGGTTGACCATGGCGTGCCGTCGAAACGCAGGAAGGATGCCCCGGCGCTCTCTTCACCACCGAAGCCGAAGCTGCCGTCGTGCAGACCGTCAACAAACCATTTGAAGCCCACCGGCACTTCCACCAGCTTGCGGCCCAGCGCGTCGACCACGCGGTCGATCATCGCGGAAGAGACCAGCGTTTTACCGACAGCCACCTCTTTGCCCCACTGCGGACGATGCTGGAACAGGTAGTTGATCGCCACAGCCAGATAGTGGTTCGGGTTCATCAGCCCGGCAGGGGTGACGATACCGTGACGGTCATAATCCGGGTCGTTCGCAAACGCCAGATCGAATTTGTCGCGCAGCGCCAGCAGTCCCGCCATCGCACACTCGGAGGAGCAGTCCATACGGATCGCGCCGTCTTTATCCAGGTGCATAAAGCGGAAGGTCTGATCGACGTGATCGTTCACGATGGTCAGATCCAGCTTGTAATGCTCGGCAATACGTTTCCAGTACTCGATACCGGAACCGCCCAGCGGGTCCACGCCCAGCTTCAGGCCTGCTTTCTGAATCGCCGCCATGTCGACGATATCCGCCAGTCCCTCCACGAACGGCTGAACCAGATCCTGCTCTTTTACGTGACCGGACGCCATTGCCGCATCCAGAGAGATGCGTTTCACGCCTTTCAGACCGTCAGCCAACAGCGCGTTTGCGCGGTCTTCTACCACTTTGGTGACGTTAGTATCTGCCGGGCCACCGTTAGGCGGGTTGTATTTAATGCCCCCGTCTTCCGGCGGGTTGTGGGATGGCGTGATAACAATCCCGTCAGCCAGCGCGCCACCTTTTTTGTTGTGCACCAGGATAGCGTTAGACACCGCCGGCGTTGGCGTGAAGCCGTTATTCTCCTGCACAATCACGTCGACGCCGTTTGCCGCCAGCACTTCCAGCACAGAGATGAACGCCGGTTCAGACAGCGCATGGGTATCTTTCCCCACGTAGCACGGACCGGTAACGCCGTTTTTAGCGCGCTCTTCCGCAATGGCCTGAGCAATGGCCAGAATGTGCGGTTCGTTAAAGCTATGGCGTGCCGCGCTACCGCGGTGACCAGATGTACCAAACTTCACTGCGTGTTCTGCGTTGCCCACGACCGGTTTCAGCACGTAATACTGCGCGGTCAGCTGAGCGACGTTAATCAAATCGCTTTGTTGTGCAGGTTGGCCTGCACGGCTGTGATTTGCCATTACCGGGTCCTTCTGATGCAAGGGTTAAATTGTACCGCAAACCTTTTCAATCAATTCCGCCGGGAACTGCATGGACTGCATGATGTGTTCAATCATGCTGCACTTGCGGCCCGTATTGGTATTGGTGATCACCCAGTATGGGGTGCCAGGGACATGTTTAGGTTTGGTTTGGTTGCCATTTTGCAGCAGCGTTTGCTCGTCACCCGCGAAATAGACGCGAGTACGACCGTGCAGCGACTCGGTCGCTTCAGCAAACGCTTTGTTATCCAGGGAGTAAAGTGTAGACAGCACCAGCATAAAGCGGTTAACCGCCTTTTTCTGCTCCGCATACTCGTCGGACAGCAGCAGCTCGCGCATCGCGCGTACTTTATCTTTTACCGGCGTCACGGCAGGCTTTGCTTGTGCAACAACGCTCGGCTGAGACACGACATCTTTGGTGACTGGGGTAGCAGGCTGTGAAGCGGCGGAAATTTTAAGCATGCGCCGTAAAATGTCGGACGCGCTCTCCCCGATATGCCGCGTTTGGCTGGCAATATACTGATAGAGTTCGTCATCAACTTCGATTGTTTTCATCTTAATCCAGTGCGATATCTTATCTGAATACAAGTCATTGGGATTATAAGGTCAAATCCCAACAGCGGATAGCGTCAAACCAGGTTGGCGGCAAAAGTCAGATTAAACTGGAACCTTGCGGCCGGGCGGCAGAATGGTCAACATGATACCCTAACCTGACAAACGTAAAAAAAGAACTTTGCCATGAAATTGAATACCCGAGCGCAAACTGCACAATCGCCGAACAATAATTCTCCCATCGTACTGGTTCATGGACTTTTTGGCAGCCTGGATAACCTGGGCGTGCTGGCGCGCGATCTGGTTACCGATCACGATATTTTACAGGTCGATATGCGCAACCACGGACTTTCCGGGCGCGCAGACGAGATGACCTACGCGGCAATGGCGCAGGATCTCCTGGATACGCTCGACGCCCACAACCTGCAGAAAGTGACCCTCATCGGGCATTCGATGGGTGGTAAAGCGGTCATGGCGCTCACGGCACTGGCACCTGAGCGAATTTCCGGGCTGGTGGTGATTGATGTCGCCCCAGTGGATTACGACGTTCGCCGTCACGATGAGATCTTCGCGGCAATTAATGCGGTGACGGAGGCCGGCGTTTCCACCCGTCAGCAGGCAGCAGCCGTGATGCGTGAGCATCTTGATGAAGAAGGCGTGGTGCAATTCCTGCTGAAGTCGTTTGTTGAGGGGCAATGGCGTTTTAACGTCCCGGTGCTGTGGGACCAGTATAATAACATCGTTGGCTGGGAGGCCGTCCCCGCCTGGCCGCATCCTACCCTCTTCATTCGCGGCGGTAACTCGCCTTACGTTACTGATGCTTACCGCGACACGCTGCTGGCACAATTCCCGCAGGCGCGCGCCCATGTAATTGCCGGTGCCGGGCATTGGGTACATGCGGAAAAACCTGATGCAGTCCTGCGCGCCATTCGTCGCTATCTCACTGATACGGCAAATTGATTAAAAAGAGAGCGACTGGAAGACGACGGGCTTCCAGTCGTTGGCGTGCCGTTTTTGCTGATGTATGATGGCGCGCTTATCGCCCGGGCATTAGCAGGGCGGCGTGTTTCCCCCGAAGTCTCTGAATCATGGCCAAAGAACAAACGGACCGTACGACACTAGATCTGTTCGCGAATGAGCGTCGACCGGGACGACCGAAAACGAATCCGCTTTCGCGCGACGAACAGCTGCGTATTAATAAACGCAACCAGCTTAAACGCGATAAAAATCGTGGGCTTAGGCGTGTCGAATTGAAGCTCAACGCTGACGCTGTCGATGCGCTTAACGAGCTGGCGGAAGCGCGTAATATCAGCCGCAGCGAGCTCATTGAAGAGATGCTGATCGCCCAGCTTGAGACATTGCGCAGCCAGGCATAAGTCTGAAAAACCCCTTTTTTACCCTTTTCATGTAGCACAGAGTGCAGTCCTGCGCGATAGCGGTTTCCGCAGGGTTGCCTGTTCTGCTATTATTGCCCTTATCCGTGGCCGAATTGCGCCACCATACCATTAAGTTTCAAGAGGTTATTTTACTCATGGCAATCATCGGCATTTTCTTCGGCAGTGATACCGGCAATACCGAAAATATCGCAAAAAACATTCAGAAACAGCTCGGTAAAGACGTTGCTGATGTGCATGACATCGCCAAGAGCAGCAAAGAAGATCTCGAGGGCTACGACATTCTGCTGCTGGGTATTCCAACCTGGTACTACGGTGAAGCACAGTGCGACTGGGATGATTTCTTCCCAACGCTGGAAGAGGTGGACTTCAACGGCAAGCTGGTTGCCCTGTTTGGCTGTGGCGATCAGGAAGACTATGCCGAGTACTTCTGCGACGCGCTGGGCACCATCCGCGACATCATTGAGCCGAACGGCGCCGTTATTGTCGGTCACTGGCCCACTGCCGGTTACCACTTTGAAGCCTCCAAAGGTCTTGCCGATGACGATCACTTCGTGGGTCTGGCCATCGACGAAGACCGTCAGCCTGAGCTGACCGCTGAGCGCGTAGAGAAGTGGGTTAAGCAGATCCGTGAAGAACTGCACCTGGACGATATTCTCAACGCCTGATTTTCGCGGCGCAACGGCGGTTGCGCCCGTTTTCCAGGTAAAACCGATTAAATTAATTGCTACAAACTTTTAACTTTTTCGCGCAGACCTGTACAATGTTTCCCTGGTAAAATGTGGTTTTCATTTCACAAGTTTGTCGGTGATACCCCATTTTTATAAGCATACTTTGCCTGAGACTTGCAGTTTTCATTTAGCCGTGGCAGTTCTATAATGAGACGCAATATCCAAGGTGCATTTTCTGTCACTTCTTTCAGAAGTGAATCGTTTAGCAACAGGACAGATTCCGCATGACTGACAACAATACCGCATTAAAGAAGGCTGGCCTGAAAGTAACGCTTCCTCGGTTAAAAATCCTCGAAGTGCTTCAGGGTCCAGACAACCACCATGTCAGTGCGGAAGACCTCTATAAACGTCTTATCGACATGGGTGAAGAGATTGGTCTGGCCACCGTTTATCGCGTGCTGAACCAGTTTGATGACGCGGGCATTGTTACCCGTCATAATTTCGAAGGCGGTAAATCTGTATTCGAACTGACCCAGCAGCATCACCATGATCACCTGATCTGCCTCGATTGCGGCAAGGTCATTGAATTCAGCGATGATTCCATCGAATCGCGTCAGCGTGAAATCGCCGCTCGTCATGGCATCCGCCTGACCAACCACAGCCTGTACCTGTATGGTCACTGCGCTGAAGGTGATTGCCGCGAAAATGAACACGCGCACGACGCAAAATAAGTCACGTTCATACTCTGAGCCAGCCGTAAGGCTGGCTTTTTTTTGCCTTAAAAAGCCCGGTGGCGCTGCGCCTGGGCCTACGGACTATGACGCCTTTGTAGGCCCGGTAAGCGCAGCGCCACCGGGCGTAAAGCAACTTAATTATTGTTATTGCGTATCTCGTTCCAGATCTTATCGCAACGCTTCGCGACTTCCTGATCGTTACCCGTTTTACGCGCCTGGATACAGGCCTGATAATCCATCACACGAATATTCTCCTGCGTCGCGAATTGCTCATGCGCCTTCTCTTTCTTCAGCACATTCAGTACGCTCTGACAGGCTTCAATTTTCTCCGGCGAGCCTTGTGCGGTATTAATACAGGCGCTGTAAGCCTCCTTCAGCCTGGAATCTTCCTTCGGTGCCTGAGGCTGAGCGCAGGCCACCAGCCCCGATGCAAGCATCGCGACAATTACGATTTTTTTCATCATATGCAGTCTCCGGTCCGGCGGGCCTTAACCCGCCGGAAGGTTCATCAGAAGATGGTGAATGGGGCAATAACCATGAATTTCACGTCACGTTCATCCTGGAAGATGTTGCCGTAACCGCCCGCATAGCTCGGGATATCGGAGTGGTTGTCATACTGAGTGAAGTGCAGTTTGAACATCGTGCCCTTCGCGCGCCCATCCTGCAGGGTATAGATAGCATCCAGGCTGTAGGAGGACTCTTTCAGGCGATAATTTGGATCGTAGTACGCATCCGGTGTGGCCATGTCGCCAGGTTTTGCGTCCCAGGCGTAAGCGTAAGAAGCGCCCACTGCCCAACCCGGCAGGTTCCAGTTTTTCAGATCATACATTGCGCCGAAGAAGACCGCTTTTTCACCATTGGCGTTGAAGTCTGAGCGGTTATCCCACCAGATATCCAGACGACCGTTAGATGACGCGTAAGTTGGCGTCATACGTTGCAGGAAGTAGCCCTGCTGCCCTTCCGCCTTCACCCATGTCCCTTCCAGGCGTAAATCAACCTGGCCCACTTTATAGCCGAAAGTCAGCGCCTGCAGCCACGCGGTGCCGTCATAAATGTCGTTGACGCCGCCATCGCTGACCTTGTCACGCGTACCATAGAACTGGTAGCTGGTGCTCAGTGGACTTCCTGCGATATCAAATTTGTAGCTGGCTTTAGCAAAATACTGATCGATATAGCCTTCCGCCTGACCAAATGCGGCTTCCAGTACCAGATCGTTTTTAAAGTCGTATTTCGCGCCCAGCGAGTGGAGATAATCGACTTTGGTTTTCTTATCGTTCTGGTAGAACTTGTCCATTTCAATGTGCCATGGAGCCTTATACTCGTTGGTCCACATATAGGAGAAGCTCAACGCACCCGCATCACCATAGTCAAAGTTCGCCCCGGCTTCTGCGCCCTGATAGGTACCTGGCATGAAGCTCCAGTGTGGTGCTAACAGCGTCTGGCCGGTTGGCTGAATATACCCTCCACGCGCCCAGACCGGGCCGTATTTAAATTTCGCTGCGGCCTTGTACAGGCTGATACCACTCTTATCACCGGACCAGTCTTCATCGTAAGCTTTGTTGCTGGAGGAGAAGGCAATTTCGTTAGGGTGGCCGCTGTCGCCGTTTTCCGCCATTTCAATCGCGGTGAATGCAGCGATATCCAGGCCGAACATATCTGCGGCATAGCCTGACTGGAAGTCCAGGTTGGCGTTCCATGTGGAGTGAGAAAGGTTGGTTTTATATTTGTCTTCGGCGACGTCTTTACGGTCACGTTCACGCTGCCAGTAATAGATGCCGCCCGTGAGGGTAGAATCGTCGATGAAACCCGCAGCTTTCGCCTCAGGTGTAACAACCAGGCCAGACATTGCTGTCACACCGGCAATAGCCAGCGCCAGCGCACTACGTTTGCCACTGAACGTACGCATAGATTATTCCTCTTTGACGAATTAAAGCGCCTAAAACGGCGAAAATAAAAAAGACCAGGCGGTCAGGGGTAGTTATAAATACCCTCGAATTAACTACCGTCTTTAGGTTATTTTTCGCGACGCGAATTATCAATGCTTTTCATCAGGCAAAAGTCAGGATTATGACGAAGTGCACATAATTGGTAGTGCTTTGTAACATTTGGCCGGAAGCGTGATTTGGCGGGGGTGTAGCAGCGTATTTCAGGGTATTAGAACATTAGAAATCGCGTATTTTGCGAAATTTGCCATTTTCAAAAACAGACAAACTTTTTTAAAAAAAATAAGTAGCACCACATTGACCAAAAATAACGGCGGACATTTTTACAACGCCACTTTAACGATATGATCATTAATAAAAAAAACGCCGCAATAAGCGGCGTTTGTTTCTCATTGACCAGAGCGGCGTTATTATTCGCCGATCTTGGTCCAGGTGTCACGCAGACCGACGGTGCGGTTAAATACCGGTTTTTCCGCAGTGCTGTAACGGCTGTCAAGGCAGAAGTAACCTTCACGCTCGAACTGGAACGCTTTACCTGCTTCAGCTGTTTTCAGCGATGGCTCAGCATAACCCTGTTTGATCACCAGAGATTCCGGGTTGATCGTCGCCAGGAAGTCTTCCGCCGCACCCGGGTTAGGCACGCTGAAAAGACGATCGTACAGACGGATTTCTACCGGCAGCGCGTGAGAAGCGCTTACCCAGTGGATAACGCCTTTCACCTTGCGACCATCGGCAGGATCTTTGCTCAGCGTTTCGGCATCGTATGAACAGAAGATGGTGGTGATATTCCCTTCTGCATCTTTCTCTACGCGCTCGGCTTTGATCACGTAGGCGTTACGCAGACGGACTTCTTTACCCAGCACCAGACGCTTGTACTGCTTGTTGGCTTCTTCACGGAAGTCAGCGCGGTCGATCCAGATTTCACCGCTGAACGGTACGTCACGGCTTCCCATTTCCGGTTTGTTCGGATGGTTAGGCATGGCAACCAGTTCACTCGCACCCTGAGGATAGTTTTCGATAACCAGTTTTAACGGGTCGATAACCGCCATCGCGCGTGGGGCATTTTCGTTGAGGTCTTCACGAATGCAGGACTCCAGCGACGCCATTTCAATGGTGTTGTCCTGCTTGGTCACGCCGATGCGCTTGCAGAACTCACGAATAGAAGCAGCGGTGTAGCCACGACGACGCAGACCAGAAATGGTCGGCATACGCGGGTCGTCCCAGCCCTCAACGTGCTTGTCAGTCACCAGCAGGTTCAGCTTACGCTTGGACATCACGGTGTATTCCAGATTCAGACGAGAGAACTCGTACTGACGCGGATGCACAGGGATGGTGATGTTATCCAGCACCCAGTCGTACAGGCGACGGTTGTCCTGGAACTCAAGCGTACACAGCGAGTGGGTAATGCCTTCCAGCGCATCGCTGATGCAGTGGGTGAAGTCGTACATCGGGTAGATGCACCACTTGTTACCGGTCTGGTGGTGTTCAGCAAACTTAATGCGGTACAGCACCGGATCGCGCATCACGATGAACGGAGAAGCCATGTCGATTTTGGCACGCAGACAGGCTTTGCCTTCTTCAAAACCACCCGCACGCATTTTTTCAAACAGCGCCAGGTTCTCTTCCACGCTGCGATCGCGGAACGGACTGTTTTTGCCAGGCTGCGTCAGCGTACCGCGGTATTCACGGATTTCATCCGCGGACAGTTCATCGACGTACGCCAGACCTTTGTTGATCAGCTCAACCGCGTAAGCGTACAGCTGATCAAAATAGTCAGAGGAGTAGCAGATATCGCCAGACCAGTTGAAGCCCAGCCATTGCACGTCGTTCTTGATGGACTCAATGTATTCGATGTCTTCTTTTACTGGGTTGGTGTCATCGAAACGCAGGTTGCACTGCCCCTGATAGTCTTGCGCAATGCCAAAGTTCAGGCAGATGGATTTCGCATGACCAATATGCAGGTAGCCGTTCGGCTCCGGCGGGAAGCGGGTATGCACCGTGGTGTGCTTACCACTGGCCAGATCTTCATCGATGATCTGACGAATAAAGTTACTCGGGCGGGCTTCAGCCTCACTCATCGTGGATTCCTCAAAGCGTAAACAACGTATAACGGCATATGATCTTATAAGCCGGACGTAGTGACAACCCTTAGTTACGGAAAATACGTATCAGATGAAAATAATGGGGGCATTTGCTGCAAAAAAAAGCGGCGGAGGATATCCCCCGCCGCTTAAGGCATGACTCTACTCAGGAGCGATTACTTGCCTTTAATCTCATACAGTGGCGTTTGACCTGCAACCACCTGACCTGTTGCCTGAATAACCAGGCCACTGAAGTCGTCGATGTTGCTGCAAACAACCGGACTGATCATGGAGCGTGCATTGGCGTTCAGGAAGTCCAGATCCATCTCCAGAACCGGCTGCCCGGCCACCACTTCAGCGCCCTCTTCCACCAGACGAGTAAAGCCTTTACCCTCAAGCGCAACGGTATCGATGCCCATGTGGACAACAATCTCCGCGCCATTTTCGGTTTCGAGGCAGAATGCGTGGTTGGTATTGAAAATCTTCACGATAGTACCCGCAGCAGGAGAGACGACGGTTTTGTCCGTTGGTTTCACCGCCACGCCGTCGCCTACCGCTTTACTGGCGAACGCTTCGTCAGGCACTTGTTCAAGGTCAACGACCTCACCCGTTACCGGAGAGACCAGAGCCGCCACCGTCACGGCGTTAGGCACGGCCTGTGGCTTCGCGGTCGGAGTCGCCGTTGCCGCAGGTGCGCTGTCAGCTGCTGCCGCTGCGACCGGGCCACGCGCAACCACTTTCTTCATTTCGTCACCGATGGATTCCGCTTTGGCGCCCACGATAACCTGGATAGTTTGTTTGTTCAGTTTAACGACGCCAGATGCGCCAAGGCGTTTACACATTGCATCGCTTACGCGAGCGGAGTCACCCACGGTCAGACGCAGACGGGTAATACAGGCATCAATGGCTTTCAGGTTGTCGGTACCGCCGACTGCGGCAATGTAGCTGGTTGCCAGCTGAGTTAAACCTTCTTCGGTATTGCTGTTGGCTTCACTAGTCACGACGTCATCAGTGGTATCTTCGCGGCCCGGCGTTTTGAGGTTAAACATACGGATAACCGCGCTGAACAGAACGAAGTAGATAACGAAGAAGGCCGCACCCATCACCACCAGCATCCAGACGTTCTTGCTTGCCGCTGGCAGGTTGTACATCAGCACGTAGTCGATCGCGCCTGCAGAGAAGGAGAAGCCCGCATGGATGCCCAGCAGAGTCGCCACGAACAGGCTGATACCGGTTAACACCGCGTGCATCAGGTACAGCAGCGGAGCCAGGAACATGAACAGGAATTCCAGAGGCTCGGTCACACCGGTCAGGAATGCAGTAATGGCGACTGACAGCAGCATACCGCCGACCATTGGACGACGCGCTTTCGGCGCAGCTAGGTACATGGCCAGCGCAGCGCCCGGCAGACCAAACATCATGATTGGGAAGAAGCCGGACATAAACATGCCCGCGGTGCCATCACCCGCGTAGAAGCGGTTAATGTCGCCGTGGAAAACGGTACCCGCCGCATTGGTAAACTCACCAATCTGGAACCAGGCGATAGTGTTCAGAACCTGATGCAGACCGGTTGGGATCAACAGACGGTTAATGAAGCCGAAGATGCCCGCACCCATCGCACCCGCAGAGACGATCCACTCGCCGCCCGCATGGATAGCATGCTGCACTGGCGGCCAGACGTAGCCAAAGATCGCGGCGAGAACCAGACAGAAGAAGCCGGTCGCGATTGGCACGAAGCGTTTGCCACCAAAGAAGCTGAGGAAGTCTGGCAGCTTGATGTTTGCCCAGCGGTTATATACCGCACCGCCGACCAGACCGGTAATGATACCCGCCAGTACGCCCATGTTGATTTCCGGGTTAATCGTTACCATCGCTTTCGTCAGGATGAAGTAACCAACCGCCCCTGCCAGCGCTGCGGCCCCTGCACTGTCTTTAGACCAGCTGGAAGCAACGCCGATGGCGAAAATCAGCGCCAGGTTGTCAAAGATTGCGCCGCCAGCCTGGGCGATAAACGGCACGTTGAGAAGATCGGGTTGCCCGAATCGCAGCAGCAGCGCTGCAACCGGTAGCACGGCGATAGGGAGCTGCAAAGCCCTACCGAGGCGCTGGAAAAAACCTAAAATATTCATCCTATTCCCCCTACGAGACCCTTTCCAGGCTCGCGCATTAACTATGTTTTTATTGTGTTGCTAACGATAAGTACCGTCGATAATTCACTGGCAGTGTGAGTGTGTGAAAAATTAATTCGTATCGCAAATTAAACACCCATTTTTTGTGATTTTTGTCACCAAATATCGTATTAAGCCCTCCCTTTCACTGGCTAACAGCGAAAACTTATTTTATCATTCAAAAAATCAAGACGGATTGATCCAGCCTGAAAGGTTCCAGGTTACGCTTAAGTATCAGGTTCCGGTAGCCATCCGCCCACTCTTCTACTTTAACTCTTGAGGTGAACAATGAGACTGATTCCCCTGGCAACTGCTGAACAAGTCGGTAAATGGGCCGCTCGCCATATCGTTAACCGCATTAATGCCTTCAAGCCTACCGCCGATCGTCCTTTCGTTCTTGGCCTGCCAACCGGCGGTACTCCGCTGACGGCGTATAAAGCCCTGGTTGAAATGCACAAAGCGGGCCAGGTTAGCTTCAAACATGTTGTGACCTTCAATATGGATGAATATGTCGGCCTGCCAAAAGACCACCCGGAAAGCTACCATAGCTTTATGCACCGGAATTTCTTTGATCACGTTGATATCCCAGCGGAAAATATTAACCTGCTGAATGGAAATGCGCCTGATATTGACGCAGAATGCCGTCAGTACGAAGAAAAAATCCGTTCTTACGGTAAAATCCACCTGTTTATGGGCGGCGTGGGCAACGATGGTCATATCGCGTTTAACGAGCCGGCATCGTCCCTGGCTTCCCGCACGCGTATTAAAACGCTGACCCATGACACCCGCGTGGCAAACTCCCGCTTCTTTGACGGTGATGTGAACCAGGTTCCAAAATACGCCCTGACCGTTGGCGTAGGCACCCTGCTGGATGCCGAAGAAGTGATGATTCTGGTGCTGGGTGGCGTGAAAGCGCAGGCACTCCAGGCTGCCGTTGAAGGCAACGTTAACCACATGTGGACCATCAGCTGCCTGCAGCTGCATCCAAAATCAGTCATCGTCTGCGACGAACCGTCCACGATGGAGCTGAAAGTGAAAACGCTGAAATACTTCAACGAGTTAGAAGCCGAGAACATCAAAGGTCTGTAATTGATTAACCGCCTCTTCTCTAAGAGGCGGCCGCTTTTTTTAACCGGGGGTCGTTATGTACGCTTTAACCCACGGTCGGATTTATACCGGCCACGAAATTCTGGATGACCATGCGATTGTTATCGCCAATGGCCTGATTGAACGTGTTTGTCCGCTGGCAGAGCTGCCGCCAGGGATTGAACAGCGCTCACTCAATGGAGCAGTAATCTCCCCCGGTTTCATCGACGTACAGCTGAACGGCTGCGGCGGTGTGCAATTCAATGACACTGCCGAGGCGGTGACGGTTGAAACGCTGGAAATCATGCAGAAAGCCAACGAGAAATCGGGCTGCACCAGCTATCTGCCAACGCTCATCACCAGCAGTGATGACCTGATGAAACAGGGTATCCGTGTGATGCGCGAATACCTCGCCAAACACCCTAATCAGGCGCTCGGTCTGCACCTGGAAGGGCCATGGCTGAATATCGTGAAGAAAGGCACTCATAACCCGGATTACGTGCGCAAGCCTGACGCTGAACTGGTCGACTACATGTGTGCGAACGCCGATGTGATCGCTAAAGTGACGCTGGCACCAGAGATGACCGGCACTGACGTGATCAGCAAACTGGCTGCCGCCGGGATTGTGGTTTCAGCAGGGCACTCAAACGCCACGCTGAAAGAAGCCAAAGCGGGCTTCCGCGCGGGCATTACCTTCGCCACGCACCTTTACAACGCCATGCCTTATATCACCGGTCGCGAACCGGGTCTGGTCGGGGCGATTCTGGACGAGCCAGACGTCTACTGCGGCATTATTGCTGATGGTATGCACGTGGATTACACCAACATTCGTAATGCCAAGCGCCTGAAAGGTGACAAGCTTTGCCTGGTTACCGATGCCACTGCACCAGCAGGTGCAAATATTGAGCAGTTCATTTTTGCCGGTAAAACAATATACTACCGCAATGGACTGTGTGTCGATGAAAACGGTACGCTGAGCGGTTCCTCTTTAACCATGATTGAAGGGGTGCGTAACCTGGTTGAGCACTGTGGGATTGCGCTTGATGAAGTCCTGCGTATGGCTACCCTTTATCCGGCTCGCGCAATCGGCGTGGATAAACAGCTTGGCGGAATTGCACCGGGTATGGTTGCAAACCTGACGGCATTCACACACGATTATAAAATTATTAAGACCATCGTTAATGGTAACGAGGTCGTCACTGAGTAAGTAAAAGTATGACACCAGGCGGACAAGCTCAAATCGGTAATGTCGATCTCGTTAAACAACTTAACAGTGCGGCGGTATATCGCCTGATTGACCAACACGGGCCAATCTCTCGAATTCAGATAGCCGAACAAAGCCAGCTTGCTCCCGCCAGCGTGACAAAAATTACCCGCCAGCTTATTGAGCGCGGTTTGATCAAAGAAGTCGATCAGCAGGCCTCTACCGGGGGCCGCCGCGCTATCTCCATTATTACCGAAACCCGCAATTTTCAGGCGATTGGCGTTCGGCTGGGCCGTCATGACACCACGCTCACGCTCTACGATCTGAGCAGCAAAGCGATTGCGGAAGAGCACTATCCCCTTCCCGAGCGCACCCAGGAGACGCTGGAGCACGCGCTGCTGAATACCATCGCGCACTTTATTGAGAGCTGTCAGCGTAAGATCCGCGAGCTCATTGCAATTTCAGTGATTTTACCCGGTCTGGTCGACCCGGAAAGCGGCGTGATTCGCTACATGCCGCACATTCAGGTGGAAAACTGGGCGCTGGTCGATGCGCTGGAAAAACGCTTTAAAGTGACCTGTTTTGTCGGCCACGATATTCGTTCTCTGGCACTGGCAGAGCACTACTTTGGTGCGAGTCAGGACTGCGAAGACTCTATTCTGGTGCGTGTCCACCGCGGGACAGGCGCAGGTATTATTTCTAACGGTCGGATTTTTATTGGTCGCAACGGTAACGTCGGCGAGATCGGCCACATTCAGGTCGAGCCGCTGGGCGAACGCTGCCACTGCGGTAACTTCGGCTGCCTTGAAACCATTGCCGCCAACACGGCCATTGAGCAGCGCGTTCGCCATCTGCTTGAACAAGGTTACCAGAGTCGCGTCACGCTGGCTGATTGCAAGATAGGCACCATCTGCAAAGCCGCCAATAAAGGCGACGCGCTGGCCTGTGAGGTGATTGAGCAGGTTGGGCGCCATCTGGGGAAAACTATCGCCATCGCCATTAACCTGTTTAACCCACAGAAAGTGGTGATAGCCGGAGAAATTGTTGAAGCGGAAAAGGTGCTGCTCCCCGCGATTGAAGGCTGTATTAACACCCAGGCGCTGAAAGCATTCCGCCAGAATCTCCCTGTGGTTCGTTCAAAACTTGACCATCGCTCGGCAATTGGTGCTTTTGCGCTGGTGAAACGCGCCATGCTCAACGGTATTCTGCTGCAGCATTTGCTGGAAAGTTGATCGGACCTTATAGTAACGCCTTCTTTTTTTGATGTCGGAACGTCCATGACCATTAAGAATGTAATTTGTGATATCGACGGCGTGCTGATGCACGACAACGTTGCCGTACCAGGTGCTGCGGAGTTTCTTCACCGCATCATCGACAAAGGAATGCCTCTGGTTCTTCTCACGAACTACCCTTCTCAGACCGGTCAGGATCTGGCAAACCGCTTTGCGACGGCGGGCGTCGACGTCCCGGACAGTGTGTTTTATACCTCGGCGATGGCAACGGCGGATTTTCTGAAACGTCAGGAAGGCAAAAAAGCGTACGTGGTCGGCGAAGGCGCGCTGATCCACGAGCTGTATAAAGCGGGCTTTACGATTACCGATGTCAATCCGGACTTCGTGATTGTGGGTGAAACGCGCTCCTATAACTGGGAGATGATGCATAAAGCCTCGTTCTTCGTTGCCAACGGCGCGCGCTTCATTGCCACCAACCCGGATACCCACGGTCGAGGTTTTTATCCGGCCTGTGGCGCGCTGTGTGCCGGTATTGAAAAAATCTCCGGGCGCAAGCCATTCTATGTCGGCAAACCAAGCCCGTGGATCATCCGCGCCGCGCTCAATAAAATGCAGGCCCACTCGGAAGAAACGGTTATTGTCGGCGATAACCTGCGTACGGATATTCTGGCCGGCTTCCAGGCGGGTCTGGAAACCATTCTGGTGCTGTCCGGCGTCTCGCAGCTTGATGACATTGATTCGATGCCGTTCCGACCAAGCTGGATTTACCCCTCCGTCGATGAAATTGACATTATCTGATACCAAACCACGCTCAGGGCGTGGTTTTTCATTTTTAGCCCTTACAAATAAAACCATATCTAACAAAAAGTGCACTTTATTGCATAATCATCAATAAAAGCGTCCGTGACGTACTCTTTTTTCACTATTCCGCAATCACCATTGCACTATTTCCGTTTTCGCCCGTAAATCTCTTGCGCCCCTTCTCCCTTTGCGGCATTTTCATAAGCAAGCAACATTACAAAGCAACAGGGTTAACGGAGAAGGTTATGTGTTCAATTTTTGGCGTACTGGATATTAAAACTGACGCGGGCGAACTGCGTAAAAAAGCACTCGAACTGTCCCGCCTGATGCGCCATCGCGGCCCGGACTGGTCAGGCGTTTACGCCAGTGATAAAGCGATTCTGGCTCACGAACGTCTGTCTATCGTAGACGTCAACGCCGGTGCACAGCCGCTGTATAACGAGAAAAAAACGCACGCGCTGGCTGTTAACGGTGAAATCTATAACCATCAGGCACTGCGCGCCGAGTACGGCGACCGCTACGCCTTCCAGACCGGGTCTGACTGTGAAGTGATTCTGGCGCTCTATCAGGAGAAAGGTCCGGAATTCCTGGACGACCTGCAGGGTATGTTTGCCTTCGCCCTGTACGATAGCGAAAAAGACGCGTATCTGATTGGCCGCGACCATATCGGCATTATCCCGCTGTACATGGGCCACGATGAACACGGCAACTTCTATGTTGCCTCTGAAATGAAAGCTCTGGTACCGGTCTGCCGCACCATTAAAGAGTTCCCGGCAGGCAGCTATCTGTGGAGTAAAGACGGTGTGATCCGTCCGTACTACCAGCGCGACTGGTTCGATTATGACGCGGTTAAAGACAACGTGACGGATAAAGCCGAGCTGCGTCAGGCGCTGGAAGATTCCGTGAAAAGCCACCTGATGTCAGACGTACCTTATGGCGTGCTGCTCTCCGGCGGTCTGGACTCCTCCGTGATCTCCGCGATCACCAAGAAATTCGCCGCTCGCCGCGTGGAAGATCAGGAGCGCTCCGAAGCCTGGTGGCCGCAGCTGCACTCCTTTGCCGTGGGTCTTGAAGGGGCACCTGACCTGAAAGCTGCGCAGGAAGTGGCAAACCACCTGGGCACCGTGCACCATGAAATTCACTTCACCGTGCAGGAAGGCCTGGATGCAATCCGCGATGTGATCTATCACATTGAAACTTATGATGTTACTACCATTCGTGCCTCCACGCCGATGTACCTGATGTCGCGTAAGATTAAAGCGATGGGCATCAAGATGGTGCTGTCCGGTGAAGGTTCTGACGAAGTGTTTGGCGGCTACCTGTACTTCCATAAAGCGCCAAACGCCAAAGAACTGCATGAAGAGACCGTGCGTAAATTGCAGGCACTGCATATGTTTGACTGTGCACGTGCCAACAAAGCAATGTCGGCATGGGGAGTAGAAGCGCGTGTCCCGTTCCTGGATAAGAAATTCCTCGACGTGGCGATGCGTATCAACCCGCAGGACAAAATGTGCGGCAACGGTAAAATGGAAAAACATATCCTGCGCGAATGTTTTGAATCATACCTGCCCGCGAGCGTGGCGTGGCGTCAGAAAGAGCAGTTCTCTGATGGTGTAGGTTACAGCTGGATCGACACCCTGAAAGAGGTGGCAGCAAAACAGATTTCCGACCAGCAACTGGAAACGGCAAGCTTCCGCTTCCCGTACAACACGCCGGGCTCGAAAGAAGCGTATCTGTACCGTGAAATCTTTGAAGAGCTGTTCCCGGTGCCGAGTGCGGCAGAGTGTGTTCCGGGTGGCCCATCCGTCGCCTGCTCGTCTGCCAAAGCGATTGAATGGGATGAATCTTTCAAAGCGATGAACGATCCATCAGGCCGTGCGGTAGGCGTTCACCAGTCTGCCTACAAATAATCGCGACGATTCTAATCAGGCCCCTCTGGGGCCTTTTTTTTGCCTTGCATTTCACTCTCGAAAAACGATTAATAACCAATAATTGCCGAATATTCGGTCACGCTGTTCGCAACCTAACCAAACAGTCACATTCCGGCTATTTTCGTTGAAAAAGGTGTTGACGCTGCAAGGGTCTATACGCATAATGCGCCCCGCAACGCCGATAAGGTAACGCGAAAAAAGATGGCTACGTAGCTCAGTTGGTTAGAGCACATCACTCATAATGATGGGGTCACAGGTTCGAATCCCGTCGTAGCCACCATCTTTTTTGCGGGAGTGGCGAAATTGGTAGACGCACCAGATTTAGGTTCTGGCGCCGCAAGGTGTGCGAGTTCAAGTCTCGCCTCCCGCACCATTCCCAGGTAAGCGTTGCACGGATGGGGTATCGCCAAGCGGTAAGGCACCGGTTTTTGATACCGGCATTCCCTGGTTCGAATCCAGGTACCCCAGCCATATTTCTTCGATTTTGCGGTTCTCCGCGGTATTGGGGTATCGCCAAGCGGTAAGGCACCGGTTTTTGATACCGGCATTCCCTGGTTCGAATCCAGGTACCCCAGCCATCGAAGATTGCAGTACTGGCTACGTAGCTCAGTTGGTTAGAGCACATCACTCATAATGATGGGGTCACAGGTTCGAATCCCGTCGTAGCCACCAAATTAAGATTGTCGATTTTTCGGTAATCAAGACAAATTGTTGGGGTATCGCCAAGCGGTAAGGCACCGGATTCTGATTCCGGCATTCCGAGGTTCGAATCCTCGTACCCCAGCCAATTTAAAAAGTCGTTAAGCAGTTTGTTTAACGCAATTGGGGTGTCGCCAAGCGGTAAGGCTCTGGTTTCTGATACCAGCATTCCGGGGTTCGAATCCCTGCACCCCAGCCACTTAAAAACAAATAAGCCCGCTCTGCGGGCTTTTTTGTTGTTGTTGTCTGTGCGGCCTGATGCCCCCTCACCCTACCCCTCTCCCCAAAGGGGCGAGGGAATAGTCGAAGCAGCGATTAAAGTCCGAGAGCGTATTTCAGGGCCTGACGTTTCAACCCACCGGCACGTTCCGCCGCCATGAGGCCAATGTTACGCAGAATACGTACTGGCGCTAAGTCATTGCTGAACCCGGCATAGAACAGATCCATTCCAGACTGCATAATAAAATTATCCGCCATACGTCGCGTCTGGTAACGCTTCAGTACCTGATGGCTGGACCACGCTTCCGCATGCCCGCGCGCATGACTTAAAACGTCCAGTAACGCGTCAACGTCACGATACCCAAGATTTACCCCCTGCCCGGCCAGCGGGTGTATGGTGTGTGCCGCATCCCCCACCAGCGCCAGCCCGTCACGGGCATACTGCAAAGCGTGACGTCGCGTGAGCGGGAATGCGCCAGCGGCGACTGGTGTGATATGCCCCAGACGGCTCGGGAAGTGCTGCAGGATCTCGCGCTGCAGTTGTTCCATTGAAAGCCCTTGTAGCTGGCGAATGCGCGCCGGTTTGTCGTACCACACCAGTGACGCCCAATGATCAAATAGCGGTAAAAAGGCATGCGGGCCATTCGGCGTAAAGTGCTGCCAGGTGCTCTCACCCGGCGAATTCTCACACTGGACGGTAATCAGCATACAAGACTGCTCATACTGCCAGGCATGTACCCCAATACCTGCCATCTGTCTGACCTGAGAATTGGCACCATCCGCCCCGACGACCAGCTTCACAGCCAGCTCATCACCGCTGTCGAGCGTCAGCAAATAGCCGCTTTCGTGAGTATGAAGTGCCTTAAGTGACGCAGGAACACGCAGCGTCACCTTCGGGTGCGCCTCCAGGGCCTGCCAGAGCGCCTGCTGGAGCACATTGTTTTCCACCATGTAGCCCAGGCGCGGCAGCTTCAGCTCCGCAGCATCAAACGCAACGTGGGCATTTTCCCACTCCCAGGTTTCAAGACGGCTGTAGGGATGCGCACGCATCGCCTGCACCGTTTCCCAGACGCCCAGACCGCGCAGCAGATCGACCGACGCCGCGCTGATAGCAGAAATGCGCACATCCGGCTTGCTGGCGGGATCGAATGCCGGCGGTGCAGCCTGTTCAATTACCGTTACCTCAAATCCCTGCTGCGCCAGCCCCAGCGCCAGTGCGCCGCCGACCATACCGCCGCCGACAACGGCAACTTCGGTGTGTTGGAGTGTCATGGTCATTTTTCCTTATTGGAGAATCCCTTAAGTTTACCGGATTTTTGCGGTCCTGAGACACATAACCTTCATACTGGTCACAACCCCACCAAAGCATTACAATACGCGGCTTGCAATCCTGAGCTGAGCAAGTCGATGACTAAAAAACTCCATATAAAAACCTGGGGCTGTCAGATGAACGAATACGATTCATCCAAGATGGCCGATCTGCTGGACACCACCCACGGATACCAGCTGACTGAAAATCCGAAAGAAGCCGACGTGTTGCTGCTGAACACCTGTTCAATTCGTGAAAAAGCGCAGGAAAAAGTCTTCCACGTGTTAGGCCGCTGGAAACTTCTCAAACGAAAAAATCCGGACCTGATCATCGGCGTGGGCGGTTGCGTCGCATCACAGGAAGGTAAGCTGATCCGCCAGAGAGCCCCCTATGTGGATATCGTCTTTGGCCCGCAGACCCTGCACCGCCTGCCGGAGATGATCAACCAGGTTCGCGGTAATCGTAGCCCGGTCGTTGACGTCAGCTTCCCGGAGATCGAGAAATTTGACCGTCTGCCAGAACCGCGCGCAGATGGCCCGACCGCTTTCGTTTCCATCATGGAAGGCTGCAACAAATACTGCACTTACTGTGTGGTGCCTTACACCCGTGGCGAAGAAGTCAGCCGCCCGGCAGACGATATTCTGTTTGAAATCGCGCAGCTTGCCGCGCAGGGCGTTCGCGAAGTGAACCTGCTGGGCCAGAACGTTAACGCCTGGCGTGGGGAAAACTACGACGGCACCACCGGCACCTTTGCTGAACTGCTGCGCCTGGTGGCCGCGATTGACGGTATCGACCGTATTCGCTTTACTACCAGCCATCCGATGGAATTCACCGATGACATCATTGATGTCTATCGCGATACGCCAGAGCTGGTGAGCTTCCTGCATCTGCCGATTCAGTGCGGCTCTGACCGCGTTCTGAACCTGATGGGCCGTCCGCATACGGTTCTGGAGTACAAATCCACCATCCGTAAGCTGCGTGAAGCGCGTCCGGATATCCAGATAAGCTCCGACTTTATTGTCGGCTTCCCTGGTGAAACCGCGGATGACTTCGAGCGCACCATGAAGCTCATTGGTGAAGTGAATTTTGACGTCAGCTACAGCTTTATCTTCTCCGCGCGTCCTGGTACCCCTGCGGCCGATATGGTTGACGATGTGCCGGAAGAAGAGAAAAAGCAGCGTCTGTATATTCTGCAGGAGCGCATCAACCAGCAGGCCAACGCCTGGAGCCGCCGTATGCTCGGCACCGTCCAGCGCATACTGGTAGAAGGCACCTCGCGCAAGAGCATTATGGAACTCTCCGGTCGTACAGAAAACAACCGCGTGGTGAATTTTGAAGGTACCCCGGACATGATCGGTAAATTTGTGGACGTTGAGATTGTCGAAGTGCTCACCAACTCACTGCGTGCGAAAGTGGTCCGCACTGAAGACGAAATGGGCCTGCGTATTGCCGAGTCACCGGAATCCGTCATTTCGCGTACCCGCAAAGAAAACGATTCTGGCGTGGGGATTTACCAGCCTTAATCCTTCGGGCCTGCCGCTTCGGCAGGCCTTGTATTTCCTCTCATCGTCCCCAATATCATCTGCAATGCTTGCGCCTTTATTCTATGGCGTGAATAATTTCGGTAATGACCGTTTTATTACGCCGGGTGGCAGCGGGTCAGCTAACCAATCAAAGAGGAACAGTTTGAACATAGATACGCGTGAAATCAGCCTAACGCCCGCAGACAACGCTCGCCTGCTGAGCCTGTGCGGACCGTTTGATGACAACATCAAACAACTGGAGCGACGTCTGGGTATCGAAATCAATCGTCGCGATAATCACTTCAAACTTACCGGACGCCCTATCTGCGTCAATGCGGCTGCAGATATCCTGCGCAGCCTGTATGTCGATACCGCCCCGATGCGCGGCGAAATTCAGGATATCGAACCGGAACAAATTCACCTCGCCATTAAAGAGGCGCGCGTGCTTGAGCAGAGCGCGGAAAGTGTGCCGGACTACGGTAAGGCCATCAACATCAAGACCAAGCGTGGCGTCATTAAGCCGCGTACGCCAAACCAGGCGCAGTACATCGCCAATATTCTCGACCACGACATCACCTTCGGCGTGGGGCCGGCGGGTACGGGTAAAACCTATCTGGCCGTTGCCGCGGCGGTGGATGCGCTGGAACGTCAGGAAATCCGCCGTATCCTGCTGACCCGTCCGGCGGTGGAAGCGGGTGAAAAACTGGGCTTCCTGCCGGGCGACCTGAGTCAGAAGGTCGACCCGTATCTGCGTCCTTTATACGATGCGCTGTTCGAGATGCTCGGCTTTGAGAAGGTCGAAAAGCTGATTGAGCGTAACGTGATTGAAGTGGCCCCACTCGCCTACATGCGTGGTCGCACGTTAAACGACGCGTTCATCATTCTTGATGAAAGCCAGAACACCACCATCGAACAGATGAAGATGTTCCTGACGCGTATTGGCTTTAACTCGAAAGCGGTCATTACCGGTGACGTTACCCAGATCGACCTGCCGCGCAGCACCAAATCGGGCCTGCGCCACGCCATTGAAGTGCTGGCCGAAGTCGATGAAATCAGCTTTAACTTCTTCCACAGTGAAGACGTGGTACGCCATCCGGTGGTTGCGCGCATCGTTAACGCCTATGAAGCCTGGGAAGAGGCGGATCAAAAACGCAGGGCCGAACTGGCCGCAGAACGTAAGCGCGACGCGCAGGAGCAAGAACAGAAATGAGTCAGGTGATCCTCGATTTACAGCTGGCCTGTGAAGACAATTCCGGTATGCCAGATGAGGCACAGTTTCAGAAATGGCTGGATGCCGTTATCCCCCAGTTTCAGGAAGAATCAGAAGTGACGATTCGCCTGGTGGATGAGGCAGAAAGCCATGAGCTTAACCTGACTTACCGTGGGAAAGATAAGCCAACCAACGTGCTCTCTTTCCCGTTCGAAGCCCCGCCGGGTATCGAGATGCCGCTGCTGGGGGATCTGATCATCTGCCGTCAGGTGGTTGAACAGGAAGCCAAAGAGCAGCAAAAGCCGCTGGAAGCCCACTGGGCGCATATGGTGGTGCATGGCAGCCTGCATCTGCTTGGCTACGATCATATTGAAGATGACGAAGCGGAAGAGATGGAGTCCCTCGAGACAGAGATAATGCTTGCTCTGGGCTATGAGGATCCGTACATTGCCGAGAAAGAATAGTCAGTTAACTTACTGACGACTATGCCGCCGCGCAGGGAATTCGCGTGGCGGTAAATGTTGAACTAACAAGAGAACCCTTAACAAACGCCATGAGCGACGACAATTCACACAGTAGCGACACGACAAACACTAAAAAGGGATTTTTCTCCCTCATTCTGAACCAGCTTTTCCACGGCGAACCCAAGAACCGTGATGAACTGCTGGAGCTGATTCGTGATTCCGGGCAAAACGACCTTATCGACGAAGATACGCGCGAAATGCTCGAAGGGGTGATGGACATTGCTGACCAGCGTGTTCGCGATATCATGATCCCCCGCTCGCAGATGATCACCCTGAAACGTAACCAGACCCTGGACGAGTGCCTCGATGTGATCATCGAATCCGCCCACTCGCGTTTCCCGGTCATCAGCGAAGATAAAGATCACATCGAAGGGATTTTGATGGCGAAAGATCTGCTGCCGTTTATGCGCAGTGATGCCGAAGCCTTCAGCATGGAAAAAGTGTTACGCCAGGCCGTGGTTGTGCCGGAAAGTAAACGTGTGGACCGGATGCTGAAAGAGTTTCGCTCTCAGCGTTACCACATGGCGATTGTTATTGATGAATTTGGCGGCGTTTCCGGACTGGTCACGATCGAGGATATTCTTGAGCTGATCGTGGGTGAAATCGAAGATGAGTATGACGAAGAGGAAGATATCGACTTCCGTCAGCTCAGCCGCCACACCTGGACCGTGCGCGCGCTGGCCTCGATTGAGGACTTCAACGACGCTTTCGGCACTCACTTCAGTGATGAAGAGGTCGATACCATTGGCGGGCTGGTGATGCAGGCCTTTGGCCACCTTCCGGCGCGCGGTGAAACCGTTGACATCGACGGTTACCAGTTCAAAGTGGCAATGGCCGACAGCCGCCGTATTATACAGGTTCATGTCAGAACGCCGGACGACTCACCGGTGCCAAAACTGGAAGATTAATGTAAATGGCATTTGCCCCATTACTTGAACGCCAGCGCGTCCGTTTGCTGCTGGCGCTGTTACTCGGAGCCAGCGGTACGCTGGCTTTTTCTCCTTACGATATCTGGCCTGCGGCTATTCTCTCCCTGATGGGGCTTCAGGGTCTGACCCTGAACCGGCGTCCGGTACAGGCTGCCGCCATCGGTTACTTCTGGGGACTGGGGCTCTTTGGCTCCGGCATTAACTGGGTCTACGTCAGCATCGCCCAGTTTGGCGGTATGCCGGGCCCGGTTAACGTCTTCCTGGTCGTCCTGCTCGCGGCATATCTCTCACTGTATACCGGTCTGTTCGCAGGGATCCTTTCCCGCCTGTGGCCTAAAACCACCTGGCTGCGCGTCGCCATTGCCGCGCCGGTGGTCTGGCAAATCACCGAATTCCTGCGCGGTTGGGTGCTGACCGGTTTCCCGTGGCTGCAGTTCGGCTACAGCCAGATTGATGGCCCGCTGAAAGGCCTGGCCCCGGTCATGGGCGTTGAGGCAATCAACTTCCTGCTAATGGTGGTCAGCGGCCTGCTGGTGCTGGCGCTGGTCCAGCGCTGCTGGAAACCGTTCGCTGTGGCGCTGGTGCTGTTTGCCCTGCCCTTCCCGCTGCGGTATATCCAGTGGTTCACGCCTGAGCCCGAGCGCACCATGCAGGTTTCTATGGTGCAGGGAAATATCCCGCAATCTATGAAGTGGGATGAAAAAGAGCTGCTGAACACGCTGAAGATCTACGCCAACGCCACCGAAGAGGTGATGGGTAAATCGCAGCTGATCATCTGGCCGGAATCCGCCATTCCCGATCTGGAGATCAATCAGCAGCCGTTCCTGAACATGATGAACGACTTGCTGCTGGCTCGCGGCAGCACGCTGATTACCGGGATTGTCGATGCGCGTCTGAATCAGCAGAACCGTTATGACACCTACAACACCATCATTACGCTCGGCAAAGACAGCGAATACAGCTACAACTCCACGGATCGGTACAACAAGAACCACCTGGTGCCGTTTGGTGAATTTGTTCCGCTGGAGTCGATTCTGCGCCCGCTGGCTCCGTTCTTTGATCTGCCGATGTCCTCCTTCAGCCGTGGCCCGTACGTACAGCCCCAGCTGCATGCGCACGGCCTTGCCCTGACGGCGGCCATCTGCTACGAAATCATTCTCGGCGAGCAGGTTCGCGATAACTTCCGCCCGGATACCGACTACCTGCTGACCATCTCCAACGATGCGTGGTTCGGTAAATCTATCGGCCCGTGGCAGCATTTCCAGATGGCGCGTATGCGTTCTCTGGAGCTGGCGCGCCCATTGCTGCGCAGCACCAACAACGGCATCACCGCCGTGATTGGTCCACAGGGTGAAATCCAGGCCATGATCCCGCAGTTCACCCGTGAGGTGTTGACCACAAAAGTCACACCAACCACCGGCCTGACGCCGTATGCACGCACCGGTAACTGGCCGCTGTGGATCCTGACCGCGCTGTTCGGTTTCGGTGCCGTGCTGATGAGCCTGCGTCAGCGTCGTCGCTAATCTTACCTTCTGTTGCCGGGTGGCGCTAACGCTTACCCGGCCTACATTTTGACTCCTGTAGGTCGCGTAAGGCGTAGCCGCCACCCGACAAATTCCTTCCAGTGCCAAATCTGGCACGCCAGTTGCTTTGTATATTCACGCAAACGCAGTTTGGCTTAACGTGCAACCTTGTCGCACCAGCGTAGATCATCGGTAGCACCGAAACGGTGCAACGGGAGATATTTGCCTCTGAATGGTGCGGCGCGCTTCGCAAAAATAAACAATAACGCAGCAAAATCTTTACATTAAGCCAGACTAAATGTTAACAAGCTTGCATAACACTGCACTCGCATCGCGCGAGATATAACAACATCACAATGGGTATCAATGCGTCACTGGCGCTGATAAGAAAGGAGTTGGGTATGCAATTACGTAAACTGGCCACAGCAATGCTGGTTATGGGAATGTCTGCCGGCGTGGTTCACGCTGAAGATGCTCCAGCAGCAGGCAGTACTCTCGACAAGATTGCCAAAAACGGCGTCATCGTGGTCGGCCACCGTGAATCTTCCGTCCCGTTCTCTTACTACGACAACACGCAAAAAGTCGTGGGCTATTCACAGGATTACTCCAACGCCATCGTTGAAGCTGTGAAGAAAAAGCTGAACAAACCTGACCTGCAGGTGAAGCTGATCCCAATCACTTCACAGAACCGTATTCCACTGCTGCAAAACGGCACCTTTGATTTTGAGTGTGGCTCTACCACCAACAACCTCGAGCGCCAGAAACAGGCCGCTTTCTCTGACACCATCTTCGTCGTGGGCACCCGTCTGCTGACGAAGAAAGGCGGTGATATCAAAGATTTTGCTGACCTGAAAGGCAAAGCGGTCGTCGTAACGTCCGGTACCACCTCAGAAGTGCTGCTGCACAAGCTGAACGACGAGAAGAAAATGGATATGCGCATCATCAGCGCGAAAGACCATGGCGACTCCTTCCGCACCCTGGAAAGTGGCCGTGCCGTCGCGTTTATGATGGATGATGCCCTGCTGGCGGGTGAGCGTGCGAAAGCGAAAAAACCAGACAACTGGGATATCGTCGGCACCGCGCAGTCAAAAGAAGCTTACGGCTGCATGCTGCGTAAAGACGATCCGCAGTTCAAGAAGCTGATCGATGACACTATCGCCCAGGTACAGACTTCCGGCGAAGCGGAAAAATGGTTCGACAAATGGTTCAAGAACCCGATTCCACCAAAAAATCTCAACATGAACTTTGAACTGTCTGATGACATGAAAGCGCTGTTCAAATCTCCAAATGACAAGGCTCTTAACTAATTAGAACAACAGGGGCGGGATCTCCTGCCCTCTCGATTGTCGGGAAGCATGGACAGACTATACGTTGAGTGGTCGTTCCCCACTCAGCGCGAAAAATGAGCTTCTCACCAATCTTCGAGGGTAGCGCTGCTACCCTTTTTTTTCTGGAGTTTATTATGTCAATAGACTGGAACTGGGGCATATTCCTGCAACAAGCCCCGTTCGGCAACACCACCTATCTTGGCTGGCTGTGGAGCGGCTTCCAGGTCACCGTGGCACTATCGATAACAGCGTGGATTATCGCGTTTCTTGTCGGTTCGCTGTTCGGTATTCTGCGCACCGTCCCTAACCGTTTTCTTTCAACACTGGGCACTCTCTATGTGGAACTGTTCCGTAACGTTCCGCTCATCGTGCAATTCTTTACCTGGTATCTGGTTATCCCGGAACTGCTGCCGGAAAATATTGGCATGTGGTTCAAGTCGGAGCTGGATCCAAATGTGCAGTTCTTTGTCTCCTCCATGATGTGTCTGGGGCTGTTTACCGCTGCGCGCGTTTGTGAGCAGGTGCGTGCCGCCATTCAGTCATTACCCCGCGGACAAAAAAATGCGGGTCTGGCGATGGGTCTGACCCTGCCGCAAACCTACCGCTACGTGCTGCTGCCTAATGCCTACCGCGTTATCGTGCCACCGATGACCTCGGAGATGATGAACCTGGTGAAAAACTCGGCCATCGCCTCCACGATCGGCCTGGTCGATATGGCGGCCCAGGCGGGCAAGCTGCTGGATTACTCCGCTCACGCGTGGGAATCCTTCACCGCGATCACGCTCGCGTATGTTCTGATTAACGCTTTCATCATGCTGGTGATGAACCTGGTTGAACGCAAAGTACGCCTGCCGGGCAATCTGGGGGGCAAATAATGTACGAATTTGACTGGAGTTCTATCGTTCCTTCCTTACCTTACCTGCTGGATGGCCTGGTGATTACCTTAAAAATCACCGTTATTGCCATCATCATTGGTATCGTCTGGGGCACCCTGCTGGCGGTGATGCGCCTGTCGAGCTTTAAGCCGCTCGCCTGGTTTGCAACCGCCTACGTTAACGTGTTCCGCTCCATCCCGCTGGTGATGGTGCTGCTGTGGTTTTACCTGATTGTTCCGGGCTTCTTACAGAACGTGCTGGGACTGTCGCCGAAAACCGATATCCGCCTGATCTCGGCGATGGTGGCGTTCTCAATGTTTGAGGCCGCTTACTACTCAGAGATTATCCGCGCGGGCATTCAGAGCATCTCCCGCGGGCAATCCAGCGCCGCGCTGGCGCTGGGGATGACGCACTGGCAGTCCATGCAGCTGATTATTCTGCCGCAGGCGTTTCGCGCCATGGTTCCGCTCCTGCTGACCCAGGGCATTGTGCTGTTCCAGGATACCTCGCTGGTGTATGTCCTGAGTCTGGCAGACTTCTTCCGTACCGCGTCAACCATCGGTGAACGTGATGGTACGCAGGTCGAGATGGTGCTCTTCGCGGGCGCGGTCTATTTTGTGATTAGTTTAAGCGCGTCGCTGTTGGTCAGTTGGCTGAAGAAAAGGACGGTATAATGATTTCCCTGAAAAATGTTTCTAAATGGTATGGGCACTTTCAGGTGCTGACCGACTGCTCCACGGAAGTGAAAAAAGGCGACGTGGTGGTGGTGTGCGGCCCGTCCGGTTCCGGTAAGTCCACGCTGATCAAAACCGTTAATGGTCTGGAACCTGTGCAGCAGGGCGAAATTGTTGTTAACGGCACCAAAGTGAACGACAAAAAAACCAACCTTGCCCAGCTTCGCTCTCACGTTGGTATGGTGTTCCAGCACTTTGAGCTGTTCCCTCACCTCTCCATCATCGAGAACCTGACGCTGGCGCAGGTGAAAGTGCTTAAGCGCGATAAAAAAGCATCGCGTGAGAAAGGCCTTAAGCTTCTGGAGCGCGTTGGGCTTTCTGCACATGCCGATAAGTTCCCGGCGCAGCTTTCGGGTGGTCAGCAGCAGCGTGTCGCGATCGCCCGCGCGCTGTGTATGGATCCGGTGGCAATGCTGTTTGATGAGCCAACATCGGCACTCGATCCAGAGATGATCAACGAAGTGCTCGACGTTATGGTCGAGCTGGCGCACGAAGGGATGACCATGATGGTGGTGACGCACGAAATGGGCTTCGCCCGTAAAGTGGCCAACCGCGTCATCTTTATGGACGAAGGGAAGATCGTGGAAGACTCGCCGAAAGAAGAGTTCTTCGCGAACCCGAAATCCGAACGTGCAAAAGATTTCCTCGCCAAAATCCTGCATTAATCTTCTCAGTGCGCAATCTGCGGATTGCGCACTGCCTCACGCTTTCGCGCTCTTGTTCTCGTCGGCGTCACATTGCAGCGTTAACCTTGTCACAAAATAACGCTACGTATGGAGAACGCTATGGCACAGCCTATTATTCTCGATTGCGATCCGGGTCATGATGACGCCATTGCTCTCGTCCTCGCTCTTGCCTCCCCTGAACTGGACGTAAAAGCGGTTACCTCATCCGCCGGAAATCAGACGCCGGATAAAACCTTGCGCAACGTGCTGCGCATGCTGACCCTGCTCAAACGCACCGATATTCCTGTCGCTGGCGGGGCCGTGAAACCGCTGATGCGCGAGCTGATCATTGCGGATAACGTTCATGGCGAAAGTGGACTGGACGGCCCTGAACTGCCGGAACCGGGCTTCACGCCACAAGGCTGCACCGCCGTTGAGTTGATGGCGAAGGTGCTGCGCGAAAGTGCAGAGCCCGTGACGCTGGTGGCTACAGGTCCGCAGACGAACGTGGCCTTGCTGCTTAACAGCCATCCAGAACTGCACGGTAAAATCGCCCGGATCGTCATCATGGGCGGCGCAATGGGGCTCGGAAACTGGACGCCAGCCGCGGAGTTCAATATCTATGTTGACCCTGAAGCCGCAGAGATCGTTTTCCAGTCCGGTCTGCCGATTGTGATGGCGGGGCTGGATGTGACGCATCGGGCCCAAATTATGGCAGACGATATTGAACGCTTCCGCTCTGTGGGTAATCCGGTGGCAACGACTGTGGCAGAACTGCTCGAATTCTTTATGGAGTACCACAAAGCCGAGAAATGGGGCTTCCATGGCGCGCCGCTGCATGACCCGTGCACGATTGCCTGGCTGTTGAAACCTGAGATGTTTACCACGGTTGACCGCTGGGTTGGTGTGGAAACGCAGGGGAAATATACCCAGGGAATGACGGTGGTGGATTACTACTCGCTGACGGGGAACGAGCCGAATACTGCGGTGATGGTGGATATCGACCGGGAAGCGTTTGTAGATTTGCTGGCGGAGAGACTGGCTTACTATAGTGCGGCCTGATGCCCTCACCCCAACCCTCTCCCACGGGGAGAGGGAGCAAACACTAAAAACGGCAACAGGGTTGCCGTTTTGCTTTTACCTAGGGCTCAAACGGCCGGCGCTGGAACTGGTCGTGACCGCATTTCGGGCACAAGGGCAGCACCTCCGGCGTATACACCGCGATGTGGTGATGACATTTCTCACACACCAGATTTCCCAACCCTACCACTTCGCCGCTGTGGTACACACCGTGATGGTTCAAATCCTGAAACACCTCGCGCCACTCAAGCTGCGTTTTATCGGTGATATCCGCCAGCTCCTGCCACAGGCTCTCTTTGATCACCCGCATAAACACGCTGTCCGAGACCTCTTCCTGGCTCTCCTGATAGCTGCGCGCAAACTCTTCCAGGTCACGACGTACCGCACGCGTCACCTCTTCCACTTCGGTTCGCGTTAACTCACCCGTTTGCGTCACGCGGGCACGCGCCTGTTCGACCAGCGCATCAATATCACGCTCGCCGTTACGCAGCCGCTCCGTCAGTGTCGCCACCAGCTCGCGGTAAAATTGAGCAACCTTGTTCATCATTTTGCCTCCCGGGTAAGTAACTAACTCTAATAATAGACCTTATTTCACCGCCGCTTTGTCAGGTGAAGCACAGACCCGGTAAATTCCTGCAAAGTGCTTTTGTGCGAAAGGCTGTTTTGACGCGGACGTTTGGGCTATGCTATGCGGATCTGAATTACCACATCCATTGGCTACATTTGTAGCTGTATTAAAAACAGGACCACTGGCTGCCATGCAAGAGCAATACCGCCCGGAAGAGATAGAATCAAAAGTCCAGCAACACTGGGACGAGAAGCGCACCTTTGAAGTAACCGAAGACGAGAGCAAAGAGAAGTATTACTGCCTGTCGATGCTTCCCTATCCTTCTGGTCGACTACACATGGGCCACGTGCGTAACTACACCATTGGTGATGTGATCGCCCGTTACCAGCGTATGCTGGGCAAAAACGTGCTGCAGCCTATCGGCTGGGATGCGTTCGGCCTGCCGGCAGAAGGCGCAGCAGTAAAAAACAATACGGCACCGGCACCATGGACGTACGACAACATCGCGTACATGAAAAACCAGCTCAAAATGCTGGGCTTCGGCTATGACTGGAGCCGCGAGCTGGCGACCTGCACCCCGGAATATTACCGCTGGGAGCAGAAATTCTTCACTGAGCTGTACAAAAAAGGCCTGGTGTACAAGAAGACGTCTGCAGTTAACTGGTGCCCGAATGACCAGACCGTTCTGGCGAACGAGCAGGTTATCGACGGCTGCTGCTGGCGCTGTGACACCAAAGTTGAGCGTAAAGAGATCCCGCAGTGGTTTATCAAAATCACCGCTTACGCTGACGAACTGCTGAACGATCTGGATAAACTGGATCACTGGCCTGACACCGTTAAGACCATGCAGCGCAACTGGATCGGCCGTTCTGAAGGTGTGGAAATTACCTTCAACGTTGAGAGCTACGACCAAACGCTGACCGTCTACACCACCCGTCCGGACACCTTCATGGGAGCGACCTATCTGGCCGTGGCCGCAGGTCACCCGCTGGCGCAGAAAGCGGCAGAGAACAATCCGGAACTGGCAACTTTCATCGACGAATGCCGCAACACCAAAGTGGCTGAAGCCGACATGGCGACGATGGAGAAAAAAGGCGTTGATACCGGCTTTAAAGCGATTCACCCGCTGACGGGTGAAGCTATTCCTGTCTGGGCGGCGAACTTTGTACTGATGGAATACGGCACCGGTGCGGTGATGGCCGTTCCGGGACACGATCAGCGCGACTACGAGTTTGCCACCAAATATGGCCTGACTATTAAGCCGGTGATCCTGGCCGCAGACGGTTCTGAACCCGACCTGTCTGAGCAGGCATTGACCGAAAAAGGCACCCTGTTCAACTCCGGCGAATTTAGCGGACTGAGCTTCGAAGAGGGCTTCAATGCCATCGCTGACAAGCTGGCCTCGCTGGGCGTAGGTGAGCGTAAAGTCAACTTCCGTCTGCGCGACTGGGGCGTTTCCCGTCAGCGTTACTGGGGCGCGCCAATTCCAATGGTGACCCTTGAAGACGGCACCGTGATGCCGACGCCAGAAGATCAACTGCCGGTGATCCTGCCGGAAGATGTGGTCATGGACGGCATCACCAGCCCGATCAAAGCCGATCCTGAGTGGGCGAAAACCACCGTTAACGGCCAGCCTGCGCTGCGTGAAACCGACACCTTTGACACCTTTATGGAGTCTTCCTGGTATTACGCACGCTACACCTGTCCGCAGTATCAGGAAGGCATGCTGGATTCTGACGCGGCCAACTACTGGCTGCCGGTAGACATCTACATCGGTGGCATCGAACACGCCATCATGCACCTGCTCTACTTCCGCTTCTTCCACAAGCTGATGCGCGATGCTGGCATGGTGAATTCTGACGAACCAGCCAAACAGCTGCTGTGTCAGGGCATGGTGCTGGCTGATGCCTTCTACTACGTTGGCGCGAACGGCGAGCGTAACTGGGTGTCTCCGGTGGACGCGATCGTAGAGCGCGACGAGAAAGGCCGTATCGTGAAGGCGACAGACGCTGAAGGTCATGAGCTGGTTTATACCGGCATGAGCAAGATGTCCAAGTCGAAAAACAACGGTATCGACCCGCAGGTGATGGTTGAGCGTTACGGTGCAGATACCGTGCGTCTGTTCATGATGTTTGCCTCTCCGGCTGACATGACGCTGGAGTGGCAGGAATCCGGTGTTGAAGGCGCGAACCGCTTCCTGAAACGCGTCTGGAAACTGGTTTACGAACATACCGCACAGGGTGATGCTCCGGCGCTGAACGCTGCTGCCCTGACGGAAGATCAGCAGGCGCTGCGTCGTGATGTTCATAAAACAATTGCAAAAGTCACCGATGATATTGGTCGTCGTCAGACCTTCAATACCGCAATTGCGGCTATTATGGAACTGATGAACAAGCTGGCGAAAGCCCCGCAGGATGGCGAGCAGGATCGTGCCTTAATGCGTGAAGCGCTGCTGGCCGTCGTTCGCATGCTGAACCCGTTCACGCCACACGTCAGCTTTACTCTGTGGCAGGAACTGAAAGGTGAAGGCGATATCGACAACGCGCCGTGGCCGGTTGCGGACGAAGCAGCAATGGTGGAAAACACCACGCTGGTGGTAGTCCAGGTCAACGGCAAAGTGCGCGGTAAAATTACCGTGGCGGTCGACGCAACCGAAGAACAGGTTCGCGAGCGTGCAGGCCAGGAACCTCTGGTCGCGAAATATCTTGAGGGCGTTACCGTACGTAAAGTGATCTACGTACCCGGTAAACTGCTCAATCTGGTCGTTGGCTAAGCGCGGGAGGAAACGTGCGACAACTGGCAACAATACTCTTATCACTGGCGGTGCTTGTCACCGCTGGCTGTGGCTGGCACCTGCGCAATACCACGGCAGTGCCTGCTGAGATGAAAACGATGATTTTCGACTCATCAGATCCGAATGGCCCATTCAGCCGGGCAGTTCGTAACCAGCTGCGCCTGAACGGTGTTGAACTCATTGAGAAAGACACGCTGCGCCAGGATGTACCGTCTCTCCGCGTTCTGGGGACGACCCTGAGCAAAGATACAGCGTCTATCTTCCAGGATGGCCGTACCGCAGAGTATCAGATGGTAATGACTGTTAACGCAGCCGTGCTGATCCCGGGTAAAGACATCTATCCGATCAGCACAAAAGTGTACCGTTCGTTCTTTGATAACCCGCAAACGGCGCTGGCGAAAGATGCCGAACAGCAGATTATCATCAACGAAATGTACGACAAGGCAGCGGAACAGCTGATCCGTAAACTGCCAGGTATTGCCGCGTCGACAAAAGAAGGCTCTGACATTATTGAAAAACCGGATGCCAGTACGCCCCCGGTTTCTACCTCTATGGGTAACTGATGATCAGGCTGTATCCTGAACAACTCCGCGCGCAGCTCAATGAAGGGCTGCGCGCGGCGTATCTGCTGCTTGGAAACGATCCCTTACTGCTGCAGGAAAGCCTGGATGCCGTGCGACATACTGCAGGTGCTCAGGGCTTTGATGAACACCATACCGTCCAGGTGGATAACAATACCGACTGGGACGCCCTCTTCTCACTCTGTCAGGCGATGAGCCTTTTCGCGTCGCGTCAGACAATTCAGATCCTGCTGCCAGAAAACGGCCCTAACGCGGCCATCAATGAGCAGCTTGCCACTCTGGTGAGCCTGTTACACAGCGATCTGCTGTTAATTGTCCGCGGCAATAAGCTCACCAAAGCGCAGGAAAATGCCGCGTGGTTCACTCAACTGGCGACCCACGCGGTGCTGGTTACCTGTCAGACACCTGAGCAGGCGCATCTGCCAAAATGGGTGGCCGCAAGAGCAAAGCAGAACAACCTTCAGCTGGATGATGCGGCAAATCAACTGCTCTGCTACTGCTATGAGGGTAACCTCCTGGCGCTGGCACAGGCGCTGGACAGACTCTCCCTGCTCTGGCCGGATGGCAAACTGACACTCCCCCGCGTCGAGCAGGCCGTTAATGACGCCGCGCACTTCACGCCGTTCCACTGGGTGGATGCATTGCTGGCCGCGAAAAGTAAACGCGCCCTGCATATCCTTCAGCAGCTGCGCCTGGAAGGCAGCGAGCCCGTTATTCTGCTGCGTACGCTGCAGCGTGAACTGTTGCTGCTGATTACGCTCAAGCGACAGTCTGCCCATACGCCGCTGCGCGCGCTGTTTGATAAACACCGGGTATGGCAAAATCGCCGCGCAATGACCACCGAGGCCGTCAACCGCCTGAGCCATGAACAGCTTCGTCAGGCTGTCCAGCTTCTGATGTGCGCTGAGCTCACCTTAAAACAAGATTACGGCCAGTCGGTCTGGGCGGAGCTGGAAAGCCTTTCCCTGCTGCTCTGCCACAAGGCGCTGGCTGACGTATTTATTGATGGATAGTATGCACTCTTTACAGGCCCTGTATGGCGGCACCTTTGACCCGGTACACTACGGGCATCTTAAGCCGGTGGAAATTCTGGCGAATTTGATCGGCCTGCAGCGCGTCACCATTATGCCCAATAACGTTCCGCCGCACCGCCCTCAGCCTGAGGCAACCAGCGAGCAGCGAAAAGAGATGCTAACGCTTGCCATTGCGGATAAACCGCTTTTCAGGCTTGATGAACGGGAATTGCGTCGCGACACCCCCTCGTGGACGTCGCAAACGCTGCAGGAGTGGCGAGCTGAGCAAGGGCCTGACCAGCCGCTGGCGTTTATCATTGGTCAGGATTCTCTGCTCAACTTTCCCACGTGGCACAAGTATGAAACCATTCTGGAGAACAGCCACCTGCTCGTTTGCCGCCGCCCAGGCTATCCGCTGACCATGCGTGAAGAGCAGTATCAGCAGTGGCTTGAAGACCATCTTACCGATAACGTAGAGGATCTTCACAACCAGCCCGCCGGGAAGATTTATCTGGCGGAAACCCCGTGGTTCGATATCTCCGCCACCCTTATTCGTGAGCGTTTACAACACGGTTTAACGTGTGACGATCTGCTGCCTGCCCCGGTGCTGGCGTATATTCATACGCACGGGTTGTATCAGAAAAGCGCAGATGTTTAGTCAGGCGTCATAAAAAGCGGCTTATTGATTCTCCTGCCTTGACAGGTTAAGCCATACTGTTATCCTCCGCTGCCAGACTTTCCCGCCAGTCATTGCTTTACAGAAATTGTTTTACAAAAATGGCGATGCAATCTCTGGCGGAGGGTGGGATGATACCCGCCTTCAAAATCCCGGCCGGTGACATTTGTCCCGACAAGGGCGCCAGTTCAGGTATACTGTCTGGCTACAAATTCATAGTTGCACCATCTTATTCACCCAGGGGGAAAACTTGCAGGGTAAAGCACTCCAGGATTTTGTTATCGACAAAATTGATGACCTGAAAGGTCAGGACATCATCGCTATCGACGTTAAGGGTAAATCCAGTATCACCGACTGCATGATTATCTGCACCGGGACGTCTACGCGTCATGTTGTTTCGATTGCCGACCATGTGGTTCAGGAATCGCGTGCAGCAGGACTGTTACCGCTTGGCGTTGAAGGTGAAGCGACCGCTGACTGGGTGGTGGTTGACCTCGGCGATGTGATTGTCCATGTCATGCAGGAAGAGAGCCGTCGCCTGTATGAGCTGGAAAAACTCTGGGGTTAATGCGTGAAGTTGCAGCTGGTCGCCGTCGGCACCAAAATGCCGGACTGGGTACAAACCGGTTTTACTGAATATCTGCGTCGTTTTCCAAAAGACATGCCGTTCGAACTGGTGGAGATCCCTGCCGGGAAGCGCGGTAAGAACGCGGATATTAAACGTATTCTCGATAAAGAGGGCGAACTGATGCTGGCTGCCGCTGGCAAGAACCGCATCGTCACCCTCGATATTCCGGGTAAACCCTGGGATACGCCGCAGCTGGCGCACGAACTGGAGCGCTGGAAGCAGGATGGCCGTGACGTTAGTCTGCTGATTGGCGGACCTGAAGGGTTGTCCCCTGCCTGCAAAGCGGCAGCAGAACAAAGTTGGTCTCTCTCCGCGCTGACGCTGCCCCACCCGCTCGTTCGGGTCCTGGTGGCAGAAAGTCTGTATCGCGCGTGGAGCATTACTACCAACCACCCCTATCACCGCGAGTAATGACTGACCAGGGTAGATTAAGCAGCGGATGAAACTACAGAATTCTTTTCGCGACTATACGGCTGAGTCCGCGCTGTTTGTGCGCAGGGCACTGGTCGCCTTTACGGGGATTTTGCTGCTTACCGGCGTGCTGATCGCCAACCTTTATAATCTGCAAATCGTCCGCTTTACCGATTACCAGACGCGTTCAAACGAAAACCGCATCAAGCTGGTGCCTATCGCGCCCAGCCGCGGCATTATCTACGACCGTAACGGCACCCCTCTGGCGCTAAACCGCACCATCTATCAAATCGAGATGATGCCGGAAAAGGTCGATAATGTTCAGGACACGCTGGAGGCGCTAAGAAGCGTTGTCGATCTCAACGATGACGATATCGCAGCCTTCAAAAAAGAGCGCGCCCGTTCCCACCGATTTACCTCCATTCCGGTGAAAACCAATCTGACGGAAGTTCAGGTGGCCCGTTTTGCGGTGAACCAGTACCGCTTCCCCGGCGTGGAAGTGAAGGGTTACAAACGTCGCTACTATCCTTACGGCTCCGCGCTGACGCACGTCATTGGCTACGTTTCCAAGATTAACGACAAAGACGTTGACCGCCTTGATAAAGACGGCAAGCTGGCGAACTATGCCGCGACGCACGATATCGGCAAGCTCGGGATCGAACGCTACTACGAAGATGTCCTGCATGGACAGACCGGCTATGAAGAGGTTGAGGTTAACAACCGTGGCCGCGTCATTCGACAGCTGAAAGAAGTTCCGCCTCAGGCGGGGCATGACGTCTATCTGACTCTCGACCTCAAACTGCAGCAGTATATTGAAACCCTGCTGGCGGGCAGTCGCGCCGCCGTCGTGGTCACCGATCCGCGTACCGGGGGAATTCTGGCTATGGTGTCCATGCCTAGCTATGACCCGAACCTTTTTGTTGACGGCATCTCCAGTAAAGACTATTCCGGCCTGCTGAATGATCCCAATACGCCGCTGGTCAACCGCGCCACGCAAGGCGTTTACCCGCCGGCATCTACGGTGAAACCGTATGTGGCGGTCTCGGCGCTGAGTGCGGGTGTCATCAACCGTAATACCAGCCTGTTTGACCCGGGCTGGTGGCAGCTACCCGGGTCTGAAAAACGCTATCGCGACTGGAAAAAATGGGGCCACGGCCATCTGAACGTGACCAAATCTCTGGAAGAGTCAGCGGATACCTTCTTCTATCAGGTCGCCTATGACATGGGGATTGACCGCCTGTCAGAATGGATGAGCAAGTTCGGCTACGGGCACTACACCGGCGTCGACCTTTCAGAGGAGCGATCCGGCAACATGCCGACGCGCGAGTGGAAGCTGAAGCGCTTTAAGAAGCCGTGGTATCAGGGTGATACCATTCCGGTGGGTATCGGCCAGGGCTACTGGACCGCAACGCCGATTCAGATGAACAAAGCGATGATGATCCTCATTAACGATGGCGTGGTCAAAGTCCCGCATCTGCTGCAAAGCACCGTTGAAGACGGCAAAAAGGTGCCGTGGGTACAGCCCCATGAAGCGCCCGTAGGTGACATTCATTCCGGCTTCTGGGAAATCGCGAAAGACGGTATGTACGGCGTAGCAAACCGTCCGAACGGTACTGCGCACAAATATTTCGCCGGAACGCCGTATAAAGTGGCTGCAAAATCCGGTACGGCGCAGGTCTTTGGCCTGAAAGCCAACGAAACCTATAACGCACACCGCATTGCTGAACGTCTGCGTGACCATAAGCTCATGACGGCATTTGCCCCTTACGATAACCCGCAGGTGGCGGTGGCGATGATTCTGGAAAACGGCGGCGCTGGCCCGGCGGTAGGGACCATCATGCGCCAAATCCTCGACCACATTATGCTGGGTGATAACAACACCGAACTGCCGGCTGAAAACCCGGCCGCCGCTGCGGCGGAGGACCAATAATCATGACGGATAATCCAAACAAAAAATCGTTGTGGGATAAAATCCACATCGACCCAGCCATGCTGCTGATCCTGCTGGCTCTGCTGGTTTACAGCGCCCTGGTTATCTGGAGCGCCAGTGGTCAGGACATCGGTATGATGGAACGCAAAATCGGCCAGATCGCGATGGGTCTGGTCATCATGGTGGTGATGGCGCAGATCCCACCGCGCGTCTATGAAGGCTGGGCGCCCTATCTCTATATCTTCTGTATTATTTTGCTGGTGGCAGTAGACGCGTTCGGCGCCATCTCAAAAGGGGCGCAGCGCTGGCTGGATCTGGGCGTTGTTCGTTTCCAGCCCTCGGAGATTGCCAAAATTGCCGTCCCCCTGATGGTGGCGCGCTTTATCAACCGTGATGTCTGTCCGCCGTCGCTGAAAAACACCGCGATCGCGCTGGTGCTGATCTTCCTGCCGACGCTGCTGGTTGCTGCGCAGCCTGACCTCGGCACCTCGATCCTTATCGCGCTCTCCGGTCTGTTTGTCCTTTTCCTGTCGGGCTTAAGCTGGCGTCTGATTGGTATCGCTGTGGTGCTGATTGCGGCGTTTATCCCTATCCTCTGGTTCTTCCTGATGCATGATTACCAGCGCCAGCGCGTTATGATGCTTCTCGACCCGGAAACTGACCCGCTCGGTGCGGGCTATCATATTATTCAGTCCAAGATTGCGATTGGCTCCGGCGGCCTGCGCGGTAAAGGCTGGCTGCACGGTACCCAGTCGCAGCTGGAATTTTTACCGGAACGTCACACCGACTTTATCTTTGCGGTACTGGCTGAAGAGCTGGGGCTGGTTGGTATCCTGATTTTGCTCGCGCTCTACGTGCTGCTGATCATGCGAGGATTGTGGATTGCCGCCCGGGCGCAAACCACCTTCGGCCGCGTCATGGCAGGCGGATTGATGCTGATTTTATTCGTTTATGTCTTCGTAAATATTGGTATGGTGAGTGGTATTCTGCCGGTAGTAGGCGTACCGCTGCCGCTGGTCAGTTACGGAGGCTCGGCACTGATCGTGTTGATGGCCGGGTTTGGGATCGTGATGTCGATCCATACCCACAGAAAAATGTTGTCAAAAAGCGTTTAAAAATAAGGGGATCGGAATGCGTAAGCAGTGGCTGGGGATCTGCATCGCGGCAAGTTTACTTGCGGCCTGCACAAGTGATGATGGTCAGCAACAGGCAACCGTCGCGCCGCCGCAGCCTGCGGTGTGTAATGGTCCGATCGTTGAAATCAGTGGGGCCGATCCCGTTTATGAACCGCTGAATGCCAGCGCGAATCAGGATTACGAGCGCGACGGCAAAAGCTACAAAATCGTGCAGGACCCTTCCCGCTTCAGCCAGGCGGGCTTTGCTGCCATTTATGATGCAGAACCGGGCAGTAACCTCACGGCATCCGGTGAAACATTTGACCCCATGCAGCTCACTGCCGCGCACCCAACGCTGCCGATTCCAAGCTACGCGCGTATCACTAACCTGGCTAATGGTCGCATGATCGTCGTGCGTATTAATGACCGTGGTCCATATGGTAATGACCGGGTGATTTCTCTGTCCCGCGCGTCTGCCGATCGCCTGAACACGTCGAACAACACCAAAGTTCGCATTGACCCGATTATCGTGGCGCAGGATGGCTCGATGTCCGGGCCGGGTACCGCCTGTACGACGGTGGCGAAGCAGACCTATGCCCTGCCAGACCGCCCAAATCTTGACGGCGGAATGGGTAGCGTCTCTTCTCCGGCAGAGCCTTCTCAGCCAGCGGGAGAAATACGTCCAATCAGCAATGATACGCTGCAAAGTGATGATTCCACTGGTGCACCGGTAAAAAGTAGCGGCTTTTTAGGCGCACCGACGACCTTAGCGACGGGCGTGCTGGAAGGCAGTGAGCCGACGCCAGCCCCGGTTGCGGCTCCGGTGGCGCAGCCAGCGCCGGTAACAGCGCCAGCGACCACGCAAAGCGCGGCAGCCGCTGCGCCAGCAGCAGCCAGCGGCGGCTTTGTCGTTCAGGTGGGGGCAGTGAGCGATCAGGCCCGAGCCCAGCAGTATCAACAGCGTCTAAGCCAGCAGTTTGGCGTACCTGGACGCGTTGAGCAGAACGGCGCGGTCTGGCGTATTCAGATGGGGCCTTTTGCCAGTAAATCGCAGGCAGCGTCTCTGCAACAGCGTTTGCAGAGCGAAGCACAACTGCAGTCCTTCGTCACTGTTGCAAAATAATTAATCGGCGGTATCCGAAATGTCAGTTTGTGTAAAACGCATTCACAAACTCATGCTTAAAGTCGGATGCCTGCCTGAATAGCATTTGCTATAGTAAGGCACTTTTTTTAATTCCATCACGGATGTCGTAGTTCTGACCATGAAGACCACTTTTTCTGCTCGTTTTGTGCAGCGCATGGCGCTGACCACGGCCCTTTGCGCAGCAGCACTCTCTGCTGCTCATGCCGATGACCTGAATATCAAGACCATGATCCCTGGCGTTCCGCAAATCGACGCGGAATCCTACATCCTGATCGATTACAACTCTGGCAAAGTTTTGGCAGAACAGAACGCCGATGCCCGCCGTGACCCGGCCAGCCTGACCAAAATGATGACCAGCTATGTTATCGGCCAGGCCATGAAAGCCGGTAAATTCAAAGAAACGGATCTGGTCACCATTGGTAACGATGCGTGGGCAACCGGGAACCCTGTGTTCAAAGGTTCTTCTCTGATGTTCCTGAAGCCCGGTATGCAGGTTCCGGTTTCCCAGTTAATCCGGGGTATCAACCTGCAGTCAGGTAACGATGCCTGCGTAGCAATGGCTGATTTCGCCGCCGGTAGCCAGGACGCCTTCGTCGGCCTGATGAACAGCTACGTCACCGCGCTGGGTCTGAAAAACAGCCATTTCCAGACCGTACACGGCCTGGATGCAGACGGTCAGTACAGCTCTGCACGTGATATGGCACTGATTGGTCAAGCCCTGATCCGCGACGTACCGAACGAATACTCCATCTATAAAGAGAAAGAGTTTACCTTCAACGGTATTCGTCAGACCAACCGTAACGGCCTGCTGTGGGATAACAGCCTGAACGTTGACGGTATCAAAACAGGTCATACCGATAAAGCCGGTTACAACCTGGTGGCCTCTGCCACTGAAGGCCAGATGCGTCTGATCTCTGCCGTGATGGGCGGTCGTACCTTTAAAGGTCGTGAAACCGAAAGCAAGAAACTGCTGACCTGGGGCTTCCGTTTCTTCGAAACCGTGAATCCGCTGAAAGCAGGCAAAGAGTTCGCGTCTGAGCCAGTGTGGTTCGGCGACAACGACCGTGCTTCCCTCGGCGTGGATAAAGATCTGTACCTGACCATTCCTCGCGGTCGTATGAAGGATCTGAAGGCCAGCTACGTCCTGAACAGCACCGAACTGCATGCCCCGCTGCAGAAAAATCAGGTCGTGGGTACCATCAACTTCCAGCTGGATGGCAAGACTATCGATCAGCGTCCGCTGGTTGTTCTGCAGGAAATTCCTGAAGGCAATTTCTTCGGCAAAATCATTGATTACATTAAATTGATGTTCCATCACTGGTTTGGCTAAAAATCGAACACTTGAAAGTGTGATTTTGATCCCCATATACTAAGTATCCTGATAACTCCCACCTGACGTGGGAGTTATTCTTTTTGACGTTACGCCGGAGCTGACATGAAAACCAAACTTAACGAACTGCTTGAATTCCCTACCCCATTTACCTACAAAGTAATGGGTCTGGCGAAACCTGAGCTGGTTGATCAGGTGGTTGAAGTGGTACAGCGCCATGCGCCCGGTGATTACTCTCCGTCAGTAAAACCAAGCAGCAAGGGCAACTACCACTCGGTTTCTATTACTATCACCGCGACCCATATCGAACAGGTTGAGACGCTCTACGAAGAACTCGGCAATATCGAAATTGTGCGTATGGTGCTGTAGTCCCTTTGCGGTTACCCGGCTTACCGGGTAACCCCTCTCCCCCGCTGTGATATACTCCCCCTCATCATTGGTTCCTCGTCTTCGGAGACGCTGTTTTGTATCAGGATAAAATTCTGGTCCGTCATCTCGGGCTGCAACCTTATGAGCCTGTCTCCCTGGCTATGCATGACTTCACCGATTCACGCGATGACACGACCCCTGATGAAATTTGGCTGGTTGAACACCTGCCGGTATTTACCCAGGGTCAGGCCGGTAAAGCGGAACATTTATTAATGACGGGCGATATCCCGGTGATCCAGAGCGATCGGGGTGGACAAGTAACTTATCACGGCCCGGGCCAGCAGGTGATGTACGTCCTGCTTAATCTGAAGCGCAGAAAGCTTGGCGTGCGTGAGCTGGTGACGTTGCTGGAACAAACCGTCGTCAACACGCTGGCGGAATATGGTATTGACGCGCATCCGCGGGCTGATGCACCAGGCGTCTATGTTGGCGAAATGAAGATCTGCTCGCTGGGGCTACGTATTCGTAAAGGCTGTTCCTTCCATGGTCTGGCGTTGAATATTAATATGGATCTGACGCCTTTCCAGCGCATAAATCCCTGCGGCTACGCCGGTATGGAAATGACGCAGATGCGCCAGTGGGTAGATACCGCCACGCCAGATAATATACGCCCTGTTCTTCTGAAGAATGTGTTAGCGCTACTTAACAATCCACCGCATGAATATATCCCTGCTTAATATATCATACAGGGGAGCCCGTTAATTTGACGGGCAACTATTTATTTACCGCTTTTACGCTTTACAATAATCCGCAGATTCTATATTTTCGAAGCGCCCGAATATTGCCGTTACATATTATTTAGCCTCCGGACAGCACGGCATACACAGGCTAAGTAACGTGAGTGATAATCACACAACTGTTTGTTTTTGATAAACAAGTGAAACAAAACCAACACTTTACGAATCTCTACAAGCATAATAAATAAATTCAACTATCATTCATGTTGTGAATGTATACGGAGTGAAAGCGTGGAGTCTACTAATTTACCAGCCAAACGACTGAATGAACCCGGTGGCGAAGACAAGCCACAAATTTTTCGGACTTTACGTAATATTGATCTCAATTTACTGACTATTTTTGAGGCAGTATATGTCCATAAGGGTATCGTTAACGCTGCGAAAATTCTTAATCTCACGCCATCGGCAATAAGTCAGTCGATTCAAAAGCTACGCGCTATATTTCCTGACCCGTTATTTATCCGTAAAGGCCAGGGCGTCACGCCGACGGCCTATGCGACCCACCTCCACGAATACATCAGCCAGGGGCTGGAGTCGATTCTGGGTGCGCTGGATTTAACCGGGAGCTATGACAAACAAAGAACGATCACCATCGGCTGCTCTCCTTCAGTGGGCGTGCTGGTCATGCCCGCCATCTACCAGGCCGTGAAAGAGCATGCTCCCCAGCTTCTGCTGCGCAATGTACCACTCAACGAACCTGACGTTCAGCTTGCCCAGTTCCAGACGGATCTGGTTATTGAGAGCGGCAGCTTCAGCGCCAGAGCGCTGGGGCAAAACGTGCTTTATGCCGATAATCTGGTTTTGGTTTGCCGCCAGCAGCATCCCGCGCTCAGCGAGCCGTTAACCATTGAGAACCTGCGCAATTACGACCACTCGTCTTTCATGACCGAAGGGCAGTCCAACCATGGTCTGCGCCAGCGCATTGATGAAATTTTCCCGGAACGTCAGATCAGTTTCAGCAGTTACAATATGTTTACCACCGCCTCCCTGATTGGCAGCAGCGATATGCTGTGCATCATGCCTTCACGCCTGTATCACCTGCTGCGGAAATGCTGGTCGCTGGAGAGTATTCCGCTCAGCCAGCTCAATGCGGAATCTATCGAGATTTCACTGCATTACAACAAACTCAGTTTGCGCGATCCGGTACTGGAAAACGTCATCCGCATTATCCGTCAGGCCTTCTGACAGCGAGTGTCAGCACAAGCCCCTGCCACAAGCAGGGCGAAAGGCACAAAACAACAACTATTTTACAAATTGGCGACGTGGCAGGCTGCTTTCATGGCCGTTTCAATGATATACTGCCTGTCGTTCGTTCAAAAATAGTTGATAAATACAACATTCCCTTGAATTGAAACGCTTTCCTTCGATATTCGCAACTGGAACACGCACGCTATGAGTAAACCCATTGTGATGGAACGCGGTGTTAAATACCGCGATGCCGATAAAATGGCCCTTATCCCGGTTAAAAACGTGGCTACCGAGCGCGAGGCGCTGTTAAGAAAACCGGAATGGATGAAAATCAAACTTCCGGCTGACTCTTCGCGTATCCAGGGGATCAAAGCGGCGATGCGCAAGAATGGCCTTCACTCCGTCTGTGAAGAAGCGTCTTGCCCTAACCTTGCTGAATGTTTCAATCACGGCACCGCGACGTTTATGATTCTGGGTGCCATCTGTACCCGCCGCTGCCCATTCTGTGACGTTGCTCATGGCCGCCCGGTCGCGCCCGATGCTAACGAGCCGCAAAAACTGGCGCAAACCATCGCTGACATGGCGCTGCGTTATGTGGTCATCACATCCGTTGACCGTGACGATCTGCGCGATGGTGGAGCTCAGCACTTCGCTGACTGCATTACTGCTATTCGCGAGAAAAGCCCGAACATTAAAATCGAGACGCTGGTTCCTGACTTCCGCGGCCGTATGGACCGTGCGCTGGATATCCTGACCGCGACGCCGCCAGATGTGTTTAACCACAACCTGGAGAACGTGCCGCGTCTTTATCGTCAGGTACGACCGGGTGCGGATTACAACTGGTCTCTGAAGCTGCTGGAGCGCTTTAAAGAAGCCCATCCGCATATCCCTACCAAGTCAGGTCTGATGGTCGGTCTGGGTGAAACTAATGACGAAATCATCGAAGTGATGCGCGATCTGCGCCGCCACGGTGTGACCATGCTGACGCTGGGCCAGTATTTGCAGCCAAGCCGTCACCATCTGCCGGTACAGCGCTACGTTAGCCCGGATGAGTTTGATGAGATGAAAGCCGAAGCGCTGGCGATGGGCTTTACCCACGCAGCATGCGGTCCGTTTGTTCGCTCTTCTTACCATGCTGATATGCAGGCAAAAGGCGAAGAAGTCAAATAGTGCTGTAATATCCATTTACAGTAATGCAAAAAAACCGGCCTGATGAGCCGGTTTTTTTTCGCAAGCCCTCAGGCATTGCTATTACTCTTTGTGAGAAAGCTTCTCTGCCGGGATGTCCTCAGCGCTTTTCTTCGCGGCGGCATCATCGTCGTTCATCGCTTTCTTAAAGCCTTTGATGGCAGCCCCCAGGTCACCACCCAGCGTGCGTAACTTCTTGGTACCAAACAGCAGGACGACCAGTGCGGCAACCACCAGCAGTTTGGTAATACTAATCTCACCCATAGATACCTTCTTTACATAAAACAGGCTGCATTCAGCGCCAAAACCTGACTGTATTAACGGTCATTTGGCGCGTGCACACAATAGCAATCTGTAACAAGGTGAATCAAGCATTGTTGAAAAAAACATCACATTAATTGCGGTGGCGCAAAGCGTCGGTTACGAAGAACAGGTAATTGCTGACGCGCAAGCGCAATTCTTTCTAAAAATATCTCCGTCATCAGCAGCACCGGCGCTTCCGCTGCTGCGGCAACCGTGACTCCCAGTGGATCAACTACCCTGCTCTGCCCGATATTTTTATTGCCACACTCCCCGGAAGCAACGACATAGCAGGTCGTGTCCAGCGCGCGCGCCGCAAGCAGCGTTGCCCAATGCTGCTCTTTCAGCGGTCCCTTAACCCATGCAGCAGGCAATACCAGCACGTCTGCCCCTTGCAGGGCCAGATGCAATGCCAGCTCAGGAAAACGCAGGTCGTAGCAGGTCATTAACCCAACCTTAAACCCGTCAATATCAATTAACGGCGCAACGCGGTCACCAGGGTCAACACGCCGTGACTCCTGAATGCTGAACGCATCATAAAGATGAAGCTTGGCATAGCGCGCGATAATCACGCCATCACGGATAGCCACCAGCGTATTTACGGCGCGCCCCGGCACTGAAGGAACGTGCACTGTTAAGATGGTCGTCATCGCGTTACCCACGCTCTCGGTGAGCAACGGCTGTAAAAAGTCGCCATCAAGCGGCTGCGCGGACTTCACGGACAGATCCGGGTCATTATCATCCCTTGCCAGCAGCGCTTCCGGGAGAACCAACAGCGACGCGCCCTTCTGCCGGGCCTGTGTCATCAGGTTCACGCATTGTAGTGCATTAACCTGCCAGTCAGGCGTGACTGCAAACTGCCCTACCGCCACATACATATTTGTCCCCTCATCATAAACAGCGTTAAACTCGCTACTCTTACACATCAAATAGCAGGTATTTAGCGTGTTACAACTCCTTTTGGCTGTTTTTATTGGTGGAGGCACAGGGAGCGTTGCGAGATGGTTCCTGAGTATGCGGTTTAACCCCCTGCACCAGGCGATTCCCATGGGGACACTGGCTGCCAACCTGATTGGTGCTTTTATCATTGGTATGGGGCTGGCCTGGTTTAACCGGATGACGCACATCGATCCCATGTGGAAGGTCCTGATTACCACCGGGTTCTGTGGCGGTTTAACGACTTTCTCAACCTTTTCTGCGGAAACGGTTTTTCTCTTTCAGGAAGGCCGTATCGGCTGGGCGCTGGTGAATATCGCGATCAACATGCTTGGATCCTTCGCGATGACAGGGATCGCATTTTGGCTATTTTCCTCAGTAAGCACGCATTAACCGTCGGGGCGTTAATGTTGGCTTAATTTTTCTCTGTCACTCTGGAGGCCATACTGAACGAGGGTGACAGAATGAAACAGAATCTGATGAGCGCAGGAATGGTGTTGTTGAGCGTACTGATCGTTGCCAGCTTCCTGAAAATGTACCTGCTTGGCTGATTCATAACGAAAAAAACCCGCTCAATGAGCGGGTTTTGAAATTCTTGCTGACGCGTCTGAATTACAGAGCGATTACGTTAGCAGCAGAAGGGCCTTTGGCACCGTTAGTGATTTCGAACTCTACGCGCTGACCTTCAGCCAGAGTTTTGAAACCATTAGACTGGATTGCAGAGAAGTGTACGAACACATCTTTGCTGCCATCTTCAGGAGTAATGAAACCGAATCCTTTGGACTCATTAAACCACTTAACGTTACCTTTAATCTTAGACATCAAAATTACCTTTACATTAAAAAACGACACAAATGCTGTGTCGGTTACCAGTACAACAATTGTGGGACCTTTTGTCCAGCGGATCTTTGACAAAAAGTGACTAAAGTCGCGTTAATTTTCACTGGCAGATTTTTATCGCTTAGGAATCAATGCCTGCGCGTTTTTTCACCAGCTGGTAACCTTTTTTCAGTCAAAACTGAAAACGCATCCAGGCGAAGTAAACGTTACCGTTGTTGTACGTCCCGGGGATGTAGGTCATCTGGAACGTTGCCGGGCCATAGCCAATCGAGGCCAAAGGCAGCAGCACGGGGATCGGAATGTAGTTCCAGTTATCACGCGCCGTCACCCCTGCGGTATAGCCTAACCCGACGTGGAAATTCTCGTCCGCCAGCGGGCGCCACGTTTTCTCCCAGCCGTAACCCCCAATCGGTTCCCATTTATTAAACGAGTCTTTAAAGGCCATCAGATAGATGCCGTGCCAGTTTCCTTTCTCATCCCAGCGTGACTGACCAAAACCAGCCCCCCACGGGCGCTCGTTGTATTTATCTGTTTTCTCTTTGTCATAAGCAAAGCGCGCATGCCACGTTATTGCCGGTACATAGAGATCATAATGTTCAGGTGCTGACCAGGTCTGCGAAACATTATCCGTAAAAGTAGAGAACCAGCCTTTATTCGTCGCGTTGTCTTCTGCCTGTGCAACAGATGAAAACGTTAACTGACCAAAAATAAACAATAAAAGAGAGAAAAAAGTATTACGTAAGCTCACAATGCAATTACCATTCTTAATATTCGAAGCAAAGTTTACCACACAATAGTTGAACCACGTCTTAACGGCATCAGCACTACTCCTAAATATCAGGCCTCTTTTCGGGAATATTCTTAAGGCAGCGTTCAGGCTGGCCCAAATAAACCCACAATATGTATGACTATAACATTTTCATCCATCCCGATTAACAGGCCGGAAAACACATAATTTTAACATTTTGTTATCATTAAAGAGACATGTTACGCTGTTTCTGGCGGTCAACTTCCTGATGACATAAATGCCTGGGCCATGGCAAAAACGCTGTGATACTGTTCTTTAGTCGTCTATTTATTGATTTTAATCAGCAAGGGCAGGCCATTAATTCGGCACATTTTCATCCTTCTTATTTTATTAATTTTTTTCTACCTCAGGGCATAGGATACAGGGGAAATCATGCTTACGTTTATCGAACTCCTTATTGGGGTCGTCGTCATTGTCGGTGTAGCCCGCTACATCATTAAAGGGTACTCAGCCACGGGCGTTTTATTTGTTGGCGGCTTAACTCTCCTGATTGTCAGCGCATTAATGGGGCATCAGGTATTACCTGCCAGCGCAGCCAGCACGGGTTATACTGCCACGGATATTGTTGAATATATTAAAATACTGCTCATGAGCCGTGGCGGCGATCTCGGTATGATGATCATGATGCTGTGCGGTTTTGCCGCCTACATGACCCATATCGGCGCTAATGACATGGTGGTTAAGCTTGCCTCGAAACCCCTGCAGTATATTAACTCCCCGTATCTGTTAATGGTTGCCGCCTATTTCCTCGCCTGTCTGATGTCGCTGGCCGTTTCATCGGCCACCGGTCTTGGCGTACTGTTAATGGCCACGCTGTTCCCGGTGATGGTGAACGTGGGCATCAGCCGCGGTGCAGCGGCAGCCATTTGCGCATCACCGGCCGCCATTATTCTTTCCCCAACCTCTGGCGACGTTGTGCTGGCCGCCAAAGCAGCCGAGATGTCGCTGATCGACTTCGCCTTTAAGACCACGCTGCCGATCTCGATTGTCGCCATTGTGGGAATGGGGGTCGCGCATTTCTTCTGGCAGCGCTATCTCGATAAAAAAGAGAACATCAGCCATGAGATGATGGATGTCAGCGAAATCACCACCACCGCTCCAGCGTTCTACGCCATTTTGCCGTTCACACCGATTATCGGCGTGCTGATTTTTGACGGCAAATGGGGTCCACAGCTGCACATTATTACTATTCTGGTCATCTGTATGCTGCTGGCTGCCGTGCTGGAATTCGTGCGCGGTTTCAACACGCAAAAAGTCTTCTCCGGCCTGGAAGTAGCGTATCGTGGAATGGCGGATGCCTTCGCGGGCGTGGTGATGCTGTTGGTTGCGGCAGGCGTGTTTGCCCAGGGTCTGAGCACTATTGGCTTTATCCAGAGCCTGATCTCCATCGCCACGTCGTTCGGCTCAGCCAGTATTATCCTGATGCTGGTGCTGGTCGTTCTGACCATGCTGGCGGCGATGACCACCGGTTCTGGTAACGCGCCGTTTTACGCTTTCGTTGAGATGATCCCTAAGCTGGCTCACTCCTCTGGCATCAACCCGGCTTACCTGTCTATTCCTATGCTTCAGGCCTCAAACCTGGGTCGCACCATCTCTCCTGTTTCAGGCGTGGTCGTTGCGGTTGCCGGTATGGCAAAAATCTCTCCGTTTGAGGTCGTCAAACGCACGTCAGTCCCGGTGCTGGTTGGCCTGATCATCGTCATTATTGCTACCGAAGTGCTGGTTCCCGGCGCTGCCTAAGTAAAATTCCTGATTTCCAAAAAGCGCCTGCTGGCGCTTTTTGTGCTTTAATAACTCACAAAAATTAATCGAGCACAACCAATCAGGAAATCACATGTTCAGGAAGGATATCGTTATCTCGTCTGGCGCAGTTGCGCTTGCACTCAGTGTCTTCTCCGCACAGGCAGAACCGCTCAACGCTACGCAATATGGCGATTTCGATCGCTATGTACTGGCGCTGTCCTGGCAAACCGGGTTTTGTCAAAGCATGGTTGAGCGTAACCGCAATGAACCGGATGAATGTCGTCTGCAAAAAGAGAGCGAAAATAAAGCCGATTTTCTGACCGTCCACGGGTTATGGCCTGGTCTGCCGAAATCGATAGCGGCACGAGGCGTGGATGAACGTCGATGGATGCGATTTGGTTGTGCCACGCGTCCCATCCCGAATATGCCGGAAGCAAAGGCCAGCCGCAAATGTGCTGCTGCCGAAACCGGGCTGTCGCTTTCCGGTGCGGCAAAACTTAACGAGGTGATGCCGGGCGCGGGCGGAAACTCCTGCCTGGAACGGTACGAATACGCCAAGCATGGCGTCTGTTTTGGTTTTGATCCCGATGCCTATTTCGGCACTATGGTGAGAATGAATCAGGAAATGAAAAACAGTGCCGTCGGTCAATTCCTCGCGGCTAACTACGGTAAAGCCGTCAGTCGTCGTGATTTTGACAACGCCATTGCCAAAAGCTGGGGCAAAGAAAACATCAAAGCCTTTAAGCTGACCTGCAATGGCAACCCGGCGTATCTCACTGAGATGCAGATTTCCCTGAAAGCAGACACCATTAACCAACCGCTTTCCGCAACGTCCTTTGCCCCGCAGCCACATCCTGGTAACTGCGGAAAACAATTTGTCATTGATAAAGCCGGTTATTGACCCACCACCGGGCGCACCATATCGAACCGGTGTTCATCACTGATCCCATAGTACGCCGTCGGCCCACCCGCTCGCAGGATGGGCTGCGCTTTCGCCGTCTGGTATATCCCCTCTTCCAGTAGCGTTTCCGCTATATGGATCCCCACCACTTCACCCAGCACCAGCCAGGTATCAACCGGGGTGCCATCGGCTCCGGTAAGCTGAATGCACTGAGAAAGGCGGCACTCAAAATTGACCGGGCTTTCCGCCACACGAGGAGCACTCACCAGTTGGCTTGCGGCGGGGGTTAATCCTGCAAAGGTAAATTCATCCCGATCGTGAGGAAGCGTAGCCGAGGTTTGATTCATGGCATGTGCGAGATCGCGCGTCGCCAGATTCCAGACAAACTCCTTTGTCTCGTGAATATTTCGCACGCTGTCTTTCCAGCCGTTGCTGGAAAAGCCGATGATCGGCGGGCGATAGTTAAAACAGTTAAAGAAGCTATACGGCGCGAGATTCAACTGACCGGCCCGATCGCAAGAGGAGATCCAGCCAATCGGACGGGGACCAATAATGGCGTTCAGCGGGTCATGCGGCAGGCCGTGCCCCTGAGACGGTTGATAGAAATACATAGTGCTCTCTCGTTGATGGGGCAGACACGCATAATGCTTCGCGCAACACCCGGGTTCAGGATACTCAGCGTAACGCAATCCGCCTGGAATTAAGACTGAATAAATTTCAGCGAAAATTCATATGGGACATGAATGTGACCTTCATCACTTCAAACTTGAGCGTTCAGCCAGTATCATCGGGTAAGTTAAACCCTCGCTGCCAGACGGCGAGGGTTTTCTTTTGGATTGGTTTCTGCGTTAGACGCAGCATTAACGACATGGAGTAAAAAATGTCCAGACCCACCATTATCATCAATGAACTCGACGCAGAACGTATCGACCGATTGCTGGAAAAAGCCGAATTCGCCTTACTTCCGGTGGCCGATGCCCTGAATGAGGAACTCGACCGCGCGCAGATGTGCACACCTGAGTCAATGCCGCATGACGTGGTCACCATGAACAGCCGGGTAAAATTCCGCAACCTGACCACCGGTGAAGAGCTGACCCGCACGCTGGTTTACCCGGCTCAGATGACTGACAGCAGCGCGCAGCTTTCGGTTCTTGCCCCTGTCGGCGCCGCACTGCTGGGACTGCGCACAGGAGATACCATCCACTGGGATTTACCGGGCGGGGCCTCCACTCATCTGGAAGTGCTGGAACTGCTCTACCAGCCAGAAGCTGCGGGCGATTACCTGCGTTAATCCCTTCTGAACAAGCGCCCACTCGCTTTGCACAGAGGATGCACCCGCATCCTCTTTCCGCAAATTCACCTGATTTTCCTATATCACCCTTATTCCCCTTAATACACGCTTAATCTGTTTTGGTGCCGTGGGGACGGTCATGGGTGAGATAGTGGTTATCACATTCATTTTTTTACTTTTTGTGGCCATCATCGTCTCGGCTGTGCTTTACCTTGAACGCCACTGGTGAACGCTCACGTCACCGCTCTGCCCCGCACTCTGCGCAATGATTTTTTTCGCGGCATCACGATCGTCATCAAAATTGACGGAGTGATTACAGAATCCATAACTATTTTGTGGTTGAATGATTTCAGCGTTTATAAACAAGGAGAAACGGGTATGTATCAGAGAATCATTATGCCGGTTGATGTTTTTGAAATGGAACTGAGTGACAAAGCAGTGCGTCACGCGGAATTTCTCGCACAGCAGGACGGTATTATTCACCTTTTACATGTCTTGCCGGGCTCCGCCAGCCTGAGTCTGCACCGCTTTGCCGCCGATGTGCGTCGCTTCGAAGAGCACTTACAGCATGAAGCCGAGACGCGCCTGCAAACCATGGTCGGGCATTTCAGCATCGACCCGTCGCGCATCAAAACCCACGTCCGGTTCGGTAGCGTACGCGATGCCGTCAATGAACTGGCCGCGGAGCTGAATGCAGACGTGGTGGTGATCGGTTCACGCAATCCTTCCATCACCACTCACCTGCTGGGGTCAAACGCCTCCAGCGTGATCCGCCATACCCACATTCCGGTGATGGTGGTCCGTTAACTGCCCATAAAAAACCCCGCTTGCGCGGGGTTTTGTTTATCAGTACAGATGACCAATATTGACGATGGTACTGACGGTATCACCGAAGAAGGTCAGGCGGCTGAGCACCACGCCCACCAGCAGGATAACAAATACGGCTTTCTGCATCGGATGGCGCCTTAGCGACAACGTGAACCCCACGACGCAGCACAGCAGGCAGCCCAGATAGAGCGGCGAGCTTAACCAGGCGTGAGCGGTCATTTTCATGATGGTACCGCCGCTGAGCCAGAGTACCGGTGCGGCAATCAGCAGCGCCATCAGGGCGATAATGCCCTGACGCAGTGCGACAGCTGACGCTTTCATCCCGAGCAGCGGTGTAGCTGCACAGCCCAGCACCCAGACGGTGGCAAAGAACAGCATCATGGTGATGCCGTTGGCAATGGCCTGCATCGCCGGCGCGGCGTAGGTCATCCCCTGCACCACCACCAGCAGTATCCCGAACAGGGACGCCAGCAGCGCTGCGCCTTTGTTGCCTTTCGTAAGGAAAGCCAGGCCAATTGTGCCGCCATACAGCGTCGCGCCGAGAATCTCACGGCTCAGCCAGGCATGTTTCAGGTTGATTAACGCATTATAAGCGTGTTCCGGGTGCGCCAGATGCAATACCGCGGCGATGGAGGCAACCCCCAGGATCAGCCCCGTGATCAGCCAGTGAAGACGGTTGCCCTGCACTTCGCCACGCAGCGTGCGCCAGCTCAACAGGAGCGTCATCCCAACGGACATCTGGCTCAGCACGGTAAAAATCACCAACGGCAGTTCGTACTTTTCCATTATTTGTCCCCCGGCTGTTTCGGCTGGCGTGCCAGAATGAAGCGCGTACCCGGATTAAGCTGCGGCATTTTTGGGAAGCCCGGCGGATACTGCACGGCATTATTTGGCAGCGGATCGGCATCCAGATCGATCAGGGTCAGCGCCCCAACCGGACAGGCGTTCACGCAGGCAGGATTCAAGCCGATATCCAGACGCTCATAGCACATGCTGCACTTCTCGGCCTTCTGCGTTTCCTCATTGAAGCGCGGAGCGCCATACGGACAATTGCGGATACAGTTTTTACAGCCGATACAGCGCTCAGGGTTATGCACCACCACGCCATCATCACGTTTGGTGTAGGCTTCCACCGGGCACGCCGCCAGACAAGCGGGGTTTTCACAGTGGTTACAGGCCAGCGAAAAGAACGCACGCTCCTCATGCGGGTAAATTTCTTTATCCAGCGGGTAGACATAGCGCCAGAAACGTTCGGGTTCGAGCTGGTTGAAGCTCTTACAGGCCATGGCGCATCCGCGGCAACCAATACATTTATCACTGTTCACTAAAAATGCGCGTCTCATGCGTCCGCTCCTTCATTGGCAATGAGGACAATATCGACAAACTGATCGTGAATAGCCGCGCCCGGTGCACCGGTGGCCATTTTACCCATATCGGCCGGGGTATCTTTCACCACGTTCTGCACGTTATAGCTGAGCTTGTTGAACCAGGATTCGTACATGACCAGGAAATCTTCCGGTACATTGGTGGTGACTTTGGCACGCAGTTGAACCTCGCCGATCTCGTTGAATACCCGCACTGTCGCCAGGTCTCGGATCCCCTTTTTCTTCGCAGCAACCGGGTGGATATAGACAAAGGGCTCCGGCCAGAAGACCTGCATCCAGTCAAGGTTAACGAACTGCGAATGCAGGCCGTACTGCAGGTGCGGCGTAAAGAGCTGGAACGGCAGTTTACCTTCTGCGGCTGGCAGATATTCCGGCAGTGCTTTATGGCCGTTCTCTTCGCAGCGCGCGGATAAAAACTCATACTTGCCTGACGGCGTTTTGAACTTCCGATCGTGCCAGGCTGCGCTGCTCGGCATTTTGGCCTTCACCGGCCCCTTCAGCAGATCGTCCCAGGAGCTGATGCCAAACTGCTTCGCCAGCCCGTCGTTGAATTCCAGATCCAGCCATTTTTTCTGGTCAACATCCTGTGGGAAGGTGCAAGAGCCCGGTTCCATTTTGTTGATGGTACGGGAGAGCAACACGGCAATATCCAGGTCGCTCTTGCATTCGTACATCGGCTTGATGGCAGGTTCGTTTACCGTCAGCCAGTAGTGCCAGTAAGACGAAGAGGCGCTCCAGTGCTCGAAGGTGGTGGTGACAGGCAGAACGATATCCGCGTGCTGAACCGTCTCGTTAAAGAACTGATCCACGCACACCACCATTTCCAGCTTGTCGAACGCTTTTTTCATCTTGTTGCGGTCGAAGTCCTGGGCAAACGGGTTCTTACAGGCCACCCACAGCATGCGGATAGGGGGATCGTTGGCGTCCAGAATGCTTTGCGCAGTCTGGTTCAGGTTGAGCGCGCGGTCAGAGTACTTGCGCTTTTCGCCGCTATCGCTGACAAACTCGCCCACCGGGCCTGATGCCCCTTCCATCCCTACAGAACCCACCGGGGGTGTCTGCGTCATTGCGTGGTAGTTATAGCCCCAGGTCTGCAGATGGCCGTAGCGAGCGCCACCGCCTTCTACGCCGATATTGCCGGTCATGGCGACAAAGGCATCAATCGCACGCACGTTCGCGCCGCCGTTCACGTGGCGCTGCATACCGTAACCAATCCAGACGGTGGAAGGCTTAACCGCCGTGAACTCCTCGGCAAGCTGGCGAATCACATCCGGCGCCAGACCACAAATTTCCGATGCCCACTCTACCGTGATGTTGTTGAGCAAGTACTGCTCAAACTCCGGATACCCGTGCGCGAAATGATTGACGAACTCCTGGTCCACGCGGCCGGTGTCCACCAGATGGCGCGCCATACCCAGCGCCAGTGCACCGTCCGAACCTGAACGCACGCGCAGATAGAGGTCGGCTTTCGCGGCAGTTTGCGAGAACAGCGGATCGATAACCACCACTTTCGCCCCTTTCTCGCGGGCCTGATAGATGTACTTCATGGTGTGCATGGAGCACCAGGCCGGGTTCGCCCCCCAGAGGATAATGTATTTGGCTTTAACCAGATCTTCCGGGTCGTTACACCACATGTCGCCCATGTCGTAGTGCTGTGCGTCAATGCCCGCAGGCCAGCACGGCGTACCGGCAAAACGCGTGGTGTAGCCGAGCGAGGACATCATCCCCTCCACGGCATAGCTCATCACCCCCAGGTTGCCGGAATATTTGGTCAGCGCCAGGCCAAGCAGGGAGCCATCTTTCTTTTTGATCTCCAGCATCTTGCTGGCGATCCGCTGCATGGCCTCATCCCAGGAGATGCGTCGCCATTTGCCGCTGCCGCGTCCGTCCTGAATCATCGGGTATTTTATACGGTCCGGCGAGTAGACCCGGCGCGGGTAGGTCAGCCCTTTCACGCACGGCGCACCGTGGGTAAAGGTGGATTCGCTTGCCCCCTCGACGAAGGTAATCACGTCATCTTTCACCCACGTTTTTAGGCTGCAGGTGTCATAGCAGTTACGCGGACAGGCGTTACGGAAGATTTTGTAGGTTTTCGGGTTAAACGGAATGGGCGGTTGTGCCATGGCACATCGGGAGGATAATAATCCGCCGGGTAATGCGGCGACGGTACCTAGGGAAGGTGCGAATAAGCAGGTCATTTCTTCCCAAGCTGACTCGCTGATTAAAATTTCGCGGATCTGGGCCGATTTTTTTCCCGCAAACACATCGAATCAGCCTATTTAGGCTATTTTTTCCACCATTTCTGGCGTTATTTCCGGTTTTTACTGAGATCTCTCCCACTGACGTATCATTTGGTCCACCCGAAACAGGTTGGCCAGGGTGAATAACATCGCCAGTTGGTTATCGTTTTTCAGCAGCCCTTTGTATCTGGCTTTCACGAAGCCGAACTGCCGCTTGATGATGCGAAACGGGTGCTCCACCCTGGCACGGATGCTGGCTTTCATGTATTCGATGTTGATGGCCGTTTTGTTCTTGCGCGGATGCTGCTTCAAGGTTTTTACCTTGCCGGGACGCTCGGCGATCAGCCAGTCCACATCCACCTCGGCCAGCTCCTCGCGCTGTGGCGCTCCTTGGTAGCCGGCATCGGCTGAGACAAATTGCTCCTCTCCATGAAGCAGATTACCCAGCTGATTGAGGTCATGCTCGTTGGCCGCGGTGGTGACTAGGCTGTGGGTCAGGCCACTCTTGGCATCGACACCAATGTGGGCCTTCATGCCAAAGTGCCACTGATTGCCTTTCTTGGTCTGATGCATCTCCGGATCGCGTTGCTGCTCTTTGTTCTTGGTAGAGCTGGGTGCCTCAATGATGGTGGCATCCACCAAAGTGCCTTGGGTCATCATGACGCCTGCTTCGGCCAGCCAGCGATTGATGGTCTTGAACAATTGACGGGCCAGTTGATGCTGCTCGAGCAGGTGGCGGAAATTCATGATGGTGGTGCGATCCGGCAGGGCGCTATCCAGGGATAATCGGGCAAACAGGCGCATGGAGGCGATTTCGTACAGGGCATCTTCCATGGCACCGTCGCTCAGGTTGTACCAATGCTGCATGCAGTGAATACGCAGCATGGTCTCCAGCGGATAGGGCCGTCGGCCATTGCCCGCCTTGGGATAAAACGGCTCGATGACTTCCACCATGTTTTGCCATGGCAGAATCTGCTCCATGCGGGAGAGGAAAATCTCTTTTCGGGTCTGACGGCGCTTAGTGCTGAATTCACTATCGGCGAAGGTGAGTTGATGGCTCATGATGTCCCTCTGGGATGCGCTCCGGATGAATATGATGATCTCATATCAGGAACTTGTTCGCACCTTCCCTAGCGCAATCAGTCCTTTTAAAAAGGAGCGCCGGTTAAGCTGCCCTTTATCAATAGTCATAATATTACTCTCGTTTTTAATTCATCAAACCAATTAGTCAGTAGCACGGCGAGGCATTTAATTACGGCTGTTTTCGCACAATCCTTTATTTTTGCGATAAATCCCGGGAGCCATAATTCGAGATGCGCGCGGACAAAACGGGTAAGTGCTTCATGATATTGTGGTGAATGTCTGGCATGCACTAATAGCATCACGGCCAGTTCAATTTCATAGCTGATATGGTCGTCGGGGACGCTATTTTCCGCGGTGACGGACAGCCCAATGCTCTGCAGGAATTCGCGCACGCTCAGCGTTGTCGCCCCCATTAGCAGAGGTTCGTCGTCCAGATAAACCGAGGCATAAGGTGGCGCCAGCAGCGTTGCCGGGCCGACAAACAGCGCATTAAAGTCATACTCGACGTTTAACGCCTCATCCTGCGGCCAGGACTCACTCTCAGGGAAAAAATAGCGTAACGAGGCGCATCGCGAGGTCATATCCGCCGCGTTGAAGAAATCACGAAACATCAACCCCTTTATTTCAAAGGGTGTTAACGCTTCATATATTGAAGGTGTGAATATATCTTTATCATTCATGTTAAATATAAATATTTATCAACAGAAAACGACGAGATATTATCAGCAGGCTTATTAATTTCTTTGATCGAAGCAGGTAGTTAACGCATGAAGCGTTCAATCACGACAATAATTGAGAATAAAAAAAACCAATAAAAAAGCCACCCCATGATGAGGTGGCTACTGCAGGTATCGTCTTACTTTTTTTTATGCTGTTTTGGTGCGAATCAGATAATCAAACGAACTCAGGGACGCTTTCGCACCTTCGCCCGTGGCAATGATGATCTGTTTGTACGGCACGGTCGTACAGTCACCTGCGGCGAAGACGCCTTTTACGCTGGTTTCACATTTCGCATCAATGATGATCTCGCCCATACGGTTGCGCTCAATCGCGCCTTCCAGCCAGGTGGTGTTTGGCAGCAGACCAATCTGCACGAAAATCCCCGAAAGCTGAACGCTGTGTACGTCGCCGCTGATGCGGTCACGGTATTCCAGGCCGGTCACTTTGCTGCCGTCGCCCTTCACTTCCGTGGTCTGCGCATTTAGGATGATGTCGACGTTTTTCAGGCTGCGAACTTTATCCTGCAGAACCTGGTCGGCTTTCATCTCTGGAGCGAACTCCAGCAGGGTCACATGTTCCACAATCCCCGCCAGGTCGATAGCCGCTTCCACGCCGGAGTTACCGCCGCCGATCACCGCTACGCGTTTACCTTTAAACAGCGGACCGTCACAGTGCGGGCAGTAGGTCACACCTTTGGTGCGGTACTGATCTTCACCCGGAACGTTCATGTTGCGCCATTTCGCGCCGGTGGCAATGATAATGCTACGCGCTTTCAGCACCGCGCCGGATGCCGTTTCAATCTGGTGTAAACCGCCTTCGACCGCAGCAGGAACCAGCTTGCTGGCGCTCTGGCTGTCGATGACATCCACGTCATAGTCGCTGACGTGCGCTTTAAGTGCGCCAGCCAGTTTCTGGCCTTCGGTTTTCGGCACGGAAATGTAGTTTTCGATGTCCACGGTATCCAGTACCTGGCCGCCAAAGCGTTCACCCATCAGACCGGTACGGATCCCTTTACGCGCGGAGTAAACCGCCGCTGCCGCGCCCGCCGGGCCGGAACCGACGATCAGCACATCGTAGGCATCGCGTTTGTTCAGCGCTTCTGCTGCGCGTTTTTCTGCGCCAGTATCCACTTTGGCAACAATTTCCGTCAGCGTCATGCGGCCCTGACCAAACTCCTGACCATTCAGATAGACCGCCGGCACGCCCATTACGTTACGCTCGGTGATCTCATTCTGGAACGTACCGCCGTCAATCGCCGTGTGTTTAATGCGCGGGTTCAGCACCGACATCAGATTCAGCGCCTGCACCACGTCCGGGCAGTTGTGACAGGAGAGTGAGTAATAGGTTTCAAACTCGAAATCACCGTCGATGTCGCGGATCTGCTCCAGCAGAGCCTGCGCTTCTTTAGACGGATGCCCACCGGTCCACAGCAGCGCCAGCACCAGTGAGGTAAATTCATGCCCCAGCGGAGAGCCGGCAAAGCGCGGCCCCTGATCAGAACCCGGGTTGGCGATCAGGAAAGAAGGCTTACGGACTGCAAGCGTATTGTCTTCTTTGAAGGTCACTTTCGGTGACAGTTCAGCGATCTCTGCCAGCAGTTCCTTGATCTCTGCCGATTTCGCGCTGTCATCCAGCGTGGCAATCAGCTCAACAGGTTTGGTCAGTTTCTCAAGGTAGGCCTTGAGCTGGGTTTTCATATTCGCGTCGAGCATTGTTCTTCCCTCTCTTAAGACGTCATCATGCAAGCTGCCTTATAGGGGCGGCCTGAATGCAACTTGCATCATGGTGCTAATGAAATGGGCGCGGGCGCGCCCATGGATTGCCGGGTGGCACTTCGTTTACCCGCCCTACGATACTGTAGGCCTGTGCAAACGCGGCGCCGCCAGGCTTTGCAGACTTAGATCTTGCCGACCAGGTCTAAAGATGGAGCCAGCGTCGCTTCGCCTTCTTTCCATTTCGCCGGGCACACTTCGCCTGGGTGGGAAGCCACGTACTGAGCGGCTTTCACTTTACGCAGCAGGTCAGACGCATCACGGCCGATACCTTCAGCGGTAACTTCGATAGCCTGGATAATGCCCTGCGGGTCAACAACGAAGGTCGCACGGTCGGCCAGACCTTCATCTTCACGCATATTGTCGAAGTTACGGGTCAGGGCGCCAGTCGGGTCGCCGATCATCGCGTATTTAATTTTCGCGATGGTTTCAGAGCTGCTGTGCCACGCTTTGTGGGTGAAGTGGGTATCGGTAGAGACAGAGTAAACGTCTACGCCCAGCTTCTGCAGTTCTTCATAGTGGTCAGCCACGTCACCCAGTTCGGTCGGGCAAACGAAGGTAAAGTCAGCCGGATAGAAGAAGAACACGCTCCAGCGACCTTCAGTATCTTTCTCAGTGACTTCAATGAACTCACCGTTTTTGAACGCCTGGTTTTTGAAAGGTTTAATTTTGGTATTAATCAAAGACATCTGTACTTCCTCCGTGTTTTCGTTGAGATGTAAGGTAACTAACTTTGCTCATCGGGGCTAATGCGTTTGCTTTATCAAATCAATCAGCCATACCTAACAACATCAACAAGACAGTAAGGTGAACCTTTTAAAGGAAACGCCAAAAGTAAAAAGGCCGCCTCTACGGGCGGCCCTTTTACCTGAATTCCCCGCAGGTACATTCAGTGCCAGCTTAAGCTGGCGTTGCGTTGCGCTCTACGCCCTTAACATCAAGGTGGTAACAGCCGTTTAATTACACCATCCGTGCCAGGCTTGAGCAATCCACGGGAGAGGCATTCCTGCCTATGGCTGTGATAGGCAGTTTCGAACATAATGACGGGGCGTTATAAATTAATTTTTATTATAAAAATAACTCAATATATAAATGACAATTGTCAATTAAAGTGCCTCTTAGTGAGATAAAATTATCTTAATCATCTATGAAGTACTATTTTAATAATCTGACGTCGTGATATATTAAGACGCGTTTAATTTAAAATTAAGAGAGTTAACCGAAAGGATTGTAAATGGTTAACTTCAAACTATAGTTATCAGTGATGTGATAACTCATGCAAACACGACATCATCAGGACGACACATGGCAAATCTCTACGATCTTAAAAAATTTGATCTCAACCTGCTAGTCATTTTTGAATGTATCTATCAACATTTGAGTATCAGTAAAGCGGCTGAGACGCTCTATATTACTCCCTCAGCAGTGAGTCAGTCATTGCAGCGTCTGCGCGGACAACTCAACGATCCCTTGTTTATTCGTTCAGGTAAGGGCATCACCCCCACTACGGTTGGCGTCAACCTTCATCATCATCTTGAACAAAACCTCAATCAGCTTGAGCAAACCATCAATATGATGCACAGCAACGGGTTGAAGAAGAGCTTTGTCATTTACGGTCCGCAGTTTATGACGCCTAAAATCATGCTGGATCCGATGAAAATCCTGATCGAGAAGTATAACTATCAGGTTGAGCTGCATGATGTCTTCCTTGCCCCGGACTCAGCAGAAGACCTGCTGGCATACCGGAAAGCGGACCTTGTCTTCTCTTTCGCCCCGCTGAATAGCCGTTCAACGGCCTGCTGCTTGTTCCAGCAGATGTCTTTTACGCTGGTTTGCCGTCAGGATCACCCCCGCCTGGGTTTACAGGCGACGCGTGACGAAATTCTTCAGGAAAAATTTACGGCCTTCCTGAGTGATGAGTTGAGCGTAAAGAATTTTCAGGAGCATACTGAGCAACTGCTTCCCGAACGAAATATCCTGTTCCGCAGCGACTCGTTTATCTCACTGCTGTCGATGATAGGCAATTCCGATCTGATTGGATTAGCCCCTACGCCAGCCTTTGAGCAGTATGGCCCGGCATTAAATCTCCGTAAGATTGAGACTGACATTACCTTCCCGACAGTCCCGGTTTATATGATGTACAATCGCTCAGCACTGAATAATGCTTCCTTCTCCAATTTTATTGATGACTTAAACTTACCCCAATAATTATAACTGACTGTTTACAGCAGTCAGTTACTTTTAATGCATTCACAAGGGAAATGTATTTAGCGTAATTATATGATTAATTTTTACCTATAATTATCTTCTTTCTAAGAGTATCATCCCCATTATTCATGCGCCATCTGATCATTATCACTCAGTAATGGATTGATATGTCACTTTACAAATTTCCATTGAATCAAAACGTAGTCGATGCCACGCAAGAGCGAATAAAATGGACCCTGGAGAATTTATCCAGGGTGTGTGTCTCTTTTTCAGGGGGAAAAGATTCCACCGTCATGTTACATCTGACGGCATTATGCGCCCGTAAAATGAAACGCAAAATAGACGTTCTCTTTATAGACTGGGAAGCGCAATTTACTTACACCATTAATCATGTCGAACATATGCGCGCCTTATACAGCGATGTCATCGATCGTTTCTGGTGGGTAGCGCTTCCCCTCACCACGCAAAATTCCCTGTCGCAATTCCAGCCAGAGTGGCAATGCTGGGAACCCAATACCGAGTGGGTACGGCAACCGCCTGACGATGCCATAACAGATCCCGCCTTTTTCCCCTTTTACCAGGGGGGAATGTCTTTTGAGACCTTTGTGCGCAGTTTCTCGGACTGGTTCTCTCTCAACCGCCCGGCCGCCGTCATGGTCGGGATACGCGCCGATGAGTCATACAACCGTTTTCTGGCTATCGCATCAGCGCGTAAACAACGCTTTGCCGATGATAAACCCTGGACGACCGTCGCCCCGGGTGGGCATGCCTGGTATATCTATCCTCTCTACGACTGGAAAACCGCCGATATCTGGACCTGGTTTGCAAAAACCGGCAATAGCTATAACACACTCTATGACCTTATGTATCAGGCCGGCGTACCACCGCGCTATATGCGCATCTGCGAACCTTTTGGCCCGGAACAGCGTCAGGGCTTATGGCTCTATCATGTTGTAGAGCCCGAACGCTGGGCGACCATGTGTGCACGCGTCAGCGGCGCGCGCAGCGGCGGAATTTACGCCGGGCACGACAACCATTTTTACGGCCACCGCAAAATACTCAAGCCGGACCATCTTTGCTGGCGGGAATATGCCCTGCTGCTTCTCGATAGCATGCCGCAGAATACGGCCGAGCATTACCGCAATAAAATCGCCATATATCTGCACTGGTACCAGAAGAGGGGCATGGAGGATATTCCCGATATCCAGGAGGGCGATATCGGTGCCAAAGACATCCCTTCATGGCGCCGCGTTTGTAAGGTTTTACTTAATAACGACTACTGGTGCAGAGCGCTGTCTTTCAGCCCAAACAAACCCAAACATTATCAGCGCTACAGCGACAGAGTGAAGGCAAAACGCAAGGAGTGGGGCATTTTATGCGACAAAGAATAATCAACGAAATCGAAACGTACCTTCAGTCACTTCCTGAAGAGGACCAAATTAACGCCATTAATGCCTTTCGCCAGGCACTGCATAAATATAGCCCGTTTAACGATCAACCCATCGACTGCGTATTGTGGATCAAACAGGACGCTATCACGGCTAACGATTACAACCCCAATAATGTGGCCCCACCGGAAAAACGGTTGCTCATTAAGTCGCTGGAACTTGATGGATTCACCCAGCCTATTGTTGTAACAGAAAACGAACCACAACATTATGAAATTGTGGATGGTTTTCATCGTCATGAGATTGGCAAAAGTCGGGCTGCGTTAAAGCGCAAGCTGAAGGGTTACCTGCCTGTCACGTGCCTGCGTCAGGAACGACTCGGTAAATATGACCGCATGGCCTCGACCATCCGACACAACCGCGCACGCGGGCGGCATCAAATCAACGCGATGTCTGAAATCGTTCGAGAACTTGCGCAGCTTGGCTGGAGCAATGAAAGAATTAGCGAAGAGCTCGGTATGGATGGTGACGAGGTGCTGCGTCTCAAACAAATCAACGGCCTGCTGGAACTGTTTGCAGACCGTCGTTACTCAGAAGCCTGGACGGTGAAATAATCAGAGCGTGTTCAAACGCTCTGCCGCGGCCAGTAGCGTCGATTCCTGCTTCGCAAAGCAGAGACGAATCAGTTTATGCGGAAAAGGATCGGCGCAGAACACCGACAATGGAATAGCGGCCACGCCGACTTCTTTTGTCAGCCACTGGCAGAAACTGACATCATCAAGATCGGAAATGGCGCTGTAGTCAGCCAGCAGGAAGTACGTCCCTTCGGAAGGCAAAATTTCCAGGCGGCTTTGAGCCAGTGCGGTCACAAACAGATCCCGGCGTGCACGGTAAAAATCCGGCAGGTCGCGATAATGCTGTGGTTCATCGCGTAGCATGTCCGCCAGCGCCAGCTGAGCCGGGGTATTCACCGCAAACGTCAGGTACTGGTGCACCTTACGTAACTCAGCGCTGATGGCGGCAGGTGCCACGCAATACCCCACCTTCCAGCCGGTCATATGATACGTTTTGCCAAATGACGACACGGCCACGGCACGTTCACGAAGCTGCGGATGGGCCAGCACGCTGGCGTGCCCTTCTTTAGTAAAACAGATGTGCTCATACACCTCGTCGCTCAGGACATAAATTTCACGTTCGGCAATGGCCTGCCACAGCGCGGCAAAATCGGCTTTCTGCCACACGCTCGCAGACGGGTTATGGGGCGTATTCAGGATCACCAGCCGCGTTTTATCGCTCAGCAGCGCAGCGAACGCCCGCCAGTCCGGGCGGAAATGCGGCGGCTGCAGCGCCACGCGTTTCACCACGCCGCCAGAGAGTTCAACCGCAGGCGCGTAGCTGTCGTAACTGGGGTCAAAACAGATGACCTCATCGCCCGCGCGCACCAGCGCGGTGATGGCCGCATACAGCGCTTCGGTCGCCCCTGCCGTCACCGTGATGTCGCTATTCGCATCCGGTTTATGGCCATACAATTCCGCCGTTTTATCCGCAATGGCTTCCCGCAGCGCCTGCACGCCCGTCATCGGCGCATACTGATTTGCTCCCTGCGCAACGTGGTACGCCAGTCGTTCCTGCAACCAGGCCGGTCCGTCAAAATCCGGGAATCCCTGAGAGAGATTAATGGCGTTGTGCTGCTGTGCCAGAGCGCTCATCTGCGTAAAGATGGTGGTGCCGAGATTAGGAAGTTTACTCTGAGGAATCAATGCGTTATTACTCATTATGCGGTGCCTGCATGTAATACTTATGTTGCTGCCACTATAACACGATGTTACCATTTGGCAATCAAGACGCTTAGACGTCTATACCATATCAATATTCCTGGTCGAGAGGTAAAAGGCAATGGCAGACAACCTGCAACTCACACAACTTGTCGACGCCTGCCGCTGGATTGGCGCCAAAGGCTGGGCACCCGCCACCGGTGGCAACATGTCTGTGCGACAGGATGAACACCTCTGCTGGCTGAGCGAATCCGGTAAAGACAAAGGCAGCCTGACCACGGCGGATTTTCTGCAGGTCGAGATCGCCACAAACCGTGCGCCGTCAGGCCGCAAGCCGTCGGCAGAGACCGGGCTACACACCCTCATTTATCGCCTGTTCCCCGAGGCCAACGCTGTCCTGCACGTTCACACCGTCAACGCGACGGTGCTGTCACGTCTGGTCAGGGAAACCGAGCTGAACATCAGCGGCTTTGAGATGCAAAAATCGCTTACCGGACAGGCCACCCATCTGGATACCGTCTCCATCCCGGTGTTTGATAATGACCAGGATATCGACGCCCTCGCCTCGCGAATCGCCCATTACGCGCAGGAACGCCCGCTTAATTATGGTTTTCTTCTGCGCGGTCATGGCTTAACCTGCTGGGGACGCGATGTGGCCGAGGCCCGCCGTCATCTGGAGGGACTGGAATTTCTTTTTGAATGCGAAATGCGTTTACGACAACTGGAGAGAGTATGATTCGCGCAATTGTGACGGATATTGAAGGGACCACCAGCGATATCCGTTTTGTCCACGATGTTTTGTTCCCCTACGCGCATGAGCGGCTGGCGGCGTTCGTCACCGCGCAGCAGTACGCCGAGCCGGTCAAATCCATTCTGGACAATCTGCGCGATGAAATCGGTAACCCGCTCGCCAGCGTCAGCGAGCTTATTGACGCCCTCTTTGCCTTTATGGATGAAGACCGTAAATCCACGGCGCTCAAAGCGCTGCAGGGGATCATCTGGCACGATGGCTACGTGAATGGCGACTTTACCGGCCACCTCTACCCGGACGTCCTGCCTGCGCTGGAAAAATGGAAAGCGCAAGGGATTGATCTCTATGTTTATTCCTCGGGATCGGTCGCCGCACAGAAACTGTTATTTGGCTACAGCGACGAAGGTGATATTACTCATCTGTTCAGCGGCTATTTTGATACCCACATCGGCGCCAAGCGCGAGGTGGCGTCTTACCAGAACATTGCGGCCCAAACGGGCATCGCGCCGTCGCAGATCCTGTTCCTGTCAGATATTCATCAGGAGCTGGACGCGGCTGAACAGGCAGGCTTTCGTACCCTGCAGCTGATTCGCGGCGATGATGACGGGGCAAGCCATCACCATCAGGTCCACCAGTTTGACGAGATAAACCCGGAGCAGATCCCTTCATGAGCGCATTAACTGTCTATTCTGATAAAGACGCCAGTCAACCAAAGTGGCACAGCACCGACGCCGCCGAGATCGCCCGGCAGCTCAACGCCAAAGGCGTACGTTTTGAACGCTGGGACGCGGACCGCGATTTAGGTCAGGATCCCGCCCCGGAGGCGGTGATTGAGGCTTACCAGCATGCGATCGACAAACTGGTCGCAGAGAAAGGTTATCAGAGCTGGGACGTCATCAGCCTGCGGGCCGATAACCCACAAAAAGACGCGCTGCGCGCAAAGTTCCTGAGCGAACATACTCACGGCGAAGACGAAGTGCGCTTCTTCGTGGAAGGCGCGGGATTGTTCTGCCTGCACATTGGCGATGAGGTCTATCAGGTGTTGTGCGAGAAAAACGATCTGATCTCCGTACCCGCGGGTACGCCGCACTGGTTTGATATGGGTTCAGAGCCGAACTTTACCGCGATCCGTATTTTTGATAACCCGGAAGGCTGGGTTGCGCAGTTTACCGGTGATGCGATCGCGGATGCGTATCCACATCTGGCATAATCTTTTCTCCCTCTCCCTGTGGGAGAGGGTTGGGGTGAGGGCTTAACGCGCACTACGCGTTAAGCCCTTTCACATACCCCACCAGCTGATCCAGCACAATCCCCCACCCTTCGTGGAAGCCCATCTGTTCATGCAGCTCACGAATTTCCTTCGTCGGGTGGCGCGCAATTGCCGTATAGCGGGTTTTGCCCTCGCCCACCTCCTCCAGCAGCAAAATCGCCGTCATAAACGGCTTCTCGGCCGGTTTCCAGCCTTCCGTATAACCGTCGGTAAAGACCAGTTTTTTTCCCGGGTCGATTTCAAGAAACACACCCCGGTTATCCATCCGCTGTCCGTCCACCTCAAATACGGTATTGAACCGACCGCCCACGCGCAGGTCGAGGTCGCATTCGGTCACTTTATGGGGAGCAGGAATGAAGAAGTTTTTGATGTGCTCGGGCGTGGTCCAGCAGAGCCACAGCAGGTCGCGCGGTGCATCCACCACGCGCTCCAGTTTTAAGTCAGTATCAGGATCAAGCGTCACGGTATCGTCCTCTAAAGGGAACCCCTTAAAGGATAGCCGGACTCAGGCGAATTTCCCGTTTGCCACCTCTTCCGGCGTCACTACGCCCGTATCCAGCACCCAGCCGCTAATCAGCGAGGCTGGCGTAACGTCAAACGCCGGGTTATAGACCAGGGCGTTTTCCGGCGCCCACTGCACCGCCCCAAAGCTTCCCGCAACGCCCGTCACCTCACTGGCGGCGCGCTGCTCAATCGGGATCGCATCTCCATTCGGGCACTCCGGGTCGAGGGTTGTTTGCGGGGCAGCCACGTAGAACGGAATGCCGTGGAATTTCGCCAGCACCGCAAGGGAATAGGTACCGATTTTGTTCGCCACGTCGCCGTTAGCGGCAATGCGATCGGCCCCTACCCACACGGCGTCGACCTGTCCTTTGGCCATCAGGCTTGCCGCCATGGAGTCGGTAATCAGCCGATACGGCACGCCCAGCTCGCCCAGCTCCCACGCAGTCAACCTGCCCCCCTGCAGTAGCGGACGGGTTTCATCCACCCAGACGTTGTTGACATTTCCCTCCTGATAGGCGCGGGCAATCACGCCCAGCGCCGTGCCCACGCCCGCCGTTGCCAGCCCGCCGGTGTTGCAGTGAGTCAGCAGGCGGCTACCGGGCGTCACCAGCGCGCTGCCCGCGCGGGCGATAGCGTCGCACAACTGCCTGTCTTCAGAAATCAGGCGCAGCGCTTCAGACACCAGCGCCGAAACGAAATCTTCCTGCCAGAGCGCCAGCTTCATACGGTCAAGGTTGTTCATCAGGTTCACCGCCGTCGGGCGGGACGCGCGCAGGGTTTCCAGCGCCACGGCGAGTTCATCACGGCTTTTGCCGCTTTCCGCCAGCAATGCCAGCAGCAGGCTTGCAGAGAGACCAATCAGCGGCGCACCGCGCACGCGCAGAGCATGGATATGCCCGACCAGCGTCTCTACCGTGGAGGCCTCAAGCCAGCGTTTCTCCTGCGGAAGCGCCTGCTGGTCGAGAATAAAGAGCTGATTATCCGCCACCCGCAGGCTGGTCGTCTGTAATGTCTGCATGTCGTTAATTCCCTGTTGCGTTGTTGTAGCACATTGTGTCAGGATGAAATCCAGATGTATAGACGTCTACATGTCTTTATTAGCAAACTCGTGAGGAGCAGGCCATGTCGCAATACCGTACCTTTACCGCTCAGGACGCCGTGGAGTATGCCAGGCAGTTTGGTGGACTCGACGATCCTTCCTCGCTGGTGGAGGCGCAGGAAGTGGGCGACGGCAACCTCAATCTGGTCTTCAAAATTTTCGATGCCCAGGGCACAAGCCGCGTCATCGTCAAACAGGCGCTGCCCTACGTGCGCTGCGTCGGCGAGTCCTGGCCGCTGACGCTGGACCGCGCCCGTCTGGAGGCACAAACCCTGGTCGAGCATTACCAGCACAGCCCGCAGCACACCGTGAAAATCCACCACTTTGACCCGGAACTGGCGGTGATGGTGATGGAGGATCTCTCCAGCCATCGCATCTGGCGCGGCGAGCTGATTAAAAACAATCACTATCCACAGGCCGCGCGTCAGCTGGGTAAATACCTCGCATACACGCTGTTCCACACCAGCGATTTCTACCTGCATCCGCACGCGAAAAAAGCGCAGGTAGCGAAATTCATCAACCCGGAGATGTGTGAGATCACCGAAGATCTGTTCTTCAACGATCCGTACCAGATCCACGAACGCAACAACTACCCGGTCGAGCTGGAAAATGACGTCGCCGCCCTGCGCGACGATGCCCAGTTGAAAATTGCCGTGGCCTCCCTGAAGCATCGCTTTTTCTCACACGCTGAAGCGCTGCTGCACGGGGATATTCACAGCGGCTCCATTTTTGTGGCGGACGGCAGCCTGAAGGCCATTGACGCCGAGTTCGGCTACGTTGGCCCGATTGGCTTTGACGTCGGCACGGCCATTGGCAACCTGCTGCTCAACTTCTGCGGCCTGCCGGGGCATCTGGGTATTCGCGATGCCGCCGCCGCCCGCGAGCAGCGCCTGATCGACATTCAGGCGCTGTGGAACACCTTCGCGGAGCGCTTCCAGGCATTAGCAAACGAAAAAACGCGAGACGCCGCGCTCAGTGCGCCGGGCTATGCTTCCGCGTTTCTGAAAAAGGTCTGGCATGACGCCATTGGTTTCTGCGGCACCGAACTGATTCGCCGCAGCGTCGGGCTTTCCCACGTCGCGGATATCGACACCATTCAGGATGACGCCATGCGCCACGAATGCCTGCGCCATGCGATTACCCTCGGCAAGGCGTTGATTGTCATTGCCGAGCGCATCGACAGCGCGGAAGAGCTGGTGGCACGCGTGCGGCAGTACAGCTGAGTGCTTCTGGTTTTCTCCCTCTCCATGTGGGAGAGGGCGGGGTGAGGACACCAATCCGCACTCACCCCAAATACTCAATCACCGACAACCCACCGTTATAATCCGTGCTGTAGATAATCCCCTGAGCATCCACAAACACGTCGCAGGACTGGATCACCTGCGGGCGATTCGGCCGCGTATCCATCATTCTTTCCGGCGCAGCTGGCACCAGCGCACCGGTCTCCACCGGGCGATACGGGTTGGAAATGTCATACGCGCGTACGCCCGCGTTCTGGTAAGTGGCAAAAATCAGCGTCGAGCTGACAAAACTCCCCGGCCGGTTCTCGTGCAGGTTGTGCGGCCCAAAGTGCGCCCCTTTCGCCACGTAGTCGGTTTCATCCGGCTGCGGGAAAGTCGAGATACTCACCGGGTTCGACGGCTCGCGGATATCAAACAGCCAGATCAGCTTCTCCCCATCCTCCTGGTTATCCAGCACCGCTTCGTCGAGCACCACCAGCAGGGAACGGTCCGGCAGCGGCAGCGCGGTATGCGTCCCGCCACCAAACGGCGGGCTCCAGTTGCGATGGCTAATCAGCTTTGGTTGAGTGCGGTCTTTCACGTCCAGCAGCGTCAGGCCACCGTCGCGCCAGCTCCCATAGGCGGTATCGCCGGCGATAATCGCGTGGTGTAGCGCGTAGCGCTTCCCTTCGGGCCAACTGGGCTTTTCCCCTTCGGCCTGGTTCATCCCCGGCAGCCACCAGCGCCCCGCCACTTCAGGCTTGCGCGGGTCGGCCAGGTCGATGGTCAGAAAGATATAATCGGTAAAGCCGTCAATCAGCGCCGACACGTACGCCCAGCGCCCGCCGACGTACCAGATGCGGTGGATCCCGATGCCGCTCAGCGAAAGAAAGCCGATTTCACGCGGCTTGTCCGGGGTAGAGATATCAAACACCCGCAGCCCGGCGCTCCAGCCTTTGTCCCGCACGTCGCTGACGGTCTCCCCCACCTGACGGGTGTAGTAAACCTTCTCATCGGCAAAGCGGGCATCGGCAAACAGATCCCGGGCGTTGATCACCAGCAACAGATCGTCATGCGCCTGCAAATGCACGTTCCAGGTGCCGGGCGGCGCGGGAACATAACCTGCCGCTTTCGGGTTTTTCGGGTCGCGCACATCGACGATGGAAAAACCCTGCGACACCATATGACCGATATACGCGAAACCGTGATGCACCATCAGCTGCACGCCGTCCGGGCGACCGCCCTGGTCGCTATGGCCAATCAGCCGCATATTGCGGCTGTATTCGGGCGTAGGGAGCACACTCATTTATTTTTAGCTTCCAGCGTCGCAAACCACGGCGCGATAAAATCGTCCGTCTGGCCCCAGCCCGGAATGATTTTCCCAAGCGACGCCACGTTCACCCCACCCGGCTGGGCGGTCAGCAGCCCCTGCGGAATGGCAGCGGCTTTAAAGTCATAGGTTGCCGGGGTCGCTTCTCCGGCAATCTTATTGGCTATCAAACGCACGTTGGTTGCGCCAATCAGCTTCGGATCCACCGCCACGCTTACCTTCCACGGGCTGCCCGGCTCACGCATCAGCTGCAGATCCTGGTTAGATATATCGATGCTGTAGAGTTTGATCTCGGTGCGTCCGTTCTCTTTCAGCGCCTTATACGCGCCCTGGCTGAAGGCATCCCAGGTGCCCCAGATAGCGTCGATTTTTCCTTTCGGGTATTTCGCCAGGATAGCGCCCACCTTGTTGGCAGTATCCCCCTGCACGTCAGAGGAGACCGCGCCAATGGATTCCAGCTCTTTGATCTCCGGATACTGTTTTTGCAGTTCCTTGTACGCCGCCTGACGACGCTCCATCGGCGGGAAGCCCGCCACCCACAGCTTGACGATATTGGCCTTGCCGTTGAAATCTTTCGCCAGCTGGCCGAAGGAGAGGTTCGTCAGCGAAGCATCATCCTGCTGAGTAACGGTTACGCCCGGGATCTCGCCGTTCACCGCCGTATCAAACACGGCGACTTTAATCCCGGCATCCACCGCCTTCTTCACCAGCGCGGTGGAGTACGGATCGCGCCCCTGAGACAGGATAATCCCGTCGTACTTCTGGCTGATTGCCTGGTTCACGAAGTCCTGGAATTTGGCATCGTCCCCGTTGCTTAAAAAAGTGCTGACCTTAAAGCCGAGTTTCTTCCCTTCCTGAATCGCCCCCGCCACAAACTGCGTGGTGTTGTCGTCGGAGCCGAGGTTGCGGATCACCGCGATGCGGATCGGACCCTCGTGGTTCGCAATGGCAGCCGGCACCGGTGCGGGCGTGGCCGCGAAGCCTGGCAGCGCAGTCAATAATCCAAGTGCTACCAATGAGCGTGCAATTTTTTTCATTTTTTATCCTGTTGTGTTATCAGCGTTTTTGTATGTAGGTCATCGCCAGCGCCACCGCGAGCACCAGCCCTTTTATAATGTCCATGGCGTAATACGGCACGGAGAGCATCACCAGCCCGTTCGACAGCACGCCGAGAATAACTGCCCCAACCAGCGTCCCCAGCGCGTTCGGCTTGCCGGAACCCGCCAGCGAGAAGCCGATCCACGCCGCGGCCACCGCATCCATCAGATAACCGCCCCCGGCATTCACCTGCGACGAGCCAATGCGCGAGGCCAGCAAAATCCCGCCCAGCCCCGCCAGCAGCGAGGCGATCACGTAAGCTGCCACCTTGTAGCGCGTGGTGCGAATACCGGAGAGGCGCGCGGCTTCCGGGTTGCCGCCGATGGCGTACATGCGTCGGCCATGCGTGGTGAGGGACAATCCCAGCTGCGCGAGAACCGTCACCACCAGCATGATGATGACGATGGTCGGCACCTGCCCCAGCAGGCTGAACGCCGCCGGAATGGTCCCTTCCGCCATATCACCGCTCGGCAGCACCATGTTTTCGGTAATCGACCCGCCATAGCTGTAAGTCATCGCCACGCCCTGGATCACAAACAGGCTGGCGAGGGTTGCGAGCATGTCCGGAATACGCAGGATGACGATCAGAAACGCGTTGAACAGCCCCACCAGCGTGCAGAGCGCAAGGGTAATCAGAATCGACTCGGTAGTGCCGAAGCCGTGCCAGACGAAAAGCGATATCACCAGCGCGTTTGCCAGCGACGCGGTGGATCCCACGGAGAGATCGAACCCGCCGACGGTCAGCGAAATCGATACGCCAATGGCAATCACCGTCACGATGGCGATCGCGCGCAATATGTTGATGATGTTGTTCGGATCGAGGAAGTTGTCCGAGGCCAGGCCAAACACCGCCACCAGCGCGACGACGGTCAGCAACATCCCCCACTTGTAGAGAAAATCGAAAATATGCTGACGGCCTGACGCCGCCGCAGTCACTGAAAGGGCCTTACTCACGACGCCGATCCTCCGGTTGAATAATAAAGTAGTGTCTCTTCACGGGCCTCGGCCCCGGCGATTTCCGCCACGATACGTCCGTCCCACAGCACGCAGATGCGGTCGCACAGCCCGACCAGCTCGGCAAATTCACCCGAGGCATAAATCACCCCTTTGCCCTCGCGCGCCAGGCCGTCAATCAGCTGGAACAGATCGGTTTTAGCTTTCACGTCCACGCCCTTCGTCGGCTCGTCGAAAATCAGCACGCTGGCATCATTACGCAGCCATTTACCGATGGCGACCTTCTGCTGATTGCCGCCGGATAAACGGCGCAGCACCTGCCCCGGCCCCCGCGCACGCACGCCGACGCGGGCGATCACCTCTTCAGCCCAGCGCCACGCCTGACGATGACCAAACAGGCTCCAGCGCGAGAAGCTGTTATCGGCGCACACGGCAAGGTTCATGCTCACGGGCTCGTCGATAAAAATGCCCTCCTTGCGCCGCTCCTCCGGCACCAGCGCCAGCCCGCGCAGCACCGAGTCGGCCGGGTCGTGCGGTTTCCAGGGCTGATAATTCAATTCGCCTTGTGCCACCCGGCTTTTCGTGGCGCCAAACAGCGCCTTACAAAGTTCGGTTTTACCCGCGCCCGCCAGCCCGGCAATGCCCAGAATTTCGCCTTTGCGCAGGTGAAGGGAGATATCTTTCAGCAGCGCGTCATCGTGCAGGCCCTCTACGCGCAGCAACGTTTCGTCGCTGTGCGGGGGGCGAGCAGGCGGGTAAATATCGCTCAGCACGTGGCCAAGCATCTTCTCAACGATCGCTTCGCCGCTGAGATCGGCCATCGGGCCGGACTCAATCAGCTTGCCGTCACGCAGCACCGTCAGGGTGTCGCAGATGGCTTTCAGCTCGTGAATACGGTGCGAGATAAACACTACGCCGATGCCCTGCTGCTGCAGGCGTCTCACCACCGCAAACAGGCGCTCGCTTTCGTGTGCATCCAGCGGTGCGGTGGGTTCATCCAGAATTAAAAAACGGCAATGATGGGACAGCGCCCGCGCCAGCAAAATCTGCTGTTTTTCAGCAAGCGTGCAGCTGTCGACCGATCGCCGAACATCCATGGACACGTCCAGTTGCGCCAGCGCCTGTCTCGCCTGGTGACGAACCGCACGCCAGCTGAAGCGGTGCACGGGCTGCGCAAGCTGGTCGAGCATGATGTTCTCGGCAATGCTCAGCCCCGGGATCAGCGCCACGTCCACTTCCTGCTGCACAAGGTGAATGCCCAGCCGCTTGGCGTCCAGCGGCTCGCGGATCGTCACCGACTGGTTGTTAATGCAAATCTCGCCTTCATAGCGATCGTGCGTTCCGCACAGCACCGCCATCAGCGTCGATTTCCCCGCGCCGTTGGCGCCGGTCAGCGCATGCACCGACCCTCCGCTCAGGGTAAAGTCCACCCGTGACAGCGCCTGAAAGCCGGAAAAGGCCAGGCTGATACCACGCATCTCAAGGCGACTGGAAACCATCCGCGTAAATCCTTCATTACTCTTCTGATTTATCGAATTTTTCACAGCGCCGGTTGACTGACAACGACGGAAAAGGCATAAGATAAAGCGAAATATTATTAGCCATCCGGATGTCCAGACATAACATCGGGTTAGCGCGTGCTAAAAAAGGACAACACCATGAGCAATACCGATATCCGCGTCGTGCCCGGCCCGGCGAACTACTTCTCCCACCCAGGCAGCCTTGCGCATCTCAATGATTTCTTCACGCCAGAGCAGCTTTCCCGCGCGGTGTGGATTTACGGCGAGCGCGCCATCGAAGCCGCGCGCCCTTTCCTGCCAGCGAGCTTTGACGCGCCGGGGGCAAAACACCTGCTGTTTAAGGGCCACTGCAGCGAGCGCGACGTCAGCCACCTGGTGAATGAAGCCGGCAGCGACGTCAGCGTGGTGATAGGCATCGGCGGCGGCGCGGTGATGGATACCGTCAAAGCCGTGGCGCGCCGTTCAGGTGTACCGTTCGTGGGCATCCCCACCATCGCCGCGACCTGCGCGGCGTGGACCCCGCTCTCCGTCTGGTACAACGATGAAGGCCAGGCGTTGCAGTTTGAGATTTTCGACGACGCGAACTTCCTGGTGCTGGTGGAGCCGCAGATCGTTCTCAATGCCCCGGCGGAATACCTGCTGGCGGGCATCGGCGACACGCTGGCGAAGTGGTACGAAGCGGTTGTGTTGGCACCTGAGCCGGAAAACCTGCCCCTGACCGTGCGGCTGGGCATCAACAGCGCGCTGGCGATCCGCGACGTGCTGCTGGAACGCAGCGAGGAAGCGCTGGCAGACCAACAGCGTGGCGAGTTATCGCAGGCGTTCCGGGACGTAGTGGATGCGATCGTTGCCGGCGGTGGAATGGTCGGCGGTCTGGGCGAGCGCTACACCCGCGTGGCAGCGGCGCATGCCGTACATAACGGCTTAACCGTGCTGCCGCAGACGGAAAAATACCTGCACGGCACCAAGGTGGCCTACGGCATTCTGGTGCAAAGCGCCCTGCTCGGCCAGGACGACGTGCTGGCGCAGCTGGTGGCGGCCTATCAACGCTTTAACCTGCCGACCCGGCTACGCGAACTGGACGTTGATATTAATAACCGCGACGCGCTGGATAAGGTTATTACCCACACTCTGCGTCCGGTGGAGTCGATTCATTATCTGCCCGTTGAGTTAACCCCTGACGTTCTGCGCGCCGCGTTTGAGAAGGTGGAAACATTCCCCCGTTAAATGCGCCGACCGTCTATACCTAATGATGATTCTCACCACTCTCTCGCAACGAGGTCATCATGCAGATCGATTTAACAGGTAAGAAAGCGCTGGTTACCGGCGCCAGCCGTGGGTTGGGCCGTGCGATAGCCCTGTCGCTGGCCCGCGCCGGTGCCGATGTGGTTATAACGTATGAAAAATCAGCCGATAAAGCCCAGGCGGTCGCCGATGAGATAAAAGCGCTTGGCCGATACGGTGAAGCCGTACAGGCTGACAGCGCCAGCGCGCAGGCGATTCAGGATGCCGTCACCCATGCGGCGCGCGCGCTCGGCGGGCTGGACATTCTGGTCAACAACGCCGGGATCGCGCGCGGTGGCCCGCTGGAGTCCATGACGCTGGCTGACATTGACGCCCTGATCAACGTCAACATCCGCGGCGTGGTGATCGCCATTCAGGAAGCGCTGGTGCACATGTCTGACGGCGGGCGCATCATTAACATCGGCAGCTGCCTGGCAAACCGCGTGGCCATGCCCGGTATTGCCGTTTACTCCATGACCAAGTCGGCTCTCAACTCTCTTACCCGCGGCCTGGCGCGCGATCTCGGCCCGCGCGGCATCACCGTCAACCTGGTGCATCCCGGTCCGACCAACAGCGATATGAATCCGGAGGACGGGGAACAGGCGGAAGCCCAGCGCCAGATGATTGCGGTCGGCCATTACGGTCAGCCGGAAGACATCGCGGCGGCAGTCACTTTCCTCGCCAGCCCGGCCGCCGGGCAGATCTCCGGTACCGGTCTGGACGTGGACGGCGGTTTGAACGCCTGATCGCATATTTTCTGCAAGCCTCTGTCGTCCGGCAGAGGCGCTTCCGGGCCGCCTCGACGGTTTGCGTTTTGCCGCTTTCTCGCGGTTTTTCGCCGCTCTACAGTACCCCATTAGAAATTCGGATTTTATCTAATAGTCTTATTATTTCCTTATATTTTGTGTGGGCGTACAGTGGAGGTACGGATGAAGATTGTCTGGTCAAAGAATGCAAAGAAAGAGTTTTCCAAAATCGATGGCCGATATCAGCGAAGAATCAAAGTTAAACTTTCTGAGCTAGACGATCGCTCAGCTCCCCAGCCCGATATCAAAAAAATATCGGCGACAGAAAATCATTTCCGGCTACGCGTTGGCGATTACCGCATTCTGATTACACTTCGGGACGATCCCGATAAACATTGTTATGTTTTGGCCGTCAAGCGCAGAACAACAACGACCTACCTTCACGAGGAGAAAGCCCCCTATGGCTGTTCAGCTAATTAAGGACGATGACGGAAAAACGCAGTACGTGGTTATTCCCTATGATGAATACTTTCGTATGTGCTTACAGATGGCAGAAATCGACGACGAAACCGACGATGATCTGGAGGATATTGAAGTCGAACACGATTGTTATGATGACGTAGGTTTACCGGGGGAAGTGTGCGACATCATGCATAACGAGAACGTCAGCCTGCAGGCCGCGTGGCGCATCCATTGCGGGTTATCCCAGCAGGAGGTGGCGCAGAAACTCGGCATCACCCAGTCCGCCGTCTCACAGCTGGAAGCGCTGGACTCCCGCCCGCAAAAACGTACCCGCGAAAAGCTGGCGGCAATTTACGGCTGCAAGCAGGAGCAGATCAGCCTCTATTTACCAAAAGAGGGTTAACAGCACTTCGCCCCGCCCTTGCCGCCGTAGCGGGCGTCCTGGCGGTCGCGGAAAAAGGCTTCGTAGGTCATGGGCGTCTGGTCCGGGTGGTTGACGCGCATATGTTCAACGTAGTTGTTGTAGTCCGGCACACCAATCATCATTTTGGCGGCCTGGCCCAGGTACTTACCTGCTTTGGAGAGGGTGTCGAACATCGTTCTGGTCTCACAGAAAATGTAGGCCGGGTAAGCGCTAGCGCCACCCGGCACACTGGTTAATGCGCCCCTTTCGCCTGGGTGACAATCTCTTCCAGGTTTTCAGGCATTGGCTCATACGGTGTCTCTTTCGCCGTTGGCTTATCCACTTTCAATGCTGCCAGCGCGGTTTTAAGAGAATACAACGCCAGCACCACGACCACCACCATAAAGAAGATGGTCAGCCCGGCATCCAGACGGTTATTAAACACCAGCTGCGACAGCTGAGACTCGGTGTACTGCGCCGGGATCTTGCCGCTGTCGATCATCGCCTGGAACTTATTGGCAATCGCCAGGAAGCCCACTTTGTTATCCGGGCTGAAGGCTTTCTGCCAGCCTGCCGTCAGGGTACAGATCAGCAGCCACGCGGTCGGCACCAGCGCCACCCACGCATAGCGCTGGCGCTTCATTTTGAACAGCACCACCGCGCAGAGCATCAGCGCCATGCCTGCCAGCATCTGGTTAGCGATACCGAACAGCGGCCAGAGCGTGTTAATGCCGCCGAGCGGATCCACCACGCCCTGATGCAGGAAGTAGCCCCACGCCAGCACGCACAGCGCCGTCGCCAGCAGGTTAGCCGGGAGCGAATCGGTACGCTTCAGGTTCGGGGAGATCACCCCCAGCAGATCCTGCAGCATAAAGCGCGCCGCACGCGTACCGGCATCCACCGCCGTCAGGATAAACAGCGCCTCGAACAGAATGGCGAAGTGATACCAGAACGACACGTCCATCAGCCCACCCAGCGCACCGTGGAGAATGTAGGCCATACCCACCGCCAGCGTTGGCGCACCACCCGCACGGGAGATAATTGACTGCTCGCCCACCTCATTAGCGATATGCGTCAACGTTTCAGGGGTAATCGCAAAGCCCCAGCCGCTGACCACCTGCGCAGCAGACGCCACGACGTCAACGGTCCCGGCCGGGGCCAGTACCGCCATCGGGCTGTTCATCGCGAAGTAGACGCCCGGGTCGATAATACAGGCGGAAACCAGCGCCATAATGGCGACGAAGGATTCCATCAGCATGCCGCCGTAGCCAATCAGGCAGGCCTGATTTTCATTCGCCAGCATCTTCGGCGTGGTCCCGGAGGCAATCAGCGCGTGGAAACCAGACACCGCACCGCAGGCGATGGTGATAAACAGGAACGGGAACAGGTTGCCGGTCCAGACCGGGCCGGTACCGTCGATGAACTTAGTCAGCGCAGGCATGGTCAGGGTCGGACGCATAATCAGAATGCCGATCGCCAGCCCGACGATGGTACCGATTTTCAGGAACGTAGAGAGGTAGTCACGCGGGGCCAACAGCAGCCACACCGGCAGCACCGCCGCCACAAAGCCATACCCCACCAGCATCCAGGTCAGCTGTATACCGGTAAAGTCGAAGAACGGTGCCCAGGTCGGGCTTTCCGCCACCCAGCCGCCGGAAATAATGGCGAAGACCAGGAACACCAGGCCAATCACCGACACTTCACCAATGCGGCCCGGGCGCAGATAGCGAATATAAATTCCCATAAACAGCGCCAGCGGTATGGTGAACGCGACGGTGTACGTCCCCCACGGACTGTGGGTCAGCGCTTTCACCACAATCATCGCCAGCACCGCGAGGATGATCACCATGATCATAAAGGTCGCCACCAGGGCAATCACCCCGGCGGTTGCCCCCATCTCCTCTTTCACCAGCTCGCCCAGCGAACGGCCGTCGCGGCGGGTGGAGACGAACAGCACCATGAAGTCCTGCACCGCGCCCGCCAGCACCACGCCCGCGAGGATCCAGATCATCCCGGGCAGGTAGCCCATCTGCGCAGCCAGCACCGGCCCCACCAGTGGGCCCGCCCCGGCAATCGCCGCAAAATGGTGACCGAACAGCACTTTTTTGTCGGTCGGGACGTAGTCCAGACCGTCATTATGACGCACGGCAGACGTCATGCGCGTCGCATCAACGCCCAGGACGGTTTTCGCGATATAGCGGCCATAAAAACGATACGCGATCAGATAAATGCAGACGGAGGCGACAACGATCCAGAGCGCATTGATCTGTTCCCCCCGGTTGAGGGCGATATAGCCCAGGGCAAAAGCTCCCACAACGGAGAGCCCTGCCCATGTAAGGTATTTCCCTGAGTTGTTCATCGTGGTTATCCGTTGTTGTGAAACAGTGAGATGTTACATTTTGTTTCTAGAACAACGGCAAATATTTAACAACTCTGAAACGCAATAATGTGTGGTCAAACCAGAGATTTACACCACAGTGTTAAGCCGATCACTTTCAGCTAAATGACTTACCCCAACACCATCGTACTCAACCTGCAGGTACAGCATCGTCGTCCCTGCTCGTCGAAAACCACGATTTCCCAGCTCTGGTTGGTTCTCCCCAGATGCAGCGGCTGGCACACCCCACGCACCTTCCCCTGCGCCACGGCACGGTGGTGTGTGGCGTTCAGTTCGGTGCCCACGACGCTTTGCCCGTCACGGGTCATCAGAAATCCGGCCATCGACCCCAGCGTTTCCGCCAGCGCGGCTGAGGCGCCGCCGTGCAGCAGGCCAAACGGCTGATGGGTACGCCCATCCACCGGCATCTCGGCCTCGAGCGTGTCGTCGCCGAGGCGGGTATAGACGATGCCCAGATGCGCCACCAGGGTGTTCATGCTGGTCGCGTTCAGCTCGTCGAGCGATAAATGACGTTTCCAGATCATTTACGCCCCCAGCGTGGAGCCGCCGTCCACCACGATATCCTGCAGAGTGATATGGCTGGCGGCATCGGAGGCAAGGAACAGCACGGTACTGGCAATCTCCTGCGGACGGGCGATTTTGCCAAGCGGAATACCAAGCTTGAACTGCTCGCCAAAACCGCGAATGCGCTGCTGCTCCGCATCGTCGTTTGTCCAAAGGGTGCGCTGCATATCGGTGTCCGTTGACCCCGGCGACACCAGGTTACAGCGTACGCCGCTGCCCGCCAGCTCCAGGCCGACGGTCAGGGCGAGGCTTTTCAGTGCCGCTTTCGAGGCGCCGTAGGCGCTCATCCCGATACGCGGCGTATGTGCCGCGTCAGAGGCGACGGTGACGATCGCCCCGCCCTGCTGACGGCGAAACTGGCCCATCGTCTGCTGGAACAGGTTGAACGCGCCGCCAACGTTAACCGCGAAGGTCTGCTGCCAGTCCTCCTGCGAGAGCTGGTCCGTCGCCCCCATACGCAGAATACCCGCCGCGTTGACCAGCACGTCCAGGCGTTCAAGCGAAGCCAGCACGCGGCCACACACGTCACTCACCTGCGCGGCATTTGCTACGTCCAGCGTTTCAGTCGCGAAGGGGTAGTCGTCCTGCGGGAAGGCCAGATCGAACCCGGTCACCTGCGCGCCCGCGTCAACAAACGCCAGCGCCGTCGCGTAGCCAATCCCCTTCCCCGCGCCCGTCACCCAGACGGTTTTGCCGCTGAAATCAAATCCCGACATCACTTCACCTCGCGGGAGAGCAGCGCCCACCAGGCGTCGAGGGTAGGATTTTTGGCCAGCATCACGAAGTCGATATCGCCATGCACTTTGCGCCAGCGGGCGGCCAGCGCCATCATGCGCACCGAGTCCAGACCATAGTCGATCAGGTTTTCGTCATCCATCGGCTCATCGGACTCGTCCAGCAGCGGCAGGATCAGCGCGCGCAGCGCCGTTTTCGATGCCGGAATGGACGGCAGCAGCTCGTCGGTCATCACCACGCGGCCTGAACGCCCGGCAACGTAGTTGAGGGACATCAGGTGCTCGTCGCGGGTGAAATCCGCCAGCGCGTCGGCGATAAAGAACGGCTTGATGTCGCGCATAAAGGCATCGGTCGCGGTGGTCATACAGCCGATGTGGGCGTACACGCCGGTAATCAGCAACTGGTTGCGGCCGGTCTCTTTCAGCATCTGCTCCAGCGGCGAACGATGGAACGCGCTATAGCGCCACTTCACCAGCACGGTGTCCGCTTCGTCCGGCGTCAGTTCGGCCACAATACGCTGCTGGTCCGGCGAGCGGGTCAGGCCCGGCCCCCACATGTCGTTCAGCAGGGCGCGGTCCTCATCGCTCTGCTCTTTTGGCTGCGCGGTGTAGTACACCGGAATATTGTGCGCTTTGCAGTACGCGCGAAGTCTGGCGATATTCGCCACCACCAGTTGCATCATGGCGCTGTTTTCGCCCCAGAAATTCAGGAAATACTCCTGCATGTCGTGGATCAGCAGCGCGGCACGTTCTGGCTCGAACGCCCAGTTCACTTTATTGGCTGGCAGTTCTGCAGCGGTCGGCAGCGCGTAAGCGGTTAATTTTGGAATGGCCATACTCTGTTCCTCAGCCCTGTGCCCGTTCAGCCAGCCACAGGCGCAACTGTTTCTTATCGACTTTGCCGACCGGCGTCAGCGGGAGCGCATCCACGCTCTCCACGCGGTCCGGCAGTTTAAACTCGGCAACGCCCTCCTCGCGAAGGAAGCGGCGCACCTCGACCGCGCGCAGGGGCTTTTTCACCACCAGATACGCGCAGCTCTTTTCGCCCAGCAGGCTGTCCTCCATGCTCACCAGCGCGGCGTGGATCACCGACTCATGGCGCAGCAGCAGGTTTTCGATCTCTTCCGCGGCGATCTTCTCTCCGCCGCGGTTGATCTGATCTTTCTCGCGCCCCTGCACGGTGATGTAACCCTGCTCGTCGATGGCGATCAGATCGCCGGAGCAGTAAAAACCCTCAGCGTCGAAAGCGCTGGCGTTGTGTTCCGGGCTGTTAAAATAGCCGCGGAAGGTGTACGGCCCGCGCGTCATCAGACGCCCGACTTCCCCGCGCGGCAGCGGATTGCCGTGTTCATCTGCCACCCACACTTCGTCGTCCGGACACATCGGGCGGCCCTGGGTATTGATGATGCGTTCCGGGGCGTCGTCGAGCGCGGTGTAGTTCACCAGCCCTTCAGCCATGCCAAATACCTGCTGAAGCTGACAGCCGATTTCCGCCGGAATGCGCGCGGCAAGCGTGGCGGAAAGGCGCGCACCGCCCACCTGCAGGAGCTTGAGAGATTTAAGCTGTGCGTTCCCCGCGCCGTCGGCAATCGCCTGCAACCACAGGCTGACCGCCGGTGGCACCAGCGAGGTGACGTTGATCTGATGTTGTTCAATCAACGGGAAGCAGAGCGTGGCGCTCGGGTCGCTCGCTAACACCACGCAGCCACCCGCCGTGAAAACGCCTAACGATCCCGGCGAACTCATGGCGTAGTTGTGCGCCGCGGGCAGCGCGTTCAGATAACGGGTCTTCGCGGTAATGCCGCAAATCTCGTTGCTGCGGCGGATGCTGTAGTCGTAATCGTTGTGCGTGCGCGGGATCAGTTTCGGCGTGCCGGTGCTCCCCCCGGAAAGCTGAAAGAAGGCCACTTCATCGGCGGGCGTCGGGTTCGGGATGACGTTGTCCGCCGGGCGGGTAATCGCCGCGTCCAGGGCGTGTTCGCCCTTATCGCCGCGCAGGAGCACGACGCGTACCGACCGATGCGCATCCACGAAGGTGTTGAGGAAATCATCGCCCGCGAACAGCGCGTGATCGCGATCGGCAATCAGCACGGCGGGTTTGATCTGCATAGCGTAGGCGTTCAGTTCGCTGCGCTGATGGCTAAAGAGCGCGTTGACCGGCGCGACGCCAATGTGCAGCAGCGCAAAGAAGGTCATGTAGAACTCAGCCACGTTGCCGAGCTGTACCAGTGCGGTCTCGCCACGGTGCAGCCCCTGCGCCTGAAGTGCGGACGCGAGGTTGTTTACCGCCTGATTAAAGTTACGATAGGTGATACGCCGATCGCCGTCGATAATCGCCACGGCATCGCTGTCCGCATGGTCCGTCAGGATGTGGGTCAGCGGCAGATCCTGCCAGTAGCCTTTTTCTCGGTAGCGACGGGCAAAATCCTCCGGCCAGCGGGTAAAGGGAATGGTCATCAGTCTTCCTTAGTGCAAACCAAACACGTTGAGCATGGTGGAAAGCTTCACACCGGTTTCACGCCATTCGCCCACCGGAGAGGAGGCAGGCACAATGCCCGCGCCGGCAAACAGGCGAACGGTATTTTTATGCAGCCGCGCGCAGCGGATGGTCACCACCCACTCGCCGTTCCCTTCGCTGTCGCACCAGCCGACGATGCCGCCGAACAGCTCGCGATCAAACGGTTCCAGCTCGGCAATCAGCGCTTTCGCCGCCTGATGCGGGAAGCCGCTCAGGGCAGGCGTCGGGTGCAGCAGGCAGGCCAGCGTCAGGGCGTTCTCGTTTTCACGCGCCTCGCCCTCCACCGGCGTTGCCAGGTGCCACAGCGTTGGCGTGGTAATGAGCTGCGGAGAAGACGGCATGCTCAGGTGATGGCTGCGCGGTTCCAGAATCGCTTTCATCGCCTGGGTGACCAGGTCGTGCTCGTGGCGATCTTTTTCGGACGCCAGCAGCTTATTACCCGCCTCGCGATCCAGTACATCGTCCGGCTGACGACGCGCGGAGCCTGCCAGCGGCAGCGAGCTAAAGTGCGCGCCCTCTTTGCGCAGCAGCAGTTCCGGGCTGGCGCCGAGCAGCACGCCCCCGTCCTCCAGCGGTACGTGGAAGTTAAAACTGGCCGGATTCTGCGCGATAAGGCGCTCCATCAGGGCACCGCTGTCCAGCTTTTTATCAGCCGCGATATCAATCAGGCGCGACAACACCACCTTGTTCACCCGCGGGGTGGCGGTGAGCGACGCTGCACGCGCGACCATCTCTTCAAACACGGACTGCGCAGGGATCTCGGTGCGTTGTTGCACCTTCAGCGCCTGTGAACCGGAGAAATAACGTGCGGATTGCTGACGCGCAGGACGGGAAAAGGTCTGCCAGCGTTGCGGAATAAACAGCGACGACGGCTTGCGGGTATCAAAGGGAATGGCCCCCACCATCACCGGATGGGCAATGCCGCTGGCTTTCGCATTCCGGAAAGCCTGGGCTAATTTTTGCTGGAAGTGACCTGCCGGATCGTCGCCGCCGACGGCGGGTTCACTGAAGCGGGCAAAACAGCCGGAGGTGGTAAAACTGCGGTAAGGCGACATAAAGAAAAAGCTGTCTGATGGCAGCGTGGTCGCGGTGTGCTGAACTTCCTCAGCCAGGGACGTGTCCATATCATCCTCCACAAACGATAAAAGAAGCAATAATGATTATCATTTATATTTTCGTCGGCTAACCTAATCCCACAGCGTCCCGCTGTCAACCGCCGGACAAATAACTTGTTCGACAAACGCTTGCATCACTCCCCGGCAACCATGAAAATGAGAAGCATTATCTTCAATAAAAACAGGATGCCGAGCTGTGAATCTTCCCGCCCTTTTCCGTAATGCCCTTTTTTTAACAGGCGTATTTGTTTTAGGCGTTACCTCATCGATTGCCGCCGACTGGCCGCGTCAGGTCACCGACAGCCGTGGCGTTCATACCCTTGAGCACAAACCGACGCGCATTGTCTCCACCAGCGTGACCCTGACCGGCTCCCTGCTGGCAATTGATGCGCCGGTTATCGCCAGCGGTGCGACCACGCCGAATAACCGCGTCGCGGATGCGCAGGGTTTCCTGCGCCAGTGGGGAGACATTGCGAAACAGCGTAAGGTTGCGCGGCTGTATATTGGTGAACCCAGCGCAGAGGCGGTGGCCGCCCAAATGCCGGATCTGATTTTGATCAGCGCCACCGGAGGGGATTCGGCGCTGGCGCTGTACGATCAGCTCTCGGCCATCGCGCCCACGGTTATCATCAACTACGACGACAAAAGCTGGCAGGAACTGCTGACGCAGCTGGGCACGATGACCGGACACGAAAAGCAGGCCACCGAGCGCATTGCCGCATTTGATGAACAGCTCGCCCAGGTGAAGCAGCAGATGACGCTGCCGCCGCAGCCAGTGAACGCCATCGTCTATACCGCTGCCGCACACACGGCGAACCTGTGGACCACGGAATCGGCCCAGGGCAAGCTTCTGCACCAGCTGGGCTTTACGCTAGCGGACCTGCCTGCCGGGTTGCATACCTCGAAAAGCCAGGGGAAACGCCACGACATTATTCAGTTGGGCGGGGAAAACCTGGCGACGGGGCTAAACGGCGAAGGGCTGTTTGTCTTTGCCGGCGACCAGAAAGACGTGGATGCGATCTACGCCAACCCGCTGCTGGCGCATCTGCCAGCTGTGCAGAACAAGCGCGTCTGGGCGCTGGGAACGGAGACGTTCCGCCTGGATTATTACAGCGCGATGTTGGTGTTACAGCGTTTAGAGGCAATTTTCAGGTAATAACTGCGCCCGGTGGCGCTTCGCTTACCGGGCCTACGGGTGCAAAATGTAGGCCGGGTAAGGCGCAGCCGCCACCCGGCAAATCACACCGGAGCACTCTCCTGCCTGAACCGACGCAACTCCACCAAAACCGCCAGTAAAATCACGCCAACAACGGCTAACACTAACCCGCTGCTGCTCGCCGAGGCCACCGGGCTCATGATGGCTCCCAGTCCGCCAAGGATCGCCGCACCGATCGCATCCCCCGTCACGTTCTGCGCGGTCCACAAACCGTTAATGCGCCCGAGCATCCCCTCCGGCGTCTGGGTCTGGATCAGGGTGTACTGTAAAAGCGAGCTGATGGCGCTCAGCCAGCCAAAGATCGTCAGACACATCACCCCGAGCGCCCACACCGGCATCAGGCTGAAGAAGCCAATGGCAACAAACGAGGCCAGCGTAGCAAGCAGCATAATCAGCCCCGGACGCCCGCTCTGCGCCAGATGACCGCTAGTCAACGCGCCGCACGCCGCGCCGAGCGGAATGGCGGCGTAGAGAATACCGATTTCCGAGGCGCTCATCTGCCACTCGCCCGCCAGCGCCGGGTACAACACGCGCACCGCACTCGCCATGGTCAGCAGGCCACCGAGCAGCGCAATGCCGCCAATCAGCGGGTTGCTGAACAGAAAACGAATGGCCGCCATCAGGGACTTCAGCGGATGCTCACGCGGCTGCGGCGGAGGTGGCAGCAACGGCAGGCGCAGCAGCGTCAACGTGGTAATGAAGGTTCCCGCCGCCGCCAGCCCGTAGTTCCACGCCACGTTGCCGGTGGCCAGCAGCAGGCCACCCACCATCGGCGAAATCACCGAGCCGAGGCGCACGGTGAGCATGGTGATCGCCCCCGCCTGCATCAGATTCTCACGCCCCACCAGCGCAGGCGTCGCCGCCAGCAGCGCCGTCACGCCTAGCGAGGCAAAAAAACCGTCCCACAGCCCCAGAGCGTAAATTGCCATCAGCGACGGCTCCGGCAGCAAAGCGTTAATACACAGCCCGATAAAGCCCACGCCACAGGTGCCGCGCGCCAGCAGGATCAGTTTTTTACGCTCGTAGCGGTCCGCCAGCACGCCGCCGACCATCAGGCCGATAAACATTGCGCTGCCGGTTAACGTAACCGATAACCCCACCAGCCAGCTGGAGTGCGTCATGGCCTGGATCTGGACCGGCACCGCCACGCCGAGCAGCCCGAGGGACAAAATGGAGATAAAGCGCGCGATAAAAACGGCGCGATACGCCGGGTGCGTTTTGAGCAGGCTGAGGTTGAGCAGCCAGGATTTTTGATTCATGACAAAGCCTTGAGTCTATTTCTACCCATTCCATGGGCGCACATGCTAACATAGCCAAATAAGATAGATAACGATAATCACTATCATTATCAAATCATGGATGTTGCTATGTCGTTTTCCTCTTCTGCGGTGCGCGCCATTGCCGTGCCCGTATTATTGCTGCTGTTGATCCTTGCGATTGCACTCAGTCTGCTGGTTGGCGCGAAGTCCCTGCCCGCATCCGTTATTGTCGATGCGCTCTCCGGAAGCTGCCAGAGCGCCGACTGCGTTATCGTGCTAGACGCTCGTCTGCCCCGAACCCTCGCCGGACTGCTGGCCGGTGGTGCCCTCGGTCTTGCCGGGGCCCTGATGCAAACCCTCACCCGTAACCCGCTGGCGGACCCCGGCATTCTCGGCGTGAACTCTGGCGCCAGCTTTGCCATCGTGCTCGGCGCGGCGCTGTTCGGATTGACGTCACCTTCTGAGCAACTGGTGATGGCCTTTTGCGGCGCGCTGGCCGCCTCGCTGGTGGTCGCGTTTACCGGAAGCCAGGGCGGTGGACAGCTAAGCCCGGTACGCCTGACGCTGGCTGGCGTAGCGCTCGCAGCGATGCTGGAAGGCACATCCAACGGCATAGCCCTGCTCAACCCGGACGTCTACGACCAGCTGCGCTTCTGGCAGGCCGGCTCGCTGGATATCCGTACTCTCGACACGCTGAAAGTGGTGGCGCTCCCGGTCATTATCGCCGCCGCCGTGGCGCTGTTGTTAAGCCGGGCGCTCAACAGCCTCAGTCTTGGCAGCGACACCGCGACCTCACTCGGCAACCGCGTGGCGCGCACGCAGCTGGTTGGCCTGCTCGCCATCACCGTCCTGTGCGGCTGCGCGACCGCCGTGGTCGGCCCGATTGCCTTTATCGGCCTGATGATGCCGCACATGGCGCGCTGGCTGGTGGGGGCCGATCACCGCTGGTCATTGCCAGTCACCTTGCTTGCCACCCCGGCCCTGCTGCTGTTTGCCGATGTGCTCGGGCGTCTACTGGTGCCAGGCGAACTGCGGGTTTCGGTGGTCAGCGCCTTTATCGGCGCGCCGGTGCTGATCGTCCTGGTACGACTCAGACGCGGAGGTGGCGCATGAGGGTTCTGTCCCGTCGTTTAATAACCAGCGTATCTCTGCTGGTTATCGCCACGGTTATGCTGGCGGTCTGGAGCCTGCAAAGCGGTGCGGTCACGCTCGATTTCGTGCAGGTCTTCCACGCCCTCACGGGCAGCGCCCCGCGCAATATCACCCTGGTGGTCACCGAATGGCGACTGCCGCGGGTGGCGATGGCGATTCTGGTGGGCGCAGCGCTCGGGGTCAGCGGCGCGATTTTCCAGTCGCTGATGCGCAACCCGCTCGGCAGCCCGGACGTAATGGGCCTGAATACCGGAGCCTGGAGTGGCGTACTGGTGGCGATGGTGCTGTTCGGCCAGCACCTGACAGCCATCACCTTTACGGCGATGGCGGGCGGTATTCTGACGTCGCTGGTTATCTGGCTCCTTGCCTGGCGCAACGGCATCGATACCTTCCGCCTGATCATCATCGGTATTGGCGTGCGCGCCATGCTGATGGCCTTTAACACCTGGCTGTTACTGCAGGCCACGCTGGACACCGCGATCTCCGCCGGGCTGTGGTATGCCGGTTCACTCAACGGCCTGACGTGGGGCAAAACCTGGCCCGCCGCGCCGTTGATTTTGCTGATGTTTATCGGCGCGCTGCTGCTGGTGCGCCGCATGCGGCTGCTGGAGATGGGCGACGACAGCGCCTGCGCGCTGGGCGTGAGCGTTGAGCGCTCGCGCCTGATGCTGATGCTGGTGGCCGTAATACTGACCGCCGCCTCCACCGCCATCGCCGGGCCGATATCTTTTATTGCGCTTGTCGCCCCGCACATCGCCCGGCGTCTTAGCGGCACCGCGCGCTGGGGATTAACCCAGGCGGCGCTGTGCGGATCGCTGTTACTGCTGGCCGCCGATCTCTGCGCCCAGCGGCTGTTTATGCCTTATCAACTGCCGGTGGGCGTGGTAACCGTCAGCCTCGGCGGGATTTACCTCATCGTCTTGCTCGTTCAGGAGTCACGCAAGAAATGACAGACACAACAACCCGCTTGCGCGGCGAAAACCTTACCCTTGGCTACGGCAAAAAAATCATTGCCCGTGATTTAACCGTCGCTATTCCGGACGGCCACTTCACGGCGATTATCGGCCCGAACGGCTGCGGCAAATCAACCTTGCTGCGCACGCTGAGCCGCCTGATGACCCCGGTTCAGGGCAGCGTGTTTCTGGACGGAGAGCAGATCCAGCGCTTCGCCAGCAAAGAGGTGGCCAGGCGCATCGGGCTGCTGGCGCAAAACGCCACCACGCCGGGGGACATCACGGTGCAGGAACTGGTCTCGCGCGGGCGCTATCCGCACCAGCCGCTGTTTACCCGCTGGCGTAAAGAGGACGATGAAGCGGTAAACCGCGCGATGCAGGCGACGGGGATTACCGCTCTCGCCCAACAAAGCGTCGATACCCTTTCCGGGGGCCAGCGCCAGCGCGCGTGGATTGCGATGGTGTTAGCGCAGGAAACCTCCATTATGCTGCTGGACGAGCCAACAACGTGGCTGGATATCAGCCATCAAATTGACCTGCTGGAGCTGCTGAGCGAGCTGAACCGCACCCAAGGGTATACGCTGGCGGCGGTGCTCCATGATTTGAACCAGGCGTGCCGCTACGCGACGCATCTGATTGCCTTGCGCGACGGTGAGATTGTGGCGCAGGGCGCGCCGAAGGAGATTGTGACGCCGGATCTGATCGCGCAGATCTACGGTATGCGCTGCATGATTATTGACGATCCGGTGGCGGGGACGCCGCTGGTGGTTCCATTGGGTCGGCGGTAACTGCCGGGTGGCGGCTACGCCTTACCCGGCCTACATTCAGCTCCCGTAGGCCCGGTAAGCACAGCGCCACCGGGCATTTGCACTATCCCAACATTTCCCTCAACACCGGCCCAATCTTCTCAAACGCCTGCGGCGAAATGATATCCACGTGGGCGCAATCCTGGCTATGCACCTCAAGCTCCGCCACCCACGGTGCCCAGGCGACCTGCGGATCCATCGTGCGCGTGCGCTCGGCGACAAACAGCGTCGCTTTGCCGTCAAACCGCGCGCTGTGCGCCGTGGTGAGCAGGCGCACCGCATCGGCGTAGTTGCCCTCGATGGCGCCAAACAGTTCACTGCTGCCCTGCCCCTGCTGCGCAGCGATAAACGCCTGCCGCTCGCGCTCAATTTCCGCCAGCACTGCCGGGTCGAGGCCGTTGGCCTCTTTCTCCGCCCAGTTCTGGGTTTCCGGTGGCCAGGTATCCAGCAGGCCAAGGAACGCCACCTCTTCACCCTGCGCGCGCAAACGAGCGGCAATAGCCTGCGCCAGCGTGCCGCCGAGGGAATAGCCGAACAAATAATACGGCCCCTGCGGCTGCTGCTTACGGAGCGTATTCAGGTGATGATCAATCACCCCATCCAGATCCGCACACTGCTGCATCGGCCCTTCCGGTCGGGGAGACTGAATGCCGGTGATAGACCAGTGCGGGCTGAGGTGGCGCGCCAGCACGCTGAACTGCCAGGCAAAACCGGACGCCGGATGGAAGCAGAACAGCGTCGGGCCATGGCTTTCACGCAGCGGCAGAACGGCTTCATACCCCAGACGCTGCACCTGCTCGTCGTTCCTTTTTAAGTCCAGCAGCGCACTGAGCTTGCTCACCGTCGAGGCGACCATAATCTGCCCCGGCGTGACCTTGCGGGCGAACGTGCGGCTGAGCTGCGCCGCCAGCCGCATCGCCAGCAGCGAGTGGCCACCGAGGGCAAAGAAGTCGGCTTCGATATCGTTCACCTCGCAACCCAGCAGCGCGGCAAACGCCTGCGCCACGGCGATTTCGGTGTCCGTTTTCGGCGCGCGTCCGGTGGTTTTGCTGGTCAACTCCGGCAGCGGCAGCGCCTTGCGGTCGAGTTTGCCGTTCGCGCTGAGCGGCAGCGCGCTGAGTTGCAGCAGCACCACCGGCACCATATGCGGCGGAAGCTGCGCCTTCAGCGATTCCAGCAGCGCATCACGATCCAGCGGTAAACCGGATTCGGAGACAACGTATCCCACCAGCTGGCGGGCATCGCCCCCCGTTGCCGCCGCCTGGTTGAACACGCAGGCATGCGCCACGGCCTGCGCCACGTCCGGCAGCGACAGCATCGCCCGGTCGATTTCGCCCAACTCAATACGCTGGCCGCGAATTTTTAGCTGATCATCGCTGCGGCCCAGATATTCTACCGCCCCGTTATCCAGCCAGCGGGCGACGTCACCGGTGCGATACATCCGCTCGCCCGGCGCGAACGGGTCGGCGATAAAGCGGCTGGCGGTGAGATCCGGACGCCCCAGATATCCCTGCGCCAGCTGAATGCCGGTGAGATACAGATCCCCCGCCACGCCGAACGGCACCGGGCGCATCATTGCATCCAGAATGCGCAGCCCCGTGTTCCACACCGGGAAACCAATCGGCACGCTATTGCCTTCAACGGCCGCCAGCTCAGGGCCAAACGCCGGATACCAGCTCACGTCCACCGCCGCTTCGGTCGGGCCGTAGAGGTTGTGCAGCGGCGCACGGGTGAGCTGTTGCCACTCGCGGCACAGCCCGGTCGGCAGCGCTTCGCCGCTGCAGAACACCTGCTTAAGCGTCCTGCAGCAGTAGACGTTTTCCGGCGTCAGCGAGGCGACAAACGCCGCCAGCATCGACGGCACAAAGTGGGTCGTCGTGACGCCATACCGGGCGAAGAAGCTCTGCATCGCCTGCGGGTCCCGGTGCGCGTCCGGCTCGGCCATCACCAGCTTCGCCCCGGCGATAAACGGCCACCAGAACTCCCAGACCGAGACGTCAAAACTGCACGGCGTTTTCTGCGCCACCACGTCATTCGCTGTCAGCGGGTAGTGGTTCTGCATCCACTTCAGGCGGTTAACGATGGCGGTATGCCCAACCATCACCCCTTTCGGACGCCCGGTTGAACCCGAGGTAAAAATGATGTACGCCGTCTGCTCCGGTTTCGCCACGCGCAGAGGCTCAGTACCCGCAGCAGGCAAAAGCATGTTGTAACTAAACGAAGCTATGGGCAGTTCGCTAAAGCGCGGAAGCTGCTCATCGGTGGTAATCAGCAGGGACGGCTTTGCGTCCTCCAGCATCATCCGCAGGCGGTCGTCCGGGTAACCGGTGTCCAGCGGTAACCACGCGGCGCCGGCTTCCACAATGCCGTGCAGGGCCAGCGTCAGGAATACCGAACGCGGGAGGGCCACCGCCACGCTGTCGCCCGGCTTCACGCCGCGCGCACGCAGCAGGTTTGCCAGCGCGACCACCTGCTCGCGCATCTGGCGGTAGTTCAGCTCGATGTGCGCATCCGCCAGCGCGGGGGCGTCCGGCGTCCTGCTCGCCTGTTCCGCCACCAGCTCCGCGAGCGTGGTGGAGGGTAGCGCCAGCCCGGTGTCATTGATGCGCGCAAGCTGCGCGTACTCTTGCTCTGACACGGTTTCCACTTCCCCACATCGCAGGTCCGGGTTAGCGGCAAACTGCACCAGCATCGCGTTCAGGCGCGCGACGTGACCCTTCAGCGTTGTTTCATCGTAACGCTGTTTGCTGGCGAGAATTTCAATGCTTAATCCGCCCTGCTCGTCCGGGAACAAGGCCAGCTCGAGATCGTTCACCGGTCCGGTCGCCAGCGTGTGGGTGATGGCCTCTACGCCGTCGAGTTCCAGTTGATAATCGAACACCTTAACGTTCAGCACCGGGCCAAACAGGGCTTCATCACCCGCCGCCTTACCGCTGTCGCGGAGAATTTGCTCCGCGTCGTAGCGCTGATGGCGGCGCATTTTTTTCAGCTGGCTCGCCAGACGCAGCGCCAGCCCAGGCAGGCTCTCCTGCGGATCGATATTCACCGCAAGCGGCAGGACGTTGAGCACCGGTCCAGTTGCGGTCAGCGCGACGGAGCCCATGCGGCGCATAAAGATAAACCCGGCGGCGTAGTCCAGACGCCCGGTCAGGCGGCCCAGCCACAGCGCGACCAGCGCAAGCGCCAGATCGGTACGCTGAGCCTGCCCTGCAGCCTGCGCAAGCTGGCTAAACGCGCTGCTGTCGGCGACGATTTTCAGGCGCAGGATGTCAGTTGTCGCGGCGCGCCCCGGCAGCGGCGCGGAAGAAAGAGAGACCGGAGGAGGAAGCTGTCTGCGCTGCGCTGCCCAGAAGTCACCGTCGCGTGCATACGCCTCGCTTTCACGATAGCGCTGATACTCTTCCACCACCTCAGCGAAGGGTGAAAAAGGAGATGGCGGCGTGGGGTCGCCTTTTTTCCATGCGGCATAAATGGCGGCAATCTGGCGGGTAATCGCCGGGAAACTGAAGCCATCTACCACTAAGTGATGATAACGCTGATACCAGTACCAGCGTTCTTCCCCCACCTGAATCAGCAGATGAAACGCCAGCGGTTGACCGCTGTCGACGCGCAGGTTCTGGTTGAGATCGGCTTCCATCAGCGCCACGGCGGCATCATGAGAGTCCACGCGAACGATGGACGGTTCCGGCAGCATGACGGTTTCATCTACCCACTGCCACACCTCACCGTTATCTTCGGCAAAACGCATCCGCAGGGTATCGGCCTGCATCATGCCTTCAGCAATGGCTTTTGCCAGCAACGGCGCGTCGATATCGCCCTTTAGCTCAGTGTAGTGCGCCACGCTCCAGGCATTTGGCAGCGCGGACAACTGCTCCGCCATCCAGATACCCGGCTGGGCGGCGACAAGCGGAAGACGGCTCATGCGTTTTCTCCCGCAAAATACGACGGCTCAAGCGTCTGCCAGTGTTCCGCCAGCCACTGCTGGCACACGTCCTGAGACTGCGCTTCGCATACCACGCGCCAGCCCGCGGGCAATTCGCACTGCTGCGGCCACAGGCTGTACTGCCCCTGGTCGTTTTGCAAAATGACAAACTGTCCCTGCGGATTATCGAAAGGATTGCTGAATTCCATACAGACTCCGTTATTGAATAAGCGGCTGCCAGAGGGTCATCAGCCCCTGCGTCAGCCCACCGCGCCAGCAAAGCGCGTCGTGTCCGCCGTCAACCTGACGCCAGTAAACCTGCTGCGCGTGCAATTCGGCGTAAATCGCCTGATTCACGCGGAAGATAAGCGGTTCGTTGCGCCCGGCCTCAAGGACGATGCGCAGTCCGCGTTCGGTTTTTTCACCCGCTTTAAGCTGCCCGATGAGTAGCCCCTCCTGCTGTGCGCCGCGGTGCGGCCACCAGTAGGAACCGGACTGACTGAGCACGCAGCCAAAGCGCTGCGGCCAGTTGAGGCCCGCATAAAGGGAGGAAAGCCCGCCGAAGCTCTGACCTGCCGCCACGGTACAGTCGGCGCGGTCGCTGAAGGGGGCAATGCGTTGTATCTGTGGGAGGAGTTCTTCCTGCACCGCCAGCCAGAAATCGGGGTTGCAGGGCAGTTCGCGGCTGCGGTGTGCGGTATCAATCACATCAATTAAGACATAGACCGCCGGGGGCAGTTTGCCTTCACGGGTAAGCGCGGCCAGCGCGGGCCAGACGGGCATGCTTTCGGCCCAGAACTGGCCATCAAGCAGCACCGCCAGCGGGCGCTCGGGGTTTTCCTCCCCGGTGGTAAAAATCCAGACTCGGCGGCGGTTTTTCAGGCGTGCGCTTTCCCAATCAATGCAGACCGGCGCGTGGTGGGGCGTATCAGGACGATCCCAGCCTGGCTGAACGGGTGCGCCCGGCATTTCCAGCGCCGAAACGGCATGACCGCGACCACCGCGCCAGCTCTGCGGGTTAAGCGGGTCGGAAACCGCGTGCGGCAGCAATTTACCCCAGCCTTCGCGCAGCGCCATACGGTCCGGACTCTCGCCTTCAAACACCGCGTCGGCAAAATCGTTTTCATTCACGGAAGGGATAAAACAGTAGCTCCCCCGCCACGCGGGACTGAACTCTCCCTCCCACTGCCAGACGTCGGTATCCGGGATGCGTTTGAGGGACTGCGGGCGGGCATTTTGATGGTGATCGGTCACGCCGGTGATATTGAGCCAGACGTGTTTAATCGGTGACGAAGTCTGCGTTCCGTTCGTATCGCGCCACCAGAACGTGACGCGAAATTTACCGTTTTCAGGTTTCAAGTCAGGCCCGCTTTTCGACTGCCACCACGCTTCACTGCCCGTTGTTAACGCCGTCACCCTTATAACCTCATGTTTAACAGTCTTTTTTGTTTCAGGACAAATTTTATTGATAATATTATTGATAACTATTTGCATTTGCAATAGCGTAATGCCCGCGCTGTGGGAAGCGCGTTCATGAATAACCATAAAAGCGGGACGTACAATGAATAAGAAGATTCACTCTCTGGCCTTGCTGGTCAATTTAGGGATTTATGGTGTCGCGCTGCCCGCCATGGCAGACGACAACGCCGCCTCCGCGCAGCACGAAGACACGATGGTGATCACCGCCGCCGAGCAAAATTTGCAGGCGCCGGGCGTATCGACCATCACCGCCGATGAGATCCGTAAAAACCCGCCCGCGCGCGACGTGTCGGAAATCATCCGCACCATGCCGGGCGTGAACCTCACCGGTAACTCCACCAGCGGCCAGCGCGGGAATAACCGTCAGATTGATATCCGCGGCATGGGCCCGGAAAACACCCTGATCCTGATCGACGGTAAACCGGTTACCAGCCGTAACTCCATCCGTCTGGGCTGGCGCGGCGAGCGTGATACCCGGGGCGATACCGGCTGGGTACCGCCGGAGATGATCGAGCGCATCGAAGTGATCCGTGGTCCGGCGGCCGCCCGCTACGGCAACGGCGCGGCAGGTGGCGTGGTCAACATCATCACCAAAAAATTCGACGAGCAGTGGCACGGCTCCTGGAACACCTACCTGAATGCGCCGGAACATAAAGACGAAGGTTCCACTAAGCGCACCAACTTCAGCCTGAGCGGCCCGCTGGGCGGCGATTTCAGCTTCCGCATGTTCGGTAACCTGGACAAAACCCAGGCCGACGCGTGGGACATCAACCAGGGCCATCAGTCTGACCGTACCGGCGCCTACGCCAACACCCTGCCCGCAGGTCGTGAAGGTGTAGAGAACAAAGACATCAACGGCGTCGTGCGCTGGGACTTCGCCCCCATGCAGTCCCTGGAGTTTGAAGCAGGCTATAGCCGCCAGAACAACCTTTATGCGGGCGACACGCAGAACACCAATAACGACAACGCGCTGGTGAAGAAAAACTACGGCAAAGAGACCAACCGTATTTATCGCCAGAATTTCGCGGTGACCTGGAACGGCGGCTGGGATAACGGCATTACCACCAGCAACTGGGCGCAGTACGAACACACCCGCAACTCCCGTCTGGGCGAAGGGCTGGCTGGCGGGACGGAAGGTCTGTTTAATAGCGATAAATTCACCGACACCGATCTGGCCGACGTGATGCTGCACAGCGAAATCAATCTGCCGATTGATTTCCTCGTTAACCAGAATCTGACCCTGGGCACCGAGTGGAACCAGCAGCGCATGAAGGATTCGACCTCCTTCACGCAAACCCAGCAGGGCGGCACCATTCCGGGCATGAGCAACGACCGTAGTCCGTACACCTCGGCGGAGATTTTCTCCCTGTTTGCGGAGAACAACATGGAGCTGACCGACAGCACCATGCTGACCCCTGCCCTGCGCTTCGATCACCACACCATCGTCGGCAATAACTGGAGCCCGTCACTTAACCTGTCGCAAGGTCTGGGAGATGACTTCACGCTGAAGATGGGTATTGCGCGGGCTTACAAAGCGCCAAGCCTGTATCAGACCAACCCGAACTATCTGCTCTACAGTAAAGGCCAGGGTTGCTACGCAAGCGGCGACGGCGTCGGCTGCTACATGATGGGCAACGACGATCTGAAAGCCGAAACCAGCATCAACAAAGAGATCGGTCTGGAGTGGAAACGCGACGGCTGGCTGGCGGGCGTGACCTGGTTCCGCAACGACTACCGCGACAAGATTGAAGCGGGCTATGCGCCAATTGGCCACACCTCTTCCGGTAAGGTGCAGACGGATATTTACCAGTGGGAAAACGTCCCGAAAGCGGTGGTTGAAGGGCTGGAAGGCTCCCTGAACGTGCCGGTCAGCGACACGATCAACTGGACCAATAACATCACTTACATGCTGCAGAGTAAGAACAAGGAGACCGGCGACCGTCTGTCGATCATTCCGGAGTACACGCTAAACTCGACCCTGAGCTGGCAGGTGCATCAGGATGTGTCGCTGCAGTCAACCTTCACCTGGTACGGCAAGCAGCAGCCGAAGAAGTACAACTACAAGGGTGAACCGGTGAGCGGGTCTGAGAAAGACGAAGTTAGCCCGTACAGCATCGTTGGCCTGAGCGCGACCTGGGACGTGACCAAAAACGTCAGCCTGACCGGCGGCGTGGACAACGTCTTCGACAAGCGCCAGTGGCGTGCGGGTAATGCCCAAACCACGGGGAATGCCACCACCGGCGCGTATATGTACGGTGCGGGAGCGTATACGTATAATGAGCCGGGTCGCACGTGGTATATGAGTGTGAATACGCATTTTTAAGGCACTGAAGTAAACCTTCCCTCTCCCCTCCGGGGAGAGGGTCAGGGTGAGGGAAAACCATGCACACAACCCACAGCACGTTCATTCTCGCCGATCGCACCGTTCACCGGGTCACCTTCGACCCCACCTCCTTTACCGACGCCGATCTCCTCTGGCTTCCCCATCACGCAGAGCTTTCAAACGCCGGACGCAAACGCAAAGCCGATCATCTTGCCGGGCGCATCGCCGCCGCGCATGCCTTACCGGGAAACACCGTACCCGGCATCGGCCCCAGCGGGGAACCGCGCTGGCCACAGGGTGTTTCCGGCAGCATCACCCACAGCGGCACGCAGGCCATGGCTGTCGTTACGCACGACCACCCTGCGCTTATCGGCATTGATTGCGAAACGATCCTCCCCGAAAACGAAGCCCGGGAAATCAAAGACGGCATTATTGATGCGCAAGAAGAGAGCGTCCTTTCCCGCTCGGGTTACCCGTTCGCCCTCGCCCTGACGCTGGTGTTTAGCGCCAAAGAGAGCCTGTTCAAAGCCCTCTTTCCGCAGGTGCAGGCCTGGATGGGTTTTGACAGCGCCCGCGTCACGCAGCTCGTCGATAAGACGCTTACGCTGGCATTGACCTGCCAGCGCGCGGGCTATCCCGAAGGCACCGCCTTTACCGTTCACTGGCAACAGCACGGCGAACAGGCGATCACCCTGCTGTCACACTCTCCTGTCGACGGGCCTTCACGCTGGTGACCACAAACGTCACGATAAACACGACCGCGAACAGCACGACGATGGTCGGGGCAGGCGCGCTGTCGAGATAAAACGACGCATAGACGCCGCTTACGGACACGAGCGCGGAAACGGCTACCGCCACCAGCAGCGCCATGTGGAAGCGCCGGGTGATCAGCACCGCCACCGCGCCGGGCGCAATGAGCAACGAAATCGACAGAATAATCCCCACCGCTTTCAGCGTCGCCACGATGGTCAGCGAAACCATGCACAGTAATCCATAGTGCAGCCAGCGAGTGCGCAACCCGCTCGCCTGCGCCTGCTGATAATCAAAGCAGAACAGCAAAAAGTCCCGCCACTTCAGGCCAATCACCAGCGCAATCAGTCCCGCCACAATCCCGCTTTGCAGAATGTCCATCCCGTTAATACCCAGCATATCGCCGAACAGAATATGGTCGAGATGCACCTCGGGTTTGACGGCGATGTAGAGGATCAACCCGGCACCGAACATGCCGGAAAAGACGATCCCCATAACCGTATCCTGCTTGATGCGGCTATTGTCTTTCAGGTATCCGGTGGCGACCGCGCAGAACAGACCGGCAACAAATGCGCCCAGCGCCAGCGGCAGCCCCATCATCCAGGCCAGCACGACGCCGGGAAACACCGCATGGCTCATGGCGTCGCCCATCAGCGCCCAGCCCTTGAGCACCAGAAAAACCGACAGCAGCGCGCAGGGCACGGCGACCAGCAGTGAAATCAGCAGCGCGTTGTTCATAAACGCAAACTGGAAGGGTTCAAGGAGCAGCGCGATCATGGGTGGACCTCCTGCGCCCGGCGCGCCCGACGGCGGCTGGCGAGCAGCCCGTGCTTCGGCGCAAAGACGAACGCCAGCAGGAACAGCAGCGTCTGGGCGACCACGATAATACCGCCGGTCGCGCCGTCGAGATAATAGCTCGCCCATGCGCCAAGGAAGCTGGTAATGCTACCCATGGCGACGGCAATCATCAGCAGTCGCGGGAAGCGATCGGTCAGTAGCCACGCGGTCGCGCCGGGCGTGACCACCAGACAGATCACCAGAAATGCGCCGACGGTTTGCAGCGCAGCCACGGTGGAAACCGCCAGCAGGGTAAAGAAAAGGATCTTCAGACGTTCAGGACGCAGACCGATGGCGAGGGCGTGGTTCTCATCAAAAAAGGTCACCATCAAATCTTTCCATTTGAACAGCAGAACAAGCATCGACACCACGCCGATAATCGCCAGCTGGACGATGTCTTCCGGGGCAATGGCGAGGATATTCCCGAGGACGATAGTCTGAATATTCACCGAGGTCGGGTTGAGTGAGACCATAAACAGCCCCAGACCGAAAAAGGAGGAGAAGATCAGCCCGATGATGGCGTCCTCTTTCAGGCGGCTGCGCTGGTTGAGAAACAGCATGCTGCCCGCCGCCAGCCCGCCCGACAGGAACGCCCCCAGCGAAAACGGCAGCCCGAGCATGTAGGCTCCCGCCACGCCCGGTACGATGGAGTGCGAGAGCGCATCGCCAATCAGCGACCAGCCTTTTAGCATCAGATAGCACGAGAGAAACGCGCACAGCCCGCCCACCATCGCCGAAACCCACATCGCGTTCAGCATGTACTCGTAGCCGAAGGGTTCCAGAAGTACGCTCATTTTACCTCCTGACGGTGCGTCACGAAGGGGCGTTCATCGTCGGTAATAATGCGATCTTCAGAGCCGCTGAGCACCACGTGGCGCAGCACGCCGCTGAAGGCGCGCTCCAGATTTTCGGCGGTAAAGGTAGTTTCCGTCGGGCCGCTTGCCAGCACGGTACCTTTGACCATGACCGTGTAATCGCAAAACCCGGAGACGGAGCCTAAATTGTGGGTCGATACCAGCATGGTTTTGCCCTCATCGCGCAGTTCCCGCAGCAGGGTGATAATTCTGGCTTCAGTTTTAACGTCCACGCCGGTAAACGGCTCGTCGAGCAGGATCACCTCGCCCTGCTGGGCAATCGCCCGCGCCAGAAACACGCGTTTCTTTTGCCCGCCGGAGAGCTCGCCAATCTGCCGATGGCGCAGCTCAAGCATATCCACCCGTTTCAGAGCGTCGGTGACGATCTGCCGATCCAGCGCTTTTGGCCGACGCAAAAAACCCATATGTCCGTAGCGGCCCATCATCACCACGTCTTCCACCAGCACCGGGAACGACCAGTCAACCTCTTCCGACTGCGGCACGTAGGCGACCAGGTTCTGACGGAGCGCCCGGTGAGGCGGTAATCCCAGAATAGTGATCGTGCCGCTTGCCGCCCGTACAAAGCCCATCACCGCCTTAAACAGCGTAGATTTGCCGGAACCGTTCACACCTACCAGTGCGGCAATCGATCCGCCCGGCACGCTGAACGAGGCATCACGCAATGCGGTATGACCGTTACGGTAGGTCACGGTCAAATCGGTTACGACAATCCCCTTCTGCATGGTTACTCCTTCATGCCGTCACGGATGCCCTGCACCAGCGTGCGGGTCGTGACGTTCAACAGATCGATATAGGTCGGCACCGGGCCGTTTTCTGCGCTCAGGGAGTCGACATACAGCACGCCGCCGTAATGGGTATCGGTTTCCCGTGCCACCTGGCGCGCGGGTTTATCGGAGACGGTACTTTCGCTGAACACCGCCGGAATGCGATGTTTTTTCACCAGATCGATAACCTTGCGCACCTGCTGAGGCGTGCCCTGCTGATCGGCGTTGATCGGCCACAGGTAAAGCTCTTTCAGGCCCAGATCCCGCGCCAGATAGGAGAACGCCCCTTCACTGGTGACCATCCAGCGTTTATCTTCCGGGATCTCCGCAACCTGCTTACGCAGCGGTTCGAGGGTGGCGGTGATCTTCTGCTTATAGGCTTCCGCGTTGCGCTGATAGGTCTGCGCATTCGCCGGGTCGTACTTTACCAGCGCGTCACGAATGTTATCGACGTAAATCAGGGCGTTATCCGGAGACATCCACGCGTGCGGGTTGGGTTTGCCGTTATACGGCCCTTCCCCGATCCCCATCGGCGTAATGCCTTTGGTGACAATCACTTCCGGCACGCCGTTCAGATGCTGATAAAACCGCTGGAACCACAGCTCAAGGTTCATGCCGTTGGCCAGGATCAGCTGCGCCTTCTGGGCGCGCTTGATGTCGCCGGGCGTCGGCTGATACTCATGGATTTCAGCGCCCGGTTTGGTGATGGAAGTGACTTCTGCGGCGTCCCCCGCCACGTTTTTCGCCATATCAGCGATAACGGTAAAGGTCGTGATGACCTGGAATTTTTCAGCCGCCTGCGCGCCCGTGGTGGCCGCGGTCAGTAGCAGCGAGCTGAACAACAGACGCTTCAATCCTTGCAGTAGGTGCATCGCAGAACTCTCCCGAGGTGATTAAATTCAAAGCAAAATTAGCCCGTGCTATAAGGTATAGCACAGGCTATGTTTAAATGAAAATAGTTATCATTAAAGATATGTCAACGAAGGCGGTTCGTTTTGTGGGCCGGGTAAGCGCAGCGCCACCCGGCAAGAGGGCTACCTAATGCCCGGCAAGGGCCTTATAAAATGCAGGGTTCTCCCGAATCACATTCAGTACCTTCGCCGCCAGTCCGGTTGGGTTGCGACGTTTAGACTCCCAGCTTTTTATCGTGTCAACGCTCGTGCCAAGCGCCTTCGCCATTTCGCTTTGGGTGATATTGAGCTGTTCTCTGATTGCGCGAACATCTGCAACTTCATAGCGGGTTACTCTGGAAGCTGCCTTCCTTCCGCTATGAATCTCAACGGCTTCTTCAAGCGAAGATTTTAATTCATCGAATATACTCATTGTCTGCCTCCTTCTGCCTGAATGGAGTACATAGTACACCTACCATTTATGGCATAGGAAGTAGTATTTTTCACAACAGAAGTCAGTTTTTTAAGTTCAGCTTTCTCTGCCTCAGTCAGGCTGTCCCTGGTGCTTTTTAGGTAGGCCATGATGAAATAGATCACCTCTTCCGTTGCCAGAAAGTAAATCACTCTGGCTCCCCCTCTCTTTCCTTTTGAGCCTGCGGCCAGCCTTATTTTACGTAATCCCCCCGTATGCTGAATCAGGTCACCTTTATCAGGCCGGGCAATGAGTTCCTTTTGGAGATCCTTTAATTCATCATCCGTAGCAATGCTTTTGATCTGGCGGGTAAAAAGTGAAGTTTCGATAAATTCTATCGCGTGACTCATCCATGGTTCCTTCCCGAAAAACAACAACAGCCTGGCTCATCAGCGCAGGCTGTCGCTGCAATATTACTCTTCCATGAGTAATATTGCGTCAGTTGACTGTATTTATATACAGCATGATGAAGTTTTAAGAATCTGTTTAGACATCCGGGAACATCACGCTATTCCCCGGCGCTTCCCTGTGCAGATGGATAAAGTTCAGGTGGCGTTCGTACTGGTCCAGAATGTCCGTAATCACCTGCTCCTTGCTGTAGTCCATCAGGTCGTTCCCCTGGCTTCCCTCAAGCAGGAAGGTCTCCAGCCGGTAATAGGTCGATTTCCCGCTGCGCGCCCGGTAGGTAAACCCGGGCACCGAATACTGCTGCGGCCAGATCTGGTAGACGAAGTTTTGCTCGTCGCCCATGTGCACCAGCAGATCCAGGTGCCCCAGGTTTTCGCCTTCATCCGGCGGCAGATTTTTCAGCTCCACGTAGGCACCCCGCAGGCGCAACTCCTGTGCGACTTCCTCCATCGCCGGGAAGCAGACCGTCTCCATCATCTGTTTGGTGTAACGCGTGCCCGGGTAGTTCATCAGGCGCGACAAGCGCTTTTTCCAGCTCAGCCTGTCCTGCGCGCCCATCGGACGCGGCGCGGTATCACGGCTGGCGCTGACGCGGCGGTAGTCTTCCACTTTGAGCGATTTATACAGCCCGGCCATCACGAAGAAGATGACGAAGCTAAACGGCAGGCCCATGATCACCGTCGTGTTCTGCAGCGCCGAAATACCGTTGGTCATCAGCATGCCGAGCGTCAGAAGACCGATGGCGACCGACCAAAAGATGCGCAGCCAGTTCGGCGCGTCGCTGTTGATGTCCTTCAGCTTCGAGGTGAAGTTGCCCAACACCAGCGCGCCGGAGTCCGCTGAGGTCACGTAGAACAGCAGGCCGGTGATGGTCGCCACGGAGGCGCTAAAGGTGAACGCCGGGTACTGCGCCAGCAGGCTGTAGAAGCCGCGCTCCGGGTGCGCCATCGCTTCCTGAGCAAAACCCGCATTGCCGTGGATGATCTCGTGCAGCGCGCTGTTGCCGAAAATCGACAGCCACAGCAGGGTAAAGGTGAACGGGATAATCAGCGTGCCCATCACAAACTGGCGGATGGTGCGCCCGCGCGAAATTCGCGCCAGGAACAGGCCGACAAACGGCGACCACGCAACCCACCACGCCCAGAAGAACAGCGTCCAGTTATTCATCCACTCCACCGGACGGTCGAAGGCGAAGCTATTGAGCGTCATCCCCATAAAGCGGTTCACGTAGTCGCCCACGTTGAGCACCAGCGCGTTGAGCAGGAACGAGGTGTCCCCCATAAACAGCACAAACAGGATCAGGCCCAGCGCCAGCGCGACGTTCAGCTCGGAGAGCACGCGGATGCCCTTGTCCACGCCGGAGGTCACCGAGATGGTGGCGATAATCACAGAGAGCGCAATCAGCGCCGCTTTTGCCGCCATTGAATCCGGAATATCAAACAGCACGCTTAGCCCGTAGTTGAGCTGCACCACGCCGATACCGAGCGTGGTCGCGATGCCGAAGATGGTGCCAATCACCGCTGCGATATCAACGGTGTGACCAATCGGCCCGTTAATTTTTTTGCCAAAAATCGGGTACAGCGCAGAGCGGATAGTGAGGGGCAAATTATAACGATAGCTAAAGTATCCGAGCGCCATCCCCATCAGGGCGTACATCGACCAGCCCGTCAGGCCGTAGTGGAACAGCGTCCAGACCATCGCCTGGCGCGCGGCCTCCATCGTCTGCCCTGCCCCTTCCGGCGGCTGCATATACTGCGTGACCGGTTCAGCCACGGAGAAGAACATCAGGTCGATGCCGATACCCGCAGCAAACAACATTGCGGCCCAGCTCAGCAAACTGAACTCGGGCTTGGACTGCTCTGGCCCAAGCTTCACCGAACCGAAGCGCGAGCAGGCGATGCAGACCACGAAGACAATATAGAGCGTCGCCGCCAGCAGATAGTACCAGCCAAAGGTCTTCGACACCCAGTTCAGGGTGCGCCCAATCCACTCGGCGGAAAAATCACGAAAGAAGATCGTCGTCAGGGAAAACAACAAAATCAGCCCGGCGGAAGTATAAAAAACGACCGGGTTGATTTTGTCTTTTTCTCTGTCTTGTGAAAGGTCTGTCATCCAGTATCCCCACTGTTTTTGTAACTATTAAAATCCAAATCAGCAACAATTAAGACACATTTTATATTGAACGTCCAATCAAAAACCGCTTTAATGTATTACCAACGCTGATGAATGGAGTGGCAACAATGCCCAAAGTGGGGATGCAGCCGATCCGGCGCAGGCAGCTTATTAACGCCACGCTGGAAGCAATAAATGAAGTGGGAATGCACGACGCAACCATCGCACAGATCGCCCGTCGGGCGGGCGTTTCCACGGGGATCATCAGTCACTATTTCAAAGACAAAAACGGTCTGCTGGAAGCGACCATGCGCGACATCACCGGGCAGTTGCGCGATGCGGTATTAAGCCGCTTGCACGCCCTGCCGGACGGCAGCGCGGAGCAGCGATTACAGGCGATTGTCGGCGGCAATTTTGATGAAACCCAGATCAGCAGCGCGGCAATGAAAGCCTGGCTGGCCTTCTGGGCGAGCAGCATGCACCAGCCGATGCTCTACCGTCTGCAGCAGGTCAGCAGCCGCCGCCTGCTGTCGAACCTGGTGTACGAGTTCCGCCGCGAATTGCCGCGCGAGCAGGCGCAGGAAGCGGGCTACGGGCTGGCGGCACTGATCGACGGGCTTTGGCTGCGTGCCGCACTGAGCGGCAAACCGCTGGATAAAACGCTGGCCCAGTCGCTCACCAGCCACTTTATCAGCCAGCATTTACCGACCGAATAACCGAGGAGAAAGTATGTCCCGAATGGCAGAACAGCAGCTTTATATCAATGGTGGTTATACACCCGCCACCAGCGGTCGCACCTTCGAGACCATCAACCCGGCCAACGGTGAAGTCCTGGCGAGCGTTCAGGCCGCCGGGCGTGAAGACGTCGACCGCGCCGTGGAAAGCGCAACACGCGGGCAAAAAATCTGGGCGGCAATGACCGCCATGGAGCGCTCACGAATCCTGCGTCGCGCCGTGGATATCCTGCGCGAGCGTAACGACGCGCTGGCGAAGCTGGAAACCCTCGATACTGGTAAAGCGTATTCCGAAACCTCGACCGTGGACATCGTCACCGGCGCGGACGTGCTGGAGTATTACGCAGGGCTGATCCCGGCGCTGGAAGGCAGCCAGATCCCGCTGCGCGACACCTCATTCGTCTACACCCGCCGCGAGCCACTGGGCGTGGTGGCGGGCATCGGCGCGTGGAACTACCCGATCCAGATCGCCCTGTGGAAATCGGCCCCGGCGCTGGCGGCGGGCAACGCGATGATCTTCAAGCCGAGCGAAGTGACGCCGCTCACCGCCCTCAAGCTTGCCGAAATCTATACCGAAGCGGGTCTGCCGGACGGCGTGTTTAATGTCCTGCCAGGCGTAGGCGCGGAGACCGGCCAGTACCTGACCGAGCATCCGGGCATCGCGAAGGTCTCCTTTACCGGCGGCGTTGCCAGCGGCAAAAAGGTGATGGCCAACTCGGCGGCCTCGTCCCTGAAAGAGGTGACGATGGAGCTGGGCGGCAAATCGCCGCTGATTGTTTTCGACGATGCGGATCTGGATCTGGCGGCAGACATCGCCATGATGGCCAACTTCTTCAGCTCCGGTCAGGTCTGCACCAACGGCACCCGCGTGTTCGTGCCCGCGAAATTTAAGGCCGCGTTTGAGCAGAAAATCGTTGAGCGCGTGGGCCGCATCCGCGCGGGCGATCTGTTCGATGTGAAAACCAACTTTGGCCCGATGGTCAGCTTCCCGCACCGCGACAGCGTGCTGCGCTACATCGCCAAAGGTAAAGAAGAAGGCGCGCGAGTGCTGTGCGGCGGCGACGTGCTGAAGGGCGAAGGGTTTGATAACGGCGCGTGGGTGGCCCCGACCGTGTTCACCGACTGCACCGACGAGATGACCATCGTGCGCGAAGAGATCTTCGGCCCGGTGATGTCCATCCTCACCTATGAAACCGATGAAGAAGCGATTCGCCGCGCCAACGATACCGACTACGGACTGGCGGCGGGTATCGTCACTGCCGATCTGAACCGCGCCCACGGCACCATTCATCAGCTCGAAGCGGGCATCTGCTGGATCAACACCTGGGGTGAATCCGCCGCAGAGATGCCGGTGGGCGGTTATAAACACTCCGGCATTGGCCGCGAGAACGGCGTTATGACGCTGCAGAGCTACACCCAGGTGAAGTCCATCCAGGTTGAGATGGGTAAATTCCAGTCCATATTTTAACCGGGAGGTTTATTTGCAATTTGACTACATCATTATCGGCGCCGGCTCTGCCGGCAACGTACTGGCAACACGACTGACTGAAGATCCGAATACCACCGTGCTGCTGCTTGAGGCGGGCGGACCGGATTACCGCTTTGACTTCCGCACTCAGATGCCTGCCGCGCTGGCGTTCCCGCTGCAGGGCAAGCGCTACAACTGGGCGTATGAAACCGAGCCAGAGCCGTTTATGAACAACCGCCGCATGGAGTGCGGGCGCGGTAAAGGGCTGGGCGGTTCGTCGCTGATCAACGGCATGTGCTACATCCGCGGTAACGCGATGGATCTCGACCACTGGGCGAAAGAGCCGGGTCTGGAGCACTGGAGCTATCTCAACTGCCTGCCGTACTACCGCAAGGCAGAGAGGCGCGACGTGGGCCCGAACGACTACCACGGCGGCGACGGTCCCGTGAGCGTTACCACCTCAAAACCGGGCGTGAACCCGCTGTTTGAGGCGATGGTGGAAGCGGGCGTGCAGGCGGGCTACCCGCGCACGGACGATCTCAACGGCTATCAGCAGGAAGGCTTCGGCCCGATGGACCGCACGGTCACGCCGAAGGGCCGACGCGCCAGCACCGCGCGCGGCTATCTGGACCAGGCAAAGCAACGCCCGAACCTGACCATCCGTACCCACGCCATGACCGACCGCATCCTCTTTGAAGGCAAGCGCGCGGTGGGCGTCGAGTGGCTGGAAGGCGAAAGCACGATTCCGTCGAAAGCGACGGCGAACAAAGAGGTGCTGCTGAGCGCAGGCGCCATTGCCTCCCCGCAGATCCTCCAGCGTTCCGGCGTGGGCAGCGCGGAGCTGCTGAAGCAGTTCGATATCCCGCTGGTGCACGACCTGCCCGGCGTGGGCGAAAACCTGCAGGATCACCTGGAGATGTACCTCCAGTACGAATGCAAAGAGCCGGTCTCCCTCTACCCAGCCCTGCAGTGGTGGAACCAGCCGAAGATTGGCGCCGAGTGGCTGTTTGGCGGCACCGGCGTGGGCGCGAGCAACCACTTCGAAGCGGGCGGGTTTATCCGCAGCCGCGAGGAGTTCGCGTGGCCGAACATTCAGTACCACTTCCTGCCGGTGGCGATTAACTACAACGGTTCGAATGCGGTAAAAGAGCACGGCTTCCAGTGCCACGTCGGCTCCATGCGCTCGCCGAGCCGCGGCCACGTGCGCATCAAGTCGCGCGATCCGCATCAGCATCCGGCGATCCTGTTCAACTATATGTCCCACGAGCAGGACTGGCAGGAGTTCCGCGACGCGATCCGTATCACCCGTGAGATCATGCATCAGCCTGCGCTGGACAAGTACCGCGGTCGCGAGATCAGCCCGGGCGTCGAGTGCCAGACCGACGAACAGCTTGACGAGTTCGTGCGCAACCACGCCGAAACCGCCTTCCACCCGTGCGGTACCTGTAAGATGGGCAATGACGAGATGGCGGTTGTCGACGGCGAAGGCCGCGTTCACGGGCTGGAAGGGCTGCGCGTGGTGGATGCGTCGATCATGCCGCAGATCATCACCGGTAACCTGAACGCCACCACCATCATGATTGGCGAGAAGATTGCAGACGCCATTCGCGGGCGCGAACCGCTGGCGAAGAGCACGGCCGCGTATTATGTCGCGAACGGGGCGCCGGTTCGCCGCTGAGGGTGCCCCCTCACCCTTACCCTCTCCCCACAGGGGAGAGGGAATAAACGTCTCCTAAATTTTTTTTCATTTCCCTGCATCCAGTTTCCACCCTGCCTTCGTATATGGGTATGTGAGCAACCCCTTTGCTCCCCAATCCGAGGAATGATGATGAAAAAGCTAACCCGTGTTGCATTCGTAACCAGCGCTTTACTCTTCTGTGCAGGCGCATCAGCAGCCATGACGTCTGACACCGTGATGGTGGGCGGAGCGGCAATGTTCCCGAGCAAAAATATTGTTGAAAACGCCGTGAACTCGAAAGATCACACGACTCTGGTGGCCGCTGTCAAAGCTGCCGGACTGGTGGATACGCTACAGAGCAAAGGACCGTTCACCGTGTTTGCGCCGACCAATGCGGCGTTTGCGAAATTACCCGCCGGTACGGTCGATAACCTGGTCAAACCCGAAAACAAAGCACTGCTAACCAGCATCCTGACCTATCACGTGGTTGCCGGTAATTACGATATGAAAGCGCTGGAGCAGAAAATTAAACAGGGTGGTGGTCGCGCGGAGCTGAAGACCGTTAACGGTCAGCCGCTGTGGATCATGAGCAACGGCCTGCACAATATTCAGCTTAAGGATGGTCAGGGCAATGTGGCAAACATCAGCACCTACGACGTTCATCAAAAAAATGGCGTAATCGATGTCATTGATACCGTTCTGATGCCTAAGTAGTTGTCTATACTTCGGAAGTGTGCCGTTGCCTTTCGGGAAAAACATGGATAACGCGCTGGCTGAACAGCAGCAGAAATTAATGCAGGCGGTCGCGAAAGGCGATCGCCGTGCATTTGAACAACTCTACCGACTCACCTCGCCGCATCTGTTTGCCGTCGCGCTGCGCATGTTGCGTGACCGGGCATGGGCAGAAGAGATCCTTCACGACTGTTTTCTCACGGTCTGGAGTAAAGCCGAAACCTATAACGCCGCCCTCAGTTCCCCGATGACCTGGCTTACGCATATTGTTCGCAACCGCTGTATTGACTGGCTGCGTTGCGGGCAAACCCGGGCAGCCGACCGCGAGACGCCGTATACCGACGCGCTTCTGCCGAGCGAGAATGACGAGCAGAACAACTGGCACGACGATGTGCAGGCAGAACGGCTCAGGCATTGCCTCGAACATTTGAGTAGCGAGCAGCGCCAGAGCATTACGCTCGCCTACTATCAGGGGATGTCTCACAGCGATATTGCCGACTGGCTCCAGCAGCCTGTAGGCTCAGTGAAAAGCTGGATACGTCGCGCAATGGATCATCTCCGGGAGTGTGTGGGGCTATGAATAACGCAGAAAAACGCGACGACATGCTGGCAGCAGAATATGCCCTCGGCACCCTGCGGGGAGGCGCGCGGCTTCAGTTCCAGAAAAGGCTTGCCAATGAGCCCGCTCTGGCCGCCCGCGTAGCGTACTGGCAGGAAATGCTCAGCACGCTCGATAGCCATCTTGTCCCCATTCCTCCCCCTGAGTCGGTGTGGAAAAAAATTGCCCTCGAACTGCCGTCTAAACAGCCGTTGCGCAACCATCGACCTTACCTCGCCTGGATGGTGGCAGCCGGTCTTGCCGCCTTTAGCGTCGTGACGTGGTATTCCACCCGCGCGCCGACGCTCGCACCGCTGATGGTGCTCAACGATGCCCAACAGCACGGGCAGTGGGTCGTGAGTGCGGACAGCCGCCGTCAGCAGCTGAGTATTGCTCCTCTCGGACCTGCCGCCGTCCCGGCGCAGCACAGCCTGCAGCTTTGGCTGATTCCGACCGGACAGAACCCTGTCTCGCTGGGATTGCTGCATAGCAGCATACCGACGAAGGTGACCCTCAGGAACACAACGCTTCCTCCTGGCGCCACGATAGCGATAAGCCTTGAACCAGAGGGCGGATCACCCACTGGCTTGCCAACAGGCCCGGTGCTTTATAGTGGCAAAATCTAATCCTTAGGCCTTGTTCGCAGGGCCTCCAGCGTCACCCCATTTCTTTTTATACTATTCTCGCTTACATATAAGAAATAAACGTTAGGCATGCAATCCGTTTAAATATTAAAAATATGATATTGACAGACTCTTCCACACTCCATTAAGTTTTAAACAGCCATCATTTTATTTCCGATACACAATATATCAAAAATCCGCGTTAATGAATTTGTCATTATTCATTAACACCTCCCTGCCTTTTATTTTTTGCATTACTCAACAGCGAGATAAGATCATGAATAACAGTGCAAACAACGTTGTCGTTATCACCGGCGCCAGCAGCGGCATCGGTCAGGCCATTGCCCTGTATTTAGCGAACAAGGCCTTTTCGCTGGTGCTGGTGGCGCGCCGCCTCGACAGGATTAATGCCCTGGTGGATCAGATTATTCAGCAGGGCGGCAAGGCGATTGCCGTGAAGGCCGATGTCACCCGTCAGGAAGAGGTTCAGGCCGCCATCGATGCCGCTGTGACGGCCTACCAGCGCGTGGACGTACTGATCAATAACGCTGGTTACATGGCGATAGCCCCCATCAGCGAGCGCAAAACCGACGAGTGGGACAAGATGATTGATACTAACCTGAAGGGCGTGCTGTACGGCATTGCCGCGGCGTTACCGGTGTTCCAGCGTCAGGGTAGCGGACACTTTATTAACGTGGCTTCCGTTGCGGGTATCAAAGTGCTTGCCCCCGGCGGCGTCGTTTACAGCGCCACTAAATTTGCCGTTCGCGCCCTGAGCGAAGGGTTACGTCAGGAGGCGGGGAAAACCATCCGCACGACGCTTATTTCCCCCGGCGCCGTCGAAAGCGAACTGCAGTTCGGCAGTTCTGATAAAGACAGCCTGGCGTTTTTGCACGAATTCTATAAGCAGGCTATTCCGGCTGACGCCATTGCCCGAGCCGTTTTATTTGCCATTGAACAGCCTGGCGACGTTGATATTAATGAAATTGTGGTTCGTCCGACGCAGGAAGAATTTTAGCATGCCTTAAATAACGCTAAATGAGGAGTCATCATGATTAAATCATTAACGTCTATATCAGATTGAAATATGCGGACGGGTGCCGATATTTTCCTTGAACTTCTGGAAAGAGAAGACGTAGAAAATATATTTGGCACTCCAGAAGAGCAGCGTGGTTGCCATTGCCGACGGCTATGCCAAAGCCTCCGGCAAAACGGGCTTTATCAATTTGCATACAGCCAGCGGTCCTGGTCACGCCATGGGTGTCCAGTCCGGAGAAACCAACCTGATTGAAATTGCCATTTCCTCAGAGTAATTATCCGTTCCAGCTGTACCCTACATACAAGACTTATAACCGAAATGCCTCAAGCCGCTGAATCTGCCGCCCTTCTGCGTCAAAATTCTCCGAAGCCAGCCATGCGCACAGCTCCGCGTTTCTTTGCGGCCATTCGCCATCAATAATGGAGAGCATATCGCTGTCGCGGTTACGCCCTTTGCGCACAAGTTTCTGACGCAGGCGACCTTCCCAGACAAAACCCAGCCGCTCCGCCGCATTGCGCGAGGCAATGTTCATTGAATCGCATTTCCATTCCAGTCGACGGTACTTATGCTCAAAGGCATTTTTCAGCAGCAGCCACACCGCCTCGGTACCCAAACGCGTGCCCTTCATTTTGCGCGACCAGGTGACATGCCCGATTTCCACCGAGCCGAGAAACCGCTCAATCGCCATGTAACTCACCAGCCCTACCGCCTGTTCAGTGCGTAAATCGATTACGGCAAAGGGCACCAGATCGTCATCCATCACCTTTCCCAGCACCCAGTGCGCAGTGGCCTCAACGCTTTCCGGCTGAGTGCTGGCAAGCCACGTCCAGTCACTGTCATCACCCAGCGCGTAGGCTTCGTATAAATCAGCCGAATGGCGATCGGTATCCAGCGGCTCCAGTCGGCAATACTGACCGGTAAGTGGGGTGCGGGTTAAGATCTGGGCGCATTTCCAGTCTGGAACAATATCGTTAACGGTTTGACCATGTTGATTGATTTCGGGCACGGCGGTGACTCCCTGAAAGGTAAGGAGTTTGTTATAGCAGGTTAAAAAGCGGACGAAAAGCAGCGCATTCTAATAGCCTTAGCGTATGCGTTATTCCCGGAAGGCATAAGCAAAGCTGAATTTCGACTTTGCGGAATGTCTTAGTCGACCTAACGTAGCGGAGCATAAAACAATCACAATAGAGTTATTTCAGGGATCGCTATGACAAAAAAACTGTTGCCGTTACTGGTGCTGACCGCGCTCTCAAACGCAGTCCACGCCGCTACTCCGCCGAATACGCTGGTGGTTGCCCAGGGGCTTGATGACATCGTAAGCCTCGACCCGGCCGAAGCCAACGAGCTCTCCAGCATCCAGACCGTACCGAGCCTGTATCAGCGTCTGGTGCAACCGGACCGCGATAACCCGGAAAAAATCACCCCGATTCTGGCGGAAAGCTGGGAAGCCGACGCGGCAGCAAAAACCTTGACCATCAAGCTTAAGCCCGATGCGAAATTCGCTTCCGGAAACCCACTGCGCCCGGAAGACGTGATCTTCTCGTATACCCGCGCCGTGACGCTGAACAAATCCCCGGCGTTTATCCTCAACGTGCTGGGCTGGGACGCGAGCAACATCGCCAGCCAGCTGAAAAAAGTGGATGACCATACCCTCCAGCTTCACTGGACGGCGGACGTTAGCCCGTCGGTGGCGCTGAATATTCTCTCCACGCCGATTGCCTCCATCGTCGATGAAAAGCAGGTGGTGGCGAACGTGAAGGACAACGACTTCGGCAACGCCTGGCTGAAAATGCACTCGGCAGGCAGCGGCGCGTTCAAAATGCGCGTTTATCAGCCGCATCAGGCTATCGTGCTGGAAGCCAACGAATCGGCTCCCGGCGGCGCGCCGAAGCTTAAAAGCATCATCATTAAAAACGTTCCCGATCCGGCTTCCCGCCGCCTGCTGATCCAGCAGGGTGATGCCGACGTGGCGCGCGATCTGGGGGCAGATCAGATTAGCGCCCTGGAGGGCAAGCCGGGCGTGAAGGTGCTGAGCATTCCGTCCGCCGAGCAAAATTATCTGGTGTTTAACACCGGCAACAGCGCTAACTCACTGCTCAACAACCCGTCGTTCTGGGAGGCTTCACGCTGGCTGGTTGATTATGAAGGCATTACCAAAAACCTGCTGAAAGGCCAGTATTTTGTTCATCAGAGCTTCCTGCCGGTCGGTCTGCCGGGCGCGCTGGAAGCGAATCCATTCACGTTTGACCCGGCTAAGGCGAAAGAAATTCTCGCCAAAGCGGGCATTAAAGACGCGCACTTCACGCTGGACGTGGAGAACAAGCCGCCGTTTATCACCATCGCCCAGTCCATGCAGGCGAGCTTTGCTCAGGGGGGCGTGAAGGTCGATCTGCTGCCCGCTGCCGGGAGCCAGGTCTATGCCCGCGTGCGCGCAAAGCAGCATCAGGCGGCGATTCGTCTGTGGATCCCGGACTACTTTGATGCGCACTCTAACGCCAGCGCCTTTGCGTGGAACGATGGCAAATCCAGTACCGTAGCCGGTCTGAATAGCTGGAAAATTCCCGAGCTTAACAAAGCCACGCTGGCGGCGGTTGCCGAGCCGGATCCGGCGAAACGTCTGGATCTGTACAAGAAAATGCAGGAACAGCTGCAACATAGCTCGCCGTATGTATTCGTCGATCAGGGCAAAACCCAGATCGTGGTGCGCGATAACGTGAAGGGATATCAGCAGGGCTTGAACGCGGACATGGTCTGGTACGATCGCGTCACGAAGTAGCCTTTGTTGCCGGGTGGCGCTGCGCTTACCCGGCCTGTGTTCTCGGTTTTGTAGGCCGGGTAAGGCGAAGCCGCCACCCGGCATGAAGAGATCTCCCATGCCACATCTTTCCACCCGCGTGCTTCAGGCTCTGCTGACTCTGCTGCTCACGCTTTTCGGGCTGCTGCTCGTCACGTTTGCGCTCTCGGCATTTTCTCCGGTCGATCGCGTGCTGCAGATCGTCGGCGATCACGCCAGCCAGTCCACCTACGATCAGGTTCGCCACCAGCTCGGGTTAGATCGCCCCCTGCCCGTGCAGTTCTGGCACTACCTGCAAGACCTTGCCCACGGTGATCTGGGCACTGCCAGCGCCACCGGCCAGCCGGTGTTGCAGGACTTGCTGCACGCTTTTCCCGCCACGCTCGAACTGGCTACGCTGGCCTTAATCATCGGCGCCGTGCTCGGCGTGATTGCCGGGGTGCTGTGCGCCCGCTATGCCGGTTCGCCGCTTGATTTAACGCTCAGAACGCTCACCCTGCTCGGCAACTCGGTGCCGATTTTCTGGCTTGGCCTGCTGATGCTGGCCCTGTTCTACGCGAAGCTGCAGTGGAGCGCGGGTCCCGGCAGGCTGGATGACATCTGGCAGTTCACCGTAGAACCACGCACCGGCTTTGCGCTGGTGGATACCTGGCTTTCTGGCGATCGCGAGGCGTTTCGCAACGCCCTCAGCCACCTTGTGCTGCCGGTGCTGCTGCTGGCCTATTACTCGCTCGCAAGCATTACCCGCCTGACGCGCTCCGCCTGTCTGAGCGAAATGAACAAAGAGTACATCCTGCTCGCTCGCGCCAAGGGGGCCGGGGAGATGACTATTCTGCTGCGCCACGTGCTGCCGAACATTTGCAGCACCCTGCTGACGGTGATTGCGCTGGCCTACACCAGCATGCTGGAAGGTGCGGTATTAACGGAAACCGTCTTCTCCTGGCCAGGCATCGGACGCTACCTCACCACCGCCCTGTTCGCCGGAGACACTACCGCCGTCATGGGCGGCACGCTGCTGATTGGCATCTGTTTTGTGCTGATCAATAACCTTACCGACCTGCTTGTGCAGGCAACCAATCCCAGGGTGCGCTGATGCCGTTTTATCTCTTTATACGTCGCCTGCGCCGTTCGCCTGCCGCCTTTTGCGGGTTGATTGCCATCGTGCTGCTGATGGTGATCGCCCTGTTCGCCCCCTGGCTTGCACCGGTTGACCCGAACTGGCAGGACGCCGCCTCGCGCCTGCAGGCACCGAATAGCCAGCACTGGCTCGGCACCGACAGCTACGGGCGCGACCTGCTCTCGCGCCTGATTTACGGTACCCGTCCGGCGCTCGGGCTGGTGGCCTTAGTGACGGTCATTACCCTGCCCACCGGGCTGCTGGTGGGGATCCTGTCCGGCTACTACGGCGGCTGGATGGAGCGCCTCCTGATGCGCTTTACCGACGTGGTGATGTCGATGCCGCGCCTCATCCTTGCATTCGCGTTTGTGGCGATGCTGGGTCCGGGGCTGGTCAACGGCGCGCTGGCGCTGGCCTTAACCACCTGGCCTGCTTATGCACGTCAGGCGCGAAGCGAAATTCAGCGTCTGCGCCACAGCGATTATCTGGCCGCTGCCGAGATGATGGGAATTCGCGGCCCGCGCCTGCTGGTCGGCCATATTCTGCCGCTGTGTCTGCCGTCTGCGATTGTGCGTCTGGCGCTGGATCTGGCCGGCATTATTCTGGCCGCCGCCGGGCTCGGTTTCCTCGGCCTTGGCGCCCGTCCGCCAATGGCTGAATGGGGGGCAATGATTGCTGACGGCATGCAGGTGATTTTCGACCAGTGGTGGATCGCCGCCATTCCCGGCGGAGCCATTCTGTTTGCCAGCCTGGCCTTTAACCTGCTAGGCGATGGCCTGCGTGACGTACTGGAGCCGCAACATGACTGAACACCGCGTTATCGTCGATGCGCTGAATATCGACTACCCCGCCGCACGCGTGGTCAACAACCTGAGCTTTACGCTTGGCAACGAGCGTCTGGCGCTGGTGGGTGAATCCGGCTCGGGTAAATCGATGTCTGCCCGCGCCCTGATGGGGCTGGTACGTAAGCCCGGCATGGTGAGCGCCCGGCAACTTAACGTGCTGGGCAACGATCTGCTGACTCTGAACGCCCGCCGCTGGCAAGCGCTGCGCGGCAACGGGATTGCGATGGTTTTGCAGGACCCGCGCTACGCGCTCAATCCGGTGAAAAGCGTTGCCGCTCAGCTTGACGAGGCGCTCACGCTGCATCAGCGCCTGCCCCGTTCAGAACGCGTGGCGCGCATTCACGACATCATTCGCGCTGTCGGACTGAGCGAACATGTGCTTCAGCGTTATCCCGGCGAACTTTCCGGCGGCATGGGCCAGCGGGTGATGATTGCGATTGCGCTCATCAACAACCCGCAGGTGCTGATTGCCGACGAACCGACCTCAGCGCTGGACGCTCGCCTGCGCAACCAGATCCTCGAACTGCTGGTGCAGCAGTGTGAAGCGCGCCAGATGGCGATGCTGTTAATCAGCCATGACCTGCCGCTGGTGGCGGAACACTGCGACCGCGTGCTGGTGATGTATCAGGGCGAAAAGGTAGATGAGATGGCGGCAAGCCAACTCCCTCAGGCAACGCATCCGTATACGCGCACCCTGTGGACCTGCAGGCCAAATGCCAATACCTTTGGGCAGATGCTGCCGACGCTCGACCGTTCGCAGCCGTGGAAGGAGGCGAACGATGGCGCTCGTTGAGGTTAACCAGGTTCAGGTCACCTTCGGGGAAAAGACGGCGGTCTCTGCCGCCAGCTTTACCATCGCGAAAGGCGAAACCTTCAGCCTGATCGGGGAATCCGGCTGCGGGAAATCGACCCTTCTGCGCGTGCTGGCGGGGCTGCAGCGCGAGTGGCGCGGGAACATTACGCTACTGGGAGAGACGTTAACGCCCGGGCGACGTTTTCAAGGCACGCTGCGTCGCAACGTGCAGATGGTGTTTCAGGATCCGTGGGCGTCTTTGCACCCGAACCACACCATTGCACGCACGCTGTCGGAGCCGTTGAACATCCATGGCGAAACGCATATTGCGGAAAAGGTGGCGGATGCGCTTAAGCAGGTGGGCCTGTCTGCCGATGCGGGGAAACGTTATCCGCACCAGCTTTCCGGCGGCCAGCGTCAGCGCGTGGCGATTGCCCGTGCGCTGCTGTTGCGCCCGCAGCTTCTGCTGCTGGATGAACCGACCTCGGCACTGGATATGTCCGTGCAGGCGGAAATTCTGAACCTGCTCAACCGCCTGAAAGCCGCCCACGACATGACCTATCTGCTGGTGAGCCACGATGCGGACGTGATTGCCCATATGTCCGACCGGGCGGCATTTATGGCACACGGGGAGATCCAGAAGGTGTTTGATCGGGAGGCGATGTTACGGGGCGAGCACAGGATGGGGTAAACGGGTGCGGCTGTGCCCGGTGGCGCGATGCTTACCGGGCCTACGTTTCGTGCCGCGTTGAGGGTTTTTCGTAGGCCGGGTAAGGCATCGCCGCCACCCGGCAACAAATCACTTCAGCAGCTTGACCGTAGCGTCAATGTCAATTTCATCTTCGGTAAAGATCAGCGTCGTGTTCTGGAAGGTCGTGATCGCCAGCTTCTTCACGGTGCGCATTTCACCCGATTTTACCTCGGATTTCGGTTTAATGCTGTTCATCAGCAGACCCACCGACAGCACCGCGTTTTCTTTGTCGATTTTGGTTTCAACCGGCTCTTCTTCGCTGAACACCACGAAGGATTTGATCGAGGTGAGCTTCACGCGCTCGCCCGCAATATAAAGGTGTTTACTCTCGGGGATCACCTTCACCGCATAGGCGGAAAGGCCTTTATTATTCGTCGTCGGTTCGAACGTCACCGCCGCATCTTTCTTAATCAGATCAGGGTTGGCGACCTTAATCACATGAAAATAGCGGTTATCGCCGTTTTCATCTTTGATAAATCCAAAGCCTTTATCTTTAAACCACGTTGTGATTGTTCCGTTCATCGCTGTTACCGCCTGTCAGATCGTAATGACTAAAGTTTTGCAGCGCGCAGTGTAATGCACAATGGCTAAGGAGACAAAAAAAAGCCCCTGCACGGGGGCAGGGGAAAACTCATGTCAGAGCTTATTAGTATTTAGTTGAACACCATCCCACCATCAATCAATAAGGATTGCCCGGTCATGTAATCAGAATCCGGCCCGGCGAGGTATGAAACGCAGGCGGCGACATCTTCCGGCTCGGACAAACGACCCAGCGTGATGCGTTTGGCAAAAGTTTCCGTCCCGTAGCCAAGCGGTTTGCCCGCCGCCTCGGAGACCTGACGGTCGATTTCCGCCCACATCGGCGTTTTGACGATGCCCGGGCAATAGGCGTTAACGGTGATGCCCAGCGGAGCAAGGTCTCGCGCTGCGGTCTGGGTTAAACCGCGAACCGCGAACTTGCTGGAGCTGTACACGGCCAGTTCCGGGTTGCCGGTGTGGCCTGCCTGGGAGCAGGCGTTGATAATCTTCCCGCCGTGCCCCTCTTTGCGGAACGCGTCGATGGCAGCCTGAATACCCCAGATCACCCCTTTCACGTTGATGTTGTAGACCTTGTCGACAATCTCTGGCGTGATGGATTCGATAGGCGTGGACGGCGCAATCCCGGCGTTATTAACGATGACGTTAAATCCGCCCAGCGCGGTGCGCGCTTTTTCCACCGCCGCAAACACCTGCTCGCGGTCAGAGACATCCACCTTCACGGCGACAGCCTTGCCGCCGTTGCGGATGATTTCATCGGCGACGGCTCTTGCCGTCTCATCGTTATAGTCGGCAATGGCAACGGCAAAGCCATCCTTCACCAGGCGCAGCGCAATCGCTTTACCAATCCCCTGGCCTGAGCCGGTTACGAGAGCAACTTTTTGCATTTCTCTGTCCTTATATTGAGTCACAAAATCTGGCTGAGATGGAGCTGGCCCATCAGCAGCGGGTTATCGCTGTAGTCGACGGGAATGGCCACCACGGCCGGGCCATCGACATCCATCGCCGCGCGCAGCGTCGGTTCGAGCGCTTCAGCACTCTCCACGGCAAAGCCTTTCGCGCCGAAGGCATCGGCATAGGCTTTGAAATCGACCGGGCCGAACTCGACGCCGGAAAGGCGCTGGTATTTTTTCTCTTCCTGGATCGCCACCATGTTGTAGGCGTTATCCACCCAGATGATGTGCAGCACGTTGGCGTTCAGGCGCACCGCGGTTTCCAGCTCCATGCTCGACTGCAGGAAGCCACCGTCACCGGAGACCGATACCACCTTGCGGCCCGGGTTCACCAGCCAGGCACCAATCGCCCACGGCAGGGCAACGCCCATGGTTTGCTGGCCGTTGGAGATCATCACCTGACGCGCGCGGAAGCTGTAAAGGTAGCGGGCGATCCAGATGTGGAAGCTGCCCATATCCACGGTCAGGGTCACGTCGTTATTGACGATGTCCTGCATGGCGCGCACGATGCGCAGCGGGTGCAGGGCAAACTGGTTGAGCGAGGCGCCGCGACGATCGAGCAGATCCCGCTGATGCTGACGATCGACCAGGATTTCAGAGGCGCGCTGGCTCAGCTCCAGCTTATGCTCGATCCGGCTGGCAAGCAGGTTCAGCGTTCCGGCGATATCCCCCACCAGCTCAAGATCCGGCACGTAGTTACGCTCTTCATAGGCAGGCAGCACGTCAATGTGCACTAGCGTGGCGTCGCCGCTGTTCCACATAGACGGCTCGTACTCCACCGGGCTGTAGCCGATGCAGATAATCAGATCCGCCAGATGCAGCAGCCGGTCGCCCGCCTGGTTATTGAACAGGCCGACGCGCCCGGCAAAGCGGGTAAAGTGCTCCTGATTCACCGCCCCGGCGGCCTGATAGGTGCTGGTGACAGGGATACGGCTTTTCTCCAGCAGCTTACGCAGGGCATCGCTGTTCGCGGGCTGGCTGGCCATCAGGCCAAGTAAAATGACCGGGTTTTTAGCGTTTTCGATAAGCTTCGCCACGTCGTTAATCGCAGACTCCGGTGCCGGACCCATCAGCGTCGCACCGCTGGCGGGTAAAATCGTCCCCGTCGCAGGCTGGTCGACGATATCCTGCGGCAGGCTGACGAACGCGCCCCCCGGCCTGCCGTGCTCGGCGGCGCGAAACGCGTTCGATACCACCTCGGCAATCGCGTCCGGCGAGCTGACTTCGACGGCATATTTGGTCACCGGGCTGAACATGGCGACGGTGTCCATGCTCTGGTGCACCAGCTTCGCTTTATCCGCGCGTTTGACCGCCCCGCCCAGGGCGACCACCGGATCGCCCTCGCTGTTGGCGGTGGCAATGCCGGTGATCAGATTGGAACAGCCGGGGCCGGAGGTCACCAGCGCCACCCCGGCTTTACCGGTCAACCGCCCTACCGCTGCCGCCATAAACGCCGCATTCGCTTCGTGACGCACGGGTATGATCTCGATGGAGGAGTCCAGCAGGGAGTCAAACACTTTGTCGATTTTCGCCCCCGGGATCCCGAATACCTGCTTCACGCCCTGCGCTTCCAGCTGGCCGACAACCATATCGGCGCCATGCGCCCACTGACGTGACTGTTTCTCACTGTTCACGGTAGTTCTCCTGTTAGTTTTCGACGGAACGGATCGCGGCATCCAGATTGCTCGGGTGAAGGTTGGCCTGTAAGAACGCGCTGTCGGCGGGCAGGTCAATCATGAGCTTGTGAATTTCGCCGAAGGTGAGCACACCACTCTCAAGCTGATAGTCGAGCAGGTGTCCCCCGCCCTGACGGTCGTCAGTAATAAAATGCTCGTGATAACCGGCCACGTTAATGCCCTGCATATGCTGCGGGGTGCGGAACCCGACCAGCACGCCCTCGCGCTGGTTGAAGCGGAACACCGGCTGGTCATCCAGCACGTCGGTCATCGCCCGGTACGGCGGCGTCTGGCGCGGTACGGTGCGGGTGTGGGCGTGGCGGAAATTACCGTCGATACGCAACGCACAGAACAGGTTATCGGACGGGATTTGCTGGTCGATCACATCGTGGATCTGCTGACGGCTGACCGGCGTATCAAAGGTTTTACGGTACTGCGGCTGAAACCAGGTCATCACCGCGAACGGCGTTTTCTGTTCCGGCTTCGCAGCCCGGGCGCTGCCGTCGGCACGCAGCTGGTATACCTGGCTGCTGAAGGCAATCATTTCGCCATCCAGTTCGTTGAACGTACCCAGGCCAAAATCACCGTGTGCCAGCAGATCGGCGATGGTGGTCTCACCTTCGTAGACGCCGCTTAGCAGGGCGCTCATTAGCGATGTTTGATAGATCACGCTGTCAGGATGCTGGGCGGAGAACCCACGCAGGGTCTCGCACAAGCTGGCCTCACAGTCGCAGGCAGATGAATGCATCATCATGCTCGTCCTCTTCAACTTTATTTAGAAAGGTTAAATAAATGTTGACCCGATTCAGCAGAGAGTTCCAATATAGAAACCATGCTGGTTTGAGACGTTTTAGATATGGAACTTCGTTATCTGCGGTATTTTGTCGCGGTTGCACGCGAGCGACACTTCACCAAAGCAGCCAAAGCGCTGGGCATTTCACAGCCACCTCTGAGTCAGCAGATCAAACGGCTCGAAGAGGAAGTGGGCACCCCGCTGTTCAGGCGTCTGACGCGAGGCGTAGAGCTGACCGAGGCGGGAGAAGCCTTCTATGAGGACGCCTGTAAGATCCTGGCGCTGAGCGACGCCGCGCTGGAGAAAGCGCGCGGCATCGCGCGCGGGCTGAACGGCAGCCTGTCGATAGGCATCACCAGCTCCGACGCTTTTCATCCTCAGATTTTCGCGCTAATCCGTCAGTTTCAGGTGCAGAACATGGCGGTGCAGGTTCATCAGGTAGAAGCGAATATGTCGTCGCTGACGACGATGCTGGCGGACGGTGAACTGGATATCGCCTTCGTGCGCCTGCCGTGCGAAAGCAGCAAGATGTTTGAAATCAAAATTCTCGACCGCGAGCCGATGGTGGTGGCGCTGCATCGCGACCATCCGCTGGCGGAGAGCGATTCGCTGGCCTTAGAGCAGCTGCGGGATACACCGGTGGTGCTGTTCCCGCAGGAGGTCGCGCCGGGATTGTATGACAGGGTTTACAGCTACTGCGAGCGGGCCGGAATCGACGTGCAGCACGCGCTGCAGGCGTCACAGCTTTCATCTTCGCTGAGCATGGTTTCCGCGGGCGGCGGATTCGCGCTGGTGCCAAAATCGATGGCGGCCATTTCTCCACCGAATGTCACCTATCATGCGTTGAACTCACCGGAACTTTATACCGATATCGCGCTCTGCTGGCGTCGGTTTGAGCGTTCGCGGACGGTGAAGCGGTTTTTGACGATGATGAGTGAGGGGTAGCGGCTGTATAGGTTTTTGTAGGCCGGGTAAGGCGTAGCCACCACCCGGCAACATAGACTCCGTCGTTAAATCCAGACGTCGTTTTCTGCGGTGCGATCCCCGCCTTCGTGTCCGGTATTCAGGACCCCACAAGGTTCTATCATCATCATTTTTACCGTTGTTTCAGCAGACGTTTTATGTTCAACGCCTTTTGGCACAACGTACATTTCCCCTGGATTGACGAGCACATGTCCGTCACGAAAATCAATACGTAACACACCCTCAACTACGATGAATGCTTCATCGGTTTCCGGGTGCGCGTGCCATATAAAATCACCCGATATTTTGACGATTTTAAACTGATAGTCGTTCATCTGGGCGATGACTTTCGGCTGCCAGTGTGCGTCGAAGAGAGAAAACTTATTTTCCAGATTAACAGGTTGATACATGGTGACATTCCCTATGGTTGAGAAACGTCCAGGATAGAATAAGGTCGGAGTGCCGGTCTTGAACGATCGTGCAAGTCAGGCAGGGTTACCTTTGATGAATTTTTGCCAACGCCCCGGTGACATACCCAACGTTTTGATGAACTGACGAGTCATGTGGCTTTGATCTGAAAATCCCGAAGCAACGGCAGCCTCAGCAAGCGACAGGCCCGCCTGAATCAGGCGCCGACAGTACTCAAGACGACGCATGGTCACATAGCGATAAGGACTCGTTCCATAAAGCGCACGGAAGTCCCGACTCAGGCTCCAGCGACCTCTGCCACTTACGGCGGATAAGGTATCCAGCGTAATGTTCTGAATGAATTCAGTGTGTATATATTCGCGCGCGCGTTCTGCGGAGTGATAATCCACGCAATTCCGGCGAAAACGTTGCCCTCCCACAACGGCCAGCGTGTGGGCGAGATCGTAGAGCGCATCGTCTTCTTCCAGCGTATCGAAAGATTCTTCTGGCGCTTTTAACAGCGGTTCGGTCGCTGCAAAAAGCCGGGGATCGGATGAAATGCCGCCGGGAATAAACGGCAAAGGCTTTCCGCCCAGGATTTTTTGAATTAACGCCGGATCGATATACAGCATCCGATACTGGAATCCGTCGTTCGTTCCCGCCTCTCCGTCATGTATTTCGTCAGGGTGCAGGACCATTGTCCCGCCCGGCAAGCTATGTTGTTTACTCCCCCGATAGTGAAAACTCTGCACCCCGGATAAGGTCCGTCCTATGGCGTAAGTGTCATGACGATGCGGCTCATAGCCATGTCCGCTGAAATACGCCTCTATGCGCTCTATTTTTCCGGGTTGTTGCGCCAGTCTGACCCAGTCTTTGTTGGCTTTTGCATTCGACATAGCTGACACCTGATGCCCAGTGAGGGTGAAACAACACCATAAACGCATCGAGTGGAGTTTGGAAAGTCGTTGTAGGCATCGCGGGGTCGGAGAGCACCCTCTCAGCGCAGGGCAATCAGATGCAGAGTGACAGGATGCTAACGCATCCTGGCTCCCCATCCTCACTAGACTCCTGCTTCAGGCATTACTCCATGCGGCGGAATACGCAGAACTAGACTTTCGCCTCCGCACGCATTGCGGCCTGCACTGCGGGGCGGGTACTGATTTTTTCTCTGAATGCCAGTAGTGCTGGCCAGTCGTTCAGTTCAATTGAGAAGAACGTGCACCATCCCAGCACGGTGAAAAGATAGGCATCCGCCACGCTGAACGACGAGCCTGTCAGATAAGCGTTTGCGGAAAGCGTCTCCTGAAGAAAACAGAACCGCCTGAACAGCTTCTCACGAAAAATGGATTTGACCTCTTCGGGCAGTTGGCGGTTAAAAAGAGGTGCCGATCCCGCGTGTATTTCGCTGGTGATAAAGTTAAGCCATTCCTGAAGCCGCACTCGCTCCCAGCTGTCTGCTCGCGGTGCCAGCCCGCTTTCTGGCTTGAGGTCTGCAAGATACTGCAAAATGGCTGGCCCCTCGGTCAGGATTTTCCCGTCATCCAGTTCAAGCGCGGCGACATAACCTTTGGGGTTGATGGTCAGGAAGTCGCGCCCGTCAGCGGTAAGCTTGCTTCTGTTATCTACTTTAACCAGTTCGAACTCAATCGCCAGTTCGCGAAGCACAATATGGGGTGAAAGTGAACAGGTGTCCGGGGCGTAATAGAGTTTCATAATCTCTCCGTTAAAGCTGTGAGGGGTGACACTTCGGTTTGAATACACTGTGCTTAAAGCCGCCTTCGCTGTAAAATTAATGATCCATAAATAAGCCATTAGCTGAGCTACTGATAAATATGATGAATCTTTTACACTGGCGCTTACTGGTTGCCGTGGCCGATGCCAGTAATATTTCGCGTGCCGCTGAAGAGGTCGGCATGACGCAATCGGGTGCCAGCCAGGCGATCGCTCAGTTAGAGGCTTCATTAGGATTTGCGGTATTCACGCGTGAGCGACGCCACGTCGGCGTGACTGCCCAGGGTGAACGGGTGGTCAAAGAAGCAAGGAGCATGCTGGCGCGGCTGGACGCCATCCGCGTACTCGCGGATAAGAGCCGGGGGCTGAGTGGCGGGCGCATTCGTCTTGCCAGTTTTCCCTCGGTGACAGCCACATTTTTGCCAGGACTGCTGCGCGACTTTAAGCGCCTGCATCCTGAAATTGAGGTGGTCGTACTCGAAGGAACGGACCAGGAGGTCGAAGAGTGGCTGGCGGCAGATACGGTTGATGTGGGTGTGGTCATGAACCCTGTTCCCGGACGTGCTGAAGCGATCTTAGGACAAGATGCATGGGTCGCGGTGTTGTCGGCCAGTCACCGTCAGGCTCGCTATGTACGTTCGCGCGGCATCACGCTTGAGGAACTGGCGGACCAGCCCTTCGTGCTCGCCACGGGCGGTTGTGCCGTCAACGGAGAAAGCCTGATGGAACAGGCTGGTTTGCAGCTGTCTGATGTACGTGTGACCGTCCGCGACTGGATCAGCGCCTGCTTGCTGGTACGCGAAGGCATGGGCGTCACGCTGATACCAGAATCCGCCCTGCCTGGTGAATTACGCGGGTTGTGCGTCGTGCCCGTGACGCCTTCACTCTGCCGGGAATTTGGGCTGGTTTGTTCGGCGGCGGGAAAATCTTCCCAGGCAACGCAGGCGTTATTAGAAGGGTTGCTCAAAATGAAAAGATCTGCGTGAAGGCGTAACCGCGGTGCAAACAGTTCCCGGCGGCGCTGCGCTTGCGCGGGCCCACGGTTCGTGTCGCGGGTAAGCTGATTGGCGGCGTTGTAGGCCGGGTAAGGCGTAGCCGCCACCCGGCAATGCTGCTCTGGAAGCCGCCTCGCAAACCTGCAAGCAACCTTATGTAATCCAGGTGTATCGCTTTTCTTCCCTTCTTCGCGGTTTTAAAGTGCCTGCGTTGCGGCGCATCCGTAACCAGGCGTAGGAACCCGTTAGCATAACATGACTTATTTTGGACAAAGAGGATGCTAAATGGCTACTACCCCTGAAGTTTCTTACGCGTTCTGTGAAGAAAGCGCAGTTCATCACCTTATCAATACTTCAATTTCCGATTCTGCGGATCTCTTTGAATTGGTCGATGCCTGTACCGCTTATGTCAGCGTGCTGGTGGACACTGACGACGCGGTGACGGTTAAAACGCTCTGCAAGCGATTACTGGCTGCGTTGAAGCGGCTGCGGAAGTGCTGTGATGCTGAACTGCCGTCGTATCTGGTTGAACAGTTGATCGCAGGGGAAAAGATGACCTCCTGCGTGCCGGATTGCTGGCAGGAGACGACGCTACAAGTGGACTATGCCGTCGCGTTAACGCTGGCGTTGGCGGGCGAGACACTGCCTATGAGCGTGGCGAAAGAACTCACGGGGCTGCTGCATGATATGGTCTGGCTGTTGGCGGAGTTTGTGAAGGAGCCTTATATTACGGCGCATTGAGGCGGATGATGAAGGGCCGGGTTCTGCTTGATGAAAAACAGGATGTCGTCCTTACGCAAAATGCAATTTTGTTTGTTGAATGTCTGATAAGAGCGAGGAGCGGAACTATGGCAGTTCAATAGTAACGCCCGCCCCTCCATCCTACTGTGGAGTGCAATTTATGGATAAAATCGTTTTCCGTGACTTAGCTTCTGGAGGGGTCATTTCCTCGCTTTCGCTGATATTGAAGCTCCATGAACCAACATCTTTGGCTCTCGAAAACAACAATTCACCTTCATATCCTAGATCGTCAGTACCGGCGATTATGACCATCCCACTCAACGTTCTCTGGTATGCATTTTCAAAAACACGCCCTTCATAAACAATAGTTGCCCGTTCTTTGTCGAAGATGACCTCTTTGTCGCCCTCACAACGCATTACTGACTTGGCTTGTAATACACAGGAATACCCTAAAAGAATCAATATCAGCAGTCTTTTCATTCTTTATTTTCTACATACATGATTAAGGGGATGAATTCTAATAAATTCATTAAGTTAATATAGCACCAACTGACATGCTGGGCGACAGCAGATAACACAATGGAGCTTCTTATTTCTTCCAGTGAAATGGCCAACGAAACCAAACCGCATTATAAGGTATGTTTCATGAACTACAAACGCCCGCTCCCAACACGGAGCGGACGAACTGACCCAGCAAAAGGTCCGCGAGGAGCGGACATGGACATGAGGATGCTGATAATATTTCCCCCAGTGAATTACTGTTTCCGACAGGGGTTCGAATGAAATACCAAACGTCATTGCAGAAAATATTGTCAGATGACCCTGTAAGAATGCAGATCCTATATGCAGTTCGAGAACTGGAACTCAATGATGGTTGGATTGGAGCGGGATTTGTACGAGACGCTGTTTGGGATCACTTACATGGGTATGGGTTAAGTCCTGTTTCTGGTGATGTAGATGTCGTCTGGTTTGACTGTGAGTACTGCAACCCAGACCATGATCGCTACCTGGAAGACAGGCTTAGGCAACAATTACCTTCGTTAGACTGGTCGGTGAAGAATCAAGCCAGAATGCATCAACGTAATGGTGATCATCCCTATACCTCAACGGGAAATGCTCTACTGCACTGGCCTGAAACAGCTACGGCCGTAGCTGTCAGATTGGGGAAGGAAGGTCTCGATATCGCCGCACCTTATGGACTTTCTGACTTATTTGAACTGCGTTTACGACCGACTCCTGCATTTGAACGTGAAAAGCTGGACTCTTTTAAACAACGAGTCACTGCAAAGCAATGGTTGGAACGTTATCCCAGGTTACAGCTCATCGTTTCCTTATAACCACAATATACACATATCTCGTTTCTTGCGGTTCGATTGTATGATTGACAGTCCGCTACTGGCACAAAGCGGACATATCTATCACAGTCACCTCATTCAGTGTTTGTACTCTGGCCACCAGACAATTTCCAAATCAAGCAGTCGCCGCAAACGATCTTTATCGGGTACTAAAAATAGAGCACTACCGACACCAGACTATATGCGAAAGCGCTTCTCCAACCTGGACAGGATAAAGTATCGGGAAAACGGGCAGGTCATCGATATAGGTGGCTGGCCTTTACGGATAATGTTTTTGCTGATTTTGAGCGGGGAAAGATCGTCATCAAACACATCAGCACACACGCAGAGTGTGACAAGCTCACGGACCTCTACCGCAGAACGAAAGAATGAATTATGCAGCAGCCATCAAAGCGGCAAATGATCTGACAAACGAGCTCCCTTTCCTGGGATCAAGCCCGTCACGACAAGATTATGAGGATGCGCTGACACTTGTGGAGTATCTGATTGAGCATGACCCCGATAGCCCGCTGGTAGAATTGCACAGCCAAAATCGATAAGTACGAAAACGAGTCCCCGGAGTTTGCAGAATTTAACGCGCGCGCTGCCAGCATTCCGTCAGGTGTTGCGCTGCTGAGAACGCTGATGGATCAGTACCAACTCACTCAGAGCGACTTTGAGAACGAGATTGGCAAGAAGTCTCTGGTGAGTCGGATCCTCAACGGACAGCGCACGTTAACGCTGGATCATATGCGCGCGCTGGCGAAGCGTTTTGGATTGCCAGTGAGCGCGTTTGTGGGGAATTGATCGAAAGCAGGTTAAGGTGACAGGGAATTAATGAAGACATCGTAACGCTTCCCCACTCCCTTTTCCTGGTAATTGTCTGCGGCACACCATCTGTTACTCTGGCTGAACTCAAGGAGTGACAAGGATAAGAGATGCTGAACCCAGGATTCGTTACCCGCAAAGCGCTTGCTAACTGGCAGGATGTTCCCGCTTTTCTCCCCCAGTTCCAGTTTCATGAAAAACACCAAATGGTCATCCACACTTCCCACCCTGAAAATATTCTGCCGTTGATTGCAAACTTTGACATTCGTCAGGATGCCGTGATTCGGCGGTTAATGTCTTTGCGGCAAATACCGAAAAAATTATTACGGAATAAACAGGCCGGGTCGATGAGTAACTTTGGGTTGCACAGTTTTACCCTTTTGACCCAATCAGCGTCAGAGATCTGTTACGGGTTAAGAGGACAATTCTGGCGTACAGATTTCAACCTTGAAAACATGCCAGATGCCAGCGCTTTTCAGACGCCAGTCGCTGCGGGTAAAGCAAAGCTGCTGCTGCGCTATCAGGTAACGGAACGCGCACCAGGCCAACATGAGCTCTCCACGGAAACCTTTGTTTATTGTCCCGACAGAAGCACTCAGCTAAAAATGACAGCTTACTGGCTGGTCATTCGGGCAGGCAGCGGCTGGATCCGTAAAAGAACGCTGAAGGCACTTAAGTCGAATATTGAAGGGCTGGAGTGAGATGCTAACGAAAACGTTACAGCGTTTATCAGCAACGCTAATGCCATTTGGACTCAAACCGCCAGCTGATTGTAAATAACCTTCTTATACGTTGAGATCATCACAGATGGCATGTATCGCTTGCGCCTTAAGCCAATTGGGTACAATACGTTATGGAAGATACTGAAAATGGATTTTAGATTTAGATTAATTACAGCAGAAGATCGCCCTTTTATGGTGCAGATGCTTTATGAAGCAACGATAGCCTCTGAACAAACATTTGACATAGATAACATTGAAAATTCTCCCCACTCATATGCATATATAGAAAATTTCCCTGAGGCGGGCGAGGTGGGTATTATTGCGGAATCCACAGATGGAACTCCAGCAGGGGCTGCCTGGCTCAGGAATTTCCCCGAAGGGGACAAACCTGGGATTTCGGGTCCTGAGTTAACGATTGCTATTGCTCCGTCATATCGCCGACAATACCTGGCTAAACGTATAATGGCGCAACTTTATCAGGCAGCCAATGCGTTAAATATTAAAACGCTGAAGCTGGGTGTTTATCAAAAAAACTTGCCTGCCCTTGCGTTTTATAAAAACGATGGCTGGGAGCCAGATGTTATCTTTGGCGATTACGTGATGATGAAGCGCGCTATTTAATCGGCGCTTATTAAAAAGAATTCCGTCGAGGTAATGCCCACTGTCGAGCACGACCCCGACATTAACGCTGGAGCATATGCGCGCGCTGGCGAAGCGTTTTGGCGTGCCGGTAGGGACATTTGTGGGGAATTGATTAGGATGGAATTCAACCAGGTGTTAAGAAAAAAGTGACGCAGCTATTCTTTTCGCCGTTGAAGTTGGCTCAACAATTGTGCCATCTGCACGAAACGGCTCTGCATAACCATAAATAATATTAGGTTATGCATCAGTTCTTTGAGGCAAAGCTGTTATCGGATATGAAAATTTAATAGTTACCATACCCTATTAATAAACCCGGCATAAGCCGGGTTATAAATCTATAAAATCTAAAATTAATGACTGAACTTAAATATTTAAGCCAGACTCTGACTTTGAGTTTCCAAAAAGAAAACCTCACCACCGATAATTTTAGAAACAGCCTCTTTACTTTCATGCAAATAATTCTTCTAAAAATATCGAGAACGAATCAGCGACCAACTCAACCTCTTTATCATCCATCAGAAAAATAAACACTCTCCCTAATGAATCATCAGATTTGAGAGATAATAGAAAAGTGTTCCCCCCGTCATCATAAGCAAAAGGAACCATATTCCTTAACTCGCCAAATGACTCGATAAGGTCATGATAGAGTTGCTCAATTGGCAGGTCACCATATTTTATAGGGTTAAAACCGCCAAGTATAAAAGGATTACCCTCTTCATTATTGTGAGGATATCCACCATTATTTTTAAGATAAAAATCAAGAAATGATGAAGGAAGATGATAATCAAAGTACGCATTGAACGCGTTTATTTCGTCTACAGTCAGTTTCTTTTCTGAATCAGTAAGGTACATTAGCATTTTCCTCCAACTGATCTGCGGGCACGGTTTCTGGCTGGATGGATATAGGCATTTCCAGTGGCAGCTTTGTACTGACTTACGCCACCAGTATGCGAAATTACCTGATGAGCACTTTGTTTAACCAATTGCATAGTCCCTTTGTTAGTTTCAGGATTATAATCATCAAGATGATGCCAAACATAAACACTTGGCGTAGTTTTTTGATTCAATCCAGCCTCTGTATTTGCAGCATGTAAATCTTGCAAATAATCTCCGGTATATTCAATATAAACAACAGGATTAATGCCAGCTTTATTATACAAGTCATTACTTCCCGAATAATCCAGCCCACCTGTAGGGGTTTGATCAACAGTACTGTATCCACGCTCACTAAGCTTAGCGATTGGATCGATGGCAAGACCCAGCAGCTCAATCCATCCCCAAGGATTAGCTGCATAATGATAAAGGTTTCATCCACCATTCAACCAAAACTGATCCTGTACAATAAACCGACCGCCCTGTAGGTCATAGCAGCGAAACAGGTTATAGTACGGTCCAGATTCACCGTCAGCTTATAGCCCGGCATAGCGAAACGGCTGATGTGTTTCACAATCCGTGAGAATCCTTCGCTCTGATGATGTACCTCGCAGCATTCTTCAGTTATCACGAAATCGATTTGGCCTCTTAGGGAAGTAAGAGGTTGAAAAGAGTTGTAGTTAAAGCGTGATTCTAAGATGAATATTGATTTTATCTGGAATCGGTCTTTTCACCCTTTAGTAATGCGTTTATTCACTATGTCATTCACATAATGTTCAATCGAAATATTGTGCTCCCGATTAATCTGAGAAATGAATGCGCTAAGATGCTCTTGCGATGCATGAAGGGTAGTGGCAATAAGGTTATCAAAATCGTTCTGAGTAAATCGTTTGTGTCCCTTCAACGTCGAGTGCTGAAGCAGAGTGTGTGCGGTCACTTCCATGACGGCCCGCCGGTAATGATCGGACAGCAGGACGTCAAGATCGGTCTGACGAATATCAAACTTAAAATAAAAGCTGACAAATCCCGATTCAACAGGTAATGAATAAATCAGTTTGTCGCCTAATTGCTCAACGTAAGGTTCATATCCTTCTCCCATTACTCGCGTAGTCTGCATAGAATCCCTCTCCTTTCATTCATCATAATTAATTCAATTAAATAAATACACAGCATAACCATTTTAAAATCTTGCATAAAATATCTGTAAGAATCACAGAGAGCACCCCTTCGCAAAAAAAATAACATTATCGCTAACTCTCTTTTGAACGAAAAGAATTTACCCATAAAAATAATTATAAAACGCATTAAAACTTTCATTACCGATGAGAGGTACAATTCTTTTCCGCAACTCATCAATAAAATCATCCTTTACTTCGTCATTATCATCTGCTATATCAAAGATATCGTATTTACCATATACTAAATCAATAAGCTCAGCTAATGAAAATATAAATCCAGAGAGACTATCAGCTATTTTAAAAGGTTCAACTACATCATAACTTGCATAAACAGGAGTGTTATCTTCATCGACAACTGCAATTATAGGTTTACCTCCACCTAAATCATCACCAATAACCAGGTAATTGTTTGGCAAGTACTCATATCCATTTTGAGCCTTCGAGATCTCACTCACAGAGTGAATTTTAAATGGCGTGAAGCCTGTTTCAATCTTTAATTTTTCAGGATTATAATTTTCATATAAAAATTCCACCTCTGTCGAACGAGGTAAGTTGGACGGGAAGGCATTGTCCAGATCATTGACGGTGCTGAAAATCCCTGAAAGCGAGTATTTATTGCAAATGAAAATAAGTTGTTTTAATGCTTTTTCAATCTCATTAATAATAGTATCAGACGCATCCATAAATATAGCCCTCAGCAATAACCAATTAAATTAAAAAAATTTTTATAGAACTAATTAAAAAATAAGAAAGTAAATGCATTCTGAATAAAAAACAACCTGTATTATATCAGCCGAAAATAATTAACATTAATCCAGCTTTTATTAATCACTTATCTTTACGAGCACTGCCAAAAACCAGCCACGATATTCCCGCCAGATATATTTTTATACAAATACAAAGCACCGTAACCAAAGATGTAATCACCATCAAGCAATGCATCTGGATAATAATCTTCATCTATCTGCATGAAAAATTCATAACCATCTTTTTGCAAAGCATCAAAATAATAATCTTCCGATTGTATTAACCTTGCATCTTCGGTTTTAGTGATAAAGTCAAACTCTTCCTTTTCAACCTTATCATACCCAACAATAACTGCCTTATTAATATGTTTTATCGTAAATGCATCATTATTGCTTTCATCAGAAAACGGATGCGTAAAAACTTTTACTGAACAATTGGGGTAGATATTGTTATCAATCATATCCTCATGCCCTTCAGGAATAAGTATCGTAATATACTCATGTCCATCATCAGGATTCTGAACTGTCAAATAAAACTTATGTCCCTGAATATCACCTAGTTTATCTAAAAAGAATTCAGGGACATTTCCACCTATCCGCCCAATGACATTACCATCAGAAAAGATACTTATTTTAGAGATCAGGTTATCTTTAATCATTTCTTCAACTCACCCCATAAAAAGTACATTTTCTCTTTCCTAATTCCCATAACAATTTCAGCGTAAAAATTCTTAGCATCTTTAAGTCACATTTATGATCAACTACAATGTACGTCTCTTTAGGTAGGATTGAAAAACAAATTAATAAAAGCCGGAAAAGTTTATTTTCTTTACCGACTAATGGATTTAATAAAGCCTGGAGTCTGAACGTGATTTAGCATCTCTTATACCAAGTCAGCAGAAAAGGAAATATGTTATCAATGAAATAATTGGGCACTCCATCAATGCATCAATGAAGCCCCCTGTAAAAAGTAGTGATCAACAAAGCCACCCTCTTACGAGGGTAAGAACCTGTATCACCATGCTTCATCTTCAGGAATTATTTTTCCGATAAAACTGTCAAAATCTGGCTCAAGATAGATCTCCTCCTGATTTTCCAAATCACAAAAATATACTGCACCATCATTTATCCCAACACAATAGGGAAACCCACCTCCATCAATTGCGAATGGTATAAAATTTTCTGCAAGAATTTTTTTGTTAACTACTAAATCCTTATAGTAATCATCAACAGTTAATATGCCTGAACTTTTAGTATGTAATATAGGTAAGAAATATTTTATATCATTCTCGTAGTGTTCACTTTGATAAACACGACGACCTTCGTCCAGTATGCCACCATTACTTATAAGCCATAAAGATTTTAAGGCATTAGGAAAAGTTACGCCCAGCGAAACTTCGATCTTGCCTAGCTCATTAGCAGATACAGCAGGTGAAGAATCTATAAGTTTAATCATCATTTCTCTCCTATTGACAATGTTTAGGAATACGACCTCTCAGCCATCCTTTACTATGAGATATTTTTATAGCTTCAGGAGAGCCATACTTCACTCCAAAATGTTTTTCGAACTGAGATACAGACCCCTTATGTGGGAAAGATGCTTTGTGCGCCTCAGTCGTGACTAACTGCATAGTTGACTTACCTGTTTTTGGATCAAAATCATCAAGGTGATGCCATGTATATTCGCTTGCATCAGCTTCACTTATGCCTGCAAGTTTGTAGGCTTCTGTGAAATCCCGCCCCCTTGATCCTTGAAGGGTAATTTCAACGATATTTCGTTGTGTCCCAGTAACAGGATAAAGTGATGGGCTTCCACTAAAGTCAACGCCGCTCAATGCCAGACCCATAGGGTCTATCCATAACAGAGAGTTAGGGGCATAGTTATATAAATTTAAGTTTCCACCCGCCAACCCAATCGGATCCTGCACAATAAACCGCCCGACCTGCGGGTCGTAGTAGCGGAACAGGTTATAATGCAGCCCCGTCTCACCATCAGAATACTGCCCAGCATAGCGAAGCGGCTGGTGCGCCATCGCCGAGCGATTCGCAACCCGTGAGAACCCTTCGCTCTGATGGCGCACCTCGCCAAAGCTGCCGTACTGGCCGCTCCAGCGCACCGCGCCGCGCTCGTCGGTCACTTCCAGCGGCGCGCCGTTCAGGTCGGTGTTGAACCAGTAAATCTCACCGCTGTTCTGGTCACGAAGATGATCCACCCGCGCCAGCGGGCTCCAGGCTTCATTCGGGTCGTAGATATAGGTGTTGCACAGCCCACTCTCCTGCTGCTCCTGCAGCAGCCGGTAGCCCTGCCACAGGAAGCGCGTTTCGGTGGTGCCGTGCGTCGTAGTGACGATTTTGCGCGTGCGGCGGCCCAGCGCGTCGTAGTGATAGCGCGCCTCAAACCGCCCTTCCGGCCCGGTTCCCCGGGCGGATACCAGACGGTTCTCGGCGTCATACGCATAATGCTGTTCATACAGCCCGTTGCGGCGGCTGACCAGGTTGCCCCAGTGGTCGTATTTCATGAACAGCGCCTGCCAGTGCTGCAGGCGGTTATCCGTGACCGGTGCCGCATCGTCACTGGCGGCGAGGTTATCCGCGGCGTCATAGCTGAACTGCGCGCGGCTGTGCCCCTGGCGGGCCTCGTAGTGCTTCAGCAGACGACCTTCGGCGTCGTAGCCGTAATCTACCTCACCGCGCAGGGTGTCGCTGACGCCGGAAAGCTCACCGCGCGCGGTGTAGCGATACAGCCGTTCCAGGAGCGCCTTCTCCGGCAGGGTCACGTCCGTGTTCAGCTCACTGCGCTGAAGGGTGCGTCTGCCGAGGCTGTCATACTGACGGAGCTGCTCGCGCGCGCCCTGGGTGCGGCGCACCTCGCGGTGCAGGCGGTCGCGGGTGAACTCGGTCACCAGCTGCTGCCCGAAGCGGATGGCGCTGACGTGGCCGGATCCGTAGTGCAACCAGGCCAGCTTTTGCTCGCCGGGCAGCGTCAGGCCGGTCAGGTTGCTCAGGGCATCCCATTCGTAGCCCACCGCGCCGTTAATACCGGATTCACTCAGCACGCGCCCGTTGGCATCGTGCCGGTAAACAATCTCATCGCTTTCGATACCCAGGGCAACGCCTTCTGCGGTTGGCGTGCGGCGGATGCGGGTAATCTGGCCGCTCAGGTCGCGGAAGTAGCGGTACTCCGCGTGGCGCTGAGTGCGCCCGATCAGCAGCCCGCTGTCGTCATAGCTGAACTGCTGGACGCGACGGGCGATGCCGCCGTCGGCGGCAGGCCGGCCGTTCTCTTCGAGCGCGCAGAGGAACCCTCGCGCGTCCCATTCCATATGGCGCACGGTCTCGTCCGGACGCGTTTCGCTGAGCGGGCGGCCCACGGCGTCGTAGGTGAAGCGGTATTCCGCCCCGTTGCCGTTATCGAGTCGCAACAGGTTACCGCGCGGGTCATAGCGCCACTGGCGCACGCGGCCAATTCGGTCGGTAAGGCTGACCGGGAGGCCGAGCGCGTTATAGGCCCAGCTCACTTCGCTTTCCAGCGGGTCGCGCCAGCCCGTGAGCTGACCGCGTTCGTTCCACACCAGCGACTCACGGCTGCCGTCCGGGTGGATCACGGCGCTCAGCAGCCCGGCACGGCTCCATTCCCGACGCGTAATATTCCCTTCCGCATCCTCGCTGGCAATCAGCTGCCCGAATCGGTCGTAGGTAAAGCGGGTCACGCTGCCGGAGCAATCTGTGCGCTGCGTCAGCAGCCCCTGGTGGTTCCAGACCAGACGCACCACGCCGCCAATGGCGTCGGTGATGCTCTCCGGCAGGTTTTCTTGATCATCGGGATAGTCATACGCGGTGGCGTTACCGGCCGGATCCGTTTCCGACAGCAGGCGACCGCGAAGGTCGTACATGGCCTGCGATGAGGTACCGTCCGGATACACTGTCCGGGTGATGCGGTCGGTCAGGCGATACCAGTGATACTCCCTACGGCGGCCCGCCGGGTCCGTCTCGCTGGTCATGCGGCCGTATTTGTCCCACGTGCTGCGGCGCATCGCACCGCCGGGGAGAATGACGTCGCAGAGTTCGCCGTCGCGGTAAACAAACGTCGTCTGACGACCGTCGTAATCCGTGAAGCGCGCAACGTTGTCGTCGTCGTCCACCAGCCAGTGCGCCTGCGCGCCGTCTTCGCGGGTCGCACGGCGGGTGCCGTTATCAAAATCGTATTCAAACGTCAGCTGTTCGCCGCCGCTGTGGCGGAAGCCGACCACGCGCGGCAGGCCGTCAATCTCCTGCCAGCGGTATTCGCTCAGCAGGCCGTTGGCGTCCTCATGGGCGCTCATCAGCCCGTCCTGCCAGCGGAAGCGTCGGCGCACGCTACCGCCCCGGCCGGTCACACAGACCAGCTGGCGCTGTTCATCATAAGCGTAACTGACCAGGCAGATCTCGTCATCCAGCCAGGCACCGGCAAGCCTGTCATTGTCGTAGCGGCAGACTACGCGCTGGCCCGCGCTGTCGGTAAGGGCATGCAGAGTATTATTCGCATTCCACTCGAAGAGGATAGCGTTGCCGCAGGGTTCAGAGATGCGCTGGAGCAGCGACGGGGCATCATCCTTAAGCGGCGCATAGTGCCAGCGCTCGCCGCTGACGTCATAGACCGACCAGCTGTCGTCAGAGTGGTGCTCAAGCCAGTTTTTTTCGCTTTCGCAGTAGGTGCGCATCCCTTTCGGGACATTCGGGAAGGCGATGTAATCACCGGACGGTGCACGCCACACCAGCCCGTCCTGATACGGCTCCAGGCGGCTTTCCCAGAACAGGCTCCACCCGCGGCCCAGCACGCTGTCACCGGGGTTGCCGCTGCGCCAGTAGCGCTGCCAGCGCACCGGCAGACGGGAAGGCAGGACGAAGTCCAGCTCATCATCCCCGCTGAGAAACTTCTGTCCGCTGACGATATCCACCGGGCGGGCGATGATCCCCGCGGCGGCAACGCCGGTCATCAGCGTGCCGGCGCGGCAGGCGATACGGGCCAGCTTATTGATACCGGGAATTTTCCCCAGCAGCTTAGACAGCGCCCCAACTTTGCCAGCGGCACCGCCCCACCCGCCGAGCAGGCCGGCGAACAACAGGGTAAGATCGGAGACTTTATACAGCCACTCGGGGACTTCAGACTGAATGGGCAGGGTTTGCTGCGGGTCGCCGCCGATGATGACGTTGTCCGAACCGGTCATCACCTTCGCGTCGCAGGTGGTACGATCCCCGATGCGGGACGCAGGCTGGCTGTTAATGAAGACTCGCTTAGAGCCTTCGGCCATCTGCTGCGAGCCGTCGTCAGAACAGTCGACGGTGCTATCGGTGGCAAGCGCGGCGGGTTTACCGTTGATAAACACATTGGGCGAGCCGGAAGTGATGACGCCTTTCTTCGTCATACTGGATGCCCCGGCGTCCGCGATGCTGTCGCGGGCGGCGGTCGCCAGCTCCCCGGTGTAGTACCCCACGGCCAGGCTCGCGCCGACGAGCAGGACGCCCACGCCCAGGCAGGATGCGCCAAGTCCGGCAATAAACATCGCCCCCGCCAGAATGCCCCCGGCGGCGGCAATCAGGCCGCCGACAATCGTTCCGGCAATCATCCCGGCAAGCGCACCGGAGTGGCCGATATCATCACCTACGCGTGCAGCTTCAAACATAACAACGATCCCTGATGTTAATGGTGGAAGCGAAAGCTCCTGAGAAGATCGCCAAACAGCTCGCGGTCAGCATCGCCCGGCGAGCGGGTGCAGGTCATGGTGAAGACCAGAATTTTATTGCCGTCGACGTTAAACACGGCCTGCTGCTGCCAGATGCGTTTGCCGTCGCGGAGGTAGCTGGCATGGACGGTTTCACCCTGTGAAAGGCCGTCACCCAGCGTAGCGGCGCTGCGCTCCCCCTGCTTCCATCCCTTGATGTGTTTTTCCATCAGGGCGAGCTGGCGATCGATGTACGCGGCAAGCGCTTCGCCAGCGTTGAGGGCATCACGGGAGAGGTTGAACGCTGGCGCGTCCGCTGCGGGCGGCGCGAAGACGTTGACGGTACGATCCTGATAACCTTCAGGAAAATCGATCAGACCTTCACTGAAAAGGCACTGCGAAGTTGGTTCTGACATTGAGCGGGTCCCACCACATATTTTCAGAAGCGGTAAGTTTCGCATATGTGTTTAAAGCTGACTATCCCCAGATCTTCGCCCCACCGCCACGCTCGCCGACAGCCCCGCCACCAGCTCAACCCCCTCCGGCAACCTGTCGATATGAATACGCACCGGCACGCGCTGCGCCAGCCGCACCCAGCTAAAGGTGGGTTCGACGTCGGGCAGCCCCAGCCCGCCCGTTTCGTCGTTGCTGTCCCCGATCCCACGCCCGATGCTCTCCACGTGCCCCGTGATGACCGGATCGTATCCCATCAGCACTATCTGCGCGGCATCCCCGACGCGAATATGGCGCAGTTTAGTCTCCTCAAAATACCCCACCACCCAGAAGCTGTGGGCATCGACGATGGCGACCTTTGTCTCCCCCGCCGTCGCGTAGTCTCCGGGCCGAAGCCGCAGGTGCGTAACGTACCCCGAGACCGGCGCACGCACGGTGGCGTGCGCCAGATTCAGCTCTGCCAGATCCAGCGCGGCCAGCGCGCCGTGATAATTGGCCGCCGCGACGTTCGCCGCGCTGCCGGTTTGCTGCACATCCTCGCTCGAAATGGCGTTTTTAATCAGCGTGCGGCGATGGGCCGCGTCCTGGCGCATCAGCATCTCATGGCGTTTCGATTCCACATCCGCCTGCGCGCTGGCCACCGCCAGCCTGAGCCAGCGCGGATCGATGGCGTAGAGTACATCGCCCCGGTTCACCCACTGGTTGTCCCGCACGGCCACGCTGATGACGGGCCCGGAGACGTCCGGCGCAATCTGCACTACGTCCGCCCGGACGCGGCCGTCGCGGGTCCACGGCGTTTGCGCGTAGTGTTTCCACATCATAAACGCCAGCAGCGTGGCCGCTGCGACGGCGCTTAACGTCAGCGCATAGCGAGCCAGTAAAGAGAGCAGTGATTTCATGACAATAACCCCAACGCGATCAGGCCCTGCATCAGCAGGTAAAAGATGACAATCCAGATTGAAACATCCATCAGCGGGCGAAACGGCAAGCGCCGGTAGACCCTGCTGAGAGAGAAAAGCGCGACGAGGCTCAGCGTGCAGACCAGCGTCGCGAGGGCGGCCATCAGCAGCCCCGGAATAAAAACGCCGCCGATATTAATATCGTTAACCATGGTCTGGCCCCCGTAATGCACAGTGAAGATCCACCAGCCTGAAGACAAACTGGCGCGTAGGTTCATCTGCGGCAGGCAGGTTTTGCTCGATGATGGCGGTAATGCGTTCGCCTAAGGCGTGGCGGTCAGCGGCGTTTATCCGATGAAATAGCGCGTCAACCTCCCAGCCGGGCGGTGTGTCACTGCGGCGTATATGCATGACTGAAAGCCCCAGGCGCAGCGCGTGCAAAAGCCTTTCAAGCGCCTGCTCTGGCGCACGCTCGCTGCGCTGCAAACGCGGCAGCAACAGGGCAGTTCGGTCCATCATCAGGTTGATCCAGTGCGTTTCGTCGACCCGCAGCGTGCCTTTCACGCTGCGGCGAATGTCGCGCTGGCAGAGGTTCAGCAGACGCGTGATGGCGGCGTCCGCCTGCACGGTTTGCATCAGGCTCATGCTGATGACGGCAAAGCCGGTCGCTGCAAAGAGCGCAATGGCGGTGTTAGCCGCGACGGCGAAGTCGCCGCTGTAGTGCGCGCCCAGCTCGCACAGAATGGGCAGCGTCAGGGTGATGCCCATCGCCATAAACGTGGTTGGCGGGCGCGCCTGAAGCGACCCGGCCAGCAGATACGCCGGAGCAAGCACCGCCACCAGCACCGGGAAATCGCTTACCTGCGGCAGCAGCGCAAAGCTGTAGAGCAGGCTAATCACCACGCCCCAGAACGAGCCAATGATGTATTTCACGATGTGGGGCGCCGGCGTGTCGAAACTGCCAAACAGCGTGCAGCAGACGCCAAGGATAGAGACCGCCGTACCGCCATCCGGCCACGCAGAGAAAATCCAGACCAGACAACCGCTCAGAATGATGACGAAAGCCCCCAGCGCCGTGCGGGCGGCGGTAAGCGGGTCGCGGTGGAAAACGTACCCTTTTGCCGCGCGGGTTTGCATCTCCCCAAACGCAGGTTTTGCGTGGTGGATAGCCCCGGAAAGACGCTCGCACTGCTCCAGAAGCGCGATAGCCTCTGAGAGGTAGCGAATAAAACTGACCTGCAGCGCGTCGTCAATCGTCAGCGCATGCGCGGCATACCGATCGATAAGAAGCGTACAGCGGAGCCGCAACGCCTCAGCCGCGCTGCTGGCACCCGCGTCTTCAGCGGCAAGCCAGGCCTGAACATCCTCCCGCAATGCCTGCATGTCGGCGGGCAGAATTCCGGGCGTCAGCAAGCGATCGTGTAGTTCACAGTTGACGATCGCGAGCCGTGCCAGCCGATCGTGAATCGCTTTTCTGGCCTGCCGCACCGGAGCGGACAGGGCAAAATCATACGGAACATGGTGGCTTATCCCCTGCAGGAACTGCAGCGCCAGGGCCAGATGCAGGGGGCCGGAAGCCGCGCCGGGTTTACCCGCCAGGGTGTCCGCCACCCGACCGCGCGCGGCCTGTAGCGTCTGGGATAATTTCGCGTTGAATAGCCCTGATACGCGTGCGGGCAGCACGTAGCGGTGAATCAGCCCCGCACAGAAAATCCCAATCGCGATCTCCTGCACGCGGACGAGGGCAACGTTAAAAATGCCACCCGGATCGGATACCGCGGGAAAACCAATCAGGCTCGCGGTGTAACCGGCCAGCACGAAGGCATAGGCCCGGGGCGTGCGTTCCAGCAGGGAGAGCCACAGGCAGAACGTGATCCAGCCCGTCAGCACCACGCTGCACAGGATCGGCATATTCGCGAAGATGGGCACGATCAGAACGGTCGCGCAGGCCCCCGCCACGGTCCCGGCCAGCCGGTAGAGGCTTCTGCTCAGCGACGCCCCGACCGACGTCTGCGATACGATGTAAACCGTAATAATGGCCCATGAAGGACGTTCGAGACCTATCGACAGCGCGAGGTAGTAAGCCAGCATCGCCGCGGCAAAACTCTTCGCGGAGTAGATCAGCGCGCCCGCATCGTTTCGCAATGTGGCGGGGAGACGCACGTGATGAGAGAAGATTTTATTCATGCCGGGATTATTACCGGCTTGCAGACCCGCTTAAATACTCTATTCTGTCAAAAAATACCTAAATGTTGCCAGAATCATGAAGCCGCAATCCGCTAATACGCTGTATGACCCTGACTCTACCGCCTCTCCTGCCGTGGCGCGTCATCTGGACTTTGTGGACTACGCTGCGGAAGTGCCGGTGCATACCCATCGCAAGGGCCAGCTGATTATTGCCCGTTACGGCGCGGTCAGCTGTTACGCGGAGAATGACATCTGGATCGTGCCGCCAGACTGCGCAGTCTGGATCCCCGGCGGGATCCCGCACAGCGCGAAAGCGACGTGGAACGCGCATCTGAACTATTTGTTTATTGAGCCCGGCGCGGCGGCGCTGCCGGAGAGGTGCTGCACCCTGGCGATCTCGCCGTTGATTACGGAGCTGGTAGACCGCCTGACGCGCGAAGGCGTGGATTATCCTCCCGACAGCCACGCCGCCAGACTGACCCGGGTCACGCTGGATGAGCTCGCCAGCATGCCGCAGCAGAAGCTCAGCCTGCCGGTCTCGACCGACCCGAAAATTCGCGCCATGGCCGACGCGCTGGTCAGCCGCCCTGAGGACAGAAGCACCCTGAAAGACTGGGCGAAACGGCTCGCCCTCAGCGAGCGCTCGTTTGCGCGCCTGATGCAACGCGAGACCGGGTTGAGCTTCGGACGTTGGCGCCAGCAGCTGCATTTGATTATTGCCCTGCGGGAGCTGGCCAGCGGCGTACCTGTCCAGAACGTGGCGGCAACGCTTGGGTATGAATCCGTGAATGCGTTTATCACCATGTTCAGAAAAGCGATGGGCAGCACACCCGCGCATTATTTTGCCGAACGGAAAAACAGCGGCCGTTAACCCGGCCCCTCGCTCCCCGCCGCCAGTAGCGGCACCACCACGTCGCTGATGGGCACCGCAATCCCGTGTTTGCGGCCATAGCGCGGGATCACGCCGTTGCGGATATCCCACTCCATTGGACGGTTGGCCTGACGATCGGCCAGGATCGACGTGCCCAGGTCTTCAGGCGCACGCTGAAAGTTCGCCAGGATCTCCCCGGCCACCGCATCGTCAAGCTTCGCCCCCTCGGCGCGGGCAACGGTAAGCCCCTCGCACAGATAGGCCAGCGCAAGTTCGCTGATGTCCTCACGCCTGAACATCCCGGCGCGGCGGTTAGCCAGCACCATCAGCCCGGCGACCGCGTTTTGCAGCAGCTTGCGCCAGGCGACCGTGGCGAAATCTGCCGAGAGTTCCACTTCACAGCGCGTACCGAGAAGCGCATCCACCACCCGCTGCGCCTGCGGCACCTCCGGCAGCGTCAGGCGCGGTTTGGCACGCAGCCACACGGAGGCATCCGGCTCGCGCTGTGCCGGGAACCAGACCACCGACGGCAGCACCGTTGCGCCGTTGACCCACGGCTCAAGCTGGGCTTTCTGCTCCACGCCGTTTTGCAGGGCGCAGACCACGGTGTTTTCATCGCACAGCGCGCGCAGCCATCCGGCGCTGTCGGCATTTTGCGTCGTTTTTACCGCGATAAAAACCAGATCGGCGGGACGCGTAATGACGGCAGGATCGGTTAAGACCGGACCGGGTACCACCGTTTCGCCCTCGTCATAACGCAGGCGTAATTCCGGATGTGCGGTACGTCCGCACAAAAGCGGCGTGCGGCCCACATCATGCAGCACCGCGGCAATGGTGGTCCCAATCGCACCGGGACCTATCAGCGCAATCACTGGATTGTCAGACATGATTAACTCCCCTTTTCGCTAAGCCTGCTAACAGTTATACCACCCTGAAAAGTGAGCGCCACGTCGTTGTCTATACTCAACACACAACTGACAACGGAGTGCGCCATGCCTTTACCCGATTTCACGTCCTCTGAACCGTTCACCCTCGGCATCGAACTCGAACTGCAGGTGGTTAATCCGCCCGGGTACGATCTGAGCCAGGACTCTTCCGCGCTGATCGCCGCCGTCAAAGACGACATCAAAGGCGGAGAAGTGAAGCACGACATCACCGAAAGCATGCTCGAAATCGCCACCGGCGTATGCCAGACCATCGACCAGGCAGCGGCGCAGTTCTCGGTGATGCAGCAGAGTATTCTGCGCGCGGCGGCGGAGCAGCATATCCAGATCTGCGGCGGCGGGACGCATCCGTTCCAGAAATGGCAGCGCCAGGAGGTGTGCGATGACGAGCGCTATAACGTCACGCTGGAGCGCTTTGGCTACCTGATTTTGCAGGCCACGGTGTTTGGCCAGCACGTACACGTCGGCTGTCGAACCGGGGACGATGCCATCTACCTGCTGCACGGTCTGTCGCGCTTTGTGCCGCACTTTATCGCCCTCGCCGCCGCATCACCCTACATGCAGGGCACGGACACGAAGTTCGCCTCATCGCGTCTGAATATTTTTTCGGGATTTCCGGATAACGGCCAGATGCCGTGGGTCAACAACTGGCAGGCGTTCGAAGGGCTGTTCCGCCGCCTGAGCGCCACCAGCATGATCGACAGCATTAAAGACCTGCACTGGGACATTCGCCCCAGCCCGCACTTTGGTACCGTGGAAGTGCGGGTGATGGATACGCCGCTGACGCTCGGCCACGCGATAAACATTGCCGGGCTGATCCAGGCAACCTCCCACTGGCTGCTGACCACGCGGCCCTATAAGCATCAGGAGAAGGATTTTCTGCTGTACCGATTTAACCGTTTTCAGGCCTGTCGCTACGGGCTGGAGGGGATTCTGACGGACGTGCATACCGGCGAACAGAAAACCGTGGCGGAAGATATCGCCTGGCTGCTGGAACAGGTTGCGCCATCGGCCGAGAAGCTCGGCGCGACAAGCGCAATCACTGAAATTGCCCTGCTGTTAAAGCAGGGCAAGAGCGAGGCGCAGCGCATGCGGGACTTTATTGCCGACGGCGGCTCGCTTATTTCTCTGGTTCAGAAGCACTGCGAGCTGTGGGCGACGAGTCCGTAAGGCCGTGGCCCCACTCACGCAGACGCTGGAACAGTACGAACAGCGCGGGGATGAACACGATCCCCACGACGGTCGCCACCAGCATACCGCTGAACACCGTGGTGCCAATGATGCGACGGCTCTGGGCACCCGCCCCGGTCGCCAGCATCATTGGCATGACGCCGATAATAAACGACACGGCGGTCATCATCACCGCGCGGAAGCGGCGCGATGCCCCTTCCCTCGCCGCATCGACAATCGTCATTCCGTCCATGCGCCGGGCGCGAGCGAACTCCACGATAAGAATCGCGTTTTTGGCCGCCAGCGCGATCAGCAATACCAGACCAATTTGCACGTAGACATCGTTGGCGTAGCCCGCCATCCACAGCCAGACCAGCGCCCCGCCGAGGGCGAAGAGCACCGAGAGCATCACGCTCGCCGGGAGCATCCAGCTCTCATACTGGGCGACGAGAAACAGCCACGCCATCACCACCGCCGCCAGCACAATCCATATCGCCTGATTGCCGGTCTGCTGCTCCTGATACGACATGCCGCTCCAGGCGTAGTCGTATCCGGCAGGCAGGATCTCTGCCAGAATTTCGCTCATCACCGCCATCGCGGTGCTGCTGCTCACCCCTTCCGCCGCCGAGCCGCTCACCGACACGGACGGAAACTGGTTGTACTGCTGCAGGAACGGCGCGCCAACGCCCGGCGTGATGGTGACGAGGTTGCTCAGGCGCACCCGCTCGCCGCTGTTGCTGCGCACAAACAGCTCGCTGATTTGCTCAGCGCGCTCGCGCCACTGCATTTCGTTCTGCATAACAACGTGGTAAACGCGGTTGTTGACGCTGAAATCCCCGGCGCGCGTGCCGCCAAAGGCGGTTTGCAGGCTACTGAAGATGCGCGATACCGGCACGTCAAGACGGGCCGCACGCTCGCGATCGACGGTCAGCGTCAGCTGCGGGACGTTGCTGCTCCAGGTGGTGAACACACGGCTTAGCTGCGGGTGCTGATTGGCTTTCATCAGCACCCCGCGCGTCACGCGCTCCAGCTCCGCCGGGCTTTGCCCCGCCTGCGCCTGTATGCGCAGATCGAAGCCGGAGGCGTTGCCCAGCCCCGGCAGGGTCGGCGGCGCGAAGGTCATGATGGTCGCTTCCGGCAGGGCCAGAAGCTGACGCTGCAGGGTAGCCATCACCTCGTCCAGCGGCGGGCGCTCGCTCCAGTCTTTGAGCATGATGGAGATAAACCCGCCGTTGGAGGCGCTGGTGCCGTTAAGAATGTTAAAGCCGGAGACCTGAATCACATCCTCCACCGCCGGATTTTTAGCGATTAATTCGCGTGCGGTGGTCATTACCGCTTCGGTGCGCTCCAGCGAGGCGGCTTCCGGCAGCTGAACGCTGGCAAAGAAGTAGCCCTGGTCCTCCTGTGGCAGGAAGCCTTTTGGCATCGAGGTAAAGCTGAACGCCACCACGGCCGCCGCGCCTGCGGTGGCCAGCAGCGCCAGCCACGGGCGCAGGGTGAATACGCTTACGATCCGGGTATAGCGATTGCGCGTGGCATCCAGCCCGCGGTTGAATCCGCGAAAAATCGCAGCGGGCTGTGCCGGACGCGGGCGCAGCAGCATTGCACAGAGCGCGGGCGTCAGGGTCAGCGCCACCAGGCTTGAGAGCGTGACCGCCGTGGAAAGCGTGACCGCGAACTGGCGGTAAAGCTCACCGACAATCCCCGGCAGCAGCGCCACCGGCACAAATACCGCCAGCAGCACCAGCGTCGTGGCTATCACCGGTCCGGCAATCTGGCGCAGCGCCAGCGCGGTCGCCGCCGTGCGGCTCTGCCCTTCGGCCATCAGCGTTTCGACGCTCTCCACCACCACGATGGCATCATCCACCACCATCGTCAGCGCCAGAATGATGGCGAACAGGCTGAGCGTGTTGGCGGAGTAGCCCAGCGTGTACAGCACCGCAAACGTGCCCACCAGCGACACCGGAATGGCGAGCGCAACAATCAGCGTCGCACGCCAGCTTTGCAGGAACAGGGATACAACAACAACGACCGCCAGCATCGTCAGCGCCAGCGAGACGCCGATCTCCTTGATGGTGGCCGCAACGAAGGTGGTGGTATCGAATTTCACCTCGTAGACCAGGTCGTCCGGGAAGCGCGACGCGAGGCGCTCCAGCTCGGCGCGCACCGCGTCGGCCACGCGCAGGGCGTTGGCGGACGGTGTCGGGTAGATGCCGAGGTAGGCGGAGTCGTGTCCGTTCAGCTGCGCGCCGGAGCTGTAGCTACGCGAGCCAAGCTCGATGGTGGCGACGTCCTTCAGGCGCACCAGCTGGCCCATCTCGCCGGCGCGGATAATGATGTCAGCAAAATCATCAGCCTGGTTCAGGCGCCCCAGCCCGTTAATGGTCAGGGTCTGCTGCTGGCCGTTAAACACCGGCGGCGTGCCGACCTGGCCCGCCGCTCCCTGCACGTTCTGCTCGCGCAGCGCCTGCGCCACGTCGTCCGTGGTAACGTTCAGGGCGTTCATGCGGTCCGGACGCAGCCAGATGCGCATGCTGTAGTCGCGCGCGCCAAACATCTGCACCTGACCGACGCCCGGCAGGCGCGACAGCGCCTCGCGCACCTGGGTGCTGGCGTAGTTACTGACGAACAGCGGCGTGTGGGTATTGTCAGGTGAGTAAAGACTTACCCCCATCATCAGATTGGTGGCGCGTTTGCGCACCTGCACGCCGTTTTGCTGCGCCTCCGCTGGCAGTTGCGCCACGGCCTGCGCCACGCGGTTTTGCACGTCGATGGCGGCTAAATCCGGATCGGTCCCCGCGGCAAAGGTGATGTTAAGGCTGTAGGTGCCTTCATCCGAACTCGTGGACTCCATGTACAGCATGTGATCCACGCCGTTAAGCTGCGTCTCCAGCGGCGTGGCGATGGCCTCCGCCACGTCAGCCGAACTGGCCCCCGGCCAGCTGGCAGAGACATTCACCACCGGCGGCGTGATCTGCGGATACTGCTCCACCGGGATAATCTTCAGCGCGATGGCCCCCAGCAGGGTAATGACCAGTGCTATCACCATCGCAAAGCGCGGGCGTTTGATGAAAAACGTCAGCATGATGGCTCCTTAATTCAGTATCTGGACGGCAGCACCGGGCTGTACACGCTGTGCACCGTCAGTGATCGCTCGCTCACCAGGCTTAACACCGGAAGCAATCTGGAACAGCTGCCCAACCTGCCCGGCAATTTTTAGCGGGCGTTTTTCGGCGTTTCCGTCGGCACTCACCACCCAGGCAAAGAATCCATCGCCATTCTGCTGGACCGCAGCGGCAGGGAGCGTCAGTACCGGCTGCTCGCTGGCCGGGCGCAGCGTCACATTTACGTTGCCGCCGGGCAACAGCTGATGGCGCGGGTTGGCAAACCCGGCGCGCAGCATCACGCTGGCGGTGCGCGGGTCGATGCGGTTATCCACCGAGGTCAGTTCACCCCGGATACGCTGTCCGTTGCTGTCAATGAATACCTGCCACGCCTGTTTCATGGCGCTGATATCTGCATGCTGTCCGGCTTTGGTGGCAAAGGCGCCCTCTTCCAGCGCAAAAGCGATGCGGATCGGATCAAGCTGTACTACCTCCACCAGCACACCGCTTGCGGGGTTGACCAGGCTACCTGCGTGGAAGTTGCTGTGCCCCACGCGACCGTCAATCGGCGAGGTGATGCGGGTGTAGTTCAGGGTGACGTTGCGTGCGTCGAGCCGGGCTTTGGCCTGCTCCAGCGCGGCGCGGGCGACGTCGCGCTGCATACGCGCGTTGTCCACGTCATGACGGCTGATGGCCTTGCTGCTGCCCAGGCTTTCAAAGCGGGAAAGCTGCTGCTGCGCCTGGCGCAGCGTGGCTTCAGCGCTGTTGACTTCGGCCTGCGCCAGACGCACGGCGGCACGCGGCTCGGCATCGTCCAGCTCAAACAGCACATCCCCTTTTTTCACATACTGCCCGTCGCGAAAGTGGATTTTAGTGATAACACCTTCCGTGCGGGCGCGCAGCTCAACGGTGTGGATGGCTTCAATGCGCCCCGGGATCTGACGCTCGGCGGCATGGGCGGTCTGCTCCACGTTGGCGACGCGCACGGGAATGGCGGCGAAGACGGGTTGCAGGGTGCAGGCAAGGAGTGCGAACAGGAGTGGGAATTTCATGGAAGTACCTCAGCGTGATTTCCCCCTCACCCCGCCCTCTCCCACAGGGCGAGGGAGGTCAGAGTTCCCTCTCCCTGTGGGAGAGGGTTAGGGTGAGGGGTAAGGTTTTGTTATGCAGCCTTACGGAACCTGCGGGTCAGTCGCTTCTCGATTTCGACGACGAAGAACATTCCCATTGCAACCGCCAGCGTCACAAACCAGTAGCGGAGCGGCAGCGCTTCGGTGCCAAACAGCATCTGCATAAACGGCAGGTAGATGATGGCGGCCTGGAGCAGGAACAACACGCCCGTGACCAGCCAGATGCCTTTATTCGCCAACAGACCACGGTTCAGGGAGAACCCTTCAGTGTTGCGGCAGTTAATCATGTACACCCACTGGGCGCAGACCAGCATCTGCAGCAGCACGGTGCGGATGAACTCCGCGCTGTGGCCGCGCGGGGCCAGCCAGGCCTCCAGCGCAAAGGCGGCAATGGCAATCATGGTGCCGACAAAGGCCACGCGCCACACCGCGTAGGCGTCCATCACGTGCTGCCCGGTCTGACGTGGTGGACGGCGCATGATATTGCGCTCGGCGGCTTCAAAGGCCAGACCGAAGGAGAGCGTGGCGGAGGTCGCCATGTTCATCCACAGAATCAGCACCGGCGTCAACGGAATGATGTTCCCCGCCAGCAGCGCAATCACAATCAATAGCCCCTGCGCCAGGTTGGTCGGCATGATGAACAGGATGGTCTTCTTCAGGTTGTCGTAAACGCGACGCCCCTCTTTCACCGCGCTGGCGATGGTGGCGAAGTTATCGTCCGTCAGGACCATGTCCGCCGCCTCTTTGGTCACTTCCGTGCCTTTGATGCCCATTGCGATGCCGACATCCGCCTGACGCAGCGCCGGGGCATCGTTCACGCCGTCGCCGGTCATACCGACGATTTCACCTTTCTCCTGCAGCGCTTTCACCAGGCGCAGCTTATGCTCCGGGCTGGTACGGGCAAAGATGTCATAGGTCACCGCCGCATCCGCCAGCTCGGCATCGTTCATCTTCTCAAGCTGATAGCCGGTCACCGCCTGCTCGCTGTTGGTGATCCCCAGCATCTGGCCGATGCTCATCGCCGTCTGCGGGTGATCCCCGGTGATCATCTTCACGCGGATCCCCGCCTGCTGACAGGCGTTAATGGCATCAATCGCTTCCGGGCGCGGCGGATCCATCATTCCGGCAATGCCGAGGAAGATCAGCCCGTGGCTCAGATCGTCGTGCGTGAGCGCCGTTTCGCCATTGGCTGGCTTAAACGCCGCCGCAACCATGCGCAGTCCCTGACGCGCATAGCGCTCCATCTCGTTTTCCCAGTACGCGCGGTTGAAGGCGTCTGCACCGTGGCGGGTTTGCTGCTGTGCGCACAGGGCGAAAATGACGTCCGGCGCGCCGGTGATCAGGATCTGCTCCTCGCAGCCAATCTGATAGTGGGTGCTCATGTACTTGTACTGCGAGTCAAACGGGATCTTGTTAACCAGCGTCGTTGTTACCGGCGCGAGGTTGGCTTTCGCCGCCAGCACCTTCAGCGCGCCCTCGGTTGGCCCCCCGGTGATGCCAAACAGGCCGCGCTCGTCCTGAATCAGCTGGCTGTCGTTACAGAGGTCAATAGTGCGCAGGTACTGCTCCAGCACGGTGCCCGGCTGGATCTGCACTGGCTCATCACTGCCTTCCAGGTAAATGTTGCCCACCGGCTCATAGCTGTTGCCGTCCACGCGGTAGCAGGTGTCGGCGGTGATGATGGCTTTGACCGTCATCTCGTTCATGGTCAGGGTGCCGGTTTTATCCGAGCAGACCACGGTCATCGCGCCCAGGGTTTCAACCGTCGGCAGCTTGCGGATGATCGCCCGCTTGCGCGCCATCGCCTGCACGCCCAGGGAGAGGATAATGGAGATAATTGCAGGCAGACCTTCCGGTACGGAGGCGACCGCCAGGCTGATGAGGGAGAGCAGCAGCTCGCCCATTGGGATCTCGCGGAATGCCAGGCTGAAGACAAACAGCGCGGCCATCATCGCCAGAATAATGGCGAAGATCGCCTTACCCAGCTTGTCCATCTGCACCAGCAGCGGCGTGCGGTGTTTTTCAATGCCCGCCATCATCTGATTGATATGGCCAAGCTCGGTCTCCTGCCCGGTGGCAATAACCACGCCCACGCCACCGCCCGCGCTCACGGTAGTGCCGGAGAAGACCAGGTTGGTGCGATCGCCCAGCGGCAGCTCACCATTCAGCGGCTGAGTATGTTTATCCACCACGGTGGATTCACCGGTCAGAATCGCCTCTTCCACGCGTAAATTATGCGCCTCAATTAAACGCATATCCGCCGGAATACGATCCCCAGCGCGTAATACAATAATATCGCCCGGGACTATTTCAGTTGTGGGGAGCGTTTCATGATTGCCATTACGAATGACGCGCGCTTCGCTGGAGAGCATGTTACGAATACTCTTCAGGGATTTTTCCGCGTTGCTTTCCTGAATATGACCAATTAAGGCATTGATAACCGCCACGCCTAAAATAACCAGCGTATCAACCCAATGCCCCATGACCGCGGTTAATACCGCGGCGGCAAGCAGGACGTAAATCAGTACATCGTTAAAATGCGCGAGAAAGCGCAGCCAGCCCGGCTTGCCTTTTTTCTCCGGCAATGCATTCGGGCCATGTTTTTGCAGACGCGCCTGCGCCTCTGCGCGGTCCAGACCGCTCACCTGGCTCTGCGTATGAGCCAGCACCTGCTCTACGGTCTGCTGGTATGCCAGCCCGCCGGAAGGCGGCATGTTTGGGGATAATTTTTTTTCGGTCATCGTATTTTTCCTTCAATATCCGGTGAACAGAAGCCTGAATTCCTTTCGGGCTTTAATTTATTCATTTTTAAGTCTTGCGGCTAAAATTGATCTACCGCAATATATTTACCGCTGGGTTATTCAAAATTAATTACGATTATTTCGACAAGCTGATTTTTACAAAATATTTCTAAACCAACGCTAAACGAGGGGGAAGCATGTTTGGTATTTATCGCGGACGACGCCTGGCGTTATACATTGTCGCAGCCATTGTTATTGCGACGTTAATTGGATATAGCACATATAGTTTTGTAAAATTATTTTCATGACGCAGACATTTATTTACACGGCACAATATTAATTTAATCACCACGATTAAATCATTCTCCTTACGCGCTTTATTTGCCGGAGAAGGTGATTATTTCATTAAAAAAGCCCAGGCAGGTTGATATTGCTTTACGTTAAAGGATGCCGGACAATGACATTTTTAACTGACGATTAACATTACGATGAAACACCCGTTAGAATCGCTGCTGACTGCCGGGGGCATTTTATTACTGGCGCTGATCTCTTGCCTGCTGTTACCCGCGCCGTCGCTGGGCCTGGTGCTGGCGCAAAAGCTGATGACGACCTTTCACATGGTCGATCTGAACCAGCTTTACACCATTTTGTTTTGCGTGTGGTTTTTACTGCTTGGCGCTATCGAATTCTTCGTGCTGCGTTTCGTCTGGCGCCGCTGGTTTTCACTGGCGTCATGAATGCATAAAAAAAGCCGGGTAGCAGCTTCGCCTTACCCGGCCTGTGTGTTGTCAGTTTCAGTGCGTCCGACTGTGGTTTTCCTTGCGGTACGCCCCTGGCGGCTGATGGAAGGTGCGGGTAAAGATGCGCGTGAACGTCTGCTGCGATTCAAACCCGTAGCGCAGGCAGATCTCATAAACGCGCTCGTCCGATTCACGCAGATCCCGCGCCGCCAGCAGCAGCTTGCGTTCGCGAATATAGCGCCCCAGGCTTTCACCTTTATACTGCATAAACAGCCGCTGCAAATGCCATTTGGAGTAACCCGCATGGCGGGCAATGTCTTCAATGCGTAACGGCTGGTGCAGGTTGTCGTCGATCCATTCGACGATCGTATCAATGACTTGAGCGGAAATGGTCATACTGCTCTCCCCTTCTGCTTCTTGCTTAAACATTATTCCCACCACTGACGAAAAGTTTGTGTGGTATCACTCACCCGAACGGGCTCGCCCAGTTCCGGCGTGAGCAGTCGATAGTTTTTATCCTTGCTGGCTTTTGCCAGCTGGATCAGTGGGTCGTTCCAGGTGTGTTTTGCCAGCACAAAACGACCGTTATGCCCTGGCACCACCGCCTTTGCATTCAGGTCGACCGACGCCTGAGCCGTCTCCTCTGGCAGCATGTGGATGTACTTCCAGTCCTGGTCATACTGGCCATTTTCCATGATGGCTAAATCCACATCACCAAACTGCTCGCCGATTGCCTTAAAGTGCGGGCCGTAGCCAGAATCTCCGCTGTAGTAGATCTTCTGCTCTGGGGTGACAAACATAAAGCTGCCCCACAGCGTCTGGTCACGTTTGATGCCTCGCCCGGAGAAGTGACGCGCGGGCAACAGGTGAACCGTCAGCGCATCGCTGATGTGCACCGACTGGTTCCAGTCGCGTTCGTCGATAATCTCTGGCTTCATCCCCCAGTAGCGCAGGTGTGACCCTACCCCGAGCGGCGTCACCACGCGTTTCACCTTCGGCAATAACGCCCTGATGGTGGCGTAATCCAGGTGGTCGTAGTGATCGTGAGAGATAATCAGCAGGTCGATCTCCGGCATGCTCGCCGCGCGCCACGGATACTCCCCCGCAAAGGCTTTATTGAGAAACGAAAACGGCGCGGCATAGTTACCAAGGACCGGGTCGATCAGGATACGTTTTCCCGCCAGCTGCAGATACCAGGAGGAGTGGCCGAGCCACACCAGCGTGTCCTGCTCCAGCGGCAGGCTCGCCAGATCGGTTTTCACCAGCGGCAGCGGCTGAGCCGGGCGGGCATTTTCGGTTTTACGGGTCAGAAATTGCCACCACGCCACCAGCATATTTTGTTGGCCGGTAAAGCCAGGCGTCGGGAGCGTATTGTGGAATTTCCCCTCGTAGTAGTGCGGAGACGCTTCCACTTCCGTGAGCTGCGCACCCTGCGGTGGCTGGCCAAAACCGGCATTCAGAACAAACGGTAAACTCGCAGCTGAAGCAATAATCATGACGAACACCACGCAGATGAAGAGAGTTTTTTTCATATCCTGACCCGAAAACGCGAGCCATCCGATGGTTTGCGTGGGGTAAACTTGATTATGAGTGAGTAAGCACTCATTATAGATATGATGAGAAAGTCGTCAAGACGTTTTCGATCTTTGACATTCCGCGTTGCAGCGTGTCAAAGCACGTGTTTCAATCGGGGTTTTTATCATTGAAAGGGGGAAAAATTTAGTGGCACGTCCGAAGAGTGAAGATAAAAAACAGGCCTTACTGGACGCCGCAACGGCGGCATTTGCACAGTCAGGTATTGCCGCCTCAACGGCGCTCATTGCCCGTAAGGCGGGTGTCGCCGAAGGCACCCTGTTCCGCTACTTTGCTACCAAAGACGATCTGCTGAATGCCCTCTATCTGCACCTGAAGCAGGATCTCTGCCAGACCATGCTGGCGAACCTCGATCGCACCATCACGCTGCCGAAAGAACATACCCGCAATATCTGGAACAGCTATGTGGACTGGGGGATTCGTAACCCCGTGGCGCATGCGGCTATCCGCCAGATTGGGGTCAGTGAAAAGCTGAGCGCCGAAACGGAGATGGCGGTGAAAGAGATGTTCCCGGAACTGCATGAACTGTGCCGTCGTTCGGTGCGCCCGGTGTTTATGTCGGATGAATTCAAAACGTTTGGCGATGCGCTGTTTTTATCGCTGGCCGAAAGCACGATGGAATTTGCCACCCGCGATCCGTCCCGCGCCGTCGATTTTAAAGCCCTGGGTTTTGAGGTGATGTGGCGCGGACTGGCTCAGGAGGAGAGCGATGGACAGTAAATCCTTGCAGGAACACGCGAAGCGCGTCGCGCTGGAGATGCCTTTTACCGAACACTGCTGGCCGTTCGGCCCGGAGTACGACGTCTTCAAGGTCGGCGGGAAAATTTTCATGCTGATGGCAACCGCACACGGACGGCCGCACGTTAGCCTGAAATCCGATCCGGAAACGTCGCTGTTAAATCAGCAGATCTACCGGGGCGTTGAGCCTGGTTACCATCTGAATAAAAAACACTGGATTTCCCTTTACGGCACCGAGGACATCACCCCGGAACTGGTTGCCGACCTGATTGCAGATTCCTGGAATCTGGTCGTTGATAAACTGCCGAAGAAAGACCAGAAGTGGATACGCCCTGCCTGATTGTTCGTCTGAGACGAACAGATTAAGCGCTCGAAATGCACTTATCTTTTGCCGCTTTGCGCGGTAATCTGCTCTCCTTTCGCGCCCGCGTTCGGGCGAATTTCATTACCAGGAGTAGTTATGGATATCATTTCTGTCGCCCTGAAACGCCACTCCACCAAGGCGTTCGACCCGACTAAAAAACTGACCGCTGAAGAAGCAGAAAAAATCAAAACCCTGCTGCAGTACAGCCCGTCCAGCACCAACTCCCAGCCGTGGCACTTTATTGTGGCCAGCACCGAGGAAGGTAAAGCGCGCGTTGCGAAATCCGCCGCAGGGACCTATGTGTTCAACGAACGCAAAATGCTGGACGCCTCTCACGTGGTGGTATTCTGCGCGAAAACCGCGATGGATGATGCCTGGCTTGAGCGCGTCGTGGATCAGGAAGAAGCCGATGGTCGTTTTAACACGCCAGAAGCCAAAGCCGCGAACCATAAGGGCCGGACTTACTTCGCCGATATGCACCGTGTGGATCTGAAAGATGATGACCAGTGGATGGCGAAACAGGTTTACCTGAACGTCGGTAATTTCCTGCTGGGCGTGGGTGCCATGGGTCTGGATGCAGTGCCAATCGAAGGTTTCGATGCCGCGATCCTCGACGAAGAGTTTGGCCTGAAAGAGAAAGGCTTCACCAGCGTAGTGGTGGTGCCGGTTGGCCATCACAGCGTGGAAGATTTCAACGCCACGCTGCCGAAGTCTCGCCTGCCGCTGAGCACGATTGTGACCGAGTGCTAATCCCGACGGGCCGCCGCGCGCGGCCCGTTACGTTTTACTGATGACCAGTCTGCGATGCGGATGGACATCACGATCGTTTCCCCAGGCAAAAGCAATCCAGCGTTCTTCCAGTTCAGCGTATGAACTCACTGGTGTTAATTCCCACTCTGCGCCTACCGTACCGTCCGCCACGCTTATCTGGTAATTCATGCTGAACGCCCAGTCTATCATCCGCAACCAAAACCGCTGCCCGTCTCCCGTTTGCTCGCTGTCTGAGACCACGATATCGTATTCGCTGAGCACCCACTGAAAGAAAAGTTGTGGCAACCCGCTGATAACGGATTGATGGACCGCGCGGGGCGTACGCCAGACCATCACTTGCGTGGCGGCACCGTGAGGAAAGGTAATTTCTTTATGAAACGTCAGCTTCACGGCATATGCCGTATAAGGCTTACCGTCGTCGGTAGTCACGAGACGGTATTCATCGCTATAGCGCGACTTCAGAAGCCGATACCCCACAGGCAACAAAAAACCAGGCAGATGAAAATCCACCGTGCCCCGCAACAGAAACGCTTCAGTATGTTCAACGTTTTGAGTGATAAGCCCAAGTTTTTGGCTAAATTCTGCGGAATCAATCATCAGTGGCGACATCGGTGGTTTCTCATCGCGTAAGTATAGTCCACTTCACTACTCATCTAAATGATGTAGATTCAGCAGGTTGGTCTCATTCAGACCTTATCTTACGCAATGTGAACCGACACGGCAGGATCCGTGCTGATTCCCTGAAAACGCCTCGCAAAAAAATTATTTAGCCTGTTCAGCCAGCCATGCCATCGCCCTCTCCCCCGCCTCGTCCACCGGTAAATAGACCAGCAGCCGCGACCCGTTTCGCGGTGCGGAGTACCAGTACATCTGCTGCAGCGTAAAATCCCCCAGCTCGGGATGGGTAAACAGCTTGAGCTGGTTCTCCACGCCGCGCACGTCGTTGCGCTGGTGCCACAGCGTTTTGAACTCCTCAGACACCGCAAAGAAGCGCGCCAGTTTGGCTTCCCACAGCGGGTCGCCCCGGTGCTCGGCCATCGCCGCGCGGAAATAGGAGACAAAAATCGGCAGTACATCGTCGCGTCTGCCGAGCCGCGCGCGCCACGCGGGATGGGTGAGAAACAGGTAAATACAGTTGCGGTCCTCCGGCGGGATTGCATTGAAATCAACGCCCATCAGGTGCCCAAAACTGTCGTTCCACGCCACGATATCGAAATTGGGTTTCTGGATGCTGGCAGGTTTTGGCATCAGCGTATCCAGCAGGCGACGCGTGCCTTCGCTGATCCCCTCGCAGCAGACCGCCTGCGGTGCTTCGCCCGGCGGCAAACCGGCGAGCACGAAAAGATGCCGGGCTTCGGTCGGAGTACACTGCAGGGCTTTCGCTATGGCTGCCATCACCGCGCTGGACGGATTGACGTCCCTGCCCTGCTCAAGCCAGGTATACCAGGTCACACCCACGTCGGCGAGCATCGCCACCTCTTCGCGGCGCAGACCCGGCGTGCGGCGGCGTCCGCTGCGTGGCAAACCGAGACGCTGCGGATCGAGGCTTTCACGCCGGGCGCGTAAAAATGCGCCCAGCTGTTTTCGCGTGTCATCCTGAAGTGAGGCGACGGGTTCAGACATCAACGCCATAAATCCCCCTGCATGGTAGTACCAGTACCAGTATAAGCAAGAACTGGTACCCGTTTATCAGATAGTTGATGCTACGACCATCTGATGAATGACGCAATGGAGTTACCATGAATACGTCAGTTGTTTCACCGGGTCGCGCAGGCCTGATATTGCTGTTAACCGGCCAGATGCTACCCATGATTGATACCTCAATCACTAACGTGGCGCTGGACGCCATTACCCATTCACTGCACGCTACCGCCACCGAGCTGGAGCTGATTGTCGCGCTTTATGGCGTGGCGTTTGCCGTCTGCCTCGCGCTCGGCAGCAAGCTGGGAGATAATCTTGGCCGCCGTCGCCTGTTTATGTGGGGTGTGGCAATCTTTGGCCTGGCCTCGCTGCTGTGCGGAATGGCGGGGAACATTGAACAACTGCTGGCCGCGCGTATTGTTCAGGGGGCGGGTGCCGCCCTGATCATGCCGCAAATTCTTGCCACGCTGCACGTCACGTTAAAAGGCACCGCCCACGCGAAGGCGATTAGCCTGTTCGGCGGCATTGGGGGGATTGCGTTTATCGTCGGCCAGATGGGCGGCGGCTGGCTGGTATCGGCGGATATCGCCGGACTGGGCTGGCGTAACGCCTTCTTTATTAACGTCCCCATCTGCCTGGTGGTGCTGGCGCTAAGCCGTCGCTACGTGCCGGAAACCCGCCGTGAAACGCCGTCGCGCATCGACTGGGCAGGGACCGTCTTGCTGGCCATCATGCTCTGCTGTCTGCTGTTCCCGATGGCGCTCGGCCCACAGTGGCACTGGCCGTGGTCGCTAAAGGTTATGCTTCTCGCCATTATTCCGCTGGTCTGGCTGATGGCACAGAATGCGCGCAAAAAAGAGCGTGGAAATGCCCATCCGCTGATCCCACCGCGTCTGCTTCAGCTCCGCAGCGTTCGCTTTGGCATCGTAATTGCGCTGCTCTTTTTCAGCGTCTGGTCCGGGTTTATGTTCTGTATGGCGCTGACCATGCAAACGGGTCTGGGAATGGCGCCGTGGCAGTCCGGGAACAGTTTTATCGCCCTCGGGGTGACCTATTTTATCTCCGCGTGGTTCGCGCCGCGGCTGATTGCGCGCTACAGCACCAGCACGATTCTGCTCACCGGCCTGGCAATCCAGATAATCGGCCTGCTGGCGCTGATCGCCACGTTCCGCTACTGGGGAGTGCAAAATACGGCGCTGACGCTGGCGCCAGCCACCGGGCTGGTAGGCTACGGTCAGGCGCTGATTGTGAACAGCTTCTACCGCATCGGGATGCGCGATATTCAGCCTGATGACGCAGGGGCCGCCAGCGCCATCTTAAGCACCCTGCAGCAGGCCGCGCTGGGGCTTGGCCCGGCCATTTTCGGGGCGATTTTGCTGCACGGGCTGCAACATCATCACGGGGATTACGCCCAGGCGATTAACTTTTTCCTGACGGTGGAAACCGGCCTGATGGTCATCCTGGCGCTGGCAACGCTGCGCATCCGCCATCGGCTGTGTTTACCCGTCGTGAAGGTCTGCCAGGCAAGCAAATAAGCCTGAGGTATTTGCATAATAGATCCGCAGCCGCCATTATGGGGCTGCATCAATACAGGAGACGTTATGCAGGAATTAATTGCTCAGGTTGAAGAGTTAGGCATTGAAATTAATCACACCACCTCTTTAGTGATTATCTTTGGTATTATTTTTCTTACTGCCATCATCGTTCATTTTATTCTGCACAAAGTCGTGCTGCGCGCATTCGAGAAACGCGCCCGGGCCAGCAGCCATTTATGGTTGCAGATCATTACCCAGAATAAATTATTTCACCGTCTGGCATTTACCCTTCAGGGGATAATCGTTAACGTTCAGGCCGTTCTCTGGCTGCAAAAAGGGAGCGAAGCGGCAGAAATGCTCACCACCTGCGCGAAGCTGTGGGTGATGGTGTATGCCCTGCTCTCCTTCTTCTCGCTGCTGGACGTCATATTCAATCTTTCGCAGAAAATGGCGACCGCCTCACAGCTGCCGCTGAAAGGGATCTTCCAGGGCATCAAGCTGGTGAGCGCGATTCTGGTGGGGATCTTAATTATCTCTCTGCTGATCGGTCAGTCACCGGCCATTTTGATTAGCGGCCTGGGTGCCATGGCCGCCGTTCTTATGCTGGTCTTTAAAGACCCGATACTGGGACTGGTCGCCGGGATTCAGCTTTCCGCCAACGACATGCTCAAGCTTGGCGACTGGCTGGAGATGCCGAAATACGGTGCCAACGGCACGGTGACGGACATCGGCCTGACCACCGTTAAAGTGCGCAACTTCGATAACACCATCACCACGATCCCAACGTGGGCGCTGGTCTCTGACGCCTTTATCAACTGGAGCGGCATGTCGGCCTCCGGCGGCCGACGCATTAAGCGCAGCCTGAATATCGATACCACCAGCATTCACTTCCTGGACGAGCAGGAGCAGCAGAAGCTGATTCAGGCGAAACTGCTCAAGCCGTATCTGGCCGCGCGACATGAGGAAATTAGCCTGTGGAATCAGAAAAATGGCGAAGGTGAATCGGTATTAGACCTGCGCAAAATGACCAATATTGGTACCTTCCGCGCCTACCTGAATGAATATCTGCGTAACCACCCGCGCATTCGCAAAGATATGACGTTAATGGTGCGTCAGCTGGCACCGGATGCCAACGGCCTGCCGATTGAAATATACGCTTTCACCAATACGGTGATCTGGGCAGAATATGAGGAGATTCAGGCTGACATCTTCGATCATATTTTTGCGGTGGTGGAGGAGTTTGGTTTGCGTATTCATCAGTCACCTACCGGGAACGATATTCGCTCCCTGGCAGGGGTTATAGCCCAATAATCAGGTACTGGCGCGGGAAATAAAGCGCCAGTCCATCATCACTCTTTCCGTGGGCGCATCGGGGTTGTCGATTTTATTTAAGAGCAGGTCGACCGCCTTGCGCCCGATATCCCGCGACGGCTGTTCGATGGTGGTCAGCGAAATCATGTCCGCCAGCTCGGTACCGTCAAATCCCACAACAGCAATATCCTCCGGCACCCGCAGCCCGGCCTGCTGAATGGCGCGCAGCGCGCCCGCCGCCAGCGTATCGGAGACGGCAAACACCGCATCCGGTGGATTATCCTGCAACAGATTTTGCATCGCCACCATCCCGGCGCGGAAGCTGAGATCGCTGGCGTATTCAACCGCCTGATACTCCAGATCTTTCAGGTGGATCACGCTCTTATAGCCGCGCTCGCGCAGACGGGCATATTTATAGCTCAGGTCGTGGTTGATCATCGCGATGCGTTTGCGTCCACCGTCGGCAAGCTGGCTGACGGCATGCTGCGACGCATCAACGTCGTTAATCCCCACGCAGGAAACCGCGCCGGCATCGGCATATTCGGCACACTGCACCCACGGTGCGGAGCCAATCAGCGCGGCCAGTTCCGGCAGCTTTGAGAAAGCGTCCATGGTGATAATGCCGTCGACGATTTTGCCCGACAGCAGGCTTAAGCCCGAACGGGAACGTTCGATGTCCGACCCGGAGTTACACAGCAGGATCCGATAGCCGTTTTTCTCCGCCTCTTCTTCGATGCCCTTCACCACTTCGGCGCAGAACGGGTTGGCAATGTTTGAGACCATCACCAGGATCATATAGCTCCGGGCAGTACGTAACTGACGGGCCAGTAAATTAGGCTGGTAGTTGCTCTCTTTGATGGCCTGCAGGACGCGCTCGCGGTTTTTTGCCTTCACGGTGTCGCTGTTATTGAGCACGCGGGAGACCGTCGCCACGGAGACCCCGGCCAGCTGAGCGATTTTCTGAATTGACATAGCGACGACACATCCTGCGGTTAGCGTTTTGTGCAGGCTACCATAAATTTGTTGCCCGGCGAACCGGGCAACACGTCATTGCGCCACGCGTACCCAACGCTGCTGCTGATGACTTTTCACTATGGCATCAATGATATACATCACGTTTGCGCCATCGTGGAAGGTCGCAAACTGTGGTGCCTCCGGCATCGCTCCCGCCAGCAGGGCGCGGTAGAACTGCATCATCATATTTTTAAAGGCGTCAGGCCAGCCTTCGATGTGCCCGCCGGGGAAGTGTGCGCTGCTGGCCACGTCAGGGTTCATCAGGCCCGGATCATCGGTGAGCGTCTGATTTGCCAGCGCGCGATGGCCGATCCACAGCTGTTGCGGCACCTCCTGATCCCACGCCACTGACTGCTCGCTGCCGTTAATCTCAAACGTCAGGCGGTTTTTACGCCCGGCGCTCACCTGCGAGACGCTAAAGCAACCTTTGCTGCCATCGTCAAAGCGGAACAGCACTGAGCCGAAGTCTTCGGTACTGACCGGTGTGTTGGTATACGCCGCCGCCTCATCGTGGGAGAAGGTCTGATGACCGCCCATGCTGGCCTTACGCGTCGGCCAGACGATGGAGAGATCGGCCATGACCTCGGTAATGCGCCTGCCGGTCACAAATTGCACCGTATCGCACCAGTGGGAGCCGATATCCGCCACCGCGCGCGAAGCCCCGCCAAGCGCGGCATCCACCCGCCAGTTGTAGTCGGTTTCCAGCAGCATCCAGTCCTGTAAATAACTGCCGTGTGAGGCGAATAGCCGCCCGAGGCTGCCCGCGCGCATCATGCTCGCCGCCTGGCGCACCATCGCAAACTGGCGATAGACAAAGCTCACGCCGTGCACCACGCCAGCCTGCTCCGCCCGCGCCACCAGGTCACGCGCCTCGTCCGACGTCATGCAGAGCGGTTTTTCAGAAAAGACATGTTTTCCCGCGCGCAGGATCTGACGGTTAATCTCCGCGTGCAGATGATTGGGCGTGCAGTTGTGCACCACGTGCAGGTCAGGAAGTGCGAGCAGTTCCGCCACGCTGGCGCAGGCGTGGGGCACGTTAAGCTGGCGTGCTTTTTCCTGCGCGCTGGCAAGCGTGCCGTCGCAGAGCGCCACCACCTGCACAAACCCGAGACGCCGCAGCGCCTCGATATGCGCCGGGCCGATAAACCCGCTGCCGACAATCCCGACATTAATCATGGCTGCCCCCTGCCGCGAAGTCATCAAACGCACGCCCGGATACGGGGATGATGTGGCGGCGGATAAACTCGCTTCCCTCACTTGCGCCGGTATCACCGTCTTTCAGGCAGCACTCCCACTCCAGCACCGCCCAGCCGTCATAATCGTACTGGGTCAGCTTGCTGAAAATGCCTTTGAAGTCGATCTGTCCGTCGCCGAGCGAACGGAAGCGCCCGGCGCGGTTGATCCACGGCTGGTAACCACCGTACACGCCGCTGCGCCCATTAGGACGGAACTCGGCATCTTTGACGTGGAAGGCTTTGATGCGCGCGTGGTAAATGTCGATGAAGGTCAGGTAATCCATCTGCTGTAACAGCATGTGGCTCGGGTCGTAAAGGATATTGCAGCGCGGGTGATTATCCAGAAGCGCCAGAAAACGCTCGAAGCTCACGCCGTCGTGCAAGTCTTCGCCCGGATGCAACTCAAAACAGACGTCCACGCCCTGTTCGTCAAAGGTATCCAGAATCGGTCGCCAGCGGTTTGCCAGCTCCTCGAATGCCGCCTGAAAACGCTGCTCGTTATGCGGCGGCCATGGATAGAAAAACGGCCACGCCAGCGAGCCGGAGAAGGTGGCGTGCGCTTTCAGGCCGAGTCTGGCTGAGGCGACTGCCGCCTGCTTTAGCTTTTCCGTTGCCCATGCCCGGCGAGCTGCATCATTACCGCGCACGGCGGCGGGGGCGAAGTGGTCAAACGCGTCGCTGTAGACCTCGTTTACCGCCACAAGCTGCCCCTCCAGATGGGTCGACAGCTCGCTGATGACCAGCCCGTGCGCGCCCAGCTTGCCGGTAATGTCATCGCAGTAGGCCTGGCTCTCTGCCGCTTTTTCGACATCAAAAATGTGCGGATGATTGCAGGGGATCTGCACCGCTTTGTAACCCTTCGCCGCCGCCCAGCCTGCCAGTCCGTCGAGCGTGTTGAACGGCGCTTTCTCGCCAATAAATTGCGACAGAAAAATGCCCGGTCCTTTCATCGTCCTCATAGCCCCTCCTGAACATTACGCCTTGTCATCGTCATACCTGAACGTGAGAAGGAAAATCAGCGCGATCGCCGCGGCAGCCACCGCCGGGATCCACCAGAATGTCACCCATGCCTGCGGCACGGTCTGCCCGGCCACCAGACGGTTATAAAGCGCGCCGGAAATCTGAGAGCCCAGCAGCATGCCGATGCCGTAGGTGAACATGACAATCATGCTTTGCGCCTGTCCTTTCACCTTTTCACCCGCCACGCGGTCGGTGTAGATAAAGCCGACGACGAAGAAGAAATCGTAGCAGACGCCGTGCAGCAGGATCCCGAGGTACAACAGGATGCGTCCTTCCTCGCTGACGCCCAGCGCGAACATGGCATAACGCACGAACCACGCCAGCATGCCGATCAGCAGCATGACTTTCACCCCCAGACGGCGGAACAGTAGCGGAATGACCAGCATGAAGAAGATCTCTGACATCTGCCCGAAGGACATGGCGGTGCTGACGTCTGCAATACCGGCATCCGCCAGATACGAGGCGGTATAGGCGTAATAGGTGCCAAGCGGGACGGAGATCAGCATCGCGCAGACGGAGAAGACAAAGAAATGGCGGGTTTTGAGTAGCGCAAAGGCATCGGCACAAAAGAGATCGCGCACCTGCACCGGTAGCCCTTTCGCTGGCGCTGGCGTGTGCGGCAGCGTCAGGCTGTAGAGTGCGAGCAGCAGGGAGCTGGCTGCCGCCACCTGGAAGATGGTGACGCTGGACGCCACGCCGGTCACGCCGATGAAAATTCCCGCCACGATCCAGCCGATGGTGCCGAACACGCGCACCACCGGGAAAGTTTTATCCACGTTCGCCAGGCTGTGAAATGCGATGTTGTTGGTCAGCGCCAGCGTTGGCATATAGCAGAGCGTGTAACCAAACAGCAGGCCAATCAGCAGCGCGCCGTTTTCGGCAATCAGCGCCCCCGGCACGAACCAGAGGATTGCCGCGCCCGCCAGGTGCATCACCGCCATCACCTTCTGCGAGGCAAAGAAACGATCCACCAGCATGCCGAGCACAAACGGCGAGAGAATGGAGGCGATGGGCCCGGCGGAGAACGCATCGCCAATTAACAGAGACATGTTGTGCCGGGTCATCACCAGGCCAAGCGTGACTGACCAGCTACCCCAGATGAAAAAATGCAGAAACATCATTAACGACAGACGCGGCACCAGCAGCCGGTGCTGTGTTATCGCCTTTTCACTACTTTCAGTTGACACCATGATAAGCCTCACCCGGAAAAAGTAATCGATTACAAATGACAGCAAATAAAAAGTAATCGATTACAAAATAAAGATCCTGTGGATCGAAACAGAATTGGGAGGGGGGTCACGATAAAGGTCGATGTATGACTAAACGAGGTGTTCTGATTGTCACTATAGCCTACAGGCTATAAAATAATACAGCGAGGAAGCTAAAGGAGAAACGATGTGGAATGTCGAGACAACGGACAGATTTGATCAATGGTACTTCGAACAAACAACAGCATTAAAAGAAGATGTGCTAGCGATGATGCATATTCTTGCTGAGTTTGGCCCAACGCTTGGGCGGCCATACGTAGATACCGTGAAGGCTTCAGCCTATGCGAACATGAAGGAATTACGGATTCAACATGCGGGAAATCCCATCAGAGCTTTTTTTGCTTTTGATCCTGACCGTAAGGCAATTGTGCTCTGTGCTGGAAACAAAACCGGTTGCAATCAAAAACGGTTTTATAACGAAATGATTACGCTGGCTGACGTTGAGTACAGCAGACATCTGGCGGATAAGGAGGCCATATGGCAACGCTAAAAGAACTCATGGCACAACAGAGCGCGGAAAGTCAGGAGCGTATTGCGGCTAAAGTTGATGTAATACGCAGAATTGTTGCCCTGAACCAACTGCGGGAAGAGCTCAATATTTCGCAGACAGAACTGGCCGCGGCAATGGGGGTAAAACAACCAACTGTGGCAAAAATCGAACAGCCGGGAAACGATCCCCGGCTTTCAACACTCAAACGCTATGTCAGTGCGCTCGGCGGTGAAATGAGCATTGATGTGACGTTACCGAATGGGAAACGAATAGCGTTTCAGATTTGATATCGCACATTCAAAGCCGGGTGGCGGCTTCGCCTGACCCGGCCTACAAAATAATAATGGCCCCGGACATGTAGGCCCGGTAAGCGAAGCGCCACCGGGCGAAAAACGTGCTACTTTTTACGGGATAATTTAAACGCAATAAACAGGAACACCACCCACACTGGCAGCAGCATCGCTGAGAGACGCATCTCATCCATCGTGCACATCAGCACCAGAATCAGCCCCAGGAACGCGATACAGATATAGTTTCCTGCCGGGTAGAGCAGCGCTTTAAACTGCGTCTCGCGTCCCTTGCGTCGCATCGCTGCACGGAAGCGCAGGTGCGCCAGGCAGATCATGATCCAGTTCAGCAGCAGCGTGGCGACAACCAGCGCCATCAGCAGGCCAAATGCCGCTTTCGGCAGCAGGTAGTTGATCAGCACCACTAATGACGTAATCGCGCCGGAAAGGAACAAGGAATTAATCGGCACACCGCGACGGCTGACGCGGGTCAGGAACTTCGGCGCGTTCCCCTGTACGGAAAGGCCAAACAGCATACGGCTGTTGGAGTAAACGCCACTGTTATAGACCGAAAGCGACGCCACCAGAATGACGAAGTTCAGCGCCGACGCCACCACATTGCTGTTCAGATCGTGGAAAATCATCACGAACGGACTGCTGTCAGATTTCACTTCCACCCATGGATAGAGCGCCAGCAGAACCACCAGCGAGCCGATGTAAAACAGCAGAATACGGTACACCACCTGGTTGACCGCTTTTGGGATACTTTTATGCGGGTCGCGCGCTTCGGCAGCGGTAATACCAATCAGCTCCAGCCCGCCGAAGGAGAACATGATCACCGCCAGAGAGAGAACCAGTCCTTTCCAGCCGGTTGCCAGAAAGCCGCCGTGCTGCCAGAGGTTATCAATGGTTGCCCGCTCGCCGCCGTGATCGGAGAACAGCAGCCACAGGCCAAAGCCGATCATCCCGATAATCGCCAGTACCTTGATCAGCGCAAACCAGAACTCGGTTTCGCCATACAGGCGCACATTGACGAGGTTAACGGCATTAATGATGATGAAAAAGGCCGCCGCCCAGATCCACGTCGGGACATCCGGGAGCCAGTACTGCATGTAGATGCCTGCGGCGGTCAGTTCGGCCATCCCCACCAGCACGAACATCACCCAGTAGTTCCAGCCGGAGAGGAAGCCTGCAAACGGGCCCCAGTATTTGTAAGCAAAGTGTGCGAAGGAGCCTGACACCGGCTCTTCAACGACCATTTCGCCGAGCTGGCGCATGATCAGGAAGGCGATAATCCCGGCGATGCCGTATCCCAGCAGTACCGCAGGACCAGCCATTTGAATGGCGGGGCCGATGCCGAGAAACAACCCGGTACCAATCGCGCCGCCGAGGGCAATTAACTGAATATGTCGATTTTGCAAACCACGTTGCAGCGTCGGATTCTGATCCGACGAGGCTTCAGCGCTACCATGGCCTGAAGCGAATGACGCGTCTTTCACGCCCTACCCCTGTCTCTTTTTTAGAAGGGGCACGTTTTAACACTTCATGCTGGTGGTAGCAAGTTTAACGCCGGGCCAGCGCATGCGCCCGGCGGATTAACGTCACGACCCGATGATCCCGCCGTCCGCTTTGACGATCACCACCGTCGACGAACGCGGGCGTCCGTTCGGGCTGGCGTCCGGCCAGTTAGAGACGGCACGCGGATTGGCCGGGTCGGTAATATCATCCCCGCCCTCTCCCGGATGCTGAATATTGATAAACAGCGTCCGGTTGTCCGGCGTAAACGCAATACCGGTGATTTCACACCCACGCGGGCCCGTCAGGAAACGACGAAACTCATTGCTGCCCGGAATGGTGGCCACCATCTGGTTATTGCCCATCCCCTCATACGCTTTTTTGTTGATCGTGCTGGAAGAGACGTCGGTCTGGATCCACAGAACGCCCTGATGATCGAACGACAGACCATCCGGGCTGCCGAATGCCGCGCCCTGCATAGAGCCTTTGGCCTTCGGATCGTCGCTGTCTGTGCGCCCGCCCATGACCAGAATATCCCATGTAAAGCGTGCGGCGGCAGGATCGGCCCCCTCTTCGTGCCAGTGCATAATATGACCAAACACGTTATTAGCACGCGGGTTGGCGGCATCGACCGGGGCTTTCCCCTCTTTACCGCGATCGCTGTTGTTGGTGAGCGTACAGTAGACGCTGCCGCTGGCGTGCGGATCGACGGCTATCCACTCCGGGCGATCCATTTTCGTCGCCCCCACCACGTCAGCCGCCAGGCGGGTTTTAATCAGCAGATCGCCCTGGTTTTCAAAACCGTGGCTTTTATCCAGGCCATTCTGCCCGAAGATCAGCGGCAGCCAGTCGCCGCTTCCCTCTTCATTGAACCTGGCAACATACAGCGTACCCGAGGTCAGCAGCTGCATATTGGCCTCACGGTTCGCAGGATCGTATTTTTTGTCAGAGACGAATTTATAAATGTACTCAAACTTCTGATCGTCCCCCATATAGACCACCACGCGATTATCGGCGGCGAGCGTAACGGCGGCCCCCTCGTGCTTGAAGCGGCCAAGTGCGGTGTGCTTGCGCGGTGTGGAGGTCGGTTCGTAGGGATCAATCTCTACCACCCAGCCGAACCGGTTAGGCTCGTTAGGCGTTTTATCGACGCTAAACCGCTCATCCACCTCGTTCCAGCGGTAAGATTCGTCGCTGTCGCTGATGCCGTAGCGTTTTTCGAGCGGATTGAGATCGGCTTTTTTGACAAAAATATCCGACCAGTTCTCCTCGCAGGTGAGGTAGGTGCCCCACGGCGTGTGGCCGTTGGCGCAGTTTTGCATGGTGCCCAGCACGCGCTCCCCCTGCGGGTCGGCGGCGGTTTTCATCAGGGGCTGATGCCGCGCCGGGCCGGTAAGCTGCATCGGCGTATTGACGGTGATACGGCGGGCATAAGAAGACGGGCGAACCACCTCCCAGTCGCTGCCCGCTTTTTTCACTTCCACCACCGACACGCCCATCGCGTTCTGCCCCTTGCGGGCTTTGTCGAGGTTCCAGTTCGCCATACCGTCCGTAAACAGCATCCCGTTATCGATGTATTCATGGTTCAGCGCCAGCAGACCATGTTCCGGGTTTTGCTCCCCCTGCGGCAGGCTAAACCACGCCATACCGTCGTGGTGCATCCCCGCCTGCACGGCCTGTTCGTCGGTCGTGTTGCTGGCATCCGGCTTAAATGCCGGCATGTGGTCTTTGATGCCCGTCGGGTCACCCCAGCGATAAAACGGGCGGGCAATATAACCTTCCGGCACCCTCACCGTATCGTCCGTGGAAACGGGAATACTGGTAAACCCAAGCGACACCGCTTTTGCCAGCGCGGACGGCTTCGATACCGCGGCAATGGCGCTATCAGGTTTGATCAAAAAGGGAAAGGAAACGGCAGCACCCGCCACGGCGCCCATCTGGAGAAAACGACGGCGGGAGAGGAAAACCTCTGCAACCTCGGAGAAAACCGGGTTAGCGCTGCGGTTAGTGATGTCGTCGCGATGTTCTTTTTTAAAAACGGATTTGAGGGGTCTGCCCATAGCGGCTTCCTGTCATTGGCCAAGAGGTAAGGAGTTGGCGAACAGTGTAAGAAGCTTTTGTTACAATTTTATAACAGGATAACGGCGGGATTGGGGCGTCCCTGCCCCGGATAACGAGGTGGAACGCTTAGAACTCGTAGCCCACCGAGACCTTAAAGGTTCGCGGTTCGCCCTGAGTGATGTAGGTACCGGAATCGTCCACGCTGGCCCAGTAGTTTTCATTGGTCACGTTGTCGATGCCTGCGCGCACGGTCATCTGGTTTGCATTGTGGTTTAACGCGAAGCGGTAGCGCATGCCCAGATCCAGCGTGGTATAGCTGTCCAGCTTTTTGCTGTTCGCGAGATCGGCATACTGCGTGCCCGAGTGGTTCACGCGTGCGGTGGCGGTCAGGCCGTCAACTGGCTTGATGTCGTACTCTGCCCCCAGCACGGCATAGAAGTTCGGCACGCCAATCGCATCGTTGCCTTGATTCACGCCGTTTTTGGTTTTGGCCAGCTCGGCCTGCAGCCAGGTGGCGCTGGCGTTCAGGCGCATCCCGAGCATGGGCTCGCCAAAAACGTTGAGCTCTACGCCACGGTTACGCTGTTCAGCGTCCAGGCCGTAGTGATTGTCATCGTCGAGGATCGCCGATGGCATTTTGATCTCAAACAGCGCCAGAGAGCCGCCCACGCGACCAAAGTCTGCCTTCAAGCCGATTTCATTCTGTTTAGAGTGAACAATACCGGTGCTTTGACCGTAGTTGGTAGCGGTGTCCGGCGCGGTTTTTCCCGGCTGCAGCGCTTCGGTGTGGTTGGCGTAAAGGGAAATCTGCTCCCACGGTTTATAAACCACGCCGTAGGTTGGCATCCAGCGGCTACCGTCGAAGCCGTCCGCGTCGTTTTCTGCACCGGTAATTTTGTTATACCCGCGGATGACCACTTTCTGATGACGCGCCCCCGCGGTGAACAGCAGCTTGTCGTCCAGGACGCCCAGCGTATCGCTCAGCAGCCAGCCCTGAGTACGGGTGCGCCCGCTGGTTAGCGGATCGCTGTATTTGCCACCTGATCCATTGAAGTTGGAGCTGTCCGGCATATCAACGCCGGTGTTGTGGTAGATGTTGGTGGTCGGGTTATCCTTCGTCGCCGACATTTTCCACGCGATTTTTTCGTTTTTGGTCGTCGCCGAATACCCCACGTTCACCTTGTGCGACACAAAGCCGGTAGTGAAATTCCCGCGAATGCCCGCCATGCCGCTAACGGAATCGCTAATGCGGTTAGTATCCAGACGGCTGACCGTGGCTTTGCCGCTTTTGTCCAACAGCTTCGGCGCGCTGTAGATCCCTTCTTCGTGCGCGTGCTGCGCGCCCAGGCCGGTATAGGCGGTCCAGTTATCGGTGATGTTGTATTCGCTGCGCCACATCCCAAATTCGTTTTCGATGTTGCTGTAGGCCCACTTCTGGGAGAAGTTACGATCGTTTTTCGGCGGTTCAGGCACTAAATCCACCGCCGAGATGTTGACGCTGGTCGGGCTGCCGTGGAAGGTTTTCTTTTGATAGCCCAGATCCAGCGAGGTGCGGACGTTGTCGCCGTTGTAATCAAGACCGGTGGAGAGCAGCGTGGTGCGGCGACGGTCGTTTGGTACGCCGGTTTCCCCTTCACGGTGGACCAGGTTCACGCGCGCGCCGAACTGGTCGCTGTCACCAAAGCGACGGCCTGCATCCAGCGTGGTGCCAAACTGCGAATCTGAGGTGTAATCCACGCCCACTTTTGCCTGCGGGGTATCGCCCGCATGTTTCGGCTCAAGATTGATCATCCCGCCCACGCCAGAGCTTGCCGCGCCGTTCATCAGCGCGTTGGCGCCTTTGAAGATCTCAATGCGGTCAACCATCTGCGCATCCACCACCTGACGCGGCAGTACGCCGGACAGCCCGCCAAACGTCATGTCGTCGCCGTCAAACTTCAGGCCACGAATGCGGTAGGTCTCCGCGCTGTTACCGTATCCCTGAACGTACTGCACGCCCGCATCGTTGGCGACCACGTCAGCGATGGTTTTCGCCTGCTGATCTTCCACCAGCTTCGAGGTGTAGCTGATGATGTTGAACGGCACGTCCATGGCGTTCTGCTGGCCCAGCATCCCCATGCGCCCGCCGTTCGCCACCTGCCCGTCAAGAAAGGCCGGTACCAGCTGGTCGCCGCCGGGTTTAAAGTCGCTGGCAGGTGCAGCCTGCACAACTAGCGTATCTTCTTTTTTATCATCCACCGCCTGGACGGAATGTGTCACCGCCCCAATGGCGAGCGCCAGCAGCGTTCTGTGTATTTTGGTGTTGTCCATCGTTAACTCATTTGAAAGTGCGCGAAAAAATGACCCGTTGTCGGGCCTTAGAATGTATTAACAGCAATGCAAATGAGAACTATACGCATTATCTATGCATTGGCAAGCGTCACGCGTTCATGAAGGGAGGTAATGAGGACGATGGGGAACAACCACCCCGTTTTGGGGTGGTTACGATTATAAAACGCGCGCAGTGCCCGTCACATCAATGCGTACCGCCGCGCCCGGGTGCCAGCCCGGCTGACTGACGGTCCTGAGGATAACGGGCTGTTCATGCCCCGCTAATCCCAGCGTCAGCGTAGACAGCTGACCGGTGAAGTCGACATCAAGAATGGAGACCGGGCTTTCATGAGGCGCACATGCCGTCACGCGCAATTGTTCAGGACGCATCATTACCCGGCCCTCTCCTGCTGCATGCGGATTGTCCGTCGGCACCTCGCCCAGTGCACACACGGCGTAACCGCCAGCGAGCTGAGCAGGCAGGATCACGGCATCGCCAAGAAACAGCGCCGTCTCTTCGTCAACGGGACGGGTATAGACGTCATAAGGCGTTCCCACCTGCGTGAAGCGGCCAGAACGCATCACGGCAACCTGCGTGGCAAAAGACAACGCTTCGTTCTGATCGTGGGTGACCAGAATTGAGGCCACGCCCGCTTCCGCCAGCAGATCGGCCGTTGCTTTACGCGTCATGGCGCGCAAGCCGGTATCCAGCGCCGAGAACGGTTCATCCAGCAGCATCAGCGAAGGACGCTGGGCCAGCGCACGGGCAAGCGCCACGCGCTGCTGCTGTCCGCCGGAAATCTCATGGGGCCAGTGCGTCGCGAGCTGCCTGTCGAGCGAGACCATCTCCATCAGCACCTCAACGCGCTGGCGCTTCTCGTGGCGGGTACCGTCCAGCCCCCAGGCAATGTTATCTGCCACGTTGAGATGGGGGAACAGAGCGCCCTCCTGGGGCACAAAACCGATCCCGCGCAGGTGAGCAGGAACAATATGATTTTCATCAAACAGCGTTTTTCCCTGCATGACAATGCGGCCGGTATCCGGCGTCTCAAACCCGGCGAGAATACGCAGCAGCGTGGTTTTCCCCGACCCGGAGGGGCCGACAATCGCCGTGCGGCTCCCCGGCGCAACGCTCAGGTTTAAGCTGTCGAGCACCTGCACGTCCGAAAACGATTTTGAAATGGCGGTTAATTCAAGCATGTCATAGCCCTGCAATTTTTTTCGACTGCATATAGAGAATGGCGGTCAGCGGGAGTGAAATCAGGATCATCAGCATCGCGTAGGGCGCGGCGGCCACATAATCAATTTCACTGGTCAGCGCCCAGAATCCGGTGGAGAGCGTGCGGGTTCCCAGCGGCGAGAGCAGCAGCGTGGCGGTCAATTCGTTGCTGACGCCAAGGAATACCAGCGCGGCGCCTGCCGCAGCGCCCGGTGCGGCCAGCCGCAGGGTAACGCTCCAGAGCGCTTTCGCAGGCGTGCTGCCCAGGCTGCGCGCCACGTTTTCCAGCTCCACCGGCGCCTGGGCAATCCCTGCCCGCAGGTTAATGAGTGCGCGGGGCATAAACATCAGCAGATAGGCCAGGAACAGGGTGATTTCCGTCTGATAAATGGGGCGAGCGTAATGAATAGTGACCGTGACCAGCGCCAGCGCGGTGACAATGCCCGGCAGCGAACTGGTGATATAGATGCACCCTTCCAGCATCCGGAAAATACGGTGCGGGTAGCGGATCCCAAGCCACGCGATGGGGATCACGCAGGCCGTCGTCAGGAGCGCTCCGCCCACGCCAAGCATCAGCGTTTGACGCAGGGAGTGCCAGAGATCGGCGTTCATCCAGTTTTGCACGCCGCCGAGCCAAATCCAGCGGCACAGGACAAGTAACGGCACGCCCAGCGCCAGAATGACCAGCGCGAGGAAAAACAGCTGTCCCAGCACAGCCGCCGCAGGCTTCAGCGGCCAGCGTTTCTGTTCACGTGCCGCGCCAGCGCCAATGCGTGCATAGCGCGCTTTCCCGCGCGTCACGCCTTCCAGCACTAAGATCGCCAGGCAGCATAAGGCCAATACGCCCGCCAGCATGTTCGCTGCCGGGCCGCTGAAGGTGGACTGAAACTGGTCATAGATGGCCGTTGTGAAGGTATCAAAACGGATCATCACGTACAGACCGTATTCCGCCAGCAGGTGCAGCGCCACCAGCAGCGCGCCGCCGCAGATAGCCAGTTTTAGCTGCGGCAGCACCACGCGGAAAAAGACCCGCCACGGCGGGGTGCCGAGCGAGGCGGCCACATCTTCCAGCGTTGGGTCAAGACGACGCAGCACCGCCGCAACCGGCATATAAATAAACGGATAGTAAGCTAAAACGGAGAGGAACACGCCCGCGGAAAGGCCATGCATCGAGGGAACCACGCTCACCCAGGCATAGCTTTGCACAAACGCGGGGATCGCCAGTGGGGCGACCGCCAGCGCGGACCAGATCCCTCGCCCGGCAAGCTGCGTGCGCTCCGTGAGCCAGGCGATCGCCACGCCTATCACGATACACAGCGGTACCGCTAGCGCCGTCAGCCACAGCGTGTTACTGAGCAGTTCAGCAACACGTGGGCGAAATACCAGCGCCCTAATCGTTTCCCAGCCCGTCTCAACGCCTATGGCAATGATAAAACCCAGGGGCAGAAGTGCCAGTAAAGAAAAAAGGACAGCTAACGCTACCATCGGCAGTGCAGGACGCCTGCGGCCAGGCTCCCGCACGCTGTTTTTGCCGAGGTCGAGACTCAGACCAGACATAATACCTTCACTTCACTCTCAGGATCACAGCAGACCGGCTTGCGTCATCAGCTCGATAACTTTTTTACTGTTGAGCGTTGAAGGTTCAACTTTCGGTGCATCCAGATCGTTCAGCGGGACCAGTTTCGGGTTAGAGGCCGCGTTCACGCCCACCGCATATTCAAAGGCATTGTTGGTGCGCAGGCTTTCCTGGCCCTCTTTACCGGTAATGTATTTGATGAACGCCTGGGCCTGCGCTTTGTGTTTACTGGACGCCAGCACGCCACCACCGGAAAGGCTGACGAACGCGCCCGGATCCTGGTGTTTGAAGTAGTAGAGTTTGGTGTTTTTGCTGTTCTCACCCGTTTTGGACTGATCGACAAAACGGTAGTAGTGATAAATCACCCCGCCATCAATCTGGCCGGCGTTGACGGCTTTCATCACGGTGCTGTTGCCTTTATAGGCCACGAAATTAGCTTTCATCGCCTTCAGCCATTCCAGCGTGGCTTTTTCGCCTTTAAGCGCCAGCATTGCGCTCACGATGGCCTGGAAATCCGCGCCTGACGGTGATGCAGCCCAGCGGCCTTTCCACTCGGATTTGGCCAGATCCATCAGTGACTTAGGTAGCTGCTCTTCGCTCAGTTTTGCCGGGTTATAGACGAATACGGTGCTGCGGGCGGCAATGCCGATCCAGCGGCCATGCGCCGGGCGGTACTCTGCCGGTACCTGCTTCAGGGTGTCTGCATCCAGCGGGGCAAACAGGTTGGCGTTATCCACCAGTACCATGGACGGCGAGTTTTCCGTCAGAAATACGTCTGCAGGTGATGCGCTGCCTTCCTGAACCAGCTGGTTACCCAGCTCGCTGTCATCGCCGTTACGCAGCGTGACCTTAATGCCGGTCTCTTTGGTAAAGCCGTCAACCCACGACTTCACCAGGTTTTCATGCTGCGCGTTGTATACCACAATGCCTTCGCTGTTATCGGCGGCAACGGATTGTGTGGAAAGGAAAAGCGATGATGACAACAAGGCAAGCGAGAAGCAGGACAGCAGGCGAGAATTCATGAACATATCCTTAATAGAGCAACGGGAATAATGACGCATAGCGTTGTGGGACAGGATTAAAGCATACAAAAACGCTAATGATAATTAGTATCAATCCAGTTTAAGCGTAAAAGTGTAAAATTTCTTTATTGCGGGGAGTGAAGTGATAAAAATCCAGATTTAAAAAACGGATTAATTAAAGATTAAGAAAACCTTAAGACAACACACTACAAAATATCATTAGCCTTCTATTTATTACGTCGTTATTTATCTGACAATTTAAGAATAAAAAACGTTCACCACTTCCGCCGTGAAAATATGATTCCCTTCATAGCGTTGTCCTTATTATTACCTCAGGTAATTTTTACCGGCAGCGTCTCCAGCGTTCTCAGAATCAGGCTTCGCGTCGACCATTTAGCCTCACCGTCGAGAGAGAGTGTCCCGCGCTCGCATAAAGCCATGGCAAGGGTTTCAGCCTGACACTGCGCCAGCAGTTGTCCAATACACTGGTGCACACCTGCGCCAAATCCCAGCTGACGTTGGGCATTCTTGCGGCCAGGAATAAAACGCCACGCCTCTTCAAATACGCTTTCATCGCGATTTGCAGAACCAAGGCATACTAAGATGTTATCCCCTGCTTTAAGTTCGCGTCCCAGAAATTGCACGGGAGCCACTACCTTTCGCCTGCCCATCTGCAACGGAGACTCAAAGCGCATGGTTTCACTGACGACATCTTTCATCCGCAGCGTGTTATTTCTGACGCACGCCTGTAATTCTGGATGTTGTGCCAGCATATACACCAGGTTTCCGGTTAACGCTTCGCTGGTTTCACTCCCGCCGATAAGCATAGTGACGCAGTCTGTGCTAAACCGAGTTGCAAGCGCATCCCGATCGCCGCCATATCCTTTCAGGAGGCTGCGATAAAAAAGCGAGTCGTAACCCTGGCTGTGTGCCTGCGCGAGTTGGCGAAAACTGTCATCCAGACGGGAAAGCGCCACGATCAGCCGCTGTAAGCCCTCTCGATCAATTGCGCTGGGGTCCAGCAATAGCCTGATGGCGTTTTTCTCTTGTTCAACTACCTCCTGCTGCGCTTCCGGCAGGTTGAGCCAGGCGGTGAACAGCTTCCCCCAGAGCGGGGCAGCAATCTGGCGAATGCCGTCAAACGTGCCGATGGTGGTTAACTCTGCCACCAACGTATGTGACTCGTCAGAAATCAGCTGGGTTAACGCAGCCCAGGATTCGCCGGTAAACAGAGCCTGCAGCGCCTGACGGTGCGCGCGATGCACATTCCCGTCTTCAAACAGCACAATGCCGTAGAGAAGATCGCGTATGGGGGGCTAGAGGCTGAAGCACTCTTTTTCCATTTCGCTATGCACATCTTCAGGTATACCCGAGGAGACGAATGCTCGCTCTTTAAGCGTCTGATAAACATCCTGATAGCGGGTAAGCACCCACGTTTTGCCGATTCGCGCTACAGGCTGGTGGTTTCGCATGTGGTGGTAGACGTTATGAAGATTTTCCTGAAAGACAGGTGAGGCAGGATTAAACCGAAGTGCTTTTTCAACATATGCCACGGGTGAGCCCTCATCGCAGGATTAATCACCTTTCAGTAAAGCAGGGATATGTTGCAGTTCAAATATAGAAAAAAGGGGGGATCATTGGCACGCCCTGTAGGATTCTAGCCTACTACATATGGTTTAGAAGAACGCACGGTTCGATTTAACTCAATGTTATATAATTATCTTTGCTGCATTCGCGCCGTTTTTTTGTCATTAAGTGTCGTTACATGTTTCTGCGTTGCGTTATGGTTCATCAATGCATGACACATTTATTAAACAGAGGGTACACAGTATGCCTCATGGCATAGCTGTGTAATTTGATTCCTGCATCACCGGGTAACCTTCAAACTCACCTGTTCGTGTATCGTTGGTGAGATACGTTATCACTCCGAATACCCCATCCAGACTCGTTCCGTCATCGTGAACCGGAATCTCATCACGTCTACCCGCCTGCAAATCCTCCAGGTGCGGTTTTGGCGATTTGCGGTATCGCTTTATCCTCAACTCACCTGCCATGCTTTGTACCAACAATGATCCGTCGCACACTCAATGAGATATCCACTTCCAGAACAACTCCGCTCAAGCCTCCTTCGCAGTGATGCGTTGCACCAGCTCTCATCAGATATGCCGATGACGATCTGGTTATGATGCGCTTGTCGAACGACATGCGCTTCTCTGCATAGTCTTGCGCTGGCGGTGGAAGCCCCATGATACGCCTCCAATAATTACTGGATGCATGAACAGAATGAATGATTGATGCAGTTGAGCAAGCGTTGAGATGAGAGGAATCCCCAAGTCATGCTAGATTCAAAAAAATTTAGTTTTTAAGCTCCACCTTAATCGATGTCACCAACTAGACAGCAAGAAAACGCCATGACCGTCGATTTCAGACTCTCTCAATGCTAGACTCTTCGCCATTCTAAAGTTCAAATGACTTTGAAGTGACATGGCGAATAATAGATTAATAGTTGATATTATAAAGGTATATAAATAATGGACGTCACTTACACAATTAGCATGGCGCTTTTTAGCCTTATTATTGCGCTTTTAATTTTCAGTCTCCCTGTTTTCAGGTTTATTGATGAAGAAACCGAAGCGGTTCGTTCCAATAGTCTTGATGGCATGCGGTTTTTATTGGCATCATTTGTTATTCTCCATCATCTTGATTGTTTGCATTCTTATATTACAAAGGGCATGTGGTCACCAAGTTCTTTATGGCTCACATACATGGGTAAATACGGCGTTGCGCTTTTTTTCATGACTACGGCATATCTCTTTTGGGGAAAGGTGAGAAATAAGGAAACCGTAGACTGGGTAGACCTTTATAAGAAGAGATTTTTAAGAATCGTTCCGCTAGCAACTGCATGCTCTTTTGCTGGATTGGTTTTGTTGTTTTCATTAACAGATCATGACCCTATTACATTGGATACAGTTTCAAAAACAATGTCATGGTTCGATGGTGGCCTCTGGAATAGCAAGCCTAATGTGACTGACTTTAATAAATCATGGATGGCACTGGCTGGTGTAACGTGGACGTTGAGGTGGGAATGGATGTTCTACTTTTCACTGCCTTTACTTTTTATTCTTAAAAAGTGGTCTATGGAGTTAACCATAGTCCTTTTTGCGTTTTCTGTATATTTATTGCCTGGCTTTACAAGAGATGCATATCTATGGTCATATTTTTTCGCCGGGATGCTTTGCAGGGAACTTAAGGACAAAATAATTATCTCCAGACTGCATGCAAACATACTTTTAGTGGCTACAGTTCTGATTACTGGCTTTGCACAGCCAGACCTGTTCAGGTCTCCGGAAAAGTTTTTTTTATGCGTAATATTTTTCTCTGTAATCTCCGGTGCCGACATATTCGGGTTACTGGCAACTAAGGCTGCAAAGAGACTTGGTGCTGTTAGCTATAGCCTGTACTTAACCCAGGGATTGATACTTTTCCCTTTAAGTCAAGTAATTAGTAAGGATGATGTTTCGCATACTGACTACAAGGTCATCACATTATTTGTTTCAGCATACATATCAATTTGCCTGCTATCCTCTTTGACCTACCATTTTGTGGAGAGGCCATTCATCAAATCGAAAAAAGCATCATTATACAAAACTAATACTGCTTCATAATTTATGGCGACCTGATGCGGTCGCCTTTTTTATTCTCTCGTAATGCCAAACTCGCTCTATCTGCAGACATTGCCATATTGACAGCCCAACCTTTGACGTTCCAAATAACCGGTAGTTGCCATCAATCCCGCATAGAAGATCGATAGTTAACCCCCTGTTCCTGATACTCCATGACTGGTGAGGAAAAGCCCCTTCAGAAAAACCTCACCATGTTATGCATGATCCAGTAACTGTTATCGCTTTAGTCTGTTGTCTTATCGGCCAAGTCGGGAGAGGGGGTAACGCTCTATCCAAGACTTAGCTCCGCTGCAGGTAAAATGCCAGTTGAACTCCCGTAACTGTTCAATGACGCGGTCTGAACTCAAGTAACTATGGGTGAGATGAATGCGCGCAACGAAAGAGGTGCTCACCTCTGCTGTGCGTGGCATGAATATCATACAAACAACTGTATCCATACACAGCCTCACTAAATAATAGGGTCGATCATGCTTCGCAGTGGTGTTAAAATCCTCGCCTTTCAGAATTAACTGATTTCTAAAATGGTAAAACTGTTTACTCGCTATGTTTCAGTGGGCGTGGTCAACACTGCTCTTCACTGGTTGTGTTTCGGTGCGCTTATGCATTTCCTCGATGCTAACCAGACCGTTGCGAACGTCGTTGCTTTCTGTATTGCGGTAACTTTCAGTTTTTTTGCGAATGCAAAATGGACGTTCAAGGCTCAGGCCACTTCTGCGCGTTACATCGCGTTCATCGTTTTCATGGGCGTTATGGCTGGCGTGACAGGATATATCGCGGATTTAATCGGCGCTCCACCTGTCGTTACCCTTGTCGCCTTTTCCGGATTCAGTCTTGTAGCCGGTTTTTTATACTCACGGTTCATTGTCTTTAGGGATGCGAAATGAAAATTTCTCTGGTCGTTCCTGTATTTAATGAAGAGGAAGCAATTCCGATCTTCTATAAAACAGTGCGCGAATTTGAAGATCTGCAACAACACGAAGTCGAGATAGTCTTTATCAATGACGGCAGTAAAGACGCCACAGAATCAATCATAAACGCGCTTGCTGTAGCTGACCCGCTTGTAATACCACTTTCCTTCACCCGCAACTTTGGAAAAGAGCCTGCGTTATTTGCGGGTCTTGACCATGCGACCGGTGACGCGATTATCCCGATTGACGTGGACTTGCAAGACCCGATTGAGGTTATTCCATACCTGATAGAGAAATGGCAAGCAGGGGCAGATATGGTTTTGGCTAAGAGAACAGACCGCTCTGCGGATGGACGACTCAAGCGCAAGACTGCTGAATGGTTCTATAAACTGCACAACAAAATAAGCAATCCGCAGATCGAGGAAAACGTTGGCGACTACCGTCTGATGTCTCGAGATGTAGTTGAAAACATTAAGCAAATGCAAGAACGCAATCTTTTCATGAAAGGCATTTTGAGCTGGGTTGGCGGCCGCACTGATGTTGTTGAATATGCTCGTGCTGAACGTGTTGCTGGGGATTCTAAGTTCAATGGTTGGAAGCTGTGGAATCTTGCATTGGAGGGTATAACCAGTTTCTCAACTTTCCCTCTGCGCATGTGGACTTACATTGGTTTATTCGTTGCTGGTATGGCCTTCATCTATGGCGCATGTATGATCGTCGACACGTTAGCATTCGGCAATCCGGTTCGCGGCTATCCATCAATGCTGGTTTCAATACTTTTCCTGGGCGGAATTCAGTTGATAGGTATAGGCGTACTTGGCGAGTATATCGGCAGGATATATGTTGAAGTTAAGGGAAGACCTCGTTACATCATCAAAAACGAACTTAAGGATAATCGGAAGGACGATAAATGATTAGTCATGCTTTGGAAAAAAAAACTCATTTTGAATGGATGCTATTCACATTTGTTTTCGCTGTAGTGGCTGTGTTTTTTACGGTTATCCATCCGGTGACAATCATCTCAGGTGATGAGTGGATTAACCTTTCTTCCGGTAGGCAGGCATATCCGCAATGGGGAGGTTTTAATCCGATTAAGGTTGTGCCTGAAGTAGCTTTCCCTCTCTTTGGTAACATAGCCTCATCGCTCCTAATGCCACTTGGATTTACTTTCCTTGAAGCTATTGCCTATTTTACAGCGATGTTAGTTGCAATTCTTGTTGTGGCGTTCCTTTATCAATTCTACCTTATGATGAGAGAGGCTGTAGGCCTGTCAACATATACAAGCTCAGCGATGGTGATATTCTATTTACTGTGCATGTTTGGCCTATTCAGAACTCTTAACAATAATAACAGCCCATACCTGTTATGGGAGCAAAACCTTACTTGTTATTATCACTACATTATCCCAGCGCTTATAAACGGAACTCTAGCACTTTACGTTTTGCGAATGTCGCCCTCATTAAAGTCTTTCTTTTACGAAAAAGCTATATTTTCTGGGATATTGATATTTGCCATTTATCTGTGTGTGTTTTCGAATATATTCGCTAGTATTGTGCTTGCTGTCATGTGCGGAGTTATACTTCTGCTGAAACTTATTAACAACAGATTCAAAATTGTTGAGACAGTTAAGGCTTACCCTTTCCACTGTATCACTTTGATAATGTGGGTCATTTCTGCTGTGTTTGAAATGAACGGAGGAAGAGCAGATCGCATGTCAAAAGATCACCTAGATATTTCAGGTACGGTCAACTCGTTTTACTCACTACTTAAACTAATAGACCGAACATTTTTCGTTGTTCTGGCTGTTGGATTGGTTTGCGGCGTAGTGTTCTTGCTGAGAAAAAAATCATGTGAAGGGAAACGATATGCTTTCTGTGTATCAGTAATTACTGGAGCTATTACCACATTAGCCCTTATTTTGGTGTGCGCAAAAGCTAGCGCAAACTACGCGACTCGACCAGTAGCAATGTGGGGTACATTTATGTACTTAATAGTGGCAGCTAGCATAGGACTTGGATACATCATCGATCGCTTTGAGGCTGTTCAATATATTGTCCCAATAATTTTACTGTGCTTGGTTAATAAGGCTACAGATCAATCACATTCTTTGCGCGAGTCTCACAATGGAAACATTCCTTTCTCCGTGGCAAATGCAATTGGACAAGATATGATTGATCAGATTCAGAGAGCTGTTGAAAGCAATCAGAGGACGATGACATTGCATGTCCCTAAGGGTGACAATAATGATAACTGGCCTTTCCCCGTGACCAGAGGAAAAGCAATCTCTGAGACGCTGAAGTCAAATGGATTAATACCTCGTAATATCGAGATAAAAATCCAACCTGACAGAGAAATGAACGCTAAATATGGTATGCCGATCTGATAACTCCCCCTCCTATGAGGGGGATATTAATGCTTTATCTACAATGGTGATAGTAAAAAGCTCAAGGTAGGTATTAGTTCACCCCAAGCTATCAACGCGGCACTAAAAATTTGACTCCGGTAATACGCAAAATGCCAGTGGACGACAATAGCGCCTAGCGCATTGGCTGGATAAAGCGGGCATTGAGGACTTGCGATTTCACGATCTGCGGCATACCTGGGCGAGCGGGTTAATTCAGCCCAGCGTGCCGCTGTCCTTTTTCAGGAAATGGGGGGCTGGGGGTCGATCGAAATGGTCCCTCGAAATGCCCACCTTGCACCTAACCATTTATGCGAACATGCACGGAAAATAGCTGCCAATTTTAGCGACCATGACACAAATACGACACAAGGAGAAAATCAGGCTGGCTCGAAACTGGCTTAGCTTACTAATATCGAATGGCACGCCCTGTAGGATTCGAACCTACGACCTACGGCTTAGAAGGCCGTTGCTCTATCCAACTGAGCTAAGGGCGCACTGAGAAGAGTGAACTTCGCGGCGGTGAAACGCGAAGAATTATACGGTCAATGGCAGGTGAGTCAATGCCTTTTCCGCTTTCAGAGGCAATTACCGCTAGCCGATTGTAAATACGGCTATTTTCTCAACATTTCTCGCTGTTTCACCTTAAAATTTAGCGCTGCGAAAAGGCTTAGTTGCATTTAAGTAACGCCTGCTGTTTTCCTGAACGTCAGCTCGTCACACTAGAGCGAGGTATCCCGGCCGCCTGGAGGCTGACAGACAACAGGACAATGGAGTGACAGCGCAAAACCCGTTCGATACGCCCCCCCGATTACAGTCTATTTCTCAGGACATCGTCGGCATCAAACTGGAGCCTATCGTCGCCCTCAACGCCCGGCGCCGGGTCGGCGTGGAGGTCCTGAGCGTCTTGTCCGACACCGAGCATAGCGAGGACTTCTTCCGCCATCAGTCGGCAGACGCCTCTTTGACGCTGCTTGAAGCGCAGCTGGCCGCATTAAAAAATACCCCGCATGGCAATAATCTTTTTATTAATCTGCCGATAACCGTGTTGACAGCACCTGCGCCTTTTGCGCGGCTCATCAATATGAAAACCGCGCCGCTGAATATTGAGATTGTCGACCTCCCTCTCTTTCTGGCGTTCTCCGCCGCACAGAAGCAGAGCGTCGTTAACAACCTGCGGCAACTTCAGGAACGGGGACACACTATCTGGCTGGATGATATCGACGAAACTATCATTCAGCCGTTTTTATTTTGTCGATTACCGTTGAACGGCATCAAAATCGATAAGAACGCATTCTGGCGTTTACGCGCCACACCTGCACTGAGGAAACTGGTTTCACTTTGCTTTCAGCTGGCCGGAAGCGTACTCATCGAAGGTATTGAGACTGAACGCGATCGTATCTGGGCACTGCAGGCAGGTGCCGATCTCGGCCAGGGATATTACTGGCCGTCCTGGACATGGCCGGAGGATTAACACGCCATTTCCAGGAGGGAGGCCATGCGAATGACAGTGCGCCGTTACCGGCGGCGGCGTACAGGAAGTGATGCACTGGGATTTACGCACTCACCTTTTGCCCCCCCCTTTTTCGACCGACTCGAGTTTTTGAGCCAGTCCATCAACCAGCCCCGAAAAACCGATGCCCCGTTTATCATCCTGGTAACGGAGGACAATTTTTTGCGCTCCGGTTTTCTCAATGGGCAGTTTCCGCTAAGCAGCTGTTGCGACTTCACTTCGCTGGACGATGCGCTGGGTGCGCAGAGCCAATGGCCCTCGGCCCGTCTGGTAGTGGATATTGAAAGCCGTTCCACGGGGCTGATTGATCAGCTGGATCAGTTAAGAAGACATAGCCTGTATCCCCCCTTCCTGACGCCGTGGCTGCTGATCCGGGCTGATAATTATGACGCACGTCTCTTCTGCAAAGCGGCAGGTCCTTTTCATGTGCTCGAACGTCAGATGAACGCAGCAGGGCTTCAGCACAGCCTGATGGAACCCCGCCCCCTTCAGGGCTCCGATAGAGACTGGTTCTCGCGCAACGAATGGCCCATTTTGCAGGAGCTTGCCCGTGGCAAGACGTTACGACAGATTGCCCTTCTGCAGAATCGTCCCTATAGCCGCATTATCTATCGCCTCAGCTGCATCCTGATGAAGCTCGGGCTGAGCCATCGCCAGGAATTGTTACACCTTCTTAATAACCTCTCAGACTGCTCGTTTTAACTTACGTCCTAACCCCTTATTTCCTAAAGCGCTTTAAGAATTTACTTACCCATTATGTTAATTTAATGTTAAATATTAACAATAAAGTCGATTTTATAACTATTCCTAATTTATGGCCTTGAACCATGTGAAATGTCACAGATTGAATCAACTGCAGCACTTTCCTCCATCCGTTAAGTGAATGCAGAAGGCGTTAACGAGATGATAATGATGTAAAAACAAGCAGCTTCCCTTTACGCACCAGGAGCGGGAAGCGAAGCTGGCAGCACGTTCTCCTGTACGATCCTGGAGCGACGTTGATATCGCTTAAGGACTTTCAGATGAAGGTCTGAGGCCCTGAGAGGGCACTTTTTCGCCTCCTCTTCTCAAGATCCTGCCTGAAATCGAGACGCCATTTCATTAACATTTTTGCAACATAAAGAGACATCTGTTATTTTTTGTTATTACATAAAGATGAAAAGATGCGGTAAATGGGATACCAGGATAATTCCGCTAAATTTAAAAAGGAGGCCATTCAGATCCAGAAGATAATACAAACCAATAAGCGGAACGTAATTTACAGGGTTTTCGGAAAAAACTTACCCTGTATAATAAGATGCGTATCAAAATTGAATAAGAAAAACCTTTTTGCCAACACCAGCCAAATGAGACGACCGCGCTGAGGCAGAGTTCTTTTCATTACGTAAACAGGGATGCTTTCGCTCTTTCCAGGGAAATACTACGGTATAGGGATCTGCTCATTATATCCTTCCGGCATTTCGAGAGTTTTACAAAACTCTACATAACGCTTTTAACAATCTGAGGCATTAAAAATGAAACCGGCATCCGTTATCATTATGGACGAACATCCTATCGTCAGAATGTCGATAGAAGTCCTGCTACAGAAAAATAAGAATATCATCGTCAAGCTTAAGTCTGGCGATAGCCATGAAGTTCTTGACTGCATCCGCAATCACCCTATCGATTTGGTGATCCTTGACATTGAACTTACGGGCACAGATGCCTTTGCTTTACTTAAGAGAATCAAAAACTTAAATAAAGACATTAAGGTTCTTTTCTTATCATCTAAATCAGAACTGTTTTACGCCGGACGTGCCATACGCGCCGGGGCCAACGGCTTTGTCAGTAAACGAAAAGATTTGGGTGAGATCTACAACGCCGTAGAGATGATCCTGATGGGCTATTCTTTTTTCCCGTCGGAGACGCTGAATTTTATAAACCATATGGGGTCGGGAAAGGGAGAGCTGGCAGATATGCCGTTATCGAATCGCGAGGTTACGGTATTACGTTATCTGGCGAATGGGCTGTCCAATAAGGAAATTGCGGAGCAATTGCTATTAAGCAACAAGACCATTAGTGCGCACAAATCCAATATTTATTCCAAGCTGGGGGTGCAAAGCATCGTGGAATTAATTGATTACGCTAAAGCACACGAACTGCTATAACCTGAATTCACTCCCTGCAGTTTATCTGAGCTGCAGGGAGTGCGGTCAGTGCTAATTATAATTAATCATGAAGGTCGCATCAGCATCAGCCTTTCCGGGCTGAGGGTTATCGGCAGTAGCAATATAATTGGCATAAAATGACAGTGTCGCATTCCCCTGCGCATCGACCGTGACCGGCTGGCTGGCCTGCTGGAGATCCAGACGCGATTTATCCGCATCCCTGATCTCGACGGCGACGCGGCTTGCCGTGCTGGCGTCGTTCAGTGCCAGCAACCCGTTGTTGCTCCCGTCAGCTTTACCGGAAAACGTAATGGACGCGGCCCCTGGCGGACAGCCGGTCAGTTTCAGCGTAAAAGGCATGGGCTGCGTGCGGCTCCCGGTAGTGCTGAGCTGCTTCGTGGGCCAGGTGCCCAGCGTGACGGTTTTGTCACTGTCGTTCCCCTCGGCCACGCAGGTAAAATCAACGATATTGCCGTAGAGCTGAATGTTAATTTCGCCCAACGCGGTTTCCGCCTGAGCCTGTGTGCAAAGCGCAAAGATCGCTACGGTGATAAAACGGATCCCGTTTAGCATATCGGCTCCTTAGTCGTAATCCACACGCAAATACCCGCGCGAGGTAAAGCGCCCTTCTGCGGGCTTATTGCCCGTCACGCTCACTGGCCAGACCCGGATCCCCACCTGCGCCTGCGCGCTGTCGTCCAGACGGAACGGAATTTTGCTCGTCAGGTTGTTAGGCGTTAACGGCGTACCACTCTCGTTGGCAATGATGAACCCCACATCCGGGTTATCCGATACCAGTGCATTACTGGAGACCTTTTCAGCCTCAACGCGCATCGTCAGCATGGCATTCGCCTCTACGTTAGTGCATTTAATCGCGATGGTTTTACTCTGCGATGAAACCCCTTCCGGCTTGTTACCCGCGCCCGCTTTGCTGAACAAGGAGGCGCCAATGTCCCCGAAATCAAACTCAACCACATTACCGGCATTGATTGCGCAGCTTTGCGGTACCTGAATGGTTCCGCTGTAGCTGATGGTATAGACCGGTGTGGTTAACGGGTCAGAGGCGGTCGTAGTCACGTAAACACGGAACATCGTGGCACGCGGGATCACCACCATGTTGATAAAACGCCGGGTCACCTTAAGACGGAAAACCAGGTTGGAATCCTTAACGCCAAACGGTTTGTTTTTTGAGACGTTCGGATGGCTCCCCATCTGGATATAGTTTTGCGGGGGGTAAAACTCGCCAGCATAGCTGTCCGTGATTTTCATGGCCCCATCCAGATAGTCGTTAAGCTTCAGATACTGGTAGCGATCGCTGGTCCCGGTGATCGGGTAATCCGTGACGTAGCTGCGTCTGGTGGTATTGCCGGTCGTGCCCTTCGGGCAGACGGCATTCACCCCCACCCATTGCGATTTTTCGCTGAGGGTCACAATCTGACCCACCTGGTTATTCGAGCTGTTGAATTTATCCGTCAGGTCGTAGTACACCTCTGTCGGAACGCCATTTTCGTTGACGCACACGGTCGCCAGTGCGTCTGACGCGGGCAGTAAAGCCAGAAGTGATAAAGCAAAAATGTGGATTTTAATCACAGCGGATCCCCTTAAGTGTGATTGCCTGTTGCAGGCTCTTTTCAGGCAAGCTGTAAGGCGCACGGCACTGGGACTGTGCCCCGTTCCCCCACTGGATCAGCAGTTCGCCTTCGAGCGGCAGCCCACTCAGGTAAATTTGCCCGTCATCCCCCACCATGCTGGTCACGCCACTCTGGGTTTCACGCACCACGGCGCCGAACGGCACGGGCTGGTTACCACGTGTGACGGTCAGCAGGGCACGCACGCCAATACGGGTGTCAAAGCTGGCGCGCACCAGTGCGCCTTTGGTCGGCACCACGCTGCTCACGTTATTTTCGATATCGGTGTTGTTGCTCATGGTATTGGTATCCAGCGCCACGCGGTTATAGCGATAGACGGTGGCATACGGCATCACCGCATAGCCGCGCCAGTCGGTCTTCACGCCGGTCTGGTTTTCCACGCTGACGCCTGATGCCCCCGGGGCTTTGATCAGCACGTTGGTGTCGCCCAGCGGCTGGCTAAAGGTCACGCCATCAGCATGGCCGACCACCCCGCCGGAGAGCTGCCAGTTGAAATCGTGCTGATCGCGGGAATAGTTGTAGCCCACCCCCAGCGTGCCGTAGGTTGCCTGCCAGTTGGCGCTGGCGCTTCCGCTTGAGCCGTTGGTGCTGGCGTGTCCCTGGGTCACGCTGTAGTTCAGGTTGCGGTCCTCCAGCAGCGTGCCGCTGACGCCGGTTTGCCAGCTGGTATCACCCTCACTGTTTCGGCTGGCGGATGCCGTGGCGTAGGCGCGGTCAATCGCGCTGTCCCGGCGATAGCCCTGACGGGTAAACAAGCTAAACGGCACGGAGACGTTGAACGACGCGATCCGGTCAGTCCCGTCGATCCCGACGGATTTGTTCCACGACCACGAGACGGAATAGTTGATCCCCTTCACGCCCCCCGCGTAACCCAGCTGATACCAGAGGTTCGTTTCGTCCGTCCCCCAGTAGGTTTGCTCACTCCCGGAAATATAGACCGAGCCGTAATCCCCCAGTGACTGAGAGACGTTGAGCTGAAAGCGGCCTTTTTTGTTCCACGTCAGGTTGTGATAACTCTGTACGTCAGGCACATCGTTACCGTCCTGATTATCGGCATACTGATAGCCTTCCATTGAGCGCCAGGCGACATCATCCAGGGTGTAAAACCCTTTGGTGGAGTAGCGGTAGCCCAGCAGCTGGAAGTTGGTGCCGAAGCCGTTGAGCGATTTGGCATAAAGAAAACGCAGCGACTGCCCTTCGTGCTTACTGTCGTCCGCGAGCTGGCTGCGGGCATGAGTGATATCGACCGATACCGCGCCCCAGTCACCGAGGTTTTTCCCGGCCCCGACGGCCAGCGCGGTATAGCGTGACGCCAGCTGCGTACCGCCATACAGGGTAAAGCCGTTGGCAAGACCGGTCACCAGGGTGCCCTGGGTGAAGAACGGCGTATCCTGGTCGCTGTTACCGCTGCGATAGTCCCCCGCCACGAGATCGTATTTCCAGCGCCCTTCTCGCTGCAGCAGCGGGACGGTGGAATACGGCACAATGTAGCGCTGCTGGCTGCCGTCTTTCTCTTCCACCGTCACCTCCAGGTCACCGCTTGAGGAGGTCGGGTTAAGATCGGTGATGGCAAAGGCACCAGGCTGAACGTAGCTTTGATAGATAACGTAGCCGTTTTGACGCACCACGACTTTGGCTGGCGTCCTGGCAATACCGCGCACGGTTGGGGCGTAGCCCTGCAGGCTATCCGGGTACATGCTGTCGGACGAGTAAAGTCGTCCGCCGCGAAAACCGACGCTGTCGAAAACATCATTCCCGGTATTGCTGTCGCCCAGCACCAGTTCGCTTTTGAGCGGGATAACGGTGCGCTGCGCCCAGGTGCCAATATTCTCCCACTCACTGTGCCGCTGCCCGTTATTCTGGGTGTAACGCCATGCGCCGTTGTTACGTAAACGCCAGGCACCATAGTTCAGCCCGCTCTGCAGGTTGAGATAGTAGCTGTCGTCTTCGCTTCCCCGGTTGCCCGTGAAGCTGTAGTTCACCAGGGCGGCGGGAATACCTTCATCCCACTGTTCGGGCGGGATGTAGCCGCGCGCACTGTTTTGCATCGCCACCTGCGGCAGGCTGACGTTCAGACGCTGTGAGGCAAAGTTAAATACCGTTTCGCTGCCGGGAATGGCCGTGGTCAACGGAACGCAGGTTTCGCCCTGCACGTTAGCCAGTTCGGGAAACGCCGCAACGTTGACGCCAAAGCGATCGAGCATCGCGCGCGTAATGCACGGGGTCAGACCGCCCGCCACCGGTGGCGTGTTCTCAGCCTGCTCAAAACGCACGTCCTGAGTGCCGATAAACTCATCGTTACGCCAGATATCCACGCGATAAACGCCGGGTGCCTGCTGGTGTCCTTGTTCAAAACGCGACAAATCCGCCACGCTGGCAGTATCGTCAGACAAGAAGGCCGGGTTGAAGTAGCTTTCGCTCCAGCCAGCCTGGGGCCAGAGCGCGGCCATCAGCGCCAGCGCAACCGGGCAGTAACGTCCCTGATGGTTTTTCATCGCCCTGTCTCTGCTCACAGGTTGACGCTACGCGCCGGTGTAATGGCACCGTAGTCGTTCACGCTCTGCCATGAGAGCGTACCGCTGGCACCGGCTGGCAGCACCTGCTGAGCCGAGTTTTTCGGTGCCACCATCAGGTTCTCCAGCGTCTGACCGCCCAGCTTCAGGTTGACCAGGGTGATGTAGTAAGGAGACGCATTGCTGACCTTGAGATGGTTACCAACGCGCTCAAAACGCAGTTGAGAGAGTGCCTCTTCTGGCTGCATCGCCAGATTATTCGGGCGTACAAACAGTTTGATACGCGAAAGGATTGCCAGCTGCAGCACGTTATTGTTTTCTGTTTTTGCTTTGTTCACTGACGGGATCGCCTTCACGTTCATGTAAAAGAGCGACTCGCGATCGGCGGGCAGCGCTGGTCCGGCGTAAATAATACGCAGCGTGTTTTCACTGTCCGGCTCGCTAACAAACAGCGGCGGCGTGACGGCAAAGGTTTTCTCCTTCTGCCCGTTTGCATTTTCGATCCACGCGTTAATTAAATAGCGTTCTTGTTTATTGCTGTTGGTGATCGCCAGCGACGTTTGCTTTGCATCCGCCGGGTAAATAACGCGTGTGGCCCCCAGCGCAATACCGCCGGAAGCATTCGCGCAAGTAGAAACCATCATTAAAATAAACGATAACATCAGTCCTGGTTTAATTAGCATATTCATCAAAACCGTACCTTTAATAATGTGTTCGCAGGTGTTATGGATAAATCAACGTAAACCAGATATCCGACTGAATATTGCCTGGCACGAGGTGTTCGGAAATAGCGCGATAGCGGGCGCTAAAATGAAATGCGAGCTCGCTGGTATTCACCGGCAACCAGCTGACGGCCGTTGCATTTGGGATAATCTGACGTTGCTGTTCATCAAAAAGCGCCAGTCCCACGCCGCTGCTGACAGGTGTTTCGCCTGGCCGCGATGTCGCCAGAAAAACCTGCGGATCTTCCTCTGGTGTAACACCCTGAAACTGGATCCCTACGGTGCGCGAGACATCCACGCTGCAATCCAGCAGTCGCACGGTGAAGGGCACGTTAACCGTTGAGAAACTGCCCACACCGGAAAATGAATTGGTTCGGTACTGCCCCATGTCGATGCGCATATTCTGGCTGTCGGGTGCCACGGCGCAGCCGCCGTTTACCAGCTCCCCGCGAAGATGCACTTTGCCACCGTCGATCACCACGGTATGTGCCGATGCCGGGCCAGCCATCGCAAGGGTTAACAGCAGTAGTGTTCCAGTCCTTGTCATCCTTCATTCCTGGCATTTGCGTATGACGGCCTCATCCCTGAGGCCTGAACATCCTTGTGCGAGGGAATTATTCGTATTTCATTACGAAGGTGGCGTCAGCGTTCGCCTGGCCAGGCTCAGTGGTCGCAGCCGTTGATTTATAACGCGCGGTGAATTTCAGGGTGTTAGTCCCTTCAATCAGCGTCTGAGCGGCCGAGAAGGTCGCACCGTCTGGGGTCAGCACGCTGGATTTGCTGTCGAGGATCTCGATACCCACGCCTTTTGCGGTGTTGTCGTTGTTACCGGACGTCACGGCCAGCAGGGTTTTGTCGGTTGGGTCGATCTGACCGGTGAAGGCAACCGCAGCGGTTTTAGCGACCAGCGGATCGCAGTCATTCAGCTCAATGTTGAATGGAATATTAGAGGTGGTGTCGCCCACTTTGGTGAATTTCGCGGTACGATACTGACCGAGATTAACGGTCTGCTCGGAAGAATCAGTATTTACTGAACAAGCAGCATTAACCAGTTCACCTTTAAAATGCACGGTACCGCCATTTACGGTTACCGGCGTGGCTGGATCTTCAGCATGAGCGGCACCCGCGACCAGGGCCAGTGTAGCAATAACAGTAGAAGCAATGTTGCTGAGTTTCATGTCTATTCCTTTAAAATGTAAATAACCCTTCCCGCGAAAATCGGGAATAAGAAATACGTTCAATTGATTAATTGAAAGCTTATTTCGGAGGAGACAAAGTAGCGCAGGAATAGGTTTTTAAATATGTCAAAACGCTGCCATTTCGCCAGGTCACATCCTAATACTGCCTAAGAAATTGACCACCCACTAAGAAGGGTTTTTGCGTCTCGCTGATAAAAACGCGTAAAGGGTGACTGACAGCGGCGCTCGCTTCTGACAAAATACAGGCAATCCCCCCTTTCAAACGTTACAGACGGAATCATCTCTCTGATGGCAGCAAAGATAATTGACGGTAAAACGATTGCGCAGCAGGTGCGCTCTGAGGTCGCGGAAAAAGTGAAGGCACGTAAAGTTGCCGGAAAACGCGCTCCCGGGCTCGCCGTTGTGCTGGTTGGTAGCAACCCGGCATCGCAGATTTATGTCGGTAGCAAGCGCAAAGCGTGTGAAGAGGTGGGGTTCGTCTCCCGCTCTTACGATTTGCCTGAAACCACCAGCGAAGCGGAACTGCTGGAACTGATTGACACCCTGAACGCCGATAAAGAGATCGACGGTATTCTGGTTCAATTGCCGCTGCCAGCAGGCATCGACAACGTGAAGGTGCTGGAGCGTATCGCTCCGGATAAAGACGTTGACGGTTTCCATCCGTACAACGTGGGTCGTCTGTGCCAGCGCGCGCCGCGTCTGCGCCCATGTACCCCGCGAGGTATCGTGACGCTGCTGGAGCGCTATAACATCGACACTTACGGTCTTAACGCCGTTGTCATCGGTGCGTCCAACATCGTGGGCCGCCCGATGAGCATGGAGCTGCTGCTGGCTGGCTGCACGACCACCGTGACCCACCGCTTCACCAAAAACCTGCGTCACCACGTCGAGAACGCCGATCTGCTGATCGTGGCGGTTGGCAAGCCGGGCTTTATTCCTGGAGAGTGGATCAAAGAAGGCGCAATTGTCGTGGACGTCGGTATTAACCGTCTGGAAAACGGCAAAGTGGTCGGCGACGTGGTATATGAAGATGCGGCGGCACGCGCCTCTTACATCACGCCAGTACCGGGCGGCGTAGGCCCAATGACCGTAGCAACACTGATTCAGAATACGTTGCAGGCATGCGAAGAGTATCACGACGTAGAGGACGCGTAAGATGGCGACATTTTCATTAGGTAAACACCCGCACGTAGAGCTGTGCGATCTGCTGAAGCTGGAAGGCTGGAGCGAAAGCGGCGCGCAGGCCAAAATCGCCATTGCCGATGGACTGGTAAAAGTCGACGGCGCGGTGGAAACCCGTAAGCGCTGCAAAATTGTCGCGGGCCAGACCGTGAGTTTTGAAGGACAGAGCGTGACGGTTACGGCCTGAGCCGTCTGATGCCCGGTGGCGCTGCGCTTACCGGGCCTACGTACTGTCTCCATTTGTAGGCCGGGTAAGGCGAAGCCGCACCCGGCGATTTCTCTCACCATCCCCCCACAATCATCACGGTTAATTATCGATCAACTTCAAATAATCACTATTTCATCTGTTGAAAGGTGAGAATTCAGTTGCGCGTATTTCAGGCTTTCTCCACGATAAGTAGAACGTTCTACTAAAACGTTCTACTTACAATAACAGCGCCAAAAAAAGCGCTACTCGGGGGAAATCAGCATGGGTCTGATATCAGGGTTTGTTAAATCGCTGTCTAAGTTATCGATGATTGGTCGCGCCTTAATGCTGCCAATTTCACTGCTTCCCGCTGCGGGCCTGCTGCTGGCCTTCGGCGACAAGTTCCATCTGCCGCTGATGATGAACGCGGGCGGGGTGATTTTTGACAACCTGCCGATGCTGTTCGCCATTGGCTCCGCCGTGGGCCTGGCGTCAGAGTCCGGTATTGCGGCGCTCTCTGCGGCGGTCTCGGTGTTTGTCACCAACATCACCATCAGCACCGTGCTGAGCATCACGCCGGAAATGGCCTCGCAGGGCGGGAAATACGCCATGGTGGTCGGCATACCCACGCTGCAGATGGGCGTCTTCGGCGGCCTGATCTGCGGTATCCTTGCGGCCTGGTGTTTTAACCGCTTCCACACCATGCAGCTGCCGGAGTTCCTTGGCTTCTTCTCCGGTAAGCGCTTCGTGGCGATTGCCACCGCGTTCCTCTCGTTCCTGATGGGGCTGTTGCTGCCGTACGTCTGGCAGCATATTCAGGCCGGTATCGACGCACTCTCGGTGATTGTTAACGGCGATAACCAGGCGGCCTCGACCTTTATCTTCGGCCTGGTGGAGCGTGCGCTAATCCCCCTCGGTCTGCACCATATCTGGTATCCGTCGTTCTGGTATTCGTTTGGGGATTACACAACTCAGGCAGGCCAGGTGATACATGGCGACCAGACCATCTGGTTCAAGATGCTGGAAGAAGGGGTGAAATCCTTCAGCAGCGACACCTACCAGAACGCCGGTAAATTCATGCAGGGTGAATTCCCGCTGATGCTGTTCGCGCTGCCTGCGGCGTGCCTGGCGATGTATCACGAAGCCCACACGAAAAACAAAAAGATTGCGGCCGGTATTCTGTTCTCGGCGGCGCTCACCTGCTTCCTGACGGGGATCACCGAACCGGTAGAGTTTACCTTTATCTTCGTGGCGCCGATTCTCTACGTCTTTAATGCCATCATGGCGGGCCTGGCCTACATGACCATGTACCTGTTGCATGCGCATATCGCCAAATCGTTCTCGGCGGGCTTTATCGACTACCTGTCGTTCGGGATCCTGCCGTCCTTTAACGGTTACAAGACCAACTTCCTGAATGCCATTATCATCGGCATTCCAATGGGGCTGATTTACTACTTTACGTTCCGCTTCGTGATCCGTCGCTTCGACGTCAAAACCCCGGGTCGTACCGATGTCACTGCCAATGCAAATGACAAGTCCGATTCCGAACTTGCCACAGAGATTATCAGCCTGCTGGGCGGCGCGCAGAATATTGATTCCGTTGGCTCCTGCATTACCCGCCTGCGTCTGGAAGTGGCGAAAAGCGAGGCAGTGGATAAAGACGGCCTGAACGGACTCGGCGCCCGCGGCGTGGTCTTCGTTGGCGACAACGGTATTCAGGTGATTTTCGGTGCCAGAGCACAGTTTATCGCCCAGACCATGTCCACCATGATTGGCAAATAATAAGATGCCGGCGTGATGCGTCTCCTGTACGCTGGGGGACGCATTACTTTATCTGGCTGATAATCGGTTAATTTCAGGGAGCGGTTTTGAAGAAAGTCAGCATTATTGATGTCGCAAAGCACGCGGGCGTCTCGGTCTCGACCGTTTCACTGGTGCTGCGCCAGAAAGGGAAAATCTCAGAGGCAACGATCGGGAAGGTCAACGCCGCCATCACGACGCTGGGCTATGTTCATAACGTCGCCGCTGCCAACCTTCGCGCCAACACCTCTAATTTAATTGGCCTGATCCTGCGGGACTTCAGCGACAGCTTTTCCATCAAGGTGATGGCGAGCATTGTTCAGGAGCTGGAGAAGCAAGGCTATATGGTGTTTCTCGGTCAGCCACTGAATGACCGTGAGCATCTTGAACGCACCCTGCTCTCGTTTAAGCAGCAGGGCGTGGCGGGTGTCATCTATCTGGCGTCCGACACCCGCACCGCAACGCTGCCGGAACACATTCGCCACTGCCCGCTGCCGTTGGTGGTCGTTTCCCAGTCGTTGCTGGATGAAAAATGTAACCTGGTCATGCGCGATAACCGCCAGGCCGCGAACCTGGCCGCGCGCTATCTTATCGAGCGCGGACATCGCAATATTGCCTACATTGGCGGGCGCGACGGCTGTCTTCTCCGCGAGCAACGTCTGCTCGGTTTTCGCAGTGCCATGACGCAAAGCGGGCTGGTCTGGCGTGACGAATATTCTCCCGCCTGCCCCGATGATACCCAGGCGGCGGCGATGGTAACGCGCCAGTTGCTTGAGAAGAACAACACCATCACCGCCCTGCTCTGCCACTCCCCGGATGCCATGCTCGGCTCCATCTCAGGCATTCACCAGGTGGGGCGTACGGTGGGTAAAGATGTGTTCCTGACGCAGCAGGTCGCACTGGTCAGTTTTGAAGATATGCTTCACGTTAACCTTACCTCACCGTCGTTGACCTATGTCTCCTCAGCGAGCGATGAAACCGGGCGTCAGGCGGCAGGGCTGATTATCCGTAAGCTGAAAGAGCCAGATCTGCAAACGCAACGCATCACCCTCTCCGGGCAGCTTATCGCACGCGAGTCGGCGTAAAATCAGAATATAGCTCAGCGTATTTTCCGCCATTACCCTGCTATATTTCCATGATTTGCCATGGATAAATGCAATGCCTACCGTTATCACTCACGCAGCTGTTCCCCTTTGCCTGGGCTTAGGCCTGGGAAGTAAAGTCATCGCTCCCCGCCTGTTATTTGCCGGAATTGTCCTCGCCATGCTGCCGGACGCCGACGTGCTGGCGTTTAAGTTCGGCGTCGCTTACGGCAATGTTTTCGGCCATCGCGGCTTTACCCATTCCCTGCTGTTTGCCTTTGTGGTGCCGATACTTTGCGTGCTGATTGGCCGACGATGGTTCAAAACCCCTCTGACGCGCTGCTGGCTTTTTCTGACCGTGTCACTGCTGTCTCACAGCCTGCTGGATTCCGTGACGACCGGCGGAAAAGGGGTCGGCTGGCTGTGGCCGTGGTCAGATGAACGCTTCTTTGCCCCGTGGCAGGTGATAAAAGTCGCGCCGTTTGCCCTGTCGCGCTATACCACGCCGTACGGACATCAGGTGATCATTTCAGAGTTGCTGTGGGTCTGGCTGCCGGGAGTGGTGCTGATGGGGTTGCTGTGGTGGAGAAAACGTGCGCGCTGATGCCCTCACCCCGGCCCTCTCCCACAGGGAGAGGGAGAAAACCTAACAATTCCCTCTCCCTGTGGGAGAGGGTTAGGGTAAGGGGAAAATTACTTACGACGCCAGGTGGTGCCCTGCGGGCCGTCTTCCAGAATAATCCCCATCTCGGTCAGACGGTTACGCGCCGCATCTGCCGCCGCCCAGTCTTTCGCCTGACGCGCTTCCAGACGTGCCTTGATCAAGGCTTCAATTTCCGCCACTTCGCCGTCGTCCGCCTGCGCACCGCTCTGCAGGAAGGCGTCTGGCTCCTGCTCCAGCAGGCCGAGCACGGAAGAGAGCTTACGCAGATGAGAGGCCAGCGCATTCGCCGCCGCCATATCTTCTGACTTCAGACGGTTCACTTCGCGCGCCATATCGAACAGCACAGAGTAGGCTTCCGGAGTATTGAAGTCGTCGTTCATCACCTCAACAAAGCGGGCTTCGAAGGCGTCGCCGCCTGCGGCAGGAACAGACTTGTCGGTACCGCGCAGCGCGGTATACAGACGTTCCAGCGCCGAACGCGCCTGCTTCAGGTTCTCTTCACTGTAGTTCAGCTGGCTGCGATAGTGGCCGGACATCAGGAAGTAACGCACGGTTTCCGCATCGTAATACTTGAGCACGTCGCGCACGGTAAAGAAGTTGCCCAGCGATTTTGACATCTTCTCGCGGTCAACCATCACCATTCCGGAGTGCATCCAGTAGTTCACGTACTCGCCGCCGTGGGCACAGGTGGACTGCGCAATTTCGTTTTCGTGGTGCGGGAACATCAGATCCGAACCGCCGCCGTGAATGTCGAAGTGTTTGCCCAGCTGTTTGCAGTTCATCGCGGAACATTCAATGTGCCAGCCCGGACGCCCTTCACCCCACGGAGATGGCCAGCTTGGCTCACCCTCTTTGGACATCTTCCACAGCACGAAGTCCATCGGATTACGCTTCACGTCGACCACGTCCACGCGGGCCCCAGCCTGCAGCTGATCCAGATCCTGACGGGAAAGCGCACCGTAGGTCGGGTCCGTTGGCACGGAGAACATCACGTCGCCGTTATCCGCCACATAGGCGTGACCGCGTGCGATCAGCTTCTCGGTGATCTCAATGATTTCGTGAATATGGTGAGTTGCACGCGGCTCGCTGTCCGGACGCTGAATGTTTAAAGCGTCGAAATCTTTGTGCATCTCGACAATCATGCGATCCACCAGCGCAACAAAACTCTCGCCGTTTTCATTCGCGCGTTTGATGATTTTGTCGTCGATGTCGGTGATATTGCGGACGTACTTCAGGTTGTAGCCTAAAAAACGCAGGTAACGTGACACCACGTCGAAGGCAACGAAGGTGCGCCCATGGCCGATGTGACAGAGATCGTAAACGGTAATACCACACACGTACATGCCGACTTCCCCGGCATGAATAGGTTTAAATTCCTCTTTTTGGCGCGTCATTGTATTAAAGATTTTTAACATCGAAGATTCCATGTAAACACGTGTGTGGGTTGTTTGTTCCCTATAATACCTATAATTCGGAATAGGATCAGCACACAATGCAAGGTGATCGCGTCCTGTGGTTATGCTATAACAAGCCCCTATATGTGACCCGAACGCGGGTCGACGTACCACAATAACGGAACAGGATGCAAAAATGGTTACTTTCCACACTAATCATGGCGATATCGTAATCAAAACCTTTGATGACAAAGCGCCTGAAACAGTTAAAAACTTCCTGGACTACTGCCGCGAAGGTTTCTACGACAACACCATTTTCCACCGCGTGATCAACGGCTTTATGATCCAGGGTGGCGGTTTTGAACCGGGTATGAAGCAGAAAGCGACGAAAGAAGCGATCAAAAACGAAGCCAACAACGGCCTGAAAAACACCCGTGGCACGCTGGCAATGGCCCGTACCCAGGCGCCTCACTCCGCGACCGCGCAGTTCTTCATCAACGTGGCTGATAACGACTTCCTGAACTTCTCCGGCGAAAGCCTGCAGGGTTGGGGCTACTGCGTGTTCGCAGAAGTGGTTGAAGGTATGGACGTGGTCGATAAGATCAAAGCCGTCTCTACTGGCCGCAGCGGCATGCACCAGGACGTTCCTAAAGAAGACGTTGTGATTACAAGCGTGACCGTCAGCGAGTAATTCGTGGCGACACTCTTTATTGCGGATCTGCATCTGCAAACAGAAGAACCGGCGATCACCGCCGGTTTTCTGCGTTTTTTACGCGGTGAAGCGAAAAGCGCCGATGCGCTGTACATCCTGGGCGACCTGTTTGAAGCCTGGATTGGCGACGATGATCCTGACCCGCTGCATCGTGAAATCGCCTCCGCCATTAAGGCGCTGGTTGATTCCGGTGTCCCCTGCTATTTCATTCACGGCAACCGTGATTTTCTGCTCGGCAAGCGCTACGCCCGCGAAAGCGGCATGACGCTGCTGCCGGAAGAACAGGTGCTCGACCTCTATGGCCGCAGGCTGCTGATTATGCACGGCGATACGCTCTGCACGGACGATACCGGCTATCAGGCGTTTCGCGCCAAAGTTCACACCCCCTGGATCCAGACGCTGTTTCTTGCCCTGCCGCTCTTTATCCGTAAACGCATCGCAGCCAGAATGCGTGCGGGCAGTAAAGCCGCTAACAGCAGTAAATCCATGACCATCATGGACGTCAATCCGCAGGCCGTAGTGAGCGTAATGGAAAAACATGGGGTTCAGTGGTTAATCCACGGTCATACCCACCGCCCTGACGTTCATTCCCTTCTTGCCAACGGCGAATCGGCCCATCGCGTTGTACTGGGTGCCTGGCACAGCGAAGGTTCCATGGTCAAAGTGACGCCTGAGGGTGTTGAGCTGATTGCGTTTCCGTTTTAACCCCTCACACCATCATTCTATTTTTTTGAACAATATCGGCAAATTGTTTCGATTTTAATCAGCCCGTGGTCGGCCTATTATTTATCACATCAGGGCAACACGCCCTATCACAGATAAAATACTTTAGGAATACGACCATGAAATCCATCAAAACTTTCGTTGCAGTTGCCGCTCTTTCCCTGGTATCTTTCGGTTCTTTCGCTCAAAGCGTGAGCGCAACCGCCTCAACCCTTGACCGTGCAGAAGCGAAAATTGCCGCGCAGGCTGCTGAACAAGGCGCGTCTTACAAAATCACGAGCGCCCAGTTCAACAACCGCGTACACATGACGGCAGAACTGACTAAATAATGATTGCCCATCGACGAAAACAGACCGCCAGATGCGGTCTGTTTTGTTATGCCTTACGGCCTACAACGGCTCAAGATTTAACCGCGCAACCGTTTTCCTTGCCCGTATAACATGCTATTCTCTGTGCCCTCGAAAGCAGTGTGTTTCGCACCACAGGAGTTTTAAGACGCATGTCTTCCCGCAATAATCCGGCGCGTGTCGCCATCGTGATGGGGTCCAAAAGCGACTGGGCTACCATGCAGTTCGCCGCCGAAATCTTTGAAATCCTGAATGTTCCGCACCACGTTGAAGTGGTCTCCGCGCACCGTACACCGGACAAACTATTCAGCTTCGCCGAAAGCGCCGAAGAGAATGGCTATGAGGTGATCATTGCCGGTGCGGGCGGCGCAGCACATCTGCCCGGCATGATTGCCGCTAAAACCCTGGTACCGGTTCTCGGTGTCCCGGTCCAAAGCGCCGCGTTAAGCGGTGTGGATAGCCTCTACTCCATCGTCCAGATGCCGCGCGGAATCCCTGTCGGCACGCTGGCGATTGGTAAAGCGGGTGCGGCTAATGCAGCCCTGCTGGCGGCGCAAATTCTTGCGACGCACGATAAAGCATTACACCTGCGTCTGGCGGAGTGGCGTAAAGCCCAGACCGATGAGGTGCTGGATAATCCAGACCCGCGGGGTGCGGCATGAAGCAGGTTTGCGTCCTCGGTAACGGCCAGTTAGGCCGCATGCTGCGCCAGGCCGGTGAACCGCTGGGTATTGCCGTCTGGCCTGTCGGGCTGGATGCCGAACCGGAAGCGGTACCGTTCCACCAGAGCGTGATCACCGCCGAGATCGAACGCTGGCCGGAAACCGCGCTGACCCGCGAGCTGGCCCGCCATAACGCCTTCGTTAACCGCGACGTGTTTCCGATCATTGCCGACCGTCTGACGCAAAAGCAGCTGTTCGACAAGCTCGGTCTGGCGACCGCGCCGTGGCAGCTGTTGTCCGATAAAGGCGAGTGGAATGACGTGTTCGCGATGCTGGGCGAGCTGGCGATCGTGAAGCGCCGCGTCGGCGGCTACGACGGCCGCGGCCAGTGGCGTCTGCGTGCGCACGAAACCGCGGAGCTGCCGGACGACTGCTACGGCGAGTGTATCGTTGAGCAGGGCATCAACTTTAGCGGCGAAGTGTCCCTGGTTGGCGCACGCGGGCATGACGGACACACCGTCTTTTATCCGCTGACGCATAACCTGCATCAGGACGGCATTCTGCGCACCAGCGTCGCCTTCCCTCAGGCAAACGCCGACCAGCAGGCGCAGGCGGAAGACATGCTCTCAGCCATAATGCACGAGCTGGGTTACGTGGGCGTGATGGCGATGGAGTGTTTTGTTACCCCATCCGGCCTGCTGATCAACGAGCTGGCGCCGCGCGTGCATAACAGCGGCCACTGGACGCAAAACGGTGCCTCCATCAGCCAGTTCGAGCTCCACCTGCGTGCCATCACCGATTTGCCACTGCCGCAGCCGGTCGTGAACAGCCCGTCGGTAATGATCAACCTGATCGGGACCGATCTGAACTACGACTGGCTCAAGCTGCCGCTGGTGCATCTGCACTGGTATGACAAAGAGGTCCGCCAGGGTCGTAAAGTGGGTCACCTGAACCTGAACGATAGCGACACGGGTCGTCTGAGCGCCACCCTGGAAGCCATGATCCCTCTCCTGCCGCCGGAATACGCGAGCGGCATTGTCTGGGCTCAGTCAAAGCTTAAATAAGCGATAAGTGCCGGGGAGTTGATCTTCCCCTTCCCCGGCCTCTCCTCTCGCGCGTAAAATCCCCGCCATTGCTGGTTTTATTTCTGGAATACCCATGAACGATGGAACGGACTATCGCGCGATCCTCGCGTCTGATACCCCTTTAATCGACGTTCGCGCGCCGATAGAATTTGCCCAGGGCGCGATGCCCGCCGCCCTTAACCTGCCGCTGATAAACGACGACGAACGCGCCGCCGTGGGCACCTGCTATAAACGTCAGGGCCCCGAGGCCGCACTGGCGCTCGGCCACAGTCTGGTCAACGGCGAGACGCGTGAGGCGCGCATTAACGCCTGGCGTGAAGCCAGCCTTGCTCACCCTGAAGGTTATCTCTGCTGCGCGCGCGGGGGCCAGCGTTCACATATCTCACAGGCCTGGCTGAAAGAGGCCGGTGTCGATTACCCGCTGATCCGCGGCGGCTATAAAGCCCTGCGCCAGACGGCGATTCAGGTGACGATTGAGCAGTCGCAAAAGCCGATGGTGCTTATCGGCGGCTGTACCGGAAACGGGAAAACCCTGCTGGTGAAGCAGCATGCGCAGGGTATCGATCTGGAAGGGCTGGCGCACCACCGCGGTTCGTCCTTTGGCCGCACGCTTACTCCGCAACTGTCCCAGGCCAGCTTTGAAAATCATCTTGCCGTCGAGCTGTTAAAAAAAGATGCCGCACGCTGGGTGCTGGAAGATGAAGGTCGAATGATTGGCTCCAACCACCTGCCGGAGTGCCTGCGCGACCGCATGAATGAAGTGCCCATCGCGGTTGTCGAGGATCCGTTTGATATTCGTCTTGAGCGTCTGCGCGAAGAGTACTTCGACCACATGTGGGCGGATTTTTCTGCCGCTTATGGTGAAGAGGCCGGCTGGAAAGAGTACAGCGCGTATCTGCACCACGGACTGTTCGCCATTCGCCGCCGCCTGGGGCTACAGCGTTTTGCGGAATTTACGGCGCTGCTGGATTCTGCACTTATTGAGCAACAACGCTCTGGCAATACCGACGCGCACTTTAGCTGGCTTGTGCCGCTGCTGAAGGAGTATTACGACCCGATGTACGGCTATCAGCTTGAGAAAAAAGCGGAGAAGATTGTTTTCCGAGGGACGTATAACGAGGTCGCTGACTGGCTTAATAGCTGAAAAAAACCGGGTGGCGGCTACGCCTTACCCGGCCTACGCGTGCTTTTGTAGCCCCGGTAAGCGCAGCGCCACCGGGGAACAGACGACTTAGAAGTCGTAACGCAGACGCACCAGGTTCATGTCGCCCAGGTTGTCGGTGCTGGAGGTGAACACGTGTTCGTAATCCACGCGGAAACCGTAATCCAGCTGGAAGCTGATACCCACGCCATTGTCGATGCGCTGGTAGTTACGGCCATTCACATATTCAATGCGGTCGCCCATGAAGTAAGGCTGGATGGATTTCACCGCATACTGGCCGATCGGGAATTTATACCCTGCGAAGTATTCAATACCCCACGCGTCGCCCGCAAAGTAGTCGTTAACAGACACTTTTTTGGTGGTCAGGAAGTTCTGGTACCAGCCGCCGCCTGCGGAGAAGGTCCAGTTGTCCGGCGTCCAGCTCAGCGCGGTACCGAGGATGTTCTGGTCGTAGGTTTTGCTGTCGCCGTTGTCCGGGTTACGCATGTCCGCACGGGTGTAGTTCCACGCTGCGCCCCAGGTCAGGTCGGTGGTCAGATGGTAATCCAGGCCCAGTGAACCGCCGCCTTTACGCTTATAGCGCAGGCCGTTACCCGGCAGGTATTCGCTGTCTTCAAACAGGTAAGATGCATAGATGTCGGCATCACCCACGGTTTTCTTGTATTTCAACATCTGGCGTGAACGGTAAGAACCGTCGTAGTCGCCATTGATCCCGTTACCTGGTGCCTGAGCAATCATGTCGTAGTCCCAGATATCGGTTTTCGCGCCCACCACATCATAGTAAACGCTGTTCTGTTGACCGAAGGTCAGCGTACCCCAGGTATCGCTCTTCAGGCCGGTGTAGAGCATACGGCGAGTGGTATCGTGTGCGCCGTCTGCGTAGTGATGATCCCAGTTAAACTGGGCAGGGATGTTCACACCCAGTTCGTAGTAGCTTATCCAGCTAATATCATCAAACAGGTAGTAATCAGCCGCGAAACGGAAACGGGTACCACCGTCAAAGCCGTTACGTTTGTAGCTGTTTTTACCGTCGTCGCCGGTCATGTTCTGGAACTGAGGACGAATGCTGCCGCCAACGGTAAAGTTCAGACGGCTCAGCGGGTTACCCGCCTGCGGATCCTGTTTAAGAACGGTGATTTCCGCCTGAGAAGCGAAGGTCGTTAATGCCACTGCCGCGCCAATCGTTACCGCCAGCGCTGATTTTTTTATAGTCATTATTTTTCCTTAATAGACACGCTGCTAAATATTTAGCGGGTGAATATTAACTGGAAATAATCGGGCTGTGTGGACGGGTTTTTAATGTTTTGTGCTACTAAATACGTGGGTATTATCACTTTGTGCTTTTAAAATATTGCACACCGGCATAAAAACCGGTGTGCGATTATCACGGAGCTGGATTACCCCATAAACTGCCGGAACAGTGCTTTGCCCCTTAACAGGCGCGTTCCGAGCCAGCCCCCGCAGAGGGAGAGCAGCACCGCGCCGCAGAGAGGCAGGATCAGCCAGAGACGCCAGTCAGGCTCCCACGGGAAGTCAAAGACACGTGTCTGCAACACCGCCAGCGCCGTCTCGGCGCCAATCGCGGCCACCAGACCGGCCACCAGCCCCAGCAGTGCAAACTCGCTCCAGAGCGTCATCCGCAGCAACCGCTTCCCGGCCCCCAGCGTGCGGTAGACCACCAGCTCCTGATGGCGCTGACGCATGCCCACCTGCACCTGGGCCAGCAGCAACAGCACGCCGCAGATGGTCACCAGCACCACCATGACCTCCAGCGCGCGGCTCACCTGCTCCAGCACCTGTCCCACCTGCTTCAGGATCGCCCCAATATCCAGCAGGCTGACCGTCGGGAATTCCCGGTTAAGCTGCGTCAGCATGCCGTTGCCATTTTCCCAGCGGAAGCTGGTCAGCCAGCTTTGCGGCTGTCCGTCCAGCGCCCCCGGCGGGAAGATAAAGAAGAAGTTGGGCCGCAGGCTTTCCCAGTCCACCTTTCGCAGGCTGGTGACTTTGGCGGTAAAGTCCTGGGTATCGCCGGTGAAGGTCACGCTGTCCCCGAGCTTCACGTTCAGGCGCGCCGCCAGCCCTTCCTCCATTGATACCTCCCCCACTTTCGGCGGCCAGGTGCCTGCCGTGATCGGGTTATGGTCGGGCCGTTTCTCCTGCCAGGTCAGGTTAAGCTCGCGGTTCAGCGACTCGTCCTTGTTCCCCTCCGTCGACCGCCCGTTGATTTGCGTCAGACGGGCGCGAACAATCGGATAAAACGACTCCGGGACAATATGATGCTCAGAGAGGAAACCCTTCAGCGGCGTAACCTGCTCAGGCGCGATATTGATCAGAAAATAATTCGGACTTTCCGGGGGAAGCTGCTGCTGCCAGCGATCCAGCAGATCGCCCCGCAGCACCAGCAACAGGGCCAGCAGCATAAACGACAGTGAAAACGCCGACAGCTGGCTGAGCGTAGACCAGGGCTGATGCAGCAGACGATTAACGGCCAGGCGCACGGGCAGCGATTTCACCGTCAGCCTCTTCAGAACGTTGAGCAGTATCCAGCCCAGTACGCCGCACAGCAGCGCCAGCACAACCGCACCGGCCAGCACCGCCCACAGCAGCGTGCTGCCGCCCATCAGCCAGGCCAGCAGCCCCACCGCGACCGCAATAATCCCCGGAAGGTAGAACTTCAGCGGCCAGACGTTCGCCACCACATCATTACGCAGCACGCGCAGCGGCTGCGTCGCGAGCAGCAGCCGGTAGGGCCGCAGCCCCACCAGCAGCGAGATCACGACCATCGCGCCAATCGCCCACAGCCACGGCCAGAAGCTGGCGGGTGGCAATGCGGACGGAAGCACCGGTTTTAACATCACCATCAGCAGTTTTTCAAACAGCAGCCCTATCATTCCGCCAGTGAACACTGACAAAACCAGCAGCATTAGCCACTGGCCGACGATCAGCTTGCGCAGCTGCGCCCGTCCCGCGCCGAGGGTTTTAAGGATCGCCACCCGATCGTAGCGGCTGCGGCAGTAATGCCCCATCGCCACCGCCACTGCCGCTACCGCCAGCAGCAGAGTTAAGAGCGCCGAAAGCAGCAGGAACTGCTGAGAGCGCTCCAGAGATTTACCGAGCGCCCCCTCGTCCTGCTCCAGCCCGTACCAGCGGTGCTCCGGTTTAAGCTGCGGGAGCAGCCATTTTTCATACGCATCAAGCTGGGCTGGCGTGCCGCCAAACTTGTAGCGCCAGGTGACGCGGCTGCCCGGCTGGACAGCATGGGTTGCCGGAACATCCGCCGTGTTCATCAGCAGGCGTGGCGCAAGCTGGAAGGGGTTAAAGCCGGAGTCGGGCTCCTGCACCACCTCCCCGGCAATTTTCAGCGTGGCATCGCCCACGTCAATACTGTCACCGGCTTTCAGGTTCAGAAGCGCCATTAAACGCGATGCCAGCAGCACCGTGCCGGGCGTTGGTTTTAACCCCGGCGGACTGGTTTGTAAGTCACCGTACATCGGGTAGACATCATCCACGGCTTTCACGCTGGCGAGCTGCGGCGTGTCCCCCGCAAAGGTCATGGTCTGGAAGGTGATTTGCTCTCCCACCTTCAACCCTGCTTTGTGCGCTTCCTCAATCCAGCCCGGCGGAACAGGACGCGAGCTTTGCAGCGCCCGGTCCCCGGCCATAAATTCCCGGCTCTGCTGGCTGAGCCCTTTTTCCATACGGTCGCTGACGCTGCCGAGCGCCAGCACGCAGGCCACCGCCAGGCTTAACGCCAGCCAGACAATCAGCAGCGAGGGCGAGCGCCACTCGCGCCAGAACCAGCGGGCAATCATGCTTCCTCCTGAAGCGTACCGTTGACCAGCCGCAGACGCCGGTCGCAGCGGGCGGCCAGCTGCGGATCGTGGGTCACGAGGATCAGCGTGGTTCCGTGTTCACGGTTAAGCGAGAACAACAGATCCGCGATTTTGTCGCCGGTTTTACGGTCAAGGTTGCCGGTGGGTTCATCAGCAAACAGCACTTCCGGACGGCCATTAAAGGCGCGCGCCAGCGCCACACGCTGTTGCTCCCCGCCGGAAAGCTGTGCGGGAAGATGGCTGAGGCGCTTGCCCAGACCGAGCTGTTCCAGCAACGCCTTCGCATGGGCGCGGCTTTCGCGACTCTTTTCACCGCGCAACAGCGCCGGGAGTTCGACGTTCTCCAGCGCGTTCAGCGTGGGGATCAGCATAAAAGACTGAAAGACAAACCCGATGTGGCGCGCACGCAGCGCAGCACGCGCCTCTTCATCAAGCTGGTGCAGCGGCTGCCCGACAAGATGAACCTCGCCGCTGCTCCCGTCGTCCAGACCGGCCAGAATCGCCAGCAGCGTGGACTTGCCGGAACCGGATTCGCCAATCAGCGCGATGGTTTCAGCGCGTTTGACAACGAGTTCAACTCCAGTAAGGATGGAAAGCTCGTGTTCCCCCTGACCGACGGACTTCTTAAGACGATGAACTTCAACACTGTTTTCCGCTGGCATTTGCCCTTCCTGTTCTTGATTCTGATGACCTTCCGCGCGGCGGCAGCGGACACGTTACTGATTCTCGGCGACAGCCTGAGCGCGGGCTATCGCATGGCGGCCAGCGCAGCCTGGCCCGCTCTGCTCAACGATAAATGGCAGAGCAAGACGACGGTTATCAACGGCAGCATCAGCGGCGATACCTCGCAGCAGGGCCTGTCGCGCCTGCCAGCGCTACTCAAACAGCATCAGCCGCGCTGGGTGCTGGTTGAGCTTGGCGGCAACGATGGATTGCGCGGTTTCCAGCCTCAGCAGACGGAACAGACGCTGCGCACCATTTTGCAGGACATCAAAGCGGCAAACGCCCAGCCGCTGCTGATGCAAATTCGCCTGCCCGCTAACTACGGTCGTCGGTATAATGAAGCCTTTAGCGCGATCTACCCTAAGCTTGCCAAAGAGTTTGATATTCCGCTGCTGCCATTTTTCATGGAAGAGGTCTATCTCAAACCCCAGTGGATGCAAGACGACGGGATCCACCCCAATCGCGATGCGCAGCCGTTTATTGCCGACTGGATGGCAACGCGGCTGTCTCCTTTAGTTAAACATGACTCCTGATTAAGCGGAGATCCTGACAGGTAAAGTTATGCAAAAATCGGTCTTAATTACAGGATGTTCCAGCGGAATCGGTCTTGAAAGCGCGCTCGAATTAAAGCGTCAGGGATTTCGGGTGCTGGCGGCCTGCCGCAAACCCGACGATGTCGAACGCATGAACGGGCTGGGCTTTACCGGCGTGCTGCTGGATATGGACTCCCCGGAAAGCGTCGAACGCGCCGCCGATGAGGTGATAGCCCTGACCGACAATCGTCTGTACGGGCTTTTTAATAATGCCGGTTACGGCGTGTATGGCCCGCTGGATACGCTCTCGCGCGAAACGCTGGAAAAGCAGTTTTCAACCAACTTCTTTGGTGTCCACCAGCTCACCATGCGTCTGCTCCCCGCCATGCTGCCGCACGGCGAGGGGCGTATCGTGATGACATCGTCAGTTATGGGTCTGATATCAACGCCCGGCCGCGGCGCCTACGCCGCCAGCAAATATGCGCTGGAGGCCTGGTCCGACGCCCTGCGCATGGAGTTACGTCACAGCGGCATTAAGGTCAGCCTGATTGAACCCGGCCCGATCCGCACCCGCTTTACCGAAAACGTTAACCAGACGCAGGCGGATAAACCGGTCGAAAACCCCGGCATTGCCGCACGATTTACGCTCGGGCCCGAAGCGGTGGTTGCCAAAGTGCGCCATGCTTTTGAGAGTGAACATCCCAAAATGCGCTACCCGGTAACGCTGGTCACCCATGCCGTTGGCTGGTTAAAACGTCTGCTACCGGGCCGGATGATGGACAAAATTTTACACGGTTGAGTTGAAGCGACAGCGCTCACCCCCATGTAAATAACAAACCGATAAAAGAGAAGGCCGCATGTCCGTACAGAATATCGTCAATATTACTGAAGCAAACCTGCAACAGATCCTCGAACAGTCGATGGCAAAACCCGTGCTGTTCTACTTCTGGTCTGAACGCAGCCAGCACTGTTTACAGCTGACGCCGGTGCTGGAAAGCCTTGCCGCGCAGTACAACGGTCAGTTCATTCTTGCCAAACTGGACTGTGACGCAGAGCCGATGGTGGCGTCTCAGTTTGGTTTGCGCGCCATCCCTACCGTCTACCTGTTCCAGAACGGTCAGCCTGTTGATGGCTTCCAGGGGCCACAGCCGGAAGAGGCCATTCGCGCCCTGCTGGATAAAGTCCTCCCGCGCGAAGAAGAGCTGAAAGCGCAGGAAGCCATGGCGCTGATGCAGGAAGGCAAATACGACGAGGCGCTGCCGCTGCTTAAAGACGCGTGGCAGCTCTCGAATCAGAACAGTCAGATTGGCCTGCTGCTGGCGGAAACGCAGATTGCTCTGCACCGTTCAGAAGACGCCGAAGCCGTGCTCAAAACGGTTCCCCTGCAGGATCAGGACACCCGCTATCAGGGGCTGGTCGCGCAGATTGAACTGCTGAAACAGGCGGCAGATACGCCGGAAATTCAGCAACTGCAGCAGCAGGTCGCTGACAACCCGGCCGATGCGGCTCTGGCAAGCCAGCTGGCGCTGCAGCTGCATCAGGTGGGGCGTAACGAAGAAGCGCTTGAGCTGCTGTTTAGCCATCTGCAAAAAGACCTCGCTGCCGCAGACGGTCAGGCGCGCAAAATGTTCCAGGAGATCCTGGCCGCGCTGGGCACCGGCGATGCGCTGGCGTCGAAGTATCGTCGTCAGCTGTACGCGTTGCTCTACTAACAAAAAAATGCCCGGTGGCGCTTCGCTTACCAGGCTTACAAAAGTGCGGATCGTAGGCCGGGCAAAGGCAGTGCCGCCCGGCATAATCACCGCACGTTTTTCAACTGCGTTACCACCAGCTGATGGCGCGCGTTGTAAAACTTCCGATAGGTCAGGTAACAGGCAATGATGGTGGACAGGCTTGCCGTTGAGAGCAGCATAAACGTCACCATAATCTGATACTTAATCGCTTTTACCGGATCGATACCGGCAAAAATCAGCCCCGACATCATGCCCGGCAGGCTCACCAGCCCGACCGTTTTGGCTGAATCTACCGTGGGGATCAGCGATGAGCGAATGCTCTCACGAATCAGCCGCGCGGAGGCCACTTTAGGCGTCGCTCCCAGGCTTAATTTCTCCTGTAGCTGCTGCTGTTCACTGCTGAAGCGCTGGCCGAGATTGTTATAACACAGCCCAACGGCCACCATGGCGTTCCCGGCAATCATCCCTGAGATAGGGATAACCTGCATCGGCGTAAACTCAATTGAGCCGGAAAGCACCAGTACCGCCAGCGTTAATGCGGTTCCGGTGGTAATGGCGATAAACGACGAGACAAACGCCTTATCGATGTATTTACTGCGCTTTTGCGCGTTCCACGCCGCATTGAAGCAGATAAACAACACCATCAGCAGCGTCAGCACCGCGTGGTTGACGTTGAAAATATACTTCAGCACATAGCCGACAATAATGAGCTGAATCACCGCGCGGCAGATACTCCACACAATGTCCTTTTCCAGCCCCAGCTTTTCACGGTAGCTGACGACAATCGCGATCAGCACCAGCACCATCGAAAACGCCAGGGATTCGTTCGTAATATTGTGCTCACCCACGGTTTGCCTCCTGCATTTTTCCGCCATGCGGCTGGAGCGTCAGTACGTCATCCGCATGGGTAATTTCGTTAGCGTCATGCGTCACCCACAGCACGGCAATATTCTGCTCGCGGACGTAACGATGAATGATTTCATTGACGTTGCGCTTGTTGGCATCATCGAGCGCGCTGGTGATCTCATCGAGCAGTAACACCTTCGGTAAGAACTGCAGATTACGGATCAGCGAGACGCGCTGCTTTTCGCCGCCCGACAGTTCGGAAACGGACTTTGTCAGCGTGTCCGGCGGCAGATTGAAGCGTGCCAGGTCGGCGGAAAACCGTTCAGGATCGGGCGTCTTATGTCGGATCTGCCAGGGGAAAAGCAGGTTATCGTACACCGTGCTGTCGAACAGGCTCGGGGTTTGCACCGAATAAGAGACCTGCTGGCGGTAAGCCTCGGGTGAAAGCGTTGAAATATCCTTCCCCTCAAAGAAGATCTTTCCCGACGTTGGCGTGAGCAGCGACGCAATGATTTTAAGCAGCGTACTTTTCCCGCAGCCTGAGGGGCCGGTAATCAGTCGAAACTCGCCCGGCAAGAGGCTAAAACTGACATTATTCAGAATGGTGGTACCGCCTGTGCGGTAGCCCACGTCCTCGATGGTTAATACCGCGCTGTTATCCTTCATGTGATCTTCTGCCTTTATCCCAATAATGAGCAGTAGTTTACGGCGATGAGTGATAATAAAGCGACTTTCCTCGTATACTTAGGATCAACAAAAAGTGATTTCATTTCTGCCATAGCATGCAAAACAGGAGGTTTTTATGCTCATCGTTGTTCCTGTCCTTATCTTCGTTGCGCTGGTTATCGTCGGCGCAGGCGTCAAAATTGTCCCTCAGGGTTATCAGTGGACCGTCGAGCGCTTCGGCCGCTATACCAACACGCTACAGCCTGGCTTGAGCCTGATTGTCCCATTCATGGACCGCATCGGTCGCAAGATCAACATGATGGAACAGGTGCTGGATATCCCTTCTCAGGAAGTGATCTCCAAAGATAACGCCAACGTTACCATTGATGCCGTCTGCTTTATTCAGGTGATTGATGCGCCGAAAGCGGCCTATGAGGTGAGCAACCTGGAGCTGGCGATCGTTAACCTGACGATGACCAACATCCGTACCGTGCTTGGCTCGATGGAGCTGGACGAGATGCTCTCCCAGCGCGACAGCATCAATACCCGCCTGCTGCACATTGTCGATGAGGCCACGAACCCGTGGGGGATCAAAGTCACCCGTATCGAGATCCGCGACGTGCGCCCGCCGGCAGAACTGATCGCCTCCATGAACGCCCAGATGAAGGCTGAGCGAACCAAGCGTGCCTATATTCTGGAAGCCGAGGGGGTGCGTCAGGCCGAAATCCTCAAAGCGGAAGGGGAAAAACAGTCGCAGATCCTGAAAGCGGAAGGCGATCGTCAGTCCGCATTCTTACAGGCAGAAGCGCGTGAACGTTCTGCAGAGGCGGAAGCCCGCGCGACCCAGATGGTATCCGAGGCGATTGCCGCCGGTGATATCCAGGCCGTGAACTACTTCGTCGCGCAAAAATACACCGATGCACTGAAAGAGATCGGCTCCGCGAACAACAGCAAAGTGGTGATGATGCCGCTGGATGCCAGCAGCCTGATGGGCTCTATCGCAGGGATTGCCGAACTGATTAAAGACAGCGGAAACGAGCGTAAAAAATGATTGAACTGATCGTCGCACATCCTCATGCGTTCTGGCTAAGCCTCGGTGGCTTACTGCTGGCCGCCGAGATGCTGGGCGGCAACGGTTACCTGCTGTGGAGCGGTGTTGCCGCGGTCATTACCGGCCTGGTCGTCTGGATTCTGCCGCTTGACTGGGCGTGGCAGGGGGCGCTGTTTGCCGTGCTGACGCTGGTGGCCGCCTGGCTGTGGTGGCGCTGGCTGAACCGACAGGTAAACGAACAGAAACCGCTGGATGCCCACCTTAACCAGCGCGGACAGCAGATCGTCGGCAAGCGTTTTACGCTCGACACCCCGCTGGTGAACGGGCGCGGGCATATGCGCGTAGGTGACAGCTCGTGGCCGGTGGTGGCCGACGACGACCTCAGCGCCGGAACACGGGTTGAGGTCATTGCGGTAGAAGGCATTACCCTGCGGGTAAAAGCCTGTTAAGCGTGGGTTTTGCGGTGGCAGCAGCCGGCAAGATTGTCGATAATCGGGCAGTCGGCGCTGTCATCACCCGGACAGGAATCCGCCAGCTGTAACAGCTGTTCACGCATCGACTGTAATTCGATGATATGGCGTTCGATCTCCGCCACTTTTTCCAGCGTGCGTTTTTTCACGTCGGCACTGTGGCGCTTCGGATCGTTAAACAGGTTTACCAGCTCGCCGCACTCTTCCAGGTTAAACCCCACCTGCCTTGCCTGGCGCAGTAACGTCAGTTCATCAAGATGTCGTTGCGTGTAGCTGCGGTAGCCGTTTTCACTGCGCAACGGCGGCGTTACCAGCCCTTTCTCTTCATAAAAGCGAATGGCTTTGCTGGTTAAGCCGGTTTTTTTTGCCACGTCACTGATATTCACATTTCCCCCTTGACCTTCCCCTTGATGGAAGGTTTAACCTTCATAACAGTTAGCGAAAAGCGTTACTCCGGTCAACAACTGACCAGTTCATTATACGGGAGTTTTGTTATGTCTCACACTATTGACCTGACGCTGGACGGCCTCTCCTGCGGCCACTGTGTCAAACGCGTTAAAGAAAGCCTGGAACAGCGTCCTGATGTTGAAAGCGCTGAGGTGACTATCGACCATGCCGCCGTGACCGGCAGCGCCAGCGCGGATGCGCTGATCGATACCATTAAACAAGCGGGTTATGGGGCGGAGCTGAGCCACCCAAAGGCTAAACCGCTGGCAGAGTCATCATCCCCGTCGGAAGCACTGACAGCGGCCACTCCTGAGCTTCCGGCAGCGGATGATATTGATGACAGCCAACAGCTGCTGATCAACGGTATGAGCTGCGCCAGCTGCGTCTCCCGGGTACAGAATGCCTTACAGGCGGTACCGGGCGTCGCACAGGCACGGGTAAACCTTGCGGAGCGTACTGCGCTGGTGATGGGCAGTGCCTCCGCCTCAGAGTTAGTGCAGGCCGTGGAGAAAGCGGGCTACGGCGCAGAGGCCATCGAAGATGATGTCGAACGCCGCGAGCGCCAGCAGGAAACGGCTATCGCCACCATGAAGCGCTTCCGCTGGCAGGCGATTGTCGCCCTGCTGGTGGGGATCCCGGTGATGGTGTGGGGCATGATGGGTGACAACATGATGGTCACCGCCGACAACCGCACGCTGTGGCTGGTGATTGGTCTGATTACCCTTGCGGTCATGGTGTTTGCAGGCGGCCATTTCTATACCAGCGCCTGGAAGAGCCTGAAAAACCGCACCGCGACGATGGATACGCTGGTCGCACTCGGTACCGGCGCGGCGTGGCTCTATTCAATGAGCGTTAACGTCTGGCCGCAGTGGTTCCCGATGGAAGCGCGTCATCTCTATTATGAAGCGAGCGCGATGATTATCGGCCTGATTAACTTAGGCCATATGCTGGAAGCCCGCGCCCGTCAGCGCTCCTCCAAAGCGCTGGAACGATTACTCGATTTAACCCCACCGACGGCCCGCGTGGTCACGGATGAGGGGGAAAAAAGCGTCCCGCTGGCGGAAGTGCAGCCCGGCATGACGCTGCGTTTGACCACCGGCGATCGCGTGCCCGTTGACGGCACGATAACCCAGGGTGAAGCCTGGCTGGATGAAGCGATGCTGACCGGGGAACCCATCCCTCAGCAGAAATCCGACGGCGATGCCGTCCATGCCGGCACGGTCGTTCAGGACGGCAGCGTGCTGTTCACCGCCAGTGCGGTTGGTAGCCATACTACGCTGTCGCGTATTATCCGAATGGTGCGCCAGGCCCAGAGCAGCAAGCCGGAGATTGGCCAGCTTGCTGACCGAATCTCGGCCATTTTTGTGCCGGTGGTGGTCGGTATTGCCCTGCTGAGCGCGGCGATCTGGTATTTCTTCGGCCCTGCGCCACAGATTGTCTACACCCTGGTGATTGCCACCACGGTGCTGATTATTGCCTGCCCATGCGCGCTTGGCCTGGCCACGCCGATGTCCATTATCTCCGGCGTAGGCCGTGCCGCCGAGTTTGGCGTGCTGGTCAGGGATGCGGACGCACTGCAGCGGGCCAGTACGCTGGATACGCTGGTGTTTGATAAAACCGGCACGCTGACCGAGGGGAAACCGCAGGTTGTGGCCGTGAACACCGCAGGCATCGCGCAGGAGGACGCGCTGCGTCTCGCCGCCGCGCTGGAGCAAGGCTCCAGCCACCCGCTGGCGCGCGCCATTCTCGAGAAAGCGAATGCTGCGGCCCTGCCGCAGGTCAGTAACTTCCGTACGCTGCGCGGGCTCGGTGTCAGCGGTGAAGCCGAGGGGCATACGCTGCTGCTGGGTAACCAGGCATTACTCAATGATAATGGTATTGATACCGCGGCGCTGGAAAGCGAACTGAAAGCGCAGGCATCTCAGGGGGCAACCCCGGTTCTGCTGGCGGTGGATGGCAAAGCCGCTGCCCTGCTGGCCGTGCGCGATCCACTTCGTCAGGACAGCGTGGATGCCCTGGCGCGTCTGCACCGCGCGGGCTATCGCCTGGTGATGCTGACCGGGGACAACCCGACGACAGCCAACGCTATTGCGAAAGAAGCCGGTATTGATGAAGTCATTGCAGGCGTTCTGCCGGATGGCAAAGCGGATGCGATTAAGAACCTGCAACGCCAGGGACGTCAGGTGGCGATGGTGGGCGACGGCATCAACGATGCCCCGGCGCTGGCCCAGGCAGACGTCGGTATCGCCATGGGGGGCGGGAGCGATGTTGCCATTGAAACCGCCGCCATCACGTTGATGCGCCACAGCCTGATGGGCGTTGCCGATGCGCTGGCCATTTCGAAAGCCACGTTGCGCAACATGAAGCAGAACCTGCTGGGGGCATTTATCTATAACTCGCTCGGTATTCCAATTGCCGCCGGCATTTTGTGGCCGCTGACCGGCACGCTGCTTAACCCGGTGGTTGCAGGTGCGGCAATGGCGCTCTCCTCCATCACCGTGGTGAGTAATGCCAACCGCCTGTTGCGCTTTAAACCGAAAGATTGAACCTTGTTCTCGTACGCGCTAGCATGAACCTTTCCGTTTATGGAGCGCGTATGAGCCTGTTTAATCGTATAAAAACCTCGTTTCGCGCTCTCTTTCCCCGCCGTTATGCGTGGCCCGGCCTGGATATCTCCCTGCCCGGCGGTCAGCACCTGCATCTGGTCGGCAGCATCCATATGGGTACTCAGGATATGTCACCTCTGCCCCCCGGTCTGATAAAACGGCTGAAGCGCGCCGACGCGCTGGTCGTCGAGGCGGATATTTCGGGCCAGGAGTCACCGTTTGCCGGGCTTGAAAGCGATCTGACCCTGGCGGAACGTCTGGACGAAGCCCAACTGGCGGAACTGACGCGCGTCGCCGATGAAACCGGCGTGTCGCTCTCTATGATTGACGCCCTGCCGCTGTGGCAAATTGCGATGGTGCTACAGGCCACGCAGGCGCAGCGACTGGGTCTGCGCGGTGACTACGGTATTGATTACCAGCTGCTCAATCTGGCAAGAGCGCGCAATCTGCCCATCATTGAACTGGAAGGAACGGACAGCCAGATTGCGCTCCTGCGTCAGCTTCCGGACGACGGCCGCATGCTGCTGGATGATACGCTGACCCACTGGCACACCAACGCACGTCTGCTGCAAACCATGATCGGCTGGTGGCTGGATGCGCCGCCAGCAGACGGAAAGCTGGCGCTGCCGTCAACGTTCAGCGAATCGCTGTATGATGTGCTGATGAATGCGCGCAACAACGCCTGGCGAGAGACGCTGCATGCATTACCTGCCGGGGAATACGTGGTTGCGGTCGGGGCGTTACATTTGTACGGAGAAGGGAATTTGCCGTCGCTGCTGAAATAAAAAAAATGGCCAATATCTCTATTGGCCCGTCAAAGAGGAATTTCATCGTTTTTATTATGCCGAAGGAGACCTTCGGTTGAGCCGATTGTCGCTCAAAGTGACCATCACTGCCAATACTATTGCGCAAGATGGTGCTATTTTTTAGACAAACGTCAGGCGTATGCTGTTGGCATGATTTGTCTGTCGTAAGAAGGATAGCTATGACTCCCGCCGTTAAATTACTCGAAAAAAACAACATTTCTTTCCGGATCCACACTTACGATCACGATCCGAATGAAACCAACTTCGGCGACGAAGTGGTGCGCAAATTGGGGCTGAACGCTGACCAGGTCTATAAAACGCTGCTGGTTGCGGTGAACGGCGATATGAAACATCTCGCCGTGGCGGTCACGCCCGTCGCCGGACAGCTCGATCTCAAGAAAGTGGCGAAGGCGCTGGGGGCGAAAAAGGTGGATATGGCAGATCCGATGGTTGCGCAACGCACCACCGGCTACCTGGTGGGCGGGATTAGCCCGCTGGGGCAGAAAAAACGCCTGCCGACGCTGATTGATGCCCCTTCGCAGGAATTTGACACGATCTATATTTCAGGCGGCAAACGCGGGCTGGATATCGAGCTGGCAGCGGGCGATCTGGCGAAAATGCTGGACGCGAAGTTTGCGGATATTGCGCGCCGGGAGTGAGAAAATTGCCCGGTGGCGCTGCGCTTACCGGGCCTACGATTCGAATGTAGGCCGGGTAAGGCGAAGCCGCCATCCGGCAAAATACCAGACTACTGCCAGCTCACCTCACCCTTCGGCTCATACGCGTTCACGTCAATCGGTGAATTCTGCTCGATGTACTGCTTCAGCACTTCCGCATCAATAAAGCCGGTATTCACATAGCCCGGTTTATTATCAATATGCGGATAACCGTCGCCGCCGGTGGCGTTAAAGCTCAACGTCGCCAGACGGTAGGTTTTTGCCGGGTCGACCGGTTCGCCTTTGATCTTCAGATCATTCAGCTTGCCGTCTTTTGCCACAAAGCTGACGTTGGCAAACTGCGGATAGGCCCCGGAATCCGGCTTCATCTGCGCGACGGCGGTCAGGTAGTCAATCGCCTCTTTGCCAGTCATGTCGGCATAGACCACCACGTTACCAAACGGCTGCACCTTCAGGACATCCTTATAGGTGATATTTCCGCCTTCAATAGAGTCACGAATGCCGCCCCCGCTCATCACGCCAAAATCAGCACCGGTGCGCGCCATTTGCGCCGCCAGCACCAGGTGTCCCATGTTGGTCTGCACGAAGCGGACTTTACTGCGGTCCCCCTCCAGACGACCATTCAGCGTGCCGATTTTCACATCCAGCTGCGCTTTGCCTTTATTCTGGAACGGTGTCAGCAGGGAGAGCATCTGCGGGTTCTCAGCGATCTCTGGCGTGTAAAGTACGCGCTCACTTTTCCCGTCCGGGTAGGTCACTTTCTTCTTCAGGTTGACCGGAATAAGCTGGTAGTGCACCAGTTTCATCTCGCCGTTACGGAACTCAAAGTCCGCCCGGCCCACGTATTTACCCCATTCGTGGGCCTGCACAATCCAGATACCGTTCTGACGGTCCGGCGCACACGGCGTGCCCGGCACGTAATCCACCTGTTTTTTATTCTCCGATGCCATGCACACCGGATCCTGTGAGTGCCCCCCCACAATCATGGCCAGTGACCCTGCAGGCAGGCTGCGCGCCATCTCCACGTCGCCGGGTGCATTGGAGCCGTGCTCACCGTTGTCGTAGTGCCCCATGTGCGTGGTGGCGATAATCACGTCCGGCTTTTCGTTCTGCTGCAGTTCCTGAATCACCAGCTTCGCTTCGTCTGCCGGTTTGCGGAATTCAATATCCGTAAAGAACTCGGGATTGCCGATTTTTGCCGTATCGTCGGTGGTTAAGCCAATGACTGCGATCTTCAAATCCTGACGCTTAAACAGCGCCCAGGGTTTGAACAGCCGTTCGCCGGTGCTTTTCTGGTAAATGTTGGCGGAGAGGAAGGGGAATTTGGCCCATTTTTCCTGCTGACGCAGCACCGTCAGCGGGTTATCAAACTCATGGTTACCGACGGCCATCGCGTCGTAGCCAATCAGATTCATGCCACGGAAATCCGGCTCGGCATCCTGTAAATCAGATTCCGGCACGCCGGTATTAATATCACCGCCTGAGAGCAACAGCACGCTGCCGCCCTGGGCTGCCACCTCTTTGCGAATGCCGTCCACCAGCGTTTTTTGCGCCGACAGACCATATTCGCCATATTCACTGCGCCAGAAATGACCATGATGATCGTTGGTATGCAGAATGGTGATTTTATAGGTTTTATCTTTTTCATACGCCTGCGCGGGCAGGCTAACCAGACCCCATGCGGCGATGAGCGCCAGCGCGACGCCCCGCTTCATTAACTTCATCTTCTCTCTCCCTGACCAATAGACAAAGGCAAAAATTACAGTGACTCACAATAATAGACAAATAAGTTTTCAGAATTGCGACTTTCTTCAAATGTCCCGGGCGGGTATGTTAGTCGGATAATAATTACACCCTGCATCTCTAATAACAAAACAACGTGGTATTTATGGCAATCAGCGAATCAACCCCGGCGTCGCCGCCAAAATCGCGCACCTCTTTTAAGGTATTAGGCGCAATCAGTCTTTCGCACCTGCTCAACGACATGATCCAGTCGTTGATTCTGGCAATTTATCCGCTACTGCAGTCCGAGTTTTCGTTAACTTTCGTGCAGATCGGGATGATCACCCTCACCTTCCAGCTGGCTTCCTCGCTGCTGCAACCGGTGGTGGGCTACTGGACGGACAAATACCCGATGCCGTGGTCGCTGCCGATTGGCATGTGCTTTACCCTGAGCGGTCTGGTATTGCTGGCGATGGCTGGCAGCTTTGAGGCGGTGTTGATTGCTGCCGCGCTGGTGGGTACCGGGTCGTCCGTCTTCCACCCTGAGTCCTCACGCGTGGCGCGTATGGCCTCCGGCGGCCGTCACGGGCTGGCGCAGTCACTTTTCCAGGTCGGCGGTAACTTTGGCAGCTCCCTCGGCCCCTTGCTGGCGGCGGTGATTATCGCCCCGTATGGCAAAGGGAACGTGGCGTGGTTTGTGCTGGCCGCACTGCTGGCGATTATCGTGCTGGCGCAGATCAGCCGCTGGTATGCCGCTCAGCATCGCGTAAATAAGGGGAAACCTAAAGCGAAGGTTATCAATCCCCTGCCCCGAAATAAGGTCATTCTGGCGGTTTCCGTACTGCTGGTGCTGATTTTCTCGAAATACTTCTACATGGCAAGCATCAGCAGCTATTACACCTTTTATCTGATGCAAAAATTCGGATTATCGGTACAAAATGCGCAAATCCACCTGTTTGCCTTCCTGTTCGCGGTTGCTGCCGGAACGGTTATTGGCGGGCCGGTGGGTGATAAGATTGGCCGGAAATATGTTATTTGGGGCTCTATCCTCGGTGTCGCGCCGTTTACCCTTATTTTGCCGTATGCCAGCCTCGAGTGGACGGGCATTTTAACCATGATCATTGGTTTTATCCTCGCCTCGGCATTTTCCGCCATTCTGGTCTATGCCCAGGAGCTGTTACCGGGCCGTATCGGTATGGTTTCCGGACTCTTTTTCGGTTTCGCCTTCGGTATGGGTGGGCTTGGTGCAGCGGTGTTGGGGATGGTCGCGGATCACACCAGCATCTTCCTGGTTTATAAAATCTGCGCTTTCCTGCCACTTCTGGGGATGTTGACCATATTCCTGCCTGATAATCGTCACAAAGCGTGAATTACAGGTAGCCAAAGTAAAACTTTGGCTACCTGCCACCCTTATGCCATAAGGGTTTCCTCTCCATCCCTGACCTGAATTTATCAATATGCGCTTTTTTACGCGCATATTGCCGTTTTATTCAAACTTCAACAATTATTCATAAACATAAGGGCAAAAATTGTCATAAACTATTACCTGGTCTTTTGGTATTCACGCCAAAAATGGAACACTCACCGCGAAAGGAGACGGAATGCACCACGCCACACCGCTTATCACCACCATTGTTGGTGGACTTGTGCTCGCTTTTATCCTTGGCATGATTGCCAATAAACTGCGTATTTCTCCTCTTGTCGGCTATTTATTAGCGGGGGTTCTGGCGGGACCGTTTACGCCAGGTTTTGTCGCGGATACCAAGCTGGCGCCTGAGCTGGCGGAATTAGGCGTGATTCTGCTGATGTTTGGTGTTGGCCTGCACTTTTCCCTGAAGGACCTGATGGCGGTAAAGTCGATCGCCATACCTGGCGCGATCGCCCAGATAGGGGTGGCGACGCTGCTGGGGATGGCGCTTTCGGCCGTGCTGGGCTGGTCGTTGATGACCGGTATCGTATTTGGGCTGTGTCTCTCAACCGCCAGTACCGTGGTGCTGCTGCGCGCGCTTGAAGAAAGACAGCTGATAGACAGCCAGCGCGGGCAAATCGCGATAGGCTGGCTGATTGTGGAAGATCTGGTGATGGTGCTGACGCTGGTGCTGTTGCCTGCCGTCGCCGGAATGATGGAAAAAGACAACATCGGCTTCGCCTCGCTGGCGCTGGATATGAGTATCACCATCGGTAAAGTGGTGGCGTTTATCGCCATCATGATGCTGGTGGGCCGTCGTCTGGTGCCGTGGATCCTGTCCCGCAGCGCGGCGACCGGCTCCCGCGAGCTGTTTACGCTTTCCGTGCTGGCGCTGGCGCTGGGGATCGCGTTTGGCGCTGTTGAACTGTTCGACGTCTCCTTTGCCCTGGGCGCGTTCTTCGCCGGAATGGTGCTGAACGAGTCTGAGCTGAGCCACCGCGCCGCGCATGACACCCTGCCCCTGCGTGATGCCTTCGCCGTGCTGTTCTTTGTCTCCGTCGGCATGCTGTTTGATCCGATGATTCTGGTTCAGCAGCCGCTGGCCGTGCTGGGCACGCTGGCGATCATTATCTTCGGTAAGTCGCTCGCCGCCTTCTTCCTGGTGCGGATGTTCGGCCACTCCCCGCGTACGGCGCTGACGATTGCCGCCAGCCTGGCGCAGATTGGTGAGTTCGCCTTTATCCTCGCGGGTCTGGGTATGGCTCTGAACCTGCTGCCCCAGGCCGGGCAGAATCTGGTGCTGGCGGGGGCGATTCTGTCGATTATGCTAAACCCGGTCCTGTTTGCTCTGCTGGAAAAATACCTCGATAAAACCGAAACGCTGGAAGAGCAGACGCTGGAAGAAGCCATCGAAGAGGAGAAGCAGATCCCGGTGGATATCTGCAACCATGCGCTGCTGGTCGGCTTTGGTCGCGTGGGCAGCCTGCTCGGTGAGAAGCTGATGGCGCAGGGCATTCCGCTGGTGGTGATTGAAACCTCACGCACCCGCGTTGATGAACTGCGCGAGCGTGGTATTCGTGCGGTACTGGGCAATGCGGCCAACGAGGAGATTATGGCGCTGGCGCATCTGGACTGCGCGCGCTGGCTGCTGCTGACTATTCCGAATGGCTATGAAGCGGGCGAGATTGTAGCCACCGCGCGTGAGAAATGCCCCAATATTGAGATTATCGCCCGGGCGCATTATGACGATGAGGTGGAGTACATCACCGAGCGCGGTGCGGATAAGGTAGTGATGGGCGAACGTGAGATTGCGAACACGATGCTGACGCTGCTGGCGAAGCCGCCGATTGAAGAGGCTGTTACGGGGTAAGATTTTTGCGGTCTGATGCCCTCACCCTGACCCTCTCCCACGGGGAGAGGGAACAAACACTAAAAACGGCAACGGGCGTTGCCGTTTTGCTTTTACCTTTCCCAATAAGCCTCTTCGAGGCTGTCTTCCCGTTCCGGCAGGCCACGCGTTAAGCGCGGTGAATGCTGGTTCAGCACCTGATAGCTCACGCGGTTCGCGTACTTACACACCTGCGCCAGCGACGAATAGGTCAGCCAGTTGAACTTGTGTTTGCTGGAGTTGGGTACGTTGGTTTTGTGGTAGGCATTGGCGGTAATGTCGTGCAGCAGTGCTGCCAGCGCGCCGTCACCCGCCCCGTTGGTGTTCATGATCTTCTCCGGTCCGCCCATATAAGGCGCAATGTGGGAGTAGATACGCAGCGGGTTGAGGCAATCTTTATGGCGCATACCGCGGCTGAACTCGTACTGGTTGAACTCGGCAATCGCGCCAGGGAGCAACGGGTGCTGGGTTTTGCGTTTGCTCTCTTCTTCCGTAAAGCCCGCCATATAGAGCCCGACGGGGCCGGCAGTGCAAAGCACCAGATCCACCCAGTCCAGCGCTTTGTCAGAGGCCAGCAGCGGATCGCTTTCACCGGTGAGCGCTTCGGCCTCTTCTTCGTTCATCGCCAGAATTGAGACGTGCTCTTTCAGGAACGCCTGCCACCACTCGGGGTTATCGGCAATCACGAATTTGGTGCCCAGCGTGAGAACCACCGGCACGTCGTACTTTTTCGCGTACTCGATCGCTTTCATGGTCGCTTCCGGCATCGGCTCGCCCGGCTTGCAGCGTACCAGATAGGAGGTCAATACCAGCGCTGAGGCACCCGCAATCACCTCTTCAGGAATACTCTCGGCGCGCAGCTTATTCATATGGCCAGGGCTGATGGCAAACGTACGCTCCCCGGACTCGCCGATCAGCGTGAAGCAGCGGCCAATGGGCCCGTTAACGCCCTGAAGATAGTTCAGATCGGTACGGCTGGAGGTGTTGCACAAATAGCGGTAGGCATAACCACCGATTTCAATGTTACTGCACATCACGCCGAGCAGTACCGAGCGGTCATCGGCCAACACGGAGTAGTTGTGCATAGTGTTACCGATGGTCCCCCCGGCAAACTGATGGGTAATGAGATTTTCACGCACCAGCTCCTGGTACAGCGCTTCGGCAACGTCGTCTTCGATCACCAGTGAGTGACCGGCGCTCAGACCATAACGGGCGACAAACTCATCATCCACTTTCGCTTCAATGTCCACCAGCGTCTGGTCGATACCAACGACCCAGGCGGCGCTGGTTTCATTTTCAGGCTGGATTTGCTGCAGGAGCGGATCGCGCGCATCAACGGGAAAGTAGTGTTTGGATTTACGTTTACCGGGAAATTTCATGGTCTGAACTGTATGAAGAATATGGGCCGGGAATGGTAGCACAAACCCGGCCTGGAGTGCGATCAGCGGCTGTTCGTCACCAGCGAGACCATCATGTCGATATGTTCAGGCGAGTCGTTAAGCGCCGGAATGTACTCGTACTTTTCGCCGCCAGCCTCAAGGAAAAATTCCCGGTTTTGCACCGCGATCTCCTCCAGGGTTTCCAGGCAGTCCGCCGAGAAGCCTGGCGACATCACCTGAATGTGCTTAACCCCCTTCTCGCCAAGCATTTTGAGGGTTTCATCGGTGTACGGTGTCAGCCACGGCTCGCGACCGAAGCGCGACTGGAAGGTCATCATCACTTTTTCCGGCGGCAGGCCGAGGGCGGAAACCAGCTCACGGGTGGTATCGCGGCAGCGCTGCGGATAATCATCCCCTTCGTTGGCGAAACGCTGTGGGATCCCATGATAGGAGAGCAGCAGCAGATCCGGCTCGCCGTGCTTTTCAAACGACGCGCGCGCGCTGTTGGCAAGCGCCTTGATGTAGAGATCGTTATCGGCGTAATCGCGAATAAAGGTCACGCCAGGAATGCGGCGACGGGTCGCCAGAATGCGCGCCAGCTCGTCCCAGACGGCGGCCACCGTCGAGCAGGAGTATTGCGGGTAGAGCGCCAGCACCACGATATGGTCTACACCCTGCGCCAGCAGTGATTCCACTGCGCTTTCCAGGGACGGTTTTCCGTAGCTCATGCCGAGCGCGACGGGCATATCCGGCAAGCGGGCAGCCAGCGCTTTTTCCTGACGACGGCTGTAAACCATCAGCGGCGAGCCCTCCTCCATCCAGACGGACTGATAGAGTTTGGCGACGCGCGGAGAACGAATCGGCAGAATCACGCCACGCAGCAGCGGCCACCACAGCAGTCTCGGGAAATCCACAACGCGCGTGTCGCTTAAAAATTGTCGCAGGTAGCGTTTTACCGCGTCTGATGTAGGTGCTTCTGGAGTGCCCAGATTGGCAAGCAGGATGCCGGTTTTCGCCTGACTCATTCACGCCTCTTAACCATTTGATAGGTTGTCAATTGTAGCGGAAATGCGTTTAAACGAAACCCATTGCTGTAATAGGTAAGGTGAGAATATTTCTCACCCGGGGACCCGGGTGAGAGGCGCGCGATTAGCCGAGGATTTTTTCCAGCTCTGCACGTACGTCAGCCACGGCTTTGGTGCCGTCGACTTTGGCGTATTTGGTGTTACCCGCCTGCGCTTCTTTGGTGTAGTAGCCGATCAGCGGCGCGGTCATCTGATGGTATTCCACCAGGCGTTTACGCACGGTCTCTTCCTGATCGTCTTTACGGGTGGTCAGCTCTTCGCCGGTCACGTCGTCTTTACCTTCAACCTTAGGCGGGTTGAATTTGATGTGGTAAACGCGGCCAGAAGCAGCGTGTACGCGACGGCCAACGATACGGTCAACGATCAGCTCGTCCGGTACGTCGAACTCGAGAACGTAGTCCACGTTGATGCCCGCTTCTTTCATGGCGTCAGCCTGAGGAATGGTGCGTGGGAAGCCGTCCAGCAGGAAACCGTTACGGCAATCTTCCTGAGCAATGCGCTCTTTGACCAGCGCAATAACCAGCTCGTCGGTTACCAGCTTGCCTGCGTCCATGATGTCTTTCGCTTGTTTACCCAGCTCGGAGCCAGATTTTACAGCGGCGCGCAGCATGTCACCGGTGGAGATTTGCGGAATACCGTATTTCTCCATGATGAACTGAGCCTGAGTTCCTTTACCCGCGCCCGGAGCGCCAAGCAGAATAATACGCATTGCGAAAATCCCCTCAAATGTCGTTTCAATTTTTCAAAAGCGCTAAACAATACCACCAGAACGGACATCGCTCAAGGAAGGCGGGAAGGCTGAAACGGTTAACGGGGGGAGATAATTTGGGTGAGTGCGGTCTGGAGCCCTCACCCCGGCCCTCTCCCACGGGGAGAGGGAGAAGACCAGGGGAGGCGTGGTCAGTTACGCCAGAAGCAGCGCATTCACACGTTTAATGAACAGGTTAGGGTCTTCCAGCGTGCCGCGCTCGGCCAGCAGGGACTGATCCAGCAGCAGCTCAACCCACTCGGCAAAGCGTGCTTCGTCCTGGGTATCCGCCGCGCGTTTCACCAGCGGATGATCCGGATTAAGCTCAAAGATATATTTCACTTCCGGCACCGCCTGGCCCGCCGCAGCGAACAGCTTCGCCATCTGAGTGCTCATTTCGTCGGCATCGGTCGTGACAATGGCCGGGGTATCGGTCAGACGGTGAGTGAAACGTACCTCTTTCACACGGTCACCCAGCAGGGTTTTCACGCGCTCAACGAACGGCTCCAGCGCCTTCTCGGCTTCTTTCGCGCTTTCATCTACCTCATCCGCCAGCTTGTCGATGGACTCATCGGCTTTTGCAACCGACTGGAACGCTTTACCGTCGAACTCGGTCAGGTAGTTCATCATCCACTCGTCGATGCGGTCAGACAGCAGCAGCACTTCGATGCCTTTCTTGCGCAACAGCTCCAGGTGCGGGCTGCTCTTCGCCGCCGCGTAGCTGTCGGCGGTGATGTAGTAGATCTTCTCCTGCCCTTCTTTCATGCGGGAGACATACTCTTCCAGCGACACGGTCTGCGCGGAGGAGTCGGTGTGCGTGGAGGCGAAGCGCAGCAGCTTAGCAATGGTTTCAACGTTTGCGGTGTCTTCTGCCGGGCCTTCCTTCAGCACCAGGCCAAACTGTTTCCAGAAGGTCTGGTATTTTTCCGCATCGTCTTTCGCCAGTTTTTCCAGCATCTGTAGCGCACGTTTGGTCAGGGCGTTGCGCAAGTTACGGGTGACGGTGCTGTCCTGCAGGATCTCGCGGGAGACGTTGAGCGGCAGATCGTTGGAATCGATCAGACCGCGCACGAAGCGCAGGTAGTTCGGCATGAACTGCTCGGCGTCGTCCATGATGAAGACGCGCTGCACGTACAGCTTCAGGCCGTGCTTGTGATCGCGGTTCCACATATCCCATGGGGCCTGCGCCGGGATGTACAGCAGGCTGGTGTACTCCTGCTTCCCTTCCACGCGGTTGTGGCTCCAGGTCAGCGGGTCGGTAAAGTCGTGGGCGATGTGCTTGTAGAACTCGTTATATTCGTCGTCTTTAATTTCAGACTTGTTGCGCGTCCACAGCGCCTGCGCCTTGTTGATTTTCTCCCAGGAAACCACGGTTTCGCCGTCTTTCTCTTCCTGTTTTTCAATCTCAACCGGCAGAGCGATGTGATCGGAATATTTGCTGATGATGGAGCGTACGCGCCAGTCGTTCAGGAAATCATCTTCCCCTTCACGCAGGTGCAGGGTGATTTCAGTCCCGCGGTCTGCTTTGGTGATGTCGTCAACGGTGTACTCACCTTCGCCTTTGGATTCCCAGAGCACGCCGTTCTCCGCGCTGTCGCCCGCCGCACGGGTACGCACGGTGACTTTGTCCGCCACGATGAACGCTGAGTAGAAGCCCACGCCGAACTGACCGATCAGCTGGCTGTCTTTCGCCTGGTCAGAGCCCATTGACTCAAGGAACGCTTTAGTGCCGGATTTGGCGATGGTGCCGAGGTGGTCGATCACCTCGTCGCGGTTCATCCCAATGCCGTTATCAGCGATGGTCAGGGTACGGTTCTCTTTATTGAAAGAGACGCGCACGCGCAGCTCGCCGTCGCCTTCGTACAGATCCGGGTTAGACAGCGCGCGGAAGCGCAGCTTGTCCGCCGCATCGGAGGCGTTGGAAATCAGCTCACGCAGGAAGATTTCTTTGTTGGAATACAGGGAATGGATCATCAGGTGCAGAAGCTGTTTTACTTCTGACTGGAAACCACGGGTTTCTTGTCCTTTCATCTAAGTCGACCTCAACAATGCCATTTAATGGGGTTGTAAAACGTTGAGTGAGAGATGGGGATAAGGGAGAGAAATTTCAAGCGGAGGCCGCGAACGCAGCCTCCGTTTGGTCAGAAAATAATCTTGTGACGCCCGGCCAGAGAGTGCGACAGCGTGGTGCCGTCCACCATCTCCAGCTCACCACCCACCGGCACGCCGTGGGCGATGCGGCTGGCGTCAACGCCGTACTGTGAGCACAGCTCGGCGATGTAGTTGGCGGTTGCTTCCCCTTCCACCGTTGGGTTGGTGGCGAGGATCACCTCTTTAATCGTTTCGGACTCAAGACGCTGTTCAAGGCGGTCAAGACCGATATCGTCCGGGCCGATACCGTCCAGCGGGGAGAGATGCCCCATCAACACGAAATAGCGGCCGGAAAACTGCCCGGTTTGTTCGATGGCATAGATGTCCGCCGGACTCTCCACCACGCAAATCTGACCGTTCTCCTGACGACGCGGATTCGAGCAGATGTTACACACATCCTGCTCGGTAAAGGTGCGGCAATCCGCACAGTGACCAATTTCTGACATCGCGCGGGTCAGAGCCTGCGCCAGGCGCATCCCGCCGCTGCGATCGCGCTGCAAAAGCGTGAACGCCATGCGCTGCGCCGACTTCGGGCCAACGCCCGGCAGGCAGCGCAGAGCTTCCATTAACTGCGTGAGCAGCGGACTGGTTTGCATCAGAATGGCATCTTAAAGCCCGGCGGCAGCTGCATACCGCTGGAAACAGAGGCCATTTTCTCTTTCTGGGTTTCGTCGATACGGCGCGCAGCATCGTTAAACGCGGCAGCAACCAGATCTTCCAGCATCTCTTTGTCGTCTTCGAGCAGGCTTGGGTCGATTTCAACGCGACGGCAGTTATGCGCACCGTTGATGGTCACCTTGACCAGACCGGCACCGGATTCACCCGTGACTTCCATCTGAGCGATCTCTTCCTGCATCTTCTGCATTTTTTCCTGCATCTGCTGAGCCTGCTTCATCAGGCCACCCAGACCGCCTTTTCCACCAAACATAGGCTTCTCTCTTCTTTCACGTTTAAGGATTACAACCGTAAGTCAGACTCACGATCAAATGGGGCGAATACTCTCTTCATCCAGATCGGCGTCGAAGAACCGGCGCAGGGTCTGAATGTTGTTATCCGCAATAATCGCCTCGCGCGCCTGCGCGAGTTTCTCTTCATAAATGGCCTGGCGCCACTCAAGCGGCGTTTTCACTGCCGGATTATCATCTTCAATGATAGTCAATTCAACCGGCGCACCCTGTAATGTGGCGAGCGCCTCGGCCAGCGCCTTCTGCGCGCCTGGCGAATTCAGGTGTCGCTGACCAGGACGCAGGTGTAAACGCACCTGATTACCGTCCTGCTCTTTCCAGGCGTTCAGCGCAACCTGCTCGACCAGCTTCGGCAGCTGGAGTTTGCTGACCTCAGCGGCCCAGGCATCGCGGGCAATAGATTCTTCTGCGAGCTTCGCGGAAAGCTCCGGCGTTTTCTCATGCTCCAGCGCCTTTTTCAGCGCTTTCGGCGTAGCGACCTCTTCCTTTACCGTTTCGACAACGGTGGTCGCCTTCCAGCGGTATGCCTCTTCTTTCGCCGGGGCTTTCTGTTCGAGCGCGGACGGTGCCGGACGCGACTGTACGCGCTCCGTTACCGAGGCCAGTCGTTCAAGCGCGGCGTTGTTCACCGGCCGCGCTCTTCCTGGCGCTGCCGGTTCACTCTTTTTTGGTTTGGTTACTCCCTGCGCACGCTGCAGCTGACTGCGAGCGGCAAGCACCGAACTGGTGGCATCCGACAGCGGCACGTTTTGCGGCGGCGGTGTCGGCTGCGGTGGCACCTGCTGAGGTGACATCACCGCCGTTGGGGCGACCGGGGCAAAAGACTGCCGCGGCGCTTCCGGCTCCGGCAGCGGCATGCGCGGGTGGAACGCCAGCGCGCGCAGCAGCGTCATTTCTACGCCCATCCGGGGATCCGGCGCGTACGGCAGCTCTTTACGGCCAATCAGCAGGGTTTGGTAATAAAGCTGTACATCGGCAGGCGGCACGGTGCGGGCAAGTTCACGCATCCGCTGTTCAATGGCGGCCATATCTGCGCCAATTGCCGACGGAGAAAGCTGCAGCATCGCCACGCGGTGCAGCAGGCTGAGCATCTCAACCAGCAGCGCTTCCCATTCAATCCCCCGGCCAGCAGCAGCATTGACCAGCGTCATGACGCGCTCACCGTTGGCGGCAATCATCGCTTCGATGAGTGAAAGCGCCTGATCGTCATCCAGCGTACCGAGCATGGTACTGACTGCTTCGGTAGAGAGCTTACCGTCACCGCTGGCAATCGCCTGGTCGGTCAGGCTTAACGCATCACGCAGGCTGCCGTCCGCTGCACGCGCCAGCAGTTGCAGGGCGCGCGGCTCGTGGACGATCTTCTCTTCGTCGAGAATGTGTTCGAGCTGGGCGCGGATCTGTTCTACGTCCAGGGCCTTCAGGTGGAACTGCAGGCAGCGGGACAGAATGGTGACCGGCAGCTTTTGCGGATCGGTCGTCGCCAGCAGGAATTTCACGTGCGCAGGCGGCTCTTCCAGCGTTTTCAGCAGGGCGTTAAAGCTGTGGCGCGACAGCATGTGCACTTCATCGATCAGGTAGACCTTGAAGCGACCGCGCGCCGGGGCGTACTGCACGTTGTCCAGCAGATCGCGGGTATCTTCCACTTTCGTGCGCGAGGCGGCGTCGATCTCGATCAGATCGACAAAACGCCCCTGCTCGATCTCCCGGCAGTTATCACACACGCCGCACGGCGTGGCAGTGATCCCGGTTTCGCAGTTGAGACCTTTCGCCAGCAAACGGGCAATTGAGGTCTTACCGACGCCGCGGGTGCCGGAGAAAAGATAGGCGTGATGGATGCGACCTAGCGACAAGCCGTTCGCCAGGGCCGTCAGCACATGCTCCTGACCGACAACGTCAGCAAAGGTTTGTGGTCGCCATTTACGGGCTAACACCTGATAACTCATGGGCAGGCTCTGCAACGCTGGAAGGTGAATTTATGGAGGGGAATGCTATCACAACCTCACCCATTGAGCGAGGTTGTGAAAACCGGGATTAATGACCCGGGAATGGCACCAGGCTGTAGCTGGTAATGCCCTGTTTTTCCAGGCGCTGTTCGCCGCCGAGATCGAACAGGTTAATGATAAACGCCGCGTCGGTCACTTCACCACCCAGACGACGGATCAGCTTCACGGTCGCTTCGATGGTGCCGCCGGTCGCCAGCAGATCGTCCACCACCAGCACTTTGTCGCCAGGCTTGATCGCATCAACGTGGATTTCCAGCTGATCGGTGCCGTACTCCAGCTCGTAGCTCTCTGCGATGGTTTCACGCGGCAGTTTGCGCGGTTTACGCACCGGCACAAAACCCACGCCCATTGCCAGCGCAACCGGTGCGCCAAACAGGAAGCCACGGGCTTCGGTACCTACTACTTTGGTGATCCCGGCGTTTTTATAACGCTCGACCAGCAGTTCAATGCTGAGCGCGTACGCTTTCGGGTCTTCCAGCAAGCTGGTGACATCACGGAAAAGAATGCCAGGTTTTGGATAGTCCTGGATGCTTTTGATGCTGTTTTTCAGATATTCAAGCTGCTGTGCAGTTGCGGTCATCGGTTTGTGCCTAAATGAAACAGTGTTACTCACGACGCGCAACGGAGTGGGTAAAGGTAACAATCGTTTAACCTTTAACCAGGCGCGCCTGTGCTCGAAAACGGTCGAATTTACTGGCTGTACGCAATAATTGCAACAGCCATTATGAGGCTTCAGTGCTTTTGTTGCTTTTCATCAACCACGGGGATCCGCCACATGAAGATAAGCAGGCAGGTCAGAATGATCAGCAGCAGGATCCGCACCCACATCATTTTCACCAGCCATAATGAAATAGCAAAGGTAATGAGGATCACCGCGATCGCGCGCGGCTTCGCGCCGGGCGGCATGGCACGGTGTTTTTGCCAGTGGCGCAGGTAGCCACCAAACCATGAGCGATAAAGCAGCCAGTGGTGAAAACGCGGCGACGAGCGGGCGAAGCACCAGGCTGCCAGCAGGATAAACGGCGTGGTGGGCAGTAAGGGTAAAACCACACCCAGTGTACCCAGCACTACCGCGAGCCAGCCAATGATGATTAAAATAGTACGCTGCATAATGCGAATCGTTATCAAACTGAACGGCTACTTTACCACTGGAGAGCGTTTTGAAAACAGCCTTGCTTCTGGAGACGCTGCAAAAACAGTTGACCACCCTGCGAGCAGAGGCCACCCCTCTGCTGGGGCACGCCACGCTGAAGCCGCGCTTTGATCGGCAGCTTTTTCGTACCCGCAGTACGGTCATTCAGGATTACCTGGCTGAGGCGCAGACCCGCCTTGACGAGCTTTGCCATGCGGTTGAAAGTGAACAGCAGGAACAGATGGCGTGGCTTGCAGAGCATCTCACTGAGCAAATCACCGCCCTGCATCGCGAAATTGCCGCCTGGCCGCTACGCGCCTGGGACAGCGGCTCGCCCGGACTCGGCAAATGGCAGCGCAAGCGGCTGGAGAATCAGGAGTTTGAACGCCGACTGTTTGAGATGAAACGTGAGCGCGAAGTGCGGCTGAATAACAGCGAAACGCTGGAAGAACAACAATTATTGATGCGCGAGATTAGCGCCCTGGAAGGCCGCATTGTGCGCTGCCGTCAGGCGCTGGATGAGATTGAACGCGTCATTGAACGTTTGACCCGCTAACAGGAGCCACACCCATGTCACTGGAAAATGCACCCGATGAGGTCAAGCTGGCCGTCGATTTAATTATGCTGCTGGAGAATCATGATATTCCCGCCGAAACGGTGCTGAAAGCGCTGGAGATTGTGCAGCGGGATTTCGAAGGAAAGGTGAAGGCCAGTAGCCCTCACCCTAACCCTCTCCCACAGGGAGAGGGAAAATAGATTAAGCCGGAGTGGGATCGTCACCTTTAATGTCGCGCTTCACTTCCGTATGCTCATCACCTTTTTCGTTACGCAGGTGAACTTCAAGCTGGTTGAAGGCGATATTAATATCGTTTTCACGGCACAGGCGATCGATAGACCGGTTAAGCTCATCTACCGTGTAGCTACGGTCACGCAGTTCACGCACGTATAAACGCAGTTCATGATCCAGCGTGCTTGGCCCGAAGGTGGTGAAGAACACCGCCGGAGCCGGATCGTGCATCACTTTCGGATGTTCTGAGGCTGCCTTCAGCAGCACCTCTTTCACCTTCTCCAGATCCGATCCATAGGCTACGCCCAGGCGGATCACCACGCGCGTCACCGTATCAGAGAGCGACCAGTTGATCAGACGCTCGGTCACGAACGCCTTGTTCGGGATGATCACCTCTTTGCGATCGAAATCGGTAATCGTGGTGGCACGAATGCGGATCTTGCTGACCGTACCGGAGAACGTCCCGATGGTGACGGTATCGCCAATTCGCACCGGACGTTCGAACAGGATGATCAGACCGGAGACAAAGTTACCGAAGATCTCCTGCAGGCCAAAACCCAGACCTACCGAGAGGGCGGCCGCCAGCCACTGGAGTTTATCCCACGAGACGCCCAGCGAGCCGAATACCGTCATCGCCCCGACAATAATAATGACGTAGTTCAGGATCGTAGTGATAGCGTACGACGCCCCCTGACGCAGGTTCAGCCGCGAGAGGACCAGCACTTCCAGCAGACCCGGCAGGTTGCGAATCAGCGCCCAGGCTACCACCGACGACACCAGCGCAAACAGCAGGCTGCCCATGGTGACGCTTTTCATCACCGCAGCGCCAGCTTCGGTGCCGTTGTACTGCCAGAGGGTGATGCTGTCGAGGTAGGCGAAAACGGTAATTAAATCAGACCAGATAGCCCAGAACATCACCGCAAACAGCGCGATCATCACCAGCATAGTGATACGCAGCGTCTGCTGGTTGACCTGCTCCAGCGCGATGGTCGGTTCTTCCTGTGGCTCCGCACCTTCGGCGCCCTCTTTCACCTGATGCTGACGACGCGCGATGGCACGACGGTAAGCAATACGGCGAGCCGCGACGCTTAACCCGCGCAGTACGGTTTGATAGAGCAGATTCCAGACGATCACCAGATAGACCGTTTCGATCCAGCGCCCGGACAGACGCAGCGTAGTATAGAAGTAGCCCGTCGCCGTGAGCACCATCAGCGCCAGCGGAATGATCGCCAGTACTGTCACGGTGGCCAGACGAATATTGTGGGACTCTTTATCACGCCAGCTATCGCGGCACATCGGCCACATGAGGATGGCAATCAGCAGCAGGTTCAGCATAATGACCAACTGACCCAGCACATCATCCATCAGATGCAGCGGAGACAGTTCAGAAACAACTGACCAGAAGTGAAGCGGCAGAAGCGCCAGGCTGACACGTACAATCTGTCGACGCCAGTGGCTGGTCAGTTGGGCAGGCATGTTGAAATGACGGACCGCAACGCCGTCTTTTTCCAGGACCTTCCAGCACAGGCCAAACACCAGCCAGAACAGCGCCAGTTTTTTGCTGAATGCCCACAGCAGATCGCTGACGTTAAGCTGCATGGTGAGCAGAATCAGGCCTACCGCCAGAATAATCAGGCACACCGGCAGGGCGCGAATAAGGTCGATCAGAATCGCTTTTGGCGTATGGAGCTGGCTGTCGTTGCGCAGTTGCCCCACTTCCGAGGCCAGCTTCGCCTGGTACTGTTTAAGCCATTTCAAACGCCAGCGAATCAGACCGGCAATCAGCAGCAGGGGTAATCCCGCCAGGAAAGCAATCATTACCGCAGGCCAGGCTTTCTCCCAGTTCACGGTGATTTTCATGCTCTTGATCTGCGTTTTCAGCTGTTCAGGGAAGGACTTCACCCAGTCCCAGTCCATCGGCTTGTTGCTGTTCACCCAGAAAATTTGCTGCGTCAAAATCTCCTGCAGGCTTTTGGAAACGCTGACCAGCTGCTGCTGGTTGATCTGCAGGTTGATGGCCATCATCAGCTGGTTGCCCAGCTGTTTGTTGAGCTGATCCAATAGCTCACGGCGCATATCGACGACCTGGAGCAGCGCGTCATGCACTTCCGGGTTCACGTCGCTGGAATGACCCTCTTCAATTTTGGCGACGAAGTTATCGCTCTGGAAAAGGGCATCACGCTGCTGATTCACGTCAAATTGTTCCAGACGCAAATCCGCAATGCGGTTAGTCATGTCTTCCAGCTCGTCGGCGGACGGCAGCGTCTGCTGCTGCTGGTAGAGAATACGCGACAGCAGGAGGCTACCTTTTAGGACCGCGATCTGTTCTTTGATGTTGCGTTCCGCCTGCAGCGCCCGATCCAGCCAGTTTTTCACTTTAATGTTTTGCTGAACCAGCGAGTTGCCGTTTTCCGTCGCCAGAATCAGACGCTGACTCAGCTGATGGTTAGCCTCAAGCTCCTGTTTCACCAGCGGGTTGGCCTGGATACGGGCTGTTTCGTCCGGCGATACCGCCTCCTGGGCCGTTTTTTCCGTCAGGGTCAGACGCTTACTGTTTACCGCTTCCTGCAGCAGCTGAAGCTGGTGTTCCAGACGATTAATATTCGCCGTGACGTAATCACGCTGTTTCTGGAGCGTGTCCTGCAGCACCGTATTCCCCTCCAGGCTTTTACGCTGCTGTTCAATTTGCGCATTGAGTAATGACTGCTGAACCAGCAGCAGAGTTTGCTGCGTTGGGCGAAGCGTCCCTTCCCCCACCGTCGTACCGTTCAGGCGGTTGCGGATCTGCTGCAGCTGCTGAGACGCGGTATACATCGCATTTTGCACGCGCTCGGGCTGGGTTTGCAGAGAGACGAGCTGACTGTTGTAGGTCGCGAGGTCGGACTGCGCGGTTTGCAGATCGTCGAGCAGTTGGGCAACGCGCGACTCCAGCTGACGTAAAGAAAGCGTGGCGAGCGTCTTACGCGTTTCGTCGTCGTTATCGACGTCACTCAGCGCATTCAGCGCTTCCGTGGCCTTGCGCATGTTCTCAGGCGCCTGCGCCACCTTCTGACGAAGCTGGGTGGTTTCTGCTTTAACGCGCTCAATTTTATCAATGTTTTCCAGCGTCTCTGTCAGATCCTGCTGGGTGAGTTTCTCCTGCGGAGAGAGCTCTTTTTGTTTGTTCAGGGTGTCGAGTTGCGACTGAACATCACTGCGTGAGGGGATATCCGTACTGTTATCTGCGCGGGCCCACGAAAGCGGTCCGGTGGAGAAGAAAAACAGCATAGCAAAGAGCAATGCAAAAACAGGATGTTGCGAGCGATTGATGGGCAGCATAGTTGTGAATGATGTCAGCAGATGACCGATAATAGTCCGGCGTGAAGAATATCACGCTCGTCTGAAGCAGAATAGCGTGAACGTTATCCTCTAAGATAAATCCTGGAATGGCTCAGGCGGGTAACGAAGGGGCATCGCTGCGCAGCGTCGGGCAGAACTGACACATTTCCAGTAAAATCGCGACGTAGCTGCGTGCTTCCTGCTTGAGGTCAAAGGAGTCCGGCGCAAAAAGCCAGTTTTCCATCAGGCCCGAAATATAGCTGCGCATCAGGATAGCCGCCCGACGAGTCAGTAAATTAGCCGGTAACAGCTTCGCCTGCATACACTGGGTGAGCGTTTGTTCAATGCGGTCATAACTCTCCAGGCACAAACTACGCTGCGCCTGCTGCACCACCGCCATCTCGCCCACGAACTCGCATTTATGAAAAATTATTTCCATCATTAATCTGCGACGTTCTTCAACTACCGTAGCTTCAAGGATATATACTAATATCTCTCTTAATACTGAGAGTGGATCGTCAGGGAATTTTGCCCGATACTCACTCTCAAGATCGCTAATGCTGGACTCTGAAAGCTCCCAGATTTCACTGAACAGATCTGACTTATCTTTAAAATGCCAGTAAATCGCACCCCGAGTCACGCCAGCAGCCTGAGCAATTTGTGCCAACGAGGTTGATGAAACACCCTGCTGAGAGAACAAACGTATTGCCACATCAAGGATATGTTGTCGGGTTTCCAGCGCTTGTTGTTTAGTTTTTCGTGCCATAGGTGAGTGAATTTACAGGAGTCAGATTTACATACATTTGTGAATGTATGTACCATAGCATGACGATAATATAAACGCAGCAATGGGTTTTTGGACTCAGGACCATTGATCAATTTGAAATCGGACACTCGAGGTTTACATATGAACAAAAACAGAGGGTTAACGCCTCTGGCGGTCGTTCTGATGCTCTCAGGCAGCTTAGCGCTAACAGGATGTGACGACAAACCAGCTCAACAAGGAGCTCAGCAGGCGCCAGAAGTCGGCGTAGTGACACTCAAATCTGAACCTCTGCAGATCACCACCGAATTACCTGGCCGTACCAATGCCTATCGCATTGCGGAAGTTCGCCCTCAGGTGAGTGGCATTATCCTGAAACGTAACTTTACCGAAGGCGGTGATGTGAAAGCCGGTGAGTCTCTGTATCAGATTGATCCCGCGACCTATCAGGCCTCTTATGAAAGCGCCAAAGGCGACCTGGCAAAAGCGCAAGCCGCCGCCAAAATCGCCCAGCTGACGCTGAACCGTTATCAAAAACTGCTCGGTACGAAGTACATCAGTCAACAGGATTATGATACCGCTCTGGCCGATGCCCAGCAGGCTAACGCCGCCGTGGTGGCCGCCAAAGCGGCCGTCGAAACCGCACGTATTAATCTGGCCTATACCAAAGTGACCTCCCCTATCAGCGGTCGTATTGGTAAATCTTCCGTCACGGAAGGGGCGCTGGTACAGAACGGACAAACCACTGCGCTGGCTACCGTGCAGCAGCTTGATCCGATCTACGTTGACGTAACCCAGTCCAGCAATGATTTCCTGCGCCTGAAACAGGAACTGGCTAACGGCACCCTGAAACAGGAAAACGGCAAAGCCAAAGTGGAGCTAGTGACCAACGACGGTATCAAGTTCCCGCAGGAAGGGACTCTGGAGTTCTCCGATGTGACGGTCGACCAGACTACCGGTTCCATCACCTTACGGGCGATTTTCCCGAACCCTGACAAAAATCTGCTGCCAGGTATGTTCGTTCGCGCGCGTCTGGAAGAAGGCACCAATCCAACCGCACTTCTGGTTCCACAGCAGGGTGTGACCCGTACGCCACGTGGCGATGCGAGCGCGCTGGTTGTCGGGGCGGATGACAAAGTCGAAATGCGCAACATTACCGCCACTCAGGCGATTGGCGATAAATGGCTGGTGACGGAAGGTCTGAAAGATGGCGATCGCGTGATTGTTACTGGTTTGCAAAAAGTTCGTCCTGGTGCGCAGGTCAAAGCACAGGAAGTGAAATCTGACGATAAACAATCTGCTTCGGCCGCTGACCAGTCAGAACAAACCAAGTCTTAACTTAAACAGGAGCCGTTAAGACATGCCTAATTTCTTTATCGATCGCCCCATATTTGCGTGGGTGATCGCCATTATCATCATGTTGGCCGGGGGACTTGCGATCCTGAAGCTGCCTGTCGCGCAATATCCAACGATTGCGCCACCGGCGGTGACAATTTCCGCAACCTACCCGGGCGCTGATGCGAAAACGGTGCAGGACACCGTCACCCAGGTTATCGAACAGAACATGAACGGTATCGATAACCTGATGTACATGTCCTCAAACAGTGACTCAACCGGTACAGTACAGATCACCCTGACCTTCGAGTCAGGTACCGATGCTGACATCGCACAGGTTCAGGTGCAGAACAAACTGCAGCTGGCAATGCCGCTGCTGCCGCAGGAAGTACAACAGCAGGGCGTGAGCGTCGAGAAATCGTCCAGTAGCTTCCTGATGGTTGTTGGCGTTATCAACACCAACGGCACCATGACGCAGGAGGATATTTCCGACTACGTGGGCGCCAACATGAAGGATGCCATCAGCCGTACTTCCGGTGTGGGTGACGTTCAGCTGTTCGGTTCTCAGTACGCGATGCGTATCTGGATGGATCCGAACAAACTGAACAACTTCCAGCTGACGCCGGTTGACGTGATTAACGCGATTAAAGCGCAGAACGCCCAGGTGGCAGCCGGTCAGTTAGGCGGTACACCACCTGTGAAAGGCCAGCAGCTTAACGCGTCCATTATCGCGCAAACCCGTCTGACCTCCGCCGATGAGTTCAGCAAAATCCTGCTGAAAGTGAATCAGGACGGTTCGCAGGTTCGCCTGCGCGACGTAGCGAAAGTGGAGCTGGGTGGCGAAAACTACGACATCATTGCGAAGTTTAACGGTAAACCGGCTTCCGGTCTGGGTATTAAACTGGCGACCGGCGCTAACGCCCTGGACACCGCCACGGCGATCCGCGCAGAGCTGAAGAAGATGGAACCGTTCTTCCCGTCAGGTCTGAAAATCGTCTACCCGTACGACACGACGCCGTTCGTAAAAATTTCGATTCATGAAGTGGTTAAAACGCTGGTAGAAGCGATTATCCTGGTCTTCCTGGTGATGTATCTGTTCCTGCAAAACTTCCGCGCGACGCTGATCCCAACCATCGCCGTGCCGGTCGTTCTGCTGGGGACCTTTGCCATCCTTGCGGCCTTTGGATTCTCGATAAATACCCTGACGATGTTCGGGATGGTGCTTGCCATCGGCCTGTTGGTGGATGACGCTATCGTAGTGGTAGAGAACGTCGAGCGTGTCATGGCGGAAGAGGGTTTACCGCCGAAGGAAGCAACCCGTAAATCCATGGGCCAGATCCAGGGCGCGCTGGTCGGTATCGCGATGGTACTGTCGGCGGTATTTATCCCGATGGCCTTCTTCGGCGGCTCTACCGGTGCGATTTACCGCCAGTTCTCGATTACCATCGTTTCCGCGATGGCGCTGTCGGTGCTGGTCGCATTGATCCTGACGCCTGCGCTGTGTGCCACCATGCTGAAGCCCATTCAGAAAGGCGGTCATGGCGAGCATAAAGGGTTCTTCGGCTGGTTTAACCGCATGTTTGACAAGAGCACGCACCACTACACCGACAGCGTGGGCAACATCCTGCGTAGCACCGGTCGTTATCTGCTGCTCTATATCATCATTGTCGTCGGCATGGCCTATCTGTTCGTTCGTCTGCCAAGCTCGTTCCTGCCTGATGAAGACCAGGGCGTGTTCCTGACGATGGCGCAGCTTCCGGCGGGTGCATCGCAGGAGCGTACCCAGAAAGTGCTGGATGAAGTGACGGACTACTACCTCACCAAAGAGAAAGCGAACGTTGAGTCCGTGTTTGCGGTTAACGGCTTTGGCTTTGCGGGTCGTGGTCAGAACACCGGTATCGCCTTCGTCTCTCTGAAAGACTGGGCGGATCGTCCGGGCGAAGAGAACAAAGTTGAGGCCATCACTGGCCGTGCAATGGGGACCTTCTCGCAGATTAAGGATGCGATGGTCTTCGCCTTTAACCTGCCAGCGATTGTTGAACTGGGTACCGCGACCGGTTTCGACTTCCAGCTGATCGACCAGGGCGGTCTGGGTCACGAAAAACTGACGCAGGCACGTAACCAACTGTTCGGCGAGGTGGCGAAACACCCTGACCTACTGGTTGGCGTGCGTCCAAACGGTCTGGAAGATACGCCGCAGTACAAGATCGATATCGACCAGGAGAAAGCACAGGCGCTGGGCGTGTCCATCAGCGACATCAATACCACACTGGGCGCGGCCTGGGGCGGTAGTTACGTGAACGACTTCATCGACCGTGGTCGTGTGAAGAAAGTGTACGTGATGTCAGAGGCGCAGTACCGTATGTTGCCGAACGATATTAATAACTGGTACGTTCGCGGCAGCAATGGTCAGATGGTTCCGTTCGCGGCGTTCTCAACGTCACGCTGGGAATATGGTTCACCACGTCTGGAACGTTACAACGGTCTGCCATCAATGGAGATCCTGGGTCAGGCCGCACCAGGCCGAAGCACCGGTGAAGCCATGAACCTGATGGAAGAGCTGGCGAGCAAATTGCCTTCGGGCATCGGCTATGACTGGACCGGTATGTCCTATCAGGAACGTCTGTCCGGTAACCAGGCCCCTGCCCTGTATGCCATTTCTTTGATTGTGGTATTCCTGTGTCTGGCGGCACTGTATGAGAGCTGGTCGATTCCGTTCTCCGTTATGCTGGTGGTTCCACTCGGGGTTATCGGTGCACTGCTGGCGGCGACGTTCCGTGGATTGACCAACGACGTGTACTTCCAGGTAGGCCTGCTGACAACCATTGGCTTGTCGGCGAAGAACGCGATACTTATCGTTGAATTCGCCAAAGACCTGATGGAGAAAGAAGGTAAAGGGCTTATCGAGGCGACGCTTGAAGCGGTACGTATGCGTCTGCGTCCTATTCTGATGACGTCACTGGCGTTTATCCTCGGCGTACTGCCGCTGGTTATCAGCTCTGGCGCGGGCTCCGGTGCGCAGAACGCGGTCGGTACTGGCGTGATGGGCGGTATGATCACCGCGACCGTGCTGGCTATCTTCTTCGTTCCGGTGTTCTTCGTGGTGGTTCGCCGCCGCTTCAGCCGCAAAAATGAAGATGTTGAGCACAGTCATTCGGTAGAACCGCACTGATACCGGTTTCACATCATAAAAAGGCCGCATTAGCGGCCTTTTTCATTTTAAGAAAAAATCATAAAATACGCTTATTGTGGTTTTATTTATTTTCTGCCAGCGTAACAGGACATATCATAAATAACGGATAACGTAATCCGAGAATACAGGATTTTTTTAAATTCATTTCTTCGGTCAGAGGGTTAGGAATATTCCTAATTAAAAGTTCGGAAAAACAGAACTCCGGATTTGAACTTTTTCTTCAGGCGCAAACCTAAGCTAATGAAACGTAAGGAAGCTAACAAAACAAGCGTTAATCTGGATAAAAATGTTCCGTTCCGGATGAACATTTGCGTAGAGTCTCGCAGCCTGCGGTTTTATTTGTAATTTTTCGTAATAGCGCGGTGAAATCCAGACAGGAGTGGCTTATAGTTAGGTTATCAGGAACACAGCACTCATGTAGCTAAGTCAGTTGTATCCATCCCGACAATGATGTTCGGTGAGTAATAAATCACTCAGAAGGGGATGCGCTATGGACGAGTACTCGCCAAAACGGCATGATATCGCGCAGTTGAAATTTCTCTGCGAATCCTTGTACCATGACTGCCTTGCCAATCTTGATGAAAGTAACCATGGCTGGGTAAACGATCCAACGTCTGCCATCAATTTACAGTTGAACGAGCTTATCGAGCATATCGCTACCTTCGCACTTAATTATAAAATTAAGTACAATGAAGATAATAAGCTCATTGAGCAAATCGATGAATACCTGGACGACACCTTTATGTTGTTCAGTAGTTACGGCATTAACGCTCAGGATTTGCAAAAATGGCGCAAATCGGGAAACCGACTATTCCGCTGTTTCGTCAACGTGAGCAGAGCTAACCCCGTTAGCCTTTCCTGTTAAAATTATTACAATTACTAAGGTGAATTTATGTCTGAAAAACCACTCACAAAAGTCGATTATTTGATGCGCTTACGTCGTTGTCAGTCAATTGACACCCTCGAACGTGTCATTGAAAAGAATAAATACGAGCTTTCTGATAATGAACTGGCGGTATTTTATTCAGCTGCTGACCATCGCCTCGCTGAGCTAACGATGAATAAGTTATATGACAAAATCCCCACATCCGTGTGGAAATTTGTTCGTTGATCTTTGAAGTGTGTCTGTAGAGTTTCTACGCCACGTTCTAAGCTGTATTTACCTGTCCCGTTATGCTCCCTGTGCGAAAGCCAGGTCTCCGTGTTAAACGCGCTCATCAGCAACAATGTTGTGACTCTGCTCACATCGGCTTTTCGGGAACGTTCCCCTTCTGGCCAGTTGCGATTACCCTTCAGGAATCACATCCAGAGAGGTTTACGATGAGCATTGAAAAACAGAAGATGATTTCAGGTGAACATTACCGCCCGGGTGATGAGACACTACGCGCCGACAGACTGCGGGCACGCCATCTCATCCATCGCTATAACCACACTGCGCCTGATGAAAAAACAGAACGCCAGACCATTCTGGCGGAACTGCTGGGGCAAAGTGAAGGGGCTTATATTGAGCCGAGTTTCCGCTGTGACTATGGATATAACATTTATCTGGGCAAAAACTTTTACGCGAACTTCGATTGCGTGATGCTGGATGTGTGTCCTGTTCATATCGGCGATAACTGTATGCTCGCGCCGGGTGTTCATATTTATACAGCAACCCATCCCCTGGATGCGGAGGAACGTAATAGCGGCGTCGAGTTTGGTAAGCCCGTCACTATTGGCAATAATGTCTGGATTGGCGGACGGGCGGTCATTAACCCAGGCGTTACCCTGGGTGACAACGTGGTCGTCGCTTCCGGTGCCGTCGTGACGAAAGACGTCCCGTCTAATGTCGTCGTTGGGGGTAACCCGGCGAAGATCATCAAAACGCTGTAAGATCCCGGGGGAGTCAACTGTTATGGTCTTTTAGCGCCTGACTGTTACTTTTTTCAGCGGGATGGCTCCCCTAAAATTGGCAGACACCCTGTATTGTCTACACGCATAAAGGCAAAAAATGACCGAGATACAGCGCCTGCTTACCGCCACCATCGACGATCTTAACCTCCGCGAAAAGCGCGATAATCGCCCGCGCTTTAGCATCAGCTTTATCCGCAAACATCCCGGACTGTTTGTCGCAATGTATGCCGCCTGGCTGGCAACGCTTATTGTGATGCTGAAGTCCGAGACGCTGGTGGACTCCGTCTGGCTACTGGTTGTGTTATTTGTCGTCTTTAACGCTTTTTTCTTTTTCGACGTGAATCCCCGCTACCGTTACGAAGATATCGACGTGCTCGATTTCCGGGTCTGCTACAACGGTGAATGGTACAACACGCGTTTCGTGCCTGCGGAGCTTATCGAGAGCATCATGCACTCTCCGGCCGTTGAAACCGTGCAAAAAGAGAAGCTGCAAAAAATGGTTTCCACCAAAGGTCAGCTCTCTTTCTATGATATCTTTACTCTTTCCCGCCCTGCTGCTGCGTAATTAACGCCTGCAGGCGTCGGATACCCGGCACAAACTGCGAAGCAGAGGTATTGCCATAGCCTAAAACCAGACCGGTTTGCCCCTGCTTCGCCTCCAGGTAGTACCCGCTCAGCGCAGCGGGTGCCAGCTGAAATGCCCTCGCCTTCTCCGCAAGCCTCTGGTCATCAATACCGTCAATCGTCACCGTCAGGTGCATCCCGCCCTCTCCGGCAAGAATACGGTGTGGGGTGTGAAGCGCTGTGCTCAGCGCCTCGCGCAGCTGGCGGTAACGTTTACGATAAAGCCGACGCATGGCAGCAAGATGACGGGCATAGTGACCTTCTTCAATGAACAGCGCGAGGGTGCGCTGCTCCGCACGATGCCCGCCGCGCAGCAGCGAGCCAATGGCAGGGTGCGACGCCTTCGCAAGTGCGGGCGGCAGCACCATAAACCCCATTCTGAGTGACGGAAACAACGTTTTGCTGAAGGTTCCGAGATACACAACTGGGGCGTTATTCACCATTACCAGCATGGCCGGTACGGGCTCACCGGCATAACGGAACTCGCTGTCGTAATCATCTTCAATGATCCATGCGTTGTGCTGTCGGGCCAGCTCCAGCAACGCCAGCCGCCGCCGAGCGCTGAGCACGCTTCCGTAAGGGAACTGATGCGAGGGCGAAGTGAAAATCAGCGTGGGGGAAGGCGCATTCCGCCCTTCCCAGCACATTCCCTCATCATCCACCGGCATTCCCGTCATTGTCAGGCCGGTTTTGACAAAGGCACTTTTGGCCCCGGCGTAGCCGGGGTTTTCCACCCAGGCAACATCGCCAGGTTCGCTCAACAGTATCGTGCACAGATTAACCCCTTCAAGCGCCCCTTCGGTTATCACTATCTGGCTGGCGTCGCAGTCAATGCCCCGGGAGAGCGCGAGGTGGCGAGCAATCGCCGCACGAAGCGACGGCTCTCCGGCCGGATCGCCATACCCAAGCAGAGCGTTCCCCTCCTCGCGCAAGACGCGATCGTACAATCGCCGCCACAGCGGCAACGGGAAATAGTTGATGGCGGGCGTTCCCGGCGTAAATGCCATGACCGGAGTATCACGCTGCACCGGCGCAGGCAGATGAGTGACCCGTTTTGCCAGCACAACCTCAGGCGCCGGCAATGCCCGGATGCGTGCGCGATGCGCAAATTGAGCAACCTTTGTCCCCTGCCGGTTACGCAGCAAATAGCCTTCGAGGGTGAGCTGATCCAGCGCCGCGTTAACGGTGTTCCGGGAAACCGCAAGCTGCTGCGCCAGCGTGCGCGAGCCGGATAGCTGGCTACCAGACTGAAGTTTCCCGCTGAGGATGGCCTCTCGCAAAGCCAGATAGAGCGCCCGCTGGAGCGTCTCATCCCCACGCTTTTTCAGTGCAGCATGGAGCAAGGTATAAAATTCATCACCCGGTATATTCATCTCATCTCCTTGTGGTACCAACAAAACATAGTCGAGTGGTGCTTTTTAAGGAACCAGCAATTCACTAGTCTGAAGCTCTTTTCAACGTCACGGAAATGAAGATGAAGACATTCAATGAGTTTGGACAACCCGTGGGCGACGCCCTTATCGACTGGCAGCCTCGACCACATCCGTCCCGGATGGTGCTGCAGGGGCGTTTTTGTCGGCTTGAACCGCTGCGCGTGGCGCATGCCGAGGCGCTCTTCTCCGCCTATTCCCTGGCCGAAGACACCCGTAGCTGGACGTGGCTGCTGCGCGAACCTGATGCCACGGCCGCTGAATATGCCAAATGGGTGGCGAGCGTGAGTGACTTATCTGACCCGATGCACTTTGCCGTCATTGATAATCAGACCCAGTCTCCGGTCGGAACGCTGGCCCTGATGCGGATCGATCCGAAAAACGGCGTCGTGGAGGTGGGTCACGTTCATTTCTCGCCCCTGTTGAGCCGCACGCCAATGTCGACAGAAGCGCAATACCTGCTGATGCGGTACGTGTTTGATACCCTGGGCTATCGGCGATACGAATGGAAGTGCAACAGCCTTAACGCGCCTTCACGCAAAGCCGCACTGCGCCTGGGTTTTCAGTTTGAAGGGCGGTTTCGCCAGGCGCTGGTCATAAAAGGCCGTAACCGGGATACCGACTGGTTTTCGATTCTCGACAAAGAGTGGCCGGCGCTGGAGAGCGCCTTTGAAGGCTGGCTTGCCACCGACAATTTTACCGCCGATGGCAAACAGAAAAGATCCCTGGAAAGCTGGCGAGAAATACGCGCCTAGCGTCTTTTATTACGCCCCTGAACCGCCTTAAAGCGCGGATTGGATTTGCAAATCACGTATAAGCGTCCCTTGCGTTTGACTATCTGGCAATCCGGGTGACGCTGTTTCGCACTGCGCAATGAGTTAAGCACCTGCATCATTACCCCCGCTTCGCATTAAGAAAACCGCCAAAACGCTTACGGAAGCGCGCCGCGCTGCCATCCGTGGAGAACGTTTTTTGCTTACCGGTATAAAACGGGTGCGATTTCGAAGAAACCTCGATGGTGATGTATGGATACGTTTCACCGTCGAGTTCAATTTCGCGGTCAGTTTTAATGGTTGAGCCGACTTTAAAGTATTCATTGGCACTGGTGTCGTGGAATACCACAGTGCGATACGCTGGATGGATATCGGGTTTCATCATCAATCTCTCATGTTTTGTTATAACATAACAAAATAATATCCAGCCCTTGTTGAAAAAACAACCCCCCTTTTGCCACTGATATTTTACAGGTTTACCTGAGATAAAATAAAAACCAGGCCGCCCACGTGCTATAACTGTATCATTTCGCGGTAAAATCTTTCTCTTCAGGCAGGGAACTCAGCGTCCGGATTTCGACATATGAGAAAGGAAACGACAGCATGAACACCCGACATCTGGTCAGTCTGGTGACTGGCATACTTATCTTTTCTGTGCTGGTTCCCATTTGCCTGAGCATCTGGCTGGCGCATCGCCAGGCGGAAGAGAAATTTGTCGATGCGCTGGATAATTATGCTTCTCGTGTGCTGATACGCACCGACAGGGTGGTGGCTCAGGCAAAAGAAGCGCTTAATCACCTGCAGACGTTTGACGGCGTGCCGTGCAGCCCTTCGCATTTAAGAGAGATGCGCCGGGCCGCTTTTTCGTGGCGTTATGTTCAGGAAGCGATCTATACCGACAACCTGAAACCACGCTGCTCCTCGCTGGAGCAATCCAGCCATGCCTCCCCCTTCCCCCCACCAACGCGCATTACCCGGGATGGTTACAGCGCATGGCTGACCGCGCAAAACGATCTGGGATTTCACCGCTACATGGTTGTGCTGGGCAAAGGCCACTACCTTGTCATGATCGATCCTGACTCGCTGGTGGATGTGATCCCTTTTGGGGAGATAGCCATCGATGCCGCCCTGGTTGGAACTGCAACACACCGCATTTTTGCCAGCACTAATCCACTCGCGCCGCATATCCGCGAGATGATTCAGGAACGAGAGGGAGACCGCGTCCAGTACAACGGTTCAATGTACGTGATGAAGCCTGTCCCTGAGTTGGGCTTTACCGTCGTGACCTGGGCTCCGCTCAAACCTTTGGCTGATACCTGGCACAGGCAACTCCTTTTCTGGTTACCGTTTGGCATGTTGATAAGCTTGCTCGCCGCACTGTTTGTCTTGCGGATACTGCGTCGCATCCAGTCGCCCCGCAATCGCCTGCTTGACGCCATTAACAGCCGGGATTTTGTGGTTCACTATCAGCCCATCGTGGCGCTCTGTAGCGGGAAAGTGGTAGGGGCAGAGGCGCTGGCGCGCTGGCCTCAGCCAGATGGCAGCAGCCTCTCGCCGGATATTTTTGTTCCCCTTGCTGAACAAACCGGGCTCATCTCGCAGCTCACGCAGTTAGTCATTGAAAAAGTGTTTGAAGATATGGGCCACTGGTTGCAACACCACCCCGAACAGCATATCTCCATTAATCTCGCCCCCGCCGATTTGACCTCCGGCAAACTGCCGCCATTGCTGAGTCAGTTAATGAATAAATGGCAAATTCACCCCCGACAAATCGCCCTTGAGCTCACCGAACGCGGTTTTGCCGATCCCAAAATCAGCATCCCGGCTATCGCCGCGCTACGCCATTCCGGTCACCCTGTCTATATTGATGACTTTGGCACGGGCTACTCCAGCCTGAGCTATTTGCAGGATCTGGACGTGGATACGCTCAAAATTGATAAATCGTTCGTGGATGCGCTGGAGTACAAAAACGTCACGCCGCACATTATTGAAATGGCGAAATCGCTGAAGCTGGCGATGGTGGCGGAGGGTGTCGAGACTGAAGGGCAGCTCGCGTGGCTGCACCGTCATGGGGTGCAGTATGGACAGGGATGGTTTTACAGTAAGGCGCTACCAAAGACGGAATTTATTCTGTGGGCAGAAAATAACCTCGGGAAGTATTCTGACTAAGCCCCGCGGACACAAAATATGGCCGCGGGACTGCCCGTCAGACCGCCTTCTGACGCCAGCTGAAGCGATAACGAAGCTGGCGCGTCTGCAGGAGAAATTCCGGCGAGACGCTGGGGCTCCAGGAGTCATCGCCGCCCACGCCCATGTGGAACGCGTCGAGGTTGAGCCAACACCCCGGCTCTTCACGTAACAGGTGGTGATGGGTTGTCTCGCGCAACTGCTGCTGGCTGTAGCGGCTTATTGAGAAGTGGAACTGACCATTCAGCAGATGCGTTCCTGCCACAAGTTCGCGGGTATCGCAGCGCAAACCATTTTCCGTCGGGAAGATATACGGCGTGTGCATCGCCTCCAGGGGCAATGTCCAGCGCCCCTGCTGTGCCGCCAGCTTTCTGTCCGGGTAATTTTCGTGCGGCCCCAGCCCCAGCCAGTGAACGTTTTCCGGCGCTTCGGCGAGATGAACGCTCAGGCCAATCCGCGCGGGTTCCGGGATATCAGACGCCATATCGACCTGAATATCACCATGCAGAACGCCCTGCTCGTCCACCCGCCAGGTTTTACGGCTCAGGAACAGCGCTTTGCCCTGGTACTCCCAGACATGCAGGGTATTGACCACCACCTCGCGAGCATGCTGCTCTGCATCACAGGACAGTACGCGGGAGGTGAGATCGTACATACCCGCTGCTTTCCAGCGTTCAACCCACGCGTTCGGATCGATTTTCGTCGCTTCGCTCACGCCAATGTCATTATCCAACGGCGCGCGGCTGAAGCTATCCGTCACGGGTGAAATCAACAGTGCCACGCCATCTCGCCACCATTGGGTCAGGTTTCCGGAAGTGCAATCGAACTGCCAGCGCTGCTGCTGATGCGTTATCTCCAGCATGAGGTCATGTTGCGTCAACACGGGAGGTTCGCCCGCAGACACTGTCGGCGCAATAAAGAGAGGAACCGGGAGCGGCCACTGCTCCCACGCGCAGCGATGGCCAGCCGGTGACCACGGCGTTGCCCGCGGCTGGCGAACCTCAACATTCAGCCAAACCTCTCCCGGCCCGGCCTTCGGCGCAGGCAAATCGAGCTCCAGACGCTGGGTGCCCTCGGGAGCCATCGCGAGCGTGACCTCGCCCGCGGCCAGCACCTCTCCATCACGTGCAATCGTCCAGCTCAGCACCTCGTTATCGGTGTGGCGGAACAGGTAGCCGCTTTGCACCTCAATCACCAGCGGAGCAGTGCTCACCAGCGTAAAGGTAAAAAACTGCTGGGCGCGCTGCGCTTCGTACAGCGCCGGATGCGGGGTTCGGTCGGGGAATACCAGACCATTGAGGCAGAACTGCCGATCGTTCGGCTTATCGCCAAAGTCTCCGCCGTACGCCCAGAACGCGTTACCCTTTTCGTCTTGCTTCGTCAGGGCCTGATCGACCCAGTCCCAGACAAACCCGCCCTGCAGGCGAGGATGATTGCGAAACGCCTGCCAGTATTTCGCAAACCCACCAAAGCTGTTGCCCATCGCGTGGGCGTATTCGCAGAGGATCAGCGGACGCGTTTCATCCGGCATGCCGATCCATTTCTTGATTGACCATTTAGGTACTGCCGGGAAAGGCTGATCCTGATCGACCCGGGCGTACATCGGGCAGACAATATCGGTCGCTGCCGTATTCGCCCCGCCGCCTTCATACTGCACCGGGCGCGTCGGGTCGGTGGTTTTCAGCCAGCGGTACAGCGCATCGTGGTTCGCGCCGTGGCCGGATTCATTGCCCAGCGACCAGATAATAATCGAAGGATGATTTCGGTCGCGCTGCACCATGCGGGTCACGCGCTCGCTCATGGCAGGTAGCCAGCGCGGATCGTCAGCGAGGCGGCTCATCGGCACCATACCGTGCGTTTCGATATTCGCTTCGTCAACGACGTACAGCCCATAACGATCGCAAAGCCGGTACCACAGCGGATGATTAGGATAGTGCGAGCAGCGCACGGCGTTGAAGTTGTGCTGCTTCATGATTTCGATATCACGACGCATGGTTGCTTCATCCATCACCTGGCCGTTTTCAGGGTGGTGCTCATGTCGGTTAACGCCGCGGATCAGCAGCGGTCTACCGTTGAGCTTCAGCAGGCCATTGCTGACGTCAACGCGGCGGAAGCCAACGTCGCATGCCTCGACCTCCACCACCTCACCCTTTGGATTGAGAAGCGCAATCGTCAGGCGATACAGTTCCGGCGTTTCAGCACTCCATAGCGCAGGGTGCTCGACGGGGATCGCCACCGTTAACCGCTCAGCCCAGCCGCCGCGCTCGTCCACAATGGCAGAGCCTGGCCGTTGGGTCGCGCTGGCACAGCGTTCACCGTTGCGCCACAGCGTTATCGTAACATCGCACTCCGCGTAGCGAGTGCCTGTCAGCGCGACCGCCACTTTCAGCACCGCGCGGTCAAGCTCAGCGTTCAGGTCCGTCACCACATGGTAATCGGCGATCTGCGTTTCGGATTTATGCAGCAAAGTGACGTCGCGGAAAATGCCGCTCATCCGCCACATGTCCTGGTCTTCAAGATAACTGCCGTCGCACCAGCGCAGTACCATGACCGCCAGGCGGTTCTCCCCGGCGCGCAGCGCCGCCGAGAGATCGAATTCGGCGGGCAAGCGGCTGTCCTGGGAATAGCCTATCCACTGTCCGTTGCACCAAAGATGAAACGCCGAGTTCACGCCGTCAAAGATAATGCGGGTTTGCCCGCCATGGAGCCAGGCGTCATCCACCTCAAATGTGAGCGAGTAACATCCGGTTGGGTTCTCTTGCGGAACAAAAGGCGGCGTGACGGGAATGGGATAGGTGACGTTGGTGTAGATGGGCGTGTCAAACCCCTGCATCTGCCAGTTAGACGGCACGGGCATCGCAACGGCGTCCGCGCAATCTTCCGTTACCCATGCCTCCGGGACTTGCTCGGGTGCAGGAAAATAATTAAACCGCCACGCCCCGTTAAGATAACGTCTGCTGACTGACTCCTCGTCGTTCAGGGCCGAGGATTCATGGCGCCAGCTGTGTAACGGCGCATGAGCCGCCAGCCGGTTCCACTGGGTAACGCCGGGGTTTTCCCAGTCCCGTCGGGCCAGAATGGCACCGAGCGTCGGTGATAAAGTGTTGGGCATACTAACCTCTTTGCGAAGCGCTCACAATTTTAGTTAACATGCCCTGGCACTGGGCGAGGGTAAAGCATTCCATCGCGGAGCAGCGAGTCAGATCACAAAGTTTTATTTACGCGCAAGCTGCTCTGCCAGGAGAGCCAGGCGTCTGAGCTGCTCCGCCAGATCCTCTTGTTCGGCCTGCTGCGGATGGCGGCGCGCGGTGGAGTAACGGATCACCAGCGTAACCGGCAGCTGAACCTGCCAGCACGCATCGCCCTGGAGGGGGTCCAGCAGCCACGTCACGCTGCGTTCGCCCGCCTGGCGAAACGCCTGGCGAACGGTCGTCAGCGGCGGCGAAAACCAGGCACTGTCGGCCGTATCGTCAAACCCGACTACCGATAGCTGGCCAGGGATCGCTACCCCTTTTTCCGCGCAGGCGCGCATCACCCCAAGCGCCATTTGATCGTTCGCCACCAGAATCGCCTCCGGTAATACCGTACCCGACAGCAGCATATGCCCTTTTTCATAACCGCTGGCCGCGCTCCAGTCACCGTATTCCACGGCAACCGCGTCAAGGCCGGCCTGTGCCAGCGTCGCTTGCCATCCGGCCAGACGCGCACGCGCAGAGACCGAGCTTTCCGGTCCGCTCAACAAAGCAATATGCTGATGCCCCAGCGAAAGCAGATGCTCAACGCCCAGACGCGCCCCCTCCTCTGCGTTAAACACGAGGCTGTTTACCTGCGCTGAGGGCGATACATCCAGAAACAGCACCGGAACGGGCGATGCCAGCGCCCTGAGCTGTTCGGCGTGAGGATCGTCAAGCGGCACATTGACCAGCAGTGCTTCCACCCGCTGCGCCAGCAACGCCTGAAGCGCGGCCTGACACTGGTGCGGTTGCTCTACCATGGAAATGAGGACACTCGCCCCCTGTTCCGCTGCCCGGGATTTTACCGCCGAGACGATTTGTGAAGGCGCGTGCAACGCCAGATCGGTCGTAATAAGACCCAGCGTACGGGTGCGTTTACCCGCCAGCTGTTGTGCCCGCAGGTTAGGCACATAGTGCAGTTCCGCCATTGCCTGCTGCACCTTTTCCCGCGTGCGGGCAGAGACATGCTCCGCGTCGTTAATCACGCGGGAAACGGTCTGATAAGAAACCCCCGCAAGGGAGGCGACATCATAGAGAGTGATTGCTTTCATGCTTTCTGGCATCGCGATAGTCGAAGCGACTATTCTGCCACAGCGATGCCGTTAAAACATGTGAGCGCTTCGCAAATTAAACAACCCGTTCCGGCTGAGGAACGTTCTCATTGCGCGACTTCTGGCGGAACCAGGGCATACAGAGCTGAATAAGCGGACCAATGGTCAGGGCATACAGTACGGTTCCTACGCCAAACGTACCGCCAAGCACGCACCCAATCAGCAGGACGGACACTTCGATTGTGGTTCGCACGCTGCGAATGGACCAGCCCAGCCGGGCGTGAATGCCTGTCATCAGACCATCGCGCGGGCCGGGCCCGAAACCGGCACCAATGTACATACTGGTGGCAATCGCGTTCATCACAATGCCCGATACCAGGAAAGCGATTCGCACAGGTAACGAACTCAGCTCGGGGATGAGCGCCATGCTGGCGTCTGCCGCCAGACCGATACAAATCACGTTACTGATCGTGCCGAGTCCGGGCATCTGGCGCAGGGGGATCCACAGCAGCAGCACCGCAGCGCCGGTCAAAATGATCACCGTCCCGATACTCATCCCCAGCTGTAGCCCGACGCCAAGGTGAAATACATCCCACGGATCAACCCCCAGATCCGAGCGAATAAACATCGTGGTAGAGAGGCCATACAGACCCAAACCGACATAAAGTTGTAGCAGACGACGTACCATTTTTTATCTTCTCCCGATAACCAGGCTTTCATCCTGACCTAAAATGGCACTATGATTAATGTCCAGTTTTCAAATAGTGGACTGCATATGTCATCACGCCGCTTTGGAAGTCAGTCTCTGGTACGCCTTTTAGGCCACTGGCAGCAAGCTTCATCCCGCACCCCGCTCTGGCGCCAGCTGGCTGACGCGTTGCGTCTGTTAATCCTTGATGGCCGACTGGCATTAAATACGCGACTGCCGGGTGAGCGTGAGCTGGCTACGGCGCTGGACGTGAGCCGGACCACCGTCAGCAGTGCCCTCGCCCATCTGCGCGAGGAGGGATATCTTGAAAGCCGCCACGGCAGCGGGTCGCGCGTGATCCTCCCGGATACGCGCGCCGTTCCTACCCTTTCAGCGGCGAGTGCCGCACTGGATCTCTCCACTGCCGCCCTCAATGCCGGGCCAGAGATCCACCAGGCTTATACCCACGCGCTGACGGCTATTACCCAGCACCTCTCGCTGACGGGCTACGACCAGCTTGGGCTGCCTGCGCTTCGGGAAGCTATAGCGGCACGCTATACCGAACGGGGTCTTCCCACCCGCGCAGACGAAGTCATGGTGGTCAACGGTGCCGTCAGCGGTTTTGCGCTGATATTGCGGATGTTAACCGGGCCGGGAGATCGCGTCGTGGTCGATCACCCTACCTATCCGCTGGCGATTGCCGCCATTCAGGGGGCGCAGTGCCGGCCCGTTGGGGTGTCGCTGCCGGATACAGGCTGGGACACGGATGGTTTTGCCGCCACGCTTGCCCAGACTGCACCGCGCCTGGCTTACCTGATGCCTGATTTTCACAACCCAACCGGGCGTTGTATGGATATCGCCACCCGTCAGGCGATCGCCGATATTGCCGCGCAAACCCGCACGACGCTGGTTGTAGATGAAACGATGGTCGATCTCTGGTTTGACTCGCCCCCACCGCCACCGCTGGCATCGTTTAACCGGGAGGCAACCGTCATGACATTAGGCTCCGCCGGAAAAAGCTTCTGGGGCGGACTGCGTCTCGGCTGGATCCGCGCCTCTTCACGTACCATCGCCACCCTCGCCCAGACGCGGGATACGCTTGATCTGGGCTCGCCGCTGCTGGAGCAACTGGCGACGCTGTGGCTTATCAACAATAGCGAACGTTTTCTGCCCGCTCGCCGCAAGATGCTTGCGGAACGGCGCGATCGATGCAGTGAACTGCTGCGTGAACATTTTCCCGAGTGGCGATTCCATGAGGCGGAAGGCGGACTGTCTTACTGGATCGAACTTCCCGGCATGCTGGCGACACAGCTTGCCGCGCGGGCAGAAATCATCGGGATTAACCTGGGAACGGGTACACGGTTTGGCTTATCGGGGGCGTTTGACCGCTTTTTGCGCATGCCCTTCTCGCTGGAGCCAGCGGAAATGGAAGCGGCGTTACTGCGGATTAAACCCTTATGGCGTGCATTACATTCAAATGAGCCGGCCATCAAACGCAGTCTGGTTTAAGAATAAAAAGTTTGAAGGGGATCATAAAATAAAAACTGCTGACTGTAATATATGCAGTCAGCAGTTTTCACTGGACAACAATTAATGTTGCGGAGGAATAGGGAAACCTTTCAGCGAAATAACGAAGTTATCACCGTCTTTCTTTATTTTTGCACCGGTATCACACCAGTCAGACGCAATACGAAAGAACTCATCGCTTCCAACATTCCAGCCAAGACGTACATGCTTCACATAGCCTGAGCGCAAGAGATCGCAGGCCTCGTTGTAGTCACTGGCAGTTGACAGTTGTTGTTTCATTTTCTCTTCTTCAGAAGTTTACGTAGTGCTTTGATTTCTTTAGGAGTAAAAGGAGAAACACTCTCTTCTTCCGTATGCTGATTATCAATATCTTCTTCCGATACTCCCGCCTCTTCTACTGCTTCAAACGCCAGCAGCAGCAGTTTCTCTGTGGTCACGCTTAAATTTTCGTTATTCACTTCCGCATAGTGGCGAAGCCTTTCTTTTAGCGCGTCGTCAATTTTAACATTTAAAACCGCAGTAGCCATGTTTGTCACTTCCCTTCGGAATAAGTACTTTATGTAATACACGAAGTTAACACTGTTATCCAGATTTATATTTTTTTGAATTTTGGTGTTAAATAGACGTCCAAATATAAAATGCCAGTCTATTATTACAGGTTTATGACAATAATATTTCATCGCGATGAAATATATATTACAGCGTATAGGCGTTATAGTATTGTGGAATAATGACTACAGAGAGAGGTAACGCAGGAAGGTTTGTACGAGGCCGTAAATGGGTGGGGGCCCTGCCAGCTACATCCCGGCACCCACGTCGTCTGCCCTGGCTGCTTCCTTCCGGACCTGACCTGGTGAACAGAGTAGCGTTGCGGGAGAACCAACAGAGCCCCCATTGAGAGCGTTGATAACCAACGCGCTGGCGCATTATCCCTGTGCGAAGACCCAATTGCAAGCGACCCGGAACCGGATGCTGGTTTATTGCGCAAACAGACGCAGCAATCAGGGCAATCTTCGTTTACCATGGCTGTCCAGATGATCCCCGCAGGTGCAGGTATGGACGAACACGACTCCTTTCCCCAGCGCGTATGGCAAATTGTGGCCTCAATCCCGGAAGGCTACGTCACAACCTATGGTGATGTCGCACAGCTGGCCGGTTCACCGCGCGCGGCGCGACAGGTAGGTGGCGTTCTTAAACGGCTGCCGGAAGGAAGCACGCTGCCCTGGCATCGCGTGGTGAATCGTCATGGTGCCATCTCGCTGACCGGACCGGATCTCCAGCGTCAGCGCCAGGCATTACTGTCAGAGGGTGTGCAGGTATCGGGATCGGGACAGATTGATTTGCAAAAGTACCGCTGGGTGTACTAACCCCTCCCCCGAAGGAGAGGGTGATAGCAACAATTACATCTGGGTCGGTGGGGTTGGCAGGGACGGCTGATTGGTCTGTGGAGCAACCGGCACTTCGGTTTGCTGTACGGGAACCAGATTCAGGTCGACTTTAGTCCCACCGTGGTTAATGGCTTCCTGAACCGTATCGGTAATAAAGACCAGCTTATCGTTGATCGTTACCGCGGCACTCAGCAGGATACGGGCATTCGGCTGCACGTCTGACGGGTTATATGGCAGCACGAAGCTAAATGGCGCCTGCTTACCTTCAGTACGAACCGCACGCTGAGCCAGGACTTTCGACGGCGCGTCGGCCAGAGAAGCATCAGACAGCGTAACCGTTAATACCGCATCCGGCGGCAAAGCGACTCTCTGTTTGATCCAGATGGTACCGGAAACATTAGGCTGCTGAATGGATTGCTGTGAAAGGGTATTAATCCCGTTCGGATCGGCTGCAGGTACCGGCACCTGGGCGCTCTTACCGGCACAGGCGGACAACGCCACCGCAATAGCTACACCACTTAGCATGGGCACGAGTTTCATTGAAGTCTCCTTATCATCAATGCACCAGCGGGATCGATCCCATCCGATGTCGTTTCAATCACATAACGTATTCAAGTGTGGCACAGATCACCGATTAATGCCTGAAAACGTGCCGATATTAAGATTATTCTACCCATCGGACCACTTACATTTCTGCGTTATACTCTGCCTATCTTTCGCTACGGCGTTTATTGAGGACAACTATGAGTCAGGCACTGAACAATCTGCTGACATTACTGAATCTGGAAAAAATTGAGGAAGGACTCTTTCGCGGACAGAGTGAAGATTTAGGCTTGCGCCAGGTCTTCGGTGGGCAAGTCGTTGGACAAGCGCTGTACGCGGCAAAGGAGACCGTCCCGGCAGACCGTCTGGTGCATTCGTTCCACAGCTATTTCTTACGCCCTGGCGATAGCGCAAAACCGATTGTGTATGATGTTGAAGTTCTGCGTGACGGTAATAGTTTCAGTGCCCGCCGCGTGGCGGCCATTCAGAACGGTAAGCCCATCTTCTATATGACCGCCTCGTTCCAGGCACCGGAACCGGGATACGAGCATCAGAAAACGATGCCGCCGGCACCGTCGCCAGACACGCTCAAATCAGAGACCGATATCGCCCGTGCGCTGGCGCATCTGCTTCCGCCACAGGTCAAAGAGAAATTTCTGTGCGATAAACCGCTGGAGATCCGCCCCGTCGAGTTCCATAACCCGATGAAGGGTCACACCGCCGAGCCGAAACGTCAGGTCTGGATCCGCGCCAACGGTACCGTGCCGGAAGATTTCCGCGTGCATCAGTATCTGCTCGGGTATGCGTCAGATTTTAACTTTCTGACGGTGGCGCTGCAGCCGCACGGCGTCGGGTTCCTCGAAAAAGGGATGCAGGTCGCGACCATCGACCACTCCATGTGGTTCCACCGTCCCTTCAACATGAATGAGTGGCTGCTTTACAGCGTGGAGAGTACATCGGCATCGAGCGCTCGCGGGTTTGTGCGTGGAGAGTTTTATACGCAGGACGGCGTGCTGGTCGCTTCAACGGTGCAGGAAGGGGTAATGCGTAATCGCGGTTAATAACGTGCGGCCTGATGCCCTCACCCTGGCCCTCTCCCACAGGGAGAGGGAATAAACATTAAAAACGGCAATCGAGATTGCCGTTTTGCTGTTGGTTATGCGTTATACGCATTCTCACCGTGGCTGTTCACATCCAGACCTTCGCGCTCCTGCTCTTCCGGTACGCGCAGACCCACAGTCATGTCCGCCAGCTTGTAGCCAATAAAAGCGACAACGGCAGACCACACCACAGTGATAGCAATACTTTCCAGCTGCACCAGTACCTGATGAACCATAGTGACACCTTCTGCATAGCCCACGCCACCCAGCGATTTCGCGGCGAAGATACCGGTCATGATACAGCCGACGATGCCGCACACACCGTGCACACCAAATACATCGCAAGGGTCATCAACGCGCAGCACGCGTTTCAGTGCCGTAACGCCCCACAGACCTGCAAGACCTGCAACCAAACCTACCAGCAGCGCACCACCGACACCCACATAACCACAGGCAGGCGTGATACCGACCAGGCCCGCGATTGCGCCAGAACAGGCACCCAGCAGGGAAGGTTTACCGCGCACCGCCCACTCACCGAAGACCCAGGAGAGGATCGCACCGGCTGTGGCCACGACGGTGTTTACGAAGGCCAGCGCGGCGATTTCGTTTGCTGCGCTTGCAGAACCGGCGTTGAAGCCAAACCAGCCAAAGTAGAGGATCGCGGTACCGGTAAAGACCATCGGCAGGTTGTGCGGTTTGAACGCTTCTTTACCGAAGCCCACGCGTTTGCCAATCAGGTATGCGCCAACCAGACCCGCTACCGCGGCGTTGATATGTACGACGGTACCGCCCGCGAAGTCCAGCGCGCCGTGCGTTGCCAGCAGACCGCCACCCCAGACCATGTGCGCAATCGGCACATAGGAGAGCGTCAGCCAGACCACCACAAAGATCAGAACGGCAGAGAAACGAATACGCTCGGCCAGCGCGCCTACAATCAGCCCGACGGTGATGCAGGCGAACGAGCCCTGGAACGCAACGTGAATATACTGGTAGAAACTGCCCATCAGCGCGGTCAGCTCAATATTTTTCAGCATCACCCAGTCAAAGTTACCGAAGAAGGCGTTGCCAGTGCCAAAGGCCAGCGAGTAACCGTAAACCACCCACAGCACGCAGACCAGTGCGAAGGTCACGGCTACCTGGGTCAGCATGGAGAGAACGTTTTTGCCACGGATCAGACCGCCATAGAACAGGGCAATCCCCGGAATTGACATGAACAGCACCAGCGCGGTGCTGATCATCATAAAGGCGTTATCGGCTTTATCTGCCACCGCAGGGGCAGCCAGCGCGAGGCCCGGCAGCAGTGCCAGCGAACCCAGACCCGTTTTAAGTGTTGCTATCTTCATTTTCTCGATCCCTATCACTGTGTGCCAGGAGTTACTTACAGTGCCGCTTCGTCAGATTCGCCGGTACGAATGCGAATGACGCGCTGCAGTTCGGCAACGAAAATTTTGCCGTCGCCAATTTTGCCTGTGTAGGCCGCTTTGCTAATGACATCAATGACTTCATCAAGCTGATCGTCAGCAATCGCGACATCAATTTTTACTTTTGGCAGAAAGTTAACGCTGTATTCCGCCCCGCGGTAAAGCTCGGCATGACCCTTCTGACGACCAAAGCCTTTCACTTCGGTGACAGTCAGTCCCTGAATACCCATGGAAGACAACGCTTCACGCACGTCTTCGAGTTTGAATGGTTTGATTACAACCGTAACCAGCTTCATAGATCCCCTCCAGTCAGAATTCGGTAATGGCCGCAGCTTACGCAGAAGGTATTGCAAGGGGTGTGCCAGAAATGAAAACCAGAAGGAACTGCGGTGCAAAGAGCGCTACACGGCCTTGATAAACGAACCGGTGAAAAAAAACGCACCATGCCGGTGCAGGGTGCGTTTCCGTTTTGCACCAACAGGAATGACTGTTAGCGCGTCGCCTCATTTTGGTGCATCAGGCGCTCAGCGATTCTTCCTCACGCACGCTTGCCGCCAGCTCTTCGCCTGCCAGCTGAAGCTGATACATCTGCCAGTAACGTCCCTTGGCTTCCAGCAGTTCACGGTGCGTACCCCGTTCAACGGCCTGGCCGCGATGTAGCACCAGAATGGTATCGGCATCAACGATGGTGGAAAGACGGTGGGCAATCACCACCAGCGTCGTATGGTCACGCACGGCGGACAACGCCTGCTGGATGGCCTGCTCGGTACCGGAGTCAATACTGGCTGTCGCTTCATCCAGAATCAGAACCTGCGGCGTTTCAATCAGCACCCGCGCCAGGGCGAGGAGCTGTTTTTGCCCGACGGAGAGATTGTTCCCCTGCTCGCCCAGCTTAGTATTGATCCCCTCACTAAACCCGCGCGCCAGATCCGCCAGCTGCACTTTTTCCAGTACCTCCCAGACCTGCTCCTGCGTGTAGTCCCGCCCCAGGGTCACGTTCGCATAGAAGGTATCGGCCAGGACGACCGGATCCTGCTGCACCATCGCGACGCCTTTACGCAACACGTTGTGGCTAAGAGACGCGAGCGGACGTCCGTCGATCCGGATTTCACCGTGCGTAACCGGGTAGTAACCCATTAACAGGCTGGCGAGGGTGCTCTTACCGCTTCCCGTATGGCCCACCAGCGCCACGAAACCACGCGACGGAACATCAAGTGAGATATCCTGCAACACCAGCCGGTCTTCGCGATAGGCAAACGAGACATTATCAAAATCAATGGCACCGCTTTGCAAAGGCCGCTCATCGTTGCCGTAGGCCTGTCGCGGCCGGTCCATCAGCTCGAACACACGCTCACCGGCGACCACAGCCTGTTGCAGCATAGACTGCTGGGTGGTGAGCTCGATCAGCGGTTCGTTAAGGCGCCCCAGATAGCTAATAAAGGCGTACAGCACCCCCACTTCAATCGTACCGTTAGCGCTCAGCCCAAACAGCATCAGGAGACCGCAAAGCACCAGCGCAGAGAAAAGGCTCAGCAGCGGACGCAGCAGAAAACCGTCAAGCCGCAGCGTCTGCATGCGTGCCATATAGTGCGAGCGGCTGGCTTCGCCCATCCGTTCACCAAAGCGCGCCTGCTGGCGGAACTGCTGGATAACGCTCATGCCGTTGATGACTTCGTTGAAGCCATCGTTGATGTCGGCCAGATAGGCTCGTACCCGACGCACGATTGGCGTGCTGTAGCGCTGGTAGATGACCATGACGATCAGCACCGCCGGGAAGATCGTGATCGCCACCAGCGCCATGCGCCAGTCGAGACTGAACATTGCCACCAGCATCGCACCAATCAGCGCCGCGCTGCGGAGCACCGTCGCCACCACGGTGACGTACAGATCGCGGATCACCTCGGTATCGTTGGTTACCCGGGAGATAACCTGCCCGACCGGCTGAATATCAAACTCGCTGAGCGGCTGGCGAAGCGCGGCGTCCATTACATCCGTGCGCAGCTGCTGAACGACACCAACGGCTGCGCGGTTAAACAGCAGCGACTGCGCATAGTGCAGTCCTGCCGCCGTCAGCTGTAACCCAACGTAAGCGACGCCTAAACCCGCCACCAGCCCCAGGGGCAGGTAGCTTTTGGCGACCATATTGTCGATAAAGTAACTGATGAGCAGCGGCCCGCTCACTTCTGCAATCGCCGCTATCCAGAGTAAAAGCACGGCCACGGACAGCGGTTTACGCCACGGCGAGCCGTAGGCCAGCAGACGTTTGAGCGTCGGCCACATCGTTCCGAGCTTACGCATTAGCGGCCTCCTCATTCTGTTCGGGGGCATCGTCCAGCGCCGCTTCAAGCTGTTGATAGCGATACATATCGCGATACCAGCCCGGTTGCTCAACAAGATTTTCATGCTGCCCGCGCTGGGCAATGTGCCCGTGCTGCAATACCAGAATTTCGCTGGCTTCGGTCAGCGCCGACAAACGGTGAGCGCTGATAATCACCGTGCGACCGTCGCCCCACTGACGCAGGTTATGCAGGATCTGGTGCTCGGTACGGCCATCCACAGCGGAGAGCGCATCATCCAGGATCAGGATTTCGGCATTCAGCAGCAGCGCACGGGCAATCGAAATACGCTGTTTCTGCCCGCCGGACAGCATAACGCCACGCTCCCCGACTTCCGTTTCGTACCCCTGCGGCAGACGCAAAATATCATCATGCACGCTGGCTAAACGCGCCACATGCTCGATCTCCTCCTGCGTCGCCGCAGGGCATCCGAGGGCAATGTTATTCGCCACGGTGTCCGAAAATAAAAACGGCGTCTGGCTGACCACCGCCAGGCGGCCACGCCACTCATCCAGCAGCAGGTTCTTCAGGGGAATATCATGGAAACGAATATCCCCTTCGGTGACGTCAAAGTGGCGCTGGAGTAGAGAGAGAACGGTACTTTTTCCGGCCCCCGTCGGACCACAAATACCCAACATCTGGCCGGGCTGAAGCGTAAAGCTGACGTTCTCCAGTACCGGATGCGCCGTCTGCGGATAGACAAATTGACGGACGTCGACCTTCATTACGCCACGCCCTTCCGGGACCGCTTCGCTGCCGTCAGTCACCACCGGCGCTTCGGCCAGCATGGCGCGAATGCGGCTGTAGGCGGCGCTGCCCCGCTCCACAATGTTGAACATCCAGGCTAAAGCCAGCATCGGCCAGATCATCAGCCCGAGATACATCGCAAAACTGGTCAATTGTCCCAGGGTTAACGTCCCCTGTACCACCATCCAGCTACCGCCTCCGATAGCCAGCAGGTTGGCCATGCCAATCGCAACATAGATTGTCGGGTCAAAACGGGCGTCAATGCGCGCGACGCGCATGTTCTTCGCCCCCGTGTCTGCCGCATCGGCGGCAAACAGCGCGGACTGCCGGTCCTCCAGACCAAAGGCTTTGATCATGCGAATGCTGGTCATGCTCTCCTGGGTGCGATCGTTCAGAGACGAAAATGCCGCCTGCGCCAGTTTGAAGCGCTCGTGCAGCTGTTCGCCGTAGCGATTGATCGCCAATGCCATCAGCGGCATCGGCAGCAGCGCCAGAAGGGTCAACTGCCAGCTGATCTGCGTGGACATGACAATCAATACCGCACAGCCCATCACCAGCGAGTCCACCAGCGTTAATACCCCTTCTCCGGCGGCGAAGACCACGCGATCGACATCGTTCGTGGCACGGGCGATGAGGTCCCCGGTGCGATGGCGCAGATAAAATTCGGGATGCTGTCGGCTCAGCTGGCGGTAAAAATCTTCACGCAGCTCAACGGCCAACTGATAGGACGCACCAAACAGCAGCACGCGCCAGACGTAGCGCAGGAGATAAACAATGACGGCCGTCAGCACCAGCGTGCCGACCCACATCAACACCCGTGCGGTGGTGTAATGCTGTTCGGTGACGCCATCCACGACGTACCCCACCACTTTCGGCGGGATCAGCTGCAGAATGGCAATGATAATAAGCAGGGCCACTGCACCGAGGTAGCGTTGCCACTCCCGACGAAAGTACCAGCTTAATTGGGCAAATAATCGCACGCGGTTTGTTCCTGAAGGTTTTTTACGAAGTTATTCAATGGGTAAAGCTGTGGTGTACTTAATCTGTTCCATGGCGAAGCTTGAGGTGACGTCTGATAAGCCCGGGACGCTGTTCACCAGCCGCTTGTAGAAGTCATCATAGCGCTTCATATCTGCCACCTGGACGCGCATCAGGTAATCGTACTCGCCGGCCATTCGCCAGAAACCGAGCACCTCGGGCATCTCAGAGACCTGAGTAACAAAGCGGCAATACCACTCGCTGCTGTGGTGCTGGGTTTTAATCAGCACAAATGCCGTTAACCCAAGCCCCAGTTTTTCGGGATCGAGCAGCGCGACGCGCCCCAGCAAAATGCCATCATCTTCGAGCTTCTTAAGGCGCTTCCAGCACGGTGTGGTGGTCAGATTAACGGCATCTGCCAGCGCCTGCAAAGAGAGGGTACAGTCACTTTGCAGCAAGGAAAGGAGCTTACGGTCAATTTTATCTAGCATACCCACCTCACAGAGAAAATTTTTCTCCCTTCATTCTATTTTAAAGGCCAGATAGCAACAATTTTTTCTGTGCTTTTCGCTATGCTGGGCACAAAATGACAAACGGATAATTACGATGAATAGCACCTGGGTTAAACATGCCATCAGCGAAATCAATGCCGACTACCAGCGTTCGGCGGATACCCACCTGATCCGCCTTTGCCTGCCGGGATTTGACGGTATTCAGCTCTATCTGAAGGATGAAAGCACCCATCCGACCGGCAGCCTGAAGCATCGCCTGGCGCGCTCACTGTTTTTATACGGTTTATGTAACGGCTGGATCAAAGAAGGCACTCCCATTATTGAATCCTCGTCCGGTTCAACCGCCGTGTCCGAAGCCTATTTTGCCCGCCTGCTGGGCCTGCCGTTTATCGCGGTGATGCCCTCCTGCACTGCAAAACGCAAAATCGAGCAGATCGAATTTTACGGTGGTCGCTGCCACTTCGTTGAGAGTGCCTGCGAAATCTACGCCGCCTCTGAAATGCTGGCCCATGAGCTCAACGGCCACTATATGGACCAGTTTACCTTCGCCGAACGCGCAACGGACTGGCGCGGCAATAACAACATCGCTGACAGTATTTTCCGCCAGATGACCCACGAGCCGCACCCCGTGCCGTCGTACATTGTGATGAGCGCCGGTACCGGTGGTACCTCAGCCACCATAGGACGCTACATTCGCTGTCAGGGCTACGATACCCAACTGATGGTGGTTGACCCGCAAAACTCGGTGTTCCTCGACTACTGGCAGAGCCGCGATGCCGATCTTCGCAGCCCGTCAGGCAGTAAAATTGAAGGAATTGGCCGCCCGCGCGTAGAACCGTCATTCATTCCGGATGTAGTGGATGAAATGCTGCGCGTGCCGGATGCCGCCAGCGTGGCAACCGCACACTGGCTGGAAACCCAGCTTGGCCGCAAAGTCGGGGCATCGACAGGCACCAATATGTGGGGCGCACTGCATCTGGCGGCACGCATGCGTGAGGAAGGGCGTACCGGCTCCATCGTCACGCTGCTGTGCGACAGCGGCGAGCGCTACCTTGAGACCTACTACAATGCAGAATGGGTACAGGCTAACATCGGCGACATCACGCCGTGGAAAGTGCAGATTGCACAGCTGCTGAAATAAAAAAAAGCCAGACCGACGTCTGGCTTGCTGGAAGGCGCTCGCTATTCGGGGGAATAAGGGAGGTTGTTGTTGTCCAGCCAATGAGTCAAAAAATGGGACACCGCTTCGTTACCGCAGTGTCCGATAACGGGCAGATGAGGAAGCTCGGCAATCAGCTGCGGCATCGCATTCCCCATAATCAAGCCGCGCCCCACGCTGCCCAGCATCTCTCGGTCATTCATGGCGTCGCCAAATGCCATACAATCCTGCAGCGTTAAGCCCAGATGGTCGCTCAGTACCGCCAGGGCGGAACCTTTGTTACAGCCCACGGGTAATACTTCCAGACAATCTACCGCCGAGAAGGTCAGATGCGCCCGGTTGCCGAGCGCCTCATTTAACTGGATGCGCAGGCGTCGCAGATCGTCGTGATCGCCACAGAAGCAGATCTTGGTCACCGCGTGGGCGGGGATCCGGCGCAGATCGATAAGCTGATATTTAAAACCGCTATAGACATGCGCATGCAGTAACTCGGGGATTTCGCTTCCGGTAAACCAGCCTTGATCGTTAAAAACGTGGACACTGGCCTGTGTGTCCCAGGTGCTGTGCAGGACGATATCCGCCACTTCCGGGTTAAGATCCTGACGGTGCAGTACCTCCCCTTCGACGGTGTGAATGCGCGTTCCGTTTCCGGTGATCAGAAAAGCATCAAGAGAAAACGCGCCCAGTAAATGGCGCATCTCCAGAACATGTCGGCCGGTGGCAAATGTCAGAGTGACATCTCGCTCGCGCAGGCGCTTCAGGGCACTCAGCGTTTTCTCTCCCAGACGGTGATCCGGCATTAACAGCGTGCCGTCCATATCAAATGCAGCGAGGCGGGCCATGATGACTCCTGAAATGTGATGCGATTAGCTTGTGCATCAGTATCAGGTGAGATATACGGAAGTAATAGTGAATAGATGATAATTATTGTTCCGGGTTTCTATGCGTCAGCTTAACCGTCTTAACCAGTATCACCGTTTATGGCAGCCATCCGAAGGTGCGACGCAGCAGGTCACTATCAGCGAACTGGCAGCCCGCTGTTTTTGTAGCGAGCGGCATGTCCGAACGCTGTTGCGTCAGGCTCAGGAGGCGGGCTGGCTGAGCTGGCGCGCGCAGTCTGGTCGCGGCAAGCGCGGCGAACTGACGTTCCATGCCACCCCGGAGTCGCTGCGCAATATGATGATGGAAGAAGCGCTGAAGAGCGGACAGCAGCATAACGCGCTGGAGCTGGCCCAGCTTGCGCCTGACGAGCTGCGTTCGTTATTGCATCCGTTTTTGGGTGGGCAATGGCAAAACGACACGCCGACGCTGCGCATCCCCTACTATCGCTCGCTGGAGCCGCTTCAGCCGGGATTTTTACCGGGCCGGGCCGAACAACATCTGGCAGGACAGGTGTTCTCAGGCTTGACGCGATTTAACGGTAACAGCAGTGAACCCACCGGCGATCTGGCGCATCATTGGGAGGTCTCTGCTGACGGGCTGCGCTGGCATTTCTATATTCGCTCCACGCTGCACTGGCATGACGGCGATAAAATAGAAACGGCGCAACTCCAGCGAAGCCTGACGGCGTTGTTAGCGCAGCCCATCATGCGCACGCTTTTTCAGAGCGTCTTGTCTGTCGAAACCACACATCCGCAATGTCTGACGTTTGTTTTACATCAACCGGACTACTGGCTGGCGCACAGGCTGGCAACCTACTGTAGCCGTCTGGCGCATCCCGATCGCCCGGTCGTCGGCAGTGGTCCCTTCCGGCTGACTCTCTTTGAGCCAGACCTGGTACGCCTGGAAAGCCATGAGCAGTACCACCTGAGTCATCCGCTGCTTAAGGCCATCGAGTACTGGATCACTCCCCAGCTTTTTGATTACAGGCTGGGTACCAGCTGTCGCCACCCGGTGCAAATCGCCATTGGCGAGGCCGATGAGCTCGAAAGCCTGCGGCTGGTGAGCAGCAGCACCAGCCTGGGCTTCTGTTATCTCACGCTGAAACAGAGCGCGCGGCTGAGTGAGATCCAGGCAAAGCGGCTGATTAATATCATTCATCTCTCCAGGCTTCTGCACACGCTTCCGCTCAACGAAGGGCTCATCACGCCAACTCATGAACTGCTTCCCGGCTGGACAATCCCGGAATGGCCTGATTTGACGGACATTGCCCTCCCTGAGGCGTTGACGCTGGTTTATCATCTGCCCGTTGAGCTTCACACCATGGCCAGCCAGCTGAAGGAGTACCTCGCCCTGCAGGGTTGTGAATTGACCGTCATCTTTCACGACGCGAAGACGTGGGATGGATGCCAGCAGCTTGCCGATGCAGACATCATGATGGGAGATAAGCTGATTGGCGAAGCGCCAGCGTATACGCTTGAGCAGTGGCTCCGCTGTGATGCACTTTGGCCGCATGTGTTAAGCGCACCGGCTTACGCCCATTTGCAAGCCACGCTGGATGCGGTGCAGGCCCAAGCCGAGTCCCGGGACCGACACGCGGGGCTGCAAGCCATTTTCAGCCGCTTAATGGAGAACGCCGTGTTGACGCCGCTCTTTAATTATCAGTATCAAATCAGCGCGCCGCCAGGCGTAAACGGGATACGCCTTAACACCCGCGGCTGGTTTGATTTTACCGAAGCCTGGCTGCCTGCCCCCAAATCGTGAAGAAGCTGGTCGCCGCCGTAGCCAGGCGGTAACATAACGTTTTTACCGTAACTGTTGAGATGATTTATGAAACGTGCCGTCGTCGTGTTCAGCGGAGGACAAGACTCTACTACTTGCCTGGTTCAGGCCCTTCATCAGTATGATGAAGTTCACTGTGTGACCTTCGATTATGGTCAGCGCCACCGCGCTGAAATCGACGTTGCCCGTGAACTGGCCCTCAAACTGGGGGCACGCGCGCACAAGGTGCTGGACGTTACGCTGTTAAATGAACTGGCTGTCAGTAGCCTCACCCGCGACAGCATTCCTGTACCGGATTATGAACCCGATGCCAGCGGCATTCCGAATACCTTCGTACCGGGCCGCAATATTCTGTTTCTGACCCTGACGGCGATCTACGCCTACCAGGTGAAAGCCGAAGCGGTAATCACCGGCGTATGCGAAACAGACTTCTCCGGCTACCCGGACTGCCGTGACGAATTCGTGAAAGCATTAAACCATGCCGTCAATCTGGGCATGGCGAAAGAGACGCGCTTTGAGACGCCGTTGATGTGGCTGGATAAAGCCGAAACCTGGGCCCTGGCGGACTACTGGGGCAAGCTGGATCTGGTTCGCAGTGAAACCCTCACCTGCTATAACGGCATCAAAGGCGACGGTTGCGGCCAGTGCGCGGCCTGTAATCTTCGCGCTAACGGGCTGAACCACTATCTGGCCGATAAAGTCGGCGTGATGGCCGCAATGAAGCAAAAGACCGGGCTTAAATAACGCTACTTAACCGTGCTGTCGAACAGTTTTACGCCGGCAGCACGAGTCACTTTCATTAGCGTCGTCAGCGTTGGGTTGCCGTTGTCAGATAAGGTTCGGTATAACTGTTGGCGGGACAGACCGGATTTGGCAGCAATTTCACCTATGCCACCGCGGGATTCGATAACACGTCTTAGCGCGATTAGGTATGCAGGGATTCCCTGGTCTTCATAAATCTCATCCAACGCAACCTGCAGATATAGCTGAGCGTAGGAAGGGTTTTCGCGAAGCATTTTTACGACGGCTTCATCGTGACTGACGGAGCTAGAGAATTTTCGTTCGCTTTTGCTCATCGGATTTCTCCTTTTGATGGTCATTCCAGTAATCAATTGCCAGTTTCACATCGGTCCTTTGACTCTTTTTGTCACCCCCAATCAGCAACAATAGGATCTCCCGATGTTGTACTGCAAAATAGATTCGATATCCGGGACCACAATCAATTTTCAATTCCCAGATACCATCTCAGAGATACCGGTAATCGCCGAAGTTCCCTTTCTCTGCACGGTCAATTCGCAAAAGAATCCGAAACACTAATTCCGGATCCTTTCGCTTCATCTTCGCTACCCACTCCTCAAATGGCACTTTTCCGTCACGGGTACGGTAGCGTTCAACAACGTAGTCCCTGTCCATGATTCTATCCCTGGAAAAACGTTTTGTCTTTTATAAAAGACAAAATTTCTAAACGATCATCAACTCCAGCTTCTCCCGCAACGCCCCTTCCAGCGGCAGCGCCTTCTGGGTTTTCAGATCGATACAGACAAAGGTGATCAGTGCATCAGCCACCACCTGCCCTTCAGGATCGAGCGTCACCACCTGGCTTAATACACCACTCTTGCCGTTGAGCTGTTGCACCTGACTGGTCACCGTGAGCACATCGCCCAGCACGGCCGGGCGGCGGTAGTTGATGTTGATATTGACGACCACGAACGCGATGTTATGCGCGGTCAACCACTGAAAGCTTTCGCTGTTTTCCAGCCCGTCCCAGCGCGCTTCTTCAAGGAACTCAAGATAGCGGGCGTTGTTAACGTGCTGGTAAACATCAAGGTGGTAACCGCGTACTTTGATTTTTGTCTGCATAGCGCAATAGCCTTTACTGTTGTTATAGGATCAGAGGTCATAACTGGTATGACCTCTTTATCCTGGCAAATTATCGCCGCAGTGCAAGTAATTGTGAGATTACAACGTCAGGTGTGAGAGGTTACGCTCCACCAGCGCGCTGCCCATGCCCGGCACCTGTTTGAGGTCGTCGACAGTTTTGAAAGGACCATACTCTTCGCGGTAGCTGACGATGGCCTGTGCTTTTTTCAGGCCGACACCGTTCATTGCGCGGGCGAGATCTTCCGCAGAGGCCGAATTGATACTGACCCGCGTACCGTCATCATCCGCCGTTTTACCGGCATCAGCCGCTTTGGATTGCCCTTGCACTGACGCTGAGGCGTCAGACTTGCTCTGCACCGTCTGTGCTTTGGCTGCGGGCGTCGCGGCCAGCGCGCTCGTGGTCATCCCGGTGGTGGCAATAGCCAGCGCAATTAACAGTGATTTGATTCCACATTTCATGCTGTTTTCTCCTTGTTTGTTGACAGCCACGTCACGATAGCCGCCCGGACAAACAGCTACAAACAGCAAATTGCAGAAATGGAAAAGGCCGCGAAAGCGGCCTTTAGTTTTTGCAGAGCGTTACGAAAATCTGCGAGCAGAGACGTAATTATTGCTGCTGAGTCATCACATCGCCCAGCTTGATTTTGGCATCTTTACGCAGGTTGCTCATCATGGCTTCGAAAGCAATCTGAGCATTGTTCTGGGTAATGCCCTGAACCATCGCCTTCTTCTGCGCTTCTGGCAGGGTACCGGCTTTTACTTCGTCCAGCGCCAGCAGAACAACGTTACCCTGCATATCGGTGGTGGTGCCGAAGCTTGGTTTGTCCTTCGCTGGCAGAGTCAGGCCAAACGCAGCCTGGCTGATGGGGTCCTGACCGGTACGGCTCAGCGTTTTCGCTTCACCGAAGCTCAGGCCTGCCGCTTTCAGCGCATCGTCTTTGCCCGCTTTCAGATCAGCCAGAATCTTCTCAGCATCCAGTTTCGCCTGCTGTTCCGCTTTGTTGTGCTTAACCTGAGCGGCAACCTGATCCTTCACTTCTGCCAGCGGTTTGACCGCTTCCGGCTTGTGCTCGCTGACGCGCAGCACGAACGCACGGTCACCGTCGACGGTAATGATGTCAGAGTTGCTGCCTGGCGTGCCGTTCTCGCCCACCAGACCACCGTTAAAGATGGCGTCTGAAACCGGTTTAAAGTTCAGCTCTTCCGGCAGGTTGTCACGACCAAACCAGCCCGTCTCAACCGCTTTCACCCCAGCAGCATGCTCAGCACCCGCCAGCGATTCGTTGTCGTTGCTGGCGGCATCGCTCACCTTCTGTTGAAGTGCGTAGTAGGCATCCAGCGCTTTTTCCTGTTTCACTTTCGCCGCGATATCATCACGAACGTCAGCCAGCGGCTTGGTTTTCGCCGCGGTGATGTCGTCCAGACGCGCGACCAGGAAACCAACGGAAGACTTAATGACACCAGAAAGCTGGCCTTTCTCTTTCAGACCCGCATTTTTCAGTTCGTCCGGCGTGGTTGCGTCTTCCAGCCAGCCCATATCACCGCCGTTTTTGGCAGAGATAATATCGGTGGATTTTGCTTTCGCGAGGGTGGCGAAATCAGCCCCTTTATTCAGCTCATCCAGTACCGCTTTGGCGTCAGCCTCGGTTTTAGTCTGAATCACGCTGTAGCGGTTACGCTGCGGCTGAGTGAACTGATCCTGATGCTGATCGTAGTAGGACTGAATTTCTGTATCAGACGCCGTTTCCTGCAGCCCGGCAGCATCCAGCTTGATGTAGCTCACGCGGAACTGCTCTGGAGAAACGAAGGTATTTTTGTTCTGCTCGTACCAGGCGTTCAGTTCCGCGTCGCTGACCTGCTGTTTAGCCGCCAGGGCGTTAACATCAATGGTCGCTTCACGGACAACGCGCTGCTGCGCCACCAGCGCGGCAAGCTCTTCCGTCTCACCTTTGAGCATGAAATCGGTGCCCACAACGGCATTGATAAGCTGCTGAGTGGTCAGTTGGTTACGCAGCGCCTGAGCGTATTGGTCTGCCGTCATGCCCATCTGGTTGACGATGCTATTGTAACGGGCGTTGTCGAATTTACCGTTTGACTGGAATGCCTGAGTGGCGAAGATCGCTTTTTTCACCTGCTCATCGCTGATGCCAAGACCCAGCTTTTTGGCATACTGATCCAGTAACGCTTCGTCGATAAGACGGTTGAGCGTCTGTTGGCGCAGGGTCTTCATATACCCTTCATTCGCCGCCAGTTCAGAGAATTTGTCGCCCAGCTGTTGCTGCATACGGTTACGTTCACCGGCAAAAGCATTCTCGAACTGACCACGGCTGATCTCCTGGCCATTCACTTTTGCGGCATAGTTCGCGCCACCGCCAATAAGGTAACTGCTCACGCCGGTCAATATGAACGACACGATAATGATACCGAAAATAATCTTGAGCACGAGACTGTTAGCAGCCGTGCGTAAGCTGTCCATCATGGTGTAACAACACTCCGCTGTAGGTGACTGGTTACCTGACGCTGACGGAAAATCCTGCCCGTCGCGCGTAAAGGCGTATTGTGACAAGAAAACGGGGCGATTGTCAGCCCACAACTCGCATAAACTCGCACAAATCAGGTCTGGACAAACAAAAAAGGCACATCAAATGATGCGCCCTTGTACTTTCCGGCTTCCCTGAAACGGGAAAGCAATCAATTTACTGCGTCTTTCAGCGCTTTACCTGCACGGAAACCCGGCACTTTAGCAGCAGCAATGGTGATCTCTTTACCGGTCTGAGGGTTGCGGCCAGTACGGGCAGCACGCTCTTTAACAGCAAAAGTACCGAAGCCTACCAGTGCAACGTCGTCTCCAGCCTGCAGAGATTCAGTAACAGAAGCAATTAATGCATCTAACGCACGTCCAGCTGCAGCTTTAGAAATATCAGCACCAGCAGCAATTTTGTCAATCAGTTGAGATTTATTCACTGTTCTCTTCCTCTCTTTATAATTTATATCGCGTCTGAGTCCTTCACAACGCGACCGCGCAGCAGTTATATCAGGCCTGCCATGACCTTACAACACCCGTTGTTGATGGCTGACCTAATCAGCAATCTAAATTAGCTATACAAAAAAAGGCTGGCAAGTGCGAAATGCCTTACCAGCCTTGTTTTTATTGACGCTCTTTGCGCGAGGTCACTATTTTGCGGTTACAACCTGCATTCCGGACGGTTCATTCTGCAATGCGAGAGTAAGAACTTCCTCAATTCGCTTAACAGGATGAATCTGCAGATCGGCAATTACGTTGTCCGGAATCTCTTCCAAATCGCGTTTATTCTCGTAAGGAATCAATACGGTTTTGATCCCACCACGGTGTGCCGCCAGCAGTTTTTCTTTTAACCCGCCGATAGGCAGAACCTGACCACGCAGAGTGATTTCACCGGTCATTGCAACATCAGCGCGTACCGGGTTGCCTGTCAGACAGGAGACCAGCGCCGTACACATGGCAATACCCGCGCTTGGACCATCTTTCGGCGTCGCCCCTTCCGGGACGTGAACGTGGATGTCGCGTTTTTCGTAGAAATCCGGGTTAATACCCAGTTTTTCCGCGCGCGCGCGCACCACGGTCAGCGCCGCCTGAATGGACTCCTGCATCACTTCACCCAGCGAGCCGGTGTAGGTCAGCTTGCCTTTACCCGGCACACAGGCGGTTTCGATGGTCAGCAGATCGCCGCCCACTTCCGTCCATGCCAGACCGGTCACCTGGCCTACGCGGTTTTCGTTATCCGCACGGCCATAGTCAAAGCGCTGAACGCCCAGGTAGGCATGCAGATTGTCGCCGTTGATCACAATGTGTTTCAGGCTCTTATCCAGCAGCAGCTGTTTCACCGCCTTGCGGCACAGTTTAGAGATTTCACGCTCAAGGCTACGCACGCCCGCTTCACGGGTGTAATAGCGAATGATGCCGATAATCGCGCTGTCCTCGACGGTCAGTTCGTTGGCTTTCAGTGCGTTACGCTCAATCTGTTTCGGCAGCAGGTGCTGTTTCGCGATATTCAGCTTCTCGTCTTCGGTGTAACCGGAGAGGCGGATCACTTCCATACGGTCCAGCAGCGGGGCCGGAATGTTCATGGAGTTGGAGGTTGCCACGAACATCACATCGCTCAGGTCGTAGTCCACTTCCAGGTAGTGATCGCTGAACGCCACGTTCTGTTCTGGATCAAGCACTTCCAGCAGTGCAGAGGCCGGATCGCCACGCATGTCCGAAGACATTTTGTCGATCTCATCAAGCAGGAACAGCGGGTTTTTAACGCCCACTTTCGCCATCTTCTGGATCAGTTTACCCGGCATAGAACCGATGTAGGTACGACGGTGACCGCGGATTTCCGCTTCATCGCGTACGCCACCCAGCGCCATACGGATATACTTACGTCCGGTCGCTTTGGCGATGGACTGTCCCAGAGAGGTTTTACCCACCCCCGGCGGTCCTACCAGACACAGAATTGGGCCTTTGATTTTGTTTACACGGCTTTGTACCGCGAGGTACTCAAGAATGCGGTCTTTCACGCGTTCCAGGCCGTAGTGGTCGGTATCCAGGATCTCCTGCGCCTGACGCAGGTCTTTTTTGACCTTGCTGCGGGCGTTCCACGGAACCTGCACCATCCACTCAATGTAGCCGCGTACGACGGTTGCTTCAGCCGACATTGGAGACATCATTTTCAGCTTCTGCAGTTCTGCTTCGGCTTTCTCTTTCGCCTCTTTCGGCATCTTCGCCGCGTCGATTTTACGCTTCAGCGCTTCGTTTTCGTCCGGCGCGTCGTCCATCTCGCCGAGCTCTTTCTGAATCGCTTTCATTTGCTCATTCAGATAGTACTCACGCTGAGATTTCTCCATCTGCTTTTTGACGCGGTTGCGAATACGTTTCTCAACCTGCAGCAGATCGATTTCAGACTCCATCATCGCCATCAGGTATTCCAGACGTTCGTTAACGTCGGACATTTCCAGCACGGACTGTTTGTCAGCCAGCTTCAGCGGCATGTGTGCTGCGATGGTGTCCGCCAGACGCGCAGGATCGTCGATGCTGTTCAGCGACGTCAGCACTTCTGGTGGGATTTTTTTATTCAGCTTGATATAGCCTTCAAACTGGCTAATTGCGGTGCGCACCAGCACTTCCTGCTCGCGCTCATCAAGCTCAGGCGAATCAAGGTACTCTGCCTTGGCAGAGAAGTGTTCGCCGTCATCTGACAGAGTGGTAATACGCGCACGCTGCAGCCCTTCGACCAGCACCTTCACGGTGCCGTCAGGCAGCTTCAGCATCTGCAAAATAGAGGCCACGGTCCCGACGGTGAAAAGATCGTTTACACCCGGCTCATCCGTCGATGCTTCTTTCTGCGCCACCAGCATGATTTTTTTATCATGATCCATGGCGGCTTCGAGGCAACGGATAGATTTTTCCCGCCCTACAAACAAGGGTATGACCATGTGCGGATAAACCACCACATCGCGCAACGGCAATACGGGGATTTCAATGCGTTCAGAACGCTCAGGATTCATAGAGCTCTCTCTTAGTTTAGTGTCCGCCAGGTAAGCTGGTCATGTCACTGTACTTCACATAACCATTAACATGTATCCAGTATATGGGGATGTTTCCCACACATTCAACGCTATGAATACGGAAAAAGTAAAGGGGAGATAAAATCCCCCCTTTTTAATTAACTGCTTGTATGATTTGGTGAATTATTCGCCAGATGCCTGCTGGGCTTCCGGTTTACCGTAAATCAGCAGCGGCTTGGTTTGGCCGCTGATTACGGACTCGTCGATAACCACTTTCTCAACATCTTCCATCGACGGCAGATCGTACATGGTGTCGAGCAGCGCCGCTTCAACGATTGAACGCAGACCACGCGCACCGGTTTTACGGATCATCGCTTTCTTAGCAATCGCATCAAGCGCTTCGTCACGGAATTCCAGGTCAACCCCTTCCAGATTGAACAGCGCCTGGTACTGCTTGGTCAGCGCATTTTTCGGCTCTTTCAGGATCTGAATCAGCGCCTCTTCACTCAGCTCATTCAGCGTTGCCACAACGGGCAGACGGCCAATGAACTCAGGAATCAGACCGAATTTGATCAGATCTTCAGGTTCAACCTGCGAAAGCAGTTCACCTTCGTTCGGTTTTTCGGACGAGGCTTTTACCGTCGCGCCGAAACCAATGCCGGAGCCGGTTTCAACACGGTGGGAAATGACTTTATCCAGACCGGCAAACGCACCGCCACAGATGAACAGGATCTTGGAGGTATCAACCTGCAGGAACTCCTGCTGAGGATGCTTACGCCCCCCCTGCGGTGGAACGGCGGCAACCGTACCTTCGATCAGCTTCAGCAGCGCCTGCTGCACGCCTTCACCCGACACGTCACGGGTGATGGACGGGTTGTCTGATTTACGGGAGATCTTGTCGATCTCATCAATATAAACAATGCCGCGCTGTGCTTTCTGTACGTCGTAATCGCACTTCTGCAGCAGTTTCTGAATGATGTTCTCAACGTCTTCACCCACATAACCGGCTTCGGTCAGGGTGGTGGCATCGGCCATGGTAAACGGAACATCCAGCAGGCGCGCCAGGGTTTCCGCCAGCAACGTTTTACCGGAACCCGTCGGTCCGATCAGCAGGATGTTACTTTTACCCAGTTCTACGCCATTACTGGTGTCGCCGTTACGCAGACGTTTGTAGTGGTTATATACCGCTACCGCCAGCACTTTCTTCGCCTGCTCTTGTCCGATGACATAGTCGTCAAGGTGATGACGAATTTCATGCGGCGTTGGCAATGCGCTACGCTCACGGTGCGGCGCAACTTCTTTAATCTCTTCGCGAATGATGTCGTTACATAAATCAACACATTCGTCGCAGATATACACGGACGGCCCGGCAATCAGTTTACGCACTTCATGCTGGCTTTTGCCGCAAAAAGAGCAGTACAGCAGTTTGCCCGAACCATCTTTGCGTTTATCTGTCATGAGTCCAAACCTCTTTTTAAGTTCTTTGTGCCGCACATGACGACGCAAATGCCATTCTAAGACGCGTACTGCTTAAAGCAGCGTGCCGCCCTACCTTAGTATAGCGGCACACTCGCGTCGCGGGCATCAATTACGATGGGTCAATACGGAGTCGACTAAGCCGTACTCAACTGCCTCTGGAGCAGAGAGGAAGCGATCGCGCTCGGTATCGCGCTCGATCTGCTCGAGAGATTGACCTGTATGCTGCGCCATAAGTTCATTCATGCGCGCTTTTACTTTCAGAATTTCGCGGGCGTGGATTTCGATATCCGTAGCCTGCCCCTGGTAACCACCCAGCGGCTGGTGAATCATCACACGGGAGTTAGGCAGGCAGAAACGCTTACCTTTCGCCCCTGCGGTTAACAGGAAGGCACCCATGGATGCAGCCTGACCCATACAGATCGTGCTGACATCTGGCTTGATGAATTGCATGGTGTCATAAATGGACATACCCGCCGTAATCACACCGCCTGGCGAGTTGATGTACAGGTAAATGTCTTTTTCCGGGTTTTCCGCTTCCAGGAACAGCATCTGCGCTACGATCAGGTTAGCCATATGGTCTTCTACCTGGCCGGTCAGAAAGATAACGCGTTCCTTGAGCAGACGGGAATAGATATCGAAAGAACGCTCACCACGTGAGGTCTGTTCAATAACCATTGGCACCAGCGCCATATGGGGTGCAAAGTTATCTCGTTCGCCACTGTATGACATTTCCGTCTCCTGGTTCAAAATTGAAAACACCTGCTGTACTGATTGTAACCTTATGGACGGATTATCAGCCAGTCTCAATCATCGTGATTACATACTTATGGGGTTCGCCACGCCCTATTTCAAGCATAACAACCTTTTGTTGTAACGCTAACACTGAAAGGGCGTTTTAGCACCCTTCCAGGACTAAAGCTGCGATAAAAAAAACCCGTCGCCGGAGGGCAACGGGTTTTTTGGTCAAACTTTAAACCGTTAGGGCGTTATTACGCCTGCTGGTTCATCAGTTCGTTGAAAGAGGTCGCTTTTTCGGTCACTTTCGCTTTCGCCAGAACCGCTTCAACAGCCTGCTCTTCCAGTGCGACGTTGCGCATGTTGTCCATCAGCTCTTTGTTCTTACCGTAGAACTCGATCACTTCTGATGGATCTTCGTATGCGGAAGCCATCTCTTCGATCAGGCCTTTCACGCGCTCTTCGTCAGCTTTCAGCTCGTGGGTACGAATCACTTCGCCCAGCAGCAGGCCAACAACAACGCGACGTTTCGCTTGCTCTTCAAACAGCTCGCGTGGCAGTTCCATCGCTTGCTGCTGGTTGCCACCGAAACGCTGTGCAGCCTGACGGCGCAGCACGTCGATTTCGCTGTCGATCAGGGCTGCAGGAACGTCGATGTCGTTCGCTTTCACCAGACCTTCAATCGCCTGAGATTTCACACGGTTACGAACAGCACCGTTCAGCTCGCGCTCCATGTTTTTACGCACTTCGGTACGCAGGCCAGCAACTGAACCATCTTCCACGCCGAAACGCTTGATGAATTCTTCAGTCAGTTCTGGCAGTTCGCGCTCTTCCACTTTCTTCAGGTTGATCACGAACTTCGCTGCTTTACCTTTCAGGTTTTCAGCGTGGTATTCTTCAGGGAAGGTCACGTCGATAGTGAACTCTTCGCCAGCCTTGTGGCCTTTGATACCGTCTTCGAAGCCTGGGATCATACGACCCTGGCCCATTGCCAGTACGAAGTCAGACGCTTTGCCGCCTTCGAACTCTTCGCCGTCTACAGAACCGGTGAAGTCGATGGTCACACGGTCTTCCGCGTCAACAGCGCCTTCTTTCTCTTTCCAGTTCGCCTGCTGCTTGCGCAGGGTGTCCAGCATGCCGTCAACATCTTCGTCAGTCACAGAGACAATCGGTTTTTCAACTTCGATAGATTCCAGACCTTTCAGCTCAACTTCCGGGTACACTTCGAACTCTACGGAGTAAGTGAAGTCTTCGCCCAGTTTGTATTCGCCTGGAACGTAGTTTGGCGCGCCGGCCGGATTGATTTTTTCTTTGATGATCGCATCAATAAAGTTGCGGCTCATCAGTTCACCCAGCACATCCTGACGCACAGAGGCGCCATAACGCTGAGCAACAACATTCATTGGAACTTTGCCCTTACGGAAGCCGTCAATACGTACTTTTTTTGCTACGTTGACCAGCTCGCTTTTCACAGCAGTTTCGATGCTGTCAGCAGCGATAGTAATCGTTACACGGCGGCCAAGGCCTTGAGTGGTTTCAACTGAAACTTGCATCTTGTTACCTCAAAAAAATCACAGTGCTCGGTCAACTCTGAATCTGTCTGTTATACCGGGATGCTCTCTTAGTGCAGATTCACATTCCCTGTCGCCAGAATCATCCCGAAGACATTCAATAAGACGCGGCATTATAGCGGCATCACTTAGGTGAGTCGAGAACGGTTGGGGCATGTTGCTGCGGCTTTTTTCACACTTTAAGGCTATTTTTAGCCTTAAAATCGCTCCATCCGCTCAAAACTCAGACAAAACAAAACGGCCCGGAGGCCGTTTTGAGGAAATCTGTAAGCAACATACTGGAAAAGCTCCAGCCGTTGCAAATCCGATTTATCAGGCGATGGTGCCTGCACCGCGACACGGCGGTGATGCGAAAACCGTATCCTGCAAGCCTTCCCATTCCTTAATGGTATAGGTATGCAGTGCCAGCGCATGCACGGTGGTGGAGAGTTCTTCCGTCAAGGTGCTGTAGATCAAGCGGTGTCGGTTCAGGAAACGTTCTCCCGTGAAGCGATCGCTAACCAGAACCACTTTAAAGTGGCTTTCAGAACCTGCCGGCACGTTATGACGATAGCTCTCGTCGACGACTTCGAGGAACACAGGGTTGAACGCTGCCCTTAATTTATCTTCTATCTGCTCACGTATCATCATGAAATTACTCCTCCGACAACGCCAGGATGTCACCCATCCCTTTAAATGTTAGCCGCTTTTACCGTTTCCATTACACCTTGACAACAAATATTTAGCTTTCGTCTGATTTTCTCATTCAAACGAATGAAGTTCACTGCGAGACTCATACCTTTCATCATTCGCGAGAGGGGAAATTGGGTAAGCTGGTCAGTTTTCGGACAAGGCGATGAATTTACATGCGTTGACCACTTCCCCTCGCCGTTGGCGATGTTATGATGACGGCAATTTTTCTCTTTATATGCTTACGATTCGTTGAGAACCCGAAAATGTTAAAAAAACTCCTCTTTCCGTTGGTAGCCCTTTTTATGCTGGCAGGCTGTGCAACCCCGCCTACCACCATTGATGTCTCACCAAAAATTACGCTGCCTCAGCAGGATCCAAGCCTGATGGGCGTCACCGTGAGCATTAACGGTGCCGATCAGCGTCAGGACCAGGCTCTGGCAAAAGTGACCCGCGATAACCAGCAGGTAACCCTGACCGCGTCCCGCGACCTGCGTTTCCTGCTGCAGGAAGTGCTTGAGAAGCAAATGACCGCTCGCGGCTATATGATTGGCCCAAGCGGTGCGGTTGATCTGCAGATCATCGTTAACAACCTCTACGCAGACGTGTCTCAGGGCAACGTGCGTTACAACATCGCGACCAAAGCGGATATCGCCATCATTGCTACCGCGAAAAACGGTAATAAGATGACCAAAAACTACCGTGCGAGCTACTCTGTCGAAGGCGCGTTCCAGGCATCGAATAAAAATATTGCTGATGCGGTTAACAGCGTGCTGACGGATACCATTTCCGACATGGCGCAGGACACCAGCATCCACGACTTCATCAAGCAGAACGCACGTTAATCCTGCCGACTGACCCGGTGCTTCACCGGGTCAGTTCATAAGAACATGTCCAGCCATTACTTACGCATTTTCCAGCAACCGAAATCAGCGATTCTGCTGATCCTCGGCTTTGCCTCGGGTTTACCTCTCGCGCTCACCTCCGGCACGCTTCAGGCGTGGATGACGGTCGAGAATATCGACCTTAAAACCATCGGTTTCTTCTCGCTTGTCGGTCAGGCCTATGTCTTTAAGTTCCTGTGGTCTCCGGTCATGGATCGCTACACGCCACCTTTCCTGGGACGTCGTCGCGGCTGGTTAGTGATGACGCAAGTCTTGCTGCTGCTGGCCATTGCGGCGATGGGTTTTCTTGAGCCCACCACACAGCTTCGCTGGATGGCCGCGCTTGCGGTCGTGATTGCCTTCTGTTCCGCCTCCCAGGATATTGTCTTTGACGCCTGGAAGACGGACGTTTTGCCTGCGGAAGAGCGCGGCGCCGGTGCCGCAATCAGCGTGCTGGGCTATCGCCTCGGGATGCTGGTCTCCGGGGGACTGGCACTGTGGCTGGCTGACCGTTACCTCGGCTGGCAGGGTATGTACTGGCTGATGGCCGCCCTGCTTATCCCGTGCATTATCGCGACGATCTTTGCTCCCGAACCAAGTGATGTCATTCCGGTCCCCCGCTCGCTGGAGCAGGCCGTGGCCGAACCGCTGCGCGACTTTTTTGGTCGCAACAATGCCTGGCTGATCCTGCTGCTCATCGTCCTTTATAAGCTGGGGGATGCGTTTGCCATGAGCCTGACCACCACCTTCCTGATACGCGGTGTCGGTTTTGATGCCGGTGAAGTGGGTGTGGTAAACAAAACGCTGGGACTGTTTGCGACGATTGTGGGCGCGCTGTATGGCGGCGTGCTGATGCAGCGCCTGACCCTGTTTCGCGCGCTGCTGATTTTCGGCATCCTTCAGGGAGCCTCTAACGCTGGCTACTGGCTGCTGTCGATTACCGACAAACATATGATCAGCATGGCCGCGGCGGTGTTCTTCGAGAACCTCTGCGGCGGCATGGGCACCGCGGCATTTGTTGCCCTGTTGATGACGCTTTGCAATAAATCATTTTCCGCTACGCAGTTTGCGCTGCTCTCGGCGCTCTCTGCCGTGGGTCGCGTGTACGTTGGACCGATTGCGGGCTGGTTCGTGGAAGCCCACGGCTGGCCAACGTTTTATCTCTTCTCTGTCGTGGCTGCCGTGCCGGGAATTTTATTGCTGCTGGTCTGCCGTCAGACGCTGGAATATACGCAGCGGACCGAACACTTTATGCCGCGCACCGAATATCATACCGCCTACCGTTTTGCGTTACGTCTGTTAATGGTGGGCTGCGTTGCTCTGGCACTCTGGCTTGTGGTGCTGATTATTAACGCCAGCACGTCACTGGCAATCCCGTTCGAAGCGCTTCTGCTGGACGCTGGCGCCCTGCTGGCTATTGCCGGGATCCTGACCGGGGGTCTGCTCGATTTCATGGCGTTGCGTAAAACGCAGATGACCTGAAGAAAAATGCGAAAGGTTATTTCCCGTTGTAATCACTAACCGAAATTATAACGGCGAAATAGCCAGCGGCCCCCCAAAAAAAATATTTGTTGTTTTGTGCGGGATAGGATTTGGAAATTATTGGCTCCAGTTCCAAAACGCTATTTTTCATTAAACGATTCAGCATCCGATAGTTTGATTTTTCGTTTTTTAGATGTCTTTTTATTGATAATTAATTGTTAATTTTTTGTTTATTTTTAACAATGGTTATACCAATTGCCCCTTTTAGGGTATGCTTGGGGGTCCTTTCGTTATAAAGCCCACGCCATGCGGCTTCTGTCATAAAAACCGACATAATTTGCAACACTTGTGACACGTGCGGCAGAACCCGGTAACACCTTCCTGACACAGGCCTAATGATGTTTACAGTAATGTAACCTTCCCGTAAAATGCCCGCACACTTTAAACGCCACCAGACTCCGTGGAATTGAGGTCGTTAAATGAGACTCGGGAAATACAATAAAAGTTTGGGATGGTTGTCATTATTCGCGGGCACTGTATTACTCAGTGGCTGCGATTCTGCACTACTAGACCCCAAAGGACAGATTGGACTGGAACAACGTTCACTGATACTGACGGCTTTTGGCCTGATGTTGATTGTGGTTATTCCTGCCATTTTGATGGCTGTTGGTTTCGCCTGGAAGTATCGTGCGAGCAATAAAGATGCGAAGTATAGCCCTAACTGGTCACACTCCAATAAAGTGGAAGCTGTGGTCTGGACGGTACCTATCCTGATCATCCTGTTTCTTGCCGTACTGACCTGGAAAACCACTCACGCACTTGAGCCAAGCAAACCACTGGTTCACGATGAGAAACCTATTACCATTGAAGTGGTCTCCATGGACTGGAAATGGTTCTTCATCTATCCAGAGCAGGGTATTGCTACCGTGAATGAAATCGCCTTCCCGGCGAACACTCCGGTTCAGTTCAAAGTGACCTCCAACTCCGTAATGAACTCCTTCTTCATCCCACGTCTGGGTAGCCAGATCTACGCGATGGCCGGCATGCAGACTAACCTGCATCTGATCGCGAATGAAGCAGGCACCTATGATGGTATCTCCGCCAGCTATAGCGGCCCGGGCTTCTCAGGTATGAAGTTCAAAGCTATTGCAACGCCAGACCGTGCCGCTTTCGACCAGTGGGTTGAAAAAGCGAAGCAGTCTCCAAACACCATGTCTGACATGGCGGCGTTCGAAAAAGTGGCTGCACCTAGCGAATACAACAAGGTGGAGTACTTCTCTAATGTGAAACCTGATTTGTTCAAAGATGTCATTGGCAAATTTATGGATCACGGCAAGAGCATGGACATGACCCAGCCTGAAGGCGAGCACAGCGCGCATGAAGGTATGGAAGGCATGGACATGAGCCACGCGGAAACCGCTCACTAAGGGGCCGAGGAAGAAAATGTTCGGAAAATTGACACTGGATGCAGTGCCCTACCATGAACCGATTATCGTGGTTACGGTGGCTGCAATTATCATTGGTGGCGCGGCCTTACTGGCCTTGATCACTTACTTCGGTAAGTGGAGCTACCTGTGGAACGAGTGGCTGACTTCGGTTGACCACAAAAAACTCGGTATCATGTACTGCATCGTCGGTATCGTCATGTTAATTCGTGGCTTTGCGGATGCGATCATGATGCGTAGCCAGCAGGCACTCGCTTCTGCGGGTGAAGCCGGCTTCCTGCCGCCGCACCACTACGATCAGATCTTTACCGCTCACGGCGTTATCATGATCTTCTTCGTAGCGATGCCGCTGGTTATCGGTCTGATGAACGTGGTCGTTCCGCTGCAAATCGGCGCGCGCGACGTGGCGTTCCCGTTCCTGAACAACCTGAGCTTCTGGTTCACGGTTGTCGGCGTTATCCTGGTTAACCTGTCACTGGGTGTGGGCGAATTCGCACAGACCGGCTGGCTGGCATACCCGCCGCTATCAGGAATTGAGTACAGTCCGGGCGTTGGCGTTGACTACTGGATCTGGGCGCTTCAGCTCTCCGGTGTCGGTACCACCCTGACCGGTATCAACTTCTTCGTGACCATTATCAAGATGCGTGCCCCTGGCATGACCATGTTCAAGATGCCGGTATTTACCTGGGCATCTCTGTGCGCCAACATCCTGATTATTGCCTCTTTCCCAATTCTGACCGTCACCATCGCGCTGCTGACCCTGGACCGCTACCTGGGCACCCATTTCTTCACGAATGATATGGGTGGCAACATGATGATGTACATCAACCTGATTTGGGCCTGGGGTCACCCGGAAGTGTACATCCTGGTTCTGCCTGTCTTCGGTGTGTTCTCCGAAATCGCGGCAACCTTCTCGCGTAAACGTCTGTTTGGTTACACCTCTCTGGTGTGGGCAACCGTGTGTATTACCGTTCTGTCGTTCATCGTTTGGCTGCACCACTTCTTCACCATGGGTGCGGGCGCGAACGTAAACGCCTTCTTCGGTATCACCACCATGATTATCGCCATCCCGACCGGGGTGAAGATCTTCAACTGGCTGTTCACCATGTACCAGGGCCGTATCGTGTTCCACTCAGCGATGCTGTGGACCATCGGCTTCATCGTGACCTTCTCCGTAGGTGGGATGACCGGTGTACTGCTGGCGGTACCAGGTGCTGACTTCGTTCTGCACAACAGTCTGTTCCTGATTGCGCACTTCCATAACGTTATCATCGGTGGCGTGGTCTTCGGCTGCTTCGCGGGCGTAACCTACTGGTGGCCAAAAGCGTTCGGCTTCACGCTGAACGAGAAATGGGGTAAACGCGCGTTCTGGTTCTGGATCATCGGCTTCTTCGTGGCATTTATGCCGCTGTACGTGCTGGGCTTCATGGGTATGACCCGTCGTCTGAGCCAGCAGATCGATCCGCAGTTCCACCCAATGCTGATGGTTGCTGCGGGCGGTGCGGTGCTGATTGCCTGCGGTATCGCGTCTCAGCTGATTCAGTTCTACGTGTCTATTCGCGACCGCGATCAGAACCGTGACCTGACCGGTGACCCATGGGGTGGCCGTACGCTGGAGTGGGCGACCTCTTCTCCACCGCCTTTCTATAACTTTGCCATCGTGCCGCAGGTTCATGAACGTGACGCATTCTGGGAAATGAAAGAAAAAGGTGAAGCGTACAAGCAACCTGCTCATTACGAAGAGATCCATATGCCGAAAAACAGCGGTGCGGGCATTGTCATTGCCGCCTTCGCTACGGTATTTGGTTTCGCAATGATCTGGCACATCTGGTGGATGGCGATTGTTGGCTTCGCTGGCATCGTAATCAGCTGGATTGTGAAGAGCTTTGACGAGGACGTGGACTACTACGTACCAGTCCGTGAAGTTGAAAAGCTGGAAAATCAGCATTTCGACGAGATTTCTAAAGCGGGGCTGAAAAATGGCAACTGATACTCTGGCGCACTCAACTGCCCACGCGCATGAACATGCGCACCACGATACAGGACCGACCAAAGTCTTCGGTTTCTGGATCTACCTGATGAGCGACTGCATTCTGTTCTGCTGTCTGTTCGCGACCTATGCCGTTCTGGTGAACGGCACAGCGGGCGGCCCGACCGGCAAGGACATCTTTGAACTGCCGTTCGTTCTGGTTGAAACCGCACTGCTGTTATTCAGCTCTATCACCTACGGCATGGCGGCTATCGCCATGTACAAAAACAACAAGAGCCAGGTTGTCTCCTGGCTGGCGTTGACCTGGCTGTTTGGTGCTGGATTTATCGGGATGGAAATCTATGAATTCCATCACCTGATTATGGAAGGCTTTGGTCCGGATCGCAGTGGCTTCCTGTCCGCGTTCTTCGCGCTGGTCGGTACCCACGGCCTGCACGTGACCTCGGGTCTGATCTGGATGGCAGTACTGATGTTCCAGATCTCCCGCCGCGGCCTGACCAGCACTAACCGTACCCGTATCCTGTGCCTGAGCCTGTTCTGGCACTTCCTGGACGTGGTGTGGATCTGTGTGTTCTCTGTTGTCTATCTGATGGGGGCGATGTAATGAGTCATTCTAACGATCATGGCGCTTCCCATGGCAGCGTAAAAACCTACATGACAGGTTTCATCCTGTCGATCATCCTGACGGTGATCCCGTTCTGGATGGTGATGAGCGGTTCTGCGTCTAAACCGGTTATCCTGGGAGCAATCCTGGTGACCGCGGTGATTCAGATTCTGGTGCATCTGGTTTGCTTCCTGCACATGAACACCAAGTCCGATGAAGGCTGGAACATGACGGCCTTTATCTTTACCGTGATTATCATCGCTATCCTGGTAGTCGGTTCCATCTGGATTATGTGGAACCTCAACTACAACATGATGGTTCACTAAGAGCGGCGAGTATGTTTAAGCAATACCTGCAAGTAACGAAACCAGGCATCATCTTTGGCAACCTGATCTCCGTGATCGGAGGGTTCCTGCTGGCCTCTAAAGGCAGCATTGATTACGCCCTCTTTATTTACACGCTGGTCGGTGTGTCACTGGTTGTTGCGTCCGGTTGTGTATTTAACAACTACATCGACATGGATATCGACAAGAAGATGGAAAGGACCAAAAATCGGGTGCTGGTGAAAGGCCTGATCGCCCCTTCCGTCTCGCTGGTGTACGCCACCTTGCTGGGTATTGCTGGCTTTATGCTGCTGTGGTTTGGTGCTAACCCACTTGCCTGCTGGCTGGGGGTGATGGGGTTCGTGGTCTATGTGGGCGTCTACAGCCTGTATATGAAACGTCACTCCGTCTACGGCACGCTGATTGGTTCTCTCTCCGGCGCTGCGCCGCCGGTGATTGGCTACTGCGCCGTCACGAACGAGTTCGACAGCGGTGCGCTGATCCTGCTGGCTATCTTTAGCCTGTGGCAGATGCCGCACTCCTATGCCATCGCGATTTTCCGCTTTAAGGATTATCAGGCAGCGAACATCCCGGTTCTGCCGGTCGTGAAGGGCATTTCGGTTGCCAAGAACCACATTACGCTTTACATCATCGCCTTTGCCGTGGCAACGCTGATGCTCTCTCTGGGTGGTTACGCCGGGTATAAATATCTGGCGGTAGCGGCTGCGGTGAGCGTCTGGTGGCTTGGCATGGCGCTGCGCGGATACAAAGTGGAAGATGACAAAGTCTGGGCACGTAAGCTGTTTGTGTTCTCCATTGTCGCCATCACTTCTCTGTCCGTGATGATGTCCGTGGATTTCATGGTGCCAGATTCGCACAACCTGCTGACTTACGTCTGGTAAGCGACAACAGGTCAATAAAAGGGTGCTTCGGCACCCTTTTTTATTCACAAAATCAATTAATAACGCATGTAATATTTGTTAAATAAGCCCTTATTTACCCCGCCCCTTCCCCGCACTACACTATGGCCTGCTTTTGAACTGAGGTGGTAATGAACGATTATAAAATGACGCCAGGCGAGCTACGCGCGACCTGGGGCTTAGGGACTGTCTTCTCGCTACGGATGCTCGGCATGTTTATGGTCCTGCCTGTTCTGACCACCTACGGCATGGCGCTGCAGGGGGCGAGCGAGGCATTGATTGGCCTGGCCATTGGCATTTACGGTCTGGCCCAGGCGGTCTTCCAGATCCCGTTTGGCCTGCTCTCTGACCGGGTTGGCCGCAAGCCGCTGATTGTCGGTGGCCTGCTTATTTTTGTTCTGGGCAGTGTGATTGCCGCCCTCTCCCACTCCATCTGGGGAATTATTCTTGGCCGCGCCCTTCAGGGCTCCGGCGCGATTGCTGCCGCCGTGATGGCGCTGTTGTCCGATCTCACCCGCGAACAGAACCGGACTAAAGCGATGGCGTTCATCGGCGTTAGCTTTGGCGTCACCTTCGCCATTGCGATGGTACTGGGCCCGATAATCACCCATGCGCTTGGCCTGCACGCGCTGTTCTGGATGATTGCCGTGCTGGCAACCCTCGGTATTGCCTTAACCCTGTGGGTCGTCCCGGACAGCAAAAACCACGTCCTCAATCGTGAATCGGGAATGGTAAAGGGCTGCTTCAGCAAAGTGCTGGTTGAGCCACGCCTGCTGAAGCTTAACTTCGGCATTATGTGTCTGCACATCCTGCTGATGTCGACCTTTGTCGCCCTTCCCGGCCAGCTGGCCGCTGCGGGCTTCCCGGCAGCCGAGCACTGGAAAATCTATCTGGTCACTATGCTGATTTCCTTTGTTTCCGTCGTGCCATTCATCATCTACGCTGAAGTGAAGCGCAAGATGAAGCGCGTCTTCATTGGCTGCGTAGCACTGTTGCTGATAGCTGAGATTGTGCTCTGGGGTGCCGGCCCGCACTTTTGGGAGCTGATTGCCGGCGTGCAGCTGTTCTTCCTGGCGTTTAACCTGATGGAAGCCCTGCTGCCGTCGCTGATCAGCAAAGAGTCCCCTGCCGGTTACAAAGGCACGGCGATGGGCATCTACTCCACCAGCCAGTTCCTCGGCGTGGCCATTGGCGGCTCGCTTGGCGGCTGGGTGGACGGTCTGTTTGACTCTCAAACCGTGTTTCTCGCGGGCGCACTGCTGGCGACAGTCTGGCTGCTGGTCGCCAGTACCATGAAAGAGCCGCGCTACGTGAGCAGCCTGCGGGTAGAAATCCCGGATGATGTTCAGATTAGCGACGCGCTGAAACAGCGTCTGGAAGCAAAAGAGGGTGTGACGGAGGTCCTGATTGTCCCGGAAGAGCGCAGCGCTTACGTCAAGATAGACAGCAAAATGACCAACCGCTTCGAAGTGGAGCAGGCCCTGAAAGCGTGAAAAAAGCCCGGTTGAACCGGGCTTTTGGGTATTAATCGCGGAAGTTTTTAAACTGGAACGGTTGTCCCAGATCGCCGCCACGCACCAGCGCCATCACGGACTGCAGGTCATCGCGGGACTTGCCGGTGACGCGAATCTCTTCACCCTGGATCTGCGCCTGCACCTTCAGCTTGCTGTCTTTAATGAGCTTCACGATCTTCTTCTGCACCGCGCTCTCAATGCCCTGCTTCAGTTTAGCTTCAACGAACCAGGTTTTACCGCTGTGCACAAACTCTTCCGGCACATCCAGAGAGGTCCCTTCAATGCCGCGTTTTAACAGCTTGGCGCGCAAAATGTCGAGCAGCTGATTCACCTGGAAATCAGACTCGCTCAGCACCTTAATGGTCTTATTTGCGTCGTTCAGCTCAAACGACGCCTCAACGCCACGAAAATCGAAACGTGACTCAACTTCGCGGGTTGCGTTCTCAACGCCGTTGCGAACTTCCTGGATATCAACTTCGGAAACAATATCGAAAGATGGCATCTTTTCTTCTCCCTTCACTTTTGTTGCGTTGCATAATACCCGCTACGAGGCATAACTCAACAGAAGCTTAGCTGTATAATTAAGCTGTAACACCTGGCGCAGTTGCAGGTGAGGAGGAACAATGAAAATTACAGTGCTCGGATGCGGAGCGCTTGGTCAGCTATGGCTGACCGCGCTGTGCAAGCACGGACATGAGGTTCAGGGCTGGCTGCGCGTGCCCCAGCCCTATTGCAGTGTAAACCTGATTTGTGAAGACGGAAGCATCTTTAACGAATCCCTCACCGCGAACGATCCCGATTTCCTGGCGCAAAGTGACCTGTTACTGGTGACGCTTAAAGCGTGGCAGGTCTCAGACGCGGTGAAGACGCTGGCTGCGCAACTCCCCTCCACTTCCCCTATACTGCTGCTGCATAACGGCATGGGGACCATTGATGAGCTGAAAAGCGTCCCGCAGCCCCTGCTGATGGCGACAACCACGCACGCAGCCCGTCGCGACGGCAACATCATCGTGCACGTCGCCAGCGGCGTGACCCATATGGGACCGGCCAGAACACAGGATGGCGACTACAGTTATCTTGCCGATGTGCTGCAGAAGGTGTTGCCGGACGTCGCCTGGCATAACACTATTCGCCCTCAACTCTGGCGCAAGCTGGCCGTGAACTGCGTGATCAATCCGCTGACGGCACTGTGGAACTGCCCGAATGGGGAGCTGAAAAACCATCCGCAGGAGGTTGCATCACTGTGTGCTGAAGTCGCGTCGGTCATTGAGCGGGAAGGCTTGCATACCTCGGCAGAGGATTTGCGCGGTTATGTCGAGCAGGTTATTGAGAGTACGGCAGAAAATATCTCCTCAATGTTGCAGGATGTCCGGGCATTACGACACACAGAAATCGACTACATTACCGGCTATCTGCTAAAACGTGCCCGAGCACATGGCATCGCCGTGCCGGAAAACGCCCGTTTGTATGACCTGGTTAAACGTAAGGAGAGTGAATATGAGCGCGTCGGCACTGATCTGCCTCGCCCCTGGTAGCGAAGAGACAGAAGCGGTCACCACCATTGATTTGATGGTGCGCGGCGGTATTGAGGTGACGGTCGCCAGCGTTGCCAGCGATGGCAGTCTGGCGGTGACCTGCTCGCGCGGCGTGAAACTGCTTGCGGATGCGCCGCTTGTGCAGGTGGCCGACGGGGATTACGACATCATCGTCCTGCCCGGTGGCCTGAAGGGTGCGGAATATTTTCGCGACAGCCCGCTGCTGGTCGAGACCGTGCGTCAGTTCCACTTATCGGGTCGTATCGTCGCCGCCATCTGTGCCGCCGCCGGAACAGTGCTGGTTCCGCACGATATTTTCCCTATCGGCAATATGACCGGCTACCCCGGTCTGAAGCAGACCATCCCGGAAGACCAGTGGGTGGACAAACGCGTCGTGTGGGATCCACGCGTCAACCTGCTGACCAGCCAGGGCCCCGGCACCGCGATTGATTTTGGTTTGAAGATTATTGACCTGCTGGTCGGGCGCGAAAAAGCGTACGAGGTGGCGTCATCGCTGGTGATGCCGGCGGGAATTTATAACTACTATGAAGAGTAGTGCGTAAAAAAGCCGGGTGGCGCCAGGTTAAAGCAAAACGGCAACCAAAGGTTGCCGTTTTTTATGTTTTCTCCCTCTCCCCGTGGGAGAGGGCCGGGGTGAGGGCATCAGGCCGCATTCCCGCGCAAAAAACTACGGGCGATACACCTTCACATTCGCAAAACCCTGCTCGCGCAGATACAGTGCCTGCAGGCGGCTCATCACCCCACGCTCACACCACAGCAGATACGTTTTGCTCTGGTCGAGATCGCCAAATTTGGTGCTCAGCTTGTAGAACGGCAGCGACACCACTTCAACGCCTTCCACCTGCAGCGGCTTGTCGTCCTGCTCATCAATAGAGCGGATATCCAGAATCGCATCGTTAGCGCCGAAACCGCTTACGGTTTCCACTTCGACGACGTCCTGCTCGGTCTGCTGGGCGATTTCGCGGATATCAATATTGGACGCTTCCGCCACCACTTTATCCAGGATGCTGAAATCGAAGTGCTCTTCTTCGGCTTCGATCTTCGCCTTCACCGCTTTGACGGTCGGGCTTTTTGAGATCACACCGCAGTATTCCGGCATGGTACGGGCAAAATCTTCGGTGCCGATTTCACGTGCCAGATCGATGATGTGCTCTTTATCGTGGGAGATCAGCGGACGCAGGATCAGCGTATCAGAGACGTTGTCGATCAGACGCAGGTTGGTCAGCGTCTGGCTGGAGACCTGCCCCAGCGCTTCGCCGGTAACCAGCGCCTGCACGCCGTAGCGCTCAGCCACTTTGGATGCCGCACGTACCATCATGCGCTTCAGGATAACGCCCATCTGGCCGTCGTCCACTTTCTCAAGAATTTCGCCCACTACCGGCTCGAAGTTGATCGCCACAAAACGCACGCGGTGGGAGCTGCCGAAGCGGTTCCACAGGTAATGCGCGACCTGGCGAACGCCGATTTCATGCGCCGCACCGCCCAGGTTAAAGAAGCAGTAATGGACGCGACAGCCGCGGCGCATCAGCATATAGCTGGAAACGCCGGAGTCGAAGCCGCCGGAGATCAGAGACAAGACATCTTCCTGGGTGCCGATCGGGAAACCGCCGATACCTTCATAACGACCTTTCACCAGCAGCAGGCGATCGTTTTCGATCTCCAGGTTAACCGTCACGTCCGGGTGCGTCAGACGCACGCGCGCAGACTCGACGTGCTGGTTCAAACCGCCGCCAACGTAACGTTCCACTTCAATGGAGCTGAATTCGTGCTTGCCGCGACGTTTCACGCGTACGCAGAAGGTTTTGCCTTCGATCTGATCGCGGTACTGAACCAGCGCTTTCTCGAAGATATCGTGCATATCGCTGAACGGGACGTCTTCCACCTCCAGAATATGGTGGATCCCCGGAATACGGGTCAGCGCGTCGCGAATATCCTGACGTTTGTTTTCGTCTTTCGCACGGACTTCAACGTGGTCCCAGTGGCGCACCACGGCGAGCGTTTCGTCGTAGTGCTTTAATACGTTACGAATGTTCCCGGTGAGAATTTTAATAAAGCGCAAACGCACAGATTGGCTTTTGATGGTGATTTCAGGGAACAATTTAATGATAAACTTCATGGCGGCAATGTTTCTTAGGCAAGCGTATTAAGGCTTGTAATGGAAAAGAGTACAGCAGCCCACACCCGTGGCTGCATCCAGGCGCGCAAGTATACCACCATCGCGCCGCTCCTGTGCACATTGCGCGTTATTTGCTTATCCGCCCGAGTCCGTTACCATGTCGGGGCGAAGAATATAAGAGTCAATTCACTATGCCGAAGAAGAACGACGCACCGGCCAGTTTCGAAACTGCGCTGAGTGAACTGGAGCAAATCGTTACCCGTCTTGAGAGCGGCGATCTCCCGCTGGAAGAGGCGCTCAACGAATTCGAACGTGGCGTGCAGCTGGCGCGACAGGGGCAGGTCAAACTGCAGCAGGCCGAGCAGCGCGTGCAGATCCTGCTTTCCGACAGCGAAGACGCGAAAACTACGCCTTTCACACCGGACGCCGAGTAAATGGATTTTGCCAACGAGCTTCAGGCGCGTGTAGTTCGCGCCAACGACGCCCTGCGCCGTTTTATTGCACCACAGCCTTTTCAGAACACTCCTCTGGTTGAGGCCATGCACTATGGCGCACTCTTGGGTGGAAAGCGCCTGCGCCCGTTCCTGGTGTACGCCACAGGCAATATGTTTGGTATCAGCGATAACACGCTGGACGCCCCGGCTGCCGCCGTTGAGTGCATCCATGCCTATTCGCTGATCCACGATGATTTACCGGCGATGGACGACGACGACCTGCGTCGCGGTCAACCTACCTGCCATATCAAGTTTGGCGAAGCGAATGCCATTCTGGCGGGCGATGCCCTGCAAACGCTGGCGTTCTCTATTTTGAGCGATGCGCCGATGGCGGAAGTGGCTGACCGTGACCGCCTGGCAATGATTTCCGAACTGGCGATGGCCAGCGGCGTGGCCGGCATGTGCGGCGGACAAGCGCTGGATCTTGAAGCGGAAGGACGTCAGGTTAATCTGGAACAGCTGGAGCGTATTCATCGCCACAAAACCGGGGCATTGATTCGTTCTGCCGTTCGCCTGGGCGCGCTGAGCGCGGGTGAACAAGGGCGCAAAGCCTTGCCGACGCTGGACAGATACGCAGAAAGTATCGGTCTGGCATTCCAGGTTCAGGATGACATTCTGGATGTGGTGGGCGATACTGCAACATTGGGTAAACGTCAGGGTGCGGACCAGCAGCTTGGCAAAAGTACCTACCCCGCCCTGCTGGGTCTTGAGCAAGCCCAACGTAAAGCCCGGGATCTGATTGACGATGCCCGCCAGTCGCTAAATGTACTGGCCGCACAATCGCTGGATACCTCGGCACTGGAAGCGCTAGCGGACTATATAATCCAGCGTGATAAATAAACTATATATCTCGATGAGCCTTTGATGAGTTTTGATATTGCCAAATACCCGACACTGGCGTTAGTTGACTCCACCCAGGAGTTGCGTCTGTTGCCGAAAGAGAGCCTGCCGAAGCTGTGCGACGAGCTGCGTCGCTACCTGCTCGACAGCGTAAGCCGCTCAAGCGGCCATTTCGCCTCCGGGCTTGGCACGGTAGAACTGACCGTGGCGCTGCACTATGTCTATAACACGCCGTTCGATCAGCTTATCTGGGACGTGGGCCACCAGGCCTATCCGCACAAAATTCTGACCGGACGTCGCGATAAAATTGGCACCATTCGTCAGAAAGGTGGCCTGCATCCGTTCCCGTGGCGCGGTGAGAGCGAGTATGACGTGCTGAGCGTCGGCCACTCCTCCACCTCAATTTCTGCGGGCATCGGTATTGCCGTTGCCGCCGAAAAAGAGAATAAACAGCGCCGCACCGTCTGCGTGATTGGTGACGGTGCTATCACCGCCGGGATGGCCTTTGAGGCCATGAACCATGCGGGTGATATCAAACCGGACATGCTGGTTATCCTCAACGATAACGAAATGTCGATTTCCGAGAACGTCGGTGCGCTGAACAACCATCTGGCGCAGCTGCTTTCCGGCAAGCTTTACTCCTCGCTGCGTGAAGGCGGTAAAAAAGTCTTTTCCGGCGTACCGCCGATTAAAGAGCTGCTCAAGCGCACCGAAGAACACATCAAAGGCATGGTCGTGCCGGGTACGCTGTTTGAAGAGCTGGGCTTTAACTATATTGGCCCGGTTGACGGCCATGACGTGCTGGGCCTGGTCACCACCCTCAAGAACATGCGTGACCTGAAAGGCCCGCAGTTCCTGCACATCATGACCAAAAAAGGGCGTGGCTACGAACCGGCGGAAAAAGATCCGATCACCTTCCACGCGGTACCAAAATTCGACCCGTCCAGCGGCTGTCTGCCAAAAAGCAGCGGCGGTATGCCTAGCTATTCCAAAATCTTCGGCGACTGGCTGTGTGAAACCGCCGCGAAAGACAACAAGCTGATGGCGATCACCCCGGCCATGCGTGAAGGCTCCGGCATGGTGGAGTTCTCCAGAAAATACCCTGACCAGTATTTTGACGTGGCGATTGCCGAGCAGCATGCGGTGACGTTCGCAGCGGGCCTGGCCATTGGCGGCTACAAGCCGGTGGTCGCTATCTATTCTACCTTCCTGCAGCGCGCCTACGATCAGGTGATCCATGACGTGGCCATCCAGAAGCTGCCGGTACTGTTTGCGATAGACCGTGCGGGCATCGTCGGCGCTGACGGTCAGACGCACCAGGGCGCATTCGATCTGTCGTTCCTGCGCTGTATTCCGGATATGGTCATCATGACGCCAAGCGACGAAAACGAATGTCGTCAGATGCTGTTTACCGGCTATCACTATCAGGATGGCCCTAGTGCGGTGCGCTACCCACGCGGCAATGCGGTGGGCGTTGAGCTGCAACCCCTGGAAAAACTGGCGATCGGTAAAGGTCTGGTGAAACGTCGCGGTGAGAAAGTGGCGATCCTGAACTTCGGTACGCTGATGCCAGAAGCTGCGAAGGTCGCTGAAACGCTAAACGCTACCCTGGTGGATATGCGCTTCGTGAAGCCGCTCGACGAATCTCTGATTTTGAATTTGGCCGAGACGCATGACGTGCTGGTCACTCTGGAAGAAAACGCCATCATGGGCGGTGCGGGAAGCGGCGTGAACGAGGTGCTGATGGCAAACCGCAACGTCGTGCCGGTGTTGAACCTCGGCCTGCCGGATCATTTCATTCCTCAGGGTACCCAGGATGAAGCCCGTGCGGCTATTGGCCTGGACGCCGCCGGTATTGAAGCCAAAATCCGCGCCTGGCTGGACTAATCCCTCCCCTTTTTCGCTCCTGCTATGCTTAAACGTATTGTTTAAACAGCAGGAGCGGAACCATGCAATACACCACATTAGGAAAAACCGACCTTAAGGTTTCCCGGCTTTGCCTGGGCTGTATGACTTTTGGCGAGCCCGAACGAGGGAACCACGCCTGGACGTTGCCGGAAGAGAGTAGCCGTCCGATTATTAAACGCGCTATCGAGGGCGGCATTAACTTCTTTGACACCGCCAACAGCTACTCCGACGGCAGCAGCGAGGAGATTGTCGGTCGTGCCCTGCGTGACTTTGCGCGTCGGGATGACATTGTGGTCGCCACCAAGGTGTACTACCCGTCAGGTGACCTGACTCAGGGCCTTTCTCGCGCGCAGATCCTGCGCTCTATTGATGACAGCCTTAGACGCCTGAACATCGATTACGTCGACCTGCTGCAAATTCACCGCTGGGATTACAACACGCCGATCGAGGAGACGCTTGAAGCGCTCAACGAGGTGGTGAAAGCCGGTAAAGCGCGCTATATCGGCGCGTCGTCTATGCATGCGTCGCAGTTTGCACAGGCGCTGGATCTCCAGGCACAGCACGGCTGGGCACGTTTTGTCACCATGCAGGATCACTACAACCTGATCTACCGTGAAGAAGAGCGCGAAATGCTGCCACTGTGCTATCAGGAGGGCGTGGCGGTGATCCCGTGGAGCCCGCTGGCGCGCGGACGTTTAACCCGTCCATGGGGAGAAACCACGGCTCGTCTGGTCTCAGATGAAGTCGGAAAAAATCTCTATGACGGTACAGAAGCCAGCGATGCGTTAATTGCCGAACGCTTAGCCGGGATTGCCGACGATACGGGTGCCACCCGCGCACAGGTGGCGCTGGCGTGGCTGCTGAGTAAGCGCGGGGTCGCGGCACCGATTATCGGGACGTCCAGGGAAGAACAGCTGGATGAACTGCTGAGTGCAGTGGATTTATCCCTGACGCCGGAGCAGATTGCCGAGCTCGAAACGCCGTATCAGCAGCATCCGGTGGTGGGGTTTAAATAAGCACCCTCTTTTGTAGGCCGGGTAAGGCGGAGCCGCCACCCGGCAATACAGAGCGCACAAAATTAACTGAAGTGATCGTACCCTTTCCAGTCGAGCGTGACCGGGGCGCCGTCCTGCACAAACTTCAGCCCTTCGCTCTCCGGCATGATCTGCCCGATGCAGGTAAATTTCGCGCCGAGATGCGCTAACGCCACATCCAGCGTGCCACGGTTCAGCTCAGGTACCGTGAAGCACAGTTCGTAATCCTCACCACCGGAAAGCGCCCAGCGCAGGGCCTGCTCAGGCTCCACGTGGCGAAGCAGTTGCTCTGATAGCGGGAACAGATCCAGGTCGATGCGCGCGCCCACGCCGCTGGCCTTCAGAATATGGCCAAGATCGGAGATCAGCCCGTCGGAGAGATCGATAGCCGAGCTTGCCCGTTCCCGTAGCGCCTGCCCATGCAGAATACGCGGGGTGGGTCGCAGATGGCGTTTCACCAGATACGCCGCGTCGTCAGCATCCTTAACGGTCAAGCGATCCTGAAGAATAGCCAGCCCCGCAGCGCTGTCTCCCGGTGTACCGGTCACGTAGATCCAGTCACCTGGTTTTGCGCCCGAGCGTTTGAGCGCCCGACCGAGGGGCACATAGCCATGGATCGCCAGCGTCATCGACAGCGGCCCGGCAGTAGTATCACCGCCAATCAGCTGCATATCGTAGTAGTTCAGCTGTTCAAACAGCGCATCGCTAAAGGCTTCAAGCCAGGTTTCATCGACCTCGGGCAGCGTCAGGGCCAGCGTTAGCCATGCCGGATCGGCACCCATCGCGGCCAGATCGCTGACGTTGACCGCCAGCGCTTTATACGCCAGATCGGCAGGATCGATATCGGGTAAAAAATGACGTCCGCACACTAAGGTGTCGGTGCTGATTGCCAGCGTCTGTTTTTCGGGAATATTGAGAAGTGCACAGTCATCGCCAATGCCGGTTTCAACATCAAGACGAGAGGTTCTGACACGGTCGAAATAACGGGCAATCAGGGAGAATTCGCCGCATGCCATACGTTATGCCTCAGCAAATAAAAGAAAAAACCGGAGCCGCACTGCCCGTCAGGCAATGCAGGACTCCGGTTTGCGGATCACTTTTTGTGGGGACGGATCGCAGGTGCAGCTTTATCAAGAACGCCGTTAACAAATTTGTGGCTGTCTTCAGCGCCGAAGGTTTTTGCCAGTTCGATCGCTTCGTTGATGGCCACTTTGTACGGCACATCATCACGTTTAGACAGCTCAAACAGCGCAATACGCAACACTGCTTTTTCCACCTGACCCAGCTCTTCGAGCAGACGGGACAGGTATGGCTTCATCAGACCATCGAGATACGCGCTATTAGTCGCCACTCCCGACAGCAGTTCACGGAAGTACAGAACATCGACGTCTTTCACGTCCTGTTCTGACAGGAACTGGTACTCAACATCGGCGATGTCGTTGTGGGACAACTGCCAGGAGTAAAGTGCCTGAACGGCACATTCACGGGCGCGGCGACGAGCAGCAGGTTTCACGGAATTCCCCTTACAAAAAAATCAGGCCTTGATGGCTTTCAATACATTGATCATTTCAAGCGCGGTCAGTGCAGCTTCTGCACCTTTGTTACCGGCTTTGGTGCCAGCACGTTCGATGGCTTGTTCAATACTTTCGGTGGTCAGCACGCCGAACGCGACAGGAATTTCAGCATCCTGCGCAACGTGTGCCAGACCATTGCTTGCACCGCCCGCAACGTATTCGAAGTGCGCAGTGCCGCCACGAATAACAGTACCCAGCGCGATCACCGCGTCGTATTTACCGGTTTTCGCCAGCGCGCCCGCTGCCAGTGGCAGCTCGTAAGCGCCTGGAACCCAAACAACGGTAATGTTCTCATCTTTCACCTGACCGATACGTTTCAGGGCGTCAATCGCACCTTCCAGCAGGCTGTCGTTGATGAAGTTGTTGAAACGCGCAATGGTGATGGCGACGCGAGCGTCCGGGGTAGCTACAGCAGCTTCAATAATGTTCATACTCTTCCTTTACGGGTTCATTTGGCCCCGCAGGGGGGCGGATTTTATCATAATACTTTGCGCACTGCTTCCCTATTTCAGGAGCAATTACGCTGTCGTTAAATGGAGGCAGACATCCGGGCCTACAGGACGAATCTCGCTGAATGTGAGTTGCGGTGCGTCGGCCAGTTTTTCAAGGCCGGGCAGCACAAACAGGCCGCGCGCGTCGTGGCCTAACAGTTTAGGCGCAACGTATACAATCAGTTCATCCACCAGCCCGGCCTGCAACAGCGCACCCGCGAGCGTGGGTCCCGCCTCTACCCAGATGCTGTTCACCTGCTGCTTGCCGAGCAGCATCATCAGCACCACTAAATCGAGGCGACCGTTGTGCTCAGGTACCATAATGCTACGCACGCCCTCTGGCCATTCGCGCGTATCTTCTTTGGTACGGGCAATCCAGGTTTCACCCGGCTGCTGCACGATGCGATGTTCCGGCGTTATGCGGTTCTGGCTATCAATGACAATACGCAGCGGCTGACGCAGGTTCTCCTGCGGGTAAAGCGCCTGAGTATCAGCATTCAGTTCGTCCCAGCGCACGGTCATAGCCGGATCGTCAGCCAGAACGGTTTCACTGCTGGTGAGGATAGCATGGCTTTGCGCGCGAAGATGTTGCACATCGCGCCTTGCCTGGGGCGAGGTGATCCACTGGCTTTCACCGTTTGCCATCGCCGTACGACCGTCCAGCGAGGCGCCCAGCTTAAGCTGGATATACGGGAACCCGGTGCGCATGCGCTTCAGAAAGCCTTTGTTGATCGCTTCGGCGTCCTGCATCATCAGCCCATGACTGACGTCAATGCCTTCCTGCTGCAGGCGATACAGACCGCGTCCGGCCACCTGCGGATTCGGATCCTGCATCGATGCCACTACGCGGGAAACCCCCGCAGCAATCAGCGCGTCGCAGCACGGTGGGGTACGCCCGTGGTGGCTGCAGGGCTCCAGCGTCACGTAGGCGGTGGCACCGCGTGCCTTCTCGCCTGCCATCCGCAACGCATGGACCTCGGCGTGCGGCTCGCCGGCACGATAGTGGAACCCCTCCCCTACGATCTCGCCATCTTTAACGATCACGCACCCGACGTTCGGATTGGGATGGGTAGTAAAACGCCCGCGCTGCGCCAGCTTCATGGCTCGCGCCATGTAAATCTCATCCTGCATGAGCTTAATCCTGTAAGCGGGCGATCTCTTCGCCAAACTCTTTGATATCTTCGAAACTGCGGTAGACAGAGGCGAAGCGGATATAGGCGACCTTATCGAGCTTTTTCAACTGCTCCATCACCAGGTTGCCGATCATCTTGCTTGGCACCTCGCGCTCGCCCAGGCCACGAAGATAAGATTTTATGTGGTTTAACGCCATTTCGACGTCATCCGCGCTGACGGGACGTTTTTCCAGGGCCTTCAGCATCCCGCTACGCAGCTTCTCTTCGTTAAACGGCTCGCGCACATCGTTACTTTTTACCACGCGCGGCATTACCAGCTCAGCAACCTCAAAGGTCGTAAAACGCTCGTTGCACACCAGACACTGCCGACGACGGCGTACGGATGACCCTTCGCCTACAAGACGCGAGTCGATGACTTTGGTATCCACAGCGGAGCAGAATGGGCAATGCATACGGTATCCCTGTTATCCGGTTAACTGATTTTCATTTTACCCTGATCTGGCCTGACAACAAAGGAAGAGCTTTTTGAGACAAAGGATCTATGTCTGGCGGCACGTTGCTGGCTACCATTAGGGAGATCCGTTATTTCAAGGAAATAAACGCTATGACAAGACGTTACCTGAGAATTTTACTGGTGGGGAGCCTCTTCACCCTCAGTGCCTGTGCACAGCAAACCGAAGTCCGTCAGATGAAACAGAGTGTGAATACACTTAATACGGCGATGGACAAACTGAACAAAGAAACGGTGAAGATCACCCAGCAAAACGCGCTGAACGCCAAATCCAGCAGCGGGGTATACCTGCTGCCTGGCGCGAACACACCTGCGCGGCTGAATAGCCAGATTGGCACGCTGAAAATGTCTCTGGTCAATGTGGCAGCGAATGCAGATGGTACGCGCGCAACATTGCGCATTCAGGGAGAATCCAACGATCCGCTGCCCGCTTTTAGCGGCACCGTTGAGTGGGGACAGATCCAGGGCACAACGGAGAATTATCAGGAAGTGAACGTGAAGAACCAGCTCTTCACCGCCCCGGCCAGCGTTTTAGCGCCGAGTGATGTGGATATTCCGCTGCAGTTAAGCGGCCTTACGCCGGAACAGTTAGGCTTTATCCGCATTCACGACATCCAACCCGCCGCGCAGTAAATCCTTCCTTCTGAGCGGAGTGAAATGTCACTCCGCTAACATTTACATTTCGTATGGATTGGCAACATAAATGATTGCCGCTACAATCCCGGCCGTTTAAAGTACGCAAACGTGAACGCAATCGATTACGTGTGTGAGAGATATGTGAAACAACACATATTTTTGTGAGCAAGGATTCCTATAATAGGCTCCGCAGAAACACGAAATATTTAGAAACGCAATTCGCGCATTTTTCACTCCCGGAAGGGAATTTCAATCAGTGGCATGATTATGAAAAAAACATTACTCGCAGCTGGCGCCGTGCTGGCACTGTCCTCCTCTTTCACTGTTAACGCAGCGGAAAACGACAAACCACAATATCTCTCCGACTGGTGGCACCAGAGCGTTAACGTGGTTGGTAGCTATCACACCCGTTTTGGACCACAGATCCGCAACGATACCTACCTGGAATACGAAGCATTCGCCAAGAAAGACTGGTTTGATTTCTACGGCTACATGGATGCTCCGGTCTTCTTCGGCGGTAACACCGATGCAAAAGGTATCTGGAACCACGGTTCTCCGCTGTTTATGGAAATCGAACCACGCTTCTCCATCGACAAGCTGACCGGTACCGATCTGAGCTTTGGTCCGTTCAAAGAGTGGTACTTCGCAAACAACTACATCTACGATATGGGCCGCAACAAGTCCGGTCGTCAGAGCACCTGGTACATGGGTCTGGGTACGGACATCGATACTGGCCTGCCAATGAGCCTGTCCCTGAACGTATATGCGAAATATCAGTGGCAGAACTATGGCGCATCGAATGAAAACGAGTGGGATGGTTACCGTTTCAAAGTGAAATACTTTGTGCCAATCACCCAGCTGTGGGGCGGTAACCTGAGCTACATCGGTTTCACCAACTTTGACTGGGGTTCAGATCTGGGCGACGACAACTTCTATGACAACAACGGGAAGCATGCCCGCACCAGCAACTCCATCGCCTCCAGCCACATCCTGGCGCTGAACTACGATCACTGGCACTATTCCGTGGTTGCGCGTTACTGGCACAACGGTGGTCAGTGGAACGACGACGCCAGCCTGAACTTCGGCAACGGCGATTTCAGCGTTCGTTCTACCGGTTGGGGTGGTTACCTGGTCGTGGGTTACAACTTCTAACCCGTGCGGGACTGTGCGGGCTGATGCCCTCACCCTGCCCCTCTCCCACAGGGAGAGGGAACAAATACTAAAAACGGCAACATACGTTGCCGTTTTGCTTTTACCTCGCCGCCGGGCAAAAAAGCCAGCTCAAGAGCTGGCTTTTTATTGCTTAACCTTGCGCAAAAAATCGGCCAGAGACCTGTCCGCACTTTCGCTAAACCGTCTCTCCGTCTGCACGATATTGAGACATCTGTCGAGCCGGAAACAGCGATAGTCATCGCGCCGTTCACACCACGCCGCCAGCAGCCAGCGCTCCCCCCAGAAGAACAAGCCCAGCGGCTGAACCTCACGCTTTGAAAGCTGCCCGGCTTCATCACGGTAATGCAACGCCAGCACGTACTGGGCGGAAATTGCCTGATGAATCATGTCAAAATCGCTGCGGGAGTGGCTTTGCATGCAGAAATCCGGGGCATAAATCCGCGTCTGCTCCGCCTTTCGACGACTCTCCTCAGGCAGGATCGCCAGCACTTTCTCCTGGGCCGACTCCAGCTCGCGCGACAGCGATTCTCCTCCCCAGGTCTTGAGCAGGCGAATTGCGACGATCAGCGCCTCAGACTCCTTATTTGTCAGCATCAGAGGCGGCAGATCAAAACCCGACATCAGCCGGTATCCGCTTCCCGCTTCGCCTTCCACCGGCACGCCGGAGAGCGACAGATCGCGGATATCACGGTAGACCGTGCGCTCGGAGACGCCAAGCCTGTCCGCCAGATGCGCTGCCGTCGTCAGACGCCTGCCCCGCAGGATCTGCACAATCTGAAACAAACGGTCAGCGCGTCGGGTCATATCGTATTACGCTCTCAGGCAGGTTGATGGAGGCCGACGCGGTTACCTTCGCTGTCGATAAACAAAGCAATGGTGCCAATACCATCCGGCAGTTCCAGCGGGCCAAACACGCACTCGCCCCCCGCGGAGGCAATGCGATCGAGCGTAGCCGTCAGGTTATCCGTATGCAGATAGATAATAGCGCCCTGCTGCGACGGCGAAACGCCGTCAAATTTTGCCAGCGCGCCGCCGGTGGCCGGATCGTCATGCGGGAATACCGCGAGCTCTGCCATGTCCATTTTCTCACGTCTCAGCTGGACCTGCATGACTGGTTCATAAAATTTGATGGCGCGATCCATATCTACCACGGGAATTTCAAACCAGTTAATCACACTTTTCATACATCCTCCTGACTGTTGTTTGGGGTCGAAAAGAGTCTACGACAGGGCTCCTGACAGCATACTGTCAGGAGTGTTTGTCAGGAGCAGATAAAAAAAATCCCGGTCAACCGACCGGGATTTCGATAACACGCTATTCGACGCCTTACGGCAGAATGGACGGCTGATCCGCCCCTTCTTTCTCAACCTTCTGCTGGAGCAGGTGCTCGCGCTTCATGCCGAGTTTCAGTGCCAGTGCGGATGCGACGTAGATAGACGACGCCGTACCGATGGAGACACCAATCAGCATGGTCAGCGAGAAGCCTTCCAGTACCGGGCCACCGAACAGGAACAGCATCAGGATCACCATCAAAGTGGTACCGGAGGTGATCAGGGTACGGTGCAGCGTCTGGGTCAACGACACGTTAAAGATTTCGTACGGCGTACCGCGACGGATCTTACGGAAGTTTTCACGGATACGGTCAGATACCACGATACTGTCGTTCAGTGAGTAACCGATAACGGACATCAGGGATGCCACGATGGTCAGGTCAACCTCAATGTGGAACAGCGACAGAACCCCCATGGTGATCACCACGTCGTGCGCCAGGGCGATAACCACCCCGGCCGCCAGTCGCCACTCGAAGCGGAAACCGACGTACACCAGGATGGAGATCAGCGCCACCAGCAGCGCCATTGCACCGGTCTGCGCCAGGTCCGCACCCACGCTCGGGCCGACAAACTCAATACGCTTGACCGCCGCGTTCTGGCTGGTTGTTTCGTTAATCACGTTAACAACCTTGCTGCCCAGCTCCTGGCTGCCGTTAGCATCGTGTACCGGCGGCATACGCACCATGATGTCACGGCTGCTGCCGAAGTTCTGGAGCAGCGGCTCTTCAAAGCCCGCTTTCTGCAGAGACAGACGCATCTGGTCCATATCGACCGGTTTTTCCAGGGAGATCTCGATAACCGTACCACCGGTGAAATCCAGACCCCAGTTAAAGCCTTTCACGCCCATAACGACGATGGACAGAATCAGCAGTAAACCTGAAATGCCGAAGGCCCAGTAGTCCCAGCGCATAAAGTCCCAGACTTTACGGCCATGGTTCAATTGTTCAACAGTATATTCCTGTGCCACAACGCACTCCTCAGATAGACAGCTTTTTGACGCGCTTGCCGCCGTACAGCAGGTTCACGATGGCACGGGTGCCGACAATAGCGGTAAACATTGACGTTGCGACACCGATACCGGTAGTAATCGCAAAGCCTTTGATCGCGCCAGTACCCACTGCATACAGGATAAGAACCTTAATCAGTGTTGTTACGTTCGCATCGAAAATAGAGCTGAACGCGCCTTTATAACCTTCGTCAATCGCCTGCTGAACAGAGCGACCGTTGCTCAACTCTTCTTTGATACGTTCGTTAATCAGTACGTTGGCGTCGACCGCCACCGCAAGGGTCAGAACGATACCCGCAATCCCCGGCATGGTCAGCGTCGCCCCTGGCAGCAGGGACATAATGCCGATGATCAGCACCAGGTTGGCGACCAGCGCACTGGTCGCAATCAGACCAAACTTCTTATAGAAGAAGATCATGAAGAGGATAGAGACCACCAGACCGGCCAGACACGCTTCCAGACCCTGTTGGATGTTCTGCATCCCCAGCGTTGGACCAATGGTACGTTCTTCAACAATCTGAATTGGCGCAATCAGCGCACCGGCACGCAGCAGCAGAGAGAGCTGACGCGCTTCGTTCGGGTTGCTAATACCGGTAATACGGAAGCTGTTACCCAGACGAGACTGGATATTGGCGATGTTAATCACCTCTTCCTCTTTCACCAGCACTGCACGACCGTTGGCATCTTTCTTACCGCTGTCTTTGTACTCCACGAACAAGGTGGCCATCGGTTTACCGATGTTGTCCTTGGTGAAGTTAGACATGATGTTACCACCCGCGCTATCCAGCGAGATGTTAACCTGCGGCTGGTTGTATTCGTCCTGGCTGGAAGTGGAGTCGGTAATATGGTCACCGGTCAGAATGACGCGTTTGTACAGCACAACGGGCTGACCTTCGCGGGTCTGTTTCACTTCGGAGTCACCCGGAATACGGCCTGCTGCGGCAGCGGACTGATCGACGTTAGCGTTAACCAGACGGAATTCCAGCGTTGCGGTCGCACCCAGAATCTCTTTCGCACGCGCAGTGTCCTGAATACCCGGCAGTTCAACCACGATACGGTCCGCACCCTGACGCTGTACCAGCGGCTCAGCCACGCCCAGTTGGTTTACACGGTTACGCAGAATGTTGATGTTCTGCTGAACGGCATATTCACGCGCTTCTTTCAGACGCGCATCGGTCATCACCGCGCGCAGCTGGTTGCTGCCCTGAGAGGTGATGACCAGGTCACGGTGACGTTGGGTCAGGTAATCTACAGCCTGATCGCGCGCCGCACTGTCGCGGAACGTGATGCTCATGCCGTAGTTATCTTCTTTACGCACGGTAGTGTAAGGGATGCCTTTGTCGCGCAGATCGCTGCGCAGGCTGTCGATATTCTGTTCCTGCAGCTTGCCGAGCGCGGTATCCATATCCACTTCCATCAGGAAGTGAACACCACCACGCAGGTCAAGACCCAGTTTCATCGGCTCTGCGTTCAGCGCAGCCAGCCAACGCGGGGTTGCAGGAGCAAGGTTAAGCGCCACGACATATTTGTCACCCAGCACGCCCATCAGCGCTTCGCGAGCGCGGAGCTGCGTGTCGGTGGTGTCGAAGCGAGCAAGAATTGCACCCTCTTCCAGAGCCACAGACTTAGCGGTAATTTTTTCTTCTTGTAACGTTTTCTGGACCTGGATCAGCGTTTGCTCACTGGCGGCGACACCGCGCGCGCCAGTGATTTGAACGGCCGGATCCTCACCATACAGGTTGGGAAGCGCGTACAGCAGGCCGACGAGAATCACGACGACCAGCATGATGTACTTCCACAAAGGATAACGGTTTAACACGGCAGTTCCCTTTGGGAAAAGTTGGGATTACAGCGCCTTCATGGTGCCTTTCGGCAGAACGGCAGCTACGAAGTCACGTTTGATAACCACTTCAGTGGTGTCGTTCAGGGCGATTGCAATGTAGCCACTTTCAGCCACTTTGGTTACGCGACCGACCAGACCACCGTTGGTCAGCACTTCATCGCCTTTCGCGATGGAGTCCATCAGCTTTTTGTGCTCTTTGGTACGCTTCTGCTGTGGGCGGAGGATCATGAAGTAGAAGATCAGACCGAACACAACCAGCATCAGGATCAGAGACATCGGGCTGCCCTGCGCCGGAGCACCTGTTGCCGCTACCGCATCAGAAATAAAAAAGCTCATTCAAATTCCCTCATTATTAAAATTAATCAACGTTCAACGGTGGAACATCCCGCCCCTGACGTTGGTAGAAATCGGTCACGAAGCTCTCTAATTTACCCTCTTCGATAGCCTTACGTAAACCAGCCATTAAGCGCTGATAATAACGAAGATTATGAATGGTATTGAGACGCGCGCCCAAAATCTCGTTGCAACGATCGAGATGATGCAGATACGCGCGGGAATAATTGCGACAGGTATAGCAATCGCACTCGGAATCGAGCGGGCTGGTGTCACTCTTATGCTTCGCGTTACGGATTTTCACCACGCCGTCAGTCACGAACAGATGACCGTTACGTGCGTTACGGGTTGGCATGACGCAGTCGAACATATCGATGCCGCGACGTACGCCTTCCACCAGATCTTCTGGTTTACCCACACCCATCAGGTATCGTGGTTTATCCGCCGGGATTTGCGGGCAGACATGCTCCAGAATGCGGTGCATATCTTCCTTCGGCTCACCCACAGCCAAACCGCCGACAGCGTAGCCATCAAAACCTATCTCTACCAGACCTTTAACGGAGATATCGCGTAAATCTTCGTAAACGCTGCCCTGGATAATGCCGAACAGCGCATTTTTGTTCTGCAGGGAGTCAAAACGGTCGCGGCTACGCTTCGCCCAACGCAGAGACATCTCCATAGAGCGTTTCGCGTAGTCCCAGTCAGCCGGGTATGGCGTACATTCGTCGAAGATCATCACGATGTCAGAACCGAGATCGTACTGAATCTCCATCGACTTTTCTGGATCGAGGAAAATCGGATCGCCGTTGATCGGGTTACGGAAGTGAACGCCCTGCTCGGTGATCTTGCGGATATCCCCCAGGCTGAAGACCTGGAAACCGCCGGAATCGGTCAGGATTGGGCCTTTCCACTGCATGAAGTCGTGCAGGTCACCGTGCAGCTTCATGATCTCCTGACCCGGGCGCAGCCACAGGTGGAAGGTGTTACCGAGGATAATCTGTGCGCCAGTGGCTTCAACTTCTTCCGGCGTCATCCCTTTTACGGTGCCGTACGTACCCACAGGCATAAATGCGGGAGTTTCCACCACGCCGCGATCAAACACCAGACGACCGCGACGCGCGCGGCCATCGGTGGTATCGAGTTCAAATTTCATTTTTTCTCCGACGTCAGAAAAACAGTCCAACGTTGTCATACGGTGCCGCGGACTTATTCCCCGACACGCTCATTCAAAGCCTGCGGATTGTACGTGATAAACATCGCGTCCCCGTAGCTAAAAAAGCGATATTTTTGTTCTACCGCAGACTTGTAAGCATTCATCGTATGCTGATAACCCGCAAACGCGGAAACCAGCATAATCAGCGTCGATTCAGGCAGATGGAAGTTGGTCACCAGCGCATCAATGACTTTGTACTGGTAGCCCGGGTAGATAAAGATCTGCGTATCGCCAAAGAACGGCTCGATGAGACCCGTTTTCGCGGCCTGTGCAGCGCTCTCCAGCGAACGGACTGAAGTCGTGCCTACCGCAACCACGCGGTTTCCGCGCGCTTTCGCCGCCAGCACCGCGTCCACCACCTCCTGAGGCACTTCGGCATACTCAGAGTGCATGATGTGGTCTTCAATGCTGTCTACGCGCACCGGCTGGAACGTACCCGCGCCGACGTGCAGCGTCACGAACGCCATCTCAACGCCCTTCGCGCGCAGTTTTTCCAGCAGCGGTTCATCAAAGTGCAGGCCCGCCGTCGGCGCCGCGACCGCGCCAGGTTTCTGGCTGTAGACGGTCTGGTACAGCTCGCGATCGGCCTCTTCGTCCGGGCGTTCAATATACGGCGGCAGCGGCATATGGCCGATGGCGTTAAGGATATCGAGGACCGTGCGCTCGTCCTGGAATTCCACCTCAAACAGCGCGTCGTGACGCGCGGTCATGGTCGCTTTAATGCTCTCGTCATCGCCCAGCAGCAGTTCTGCGCCCGGCTTCGGCGCTTTAGAGGCGCGAATATGTGCCAGAATACGTTTATCATCGAGCATACGTTCGACCAGCACTTCAATCTTGCCGCCGCTGGCCTTACGGCCAAACAGACGCGCCGGGATCACGCGGGTGTTGTTAAAGACCAGCAGATCGCCAGGGTTGAGCTTGTCGAGCAAATCGGTGAAAGTACCGTGCGTCAGCTCGCCCGTTGGCCCATCCAGCGACAGTAAGCGACAGCTGCTGCGCTCAGGCATGGGATAGTGAGCAATCAGGGATTCAGGTAGTTCAAAGGAGAAATCGGCGACGCGCATGACGTATACTCGTGACTTAAAAACAGGCGGCATAGTCTAGTGCTCACACCCTTTTGCTGCAACAATTAGCCGCCCCCGGACAAATAAAACGCATGAATTTTCTCGCTCACCTGCATCTCGCTCACCTCGCTGACAGCTCCCTTTCCGGCAATTTGCTGGCCGATTTCGTGCGCGGCAACCCTGCAGAAGACTATTCCCCTGAGGTTGTCGACGGCATCTTTATGCACCGCCGCATTGATGTCATCACCGATAACCTGCCCGAGGTCACGGAAGCCAAAGCGTGGTTCCGCCCTGAGACGCGCCGCGTTGCGCCGATCACGCTGGATGTGATGTGGGACCATTTCCTGTCTCGCCACTGGGAACAGCTCTCCCCGTCGCTACCGTTGCCAGAGTTTGTGCGCTACGCCCATGCACAGGTGTCGGTCATTTTGCCCGACTCACCGCCGCGCTTTGTCAATCTGAACAACTATTTGTGGTCAGAACGCTGGCTGGAGCGCTATGGTGAGATGGCTTTTATCCAGAACGTCCTGAATGGCATGGCCAGCCGCCGGCCGCGTCTGGATGCGCTGCGTGACTCCTGGTATGACCTGGATGCACACTATGACGCGCTGGAGACGCAATTCTGGCAGTTCTATCCGCGCATGATGGCGCAAGCGAAAAACAAACAGCTGTGACAGATTTACATTGATAGGTAAAAGCTGGCGGAACGATTGTCACCACCTCTTTGTCTTATCCATGAACACTCTCTATACTGGCTCGCGTTGCGTTCCAAATAACCTTAGTATCTACAGGAGAATCATATGGTTCTGGTAACTCGTCCGGCTCCGGATTTTACAGCTGCAGCAGTTCTGGGCAACGGTGAAATCGTTGAAAACTTCAACTTCAAACAGCACACCAACGGTAAAGCGACCGTTCTGTTCTTCTGGCCAATGGACTTCACCTTCGTTTGCCCGTCTGAGCTGATCGCCTTCGACAAACGTTATGAAGAATTCCAGAAGCGTGGCGTGGAAGTGGTTGGCGTCTCCTTCGACTCTGAATTTGTACACAACGCATGGCGTAACACCCCTGTCGACAAAGGCGGCATCGGTGCGGTGAAATACGCAATGGTTGCGGACATCAAACGCGAAATCCAGCAGGCTTACGGTATCGAACATCCGGACGCTGGCGTTGCACTGCGCGGTTCTTTCCTGATCGACGCAAACGGCATCGTTCGTCACCAGGTAGTGAACGATCTGCCGCTGGGTCGTAACATCGACGAAATGCTGCGCATGGTTGACGCGCTGCAGTTCCACGAAGAGCACGGCGAAGTGTGCCCGGCTCAGTGGGAAAAAGGTAAAGAAGGTATGGCTGCTTCCCCAGACGGCGTAGCAAAATACCTGTCTGAGAACGTATCCAGCCTGTAATCGGCACGGTTTACGAAGAAGGCCCGCACATGCGGGCCTTTTTTTATGCTTTACGCTGCGTCTCTCGCCAGATACGCCAGGCCATGAGCGCCAGCAGGATCACGCCCACAATCAGCACGCTCCACACCAGCAGCGCGTTCATCCGACTCTCCCGCTCGCCCGCAGAAGTGGCGGTTAAACGCGCCTCACCGCCCAACGCGACATCATCCACAATATCGGCCTGCGGCAGATTCGCCATATCATAGGTTTTGCGCAGGTCGGCGGGGATCAGCATGTCTGGCTCCAGGTTTGCTGGTTTTGCCGCCCCGTTTCCCCAGGCGAGCACGTACGGTGCTTTCCCCTGCGCGTTAAACACCAGATCAACGCGGTCGCGATGCCCTATGACGTTCGGAAGGTATTCAGGCAGACGCGCATTCAGCGTCGTGATTTTTACCGCCTGGACCCGCTCTCCGTTAAGCGAAACCGGCGCAGACGTTTTGCCCTCCAGGCGGTAAAGAACCTCTTTTTTCAGGGGGTGCCATGTGTCTTTTTCCGTACTTCGCCACGCGATCTCCACGGGCAGAACGCCGTCGCCATTCAGCAAGAAGCTGACCGCGCTCAATGGCTGCGGGTGCGCCCAGTGCCACTGCGCTTCGCTTGTCGATAGCTGTTCCCCTTCCCCCTCCAGGTCGATCGCTTCCGGAGCCATCTGCGCAGGGGCGCTAATCGCGTTTACGCCGGTCAAGGTCATGCCCTGGCTCTGCGTATTCAGCACCACCATGAGATAGCGATTCGCATCAGGAGATAAAACCGTATCGGTATCGATCCGATCGAGCTTAAGGCGATCCTGGCCACTGACGACGTCCAGCAAGGGCATATCCTCGCGTAGGGTATACCAGCGCTTCAAATCCTCGCTGTAATAGACCGACGCCGTTCCCTGCCACGACGTCTGAGGGGGATTCCAGAGCAGCTGCAGCTGGGATATAGCCATCTCACCCGTCGCCTGCTCTGGCAAGGTCAGCAGATAATGTTGCCCGGCCACGGCAGCTTTCTGCCCTTCGAGCACAATCTCAACGCCATTTCCGGAACGGAGCAGGATCTTATTGCTATCACCGGCATCTGGCGCCGCGGCAAGCGGTGAGGCGTCCAGAGGAAAAAGACGCAGCACCGTGGATTGCGCCACCACCTGCGGGCGCGTCGCGGTGACCAGGCTGAAGGGAACCGGCTCACCCGACTGATTAAAGACGCGGACATCGTCCAGATTCGGGGAGGTGCTCTGTTCATAGACGGCGAGCGGCAGCAACACCCGATACCACTGGGAAGGAACCGACGTTTCCAGTGAACGACCAAAGGCATAATCCCGCGGCGATTCCGTTTGTATCTCGTCGCAGAACGCCATGCCCGATAGCGCCAGCAGCGTGGTACAGACTACCGCTTTCATCCATTTCATTTTTCATCTCCAGTTTTAGGCGGTAGTGGCGAGAAATACCCCACGATCAGGACCAGTATCGCCACGCCGATAAACGCCACGGCACGGGACAGGCCGCCTCCGCCTGCGCTGTCCACCAGCATCAGTTTAACCATCACGACCCCCAGCAAGGCGGCCCCGCAGAGCCACTCCTGGCGGGAGGCCCGGCGGGTAGCATGGACCATGGCCACCAGCGCGATCAGCATCCAGAACAGGGCAAACGTGGTCTGGATAAGCCGCGAATCCCACAGCGACGCCATATTCCAGGCCACATCCCCATACCAGGCCAGAGCGCGCATCAGCGCCCCGTTAAGCCACCAGAAGCCAAACGCCATGATAGCAACGGCAGGCCACGGGCGGGCCTGAGCAAGCAACGCGGGATAGTAGCGATCCACTGCCCGATAAAAGACCACCAGCCCCAGCAGCGCGAATGCCGCGCCTTCCTCAAGCGGGTTCACCAGCGGCAGCCAGGTTTGCCGGTAAACGACGCCGTCCTGGAAATTGGTCACGACCAGCAGCACCAGCAGCGCCACGACGACAGGGATCGGCGCCAGGCAGGTATAGAGCGCAGGCCACTCCCCGAACGGCCACGCGCGGCGACGCACCGCCGCGGAAAGCGCCAGAATCACGCCGCCCCCAGCCGCCATCGCCAGTCCACTGCCCCACGCCGCCATGCCCCACGGTAGCGCGCGAGCAAACCAGTAAAGCTCAGCCGCCAGCGCCAGTAAAATCATCCAGCAAAGCGTCAGGTGCAGCCCCATCGCGATGCGCGGCAGCAATCGTTCACCGTCACGTCGCAGCAGCATCAATGCGGCAGGAAGTGCAATGCACCAGGCCAGATTTGACCAGCCAGCGGCAACGATCTGCTGATGCGAAAGCTGGTAAACCACCATCACCAGCATCAGTGGCCACAGCAGCCATTTGCTGGCATCCAGCTCCCGCCACGCCAGACGAGCGGCAGCCTGGCGCCAGCCCCAGACCGAGACGGCCGAGAGCGCCAGCACGCCTGCCAGAACAGGTAATTCTTGTTTCAGCACCCGTTGCGAGGCACCCAATAGCGCCACGATCCAGAACAACAGGCCGCCTGCCAACAACGCCCAACTGACCGGCAGAACACTTTTGCGCCATAGCCACGCCGCAGCCAGCCAGCAAAGGCTGAGGATGGCGAAGATAAGGAGAAGGCTCAGCGACGTCACGCCGTCCATTTGCGCCCACAGCGCGCTGCCGAGTGCCAGCACCAGCAGCGCCGTCCCGCTATAGCTCATACGACGCTGGTTCTGCTGCATGCCCAGCCAGAGGATACCCAGCCCCTCCAGCGCCCAGGCCATCGCCGTCCAGCGCGCCGAGAGTGCCAGCGGAATGGCGAGCGTAGCGAACCCGCCGCCGATGGCCAGCGCCGCCATGACCAGTGGTCGTCCGATGGACGGATAGCGCCGCAGCGCGAGGAACGCAAGGGTAAGATAAAATGCCCCATATCCGAGCGCGCTCAGCGCCGGGCCATATTCCCAGTGCCGGGTCATGCCGTACTGCATCCCGAAGCCAATCAGCGGCGGAGCAAACAGCAGTACGCCGTCAATAATCTGTTTCCCTTTTTCTTGCGCCCGCAGCGACAGCGCCACGCACAGCACGCCGAATATCAGCGTATTGGCAATCAGGAACAGCTGGCACACCCAATAGTGTTCAGGCTGATAGTCGCTCAGCCCCCAGAGGCCACCCACGCCAAACGTAAAAAGCAGACCGAGCAGATTGAGCTCGCGCCAGTGCTGCCAGATGCTGATGGCGAGAATACCGATGGAAAGCAGGAGATAGAAAGAGAACAGCGCCACAAAGTTGCCGCCTCCGGTAGACAGGAGCAGCGGTGCCAGATACCCGCCGAGGCTCGCCAGCATGGCCAGGCTCAAGGCCTTTTGCAGCACGGCCAGCCCGACGCTCGCGGCGCAAATCGCTACCAGCAGCGCAAAAGCCAGCATCATCGGCAACATTTGCCAGAGCCGGAAGGCACCAAAGACCGTCAGGTAAAGAATGCCCGTCGCCCCACCCTGTAAGATAAGCGCATAAACCGGCTGCTTATGCCGCAGTCGCCAGCCAATCGCCAGCAGAACGATGGCAAACAGCGCCGTCGCCACCAGGCGCAACTCAAGCGGGAACAGGGAATGTTCGACGGTATAGCGCAGCAGGAAAGAGAGACCGAGGAAAAGCAGCAGGATCCCCAGCTTCGCCAGCGGATTTCCCTGCATAAACCAGCGCACCAGCGACGTCAGTATGCCGCCAAAGACGGATGGCTGTTTTGCCGCAGGGGCAGGAGCGGAAACGGGAGCGGGTTCAGCCCTGGGCACGCGGGCGTCCGGACGCCAGGGGTCGACACGTGCGGGAGTGTGCTCCACCACTGGCGCGGTCACAACCACCGGCGCGGCGGTCTTCGCCGTCTCCGGCGCTATCTCAGCGGCACCACGCTGCTCAAGCGCTTCAATACGCTGGCGAAGCCTGGCGATCTCCTGCCGCGCCGCCGTGCTCCGATTAAAGCCAATAACCGCAAGCACGGGCGCAACCACCAGCGCAAAAACCAGTAACAAACAGCCAAGGATGTAGAGCTCGTCCATGTTTCCACCTTCACCGTAAACTATTCGTTAAGATTGACACAAATCGTTGCATTTGCGCCATCTTAAAGGTGGAAACATTTACCGTCGCGTTAGCTACCGACCCAGATCGTCGCGGATATCGCCGGCAGCGCCAGCACGCCGTCCTGAATCGTCGCCTTGCCCTCTTTATTCTTCCACGTAGCCACCTTCAACAGCGGGGAATCATCCAGCACCACTTCACAAGCCTCGCCCCGGTTGATAGCCACCAGCACGCGCTGCTGGTTATAGACGCGGACAAAGACCACCACGTTATCATGGGCGTACACCACCTGGCAGCCGCCGTAGCGCAGGGCGAGGCTCTGTTTACGCAGCTTCGCCAGCCGCTGATAGAGGCTGAACAGCACCTTGTCCTGTTTTTCCGGCGCCCACGGGAAGGTTTTGCGACAGAACGGATCGTTGTTGCCGTCCAGTCCCACTTCATCTCCGTAGTAGATACACGGTACGCCCGGCCAGGTGAAGAGCCAGGTGACCGCCAGCGGCAGACGCGCCACATCCTTGCCGAGCAGGGATTTAAAGCGTGCGGTATCGTGACTATCAAGCTGGTTAAACATCCTCAGCTGCTGCTGATGAGACAGCCCGGCGCGGTAGTTATCCATCCACGCTGCGCAGGTTTCGGCGTCAATGTGGTTCGGATCGTAGGAGATATCAGTATTCGCCAGGAAACCCCATAGCGGGAAGGTAAAACCGCGATAGTTCATCGCCGCATCTTCGACATCGTTTTGCAGCCACTGCCGCGCGTCGCCAAAGTGTTCGCCAAATACGAACGCTTCAGGCCGGGCCGCTTTTGCCGAGCGCGTGATCCCACCGACGTGCTGCAGGTTATTTCGCGCCCCTCCCGCTTCACCCAGCATATGTACGACGTCCAGACGCCAGCCGTCCATATTCCACGGGGCGTTCAGCCAGTGGCGGACGATGCTGTCTTCGCCGCCGTAAATCTCATTAACCAGCGTTGATGACTGGAAATCCAGCTTCGGCAGACTGGGGTAGCCCAGCCAGTCCAGGGCACGCCCCTCCTCATTAAAGCTGTACCAGTCACGCTGCGGCGAGTCCGGGTTATGACATGCTCCGCCCATCGACTGGTTATGACGGTCAAACCAGGCGTGCGAATCTCCGCTGTGGTTAAACACGCCGTCCAGAATCAGGCGCATGCCTTCCTTAAGGGTGTTCTCTCGCAGGCGCAGCAGTGCCTCGTCCCCGCCAAACTGCGCGTCAACGTGGCGATAATCCTGTGTATCGTATTTATGTACGCTCGGGGCTTTAAACACCGGGTTGAGGTACAGCGCCGTCACGCCCAGTTTTTTCAGGTACGGCAGCTTTTCGCTGATGCCGTCGAGATCGCCGCCGTAAAACGTCGAGCCGCCCGCCTGCGCCGTCACCGGCTCATCCCATTTTTTCAGGATAATGTCGTGGCCCGCCGCGTGGTGGTGATAGACCTTATCCTGGTCGGCAGTGCGTTTTTCGCTACGCGCAAAGCGGTCCGGGAAAATCTGGTAAAAGACCTGATCGTTAACCCACTGCGGTCCACTATCCGGATAATCAACGGCAAACTGTTCCAGCCGTGCGGGCGGGAACCGGCTAAACCCCTGCGGGGTAAACCACAGCTGACGATGGCTCCACAGCAGCTTGAAGCTATAACGGCGGCGCGGCTGCCCGCTACGCAAATCGATATTCGCCCGCCAGGCGGTGATCCCCGGCTGCGGCTGGCTGCGCAGCTTGTGCATTTTCAGCCCGGTCTCTTCATTATCAATTTCGGCGCGGAGCGTCACGCGTTCAGGCTGATTTTCCCCCGCCAGCCAGAGCGTAATCACAAGGTTGTCTTTGTTTTGCTTAACAAATGGGGCAACCGGAAGGTGCCAGGCATTTAACATCACGAATCCCCTTTGATGAAATTGACGTCACCTTGCCACAGGGTGGTTAAGGATAGCTCACCATGACGTGATTTATTGGGGGAGGAGGACGGGGGAGGAGGGATCAGTGCTGCCTGATGCCCTCACCCTAACCCTCTCCCACAGGGAGAGGGAATAAAAAAATTACTGCGCTTCTGCCAGTTGGCGATCGCGGCGGCATTTAAACACCCAGCCAACCAGCAGCAGGACGATCCACGCACAGCCCACGTAGAGGGAAATTCGGGTATCCGGATGGTAGCCAATCAGGCCAATGATAAACACCAGGAAGATCAGCCCGACGACGGTTGTAGCAACGCCACCCGGGACTTTAAACTTCAGCGCTTTCGCCTCTTCCGGCGACAGGCGACGGCGGAACGCAATCTGCGACAGCAGGATCATGATCCACACCCACACGGTCGCGAAGGTCGCCAGCGACGCAATCACCAGGAAGACGTTCTCCGGCATGATGTAGTTCAGGTAAACCGAGAACAGCAGCGCAACGGTCATGACCACCACCGTCACCCACGGCGTGCCGCGGCGGGAGGTTTTAGCGAACACCTTCGGCGCACTGCCCTGCTCCGCCATGCCGTGTAGCATACGGCCCACGCCAAAGACGTCACTGTTGATCGCGGAAAGCGACGCGGTCAGCACCACGAAGTTCAGAATGCTGGCAGCAAACGCAATGCCCATATGCTGGAAGGTCAGCACAAACGGGCTACCGTTGGTACCGACCTGGTTCCACGGGTAGATGGACATAATCACGAACAGCGTGCCCACATAGAACACCAGAATACGCATCGGCACGGAGTTGATGGCACGTGGAATGGATTTCTCAGGGTCTTTCGCTTCCCCGGCGGTGATACCAATAATTTCAATACCGCCGTAGGCGAACATCACCATCTGCAGCGACATCACCATCCCGAGCCAGCCGTTGCTGAAGAAGCCCCCGTTGCTCCAGAGGTTATGGATCCCGGTCGGCTGACCGCCGTTGCCAATCCCCCAGAGGATGATGCCAAAACCGGCCACAATCATGATGATAATGGTGGCGACCTTGAAGAAGGAGAACCAGAACTCAAGTTCGCCGAACACCTTCACGCTCATCAGGTTGACGGCGCAGATGAGCAGCACCACGCTCAGCACCCAGATCCAGTGCGGCACCGTCGGGAACCAGACGCCCATATAGATACCAAACGCCGTCACATCGGCAATGGCCACAATCAAAATTTCAAAGCAGTAGGTCCAGCCAGTGATAAACCCGGCCAGCGGTCCGAGGTTTTCCTGCGCATAGCGCGAAAACGAACTGGCAGAAGGATTGTGAACCGACATCTCTCCGAGGGCGCGCATGATGATATACGCCGCCACGCCGCCGATGATGTAGGCCAGCAGAACGCTTGGACCGGCCATTTTGATGGCATCTGCCGAGCCATAAAAAAGACCGGTACCAATCGCAGAGCCCAGCGCCATAAAGCGGATGTGGCGTGTGCTGAGACCACGTTTAAGTTTGTTAGTGCTTTCCATTAAAATCTTGCCATTCAACACGAAAAAACAAAAAACCACGGGGCCTTAAGCCCCGTGGTTAAACAGTTTGTTGCCGTTGATTAATGGGCGTTAGATGCAACCTGGCGCCCTGCAGCACGGTCCCAGATAATCGCCAGAACCAGTGCAACAACGGTAGGCATCAGCCAGGCCAGGCCCTGCTCGGACAGCGGCAGACGCTGTGTCCAGGCGGGCAGAATCGCGGCGAACGCTGATGCTTTAATCCCGTCAAGGATACCAAAAATCAGGCTGATAAACATGGCTGGCGCAATAATTCGTGAGGAGTTATTCCACCACGGACGGGTGAAGCTCAGCACCACCAGCACGATGCACGGCGGATAGATGGCCGTCAGCACCGGAATAGAGACCTGAATCAGGTGGCTCAGACCGAGGTTGGACACCGCCATGGAGAAGATACCGAGGATAAACACCAGGGTGCGGTAAGAGAGCGGCAGATACTGCGCAAAGAACTCAGCACAGGCGCAGGTCAGGCCCACTGCGGTCACCAGACACGCCAGGAAAATCAGCGCCGCCAGCAGCATACTGCCCGCACCACCGAAGGTGTGCTGGACGTAAGCGTGCAGAATAGCCGCACCGTTCGCATTCTGATCAACCAGCATGGCGCTATCAGAGCCCAGGCGGAACAGCGCCAGATACAGCAGCGTCAGACCCACACCAGCCATCAGGCCAGCCCAGATGGTATAGCGGGTCAGCAGACGCGCTTCGGTCACACCGCGGGAACGCGCGGCGTTAACGATAACAATACCAAACACCATTGCGCCCAGCGTATCCATCGTCAGGTAGCCGTTCACAAAACCGTTAGAGAACGCGGCGTTTTTATAGGCGTCCATTGCGTCGCTGATCGGGCCTGCTGGCCAGATGATAGCGGCCACAGCGAGAACGATCAGGGCGATGATTTTCAGCGGCGCCAGGAAGTTACCCACGGTATCCAGCAGTTTGCCCGGATAGAGGGAGACCAGAATGACAATCGCGAAGTAGACAAGGCTGTAGATAAACAGCGGCATCGGGCCGTCGCCGGTCAGCGGAGCAATCCCCACTTCAAAGGAAACGGTCGCCGTGCGCGGGGTGGCAAACAGCGGGCCCACGGCCAGATAGCAGACGGTGGCCAGCAGAACACCTGCGACTTTGCCAATCGGCGTGCTGAGGCTGTCCACGCCGCCACCGACTTTCGCCAGCGCGACGACGGTCAGTACCGGTAGACCCACGGCAGTAATCAGGAAACCAAACGCAGCGGTCCAGACGTGTTCACCCGCCTGTAAGCCAACCATTGGAGGGAAAATAATGTTGCCTGCGCCAACGAACAGCGCAAATGTCATAAAGCCCAGCGCGATGATGTCACGCGATTTTAAGTGATGGGTCATAAAACCTTACTGCCTGTGGATGTGGTGTTGAAAACATTGAGATTTTCGTTTTCCCTGACGGGACGATACAGCCAAAAATTGCTCAATTTCAGCGGGAAATGCTCCCGTCCTGGCGTGGAGAAGAATAGTTTTTCGATTTACCACGCAAATACAGTCGGTCTGACAGTATCTGGGGGGCAATTTAAACGCTTATAACGTTTAAAGGCAAGGTGGGATCTCAAAACCAGAACAATATGCCAGCATGAAAATACACGCCAGCACAATACGCTATTTACAGGAAAAACTCATGGCTAATCATGCGAACAAAAAACACCCAGCCGTATATTATTCATCCGCGTTTCGCTTGACTGCAAAGCAAACGGGCCAGCAGACGCTGACCCGTGGAAAGGGAAAATGACACACCTGCCCTCAGGCGGTCTTTTTGGCAATTAATCGTTCCGGAATAACGAAACTGAAGCGGGTTCCTTTCCCCAGCGTACTCTGAATATCAAGTCGGCTTTCGTGGTGATTTACCGCGTGCTTCACAATCGCCAGCCCCAGGCCGCTCCCCCCTGTTTGCCGCGACCGCGCTTTATCCACGCGGTAGAAGCGTTCGGTCAGACGCGGGATATGCTCCGGTGCGATCCCCGGCCCGTTATCTTCCACGCTAAACTCGGCGCCCGTAGGGGTACGGTTCCAGCGCACCATAATATCCGTCCCTTCCGGCGTATGGTTCACCGCGTTGTACACCAGGTTGGATATGGCGCTACGAAGCTCATCCTCACTGCCCAGCACCTTTAGCGTGCTGTCGACCTCGAAGGTCAGGTGATGCTTTTTGTGGCTTAACGTCTGCGCTTCACGCTCCACAACCCGCAGCATCATCGGCACATCTATCGTGTCATTCAGCGCAAGCGTAGGCGCCGCTTCAATCTTCGAGAGCGTCAGCAGCTGCTTCACCAGCCCTTCCATGCGATGCGTTTGCTCGCGCATGGTATGCAGCGCTTTTTCACGCGGCGCACCTTCCAGCGTTTGCTCCTGCATCATCTCCAGATAGCCCTGAAGCACGGTCAACGGAGTACGCAGTTCGTGGCTGACGTTCGCAAAGAAATTACGGCGCGCGCCCTCAAGCTGGTGCATTTGGGTGACATCGCGCGCCACCATCAGCCACTGCTTATCGCTGTAAGGCATCACGCGGATTTCCAGATGGCGACCATTATTGAGTTTCAGATTGTGCGGGCGGGTAAAATCACGCTTTTTCAGATACAGCGTGAATTCGGGATAGCGTAAAAGGTTAAGGATGTTCTGACCGTTATCGTCCGGCCAGCGAAGGCCCAGCAGCTGTTGCGCCAGGCCGTTACACCAGAAGATGGTGCCTTCTTCAGTGGTCAGGATGACCGCATCCGGCAACGACTCCGCCCCGCTGCGAAAGCGCTTAATCAGGCTTCCCAGCTCGCGACGGCGCTTTTTATTACGCATCTGCATCTGGTGCAGGCCGTACAGCAGGGGCTCCCAGCTGCCGCTGCCCGGCGGTGGGGTCATACTGCGGTCAACCCACAGCCACCAGGAGAGGCGCAGCAGGTTCCAGAAATGCCAGATCAGCAGCCCGGTGACCGACGCCAGCAGAAACCACGGCAGATGTCCGAGAAAGGCCCCAAGAAGGAAGGCCGGAATACAGCATAAGATCAGTTCAAAGACGAGCCTTTTCCATGACAGACGTTCCAGCACGCGTCACACTCCTGTCATTGTTCAGAAACGGGTCGAAAAACGATAACCCGTGCCGCGGACCGTCTGTACCATGCGATCGTGGCCGCTCAGTTCCAGCGCTTTTCGCAGGCGGCGAATATGTACGTCAACCGTCCGGTCTTCGACATACACGTTAGTTCCCCAGACGTTATTCAGCAACTGCTCGCGGCTGTATACGCGTTCCGGGTGAGTCATAAAGAAGTGCAGGAGTTTAAATTCGGTAGGGCCCATATCGAGGGGGTTTTCGCCGGTCATCACGCGGTGCGAGGTCGGGTCAAGGCTGAGTCCCTGCATCTCTATCACCTCTTCCACCGCCATCGGTGAAATACGGCGCATCACGGCTTTAATGCGGGCGACCAGCTCTTTTGGGGAGAACGGTTTAGTGATGTAATCGTCCGCGCCGGTTTCTAGTCCGCGCACGCGATCCTCTTCCTCTCCGCGCGCCGTGAGCATGACAACCGGGATGTCGCGGGTCAGCGCTTCACGCTTCAGATGTTTGATAAACTGCAGTCCGGAGCCGCCAGGCAACATCCAGTCCAGCAGAATCAGATCGGGCCAGGGTTCATTCAGCTGGTTCACTGCGCTGTCATAATCTTCCGCTTCAACCGGCTGGAAGCCATTTTGCTCGAGCACGAAGCACACCATTTCACGAATTGGAGCTTCATCTTCTACGACCAGAATACGTCTCGCCATACTTTGCCCTGTCTTATCTTATTAAGTTACACGTTTGTAATTCGGCGCCATTATGCGTCAGATTTATGACAGATTTATGAAAAACATTACCACGGAAGCGGGCAAACCGTTGTTTTATTACAGCGGTTATTTTCCCTTCTCTGAACGTTTATAATCCTGCTTTCTCATTTTTGCCACGGAACCGCTATGCGCATACTTCACACCTCGGACTGGCATCTCGGTCAAAATTTTTACAGCAAAAGCCGTGCGGCTGAACATGAAGCGTTCCTGAACTGGCTGCTGGAGACGGCGCAGGCCCACGAGGTCGATGCGATTATTGTCGCGGGTGACATCTTTGATACGGGGTCGCCCCCCAGCTATGCGCGCGAGCTGTATAACCGCTTCGTGGTGAACTTGCAGCAGACCGGCTGTCATCTGGTGATAGTCGCCGGTAACCATGACTCCGTGGCAACGCTCAATGAATCCCGCGACATTCTGGCGTTTCTCAATACTACCGTCGTCGCCAGCGCCGGGCATGCCCCGCAGATCCTGAAAAAACGCGACGGTACGCCGGGGGCAGTGCTGTGCCCGATCCCCTTTTTACGCCCGCGCGATATAGTACAAAGTCAGGCGGGACTGTCGGGCACGGAAAAGCAGCAACATTTATTACAGGCCATCACCGACTATTATCACCAGCAGCACGCGGATGCCTGCAACCTGCGTGGCGAACAGCCGATACCGGTGATTGCGACCGGGCATCTCACCACCGTTGGGGCCAGTAAAAGTGACGCCGTGCGTGACATCTATATCGGCACGCTGGACGCCTTTCCGGCGCAGAACTTCCCGCCTGCGGACTACATTGCGCTCGGGCATATTCACCGCGCCCAGGTTATCGGCGGCTGCGAGCATATCCGCTACTGCGGATCCCCTATTTCGCTCAGTTTCGATGAAACCGGCAAAGCCAAATCCGTGCATCTGGTGAGCTTCAGCGAGGGCAAACTCAGTGCCGTCGAGACGCTGGAGGTGCCGGTCACCCAGCCGCTGGCGGTGCTGAAAGGCGATCTGAAGGCCATCACCGCTCAGCTTGAACAGTGGCGCGGCACCGCGCTTGCCCCCCCCGTCTGGCTGGATATCGAAATCACTACGGATGACTACCTGCATGATATGCAGCGAAAAATCCAGGCGCTGACGGAAGACTTGCCGGTAGAGGTCTTACTGGTGCGCCGCAGCCGCGAGCAGCGCGAGAAAATTCTGTTAAGCGCCCAGCGGGAAACGCTCAGCGAGTTGCGGGTAGAAGAGGTGTTTGAGCGCAGGCTCTTGCAGGAGGATATTGACGACGCGAAGCGCGCAAGACTCAGCGAACTGTTCACCCATACCCTGCATGCCCTCAATGACGAGGAAGAAAACGCATGAAAATTTTGAGCCTGCGTCTGAAAAATCTCAACTCCCTCAAGGGCGAGTGGAAAATTGACTTTACCGCTGAACCCTTTGCCAGCAACGGGCTGTTTGCCATTACCGGCGCCACAGGCGCAGGTAAAACCACCCTGCTCGACGCCATCTGTCTGGCGCTTTATCACGAAACGCCGCGCCTGAGTAAGGTTTCCCAGGCACAAAACGACCTGATGACGCGAGATACCGCCGAGTGTCTGGCGGAAGTGGAGTTTGAGGTAAAAGGCATCGCCTACCGTGCCTTCTGGAGCCAGAACCGGGCACGCAACCAGCCGGACGGCAACCTGCAGGCGCCGCGCGTGGAGCTGGCCCGCTGCGAAGATGGCAAAATCCTCGCCGATAAAGTCACGGACAAGCTGGAGCAAACCGCCGCGCTCACCGGTCTGGACTATGGCCGCTTTACCCGTTCAATGTTGCTCTCACAGGGGCAATTTGCCGCCTTCCTGAATGCCAAACCGAGCGATCGCGCAGAGCTGCTGGAAGAGCTGACCGGCACCGAAATCTACGGCCAGATTTCCGCCATGGTGTTTGAAAAACACAAAGCCGCCCGCAGCCTGCTGGAAAAGTGCGAGGCGCAGGCAGCGGGCGTCGTGCTGCTGAGTGAAGAACAGCAGCAGCAATTACAGCAAAGTTTGCAGGCACTTACTGACGAAGAGAAAACGTTACTGGCGCAGCAGCAAAACCAGCAGAAACATTTTCAGTGGCTTACTCGTCATGATGAGCTTGTGCGCGAGCAACAACGCATCACCGCATTGCAGCAGCAGGCACAACAGGCTCTGACGGACGCTGCGCCTGAGCTGGCAAAGCTCCAGCTTGCGCAGCCCGCCGCCCAGCTTCGTCCGCTCTGGGCACACCAGCAGGAGCAAACCTCGCGTCTGACGCAAACCCAGCAGCGAATTATTGAAGTAAATACTCGCTTACAAGCCAAAACCGCGCTGCGCGCGCGGATCCGTAATACTGCCCTGCGTACCCACGCCGAGCTTCATACTGAACTGACGGCGCTGGCGCAGTGGCTGGCGGAGCACGAGCGTTATCGCCTGCTGGGTCAGGAAATTGCCGGATGGCGCGCGCTCTTCTCACAGCTTAACCGCGATAAAAACCAGTTGGCCACGCATGCTGCGCGGATGACTGAGTTACGTAACAAGCTGACTGACATGCCGGAAAATACGCTCACGCTGACGGCGGATGAGGTCAACGTGGCAATGGAGCAGCAGTCCCGGTCACGCACACAGCGCCAGCGGCTGACGTCGCTACACGCTCGCTATCAGCCGCTGCAAAAGCGCCTGCGCCAGAGCAATGAAAACGTACAGAAAGCCCAGGCGGAGCAGAGCAAACTTAATGAAACGTTGACGCTGCGCCGCCAGCAGTACAAAGAGAAACACCAGCACTATCTGGATCTGAAGGCCCTGTGCGAGCGTGAAGCGACAATTAAAGATCTGGAAAGCTATCGTTCACAGCTTGAGGCAGGCAAACCTTGTCCCCTGTGCGGTTCCTGCGAGCATCCCGCCATTGAGCAATATCAATCGCTTGAGCTGACGGATAACCAGCGCCGCCGTGATGCGCTGGAAAAAGAGGTGGCCGCGCTAAAAGAAGAAGGCCTGCTGGTGCTGGGGCAGGTTAATGCCCTGGCTCAGCAGATTCAGCGCGAGACGGGCGACGTGCAGACCCTGTCTGAGGAAGAGCAAGCACTCACTAAAGAGTGGCTTGAGATCTGCGCGTCCCTGAATATCACATTGAATATTCAGGAAGATATCGCGCCATGGATAAACGAGCAGGAACACTATGAGCGCCAGCTTTATCAGCTCAGCCAGCGTCTTACCCTGCAAAACCAGCTGAACGAACAGGAAGCGCAGGCGCGCCAGTATCAGCAGCAGCTGACGGCGACACGCCAGACGCTGGAACACACCCTGCTCACGCTGTCGCTTAGCGTTCCCGAAGAGGGGAACGAAGCCGCCTGGCTGCACGCCCGCGAAGGAGAGTTCGCGCAGTGGCAGGAAAAACAAACGCAGCACGGCGTGCTTGTGGAACGCAGCAACGCTCTGAAGCCGTTGCTCGACACACTTCCGGCAACCCACACCGAAGAGACCGAACCGGCCATTCCTGATGGCTGGCGCGCCATTCACGATGAATGCGTATCGCTGCAAAGCCAGCTTACCGCCCAGCAGCAACAGGAGGCGCTGGAGCAAGAGCGCCTGCAACAGTCGCAGACCCAATTCTCCGCGGCGCTCTCTGCCAGCTGTTTTGCCGACAGGGAGGCGTTCATTGCCGCCCTGCTGGATGATGACACCCTCCGTGGCCTCGAACAGCTGAAGCAGTCGCTGGAAAACCAGATACAGCAGGCCACGGCGCTATCTGGCCAGGCGAACCAGCAGCTACAGGCGCATGTTGCGCTGCGCCCGGAAGGTCTCGAGGCCGATGCATCCACTTTGCAAATCCAGCTGCAGCAGCTGGCGCAACAGCTTCGCGAGAACACCACGCATCAGGGCGAGATCCGCCAGCAGCTCAAGCAGGACAGCGACAACCGTCAGCATCAGCTGACGTTGATGCAGCAAATTGAAGAGGCCGCGCGTCAGGCCGACGACTGGGGCTATCTGAACGCGCTGATCGGCTCCAGTACCGGCGATAAGTTCCGTAAGTTCGCTCAGGGGCTGACGCTGGATAATCTCGTCTGGCTTGCTAACCAGCAGCTAAATCGCCTGCACGGGCGTTATCTGCTCCAGCGCAAAGCCAGCGATGCGCTGGAGCTGGAAGTAGTCGACACCTGGCAGGCGGATGCCGTACGCGATACACGCACGCTCTCTGGCGGCGAGAGCTTCCTGGTCAGCCTGGCGCTGGCGCTGGCGCTTTCCGATCTGGTGAGCCACAAAACGCGAATCGATTCGCTGTTCCTGGATGAAGGATTCGGCACCCTCGACAGTGAAACGCTGGATACCGCACTGGATGCGCTCGACGCGCTGAACGCTACCGGGAAAACCATCGGCGTCATTAGCCACGTCGAGGCGATGAAAGAGCGCATACCGGTGCAGATTAAGGTGAAGAAGATTAATGGGCTGGGGTATAGCAGGCTGGACAGGGAGTTTGCGGTGGGGTGAATAAAGGGTCGCTGCGGTCTGGTGCCCTCACCCTTGCCCTCTCCCACAGGGAGAGGGTACAAACATCAAAAACAGCAACTTGTGTTGCTGTTTTGCTTTTATTCCGGCCACAGCCACGCCGCGCCGCGCACGCCGCTGGAGTCGCCGTGGACGGCTTTGCGGATCGGGGTTTCACACTCGCCGCCGAAAACCCACTGCTTCACAAGATTTGGCACCGTGGCGTACAAGCGGTCAACGTTGCTCATCCCGCCCCCCAGCACAATCACGTCCGGATCGAGAATATTCACGACGTGCGCCAGCGATTTTGCCAGACGCATTTCGTAACGGCTCAGGGCCAGTTCAGCCACCGGATCCTGTTCTTCAACCAGACGCATGATTTCATTACCTTTGAGCGGTCGACCGCTCAGGCGGTGGTAATCGGTCGCAAAACCGGTGCCGGAGATAAACGTCTCAATACAGCCCTGCTTGCCGCAGTAACACGGCACGTCGGCGCGGTATTTGAGTTCATCTTCATCCATCCACGGCAGCGGATTGTGCCCCCACTCGCCCGCCGTGCCGTTGCCACCGATGTGCGAACGCCCCCCAAACGCCACGCCCGCGCCGCAGCCGGTCCCGATAATCACCGCAAAAACGGTCTGCGCCCCTGCGGCGGCGCCATCAACGGCTTCGGAGACCGCCAGGCAGTTGGCGTCATTGGCCAGACGCACTTCCCGGTTCAGACGCGCGCTTAAATCTTTATCAAACGGCTGACCGTTCAGCCAGGTGGAGTTAGCATTTTTAACCACGCCGGTATAAGGGGAGATTGACCCCGGGATACCCATCCCGACGGTACCGCTTTGCCCTGTCGCCTGCTCGGCCATATCGACCAGCCGGGCAATCGTCTCGATGGTCTGGTGGTAATCATCGCGCGGCGTAGGCAGACGGTGGCGGAACAGCTGTTCCCCCTGCTCGCTCAGTGCAATGACTTCTGTTTTGGTGCCGCCCAAATCAATCCCAATACGCACAAGACTCTCCTCATTCTTTTGATTATCAACAGAGTAGAAGCACGCTTCCCGATTAGCAATGCAAGCGATGCGACAATTCGTTATCATGCCCGCTGATTTAACGACAAGGCCGTGGAAATTATCATGCTGTGGTTCAAAAATTTGATGGTTTACCGTCTCAGCCGCGACGTTTCGCTGCGTGCAGAAGAGATGGAAAAACAGTTAGCCGCTTATAGCTTTTCCCCTTGCGGTAGCCAGGATATGGCAAAAACCGGTTGGGTTCCGCCAATGGGTTCACAAAGCGATGCCCTGACCCACGCCAGCAGCACGGGACAAATCATCGTTTGCGCTCGCAAAGAAGAGAAAATTCTGCCCACGCCGGTGGTGAAGCAAGCGCTTGAAGCAAAAATCTTCAAGCTGGAAGCCGAGCAGGGCCGCAAGCTGAAAAAAACCGAAAAAGATTCGCTGAAAGATGAAGTCCTGCACTCTCTGCTGCCGCGCGCTTTTAGCCGCTTTAGCCAGACGATGATGTGGATCGATACCGTTAACGGGCTGATCATGGTCGACTGCGCCAGCGCCAAAAAAGCAGAAGATACCCTGGCCCTGCTGCGTAAAAGTATCGGTTCTTTACCGGTCGTTCCGCTGGCACTGGAAACGCCGATTGAGCTGACCCTGACAGAATGGGTTCGCAGTGGTACTGCGGCGCAAGGTTTCCAGATTCTGGATGAAGCCGAGCTGAAAGCCCTGCTGGAAGATGGCGGCGTGATCCGCGCCAAAAAGCAGGATCTGGTGAGTGACGAAATCGCGGTACACATCGAAGCCGGGAAAGTCGTTACCAAACTGGCGCTCGACTGGCAGCAGCGCATTCAGTTCGTGATGTGTGATGACGGCTCCGTGAAGCGTCTGAAGTTCTGTGATGAGCTGCGCGATCAAAACGAAGATATTGACCGGGAAGATTACGCCCAGCGTTTTGATGCGGACTTTATCCTGATGACCGGTGAGCTGGCGGCGTTAATTCAGAATCTGGTGGAAGGCCTCGGCGGCGAAGCGCAGAGATAACAGGCAAAACACAGGCCGGGTAAGCGTTAGCGTCACCCGGCTTTTTTTTTATTTCAAATAGCGGCACAGATAAGAGGTCGGTTCAGCAACCTGCAAATGAAATTCGCTGTGGCCAGGAACGTTGAAGGCTTCCCCGGCAGCGTAAACTTTCCATTCCGTTTCACCCGGCAGTAAGACGTTCAGCGCGCCGCTGACTACCGTCATCTCTTCCGCTTCGGCCGTGCCAAAGGTGTATTCCCCTTCAGCCATGACGCCCACACTGGCGCGGCCCGTGCTGCTGCTGGTAAAACCAATGGATTTCACTTTACCGGAAAAGTATTCGTTACTTTGAAGCATGAACTGGCCCTTATATTCAGAGATAAAAATTCACTATAGGGGCCATGCTCATTGCCTGTCACGCAAAATCATTACATCAGGAGTTCGGAAGCCAGGCGCGCCATCAGAACATTTGATAACAGCACCGGCACGTCCAGCGCCTTTTGCAATAAATCACGGTGATGCTGATGGAAACCGAGGCAGTCCAGTATCAACACATCCGCCCCTTTCTCCAGTAGCGCCTTCCCGGCAGCGATCAGTTTGGCCTCGCTGTCCCAGAAGGGATTTGCCAGGGCATACAGAGGCGTTTTTTCAAGCACGTGCCATTTTGCTTCCTGGTTGTTCATGAGCTCTTCCATCGGCACAATCACCCCCACCTGATGCCCGTCAACAATAGAGGCCACCAACGGCGGAATGATGCGCATTGGCTCAAGCAAAATCGCATTGCGCGCCACCAGTCCCTTAATGGGGGCGGTACTCATCAGCAAAATAACGTCATAATCTTGATTATCGAGCACTTCTATCACTGCCTGCAGCGAACGCTCAATTTTCTGTCGTGAAACATGCGCCAGTTTACCGTCGCTTAATAACGTCGCCAGGGGCTCCTCCCCCGCCTCAACAGCGTAGTCCTCCATGACCTCTTCCCGGCTCATCTTACCAAGCAGGCTGAGATGCGTGATCTGCTGTTCAGAGACATGCTCGGTTAAAAGCGGTAACACTTCGCTTACAGGGACCACACCAATAGTGAGGATCGCCAACGTTGCCTTCATCGTCTTCGCCTTCCATTACTACAAAATCTTATTACACAGGTACAGGCTCACTACGCTGCACAGTTCGTTTTTTCAACAAAACAGCACCAAGCGTAGCAGGTGATCTGCATCGCGAAATGTAAAGATCACCTGCGGGTAACGGAGTCACCTGTAATAACTAAATATTAACTCCTGCTTAACATTGGCGATGAGTAAAAAGTGTGATTCAGGCACGGTATTGGAGCGTTTAGGAAAACATCTATGACTTTTCGGGATCTTCGTAGCGCCGTTTGGCATCCAGGGCTTCCTGTTCAGTCTCATGTTCACTGATCAGCGAGTCCGGTTTGGGGTGATCGGCACGCAGCTGATACCAGGTCACGGTTTGATCGCCTGTGCCTTTTTCAACGGTAACGATACGTGCTTCGCGCGGATAGGGAGGTCTGGTTGGCATAGCTCATCCTTTTTTTATGTCTGAGCTATCAGTATAGACGGCGGTTAGCTGGCACAAGCCAAACGCAGGGCGGTAATAATCTGAATCACCACCTCTTCCGGTGCCGCAGAAGCATCCACAACGTGGTGCGCCGCTTCACGGTACAGGGCATCACGCTCGGCCAGGACTTCGCTCACCTCTTCGCTGAGCGGTCTGGAGGTCAGCGCCGGACGTTGTCCCTCCTCCGGAAAGGCCTCAAGGCGCCCCACGAGAGCCGAAACCGGCGCGCAGAGATAGATCACAATGCCCTTTTCACGCATAAAATGCCGGTTACACTCGGCGAGAACAATCCCCCCTCCTGTCGCAATCACGGCTGACGGCGTGGTGACCGCTTTCAGCGCGGCCGTTTCGCGTGCGCGAAAGCTCTCCCATCCCTCTTGCTCAACAATGTCCGCGATGGTTCTGCCGGCCTCGGTTTGCAGCCAGTGGTCGGTATCAACAAACTGACGATGACATGCGCGTGCCAGTTCCAGGCCAACGGTGGTTTTCCCACAGCCGCGGGGGCCAACTAAAAAGATGGGTTGGGTCATAGCCAGGTGTTCCCCTTGATGCCGGATGGCTGAAGAGTGTAAAGAAATCATTGCAGAAGATGTGTAGAATACTTTACTGCAAAGCGGTACGGGATGACAACCCTGCGGAAGCCACACTGTACCACAAAGTGACAATAATTATCATTACGCTGTGCGACGCTTCACTTCCAGCAGCCATTTATCCAGTTCGGCAGCAAACTGCTGGCGATCGCGCTGGGACAGGCTGTCCGGCCCTCCGGTCTGCACGCCGCTGGCCCGCATGGTATCCATAAAATCACGCATAGTGAGTTTTTCCCGGATGGTTGAAGGCGAATAACGTTCACCGCGCGGGTTGAGCGCCGCTGCGCCTTTCTCCAGCACTTCCGCCGCCAGTGGAATATCAGCGGTAATGACCAGATCCTCCGGGCTGCACAGACGAACAATTTCATTATCCGCCACGTCGAACCCGGCCGGGACGCGCAAGGAACGGATAAAGCGCGAAGGCGGAACGCGGATATTCTGGTTCGCCACCAGCGTCAGTGGCATCTGAACGCGCTCGGCGGCGCGGAATAAAATCTCTTTAATCACATTCGGACACGCGTCCGCATCAACCCAAATCGCCATATTGTCTCCCCATAATGTCTCTGCCGACTATTGTCGCCTGCATTTCGTTGTTAAGCTATCAATCAGAGAAAACAACGCATAATGACGGAGAATCGTGATGGATAAGAAAATCGGGTTTATCGGCTGCGGTAACATGGGCAAAGCCATCCTGGGCGGCCTGATCGCCAGCGGGCAGGTTCTGCCCGGTCAGATTTGGGTCTATACCCCGTCACCGGACAACGTCGCCGCATTGCGCGATCAATACGGGATCAACGCCGCCGAAAGCGCGCAGGAAGTCGCCCAGGTCGCCGATATCGTCTTTGGCGCCGTTAAGCCGAACATCATGATCAAAGTGTTGAGCGACATCACCTCCAGTCTGAATAAAGAGACGCTGGTCGTGTCGATTGCCGCGGGCGTGACGCTCGATCAACTGGCCCGCGCGCTCGGTCATGACCGTAAAATCGTCCGCGCGATGCCCAATACTCCCTCACTGGTTAATGCCGGTATGACCTCCGTCACCCCTAACGCGCTGGTGACCTCAGAAGAGGTGGCTGATGTGCTGAACATTTTCCGCTGCTTCGGTGAGGCGGAAGTGATTGCGGAATCCATGATCCATCCTGTTGTCGGCGTCAGCGGCTCTGCACCTGCATACGTGTTCATGTTTTTAGAAGCCATGGCCGACGCCGCCGTGCTTGGCGGCATGCCGCGTGCGCAGGCGTATAAATTCGCCGCGCAGGCGGTGATGGGTTCCGCCAAAATGGTGCTGGAGACCGGTAAACATCCGGGCGAACTGAAGGACATGGTCTGCTCGCCTGGCGGCACGACCATCGAAGCGGTACGAGTGTTGGAAGAACGTGGATTCCGCTCTGCCGTCATCGAGGCGATGGCAAAATGCATGGAAAAATCAGAGAAGCTGAGTAAATCCTGATTTCTGACCGGGCGTCAGGCGGCCACTTCGGTGCGGCCGCGCCCGGCATTTTTCGCCTTATACAGCGCCACATCTGCCGCCTTCAGCCATTCCCGATAATGTCCAAACTGTGGCCCCCAGGGGGCAATGCCTACGCTGATGCGCAGAGGCTCTTTCGGTGCGCACGGTAAGGACAACGTTTCCAGACGCTCGTGAACCCGAGACATGACGGCGATGGCGCTTTCAGCCGCTGTCTGCGACATAATCACGGCAAACTCATCTCCGCCAAAACGGCCTATCGCATCGCCTGACCTGACTGACATCTGAAGCTGACGGGTAAGAGCAACAATCGCCTTATCGCCCACGTCATGCCCCCAGGTATCATTGATGTTTTTAAAATGGTCGATATCAATCAGCAAAATGGTGGCGTTGCAGTGGCTCCGGCGGCAGTGCTCAAACTCATTACGCAGCAGCATTTCCCAGTGTCGTCGGTTAAAGACCCCGGTCATGCCGTCGCGGGTACTCATCATTTCCAGCCGCCGCTTATGTTCCGCAAGCCTGATGGCCGTCCGGTGGCTGAGCCAGGCAAACAGCATGGGATAAAGCATGAGCACCGGAAGCGTTAAGCCCCACTCCACGGGATCGGGGTTGAAGACAGTTACTTTCCCGACGAGGGGCAGCGTCACCAGCGCGGTCAGGAGGGTTAACGTTATCCCCACAAGAAACAGGCGGCAGCCACCGGAGCCCATCATGTTCATTCCCACCATCATTACCAGCGCTGCCGTGGGTAATGCATACAGCCCCATCACGCCAATCCAGAGCCCGGCGATAATGGCATCCATCTTAAGGTTGAAAATCTCCTGCTGGTGAGGTGACGCGGCGCGGCAGGATAACTGCCAGGCAAAATGGGGCCAGACGAACGCCCACCCTACCAGGATCAACCACCAGCCGCCGGGTAAAAAATGGATGACCAGCATTCCCGCCACGGGGAAAAACATGGCTGCCAGACCAACAGCGCGCGCCAGCCGAACCCGCCGGGCAAACTGGATGCCGGCGCGGTAAGGGTCATCCTGAGAAAGGGTTAAACTCCACTCTTCCCGAATGCGCTTTTTGTTGTAATACGTTTCATCATTCATCATTTTTGGGAATATTCTGAAACATTTTCCCAAATTATAGAGAGGGGGACTGCGGGGAAAGTATGAAATTTCGGGTGAGCAGCCGACGCCACTCACCCGTTAGAACTACACTTGTTTCTTCAGACAGGCACTCATGAACTTGCTGCGATCGTCTCCCTTCAGGGACTGTTCGGTCGCTTTCGCATTACACTCGCGCATTTTTTGCTGCTGCGGCGTCAGACTTTTTTCGCCAGGCTTCGCGGCACCGTTTTTAAGGCAGTCGCTCATATAGGTCTTACGGGCATCGCCTTTCAGACTCTGGGACGTCGCCTGTTGATTACAGGTCGTCATCCGTTGCTGCTGAGGCGTTAGCGTTTTCTCTTCCGCATTCGCCGATGAGATCAGGAACAGGCCGGAGAGCAGAGTAACCAGTAATGTTGTTTTCATTGCACCATCCTTTTGTGAATATTCCCTGTAAGTCTGGTTCGTAACAGGAAAAAAACCACCCGGCAGCGGTGATTTTGCCGGGAATTTCTCATTTCAGACCCAACGTACCGGTATTGGCGGTATCGACATAAAGGATAGGGGAAGTAACGCGATAACACGCGTGCTCTGTTTCACTTTTATTATCTCCCGGTACAAACAGATAAAAAATAAATACAGAGCAGCGCCAGGCATCCTGCAAGACAATTTTGTGAAACGTCAGAACCGTTCGTGACGGCTTAACTGCGCGGATGCCTCAACAGCTTCTTTACGTATTGCTGCAGCAATTCGGCATCCTCTGGTGGAACCTGAGTGTCGGGTCGCGCCTTATCCAGCGCCCCTTCGATGCTATTGATTAACGCCTGCTGATCGGATGTATCCATCCGCCGCAATAGCGCGGTGACGACAATTTCCAGCGCTTCGACCTGGGCAACCAGTTCTTTAGACTCTTCTTCCTTTTGTGCAAGCTTAACCAGCAACTCAGCAATGAGATTCTTCATCGTGCTATTTCCTTATGGGGTTTCCTCTGAAATTAACACCAGGAATGAAATATGCAAAGCGGAGAAAAGTATTATCTTATGTAAAAGTGACATTACCGCCAAATTAGGGTGCCACCCTTAATAGCGAAACGTTTTTCTATAAAAAAACGCCGCATTTAGTTATATAAAAATACGGCTACCATAAGAATATATAATACACCCGCGAAAGGACTATTTCGCTGATTTCGCCTCCGCCATTCGTGTTCGACGGCGCAGGGCAATCGCCAGCTGGATAATATTGATTAAAACGACAATTGCCGTAGCAGCAAATACCCAACGAAAACCTGCCATCGCAGAAACGGATGCGCCAATAAGCGGACCGGCAACGTTGCCTAAATACATAAACGACTGGTTATAACCAAAAATACGTCCGGTGACCTGGTCGCTGGAATATTTGACCAGCAAGGTCTGTACGGCAGGCAACATAGCCCCATCGGCGAAACCGAGTAAAAATCGCAGCACGCCCAGCTGAAGCGGAGAGGTAACAAACGACATCGCGAAAAAGAGCACCACCGCAAAAATCAGCGTCGCCATCAGGATACGCGCCGTGCCGATCCTGTCCCCCAGCTTCCCCAGACGTGGCGCAGAGATCAGCGCGGAAACGCCCGGCACGGCGGCAATCATCCCGCTGAGAAAAGCAATATTATTGCTGTCTGGCTCCATTGATTTAATAAACAGCGCCAGAATGGGCCCCACCGAGCCGTTACAGAGCTGGATCACCATGGTGGTGACAAACAGGCTGATCATCAGCCCTGGGTAAGGCAGCGAGGCGAAGACGGCCTTACCGCTCAGGCGTTCAGACTTGCTGACAACGGGGCGCCCTCCCTCTTTGATCAGAAAGAGCGTGACCAGAAAGCTAACCACCAGCAGGATCGCAGTGATGATAAATACCGCGCGCAGCCCAACGTGGTCTGCCAGAAAGCCGCCCAGCAGCGGGCCACCGATGACGCCGCTTATCTGCGCCGTTGAGAGGGTGCTCAGCGCCCAGCCGCTTCGTTCGCGTGGCACCTGAGAGGCCACCAGCGCCATGGCATTCGGAATGTACCCGGACGTCAGCCCCATCACCGCCCGCAGGAAAAACAGCTGCCAGACGTTCGTGGCGAAGGCCTGGAGCAGAATCGCAATCGCCATCCCGAGCGAGGCGCGCAGCAGCATCAGCTTACGGCCTTTCCGATCCGCCAGGCTGCCCCACATCGGAGACACAATGGCGGAGACCAGAAACGTGACGCTGAACGTCAGACCGGACCACATGGAGAGCGCTTCGTGGGAGGTAACCCCCAACTGCGACACGTACAGCGGCAGGAACGGCAGGATCTGGCTAATGGCCAGCCCGGTAAAGAAGCAGCCGAACCAGACCGAGATGAGATTAACTTTCCAGGATTCCATAAAGAAATAGTCTTCATTTTTAGGCGAATTCGCCGTCAGATTAGCAAGTTACGCACGCCGGCGTCGCACCAGAGATGCGGCCTTGCTGACTTTGGTGTTTTATCTTCCCAGTCATCATATTTGTGAAATAAGTCACAAATCATCCACTTTCTGGCGGAAGATTATGCTTCAGCGACAGAGTCCGAAACCGCGCATCCCCAGATGAAAATGGTTGGCATGCGCCGCGTTATACTCCGGCCCCAGACCGTTACCGTAGTAGCCGCAGCTGGCCGCCAGCAGGGCCTTCAGCCATGGCTGCGTTTTTGCCGATTTCCAGCCGTTCAGCACCGTGACACGCTCCCCGTTCGCCAGCCGAAAAGCGGCGATATCCAGCGCGTCTGCGGTGGCATGCTCGCTGCGCCGCGCATCGGGCCGGTGGTAGATATTGCGACAGGCAAAGCTGCCGAGGTGATCAATGCGCGTCAGCTCATGTCCCGTGAAGCGCTGCGTCAATGGCCGGGCCTGCTGGCTGACAAACAGTGCAGAGCTGAGCGCCAGCGGACAGCTGGCAAGAAAACTGCCGTTCAGACTCACCGGGCCGAAGTCACGCACGCGCACGACGTTGCGCAGCGGACATGTCCCGCCGCCGTCAGCGACCGGTTGGGTGCGGATAAGGTTTCGTTGATTGGCCTGCGTTAACAGGCTCGCGCAGGCTTCGGGGGTTAAACGTCGCAGTTTATACTGGGTAATACGGCCAGGGGGATCGTCCAGGGCCAGCGGTTTAAATGGATTGTAGTAAGACGGCAACCAGCGATAACCCACCGTTGCAACTGCCCCCAGGATGAAAACGGTCAGCAGAGTTTTTCCTTTCACGTTCCCCCCTCACTCTTCCCCAAAACATTATGGCAGAAGGCCGCGAAACCCGCAGGGCATCGTGGTATGTTATTGGCTTTTCGTCAGACTGGAAGAGAGTGAGATGGCAAAGCAGCGCGTAGGTATTGTCTTTGGGGGAAAATCAGCGGAACACGAGGTGTCATTGCAATCGGCCAAAAATATCGTTGATGCGATCGATAAAAGCCGGTTTGACGTGGTCCTGCTGGGCATTGATAAACAGGGCCAGTGGCATGTTAACGACGCCAGCCAGTATTTGCTGAATGCCCACGATCCGGCGCACATCGCCCTCAATCCTTCGGACATCAGCGTCGCGACCGTTCCTGGCGTCATGAAGGGACAGCTCATCGACGCCGGCAATGCGCAGGCTCTCACTCAGATCGACGTGGTCTTCCCTATCGTACACGGCACGCTCGGGGAAGATGGTTCCCTGCAGGGGATGTTGCGCATGGCCAACCTGCCGTTTGTTGGATCAGACGTACTGGGATCCGCCGCGTGCATGGACAAAGACGTCACCAAACGCCTGCTGCGCGATGCCGGACTGAATATCGCGCCATTCGTCACGCTCACCCGCGCCAACCGAGACAAGTACAGCTTCGCGCAGGTTAGCGGTCAACTGGGGCTGCCGCTGTTTGTGAAGCCTGCCAACCAGGGGTCATCCGTTGGCGTTAGCAAAGTCGCCAGCGAAGCAGAGTTTACGCAAGCCGTTCGTCTGGCGTTTGAATTTGACCATAAAGTGGTTATTGAGCAAGGGATCAAAGGCCGCGAAATTGAGTGCGCCGTGCTGGGCAACGATTTTCCACAGGCGAGCACCTGCGGTGAAGTGGTCTTAAACAGCGACTTCTACTCCTACGACACCAAATACATTGATGATAAAGGCGCACAGGTCGTTGTTCCTGCGGATATCGATCCGGCGATCAACGACAAGATCCGGGCGATCGCCATCAGCGCCTACCAGACTCTCGGCTGCAGCGGCATGGCGCGCGTGGATGTCTTCCTGACGCCGGAGAACGACGTGGTCATCAATGAGATCAACACGCTGCCGGGCTTCACCAACATCAGCATGTATCCAAAACTGTGGCAGGCCAGCGGGCTTGGCTACTCTGAGCTGATCACCCGCCTGATCGAACTGGCGCTGGAGCGTCACGCCGCCGACAGCGCGCTGAAAAGTTCTGTTAACGGTTAATCGGCACCCTTCGCCGTCTCTTCCGTCGTCGTCTCTTCCGGGCGACGGCGGATAATCAACCCCGCCAGCCAGAAACTGATCACCCAGGTCACCAGCCCGACGGCATAGGTTTGCCACCCTTTTGCTTCAAATCCTAACAGCCCCACGACGCCGTTAAGAATAAAAATCAGCCCAATAGCAAAGGCATAGTAGTGCCAGTCACGGCGAAGTTTGGACGTGAGCTTCATAACAACTCCGGCAGGAAAAAAGACATCCTCTCACAGTTTAAGCACGAGGTCTGTGGCAGATGCGGAAATTCTGAAACGCGACGCAATTTCACTTAAGTTTAAAAATTGTGACGCGCTGCAGAAATCAATAATCCAGGAGAATTCCTGAGCGTAAATTACCACGATTCTGATATTGACAAATGCAATCACCTGTCAAACTCACCCCGTAAGACGCGTATTAAAACAGAGTTATACCTCGGGAGGTCAACATGGCTGACTTTACATTGTCGAAACCGATTTTTGGCGGCAAACCAAAAACCTCTACGGCGGGTAATATCGCGTATGCCTTGTTTGTCCTTTTCTGCTTCTGGGCAGGCTCCCAGTTGCTCAATATGCTGGTCCATGCGCCAGGTGTTTATGAACACCTGATGCAGGTGCAGGATAACGGACGTCCGCGAGTGGAGATTGGATTTGGCGTGAGCACGCTGTTCGGTCTCGTTCCTTTCCTCGCGGGGTGTATGATTTTAGGCGTAGTCGCGTTAGTCCTGCGCTTTCGTCGTCGCCATTAAAGCCCCATACAGCGAGCCCGGCGATCGTCCACGCGCTTCGCAAACCAGGCGGTGGTCAGGTTACGTGTGATCTTCGGGCTTTCCAACTGAATACCCGGCAGGATAGCCCTCGGTAACGTTTTCCCACTCTTCTGCTCCGCAAGGGCAAACACCTTCTTGTAGAGATCCGTTTTCTCGAATGCCAGGCTATCGCCTTTTTCAAGCTGACGGCGGATATCGCTGTTGCTCATATCAAGCGCTGTCGATAATGTCCGTACCGCGCTTTCGGTGCCTCCCGCCTCGCTGCTGCCGTAGGCGATGAGATCGCCGTCCAGCGCCAGCTTGACGCCGCTTGCGCGGCTAAGCGCACTTTGAAACGCCGCGTTACGGCTGGCATACCAGCCGGCATTAAAGTCTGCGAAGCGGTACAGCGGCGCGTTGTAATTCGCCGGATAGTTCAGCAGATGATACGTGCCGAACCACAGTCCGCCGCGCAGTGAGAAGACCTCCTGGCGCACCGTACCGTCAATTTTCCATGGATAGCCGTCGGTATGCTTCTCGGCAAACGCGATGCTCACCTGCATTGGTCCGCCGGTGTGAACCGGGTTGAGCGAGCCAAACAGTTTCTGCCCCATTGGCACCATGTTGATGAAATCATCAAAAATGGCGCTGAGCTGTTTTTCGGTTTTCACCGTGTCCAGCCGGTCGCTGTAGCTTTTACCGTTCGGCGAGGTGATTTTCAGTGCGGTATGCACGAGGAACACCGGGATATGCATCGATTCCGCGCGGCGGTCGATCTCTTTCCAGGCAATTTTATTCAGACCCGGCACCACCGGGTCTGACTGGTACATGGACTCCTGCTGCGCCACCGCCAGCACCGAGCAGATATTTTCCTCGGTCGGGGCAATCTTCTGGCTTTCAAAGGTTTTAGCCAGCGCATCTGCCCACGCATTGCGATCCTTCACGCTGGCGGGCATTTTTTGCCGCACAACGCTTGCCACATCCACGGGCTTTTCACCCTTTTTGAGCGGGGCTGCCCCTTTTTCGGCACAGCCCGCCAGCACCAGAGCGGCCAGTAAGGACAGCGATAACGCGCGCGGTACGGCAAAAGACATAGCAACTCCCTGTATTAGCTAAAGGTATTGGTCACTTCCTGCAGGTCACGATCGTCCAGCTCACGCTCAAAGCTGCGGAGACGTTTGTAGATGGACATCAACTCCACCAGCGTGGTCCAGGAGCTGATCAGATACTGGAACGACCCGCGCACCTGACCGAAAACATTGGTGATCTGCGTCATCAGACCGAGCGTAATCGTACCCGCAACAATCGACGGAAACAGCAGGAACAAGCCGAAAACGTTATCCACCTGCAGATACAAAATGCGCGCAATGTTGAAATACATATAGTGGAAGTAAAGGCGGAAGTAGTTACGACGCACGGCACCAAACAGCTCACGGACGGTCGGCGGCGACGCGCGGCTGGCATCATCTTCCCCGTAAACCAGCTCTTTACGATACGCCGCTTCGACGCGCTGATTTTTAAACTCCAGACCCGGCAGCTTGATCCCCACCACCGCCAGCAGGCCCGTGCCCATCAGCGACCAGACAATCGCGGCAATCACCAGACCATACGGCAGATGGCCGACAATCGGCAGATCCGGCACATGCGCAGAGAGCGTCACCAGTACCGGCAGGAAAGCAATCAGCGTCATGATGGCGTTGATGAAACTGACGCCCATATCTTCAAGGGTGGAGGCAAAACGCATGGTGTCTTCCTGCACACGCTGCGCGGCACCTTCGATATGACGCAGATGCTGCCAGTGCGCCATGTAATGTTCGTTCATCGCGGTACGCCAGCGGAAAACATAGTGGCTGACGAAGAAATTGTTCATAACACCAATGATCACCGCAATAAGCGCGATACCGAGGAAGACGCCGACTTCATGGTAGAACTGGTTAATGGTGACCTTGTGCGGCGAACTCAGTGCGGTCTGAATCAGATCGTAGAACGGTGCATACCAGGCGTTTACCGCCACCCCCACTTCCACCAGGAACCACGTCACAAAGATGATCAGCGAGGTACCGAGAATCGACCAGTACTGCCAGCGGTGCGGAGAATAGACAAACCAGAACAGCGCAAACAGCCCTACGCACAGCATGTAGTAGGCGTAAAACAGCAGATAGCTCAGTGACCAGAAGCGCGCTGCGCTAATCGGCACGTCGCCTGTCGCCCCGGCTATGCGTGCCAGCCATGCACCGCCGCCCGCCTGCCAGAAAACGACCGCGATAAGAGCCCAAATAAATGCCGACAGGAAAAATGGCCCCGGCTTTGGGAAAAAAGACTTAAACATGATGCTTCCTTCTTGTTGTTATGGTTGTTGCTGTGCTCAACACATGACCAAACGAATACCCTGCCCGGGCCGGAAGACCGGCTCGGGCAAAAAGGTCAGACCCGAGGGTTGATTATTAGTTCGCTTTCCAGTTTTCGAGAATTGTTTCGGTGCGTTTCACCGCGGGAGGGTTCATCGGTGCAATGAAGTTACGCCAGACGTCATTATGGTGGTTAATCAGAATCTGTGCTTCAGCCGCCGGGCGATTCGCGGTGGTATGGGCATCCTCAGCCACGGTAATGTGGTAGCCCCGACTGACGCCGTTTTTAATTGTCGCGTCCACGCAGTAATCCGTGGCGCAGCCGCAGATGACAAACTCACGAATTCCGTGTTCACGTAACAGCGCTTCAAGCGATGTGTTGTAAAAAGAATCACAGGCGGTCTTGGTAACGTAAAGCGCATCAGCCGGTTGATGGAGTTCAGGCAGCAGCGCAAACCCTTCACTTCCTTCTTCCAGCCCCCCGGCCTCGGTATGCTGAATAAAAATGACGGTGTCGGCCGCCTGCGTAAGCTGGTTGATCAGAGAGACACACTTTTCGCGCTGATGACGAGGGGTTTCAAATACCCCGTTTTGCATATCAACCACCATGACCACACGCTTTTCAGACATACCGTTCTCCGTAAGATTGAGTAATACTGGTGCCTATCATAAGCCCGATGCCAGAAAATGGGAGAGCGCTCGCAAGTAAATTATTCATATTTACCCATGGTTACGTTTTTCTGGCTATCGTTATGCTATTCCGGGCATTGCACGGTAGAGATTAGTAGTATAAATACCCATTACTTTCTTCATTCACTTCATGGATGCTTTTCGTTGAAACGTTGTCTGCTCTCTTTTGCCGCGCTGTGTGCGGTGAGCTTCTCCACCGTCCAGGCGGCCCAACCGCTGACGGCGCCCGTTTTGGCTTCAGACATTGCCGATCGCTACGCGAACCTGATCTATTACGGCAGCGGCGCAACCGGGATGGCAATGGTGGTTATTGATGGCAACCAGCGCGTATTCCGCAGCTTCGGTGAAACGCGCCCAGGCAATAACATTCACCCGCAGCTGGATTCCGTCGTTCGCATCGCGTCCTTAACCAAGCTAATGACCAGCGAAATGCTGGTGAAACTGCTCGACCAGGGCGTGGTGAAGCTCGACGATCCGCTCAGCAAATACGCCCCACCGGGTGCACGAGTGCCGACGTATCAGGGAACGCCCATTCGCCTTGTGAACCTCGCGACGCACACCAGCGCGCTACCGCGTGAGCAGCCTGGCGGGGCGGCGCACCGCGACGTGTTTGTCTGGCCCACCCGCGAGCAGCGCTGGAACTACCTGAGCACCGCCACGCTGAAGGCGGCCCCGGGTTCGCAGGCCTCTTACTCCAATCTGGCGTTCGACCTGCTGGCGGATGCCCTCTCAGCGGCTGCGGGCAAACCCTACACGCAGCTGTTTGAAGAGCAGATAACCCGTCCGCTGGGGATGAAAGACACCACCTTTACCCCTTCTCCGGACCAGTGCCGTCGCCTGATGGTGGCAGAGAAAGGTGCAAGCCCGTGTAACAACACGCTGGCGGCAGTGGGGAGCGGCGGGGTCTATTCCACCCCAGGCGACATGATGCGCTGGATGCAGCAGTTCCTCTCATCGGATTTCTACTCGCGCAGCAGCCAGGCCGACCGTATGCAGACCCTGATTTATCAGCGAACTCAGCTGCACCGTGTGGTCGGAATGGACGTACCGGGTAAAGCCGATGCGCTCGGCCTGGGCTGGGTCTATATGGCACCAAAAAATGGCCGTCCGGGTATTATTCAGAAAACCGGCGGCGGCGGCGGGTTCATTACCTATATGGCGATGATCCCGCAGTCCAACGTGGGCGCATTTGTGGTGGTCACCCGCTCCCCGCATACGCGTTTCGTTAATATGAGTGATGGCATTAATAACCTGGTGGCTGAACTGAGCGCCAATAAAGCCCAGGTGCTGACCGCGTCTAACTGATCTTAATATTCCGTGGGCAAGCGGTTGATGCTGACCAGCTTGCCCCGGCTCATATTAATGTAGTTTCCCTGCCGCAGCGCAGCGAGAACCTCTGCAACAACCGAGCGCGAAATACGGGTGCTTTGTTGAATATGATTCATCACACCAATTTTCGAGCGCAACGTTTCATCCCACTCCGCCATATTCAGCAACATGGCGCGGATCTGGTGATAAGAATTATTTCCCACCAGCTGCATATCGCGTTTCGCAAGAATGTAATTTATCCATGATAACCAGGTGAAGGCCTCTTTCCAGAGCGCATTCTGTTGTATGAGCTGACGGGTGGTTTCCGTGGACAAATAAAAACCCGTACAGGGTGTTTTGGCGATAACTTTGTATTCGTGACAGTGTTTAATCATCACGGTGGATAGCCCAAAAATAAATGGCGCTTTCGCGATCCCCAACAGCAATTCATCTGGATAACGATAGATTTCGATTATACCGGTCTGTAATACGACCGTGCGTGACTCATTGCACTCGTGAGAAGTAATGATTTGTTGTGGAGCACATTGAAACGTACTACTGGCTGCTATCAGACACTGTTCGAGCCGGCTTAATTCAGAAAGCGGTTTCGCATTAACGTTCATGCAGACCTCAAGACATCCGTATTGGTCGGTTCAATATTGTTTTTTGTTTTTATCGTAAAAAAGCGGGGGATATTCTCCCCCGCTTTCAGGTATTACCAGGTATATTTCACACCCAAATTGGCGCCCCAGTTCTGGTCAACGTCACCGCCGCCAAGATACGTGGCATCCGTGTACGCGCTGAAGTTCTTCGTGAAGCTGAACTGCGTACCCAGCCCTACACGCACCGCAGAGCCTTTAACGCCGTTGTCGATACTGTCGTCGTTGATATCCGCAGTGTTATCAGCATCATCATAGACATAGGCCAGCTTGAAGTAAGGCGTCAGCGCCTGCTCGCCACCGTAGTTGAAGGTATAACCCGCATCCAGGCCGAGTTCATAGCGCAGGCTATCGTAAGATTGCCCATCAACGCGCATGTCATTACTCAGGCGATAATCATCCCCGGACTGGAACAGACCGGATACCGCCGCGTAAGGGGTTACGTAGCCAGACAGGTTTGGTTTCCAGTCATAGCCCAGCTTCATGCCAAAGCCAACCGCATCGGTGGTCGTGTCACCGTCAACGTATTGACCGTTGCTCATGGTAGCTGAAAGGTCGTTGTTAAAGCGGGTGTAGCTCAGGGAGCTGTCGAGGAACATATCGTTCGCAAACTTCGCAGAGGCATAGATCATTGCCGTCTGGCTGTCCTGATCGACCTGACCGGTACGATCGCTGATATCCCCCTTCGCGAAGCCTGCTGCACCGCCGACGATCCACTTCGCATTGTTACCGTCAATCTGGGTGTCCAGACCGACCATAATGCCGCTCACGTCCTGATCGTAGCTGATAACGCCATTGTCACCGTCGTAGTTGCCACCGAAGTAGCTCACCCAGGCTCCGCCATTGTCCGCCAGGCCATGACGGCTGTTGGTCAGACGCGAACCGACGGTATCCTGCTGCAGATTCCAGATATTGGTATTGGCAGAAGGAATGCTCAGCGCCATGTTGGCGTAGTCGCTCAGCGCTTTCTGCTCAAGGACAACGGTATCACCCTGCTGCTGTGCCTGATAGGTGTAAGCCCCTAAATCCGCTTTGTTTGCGGCAGTTAAGTGGGCTGCGGTATCCGGATTGTTATCATAAACACGGACGATCTCTTTGTTTTTGTAATCAGCGACGGAGCCTGCGCCGGTCGCATCATCAATGCGCACTTTATAGTTACCGGCAACGTCACCGTTCACCGCCAGATGGCCGTCTGAGTTCAGTGCGACGACACCATAGTCGTAGTCCGCGCTGTAACGATCGTTAGTGATATAACGCGCGTTATTCAGATCGCTGTTCAGCACATAATCACGGCTGGCTACGTTCAGTACGCCACCGTCGGTCAGCACCATATTGTGCGTGTCGACCTGACCCAGACCCAGCGCCAGCTCGGCACCGTTATCGACGGTGATCGTATTCGCATACAGCGCGGCCGTCTCTTCGGTCAGAGCTGCACGGCTATCGCTGTCCAGATAGAGGCTGTCGGTCGCTACGCCGCCGCTGTCGCCAATATTCAGCGATGAAGCATTGGTTAGGGTAATGGAGTCCGCCAGCAGGCCAGCGTTTTCAACGTTGACCTGAGAGCGGTTATTCACCGCCAGCGCGTCGATGTTAGAGATCTTACGGGTATCCCACTCGGAACCGTTGTCCAGCGTTACGTTGAACAGGCCGCTCTGGTAAACCGCTTCGCCCGCTACGTGGCCGTTGCTGTCAAAGGTGGAGTCAGGCCAGATGCTATTAGGCGCCAGCGCATGCCAGTCAACGTTGCTGTAACCCAGACCGTACATCTGCGAAGTGCCAATGGCTTCAACGCTGGACTGCGCCGCACCGACCCACTTGCTGCCGTTGGTCAGCGTCACGTCCAGCCTGTCGGTGCCATCCCAGGCATTAGTGGTTGGGTTATAGACGCCATCATCGGTGGTATCGGTTGCCGGATCGCCATTTTCGTAGAAGTTGTTATCGAAGGTGCTGGCGAACAGGATGTCGCCGGTGACGGTAGAATGGTCGAACGTGGCGGTGGTCTGCATGGCGTTGTCAGATGCGCTGGCCGCAACGATCAGCGCCGCGTCATCCGCACCCGTGGCGTGGGTTTCACCGTAGTCGCTCGGCTTAGCCGTTTGACCGTAGAATCCGCTGGTACCCAGATCGCTGTAGGCGCCTGACGTCAGCACGGAGTCTTTAACCACCAGCGTATCGGTGAACACGTTTGCGCTGTTCGCCACGCCTTCAACGCCGTCATACGGAGTATTATCGAGCTCCTGATAGCCCTGCGTTAGCGTAATGCTCGTAAGCGTCGTTGATCGTGCTGTTATCGACAGTCAGGCTAAAACGATCGAACTGACTATGCGCGGTACCGTCGGCGTCTACGCCGTCGGCACAGTTTGCGGTCATACACTCAGAGGTAATCATACCGTTGATGGTGCTGTTAGAAATGCTGAGCGCATTAGAATGACCATTGATGCCGTCATCCAGATAATACGTCGAAATAACGCCATTCACCGTTGATTTATTGATCACCGGATAAATATCACCGTCATGGCTGGCATCAGTGTAATCCCAGTCAGCATAACCATAATACCACGGGGTTGAGGCGGCGTTATCATATCCAAATGTATTATACGTCGTACCGGAAATATCTTTCGCATTGGCCTGAGAAGCGATAGCCAGGGTACAGGCTAATGCAAGTTGAGATACAACCAGTTTCTTTTTCCATGTTTGCATTGGGTCATCCCTCCTCAGGGACGTAAGCAAGTTTGTCCGTCAAATCATTGTGCAATATTCAATTGCGGAGAGAATTATGCAGTTGCATTTAGAAAAGGTTCAATGAATGATTCCATTAAGTCCGCATACAGACAAAAAAACAGAAAAAAGGTCAACCACACAGCAGACAATCATTATAAATATTATAAAAACAGAAAGTTGAAAATTAATTTCATAACTCACATTAATATTATTAAAATAAATAGATCATTATTTTTTATATATTCCATCTGATATAGAAATCATACTAATCATTCCCCTTTTCCTGAAAAAACAGACCGCGCGAGTGTAGAGTGAAAAAAGGTTCTTCAGCCGTCAATTTGAGAAAAGAAAAAAGCCTACTTTCGTAAAACAACGGCCTTCACTTTGAGGTACACTAGGCCTCTTTGTTCCACAAACATCAGGCATCCCATGACCGATTTAATTGCACGTCCCCGCCGTCTGCGCAAGTCACCTGCACTGCGCGCTATGTTTGAAGAGACAACCCTGACCTTAAACGATCTGGTGTTGCCGATTTTTGTTGAAGAAGAGATCGATGACTACAAAGCCATCGAAGCCATGCCGGGCGTAATGCGCATTCCGGAAAAATATCTGGCGCGCGAGATCGAACGCATCGCCAACGCGGGGATCCGCTCGGTGATGACCTTTGGCATCTCCCATCATACCGACGCCACCGGCAGCGATGCGTGGAAAGAAGATGGCCTTGTCGCCCGTATGTCCCGCATCTGCAAAGAGACCGTGCCGGAAATGGTCGTCATGTCAGACACCTGCTTCTGCGAATACACCTCTCACGGCCACTGCGGCGTGCTGTGCGATCATGGCGTGGATAACGATGCCACCCTGCTGAATCTCGGCAAGCAGGCCGTGGTCGCGGCCGCTGCGGGTGCAGATTTCATCGCCCCCTCTGCCGCGATGGATGGACAGGTTCAGGCGATTCGTCAGGCGCTGGATGCGGCAGGCTTCACCGACACCGCCATCATGTCCTACTCCACCAAATTTGCCTCCTCCTTCTACGGCCCGTTCCGTGAAGCGGCTGGCACGGCGCTGAAGGGCGACCGTAAAACCTATCAGATGAACCCGCTGAACCGCCGGGAAGCGATTCGCGAATCCCTGCTGGATGAAGCTCAGGGCGCAGACTGCCTGATGGTCAAACCGGCTGGCGCGTATCTTGATATTCTGCGCGACATCCGCGAACGCACTGAACTGCCGCTGGGCGCTTACCAGGTGAGCGGCGAGTACGCGATGATCAAATTCGCCGCGCAGGCGGGAGCGATTGACGAAGAGAAAGTGATCCTCGAAAGCCTGGGTGCGATCAAACGTGCGGGCGCGGACCTGATCTTCAGCTACTTCGCGCTGGATCTGGCTGAGAAAAAAATCCTCCGCTAATCTTCACCAAACTGCAATACAACCGACATCTGCTCCTTCTACTGTCTTCGCAAGACGGCAGGAGGAGTAACCATGTTTAGCCTCGATAGCGTTCTCGACGATCTTTGGCCTCAGGCGAGGCCTGCACCCTGGCAAAAAAGTCTGTTAAAAAGACTGTTTTACGAAGATGAATTCCAGCAGTTTGCCGCCACGCACCGCCACCTCAAAGGACTGGACATGGTGGAGCAAGTTCTGGAGCACCTTGATATTCTCTGCACCGTTTCCGCCCGCGATCTCGAACAAATCCCCGAACATGGCCCGCTGGTCATTATTGCCAACCACCCGACGGGTACACTGGACGGGCTGGCGCTGTTGTACGCCGTCTCCCGCGTACGCCGTGACGTAAAAGTCGTGACCAACCGGATGCTGACCCACCTTGAGCCTCTCAGTTCACTCTTTATTCCGGTGGACAATATGGGGGGCAGGACGGCGAAATCCTCCCTGGTGCAGATGGAACAACATCTGCAAAATGCGGGCGTACTGATCTTCTTCCCGGCGGGAGAAGTTTCACGTCCGACGCGCAAAGGCATTCACGATAAAAAATGGCACCCGGGCTTTATCAAGCTCGCCAGCAAGCTGCGCGCGCCGCTGCTGCCGGTGCATATTCAGGCGCACAATAGTCTCCTCTTTTATGCCAGCACGCTGGTGTCGCCGACATTGTCGATGCTGCTGTTAATGCAGCAGATGTTCCGCCGCCGCCATAGCCAGCTGCCGATTAAAATCGGCCAGCAGATCGCCTGGCATCACTGGCACAGCGCCACCCTTTCGTCGCGTGAGATGGCCGAGCAGTGCCGTCAGCACGTGATGCGTCTTGGCAAGGGAATGCCTGGCGTCTTTAAAACCCAGTGCGCCATTGCTCGTCCAGAGGACCGGGCGACTCTGAAACGCGAGCTGGCGCAGGCCGAGTGTCTGGGCAAAACCGGCGACGGTAAGCTCATCTATCTGTGGCAGCGCAACGGCCAGGAAGAGGCTCCGCTGCTGCGCGAGCTGGGCCGCCTGCGCGAAATTGCGTTTCGTGCGGTGGAGGAAGGGAGCGGCAAGCGCCGGGACACCGACCGTTACGATGACGATTATCTGCACCTGATCCTGTGGGATGATGAGGATCTGGAGATCGTGGGGGCGTATCGCTTTATGCCCACCGCAAAGCAGGTTGCGCATCGGGGTCTGGAAGGGTTGTACAGCTACAGCCTGTTCCACTACGACGATAAAATGCAGGACGTGCTGGAGCACGGCATTGAACTGGGTCGCAGCTTTATTCAGCCGCGCTACTGGGGACGCCGCGGCCTGGATTATCTCTGGTCCGGGATTGGGGCTTATCTGGCACGTTATCCGCACTACCGTTATCTGTTTGGCCCGGTCTCGATCTCCGGAGGCTTACCGCCAGCGGCGCGGGATCTGCTGGTGGCATTTTACCGTCTGTGGTTCCCGGCAAGCCATCCGCTGGCCGCGTCGCGCCAGCCTTATCCTGCATCGTTACCGGACGTGCTGGCACAGTTTGGCGGCGTGGATTACGTGGACGATCTGACGAAGCTGAAATCCCTGCTCGGCAATCTGGGCTGCGGCATTCCGCCACTCTACAAGCAGTATTCCGAGCTGTGCGAACCGGGCGGCGTGCAGTTTATTGATTTTGGCAGCGACCCGGCGTTCAACAACTGCGTCGACGGGCTGGTGCTGGTGGATTTGTGCTACCTGAAGACGAACCGCTATCAGCGGTATATAGGGGTACACTCTTTGTAGGCCGGGTAAGCGCAGCGCCACCCGGCAAAAACGGTGCAAAATTGCCGGGTGGCGGCTACGCCTTACCCGACCTACAGGTACTACAGGATCAAGGGCGATAAAACGGCTTATCCCCCAAAATCGTCGCCCGCTGCATAATCCGACGCTGCGGCAGATAATCCGCATTGGCATAGTGCTGCGTCACGCGGTTATCCCAGATCGCGAGATCGTTCTCCTGCCAGCGCCAGCGCACCTGAAACTCCGGTTTGGTGATATGCGCAAACAGGAAGCGTAGCAGCGCCTCGCTCTCTTTTTCCGTCACGTCCACAATGCGCGTGGTAAACCCTTCGTTCACGAATAACGCCTGCTTGCCCGTGACCGGATGGGTACGCACCACCGGGTGCAGCAGCGGAGGATGTTTTGCAACCGCATCCAGCCAGCGCTGATGCTCCTCTTCGCTTTTACGGTACTTGTATTCCTGGAACGATTTTTTGAAATCGTGCTCCGCCCGCAGACCACTCAGCAGCGTCCGGAACGGTGCGGACAGCGCCTCGAAAGCCGCAATGCCGCTCGCCCACAGCGTATCGCCTCCGGTCTCCGGCAGCAATTTTGCCGCGAGGATCGCCCCTGCGGGCGGCGTCTCGATAAAGGTCACATCGGTGTGCCAGTTGTCATTATCCGGCGGATTATCGTTATGGGTATCCAGGACGATAATCTCCTCCACCCCTTCCGCATGCGGATAGACCGGATGGATATGCAGATCGCCAAAGCGTAGCGCCAGCGCGCGCTGCTGCTGCGGGGTGATCGCCTGCTCGCGCAAGAACACCACCTGATGGCGCAGCACCGCGTGATACAGCTGCTCGAACTGGTTATCGCTCAGCGGACGGGTTACATCCAGGCCCGACACCTGCGCGCCAATATACGGCCCCAGCGGGATAATGGTCAGACGTTCACTCATTGTATTTCTCCATGCCAGGGCGTCAGACGACGCTGTAGAGCGCGCAGCCCCAGCTCTAATCCGAAGGCGATCGCGGCAATGACCGCGATCCCAGCCAGCACCACGTCAGTCGCCAGGAACTCTCCCGCCGACTGCACCATAAACCCTAATCCCCGCGTGGCGGCGATCAGCTCTGCCGCCACCAGCGTGGACCACCCCACGCCGAGGCCGATGCGCAGCCCGGTTAAGATCTCCGGCAGCGCGCCCGGTAAAATCACGAACAGCAGCACCTGTGTCCGGCTGGCGCCCAGCGACTGCGCCGCGCGGATCCGCACCTGCTGGGCACTTTTGACGCCCGCCAGCGCCGACATCGCAACCGGGGCGAAAATCGCCAGATAGATCAGCAGGATTTTTGACGTTTCACCGATGCCAAACCAAATTACCATCAGCGGCAGATAGGCCAGCGGCGGCACCGGGCGGTAAAGCTCAATCAGCGGATCGAGGATGCCGCGCACCGTCGGGCTTAAGCCCATCGCGATGCCAACCGGAATGCCGATCATCACCGCAGCCAGCAGCGCCACCAGAATGCGCGTCAGGCTTGCGCCCAGATGCTGCCAGAGCGTGGCATCCATAAACCCCTGCGGCCCGGCGATGGCAATAAGTTTGGCCAGCACCTGTCCCGGCGGCGGCAGAAACAGCGGGCTGATCCACTGCAGTGCCGCCACCAGCCACCACACCGCCAGTAACACCAGCAGCGTCCCGACGCTCAACGTGAGCTGGCGGGAGAACGGCCAGCGCAGCGCCTGACGCGTGCGGCGCGTTTTTTCACTGAAGACGATGCTCATGAGAAAGCCTCCCGTTGGTCAAACACGCGGCTTAGGATGTACTCACGCTGGTCGATAAACTGCGGATCGGATTTGATGCTGCGCACGGGTTCTCCGGCGACATAACGGCGCGCGAACTCGAGCGGCAAGCGTTCCACCACGCGCCCCGGCCCCGGCGATAACAGCACCAGCTCGGTCGCCATAAACACCGCTTCTTCGATGTCGTGGGTGATCAACAGGACCTGCTTGCCCGTCTCATGCCAGAGACGCAACAGCAGGGTTTGCATCTGCTCGCGGGTGAAGGCGTCCAGCGCGCCGAACGGCTCGTCCAGCAGCAACAGCTGCGGGTTTGCCGCCAGCGCACGGGCAATGCCGACACGCTGGCGCTGACCGCCGGAAAGCTGCCAGATAAAGCGTTTTTCCGCCCCTTCGAGACCCACTTTTTTCAGCATCTGCCGTGCCGTTTCCAGCCGCTGTTCGCGGTTCACCCCCGCAAGCTGTAGCCCAAATGCCACGTTTTCCTGCACGTTGCGCCAGGGGAGCAAACCTTCATTCTGGAAAACCACGCCGCGCTCGGCGCCGGGGCCTTCCACCTTTTTGCCTTCCAGTTGGATGGTGCCACGCTGATAAGGGACAAAACCGGCAATCAGATTCAGTAGCGTAGTTTTCCCACACCCGGAGGGGCCCAGCACCACCAGCAGTTCACCGCTGGCCAGCGTCAGGTTGATCTCCTCCAGCGCAGGTTTGCCGCCGTAATCGGCATACAGGTTCGTTATGCTCAGCATGGCGGACTCCTTATTTCACAAAGCGGTCGGTGACGTACTGGCTGTAATCCGCCGCTACCGCGGGCACTTTGCCCTGCGCTTTCAGGAAGGTGGCGGTATCGACAATCGCTTTGTTCACCGGCCCGGTCAGCTGCTGCACCTGCTGCGCAGGGGTCAGGTAGGTATTGCCTTTCACCAGCCCCGGCACGTCCGCTTCCGGCACGCCGCTCAGTCGGGCGAGTTTTTCCAGATTGGCGGTCTGCTTCAGCCATTCATCGGGATTACTGATATAAGGCTGTTGGGCGTCGAGGGCGCTTTTGGCAAAGGCTTTCACCACCTCGGGATGTTTCTCAGCAAAGTCTTTGCGCACGACCCACACGTCGAGCGTCGGCGCGCCCCACTGGCCCACCTTTTCGGAGTCGGTCAGCACGGAGCCATCTTTTTCCAGCTCGTTCACGGCTGGGGCCCAGACATAGGCTCCGTCAATATCCCCACGCTGCCAGGCCGCAATTATCGCGGGTGGCTGGAGATTAAGAATCTGAACCTGCCCCGGCTTGATGCCCCAGTGTTTGAGCGCCGCCAGCAGGCTGTAGTGGGTGGTAGAGATAAACGGCACGGCGATGCGCTTGCCGATCAGGTCTTCCGGTTTGGTGATGTTTTTCTTCACCACCAGCGCTTCAGAGTTACCGAGCTGCGAGGCGAGCAGGAACACCTCAATCGGCACCTGCTGGCTGGCCGCGACCGCCAGCGGGCTGGATCCGATATTGCCGATCTGCACGTCGCCGGAGGCTAACGCACGCACGACGGACGCCCCACTGTCGAACTTGCGCCAGTCGACGTTCGCGCCGCTCGCTTTGGCGAAGGTGTTATCCGCCTGCGCAACTTTCGCCGGTTCCGCAGAGGTTTGATACGCGACGGTGACGTCTACCGCCTGCGCCTGAAAGGCCCACAGCGCCAGCGCGCCGAGAAGTGTGATTCGCGATGAAATTGCCATAGTATCTGCTCCCCTTGTTGTTATGAGGGCAGTATTTCCGGCGCGGGAATTTTGATAAAGGAATTAAAACGCATCGCTCATAACGATTCGTTTTTAGATAAAAAGTGGGAAAGGATAGTCAGTATTGTGCGGTTGGTTTGTGCCGGGTGGCGCTACGCTTACCCGGCCTACAAATTGTGCGATCCGTAGGTCGGGTAAGGCGTAGCCGCCACCCGGCAGAGAAGTCAGCGCTTTGCGTTTAGCTCAGCAATATCCTTCGGTGTGGTGCGACAGCATCCACCGATTAATTTCGCTCCAGCCGCCAGCCACTGTGGCAAATAGCCCGCCAGCGTCTCGCACGCTTCGCCGTGGTGGTGCCAGGTTTTGGTCACCGCATCATAGTGCTCGCCCGAGTTCGGGTAGACCACCAGCGGCAGCGCCGTCAGGCTTTGCAGATGTTTCAACGCCGCGGTGGTGTTTTCCAGGGCGATGCAGTTGATACCCAGCGCGACAATGTGCGGGGAGTTTGCCAGCACGTCGACCACCTCACGCAGCGGCGTGCCGTCGCTCAGGTGCTCGCTATCACGCAGGGTAAACGAGAACCACGCCCGGGCGCGAGGATACTCCGCCAGAAGCGCCGCCAGCGCCTTAATTTCCCCAAACGAAGGCAGCGTTTCGCAGGCCAGCAGGTCTGCCCCCGCATCCAGCAGCGCTTCCACGCGCGGGCGGTGGAAGGCGGTAAACGCCTCGGCGCTGCGCACGTAGTCGCCGCGATATTCCGAACCATCCGCCAGATACGCGCCGTACGGCCCCACGGAGCCTGCCACCAGCAGCGTACCTGCGTGCGGGTTTTCAGCCAGATACGCTTCGCGCGCCTTACGCGCCAGTTCCACGCTTTTGCCAATCAACGCCCGGGACTGTGCCTCGTCCAGCCCGCGTGCCGCGAAGCCCGCGGGCGTGGCCTGGTAGCTGGCAGTGATCGCCACCTGCGCCCCTGCTCGGTAATAATCAAGATGCACTTCGCGGATAAGTTCCGGGTTTTCTACCAGCACTTTGGCAGACCAGAGGCTGTCTGCAAGGTTACACCCGCGCGCTTCCAGCTCCGTTGCCATCGCCCCATCCAGCACCACAAACGGCTGTTTTTCGAGAAGGGCGGTAAGCGGATTATTCTGCGACATGTTCAGGCTCCTGCGATGTCATATTTCGGGTCAGGTAGTACGCACCATAACACAGGGCGACAAACGGAAGCCCGCAATAAAGGGCAATACGCTGGCTCGGGTCAAACCACAGGCCGACACAGGCAACCACGCAGAGAATAAAACCGAGTACCGGCACCAGCGGATACCACGGTGCGCGATACTGCAACGCAGAGAGCGGCTGGCCGGACTGCAGATGTCGGCGACGGAAAACGAAGTGCGACGCGCAGATGCTGATCCAGACCGCCACCACCGCAAAGCCGGAAATGGCCGAGAGCGCGACAAACACCGTGTCCGGGGCGATAACGCTTGAGAACAGCGCCAGCACGCCACCGAGCATGGAAACCGAAAGCGCCGTCAACGGCACGCCATTTTTGTTCACCCGGGCAAAGCAGCGCGGCAGCGTTTTCTCGTTGGAGAGCGACCACAGCATGCGCCCGGAGGCGTACAGCCCGGAGTTGGCCGCCGAGAGGATCGCCGTCAGGATCACGAAGTTAAAGATATCTGCCGCGTAAGGAATACCGACCTTCTCAAACACCAGCACGAACGGACTCTTTTCCACGCCCGCCTGCTGCATCGGGATCAGCGCCGCCAGTACAAACACGGTGCCGATAAAGAAGATAATCAGCCGCGCGATGGTGGTGCGGATTGCGACCGGAATGACCTTGTGCGGGTTTTGGGTTTCGCCCGCCGCGATACCAATAAGTTCGGTGCCGGAGAAGGCAAAGTTCACCGCCACCATGGTCATCAGGATCGGCAGGCCGCCGTGCGGGAACCAGCCCTCAGCGGTAATGTTGCTTAACCCCGGCGCAGGAGAACCGTCCTGCATCGGGATAAAGCCAAAGACCGCCGCCCCGCCGAGGATAATAAAGGCGATGATGGTGATAACTTTCACCAGCGAGAACCAGAATTCGCCTTCAGCAAAGAAGCGCGTGGAGATGACGTTAAGGGCAAAAATCACCACGCAGAAGACCACGCACCACGTCCAGACGGGCACCTGCGGGAACCAGTACTGCATGCAGAACCCGGCGGCGGTAAAGCTCGACCCGAGCGCCACCGTCCAGGTGAGCCAGTAGAGCCACGCCACGGTGTAGCCCGTCGCCGGGCCAAGATAACGGGCGGCATAGACGTGGAACGCGCCGGTTTCCGGCATCGCCACGGAAAGCTCACCAAGACACTGCATCACCAGCCAGACCACCAGCGCGCCAATCAGGTATGCCAGCAGCGTGCCCGCCGCCCCGGTCGTGGAAATGATATAGCCCGTATTAAAAAATAACCCAGTCCCAATCACGCCGCCCAGCGAGAGCATAATCAGGTGGCGTGTTTTCATGGTGCGCTTCAGCTGCCCATTTTCTTGTTGTGTTTGCATATTACCTTCTATACGTATGGACATCTAAACATCCAAAGAAGGTGTTATACCGCGATTGTTAATAAAAAGCTAGATGACCAGACGCAAACGAGCGCGCCGCGCACTGAGTCTGGGGTGGGATGTCAGGATGACATAGAGAAAAGGACGCCAGGCCATAAGCACCTCCGCAAGCTGATATGTATATCATGGTGCGGGAAGAGACGATCTTCGGTCAGTCGAAAGTGGGATCCGTGAAGAGTGGATTCATACCGCAACACTGTCCACAGAACAGGTAAGGCGCAAAGGTTGGTAATTCTCACAATCAGTTCTATAGTCGAACAGTTTCTTAGTAACCAGGAATGACTGATGCGCTTTAACGGACTGACCAAAGGTTTCTTTATTTTCATCCTCGCCCTTGTGACCTGGGCCTTCTTCGACGTGCTGTCGCCCTACTTCTCCGCAATACTGTGGGCCGCTATTCTGACCGTGATTTTTAACCCGGTAAAAAACAAGCTGCGCACCGCGCTGGGGGATCGCAACGGGCTGGCCTCGCTGCTGACCATCGGCATTATCTGCCTGATCGTCTTTATTCCGCTGATGGTGATCCTCTCCTCACTCGCCATTGAGCTGAACGTGGTGTACACGAAGCTTCAGGAGAACAACACGCAGTTTCCGGAAGTGGTGGCGAGCATCTTTAACCACCTGCCGGACTGGGCCAGCGGCTTCCTCGCGGATCACAACCTGAACAACGCGGCGCAGATCCAGAAAAAACTCTCCGATGTTGCGCTGCAGGGCGGGCAGTATCTGGCGGGTAGCGCGTTTCTGATCGGCAAAGGTACGTTTGGCTTTGCGATTAGCTTCGGCATCATGCTTTATCTGCTGTTCTTCCTGCTGAAAGACGGACCGTATCTGGTGCGCCAGATCCTCGACTCCCTGCCCCTGTCTGATTTCGCCAAACAACACCTGTTCGCTAAATTTGTCGGCGTATCGCGTGCCACGGTAAAAGGCACGGCGGCGGTGGCGGTGGTCCAGGGCGTACTCGGCGGAATTGCGTTTGCCATTGTGGGCCTCGACGGCAGCGTCCTCTGGGGCGCGCTGATGGCTTTCCTCTCGCTGGTACCTGCCATCGGTTCGGCGATTGTCTGGGTCCCTGCCGCCATCTTCCTGTTCGCCACGCACCAGATCTGGCAGGGGCTGTTCATTGTCGGCTTCTTTGTGATTGTCGTCGGACTGGTGGACAACATCCTGCGACCGCTGCTGGTGGGTAAAGACACCAAAATGCCGGACTATCTGATACTGATCTCCACCCTCGGCGGCATGGAGCTGTACGGCATTAATGGCTTTGTCATTGGGCCGCTGATTGCCGCGCTGTTTATCGCCTGCTGGAACCTCTTCTCCGGCCGCGACCACGAAGGAAATGCTGAAGAGCTGGATGCTGATTTCATTGAAGAGGGAAAAAACCCTCCAGATTTGTAAGGATGTGACGATATAGACCCCACCAGGCGGCACTGTGCCGCCTTTTTTTCGCCTTAAATCAGCCGTTTTCTATAATCTGAAGAACGCCATCCTCTTCAAGTTGTAAAAGGATCACCAGGTGCGAATCGCGACAATTACTAACTGGGCCTATGGTGCCACGGTCTGCCTGACCATTGCGTCCGGCATTATCATGCTGCTGGCTTCCGGCGCCGACACCGCCGAGCGTCAGGCCATTGAACAGCGTCAACGTTTTGATGAGCTGACGGAAAATATTGAAACTGATGCCTGGGTACAGTCCGATTTAGCGCGCCTGTACGTCGTCAAAAAAGATCCTCAAATTCTCAAAGAGTATAACCAGTCAGAGAATAGCCTGAAGCACATCGAGCTGAAGCTGGAAAAACTGCAGGACGCTGGCGCATCGGATGACGAGCTTGCCCTGCTGCATGAAGGCTTAAAGATCGTTGATGAGCTGCAGGACGAACAGCAAATGGCCCTGGCGAACACGGCGCGGGGTGAAGACGCTCAGGCCATCGCCCTGCTCTATGGTGCCTCTTATGAGCAAGAGCTTGAGCGCGCCCAGAACCAGATCGATCACTTTCGCCAGATACTCGACAAACGTGTAATCACGTCCGTACGGGAGGCGACAAAAAAATCGAAAGCGCTGCGAACGGCCTCTGAGTTGATGGTTGGCCTCACCGCCCTGCTGTTCCTGTTTGTGCTTGGCTTTATATTAAAACGCCGCGTGCTGCGTCCGGTCGTGCGCCTGAGCGACGTGGTGCACCGCCTGGCATCACAGGACTACGCGGTGGAAACGCCCAACTTCAACCAGATTGATGAGATCGGCGATATGGCGCAGGCCATCCGCATCTTCCGTGAAAACGGCCTTGCGCGCCAGCGTCTGGAAAAAGAGCGCGATGCCGACTGGGCCATCCGCGAGCTGCTGGCGCGCATGACCCAGAGGCTGCAGGGATGTGAGAACGTTAACGATGTGATTAACGTGGCGGAGTTGTTTGCGCCCAATATTGCACCGGGGATCCCTGGCCGACTCTACGTTCTCGACCGGGATCCGTGGCAGATGCGCTGCGTCGCGCAATGGCTTGCGCCGGTGGGTGACGAGACAACGTTCCACCCTGACGAGTGCTGGGCCGTGCGTCGTGGTCAGAGCCATCCGCCGGTCAACGGTGAGCCGGATATCGCCTGCTATCACCTGCAGGAAGAGACGGCGAACAGCGCGCTGTGCGTGCCGCTTATCGCCCAGGGGGAGGCCATTGGCTTGCTCTCTTTCCAGAACATCAACGCGGACAATGCCCCTTCCCGCCCGTATCTTGAACTGATGGCTGAGGCGCTCGGACTGGCGCTGGCGAACCAACGTCTGCGCGACGCGTTACTGGAAAAAGCCCTGTTTGACCCGCTCACCGGCCTGCGTAATCGCCATCATCTGGAAGACACCCTGCACACCCAGATGGCACAAGCCATGCGTAACGATGAACCGGTTAGCTGCCTGATGATCGACATCGATCACTTCAAGAGCATTAATGACCGTTTCGGCCATGAGGCCGGAGACCTGGTCATTAAAAGCGTGGCGCTGATTGTTCAGCGGGCCGGGCATGACAGCGGGCTGGCCTTTCGCTTCGGGGGGGAAGAGTTTCTGGTACTGCTTCCCGGCGCCGGAGAAGCAGAAGCGCATGCCTGTGCGCAGAAGATTTATGACGGTGTGCGTGAGCTGTCGCTTCGTTATGGCCTCTCAGAGATTGGGCCGGTGGATGTCTCGATTGGTATTGCCAGCTATCCAGAGCATGCCCAGAGCGACAACCTGCTGCGCGCCGCGGATGTCGCCTTATACCGGGCGAAAGAGCTGGGCCGGGCGCGGATTGTGAGTTTTGGGATGCTGGAAGCGGGTTAAGGTTAGACTCTTATTCATGACGCATGATGTTCATGTCATTGTTCTGACGCCAGAAGATCAATCATGGCCCGTGTGGCTGCTGACTGGCGTCGATGGGGCGCGTAGATGAGCGAGAAAGGTCGCGATCGTCCACGAAGTTGCGGAAGTATCTCAACTAACTGGCCGCGCTGTATCTTCTCGCGGACAATGAATTCGTAGCTCTGACAGACCCCTATTCCATGTTCAGCCAGCGAAACCACGCCAAGGACATCATCTGAAATCTCGATGGTTGAATCTGGCTGCCAGTCAACATCCCGCTCATCCACGCGAAATACCCAGGGCGCAATACGGCCGGTACGCGGCATAATAAAAGGCAGGCACATATGCTGCCGCAGTTCATCGAGCGTCTGCGGCATTCCCATGCGATGAAGGTAAGCGGGTGAAGCAACCAACAGCAGTGCCGCATCCTGCAATTTACGCGCGACGAATCCACTGTCAGGCATTTGACCCAGGCGAATAGCCAGGTCGAATCCCTCAGCGATCAGGTCGACATTGCGATTGGTAATGTTCAGCTCCACCTGAACGCGCGGAAACTGTTGGGAAAAGCGGGCCAGCAAGGGCGGCAGACAATAATGCCCATAGGTGGTCGGGACGCTGATCCGTACCCGGCCAGTCAGATCCCCCTCCTGCCCCCGGCCATCGCGTTCGGCGTCATCAAGCAGGGAAAAAGCAGAACGCGCCTGCTCAAGATAAATCCGTCCGGCTTCCGTTAGCCCCACACGACGTGTGGTGCGTTGCAATAGCTGTCGTCCAAGACGCACTTCAAGACGGGAGACCGCACGACTCAACACTGAGGGCGTGGTTGAAAGGGCGACCGCTGCAGCGGTAAAGGAGCCATGTTCAACAACAGTAATGAAGACCTCAACATCGCCGAGATAATCGAATTTTCTGCTCATTTTGCTCTTTCAGGAAAAAATGTTTTTCATTTTAGCTAATTTATCTCCGTTTGAGCGATGAGTAAAGTAGCCGCACATGTTACCAAAAGGCAAAAACGATGGATCTTCAACTCAACGGTAAGACAGCACTTGTTACAGGGGCCACCGCAGGCATTGGGCTGGCTATCGCCAGTACTCTTGCGCGCGAAGGTGTTGCCGTCACGATTACCGGACGCGATCGGGAAAAACTGCACAATGCGGTAGCGAAAATTGCTCAGGCAGCTCCCCAGGCCCGGGTATCAGCCATTGTCGCCGATCTGGCGAACGCTGAAGGTGCAGAAGCGCTGATTAAGGCCTGTACGGATACCGATATTCTTATCAATAACCTGGGTTTTTATGAAGCCACCCCTTTCGCTGATATCACCGACGAGGAATGGCTACGCATGTTCAACATTAACGTGATGTCAGGCGTTCGTCTTTCACGGCATTACTTCCCACGCATGCTAGCACGCAACTGGGGCCGGGTGATTTTTATGTCCAGCGAAGTTGGCGCTTTCACTCCGCCAGACATGGTGCATTACGGCGTCAGCAAATCAGCTCAACTCGCCGTATCGCGAGGAATGGCAGAGCTGACGAAGGGTACCGGCGTAACGGTCAACAGCGTACTGCCATCGGCAACCCGCTCTGACGGAATCATTGATTACCTGCGCCAGACAGCGCCTGAACCTGGCATGACAGACCAGCAGATTGAAGCGCATTTCTTCCAGACCTACCGCCCCAGTTCCCTGATCGCGCGAATGATCGAGGCTGACGAGATAGCCGCTATGGTCGCGCTACTGGCAAGCCCACTCGGCGCGGCATCAAACGGGGCTGCGGTACGCGTCGAAGGCGGAACGTTCCGCTCCATTCTTTGATACCGCATTAAGAAACCGCGTCTTACTCACATCACCGGAGCATGTATGTCCTACCGTATCGGTACTTTCCCCGCCATTGCAATGGCGGCATTGTTCTCTTTCGCAAGCTGCGCCAGCGCGGCGGATCAGATGCCTCTTGAGCGCTGGCGCAGCTACTCAGGCGTAAGCTGGGATAAACCTGAAAACGTGCAAATGCCAGCCGTGTTTTCCGGGTCGGTGAATGCCCCCTTAGCAGGCATTCACTTTGATGCAAAGGGCCGGGCCTTTGTCAGTACGCCCCGACTGATTTCAGCCAGCGCCCCCGCCACGTTGAATATTCTCGACACCGATCCTCAGTCCGGACCCGCGCGCCTGACAGCATTTCCGTCCCGCGAGCGTAATGCGGTTGATTCCGCTCCCGATCAGAACCTGCGCAACGTGCTCGGCTTTTATGTTGATCGTAAAAACGGCTGGTTATGGGCGCTGGATATGGGGTTCATCGCGGGAGAAACGGAATCCCCTTCAGGCTCGCAGAAATTGGTCGTACTGGATCTCGACTCGGGCCGAACGGTTAAACGTATCCCCCTGGACGGCGTGGCCGACCGTAAGGCAAGTTTCCTTAATGATGTCGTTGTCGATGAGAATCATCGTATCGCATACATTTCCGACAGCGGGTCGCGCAGTGCGCCTGAAAACCGTGTCGGCCTGATCGTCGTGGATTTCGCCACCGGCACAGCCCGACGCGTGCTGAATAGTCACCCTGCCCTGCAGATTGAACCGGGGGTAAACGTCATTTCCCATGGCGCGGAGGTATGGCCAGGTAAACCGCTATTGATTGGTATCAACGGCATTGCGCTGTCTCCCGATGCAGAAACATTGTACTGGACGGTGACGACGGGAACACATGCATACGCGGTGCCCACTGCCGTGCTGAAGCAACATGATTCAACTGATGCGCAGATTGCCGCTCAAATTCAGAATCTGGGCACGGTGGGAGGTAATACTGACGGTTTGGTGACCGATGCAAAAGGCTACCTCTATATTACAGATGTCACCCATAACGGCATTGTCAGATATGATCCGAAGACCCGTAAAATGTTACTTATTGCTGCAAATGAAGCCATAAAGTGGCCAGACACACCGGCTATTCACCCGGACGGTGACCTGATCTTCACATCAAGTAGCCTTAATGACCACTTCGCTGGAATGGTCAAACCAGGCCATGAACGGTACGATCTGTGGCGCTTGCGACAGGACACGAACCCGCCGATGAACACTCGCTAATATGGCTGCGCCACCCCATGGGTGGCGCTTTTTTAGCTGTGATGGGCAGGTAAAATCTGTGTCGTGAGAAAATAATGCTCATTTAAAACGATTATTTTTTAAACGCAAAAGAGCTTATTCAAGTAACGTTAGTTTGTCTCAAAATTTCAGTAGCACCATCCACAAATCAAACACCCTACCCCAAAACCACCCAACCCATTGTTTTTAATGGTTTTTACTAAACTAAACGTGCAGTAACAACCGCTACTCAACAAAATATGTAAACTACTGTGATAACTAAATTATAATTCATATACTTCGTTAAAAAAGTGGGGGTCAAAATGAGATTAACCTTAATGCTGTTGTGCTGTCTGGTGCCAACTTTAGCCTGGGCAGGTGAACTGCCAAAACCTGTTGGAAAACCTATTTTGACGATTTACGGTAATATAGAAAATACCAACGAAGAGGGAAAAGCAGTGTTTGATCTCGCCAGCCTTGAAAAACTAGGGATGGTGAGTTTCGAGACGACATCGCCCTGGTATAACGGACGTACAAAGTTTGAGGGTGTCCCTATGAGAAAACTCATGGATTATGTGGGGGCAAAGGGTACTAACGTTAACGTCATTGCGCTCAATGATTACTCTACCGTCATCCCTCTTAGCGACTTCAAAAAATACAACGCCATACTTGCCTTAAAGGTCAATGGCGAATATATGCGCATCCGCGACAAAGGCCCGTCGTTCATTGTTTACCCTTATGACAGTCTTCCTGAGTTGAATAATCAAATTTATTATTCGCGTTCAGCATGGCAGGTTAGCAAAATGAAGATTGAGTAGCAGTTCAGGAGAACATAATGAACAGGATACTGGTTGGTATCATTTTTTCTCTTTTTATCACGACAGGATATATTGCATTCCTTGTTTACGATCGACAGCAGGAGTTGCAAAAACTGACTCAATACACCGAGTCCTGGTCCGTGGCTCAACTGGTATCAGAGTATTACCGATTTGAATCATGGCTTGGTCTATACGCAACCGATACCGATGACGTTACGATAGACCAGGTCCGCATGCGTCTTGAAATTATGCTAAGCCAGAGCGATTTAATGAACGGCGGGGATTTAGGTCGCTATATTGACAGCGATAAAATGCACCAGGAACTCGCTTCGCGTTTAGAGAAAATACTGGCGTATCTGGATGGCAATCTCGAAAAAATGAGCCATTCGGAGTTACAGGCATACCTGAAAAATATGCATATGCTTGATGCGCCGCTCAGCCAACTTTCGGCCACGGCATTAACAAAAGATATTAATACAGTTAATGAATCAAACAGAAAAATCCAAATCCTCTATTATATTTACTCCGCACTTTCATTACTTCTGGTGATTTTGAGCTTTATTCTGGGCTTTTTAATGATCTACCAGAATAAAAACATTCTCAAAGCCCACATGCAGGTTAAAAGCCTGGCTGACGAACTACAGATATCAAAAGAAACGCTGCAGATTCAGAACGCGAAGCTGGAGTATGATGTTTATCATGATTCCCTGACCGGTATGAAAAACCGCCTTTTCTTCTGGGACGATCTCAACAAAATTAATCTTCAGGCGGATAAAAACCATATCCCCGTCACGGTGATGTTATTTGATTTAGACCGGTTTAAAGAGGTCAACGATACCTATGGTCATGATGCCGGAGATTTACTGCTGAACCAGGTCTCCCGCCGCCTTACCTCAATGAGCAGTGCGACGGATACGTTTTACCGTTTGGGTGGCGACGAGTTTGCCCTTCTCTCCAGCGGCCTGACGGAAAGCGCTGCGGTTTCGCGCGCCAAAGAGATCAGCGATCATATCAGCCAGCCCTATACGATTAATAACCAGCTGATAAAAATTGCCACCTGCGTGGGTATTGTTTTATCGGATAACGAACGACGCTCTGATTATCTTTACAAGTTTGCCGATCTCGCCCTCTACGAAGCCAAAAAAGAGGGCTCGCAGCAGATAAAAGTCTTCCGTCAGTGGATGCTGCAAAAACTGCAGGAAAGCAGAACCCTTGAACATGATATGGCGCTGGCGCTCGATCACCATGAATTTGTTGTGTATTACCAGCCTATTGTCGATGCATTCAGCAATGATATTTACGGCTATGAAGCGCTTATTCGCTGGATACACCCGCAGAAGGGAATACTGTCGCCGGATTACTTTATCTCTGTCGCTGAAAAAACAGGGATGATCAATGAGATCGGTAAAAATGTGCTTGAGCTTGCCTGCCGGGAGGCCGTTTCCTGGACGGTTCCGGCACGGATCTCGGTGAACGTCTCGCCTGTTCAGTTAGGCACGAAATCCTTTACGGCGATGGTGCAGTCTATTCTGAAAGAGACTGGGCTACCGGCCAATCGCCTTGAGTTAGAAGTCACCGAGTCTTCACTCTTCAGTGACAGCAACACGCCAGTCACTATTCTCAAAAAGCTCAGATCGCTGGGGGTAAGAATTTCGATCGATGATTTCGGTACCGGGTATTCATCGCTCTCACGGCTCAGTGAACTCAACTTTGATAAAATCAAAATAGATAAATCCTTTGTGAATCCCATCTCCACGCAAGATGATGCGCTGAATATCGTTAAGCTGATCGCCGGTATGGCGAAGAGTCTTAATATGAGGGTCATTGCAGAAGGTGTCGAAACCGAAGCTCAGCTTGAACGTCTTCAGGCGCTTGGCTGCGACCTCGTGCAGGGCTATCTGTTCGGAAAACCGCAGGCTGAAGTCGACAAAAAAATAAAAAGCGGTGCAGCGTGATCCCACCGGGATCACACTTTTCAGCCGTGGGTATTCACATCCCCTCACCAGCTGTTACCATTCACCCCGTAAATACCTTTCAACTCAACCCGAGGCTTTGATGCTGGAGAATGTAATCATCCGATAATCAGCTCCCCGACCTTTCAGGCCGGACTGATTATCAATGCGCCGAAATCGAATGCGGGCACCGCTGTGTGTTTGCACGTTTTGCACATGATGATTAAACAGGTTTTCCAGTATGAATTTATCCCGTCAGGAACAACGTACCTTACACGTTCTCGCCAAAGGTGGCCGTATTGTGCACGTCCGCGATACGTCCGGCCGCGTCACCGCCGTGGAATGCTACAGCCGCGAAGGGCTGCTGCTGTCTGATTGCACGCTCGCCGTCTTTAAAAAACTCAAAACTAAAAAGCTGATCAAATCCGTTAAGGGTCAGCCCTACCGCATCAATACCACCGGGCTGAACAACGTTCGTGCTCAGCCTGACAATCGTTAAGGAGAGGAATATGGATATCCCACGTATTTTTACCGTCAGCGAAAGCGAGCACCGCATTCATAACCCCTTTACGCCAGAAAAGTACGCCACGCTGGGCCGCGTGTTACGCATGAAGCCAGACACGCGCATTCTCGATCTCGGCAGCGGCTCGGGAGAGATGCTTTGCACCTGGGCACGTGACCACAGGATTACCGGCACCGGCATCGACATGAGCCCGCTCTTTACTACGCAGGCCAAACTGCGCGCAGAGGAACTGGGCGTTGCCGAACGCGTTCAATTTATTCATAACGACGCGGCAGGTTACGTTGCGGATGAAAAATGTGACGTGGCGGCGTGTATTGGCGCCACATGGATTGCAGGTGGCGTCGCCGGAACGATGAGCCTGCTGGCACAAAGCCTTAAGCGCGGGGGAATCATGCTCATCGGCGAACCTTACTGGCGGCGGCTTCCCGCAACGAATGAGGTCGCTCTGGCCTGTGGCGCCTCGTCCATCGCAGACTTTCTCACCCTGCCCGACCTCGTCGCCTCTTTCGATCAGCAAGGCTATGACCTGGTGGAAATGGTGCTGGCCGACCAGGAAGGCTGGGACCGATACGAAGCCGCGAAATGGATGACGCTGCGTCGCTGGCTGGAGCAACACCCTGACGATAACTTTGCGCAGGAGGTGCGAGCGGAGCTGAAAAGCGCGCCTGAACGCCATGTGACCTACACGCGGGAATACCTCGGCTGGGGCGTGTTTGCGTTAATGGCACGACAGGAGGACGTTTGCGGTGCCGCCTAAAGGGGAAACCGGATCACACTGAGTATAAATCGTTGTCGAAACCCGTGGGGTAATAGTCTGATGGCGTGCTTATGCAGAAGCCTGAAGAAACAGTGGATGACCAATTTTCGTTGTCCAGGATATTGCCTCACTTTCGCCTGCCCTTACCGCCCCCTCCGGGGCGGTAAGGCTTTTTTGCCTTGTGAAACGCCCTGACTGGTCAACCCCTGGTTCCCAGTTCTGAACGAATGAGGCATTACAAGTTGGTAGTCGAATGATAAGGTAGATTTCCCTCTCTCTACCGGGATGAAGCCAACGTGAGTATTTCAGACAACTATGAATGGTATAAGAATGACTACCTGGTGAGTACAGACAGAGAAAAGCTGGACGTGCAGGCCATCCATCAATATCTGACGAGATCAACCTGGGCAAAAGGTATTCGCCTGGACATAGTCTCTTCCTCAATAGAAAACAGTCTTAACTTTGGCGTTTACCATAATGGAAACCAGATTGGTTTCGCTCGTCTGATAACGGATTATGCAACCTTCGCCTACCTTTGCGATGTTTATATACTTGAAGACTATCAGGGTGAGGGGCTTGGAAGATGGGTTATGGAATGCATTCACAGTCACCCCGTGTTTGAGCCGCTTCGCAGGATCATGTTATTTACTACCACCGCGCCCTGGCTTTATGAGAAATTTGGCTACGAGCCCGTTAACAGGGAAAACTATGCCTGGACGATTACGCGGCCTGATATTTATACGGGTGGGGAAAAACAGGGTTGAGATTAGTTGATCGCAACAGAAGTAAAAAGACCAAGTGTAGCTGGTCTTTAGTTTGGCAAAGCTCTTCACCGTCCAGCTGTTCGACCCCACTTCGGCATGTTTCAGAATCAGCTCTACCGCCCCGTAGTTTAATCTGGCGGAAATTTGTAATTACGCAGAGTCTGACGAACACCAATACGGAGCCGTGCACGTATGCTTTCACGCACCAGCCAGTCGACGATGGTTGACTTTCTCAGCTGTCGAGTGACCTCGACAGCCGCTCTTCTGAGCGTTTCATCGCCGAATTCATGCACCGCACTTTCGTTTTCTGCCAATGCATCGTAGAAGGTAATTTCATATGGGTTTAAGCCCAACGTATCATCGCGCGTCATCGCCTCCAGGAACGCTTTCGCCATCAGGATCAACACTTCAACCACCTGTGCGATTTTAATCGCACGGTAACTGAAGTTAGCATCCGCGAAGGTATTAATCAGAGTGGTTAAAACCTCGTGCCTGGCAAAAACTGGCTGATGAGGTTCATCTTCGGGGTGTTTTTTTCAATTCCATCCAGCGGATTGTCTACCAGCCAGGTAACAGAGCCCAGCTTGACATAATTCCCCGTGGTTTCATCTACCCACAGCACGATGCAGGTCGGCAGCATGGCTTTGTTTTTCAGGGTGTACCAGCATGCGGCTTTTGGCACCCAGAAGATGTTCTTTTTAGTGTAGTAATCTTCCACTTCCAGCTCATTCAGGAACTATTGCTCGGCGTTGTTCATGAAAATCTGCGAAGTCGATCGCAGCGAAAGCGCAAAAATGTCTTATCGCAAATTCATTTTTGGAATACAGTTCGCAAAAAGATACCCAGAACGTTAATGATTACAAACGAAACAACGTAAAGAAATTTGCTTTTGATCGCTAAATAATAGGAAACTAAACCGCCATTCCATTAGCGCTCCTTGCTTGCACCGTTCATCCCCTGAACGGTCGGGATTGTTTGCGGATCATGGCGCGGCGATGACTATCACAACGTATAAATTTTGATTAAAGGTAATCAAAATGTTGTCGATGATAATTTGAATGCTGATTAATATATTCAACGGGTAAAAAATATGTCCTGGCTTAATTCCTTTTTAGTGACGCTTACATCTGTGGAGCCGCATAATGTGCCCTTCACTGTAATCAGCATCGTATGCCTGGCCGTTGCCTGCTTTATTTTCTTTTATTTACTTCGGGCCATTAAAATTGTTAACAGTCTGAAAAAATACACCCAATCAATTAATAGCATTGAAAGCAACTCCCCAAGGGAACAGCTTGCACATCTGCAAAATCTCTTTAAACGTCCAGAACTCAAACATGCATGGAATGAGTTTGAAGAGTCGTTACACCCGCAGAGTGAGTTGGAAGATGGGGAGGAAAAAATCGTCCGCATACGTGCCACTGCGCCAAGTTCGAGCTACTTCTCTGAGCAACAGTTAGTCGATATTCCACTTAATACCGAATTCTTCAAACACCTGCCCGGTATTCTGACCGGTGTTGGGATTATCGGTACGTTTTACGGTCTGATGATTGGCCTCAACCACTTCGACCCCAGCACTCCAGAGCAGGTTACCAGCAGCGTCAATAATTTGCTGCACGATGTATTGTACGCATTCCTTGGCTCTGCCGTGGCTATTGCCGCCTCAATTTTCGTCACATGGCTGGAAAAACTGTCCATAGCCAAGTGCTATAAGTATCTCGAAAAATTTACCGCCGCTATCGACAAGCTCTACGTTAGCGGTGTGGGCGAGGAATACCTCGCCTCGCTGGTGAAATCCAGTAACGAAAGCGCTACCCAGGCACGCCATCTGAAAGAGAGCCTGGTCACCGATCTTCGCGATATGCTGCTGCATCTCGCCGAAAGCCAGAAAGTTGAAAATGAACGCCTCGCGAATACATTGAGTAATACCTATCGCGAATCAGGCGCGCAGTTTGCCGACCAGGTGAGCGGAGCAATCGAAAATAGCCTGAAGTCTCCGCTGGATAAAATTGCGGGTGCGGTACAGACCGCCAGCGGCGATCAAAGCGGCATGGTACAGAACATGCTGCAGGATGTGCTGACCGCATTTATGGCGAAGCTCGATACCACCTTTGGCCAGCAGTTTACGAATCTCAACGAAATGATGGGGCAAACCGTCGGGGCTATCCAGACGATGCAAAGTGGATTCTCCGCCCTGCTACAGGATATGCGTCAGGTTAGCGACGATTCCCGTCAGGGAAGTGCACAGCTGATTGAACAGCTTCTCTCTGAAATGAAATCCGGACAACAGGCGATGCAGGCTGGTATGAATGACATGCTGACCAGCTTACAAGCCTCTGTCGCGAAAATTGGCGCTGAGGGTGAAGGCGCCGGTGAACGGATGGCACGGCAGCTTGAGAAAATGTTTGCCGACAGCGAAGCGCGAGAAAAAGCGCAGGCAGAACATATGTCCGCCTTTATTGAAGCCATTCAGAATTCAGTGCAGCAGGGACAAAGCGCAACCATGGAAAAAATAGCGGCCTCAGTCGAAGCACTCGGGGAACAGTTGGGCAGTCTGTTTGGCCAGATAGATAAGGGTCAGCAACAGATATCAGCGAACCAGCAGGCTAACCAGCAGTCTCTGCACGAACAGACGCAGCGTGTGATGAGTGAAGTAGACGATCAGATCAAACAGTTGATTGAAACCGTTGCTAGTCAGCATCAGGGAACCACCGAAACGCTGAACAAACTTGCAGAACAGACCAACCGACAGATTCAGGATATGCAAAACGGCGCGGATAAAATGCGTGTTGCCGCCGAGCGTTTTGAACACGCAGGCGATAAGGTGTCGGAGGCGAATCACCTCACGGCTGACGTATTGAATAAAGTGCAGTCGGCGGGATCCTCGCTCTCCCTTGCAACCAGCGAACTCAGTTCAGTAGTGGCCGATTATCGGAACAATCGTGAAGCCGTCAGCAAATCCATTGCCATGCTGGAGCTGCTTGCAGCCAACACTCAGTCTGAACAGACTACCCGCAGCCAATTTATCACCGATCTCAAACAGCACGGTGAACGCTTGCAGAGCTATAACCGTGAAGCACAGACCTTTATGGAAAATGTCAGCGATGTGCTCGGGAAAGGCTTTGAAGACTTCTCAGAGGGCGTTTCGCGCAGCCTGGATAAAACGCTGGGCAAACTGGACGTCGAAATGGCGAAAGCCTCTAATCTGCTTGCAGGCTCTGTCGAACAGATCGGTGAAAGCGTCAGCGAGCTTGATGATGTTCTGTCTCGCGTGCGTGCCTGAGGAGGTGACAGCTGATGTTTGGGAATGCATTTGGCGTTAAAAAGCGCCGCAGTGATGAAGCTGAGAAGCCCTTCTGGATTTCTTACGCCGATCTGATGACCGCCATGATGGTGCTATTTCTGGTGGTGATGGTCGCGTCGCTAAGCTCCGTTACACAACGCATTCAACGCGCGGAGCAAGGAGAAAAAGTCAGGGGACAGGACATCGCCAGATTATGTGAGCGCCTGGAGCTGCATGCCCGCAGTGTATACAAAACCATCGTGGTGGATTGCCACGATAACCGCATCAGCTTTGGTGAAGCTGGTCGTTTCGATCACAATCGATTTTTCCTGAACGTAGAAGGACAAAAAGCTCTACAGGATGTGGTTCCTCTTGTACTTGAAGCCTCCGACAGTGAAGAAGGCAAAAAGTGGTTTAAGCAAATCGTCATTGAAGGATTTACCGACACCGACGGTTCGTACCTTTATAACCTGCATCTTTCCCTACAGCGTTCTGAATGGGTCATGTGTAGTTTGCTCGATAGCCGCAGTCCTCTACAAAAAAACATTTCTGCAGAACAGCAGATCCAAATTCGTAAGCTTTTCCTGGCGGGGGGCGTTTCGTTTAACAACGCGAAAGAGAGCAAAGAAGCCAGCCGTCGCGTCGAGTTGCGTATGCAGTTCTTCGGGCTGAAAGATAAGCATGCTGCAGACGAGGTGGATTTCCCGCCTGTTGTGAATAAAGAAGTTTGCCAGCTGGTAATGCCGCAATGACGCCCGCATTGAGTTCTCTAGCGCAGCGCATTGCAGCTAAGCTCTCTTCCAGCCAGCAGGAGGAGCATTTTCTGCGCAATGATTTCCACGCGCTGGCCTCTGCTGGCCGCGAGATGGAAAAGCGATTTGATAAAGCAGAGAAAATCCCCCCCCCGCCACATGAAATGCGGCTGGCGGCACTGCGTCGTTTTCGTCTTGCAGAAGAACTGACCGAACGTGAGTGGCGAATGGTGTTTTATGGCCTCGCCGATACCGATCCGCTCTACCCTGACAGGCCAGTATTACTGGAGGATGATACACTCTTCCCCCGCGTCGACAGCGCTATTCAAAAACAGATTCAATCCAGGACACTGAAACGGAAGGACTGGGCGGCACTTTGTTCAAGTTATTTTGCCTACAAACACGAATCGCCAGAAATCAATCCACACTGGTGTGTACTGCGTGGTCATATCGCCCATGGATACTCAGTAGTAAAAGCCGCTATCCGCAGAGAAAAACCGTGGATGAAAACCATTGAGTTTTATCACGACATTTTTACGCCTCAGGCTGGCGGTGTGATATCACAACAACTACTTTCCGGTGAGAGCAACTCCCTATCATCTTTAGAGAAAATAGCGCAAATTCCCGACAGTAGCTGGTTGTGGAAACGTATTTTCACGGTGCTGCTGGCGCAGCTTGATACTCTGGATGATCCTCAATACCTGGACAAAATCAGCTGGCTATTGAGCCTGGCCGCGCAGTGGGTACGTTTTCGTGATGACATTATTACGGCAACGCTGACTCGCTATTACCATTCAACCTATCGCGATCAAGCTCATTCCGCCCTGAAACAGGCAGCTCTTGAATACTGGGATAACCCGCAGCTCAAGAGTCAGCAGAATAAGTGGCATCAGTATGTTTCTGAACCTGTCGCTGCAATGGTGCGGGGCTGGTTAGCAAAACAAGACCTGATGCATTTCTTTGAGCTACTACGCGGCAACGGCGATGTCGATCAGGCACGACTCCACTACTGGCTGCGCTTCGCAAACCAGATGGGATTTACCCGTATCGTGATGGGACCCGATGCCTGGCACGATGGTAGCAGTGACTTTGTGAAATTCCGCGAGGAGAATCGTGGAAGGCTGAGCCATCTGCGTGGTGGGCGTAGTTTCGATAATGCTATGATTATGCAGATAAACGATTACATTTTCGTTGAGTTTTCCGGGACGGGGAACGCGATGTATGCCTACCGAGTGGGTCAGGCTCCCTTTAACCCTGAGTCACATTCATTAGATATTAATATCCAGTTGAAAGATAAATATCGTAATGTTCTTCGTCTTCCACATACCCCAAGAGCAGAAGGGTACAACAAGACCCGCATCACCGGCTGGATGCTTAAATACGAAGATGAATTGCGTAAGTTAGGTATCCGCTGGATGGCTGAAGAGCCCGTCAAATTTGTAGATAAAAAAGCGCCCTCTCCCGCCTCGGTATCTGACATCAAAATCATCAATCCATTGCGGGATACAGCAATACAGCGCCTGGTTGAAAACACCTCATGCATCGTCAGCGATAACCGACAAAAAGGTGGCGTGCTCTCTGTACAGCTCAAAGCACCCGACGACACGACGGAAAGAGAGTTACTTCGACTGGGTTTCGCCCCTGTGCTCAAAGAGCCGCATCGCTACTGGATCAAATAATGCTGAAACGTCTGCTAAGTAAACTGACGGGAAACCGTCAGCAGATAGAACACCATCTGAGAAATCAGTATCAGGTTGAGGAAAACGGACTCAGTTTTCCGCAATCTTTAGTTGATGACCCAGATCTTTGGGCTCTGGCATCCTGGCTTGAGCAACTGGCCGAAGAAGACTATCTGATTTCACTAACAGACCGCTGGTTATTGAGCTGGGATAATTTGTATCGCCTACTGGAGGACGAGGAACACTCCAGCAGTCTGCCTCTAATTGGCGTTCCAGAGATATTACCATTACGTGCAAGACTGAGTTCGCGTGGGGCATTAAACGATAGTGATTTTCGTGTCTGGATTGCGGAATGGACTTTGGTTCCAACCCGTAAGTCGATTCGTTTCAATCGTACCGGCGCAATTTTTAATTATGAAAATCAACAGCATTTGTTATCACGGGAAAACTGGGCTCTTTTGCAGACAATAGAGCAGCTTAGTACCCAGCAAATTCAGACCCCAGGCGAAACCACTAACCAGTTGGGGTGGGCCGCAATTCGCAAATGTGCGAAACAGGCCTCTGCAAAATTTGATGACTATTTAGAAAAAACGCACGTTATCAAACCAACGTCGTTGTCATTACGCCTTCGTAAGGCTACGGTTGCTGATACCGCGGTTATCGAGATTGAACCTCACTTTCAAGACCAGCCCGCTAACTGGCTCGACAGTTTTGACAAGAACTCACAGGTTCACGATAGCTATCGCATACCCGGAGAGAATGGCGAACTCAGCCATGTCATCATCCCACCTGAAGTGAAAGAAGTTCTGAATTCAATACATGCAATCCCAGGGCGTAGAGTGGCCGGTAGTGAAGCGCTTTCCTTTGTTCGCAACCCCTATACTTTCCTGGGTGAAGATGCCGCCAGTGTTATTTCCCCTGAAGAACATGAGCAAGCACTTTTTGATGCCCACATTTTCTTCCATCATTTCAGACTTCAGCCCCGTGTAAATGATGAGAACAAGATAGACGATATTAAACTGGTACTTGAGCCTATCTCTCCCATACCACAACCGGAAGTGACATTTCTTTTCTCCGCACCATGGGAACTGGATAAATTTGTTCAGAGCTTAGGTATCAGTGTTGCTGCGCAAATGCCAGCAGGTTCCTGGCAGGGTTACGAACTGGAACTAAGTCAATTCACTGAACAGCAATGGCATGATTGCCAATCGCTGTTGTCGCGCTGGCAACAGGAAGTTGAAGGTAAAGAATTTAACGATGTCCTTGATCTCGGTAAATATGGCGATCGCGTTATCGGCATTGGTGAATTTGAAAAAATATCCTCGCCATGGCTGACCAAGGCGCAAAGTGAAAACTGGCTCCCTGATGGGGTCGACTTCTCCGCATTTTCGGTTGAAGCCCTGGATGGCTGGCAACCAGATAACCTGCAACATTTCGATGAACTGCAGGAAAGAATCACTCAGGCAGAAGCGACTGGCGAAACGCATATCATCTTCCCCTGGAATGAGACTGAACTGCCATTGGATGCGGCGAAAACCTTCAGTAAGAACTGGGAAAAGCAGCAAAATATAGCACATGATTTAAAGAGTAACGTTGTTGAAAAAGCAGCCCGGGCAGTGCTCAAAATTGAACAGAATATTGAAGAAGCTGTTTACATTAAACTGCGCCGAGATTCACTCCTCAATGCGCGTCATGCCGAGCCTGAAATTCCACTGAGCCTTAAAGAACACATCCGGCTCAAAGACCATCAGCGTGAAGGCGTGGCCTGGCTCCAACAGCTTTTCCTTCGTTCGCCTCAGGAAACTACAGGTTGCCTGCTCGCGGATGATATGGGGCTGGGGAAAACGCTGCAGATCCTGAGCTTTTTGGTTTGGTTCATTGAAAAATTCCCTGACGAGCCACCCAGCCTCATCGTTGCCCCTGTCTCTCTTCTGGATAACTGGGAGCGTGAACTGGACAATTTCTTCTATACATCTGGCATTCCAGTAATGAAATTGTATGGCGACACCATCAAAGCGGTGAAGTACCCGAAACAGGCTATTCCTGCTCATCTGCAGTCTCAGGGGATCAAAAATCTGCTTAAACCCGGCTGGCAGGGTGACGCGAAAATTATTCTGACAACCTACGAAACACTTCGCGATCAGGAATTTTCACTGGGGCGCCAGCCCTGGTCCATTATGGTGTGTGACGAGGCACAAAAAATAAAGAACCCGGCAGCATTAATTACTCATGCAGCCAATGCGATACAAGCACGATTTAAAGTGGCATGCACCGGCACGCCAGTTGAAAACACGCTTGTAGATCTCTGGAGCCTTTTTGATTTCGCTCAGCCGGGTCTCTTAGGAGCGCTCAATGAATTTGGCAAATCCTACGTTCGCCCTATCGAGAACGAAGCGGGTCGTGATACAGGACAGCTTGAAAGTTTACGAGCGTTGATTGAACCACAAACATTACGCCGAACTAAAGAAGAGGTTGCGCGTGACTTGCCACAAAAAATCGAAGTCGTCAGCTGTAAGCAACTGCCGCTTTCTGCCCCTCAAAGGCAACTGTATCTTTCTTCGATAGCGAACTGGCAACAACAGCAGGCGCTTAGTGAAGGAATGCAGCAAGCAGGCGCGGGTATGTTAGGGTTATTGCATCGTCTTAAACTCATTTGTGCACACCCGGCAGTCGTTAACCCAGAACCTCGCTATCGGGAAGCCTCACCCAAGCTTAATTGGATGTTGAAAACATTGGATGAAATTAAGCACACCAGCAAAGACAAAGTAATCATCTTTACTGAGCTGCGCGATCTTCAGCGCGAGATACAACACGCTATTCAACAGCGATTTGGTTTCCGTCCAGTGATCATCAACGGCGACACCAGCACTAAAAGTCATAGTCAGAATAACCGCCAGCGACTGATTGATGATTTCCAGGCCCAACCCGGCTTTGGCGTGATCATTCTCTCCACCGTCGCGGTTGGTTTTGGGGTTAACGTACAGAAAGCAAACCACGTTATTCATTTCACCCGCTGTTGGAATCCGGCAAAAGAAGATCAAGCAACTGACCGCGCTTACCGTATCGGCCAGACAAAGGATGTGTATGTGTATTATCCCACGGTAACGGACTCTGAAATCACGACGTTTGAAGAAACGCTAGATGAACTCCTTCAGCGTCGCCGGGCATTGGCGAGGGATATGTTGTGCTCTGCACCAGATTTAAGCAGTGCTGATTTTGAGAACATTTTAAAAGGGTCTTAAGCACTCATTTTTCAAACAACAAAAAGATGTTTCCATCCATATCACTTCCAAAAGTTGTTGCTGACCACCTCCATAAGAGGTGGCGTTATCGCACTGGCTTCATAGCGAGGAATTGGTACATCGGCGCCTTAGCGTCGATACTCACCTGACCGAAAATACGCGACAAATTGATTTAATTTTCGGGTGAGCTGTCCCAGATTTGTCCCACAGTGAAAATAAAGAAGGTACAAATGAAGCGTAACTACTTGATATGGATGGTGCCGATAATAGGAGTCGAACCTACGACCTTCGCATTACGAATGCGCTGCTCTACCAACTGAGCTATATCGGCCCTGAGAGTCCGGTTACGAGTGTAACCACGGGGCAAAAGGTTAGATCTAACCGGGTGATGCGTCAATGCCCTTTTGAATCAAACGGCTATTTTTGCATCACCCGTGATTATTTACGCACGAATTGTATCGTCACCGAAGCCGATCCACTTGTAGGTGGTCAGTGCTTCGAGGCCCATAGGGCCGCGCGCGTGCAGTTTCTGCGTGCTGACCGCCACTTCTGCGCCAAGTCCAAACTGGCCGCCGTCGGTGAAGCGCGTTGAGGCGTTGACATACACCGCAGAGGAGTCCACTTCGTTCACGAAGCGATCGGCATTGCGCAGCGTACGCGTCAGGATCGCGTCAGAATGCTGGGTACCATGCTCACGGATGTGGGCAATCGCGTCATCGAGATCGCTAACAATCTTCACGTTCAGATCCAGCGACAGGAACTCGTCATCGTACTGCTCAGCTTTGACTGGCACTACCTTAGCCGGGCCATCCTGGAGCAGTGTGAGCGCATTGGCATCCGCGTGCAGCGTTACGCCGCTCTCCGCCATCTGTTTGCTCAGCGCCGGGAGGAAGGTATTTGCAATACCCTGATGCACCAGCAGCGTTTCCACGGTGTTACAGGTACTTGGACGCTGAGTTTTGGCGTTAACGATAATCTTCAGCGCCGGGGCAATCTCTGCGCTGTCATCGACAACGATATGGCATACGCCGATACCGCCTGTAATGACCGGAATAGTGGACTGTTCACGGCACAGCTTGTGCAGACCTGCGCCACCGCGTGGGATTAGCATGTCGATGTATTTATCCATGCGCAGCATTTCGTTGACCAGCGCACGGTCTGGGCTCTCGATTGCCTGCACGGCTCCCGCCGGTAAGCCACACTCTTCCAGCGCCTTCTGAATGACGTTTACCGTTGCGGCGTTGGTGCGCCAGGTCTCTTTTCCGCCGCGCAGAATGGCAGCGTTACCGGTTTTCAGGCACAGAGAGGCGACGTCAACCGTCACGTTTGGACGGGCTTCATAAATCACACCAATGACGCCGAGCGGCACGCGGCGACGCTCCAGACGCAAACCGCTGTCAAGCAGCCCACCGTCAATCACCTGCCCTACCGGGTCAGCCAGATTACAAACCTGACGGACATCATCAGCGATGCCTTTCAGGCGCGCCGGCGTCAGCGCCAGGCGGTCGAGCATCGCTTCGCTCAGGCCGTTTTCACGCGCCTCAGCTAAATCTTGTTCGTTGGCTCGCAGGATCTCAGCGGATTGCGATTCCAGATAATCAGCGATTTTTTCCAGCACGCGGTTTTTCTCACGGCTGGAAAGGAGCGCCAGTTTGTAAGAGGCGGCCTTCGCGGCTGCGCCCATTTGTTCCAGCATGTTCTGGCTCCTTAACGAATAATCATGTCATCGCGGTGAACGGCAACCGGGCCATATTCATAGCCCAGAATGGCGTCGATCTGCTGCGAATGGTGGCCCGCAATGCGGCGCAGCGCGTCGCTGTTATAGCGGCTTACGCCATGGGCGATATCGCGACCTTCAAGGTTACGGATGCGGATCACTTCACCACGGGAGAAGTTGCCTGTCACGCTTTTAATTCCTTTAGGAAGCAATGAACTCCCTCGTTCCAGAATCGCCGCCGTCGCGCCTTCATCAACGGTGAGCTCACCGGCAGGAGGCGCGCCAAATATCCAGCGCTTGCGGTTTTCCAGCGGGGATTCCTGCGCGTGGAAGCGGGTGCCGACAGAGATGCCTTCCATCACGTCACCAATCACGCCCGGGCGGCTGCCCGCCGCAATAATGGTGTCGATACCGGCACGGCACGCCACGTCAGCAGCCTGCAGCTTGGTTCCCATGCCACCGGTTCCTAACCCTGAAACGCTGTCACCGGCGATGGCACGCAGCGCATCGTCGATGCCATGAACGTCGGTGATCAGTTCGGCTTCCGGGTTGGAGCGCGGATCGGCGGTAAACAGCCCTTGCTGATCGGTCAGAAGCAGGAGTTTATCAGCACCGGCCAGAATGGCGGCCAGCGCAGAGAGATTATCGTTATCCCCCACTTTGATTTCAGCGGTGGCAACGGCATCGTTTTCGTTGATGACGGGAACAATGTTGTTGTCCAGCAGCGCGCGCAGGGTATCGCGCGCGTTCAGGAAGCGCTCTCTGTCTTCCATATCCGCGCGCGTCAGCAGCATCTGCCCGACGTGAATACCATAGATAGAGAACAGCTGTTCCCAGAGTTGAATGAGTCGGCTTTGTCCCACGGCGGCCAGCAGCTGTTTAGAGGCGATCGTCGCGGGGAGTTCGGGGTAACCCAGATGTTCACGCCCGGCGGCAATCGCCCCGGAAGTCACAATCACAATACGATGCCCTGCGGCATGCAGTTGAGCGCACTGACGTACAAGCTCAACAATGTGGGCGCGATTTAGGCGGCGCGATCCGCCTGTTAACACACTGGTACCGAGTTTTACCACCAGTGTCTGGCTGTCACTCATGATTCTCTGCCGTTCAACGATAAGGGAAAGTAATGTCGAACGAACGTTTTAACAGGAGTCAGCCCGGTTGCCAACTGCCTTAGTACATCACAAAGCACTTTGTTGCGCGGGATCAGGAAGCGTAGCGGCAAAATTTGACGGATTTATTACCGAAATAATAAATCACAGTTTTTTAAAATTATTCTTAGTTTGTCATAAAAGTTTCATTCCAGAACGATAAAACCCTTCCTGTTTTTTCACGGGACTTAAGCATGAGCTTATCGTCCAGCGAATTTTTTTAGCGCGTTTATAAGACAGGATCGAAAATGAAAAAGAGCACTCTGGCATTAGTGGTTATGGGCGTGGTGGCTTCTGCATCCGTTCACGCAGCTGAAGTTTATAATAAAAACGGTAATAAACTGGACGTGTACGGCAAAGTTAAAGCGATGCACTATATCAGCGATGATGACACCAAAGATGGTGACCAGACGTACGTTCGCTTCGGTTTTAAAGGTGAAACCCAGATTAACGATCAACTGACGGGCTATGGCCGTTGGGAAGCCGAATTTGCCGGTAACAAAGCCGAAAGCGACTCTTCTCAGAAAACACGCCTGGCGTTTGCGGGTCTGAAACTGAAAGACTTTGGTTCCCTGGATTATGGTCGTAACCTGGGTGCCCTGTACGACGTCGAAGCGTGGACCGATATGTTCCCTGAGTTCGGCGGCGACTCTTCCGCACAGACCGACAACTTTATGACCAAGCGTGCCAGCGGTCTTGCAACCTACCGTAACACCGATTTCTTCGGTGCGATTGATGGCCTGGACATGACGCTGCAGTACCAGGGCAAAAACGAAAACCGTGACGCCAAAAAACAGAACGGTGACGGTTTCGGTACCTCTCTGACCTATGACTTCGGCGGTAGCGATTTCGCCGTCAGCGGCGCGTACACCAACTCTGACCGCACCAACGAGCAAAACCTGCTGGCGCGTGGTCAGGGCCAGAAAGCGGAAGCCTGGGCTACCGGTCTGAAATACGACGCGAACGATATTTATCTGGCAGCCATGTATTCCGAAACCCGCAATATGACGCCAATTTCCGGCGGCTTTGCTAATAAAGCGCAGAACTTTGAAGTTGTTGCACAATATCAGTTCGATTTCGGCCTGCGCCCGTCTCTGGGCTATGTCCAGTCTAAAGGCAAGGATATCGAAGGGATTGGTGACGAAGACCTGGTGAAATATATCGATGTCGGCGCGACCTATTACTTCAACAAAAATATGTCCGCATTTGTTGATTATAAAATCAACCAGATTGACGACGATAATAAACTGGGCGTAAGCAGCGATGATATTGTTGCGCTGGGTATGACGTACCAGTTCTAAGATTATCCGAATAAGAAAATCCCGGCAGATGTGCCGGGATTTTTTTTGCCCGAAATGAATGCGGTCTGATGCCCTCACCCCGGCCCTCTCCCACAGGGAGAGGGAGAAAAGCATTACGCGGTCAGCTTCACCGCTTCGCTGGAAAAGTTATCCGCGGGTTCGAACTTCAGCTCCAGAGAGGCCAGCAGTGCGCTCGCTTTGTCATGGAACTCTTTGAGGGTATATTCCAGGCGATCAATCACTTCCTGATCGTTGATGGTGGTGGCCTGCCAGTTGCCGTCTTTATTAAACAGGCCAAACTGGTAGCTATAGGTAAAACGTTTCTCCTCAGCTTCCATTTCCATCCACCAGCCCCAGAATTCACGTTTTTCGGGTGCAGGCTTCACGTTGACGCAAACAGCCAGGCAGTCGAAAAAAAAGCGATTCTCTTCACACTGCTCTTCTCGAATATACGGGCCGAGAGCCATAAATTTCTTAATCAGCCTACTTTTCGGGTGTCCACTCGGTAACGTCATTGCGATCTCCTTTTGTGAAGCCACTGTTTTACCAAACCAGCAAAATTTAGCAATCTATTAACACAATCTCTGAGCGATCCAGCGCGTAATCTCTTTCAGTGCTTTGTCGAAATTCTGATATACCGGGCTGAACGGCACCTCAAGCAATTTGCCATCCGCAGATGACGAAGTGATTAAGCGTGACTCTTCCTCCGGGCTGAACGGATCGTTTTTCCAGAAGCCGGACAACATCGGCGTCGGGCAACGGCGTCCCAGCAAACCTTGCGTTTTTAACGAGTAACGATTGAGCTCAACGCGCAGCGCTTCATCTGATGCATCATGCATGCCAAGGCGGCTGGCCAGCACGTCAAGGTACATTTCCGGCACGCTGCCCTGACGGGCAGGATCGCTAAGCAGGGCGTGGACTACCGGGCCCAGGCACGCGACGGCCTTCAGGCGCGATGATTCAAGATAAGCCAGACGCACTGCGACGTTCGCCCCAAAGCGGAAGCCGAATGCCGCCACGCGGGTGTGGTCAACCCAAGGAATGTTTTCCAGCGCTTTTAGCGCATGCTGGTGCAGCAGACTGGAATCCTGAGTCAGCTTCCATTTGGATGAGAAACCAATTGAGGGCATATCAAGCGTCAACATCGCGATCCCTTTTGGTGCGAAGTAACGCTCATACAGGCTGTAATAGTCGATTTGCAGCGAATCCAGCCCGCCGCACATCAGGACGGTCGGGAACGGGCCGTCTCCTTCAGGCATATGAAGGAAGCCGGTGACGGGCGCACCGCCGGGAATGGTGAACTCCAGTTCGCGCATCTGGCCCGGAAGGCGCTGAGCCGCTTCTTCATAGGCTCGGTTCGCCAGCGCCTGAGCCTGCTCAGCCAGCTCATCACCTTTTAAATGCGGGTAGGCGGCAATGGCGTAGAGATTGGCCGCATGGAGCCAGTGCTTGCCGCTCCGCGTAGCATCTTCCTCCTGGCTGGCTTTTTGCTGCCAGAGCATCGCCTGTTTAGACCATTCATAGATCCAGTTGCCGCCGCGATAGCCGACCACCGTGTCGTAGAGTTCGCTGTCTGTGCGCTCCGACTCGCTCATGACGATACGCGCCTGCACATCCAGGATTTCACGCGGATCAATACCGCGCCAGATCCACATCAGGCGGTTAATCATGCGATACCAGTGGGGGACGTTTTTGCCGTCTAAGGCAGACTGGACGGCAGGCTGGATACCCGGATTGAACCGACGGACCAGCGTCGACGTTTCAGGGTGTTTGAAACGGGGTTTGAAGAGTGTCTCGGTGAGATTCGCCTGCGTCATTGCGTTGCCTCCATGGATACGTCATATAACGTCCATTGTAACGCGTGGCAGGATAAAAAGAACAACGCCCGACATAGCCGGGCGTGTAAAGTTACGTGCGGAAATTAACGGCCTGAAATAGGCGGTACAAAGACCACGCCCATATCCCATGGCTGTTCAATCCAGGTATCCTGAGGGATATCAATCACGTAATCGTCAACCAGTGGGCGACCCGCCGGTTTCGCGAAGATAGTGACGAAATGCGCTTTTGGATACATTTCGCGGATAGCCACCGCGGTACCACCGGTGTCCACCAGATCGTCGATGACGATAAAGCCTTCACCGTCGCCTTCAGCGCGTTTCAGCACTTTCAGCTCACGCTGGTTGTCGTGGTCATAGCTGGAGATGCAAACGGTATCGACATGACGAATACCCAGCTCACGTGCCAGCAGCGCCCCCGGTACCAGACCGCCACGGCTGACGGCAATAATGCCTTTCCACTGTTCGGAAGGCATCAGACGCGCAGCCAGTTTGCGGGCGTGAATCTGCAACATGTCCCAGGTGACGACGTATTTTTCGCTCATGTGAAGTGTCCCAGCCTGTTTTTATACGGCTTAAAAAGTGTTCGAGGGGGAAATAGGTTGCGCGAGATTATAGAGATCTGACGCACTAAAAACCAGTGTTTAGCGCCCTCTGCCTGAGTTTTTACATGCTTTATGCTACCAGCCCGCAGAGAAAGTGGTATTCTCAGTTGCATCTCGCAAGCCTGTCTTGTGGTAACTATTAACCTGCTAACCCTGTGACCTGCAACCTTGTTTGCAGAGCATCGACAAGGAGACTTATCGTGTCTGAACTGTCTCAATTATCTCCGCAGCCGCTGTGGGATATTTTTGCCAAAATCTGTTCCATTCCACACCCTTCCTACCATGAAGAACAGCTTGCCGAACATATTATGGGTTGGGCGAAGGAAAAAGGTCTGCACGCTGAGCGCGACCAGGTTGGTAACATTCTTATCCGTAAACCGGCCACCGCCGGCATGGAAAACCGCAAACCGGTTGTCCTGCAGGCGCACCTGGACATGGTGCCACAGAAAAACAACGACACCGTTCACGATTTCACTAAAGACCCGATCCAGCCCTACATCGACGGCGACTGGGTGAAAGCGCGCGGCACCACCCTGGGTGCAGATAACGGCATCGGCATGGCCTCTGCGCTGGCCGTGCTGGCGGATGACAGCGTTGAGCACGGTCCGCTGGAAGTGCTGCTGACCATGACCGAAGAAGCGGGCATGGACGGCGCATTCGGTCTGCAGGCGAACTGGCTGCAGGCTGATATCCTGATCAACACCGACTCCGAAGAAGAAGGTGAGATCTACATGGGCTGCGCGGGCGGGATTGATTTCATCTCTACCCTGCCACTGTCACGCGAAGCGGTGCCTGCGGGTTACCAGACCTTCAAGCTGACGCTGAAAGGGCTGAAAGGCGGCCACTCCGGCGGCGATATTCACCTGGGCCTGGGCAACGCCAACAAACTGCTGGCACGCTTCCTGGCGGGCCACGCGGCTGAGCTGGATCTGCGCCTGGTAGACTTCAACGGCGGTACCCTGCGCAACGCGATCCCACGCGAAGCCTTCGCCACCGTTGCAGTACCAGCAGCAAAAGCGGACGAGCTGAAAAAACTCTCCAGCGTCTACCTGGATATCCTGAAAAACGAACTGTCAGCGAAAGAGAAAAACCTGACCGTGGTGCTGGAGTCTGTTACTACCGACAAAGCCGCGCTGACCGTGCAGTCTCGTGACACCTTTGTCCAGTTGCTGAACGCGACGCCAAACGGCGTGATCCGCAACTCTGACGTGGCGAAAGGCGTGGTAGAAACCTCACTGAACGTGGGCGTGGTCACCATGAGCGACGACAGTGCAGAAATTATCTGCCTGATCCGTTCCCTGATCGACAGCGGTAAAGAGTACGTGGTGAGCATGCTGGAATCTTTGGGGACGCTGGCGGGTGCCAAAACCTCCGCTAAAGGCAGCTACCCGGGCTGGCAGCCGGATGCCAGTTCTCCGGTGATGGCGCTGGTGCGCGAAACCTATCAGCGTCTGTTCAACAGCACGCCGAACATTCAGGTGATCCACGCGGGTCTGGAGTGTGGTCTGTTCAAGAAACCGTATCCGAACATGGACATGGTCTCTATCGGGCCAACCATTACCGGGCCGCACTCGCCGGATGAGCAAGTTCATATCGAAAGCGTGGGCCATTACTGGACCCTGCTGACCGAGTTGCTAAAGGCGATTCCTGCTAAGTAATTCGTCGTCTGTTGCCCGGTGGCGCTACGCTTACCGGGCCTACGATTGGCGTAATCTACAATCCCAAAACCAACTGACGCTCTAACTGTGGATCCAACAGTGTGACGTGCAGCCCCACCAGTCGTACTCCGCGCCCTGCCCGCCGTTCTTCCCATACTTTTTTTGCCGTCGCGATAAGATCGTCTCTGTTCAGACGCGGCCAGACGTGCTCCTGCGTAGTCTGCTGGAAGTCGTTAAACTTGAGCTTCACGCCCTGCCGGGCGATGAGCAGATCGGGCTTAACCTTCGCTAAGCGCCTTTCCAGCTCAGGATAAAGCTGTTCAGTGATGATGAATTCACATTCGGACCAGTCGTGAATATCTTCCATCAGCGTGCGTTCAACACCAACCGATTTACGCAACCGCTCGCTGCTTACGCTGCGTTCATCAATGCCCTGACTGCGTTCCCACAGCACGCGACCAAACTTTCCGAAACGCTTGAGTAGCATAGCCAGATCGCTTCGCTGCACATCTTCGCAGGTGCGTAATCCCATACTTTCCAGCTTCGCGGCGGAGACTTTGCCTACGCCGGGGATTTTGCCAAGCGGAAGCGTTTTCAAAAACGCAGGCACCTCTTCGGGGGTAATGACGTACTGACCGTTGGGTTTATTTAAATCGGAGGCGATTTTAGCGAGAAATTTTACCGGCGCGACCCCTGCCGATGCGGTGAGATTCAGCTCGCTGGAAATAGTCTGGCGGATCTCCTGCGCCATCAGGGTGGCGGAGCCGTGACAGTGAAGGCTGTCGGTGACGTCAAGATAGGCTTCGTCCAGGGATAGCGGCTCAATCAGTGAGGTATAGCGTGAGAAGATTTCCCGTATATGGTTCGACGCTTCTTTATAGGCTTCAAAGCGCCCAGGCAAAAGGGTGAGGTGCGGGCAGAGTTTTAACGCCATCGCCGTCGGCATGGCGCTGCGCACGCCAAATTTGCGCGCAGGGTAGTTGGCGGTGCTGATCACCCCACGCTGTACGCGGCTGCCGCCAATGGCGATGGGGATATCCCGCAGCGCCGGGTTGTCACGCATCTCCACTGCGGCAAAAAAGCAGTCCATATCGACATGGATTATTTTGCGCATAGTAAGCCCTCACTCATCACTGGATAAGTATACAGTAAACAAATGAGGGTTGAGAAGTGTACGTGGGAATTGTCGGGTGGCAGCTTCGCCTTACCCGACTAACAAGACTAAATAATGCGCTGCTGTTCGCGGGCCATTCTTTTTTTCCGCGCATCGCACGGTTCCGGGCAGTCGCAGACCTTTTCCATTCCGAGAGAAGAGATCCCGCCGCAGCTGCCCTGAATGCTTTTACGCTTGATGATCCAGCCTAATGACATGCCGAATACCACCAGCACAAACACCGCAAAGGTCGCCAGAAAGGTCAACATGATCAGCCTCCGAAATCATCAAGGAGGATGTTCTCATCTTCCACGCCGAGATCTTTCAGCATCTTGATCACAGCGGCGTTCATCATTGGCGGACCACACATGTAGAACTCGCAGTCTTCTGGTGCCGGGTGCTGTTTGAGGTAATTTTCATAGAGCACGTTGTGGATGAAGCCCGTATAGCCTGTCCAGTTATCTTCCGGCTGCGGGTCGGAAAGCGCCACGTGGAAGGTAAAGTTAGGGTTCTCACGCGCCAGCTGTTCGAACTCATCGTCATAGAACATTTCGCGCAGGGAACGCGCCCCATACCAGAAGCTGATCTTACGCGTGCTCCCAAGACGCTTGAGCTGGTCAAAGATGTGTGAGCGCATCGGCGCCATACCCGCGCCCCCGCCGATAAAGACCATTTCTGCGTCGGTATCTTTGGCAAAGAACTCCCCGAACGGACCGGAGATGGTGACTTTGTCGCCAGGCTTGAGGGACCAGATGTACGACGACATCACGCCCGGCGGGGCATGTGGCACGTTTGGCGGCGGGGTGGCGATACGCACGTTGAGCATAATGATGCCCTTCTCTTCCGGGTAGTTAGCCATGGAATAGGCGCGAAGCGCGGACTCTTTGACCTCGGAAACAAAGCGGAAGAGATTAAATTTATCCCAGTCGGCACGGTACTCTTCAGGCACGTCGAAGTCGGCATACGCCACGGTGTGTGCCGGACAATCAATCTGGATATAGCCCCCCGCACGGAACGGGACGCTCTCCCCTTCAGGCACACGCAGCTTAAGCTCTTTAATGAAGGTGGCTTTGTTATCGTTAGAGATAACCTCGCACTCCCATTTTTTCACGCCGAAGATCTCTTCCGGCAGCTCAATCTTCATGTTCTGACGCACCGCGACCTGGCATGCCAGACGACAACCCTCTTTCGCTTCACGTTTCGTAATATGCGACAGTTCTGTGGGCAGAATATCACCGCCACCCTCTTTCACCGTCACACGGCATTGCCCGCATGAGCCGCCGCCACCGCAGGCTGACGAGACAAAGATCCCGTTGCCGGAGAGCGTATTAAGCAGTTTATCCCCTGCCGGGGTACGGATCTGATTCTGGGGATCGTCATTGATATCAATGACCACATCACCGGAATTGACCAGCTTCGCGCGCGCCGCCAGAATCAGCCCTGAGAGCACCAGTACTATCAGCGTGAACATCACCACGCCAAGAATAATTTCCATCTTTTAGCCCTTATAGCTGCACACCGGAGAAGGACATAAAGCCCAACGCCATCAGGCCGGTGGTGATAAAGGTGATCCCTAAGCCACGCAGTCCGGCAGGGACGTTGGCATATTTCATTTTTTCGCGGATCCCCGCCATGGTAACAATCGCCAGCATCCAGCCGATACCGGATCCAAAGCCATACACCACGGATTCACTGAAGTTGTAATCACGCTGAACCATGAATGAGACGCCACCAAAGATGGCACAGTTTACGGCGATGAGCGGCAGGAAGATCCCCAGCGCGTTGTACAGCGACGGGAAATACTTATCGAGGATCATCTCCAGGATTTGCACCAGCGCCGCAATTACCCCGATAAAGGTGATGAAGTTCAGGAAGCTGAGATCAATCCCCTCCACCAGCGCACTGTCCCGCAGCACAAAGTTGAACACCAGGTTGTTAATCGGAACGGAAAGCCCCAACACCACGGTGACCGCCACGCCCAGACCAAATGCCGTCGAGACCTTTTTGGAAACGGCAAGGAACGTACACATGCCCAGGAAGAAGGCGAGCGCCATGTTTTCAACAAACACCGCGCGCACAAATAAACTCAGGTAATGAGCCATTGTCGGTTACTCCTTTTCCTGCTGTTCGGGCTTCAACGTACGAATCAGCCAGATCAGCAAACCGATAATGAAAAATGCGCTTGGGGCCAGCAGGAACAGTCCGTTTGGCAGATACCAGCCGCCGTTCTGTACCGTGTCCAGCACCGTGATGCCAAACAGCTTGCCGCTGCCAATAAGCTCGCGCAGGAAACCGACCGTCAGCAGGATCACGCCGTAGCCCAGACCGTTGCCGATCCCATCCATAAAGCTCGCCAGCGGCGGCATTTTCATGGCGTAGGCTTCAGCGCGTCCCATCACGATACAGTTGGTGATAATCAGGCCGACAAACACCGAAAGCTGCTTCGAGGTTTCATAAGCAAACGCGCGCAGCAGCTGATCAACGACGATCACCAGCGAAGCGATGATCGCCATCTGGACGATGATCCTTACGCTGTTGGGTATGTGGTGGCGGATCATTGAGATAAACATGCTGGAGAACGCTGTCACCAGCGTAACTGCCAGCGTCATCACTACCGCCGTTTCCAGTTTGGTCGTCACCGCCAGGGCAGAGCAGACGCCCAGCACCTGCAGCGTTATCGGGTTATTGGCTAAAAGTGGGCCAATCAGCACCTTTTTAACTTCTTTCAGTTCACCCGTATCAGCCATTGTTTAGCGCTCCTTCACGTACGTTTTTCAGGAAGGGACCAAAGCCCAGTTCACCCATCCAGAAATCAAAACTGTGCTGCACCCCGTTAGAGGTGAGCGTGGCCCCGGAAAGGCCGTCAACGGCGAAGTCATCACCGGGACGCGCGCCCCCTTTCACCACCTTAAGCGCAGGCTGACCGTTATCGTCGAGTACTTTTTTACCGACAAACTGCGCACGCCAGTTAGGGTTCTCAACTTCGCCACCCAGCCCCGGCGTTTCGCCCTGATCATAATAAGTAATGCCTTTGACCGTGCGGCCATCGGTGTCCAGCGCCACAAAGGCGTACATCATTGACCACAAGCCGTTACCATAGATGGGCAAAACCACTTCCTGCACGCGTTTTTGCTCGTCACGAACGAGATAAATCTCCGCAATATTGCTGCGGCGCTTAATCCCTGCCGGATCCTGAGAGGCATCAAGCGAAGTGCTCATCTGCGGATCTTTCAGCGCCAGCGCCTGGTTATATTTCGCCGGGTCTTTATCCATCAGTTCACCGGTTTTTAAATTCACCAGCCGTGCGGTAATGCGTTCAGCAAACACGGCTGAGACGTCGTCCTTCGTCATGCCTTCCTGCATCAGCCCGGCCACGGCCAGGATGTTACGCTGTTTATCCAGCGCCCGTTGCTCCTGCTGCAGCGGTTTTAACCCGACGGCAGAACCGGCGACGACAATGGAACAGACCAGGCAAAGCACCAGAACCACCAGCAATGTTTTGCTGATGCTGTCGTTATTTTTGACTTCAGCCACGCGCCTTCCTCCGCTTAATGTTGGCGCGCACGACCAGATAGTCGAACAGCGGCGCAAACAGATTGGCAAACAGAATGGCCAACATCATCCCTTCCGGATAGGCCGGGTTGACCACGCGAATCAATACACACATCACCCCAATGAGCGCGCCGTAACACCATTTACCTCTGTCGGTAAACGAGGCCGAGACGGGATCGGTGGCCATGAACATCATGCCAAACGCAAAACCGCCCAGCACAAGGTGCCAGTACCACGGCATAGAGAACATCGGGTTCGTGTTTGAACCAATGAGATTGAACAGGGTGGCAGTAAGCACCATCCCGAGCATCACGCCTGCGACGATGCGCCAGGAGGCCACGCGACCAAAGAGAATGATCGCCCCACCGAGCAAAATCATCAGGGTAGACACTTCCCCGATGGAGCCCGGGATGTTGCCAATAAACGCATCAAACCAGGTCACCGGCTGGCCGGTCGCATTATTGACCAGCGTTTCACCGCCGCCTGCCGCCCACTGGGAAAGGGGTGTCGCACCGGAGAAACCGTCAGCAGCCGTCCACACCAGGTCACCTGAGATCTGCGCCGGGTAGGCAAAGAACAGTAACGCACGCCCCGCCAGCGCCGGGTTCAGGAAGTTACGCCCGGTCCCGCCGAAGATCTCTTTGGCAATCACGACGCCAAAGCTTATCCCCAACGCCGCCTGCCAGAGTGGCAGCGTTGGTGGCACAATCAGCGCAAACAGGATAGAGGTAACAAAGAAGCCCTCGTTAATCTCGTGTTTGCGGATGATGGCGAACAGCACTTCCCAGAAACCGCCCACGATAAAGACAGTCATATAAATCGGCAGGAAGAATACCGCCCCCAGCGTCATCATGCTGAGCCAGCCCGCGTCCGCCGCGAAGCTCACGCCTAACGACTGTGCCAGGCGGTAGTGCCAGTCAGACTGAATGACCTGCGCCAGCTGCTGCGCATCATAGAGATGATGCAGCGCCGGAATGGTTTGCAGACCCACGTTGTACATACCCCAGAACATGGCCGGGAAGACCGCAAACCACACCAGGATCATCATGCGTTTCAGGTCGATGGCATCGCGAACGTGCGCCGCCCCTTTCGTCACCAGACCCGGCGTGTAGAAAATGGTCGTCGTCGCTTCGTACAGCGGGTAGTACTTCTTCAGTTTACCCTCGGTAAAATGCGGCTCTATTTTTTCAAAGAGGTGTTTTAAGCCCATCGTTATCCTTCCTGCTCAATGCGGGTTAACACCTCGCGCAATACGGGTCCATATTCGTATTTACCTGGACACACATAGGTACACAGCGCCAAATCTTCTTCATCCAGCTCGAGACAGCCCAGCGCCTGCGCGCCGTCGGTATCACCGGCAAGGAGATCGCGCAGCAGCACGGTGGGCAGAATGTCCAGCGGCATCACGCGTTCGTAGTTGCCAATCGGGACCATTGCGCGCTCCCCGCCGTTCGTGCTGGTGGAGAAATTAAAGAGCTTATGACGCAGGAAGTGACCCAGCGTAGTGCGGGTCACGGAGTATTTCTCTGCACCCGGCAGCACCCAGCCGAACAGCTCTTTCTCACGCCCTTCCTGCACAACGCTCACCTGAAGATGGAAACGGCCCAGGTACGCATGCGCATCAACTGCACGGCGCCCACTGAGTACTGAACCGGAAATCAGGCGGTTTTCACCCTCTTTCGTTTCCCCGGAAAGCAGGTCATTAAGATCGGCTCCCAGAAGCGTTTTTACCAGGCGCGGGTTTGCAGCCTGCGGACCGCCGATAGCGATGACCCGTTCAGCGCAGAGAACGCCAGTGGTAAAGAGCTTACCAATGGCAATGACGTCCTGATAATTAAGATGCCAGACCTGTTTTTTCAGACTCACCGGCTCAAGGAAGTGAATATGGGTGCCGACCAGCCCAGCCGGATGTGGACCCGAAAATTCATTAAACGTGACCTGCCCCTGCGGATGGCCGCCAAGCTTGCCACCGCCGGCCTGGCAGACGTGAACTTTTCCGGGCGTCAGGCGCGTTAAAACCGTCAACCCGGCATCGAAGGCTTTACGCTGCGCCAGAATAACGGGCTGCGGGTCTGCGCTGAGCGGGTTGGTGTCGATGGCCGTCACGAATATGGCAGCCGGGGCCGTATCAGGAGCGGGGGATTTGCTGAAAGGACGCGTGCGAAGTGCCGTCCACAAACCGGATGCCAGCAGTTGAGCCTGCACAGTTTCCCGACTAAGCGACGCGAGTTCTGCGGCGTCGTAATGGGCAAACTCACGCTGTTCATCGCCTTCAATGCGGATCACCACCGACTGAAGGACACGGCGCTCGCCACGATTGATCGCCACAACGGTGCCGCTGGCGGGAGCAGTGAACAGCACGCCGGGATTTTTTTTATCCTCAAAGAGCGCCTGCCCTTTGATAACGCGATCGCCCTCCTGAACCAGCATCGAGGGACGCATTCCCAGATAATCGTCGCCTACGATGGCGACATGACGGACACTTGCACCGGGCGAAACGTGCTGCTCGGGCACGCCTGCAATCGGCAGATTAAGTCCTTTTTTTATTTTAAACATGTGGTTAGCAGGTTTCCATAAACAACAATCCAGTGGGCGCGAAGTGTACCATTTTCCCCTTCTCACGGGCAGGGGATCCGCCTGCGGGTGCGCCAAATTGCGAGCTAATACGCAAAGTTCCTGGAGCCAGCGTGATTTTGATGGTTTATAAAGTAAAACTAATTTGTAAACTCATCGCCCGACTCTTGCGAAAATCTATAGCGGTGCTAATGTGAGCGCTCCTAACAGAATAATCTGATTTCGGGTCTCTTTTGCCGCCCTGGCAAGTTGGTCTACGTTTTATCAAGGAACTTGTAGTATGCGTAAAATCGCATTGTTCATTGCGATGCTTCTGATTCCGTGCATGTCGTTTGCCGGGCTGCTCAGCAGCAACAGCTCCACGACGCCGATCAGCAAAGAATATAAACAGCAGTTAATGGGATCGCCGGTTTATATTCAAATCTTCAAGGAAGAACGCACGCTCGATCTATTTGTGAAAATGGGCGAGACATATCAGCTGCTTGATAGCTACAAAATTTGTAATTACTCCGGCGGGCTGGGGCCAAAACAGCGCCAGGGTGATTTTAAAAGTCCGGAAGGGTTTTATAACGTTCAGCGTAGCCAGCTCAAACCGGACAGCCGCTTCTATAAAGCCATTAACATCGGTTTCCCCAATGCCTATGACCGTGCTCACGGTTATGAAGGGAAATACCTGATGATCCACGGTGCCTGCGTGTCTATCGGCTGTTATGCGATGACCGATGCCGGCATTGATGAAATTTTCCAGTTCGTAACAGGCGCGCTGGTGTTCGGGCAGCCTAACGTTCAGGTCAGCATTTATCCGTTCCGTATGACAGATGCCAACATGGCCCGCCATAAGTACTCCTATTACGCCGATTTCTGGAAACAGCTGAAGCCGGGTTACGACTACTTTGACCAGACCCACAAGCCGCCTGTGGTTTCAATCGTAGATGGCCGTTACGTGGTCAGCAAACCGCTGAGCCACGAAGTCGTCCATCCACAGCTGGCGTCAAATTACACGGTCCCCGAGACAAAATAGCACCCACTCGCCTGGCATGATCTTTTGCCAGGCTTCGTTGCCCGTCAGCGGCTGCGTCGCAATGACTGTGACCACATCGTTCGGTGTGGTCTCTTTCTGAAAGTCTATCTCCACATCCTGATCGAGCAGCTTTGCAACGCCAAACGGCGCACGGCGCGTGATCCAGAACAGGTTCGTCGAACAGAACGCCATGACATAGCGTCCGTCTGACAGCAGCATGTTAAACACGCCTTTTTCACGTAGCTCGGATGCCAGCGTCGCGATGTATTTAAACACGGCGGTCATGTTGCCGGGCGTACGAGGATAACGTTCCGTCAGCTTGTGCAGTAGCCAGCAGAAGGCTTTTTCGCTATCCGTTTCGCCGACCGGGCGGAAATTCCCCGTCTCCAGCGACTTATAGCCCGTCAGTTGCCCGTTGTGCGCATAGGTCCAGTTTCGCCCCCACAGTTCACGGGTAAACGGATGGGTATTTTCCAGCGCCACTTCGCCGCGGTTTGCCTGACGGATGTGCGCGATCACCGAGCGGGACTTGATGGGATAGTCCTGCACCAGTTTGGCAATCGGTGAGTTATAGCTGGGCTGTGGATCTTTGAACGTGCGACACCCTTTGCCTTCGTAGAAGGTAATGCCCCAGCCGTCTTTATGCGGCCCGGTTCCTCCACCGCGCTGCACCAGCCCGGTGAAACTAAAGCAGATATCGGTTGGCACATTGGCGCTCATCCCGAGCAGTTCGCACATACATCACCTCCACAACAGCGGGGGCAAGAGTGCCCCCAGCGAAGTCTTACTTAACCATCTCTTTTTCGATCAGTTGAATCAGGATGTGGATCACTTTGATGTGAATTTCCTGAATACGGTCAGCATAACCGAAGTGCGGAACGCGAATTTCGACATCCGCCGTACCGTCCATCTTACCGCCATCTTTACCGGTCAGGGTGATGACTTTCATCCCTTTTTCACGCGCGGCGGCGATCGCTTTGATCACGTTGCCGGAGTTGCCAGAGGTAGAGATCCCCAGCAGCACGTCGCCTTCACGGCCTACCGCTTCAACGTAGCGGGAGAAGATGTGGTCGTAACCGAAGTCGTTGCCTACGCAGGAGATGTGGCTGACGTCGGAAATCGCAATCGCCGGGTAGCCCGGACGGTTTTCGCGATAGCGTCCGGTCAGCTCTTCTGCAAAGTGCATGGCATCACAGTGGGAACCACCGTTACCGCAGGAGAGCACTTTGCCGCCCGCTTTAAAGCTGTCGGCCAGCAGGACCGCCGCGCGCTGAATAGCGTGAATGTTGGCATCATCTTTCAGAAAGTTAGCCAGCGTTTCCGCCGCTTCGTTCAGTTCGTTACGAATAAGATCCTGGTACATGAGGATAATCCTTCAGTATTGATGAAATAACACAGTGGAGTGTACCGGATAGCGGGAAAAGCGAGAAGCTAAAGCCATGCGAATCCTCCGGCGTTTTGCTTTTTCGTGCCGGCGAAAACACGAACAATGTGAGCCCGGTTGTAATTATTTTGTAAACACATTGCTAAAGGAAATAACATCAACTACAACCATATCATCACAAGTGGTCAGACCTCCTACAAGCAAGGGAGCTTTTCTTTATGATGATTTTGAGCATTCTCGCAACTGTTGTACTGCTCGGTGTGTTGTTCTATCACCGCGTCAGTTTATTCCTGAGTAGTGTGATTCTGCTGGCCTGGACGGCTGCACTTGGCGTCGCTGGTCTGTGGAATATCTGGCTTTTAGTTCCGCTGGCCATCATTCTTCTGCCGTTTAACTTTACCCCGATGCGTAAGTCGATGATCTCCGCGCCGGTGTTCAAAGGCTTCCGCAAAGTGATGCCGCCAATGTCGCGGACTGAGAAAGAAGCGATTGATGCCGGTACCACCTGGTGGGAAGGCGACCTGTTCCAGGGCAACCCGGACTGGAAAAAGCTGCATAACTATCCGCAGCCGCGTCTGACCGCTGAAGAACAGGCTTTTATTGACGGCCCGGTGGAAGAAGCGTGCCGCATGGCAAATGACTTCGCGATTACCCATGAAATGGCGGACCTGCCGCCAGAACTGTGGGCGTATCTGAAAGAACATCGCTTCTTCGCGATGATCATCAAGAAAGAGTATGGCGGTCTGGAATTCTCCGCTTACGCTCAGGCTCGCGTCCTGCAAAAGCTGGCGGGCGTCTCCGGGATCCTGGCGATTACCGTTGGCGTGCCTAACTCCTTAGGCCCGGGTGAACTGCTGCAGCATTACGGTACGGAAGAGCAGAAAGATCACTACCTGCCGCGTCTTGCGCGTGGTCAGGAAATCCCTTGCTTCGCGCTGACCAGCCCGGAAGCGGGTTCCGATGCAGGCGCGATCCCGGATACCGGCGTGGTCTGCATGGGCGAGTGGCAGGGCGAGCAGGTGCTGGGCATGCGCCTGACCTGGAACAAGCGTTATATCACCCTGGCGCCAATCGCCACCGTGCTGGGTCTGGCCTTTAAGCTCTCTGACCCGGAAAAACTGCTGGGCGGCGAAGAAGATCTGGGCATTACCTGTGCGCTGATCCCAACCTCTACCCCGGGCGTTGAAATTGGTCGCCGTCACTTCCCGCTGAACGTGCCGTTCCAGAACGGTCCGACCCGCGGTCAGGACATCTTTGTGCCGATTGATTACATTATCGGTGGTCCGAAAATGGCCGGTCAGGGCTGGCGTATGCTGGTGGAATGTCTGTCGGTTGGCCGCGGCATTACCCTGCCGTCGAACTCTACTGGTGGCCTGAAATCTGTGGCGATGGGGATTGGTGCATACGCCCACATCCGCCGTCAGTTCAAAATCTCCATCGGCAAGATGGAAGGTATCGAAGAGCCGCTGGCGCGTATCGCAGGTAATGCCTACGTGATGGATGCCGCCGCATCTTTGATTACCTACGGCATTATGCTGGGCGAAAAACCGGCCGTGCTGTCCGCGATTGTGAAATACCACTGTACCCACCGCGCGCAGCAGTCGATCATTGACGCGATGGATATCGCAGGCGGTAAAGGCATTATGCTCGGCGAAGGCAACTTCCTGGCGCGCGGCTATCAGGGCGCACCGATTGCCATCACCGTTGAAGGTGCCAACATCCTGACCCGCAGCATGATGATCTTCGGTCAGGGGGCGATTCGCTGCCATCCGTACGTGCTGGAAGAGATGGCCGCTGCGCAGAATAATGACGTGGATGCCTTCGATAAGCTGCTGTTCAAACATATCGGTCATGTGGGTAGCAACAAGGTGCGTAGTTTCTGGCTCGGCCTGACGCGCGGTCTTACCAGCGCGACGCCAACCGGTGATGCGACCAAACGCTATTACCAGCATCTGAACCGTCTGAGCGCCAACCTGGCTCTGCTGTCGGATGTTTCCATGGCCGTTCTCGGCGGTAGCCTGAAGCGTCGCGAGCGTATATCTGCCCGTCTGGGGGATGTGCTGAGCCAGATCTTCCTGGCGTCTGCGGTCCTGAAGCGTTACGACGACGAAGGGCGTCAGGAAGCGGATCTGCCGCTGGTACACTGGGGCGTTCAGGATGCGATGTATCAGGCAGAACAGGCGATTGACGATCTGCTGGCGAACTTCCCGAACCGCTTTGTTGCGGGCGCCCTGCGCGTGGTGATCTTCCCGACCGGTCGTCACCACCTGGCACCGTCCGACAAGCTGGACCACAAAGTGGCGAAAATCCTGCAGGTACCGAGCGCGACACGCTCCCGTATCGGCCGTGGTCAGTACCTGGCCCCTACGCCACATAACCCGGTGGGTCTGCTGGAAGAGGCGCTGCTTGATGTAATGGCCGCCGACCCAATTCATCAGAAGATCTGCAAACAACTGGGCAAAAACCTGCCGTTCACCCGTCTGGATGAACTGGCGAAACAGGCGCTGTCAGGTGGCATTATCGATAATGCTGAAGCAGCAATTCTGGTAAAAGCCGAAGAGAGCCGTCTGCGCAGTATTAACGTCGATGATTTCGAACCGGACGAGCTGGCAACACAGCCGGTAAAGCTGCCAGAGAAGCACCGTAAACCTGAAGCGGCATAACCCGTTTCGTTCTGACAAACCCCGCCGCGCGCGGGGTTTTTTATTGCCACATTTTCTCGTAATGACGTGCTACAGTGTCAAAAAGGGGTCGTTTGAGGAGTCTGTATCGTGCCGGGTTTGAAGATTTCGATTTTGCAGCAACCTTTAGTGTGGATGGATGGCCCTGCCAACCTGCGCCACTTTGATCGTCAACTGGAAGAGATTACCGGACGAGATGTGATTGTCCTGCCGGAGATGTTCACCACCGGCTTCGCCATGGAAGCAGCTAAGCAATCAATGCCTCAGGATGACGTGGTCGCCTGGATGCATACCAAAGCGCAGCAAACAAACGCGCTGATCGCGGGTAGTGCCGCCCTGCAAACCGAGCGCGGGCCAGTGAACCGTTTTCTGCTGGTTGAGCCGGAAGGGAAAGTGCATTTTTACGATAAACGCCACCTGTTCCGCATGGCGGATGAGCATCATCACTATGAAGCGGGTAATGAGCGCGTGGTATTCGAGTGGCGCGGCTGGCGCATTCTGCCGCTGGTCTGCTACGACCTGCGCTTCCCGGTGTGGTCGCGCAACCGCAACGATTATGACCTGGCGCTGTATGTCGCCAACTGGCCAGCACCGCGCTCGCTGCACTGGCAGTCGCTGCTGGTGGCGCGCGCCATTGAGAACCAGGCGTATGTGGTGGGCTGTAACCGTGTGGGGACGGATGGCAACGGGCATCACTACCGCGGCGACAGCCGGGTGGTAAATCCGCAGGGCGAGATTATTGCGACTGCCGAGCCGCATCAGGCAACGCGAATTGATGCGGAGCTATCGTTGACCGCGCTGAAGGAGTATCGGGAGAAGTTTCCGGCCTGGCAGGATGCGGATCCGTTTAGCATCGGGTAAAAAAAGCCGGGTGGCGGCTACGCTTTACCCGGCCTACAAATGCTGCTCGAGCGTTTAACTCACCAACGCCTGTCCGTCTTTACGGCTCTCCGTTGCCGCCACGTAATGCCCTTCCGGAAGGCGATAAATCACCTGCGCACCGCCGAAGTTATAATCCTGCAGCGGATCTTCCACCACGATCTGGTGTCCGCGTTCGCGCAGCGCGGCGATAGTATTGCGATCGAACGTTGATTCGACGATCACTTCCCTGCCCTGCACCACGCGCCAGCGCGGAGCGTCAATCGCCGCCTGCGGGTTTTGCCCGTGCAGCATAATGCGCAGCGCCATCTGCATGTGTCCTTGCGCCTGCATCGGGCCGCCCATCACGCCGAAGGACATCAACGGCTTGCCGCTGCCGTCCATTGCAAAGCCCGGAATGATGGTGTGGAACGGACGCTTGCTGCCCGCCAGCGCGTTTGGATGATTAGGATCCAGCGAAAAACCACAGCCCCGGTTTTGCAGGCTAATCCCGGTGTCTGGCACCACGATCCCTGAACCAAACCCCATATAGTTGGACTGAATAAAGGAGACCATCATCCCGCTGGCATCCGCAGTGCTGATGTAGACCGTACCGCTCTGGGTGGGTGAACCGTAGACAAAATCAGAGGCGCTTTCGTGGTTGATAAGCGCCGCACGCGATTTCAGGTAATGATCGCTCAGCAGCTCTTTGGCCGCGAACGCCATATGATCTTCATCCGCCACGTAGCGGTCGAGATCCGCCAGCGCCAGCTTCATCGCTTCAATGGACAAATGCAGAGACTGCACGGAGTCCGGATGATGCTGCTCGATGCCGCACTGCTCCAGAATACCCAGCGCAATCAGCGTGGCGATCCCCTGGCCGTTTGGCGGCAGCTCCTGCACCGAACCACCCGCGAAGTCGCGTGACAGCAGGTCTACCCAGTCCACGCGGTGGCTGGCGAGATCTTCAGCCGTCAAATGCGCGCCGTGTTCTTTGGCGAAGGCGGCAATTTTCTGCGCCAGCTCGCCGCGGTAAAACGCATCGCCGTTGGTTTTCGCTATCAGTTCCAGCGAATTCGCCTGCGCCGGGTTACGGAAGATCTCCCCCACTCGCGGCGCGCGACCTTCCGGCGCGAAGCAGGCGCTGAAGCCAGGCTGGTCTTTCAGCTTGTTGTAGCCGCGCTGCCAGAGATGGCCAATCAGCGGCGAAACCGGGAAACCGTTTCGCGCATAGTCAATGGCTGGCTGCGCCAGCGTGGTCAGCGGCAGCGTGCCGAAACGCTCTGCCAGTGCAACCCAGCCGGATACCGCACCGGGCACGGTCACGGCGTCCCAGCCGATTTCGGGTACCGCCGTTTTTCCGGCAAAGAGATCCGCATGCCAGCTGGCCGGTGAGCGCCCCGACGCGTTCAGACCGTGAAGTTTTTCACCGTCCCAGACGATGGCAAAGGCATCACTGCCGATCCCGTTACCGGTCGGCTCGACTACCGTCAGCGCCATCGCGGTGGCAATCGCCGCATCAACAGCATTACCGCCCAGCTGCAGCATTTTCATTCCTGCCTGCGCCGCCAGCGGTTGCGAAGTGGCAACGGCGTTATGGCCCATCATCGGAGGGCGTCGTGATTCGTAACCGGACGTAAAATCAAGCGCTTTAGTCATCATGACTCCTTAGTCGTGGCGCGGATCGAGCGCATCGCGCAGCCCGTCGCCAAGTAAATTAAAGCCCTGCACGGCAAGGAAAATTGCCACGCCGGGGAAAACGGACATCCACGGCGCCTGCTCAAGAAAACCTTTCGCGGTGTTGAGCATTGACCCCCAGGACGGATTGGGCGGCTGCTGCCCCAACCCTAAAAACGACAGGCTGGCTTCGGCGATAATCGCCGAGGCAATCGCCAGCGTGGACTGTACCAGGATCGGTGACATCACGTTGGGCAGCACGTATTTGATGATGATCCAGCGATCCGGCAGGCCAATCGCCCGCGCGCCGTCGATGTACTCTTCGTTGCGGATGGCGATCACCTGCCCACGCGTCAGACGGGCGAAGATCGGCATCGCGGAAAGGCCAATGGCGATCATCGCGTTGGTCAGGCTTGGGCCTAAAAATGCCCCCAGCGCGATCGCCATGATCAGAAACGGGCAGGCCAGCAGCGCTTCAATGAAGCGCGAGATCACCCCATCCCACATCTTCTGGAAATACCCCGCTACCAGCCCCAGCGGCACGCCGATCGCTACCGCGATAACGACCGACATACAGCCCGCCATCAGCGAAGTTCGCGCCCCCCAGATAATGCGGGATAAAATGTCGCGCCCAAGCTCGTCGGTGCCGAACCAGTACATTGCCGACGGCGCTTTACGCACCGCGAGGAAGTTGGCTTTGACCGGGTCGAACGGTGCAATCCACGGCGCCAGAAGCGCCACCAGCACAAAGAAGCCCACCACCACCGCGCCAATCACCGCACTTTTATTGGCGAGGAATTTCTTTAGCACCCGGTTTTGCGCGCGCGGCAGCGCGGGCACAGCGGTTTGCGTCGTCAGTTCCGCCATGGTTAACCTCGCATTTTCGGGTTGATAAGAACGTAGAGCACGTCAGCCAGCAGGTTGAGCAGCAGGAAGCCGATCGCCACGATCAGCACCACGCCCTGCACCACCGCGTAGTCTCGGTTAAATACCGAATCGACGATCATCTTGCCGAAGCCGGGAATGGTGAAGACCTGCTCGGTCAGCACCGCACCGCCCAGCAGCTCACCAAACAGCAGCGTCGTAAGGGTGATCACCGGCACCAGCGCATTGCGAAACGCGTGCTTTAAGATCACCGCTTTCGGCAGTAATCCTTTCGCGCGCGCGGTGCGGATGTAATCCGCTTTCAGGACCGCAATCATCGATGCTCGGGTATGGCGCATCAGCGTCGCCGCCAGCCCTGTTCCGAGAACGGCTGCGGGCAGCAGCAGCGTGCGCAGGTTTTGCACCGGATCCTCACTGAACGGTACATAACCGGACGCGGGAAGCCACTGCAGGTTCACCGAGAAGACCAGAATCAGCAGGATCCCCAGCCAGAAATGGGGGATCGAGATCCCCGAGATCGCCACAAAGTTCGCCCCGTGATCGACCCAGCTGTTTTTGTTCACTGCCGCGAGGATCCCCATGCTAATGCCAAATACCAGCGCGATAATCATCGCCAGCAGCGACAGCTCCAGCGTCACCGGCAGCTTACTGGCAATCAGCTGCGTCACCGGTTCGTGCGTGCGTAAGGAGACCCCCAGGTCGCCCTGCAATGCGCGCGATAACCAGTTGAAATACTGCACAGGAATGGGCGCATCCAGATTGAGCTCAGCACGCAACTGGGCGATAACCGCCGGATCGCGCTCCTCCCCGGCCATGGCGATCAGCGGGTCGCCGGGCAGCAGTTTTTGCAGGCCAAACACCATCATGCTCACCAGCAGCAGGGTCGGGATGGCCAGCAGCAGACGTTTGCAAATCAGTTCCAGCATGGGTTCTCCTCAGGACGTTTATTTCGCCAGCGTCAAACCCGCCAGACGCACGATGCCGTCCGGGTAAGGCTTAAAGCCCTGCACGCGCTTGTTCAGACCAAAAATGCGCGGCTCGAAGTAGAGGTAGGCAATCGGCATGTCGGTTTGCAGCTGTTTCACCACCTTGTCATACAGCGGCTGGCGTGCGGCCTGGTCGGTGCTCTGGCGCGCCTGAGTCAGCCATTCGTCGACCTGCGCGTTGCTGTAGCGTCCGTCATTCAGAGTGCCTTTGCTATGGACAAAGCCGTAGATGCTGCCGTCCGGGTCCGGGCGGCCCGACCAGCCGGAGAAACTGAGCTGATAATCACCACTCTGCTGACGATCCAGCAGCGTCGCGAATTCGGTCATCTGCAGGTTGAGCGTGAAGCCGGCCTCGGCAACCATTGCCTGCAGAACCTGACCCACCTGCTGCGAGGTCGGGTTGTTCGGCACCAGCAGGTTGACGGTCAGCGGCGTGGTGACGCCTGCCGCTTTGAGCAGCGCTTTGGCTTTATCGACGTCACGGGGCGGAACCGGCAAATTGACGTGATATGGGCTCACCGTGGAAAACGCCTGGTTTGCCGGCGTGTATAGCCCTTCAAAGACCACCTGATTTAGCGCATCACGGTCGATGGCCTGCGAAAATGCCTCGCGTACGCGGGCATCTCTGAACGGATCGTTCGCCGGGACCTTGCCGTTATTGATGTTGAAGGTAATACCCTGGTAACCCAGACCCGTTACCTTCGCCAGCGCCAGCTTGCTGTCGGCTTCAACGGTTTTAACGTCGCTGGCCGCAATGCCTTCGGTCAGGTCGAGATCGCCTGCCCGCAGGTTCGCGAGGCGCACGGAGGCGTCCGGGATCGGCAGATAAATAATTTTGTCGAAGTGGTAGGCGTCTTTATTCCAGTAATTGTCGAAGCGAGTCAGAACAATGCGGTCCTGGGACACGCGGCTGTCAAACTTATAAGGACCGGAACAGACCGGATGGGCGGCAAAGTCAGGCTTTTTCGCCGCGTCGGGTGCCATCATCGCGCCCGCGCGGTCAGTCAGCTGCGTCAGCAGCGCGGCGTCAGGGGTTTTCAGGTGCAGCGCAATCTGCATCGGACCGGTGACCTCTACCGATTCCACCGAGGAGATCTCGCTTTTGCGCAGGGAGCCTTTTAGGGTCAACGCACGGTCGAGGTTGTATTTCGCAGCAGCGGCGTCGAATTTCTCGCCGTCATGGAAGGTCACCCCCTCACGGAGATCCATGGTCAGCGTTTTGCCGTCATCGCTCCAGGCCCACGACTTCGCCAGACCTGGCACCACTTTCAGATGTTCGTCGACATCCACCAGCCTGTCGCACAGGGAAGCAAAGACAAAGCGGCCATAGTAGGTGCGCGCCAGATGCGGGTCGAGCATGTCCGGGTCAGCTCCCAGACCAATTCGCAGCACGCTTTCAGAATGGGCGGGCAGCGCCGCGCCAAGCAACATAACACTTCCCAGTACGGTCAAAAGAGAATTACGCATTGTCATTATCATGAGTTCCTTGAAGGAAGGGAGGAGTGAGTGGCCGCGTGTTCAAACAGCGCGCGGCGGCGCAGAAAAGCTGCGGATGGCGGTGCTATCTGAATAACACTGCGATCGCGATTGATGTCCTGCCAGCGGTGACAGGCAACCTGACGTCCACCGTCCAGCACCTGATTAATTGGCTCAACCTGACGGCATTCATCGGTAACATACGGGCAGCGGGTATGGAAACGGCAGCCGGATGGAGGGCTCGCCGGGTTCGGCAGATCCCCCTGCAGCAGCGGTGCGTCGCGTTCAATGCCCGGCTGCATCTGTGGTGCCGAGGCGATCAGTGCCTGGGTATAAGGGTGCAGCGGGGCGTCAAAGATCTCGTCGACGGTCGCAAGTTCAACGATTTGCCCGAGATACATGACCGCCACGCGGTCGCTCATATGGCGAATCACCGCCAGGCCGTGGGCAACGATCACCATCGTCAGCCCCAGCTGGTGCTTCAGGCTTTCCAGCAAATTGACGACCTGGGCCTGGACGGAAACATCCAGCGCAGAGACGGGTTCATCGCCAAGCAACAGCTTTGGTCCCGAGGCCAGCGCGCGCGCAATGCCGATACGCTGGCGCTGGCCGCCGGAAAATTCGTGCGGATAGCGCCCGGACCAGGCGGCAGGCAGGCCAACGGTTTTGAGGAGTTCGGCGACGCGATACTGTCGGTCGGCTTTCTTCATATTCTGGTGCAGCCACAGCGGCTCACCGACGATCTGCTCCACCGTCATGCGCGGGTTCAGCGAGGCAAACGGATCCTGGAAAATAATTTGCAGCTCACGCCGGAGCTGGTTCAGACGGGCGCCCGAGGCGTCGGTAATCTCCTCACCCTGGTAAAACACGCGCCCTTCACTGGCGGCGAGCAGGCGCAGCAGCAGACGCCCAAGGGTAGATTTGCCGGAGCCAGACTCGCCGACAATTGCCAGCGTTTCACCCGGCATCACTGCAAGCGAAACGCGATCGACCGCCGTGACAAACCGGGCCGGTGAAAAGAGTTTTTTCGGACCAGGGAAGCGCTTGCTGAGGTCGCGGGCTTCAAGAATTGGCGTAGTCATGCGGTCTCTCCCAGGGCAATGTGGTGTTCGAGCGGCACGCGGAAGCAGGCGACCTGATGACCCGCGCCGAGCGTGTTGAGCGGCGGTTTTTCATCATGGCAGCGAGACTGCGCAAACGGGCAGCGCGTCGCAAAACGACAGCCTTTAGGCATGGATTCCGGGAGCGGGACCGACCCGGGAATGGTGGAGAGCTGGCCTTTACGTGCACCCAGCGAAGGGATTGAGCCCATCAGGCCGATGGTGTACGGGTGCTGCGGGTCGGCAAAGATGGCCTCGACGCTCCCCTGCTCCACCACCTGCCCGGCATACATTACCGCCACCTGCTGGGCGACTTCGGCCACCACGCCTAAATCGTGGGTGATCATCAGGACCGCCGTGCCGGTTTCTTCTTTGAGGGTGTTGAGCAAGGTGAGGATTTGCGCCTGGATGGTGACGTCGAGCGCGGTAGTCGGTTCATCGGCAATCAGTAATTTAGGATGGTTGATCAGCGCCATGGCAATCATCACACGCTGGCGCATACCGCCGGAAAGCTGATGCGGGTAAGCCTTGAGGCGCATCTCCGCCGCGGGGATCTGCACCTTCTCCAGGATCTGCAGCGCGACCTTCATCGCCTCTGTGCGGGAAACGCTCTGGTGACGCATGACCGCTTCACTGAGCTGATCGCCTAATGTGAAAGCGGGATTGAGCGAGGTCATTGGCTCCTGGAAAATCATCGCCAGCTCGCTGCCGCGCAAATCGGCATAGTCCCGCGGCGAGAGCTTTCGCAGATCGTGACGGCGAAACTGCATTTCTCCGCTGACAATCTGCGCGCTGGCGGGCAGTAATCCCATCAGCGCCAGTGAGGTGATACTTTTCCCGCAGCCGGACTCTCCCACCAGCGCCAGCGTCTCGCCTGCTTTGACCGTCAGGGAAATGCCGTCCAGTACGCTAACCGGCGAGCCGGAAAATTTAACGTTGAGATTATTCAGCCGAAGTACAGGCGTGGTGTCCTTAAACGGGATCGTCGTCATAGCGTGAAGTCGTCCTCAAGGTGGATCGCCTGAATCAGGGCGGTTTGCAGGCTAAGCAGGTGTTCGCGCATGGCGGCAGCTGCTTCATTAGGCTGGCGATGGATAATCGCAGACATGATCTTGTGATGGTGGTCGTTATAACTATCGACACGTTCGGGCGTGCGGGCTAATTCGCGCAGATGCTGCCAGCCCGGTTCGCGCCGCACGGCATCAATCGCGTCAAACAGGCCGAGCATCAGGCGGTTGCCCGCAGCCTCGGCAATAGCGCGGTGAAAGGCGCTATCCCACAGTTCGTTGAGATCGCGGTCATCCGGGCTGACCTTGTCGATGCGTTCCAGCATGCGCTGCATGAGCGCGAGGTTTTCCCTGGTGGCACGCAGTGCCGCAAGCCGGGCTAAGCCGGGTTCGAGCTGTAGACGAGCTTCCATGACTTCCAGCAGGTTGGTTTGCTGAACCAATCCCTGAAGCGCCAGCGGTTCAACAGGGGCTGCGGGACCAATAAAGGTGCCTTTACCCTGTTTACGCCAGATCCGTCCTTCCTCTTCCAGCACATCCAGCGCGCGACGCACTTCGCGTCGTCCTACGCCGAGAGTTTCCGACAGCTCACGTTCCGTGGGCAGCGGAGTGCCTGGTGTTGACTCATGCTGGTTGATAAGCCCGCGCAATTGCTCAAGCGCGGTACTGGAATTGGCCAGAAACCGTGACGGTTTTTCCATATTGGTTCGCTCGCTATCATCATTATTTTCTTTTTATTAACGATAAGTTATTGATATGGAATGAACCTTATCGTGCTAATGATTAAGCAATAACCGAACCAATTATTTATTGGTTCAAAAACTTTCACGATATCCACTGTAAGCGAATGATTTCATGAAAATTATTTTTACAAAGCGACACAGTCTGATGAAGGCCAGGAAAGTGGCAGGGCGAAAGAATGCACAAACACAGTGCAAATCACGCACTAATGTTGTGCAAATGTTAATTAATTGCACCACATAAATTAACATTTTGTTAATGAAAAGAAAGGGGGGATAAAAGACACAGGCTGTTGAAACGACGAAGGCCTGAATCATTTCTGATTCAGGCCTTCTGAATAGTGGCGGAACGGACGGGACTCGAACCCGCGACCCCCTGCGTGACAGGCAGGTATTCTAACCGACTGAACTACCGCTCCACTGTTCCCGTTTGGGGAACGAGGCGCATATTACGGTGTGCCTCCGATCTCGTCAACGCTTTTTCTCACGTTTTGAATCGTTTGCTGCAAAAATCGCCCAACCGATGATTTTACAGACATTATGGCGTTTTTTCAGGCGCGCCACATACAGCTGCCGCCCTTCTTCTGTACCAGATCGAGACGGGATTCATGGTTAAGTAACTCTTCATCACTGGCTAAAACAACCCGTAAACGACTTGCCTGACGAACCACGCGCTGGATGCCCGCTTCGCCCTGCGCCTGCTGCGACTCATTTTCCATGCTGAATTTCATCGACGTCTGACCGCCGGTCATCGCCAGATAGACATCAGCCAGAATCTGGGCATCGAGAAGTGCCCCGTGCAGCGTTCGCTTGGTGTTGTCTATTTCATAACGTGAACAGAGTGCATCGAGGCTGTTACGCTTGCCGGGAAACATCTTCCTCGCCAGCGCCAGGCTATCGGTCACTTTGCAGAAGGTATTGGTTTTCGGAATATCGCGATGGAGCTTACTAAACTCATAGTCCATAAAGCCGATATCGAACGACGCGTTATGGATGATTAACTCAGCCCCTTTTATGTAGTCGAGAAACTCGTCTGCCACCTCGGCGAAGGTCGGTTTATCCAGCAAGAACTCATCGGCAATACCGTGAACGCCAAACGCTTCTGGATCCACCAGCCGATCGGGTTTGAGGTAGACGTGGAAGTTGTTCCCCGTAAGACGACGGTTCACCACTTCAACGGCACCGATCTCAATGATCTTGTGCCCTTCGTAGTGCGCGCCGATCTGGTTCATACCGGTGGTTTCGGTATCGAGGACAATCTGGCGAGTAATTGCAGTGCTCATAGCGGTCATTTATGTCAGACTTATCGTTTAACTGAACGTTTCAATACAGGAAGTCTACCAGAGATGCGTAAACAGGTAGAAATTTTCACCGATGGATCTTGTCTCGGGAACCCAGGCCCCGGCGGCTACGGCGCGATTATGCGCTATCGTCAGCATGAGAAAACTTTTAGCGAAGGGTATTTCCTGACCACCAACAACCGTATGGAGTTGATGGCGGCCATTGTGGCGCTGGAAGCCTTAAAAGAACACTGCGACGTGGTGTTGAGTACGGATAGCCAGTACGTGCGACAGGGTATCACCCAGTGGATCCACAACTGGAAAAAACGCGGCTGGAAAACTGCAGACAAGAAGCCCGTGAAGAACGTCGATCTCTGGAAGCGCCTTGATGCGGCACTGGGCCAGCACGAGATTAAGTGGGAGTGGGTTAAAGGCCACGCCGGCCACCCGGAAAACGAACGCTGCGATGAACTGGCGCGCGCGGCGGCCTCAAATCCGGCCCATGAGGATACTGGCTACCAGCCTGAATCCTGATCAGGGTTTTCTGTACTGCCGCGTTGCGCCAACGGTCTGGCGGATGGGCGTTTTCGATTTGCTCTGCTTCATGGGGTTAAGCGTCAGAGGGATGGTTCGCTTACGCGCGACGATAAACTGCATGCAGCCTAATGCGGGCAAATGCGTACTCAATAAAACTCCCCCCTGACGTGCCCACGGCAGTACCTGAAAACCGCCATAGTTGAGCACTTCAAAGTTGAGCAGTGACAGCCAGTCGAGCTGGCGCATCATGGTGAACATCCGGCTGTTATAGGGTGGCGTTCGGCGCAATACAGGCACCAGCTTACGTAACCCCATCAGACTCAGCGGATTAAAACCGCTAAGTATCAGCCAGCCGTCATCAATCAGCACGCGATCGGCTTCACGCAGCATACGATGAGGATCGCTGCACCAGGGCAGCGCGTGGGCAAGAAGACACGCATCTACGGATTTTTCCGCAAACGGCAGATGCAATGGGTCAGCCTTCACCTGAACCGGCGATCCTCCGAGAGAGACATTGACCTGATGTGAGATGGCGCAGCTTTCGGTATTGATTTCTGCGCTGAGATTGCCAATCTTAAGCAGGTGAAAGCCATACATTTTCGCGAGCCAGGGCTTCAGCTGTTGCTCAAGCTCCTCGCGATAGTATTCACCCCAGGGCAATTCCGCCCAACGTTCCGGTGCTGCGACAGTCTGAGGTATCCTTGCCGGTTTCATCAAAACACCCGCCACGCTATAAGAGGTAATGTATGAATCTTATCAGTATTCCTGCTTTTCAGGACAATTACATCTGGGTTTTGGTCGATAACGATCGTCGATGCGTCATTGTCGATCCCGGCGAATCCGCCCCTGTGCTTGATGCAATAAAGGAGAACGCCTGGCAGCCAGAAGCCATTCTGTTGACGCACCATCATAACGATCACACTGGCGGCGTGCCGGAACTGCGCGCTCATTTTCCGCATCTTGTGGTTTACGGACCGGCTGAGACACAAGATAAGGGAACGACGCAAGTAGTCCAGGAGGGCGAAAATATCCACATCCGTGAGTGGGAGTTTTCCGTATTTGCTACGCTAGGTCACACTTTGGGACATCTGTGTTTCTACAGTAAACCTTATCTTTTTTGTGGCGACACCCTCTTCTCAGGCGGTTGCGGAAGACTTTTTGAAGGCACACCAGAACAGATGTATCAGTCTTTACAAAAGATTAGTGCTTTACCCGATGACACACTTATTTGTTGTGCCCATGAGTATACATTAGGGAATATGAAGTTTGCGGTGAGCCTCTTACCCGAGGATCGGGCGATTCAGGATTATTATCACAAAGTGAAGGAGTTACGTGCAAAAAACCAAAATACACTACCCGCAATTCTGAAAAATGAGCGCCGAATTAATTTATTTCTGCGAACAGATGATATTGATTTAATTAATAAAATTAACCAAGAAACAAATTTGCAACAACCAGAACAGCGATTTGCATGGTTAAGGTCAAAGAAAGATAACTTCAGATAAATGCGGGTTGCCTTTTCAAAATTTCGCCGTTATCATCGCTCGTCTTTTAAGCAACTATTGACACACACATGAAGGCAAAAGCGATATTACTCGCCTCTGTCCTGCTTGTAGGTTGCCAGTCGCAGAACGGCAGCAACGTACAACAGCACGCACAGAGCCTTTCTGCAGCTGGTCAAGGGGAAGCAGGGAAGTTTACAAGTTCGGCGCGCTGGATGGACGATGGGACATCTTTCGCGCAGGAGCAAGACTTGTGGACCTCTATTGGCGACGAGCTAAAGATGGGAATTCCGGAAAACAGCCGGATTCGCGAACAGAAGCAGAAGTATTTAAGAAATAAGAGCTATCTCCACGATGTAACGTTACGGGCAGAGCCGTATATGTACTGGATAGCCGGGCAAGTTAAGAAACGTAACATGCCTATGGAGCTGGTACTCCTACCCATAGTGGAGAGCGCTTTTGACCCACACGCGACGTCTGGCGCCAATGCCGCAGGCATTTGGCAGATCATTCCGAGCACCGGGCGAAACTATGGTCTGAAACAGACCCGCAACTATGATGCGCGTCGGGATGTTGTCGCTTCAACGACAGCCGCTCTCGACATGATGCAACGTCTGAATAAGATGTTTGACGGCGACTGGCTGTTAACGGTCGCAGCGTATAATAGTGGCGAGGGTCGTGTACTGAAGGCAATGAAAGCGAATAAAGCACGGGGTAAATCCACCGATTTTTGGTCGCTCTCACTGCCACAGGAAACGAAGATTTACGTACCGAAGATGCTGGCCTTGAGCGATATTCTCAAGAACAGCAAGCGTTACGGTGTACAACTGCCAACACCAGACGAAAGTCGTGCACTGGCGCGCGTTCGCCTCAGCAACCCTGTGGATATTCAACAGGTTGCTGATATGACGGGTATGTCGGTAAGTAAACTTAAAACCTTTAATGCAGGCGTTAAAGGCTCAACGCTGGGGGCTAGCGGCCCGCAGTATGTGATGGTTCCGCAGAAACATGCTGAGCAATTGCGTGAGTCTTTAGCATCGGGTGAGATTGCCGCCGTTCAGTCAACGCTGATCGCCGATGCTTCATCCGTTAACAGCCGCAGCTATAAGGTGCGTTCAGGTGATACGCTTTCTGGCATTGCATCACGTCTTGGCGTGACGGCGAAAGATCTGCAGCAGTGGAATAATCTGCGCAGCTCAGGTCTGAAAGTGGGTCAAACTCTGACGGTAGGCGCAGGTAGCAGCGCACAGCGTCTCGCCAGCAACAGCGATAGCATCACTTATCGCGTACGCAAAGGCGATTCACTGTCCAGTATCGCAAAACGACATGGCGTGAACATCAAAGATGTAATGCGCTGGAACAATGATACTGACAATCTGAAACCAGGCGACCAGTTGACGTTGTTTGTGAAGAACAGCGCCACGCCAGACTCCTGATTACACGATCGAAAGATAAAAAGGCACCGATTCCCCTCGGTGCCTTTTTTGTTTATCCCACTTTTTGCGCTTCAGCCATGATGGTATCGCTGGTAAACGATCCATCCTCCCGCAATTCAAAGTACGCTTTTACCTCAGCAGAGGCACTCTCCTGATAGAGGCGAATCGCCTGACTTAATGCTTCCGGGGTACGCATACGGGCAATCCACGAAGGGTATTCCAGCGGCAAACGGTCTGTTGTTAACGTTCGGGTAATCAACCCCGCTTCAGTGATAAGCGATAACCACTCTCCGCTGGAGTAGTTTTGTACGTGGGAAGTATCACGCAGCGCTTCTACTGTCTGCAGCCAGATATCGCGCACCGGATGCCCGGGAGACATCACATCCATAATAATGAAGATCCCGCCCGGCTTCAGGACACGTTTGACTTCACGTAACGCCTGGCCGACATCATGCCAGTGGTGCGCGGAATAACGGCTAATCACCACCTCAAACGAGGCATCATCAAACGGTAAGGACTCGGCGTACCCCTGGCGCGTATCCACGTTGCTCAACCCTTTCGCCTTCGCCGCCTCAGCAACAACATCCAGCATCTGACTGGATAAGTCATACGCGGTGACCTTCGCCACCTGCTGCGCAGCCGTAAAGCTGGCATGCCCTGCCCCACAGCCTAAATCCAGCACGTGCGCCTGCGGGAATGCTGCCAGACGTTCGCCGAGACGCAGCAGGTCACGACCTGAAGCATGCACGGCGCTGGTCAGATAGGCATTTGCCTGGGAGCCAAACTGTTTTTCTACGTTGTCATGATGGGAGTGTGTTGTTGTCATCGTACTGTCCTTTGTTGGTTAAAAATAAAAGGGCAGCACCCGCGCAGGCCTGCCCCACGGCAGACCTGACACACCATTATTTATCAGGTTTGCCGGGACTGAATTCGACTAGTAGAGGGTTGTGATCGGAGGCGCGCGTGACCAGAACAGAGGCATCATGCACGCTCAGACCACGATAGAAGACAAAATCGAGAGGTCGACCAAAGGCTTTTTTACGCTGATCGTCACTAAAACGGACTTCACGCAGAGACATTTCACGCGCAAAGCGATACAGCGCATTCATGCGCGGACGACTCCAGGCATTGAAATCACCGGCCATAATGATAGGCCCGCTGTGGTGGGCAATTTGATCGCCAATGGGAAGTAACTGCTTACTGTACACATCCACGCCCAGGCTGAAATTTACCGCGTGGATGTTCACCACCATCAGCATCCGGGTATCCGGCAGCGGATAGACGGTCACCAGCGCCGATTTCGCCAGACGCAGTATAGGCTCGCGCTCACGCAGCGGGCAGCAGTAAACCGGGTGTGCTGAAGAGAGGGTCATCACGCCTGAAGGATGTTGCGGCAGGACAAACGCCGGCACCTGGTCGGCAGCAAGATAGTTCGTTGTGGCAAACCGAACCAGTTCAGGTGTGGTTTGCGCCTCCTGAAGCAGAACCAGATGAGCATCTTTACCAAAATTCTTGAGTACCGATAACCACTCCGCACGCTGCTGCTTAAAGATATTCCAGACCAGTACCCGAATTTTGTCATCGCTGCTTAACGGTGTCCCTGCGGGTAATGCCTGGCTTATGCTCGCAAACGACCCCGGAGGCAAGATCCTCTCCGCGGGCATTCCGGCAACATAACGCATGGCATAGGTATTTTTTCGCACTTTTGGAAACGGCCTCTGTAACATGAACCAGCCCGAAAACGGACTGGTTCTAATGTTATAGGGACTTTAGGTCACACTTTCAACGCAATTTCTGAGAAACCGCTTTCCAGTTTTGTAAGCAAGCACTTACTGATGTTATCCCAGTGCTACGCGAGTAGGTTTATCGAGGCGGCCACTCAGCCCTATCAGCAGGAAAGCGACAAGGACGATCACCGCACCAATCCAGGGAGTCTGGGTTAATCCAAAGTGTTCGACGGTTTGTCCGCCAATAATGGAGCCCAGCGCGATCCCAATATTGAACGCGGCAATGTTCAGTCCGGATGCCACATCCACGGCGTTTGGCGTATAGAGCTCCGCTTTCTGAACAACATAAACCTGAAGCCCGGGCACGTTGCCAAAAGCGAAGACACCCATTACCAGTACCGTGATCAGTGCGGCATATTGCATGGACGCCGTGAACTGGAATATCAACAGCAGAACCACCAGGGCGGCGAAGATAAATTTCAGCGCCGGAACCGCACCATGTTTATCTGCAAGCTTGCCGCCCCAGATATTGCCAATCGCCACGGAAATACCGTATCCCAGCAAAATCCAGCTCACGGCACTCGGGGAGAAGCCTGCCAGGTCCTGCATCATCGGTGCCAGGAAGGTGAAGGCGGTAAATACGCCTCCATAGCCCAGAGCCGTGACCGCGTAGATGATCAGCAAACGCGGATGGGTAAGCACCTTTAGCTGATCGCTCAGGCTGGCGCTGGCCCGGCCTGGAATAGTCGACGGTACCAGCAGCAGGCTAGCAACAAGGGCAATAACCCCCAATAAGGAGACGGCCAGAAACGTCTCACGCCAGCCGAAGTGCTGTCCGATAAACGTGCCTAGCGGCACACCCGTAACGAGTGCGACGGTCAGTCCACCAAACATGATCGCAATAGCTGAGGCTGCTTTCTCTTTGGGGACCAGGCTGGTTGCAATGGTGGAACCAATTGAGAAGAACACGCCGTGTGCAAGGCCGGTCAACAGACGGGCAATCACCAGGGTGGTGTAGTCCGGTGCCTGCCAGGCCAGAATGTTACCGGCGGTGAACAACACCATCAACGCAACTAACAGCTGCTTACGTGGAAAACGTCCGGTCAGAGCCGTCAGCACAGGCGCACCGACGGCGACGCCCAGGGCGTAGATTGACACCAGCAATCCGGCGGAAGGCAGCGAGATCGCAAGCTGGTTAGCAATGGTGGGAACCAGTCCCACGATAACAAATTCGGTCGTGCCAATTGCAAAGGCACTGATCGTCAGGGCAAGTAGCGCCAGTGGCATAAAATACTCCGTATCATCAGGATTAAGATGACAGCCAGTATGCGCCAGTGCTTAAATAACAAAAATGGTCAAAATATCAATAGAATTTTGCAGGTGGTGCAACAATGAAAGCAACGTCAGAAGAGCTGACAATCTTTGTCGCCGTTGTTGAAAGCGGTAGCTTTAGCCGGGCAGCCGAACAGCTGGGACAGGCTAACTCGGCCATCAGCCGCTCAGTGAAAAAGCTGGAGATGAAGCTTGGGGTGAGCCTGCTCAACCGGACGACGCGGCAACTGAGCCTGACGGAAGAAGGAGAGCGTTATTTCCGCCGCGTGCAGTCGGTGCTGCAGGAGATGGCTGCAGCAGAGACAGAAATTATGGAAAGCCGCAGCACGCCGCGGGGATTGCTGCGCATTGATGCGGCCACGCCGGTAGTACTGCACTTTCTGATGCCGCTGATCAAACCTTTTCGTGAACGCTATCCGCAGATGACGCTTTCTTTGGTCTCATCAGAGACGTTTATCAACCTCATCGAGCGTAAAGTGGATGTGGCTATCCGGGCCGGTACACTGACCGATTCAAGCTTGCGCGCCCGCCCGCTGTTTGCCAGCTACCGCAAAATTATCGCGTCGCCGCAGTACATTGCTGAGCACGGTAAACCGGAGACCGTTGAAGAGTTGAAGCAGCATCTTTGTCTGGGCTTTACGGAACCGGTATCACTGAATACCTGGCCTGTCGCCTGTCGTGATGGTCAGCTTCATGAAATTACCAGTGGGTTATCGTCAAACAGTGGAGAAACGCTAAAGCAACTGTGTCTTGAAGGGAACGGCATCGCGTGCCTGTCTGACTATATGATAGATAAGGAGATTGAACGAGGTGAACTGGTGGAACTGATGGCGGATAAACGTTTGCCGGTCGAGATGCCTTTTAGCGCAGTGTATTACAGTGACAGAGCGGTGAGTACGCGGATTCGTGCTTTTATTGACTTCCTGAGTGAACATATAAAGACAGCTCCCGGAGGAGCTGTATGAGGGTTAAGGCGACAGAGGGTTAGTGAAACTTAATCCCAGTCAGGCGCTAAACCTTCCGGGCTGACCAGGCGATCGTTGCACTCCAGTGCTGCGATCGCTTTTTTATCGTCATCATCCAGATGAAGGTCGACCGCTGACAGGTTGCTGGCCAGGTTTACACGTTTGGTTGACGATGGGATCACGGCATAACCTTCGCCCATTGCCCATGCCAGAATGACCTGTGCCGGAGTCGCGTTATGTTTTTCTGCAATACGTATAATCGCCTCATCTTTCAGTGCCTTACCATAAGCCAGCGTCATGTATGACGTAATGTGGATACCGTGCTGCGTTGCCCAGTCCACGACTTTATGGTTTTGCAGATAAGGTGAAAGTTCAATCTGGTTGGTCGCGATATTTTCTGCACCTACTGCGGCAATGGCTTTTTCCATCAGCGGAATGGTGAAGTTTGAAATACCGATTTCACGCGTTAATCCCTGCTTTTTCGCTTCCATCAGCGCCTGCATGAACTCTTCTACAGAAACGGCATCGTTTGGTGATGGCCAGTGGATCAGCGTCAGGTCCACGTAGTCAGTACGCAGCTTTTTCAGACTCTCTTTCAGGCTAGGGAGCAGTTTGTCTTTGCTGAGGTTTTCAATCCAGATTTTGGTGGTGATAAATATCTCGTTACGCGGTACACCACTCTCTTCAATGGCCTGTCCAACGGCAGCTTCATTTTCATAGATCTGTGCCGTATCAATTGCGCGATAGCCTAACTCGAGTGCCGTTTTAACAGATGCGATAACAACGTCGTCTTTAAGGCGGAAAGTGCCCAGACCAAATGCAGGGAGAGTCATAGTATTCCTCAATCATTATGTTCGTAAACTGAGGAGGATTATCGCTGGCGTCGTTATATTGAAAAAGATCGTAAAACGCAGAGGATTTTTGCTCATTTCGCAATAATTAAACAGCAGATAAGAAAAAAGCCCTGAGCGTTAACTCAGGGCTTTCAATAAGTGGCGGAACGGACGGGACTCGAACCCGCGACCCCCTGCGTGACAGGCAGGTATTCTAACCGACTGAACTACCGCTCCACCGAAGACTGCTTGTAACCACCGGATTTATGCACCGGCTTACTACTTAATTTGATGCCTGGCAGTTCCCTACTCTCACATGGGGAGACCCCACACTACCATCGGCGCTACGGCGTTTCACTTCTGAGTTCGGCATGGGGTCAGGTGGGACCACCGCGCTAAAGCCGCCAGGCAAATTCTGTTATCTGTATCAGGCTGAAAATCGTCTCTCTCACGCCAAAACAGCTTCGGCGTTGTAAGGTTAAGCCTCACGGTTCATTAGTATCGGTTAGCTCAACGCATCGCTGCGCTTACACACCCGACCTATCAACGTCGTCGTCTTCAACGTTCCTTCAGGAGACTTATAGTCTCAGGGAGAACTCATCTCGGGGCAAGTTTCGTGCTTAGATGCTTTCAGCACTTATCTCTTCCGCATTTAGCTACCGGGCAGTGCCATTGGCATGACAACCCGAACACCAGTGATGCGTCCACTCCGGTCCTCTCGTACTAGGAGCAGCCCCCCTCAATTCTCCAGCGCCCACGGCAGATAGGGACCGAACTGTCTCACGACGTTCTAAACCCAGCTCGCGTACCACTTTAAATGGCGAACAGCCATACCCTTGGGACCTACTTCAGCCCCAGGATGTGATGAGCCGACATCGAGGTGCCAAACACCGCCGTCGATATGAACTCTTGGGCGGTATCAGCCTGTTATCCCCGGAGTACCTTTTATCCGTTGAGCGATGGCCCTTCCATTCAGAACCACCGGATCACTATGACCTGCTTTCGCACCTGCTCGAGCCGTCACTCTCGCAGTCAAGCTAGCTTATGCCATTGCACTAACCTCCTGATGTCCGACCAGGATTAGCTAACCTTCGTGCTCCTCCGTTACTCTTTGGGAGGAGACCGCCCCAGTCAAACTACCCACCAGACACTGTCCGCAACCCGGATTACGGGTCTACGTTAGAACACCAGCCATTAAAGGGTGGTATTTCAAGGTCGGCTCCACGCAGACTGGCGTCCACGCTTCAAAGCCTCCCACCTATCCTACACATCAAGGACCAGTGTTCAGTGTCAAGCTATAGTAAAGGTTCACGGGGTCTTTCCGTCTTGCCGCGGGTACACTGCATCTTCACAGCGAGTTCAATTTCACTGAGTCTCGGGTGGAGACAGCCTGGCCATCATTACGCCATTCGTGCAGGTCGGAACTTACCCGACAAGGAATTTCGCTACCTTAGGACCGTTATAGTTACGGCCGCCGTTTACCGGGGCTTCGATCAAGAGCTTCGCGTTGCCGCTAACCCCATCAATTAACCTTCCGGCACCGGGCAGGCGTCACACCGTATACGTCCACTTTCGTGTTTGCACAGTGCTGTGTTTTTAATAAACAGTTGCAGCCAGCTGGTATCTTCGACTGATTTCAGCTCCACCCGCAGGGGCTTCACCTACATATCAGCGTGCCTTCTCCCGAAGTTACGGCACCATTTTGCCTAGTTCCTTCACCCGAGTTCTCTCAAGCGCCTTGGTATTCTCTACCTGACCACCTGTGTCGGTTTGGGGTACGATTTCGTGTTACCTGATGCTTAGAGGCTTTTCCTGGAAGCAGGGCATTTGTTACTTCAGCACCGTAGTGCCTCGTCATCACACCTCAGCGTTAAAAGGTACCGGATTTACCTGGAACCTCCGCCTACATGCTTAAACCGGGACAACCGTCGCCCGGCTAACATAGCCTTCTCCGTCCCCCCTTCGCAGTAACACCAAGTACAGGAATATTAACCTGTTTCCCATCGACTACGCCTTTCGGCCTCGCCTTAGGGGTCGACTCACCCTGCCCCGATTAACGTTGGACAGGAACCCTTGGTCTTCCGGCGAGCGGGCTTTTCACCCGCTTTATCGTTACTTATGTCAGCATTCGCACTTCTGATACCTCCAGCAACCCTCACAGGCCACCTTCAACGGCTTACAGAACGCTCCCCTACCCAACAACACATAGTGTCGCTGCCGCAGCTTCGGTGCATGGTTTAGCCCCGTTACATCTTCCGCGCAGGCCGACTCGACCAGTGAGCTATTACGCTTTCTTTAAATGATGGCTGCTTCTAAGCCAACATCCTGGCTGTCTGTGCCTTCCCACATCGTTTCCCACTTAACCATGACTTTGGGACCTTAGCTGGCGGTCTGGGTTGTTTCCCTCTTCACGACGGACGTTAGCACCCGCCGTGTGTCTCCCGTGATAACATTCTTCGGTATTCGTAGTTTGCATCGGGTTGGTAAGCCGGGATGGCCCCCTAGCCGAAACAGTGCTCTACCCCCGAAGATGAGTTCACGAGGCGCTACCTAAATAGCTTTCGGGGAGAACCAGCTATCTCCCGGTTTGATTGGCCTTTCACCCCCAGCCACAGGTCATCCGCTAATTTTTCAACATTAGTCGGTTCGGTCCTCCAGTTAGTGTTACCCAACCTTCAACCTGCCCATGGCTAGATCACCGGGTTTCGGGTCTATACCCTGCAACTTAACGCCCAGTTAAGACTCGGTTTCCCTTCGGCTCCCCTATACGGTTAACCTTGCTACAGAATATAAGTCGCTGACCCATTATACAAAAGGTACGCAGTCACCTAACAAGTAGGCTCCCACTGCTTGTACGTACACGGTTTCAGGTTCTTTTTCACTCCCCTCGCCGGGGTTCTTTTCGCCTTTCCCTCACGGTACTGGTTCACTATCGGTCAGTCAGGAGTATTTAGCCTTGGAGGATGGTCCCCCCATATTCAGACAGGATACCACGTGTCCCGCCCTACTCTTCGAGTTCACAACCTGTGCATTTTCGTGTACGGGACTATCACCCTGTACCGTCGGACTTTCCAGACCGTTCCACTAACACACAAGCTGATTCAGACTCCGGGCTGCTCCCCGTTCGCTCGCCGCTACTGGGGGAATCTCGGTTGATTTCTTTTCCTCGGGGTACTTAGATGTTTCAGTTCCCCCGGTTCGCCTCGTTAACCTATGTATTCAGTTAACGATAGTGTGTCGAAACACACTGGGTTTCCCCATTCGGACATCGCCGGGTCAAAGGTTCATATCACCTCGCCGGCGCTTTTCGCAGATTAGCACGTCCTTCATCGCCTCTGACTGCCAGGGCATCCACCGTGTACGCTTAGTCGCTTAACCTCACAACCCGAAGATGTTTCTTTCGATTCACCATCGGTTTGCGAAAATTTGAGAGACTCGAACACACATTAACTGTGTGTCGTTTCAATTTTCAGCTTGATCCAGATTTTTAAAGAGCAAAACTTCGCAGTGCACCTTTTCAGGTTCACTCTGAAGTTTTCTTGTGTTCGCAGTAAAAGATGGTGGAGCTATGCGGGATCGAACCGCAGACCTCCTGCGTGCAAAGCAGGCGCTCTCCCAGCTGAGCTATAGCCCCATCGTTTGTAATCTCTGTACCGCTCATCCTTTAAAAGGAGTTTGGTAGGCCTGAGTGGACTTGAACCACCGACCTCACCCTTATCAGGGGTGCGCTCTAACCACCTGAGCTACAAGCCTGCAGAGATTTTTACTGCTGTTTTTTCATCAGACAATCTGTGTGAGCACTGCAAAGGCAGGTTCTTTAAGGTAAGGAGGTGATCCAACCGCAGGTTCCCCTACGGTTACCTTGTTACGACTTCACCCCAGTCATGAATCACAAAGTGGTAAGCGCCCTCCCGAAGGTTAAGCTACCTACTTCTTTTGCAACCCACTCCCATGGTGTGACGGGCGGTGTGTACAAGGCCCGGGAACGTATTCACCGTAGCATTCTGATCTACGATTACTAGCGATTCCGACTTCATGGAGTCGAGTTGCAGACTCCAATCCGGACTACGACGCACTTTATGAGGTCCGCTTGCTCTCGCGAGGTCGCTTCTCTTTGTATGCGCCATTGTAGCACGTGTGTAGCCCTACTCGTAAGGGCCATGATGACTTGACGTCATCCCCACCTTCCTCCAGTTTATCACTGGCAGTCTCCTTTGAGTTCCCGGCCGGACCGCTGGCAACAAAGGATAAGGGTTGCGCTCGTTGCGGGACTTAACCCAACATTTCACAACACGAGCTGACGACAGCCATGCAGCACCTGTCTCAGAGTTCCCGAAGGCACCAAAGCATCTCTGCTAAGTTCTCTGGATGTCAAGAGTAGGTAAGGTTCTTCGCGTTGCATCGAATTAAACCACATGCTCCACCGCTTGTGCGGGCCCCCGTCAATTCATTTGAGTTTTAACCTTGCGGCCGTACTCCCCAGGCGGTCGACTTAACGCGTTAGCTCCGGAAGCCACGCCTCAAGGGCACAACCTCCAAGTCGACATCGTTTACGGCGTGGACTACCAGGGTATCTAATCCTGTTTGCTCCCCACGCTTTCGCACCTGAGCGTCAGTCTTTGTCCAGGGGGCCGCCTTCGCCACCGGTATTCCTCCAGATCTCTACGCATTTCACCGCTACACCTGGAATTCTACCCCCCTCTACAAGACTCTAGCCTGCCAGTTTCGAATGCAGTTCCCAGGTTGAGCCCGGGGATTTCACATCCGACTTGACAGACCGCCTGCGTGCGCTTTACGCCCAGTAATTCCGATTAACGCTTGCACCCTCCGTATTACCGCGGCTGCTGGCACGGAGTTAGCCGGTGCTTCTTCTGCGGGTAACGTCAATCGACAAGGTTATTAACCTTATCGCCTTCCTCCCCGCTGAAAGTACTTTACAACCCGAAGGCCTTCTTCATACACGCGGCATGGCTGCATCAGGCTTGCGCCCATTGTGCAATATTCCCCACTGCTGCCTCCCGTAGGAGTCTGGACCGTGTCTCAGTTCCAGTGTGGCTGGTCATCCTCTCAGACCAGCTAGGGATCGTCGCCTAGGTGAGCCATTACCCCACCTACTAGCTAATCCCATCTGGGCACATCTGATGGCAAGAGGCCCGAAGGTCCCCCTCTTTGGTCTTGCGACGTTATGCGGTATTAGCTACCGTTTCCAGTAGTTATCCCCCTCCATCAGGCAGTTTCCCAGACATTACTCACCCGTCCGCCACTCGTCACCCGAGAGCAAGCTCTCTGTGCTACCGTTCGACTTGCATGTGTTAGGCCTGCCGCCAGCGTTCAATCTGAGCCATGATCAAACTCTTCAATTTAAGTTTGATGCTCGTGAATTAAACTTCGTAATGAATTACGTATGTTCACTCAGAGACTTGGTATTCATTTTTCGTCTTGCGACGTTAAGAATCCATGTCACTTTGAGTGCCCACACAGATTGTCTGATAAATTGTTAAAGAGCAGTGCAACGCGGCTTTCGCTCACCGTTGCGAGGTGGCGTATATTACGCTTTCCTCTTTCAGAGTCAACCCGTTATTTCAGGATTTTTTCTCTTCAACCGACCGGGTTGTCTGTGAAGTGATTCACATCTGCCGTGTCGATGGAGGCGCATTATAGGGAGCTGCCGAGGAATGACAAGTGGAAATATGCATTTTTATTTCGACCGCTCACCTTTTCACCAGAACGGCTATTTTTGGTGCTTTTTAATCTCTTTTGGCAGATCGGCCAGGCTATTAATCACCCAATCCGCGGCATTTTCAGCTTCTGGCGTAACAGGCTTACCCGTGCGCACTAATATTTTGGTCCCCACACCTGCAGCTGCTGCTGCCTGCATATCTTCCAGTTTATCGCCCACCATATAAGAAGCGGCCATATCGATGTGCAGAAACTCTTGCGCGGAGATAAACATTCCCGGATGCGGTTTACGGCAATCACAGGTCTGGCGATACGCTTCTACGGTTCCCTGAGGGTGGTGTGGGCAATAATAAATGCCATCAAGATCGACCCCGCGATCCGCCAGCGACCAGTCCATCCATTCTGTCAGCGTCTCGAATTGCGCTTCGGTGAATTTACCGCGCGCAATACCAGACTGGTTCGTTACGACCACCAGCGCGTAGCCCATCTCTTTCAGCTGGCGCATTGCCTCTATAACGCCTTCGATAAATTCGAACTCATCAATCTCATGGACATAACCGTGATCCACATTAATAGTGCCATCACGATCGAGAAAAATTGCGGGTACTGATTTTGCCACCGGTTTGCTCCTGAAAAAGGCCTGTTGAGCTAGTATCTCATGAAACGCAGCGCAATAAAGTGCTCATCGTACAGAGTTGGATTGATTTAGACGTCTGGATGCCTTAACATCCGTTTTGTTTACGGTCATCACCCGTATCTGGCAGAACAAAATGCCACGGCTAACTTACATACGATAAAAATAATCTAATGATTAAACTTTCCAATATCACCAAAGTGTTCCAGCAGGGGAACCGAACCATTCAGGCGCTGAACAATGTCAGCCTGCATGTTCCTGCTGGTCAAATTTATGGCGTCATTGGCGCATCGGGTGCAGGTAAAAGCACGCTGATCCGTTGTGTTAACCTGCTTGAGCGTCCAACCCAGGGTAACGTAGAAGTTGGCGGCCAGGAACTTACCGCTCTTTCAGAGAAAGAACTCACCAAAGCGCGTCGTCAGATTGGCATGATCTTCCAGCACTTCAACCTGCTGGCTTCCCGCACCGTTTTCGGCAACGTCGCCTTGCCGCTGGAGCTGGACAACACACCGAAAGAAGAAGTGAAACGTCGCGTTACCGAACTGCTCGACCTCGTGGGTCTGGGTGACAAACATGACAGCTACCCGGCAAATCTGTCTGGTGGTCAAAAGCAGCGTGTGGCGATTGCCCGCGCACTGGCTAGCAATCCTAAGGTATTGCTGTGTGATGAAGCGACCAGCGCACTGGATCCGGCTACCACGCGTTCTATTCTGGAACTGCTGAAAGACATTAACCGTCGCCTCGGCCTGACGATCCTCCTTATTACGCACGAGATGGATGTGGTGAAACGCATCTGCGACTGCGTGGCGGTCATCAGCAACGGTGAACTGATTGAGCAGGACACCGTCAGCGAAGTATTCTCCCATCCGAAGACCCCGCTGGCGCAGCAGTTCATTCAGTCGACGCTGCACCTGGATATTCCAGAAGATTATCTGGAGCGTTTGAAAACTGAACCCGAGGCAGACAGCGTCCCAATGCTGCGCATGGAGTTCACCGGTCAGTCCGTTGATGCCCCTCTGCTTTCCGAAACCGCGCGTCGCTTTAACGTGAACAACAACATTATCAGCGCCCAGATGGATTACGCCGGTGGCGTGAAGTTCGGCATCATGCTGACGGAAATGCACGGCACACAAGAAGAAACCCAGGCGGCAATCGCCTGGCTGCAAGAACACCACGTAAAAGTAGAGGTACTGGGTTATGTCTGAGCCGATGATGTGGCTGCTGGTTCGCGGCGTTTGGGAAACGCTGGCAATGACCTTCGTATCGGGTTTCTTTGGTTTTGTGATTGGCCTGCCGGTCGGCGTACTGCTGTACGTCACGCGTCCGGGTCAAATCATTGAGAACGCGAAGCTCTACCGTACGCTCTCTGCGCTGGTTAACATCTTCCGTTCCATCCCGTTCATTATTTTGCTGGTGTGGATGATTCCATTTACCCGCGTGATCGTTGGTACGTCAATCGGTCTGCAGGCGGCCATTGTTCCGTTGACGGTAGGCGCTGCGCCGTTTATCGCCCGTATGGTGGAAAACGCCCTGCTGGAGATCCCGACGGGTTTGATCGAGGCCTCTCGTGCGATGGGCGCAACACCTATGCAGATCGTCCGCAAGGTACTGCTGCCTGAAGCACTGCCAGGCCTGGTGAACGCGGCCACGATTACGCTTATTACTCTGGTGGGGTATTCCGCGATGGGCGGTGCCGTAGGTGCCGGCGGTTTAGGCCAGATTGGCTACCAGTACGGCTATATTGGTTATAACGCTACCGTAATGAATACCGTTCTGGTATTGCTGGTTGTGCTGGTTTACTTAATCCAGTTCTCTGGCGATCGCATCGTCCGGGCTGTTACTCACAAATAACGTTACACACAACACAAACTCGACGAGTTAAGGATAAAACATGGCGTTTAAATTAAAGACCTTTGCAGCAGTAGGCGCGCTTATTGGCTCTCTGGCACTGGTGGGTTGCGGTCAGGACGAAAAAGATCCAAACCACATCAAAGTGGGCGTTATCGTTGGTGCAGAACAGCAGGTTGCTGAAGTTGCCCAGAAAGTGGCGAAAGAGAAATACGGCCTGGACGTTGAGCTGGTGACCTTCAACGATTACGTTCTGCCAAACGAAGCGCTGAGCAAAGGCGATATCGACGCTAACGCCTTCCAGCATAAGCCTTACCTGGATCAGCAGATCAAAGATCGTGGCTATAAGCTGGTAGGTGTCGGTAACACCTTCGTTTATCCGATTGCCGGTTACTCCAAGAAAATTAAATCACTGGACGAACTGCAGCCGGGCTCTCAGGTTGCGGTGCCTAACGACCCAACCAACCTCGGTCGTTCCCTGCTGCTGCTGCAGAAAGTGGGCCTGATCAAACTGAAAGACGGTGTTGGCCTGCTGCCAACCGTTCTGGATGTCACCGAGAACCCGAAAAATCTGAAAATTGTTGAGCTGGAAGCCCCACAGCTGCCACGTTCTCTGGACGATGCGCAGATTGCTCTGGCCGTTATCAACACCACTTACGCCAGCCAGATTGGCCTGACGCCAGCGAAAGACGGTATCTTCGTTGAAGATAAAGACTCCCCGTACGTTAACCTGATCGTGACTCGCGAAGACAACAAAGACGCGGAAAACGTGAAGAAGTTCGTACAGGCTTATCAGTCTGACGAAGTTTACCAGGAAGCCAACAAAGTGTTTAACGGTGGCGCGGTTAAAGGCTGGTAATCTCACCTCAGTGTAATATCATCAGGACGGGCTTATGCCCGTCTTGTCATTTGTGCAGTCAACTGATTCAATATCTGACGTTTTGATTATCCATTGAGGAATTATTATGCGTGCTTTACCGATCTGTCTTTTAGCACTCATGCTGAGCGGCTGTTCTATGCTAAGCAGATCTCCTGTTGAACCTGTTCAAAGCACGGCAACCCCGCCAAAAACAGAGCCTGCGAAACCGAAAGTGGTTCGCCCTGCGCCGGTTCGCATTATCACGAAAGCTGACGAACTCGTCGGTAAACCGTTCCGTGAACTGGGTGAAGTAAGCGGTGAATCCTGTCAGGCAACCAATCAGGACTCTCCGCCGAATATCCCGACAGCGCGTAAACGCATGCAGATTAACGCTGCCAAAATGAAAGCCAACGCGGTTCTGCTGCACAGCTGTGAAGTCACCAGCGGCACGCCGGGCTGCTATCGTCAGGCGGTTTGCATCGGTTCTGCGCTGAACATTACGGCGAAATGAGTGCATTTCAGTTTGAGCAGATAGGCGTTATCCACTCTCCCTATAAAGAGAAGTTCGCCGTGCCTCGCCAGCCGGGTCTGGTGACCAGCGGCGGGGGCGAGCTTCATCTTCTGGCGCCTTACAACCAGGCCGATGCGGTACGCGGGCTTGAGGCATTTAGCCATTTATGGGTGGTATTTGTCTTTCATCAGACGATGGAAGGCGGCTGGCGACCAACCGTGCGCCCTCCTCGTCTGGGTGGAAATGCGCGAATGGGCGTATTTGCGACTCGCTCGACCTTCCGTCCAAACCCGATCGGGATGTCGTTGGTTGAACTGAAAGGCATACGTTGTCAGAAAGATCGGGTGATACTGGAATTAGGCAGTCTGGACCTGGTGGACGGCACGCCGGTTATCGACATCAAACCCTATTTGCCCTTCGCGGAAGCGCTCCCGGACGCGCGCGCAAGTTATGCTCAGGATGCACCGCAGGCGGATATGCCTGTCTCTTTTACCCCTGAGATCGCCTCGCAGCTTAGCCAGATGGAGAAGCGCTATCCTCGTTTGCGGAATTTCATCACCGAAGTGCTGGCACAGGACCCCCGTCCAGCCTACCGTAAAGAAGAGGAAGCAGGAAAAACATACGCCGTCTGGCTGCTGGATTTTAACGTGCGCTGGCGCGTCACCGGGGCAGGTTTTGAAGTGTTTGCCCTTGAACCCAGGTAATTTTGTTCTCCTCTCTTTTGGCATCTTTGCCACACTGGTAAACTAAACCACTTTTTTTGTGTCAGGCTGGTGTTTCAGCCTGTTCCAATCGTCGAAATGGAACCGTAACAACATGCGTACTAGCCAATATCTGCTCTCCACTCTGAAGGAGACGCCTGCCGACGCCGAAGTGATCAGCCATCAGCTGATGCTGCGCGCCGGGATGATCCGCAAGCTGGCCTCCGGGTTATATACCTGGCTGCCGACCGGCGTGCGCGTCCTGAAAAAAGTCGAAAACATCGTGCGTGAAGAGATGAACAACGCCGGTGCTATCGAGGTGTCCATGCCTGTGGTTCAGCCCGCTGACCTGTGGCAGGAGAGCGGCCGTTGGGAACAATATGGCCCAGAGCTGCTGCGCTTCGTCGATCGCGGCGAGCGTCCATTCGTTCTCGGCCCAACGCATGAAGAGGTCATTACCGACCTGATCCGTAACGAGCTGAGCTCTTACAAACAGCTGCCGCTGAACTTCTTCCAGATTCAGACCAAGTTCCGTGATGAAGTTCGTCCTCGTTTCGGGGTGATGCGCTCTCGCGAATTCCTGATGAAAGATTCTTACTCTTTCCATACCTCTCAGGAATCGCTGCAAGAGACCTACGACAAAATGTACGAGGCATACAGCAAAATCTTCTCCCGCATGGGTCTGGATTTCCGCGCTGTGCAGGCTGATACCGGCTCCATCGGTGGTAGCGCATCCCATGAATTCCAGGTACTGGCGCAGAGCGGTGAAGACGATGTGATCTTCTCGGACTCTTCAGATTACGCCGCGAACATCGAATTTGCAGAAGCGCTGGCACCAAAAGAACCACGCGGCGCTGCAACGCAGGAGATGACGCTGGTTGATACGCCAAACGCGAAAACCATTGCTGAGCTGGTTGAGCAGTTCGGTCTGCCGATTGAAAAAACCGTCAAAACGCTGCTGGTGAAATCTACCGAAGGCAGCGCTTACCCGCTGGTTGCCCTGCTGGTGCGTGGCGATCACGAGCTGAACGAAGTGAAAGCAGAGAAGCTGCCGCAGGTCGCGAGCCCGCTGACGTTTGCAACAGAAGCGGAAATCCGTGCCGTGGTCAATGCAGGTCCTGGCTCTCTCGGCCCGGTTAATATGCCGGTTCCGGTTGTTATTGACCGCACTGTTGCTGCGATGAGCGACTTCTCCGCCGGCGCTAACATCGACGGTAAACACTACTTCGGTATTAACTGGGATCGCGACGTGGCGACGCCTGAAGTGGCAGACATCCGTAACGTGGTCGCAGGCGATCCAAGTCCGGACGGTCAGGGCACCCTGATGATTAAGCGCGGTATCGAAGTCGGTCACATCTTCCAGCTGGGTGACAAATACTCTCGCGCACTGAACGCCGCCGTTCAGGGTGAAGATGGCCGTAACCAGATCCTGACCATGGGCTGCTACGGTATCGGGGTCACTCGTGTGGTCGCGGCGGCCATTGAACAGAACTACGACGAGCGCGGCATCGTCTGGCCGGACAATATCGCTCCGTTCCAGGTTGCGATTCTGCCAATGAACATGCACAAATCCTACCGTGTGCAGGAACTGGCTGAGAAGCTGTACGCCGAGCTGCGTGCTCAGGGTATCGAAGTGCTGATGGATGACCGTAAAGAGCGTCCGGGCGTGATGTTCGCCGATATGGAACTGATTGGTATTCCACACACGGTGGTCATCGGTGACCGTAACCTCGACAGCGATGAGATCGAATACAAATACCGTCGTAGCGGCGAGAAACAGATGATCAAGACAGGCGATATTCTTGATTACCTGGTGAAAGCCATCAAAGCCTAAACAAAAAACCCCGCTCAGGCGGGGTTTTTTAAGGGATAATCGTCAGCTTATTGACTGTTACAGTCTTTGCCTGCGATAAATTTCGCCTCTTTATCCACCACCAGCGTTTTCACGCTCTCTCCGCTATCCGGGTTTGGCTCCAGCGTAAAGTGACCATCTACGGTCAGCAATACCGGCTTGCTGTCATTGCCACGCGCCACGGCGTAATCACGTTCAAGCTGCGCGTTGTTCGCCACGCTGACTTTCTTACCCGTTGCACAGTCGGTAAAGATCGCCGCATCCGCCATATAGAAATACATACCCCGCATTGGCATCGGCGTAGCAGGCAGGGCCGCTTTCACCGGCGCAAGCGTATAGTTGAACTGGGATTCAATCGGGTTGCCCTCGCGGTCGAGCATCTCCATCCCCTCACCTTTGGCGCGGAAATACGTTTTCTCACCCGTGGTATCCGTCAGGACCAGCTTTTCCGCTGTACGCGCCCAGGTTCCGTAGGTCGCAAACGAAGAGGGTTCTTTAGCGCCCTGATAACGCTGGTTCATAACCCAGGTGCCGTCTTTTTGCAGGAACAGGGACGTTTCGATGCCTTCACAGTCTGCACAAGGCAATACGCCGCGCCAGCTCTGCTGCATAGGCTTTAACGCTTCATTCTGCGAGGACTGCAAAACCTGCGTTTCAGAACGGTTGTTACACCCGAAAAGCGCAAACAGCGTACTCACTGCCAGCGCTGAAAATAATGCTTTTTTCACAATGAATTCCTTATGAAAATTGTGTTCCCTTTCGTCACTCCATCGGGCGACGAACTTTACCGCGTAGTGCTTTCACTGTGGATTTTTGGGCTTTCGAGGACAACCGACGCTCTTTCGATGCGCGGGTTGGCCGCGTTGCCCGGCGGCTTTTTTGTACTGCTGTTAATTCTTTAATAACGGCCACCAGCCTGGCTATCGCCGCTTCCCGGTTTAACTCCTGGCTGCGGTACTCCTGGGCTTTAATCACAATCACACCTTCGCTGGTGATCAGATGATGGCTGGCAGCAAGCAGACTCTCTTTATAATACTCTGGCAGGCTTGATGCCCGAATGTCAAAACGCAAATGGATCGCCGTTGACGCCTTATTGACGTGCTGTCCACCCGCCCCCTGAGCACGGATGGCGGTGATCTCCAGCTCATTATCAGGGATGCTGACGTTTCGGGACAAAACAATCATGACGCAGGCTGCCAGGCCGTCAAATGAATTTCCAGATTATTCTGAGAATCAGAGAGCCAGATGGCGCCGTCCTGAATGGTTGCCTGCAGCGCCATCGTCCGGCCGGCAAACTCACTGAGCTGCGCCAGCTGTTCATCATCCAGATACCAGACGGTGAGATTTTTATACTGCGCACATTTATTCTTGCTTTGTTGCCACCAGATCTCCGCCGCGCGCTGGTTATAGGCGAATAACGCCACTTCAGCGGACTGGGTACAGGCCTTTTTAATCCGACGCTCGTCCGGCAGACCGAGCTCGATCCACAGGTCGATGCCCAGATGATCGTTTCGCAGCCAGGCTTCTGGCTCGTCCTCTGCGCTTAAGCCGCGGGTAAACTGCAGCCGCTCGTTGGCGTATTTAATCCACGCCAGCAGGCGCAGCATCATACGCTCCTGGGTTTCGGAGGGGTGGCGCGCCAGCGTCAGCGACGCATCCAGAAACTGGTTGCGATCAAGATCGGCCACATTGACCACTGCTTTATAAATTGTCGCTTTAAGCGCCATGAGAGAACTCCATTCGAATCAGGGGCACATTGTAGCGAAAACAGAGGCAAAAGGCTGTCACGCGGTGATAAATCACACCTGTCAAGGCGCTGATATTGCTTAAATGAGTATGGTATAGTCACCTTGCTAAACCGAGTTTATCTTCGTAGGCTTAATGATATCTCACAGTAAGTCAGTGCGCTGGCGGGAGGGGATGTGAATAATTATTGTGAGTTAATTCGCAAACGGTATGCGGAAATCGCCAGCGGAGATCTGGGGTATGTCCCGGACGCGTTGGGCTGTGTATTGAAAGTGCTTAATGAAGTGGCCTCTGATGAGAGCCTTTCAGAGTCGGTCAGGGAAAAAGCAGCGTACGCTGCGGCGAATTTACTGGTGAGCGATTATGTCGATGAATGATACTTATCAACCCATCAATTGTGATGACTATGACAACCTCGAACTCGCCTGCCAGCATCATTTAATACTGACGCTGGAGCTAAAAGATGGCGAAGTATTGAAGGCAAAAGCCAGCGATCTGGTTTCACGTAAAAACGTGGAATATCTGGTTGTTGAAGACGGCAGTGCAACGCGTGAGCTACGTCTGGATAAAATAGCCAGCTTCAGCCACCCGCAAATCGGCACCGTCGTGGTGAGCGAATCCTGATGACACTTACGGGCAGCCTGGCTGCCCGTTACACTTTCTGCCAATCAAAACTGAGCCCTTCTTCTGACCATCCCTCTTCCGTGATGAAAACCCCGGCAGCAGCCATCAACGTTTCACCGTAAAACAGCAGTGGCGTGGTATCACGTCGCCACGGCGGCACGCTGCACTCCTGCCATATCTTCTTAAGCTTCCGTCCCCCGTTGCGCCCGACAATATGCAGCAAACCACCAGCCTTGAAGCGTACGGTTACCGGCTCACCAGGCTTCGGCAGACGCACATGACCGGACGGGCTCAAAGAGACGCTCCCTGCATCACAGGGTAATATCAGCGGTACCTCTGGCGACGCCCAGTCGAGTACCACCTCGGTCAGTGAAGGCGTGGATTTGACCCACCAGAGTTTGCCTTTATAGCGCCTGACCTCAAAACCATTCAGATACACGCAGGGGGAAGCATCTTCCCGCGCCTGCGCGACTTCGTCCCAGATCCGGCTCAGCATCGCCCGCGACGGCATCGCTGCATGATGAGTAGCCAGCCAGCGGCGTAACAGTGCGGCGCGACGCACCGGGCTCATCGCCTCCAGGGGCGCTATAGCCAGTGCTCCGTCTTCAGAAATCAGGTCAGCCAGATCCGCACTCAACAGTTCATCCAGTAACAATTCCTGTTCAGCACACAGCATGGCGCTTCTCGCTGTCGCGTCGGCGAAATGCGGCCAGCGCTCGCTCAACAGCGGCAGGATGCGCAGACGCAGGAAATTACGATCGTAACTGTCGTCCTGGTTACTCTCGTCTTCTATCCAGTTCAGCTGATATTCCCGCGCCCAGGCTTCCAGCGACGCCCGCGTCTCGCCCAGCAGCGGGCGCAGCAATTGCGTCCCGGCAAACTCAGATCGTGCAGGCATGGCGGACAGCCCCGCCGGTCCGCTTCCCCGCTTAAGCGCCAGCAAAAAAGTTTCGCACTGATCGTCCAGATGCTGAGCCGTGACCAGCGCTTCGCCAGGAAGTAATGCCGCGGAAAAAGCGGCATAGCGGGCTTTCCGCGCCTGTGCCTCGATGCCCTTCCCCTCATCAATGAGCGTGACGCGCTCAACGATGAACGGGATCGCCCAGGCCGCACACAAGGCTTCACAGTGCGCCACCCACTCCTCAGCGTGAGGACTTAATCCATGATGGATGTGCATAGCCCGAAGCTGGACGTCAGGCTCCCGGTCGCGCCAGCGTTTCAGGCGATGGAGCAGAACGGTGGAATCCAGGCCACCGCTAAACCCCACCAGCAGCTGGCGGTACGGTGAAACAGCTTGTGCGATAGCGGGTAAGGTCATAGGAAATTACACATAAAAAATGCCCGAACTGAGCGGGCATTATCACACAGGACAAACATTACTGCTGGTAAAGCTCCAGCGGCAAACCATCCGGGTCGTTAAAAAAGGTAAAACGCTTGTCGGTGAAGGGATCGACACGGATCGGTTCACACGTCACGCCGTGCGCTTCCAGATGTTTTACTGCGTTATCCAGGTCATCAACGCTGAAGGCAAGATGGCGCAGTCCACAGGCTTCCGGGCGCGACGGGCGCGCAGGCGGGAAGGGAAAAGAGAACAGCTCAATCACATATTGCCCGTTTAAAGCGAGATCTCCCTTCCAGGAGTCACGCTCCTCGCGGTAGGCCTCGCTCAACAGCGTAAAGCCAAGAATGTCACAATAGAAGGCCTTACTTTTCGCGTAATCGGTAGCAATGATCGCAATATGGTGAACCGCTTTTAAACCCAGCATAGCTTCTCCTTTTTATGATGCCTGAACGTTACAACCGAGAACCCGCACCTGGCAAGCGGTCACCCTTATTTTAGGACTCGCACCCAGTAAACGCCGTGCTCATCGCGCTTCGCACCGTGAATATCCGTCTCGAAACCCGGATAGTGACGCCCCACCGAACAGAGCATCAGCAGAAAATCGAGCACTGCCCGGCTCTCCTCGGTGATCATTTCCCCCGGCATCAGCAGCGGTACACCCGGTGGGTAAGGCAGGATCATATTGGCCGACACGCGCCCGACCAGATTTTCCAGCTCAACGGTTTCTACCTCACCTTTTACCTGCCGCTGCCAGGCCTTGTGAGGCGTCAGCTTCATGACCGGCAGGACGTCAAACGCCTGAAGCATGAGGCGCGGCAGATCGTGCTGGCGGATCAATCTGTGGATCCCCTGGGCCAGATCCTGAATGCGCATATTGCGGTAGAAGTCAGGATCTTCCGCGTAGAGATCCGGCAGCATATTCTTCACCCGCAGGTTGAGATCGTAGGCACGCTTAAACTCCATCAGCCCGCGCAGCAGACCCATTGCCCGGGTTTTATCGATCCCGATACTGAACAGGAACAACAAATTATAGGGGCCGGTCTTCTCCACTACCACGCCGCGCTCATCAAGGAACTTCGCCACCAGCGCGGCGGGAATACCTTCATCACCCATTACACCCTGCTCGTCCATGCCAGGCGTCAGGATCGTCACCTTAACCGGATCGAGGAACATGTGGTCCGCATCGGCATCGCGGAAGCCGTGCCAGCTCTCCCCAGGCGCAACGGGCCAGCACTCGGCCTCGTCGATCTCTTCCGGCTGCCAGATATCAAAGAACCAGCCGTCTGCCTCATCTTTCAGCCGCTGGACCTCTTTACGGAAATGCAGCGCCCGCTCCACCGAGCGGTTTATCAGGCGTTTACCCGGGTTGCCGCGCAGCATCGCCGCCGCGGTTTCGATAGATGCCACCAGCGGATAGCTCGGTGAAGTGGTGGTATGCATCATAAAGGCTTCGTTGAAGGTCTCCTCGTCGTACTCGCCTTTGATGTGAATAAGAGACGCCTGGGAGAAGGCGGCCAGCATTTTGTGGGTCGACTGCGTTTCGAAGAACACTTTGCCCGGCACGCGCTCGCCGCTCATCCCGCTCTTACCCGAATAAATCGGGTGAAAATTGGTATAAGGCACCCACGCAGAATCGAAGTGGATCGACGGCACGTCCAGCGTCTGCTTGATCCAGTTGGTGTTGTATAACAGGCCGTCATAGGTGGAATTGGTGATCACCGCATGAACAGGCCAGCTTGCGCCAGGGATCGCCGCTACTTTCTTTTCAATGGTTTGATGCGTGAACTCCCGGCGTGGAATGCCGCCGAGAATCCCCAGCGCGTTACGCGTAGGGGATAACCAGAGCGGCACCACGTCGCTCATCATCAGCAGGTGCGCCAGCGATTTATGGCAGTTGCGGTCAATCAGCAGCGTGCTGCCCGCAGGCGCAGCGTACATCCCGACGATTTTGTTCGAGGTCGAGGTGCCGTTGGTCACCATATAGCTCTGCTCAGCGCCAAAGGTGCGGGCAATATACTCCTCGGCCTCCAGATGCGGGCCGGTATGATCCAGCAGAGAGCCCAGTTCCGTGACCGAAATTGACACGTCCGCTTTCAGCGTGTTGCCCCCGAAAAAATCATAGAACAGACAGCCTACCGGGCTTTTTTGATAGGCTGTTCCGGCCATATGCCCTGGCGTGCAGAAGGTGTATTTCCCCTCTTTCACATAGGTAAAAAGCGCGCGGGTAAAGGGCGGCGTAATGTTATCGAGGTATTCACCCGTGTACTGCTGAATGCGGGTCGCGATATCTTCCGCCACGCCGAGAGAATATTCAAAGAACCACAGCGCCATCCGCATATCATGCGCGCTGACGTCCATGGTCGAGTGGGTATTGATAAACGCATACAGCGGGAGATATTCGTTCAGCTTGTTGATCTCGCTGCACAGCTCCAGATCGTATTCGTCCCAGTCGAAGATCACGCCACAGATTCGCGGGTTATGCTCAATAAACTTCAGCAGGTCGGCGCTGTTGTGCGGCCAGATGAGCTGATACCCGCGCGACTGAAGGGCTTGCTCCAGCTCCTTGATGGGCTCGTCTTTATAAAAGACGCCGTGCGGCCCCATAATGGCAATGATGTTCACGGTCTACCTCCTTGAAAAACATTAGCTAAGCATAGTTAAGGTAAACGGCGGGTATAAAAAAAGCCGCAACATTGTGCGGCTTTTCAGATAATTGTGAAGCTTACGCGTAGCCGTAAGTCATCAGACGCTGATAACGACGGTTGAGCAGGTCTTCTTTGCTCAGGACGTCCAGATCGGCCAGGTCAGCCAGCAGCTGGGCTTTCAGGGAAGCAGCCATCACTTCCGGCTTACGATGCGCGCCACCCAGCGGTTCCGGGATCACGGTATCGATCAGCTTCAGCTCTTTCAGACGTGGGGCAATGATGCCCATCGCTTCTGCGGCCAGCGGCGCTTTATCAGCGCTTTTCCACAGAATGGACGCACAGCCTTCCGGAGAGATAACGGAATAGGTGCTGTACTGCAGCATATTCACTTTATCGCCCACGCCAATGGCCAGCGCACCACCTGAACCACCTTCACCGATGACGGTACAGATGACCGGCACCTTCAGGCGGGACATCTCGCGCAGGTTACGGGCGATGGCTTCAGACTGACCGCGCTCTTCCGCGCCCACGCCAGGGTATGCACCCGGGGTGTCAATGAAGGTGATGATTGGCATGTTGAAACGCTCAGCCATCTCCATCAGACGCAGGGCCTTGCGGTAGCCTTCTGGTGCAGGCATACCGAAGTTACGACGGATTTTCTCTTTGGTTTCACGCCCTTTCTGATGACCAATGATCATCACCGGGCGTCCGTCCAGACGCGCGATACCGCCGACGATAGCTTTGTCGTCAGCGTATGCGCGATCGCCTGCCAGTTCGTCAAATTCGTCAAACGCCAGGCGGACATAATCCAGGGTGTACGGACGCTGTGGATGACGCGCCAGCTGGGCGATCTGCCATGCGCCGAGATCGGCAAAGATTTTGCGCGTCAGCTCTACGCTTTTTTCACGCAGACGATGCACTTCTTCGTCGATGTTAATATCCAGTTTTTCATCCTGACGGCTTACCGCTGTCAGAGAATCGATTTTCGCTTCCAGCTCAGCAATCGGCTGTTCGAAATCAAGGAAATTCAGACTCATAGTATTCCTGTATTAGTCAAACTCCAGTTCCACCTGCTCCGAACCAATGAGGCCACGGAGATCGTTCAGTAAACGATCGCTCGGAGAGACACGCCACGTTGCACCAAAGCGCAACCGCGCACGTGCATCCGCCCTCTGATAGTAGAGATGTACTGGAATTGTCCCCGAGCGGTGGGGTTCCAGAGACTGACGGAGTCGGTTTAAAAGCTGGTCATCAATTTGCCTGTCCGTCAGCGAGATAGCAAGCCCGCGAGCATATTTTTCCCGGGCTTCGTCAATGTCCATCACTTCGCGGGCGGTCATTTTAAGCCCCCCGCTGAAGTCATCAAAGCTGACCTGTCCGCTGACGATAAGTATGCGGTCTTTTTCCAGCAATTGCTGGTATTTATCCAGCGCGTCGGTGAACAACATCACCTCCAGACGCCCGGAACGGTCATCCAACGTACAGATGCCGATACGATTGCCGCGCTTGGTGACCATAACCCTTGCAGCAATCACGAGCCCCGCAGCCGTGGTAATTTTACCACGTTCTGTCGGATGCATGTCTTTTAGCCTGTGGCCGCCGACATAGCGCTCAATTTCTTTGATGTACTGGTTGATCGGGTGACCCGTCAGGTACAAGCCTAACGTTTCACGCTCGCCATCCAGCACGACCTGTTCTGGCCATGGCTGGCAGTTAGAATACGACTGCTCAATCTGCTCCGGCTCCTCCGCCAGCACACCGAACATATCTGCCTGCCCAATGGCTTCCGCTTTCGCGTGCTGGTCCGCCGCTTTCAGGGCATCGCCGAGGGAGTTCATCAACGCAGCGCGGTGCGGCCCCAGCCTGTCGAACGCGCCGGACATGATCAGCTTTTCCAGTACGCGGCGGTTCAGTTTTTTGGTATCGGTACGGGCGCACAGATCGAACAGCTCGCGGAAATAGCCGCCGTTGTTACGCGCTTCGATGATCGCCTCGATCGGCCCTTCACCCACGCCCTTGATCGCACCGATCCCGTAAACGATCTCCCCGTCGTCGTTGACGTGGAAATGGTAAAGCCCCGAGTTAATATCCGGCGGCAGGATCTTAAGCCCCATGCGCCAGCACTCATCCACCAGGCCAACGACCTTCTCGGTGTTATCCATATCGGCAGTCATTACCGCCGCCATAAATTCAGCAGGATAGTGCGCTTTCAGCCACAGCGTCTGGTATGAGACTAGCGCATAGGCGGCAGAGTGGGATTTGTTAAATCCGTACCCGGCGAATTTCTCCACCAGGTCGAAGATTTTCATCGCCAGCTCGCCGTCAACGCCGTTTTTCTTCGCGCCGTCTTCAAAGATGGAGCGCTGCTTGGCCATCTCTTCCGGTTTTTTCTTCCCCATAGCACGACGCAGCATGTCCGCGCCGCCGAGGGTATAACCAGAAAGCACCTGAGCAATCTGCATGACCTGTTCCTGGTACAGGATGATGCCGTAGGTCGGCTCCAGTACCGGTTTCAGGCTTTCATGCTGCCACTGCACGTCCGGGTAGGAAATCTCTTCGCGACCGTGCTTACGGTCGATAAAGTTATCTACCATCCCCGACTGCAGCGGCCCCGGGCGGAACAGCGCCACCAGTGCGATCATATCTTCGAAGCAGTCAGGCTGCAGGCGCTTGATCAGGTCTTTCATGCCGCGGGATTCAAGCTGGAAGACCGCGGTGGTCTCCGAGCGCTGCAGCATGTCGAAACTTTTCTTGTCATCCAGCGGGATGGCAGCAATGTCTATCGGTTCAAGGCCCTGCTTTTCCCGGCGCGGGTTGATCATCTTCAGTGCCCAGTCGATGATCGTCAGCGTACGCAGGCCGAGGAAGTCAAACTTCACCAGCCCGGCGTATTCCACGTCGTTCTTATCAAACTGAGTGACTGGATGCTCACCCGCTTCATCGCAGTAGAGCGGCGCGAAGTCGGTAATTTTGGTCGGAGCAATAACCACGCCACCTGCATGCTTACCGGCGTTACGCGTGACGCCTTCCAGCTTGCGCGCCATGTCGATCAGGGCTTTGACTTCTTCGTCAGCTTCGTAGATTTCCGGCAGCTGAGGTTCGGCTTCAAACGCTTTTGCCAGCGTCATGCCCGGATCGGGCGGCACCAGCTTAGAAATACGATCGACGAAACCGTACGGGTGGCCGAGTACACGCCCCACGTCGCGGATAACCGCTTTCGCCGCCATGGTACCGAAGGTAATAATCTGCGATACCGCGTCACGGCCATACATGTCCGCTACGTGCTCGATCACCTGATCGCGTTTCTCCATGCAGAAGTCGACGTCGAAGTCGGGCATGGAAACACGTTCCGGGTTGAGGAAACGTTCGAACAGCAGGTCGAATTCCAGCGGATCGAGGTCGGTAATTTTTAATGCATACGCCACCAGCGAGCCCGCACCGGATCCACGTCCCGGGCCTACCGGCACCCCGTTATCCTTCGACCACTGAATGAACTCCATAACGATCAGGAAGTAGCCGGGGAAGCCCATCTGGTTGATAACCTGAAGCTCTATATCCAGACGCTCGTCATACTCCGGACGACGTTTTTTACGTTCTTCTTCATCCGGGAAGAGGAATTCGAGACGCTCTTCCAGACCCTCCTTCGATTTCATGACCAGGAAATCTTCCGTCGTCATGTCACCCGTCGGGAATTGCGGCAGGAAGTATTCGCCGAGGCGCACGGTGACGTTACAGCGCTTGGCAATCTCTACGCTGTTTTCCAGCGCTTCAGGGATATCGGAAAAGAGCTCGCACATCTCCTCTTCGCTGCGCATATACTGCTGCGATGAGTAATTACGCGGGCGCTTTGGATCGTCAAGGGTGAAGCCATCATGGATCGCCACACGAATTTCGTGGGCGTCAAAATCGCCGGATTCCAGGAAACGCACATCATTCGTCGCCACCACGGGCAAACCGCGCTCTTCAGCCAGCGCAACAGCGGCGTGCAGATAGCTCTCTTCGTCCTGGCGGCCGGTGCGGATCATTTCCAGATAGTAACGATCCGGGAAATATTCTTCATAAAACGAGACGCACTGATCCACCAGCGCGCTGTTGCCACGCAGCAGGCATTTGCCGACGTCGCCCATGCGGCCACCGGAGATCAGCAGCAGCCCTTCGTTCAGTTCCGCCAGCCAGTCCCGGTCGATCCACGGGCCCAGCGCACCATAGCCGCGCTGATAGGCTTTCGAAATAAGCAGAGTGAGGTTCTGGTAGCCGGTGTTGTTCATGGCCAGCACGGAAATTTGCGTCAGTTCATCGCCGATGAGATCGCTCTGCACATGAAAATCCGCACCGACGACAGGCTTCATCCCCGCGCCATGTGCCGTTCCGTAGAACTTCACCAGGCCACACAGGTTGGTAAAATCGGTGATCGCCAGCGCAGGCATGCCAAGCGCGGCCGCCTTTTTTACCAGCGGCCCGGTCTTCGCCAGCCCATCGATCATGGAGTAGTCGCTATGCACCCGCAGGTGTACGAAACGTGGTTCAGCCATCTTCAGATTCCGCGTTACTTAATTGCTTGCGTATTGATTCAGGACACCCGTCCCAGCGCGCGTTTCACCGGGCCAAAGCTGCGCCGGTGATGTTCAGTTGCGCCATGTTCAGCCAGCTTTTCCAGATGGAAAGCCGTAGGATACCCCTTGTGCTGGGCGAAGCCATACTGAGGGTAAGTGAGGTCCAGCGCGGCCATATCAGCGTCGCGTGTCACCTTGGCAATAATAGATGCTGCGCTGATCTCGGCGACACGGCTATCGCCTTTGACGACCGCCATCGAAGGCATCGGCAGTGCCGGACAGCGGTTGCCGTCAATCAGGACATATTCCGGGGCAATTTTCAGGCCCGCTACCGCGCGCTGCATCGCCAGCATTGTAGCATGCAAAATATTCAACTCGTCGATTTCATGCGGCTCAGCGCGCCCCAGGCTCCAGGCCAGAGCCTTCTCCTGAATCTCACTGAACAGGGCCAGTCGACGTTTTTCGGATAATTTTTTTGAGTCGTTTAGCCCGACGATCGGGCGGGCGGGATCGAGGATCACCGCGGCGGTCACAACAGCCCCCACTAACGGGCCACGACCGACTTCGTCCACCCCTGCCACAAGATGCGTGTGAGGGTATACAAATTCCATCATTTTGCTAACTCCAGAACTGCATCGGCCGCTTGCTCATCTGCATTGCAGCGGATCAGTTGATGCAGTTCACGGAAGGTATCATGCATCTGGTGGCTGGTCTTGCCGTTGGCGAGCAGCGGCAGCAGAGCCTCCGCCAGCGCCTGAGGCTGGCACTCATCCTGTAAGAGCTCTTTTACCAGCTCGCGCCCGGCAAGCAGGTTTGGCAGGGAGACATAATCCGTTTTCACCAGACGTTTTGCCAGCCAGAAGGTAAACGGCTTCATACGATAACCGACCACCATCGGGCATTTCGCCAGCATACATTCCAGCGCAGCCGTGCCAGAGGCCAGCAGTGCGGCATCGCTCGCAAACATCGCTTCCCGACCTTTCCCGTCCAGCAGGCGGACGTGAAGATCCGGGGCGACTTCCGCTTTAATGCGTTCGAACTGCTCGCGGCGTTTGGCATTCACCAGCGGCACGACCACTTCAAGTTCGGGATACGTCTTGCGAAGAATCTGCGCGGTTTTCAGGAAATCAGCGCTCAGCATCTCCACTTCTGCGCCACGGCTTCCTGGCAGCAATGCCAGACAGTGCACATCATGAGGGATACCGAGCACGTCGCGCGCCGCGTTTTTATCCGGATCCAGCGGCATCGCATCCGCCATGGTATGACCGATAAAACGGCACGGAACATTAAATTTGTCGTAAAACGCTTTTTCGAAAGGCAGAAAAGCCAGCACCAGGTTGGTGGACCGTCCAATTTTGAAAACGCGTTTCTGTCGCCACGCCCAAACGGACGGACTGACGTAATGAATGGTTTTGATGCCCTGCTTTTTCAGATTACCTTCGAGGGTAATGTTGAAGTCGGGTGCATCGATACCGACAAACACATCGGGTTTGAGCTCGGTAAAGCGGCGGGTAAGTTCGGCACGAATATGCAGCAAGCGTCGCAAACGCCCCAGCACCTCAACAATGCCCATCACGGCCAGCTCTTCCATTTCATACCAGGCTTCACAGCCTTCGGCCTGCATCAGCGGGCCAGCCACGCCAACAAAGCGGGCGTTAGGTACGCGAGCTTTGAGCGCGCGGATGAGACCGGCACCAAGAATATCGCCGGAGGTTTCTCCGGCGACCAGGGCTATCGTAAGCGGACGACTGTCGACCATTAACGAATCAGACCCCTTGTTGAACGGTCAAAGAACTCCATGAACGCGTTCACTTCCGGGAACTTATCCGCCAGTTCGGCAATGTCCGGCTTCGCCTCTTCCAGCGTTTTACCGCTACGGTACAGCAGTTTGTACGCGTTACGGATGGCAGTAATCGCTTCGCGACTAAAACCACGACGCTTAAGGCCTTCGATGTTCACGCCAAACGGCGTGGCATGGTTGCCCTGCGCAATCACATACGGTGGGACGTCCTGCGCCACACCGGAGCAGCCACCGACCATCACGTGTGCACCAATGATGCAGAACTGATGGACTGCGGTCATGCCGCCAATAATTGCGAAGTCATCAACAGATACGTGTCCTGCCAGCGTTGCGTTGTTGGCAAGAATACAGCGATCGCCCACGGTACAGTCATGCGCAATATGCGCATTCACCATAAACAGGTTATCGCTACCCACCTTCGTCAACCCACCACCCTGTACTGTTCCACGATGAATGGTGACGCTTTCGCGAATACGGTTACGATCGCCAATTTCCAGACGGGTCGACTCACCAGCATATTTCAGATCCTGGTTAACTTCGCCGATGGAAGCGAACTGATAGATCTCGTTATTGCTGCCAATGGTCGTATGACCATTCACGACAACGTGAGATTTCAGTACTGTACCCTCACCAATTTCGACATTGGGTCCAACAATACAGAACGGGCCAATGTGAACGTTGGCACCAATGATGGCGCCGGTTTCCACAATAGCAGTAGGATGAATAAAGGCGGATTTATCAATCACGTATCAGGACTCCCGGCTACGAGCACACATCATCGTCGCTTCGCAAACAACTTTGCCGTCAACCAGCGCTACGCCTTTGAAGCGAGTCAGGCCACGACGCGTTTTTTCAAAAGTGACTTCCATGATCATCTGATCACCAGGCACGACAGGACGCTTAAAGCGCGCTTCATCAATACCTGCGAAGTAATAGAGTTCACCTGGCTCCAGTTTACCGACGCTTTTAAACGCCAGAATACCGGTAGCCTGAGCCATCGCTTCCAGAATCAACACACCCGGGAAGATAGGCTTACCCGGGAAGTGTCCCTGGAAGAACGGTTCGTTCACGGAAACATTTTTCACTGCGCGCAGAAAACGACCTTCTTCAAAATCCAGCACACGGTCTACCAGCAAAAACGGGTAGCGGTGCGGCAGAAGTTCTAAAATCTCTTCAATATGCAGAGTATGAGTGTCAGTAGTCAAAATACTCTTCCTGTCAAAATGTACTGATAACAATAATAACACGGCCTGCCGGTTTATTAGAAAGCCGACAGGCCGGGAAAGATAGCGTTAAACGGGTGACGTTTAGTCTTGTTGATCGATCTTACGCTCAAGAGACTTGAGTCGCTTGCTCATATCATCAATGTTCATCACCAGTGCTGCTGTTTTACGCCATACCTTGTTGGGTTGCAGCGGAATGCCCGAGGAATAGACGCCAGGTTCGGTGATCGGACGCATCACCATGCCCATGCCCGTCACCGTCACCTTGTCGCATATTTCCATGTGGCCATTAATCACGCTCGCACCGCCAATCATGCAATAACGACCAATTTTCAGGCTGCCCGCCATGATGACGCCCCCCGCAACTGCGGTATTGTCGCCAATCACAACGTTATGCGCAATCTGGCACTGGTTATCGATGATAACACCATTGCCAATGATCGTGTCGTCGAGTGCACCACGGTCGATCGTGGTACAGGCCCCAATCTCCACGCGATCGCCAATAATAACGCGACCAAGCTGCGGGATCTTAACCCAGTTACCGCGATCGTTCGCGTAACCAAAGCCATCAGAACCAATCACGGTGCTGGACTGGACGAGGCAATTTTCGCCGATTTCAACTTCATGATAAATGGACACATTGGCCCATAAACGGGTTCCTGCGCCGATTTTCGTATTTTTCCCAACGAAGCACCCCGGGCCAATCACGACGTTATCACCCAGCATAACGCCAGACTCGATAACCGCATTCGCACCAACGGCAACGTTGTTACCAAGCTTAGCCGTCGGATCGATTGCTGCACTGGCAGCAATGTTCTGAGCCGGCTGCGGCGTGGTATCAAGAATTTGAGCCATGCGTGCATACGTCAGGTAGGGGTTTTTCACTACCAGTGCACTTCCAGTGGCAAAGGGAAGATCGTCCTGCGTCAGAACAACAGCTGACGCCTGGCATTGAGCCAGTTGTTCACGGTACTTAGGGCTTACCATGAAGGTAATCGTGCCAGCTTTAGCAGATTGCATGGACGCAACAGCGGTGATGACGATATCGCCATCACCGTGTAATTCTGCATCCAACTGCTGAGCTAAATCAGCCAGTCGAATTGAAGGCATTACTTATTTAACCTGTTTCAGAACATCAGCGGTGATGTCTTTAACATCGCTGCTGTTGAAAGCAACGGCATTCGCATCAACAACCAGATCGATGCTCTGATCGGCAGCCACTGCTTTAACAGCAGTCTGAATGCGAGTGACCAGCTTGCCACGCTCTTCGTTAGAACGACGCTGACGATCCTGCTCGAAAGCCTGCGCTTTCTGAGAGAAGGTCTGGCGCTGAGCCATAACGTCTTTTTCCAGTTTGCTGCGATCGCTTGCTTTCATGGTAGAACCATCACGCTGCAGACGCTGCATTTTGGACTGAAGATCGCCTTCCATACGCTGCAGTTCGCTCGCACGGCCTTTGAATTCGTTTTCCAGCGTTGCAGAAACACCCGTTTTCTGTGCAACCTGCTGGAACAAATTACCCATGTTGACGATTGCGATTTTGTCTGCTGCCTGAGCAGAAGTTGCCATCGCTAAACCGAGACCTGCAGCTAATAACCACTTTTTCACAATTAACTCCTTACCATCCCATTGGCACCAGAAGGTACCGTTCTTTGCGTGGCAAGGCGACCGTTTTACCGATCGCCGGTTGTCAGCGCTACACTGCCAACGCATTCCTTTGCAGCGGATTATTACCAGGTTTTACCAATGTTAAACTGGAATTGCTCCGCTTTGTCTCCATCGTATTTCTTAAACGGCTGGGCGTAAGAGAAGACCAACGGTCCCAGCGGTGACATCCATTGTAATGCGATACCAGCAGACATGCGAATATTGCTCGGATCGCTGTAGTCCGGAACGCCAGCATCACGCATCTGTGCAGTATTCTGCCAGTTGGTGTCCCACACCGTACCGGCATCCCAGAAGAAGGACGTACGGACGGAGTTCGCGTATTTATCACTGATAAACGGCGTTGGTGTGATGAACTCGAGGCTGGCCACGGCCATGGCGTTACCGCCCACTGCATCATCAGAGCTACACACTTCGGAAGATGAAGATTTATAGCAGTTATCTTTATCGTTACCGCCGTAGTAAACCGCTTTCGGACCAATGTTGTTGGACTGGAAGCCACGCACGGTGCTGGAACCACCCGCGTAGAAGTTCTCGTAGAACGGCAACTCTTTACTGCCGATACCATCACCATAGCCCCAACGGGTACGACCCAGAACGACCCACTTGTGGTCATCATCAATTGGGAAGTAGGACGCGGTATCCAGGGTTACCTTGTAGAACTCATTGTCAGAGCCCGGAACGGTCACTTTACCGTTCAGGTTGACGCGAGAACCTTCCGTTGGGAAGTAACCACGGTCGAGGCGGTTATAGGTCCAGCCGTAGTTGAAGGTGAAGTCATCCGCGGCGAAGCCATTGTTATCACTGGTTTTACTCGCAGACTGGCCGATAGAGTCCAGATAACGCCACATCGCCACCTGAGGTTGCATGTTGGACAGGTCGTTATGCACGTAACCTAAGCCCGCACGCAGGGTGTTATATTCGTTAACCGGGAAGCCGAGCGTTCCGTCTACACCATAGCTCTTGTTGGTATAGGAGGAGAGATCCGCGTCGTCTGCTTTAAAGTCGTTATAGAAGATACGACCGCCCAGGCTTACACCGTCAACGGTGAAGTATGGGTTGGTAACAGAGAACTCAGAGTAGGTCTGGTAGTCGTTTTTGGTGCCGTTAATACCGACAGAGTAACCTGTACCCAGCCAGTTATCCTGCTGGACGCCAACCTGGAAGCTCACGCCACTTTCAGTACCGTAGCCCACACCGAAGTTGAAGCTACCGGTGTTACGCTCTTTCACCTTATACACGACATCAACCTGATCCGGGCTGCCGGGTATACGCTGCGTTTCCGTGTCCACGGTTTCGAAATAGCCCAGACGGTTCAGACGCTCTTTACCCTGGTCAACGAGGTCGCTACCCAACCATGCCCCTTCCATCTGACGCATTTCGCGACGCAGAACGGAGTCTTTGGAGGTATCGTTACCGACGAAGCGGATCTTACGCACGTAGAAACGGTTACCCGCATCAACGTTAACATGCAGCTTAACGGTTTTATCCGCGTCGTTGATTTCCGGCTGTGTTTGTACACGCGGGTAAGCATAACCATAGCGGCCGAGCAGCTTCTTAATGCCGTCTTCCATTTTGGTGACTTTAGAACCGCTGTACAGATCGCCCGGCTGAATTTTAGTCAGCGCTTCAATTTCAGCTGAATGCCCGGCCAGGTTACCACTGACTTCAACACCGGAAAGCTTGTACTGATCGCCTTCAGTGATGTTAATCGTGATGTAGATACCTTTCTTGTCCGGTGTCAGACTGACCTGAGTCGAATCAATGTTGAAACGGGCGTAACCGCGATCCAGATAATAGCTGCGCAGGGTTTCGAGATCCCCCGCCAGTTTCTGTTTCTGGTATTTACGATCGCCAACCACGTTCCACCACGGCACTTCATCGCGCAGCTGGAAAGTGGAGATCAGTTCGTCGGTGCTAAACGCGTGGTTACCCACGATGTTGATCTGCTGGATCTTCGCGGAAACACCTTCCTGGAAGACCAGCTTCAGGTCAACACGGTTACGTGGGAGCGGCGTAACCACCGCTTTCACGCTGGCACTGTATTTACCGACGCTGTAGTAGAAGTCTTCCAGACCTTTTTCAATGTCTGAAAGGGTTGTGCGGTCCAGAGATTCCCCCACACGAACACCGGATGCTTCAAGGTTTTGCTTGAGCATGTCATCTTTCACCGACTTGTTACCGGAGAAAGTGATACTGGCGATCGTTGGACGTTCTTTTACCTGTACCAGCAGCGTATCACCATCGCGCAGGACGCGGACATCCTCGAAGTTGCCGGTGGCAAACAGAGCACGGATGGTGTTACTGATATCTTCATCATTAACCGTATCGCCGGGGCGCACAGGCATACTGAGGAGGGCCGCACCAACGGCGACACGCTGAAGGCCTTCGAAATGAATGTCTTTCACTACGAACCCGTCAGCACCGTATACGGTGGCGCTGCTAAACAGCAGCGACGCTATGAGCAACTTTTTCATCGCCATCGTTATTATGCGTTCTTCCTAACTAACTCTCTTACAACCGAGAGAAATCATTGAAAAGTGCAAGCCCCATTAACAGCACCAGCAAAATCGAGCCGATGCGGTAACTAAAGTCTTGAACTCGCTCGGATACCGGTCCGCCTTTTAGCTTTTCAATCGCTAAAAACAGCAGATGACCCCCGTCTAACACGGGAAGCGGGAACAGGTTGATTATCCCAAGGTTCACGCTAATGAGCGCGAGGAACATGAGATAGTAAATCACCCCGAATTCCGCTGACATCCCAGCCCCCTGAGCAATCGAAATTGGCCCACTGAGGTTGTTCAGTTTCACATCACCGGTTATCAATTTCCCCAACATGTTGACCGTCAGCTTCATCAGTTGCCAAGTTTTATCCGTGGCTTCAAGGATGGCGCTGAACGGCCCATACTGGCGTATTGTCTTGTACTCATCTGGCAGCGGGATCACTTTTGGCACAACGCCTGCGAACCCTTCTGCCTTTTTGCCGACCGACTTCGTATCCGGGATCAGCGTCAGCGAAAGCGGACTGCCTTGCCTTTCAACTTCCAGCGCGAGGGACGTCCCCGGATTATCGCGCACCAGAGTAACAAAGGTCATCCACTCTGTTAATGGTTGACCATCGACTTTAACGATCCTGTCGCCCGCTTGCAAACCCGCTTTGCTCGCCGCCGAATTTGGCTGGACTTCAGCTAATACCGGCTCAATCTGCGCACCGCGGGGACGGATACCCAGCGCTGCGACGGGATCTTCTTTATCGGGCTCGAAACGCCAGTGGCGTAAATCCAGTACTTTGTCCTGACGCGCGTCTGACCCAAACGGCGATACGCTGAGGGTTGTCTGCGCATCGCCAATTTTGGCTACCAGTTGCAGTCGCACGGCATCCCAATCAGGGGTTTCGATGCCATCAATCGCTTTAAGTTCCATCCCGGATGTAATTTGCGCATTCGCCGCGATAGAGTTGGGCGCAATTTCCCCCACCACCGGACGCACACCAGGGACGCCGATAATAAACACCAGCCAGTAAGCGAAAATTGCAAAGATGAAGTTGGCTACCGGTCCGGCAGCAATGATGGCAGCGCGTTGTCCAACGGTTTTGTTGTTAAACGCACTGTGTCGCAGCTCGGGTGCGACAGGCTCGACGCGTTCGTCGAGCATTTTGACGTAGCCGCCAAGCGGGATAAGTGCAATGACAAATTCCGTGCCGTGACGGTCGGTGCGCGTCCAGAGTGATTTGCCAAAACCAATGGAGAATCGCTCTACCCGCACACCACAACGGCGAGCAACCCAGAAATGGCCAAATTCATGCACGGTAATCAGCACACCCAGTGCAACAATGAACGCCGCCAGATTCCAGAGAATGCTCAGCATAAAACCTTCCGTTAAATCGTCCCGAATACCAGTAAAAGCAGGCAAGCAAACACTGGAACAGCCGCTGTCAGGCTGTCAATGCGATCCAGTATACCGCCATGCCCTGGAATCAGATGTCCGCTGTCCTTAATCCCTGCTTCACGCTTAAACATACTTTCGGTTAAATCACCGAGCACTGAGGCAAGCGCTGCAAAAATAGAGCATACCAGCAGTATTGACGGAGCCACTGCCAGATCCGCCCAGACGCCATAGCCCCAGGAGATAACTGCAGCCGTAAACAAGCCGCCGATGAATCCTTGCCAGGTTTTCCCTGGAGACACCTTCGGCGCCAGTTTATGTTTGCCGAACAGTTTACCAAACATATAGGCCCCGGAGTCAGCCCCCCAGACGAGAATCATCACATAAAGCAGCCAGATCGCACCGCTATAGTGGTTTTCGTCATAGTGCCAGGCGCGTAGCGCGACCATCCCCCAGAAAAAAGGCACAATGGTGAGCAGACCAAAAATGAGTCGCAACACTTTTGAATTACGCCATAACGCCGCAGAGCCTGGATAAAAAAGAACCAGCAGCAATGCCGCCACCCACCAGGCCAGCGATATCCACAAGGAACCGGCAACCAGCGGCTGATGAATATCGTGGTGATATTCAGGCAACGTAAACAGCATTATGGCCAGAATAAAGCCACAGAGTACCGCAAGCCATACTCGCTGATTGCGCGAGGTAAAGCCGCTAAACTGTCCCCATTCCCACGCCGCGAGCATGCAGACCACCAGCGTGACAATAGCGAATCCCACCGGGGGCAGTAAAAACAGCGCCGCAATGACAATGGGTATTAATACAAAAGCGGAAATCAGGCGATACTTCAGCAAAAGCTACCCCCATCAGGCGTTGTCGCCACCTGGCTCGGTGCCGCCGAAACGACGCTCTCGATTGGCAAAGGCATGCAGCGCACCTTCAAAGTCTTGTTCATCAAAATCGGGCCAAAGAACATCTGTAAAGTAAAGTTCGGCATAGGCAATTTGCCATATCAAAAAGTTACTTATGCGATGTTCCCCCCTGTCCTAATTACCAAATCCACAGGTGCCAGCTCATTCATGCAGATTTGCTTGCTCAGCGCCTCTTCATCAATCTGGTCGGGTCTCAACAGCCCTTCCTGAACCTGTTCGGCCAGATGCCGAACGCCCTGGATAATATCCCAGCGTCCGCCGTAATTCGCCGCGATATTGAGCGTCAGACCGGTATTATTTTCAGTCAGCGCTTCTGCTTTACGAATCCGTTCCTGCAAACGTGAGTTAAAACGACTGGTATCGCCAATGATACGCAGGCGGACGTTGTGGCGGTGCAGGCTTTTTACTTCGCTGTCGAGCGCCCACACAAACAGTTCCATCAACGCAGTCACTTCCTGCGGCGGTCGATTCCAGTTTTCACTGCTAAAAGCATAGAGCGTTAACGCATCAATGCCGTTATTCGCGGCAAAAGAAACGGCGCGGCGAACGGATTTCGCCCCTGCTTTATGCCCAAAGGCTCGTATCTTCCCTTGTCTTTTCGCCCAGCGGCCATTGCCATCCATAATGATTGCTACATGACGGCAGCCATGAGCTGGCAAGTTTTCGCTTATTGGTTGATTCGCAGACAACATAACGCGTTTTTTGTCCCTGAAAAGGATTTAACGGTACTCAGGAATACTTAAGCCTGTACATAAAAAAGCCGTGTCAAACCACGGCTTACCTGACCACATAAAGTCAAATTCCTGCGATCAGGTGGCGCAGACTATATCACTGAAGCCCAAAGCTAACAAATAGCACGACGACTAGTGCTTGCTTTATCACCAGCTTGCGAGGCGGCTCACCTGTTTACGCGCAATATCACGTGCAGCAGCATCGACCGCCAGCACCTCTTCCACACTTTGAGGCTCACGCAAATCCATTATTTCCAGTACCGATAAATTCAACGTTGCGATATCGGTAAAGCGGATTTGCTGATGCAGAAATGCGTCAACGGTAATTTCGTTGGCTGCATTCAGTGCCGTCGTCGCCGCCTGTCCCTGGTCGAAGGCATTCATCGCAAGCTTCAGACAAGGATAGCGATCGTAATCGGGTTCACTGAACGTCAGGGAACTTAGCTTACAAAAATCAAGCGGCTTCACGCCCGATTTCACCCGGTTTGGCCACGCCATTGTATGGGCGATGGGCGTACGCATATCCGGCTCGCCCAGCTGTGCCAGCACGCTGCCATCCTGATAGCGCACCATCGAGTGAATGACCGATTGCGGGTGAATCAGAACTTCCATCTGTTTCGCTGACGCATTAAACAGCCAGCGAGCTTCAATGTATTCCAGACCTTTGTTCATCATGGTGGCGGAGTCAACGGAGATTTTACGTCCCATTGACCAGTTCGGATGACGACACGCCTGATCCGGCGTCATTGCGCTCAGTTCAGACAGTGGCGTTTCACGGAACGGGCCACCAGACCCGGTAAGCAGAATCGACACGACGCCATTCTGCTCCAGGTCAGCGTACCCCAGGTTCTGTTGAAAAGGTTGCGGTAAACTCTGAAAAATGGCGTTGTGCTCGCTGTCGACCGGCAAAAGACGCGCCCCGCGCTGCTTCACCGCGTCCATAAACAGACGTCCACAGGTCACCAGCGACTCTTTGTTGGCCAGCAGAACATCTTTACCCGCATCTATTGCCGCAAGCGTCGGCAGCAACCCGGCCGCACCGACAATGGCCGCCATGACCTGGTCAACCTCATCCAGCGCCGCCATGTCGCAGGCCGCCTGCGCCCCACTCAGCACCTCGGTTCGACTGCCCTTCTCAAGCAGCAGAGTTTTCAGCTGACGCGCGCTCTCATCGTCATCCATCACCGCATAACGTGGCATAAACTCCAGGCACTGCTCGACCATGCGCTGCACGTTCTTACCGGCGACCAGCGCGGTCACGGTATAATGTTCAGGATTGTGGCGGACGACGTCGAGAGTATTGCAACCGATAGAGCCGGTTGAGCCAAGGAGAGTTAAATGCTTCATGGGATGCCCGAAAAAAGTTAGACCAGATAAAAGCAAAACGCCGCCAGCAAGACCCGAAGTCCCTCTGAACGGCGTTTATCAGTGTACGACAGAAATCAGAACTGCATCAGTTCCGCTTCTTTATCTGCCAGCGCCGCATCAATTTTCTTGATCGCTGCGTCGGTCATTTTCTGAATGTCGTCCTGAGAACGACGATCGTCATCTTCACTGATCTCTTTTTCTTTCAGCAGCGCTTTCACTTTATCGTTCGCGTCGCGGCGAACGTTACGCACGGATACGCGACCCTGCTCAGCTTCGCCACGCACCACTTTGATCAGATCTTTACGACGTTCTTCCGTCAGTGGAGGCAGTGGAACGCGGATATCAGAACCGGCAGAGCTTGGGTTCAGACCGAGGTCAGAGGCCATGATCGCTTTCTCAACCGCCGGGCTCATAGAGCGATCGAACACGTTGATTTTCAGCGTACGGGTATCTTCTACCGTCACGCTCGCCAGCTGACGCAGAGGGGTTGGCGTACCGTAGTATTCCACGATGATGCCATCCAGCAGGCTTGGGGAAGCACGGCCAGTACGGATTTTGCTGATTTGGGTTTTGAACGCTTCTACGCATTTTTCCATGCGTACTTCAGCATCTTTTCTGATGTCGTTAATCACGTTACGAATCCTTGAAAACTTGTCTCAGGCAGACTATCCGCCAGCACAGCGCTACAGGTGTGCTAAGTATAGTCGCGTTTAATTCATGACAACGCCAAAGGCGCGCCCGGGTAAGATACCACTACAAAATAAAGCGGAATCTTACCTGTATTTATCGCCGACGGAAATTATTCCGTGATCAAAGTGCCTTCTTTTTCGCCCATGACCACGCGGCGCAGTGCGCCAGGCTTATTCATGTTGAAGACACGGATCGGCAGTTTGTGGTCGCGAGCCAGCGTGAAGGCGGCAAGATCCATCACTTTCAGCTCTTTTTCCAGCACTTCGCCGTAGCTCAGCTGATCGTACATGGTGGCGGAAGGATCTTTTGCCGGGTCGGCAGTAAACACGCCGTCTACTTTGGTCGCTTTCAGTACCACATCGGCTTCGATCTCAATACCGCGCAGGCAGGCAGCGGAATCGGTCGTAAAGAACGGGTTACCCGTACCGGCGGAGAGGATCACCACGCGGTTGTTGCGCAGCAGGCTGATCGCCTCTGCCCAGCTGTAATTATCGCATACGCCATTCAGTGGAATCGCGGACATCAGGCGGGCATTCACATAGGCGCGGTGGAGCGCATCACGCATCGCCAGGCCATTCATGACGGTTGCCAGCATACCCATGTGGTCGCCCACAACGCGGTTCATCCCCGCTTTCGCCAGACCAGCACCACGGAAAAGGTTGCCACCGCCAATGACCACGCCAACCTGGATACCCAGTTCGACCAGTTCTTTGATTTCCTGTGCCATGCGATCAAGGATGCTTGCGTCAATACCGAAGCCTTCCGATCCCTGCAGCGCTTCGCCACTCAGCTTAAGCAGAATGCGTTTGTACACGGGTTTTGCATTGGTAGCCATGTTTCTTTCCTGAGACTGTCAACGATTAAGATGGGAGTTAATTCTGGCGACATGATATGCCGCAAATCAGCACAGCGATACTGGAGCCTGTCTGATTTCATATGACGGGTGACAAAAAGAAGCCGCCCTCAGGCGGCTCCTTTTCAATCATTAAGACTGCTTGGACATTGCAGCAACTTCTGCTGCGAAGTCAGTCTCAACTTTCTCGATGCCTTCGCCCACTTCGAAGCGGATGAAGCCAGTTACGTCAGCGTTGTGCTCTTTCAGCAGCTGAGCAACAGACTTGCTTGGATCCATAACGAAAGGCTGGCCAGTCAGAGAAACTTCGCCGGTGAATTTCTTCATGCGGCCTTCAACCATTTTCTCTGCGATTTCTTTTGGCTTACCAGACTGCATCGCGATGTCCAGCTGAACCTGGTACTCTTTTTCTACCACTTCAGCAGACACGTCTTCTGGCTTAACGAATTCTGGTTTGCTTGCAGCGATGTGCATAGCCAGCTGTTTAACCAGCTCTTCGTCAGCGCCTTTAGCCGCAACCAGAACACCGATACGTGCACCGTGCTGGTAAGAGCCCAGAACGTCGCCTTCCAGAGAAGAAACACGACGGATGTTGATGTTCTCACCGATTTTAGCAACCAGCGCAACACGTTCTTCTTCGAACTGTGCTTTCAGAACTTCAACGTCAGTGATTTTGCCAGCAACCGCTGCGTCCAGAACTTTGTTCGCAAATGCCTGGAAACCGCCATCTTTAGCAACGAAGTCAGTCTGGCAGTTAACTTCCAGAATGATGCCGTAGTTGCCGTCGATTTTGGTGATGATCACGCCGTCAGCAGCAACGTTGCCTGCTTTTTTAGCTGCTTTGATCGCACCGGATTTACGCATGTTTTCGATTGCCAGCTCGATGTCGCCGTTCGCTTCAGTCAGCGCTTTTTTGCAATCCATCATGCCTGCGCCAGTACGCTCGCGCAGCTCTTTTACCAGGGATGCGGTAATTTCAGCCATTCTTAAATCCTCGGGAGATGTGAACTGCCCGGCCGGGGGCCAAACAGTGTAAATTGAAAAAAGGGGCCGGTAATGGGCCCCTATTCATACACGGTACTAATAAGGGGTAAAACCTTATTATTCAGCTTCTACGAAGCTTTCTTCCGCCTGAGAAGCCAGATCCTGGGAACGGCCTTCACGAACGGTAGCAGCTACAGCGCTCAGGTACAGGCTAACAGCACGGATTGCGTCGTCGTTACCCGGGATAACGAAGTCAACACCGTCCGGATCGGAGTTGGTATCAACGATAGCGAATACCGGGATACCCAGGTTGTTAGCTTCTTTGATAGCGATGTGCTCGTGGTCTGCATCGATTACGAACAGCGCGTCTGGCAGGCCGCCCATATCTTTGATACCGCCCAGGCTGTTTTCCAGCTTGTCCAGTTCACGAGTGCGCATCAGCGCTTCTTTCTTAGTCAGCTTGTCGAAAGTACCGTCCTGAGACTGGGTTTCCAGATCTTTCAGGCGCTTGATGGACTGACGAACAGTTTTCCAGTTGGTCAGCATGCCGCCCAACCAGCGATGGTTCACGAAGAACTGATCGCAGCTGTTAGCAGCATCTTTCACAGCTTCGCTTGCAGCGCGCTTAGTACCAACGAACAGAATCTTACCTTTACGGGAAGAGATCTTGTTCAGCTCAGCCAGGGCTTCGTTGAACATTGGTACAGTTTTCTCAAGGTTGATGATGTGAACTTTGTTACGCGCGCCGAAGATGAAAGGCTTCATTTTCGGGTTCCAGTAACGGGTCTGGTGACCAAAGTGAACACCAGCCTTGAGCATGTCGCGCATGGAAACAGTTGCCATGTTTAAAACCTCTATATTGAAAGTTGGGGTTATGCCTCCACGTATCCCATATTACCGACCCCGAAGGGCACCCCGGAATATGTGCCGATACGTGTGTGTTGTTACACAAAGTGAGATTTGTCGCTCCCGTCCAGCCTGTGTATCTGAGATGGATCGGAAGTCCGGCGCGCTTTATACCACAAAACACGACCAGAAACCAACAGTTGTTGGCGGAGTGTGCTGTTAATGATTCTCAATTTGGCACGGAGCGTGCCTGACTGATACCATTGACGACACTTAGACTAGTATTGTCGAAAAAATCGACACCGATGGACAGATTACATGGCTATCTCTATTAAGACACCTGAAGAAATTGAAAAGATGCGCGTCGCCGGTCGTCTGGCCGCGGAAGTGCTGGAAATGATCGAACCGTTCGTGAAGCCGGGCGTCAGCACCGGTGAACTGGACCGCATCTGTAACGACTATATCGTGAACGAGCAGCACGCGGTTTCCGCCTGCCTCGGCTACCACGGTTTCCCGAAATCCGTCTGCATTTCTATTAATGAAGTGGTTTGTCACGGTATCCCGGACGACGAAAAACTGCTGAAAGATGGCGACATCGTCAACATCGACGTGACCGTCATTAAAGACGAGTACCACGGTGACACCTCTAAGATGTTCATTGTCGGCAAGCCAACGATTCTGGGCGAGCGTCTGTGCAAAGTGACACAAGAGAGCCTGTACCTGGCGCTGAAAATGGTTAAGCCGGGTATTCGCCTGCGTACCATTGGTGCTGCCATCCAGAAGTTTGTAGAAGCGGAAGGGTTCTCCGTCGTGCGCGAATACTGCGGTCACGGTATTGGCCGCGTTTTCCATGAAGAACCCCAGGTTCTGCACTATGATGCCGATGACGGCGGCGTGGTGCTGCAAAAGGGCATGACCTTCACCATCGAGCCGATGGTGAACGCCGGTGACTACCGCATCCGCACCATGAAAGATGGCTGGACGGTGAAAACCAAAGACAGAAGCTTGTCTGCTCAGTACGAGCATACTATTGTGGTAACAGACAACGGCTGCGAAATTATGACGTTGCGCAAGGATGACACCATCCCGGCGATACTGACGAACATTGAGTGATAAGAAGCCGGCAAATGCCGGCTTTTTTAATGGCGATAGCTTTTTCTTATGGGTGGCGCACGATGAGTAATCTCTTACCCGAACAGTATGCTAACACAGCACTTCCCACCCTTCCCGACCAGCCCGATAACCCGGGCGTCTGGCCGTCGCACGAGCTGACCTGCGCGCATATCAAAGCCCATATGGATGTTTTCCATCGCTGGCTGGGCAGCGCGTTCGACGCAGGGGTCTCAGCCGAGCAACTTATTGAAGCGCGCACCGAATTTATCGACCAGCTCCTGCAGCGTCTGTGGATCGACTACGGTTTCGGGCAGGTGAGCGACATCGCGCTGGTTGCCGTCGGGGGCTATGGCCGCGGTGAACTTCATCCACTTTCCGATATCGATCTCCTGATCTTAAGCCGTAAAAAGCTACCGGACGAACAGGCGCAGAAGATTGGCGAGCTGCTGACCCTGCTCTGGGACGTGAAGCTGGAAGTGGGACACAGCGTGAGAACCCTAGAAGAGTGCCTGCTGGAGGGCTTATCTGACCTGACCGTCGCCACCAACCTGATTGAAACCCGTCTGCTGATCGGTGACGTGGCGCTGTTCCTGGAGCTGCAAAAACACATCTTCAGCGACGGCTTTTGGCCGTCAGAAAAATTCTTCGCCGCGAAGGTCGAGGAGCAAAATCATCGCCATCAGCGCTACCACGGCACCAGTTACAATCTTGAACCCGATATTAAAAGCAGCCCCGGCGGCCTGCGCGACATCCACACGCTACAGTGGGTGGCCCGCCGCCACTTTGGCGCCACCTCAATGGACGAGATGGTCGGCTTTGGCTTTTTAACCGAGGCCGAACGTAACGAACTGAACGAGTGCCTGCATCTGCTGTGGCGCATCCGTTTTGCCCTGCATCTGGAAGTGACCCGCTACGATAACCGCCTGCTGTTTGACCGCCAGCTCAGCGTGGCGCAGCGATTGAATTATCAGGGCGAAGGTAACGAACCGGTTGAGCAGATGATGAAGGATTTCTTCCGCGTCACCCGCCGGGTGACCGAGCTGAACCAGATGCTGTTGCAGCTGTTCGACGAGGCCATTCTGGCCCTGACGGCGGACGAAAAGCCGCGCCCAATTGATGACGAATTCCAGCTGCGCGGCACGCTTATCGACCTGCGGGACGAAACGCTGTTTATCCGCGAGCCGGAAGCGATCCTGCGAATGTTCTACACCATGGTGCGCAACAGCACGATTACCGGGATCTACTCCACCACCCTGCGCCATCTGCGCCATGCGCGCCGTCATCTGACGCAGCCGCTGTGCTATATCCCGGAAGCGCGCTCGCTGTTTTTGAGTATGCTCCGTCATCCTGGCGCCGTCAGCCGTGGTCTGCTGCCAATGCACCGTCATAGCGTGCTGTGGGCCTATATGCCGCAGTGGTCGCACATCGTCGGACAGATGCAGTTCGATCTCTTTCACGCCTACACGGTGGATGAGCACACGATCCGCGTCATGCTCAAGCTGGAAAGCTTTGCGAAAGAAGAGACGCGATCCCGCCACCCGCTTTGCGTGGAGCTGTGGCCGCGCCTCACCCATCCGGAACTGATCCTGATTGCCGCCCTGTTCCACGACATCGCCAAAGGCCGCGGTGGAGACCACTCGGTGCTGGGTGCGCAGGACGTGCTGAAATTTGCCGAGCTGCATGGGCTCAACTCGCGCGAAACGCAGCTGGTCGCCTGGCTGGTACGCCATCACCTGCTGATGTCAGTCACTGCCCAGCGTCGTGATATTCAGGATCCAGAGGTAATTAAGCAATTCGCCGAAGAGGTCCAGACGGAGAACCGTCTGCGCTATCTGGTGTGCCTGACGGTCGCGGATATTTGTGCCACCAATGAAACCCTGTGGAACAGCTGGAAGCAAAGCCTGCTGCGCGAGCTCTATTTCGCTACCGAAAAACAGCTGCGTCGCGGGATGCAAAACACCCCGGACATGCGCGAACGCGTGCGCCATCACCAGCTGCAGGCCCTGGCGCTGCTGCGGATGGATAACATTGATGAAGAAGCACTGCATCAGATTTGGGCCCGCTGCCGTGCCAACTATTTTGTCCGCCACAGCCCAAACCAGCTTGCCTGGCACGCGCGACATCTGCTGAAGCACGATCTGTCGCAGCCGATGATCCTGCTTAGCCCACAGGCGACGCGCGGCGGGACGGAGATCTTCATCTGGAGCCCGGATCGGCCTTATCTGTTTGCTGCGGTCTGCGCCGAGCTGGACAGGCGTAACCTGAGCGTTCACGACGCGCAGATTTTTACCACCCGCGACGGCATGGCGATGGATACCTTTATCGTGCTGGAGCCGGACGGCAGTCCGCTCTCGTCGGACAGACATGAAGGGATACGCTTCGGTCTGGAACAGGCGATCACTCAGCGCAGCTGGCAGCCACCGCAGCCGCGTCGCCAGCCGGCGAAATTGCGCCACTTTACCGTCGATACCGAGGTCAATTTCCTGCCGACCCATACCGACCGTAAATCGTTCCTGGAGCTGATCGCGCTCGACCAGCCAGGGCTGCTCGCCCGCGTCGGCCAGGTTTTTGCCGATCTGGGAATTTCGCTTCATGGCGCCCGAATTACAACCATTGGCGAGCGAGTAGAAGATTTATTTATAATCGCCACCGCCGACCGGCGTGCCCTTAATAATGACCTGCAACTTGAAGTGCAACAACGGTTGACAGCAGCCCTCAATCCAAACGATAAAGGGTGACGTGTTTTTTAGTGAAATGGAAAGAGTAAACAATGCAGCAGTTACAGAACGTTATTGAGTCCGCTTTTGAGCGTCGCGCCGAGATTACCCCGGCAAATGTGGATACCGTGACCCGTGAAGCGGTAAACCAGGTGATTTCCCTGCTGGATTCCGGCGCGCTGCGCGTGGCAGAAAAAATCGACGGTCAGTGGGTTACTCATCAATGGCTGAAGAAAGCGGTGCTGCTCTCTTTCCGTATCAACGATAACCAGGTTATCGACGGAGCAGAAAGCCGCTACTTCGATAAAGTCCCAATGAAATTCGCGGATTACGACGAAGCGCGTTTCCAGAAAGAAGGCTTCCGCGTGGTGCCGCCTGCTGCAGTGCGTCAGGGCGCGTTCATCGCACGCAACACCGTGCTGATGCCATCCTACGTGAACATCGGTGCCTACGTTGACGAAGGTACGATGGTGGATACCTGGGCTACCGTCGGTTCCTGTGCCCAAATCGGTAAAAACGTTCACCTGTCCGGCGGCGTGGGCATCGGTGGTGTTCTGGAGCCACTGCAGGCTAACCCAACCATCATCGAAGACAACTGCTTCATCGGCGCGCGTTCAGAAGTGGTTGAAGGTGTGATCGTGGAAGAGGGTTCCGTGATCTCCATGGGCGTTTACATCGGCCAGAGCACCCGTATTTACGATCGCGAAACCGGCGAAGTTCACTACGGCCGCGTTCCGGCGGGTTCCGTGGTCGTTTCCGGTAACCTGCCGTCGAAAGATGGCAAATACAGCCTGTACTGTGCCGTTATCGTGAAGAAAGTGGATGCGAAAACCCGCGGTAAAGTCGGTATCAACGAACTGCTGCGCACCATCGACTAATCGCTGACCCGTTGATACACCGGGACCCGCCTGTGCGTCCCGGTGTAATCATCAAAGACGTCCGTTTCCGCAGTCACGATTGCCATTCCCTTTCTTCTCAACCCTGCAATATCCGCCGCCATACGCTGGCTCCCCAACCAGAAAAGCCCGTCAAGCGCAGTCACAGCCAGACCCGATTCCAGCGCCAGCTTCAGTCGCTCACGCGGCGCTTTGACCTCTCTGGCAATCTGCCGGAATGGCTCCGCCGTAAGCCCGGTGGGATCGACCCGTCGAATGCGGGTGGTCATGCGGTATTGAAAAGCGTCGGGGATCGCATCCAGATCGCCCTTCAGGCTGTAAACGCAGCCAAAGCGCTTGCCGTTGAAGATGACGTTCTTCTGGTTTAGCTGAAACTCATCGCGCAGCCCGGCGATTAGCTGCGGGGCGCGGGTCAGTATCAGCCGAAATGGCAGTTCGAAGCTGGTGACATAATCCACGTTGAGCAAGGCAATGCGTAAACGCTCCTCCGCCCCCGCCTGAAGCTGGCGGCATTCGGCGGCGACTTCTGCCCACTGATGCGTGAGTCTTTGGTTCTCCTCTACGGCACCAAAGCTATATTTTTCAATTTGATAATCAATGCGTCCTGACATGTCATTATCCCCGCAGCCTACGCTTTCGTGCGATAACTTTGCCTGAATTCCCCGGCTTTGAATACCGTCTCGCTCGCCTTTTCTCACGACTCTCACGATGCTGCATTAACGTTGAGAGAAATGATTACCTTATTACGTTGATTTCCGCTTGACGTGGTCGTTAAAAACAACAATAAACGAGTGGGAGCAATTTATTTTCCCTGCTCGGTAATGTCAGTGAAAGGTAATCAGGATCGACCCCGCTTTTTTTGAACCCGAGGGTGGCAAAAAGGAATTTTTTCATTAATTATTCAAAGGTTATGTTGAGATAAGGGTACCGCTATGTACGATAATCTGAAAAGTCTGGGCATTACCAATCCTGATGAAATTGATCGTTACAGCCTCCGCCAGGAAGCCAACAACGACATCTTAAAAATTTATTTTCACAAGGATAAAGGCGAGTTTTTCGCCAAAAGCGTGAAGTTTAAATATCCACGCCAGCGTAAGACCGTCGTCGCGGACGGCGTAGGCCAGGGGTACAAAGAAGTTCAGGAAATCAGCCCTAACCTGCGCTATGTGATCGATGAACTCGATCAGATTTGTCAGCGCGACCGCACTGAAGTCGATCTCAAGCGTAAGATCCTTGACGATCTGCGTCACCTTGAAAGCGTTGTTACCAATAAGATCAGCGAGATTGAAGCGGATCTTGAGAAGTTAACTCGTAATAAGTAATTAACGGTGCGGCATGATGCCCTCACCCCAGCCCTCTCCCACAGGGAGAGGGAGAAAACCAGCAGGTAGGCCGGGTAAGGCAAAGCCGCCACCCGGCAAACAACCTCATCTCTGCTCATCCAGCTGCAACGCCACATACAGCAGCAGCCTGTCGTCAAAATTCCCCAGATCCAGCCCCGTTAGCTCCGAAATCCGGTTAAGCCGGTACTCCAGCGTATTGCGATGAATAAACAACGCCTTCGACGTCGCCAGCGGCTGCACGTTATGGCGGAACCACGCCTGCAGCGTCCGGCGCAGCAGGCCGTTGTTGTCCATCGCTTTCAGGCGCGCTAAGGGCCGCGCCAGCTCGTTGGCCTGCCAGCCGCCACGCAGGCTGTCGAGCAGCACCGGCAACATCAGGTCCTGATAGAAATAACTGCGGCTCTCCGGCATCCGCTGCTTACCCACCATCATGGTGGTGCGTGCGGTGCGCCAGGAGCGGGCAATACTGCCCGGCCCGGAAAAGTAATTGCCGAGCGCAACGCGAAAACGCAGTTGACCGTTCTCCTGCATCCGGGAAATCAGCAGTTCCACGCGACGGCGATGATCTTCGGCATCCCAGCGGCCAAACGGATTGAGCGCGGGTTTGAGCACCACCATTTCCGTCAGCGAGACTATCGCCACCAGGTTATCGCGTTCCGGTGTCGTCAGCGCATTTTGCAGCTGCTGCAGTTCGGCCATCGCGCTGTCTACGCCAAGCTGACCGCTATCGACCTCGATCACCGCCACCACGCGCGGCTGATTGAGGTCGATCCCCAGGCGCTGCGCCCATTCGCTGAGTGCAGGCGTAAGCTCTTCCGCCTGAATAAGGTTCATCACCAGCTCTTCGCGCAGGCGGCTGTCCTGGGCGAGCAGATGCATCAGGCGCGACTGCTCCAGCATCATTTCCGCCGTCATACAGACCAGCTCGCCATATTTACGCAGGGACTCCGGCTCGCCGGTCAGGCCGATAACCCCCACAATCTCGCCTTCAAGGCGCAGCGGTAAATTGATGCCCTGACGCACGCCGTGCAGGTGTTTCGCAACCGCATCGTCGATATCAACCACACGCCCCTGAGAGAGCACCAAAAGCGCGCCTTCGTGCAATTCACCAATGCGCTCACGATCGCCACTACCAATAATGCGCCCACGGGCATCCATTACATTGATGTTGGTATCAATGATGCGCATCGTGCGCGCCACAATATCCTGCGCCATTTTGGTATCAAGATGCCAGCCAGCCATGTCACCCTCCTCTGAGCAGAGCTCAAGCATAGGGAAGTTCAGTGACGGCTGCATTGTGCGAATGCACAAAGAGAGCGGAAGAAGTATGGAGTTGTGGGAAAAGTCACAGAAACAAGAAAGCCCCTGCGTACAGGGGCTTAAGAGGATTACTGCATTAGCAGGTAGATAGAGGTATCACCACGCTGAATATTCAACGCCAGCACGGACGGTTTGCTGTCGAGAATTTTGCGCAGTTCAGCGATGTTTTTCACCGGCTGCTGGTTAGCGCCCATGATCACATCCCCTTTTTTCAGGCCGATACGGGCAGCAGGTGAATTCGCCTTCACGTTATTCACTACCACACCTTTGTCTGCGCCCTTATTGCTCATCTCAGCGCCTTCAATACCGCTGAAGATGGTGCTGGAATCAACCTGATTCTGGCTGCTCTGCTGCAGCTCCAGGCTCACGTTGACCGGCTTACCGTCACGCAGCAGACCGAGGGTCACTTTGCTGCCAATCGGCATAGAGCCGACTTCCGCACGCAGGGCTGCAAAGCTGCTGATCGGCTTACCGTTCAGGGAGGTGATCACGTCACCCGCTTTAATCCCTGCTTTCGCCGCAGAGGAGTTCGGCATCACCTGGCTGACGAACGCGCCGCGCTGGGCATCCACTTTCATCGCTTTTGCCAGCTCAGAGTTCAGCTCGGTGCCCAAAATGCCCAGCTCGCCGCGTTTCACCTGGCCGTACTGCACCATCTGCGCGGTCAGGTTTTTCACCATGTTGCTCGGGATAGCAAAGCCGATCCCGATGTTGCCGCCGTCCGGCGCCAGGATCGCGGTGTTAATACCGATCAGCTCGCCGTTCAGGTTCACCAGCGCACCGCCGGAGTTACCGCGGTTGATGGCCGCATCCGTCTGAATAAAGTTTTCATAGTTCTCTGCGTTCAGGCCGCTACGGCCCAGCGCAGAGACGATACCTGAGGTCACGGTTTCGCCCAGACCGAACGGGTTACCGATAGCCACGGTGTAGTCACCTACGCGCAGCGTATCAGAGTCGGCAATTTTAATCGCCGTCAGGTTTTTCGGATCCTGAATCTGGATCAGCGCAATATCGGAACGCGGGTCTTTGCCGACCACTTTTGCGTCGAACTTACGGCCATCGCTCAGCTGAACCTTAATGCTGTTCGCGTTATCAACCACGTGGTTGTTGGTCACGACGTAGCCTTTCGCTGCATCGATAATGACCCCCGAGCCAAGCGCCATGAATTTCTGTTGCTGGCCGCCGCCCTGGCTGTCATCCCCTGCACCACCGCCCTGACAGAACGGGGAACTCTGGAATGGCGAACCGTCCTGGCAGAACGGTGAGTTGTCACCAAAGAACTGCTGGAAGTTACGCGGCATACGCGGCGTATTGACGGTCGTACTCCCCTCAACGTTAATACTCACCACCGATGGCATCACTTTTTCGAGCATCGGTGCCAGGCTTGGCATCTGCTGCGCGGTTGCTGCCGATGACGCGGTCTCGGCTGCGGTAGCAGTCAGAGGAGACAGCGCTAAACCTAAACTCAGAGCCAGTGCACTCATTGCTAATGTGGTTTTTTTCATGTTTCTCAATCTCGATTTACAGGTAACGCAAAATTGCTGTGTAACTCAGATTCATTTTATACCGCTTAGTTCCGGCCATAAGTTTATGGAAAAGGTAAAAATTTATTGGCCGTCTTTACAAAACTCAGCGTTTATTCCACAGCCATTAGCTTGCGGTATTCATCCCAGGCATACAAATCCGTCATGCCGCTGATATAGTCCTGGATAAGACGGCAGCGATAATAATATTCCATTACCGGCCACTGCGTAGCGTGACGATCCAGCTTACTTATCGCTTCGACATAGGCCAGCCGATGACGGGTTGAAAGTTTTTGATAAAGCCGGGATTCGATAGGAATTCGTCGCACGCGTTCTTTTTCCACCAGCTCACTGAATTCGTCGACCGACAGCTGAAGCAACGGAGAATAAATTTCCAGTAACCCACTGATTACCCGGTAGCCCTGCAGTTCGAGCTGCTCGACATCCGGATGGCTGAACACATGCCGCATCGCCACATGTTTATAGAGCTCAAGGAGTTGACTAAAACTGCTGTCATCTTCCAGCAGCGCGTGATTGAATTCCCCGCTGAAAATCTGCGGCAGATTATCGATAAAGCGCGAGGCTGCGTAGGGCACCAGTTTATTTAATGTATTGACGCGCAAATACATAAAGAACTGGTCTTCCGTGCTGCGGCTTAATGTATTTGAGCGCGACTTTTCCCAGGCATTTTCGACAACCTGAGCAAACAGTGAACCTTTTTCGTGGGTTCCCCAGGCGGCATAAAGGTGCTGGTAAAGCTCCTCGACGCTGAATATTCTTTTCTCAACGGCATCTTCCAGGTCAGCGACGCAATAGGAAATATCATCCGCGGCTTCCATAATCCAGGTTAATGGAAAGCGACCGTTTGGCGTCAATGAAAGTTCTTTACGCAGCCGTTCAATATAGGCCTCTTCGGAAAGGTAGTAGCCCGGTTTCTTCATTAAATAGCTGTGGGATGCAGGCGTCTCTCCCGTCCACCACGCGGGACGCGTATATTTCAGGATACAGCCGACCTGCGCCCAGGTCAGGTTCATGCGCATCAGAGAATGTACCAGTCGAATACCCTGGGCATTGCCCTCGAAGTGACAGAGATCCTGACGCACTTTGCGACGCAGATCGTTAAGCCCTTCTTCACCTTCACGCAGACGTAAATCCCGCACGATGCAGCGGTCATCGCTGAGCGGCTGGCTTGCCGCATCCGACGGATGAAGGCGTTGTTTAAACCAGTCATTAATTGCCGCCTCGCCAAAGTGACCAAAAGGCGGATTGCCGATGTCATGCATCAGGCAGGCCATCTCAACGATGCTCTCGAAGGGCCCCGTCAGCTCGTCCAGACCATAGGTTTCCAGTAAACGTAGCTCTTTGAGACGGCTTAAAATCTCTTTGGCAATATACCGCCCGACCTGCTGCACTTCCATTGAGTGGGTTAAGCGCGTGCGTACAGCGGCATTACGCTCCAGCGGAAACACCTGCGTTTTTTGCTGCAAACGCCGGATGGCGGGCGAGTTAATAATCCTTCCTCGATCGCTTTCGAAGATACGCAGGATCTCATGTTCGCTCTTCTCGCCCTGTGGCGAGCGGAAACGTCGGTGCCAGTTAATTTTGGTACGAAAATCGATTGGTGACATGTGCTCCCCCGCGTGAGAATGCGTTTCCCCTTAACCGCATGATAGACTATGCATCTTAACAAGGCACATCGCGAGTAAATCTATGAAAATCGGCATTATTGGTGCAATGGAAGAAGAAGTTACGCTCCTGCGTGACAAAATTGAGAACCGTCAGACCCTCTCTCTGGGGGGGTGTGAGATCTACACCGGTCAGCTTAACGGTGTTGACGTGGCTCTGCTGAAATCAGGCATCGGTAAAGTGGCTGCTGCGCTGGGTGCGACCCTGCTGCTTGAGCGCTGCAAGCCGGACGTGATCGTGAACACCGGTTCGGCTGGCGGCCTGGCGCCGACGCTGAAAGTGGGCGATATCGTTGTCTCCGACGAAGCGCGTTATCACGATGCCGACGTCACCGCGTTTGGCTACGAATACGGTCAACTCCCGGGCTGCCCGGCAGGGTTTAAAGCTGACGACAAACTGATTGCGGCGGCTGAAACCTGTATTGCTGAGCTCAATCTTAACGCGGTACGCGGCCTGATTGTCAGCGGTGATGCGTTCATCAATGGCTCCGTCGGTCTGGCAAAAATCCGTCATAACTTCCCGCAGGCGGTTGCCGTTGAGATGGAAGCGACCGCGATTGCGCACGTTTGCCACAACTTCAGCGTACCGTTCGTGGTGGTTCGCGCCATCTCTGACGTCGCAGACCAGCAGTCTCACATCAGCTTCGACGAGTTCCTGACCGTTGCGGCAAAACAGTCCACCGTGATGGTGGAACGCCTGGTGCAGAACCTGGCACGTGGCTAAACCATCCCTCAGGGCGCTTGCCGCCCTGCTTCTGCTTGCTTCAGCGTGGCTCTGTGCCGCGCCTCGCGTAATTACGCTCTCTCCCGCTAACACCGAGCTGGCCTTTGCCGCTGGCATCACCCCCGTTGGCGTGAGTAGCTTTTCGGATTACCCCCCCAGGCGGCCAACATTGAACACGTTGCGACCTGGCAAGGGATGAACCTTGAGCGCATCGTGGCGCTGAGACCCGATCTCGTGCTGGCCTGGCGTGGCGGTAACGCCGAACGGCAGGTCAATCAGCTTACCTCGCTTGGCATCAAGGTCATGTGGGTTGACGCCGTAAGTATTGAGCAAGTCGCTCAGGCACTGCGAGCCCTTGCCCCTTATAGCCCTGCGCCTGAAAAAGCCAGGCATGCGGCGAGCCAGATGCTCAATGACTATGCTGCGCTGAAAGCTCAATACGATACGTCCGTTAAAAAGCGCATCTTCCTGCAGTTTGGCAGTCAGCCGCTGTTTACCACAGGTAAAGGGTCAATTCAGAACCAGGTCCTGGAAGTGTGTGGCGGTGAAAATATTTTTGCTGCCAGCCGGGTACCGTGGCCGCAGGTTAGCCGTGAGCAGGTTCTGGCGCGCCAGCCGCAGGCCATCGTCGTGGTCGGAAATGCGAGCGAGATTCCTAAAATTAAACAATTCTGGCAAAGCCAGCTAAAAATTCCGGTGATCCCACTCAACAGTGACTGGTTTGAACGCGCCAGCCCGCGTATTATCCTCGCCGCAAAACAGCTCTGTGCCGCACTGGCAGAGAGTCACTAACAGAAGACCTTTTTCGAGGATTTAACGATGCTCGTTTATTGGCTGGATATTCTTGGCACAGCCGTTTTTGCTATCTCCGGCGTTCTGCTCGCCGGAAAACTACGCATGGATCCGTTTGGCGTGCTGGTGCTTGGCGTAGTCACTGCCGTTGGCGGCGGGACTATCCGTGATATGGCGCTGGCGAATGGCCCGGTGTTTTGGGTGAAAGATCCGACCGATCTGGTGGTAGCCATGGTGACCTGTCTGTTAACCATTGTGCTGGTTCGCCAGCCCCGCAGATTACCGAAATGGATACTCCCGGTGCTGGATGCCGTGGGTCTGGCCGTGTTTGTCGGTATTGGCGTCAATAAAGCCTTCAATGCCGGAACCGGCCCGATGGTCGCGATCTGCATGGGCGTATTAACCGGCGTGGGCGGCGGCATTATTCGCGACATTCTGGCGCGTGAAGTACCGATGATCCTGCGTACCGAGATCTATGCTACTGCCTGTATTATTGGCGGGATTGTGCACGCCACGGCGTATTACACCTTTGCGGTGCCGCTGGAAAATGCTGCGATGCTGGGGATGGTCGTGACGCTGGTGATTCGTCTGGCGGCAATACGCTGGCACCTGAAGCTGCCGACGTTTGCGCTGGATGAAAATTCAAGATAGGCGTCGTTTATAAGCCCGGTGGCGCTTCGCTTACCGGGCCTACAAATCCGCATTCAGGCTTAAATACTGAACGAAGAACCACACCCGCAGGTGCTGGTTGCGTTCGGGTTAGTCACCACAAAGCGTGACCCTTCCAGACCTTCGGTGTAATCCACTGAACCGCCGACCAGATACTGCAGGCTCATCGGGTCAACCACCAGCGCAACGCCCTGCTTCTCGATGGTCATATCACCATCGTTCACCTGATCGTCAAAAGTAAAACCGTACTGGAAGCCGCTGCAGCCGCCACCGGTAATATAGACACGCAGTTTCAGATCCGGATTGTCTTCGTCGGCAATCAGGGTTTTCACTTTGTTGGCTGCTGCTTCGGTAAATTCCAGCGGCACAGCTACGTCATCACTCATCTTATGCTCCCATGAATACTGCTATTGGGTAAAATTCACCCAATTCTTTTCGTCATTATCTAATACCCTGGTAATTCATTCAAGTATTCTGCGCGGCGGCCCGCTCCGCCTCTTGCTTTGCCAGGGTACGCGCGAGGATGGTGGAGTATAGCGGTTTCCCGCCCAGGAATTGGGCTAATAGTGTCGCCCCGAGACAGGTAATGATCATTGGCAAAATGAGCTGGTAATTATCTGTCATCTCCAGCACCAGCACGATACCGGTCAACGGTGCACGCAGAGACGCTGCCAGCAGTGCCCCCATACCGGCCACCGCGAAGGTGCCAGCATCAAGATGATACGCCGGGAAGCCCACTTTAGCTGCCATACCAAACGCGGTGCCCAGCAGCGTACCAAGCGCCAGCATCGGGGCGAAAATCCCGCCGGGTGCACCGGAGGAGAAGCACAGAACCGTTGTGATAACCCGGGAGATAAACATAAACAGCAGCAGACCGACGCTGAAATTTCCCGCTGCGGCGATGGGGATCAGCCCGAAGCCGCCGCCTGCGGCATTCGGCTCAATAAAGCCGAGCACGCCGCACATCCCGCCCAGCAGGCCGCCCATCAGCACCCATTTCGTCGTATTGCCGCCATGAATACGCTGGAACATATCCTGAGCACGTAAGATGCAGGTGTTAAACAGCGGCCCCACCACGCCAAAAATCATGCCGAGGATCAGGTAAAGCCACAGGGTGTTGACCGGCGCGTTGGTCAGTTTACCCACCTCAATTACCGCCCCTTCGCCATTGAAGAGGCGGAAAACAATGCTCGACATAATAACGCCGGTAAACACGGCTTTAATGGAGATCAGGTTGTAGCGGAACTGCGCGCGCATCTCTTCGATGATGAACAATATGCCCGCCAGCGGTGCGTTAAACGCCGCTGAAAGACCCGCCGCCGCACCGGTGGCGAGCAGCGTATGGCGCGCTTCGGCGCTTCGCATCCGGAACAGATCGCCCACCATGCGTCCGACGTTGCCCCCCAGTTGTACCGTTGGCCCTTCCCGGCCCAGCACCATCCCCGCGCCCAGCGTCCCCATACCGCCGATGAATTTAACCGGGATCACGCGCCACCAGCGCACCGGGCGCAACTCTTCCAGTGCACCTTCAATTTCCGGGATGCCAGACCCGCCGGCCTCCTGGGCGAATTTACGCACCAGAAAATACCCCACCATGGCAAACAGCGCCGACAGTCCAAATGCCCCGACCCAGACCAGCCACCGGCTATCGGCAAAACCCGCGACGGTGCCCACTCGCCAGTTGAGTACGGCATTGACCGCTTTTTCAAACGCCACGCCAACCAGACCGGCGAGAGTCCCCACCACGGCTGCAGCCAGCAGGATCGCCAGCGGCGTTTTATCGCGATTGAGCAGCCGCCGAATACTGATCCGGTGCTGAGCGCGCGTAAACTGTTGTTCTTCAAAAGACGGAGAATCTGATTTCATGTCCTGTTCTTATTCGTCATACAAAAAGCCGAGGAGATTTTACCAGAGACCTTCCCTCCGTCCCCTTAAAAATACTTAACAAATCTTAAAGCATTATCTGGCTAAAAATTTCATAACCTACTGCGAATCACTTAGAATAGTGTGCTTAATCATTTTATACGAACCAGGAACGACGCCATGAGCAAGTCTGAAAACCTCTACAGTGCAGCCCGGGAGCTTATTCCAGGTGGTGTGAACTCGCCTGTTCGCGCCTTTACCGGCGTGGGCGGTACGCCGCTGTTTATTGAACGTGCTGACGGCGCGTATCTGTATGATGTCGATGGCAAAGCCTATATCGATTATGTCGGTTCCTGGGGACCGATGGTGGTCGGGCACAACCACCCAGCCATTCGTAACGCGGTCATTGAAGCCGCTCAGCGTGGCCTGAGCTTCGGTGCGCCAACCGAAATGGAAGTGAAGATGGCGGAGCTGGTGACTGAACTGGTGCCGACCATGGACATGGTACGTATGGTGAACTCCGGTACCGAAGCGACCATGAGCGCGATCCGCCTGGCGCGCGGTTTTACCGGTCGCGATAAAATCATTAAATTCGAAGGCTGCTATCACGGCCACGCAGACTGTTTACTGGTGAAAGCAGGCTCCGGCGCGCTGACCCTCGGCCAGCCAAACTCGCCTGGCGTGCCGGCGGATTTCGCTAAGCATACCCTGACCTGTACCTATAACGATCTGAACACCGTTCGCGCGGCGTTCGAGCAGTATCCGCAGGAGATCGCCTGCATCATCGTTGAACCGGTAGCGGGCAACATGAACTGCATTCCACCGCAGCCGGACTTCCTGCCGGGCCTGCGCGCCCTGTGCGATGAGTTTGGTGCCCTGCTGATCATCGACGAAGTGATGACCGGCTTCCGCGTAGCGCTGGCGGGTGCCCAGTCTTATTATGGCGTTGAGCCGGACCTGACCTGCCTCGGCAAAATCATCGGTGGCGGCATGCCTGTTGGCGCATTCGGCGGCCGTAAGGATGTGATGGAAGCGCTGGCGCCAACGGGCCCGGTCTACCAGGCAGGTACCCTTTCCGGCAACCCGATTGCGATGGCCGCAGGCTTCGCCTGCCTGACCGAAGTGGCGCAACCAGGCATTCACGAAACCCTGACCGACCTGACGACTCAACTGGCTAACGGTCTGCTGGAAGCCGCGGAAGAGGCGGGTATCCCACTGGTGGTCAATCACGTCGGCGGCATGTTCGGGATTTTCTTCACCGATGCGCCAACCGTGACCAGCTATCAGGACGTCGTGAAGTGCGATGTTGAACGCTTCAAGCGCTTCTTCCACCTGATGCTGGAAGAAGGTGTGTACCTGGCGCCGTCGGCGTTTGAAGCGGGCTTTATGTCCGTGGCGCACAGCGAAGAAGATATCAATAATACCATCGACGCGGCGCGTAAGGTGTTTGCGAAGCTTTAAGGGAATTGCCGGGTGGCGCTAACGCTTACCCGGCCTACGATATTCTCCCTCTCCCCGTGGGAGAGGGCCGGGGTGAGGGCATCAGGCCGCACCTGACTACCGACTCTGCTTTCTCAACAGATAAATAAAATACGGCGCGCCTATAAAGGTCGACAGCAGTCCCGCCGGGATCTGGTAAGGGAACAGCACCATCCTTCCACACCAGTCCGCAAATACCAGAATGACTCCGCCCGTCAGGGCTGACATCACAATGTGCGGCATTGTCCGGCGGAACCCCATCATTCTGGCGATATGCGGTGCCATCAACCCGACGAAGCTCAGCGGGCCAATAGTCATGGTTGCCGTTGCCGTGAGGCACGCTGCCAGCAGGAGAAGTGCGACACGCGTAGGCGTCAGCGCCATGCCCACAGCCCGCGCCGTTTCGCCGCCGAGCGGCAGAATGGTCATCCAGCGACGACACAGCGGCACAATCGCCAGCAGCACAATCATTACGATCCCGGAATGCACAACCTGGCTGGCGGTAGCGTTGTAGGTTGAGCCAGAAATCCAGGTCAGGATCTTCGCCATTCGCGGATCGCCACTCGCCTGCAGCATCATCAACAGCATCGTAAAGGCCGTGCTGAGCGCCATCCCGGCCAGCAACATCCGGTGCGGGGAAAATCCGCCGCGGCCAGAGGCAATCAGAATAATCATCAGCGTCACCGCCGCACCAATACTCCCGGCAGGCATCAACCAGCCAAACGCGTTCCCTGGCACCAGGAACAGCATCAGCACCACGCCAAAGGCGGCACCGGAGCTGATCCCCAGCACTTCCGGGCTCGCCATCGGGTTACCGGTCAGACGCTGAATAATACAGCCCGCAACCGCCAGCATCACACCGGCAATAAGCGCGGAGAGGATCCGCGGCCAGCGCCATTGCAGTAATTCGTTGAGTAAATCACCCGTTGCCCAGTGCCAGCCTGCGGCATCGCGCCCAAACGCGAGTGCGGCAAACGAGGCGAGAAGCAATACTCCCAGACCGACAAGGCTAAACCACAGTACCGACTGACGTTCCGCGTAGACCTTATCGCCCGCGTCCATCGCAGGCGCGCTGATGCTGCGCAAACGCGGGAGCAACCACAGCAGCAGCGGCGCACCGATAAGCGCCGTTGCTGACCCGGTAGACACTTCCATCCAGACGCGGGCCAGCCAGAGAATGATCTGATCGGAAAGCCAGAGGATCAGCGCCCCGATCAACGGTGCGAGCAGCAGACGCGCCAGCAGCCGACGCGCCCCGAGCATTTTTGCCAGCAGCGGCGCAAAGAGACCGATAAAGCCGATAATGCCCACCGCGTTAACCAGCAGAGCGCTCAGCACAATCGCCAGCGTGAGCGCCGCCAGGCGTGCCAGCGACAGTGCCAGCCCCAGGTTGCGCGCCACGCCATCATCCAGCCCCATGAGCGTCAGCGGACGCAGGAGCAGCAGCGTCAGCACGACCCCGCCCGCCAGCTGCGGCCACAGACGCTGCACAACGCTCCAGTCGGTCTGGGTGAGCGTGCCGGTGCTCCACAGGAACATACTTTGCAGCTGATCGTGATGGAACAGCACCAGCAGCTGGTTAATCGCACCGCAATAGAGGCTGACAACCAGCCCGGCAAGAATCAGCGTTACCGGAGAAAGGCGTTTCCCCCAGGCCACACCAAAGACCAGCGCCCCTACGACACACGCCCCCGCGAGGGCCGCAAACTGCGAGGTTAACGCGCCGGGCAATGCCCACAGCGTGGTGATCGTGATCCCAAGCTGCGCCCCGGTAGCGACGCCCAACGTGGTTGGCTCCGCCAGCGGGTTACGTAATACCTGCTGGAATAAGACGCCTACCAGGCCTAAACCGGCCCCGACCAAAAGGGAGATCGCCAGACGCGGCAGCAGGCTGTAGTGGAACAGCATCTGCTGAATATTGTCGATATCCGGCGAGGCCAGCGCGGCTCCCCACTGCGCACGCGGTAACGCCGTCGAGAGATTGAACCCGGTGAATGACAGTGCAGCCAGAAAAAGCACGGACAGCAGTAGAACCGGGAAACGCGCGATACGGGTACTCATGCTTTACCTCCCAGCGCGTTATCCAGTACGCGGGCAAAATGCATGGCCGATAGCGTCGCGCCGTAGAACCACACAGCGGGCGCACGCTGGAAGCGCTTCTCGCGCACAAACGGCATCGCCTGCCAGAGCGGTGTCGCCATCAGCGTTTGCATTTCGCGCTCGTTGCCGTGGTCAAAGCACAGCACATCCACATCACGAAACGCCGCCAGACGATCGATACCGACGGCGGTACTGCCCCAGAAGGTCATCTCCCCTTCCCACGCATTGCGAATGCCAAAGCTGTCCAGCACCTCCTGGAACAGACAGTTTTTACCGAATACCAGCATATGGCGGGCATCCAGCAGCGTCACCATCAGCAGCGGGCGATCGCCCCGCCCGGCAAAGCGCGGCTTCAGGGCGTCAATCAGGGCATCGAATTCATCGAGATGCTTTTTGGCTTCCGTTTCACGGTTGAGGAAATGCGCCATCTCGTTGATCGAGTTTTTCGCCACGGTCAGCGGTTTTTTACCGTCGCTAAAGGAAAAACCGCGCCCTGGCGCAATACGTGCCATGGTCTCTTCGGACGGGCCATAGCCCGCAGACCAGAACAGGAATGACGGTTTCATTTGGGTAAGCAGTTCGAGGTTTGGCTCCGTACGCAGGCCGATGTCAATCACCGAGTCCGGCAGCTTCGGCTCGTTCACCCAGAGGTTATAGTTAGGGATGTCCGCCACGCCATAGGGCGTGACGCCCAGCGCCATCATCAGCTCTACCGGCAGCCACTCCAGCGCCACAATGCGGTGAGGATCGATCGCGGCAGCACGCGCCGTCGTCATGTTAAACAGCAGGGGTGAGAGCGCCATTGCCGTCAACAGGCGACGACGGCTGATAAATGTGTTGTCCAGCATCAGTACACGAAGCTCACCGGTGCAGCCCCAGCCGGGTGAGGCAAGATACCCATTGGAATACCGTAAATGTGTTCCAGCGTTTCGCTGCGCATCAATTCTGACGGTGTTCCCTGCGCAATCATTTCGCCGCCGCGTAGCGCGACAAGATAATCGCAGTAGCGAGCCGCCATGTTGATATCGTGCAGGACCGCAATCACCGTCAGGCCACGCTGCTGGCTTAACCGGTGTACCAGCGCCAGCACATCGACCTGATGGGCAATATCCAGCGCAGAGGTAGGCTCATCCAGTAGCAGGCAACGGCTGTCCTGAGCCACCAGCATTGCAATCCACGCCCGCTGACGCTCACCGCCAGACAGGCTATCCACCAGACGGTGCGCCAGCGGTTTTAGCCCAACCAGCGCAATCGCCTCTTCCACTTTCTCCCGGTCAGCCACGCCGAAGCGCCCAAGCGCCCCGTGCCACGGATAACGCCCAATCGCCACCAGCTCACGCACCGTCATCCCTTCCGCCTGCGGCAACTGCTGCGGCAGATAGGCCACTTTGCGCGCAAAGGCTTTGCTGCTCCAGCTCTCCAGTTGCTGTCCGTCCAGCAGGATATCCCCTTCAGACGGCGGCTGATGGCGTCCCAGCATCTTAAGGAGCGTGGATTTACCGGAACCGTTGTGACCAATCAGGCCCGTCACTTTACCGGCCGGGAACGTCAGAGAGAGCGGATGCAGCAACGTGCGTCCGGGTACGCGAAAGGAGAGATGATTGAGCGTGAAGGTGGTGTCGGATTGCGTTTGATTATCCTGCATATCAGCCAACTTAAATAAAAAGGGCACGGCGAACCGTGCCCAAAGAGAGATTAGAAGCGGAAGGTCGCGGTGGCGACAACCTGACGTCCTGCCCCCCAGTAACACGCATATTCGCTGTAGCAACTGGAGACGTATTCGCGGTCGAAGATGTTGTTTACGTTGACACCGACAGAAGAGCCCGGCAGCCCAAAGCGAGCCAGGTCGTACTTCACGGTCGCATCCGCCAGCGCATAACCCGCGACGTTGAACGACTGGTAGGCTTTTGGCGACGAGGCAGAGTAGTAAGAAACGGTATTACCGATGTATCGGGTTCCCGCCCCTACCGTCAGACCGCTCAACGCCGTCTCGTGGAAGGTGTAATCTGCCCACAGAGACGCCATATTACGCGGCACTTCCGCCGGACGGCGGCCTTCATACCAGGTATCGTGCGTGTATTCTGCATCAGTAAAGCTATAGGATGCCGTCACATTAACGTTTGCCGTTACTGCCGCTTTCGCTTCCAGTTCGAACCCGCGGGAACGAATTTCACCGCCCTGTACGCTAAAGCCGCTGGTCGGGTTCGCCGGATCGGCCGTCAGGTTGTTGTTTTTAGTCAGCTGGTATACCGCTGCAGTCACAACCACAGGCAGATCTTTCGGTACATACTTCACGCCCGCTTCATACTGTTTGCCACGAGCCGGATCGAACGGTTTACCACCCTGGGTTGCGCCGGAAATAGGCTCGAAGGATTCGCTGTAGCTGAAGTACGGCGTAATACCGTTATCAAACAGGTAGTTGATCCCGCCGCGCCAGGTGAACGCCCGATCGTTGATTTCAGCCGTCGTGTCAGAGGAACGCGTCAACGTGGACGTTTTGGCGAAATCATAGCGTCCGCCAAGGGTCATGACCCACTTATCCCATTCAGCCTGATCTTGCGCGTACAGGCCCGTTTGTTCCTGACGATTGAGCACGGCATACGGGAAGTTCACGTTGATATTGGCATTGTTATGCTGCGGATTACTCATGCTGATAGGGTCAGCGGTGCCGTAATCAGCATCGATATCGTTACGCATGCGCAAGTAATCGACACCCGTTAACAGGGTATGATCCACTGCACCGGTCGCAAATTTGGATTGCAGCTGGGTATCAACTGTAAACGAATTCAGGTTTTCATCAGAACGTACATAGGCGCGGCTGATTTTCCCCGGCGCGATATAGCCGTTGCCGTAAACAGAACGGTAGAGTGTATTAACTTTGGTATAGCGCAGGTTTTGACGTACGGTAAAGGTATCGTCAAACTCATGTGAGAAGCTGTAGCCCACCATCTTCTGGCGACGGGAGATCTTGTTGTCTTCGTCACCTTCATTGAAGTCTGTCGGCAGCTTGTGCGCATTGCCATTGGCATCATAGTACGGCACAACGGTGCCTTCCCGCGGCAGCCAGCCGTAATAGCCTGCATCCGGATCGCTCTGGAAATTACTCAGGAAGGTGAAATCAGTTTTATCGTCAGGACGCCAGCTGAAAGCGGGTGCAATGGCGTAGCGGGTGGACTTAACCATTTCCTGCTGTGCATTTTCGCTGCGCCCCAGACCGGTGAGGCGGTATGACCACACGCCGTCATCATCAATCGCATCGCTAAAATCAAACCCGGTTTGCCACAGGTTATCGGTACCCATTTTGAACTGGATTTCTTTCAGTGGCTCGGTGGTTGGGCGCTTGCTGACCATGCTGACCACGCCGCCCGGGTGGCTTTTACCGTACAGAACGGATGTTGGGCCACGCAGCAGTTCGACACGCTCAAGGAAATAGGGATCCATTGACGCTTCAGAATAGTTATCACCCTGTAGCTTCATCCCGTCCAGGTACTGGTTAGTATTCACGGTAGTGGAAGTGGTGAAACCACGGATAGAAACTACATCATATGTTGTTGATGCACCGCGAGTAGCAAAAACGCTCGGCGTATAGGCCAGCGCTTGCTTCACCGTCCCCGGCTGCTTCATGTCCATCTCTTCACGAGTGACTACGGAAATAGACTGCGGGGTTTTCTCAATTGGCGTATCGGTCTTGGTCGCCGTGGCGGTGCGCTTGGCCGCAATCGTGGGTGCCGGTCCCCAGGCACTTTCCTGTGCCGCAGGCGCTGCGGTTACCGTAATGGTTTCTTCTTTTTTCGGGGTTTCGGCAGCATGTGCATAAGCCGACATGCCGGCAACCGCTGTGGCTACGACGACCGCGACTTTTCGCAGCGACGTGTTGATTGGCTGAGCAGTATTGGAAAGCGCCATGTTGTATCTCTGATGGAAAGGTTAATGATAACGTAAACGAGAATTATTATTATGAGCGCAAGAATAATAGGCGAAACGCCGGTTGCATAGCAAGCAATAAGCGGCCCTACGTGAATTGAGGGATTAAGAATTAACCAGATGAAAACAGGGGGTTAATGATGTTAGCGAAAGGATCGCCAAAACCCGCCGGAGCGGGCGGGAAGCATTAGCGGTAAAACAGCTCGAACGTGGCGACCGCCTCGACTTTTCCGGGTTTGACCTCCCCCGTTTTGACGTAGCGGGCCTTCAGGGGGATCTCTGCGGGCACCTTGTCCTGCGTAGCGGATATCGCAGTATAGGTCTGGTCAAACTGAAGGACGGTATCGTTGCTGTCGAGAATTTGAATCCCCAACCCTTGTGCGGCAGCATCACCGGATGCAATGCCCAAAATCGAGCCGTTGGTCACCCCCGTCGACCCCGTGCGGGTGAACTGATAGTCAATCTTTGTTCCCGCCGCGCAGTCGTTTATTGCAATCTTAAAACCACCGTCAGTCAGTATCTCTGAGTATTGCCCGTCAAAATCCTGAGAATTGACCGTTTTGAGAGGAACAAAAATGTTACGGTCAACCAGATTACAGGTATTGGTCGTAATATGGACGCTGGTGGGCGAAAAACGCATTTCACCGACCACGACACCGCCGAGCGTATCCTGCGAGGTCAGGCGCGAGGTATCCAGCATCCCGTCCTGGACCTGGCCGATGACCACCAGTTGAGCGGCGGCCCGAAAGACGTGGGTGCCATCAGACCCGCCATGTTTGTAGCCATAATACTGCCAGGGACGAATGAGGTCCTCCTCTATATAGTCGGGCAACCGTTCGCTTGACGCCGCCGCACGGATGCCAATCCCCGGCACGTTGGTTTTATAGACTCCCGGCAGAACGTCCTCACGCGCGTCGGCATCCGTCAGGGTCAAATAGCCGCGCCGGATTTGCGCGTCAGCTCCGCCACAGTGCACCGTAATTTCATTGGATTCGACGGCATTGTCATAAATTACGGTCCCCACAGGGGTATCGGGATCGAGCATAAAGACCGCTGGAAGCTGAAAGGTAACAATGCCGCCAGATCCATCCCCGCCGCTGAAAGTACATTGAGCAAATGCCGGATGTACCCGCGCGGCGGCGACCAGCAGTACGGCAGAGATAACGGTTCTCACCAGAATAGTCACGCGCATTTTCTCTCCAGCCTCATTTGCAATTGACCGCGGTATTAATGATTCCCTCGCCATTGTCATCGGGTAAATCGATGACGCCATAACACTGTTCGTCGCCCGCCTCTCCCCACTGCGCGCTGAACGATGTGTGTCCATTAAGCCCTGAGAGGTAGACCTCGCCATCATCCCCGACAATCGCGGTGGTGTTATCAAGCGCCACGATGGCACCAAACGGCACTGGTTTACCCTGATGACGCAGCGTGACCAGCGCGCGGCGCCCAACGCGGGCCTCGAAGTTCGCCAGTATCACCGCGCCTTTTGTCGGCACGAGATCTAACGTTGCCGCGTCAATATCAATATCGCTGCGTTCCTGCGTGTTTACCGTGAGGGTGTTGTGTCGGTAAGCGGTAAGCGACGGCACGATGGCATTACCAAACGCATCGGTATAAATGCCGCGGCCGCTCTGAACGTTGACATCCTCTACGTCGTTGATGTGTACAATCGCGAAAGCGTCCCGCACGGGCTGCCCCAGCGTAACGCCCTGACCGTGAGCCACGATGGATCCCTGAGCGTTATAGTTCCACTGGCGGTTATCCCCGCCGTAGCTGTACCCCATGCCAACTTCGCCGGACGAGCCGCGATAGCGCCCGGATACGCTGCCGCCATAGCCCGTATCTTTGTTGGCGTAAGTCTGCTGGAGGTTATAGCTCAGCTTGTTATCCTCAAGCGCGGTCCCCCCGATCCCCACCTGGTGCGAGACATACCCGCCGCTTGCGGTATTTACGCTGTAGTTTGCCCACGCGTTAGAGAGCCAGTGCGATAACGGGATATTGACGTTCAGCGCCAGTTGCCGATCGGAATCGGCATCTGGCGTGCGGGTCAGGTTGTAGCTTATCGACCAGGTAATATCCCGCCAGCTGGAGCTCAGCCCGGCGCTGACGCTGCGCTCGTGGCCGTCCATATCCCAGTAATCCTGCTGATAGCCGTTAAGATACGCCGAGCCCCAGTCAGAAAGCCGCTGGGAAAGGTTTACCTGCATGCGGCTTCGGCGGTTGTTGGTTCTGCGATAGGTATAAATGCCGTCATCAATCTCGCTGTCGCGCTGATCGATAGCCTCCTGAAAGGTATAAAACCCGGAGGTGGAATAGCGGTAGCTGGCAAGCGTGACGGTGGTATCTGTGTCGGGAATATCTTTTGAATACTGCGCTCGCCATGAAAGTCCATTTGCGTCATCACGTCCGTCATCAAAGGCGGTTCTCGCGGTGGTGATATCCACCGAGGCTGAGCCCAGATGACCCAAATCCGCGCCAACCCCCAGCAATAGTGCATGATACATCGACGCACCCTGAGCGCCGGTGTAGGCCGTCACGCCATACGGCAGGCCATAAATAGCCGTACCTTGCACAAAGGTGGGCTCATCTTCCCCTTCATTGCCGCGATAACGCCCGGCCGCCAGCGAATACTTAAACCCGCCCTCACGCTGGAGGACCGGCACCGACGCGCTGGCCTGTATGAAGCTATGCTCCGAGCCATCCGCCTCTTCAACGGTGACTTCCAGATCCGCGCCGGAGGCGACCTGGCTTAAATCACGGATCTCAAATGGCCCCGGCGAGACGTTGGTTTGATAAAGGGTGTAGCCGTTTTGCTTAATGGTGACTTTTGCATCGCTGTTGGCAATCCCCCGCACGACTGGCGCAAACCCCTGCTGGCTGACCGGTAGCATCGCCGTATCCGTTTCCAGCGTCAGGCCGGTCATCTGCACGCTGTCGAACAGCTCGCTGTTGGTGTACGTCTGGCCCAGTTCAAGCTGGCTTTTCAGCGCTTTGATATCGCGCTGCAGGGTGGTGGCGATGGCTTCCCAGCCCGAAGAGTCACTCCAGGTACTGTTGTTGCGCAGCCGCCACGCGCCCAGATTAAGACCCGACGTCAGGCCAAGCCAGGTTGATGAGGTTTGGCCCGTGCTGTAATGCTGCTGAGAACCGCTGAGCTGATAGCTTGTCCAGGCCGCCGGAGCACCGTCATCCCAGAATTTCGGGTTAATGGCGCCCGCAGCCGCGCGGTTGCGGTAGGCCTGGGGAATGACCAGCGTCAGGGTCTGGTTATCCTGATTGTAATCGTAGCGAGCATGTTCGATAAAATGGGAGATATCCCGAATGCAGGCCGCATCGTCCATATCTTTGAGATCCGGCACCGCGTCGACGTTCACGCCAAATTCACGCAGATCCGCTTTGGTCAGCTCCGGCAGAAGCTGCTGCTTATCGTCAGAAAGCACATAGGTGACCTCGCGTTTATCCACGACGTCCCGATCCCACATGATGGTGGTCAGATAGCGCCCTGCCAGCAAGCCGTTATCATTAATGAAGTTTTTGAGCGTAGCGGTATTTTCCAGCGGCGTATCCAGCTCAAGGATCCGCAGGTTGAATTCGTCATCAGCCCACGCAGGTGGGATCGCGACGAACAGTGCGAGCACGATCCCGGACCATACCTGTTTTTGGCGAGAGGGAGAGGACATAGCATTCCAACACGATCCCGTTAAAGGGCCTGCTTGCGCTGAGGGGTTTGCGCCCCAAAATCATTGATTGCCGTCCAGGTCACCGCACCCGTCGCCCCTTTTGGCAACGCAAAATGCTGCTCGCTAAACGGTGCAACCATCATCGAAATAGCCCCCGGCGTGGTTTCGGTCTCTTTCACCGGTACGCTTTTCCCGCCCACGGCCAGCTCGCCAAAGGAGACGTAAAACGGCGTGGGGTTTTTAGCAATAAGCGTGTCGCCCTGACGACGGAACGTGATTTTTTCATCCGCCACCAGCGCATCGGCCTCTTTTAACTGAGACGGGCGCCAGAAAAGCTTCAGCCGCGTTTTCATCGCGAACTGCAGGGTATTTTTCTCTTTCAGCTCAGGCGACAGCGCGGAGACCGATTTCACATTCGCCAGGAACAGCGATTCACGGTCTGATGGCAGGCTTTTTTTATCGCCAGTAAAAATAACGTGTAAAAGGGTTTGACGATTTTCCTGCAGCTTATAAACAGGAGGGGTAATAACGAAGGGCGCTTTTGCATTATTGACATAGCTGACCCAGCTTTGTACCAGATAACGCGTATGGGGATCTTTATTTTTAAGGGCTATTTGTACTTCAGCTTTATTTGATGGATAAATAATACGAGTACCACCCAAAACCACGCTGGCCTGCGCTGACAGACAAGAAATAATTAAACAACCACATAACAATTTAAATAAAGTCTTCATACAACGTTCCAAAAGGCAGCCATAAAGGCTGCCAGTAATGACTTAGCGATAGACAACCTCGAAAGTTGCCGAAGAAGAATAGCGGCCTGCGGTGGGTGCAGTATCACCAATCTGAATCACCTTCGCGATGTAGTTAAAGACTGAGGCATTTGTTCCCGTCGCATCGTTAGCCACATCCGTTCCCGTCGAAGGCAGGGAGCCATCAAATACCACATCGTCTTTCGTGCCGTTTTCATTGCTGACGATGATGCCAACGTTGGTGGCATTACCGGCGCCGCTGAGGTCGTTCTTCAGACGTTTATGCGCGGCATCCGTTGTCGTTCCGCTGAATTTGAGGTTGAGTTTGGCAACCAGCGGGTCACATTTTTTCACTTCAATATTAAACGTTTTGCTGGTGCCCACTGCGCCATCAGTGCCAAAGTCCGACGCATAGGTATCGGGGAACGTGACGGTTGACGAGGTCGTACCGGAGCCATCAACATTAATTTCACAGGTGTCGGCCACCACTTTCCCGGCAAAGTTCACCGTGCCAGAATCGTTTCCGGCAAATGCTGGCAGAGACAGCGATGCCATTATGCTTGCAGCCAAAAATGAAGAAAGAACATACTTACTCATAATCATATCCTTATATATATCGATGCAGTCATCCATTCCCGCCCCAATACTGTGCGTCAGAATGTTATTTAAGCGCTCATATCACTCATACAGGGGTAATTAACCCAGCCATGTTTCAGGAAAGCCTGTGATTCCTTGAGGCGATTAAATCAGATCATTCTTACCAGTGTCCAGATAGCCTAAAAACCTCCTGCACATAATGGCGCACAAGACTATGTTTTAAATAAAAAATAATGAATCTTAGGAATTCTTAATTTTGAATTAACTTTTTTTAAAGGATTGCGGACTGTAAACAATAAAAAAGGCCGCTTTAAAATAAAGCGGCCTTTTATTCAGGGAATTAATTAATTCCCGCCAAACATGTCCTTAATCCAGCCGGCTACGCCATCGCTGTCTTTCTTCTCATTCTGCTGCTGCGGCTGTTGTTGCTGCGGCTGCTGAGGCTGAGAAGATTGATCGAACGGGTTGCCCGTTGGCTGTTCAGGCTGGCTCTGCTGGCAGAGGGAGTCCGGGTTGGTGGTCCAGACCGGCAGGGTACGCATCCCACCGCCGCAAACAAAGTTACCGGAACCGTCCACGCCCATATCGACGATATCTTCCGGCGCAACCAGGTTCAGCGGCACCGGAGACTGATTCGCCAGATAGCGCTGGTAAATCGACATCGCCCCGCTTGCACCGTACAGCTTGGTTGGCTGGTTGTTATCACGGCCTACCCAGGTGATCACCACTTCACGGCCATCAATACCGGCAAACCAGGTATCGACGTTGTTGTTGGTGGTCCCGGTTTTACCCGCCAGATGCAGACCCGGATATTTCGCCCCCAGCTGACGGCCAGTACCGCGCTGCACAACCTGCTGCATGGTCCACAGCGTCATATAGGCCGCCTGCGCAGGCACCGCACGTTCTGCCTGTGGGAAGCTCTGATACAGCACGGATCCATCCTCGGCAATCACCGAGCGCAGGGCCGAAAGCGGCGCACGGTTACCGCCGCTGGCAATGGTCTGGAACGCCTGTGCCACTTCGATCGGCGTCAGGTTAAGTGCCCCCAGAATCATCGCCGGAACCGGATGCAGCTGATCTTTCGACACGCCCAGTTTCTGCCAGGTGTCGACAATCGCAGGCAGGCCCAGCGCCATACCGAGGTTAACCGTGGGGACGTTCATGGAACGGGTCAACGCATCCACCAGCATAACCTGGCCGCTGAACTGTTTATCATCGTTCTGCGGGGACCAGACCTGACCGTTAGGCTGACGCAGTGAGATTGGCGCATCGGCAATCCAGGTGTTCAAACGATACAGATTCGGCTGACTCAGGGCGGTGAGATAGGTCGCCGGTTTTGCCAGAGAACCAATCGAACGACGCGCCTGCATGGCACGGTTATAGCCCGCATACTGCGGCTCGGCACCGCCCACCATCGCGCGTACTTCGCCAGTGTTGCGGTCAACCACCACCATGGCGGTTTCCAGATCGCTCAGCTTGCGCTGTTTCTTCAGTGCCGGAATACCTTCCACCGCGGCTTTTTCTGCTGCATCCTGGGCCACGGAGTCAAAGGTGGTGAAGATCTTCACGCCGGAGAGATCTTTGACCTTATCACCGAGCTTGCTTTGCAGCTCCTGACGCACCATTTGCATAAACGCAGGCTGAGGAGAGATCACCCCACCGCGCGGCTGCACGCCAAGCGGACGCGCGCTCAGCATGTCGTACAGTTCCTGATCGATCACCTGCTGTTGTTGCAGCAGACGCAGGACCAGGTTACGACGCTCCAGCGCCAGTTTCGGGTTACGCCACGGGTTGTAGATGGACGCCCCTTTCACCATGCCCACCAGCAATGCCTGCTGGTCCAGGCTCAGCTCTTCCACCGGGCGGCCAAAGTAGTACAGGCTTGCCAGCGGGAAGCCGCGGATTTCGTTATCGCCGCTCTGACCGAGGTAAACCTCGTTCATGTACAGTTCAAGAATACGATCCTTGCTGTAACGCGCATCCATCAGCACGGCCATGTACGCTTCGTTGGCTTTACGCCAGTAAGAGCGTTCGCTGGAGAGGAACAGGTTCTTCACCAGCTGCTGAGTCAGCGTACTCGCCCCCTGCACGGTACGACCTGCGGTCAGGTTCGCCAGTACGGCACGGCCGATAGAATAAAGGCTGATGCCGTCGTGCTCGTAGAAGTGACGGTCCTCGGTTGCCAGCAGCGTATCCACCAGCAGATCCGGGAAGCCGTTACGCGCCACAAACAGGCGCTGCTCGCCGTTTGCCGACGAGAGCATGGTGATCAGACGCGGATCGAGACGGAAGAAACCGAACTGACGGTTGTTATCCATGTTCTCGATGGTATCCAGACGATCGCCGTCAAAGGTCAGACGCGCGCGCACCTGCCCCTCTTTGCTGTCCGGGAAGTCGAACGGACGGCGGATCATCTCAATGCTTTTCGCCTGAACGGTAAATTCGCCAGGGCGCGTCATCTTCGACACCTGACGATACTGGGTCGCTTCCAGCAGTTTCACCATCTCGTTCTTACTGATGGACATATCTGGCTCAAGGTTCACCATACGGCCATACACTGCCGCAGGTAACTGCCAGACTTTACCGTCGATACGGCTGCGGATCTTCTGATCCAGATAAACGCCGTAAATCGCCATCAGCACAACAAAAACAATGAACAGCTTCAGCAGCAGCCAGAACCAGCCGCGTTTGCCCCGAGGCTTGCGCCCTTTGCCTTTTCCTTTACGCGGCATCGGTTCTTCATCCTCATAATCGTCTTCATAGTCATCGTCATAGTCCTCATCTCTGAGGCGACGACGGCTTACCTTTTCTTTCGCCGGACGCGTGGGTTTTCCCTTACGTCCTATTGGCTCGCGGTCATTCCCCGCCATGCTTTTTCTCCGCAACGTTCAGGCGCAAAGGCCCGATTCTCATTTCTTCCACTGACCTGTGAAAGAAGAAATCTCTCAAAATTAGTTTTCTCCCTCTCCCCATGGGAGAGGGCCGGGGTGAGGGCATCAGGCCGCACAATCCAGCCCGCACAATCCAGGCCGCACTCCCCTCTTCCCCTGATTCACGAATACTTCTTCGTCCGCCGTGTCGGCGCCGTGTTCGCCGGATCGTCCGGCCAGACGTGTTTGGGATAGCGCCCTTTCATCTCTTTCTGCACGTCCCGGTAACTTCCCGCCCAGAACGCGCCCAGATCGCGGGTGATCTGCAGCGGACGCTGCGCAGGCGACAGCAGCTCAAGCACCAACGGCACACGCCCTTCTGCGATAGACGGTGTGGTGGCTTCACCAAACATCTCCTGCATCCGTACCGCCAGCGCCGGAGGATTATCCTCATGATAACGAATGGCAATCCGGCTCCCGGTGGGCACAGTGTAATGCCCAGGCAGCTCACTATCCAGACGTTGACGTAATGACCAGTCCAGTAAATTCTGTAACGCGGTCTTAACATCAAGTGCCTTGAGCGCACGCAAGGAGTGTACGCCGCTCATTTGCGGCAGTAGCCAGTGCTCAAGCGTAGCCAGCAGCGTCTCATCATCCACCGCTGGCCAGCCGTGTTCCGGCAGCCACTTCGCGGCGCAGTGCAGGCGTATACGATACTGTTCAGCTTCCGGCGTCCAGTTCAGTACGCTCAGCCCTTTTTCCCGGATGCCGTTCAGCATCGCCTGGTGTAACTCTTCTTCTGACGGCTTCGCCAGCGGTTTCGTCCCGAGCGTCAGTTTGCCAATCTGACTGCGGCGAAACGCCTTTAGCGTGCCCTGAGTCTCATCCCATTCCACGATATCGGACTGCTGCAGCAGCTGCGGACAAGCGCGGGTCAGCGCATCAATGTCTACGGCAAACGCCTGTAAAATACGTGCGTCAGGAGAGTGGCTCCCCTGAAGCAAAAGCGGGGCAATCAGCCATTCGTGACGCGTTAACGCATCATCGCTGTCCAGCATCGCCCCCATGCCGTTTGCCAGCTGATAGCGCCCGTCCAGCCCGCGGCGGCGGGCAATTCTGTCCGGGAAGGCTTCTGACAGCAGGGAGGCAATTTTATCGCTGTCAGGTGAACCGCCCCGGCTATTCAGGCGTTTGGCCAGCTGCTGCGCCCGCTGCTGCCAGTTCCCCTGATTACGCGAAAATGCCTGTACCAGATCGCTACTGCCACCGCGCGGCGGCTCCTCAAGGATAGCCGCCAGCCTGGCCGCCGTGGCAATTTCATCGTTCCCTTGCGCGGCCACCAGCATGGCAGCCAGACGCGGATCGTTACCCAGCGCCGCCATTTTCTGCCCGCGCGCCGTCAGACGCTCGCCTTCCAGCGCGCCAAGCTGAGTCAGCAGGCTGCGCGCCGCCGTGAGGTTAACCGCTGGCGGAGGGTTGAGCCATGTGAGCTGGGCAGGGTCAGGACAGCCCCATTGCAGGAGATCCATCACCAGGCCAGACAAATCACTTTGTAAAATTTCTGGCGTGCTTTGCTGTGCGGCACGCTCAGCTTGCTCCGCGCTGGTCAAATGCAGACAAATGCCCGGCGCAAGACGCCCGGCACGGCCCGCACGCTGGATCATCGACGCCTGGCTGATGCGCTGCGTGAGCAGCTTAGTCAGCCCGGTGCGCGGGTCAAAACTGGCCACCCTCTCCTGGGCGCTATCCACCACCAGGCGAATGCCTTCGATGGTCAAACTGGTTTCCGCGATATTGGTCGCCAGCACCACTTTGCGCTGCCCCGCCGGGGCGGGAAGGATCGCTTTACGCTGATCGGCCAACGACAGCGCGCCATAGAGCGGACACAGAATAATGTCGCTACTCACCCGTGATACCAGTTGCTCCTGTACGCGCTGGATTTCTCCCACACCGGGTAAAAATAGCAGCAGCGACCCCGGCTCCTGACGAAGCAGTTCAGCCGTGGCGACAGCCACCGCTTCGTCAAAACGCTGATGGGCAGGTAGCGGCTGATAGCGCCGCTCCACTGGGAATGCACGACCTTCGGAGGCAATCACTGGGGCATCAGGCAGCGTCTGCTGCAGCCGCGCGTTATCCAGCGTCGCCGACATAATGAGCAGCCGGAGGTCGTCGCGCAGCCCCTGCTGGACGTCCAGCAACAGCGCCAGGGCCAGATCCGCCTGCAGGCTGCGTTCGTGGAATTCATCCAGGATCACCAGCCCAACGCCGGTCAGTTCCGGATCGTTTTGCAGCATGCGGGTGAGAATGCCCTCGGTAACCACTTCAAGGCGCGTGGACGGGCCAACGCAGGTTTCGGCACGCATCCGATAACCTACCGTTTCGCCCGGTTTTTCGTTCAGCAGTTCCGCCAGTCGCTGCGCCACGTTGCGTGCGGCGAGCCTGCGCGGCTCCAGCAGGATGATTTTTCCGGCAATCTTCCCTTCCTTGAGGATCTGTAGCGGCAGCCAGGTGGATTTGCCCGCCCCCGTAGGCGCGTTAAGCAAAACCTGCGGGGCGTGGTGTAAGGCAGCAAGAAGCTCGGGAAGGACGACGGCGACCGGCAATGAGGACACTAACAGCTCCAGAGGGTTAACATTAGTCGGCGTACATTGTAGCATCGGCGCATATCATTACCGAGTCCCCCGTATGTCTGAGTCAAAACGACTGTTTTTTGCCATTGAGCTGCCCGCCCCTGTTCAGCGGCAAATCGTTCGCTGGCGCGCTGAACATTTTCCACCGGAAGCAGGTCGGCCCGTTTCAGCCGCGAACCTGCATCTGACGCTGGCATTCCTGGGCGACGTGAGTGCCGGGAAACAGCGGGCGTTAGCCGCCATGGCCGGGCGGATTTCTCAGCCGCCGTTTACGCTGCACCTCGACGATGCAGGACAATGGCTACGTTCGCGCGTGGTCTGGCTGGGCACGCGCCAGCCACCGCGCGGATTATTGCAGCTGGCAAATATGCTGCGCGCGCAGGCGGCGCGCAGCGGCTGTTATCAGAGCCCGCAGCCATTTCATCCGCATATCACGCTGCTGCGCGATGCCGGTCAGGCCGTTGCCCTCCCGGCCCCGGGTTTTCACTGGGCTTTCCCGGTCAATGCATTCGCGCTTTATGAATCTGTCTTTGCTCAAGGACGCACACGCTATACGCCGCTACAGCGCTGGACGCTGGGCGACACGATGAAGGAATCCTGATGAAGTTTAGCCCTGCACTCCAGCCCGCCACGCTGATCCAACGCTACAAACGCTTCCTCGCCGACGTGGTGACACCTGAGGGGGAAACGCTCACTCTGCACTGCCCCAACACCGGAGCCATGACCGGTTGCGCCACGCCGGGTGACACGGTCTGGTATTCCACTTCAGAAAATACTAAACGCAAATATCCCCATACCTGGGAAATAACTGAGACACAAAGTGGGGCATTTATTTGCGTTAATACCCTGCGCGCCAATCAACTGGTTAAGGAAGCGCTGACCCATGGCACTATTCCCGAACTGGTGGGTTATGGTACGCATAAAAGTGAAGTGAAATATGGCGATGAAAGCAGCAGAATTGACTTCATGTTACAGGCGGAAGACAGGCCGGAGTGCTATATTGAAGTAAAATCAGTGACGTTAGCGGAACAGGAAAATGGCTACTTCCCGGATGCGGTTACGCTACGTGGACAGAAGCACCTGCGGGAGCTAATGAGTGTTGCGGCGGCGGGCAAACGCGCCGTACTGCTGTTTGCGGTACTGCATTCAGCCATTGAACGGTTCTCACCTGCCCGCCATATTGACCCTAAATACGCGCAATTGTTGAATGAGGCACAAAAGCAGGGGGTAGAGGTTTTCGCTTATAAGGCGGAACTTTCTGCCGATAATATGACTCTGAGATCCTCTCTTCCCATTGTCTTATAAGGGATTAGACGATTGATGATTATGTGTTCTGGCCGCGTGCGCAAATACGCTTTTCCTCACAGGCTTGTCAAGTGTTACGTTTAGATAATTGCCATACGGAAAAGCATCTGCTATTTATAGCGACCTGATTTTTCCCCCAACACGGGGATCGATAGTGCGTGTTAAGGAGAAGCAACATGCAAGAAGGGCAAAACCGTAAAACATCGTCCCTGAGTATTCTCGCCATCGCTGGGGTGGAGCCGTATCAAGAGAAACCGGGCGAAGAGTATATGAACGAAGCCCAGCTGTCGCACTTCAAGCGTATTCTTGAAGCATGGCGTAATCAACTCAGGGATGAAGTCGATCGCACCGTTACGCATATGCAGGATGAAGCTGCAAACTTCCCGGATCCGGTAGACCGTGCCGCTCAGGAAGAAGAGTTCAGCCTCGAACTGCGTAACCGTGACCGCGAACGCAAACTGATCAAAAAGATCGAGAAAACGCTGAAAAAAGTCGAAGACGAAGATTTTGGCTACTGCGAATCGTGCGGTGTTGAAATCGGTATTCGTCGCCTGGAAGCGCGTCCAACCGCCGATCTGTGCATCGACTGTAAAACGCTGGCCGAAATCCGCGAAAAACAGATGGCCGGTTAATACCAGCGCTGTTTACCCACTCCAAAGGCGGGAGTCTCTCCCGCCTTGTTAACGTTGATATGTCTGAATCACACTATATCGGGCGCTTCGCGCCATCTCCCTCCGGTGAATTACACTTCGGCTCATTAATTGCCGCGCTCGGCAGCTACCTGCAGGCTCGCGCCAGCCAGGGCAAATGGCTCGTCCGCATAGAAGATATTGACCCGCCGCGTGAAGTTCCCGGTGCTGCAGAGACCATACTGCGTCAGCTGGAACATTACGGCCTGCACTGGGACGGCGAGGTTCTCTGGCAATCAAAACGCCACGAGGCGTATCGGGAGCGTCTGGCCTGGCTCGCTGAGCAAGGGCTTTCCTACAACTGCACCTGCACCCGCGCGCGTATCCAGAGCGTTGGCGGCGTCTATGACGGGCACTGCCGTACGCTCAATCATCCCCCGGAGAACGCCGCCGTGCGCCTGCTGCAACGTGCGCCCGTCACCCGTTTCCACGATCTGCTCTCCGGAGAGATCCGTGCCGATGAACGTCTGGCGCGCGAAGATTTTATTATTCACCGTCGTGATGGTCTGTTTGCTTATAACCTGGCCGTGGTCGTCGACGACCATTTCCAGGGCGTCACGGAAATTGTGCGTGGGGCAGACCTGGTCGAACCTACCGTGCGGCAAATATCGCTGTATCAGCAGTTTGGCTGGACGGTACCGGGTTACCTTCATCTGCCGCTGGCGGTCAATGCGCAGGGCATTAAACTGTCCAAGCAAAACCACGCCCCAGCCCTGCCAGACGGCGATCCGCGTCCTGTTTTGATCGACGCGCTGCGATTTCTCAACCAAAATGTAACCCACGAATGGCAGGATCTGCGTATTGACGAACTGCTGAAAATGGCCATCGCGCAATGGACGCTCACGGCGGTGCCAAAAATCCAGCATTCTCAAATGCGTTGCGCTGAGCTATGATTAGCCGCTTTTTTCATAACAAAACACACTACGAGGTGTACCATTTTTACCCGAGTCGCTAATTTTTGCCGTAAAGTGCTAAGCCGCGAAGAGAGCATGGCGAACGATGCTATTGCACAGCCACACATGTCGGTTATTCCGCGTGAGCAGCACACTATTTCCCGCAAAGATATCAGTGAAAATGCCCTCAAGGTGCTCTATCGTCTGAATAAAGCGGGCTACGAGGCCTATCTCGTTGGCGGTGGGGTGCGTGATTTACTGCTGGGCAAAAAACCAAAAGATTTCGACGTGACGACCAGCGCCACGCCTGAGCAGGTGCGCAAGTTATTCCGTAACTGTCGTCTTGTTGGCCGCCGTTTCCGTCTTGCTCACGTCATGTTTGGGCCAGAAATTATCGAAGTGGCGACCTTCCGCGGCCACCACGAAGCGGGCGCATCCGATCGCACGACCTCCCAGCGCGGCCAGAACGGTATGTTGCTGCGTGACAATATTTTCGGTTCTATCGAAGAAGATGCCCAGCGCCGCGACTTCACCATCAACAGCCTCTATTACAGCGTGGCGGATTTCACCGTGCGTGATTACGTGGGCGGTATGCAGGACCTGAAAGAGGGCCTGATCCGCCTGATCGGCACGCCAGAAACGCGTTATCGCGAAGATCCTGTGCGTATGCTGCGTGCCGTGCGTTTCGCTGCCAAGCTCAACATGCGCATCAGCCCGGAGACGGCAGAGCCGATCCCGCGTCTGGCGACGCTGATCAACGACGTGCCGCCTGCCCGTCTGTTTGAAGAAGCGCTGAAGCTATTGCAGGCTGGCTACGGGTTTGAAACCTACAAGCTGCTGCGCGAATACAACCTGTTCCAGCCGCTGTTCCCGACCATTACGCGCTACTTCACCGAAAACGGTGACAGCCCGATGGAGCGCATGATTGCGCAGGTGCTGAAAAATACCGACACCCGCATCAAGAATGACATGCGCGTGAACCCGGCATTCCTGTTTGCGGCGATGTTCTGGTATCCCCTGCTGGAAACCGCGCAAAGAATTACTCAAGAGAGCGGCCTGGCCTATTACGATGCCTTCGCGCTGGCCGCAAACGACGTGCTGGACGAAGGGTGCCGTACGCTGGCGATCCCGAAACGTATTACCACGCTGGTGCGCGACATCTGGCAGCTTCAGCTGCGCATGTCCCGCCGCCAGGGTAAACGCGCCTGGAAACTGATGGAACATCCAAAGTTCCGCGCCGCGTTCGATCTGCTGTCCCTGCGTGCGGAAATTGAACGCAATCAGGAGCTGCAGCGTCTGGCGCAGTGGTGGGCTGAATTCCAGGTTTCCGCTCCGCCGGAACAGAAGGATATGCTGACCGGGCTGGATGAAGAGCCCGCACCGCGTCGCCGTCATCGTCGTCCGCGCAAACGTGCGCCGCGTCGTGAAGGTTCAGCATGACACTCGCCTGTATCGCCATCGGCAGTAACTTAGCCTCTCCGCTGGAGCAGGTTAACGCTGCCGTAAAGGCGCTGGGCGAGATTCCGCAAAGCCGGATCGTCGCCGTCTCGTCGTTTTATCGTACCCCGCCGCTCGGCCCACAGGATCAGCCTGATTACCTGAACGCTGCCGTGGTGCTGGAAACAGCCCTTGATGCAGAAGCGCTGCTGGATAACACCCAGCGCATTGAGCTCCAGCAGGGCCGCGTGCGCAAAGCCGAACGCTGGGGACCGCGCACCCTCGATCTCGACATCATGCTGTTTGGCGATGAGGTGATTCATACCGATCGCCTCACCGTACCGCATTATGATATGAAAAATCGCGGATTTATGCTCTGGCCGCTCTTTGAAGTCGCCCCCGATATCACCTTCCCGGACGGTACCTCGTTAAAGACCGTTCTGGACAACCTGAACGCGGAAAAACCCGCTCGCTGGTAAACCTCTCCCCCACCGGTTAGCCGCTAAATAATTGTGGTTAATCGGTTGCCTAAAATCATTGTTCCCCGGAATGTTACTGTTAGAATGCGCAAAGATTCGCTTTGGGCTATCAGGAAACAGTATGAAACCAACCACCATCTCCTTACTGCAGAAATGCAAACAGGAAAAAAAACGCTTCGCCACCATCACCGCGTATGACTACAGCTTCGCCAAACTGTTTGCCGAAGAGGGTATCAACGTCATGCTGGTCGGAGATTCGTTAGGGATGACGGTACAAGGACATGATTCCACCCTGCCGGTCACGGTTGAGGATATTGCTTACCATACCCGCGCCGTGCGCCGCGGTGCGCCAGCCTGCCTCCTGCTTTCCGATCTGCCGTTTATGGCCTATGCCACACCGGAGCAGGCATTCGAAAACGCGGCGGCGGTCATGCGTGCCGGGGCCAATATGGTCAAAATTGAAGGCGGAGCCTGGCTGGTGGATACGGTGAAGATGCTCACCGAACGCGCCGTGCCGGTGTGCGGCCATCTGGGCCTGACGCCACAGTCCGTCAACATCTTTGGCGGCTACAAGGTGCAGGGCCGTGGCGATGCGGCACAGACGCTGTTTGATGATGCCCTGGCGCTGGAAGCTGCAGGCGCGCAATTGCTGGTACTGGAGTGCGTGCCTGTTGAACTGGCGAAACGTATCACTGAAGCGCTGTCGATTCCGGTGATTGGTATTGGTGCTGGCAACGTGACCGACGGGCAAATTTTAGTGATGCACGACGCCTTTGGTATTACCGGTGGGCATATCCCGAAATTTGCGAAAAATTTCCTTACCGAAGCGGGCGACATGCGCGCCGCGGTCAGGCAGTATATTGCCGACGTTGAATCCGGTGTTTACCCGGGTGAAGAACACAGTTTCCATTAAGGAGTCTCGTTGTGCTAATCATTGAAACCCTGCCGCTGCTTCGCCAGCACATCCGTCGCGCGCGTCAGGAAGGTAAACGTATCGCACTGGTCCCGACCATGGGCAACCTGCATGACGGCCATATGAAGCTTGTCGACGAAGCAAGAGCCCGTGCAGATATCGTGGTGGTCAGTATCTTCGTAAACCCCATGCAGTTTGACCGCGCAGACGACCTGGCGCGCTACCCGCGTACCCTGCAGGAAGACTGCGAGAAGCTCAAAAAGCGTCAGGCGGACATTGTTTTCGCGCCGTCTCCGGCAGACGTTTATCCTCAGGGAACCGGCGAAGCAACCTACGTGGACGTTCCGGGAATTTCGACCATGCTGGAAGGCGCCAGCCGTCCGGGCCATTTCCGCGGCGTCTCCACCATTGTCAGCAAATTGTTTAACCTGGTACAGCCGGATATCGCCTGCTTCGGCGAGAAAGATTTCCAGCAGCTGGCGCTGATCCGCAAAATGGTGGCGGACATGGGATATGATATTGAGATTGTGGGCGTGCCGATCGTGCGCGCTAAAGACGGGCTGGCGCTCAGCTCCCGCAATGGCTATTTGACCGCCGAGCAGCGTAAAATCGCCCCGGCGTTAAGCAAGGTCATGAACAGCATGGCAGAACAGCTTCTGGCGAAAGCATTAACCGCAGAAGAGATTATTGCTCTTGCGGAACAGGCGCTGAACGACAAAGGTCTCCGGGCTGACGATGTACAAATCCGCGATGCTGATACGCTGCTCGAACTTGCAGAGACAAGCAAACGTGCGGTAATTCTGGTGGCGGCATGGCTTGGCCAGGCTCGCCTGATTGACAACAAAGTGGTTGAGCTGGCGTAGTTTTTCTACCCGGAAGATGAAAGGTAAACGTAATGATTCGCAAAATGCTGCAAGGTAAGCTTCACCGTGTGAAAGTGACTCAGGCAGACCTGCACTATGAAGGCTCCTGCGCCATTGACCAGGATTTCCTCGACGCGGCGGGTATTCTTGAGAACGAAGCGATCGATATCTGGAACGTCAATAACGGCAAACGCTTCTCTACCTATGCAATTGCCGCCGAACGCGGGTCCAAAATCATCTCCGTCAACGGCGCGGCAGCACACTGCGCAGAGGTGGGCGATATCGTGATCATCGCCAGCTTCGTGATGATGTCTGACGAAGAAGCGCGTCGCTGGCAGCCCAAAGTGGCCTATTTTGAAGGCGATAACGAAATGAAGCGCACGGCAAAAGCTATTCCTGTTCAGGTCGCCTGATTTCTTTTCCCTGGACTCATTTTTATCCCATTCACTATCAAAATGAGTCCAGTCTTTTTTGTGCAAGCCACGATCAATTATAGCGCATTTAATAGGATTTAAATAAATAACCAAAGAAATCTCAGAGAATTATATTATATAATTCCCAAATCATAATTCCCACCCATTAAGAAAAACTTAAACCAACCTGCAGTTTTAATCACCCCCGTTGACTAGTCTTATCCCAAATAAATCTCTAGAATCCGCCACGAAATAACATTTCAGATTTTAAATCAATAGCTCCAAAAAAAATTATTGATTTAAATGTTTTAACTTCAAAATATGGATATTGGTATGTCTTTTAAAAAAGTTAGCATGGGTATGGCAATTGCACTGGCTCTGAGCGCAGGTTCCGCAGTTGCAGCTGTTCCAGGTGACACAGGTACGATTACTTTCCACGGCATGGTGTCTAACACCACTTGTAAAGTTTCCCTGGATCAGAAAATTGACCAGAGTGGTAACGATTTCGATGTCACCCTGGACACCGTATCTGTTGCTGATTTTGGCACCACTGCACTGGGTACTACCAGCACCCTGGGCCAGAAAAAATTCAACCTGGCGCTGACCGGTTGTGATACTGCTACCGTGGCTAAAGCATCTGCACAGTTCAATTCCTGGGCGGGTTCTACTTCTACCGAAGGCGGCCTGCTGGTTCCACCAGCAAACGCTCAGGGTTCTGCGAAGAACGTTAACCTCGTACTGAGCAACGATGGCAACACCAAAACCGATCTGGTGAAAATCGACCAGACTAACAACACTCAACAGGCCACTGTTGATACAAGCGGCGCGGCTAAGCTGTACTACAAAGTAGCTTATACCCAGGGCCAGGGTTGGGATCAAACCACTAACCCAGTATCCGCCGGTACCGTGCAGGCACAAGTTGCCTTCACCATGAACTACGAATAAACCTCTTTGTTTTGCAGGTTTTAAATAATCCCCCGCTTCTGGGGGATTATTCTTATCATTCCAACAGGAAGTGGAAAAATTATGTTTAACGCATCCGTAATTAAAGGATTAAAGATCGCGCTGTTTACTGCTGCTTTATTTTCAGCATCACACGCCAGTGCCGATATTGTTATTTCCGGCACCCGCATTGTTTACCCTGAGTCATCAAAAGACGTCATCGTTAACCTGGATAACCGTGGTGCAAAACCTCTGCTGGTTCAGTCCTGGCTCGACGACGGTCGCGACGAAAAAAGCCCGGAAGAACTTAAGCTCCCGTTCGTGATCACCCCGCCAGTTTCACGTATCGACCCTAAGCAAGGTCAGTCTTTGCGCATCACCTACATGGGTCAGTCGCTGCCAAAAGACCGCGAATCGTTGTTCTGGTTTAACGTATTAGAAATTCCGCCAAAACCTAAAAATGCCAACGCCGAAAATACAAACCAGCTTCAGCTGGCGTTCCGCACCCGCATTAAATTCTTTTTCCGTCCAGACGGACTGAAAGGCTCAGCGCTGGAAGCCGCCGACCATGTCACCTGGACCATGAAGAAAGACGGCAACGGCGTCAGCCTCGTCGCCCATAACGAGTCCCCGTACAACGTAGCGATTTCAATGGTCAAACTTAAGTCGGGCCAAAAGACCTATGAGGTAGCCCACCAGTCTGTTCTGCCTTTCAGCGAGAAAGCCATGCTGGTCAAAGGATTAACCACCACCACAACCGGCAAAGTGGCATACGAAACAATTAACGATAACGGTGGGGTCGACAACCACGAAACCACGCTGAAGTAATTTGCCACCCGACAACATAACAATAGATAGCATGAGCTCTGCGGATATGTTTATCCGCACTGATAAATGGATGTGCCATGGTGTTCCGACGTTCTCTTTTATGCCTTGCGATCGGCACGGCATTCCCCTTACATGTTTGTGCAGACAGTCACGCAGCTAATGACACCGCGCAGGAAAACGAAGATGCGGTCGAATTTAACGAACAGTTTCTTCTCTCAAGAAGCACAAATATTGACGTAAGCCGCTTTGCGCATGGTAACCCGGTGGCGCCGGGTACGTACCGTACCAGGGTCAATTTAAACGGCACGTTAAAATCGACGGTTGACATTATCTTTAAAGATAACGGGACGCCGCGCGCGACACCCTGTATTACGAGGCTTTTGCTCTCGCAGTCCGGTGTGGATACCCGCGCACTCGGAGACGAGCTGGACGACGACGACAACGAGACCTGCATCGATGTAAAAAAATTCTATCCTGAAGCGTCGGTCAACTACGACAGTGCTAAGCAGGTGTTGAACCTCAACTTCCCGCAAATTTACGTGGTTAAGCGCCCGTTAGGCTATGTCGACCCGTCCCTTTGGGATAACGGCATTCCGGCGGCGCTTCTGTCTTACGATCTCAACGGCTGGCACAGCGAAAACAGCGGTTCAACCTCTGAAAGCGCCTATGCGGGCCTGCGCTATGGTCTCAACATGGGACCATGGCGCCTGCGATCGCGCGGCAGTCTGAACTGGGATAAAGACAACGGCACGCACTACAGCAGCCAGGATATTTATCTTCAGCGTGACATCACCTCTCTTGACGCGCAATGGGTACTCGGTGACTCCTTTACCAACGGAGAAGCCTTCGACTCCTTGAGCCTGCGCGGAACACGTCTGTATAGCGACGAACGTATGCTGCCAAACGGTTCAACGGGGTATGCACCGGTGATTCGCGGCGTGGCAAACAGCAATGCCAAAGTCAGCGTCACGCAGAGCGGCAATAAAATTTATGAGACCTCAGTGCCGCCGGGCGCGTTTGAGATCAACGATTTGAGCACCACGGGCTACGGTAACGATCTGCTGGTCACCATTGAAGAGGCGGACGGCAGCAAGCGCACGTTCACGGTGCCGTTCTCGTCCGTGACCCAGATGCTACGCCCTGGATCCTCACGCTGGGACGTTGGCATGGGTGAACTGAACGACGACTCGCTGATCGACAAGCCCCAGGTAGGCTACGGTACGCTCTACTACGGCCTCAACAATACCTTCACGGGCTATGCTGGCGCCCAGTACACCGACATGGACTTCTATGCAGGCATCCTCGGCCTGGCAATGAACACCCCCATCGGTGCTTTCGCGCTGGACATCACCCAGTCGCACGCGGATATCGAAGACCTGGGCACGCGCAGTGGGCAGAGTTATCGTCTGACATACAGTAAGCGCATTGAAGCCACGAACACCTCGTTCAACGTGGCGGCCTATCGCTTCTCTACCGAAGACTATCTGAGCCTGAACGATGCCGCGCAACTGCGTAACAGCATCAAACAGCAGAACTATGCCAACCGTAGCTATGAGTCAAATACGGCTCTTTACGATGACTACCAGCGTACTAAAAACCAGATCCAAATCAGCCTTAACCAGCCTCTGAGGGCGGCTGAAAAGGATTACGGTTCACTGTACGTCAGCGGAACCTGGCAAGATTACTGGAACGGGGAAGGCTCTAACTCTAACTACAACGTGGGCTACAACAACAGCTTCGCCTACGGTAGCTATAGCCTGTCGTTACAGCGGACTTACGACCAGCGCGGTCAACAGGATGACAGCGTTTACCTCAGCCTGAGCGTGCCGCTGAGCGTCTTCTCGCAGGACAACTCGCGTTTAGCTGGGTTCTCGAACGTCAACATGGGCCTGCGTTCCGATCTTAAAGGCGGTACTAACTTCAACAGCTCCGCGAGTGGCAACACTCAGGATAACAAGGTCAGCTACTCCGTCAGTACGTCGTCCAGCAGCGGTAACTACGGCAACCTGAACCAAATCAGTGGTTATAGCTCGCTAAATAGCAGCTATGGTCCGCTCGGCGTTTCCGCCTCGTTTGGTGACGACAATAGCAAGCAGTTCTCCGCCTCTTACAGCGGCGGGATGGTCGCACACGCGGGCGGCATCGCCTTCGCACCGGGCAGCATTGGCGATAACGATGCCATCGCGGTAGTCAAGGCCAGCGGTGCGAAGGGCGCGGGTGTGGGCTACGGCGCAGGCACAATTGACGACTCGGGCTACGGCATTCTGCCGTATATGTCCGCGTATCGGGAAAACCGGGTTTCGCTGGATATCAGGACCCTCGAAAACGACGTTGAAGTGAAAAATACCACCACCACCACCGTACCGCGCAGCGGTTCTGTCGTGCTGGTGAATTTTGAAACCGACGAAGGACGTTCGGTCGTTCTTGAGCTTAAGCGTAACGATAACGGCTTTATTCCACTGGGCGCTGACGTGCTGAATGAAAAAAATGAATCGGTGGGTTCCGTGGGCCAGGCCGGTCAGGCCTATGTTCGCGGTATCGAGAACAGCGGCGTGCTCCGCGTGGTCTGGAGCGGTGACAAGGACGGCTCCTGCACAGTGCGCTATCAGCTGAAACCCGATTTAGAGAAAGCCGGGCTCATTACCCTCCTCAATAACCAAACATGTGAAATGTAATCCGGGAAATTAAGAGAAATCATATGAAAAAGATGCTTCTCAGCCTGTCTGTCATTGTCATGACAGCGCTGACGCTTTCAGGGACGGCACACAGTACCGATCTTACGGTTAACTTTACCGCCAACCTTCGTGAAACGACCTGTGATATGAAGCTGGTTGGCGGCTCAGGTTCCAATACCGAGCAGACGCTTAAAATCGGAGACTCACAGGGCAAAATCCGTCTCGACCAGGTGCAGGCCGGTACAGCGACAGCTGAATTCAAGCTGGCCATCGTTGAATGTCCGTCCTCGCTGAGCGACCTGAAAACCACGGTGAAGGGTACGCAGAACACCGATCTGTTAACGGGTGTAAGTAACTCGAAAACGACCGCCAGCGGCGGTGCAGATTATGCAGCCGTCACCATTGCCCGTGCATCCGCCCCGGACGCACCGTTCACCATTAACTCGACCAACGATGCTCAGCGTCTGGTCTGGTCCGCGGCGGAAATCACCAGCAAGGAAATCCCCCTGGTGGCGACTCTGAAAGAAACCCAAACCGGCAAAATGACCACAGGCGATTTCGAAGCCATAGTGACGTTTGAATTCAGCTACGAATGATTTGTGCAGATAACGGAGCACTCAAATGAAATTTAACTCAACTTTACTCGCCCTGTCCGTTGCTGCCCTTTTCGCTACCGACACGGCAAATGCAGCGATTACAGGCACCCCCAGCGCCAAGCTAACCGTCCAGTCAACCATCACCGCTGGCACCTGTACGGCGAAAGTGACCAACAGCGCGGGCGCGGATGCCACTGAGGTGAACTTTGGTGATGTGTATAAAGCTGATCTGGAAAACAAAAGTCGCGTAGAACCGCTGAAAATCTCATTCACGGGCTGCGCTGGCGTGAAAAAAGCCATGGTGTCTGCGGCGTCCGGTACAGGCGGCTCATGCTCAGGTAATAACCTGGACGGGGACGCTTATGCCGCCGGCCAGAACACCGCCTTTGAGCTCTGGTCTGGCGCGGTGGATTCCGGCCTTCAACTGAACTGTAAAACACCCCCCGCAGCGCAGGCGGTTACCATCACCAGCGGCGTGGGTGAGTTCCCGATGAACTCCCGTATCGTGATCGCGAAGGATAAGACCATCGCTGATGTGGGTACAGGCTCGGTAACTGCGCCTGTGACCTTCACCGTAACCTATCAGTAATACAGGAATTGTCATGCAACAATTACCGATTCTCTTTCGCCAGCCCGGTCTTGTGTTGCTTGTCGGCCTGGCTGGTGGGCTTTTACCTGACGTAGGCCGGGCAAATTCAGGCCTGGATACGAACATTACCGCTAACATTGTTAATAGCAGTTGTAAGGTAACCGTTGATAATGGAGGAGAAATCTATCTCCCCACGGTTATACGTAGTTGGTTTTATAACGCTGATGGTAGCGATCGCTATGTTCCTGGCGATGATGCAGGCGGCACACCTTTTAAGATTCATGTCGATGACTGCTATGGTGAAAGCGGCAACCCTGCAAAGCTGAATTTCAGCTTCTCTCCTCAATCAGGATTCTGGCCGGGACAAAACCAGGTATTTAAAAGCGATGATACTGCTGCAGGAACGGCGAGAAACGTCGGCGTGGTGATTTTTTCCGGAAAAAATAAAGCCAACGTATTAAATAACGACGGAACGTCAAAAGTCGTTTACGACGTGAGTGGTGAGGGTTCTGCATATATAACGGATTATGAATTCTACGTCAGATATCAAAACACAGGCGTTGTTACTGGCGGGACGGTGACCAGCAAAATACGCGTTGACGTCACTTATGAATAATAACCAGAACAGGAAATGGATGAGAATGTTCAAAGAATTCACACACAGCCCCCTTATTAGCGGTGCTGCGAAGGTTGCCTTAACCGGCCTGCTTTTCTCTTTTTGCCAGTCAGGTTGGGCTGCAGAATGTCGAATGGATGATGGCGATGGCGGTACAACAAAACTGGTCAACTCTGAATACTCGGGGGCAACAATTCGCTTACCCGATCAGGGGGCGTATATCAATGAAATCTTTACCGTTAACATCACGCCGGGCATCCAGATACATTGTGGCCCCGGGAATGACGGTTACAATCTGATGGCGCAAACCAGCCCTGAACTACTGGCAGGCAGCAAGTACAACGAGGGCATGTTTGCGACCAATATCCCCGGCATCTATTACAGCGTGAAGGTAAAAACCTCCGACACTGGAATCGGCGGCCTATTTGGAACGAATACTTCCGGCTGGTATACCACTGCAGCATGGGGGCAAAATACCCCTATACAGGACAGATGGATTAACACTTTCGTATACCTCTACGTCGGTTATGACTACCAGGGTAACCCGAACAGGGAAACCGTCATAAAACCGAAACCGGGTACTCTGGGGAAAATGTCGATAGGCGATCCCGCGGACAGCAATAACAAGCCCTGGACGTTCACAGTGGACGAGAACTCATTCCAGGTACCTATCGTATTGCCTACCTGTGATATCGTCATGCTGGGTAACGGCACGCACACGGTGGATCTGGGAGATTATTTTGTTTCCGACATCAGATACAAGCGCGTCAAGGACGTGCCTTTTAGCATAAATTTCAACGACTGCACCAGCGTGGCGCAATATACCACTAAGCTCACGACAACCAGGCTGACGGGTATAGACCATGACCTTCTCGGCAATACGCTTTCGACAGGGGCGCAAGGTGCAGGCGTGAAGATCTTGTATAACAACGGGAACTCGCAGCTTATTCCCAATGATGCGAACTCGTCATATGTTATGACGGAAACAGGCGTCCCCACGTCGACGCAGATAAACTTTGTGGCCCAACTGATCGCAGATGGCGGCATGATCACCCCCGGCGCGTTTAGCGCCACCGGCGTGTTCACCATCTCCTACAATTAATCCTACCCCTGCGGCTGATTGCTGATCAGCCGCGACATCGTCTCCAGCGAATCCGTTCTTAAGATATAGAGGCGTTTCAGTAAGAACGGATTATCCCCCGGCTTGACCTTCCCTTTCACCGTCGTTACCGCCAGATGAAAACCGGCGTCGTTCGCTGCCTTGATCGCTTTATTGTCATAGCCGCCAAACGGGTAAGAAAGGTACAGCACGCGCGGGTTGAACTGCGACAGCGCACGGCGGGAACGTTCAAAATCGAACAGGATCACGTGATAGCTGCGGCTCAATAAAATCGGGTGTTTATACCCATCCACGCGATGCAGGAAGTGAGTGTGAGACTGAATGTCGAACACGTCCTGTATGCCCTTAATTTCCTGAACGCTCATAAACTGCAGCGATTTTGGGTCCCACTTCTGCGGATGACCTTTGATGCGTGACGAAATAATAAACGCGGTCGCGTTGAAGCCATATTCTTTCAAAACCGGGTAAGCGTAACGGCTCACCGACTTCAGCCCATCGTCAAACGTAATCACCACCGCCTTCGCGGGCAGGTTCATCTTGTTACGCACGTAGCCTTCCAGCTGGTACATCGTCAGCGTCGCGTATCCCTGATCGCGAAGCCAGGTCATCTGGTTGCTGAACGCACGTACGCTGGTGGTCGTGGAGGTATGGCGAAAACGGGTGTTTTCTTCGTCGCGCAGAATATGGTGGTAGGTGAGAACCGGGATGCCGTTATCTTCCTGCGCATCCAGGCTGCTGATCCACGCTAGGCGATTGCCAATGCGGATTTGATACCACGTCTGATTCAGACGGTCTTTGAGCTTATTCAGAATGGGGTAACGCAGGTTGGCGCTAAGGGTGCCAAAGGGCGCACTTCCGCTACTGGGCGCGTTATAGACGGGCGTATCTTTCCAGGTGATGAGGTTTTGGTTACTGAGCGGCTTATTCAGATCCCCCAGACTGTCCTCTACACGCTGCTTTCCCTGCACGTTTTCAAGGTGCGCTTTATCAATAAACCCCGTGCCGAACCCGAAGCGAAATTCATAATAATCCGCCGCGGCGGGAAAGACCGCGAGGATCTGCCCGGCGCGCACATTGCCCACGTTAACCACGTCGTTACCCACCTGAGCCCAGATGGCTGCATCCTCAGTGGTTTGCATATAGTGAGCAGGGAGCCCTTGCTGGCTAATCAGGCTGGCAGACGCCCCACCGGACACCAGCAGCAAAAGGATAAAGATAACGCGCATGAACATAGGATATAAATCGACACGGAAAATCAGTCGCCATTGTAGCAAAAGCGACATCAATACCAATGTTTAATGTTTATACAGATCGTGAAGCAGAACGAAAGGCGGGTTCTTCTGCTGCTGGTGCCACAAGCTGCTCACCCCAGGCATGCCCTCCCCCACAATGGCGTGACGAAACTCCGCGCTGCTTAATGAGGCGCGAAGGGGATACATGGCTTCGAGTAAAGGCAGACTGATACCGGAGATCACTTCACAATTATCGTGCTTGTGGCTCAGCAACGCGGCGGCCCGATAAGGTGCAGCGCCTGATTTATCCGTCAGAAAAATTACCCCGTCGCCGGAGTCTGTTTCATGCAGCGCATCGCACATCATCCGGCTGAGCATGTTGGTGCTTAACCCACGCCAGTAATTAACCGCCCGGCATTGCACCAGCGGACCCAATCTGGCCTCAAGCTTGTCCAGCATTTCCTGCGCCTGTTCATCATGGCAGGTGATAACCCATCCCAGCATAACTCTCTCCTTAGCAGGCAAGTAGTTTAGCGGAGTGAAGGTTAGCTTACGGTGATAACTGTCAAAGAAAGCGCCCGGCAAACAGAGCGTCGCCGGGCAAAAGGTTAGCTGCGAAGACCGCGACCGCGCTGAATCAGATACCAGCACAGCAGGTAGAACGCGACAATGAATACCCCCAGCACCGCCACCGTCGTAAACAGCGGTACATCGGTAATACCGAGGAAGCCAAAGCGGAAGCCGCTGATCATGTAGACGATCGGGTTCAGGTGCGACAGCGCCTGCCAGAAGGGCGGCAGCAGCGTCAGGGAGTAGAAGACCCCGCCGAGGTAGGTGAGCGGCGTCAGCACGAAGGTCGGGATTAGGCTGATGTCGTCAAACGTTTTGGCAAATACCGCGTTCAGCAGACCGGCCAGCGAGAACAGGATTGCCGTCAGAAGCAGCGTCAGCGCGACAAATAGCCAGGAGTGGACCTGGAACGGGACGAAGAACAGCGAAATCGCCGTCACCAGGATCCCCACGCACAGACCGCGCGCCACGCCGCCGCCCACGTACCCGGCGATAATCACATGCGTCGGCACGGGTGCCACCAGCAGCTCTTCAATATTGCGCTGGAATTTGGCGCTAAAGAACGACGACGCCACGTTCGCGTAGGCGTTGGTGATCACCGCCATCATGATCAGACCCGGCACGATAAATTGCATATAGGTAAAACCGTGCATCTCACCAATCCGGGAACCAATCAGATTACCGAAGATGATGAAATAGAGCGTCATGGTGATCACCGGTGGCACCAGGGTTTGCACCCAGATACGCATAAAGCGGTTAATCTCTTTCGCCCAGATGCTTTTCAGCGCGACCCAATAAAGATGCGTCATGCCTTGTCTCCTTGTTTATCCTGCACCAGAGAGACAAACAGCTCTTCCAGTCGGTTCGCTTTGTTACGCATACTTAAAACCTGAATCCCCTGCGCGCTCAGCTGAGAGAACACGCTGTTGATCCCCTGCTCGCGCAGCACTTCCACTTCCAGCGTCGAGGTATCCACCAGACGATACTGGTACCCTTCCAGCTTCGGCAGCGGGCTTTTTGCCGCCAGGTCGAGGATAAAGGTTTCTGATTTCAGCTTGGAAAGCAGGTTTTTCATCGAAGTGTTTTCCACCAGCTCGCCGTGCTGAATGATGCCGATGTTGCGGCACAGCATTTCAGCCTCTTCCAGATAGTGGGTAGTCAGAATAATGGTGGTGCCTTTATCGTTCAGATCCTTCAGGAAGCCCCACATCGAGCGGCGCAGTTCGATATCCACACCCGCGGTCGGTTCATCGAGGATCAGCAGTTTTGGCTCATGCATCAGCGCACGGGCAATCATCAGGCGGCGTTTCATCCCGCCGGACAACATCCGCGCACGTTCGTTACGTTTTTCCCACAGGTCGAGCTGCTTCAGGTACTTTTCGCTGCGCTCCAGCGCCTCTTTGCGCTCAACGCCGTAATAACCCGCCTGGTTAACGACGATCTGCTGCACCGTCTCGAACGGGTTGAAGTTGAACTCCTGCGGTACCAGCCCCAGCTGGCGTTTGGCGTTAACCACATCTTTTTGCAGATCGTATCCGAACACGCTAACGCGGCCGGAGGTTTTGTTCACCAGCGAGCTGATGATCCCGATGGTGGTAGATTTCCCTGCCCCATTCGGCCCCAGAAGCGCGTAAAAATCCCCGGCCTCTACTTTAAGATCTATCCCGCGTAGCGCCTGAACGCCACCCGAATAGGTTTTTTTAAGCTGCTCAAGCTCCAGTGCAATTGCCATGAATTTAACTTACCTTCAGTTCTTACACACGTTGTGTGGTTTCATTAAAAGTCGGGTTACCCTATAGTAGCGCAACGCAATTACTTGGTTACAGGTCGCTAACCTCCATGAACGACATAGATACACTCATTAGCAACAATGCACTATGGTCAAAAATGCTGGTGGAGGAAGACCCCGGATTTTTTGGAAAACTCGCACAAGCCCAGAACCCGCGCTTTCTCTGGATTGGCTGTTCCGACAGCCGCGTGCCGGCGGAACGTCTGACTGGCCTTGAGCCAGGAGAACTGTTTGTTCACCGTAATGTCGCCAACCTGGTGATTCACACCGATCTCAACTGCCTGTCTGTGGTTCAGTATGCCGTTGACGTTCTGGAAGTCGAGCACATCATTATTTGTGGCCATTACGGCTGCGGCGGCGTGCAGGCGGCGGTTGAAAACCCGGAACTGGGATTGATTGATAACTGGCTGCTGCACATCCGCGATATCTGGTTCAAACATAGCTCACTGCTGGGCGAAATGCCGCAGGAGCGTCGCATGGACACCCTGTGCGAACTCAACGTGATGGAGCAGGTGTATAACCTTGGGCATTCGACCATCATGCAGTCAGCGTGGAAACGCGGGCAGAAGGTCTCTATCCACGGCTGGGCGTACGGTATTCACGATGGTCTGCTGCGCAATCTGGAAGTCACCGCCACCAACCGCGAAACGCTGGAACAGCGTTACCGCTCAGGGATTGCTAACCTCAAGCTTAAGCATGTGAACCATAAATAAGTGCACGTTAAAAAGCCGGGTGGCGCCGAGGTAAAAGCAAAACGGCAACCAGGTTGCCGTTTTTTGGGTTTGCTCCCTCTCCCTGTGGGAGAGGGCCGGGGTGAGGGCATCAGGCCGCACCCAACTCGTTTACTCGTCCAGTAATACCACTTTTCCCACATACGGCAGATGACGATAACGCTGTGCGTAGTCGATGCCGTAACCCACCACGAATTCGTCCGGAATGGAGAAACCGACAAACTCTACCGGGACCTGCACTTCGCGACGGTCAGGTTTATCCAGCAGCGTACAAATTGCCAGTGATTTCGGCTCGCGCAGGCTCAGGATCTCGCGCACTTTAGAGAGCGTGTTACCGGAGTCGATAATATCCTCCACGATCAACACGTCTTTGCCACGAATATCTTCATCCAGATCTTTCAGGATTTTCACATCACGGGTTGTGGACATGCCGCTGCCGTAGCTGGAGGCGGTCATAAAATCGACCTCGTGAGGCACCTGCACTTCACGGCACAGGTCCGCCATGAACATGAAAGAGCCACGCAACAGACCAACCAGCACCATTTCGCTGCCGCTGTCCTTGTAATGTTCGGTGATTTGACGACCCAGTTCGGCGATACGCGCTTTGATCTCGGCTTCCGGGATCATCACTTCAACAGTATGTTTCATATTACTAACCATATGATTTTAATGAAAATCTCTCAATGCAGATGAACTCACTTCAGGCATTGATACGCAAGCCAGCCATTATATCAGCAAATGGATAAGCCTGGCGTATGAGTTATAAAAAGCAAATATTGTGATTCCGATCACACTTGTTAATACCTATAATTAGTTGCTAGCAAATTATTAACAAAAACTGACGAGTACACTTTCTATGGCTGAAACACACTCTAAACAGCCGCGTCTACTGGTGACACTAACAGCGTTATTCGCCGCCTTCTGCGGCCTGTACCTGTTAATCGGTGGCGTCTGGCTGGTCGCGATCGGCGGCTCCTGGTACTACCCAATCGCGGGCCTGGTTATGCTTGGCGTAACCGTCCTGCTCTGGCGTAGAAAACAATCTGCACTGTGGCTGTATGCAGTTTTACTCCTCGCAACCATGATCTGGGGCGTCTGGGAAGTCGGCTTCGACTTCTGGGCACTGACGCCGCGCAGCGACATCCTGGTCTTCTTCGGTATCTGGCTGATCCTGCCGTTCGTCTGGCGTCGCCTGATTGTGCCTTCCCGCGGTGCCGTGGCGGCACTGCTGGTGGCGTTGCTCATCAGCGGCGGTATGCTCACCTGGGCCGGTTTTAACGATCCACAGGAGATCAACGGGACGCTGAATGCGGAGTCTACCCCTGCGGCGGCTATCTCGCAGGTTGCTGACGGTGACTGGCCGGCCTATGGCCGTAACCAGGAAGGTCAGCGTTACTCCCCGCTTAAGCAGATCAACGCGGACAACGTTAAAAACCTGAAAGAAGCCTGGGTATTCCGTACCGGCGACCTGAAGATGCCGAACGATCCGGGCGAACTGACCAACGAAGTGACGCCAATTAAAGTCGGCAACATGCTTTATCTGTGTACGGCGCACCAGCGCCTGTTCGCGCTCGACGCGGCCACCGGTAAAGAGAAATGGCACTTCGATCCACAGCTGAACTCCAACCCGTCGTTCCAGCACGTGACCTGCCGCGGTGTCTCTTACCATGAAGCGCGTGCCGATAATGCCAGCCCGGAAGTCATTGCCGACTGTCCGCGCCGCATTATGCTGCCGGTCAACGATGGTCGTCTGTTCGCTATCAACGCAGAAACCGGCAAGCTGTGCGAAACCTTCGCCAACAAAGGTATCCTGAATCTGCAGACCAACATGCCGGACACCACGCCGGGTCTGTATGAACCGACTTCTCCGCCAATCATCACCGATAAAACCATCGTGATTGCCGGTTCGGTGACGGATAACTTCTCCACGCGTGAAACCTCGGGCGTGATCCGCGGCTTCGACGTGAATACCGGTAAACTGCTGTGGGCCTTCGATCCGGGCGCGAAAGATCCTAACGCGATTCCGTCAGACGAACACACGTTTACCTTCAACTCGCCAAACTCCTGGGCGCCTGCCGCGTATGACGCGAAGCTGGACCTGGTGTACCTGCCGATGGGTGTGACCACGCCAGATATCTGGGGCGGTAACCGTACGCCGGAGCAGGAGCGCTATGCGAGCGCCATCGTGGCGCTGAACGCGACCACCGGTAAGCTGGCCTGGAGCTACCAGACCGTTCACCACGATCTGTGGGATATGGATATGCCGTCCCAGCCGACGCTGGCCGACATTACCGTTAACGGCAAAACCGTTCCGGTGATTTACGCTCCGGCCAAGACGGGCAACATCTTCGTGCTGGATCGCAGCAACGGCAAGCTGGTTGTGCCTGCGCCGGAAAAACCGGTTCCGCAGGGCGCGGCGAAAGGCGACTACGTCTCTAAAACGCAGCCGTTCTCTGACCTGAGCTTCCGTCCGAAGAAAGACCTGAGCGGGGCAGACATGTGGGGTGCCACCATGTTTGACCAGCTGGTATGCCGCGTGATGTTCCATCAGCTGCGCTATGAAGGCATCTTCACACCACCTTCTGAGCAGGGCACGCTGGTCTTCCCGGGTAACCTGGGGATGTTCGAATGGGGCGGTATTTCCGTCGACCCGAACCGTCAGGTTGCTATCGCCAACCCAATGGCGCTGCCGTTCGTTTCCCGCCTGATCCCACGCGGTCCGGGCAACCCAATGGAGCAGCCGAAAGATGCGAAAGGCAGCGGTACCGAAGCCGGTATCCAGCCGCAGTACGGCGTACCGTATGGCGTGACCCTGAACCCGTTCCTGTCACCGTTTGGTCTGCCGTGTAAACAGCCTGCCTGGGGTTACATCTCCGGTCTGGATCTGAAAACCAACCAGATTGTGTGGAAAAAACGTATTGGTACGCCACAGGACAGCATGCCGTTCCCGATGCCGGTTCCGGTGCCGTTCAATATGGGTATGCCAATGCTGGGTGGCCCAATCTCTACCGCCGGTAACGTGCTGTTCATCGCGGCAACCGCAGATAACTACCTGCGCGCGTACAACATGACCAACGGTGAGAAACTGTGGCAAGGCCGTCTGCCTGCGGGTGGACAGGCAACGCCGATGACCTATGAAGTGAATGGCAAGCAGTACGTTGTCATCTCTGCGGGTGGTCACGGTTCGTTTGGCACGAAGATGGGCGACTATATCGTCGCGTATGCGCTGCCTGACGACGCAAGGTAAAAGCAAAACGGCAACGAAAGTTGCCGTTTTTAGTGTCTGTTCCCTCTCCCCGTGGGAGAGGGTCAGGGTGAGGGCATCAGGCCGCACCAGCGAAAAGTAGGCCGGGTAAGGCGAAGCCGCCACCCGGCTTTTTTTATACGGTAAAACCGAGCATCATCCCCGTATCTTCATGCTCCAGCAGATGGCAATGCGCCATGTAGGCAAACTCCTTCGGCGCGTCGTGGTCAAACTTCACCAGCACCTCGCTCACGCCGCCCTCCACTCTCACGGTGTCCTTCCAGCCTGCGCGATGCGCATCCGGCGCGTTGCCGTTCTCAGAAAGAATGCGGAACTGCGTGCCGTGGATGTGGAACGGGTGCAGCATCATGTCGCCTTCGCCTGAAATCACCCAGCGCTCAAACTGCCCTTTTGTAGCGGCAAACATCGGCGTGTTCATATCAAACGCTTTACCGTTGATCTTATTGGCGTTGTGGAAATCAAAGCCATGACCACCATGATCCATGCCGCCCATTTTGCCGTGGTCCATATTCATATGGCCCATCATCTGACCGTGATGCATTCCCGCCATTGCCTGATTGCCATACTTCTTCATCAGCGCCTGCATGCCCATCATGTCGAGCATCGGGTCCATGGAGAGCTGAAGCTTGCGTTGCGTGAGCCCGTCAAGCGACGGGAGTGCAGGCAGCGTGGTTAACGTATCCGGCAGCGTGCCCGACGCGGTAACCAGTAACGGCTGAATGCGTAACACTGGATGCGGCTTATCAAATGGCGCAACCGCCATCCCCATCTGGCTGACCGGGAGGGTCACCAGGTCAAACGCCTTGCCGTCGCTGATATCCACCAGCACCTCAAAGCGCTCCCCCATGAGCATCGGCAGCGCATCCACTTTAACTGGCTCGGGCAGAAGCCCCCCGTCGCTGGCGACCACGTACAAAGGGCGTTTATCACTGGTCGCAAAATTAAGGGAACGCGCGTTACAGCCGTTAAGCAGACGTAAACGCAGCCAGCCTTTTGGCGCGGCGTGCTGAGGGTAAATCGCACCGTTGGTCAGCAGCGTATCCCCGAACCAGCCGACCGCCGCGCTCATGACGTCCAGCTGGTAGTCAATCTGCCCGTCTGCGGTGAATTTTTTGTCCTGCACAATCACCGGCACATCATCGATGCCCCACTGTTTCGGCAGACGCAGCAGGCGGCTTTCATCGTCTTCAATCAGCACCAGCCCGGCCAGCCCCATCGCCACCTGATGGCCGGTTTTGCCATGCTGATGCGGATGGAACCAGCAGGTCGCCGCACGCTGCTCGGGCGTAAAAGTCACGCTACGTTTACCACCGGCCTTGATAATGCCCTGTGGTCCACCGTCGACTTCACCCGGCACTTCCAGCCCGTGCCAGTGGAGCGTCGTCTCTTCTGCGAGCGTGTTGTGGATATCCACCGTCACCGCTTTCCCTTTACGTAGCTGAAGCGCCGGACCGAGCAAATTGCCGTTATAGCCCCACGTCGTGGCGTTGTGCCCGCCAAAGGATGTTTGACCGGACTGAACAACGAGCTGGATACGGCTACGGGCGTCAGCGGTCAGTAAATCAGGGATGGGTAAGGCAGGTCTTTCAGCCGCGAAAACGGCGCGGCTCCAGAGTGGTAGTGCGCTGGCAGCCCCCAGCGCAACGGAATATTTTAAAAAATCACGACGTTGCATGTTCATTTCCTTATTTCCAGCAGGCGATCTTTTGAGCATAAACCCTCCCCTTACCGGAAGGTCAAGTCGGGCGGCAATAATAAAGATCGTCGCACTGGCATCAAGTATGCTAACGTTAATTTTCCGTGAAGAAGTGGTAGAAGCAATGAAGACGTTTTTCAGGACAATTTTGTTCGGTAGCCTGATGGCAATGTGTGCGAACAGCTATGCGCTCAGTGAAAATGAAGCGGAAGATATGGCCGACCTGACGGCGGTTTTTGTATTCCTGAAAAATGATTGTGGCTACCAGAATTTACCCAACGGGCAAATTCGCCGTGCGCTGGTCTTTTTCGCCCAGCAGAACCAATGGGATCTCAGCAACTACGACAGCTTTGACATGAAGGCGCTCGGTGAAGACAGTTACCGTGACTTGAGCGGTATTGGCATTCCCACGGCTAAAAAATGCAAAGCGCTGGCTCGCGATTCACTCAGCCTGCTCGCCTACGTGAAATAATCTTCCCGACGCCCCCTGTTCACCCTATAACCGTGCAACCATGGTTATAGTTAGCTATCATGTTTCGCTCATTTTTTATGAGTGTTACGGATGTTAACAAAGGAGGAGTCCGCGTATGGCCGACCACACGTTGTGGCATGAAACACTGCATGACCAGTTTGGTCAGTATTTTGCCGTTGATAACGTGCTCTATCATGAGAAAACCGATCACCAGGATCTCATCATCTTTGAGAATGCCGCTTTTGGCCGCGTCATGGCACTGGATGGCGTAGTACAAACGACCGAGCGTGACGAGTTTATCTATCACGAGATGATGACCCACGTTCCGCTGCTGGCGCACGGGCACGCGAAACACGTTCTGATTATCGGCGGTGGCGACGGCGCAATGCTGCGTGAAGTGTCCCGTCATCAATCGATTGAAACCATTACGATGGTCGAGATCGACGCGGGTGTGGTCTCTTTCTGCCGTCAGTACCTGCCCAACCACAATGCCGGTAGCTATGACGATCCGCGGTTTAACCTGGTGATTGACGACGGCGTTAACTTCGTTAACCAGACCTCGCAGACCTTTGACGTCATTATCTCCGACTGCACCGACCCTATCGGCCCGGGCGCATCGCTGTTTACCTCCTCGTTCTACGAAGGCTGTAAGCGCTGCCTGAACCCTGGCGGGATCTTTGTCGCACAAAATGGCGTCTGCTTCCTGCAGCAGGATGAAGCGCTCGACAGCCATCGCAAGCTCAGCACCTATTTTTCTGACGTCAGCTTCTATCAGGCGGCCATTCCTACCTATTACGGCGGGATCATGACCTTTGCCTGGGCGACGGATAACGACGTGCTGCGCCACCTCTCGACTGAAATTATTCAGGCCCGCTTCCATCAGGCTGGTCTCACGTGCCGCTACTACAATCCGGCAATTCATACCGCCGCGTTTGCGCTGCCGCAGTACCTGCAAGACGCATTATCCACTAAGGGGGTGAGCTAATTGAAAAAGCTTAAACTGCATGGCTTTAACAACCTGACCAAAAGCCTGAGTTTTTGTATTTACGATATCTGCTATGCCAAAACAGCGGAAGAACGCGATGGTTACATCGCCTATATCGACGAACTCTACAACGCCAACCGTCTGACCGAGATCCTGACAGAAACCTGTTCAATCATTGGCGCCAACATCCTGAACATTGCGCGTCAGGATTACGAACCCCAGGGTGCCAGCGTGACCATTCTGGTCAGCGAAGAGCCGGTCGACCCTAAGCTTATCGACAAAACGGAGCATCCGGGCCCGCTGCCGGAAGTGGTCGTCGCGCACCTCGATAAAAGCCATATCTGCGTGCACACCTATCCGGAGAGCCACCCGGAAGGTGGGTTGTGTACTTTCCGGGCTGACATAGAAGTGTCGACCTGTGGCGTGATTTCCCCGCTGAACGCGCTGAACTATTTAATCCACCAGCTGGAATCGGACATCGTGACCATTGATTATCGCGTGCGCGGCTTTACCCGCGATATCAACGGGATGAAGCACTTCATCGACCATGAGATCAACTCCATCCAGAACTTTATGTCTGACGACATGAAGTCGCTGTATGACATGATGGATGTGAACGTGTATCAGGAAAACATCTTCCATACCAAGATGTTACTTAAGGAGTTTGACCTTAAGCACTACATGTTCCACACCCGTCCAGAAGATTTGAGCGAAGACGAGCGCAAGGCCATTACCGACCTGCTCTGGAAAGAGATGCGGGAAATCTACTACGGCCGCAATATTCCTGCCGTGTAACACGCATGCAAACGGATAAAGAAGGAAAAGCGATGATTTTTCCTTCTTTATTATTTTGTTTGTTTCTTAAACCGGCGTTTGTGCCAGTATCATCGCCGCTTCCGTACGATTTCTGACACCCAGTTGACGAAACAAGGCATGGAGATGATTCTTAACCGTTCCTTCCGCAATCCCCAGCACACGACAAATTTGTTTATTACTGTGTCCCTGGACAACAAGATGCAGGATCTCGCGCTGCCGGGGTGAGAGTGTGCGCAAAGGGGGCGGGGAATTATGCATTCGTATTAATTTATGCTCACGCAGGCAACTATCCGGTAAATATATTCTCCCTTGCCGCACCCATTCGATCGCCTGCAATAACTCTTCCGACTCCATTTTCTTTGTCAAAATCCCGGCGGCACCATTCTCCAAAAAATAAATCGGGTTTACATTATCCAGCCGTGAAAAGTTCATCAACACGAAAACATGATCCGCCTGTGATGTTAACTGCGTTAATAATGCTATTTTTTTCTCAATCTCGTAATCAGCATCCAGAATAATAATATCAACCCGGTTTTTTATTAAACCTTTCCAGACCTCATCTTCGCTATGTGCTGCTGTGATATGTAGTGCGGGCGCAAGTTCAGCCCAACGGCATCGGATGCCATGAATGAACAGCGGCAATTCATCATAAATAAGTATATTCATTGTCGTCCCACTTAAATAATCGTTATCTTGTTAGCGGCACTTAAAAACCTCATACAGACCTCAACGCGAGAGCTGCTGTGCGATGAAAAGCAATAACACCAGATGAAATTTTCAATTGCAGGAGTAATGCCGGTTTAATTTATTAAGCACAGCCCGTCACATTTCGCCATGTAACTTTCGATACAGACCATTCCATACAGACGGAATGATTTCTGAAAACATAACTTTACGCTCATAGATGCTTTATTCATCGATATCCATGATTAAGGGGCAGACATATTCTGCAACCACCAAAATATCGAGGAATGAATTATGCCAGATGCAAATGTTGATGCCGGATTTATAGGTTCAGTTATTAGTTCATTGCCGCTAGACAGTATGATTTCTGCGCCACTACAGGCAATGATTAAAGCCCAAACCCAGGCAGCAAAGAGTTATACCGATTTCTTATTAAGTGTCTGTATTAAGGACGGCAAGGCCGTTTCGGTACAGTTTGATTATGAGGAAACGCTCGTCGATGAGAAAGGCGTGACGACCGGTACGCAGACCAAAGTCATGCGTATTCCTCTGCTCGCGGCAGTCGTGCATCCCATCATCTGTATCGAAGAAGGGACTATCGACTTCGAGCTTGAGATCCACCAGAGCGCAGCCAGCAACGAAAGCAGCAGCCAGGAAGGCTCCCTGGAGGGCAAAATCGGCTGGGGTCCATTCTCCGTCAGCGTGAAGGGGAGTGTTAGCCATAAGTCAGAACAGACCCGCTCGACCGATACCCGAGCCAAATACTCCATCCACACCTCTGTAAAACGTCAGCCGATGCCGGAGGCGCTCAGCCGCGTGGTCGATTATCTGACAAATGCTGCCACCAAACCGGCACAACGCGCAGAAGATCAGCCTGCCACACTGCCTGCCACCAACAGTTCAGGTCTGATTACCCCAGCACCGGCCCCTGCCCCGGTCGCGCCGCCTCAAGGGGGTAATGGTTAACCCACACCACACATTCAAACGCATTTAATACCCCTGGCAGGTGCCCGGCTTACGGACACCTGCCTGAAGGAGAAAAAGCATGCCTGATTCACGTCGATTCTGGTTCAGCCGTAAATCGCCCGACGCTGTAACGCCTGAAACCAGTCCCGAAACCCCGGCGGATAAACCGACAACGCTGTCATCAGAAGATCCACCGGACATAACGCCGTCCCATGCTCCCACAGGGGAAAGTGGCAACACCGGAGGCAATGACGGGGGAAATAACGGCGGTGCCGGTGGAGGCGATAACGGTACGCCGCCGCCTCCTGCCGGCAACAAGGGCAACCACGCTATGGGCTTAGATACCCTGGTACAAGGGCTCCAGCACGCGGCTTTCAGTGCCAACCAGTATATGACCCATCAGTACATCGCCGTGCTCTCCCAGTTGTTTGAGCAGGCTCCGGACGGTAGCTACAAACCCGACTACGCCGAGCTTCAGCTGGATGATGAGCATCGTTTGAACGTGCCGCTTGTCACGCTTGCACCACCGCGCAATCTCTCGATGGAGAGAATGAAGATGCGCCTGACCGTTCGCGGTGATGCTACCGAATCCATAAGCACGCTAACGGGACAGGGAGAGCGTGGCCACTTCCTCGTCACCATGGCGCCCCAGCCCCATGAAGGTAAAACGGACACCCAAAACATTGATATTGAAATTGATTTTGTCGCTCAGGAGCCGCCAGAAGCGGTGCTGCGCCTGCTTGATGAATTCATCCACCGTATGACTCCCGTCCCCGTAAAGGAGAAAAACCATGAGTGATGCTTTGAAAACAACGGGCAATGGCGGCATTGCCCTTATCAAACAGTATGAAGGCCTGCGTTTAACCACCTACAAAGATGCCGTCGGCATTCCAACCATCGGTTATGGCCATGTCGAAAACCCGATCCCACCAGGCGGCACGCGAACCATCACCGCTGAAGCCGCGGAGCAGATCCTTCGTGAGGACTTGCAGCGTTTTGAGCATGACGTCAACAACATGCTGACGGTGGAAGTCACCCAGAACCAGTTCGATGCCCTGGTGAGCTTCGCCTTTAACCTGGGGCCAGCCAATCTGAAGAGTTCAACCCTGTTGCGCAAAGTGAACAGCGGAGACTTCAACGGCGCAGCTGAGGAATTTCCGAAATGGAACCATGCCGGTGGCCAGGTTCTGGCGGGCCTGACTGCACGTCGGAACGCTGAAAAAAACCTGTTTTTATCCTGATCAATCACGAGGTGTAACATGACAATTCGAATTCTTTCCTGGTGTGCTGACTCCTTTACGCATGAGGCAGACGACCTGCGAGGGGCGGATGAAGATCTGCTGGCACACGCCAAAGAGCGGATGGCGTTCCGTCTGAATCAGGTCAGTGCTCAGCTCAAAACGGTACTGGAAACCGACACCGGCAGCTGGGACCATACCTTTGTCACGCTTCCAGAATTCTTCTGGAATACCCGCTGGAGTAATGTGCGCAGTGAAGATGACATCATGAAGCTCGGTGACTTCTACATGAGCAATGTTAGCGACTACGTTAACAGACTGATTGATGCCTTCCCTGCCCGTTCCGGGGATCCCTCCTCTGCCATCACCTTTCTGGCGGGAACCTGCGCCATCCTGTATCGCGACGATGACGAGAGTGAGAAGACGCCCTGCCACGACACCGTTTTTCACGCCGTGAACTGGCTGCTGTGCGGGCAAAATACCCGTACCGATAAGTCCCTGACGATGTGGCCGAAACGCTACGTTTCCACGATTGATTTCTTTCCTCAGGCAAACGGTCACGCGATCCCGGGGCATATTTCTGCCCAATTGCCGGATGGTCAGATCATTCATATCGGCGACAGCAGCGAAGTGTCGGCAGAATCATTGCATGGGATCGTTGTCACCGATTACTTCACCAATACTTATGCGGGCGATAAGCCGTTCAGCATTGATATCTGTCTGGATTACTTCACGCAGGGGAATGTTCGCCCGGCGGGCTGGGAGCAACGGATAGCGGAGCTGCAGAGCAAAAACAGCGACATTGATTTTCTGATCGCCTGCGGAATGCCGGTCAGCGATCCGCCGCAAAACCCGGGTGGGGTGAAATTCCTTGTACGTAACGACGGTATGCCAGTCGCCTCCCAATGCCAGGCGTGGTCATTCAGCGCCGGGAGGGCAACGCCAGTTGCAGCGACCAACCCTACCGCTAATTTTGTGAGATTTTTACTGTAGCGTAAAACCCGCAGATTCCCTCCGGTACTCTCCGGAGGGAATTTCCGTTACTTCTGTTTCATAAACGCCCGGTACGCAGCTACCACCTGCAAAAAGTCCTCGACGCCGCACAGCGACAGGCTCTCTTCATCGTAGTAGCTCATCCCCTCTTCCATCTCATCACCCGAAAACTCCAGCTGGTTGGCGCGCACCATCACCTCTTCGCCATCCATCCACAGCGTGTATTCATGTCCGGCACGTTGCCAGGAGCGTTCACTGCCTTTTAACGTCTTCGCCGCCTGTTCAACTTCATCCAGCAGCGCGAGATCCTCTTTCACCTCTTCGTTAAACCAGTGGCCAACGGCTTCGTGCCCCATCGACATACGCACTTTCACCACTCCGGTGATGTCGCGCAGAAATTCGTAATCCATAGTATTTTCCTCTGCAAAGCCATTAGGGTAATTATCGCAGCAGAGAGGAAGAAAAAAAGCGGGAGAGGCGGGAGGAATGAAAATAAAAAGTGAGAGCAAGACCCAGCGGCCTGATGCCCTCACCCCGTCCCTCTCCCACGGGAGAGGGTGCAAACACTAAAAACCGTCTCGTAGAGACGGTTTTGCCGTTTATACTGCCGTCTGGAAGATAACCCCGTCAGCCTTCTCGGTGTACTGAGAGAGCTGGTCGAAGTTCAGATAGCGATAGGTGTCCACCGCCGTCTTATCTACCTGAGCCACAAAGGTCTGGTACTCTTCCGGCGTTGGCAGCTTGCCAATCAGCGCCGCAACCGCAGCCAGCTCCGCAGAAGCCAGGTAAACATTCGCACCGGTACCTAAACGGTTCGGGAAGTTACGGGTAGAGGTGGAGACCACCGTCGCACCGTCCGCCACGCGCGCCTGGTTACCCATACACAGGGAACAACCTGGGATTTCGATACGCGCACCACTCTTACCAAACACGCTGTAGTAACCTTCTTCCGTCAGCTGTGCGGCATCCATACGGGTTGGCGGTGCCACCCACAGGCGGGTCGGCAGCTGGCCTTTATGGGTATCCAGCAGCTTACCGGCAGCACGGAAGTGACCGATGTTGGTCATGCAGGAGCCGATGAACACTTCGTCGATCTTATCGCCCTGCACATCAGAGAGCAGACGCGCATCGTCAGGATCGTTCGGTGCACACAGGATTGGCTCTTTGATATCCGCCAGATCGATGTCGATCACTGCCGCATACTCTGCGTCAGCGTCCGCTTCCAGCAGCTGCGGATCCGCCAGCCATTTCTCCATGCCCTGGATACGACGCTCCAGCGTACGACGATCGCCGTAGCCTTCTGCAATCATCCACTTCAGCAGCACGATGTTGGAGGTCAGATACTCAATAATCGGCTCTTTGTTCAGCTTGATGGTACAGCCCGCCGCAGAACGCTCAGCGGAGGCATCGGTCAGCTCGAACGCCTGCTCCACTTTCAGATCCGGCAGACCTTCGATTTCCAGAATGCGGCCAGAGAAGATGTTTTTCTTCCCTTTCTTCTCAACGGTCAGCAGGCCCTGTTTAATCGCATACAGCGGGATCGCGTGAACCAGGTCGCGCAGGGTGATACCCGGTTGCATTTTACCTTTGAAGCGCACCAGCACTGATTCCGGCATATCCAGCGGCATCACGCCGGTCGCAGCCGCAAATGCCACCAGACCGGAGCCCGCCGGGAAGGAGATACCGATAGGGAAACGGGTGTGGGAGTCACCACCGGTACCCACGGTATCCGGCAGCAGCATGCGGTTCAGCCAGGAGTGGATAACACCGTCACCCGGACGCAGGGAGACACCGCCACGGTTCATGATGAAGTCTGGCAGCGTGTGGTGCGTGGTCACGTCAACCGGCTTCGGATACGCCGCTGTGTGACAGAAGGACTGCATCACCAGATCAGAAGAGAAGCCCAGGCACGCCAGGTCTTTCAGTTCGTCACGGGTCATTGGGCCGGTGGTGTCCTGAGACCCCACGGAAGTCATTTTCGGCTCGCAGTATGCGCCAGGGCGAATACCCGCAACGCCGCACGCGCGACCCACCATTTTCTGCGCCAGCGAATAACCACGGTTGCTTTCCGCAACATCTTTCGCGTGACGGAACACGTCTGAGTGCGGCAGGCCCAGCGCTTCACGCGCTTTGGTGGTCAGGCCACGACCGATGATCAGCGGGATACGGCCACCGGCACGCACTTCGTCGATCAGCACGTCGGTTTTCAGCTCGAAGCTTGCCAGCAGTTCGTTAGTGTCGTGGTTACGCACTTCGCCTTTATACGGGTAGACGTCAATCACGTCGCCCATGTTCAGGTTACTGACATCCACTTCAATTGGCAGCGCACCTGCATCTTCCATGGTGTTAAAGAAGATAGGGGCAATTTTGCCGCCGAGGCACAGGCCGCCGCCGCGCTTGTTAGGCACGTGCGGAATGTCGTCACCCATGAACCACAGTACGGAGTTGGTTGCGGACTTACGGGAAGAACCGGTACCCACAACATCACCCACATAGGCCAGCGGGAAACCTTTCTCCTGAAGCGCTTCGATCTGTTTGATCGGGCCGACGCTACCCGGCTGATCCGGCTCAATGCCTTCACGGGCGTTCTTCAGCATCGCCAGGGCGTGAAGAGGGATATCAGGACGAGACCACGCATCCGGCGCCGGAGAGAGGTCATCGGTGTTGGTTTCACCGGTCACTTTGAAGACGGTCACGGTAATTTTTTCTGCCAGGGCCGGACGGTTGAGGAACCATTCGGCGTCCGCCCAGGACTGCATCACCTGCTTCGCATAGACATTGCCCGCTTTGGCTTTTTCTTCGACATCGTAGAAGTTATCGAACATCAGCAGCGTTGAAGAGAGCGCTTTCGCGGCAATCGGTGCCAGCGTGTCGTTATCCAGCGCGTCAATCAGCGGATGAATGTTGTAACCACCCTGCATAGTGCCGAGCAGTTCAATGGCTTTTTCAGGAGTAACCAGTGGGGAGGTGGCTTCGCCTTTGGCGATAGCAGCAAGGAATCCGGCTTTTACGTAGGCAGCTTCATCTACGCCAGGCGGTACGCGGTTGATCAGCAGATCTAACAGGAATTCTTCTTCGCCCTTAGGCGGGTTCTTCAGCAGCTCGACGAGCGCGGCCATTTGGGTTGCATCTAACGGTTTGGGTACAATTCCCTCGGCGGCACGTTCTGCTACGTGCTTACGGTATTCTTCTAGCACGACGGTTCTCCTCGCTCTCATTGTCATATGCGGCGGGCGTTCTCTTCACGCTCCTGTGAGACAGCAGTTTGTAGGGTAAATGCCCGATACCGCGTCGGGCAGCATAGCAGGATTTCTGCACAGTGTTAATCTGTTTACAAAAAAGCAACATTAAAATATTTGCTGAATCGTTAAGCATGGTGTAGCGGGGAAACGAGACGAAATAAAGCGCCCCCCTCCTGTTACTCCCGGTCGATCACAGGAAAGGGTTTCTAAATCCCCGGCGGTTTTTTCCGCATCACATATAATTGCGTAATAAATATTCACACTCTTTGTCCGGACAAATTCGACGCTTCCCAAGAAAAGTCAAAACCGTAAAAGACGGGTGAATAATACTCACGCCAACCGTAACACCTCACGGCACAGCGCTTGTCTCGTTGGAGTCACTATATGAAGTTGCCCTTTAAGCCACATCTGCTCGTCCTTCTGTGCAGTACCGGGCTGTTTGCCGCCTCTGGCGTGATGTTTGTCAAAAGCCGTGCATCAGAGCCTGTCGCTCCCGCGCCTGTCGCCCAACAACAGGTGGCAACACCTGCGGCCCAACCCGCCCCCGTTGTCGCACCAGCTTACACGGCCGCGCAAATCGATCAGTGGGTCGCCCCGATTGCGCTCTACCCGGACGCGCTGCTGTCTCAAATTTTAATGGCATCGACCTATCCGGCCAACGTTATCCAGGCCGCGCAGTGGTCAAAAGATAACCCCAACATGCAGGGCGATGCCGCGATTCAGGCGGTGGCGAGCCAGCCGTGGGATCCCAGCGTGAAATCGCTGGTGGCATTTCCTCAGTTAATGTCGCTGATGGGCGGAAATCCGCCGTGGGTACAAAACCTCGGCGATGCGTTTCTCGCGCAGCCGAAGGACGTGATGGATTCCGTTCAGCGCCTGCGCGCGCTGGCGCAGAAGACCGGCGCTTTACAATCCACGCCTCAGCAGACGGTCACCACCGTGACAAAACCGGCGGCAGCGAAAACCAGCACCACTGAGACAACGACAGCCACGACTTCCGCGCCCGCCCCAACGGTAATCAAAATTGAATCTGCCGATCCGCAGGTTGTTTATGTCCCTACCTATAACCCCAATACGGTTTACGGTACCTGGCCAAACACCGCGTATCCGCCAACCTATCTCCCGCCCTCGCCTGGCGAGCAATTTACCGACAGCCTGGTGAAAGGCTTAGGCTTTAGCCTGGGCGTGGCGACAACCTACGCCATTTTCAGCAATATCGACTGGGATGACGATGATGACTGGGATCATCACCATCATGACGATGACTGGGATCACGGCGGCTATAATCGCAACGGTGATAACAACATCAATATTAACGTTCAGAACTTTAATAAAATCAGTGGTCAGCGTCTGACGGACGCCAGCCGCACCTGGCAGCACAACCCGGCCTATCGGGAAGGTGTGCCCTACCCGACAAACCAGCTCAACAAGCGCTTCCACTCCACCAACACGGCTACGGGGCTCAGCGCAACACAGCAAAAACCGGTTAGCCGCGATAGCCAGCGTCAGGCCGCCCTCAGCCAGATGGAGAAATCGACAGGCAAAACCTTCCCACAGACAGCGCACCCGGGGATTAAAGATGCACAGCGGCAGGCCTCAAGCGAACAGCTGAAGCAGATTTCTCAGCGCAGTAACTACCGTGGCTATGACACCAAACCTCAGACGGCGAAGCGGACAACCACACAGCAGCGCGAAAACCGCCAGACCGCAACGCAGCGACAGGAGAAACGAATCTCACAACCTGCGCAGCAACACGCGCTACAGCAGCGAACCAGTCAGCCCCGGGCGAATGCGCTGAGCGGTAACGACAGTCGCTCCGCCAACTGGCAAGCCCAGCAGCAGCGTGGTTCTCAAAGCAGACAACTGGCTGCCCGTCATCAGCCGCCGCGTCAGGCATCTGCCGGACGTGTTGAACACCGTGAATTCCGTCATCGTTAAGGGAGCAAACATGAAAAATAAACTTCTCTGTGGAATGGTGGTGTTCATGATGTCGGCGGCCGCGATGGCGCAGCAATCTTTCAGCACGCCAGAACAGGCAACAGATGCGCTGGCCAGCGCCATCAGCGAGCAAAACGAAAGTGCGATGAGCAATCTGCTCGGCGAAAACTGGCGCGACTTTCTGCCGCCTGAAGGGGTAGATCCTGATGCCGTTGCTCGCTTCCTGCGCGACTGGAAAGTCCGGCACAACACGGTTGTCGAGGGTAACACAGCACATCTTGCTGTCGGAGACAGCGGCTGGCAGCTTCCCATCCCGGTGGTTAAAACCGCTTCCGGCTGGCAATTTGACATGAAAGAAGGGGCCGAGGAGATCCTGACCCGCGAGATTGGGCGTAACGAGCTTGCCGCCATTGAAGCCTTACATGCCTATGTGGATGCCCAGCAGAACTATTTTGCGCTGAACCAGAAATACGCGCAGAAAATTGTCAGCGCGGACGGGAAAAAGGATGGTTTGTACTGGCCCGTCTCGCCAGGCGAAACGCCAAGCCCACTTGGTCCGGCGTTCAGTCCGAAAGAGCCTGGGGCGGGATACCACGGCTATCGCTTCCGCATCCTGCCGGATAATAACGGTTTCGCGATGGTGGCCTGGCCGGTCAGCTATGGTCAAACCGGCGTGATGAGCTTCGTGATAAACCAGAACGACAAGGTTTACCAGTCCGATCTCGGTCGCGATTCTGAGCAGAAAGCCCGGGCGATGACCGCGTATAACCCGGATAAAACCTGGCAGCCCGTCGAACCCTGAGTAATGTCAACGGACCACGTTTTGTAGGCCGGGTAAGGCGAAGCCGCCACCCGGCTATTTTACTTACAGAATATTTGCCACTGATTTCGCCAACTGCGCTTCCAGAACTGGTTTCGCTTCTTCGAATTTCAAATTGACCTTGTTAGCATTCGATACCACACGGGTCTGATACTTCGCGCGATCGCCCTGCTCGCTGCTGGTTTGAAGCTTCACGCCGGACGTACCCTGACGCAGCGCCGCAATGTTATCGGTGGTGACTTTCGCTTTGCTACGCTCAGAGATCTGCAGGTCGGTAACCATGGTGTAGTTCACATCTTCTACCATCGCATCTGCCGCCATGCCAATTAGCCCAGCAGCCAGACCCACGCCCAGCGCGGCGCCAGAGGAGTTGCTGTTGTAGGCGGTAATACCGGCACCCAGAGCGGCCCCCACGGCGGCGCCTTCATAGCCGGTTTTCAGGTAGCCCTGAGACTCGCGCAGGTCCATTTTGTCTGCTTTAAGGACGTTAGCCTGCACCCAGTAGTATGCGCTGTCAGGTGAGGACGTTACCTTATACCCTTTAGCGCTCAGATCGTTTGCCAGCAGCGTCTGGAGGTTGCTCATGTCTTTATCGGAGGTGTTTTTAACCTGGATGTAGACCGTTTTTTCACTGGAAGGCTCAAGCCAGATGGTCTCACTCATCTGGGTTTTCACTTCCAGGTTGCGTTTTTTCACGGCTGTCGTCATCGCGCCACATCCGGTCAGCGTCATGACTGACGCCAGTAAGCCAATTCCCACAACTTTCTTAAAAGACATGCGTTTTCCTTTTTTCGTGTAATTAAAAGTCCAGAACCCCTGAACAGCGCAGCCAGTAGCCACACAACGGTGAAAAAAGTATCGGCAGATGAAGAGGAATTTTTAGCGGAAATATCAACGAGATGACTACCAATTTGGGTAGTTTCAGGGCAAAAAAAACGCCTCCGGAGAGGCGTTTAGCAATCAAAAGAAACTTATTTCTTCTTCGCTTTCGCGTTTGGCAGGTCGGTGATGCTACCTTCAAACACTTCTGCCGCCAGGCCCACGGACTCGTGCAGAGTCGGGTGAGCGTGGATGGTCAGCGCGATGTCTTCCGCGTCACAACCCATTTCGATCGCCAGACCGATTTCACCCAGCAGCTCGCCGCCGTTGGTCCCGACAATCGCACCACCGATCACGCGGTGAGTCTCTTTGTCGAAGATCAGTTTGGTCATACCGTCTGCGCAGTCGGAAGCGATAGCACGGCCAGAAGCAGCCCACGGGAAGGTGGCGGTTTCGTAGCTGATACCTTTCTCTTTCGCTTCTTTCTCAGTCAGACCCACCCATGCCACTTCTGGCTCGGTGTACGCGATAGATGGGATCACTTTCGGATCGAAGTAGTGTTTCATGCCGGCGATAACTTCAGCGGCAACGTGACCTTCGTGAACACCTTTGTGCGCCAGCATTGGCTGACCGACGATATCGCCGATAGCAAAGATGTGCGGCACGTTAGTGCGCAGCTGTTTGTCAACGCGGATAAAGCCACGGTCGTCCACTTCCACGCCAGCTTTGCCCGCGTCGAGGTTTTTACCGTTCGGCACACGGCCGATAGCCACCAGCACGGCGTCGTAACGCTGTGGTTCGGATGGGGCTTTTTTGCCTTCCATGGAAACGTAAATACCGTCTTCTTTGGCTTCAACGGCAGTTACTTTGGTTTCCAGCATCAGGTTGAATTTCTTGCTGATACGTTTGGTGAAGACTTTAACGATGTCTTTGTCTGCAGCCGGGATAACCTGGTCGAACATTTCAACCACGTCAATGTCTGAACCCAGCGCATGGTACACGGTACCCATTTCCAGACCGATGATACCGCCGCCCATAACCAGCAGGCGCTTAGGAACAGTTTTCAGCTCCAGTGCATCGGTGGAATCCCACACGCGCGGATCTTCATGTGGAATGAATGGCAGTTCGATTGGGCGAGAACCTGCCGCGATGATCGCGTTGTCGAAGTTGATCACGGTTTTGCCGTTTTCGCCTTCCACTTCCAGGGTGTTCGCACCGGTGAATTTACCCAGACCGTTTACCACTTTCACTTTACGGCCTTTGGCCATACCCGCCAGACCGCCGGTCAGCTGAGTGATAACTTTCTCTTTCCAGGTACGAATTTTGTCGATATCGGTTTTCGGCTCGCCGAAGACGATACCGTGTTCAGCCAGCGCTTTGGCTTCTTCGATCACTTTCGCGACGTGCAGCAGCGCTTTAGAAGGGATACAGCCGACGTTCAGACAAACACCACCGAGGGTGCTGTAACGTTCTACGATGACGGTTTCCAGACCTAAATCCGCGGCGCGGAATGCTGCGGAATAACCTGCCGGGCCTGCCCCAAGTACTACGACCTGAGTTTTGATTTCTGTGCTCATCATGACCTCTTAATTTATACCCGTCGTCCACCGGGTCGTTCTATCCGCCCGCATTTTACAAAATTGTTAACAATTTTGAAACAACAAACGGCTCATGAATTTTTGCTTACGCCAGTAACCTCAAAAACAGCATGAGATTACCAGAAAAAAGCCGGCCGACTGGCCGGCTTTTCGATTACATCACCAGGCGGCGAATGTCGCTCAGCATGTTGTTGATGATGGTGATGAAACGCGCACCATCAGCACCGTCGATCACGCGGTGGTCGAAGGACAGAGAGATTGGCATCATCAGACGCGGCACAAACTCTTTACCATTCCACACCGGCTCCATCGCGGACTTGGACACACCGAGGATAGCCACTTCCGGCGCGTTCACAATCGGCGCGAAGTGGGTAGTGCCCAGGCCACCGATGCTGGAGATAGTGAAGCAGCCGCCCTGCATTTCGCCGGCAGTCAGCTTACCATCACGCGCTTTTTTGGAGATGGTGGTCAGTTCACGGGACAGCTCAGTGATGCTCTTCTTGTTCACGTCCTTGAAGACCGGAACAACCAGACCATTTGGCGTATCAACCGCAACACCGATGTTGATGTATTTCTTCAGCGTCAGCTTCTGGCCGTCTTCAGACAGGGAGCTGTTGAAGCGTGGCATCTGCTCAAGTGCAGCGGCAACGGCTTTCATGATGAAGACCACTGGGGTGAATTTCACGTCCAGTTTACGCTTCTCAGCTTCGGCGTTCTGCTGTTTACGGAACGCTTCCAGATCGGTGATATCGGTTTTGTCGAAGTGCGTAACGTGCGGGATCATCACCCAGTTACGGCTCAGGTTAGCACCAGAGATTTTCTGGATACGGCCCAGTTCCACTTCTTCGATTTCGCCGAACTTGCTGAAGTCCACTTTCGGCCATGGCAGCATGCCCGGGATACCGCCGCCAGCGGCTGCAGCAGGTGCAGCTTCGGCACGTTTCACCGCGTCTTTCACGTAGGTCTGAACGTCTTCGCGCAGGATACGACCCTTACGGCCAGTCCCTTTCACTTTCGCCAGGTTCACACCGAACTCGCGCGCCAGGCGACGAATCAGCGGGGTGGCGTGGACATACGCGTCGTTTTCAGCGAATTCAGATTTTTCAGCTTTCGCAGCAGGGGCAGCAGCAGGTTTAGCAGCCTGAGCCGGTGCAGCAGCCGGTGCTGGAGCAGCAGCGGCAGCCGGAGCGGCGGCAGGCGCAGCGCCTTCCACTTCGAAGACCATGATCAGAGAGCCGGTAGACACTTTGTCGCCAGTGCTGATTTTGATCTCTTTAACGGTACCCGCGAACGGCGCAGGAACTTCCATGGAAGCTTTATCGCCTTCAACGGTGATCAGTGACTGTTCAGCGGCAACTTTGTCGCCCACTTTCACCATCACTTCCGTCACTTCAACTTCGTCACCGCCGATGTCCGGTACGTTAACGTCTTTTGCGCCGCCAGCAGCAGCCGGTGCAGCGGCCGGAGCCGGAGCAGCAGCCTGAGCAGGCGCGGAAGCAGGTGCAGCACCCGCCACTTCGAAGACCATGATCAGAGAGCCGGTAGACACTTTGTCACCGGTGTTGATCTTGATCTCTTTAACGGTACCCGCGAACGGCGCAGGGACTTCCATAGAGGCTTTGTCACCTTCTACGGTGATCAGTGATTGCTCAGCCGCAACGGTGTCGCCCACTTTCACCAGGATTTCGGTGACTTCAACTTCGTCACCGCCGATGTCAGGCACGTTCACTTCTTTTGCTGCGGCGGCAGCTGCTGGAGCAGCAGCCGGAGCGGCTTCTTTCTTCTCTTCCTGCGCAGGTGCAGCAGCTGCTGCACCGTCGGCGGAATCGAAAATCATGATCAGTTTGCCGGTCTCGGTTTTATCGCCAACAGAGACTTTAATCTCTTTAACGATGCCAGCCTGAGGAGACGGGACTTCCATAGAGGCTTTATCGCCTTCTACGGTGATCAGCGACTGTTCAGCTTCAACTTTGTCGCCCACTTTGACCAGGATCTCGGTGATTTCAACTTCATCAGCCCCGATGTCCGGTACATTGATTTCGATAGCCATTATTCTTTTACCTCTTACGCCAGACGCGGGTTAACTTTATCTGCATCGATGTTGAATTTGGTAATTGCGTCCGCAACCACTTTCTTATCGATTTCGCCACGTTTAGCCAGTTCGCCCAGTGCTGCTACAACCACGTAAGAAGCATCAACTTCGAAGTGGTGACGCAGGTTTTCGCGGCTGTCTGAACGACCGAAGCCGTCAGTACCCAGTACGCGATAATCATCAGCTGGAACGTAAGTACGAACCTGCTCAGCGAACAGTTTCATATAGTCAGTAGACGCCACCGCTGGCGCGTCGTTCATCACCTGAGCGATGTACGGAACGCGTGGAGTTTCCATTGGGTGCAGCATGTTCCAGCGCTCACAATCCTGGCCATCACGAGCCAGTTCAGTGAAGGAGGTCACGCTGTACACGTCGGAACCGACACCGTAGTCCTTCGCCAGGATCTGTGCGGCTTCACGCACGTGACGCAGGATAGAGCCGGAGCCCAGCAGCTGAACTTTACCTTTGCTACCTTCAACAGTTTCGAGTTTGTAGATACCTTTACGGATACCTTCCTCGGCACCTGCTGGCATTGCCGGCATGTGGTAGTTTTCGTTCAGGGTGGTGATGTAGTAGTAAATGTTCTCTTGCGCTTCACCGTACATGCGCTGCAGACCGTCATGCATGATGACTGCCACTTCGTACGCGTAAGACGGGTCGTAAGAGATACAGTTAGGGATAGTCAGAGACTGAATGTGGCTGTGACCATCTTCGTGCTGCAGACCTTCACCGTTCAGGGTCGTACGACCAGAAGTACCACCGATCAGGAAGCCGCGAGCCTGCTGGTCGCCTGCCTGCCAGCACAGGTCACCGATACGCTGGAACCCGAACATGGAGTAGTAAATGTAGAACGGGATCATCGGCAGGTTGTTGGTGCTGTAAGAGGTCGCAGCAGCCAGCCAGGATGCGCCTGCGCCCAGCTCGTTGATACCTTCCTGCAGGATCTGACCTTTCTCGTCTTCTTTATAGTAAGCAACCTGCTCACGGTCCTGCGGGGTGTACTGCTGGCCGTTCGGGCTGTAGATACCGATCTGACGGAACAGACCTTCCATACCGAAAGTACGCGCTTCGTCGGCGATGATTGGCACCAGACGATCTTTGATCGACTTGTTCTTCAGCATCACGTTCAGGGCACGAACGAAAGCGATAGTGGTAGAGATCTCTTTGTTCTGTTCTTCGAGCAGCTGAGAGAAGTCTTCCAGCGCTGGCAGTTCCAGCTTCTCGGTGAAGTTAGGCTGACGAGCTGGCAGGTAGCCTTTCAGCGCCTGACGACGTTCGTGCAGGTACTTGTGCTCTTCAGAACCTTCCGGGAAGGTGATGTAAGACAGGTTTTCTACCTGCTCATCGGTCACTGGAACGTTGAAACGGTCGCGGATATAACGCACGCCGTCCATGTTCATTTTCTTAACCTGGTGAGCGATGTTTTTACCTTCTGCGGTATCACCCATGCCGTAACCTTTGATGGTATGGGCCAGGATAACAGTCGCTTTACCTTTGGTCTCACGCGCTTTTTTCAGTGCCGCGTAGATTTTCTTCGGATCGTGACCACCACGGTTCAGCGCCCAGATCTGCTCATCAGTCCAGTCTGCAACCAGTGCGGCGGTTTCAGGATATTTACCGAAGAAGTGCTCACGCACGTAGGCACCGTCTTTGGATTTGAAGGTCTGGTAGTCACCGTCAACGGTTTCGTTCATCAGTTGGATCAGTTTACCGCTGGTGTCTTTACGCAGCAGTTCGTCCCAACGGGAACCCCACATGACTTTGATTACGTTCCAGCCAGCACCCGCGAAGATGCCTTCCAGTTCGTTGATGATCTTGCCGTTACCGGTTACCGGACCATCCAGACGCTGCAGGTTACAGTTGATGATGAAGCACAGGTTGTCCAGCTTCTCACGGGTTGCGATGGTGATCGCACCTTTAGATTCTGGTTCATCCATTTCGCCGTCGCCCAGGAAGGCGTAAACGGTCTGCTCAGAGGTGTCTTTCAGACCACGGTGTTCCAGATATTTCAGGAATTTAGCCTGATAGATCGCACCGATTGGACCCAGACCCATGGATACAGTCGGGAACTGCCAGAATTCAGGCATCAGTTTAGGGTGCGGGTAAGAAGACAGACCTTTACCGTGAACTTCCTGACGGAAGTTGTTCATCTGCTCTTCAGTCAGACGACCTTCCAGGAATGCACGTGCATAGATGCCCGGAGAGATGTGGCCCTGGAAGTACACCAGATCGCCGCCGTCTTTCTCGTTCGCTGCACGGAAGAAGTGGTTAAAGCACACTTCGTAAACGGTCGCAGAAGACTGGAAGGACGCCATGTGGCCACCCAGCTCCAGATCTTTCTTGGACGCGCGCAGAACAGTCATGATGGCGTTCCAGCGGATAGCTGAACGGATACGACGTTCCAGATCCAGATTGCCCGGGTATTCCGGTTCGTCTTCAACGGCAATCGTGTTTACGTAGTTGCTAGCCCCTGCACCTGAAGCAACCTTCACGCCGCCTTTGCGGGCTTCAGAAAGCAGCTGATCAATCAGATACTGAGCGCGCTCAACACCTTCTTCACGGATGACCGATTCGATCGCCTGTAGCCAGTCGCGAGTTTCGATCGGATCCACGTCATTTTGGAGACGTTCTGACATGGGGGTATTCCTTATCTATCTAATACGTTGATTTGTCTGGAACCTGTCCCATTGTGCTCTTCGGCAAGAACACAATAAGACAGGTTCTGCGTTTAGTTGCCGCGCTCTAAAAGTACCTGGCGCTTAATCCTTTCGTTGCTGTATGCGGCGTAATGAACGTTCGCGACGCGATTGTTCACGGCTGCGGTCCAGCAAGATTTCCTCAATGAAAGCCAGGTGACGGTGCGACGCTTCGCGCGCCTGCTCCGGTTCCCCGGCCATTATCGCCTCGAATATTCGGGTGCGATGGTTGCTTACCAGTGGGAGCATCTCCCGACGGGCATACAACAATTCAAAATTCTGACGAACGTTCTGGGCCAGCATCGGCTCCATGCAGCGTAGCAGATGGAGGAGCACCACATTGTGTGCCGCTTCGGTGACGGCGATTTGATACTGGACGACGGCGCTGGACTCGGCGTCTAAATCGCCGGACTGCTGTGCCCGTTCAATGGCCTGATGCAGCTCGCGGATACGCACGCGATCTTCATCAGTGCTGCGAAGGGCGGCGTAATAGGCCGCAATACCTTCCAGCGCGTGACGGGTCTCAAGCAGGTCAAACTGGGATTCTGGGTGGTCAGAGAGAAGTTCTACCAGCGGATCGCTGAAGCTCTGCCACAGGCTGTTTTGCACAAAGGTTCCGCCGCCCTGGCGACGAAGCAGCAAGCCCTTTGCTTCGAGGCGTTGAATCGCCTCACGCAGAGAGGGACGTGAAACGTCGAACTGTTTTGCCAGTTCGCGTTCTGGCGGAAGTTTCTCACCCGGGCGCAGAGTCCCTTCGAGGATTAAAAACTCCAGCTGCTGCTCAATCACATCAGATAGTTTTGGTTGGCGAATTTTGCTGTAGGCCATATTCCCTGTCTTACGCCTTTTTGCCCGGAGTCAATTGGTCTTACCAATTTATATTTCGTATCGCTAAAGTAACAAAGTATTCACCTTCTGTCCATATTGGTTTTGATTGAAATCAGTAAACCCTGCACATTTTAACAACCTTACAGAAATAACGTTTCAGAAATGTAACTTTGCACAAATGAGTTGATTACTCCCAAAGTGGGAGTTTTAACCATAATGAAACGAGGGTTTTTGCAATCTGAAGCGATTCAACAAGGCAAATTATGAAAATTCGCCCACTTAAGGCGCATTTCTATTCTATAGGTTGGGGTAAGAAGCGAGAGCGGAGTGATTTACAAATGCTTTCTTTTTATTCAACTCGTCATCAGCCCTTCATAAAGCAGGTGCATTCACAGGCACTTACCACTATTCTGGCGCTTACGGAAGTCATCTCCGCTTTTTTCGGTTCGTTTAACCGTAAAGAAATAAATACAGAATATGGATTTTCATAATTACACACGCACAGCGTGACATAACAACCACACACGAGGTTTCAAATGGAAGCTCAACAGCACGGCGATCAGCTAAAGCGCGGGCTAAAAAACCGCCATATTCAGCTCATCGCACTGGGCGGTGCTATTGGTACCGGCCTGTTTCTGGGCAGCGCATCCGTTATCCAGTCTGCCGGTCCGGGCATTATTTTGGGTTACGCGATTGCGGGTTTCATTGCTTTTCTGATCATGCGCCAGTTAGGTGAAATGGTTGTCGAGGAGCCGGTCGCTGGCTCCTTTAGCCACTTTGCCTATAAGTACTGGGGCAGCTTTGCCGGTTTCGCCTCCGGCTGGAACTACTGGGTACTGTACGTTCTGGTTGCCATGGCCGAGCTGACTGCCGTCGGGAAGTATATTCAGTTCTGGTATCCCGACATCCCAACCTGGGCTTCCGCTGCAGCCTTCTTCGTCATTATCAACGCCATTAACCTCACCAACGTAAAAGTGTTCGGTGAGATGGAGTTCTGGTTTGCCATCATCAAAGTGATCGCCGTCGTGGCGATGATTATCTTTGGCGGCTGGCTGCTGTTCAGCGGCAACGGTGGCCCACAGGCAACCGTGCGTAACCTCTGGGAACAGGGCGGCTTCCTGCCTCACGGCATGACCGGTCTGGTGATGATGATGGCCATCATTATGTTCTCTTTCGGCGGTCTGGAACTGGTGGGTATCACCGCCGCAGAAGCCGACAACCCTGAGCAGAGCATCCCGAAAGCGACGAATCAGGTTATCTACCGAATTCTGATCTTCTATGTGGGCTCGCTGGCGGTCCTGCTCTCCCTGCTGCCATGGACGCGCGTCACTGCCGACACCAGTCCGTTCGTGCTGATTTTCCACGAACTGGGTGATACCGTCGTGGCGAACGCGCTCAATGTCGTGGTGCTGACCGCGGCGCTTTCCGTGTACAACAGCTGCGTATACTGCAACAGCCGTATGCTGTTCGGCCTGGCCCAGCAGGGCAATGCGCCGAAGATGCTGCTCAACGTTGATAAACGCGGCGTGCCGGTCAACACCATCATTGTTTCAGCCATCGTGACGGCGCTGTGCGTACTGATTAACTACATGGCGCCGGAATCCGCATTTGGCCTGCTAATGGCGCTGGTGGTCTCTGCACTGGTCATCAACTGGGCGATGATCAGCCTGGCGCACATCAAGTTCCGCCGCGCGAAACAGCAGCAGGGCGTGACGACGCGCTTCCCTGCCCTGCTCTATCCGCTGGGTAACTGGATCTGCCTGCTGTTTATGGCGGCCGTGCTGGTGATCATGCTGATCACGCCGGGTATGGCAATCTCCGTCTACCTGATCCCGGTCTGGATTGCCGTGCTGGGCGTTGGCTATCTCTTCAGCCAGAAAAGCCGCAAGGCCATGAAGGCCCACTAAGCCTCCTCCGCGGTACCTGCTTTTGCGGGTACCGCGCGTTGTTACCTCCCTCACACTTTCATCCCTACAGCGTTTTTATCCATATCACCGCCCTGATACTGCAACGCATATATTCGTTTGCCAGCAAATAATTCTCTCCATACCGAAACCCGGAGAGCAGTCTATGGATAACGCTAAACTGTCAGTAAAAGAAAAGATCGGCTATGGGATGGGCGATGCAGGTTGCAACATCATCTTTGGCGCCATCATGCTGTTTGTTAACTATTTTTATACCGACATATTTGGCCTCGCGCCTGCGCTGGTGGGGGTCTTACTGCTGTCGGTCCGTGTGATTGACGCCGTCACCGACCCTATCATGGGGGCAATTGCCGACCGCACCCGCAGTAAATATGGCCGTTTTCGTCCATGGCTGCTGTGGATTGCCTTCCCCTACGCGCTGTTCAGTATTCTGATGTTCACCACACCGGAGTGGAGCTATAACAGCAAAGTTATCTATGCGTTTGTCACCTACTTCCTGCTCTCATTAACCTATACGGCCATCAACATCCCTTACTGCTCGTTAGGAGGGGTGATCACCAACGATCCGAAAGAGCGTGTGGCCTGCCAGTCCTACCGCTTCGTGCTGGTCGGCATCGCCACGTTGCTGCTGTCATTGACGCTGCTGCCGATGGCCGACTGGTTTGGCGGGGATAACAAAGCCAAAGGCTACCAGATGGCAATGACCGTACTGGCGCTGATTGGCACCTGCATGTTCCTGTTCTGCTTCGCCACCGTGCGCGAGCGCGTGCGCCCGGCGGTGCAGACCCACGACGAGCTGAAAAACGACCTGAAAGACGTGTGGAAAAACGACCAGTGGGTGCGCATTCTGCTCCTGACGCTCTGCAACGTCTGTCCGGGCTTTATCCGCATGGCGGCTACCATGTATTACGTCACCTGGGTGATGGGCCAGAGCACCCACTTCGCCACCGTGTTTATCAGCCTGGGTGTTATCGGCATGATGCTTGGCAGCGTGCTGGCAAAAGTGCTGACCGACCGCTGGTGTAAACTGAAGGTCTTCTTCTGGACCAATATCGTGCTGGCGATATTTTCCTGCGCCTTCTATTTCTTCGACCCGAAAGCCACCGTCACCATCGTGGTGCTCTACGTTCTGCTGAACATCCTGCACCAGATCCCGTCTCCGCTGCACTGGTCGCTGATGGCTGACGTGGATGACTACGGCGAGTGGAAAACCGGGAAACGCATCACCGGGATCAGCTTCTCCGGCAACATTTTCTTCCTGAAGCTGGGTCTGGCGATTGCCGGGGCAATGGTCGGTTTTCTGCTCTCCTGGTACGGTTACGACGCAGGCGCAAAAGCGCAAAGCGCGGAGGCCATTAACGGTATCGTACTGCTGTTTACCGTTATTCCTGGCGTTGGATACTTAATTACCGCGGGCGTTGTACGCCTGCTGAAAGTGGACCGCGAAACCATGAAGATGATCCAGTCCGATCTGGAAAAGCGCCGCGCCAACTACCGCGAGCTGAACGCTTATCAGGAACTCAAAGCCGCAGAGACAAAATAAGGAAAGTTGCATGCAAACCTGGCCAAACCCGTTTATTGAACAACGCGCCGACCCGTACATTTTACATCATGAGGGGGAATACTATTTTATTGCCTCCGTGCCGGAGTACGACAGGCTGGCTATCCGCCGTGCTGACTCGCTGGAGGGCTTGCGCAGCGCCGAAGAGATAGTGGTCTGGCGCAAACCCGACACCGGTCCAATGAGCCAGTTGATTTGGGCCCCAGAACTGCATCACATCGACGGGAAGTGGTACATCTATTTTGCCGCGACGCACACCCAGGCGCTTGATAGCCTCGGCATGTTCCAGCACCGAATGTTTGCGCTGGAGTGTACCGACAGCGATCCGCTCGCCGGTACGTGGGTCGAGAAGGGGCAAATAAAAACGCCATTCGACACTTTCGCCCTCGATGCCACCACCTTTGTCCATCAGGGGAAACGCTGGTATCTGTGGGCGCAAAAAGCGCCGGATATCGCCGGAAACTCCAACCTTTATCTGTGTGAAATGGAAAATCCGTGGACGCTGAAAGGCGAGCCGGTGATGCTCAGTAAACCTGAATATGACTGGGAATGCCGCGGATTTCTGGTTAACGAAGGTCCGGCGGTGCTGGTTCACGGTGACAAGCTGTTTATCAGCTACTCCGCTAGCGCCACCGATGAGAACTACTGCATGGGGTTATTGTGGATAGACCTGAATGCCGATCCGCAACAGCCGGCGAACTGGCACAAATCTGCGCGTCCGGTGTTCGTTACCAGCTACGAAAATCGTCAGTACGGCCCGGGTCACAACAGCTTTACGCAAACGCCGGAAGGGGAAGATGTGCTGGTGTATCACGCGCGGAATTACACCGAAATTGAGGGCGACCCGCTGTACGATCCGAATCGCCATACCCGACTGAAGCGTGTTTGTTGGGACGAAAGCGGGATGCCTGATTTCGGCATCCCGCCTGCGGATACGCTATAGCGTTTGCGGCGCGCTGGCTTACACCAGCGTGCCGTAAATGGTCAGCAGCGCCACCACCACCACCACCACAAACGACGTTTTCTTTGCCATTGAAACCGCTGCTTTTGGCGTTTCAATCTTGTCGGTATGCGGCTCTCGCGCCAGGGAAAACTGCGCCAGACGGGTTAACACCTGATACTGCGAGGTGTGTCGGTCGCCCAGAGACGCAAACCACGCTGGCAATGCTTTTTCACCATGGCCAATGAGCGCATACACCACACCCACCAGACGCACCGGCAGCCAGTCGAGCACATGCAGGATGGCATCAATGCCGGAGAGCAAACGTTCATGCGGTGTCAGATAACGGGCAAGCCAGGTCTGCCAGGCACGCAGGAACGCGTACCCCATCAGCAAGACGGGTCCCACCGGGCCGCCCACCACAAACCAGAACAGCGGCGCGAGGTAGTAACGGAAGTTAATCCACAGCAGCGCATTTTGCAGCTCGCGCAGGAACTCGCGCTCGTCGCAATCCGGCGGCACGCCGTGGATCATCGTCAGTTCGCTCGCCATGGCACCGCGCGCGTGGGCATCATCGCGGGAGGCCGCTTTAAGATAAGCGTGGTAGTGCAAACGCACCTTGCCCGCACCAATGCACAGCACGCCAAGCAGGATCCACACCACCAGCAGCGGCACATTGAAAAAGAGTCCGTACAGCGCGCGCAGCAGCAGGAAGGTAATCACCATCACACCCGCCATCATCAGCAGCGTGCGCAGCATGGAAAAGTGCCTGATGCGGCGGAATAACACCTCCAGCCGGTGATCCAGATGCCAGTGCTCACCGAGCTTGAACAGACGTTCAGCGATGATAACCAGCAGCATGGTAAACAACGTCATGGTATCTCCTTATTCTGACGACGCGGTGAGCATGGCGCGAAAGCGGGGCCAGTCAAATGCCGGGCCAGGATCGGTTTTTCTCGCCGGAGCGATATCACTGTGTCCGGTAATGTTGTCGGCGATTGCCGGGTAGAGTCCGATAAGCGTACGGGTCACAGCCGCTAACTTTTGATACTGTGAGTCGGTGTAGGGCGTAGTATCCGTGCCTTCCAGTTCGATCCCAATGGAGAAATCGTTGCACCGTTCGCGCCCGTGATACATCGACACCCCGGCATGCCAGGCGCGCTTATCAAAAGGAACATACTGAACCACCTCACCATCACGACGAATCAGACAGTGAGCCGACACGCGCAAATGCGCAATCTCAGCGAAGAAAGGATGGGCATTGGGATCTATCGTTCCCGTGAATAACGCATCGATCCACGGGCCGCCAAATTCACCCGGCGGGAGACTAATATTATGAACCACCAGCAGTGTGGGCTTTTCATCCTCCGGGCGGCAATCGTGGTGCGGCGAGGGTACACGCCGCGCATCCACCAGCCATCCGTTTTCTAACAACATGCTGGAACTCCTTCTGTATGGTGCAATGACTCGGTTCAGAGTAGCATGTTTCAATATTATGATTCGTTACCAATTTGGAGTTTTATCATGCCGCCTCGCCGCTACAACCCCGACCACCGACGTGAAGCACTTCTGGAACGTATTAATATGGATATTCCGGCAAGCGTTGCCCATGCGTTAAAAGAAGACCTTGGGGGTGACGTGAATGCCGATAAAGACATTACCGCACAATTATTGCCAAAAGAGACACGTTCCCACGCGGTCATTATTACCCGTGAAGAGGGCGTTTTTTGCGGCAAGCGTTGGGTTGAAGAGGTATTTACTCAACTGGCGGGCGATGATGTGCAGGTGACCTGGCACGTTGAAGATGGTGATGCGATTACAGCCAATCAGCCGCTGTTCGAGCTGGACGGTCCCTCGCGCGTCTTGCTGACCGGCGAACGCACCGCGCTCAATTTTGTACAAACGCTCTCTGGCGTCGCCAGCGAAGTGCGTCGCTATGTTGACCTCCTGGCCGGCACCCACACTCAGCTGCTGGATACCCGCAAAACGCTGCCAGGCCTGCGCACTGCGCTGAAGTACGCGGTGCTCTGTGGCGGCGGCGCCAACCATCGACTGGGCTTATCCGATGCCTTCCTGATCAAAGAGAACCACATTATTGCGTCGGGTTCCGTGCGCCAGGCCGTTGAGAAAGCCTTCTGGCTGCACCCGGATGTCCCTGTTGAAGTGGAAGTCGAAAGCCTGGAAGAGCTGGAGCAGGCCGTTAAGGCCGGAGCCGATATCATCATGCTCGACAATTTCGAAACTGAGCAGATGCGCGAGGCAGTAACACTGACTAACGGCCGCGCCCAGCTTGAAGTTTCCGGGAACGTCACGTTCGACACGATCCGTGAATTCGCCGAAACCGGTGTGGACTACATCTCCGTCGGCGCGCTGACCAAACACGTTCGCGCCCTTGACCTCTCCATGCGCTTCAAATAACACGCTTCCCCTCTCCGCCCGGAGAGGGGAATTTCAGTCCTGCTCGCAAATCCGTTGTTCTTCTCTGCAACACTGCATGAATTCTCTGAAGCCCCTTTCCCGTTCCCTTTTTTGCCCCTCGTTTCTCTCCTTTCGCACTGCCAGAGTAGCGCCACTTTGCATAAGGAGCAGATATGGACAGACAACAAGGATTCACACTCATTGAGCTGATGGTGGTCATTGGCATTATTGCGATTCTGAGCGCCATCGGCGTTCCCGCCTATCAGAACTACCTGCGTAAAGCCGCCCTCACCGATATGCTGCAAACCTTCATTCCCTATCGCACTGCCATTGAGCTTTGCGCGCTCGATCACGGTGGCGTGGAGAGCTGTGACGCAGGCAGTAACGGCATCCCTTCCCCGACGACGACGCGTTACGTCTCAGCAATGAACGTGGCAAAAGGGATCGTGACCTTGACGGGTCAGGAGAGTCTCAACGGACTGACGGTGACCATGACGCCACAGTGGAATAACGGCAACGGTATGACAGGCTGGACGCGTGACTGCAACATCAGTGCTGACAGCGAGCTTAAGCAGGCCTGTGAAGACGTCTTCCGCTTCGACAATAACTGAGGGGCGGACAATGAACACCGATCAACTCGTGGCACTTTGCCTTCGCCATCATGCTCTGCTGCTCACCAGCGACAGTGACATGGTCAGTATCGCCGTCGTGGGAAGCCCCGCCCCTGAACTGATGGAAGCCCTGCGCTTCGCAACGCAGAAACGGATTGATATCGAGTGCTGGAGCGCTGAACGCATGGAAAAGCATCGGCAGTTAAGCGCGCAATCGCATCTGCCTAACGTTTCGCAGGCACATTCCGCGGTGGATATCCTCAACCACACGCTGCAACAGGCGATACACCAGCGCGCCTCCGACATCCATATTGAACCGATGGAGCACGCGTGCCAGATTCGCTTACGTATCGATGGCGTACTTTGCCCGCAACCTCCGCTTTCCGCCGCGCTGGCAACGATGCTCAGCGCCCGGTTAAAAGTGCTGGGTAATCTGGATATTGCTGAACGCCGCTTACCGCAGGATGGTCAGTTTACCATTGAGCTGACAAACGAGCCGGTCTCGTTTCGTATCGCCACGCTTCCCTGCAACGGCGGTGAGAAAATTGTGCTGCGACTGCTGCATCAGGTTCAGCAGGCTCTTGAACCGAAAGCACTCGGCATGAGCGCTGAGCAGTTGGCCTGTTTTACTGCTTCACTGCACCAGCCTCAGGGGCTGATTCTGGTTACCGGCCCCACAGGCAGCGGCAAAACCGTCACCCTCTATAGCGCGTTACAGGCGCTTAACACCCCTGACGTCAACATCTGCAGCGTAGAGGATCCCATTGAAATCCCGCTTGCGGGATTGAATCAGACGCAGATTAACCCGCGAGCGGGCCTGACATTTCAGAGCGTGCTAAGGGCGCTGCTGCGTCAGGATCCGGATATCATTATGGTCGGCGAAATTCGTGATGGCGAAACGGCAGAGATCGCTATTAATGCCGCGCAGACCGGGCACCTGGTATTGTCGACGCTGCATACCAACTCGACAACGGAAACCCTGATTCGCCTGGAGCAGATGGGCGTCGCGCGCTGGATGATATCTTCCGCACTCTCTATGGTGATTGCCCAACGGCTGGTTCGGCGTCTTTGTCCACATTGCCGACAGCAAAACGGGGAGCATTCGGGCTTACCCCGCCCGGTTTGGCCGCGACCACTTCCCCGCTGGCAACCCACAGGCTGCGATCGTTGCTATCACGGTTTTTACGGCCGGGTGGCGATTTTTGAAGTACTGGCAATCGACAACCCTCTGCGCCAGGCAATTGCCAGCGGGGCAGGCACCGAAGTGATAGAAGCCAGTGCCCGGCAGGCAGGGTTAATCTCGCTGTTTGAACACGGCTGTATGGCCATTGAGCAAGGGCTAACCACGCTCGAAGAATTATTGCGTGTTTTGGGTATGCCCGATGGCCACTAATCACCTCTGGCGCTGGCGAGCCCTCTCCACAGAAGGAGAACCCCGAAGCGGGACACTCTGGGCCACAGACCGCAACGCGGCCTTCACCAGGCTAATGCGGAACGACCTGCATCCTCTGGCCCTCTCCCGATGCCCTCAGAGACACCGCTGGCGCCCTCATCACTGCTACGAGATGTTTCGCCAGCTCGCCACGCTGCTGCAGGCCGGACTAACGCTTGCGCATAGCCTGCAAATGCTGGCTGACCAGCATCCATCAGAACCGTGGCGGGCACTGCTGCAAAGCGTTGCCGATGAACTCAATGAAGGGTGCCCTTTTTCTGAGGCGCTCAGGCGGTGGCCCACGGTCTTTACCCCATTGCATATCTCAATGGTAAAAACGGGTGAGCTGACAGGGAAGCTGGAAGAGTGCTGTCGCCAGCTCGCCCAGCAACAAAAAGCGCAGCAGCAGCTCGGTCAGAAAGTGAAAAAAGCGCTGCGCTACCCGGCGATCATCCTGACGCTGGCGGTACTCGTCGTACTCGCCATGGTCACCCTGGTATTGCCCGAGTTCGCCGCAATCTACAAAACGTTTAACACTCCCCTTCCGGCGCTGACGCGGATGGTGATGAGTATATCCGCGTTTATGCAGTCCTACGCTCTCGCACTGTTCGCGGTGCTGCTTGTTCCGTTAACCGCAGCCTGGACTCTGCGTCACACGCCTCGCTGGCAGCGATTTCTTCTGCATCTACCTGTAATGGGGGCGCTGGCGAAAGGGCAAAAGCTGGGGCAGATCTTCACCGTGCTGTCGCTCACGCAGCAGGCAGGCATTGCCTTTTTACAGGGGCTTGAGAGCGCAGAAGAGACCGTCGAAAGCCGCTACTGGCAAGGGATCCTTCGCAGAATACGCGAAGATATTGAAAAAGGGCTTCCCGTCTGGTCATCCTTTCAGAAAGCGGCAATGTTTACCCCGCTCTGTATTCAGCTTTTACGAACGGGCGAAATGTCAGGTTCACTGGACATCATGCTGGCAAACCTTGCTCGTCATCATACGGAGCAAACTTTTCAGTTGGCCGACAATCTGGCAGCACTCCTGGAGCCGTTACTACTGGTTGTCACGGGGGTCATCATCGGCACGCTAGTGGTGGCAATGTATTTGCCCATTTTCCATTTGGGGGATGCGATGAGCGCGGGATAGCCAATAGCTGGCGCACGGACATGCGCCAGCGAAAGCCATTACAGGCTATTGAAAACGCGGTTTTCCTGCTCCTGAACGCGAATAAACGTCGTACGTTTCGTCAGCTCTTTCAGACGGGAGGCACCCACGTAGGTACAGGCTGAGCGCAGGCCGCCCAGGATGTCGCGCGCGGTGTTTTCAACCGGGCCACGCAGAGGCAGCTTCACGGTTTTGCCTTCTGCCGCACGGTATTTTGCCACACCACCAACGTGACGGGTCATTGCAGACTCAGAGCTCATACCGTAGAACAGCATGAATTTCTCACCGTTTTCTTCCACCACGGTGCCGCCGCTCTCTTCATGACCGGCCAGCATACCGCCGAGCATCACGAAGTCTGCGCCGCCGCCAAACGCCTTCGCCACATCGCCCGGCATGGTGCAACCGCCGTCACTGATGATCTGGCCGCCCAGGCCATGCGCCGCATCGGCACATTCGATAACGGCGGACAGCTGCGGATACCCAACGCCGGTTTTGACGCGCGTGGTGCATACGGAGCCCGGGCCAATGCCCACTTTCACGATGTCGGCACCGGAGAGGATCAGCTCTTCACACATTTCACCGGTCACCACGTTGCCCGCGATGATGGTTTTCGTTGGCCAGGCCTCACGCGCCTTGCTGACGAACTGCACGAAATGCTCGGAGTAACCGTTCGCCACATCAATACACACAAAATTGAGCGCCGGGTTCGCATTCAGGATCTGTTTGGTCTTCTCGAAATCAGCATCAGAGGTGCCGGTGGAGACCATCACATGCTTCACCACATCCGCAGAGGCGGATGCAACAAACGCATTCCACTCTTCCAGGCTGTAGTGTTTGTGCACTGCGGTGAGAATATCGAACTGCGCCAGGGCGGTTGCCATCCCGAAGGTGCCCACCGTATCCATATTGGCGGCGATAATCGGCACGCCAGACCAGGTCTGACCGGAATGTTTAAAGGTGAATTGACGTTCGAGTTCAACGTCTGAGCGACTTTTCAGTGTAGAGCGTTTAGGGCGGATAAGAACGTCTTTGAAACCTAACTTCAGATCTTCTTCGATACGCATGTGCGGATTCCTGGGGTTAGAGGCAAATATGTTAAAAGCACAACTCCAGTGACGCTATCATACGCACTAATACCTGCTCCGCAAGACTGCGAAATTCTCTTTTTTTACGCTACAATCCTATAAATTTACCTGGTAAAAAGCCGGTAAACAGGGCTAAACAGTGGCTGAAGCACGTTTGAAATTTAACCAACTGATTTTAATAATGAATAATTCCCAGGATTTGATTTAATGGGGTATATCGTCGCATTAACCGGCGGCATCGGTAGTGGCAAAAGTACCGTTGCGGACGCATTTTCTCGTCTGGGTATCACGATTATTGATGCCGATATCATTGCCCGTCAGGTGGTAGAGCCCAATACACCCGCGCTAAAAGCCATCGAAAACCATTTTGGTCCGGCAATTATCAGTGCAGATGGCACGTTAAATCGCCGCAAGCTACGCGAATGCATTTTTTCCGATTCTGCGGAAAAACTCTGGCTTAATGCCCTGCTCCACCCCATTATCCACCAGGAAACTCAGCGTCAAATTGCCGCAGCCCGCTCGCCGTATGTTCTGTGGGTGGTTCCGCTGCTGGTAGAGAATCAGCTGCACAATAAAGCCGATCGGGTGCTGGTCATTGATGTCTCGCCTGAAACGCAAATCCAGCGCACCGTGACGCGCGATCGTGTCTCGCGCGAACAGGCTGAACAAATTCTTGCCGCTCAGGCCACGCGCGCTCAGCGCCTTGCCGTTGCGGATGATGTTATTGATAATAACGGCGCACCAGATGCCATTGCATCGGATGTTGCCCGCCTGCATGCGCAGTATTTGGCGTTCGCCGCGCAGGCCGTTGCACAGGAAAAACCATAATGTCGACCCACATCCTTTTTGAGCATCCGCTCAACGAAAAAATGCGTACCTGGCTGCGTATCGAATTTCTAATTCAACAACTTTCACAACATTTGCCCGTCAGCGATCATGCCACTGCGTTGCACTTCTTCCGCAACGTGGGGATCTGCTGGATGTCATTGAGCGGGGCGACGTCCGCACAGAGCTTCTGAAAGAACTGGAGCGCCAGCAGCGTAAATTACAGGCCTGGGCCGAAGTGCCGGGCGTGGATCAGAGCCGCATTGATTCACTTCGTCAGCAGCTTAAAAACAGCAGCAGTACGCTGATGGCCGCACCTCGTGTCGGGCAATTTTTGCGAGAAGATCGCCTGATCGGCCTGGTGCGCCAGCGCCTGAGTATTCCTGGTGGCTGCTGTAGTTTCGACCTGCCAACGCTGCATATGTGGCTGCATATGCCGCAAGCACAGCGTGATGCGCAGGTGAACAGCTGGCTGGAAAGTCTCGCCCCCATGCACCAGACGCTGTCGCTAATTCTCGACCTCATCCGTAACTCGGCGCCGTTCCGCAAGCAAACCAGCCTGAACGGTTTCTATCAGGATAACGGCGATGATGCCGATCTTCTGCGTCTGAATTTATCGCTCGGCGAGCAGCTTTACCCACAGATTTCCGGGCATAAGAGTCGTTTTGCGATCCGCTTTATGCCTCTGGACAGCGAGAATGGCACCGTGCCGGAACGCCTCGATTTTGAACTGGCCTGTTGTTAAGGAGTGCCGATGTCTGAAGTGACCACCGTAAACTGCCCCACCTGCGGTAAAACCGTTGTATGGGGCGAAATGAGTCCGTTCCGTCCATTCTGCTGCAAGCGCTGTCAGTTAATTGACCTGGGAGAATGGGCGGCGGAAGAGAAACGCATTCCGAGCAAAGGCGATCTCTCGGACAGCGATGACTGGAGTGAAGAGCAGCAATAGCTTTAAAGCCTGCTGGCGCTTCGCTTAGCAGGCCTACAGGTCGTCCGTCAGTCGGGATATGACGGGCGCATTTGCCGGTGGGAATTTATCGGCATCACTGGCCTGAAGCTCCACCCAGTTACCGGGTTGCCCCTCTTTTCCCCAGGGGTCGCCTTCCCAGTTTTCGACCAGCCAGAACCAAAGCGTGATGTGCCTGTCCGGAAACTGGTATTCGAGCTTATCGAACAGCGTTGCGCCAACTGGCGTAATCCCTACTTCTTCCTGAAGCTCACGCACCAGCGCCTCTTCCGGCGTCTCCCCTGATTCGATTTTTCCACCGGGAAACTCCCATTTGTTCGCCATATGGGCATCGGCAGCGCGCTGGGTAATGAAGATCTGGTTTTGCGGGTTGCGAATAATCCCGACGGCAATTTGCAGTATTTTCATATTGTCACTTCCATAAAAAAGGCGCAGATATCTGCGCCTTTTCATTGTCTTATGAACTTAGCTCAGACGGCCGTGGCAGGCCTTATATTTTTTACCGGAACCACACGGGCACGGATCGTTACGACCCACTTTACGATCGCCAGTCTGCGCGGCGATCGCCGCTGCAGCTTCGCTCTCGTCAGTCTGGTGGCTCAGCTGTTGCATCTGCGCCAGACGCTCAGCTTCTTCACGACGCTGTTGTTCCATCGCTTCCACTTCTTCCGGCATACGTACCTGAACTTTGCTCAGGGTGCTGATCACTTCATACTTCAGCGACTCCAGCATAGACGCAAACATGGAGAAGGATTCACGCTTGTACTCCTGCTTCGGATCTTTCTGCGCATAGCCACGCAGGTGAATACCCTGACGCAGGTAGTCCATTGCCGCCAGGTGCTCTTTCCACAGGGAGTCCAGCGTCTGCAGCATCACACCTTTTTCGAAGTGACGCATCATCTCAGCGCCAACCACTTCTTCCTTACGCTTATAAACGTCCAGCGCGGTTTCAAAGATACGTTCGCGCAGCGTCTCTTCGTGCAGCTCAGGCTCTTTGTCCAGCCACTCTTTGATAGGCAGATCGAGGTCAAAGTCGTTCTTCAGACGTTCCTGCAGGCCTTCGATATCCCACATCTCTTCCAGAGACTGCGGCGGAATATGCCCGTCAATGGTCGCTTTGAACACATCTTCGCGAATGCTGTTGATGGTTTCGCTCACGTCGGACACGTCCAGCAGTTCGTTACGCTGGGTGTAGATCGCACGACGCTGATCGTTCGCAACGTCATCATACTCCAGCAGCTGCTTACGAATATCAAAGTTGCGGCTTTCCACTTTACGCTGCGCGTTGGCAATCGCTTTAGTGACCCACGGGTGCTCGATGGCTTCGCCTGGTTTCATGCCCAGTTTACGCATCATGCCGGACACGCGGTCGGAGGCGAAAATACGCATCAGCGCATCTTCCATAGACAGGTAGAAGCGGGAAGAACCGGCATCCCCCTGACGGCCCGCACGGCCACGCAACTGGTTGTCGATACGACGAGATTCGTGACGCTCGGTGCCAATAATGTGCAAACCACCGGAAGCCAGAACCGCGTCGTGACGTACCTGCCAGTCGGCTTTGATTTGTGCAATCTGTTCTGGCGTTGGGTTTTCCAGCTCAGCAACCTCAGCCTGCCAGCTACCGCCCAGCATAATATCGGTACCACGACCCGCCATGTTGGTAGCGATGGTCACGGCAGCCGGATAACCCGCCTGAGCAACGATATCCGCTTCTTTAGCATGGAACTTGGCGTTCAGAACGTTGTGTTTAATGCCTGCTTTCGTCAGCTCATTGGAAACCACTTCAGATTTCTCGATGGAGATGGTCCCCACCAGAACCGGCTGCCCATTGGCAGTACGGTCGCGAATATCTTCGATGATTGCCTGAATTTTTTCCGCTTCGGTCATGTACACCAGGTCCGGCATATCCTTACGGATCATTGGACGGTTGGTTGGAACGACAACGGTATCCAGCTTGTAGATGGAGCTGAATTCAAACGCTTCGGTATCAGCAGTACCGGTCATGCCCGCCAGCTTCTCGTACAGACGGAAGTAGTTCTGGAAGGTGATGGACGCCAGGGTCTGGTTTTCATTCTGAATATCCACACCTTCTTTGGCTTCCACAGCCTGGTGCAGACCGTCAGACCAGCGACGTCCCTGCATGGTACGGCCGGTGTGTTCATCGACGATGATGACTTCGCCGTCTTTCACAATGTAGTCGACGTCACGGGTGAACAGCGCGTGGGCGCGCAGTGCAGCCGTTACGTGGTGCATCAGCATGATGTTGCTCGGAGAGTACAGGGACTCCCCCTCTTCCATAATGCCTTCAGCGACCAGCAGCTCTTCAATTTTCACCAGACCGCGCTCGGTCAGGTTCACCTGGCGCGCTTTTTCATCAACGGAGAAGTGACCTTCACCCTGGAAGGTGTCGGAGTCTTCTTTCTCCTGACGCAGCAGGTGCGGAATGATTTTGTCGACTTTGCGGTACATCTCAGAGCTGTCTTCGGCAGGGCCGGAGATGATCAGCGGGGTACGCGCTTCATCGATCAGGATGGAGTCCACCTCATCCACCAGCGCGTAGTGCAGTTTACGCTGGACGCGCTCTTCAGGGCTGAAGGCCATGTTGTCACGCAGGTAGTCGAAGCCGTATTCGTTGTTGGTGCCGTAGGTGATGTCCGCGTTATACGCTTCACGCTTGGCTGGCGCAGGCAGGCCGGACATGTTGATGCCGACCGTCATGCCGAGGAATTCGAACAGTGGACGGTTGTTTTCGGCGTCACGCTGGGCCAGATAGTCGTTGACGGTAACCACGTGAACGCCTTTACCGGTCAGCGCGTTCAGGTAAGCCGGCAATGTTGCGGTCAGGGTTTTACCTTCACCAGTACGCATTTCCGCGATGCAGCGCTCGTTAAGCACCATACCACCCAGCAGCTGAACGTCGAAGTGACGCATGCCAAACACACGTTTACTCGCTTCACGCACTACGGCGAAGGCTTCCGGGATCAGGCTTTCTAAGGTTTCCCCTTTTTCCAGACGCGCGCGGAATTCCAGGGTTTTTGCTTTCAGCTCGTCATCGGAGAGCTTCTCCATCGCCGGTTCCATACCGTTGATGACAGCGACAGCTTTGCGCATACGGCGCAGTGTACGATCGTTACGACTACCAAAAACTTTAGTTAATAATTTGATTAGCATAATAAATTCTCAAACGCCCCATCGTGGGCAGATAAATTAAGGTATTGAAAAAGTTAATTTAGCTGAGGCGTTGCGGCCCGGCGCGGATGCCGTGGGCCTGGCTAATCCAGGTTGATACAGAGAATGAGACTGGCGGAGCGAGCACAGTTTGCGCCGTCTGGCGAACCATGACGGGCGGCTGGCCGTCCTGCGTGAGCAACGCGTTGAGCGTATCCAGCAGCGCAAGGTGCTGCGCCTGTACCGGCAACGTCTCTTCGGCAACAGGCATTGTCTGCGGCGCCATCGCAAATGACAGATGACGAATGACCGTGCGGATAGCGTGCTGGTGCCAGTAATCAACGGAGAAATTCGGGCGACGACTGGCTTCAAGCCACGCGAGGTTAGTAAAGTTAACCCGCGTGTTGAGATCGTGTTTGGTTGTGGAGGTTTTCGCTGGCGTCGCCGCTTCGGCACTGTTGCTGAGCGCAGGCAAGCCGAGACTCGCCGCGACCATCCCCAATAAGAGATGCGGCCAGAAGTATCGTCTGCCAAATTGTCGCCAGCGCGTCAGTATTCCGCTCACTTGCTCCACCACATAAGCCCGCCAGTTACAGGCTAAATTCAGTTATTTTTTTTAAGCGCCCAGATATTACCACTAATGCCGCTACACAACAGCAGGAATGAGGCATCGTTGCAGGGAAAAACGGTCAAGAATGCAGCTAACGCACACATTTTCTGCGCAAGACAAACAAGAGAGAATATTGAGGCAAACGAAGACGGGTAAAAATAAAAACGACTGGTCTTCCTGGTCGGAGAGAGTACCAGGTTAACCAGTCGATTTTTTACGAAACGGTGTGAACCGTTAAGCCAGAACCGTGCTTGGTGCTTTGAAGGCCAGCGGCAGTTCCGCTTCGTCTTCAAAGGTCACATATTCCCAGGCTTCCTGTTTTGCCAGGACTGCCTGCAACAGTTTGTTGTTCAGTGCATGACCGGATTTAAACGCGGTGAATGCACCAATGATGTTGTGACCACACATAAACAGGTCGCCGATCGCATCCAGCATTTTGTGACGCACGAATTCGTCTTCAAAACGCAGGCCGTCTTCGTTCAGTACGCGATAATCGTCAACAACGATGGCACAATCGAAGCTGCCGCCCAGGCACAAGCCGCGGGACTGCAGATATTCGATATCACGCATGAAGCCAAACGTACGTGCGCGGCTAATCTGGCGCATAAACGCATCAGCAGAGAAGTTCATCGCATAGCGTTGGGTGCTGGCATCAATCGCCGGATGGTTAAAGTCGATGGTAAAGTCCAACGAGAAACCATTGTACGGTTTGAATTCAGCCCACTTGTCGCCATCTTCGACACGAACGGTCTCTTTGATGCGAACAAATTTCTTCGCGCAGTTCAGTTCTTCGATGCCGGCATCCAGCAACAGATAAACGAACGGAGCAGCACTGCCATCCATAATCGGGATTTCTGGCGCATCGACTTCAACCATAATGTTGTCGATACCCAGACCCGCCAGGGCGGCGTTCAGGTGCTCTACGGTAGAAATCCGCACGTCATGCTCGTTCACCAGACAAGTACAGAGCATAGTATCACGCACAGATTTGGCATCGGCCGGAAAATCTACCGGTGGATTCAAGTCGGTGCGACGATAGATGACCCCGGTATTGGCCGGCGCAGGGCGTAACGTCAGTGTGACTTTCTTGCCGGTATGTAAACCGACACCCGTCGCCTGAACGATACGTTTAAGTGTCCTTTGTTTGATCATCGTATAATCTCGCCAAATTAACTATCCAACCGAAAGTGTATATCACTAACGGTGGGCCAGTTTAGCACAAAGAGCGCAAATCCCCAAATTCCAGCCAATTCTTAGTCAGCTTGCTTACGCAGGAACGCCGGGATATCCAGATAATCTGGCTCTTTCGCCGTTTGCGGCGTAGGGTCGTTCACCACTTTCGCGGCCGGTTTCTGCTCTTGAGTCAGAGGAGACATACCGTGCTGCTGGTAACGATCCATTACCGGTTGCTGAGTCTGTTTGTTGGTCACCAGGGTGATCTCAGGACGCTTGTCCATACCGATACCGGTGGCAACAACAGTTACACGCAGCTCGTCGTTCATTTCCGGGTCGAGAGACGTACCAATTACCACGGTGGCATTGTCAGAGGCGAACGCACGGATAGTGTTACCCACGGTTTCGAACTCATCCAGACGCAGGTCAAAGCCAGCGGTAATGTTGACCAGCACGCCGCGCGCACCAGACAGGTCGATATCTTCCAGCAGTGGAGAAGAGATAGCCATTTCAGCCGCTTCTTCTGCACGGTCTTCACCGCTTGCCACGCCAGAGCCCATCATCGCGTAGCCCATTTCGGACATCACGGTACGAACGTCTGCAAAGTCAACGTTCATCAGGCCAGGACGGGTAATCAGTTCGGCGATACCCTGAACCGCGCCTTTCAGCACGTCGTTTGCCGCGCCGAAGGCGTCCAGCAGGGAGATACCGCGACCCAGAACTTTCAACAGTTTGTCGTTCGGGATGGTGATCAGCGAGTCCACATGCTTGGACAGTTCGGTAATACCCTGCTCCGCGAAAGCCATACGCTTCTTGCCTTCAAAGTTGAAAGGCTTGGTCACGACAGCAACGGTCAGGATACCTAAATCTTTAGCGACTTCTGCGACAACAGGTGCTGCACCGGTACCCGTACCGCCGCCCATACCTGCTGCGATGAAGACCATGTCCGCACCTTCCAGTGCAGCACGCAGGGCTTCACGATCTTCTTCAGCCGCGTTGCGACCGACTTCCGGGTTTGCCCCAGCGCCTAGCCCTTTGGTGATGCCACCGCCGATCTGGATAGTCTGGCCAACTGCTGTTTTACGCAGTGCCTGCGCATCGGTGTTAACTGCAAAGAATTCAACACCTTCAATGCGTTCACGCACCATATGCTCTACGGCGTTACCGCCGCCGCCACCGACGCCGATGACTTTAATCACCGCGTCGTTGGTCAGTTCCATAGGTTCAAACATAATTTCTCTCTCCGTTGTGCCTGTCGCCCGAGACCGCTAATTCTCTCCGGTCTCTTAAAAAAATTAAAACTCTTTTCGCAGCCAGTTGTTCAGTCGTTTGACCCACGACCCCACTGAAACGCGTTTTTCCACTTCTGCTTCACCACTGAGATGAGATTCCTTCCCGTAGTGGAGCAGGCCCACAGCCGTCGAATAGTAAGGCTCCTGAGCATAATCCGTTAAACCGGTAATATTCAGCGGCGCACCAATACGCACCTGCGTATGGAACACGCGCTGAGCGCAGGCCGCAAGACCTTCAATTTGCGCTGCCCCGCCGGTTAATACAATCCCCGCCGCGAGATGATGTTTCACACCTTGCTGACGAAGCTGTTCCTGTAACTGTAAAATCTCTTCGTTGACCAGGTTGAGCAGCTCGGTATAACGCGGCTCAATCACCTCTGCCAGCGTCTGACGTTGCAGGCTGCGCGGCGGACGACCGCCCACGCTCGGCACTTCAACGCTCTCATCTTTGCCAACAATTGAACCCAGCGCACAGCCGTGGCGCACTTTAATCGCTTCTGCATCGCTCGGTGGCGTACCAAAAGCGTATGCGATATCGCTGGTCACAACGTTCCCGGCATAAGGGATCACTTTGGTGTGGCGCAGCGCACCGCCTGTATAGACAGCCATGTCCATTGTACCACCACCAATATCGACCACACAGACACCGAGTTCACGTTCGTCTTCAGTCAGCACGGAATAACTTGCCGCCAGACCGGCGAAAATAAGTTGGTCAACTTTCAGGCCACAACGTTCAACGGCTTTTACAATGTTCTTCGCCATATCGTTGTGACATGTGATCAGGTGCACTTTTGCCTGCATACGCACGCCAGACAGACCGACCGGGTTTTTGATCCCTTCCTGATAGTCAATCGCATATTCCTGCGGGATCACGTGCAGTACACGATGTTCATCGCGCACGCGCACGGACTTCGCCGTATGCACCACGTTTTCAACGTCTTCCTGCGTCACTTCTTCTTCGGAAATCGGCACCATACCGATTTCGTTCTGGCAGCTGATGTGCTTGCCAGAAAGGGCCAGATAGACAGAAGAAATCTGGCAATCCGCCATTAATTCAGCCTGATCGATGGCGCGCTGCACGCATTTCACCACCGACTCAAGGTCATTTACCCCACCTTTATCCATACCACGGGACGGGCAACTGCCCACGCCAATGATATTGACCATACCGTCGGGCAGAACTTCCCCTACTAAAGCGGCAACCTTAGCGGTGCCAATCTCCAGTCCAACTACCAGTTTTCTGTCCGTCGCCTTGATCATTGTTGTTCTGCCTGTACCTGTGCCTGATTCTGTTGCTGATTAGGTTCCTCGACCGGAGCCGGCTCCCAACCGACTGCTGCGCCTGAGTCATAGCGCAAATCAACGTAGCTTATCCGTTTGCCGTCCGTCTGCGCCTGCTGCTGTAAAACCGGGTAAAGTTCTACAAAACGCGCCAGACGTTTCATTGTGTCGCCGCGCCCCAGGTTGAGCTTAATGCCGTTCGTCAACGTCAGCTGCCAGGAGCGGCGCGCCGTCATTGCAGCATCTTTTAACGTAAACCTGTCCTTCGCCAGCACCTGACCCATTTCACGAAAACCCTGCAAGACTTCGTTTTCGCTACCTTCGGGGCCATACAACATCGGTAAATTTTGCTTGTTGACACGATCGGATGGGACGCTGAAGGAATTTCCGTCTACGTCAACCATGTGCTGATCATTCCAACGCGCAATGGGCACATATTCAACCAGATGAATCTTCAATTCATCAGGCCATTGCTTTCTGACACTCGCCTGTTTTATCCAGGGCAGACGTTCAATCTGACTCTGAATAATATTGACGTCCTGAGTCATAAAGGTGCCGGGCGATCCCAGCGCCAGAATTGACTGGCGAATATCATCGTTACGCGTGTAGTGACGCTCGCCGGTCACCACCAGCTTTGACAGAGGCAACCGCTGCGCATCTTCCATCCAGCCCAGCACCATCCAGCCGCTGATAAACACGGTGCACAGCACCCCGAGCAGGAAAATAATCCCTGCAAGACGCGTTCCATTACTCCGGCGTGAAGAAGCATATTCTTCTTCGTCATCGCGGTTGCGCGTGTTCAATGCAGCCTGAGACATATCAGCCCGCCTGGTCCAGAATACGTACGACTAACTGAGAGAAGCTCATTCCTGCCTGACGCGCAGCCATCGGCACAAGGCTATGGCTGGTCATTCCCGGAGAGGTATTGGCTTCCAGCAGGTAAAATTGCCCGTCACTGTCCTGCATCACATCAATGCGTCCCCAGCCGCGACACCCAAGAATATTCCAGGCTTTAAGCACCAGGGACTGTAAATCTGCTTCACGCTCAGCTTCCAGACCACAAGGGCAGAAATATTGCGTCTCATCAGAGAGATACTTCGCCTCATAATCATAGAAGACTCCGGCGGGTTGGATGCGAATTGACGGTAAAATTTCTTCGCCAAGCATCGCGACGGTAAATTCCGGCCCGCTGAGCCATTTTTCAATCAGAACTTCTTCATCGTGTTGAAATGCCAATGCTAAAGCCGACGCTATATCTTCAGCTTTATCTACTTTTGACATTCCTACGCTCGACCCTTCCCGGCTCGGCTTTACAATAACCGGTAAGCCCAGTGCCGCAATGCGTGTATTAACGCTGTCAGACAGGCCCAATTCAAATTCGCGACGCGTCAGCGCCACCCACGGTGCAACCGGTAGCCCCGCGCCCTGCCACAGTAACTTACTGCGCAGTTTATCCATAGAGATGGCAGACGCCATCACGCCGCTGCCGGTGTACGGCATGCCGATCAACTCCAGAAGCCCCTGCAGGGTTCCGTCTTCTCCGCCACGGCCATGTAATGCGATAAAGACTTTATCGAAGCCCATTGCTTTTAACTGCGTCACGTCGACCTCTTTTGGATCGACCAGGTGCGCATTGACGCCCCCTTCACGCAGACCCGCCAGTACGGCAGCGCCGGAATTCAGAGAAACCTCGCGCTCGGCGGACGTGCCGCCAGACAGGACAGCAATCTTATCAGCCATGATGCTCATCCTCCTGAGTTTGCGGCTTCAGTTTGATTTCAGCTAAGGTACGGGCGATTTTGCCGATATTTCCCGCACCCTGAATCAGAATCAGATCGTTACCGGTCAGCACCGGTGCCAGAATTTCCGCCACCTGTACCGGGTCAGAAACCAAAATAGGGTCAACTTTACCGCGTCCGCGAATCGTGCGACACAAAGAACGACTGTCAGCCCCCGGAATCGGAGTTTCGCCCGCTGCATAAACATCCAGCATCAGCAGCGTATCCACCTGCGACAGTACGCTGGCGAAATCGTCATACAGATCGCGGGTGCGCGTATAGCGGTGCGGCTGGAAGATCATGACCAGATTTTTTTCAGGCCAGCCAGCGCGTGCAGCTTTGATGGTCGCGTCCACTTCGGTTGGATGGTGGCCGTAGTCATCCACCAGCATAGCGGTGCCGGCTTTACCGTTTACTGCCTCAAGCGGGAATTCGCCGAGGAAATCGAAACGACGGCCAGTGCCCTGGAAGCTTTCCAGCGCGCGCAGGATCGCTTCATCATCGATGCCTTCTTCTGTCGCCACCGCCACCGCCGCTGCGGCGTTGAGGGCGTTATGACGCCCTGGCGCATTCAGCGTGACGTGCAGCAGCTCTTTGTCCTGACGCGCCAGCGTGAAGTGCCCCTGCGCACCAACCTGTTTGTACTCTTCCACGCGAACGTCAGCATCCTCACTGAAGCCGTAAGTGGTGATTTGACGCCCCACACGCGGCAGCAGTTCGCGGATGACCGGGTCATCCACACACATCACCGCGCGGCCATAAAACGGCAGGTTGTGAAGGAAGTTGATAAAGGTCTGCTTTAAATTCTCAAAGTCGCCCTGGTAGGTATCCATATGGTCGGCTTCGATATTGGTGACAATCGCCACCATCGGCTGCAGATGCAGGAACGACGCATCGCTCTCATCTGCTTCCGCAATCAGGTAACGGCTGTGACCCAGACGCGCGTGCACGCCTGCGGCTTTGACCAGACCGCCATTGACGAACGTCGGGTCGAGACCCGCTTCGGCATAAATACTGGAAACCATCGCAGTCGTCGTGGTTTTACCGTGGGTCCCGGCAATCGCGATGCCGTGACGAAAACGCATCAGTTCCGCCAACATTTCCGCACGGCGGATCACCGGAATGCGCGCTTCATGCGCGGCAACGATTTCCGGGTTGTCAGAGGAGATAGCGCTCGATACCACCACCACGCTTGCATCGCGCACGTTTTCAGGGCGATGGTTGAAATAAATAGTCGCCCCAAGCGACGCCAGTTGCTGCGTAACAGGGTTTGGCGCCAGGTCAGACCCGCTGATCTGATAACCTTCGTTAGCTAACACTTCGGCAATACCGCCCATGCCAGCACCACCGATGCCAACAAAGTGAATGTGCCGGACGCGACGCATCTCGGGCACGATTGAACGCAGTTTTGCCAGTTGTTGTGTATTCATTCTCTAAACGCCATCGACTACTTAAAATTCGTGCAGCGCAACACGCGCTGCGAGGGTTAAGCCTGGGCTGCCAGGCTCACTTCTTTTGCCACCCGTTCAGTCGCATCCGGGATTGCCACCGCGCGCGCGCGTTGTGCCATCTCCAGCAATGCATCTCTGTTCCAGCCCGCCAGGGTAGTGGCGACCGCGTCGGCGGTAAATTGTGGCTGTTCAAATATCTTCGCCGCACCGGCTTTCTCAAGCGGCAGCGCGTTCCAGTACTGCTGTCGGTCTTTGTGCTGGAACGGGACAAACACCGCGGGCAAACCGGCGGCAGCAATTTCGCTTACCGTCAGTGCGCCAGAGCGGCAAACCACGACATCGGCCCAGGCATAGGCTGCAGCCATATCGTCAATAAATTCGGTCACTTTGTGCTGCGGCTGGCCTTCAGCGGCGTAAGCCTGCTCAACGGTCTGTTGCGCGCCTTTCCCGCTTTGGTGCCAGATGGTCACGGCATCACCCAGCTTTGCAGCCACCTGCGGCATCGTCTGGTTTAAAATGCGCGCCCCTTGAGAGCCGCCCACAACCAGAACGCGTACCGGTCCTTCACGCCCCGTCAGGCGTGTGTCCGGCAGCGGCAGCGCCAGCACATCCACACGCACCGGGTTACCCACCACGTCCGCTTTCGGGAACGCACCGGGAAACGCCTGCATAACTTTGGTGGCGATTTTCGCCAGCCACTTGTTGGTCAGACCGGCAATACCGTTCTGCTCATGCAGTACGACGGGAATACCTAGCGACCACGCAGCCAACCCGCCTGGGCCAGAGACGTAGCCACCCATGCCCAGTACCACATCAGGCTTAAAACGCTTCATGATGGTGCGTGCCTGACGCCAGGCGTTAAAAATACGCACCGGAGACAGCAGCAGCGCCTTAAGACCTTTGCCACGAAGGCCGGAAATACGAATAAAGTCGATCTCAATACCGTGCTTCGGTACCAGATCGGCTTCCATGCGGTCTGCGGTTCCCAGCCAGCGTACCTGCCAGCCCTGCTCCATTAAATGGTGCGCAACCGCCAGCCCCGGGAACACATGTCCGCCGGTACCGCCTGCCATCACCATTAACCGCTTCGGTTGATTCATCGTGAACCTCGTGTAAACGCCTGGGCTTTCTCCAGACGCGTCTCATAATCTATGCGTAACAAAAACATAATGGCCGTCGACATGATCAACAGGCTCGAACCACCATAACTGATCAACGGCAACGTCAGACCTTTGGTCGGCAGCATACCCGCTGCGGCGCCGACGTTAACCAGTGCCTGGAAGCTAAACCAGATCCCAATTGAACAGGCTAAGAAACCTGAGAAGCGGTGATCGATCTCCAGCGCTTTTCGGCCAATCGACATGGCGCGGAAAGCGACGAAGAATACCATTAATAGCGCCAATACCACACCGATATAACCCAGTTCTTCCCCAATAATGGAGAAGATGAAGTCAGTGTGCGCTTCCGGTAAATACTCCAGTTTCTGTACCGAGTTACCCAGCCCTTGCCCCCAAACCTCACCGCGACCAAACGCCATCAGCGACTGCGTCAGCTGATAACCACTGCCGAACGGATCTTCCCATGGGTTCCAGAACGAGGTCACACGGCGGATACGGTAAGGCTCGGCGAGGATCAGCAGCACTACCGCTGAAATCCCCATTCCGATGATGGCGATGAACTGCCACAGCTTGGCCCCTGCCAGGAACAGCATCGCCAGCGTCGTGACAAACAGCACCACCACGGTACCGAGGTCAGGCTGCGCCAGCAGCAGGATCGCGAGCACCAGAATCACGCCCATCGGTTTTAAGAAGCCGCGAAGGTTATTACGCACTTCGTCGACCTTACGCACCAGGTAGTTCGCCAGGTAGCAGAACAGCGAAAGCTTGGTGAATTCCGCCGGCTGAATACGCAGCGGGCCAAACGCAATCCAGCGCGATGCCCCGTTAACGGAGCTCCCGACAACCAGTACGATCAGCAGCATGATAATTGACGCAATCAGCATCGCCGTACTGTGCCGCTGCCAGAATGCCATCGGCAGACGAAGCGTCACCAGCGCCAGGCAGAATGCCAGAATGATGTACAGCCCGTCACGCTTGGCGAACAGGAAGGGATCGTTAGCCAGACGCTGTCCGACGGGCATCGAGGCCGAGGTCACCATGATAAAGCCGATCGCCGCCAGCCCCAGCGTAAGCCAGAACAGGGTGCGGTCGTACATAATCAGGCTATCGGAGTCTTTTTCCCGCGAAGCCATCACCCAGCCTTTCAGTGCCGCAAACAGCCACACCAGAATTCCAAATCCTGGCAGGCGCGGCATTTTCAGGCGAGGCAGAGATAAACGCATCAGCCTAACTCCTTCGCCAGGCGAGTAAAGATATCGCCACGCTGTTCGAAATTCTTAAACTGATCGAGACTCGCGCACGCTGGAGAGAGCAGCACCATATCCCCCGGCTTCACGCGCGGGGCGATCAGCCGCATCGCCTGTTCCATCGTTTCAGTTTGCTCGGCAATCTCCGGGCGTAATTCAGCCAGCTCGCTGCCGTCACGACCGAAACAGTACAGGCGGATGTTATCGCCTGAAAGGTACGGCTTCAGGGAGGAGAAATCAGCGGATTTGCCGTCACCGCCCAACAGCAGATGCAGGGTACCGGCAACATGCAGACCGTTCAGCGCGGCCTCCGTACTTCCCACGTTGGTGGCTTTGGAGTCGTTAATCCAGCGCACGCCGTTGTGCTCCAGCGCCAGCTGGAAACGGTGCGCCAGACCGGAAAACGTGGTTAACGCTTTCAGGCTGGAAGAGCGCGGCAGGCCAACAGCATCCGCCAGCGCCAGTGCTGCCAGAGCATTTGTGTAGTTATGCTGGCCGGAGAGCTTCATCTCTTTCACGTTCAGCACTTTCTCACCTTTCACGCGCAGCCAGGTTTCACCCAACTGACGGTTCAGATGATAATCCCCCATGGTGATACCGAAGCTAATGCAGCGATCGTCCGCGCCGCGCACCGGCATGGTCAGCGCATCATCGGCGTTAACCACGCAGACTTTGGCATTTTCATACACGCGCAGCTTGGCGGCGCGGTACTGCTGAAGACCAAATGGATACCTGTCCATATGATCTTCGGTCACGTTAAGGATCGTCGCGGCAGCTGCGCGCAGGCTGGAGGTGGTTTCCAGCTGGAAGCTGGAAAGCTCAAGGACATACAGCTCGCAGCCTTTGTCCAGCAGCATCAGTGCGGGCAGACCGATATTACCGCCCACGCCGACGTTCATGCCTGCGGCTTTCGCCATTTCGCCCACCAGAGTGGTGACGGTGCTTTTACCATTAGAACCGGTAATCGCAATAACGGGCGCCTGCACTTCACGGCAGAACAGCTCGATATCACCGACAATCTCCACCCCCGCATCAGCCGCAGCGCTGAGTGAAGGGTGCGCCAGCGCCATCCCCGGGCTGGCGACAATCAGATCGGCGGCCAGCAGCCAGTTATCATTCAGACCACCAAGGTGGCGTTCAACCTGTTCCGGCAGCTTGTCCAGACCCGGCGGAGAGACACGCGTATCCATCACGCGCGGCGTCACGCCACGCGCAAGGAAAAAGTCCACGCAGGAAAGGCCGGTAAGGCCCAACCCGATGATAACGACTTTTTTACCCTGGTAATCTGCCATGATTAACGTACCTTCAGCGTTGCCAGGCCAATCAGCACCAGCATCAGCGAAATAATCCAGAAGCGCACAATCACGCGCGGCTCCGGCCAGCCTTTCAGTTCATAGTGGTGGTGAATTGGCGCCATACGGAAGATGCGCTGACCGCGCAGCTTGAAGGAGCCGACCTGCAAAATCACCGACAGGGTCTCGACCACAAACACACCGCCCATGATCACCAGCAGGAACTCCTGACGCAGCAGCACGGCGATGATGCCCAGCGCGCCGCCCAGCGCCAGAGAACCGACGTCGCCCATAAAGACCTGCGCCGGATAGGTGTTGAACCACAGGAAGCCCAGCCCCGCGCCGACAATCGCCGTACAGACGATCACCAGCTCACCCGCGTGTCGCAGATAAGGGATGTGCAGGTAGTTAGCAAAGTTCATGTTACCGGTAGCCCACGCCACCAGTGCAAAACCGGCCGCCACAAAGACGGTTGGCATAATGGCCAGACCATCCAGGCCATCGGTCAGGTTCACGGCGTTGCCGGTTCCGACAATCACAAAGTAGGCCAGCAGGATATAGAACAGCCCCAGCTGCGGCATGACGTCTTTAAAGAACGGCACCACCAGCTCGGTCGCGGGCGTGTCTTTTCCTGCCAGATAGAGCGCGAAGGCCACACCAAGCGCGATCACCGACATCCAGAAGTACTTCCAGCGGGCAATCAGGCCTTTAGTATCTTTGCGAACGACTTTGCGGTAATCATCCACAAAACCAATGATCCCATAGCCCACCAGCACGGTAAGCACGCACCAGACGTATGGGTTAGACGGATACGCCCACAGCAGCACGGAGACAACGATCGCAGTCAGGATCATAATCCCGCCCATGGTCGGCGTACCGCGTTTACTGAAGTGCGACTCAGGACCGTCGTTACGCACCACCTGGCCGAAAGAGAGTTTTTGCAGACGGGCAATCATGCGCGGGCCCATCCACAATGAGATGAACAGCGCAGTCAGCAGGCTGACGATGGCACGAAACGTCAGATAGGAAAAGACGTTAAAGCCTGAATAATATTTGACCAAGTGTTCGGCCAGCCAAACTAACATGTCCCGTTCTCCTGTAATGCGTGCACAACCTCTTCCATGGCGGCACTACGTGAACCTTTCACTAACACAGTCACAATTTGTTTTTCTGTAATCAACGCCTTCAGGCGCTCAATCAACGCAGCTTTATCGGCAAAATGTTCGCCAACGCCGCTGGCACGGCTAATCGCCTCGCTCAGTTTTCCTGCGCTCAGCACACAGTCCAGCCCTGACGCTTTCGCCGCTTCCCCGACCTGGATATGACAGGCTTCGCTTTCGTCGCCCAGCTCGGCCATATCGCCGACCACCATGACGCGGTAGCCCGGCATTTCAGATAACACCTGCACCGCCGCCGTCATTGAGCCAACGTTCGCGTTATAAGAGTCATCCAGCAGCAGCTTGTTTTCCGCAAGCGGGATCGGGAACAGGCGTCCCGGCACGGCTTTTAACGTTGCCAGCCCGGTTTTAATCGCCTCATGCGACGCGCCCACGGCCGTCGACAACGCCGCAGCCGCAAGCGCATTGGCGATGTTATGGCGACCCGGCAGCGGTAACAGCACGTCTACGTCACCCGTTGGGGTCGTGAGCGTGAACTCTGTACCGTGCGACGTCACATGAATATTGGTCGCGGTAAAATCACTGTTGGCCGCATTCGGCGAGAAGCGCCAGGTTTTACGCGAGCCAATGATGTTCTGCCAGTTCAGCCAGTCGTTGTTGTCGGCATTGAGAATGGCAATACCGTCAGCGGGCAGACCGGTGTAGATCTCGCCTTTCGCTTTCGCCACGCCTTCCAGCGAGCCAAAGCCTTCCAGATGTGCCGCCGCCAGGTTATTCACCAGCGCCGCTTCCGGGCGCGTCAGGCTCACGGTCCAGGCGATTTCCCCCTGGTGGTTTGCCCCTAGCTCGATCACCGCAAATTCGTGCTCGTTGGTCAGGCGAAGTAATGTCATCGGCACGCCGATGTCATTATTGAGGTTGCCCGCGGTATAAAGTGTATTGCCGCACTGGCTGAGGATCGCCGCCGTCATCTCTTTCACTGACGTTTTGCCTGATGATCCGGTTAGCGCGACAACGCGAGCTGGCACCTGCTGACGAACCCAGGCGGCCAGTTCACCGAAGGCGAGACGCGTATCTTTCACCACAATTTGCGGCAGTTCGATATCGAGTTTACGGCTGACCAGCAGCGCGCCTGCGCCGTTTTCTTTAGCCTGCCCGGCAAAATCATGCGCGTCAAAACGCTCGCCTTTCAGCGCCACAAACAGACAACCCGCGGTCACTTTGCGGGTGTCGGTGGTTACCGCGTCAATGGTCAGATCTGGACCCAACAGTTCGCCGTGCAGTACCGCAGCGGCCCGGCTTAAGGTGATGCTAATCATGCGACGACTCCCAGCAGACGCGCTGCCGTTACGCGGTCGGAGTAGTCCAGACGACGATTGCCAACAATCTGATAATCTTCGTGGCCTTTACCTGCCAGCAGAACCACATCATTTTCTTTGGCCTGCATGATGGTGTTGGTCACGGCTTCCGCACGGCCCTCCACCACGCGGGCGCGACCGGCGTCCAGCATGCCCGCCAGAATGTCGTTGATGATGGCACGCGGCTCTTCCGTACGCGGGTTGTCATCGGTTACTACCGGAATATCCGCGAACTGTTCCGCAATCGCGCCCATCAGTGGACGTTTGCCTTTATCGCGATCGCCGCCGCAGCCAAAGACGCACCACAGTTTACCGGAACAGTGCAGGCGGGCCGCTTCCAGCGCTTTTTCCAGCGCATCCGGCGTGTGGGCATAATCAACCACAACGGTCGGCTTGCCCGGCGCGCTGAACACTTCCATACGGCCGCATACAGGCTGCAGACGCGCTGAGGTTTTCAGCAGTTCAGCCATCGGATAACCCAGCGCCAGCAGCGTTGCCAGGGCCAGCAGCAGGTTGCTGACGTTAAAGGCGCCCATCAGGCGGCTTTCAATTTCACCTTCACCCCAGGAAGAGGCAAAGCGGATCGTCGCCCCGCTGTCGTGATAGTTAACGTCAACGGCCTTCAGCCAGCGGCCGTGGCAGTTCGGATTGATATGGTCTTCCATCGACACCGCAACCGCGTCTGGCAGCTTCGCAAGCCAGCGGCGACCGACTTCATCATCGGCGTTGATGATGGCTTGTCCGTAATGGTGAGTCGAGAACAGCAGCCATTTCGCGGCTTCGTAATGCTCCATATCACCGTGATAATCAAGATGATCGCGACTCAGGTTGGTAAACACAGAGGCGGCAAACTTCAGCGCCGCAACACGATGCTGCACCAGACCGTGCGAAGAAACTTCCATCGCAGCAAAGGTTGCCCCCTGCCCTGCCAGACCGGCAAGAACATGCTGTACGTCAACTGCCGAGCCGGTGGTGTTTTCCGTTGGACTGACTTTGCCCAGCAAGCCGTTACCCACGGTGCCCATTACCGCGCCGGTTTCACCCAGCAACTGGGCCCATTGCGCCATCAGCTGCGTGGTGGTGGTTTTTCCGTTCGTGCCCGTCACGCCAACCAGACGCAGCTGGTCGGAAGGTTCGTGATAAAAACGTCCTGCCAGAGCAGAAAGACGTTCATTCAACTGGCTGAGATAGATAACCGGCACACCGTGCATTTCACGGATCTCACCGTCGGTTGCCTCATCTTTGGCCTCAGCAATAATGGCAGCAACACCTTGCGCAATCGCCTGCGGGATATAACGACGCCCGTCCGCCTGATGACCGACCACCGCCACAAAAAGATCGCCAGAAGCCGCAACGCGGCTGTCCAGTACCATCTCTCGCAGTGCTCGCTCCGGTGCATTTGGCACCCACGGAGCGAGAAGGTCGCGCAAATTACGATCTGCCACCTGTACCCTCGCCTTGATTAATTACAAATTCACTTTTTTCGCCCGTCGCCAGCGCATCCGGTTCAATGTTCATGGTACGTAACACGCCGCCCATGATAGCTCCGAACACAGGCGCGGAGACGGCGCCGCCGTAGTATTTACCCGCCTGTGGATCGTTTATGACGACCACCAGCGCAAAACGCGGATTGCTTGCAGGCGCTACGCCTGCGGTATAGGCAATGTATTTGTTGATGTAGCGGCCGTCTGGCCCCACCTTTTTCGCTGTACCGGTTTTAATGGCAATGCGATAGCCTTTGATCGCCGCCTTCACGCCGCCGCCGCCGGGCAGCGCCACGCTTTCCATCATGTGCACAACGGTACGAACGATGGATTCCGGGAAGATACGCTCGCCCGGAACCGGTGGATCAACTTTGGTAATCGACAGCGGGCGATAGACGCCATAGCTGCCAATCGTTGCGTAGACTCGCGCTAACTGTAACGGCGTTACCATTAGCCCATAGCCGAAAGAGAAGGTGGCCCTCTCTATGTCAGACCACCGTTGTTTTTGAGGATATAAGCCACTGCGTTCTCCGACCAACCCCAAATTGGTCGCCTTTCCCAGTCCAAAACGTGAGTAAGTCTCTACTAACGCTGAGGACGGCATCGCTAACGCCAGCTTTGAAACACCGACGTTACTCGACTTCTGTAACACCCCGGTCAGGGTCAATTCGCTGTAGCGCGCCACGTCTTTAATCTCGTGGCCGTTGATACGGTAAGGGATCGTGTTCAGAACCGTGTTTTCATTGACGATGCCGCGCTGAAGCGCCGTCATCACCACCATCGGTTTCACCGTGGAGCCAGGTTCGAACACGTCGGTAATTGCCCGGTTACGCATCGCATCTTTTGCGGTACCGGTAAAGTTATTCGGGTTGTAGGACGGACTGTTAGCCATCGCCAGCACTTCGCCGGTGCTGACATCAACCAGCACGGCACTGCCAGACTCCGCTTTGTTGAACGCTACGGCGTTGTTCAGCTCGCGATAAACCAGCGCCTGCAAGCGCTCGTCGATACTCAGTGCCAGGTTGTGTGCCGCCTGGCTGTCCGTAGAGGAAATATCTTCGATGACGCGCCCATAGCGGTCTTTACGCACAATGCGCTCGCCCGGCTGGCCGGTGAGCCACTTATCGAAGCTTTTTTCAACGCCCTCAATCCCCTGGCTATCGACGTTAGTGAAGCCGATGAGGTGAGCGGTTACTTCGCCGGACGGATAATAACGACGGGATTCCTCACGCAGATGAATGCCCGGCAGCTTCAGTTTACGAATGTAGTCCGCCATGTCAGGGTTAACCTGACGCGCCAGATAGATAAAACGCCCTTTCGGGTTGGCGTTAACGCGGGAAGCCAGCTGATCCAGCGGCATTTTCAGGGCATCTGACAGCGCTTTCCAGCGGTTGTCCAGCGTAATGCCACCAGCGTCGTGCAGCTCTTTCGGGTCGGCCCAAATCGCTTTTACCGGCACACTCACGGCCAGCGGGCGACCAGAACGGTCAGTGATCATCCCACGTGATGTCGACACTTCCTGCACACGCAGAGAGCGCATATCCCCCTGACGTACCAGCATGTCAGGGGCGATGATTTGCAACCACGCCACACGTCCCAGCAGGAAACCCAGCGCCAGTAAAATGCAGCCGCAAAGCAACGCAAAACGCCAACTGACAAAGTTGGCCTGTTCTTCCTGACGTTTTGGTTTTAGCGTTTTTGCCGCTGCTTTCATGCGTCGCGTTTTCCCTTATTTTTGTACTACGATATTTTCCTGGGAAGGATCAACATGCTGCAGTTGCAGCTTTTCCGTTGCGATCCGTTCAACCCGGCTGTGATCGCCGAGCGCGTTTTCTTCAAGGATCAGATTTCGCCATTCAATATCCAGCGCATCGCGTTCCAGTACCATCTGCTCGCGTTGCGCAGTCAATAAACGTGTATGGTGGGCTGTGGTGACCACCGTGACTGCCGTAACAATGATGCAAATGAACAGGCAGAGTGGCAGTTTCCCGAACCGCAAAAGATCGTCGCCGATCACGCCAGGCAAGGCATGGCGCTCGTTGCTTCCTAACGATCCCTTAACTTTGCTTAGGGTTTCTGTCACTCTGCTGATCATGCGTTCGTCCTCTCTGCAACTCGCAGCACTGAACTACGGGCGCGTGGATTCTCTGCCACCTCTTCTTCGCCCGGCATCAACTTGCCTAATGCTCGCAACTGACGACCACCCAGCTTCCTGAGTTGTTCTTCCGTCATCGGCAGCCCCGCAGGAACCTGAGGACCGCGGCTTTGCTCACGCATAAAGCGCTTCACAATGCGGTCTTCCAGCGAATGGAAGCTGATGATGGATAACCGCCCACCCGGGGCCAGTACGTCGAGCGAGCTTTTTAGCGCCAGCTCTATTTCCTCCAGTTCACTGTTTACCCAGATGCGCACCGCCTGGAAGGTACGGGTCGCGGGATGTTTGTGCTTATCCTTCACCGGCGTCGCCGCCGCGATCACTTCGGCCAGCTCTTTGGTACGGGTCATGGGCTCAACGCGGTTGCGCTCAACGATGGCGCGCGCAATGCGCTTGCCAAAACGTTCTTCGCCAAAGGTTTTGATCACCCATGCAATATCCGCTTCGTCAGCGGTCTGCAGCCATTCGGCAGCAGACTGGCCGCGCGTCGGGTCCATACGCATATCCAGCGGACCATCACGCATAAAGGAGAAACCGCGTTCAGCATCATCAAGCTGTGGTGAAGAGACGCCAAGATCGAGAAGAATCCCGTCGATCTTGCCCGTCAGGCCGCGCTCGGCAACGTAATCCGCGAGCGCAGAGAAAGGTCCATGCACGATGGAAAAGCGAGGGTCATTGATGGTCTGTGCAACGGCAATCGCCTGCGGATCGCGATCAATTGCCAGCAGACGTCCTTCCTCTCCAAGCTGGGAGAGAATCAAACGCGAGTGACCACCGCGACCAAACGTACCATCAATGTAGATGCCATCCGGACGAATATTCAGGCCGTTCACGGCCTCATCCAGTAACACCGTTTTGTGTTTATAATTTTCCATCATATTTATAGAGACAAGTCCTGCAGCCGTTCCGATAAAGTTGCAGAATCGGACTGCTCAGCGTCGATATCTTCCTTGACCTGTTGATACCAGGTCGTTTCATCCCACAGTTCAAACTTGTTGAACTGCCCGACCAGCATCACTTCTTTAGTCAGACCGGCATGTTGCCGCAGCACAGGCGCAATCAGTAATCGCCCGGCGCTATCCATCTGACACTCACTGGCATGTCCCAATAACAGCCGCTGTACGCGGCGCTCTTGCGGGTTCATGCTCGACAGTCGCGACAGCTTTTGCTCAATAATTTCCCATTCGGGTAAGGGGTAAAGCAGCAGGCAGGGGGAGTTGATGTCAATGGTGCAAACCATTTGACCCGAAGCGTTCTCAATCAGCTGGTCGCGGTATCGGGTTGGCACCGATAAACGCCCTTTGCTGTCGAGATTGACTAACGTAGCTCCACGGAACATGCCAGTCTCACCCCTCCTCACCACTTTAACCCACAAATTCCCACCTAAAGGAGTTTACGGAGCGAGGGAAAAGCTTGTCAAGCCAGGACTCTCCCTATAAGGACCCGAAAGCCCTCTATTTACAGAGATAAACAGACCTGACTAATAACTGAACAACTGGCGAGGCAAAATTAACGTTATGAATATTTGTAAGAAAAAAACCGAATATGCACACTAGCGTTAAAGCTCACTCAATATCATCGCAGATAAATATAAAGTGTCAGTTTGCGACGCGGGCAGCATTTTATGACAGATTCTCAGGGGATAACAGCGTCAGATTCATTCAGACGCGTGGTTAAGGCGGCCGTTGCCACGCTGGCTGGTCAGGGTTCAGGAAAAACGTCTGAATATTCATCGACCGAAGCCGGTTTGTAACAAAATAATACAAAGATAGCGGTTTAAAATCGCTTTCAGGCTCCTTAAAGGGCAGTTTAAAAGCCAAAATGAATTAAGAAAATGAGGAGATTATGATCCTGCAGGAATTATCCTAATTTCATTGCGGGAATTAACTCAGCGAATTATTCCCGCAATAAGGGGCCGTTTTCACCGCCCCGTCATTTCATTTATGGCGGCTAAGAATTCCGCGATGATAGAGATTACGTTTGATACGTGTCAGACCCGGCTTCGGTTTTCTCGGCTCATCCAGGCTCGCCAGAACAATCTCCAGTACGCGTTCAGCCACATCACGGTGACGCTGTGCCACGGCCAGCACCGGACACTGCAGGAAGTCGAGCAGCTCGTTATCCCCGAAAGTGGCAATAGCCAGGTCGGAGGGAAGCTTACCTTCACGGCGTAGGGTCACATCCATCACCCCCTGCAAGAGTGCAAAGGATGTCGTGAACAGCGCCTGGGGCATCGGGTGCGTTTCCAGCCATTTCTCAAAGAGCTGCGCAGCGGCTTCACGTTCATAGCTATTGGCGTAGAGATAGTGAACTTCACGCGGATCGTCTTTCCAGGCGGTTCGGAACCCCTGTTCACGCAGGAAGCTCACTGAAAGTTCAGGCAACGCGCCAAGATAGAGTACCGTTTCAGCAGGGAAGGTTCTCAGCTCCGCGGCAAGCATTTCCGCATCATCCTGGTCGGCACCCACTACGCTGGTGAAATGCTCGCGATCGAGCGCACGATCCAGCGCAACGATAGGGAAAGGATCGTTCGCCCAGCGCTGGTAGAATGGATGCTCTGGCGGTAAGGAGGTCGATACAATGATGGCATCCACCTGGCGCTGGAGCAGATGTTCAATGCAGCGCATCTCGTTGTCCGGCTGATCTTCAGAACAGGCAATCAGCAACTGGTAGCCGCGCTGGCGAGCCTGACGCTCAAGATAGTTGGCGATACGGGTATAGCTGGTATTTTCCAAATCGGGGATCACCAGACCAATCGATCGGGTGCGCCCGGCGCGCAGGCCGGCAGCGACAGCATTCGGATGGTAGTTATGCTCACGAACCACCGCCATAACTTTTTCAACGGTTTTATCGCTGACACGGTACTGCTTTGCTTTACCGTTAATCACATAGCTGGCCGTTGTTCGTGACACGCCGGCTAGCCGGGCGATTTCATCCAGTTTCACAATTGCCCCTTAAAAAAAGAAAAGAGTCCATGGCCCTGTCAAGGTTATGGTTAAATCTTTTAACATCTAAACGCAGAAAAGCCTTCGCGGCAACCGCTTTTATCTGCGTTATTGGCTGATTACGCAAAAAAAAAGCCCGGCTTTGGTGACCGGGCAGAAAGAGGCGAACCTTTTTGACAACTAACGCATGATTTTCTCGCCGCGTGACAGACCCACAACGCCCGATCTGGCCACTTCAACAATTTTTGCTACATCCCGCACGGACGCCAGAAAAGCGTCCAGCTTGTCACTGGTCCCGACCAGTTGAACCGTATAAAGAGAAGGCGTGACGTCAATGATCTGCCCGCGGAAAATATCCGCATTGCGTTTGACCTCTTCACGCCCGTAGCCGCTGGCCTGAATTTTTACCAGCATGACCTCACGCTCAACGTAAGCCCCCTGCCCCAGCTCGCTCACGCGCAGGACATCAACCAGTTTATGCAGCTGTTTCTCAATCTGCTCAAGCACTTTGGCATCACCAACGGTCTGAATCGTCATACGCGACAACGTCGGGTCGTCCGTGGGGGCAACGGTCAGGCTTTCTATGTTATAGCCGCGCTGCGCGAAAAGCCCAATGACGCGCGACAGTGCGCCAGACTCGTTTTCCAGCAATACAGATAATATCCGGCGCATATCAGGTTCTCTCCGTTTTGCTTAACCACATTTCATCCATACCACCGCCGCGAATATGCATCGGATAAACGTGCTCGGTCCCATCAACGATGACATCCATAAAGACGAGGCGGTTGTTTTTAACCTGCTCAAGCGCTTGTGCGAGCGACGATTCCAGCAAAGCGGGATCGGTCACCCGCATCCCCACGTGGCCATAAGCTTCAGCAAGACGAACAAAATCCGGCAGCGACTGCATGTATGACTGAGAGTGACGGCCAGAGTAGATCATATCCTGCCACTGCTTCACCATACCGAGATAGCCGTTGTTGAGGTTAAGCACCAGTACCGGCAACTCATATTGCAGCGCGGTGGAAAGTTCCTGAATGTTCATCTGGATACTGCCGTCCCCGGTCACGCAGACGACGGTTTCATTTGGCAGTGCCAGCTTCACGCCCAGCGCGGCAGGCAAACCAAAGCCCATCGTTCCTAACCCCCCCGAATTGATCCAGTGACGCGGTTTATCAAAGGGATAATAGAGGGCGGCGAACATTTGATGCTGACCCACGTCTGAAGTGACATAAGCGTCGCCTTTCGTCAGTCGCCAGACCGCTTCAATCACGGCCTGAGGCTTAATATGCTCACTTTGAGTGTCATATTTCAGACACTGGCGCGCGCGCCACTGCTCAATTTGCAGCCACCAGTCGCGGATCTCATCCAGCGGTTGAGTCGTGCTCTCCTGGGTCAGCAGATCCAGCATTTGCTCCAGTACCTGCCGGGCATCGCCGACGATAGGCACATCAGCTGACACCGTTTTTGAAATCGACGTGGGGTCGATATCAATGTGCAACACCGTGGCGTTCGGGCAATACTTCGCCAGATTGTTGGTCGTACGATCGTCAAAGCGCACGCCGACGGCAAAGATCACATCGGAATGATGCATCGTCATGTTGGCTTCATAGGTACCGTGCATACCCAGCATGCCCAGCGCCTGACGGTGGGTGGCGGGAAACGCCCCGAGTCCCATCAGCGACGACGCAACAGGAAGATTGAGCTTTTCGATCAGTTCACGAAGCTGTGGCTCACACGCAGAATTGATTGCCCCACCGCCGACATAGACCACCGGTTTTTTAGCGGTCAGTAGCGTCTGCAGCGCACGTTTGATCTGGCCTTTGTGGCCCTGCGTGGTGGGGTTGTAAGAACGCATGCTTACCGATTCCGGCCAGACATAAGGCAGCTTGTTTGCCGGATTCAGGATATCTTTAGGCAGATCGACCACCACCGGTCCCGGACGTCCGCTTGCCGCCAGCCAGAATGCTTTTTTCAGCACGCCAGGAATGTCTTCGGTTTGCTTGACCAGGAAGCTGTGCTTCACAACGGGACGCGATATCCCGACCATGTCGCACTCCTGAAATGCGTCGTAGCCAATCAGTGAGGTTGCCACCTGCCCGGAGAGGATCACCAGCGGAATAGAGTCCATGTACGCGGTCGCAATGCCGGTAATAGCGTTTGTCGCACCGGGTCCCGACGTGACTAACACCACGCCCACTTCCCCCGTCGCACGCGCCAGGCCATCAGCCATATGCACCGCCGCCTGTTCATGACGAACAAGGATATGGTCAATGCCGCCTACCGTATGCAGTGCATCATAAATATCAAGGACCGCACCGCCAGGATAGCCGAACACTTGTTTCACGCCCTGATCGATAAGCGATCGGACGACCATTTCCGCGCCAGACAACATCTCCATGCTTTGCCTCCAGGCATTTTGTTATAGACGGACCGCCGAATTCATTTCTGCACCGTCTTGCGATCGGGATGAACCCGTCTTCTATTAGCTGAGTGATACTTACCTTAACCGCTCGTTATGAGGCAGGCAATTAGCAAACCCGGAGAGCGAAGAGGCGGTTAAAGCAGAAAAAACAGACATTGCCAGAGGATATGGTTAATTCATCTGAAATTAGAGGAGGAGATGATAAATCATCGTTGAAAAGCGCGATGATTCAGGAAATCATCTATTTTTACAGGTCTGGCAACCGCCAGAAAAGATTCAGAACAGAATAAAATAGCAGTTAACAAAACAAAACCAGGATAAACCACATGCAAAGATGCAATTTATCCTGACCTAATTAACGGCGGCAGATGCTGATAAGTAATTCTTCCATCCACTGATGCCCTTTGTCCCGCCCTGCAGCTTCATGCCAGGAGAGATAACAGGTACGGCTATTAAGCTTAAGCGGCAGAGGCAAAATTTGCAGATTTAACGCGTCAGAGAACTCTTCCGCCAGCCAGCGCGGTGCAATAGCCACCAGCTGCGTCTGGGAAACGACGTTTAATACGCTGACCATTGCCATTCCTTGATATGCCACGCTCGCCTGTTTATCTGCTGTGTCGTACCACGGCAGACTAAATGAGGCATATCTGTCGAGCGCAACCACGGCATGTTGTTCGCTATAAACATCACTTTCACGTAGCGGAGCATTCAATCGTGGATGTTTTTTACTGGCAACCAATACCATTTCATCTTTAAACAACGGCACGCACGAAAATTCAGGGCGACGAAACTCTTCGTATCCCAGAACAAATTCGGTTTCCTGGTAACGTAACTGGTGTTCTGTGTTTTGATTTAAGGATGATTTGAACACCAGATTAATATTTGGCGCAATCTCTTCAACCTTATTATAAATAATAGATGTCAGATAATTATCTAACGGACTGCAGACGCAGAGATGGAATACGCGTTCACTGCTTAGTGGTTCAAAACCCGAGCCCGGCAGCTCATTTTGCACCAGTTGCAGAGCCTGGCGAATAGAGCCGAAGAGCTGGAATGCCCGCGCAGTAGGCTGAATCCCTCGTCCGTAGCGAACGAATAATTCGTCGTTGAACATCACCTTAAGCCTGGCAACGGCATTACTCACGGCAGGTTGTGACATCCCCAACGCTTGCGCCGCCCGGGTGATATTCTGCTCCTGCATGACAGCATCAAACACCGTCAGTAGATTAAGATCCACCGTGCGTAGCTGGGGTTTAATCCCATCTGTAACTTGAGGTTGTTTAATATTATTTTCTGACACTTCTGACTCCACTGTCACGCTACACAGCACGTCCTTCGCCGACGCATTGTAATAATCCCGAAAAATATGATTTACCATGCCAATACGTCCAACAAAAGAGAATTGTTTAAAAATCGGAATATATAAAGATCACGCGATAACACACAAATGAAAACCGGCATAACAGATATATTTGACTTTATAGTTAGAATGAAACCATAAACCAAGTCAATACACAATGGTCATCTGGTTAAGGATGACTTAAGTATAATTAAACTGTTATCGACTTTGCGTATACTTACGTTAATAATCTGTTATTCCCATTCATTCACGGCCAGAGAGAAAGAATGCCTATGTGAATGGTAAATCAATGATATTAAATACTTTAAAAAGAAAACATCCACGACGAAAAATACATATTTCAAAATACCTGCTAAATGTACTTATTTCTGCAAATGTTTTTTGAGTCCAATTTTAGACAATTCATATAGCCCGAAAAGCAAAATCCAGCACAATAAGCTAAAGCCTATAACCTGTCTGTTCAGTCTGTCGGAACCGTTTTTACCGTCAGGGGTTGACATGAACAGCCGTATCCAGTACCACTAAAAGTATATTGAATTTAACGGAGCACGATTCATGACACGCACCCATCGTTTCACCGGTCTACTACTACTAAACGCATCTTCTGTGCGCGGTAGACTGGCGGGCGAAATTCAGCGTTGAATCGTCACCAGTAAGACTAAAAACCCGCGCCACTGCGCGGGTTTTTTTATGCTCGTAGCAAGGCGCCCTAAGACTGACAAGGACCTAACCCATGAGCCAGCAAGTCATTATTTTCGATACTACTTTACGTGACGGTGAACAGGCATTACAGGCAAGCCTGAGTGTAAAAGAGAAACTGCAGATTGCGCTGGCTCTCGAGCGAATGGGCGTCGACGTCATGGAGGTGGGGTTCCCGGTCTCTTCTCCGGGTGATTTCGAATCCGTACAGACCATTGCGCGCACCATTAAAAATAGCCGCGTCTGTGGCCTGGCACGCTGTGTAGAGAAAGACATCGACGTTGCGGCCGAGTCGCTGAAAGTGGCCGAAGCCTTCCGTATTCACACCTTCATTGCTACCTCGCCAATGCATATCGCAACCAAATTGCGCAGCACGCTGGATGAGGTGATTGAACGCGCGGTGTATATGGTTAAGCGCGCACGTAACTATACCGATGACGTTGAATTCTCTTGCGAAGACGCGGGCCGTACGCCAATCGAAGACCTGGCGCGCGTTGTGGAAGCCGCCATCAACGCGGGCGCGAAAACCATCAACATCCCGGACACCGTCGGCTACACCATGCCGTTTGAGTTCTCAAACATCATCACCGGCCTGTATGACCGCGTACCGAATATTGATAAAGCAATTATCTCCGTCCACACCCACGATGATTTAGGGCTGGCGGTGGGCAATGCCATCGCCGCTGTCCACGCCGGTGCGCGCCAGGTAGAAGGCGCGATGAACGGTATCGGTGAACGCGCGGGCAACTGTTCGCTGGAAGAAGTGATCATGGCGATCAAAGTGCGCAAAGACATCATGAACGTGCACACCCGTATCAATCACAACGAAATCTGGCGCACCAGCCAGACCGTCAGCCAGATTTGCAACATGCCAATCCCGGCCAACAAAGCGATTGTCGGCACGGGCGCGTTCGCGCATTCCTCTGGTATCCACCAGGACGGCGTACTGAAAAACCGCGAAAACTACGAAATCATGACCCCGGAATCTATCGGTCTGAACCAGGTGCAGTTGAACCTGACCTCTCGTTCCGGCCGCGCCGCGGTGAAACACCGTATGGAAGAGATGGGTTATCAGGACAGCGATTACAACATGGATCAGCTGTACGACGCATTCCTGAAGCTGGCCGACAAAAAAGGTCAGGTGTTCGACTATGACCTGGAAGCGCTGGCCTTTATTAACAAACAGCAGGAAGAGCCAGAGCACTTCCGTCTGGATTACTTCAACGTGCAGTCCGGCTCCAGCGACATCGCCACCGCCTCGGTCAAACTGGCCTGTGGTGACGAGATTAAAGCCGAAGCGGCAAACGGTAACGGCCCTGTCGACGCCATCTATCAGGCAATCAACCGCGTCACCGAATACGACGTTGAGCTGGTGAAATATGACCTGACGGCGAAAGGGCATGGTAAAGACGCTTTAGGCCAGGTGGATATCGTCGTCAATTACAACGGTCGCCGTTTCCACGGAGTGGGTCTGGCGACGGATATTGTCGAATCCTCCGCGAAAGCAATGGTGCATGTCCTGAACAACATCTGGCGCGCCGCTGAAGTCGAAAAAGAGTTGCAACGCAAAGCTCAGAATAAAGATAACAACAAGGAAACCGTGTAATGTCGAAGAATTACCATATTGCTGTGTTGCCGGGTGACGGTATTGGCCCGGAAGTGATGGCACAGGCGCTGAAAGTACTGGAAGCCGTTCGCTCGCGTTTTGCGATGAAAATCACCACCAGCCATTACGACGTGGGCGGTATTGCCATTGATAACCACGGTACGCCGCTGCCAAAAGCCACCGTCGAAGGCTGCGAAAATGCCGACGCCGTGCTGTTTGGCTCCGTCGGTGGCCCAAAATGGGAACACCTGCCGCCGGCTGAGCAGCCAGAGCGCGGCGCGCTGCTGCCGCTGCGTAAACACTTTAAGCTGTTCAGCAACCTGCGTCCGGCGAAGCTGTATCAGGGCCTGGAAGAATTCTGCCCGCTGCGTGCGGATATCGCCGCTAACGGTTTCGATATTCTCTGCGTACGCGAGCTGACCGGCGGAATTTACTTCGGTCAGCCAAAGGGTCGCGAAGGCAGCGGCCAGCATGAAAAAGCATTCGATACCGAGGTATACCACCGTTTCGAAATTGAACGTATCGCCCATATCGCCTTTGAGTCGGCGCGTAAACGCCGTCATAAAGTGACCTCCATTGATAAAGCGAACGTGCTGCAGTCGTCCATTTTGTGGCGTGAGATCGTCAGCGAAGTCGCGAAGCAGTATCCGGACGTTGAGCTGTCGCATATGTACATTGATAACGCGACCATGCAGCTGATTAAGGATCCCTCCCAGTTTGACGTGCTGCTCTGCTCTAACCTGTTCGGCGATATCCTGTCTGACGAGTGCGCGATGATCACCGGCTCCATGGGGATGTTGCCATCCGCCAGCCTGAATGAAGAAGGCTTCGGGCTGTACGAACCTGCCGGGGGCTCCGCACCGGATATCGCAGGCAAAAACATCGCCAACCCGATTGCACAGATCCTCTCCCTGGCTCTGCTGCTGCGCTACAGCCTTGATGCAGGTGATGCAGCAACAGCAATTGAAAACGCCATTAACCGGGCGTTAGAAGAAGGCGTCCGTACCGGTGATTTAGCTCGCGGCACGGCAGCAGTCAGTACTGATGAAATGGGCGACATCATTGCCCGCTATGTCGCTGAAGGGGTGTAATCATGGCCAAAACCTTATATGAAAAGTTGTTTGATGCACACGTTGTCTACGAGGCGCCAAACGAAACCCCACTGCTGTATATCGACCGTCATCTGGTACACGAAGTGACCTCCCCACAGGCATTTGACGGCCTGCGTGCGCACAAGCGTCCCGTGCGTCAGCCGGGAAAAACCTTCGCGACGATGGATCATAACGTTTCCACTCAGACCAAAGACATCAATGCGTCGGGTGAGATGGCACGTATCCAGATGCAGGAACTGATCAAGAACTGCAACGAATTTGGCGTGGAGTTGTACGATCTGAACCACCCTTATCAGGGCATCGTCCACGTGATGGGGCCGGAGCAAGGGATTACCCTGCCGGGCATGACCATCGTCTGCGGTGACTCTCATACCGCAACGCACGGCGCGTTTGGCGCGCTGGCGTTTGGTATCGGTACGTCTGAAGTGGAACATGTTCTGGCGACGCAGACCCTGAAACAGGGCCGCGCCAAAACCATGAAGATTGAAGTGAAAGGTAAAGCCGCACCGGGGATCACGGCGAAAGACATCGTGCTGGCTATCATCGGCAAAACCGGCAGCGCAGGCGGTACCGGTCACGTAGTGGAATTTTGCGGCGACGCTATTCAGGCGCTGAGCATGGAAGGTCGTATGACCCTGTGCAACATGGCCATTGAGATGGGCGCCAAAGCAGGCCTGGTGGCACCAGACGAAACGACCTTCAACTATGTGAAAGGTCGTCTGCACGCGCCAAAAGGCCAGGATTTTGACGATGCGGTCGCGTACTGGAAAACCCTGAAAACCGACGACGGGGCAACCTTTGACACCGTTGTCACGCTGCAGGCAGAAGAGATTGCGCCTCAGGTGACCTGGGGCACCAACCCGGGTCAGGTGATTTCCGTTAACGACAGCATTCCTGACCCGGCCTCCTTTGCCGATCCGGTCGAGCGTGCCAGTGCGGAGAAAGCGCTGGCCTATATGGGACTGAAGCCCGGCGTGCCGTTGACCGACGTGACCATTGATAAAGTCTTCATTGGATCCTGTACCAACTCCCGTATCGAAGATTTACGTGCTGCTGCAGAGATTGCTAAAGGCCGCAAAGTTGCGCCGGGCGTGCAGGCGCTGGTGGTTCCCGGTTCCGGTCCGGTGAAGGCTCAGGCAGAAGCGGAAGGGCTGGATAAGATCTTTATCGAAGCAGGTTTTGAGTGGCGTTTGCCGGGATGCTCCATGTGTCTGGCCATGAACAACGACCGTCTGAATCCAGGCGAACGTTGTGCTTCCACCAGCAACCGTAACTTTGAAGGCCGTCAGGGCCGCGGTGGGCGTACCCATCTGGTCAGCCCGGCAATGGCCGCCGCTGCAGCCGTTACCGGCCATTTCGCCGACATTCGCAGCCTGAAATAAGGAGACAATCATGGCAGAGAAATTTACCCAACACACAGGCCGGGTTGTCCCCCTGGATGCCGCTAACGTCGATACTGACGCCATCATTCCTAAGCAGTTTTTGCAGAAAGTGACCCGCACCGGTTTTGGTGCACACCTGTTCAACGACTGGCGTTTCCTGGATGACAAAGGCGAAGTGCCTAATCCAGAATTTGTGCTGAACTTCCCGGAATACACAGGCGCGTCCATTCTGCTGGCGCGGGAAAACTTTGGCTGCGGTTCTTCGCGTGAACATGCTCCCTGGGCGCTCACCGATTACGGCTTTAAGGTGGTTATCGCCCCGAGCTTCGCGGATATCTTCTACGGTAACAGCTTCAACAACCAGCTGCTGCCGGTGACGCTGAGTGACGAACAGGTTGATGAGCTGTTTGCGCTGGTTAAGGCGAATCCGGGCATGGCGTTTGAAGTGGATCTGGAAGCGGAAGTGGTTAAAGCGGGTGAGAAGACCTACAGCTTCAGCATTGATGCATTCCGCCGTCACTGCATGCTGAACGGTCTGGACAGCATTGGTCTGACGCTCCAGCATGAAGACGCCATCTCAGCGTACGAGAAAAAACAGCCTGCTTTTATGGGCTAAAGGCAATGGCCCGCGAAAAGCGGGCCATTGATAAGGGTGCGTTGAGGCTCAACCACTCTGGAGAGGCGGGGAAACCTTCCCCGCCAATACCGCTAACGTTTTGCTTCGTAAGCCAACACTGCTGCCAGCTCTGTTTTCTCCTGTCTGAAATGCAATTCACATAGCGAATCACGCACCATCCAGGTGAAGATCAATAGCGTCGTACAGATCAGAAACAAACCTAACAGCAGAGTACGTTTTGGCATTCCAGCCTCCTTATTGCTTTTCGGCAATGAAGAGACTAACCTCGCAATGTGTGTTGTGAAGTTGGTCTCCCCATCAGTTTTATTGATGTGGGACTCTCCACTGTTTGCCTCTTGCGAAAGCCTGAGGCAAACAGCCTCAAGCACCCGCCACGCACTCTATGCGCCTTCCCTTCATCTGTCAGAAAGTCGTTTCATTTCGTGAAGCCGCCTTCCAGAATCAAACATCCTTAACCCGGCATGTCAGCCCAAGCGTGATGACCGAAATCGCGGCAATCATCCAGTAAACCGAGGCATGTCCGTAGCTCTGCGCCAGCACTCCCTGAATCACCCCCGCCAGAATGACGCCTGTCGAAATGCTGTTGGTGAAAAGCGTGGTCGCCGAGCCAGCGCGTCCCGGCATTAAGTCCTGGAACCAGAGCATGCCGATCCCGGCCACGATCCCGATGAATATGGCATTGAACAGCTGCAGCGCCAGCAGTGCTTCGCGCGAATGGAAGAAGATCAGCCCAAGATAGAACAACACCCCGGCGGCAACCGCAACCACCATCATTTTGCGTTTACCGAAGCGCTTTACGTAATACCCTGCCAGAATCATCGCCGGAATCTCCAGCCCGGCAGCCGTTCCCATTAAGATCCCGGCGAGCTTGTCCGGCAGACCGAGATCGCTGCTGATCCACAGTGGCATATCAATGATGTACATGGTATTGCAGGTCCACATCAGCGTGGAGGCGATAAACAGCATACGGACGTTTTTGTCCTGCCAGCCGCTCACTTGCGTAATCGGCTTATCCGTCGTCTGTTCGACGCGCGCCACAGACGGTAGCACGAAGGCAATCAGCGCCAGGCTGATGGCAAAAATGGCCGCGGCAATGGAGAACATGGCGGTAAAACCGTAGTTCAACGCCAGCATGAAGGCCAGCGGCGGGCCGATGACCCATGCAAGTGAAAGCTGAGCACGCATCACCGAGCTGAACATCACCACTTCCCGCGCGGAGTTATCCGCGTATTCTCGGGCCAGGGCGAAAAGCTGCGGCATGGCGGTATTCGCCAGCGATGCCAGCAGGACACCGCAGGTAATGAGCGTCAGGTAATGGCGATTGAACGCAAAGAGTAGCGCGTTGCCCACGGCCATGGCGCAGCAAAAGAGGATCAGCTTGCGGCGATCGCCCTGGCTGTCCGATCGTTTCGCCAGCGCGAGGCTGACCAGGATCCCGGCAATGGCGTTAACGGTGTAAAACAGGCCGACCCAAAACGGCTGCGCCCCCACCTCGCGGCTGAGGAACAGGCTCAACGTCGGCGCCTGCAACGCCCCCGCCACGCCCATCATAAAGGCTACCAGCATAAAAGCGGCATATACGCCATTCAGGCGGCGCCCCATCGTCATCAACCACAGCATACGCAAGTCCTTGTGAAAGCGAATCGAAATTGGGTGAAAGAATAAACGAAAAAAGCCAGCAAAAACATTTTGCTGGCGGGTGATAAACACCAATACTCAGTCACACATGATCGAGGCGAGTTAGCGGGAAGAAGTCGGTTTCGTAACGTCCCACTGCATCAGTTCTTCTAACATTTTCAGCCGCTGCTCTGCACACCGGCGGGCCAGCCAGGACGCTCCTTTTGTCGCTGAAAAGTACTGCTGATAAAACTGACGTGCGGTAGACCTCTTCATAATTTACCTCCTCACTTCATCGGGGAGAATTATTGGCCTAATATAGGGATAAATAAATTGCTGGTTTTTTGTCAGGAGTTCCCCTTTTATGCCTTCTGGTCGTCTGCAACAACAATTTATCCGCCTCTGGCAGTGCTGCGAGGGGCAATCGCAGGAGACCACGCTCAACGAGCTGGCTGACCTGCTCAATTGTTCGCGCCGTCATATGCGCACGCTGCTTAACACCATGCAGCAGCAGGGCTGGTTAAGCTGGGAAGCGGAGGCAGGACGCGGGAAGCGCTCACGTTTGACCTTTCTCTATACCGGTCTGGCGTTGCAGCAGCAGCGCGCGGAGGATCTGCTGGAGCAGGATCGCATCGACCAGCTGGTGCAGCTGGTGGGCGACAAAGCCGCCGTGCGCCAGATGCTGGTCTCACATCTTGGACGTAGCTTTCGTCAGGGCCGCCACATTCTGCGGGTGCTCTACTACCGTCCGATGAAAAATCTGTTACCCGGCACGGCGTTACGGCGTTCTGAAACCCACATGGCCCGGCAGATTTTCAGCGGCCTGACGCGGATAAATGAGGAAAATGGGGAACTGGAAGCGGATATCGCGCATCACTGGCAGCAACTTTCCCCGTGCCACTGGCGCTTCTTCTTACGCCCCGGCATCCACTTTCACCACGGTCGCGAACTGGACATGCGCGACGTCATCGCCTCTCTGGAACGTGCCCGCAAGCTACCGCTTTATTCACACATTTCCCGCGTCCATTCCCCGACGGCATGGACGCTGGATATTGAGCTGTCGCAGCAGGACAAATGGCTTCCCTGGCTGCTGGGCTATGTGCCGTCGATGATTTTGCCCGCCGAGTGGGAGTCGCTGAACAATTTCGCCAACCTGCCGATTGGCACCGGCCCCTACTCCGTGTCCCGCAATAACAACAACCAGCTGAAAATTCGCGCGTTTGATGACTACTTTGGCTATCGGGCACTGATCGACGAGGTGAACGTCTGGGTATTACCGGATCTCAATGAAGATCTCAGTTGCGGGCTGACGCTGGAAGGCCCCACCACGGGAGAAAAAGCGGTGGAGAGTCGTCTGGAGGAGGGATGCTACTACCTGCTGTTTGATAGCCGCACCCACCGCGGGGCAAACCAGGCCGTTCGTCAGTGGGTCAGCCACGTGCTGTCCCCCTCCAATCTGATCTACCATGCGGAAGAGCAGTACCAGACATACTGGTTCCCGGCGTACGGCCTGCTTCCGCGCTGGCACCACGCCCGCCCGGCGCACTGCGACAGACCTGCCGGGCTGGAGTCCATCACCCTGACCTACTACCGCGAGCACGTGGAGCATCGTTTTATCGCCGGGATCATGGCCAGGCTGCTGGCAGCCGAAGGCGTGACGCTGGAGATCAAAGAAGTGGACTATGACGAATGGCACCGGGGGGAGATCGTCAGTGATATCTGGCTAAACAGCGCCAACTTCACCCTGCCGCTCGATTTCTCGCTCTTTTCTCATCTGTATGAGATCCCGCTGATCCAGCACTGTATCAACCGTGACTGGCAGCAGGACGCTGCCCAGTGGCGCGCTGGCGACATGAATCTTGCCGTGTGGTGCCAGCAATTGCTGGCTGAACAGGCGATTGTACCTCTGATACACCACTGGCTGATGATCCAGGGTCAACGCAGTATGCGCGGTCTGCGGATGAACACCCTGGGCTGGTTTGATTTCAAATCAGCCTGGTTTGCGCCGCCGGAGCCATAACGCTTTCGTAATATTCACCAAATCATTACAATAGCGCCGTTCTCAACGGGGTGCTGCATCACAGATGTGCGCTGAGATAATACCCGTCGAACCTGATCCGGATAACGCCGGCGAAGGGATTTGAGGCTGTCTCTCAAAATCCTTTGCCACTCAACCCTGAGGTGCAAAGTGTTAAAAAAAGTTCTTCCTCTGCTGGCGCTGTTTGCGCTGCCTGCGTTCGCGAAGCCCGTCCTGACGGTCTATACCTACGACTCGTTCTCTGCCGACTGGGGCCCTGGCCCGGTAGTCAAAAAAGCCTTTGAAGCTGACTGTAATTGCGAGCTGAAATTCGTGGCGCTGGAAGATGGCGTGTCGCTGCTTAACCGTCTGCGTATGGAAGGGAAAAACAGCAAAGCCGACGTGGTGCTCGGGCTGGATAACAACCTGCTGGAAGCCGCCACGCAAACCAAACTGTTTGCCAAAAGCGGCGTAGCGGCAGAGGCCGTCAACGTGCCGGGCGGCTGGAACAACGACACCTTTGTGCCGTTCGACTACGGCTACTTTGCTTTCGTCTATGACAAAAACAAGCTGAAAAATCCGCCGAAGAGCCTGAAGGAGCTGGTGGAGAGCGACCAGAAATGGCGCGTGATTTATGAAGATCCGCGTACCAGCACGCCAGGCCTGGGACTGCTGCTGTGGATGCAGAAGGTCTACGGGGAGAACGCGCCGCAAGCGTGGCAGAAGCTGGCCGCCAAAACCGTCACTGTGACCAAAGGCTGGAGTGAAGCGTATGGTTTGTTCCTGAAAGGCGAAAGCGATCTGGTGCTCAGCTACACCACCTCGCCGGCTTACCACATTATCGCCGAGAAGAAAGACAACTACGCCGCCGCGAATTTTGCCGAAGGGCATTATCTGCAGGTGGAGGTTGCCGCGCGTACCGCTGCCAGCAAACAGCCGGAACTCGCCGAGAAGTTCCTGAAATTTATGGTTTCTCCGGCGTTCCAGAATGCCATTCCTGCGGGCAACTGGATGTATCCCGTCACCCACGTTGCACTGCCAGCCGGTTTCGACCAGTTAACCAAACCACAAACGTCGCTGGAGTTTACGCCGCAGCAGGTGGCCGCGCAGCGAGCAGCATGGGTAAGTGAATGGCAACGCGCCGTCAGCCGTTAATTCCCGGCTGGTTACTTCCCGGACTGCTCGCCGCCATGCTGATGGTGGTAGTCAGTCTGGGAGCATTCCTTGCGTTGTGGTTCAACGCGCCGGAGAGCGATCTGCTCGCGCTCTGGCGCGATAGCTATCTCTGGCACGTCATTCGTTTCTCCTTCTGGCAGGCGTTTCTTTCTGCCCTGCTGTCAGCGCTCCCGGCTATTTTTCTTGCGCGGGCTCTGTATCGTCGGCATTTCCCCGGAAGAGTAGTCCTGCTGCGCCTGTGCGCCATGACGCTGATCCTGCCCGTGCTGGTCGCGGTATTTGGTATCCTGAGCGTTTACGGTCGACAGGGCTGGCTGGCGTTGCTGTTTGCCCGGTTTGGTCTGGAATGGACCTTCTCGCCATACGGCCTGCAGGGCATTCTGCTGGCGCACGTGTTTTTCAATATGCCGATGGCAACGCGCCTCTTTTTGCAGGCACTGGAGAATATTCCTGGCGAACAACGCCAGATTGCCGCTCAGCTTGGCATGCGTGGATGGTCGTTTTTCCGCTTTGTCGAATGGCCTTGGTTAAGACGTCAGATTGCCCCGGTTGCCGCGCTGATCTTTATGCTCTGCTTCGCCAGCTTCGCCACCGTGCTTTCTCTCGGCGGCGGGCCACAGGCGACCACCATTGAGCTGGCGATTTATCAGGCCTTAAGTTACGACTACGAGCCGGGCCGCGCCGCGCTTCTGGCGATCGTGCAGATGGCGTGCTGTCTGGTGCTGGTGCTGCTGAGCCAGCGCCTGAGCAAAGCGATTCCCCCGGGCAGCAATAGCCTCTCGGGCTGGCGCGATCCGCAGGATAGCCTGCACAGCCGCGTCTCCGATTTTATCCTGATCGTGCTGGCACTCCTGCTTCTGTTGCCACCGCTGCTGGCCGTTATCGTTGATGGCCTGAACAGGAATGTGGTGTCAGTACTGCAACAGCCCGTGCTGTGGCAAGCGACGTGGACCTCGGTACGCATTGCGCTGGCAGCCGGAGCGCTATGCGTGATCCTGACCATGATGTTGCTCTGGAGCAGCCGTGAGCTCTACGCGCGTCATGCCCGTAATGCCGGACAAGCGCTGGAGCTAACGGGCATGCTGATCCTGGCGATGCCGGGCATTGTGCTGGCGACCGGTTTCTTTCTGCTGTTCAACACCACCGTCGGCCTGCCGGAAAGCGCCGACGGCATCGTCATTTTTACCAATGCCTTAATGGCCATCCCCTACGCGCTGAAAGTACTGGAAAATCCTATGCGGGATGTCAACAGCCGCTACAGCGTCCTGTGTCAGTCCCTTGGGATAACCGGCTGGCGGCGGTTAAAGGTGGTGGAACTTCGCGCCCTGAAACGACCGCTCGCTCAGGCGCTGGCCTTCGCCTGCGTACTCTCCATCGGGGATTTTGGCGTGGTAGCCCTTTTCGGCAATGACGATTTCCGCACGCTGCCGTTCTGGCTTTATCAGCAGATTGGCTCCTACCGCAGCCAGGACGGGGCCGTCACGGCGCTGCTGCTGCTTCTGCTGTGCTTTGGACTCTTTACCGTTATCGAAAAACTTCCGGGGCGTGATGTTAAAACTGACTGATGTAACCTGGCTTTACCAGCATCTGCCGATGCGCTTCACGCTCTCCGTGCGTCAGGGAGAGATTATTGCGGTGCTTGGCCCAAGCGGTGCGGGAAAAAGCACGCTGCTCAATTTGGTTGCGGGGTTTCTGCAGCCGGCAAGCGGATCGATAATCATTGAAAATCGGGACCATACCCATACGCCGCCTGCAAAACGTCCTGTCTCCATGCTGTTTCAGGAAAACAACCTGTTTACCCACCTGACGGTGCGGCAAAACATCGCGCTGGGGATGCATCCGGGACTCAAGCTGAACGTCCCCCAGCGCCAGAAGCTGGAGGTCATTGCCGCTCAGATGGGGATCGCGGAATTTCTCGACAGGCTGCCCGGCGAGCTTTCCGGCGGCCAGCGTCAGCGCGTGGCGCTTGCCCGTTGTCTGGTCCGCGAACAGCCGATACTGCTGCTGGATGAACCGTTCTCTGCGCTCGACCCGGCGCTGCGCCAGGAGATGCTGACGCTTGTGCAGGACGTCTGTCAGCGCCAGCAGCTGACGATGCTGATGGTTTCGCACAGCATCGAAGATGCCGCACGGATTGCCCCCAGATCGGTGGTCATTGCCGAAGGACGAATTGTGTGGGATGGGATGACAGAAGAACTTCTGAAGGGTAACGCTACCGCGTCGTCGCTGCTGGGCATCAGCGCAGTCTGATGCCATCACTCTGGCCCTCTCCCACAGGGAGAGGGAAACCCATTAACGGCTCACCACCTTCAACAGGATTTCACCGTACACCGGCATCAGAGGATGGCGAATCAGTGCGACCAGCGCCACCACCGCAACGCCCAGCATCAGGGGGGCCAGCCACAAAAGACGAGTGCGCGGAAGATAGCGTGTCAGGCGATCGACACTGGCTTTCGCACTGCGCCATAACCGCCAGCACAGCCACGCAGCCAGCCACAGCAGCACCGCCGTTGCCAGCAACAGCCACTTAAACTCACCGCTTTGCATGCCGTCAGGAATATCGATGGCCGCACCGGCCAGGATCCCCGGCAGGAAGTAGAACGGCGGCCAGAAGACGCAGCCGATGATGTTCGGCACCACAAACTTTGCAACGGGCAGATCCAGCATTCCGGCAACCATCGGCACCAGAGGACGCGTGGGTCCCACAAAGCGGCCGACGAGAATAGTAAACATGCTGTGCTGATGCAGCGCATGCTCGGTTTTATCCAGCAGCGCTTTGTTCTTTTTCATGAACGACCAGCGGTGCAGCGGCTTCTTAAAGCGCCAGCCCAGCCAGAAGGAGATCCAGTCGCCCAGCAGGCAGCCGATTATCCCGGCCAGCCACGCCTGCCAGAAATTGACCTCGCCGCTGCCAATCAGCGCGCCAAGACCCGCCATCATCACGGTGCCGGGCAGGATTAACCCCACGAGCGCCAGCGACTCCAGAAAGGCCACCAGCGCCACGGCGATGAGCGAATACATAACGGACTGGGTAATAAAGTGTTCCAGCAATGCCTGCATAACTATTCCGGTCAGAAAACGAATCAGCGATTCTGCTTAGCGCCCCGCACTGCGTCAAGGCAACAATTGTCTGAATAGTTTACAGGTAGCTTTCTGCGTTCACCTGTTTGTTTATCTTTTTTTACCGTTTATTCACATCCCGCGCGGAATTCACTCGGGCTGGCACCGGTGCATTTTTTAAAGACGCGAGAAAAATAGAGCTGATCTTCAAAGCCAACGTTACGCCCCACGGTGGCAATCGGCATCCGGGTGGTGCTGAGCAACAGTTTCGCCTGGCTGATACGCTGATCCTCACGCCAGCTCAGGACGCTGACGCCAAGCTGCTGGCGAAACAGATGTGACAGCCGTGACGGCGACAGACACACATGCTGGGCGACGCTGGCAATATCGAACTGACTGTCGGCGAGATGGTCGCTGATGTACTGGCAGGCGTCGCGCACACGGTTATCCAGCGGAGGATTAAGCGACTCGTTAATGGCCTCCATCCGTCGCAGCAGCAGTTGTTCAAGCAGGTTTATCGCCAGCAGTTCAGCGTAGCGACCACCAGCCTGCCCCGCGTCAATAATCTGCGCGAACAGCTCACGGAACTGCGCCAGATGCACTTCATCCGGGCGATAAAAACCGGTGTGCGCAAAAATAGCCGGCCAGGTAAGCCACTCCTGCCAGTAGGCGCGCGGACGGAAATAGACCCACTGGTGATACCACTCTTTGGCATCCGGATGACGGCCATAGTGGTGGATCTCCCCCGGCGGGAACAGCAGGATATCGCCGGGGCGGCAGACGAACTGCTGGTCGCCATTCTTGATGATCCCCTCTCCGCGCACGGTCAGGTTGAGGATATACCCTTTCATCCCGAGCGGTCGGTCGACGTAAAAATCGAGATATCCCTCAGCCTCGATAGGGGTCAGCCCTGCCACAAGGTGCGCGTTAAACGAGTATCCCGGCAACAAGGGATCGTTTTGCGTTTCGGCCATAGATTCAGTTCTCCCAACGGTCCTGAAGGAAACCAATTGTCCATATCACTAAAAGCAGGTCAAAAATGGTCTGCGTAAAGATCCAGAAAGCATCACGCCTCTTTTACGTCCGCCATGTTTCAGCCTTTCCCCCTGATTTCTCCGCCAGAGGAGGCAGATAAGCAGTAACAAAAGTGTCTATAAGTGCGGCAGAAATGTCCACATTGAATATTTGCACGGCGTCACACTTTCCGCTGTAACAGCAATTTAATCCATAAGATTAGCGAATCCTGCCTGACGATTTTTGTCCCCAGTCTCTAATGTTCTTCCATACCTGTTTTTCGGATGGAGCAACACCATGGCAATTGCAATTGGCCTCGATTTTGGCAGCGACTCGGTTCGCGCGCTGGCAGTGGACTGTACGACTGGCCAGGAGATAGCAACCAGCGTTGAGTGGTACCCGCGCTGGCAAGAGGGGCGCTACTGTGATGCGCCAAATAACCAGTTCCGTCACCACCCGCGTGACTATATCGAGTCGATGGAAGCGGCCGTCAAAACCGTTCTGGCGGAACTGACGGATGCCCAGCGGGCCGATGTCGTTGGGATTGGCGTCGACAGCACCGGCTCAACGCCTGCCCCGGTGGATGCCGAAGGCCGCGTACTGGCGCTGCGCCCGGAATTCGCCGACAACCCGAACGCCATGTTCGTGCTGTGGAAAGACCATACCGCCGTGGAAGAGGCCGAGGCCATCACCCGTCTTTGCCATCAGCCGGGCAAAACAGACTACTCACGCTATATCGGCGGGATTTACTCCAGCGAATGGTTCTGGGCCAAAATCCTGCATGTCACCCGTGCCGATGCGACCGTCGCGCAGGCTGCGGCATCGTGGATTGAGCTGTGTGACTGGGTTCCCGCCCTGCTCTCCGGCACCACCCGTCCGCAGGATATTCGCCGCGGACGCTGCAGCGCCGGGCATAAATCCCTGTGGCATGAAAGCTGGGGCGGTCTGCCTCCGGCAGCCTTCTTCGATGAACTCGATCCAATTATCAATAAAAACCTGACCTACCCGCTGTTTACCGACACCTTCACCGCCGATATTCCGGTGGGCACGCTCTGCGAAGAGTGGGCAAAACGCCTCGGCCTGCCGCAGAACGTGGCGATTTCCGGGGGCGCGTTTGACTGCCATATGGGTGCCGTGGGGGCAGGCGCACAACCTAACACGCTGGTGAAAGTTATCGGCACCTCCACCTGCGACATTCTGACGGCGGATAAAGCCACCGTTGGCGATCGCGCGGTAAAAGGCATTTGCGGCCAGGTTGACGGCAGCGTGGTGCCGGACTTCATCGGTCTCGAAGCGGGTCAATCCGCCTTCGGCGATATCTACGCCTGGTTTGGCCGCGTGCTGGGCTGGCCGCTGGATCAGCTCGCGGCTGCGCATCCTGAACTGAAAAGCCAGATCGCCGACAGCAAAAAACACCTTCTGCCACAGCTCACGGAAGCCTGGGCGAAAAATCCGTCTCTCGATCACCTGCCGGTGGTGCTGGACTGGTTTAACGGCCGCCGCACGCCGTTTGCCAACCAGCGACTGAAAGGGGTGATTACCGATCTCAACCTGGCGACCGACGCCCCTGCGCTGTTCGGTGGCCTGATTGCCGCCACTGCCTTCGGCGCGCGCGCCATTATGGAGTGCTTCACCGAACAGGGTATCGACGTGAATAACGTGATGGCACTGGGCGGCATCGCCCGTAAAAATCCGGTCATTATGCAGGCCTGCTGCGACGTGCTGAACCGTCCGCTGCAGATTGTCGCGTCCGATCAATGCTGCGCGCTGGGCGCGGCGATTTTCGCCGCCGTGGCAGCCGGTGTCCACGCGGATATCCCCACCGCGCAGCAGCATATGGCGAGCGCCGTCGAAAACACACTCCAGCCGCGTGCCCAGCAGGCACAACGCTTTGAACAGCTTTATCAGCGCTACCAGCAATGGGCAAAAAGCGCCGAACTTCACTATCTCCCTGTCGCCGCCCCGTCAAAACACACCGCGGACACGACGGCAACCCTGACCCATTAAGGACACGATGATGACCATTTTTAATAATTATGAAGTGTGGTTTGTGATTGGCAGCCAGCACCTGTACGGGCCGGAAGCGCTGCAGCAGGTGACGAAACATGCGGAGCACGTCGTTAATGCCCTCAACGCGGAAGCCAAACTGCCATGCAAACTGGTGCTGAAACCCCTGGGTACAACGCCGGATGAGATCACCCATATCTGTCGCGACGCGAACTACGACGACAAGTGCGCCGGTCTGGTCGTGTGGCTGCACACCTTCTCACCGGCCAAAATGTGGATCAACGGCCTGTCTATCCTCAACAAACCGCTGCTGCAGTTCCATACCCAGTTTAACGCCTCCCTGCCGTGGGACAGCATCGATATGGACTTCATGAACCTGAACCAGACCGCGCACGGCGGCCGCGAGTTCGGCTTCATCGGCGCGCGTATGCGTCAGCAGCATGCCGTCGTGACTGGTCACTGGCAGGACAGCCAGGCGCAAAACCGTATCGGCTCGTGGATGCGTCAGGCGGTATCGAAACAAGATACCCGCCATCTGAAAGTGGTGCGTTTCGGTGACAACATGCGTGAAGTGGCGGTCACCGATGGCGATAAAGTCGCAGCACAAATCAAGTTCGGTTTCTCCGTCAATACCTGGGCGGTGGGCGACCTGGTGCAGGTAGTGAATGAAATCAGCGATGGCGACGTGAGCGCGCTGGTAGACGAGTACGAAAGCCGTTACCGCCTGACGCCTGCGGCACAAATCAACGGCGACAAGCGCCAGAACGTGCTGGATGCCGCGCGCATTGAGCTTGGCATGAAGCGCTTCCTGGAACAGGGCGGCTTCCACGCCTTTACGACAACGTTTGAAGACCTCCACGGCCTGAAACAGCTCCCGGGTCTGGCAGTACAACGTCTGATGCAGCAGGGCTACGGCTTTGCAGGCGAAGGCGACTGGAAAACTGCCGCTCTGCTTCGCATCATGAAGGTGATGTCAACCGGTCTGCAGGGCGGCACCTCCTTTATGGAGGATTACACCTACCACTTCGAAAACGGCAACGACCTGGTACTCGGCTCGCACATGCTGGAAGTGTGCCCGTCTATTGCGGTGGAAGAGAAACCGATTCTTGACGTGCAGTACCTCGGCATTGGCGGTAAAGCCGATCCGGCTCGTCTGATCTTCAACACCCGAACGGGCCCGGCCATCAACGCCAGTCTGATCGACCTGGGCGATCGTTTCCGCCTGCTGGTGAACTGCGTCGATGCAGTTGAAACGCCGCATTCACTGCCAAAACTGCCGGTCGCCAACGCCCTGTGGAAAGCACAGCCAGACCTGCCAACCGCGTCAGAAGCCTGGATCCTGGCCGGTGGCGCGCACCACACGGTGTTCAGCCACGCGCTGGATCTGAATGACATGCGTCAGTTCGCCGAGCTGCACGATATCGAACTGACCGTGATTGATAACGACACCCGCCTGCCTGCGTTCAAAGATGCGCTGCGCTGGAACGAAGTCTATTACGGTTCGAAACGCTAAGTACGAAATGCCCGGTGGCACCGTGTTCACCGGGCAGGGAGACAACAATGTTAGACGATCTCAAACGACAGGTGCTCGAAGCCAACCTGGCGCTGCCGAAACATAACCTGGTGACCCTGACCTGGGGCAACGTCAGTGCCGTTGACCGCGAAAAAGGTGTGTTCGTGATCAAGTCTTCTGGCGTGGATTACACGGTGATGACGGCAGACGATATGGTGGTGGTCAGCATCGAAACGGGTGAAGTGGTGGAAGGCAACAAAAAACCCTCCTCCGATACGCCTACCCACCGTCTGCTGTATCAGTCATTCCCGACCATCGGCGGCATCGTGCATACCCATTCGCGTCACGCCACCATCTGGGCGCAGGCGGGCCAGTCCATTCCGGCCACGGGTACCACCCACGCGGATTACTTTTACGGCACCATTCCCTGCACGCGCTTAATGACCGAGGCGGAAATCAACGGTGAGTACGAGTGGGAAACCGGCAACGTGATTGTCGAAACCTTCGAAAAACAGGGTATCGACGCGGCGCAGATGCCTGGCGTGCTGGTGCACTCCCATGGTCCCTTCGCCTGGGGTAAAAACGCGGAAGACGCGGTACATAACGCCATCGTGCTGGAAGAGGTCGCCTATATGGGGATCTTCTGTCGCCAGCTCGTGCCGCAGCTACCGGATATGCAGCAAACCCTGCTGGATAAGCATTACCTGCGCAAGCACGGCGCGAAAGCGTATTACGGGCAGTAGCTTGTAGGCCGGATAAGCGCAGCGCCATCCGGCAAAACAGACACTGTATAAAACCCCAGCAAACACCCCTTAACCAGGCTATAATCAAGCCTGGTTTTGTTTATGGGATAACGGTGTGACGCAGGCGCAAGAAGGCTTTTTACTGACCCGGCACTGGCGGGATACGCCTCAGGGCACTGAGGTTGAATTCTGGCTGGCGACGGACAGCGGCCCGTTGCACGTAACGCTCCCGCCGCAGGAGTCCGTGGCGTTTATTCCTGAAGCGCACGTCGAAAAAGTCAAACAACTACTGCGCGGCGAAAACGGCTGGCGCATCACCCCTCTTGAGCTGAAAGATTTCCACCGTCAGCCGGTATACGGCCTTTACTGTCGCGCCCATCGTCAACTGATGCGCTATGAAAAGCTGCTGCGCGAGGCGGGCGTAACGCTCTACGAAGCGGATATCCGTCCCCCCGAGCGTTTCCTGATGGAACGGTTTATTACCGCGCCCGTCTGGGTGGATGGCACAGCGCAAAACGGTCGCCTCGTTAACGCTCGTCTGAAGCCTAACCCGGGCTATCGCCCGCCGCTAAAATGGGTCTCCCTGGACATTGAAACCACCCGCCACGGCGAGCTGTACTGCATTGGTCTGGAAGGCTGCGGCGATCGGGTTGTGTACATGCTTGGGCCGCCAAATGGCGATGCGTCCACGCTGGATTTCCGGCTTGAATATGTCAATAGCCGACCCAAGCTGCTGGAGAAGCTTAACCAGTGGTTTGCCGACTACGATCCCGATGTCCTGATCGGCTGGAACGTGGTGCAGTTCGACCTGCGCGTGCTGCAAAAACATGCCGAGCGGTATCGCATTCCGCTGATACTCGGGCGCGGCAACAGCGAGCTGGAGTGGCGCGAGCACGGCTTTAAGAATGGCGTCTTCTTCGCCCAGGCCAATGGCCGCCTGATTATCGACGGCATCGAGGCACTGAAATCCGCCTTCTGGAACTTCTCGTCATTCTCTCTTGAAGCCGTAGCGCAGGCGCTGCTTGGCGAGGGCAAATCCATTGACAATCCCTGGGACAGAATGGATGAGATTGACCGACGCTTTAACGAAGATAAACCGGCGCTCGCCACCTATAACCTGAAAGATTGCGAGCTGGTTACGCAGATTTTCCACAAAACCGAGATCATGCCATTCCTGCTGGAGCGCGCGACGGTAAACGGCCTCGCGGCCGACAGGCACGGCGGCTCGGTAGCGGCCTTTAGCCACCTCTATTTCCCCCGCATGCACCGGGCAGGGTACGTTGCCCCCAACCTCGGGGACGTACCGCCACAGGCCAGCCCCGGCGGGTATGTGATGGACTCCCGGCCAGGGCTTTACGATTCGGTGCTGGTTCTGGATTATAAAAGCCTGTATCCGTCGATTATCCGCACGTACCTGATTGACCCGGTGGGGCTGGTGGAAGGGATGGCGCAGCCGGACGACGCGCACAGCACTGAAGGCTTTCTCGGCGCCCGTTTCTCGCGTGAAAAACACTGCCTGCCTGAAATTGTGGGAAACATCTGGCACGGGCGCGACGAGGCGAAGCGTCACGGCAATAAGCCCCTCTCGCAGGCGCTGAAAATCATTATGAATGCCTTTTACGGCGTGCTGGGCACCAGCGCCTGCCGCTTTTTCGACCCCAGACTGGCGTCATCCATCACCATGCGCGGGCATGAAATCATGCGTCAAACCAAAGCGCTGATTGAATCCCGGGGCTATGACGTCATTTATGGCGATACCGACTCCACCTTTGTCTGGCTGAAAGCCGCCCATTCTGAAGAGGACGCCGCGCGAATCGGCAAAGAACTGGTCGCCTTCGTGAACGCCTGGTGGCGCGAAAGTTTGCAAAAAGAGCGGTTAACCAGCACGTTAGAACTGGAATTTGAAACCCATTTCGCCCGCTTTTTAATGCCCACCATTCGCGGTACCGACCAGGGCAGCAAGAAGCGCTACGCCGGGCTGATTCAGGAAGGTGACACGCAGCGGATGGTGTTCAAAGGGCTGGAGACGGTTCGCACCGACTGGACCCCGCTGGCGCAGCAGTTCCAGCAAACGCTTTACCTGCGGGTATTCCGCAATGAGCCCTATCAGTATTACGTGCGCGAAACCATCGCCAGCCTGATGGCGGGTGAGCTGGATAACCAACTGGTTTACCGCAAACGCCTGCGCCGCCCGCTGGCAGAGTATCAACGTAATGTGCCTCCCCACGTACGCGCCGCGCGCCTGGCGGATGAAGAGAACGTGAAGCGCGGCCGCGCCCCCCAGTATCAGAACCGGGGAACGATCAAATACGTCTGGACAATTAACGGCCCGGAACCGGTAGATTATCAATACTCACCGCTCGATTACGATCACTACCTGACGCGTCAGCTTCAGCCGGTCGCCGACGGAATTTTGCCCTTCATCGACGACGATTTTGCTACACTAGTGACAGGGCAACTTGGCCTATTTTGACACGTGACGAAATGGCTGCCATCCAGTACCATAGCGCCCTTTCCATTCCCGGACCCATTTTTCGATGACCGTCTTTTTTGACGGGGGTCGAACTATTGCCTGCAATTAAAGATTAGAGCCGAACAACTATGCCTTTTACACTTGGTCAACGCTGGATCAGCGATACAGAAAGCGAACTTGGATTAGGAACCGTCGTTGCCGTCGATGCGCGTATGGTTACCCTCCTCTTCCCTGCCACCGGTGAAAACCGCCTGTACGCTCGCAATGACTCCCCTGTAACCCGCGTGATGTTCAATCCGGGTGACACCGTGACCAGCCATGACGGCTGGCAGCTCAAGATTGAAGACGTAAAAGAAGAGAATGGACTGCTCGCTTACATTGGTACGCGTCTTGATACGGACGAAGCCAATGTCATCCTGCGTGAAGTGCTGCTCGACAGCAAACTGGTTTTCAGTAAGCCGCAGGACCGCCTGTTTGCCGGGCAAATTGACCGTATGGATCGCTTCTCGCTGCGCTATCGCGCGCGCAAGTTCCAGAGTGAACAGTACCGCATGCCGTGGAGCGGCCTGCGCGGTCAGCGCACCAGCCTGATCCCCCACCAGCTGAATATCGCCCATGACGTGGGCCGTCGCCATGCCCCTCGCGTACTGCTGGCCGATGAAGTGGGCCTGGGTAAAACCATTGAAGCGGGTATGATCCTGCATCAACAGCTGCTTTCCGGTGCCGCCGAGCGCGTGCTGATCGTGGTGCCTGAAACCCTGCAGCACCAGTGGCTGGTCGAGATGCTTCGCCGCTTTAACCTGCGCTTCTCCCTGTTTGACGACGAACGCTATGCCGAAGCGCAGCACGACGCCGACAACCCGTTTGAAACCGAACAGCTGGTTATTTGCTCCCTGGACTTCGTGCGCCGCAGCAAGCAGCGCCTCGAGCACCTGTGCGATGCCGAGTGGGACATTATGGTCGTTGACGAAGCGCACCATTTAGTCTGGAGCGAAGACGCGCCAAGCCGCGAGTATATGGCTATCGAACAGCTTGCGGAGCGCGTCCCTGGCGTCCTGCTGCTGACCGCAACGCCGGAACAGCTGGGTCTGGAAAGCCACTTCGCCCGTCTGCGCCTGCTTGACCCAAACCGTTTCCACGATTTCGGGCAGTTCGTGGAAGAACAGAATAACTACCGTCCGGTCGCGGATGCCGTGGCCATGCTGCTGGCAGGCAATCGTCTTTCTAATGAGGAACTCAACACCCTGAGCGAGCTGATTGGCGAGCAGGATATTGAACCGCTTCTGCAGGCCGCGAACAGCGATAGCGATAACGCGGAGCCTGCGCGTAAAGAGCTCATCGACATGCTGATGGACCGCCACGGCACCAGCCGCGTGCTGTTCCGCAACACCCGTAACGGCGTGAAAGGGTTCCCGAAACGCGAGCTGCATACCATCAAGCTTCCGCTGCCCACCCAGTATCAGACGGCGATCAAAGTCTCTGGCATTATGGGCGCGCGCAAAACCCAGGAAGAGCGCGCCCGCGACATGCTCTACCCGGAACAAATCTACCAGGAATTTGAAGGCGATACCGGCACCTGGTGGAACTTCGACCCGCGCGTGGAGTGGCTGATGGGCTACCTGACCGCCCACCGCTCCCAGAAGGTGCTGGTGATCTGCGCCAAAGCAGCTACCGCGCTGCAGCTGGAGCAGGTGCTGCGCGAGCGTGAAGGTATTCGCGCCGCCGTGTTCCACGAAGGGATGTCCATCGTTGAACGTGACCGCGCCGCGGCGTGGTTCGGTGAAGAGGACAGTGGCGCACAGGTTCTGCTGTGCTCGGAAATCGGTTCTGAAGGCCGTAACTTCCAGTTTGCCAGTAATCTGGTGATGTTCGATCTGCCGTTCAATCCGGATCTGCTGGAACAGCGTATCGGTCGTCTGGATCGTATCGGCCAGGCGCATGATATTCAGATCCACGTGCCGTATCTGGAAAAAACTGCCCAGTCCGTGCTGGTGCGCTGGTTCCACGAAGGTCTGGATGCGTTTGAGCATACCTGCCCGACGGGCCGCACCATTTACGATCAGGTGCATAGCGATCTGATCGGCTACCTGGCCGCACCGGAAAACAGTGACGGATTTGACGATCTGATCAAATCCTGCCGCGAGAAGCATGAAGCGCTGAAAGCGCAGCTTGAGCAGGGTCGCGACCGCCTGCTGGAAATTCACTCCAACGGCGGTGAGAAAGCGCAGGCGCTGGCTGAAAGCATTGAAGAACAAGATGATGACACCAGTCTGATCAGCTTCTCCATGAACCTGTTCGACATCGTCGGAATTAACCAGGACGATCGCGGCGAGAACCTGATTGTCCTGACCCCGTCCGATCACATGCTGGTGCCGGATTTCCCGGGCCTGCCGGAAGATGGTTGTACTATCACCTTCGAGCGTGATGTGGCGCTGTCCCGCGAAGATGCTCAGTTCATCACCTGGGAACACCCGCTGATCCGTAACGGACTGGATCTGATCCTTTCCGGCGATACCGGTAGCAGCACGATTTCACTCCTCAAGAACAAGGCACTGCCGGTGGGTACGCTGCTGGTAGAACTGATCTACGTTGTGGAAGCCCAGGCACCGAAACAGCTCCAGCTGACCCGCTTCCTGCCGCCAACGCCTGTGCGTCTGCTGCTGGATAAAAACGGTACCAACCTGGCAGGGCAAGTTGAATTCGAGAGTTTCAACCGTCAGCTGAGCGCGGTGAATCGCCATACGGGCAGCAAGCTGGTGAATGCGGTACAGCAGGACGTGCATGCCATTCTGCAGCTGGGCGAAAGCCAGATCGAGAAAGCGGCCCGTGCGCTGATCGATGCTGCACGCACCGAGGCCGATGAGAAACTCTCAGCAGAGCTGTCCCGTCTGGAAGCGCTGAAGGCGGTGAACCCGAACATCCGTGACGATGAACTGGCTGCCATTGAAAGCAACCGTCAGCAAATTATGGAAAGCCTGAATCAGGCGGGCTGGCGACTGGACGCATTGCGTCTGATTGTTGTCACGCATCAGTAAGAAGAGCAAAAAAATGGTAATGGAGCCCTACAATCCGCCGATGGATCCCTGGCTGGTCATCCTGTATCAGGATGAACACATTATGGTAGTTAACAAGCCGAGCGGCCTGTTGTCCGTACCGGGGCGTCTGGATGAGCACAAAGACAGCGTGATGACGCGCATTCAGCGCGATCATCCACAGGCGGAATCTGTGCATCGTCTGGATATGGCAACCAGCGGCGTGATTGTGGTGGCGCTCAATAAAGCGGCGGAGCGCGAGCTGAAGCGCCAGTTCCGCGAGCGCGAGCCGAAGAAGCAGTACGTGGCGCGCGTCTGGGGACATCCTGCACAGGCAGAAGGGTTGGTGGATCTGCCGCTGATCTGCGACTGGCCGAACCGGCCTAAGCAGAAGGTCTGCTATGAAACCGGCAAGGCCGCGCAGACCGAGTATGAAGTGCTGGAGTACGCCCCGGATAACACCGCGCGCGTACTCCTTAAGCCGATTACCGGACGTTCACACCAGCTGCGCGTGCATATGCTTGCGCTGGGTCATCCGATTTTAGGCGACCGGTTTTACGCGCCGCCGGAAGCGCTGGCGTTAGCACCGCGTCTGCAGCTTCACGCCCAGACGCTGACCATTACCCATCCGGCCTTCGGTAACACGATGACGTTTAACGCCCCGGTGGACTTCTGAAAAAAGGGCCCGACACTGTCGGGCCCTTTTTTATTTGAAACCTTTCTTCTCTTTAATCAGCTCGTAAGCCTTCTGAATTTCCTGCGCTTTCTGCTTCGCCATCTCCATCATTTCCGGCGGTAAGCCTTTCGCGACCAGTTTGTCCGGGTGATGCTCGCTCATCAGCTTGCGATAGGCGCGTTTGATGGTGGTTTGATCGTCAGTGGGTTTCACGCCAAGTACGTTGCACGCATCGTCCAGCGTCGGTCCACGCTGCGCCTGCTGCCATGCACCGCCGGAAGACTGCTGGTGATACCCCCCGCCAAACTGCGCGCCGCCCTGCATCATGCGTAAGAACTGGTCGAACTGCATTCGGGAGATGCCCAACTCTTCTGCAATGACGTACAGAACATCACGTTCATTAGGGTGCAGTGAACCGTCAGCAAACGCCGCCTGGATTTGAATTTCCAGAAACATCCGAATTAAATCAAAACGTCCGAAGCAGATGCTGCGGAACTGACGCATTTTTTCACGCAGCGGATAGTTATCTGATTTCCCAATGCGAAACGCATTCTGCGCGGCCACACGGGATTCACCATGCAAATTCATGCGGTCCATAAAGATGCTGGCGATTTGAATATCGGCTTCGGTCACGCGGCCTTTGGATTTGGTTAAATGCCCCATGACTTCAAAGGTGGTGGAGAAAAAGAGTGACTGGCGCTCGCGCTGATTCGCAAACCAGGCCATTTTGCGGCTGCGCGCCTTATCAAACATATGACCTATAATGAGCCCAAGCACGATTCCCCAGAACCCGGCACCCATGATGATGGCGAACGCAACGCCGATTATTTTACCCCAATACTGCATATACTCCCCGGATAGTCATATTCCTGGCCGACGCAACGTCATCATCACAGTGTTCAAGCCACGGTCAATTGAAGGACATCGCCTATAATTTGCTTTATCATACTCGTCATTCGATAGCGAGCCTAACACTCTGGCACGCAAACGGGCAGGATTAACGCTGGTACTGCGCTGATGAGTAAGATAGTCTCTGAGCGTTTGTAAGCCGTAGCCACTGATGACGGAACAATAAAATACAACGTATGAAAAAACGTATCCCCACCCTTCTGGCCACAATGATTGGCACCGCCCTGTACAGTCAACAGGGGCTGGCGGCCGATCTCGCCTCGCAGTGTATGCTTGGCGTTCCAAGTTATAATCGCCCACTGGTGCAGGGTGATACAAATAGCTTGCCGGTAACCATTACTGCAGACAGTTCTAAGGGTACTTATCCTGACAACGCCACGTTTACGGGCAATGTGGATATTAACCAGGGCAATAGCCGCCTGCAGGCAGATGAAGTGCAGTTGCACCAGAAGCAGCCGGAAGGCGCGGCCGAGCCGGTACGAACGGTGGATGCGCTGGGTAATGTGCACTATGACGACAATCAGGTCATCCTGAAAGGTCCGAAAGCCTGGTCAAACCTGAATACGAAAGATACTAACGTCTGGGAAGGTGATTACCAGATGGTGGGTCGCCAGGGACGCGGTAAAGCGGACCTGATGAAACAGCGCGGTGAAAACCGCTATACGATCCTGGAAAATGGCTCCTTTACCTCCTGTCTGCCAGGGTCAAACACCTGGAGCGTGGTCGGGAGCGAAGTGATCCACGACCGTGAAGAGCAGGTCGCGGAGATCTGGAACGCCCGCTTTAAGCTGGGTCCGGTACCGGTATTCTACAGCCCTTATCTTCAGCTTCCCGTGGGTGACAAGCGTCGCTCGGGCTTCCTGATCCCCAATGCCAAATACAGCACCTCGAACTACTTTGAGTTCTACCTGCCGTATTACTGGAACATCGCGCCCAACATGGACGCCACGATCACGCCGCACTATATCCATAAGCGCGGTAACGTCATGTGGGAGAACGAGTTCCGCTACCTGACTCAGGCCGGTGCGGGTCTGATGGAGCTGGATTATCTGCCGTCAGATAAAGTCTTCCAGGATGAGCACCCGACCGAAGGCGACAAGCACCGCTGGATGTATTTCTGGCAGCATGCCGGGGTACTGGATCAGGTCTGGCGTTTTAACGTCGACTATACCAAGGTCAGCGATCCTTACTACTTTAATGACTTTGACTCCAAGTACGGTTCAAGTACCGATGGCTATGCGACGCAGAAATTCAGCGTTGGCTATGCGATTCAAAACTTTAACGCCACGGTGTCAACCAAGCAGTTCCAGGTCTTTAATACCCAAACAGCAAGTACCTACGGTGCTGAACCGCAACTGGACGTGAACTGGTACCAAAACGATGTCGGTCCTTTCGACACCCACGTCTACGCTCAGGCGGTGCATTTCGTTAATACCAACTCGGATATGCCAGAATCCACACGCGTTCATATTGAGCCGACGGTCAACCTGCCCTGGTCAAATGACTGGGCAAGTCTGAATACCGAAGCCAAGCTCATGGCGACGCACTATCAGCAGAAAAATCTGGACTGGTACAACAATCGCTATGGTACCGATCTTGAAGAATCAGTAAACCGTACGCTTCCCCAGTTTAAGATGGACGGTAAACTGATTTTCGAACGTGATATGGCACTCCTGGCGGATGGCTATACTCAGACGCTTGAGCCACGCATGCAGTATCTTTACGTGCCTTATCGCGATCAGAGCAAGATTCAGAACTACGACTCCTCTTTCCTGCAATCGGACTATAGCGGCCTGTTCCGCGACCGTACCTACGGTGGTCTCGACCGAATTGCTTCCGCTAACCAGTTAACGACCGGTGTCACAACGCGCGTTTATGATGAATCTGCCGTTGAACGTTTTAACGTTTCTGTTGGTCAAATTTACTATTTCACCGAGTCTCGTACGGGTGATGACGACATTAACTGGGAGAAAGACAACAAAACGGGTTCACTGGTGTGGGCGGGTGATACCTACTGGCGCATGACCGATCGCTGGGGTCTGCGCGGTGGGTTGCAGTACGATACGCGACTGGACAATATCGCGACGAGCAGTGCAGCTATTGAATACCGTCGTGATGAAGACCGTATGATGCAGTTGACGTACCGCTATGCCAGTCCGGAATATATTCAGGCGACATTGCCGAACTACGCCAATGCTGACCAATACAAAGATGGGATTTCGCAGGTGGGTGGCGCAGCAAGCTGGCCTATCGCCGATCGCTGGTCAATCGTAGGCGCTTACTACTTTGACACTAACGCCAATAAACCTGCTGACCAGATGGTGGGTCTGCAATATAACTCCTGCTGTTATGCGCTGCGTGTCGGCTACGAACGTAAGCTTAACGGCTGGGATACTCAAAACAATCAGAGCAAATACGATAACGTGATTGGCTTTAATGTCGAACTGCGCGGCCTGAGTTCCAACTACGGCCTGGGCACCCAGCAGATGCTGCGTTCGAACATCCTGCCATACCGTAGTTCCTTGTAATGTATTTGATTTACAACGTAATCCGCTTTGCGGTTAATTGAAATGGAAAAAGTATGAAGAACTGGAAAACGCTGCTGCTCGGTGTCGCTATGGTTGCGAATACCAGCTTCGCGGCCCCCCAGGTTGTTGATAAGGTCGCCGCTGTTGTTAACAACGGCGTCGTGCTCGAAAGTGACGTTGACGGTCTGATGAAATCTGTGAAGCTCAATTCGGGCGAAGCAGGTCAGCAACTTCCGGATGACGCCACGCTGCGCCATCAGATCCTGGAACGACTGATCATGGATCAGATCGTTCTGCAGATGGGTCAGAAAATGGGCGTGAAGGTGACTGACGAGCAACTCGATCAGGCCATCACTAACATCGCAAAGCAAAACAACATGTCTCTGGATCAGATGCGCAGTCGTCTGGCCTATGACGGCATCAGCTACGCCACCTACCGCAACCAGATCCGTAAAGAGATGCTGATTTCGGAAGTGCGTAACAATGAAGTCCGTCGTCGCGTCACGATCCTGCCGCAGGAAGTGGACGCGCTGGCAAAACAGGTGGGTAACCAGAACGATGCGAGCACAGAGCTGAACCTGAGCCACATTCTGATCCCACTGCCAGAGAACCCAACCTCCGATCAGGCTGCGGAAGCAGAAAGTCAGGCACGTTCTATTGTCGAACAGGCGCGTAACGGCGGCGACTTTGGCAAGCTGGCTATCACCTACTCCGCTGACCAACAGGCGCTGAAAGGCGGCCAGATGGGCTGGGGACGTATTCAGGAGCTGCCATCCATCTTTGCCCAGGCGCTGAGTACGGCGAAGAAAGGCGATATCGTGGGTCCAATCCGTTCCGGTGTGGGCTTCCACATTCTGAAAGTGAACGATCTGCGTGGTCAGAGCCAGAACATTTCCGTGACTGAAGTTCACGCTCGTCATATTCTGCTCAAACCGTCACCGATCATGACTGACGATCAGGCACGTGCGAAGCTGGAGCAGATTGCGGCAGACATTAAGAGCGGTAAAACCTCGTTTGCCAATGCCGCGAAGGAGTTCTCTCAGGATCCAGGCTCTGCTAATCAGGGCGGCGATCTGGGCTGGGCTGCAGCAGATATTTACGATCCTGCCTTCCGCGATGCGCTGATGAAGCTGAACAAAGGCCAGATCAGTGCTCCGGTACACTCTTCATTTGGCTGGCATCTGATCGAGCTGATGGACACCCGTAACGTGGATAAAACGGATGCGGCGCAGAAAGACCGCGCTTACCGTATGCTGTTTAACCGTAAGTTCTCTGAAGAAGCGGCAACCTGGATGCAGGAACAACGCGCCAGTGCTTACGTGAAAGTTCTGAGTAACTAATGAAACCGCATCGTGTTGTGATCACCCCCGGCGAACCCGCCGGGATTGGGCCAGACCTCGTTGTCCAGCTCGCCCAGCGAAGCTGGCCGGTGGAACTGGTTGTCTGCGCAGATGCAACACTGTTACAAGACCGGGCGAAGCTGCTCGGTCTGCCTTTAACGCTTATTCCTTACGTTGAAGGCCAACAGCCAGCACCACAGCAAGCCGGTACGCTCACGGTTCTTTCTGTCCCTCTTCGTACACCGGTCATTCCAGGCCAGCTCAGCACGGAAAACGGCCACTACGTCGTGGAAACCCTCGCGCGCGCCTGCGACGGTTGCCTGAAGGGTGAATTTGCTGCCCTGATCACCGGCCCCGTGCACAAGGGCGTCATCAACGAAGCGGGTATCCCCTTTACAGGGCACACGGAATTCTTTGAAGAGCGCTCGCACAGCCCGAAAGTAGTGATGATGCTGGCGACGGAGGCAATGCGCGTTGCGCTCGTGACCACCCATCTGCCTGTTAAGGCCATTCCTGATGCCATCACCCCGGCACTGCTGCGGGAGATCATCGGGATCCTGCATCATGACCTGCAAACCAAATTCGGCATCAAACAGCCACACGTTCTGGTTTGCGGCCTGAATCCGCATGCGGGAGAAGGTGGACACATGGGCACCGAAGAGATCGACACCATTATTCCGGTGCTTGAAGAAATGCGCGCTAAAGGGATGAATCTTAGCGGGCCGCTCCCTGCGGACACGCTTTTTCAGCCGAAATACCTGGATAATGCCGACGCCGTCCTCGCGATGTACCACGATCAGGGCCTGCCCGTGCTAAAATACCAGGGCTTTGGCCGCGGGGTGAATATCACCCTCGGTTTACCCTTTATTCGAACGTCCGTTGACCACGGTACTGCGCTGGATCTGGCAGGACAGGGGAAAGCGGATGTCGGCAGTTTTATTACGGCGCTTAATCTCGCCATCAAAATGATTGTTAATACTCAATGACTAATCGAGTCCATCAGGGCCACTTAGCCCGAAAACGCTTCGGGCAAAACTTCCTCAACGATCAGTTCGTGATCGAAAGCATTGTTTCGGCTATTAATCCGCAAAAAGGTCAGGCTATGGTCGAAATCGGTCCGGGCCTTGCTGCACTGACCGAGCCGGTAGGCGAACGCCTCGACGAGCTGACCGTCATCGAACTGGACCGCGATCTTGCCGCACGCCTGCAAACGCACCCGTTCCTCGGACCGAAGCTGACCATCTACCAGCAGGACGCCATGACCATGAACTTTGGCGAACTGTCGGAGAAAATGGGTCAGCCGCTGCGCGTCTTCGGCAACCTGCCGTACAACATCTCCACGCCGCTCATGTTCCACCTGTTTAGCTATACTGATGCCATTGCCGATATGCACTTCATGTTGCAAAAAGAGGTGGTTAACCGTCTGGTTGCAGGGCCGAACAGTAAAGCGTATGGTCGTTTAAGCGTGATGGCACAATATTACTGTAACGTGATCCCGGTACTCGAAGTGCCGCCGTCAGCGTTCACACCACCACCGAAAGTGGATTCAGCGGTTGTGCGCCTTGTGCCACATAAAACGAAACCCTATCCGGTTAAAGATCTGCGTGTCCTCAGCCGCATTACCACAGAAGCCTTTAACCAGCGCCGTAAAACGATCCGTAACAGCCTGAGCAATTCATTTACCGTTGAGGTGTTAGCCGAGCTGGGGATCGACCCGGCAATGCGTGCGGAGAACATTTCCGTAGAGCAGTACTGCAAGCTGGCTAATTACATCAGCGAAAATGCGCCGCCGAAGGAGAGTTAAGCCATGATTGATTCGCCCCGCGTATGTGTCCATGTACAAAGCGTCTATGTTGAATCGCAATCCTCACCCGATGAAGAGCGTTTTGTCTTTGCTTACACCGTGACCATTCGCAATCTGGGGCGGATGCCCGTGCAGCTGCGCGGGCGCTACTGGCTTATCACCAACGGCAATGGCCGCGAAATTGAAGTTCAGGGTGAAGGTGTCGTGGGCGAACAGCCCCACATCGCCCCTGGCGAAGAGTACCAGTACACCAGCGGTGCGGTGATTGAAACGCCGCTGGGTACCATGCAAGGCCATTACGAAATGGTCGACGTCGATGGCAATGTGTTCCGCGTTGCTATTCCTGTGTTCCGTCTCGCCGTAACCACACTCATTCATTAATCTAATGTCTACATATCTGATTGGCGACGTTCACGGTTGCTACGATGAACTGATCGCATTGTTAAAACAGGTCGACTTTACGCCAGGGCAGGACACCCTCTGGCTGACGGGCGATTTAGTCGCGCGCGGCCCGGGCTCGCTTGAGGTTTTACGTTTCGTCAAATCGCTGGGCGACAGCGTGCGCATGGTGCTGGGTAATCACGATCTCCATCTGCTGGCCGTGTTTGCCGGGATCAGCCGCAACAAGCCTAAAGATCGCCTCACTCCGCTGCTGGAAGCGCCAGACGCGGACGATCTGATTAACTGGCTGCGCCGTCAGCCCTTGTTGCAGGTCGACGAGGATAAAAAACTGGTCATGGCCCATGCCGGGATCACCCCGCAATGGGATCTTGAGACGGCAAAAACCTGTGCGCGTGACGTAGAAGCGATACTGGCGAGCGACTCGTATCCCTTCTTCCTGGATGCCATGTACGGCGATATGCCGAACCACTGGAGCGAAGAGCTCAGCGGTCTGGCCCGCCTGCGCTTTATCACCAATGCGTTCACCCGCATGCGATTCTGCTTCCCGAACGGGCAGCTGGACATGTATTCCAAGGAAACGCCGGAAAGCGCGCCTGCCCCCCTCAAACCGTGGTTTGCCATTCCGGGGCCGGTAACAACCGAATATAGCATAGCGTTTGGTCACTGGGCGGCACTGGAGGGCAAAGGCATGCCAGAGGGCATCTACGGTCTGGATACCGGCTGCTGCTGGGGAGGCGAGTTAACCTGCTTACGCTGGGAAGATAAAGCTTACTTCGTGCAGCCATCCAACCGACAGCAGGACTCAGGGGAGAGTGAGGCCGTCGCCTCCTGATGAATCCCCCTCACCCAGGGTGAGGGGGAAAAACTTAACGACGTTCCAGAATCTCGAAGCAGTAGCTGTGGGAGTTCTGCGCATCGGCGTCGTGGAATTCACTGAATACGGATTCCCACTCGTCCGGATCGTAATCCGGGAAATGGGTATCCCCTTCCACTTCCGCATCAATGTGGGTCAGATACAGCTTCTGCGCTTTAGGCAGGAACTGCTCATACACACGACCACCGCCGATCACCATGATCTCTTCGGCATCACCGCAGGCAGCAATCGCTTCATCTACGGACTTAACCCATTCGACGCGATCGTCAGTACCCGGCTGGCTACTGATAACGATATTCTTACGGCCCGGCAATGGACGACCAATCGACTCCCAGGTCAGGCGGCCCATCACTACCGGCTTGTTTAACGTCGTACGTTTAAACCATGCGAGATCGGCAGGCAGGTTCCACGGCATGGCATTTTCCATACCGATAACGCGGTCTACCGCCAGCGCTGCAATCAGACTGATCATTGAAAATTTCCCGGATGCAAAAAATTGCCGCCACTATACGGAAAGCTTAATCTTTCGTCGACTGGCGGCAGAGTAAAGATACAGAAATTTTTTAATATTGCTGGCAACGCCACTTCACACTGAAGGTTTACTCTCGGGCTCGTCAGCCGGATCGCCGGTATGCTTGCCCTCTTCCGTGCCCTGCCAGCCATGACGCTGGATCAGCGACAGATGATTACGGTCCTCATTGATGATTTCCGTCAGCATCGCACTGGTGCGTTTAAACACCGCCGCCCGCTCCGTGGCCGTGCTGCCTGCCATCGCCGCCATCTCTTCCACCATCCCGGTGTTAAAGCGGCGGAACAGATCCGCACGTTCGCGCGCTTCATACGCCCCGAGCCCCAGATTCTCGAGCGCCATACGCCCGGATTTCAGCGCACCTTCGAATGTTTCACGCTCGGGTGCCTCAACGCCTGCCTGACGTAGTCGGATGTAATGATCCACATCGCGCGCGCGGGAAATGATCGTCAGCGCCGGGAAATGTTCTTTTACCAGCTCCACCATCTGTATGCTGGTCTCCGGATCGTCAATGGCGTTAATCAACACCTCCGCTTTTGCGGCCCCCGCGGATTCCAGCAGATCGACACGGGTGGCATCACCGTAAAACACTTTCATATCAAATTTACGCAGCGTATCGACATGGTCGGGATCGTGGTCGAGGATGACCATTTTCACCCCACTCGACAGCAGCAAACGCCCTACGATCTGTCCGTAGCGACCAAAACCAGCGATGATCACGCGTGGCTGCTCCTCGTCGATTTCATCGGCTTCGCGCTCCTGATCGCTACCCGATTTTTCGAGGCGAGTCAGCACCACCAGCAGAACAGGCGTTGCCGCCATCGAGAGTGCGACCGCCAGCGTCAGCGCTTTTGCCCACTCAGGATCCAGCACGTTTGCCATCTGCGCGGCGCCAAAGACCACGAACGCAAATTCACTCCCCTGCCCCAGCAGTACGGCAAACCAGCTGCGCTGTTTACCCGGCACATTTAATGGCCGCGCAATCAGCCACAGCATTGCCATTTTAATGACCAGGAAACCGACCAGCAGGATGATAATCCGCAGCGGGTGTGTGACCAGCGTGCCAAAGTCGACGGACATCCCCACGCCGATGAAAAACAGTCCCAGCAGCAACCCTTTGAACGGCTCAATATCGCTTTCCAGCGCGTGCCGGTATTCAGAGCTTGCCAGCAGAACGCCCGCAAGGAATGCCCCCATCGCCATCGACAGCCCGGCTTCTTCCAGCAGCAAACCAAAACCAAAGACCAGGAACAGTGCCACGGCGCTGAATACTTCGCGCAGACCCGAGCGGGCGACGAAACGCAGCAGCGGACGGGTCACGTAGCGGCCCAGCAGGACCACCAGTGCCAGCGCCCCTACAACCTTCAGTGCCGACAGCGCGAACGCGCCCAGCGTGGTGGAGGAGCCGCTTGCCGCCAGCAACGGGATCATCGCCACCAGCGGAATCGCCGCTATATCCTGGAACAGCAGCACCGAGAACGCACTGCGCCCCATCTGGGAGACCGTCAGGTTTCGCTCGTTCATCGCCTGCATGGCAATGGCCGTCGAGGAGAGTGCCAGCGTCATGCCGATGAGCTCAGCCACTTTCCAGTCCATTCCCAGCAGGATGCAGAACCCGCCCAGCAGCAAGCCGCAGGCCACCATCTGCAATGCCCCACCGCCAAATACCGAGGCGCGAAGTTTCCACAGGCGCTGCGGATCGAGCTCCAGACCAATCACAAACAGCATCAGCACAACACCGATTTCAGCGAAATGGAGAATCGCCTCTGCATCCGTAACCAGACGAAAACCCCACGGCCCAATGACGCAGCCCGCAATCAGGTAGCCGAGAACCGAGCCCAGCCCCAGGCGTACCGCCACGGGCACAATCAGCGCCGCCGCGCCGAGATAAATCAGCGCCTGTATCAGCGTATGGCTATCCATGGTGCGTCTCCTGCCACTCAAGTAAGCGTTGTTTGTAATGGCGAGCCTGCGCCTGCAGCGTTTCATCGTCGCAGACAAACGTGCAGTGCATCGCAAAAGGTGGGATCCAGTTCAAACCACAATAGAGTGCAGTGGCCTGTAGCGGCTGGGCCAGCACGTCAAACCCCGGGAAAGAACCAATATCAAAGTGGCTTTCCCCTCCGCCAGTGGTCACCGCCCACATCAGGCTTTTCCCTTTTAGCGCATTGCCATTGTGGCCATACGCCCAACCGTGGGAGAAGACTTTATCAATCCACAGTTTCAGGAGCGGAGGCGTGCTGTACCACTGCATTGGATGCTGCCAGATAATCAGATCGGCACGGGAGAGCGCATCCTGTTCAGCAGCGATATCGATATTAAAATCGGGATAAAGTTGATAGAGGGAACGTATCTCTACGTTATCAAGCGTCCTTACCTGCTCAAGCATCCGCTTATTCGCATGCGAGTGCTGCGGATAAGGGTGCGCGTAAATTATGAGTATCATCAAATGACCTGTCTTCTTCTCTTCTTGTAGCAGTGAGTGTAGACAGTTAACCCGCCCGGTGAAAGGGTCAACAGGCCGCGTAAAGGTAAAACGCAACTATTGGCAACCCTCCTTCCTGGCGGGTATAGCCGACCTCAAACCAACAAAAATAACTGTTATCAGATGATATTTGAAATGAATAATTAAGCACTAAATCATATTAGCAAGTGATCAATTAAGAAAATATAAAATTATTCTTTAGCAAAATGATCTATACATAACACATTGAAAAAATAATAATTTTACGCTTTTTATCGTTGAATCATTCTTTTAAGTAGCCCAGAAGCGCTATTTAAGTCATTAATTAGCGCCACTTCTTTTCAAATGGACGTGTAAATGCGCAACAAAATATTCAAATTAAACAAGACCACAAAAACTCTGGGAAATATATTTCCTGCTTTACTTATATTCACACCAGTAGTGGCCTTCGCTGGAACTATTAGCCAGTCAACCTCAGTACCCCAGGATTTTTCCGCAGATGCGGAATACGTGATAAATAAAGATGTCACCATTTCCTCCGCGGGAAGCGAGAGTGCCGTATCGGTCACAGGTATCAATGTCACTTCCACTATCAACAAAGGTAATATTTCCGGAAAGGGAAATGGATTAGATATTAATACCGGGGCTCAGCGAGTCATTATTCATAATGAAAGCGGTGCAACCATTTCCTCTACAACAGCCAATGCCGTAAATGTTCAGTCAATGCTTGGCGATCTAAACAATGATGGAAACATCACAGGCACAGAGAATGGCGTGTTCGTCAGTGAAAGCTCTTCAGCCGTCAATATCGCTAACACTGACACAGGCATAATCAGAGGCAACACAGGCCTGAGTTCTCAGATTGGTGTGGGAATAAATAATAGCGGAAAAATAACGGGTACAAACGGCGATGGTATCAGCCTGAGCGATGGTAATACCAAAATTATTAATACCGGCACCTTAGAGGGAACGCAGTACGGTATCAACGTCACGGACACGTCGAAAGCGGACATCACAAACAGTGGCGCGATTAGTGGCGATACGACAGCTATTATGTTTGCCAGCACGAAAAATAATACGCTGGTACTGAACACAGGATCGTCACTCAAAGGAGATGTCATCTCCACCGCGTCAAAAGGCAACACGCTTTCACTGGTTGGTACGGGCACAGAAGACAGCAATTTCATCGGACTGAAGGAAGGGGATGGCTTTGCGTCAGTAAAAATGGATGGTGAAAAGTGGACGCTGTCAGGCAATATAGACATTATCGGCGCAGATGACTCTTTACAGGTCAACAGCGGTGATTTAGTCCTGTCAGGCGCGGTCGCGAATGCCGGTAATACCCTCGTTGCAAAAGATGCCTCTCTCCAGCTTGGTGATGGCAAGAACACCGCCACGCTGAGCGGTGGCCTGACCAACAACGGCACCGTTATTTTTAATCAGGGCAGTTCCTCCACATTCGCCACCGGCATTACCGGTAGCGGTAATGTCGAAAAAGTAGATTCAAACACCCTGACGCTCACCGGCAATAATAGCTACACGGGAAATACCGTTCTGCATAGCGGCACGACGCTGATCGCCAGTGGTGCAACGCTCGGCGTGAAAGGCAGTAACGCCACCGTCACCGTTGAAAATGGTGCAGCGTTTGCCACGGCTGGTGAAGTGAATAACAACATTGATATCCTGACCGGCGGTACGCTGGCGGCATGGAATGCGGTTCAGGGTAACACGACCCTGAGCGTTTCAGGTATCGATACGGTTAACGGCAACGTTACCAACGGTGGCACGCTGTTACTCAGCGCGGCCAATAACAGTGTTGGCAACAATTTCACCATTAACGGCGACTACACGGGTTCTTCAGGTAGCCTGATCGTAATGAACAGCAGCCTCGGCGAAGATAACGCACCAACCGACCACCTCACCATTACGGGCAGCAGCTTCGGTCAGTCCCAGGTTAATGTTAGTAATATGGGCGGTCTGGGCGCTCAAACGGTAAACGGTATGGAAGTTGTGAGCGTCGGTGGCAGTTCTGAAGCCCAACTGACGCTGGCAGCACCGATTGTTGCCGGGGCGTATGAATACAATCTGTATCAGCACGGCGACGGCAACTGGTATCTGGAATCGAAGGCGACGCCATCAGATGAGCCGGCAGACGATAATGATGACGGCGGAAACACCGACGGTGACAATACCGATAACGGTGGTAATACCGATAACGGCGACAATACCGATAACGGTGGCAACACGGATAACGGCGGTAATAGCGATAACGGTGGCAACACGGATAACGGCGGTAATAGCGATAACGGTGGCAACTCAGCCCCTGAAGTTATGGCACCTGAAGTTGGCGCTTACTTAGGCAACTACCTTGCTGCCCAGGGTATGTTCCTGCACAAGCGTGACGACCGCGATCAAATCACCTTCCGCAATGAAGACGATCTGAACACCTGGATGTACTATAAGGACTTCCCCGGCATGTCAAAGCCGGTATTTATGGTTTCTGTCTGCTCTTCAGTAAAAATAAAGGGGAGAGACTGCGGTACTATAAACGGCCATGATGAATCGTCATCGATTCGGGCCCTGATGAAAGACGCGCGTGAGGTTCTTGTTCGTTAAGCGGATACGTATATCCTGTACAATAGCCAGATAGGCCTCACGGGGTCTAACCCTTTATCATCAACGAATTGCAGGTCAGATGGTTATACAGCTTCGAGCTTTAGTTGACTGAGTACAGCCGGAAATCATCACCGTAATGTAGTGATGCCCAACACAGCCGCGCATTTTTGGCGGCGATGGCCACAACAGCCCGCCAGTACCCTCTGCGCTCAACCAACATACAAACCCAACGGCTGAATGAGTCAGTCCTTTTCCCGGCGCCAATAAGCACTGAACGAGCCCCCTGAACCAGAAGCGTTCGCAGATACGAATCACCGGCTTTTGTGATCCTGCCGAGTTTCGACTTTCCCCCGCTGCTGTATTGTGATGGCGTCAGCCCCAGCCAGGCTGCCAGTTGACGTCCATTTTTAAAATCATGTGCATTACCGATACTGGCGACCAGTGCACAGGCCGTTGTGGGACCAACGCCCTTTAGCTCCATCAGCCGCTGACTGCGATGATCTGTTTTGGCTATGTGGGACAAAATTCGGTCATATTCAGTGATGTTAGCTTCAATGCGATCAACGTGTTCCATCAAATCATCAACACATTGCTGAACCTGAAGCGGTAAAGAGCTCTTCTGCACAGAAACCATGTGGCGCAGGGCATCAGCACTTTGTGGCGCGATGACACCGAATTCAGATATCAATCCTCGCAGACGATTATACGTTGCTGTTTTCTCTTCGATAAAACCCTGACGGGTACGATGTAAACACTGCATGGCCTGCTGGCTTTCGTCTTTCACTGGTACGAACCGCATATGCGGACGACGAACAGCTTCACAGATAGCCTGAGCATCAGCTGCATCATTTTTTCCTGATTTTCCGGCCATACGATAAGGCGATACAAACTTAGCAGCCATCAGACGTGGCTCATGACCATACTGCCGAAACAATCTTGCCCAGTAGTGAGCCCCGGAGCATGCTTCCATCCCGATAACACAGGGAGGCAAACTTGCAATTAACTCAGGAAGTGCAGCACGCGATACTTTAGGCTTAACCAGAACAGTTCTACCATTTTGATCAACACCGTGAACAGCAAACACATTTTTAGCAAGATCGATACCGACAGTCGTGATAGTCATAACGAATTCCTCCGGGACGATGTGTACCCCATGATTGCACAAGAGTTAATCAGGCGCATAATCAGGGGAAGTCCCTTCCATTCGTTAAGGGGCGTTATCACGAGAACGACGCGGGCGGCGATAAAGTCAGCTACGACACCACCACGACCGTTCTGCAAGTCGGCAGCGATTTCATGAGCAAGCCAATGGACAACGGGATCCTGCGTGCCGGTGGCATGTTCGGTGCTGGCCAGGCGAAGACTCATTCGGATGCGAAGCACAACGTGCGTGATGCTCAAGGCAAGGTGGACGGTTTCAATGTTGGGGTGTATGCCACCTGGCAGGAAGATCAGAAATTACGTCTGGGCAGCTACATTGATACCTGGGCCGCTTATAGCTGGTACAACAATAAAGTGACCAGCAACCGCAATGATGAAGACTACGAAAGCGAAGGCTTCGCTGCGTCTGTCGAAGTTGGCCACGCGTGGGTTATCCCGTCAGAAAACGCGCGTACCTGGAAGATCGAGCCGCAGGCGCAGGTGATCTACAGCTATCTCGATCAGGAAAATCATACCGATCGCGACGGCGTACGCGTAACGACCCTGGACAACGACGGCATCTTTGGTCGTCTGGGCGTTAAGTCCAGCTACTTCGAGCAGAAGGACGTGAAAGCCTGGCAGCCGTACGTTGCGGTGAACTGGCTGAAAGGGGCAGGCCAAAACGATCTGGCGTTTAATGATGAAACCGTGAGCAACGATACGCCGGAAGATCGTGGTCAGTTAGAACTGGGCGTCACCGGCAACCTGAACGAAACCACGACGCTTTCGCTGCGCGCCAGCGGCGAATGGGGTGAGAACAGCTATGCTGCCTATGGCGGCCATATCCTGCTGAACCACCGCTGGTAATCGTCCAGCAAAAGCGAAAAGCCGTGGCATTTGCCACGGCTTTTTTTTAGTTATCCAGCTCGCCCATGGATTTCACCTGGTCACGGTTAATCTGCTCCGTTTGACCGGTTTCGGCGTTTTTGTACGACACCAGTCCGGTGTCATCATCTACCTGCGGTTTCCCGTCAGTCACGATGGTTTTGCCATCGGTGGTTTTGACTGCCTGGTTAGACGAACAGCCTGCTACGGTAAACAGTGCAGTGGCAGCCAGAACGGAAGCGATCAGTAATTTATTTTGCATGGTGTTTTCCCCTGCTCTCAGATGAATTTCGTTATCGACCTAACCATTTTAGGCTAACTGACTGAAAGCGGATGGAAAACCAGAAGGTTCTGAAGAGGGGAAGAATGCCCGGCAACCGAATGGCACCGGGCATTTTGTCTTACTTGTTAATCTGCGCGTGCATTTCCTGCACTGAAATCACCTTCTCGGTGGCATCCGCATTCAGCGCCATAGCTGTTGCGAAACCGCCGTTCAGGGTAGTGTCATAGTGCACTTTGTACTGCAGCGCGCTGCGGCGAATCAGCTTGGAGTCTTCAATCGCCTGACGACCTGCGGTGGTGTTGATGATGTAGGTGTATTCGCCATTCTTGATACGGTCCTGAATGTGCGGACGACCTTCATGCACCTTGTTCACCAGGCGCGGGTTGATACCGGCTTCACCCAGCACAATCGCCGTACCGTGAGTTGCATCCAGCTCGAAGCCCTGTTTCAGCAGCTTGGCCGCCAGGTCAACCACACGCTCTTTATCGCCTTCGCGAACGGAGAGCAGCGCACGACCTGATTTTCTCATGGTGGAGCTACTGCCGAGCTGCGCTTTCGCGAACGCTTCAGCGAAGGTGCGGCCCACGCCCATCACTTCCCCGGTAGAGCGCATTTCTGGCCCTAACAGCGGGTCAACGCCCGGGAATTTGTTGAACGGCAGCACCACTTCTTTCACCGAGTAGTACGGCGGAATGATCTCTTTGGTCACGCCCTGCTGCGCCAGCGTCTGGCCCGCCATCACGCGCGCCGCCACTTTCGCCAGCGGAATACCGGTGGCTTTGGAAACGAACGGGACGGTACGTGCCGCACGCGGGTTCACTTCAATCAGGTAGACTTCGTTGTCTTTCACCGCGAACTGGACGTTCATCAGGCCGCGAACCTGCAGCTCGAAGGCCAGCTTCTGCACCTGCTGACGCATCACATCCTGAATTTCCTGGCTCAGGGTGTAGGCTGGCAGAGAACAGGCTGAGTCACCTGAGTGCACGCCCGCCTGCTCGATATGTTCCATGATGCCGCCAATCAGCACCATTTCGCCGTCGCAGATGGCGTCAACGTCCACTTCCACCGCGTCGTCGAGGAAGCGGTCGAGCAGCACTGGCGCATCGTTAGAAACGCTCACCGCCGTCTGGAAGTAACGACGCAGGTCAGCTTCGTCATACACGATTTCCATCGCGCGGCCGCCCAGGACGTAAGAAGGACGCACCACCAGCGGATAGCCAATCTCTTTCGCCTTCTCAACGGCCATCTCAATGGCGGTGACGGTGGCGTTGGCTGGCTGTTTCAGCTTCAGACGGTCAACCGCCTGCTGGAAACGCTCGCGGTCTTCCGCACGGTCAATCGCATCCGGGCTGGTACCAATAACCGGTACGCCTGCGGCTTCCAGCGCACGGGCCAGCTTCAGCGGAGTCTGACCACCGTACTGCACGATAACGCCTTTTGGCTTCTCAATGCGCACGATTTCCAGCACGTCTTCCAGAGTAACCGGCTCGAAGTAGAGGCGGTCGGAGGTGTCGTAGTCGGTTGAGACCGTTTCCGGGTTACAGTTGACCATGATGGTCTCGTAACCGTCTTCGCGCAGCGCCAGCGAGGCGTGTACGCAGCAGTAGTCAAACTCAATGCCCTGGCCGATACGGTTTGGACCGCCGCCCAGCACCATAATCTTGTCGCGGTCGACGGACGGGTTCGCTTCACATTCGTCTTCATAGGTAGAGTACATGTACGCGGTGTCGGTGGAGAACTCCGCCGCACAGGTGTCCACGCGCTTGTAAACCGGGTGCAGGTCGTACTGGTCACGCAGCTTGCGGATTTCCGCTTCACGTACGCCCGCCAGTTTAGCCAGGCGCGCATCGGCGAAACCTTTACGCTTCAGCATACGCAGGAAGTCTGCGTCCAGGCCGTTGATGCCCAGCTCTGCCACTTTCTCTTCCAGACGCACCAGCTCTTCAATCTGCACCAGGAACCAGCGGTCAATGTTGGTCAGGTTGAATACGCCGTCGACGGACAGGCCAGCACGGAAGGCATCGGCGATGTACCAGATACGCTCTGCACCCGCATCTTTCAGTTCGCGGCGAATTTTGGTCAGTGCTTCCGGGTCGTCCAGGCTGACTTTAGGGTCAAAGCCGGTTGCACCCACTTCCAGACCGCGCAGCGCTTTCTGCAGGGATTCCTGCTGCGTGCGGCCAATCGCCATCACTTCACCGACAGATTTCATCTGGGTGGTCAGGCGGTCGTTCGCACCGGCGAATTTCTCGAAGTTGAAGCGTGGAATTTTGGTCACAACGTAGTCGATGGACGGTTCGAAGGAGGCTGGCGTGCGGCCACCGGTGATATCGTTCATCAGCTCATCGAGGGTGTAACCCACCGCCAGTTTCGCCGCCACTTTCGCAATCGGGAAGCCGGTCGCTTTGGAGGCCAGCGCGGAGGAACGGGACACGCGCGGGTTCATTTCGATAACAATCAGACGCCCCGTTTTCGGGTTCACCGAGAACTGCACGTTTGAGCCGCCGGTTTCCACGCCGATTTCACGCAGCACCGCCATCGAGGCGTTACGCATGATTTGGTACTCTTTGTCGGTCAGCGTCTGGGCTGGCGCAACAGTGATGGAGTCGCCGGTGTGGATACCCATCGCATCGAAGTTTTCGATGGAGCAGACGATGATGCAGTTGTCGTTTTTATCACGCACCACTTCCATCTCGTACTCTTTCCAGCCAATCAGCGATTCATCAATCAGCAGCTCTTTGGTTGGCGAGAGATCCAGACCGCGTTCGCAAATCTCTTCGAACTCTTCGCGGTTGTAGGCGATACCGCCGCCGGTCCCCCCCATAGTGAAGGATGGACGGATGATGCACGGATAGCCCACTTCAGCCGCAACGGCCAGCGCCTCTTCCATATTGTGCGCGATACCGGAACGCGCGGTGTCGAGGCCGATTTTTTTCATCGCCACGTCGAAGCGACGACGGTCTTCTGCTTTATCAATTGCATCGGCGGTCGCGCCAATCATGGTCACGCCGAACTCGGCCAGCACGCCCTGACGCTCCAGCTCGAGCGCACAGTTTAGCGCCGTCTGGCCACCCATGGTTGGCAGCACAGCATCCGGACGCTCTTTCTCAATGATTTTGCGTACCACTTCCCAGTGAATCGGCTCGATGTAGGTTGCATCCGCCATTTCCGGGTCGGTCATGATGGTCGCCGGGTTGGAGTTGACCAGGATAACGCGGTAACCCTCTTCACGCAGGGCTTTACATGCCTGCGCACCGGAGTAGTCAAATTCACAGGCCTGGCCGATAACAATCGGGCCAGCGCCAAGGATCAGGATGCTTTTTATGTCTGTACGTTTTGGCATGGTCTTCTCGGCTCCTGATTATTTAGCGGTCTTACGGTATTGCTCGATAAGTTCGATGAAGTGATCGAACAGCGGCGCGGCGTCGTGCGGGCCCGGGCTGGCTTCCGGGTGGCCCTGGAAGCTGAACGCTGGCTTATCGGTACGATGAATCCCCTGCAGAGTGCCATCGAACAGTGATTTATGCGTCACGCGCAGGTTAGCCGGCATTGACGCTTCATCGACGGCAAAACCGTGGTTCTGCGCGGTGATCATCACCGTGTTGTTATCAATATCTTTCACCGGGTGGTTACCACCGTGGTGGCCGAACTTCATCTTGATGGTGTTCGCACCGCTCGCCAGCGCCAGCAGCTGATGGCCGAGGCAGATGCCGAATACCGGGATGTCAGTTTCCAGGAAGGACTTGATGGCGTCGATAGCGTAGTCGCACGGTGCCGGGTCGCCAGGACCGTTAGAAAGGAAGATGCCATCCGGGTTCATCTTCAGTACGTCTTCGGCAGAGGTTTTCGCCGGAACCACCGTCAGACGGCAGCCGCGGTCAACCAGCATGCGAAGGATGTTGCGCTTGGCGCCGAAATCATAGGCCACCACGTGGAACGGCAGCTCGCTCTCTTTTTTCGCTTCCGGCAGGTCGCCTTCCAGCGTCCAGCTACCCTGCGTCCAGCTATAGGCTTCAGCGGTAGTCACTTCTTTCGCCAGGTCCATGCCGTTCAGACCCGGGAAGGCTTTCGCTTTTTCCAGCGCCAGCGTGGCATCGAGGTTATCACCCGCGATGATGCAGCCGTTCTGTGCACCCTTCTCGCGCAGCAGACGCGTTAACTTACGGGTATCGATATCAGCAATCGCCACGATGTTATGGCGCTTCAGGTAAGACGAGAGATCTTCAGTGCTGCGGAAGTTGCTGGCAATCAGCGGCAGGTCGCGGATGACCAGGCCTTGCGCATGTACCTGAGAAGATTCTTCGTCAGCCGCATTGGTGCCGACATTGCCGATATGAGGATAAGTAAGAGTAACGATTTGGCGAGAATAGGAAGGATCAGTGAGGATTTCTTGATAACCGGTCATTGAAGTATTGAAAACGACTTCCCCAACCGCCGAACCCGTTGCCCCTATGGCCCGACCGATAAACTGGGTTCCGTCTTCCAGAACCAATAGCGCTGACTTAATCAAAACACCCTCCAGAGAATATTCACTCACTTTATTTGCATATTAATTCATAACCATGTCATGAATCAATGCAAATGTGTTGCCAGCGGATTTTTGGCAAACGGCGGCATTCTGGAGATTGGGAGGCTAAAAGTCAACTTAAAACGGATATTTTGTTTATCCTTTTGCAAGCCTGGCGAGAGTAAAGCCACTTAAGCGACAAAAAGATCAGGTAAATCACTGTAGAAAACGCTTGCGTGCATGGTTTAATGAAAAACTATTCGGCCAGGCAGTAAAAAGTGGACCAAATGGTCAAAATTTACATTACAGTAACGAAAACAAGAGATAAAAGCGCTTGTTTTTAAGCTTTAGAGCAAAAATTAAAGAAAATGAGGTAAAATAAAAGGGCAATAAAATATTGCCCTATGCAATCAATATATTACGACTGCAATAACCACATCACGATGGGTAATAATGCTTACAGATTGTTGAGATCAAGCACATCTCGCATATCAAAAAGGCCGCTCTTATTTCCTTTCAGCCACAAAGCGGAACGCACTGCACCATTGGCAAACGTCATTCGGCTGGAAGCTTTATGCGTAATTTCGACGCGTTCGCCAATATCGGCGAACATCGCCGTATGTTCACCGACGATGTCACCCGCACGGACGGTAGCAAAACCAATCGTGCCCGGTACGCGTTCGCCGGTATGACCTTCGCGGGTATAGACCGCGCAGTCTTTCAAATCTTTATCGAGTGCATGAGCAATCGCTTCGCCCATCGCCAGCGCCGTGCCTGATGGCGCATCAACTTTGTAGCGGTGGTGCGCTTCAACAATCTCAATGTCGGTGTAGTTGCCCATCACCTTCGCCGCCTTCTCCAGTAGCTTCAGCATGACGTTAACGCCCACGCTAAAGTTTGCCGCGAAGACAATCGCAATTTCTTTCGATGCATCCTGGATGGCCTGCTTACCTGCGTCGTCAAAACCGGTGGTGCCGATCACCATCCCCTTACCGTGCTGCCGGCAAAACGCAAGATGCGTCAGCGTCCCTTCCGGGCGGGTAAAATCGATAAATACATCGAAGTCATCCTTAACCGCTTCCAGGCTGCTATGTACGGTGACGCCGGTCTTTCCTGCGCCCGCCAGTTCACCTGCATCGGCTCCCAACAGTGATGACCCTTCACGCTCCAGCGCCGCGCCCAGTGCCACGCCATCCATCTGAAGTGCCGCCTGAATCAGCTGACGGCCCATACGTCCACCCGCGCCCGCAATGGCGACACGGATCTGTGCATCATGCATAGTTATTCTCTTACGTTAAAATGATGTAAATCGTTTTCAGATTAACCAGCCTTCGCAAAGGCTGCCAACTGAAAACACCGATAATTAGAATTTAACGTGAAACAGACTTAAATATCAGTAAAAGACATGATTTTGTCGTCACGATAAAGTACGGGGCAAAAAAAAGGCCAGCACATGAGATGCTGGCCTTTCATCAGATAAGGGGTTATTCCACTTCGCGCGCATCGATACGCAGTTCTTTCGGGACCTCGAAAACAATGTTCTCTTCGCGTCCTTCGAGCGGAACCGCTTCGCCGCCGCCGAGTTCCTGCAGGCGGACAATGACGTTCTGCACCAGAATATCCGGCGCGGAAGCGCCTGCGGTCACGCCGACGCAGGCCGCATTTTTCACCCACGCTTCCTGAATATCCGTCGCGTCGTCGATCAGAAATGCCGCTTTACCCATACGCTGTGCCAGTTCGGCCAGACGGTTAGAGTTAGAGGAGTTTTTCGAGCCGACCACCAGCACCACATCCGCCTGTTCAGCCAGCGCGCGCACCGCTTCCTGACGGTTGGTGGTGGCGTAGCAGATATCGTCTTTACGCGGCCCGACGATCTTCGGGAAGCGCTGGCGCAGTGCGTCAATCACATCAGAGGTATCGTCAACGGAGAGCGTCGTCTGGGTCATAAACGACAGACGGGCTTCGTTTTTGACGTTCAGCGTCAGGACATCTTCCGGCGACTCCACCAGGTACATGCCCCCTTCCGGGTTACTGTACTGCCCCATCGTGCCTTCGACTTCCGGATGACCCGCGTGGCCAATCAGAATCGACTCTTCACCACGACGGCTGGCGCGCGCCACTTCCATATGCACTTTCGTCACCAGCGGACAGGTGGCATCAAAGACCGTCAGATCGCGGCTTTTCGCTTCGTTACGGACGGCCTGAGAGACGCCGTGCGCGGAGAAGATCAGGATCGCGCCGTCCGGCACTTCGCTAATCTGCTCGATGAAAATAGCACCACGCTCGCGCAGGCTGTCGACCACGTAGCGGTTGTGCACCACTTCGTGACGCACATAAATCGGCGCGCCGTAAATTTCCAGCGCGTTTTCAACAATGCTGATAGCGCGGTCTACACCGGCGCAGAAGCCGCGCGGGTTAGCCAACAGGATCTGCATTTTAGGCCTCCAGTGCTGGGTCAATCTCCAGCACTTCAACATCAAAATGAACGGTACGCCCGGCAAGCGGATGGTTGAAATCAACGGTAATGGAGTCACCGTTGATTTCGCGGATCACACCAGGCATTTCGCTGCCGTCCATAGCGGTAAAGAGCATAATCGCCCCGATTTCCGGCTCACCAGCGTCCATAAATTCGCGACGCGAGAAATACTGGATCAGATCCGGGCTTGGCACACCAAACGCAGCATCTGGCTCCAGCGAAAAGGCTTTTTTCTCGCCCTCTTTCAGGCCAAGAAGCTGCTGCTCAAGACCTTCAGACAGGGAGGTATCGCCAAGACGGAACAGGGCCGGTTTGCCGTTATTGCGGGTGGATTCAGCCGTGGAGCCATCATCCAGCTTCAGCGTGAAGTGGACGAGAACCGCGCTGTTGCTCTGTACGGATTTAGACATGCAAATTGCTCGCTTGTTTTGGGTCACCTGTTTCCCGGTGGCGCTACGCTTACCGGGCCTACGGGAGGCCACAAATTCTGTAGGCCGGGTAAGCGTAGCGCCACCCGGCGTTGATGCTTACGCCTGCTCTTTCGCGGCCGGTTTCGGCAAGAAACCTTCCAGCACGATTAACGCCGCACCGATGCAAATTGCGCTATCGGCGAGGTTAAAGGTCGCGAAGTGCCAGTCGCCGACGTAGAAGTCGATCATATCGACCACAAAGCCGTGCCACAGGCGATCGAACAGATTACCCAGCGCGCCGCCAATGATCAGCGCGTAGGCGATGTTATTCAGCTTTTGCGTTGCCTTCGAACGGTACATCAGCACTGCCAGTATGACGCAAATACCTAAAGCGATACCCGCGAAGAACCAGCGCTGCCAGCCACCGCTGTCAGCAAGGAAGCTAAACGCCGCACCGTAGTTACGTGCGTAGTGCAGGTTAAGCGACGGGAACAGCGGGACCGTCTCCCCCAGAGCAAAGTTCTGGAGGATCAGGAACTTGCTGCCCAGATCGATAATCAGCACTACCACAACCAGCCACAGCCAGCGCAGTCCTGTTGAACAGAGAGTTTTACTCATCAGGCAAACTTACGTTTTTCGCCGTCACCGGCGACGTTGCTTACACAGCGTCCGCAGATGTCTGCGTGTTCCGCCACCTGGCCGACATCCGTGGTGTAATGCCAGCAACGCGGGCATTTCTCACCGTCGGCTTTGCTCAGCGCGACTTTCAGTCCTTTGAGCAGCTCGCTCTGCTGAGCATCAGCAGAGGCCTCGGCATAATCCGCAACTTTCGCACCGGAGGTCAACAGGACAAATCGTAATTCATCACCCAGCGCGGTCAGTTTTGCCGCCAGCTCAGGTTCGGCGTACAGGGTGACTGCCGCTTCCAAAGAGCCGCCGACTTTCTTGTCCGCACGCGCCTGTTCGATAACCTTGTTCACTTCGCCACGCACTTTCAGCAGCTCGTCCCAGAAGGCATCGTTCATCGCTTCGGTGCTGGAGAGATCGAACAGACCTTCGTACCACTCGCCCGTGAAGACATATTTCTCACGGTCGCCTGGCAGGTAGCCCCAGATTTCATCTGCGGTGAAGGACATGATCGGCGCCATCCAGCGAACCAGCGCTTCAGCGATGTGGAACAGGGCGGTCTGGCAGCTACGACGCGCCACGCTGTCCGCTTTCGCGGTGTACTGGCGGTCTTTGATGATGTCGAGATAGAACGAGCCCATTTCGATGGAGCAGAAGCGCATCAGGCGCTGCACCACTTCGTGGAAATCATAAGACTCATAGGCTTTCAGGATATCGTCCTGCGCCGCTTTCGCACAGCCTACCGCCCAGCGGTCCAGCACGACCATCTCTTCCGGTTTCACCATGTCCTTCACTGGATCAAAACCGTTCAGGTTCGCCAGCAGGAAGCGCGCGGTGTTACGGATACGACGATAGCTGTCGGCAGCACGCTTCAGGATCTCGTCAGACACCGCCATTTCGCCGGTGTAGTCGGTAGAAGCCACCCACAGACGCAGGATGTCTGCGCCCAGCTTGTTCATCACATCCTGCGGAGAAACGGTGTTCCCGATGGATTTAGACATCTTACGACCCTGACCATCCACGGTGAAGCCGTGAGTCAGTACCTGGCGATAAGGTGCTTTACCTTTCATGGCGGTGGAGATCATCAGGGATGACATGAACCAGCCGCGGTGTTGGTCAGACCCTTCCAGATACATGTCGGCAGCGTGACCGGCAAACTCTGGACGCACGTCAACCACCGAGGCGTGGGTCGAACCAGAGTCGAACCACACGTCCAGGGTATCTGGCACTTTCTCGTAGTTGTCCGCGTCCGCGCCCAGGATGTCGCGGGCATCGAGATCCCACCACGCCTGAATGCCGTCAACTTCGACGCGCTTCGCCACTTCTTCCATCAGTTCCAGGGTATTCGGGTGCAGTTCCTGCGTCTCTTTATGTACGAACAGAGACATCGGCACGCCCCAGGTACGCTGACGAGAGATACACCAGTCAGGACGGTTAGCGACCATGGATTCGATACGCGCCTGGCCCCAGTCCGGGATCCACTGCACGCCTTTGATCTCTTTCAGAGACTGCTCACGCAGGCCTTTCTGATCCATGCTGACGAACCACTGCGGGGTTGCACGGAAGATGATCGGCGTCTTGTGACGCCAGCAGCATGGATAGCTGTGCTGCATTTTCTCAACGTGCAGCAGCGCGCCGCTGGTGCGCAGCATATCCACGATGATGTCGTTGGCTTTAAAGACGTTGATACCGTCCAGAGCCGGATAAGTACCAGGCAGGTACGAGCCGTCCGGGCCAACCGGGTTAGCGATTTCCAGACCGTACTTCAGGCTGATGTTGTAGTCGTCAGGACCATGGCCACCGGCGGTATGCACCGCACCGGTACCGGCTTCCAGCGTGACGTGATCGCCCAGGATTGCCGGGACATCGAAGTCGAGGAACGGGTGCTTGAAGCGCATCAGCTCCAGCGCGTCACCTTTCACGGTGCCCAGCACGGTGTAGTCGGAGATGTTCGCGCGTTTCAGCACGCTCTCCACCAGATCTTTCGCCAGGATAACCGCGCGCCCCTCAATCTGCACCAGCGCGTAGTCAAACTCACCGGACAGGGAGATTGCACGGTTGGCTGGCAGCGTCCACGGCGTGGTGGTCCAGATCACCAGCGAGACCGGGCCGTTAACGGAGGAAACGCCAAATTTGGCTTTCACCGCATCCTGATCGACAGCGTCGAACGCCACGTCGATAGAAGGCGAGGTTTTGTCGTAATACTCTACTTCGGCTTCTGCCAGCGCAGAACGGCAGTCCACGCACCAGTGCACCGGCTTCGCGCCTTTGTGCAGATGGCCGTTACCGATGATTTTGCCCAGCGCACGGATGATGTTGGCTTCAGTTTTGAAGTCCATAGTCAGGTACGGGTGCGACCAGTCGCCCAATACACCCAGACGGATAAAGTCCGCACGCTGGCCGTCAACCTGCGTGGCAGCGTATTCGCGGCATTTTGCACGGAACTCAGCGGCGGTGAACTTCTCACCTGGCTTGCCAAACTCTTGCTCTACTTTCAGCTCGATTGGCAGACCGTGGCAGTCCCAGCCCGGAACGTAAGGCGAGTCATATCCCGTGAGGCCTTTGGACTTCACGATAATGTCTTTCAGAATCTTGTTTACAGAGTGACCAATATGAATGCTGCCATTCGCATAGGGAGGGCCATCATGCAGAATGAAGGTTTTTTTGCCTTTTTTGGCTGCACGAATGATGCCGTACAGGTCATCATCGGTCCAACGCGCCAGCATTCCCGGTTCGCGCTTGGCGAGATCGCCGCGCATCGGGAACCCTGTTTCCGGCAAATTCAGGGTTGATTTATAGTCACTCATCAGATTCTCGGTTCCGTATTTATCACGTAGGCATTTAAGCCGGGTTCATAGCCCAAAAAACTCGCGGGCCGTCAATTCATCACGCGCAATCTGCGCTTTTAGTTCATCCAGTGAAGCAAATCGCTGCTCATTGCGTATTTTTTTACGCAGTATTACATCTATATGGCGACCATAAAGGTCCATTACAACGTCCAGCAGGTGCACTTCTAACTGTTGACGTACACCGGCGACAGTGGGACGCGTGCCAATGTTGGCAACGCCGTAAAACGGCTTATCGCCCAGTCCTGCCACTTCCACCGCATAGACCCCTTTAACCGGGGAAACCTGACGACGCAGCGGGATATTCGCCGTCGGGAAACCTATCGTGCGCCCCAGGGCGTCGCCATGCACGACGCGGCCTGAGATAGTAAACGGGTGCCCCAGCAGCGTTTCTGCCGTATCCAGTTCATCATTCGCCAGCGCCTGACGCACCGCCGTGCTGCTGACGCGCACGCCGCCTTCACAGAAGGTCATCGCGCTGGTGACGTCAAAACCGTACTCCAGGCCCGCCTTCTGTAATAGCAAGAAATCACCCTGACGACCAGCGCCAAAGCGGAAATCATCCCCCACGGCGAGAAACTGTACGCCAAGACGCTTAACCAGCAGGTCGCTGACGAAATTTTGTGCTGTCAGTGCGGCAAAGCGACGATCGAAACGCACGCACAGCACGTAGTCGACGCCGGACTCTGCCAGGTAGCGCAGCTTCTCACGCAGGCGAGTGAGACGGGCGGGCGATTTATCCCCCGCAAACAGCTCCAGCGGTTGCGGTTCGAAAATCATCACCACCACGGGCAGGCCACGGGCCTCCCCTTCTTTACGCAATCCCTGCAACAGCGCCTGATGACCACGATGCACGCCGTCGAAATTACCAATAGTCAGCACGCACCCGTGTGGTGCGCTGCTGAGATTATGTATGCCGCGTATCAGCTTCATGTCTGGCTCAAAACAGTGAAAATCGCCAAAGTATACCTTGTACCGCGGTTAAGGTTAACCGGCGATTGTTCGCGCAAAACAGAAAGCCGTAATGATTTCATCAGGCTGACCTTTCACAGCGAAAAAATCTGCGCGTGAACTGCGATTTTTATGCCGAAAGGCTGTATTCACGCAAGACAAGCTGGTAGAATCCTGCGCCATCACTACGTAACGTAGCGTCGCTTTTTAACGGCGCTTATTTGCACAAATCCATTGACAAAAGAAGGCAAAGAGGGCATATTCCTCGGCCTTTGAATTGTCCACATAGATCATATTTGGGAGTTGGACTTGGCTAATATCAAATCAGCTAAGAAACGTGCCGTTCAGTCTGAAAAGGCTCGTAAGCACAACGCAAGCCGTCGCTCTATGATGCGTACTTTCATCAAGAAAGTATACGCAGCAATCGAAGCTGGCGACAAAGCTGCAGCGCAGAACGCATTTAACGAAATGCAACCAATCGTGGATCGTCAGGCTGCTAAAGGTCTGATCCACAAAAACAAAGCAGCGCGTCATAAAGCAAACCTGACCGCGCAGATCAACAAACTGGCTTAATCGCTACTTGTTGTTGCTTGTTTAAAGAACCCGCTTAACGCGGGTTTTTTTATGTCTTCAGATTGCCGGTGGCGTAAACAGCGCCGAGTAGTCACGGTTGCAGATTCGCTGCACCGCCGGGTGCTGAATCATTCTTTCGGCAAATATGGCGTGATACTCCTCCATCACGTTATCCACTCTGCCAATCTCCGTAATCTTGTTGTCTGAATAGAGATCGAGCACGTACAGCGTTGGCGCAACGAAGATGGCATTGTGCGCTTCGCCAAAGGCTTTCATCAGTGCCGCATCGTCGAATTCACCGAGGATCTCCACCTTCAGCCCCTGCGAGTTAAACCAGTTCAACAGCTTACGCCCGAGCATTGACCGCCTTCCCGGCACCAATAAGCGACGCTCTTCCAGACAGGCCGGGAAGGGTTTTTCCGGCGGTGGATTAATGCACCAGAAGCTGACACCGCATTCGCCAATCTTCACTGAGAACAGCCCTTCCTGCTGCGTGGAGTCGATGGGGCAGTCCGAGATAATCATATCCAGCTTATGCTGGCTCAGCTGTTCCAGCAGCATCTCGTGGGTGGATTCAAAGCAGCGCAGATGGATTTGTTCATCTTCCACCACCGCGGCATCCAGCACGCCGCTCACCAGCCGTTTGGACAGCGCATCCGCCACGCCGACGTCAAAGAGCAGGTTAGACTCTTTGCGATAGTTGACGATATCCAGCATCTCCTGGCTCAGGGTGAACATCTTGTCCGCATAGCGAAAGACCAGTTCCCCAAGTTCGCTTGGCTCAATCCCGCGGCCTTTACGCTTGAACAGCTTGCCCTGCAGGCGCTCTTCCAGCGCCTTGATTTGGCCGGTAATGGTCTGCGGCGTGAGATAGAGCGCCTCAGCCGCCCCCACCACCGAGCCCTGCTTGTAGACGTGCCAGAAGTAGTAAAGATGGTTGTAATTCAAATGAGACATAGCGTCTTCACTCCCTGAGTATGTAACGGGAGAAGGCTCATCTTCTCCCGGTTTCCGTTATGCCTGGACAGCCTGTCCGGGCAATTTCACCTTCAACAAGGTATAACCGATTACCGCGGCCAGTAATGACCCGATAAGAATGCCGAGCTTCGCCCAGACGATGAGTTCAGGGGCATTTGTGCCAAACGCCAGCGTCGAGATAAAGATCGACATGGTAAATCCAATACCACACAGCACGCCGACAGCCATAATCTGACCAAAGGTGGTGCCGTTCGGCAGCGATGCCAGCTTCATCTTCAGCGCCAGCCAGCAGAACAGGCTGATCCCCAGCGGTTTACCAATAAACAGCCCGGCAATAATGCCCAGCGGAAGGACAGACGTCAGCCCATCCAGCGTCACGCCCTGCAGGGAAACACCGGCGTTAGCAAAGGCAAACAGTGGCAGGATCATAAAGGCGACCCACGGGTGCAGGACGTGCTCAAGCTGTTTAGCAGGGGATTTACCCTCCTGCGGTTTTAGCGGCACAAAGAAGCCAACAATCACCCCGGCCAGCGTGGCATGCACGCCGGATTTCAATACCGCTGTCCAGAGTACCATCCCCACGAGGATGTAAATGCCGATGCGGCGGACATTGAAAATGTTCAGCAGCGCCAGGACCGCAATTGCACCTGCTGCCACGCTCAGCGACAGAATCGACAGATCGCTGGTATAAAACAGCGCGATAATCACGATCGCGCCCAGATCATCAATGATCGCCAGCGCCATCAGGAAGATTTTCAACGCCATCGGCACGCGGCTGCCGAGCAAGGCTAAGACACCGAGCGCAAACGCGATATCCGTTGCCGCCGGGATAGCCCACCCGTCACGCGCAACAGGATCCTGCCAGGTAAACGCAAGGAACAGCAGTGCCGGAACGACCATCCCGCCGATAGCGGCGATCACCGGAAAGGCGGCGCGCTGACGGCTGGCGAGGGAGCCCAACACCAGCTCCCGTTTGACCTCAAGTCCCACCAGCAGGAAGAACACCGCCATTAGCGCATCGTTGATCCACAGCAGCATGTTCTTGTTAATTTCCAGCGCCCCGACCTTCAGCTCAACGGGTGTTTCCAAAAATGCGTGATAGAGATCGCGCGTCATGCCCAGGTTCGCCAGCACCATTGCGGCTGCCGCGGCAATAATCAGGATCACACCACCGGACGCCTCACTGCTAAAGAAACGGTGTAGTAATTTCATTTAAGTTCTCTCTTTTACAACAATACCTCGATAAAACCATAATACCAAGCCAAATAACTCGGCAAAAACAGATTAATATTGAGTGTAGACTCAGTTTTACCGATCTATCCCCCAAAATAAAAAAGCCCGGAATCGCTTCCAGGCTTTATATCGTGGAAAACCGGCTAACAGATTAGCGGGTCAAATCGTCGAAGAATTTTTTGACGCCATCAAAGAAGCTTTTGGAGCGCGGGCTGTTTTTCTCGCCCGTTGGGCCGCCAAAGCTCTCCTGCAGCTCTTTCAGTAGCTGTTTCTGCTTGTCGTTCAGCCCCACTGGGGTTTCTACAACCACACGGCACAGCAGGTCGCCCTGAGCACCGCCGCGAACGGACTTCACGCCTTTACCGCGCATGCGGAACAGCTTACCGGTCTGGGTTTCGCCCGGGATCTTCAGATTGACGCGACCATCCAGGGTAGGCACTTCAATTTCACCACCGAGCGCCGCCATGGCGAAGTTGATCGGCACTTCACAGTACAGGTTGTTACCTTCACGCTCGAAGATGGCATGCTGCTTCACCTGAACCTGAACGTACAGATCGCCTGCCGGTGCGCCGTGCTCACCGGCTTCACCTTCACCTGCCAGACGGATGCGGTCGCCCGTATCCACGCCTGCCGGGATTTTGACGGACAGGGTCTTGGTTTTCTCAACGCGACCATGACCGTGGCATTTAGTGCACGGATCTTTAATCAGCGTACCGCGGCCATGACAGTGAGGACAGGCCTGCTGTACTGCGAAGAAGCCCTGACGCATCTGCACCTGACCGGAACCGTGACAGGTTGGACAGGTCTGCGGTTGGGTACCCGCTTTCGCGCCGCTGCCGTGGCACACGTCACACTCTTCCAGCGTCGGGATACGGATCTCTTTGGTGACACCGCGAACGGCCTCTTCCAGCGTCAGCTCCATGTTGTAGCGCAGGTCTGCGCCGCGCGCTGCGCGCTGACGACCACGACCGCCGCCAAAGATATCGCCGAATACGTCGCCGAAGATGTCGCTGAAATCAGCACCGCCGCCAAAGCCGCCGCCACCGAATCCGCCGCCGCCCATACCGCCCTGTTCAAAGGCTGCGTGGCCGTACTGGTCATAGGCCGCACGTTTTTGTGCATCGGTCAGGACTTCGTAGGCTTCTTTGATCTCTTTAAATTTTGCTTCAGCCTCTTTATCCCCCTGGTTGCGGTCCGGGTGGAATTTCATGGCCAGGCGCTTATACGCCTTTTTGATTTCACGCTCTTCCGCAGTTTTCGGAACGCCTAAAATCTCGTAATAGTCTTGCTTTGCCATTGGTTTTTTTAAGCCCCTTAACATGCGAGCACGGGCGTGGAGAGTTCTCCTACGCCCGTGCCGATTAATTACCCTGCATCAGGGCGATTATTTTTTGTCTTTAACTTCTTCGAACTCAGCGTCGACAACGTCGTCGTCTTTCGCGTTGTTCGCGGAAGCGTCAGCGCCCGCTTGCTGCTGCGCGTGCTGCTGCTGAGCAATTTCCATCAGCTTCTGGGAAGCCTGTGCCAGCTCCTGCATCTTCGCTTCGATATCCGCTTTGTCTTCGCCTTTCAGAGACGTTTCCAGCGCGGTCAGTGCAGCTTCGATAGCCGTTTTATCTTCCGCTGGCAGTTTGTCGCCCGCTTCTTCAACCTGCTTACGGGTGCTGTGCAGCAGATGGTCACCCTGGTTACGGGTCTGAACCAGCTCTTCGAACTTACGGTCAGATTCCGCGTTCGCTTCTGCTTCACGAACCATTTTCTGGATCTCTTCTTCGTTCAGACCGGAAGAAGCCTTAATGGTGATCTTCTGCTCTTTACCGCTGTTTTTGTCTTTCGCGGAAACGTGCAGGATACCGTCAGCATCGATATCGAAGGTCACTTCGATCTGCGGCATGCCGCGTGGTGCCGGGTTGATACCATCCAGGTTGAACTGACCCAGAGATTTGTTATCAGACGCACGTTTACGCTCACCTTGCAGCACATGGATGGTTACCGCAGACTGGTTGTCTTCAGCGGTAGAGAACACCTGGCTGTGCTTGGTCGGGATAGTGGTGTTTTTAGTGATCAGCGCAGTCATCACGCCGCCCATGGTTTCGATACCCAGAGACAGCGGGGTAACGTCCAGCAGCAGAACGTCTTTCACTTCACCGGTCAATACACCACCCTGAACGGCAGCACCGATAGCAACGGCTTCGTCCGGGTTAACATCTTTACGTGGCTCTTTACCGAAGAACTCAGCCACTTTCTTCTGGACCATTGGCATACGGGTCTGACCACCAACGAGGATAACGTCATTGATATCAGACACGGACAGGCCAGCATCCTGCAGAGCAACTTTCAGTGGCTCGATAGAACGGTTCACCAGGTCTTCGACCAGGCTTTCCAGTTTTGCACGGGTCACTTTGATGTTCATGTGTTTAGGACCGGTCGCATCTGCAGTAATGTACGGCAGGTTAACGTCGGTCTGCTGAGCGGAAGACAGTTCGATCTTCGCTTTCTCAGCGGCTTCTTTCAGGCGCTGCATGGCCAGCGGGTCGTTACGCAGGTCGATGCCCTGATCTTTCTTGAACTCGTCTACGAGGTAGTTGATCAGACGGGTATCGAAGTCTTCACCACCCAGGTGGGTATCACCGTTGGTTGCCAGAACTTCGAAGGTTTTTTCGCCGTCAACTTCGTCGATTTCGATAATAGAGATATCGAAGGTACCACCACCCAGGTCGTAAACCGCGATAGTGCGGTTGCCCACTTCTTTATCCAGACCGTAAGCCAGAGCCGCTGCGGTAGGTTCGTTGATGATACGTTTTACTTCCAGACCTGCGATACGGCCAGCATCTTTGGTAGCCTGACGCTGAGCATCGTTAAAGTAGGCAGGTACGGTGATAACGGCTTCAGTTACTGGCTCACCCAGGTAATCTTCAGCAGTCTTCTTCATTTTTTTCAGCACTTCAGCAGAGATCTGCGGTGGTGCAGTTTTGGTGCCTTTCACATCAAGCCATGCATCGCCGTTATCTGCTGCGATGATTTTGTAAGGCATGATAGAAACGTCACGCTGAACTTCTTCGTCCTGGAAGCGGCGGCCGATCAGGCGTTTAATCGCAAACAGGGTATTTTGCGGGTTTGTCACTGCCTGACGTTTAGCCGGCTGACCAACCAGAGTTTCACCATCCTGGGTATAAGCAATGATAGAAGGCGTGGTGCGATCGCCCTCGGCGTTCTCCAGCACGCGTGCAGTAGTGCCGTCCATAATCGCTACACAAGAGTTGGTCGTACCCAGGTCGATACCAATAATTTTACCCATCTAAACGTCTCCACTAAAAATTCAGTCAACATGTGGTTGTGTACCTGTAATAAGGGCAGAACGTGCTTTTTCAACTGCCCAGATTTGATTTTTTTCAGGTCCACACACTGCGGTTGACTACAAGATGGGGTCGCTACGGCATCCATCAAGGGGCAAGCGTAAAAAAATTTTTAATTTCACCCTGATGAGATCATAGACGGCATCGATTGCGCCCATTATGATGCCGCGCCCCGTCAGGGAGTAATGACGCGGGTTTAACCATTTCACCATATTAATGATGATTTTTTTGAGGACTTATGGGCAACACTAAGTTGGCTAATCCGGCTCCGCTGGGCCTGATGGGTTTTGGCATGACCACTATCCTGCTGAACCTGCACAACATCGGGATGTTCCCGATGGATGGCATTATCCTGGCGATGGGCATTTTTTACGGCGGCATCGCACAAATCTTCGCGGGTCTGCTGGAATATAAGAAAGGCAACACCTTCGGCTTAACCGCCTTCACCTCTTACGGCTCGTTCTGGCTGACGCTGGTCGCTATCCTGCTGATGCCTAAAATGGGTCTGGCAGACGCAGCGAATGCCCACTTCCTGGGCGTGTATCTGGGTCTGTGGGGCGTCTTCACCCTGTTCATGTTCTTCGGCACGCTGAAGGGGAACCGCGCGCTGCAGTTCGTCTTCCTGAGCCTGACCGTACTGTTCGCCCTGCTGTCCATCGGCCACCTGGTGGATAACGAAGGCCTCGTACACGTTGCAGGCTGGATTGGCCTGGTATGCGGCGCAAGCGCTATCTACCTGGCCATGGGTGAAGTGCTGAACGAGCAGTTCGGCCGCACTATTCTACCGATTGGTGAAAAACACTGATTCGTCTGTCGTGCCCGCCTCGCGGGCACGATTTTCCCCTGACTGCCGAAGCCAAATCCCCAATACCAGCCCCATTAACGACAACGCCAGCACGTACCAGGCCGGCGCCAGGGGAGACACCCCCATTAATACCGTCACCGCAATCGGCGTCAGTCCGCCAAAGATGGCATACGAGACGTTGTAAGAAAATGAGATGCCGGTGAAGCGCACCTCAGGCGGAAACGCGCGTACCATCACATACGGTACCGCCCCGACAACGCCTACGCACAGGCCTACCACACCGTACAGCAGGAACAGCTGTTCAGGGTGGCTGCCTGCCAAATGGTAAAACGCCCAGCTTGATACGGCCAGTAACAGGCTGCCGACGATAAAGGTCACGCTGGCACCGAAGCGATCGACAGCCAGCCCGGCGGCCAGACAGCCAAAGCAAAGCATAATGGTCGCGATACTGTTCGCCTGTAACGTCACTGCCGGGGCGAACCCGTACTGTTTTTGCAGCCAGACCGGCGACATCAAAATCACCACTACGATGCCCGCCGAGAGAAGCCAGGTGAGCAGCATCGACACCACGACCGCTTTTTTATGGCGCACCACCACGGCTTTGACCGGCAACTCCTGAGCCAGCGCTTTGCGCTGCTGCATCTCAAGGAAAATCGGCGTCTCCTGCAACCAGCGACGCAGGTACATCGCCACCAGGCCAAACGCTCCGCCCAGCAGGAACGGTAAGCGCCAGCCCCAGTCGTGCACAGCCTGCTGCGTCATGCTGATGTTTACAATGGTCGCAACGATGGAACCAAGCAAAATCCCCACCGTTAACCCCGCGGTTAAGGTGCCGCAGGCGATACCAATGCGGCGCGCCGGAACATGTTCCGCAACAAACACCCACGCCCCCGGTACCTCACCACCGATCGCCGCCCCCTGAAGAATACGCATCAGTAGCAGCAATAACGGGGCAACAATACCCATTGAGGCATAGGTTGGCAGCAGGCCAATTGCCAGCGTCGGCACGGCCATCAGCAAGATACTCAGGGTAAACATTTTCTTGCGCCCGACCAGATCGCCAAAGTGCGCCATCACAATGCCGCCCAGCGGACGTGCCAGATATCCGGCAGCAAAAATGCCGAAGGTTTGCACCTGTCGCAGCCATTCCGGGATATCCGCCGGGAAGAACAACTCCCCTACCACAGCGGCGAAGAAAACAAAGATGATGAAGTCGTAAAACTCCAGCGCGCCGCCCAGAGCGGCGAGCGTGAGGGTTTTGTAATCCTGTCGATTCAGAGGTCGGGTGTTATGTGACATAGCGAACCATTGTGCATGTATTGTGGATTATTTTTTACAGCAAACGTAAAGAAAAAATTACTATATCGTAAATCCATTTACACGCCACTGCGGCTGATGCTAATGTCACATTTTAATTAACTTCAGGAGATTGTCTCGCGGCGGGCGCTTTTAGGACGAAATGCTGCTACCACTTTGTCGTCCGTCTCGACGTACGGCCCCTCCAGCAGCTGTATACAATACGGTACACTTGCAAAGATGCCGTGGACGATGACGCTGCCATCCTCCGCTTTCAGTCCTTCCAGCGTCTCTTTGATGGACTTCGGCTGGCCCGGCAGGTTCAGAATCAGCGCCTGTTTGCGGATCACCCCCACCTGGCGAGACAAAATGGCCGTCGGGACAAAGTGTAGACTGATCTGACGCATCTGTTCACCGAAGCCTGGCATTTCACGATCGGCAATCGCCAGCGTCGCGTCCGGGGTAACATCGCGGCGCGCAGGGCCGGTTCCGCCCGTCGTCAGCACAAGGTGACAGCTCATTTCATCCACCAGCTCACACAGGGTCTGCTCGATGATTGGCTGTTCGTCCGGGATCAGGCGGGTCTGGATCTCAAACGGGGTGGTCAACGCGCTTGCCAGCCACTCTTCCAGAGCAGGGATGCCTTTATCCTGGTAAACGCCGCTGGAGGCGCGGTCGGAAATCGACACTAAGCCGATGCGTAAGGTATTCATATCCATTCCATTCAAAAAGTACTGATTAAAGGGAATGATACACGCAGAGGGGAAATTCAGACAGAGTACGAAAGAAGTAGCGTGACCGGGGACCCGGTCACGCAGAATGATTACAGCAGGTCGCCGATCATTTTTTCCAGTTTTTCCTGGTCAATAGCAAACTTACGGATACCGTCCGCCAGTTTGTCTACCGCCATTGGATCCTGGTTGTGCTGCCAAAGGAACTCGGATTCAGTGATGCGCTCTGGGCGTGCTTTCACTTCACCGGTGTAGGACAGTTTGCGCTCGATGGTACCTTCGCTTTCTGCCAGCTCTTTCAGCAGCGCAGGGGCGATGGTCAGGCGGTCACAGCCAGCCAGTTCGATGATTTCACCGACGTTACGGAAGCTTGCGCCCATCACCACGGTCTCATAACCATGCTGTTTGTAGTATTCGTAGATTTCAGTCACGGAAACCACGCCTGGATCTTCAGAAGCCGCGTACTCTTTCTTGTCGGTGTTGGCTTTGTACCAGTCCAGAATACGGCCTACGAACGGAGAAATCAGGTATACGCCAGCTTCAGCACAAGCACGCGCCTGCGCGAAGGAGAACAGCAGGGTCAGGTTACAGTTGATGCCTTCTTTTTCCAGCTGCTCCGCCGCGCGGATGCCCTGCCAGGTAGACGCCAGTTTGATCAGGATACGGTCGTTGCTGATGCCCGCATCGTTGTACAGTTTGATCAGACGTTTTGCTTTAGCAATTGACGCTTCGGTGTCGTAGGACAGACGTGCATCCACTTCGGTGGAGATACGGCCCGGGACCAGTTTCAGAATTTCCAGACCGATGTTCACGGCCAGTTTGTCAGTAGCATCCACAACCTGCTGGGCGCGGTCATTGCTCTGTGCTTTCGCCCAGGTCACGGCCTCGTCAATCAGTTTGCGATACTCAGGGATCTGTGCGGCGTTAAGGATCAGAGAAGGGTTAGTTGTGGCATCCTGCGGCTGGTACAGCTTCATTGCCGCGATATCTCCGGTGTCAGCTACGACAGTGGTGAACTGACGAAGGGAGGTCAATTTATCCGTCATGATAGTGTTTCTCTTTTAACGTGCCCTGGATAATTCACGCTACCGACAGCATGCCTGCAGCGGAAAAATGACAGGTTTACTTGTTAGGGGGATGTAACCGGTCTGCCCTGATGATAACACGACGGAGGGGTAGCGCAACCGCAGACAGTGCGCTTAGGCAGAGTATGATAAACTGAGAATATTAACAGGCTGCTAAGCAACAGCATGCCCAATCAGTGGTAGCGCTTACATATTCACATTGGCATCAACAAGAGGGACGTTAATGCCTGATTTCTTTTTCTTTATTAACGAAGTCCTCTGGGGCTCGATAATGATTTACCTGCTCCTGGGAGCAGGTATCTGGTTTACGCTACGCAGTGGGTTTATCCAGTTTCGCTATATTCGCAAGTTTGGCAGAAGTCTGAAAAACAGCGTCACGCCCCATCCGGGCGGACTCACCTCGTTTCAGGCGCTGTGTACCAGCCTTGCGGCACGCCTTGGCAGCGGCAATCTGGCAGGCGTTGCGCTGGCCATCAGCGCAGGAGGGCCTGGCGCAGTGTTCTGGATGTGGGTCACGGCACTTCTGGGGATGGCCACCTCTTTCGCCGAAAGTTCGCTGGCACAACTCTACAAAGAGAAGGATAAAAGCGGACAGTTTCGCGGCGGCCCGTCATGGTATATGGCGCGTGGCTTAGGGATGCGCTGGATGGGCGTGCTGTTCTCGCTTTTTTTACTGTTCGCATACGGCCTCATTTTTAATACCGTCCAGTCAAACTCGGTTGCCCATGCTCTGCGCTATACCTTCTCCTGTCCGGAGTGGCTCACGGGCAGCGTGTTAGCCCTCTTTGTTTTGCTCGCCATTTCTGCCGGCCTTAGGGGCGTCGCCCGCCTGATGCAGTGGCTGGTGCCCATTATGGCCCTGCTCTGGGTTGCCGCGAGTCTGGTCGTTGCAGCACTGCATTTCGAACAGGTTCCTGGGGTCATTGCGTCCATCTTTAAAAGCGCCTTTGGCTGGCGAGAAGTCGCATCAGGCGCGCTGGGCTATACCCTGAGCCAGGCATTGATGGCAGGTTTTCAACGGGGCATGTTCTCCAATGAAGCCGGAATGGGTTCCACTCCCAACGTCGCAGCGGCCGCCTCTTCGTGGCCGCCACACCCGGCTGCGCAGGGTATTGTGCAGATGATCGGCGTCTTTATGGATACGGTGATCATCTGTTCCGCCAGTGCCATGATCCTCCTGCTGGCCGGCCCGGTACCCCATACCTCGGATGCCGTCGGGATACAATTTCTTCAGCAGGCGCTGGTGAACCTGACCGGCGGCTGGGGGGCTGGCTTTGTCTCGCTCATACTGATGTTGTTCTCCTTCAGCTCAATTGTGGTCAACTATCTGTACGCTGAAAACAACCTCATTTTCCTGAGATTCAACGCTCGCCCTGCTATCCTCCTGCTTCGCCTGGGGGTGATACTGATGGTGTTCGCGGGCGCCCTTCTGACGATGCCTATGATCTGGCAGCTGGCGGATGTCATTATGGCGCTAATGGCAATCACTAACCTGACGGCGATCCTGCTGCTCTCCCCCGTTGTGACGCTTATTGCCAAAGATTATCTTCGCCAGCGCAAGCTGGGGGTTGCCCCGGTATTTGATGCATCACGTTACCCCGAAATTGCGTCACAACTTGCCCCTGGCACCTGGGATGATTTGCCCCGGCGATAACAGCTATCGATCAATTCAGGGCGATTTTTTGTTAAAGTCGCTCTAAATTTCCTGCAAGGACTGGATATGCTGATTCTGATTTCACCTGCAAAAACGCTCGACTACCAGAGCCCGCTCGCCACTGAGCGCTATACCCAGCCAGAACTGCTGGATTATTCACAGCAGCTGATCCGTGAAGCGCGCAAGCTCTCTGCGCCGCAAATCGCCTCGCTGATGGGCATCAGCGACAAGCTGGCGGACCTGAACGCGACCCGATTCCATGAATGGCATCCGGATTTCACCCCTGCTAACGCGCGTCAGGCGATTCTGGCGTTTAAAGGTGATGTCTATACCGGTCTGCAGGCGGAAGACTTCAGTGAAGCCGACTTCGATTTTGCCCAGCAGCATCTGCGTATGCTGTCGGGTCTGTATGGCGTACTGCGTCCGCTGGATCTGATGCAGCCGTACCGTCTGGAGATGGGCATTCGTCTGGAAAACGCCAAAGGCAAAGACTTGTACCATTTCTGGGGCGAAATCATCACCGATAAGCTGAACGCGGCGCTTCGCGCTCAGGGCGATAACGTGGTGATTAACCTGGCATCCGATGAATACTACAAGTCGGTGAAACCGAAAAAGCTGGATGCGGAGATCATCAAGCCGGTCTTCCTGGATGAGAAAAACGGCAAGTTCAAGGTCATCAGCTTCTATGCCAAAAAGGCGCGGGGCCTCATGAGCCGCTATATCATTCAGAACCGCCTGACCAAGCCGGAGCAGCTGACCGGTTTTAACAGTGAAGGCTATTTCTTTGACGAAGACGCGTCGGGGAAAGGCGAACTGGTCTTTAAACGCCACGAACAGTAAAACAACACCCCGCCTGCTGGCGGGGTGTTGCATTAATGGTGCTTCCAGTCCGGCCCTGGATGGCGATCGTCATGATGATGGTCGTGTCGATCGTCACGATCGCGATGTTCGTCATGCGGGCGCCAGTGGTTATCACGCCAGTCATAATGCGCCTTCCACCAGTCGTGGTCGCGCCAGCGGCCGCCGTCCCAGTAATGCCCGCTGTTGTCCCGGTCGCCAATCTGCAGTTTAACCGCCGGTACGAGGGTGATTTCGGATGCCTGTGCCGCCATGGGAGCGACCAGCACCAGTGAAAGCGCGATGAGTGCAGGTTTCAGTGTAGACATCTGTGACTCCTTATTCTTCTTGCCCAACGTGGGCCGATGTAAGGAGAGTACGCGAGGGGAACGGGGGATGTTATTCTCTGCAATCCTAAACGCTAAGTGACCGCATTTATTGGGAATTCCTGCTTTTTTCCTGCTTTATTCCTCCTTATTTTCTTCACAAAAAAAAGCCGGGTGGCGGCTTCGCCTTTCCCGGCCTAAAGATCGGTGCTGCTTTTGCCGGGTGGCGCTGCGCTTACCCGGCCTACAAACCCCGTAGGCCCGGTAAGGCGTAGCCGCCACCGGGCAACACAATCACGCGCGAGTCATCATCAACTTACGCAGCGCGGCAAAATCCGCAGGCAGCTCGTGTGACAGCAGCGGCAGGTCGGCACGCTCGGCCAGCTCTTTTGGCAGCGGCAGCGTTTCGCCCAGGATCGCTTCCACGCTCTCTTTGAACTTGGCGGGATGGGCGGTACCGAGGAACAGACCATATTCCCCCGGGTTGAGCTGGTCGCGCAGTGCGCGATACGCAATTGCCGCGTGCGGCTCAGAGGTATATCCCACCGCCTTCAGCTCGCGCATGGTCGCTTTAGTGGTCTCATCCGTCACCGCCGCGTAGCCCAGGTCCACCAGACGCCATACCTTGCGGCGGAACAGCTCTTCCACGCGAGGCCAGTTGTTTGGCTGTGACACATCCATGGCATTGGAGAGCGTCGCCTGCGTCGGGTTCGGTGCCCATTTCCCGTCTTTCAGGAAGCGCGGCACGGTGTCGTTGGCGTTAGTAGCGGCGATAAAGCGCTTCACCGGCAGACCGAGCGATTTCGCCAGTAATCCCGCCGTCAGGTCACCGAAGTTACCGCTTGGTACGGACACCACCAGCTGATTGCGCGCTTCTTGCGGCAGCTGTGCTACCGCTTCGAAGTAGTAGCAAATCTGCGCCAGCAGACGGCTGATGTTGATGGAGTTGGCGGAATTCAGCCCCAGCGCGGCCTTCAGCTCTTCATCATCGAACGCCTGCTTGACCAGCGCCTGACAGGCATCAAAGTCACCGTCGATCGCCACGGTCTCAATGTTGCCGCCGAGCGTACAGAACAGTTTTTCCTGCAGCGGGCTGATTTTGCCTTTTGGATAGAGGATCACCACGCGGACGTTTTTCAGGCCGTAGAACGCATGCGCGACCGCGGCACCGGTATCGCCGGAGGTGGCTGTCAGAATGGTCACCGGCTTGTCGCCGCTAATGTGGGTCAGCATCTGCGCCATAAAGCGGCCGCCGAAGTCTTTAAACGCCAGTGTCGGGCCGTGGAACAGCTCCAGACAACCGACGTCAGGCTCCACCTGCTGCACCGGAGCCGGGAAGGCAAACGCCGCACGCACGCGCTCTTCCAGCAGCTCCTGAGGGATTTCGTCGCCGATAAACGCAGACAGAATTTTGGTGCTGCGGGTGACAAAGTCCTGCTTCAGCAGTTCATCAATCTCGGTCAGCTGAAATTCCGGCAGGTCATGCGGGAAGAACAGCCCCTGATTTTTGCCCAGCCCCTGAGTCACTGCCTGCGCGAAGCTGACCTGCTCGTTATGATCTTTAAGGTTATAGAGTTTCATTCGTTATCCCAGTACTCGTGCGCCAGCCGTGTCCAGACGGCAAATATGAACAAAGCCTTCCTGATTTTGCAGGTAGTGTTTAGAGAGCCAGTCCGCCACGCGCTGCGCGGTGTCTGGCTTATCGCACAGGGCGAACAGCGTCGGGCCGGAGCCGGAGATGCCGCACGCCTGCGCGCCGATATCCATGGCGGCCTGTCGCGCCTCGTTAAAGCCAGGCAGCAGCTTCGTGCGGTACGGCTCGGCAATGACATCTTTCATCAGCTTCGCCGCCAGCTGCGGCTGACGGGTATAGCAGGCGTGGATAAAGCCCGCCAGATGACGTCCGTGAGCAATACAGTCCTGACGACGATATTGCGCAGGCAGGATCGCACGCGCTTCCGCGGTAGAGACCTTAATTCCCGGATACGCCAGCACCCACAGCCACTCATCAAACCCTGGCACCTGCTGGCTGATGATGCCATTTTCTTCGATCATCAGCTGCATACCGCCAAGGAAGCACGGTGCCACATTGTCATAGTGGATACTGCCGGAAATACGCCCTTCCAGCTCGCCCATTAACCCCAGCAGGCGGCTGTTATTCAAAGGCTTGCCGCAGTGCTCGTTCATCGCCACCAGCGCGGCAACCACGGAACAGGCGCTGGAGCCCAGCCCCGAACCAATCGGCATACTTTTTTCCAGCGTCATGGCGACCGGCACGTTTTTGCCGATCTCCTGACAGAAGCGTTCCCAGCACTGATAGACGATATTCTCGCGCGGGTCAGAGGGAAGTTTGCTGGCGAATCGGCCCACGTTATTGAGGCTGAAACTCGCCGCCGCCTCAACCGTAACCGTATCGCCCAACAGCGAACCGTCCACCGGCGTGACCGCCGCACCCAGCACATCAAATCCGACGCTCATATTGGCGCTGGAAGCCGGGGCATAAACTTTGACCATGTTAAACTCCTAACTTCCATGACAGGGTACGCAACAGATCGGCAAACACACCCGCCGCTGTAACATCGTTCCCTGCGCCATAGCCGCGAAGCACTAGCGGCAATGGCTGATAATAGTGGCTGTAAAACGCGAGGGCGTTTTCGCCGTTTTTGACTTTGTACAGCGGGTCGTTGCCATCCACTTCGGCAATCTTCACCCGGCACACGCCATCTTCTTCAATGTTGCCAACATAGCGCAATACCTTACCTTCATCACGGGCTTTCGCCACGCGCGCGGCAAAAGCATCGTCAAGCTGGGGTAAATTCGCCATAAAGGTGCTGACATCACCGCTGCTGTCAAACTCGGCTGGCAACACGGGTTCAATCACAATGTCCGAAAGCTCCAGCTCGCGACCGGTTTCGCGCACGAGGATCAGCAGCTTACGCGCCACGTCCATGCCGGAGAGATCGTCACGTGGATCCGGCTCGGTATAGCCCAGCTCGCGCGCGGCGCGGGTGGCTTCCGAGAGGCTCATGCCCTCGTCCAGCTTGCCAAAGATAAACGACAGGGAGCCGGAGAGAATGCCGGAGAAACGCTGCAGTTCGTCGCCCGCATTCAGCAGATTTTGCAGATTTTCGATAACCGGCAGGCCTGCGCCCACGTTGGTGTCGTACAGGAACTTACGGCGCGACTTGCTCGCCGCCAGACGCAGCTGGTGATAGTAATCCATCGACGAGGTGTTGGCCTTTTTGTTCGGCGTCACCACGTGGAAGCCTTCGCGCAGGAAATCCGCATACTGGTCGGCAACGGCCTGGTTTGACGTACAGTCGACAATCACCGGGTTAAGCAGATGGTACTCTTTTACCAGACGGATAAGGCGACCCAGATTAAACGGCTCTTTCGCCTCTTCCAGCCCGGCCTGCCAGTTTTCAAGATTCAGACCATGCACATTGGTCAGTAGCGCTCTGGAATTGGCAATACCGCAGACGCGCAGATCGATATGCTTCTTCTTGAGCCACGCCTGCTGACGCTTCACCTGCTCGAGCAGCGCGCCGCCGACACCGCCCACGCCAATCAGGAACAGCTCAATGACCTGATCGGTATTGAACAGCATCTGATGCACCACGCGCACGCCGGTGGTGGCATCGTCGTTATCCACCACGACGGAAATAGAACGCTCAGACGAGCCCTGGGCAATCGCCACGATATTGATGTTGGCGCGGGCCAGCGCGGCAAAGAACTTCGCGGAGATACCGCGCAGGGTGCGCATCCCGTCGCCCACGACGGAGATGACGGCCAGACGCTCCTGAATGGAGAGCGGCTCCAGCAACTCCTCTTTCAGCTCCAGATAAAACTCTTCTTCCAGCGCACGGCGTGCGCGCAGGCAGTCGGCCTGCGGCACGCAGAAGCTGATGCTGTACTCGGAAGAGGACTGCGTGATCAGCACCACCGAGATACCGTTGCGTGACATTGCGGCAAATACGCGCGCCGCCATGCCGACCATGCCCTTCATCCCCGGACCGGAGACGCTGAACATCGCCATGTTATTGAGGTTGGAGATGCCTTTCACCGGCAGGCCATCTTCATCGGAGCTGGCGCCAATCAGCGTGCCTGGCGCTTGCGGGTTACCGGTATTTTTAATCAGGCAAGGGATCTGGAACTGGGCAATCGGGGAGATGGTACGTGGGTGAAGCACTTTGGCGCCGAAGTAGGAAAGCTCCATCGCTTCCTGGTAAGACATCGACTTCAGCAACCTGGCGTCCGGTACCTGGCGCGGGTCGCAGGTATACACGCCGTCGACGTCAGTCCAGATCTCACAACAGTCTGCGCGTAAACAGGCAGCCAGCACGGCGGCAGAGTAGTCGGAGCCGTTACGGCCCAGCACCACCAGCTCACCCTTCTCATTTCCGGCGGTAAAGCCCGCCATCAGGATCATGTGGTCAGACGGGATTTTGCTCGCGGCGATACGGCGGGTTGATTCGGCAATATCAACGGTAGATTCGAGGTAGTGGCCCACCGCAAGCAGTTTTTCAACCGGATTGATGACGGTCACGCCGTGGCCACGCGCTTCCAGCAGGCCAGCCATGATGGCGATTGACAGTTTCTCACCGCGGCAGATCAGCGCCGCGTTGATGCTGTCCGGACACTGGCCCAGCAGGCTGATACCGTGCAGTACATGTTTGATCTGAGCAAACTCCTGCTCAACGAAAGACTTCAGCTGTGCGAGCGGGAAGCCGGGCTGTGCCTCCGCCAGCCCCTGCAGCAGCTCAGCGAAGATACGCTCGGCGTCGCTGATGTTCGGAAGTGCATCCTGACCACCGATGGTTTTTTCAATCATCGCCACCAGATGGTTCGTGATTTTTGCCGGGGCAGAGAGCACGGTCGCAACCTGCCCCTGCCTGGCGTTGCTCTCCAGGATATCGGCAACACGCAGAAAACGTTCTGCATTTGCCACTGATGTACCGCCGAACTTCAACACTCGCATGGTTCTACCTCGTTTCCTTTAGCCGAAAAAAAAGCCCGCACTGTTCAGGTGCGGGCTTTTTTTTGTTTTTCCTGTACGCGTCAGCCCGCATCGTTACCTGTGGTAATGATGATGGTTGTAGTAATGGTGGTGATGCTGATGCGTTTCATGGATGTTGTGTACTCTGTCATTATTATCTGTCTGTGCTGTATTCTTTTAGGGTTAAAGGATCGGGCACCTTAAGTCAATGAATTTTTAATTTGATCACAATTCCGCAGAGACTCACGCCCCGCTGTTTGCCGATTTATTTTCATCCGATTCCCCCAAATGCAACCCTCCATGACAGACAATTTCTCCATAGTAAAAACGTATGACAGCATTTTACTCGGCTAATTTTTTTTCAATATCGTGCAGCAAACGGTGCAACATTGCCGTGTCCCGCTGCTCAAGTCGTCCGAGACGCTGGTGTAGCCAGTCAGCCATTTTTTGATCGTCCGCCACATCCAGCCGCAAGAGCAAGTTCTCCACGCGAGCGCGAAGTGCAGCCAGCTGGTTTTCATCGGTTCCTGTATCGGGCGGCTGGGGGATTTGTATTAAGGATGCTAATTGATAGCAATAGACCATGACCGCCTGGCCTAAATTCAGAGACGGATAATCCGCGACCATCGGCGCGCCAGTCAGAACGTCCGCCAGTGCCAGCTCTTCGTTAGTGAGTCCGGAATCTTCGCGGCCAAACACCAGCGCCGCTTTCTCAAGCCACTGGCTTTTCTCTTCCAGCATGGGCACCAGCTCAGCAGGCGTGGCGTAGTAATGGAACTTCGCGCGGCTGCGGGCGGTGGTCGCAACGGTAAACGAAATGTCATGCAGTGCGTCGGCAAGCGTAGCGTAAGTCGTTATATTATCGAGAATATCTCCCGAACCATGCGCCACCCAGCGGGCAGCAGGCTCCAGGTGCGCAGTGCTGTCCACAATACGTAAATCGGTAAAACCCATGGTCTTCATGGCACGCGCCGCAGCGCCTATATTTTCTGCTCTGGCTGGGGCGACCAGTACAATCGACAGATGCATTTATGCTCTCTTTTTAATCAGTTAGCGGGTAAAAATGTGATGCACTTCAACATATTACGCAGCGCAAATTTACAAATTTGCAACACAAATCACCGAAATAGCGTTTCATAACAAATTAAAGACGCTAAACTATTTTGTGTCTGAACAATCAGTTAGAATGTTAACAGAAGACCATTATCCTTATGTTTTATAATGATAATGGCATCATGAATACCCTATTCTGATTGGATTCGCTTCGTTTATATATCAATGTCCGCAACTAGTTGGTTTATTGAAAAATTGTGACAAAGGCTAGCATTCGGCTACGATGATTTCATCAAACTGTTAACGTGCTACAATTGAACTTGATATATGTCAACGAAGCGTAGTTTTATTGGGTGTCTGGTGTCACTTAGCCTGTTATGTTGCTGTTAAAATGGTTAGGATGACAGCCGTTTTTGACACTGTCGGGTCCAAAGGGAAAGTACCCAAGACCAAGCTAATGATGTTGTTGACGTTGATGGAAAGTGCATCAAGAACGCAATTACGTACTTTAGTCACGTTAAGCCGATCATGTTAATTTGCGACATGCATCAGGCAGGTCAGGGACTTTTGTACTTCCTGTTTCGATTTAGTTGGCAATTTAGGTAGCAAACATGCAGACCCCGCACATTCTTATCGTTGAAGACGAGTTGGTAACACGCAACACGTTAAAGAGCATTTTCGAAGCAGAAGGCTACGATGTCTTTGAAGCGACCGATGGCGCAGAGATGCATCAGATCCTTTCTGAAAATGATATCAACCTGGTAATCATGGATATCAACCTGCCGGGCAAAAACGGGCTTCTTCTGGCGCGCGAACTGCGTGAGCAGGCGAACGTCGCGTTAATGTTCCTGACAGGCCGTGACAACGAAGTTGATAAAATTCTTGGCCTGGAAATCGGTGCGGATGACTACATCACCAAGCCGTTCAACCCACGCGAGTTAACCATTCGTGCACGCAACCTGCTGTCCCGCACCATGAACCTGGGCACGGTCAGTGAAGAGCGTCGTAGCGTCGATAGCTACAAATTCAACGGCTGGGAACTTGATATCAATAGCCGTTCGCTGATTAGCCCGAACGGTGAGCAGTATAAACTGCCGCGCAGCGAATTCCGCGCGATGCTGCACTTCTGCGAAAACCCGGGCAAAATTCAGTCCCGTGCAGAACTGCTGAAGAAAATGACCGGCCGTGAGCTGAAACCACACGACCGTACCGTAGACGTGACCATCCGTCGTATTCGTAAACATTTCGAATCTACGCCTGATACGCCGGAAATCATCGCCACTATCCACGGCGAAGGGTACCGTTTCTGCGGAGACCTGCAGGAGTAATCCCGCAGTCAATGCAATAAAGAAAAACGGCGCATTCGCGCCGTTTTTTTTATTTCCAGATCCGCATCGTGTCGTTATCGGGCTCTGCGGGTGGCTCAGGGCGCTTCGGCTGTGAAAGCGAATACCAGTCGAAATGCCGGGTCAGGTACATCACGGCGAACAGTGCCAGTGCGAGCACCGCTGACCCCAACAGCAGCGCACTATCCTCCGAGCGCAGCAGGAACCACATCACCACGTCCAGCCCCAGCAAGGCCAGCACAAACAACCCGCTGCGCTTCCAGCTTTTTAGCACCGCCTGCAGGTACATCCCGTTCATCGCAGCACCCACCAGGCTTGCAACAACCCAGGCAGGCGTAAAGCCGACGTGTTCTGACAGCGCCAGCAGCACCAGATAGAACAGCACCAGCGACAGCCCCACCAGCAGATACTGCATTGGGTGCAGGCGCAGCCCGGTTAAGGTTTCGAAGACAAAGAAGGCCATAAACGTCAGCGCAATCAGCAAAATAGCATACTTGATTGCCCGGTCAGTCAGCTGATACTGATCGGCAGGTGTGGCTACCGTGACGCTAAAAGCCGGGATCGACTCCCACGCAGGAGATTCACTCCCGTTGAACCAGCTCTCAAGGTTGTTCGCAAACCAGCTGCTCTGCCAGTTCGCCTGAAAACCTGAATCACCGATTTTGTGTTTCACCGGCAGATAGTTGCCCATGAAGCCCGGATGCGGCCAGTTGCTGTTCAGCGCCATTTCGCTGTTACGTCCCACGGGCACCACGGCAAAACTCCCCGTCCCCGCCAGATTCAGCGACATCTCCATGGCAAACGTTTTTGACTCCAGCGCTTTATCCGTCAGCGGGATATGAACACCGGAAAGCGCGCCAGATACGCCCGAACCCGGCTCTACGCTCAGCGTCTCGCCGTTGATACTGGAGACTTTCACCGTGCCAATACCGCGTGCATCGCCCACTCCAACAACGATAAACGGCTGCCCCAGGGTCATCGTCTCCCCTTTAAGCTGCGTCATTTTTTCGGTGCTGAACTGCGCTTTTATTTTGAGATCGGTGTTCCAGATCTGTCCGTCATAGATGCCGATATTTCGGGACTCAACGCGCTGGTTACCCTCAACAAGCAGCGACTCCGGCAGGATAAAATGCAGATAGCTTTTCTTGTACTCGACCTTCTTCTCATCCTCTAGCTTGTAAAAGATCTCTGTCACCGGAATCGCAATCAGCGGGCCGACCAGTTTTTGCGGTCCGCTGGTGCTCTGGCGAAGCGTATTTTCGACATCATTACGGTAGCTTTCACGCTCTGCAATGAGGTTACTTACCATAAACAGCGGGACTAACAGCAGCAGAATGCACCCCAGCAGGGTGCTTATTTTCCAGAACAGGGGGGATTTCATCATTACGTCTCCTTTGTGATGAAGAGAGCGTAACCAGGCTGTGTGGGGGCAGTTTGAAGTTATGTGAAGGGACGGTGAAGTGTCAGCGTGGCCATCACGCCGCCCTCATCACGATTGCGCAATGTAATCTCTCCCTGATGCAGACGCGCCACCTCCTGCACAAAGGCCAGCCCGAGCCCACTGCTCTTAAGCCCGTTCTCGCGCGGAAGGGAATAGAAGCGTTCAAAAATACGATCCAGCGCGTAACCCGGGATCCCGCTTCCGCTGTCGATGACGACAAGCTGTATCTGCCCCTGCTCTTCCCGGGCCGCCAGTTCAATGCTTCCGCCCTGAGGCGTAAAATCGATGGCGTTATCCAGCAAATTGCCGAGCGCCTGTTCGAGGAGATCGGGATCGCCTTCAACATTAAACGGAACAGGCTGGATAGTCAGCACAATCGCTTTTGCCGATAGCAGGGCCGAGCGCGCGTCAGCAAGCCGCGTAAACAGTGAATTGACCCGGATGACCTCCGGCGTAATCTCGACCCGATTTTCAAGCCGCGCCTGCGCGAGCAGTTTTTCAACCAGCGACTGCATGCGTGCGTTTTGTACCAGAATGTTATCAATAAAGCGTGCTGCCACCTGCGGCGGCGGCTGCTCGGCAAGGATTTCCGCCGCGCCGCGTATGGCCGCCATCGGGCTTTTCAGCTCGTGGGTGAGCGCATGGACATAGCGTTCAATGTAATTTTTCCCTTCGAGACGAATGCGCATATTCTCCAGCGCCTGAGCAAGCTTGTGCAATTCGCTGCTGCCCGGATTAGGTAGCGGGAGAGGCGTGTCGGTGGTCACCGAATCGGCATAGCGCGATAACGTACTGATAGAACGATTGATCCACCAGGCGACAAGGAGACCAATCAGCAAGGCAATGCCGAGCAACGCGCCACCCGCCCAGAGGATCCGCCGCTCGCTGCGGTGGATAACCGGAGCCATCGCGCTGTTCGGTTTCCCGACCGACAGCACGCCGATAATCTTACCCTGCTCCACAACCGGCGCGGCAACATACATCACCGTACTCTCAGGATCGTCTGGATTGCTCTGAGTGCTGCGCGCGCCGTATTTACCGCGAAGCGTCAGCCAGACATCGTTCCAGCGCGAGTAATCTTGCCCCACGGCCAGACCGGCGGAATCAAACACCACTCTGCCCTGCACATCGGTCATATAGACGTGATATTCGTTACGCACCTTATAGATGCCGCCGAGGTTGGCGCGGAAAGGCCGCTGATGGAGCTGTGAAAAGGCCTGCGCCAGTTTGCCCTGCTGCGCATTCCCCGAAAGAAGATCGTCGCGCCCGATTTCGGCAAGCAAGGTCGCGGTATCGATCAACGTCCCCTCGGTGGCCCTGCGCACGCCGGGCTTCACTTCCTGAACAAAAATCGACAGCACAAACCACGCGGCGATGCCCACGATCAGGAAATATCCCAGCAACAACCGCATCCCAATGCGCATCAGTAAAGGCCCAGACTGTAGCCCATACCGCGATGGGTACTGATGGGAGACTGTTCATCGTTCACCGCCCGCAGCTTGGCGCGCAGGGTTTTGATATGGGTATCCACAGTGCGATCGAAGCTGTCGCCGTCTTCACCCCATACCTTGTCCATCAGCTGCTGGCGCGAAAATACCCGCCCGGGGGCCTGTAAAAAGGTTTTGAGCAGCAAGAACTCGTAGCGGGTCAGGGGTAAAACTTCACCGCACCAGCTTATTCGGGCGGCAGGTTCATTTAGCTCAAATTGCCCGATACGCATCGTTTCTGCTGGCGCGGCGGATTTTTGCATCCGCCGTAAAATTGTCCTTACCCGGGCGCAAACCTCTCGCGGAGAAAAAGGCTTGGCGACGTAGTCGTCGGCGCCCATTTCCAGCCCGAGGAGTTTATCCACTTCATCACTGCGTGCCGTGAGAAACAGCACCGGAAGTGACGGATGCTGCGCCAGCAGCTGGCGGCAGAGTTCAAAGCCGCTGATGTCCGGCAGCCCAACATCCAGAATGGCGAGCGCCGGGATCTGCCGCCGCGCCTCCTCCAGCACCGGTAAACCGCGCTCAAACGCCTTTACCGCAAAGCCTTCCTGCTGAAGCATGTAGATAAGCGTATCGGCGATGCTGGTTTCGTCTTCAACCAGCCAGACCACAGGTTGTTGCATGGTTCATCCCTGAATTAATGCCATGGCATAATCGGCACGGCGCTGATGGCGTTTTTCGGCGAGCCTTCCACCACTTTGTCGGAATAGGCAAGATAAGCCAGCGTATTGCGCTTCGCATCATAGAAACGCACTACCTGCAGCTTTTTGAACACCAGCGACGTCCGTTTCTGGAACACCACGTCACCCTGCGCTTTACCGTTTTTGATTTTATCGCTCAGCTCAACCGGCCCCACCTGCTGGCAGGAGATCGCCGCATCTGAGGTATCTTCCGCCAGCCCCAGACCGCCTTTAATACCGCCCGTCTTCGCACGGCTGACGTAGCAGGTGACGTTTTTCACATCTGGATCGTCAAACGCCTCCACCACAATTTTGTGGTCCGGGCCAAACATTTTGAACACGGTATCGACAGATCCAATCTGTTCCGCTTGCGCCGCACGGCCAACAACCAGCAACAGAGCGGTAAGAAGCAAAGTCTTGTATTTCATATTGTTACCATTCTTTAAAATTGCATTGAGCGATTATTCAACACTTTAGACAAAAATGTAGCAAGATCACAGGATTAGAATATATTTGCCCAAAATAAGGGAGAAAAGGCATTAATGCGCAAAAAAAACACTGAATGCTAAAACATCAAAAAATGCTATTATCCGCTAACCTGTTATCAGGCACCTGCTGTTTTAAGGATGAGGATAGTATATGGATCAGGCTGGAATTATTCGCGACCTGCTCACCTGGCTGGAAGGTCATCTCGACCAGCCTTTGTCACTGGATAATGTGGCGGCTAAAGCAGGCTATTCCAAGTGGCATCTGCAAAGGATGTTCAAGGATGTCACCGGTCATGCTATCGGGGCCTATATTCGCGCACGTCGTTTGTCTAAGTCTGCGGTGGCATTGCGCCTGACCGCGCGGCCCATTCTGGATATTGCCTTGCAGTATCGTTTTGATTCGCAGCAGACCTTCACCCGTGCGTTTAAAAAACAGTTCTCGTTGACGCCAGCGCTCTATCGCCGCTCGCCAGACTGGAGCTCGTTTGGTATGCGTCCGCCGCTGCGTCTGGGCGAGTTCGCCATGCCGAAATACGAAATTGTCACGCTGCCGGAAACCCATCTGATCGGTACGACCCAGAGCTACTCCTGTTCTCTTGAGCAGATTTCTGAGTTCCGTCATCAGATGCGTGTCCAGTTCTGGCGCGACTTCCTGAGTCATGCGCCAGCGATCCCACCGATCCTCTATGGTCTCAACGAAACGCACCCAAGCCAGGAAAAAGACGACGAGCAGGAGGTGTTCTACACCACCGCGCTGACGCCAGAGATGGCAAATGGTTATATTCAGGGGTCTAAACCGGTCGTGCTGGAAGGCGGCGAATATGTGATGTTCTCGTATGAAGGACTGGGAACGGGCGTTCAGGAGTTCATCCTGACCGTTTACGGGACCTGCATGCCGATGCTGAATCTGAATCGCCGTAAAGGTCAGGACATTGAGCGCTACTACCCGGCGCAGGATGCGAAACCGGAAGAAGGCCCAATCAATCTGCGGATGGAATTCTTAATTCCGATACGTCGTTAACGCTGCAGTTCATCAAGCGCAGGGGCATCGAGATGCGAAATGTCCCCTGCCATCTCCACGACCCAACCCGACGCCAGCCACGCACTTTCCTGATAATCAATTCGGGAAATAGAGCAGTTGCGCAGACGCAGACGACGTTCAGCATAAGCCGGTAATCCCAGAATGGTGCTCACCAGGCAGCCCAGCGCAATACCGTGACTCACCAGCAGCGGACGGCTACCTGCCGGAAGCTTCAGACATTCCGCCAGTGCGGCATGCATACGCACGCTCAGCTCTTGCATGGATTCCCCCTCAGGGATGCGGCCATCTTCGGTACCGTTGACCAGCGTACGACGCCAGCCCTCTTCCGTTTCGGTCAGCGTATCGATATGGCGCTTTTCCAGCACGCCCATATCCAGCTCGCGCAGACGCGGCTCAAGCATCACGTCACAGCCGCAGGCATCTGCGATGATGCGCGCTGTCTGCTGCGTGCGACCTAAATCGCTGGTGATCACGTGGGTAATGCCCAGCGTCCTGGCACGCTCTGCCACCTGCCACGCTTGCTGGATCCCCTTCTCAGTGAGAGGACTGTCTGACTGGCCTTGAATACGTCGCTCGGCGTTCCACTGCGTTTCACCGTGGCGAACAAGGTATACCTGTAACATGCTTTTTTTCCGTTATACTGCGATGAGTTTTTTTTTGAATCGAGCTTAATTATGCACCATGTTGTCTCTGCTACCACCAATCCTGCCAAAATTCAGGCAATTCTAAAGGCTTTTGAAGAGATTTTCGGCGAAGGATCCTGCCATATCGAAGCCATCGGCGTCGAGAGTGGCGTACCTGAACAGCCGTTTGGCAGCGAGGAAACGCGCGCTGGCGCACGAAATCGCGTGGCAAATGCTAAAGCCGCGGCCCCAAAGGCGGACTTCTGGGTCGCCATTGAAGCCGGGATCGACGAAGGTGCCACCTTTAGCTGGGTAGTGATAGAAAGCCGAGAGCAGCGCGGTGAAGCGCGTTCTGCCACCCTGCCGCTGCCAGAGATCATTCTGAACAAAGTGCGCGAAGGCGAAGCGCTCGGGCCGGTGATGTCACAGTACACCGGCATTGATGAGATTGGACGTAAAGAAGGGGCGATTGGCGTCTTTACTGCAGGCACGCTCACGCGTTCAGGCGTTTACCACCAGGCGGTGATTTTGGCGTTAAGCCCGTTCCATAACGCGATTTATCGTTAGGTATTTTTCAACAACACCGCTTCCAGCCACTGGCGCAGCTCGACCGGCGCAGACTTCAGGCTGTTCGAGCCGCGGGTGATCGTCGCGATGCCCGCGCCCAGCTCATTTTTCAGCTCACGCTGGCTCATCTCACCGCGCAGTAGTTCTTCAATGATCCGCACGCGCGTGCCCAGCGCTTCACGCTCGTCTGGGGTCAGCATCAGCTGCATAAGAGGTAAGTGCAAATCCTGATCGTAAGACTGGCGAAGCAGCTCCACAAAACGAAGCCACTCCTGGTGACGCTGTTCGGCCATTGCCGAGGAATACGGGGAATGCTGGGTCATGTTATGCTGCCTCTTGTACTCATTAGCGAGTACAGCATAACACAACCCACGCCGATCAGTAACGTCTCTGCCACTCGGCATCGCTCATCAGGGTATCTTTCTGCCCCATGAAGTAGCGATAGTAAGCATCGTACGCCAGCACGTTCTTCACATAACCGCGCGTTTCTGAGAACGGAATGCTCTCCACAAACGCCACGGCATCGATGCGTCCGGCGCTGTTGCCGAGCCAGGTACGCACGCGCCCCGGCCCCGCGTTATACGCCGCCGACGAGAAAATGCGGTTATTGCCAAACTGCTGATAAACATACTGCAGATAGCTGGTACCGATGTTGATGTTGGTATCCGGATCGAGAAGCTGTGAGGGGCTACTGTACCCGGGAATGTTAAACATCTTCACCGTATGGGTCGCCGTTCCCGGCATAATTTGCATCAGACCGCTGGCCCCACCGGGGAGCGGACTTTCGGATTCCAGGCACTCTCCTGACGGGCAATCGCCATCGCGTAACTTTGCGGGATATCTTTGCCGCTGGTGTAGCGTTCGAAAAGATCGTTGTACGCCAGCGGGAAACGCTCTTCAAGATGATCCCAAAGCTTACCGGCGATCGTCGCCTGCACGCTCAGATCCCACCAGTGGTTATCAAACGCATAGCGGGCAAGCTGGGCTTTCTCGTCGGTGGTGCGACTGGTTACCAGATTCGCCCACTCGCTGCGCGCGGTATTGTCCATATTCCAGTACATCAGCTCGCGCACGCGCGCCATCTCTGGCCCCTGCGTCAGCGCCGGGTTCGCATTCGCGGGCGCTTTATCAATGCGGAAGGTATACTCCTCGCCCAGGCGCTGCGCGGCTACCATCGGGTAGAAGCCGCGCTGCTGCATCAGGCCGTGGAGGATCTCTTTGGCTTCATCATCACGACCGCGCTCCATCAGCAGATCGGCCTGCCAGTAGCGCCATTCATCTTTCTCTTTGGCGTCCATCGGCAAACGTGCGAGCCAGGTATTCAGCCCCCGGCGATCGCCGGTGCCCAGCGCCATGCGCACGCGGCGCTCCACCAGCGACGTGGAGTTCGAACGCATAATGGCATCATCTCGCCAGCGTGCCTGTTCGTCGGTCACATCCGTGCCCATCAGTCGCCACGCCACGATGTCACGCAGCTCCTGGGTTTGATCGTCATTCAGCTGCTGAGCCTGCACCAGCTGCGGGATCATCAGCCGGGCGTTTTCCACATCGTCGCGCGCCACGCTGGCAAAAGCCACCGCCGCCATCTGACGGGTAAAGTCAGTCGCGCCCGTGCTGCGGGCAAAGGTCAGGACGCTGTTCGGATCGTTTGCCAGCGCGATAACGGCCGTAGAGATCGTCTGATAATCGGAGGGCATCTGCCCCGCCAGCGCGGTCACCAGGCGCGTGTTGCCGGCTTTCATCGCCAGGCGAATACGCTCAAGATAGGCCAGCGGATCCTGCTTGCCGGAGGCTCGCCACGCGCCAAACAGCGAATCACAGGCATTCGGCTGGCTTTTGCCGGTCAGCCAAAGATCCTTCGCCCCGGCCCAGGCCTCTTCCTGCTGTCCGGTCGCCCATTTCGCATAGTAGTAGTTACACTGCGCTTCGGTGGTATTCGGCTTATCGGGGCTAAACGCCAGCAGCCCGCGCCAGTCTTCGCGACGCGCCAGTTCATTCACAAAACGAGATTGCAGGGTTCGCGCAGGCGGCAGGGTCGGGTTCGCCTGAATGAAATTATTCACGGTGACGGTCGGCTGGTTCATGAGATCGTCAGTGATCTGGCGATACTCCAGATACGGATACAGCGGATAATCCTTCAGCGTCGGCATCAGCGCCTGCACGGTATCCATCTGCTTATTGTCCCACGCCTGTTTAATCTGGGCGTAGCGATTACGTTGTTCATCCAGTGAATCGGCATGCACCGCCTGGCTTACCGCCATTACGCATACGCTGGCAGCCAGCAGACGCCAGACCACCTGTTTGGCTTTTTCCACAAGCTCTTCCCCATTGTTTTTTCGTCAATTGCAGCGTCTTGCCACGTCAAAGTCACACCAACTTATGCTAACCAGGCATCCTGCAACGCGCCACGTTATGGACACTTTTTTACCTTTCTTGCGCGTTTTAACACTCCCGACGTTCCTGGCTGGGATTAGGGCGTGAAAAAGGCTACACTTCGAGGCTGAAATTCCTTCTCATTACGATAAAAGAGGCGAAGTCCAACGTGGCTCAATTCGTTTATACCATGCATCGTGTCGGCAAAGTTGTCCCGCCGAAACGTCATATTCTTAAAAATATCTCGCTGAGCTTCTTCCCGGGCGCAAAAATTGGTGTTCTGGGTCTCAACGGTGCCGGTAAGTCCACCCTGCTGCGCATCATGGCCGGCATCGATACAGACATCGAAGGTGAAGCCCGTCCGCAGCCTGGCATCAAGATCGGCTACCTGCCGCAGGAACCTCAGCTGAACCCGGAACACACCGTTCGTGAATCCGTTGAAGAAGCGGTTTCCGAAGTGGTTAACGCCCTGAAAGGTCTGGATGAAGTGTATGCCAAATATGCCGAGCCGGATGCAGACTTCGACAAGCTGGCCGCTCAGCAGGGCAAGTTTGAAGAGATTATCCAGGCGCACGACGGTCATAACCTGAACGTGCAGCTGGAGCGCGCGGCCGATGCCCTGCGCCTGCCGGACTGGGATGCGAAAATCGCCAATCTTTCCGGGGGTGAACGCCGCCGCGTAGCGCTGTGCCGCCTGCTGCTGGAAAAACCAGACATGCTGCTGCTCGACGAACCCACCAACCACCTGGATGCGGAATCCGTGGCGTGGCTGGAACGCTTCCTGCACGACTTCGAAGGCACCGTGGTGGCAATTACCCACGACCGTTACTTCCTCGACAACGTCGCAGGCTGGATCCTGGAGCTGGACCGCGGTGAAGGTATTCCATGGGAAGGTAACTACTCCTCCTGGCTGGAGCAGAAAGATCAGCGTCTGGCGCAGGAAGCTTCTCAGGAAGCCGCGCGTCGTAAGTCTATCGAGAAAGAGCTGGAGTGGGTTCGTCAGGGTGCTAAAGGCCGTCAGTCTAAGGGCAAAGCCCGTCTGGCACGCTTTGAAGAGCTGAACAACACCGAATACCAGAAACGTAACGAGACCAACGAACTGTTTATTCCGCCTGGAGCACGTCTGGGGGATAAAGTGGTTGAAGTCACCAATCTGCGTAAGTCATACGGCGATCGCCTGCTGATTGACGATCTGACCTTCTCCGTACCAAAAGGGGCTATCGTCGGGATCATCGGTCCGAACGGCGCGGGTAAATCGACGCTGTTCCGCATGATGTCCGGTCAGGAGCAGCCTGACAGCGGCTCTATCACCCTGGGTGAAACCGTGAAGCTGGCGTCCGTTGACCAGTTCCGTGACGCGATGGATAACAGCAAAACCGTGTGGGAAGAAGTGTCCGGCGGTCTGGATATTATGCGTATCGGCAACACCGAGATGCCAAGCCGCGCTTACGTTGGCCGCTTCAACTTCAAAGGCACCGACCAGGGCAAACGCGTGGGCGAGCTGTCCGGCGGTGAGCGCGGTCGTCTGCACCTGGCGAAGCTGCTGCAGGTTGGCGGTAACGTACTGCTGCTCGATGAACCGACCAACGACCTGGACATCGAAACCCTGCGCGCGCTGGAAAACGCCCTGCTGGAGTTCCCGGGCTGCGCGATGGTTATCTCGCACGACCGTTGGTTCCTTGACCGTATCGCGACCCACATTCTGGACTACCAGGATGAAGGGAAAGTGGAGTTCTTTGAAGGTAACTTCACCGAATACGAAGAGTACAAGAAACGCACGCTGGGCGCTGACGCGCTGGAGCCGAAGCGTATTAAGTACAAGCGTATTGCGAAATAAAAGCAAAACGGCAACTTCGGTTGCCGTTTTTAGTATTTGTTCCCTATCCCCGTGGGAGAGGGCCAGGTGAGGGCATCAGGCCGCACAGTTCGTAGGCCGGGTAAGCGTCAGCGCCACCCGGCTTTTTTATTTGTCCACGTAATACCGCTTCACCTCGTCAAACTGTATCGCAAAGTCGATATAGCTCATCAGCGCAGGCGAGTTCAGCTTGCGGCTCGGATAAGCCAGCCACAAATCATTCCCCTCGACGTTCCATTCAGGCAGCACCTTCACCAGCGCCCCTGTCTCAATCTTATCTTCCAGAAGAAAGGCGGGTAACAGCGTGATCCCGGCGCCAGCAATCGCACATTCACGGGCGTACACCAGGTTATCCGTCATGTGGGCGTTATCCGGCAGGTAGCGGTAATCATCACTCTCGCTTCGCAGCAGCCACTCAGACCAGGCTTTGTGGATAATGCAGCGGTGCTCCACCAGCTGGCGGGGATGGATTAACGGCTCCCGACGCGCCAGATAGTCGGGTGAAGCCAGCATATAGCGCGGACAATGTCCGATCATCCGGCCAATCAGGGAGGAGTCCTGCGGCTTACCGGTACGCAGCGCCACGTCAAAGCCGGACTCGACCAGATCCACCACATCATCAGAGATCGACACGTCCAGCGACACGTCAGGATAGCGAAGCTGGAATTCGGCATTCATATGCGCCAGCAGCGTCGCACCAATCCCCGCCGGGCAGGTGATGCGCAGCCGCCCGCTCGGGTTTTCGCGTAGCCGCTGAATGGCATACTCCGCCCGCTCGCTGGCCGCCAGCATTTCGCGACAGTGCACCAGATAATGCTCGCCTGCAAAAGTCAGGCTGATTCTGCGCGTCGTGCGGTTGAGCAGGCGTATTCCTACCTGCTGCTCCAGCTGGCTTATTCGCTGGCTGACGCTGGATTTTGGCAGTTCAGCCTTCTGTGCCGCAGCAGTAAAGCTGCCCATCTCGGCCACCAGCGCAAACAGCGCCATATCCTGAAGCTGTTTAAACATGATTGTTCATCCTGTGAGAACACTTCGTTCTTGATTGTCCATCTTATCATGCAGCTGACCACTTAATAGACTAGCCTCAACAAAACGCATGCCATTGAGGAGTCCATCCATGTCAGTTAAAGCCATTGCCGTTAATCCTGCGAATCCCGGCACGTTCATTGAAATCGCCCCGCCGATGCCGCAGCCCGGCGAGCACGATCTGCTTGTCGAAGTGAAAGCCGTGTCTGTTAACCCGGTCGACACCAAGGTGCATGCAGGCATTGTCAAAAACGGGCTGAACGAGCCGCGCATTCTCGGGTGGGATGCCAGCGGTATCGTAACAGCCGTGGGAACGGCCGTTACGGGATTTAAACCCGGTGACGAAGTGTGGTACGCGGGGGATATCACTCGTCCGGGCAGCAATACCACCCATCAGCTGATCGATGCGCGTATTGTCGGGCACAAACCTGCCAGCCTTGGCTGGGCGGCAGCAGCCGCATTGCCGTTGACCGCGCTGACCGCCTGGGAAGGGTTGTTCGAACGGCTGAACATTCAGGATGCGGACGCGGATAAAACGCTGTTGATTATTGGCGGCGCGGGCGGCGTGGGCTCGCTGGCGATCCCGTTTGCAAAGCACAACAGCAAGGTGAACATCATCGCGACAGCATCAAGAGAAGATTCCGCCCGGTGGTGCCGCGAGCGCGGTGCGGATCGGGTCGTGAACTACCGCGACCTGAAAGGTGAGCTGGCAAAACAGGGTATCACTTATGTGGATTATATTTTCATCCTCAATGACACCGACGGCCACTGGGATGCCGTCAGCGAACTGATCGCACCGCAGGGGCACATCTGCTCCATCGTTGAGAACGCGCATCCGCTGAACCAGGATAAGCTGAAATCGAAATCCGCCGCCCTGCACTGGGAGTTTATGTACACCCGCAGCATGTACCAGACCGCTGATATGGCGCGTCAGGGCGAGATCTTAAACGAGGTTGCAAAGCTGGTGGACAACGGCGTGGTGGAAAGCTCGCTCAGCGAAACGCTTCACGGACTGAGCGTGGAAAGCATTACCGAGGCGCACCGCAAAGTGCTGGAGGGACATATGCGAGGGAAAGTGGTGGTTGCGTTCTGAGGGGTAATCGTTCCCTCTCCCCTTTGGGGAGAGGGTTAGGGTGAGGGGTAAGATTAACCCTGCTCCCCCATCATCTCCTTCACCAGCTCGACGCAGCGCAGGAAACGGGAGTCGTAGTCCGACTCTTCAACATGCACAAACTCAACGTTGTTTTCGTTGAGCATCTCCACCAGCATGGACTGGAACTCGCGCCTGTCTACGGAGCTGCCGAGACTGCGCATGCCATCAGCGACCCATGGCGTGTTGTTTTCCAGCAGGATCACCAGGTCAAAGCGGTATTCGTCAATCAGCGCCTGCACGAACGGGTGCTCGCGCCCTTCGTACTTTTTACAGAACGCCTGCGTGGTGACGAAATCGGTATCAATAAACGCCACTTTGTTGGCATATTTGACCGCAAAATCAATGTACTGGGCGTGTCCTAGCGCGATTTTATCGTAGTCGGAATACTGCAGCGCCATCTCGTCACCGCCGAGGTGCGAGAAAACGTAATCGCGGCCATACTCCCACGCACTGGTCGTGTTGAAGATATTCGCCAGCTTATTAACGAGAGTGGATTTTCCGCTTGACTCACCGCCCAGGATCGCAACGGTACGTACAAAGAAGGGCTTTACCTCGGTCGGGATATAATCCCAGTAGCGGAACGGGTTTTCGCGGATCTGCGCCCCGCTGATGTTCATGAAGGTCCGTTTCGGATCGATCAGCACCGTCTCGATGCCCAGATGCTCGCGGAACTGCGGCGCGTCGGACTCTTCAGAGGTGTAGATCCAGTTAGGCGCAATGCCCTTCTCTTCCATAAACGCTTTGATGCCGTTGCTCCACACGTCCCAGCCGTGCGGATAGGGCTCCATGCCCTCTTCGTTAAAAGCATGAATGCGAATGTTTTTCTGGTACTTAAAGGTCTGGAGCAGCCAGCGCAGGCGGTCAGGCACCGTCGGCTGCTGCGACATGGCGCTGTCCTCGAACAGCTGGCGGTCACGGGTTTCATCGTACCCCATAATGATGTGCAGCTCGTCCACCTGGCTACAGGCGCGCTGAATCAGGTAGATGTGACCAGTATGCAGCGGGTAAAACTTGCCAAACACCACGCCGATGTTCTTTTGCATACGGGGAAATTCAAGTCCCAGGAAACGGTGCAGCGCTTCGAGCTTCTGCGCGCTGGGGCTTTTGATTTTGGCGTTCAGCAACTGGCTTAAGTAGCCTTTGGTCATACCGCTGGCGTCCGCCACCTGCTGCAACGTGCAGCCTTTCTGGCGGATTGCGGTTTTGATGTAGTCAAATGATGACATAAATTACGGTGCCTCCTGCAAAATCGAATACGTAATTATAAGTCGTCAAAGACATTTAACGCATCTGCGAGTTTCTTAACGCCAAAAACCTGCATCCCTTCGGGGATTTTTTTCGGCACGTTAGCGGCGGGCACAATCGCGCGGCGGAAGCCGTGTTTTGCCGCTTCGGAGATACGCTCCTGGCCGCTCGGCACCGGACGGATCTCTCCTGCCAGGCCAACCTCGCCAAACACCACCAGATCCTGCGGCAGCGGCCTGTCGCGCAGGCTGGAGACCATCGCCAGCAGCAACGCCAGGTCCGCGCTGGTTTCCGAGACCTTCACCCCGCCCACCACGTTCACGAAGACGTCCTGATCCGCCATCTGCAGACCACCGTGACGGTGCAGCACCGCCAGCAGGATCGCCAGACGGTTCTGTTCCAGACCCACCGCCACGCGACGCGGGTTGCCCATCATCGAGTGATCCACCAGCGCCTGGATTTCAACCAGCAGCGGGCGCGTTCCTTCCCACAGCACCATGACCGAACTGCCAGAGGTGACTTCGTCGCCACGGCTCAGGAAGATGGCCGACGGGTTGCTGACCTCACGCAGCCCCTGCTCCGTCATGGCAAAAACACCTAATTCATTCACCGCGCCAAAACGGTTTTTATGGCTGCGCAGGGTGCGGAAGCGGGAATCCGCGTCGCCGTCGAGCATCACCGAGCAGTCGATACAGTGTTCGAGCACTTTTGGCCCGGCCAGGGAACCGTCTTTCGTCACATGGCCGACCATCACAATCGCCACGCCGCGCGTTTTGGCGAAGCGTGTCAGGTAGGCCGCGGTTTCGCGCACCTGCGCCACGCTGCCCGGCGAGGACTGAATGTCCGCCATGTGCATCACCTGAATGGAGTCGATCACCATCAGCTTCGGCTGCTCTTCTTCGGCGATCATGCAGATCTGCTCAATGCTGGTTTCCGACAGCATATTCAGGTTGCCGGTTGGCAGGCCCAGGCGGTGCGCACGCATCGCAACCTGCTGGAGTGATTCTTCCCCCGTGACGTAAAGGGTTTTCATCTGCTCGGTGAGCTTGCAAAGCGTTTGCAGCAGCAGGGTCGATTTACCCGCTCCGGGGTTACCGCCGATCAGAATCGCACTGCCCGGCACCACGCCGCCGCCAAGCACGCGGTCAAACTCTTTAAACCCGGTGGAGAAGCGCGGTAACGCTTCCAGGCTGATGTCTGAAAGCTTTTGCACCTTCGACACGCCTGCATTGCCCGCATAGCCGCTCAGGCGTTCGTTGCGGGCCACACTCGGCGAAGCCGCCACACCACGCACTTCGGTGATGGTGTTCCAGGCATGACAGGCGCTGCATTGCCCCTGCCAGCGCGGATAATCCGCACCACATTCATTACAGACAAATGCGCGTTTTGGAGCTTTCGCCACGGTGTACCTCGTTATTTCTGTGCGGACTGCGTGCCGGGTAGCGCTTACGCTTACCCGGCCTACAAAGCAGACCGTTATTTCTGATTAAGGCTGCCAGAAAGGATGCAGAACACCCCCATCAGGTCAGCATGACGGATAGTCACTTCCGTCTTTTCGTTCACTTTTGGCTTGGCATGGTAGGCAATGCCAAGACCAGCAGCTTTGATCATCGGCAGGTCGTTCGCACCGTCCCCGATGGCGACGGTCTGGACCACCGGGATTTCATATTTTTCGGCCAGACGGGTCAGGGTGTTAGCTTTGTACTGCGCATCCACGATGTCACCAATCACCTGTCCGGTCAGCTTGCCGTCCATAATTTCCAGTTCGTTGGCCACCACGGTGGTCAAATGCAGTTTCTCGCGCAGATAATCCGCGAAGAAGGTGAAGCCACCGGAGGCAATCGCCACCTTCCAGCCAAGGGACTGCAGCTTCAGCACCAGTTGCGTCAGTCCTGGCATCAGCGGCAGCACATCACGCACCTGGCGCAGGATGTTAGCATCGGCCCCTTTTAGGGTCGCCACGCGCTGTCTCAGGCTGGCGGTGAAATCCAGCTCGCCGCGCATCGCACGTTCAGTGACTTCCGCCACCAGCTCACCGCTGCCTGCCAGTTTAGCAATCTCGTCAATACACTCGATCTGAATAGCGGTGGAGTCCATGTCCATGACCAGCAGACCCGGCGTTTTCAGGTGCGGAATTTTACCGAGCGGGGCAACGTCCAGCCCTGCGTCATGCGCCAGACGCGTGGCACGCTGCGTCAGAGAACCCGCCAGGCGGATAACCTGGTAATCTTCTACGCACCAGGCGGCGACGATGACCATTGCCGCACCCAGTTTGGTTTGATACTGGGTCAGGCGTTGCTTATCCAGGCCGCGTCCATACAGCAGCCAGCCGCTACGGCCAGCGTGGTAATCCAGAGGCATCACCTCATCGCCACTTAACGAGAGCGGCAATCCTGGCCATAAAGAGACATCCGTTGGCAGGTCACACCAGGTAATGTTCGGCATCAAAGCTCCTGTAATTTCGTTCGCGCCGGAAGGTTCCAGAGGGAAAATAACGCATGAGGCTACCCTGTAACCATCACTTCTGGCAACATTAAGCCCTAAATTTTCAGCAGGTGGAATATGGCTCGCGCAAAACTGAAATTCCGGCTTCATCGCGCCGTGATTGTCCTTTCCTGTCTCGCACTGTTAGTGGCATTGATGCAAGGGGCATCGTGGTTTAGCCAGAATCATCAACGGCAGCGTAACCCGCAGTTTGAAGAGCTGGCCCGCACGCTGGCGCGTCAGGTGACCCTTAACGTCGCCCCCTATATGCGCACCGAGACGCCGGACGATAAGCGCATCGGCCAGATCCTGCGTCAGCTTACGGAAAACAGCCGCATTCTCGATGCGGGCGTGTACGATGAAAAAGGCGACCTGATTGCCCGCGCCGGTGAGCACGTCGACGTGCGCGACAGGCTGGCGCTGGACGGCAAAAAAGCCGGAGGCTATTTCAACCAGCAGCTCGTCGAACCTGTTCAGGGAAAAAATGGCCCGCTGGGCTATCTGCGCCTGACGCTCGACACTCACACCCTGCCGACCGAAGCCAAGCAGGTGGATAACACCACCAATATTCTGCGCCTGATGTTATTACTCTCACTGGCGATTGGCGTGGTGCTGGCGCGCACGCTGCTGCAGGGTAAGCGCACCCGATGGCAACAGTCGCCGTTCCTGCTGACTGCCAGCAAGTCGGTTCCGGAAGACGAAGAGAGCGAGAAGAAAGAATAGTGATAAAGTAGGCGGAGGATATGGAAAAGGAACTCTGCCATGACGACGTTACGCCTGCTTATCTCTGACTCTTACGATCCCTGGTTTAATCTCGCGGTGGAAGAGTGCATCTTCCGCCAGATGCCCGCCACCCAGCGAGTACTGTTTCTCTGGCGCAATGCCGACACGGTGGTGATTGGCCGCGCGCAAAACCCGTGGAAAGAGTGCAATACCCGCCGCATGGAAGAGGACCACGTCCGCCTGGCGCGCCGCAGCAGCGGCGGTGGAGCCGTGTTTCACGATCTGGGCAACACTTGCTTTACCTTTATGGCAGGCAAGCCGGAATACGACAAAAGCATCTCTACGTCGATTGTGCTGAACGCGCTGAATGCGCTCGGCGTAACCGCGGAGGCGTCAGGCCGGAACGATCTGGTCGTCAAGACCCCCGAGGGCGACCGGAAGGTCTCCGGCTCAGCCTATCGCGAAACAATGGATCGCGGGTTCCACCACGGCACTCTGCTGCTGAATGCCGATCTCAGCCGGCTGGCTAACTACCTCAATCCTGACAAGAAAAAGTTACAGGCTAAGGGCATTACCTCCGTACGCGGCCGCGTGGCGAATCTGGTGGAGCTTCTGCCGGGTATTACTCACGAGCAGATTTGCGACGCGATCCGTGAGGCCTTCTTTGCGCACTACGGCGAGCGTGTGGAGGCGGAAGTGATTTCCCCTGATAAAACGCCTGACCTGCCCAACTTCGCTGAAACCTTTGCCCGCCAGAGCAGCTGGGAGTGGAACTTCGGCCAGGCACCGGCGTTTTCACATCTGCTGGATGAGCGTTTTACCTGGGGCGGCGTGGAGCTGCACTTTGACGTGGAGAAAGGTCATATTACCCGCACACAAATTTTTACGGATAGTCTTAACCCGGCACCGCTGGAAGCGTTGGCGTCACGCCTGCAGGGCTGTGTATACCGTCCCGATATGCTGCAACATGTGTGCGACGGGTTGCTTGAACATTATCCGGAACAAGAGCGGGAACTTCGGGAATTGTCGGCGTGGATCGCTCAGGCGATAAAATAATTCTCGCCCCCGGTTAAGAAGAGAAAATAGCTTCCTCCGTTCTTATCCTGCCGGAATGTGTAAATACAACCGTGAATGTATTTACACATTTTAATAAAACTCAATTCAGAGATTAGAAATACTCATTACAGAAATAACAATAACCATTAATAGAATCCCTGCGCTTGCATTTCAGCAAGTTAATGACTTCACGGAAATTTATACATTTATTTTATTAATGGTTAAGGAATAACAATGAAAAAGCTTCTTCTCGCAACGCTGATTGCGATGACCTCTTCGGCTGCATTCGCCGAAGGCAGCATCGTCATGAAGGTTCAGGGCAAGATGAACCATGCATCCTGTACGCCGGAACTCAGTAACGGCGGATCGATTGATTTTGGCACAATCGCGCTGGACCAGCTTTCTCCAACCCAGACCAACCAGATGGGTCATAAAGATATGTCTCTGACGATCAATTGCCCGTCAGCGACTAAAGTGGCATGGAGTATTGCTGATAACAAAGAAGATTCCAATGCGGCGACCTACCTGAACTCCAGCGAGTTTTACATTCGTGACGCCACAGACAATGGTGGGGACGTTTACGGTTCAGGTACCACCTACGGCGTAGGTACCACCGCTGCTGGCGATAAAATTGGCGCCTATGCAATCAGTACCCGTATCAATGAGATCACCGCTAACGGTGTGCCTGCTCAGGCGATCTTTGCGCCAAACTTCCTCAACAGCAAAGGCGAATATATGTGGCGTAACCTGGCCACCGGTGTGATTGCCAACGGTAACGCCGAGATCATGACCGCTACCAGACCAGGTTATACCGCACCGCTGGCCATCACCAGCGTTGTCTACCCGTTCAAAGTCTCTCTGGCCATTGTTAACACTGACCGTCTGACCACCACAGACGAAGCGCAGCTGAGCGGCGAAACCACCATCACTCTGGTTTATCTCTAACAGATAAAAACGCGTGACTCAACGGCGGATATTTCCGCCGTTTCTGCATAAAACATACGTTCAGAAATGTTTAATCGACATTATAAAATCTCAATACTGTCGTAAGAAAATCTAACTATTTAATGCGTTGATTCGTTAATAGAATCGGCCGCGACTCTTATGCCAGAAATTATCTTTTGGCAAGATTCATTCAAATTAAAAATATCCGAATTATCTCTTTCTATGGTTAAGGAATAACAATGAAAAAGTGCCTTCTCGCCACCGTTATCATGATGGCGGCGACAGCAGTTTATGCCGAACCTACTGCAATGTTAAAAGTTCACGGTACGCTGACCAGCGCAGGCTGCGTTCCTGAAATTAGCAACGGCGGCGTGGCCGATTTTGGCGAAGTGGGTCTGGACTCACTCTCCTCCGGTGTGGCTTATCAGGCTGGGCATAAAGATGTCACTCTGACCATCACATGTCAGTCTGCGACCCGCGTCGGCTGGACAATCAAAGATGACCGCAAAGACTCAAACGCGGGCGCACATAAAACGTCAAGCGAGTTCCATGTGGATAACGCTACCGCGAGCGGCGCGCAGGCATACGGCGATTACCAGCTCAACGGTGTCGGAAAAACCAGCGCTGGCGAAAGTATCGGTGCCTATTCAGTTTCAACTTACATGAACGCGGTCACTGCTGACGGTGCAACCGTTCAGCCTATCGCCGCAGCGATGTATACCGGCGGTACCATCAGCAGCAGAAGCTGGATCAACCTGTGGGCCACCGGCATCCTCACTAACGATGGTACCGACGTCATGACCGTTGCCAAAACCGGCGAACGCGCTCCGCTGGCCTTCACGACGGCGGCCTTCCCTCTGAAGATCGCGCTGGCGATTGCGCCAAGCAAAAATCTGCCCCTGACTGACAGGACCGACCTGGACGGTCAGTCCACAATCACGCTGGTTTATCTGTAACCCGCATTCACGACGCTAAACTCCCCGCTCAGGCGGGGAGTTTTAACCCATTGTTCAATATCAATATTCATGGAAAGAATTGTGAAAATTTCTCCTTTGGTCTGCGCTCTTTTTCTCACCCTTCCAGCGACAGTCTATGCTGCAGGCATGGTGCCAGAAACCACACTGCTGATGATTGATGAAGCCAACCACGGCGGTGTCATGAGTGTGAAAAACACGGACTCCATCCCCACCCTGCTTTATACCTCCATTAACGACATCGAGGGGGAGAATGGGGTCAAGCTCAACGTCACTCAGCCGGTTGTACGCCTTGAGCCAGGCCAGGAACAGCAGGTGCGCTTTATTCTTGAAACCAAAGAACCGCTGACCGTTGAACATTATAAACGCGTGATTTTTGAAGGCATTCCGCCTAAAACCAAAGATAAAAACGTTAAAGTCGGTATCAATCTTCGTCAGGATTTACCGGTGTTGATCCATCCTAAAAATCTTCCTGTTGTCACGGATGCATGGAAATTACTGACCTGGTCCGTACAAGAGAAAGAGGTTCAGGTCCGTAATACCTCGCCGTACGTTGTACGTTTTTCCACATCAGTGACGCTACTGCCTTCCCACACCGAGGGAGTGGTTAATAAAACCTTTATCCTGCCGGGTGAGACCATGAAGGTGCAGACAAATACCCCGATCGGTAGCGGCGATAATGCCGTCGAGTTCAACCCTGCCAGTCGCTACGGGATTGAAGTGGACAAGTACACTGCCGCGCTTACACGCTGATATCACAGGGAATTTTTAGTGATACCGCGCGCTTTGCAAAACACGATGCGTCGAACAGCAGTGGCGGTCGCTTTTCTGCCGTCGTCGGCGCTGCATGCATCCGATCTGGATTTCAATACCGATATACTGGCCTCGCGGGGAATCAGTACTAATCTCGCCCATTACTTCTCTGATGCACAACGCTACCTGCCCGGCCAGCATGCCGTGCAGGTCAAAATTAACGGCGTTGAGAAGGGGAGCCTGGCCATTCGGGTTGGAGAAGAAGGGCAGCTTTGCATTGATGATGACTTCACCCGTGCAGCTGGCCTTCTGCCATTGAATATCGGCGAAAAAGAGAAATGTCATAACCTGCTGAAAGATTACCCTTCCGCGACGGTAACGCTTCTACCGAATACCGAATCACTGGAGATTTTCGTTCCCGCAGAGGCAATGGACACTGGATTTTATGCCGCGAAATATTACTCGCACGGCGGTGTTGCGGGCTTAATCAACTATAGCGCCTTCAGTAACATTAACGAGTACGGCTCGGGCGGGAGCAGCCGTTATGCCCAGGGAAATTTGGGGGCAGGCATTAACCTTGCGAACTGGACGCTGCGCAGCAATTTCATTTTGACGGATGACAACGGGACTCGCAGCACAGAGAACCTGTACACATACGCTGAACACGTTTTTGAAGAGCGGAAAATGCGGGCGCAGGTTGGGCAGATCAACGTCAATTCGGCCCTGTTTAGCGGCGCGCAAATCACCGGCGTGCAGCTGATGCCTGAAACCGGCCTTCAGCCTAATATCCAGGCCACTGAGGTGTCGGGAATTGCCCGGACGAATCAGGCCCGCGTAGAGGTTCGCCAGTCGGGACAGCTGATCTACTCTTCCCTGGTCAACGCAGGCCCTTTCTCCCTGACGGACGTGCCCCTGGTGCGCGGAAATGTCGATCTTGACGTCAGCGTGGTGGAAACGGACGGTTCGACAACCCAATTTACCGTTCCCTCTTCCGCCCTCAATATACAGGGAAGTAACCGTGCCGAAGGGTTAAACCTCTCTCTCGGACGGGTTCGCGACAGCGGGGATGAGTCAAGTACGCCCTGGGTATTTACGCTCTCTGACGGAACGATGCTGAACACGCGCATGTCCGCCGTAGCCGCCGGCGTACTGGCAGAAAAATATCAGGCTACCGGTGCCAAACTCGACGTTTCCATCAACGAAAACTGGGCGATCTCACCGAGCTTTTTACTGAGCCAGTCCCACTTTTACGATCGACTGAAAGGCAGCAAGGCTGAACTTAGCAGCAATATCTTACTGCCCGCCCAGCTGACGATGGGGGTAAGTGCGTCCCAGTTCAGTGGCGGCTTCCGCGAACTCACGGAAGCCATGGATGAAGAGGCGCAGACCTACGAAAATAACTGGAACGCCAGCCTCACCTGGAACAATGAGTACATTGGCGCGATCTCAATGCAATACAGCGTGAATTCCGGTGATGAAAACAGCGGTGATTCACGCTATCTGATGGCTTCCTGGAGTAAAAGTCTCGGGCGTACCTCGCTGTCCGTAAACTGGCAGCATGCCATGAGCAATAGTGATACCCAGAACCAGAGCAGCACCAGCCGCGATGACGATCTCTTTTATGTCAGCCTGATCGTTCCTTTTGGCGAGGATCGCGTCAGTACCTACATGCGCGCTCAGGGGGAAAAACAAAATTATGGCGTTCAGGAAAGCGGCTCTATCGGTCAAAACCTTAACTACAACGTCTCTGCAGACCGCGATAATCAGGATAAGAGTAACGCCTTTAACGGCAATATCACCACCAATCTTCACTATACGCAGCTCGGTTTATCCGCTGGCCTGAATGACGGCAATCAGCATAACTACAGCGCATCCTTAAACGGTGGCGTAGCGCTGCATCGTCATGGCATGACGTTTTCGCCCTATCCGGTAAAAGAGACATTCGGCATCGCCCGGTTAAGCGAACCGGAAAGCGGTATTGAAATCACCACCCCCGATGGAACCGTCTGGACAGATCGCTGGGGACAGGCCGTGGTTCCCGGACTTCGGGAATGGCAAAAATCGCAAATAGTGATTAATGCCAGCTCGCTACCTCAGGGAATGGATTTATCAAACGGTATTCAGACCGTCTCCGCCGCGTATGGCTCTTTTGCGCTGATCGATTTCAACGTGCTGAATACGCGTCGCGTCATGCTGGACGTCAAGCGAGTCAACGGGTCATGGCTGGAAAAAGGGCTGAGCGTGGTGGATCAGGACGGTAACTATATTGTCAGCGTAATGGATAACGGCAGCGTATTTATTCCCGATGCGTCGGATACGCCTGCGCTTTATGTGGTGGACGACAATTTAACCAAACTCTGCCAGATCGCTTACACCCTGAAAGACGAAAAAGATAAAGACGCCTATTACGAAAAAGCAGAAGGAGTTTGCCAGTGAAAATAGTTAACGCAGTGCTCATCGGTGCAGCATCACTTTTTTCGTCCTATGTCGTGGCCGAAGCGTGTCAAATTACGCTGTCGCAACCGAACGTCTCCTTTGGCAGATTCAAACAGGATGACATTATCGCCTCGCGTAAAAACTGGAACCGCATGCCGGGCAAAGAGGTCACCGCCGCGGTTTTTTGCCCGCAGCCAAGGGTGATGGCGCTTTTTCTGCAATCTACGTCCGGCAGCAACGGGGGCGTTCTGTTTGGTCAGAAGAGCCGACTGGCGCTGGTTGCCAGCAATATTCTGGTCGATGGTCATCACTATAATCTGGTCAGGACCTCTGACCGGGTCTCGTTCACCTCTGCGGAAACCCCCAAGGAAAAAGTCTTTCTGAGGAATAATGACGGCATCCTTGCATATCAAAATGGCCTGCCGGTACGTGGCAAACAAATGAGTGTGACGATAAAAATTATACCTGTCATTAATGACGATCAGCTGCGCGGCATTCCAGATAATACCGAGCTGGAAAGCGCACTCGCCTGGGAGCTATTAACGACAGAGTAACGCATTCACCGCCGAATAGATTATTCGGGTGAAGAGAAAAGAAGAAAAATAAAGGCAAAACACGTGGATTCGTCCATTTATTTTAACGATATATCTATGTTAAGGAATAACCATGAAAAAGAGTCTCCTTGCCGCTGCGCTGGCGCTGACAGCGACCTGTGCTCATGCGGGAGATACGGCAGTGCTGAAAGTGAAAGCCTCACTGACCAGCAACTCCTGTACGCCGGAACTCAGCAACGATGGCGTGATTGACTTCGGTACCGTTCAGGTTGGCGATCTCTCGCAAACCCAGACCACGCAGCTAGGTGAAAAGGGTCTGACGCTGACTATCACCTGCCCTACCCCTACCAAAGTGGGCTGGAGTATTGCCGACAACCGTACGGATTCGAACGCCAGCACCGGAACCGACTCAAACCTGAAGGTGCAGAACGCCACGTCAAACGGCGGCGAACTGCGCGGCAGCATGACGACCTTTGGCCTTGGCAAAACGCACGATGGCAAGAATATCGGTGCCTATTCCATCTATACCAGCACGGGTGAAGTGACGGCAAACGGGGCGACGGTTGAACCGATTCGTACGGCAGTCACTGCTGGTGTGGGCATGAGTCGCTGGCAAAAAGCCAATGGTGGCACTATCGCCAATAAGGATCTGGGCTTAATGAGCGTCGCCTCTGCGGGCAAAACGGCCCCGATGGCGGTGACCAGCGTCTCTTTCCCGCTGAACATCTCGCTGGCAGTGGAAAACCTGAAGAAACTGTCTCTGACAGAAGATACCGAGTTTGATGGTCAGGCCACCATCAGCGTGGTGTACCTGTAAGTCACAGAAACCGGGCGGCTTTCGCCGCCCGGCAGCACAACATTACTCTTTATCGCCCAGCAGAACGGATTCCAGCGCGATTTTGATCATGTCGTTGAAGGTGGTCTGACGTTCAGCAGCGGTCGTCTGCTCGTGGGTACGGATGTGGTCAGAGACGGTGCAGATGGTGAGTGCTTTCGCACCGAATTCTGCCGCTACGCCGTAGATACCCGCCGCTTCCATCTCCACGCCGAGGATGCCGTACTTCTCCATCACGTCGAACATTTCACCGTCCGGGGAGTAGAACAGATCGGCAGAGAAGAGGTTGCCTACGCGCGCATCAACGCCCAGCGCTTTGGCCGCGTCCACCGCGTTACGCACCATGTCGAAGTCAGCAATCGCCGCGAAGTCATGATCCTTAAAGCGAATACGGTTCACTTTAGAATCTGTGCATGCGCCCATGCCGATAACCACATCACGCAGCTTAACATCCATGCGCACCGCGCCGCAGGATCCCACGCGGATGATTTTCTTCACGCCGAAATCAGTGATCAGCTCTTTGGTGTAGATAGAGCAGGATGGGATACCCATACCGTGGCCCATCACGGAGATTTTGCGGCCTTTATAGGTACCGGTGAAACCCAGCATGCCGCGCACGTTGTTCACTTCACGCACGTCTTCGAGGAAAGTTTCTGCAATGTGCTTCGCGCGCAGCGGGTCGCCCGGCATCAATACGACGTCAGCGAAATCACCCATTTCTGCGTTAATGTGAGGAGTTGCCATCTTCAGTTCCTTTTACATTGTTGTTTTTGCCGGGTGGCGGCTACGCCTTACCCGGCCTACAAAGCCGTAGGCCCGGTAAGCGAAGCGCCACCGGGCAATGACCTCAGAACATAGCCTTGCCATATTCCATGTCTGACGTACCAAAGTACTTCGCGAGGGTCTGGCCGATGTCTGCGAAGGTTTCACGGTGTCCCAGTGAACCTGGTTTGACTTTCGGTCCGTACACCAGCACCGGAATGTGCTCACGGGTGTGGTCGGTACCGGTCCAGGTTGGGTCACAGCCGTGGTCGGCAGTCAGGATCAGAATGTCATCTTCACCCACCAGCTCCATCAGCTTTGGCAGACGGCGGTCGAACAGTTCCAGACCGGCAGCATAGCCCGCGACGTCACGACGGTGCCCCCAGGAAGAGTCGAAGTCCACGAAGTTGGTGAAGACAATGGTCTTATCGCCCGCTTCTTTCATCTCTTTGATGGTGGCATCGAACAGCGCATCCAGACCGGTGGCTTTCACTTTTTTGGTGATGCCGCAGTTAGCGTAGATGTCTGCGATTTTACCCACGGACACCACGTGACCGTCTTTCTCGTCGACCAGTTTCTGCAGCACGGTAGGGGCCGGTGGCTCAACGGCCAGGTCGTGACGGTTACCGGTACGCTGGAAGTTACCTGCTTTATCGCCGATAAACGGACGGGCGATAACGCGACCAATGTTGTAGCCGCCTTCGGTCAGCTCTTCACGGGCGATTTCACACAGCTCGTAGAGTTTATCCAGGCCAAACGTCTCTTCGTGGCAGGCAATCTGGAAAACGGAGTCAGCGGAGGTGTAGAAAATCGGCTTGCCGGTTTTCATGTGCTCTTCGCCAAGCTGGTCCAGAATCACGGTGCCGGAAGAGTGGCAGTTACCGAGGTAGCCCGGCAGGTTGGCACGCTTCACCAGCTTATCGAGCAGCTCCTGCGGGAAGCTGTTCTCGTGATCGGAGAAATAACCCCAGTCGAAGAGGACCGGCACACCGGCGATTTCCCAGTGGCCAGACGGGGTATCTTTACCGGAAGAGAGCTCGTGAGCCCAGGCGTAGGCGCCCACCACTTCCGCGTTGCCGTCCATACCGGCTGCGATTTTACCGGTAGAACCTTCATGCGCTTTCACCAGACCGAGGCGGGTCAGGTTTGGCAAGGTCAGAGGGCCTTTACGACCGTTGTCCGCTTCGCCTTTCGCACAGGCTTCCGCGATGTGACCCATGGTATCGGAACCCACGTCACCAAAACGTTCTGCATCTTCGGTTGCGCCGATGCCGAATGAGTCCAGCACCATAATAAATGCACGTTTCATAATTGTTCTCCGTACGTAGTGCTTCATAAAAATTCGATCAGATCAGTATACCGCTATTCGGTGATACGGCGATAGACCGAAGGTGAGCTTTCTGGCGCTTTATCAGCAAGCGTAATGGCCGCTTTCACCGCCTTCGCCGCGTCCTGCCAGCTGGCTTCGTCTTTGGCGTGGATCACCGCCAGCGGACGTTGGCCATCAACGCTGTCGCCCAGACGGGCCATATCGGTAAAGCCGACGCTGTAATCAATGGTGTCTGACGCCTGACGACGACCGCCGCCCATCGAGACCACCGCCATACCCAGAGCACGGGTGTCCATTGCTGAGACAAAGCCCTCGCTGTCGGCATATACGGCTTTGCTGAGCGTCGCGGTTGGCAGGTATTTGGCGTAATTCTCAACGAAGTCGGTCGGGCCTTTTTGTGCGGCGACCATACGGCCAAAGATCTCTGCCGCTTTGCCGTTGTCCAGCACGGCCTGCAGTTTCGCGCGGGCTTCCGCCTCGTCTTTCGCCAGCTTGCCGGAGATCAGCATCTCTACACACAGCGCCATGGTCACGTCGAACAGGCGCGGGTTGCGGTATTCCCCCGTCAGGAACTGGACGGCTTCACGCACTTCGACCGCGTTACCGGCGCTGGAGGCCAGTACCTGGTTCATGTCAGTGAGCAGCGCGGTGGTGCGCACGCCTGCGCCGTTGGAGACGCCAACGATCGCTTCGGCGAGCTGGGCAGAAAGTTCATAGGTCGGCATAAAGGCACCGCTGCCCACCTTCACGTCCATCACCAGCGCGTCCAGCCCTTCTGCCAGCTTTTTCGCCAGAATAGAGGCGGTGATCAACGGAATGGAGTCAACGGTGGCGGTGATGTCGCGGGTCGCGTAGAAACGCTTGTCTGCCGGGGCAAGAGAGCTGGTCTGGCCGATAATTGCCACACCCACGTCTTTAATAATGTCGCGGAAGCGGTTGTCATCCGGGAAGATATCGAAGCCCGGAATGGCTTCCAGTTTGTCGAGCGTACCGCCGGTGTGGCCCAGACCGCGCCCGGAAATCATCGGGATGTAACCGCCACAGGCGGCCACCATTGGGCCCAGCATCAGGGAGGTCACGTCACCCACACCGCCGGTGGAGTGTTTGTCCACAATCGGGCCGTTAAGGTTAAGGCTTTTCCAGTCCAGAACGGTTCCTGAATCTCGCATCGCCATGGTCAGCGACACGCGCTCGGGCATCGACATATCGTGGAAGAAAATGGTCATCGCCAGAGCCGCAATCTGCCCTTCAGAGACGGTGTTATCACGAATGCCATTGATAAAGAAGCGGATCTCTTCGTCGCTTAATGCATGACCATCACGTTTTTTACGAATAATTTCTTGTGCGAGAAACACGGTAACCTCCATGCGGAATCGGGGGAATTGTGGCGGGTGGCGCTACGCTTACCCGCCCTACGACCCTGTAGGCCGGATAAGCAAAGCGTCATCCGGCATTGTCTGGCAATCAGTAGCTGCTTGCGCTCTTACCGTCGCCATGACCCAGCGCTTTCAGCAGGCTTGCCAGCAGGCTGGACGCACCGAAGCGGTAGTGACGGGAATCGGCCCAGTCGGCGCCGAACAGCTCGTCGGCAATCGCCAGGAACTGCTGCGCGTCTTCGGCAGTACGCACGCCGCCCGCAGGTTTGAAACCAACGGTTTTGGACACGCCCATATCGCGAATGACTTCCATCATGATGCGCGCGCTTTCCGGGGTCGCATTCACCGGTACTTTACCGGTGGAGGTTTTAATGAAATCCGCACCGGCTTTGATGGAGATTTCAGACGCTTTACGAATAAGCGCTTCTTCTTTCAGCTCGCCGGTTTCGATGATCACTTTCAGCAGCACGTTTGCCGCCGCGCACGCGTCTTTACAGGCTTTCACCAGGTCGAAGCCAACCTGCTCGTTACCGGCGATCAGCGCGCGGTACGGGAATACCACGTCAACTTCGTCTGCACCGTAAGCAATGGCCGCGCGGGTTTCTGCCAGCGCAATCTCGATATCGTCGTTGCCGTGCGGGAAGTTAGTTACGGTTGCAATGCGCACATCCGGCGTGCCCTGCTCTTTCAGCGTTTTGCGGGCAATCGGAATAAAGCGCGGGTAGATACAGATGGCTGCGGTGTTACCCACTGGCGTTTTCGCCTGATGGCACAGGGCGATGACTTTCTCATTGGTGTCGTCATCGTTCAGGGTAGTCAGGTCCATCAGTTTCAACGCGCGCAGGCTGCTTGCAGTTAAATCGGTCATAACATTCTCCAACGGCAGTGCCGTATCAATTTTACCTTGCGGGTCTGTGAGTATTTTAACATCCACCCGCATCCACACTTCGACATTCATCACAGTTAATGAAAACTGCGTACAAATTTGCATTACTGTAATGAGATCCTCTTCAAACTTTAGCGCACTTATTGCTGACTAAAGCCGCGATACCCCCTGTGGGATCAAAAGCCCCAACAGGCTGGCTTTCTACAATTTGTTCATCATCAGCAGAACACTCAAGGAAGCGAACATGCCAGATACCCTGCAACAACGTTGCCATCACATTGTGACAAGCCCGGTGTTAACCCCGGAACAAAAACGTCATTTTCTGGCGCTGGAAGCGGAAAACAACCTGCCTTATCCGGCACTTCCTGAAGCCGCCCGCGCCGCGCTGGACGAGGGATTTATCTGCGACATGTTCGAAGGCCATGCGCCTTACAAACCGCGCTACGTCCTGCCGGATTATGAAAAATTCCTGGCTAACGGTTCTGAATGGCTGGAGCTGGAAGGGGCAAAGGATCTGGATGATGCCCTCTCGCTATTAACCATTCTCTACCATCATGTTCCTTCAGTGACATCTATGCCGGTCTATCTGGGGCAGCTTGATGCGATACTGAATCCATATGTTAGAATTCTAACACAAGAAGAAATCGATAGCCGAATAAAACGTTTCTGGCGCTATCTCGACAGAACGCTCCCTGATGCGTTTATGCACGCAAACATCGGGCCCGCTGACGGCCCCATCATCCGCGCCATTCTACGTGCAGATGCAGAGCTTAAGCAGGTCGCGCCGAATCTGACCTTTATTTACGATCCTGAAATCACCCCGGACGATTTGCTGCTTGAGGTGGCAAAAAACATTTGCGAATGCAGTAAACCGCATATTTCAAACGGCCCCGTGAATGATAAAATTTTCACAAAAGGCCGTTTTGGCGTGGTGAGCTGTTACAACTCCTTGCCGCTGGCTGGCGGTGGCAGCACCCTGGTGCGCCTTAACCTCAAAGCCATTGCGGAGCACAGCACCTCCGTTGACGACTTCTTCAACCGTACGCTTCCGCACTACTGTCAGCAGCAAATCGCCATCATTGATGCCCGCTGTGATTTTCTCTATCAACAATCAGGCTTCTTTGAGAATAGCTTCCTGGTAAAAGAGGGGCTGATTGATGCCGGACGTTTTGTGCCGATGTTTGGCATGTACGGCCTGGCGGAAGCGGTAAACACGCTCTGTGAGAAGGACGGAATCAACGGTCGCTATGGCAAAGACGAGCAGGCTAACGCGCTGGGCTATCGCATCAGCGAACAGCTTGCGGCGTTTGTAGAAAACACGCCGGTGAAGCACGGCTGGAAACAGCGCGCCATGCTCCATGCGCAGTCGGGCATCAGCTCTGATTCCGGCACCACGCCAGGCGCGCGTCTGCCTTATGGTGACGAACCGGATCCCATCAGCCATCTGCTGGCCGTTGCGCCACACCACAGACACTATCACTCCGGTATCAGCGATATTTTAACGCTCGATGAGACGGTAAAACGCAACCCACAGGCGATAGTGCAGCTTTGTCTGGGCGCGTTCAGGGCCGGTATGCGGGAGTTCACCGCCAACGTTGCGGGTAACGATCTGGTCCGCGTGACGGGCTACATGGTGCGCCTGTCGGACCTGGAAAAATTCCGCGAAGCTGGTTCGCGCACCAATACGACCTGGCTTGGCGAAGAAGCCGCACGCAATACCCGCATCCTGGAACGTCAGCCGCGCGTGATAAGCCATGAACAACAGATGCGCTTTAGTTAGTCAGGTCATTCCTTTTTCCTGCGTGGACGGGCCGGGCAGTCGCCTGGCCCTGTTCCTGCAGGGCTGCAACCTGCGCTGTAAAACCTGCCACAACCCATGGACCATCGGGCGCTGCAACGACTGCGGCGACTGCGTGCCCCACTGCCCTCATGATGCACTCAACATTCAGGCCGGACGCGTATGGTGGCAGGAGAGTCATTGCCAGCAGTGTGATACCTGCCTTCATCTTTGCCCGCAGCAGTCCACGCCCATGGCGCACCGCCTGAGCGTGGAGGAGATCCTCACGCAGATCCGAAAAGCTGCCCCCTTTATTGAGGGCGTTACCGTGAGCGGCGGCGAGGCCACAACACAGCTGCCGTTTTTAATCGCCCTTTTTAGCGCAATCAAAACCGATCCTGAACTGCAGCATTTAACCTGCCTGGTGGATAGCAACGGGCTGCTAAGCGAAACCGGCTGGGAGAAACTGCTGCCGGTACTGGATGGGGCGATGCTGGATCTCAAGGCATGGGGAAACGCGCATCACCGTTTCCTGACCGGGCGCGAAAACCCGCTGATTAAACAGAGCATTCGCTGGCTTGCCGATCGCCACCGTTTGACGGAACTGCGCTTGCTGGTTATCCCGGAGCAGTGCGATTATCTGGAACATCTTAAGCCGCTGACCACGTTTATCCGCGGGCTTGGGAATGTTCCGGTGCGTATTAACGCGTTTCATGCGCATGGGGTTTACGGAGAGGCGGCGTCATGGCGCAGCGCCACGCCGGAGGACATTGAACCGCTGGCGCAGGCACTGGAAAAACAGAAGATAACGGTGATTCGTCCGGCACTTTACCTATAGCGTGATGCCAAATACCGCACGCGTATTTTCCAGTAACGCATCGGCAATCACCTCTTCAGGCTCCGTTCGCAGCTCACACAGGGTGGTAAACACGCGCGCCGCCTGCTCCGGACGATTCGGCTGGCCCTGAAAACCACTCAGCGGCATATCCGGGGCATCCGTTTCCAGTAGCAGCGCAGAGAGTGGCAACTGTGCCATCACATCGCGGGTTTTACTGGCGCGCGGATAGGTAATGGTGCCCCCCACGCCAATTTTATAGCCCAGTTCGATAAAACGCTGCGCCTGCTGCAGGCTGCCGGAAAAACCGTGCACCACGCCGCTACGCGGTAGATCGATGCGTTTCAGGTGCATCGCCAGCTTATCGTGCGTGCGTCTTGAATGGAGGATCACCGGCAGGTCGTGACGCTTAGCCAGCCGAAGCTGCGCGTCGAGGATCGTCTGCTGGCGTTCAAACTGAGGATCCTCACGATAGAGATCGAGCCCGATCTCGCCGATCGCGACAAGTTTGTCTCCTGCGGTCTGCAGGGCTTCATCAAGTGCCTCAATATGCTCATCAAGGTGGCGCTCAATCACTATCGGATGCAGGCCGAGCGCAGCATAGAGAGCGGGGTAACGCGTGGAGAGCGTCAGCACACGCGAAAAATCAGCCGCTTCTACCGACGGTACAACGATCGCCTGAACGCCTGCCTCAGCGGCTTTCGCAATACTTTGCGCCTCATCTCCCGTAAACGGCGGAAAATCAAAGTGGCAGTGGGTATCAACAAAGCGGTGCGTCACGCCAGATCCTCGTTATCTAATAAAGCGTCATTCGCCTGTGGAATGTCCACCAGCGGCATCGTCAGGGCGTCGTTGGCGACAATTGCAGGGGGCGTAATGATGGGTTTATGCCGATGCAGAGGCGGTTGCTCCGCCAGCATCTTACCGACCGTCGCCAGGAAGTAGCGTCCGCACAGCCGCCCCGTTTTGTAGTCCATGCGCAGCGCAGGGACGCGGCTGCCCAGCGCCATGCTGATCAATGGCTTAGGAGGATAGATTTCGAAAATTCGCAGCTTACCCGGCGGTTTTTCAATGAAACGCTGCATCGCGCCGTAGGTGGTTTCATGCTGCTTCGCGATGTTCACCAGCGGTTGCAGGCTGCTGTCACCCAACCAGCGCTCCATCCGCTTAAACCACTGCGGTGTATAGTACATTTGCGACGGCACGGTACGGATCACCACGATCGTTTTCGCACCGCGACGGGCGGCTTCCTGCACCGGTACCGCGTCACTGATCCCGCCGTCCAGATAGCTGATGCCGTCCAGCAGGGCGCCGGTACGATAAAAACCGGGAATGGCGCTGGAGGCGCGGATGATGTCCAGCCAGTTCTCCTTCTGCGGAGAGAAATAGCCCGGGGAATAGTCATCCCCCCGACTGGCGCACATCCAAAACTCTTTTCCGCTATCAAACAGACGGGCCGCCGTGTCCATTGCCAGCGGCATCTGGCTGGAGGTCGACTCCAGCAGCCAGTCGAGATCGATCAGGTTGCCGCCGCGCACAAAGCGCACCGGGTTAAAAAATTCTTTCGCCGTGGTGTAGCGCATAATCACTTTTCGCGCGTAGCCAGGCTGGTTGCAGACATAGGCTGAGAGATTCTGCGCCCCGGCAGACGTGCCAAAGTAGAGATTAAACGGGTTGAACTGCGCGCGCATAAACTCATCCAGCACGCCAGCGGTGAAAATACCGCGCTGCCCACCGCCCTCACAGACCAGTGCGAGTTGACCCGCGCGAAACGGTTTTAACGTCAGCGGCGCAATATTGCCGAGCGTAACGGGAATTCGTTGCCCCACCTCTGCTTTCCTGTTTTGATTATTTTATAACACCACAGTAACGCACCCGACCTGTAACGCAAATAAGAAAAAGCCAGTCGCAGTGACTGGCTTTATTTTGTTGATGGAATATTGCGTTTGCTATGGACGTCGACGCCCTGTAAACAGGCTGACCAGGAACAGAATAATACCCACAACAAAGACAATTTTAGCTGCCCATGCCGCTGTACCTGCCAGTCCACCAAAGCCCAATGCGGCGGCAATTAACGCGATAACCAGAAATATAATGCCCCAACGAAACATAAGCTTCTCCTTTACCATAGTTAATGTCGGCCGCTAAACGTGAGCGCTCAGGTCACTCACCGGCGTTTTTCCAGAGTCGTTCTTATTTCGCCCGCAGGGTTGAGCCTGGCGGGCGACTGGTCCAGATTTACTTCGTTTTCAGATCGTTTTTAACGCTTTTCACACCATCAATCGCTTTCGCAATTGACTCGGCGCGTTCACTTTGCGCCTGGGAATCAACCGTACCGGAAAGCTGAACCACGCCATCGGTGGTTTCCACTTTCACCTTACGGGACGGTACGATGTCATCTGCTAACAGTTTAGCTTTGATTTCGCTGGTGGTTGCCGCATCCCCGGCATAACCTTTCACTGAAGCGTCTTTGCTGTCGCGAACGTGCAGTTTATCGCTCACGGAGGTGACACCCTCAACACCCTTCGCCACTTTGACAGCCTGTTCGGCCTGGGCCTGGCTTTCCACAAAGCCACTCAGGGTCACGACTTTCTTGTCGGTTTTAACGGAAATATCGGTGCTCTTGATCGCTTCGTCATCCACCAGTGCGGCTTTCACTTTTGCTGTGATAGAGCTGTCGTCCATGAAATTACCGACTTTATTCATAGAGCTATCGATTTTTTGCCCTGCGCTATCGGCTGTGGACTGTGCTTTATCCATGGTGCTGCTTTCCGCCAGAGCGGAACCGCTAACCAGAACGCTACCCAGTGTTACAGCCAGCAGAGTTTTAGAAATCTTCAGTCTTGTCATATTCATCGATGTATTCCTGTGTTGACCCGTTATTCGGGCTACATACTTCCTTAGTAGTTTTATATATTGCGAATAAACACACGGGCGAAATGGATAACCTAAAGCCATGCATTGAACAGTTAATTTATCCACGCCCGGTGCTAAACACTGAGTTAAATATAGATCACTCTCACAATGCCGCTTTCAGATTTGGGCAAAAAATAGGCAAAAGGCGTGAAAACGCAGTGAATTAAGAACATTCCGCAAGGGACTAATAAGACAGGAAATAAAGAAGAGCACGGCGAGTGCCGTGCTCTGAGAGGGAATTAGTGTTCGCGCGTTTTGCGGAACTGAACGTCAGGATAACGCTCCTGCGTCAGGTTCAGGTTCACCATGGTTGGGGCAATATAGGTCAGGTTATCGCCGCCATCCAGCGCCAGTTGTACTTCGTTCTTACGCTTAAATTCTTCGAATTTCTTCACGTCAGAACACTCAACCCAGCGCGCCGTCGCCACGTTCACCGATTCGTAAATCGCTTCCACGTTGTATTCGCTTTTCAGACGCGCAACGACAACGTCGAACTGCAGTACGCCGACCGCACCGACGATCAGATCGTTGTTGGCGATAGGACGGAAGACCTGCACCGCCCCCTCTTCAGAGAGCTGAACCAGACCTTTCAGCAGCTGTTTCTGCTTCAGTGGATCGCGCAGGCGAATACGACGAAACAGCTCAGGGGCGAAGTTAGGAATACCCGTGAACTTCATCATTTCACCCTGAGTGAACGTATCGCCGATCTGGATCGTACCGTGGTTGTGCAGACCGATGATGTCACCCGGATACGCTTCTTCAACGTGCGAGCGGTCACCCGCCATAAAGGTCAGCGCGTCGGAGATCACCACATCTTTACCAATACGCACCTGGCGCAGCTTCATGCCCTTTTCATACTTACCGGACACTACGCGCATAAAGGCGACGCGGTCACGGTGTTTCGGGTCCATGTTGGCCTGAATCTTGAATACGAAGCCGGTGAATTTCTCTTCTTTCGCTTCCACTTCACGGGTGTCGGTTTTGCGTGGCATCGGCTGTGGCGCCCACTCCACCAGACCGTCGAGCATATGGTCTACGCCAAAGTTACCGAGCGCGGTACCAAAGAACACCGGGGTAATTTCACCGCTCAGGAACAGTTCTTTGTCGAACTCATGCGAGGCACCTTTCACCAGCTCCAGCTCATCGCGCAGCTGCGCGGCAAGCTCTTCACCGACCGCAGCGTCCAGATCCGGGTTGTCCAGACCTTTCACAATGCGCACTTCCTGAATGGTGTGCCCTTTACCGGTTTGATACAGGTAAGTTTCGTCTTTATAGAGGTGATACACCCCTTTAAACAGCTTACCGCAGCCAATAGGCCAGGTGATTGGCGCACAGGCGATCTTCAGCTCGTTTTCCACTTCATCCATTAACTCCATCGGGTCACGGATGTCACGGTCGAGTTTGTTCATAAAGGTGAGGATCGGCGTATCGCGCAGACGGGTAACTTCCATCAGCTTACGGGTACGATCTTCTACCCCTTTCGCGGCGTCGATCACCATCAGGCAGCAGTCCACTGCCGTCAGTGTACGGTAGGTATCTTCGGAGAAGTCTTCGTGGCCCGGGGTGTCCAGCAGGTTCACCAGGCAGTCGTGATACGGGAACTGCATCACGGAGGTGGTAATCGAAATACCACGCTGCTTTTCCATCTCCATCCAGTCTGATTTCGCATGCTGGCTGGAGCCACGGCCTTTAACGGTACCCGCAGTCTGGATCGCCTGTCCGAACAGCAACACCTTCTCGGTGATGGTCGTTTTACCGGCATCCGGGTGCGAGATAATGGCAAAAGTACGGCGCTTGGCCACCTCTTGCAGATAAGGAGACAACGTCATAATTAAATCTTCTTTTATAAGCGCGGCAGCACGCCACGCGTCATGGAATACAAAATTGCGGCTATTTTACCCATCAATGGGGGGCAGGCAATCATTGTTTACACAGGAGTTGCTCCAGTTCGTTCAACGACGTGACGGTCCAGGTCGGCTCAATGCCTTCAGGCTTCACGCGGCCATGCGCATTCAGCCAGACAGTCGACAGACCGGAGTTCATACCCCCCAGAATATCAGACTCTGCGGTATCCCCTACCATCAGCACGCGGTCGCGGTCAGGATTTCCGGCTTGCGCCAGGGCATAATCAAAAATTCGCGGATCCGGCTTCGGCACACCCACCTCTTCGGAGATCACCAGCGCGTCAAAATGATCGCGCAGGCCGGTGCGTTCAAGGCGGATCTGCTGCAGCGCGGTAAAGCCGTTGGTGATGATCCCAAGCTTCGCTTTACCTTTGAGAGAATCCAGCAGGGAAACCGCGCCCGGCAGTGGGGAGCAAATCTCTGCCATCGCATTGAGAAAAGCTTCGTTCAGCGAGCCCGGACTGACGTTTAAGCGTTCCGCCCACGCGTCAAAACGCTGGTGCTGGAGTTGTAACGCGGTGATGGCGCCGTTCTGATAATCCACCCACAGCGGCTTGTTCACCGCCTGATAGTCCTGAAAATCTTCAGCGGTGAAGGTCACGCTATAGTCGAGAAACATCCGCTGTAGGCCGCCGAACGCGTCAAAGGTAAACAGCGTTTCGTCGGCATCAAAGAAAATCCAGTCCCATTTCATCGTTACAACCTTATCTTTGTTATCCAATTGGCAGAGCCATAATAATGGCGTCTTCACGTCCCTCTGCGGTGGGGTAGTAGTTACGGCGGATTGTCGCCTCGTTAAAGCCTAAGCTTTCATATAGCGCGATGGCGGCGACATTCGACGCGCGCACCTCCAGCCAGAGGGTAAAAACGTCACGGGTTTCGAGCTCACGAATGAGATGCTCAAGCAGTTCTCTTCCCAGTCCCCGGCGCTGAAACGCAGGATCAACCGCGATGTTAAACAGCGTCGCCTCATCAAGGACGACCTGCGTTATGGCAAACGCCGCCATAGTGCCGTCAACGTCCAGCCGGTAGTTGAGGTACCGATCGCCCTGGTTGCTGGCGAACGTTTTTTCGCTCCACGGAAACGCGTGGGCGCGTGTTTCAATCGCGAACGCGGTGGTCAGGTCAGGCGTCGTGAGGGAAGAAATCGTGTTCATATTCGCAGATTTGTTGCCATAGCGCGCTGCGCGCTTTTGGGTTGGCTTTCAGTTCGTCCAGCGCTGGCGAGCAGATCTGGCTCCCCTGAAGAGAGATGTCGGTCGTCTCTCCGATGCGCCAGCTGTTACACCGACTCTCAGGAGGAAGCATTGCCACCCGTTCCGGCGTCAGCTGTAAAACCTGGTCGGAAGTCAGCTTCAGGCTGCGAAGGACATCACCAATCAGGGGTTCATTCAGGGCAGGCAGTTCTTCCGCCACCATCACCAGCCTGACGTGCGCCGGGATGGAGATAGCGATTTCGCCCTGCAACGCCGTCGGGCGACGCAAGGCCCACTGGGTGATGCCCAGCTGCTGCAACTGCCAGTCTCGTCGGGATGTCATAGCGAAAACTCCTGTCTCTCAGGCGCGCAAATATAGCAAATGTGTCGAAAGTGCGCCATCTACCTACTATAATCCCCGCCTGAGTTTATTGAGGAACAATTCATGTCTGCATTTACCCCGGCAAGTGAAGTCTTGCTGCGTCACAGTGATGATTTCGAAGAAAGCCGTATTCTGTTTGCCGGAGATATGCAGGATGATCTGCCTGCGCGTTTCGACTGTGCTGAAAGCCGTGCCCATACCCAATACTACCACCACTGGCAGGTGCTGAACCGTCAGATGGGCGAGCGCGCGCGCTTTAGCCTGGTGGCGGAGCAGCGCGATATTGCTGACTGCGATACGCTGATCTACTACTGGCCGAAGAACAAGCCGGAAGCCCAGTTCCAGCTGATGAACCTGCTCTCCCTGCTGCCGGTGGGTTGCGACATTTTCGTTGTCGGTGAGAACCGCAGCGGCGTGCGCAGTGCTGAACAGATGCTGGAAGGCTATGCGCCACTGAATAAAGTCGACAGCGCGCGTCGCTGCGGTCTGTACCATGGTCGTCTGGAAAAACAGACAGAATTCGATGCTAACACCTACTGGGACGAGTATCAGCTTGACGGCCTGACCATCAAAACTCTGCCGGGCGTGTTCAGCCGTGATGCGCTGGATACCGGCAGTAAGCTGCTGCTTTCTACCCTGACACCACACACCAAAGGCAAAGTGCTGGATGTGGGCTGCGGCGCGGGCGTGCTTTCAACGGTGCTTGCCAGCCATTCGCCTAAAGTCCGTTTAACCCTGTGTGATGTGAGCGCCCCGGCGGTAGAAGCCAGCCGTGCAACGCTTGCGGCAAACGGCATTGAAGGCGATGTTATTGCCAGCAACGTCTTCTCTGACGTGACCGGCCGCTTTGACATGATCATCTCTAACCCGCCGTTCCACGACGGTATGGAGACCAGCCTCGAAGCGGCGCAAGCGCTGATTCGTGGTGCGACCCGTCACCTCAACAGTGGCGGTGAACTGCGTATCGTCGCGAACGCCTTCCTGGCGTATCCGAAAGTGCTGGATGAAACCTTTGGCTTCCACGAAGTGATCGCCCAGACCGGCCGCTTTAAGGTGTATCGCACCGTGATGACGCGTCAGGCCAAAAAGTAATCTCCCGTTCTGTTTGCCAGATAAGCGCATGCGCTATCCGGCAAACAGGCACCTCGCTCCCGACCATTTTTGCAGCGATCAATAAATCGTGCGCACTTTTCTGTTGACGTAAAGCTGAAAACATCTAGAATGCGCCTCCGTGGTTACGATACTTTTACAGTATCGATGGTATGCGAAGGTGGCGGAATTGGTAGACGCGCTAGCTTCAGGTGTTAGTGTCCTTACGGATGTGGGGGTTCGAGTCCCCCCCCTCGCACCATAAATCACGTTGATATTGCTCGCACTGGGCGAAGGTGGCGGAATTGGTAGACGCGCTAGCTTCAGGTGTTAGTGTCCTTAGGATGTGGGGGTTCGAGTCCCCCCCCTCGCACCAACGAGGCGATATCAAACCAGTAAGATAACTGTGCGAAGGTGGCGGAATTGGTAGACGCGCTAGCTTCAGGTGTTAGTGTCCTTACGGATGTGGGGGTTCGAGTCCCCCCCCTCGCACCAATTATCTTGCATCCCTTCTGTTGTACCTCTTATTTTTCCCTGTTATTTCAAACTCATCAGTATTACCAGAATTCCACCAATCAGTGCCATACCGGATGGCAGTAAAACAAAGTGACGTAGTTGCTTATGCCAGATCATGCATGAAGTCACCAGCAATCCCGACACAAGAATGGTTTTCCAGACATCAATGGAGAGATCGGCGAACATCAAACCGCCAAGCACGGTGCCCGGCAGCAGTACCCCCCATGCACTTCCCAGCACCCTGTTCAACATGCATCGCCCTTTCATAACGATAATGATAAACAATATCATATGATAAAAATTATCATTTGTCAGCGCAGACAATCAAAAAAGTTCGACCTTTACCGCTATGTAGAATGACAGGAATAGCCTAAGGTGATAAATTGCTCACCTGTTAACTACACATAAAGTTTTTCTTATAATTACTCTTTGAGTTTTTTGCATATTTTATTGCGAAACAACGCCTATTTATCTGTTTTAATTAAATTTTAATAAAAACGCACGACTATGACATCACAATCCTGGCGGTCTTTGGTTCAACGAAAATATCAATTATCGTTACGTTTATTTTTATTTCTGAATGCAACCTCAGCGGTGTTCTCGGTAACAAATCCGCTCTATTCCGTGCGCGTGTTTTCCGCCCCGCTGATTGCAATTTTTTCCATCAGCATAGGCCTGTTTGTCTGGCACTGGAAAAAGTGTGCGCGAAAGATAAATATTCCTGTTGTTTCAGGGATCTTCGGTATTTTGTGGGCATGGCAAATTGATTCGAAATTTTCGCTAATTACCCATAACCAGGCGACGTATTTGTTAATCGCCCTATTAACGGTGCTTTTTATCGGAACGCTGGCATTCGCCAGTAATATCAAAGCATTTACTCTGCATTCACTCCCCGCGTTTATTGTCTGTCTGTGGTTAAGCGATCCAGAGATGTGGCTGAGAATGACCTATTCTTTCGCACTTCCTGTGGTAGCTATCGCTATTCATAACATTTTGCAAAGACGTAACGATCGCTTTGCGCAGGAATTGCTTTCCCGGCTGCTGGAAGAACGGGAGACCCTTACCGATCTCAGCATGATGGATCCGCTTACCGGCCTCTATAATCGTCGCGGCCTGCAGAGCCGCCTGGAGAACCTGCCAGCGGTGGAAAACGGTGAACACTTTGTTCTGCTGATGGATATCGACCACTTCAAAGCCTATAACGACCACTACGGCCATATGATGGGTGACCAGGCCCTGAAACGTGTTTCTGCAGCAATCCGCGACGCCGTGCGTTCGCGTGACATTGTGGCGCGTTTCGGCGGGGAAGAGTTTATGGTGCTGCTGACGAATATTTCACTTGAACACGCCCGTCATACGGCAGAGCGGATCCGGCAGAAAGTCTACGATTTGAAAATCCCGCATCTCTTCAACGAAAGCGTCGCCACCAATGTCACCATCAGCATCGGTATTGCCATTTTTGAAAATGAAGATGTCGAAGGCGCGCTGGAGAGAGCCGACAGAGCGCTCTATGAAGCAAAGCATCTTGGACGTAACAACATTCTTCTGAGCGAAGAGCTGCAAACCGCGTAGACGAGTCGGCGTTGAATCAGGACAAAAGTCTTGCCATTGGTATAAGCAATAGTTAGGATTGGCAATCATTATCATTTAGATTCCTATCTCAACTATGGCTACGCATACCGCACACATTGTTGAACCCCTTCTCTGGCGAGCGCCCCTCACCAACGGGAATGCCTCGCTTGCGGATGCCATACGGGATAAGATTGCGGAAACACGCGCTCACCTGCTGGACTTTATCCGGCTTGATGAAGCGCCCCCGCACCACGCCATGACCCTCGCGGAGTGGCGACAACCCTCTACGCTGCAGTCGCTGCTTGCCACCTATTCCGACCATATCTATCGCAATCAGCCAGCCCTGACGCGAGAAAATAAGCCTTTGCTTTCCCTGTGGGCACAATGGTATATCGGGCTGATGGTGCCTCCGCTCATGCTGGCGGTGTTAACCCAGAAAAGCATGCTGGCGCTCTCCCCGGAACATTTCCATGTCGAGTTCCACGAAACCGGTCGAGCGGCCTGTTTCTGGATCGATCTGCACGAGGACCTGAACGCGGCGCCACTCTCTGCCCAGGAACGACTGGAGCAACTTGTCATTCAGGCCTTGATCCCGGTGGTGGATGCACTTGAAGCGACGGGGGAGATCAACGGAAAGCTTATCTGGAGTAATACTGGATATTTAATCCACTGGTATTTAACGGAAATGAAACCGCTGCTTGGTGATGAGAACGTTGATGCACTGCGTCAGTCCTGTTTTTTTGCAAAACAGCTTTCAGACGGCCGCGATAACCCGCTCTTTCGTACCGTTGTACTCCGTGACGGACTCCTGGTGCGCCGCACCTGCTGCCAGCGCTATCGCCTGCCGGACGTTAAGCAGTGCGGGGATTGTACGCTGAAGTAATTGGGTGCGGCCTGATGCCCTCACCCTGCCCCTCTCCCACGGGGAGAGGGAACAAACACTAAAAACGGCAACCTGAAAGTTGCCGTTTTGCTTTTACCTAGGCCACCTGCTGATTATCCTCTTCTGTATTACGCTGCGCTTCTTCAGCTTCCTGCTCCAGCAGTTGTTTCTCGTAAACTTTAAAGAACGGGTAGTAGATGATGGCCGATACGCAGGCCAGAACGACAACCAGAATAGCTGCACGGAAATCCCAGCCCAGGGCCCATGCTGCGCCTATCGGCGCCGGTGCTGTCCAGGGTACGACGGAAATGACGCGGCCTATCAAATCAAAGGTCATCGCGGCCCAGGCCAGGACGGCGTTAACCATGGGGGCCAGCAGGAACGGTATAAAGAACACCGGATTCATCACAATCGGCGTGCCGAAGATAACGGGTTCGTTGATGTTAAAGAAGCTGGGTACCACGCTCAAACGCCCGATAGAACGTAAATGCGCCGAGCGGCTACGCAGATAGCAAATCACCAGCCCCATCGTCGCGCCCGACCCACCGATCACGATGAAGAACGTCCAGAAGGCTTCCATAAAAATATGTGGCAAAGGCTGACCGGCGGCCAGTGCGGTCTGGTTGGCCCCAAGGTTTGTCAGCCAGAACATCTGCAGCATCCCGGAGACAATGGCCGCGCCGTGGATCCCGGCGAACCACAGCAAATGCCCAATCAGTACCGCCAGCAGAATCGCAGGCAGTGAGTCTGCCGCGGAAACCAGGGGTTTAAAGATCGACATAATCGCCTGCGGGATCAGCATGTCAAACTGAGACTGAATCACCAGGCTCAGCGGATAGAGCGTTAACACCACCACCAGCACCGGGATCAGCAGGTCAAAGGAGTTTTTGATCATCGGCGGTACCTGGTCTGGCAGGCGAATACCGATGTTATGCGCCTTGAGGAAACGCATCATCTCAACGCAGTAAATCGCGACCAGAATGGCGGTGAAAATACCGGTTCCACCGAGGCTATCGACAGGAAGTGTGCCTTTGGTTTTCGGTGCCGCGACCAGCAAAAATGCCATGAGCGACAGCATGGCACACATAAACGGATCGAGCTGGTGCGTTTTGACATAGTGTTTGCCCAGGTTATAGGCAATGGCCGCGCAAATATAAATGGACATAATCCCCATCGTCATATCAAACGGCATGAGGATCTGGCCTTCAAATTGTTTCGCCATATCCAGCCAGGCGCGTGCGAAACTCCAGGTGGTATCAGGCGAAAACGGCGGGTAAGCGAACACTAATAAAAATGAACCCACAATCATAAACGGCATCGCGGAGATGAAGCCATCACGGATAGCCATCACATGACGTTGAGAAGAGATGCGCCCGGCAATAGGGCTAACGTAATTTTCAACGAAACGGAATATCAGATTAAACGCAGCATGGTTGGCAGACATGGCAGCTCTCCTGTCAGACGTTTTTAACGGACGCGCTCGCGCCGCACGTTGTTCCATAACTCAGCTTCACAACCTTGCTGGCTTGTGTACCCGCGGTACTGCTCAGACGAAATGGTTTCATAATTGGCTCTTATTATTGGATACAGGGGACGTTACATACTCAGTATTAATCTACGCATCACGCTCTGCAACCGGTTACTGTAACCGGTTTCTGTGATTGTGAAGGGGATCCAGAAATCAGCCATCCGGGATATTTGTTACTTAAGAGATATTTACAGAGCATAAATTCTTATGACAGATTACGCATGTTATTTGTCAGGAGGAAATAATGAGTTTGCAGTCCGTACAGCAGTTTTTTGCCGACAACGCGCCGGAGATAGAAGTTATAGAACTTAGCCAGAGTACGGCTACCGTTGCGCTGGCTGCTGCCGCCCATCGTGTGGAACCGGGACAAATCGCCAAAACCTTATCTTTGAAGATTAAAAATGAGGTGATACTGGTCGTTGCGAAGGGTGATGCGCGTCTGGATAACAAAAAACTGAAAGACACCTTTGGCGCAAAAGCGCGCATGCTCAGCAGTGATGAAGTGGTCACCGTGACGGGCCATCCCGTTGGCGGCGTCTGCCCGTTCGGGCTGGAAAACCCGCTCGCGGTTTACTGTGATATCTCTCTAAAACAGTACGCGGAAGTGCTTCCTGCCGCTGGCGCAATCCATAGTGCTGTGCGTATTTCTCCGGACAGAATGGCAGAGCTGACATCCGCAAAGTGGGTCGATGTGTGCATCTGATTGATGCGCCAGAAGATCTCTGGCGCAAAAGGCAGGTTACAAAAATGTCGGTTTGTTTAACCCCACACTACGCGTTTCTCTTACCGGCAAATGCGTAAGAATATCCGCGGCATCGAGCAACCCGACGTCAGAATTCACCCCCAGCTTCACCATCGCATTAAACTTATGTGCGCGGATAGTCTTGATATTGCGCTTAAGCTGCGCCGCGATTTCTGGGATGGAATAGCCGCACGACATATAACGCAATATTGCCCTCTCCGTCGGGCTTAACATCCGGTTCTGGCTGCAGTACCAATGATTAAGCATATTGTCATTTATGCGCAGCGTTTCGCTCAACAGCACCATGAATTCTTTCCGCAGGTGTTCAAGCGTCACTGATTTACTGACCACACCGTGAAGGCGAGAAGGGGAAAGATGGCTAATCAGCCGCGCCTCCATCTCATCAGATACCAGTATAATGCGTTGAATATGGCTATGCGTAAACGCGAGATCCCTCAGGTGCGCCAGGCAGTTGCGACGTGCTTCTCGCGCATCGGAAAGGGAATAGATCAGCGAGAAAAAATTAATGTGATAAAGCGCCTTCTTAAAGCCATCGAAATCATTGAACAGGTGCAGTTGATATTGACTGAGTTCGGACTGCGCAAAAAGATGCTGCAGCCCAATGGCACTCATCGTGCAATTTTCGATGATGGCGATATGTCGTGTTGAATCGGTTTTTTCCATTCCTCGAACTCTCCATAGGCTGACATGAGATTCAGCTCTCTCATTCCCTGTGTACTGTTGATCCAGGCGTACATATCGGCATTACTCCGTAATGACAGCCTTCGCATCGCACTGTTTTTCTGCGCACTGATCGTTTTATTGCTCTTCTTAAGCAACGTAGCGATTTGGTTAATCCCCCACCCTTTACCTAACAGACGAAGTACCTTGCGCTCAGAATTTGTAAGCGCAATGACGTGTTCGTCTTCCTCTTCGCCTTCCTGAGATTCGGGAGTTAATAACGTCTGGCTAATCCGCTCTGCGCGTTCACTTCCTGCCCGGATAGCGTTCACGACACCTTCGATAGGTTCCATATCAGAAAGCAACGTGGTTTCCGGGCGCATAAGCAGCTCAACGGCAATAGGATAAAATGGCCGGGAAACCAAAAAGATCCAGTGGATATCCCTGTACTGATTCAATAAGCGGTAATACTCTTCGAGCGCACCCCGCGGGTTCCTGTATTCGCCTGAAACATCGGCAATAATCACATCTGCGCGGCGTAACTGAAGCAGGGTCAACTCCTGCAGTGAGCGGCAATAGGTCAATTCAAAATCGGGAAAATGTCGTGTCACCACATCCCCTAACCCATTTTGCATTACGGGTATCCGGCTAATGACAACGCCATGCTTACCGTGCAATGACAACATAGACCCTCCGTGTCCATTTTCATTTGATAAGTAACGTTAAAACGCATCAAGTTATACGTATTTTCGTCCCTGAGTGTAAAACTGATTAATACAAGCAGAAGATGAGAAATGTTTTAAGTTTAAGAAATGCCTAAAACTGCACTAATATCTCACAAAGCGACAATAAATTTAATTCGACAATCATTAAAATATCGACAATATAAAATTAGAATAACTAAATACAAATATTCTATATTTCCAAACCAATAATTCACCGAATTGATAAATTGATCCCAACGTCTTTCGTCAGCCAGGCTGCAACTGTTTGCATAAACCTTGATCTGACCCACAGCAACTGCCACTGCATTTTGTGCTAAAAGTAGGCACTACGGGCCACGCGGCTACTCTTCACCTTCTCTTCAGGACACGACATGCAGGCAGAACGGTCAACGCAGCGTGCTATCACGCGGCTCTGTATTCAGTGCGGTCTTTTTCTGCTCCAGCACGGCGCGGAAAGCGCGCTGGTTGAGGAACTTTCAACCCGGCTGGGGCTGGCGCTGGGGATGGACAGCGTGGAAAGCGCCATCTCTTCCAACGCCATTGTGCTGACCACGATCAAGGACGGTCAGTGCCTGACCTCCACCCGTAAAAACCAGGACCGTGGCATTAACATGCACGTTGTGACCGAAGTGCAGCATATCGTCATCCTTGCGGAGCATAAGCTTCTCGATCTCAAAGAGATTGAAAAACGGTTCAACCAAATCAAACCGTTACGTTATCCGCGCTGGCTTGTCGTGCTGATGGTCGGGCTCTCATGCGCCTGTTTCTGTAAGCTCAATAAAGGCGGCTGGGATGGCGCACTGGTCACCTTTTTCGCCAGCAGTATCGCCATGTATGTACGCCAGTTGCTGACCCATCGGCAGTTGCACCCGCAAATTAACTTCTGCATTACCGCTTTTGTCGCCACTACCGTTTCAGGCCTGCTGCTGCGCCTGCCGCAGCTCGCCAACACCCCGACGATTGCCATGGCGGCCAGCGTGCTTTTGCTGGTGCCGGGCTTTCCGTTAATCAACGCCGTCGCCGATATGTTTAAAGGGCACATTAATACCGGTCTGGCACGCTGGGCCATCGCCAGCCTGCTGACGCTGGCAACCTGTATCGGCGTGGTCATGGCTATGACTCTCTGGGGGTTACGCGGATGGGCGTGATAGATTTTCTGCTGGCACTGGCACAGGATATGATCCTGGCCGCCATTCCTGCCGTCGGCTTTGCGATGGTCTTTAACGTTCCGCAACGTGCTCTGCCGTGGTGTGCACTGTTGGGGGCGATTGGTCACGGCTCGCGAATGGCCATGATGGCGGCGGGTTTTAATATCGAATGGTCGACATTTATGGCCTCTATGCTGGTCGGTAGCATCGGCATTCAATGGTCGCGCTGGTATCTGGCGCATCCTAAAGTCTTCACCGTCGCCGCCGTGATCCCAATGTTTCCTGGCATATCGGCGTATACGGCAATGATTTCGGCGGTGAAAATCAGCCATTTTGGCTACACCGAGCCGCAGATGATCCTTCTTCTGAGCAACTTTCTTAAAGCGTCGTCCATTGTCGGTGCGCTCTCTATCGGGCTGTCGATCCCCGGATTGTGGCTGTACCGCAAACGCCCGCGCGTTTGATATTTGTGTTATTTCGTTACCGTGGAGATAATCTTTCTGGTCCGTTTGGTGAAAATAAGGAAAGGATGTGGCTAACCCTGGCAGCGAACACCCCGAGCACAACGAAGAGTCCAGCCTGAAAGAGAAAATTTTTCAGAGCGCTATTGCGCTGTTTGCCGAATACGGACTGAACGGCGCCCGCATGGAGCAGATCGCGGAGAAAGCGGGCACCACCAAACGCATGGTGGTTTACCATTTTAAGAATAAAGAAAATCTTTATCTGCTGGTGCTGGAACACGTTTACACCGAAATTCGCGCCAGCGAAAAAGCGCTTAGCCTGGCGGATATGCCCCCCGTCGAAGCGCTGGTCCACCTGGTTGAAACCACCTTTGACTATCATGCTGACCATCCGGATTACATCCGTATCATCTGCATGGAAAACATGCAGCGTGGCCGCTTTATGCAGCAGTCGAATTATCTGCGCCAGGTTAACCGCAGCGCACTCGACCTGCTGGAAGAGATCCTGCGTCGCGGCAAAGAGAAACTGCTGTTCAGCCAGACGGTTGACGCCCGCGATCTCCACCGCCTGATAAGCAGCTTCAGCTTTCACTACGTCGCCAACAGCTACACCTTCACTCTGCTGTTTGAAGAGGGTGCCGACGAGCGGGCTCAGCGCCAGCACTACCGTAAAATGGCCGTTCAGGTGGCGCTGCGATATACCTGCCCATAAAATTGCTTGCAATTAAATCGCACACTATCTATATTCATCTCATGAACGCGAAAACGAACGACACGACCGCTGCGCTCCTGCTGGATAACCAGCTCTGCTTTGCCCTCTATTCGGCAAATCTGGCGCTTAACAAGCTGTACCGGCAGTTGCTGGCACCGCTAAACCTGACTTACCCGCAATATCTGGTGATGCTGGTGCTGTGGGAGCAGGATGACGTGACGGTATCAGACATCGGTGAACGGCTGTTCCTTGATTCCGCAACGCTGACGCCGCTGCTGAAGCGTCTGGAAAGCGCCGGTCTCATCAACCGTCACCGCTCGCGTAAAGACGAACGTCAGGTCGCTGTCACCCTGACTGATGCAGGACGTCACCTACAGCAGCAGGCCGCAGGGATCCCTCATGCGGTGGGATGCGCGGCACAGTGTGATACCGAGACCATGCTGTCGCTCAAGCAGCAGCTGGAAGTTTTGCGACAACAGATTCAACGCGCGTGACGCTATACTTTACGCGTATTTCTTTACCCATGTATATCGCACGCTATTTAATAGCACACATAAAAGTAAGATGAGGAACCTGCCATGTCTTTAGAAAAAGTTGTTTATACCGCCAAAGCAAAAGCCACCGGGGGCCGTGACGGCCGTGCGACCTCTTCCGATGGCGTTCTGGATGTCAAACTGGGCGTGCCAAAAGAGATGGGCGGCATGGGGGGTGAAGTGACTAACCCTGAGCAGCTGTTTGCTGCTGGCTACTCCGCCTGCTTCCTGGGCGCAATGAAGTTTGTCGCGGCTCGCGACAAATTTGCCCTGCCTAAAGAAGCCTTTATTGAAGGCGAAGTGGGTATTGGTCCGTTGCCAACCGGTTTTGGTATCGAAGCAAAACTGAACATCCACGTTGAAGGGATGGATCCGGCGGAAGCCAAAAAACTGGTCGATGCGGCGCACATTGTTTGCCCTTACTCTAACGCGACCCGCGGCAACATCGATGTGACCCTGAATATCATCGCGTGATAAATGCCTGATGGCGCTGTGCTTATCAGGTCTATGACTGTAGCCCCGGTACGCGCAGCGCCACCGGGGAAATCCCCTCCTTCCCTTCCCCCTCTCTGTGCTACCATAAGCCCTTATCACGCCCGTCGTTATCAGTAGAGTAAGCGTTATGTCCTCCAGAATTCTGACCACCAGCATTGCTGGCATTGATGCCTTTATGCGCGACCCACGCGGTGTGTTGACTCACGCCGAAGGCGGCACGGTTGCGGTTTTTGCCGACAACGCGCCGGCGTTTTACGCAATCACGCCGGAACGTCTGGCACAGCTTCTGGAGACTGAAGCGCAATTATCCCGCCCGGTGAGCGATGTCACGCTGGATAACCAGTTGTTTGATGAACCGGTTAACGCCCCGGTGACCGTTCCGATGGGCAAATTTGCCCTGTATGCGGGCTGGCAGCCCGACGCCGATTTTCAACGGCAGGCCGCACTGTGGGGCATTGCGTTAACCCAACCGGCCACCGCGGAAGAGCTCGCCGCCTTTACGGCCTGGTGGCAGGCAGAGGGTAAAGTTTTCACCCATATTCAGTGGCAGCAAAAGCTAGCGCGTCATCTGCAGATTACCCGCGCCAGCAATAACGGCCAGCCAAAACGCGATATCAACGCGTTTTCAGAACCGGATAAACAGATCCCCAGTGGATTCCGAGGTGCGAAATGAAGAACGTCGGTGACCTGATGAAACGTCTGCAAAAAATGATGCCAGCTAACGTGAAGCCCGCTTTCACGACGGGGGAAGAACTGCTGGCGTGGCAAAAAGAGCAAGGAAAAATCCGTGCCGCCGCGCTCGCCCGCGAAAACCGGGCGATGAAAATGCAGCGCACGTTTAACCGCTCCGGTATTCGCCCTCTGCATCAGAATTGCTCGTTTGATAACTATAAAGTTGAAACCAGCGGGCAGATGAACGCGCTCGCCGCCGCACGTCAGTACGTGGATGAATTTGACGGTAATATCGCCAGCTTCATTTTTAGCGGTAAACCGGGCACCGGGAAGAACCATCTTGCCGCGGCCATCTGTAACGAACTGCTTCTGCGCGGTAAATCGGTGCTCATTATCACCGTGGCCGATATCATGTCCGCCATGAAAGACACCTTCAGCAACCGCGAAACCAGCGAAGAACAGCTGCTTAACGATCTGAGTAATGTCGATTTACTGGTCATCGACGAGATTGGCGTTCAGACGGAATCCCGTTATGAAAAGGTCATCATCAATCAGATTGTCGATCGCCGTTCTTCCTCCAAACGCCCCACCGGCATGCTCACAAACCACAACATCGACGAGATGACCCGCTTACTGGGCGAACGCGTCATGGACCGTATGAAGCTGGGTAACAGTCTGTATGTCATCTTCGACTGGGACAGTTACCGCAGCCGCGTTACCGGCAAAGAGTATTAAGACAGTTCCAGGAATCGCCAGCGGGACACAGGTATATACTGGAACCCCTTCCGGCCCAAAACGGACCTTTTTGAGAAAGCCATTATGAAAAAACAGATCCTTATCAGCACCTTTTTAGGCGCGCTGCTGGTTACCAGCGCAGCGCAAGCGGCGTCCTGGCAGGAGTCCCTCTCAAGCGCAGCAAACGAGCTGACCAAAGAGAGCAGCAGCACTCAGGGTGGGCTCTCCGCCTCTTCCCTCACCAGCCTGCTTAGCAACAGCTCCCAAAGCCTGAGCGCGGGCACGATGAACAACGCGGCGGGGATTCTGGAATATTGCGCGAAGCAAAAACTGGCCTCGGTGACCGACGCGCAAAACGTGAAAAACCAGGTGCTGGGTAAACTGGGTCTCGATACTCAGGAGCAAAAAGCGGATACCAGCTATATGGATGGCATTCAGGGTCTGCTTAACGCACAAAACGGTCAGCAACTTAACCTGAGCACCCTTGGCAACTCTTCTATGGCGAAACAGGTGAAAACCAAAGCCTGCGATCTGGTGTTGAAACAAGGCGTTAATTTCATCTCCTGATTTCCCCCATTTTCTGCCACAACACGCCGCGTTTAATGCGATAGTCTTGCATCGCGGCGTGAAACGAGCGTTTTTCCAACCTGCCACCGTCTCAGCGTCCGTTTGTCAGGATGCGACCTTCTTCATAAAAACGATTTTCTAAACCAAATCCTAACAACAGCACACTTTCGTGACACTAAAATTGCAGCTAAACGACATCGCCATTACATTGTATAACCCAAAAAATAAACAGTTAGCCAGCGAAGCACCTGGCGTCATGAGGATATGCTGTTGTCAGAATTCATGTCTCTTGTCCTTTTTCTGGCTTCTGTGGGCGTTTATGCCTGGAAAGCCGGCCGTAACACCTGGTGGTTTATCGCCACACTGGTCGTACTCGGCTTTTTTATTATTTTGAACATTACCTTATACGCCAGCGATTACTTCACCGGTGACGGGATCAACGATGCGGTACTTTATACCCTGACGAACAGCCTGACGGGCGCGGGAGTGGGCAAGTACATTCTTCCGGGGCTGGGCCTGGTTGTGGCGCTGGTAACCATATTTGGCGCACTCGCCTGGGTGCTGCGCCGCCGGCGCCATCTTCCTCATCATCATGGTTACAGCCTGCTGGCGCTTTTCCTGGCGTTAGCCTCCGTCGACGCCAGCCCGGCGTTTCATCAGATCACCGAACTGGTGAAATCTCAGTCGCGTGACGGCGATCCAGACTTTGTGGCGTACTACAAAGAGCCATCGAAAACGATCGCCAACCCGAAACTCAACCTGGTCTATATCTACGGTGAAAGCCTTGAGCGCACCTACTTCGACAACACTGCGTTCCCGAACCTGACCCCGGACCTGGGGGCGCTGAAAGATGAAGGTCTCGATTTCAGCCACACCATGCAGTTACCCGGCACGGATTACACTATCGCCGGGATGGTGGCTTCCCAGTGCGGTATCCCGCTGTTCGCACCTTTTGAAGGTAACGCTTCAGCCTCGATGTCGACGTTCTTCCCGCAGAATATTTGCCTGGGCGATATACTGAAAAATTCCGGTTACGAAAACTACTTCGTGCAGGGTGCAAACCTGCGCTTTGCCGGAAAAGATGTGTTCCTGAAATCCCACGGTTTTGATCACCTGTACGGCTCAGAAGAGTTAAAGACGACGGTTGCCGACCCGACCTACCGCAACGACTGGGGTTTCTATGACGATACCGTACTGGACGAAACCTGGAAGAAATTCGAGGCGCTTTCCCGCGCCGGGAAGCGTTTTTCCCTCTTCGCGCTGACGGTAGATACGCACCATCCGGATGGTTTCGTCTCGCGCACCTGTAAACGCAAACGCTATGACGTGGACGGCAAAAGCAACGCCTCCTTTAGCGCCGTGACCTGTAGCCAGGAGCATATCGCCGCGCTGGTCGAGAAAATCAAAGCCTCGCCGTATTTTAAAAACACCGTCATCGTCGTCTCGTCTGACCATCTGGCGATGAAAAACAGCGCCTGGGATCAGCTCAACAAGCAGGATCGCAGCAACCTGTTCTTCGTTCTGCGCGGCGACCAGCCGCAACAAGAGGTGATCGCCACCAAACGCAACTCCATGGATAACGGCGCAACCGTGCTGGACATTCTGGGTGGCGACAACTTTATTGGCCTGGGTCGCAGCACGCTGTCCGGGCAATCCCTGTCGGAAGTGTTCCTCAACATGAAGGAGAAAATCCTCGCCTGGAAGCCCGACATCATCCGGCTGTGGAACTTCCCGAAAGAGATGAAAGACTTCACCATCGATCGGGAGAAAAACACGATTGCCTTCTCTGGCAGTAACTTCCGTCTGCCGCTGCTGGTACGGGTGTCGGACAGTCGCGTTGAACCGCTACCGGAAAGTGAATATTCCGCACCGCTGCGTTTCCAGCTGGCCGATTTCGCCCCACGCGATAACTTTGTCTGGATCGACAGGTGTTACAAAATGGGTCAGCTCTGGTCACAGCCGCTGGCGCTGTCGACCGACTGGTGCGTCTCTCAGGGGCAGCTTGGCGGGGAGCAAACCGTGCAGCATGTGGACAAAGCCCAGTGGAAAGGCAAAACCGCCTTTAAAGATACGGTGATTGATACCACACGCTATCAGCACAACATCGACATGCTGAAAATCGTCGACAACGACATTCGCTATAAAGCAGACAGCTTCATCTTCAACGTGGCCGGCGCGCCTGAAGAAGTGAAGCAGTTTAGCGGCATCTCTCGTCCGGAGTCGTGGGGACGCTGGTCAAACGCGCAGTTGGGTAACGAAGTGAAAATTGAGTACACCCATCCCCTGCCGGAGCAATTTGACCTGGTGATCACAGCCAGAGCGTATGGACCTAACGCGAATAAGCCAGTGCCGGTGCGCGTGGGCGATGAGGAGCAGACGCTGACGCTTGGGAATGATGTCAGCACGCACACTCTGCATTTTGCCAACCCATCGCGCAGCAATACCCTGGTGATTGTGCCGCCAGACCCGCAGTCCACCAATGAAGGAAATATTCTTGGCCACTCACCGCGCGAGCTCGGGATTGGCATGGTCGAAATCAAAATTGTCAGCAGACAAGGTTAATGCCTGAGCACCCGGCGTCCCTGCCGGGTGCTTATAAAAATAAATAAACCTATAAATTGATTATAAATTAGATAAAAACACCATATATAAGTCATTTTTATTTATAAATATCCCGAAAAAACACCATTCTATAAAATGTGTAACTCCTAAAGTAACGACGGAGAGTGACACACTTTTATCATGCTAACCGGCTATAAGTTCGAATCCATCCGGGCACTGCGCAGTGAACATGTGATTGCCTGGGAGGTATTGTCCACGGCAAAACCCCACGTCAATCTCGAAGACTATTTTGACGCCATGCCTTCGACGCAGCGTAAACAACTTTTCTTTGCGCAGCTTCGCCATGCCATGTTTTGCGAAGAGGGCGACAAATATTATCTCAACGCGACATCAGATTTGCTGCTGGAAACGGACTTCCTCGACAGGCTAAAAGAAGCAACACCCTGTCCGGAGAGGCTTGCTATCGAAGTGACCGATCTCCATACGATGGTACAACTCGATGATACGCAAAGCCGGGTCCTGCGAAACTGCATTGCGACACTTCATCTTTGGGGAATTGAAGTGTGGGCTGATGATGTCTGTGAAGCCATTCTTCCCGAACTGCTTGCCAGCCAGATCCGCTTCTGTGGCGTCAAAATTGACAAACATACTTTCTGGAGCGGGCGCACAGAGCAGGCGAAGTTTCTGCATCTCACCCGTCAATGTAAGCGTGTCGCCAGTAAAGTCCTTATTGAAGGCATCGAAACGGCGGGCGATTTCGCACTGGCCCGGGCGAGCGCGGCCGATTACGGCCAGGGTTATCTGTGGGGTCTAAAATGACGCCTTTCATCGCAAATGCCGGCTATCAGGTTATCGTTCTGAGCAGCAACGCTTTTTTATGGCTTGGCCTGAATTCGATCCTGTCGACAGCCGTATCACCCCGTCCTGAGGCGTACTGGATTAACAACGTTAATCCACAAGGGCTTATGCGTCTGCAGACACTGCTGCTCAATACGCACGTCGGGGGAAACTGGCTGTTATTGACGGACGCGGCCCGGGTCAACGACATTAACGCCTGGCTACACAACGCGCGGGTCAGAGTGGTTGCGGACAATGTGTCTCTCGCGCAGCTAAGCCTCTGTTTTAGCGACACAAGCTTCTCTTTCGAGAATACCGCCACGCTCACCTGTCAGGAGATGCGGGTTTGCATGCTGTTCCATAAAGGATTCAGCCCGATACGTATTGCGCAAATCCTTAATAAGTCACCTAAAACGATCTACACCCACAAACGTAACGCGATGAACAAATTTTGCTGCCAGAACCTGGCGGAATTCCATCAAAAACTCTGCCTGCTGGACGCGCTCCCCTCTTCTTTGTAATTGCACTGTTATTCACGTCAGGAAATACGATCATGAGAATTATCCCTGTTGTTGTATGTTGTTCCGTTCTCCTGCTTCCTGCTGCTGCAATCGCCGCAGACAGCACCACAAGCGCGACGATGCACGTTTCACTTGAGGTGGTGAAGTCCTGCACGCTCAAAGCCAACGACCTCAATTTCTCGCGCCACGGCTCGGATGAATCAAGCGAAATTCAGGCCAAAACGCAGGTCGATATCGTCTGTACCAACGGGACGCCGTTCACGCTCTCTGCTACCAGCAACGATAGCAGCGACAACGGCACCTTCTGGCTGAAGCCAGAAAACGGTGAAACGGGCGCACAGAAGATTGCCTGGAAACTTTTTGCCGATGAGGGCAAACAGACGCAAATTACCAACACCGATGGACTCACCGACACCGGCAACGGCATGGAACAGCAAGAGACGCTGTATGGCGTGATTGACGCAGGTGCCCTGACAACCGCGCAGGCTGGCGCCTATAGCGATGATGTCACGTTGAATCTGGTGTATTGATCATGCGTCGTTTTCTCCCCTGCTTCATTCTGTGGTTCATGATGCTGGCGCTGCTGTCACGCTACGCGATGGCCGCCACGCTTCAGGTGGCCCCAGTGACGCTCGACCTCCAGAGCGGGCAAAGCGCCTCGGCGGTCTACCTCACTAACAGCGGTAAAGCGGCCATCCATGCGCAGATACGGGTTTACGAATGGACCCAGCAAAACGGTAAAGATGTATTAACGGCCACCGACGAGGTGGTCAGCAGCCCGGCGATGACCTCACTGGCGCCGGGCCAGCAGCAGCTGGTGCGCATAATCGTGATGCAGCCAGGGATCCGTGAACAGGAGCAAAGTTACCGGCTGGTCATTGATGAGCTACCGGATGCAACGTCCCGCGCGGCCAATCCCAACGCGATACACTTTCTGCTTCGCTACTCCATTCCTGTCTTCATTGCCGGAAACCAGAATATGCCCGTCAGCCGCGATGCCCTGAGCTGCGAACAGGCGGACACCCCGGGAACGATCCGCTGCTATAACGCCGGAAACAGCCATATCCGCCTGAGCCACCTGCAGGTTCTGACGGCCACCGGTCAGGTCGTCGGGTCGTTGAAAGGGCTGGCGGGCTATGTTCTGCCGGGACAGACCGCGCTTATAACGCTAAAGCACACTTCGCGCCACACGTTCAGCGCGTTGCGCGCCTATCTCAATGACGACCACCATGCCAGCCAGATACCCCTGCGCCCGCTTGCTTCTCGCGCTCCTGTTTTGGCTACCGCTGATGCTGTCAGCCCGGACTGAACCCGCCGCCGATACCCTGCAATGGCTGGCAATCACCGTGAACCACGACCCGCGCGGGGATCTGTGGGCCTGCCGGGTAGTGGGAGATGCGCTGTGGATGGACCACCGCGACCTCAAAAAACTGGGGCTTCGCGCCCCGGATAACGCCAACGAGTGGGTCGCGCTGACGTCCCTGCCGGGTCTGAAAGTCAGTCTCGATTTGCATGCTCAGCAGGTCTCCATTACCGCCGACGCAAAGGCGCTTGAGGGCCAACAGCATCTGTCTGTCGGGAGGCCGACGCCGCAGTATCGCTATCCTGAGGCGCAGCCCATTAGCGTGTTGACGCTCGGGTATGCGCTTTATGGCAGCGGCGCAGAGGGGAAACGCCAGCTTAACGCGCAAACGTCGCTCACCGCATCCGGGGCGCTTCCCGGAACGTTCAGCAGCAGCTTTTCGAGCCATGCCGGTGAGGAAAACAGCGCAGGTCGGCCCCGCCACACACGCCTTGAAACCCGCTGGCAGTGGGACAACACGGACTCGCTCACGAGTCTGGCGCTGGGCGACAACATCACCACGGGCTCCCGCTGGAGCCGACAGGTACGCTTTGGCGGGCTGCACTGGGCGCGTAATTTTGAGCTCAATCCGCAGCTCAACACCGAACCGCGTAGCTGTTACAGCGACACGGCGGTTCTGCCTTCTACGGTCGATCTGTACATCGACGGGCTTAAGCAGAGCAGCCAGCGCGTCACGCCGGGCGATTTTCTGCTGGATACCCTGCCCTCATTTACCGGAAGCGGGCAGGCCCAGGTGGTCATTACCGACATCAACGGTCAGCGTCGTACCGTACAGCTCGATCTCTACGGTGCGCCGGGGATGCTGGCGGAAGGACTCAGCAGCGGCTCGCTGGATATCGGCTGGATGCGACAAAACTACGCCCTGCGATCCAATGACTATGCCGCCTCGCCCATGCTCGACGCAGGGTGGCGCTACGGGGTGAATAACCAGCTGACGCTGGCGCTGCACACGGAGCAGCAGAGTAAACTGCGCAATGTCGGGACAGGGGTCGACTGGCTGATCTCGCCCGGGACAGGGATTATCAGCCAGCATGTCGCCATCAGCGACAGCCCCTACGGTCAGGGAAAACAGTGGGGCCTTGGCTGGCAATGGAACGGTCGCGGGACGGGGATCTCTGCCAGTACCGTTCGTACCGATGCCACATTTGCCGATAACGCCCGCATGAGCGGTACCCTCCCCGTCAGACGCAGCGATAGCGTTTGGGTCAGCCAGTCGATACCCCATTCAGGTACCTTCGGTGCGGGCTGGGTACAGCAAAACATTCAGGGCACCAAACAACGCTATCTCAACGCCTCCTGGTCCGCCTCGCTGCCGGCACACATTTCCACCACGCTGAGCTACACCCGCTCGTTTACGGATGCATCGAGCCACGTTCAGCTGATGCTCTCGATCCCGTTAGGGCGTGAGGATACCCTCTCCGTTCAGGCCAGCCGCGATATGCCGCGCATGGATTATCGCCATCAGCCGGACGATCAGGTCGGCGGCTGGTCATGGCAGCTGGGGCGAGGCTTTGGCGAGCACCGGGAAACCTATGCGGACGTGGGCTATCTGGGCCACGCAGGTGAGTGGCACGTCGGGATGGCGCAGGGCGCTAACTATGCCTCAGCCGAGGGTAGCCTGACGCTGCTGGATGGCAGCCTGCACACGCTGCGCTACAGCCAACAAAGCCTGGCCCTGGTCTCCACGCACGGTGTCGGACATGTGCCAGTGATGCTGGAAAACCGCCCGGCAGGCGAAACCGACGAGAAAGGGTATCTGCTGCTGACCGACCTGCCGCGTTACCACGCCAGTAAAGTCAGCATCAATCCGCTGGATCTGCCTGCCGACGTGATTGCCCCCGTCACCGACATGCAGGCCAGACCGGGCAACGGCGGCGCGGTAAAAGTCGATTTTAACGTCCATCACGCCGTCACAGTTCAGGCCCGACTGGTGGACAGCCACCACAATCCGCTCCCGCTCGGCAGCATTGTCTCAACGCCACGCGGTGCCACCATTGTGGGGCGTGACGGTTTTATCTGGCTTGAAGACCCGCCTCTGCCGGGTGAGCTGGTGGTAAAAACTGGTGAGGGTGAGTGCCGGGTCAGACTTCCGGCCCCCCGTACTGCGTCACCCATACAGAATATTGGAGAACAACAGTGTCATTAAAAGCACCGTTCTTGTTGCTGCTTGCGGTGTCCGTGAAGGCGATGGCCGCCGCATGCTGGATAACATCACCTGCCGTCATCAACTTTGGCAATGTCGTGGCGGGCAATGCCGCGTCGACCAACACCGAAGTTAAATTTAGCTGTCAGGCTGACAACAACGGCACGACGGAATATATCAACGTCTGTCTGAGCAGTATCGACGCACCGCCCTTTCAGATGGTCTCACCGGGAGATTCGGAGGGTAAACAGTACACCCTGCTTTTCCGCCTGCTTAACGGCGACGCGCGCGCTCAGGAACTCGGTCCCGCCAGCAGCGGGGAACTCATTCAGCAGACTCTGACCGCCGACAGCAATGCCAACATCAGCGGGAGCTTTCCGCTTATCGCCACCGTCCCGGCAGGGCAAAACCAACTTCCGGCGTACCACTATTACAACTACAACATGAATCTGCGCATCGCCTGGCACAGCGCTAGCCGTCAGGATGCACTGCAAAACTGCTCGGATGGCTCTGCGGAGGGGGAGCAGGTGCAGGGCGGTACCAATGCGCAGGCCGAAATCAGCCAGGGCTGCTACATAGAACGCGTCACCCCGCTTAACTTCGGCACCCTCAACAGTACCGCCACGCTGCGCCCGACGCGTTCCACCGCAACCCTTACCACGCGCTGTCCGGCCGGTACAGCGTTTACGCTTGGCATGGGCAACGGCAACCATGCCATCGGGAATCAGCGGCAGCTGTGTAACGATGAGGGTCAGTGCCTGCGCTACGGGCTCTGGCAGGATGCGGGTGCCACGCAAAGCTGGGGCGCTCTGCACAGCGGCGATGCGCTGCATGTCACCCATCCCACTGGCGGCACCCAGAACTTCACCGTTTACGGGGAAGTCCCCGCTCAGCCCCTGAGCGGTACAGGGGAATTTATTGATGACGTGATAATCACGCTGACTTATTAAACAGACCAAAATCCTGTCTGGATCAATGTTATCGGTAACAATGGCGTTAAAATAGCCACCAGCTCTGCATACAAGGCGTAAACCTTCTCTTTTTTTATTCGTTATCTCTGTCTGTTTTACAACAACTTATGAAATACCTGCTTGCTGACGCCATCGTCTACAACGACGAGGACGGTTCTGTTTCTCTTATCAATGTGCCGCCTGAGGATGCGCAGATCCTCACCTGCACAGCCAATAGCATTATGAAGCTGCTGGTGCAGCATCATGGGAACGTGGTCGAGCGGGAGACCTTCCTGCATGACGTCTGGGATCGGCGTGGGCTCCAGGGGTCTAACAATTCGTTAAACCAGTACATCAGTATCTTGCGCAAAATGCTGGCCAGCCTGCTTCCCGACGTGCTGTTTATCGTCACCGTCCCCAGGACGGGCTTTATGCTCAGCGCAGACGTCACGGTAACAGCCCTGGAGGAAGAAACACCGGCCGCCGAAACGGCGAAAACTGCAGTACCCGCCCGACCGGAGCGGCTGCTCTGGGGCGCGCTTACGCTGGCGGTCGTAGCGCTGTGCCTCTGGATAACGGCTATCAAACCCGAAACCCGGCAGAAGGACATTCATCTGCTGACCCATATCGGGAACTGTCCGGTCTATACCTTTACGCCGCTGGCGGATGTGTTTCACGAGCGGGCGGCTGCGCTGGCGCAAAGCCTTCAGCAGGACGGTCACCTTCCGTGCCTGGAAAATTCAATTTTCTACATGCACATTCAGCGAACGCTTTTCTACGGCCACGAGGGACGACTGGTGCTCTCCCAATGCTCGCTCACGCAGGGGCAAGCGAGCGCCTGTCGTACGCTTTACTATTACGAGTGGTGATATGAGATACACAAAAATCTGGCTCATTCTGGCCCTTAACCTGATGATTACCGGCGCTGCACTGGCGTGGTATTTCTACACGCCACCGCTGTCGATGGCATGCAATGGATACCTGACCTTCTCCGACAAACGTGACAGCCACGATTTCACGTTTGACGGGGAGGTCATCATGCAGTTTCACCCCAACAAAACCGGGTACATCACGCTAAACGGTAACGTGGAGAATGCCCCAAACCACTGGGAAGTGTCCCGTCAGGAGATGTTTAAATGGCGCCACGTGGAAGGGGAACTGTATGAGATCGTTATTCAAAAAGTGGAGCGTTTTGGCCATGACGCCATGCCGCCGGGCGTATTTGAGAAATACGTCGCGGGCCTGACCCAGGGGAAAAAAAGGCTCCTGGCGATAGAGCGCACGACGCATGATGCACTGGTTATCAGCAATTTTTACTCGCCGGTGCTGGTCTGCACAGAATAATACCGACGGGTCAGGCTATACTTCCCGCCATGAACATTCGCATTCGCCCTACCACCTTCAGCGATGCTGCCACCCTGCCCGCCATTGAACGCGCGGCGGGCGAGCGTTTTCGTGAAATCCCCCCTCTCGCCTGGCTTGCCGAGGGTGAGGTGATTTCAACTGAAGAGCATCTCAACTATGCCGAACGGGGGCTAAGCTGGCTGGCGCTGGCGAACGACCATCCCGTTGGGTTTATCCTCGCAGAGGCGCACGCGACATCGCTGTTTATTGTCGAACTTTCGGTGCATCTGGACTGGCAGGGAAAGGGGATTGGTCGGCAGCTCATTAACGCTGTGGCTGACCATGCCCGCGAAGGGGGGCTGTCGTCGCTGACGTTGACGACATTCTGCGACGTACCGTGGAATGCGCCGTTCTATGAGCGGCTGGGGTTTGAATACGTCACTGAACTCACGCCTGAACTGCGTCAGAAAAGGGAAGATGAGACAGCGCACGGCTTAGCGTTTGACTCCCGCTGCGCCATGCGTCTGCCGCTTTGATATCGCCCGGTGGCGCTGCGCTGACCGGGCCTACAAAACCCTGAACCGTAGGCCGGGTAAGGCATAGCCGACACCCGGCACATACCCCTCCCCGTAGGCCGGGTAAGGCGAAGCCGCCACCCGGCACAACACGCACGATCAGAACGTTTCCCAGTTATCACCCGCATCAGCGGTTGCCGCTTTACGCGACATCACCGGGGTAGCAACGCTTTTCGCCGAAGCGAACTCGCGCGCTTTCATCTGCTCCTGCTGAATGCGGAACACCGCGACAGCCTGGGTCAGGCGGCTCGCCTGCTCTTCCAGCGCCGCCGCCGCTGCGGCAGACTCTTCCACCAGCGAGGCGTTCTGCTGGGTCACGCGATCCATCTCGGCGACCGCCAGACCTACCTGGTCGATACCGCGGCTCTGCTCGTCAGAAGCCGAGGCGATTTCGCCCATGATATCCGTAACGCGGGTTACCGCATTCACGATCTCGCCCATGGTTTCACCGGCGCTTTCTACCAGCGTTGAACCCACTTCCACGCGACCCACAGAGTCTTCAATCAGGCTCTTGATTTCACGTGCTGCCTGGGCGCTGCGCTGGGCCAGGTTACGCACTTCACCTGCCACCACCGCAAAACCACGGCCCTGCTCGCCTGCGCGCGCCGCTTCTACCGCCGCGTTCAGTGCCAGGATGTTGGTCTGGAAAGCAATTCCGTCGATCACGCTAATAATGTCGGCAATCTTCTGCGAACTACCGGCGATATCGCGCATGGTCTGCACTACGTTGTCCACCACTTTACCGCCTTTCTGCGCGGTCTCGGACGCGCTCAGCGCCAGATGGCTCGCCTGACGGGCGTTTTCGGCGTTCTGCTTCACGGTCGCCGTCAGCTGCTCCATGCTGGCAGCAGTCTCTTCCAGGGACGCAGCCTGCTGTTCTGTACGGGAAGAGAGGTCGTTATTGCCCATCGCGATTTCGCTCGCGCCGCTGTAGATAGCATTCGCGCCATTACGCACGTCGCCAACGGTCCGTACCAGCTCACTCTGCATATGACGCAGAGAATCGGCCAGTTCGCCCATCTCGTTGGAGCCCTCCACTTCAATGCGCTTCACCAGATCGCCGCTGGCGATATGGCGAATGTTGTCGATGAGGCGCGTCAGCGGCGAAATCAGCGCCTGCTTGATACCCAACCAGACGGCCACGATCACCACCAGCACGGCAAGCAGCACGCTAATCAGCACCCAGATGGCCTGGCTGAAGGAGCTCTTGCTGTCTTCAACCGCCATTTGATACAGCTTGTCGTTCTGCTGCAGGTAGCTGACATACTGCTTCTCAAAACCATCCTGGTAGCTCTGGGTCGGCTGATCGAAGAAGGCGTTGATTTTGCCCGCACCCAGCAGCTGAATCAGCTCCGCCAGCGCACCGTGGTAGATATCGTAGTTACGCTTGATCTCCATGGCATCCGCATCGCTTTGACGCGGATCGCGCGGCAGGGCCTCGTAGGCGGCCCAGTTTTTTTCCGCCTGCTTCAGCGACGTGGACGCGATTTGCATCAGATCGTTAACGGTCGCGCCGCTGCCGATATTGCTCTGATCCATCATGTAGCGAATACCCGCGCGGTTCAGGGTATTACGGGTTTGCAGCAACGCCACCCAGCTGGCATTCAGCGTGGATTGTTGCTGGCGAATGGTTTGCAGGACGGTGAAATTCTCTTTGTCATGCTTAAGGGCATTGAAGAAAAGACCACCGGATGTGAGTTGTAACAGGCCAAATATAGCTAAAACCAGCATTAAACTGGTGACAATCTTGATACGGTTTAACATGTTTTCTCTTTCCTCAGACAGATACAGAATTTTCGGCCTGGAAAGGGAAAACTTTACGAAAATCATCCTGGAATTTGTGGTTTTTACTCTTCTTCCCGCGCTGCGTTATGCCGGTTTCCGAGTTCAATAAACTCTTCCAGCAGCGTCGTCAGCTGTTTCATCTTCTCCGGCGTGTATTCCGCCTCAATCTGCTGGTATGCCTCTTCCACCTGCGCCTGGGCGTGCTCATACAGCGCATTGCCCTCTTTGGTCAGCGACACGTACAGCTTGCGCTGGTCGTTCACTGGCTTTAAGCGCAGCACCAGGCCGTCGCGCTCCATGCGCGTCAGAATGCCGGTCAGGCTGGGACGCAAAATGCAGGTGCGAAACGCCAGATCGTGAAAATCCATCGACGGATGTTCCGCCAGCACGCGCACAATCCGCCACTGCTGCTCGGTCAGGTTATGTCGCTTCACAATGGGTCGGAAGTACGACATCGCCGCTTCCCGCGCCTGCAGCAGCGCGATGGTTAATGAATCATGCATAGCCTCTCCCCGCCCTTCATTAACAAGTAAACAATTCATAAAAGATGTTTTTATAAACAACACGTTTTCTGCCGAAAAGTCTAACAGAAACCCGCCAATTTTGTTAACACACTGATTTTAATCAAAATAAAAACCAATATGTAAATTTATTGTTATTCATATCACAAATTTTTCACTTCTGATTGCGAAATAAACAGCAAAAGCATAAAACCAGATCATTAACATATTAATGAAATCATAACCCGGACTGCCGGGGTGAGGAGCAGGTGAATGAAAGGTACCGTTTTTGCCGTCGCGTTGAATCATCAAAGCCAGCGCGATGCCTGGGCTGAGGCGTTTGAAAAAGCCCCCTACAACACACCGCCGAAAACGGCAGTGTGGTTTATCAAACCGCATAACACCGTGATCCGCGCAGGCGATCCCATTCCCTTCCCGCAGGGTGAAACGGTGCTAAGCGGCGCGACTGTCGCGCTGGTGGTGGGCAAAACGGCCAGCAAGGTGCGCGAGGAAGACGCGGCGGCGTACATTGCCGGATATGCGCTGGCCAACGAGGTGAGTCTGCCGGAAGAGAGCTTCTACCGCCCGGCGATCAAGGCGAAATGCCGGGACGGATTCTGCCCGCTGGGCGAGCTGGTCAACGTTGATAACGTGGATAACCTGACCCTCATCACCGAGATTAACGGCCGCGAGGCGGACCACTGGAATACGGCCGATTTGCATCGCAACGCCGCGCAGCTGCTGAGCGCCCTGAGTGAGTTCGCGACCCTTAATCCCGGCGATGCGATATTGCTCGGCACCCCGCACAGCCGCGTCGAGATCCGCCCTGGAGACCGGGTACGCATTCTGGCAAAAGGTTTTCCGCCGCTGGAAAACCCGGTGGTGGACGAACGCGACGTCGCTATCGCTCACCGCACGCCCCCGCACGCCACGCTGTTCGCCCTTGGCCTGAACTACGCCGACCACGCCAGCGAACTGGACTTCAAGCCCCCCACCGAGCCGCTGGTGTTTATCAAAGCGCCGAACACTTTCAACGGTGACGACCAGACCTCGGTGCGCCCGAACAACATCGACTACATGCACTACGAAGCGGAGCTGGTGGTGGTCATCGGCAAAACCGCCCGCAAGGTGAGTGAAGCCGAGGCGATGGACGTTGTTGCGGGCTACACGGTCTGCAACGACTACGCCATCCGCGACTATCTCGAGAACTACTACCGCCCAAACCTGCGGGTGAAAAGCCGCGACGGGCTGACCCCCATTTCCCCAAACATCGTACCAAAAGAAGCCATTCCCGACCCGCACAACCTCGCCCTGCGCACCTTCGTTAACGGCGAACTGCGACAGCTTGGCACGACGGCGGATCTGATTTTCAGCATCCCGTTCCTGATTGCCTACCTGAGCGATTTTATGACCCTGCAACCGGGCGACATGATTGCCACCGGCACGCCGAAGGGGCTGTCCGACGTGGTGCCGGGGGATGAAGTGGTGGTGGAAGTGGAAGGCGTAGGACGCCTGGTAAACCGAATTGTGAGTGAGGAGACGGCAAAATGAAAAAAATTAACCATTGGATCAACGGCAAAAACGTGGCGGGAAGCGACTATTTCCACACCACCAATCCGGCCTCCGGCGAGGTGCTGGCCGAAGTGGCTTCCGGCGGTGAAGCCGAAATCCATCAGGCCGTAGCCGCCGCGAAAGAGGCGTTTCCAAAATGGGCCAACCTGCCGATGAAGGAACGCGCGCGGCTGATGCGTCGTCTGGGCGATCTAATCGATCAGAACGTGCCCGAGATCGCCGCTATGGAGACCGCCGACACCGGCCTGCCGATCCACCAGACTAAAAACGTGCTGATCCCGCGCGCCTCGCACAACTTCGAGTTTTTCGCCGAGGTGTGCCAGCAGATGAACGGCAAAACCTACCCGGTTGACGACAAAATGCTCAACTACACCCTGGTGCAGCCGGTGGGCGTCTGCGCGCTGGTGTCACCGTGGAACGTGCCGTTCATGACCGCCACCTGGAAGGTCGCCCCGTGCCTGGCGCTCGGCAATACCGCGGTACTGAAAATGTCTGAACTCTCCCCGCTGACCGCCGACCGTCTGGGCGAGCTGGCGCTGGAGGCGGGCATTCCGGCGGGTGTACTCAACGTTGTGCAGGGCTACGGCGCGACGGCAGGCGATGCGCTGGTGCGTCATCACGACGTGCGCGCCGTCTCCTTTACCGGCGGCACGGCCACCGGGCGCAATATTATGAAAAACGCCGGGCTGAAGAAGTATTCCATGGAGCTGGGCGGCAAATCCCCGGTGCTGATTTTTGAAGACGCGGACATCGAGCGCGCGCTAGATGCCGCCCTGTTCACCATCTTCTCCATCAACGGCGAGCGCTGCACCGCGGGCTCGCGCATCTTCATCCAGCAGAGCATCTACCCGGAGTTCGTCAAACGCTTTGCGGAGCGTGCCAACCGTCTGCGCGTGGGCGACCCGACCGATCCGACCACCCAGATTGGGGCACTCATCAGCAAGTCACACTGGGAGAAAGTCTCTGGCTATATTCGCCTCGGCATTGAAGAGGGCGCGACCCTGCTGGCGGGCGGCCCGGACAAACCGACCGACCTGCCTGCGCATCTGAAAGGCGGCAACTTCCTGCGCCCGACCGTACTGGCGGACGTCGACAACCGCATGCGCGTGGCGCAGGAGGAGATCTTCGGGCCGGTGGCCTGCCTGCTGCCGTTTAAGGATGAAGCGGAAGGTCTGCGCCTGGCGAACGACGTGGAGTACGGTCTGGCGTCGTACATCTGGACCCAGGACGTCAGCAAAGTGCTGCGCCTGGCGCGCAATATCGAAGCGGGCATGGTGTTCGTCAATACCCAGAACGTGCGCGACCTGCGCCAGCCGTTTGGCGGCGTGAAGGCCTCCGGCACCGGGCGCGAAGGCGGCGAGTACAGCTTTGAGGTGTTTGCGGAGATGAAGAACGTCTGCATCTCCATGGGCGACCATCCGATTCCTAAATGGGGGATCTGATCATGGGTACATTAGCGTTAGCGGCAAAAATCACCCACGTCCCGTCAATGTATCTCTCCGAGCTGCCGGGGAAAAACCGCGGCTGCCGTCAGGGCGCCATCGACGGGCATAAAGAGATCGGCAAGCGCTGCCGCGAGCTGGGCGTGGACACCATCATCGTCTTCGATACCCACTGGCTGGTGAACAGCGCATACCACATCAACTGTGCGGACCATTTTTCAGGCGTCTACACCAGCAACGAACTGCCGCACTTTATCCGCGACATGACTTACGACTACGACGGCAACCCGGCGCTCGGCCAGTTGATTGCCGACGAGGCGGTGAAGCTCGGCGTGCGCGCCAAGGCGCACAACATCCCGAGTCTGAAGCTGGAGTACGGCACGCTGGTGCCGATGCGTTACATGAACCCGGATAAACACTTCAAAGTGGTCTCTATCTCGGCGTTCTGCACCGTTCACGACTTCGCCGACAGCCGCAAACTCGGTGAGGCCATCGTCAGCGCCATCAAAAAATACGACGGCACCGTGGCGGTGCTCGCCAGCGGCTCACTGTCGCACCGCTTTATCGACGACCAGCGCGCGGAAGAAGGGATGAACAGCTATACCCGCGAGTTTGACCGCCAGATGGACGAGCGCGTGGTGAAGCTGTGGCGCGAGGGGCAGTTCAAAGAATTCTGCAGCATGCTGCCGGAATACGCCGACTACTGCTACGGCGAAGGCAATATGCATGACACGGTGATGCTGCTGGGCATGCTCGGCTGGGACAAATACGACGGCAAGGTGGAGTTTCTCACCGAGTTGTTCGCCAGCTCCGGTACCGGCCAGGTTAACGCCGTTTTCCCCCTGCCCGCGTGAGGAGCCACCATGCCGCACTTTATTGCTGAATGTACCGACAACATCCGCGAGCAGGCAGACCTGCCGGGGTTGTTCGCCAAAGTGAACGAGGCGCTGGCCGCCACGGGCATCTTCCCGATCGGCGGTATCCGCAGCCGCGCCCACTGGCTGGATACCTGGCAGATGGCCGACGGTAAGCAGGATTACGCCTTTGTACATATGACGCTGAAGATCGGTTCCGGGCGCAGCCTGGAAAGTCGGGAAGCCGTAGGGGAAATGCTGTTTGGGCTTATCAAAGCGCACTTTGCTGCGTTGATGGCTGCCCGCTATCTGGCGCTGTCGTTCGAGCTGGACGAACTGCACCCGACGCTCAATTACAAACAAAACAACGTGCACGCGTTGTTTAAGTAATACCGCTCGATCTGTCCCCCCTCCCTTTGGGAGAGGGTTAGGGTGAGGGAAATCTCAGCGGCCTGATGCCCTCACCCCGGCCCTCTCCCACGGGGAGAGGGAGAAAACAATACAACAGGATATCGCCATGCTCGATAAACACACCCATACCCTGATCGCCCACCGCCTGCATCAGGCGGAACAAACCCGGGAGCAGATCCGCGCGATCTCGCTGGACTACCCGGAGATCACCATTGACGACGCCTACGCCGTTCAGCGCGAATGGGTAAACCTGAAAATCGCCGAAGGCCGCGTGCTGAAGGGTCACAAGATCGGCCTCACCTCCAAAGCGATGCAGGCCAGCTCGCAGATCAGCGAGCCGGACTACGGCGCGCTGCTGGACGACATGTTTTTCCACGACGGCAGCGACATCCCCGTCGATCGCTTTATCGTCCCGCGCATCGAAGTAGAGCTGGCGTTCGTGCTGGCAAAACCGCTGCGCGGCCCGAACTGCACGATCTTCGACGTCTACAACGCCACGGACTACGTGATCCCGGCACTGGAGCTGATCGACGCCCGCTGCCACAACGTTGACCCGGAAACCCAGCGCCCGCGCAAGGTGTTCGACACCATCTCCGATAACGCTGCCAACGCGGGGGTGATCCTCGGCGGTCGCCCGATTAAGCCCGACGCGCTGGATCTGCGCTGGATCTCCGCCCTGCTCTACCGCAACGGCGTGATCGAAGAGACCGGCGTGGCCGCTGGCGTGCTTAACCACCCGGCGAACGGCGTGGCGTGGCTGGCGAACAAGCTAGCGCCGTACGACGTGCAGCTTGAGCCGGGGCAGATCATCCTCGGCGGCTCGTTTACCCGCCCGGTGCCCGCCAGCAGAGGCGACACTTTCCACGTTGACTACGGCAACATGGGCTCCATCAGCTGCCGCTTTGTGTAAGGAGACAATCATGCAGAATGCATTCAAAGCGGCGCTGAAAGCGGGCCGTCCACAAATCGGCTTATGGCTGGGGCTCACCAGCAGCTACAGCGCCGAACTGCTGGCCGGGGCAGGCTTCGACTGGCTGCTGATCGACGGCGAGCACGCCCCGAACAGCGTGCAAACCGTCTTAACCCAATTGCAGGCCATCGCCCCTTATCCGAGCCAACCGGTGGTGCGCCCGTCGTGGAACGATCCGGTGCAGATCAAACAGCTGCTGGACGTCGGCGCACAAACCCTGCTGGTGCCGATGGTGCAAAACGCCGAAGAAGCGCGGCTGGCGGTACGTGCCACCCGCTACCCACCGGCGGGCATTCGCGGCGTCGGCAGCGCGCTGGCAAGAGCGTCGCGCTGGAACCGCATTCCGGACTATCTGCAGCAGGCTAACGACGCCATGTGCGTACTGGTGCAAATCGAAACCCGTGAGGCGCTGAAAAACCTGCCGCAGATCCTCGACGTGGAAGGCGTCGACGGCGTGTTTATCGGCCCGGCCGATCTCAGCGCCGACATGGGCTTTGCCGGTAATCCGCAGCACCCGGAGGTCCAGGCCGCTATCGAGCAGGCGATCGCGCAGATCCTGAGCGCGGGCAAAGCCCCCGGCATCCTGATGGCAAACGAGGCGTTGGCAAAACGCTATCTCGACCTTGGCGCGCTGTTTGTCGCCGTCGGCGTCGACACTACCCTGCTCGCCCGCGGTGCGGAAGCGCTGGCTGCACGCTTTATCGAACAACCGGTTACGTCAGTTAATAACAATAAATCCGTCTACTAAACGTAAGATCTGGAGCGCATCATGACGACCTCTACCCTGCAAACCCATGATAATAAAGCTGTTGAACAACGCGCCATTAACAAGCTGTTCCGACGTTTAATCGTGTTTCTCTTTATCCTGTTTGTTTTCTCGTTTCTCGACCGCATCAACATCGGCTTTGCCGGACTGACGATGGGTAAAGATCTCGGCCTCACCTCCACCATGTTTGGCCTGGCCGCAACCCTGTTTTACGTCACCTATGTGTTGTGCGGGATCCCAAGCAACATCATGCTGGCGAAGATCGGCGCGCGGCGCTGGATCGCCGGGATCATGGTGGTGTGGGGCATCGCCTCCACCTGCACCATGTTCGCCACCAGCCCTGAAACCCTTTACGTCCTGCGCATGCTGGTGGGCATTGCCGAAGCCGGTTTCCTGCCGGGGATCCTGGTCTATCTCACCTGGTGGTTCCCGGCCTATCACCGCGCCCGCGCCAACGCGCTGTTTATGATCGCCATGCCGGTCACCATGATGCTCGGTTCAATCCTCTCCGGGTACATTCTGGCGATGGACGGGCTGTGGAACCTGAAGGGCTGGCAGTGGCTGTTCCTGCTGGAAGGGCTGCCGTCAGTGGTGCTCGGGGTAGTAACCTGGTTCTACCTTAACGACACGCCGGATCAGGCCACCTGGCTGGATGAGGACGAAAAGCAGGCGCTGAAAACCATGATCGCCCGCGAGCAGGAGGTCACTATTGCCCGCGCCGTCACGCCGCGCTCGACGCTGCGAGAAGTGCTGACGCCCGCCGTGCTGCTCTATACGCTGGCCTACTTCTGCCTGACCAACACGCTGAGCGCGATCAACATCTGGACGCCGCAGATCCTGCAGAGCTTTAACACCGGCAGCAGCAATATCGTCATTGGCCTGCTGGCGGCGATCCCGCAGTTTTGCACCATCCTCGGGATGATCTGGTGGAGCCGCCGATCCGACAGGCTGAAAGAGCGAAAAAAGCACACCATCCTGCCGTACCTGTTCGCGGCGGCGGGATGGATGCTGGCCTCCGCCACCGATCACAGCCTGATCCAGCTGCTTGGCATCATCATGGCCTCAACCGGATCATTTACCGCCATGGCGATATTCTGGACCACGCCAGATCGGGTGATTAGCCTGCAGTCCCGCGCGGTGGCGCTGGCGGTGATCAACGCCATCGGCAACGTGGGTTCTGCCGTTAGCCCGCTGCTGATCGGCATTCTGCGCGACGCGACCGGCAGCTTCAGCTCCGGGCTGTGGTTCGTGGCCGGGCTACTGGTGGTCGGCGCGCTGGTGCTGACGCGCATTCCGATGACGCAGCGGGATCAACAGAGGAACGATCATGTGCCAGAGCCCTATCGCCAACATTGATATCAGCAAGGAGTACGACGAAAGTCTGGGCACCGACGATGTGCACTACCAGTCGTTCGCACGCATGGCGGCCTTTTTTGGCCGCGACATGCAGGCGCATCGTCACGACCAGTATTTTCAGATGCACTTTCTGGATACCGGGCAGATTGAACTCCAGCTCGACGATCACCGTTACTCGGTGCAGGCCCCGCTTTTCGTTCTCACGCCGCCGTCGGTGCCGCACGCGTTTATTACCGAATCCGACAGCGACGGGCACGTGCTGACGGTGCGCGAGGATCTGATCTGGCCGCTGCTGGAGGTGCTCTACCCCGGCACCCGGGAAGCGTTTGGTCTGCCGGGGATCTGCCTGTCGCTGGCCGACAAGCCTGATGAACTGGCGGCGCTGAAACACTACTGGCAGCTGATAGCCCGGGAGTCCATGGAACAGCTGCCGGGCCGCGAGCATACGCTGGTTCTGCTGGCGCAGGCCGTATTCACTCTGCTGCTGCGCAACGCGAAGCTCGACGATCACGCTTCAGGCGGTATGCGCGGCGAGCTGAAGCTGTTCCAGCGCTTTACCCAGCTGATCGACACGCACTACCACCAGCACTGGACAGTGCCGGAATATGCCAACGAACTGCACCTGACCGAATCCCGGCTAACCGATATCTGTCGCCGCTTCGCCAACCGCCCGCCGAAGCGGTTGATCTTCGACCGACAGCTGCGGGAAGCCAGACGGCTGCTGCTCTTTTCCGACAGCGCGGTCAGCGAGATTGCCTGGCAGCTGGGGTTTAAAGATCCGGCCTATTTCGCCCGCTTTTTTAACCGCTTAGTGGGGTGCTCGCCAAGCGCATATCGGGCGCAGAAAGTACCGGTTTCCTGAACGCATCACGGTTCGTAGGGCGGGTAAGCGCAGCGCCACCCGCCGAAAAGCCGCACAGATCACAAATCCACATCCCACCCGAAAAGTACCCGCCGTTGTCCCAATCGTCCCTTCACGTCCCGCCCCTCTCACGCTTCAATTAAACAACAAAAACAAAACATAAATTTAACATCACTATTCCGATACGAGGTCCCTATGAAGCCTGAAGATTTCCGCGCCGATGCCAAACGTCCGTTAACCGGTGAAGAGTATTTAAAAAGCCTGCAGGACGGGCGTGAGATTTATATCTACGGCGAGCGCGTCAAAGACGTCACCACCCATCCGGCGTTCCGCAATGCGGCAGCCTCCATCGCGCAGATGTACGATGCCCTGCACAAGCCGGACATGCAGGACACGCTGTGCTGGGGCACCGACACCGGCAGCGGCGGTTACACCCACAAGTTCTTCCGCGTGGCGAAAAGCGCCGACGACCTGCGCCAGCAGCGCGACGCTATCGCCGAATGGTCACGCCTAAGCTACGGCTGGATGGGGCGTACGCCGGACTATAAGGCCGCGTTCGGCTGCGCGCTCGGTGCCAACCCGGCCTTCTACGGTCAGTTCGAGCAGAACGCCCGCAGCTGGTACACCCGCATTCAGGAAACCGGCCTGTATTTCAACCACGCCATCGTTAACCCGCCTATCGACCGCCACAAACCGGCGGATGAGGTGAAAGACGTCTACATCAAACTGGAGAAAGAGACCGACGCCGGGATCGTTGTCAGCGGGGCGAAAGTGGTGGCAACCAACTCGGCGCTGACCCACTACAACATGATCGGCTTCGGCTCCGCGCAGGTGATGGGCGAAAACCCGGACTTTGCGCTGATGTTCGTCGCACCGATGGATGCCGAAGGCGTCAAGCTCATCTCCCGTGCCTCTTACGAGATGGTGGCTGGCGCAACCGGCTCCCCGTATGACTACCCGCTCTCCAGCCGCTTTGATGAGAACGACGCGATCCTGGTGATGGATCATGTGCTGATCCCGTGGGAAAACGTGCTGATCTACCGCGATTTCGACCGCTGTCGTCGCTGGACGATGGAAGGTGGCTTTGCGCGGATGTATCCGCTACAGGCATGCGTGCGCCTGGCAGTGAAGCTCGACTTCATCACCGCCCTGTTGAAAAAATCGCTGGAGTGTACCGGCACCCTTGAATTCCGCGGCGTACAGGCGGATCTCGGCGAGGTGGTGGCCTGGCGCAATATGTTCTGGGCGCTGAGCGACTCCATGTGCTCTGAAGCCACGCCGTGGGTCAATGGCGCGTATCTGCCGGACCACGCGGCGCTGCAGACCTACCGCGTGATGGCTCCGATGGCCTACGCGAAGATTAAGAATATTATCGAACGTAACGTCACCAGCGGGCTGATCTATCTGCCGTCCAGCGCGCGGGACCTGAATAACCCACAGATTGACCAGTATCTGGCGAAATACGTGCGCGGCTCCAACGGCATGGATCACGTCGAACGCATCAAGATTTTGAAGCTGATGTGGGATGCCATTGGCAGCGAGTTTGGCGGCCGTCACGAGCTGTATGAGATCAACTACTCCGGTAGCCAGGATGAAATTCGCCTGCAGTGTCTGCGCCAGGCGCAGAGCTCCGGCAACATGGACAAAATGATGGCGATGGTCGACCGCTGTATGTCCGAATACGACCAACACGGCTGGACGGTGCCGCACCTGCACAACAACAGCGATATCAACATGCTGGATAAGCTGCTGAAATAGCGCAGCGGGAGGTTTCAATGCAATCAGAAGAACGCCTGCGTTTTCGCGACGCGATGGCCAGCCTGTCGGCCGCAGTCAATGTCGTCACCACCGAGGGGGAAGCAGGCCGCTGCGGCATTACCGCCACCGCAGTCTGTTCGGTTACGGACACGCCGCCGTCGGTCATGGTGTGCATCAACGCCAACAGCGCCATGAACCCGGTATTCCAGGGCAACGGCAGACTGTGCATAAACGTGCTGAACCACGAGCAGGAGATCATGGCTCGCCACTTCGCCGGGATGACCGGTATGACAATGGAGGAGCGCTTTGCCCTCTCCTGCTGGCAGAAAGGCCCGCTGGCGCAGCCGATGCTGAAAGGTGCGCTGGCAAGCCTGGAAGGCGAGATAAGCCAGGTGCAAACCATCGGCACGCATCTGGTGTATCTTGTTGAAATTAAAAATATCATTTTGAGTGATGCAGGACACGGCCTGATCTACTTCAAACGCCGTTTCCACCCGGTCATGATGGAGGTGGAAGCCACCGCGTAATTCTCCCGCGCGCTGGCCTTTTTTTCGGCCAGCGCCACTTTCTGCAAAAACTCCTAAGGTTTCCGCTAAATCACGCCGTTATACAACCATAAGATAAATTTTCTGTGCCTGAATACTGACATCTCTGGTCAGTGCTTCCCGCTTCATTCAGCGCATACCTAATATACAGGATTACCTTATGGCTAAAACGACGCGGAGCCGCTCGGCTGAACGTCTGGTCGATATTCTGGTTGAGCTACATTTAAACGGTGTGGTAAACCGCAGTGCGCTAATGACCAAATTTAAAATTACCGAGCGTACCGTCTACCGGGATTTAAATGCGCTCTCTCCTATCGTTGAACATACCGGTAACGGGCTATATCGGCTGATCCATTCCGCACAATCTCCCGGCGGACAAGGGTTACATCACACACTGGCTAACTTCCTGAATGCAGATAACTTTTTCCCTGAAAGAAATACGGAATTCTGGCAAAAGCTGGAAACACGCGTTGACGAAAATCATATTCTTATCCTTGGTAACGACGCAGAGCACACGGTACAACGTGATATCAGCCGTCATTTAGCGAAAATTGAGAAATCTATTAATAACCATAATGTTTGCCAGATCGTTTATAAGGGTAAAACCCGCCTGATTAATCCCTATAAACTCATTAACAAAAAAAATATATGGTATTTACAAGCTACCGAAAATAGTCGGCTTAAATCCTTTTCATTGAGTCAGATTCGCTGGTTTGATATTCAGAAAACCCTTTTTACCCCTGAAGAGAATGTCCGCGCGCTCCTGGAAAAAAGCCTCGATCCGTGGGTGTCTGAAGATACTTTCACAGTGAAAATATTCATTAAAGATAATATTTCACATTACTTCCTGCGCCGGGATCTTCTGCCGGAACAAGAGCTGCTGGAAGAACAACGCGGCGGTATCACGCTGCGCTGCCGGGCGGCACACGAGAACCAGATCCTGCCGCTGCTGTTCTACTGGCTGCCGAATATTCAAATCCTGGAGCCGAACTGGCTGAAGGAGAAACTGGTTAAAACGCTGGAAAACTATCTGGCGATGGCGCGCAGCCCGGATAACCACGTGATCTCAATCACATAATTTCCTCCCGCGGCGGCGAGCCTTAACCACTCGCTGCTTCCTTTGACCGCTCACCCGTCACTTTCAACCACTCATTCATTTACCCACCTTTACACGCGCGAGGATCTGGCACGATCGCTCCAGCATTACTCAATACCTCCTCACAACGAACCTTGACCCTTTTTTCTTTACATAAAAAACCAGGTCTTACTATGGATACTAAAAAACTACTTAAGCACGTGCCCTGGGCCTTACTCGGGATCCTCGGTGCTTTCTGTCTGGCGGTTGTCGCATTACGCCGGGGCGAACACGTCAGCGCCCTGTGGATCGTCGTCGCGTCCGTTTCCGTCTATCTTGTGGCTTATCGCTACTACAGCTTATACATCGCGCAGAAGGTCATGAAGCTCGACCCAACGCGCGCCACGCCGGCGGTCATTAACAATGACGGCCTGAACTACGTGCCAACCAACCGCTACGTGCTGTTTGGTCACCACTTTGCCGCCATTGCAGGCGCTGGCCCGCTGGTCGGCCCGGTACTGGCCGCGCAGATGGGCTACCTGCCGGGTACGCTCTGGCTGCTGGCGGGCGTGGTGCTGGCGGGCGCGGTGCAGGACTTTATGGTGCTGTTTATCTCCTCACGCCGTAACGGTTCGTCGCTGGGTGAGATGATCAAAGAAGAGATGGGTCGCGTGCCGGGCACCATTGCCCTGTTCGGTTGTTTCCTGATTATGATCATTATCCTCGCGGTGCTGGCGCTGATCGTCGTAAAAGCGCTGGCCGAAAGTCCGTGGGGCGTGTTTACCGTCTGCTCTACCGTACCGATTGCGCTGTTCATGGGCATTTACATGCGCTTCCTGCGCCCGGGGCGCGTGGGCGAAGTCTCCGTGATTGGTATCGTGCTGCTGGTTGCCTCTATCTACTTTGGCGGCGTCATTGCGCATGACCCGTACTGGGGCCCGGCGCTGACCTTTAAGGACACCACCATCACCTTCGCGCTGATTGGTTACGCGTTTGTATCCGCCCTGCTGCCGGTATGGCTGATTCTGGCACCACGTGATTACCTCGCGACCTTCCTGAAAATCGGGGTTATCGTCGGGCTGGCTATCGGGATTGTAATCATCAACCCTGAGCTGAAAATGCCGGCGGTGACTCAGTACATTGACGGCACCGGCCCACTGTGGAAAGGCGCGCTGTTCCCGTTCCTGTTTATCACCATCGCCTGTGGTGCCGTGTCTGGCTTCCACGCGCTGATCTCCTCCGGCACCACGCCGAAGCTGATGGCCAACGAAACCGACGCGCGCTTTATCGGTTACGGCGCGATGCTGATGGAATCCTTCGTGGCGATCATGGCGCTGGTTGCGGCGTCTATCATCGAACCGGGCCTGTACTTCGCAATGAACACCCCGCCTGCGGGTCTGGGCATCACCATGCCAAACCTGCATGAGATGGGCGGCGAAAATACCGCGCTGATCATGGCACAGCTGAAGGATGCCAGCGCCCACGCGGCAGCGACCGTCAGCTCCTGGGGCTTCGTGATCTCCCCTGAGCAGATCATGCAGACCGCGAAAGACATCGGCGAACCGTCCGTGCTGAACCGCGCAGGTGGCGCACCGACCCTGGCTGTCGGTATTGCGCATGTGTTCCATAAAGTGCTGCCGTGGGCAGACATGGGCTTCTGGTACCACTTCGGTATTCTGTTTGAAGCGCTGTTTATCCTCACCGCGCTGGATGCCGGTACCCGTGCGGGCCGCTTCATGCTGCAGGACCTGCTGGGTAACTTCGTGCCGTTCCTGAAGAAAACCGACTCTCTGGTGGCGGGTGTGCTCGGCACTGCGGGTTGCGTAGGCCTGTGGGGTTACCTGCTGTATCAGGGCGTGGTTGATCCACTCGGCGGCGTGAAGAGCCTGTGGCCGCTGTTCGGTATCTCTAACCAGATGCTGGCCGCTGTGGCTCTGGTACTTGGCACCGTCGTACTGGTGAAAATGAAACGCACCAAATACATCTGGGTGACCGTCATTCCTGCACTGTGGCTGCTGCTCTGCACTACCTGGGCGCTGGGCCTGAAGCTGTTCAGCACCAACCCGCAGCTGGAAGGCTTCTTCTTCATGGCGAACCAGTACAAAGAGAAGATTGCCGCAGGCGGCGCAGATCTGACCGCGCAGCAGATTGCCAACATGAACCATATCGTGGTGAACAACTACACCAACGCAGGTCTGAGCATTCTGTTCCTGGTGGTGGTGTACAGCATCATTTTCTACGGTATCAAAACCTGGCTGAAAGTGCGTAACGCCGAAGGCCGTACGGATAAAGAAACGCCGTACGTGCCGGTGCCGGAAGGCGGCGTGAAGACCTCTTCACACCATTAAAAAAAATGGCGGGTGGCGCTACGCTGACCCGCCCTACAACGGTACTGTAGGCCCGGTAAGCGTAGCGCCACCGGGCTTTGTCTTATCAGGATGCATTATGTTTGGTAACTTAGGCGAAGCGAAAAAATACCTCGGTCAGGCGGCAAAAATGCTGATTGGTATTCCGGACTATGACAACTACGTTGAGCATATGAAGACCAACCATCCGGATAAACCGTACATGACCTACACTGAATTCTTCCGCGAGCGTCAGGAAGCACGCTACGGTGGAAGTGGAGAAGGCGGCGTCCGCTGCTGCTAAAGGAGAGAACATGACCCCGATTGCCGTCACCCTGCTGACCGGTTTCCTCGGCGCCGGTAAAACCACCCTGCTGCGCCACATCCTGAACGAGCAGCACGGCTTCAGGATCGCCGTCATCGAAAACGAATTCGGCGAAGTCTCCGTGGACGATCAATTGATTGGCGATCGCGCCACGCAGATCAAAACCCTGACCAACGGCTGCATCTGCTGTACCCGCTCAAACGAGCTGGAAGACGCCCTGCTGGATCTGCTCGACAGCCGCGATCGCGGTGAAATCGACTTCGACCGCCTGGTGATTGAATGCACCGGCATGGCCGACCCCGGCCCGATTATTCAGACCTTTTTCTCCCATGACATTCTTTGCCAGCGCTACCTGCTGGACGGCGTCATCGCCCTGGTCGATGCGGTTCACGCCAACGATCAGATGAACCAGTTCACCATCGCCCAGTCTCAGGTGGGCTACGCTGACCGCATCCTGCTGACCAAAACCGACGTGGCGGGTGACAGCGAGAAACTGCGTGAACGTCTGACCCGCATTAACTCCCGCGCGCCGATTTACACCGTGACGCACGGCGATATCGACCTCTCACAGCTGTTCAACACCAACGGCTTTATGCTGGAAGAGAACGTCACCACGAAACCGCGTTTCCACTTTATGGGAGACAAGCAAAACGACGTGACGTCGATTGTGGTGGAGCTGGATTACCCGGTGGATATCAGCGAGGTCTCCCGCGTGATGGAGAACCTCCTGCTGTCATTTGCCGACAAACTGCTGCGCTACAAAGGGATGCTGTGGATCGACGGCGAACCGAACCGCCTGCTGTTCCAGGGCGTGCAGCGCTTATACAGCGCCGACTGGGATCGCCCGTGGGGCGATGAAGCGCCGCGTAGCGTAATGGTATTTATTGGCATACAGCTGCCGGAGGAAGAGATTCGCGCGGCGTTTGCAGATCTGAAAAAATAACCGCCCTGCTTCCCCTCTCCCCTGTGGGGTGAGGGGTGCTTAAACTTATTTCAACGCCTCCGGCAGCATCACAATCCACAGCTCACTATCCGACTCCGGCTTCTTCAGCGGCTTCACGCTAAGCGTGGTTTCAACCGGTTTATCATCCAGCGTCAGCTTGCCTTCCGCGTTCACCCGATAATCCTTGAGCTTCTTGCCCTCGACCGGATTTTGCATCGCCACCTTCACGCCAAAGTCATTATCGTTCGCCACGGCAAGCCGTTTGCTGTCGATCAGCGCCAGCCCTTCGGCCTTCTCCTGCTGCCAGCCCAGCGCGCGCAAATCAACGACCTGCGTTTTTGCCGCAAGGGTAATGCCGCGCTGCTTCAGGGTTTTCTCATCATCAAACTCCGGGTACTCGCCCGGCTTGTCAAAGGCGCTCAGGTCGCTCGCCTTGCTGAGGTCCACCTTGTAGATAAGGTTACGCATCCCGTCATTTTTATCGCTGCCCTGCTCAATCAGCAGGATATGCTGGTCATCAAGCGCCACGATGTCACCGATTTTGGCATCACTGTTTTTGCTGTAGGCCGCGCTGTCGATAGGGTAGCCGTACATCGCTGTTTTGCCGGTCGCCGGGTCGAAGCTCACGAGACGCGTAAACAGCGCCTGCTTTTTGCTTTTACCGTCGATATCCAGCGTACTTTGTACCGCGGCGATAATGCGCCCGTCCGGCATACGGGTCAGGCCTTCAAAGCCCCGGTTCGGTTGACGCCATTTGATAACGTTTGGCAGACCGCCCGCGATCGACTTTTCCCCTTCCGCCGCCTGCGGGCCGTGGATCGCCAGGATTTTCCCTTTACTGTCGACGTTAATCAGAAACGGGCCATACTCGTCGCACAGCCAGTAGCCGCCTTTGCCATCCGGCGTGATGCCTTCCGTATCCAGCCCGCGGTTGTCACCCTTCAGCGTCTTGAGAGTGTCGCTAAACGCCACCTCATTGGTGGATCCAATCACGCCGCTTTGCAGCGGCAGACCGTTAATCTCGCCTTTATCGTCATGCAGCGGGCGGGCATCCGTCGCTTCTGCTTTACCGTTCTGCACGCGGATGGTCATCAGCAGCGGCGCGAAATCCGGCGTGACAAAAATTTTGGCTTCATTTTTACCCATTTTTGGCGCATCGGCGTTTGGACCGCGATCGGTCACGGTTGCAAAGGTCAGAGCATCGCCCTGCTTACCCGTAAACAGCAGGCCAGAGCCAATGCCCACCGGGAGTCCGTTCGGAAATGCGCTGGCGAACGCGCCGCTGTAGTTGACGTGTGAGCCTTCAGGTAAGCTGACGACATAGCGTTCAGCCGTGGGCTGTGCCGCCAGGCCAGAGAAAGAGAACGCACAACCAACCAGCACAGGAATGATTTTTCTTTTCATATTGTTAGCATCCAGTAAGAGAAGCCAACAACGTAATGAACAAACGTGTCAGAAAAATGACATCGCAGGGAAAGGCGCCTGCGCGAGAGGACGTGTTTTCACCACCATAAGTGTAAATCTTTGTTGTTTTATGTGATTTTTGAAATATTTTTGGGAATTTCTAGAAACTCCATTATTACACCTCCAGTCACTATCCCGTCCTCGTTCAGTTTATATTTAGTCAAAAAACTAAACGGCTTCTAAACGCCTGAAAATCACGCGTTGACTCCCGTTCAATCAAACAAAAACGCAACATTAAATAAATTAAATTTAACAAAACCAGCATAAAACAGCGACTTGCATCACATTTGCAGTCATAAACATCGCTTGTTATGGTGCCTCCAGATTAATTTGATGATGAGGCACGAAACATGAAAAAACTGAATATCCTTCTTCTTTCTGCACTGACCGCCCTCTCTGGTTCCGCACTGGCCATGGGCGGTAGCGTTGAGCAGGGTAAAAACTTTACTAACCTCAATCTGGAAATGGGCAAATCCTCATCCGGCCTGTACGCCGAAAGCAACTGGCTCAAAAACACCGATGACGGTACCCAGACCGGTGGCGTAGGCGCAGGCTACAACCTGGAAGTGGGCCCGGTCATGCTGAACGCAGGCGCGAAGGCGATCTACATCGGCCCGAAAAAAGGCGATAACGGCGTGGCGTTCCCGATTGGTGGCGGCGTAAACGTTGCGCTGACTGACAGCATCCATGTCTATGGCGAAGGTTACGTTGCGCCTGAAGGCCTGAACAACAGCGTGAAAAACTACGTGGAAGCCAACGGCGGCGTAAGCTGGACGCCTGTCACGCCGCTGACCCTGAAAGTGGGTTACCGCCACGTGAGCGTTGATGGCAAAGACGGTCGTCCTGGCCACACGCTGATTGACGGCGCATACGTGGGCGGTGGTGTGTCCTTCTAAGGCTGTATTGCGCGTTTCGCCCGGCGGCGCTACGCTTGCACGGGCCTACGGGTTTTGTAGGCCGGGTAAGCGCAGCGCCACCCGGGAAGAAAGGCGATGACGTTATTTACGCACCACCACCAGCTTCTGGTTCACAAACTCTTTGATCCCCAGATCCGACAGCTCGCGTCCATAACCGGAGCGCTTCACGCCGCCGAACGGCAGCTCTGGCGCGGTATCGGTGAGCCAGTTGATGTACACCATCCCGGTCTCAATCCGCGACGCCATTTTCTTCGCGCGCTCGATATCCTGACTGAATACCGCCCCACCCAGGCCATAGTGTGAATCGTTCGCCAGGGCGACGGCCTCGTCGTCGTTTTTCACCACATACATCTGGGCCACCGGACCGAAGAACTCCTCGAAATACGCCGGGTTGTCGCGAGAGATATTCGTCAGAATCGTCGGCTCGAAGAAGCTGCCGTCACGCTGAACAGGTTTACCGCCATAGTGCAGCGTCGCACCGTTTTTCACCGCCTCGTTAACCTGTTTGGTCAGCGTTTCCAGCGCATCTTTAGACGACAGCGGTCCCAGCGTGGTGCTTTCGTCCAGCGGATCGCCAATCTTCACCTGCTTAAACGCCTCGGTGAATTTAGTCAGGAAGGCATCCGCAATCTTTTCATGCAGGATAAAGCGCTTCGCCGCGGTACAGACCTGCCCGGCGTTGTTGAGGCGCGCACTGACCCCCGTCTTCACCGCTTTTTCGAGGTCGGCGTCATCCAGCACCACGAAGACGTCGTTACCGCCCAATTCCAGCGTGGATTTCTTGATGTGCTTCGCCGCCTGTGCGGCCACGACGCTACCGGCTTTTTCGGAACCGGTCAGCGCGGCACCCTGGACGCGATCGTCAGCGATGATGTTCGCCACCTGGTCGGACGAGATAAACAGGTTGGTCCACGCCCCTTCCGGCGCACCCGCCTCGCGTACCAGATGGGCAAAGGTCTCAGCGCAGTGCGGTACAATGCTGGCGTGTTTGGCGATGACCGGGTTCCCCGCCGCCAGGTTCGGCGCCAGAACGCGCATCAGCTGGTAGTACGGGAAGTTCCACGGCTCAACGGCCATCAGTACGCCGATGGGGTGATGCTCCACCCACGCTTCCCCAAGTTCAGAGGGATACTTCACCGGCGCCAGGAACTGCTTCGCATTGTCGGCGTAGTAGCGGGCGATTTGTGCGCACAGCTTCACCTCGCCGCGGCTCTGCTCGATGAGCTTACCCATCTCCTGACTGGCGATTTTCGCCAGATCGTCCACGCGCTCGTCGATCAGGTCGGCAAGCTTATGCAACACCGGGAGACGCTGGTTGATGTCGCCTTTCGCCCAGTCAGAATGGTAAAGCGCATCAGCCGCCTTCAGGGCCGCTTCAATATCCGCGTCGGTATGTGAGGGGTATTCTTTGATGAGCTGGTTAGTGGCAGGATTTACTGTCTGATAAGCCATTTCGAATCTCCATGTTTTACCGCTTAGGGTATTAAGGGTAGTCAACATGACTGGCTATGGACGTAAAGTTGGGTATATCCGGACGGTTCCTAATGAAGCGCTGCCAGACGGTTCCCTGACGTGGTATAAAAAATGTCCAGAAGGAGTTCCCATGACCGATACCCGACACATCCTCCAGACTTTTCACCGCGCCTCAGGCATTGAGCTGCGCAGCACATGGCAGAGCACGCAGGCCTACAAACGTCATTGTCATACCCAACTCTCTCTTGGCGCGATTGTGGAAGGCCAGACCTGCTGCGTGTGCCATGACAGGGAGTACATCCTTCATCCCGGGGATCTGATTGTGATCCCGGCTTATGCGCCGCACAGCTGCAACCCCATCGCCGGGCAAGCGCGCAGCTACCATATGCTCTATATCGACACCGATCGTCCTCTGGCGCTCCAGGTGATCCGTAACGCTACGTTCTTTAAGCACTTCCTTGATATTGTTGAGACAATGTCGCCTGCATCCGTGGACAGGCTGCTTTCTGTCCTTCCCCACCGTGCGGATAACCCTGATGCGCTGCGTTCAACCAGCCAGCATATTCAGCAGGCACTTCTTGCCGATCTGGCTGCACCGCCTTCGCTTGATGAACTTGCTCAACGCTTCTCGCTACGCAAGGAGACGCTGATTCGTACCTTCCGGCAGGACACCGGGCTGACGCCGGGCAGCTTCCTTAATATCTCCCGCGTGGAATACGCCAAAGCACGGCTGCGCGCCGGGGATGATATTGCCGACGTGAGCTACCAGAGTGGGTTTGCCGATCAGAGCCATTTCCATAAGACCTTCGTTCGCTATAGCGCCGCTACGCCGCGCCAGTACGCCACAGGACGATCAATATCAGACAATAATCAGGATACGTAACACCGTAAGGTGATCTCAGTTACGGCTATGAGGTCACTATGGAACTGTTCTTCCCTTCCGCTTTTCTCGCCCTGGCGCTGGCGCATTTTGTTGCGCTGTTAAGCCCGGGTCCGGATTTCTTCTTGCTTGTGGGCTACGCGGCGCGCTACCGACTGCGCGGCAGCGCCGGGCTGTGCCTCGGCATCGCCGCGGGTAATGCGCTCTATATTGTTCTGGTGATTGTCGGCTGGAGCGCCCTGCGCCAGTTTACGTGGCTGTTTACGCTAATCGAACTGTCCGGGGCGCTGTACCTGCTGTGGATTGGCTCGCACCTGGTGCGCAGCCGCCCGCAGACGCTGGCGCTGAATGAAACTCATCAGCGGCTTCCCGCATTGCGTAAGCAAATCCTGCTGGGGCTCGGCTCGGCACTGCTTAATCCGAAGAACGCGCTGTTCTATCTGGCGCTGATGACGGCGTTACTGGGGCCAGACGTCACGCTGCTTCAGCAGGCAACCTGCGGCGTCTGGATGGTGATGGTGGTGCTGGTGTGGGATCTGGCGCTGGTGTCGCTAATGGGGTTGCGAGCGGTGCAACAGAAGCTCAGCCGTGCGCTCGGGTGGATTGAACGCACGGCGGGCGTGGTGCTGATGGGGTTTGGTGGGTGGGTGCTGTGGCGATTTTTGCATTTTCTTCCCGTCTCCCTCTATCCTTAACCCATGGAAAAAATAGCTGAACTCAAACGCGCTAAGCTTCTCGCGCTGTCGCTGCTGCTGGTTGCCGCCGCGGCGTTTATCTTCACTCTGTTCCTGCCGCAGACTTTCTGGGTGCGCGGGGTAAAGGCGATTGCCGAGGCGGCGATGGTCGGCGCACTGGCGGACTGGTTCGCCGTCGTTGCGCTTTTTCGCCGGGTCCCCATTCCGTTTATCGCGCGCCATACGGCGATTATCCCGCGCAATAAAGACCGTATCGGCGACAATCTTGGCCAGTTTGTGCAGGAGAAGTTTCTGGATACCCAGTCCCTGGTAGCGTTAATCCGCCGCTATGAACCCGCGCACATGATCGGTGCCTGGTTCAGCAAGCCTGACAACGCCCAGCGCGTCGGGCTGCATCTGATGCAGGTGATGAGCGGGTTCCTTGAGTTGACCGACGACGGGCGCATTCAGCGGATGCTCAAACGCGCGGTGCATAAGGCCATCGATAAGGTCGATTTCACCGAAACCAGCGCCGTGATGCTGGAGAGCATGACCAAAAACAACCGCCACCAGGTGCTGCTCGATGCCATCATCAACCGCCTGATTACCTTGATTCAGCGCGACAGCACGCGGGAATTTATCTCTGACCAGATCGTCCACTGGCTGAAGACCGAACATCCCCGCAAAGCGATGGTATTGCCCACCGAGTGGCTGGGCGATCAGAGTGCAGAGATGGTATCGAATGCGGTGAACACGTTGCTGGACGATATCAGCCACGACCGCACGCACCAGATCCGTCAGGCGTTCGACCGGGCCACGCTGAAGCTTATCGACAACCTGAAAAACGATCCGGAAATGGCGGCGAAAGCCGACAACATCAAGCACTACCTGAAAAATGACGAGGCGTTTAACCGCTATCTGGGGGAAATGTGGGCCGATCTGCGCCAGTGGCTGAAGGCGGATATGCAAAGTGAAGACTCGCGCGTGAAGCAGCGCATCGCCAACGCCGGGCTGTGGTTTGGCGAAACGCTGACAAACGATGCCAGCCTGCGGGCGTCGCTGAACGAGCATCTGGAGCAGGCCGCGCATCGCGTCGCGCCGGATTTCGCCGCGTTCCTGACCCGCCACATCAGCGACACGGTGAAAAGCTGGGATGCTAAAGACATGTCCCGCCAGATCGAGCTGAATATCGGCAAAGATCTGCAGTTTATCCGCGTCAACGGTACGCTGGTGGGCGGGACGATTGGCCTGATCCTGTTTTTACTCTCGCAGCTGCCTGCCGTGCTGGGGCATTAATCCGCTTTGGGCGGCGCGATGATATAGCGCGTCGCCTCGAAGCGATTCAGGATTAAATGCACAAGAAAGACCATCGTCAGCGTCGCCACCAGCGAAAACGTGACGGAGGTGATGCGATAAAGATCGCTGAACACCAGGTCGCTGTCAGGATGCATGTTCTGCCCGAACATAATGCCGATGGTGGTAATACTGGAAAATCCTACGCCTGCGCCTACTTTCTCCATCACATGCAGACGTGCGCCAAACGCCAGCCCAAGGCCAATCAGCGGCATCATGAGCAGCATATGGCTACTGTGGTCGTAGAGGATGAGCTGGACAACCAGGATATAAAGACAGCCCAATACCACGCCGACCACGCGCCAGATGGAGCTCATCACCGCGCCACGATAGTGCATCGGGAACAGGATCAAAATCCCGGCCATCAGCGCCGAGAGGGAATCGCTTAAGTCACTGATTTGAAAAACGACGAAAATCAGCGTCGCGACGGTGCCGGAGAGCAGCGACTCATGGCGCACGCGGGCATCGTCTTTCTCAATCAATGGCGGCGGCTTGCGGGGTTCCACGTCCGGCAGGAGATAGTTCATCAGCGCGCTCAGGCACACCGCCATCACGCTCGCTTCGATGTTGGAAAACAGCAGCGTGTGCCAGTTGGTGGTGGGGTAGCTCATAAAATTGAGCATCACGCTCTGGCACACCACGCCCATCGACCCGAACAGGAACAGCGGCCCTTTGCTCATAAAGCGAAAACGCATGACGTACAGGGCAAACACCACCAGCGTCATGATGACCGGCCATTGCGACAGATAGCCGATGATAATCACCATTTCAACGCAGTTCAGCGATGCACTGAAGATAAACTGCTTCGCCACATGGCGGTTGAAGACCGGCACCAGCGAGAGCAGCATGATCGGGTAGACCACAAAAAACACGCCGTAGCTGGTGTTGTAGAAACTGGAAATGCTCAGCGCAATCATCCCTGCAAAGACGATGCGCAAAGTCTGGCGAAAGTCGTTTGCCGTGTAGACGATGTTACCGTGCGGGGTAAACACCCGCGCCAGCGTATTAATAGACATAATGCAGCAGGCTCACCAGATGGATCTGCATCCCGGAGAAGAAGCGCGCAAACGGCCCTTCACTGTTATAGAGCTGGACAGTCGCCCGCGCCCCGGTCGGCAGTGGCTTCGGCAGCGCCTCGTCCAGCATGACGTGAATGCGCATGCGTTGGGCGTCACGCACCCAGCGGTTCGAGGTTTCCGGCTCGGAGAGCTGACCGTTCACCGCCTCCTGACCCGCGAGGATCCCCGCGTCGCTGCTGGTCACGTGGGCGCGGAAGACGCGTCCCGGAAAGGCGTCAAACACCACCGCGGCATCGGTGCCCTGATGGGTATGGCGCAGGCTTTTCTCGCGGAAATCGGCCACGATGTCGGTCTGGTTGTTCACCAGCGCCAGCGCCGCTGCGCCTGAGGAGGCATAAAAACCGGGGCTTAACTGCAGGTTACTGACCGTGCCGTCTGCCTGAGCATACACCTTCGTCCAGCCGAGATTCAGCTCCGCCTCATCCAGCGCGTTGCGGTATTTTTGCAGCGTGACGTTGCGGTGTTCATCCCGCTCGCCGCGCTGAATACGCAGGTTCTGGATATTCGCCTGGATCGTGCTGACGGACTGCTCGCTGCTCTGCCAGGTGGTCCGGACTTTATCCAGATCCGCCTGCGCGACGTTCTGTAACGTGCTCAGCTTCTGATAACGTTCGAAGGTCACTTTATCGTTACGCGCGGTCAGCACGGCGGTTTTCAGGCTGGCCTGCGCGGCGGCAATCTGCGCGTCCAGCTGCTGGTTGGAAAGACGAGCCTGCTCCAGCGCGATTTGCGCCGCTTCCACTTTATTGCGAAACGGCGTGTCGTCGAGTTCAAACAGCAGATCGCCCCGCTTCACCTGGCTGTTGTTGTGCACATGCACGGCCGCCACATAGCCGGAGACGCGCGGAGAAACCGGCGTCACCACGCGCATCACGGTGGAGTCCGGCGTCAGCGGGATCCAGATATCCGCGACGACAAAATAGATAAACATCAGCAGGAAAGAGGCAATACTCACCCTTACCCAGCGGGCAAACTTTTGTTCAGGGGTCATTATTTTTCGGTCTTGTTGTCTTCTTCGCGGATTGTCCGCAAATTACAGGCGATTTGATTCAGGGTGGCGCTGAAGATCTCGATATGTTCCGGCGCGATATTTTGCGATACCCGCGCCTGATAGGTCTCAATCACCTGAGTAAGCCTTTTTAAAATGGCTTTTCCCTCAGGCGTCAGCGTCAGAAGCCGGATGCGCTTGTCATAAGGCGATGTGGTGCGCAGCAGGTAACCCTGTTTTTCCAGCTGTGTGAGCGTGCGCATCAGCGGCGGCAGTTCAATGCCCTGCACCTCCGCCAGCTCACTCATTGAGACGTTATCCCCAAGTTGAAAAAGCTGCATCATCACCGTCCAGCTCGACTGGGTTAACCCGGTATCGAGAATGGCATCGTCGATCACCGCACGCCACTGACGCACGATCATCGCCATCCGCATACCCATTGGCCTGCGGCTAAACAGTTCTTCTTCACTCATAGGGAGTCCCTCTCGTCACACGCAGTCAAGATAATAGTTATCAGGGTAAGTATCAAGAAACGAGGGACGAAAGCGCAGGAATTGCGAAAACGAGGCTCTCCCTCTCCCTGTGGGAGAGGGCCGCGGTGAGGGCATCAGCCCGCAGCGGAATTTAACGGCTAAAGCTAAAATGTCGGGTAATGGCACTTTTCCCCGACGCCGTCACCACTACCTCCCTGTACCCCATCACCCGCTGGATCCAGCCTTTACTCTCCAGATAAGTGAGCAGCGCCGTACCCGCTTCTCCCCCCAGATGAAACCGTCGCTCGCTCCAGTCGAGGCAGGCGCAGCAGGCCTTGCGACGGGGATGAGCATTTAATGGAATGCCGAGTTTCAGAAACTGCTCACGGCCATACAAGGTGAGCGCGGAACCGTCAGCCTCCAGCCAGCCTTCCGCCTGCATAAAATCATAGATCTGAACCGCCACCGTTCCGGCAAGATGGTTATAGCAGGTGCGGGCTTCACGCAGGGCTTTTGGCGCAGACGTTTCCGGCGGCGTAATGCGGCTCCAGGAGAGCCCCATCATCTGCTCGACCAGCGCCGCGACGTCGTGCCCGGCAAGGCGATAATAGCGGTGCCGCCCTTGCGATAAACACGTAATCAACTTTCCCTCCACCAGCCGGGCGAGATGCCCGCTGGCGGTCGACGGCGCAACATCTGCCGCAGTGCTGAGTTCGGTAGCGGTCCACGCCCGCCCGTCCATCAGCGTGCAGAGCATCTTCACGCGCGAGGGATCGGCCATTGCCGCCGCCACCGCCGCAATGGCCTGTTCCAGTGCCGCGCTGTTCTCAGGAGGCTGGTTCGTTTTTAACATGGGGCGCCCAGGGTTCGGTGATCTCTGCGGCCAGCTTATCATCATCCGTCAGCAGAATAAGGTGATTCGCATGGTCGCTGTACTGGGTCAGGAAAGGCACGCCGCTCGCCCTCCGTTTTCGGAACTATATTCCCGCACGACCTGTGCCACGCGAATGCGATAGTACGCAAAAATGGATCCCCGCCCTTCGGCCTGCGCCGCCTGGTGAAAGACGTTTTGCTTCCAGCTGCGGATGGCCTCTTCATCCCGCCACCAGGAAAGGGACAGGATTTTGCCGTCGGTGGTCAAACTCTGAAAGCGTTCGATATCAATAAAACCATCAATGTCGGCCAGCAAAGGTTTGAGTTCGGCGGCGAGTTGCAGGTAGCGGGCCTGATGATGAGGCTCCGCTTTGGCTTCGAAAAGGACTGCGATCATAAGTGTCTCTCCGTTGTGATAGTGAGGAGAGAATGCAGAGAAAATTAACTTCATACTTCGGCGACTGACGAAGTGTTTTTGCCGGATGGCGCTGCGCTTATCCGGCCTACGAGCGCCTGTAGGCCCGGTAAGCGCAGCGCCACCGGGCAGGTTTTAGCCCAGAATCGACCTCGGCTCCATAAACGCCCGAATCCCCCACTCGCCCATCTCGCGCCCCACGCCGGAGTGCTTAAACCCGCCAAACGGCGCTTTCGGCTCATGGGCAAGCGTATTCACCAGCACGCGCCCGGAGACAATCTGCTGCGCCACGCGGCGGGCGCGGTCCACATCCTCACCCAGCACCATCGCGCTCAGGCCGTACTCGGTATCATTGGCAATCGCGATAGCCTCCGCTTCGTCCTGATAGGGAATGATGCACAGCACCGGGCCAAAAATCTCGTCGCGGGCAATCACCATGTCATTATTCACGTCAGCAAACAGCGTCGGGCGTACAAACCAGCCGTCCTGCGTCCCCGCTGGCCGCCCTTCGCCTCCTGCCAGCAGCCGTGCGCCCCCGTCGAGCCCCTGACGAATATACCCCTGCACCCGCAGCCACTGCTTCTCGCTGACCATCGGGCCGACGTCCGTGGCACTGTCGCGCGGGTCACCGGATTTCACCGCCGCCACGGCCTGCGCCAGCGCGGTTTCGATTTCCGTTTTACGCGACTGCGGCACCAGAATGCGCGTTCCCGCCACGCACGCCTGCCCGCTGTTCATAAACCCGGCCTGAATCACCAGCGGGATCGCCTGCGCTAAGTCCACATCATCCAGCAGGATCGTCGGCGATTTACCGCCCAGCTCCAGCGTCACGCGCTTAAAGCTTTCCGCCGCGTTACGCAGAATGGCCTTGCCGGTATTTGTCGAACCGGTAAACGAGATTTTCGCCACGTCCGGATGGCGGCTGATGGTGTCCCCGACGGTTTCACCGCGCCCGGTGACAATGTTAAACACGCCCGGCGGCAAAGCAGCATCGCGCAACGCTTCGGTGACAATCCGGGTTTGCAGGGCGCTCATTTCGCTCGGCTTAATCACTGCCGTACAGCCTGCCGCCAGCGCGACCGCCAGCTTGCCGCAGATAAAACCCGCGTCGCTGTTCCACGGCGTGATCAGCCCGGCCACGCCAAGGGGCGTCATCTGTACCGTCGCGGCCCCCGCGGTTGTCTCGAACTCAAACGCCTCCAGCGCCTCAATGGCATGGGCAATCACCTCGGCCGGATAGCGGGCCATCCACGCCGATCGCGAAGCAGGTGCGCCGTACTCCTCGATGACAGCGTCCAGCAGCGCGTCATGGCGAGCCGCTATGGCCGCGTGCATGCGTTTCAGCGCGGCGATACGCGTCTGTTTCGTAGTCTGCGACCACGCAGGAAACGCTGCCTTCGCCGCCGCGATGGCGCGCCCGGCGTCAACCTCATCCGCCAGACGAACCTGACCAATAACCTGCGCCGTCGCCGGGTTATACAAATCAAACCATTCGGTGCCGTGCGGGGTAACAAACTCGCCGTTAATAAAAATCTGTTCGATCTGGTGCATATAAACCTCCTCAGGCTGTGTGAGCACAGTCTGGCACGGCTTCTCCGTTGCGATAATCCACGCTATGCTGCAAGGGTTGTTTCGATTTTCAGGATAATCTATGCATCGTTCAGGTCTGACAGAGCTGGAAGTGGTGATGGCCGTGGTGCGGCGCGGCAGTTTTCGCGGCGCGGCGCAGGAGCTCGGGATGTCCGCGACGGCGGTGAGCAATGCCATCGCCGGGCTGGAGAGCCGCCTTGAGACTCGCCTCTTTAACCGCACCACCCGCAGCGTGGCGCTTACGGACGCCGGGCAGCGCTACGTGGCGCGCGTGGGGCCGGCCTTGCAGGAAATCCGCCTCGCGGGGGAGGAGATCCACAGCGACACCGGGGAACCTGCCGGAACGCTGCGTCTGAACGTGCCGAACCATATCGGCTCGCTTTTTCTCGACCAACTACTGATCGACTTTATGATCCGCTACCCGAAAATGCGCGTGGAGATCGTCAGTGAAGCACGCATGATCGACATCGTCGCCGAGGGTTACGACGCGGGGATCCGCCTCGAAGAGTCCATCCCGCAGGACATGATCGCCGTACCGCTGACAGGGGAGATCCGCCAGCTCGTCACCGCCACGCCAGATTACTTCGCACGTCACGGCATTCCGCAAACGCCGGACGATCTGCTGCAACATCAGGGGATCGGCATGCGTATGGCTCACGGCGGGATCTACCGCTGGGAGCTGGCCCGTCGGGGGGAAACGTACGCGCTTGCCGTGCCGCCGCGCTTTGCGACGTCCGATCTTTTCGCCTCGATCCGCGCCGTAAAAGCGGGGTTAGGCGTGGGATTTTTGCCGGAACTCTATATCCAGGAAGAGCTTGAGAGCGGGGAACTGGTGAGCGTGCTAAACGACTGGACGCAGCCGTTTGCCGGGCTCTGGTCATCGCCACGTCCCGCCAGGGTTACGGGCGCTGGTAGCGATGATCCGCGAGCGCGGCATTATTCCAGGTTAGCTTTATTCAACCCGTAAGCCGCATCCAGCGAGCCTGGCGCCATGCGGGAGGTAATTCCCAGACGGTTCCAGGCGTTAATCGCCACGATGGCGAAGTTCAGCTCTGAAATCTCAACGTCCGAGAAGTGCTCCGCCACGCTGCGGTACAGGGCATCGCTCACGCCATGCACGCCAATCTGCGTCAGCGCTTCGGTAAAGGCCAGCGCGGCTTTTTCGCGGGCGCTGAACAGCGGGGATTCACGCCACGCTGCCAGATGGTACAGGCGCAGCTCGCGTTCGCCGGCAATTTTGGCCTCTTTCGAATGCATATCCAGACAGAAGGTACAGCCGTTCAGCTGCGACACACGAATGTCGATCAGGTGCTTCAGCGCCGGGTCGATGGAGGTTTTCGCCACCTCCATGCTCAGGGCAGACAGTGCGTTAGCGAGGGCAGGTGTAACTTTATGGTGGTTGACGCGAGTGCTCATGGTCTTTCCTCTTTTTTTGTGCGGCATCGGTGATGCGATGAGGCAAATCTACGCCGTTCATGACATAGTAAAAAGACACAAAAAGCGTGAAATGAGGTAGGACATGAAGCCGGGCTATCACGAGATCTACTCCCGCTATCGCGACAACATTACGCGCGGCGTGCTCAAGCCGGGCGACAAAGTGCCCGCCATCCGCGTGCTGGCCGAAGAGCTGAAGGTGGCGCGTAAAACGGTCGAAACGGCGTATGCCATTCTGACGGGCGAAGGGTATCTGGTTAGCCAGGGCGCGCGCGGCACGCGGGTCAACCCGGACTTACTGTTGCCGGAGCGTCCTGCCCCAACGGAACAGCCTACCGGTACGCTTCCGGCATCGCTTATCAGCCAGCGCGAGCGGGCAGGGTTTCTGCGCCCTGGCATCCCATCCCTCGACAGCTTTCCGTACAAAAAATGGCTGCTGCTGGCAGGCCAGGCGACGCGCGCCATGCGTCAGGAGGAGATGCTTAACCCGCCCGTTCTGGGCTGGTACCCGCTGCGCCAGGCCATCGCCAGCTATCTCAATATCTCGCGTGGCTTGTCCTGCACCGCCGGGCAGGTGCTCATCACCAGCGGCTACAGCGGCAGCCTGCGCCTGATCCTCGACACGCTCGCCAGCCGCAGCGACAAGGTGGTGTTCGAAGATCCGGGTTATTTTATGGGCCAGCAGCTCCTGAAGCGGATCGTGCCGCGTCTGCACACGGTGCCGGTCGATCGCTGCGGCATGGACACGGAATACCTCCTCCGCCACCATCGCGACGCCCGTTTTGCCCTCGTCACCCCGTCGCACCAGAGCCCGCTGGCGGTGACGCTCTCCCTGCCGCGTAAACAGCAGCTGCTCGACTGGGCCAGCCAGAACGAGGCGTGGATCATCGAAGACGATTACGATGGCGAGTTTCATTACACTCGCAAGGTGTTGCCGTCGCTGAAAAGCCTCGACCAGCACGACCGGGTAATTTTTATGGGCACCTTCAGCAAAACCATCATGCCGTCGCTGCGCATGGGATACGTGGTGATGCCCGCCAGCACCGTCGGGGCGTTTACCGACTGTGCGGTCATTACCACCAGCGGCCAGCCGGTGCTGACGCAAAAGATCCTCACCGCATTTCTCAACGAAGGCCATTTTTTCCGTCACCTGAAAAAGATGCGCGCGCTGTATCAGACCCGCCGCGACTGGATGATTGCCGCCCTGCGCGAGGTGTATGGCGATCTGTTTTTCACCGAGCAGAACGACGGCGGGATGCATATCGTGGCGTTTCTGACCAAAGGAAGTTGTGACCGGGAAGTGGCGCGCTGCTGGCAGGAACAGCAGCTGCAGGTTAACGCGCTCTCCGAGTGGTACCGCGGGTCGGGAAAACGCTACGGACTGGTGATGGGCTACAACAACGTGCGGACATACCAGGAGGCGGTGGCGTTGCTGGAAAGGCCGAAACGGCAGACGCTTGCGCTGTTGAGTTGAACATCGCCGGGTGGCGGCTGCGCCCGACCCGGCCTACGGTTTAAATGTCATTGCGGGATAAACCCACATCTTTGAGCTGCTCATCGCTCATCTGGCTCAGGATGCGGCGGGTACGGTTGATGCGATACCAGTTACGCAGCGTTTTCGCGATCCAGACAAACACGATAAACGGTCTTTTAGAACGATTCTCGAAAAATTCCATGATGCTCTCCTCACTGTGCCAGTGGGGTTATCATCCTGGAAATCCGCCTGTGCAATACAGATGCAAAAACACCTTTTGTTTACCATACAGATCCGCTAAAACGGTATCTGCATGGCATTTTTTACGGCAATCTGTACTGGTTTTACAATCTGTATGGTGAAAACAAAGGATACAGCATGACGCGCTATCAACATCTGGCCAATCTCCTGGCAGAACGCATTGAACAAGGGCTGTATCGCAGCGGCGAACGTCTGCCGTCGGTGCGCACGCTGAGCCAGGAGCACGGCGTGAGCATCAGCACCATACAGCAGGCTTATCAGATCCTTGAAAACCTCCAACTGATCACGCCCCAGCCGCGCTCCGGCTATTTTGTTTCGCAGCGTAAAGCCCAGCCGCCCGTCCCGGCGATGACGCGCCCGGTGCAGCGCCCCGTGGACGTCACCCAGTGGGATGAGGTGATGATGCTGCTGGACGCCCGCGCTGACAAAGAGATGATCTCTTTTGGCGGCGGTTCGCCGGACATTAACCAGCCGAGCCTGAAGCCCCTGTGGCGCGAGATGAGCCGCATCGCGCAGCATAATCCGGGTGAGATGCTGAGCTATGACGTGCTCGACGGGCGCCTGGAGCTGCGCGAGCAGATCGCCCGCCTGATGCTGGACGGCGGCTCCACCGTGGCAGCGAACGAGATTGTCATCACCAACGGCTGCCACGGCGCGCTGTCGATTGCCCTGCTCTCGGTGTGTCAACCGGGGGATATCGTGGCGGTGGAGTCGCCGTCGTTTCACGGCACCATGCAGATGTTGCGCGGGTTTAACATCAAGGCGATTGAAATTCCCACCGACCCGGAAACCGGGATCAGCATTGAGGCGCTTGAGCTGGCGCTGGAACAGTGGCCGATCAAAGCGGTGATCCTGGTGCCCAACTGCAATAACCCGCTCGGGTTTATCATGCCGGAAGCGCGGAAAAAGCAGGTCTTAGCCCTCGCCCAGCGGCACGACATTGTGATTGTTGAAGATGATATCTACGGCGAGTTGGCGGCGGAGTACCCGCGTCCGCGAACCATTCATTCGATGGATATCGACGGCCGGGTGATCCTCTGCAGCTCGTTTACCAAAACCGTGGCACCAGGTCTGCGCGTGGGCTGGATTGTGCCGGGACGCTATTACGACCGGGTGATGCACATGAAATACGCCGCGGGCGGGTTTAACGTACCGGGCACGCAGATGGCGGTGGCGGCGTTTATTCGCGACGGCCATTACCATCGCCACGTCCGCCGTATGCGCCAGATTTATCAGCAGAATATGGAAACCTATACCTGCTGGGTACGGCAGTATTTTCCGGCAGGGATTTGCGTGACCCGCCCGCAGGGCAGCTTCCTGCTGTGGGTTGAGCTGCCGGAGAAGGTGGATATGGTGTGCGTCAGCAAGCAGCTGTGTCGGCTGAAGATCCAGGCCGCAGCCGGGTCGCTGTTTTCCGCTTCAGGGAAGTACCGCAACTGCCTGCGCATCAACGTGGCGCTGCCGCCGACGGACAAAAATCGCGAGGCATTAAAGAAGATGGGTGAAGCGATTGTGATTGCGATGGAGGAGGGCTAGTGCGGCCTGATGCCCTCACCCCGACCCTCTCCCACAGGGAGAGGGAGAAAACCGTGCCGCACTACTCGTCGAAGTACCAGTACCCCTGGTTAATCAGCCCGGTGAGCTCTTCAACAAACGCCGGGTTTTTCAGCGCATCGCCCAGCTCGGCCTGGCCGAGTTCGGTGTAGCGGCACAGCGCATCCGCGGCCTTCGCATCCACCGTCTCAAGCTGTTCGCTGTTAACGAAGAAGCTGCCGTTAATATTCAGCACGCGCAGGCCGCTCAGGCGAGACAGCGTTTCGCCGCCCTGAAGCGCATCCAGCACCTCTTCCGGCACATACGGTGGCTCGGCGGCGGCAATATCCAGCTCGTGGCGCGGCGTCGAGACAAAGCTGCCGAACCATTTTGTGAAATCATCCGGCTTGCTGATCATCTCGATCATCATCTGACGAATGCGATCGAGCTCGTACTGCTCCACGCGGCCCGGGTGTTCACGACAGGTCAGATCCGGATCGCTATAGTGCTCGCCGCCCAGATCGTTTTCCAGCGCGTAATCGGCGAAGCTGCTGATAAGATCGCGACCGTTCGGCCCGCGGAAACCGACGGAATAGTTAAGCGCCGTTTCGTGGGTAAAGCCGTCGTGCGGGAATCCTGGTGGAATGTAGAGGATATCGCCCGGCGCAAGATCTTCGTCGATGATCGGCTCAAACGGATCGACATGCAGCAGTGCCGGATGCGGGCAGAACTGACGCATCGGCAGCTTGTCCCCCACGCGCCAGCGGCGGCTGCCCATCCCCTGAATGATAAACACATCGTACTGATCGATATGCGGACCCACGCCGCCGCCCGGCACGGAGAAGGAGATCATCAGATCGTCCAGTCGCCAGTCCGGCAGAACGCGGAACGGACGCACCAGTTCCGCCGCGGGCATATGCCAGTGGTTCACCGCCTGCGCCAGCAGCGACCAGCCCGTTTCGCCCAGATCGTCAAAGTGTTCAAACGGACCATTACTGGCCTGCCATTTGCCGTTAGCGTGGCTCACCAGACGACTGTCAACTTCCGGCTCCATCGCCAGACCTGCCAGCTCGTCCGGGGTAATCGGATCGACAAAATTCGGGAAGGCATTTTTCAGCACTACGGGTTGTTTTTGCCAGTATTTTTCGAGAAATTCCGGCCAGTTCAGGTTCAGTTGATACGCCATGGGTAGCACCAGTGAGAGGGGAAACAGGCGCGATTATAGGGGAGACGGTGGAGGGGGAACTTGTCATGGGTCAAACCAGCTCGCGTAGGTCGGGTAAGGCATAGCCGTCACCCGACGCAATACGGCGCTAAAACTTAGTCCAGCTTCAGTTCGTCATAGTGGGTAATCAGCTTGCCCACGATGCCGTAGTCCAGCGCTTCTGCCGGCGACATCCAGAAGTTGCGGTCGGTGTCTTTTTTCACTTTCTCCAGCGGCTGGCCGGTGGCGTCAGCGATCAGCTTGTTCACGCGATCCAGCATGCGGATGATCTCGCGCGCTTCGATCTCAATATCCGTTGCCTGACCGCGCACGCCGCCCAGCGGCTGGTGGATCATAAAGCGGGTATTAGGCAGGGAATAACGGTGCTCTTTTTTCGCCGCCAGGAAGATGGTAATCCCCGCGCTCGCCACCCAACCGGTACCGATGACGTGCACTTCCGGACGGATGAATTTGATAAAGTCGTGGATGGTGTCACCCGCTTCCACGTGGCCGCCCTGGCTGTTGATATACAGCTTGATCGGATCGTTGCTGACGCTTTGCAGCAGGATCATCTGGGTGATCACCTTCTGCGCCAGCTCCTGGTTGATCTCCCCGGAGATCACAATCGAACGGGATTCCAGCAGTTTTTGCTGCAGAGCGCCCGCGCCGTTTGACCCTTCCGCCTTATCCTTGTCGCTTTCTTTCAGTGTGTAGAGCATTGTTGTTTCCTCAGCTTGTCGCGCTCAAAACCAGAGTGTAGCCTGTTTTACGGGGTAAAGTCCTCAGAGACAGATCGCGAGAACGATGATGAAACGTGCGCAGGCAAACGGCACGCCAGTCGACAACCGTTCGCTATACTTCCTCTTCATACGGTTATCATATTGTTAAATGATAATGATATTTAATGTGTTAAGATGAAAGCCAGCAGAAACAGTCTCTTACGTGACGGGACGTGTATATTTTCTCGACAGTTAACTCAGCACCGGGGCAGTGAATGGAACACATTGTGTATGTGGTTGACGACGATGACGCGGTCAGGCAGTCCGTTCTCGGCCTGCTGGAATCAGCGGATTTAGACGCCATGGGGTTTTCATCAGCAGAGGCGTTTCTTCAGCACCGTTTTGAGGATCTGCCCTCGTGTGTGATCCTCGATATGCAAATGCCCGCCATTTCAGGTTTTGACGTAGCGGACGCCCTCAAGGACAGCGGGCGCGACATCCCGATTATTTTTCTCACCGGCCACGGCACTATCCCGATGTCGGTGCGCGCCATTAAAGGCGGCGCGTACGAATTTCTCACCAAGCCCGTTGAATCCACCGCGCTGATCGACGCCATTCAGTCTGCGCTTCAGCTGGCGGAAAACAACGCCGTGCGCAACAAAGAGCACTACGCCCTGAAGCAGCGCCACATGTCCCTTACGCCACGGGAACATGAGGTGTTAACACTGGCGATAAGCGGGATGCTGAACAAGCAAATTGCCGCCGAGCTTGGCGTCAGCGAGATCACGGTGAAAGTGCATCGCCGTCGCGTAATGGAAAAAATGCAGGTGCGCTCCGTGGCGGAGCTGGTCAGGGCCGTTGAGCGCCTGACCCACAGCCAGCCTTCGGATTAACTACTCCCCTGTCTGTCCGGCAAGCGGTAACACAAACGCAAACACCGTGCCGTGTGGCTCCCGGCGGCGCGCGCTCAGTTTTCCTCTGTGTCGCTCAATGATGCTGGCGCTGATGGTCAGCCCCATCCCCATTCCCTGCGCCTTGGTGGAATAGAACGAGTCAAAAATCTTCTCCAGCCGCTCGGGCTGAATGCCGCTGCCGGTATCGGCGATCTCGACGATAACGTTCCCGTCGGCGTTGACGGTGCTGAGGGTGATGATGCAGGGGCGATCGTTAACCTCCGCCATGGCCTCAACGGCGTTCATCACCAGATTCAGCAGCACCTGCTGGATCTGCACGCTGTCCCCGGTGATAAAGCTGTCACCGGCGTTTAACAGATAATCCACGCTGATGTGTCTCTGCTCCAGCTCGCTGCGGGAAAGGGTAATAATGTGGTGGATCAGATAGTGGAGATCGATACGCGCGAAGGTCGGATCCTGCTTGCGCGTCAGGGACTGAATGCTGCGGATGATCTCCCCCGCCCGGGCGCCTTCCGCGGCGATCTCCTCCAGCCCTTCCCGCACTTTATCCAGCCGGGCGGGTTCACGGTTAAGCCAGCGCAGGCTTGCCCCGGCGTTAGAGACGATCGACATCAGCGGCTGGTTGATCTCGTGGGCGATGGAAGAGGTTAACTGACCGACCGTGGTGGCACGCGACACCCGCGCCAGTTCCGCCTGCGCCACCCGCATGGCATCCTCCGCGGCGCGCTGACTGGTGATATCGGTAATGATGCCGTAATACTCGTTCACCTCACTGCCCACGCCCACCGGATCGCCAATCCCGAGGATATAGCGCGTGGAACCGTCGGTACGCTTAATACGAAATTCCGCGCGCATAGAGAGCCCCTCGCGCACGCTCTGGGTGACGATGGCGCTGATGCGGGCGTAATCATCCTCATGGACGAAGGTCAAAAACTCCGCCATGGAGATCATCTTTTGCTGCTCGGGCAGGCCGAGAATACGGGCGTACTCTTCGGACATAAACATCAGATCCTGCTCCAGCTCCCAGCGCCAGCTCCCGGTGTGGCTGATCTGCTCACCCAGCATCAGCGAGTTCTGGCTGGCGCGCAGCTCTTTTTCCACGCGTCGGCGCTGGATGTTCTCCGCCAGCAGTTCGGCGTACAGCCGCGCCGTCTCCAGAGAGACCGCAGCCTGCGCCCCCAGCAGGCTCACCACGCGAGAGTGCTCGGCGGTGAAGACCTCCGGCATCAGGCGGTTTTCCAGATAGAGCACCCCCACCAGCCGCGCCTGTTTGAACATCGGAACGCACATCACGGCCGCCCCCGAGGTCACCAGGTAGGGATCCTGGCTGAAGGGATGGAACTCCTCCGGTTTACCGGTACGGATCTCCTGTCCGGTGCGGATCACCGCCGCCAGCACCGACAGCGGCATGTCGGTCGCTACCGGTACGTCCTTCAGGATCCGCACCCGCACGCCCTCGGTGCTGGTCCACGCGCTGGCTTCGATCTCCGGAATCAGGTTATCGCTCACGCGAAGCAGCAGGCCGCGCTGCGCCCCGGCACGTTCGAGCAGCAGCGTCATCAGGTTTTCGATAAGCCGCTCAAGGTTGATCTCTTCCGACAGGGCACGTGAGGCCTTGATCACGCTCTGCAGATCGCGGATCACTTCATTCTGGGCAAACGCCACCGTGTCATAGGCGCTGGCCTGTCCGGAGGCCAGCAGATGCGGGAAATCCTGCTCCAGCTGGCGCACCTTAGCCTGTGCCCCGGCACGGCCCCAGGCGGCAATGGCGCCGCGAAAATGCGCATCTGACGCGGTCGGGTAACCGCAGGACAGCGCAAAGCGACCCGCCAGCTCGTGCGCCAGGGCGTTAATCGGATTAAAGCCGCCCTCGCGTGACAGCCGGACCGCTTTCTCATACTGCTCAAGCGCAATGCTGTTCATGCCGTCCAGACGCACGATTTCGGCGTAAATCAGCGCTTCTTTATCCGCAAACGTCCCCGGATTAATGCGCGCCCAGAGGGCAATTTTGTCGTAGTGAGCGTGAATACTGCGTCGATGATTCGCCGAGAACGTCTCCGGCGTTAGCTGGCGGGAAAGCGCCAGGGCGCTGTAGAGATGGTAATCCAGCAGATGGATGTGGCCAGGCGCAGACCACGCGTACCAGCCCGCCATCTCAAGATCCGCCTGCGCATCGGCAAATTCGCCGCAGGTAAAGTGCGCCATACCGCGATAGAGCCAGTACCAGAACAGCATGGTCGACGTCTGTTCCGGAGCCTGCTCTGGCGAAGCAGGCAGCAGCGCCTCCGGCAGCACCTGCGAGGCGGTCCAGGTGCCGATCACCGGCGTGCGTAAAAACTCCACGTAGCCACGCTGAACCATCAAAATGGTCTCAACGTCCTGGAAGTGGGTTTTCCGCACAAAGGCCAGGCCGCGATCGATGCTGGTCAGCACCCCGTCGAGATGATCGCCCCGAGAGAGGAAGTTAATGGCCTGGTGGCAGGCCGCGAAGCAGGCCATCGTCATATCACCGTGGGTTACCGCCGCGGTGAAGCAGGCTTTTGCGCACTCAATGGTGAACGACAGCGGCTGAGTCCAGACGCTGAGCTGATCGAGCGGCAGCAGGGTTTTCGCTTCATACGCATCATAGCCGTGGCGATTGACCAGCTCGCGGGCCAGCGTGCCGTAATGGAACCCGAGGCGATACTCGGCATAGCGGTGGCCGATCAACACGCCAAACCAAGCCATCGCCGTGGTGGAGGCGCCGGTGATGCCGTGGTCGAGGGTCAGGTGCATCATGCGGCAGAGCAGCAAAAAGTGCAGACGCGGACAGATGAAGCTGGCGCAAATGCTGGCGCTGTAGAGCAGGTTCATTACCGCTTCCGTTTCCGGATTTTCCATCCGCGAGAGCTGGGCATAGCGGCTTTGCGGCGCGTCGCCCGTGCGGTTACAGAAGTCTTTCCAGGCAGCATCGCAGTCGGCATCTTCCGGATGGCGGCCGATCTGAATACCAAAAATACCCAGCCAGCAGAGCGCCGCCTCCAGCGCCAGACGGCTATCCGACTGGCGAATATAGACTTCCACCAGCAGGTTGGCCGCCAGCGCTTTTTCGGTCAGCCCGCCGGGGCAGCCCAGGATCGCATCGCACAGCTCACGGGTCCGCTCCAGATGGCCGAGCGCAAACTCGCAGCCCGCCTCTTCAATATCCAGCACAAAGTCTGACACCACCCCGGCATTGCCCAGCGCTCTCGCCGTCTGGATGTAGCTCAGTGCCGAAAGATAATCGCCCGTGCGTTTCGCCCGGCGCGCGGCCAGCAGGCTCAGCTCGCGGAACATCTGCCGCTGCGGAGCGGGCTGGATACTGTCCAGTGCGGCCGTAACATGGTGAACGGCGCGGAAAAGCAGTTCGTTTCCCGCAGCCTGCCGCGCGGCATCGGCCAGCAGGCTGGCGGTGGTCAGATGAAGGTGGCTTTTCTCATGCGGATCCAGCAGCGCGAAGGCGGCTTCCTGCACCCTGTCGTGGGTGAAGGCGTACTCTTTTTCCGTCAGCACGATGAGCTGCGCCATGACCGCCGGATGGAGCGCATAGCGCATTTCCGCCATCGACATGCCGACAACGCGGCATATCATCTCCATCTCGCCCTTGCCGCCGATGCAGGCAAAACTCCCCAGCAGGCGACGCGTCTCGTCGGGCAACTCTTCGAGCTGCTCCAGCACCAGGGTGACGACGTTTTCGGTGTAATGCCGGGCGCGGATCGCCTGCAGATCGTAGTGCCACTTATCCTGATATTTGTTATGCACCACCAGCCCGTCATCGACAATGCGGCGGAAAAACTCATGCACAAAGAGCGGGTTGCCCCCGGTTTTTTCATGGATCAGCGTGGCGAGGTCAGACGTCGCCGTGCTGCGGGTTCGAAACAGCGTCGCCAGCCAGCGCGCTACCGCTTTCACGGACAGCGCCTGAGGGACAATTTCGCTCGCGTTTAGCGCCGCTTCCGGAAGACTCGTCAGCAGCGCTTGTAAAGTGGCATCGGATAACGAACAGATATCCCGGTGAGCAACAACCACCAGCAGCGGGATTGCCCCGCTGTTCACCAGCAGGTATTTGAGCGTATGCAGGCTGGCGGCGTCGCTCCACTGAAGATCGTCAAGCACCAGCACCAGCGGGCAGCCCTGAGAGGCAAAGGTTTTGACCAGCGCCAGCACCATATGGCTGAAGCGCGCCCGGGCATCAATGGAAAACGTATCCGGCGAGAAGCGCGGTTTGCTCTCAAGCAGCAGCCCGAGTTCAGGCACGAGACTGACGGCGAGCGCCTCGTGGCCCTCCAGCGCGCGCGAGAGACGGATTTTCCACTTCGCCACGTCGTCTGCGGGCAGCCCCAGCAGGTGCAACGTCAGGGTGCGAAACGCGGAACTTAGCACGCCGTAAGGCAGTGACGGCGAAAACTGGTCCATCTTGCCTACCGCCAGCAGCACCGTACGCTGCTGCAGCGTTTTAAGCGCCGTCGCGATGATCGAGGATTTCCCGATCCCTGACGGTCCGCCGATCGTCACCAGCTCTGGCACCCGGCTCTGCCCGACCCGCTCAAACGCGGCAATGACGTCATTCGCCTGCGGATGCGTCGCGAACAGGGAATCCGCCAGATGGATCGCCGGGGTGCGATCCTGCTGACCGGGAGTAAAGGGGGCGATCTCGCCCTCACCGGTCAACGTTGCCTGGCAGCGTCGCAGGTCGGCAATCAGCCCGTCCACCGTCTGATAGCGGTTATCAGGATGCTTTTCCAGCAGCTTGAGGAGGATGGTCGAGAGCATTCCCGGCACGTCCGGGCGTATCACGTCCGGGGCCAGCGGCTCCGAGGCAATATGGTAGTGTGCCCAGTTGGTCTGATCGTCCGCGCCCAGTTCAAACGGCAGGCGTCCGGTCAGAAGTTCATACAGCACCATGCCGAGGCTGTAGAGATCGCTGCGGCTGTCGACGGGGCGACGGGTGCGGGTGGTATGTTCCGGCGACATCCAGGCGGGGGTACCGCCTGAAACGGTAAGACGGGTCTGCGAGAAGGCATCGGAAAAACGGCAGGAGAGACCAAAGCTGCCCAGACGGCAGGTGGCATCGTGATAAACAAAAATACTGCCGGGTTTGATATCGCCGTGGATCAGGTTTTGCAGATGCATCTGGCGCAGGGGGGCGCAGATCTGGATCGCCAGCTCGATAAAGCGCGCAATCCCGGAGATCGCCCTGCCCGCGCGTCGCGCCAGCAGCTCAAACGAAAACGGGGCGTAAACCAGCGCGAAACGCCCCCGATACTGGGTAGAGGCGACGGCGCGAATGGCCCAGCTGTCCTGGAGCACGTCGCGCAGCGCAAACTCGTTTTTCAGCAGCCGGGTGGCCCGCTCTTCCTCTTCGTCACTCACCGCGGTGGCAATGATGAAGGAGCCGCCGGAATGGGGATGACGTGCGTTCATCCAGGCGATGCCGCCCTCCTGCGCCAGCACGGTAAAAATCACATCCTCTTTAAGGACAAAAACCCGCCCCTGATGAAGATTTCCCTGGGCGGGCCAGAATGCAGGCTGCTCGTTTTCGTTCATCCGCGATCCTTATTGTCGGCGGGCCAGCTCCCGCTGAATATGATCCAGCAGAATATCGATGTTAATCGGCTTACGCAAAAATGCAGCGGCGCCCAGACTGAGGGCGTACCGCTGCATATTTTCATCAGCATGACCGGAGATAAAGAGTACAGGGGGTGGCGGTACGGCCAGCAGCCGCAGCTTGTCGAACAGCTCAAGGCCGCTCATGCCTCGCAGCTTGATATCGGTGATCACCAGCGCCGCGCCGGACAGCGCGAGAGGATGGCTCAGGAACCCCTCAGCCGAATCAAACGTATCGGTCGAATACCCTTCCGACTCCAGGAGATTACTCAACCCGCTGCGGACGGAACGTTCGTCATCAATGATGGCAATGCGCCACGGCAGCGTCATGCGGTCTTTCCTCTCACAAATCATTAAACGTCGCGCGTGTCCTTCGCGGGCGCCGGGGGCGCCGTGCCGCTGATTTTCGGTACGCATTCGTGACGAAACCAGGCGAGGGTCAGCGGTTCGCGACTCATTAAGCGCCGTCCCACCGGGATGAGCTGTTCCCCCACCAGCATGCCAAACAGGCCAAGCAGGGCGACAACCGGCGGTGCCGGCGAATGGACGTCGAGCAGAGCGTAAATTACCCCAGCTACTACGCCGCACACCAGCGAAATAATCCATGCTTTCATGACGATGCTCCTGTCTGCGGTGCTGCCGGAACGGTGACCTGAGCAGGCGCACTGTCGCGGGATAACAGATGCCGCGTCGCCTGTTCACCCGCCAGCATCCCCAGCAGGCCAATCAACGCCAGCGCGGGCGGCGCGGGGGAGCGCACCTTCAGCACGGCATACATCAGGCCAATCAACCCGCCTGCCGCAAGGGATATCAGCCCAGTACTCATTGTGAACTCCAGAGAAAAAAGCAGCGGCGAGCCGGATGAGGGACCAGCCCGCCGACAGGGCTTAGCGAGCCGGGACCGGCGCTAAGGTGCGGTGCTCGCTCTTCTGGCGAGATGGCGCTTTGTGCACCATGGTGTAGGCGTAATCGACGCCCATGCCGTACGCGCCGGAGTGCTCGCGCACGATATCCATTACCGCGGTGTAGGTCTCTTTACGCGCCCAGTCGCGCTGCCACTCCAGCATGACCTGCTGCCAGGTCACCGGGATCACGCCCGCCTGGATCATGCGCTGCATCGCGAAGTCGTGGGCTTCTTTTGACGTGCCGCCGGAGGCATCCGCCACCATGTAAATTTCATAATCGCCTTCCAGCATCGCGCACAGGGCAAAGCTGTTGTTGCACACTTCGGTCCACAGACCTGCTACCACGACTTTCTTCTTGCCGTTGGCCTTCAGCGCGTCACGCACTTTCTGGTCGTCCCAGGAGTTCATGGAGGTACGCTCCAGAATGTCCTGGCCCGGGAACACGTCCAGCAGTTCCGGATAGGTGTTACCGGAAAAGCTTTCGGTCTCTACGGTGGTGATGATGGTCGGGATATTGAAGACTTTCGCCGCTTTCGCCAGCGCCACGGTGTTATTTTTCAGCACCTGGCGGTCAATAGACTGCACGCCAAACGCCATCTGTGGCTGGTGATCGATAAAGATTATCTGACAGTTCGCAGGGGTTAACACTTCGAGCTTTGAAGAGGTCATAGCATTTTCCAGTGGTTAAGGGTGAAATCGCCGTGAGCGCACGGCGATAAAGTCACGCTCATCCTGCGGTTTATCGCCCCTGGGCGTAATTATCTCTTCGTATAGTTAACCTTAGGTATAGTTATACTTTGGTATACCTATCCTATTGTATAACTGGATCTTTGCCGAAACCGGTTCCCATAATCCTGACCATTCCCCTCTCAGTCAGGAGCAGTTATGGTTACCCTCGGTAAAGCCGATCTCATTCTGGTTAATGGCCAGTTTCATACCGTCGATCGCGAGAACCCCATCGCGGAAGCCGTTGCCGTGCGCGATGGAAAATTTCTGGAAGTGGGTACCGTCACTGAGGTGATGCAACATCACTGCGACGGTACGAAAGTGGTCGATTTGAAAGGCCACACCGCCATCCCCGGGCTGAACGATTCACACCTGCACCTCATTCGCGGCGGGCTGAACTACAACCTCGAGCTGCGCTGGGAAGGCGTGCCGTCGCTGGCCGATGCCCTGCGGATGCTGAAAGAACAGGCTCTGCGCACGCCGTCGCCGCAGTGGGTACGCGTGGTGGGCGGCTGGACCGAGTTCCAGTTTGCCGAACGCCGCATGCCGACGCTGGACGAGATCAACGCCGCCGCCCCGGACACCCCGGTTTTCATCCTGCACCTCTATGACCGCGCCCTGCTCAACCGCGCCGCGCTGAAGGTGGTCGGCTATACCAAAGACACGCCGAACCCGCCGGGCGGCGAGATCCAGCGTGACGCCAACGGCAACCCAACCGGGATGCTGATTGCGCGCCCGAACGCCATGATCCTCTACGCCACGCTGGCCAAAGGACCGAAGCTGCCGCTGGAGCAGCAGGTTAACTCCACCCGTCAGTTCATGCGCGAGCTGAACCGTCTGGGGCTGACCAGCGCCATCGACGCGGGCGGCGGCTTCCAGAACTACCCGGAAGATTACGAGGTGATTGCCGAGCTGCACGAGAAAAAGCAGATGACCATCCGCATCGCCTACAACCTGTTTACCCAGCGTCCGGGCCACGAGCTGGAGGACTTTGAGAAATGGACCGACATGCTCACGCCGGGTCAGGGCAGCGACTTCTTCCGCCATAACGGCGCGGGCGAGATGCTGGTCTTCTCCGCCGCCGATTTTGAAGATTTCCTCGAACCCCGCCCGGATCTCGCGCCGGGCATGGAGGACGAGCTGGAGCGCGTGGTGCGCCATCTGGTGGAGCACCGCTGGCCGTTCCGCCTGCACGCCACCTATAACGAATCCATCAGCCGCATGCTGGACGTCTTCGAGAAGGTGAACCGCGACATTCCGTTCACCGGCCTGCACTGGTTCTTTGACCACGCGGAAACCGTCACCCAGGCCAACATCGACCGCATCAAAGCGCTCGGGGGCGGCATTGCCGTACAGCACCGTATGGCCTTCCAGGGCGAGTACTTTGCCGAACGTTACGGTATCGAAGCCACCCGCCATACACCGCCGGTGGCGAAAATGCTGGAGACCGGCGTACCGGTGGGCTTAGGTACGGACGCCACCCGCGTGGCGAGCTACAACCCGTGGACCGCGCTCTACTGGCTGGTCTCCGGCCGCACCGTCGGCGGGATGCAGATGTACGACCACAGCGCCCGTCTGGATCGCGATACCGCCCTGATGCTCTGGACCCAGGGCAGCGCGTGGTTCTCCAGCGAGCAGAATCAGAAGGGGCAGATCAAGGTCGGCCAGCTCGCCGACCTGGCCGTACTCAGCAAAGACTACTTCCGCGTGCCGGAAGAGGAGATCAAGGGCATCGAGTCCGTCCTGACGGTGGTCAACGGCGATATCGTCTACGCGGCAGGCACCTTTGGCCCGCTCGCGCCGCCCGCCATTCCGGTTCTGCCCGACTGGTCCCCGGTCGTGAAAGTACCGGGCCACTACCGCAGCGCACCGCCGCAGGCCGCACGCGTGGGCATGAGCGCCGTTCACCACTGCAGCGGCCCGTGCGGGGTTCACAGCCACCAGCATGATTTTGCCCGCACGTCAGAAATGCCTGTGTCCGACGATAACGCTTTCTGGGGGGCGCTGGGCTGCAGCTGCTTTGCATTCTGATGAAAAACACGCTTGCTCCGCCCCGGGTTGACCTGGGGCTGTTCTTCCTGCGCCTGACCGGCAGCCTGCTGCTGCTGTACGTGCACGGCCTGCCAAAGGTACTGCACTTCAGTGAAGAGCTGACGCGCATTGAAGATCCGTTCGGCTTCGGGCCCTATGCCAGCCTGATCCCGGCCATCGTCGCCGAGGTAATTTGCCCGCTGTTTATCATTGCGGGCGTGTATACCCGCCTGGCGTGCCTGCCGATTATCGCCGTGCTGCTGGTGGCCATGCTGGCGGTGCACCCGAACTGGTCGATTGCCGAAGGGCAGTTTGGCTGGCTGTTGCTGATTATCTTTACCACCCTTGCCCTCACCGGCCCGGGCCAGTGGCGATTGCAGCGTAAGGCAGCGGAGAGGTTCGCATGACCCAGGTTAACGACGTTCGCGATGCACACGTCGAGACGACGCACACATCAACGGTTTCGCCCTGGCAGCCGCTAAGCCAGCCGGTGTTCAGGATGCTGTGGATCGCCACGGTGGTCTCTAACGTCGGCTCATGGATGAGCGATGTCGGCATCAACTGGAGCATGCTGACCCTGAGCGCCGATCCGCTGGACATCGCGCTGGTGCAGGCGGCCAGCAGCCTGCCGATGTTCCTCTTCGCCCTGCCGTCCGGGGTAATGGCGGATATCGTCGACCGACGTAAATACCTGCTCTTCTCCCAGCTGTGGGTGTTTATCGCCGCCGCCGGGCTGACGGTGCTCTCCTTCACCGGACACGTCACTCCCGCCGTTCTGCTGGTGGCGACATTTCTGCTGAGCGTCGGCGCGGCAATGAGCTCGCCGCCGTTTCAGGCCGTGGTGCCGGACCTGGTGAGCAAGCCCGAGCTGGGTGCCGCCGTGGCGCTGAACTCGCTCGGGGTAAACATCAGCCGGGCGATTGGTCCCGCGCTGGGTGGTTTTCTGCTGTCGCTCGCCGGGCCGTGGATGGTGTTTGCCCTGAACGCGCTGTCCGTGGTCGGCGTGGCGTGGGTGCTGTGGCGCTGGCGTCAGGCCCCGACCGTGCAGCGTTTGCCGCCGGAGCATTTCTTCTCGGCGGTGCGATCCGGCATTCGCTACGTGCACGCCGCGCCGGTGCTGCGCAACGTGCTGGTGCGCACCGTGGCCTTCTTCGTTTTCGGCAGCGCGGGCTGGGCGTTACTGCCGCTGGTGGCGCGCCGCGAGCTGGGCTTAGGCCCGGCGGGCTACGGCGTAATGCTGGCGTGCATTGGCCTGGGGGCGATTGCCGGTGCGATTCTGCTGCCGCGCCTGCGCCAGCGGCTGAATGCCGACCGCCTGATGGTGGCCGCCAGCCTGACCTTTGCCCTCACCATGCTGGCGCTGGCGTTTGTGCGCCACGTCTGGCTGCTTAACCTGTTTGAGTTTTTCACTGGCTTCGCGTGGATTGCGGTGCTCTCCACCCTCAATCTCGGTGCGCAGCGCAGCGCCGCCCGCTGGGTGAAGGCCCGCGCGCTGGCGGTGTATCTGACGGTGTTCTTCGGCTCGATGACCGCAGGCAGCGCACTCTGGGGGCAGATCGCCTCCCGGTTCGGTACCCCAACCTCGCTGGTTGTCGCCACGCTGGGGATGGTGCTGGCGAGCGCGACGGTGTTCCGCTGGAAGCTGGAGAAAGATCCGGACCTGAACCTCGACCTGAGCGGTCAGCCGCTGGACGGCGTGGAGATTGACCTGCCAAACGAACGCGGCCCGGTGCTGGTCTCGCACGAGTACCTCATCGACCCGCAACACGCCAAAGCCTTCCTGGAGGCGGTCCACGAGCTGCGCCGGGTGCGCCGCCGCGCCGGGGCGATGAGCTGGGCGGTGTATGAAGATATCGAGCGCCCCGGTCTGTTTATCGAGACCTTCCTGATGGGCTCGTGGATTGAGCATCTGCGGCAGCAGGAGCGCCACACCATGAATGACCTCCTGCTGCAGAGCCGCGTTCTGGCTTTTCATCAGGGCACAACCTCACCGGCTATTCGCTACCTGGTCGCGCCGGTATAACCATAACCATCACCTGTACAGGAACACACTATGGCAACGTTTAAGGCAAAAGACGGCACGCAGATTTACTACAAAGACTGTGGCGCGGGTAAACCGGTTCTCTTCAGCCACGGCTGGCCGCTGGACGGCGACATGTGGGACAGCCAGCTGAACTACCTGGCCGAGCGCGGCTTCCGTGCCATCGCCTTTGACCGTCGCGGGTTTGGCCGCTCGGATCAGCCGTGGAACGGTTACGACTACGACACCTTTGCGTCCGACATCAATGACCTGATCACCACCCTGGATCTGCGCGACGTGACGCTGGTGGGCTTCTCCATGGGCGGCGGCGACGTGACCCGTTACATCAATAACTACGGCAGCTCACGCGTCGCCGGTCTGGCGCTGCTGGGCGCGGTCACGCCGATCTTCGGTAAATCCGACTCCTTCCCGCAAGGTGTAGATCAAAGCGTATTCGACGGCATTCGCGACGGACTGCGTAAAGATCGCGCCCAGTTCATCAGCGACTTCGCCACCCCGTTCTACGGTATCAACGCCGGACAAACCGTTTCTGCCGGTGCCGTGACCCAGACGCTGAACATTGCCCTGCTGGCATCGCTGAAAGGCACCATCGACTGCGTGACCGCGTTCGGCGAAACCGACTTCCGCCCGGATATGGCGAAAATCGACGTGCCGACGCTGGTGATTCACGGCAGTAACGACCAGATCGTGCCGTTTGAAAGCACCGGCAAGCTGGCGGCGGAGATGATCAAAAACGCCACGCTGAAGGTGTACGACAACGCGCCGCACGGCTTTGCGCTGACCCACCAGGACCAGCTCAACGAAGATCTGCTGGCGTTTGTGAAGTCGCTGTAATGTCATATGAGGGCATGTCGTTCCGGCATGCCCTTATAGATCACTGTTTTAGGTAGTTATTCACTAAGGCTTACAATCCCGTAAAATTCAGTCGCCAGGTTACTGAAGCCTGAAATTTTACTGGAGAGCATATGGACGCAGTTGAGCAAGACGTCAGATTCGCATGGGCAGACTTCTATCAGGCATTTGCCTCTCAGCTACTGACCTGGCGAAATCGAAGAGAGGAGCTGGTGGCGGGTATTCACCGCATTGCTGCTGAGATTGGCAGTATGTCACACCTGCAGGACAAGCCCGCTAATGGCGCTCCCCATCCTTTGAAAGACATTTGTCCTTTCACCACTATGGGTTTATTTAATCGCTCGCTTACCGTTACCAACCGAAGAAATATCGCAGCCAGCCTGGCAAAACTGATAGGCGTTAGCGAACCGGTTCCTGAGTCGTTCGACGGTATTCCGCTTCTGAACAATCAGAAGTCATGGTTCTTTGGCTATGAGAAATCACGTAAGCCTGAAGACATCGATACGCTGTGGGAAATGTTTTCTCAGGCAATCTCCTTCGCCGACACCCCAAACGCCGATCCCACGGACTTCCTGTTTTCTTATGACGCCGCATCTAACGTGCGCAATGTTGGCTGGAACCTGACGATGGGATTGTACTGGCTACGCCCCTGGTTCTACCCTACGCTGGATAGCCAGTCTCAGTACTACATCCAGAAAGTCCTGAATATTAAAATCATTAAAAAAGGTGCCAAAGGGCGCTGCAGCGGACACAACTACCAGACCGTAGCGCTGGCGCTCAAAAAGGCCTTTACCCAGCCAAACTATCCGGTTCACTCCTTCCCTGAACTCTCCCTGGCGGCATGGAATATCGATTTACATCAGTCAAATGATGAAGTCGAGCGGCTGACATGGAAAGCGTATTTGCTTAATAAAATCAAACTACTGTGCCTGAAAAAAGACAGCCCATATTTCTCCTTGAGGGAGTTAAAAGAGGCTTATCTGGATGAGATTAAGGCGGATTATCCCAATAACAATACGGTTGAATCGTCCATTTCATATTATCTGCAAAAACTACGTGATGATGATGAACTGGAGTTTCAGACCCCCGGCAACTATGAATACCTCAACTTCGATAAAGGTGAATTCCAGAGCATCACCGAGGAAACGGTTGAAGAGAACGTGCCAGCGGAAATCCCCCATAAGCCTTACGCGATAAGCAATTTGATCGATGAGGGCTGCTTTTTAGAAGAGGAAAAAATCCAACTCATCCTTCAGCGGTTACAGGCCAAAAAAAACCTTATCCTGCAGGGCCCGCCGGGAACCGGTAAAACCTGGCTTGCCCGCCGCCTGGCGTATTGCCTTATGGGCGAGGAAACCTCTAAGCGCATCAGCGCGGTGCAGTTCCACCCCACCCTCTCCTACGAAGACTTTATTCGCGGCTGGCGTCCTAACAATGAAGGACGTTTGGCATTGGTAGACGGGCCTTTTCTCCATGCGATCGACAAAGCAGTAAACGATCCGACAACTAAGTACGTGGTCATTATTGAGGAAATTAACCGGGGTAATCCTGCGCAAATTTTTGGCGAGACGCTGACGCTGATGGAGGCGGATAAACGCACGCCGAATGAGGCGCTTGAGCTCTCATACCGATCTGATATGGATGAAAAAACCTACATTCCTGAGAATCTGTACATCATCGGGACGATGAATATCGCTGACCGCTCGCTTGCCCTGCTCGACCTTGCATTACGGCGCCGCTTTGCTTTTATTGATCTTAAGCCCGAGTTTAACGACGCGTGGAAAAAATGGGTTAACCAACGGTTTAATGTGAGCGTGGAAACATTAGCCCTAATCGAATCCCAAATAACTGCGTTAAATGAAAAATTGTCCAGGGATGCGGCCCTGGGGCCACAGTTTTGTATCGGGCATAGCTATGTTACCCCACCAGCGGGGTTGAAGATTGACGACGGTATGGCCTGGTACAAGCAGGTTGTCGAAACCGAAATCTGTCCTTTGCTTGCCGAATACTGGTTCGATGCGCCGGAGAAAGTCCTGGATGCCAGAAAGGAACTCCTCAGCGTATGACCGATCTTGATGAACGTGGCGATACGCAGGCTCGGGCAGCCGTATTGCGCATTCCTTTGCGCAATATCTGGCTATTGATGCTGTATGCCTCTAGTCTGTTTCGCCATCACGGGCGCAGCATGGTTGCCGCTGAAAACAACCCGGAGGAAATCCCGGCGCTGGTGGCCAGGATCCTGCTTCACGAAGTAGAGCAGCGGCTGTTAAGGCATTTAAGTATGGGATACCAAACTCGCCGCGCCACGCTAAACAGGGTAAGGGGACGCATTGATGTTCTGCGCACAACCAGTCGACAATTGCTTGAGCGGGCACAGGTAGCCTGTCAGTTTCAGGAAATGACGCTGGATACTCCCCGTAATCGCTATGTTCGTTCTGCGTTAGAGCACCTTGTCCCGCTACTCAGCGACGGCGCGCTGGCTGCGCAATGTCGCGCAATGGCAATCAATTTGCGTCGTCGAGGTATCGAAGGCGGTATGCCGAGCAAAGGTGAACTGCCATCAATCGCGCGCTTTGGTCGCCATGATGCGGCGGATAAAGCCATGGTAGATGCCGCGCAGCTGGCATTTGAATTATGGCTACCAACCCAAACTGCGGGGCAAAAACTATTGCCAACGCCGTCTGATGACCCTTACTGGATGCGTAAGCTGTTCGAGAAAAGTATGGCGGGTTTCTATCACGTCCACCTTCCCAAAAAAGACTGGACAGTCGCTGCCGGAAAAGAGTTGAAATGGAGATTAACGTCTCAAAGTGCAGGTAGCGAAAGTATTTTCCCAACCATGAACTCAGACATCATTCTTGAGCACAGGCAACCTGCACAGCGCATCATCATCGACACTAAATTCAATAACATTCTGATTAAAGGCTGGTATCGTGATCGGAGCTTGCGCAGCGGTTATATCTACCAGATGTATACCTATCTGCGCACGCAGGAGAATCGAACAGACCCGCTATCTCTCCGTTCGGCTGGATTATTACTTCATCCAGCCGTCAACGTAATGCTCTCCGAATTCGTTGAGGTACAGGGGCATAAAATCCACTTTGCCACCGTTGATTTAGCAGCAGATGCCGTCATAATGACTCAGCAATTATTGAAATTAGCCCATGATTGCTGTGGGATAGCTGACGTGAATTAAGTTCTAAAGTGGACGCCTGCATGACAGGCGCCCACCTGGATTAGTTCGCCGGTGCCGGGCGCTCCAGCCGCTCATTTTCCGCACGGCTATTTTTTAAATGATGCCGACGCTCTGCCAGCAGCCGACAAATCTCCGCATGCTTCTCCTCGGTAAAGGTAAAGCGCGACATAAAGCCCATTCGGATCGCTGACCCCATCGCCGGCAGCAGGCAAATCCCAAAGAACAGCCCCTCCAACACGCCTTCACTCTGGATCTGCGCCTGCGGCACGTAGCCTATCATCGTCAGAAACACGCCGATCAACCCGCCGCCCACCGCCACCGACATCTTGCCGGTAAAGGTCTGCCCGGAGAAGGTGATCGCCGCGCAGCGCTTGTGGGTGTGGTACTCCGCGTACTCGATGGTGTCGGCAATCATCGACGAGGTGAGGATGTTGGTCATCATCACAAACAGGGTGCTCAGGCCGAGCAGGATAAACAGCATCGTCACCTGCTGATACCCGACAAACCACATCACCACGCGCACCGCCACGTCCAGCCCGCAGAGGATCATAAACAGCTTCCGCTTCTGCATCCGGCGCGTCAGCGTCGGGGCGACCAGGCACAGCACTGCCGCGACAATCCCCATCACGCCAATCGCCATCTGCAGGCTGCCGTCGCCCAGGTTGTTGATAAAGAAGTAGATATACAGCCCGCCCGCCACGTTATGGAACACGCAGAAGAAGAACGACAGCAGGACGATAAACAGCGGCTTGTTCTGACGCAGGTTGTAGAAGGTATCGCGGATGGTCACCTTTTCCGGGCTCGGCGGCACGCGCTCTTTGATCTGCATAAAGCCGTTAAGCATCAGCGGCAGCCCCACCAGCATCATCACCAGCGCCGCCATAAAGTAGCCTTTGTCGTTGCTGTACTGGGCGAAGAACGCCGCCAGCTTCGGGAAGAAGATATTAGCGCAGGCAATCCCGGCGTTCACCCCGAGCATCGCCGCCGTCACCGCGCGGGTGCGCTGGGCGGAGTCGTTGGTCATCACCGACGACATCGACCAGAACGGAATATCGGAGATGGCATACAGCGTCCCCCACAGGATGTAGGTCACCCCGGCGTAGAGGATTTTGGTGGTCATGTCCGCTTCAATTTTATAGAACGACAGCAGCGTGACGCCGGTAATCAACAAAGGGGCGATCAGCAAAAAGTGGCGAAACTTGCCGAACCGGCTGTTAATGGTGTCCATAATGCTGGCAAACAGCGGATCGTGAACCGCGTCCCACGCGCGGGCAATCAGGAAAATGGTGCTCGCCGCCAGCGCCGAAATGCCCAGCACGTCGGTGTAAAAATAGTTAATAAACGAACCCACTAAACCAAAGCTAAAACACTGACCTAAACCATAACCAAAATAAGACCACAACTCGCGAGACGGTATTTTCATTGTCATTGCCATTGTTATATGCCTGCCTGGTTGCCCGGCGGTGGACCGCCGGGTCGATATTATTAGTCCTGCGCCTTCGGGGCGATCTTACGCAGCTGCTGCATCAGGGCGATTTCACGGCGTGAGAACGGAATGCCGTTCTCCTCAAACACGTCGTGGAACCAGAGGCGGCAGTAGTCCGTGGACTCCTTCATCACCACCGGCCACGGCAGCCACGTCTGGGTTTTGCCGCGCACCAGCCCCCACTGGTAGGGCGCGACCTTCGCCGCATACATCAGCGGGAGCTGCTCTTCGATGGTGCTGCCCACGTGGCGCGCCAGCCATTCGGTGCAGAACAGCGGACGACCGAGCGTTTGCAGCTGCTGGATAATCGCCGTCATGCGCCCAGTATGGGTGTAGGCGTGGAAGCTCACCACGTCCGAGAGCGCCAGCGCTGTCTGGTCCAGCGGATGCTGGAAGAACGTTTCGCCCTCCTCTTCCGGCGGCAGACGCCAGGCGCAGACGGTGAGCGGCTGGGTCGGGTTCTCCTCACGCACCCACCGGAACGCCAGCTTCATCAGTTCATGGGCGCAGATCTCCAGCTTCGCGTCGTACTGCACCTCCTGCGTGCCCGTCGCGAAAATGCCGCGGTTACCCGGCTCGTTGTAGAGATCCCACAGCAGCACGCGCTTGTCCGCGCGGAACTGGCGGACAACGTCGCGGATATAGCGCTCAATCTGCTGCCAGCAGTCGGGATCGCACACCTTATCCCGCCCCGGGCTCGCCGCCGCCTGGCTGTTGTGCTTGCCCGGTACGGGCGGCTTTTGCGGGCCGAGGTACGGCTCATCGCCGGAGAAGCCGCAGTCGTCCATCAGGGTCAGCATGGTGCTGAACCCGCGGCCGTCGGCAATGGTCAAAAACCGGTCGATGCGCGCCATCAGCCCGTCGCGGTCATGCTCCCAGACGATAAACGGCAGGTTGATGCGCAGGGTGTTGTAGCCCGCCTCCGCCGCCCAGCCCAGTTCGCGGTCGATGGTCTCGGCATCGAAGGTCTCTTCCTGCCAGATATCGGTCCAGTTCACCGCCGTCGACGGCAAATAGTTAAACCCGCACAGCCAGCCTTTTTGCTCATACCACGCCTGTGCCTGCTCCCTGCTCCACTGCTCTTTCATTACGCGTCCTCTTACTGATAATATTTAGCTAATAAATATTAGTTGCGGGATAAATGCGCAAATCACGGCACGCCGAAAAGCGACGGCCTTCACAAAGTTCGCGCTTCGATGAATGAGAAACGTGATCGCCGGCGCGTAAGCGCGCGGTTAGGGTATGATGCGAATTCGCGAAAGGGAGAGGACGGATGAAGCGAAAACCGAAAGTGACGATGAACGATATTGCGCGGGCGGCAGGGGTGTCGCAGGCGACGGTATCGCTGGTGCTTAACCAGTCCCGCAACATCAAGCTCAGCGACGACACCCGCCAGCGGGTGATTGGTGTCGCCACCGAGCTCGGCTACGACCGCCTCCCCGCCGTTCACGCCCCGCGCAACCAGGAAGAGATCGCCCTGCTGGTCAGCTCCGTTCAGAGCTTCGACCCGTTTATCGACGCCATCAGCCAGGCGCGGGAAGCGGCGTGGCGCAACGAGACCCTGCTCACCGTCTACGACTACGGCGACGACATCGAGCTGGCGCTGAACATCATCCGCCAGCTGGAGAAGCGCAACTGCATCGGGATTATTCTCGCGTCTCCGGTCACCACGCTGGTGGACATGACGGCTTTCCAGGACTGCACCCGCATCCCGCTGGTGCTGCTCAACCAGCGCGACCCCGGCTCGCCGCTGCTGCCGTCGTTTATTCCGGACGACTACGCCAATGCTTTTCAGGTCACTAAACACCTGATTGCCTGCGGGGCGACGCGCATCGCCCACATTACCGGGGAGAGCTGGATGGAGGCCTCCCGCCAGCGTCTCGCGGGCTACCAGGCGGCATTACAGCAGGCCGGACTCGCGTGTGACGACTGCCTGGTGCGCCAGACCAACTGGCAGTTCAGCGAGTCCTTTACCGCCACCACGTCCCTGCTGGAACTGGCCGAGCGCCCGGACGCCATCTTCTGCGCCAGCGACTGGCTGGCGATTGGCTGCTATCAGGCGCTGGCGGTGAACGGCGTGCGCATCCCGCAGGACATGCTGCTGGCGGGCTACGACGACCAGAAGATCTCCGAGCAGCTCACTCCGCCGCTGACCAGTATCCAGCTGCCCTACAGCGAGCTGGGACGGCTGGCGGTGGAGTACCTGTGCAATCAGGAAGATGCCGCCACGCACGTGACGCTGGCGGGCAGGCTGAAGGTGCGCGCCTCAAGCCTCGTCTGAGGTAAACACCATGCCCGCATAGGGCTTCTCGCGACACGCCGCCAGCCGCGCGGCGAGGCTGCCCACGTGCAGCTCCAGCTTGTGCCCGTCCGGGTCGAGAAAATAGAACGATGCCCCCTCGCTTTTGTTCTGCTTCCAGACGGTGACGCCCGCCTGCTCCAGCTTATTCGAGAACGGTTCAAAATCCGCCTCCGCCACTGTAAACGCGTAGTGGGTGTAGTCGCTCTCCTGCGGCGGCACATACTGGCGCGCCTCGTCGTAAGACAGGCAGACCCACAGATCGCCGCAGGTGAGATAAGCCCCAGTATTCCAGCGGGCGTGGAGCGTCAGCCCCAGCAGCTCGTGCCAGAAGGTGATGCTTTTTTGCAGGTCGCTGACCGCGAGGGTCAGGTGGTTAAGTGATTGCAGCATAATGTGCCCTTTTGTTTTTCGCGCCGGACGTGATACGGTAAAGAGATGAACATAAACCACGCCGTGCTCACCGTAAACCGCTGGTGGCTGCCTTCTTAAAGGCGGCTCGGAGTTGTTTTCCCCATTTTCAGATAGCCGCCGAAAGGCGGCTTTCTCACATCTAAGACCCCTTTCGGCAACTGCACATTAAGGAGTCTTTATGAACGCACCAACCATCCTCACCGGCGACCGCCCAACCGGCCCGCTGCACCTCGGCCACTTCGTCGGATCGCTGCGCCAGCGCGTGGCGCTCCAGCAGACTCACAGCCAGTTTGTGCTGATTGCCGACCTGCAGGGGCTGACCGACAACGGCAGCAACCCGCAAAAAATCCGCGACAACATCCCCGAAGTGCTGGCCGACTACCTCGCCGCGGGCATCGACCCGAACCTGACCACGATCTGCCTGCAGTCCGCCCTGCCCGCCCTCGCCGAGCTGACGATGCTGTATATGAACATCGTCACCGTCGCCCGCGTGGAGCGTAACCCGACGGTGAAAAACGAGATTGCGCAGAAGGGCTTCGCCCGCTCGCTGCCGGTCGGGTTTATGGCCTACCCCATCAGCCAGGCGGCGGACATCACGGCGTTTAAGGCCGAGTGCGTACCCGTCGGCGACGACCAGCTGCCGATGATTGAGCAGACCAACGAGATTGTGCACAAGATGAACAGCCTGCTGCCCGCCCCGGTACTGCGCCACTGCAAGGCGATGCTGAGCGACACCAGCCGCCTGCCCGGCATCGACGGCAGCGCCAAGATGTCGAAATCGCTGGGCAACACGCTGCACCTTTCGGCCAGCGAAGAGACCATTCACCGTGCGGTGAGCGCGATGTACACCGACCCGAACCACCTGCAGGTTAGCGACCCCGGGCAGATTGAAGGGAACGTGGTGTTTACTTACCTCGACGCATTTCATCCGGACAAGGCGAAAGTGGCGGCGATGAAGGCGCACTATCAGGCGGGCGGGTTGGGTGACCGGGCGTGTAAGAACGAGCTGGAGGGGTGTTTGCAGGAGCTGATTGCGCCGATGCGGGAGCGGAGGGCGAGGTATATGCAGGATAAAGGCGAGCTGATGGCGATGCTGAAGCGCGGGACGGAACGGGCGCAGGGGGTGACGCAAGTGACGTTGAGGGAGGTGAAGGTTGGGCTGGGGGTGCCGGTGTTTAATTAAAGTCGATATAGCGGTGGAGTGCGGGAGATTAGCCTGAAGCCGCTAACTTGATAACTACGGAACTCAGCGAGGCGCAATAAATTCTGAAATGCATTATTAGCCAATGTCGTTTGTCATTCTTTTGAGAGCGCTATATTCATAGACTCTTTATATTTCAAACGCCGCGGCAACTGTTATGAGTAAGTTTATTATTTACATTCTGAATATATTATTTTGTGGTTATGTACTGGCTACATGCCTCATTTCTTTGGTTAGTTTTGATAACTGAGAGGACCGTACAATCGCAATAACAATCATATTAGGAAGTGCACAGCTTATTACGACATTACTTAATCGGGTACTGCCTAATAAGTTACATATTTTAGAGGGGATAGCTGAACTGGTAGAGGGTCCGCTATTAGTGATTGGAGCAATTATGTGTCTGGATGTGTTTGAACCCTGGCCTATGAAGATTATTGGAATGTTTGCGTGGGTTATTTTTATGATGTTTCGACCATCATTTACGAAAATGAATAAAGAATGATATTCTCTGCCCGCACAAACGAAAAGCTGGCGGGCAAGTTCAAGATAGCATCAAGCAGCGGAACCCGATGTTGGACGTTCGTTCCACGCGTCGTGCGCTAACAAGTTACCGTCCTTGTATAAATGGGTAATCTTCTCATAATTAAACGCCACTTCCTCCATATGCCCCGTCCCCGGACAGCCTCGGGTGTCGTACATTACTGGACTCACAGAAATGACCTTAACATTCTCGAGCGTGATTCGGTAATACTCCTCCTCCTGCCCGGAATAGTTAATATGGTAAAACCTGAATTCTGCCGTTTTAAGGGTCTGACCCGTTGCTGCCGCCTTGAACAGATAGGGCGAAGAGCTGTCCAGCTCCTTGGTAAACTGAAACGGCGAATGTTGGCGAGTGCCAGTGACCTTTCCCGTTGCCGAGTCGGTTGGCAGGCTGAGGTTATGTTGTAATCCTCTTAGCTCAATACTTCCTTCCCTTTGTGCAACGTCACAAGAACCACAAATCATTGTGCCGCCGTCATTGGTTAAAAAAAGATGTACAGGTACGGCCATTCCATTGCTCCTTGCGTTTCAGTCGTATAACCATTTGCCCGCTTTTGCGGATTCGATAAGCATTCCAATAGTGAAATCTGGAACCATCACCACCGGGAATTTTTTGAATGGATTCCATGAAAAAGGCTCATCAGGGTAGTAGGTGTTTATGTTAAAATTCCCTCTATCAATATCAAATTCTTTAAAAAATTCTTCCATTAAATCTTCTGCTTCAGTGACATCAAGCTGCATGTCAGTATCCAAATCGGTTTTTGCATTCAGTAGTTTTTGCTTCGCTTCGTTATTCATCAGATAAACGCCGTTATAGCGCCTAGCTAAGGCAAAGATGCGCTGTTCAATATCCTCTACCATAGTTTGTCAGTGCCCCGTGCGATTCGATTATAATCACGTATAGCAGCATAGGTGATTAGTGATACATCAGCGACTAATATCACTATGCCTATTAACGGTATTGTCCTGCCAACAAACGCACTCACTTTCGATACCATTCGACACTTTACTGTCCACGGAGTGCACCCACCAACCCAGGTAGGCAGCTTAATGCCATAAGGAAATTTCGCCTGTTTGAAATAGTTCCTCATGGCTTTCGAGGCTCGGGACGTTCCTTCCGTAGCTCCCGCGGGTTTCTTTCTAGTCGTTTGATTATTAGCACCACTGTATAACGCGGCAATTCCGGCGACATCGTCAATACCAAAATGATCGGCAATTGACTCACAGTAAATCATAAAGAAAAGTCCTGCCGCGGTAAGATTGGTTCTGCCAGCATAAAAATACGTTCCATTTAGTTCTTCTGTTGTGTCCATAGTTCATTCCATTGAGTTGCTCCAGGAAGAATCATAAATGTTGGACAATAATTAAATTGAGATCTCCAACATACTTCTGAAAATCCTCTTTATATAACCACAATGATAAAAACACAGCCATAACATTCAGTTCAATAATGTTATTGAAAAAAAGATTACGCCTTCCACTAATTTAAACACCCTCGATTCAGGATCAAGGGTGTTCCACTGCGTTATTGTTTTGCCTGCCCTATATTACGCTTAACTACCGGGATATCACCTGTATCATTCAGCGCCCCCGGAAACGTCTTCAACCACTGCGCGACTTTCTGCTTATTTATATTCACCACACTCATACCTTCCAGGCATCCCCATAATTCTCTTGTATGCTGTGGTGTAATCACAATGCAGTCTTTCATGGCGCGGATTTTTACGGGCATACCGTTGATAAAGCCTGCACGGTTTAACCAGTCGCCGCCCAGAAGAAGATATTTCATGTCTATGCGTGCATAAAGTTCGCAGCAGGCGGCACTGTCTTGCGGCGTTTCCGCGCGGGGATGGACGGGGGCCGCGTTTGGCTGGTTGCCGTGAAGACGGCGGGCGCTGTTTTTGCTTACCAGCTCGCGGTTTTCAATCATGCCGGTGAAAGCGTCTGATTCTGTTTTGCAAACAGTAAACTCTGGCTTAAAATTCGTCGCAGCCATTTTCAACTCCTTTTCAGTTGTTTGTGGTTAGCGGTATGGGGGTGTTGCAGCACCTTCATATCGCGAATTCCTCGTTTAAATTTCTTTGATACTTCCTTTCGCCGATTGGCGTAATTTCTGGTGCTTATTATACGGGGCTGAATATAAATACAGCGGTTTGGCGTGGGGTAAATTTGGAATTTGCGAGGGGGATTCAGGAAATAGTGTTGTGTGCGGTAAGGTCATGTTTTTGTTGTTTGAGGGTTGATTGGTCTAGGTTTTGCGAGCATCATCGCAATTATTTACCTTCTCCCGTAACGCGATGGCTTCCAGCAAAACTCTCGAACAGGCAATTGCCGACATAACCATCTGGCGCAAAGGCGAACAGCGTGCGCCGCATAAGCCTTTATTGCTTTTGTACGTGCTGGCGAACTATCAGCAGGGGCATGCGCGACTGTTTGATTATGGAACCGAGGTCCATGAGCAGCTACTTAGCCTGTTAGAACGCTTTGGCCCACAGCGGAAGGCGCATTATCCAAATATGCCCTTCTGGCGGCTCAAAGGGGACGGTTTTTGGGATCTTCAGAACACTGAGTTTTGTTCGACCACTGGCAGTAAGCAACCTCCTGTTAAAGAACTTATAGAAAATAACGTTGCAGGCGGGTTTGATGAAGAACACTTTACGCTGCTGAGTAAGAACAAAAACCTGATCGGCTCGCTGGCACATCAGATCCTTGAAGCGCATTTTCCTGAAAGTATTCAGGAAGAGATCGCGGATGAGATGGGATTTAATATCCAGCAGATCCGTAAGGTTCGCGATCCACTGTTCCGCCAGCAGGTGCTGCGTGCTTATAACTATGAGTGCGCCATATGCGGGTTCAACATGCGGCACGATAACGCTTCAGTTGGACTTGAAGCTGCGCATATCAAGTGGAAGCAGTTTGGCGGGCCTTGTGAGATCCCGAACGGATTGGCGCTGTGCGCAATTCATCATAAGGCGTTTGATAAGGGATCGATTGGGCTGGATGAGAATATGCGGGTGCTGGTATCTGAGGCGGTGAATGGGGGCGGGATTGTTGGGCAACTGTTCTGGGATTTTGCCGGGAAACAGATTGCTTTGCCGATGGTAAAAGGGAATTATCCAGGGGAAGGGTTTGTGGAATGGCATAGGAGGGAGGTGTTTAAACTCAATTAAATCTTCTCTTTCAATCAAAATTTTATACTTAATAATTTACAACAATAAAAAACATTTATTTTCAATAAGTTACAACAAACCGATTATTGCTTGATTATTGATTTTAAAAGACCTTAGTGTACAATGCATAGGTTTATAATCTTTTTTGGACATATATGAAAGCATTAGATTTATTTGCAGGCGCAGGGGGATTTAGTTTAGCAGCCCATAGCATCAATTCTTTAAGTGTCGTTGCTGCCATAGAGTTCGACAGGGCTGCTGCACATACCTACGAAATGAATTTAATCAACCGTCTTAAACATCAAACAAAATTATTACAAGAAGATATACTTTTGGTTAACCCAAAAGAGCTTAGAGAACAATTAAATTTAAATAAAAAAGAACTAACTATCATTCTTGGCGGCCCACCTTGCCAGGGTTTTTCTAGCCACAGAATTAAAGATTCAGGGGTAAATGATCCTAGGAATAAATTACTACTTAGATATTTTGATTTTGTATGTGAATTTCTTCCTAAGGCATTTCTCGTCGAGAATGTTGCTGGTTTATTATGGGAGCGGCACAGTGATTATCTCAAAGAATTCAAAGAATTAACGTCAAAGAATGGTTATATTTTAGTTCATTGTGATATCGTAAACGCTAGGGATTACGGTGTTCCCCAAAATAGAAAGCGCGTATTTATTTTAGGGGTAAGGAATGATATTTATAATAAAGAAACTAATTTCTCTTTTCCGCCTCCGGCTACCCACTTTAATCCCAGTGCCAGCTCAGGCGAAGGAAAATCAATAAAAACATGGAGAACAGCTTCTTGTGTGTTTCCAAAAATTAGCAATGAAATTCTTGAAAGATATATTGAAGAATATTTTCTTCGTAAAACTAAAATATCCTCTGATGTCGCGAGAGTGCTTCTCAATAACTTAGAATACGAAAGCAAACCAATCCCTGAAGATGACCCTTGCAATATTCATATGATTCCTACACAAAGAATGGAGGAACGTTTTAAAGCAACTATTTTAAATGGTAGTAGAACAGATGCAGGAGAAGAATTTCAATTAAAATGTCATTCAAATGGTTATGAAGGACATAAAGATGTTTACGGGCGCATGATGATTCATCTTCCTTCTAATACAATTACAACTGGTTGCCATAATCCTTCTAAAGGTAGATTTGTCCATCCATGGGAAAATCACGGTATCACCTTAAGGCACGCCGCCAGGTTACAAACCTTTCCAGATGATTTTATTTTTACAGGCAATTCAACAGAACAAGCGAGACAAATTGGAAATGCGGTTCCTCCTGAGTTGGGTACTGCGCTCATAAAATATATATTACAAAACCTATGATGTAAAATATCATATTTAAGTTGCTTAAAGGGAATAGCAAAATATTATTTTATTAATTATATGAGGACGAAAATGGTTATATCAGCAACGTTTCAGACAAGAGCAAGGACGATTGATCACTTAGGTCGAGAACAAATTGCGGATTGCCCAACAGCCATATCAGAGCTTTGGAAAAATGCTTATGATGCCTATGCTAGAAATGTTTCACTTAACATTTTCGATGGCAATATCCCTGTAGCTACGTTAGTGGATGATGGGCACGGGATGTCGATCGATGATGTAGTAAACAAATGGTTGACAGTTGGGACCGAATCCAAAGCAACTAATAACGATGTCCCATTAGAGGACAAAAACGGAATACCTCAAGATAGGGTTAAACAAGGGCAAAAAGGTATTGGTCGTTTATCATGTGCAGCATTAGGATCGTTAATGCTGTTAGTTTCTAAAAAACTAAATAAACCATATGTAGCTTGTTTATTAGATTGGAGACTTTTTGAAAATCCTTATTTAATGTTGAATGATATAAATATACCAATAACTGAGTTCGATACAAAGGAAGAATTATCCCTTATTTTACCCAGCATGTTTGATGCTTTATTAAGCAATGTGTGGGGTTCTGGTAAAGATAGGCTACGAGATGAAAGAATCGAACAAGCTTGGAGATTATTTTCAGAACTGGAAGAGAGAGAAAAGAAAGAATCAACTAAAAACTCAATTGAGAAAACTGTCATCGATGCTTATTTTGATGAAAGACATTTTTTATCATGGCCAGTCTGGGGTAAAAATGAGGAACATGGAACAGCAATGTTCATTGCTGGTATCCATGATGACTTGATTGCCCAATTATCTAATGATTCAGGTTCCGAAGCTGAAGGTAGTGAAGTAAGAGCAAAAGAAAGATTTATTCAGACTCTTAACAGTTTTGTGAACCCTTTTAGAAGAGATAACGAAGAGAAAATCACAGATTTTCAAACTAGTGTAATTGCATGGAATGGTGATCTTCAACGTTTTATTATAGATGAAGTACGTAACTTTGACATATCAAATTTTGATCAATTAGAACATATTGTCGAAGGGGATATTGACGAAACTGGACTTTTTAAAGGGAGGGTTAAAGCTTTTGGGGATTGGTATGAAAATATTACAATCAAACCTAAAACTGCCTATAAGACTAGGGAAGGTGCGAACAAGTTCCTGATATGAGATCATCATATTCATCCGGAGCGCATCCCAGAGGGACATCATGAGCCATCAACTCACCTTCGCCGATAGTGAATTCAGCACTAAGCGCCGTCAGACCCGAAAAGAGATTTTCCTCTCCCGCATGGAGCAGATTCTGCCATGGCAAAACATGGTGGAAGTCATCGAGCCGTTTTATCCCAAGGCGGGCAATGGCCGACGGCCCTATCCGCTGGAGACCATGCTGCGTATTCACTGCATGCAGCATTGGTACAACCTGAGCGACGGTGCCATGGAAGATGCCCTGTACGAAATCGCCTCCATGCGCCTGTTTGCCCGATTATCCCTGGATAGCGCCCTGCCGGATCGCACCACCATCATGAATTTCCGCCACCTGCTCGAGCAGCATCAACTGGCCCGTCAATTGTTCAAGACCATCAATCGCTGGCTGGCCGAAGCAGGCGTCATGATGACCCAAGGCACTTTGGTGGATGCCACCATCATTGAGGCACCCAGCTCTACCAAGAACAAAGAGCAGCAACGCGATCCGGAGATGCATCAGACCAAGAAAGGCAATCAGTGGCACTTTGGCATGAAGGCCCACATTGGTGTCGATGCCAAGAGTGGCCTGACCCACAGCCTAGTCACCACCGCGGCCAACGAGCATGACCTCAATCAGCTGGGTAATCTGCTTCATGGAGAGGAGCAATTTGTCTCAGCCGATGCCGGCTACCAAGGAGCGCCACAGCGCGAGGAGCTGGCCGAGGTGGATGTGGACTGGCTGATCGCCGAGCGTCCCGGCAAGGTAAAAACCTTGAAGCAGCATCCGCGCAAGAACAAAACGGCCATCAACATCGAATACATGAAAGCCAGCATCCGTGCCAGGGTGGAGCACCCGTTTCGCATCATCAAGCGGCAGTTCGGCTTCGTGAAAGCCAGATACAAAGGGCTGCTGAAAAACGATAACCAACTGGCGATGTTATTCACCCTGGCCAACCTGTTTCGGGTGGACCAAATGATACGTCAGTGGGAGAGATCTCAGTAAAAACCGGAAATAACGCCAGAAATGGTGGAAAAAATAGCCTAAATAGGCTGATTCGATGTGTTTGCGGGAAAAAAATCGGCCCAGATCCGCGAAATTTTAATCAGCGAGTCAGCTTGGGAAGAAATGACCTGCTTATTCGCACCTTCCCTAGAAGAGACAGTCGATTTGGCCCGTTTTTCTTACGAATTGGCACATTTGAAATTTTAAAGAAAAATACCACGTTATCAGATGAACAGCATGCAACTTTTGAATCCACTCGGGATAAATTCGGTGGAGTTATGGTGTTTAGAGATCATCTCAGGGTGATGCCATACGGACGAGAAGACAATGATTTCTTTGAGATAGAAAAACGCCGTACTAAAAACGCGGGTATGTATATGTTTAGTAACAGAGCATGCTTCGGTGGCGTTTGTATAACTAAAAATGACAATCCCAATTTAAGAGATAAAGCAGGCCGAGAAGGAATTATTGATAATAAAGCCTCTAAACTTTTTAGAGAAGTAGTAGAAAACATTCTAATTGAAGTCGCAAAAAAATTCATTGGCCGTTCATCAGATATTCGTGAAGAAAAATTAGAAGAGATAAACACTAAATATAATGCACAAAAGGCCGATGATGATCGTAAAAAATTATTACGAAAAGAACAAAAACGAATTAAAAATGCTATTCAGAAAGATATAAATAATTTATTAAATCTACGAAATGAACTTTCAGGCATTATGGATCATTTAAGCAATAATGAAATTATTAAAGATCAAAATGATTTCTTGTCGCTTAGAGAAGAAGTAGATGGAATTGACTCAACTTTAAAAAGTTTGTCTCTCGGCACTGTTCCTAGAAGTTTAGGTAGTATTGAAAAGCAATATAGAGAATATAGAGATTTAGAATTAGAAGCAAAATCCTTCCTTAAGGTTATATATAATTCAATCAACAGTGCGCTCGAAAAACTAATAATAAAAAATGACGATGAAATAGCAGAAAAAGATTTCCGTAGTAAATCGGCAATTCTTCATGCAAAGATTAGAAAATTGTCCTTAAAGGGCAGAGAAGCTTTAAATGAAGAAAAGACAAAATTTGAAGATACTATTAGTCAAATTAACAAGGCATTTCACGAAAAAACAGCCTACATAATATCTGATCTTAAGAATAACAATATTTCTTTAAAAAAAGCTCTTGAATTGCTTGATGATGAGTATCAAATTCAAGATATTGAGGTCACACAAAAACTCAAGCCATACATTTCAGCTTTCGAAAGTTTAAGTGAGCAAATTGATCTGGAGGCTTTAGCTCTTGTATCTGTAAATGAGAATTCTCGCTAAAAAAAACAAGTTGAACAAGTAAATAGTCTAGCCCAACTAGGAATTACTGTAGAAATCATTGGCCATGAAGTTGAAGGTTTTGATATGACAATTGAGCGAGGTATAAAAAACCTACTCTTAACTGGACTAGATGATATTCAGCTTAAAGCATTAAAAGCCATTAAAAATGCTCACGAGTCGCTAAGTGATTCATGGCGTTTTTTGAGTCCATTGAAACTGTCAGGAGAGAAAATTCGCACTGATTTAACTGGTGAGGATATATATAATTATGTACACAAATTCTTCAGTAACAAACTAGAAAAAGATGATATAGCTTTTGATTGTACAGATGCATTTAAAAAAATATCCATTTATGAGCAACCATCTCGAATTTATCCTGTTTTTATTAATTTAGTAAATAACTCAAGATATTGGGTAAAGGAAAATAACTCTACTCCTAGGAAAATACTTCTTGATGTGAAAGATAAGTTTGTATATATCAGCGACAATGGCCCTGGAGTTGATATTGATGATGTTGTCGAATTATTCACGATATTCTTTTCAAAAAAACAAAGGGGCGGCCGTGGAGTGGGATTGTATCTTTGCAAACAAAATCTTGCCGCAAGTGGACACTCTATTTTTTATGAAACACGTGATACTAAAAAAATATTAAATGGCGCAAACTTTGTCATTCAGTTTAAAGGATTAAAAAATGCAAACTAATTCTAATTTCGATTACATCCCTCATTTAAAAAAGGCGTACATCGATCCTATTCGTACCGTTACTATAATTGATGATGAATATCCAACTATAGATGAACTTATATCACCCGAGAAGACTGAATTCGGATCTGATAATTTAGCCAGATTGCAAGAGATAATTAAAATAAGCAGAAGCGAGCAATATAATTGGTTGCTTGACGTATACAACGGCAAAGAACAAAAAATAAAAAAAGGCCTTGTAACGAATAGATTACACCATAGCGATCTTTTGATACTTGATTATCACCTTGATGGTGAGGATTCTGGATATTGTAGAAAATCAATTGAAATAATAAAAAGCTTATCTGTGAATCGTCATTTCAATATAGTAGCCGTGCATACAAAAGGTTATACTGGCGAGAAAGGCACAGTACAAGATGTATTAATAGATATTGTAGTCTCATTGCAGAAACGGCCAGACTTTCTTAACCTCAAAGAAAATGAAATTTCGACCATTAATGAGATGATGGATGAATGGCAAATTGAAGATGATAGCATCATAGACTCGCTTCGTGATTCAATATCAACATTAGATCTTTTATTTTTAATAAATAAATTCAATGGGCAATTAAATAACCCTCATTTTAAACACAAGTTTTTAGAGGAGTTTGATTCACTTTACCAAAACAAACCAGAAGACATTAATATACAAAAACACAAGTTATTTAAATGGCTTTCTTTAAAAAAATTACAAGTATATGAAGAGTGTTTTGCATCAGAAACATCCAGTTTCTTCGATTGGGGAGTTAAAGGTAATATTAATTGGATTAGAACAGAGGATTTGTTTTTAACGGTTTTAGGGAAAAAAGACACCCCTATTAGTGATATCCCTATGCAGCTATTACAAGCAATGTCTGACTCACGCCCTCATCCACATAAATTAATCTTATCGAAACTACGACATGAAATAGAAAGCAAAGGGAGCTTTGCTGCAAGCAATATATTAAATAAAAAATTCTTACAGGCTGCATGGCTAAAAGAGTTATTAAAAGAAAGTAATTCTACCACTGCGATCAAAACTTCAGCATGGCAAGCAGTTACAAAACTATGGGAGGAGTTAGCATATGAAATAAAAGAAGGTTTAGATGAATTTACAATTAATCTTGTAAATTCTTTAAAAACTATGGATACTCCCCTGGATTATTTCATTGAAAAAGAAACATTAAATAATGAAGCTAACCAAGCAATACATGCGAATTGCTTTAGCTGTTCTAAGAAAATAAGTACTCATCACTTAGTAACTGGCCACGTCCTCAGTTTCGAGAATAACTTCTGGTTATGTCTTACCCCTATGTGTGATTTAGTTCCGGGCCAAAAAGAGTCAAGTAATAAACTTATTTCAGTAACATTAGTGAAAATGTATGATGCAAAAGCTGCTTTAGCAAACTCTCGGGAAAATATGCGAAAAGCTTTAGAGCTTGAAGCAATACCCAAACTTTCTAAAGAAGAAGAGATCAAACATATACTTAAATATTCCACACAAAACAATCTTTTATTTATTCGCCCCGAAAATAAAAAAGATGAAGTAAAAATTTTAAGTTTCACTGTTGGTCTTGATGGGAAAGCCAATCCAAAAGCAATGGATTTTTATGTGGAAAACCAAGGTGTATTTGATGCAGAAACTAATAATATTACAATAAAATATGCAGAACCAGGTGATACAGAGAATAATATCATCATCAAAGAATTTAATGCTGAGGTCGTGGCTGAATTAAGATATGAATATGCATTAAATCTTTTAAGTAAATTAGGGGTATCAAAGTCTAGAGTTGGCTTAGATTTTATAAATTGACTAGTTAAGTCCGAGTGCTTAGCACTCGGACTATCTTCAAAGTATAACAGACACAAAAAAAGCCGCCCTTAAGCGACTTTGATTTGCATCTTTTGGTGCGAAGGCCGGACTCGAATTTCACACCTAATAGACTGATATCAATGTTGTTTAAAAGCAGTAATAAATGGTTATACCCGCACTTGTACCCACAAGTTAAAATCCGTACAAAAAATAGACATTACTAGTGGGTATAAAGCCATACCAGTAGAACACCGATATGGCTATCAAAGCAAGATTCAGGCAGGCAGGAAAGTTTTCTTCAGAGGCACCAAAAGTTTGGTCTCAATATCCACTTGCTCATAGTTCTCAATAAGCGCACGGACGAGATCATCAAGCGTCCAGAGCGTTAGTGGTATCGTCGAACGGTCGGCTTCATATCGAGCATCTTTTGTAAAACCACCGGTACTGACATAAAGCCCGCGATCGTCTTTATGGCGACCGCCGATAAAGCTGCGGATCTGTTGGCTTCCCATTTGCTCCCTGCGATGTTTTACCTCAACGATAATACGTGGATTTTCAAAACCGAATCCATCAGGTGAAGCAATGATATCTTTACCCCGATCGGCTCCCGCAGGTGACACCTGCGTTTTATAGCCCATACTGCGTAAAACTCCGGCAACCAGATTTTGCATCTCGTCCCAGTCAAGAGAGTTGATGCGATCTTTGATACCTTCAAACGCCAGCATTTCCATATCGCGGAGCGGATCAGAAACGACCTCATCTTCATCTATCACAATTGGATTCTGAGTAATTACATCTGCAGTGGGTTTCTTATCCTGCAAAAGCTCTTCTAGAGCATATTCTGGAAGCTGGAAAACCGTCAGCGTGGAGCCCAATGTGTTTTTGGTAGCAACAGACAATCGATCGCGATCGATTTCTTCAGTATTCCATTTAACCTGTCGAGCGATTCCCATCCCCTCTTCTACCCATTCAGGGTGGTACTGGAAATCAGATGTAACCTTACCTAGCAGATAAGTACGATTGGCTGGCGAATAGGTAATAACCCAATCACCCTTTTGGATCTCATTCACAAAACGCCAGACCTGCGATGCACCAGAACGGGCTGTTCCCAGCTTTGTTAAGGGATCTGCCTCCTGGTATAAGGCCAGTAACTGGGCTCGGGACAGGCCGGGTTTGACTAATGGAGCCAGCTGAGACCAACCGATGCCTACAATTTGCTTATCGCGAAAATCGTCATAGAGCTTGCCGCCATCGCCACGAATCATCCACATTCTGTTGCCCATACCAGTCCCTTCATGAGGAAAAGAAATTAAGCTGGATCATAAGCTTGTTCGTCGCATGCGTCAAAACCATCAACAACGACGGTCCAGCATTCCCGGATTGTACTTGCGATAATGTGCCCAGTAAAAATTACAGCTTCTATTTGCATGATATTTCGTCCATATAAGTAAAAGCACCAACCAGCATCGGCAGGTGCTTTTTGGAATGAGTAAATAAGTAAGGAAAGCTGCAGTGTGAATCAGGAAGGCTATTCCCAATGTTCACCGTGCCGCGCTAATACGATTTCTTTTCAATAAACCAGTTGCCTGTCGCGCCCGCAGAATATCGACTGCCCGCAGATATGGGGACTGTTCTTGCCAGCCGAATCCCCTGCGATCAATACGAACCAGCCCGTACTTTTCCACCAGAAAATTAACGGCATCGGCCAAAGATATACCGGCATCGATATGTTCCTGAATTACCGTTTCATCACTGAATGGCGTGTCGTTGAGTGTCAGGCCATAATGTTGTTCCAGCAGGCGTGCAAGCAGCATTTGCCAGACAGCCACGGGCGACAGACATAGCTTCGCCGCCTGCGGATTTGTTGCAGGTAGAGTTTTCATATTTGCTCTTGTGAAAGTAGTTAACGATGGGTGGAGTAAACGGCGATGTATACGTAGCCGCAACTGCCAAGGGTATCGGCTTCGCAGGTGAAACCATTGTGGTACAGGGTGACACAGTGGGCATGGCGAGGATTCATTTCACCAGTAGTCAGCATCGATTCCATCTGGCTGATAAAATGCGGGAATGCCACATCCAGCTTAAGACATTCTGCTTCGCTGAACTTACCGGTGATACTGACCCGGTCAGCCAGATAGTGCAGCCGGTTTCCCTCCTGTACCAGACGAGCGCCAAAGCAAGGTGTCACATTACGATTCAGACCCCACTTGAGAAATGAATCGTTCTCTGAATCAGTTGATTTCATTGAAGTACCCTCATATCCAGCCTCGCTCAGCAAACGACACAATGCCATCTGATCCAATAACCAGATGATCGAGCGTGTTCACATCAACCAGTGCCAGGGCTTCTTTAAGCCTACCGGTAATGTTGCGATCGCATTGGCTGGGCTCCGGATCACCGGATGGATGGTTATGCGCCAGCACAACAGCCGCAGCATTGAAGCGAAGCGCTGATTTCACTACCTCACGGGGATGGACCTGCACATGGTTAATCGAACCGGCAAATAGCGTTTCACTCTCCAGTAAACGGTGCTGGTTATCGAGATAGAGCACCATAAACACTTCCCGTTCTTGTCCTGCCAGATGTAACCGAAGCCAGTCACGGGCAGCAGTACTAGAGGTAAAGGATTTGCCGGGCTGACGCAGATATTTATCCAGCAGGTTGATGGCACGACGAATGGTGCGTTGGGCATAGGGGGTTAATCCGGAGGTCGCAGGGAGCAAATAACCATGCGGGGCCATAATCGCCAGTGGAAAGAGTTCAGGCTGCGTTGACGCCGGGGATAATGCAGTATTCATTTCAGGTATTCCTCAGTCGATTAGATGCATAATGGCGCTGCATTCTGGATGGATTAGCGCGTAGTCGCGTAAGAGATAATAGTGTTCAGTCATCGCGTCACACTCGGTGCGACAGGCGTGGTGGTTGTAAGCCATCAGACAGGCGACCATCCCTGCAGCTTCACTGGTAAGCTCTGCGCCATTGCCGTTCATGCTGTTGAACAATGTCCACTTCTCATCGTGATCTGACTCGGGAGCCATAAAAGCGCCGCCGTTGCTGAGTGTCGAAAAGCGCCAGATACCACCTTGGTAATCGGCACACAGCCGATCCATCCAGGCGAAAATGCGGGGTTCAAGGGTTATCCATTGTGGGATGGAGCCAAAGTGCTGCGGCCAGAAGCCGATGCGTAACTCGTCCGGAACCACTGAGGCAGTAATTGCGGTATGCTCCGCGAACTGATGATTTTGTGTATTCATTAAACTATCTCCTTATGCCGGAACGGTTGTTTAACGCCCGAAAAAATCGAGCATGTTTTCTGCCATAACCCACAGGGCGCGATTGAGCTTCACATCGCCATCAATACCTGTAACAGCACGGGTGCGGCTGCTTTTCCCCTGAGCGGTTCGCCCTGACAATCCACCTTTCATAAGGTTCTCCTGCACGCGCTGGTAGACAGTCCACAGGTCGTCGCTGTAGTCCTCCCGGCGACGCGGAGTCAGTAACTGCGATACCGTGACCGGCTGGTGGTCTTCACCAAAGCGATACTTCAGTGCAGCATTCGCCAGGGCGTTACGGGCTGGTTCTGGCAGTGCCAGTGACTGCATTGCATCGCGCTTCTCCTCTACCCGGTCAAACACCCCGAGCACTTCGTAAGCCCCCTCAATTACCTTCTCGACAACATTACCCTTATGCGGCACCCGCACTTCGCCTAATGACTGACCACAGACCAGACCATTAGTACAGACGCCGCGAAAGAGCCCCGGCAGCATCTGGTAGCTTGATGAACCGTCATGACTGTTGAGCAGGATGATTTCCGGTACCTGATGCCCGGTCAGTTGCCCGGCACGACGCAGGCGAAGCATGTGTTTGGTGTGCTCCCGCTTGCTCTGGTCCCGAACCTTTGTCTGGCAGGCAAAAAACGGCTCAAAGCCTTCACGCTTCAGGCTTTCGAGGATGGTGATGGTCGGGATGTAGGTGTAACGGTCTGAACGAGATTCATGCTTGTCACTCCCGAACACGCTGGGGACATGACTCATCAGCTCTTCGTTGGTCAAAGGCCGGTCACGGCGTATCTGATTTATACGGCCAAAGCGGCTGGCTAATCGCATGGCTAACTCCTTATCTGATAATGAAATAAAAACAAAAAAGACCATGTTCCCGAAGGAGCATGGCCTGTTGCTATCTGGTGTTGGTACGTAGCGGGCTGGAGAGGTCTAAAATGTGAAGGATTAATCGCTGTAATGGGTGGTTCTGCAGCCGCTGAGGTCAGACAATTCTTTCTGCGTATTCTTCAGCCCCGGACTGAAGGTGCCAACTTTGTTATTGTTGACGTAAACATCGAAATTAGACGACTGACCCAGCGCGTCAATAAATGACACCCAGGCATTGTCACCGTTTCGCCAGCCGAGGAATGACGGTAACGGATACTGACTGTTATCCATGACGACCGTTATTTCTGTCCCGTCGTCGTGAGAACTTACTGATGTTCCATCAGGCAGGGTGAGATCAACACCGTGTTGCAGAATATTCTGCGCATCCGGATTGCCAGTACAGTTCAGATTAAACACCACCTTCTCCGGGCTGGTAATGATATATTCGGTCACGCCCATCCCAAAACCACTCGTCCACATATTGGGAATAGCCTGTGCTGTTGATACAGAAGCCAGTATAGCTGCTGTAAATATTACGTAAGGCAATCGCATAATGTTGTCCTCAAATCATGTAATAAAGCTTTTGTTGTTCAAAACAATAAAGTAATGAATAAACAGCTGGGTTATTTTATTTGTTTGTAGCGAAACGCTTCTTTCCCGGCATAAATCCCGACGAGATCGTCATAACGAGGGTCCTTTTTATTCGTGCGGAACGTTACTTTCATATCCGGACTGCACATATCCTTCATGGTGAGATTGAATTCTTTACCTGGCGTAATCGTATAGCCTGTTGCTACACCGTCTTTACTGGGAGTGATCCACCCCCATATGCCACCCGGACAATCTCTGGAAGGTTTCGAGCGAACAACAATAAACCATCCCATTGAATCCACTTCCGTCGCTGTACACAGTTTTCTGACCTGTCGGTGGGCATCACACCAGAATATATTCCCACTCTTATTATTCACTGCCGCAGGCAGGAACCCGCTATAAGGACGTGCTGCGTGAGCATTACCTGCGATAAGTAAGGGGAACAACATGACTGGCAGTAAAGACAATAAGTTCAATTTTTTCATTGCATTAGCCTTACATTTAATTATGGAGACCATCTCTAATCAGTTTGTCCGGATTGCCCCCGACTTTCTGATGGAGAAAATGAATTCAGCGACTGTTGAATAAAACGGAAATGAGGTAAGGCTGAGATAAAATGTTTGTCCTCCGACAGCTGATGGAGAAGCTCACTGCGAATAAATGTTTCCCGGGATGGCCTTACCAGATGAATCTCATCCAGCCGGAAGACACGTAATTGCCTGTTATGTTCAGCGACCAGATACCAGTAGCCATCCAGAGCGATTAGCCGGTAAGGTGCAACGGCCTCATGACGCTCCCCTTCAGTCAGAATGGTGATGCGCTGACATCCCGAAATAGCTCTGACCAGCCTGTAGAAGCAGAGCTTTCCTGCCGGGGGATGAGACCTGTCCTGATGCCATACCAGACAGGGTCGATCATCACAGTCCAGCAGGCTGCTGACCAGTCGTCGGTCAAAGCCCGGGAAAACTCCGGCCAACCCCGTGCGGTGAGCAAAGGTCAGAATATCTATTTCCTGCCGAGTACTGTGAATATCCGAGCGCAGACTGCACTGCCCCTGGTAGTAATCCAGGTCGAGATACATCAGACGTTCCCGAAAGTCACGACGCAGCGTGCGCTCTGACACCCCGAATTCAGTTGCCAGTTTGCGAATAAACAGAGTTTCACCGGACACCAGGCGGCTGATAATCAACGACAACCTGACGGCAAGCCGGTCATGTCGCCGCTCCTGAAGCGTCATGAAAGATTTCTCCTGAGAAGTTAACTCTCTGAATTAATGATGATTACTTTAAAGGAAGGGGTGGACAGGGTATGGACAACATCGGAACTATTTTTTATGAGCAGCACGGCCTTGTGGGCGCTCGTCTGACAGATAATGATGCTTCGCCTGATTTAATTGATGGTAAAACGCAGTGGAAAGGACGTGACCACAATCAACAAATCATTAACAACCAGTTCATCATTCGCAGAGAAAATTGCGATATCAGAAGAATATCCAGTCCCAGATGGCCCTTGCGATCGACACCACCGCATCACGCACGCTACGAATCGCCGTTTTCAGCGATGAAGACAGGAACGAAGATGACTCAGCCGTATCGAAAACCCGGCCCACAGCGTCACCGAAACTGTCACGGGCCTGCGACTTTACCGGCTCTGTGCAGAGTCTCCCTTGCAGTTGTGTCACCACCGGGCTGGTGGCGCGGTCAGGCAGACAGCGCATCATGGTTGCCACCATCTCCTCAATGCCCCATCCAGTGCGGGCGGACACCACGCAGACCGGATGATGCGGTTTAAACATCGCCATAATCGCAGCCTGCTTCGCTTTAAGATTTCCCTGTTGGTGCGGTGAAGGTTTGCTGGTGAGGGTATCCCATTCATGACAGGGTTCGATTTTGTCGGCCTGGTTAATCACAAACAGAACCTTTTGCCTGTAAGGTTGCATCACGCCGTGCCAGAACTGCTCGTCCACAGTCAGTGCCCGATCATCGGCCTTAATGATCCACAGCACCAGATCAAGCTCCGACAACATACGACGGTACAGGGCCCGGTATTCATGATCCCGCCGCCCGTTTTCACCTACCCCCGGTAAATCGACAATCACCAGACTGTGACGACCACTGCGCAACCGGAAGCGAAGTACGTCGCGAGTACAGGCATTCACGTCACTCACCGGGGACACTTCCCCCCGGAAAAGTTCGTTGCAGAGAGAGGATTTACCTGCACCACTTTTGCCCATGATGCCAATCACCGGTTCGTAGTGGGTCAGGTTCTGGATACGTTCAAGAATAAGCTGGCGAAGCGTGTGCGGAAGCGACGCGAGCGGTTGTTCAAGGCCCTGAAGGCCATCAGGTTTATTCATACAGTAGTCTCAGCGTGAAAAATTAAAAACCCCGCGTTCCAGTCAGGAAGGCGGGGATTCACAGAGATGATATCTATCTGAAATTATTTGGAATTTTAGATTAATACGTAAACGGACTTCTACAGCGCAGAACTAAAAGATGTCCGCTTAGTGCCAGAAGCGGACGTTATAGATATCTCGAATTTCGCCAAACAGTGGTGGGTACAGTTGACCGGGGGGAGATCATAGCCATCTGTCTATTGCGTAATAATAAAAACATGTTAATTTCGATAGTGAACCTTGAGTAAGCCGAAAGCTTTCTCATAGTGGAGCGAATCCCACTTTTTCTGATGAAATCGGAAGTATTTAATATGAAATCACCAATACGCCAGTACTCCACCCTGTTTTCCTGCCTCTATGATGAACCTGAACCAATAGGTTTCTTAGGTCGCGGGACTCACTACTCAGTCTTTAGAACCGTCGAATGGCTTGATGTTCTTCGTTTTCCCACCCAGCCATGTGAAATTCATGATTTCTCTGTCATCTGGGATGAAGATCACGATACTCGAGTCATCAACGTAATCGAAAATATTTATGCTTCTGGGCTGCTCTCACCGATCCAATTCATTGGCGAGAGAAAGGGTACGTTGAGCGTCATAGTCGCATCTTGCTTTTATTATGGTGGTACCCCAGATATAAGAACATATCAGCAGCAGCTACAGAGAATATGCGATGAATCCTCTGATGGCGATTATTGGCCTGTTGAAATTGGTACGTTCGATCGCTCACCAACGTCGCCGCATCAAACGTACACTTGTGGAATAATCAATGATGCAGACCATCGAGTGGTTACATATTTAAGAAATATTGATTCTCTCTGGCGATTAGGCACAAAGCCCTATAAAGCAAAGGCTAGCACAAATTTACCTCCAATTCCTATGCCCCCCCATTCGTTGCTCGATAAGTGAGATAACTGCTCAAAAAGCCGCGAAAGCGGCTTTTTGTTGGCGCTGGACAGCAATGCCGCTTCGTCCAGATGAGACTATGAACAGAGCGGGTAATCAATTCCCGATCGATGCCAGAAGCAGATGTTCAACACTTCTGCCTATGTGGCCAAAATTGTTATGCGACTAAACAAAGGATAGATAATGGATAAAAATGAGCTATCAATATGGCCTCCGTACCAGGTCTTCTATATTCAATCTATGTTGTTCAATACAACATCGGCTCTACAGGCTGTGGAAAGAGCATCTAAGTACATCCAAGATATCAGTGAAGGGAAGCTAGGGCTACAAGATCGGAAAGATGAGCTTCTAGACTGTCTACAAAACTTCATCAATCATAGTGCTGCTATAGCTCGCTATTTCTTTCCATCAATGATTGGTGGGAAAGGTGAGAAGGTTTTACATAAGAATCGTGCTGAGTATCTGAGGCAAATTTTTGATGTGACAGAAAGCAGCCCTTTGCATGATAAGAAACTTAGAAATGCAATAGAGCACTTTGATGAACGACTGGATATGTATCTTGAAGTTGGAATTGTAGGACATATCTTTCCAAGTCTAATCTTGGACAAACCAGAAGAAACAGATGTGCCGCATCATATCTTCAGAGCCTACTATCTAAATAATGGAATTTATCAAATATTGGGGGAAAGACATAATGTTCAACCCATTCTTGATGAAGTCATGAGAGTTCAAGAATTGTTGGCGACGTTTGATGAAAATGGTGGGATATTTGGAACATAAAAAGCTCCTTCGGGTGTTTTTTATTTAGATTTTGGATGCTTCACGTGACCTGCTCCCCGTAGATTAATATGTGAATACGTTAACAAGCCGTCCTCTTCGGCGGTTCATGCGGTCCGCTTCGTGCCAAGAGTAATCAATCGGGAACAGGTCAGAGATACAGATTAAACGACCCGTTACAGATACCAAACTGCATGGGCATGGGCATGGGCATTGCCATCGCGACTACCATTCTCTTTTTAGGTCTTACTGAAAATAATATTTAAAAGTAGAGAACTAGGAGACCGACTTAGCCAAAAAATGGGATTTGAAGATTATGATCTTACCTCTTATCGACCTGTTTGGAACTCCATACACACACAGTTACATGAACTGCTGTTTGACATCCCCATATCAGGCAGCAGTTCATGCTGCCAAAACTGTGGGTACAGAACAAGGATTAACTTTCCATATCGAAGACGCTATAAAGCAACACCCTTCGTGGTTGTCTTACATGCCAGAAACTACACCTAAGCCGATTGCAGAATATCAAGGTGATACTTATTGCTGTGGTCTAAAGGCAGTATCAGAAGCAATTCGCTTAAGTGGTAGGTCGGTGATGCCAGGTCAATATCTATTTCAGGGCGGAAAGTGGCCCGCTGAATATAAACACGGCGCTATGTTTGAAACCACTCGCCATTATCAACAACATTATGTCCCAATATCGCGATGGGAGTTCCACAGTGGCATGGTAGGGCATATCGTAATAATGCAATTGATCTATTTGTACTTCGGGTTAGTGAACCACGTGCAAAAGGTTTTTTCTTTAACAGTGAAGATATAGATACAGGGCATGAGAAAGAACTGTTTTTTGAGCAAGGGGTAAAACTAACACTTACAAGCTGCGAGGATATTCAAAAAATTCCTGTTGCCGATTTTGATCTTAGTCGCTCAGCACAAAACACCAAAGACGTACCTGTACGAGTTTTAGCTATCGAAATATCCTGATTTCAAAATATTGGCCAGGGGATGGGGCTACGAAATACAACTCGGCTTCTTTTCATTGCCCCGTTCTCTTCACAATGCTTAACAGTTTTGTTTACAACCATCATAAAAATTAAAAATGCAAATATAATAATTCCATCTTTAATAAAGTATAATTCAACACCCGGAAAATTAAATAAATTGATTAACCACCTCCTTATCGGAATTACTTTTCAATGGATTGTACGTTATCAGTTTTTCAGGGTCTAGTATCCACATATCTCGCGGACCATAATTAGTAAGCCTTCGGCCCGACAAATATATGCTCGGTTCACTATCCATCCTGTTCATCCACAGAACACCAAGTTTTTGACTTGATAAATGTTCATAGATTTTTAGGATTTGGGGCGCACCTCCAATTGATGAGTTTTTGAATTCATAAGAACTTTCATTAACTTTGTAAAGCATGTCTCGAATAACTTCAAATGGTTCCCATTCAAATTTAACAGTATTTTTTATGCCTTTTTCTAAATTATCCAGCTTCCCTCTTGATTTTAATTTTTCACGAAGCATAGCATTAGCTTTAATTACATGTTCTTCATCACCAGTAAATACAACAGGTGATCCATATATTTCACGTGCAGGATCCGCACGAAAAGAGTTGGTACTCTTTTGGTAGGTGATGTGCCAAATCATGAATTTTTTTCTTATCCATGAATATCCCCCGAATATGAATTTTGCATCGGGTATATCCATGTCACCTATGGCATCGTGAATTTGCTCTCTCAGTCGTTCAAAAATTTTAAGAATATGGGTTTTGAGTTCTTTAATATCTTGGGCTCGTGAGGAGCAACGATCATATATATCAATTGCTGATGCCACTTGATGCATCAAAGGATATGCCCAACTAGTATCACCCGCGAAACATATGAAAGCATCTGAACGAGGCAGAGTTATTATCTTCTGCCCACAATCCATTTTCATACCACCATTTAATCTACTATCTGATACTACAATCAATTCTTTGCAATTTCTTAAAGTTCTTACCCAAGCTGCGGCTATAGTCATCTCAAGATCCTTAATTAATTGATTTTGTAGCCTACTCCAGTTGTTAAACATAACACAATGCTTGGTTAGATTCTCACTCAGGACAAGCTTTTACCCCAAATGCTTGCCTGACTCGTACCAGATTGTGGTGCAAGATTGCGATCTGACCGCTTTTCGCTCAACGCGGACATCATTAACCTCGTTTAACTTCTCCTGTCATAAGGGGAAAAAGTCTTTACAAAATAATTTGAACGCTTGGTGATTTCCAAACAATACTTACGGGTATAAACTCGGCGGATATGATTAGCTGAAAATGGAGTAATCGATGTTTACCCTTGGCGCACACCTTTCATCCAAACGTACCGGATATACTCATCATGGTATTTACATTGGGAGTGGTAAAGTTATCCATTATTCAGGTCTGGCAAGTGGGTTAAGCAAAGGTAAAATCTGTGAGACTTCGTTTGAAGACTTCAATCAGAACCAGAGCGAAGTTGCCATTATCGAACATCTGGATGCTAAATGTGTTTACTCCAATGTAGATATTGTGAAAAGGGCTAAATCCAGACTGGGTGAGGATGGATATAATATATTCAACAACAACTGTGAGCATTTTGCGACATGGTGTGTGACTGGCGTTAGTGAAAGCGCTCAGGTCAAAACAGTGAAGACTATGGCAGTATCTGTAGGGCAGGCGGGGGTCAATGCTTACAGCTATTATAAAATAACTCAAACAGCCCCCACGGTATTAAGAACTGCGGCGTCCATGGCAAGCCGTCAGGTTGCTACGCGAGCTATAGCATCAGGGGCAATGACATCCGGTACTTCAGCATTGACCGGTATATCGTCTGTTGCTAGTGGTGCAGGGTTAACTACAGCAGCTTTCTCTGGTGGAGCGAGTACTATTGTTGGCTTAACTGGAGCTTCAGCAGCTACAGTAGCTGCGGCCCCCGTTGTGCTTGCCGCGGGAGGCGTAGCTTTAGTTGGGTATGGTGTATATAAAGTATGGTCATGGCTTAGCGACTAATTCTCAAATAAGCATTTAAACGCCGTGGTCGTAGTGTCGATGAGTTCTCCGAGGTGATCGGAATCGACGTTGCGGATGCAACGCTAGAGGGCTATGTAAAATACGGTGATCTGCTCCCTGTCGGTTAACACACGGGAAGGTGAGTAGAGCATTATCAATGGCGATGATAGTTGTGAACGTCTGCTCCTCGCTCAGGCTGTGTGAAAACTCCTGATCACTTTTTGGTCTAAGCGTTGGTTTCATATGATCAACCATTCTTGATAAACCCATGCGACGAACTGACTTTTTCATTAAAATTAGAGACATACGAATGAATATTTCGGATGCCGACATGGCCAATCACATTCAAGGACAAGGCAGGCATCAGGTGACATTACTCCCTGATGCACTGGATGATTTTGTCACTGAAGATAACCCCGTCAGAGTGGTTGATATCTTTGTTGATGGACTAAAGCTCGATTCTCTTGGTTTCAGAAGAGTTGATGCTAAGCGAACCGGACGACCCGGATATCACCCTGCCACCCTACTTAAGTTGTACATTTACGGATATCTCAACCGAATTCAGTCCTCCCGTAGACTGGAAAAAGAGGCCCATCGGAATGTTGAACTGATGTGGTTACTTGAACGATTAACGCCTGATTTTAAAACCATTGCAGACTTCAGAAAAGATAACGGTGAAGGTATCAGGAATGCCTGTAGGGCCTTTATTGGCCTGTGCCGGCAAATGCAAATGTTCACTGATGTCGTTATTGCCATCGACGGCAGCAAATTTAAAGCAGTAAACAGCAAACCCAACAACTTCACATCTCAGAAAGCCAAAGACCATATTGAGCGCGTTGAGCAAAGTATTACTTATTATTTAAACAAACTGGATGAAGCCGACAAGAATACTGAGCCCGATGCAAACACAAAGTTAACAGCCACTAAACTGGCCTGGTTAAAAAAGCGTTTACGTGAGCTTCAGGAGATCCAACAAGCAGTCGCACAACAGCCAGATAAACAACTCTCTTTAACCGACCCTGACTCCCGGTTGATGAAAACAAATAATATGAATCGGCAAGTTTGCTACAACGTTCAGACTGCTGTGGATACGAAGAACCACTTGATTGTTGCGCATAAAGTCACCAACACAACAGATAATGGGCAACTTGGTTCAGTAGCAACACTGGCTCAGAAAGCTGTTGGCCGGAGGGACATAACAGTACTTGCCGACAAAGGGTATTACAGTCGCAGCGATATTAAAACAGTTCTGGATAGCGGAGCCGTGGCGTTAGTGCCAAAAGGAGATACCTCTGGTGCTGAACGTAAGGGGCTCTATAATCGCTCAATGTTCAGATATAACAGGGAAAAAGATGTTTATGTATGCCCAATGGGCAATGAGCTTCAGAATCGATTTACCTCAATAGAGGACGGGCTGGAGCAACAGTTGTACTTTAACAATATTGCCTGTCGCGATTGCAGCCAGCGCTCCAGGTGCACTACATCGAAACGCGATCCAAGGCGTATACGGCGTTGGGTTCATGAAGCTGAAATGGAAGAAATGCATGCCAGACTTGAGGCATTTCCTCAGGCGGTGGTCATGCGAAAGCAAACGGTAGAACATCCCTTTGGGACAATTAAAATGTGGATGGGTGCAACGCACTTCCTGATGCGGAAATTTAAAAATGTCAGTACGGAAATAAGTCTACACATATTGGCTTATAACCTGAAAAGGATGATATCGATATGGGGTACTACAGGATTGATATTTCAGCTTCTGGAACAATACGGCTAACGGTTCCGGCCGTTTTATCCTCCAGAAACAAATATTAGGCTCTTTCCCGCAATAAAAATCTCTGAGACACCCGAATAAAATCACAGATTACCTCGTCAACTTAAACAGCATTCTCAAAACACAGATGAGAAATATTGTTTGGCTACTCAAAGCTATGAGTTTTCACACAGCCTGCGCTCACAGCGGACCTTCAGCTCAGTTAGCTTGTAAGGTTCGAGCCAAAAACATACATTCTAGTAAACAGGCAACCGCTCCATCATCCATACCCCGCCATATTAATCTTTAACAAGTATGTGCTCTCTACGTAACGGGACAAGAGAGAGATAGCAATAGACCTTGGTCCATTAAGATTCATTACTATACTGAGAAATCCGACGAAGAAACCACTGAGATTACAACGCTATTTAGCAGATCGCCGATAAGATTTCGCCGCTTGCCAGGCATGTTTCATCTTCTCAATAAACTCCAGCTTCTCTTCAGGTTGGACGTTCCACACATCTATAGCCGCAATAATCATGTCATAACGCATAGACGTATTATAAGGGCGAAGATAGCCAGCTATTCGTCCTTTTCCTTTGAGATAGTCCCAGAGATATACTAACTGAGTTTCATCATCACGTGACATCCAGTCAAAATCTGTCAGAAAAAAATCGTATTGCTCAAGCCAGCGCTCATGCAGCTTTTTGAAATAAGAGATCTTATCTCCAAGTGAGCATGGAGCTTCATCAATGTACCTCATCACACCATTGATGAGTTCACGCTCAGTTACCGGAGTGGGATTGTACACATCGGTACTTGCTCCCGCGTTCAGATAAAATCGGGAGAAAACACGTTTCGGTTTTTTCGAAGCAGTAGCCTGTGGATTTGTTATCAGATCCCAATCAATATCGTCCAAATCGATATTCAAATTTGAGAAATCAAGATTGGTGAAGATATTATCGTCTATTAAAAGAGAATTAAAACTACCAGAACAACCGACGTCATTCCCTAACCCACCAAGCGTCAGCCCTGCAGATAATACTGGGTATTCAAAAATATAATGGTGAGCAAACCACGATGCTCTTGGTGTACCTTTGAAACAATCAAAATAATCTTTATCAATCAGTTGCAGGTCGGCCCATTCTTTAAGTGTTTTCCGCGCAGCTTTGATTCTGTCCTGATCGCCAGAAAAATGCCGTTCAAGTATCTGAGAGATCAAATGTCGAAACTGATCCGGCGTATCATAAGTACTGCACAGTAACGAGTGATCTGTATTGAAGAACCTATCCAGCGTTTTTATGTACATTATCTCGTAGCGGATCATATCGTAATGCAACATCGTCTCTTCCCTCTGCTTCTTTCTGACTCCCAAAAATAGATTAGCATTAGCACCTTTTTGGTTGGTGGAGTCGGGTCACAGACCTGAAGAATGACTGATTTTTAACTGATATCTTGCTGATTTTATTGTGATAATGTTCTGACATTTTACTGCGTTATTCCTGTGGCTTTTACTCTACGAATCTCCTCTGTTCACCTCATTAGAATCGTTCAACAGCAGATATGAACATTTGGGTTTTTAGTATAATTAAGGGAACTCCCTGTTTCTATACCACCCTGTTCACAGCTTCTTCCCTCATTCATTAACCCTGCCTGTATTCCCCTGGATACATAGTTCCCTGTATCTGCCGTATCCCTGCTTCTCTTAAAAATTACATCTTATCCCAATCCTTTGTACTCCACCTGACAAAGGATAAATCAATGCACACACCTTACCCTTTTAATTCCAGATACACGATGAACTGGTTTCTACTTTCTCTACTCAATGACCACCTGAATCAGCTACTGAACCGATACTCCCGAATACAGGCACTCCGACTCGACCTGTTCTACCAAAAAGGTACAGAGCGCTATAAACGTCATTCATGGAACGAAACAGAACGAGAGGTGCGTATGCTGGTTGAACGCACTATGCAGCACACAAATCTGGCAGGGTACTTCTGGGTACTCGAGAACTCTGTAGACCACGGCTGCCATGCCCATATCGTGTTCTATCTCGACAGGCACCTTAACCAGGCTACCTACCCAATAGCTGAGAGAGTAGGAACAATATGGCGGGGAATAACGCAACGAGAAGGCTATTACAACCGCTGCGAGTACAAACCCACTTATGACGTCAGTATTGATAAGCCGGTGAACTACGGCGATACCGAAGCCATCGATAACCTGCGCTACATCATCAGCTATCTTGCCAAAGAAGAGCAAAAGCACGGTCATTATTATTACGGAGCCAGCGAGGTACCGCCGCCCAGCGGACTGGGGCGGCCTCGCACGGTGTAGCTCACGTTCTGCACTTTTTTACGTATCAATCCATTGATGTGGAAGGGCTGGTAGTCACGAGCAATCAACCACCAGTTCAGGATTATCCCACAATGGAAGAAAACATCATGACAGAACATATTTCTTTGCTCGATGACCAACTGGTGGATATGCGCTTCATCACGAAGCTTACAGGGCTGACGGACAAGTGGTTCTACAAACTGATAAAAGACGGCCAATTCCCGAAGCCAATCAAGCTGGGTCGCAGCTCCCGCTGGAAGCAAAGTGAAATCGAAGACTGGCTACAGCAACGCATTGCTGATTCACGCAGCCATTGATACAGCCCATTCGTTCTAAGCTACGCCTTTCCCAATATACCAATCCTTTAAAGCACCCTTCAGCTCTAAAACAATTCACGCGATATTATTTATCAGATTTAATCGCAACGATTTCTGGCTCAGAATTTGAAAAATAGAAGCCCACCCTATCCCGGTATATCCCTCATTCTGTTAACGCCTGCCATACTGACGTTTATTTCCAGGGGTGAGCTTCTTATTTTTTAACGACGTGTCAGAACAATCCTTCACCGGGCATATAACGTTTCCGCAGACAGCTGGAATTCATATTCTGCTGCCTTTAGCTTTCTCGATTTAAGCATCTTCATCGTAACGCCCCAAATCTGACCTGCTTCCACCTTTCTCTGAATTTCACCAGCGCTCAGCATGAGCTGTTGCTTCAAAATTGACAGCAAGCTGACCTGAAATGAACGGGAAATTCTGACACTAACGCGGACCCGCTGGTGGGCGGTGATGCTTACCGGCCAGCGCTCCTGAACGGTAAAATTAGGCCGACCCGATAGCTCTGCGTTGTTCCGCTTCAGCATCGCGATATCACTTGCAAAGTGCTGTACCGTAGCCGCATCGTTTATCATTAGCCGATGATAAAGCTGGCGCTCAATTTTGCTGACGTGCAGACGCGAGAACAGAGAGATATTCCAGGTGTAATCGCAGTGTGTGCATTTATAGATACTCCATACATCCAGCAGCTTCTTTTGAGAATTAACCCGAAATGCACCTGACGGCGTGAAGTCGCGTTTAATCTTGCAAGAAGGGCATCGTTTCGCAATGCGCTAATACCCCACAGGCACGACGGTCCATGTAACTTTCATAACGTACCTTTTTTACCCCATACAAAATCGGATCCGTACTAAACGGACCATGAATGTTTGTGTATGAAAAATATTTAAGAGATATTTTTCAGCGGGTTAAAAAAAGATTTCCAACGCTAAAATCCTGTCGGCGTCCAAAGTGATATGCCGAGACTAGCAAAGCGGCAATCATCCGGTAAATGAGTTCAATCAATATTCATGAAGTTTACTGCGGGTTCTATTGATCTGAACCACTGAATGCCGCGCGACAAATTTGTATATTTAGTAGACAACCAAACAACCGAAGGAGCGCGTTATGGAACAGAATGAAAGATTTTGTCAGGCTTGCGGAATGCCAATATCCGAACGGGATGTCAATGTAGCCAGCGAGCAATATTGCGCCTGGTGTAGCGATGCGGATGGTAACTTGAAACCATGGGAAGAGGCCGTAAATGGCCTGGCTGAGTTTCTTGACTCATGGCAAAAGGTCGGCTCTGAAGAAGCACGGAAGCGGGCAAAACGTTATCTGACGGCGATGCCCGCCTGGGCTCATAAAGCGGACGAGTGATTTGAGCTGATTATCGTCACTCCCCCTGAATCCATTAAGGAGAGCCAATGTTCTCTTACCTTATGCCTGGAACCAACGACCTGCCACGCGCCATTACATTCTACGATCCGCTGATGGAGATGCTGGGGTATCCCCGTGGCGGCAGGAATGAGGACGTCGCATGGTGGGGCGTTTTCAACGGTAATAACACGACGGCACTGGGTATCGGCAGACCTTTTGATAAACAGGATGCCACGACCGGAAATGGTGTTATGGTCGCCCTGATTGCCCGCTCTGCCGAACATATCCAGCAGCTTCACGCGCTCGCTTTAAACCAGGACGGCACGGACGAGGGAGGACCTGGCCTGCGCTTGCATTACGGCGAAGGTTTCTACAGCGCTTATGTTAGAGACCCCGATGGCAACAAGCAGGCTTTCGTCTATTACACCGCACAATCCTGAGTACGATAAATCGGGGGCCTCAGCGCCTCCACCTGAAACTAAACCGATCCCGCAAATTTCAGAGGAGCGTTGGACGAGTTAATAAATGCCGGGATGTCTGACTGTTTTTACGCCATAACTCTATAGTGTGACAACCGCAGCACTATCACCCTCTCAAACCCTTTAAACCATTCAACTGCATGGCATCTGTCTGCCCCTTAGGGGTGGCTTACGCCTGCTTGTGAGAGACCGGTTACTCCATTTAATGACCTACCACATAGATCATTTTAATCATGAGATCCTGCAGGTGTAATTTAGGCTGGTTGAGTGTTATATCGGAACTTAAGTACCCCTATGTACACCGAAGAATAGATCCTCATCACAGCGAAGACATAGACTACACTCGTATCATTTCCCTAGTCTTTACATTAGATTAGTTTAAAGAGTTAAATAATCGCTTTGGGAGCCTTAAGAAAATTTACGCTACAGTGTAGGAAAATTAATTGTTGAACAGTTATTTCCAGAGTCGGATGGAGGGAACCCACAGCAGGTGCCAGCACATCCCTGACTGGGAATAATTATCGAGACGCAGTATGTTGGATTTTTCACTAACACAAAAGGGGTGGGTCTTGCCGATTGTCCTGAATGCGTTTCCACTGAAAATCCCTGAATTGGAGTTGAAATTTGTCCAGATACCCTACGACAAGACGACTCTAGGGAAGGTGCGAATAAGCAGGTCATTTCTTCCCAAGCTGACTCGCTGATTAAAATTTCGCGGATCTGGGCCGATTTTTTTCCCGCAAACACATCGAATCAGCCTATTTAGGCTATTTTTTCCACCATTTCTGGCGTTATTTCCGGTTTTTACTGAGATCTCTCCCACTGACGTATCATTTGGTCCACCCGAAACAGGTTGGCCAGGGTGAATAACATCGCCAGTTGGTTATCGTTTTTCAGCAGCCCTTTGTATCTGGCTTTCACGAAGCCGAACTGCCGCTTGATGATGCGAAACGGGTGCTCCACCCTGGCACGGATGCTGGCTTTCATGTATTCGATGTTGATGGCCGTTTTGTTCTTGCGCGGATGCTGCTTCAAGGTTTTTACCTTGCCGGGACGCTCGGCGATCAGCCAGTCCACATCCACCTCGGCCAGCTCCTCGCGCTGTGGCGCTCCTTGGTAGCCGGCATCGGCTGAGACAAATTGCTCCTCTCCATGAAGCAGATTACCCAGCTGATTGAGGTCATGCTCGTTGGCCGCGGTGGTGACTAGGCTGTGGGTCAGGCCACTCTTGGCATCGACACCAATGTGGGCCTTCATGCCAAAGTGCCACTGATTGCCTTTCTTGGTCTGATGCATCTCCGGATCGCGTTGCTGCTCTTTGTTCTTGGTAGAGCTGGGTGCCTCAATGATGGTGGCATCCACCAAAGTGCCTTGGGTCATCATGACGCCTGCTTCGGCCAGCCAGCGATTGATGGTCTTGAACAATTGACGGGCCAGTTGATGCTGCTCGAGCAGGTGGCGGAAATTCATGATGGTGGTGCGATCCGGCAGGGCGCTATCCAGGGATAATCGGGCAAACAGGCGCATGGAGGCGATTTCGTACAGGGCATCTTCCATGGCACCGTCGCTCAGGTTGTACCAATGCTGCATGCAGTGAATACGCAGCATGGTCTCCAGCGGATAGGGCCGTCGGCCATTGCCCGCCTTGGGATAAAACGGCTCGATGACTTCCACCATGTTTTGCCATGGCAGAATCTGCTCCATGCGGGAGAGGAAAATCTCTTTTCGGGTCTGACGGCGCTTAGTGCTGAATTCACTATCGGCGAAGGTGAGTTGATGGCTCATGATGTCCCTCTGGGATGCGCTCCGGATGAATATGATGATCTCATATCAGGAACTTGTTCGCACCTTCCCTAGATAGCCTCCGCTCCTCCCATAAAGCGACGCACGTCTTCCGGCGTCAGGGTGACAATATTCAGATCTTTTCGAGTGATGGTACATTCCCCAAATCTGGTACACCGCAGACACTGCAACTAAAGGATAATTTGGGAACCTTTTGCTCTCTGGTCAAAGATGGTCTGCTCAAGCACTTCGCTGGGTTGGGTCGAACTCCTTGCGGCTTCAATCCTATCGAGGTGGTAAGTGCCAAAGCAAAAGACAATCTTTTAGCCTCAATTCTTGGTGAGGCTTATCCCTTAAAAATTTGTGCCAAGTATTCAATCGACACTCGTACTGTCCAGGGTCAACCGTGTCTTATAATTGATTGCTCAACACGTCGTGTAGTAAAAGAGAACTGCCTGTTTTTCCTAAAAACCGGATTCAATGTTATTGGTCGCTACGTCGTCACTGAGCAGGACGACGGATTTAGAAAACTTTTAGGGTTTGTAGAAAGCTGCCACGAAGGGAGAACTCTGAGTGTTATTCGTCCCGACGGCCAAGCAGTTCATGCTGAGGCTAAAGACGTTTATCTCGAAGCTAGTCGAGCGAATTTTGACGACTACATCCTTCATACGCATGGTACGAAGAAAGACTCCATTGTCGAACATATTCGGCAGTCCGTTTCCATTTTCAACGGAGGCGAGAATAAAAAAGACCGCATCGACGCCCTTAAGAGGTATATCCAAACGACAAACATCTCGCTGCTCGATGGAACGCGTATCGAAATTGAGGATCCATACGACATTCAAAAAGATTGTGCACAGATGCAAAAGCCGGTGTTCGTCTTCAACGATAACGGTGAAGCAGATTGGACGGAGAAGGGTCTTACACAAAATGGCCCCTATACAAAGCGAACCTTCGATAGGAACGATCCATCAATCTGCGTGATCTGCGCCCAACATGACAAAGGGCGAGTCGAGCAGTTCGTCCGTAAGCTTCTGAAAGGCATGGCTAATAGCAAATATTTCAGAAATGGCCTTGAGGGTAAATTTGCACTTGGAACCAGTCGTGTTGAAGTGTTCGAAACATCCACAGACAGCGTCGATGCATACAAAAATGCCATCGAAGCTGCAATACGCAAAAAAGCTGATGAAGGAGGACGTTGGGATCTGGCCCTCGTACAGGTGCGGCAGTCATTTAAAAAACTCAAAGTTGCTGATAATCCTTACTATCTTGGTAAAAGCCTATTTTACTTGCACCAAGTTCCTGTACAGGATTTCACAATAGAGCTGCTAGCGCAGTCTGATTATTCACTCGGCTACTCGCTTAATAACATGTCACTGGCCTGCTATGCGAAGATGGGTGGAGTCCCGTGGCTACTCAAATCATCGCCAACACTATCCCATGAACTCGTGATCGGTATTGGCAGTGCAAATATAGTCCAAGAGCGTGGTGCCCATAATCAGCGCATTATGGGAATCACCACCGTATTTTCGGGAGACGGTAGTTACATTGTCTCGAGTACGTCCAAAGCCGTTGTACCGGAAGCTTACTGCGGCGCTCTAACCTCTGTTCTAGCCGAGAATATAGAAAAAATACAAAGGCGAATGAACTGGCAGAAAGGCGATACGATTCGCTTAATTTTCCATGTACAAGTCAAAAAGTTCAATAAGGAAGAGATTCAGGCAGTCCGTGCGGTAATCGACAAGTATAGAGATTACCAGATCGAGTATGCCTTCGTAAAAATCTCAGAGAATCATGGACTCCACATGTTCGACTCTTCAACGGCGACCATGTCGAAAGGACGCCTGGCGACACATCGCGGAAAAACGTTTAAGCTTTCTAAAAACGAAATGCTTGTTTACCTGATCGGCCAACGTGAATTACGACAAGAAACGGACGGTCATCCACGTGGTGTGATCGTCAACGTTCATAAAGACTCGACCTTCAAAGATATTAAGTATTTGAGTGCTCAGCTCTACAGTTTCGCATCACACTCCTGGCGTAGTTACTTCCCCAATCCCATGCCAGTTACCATCACTTATTCCGATCTTATCGCCCATAATTTAGGATGGTTGAATCAGCTTCCGGGCTGGAGTGACTCAGTCATGATTGGAAAAATAGGGCATTCACAATGGTTCCTATAGAGAAAGAAAACGTTTATCAGCTACGCGACTATTTTCACAGTAAGGTGATCGAATCCGCTCACATTGATCCATTTAAGTCCTGCTTTTTTAGTCTCCTGGAAGGAGTTAAAAGCTGCATTACGAATTTTAGCTTTGCGGACCTATCTTTATACCAACGCTGTGCAATTTCAGGTTTAGGTATTCTTGATGAAACTGTCTCGGTCCAGGATGTCTCTCGCCTGCTCGGACAAGCTCCCAAGATAGATTCAACACCGAGACCTTGGGTATCGGATATGTTCGGTGTAATGGCAGTGAAATGGCTAACCGCACAGATGCAAGATGAGAGCATAGATCACGAGTTCGAAAAGTGGATTTCAGGGTTTCTGGCTCAGCAGATTGAAAGCTACCATCTAAGTATCTTCGAGAAAGATATCGCGGCATATGTCAGTAACAGCGAATCAGCCTCCTTTAGTAGTGCCTGCATACCACTCTTCCTTCATTATCGAAAGTTACTGGAGATCAATAGCCATCAGAACCGACTTTCTCTTGTCGGACGTTTCATGAGCGAATTTCAAGCACAAGCTACAGAAAATCCTTCAGTTACTCTCTTGTGCGTAATGCTTTACGTTTTTAATCAAATTAATCAGGAAATTGCCATTGCTCCACCGTCTGGATGGACACTGGATGACCTGCTAGGATTTCTGGAACATATCCCTGCTGGGTTAAAACGGTGGACATGGGAGGACTCAGGTCGAACTAGAGCCGCAGAGCCCGTAAAGTGGCAAGTTGAAAATGAATATCATGTTCAGAATCTGCTTTATATCCTACTTGCACCAATATTCAACGATATTGCAGATGAGGTGAATCTTCAGCCTGTCGGGCAAAAAAACCCCCGCATAGACCTTTATCTGCCATCACTGCACACAATTATTGAAGTAAAATACCGAAAAGATACAAAGAAATCGTTTCCTGCACTAATAGGAGAAATTGCAGAAGATGCGTCACTTTATCGTGTCGACGAAAAATATAAGGATTCTTATATCATCAGCTTCCTGTGGGACTGCACTCGAGCAACACAAGAACATGTTAAATTCAAGGAGGGAGTATTGAAGATAAAAGGCATTGATGGTTGCGTAGTAATAAGCGCACCTTCTACAATGAATTTTAAAAAGTGAGAGTAACAATACTCTCACCCTGTTGAAGTAATATTTAAATGTGATTAAAAGTATCAGCCATATCAGCATCATTTGATAACCTTAACTTCCAGTCAATTAATATCCACACATCATGTAAATAGTCTCTATTTTGATCTGATAAGAATTCATAGACTTTCTGCCACCAAAACCTCCATTCCGATTTTCTATAGTCTGCTGGCATTTGTCTCGAATATCTATGTAATTGCTCACAGAAATCATCAAAGCTTACTGGTCGTAGATCAGCGGCCACACGCTCGCAAAAGTTGACCTTAAGATGCTGTTCAACTCTTTCTGGTACTTTATAAACTTCTTTCCATACACCTATTTTATCTACTATGTCAGCTGGAGCTCTAGGGAATAAAATGGATGCTGACCCCAACGGTGTTTCCCAACTATTCACAATTAAATCTCTACGGTCGCTGAGGTGAAGCGATACCACAACAAATTGCTCACATGACTCTTGTGATGGGGGAAGTGGATAAAACGCTAATCGTCTCTGGAGATCAGCAGTGTTCAGTAAGTCCCTTGCCCCTTTAGCTTTACTATTACAAATATGGCAAGTCGGAATGAAGTTTCCTGGATGGACACTGTAAACTGGATATTTATCTTTGCAAAGAATGTGGTCATAATCTGATCGCCATTGTTCTTCCTCTGCTACGCTTTCTCGATTTTGAGAGAGAAGTGCAGTGCCACAAATAGGACATAGATGGCTATTATTATTTTCTCTGACGAAATTCTGATAATGTTTTTCAATAGAACTATTGGATTGTGACTTTGCTTGAGCTAGATCTTTGGTGCGTGTAAACAAATGAGTTGTTAACGCCTTACATGCTTCGAATAAGGAGTCTGGTACTAATTGCGGCAATACAGCTTGGGTATTGTTGAAAAATAAATTAATATCCTGAGCCTGACTTATTTGGTCTGACAACTCCCGTCGCTGCGCAACGGTCGTAGGCCGCGCTTTCCATAACCCAAGAAATTTCTCTCTTGTGGGCTCATTACTCCAACATACACTAGGGACAAGTACTTCTATATTTTCAATCATCTCAGGAAAAGTGCGGAATAAGTTTTCTGAGAATACATCAGCATTAATAGAAGCTTGCAAAAAATGAAGAAATTCAGCATTAAGAAATGCAAATACCGAACATTGAGGCGTCTGTGGATTAAGTGAAAATAACATTAGCTCTCTAGTTTCCTTAGCAGATAAGCCTTTTCCATTGACTCTCCCAGATTTTCCTCAATCCAGAGTCGCGCAGCTATAACTGCTTCAGGATTATTATCTTCTGGTAATCGATTTTTAACATCCTTTACCACTGTCTGTGAAATAAGGGAACGCAGACCGTAGTGGTTCTTAACCAAGACATCAAATGATGTGCCATAAGTCTGGCTGGACACCGGTTCCATACTGATACAACCCATATCATTACGCTCGAAGAAAAATACATTCTCGCGTTTGAGCGAGGAAATCATGAATGGTGAGTGAGTAGATAAAAAGAACTGCGATTGACCTTTTCTCTCGTCTTCAGGTGTAAATGCTTTGGTTAAACGCTGGTGAAAATAGGTGCGCCAAGATGGATTAAGGTGTGTTTCTGGCTCATCAAAAAGAAATAGAGCTTGAACCTGACTGAATATTCTTGTGGCCGCGATAACCTGAATCAATTGAGCTTCACCGTCAGATAAATCATCAAACTTCACGGTATCACCCTTTTCATTAGCCATTAATAACTCAACAACAGATAAAGGTAATCTTGACTGAAGCGGTTTTTTTACCGTACCTATAAAATTATCTATCATCAACTTCAAACGAGATGTACGAGTCCAATTTTTTATACCAAGCTGTTGAATATTGTTAAGTCTTTTAAATAATGCAAAAGAATCATGGTAGTTTTCTTCACGAAGTCTCTTTAAAACAGCCTCATCACTTAATTCGAGAGTTATTTCTCCAGACAAATGCTCTAACTCATAAAGTTCATACTGGCTATCTGTAGTTCGGCCTCCTGTTGGCCTTACTTGATCGGTGCCTGCTATACGGATCAACATTTTCACATCACGAATGGCATCATCTTCTATGATACCTGAACGAAAATCGTAATGAAGTACGGCTTTGACTGGATATTTATATGTTATTTCATCTAATAGTTGAAATACTGTCCCAGCCGGAAGAATCGATAGCGATAAAATTAAGAGCCCAATATTATCGTAATCAAGATAGTTAAAATTGCTAGGGGCAGGGTTCACTTCTCTCAAATTCAGGTGATAATTTGGAACAAAATCACCTTCTGATAAAGGATCAAATATGTGTGGGTATTTTTTAAGATACTTTTTGTTAATTTCAGCCAACTGTTCATCATTGATTTCTCGTGATAGCATTTTTAGACGCTGGCTACTAATTCGACGAACTTCAAAATATTGCACAGCATTTTTCATAAAACTTCGCTGTAAATTTTCGTTTAGCCCCGAAGCATAACCAACCACGAGAGGGATGGGAAAATGGCGCTCACCAAGCTGTATTACATGCCACTCATCAGTACCACGAACATTTAAAACCACATTTCCGTCAAGCTCAATAGTTACCTTTAGCTCAATACTCTCACCATGACTCATGAGCTCGTCTGGGTAAGACATAACAGCACTATCATTTCTAAGATCCCATTGATAGTGTACCGCAACGCTAAAACCTAACGATGTTTTATTTTTGAACTCTGCACGTTGCCATCGCTCTAGATAAGCAAAAGTTTCCCCGATTAACTCAAGCAATTGAGATTTACCAGAACCATTAAGGCCAATCAATGCAAATATATTATCTTGTGCATAACTAAAATCAAAGAACTGATCTTTCAAGCCTTTGTAGCCGCCACTCAAGTTTAAAGATATCAGTCTCATTAACTTTTACCTTTTCTTTGCTTGATATTTTTTATACTTGTACGCTGGTGTTGAATTTTTACCAGCAATGACTTTGCGCTATTTTCACCGCTGATTAATTCGGGATTTTCTGCCCGCCATTGTGCCGTGAGTTCCCCACGAAATGCTTTAGCCAAGATCGAATGTGTGAGGTTGTTGACGCGCTCAAGGGCGTTTTGTACCTGCTTTTCGATGCCGTCAGCATAGGTGAAGAGTTGTTCTACGCAGCGGACGATTTCGTGTTGTTCGTTGATTGGTGGTACTTCCAGCGGGTATGCCGCCAGTTTTTGGGCATTAATATTTGATTGACTTACGCCATCAGATTTAACCTCATAGCAATATTGCTTCGCAATATTGCTATTGAGATGGTAATTAAGATACTCAGGATTAAGCCCATCTAAACACTGAACTTTAATCAAATACCCAGCATAGATAGCATCTCTCTCACCTCTGTAAATAGAGGTCTTGCCTACTAACTCTGGGCTGTTTGTTCGATTAAATAATATGTCGCCAGCTATTAGTTTATATTTTTCAATTTCATTTTTATCTGATGTATAAACTAAATCTGACCAGTCCAATTTACCATTCTGGAGGTTTCCCATTCTTAAAACAGGGATTAAACCTTCTTTTTGTGACTTTGCAGAGGTACCGTAAGATGGTTTCTTTATGAAATTTTTAAGTGTCCCTTTTTTCCAATCAGTTAGGATAGCTGTACCACGCCATTCCTCCGTCAATTTCCCACTCACCGCAGCCGCCAACACTGCCTGACGAAAACGTTTTAGGATTTGTGGTATTTGCTCAAGGCGTGTTTTGGTGTTATCGACCTGTGCTAACAGAGTGTCGAGTTTATCGGTGATGATTTTTTGTTCGGCTAGAGAGGGAAAGGGAACTTTATGCTCTTTAATTAGTGCTTGTGAGATATTAGGTTGTGCTCCACCTTTACTTTTTGCAATAAATGATTTTTTTTCATTTAACAAAAGATAGTATAGGAAAATGCTTGTAGTTACATTTTCTATTGGTAAACCAACGGCACATGCTTGGTTAGTTGTTGCATCAATCCCTAAGATAGAAGTCTTACCAATGGTTGCCCCGTACATAGCTATTACTACAGAATTTTTTGAGAATAACTTTGCGTTTGAGTTTTGAACTGCCTGCTTAGTTATATACTCACTAGATCGGGTAATAAGCCGAGGTCCTAAATCACCCGTTTTTATCCAAGGAATATCACCATTATAATATTCAGGGTACTTACGCGAGGGTGTTCCACCCGAGCCCCAAACAGCTACTTCTTGTAATTCTGCTTCTACCCACCCCTCCGGTAATTTTATCTCGCTAATCACTTAACACCACCCAACATCTCATTCAATAACGTCTTTTGTACATCGGCTTCATCACTAGCACCCAGCCCGCGCATCAGCCTATCCAGTTCTCCCAATGCCTGAACCAGTTCGCCCATAGCTTCGGCAGCCAGCACCGATGGCTCAGGTAGGTTAGCCGCATCAACGCTGTTGCTATCTTTCAGCCATGAGATATCTAATGAATCACCTTTAACATCGCGGATCCAGTCGCGGCTGAATGTGCGCCAGCGGCTGATCGCCATGCGGTCGTCAACGTGCTGATTTTCGGCGTTATCGGGCGCGTCGAGCTCATCGGAGTTAAAGCTCCATTCCCCTTCGCTGCGCGGGCTTTGGCCGTTGGCATCGTCACCGTAAACCGCTTCAAAAGGTTTTAAATGTTGCTCACCAAACGGGGTGCGTTTACCAAAGCTTGGCATGTTGCTGCGCAAGTCATAGACCCAGACGTTTTCGGTGCAGTTTTCATCCTGATGTTTGTTGCTGACACTACCTTTAGTGAAGAATAAAACGTTCGTTTTCACGCCTTGCGCGTAAAAAATCCCGGTGGGTAAACGCAAAATGGTGTGCAGATTACATTTGTTCATCAGGTCACGGCGTACATCGGTGCCGACGCCCGCTTCAAACAGGACGTTGTCGGGCAGCACCACGGCTGCACGGCCACCCGGTTTTAAGTTACGGTAGATATGCTGTAAAAACGCTAGCTGTTTGTTACTGGTTGGGTAGGTTAAGTCATCACGGGTAATGCTAGCTTCACCGCCCTTCGCCGTACCGAACGGAGGATTAGCAAGAATGATATCGGCTTTGGGCAAGCTAGCGCCCGCCATGCCCAGCGCGTTGCCCTGATGCACGACGCCTTCGTCATCCCCTTCCATGCCGTGCAGCAGGCAGTTCATCAGTGCCAAGCGGCGCGTAGACGGAACCAGTTCTACACCAACAAAGGCTTTATTTTTTTGAAAGGCTCTCGCTTTGGCCGTCAGGTCGTAGAGGTTGTCGGTTTGTTGCTTGATGTATTGATCGGCGGCAATCAAAAATCCTGCGGTGCCCGCAGCGGGATCTTGGATCACTTCTCCAGGCTGTGGCTTAATGCAGCGTACCATGCTGTTAATTAAGGCTCGCGGCGTAAAATATTGTCCTGCGCCAGATTTTGTTTCTCCGGCATTTTTCTCCAGCAGACCTTCATAAAGATCGCCGAGACCGTCTTTTTTAGCACTAAACCAGTCAATCTGGTCGAGGGTGCGGATCATCTGTTCGAGATGACGAGGCTCACGCAGGCGAGTTTGCGCATCGGCGTAAATGGCGCTAATCAGCGGGTCGGCATGAATCAAATTGCCTTCAGCATCTTTGCCGGTGGAAAGTTTCAGTAGCATTTGCTTGTAATGGTTAAGCAGGTTAAGGCCCGATAAACTGTTAAGATCGCCCCAGCGGCAGCCCTGCGGTAAGGTGTGCTGATCTAATAATTCTGCTTCGGTATTTTCATGCACCATTTTGATAAATAGCAGAAGTACTAGTTCGGTGACGTAATCGCTGTAGTTGATGCCGTCGTCACGTAGTACATCACACAGGTTCCACAGTTTTTGTACGATATCGTTATTTTTACTCATTATTTTTCCTGCATTCGCTCACGGAACATGCCGCAAGCACGATTAAAAAAGCTAATTTCAGCGGCGAATTTTACTAAAATCACGCGCTTTGTTGTGGCCAGATCGCACCGTTAAGTTCATCCAGCACGCTGTCCAATTGGTCTACCAATATCTTATTAAGCTGTTTTACGCCGCCGTCATCAGCAAAACTACTGTTAATAAATTGGTGATCAATGATCACTTCATGAACCAGCTGTTTTGCCAGACGATCCAACCATTTTCGTTGCAGGGTTGTCCATGCGTGGCTGTTATAAATGTTGATCATTGCCTGTGATACGCGCTGTGCAAAAGGCACAAGCGGTTCCCCTAGTGCAGCACGGCGAATATGGCCGACAATGCTTGCGGCGATATCCTGATTGGTTTGATTACGCACGGCAGTTTGTAGTTTAGCTTCGGAATAACCCGCACCGTCTAATAATAAGCGGATCTCTTTAAGCTGTTCACGAGTGAGGTCGCGGGGTTTGTTGACAACCACGGCCAGCGCAGTGGATTGGTTAAGCTGCTGCTGAATAAAATCCGCAAAGCTTTCCAGGTAATCTTCTGGCCGCTGATGGCTACCGTAGCTCTGATTACGTTCCTGTAGCTGGTCATGATGCTCAGAAATAATCGGCCGGTATTCACTTCCGAGTAATGTAGTTATCTCGTTGAGCTGGCTAATTAGCCCTTGCTGTTGTTGGATGAAGGCTGCCGCCTGACGCGGCCCTAAGTGATGCAGATGTTGATGCAGCTGTTTTGGCTCAACGCCCCACATTTGATGGAGGTCAGCCAATTTTTGTTTCACCGCTGGGCGATTTTCTGCCCGTTTTTCCGCTTTACGCAGGATGCGCATCACCTTTTGGCTTAACTGACTGAGCACCACATCAGCCTGAGTTTCACCTGTCTGTTCGCCGGGGCTGTTGAGCGCTTTTTCAAGCTGTTCAGTATCGATTAACTCGCTGACCAATTGCTCAAGCGTGATATTGGGGTCTTTGACCAACGGTTTCATAGTGTTGACGTCGCTGAGGGCCTCATAAATATCCACTGGATCGTAAATACGGAAGACCGTTTTGCCAATGTCATCACAGCGGCGCGTTGCGCGACCAATCATTTGTTCAAATAAAATACGTGACTTCACCCGACGCATGAAAACCAGATTACAAATCTTCGGCACGTCAATGCCGGTGCTGAGCAAATCAACGGTGATTGCAATATTCGGATAGCGTTCATTTTTATACTGTTTGATCAACTGTTTGACTTTGTCACTTTCACCGGTGATTTTCTCGACGGCCGCTTGATTATAGTTTTCATATTCGGCAGAGAACGCTTCATCCAACAAGCGTTTGACCATGTCGGCATGTTTGTCTGTAACGCAGAAAACCAGCGTTTTCTCTTCGCCAAAGGGGTCGAGCTCTTTCACGAGCTGTTGGCAAATAACCCGATTAAAGTTTTCACTGATGACGCTACGGTTAAATGCATCAACGTTGAAATCCACTTCGTCTTCTAGCTGATCAATCTCAACCTCTCCGGTGTGGATATTAATGGCATGCACCTGGCTCCCTTTGTCAAAGTGGATGCCATTTTGCGTCAGCAGCGTTTCATAACGGATTGGGGGTTCATGATCGATGAGCCAATCATCCGCCACGGCTTCTCGGTAGGAGTAGATGTAAATCGGTTTGCCGAAGATATCGCTGGTATGTTTCGCTGGTGTGGCGGTAAGGCCGATTTTTACCGCGTCGAAATAATCGAGCACCCGACGGTAGCTGGAGAGATATTGGCTGGCGTCGCGGGTCGAGAGTTCCCCTTCAGTCATTTCCTGATCTAAGGTGTAGCCTCGGTGGGCTTCATCAACGATGATGCAGTCAAATTCATCCACCGGCGGTGGTGTGTCCGAGGAAAAAATGCGGCTAACCATGGCCTGTACCGTCGCGACCTGTACTCGGGTTTCTGCCTGTGTAGCCATATCGCCGAGCTCAGCGATATTGTAAATCTGAGACAGCGTCTGGTTTTGCTCCAACGGCGCTTCTTTGAAGGTGTCCGTGGCTTGCTCGCCCAAAGCCGTACGGTCAACCAGAAACAGGATGCGCTTGAAGCGTTCAGTTTTCAGAAAACGGTACATTAGACCAACAATGGTGCGTGTTTTCCCGGTGCCGGTCGCCATCGCCAGCAGGGCATTGCGGATGTTTTGCGCCAATGTGCTTTCAACGGCGAGAATGGCCTTTTGCTGATAATCGCGTAACCGGAGGTAAGCGAAGCCTTCTTGCTTTAGCTTCTGTTCGGCGCTGTCTTTGCTGCGTTCGAGTTTATCCAGCAAGCCTTGCGGGGTATGAAACTTTTGCAGCGCACGGCGGATGTTGGACGGTTCGCGCACGTCCCGGAACCAAGTTCCTGATGACTCGACCAACTGTGGCACGTAGGGGCGACCGTTGCAGGAGTATACAAACGGGATAATGTAATGCCCGTCAGTTTCATCCGCCCATGCAATGGTTCGGCCTTCCCGCTCCCATGCGCCAATCATGGGGGAAGTGATTTTGAAGCCTTTGCTGTAGCGTTCTGCCTGCGGAATTTTTCCCGCAACATCGGTGTTTTCTTTTTTGGCTTCGACCGTGGCCAGCGGAGTTAAGCCGCAAAATAGAACGTAATCAGCGCGACCTTTTTTACCCTGATGCTCCGTAGGCCATTCGGCAATGGCTTTGTTTATCCCCTTTTCAGGGCGAGTTCCGTTAGCCCAGGTCAGTTCCTGACTGTCAGCAAGCCAGCCCGCATCATTTAAGCTTTGGTCAATCAGTATACGGGTGAGTTCTTCATTTAACGCGATATGTTGGCTGGCACGGCGGCTCTTCTGGGCAAACTCTTGCCGTTGTGTTCGGGCCTGCTTTTCATCTTTTTCGGTCAGTTGCGCTTGCAGGATTTTTAATTTTTCTTCGTATTGCTGTCGAAGCTGTTCGAGTGCAATTTCCTGCTCTTTCGCCTGCGATGCTAACACCTTAGTTTCATCATCCATGGCTAGCGCCAGCGTTTCATATTCACTCTTTTCCTGCACCAGCAAATTTTGCAGCTGTTGGCTGGAATCTAGCTGTATGTTGGCGGTAGTGAGCTCACTTTTGAGGCGATCGATTTCCGTTTGGAGTTGCCTGAGCTGATTGCTCGGGTCTGGAGGAGCAATAAAAGCGCCGGGTTTAAAGGCCGCGCCCTGCTTGCCGAAAGATTGGTGGAACCAGATAGCTAGCGCTCGCGCCACTTTTAAGCCATCTAGCGCCTCTTTGTGCTTAGTTTTGAACTGGTGAGTGGCCTTGTTGCCCTCTATCCGCAATAGATGAAATAGCTCGCGTACCGTGGGTTCAAATTTTAGCTCGCGATTGAGGCGGTAGAGTAAATCAGCCTGAGTGGGCGGTTCATCAAACGTGAGCCCGACCAGCGCAGCAATATGTTGTGCTAAGGCTTCACCTAGTTGGCGCAACTTAATCAAGGTGGTGTTGGGATCGCCTGAGAAGGCGTTTTCTGCAGCAGTGGCGATTTGTAGAAACAGCGGGTCATGTTCAGCGAGAAAACTGAAATTTGTCGATGTTGTAGCCCTTAAAGCATCCATTCAATCGCCTCTCGATTATAAAGCGCCTGTGCTTAGAATTTGTTAAATACTTGGTAGCATTGTATCGAAAAAAATCGGTCAGAACAGGTAAGTAAACACTCCCCCACTTAAATCAATTCCTTCTTTCGATTATTCATTGCGGCAGACTGGCCCTATAGATATTTAACACAGGGTTACTCTCGAGAGACATAACGCATATTGCAAAATAGACAAAAAATAAGCAGTGTCATTAACTAGCAGCACCAGCATCACTGCTGGCACTGTTGGTCTCCTTTGGATAGACCGCTTTAACTTATGCACAGTCCCCACTCCGCATGTTGTGGGAGAAACCGCGACTAATCACCGCCCAAGCTTGGCAAAATCAAACGGACTAACCGCCTTCTCCCTATTCACATCCAAAAAATCAGCCCACCACTGCAGCATCAGTCTGCGCTCATCCAGATGCTCGGCCTTATGAATATACGCCGCACGCACAGAGCTACGCTCTTGATGACTCATCTGCCGCTCTACCGCATCCCTCGACCACAATCCTGACTCAATCAGAGAACTACACGCCATCGTCCTGAAACCATGGCCACACACTTCCGTTTTCGTGTCATAGCCCATCACTCGCAAAGCTTTGTTCACCGTGTTCTCACTCATAGGCTTACATGGATCGTGATCGCCCACGAATATCAGTTCTCGATTCCCATTCATGCTTTTGATTTTTTCCAAAATAGCCAGAGCCTGTCGCGATAAAGGAACAAGATGGGGAGTCCGCATCTTTGAACCACGTTGAGAATGTTTAACACCGTCCAACGATTCACGCTCACCGGGGATCGTCCACATGGCCGTTTCAAAATCTACTTCTGACCAGCGGGCAAAACGCAGCTCGCTTGAACGGATGAAAACCAACAACGTGAGTTCGACAGCCAGTCGAGTTAACGGCCTGCCAGAATAGTGATCAATACGGTGAAGTAATTCAGGAATACGGTTAAGTTCCAGAGCAGCACGGTGCTGTCTTTTCGCCGTAGCAACCGCACCGGCAATTTCTTGTGCAGGGTTGTAGTCGATTAAGCCGCTCTGAACGGCAAACCGCATAATCGCGGTAGTTCGCTGTTGTAAACGAGCCGCAACTTCGAGTCGTCCGGATGATTCCACCGCTTTGATGGGTACAAGAAGATCCCGCGTCTTCAATTCAGCAATGTTCCGCTTACCGATGACAGCAAAAAGATTATCTTCAAGGCTTTTCAATACACGAGCGCTATGCGATGCCGACCACTTTTGATTGCTGGCATGCCAGTCTCTGGCGACCGATTCAAACGTTATCGCTTCTTGCTCTTGTCCTACCTTAACAGCTTTCTTGTTCTCACTAGGATCGACGCTATTAGCTAATAGCCTACGCGCTTCATCCCTGCGTGCCCGGGCATCCGCCAGCGACACTTCAGGATATTTCCCCAGCGCCAGCATCTTCTCCTTACCTCCAAAGCGATAACGAAGCCGCCAATATTTGGAACCGTTAGGGTGAACCAGCAAAACCATGCCTTCACCGTCAGTTAGTTTATAGGCTTTTGCTTCAGGCTTAGCCGAACGAACCTTCACATCACTCAGAGCCATGATGAGTATCCTTTCAAGGGTCTGTGTGGGTACAACCATTATCGAACCGGGATATACCCGCAGTTGTACCCGCATCAGTAAGTTGATGTAGATTGAATCAGGTTGACTTAGGTTGAGTGAAAAAGCGAGGAAAGCCTTGCGGATACTGGATTTCAGGCACAAAAAAAGACGTCCGTTGACGTCTATTGATGTTCCGATGGTGCCGAAGGCCGGACTCGAACCGGCACGTATTTCTACGGTTGATTTTGAATCAACTGCGTCTACCGATTTCGCCACTTCGGCACTGAAGGGGATGCGGAAACGTTGTGGATTATACCTGTCGCGCGCCGCCATGCAAGCGGCGACGCGCGAAACCCACGCTAAGTGCCCAAAAAACCAGCGCCCTTCGTCACTCCAGCTCAGACACCGCCAGCCGAATCACCCCTGCTGCCTTCTGCTCCGGCAGCGCCAGCACCTTCGCCCACATCTCCTGCACCATATCGCAGGAGAGCTTCTCTTTGCCCGCCGCCTTCTCCGGCATCTGCAACAGCTGGATGTCCTCGCCGTACTTATCGGCAAGCGCCTTCATAATCGGCCGCACATCCTCGACTGCCGCCTCGCGTTCGGCCTTGGTCACGGTGTGGCGGTTTTTGCCGTAGGCCGCGCGCATCATGTCGGCGTCGGCCTGCATGCGCCGCGCCATCAGGTCTTTATCCAGCATGCGCATTGGGTTCACGCCGCCCTTCACCATCGGGTAGAGGAAGCGGAAGCAGGCGTCGTCGCTCACCTTCTGGATGGCGGCGGTCTGCTCCATGTTGATGGTCATGTAGTTCACCACGTTGGCGTCCGGGGCGTTTTGCAGGCGCGACATCTGCAGATGCAGGATCTGCGGCTGGATGGTGTCGATAATCTGCTGCTCCGGCTCGCCCGCTTTTTGCAGGGCGGCCATCTGGTCGAGGATGCGCTGATGCAGCGCAGGCTCCTGCTCCTTAATCACCTGCCAGGCGGGCATCGCGTTGAGGGCAGCATCCATCTGTTGTTCCGGCGCGCGCTGCCTGTCGAAGAACACCCAGAACGCCACGGCGGCGGCCGCGACGACGACAATCACAATACGGGTCCACGTTTTATTCATCTCGCATCCTTATCCTTGCGTTATGCCGGTTTACACCGGCACGCCGCTGTGGAAGCGAAACTCGTTGTCCGGTGTCGAGATAAGTGTGGCTTCAATTTCGCCAAAATGCTGTATGCGCGGTGAGATATCGTCGTCGCTCACCTGTTGGGCCAGCGTCAGGTAGTCCTGATAGTGGCGCGCTTCCGAGCGCAGCAGCGAGAGATAAAACTTTTGCAGGTCGTCCTCGAGGAACGGGGCCAGCGCGGCGAAGCGTTCGCAGGAGCGGGCTTCGATGTAGGCGCCGCAGATGAGTTTGTCGATCAGCGTCAGCGGTTCGTGGGTGCGCACTTCTTTAAGCATCCCTTTGGCGTAGCGGCTGGCGGTGATTTTGACGTACGGAATGTCGCGGGCCAGCATCGCCTCGCGCACCTGCCAGAAGTGGTGGAGTTCCTCTTTAATCAGCAGCACCATGCTGTCGATGAGCGCCTGGCCCCACGGGTCGTCGGTTTTGGGCATCACGCTTTTGCCAATCTGCCTGTGCAGGGCAATAAAGTCCGGCTCCGGGCCGTCGCGGAAGGTGAACAGTTCGTAGGGTTTGAGCCAGTCGAGCAGCGCGTCGGCACCGCTTTCGTCGGCGACGTATTTACGAACCAGTAATAGCGCGGTCTGGGCGGCCTTGAGCTCGCACACCATGTGGTCGGTGAGCAGCAGCGGCAGGTTTGCCGGGTCGCGGGCTTTATCAATCCATGCTTGCGGGGTCGGGCACGGGAGGAAGTTGAGTACGGGGGCGAGTATCTGCGGGTAATCCATGGTTCTGCCTTGAAAAAGCGGTGGCGAGGGCCACCGCCTGAAACGCTTAGTGACGCACGCCGTCGTCGTCTTCGTCGACGTAATCTTCGTCGTCGCCTTCTTCGTCGTCTTCACCGTTCGGATCTTCGAAGTAGGTTCCCCAGCCGTCGTACTCCACCTCAAACTTCTCGGCCAGGTTCATCAGCTGTTCTACCTGCGCGTCGATCAGCTCCGCCTTCAGCGCGCCTTCGCTCAGGATGTCGCAGCAGATGACGGTGTCGCCCTCTTCCACTTCAAGCTCTTCCGGCTCGGTCACTTCGTAACCCAGCTTGAAGGCTTCCACCGCCATTTTTTCCAGCGCGTCGAAATCATCCGCAGAGAAATGGTGCTCGATGGTGTACAGCGCGTCCGGATCGCTACCGTCTTCCAGCAGCTCTTCAATAATCAGACGCGTCTCTTCGCGTTGCTCTTCCAGGTGTTCCGGGTTTGCCATGGCTCAATCCTCTTTAAAGTGCGGCAGATACTTCTATTTTCACACACGGACGGGTTTGCCTCCACCTTTGTAAGAAAGAATTGTGAAACGGGGTTGCAAATGAATAATTACACATATAAAGTGAATTTTAATTCAATAAGTGGCGTTTGCCAGGCGAGGATAAAATGTCCGATTTGTACAAGAAACACTTTCTGAAATTGCTCGACTTTACCCCTGCACAGTTCACTTCTCTGCTGACTCTTGCCGCACAGCTTAAAGCCGATAAAAAAAAGGGCAAGGAAGTACAAAAGCTTACTGGTAAAAACATCGCGCTCATCTTCGAAAAAGACTCGACCCGTACACGATGCTCTTTCGAAGTTGCCGCATTTGACCAGGGCGCACGCGTCACTTATTTAGGGCCGAGCGGCAGCCAGATTGGGCATAAAGAGTCAATTAAGGATACCGCACGGGTGCTCGGGCGGATGTACGACGGCATTCAGTATCGCGGCCACGGCCAGGACGTGGTCGAAACGCTGGCGCAATATGCGGGCGTGCCGGTGTGGAACGGCCTGACCAACGAGTTCCACCCGACGCAGCTGCTGGCGGACCTGCTGACCATGCAGGAGCACCTGCCGGGCAAAGCGTTTAACGAGATGACGCTGGTCTACGCGGGCGACGCGCGCAACAACATGGGCAACTCGATGCTGGAAGCGGCGGCGCTGACCGGGCTGGATCTGCGTCTGGTGGCCCCGAAAGCCTGCTGGCCGGAAGAGAGCCTGGTAGCGGAGTGCAGCGCGCTGGCAGAGAAGCACGGCGGCAAAATCACCCTGACGGAAGACGTAGCGGCCGGCGTGAAGGGCGCGGACTTTATCTATACCGACGTGTGGGTGTCGATGGGCGAAGCCAAAGAGAAGTGGGCGGAGCGGATTGCGCTGCTGCGTGGGTATCAGGTGAACGCGCAGATGATGGCGCTGACCGGCAACCCGAACGTCAAGTTCCTGCACTGTCTGCCGGCGTTCCATGACGACCAGACTACGCTCGGCAAGCAGATGGCGAAAGAGTTTGATCTGCACGGCGGGATGGAGGTGACGGACGAGGTGTTTGAGTCGGCGGCGAGCATCGTGTTCGACCAGGCGGAAAACCGGATGCATACGATTAAGGCGGTGATGGTGGCGACGCTTGGGGAGTGATCCTCTCTCCCACATTTTTATTCGGTGCGCTCTTCTTGCCGGGTGACGCTGCGCTTACCCGGCCTACAAAACCCGTAGGCCCGTGCAAGCGAAGCGCCGCCGGGCAAATCAGGCCTGCTCAATTGATTTTTCACCCCAAAAAAGGTACGTTTTCGCCTTAATTCCAGCGTGGACATGCCAGCATTATGCCGATTATTCAGTCTGTTGAACGTGCGTTGCAGATCCTCGACCTGTTCAACGAGCAGGCCACCGAGCTTAAGATCACCGACATCAGCAAACTGATGGGGCTGAGCAAAAGTACCCTCCATTCGCTGCTGAAAACCCTGCAGCTTTACGGCTATATCGATCAGAACCCGGAGAACGGTAAATATCGCCTCGGCATGAAGCTGGTCGAGCGCGGCCATTTCGTCGTGGGCTCAATGGATATTCGTCAGAAGGCAAAAGGCTGGCTGACGGATCTATCCCGGCGGACTGGGCAGACCACCCATCTGGGGATCCTGGACGGGCGTGAAGGGGTCTATATCGAGAAGATTGAAGGCAAGCTGGCCGCCATCGCCTATTCGCGCATTGGCCGTCGCCTGCCGGTTCATGCCACCGCCATCGGCAAGGTGTTGATTGCCTGGCTGGGCGAGGCCGAGCTGAACGCCCTGCTGGAGGGCTATCAGTACACTACCTTTACCCCTTCCACTCTTGCCACCCGCGAAGCGTTGGTGGATGCGCTGAAAAAAACCCGCGAACAAGGCTACGCCCTGGACAGCGAAGAGAACGAGCAGGGCGTGCGCTGCGTGGCGGTGCCGGTGTGGAACCACGAGTCACGCGTGATTGCCGCCCTGAGCCTGTCGACGCTGACCTCGCGCGTGGACGACGCCGAGCTGGCTAATTTCCGCGAGCAGCTTCAGCAGGCCGGGCTCCAGCTCTCACGCGCGCTGGGCTACCCGGCCTGAGCCGCTACAGCGGCTCGTAGGTAAAGTAGTCGAAGTCCGCGTGGCAGCCGTCACCGCTGATGTCCTCGCAGTGCAGCCCCACAAATGCGCCGGTGAAGAAGCCGCGCCCGCCGATGTAGTCGTCCGACAGTTTCCACGCCTCATAGGTTACCGGCACGGTGTGCCACGTCTCGCCGTCGAACGAGTAGCTGTAGCGATAGACCAGCGTATCCACATCGACGCGCAGCCAGACGCTCTGCGCACTCTCCGGTACCGGAATCGGCTGCTCGTGCAGCGGCCATGACGGCACGTTGTGGTCGAGCTGGATCACCTTTATGGTTCTCCCCTGCCCCTCCTCGTAGTCCACAAAGCAGTAGCTCCAGTTTTTACTGTTGTAGTAGCAGGTCAGCCCGGCGCTCTGCTGGAAGTGGATCGGCGAGAACTGCATCCGCGTCTCCGCCCGGAAGGTAAAGTGCTGCCAGCGGCGCGCCACGGTCGACTGGGTGAAGGTCGAGTTAAGCGAGTCGTTGCCGTAGAGCCGTAAATAGCCGGGGCGCGCGGTGAGCGAGCCGAGGGTGTCGTCGAACGGAATGCGCAGGGTCTGCAGTTCCGGGTCAAGCGAACTGGCGTCGAAATCGTCCCGCCAGCTGTTCTGAGCGGCCGCAGGCTGCTCGGCCACCTGCGGGCCTTTCACGGTCAGCTGCGCGTGCTTGCCGCCTTCGACATACGGCCAGCCGTCGCGCCATTCGATGCGGGCGATGCCGGTCTCGCGCCCCAGCGGGCAGTAGCCGCGCCCGCCGGAGGCCAGCAGCGGCACGCCGGGCAGGCGCAGCGGGCGGCTGGTGAGGTACGCCATATACCATTCCCCCGTGTGGGTCTGCAGCAGCGAACCGTGGCCGCTCTTCTGCAGCGGGTTCTCCGGCAGGTGCCAGCTGGTCATCATCGTCACGTCCGGGTGCAGCTCGTACGGCCCGTCGATCGTTTTTGAACGCAGCACCACGACGGCGTGTTCGTAGCTGGTGCCGCCTTCGGCAACCATCAGGTAGTACCATCCTGCGTGGCGATACAGGTGCGCGCCTTCGGTGTAGCAGAGCGGCGTGCCGGTAAACAGGGTCTTACGCTCCGGCGAGAGGGTGCCGGTCTGCGGATCGAACTCCTGCATCACGATGGTGTTGTGCGGGTTGCTGTGGTGGCGCGGCCCCCACGGGCGGTAAAGGTAATATTTGCGGCCATCGTCGTCGTGAAACAGGGACGGGTCGAACCCGCCGTTGCCCATCGGGATCGGCTCGCTCCACGGCCCCTCAATGGACGGCGCGGTGACGAGGTAGTTGCGGCCGTTTTTCCACGGCGAGTCGACAATCTTCACGTCGGTGTAGAGCAGCCAGAATTTGCCGTCGGCGTAGCTCAGGCACGGCGCCCAGATGCCGCCGGAGTCCGGGTTGCCCTTCATGTCCAGCATCGACACGCGGTCCAGCGGGGTGCTGACCAGCGACCAGTTTTTTAAGTCGCGGGAGTGGTAGATGCGCACGCCCGGGAACCACTCGAAGGTCGAGGTGGCGATGTAGTAGTCCTCGCCCTGGCGGCAGAGGGACGGGTCCGGGTTGAAGCCGGTGAGTATCGGGTTAGTGATTTCCATAGTGCCTCCGGTTAATGGGATGCGGCTGTCGCGGCGTCGGGAACGGCTTCCCCCTGGGCCGCGCGGTGCTTGATCAGCTGCTGGCTGATGGCCTCCACGCGGGCGTCGGTGAGCTTATAGAACGACAGCATGATGAACATGCCCGCGTAGAGCACTACCGGCACCACGCAGAACAGAATTTTGATGGTGGTCAGCACCTCAACCGGCTGCACGCTGCTGCTGGCGGAGTAGTTGACGTACGCCAGGATCCAGCCCACCACCGCCCCGCCAATCGCCAGGCCAATCTTCAGGCTGAACAGGTAGGTGGAGAAGACCAGCCCGTCGAGGCGGCGCCCGCTGCGGCTCTCCTCGTAATCCACCACGTCAGAGGCCATGAGCCACTGGAGCGGCGTGGTGGTGTTAAAGACGAACAGGAACAGAATGTTGAGGGCGAAAATCAGGGCGATATGCTCCGCCGGGGTGACGAAAATCAGCAGGCTGATCAGCGAGTAGGCAACGATGATCCACTTGAAGGCGGTGACGCGGTCAAAGCGGCCCAGCAGGCGGGAGGAGCAGAGCGAGCCGAACATGGTGGCGAGACTGCCATAGAGTAAAAACTGGGTCGCCAGCTCCGGGTGATCCATCACGTATTTGACGAAGTAGAGGGTCGCCCCGCCGCGCACCACGTTGGAACAGGTCGCCATCATCTTAAAGGCACACATAATGCGCCACTGGCCGTTGCCGAACAGCAGCCTGAGATCTTTTGCCACCGACGAGCCCGGCTGCACCTCAAAGGTGTAACGCTCTTTGGTGGTAAAGAAGCAGACGTAGAGCAGCACCACGCCGCTCAGCCCCAGCACGCACATGGCGCCGAAATAGCCCACCTGCTCGTCCCCTTTGCCGATGATGCTCACCAGCGGCAGGGCAATGCCGCTGATGGCGAGCGAACCCGCCGCCGCCAGGAAGAAACGCCAGGATTGCAGGGCGTGACGCTCTTTCGGGTCAGCGGTGATGACGCCCGGCATGGCGCAGTACGGCACGTTAACGAAGGTGTAGACCAGGGTCAGGAGAATGTAGGTCACGCAGGCGTAGATGATTTTGCCCTGCGCCGAGAAGTCCGGCGTGTAGAAGGTCAGTACGCAGACGATGCCGAACGGGATCGCGCCCCACAGCAGGAACGGGCGGAACTGGCCGTGCCGCGTGCGGGTGCGGTCAACCAGCAGCCCCATCAGCGGGTCGGTGACGGCGTCGAGCACGCGGGAGACCAAAAACAGCGTGCCCATAATGCCCGCCGACAGGCCGAAGACGTCGGTATAGAAATAGGCCAGCAGAAACATCGTGGCCTGCCAGACGAAGCCGCAGGCGGTGTCACCCAGCCCGTAGCCAATTTTGTCTTTCATGGTTAATTGCGTCATCAGAATTACACCCTTATGTCGTGTGCTGAATAACAACATCGTGTTAATGGAGTGTAATGAGCTGTTCAATTAACCAGCAATGGTCATATCTTATTTCTGAATTATGTTATTTTGCTTTTGTGACGCCAGCGATATATCGCAACTGATTGTTTAAATTAATAAATTATAAAAACACGAAAGCCGTCCGCGGAATATTTCCCGCAGACGTTTTTTTCTAAAAATAATTAAATGCCGAGCGCTTTTTTACCGGCGTTAATTACCTCAATAATTTTATCGGTGTCATAAATACAGCCTTTCCAGGTGCCGCCGCTCACCGACTGCAATGCTGCCCATAGCCGCGTATCGTCCGGCAAAAAGTCGTGGGCGTGCAGGTCCGGATGCGTCTGCCGCCGTGCCAGCTCGCGCGCGCCCTCTTCCGGCGTCAGCGGGGTGTCCGCCGTGCCGATAAAGTTCACGCTGCCCGTCAGGGTCATACGATCCACGGCAATCTCAATGATGTCGTTATCCCGCAATTTGCCAATCGGCCCGCCCGCCAGCGCCTCCGGCGACACGTGCCCGAAGCAGGCGCCCGTCGACACGCCCGAGAAGCGCGCATCGGTAATCAGCGACACCGTTTTGCCCCACGAGATATGCTTCAGCGCGGAGGTGAGCTGGTAGGTCTCTTCCATACCGGTGCCGGACGGTCCGCCGCCGATCACCACCATGATATCGCCCTGCTGAATCTCTTCCCGCTTGATGGCCTTAATCGCCTGCGCTTCTGAGACAAACACCCGCGCCCGACCGGTGTGGCGGTAAACGCCATCGTCACCGACCACCGACGGGTCGATCGCCGTGGCCTTGATCACCGATCCTTCCGGCGCGATGTTGCCCGTCGGGAAGCAGACCGTTGAGGTCAGCCCTTTCGCTTTGGCCTTCTCGGGCGGCAGGATCACGTCATCCGGATCGACGCCGTCCTGCTCGCGCAGGCACTGACGGAAGCGCGCCCGACGTTCCGAGGCCTGCCACCAGTCGAGGTTCTCGCCCACCGTCTGGCCGGTCACGGTCATGGCATCCAGATGCAGCAGGCCGAGATCGCGCAGGTGGAGCATCACCTCCGGCACGCCGCCTGCCAGGAACGCGCGCACGGTCGGATGGTAGTCCGGGCCGTTGGGCAGGACGCTCACCAGGCGCGGAACTTTACGGTTGATGCGCGTCCAGTGCGCGACGTCAGGAAGGGTGCAGCCCGCCGCGTGGGCGATGGCCGGTATGTGCAGCAGTAAATTGGTGGAACCGCCGAACGCCGCGTGGAGCACCATGGCGTTTTCGATGGCCTTATCGGTGAGGATATCGCGCGTGGTGATGCCGCGGTTATCCAGCTCGCTCACCGCCCGCGCCGACTGGCGGGCGATCTCCAGCCACACCGCCTGCCCGGACGGTGCCAGCGCGGAGTGCGGCAGTGCCAGACCCAGCGCTTCCGCAACCACCTGAGAGGTGCCCGCCGTGCCGAGAAACTGACACCCGCCGCCCGGCGACGCGCAGGCGCGACAGCCCAGCTCGGCGGCCTCCTGCAACGACAGCTCGTGGTTGGCAAAGCGCGCGCCAATGGTCTGCACCTTGCCCGCATCTTCACCCACGGTCGGCGGCAGCGTCGCGCCGCCCGGCACCAGAATGGTCGGCAGATCGTGCATGGCGGCCAGCGCGATCATGGTCGCAGGCAGCCCTTTATCGCAGGTTGCCACGCCGATCACCGCCCGGCGCGTCGGCAGGGAGCGGATCAGACGACGAAACACGATCGCCGCGTCGTTGCGGTACGGCAGGGAGTCGAACATGCCGTGCGTGCCCTGAGAGCGCCCGTCGCAGGGGTCGCTGACGAAGGCCGCGAACGGGATCCCACCGTTGCGGGTGATCTCCTTCGCTGCCGCCTGCATCTGCATGCCAATTTCCCAGTGCCCGGTGTGGTAGCCCAGCGCAACCGGGCGTCCGTCCCCGGCGCGGATGCCGCCCTGGGTACCGATGATCAGCACCTCTTTGCCGGTCAGCCTGTTGGCGTCCCAGCCCATCCCGGCGTTTTGCGTCATGCCGAACAGGTTGCCGCTGGGGGATTCCATCAGCATCTGCGGGGTCAGAGGCAGCGCGCCCTGCGGCCCCGCCGCGTGGGTGATCACCGCATAAAACGCATCGTCCTGTGGGGTGAAAATTTTCTCGATGGTCATGGTTATCTTCCGGCTCAGCAGAGCTTGAGCTGTTGCAGCAGGGATTTCAGCTGCGCTTTGCGCGGCTCGTCCAGCGGTGAAGCGGGCGGCAGCACGTACGTGGAGATCGGGCGACCGCAAAGTACAATCGCCTCTTTAATGACGTTCACGAACGGCGTATCCAGCTGATACAGCTGCGGGATTTGCAGCAAGGTCTGATGATACTCAGCCGCTTTCGCCACGTCCTTATCGCGCCAGGCTTTCAGAAGATTTACCGACACCTGCGGCGCAAAGTTGCCGCTCGCCGAGATCGCCCCGTCGCCACCGAGCAGCAGAGTATTGAACAGATGGTCGTCGTAGCCGCACAGCACGGTGAAGTGCGGGTGGGCCGCTTTGACGGTGTGGATCATGCTGCGCAGATGGGCGACGGAGTCGATGGTGTCTTTAATGCCTACGATGTTGCTGCGCGAGTCGGCGAGGGTTTTCACCAGCGCTGGCGTGAGATCCTGCCCGGTCAGCGCCGGGAAGTTATAGAGCATCACCGGCAGCGTGACGCTGTCGGCCACCTATTCGAAATAGCGAATCAGGTTCGCTTCCGAGACTTTCCAGTAGTAGGGGTTGATGACCACGATGCCGTCCGCGCCCGCCTGCTGCGCGTGCTGGCTCAGTTCAATGGTTTCCCGGGCGTTGGTGCCGCCGGTGCCGATCAGAACCGGCACGCGACGATCGACATGATCGATAGCAAAGCGGGCAATGGTTTTACGCTCTTCGGCGTTGAGCTGGGAGAATTCGCCGCCGCTGCCGAGGAAGAACAGGCCATCAACGCCTGCGGCGATCAGATCGTCGATCAGCGCGGCGGTGCCCTGCTTATCGAGCTGGCCATCGGCGGTAAAAATGGTGGAGACAGGGGGAATGATTCCCGTAAACAACACAGGCTGCGGCATGAGATCTCCTTGCTGAATCATTTTGTTCTACATTATAGAACAGCGTTCATTAATTTAACGAACATACTATGACGCAGAAAAAGCGCAGGTAAATGGGAGATGAGGAGGTAGTGCGGGAAATTTAAGCTGGATCACAGATTGAAGGAGGCGGTCTGTTGCCCTCACCCTAACCCTCTCCCTCTCCCACAGGGAGAGAGGACTTTTACTCCCTACCGGGGGTAATGGAGTTATTCAATCAGCATTTTCACCACGACTTTTCGCACCTTAGTAAGCGCCCCCACCGCGCACAGCGGCTTATGGACTTCGCCAGGCCAGAACACCACAAAATCCCCTTCGCTCAGCACCACGGTTTTCTCCTGCTCGCCTTCCGGCAGGAACGCGATGTCTTTGTCCGCCAGCCAGTCGGTATCCGGCGTACCGTGCGGCAGGGTGCTGAAGGTCATCCCTTCCTGACCCTTCATCACGATCTGGATGTCCAGATAGCGCGCATGAAACTCGGCGCGGCGTTCAGCAAACGGCTGAGTCATGTCTTCCGAGACCAGATAAAACAGAGTGTTGCCATCGATATCATGCTTGCCGGGCGGCGTGGCGTCGGTGACGTGGCGCTTTATATAGTCAATGGCCTGGCGCAGCGCGTCAGGCAGCCAGGGCTGGAGATGGTGGATGTTGCCGATGATCATGAAAAACCTCTCAATGTAAAACGACGTTTCATTTTTGTCTTTTATACGAGAGTTCGCGCTGCCATACCAGTCCTTTTTCTGTGACCTTTGCGCGAGCGCATGTTTATCGGGAAAGGTGTTAATTCACTGTTAATCACACACAGGCAATTATGCAGCGGTTATGCATAACCTCATTTCGCGCGCGCGATAGCGCCAACATAACTTCCTGAATCGAAAGCGTAAATCACAAAACCTGCTGCCGTATCACATTTTATCACTTTAATAATTTCCTTTATAAACTCATAATTATTTATGGATTTTCCTTAAGTCAAAAATAGTTAACTGCCATTATTGCATAGGTATTCCCACCACCAAATTTTAACATTTAAAATCAATGATATAACTAATTATTTCGAAACATTAAATTCTACAAAATAATAACAAATACAAATATTGCCACCGAATGCTGCTTAGCTATTCACGTGCCAATAATATGAAATTAATCATTATCTGATGCGAATCATGCAAATGAAAACAAACACCTTAATATCCATTTTCGCGTGAACTGCATCACAACAATGATTATTTAACCGCCTAGTATGAACCACGAAATCAATTGAGCTTAGCCGCCATGAAATTAAACACATCACATGGCGCATGCCCTTTTTATTCTGAAAAACAGTTAAAGGAATAATTATGGAAAAGCATTACGTCGGTTCTGAAATTGGTCAATTGCGTAGCGTTATGCTGCACCGCCCAAATTTAAGTCTGAAACGTTTAACGCCATCGAATTGTCAGGAACTGCTTTTCGATGATGTGCTCTCGGTTGAACGGGCGGGCGAAGAGCATGATATCTTCGCAAACACGCTGCGCGAGCAGGGTGTGGAAGTCCTGCTGTTAACCGACCTCCTGACACAAACGCTTGATATTACTGAAGCGAAAGCCTGGCTGCTGGAGACGCAAATCTCGGACTATCGCCTCGGGCCTACCTTTGCGGGCGACGTGCGCGGCTGGCTGGCGGACATGCCGCACCGTGAACTGGCGCGCAGATTAAGCGGCGGATTAACCTACGGCGAAATTCCGGCGGCCATCAAAAATATGGTGGTAGATACCCACACGGCCAATGACTTTATTATGAAGCCGCTGCCGAACCATTTATTTACCCGCGACACTTCCTGCTGGATTTATAACGGCGTGTCCATTAACCCGATGGCTAAACCCGCCCGTCAGCGTGAAACTAATAACCTTCGGGCAATATATCGCTGGCATCCGGCATTTGCCGACGGCGATTTTATAAAGTATTTCGGCGACGAAAATATTAATTACGATCATGCCACCCTGGAAGGCGGCGACGTATTAGTGATTGGTCGCGGGGCGGTATTGATCGGCATGTCTGAACGCACGACGCCGCAGGGCGTGGAGTTCCTCGCCAACAGCCTGTTCAAACACCGCCAGGCCGAGCGCGTGATCGCCGTTGAGCTGCCAAAACACCGCTCCTGCATGCACCTCGACACCGTGATGACCCACATCGACGTGGACACTTTCTCCGTCTACCCGGAAGTGGTGCGCAAAGACGCCCAGTGCTGGACGCTCACCCCGGACGGGCGCGGCGGCCTGCAACGTACCCAGGAAACCGACCTGCTGCACGCCATCGAGAAAGCGCTCGGCATTAACCAGGTGCGCCTGATCACCACCGGCGGCGACGCCTTTGAAGCCGAACGCGAACAGTGGAATGACGCCAACAACGTTCTGACCATCCGTCCCGGCGTGGTGATTGGCTACGAACGCAACGTCTGGACTAACGAGAAGTACGACAAAGCCGGCATCACCGTGCTGCCCATCCCGGGCGATGAGCTGGGACGCGGCCGCGGCGGCGCACGCTGCATGAGCTGCCCACTGGAACGCGACGGAATTTAAAGGAGCCATCATGGAACGAAAACCCACTCTGGTTGTGGCCCTTGGCGGCAACGCGCTGCTGAAGCGCGGCGAGCCGCTGGAAGCAGAGATCCAGCGCCAGAACATTGAGCAGGCCGCCCGCACCATCGCTGGGCTCACGGCGCAGTGGCGCGTGGTGCTGGTCCACGGCAACGGTCCACAGGTCGGGCTGCTGGCGCTGCAGAACAGCGCCTACGACAAAGTGACCCCTTACCCACTGGACGTTCTTGGTGCCGAAAGCCAGGGGATGATCGGCTACATGCTCCAGCAGGCGCTGAAAAACAGCCTGCCGCAGCGTGAGGTGAGCGTCCTGCTTACGCAAGTGGAAGTGGACGCCGCCGACCCGGCGTTCAGCAACCCGACCAAATACATCGGCCCGGTGTACAGCGAAGCCCAGGCAAAAACGCTGGCCGCGGAAAAAGGCTGGGTGTTTAAGGCCGACGGCAGCTACTTCCGTCGCGTGGTGCCGTCACCGCAGCCGAAACGCATCGTCGAGAGCGACGCCATCACGGCGCTGATCCAGCGCGACCACCTGGTGATCTGCAACGGCGGCGGCGGCGTGCCGGTGGTGGAAAACGCCAACGGCTATCACGGCATTGAGGCGGTGATCGATAAAGACCTCTCCGCCGCCCTGCTGGCGCGCCAGATTGAGGCCGACGCCCTGCTGATCCTCACCGATGCCGACGCGGTGTACCTCGACTGGGGAAAACCGACCCAGCGCCCGCTGGCGCAGGTGACGCCAGAACTGCTCAGAGGCATGCAGTTTGACGCCGGATCGATGGGGCCGAAAGTGGCCGCCTGCCGCGAGTTTGTTGAAGCCTGCAACGGCATTGCCGGGATCGGCGCGCTGGCCGATGGGGCAGAGATTCTGGCGGGCGAGAAAGGCACGTTGATTCGTAACTGAACATACATTTAAAAAGGATTTCCCATATGACCATCAACCTGAAAAACCGCAACTTTCTGAAACTGCTGGACTACACCCCGGCGGAGATCCAGTACCTGATCGACCTCGCCATCGAGCTGAAAGCGGCCAAAAAAGCCGGACGCGAAAAGCAAACCCTGGTCGGCAAAAACATCGCCCTGATCTTTGAAAAAACCTCCACCCGCACCCGCTGCGCCTTCGAAGTGGGCGCGTTTGACCAGGGTGCGCAGGTGACCTACCTCGGCCCAAGCGGGTCGCAGATCGGCCATAAAGAGTCGATGAAAGACACCGCCCGCGTGTTGGGGCGTATGTATGACGGTATCGAATACCGCGGCTACGGCCAGGCGATTGTTGAAGAGCTGGGTGAATACGCGGGCGTACCGGTGTGGAACGGCCTGACCGACGAATTCCATCCGACGCAGATCCTCGCCGATCTGATGACCATGCTGGAGCACGCCCCGGGCAAAACCCTGCCGGAGCTGAGCTTTGCTTATCTCGGCGACGCACGCAACAACATGGGCAACTCCCTGATGGTCGGCGCGGCCAAAATGGGGATGGACATCCGCCTGGTGGCACCGAAATCCTTCTGGCCGGAAGCGGGTCTGGTTGAGCAGTGCCGTGCCATCGCGAAAGAAACGGGCGCGCGCATCACCCTGACCGACGACGTGGAAGAAGGCGTGCGCGGGACGGATTTCCTCTACACCGACGTGTGGGTCTCCATGGGCGAGCCGAAAGAGGCGTGGGCCGAACGCGTCAGCCTGATGAAGCCGTATCAAATCAACGCGGACGTCATGAAAGCCACCGGCAACCCGAACGTCAAGTTCATGCACTGCCTGCCGGCGTTTCACAACGAGCACACCAAAGTGGGCCGCGAAATCGAAATGGCCTATGGCCTGAAAGGGCTGGAGGTGACGGAAGAGGTCTTCGAATCCCCGAACTCTATCGTCTTTGATGAAGCAGAAAACCGCATGCATACCATTAAAGCGGTCATGGTGGCGACACTCGGCGACTAATCACCGCCCGGCGCGCCGCGGGGTGCGCCGGGTTTCAGGAGAACATCATGGGCAAGTTCAAATTTCCCTCCGCATACACCATTCTCTTTTTTCTGATTGCCGTCGTTGCCGTCCTGACGTGGATTGTTCCGGCCGGGCAGTATCACATGGCCATGAACGAGGCGCTCGGCAAGGACGTGCCAGTTGCCGGAACCTATGCGCACGTAGCGGCCCATCCGCAGGGGCTGGTTTCCGTGCTGATGGCCCCGATTGCCGGGTTGTACGATCCCGAGTCCGGCCAGGCCGGGGCGATCGACGTTGCGCTGTTTATACTGATCATCGGGGGATTCCTCGGGATCGTCACCAAAACCGGGGCCATTGACGCCGGGATCGAACGCGTCACCACCCGGTTGCGCGGTCGTGAAGAGTGGATGATCCCGATCCTGATGGCGCTGTTTGCCGCAGGCGGCACCATTTACGGCATGGCCGAAGAGTCCCTGCCGTTCTATACCCTGCTGGTACCGGTGATGCTGGCCGCACGTTTCGACCCGGTGGTAGCCGCCTCCACCGTGCTGCTCGGCGCCGGGATCGGCACGCTTGGCTCCACCATTAACCCGTTCGCGACGGTGATCGCCGCCAACGCCGCCGGGATCCCCTTCACCAACGGTATCGCCCTGCGCGTGGCTCTGCTGGTCATCGGGTGGATCATCTGCGTGGCGTGGGTGATGCGCTATGCCCGTAAAGTGCGCAAGGATCCCTCTCTCTCCATCGTGGCGGACAAACAGGAGGAGAACCTCGCCCACTTCCTCGGCAACAAGGGCGAACAGTCGCTGGAATTCACCCCGGTGCGCAAAATCATCCTGGTGATTTTCGCCCTTGCCTTCGCGGTCATGATCTACGGCGTGGCGGTGCTCGGCTGGTGGATGGCGGAGATCTCAGCGGTGTTTCTCGCCAGTGCAATAATCGTCGGCCTGATCGCCCGCATGAGCGAAGAGGAACTGACCTCAACCTTTATCAACGGCGCGCGAGATTTGCTGGGCGTCGCGCTGATTATCGGTATCGCGCGCGGTATCGTAGTGATCATGGATAAGGGCATGATTACCCACACCATTTTGCACAGCGCCGAGGGAATGGTTACCGGCTTATCGACGGTAGCGTTCATCAACGTGATGTACTGGCTGGAGGTGGTGCTGTCGTTTCTTGTGCCTTCTTCGTCCGGCCTGGCCGTTCTGACGATGCCGATCATGGCGCCTCTTGCCGATTTCGCTAACGTCAACCGCGACCTGGTGGTTACGGCTTACCAGTCGGCGTCCGGTATCGTTAACCTGATCACTCCCACCTCTGCCGTCGTAATGGGCGGGCTGGCTATCGCCCGCGTGCCTTACGTGCGCTATCTGAAATGGGTCGCGCCGCTGCTGGGGATTTTAACGGTGGTGATTATGGTGGCGTTAAGTCTGGGGGCGTTGTTGTAATTTGCCGGATGGCGCTGCGCTTATCCGGCCTGTGGATCGGTGCGGTGTCACCGGTTATTTCGGGAACTGATATGGGAACTATGATGGATTACGAAGAGTACTCTCCCAAAGAGCAACTACAGCTAACGGTCTGCCAGCGTCTGATCGCGGAAAAGGGCTATCTCTCTCAGGAGGAGATCCGCCGCGACTTACAGGAGCGGGGTTTTGAGACCATCAGCCAGTCCACCGTTTCACGTCTGCTCAAGTTGCTCGGTGTCATAAAAATTCGAAATGCCAAAGGGCTAAAGATTTATTCGCTGAATCCCCAGCTGCGCCCGGCTCCTGATGCCGCGCGCACCGTGTCCGAAATGGTGGTGAGCGTTGAGCACAATAGCGAATTTATCCTTATCCATACCGTTGCCGGATATGGCCGCGCGGTGGCGCGTATCCTGGATTATCACCAGTTACCGGAAATTTTAGGCGTGGTGGCCGGAAGCAGTATCGTCTGGGTCGCCCCTCGGGTGGTGAAGCGCACCGCGCTGGTGCATAAGCAAATTAATTATTTACTCAGAACGCATTAATATTCATAAAGAACCGTTTGCATTGAGTAAAGCGTGCATTAAATCGCTTGATCCGCAAAGCGAGCTGCGTATAATGCCCGACAATTTGCCGGGAGGAAGCATGGTCAAGCGTGTACGACATAACGTCTTACCGCGTCTGAAATCAGACGCTGGCCTGCCGTTTTTCTTCCCGTTGCGTAATCTATTCCCAGAGCCCCTCATTTGAGGGGCTTTTTTTTGCCCGGCGTCAGGAGATAAACATGAATCCGCTTTATCAAAAACACATCATTTCCATAAACGACCTCAGCCGCGAAGAGCTGGAACTGGTTCTGGAAACCGCGGCAAAACTGAAGGCCAATCCGCAACCGGAGCTGCTGAAGCACAAGGTGATTGCGAGCTGCTTCTTTGAAGCCTCGACCCGCACCCGCCTCTCCTTTGAAACCTCCATGCACCGCCTGGGCGCGAGCGTGGTGGGCTTCTCAGACAGCAGCAACACGTCGCTGGGTAAAAAAGGCGAGACCCTGGCGGATACCATTTCAGTGATCAGCACCTACGTAGACGCGATTGTGATGCGCCACCCGCAGGAGGGCGCGGCGCGCCTGGCGACCGAGTTTTCCGGTGGCATCCCGGTACTGAACGCCGGGGACGGTGCTAACCAGCATCCGACTCAGACCCTGCTGGATCTGTTCACCATTCAGGAGACGCAGGGCACGCTGGAGAACCTGAACATCGCCATGGTCGGCGACCTGAAATATGGCCGCACCGTCCACTCCCTGACCCAGGCGCTGGCGAAATTTAACGGCAACCGCTTCTTCTTCATCGCCCCAGACGCGCTGGCGATGCCGCAGTACATTCTCGATATGCTGGACGAAAAAGGCATTGCGTGGAGCCTGCACGCCAGCATCGAAGAGGTGATGAGCCACGTGGATATTCTCTACATGACCCGCGTGCAGAAAGAGCGTCTGGATCCTTCCGAGTACGCCAACGTGAAGGCGCAGTTTGTCCTGCGCGCCAGCGACCTCGACGGCGCGCGCGACAACATGAAGGTGCTGCACCCGCTGCCGCGCATCGATGAGATCACCACAGACGTGGATAAAACGCCGCACGCCTGGTACTTCCAGCAGGCCGGGAACGGTATCTTCGCCCGCCAGGCGTTACTGGCACTGGTTCTGAATCGCGACTTAGCTCTGTAAGGGGAGACGACCATGACACACGATAACAAACTCCAGGTTGAAGCCATCAAACGTGGCACCGTGATTGACCACATCCCTGCGCAGGTGGGCTTTAAGCTGCTGACGCTGTTCAAACTGACCGAAACCGATCAGCGCATCACCATTGGCCTGAACCTGCCGTCGGGCGAGATGGGCCGCAAGGACTTGATCAAAATCGAGAATACCTTCCTGACCGACGAGCAGGTCAACCAGCTGTCGCTGTACGCACCGGATGCCACCGTCAACCGCATCGACGAGTATGAAGTGGTCGGCAAATCCCATCCTGGCCTGCCGGATCGCATCGAGAGTGTGCTGGTCTGTCCGAACAGCAACTGCATCAGTCATGCTGAGCCGGTTTCATCCAGTTTTGCAGTGAAAAAACGCGCTGATGACATCGCACTCAAATGTAAATACTGCGAAAAAGAGTTTTCTCATTATGTGGTGCTGGCCAACTAATTGAGGTTGGTAAAGGATCCCGGCCTCCCTATAATGGCCGGGAACATTTAATCAGCTGTTATTCTGGAGAAATCATGACCAAAGTACTCGCGACGGAAAATGCACCCGCGGCTATCGGCCCGTACGTTCAGGGCGTTGATCTGGGCAGCATGATCATCACCTCGGGCCAGATCCCGGTGAACCCAAAAACCGGTGAAGTGCCAGCCGACGTAGCGGCACAGGCGCGTCAGTCGCTGGAAAACGTGCAGGCTATCGTTGAATCTGCCGGTCTGAAAGTGGGCGACATCGTGAAAACGACCGTGTTCGTGAAAGATCTGAACGATTTCGCGACCGTTAACGCCACTTACGAAGCATTCTTTACCGAACACAATGCGACCTTCCCGGCGCGCTCCTGCGTTGAAGTGGCGCGTCTGCCAAAAGACGTGAAAATTGAAATCGAAGCGATCGCCGTGCGCCGCTAATCAATTTCAGGCAAACCAGGGCAGCTTCGGCTGCCTTTTTTATTTGGCTATTTTTACCTTCGTAATACGATGACGACGCGGTCCGGGAATAAATACACTCGCACACCTTTATAAATTCCCGCTTCGGACAAAAATGAAAATCTCCAGAATTGCGTTGGCTATGGCCACTCTTACGGTAGCCTCTTCTGCGCTGGCACACGGCTATATCGAATCCCCTGCCAGCCGCGCTTATATGTGTAAACAGGGACAAAATATTGACTGCGGTCTGGTGGAATATGAACCCCAGAGCGTAGAACGTGCCTCCGGTTTCCCGTCAGGGAGCCTGCCGCCGGATGGCGAACTCGCCAGCGCCGGGATTGCCAACTACTCGCAGCTTGATAAGCAAAGCCAGAATGCCTGGACCAAAACGCCGATGACAGCCGGGGTACATCAGTTTGTCTGGCACCACACCGCGCCGCACAAAACCACCAACTGGCGCTATTACATCACCAAACAAAACTGGAACCCGAATAAGCCGCTGACCCGCGACCAGTTCGACTTAACGCCGTTTTGTACGGTAAACGGCAACGGCCAGGCGCCAGCAATGACCCAGTCGATGAACTGTAACGTGCCGGAACGTACCGGTTATCAGGTGATTTACGGCGTGTGGGAAATTGCCGATACGCCCAACAGTTTCTATCAGGCCATCGACGTGGACTTCGGTAACGGCGGCAACGTCACGCCGGATGAAACCCCGGCCGCCGCCTCCGTATGGAGCAAAACGCTGAGCGGCCAGGTTGCAGGTAACAACCTCAACGTGGGCGATAAAGTGATTGCTCGCTTCTTCGATGCCAACGGCGAAATTGCCTCCATGGCGACCGAGCTGACTATCGCCTCGGCTCAACAGGGAGATGCCAACCAGTGGGCCTACGATCTTGCGCAAAAAATTAACAGCGCTCATCACGACGTGCGCGTCGGCGTGAAGGATGAAAGCGGAGACGTTAGCCCGGTTCACGGCGCAAACAGCGTCTTCGTAAAAGAAGACAGTACGCTGAAGTCAGTGGCTATCTCTTATGAAGAGCAAAAAGCGGTGGTTAATGAATCCATTGCCGTGACTGACCTGCATTACAGCAAAGTGACTCACGGTGCCGCGACGGTGACATTCCACGTCAATACGCAGGGTGACGTGAACCTTGAAGCACACGTATTGAACCATCCCGGAGCGGAAAAAGGTTATCTGAAGCAGGATATGAATAACAGCAACCAGGATGTGACCATGAACCTGACAAACGTCACGCCAGGGCACCACATGCTGAAATACTACGCTACCAATAAAGCCGGCACCCTGTTCGCGCAGGACGTGCTGGATATGATGCTCGAAGGTGAAGCAACCTCCGGCGATACCGGTAAATCTGATTTTATCTTCCCGGATAACCTTGCCTCTTATAAGGCGGGCACCGTGGTGTTGCAGCCAAAAGACGGTAAGACCTACGAGTGCAAGCCATTCCCGTACAGCGGGTACTGCAAACAGTACAGTTCGACCTCTACCCAGTTCGAGCCCGGCGTGGGATCAGACTGGAAAGAGGCGTGGATGTTGAAGAACTGAGTTGCCTTTACGCCCGGCGGCACTTCGTTTGCCGGGCCTACACGTCACGTAGGCCCGGTAAGCGTAGCGCCACCGGGCGCTTATGTTACTGGTTTCGCGTCGCCCTGAGCAGCGTCTCCAGCGGATAGACCGCCGCGATGACCACTTCGTCCTGCACCTTCGCCGCGTTATCCAGCTCGCGTTGAATCGAGGCGATCTCTTTGTCATCCAGCGTGCCCTGTCGCGCCACCAGATCCGTCAGCCTCAGGCCAATTGCGGCAAGCTTATCCACCTCCAGGATCACCGGTTTAATCGCCTTCAGCTGATAGCTGTTTTCGCTCAGCGCCAGCGCGTCGCTGGTGTTGCTCTGCCAGCGATTAAAGACGTGGCGCAGCGCGTCGGCGCTTTCCGTGTCTTCCGCATCGCTCACCAGACGGTCCGCCCATTTGTTCATCTGACGCACGGTGATGCTTTCCGCATTCAGCGCATCCGCGAGGCGGTTAAGCGGCTCAAACTGGTGATAGTTTCTCGCCTGGAACTTGAGGTGCTGACGGGTGTAATACTGGGCCGGTTCAAGCGCCTGCGCGAGGATTTGCAGCGGCAACGTGTCGGCATTATTCGCGAGCCGCGTGAATTGCACCTGCTGCTGGGTATGCTGCTGCAGGCCAACCGACACCGTCGTCCAGCTGTCCATCGCCTGCAGGCGGGTATACATGTTGTCGACATCATTGACGTCCTGCGCGGACCATAACCGCTCCGCCACCGCAAACGTCCGAGGCCACAGGCGGATATCCAGCACCTGCGCGACCACGTTTTCCGCCCACAGCGCGGCTTCTCCGCCGAGCAAATTAGCCTGATTCGCCACGTCCGGCACTACCGGTGGGATCCCTTTCGGCACCTCGTCCAGACGGCTACCGCTAATCGGATAGCGGGTATTGCCCACCAGGAAGTAACCGGTGAGCTTGTCGTTATCGACCGAGACGACCGGGCGCGTTTCGCCCATCCAGGTGTCAACGGTAAACGTCACCTGATTGTCGTCGCGCCACGCAATATCCTGCACCGCACGGCGGGATTTCCCGGCAAAATCAATAAAACCGCGCCAGCCGGCGTCCCCTTTCACCAGGGTAAAACTCCCCTCGACTGGCTTGCCTTTCAGACGCGGCATGGAGAAGGCCCAGCTCTGGGCGCTGTCGGTGTCTGCTATCACGTCCACGCCATTCAGCCCCTGGGGAACGATTTCATTGCGGTAGTGATAGGCGGTGGACTGGGGTTGATCGAGGTAGAAACCGGTCGAAAGAATGCCCTTGTAGCCGGTTTGCGCCACCTTACCCAGCGCGTCCTGCCCCTGCCAGGACTGGATCAGAATGCTTTTCGGTAAGTCAGGATGATAGATCTCATCCCAGCCGACCATCTGCCGATGATGTTTCTCGAGGATCGTCTCCAGCTTGCGGTTGAAATAGGCCTGCAGCGCGTGGCTGTCCGCCAGCTTGTGGTCACGTATAAACTGCTGAATGGCAGGATTCGCTTTCCACTGGCTGTCGTCCACCTCATCCCCGCCGATGTGCAGATACGGATCCGGGAAGATCGCCGCCAGTTCGCTGACCATCGCGTCAGCAAAGGCGTATGTGGCCTCTTTGGTCGGATCAAGCACCGGCTTCAGCACGCCCCAGTTGCGCTCCATTTTGTAGGGCCCCGGCGCGCTCATCAGCACCGGGTAGGCCACAGCAATCGCCGAGGCGTGGCCCGGCATGTCGATCTCCGGCACCACGCGGATGCCGCGCTCGGTGGCATAGCGAACAATCTCGCGCATCTGCTCAGGGGTATAGAACAGCCCGTCGCTGGCAAGCTGCGTCAGCTTCGGGTAACGCTTCGAGCTGAAGCGCCAGCCCTGATCGTCGGTTAAGTGCCAGTGCAGGACGTTAAGCTTTGCGGCCGCCATGCCGTCAATCTGGCGTTTGATATCCGCGACGGGAATGAAATGGCGCGCCGAGTCGAGCAGCAGCCCTCGCCACGGGAAGCGCGGCGCGTCTTCAATGGTCACCCACGGCAGCGACGTGTTTTCCGCGCCGTTTTGCACCAGCTGAAGCAGCGTTTCCATCGCCCGCAGCGCGCCGAAGCGGGTGTTGGCGGAGATGTTCACACCGTTGGCATCCACCGTGAGCTTATAGCTTTCATCGCTGTCCGGCAGCGGCTGTGGCTTCACCTTTTTGGCGATGGCGATGCGAATGGTCGGTTTGTCCGGTTGCTCAGCCTGCGGCTGTAGCGTCCAGCCGGTTTGCAGGGCGATACGCTGACGCAGGCGGTTGACAGCGGCGCCGAGATCGTCGCCGCTGACGGTCACGGAAAGTTGGCTGGTGAGCACCAGTGCGCCCTGCGTGGTCGGGCGTTCCACCTTCGCAGGCCAGGGCATTAACGGGAGATCCCCTGCCGGGGCGGCAAAGGCAGAGGCGCCGAGCAGCAGCCCGGCGGTTAAGAGACTGTACCGTAACATGAATGTTCCTTATCTGACGGGCCAAATAAAGGCAAAACATTCTGTTAACATGCGTACAAATTGTCGTCAAGCGAATGCGCCAACGGCGATCACAGGTTGTTAAATTTGGGAGGAAAGCCAGTTGCCGGGTGGCGGCTTCGCCTTACCCGGCCTACGATCCGAACGTAGGCCCGGTAAGCGCAGCGCCACCGGGCTTGCCGTTACTGCCACCCATACCGACGCGCATAAAACCCTTTCACCATCTGCGTCAGCACCATGTAGCCCGCGAGGATCGCCACCAGCCACGGGAAGTAGCTCAGCGGCAGCGCCTGAAGCTGCAGGTAACTTGCCAGCGGCGAGAACGGCAGCGCGATGCCGAGCGCCATCACAATGCCCGTCATCACAATCAGCGGCCATGCGGCACGGCTCTGGATGAACGGAATGCGGCGCGTGCGGATCATATGCACAATCAGCGTTTGCGACAGCAGACCCACCACGAACCAGCCGGACTGGAACAAGGTCTGATGTTCCGGCGTGTTGGCATGGAATACAAACCACATCAGGCAGAAGGTCAGGATGTCGAAGATGGAGCTGATCGGCCCAAAGAACAGCATAAAGCGCCCCAGATCGGACGGGTTCCAGCGCTGTGGCTTCTGGATCTGCTCGTCGTCGACGTTATCAAACGGGATCGCTACCTGGGACACGTCGTACATCAGGTTCTGGATCAGCAGGTGCAGCGGCAGCATCGGCAGGAACGGCAGAAACGCGCTGGCCACCAGGACGCTGAACACGTTACCGAAGTTGGAGCTGGCGGTCATTTTGATGTACTTGAGCATGTTGGCAAAGGTGCGACGCCCTTCGATAACGCCTTCCTCCAGCACCATCAGGCTTTTTTCCAGCAGGATAATATCCGCCGCTTCGCGGGCAATATCCACCGCGCCGTCCACGGAGATGCCAATATCCGCGGCACGCAGGGCGGGCGCATCGTTGATGCCGTCGCCCATAAAGCCGACCACGTGCCCTTCACGACGCAGCAGGGTAACAATGCGCTCTTTGTGCATCGGTGTCAGGCGGGCAAACAGCGTGGTGTGCTGCGCCAGTTTCGCCAGCTCGTCGTCGGACAGGTGCTCAATGTCGCTGCCCACGACCACATCGCCCGCATCCAGCCCTACTTCGTGACACACTTTCGCGGCCACCAGCTCGCTGTCGCCGGTGAGGATTTTAACGGTGATACCGCTCGCCTTCAGCGCTTTGAGCGCAGGCGCGGTGGTCTCTTTCGGCGGATCGAGGAATGCGATGTAACCCTCGAGGATCAAATCGGATTCGTCGATACGCTGATAGTCCCCCTCGCGCGCGGGCAGAAACTTGCTCGCAACCGCCACCACGCGCAGCCCCTGACGGTTCAGGTTGTCGGTGACGCGCCTGATGCGGCGCAGCATGGTGTCGTCCAGCGGCACGATCTCACCGTTATGGCGCACCTGCGTCGACACATTCAGGATCTCCTGCAGCGCGCCTTTGCAGATCAGCTGGTGCACGTCCGGCTGCTCGCTCACCACCACCGACATGCGGCGGCGTTCAAAGTCAAACGGGATCTCATCCACCTTCTGCCAGCGACCGGAGAGCGTGCGGGCGGCTTCCTCATCGACCCCTTCCAGCACCGCCACGTCGAGCAGGTTCTTCAGCCCGGTCTGGTAATGGCTGTTCAGCCACGCGCTGTGCAGCACGCGTTCGCTGGTTTTACCGGCGATATCGGTGTGGTTCTCCAGCACGATTTTATCCTGCGTCAGGGTGCCGGTTTTGTCGGTGCAGAGAATGTCCATCGCGCCAAAGTTCTGGATAGCGTCGAGGTGCTTGACGATCACTTTCTGTTTCGAGAGCTTCACCGCCCCACGCGCCAGCGTGGAGGTGACAATCATCGGCAGCATTTCCGGCGTTAAGCCAACGGCCACGGAGAGGGCAAACAGCGCCGCCTCCCACCAGTCGCCCTTGGTGTAGCCGTTGATCAACAGCACAATCGGCGTCATCACCATCATAAAGCGGATCAGCAGCATGCTGACGCGGCCAATCCCTTTCTGGAAGGCATTCGGCTCGCTCTCCTGCTCGCTGACGCGTCCGGCAAGCTGACCAAACCAGGTGTTGCCCCCGGTCGCGGTGACAATCGCCTGCGCCGTACCGCTGACGACCGTGGTTCCCATAAAGCACAGGGTGTCGCACTCAAGCGGGTTCATCTGCTGCGGATCACGGCTGCGCGCCACCTTTTCAACGGGCAGGGATTCCCCGGTCAGGGAGGCCTGGGCGACAAACAGATCCCGCGCCTGAATGATGCGTAAATCCGCAGGAATCATGTCCCCCGCGGCCAGCTTCACCAGGTCACCCGGCACCAGCTGGTCAATGGGCAGCTCCACCCAGGCGTTTTCGCCGAGGTCGTTAATCACGCGCGAGACGGTCGCGGTGTTGCTGACCATCGCTTTCAGGGCGTCCGCCGCTTTGGTGGAGCGGGCTTCCTGAATAAAGTTCAGCAGCGTGGAAATCCCCACCATCAGGGCAATCACCCCAGCGGCAAAGAGATCTTCCGTCGCGTAGGAGATGATGCCGAGCACGGTCAGCAGCAGGTTGAAGGGGTTGCGGTAGCAGAGCCACAGGTGCACCCACCACGGAGATGGTTTTTGCGCCGGAATGTGGTTATCGCCGTGCACGGCGCGGATTTTGTCCACTTCCGTCGCGTTCAGCCCTTCCGGGTGGCCGCCAAAGGCGCGCCAGACTTCGTTCTCATCCATTGCCGCCACGTTCAGGCAGCGTTCGGTCAGGGAAGCGGGAATCGCTGCACCCGCGATGTTTTTGGCATTAGGCAGCGGGTCGCGCTGAATAAGACGATGTGGCAGGTGGCGGCTCAGCAGAGCCTGCAGCTGCCGGGTGATATTTTTAAACATAGTCATTCCTCCGCATCCGCAACGGCGGACGCAGCATTCCCTTCAGGCATGGCAAAGCCGTACCTGTCAGGCACTCAATTTTTCAAGCAGGAACGTTTGGGACGTTGCTGCCTCACATCACCGGTGAGACAGCAAAAGCTGGCTTACCGGAAAGAACGTGTTCTCCCGTTCAGGAGAGGTGTGGGATCGGGATCCATGGAGCCTCCGGTAAGTAAAAAACAGGGTGTCGCCGCGCAGTATAAGGATTTAAGCGTACCCTTTGTGACGATTCGGGCGGTATTATACCCCCCTGCAAATAAACCGAACGTAAACCAGACTTTGCCCATAGCGAAATCGCGCTATAGCATTAGGCTCAATTGATCATTTTGTCGTTGTTACAGGGAAAACAGCATGCAGAACCGCCTTACCATTAAAGACATCGCGCGTTTAAGCGGCGTGGGGAAATCGACCGTCTCACGCGTGCTGAATAACGAAAGCGGTGTCAGCGAACGCACCCGCGAGCGCGTCGAGGCGGTGATGAATCAGCACGGCTTTTCCCCTTCCCGCTCCGCGCGCGCTATGCGTGGGCAGAGTGATAAAGTGGTCGCGATTATTGTCTCTCGTCTGGATTCGCTCTCGGAGAACCTTGCCGTGCAGACCATGCTGCCCGCCTTTTACGAGCAGGGATATGACCCCATCATGATGGAGAGCCAGTTCTCGCCGCAGCTGGTTGAAGAGCATCTGGGCATGCTCCAGCGACGCAACATTGACGGCGTGGTGCTGTTCGGCTTTACCGGCATTAAAGACGAGATGCTAAAACCCTGGCAGCCCTCACTGGTCATGATGGCGCGCGACGCCCACGGTTTTGCCTCTGTCTGTTATGACGACGAGGGGGCGATTATCACCCTGATGCAGCGTTTGTACGATAAAGGCCATCGCCATATCAGCTTCCTCGGCGTACCCCACACCGACGTCACCACCGGCAAGCGTCGCCATGAGGCCTATCTGGCGTTTTGCAAAAAGCACAACCTCCCGGCCGTCGCCTCCCTGCCGGGTCTGGGCATGAAGCAAGGCTACGAGCAGGTTGCCAGTGTCCTGACCCCGCAGACAACCGCGCTGGTGTGCGCCACGGATACGCTGGCGCTGGGAGCCAGCAAATACCTTCAGGAGCAGCGCATCGACAGCCTGCAGGTGGCGAGCGTCGGCAGCACGCCGCTGATGAAGTTTCTGCACCCGGAGATCATCGCCGTCGATCCGGGTTATGCCGAGTCCGGCAGACAGGCCGCCGCGCAGCTGATCGAGCAGATCAACGGGCGGAGTGAGCCGCGGCAGATCGTGATTCCCGCTCATCTTTCATAGCCCCCCTGAAGCGTTTATTGTGATCTTCGCCCGATTTCGGGAACGTTCCCATTTTCGCCGTCACGCTGAAAGAGTAGGCTTGCGCTCAGGTCATTACACCCCTCACCATCTGTCATGAGGTTTCATGATGAGTAAAGTCAAACAAGCAGATATTGATCAGCTGATCGTCCTGGTCGGCGGCCGCGAAAACATCGCAACCGTTAGCCATTGCATTACCCGCCTGCGCTTCGTGCTGAACGATCCGGCCAAAGCGAACCCGAAGGCGATTGAAGAACTCAAAATGGTTAAAGGCTGCTTCACCAACGCCGGGCAGTTCCAGGTGGTCATTGGTACCGAAGTGGGCGATTACTATCAGGCTCTGCTGGCAACCACCGGGCACAGCTCGGCGGATAAAGAGCAGGCCAAGAAGGCTGCACGCCAGAATATGAAGTGGCACGAGCAGCTGATTTCCCACTTCGCGGAGATCTTCTTCCCGCTGCTGCCGGCGCTGATCAGCGGCGGCTTAATTCTCGGTTTCCGTAACGTCATCGGTGATGTGCCGATGAGCGACGGCAAAACCCTGGCGCAGATGTATCCGGCGCTGAAAACCGTTTACGACTTCCTGTGGCTGATTGGTGAAGCGATCTTCTTCTATCTGCCGGTCGGGATTTGCTGGTCCGCGGTGCGCAAAATGGGCGGTACGCCGATTCTCGGTATCGTGCTGGGCGTCACGCTGGTCTCTCCGCAGTTAATGAACGCTTACTTACTTGGTCAGCAGGTGCCTGAAGTGTGGAACTTCGGTCTGTTCACCATCGCCAAAGTGGGGTATCAGGCGCAGGTTATCCCGGCCCTGCTGGCGGGGCTGATGCTGGGCTTTATTGAGACACGCCTGAAGCGCATCGTGCCGGATTATCTCTATCTGGTGGTCGTTCCGGTCTGCTCGCTGATTCTGGCCGTCTTCCTGGCACATGCGTTTATCGGTCCGTTTGGCCGCATGATCGGCGACGGCGTGGCCTTCGCGGTGCGCCACCTGATGACCGGCAGCTTCGCACCGATTGGCGCCGCGCTGTTTGGCTTCCTGTACGCCCCGCTGGTGATCACCGGTGTACACCAGACCACGCTGGCCATTGATATGCAGATGATCCAGAGCCTCGGCGGCACGCCGGTCTGGCCGATTATCGCCCTGTCTAACATTGCGCAGGCGTCTGCGGTGACCGGCATCATCATCGTCAGCCGTAAGCACAACGAGCGCGAGATCTCCGTTCCGGCCGCGATCTCCGCCTACCTCGGCGTCACCGAACCGGCGATGTACGGAATCAACCTGAAATACCGCTTCCCGATGCTCTGCGCGATGATCGGTTCCGGTCTGGCAGGCCTGGTGTGTGGTCTGAACGGCGTGATGGCGAACGGGATTGGCGTGGGCGGTCTGCCGGGCATTCTCTCCATCCAGCCCGCTTACTGGCAGGTGTTTGCCCTGGCAATGGCGATTGCGATTATCGTCCCAATGGCACTCACCACCGTGGTTTATCAGCGTAAGTTCCGTCAGGGCGCGCTGCAGATTGTTTAACTTCATCTTTCGGGGCGCAGTTGCGCCCCTTCGCATTTGCAGGAACGCATTATGAATACCCTTCCTCACTGGTGGCAGAACGGCGTCATCTATCAGATCTATCCAAAGAGTTTTCAGGACACGACCGGCAGTGGCACCGGCGATTTACGCGGCGTGACCGCGCGGCTGGACTACCTGAAAACCCTCGGCATTGACGCCATCTGGCTGACGCCGTTTTATATCTCGCCGCAGGTGGATAACGGCTATGACGTGGCGAATTACATCGCCATCGACCCGGCGTACGGTACGCTGGATGATTTTGACGAACTGGTCGCCGGGGCGCATCAACGCGGTATTCGCATCGTGCTGGATATGGTGTTCAACCACACGTCAACCCAGCACGCCTGGTTCCGGGAATCACTGAATAAGGAAAGCCCGTACCGCCAGTTCTACATCTGGCGCGACGGTACGCCGGAGCAACTGCCTAACAACTGGCGCTCCAAGTTTGGCGGCAACGCCTGGCGCTGGCACGCCGAGAGCGAGCAGTATTACCTGCACCTCTTCGCGCCGGAGCAGGCGGATCTCAACTGGGAAAACCCGGAGGTGCGCGCCGAGCTGAAAAAGGTATGCGAGTTCTGGGCCGATCGCGGCGTGGACGGCTTACGTCTGGACGTCATTAACCTGATTTCAAAAGATCAGGATTTCCCGAATGACGAAACGGGCGACGGTCGCCGCTTCTACACGGACGGGCCGCGCATCCACGAATATCTTCAGGAGATGAGCCGCGACGTCTTTACCCCGCGCAACCTGATGACGGTGGGCGAAATGTCCTCGACCTCGCTGGAGAATTGCCAGCAGTATGCCTCGCTCGACGGGCGCGAGCTGTCGATGACCTTTAACTTCCATCACCTGAAGGTGGATTACCCGGGCGGTGAAAAATGGACGAAGGCGAAACCGGACTTTGTCGCGCTGAAAACCCTCTTCCGCCACTGGCAGCAGGGGATGCACAACAAAGCCTGGAACGCGCTGTTCTGGTGTAACCACGATCAGCCGCGCATCGTTTCACGCTTTGGCGACGAAGGGGAACACCGCGTAGCCGCAGCGAAAATGCTGGGCATGGTGCTGCACGGTATGCAGGGCACGCCGTACATTTATCAGGGCGAGGAGCTGGGGATGACCAACCCGCACTTCAGCCGCATCACCGATTATCGCGATGTGGAAAGCCTGAATATGTTCGCCGAAATGCGGGCAAACGGTCGCGATCCTGAGGAACTGCTGGCGATTCTGGCAAGCAAATCCCGCGATAACGGCCGCACGCCAATGCAGTGGGACGCCTCGCACAATGCGGGCTTTAGCGAGGGCGAGCCGTGGATTGGCGTCTGCGATAACTACGAAACCGTGAACGCCCGCGCGGCGCTGGACGACCAGGACTCGGTGTTTTACACCTACCAGTCGCTGATTCGCCTGCGCAAAACGCTGCCGCTGCTCACGTGGGGCGACTACGAGGATCTGCTCCCGGACCATCCTTCCCTGTGGTGTTATCGCCGTCAGTGGCAGGGGCAGACGCTGAGGGTGGTGGCGAACCTGAGCCGCGAGCGTCAGCAGTGGCAACCGGAGCCGGTACAGGGCGCATGGCGGGTCGCACTCAGCAACTATGATGATGTCCCCACCCGTCCCGACACGCTGCTCTTGCGCCCGTTTGAAGCTATCTGGTGGGTGCAGGAATAACTATCAGGAGATACAGCATGCTGTATCTCTTTTTTTTATGTTTAGCGATACGCTAAATGTACGACGATAACTTTTACATCGTGGCGTGCCGAAAATAAAAATAGCCCTGCCAATCAAATAACCTCGGCAGGACATTATGAAAAAGAGAATTATTAAAGCAACGTGTATTAGCGCACTATTATTAAGTACACAGGGATGGTGCGGAAATACATCCGTCGACCTTCGTTTTGGTCACAACACAAACTCAGACGTCAATGATTCCCGTATTAAGGTCATGCATCAGGCGGAGAATGGTTTTTACTTCTCCGTTGAAGCCGCACAAAACCACAATGATACCTTTTTTGGCGATACCGACCGATATAACCCAGACGAAAAAGGCTTAACGGAAGCGGCACAAGAGATTGAAACGCGCTGGCGCTTCGATCTTGGAAACGGCTTTGCCGTAGCGCCGGGCATGGTGACGGTTTTCACCGCCAGCAATACCCATTACCGCCCCTTCATTCAGGGCTGGAAAGCGTTCGATAACGGTCTGAATCTCGCCGCCCGTTATCGCTATAACACCGTCAATGACGCGCACAGCGACAAAGAACTCGACGGCAGCGGGTATACCCGCCGCCAGTCACACCAGTTCGACATCTGGTTCGCGTATAACATTGGCAAATTCGGGATGTCCTACAACCCACGCTTCCGCTGGCAGGATGGTGTCGATCAGGGAACCGGGGATGATACCTACTGGGAACATACCGTCGCCTTCAACTACAAGCTCGACGATGGCTGGACGCCTTACGTCGAACTGGTTTCACTGGATAAAACCTATATCAACGATGACGGCAACCATGAAAATGATTATGCCGTCCGTCTGGGGATAGTGAAGCAGCTCTGACGACCTGACTACACCGTATCGTGCTGCAGCAGCCTGCAGCCGATACGGTCTACCGCACTTAACAGTTCCAGCTGCCCTTCCCGCTGATATAACGATACCGCGTTGATATCAATCAACAACGGCCAGCATAGAGAAGAGAGCGCGGCCAGCGTAGACCCCTCGCGCGTGATCGCAATAATCTTTAATCCTTTGCGCAGCGCGTTACGCGCCATTTCAATTAACGACTGCGTCTCTCCGGATTTACTGATCAACACCAGCGTTCCCTTCGATACCCGCGTCAGCTGGTGCATATCGTTGAGAATAAGATGCGGCAGGCTCGCCAGAGATAAAAAACGCGACAGGTAGTTGAGGCTGGTGAGTGATGCGCCCCGTGCATAGAGAAAAATATGGCTGGAATGGGTCAGCAACCTGGACATCTCCACCACAATCTCCTCCGCCTGCGGCCCCACGTCAGGGTTTACAGGCGCAGGGGTAAAATGATCGCGTAAAAAACGATACCGAAGCTCTGTATAGCTCTTATAGCCCATTTTCTTACACACGCGATTAACGGAGGTTGTCGTGGTAAAAGTATCACGGGCAATCTCTTTTGCCGATATAGTAGAAATATGAGTAGCGTGATGCTGAATGTATTCAAATATCAAACGCTCACTTCCCTGAAATGAATTCATATATTACACCCTGTTTAATCCTGCCATGATTTTACCACAGCCGAAAAATATCCTCTGGAAGGCGCTTCACATATTGCAAGCCCGCGTATGACGATACGTAATAAGTATTAGCAAACATTAAAAACTGTTTTGGCTTCTCTTTATACTTTCCCTGTTTTCACATCCAGGGAATTATGACAATGACGAAACAAAAAGTTGTCGCGGTAACGGCCTGCCCGACAGGCATTGCACACACGTTTATGGCCGCGAATAAAATTATCGCATGGGCTAAAGCGCATAACATTGAGGTAAAGGTCGAAACGCAGGGTAGCGACGGTGTTAAAAATCGCTTAACAAAACAGGAAATTGCCTCTGCCACCGCCATTATTCTGGCAACCGACGTCCCCATTCAGGATGCCGAACGTTTTGATGACATTCCTCACCTTCAGACACGAACACAAGAGCTGATCAAGCACACCGATCGCTATCTGCGTCAGGCGCTGGCAATGGAAAAAAATGCTACCGCTGTAGCAGATGAAGACGAAGACGATCTCCGGCGTTCGGCTTACCAGATATTTATTGGCCATATCATGGCGGCCATCAGCTATATGTTACCGGTCGTGGTCATGGGGGGGCTGATGATGGCGACGGCCAAAATTACCGGCCAGTTTATTAACATTGAACATTCGCCGTTCAGCGTGCTGGATAAAGTGGGCTTTATGACCATCAAGTTCATGTATCCGGTCTTCGCCATGTATCTGGCGTTTGCCATTGCCGGAAAACCGGCGCTGATCCCCGGGCTTATCGGCGGCATCATGTCAGACGAAGTCTACAAGCGCTTCTTTGATATCGAGGGCTTTATGCCCTCCGGCTTTTTTGGCGCGATTGGGATTGGCTTCTTTGTGGGCTATCTGGTGCGCTGGCTCAACGATTCGATTCATGTCCGCCAGCAGCTCACCACCATTAAAACCATGCTAATCGTCCCGCTGATCACCGGCATTACGCTGGTGATGGTCATGGAATATCTGATTAACCCGATTTTTGGCTCGCTTAATCAGCTGATGGTGGTCTTTTTTACCTCGGCAGGCGACACCGGTCGCGGGTTCTATTCCGCAATGATCGCCGCGGGCACCGCTTTCGACCTTGGTGGTCCGGTCAATAAGGCGGCAGGCTCGGTCGCGCTCGGCCTGAATGGCATGAGCGAGACGTTTGATTTAACCGCCCGCGAACTCTCTATCGTGATCCCCTCCATTGGCGTCGGTTTTGCCGCATTCCTCAACGGCCGCTTTGGTCTGCCGGATGTCTTCAGCCGGGAAGAAAAAACCGTTGGCAGCACCTCGTTATTGCTGGGCGTAATCGGGATCTCAGAAGGCGCTATCCCGTTCATCCTGAAAAACCCACGCCTGATCCCGGTGTTCATGACCGGTGCCGTCGCCGGTGCACTGGTGGCGATTGCACTCGGCGTGAAGCAGACGCTGCCTCTGCCCGCCATCTGGGGCTGGCCGCTGGCGACCAATGTGGCGGGCTATCTGGCGAGCGTCTTTATTGGCGCACTGATTTGCGCCCTGGGCGTGCTTTATGTCAGCCCAAAGAACGTCAGGTGAGGGAAACATCATGAGTCAGATCCACGTTATTGCCCACACGCACTGGGATCAGGAGTGGTATTTCACCCGTCAGGACAGCATGGTGCTGGCGTCATATAACTTTGCGGATGTTATCAACACGCTGGAGCAGGACCCGGCTTATGCCTGCTATCACCTTGACGGGCAGATGGCGGTCGTGGAGGACTTTCTTGCGATCAATCCCGATTATCGCGCCAGGCTGGAAAAGCTGGTCAGAGAAAAAAGGATTTTCGTCGGGCCGTGGTATACCCAGACGGACACCTACAACGTGCATGGCGAATCCATTATCCGCAACCTGAAGTACGGCATCTTCGCCGCACGAACGCTGGGACATGCGATGCAGGTCGGTTATCTGCCTGATACCTTCGGCCACAATGCGCAAATGCCGACGATTTTGCAGAGCTGCAATATCGATAACATCGTCTTCTGGCGCGGTATCGATCACGACCGGCAGGCCAAACGCAGCCAGTTTATCTGGCGCGCACCGTCAGGGGCGAGCGTCATCGCCTGCGCGATGGCGCTCGGGTATGGCGCGGCTAAAAATATCGCTTCGCAAGCCAGCCATCTGCAGGGGAAAATCTACCCGATGGTCGATTTGCTGCGTTCACGGGCCGGTATCGATGACCTGCTCCTGCCCTGCGGCGGCGATCAGGTCAGCATCGACCCGGCGCTGCCGACTATCCTGCAGGTCGCCAGCAAACACTCTCCCAACCAGGATTGGTACACCATCAGTTCGCTGGAGCGTTACGTGGACATCCTGCGCGCGCAGCGTGAGCAGTTTGAATGCTGGGAAGGCGAGCTGAAATCGCCACGCTACACCCGCATCCATAAAACGATCGGCTCCGTGCGCTACGACATTAAAAAGAAAAATGATGAGATTGAGCAGTTTATCCTGCGACAGCTGGAGCCGACGATTGCCATGGCGCGGCATCAGGGGCTACCGGTCAATCTCTCTGTGGTCGATACCCTCTGGAAGACGCTTTTGCGAAGCCACGCCCACGACTCTATCGGCGGCTGTAATAGCGATGCGACCAATCGCGACATTCTGCATCGGCTGGAACAAACCGAGCAGCTGTGTCACAGCCTGTGGAATCTGGTGGTAAAAACGCTGGCCGCCGCCTGTGCTCAGGAAGGGGACCTGCTGATCTTCAATCCGCTGACCACCCCAATGCGGCGCGTGGTTAAAACCACGCTGTATAGCCGGGCTGAACATATCGCGCTGACGTATCAGGGGCAGCCCGTGCGCTTCGACGTCCTGAAAAGAGACATTTTACCCGGCGGAACGGCGATCTCCCTCACTGCCGAAGGCGAGTGTGAAACGCCTCTTCCTCCCTATTTCCGCTGGCACATTGCTGTGCATACGCCGGTTCTGCCGTCGGTTGGCTATCTCACCGTGAACGTTGAGAATAACCCTGCGCCGTTACGGCAGCCTGAACAGGAAAAGGGCCGCGAAATAGAAAATGCGCATTATCGGCTGATGCTGGACGCCGGAACGCTTACCCTTGAGGACAAACACACGGGCAGATGCATCCCCGCGTTCTTTACCCTCGAAGACTGCGCGGATGCGGGCGACAGCTACGATTTCTCCCCGCTTGCAGGCGATACGCCAACGCGCTGTTCCCATTTCACACTCATTGATTGCCTGAAAACGCCTCTTGTCGAAAAGCTGGTTATTGAGGCGACGCTGCTTCTGCCGCCGGATCTCGCCGGACATCAGGATGCAGTCAGAAAACCGTTATGCCTGCGTCTGGCGTGTGAATTGCGCCATGACGATCCGAACCTGTATGTCGACGGTGCGCTGGAAAACAGCCACTGCGATCACCGGCTGCGCTTGCTGATCAACAGCGATATTCACACGCATCACGCTATCGCCTCACAGCCCTTTGCGATCATCCAACGCGAAACGGGGTATGACGATGAAAACTGGCAGGAACGCTATCGCGAGCTGCCCGTGGATATCGAAACCAGCGAGGGCATTATCGCTGTCGCAGAAGAAGGCAAAGCGCTGGTGGTGAATAGCCGCGGCATGAAGGAGTTTCAGATCCTCGGGCACGAACCGGCAGTGATTGCCCTGACGCTGTTTAAGTCAACGGGTGTGCTCGGACGAAATGACCTTGACTGGCGACCGGGTCGGGCATCCGGGATTAATAATACGGTGGTTGAGACCCCCGATGCCCAATTGCTGAAGCCGTTGCACTTTTCATTCAGCGTCGCGCTGGCCGACAGTGCCGATCATCTGACGCTACGTCAGTTGGAAAATCTCGCGACCGGGCAGCCGTTTACCTATCAACGGCAAACGCTGCACACGCTCGATCATCGCCTTGAGCGCTTTTCGTTGCGCCTGCCCGAACGCCAGCTTCCGGCACACTTCTCGCTGTTGACCCTACCGGAGCCGCTTATTCTGTCTGCCCTGCCCCATGCCCAACAGTCGCATGGCACGGTCATCCGCGTGTTTAACGCTGGCACGCAGCCGGTTCCCGTTCCGGCAGATCTCGCGGGGCTTCCTCAGATCAACTATCTGGAAGAGCCCGTGCAGCCGGTAACGGCGATCCACCCTTCCGCGACCTGCGATTTTTTGTTAGAGGCTTAATATGAACTTGCTTGCATTGACGCACCCCGATTTGGTTTTTATCAACCCGCCGCACCGTACCCCTGAAGCGCTGATCCGCTGGCTCGCCGAACCGCTCGTCAGGCGAAACGTCATCGGCGATCAAGAGACATTTATCCAGAGCGTTTTAAAGCGTGAAAGTGAAGGTCCCACGGCTCTGGGCGAAGCACTTGCCGTTCCACACGGTAAAACCGAGACGGTGCATGAGGCGGCGTTTTGTCTGGCGCTTTTTGACGACCCGATACGCTGGCCGGGGCTGGAGGGGGATGAAGAGGTCAGAATGGTCTTCCTGCTCGCCATTCCCCCTGCTGAAGCAGGCAGCACGCATATGCAGCTGCTCACGACGCTAACCAGCCTGTTGACGGAAGACCGTGTGCGTGAGCAGCTTCTGGCGGCACGCACCCGGGAAGAGGCGCTGTCTGCCCTGAGTACGGAAGAACCGCACATTGAGGATGCGGTGGCCGCGCGTTCCCTTCTCATCCCACTGGTGCTGGGCACTGTCGCTATCGCCGCCTTTTTACAGGCAGGTTTAAGCTGGGTGCGCGGCATCCATTAATCACGTAGCGCTCAGTACAGACCGTGCTGAGCGCTTGTTTTTGTTGAATAATTAATCAGATTTTTCCTTCTGGTCTTTACAATCGCTGAAGCGCCCGCCGTTTGTACTCTCGTCTTTTTACTTTGTTCTGCATCAAATAAATCGCAAACAAGTTTGATGCAAATCACTATATGTAGCACTTAAAATGCTCGCCGACCCAACATGTTGTATTAATCGTCTACTATTCCAACAACAAGACGGCGCTTACGCTGGCCGGAATTGTGGATAACACGAGCCGGGAACGCGGGAAGTCTTTGGCCTGGCGGGGAATGCGCCCGGTGAATACTTCTCCACCTCTGTGGATAAACTGTTTTTAAAAATGGAGTGATCATGACACCGCATGTGATGAAACGTGATGGCTGTAAAGTGCCGTTTAAATCAGAGCGCATCCAGGAAGCCATTCTGCGTGCAGCTAAAGCAGCGGGAGTCGATGACGCAGATTACTGCGCCACCGTCGCAGAAGTCGTTAGCAGCCAGATGAATGAACGCAGCCAGGTTGATATCAACGAGATCCAGACCGCGGTTGAAAATCAGCTGATGGCGGGCCCCTACAAGCAGCTGGCCCGCGCCTACATTGAGTACCGCCACGATCGTGACGTGCAGCGTGAAAAGCGCGGCCGCCTGAACCAGGAGATCCGTGGCCTGGTAGAGCAGACCAACTCTGCCCTGCTCAATGAAAACGCCAACAAAGACAGTAAAGTGATCCCCACCCAGCGCGATCTGCTGGCCGGTATCGTCGCCAAACACTATGCCCGTCAGCACCTGCTGCCGCGCGATGTGGTCTCAGCGCACGAGCGCGGTGAGATCCACTATCACGATCTCGACTATTCACCGTTCTTCCCGATGTTCAACTGTATGCTGATCGACCTGAAAGGCATGCTGACCCACGGGTTTAAAATGGGTAACGCCGAGATTGAACCGCCAAAATCCATCTCCACCGCCACTGCGGTCACGGCACAGATTATCGCCCAGGTCGCCAGCCACATTTACGGCGGCACCACCATTAACCGCATTGACGAAGTGCTGGCCCCGTTTGTGACCGCAAGCTTCAACAAGCACCGCAAAACGGCCGAAGAGTGGCAGATCCCGGACGCCGACGGCTATGCGCACTCGCGCACCGAGAAAGAGTGCTATGACGCGTTCCAGTCGCTGGAGTATGAGGTGAATACCCTGCATACCGCCAACGGCCAGACGCCGTTTGTGACCTTCGGTTTTGGCCTGGGCACCAGCTGGGAATCGCGTCTGATCCAGCAGTCCATCCTGCGCAACCGTATCTCCGGCCTCGGTAAGAACCGCAAAACGGCGGTGTTCCCGAAACTGGTATTCGCCATCCGCGACGGGCTGAACCACAAAGTTGGCGATCCGAATTACGACATCAAACAGCTGGCGCTGGAGTGCGCGAGCAAGCGCATGTACCCGGATATTCTGAACTACGATCAGGTCGTAAAAGTAACCGGTTCATTTAAAACGCCAATGGGTTGCCGCAGCTTCCTCGGCGTATACGAAGATGAAAACGGCGAGCAGATCCACGACGGGCGTAACAACCTCGGCGTCATCAGCCTGAACCTGCCGCGCATCGCGCTGGAGGCGAAAGGCAATGAAGCGGAATTCTGGACGCTGCTGGATGAACGTCTGCAGCTGGCGCGCAAGGCGCTGATGACCCGTATCGCTCGCCTTGAAGGGGTCAAAGCCCGCGTGGCACCTATCCTCTATATGGAAGGGGCCTGCGGCGTGCGCCTGAAAGCGGACGATGACGTGTCTGAGATCTTCAAAAACGGCCGCGCGTCGATTTCGCTGGGCTATATCGGCATCCATGAAACCATCAATGCCCTGTCTGGCGGCACGCATATGTATGACAGCGACGCGCTGCGTGAAAAAGGCGTGGCGATTGTTCAGCGCCTGCGCGATGCCGTGGACCAGTGGAAAGAGGAAACCGGCTACGGTTTCAGCCTGTACAGTACCCCAAGCGAGAACCTGTGCGACCGCTTCTGCCGTCTGGACACCGCCGAGTTCGGCATCGTGGAAGGCGTGACCGATAAAGGTTACTACACCAACAGCTTCCACCTCGACGTGGAGAAGAAGGTAAACCCGTACGACAAGATCGACTTTGAAGCGGCGTATCCGCCGATCGCCAACGGCGGCTTCATCTGCTACGGCGAGTACCCGAACATTCAGCACAACCTGAAGGCGCTGGAAGACGTGTGGGATTACAGCTATCAGCATGTGCCGTATTACGGCACCAACACGCCCATCGACGAATGCTACGAGTGCGGCTTTACCGGTGAGTTCGAGTGTACCAGCAAAGGCTTTACCTGCCCGAAATGCGGTAACCACGACGCGGCACGCGTGTCGGTAACCCGCCGCGTGTGCGGCTATCTCGGTAGCCCGGATGCGCGTCCGTTTAACGCCGGTAAGCAGGAAGAGGTGAAACGCCGCGTGAAGCATCTGGGGAATGGGCAGATCGGGTAAGTTCTGCTCTGGGTTCTCCCCCTCACCCTACCCCTCTCCCTCAAGGGAGAGGGAACCGATCGAGCATATTGTTGAGCCCGGCTCCGGTTTTCTCCCTCTCCCTGTGGGAGAGGGCCGGGGTGAGGGCATCAGGTTAACGCTATGAATTACCATCAATACTACCCCGTTGATATCGTCAACGGACCCGGCACCCGCTGCACCCTGTTCGTGTCAGGCTGCGTCCACGAGTGCCCGGGTTGCTATAACAAAAGCACCTGGCGCTTAAATTCTGGTATGCCGTTTACCGCGGAAATGGCAGACCGGATCATTAACGATCTCAACGATACGCGCATCAAACGACAGGGAATTTCGCTCTCCGGCGGCGATCCTCTTCACCCGCAAAACGTGCCGGAGATCCTGAATCTGGTAAAACGCATTCGCCGCGAGTGCGCAGGAAAGGATATCTGGGTCTGGACGGGTTACAGGCTGGATGAACTGAATGCGGCTCAGATGGAAGTGGTGGAGTTGATTAACGTGCTGGTCGACGGCAAGTTCGTTCAGGATTTAAAAGACCCCGCGCTGATCTGGCGCGGCAGCAGTAACCAGGTTGTGCATCATTTGCGGTAATCGCTAAAGCCGTTTGTTTGCGTCATGATAAACGGCTGATTACGGTATCGCCCAGCTTGCTCCACTCCTTTAACGCCCTCGGGTCAAATACCAGTTCATAAGTCATCCAGACTGACCTTAATTCCCTTTTGCGGATTAGCCAGTCGCTCCCGGACTGTCTGTATCAGTTCATCTTCACTGTCGCTAATGGTGACCGTTTTCACCGGCATGCGTCCCGTTTCCGCGACATACTGAAACAGTAAACGCACAGCTTCCGTTGGCGTGATATTGAGTTTTTCCAGCACGGCATAAGCCTCATTTTTGAGTTTGTCATCCAGACGGACGTTCAGCGTGGCCATTATGTCTCCAGTAGAATTGAATGTGTAATGCAGTTTAGCATTACATTCGCATTACATCGAATTCTGGATAACGCCTCTCAAAACCGACTCAAACTCTCCATCGCCACCGTTTTAAACTCGGCAAAATCGCCGCAGCTACAGAGCCGCGCCATGGCGCGCTCGCGCAGGAAGGTGACGAAGATATCGTAGATCGCCATCGCCTCTTCATACTCGCTTTTGCTGATGGCGAGCAGGAAAATCACGTGCGCGGTTTCGTCACCCCACGCAATCCCCTGCGGGGCGAGTACGGTGTAGACCACGGTTTTCTGGGCAAGCAGACCGAGGGAGTGCGGAAGCGCAATGCCGTCACCGAGCATGGTGCTGACGATGGCTTCACGTTCAACCACCGACTCCAGAAACGCCGTCCCCACAAACCCCTCACCTTCAAGCTGTTCGCACAGCTCGCGGAACAGCGTTTGCTGGTCAATCGGCGCGTCGATGATGCGGAAATGGGCGGCGTCGAAGTATTTATCCAGCATCCACGGGCGGGTGCGGTCTACCAGCACCAGCTTGCCAATCTGCTCCAGCTGATAATCAGTCGGAAACGGTGCGATCATCACTACCGGTTTTGCTTTTTCACTGACGCGCGCGGTAGCGATAACAAAGTCCTCGCTGAGCGATTCCACCTGCTCGTACTCGCGCAGCGTGAGCGTGCGCGTGACCTCAATCTGCGGGTATTTACGCTGGAGTACCGCCTCAATCATACGCACCATCGCATTACCGGCGTCACAGACCAGCAGCACGCGCGGCTGGCGCTGGTAGCCAATGTTGTAGTGACGCTCCAGCCCGACGCCAATGTGCAGCACCAGGAAACCAATTTCGTTTTCGCTGATCGCATACGGCGTGTATTTTCCCCAGTTCGATACCGCCGCCAGGGTCATGTCCCAGGCCATCGGGTAGTGCTGCTTGATGTTATCCAGCAGCGGATTGGGGATCATGATTTGATACCGCACGCGGGTGATCATCGTCTTGATGTGCGTGAGCAGATCCGCGTGCAGCTGCGCGTCACTGAGCAGGTTGTAGTTGTAGTGGGTGTTGATGTAGCGCAGGATGTAGTTCACCAGCGCCTCTTCGTCATCGGCGTTAATGGCGCTTGGGGCGATCTCCTGGATCTGCCGCGCAGCGATGTGCACGCAGAGCCAGTTCTCCTCCGAGGGTGCAAGCGCTTTGCCCGCCAGTTCCTGAATGGCCACGGCAATATCTTTCGCCGCTTCCCGCACGTTCTCCTCCACATCTTCCGCATGGAATTCCGGCAGCGGATAGCCTTCGCTGATGCGTCGCACCGATACCGCGCAGTACAGGCGCAGGAACAATTCCCCTTCGTCCGTCAGGCGAATGTGGTGACGCGTCAGCGCGTCGTGCAGCACTGGCACCATCTTTTCCGCCACGCCCGCATTGAGCGCGACGTCCGTCACCAGCGGGTTCAGGCTGTCCTGCTGCGCCAGCTCCCAGAGCAGATCGGTCAGGCAGGCGCGAACCGACATTTCGCTGCCAAACAGCTTCATCCCATGGCGTGGACGGGTTTCCAGCGTCAGGTTATAGCGATGAAAACACTCGCGCACTTCCGCCATGTCGCTTTGCAGCGTGGCGCGGCTGACAAACCACTCGTCCGCCAGGTCCTCCAGCTTAAGCGAAAACGCCGACGTCAGAAAACGCACCACCAGATAATGCACGCGCTCCGCGCCCGTACGGGGAATACGCAGCGCGCGCGGATGGGAGGCCTGGAGCTGCTGATAACGCGCGGCGTCGTCAATTTTAAGCTGATAGCCATTTCCACGGCTCAGAATAAACTGCGCCCCGTGGCTCGCCAGCAGCGCGTTCAGGGCGGTGATGTCAGCACGGACGGTTCGCGTGGAGACCGACAGCCGCTGCGCCAGCTCGTCCTGCGGCAGCGTCTCGTTTTGCAACAGATCGAAAAGTTGCGCTAAACGTTGGTTCGGAAATCGCACGTCGTTGTCCTCTTACGGCTTAGGGTGAAATGACCATCTGGGATGGGCTGCCGACCGGCGTATAGTCTGGCTCGAAGCTCAACTTCCCATCCTGCGCCACGCGAAAACGGGTAATGTTATCGCTGCGCTGGTTCATAACGTACAGCCAGCGTCCTTGTTTATCGAGCGTCAGGGTGCGCGGGTAGTCGCCACGCGTCCACACGTCATCCTGATGCCTCAGCGTGCCTTCTGCTGTTACGGTAAAGTGCCCGATGCTGTTATGCAAACGGTTAGCCACATACAGCTGTTTACCGTCGGCGCTTAACGCCAGCCCGGCAGCAAAACTGGTGCCTTTGTACCCTTTTGGCAGGGCAGAGAGTGTTTTACCCGCTTTCAAGGTGCCGTTGGCATTCACGGTATAATGGGTGAGCGTTGAGGCCTCTTCGTTAATCAGCCACAGGGCATCCCCTTTCGGCGTAAAGACGAAATGGCGAGGTCCGGCCCCTTTCGAGGAGGCGCTGATAAACGGCGGATCGTTGGGGGTCAGCTTTCCGCTTCGATCGTCAAAACGGTACTGATAGATGCGATCTAACCCCAGATCGGTCGAAAACACGTACTTCCCGCTCGGATCGGCGGCGATCATGTGCGCATGAGGACCGTTGTGATCGCTGATAGCAAAACTGCCCTCTACAGCGGCTTCTGGTTTTGCTGCACCCGGTTCGCCCTGATCCTGATGTTTATCCGTGGCATCTCCCAGGCTGCCGTCTGCTTTGACCGGCAAAACGGCAATCGATCCGCTGACGTAGTTGGCCACCAGCAGGTGCTGGCCATTCGGCGTCAGCGAAAGATAAACCGGCCCCGCGCCGCCGGAGGCCACCTGATTCAACTCGCTCAGCTCGCCGTTATCTTCCACCCGCAGCGCCTGCACCACGCCCTGCTCCACTTCGCTTGCCAGATAGAGCGTTTTGCCATCGTGTGAGACGGCCAACTGCGCGGCGTTCGGCAGTTTGCTCACCAGCGTTTTGTTGCCGAGTGCGCCGGTTTGCGCGTCAACGGTAAAACGGTACAGCCCTTCGCCGTTGGGGTTGTAGGTGCCGACCCAGGCATACTGGGTTTGCGCGACGGCGGCGGTAGCAAGCAAAGAGAGTGAAGCAACAAGCAGGTTACGGGTGTGCATGGTGGCTCCTTTGGGTGTTATGACTTAACCAGTTTCTTCGTCATCTCAAGCAGCGTACGCACATCTTCCGGACGCGTATCACCGCTGGCCTTGTCGATAATCGAGCTATAGATATGCGGGATGATCTTGCTCACGCCCGCGTCGAGGGCGATCTGCAGGATCGCCTCAAAGTTTTCCAGATCGATCCCGCCGGTCGGTTCCAGCCAGAAGTCGTAACGGGCGCAGGCTTCCGCTACCGCCAGGTATTCGTCACGGCACTTAAGGCCGCCCATCGGGAAGTATTTGATCGAGCTGCCGCCAAAATCTTTCAGCAGGGCAATCGCGGTTTCCACCGGGACGATACCGTCCGGTGCCGTGCTGCTCAGCGGACCGGTGGAAATTTTCACCATACCGACGGTGCCGGTCGGTGAGACCAGACCGTTCACCACAGAGTCGTTCTGCCCCAGCAGCGCGCGGCTGGTCGCCACGCCGGTAAAGACCTGGTTGACGTGCTGCGGCTGTACCTGACGGGAGATTTCACTGACCATCGCCGACTGGTTCGGGTCGCCCGCGCCCAGTCCCACGGAAAGCGCGTTATCAATCAGCGCCGCGTACTCGCGCATATCCGCCACCGCGCTTGCCACGTCCGGGTAATTTTTGGAGAGCACGCCCACCAGCACATGGCCTTCCGCCGCCTCGTAAATGGCGCTGGCATTGGCCTTCGAACCTGCCAGCACGTTCAGGCAGACGCGGTCACGGTAAAAATTGGGGGTCAGTTTCATGCGTTTTTCTCCTGTCCTAACACTTCGCTAATGCGGCGGTACACGATGTTCAGCTGGTCAACATTTACGCTGCGCACGTCCGCTTCGATAATCCCTTCGTTGGCCTTGTAGCCACGGAAATAGATGGCGTATTCACCCTGCTTGAGCTTATTCACCAGGTCACCGGTGCCCACGCCGGTGGTCGCTTCGTCAAATTTAATCTCGGTGCGGGCAATATCGCGCCCGGCGCTATCCCAGACTACGCGCGCGGTGACGCCGTTCAGGGTGTTAAGCGCGTCGATAAACGGCATCATCTTCGCCACCATCTCGGCACCGCTCTCTTTGGTCGCCGTGAGGTAGTGTTCGATGGCGCAGGTCAGGCCGAGAATGCCCTCTTTACCCACCTTCATCGCGCGGCCAATACCTGCCGTCTGGCGTTTCACCCACTCAACGTACTGGGTTTTGCCGATCACCAGCCCGCTGGTTGGCCCTTCGATCGCCTTCGCACCGCTATAGATCACCAGATCTGCGCCGGAACGGTAGTAAACATGCAGATCTTCTTCCGCTGCGGCATCGACGATCAGCGGCAGATCGTGTTTACGTGCGACTACTGCCGCCTGCTCGACGCTGAGCATGCTTTTCTGCACGCAGTGGTGAGATTTGATATAGAGGATCGCCGCCGTGCGCGGGGTGATCGCCGCCGCCAGCTGATCGGCGGAACATTCGTTGGCATAGCCCGCTTCGACCAGTTTTCCGCCGCCCAGCGCGACCATGGTGCCCACCGGCGCGCCAAAGTTAACGTTGTGGCCTTTCGGCAGGACAATCTCGTTGTTCGCAATCGGGGTCACGTGCAGGTTTTCCAGCAGCCAGTCGCTGTCTTTGACCAGCACTGCCGCTACGGACTGGGCAATGCCCGCCGACGCGCAGGAGACCACCGTCGCGCCTTCCACATCAAGAAGCTTCGCGATGTATTCCCCGGTTTTGTTGACCAGATCCTTCATCTCAAAATAGTGATTCATGCCGTCCATTGCCGCCTGCACCACTTCCGGGCGCGGCGTGGAAACGCCCAGCGCCGTCATGCGGCCCGAGGTGTTGATAACTTGCTTTAAGTGGTACTTCTCATAAATCGAAGGCATGTTCCGTGCTCCCTTGTTCGGTCATGTAGCCCTTGCCCGCGCGGATCGCGGCAAGCGGCACCAGAATATGTTCAGCCTGCAGGCTGTCGTTTTCGGCATCCGTCAGCACCGTTGGCTGGCGTTTAATCGTGAACAGCGTCAGGTCGGCGTCAAGGCCGGGCTGGATGCGGCCTTTACGCGTCAGGCGCAGGCCATCCGCGGCGTTGGCGGTGACGCAGTCAATGACCTGCGGCAAAGACATGCCGATGGCGAGAAACTTCGACATCACGCTTGCAAGCGACCCGACCGGTCCGTTAATCCGGTTACGGCAGTAGATATCCGAGCTGATGGTGTGCGGCAGAATGCCCATCGCGATGGCGCGTTTCGCCACCTCAAAGCTGAAGCTCGCCGTACCGTGCCCCACGTCCAGACGCACGCCGCGCTTCAGGGCGGAGGTGATGGAGGCGCGCAGCTCGCCGGAGGGCGTCAAAATACGGTTGGGTTTGCCGTTGTAGCAGTGGGTGATGATGTCGCCGGAACTGAGCAGTTCGGCGATTTCGTCGAGGTTCGGCGGGTTGTTGCCGATGTGCACCATCAGCGGCAGATCGCCGTTCTCGCTCTGGATGGCTTTCGCGCGCTCCAGCGGCGTAATGCCGTTTTCACCGACCACGCTGCTGCTCATGCGCGCTTTCAGGCCGACGATAAAATCAGGGTGGCGTTTTACTGCCTGCTTCACGGCATCGGCATCAATATTCGCCATATTGGCCAGTTCGTTCTGGGCAATCAGCCCGACGCGGGAGATGTTCAGCAGGGCAAACACCTCGGTGGCGGCTTTGCGGGTAATTTCATAGAAATCATCCACGTCATCTGCCCCGGTACTGCCGGCATCCACCACGGTGGTGACGCCCGTGGCAATGCCTACGCTGTCCGGCTCGTCGTGATAAATCGGCGAGTTCGGATAGCAGTGGACGTGAGAGTCAATCCAGCCTGCGCTGACGAACACATTACCGCTCAGCTCAACCGTTTTACGGGCGGGAGCGTCAATGTCGCCCAGCGCAGCGATTTTCCCGTCCTGAATGGCGATATCGGTCAGGGTATCGTCGGCGAGGCGCGCGCGGCGCAGGAGTAAATCAAACATGGGGTTCTCCTGATAAGGCGGGCGCCTGAGCGCCCGCGGGTATTAAAGGGCGACCGGGAACAGCCAGCCCAAAATCATTGCACCGAGGATGGCGCCACCGGTGATCGGCTTCTGCCAGATGTAGAACAGCAGCGCGCCCACCAGCGAACCGACGCCGATAGGAATAGAGGCGGTCATGGCGCTGAGGATAATCAACGGCCCGAGGAAGCGGCCTGAGGCGTTACCCGCGCCCATCATCACGTCAGCCCCGTAGGTGGAGTTGCTCTGGTTGATGGTGAACTTACGCGCCAGGATGATGACGTAGCCAATCGCCAGGCCAATCACCAGGCCGGTAATCAGCGAGGCAATAAAGTTGGTCACCGGGAACATGATCCCCGCCCCCAACAGCAGCGCCGGCACGCCGAGCCCGACGCCGGTCTGAATCGCACCGCCGATGTCGAGAATACCCACCAGTGAGCCTTCAATGATGCGGGCGAACAGGAAGCTTGCGCCGAATGCCGCCACCGCACCGTAGACCCCGGTATCAATCCCGGCTTTCAGCATCGCCACGAAGGCCACTTCGTTAAACGCGCCGATGCCGTAGAGGTAGTACATGTGCGTCCCGGCGAACACGCCGGAGGAGAGCAGGCCAACGAAGATCGGGAACGACCAGTCGGCATACCAAAAACCTTTATTCTGTTCCATGTCGAGGCTCCTGTTATTTACCGCTGAGCGAGTTGTGGATCATGTCGAGCCAGTTCGGCACGGTCAGATGGAAGGATTCGATCATCTTCATGTCGAAGCCGCGGAAGAAGCCGCTCAGCACGAAGAGCAGAACGATCGCCGCCATCATCACTTTGGTGACGTGGTTCCAGCCGCTCTCTTCAACGCCTTTACCGATCAGGATCCCCAGCACCAGGCCCGGTACGGCGTTACCCATGATCAGCTGTGCCGCGCCGCCAAAGATTGTGGCCCAGAAGCCCGATTTTTTACCGGCGTCGATGGCCGCCAGCCAGAAGATCACCGGCATCACGGTGTTGACCAGCAGGTTCGCAGCGGGCACCAGCACCTTCACGGCGGTGACCTGAAGCGCAGCCGGTACGGAGGAGGCCGTCAGGTTAAGGAAAGTCACGACGATCATGCCGATCACGCCACAGGCAATCGCCATTTTGCGCGGATCGTGCAGCGTTTCGCCGACGTTACGGTTTTTGATCATCAGTGCCGCCGCGCCCCAGTTCGGGATGATGCGGTGGTCAACGTCCTGTGTGAAAGCACCCGCGGCCACGGAAGAGGCCCAGGCGTTAAAGAAGAAACCTAACCCAAAGGAGAAGTGAGAAGCGGGATCCCCTTCGCAGGAGTTTAGTTCCCCCAACGTACGAAACGCGCCCATACCCTGAGTGGTAGGCGCATGAAACATGCGTGCAGCCCCGGCCCCAACACCGACGCCTACCAGGCCGCCGATAATGAGCGATTTTATTAATATAATTAAGAACATCAGTCTGCCCTTTTATGAATAATCAGCGTTGCGTGACGAAGTCCACCCGATCGAGATTGATGGCGGTCACGTTGACGGTCACATCCAGCTCCACGCTGTAGGTGCGTCTTTCCCGGCGCAAAAAGAAGAACAGAAACGCTTCTTTACGCACCGCTTCTTGCGCCTGAACGACCTGCACATCCTGTGGCTCAATACGCAGTAAGATATGCGGTGAGGCTTTCATCACCGCGGCCTGAACGTGGTTGAGCGCGTCGGCAAAGGCGCGCGCTTTGGCGTCGCCCTTCCCCTTCACTCTCACCGTGGTTGTGAACTGTTCTTTCATGCTTATGCGCCGTGTTTCTTCTGCCACGCCTGCACCAGACGCTCGCCCAGCTCTTCTTTGTCCATAAAGCCAAAGCCCAGCACGTTGCAGCCTTCGTTGATGGCGGTGACGCCTTCATCCACCGAACGCATGCCGTATTTGGCTTTGTAGCCATACTTGGTTTGCGCGGTAATCGCGCCCGCGCCGCCGCTGCCGCAGAAGGAGATGCCGAAGGTGGCGTTTTCCGCTTTCATTACGTCGCCGAGCTTCATATCCGCTGCCATGCCCGGCACAACCACCGCGCGTCCACCTGCTTTTTCCACCCCGGCCGCCACTTTCTGACCTTTACCCAGGCGATCGCCAATCACGACTGTAATCTGTTCCATGTGTTGCTCCTTAAAGGTTGTCTTTCGCGACTTCAAAGTGAACGGAGAGCAGCCAGGCCTCTTCATCAGGAAGGTTGCCAAACTGCGCCACCACTTCACGGGCAAGCCGCATTGAATCCGGTGAAATTTCGTCAAACAGCTCTGCTTCAACCTCCGGCAGCGGCTCGCCGGTCACGGACCGGTGCGCCATGGCGCGAACGTGGGAGGTGAGCATTTGCTCCTGTACTGCGTTGGGGATGATGTTGTGCCGGGCCAGCAGGGCATAGACCTGCTGTAGCATGGTGTTCGCGAGCTGTTCTGTTTGCACCGCCTGTTCCCCAACGTCGTTCATTACCGCTCCGTTAATCACTCGTCTTACCCCGTTAATGGCTCTGGAATAAAACTAACGGTGGGGAGGAAGGGTTTGTAGCGAGTTGTTTTCCACTTCGAAGTGGAAAGGCAAGCCGCGGCAGTGATCTGTGCCACATAAATACGGTGAATGCGGTCAAATCAATGCATTTACGTGATGAATATCACTGATTCCAGCGGTCAAAGGCGGGCAGAGGCAACGAAAACGTTCAGGCGTGGTAATGCAAAAATGTGATGGCGATAGGGTTTACTTATCACCACGCAAAAAAAACGGGAGCCACTGGCTCCCGTTGGGTGTTGGTCCGATGCGCGATCGGTTAACGGTATTTCTTGTGATACGTGTTGCGGGTCGTCACGAACTGATCGGCTGCCGCCTGGGCTTCTTTAACTTTGCCTTCGTTGGCCAGCTTCAGCGCGCCGTCGATCTGGCCGACCAGCACGTCAAAGCCGTGGCGATAGTCTTTCATCTCTGCGCTGTCAGCCGCTTTGCTTTCCAGCTTCGGCGGTGTCGCTTTTTGGGCGTCCAGCGCCGCTTCACGCATTTTGGTCAGGGCGTCTTTCATTTCCGCCGCATTGTCCGTCTTTTGCACCACCTTCAGGTTTTGCCCGAGGATGCCCATGTCTTCTTCAAGATCGGCAGCAAACGCAGAAGAGCCAAGAACCAGCGTTGAAGCCGCGACGATCGCTAACAGATGTTTACGCATTGCTCACTTCCTTTTTTATTATTAACAAAACGCTATCTTTATTGACCCGCAATTTTCATCTCGGGCAGCAGTACAGAACCACACTGTATATTGCTACGTGTTTCAATATCGTTACCGACCGTAACGATGTTGCGCCACATGTCCTTCAGGTTGCCGGCGATGGTGATTTCGCTCACCGGATACTGAATTTCACCGTTTTCGACCCAGAAGCCCGCCGCCCCGCGAGAATAGTCTCCGGTGATGCCGCTGACGCCCTGGCCCATCAGTTCGGTTACCACCAGACCGGTGCCCATCTCTTTCAGCATCTGCTCAAAGTTCAGGCCCTGCCCGGCAATACGCCAGTTATGGATACCGCCCGCGTGACCAGTACTTTTCAGCCCCAGCTTGCGCGCGGAGTAGTTGGTCAGCAGCCACTGGGTCAGAATGCCGTCCTTAACGATATCGCGGCGTTCCGTGCGCACACCTTCGCTGTCGAACGGCGTAGAGGCCAGCCCTTTCAGCAGATGCGGGTGTTCTTCAATGGTCAGCCATTCCGGCAGGATCTGCTTGCCCAGCGAGTCGAGCAGGAAGGTGGATTTACGGTAAACGGAGCCACCGGCGATAGCGCCCACCAGATGACCAAACAGACCGGTTGCCACTTCATTGGCAAAAATCACCGGGGCTTTCATGGTAGAGAGTTTACGCGGCGACAGGCGAGACAGCGTGCGTTCGGCACACTCTTTGCCCACCCACTCCGGCGACTGCAAATCCCCCAGCGCGCGGCCAATGGTGTAAGCGTAGTCACGCTCCATGTCACCGTTCTCTTCGGCGATGACGCAGCTGGAGAGCGAGTGACGGGTGGAGCAGTAGCCCTGCAGCATGCCGTGGCTGTTGCCGAAAACTTTGATGCCGTAGTGGCTGTTGAAGCTGCCGCCTTCGGTATTGGTGATGCGCTTGTCGGCCTGCAGGGAAGCCTGCTCGGCACGCGCGGCCAGCTCGATGGCTTCATCCGGGGTGACTTCTGCCGGGTGGAAGAGATCAAGATCCGGCGCGTCAAAGGCCAGCAGCTCTTTATCGGCCACGCCGGCGTAAGGATCCGGCGAGGTGTATCGGGCGATATCCAGCGCCGCCTGCACCGTGCGGGCAATGGCATCCGGGCTGAGATCGGTAGACGACGCGCTGCCTTTGCGATTCTGGTGATACACCGTGATCCCAAGCGCGCCATCGCTATTGAATTCTACGTTCTCCACTTCGCCATAGCGGGTGCTCACGCTGATACCGGTGGTTTTGCTGACCGCCACTTCGGCGCCATCTGATTTTTCTGAAGCAAGCATCAGCGCGGTGGAGACGGCTTCTTCCAGAATCTTACGCTGCGCTTCAACTTGTGAGGTTACTTTCATCGCAAATGCCATACTGTAAGAGAGAGTTAAATGAAGTCTAACAGAGAACCGTTTTTCAGTGCGCGTCTTAACTGGTAACATTAGCCTCTTTTTTTAAGGAGCCTGACATGACTAAGCAGCCCGAAGACTGGCTCGACGACGTTCCCGGTGATGACATCGAAGACGAAGATGATGAGATCATCTGGGTCAGTAAAAGTGAAATTAAACGCGACGCCGAAGAGTTAAAACAGCTTGGCGCAGAAATGGTAGAACTGGGTAAAAACGCGCTGGACAAAATCCCGCTCGACCAGGATCTGCGTGATGCCATTGAACTGGCACAGAAAATCAAAAAAGAAGGCCGTCGTCGCCAGCTTCAGCTTATCGGGAAAATGCTGCGTCAGCGCGACGTAGATCCGATCCGCCAGGCGCTGGATAAACTGAAAAACCGCCACAACCAGCAGGTTGCGCTGTTCCATAAGCTGGAGCAGATCCGCGATCGTCTGATTGAACAGGGCGATGATGCGGTACCGGAAGTGCTGAACCTGTGGCCGAATGCCGACCGTCAGCAGCTGCGCTCTTTGATCCGCAACGCGAAGAAAGAGAAAGAAGGGAATAAACCGCCGAAGTCTGCGCGTCTGATTTTCCAGTATCTGCGCGAGCTGTCTGAGAACGAAGGGTAATCTGTGCGGTTCTCGCCGGATGGCGGCGTAAACGCCTTATCCGGCCTACAAGGTCGTGCAAAATCCAGGCCCGGTAAGCGCTAGCGCCACCGGGCTTTTTTTACTCTGCGGCCTCGGCCTTTTTCGCCAGACCGTCCAGCAGCTTCTGATGGATCCCACCAAACCCGCCGTTGCTCATCACCAGAATATGGTCGCCAGGCTGTGCGGCTTTCACCACCATATCCGCGAGCGCATCCACATCCGCACTCCAGTGGGCAGGCTGAATGCAGGCATCGGCCACTTCCGCCACCTGCCACGGAATATGCTGCGGCTGCAGCAGGAAGACTTCATCGGCACGGCCTAACGACGGGGCCAGATCGTCTTTGCAGATGCCCATTTTCATGGTGTTCGAGCGCGGTTCCAGCACGGCCAGAATGCGCGCGGTGCCGCCGACCTTGCCACGCAACGCGGCAAGCGTCGCCAGAATAGCCGTTGGGTGGTGTGCAAAATCGTCATACACCGTCACGCCATTCGCTTCACCGCGCAGTTCCAGACGACGGCGGGCATTGATAAACGTGCCCAGCGCATTGGCGGCATCCGCAGGCAGAACGCCGACATGACGCGCTGCTGCAATCGCCATCAGGCCGTTGTGCATGTTGTGTTCGCCCACCAGACCCCACTTCACCTCACCCACTTTTTCGCCGTCGAGCAACACTTCCCACTCGGAGGCATCCGCGTTGAGTTTCTTCGCCTGCCAGTGACCCTGCTCGCCCACCAGCTCCTGCTCGCTCCAGCAGCCCATCGCCAGAGTCTGCTTCAGGTTAATGTCATTCTCCGGAAGGATGATACGGCCCTGCCCCGGCACGATGCGCACCAGGTGGTGGAACTGCTTCTGAATCGCTTTCAGGTCGTCAAAAATATCCGCGTGATCGAACTCAAGGTTGTTGAGGATCAGCGTGCGCGGGCAGTAATGGACAAACTTGGAGCGTTTGTCGAAGAACGCGCAGTCGTATTCATCCGCTTCAATGACAAAGAATGGGCTATCGCCCAGACGCGCAGAAACGTCGAAGTTACCCGGCACGCCGCCGATCACAAAGCCCGGCTTGTAGCCACAGGCTTCGAGGATCCAGGTCGCCATGCCGGCGGTGGTGGTTTTGCCGTGGGTACCCGCAACGGCAACCACCCAGCGGTCACGCAGGACGAAATCATGCAGCCATTGCGGGCCGGACATGAACGGAATATTGCGCTCCAGCACAGCTTCAACGCACGGATTGCCGCGGGTCATGGCGTTGCCAATAATGACCAGATCCGGCTCGGGATCCAGCTGGCTTGCATCGTAGCCCTGAATCAGAGAGATACCCTGCTTCTCCAGAAGCGTGCTCATCGGCGGATACACATTGGCGTCCGAACCTGTCACTTCATGGCCCAGCGAGCGCGCCAGCATTGCCAGCCCGCCCATGAAAGTGCCACAAATCCCCAATATATGAATGCGCATACGTCACTATCCTTCTTCAATGTGGCGCACATTTTACTCACATGTTAGCGGCTGTGAAACGCATTTCAGGTAAATCCGTATGTTGCTGGCGCGATTCACCTCTGCGCTACTATTTGAATATTTGTTAAGATTGTTGGGCTTTAGTCGTTTTAGTGAACATACAATCGCTCTACTCACAAAGATGCAGGGAAAGTGTTATGAAAACGTTAGGTGAATTTATTGTCGAAAAGCAGCACGAGTTCTCTCATGCTACGGGTGAACTCACTGCTTTGCTGTCGGCAATAAAGCTGGGCGCTAAGATCATCCATCGTGATATCAACAAGGCCGGTCTGGTCGATATCCTGGGTGCCAGCGGTGCCGAGAACGTTCAGGGCGAGGTTCAACAGAAACTCGATCTGTTCGCAAATGAAAAACTGAAAGCTGCACTGCGCGCGCGCGACATCGTTGCGGGTATCGCCTCCGAAGAAGAAGATGAAATTGTTGTTTTCGAAGGCTGTGAACACGCGAAATACGTTGTACTGATGGATCCGCTCGACGGTTCCTCCAACATCGACGTTAACGTTTCTGTCGGTACCATTTTCTCCATCTACCGCCGCGTCACGCCAGTTGGCACGCCGGTGACCGAGGAAGATTTCCTGCAGCCGGGCAGTAATCAGGTGGCTGCCGGTTACGTCGTCTATGGCTCCTCCACCATGCTGGTGTACACCACCGGGTGTGGTGTTCACGCCTTTACCTACGATCCATCGCTGGGCGTCTTCTGTCTGAGCCAGGAGCGTATGCGCTTCCCGGAGAAGGGCAACACCTACTCCATCAACGAAGGCAACTACATCCGATTCCCGAACGGCGTGAAGAAGTACATCAAATTCTGTCAGGAAGAAGATAAAGCGACTCAGCGCCCGTACACCTCCCGCTATATTGGCTCGCTGGTCGCGGATTTCCACCGTAACCTGCTGAAAGGCGGTATCTACCTCTACCCAAGTACCGCCAGCCACCCTGACGGAAAGCTGCGCCTGCTGTACGAGTGCAACCCAATGGCGTTCCTGGCCGAACAGGCGGGCGGCAAGGCGAGCGACGGTAAAGAGCGTATTCTGGACATCGTGCCGGAAAGCCTCCACCAGCGTCGTTCCTTCTTCGTCGGCAACAACCACATGGTTGAAGACGTTGAGCGCTTTATCCGCGAGTATCCGGACGCGTAATCTCTCACTCCCGGGGAGCCCGTCTGGCTCCCCAACACATTTATATCTTTTACCGTATAAGTGTTTATAAAAAACACGCTTTAATATTCGCCATTGCTCCTGCATTATTTCCATAACAGTTTGACAGATATTTCGTGGAGCAGTATCGCAATGAAAAATTATTCCCGGGCGAATACCGGCATTGATTTAAACCTTATTCCTGTATTTATTGAAGTGGTCCGCTGCGGCAGCATGGCAAAGGCCTCTGTGCGCCTGGAGATGTCACGTCCTGCGGTGAGCCTGGCCCTGAAGCGTTTTAATCAACTGTTTGATGAGCCATTATTTTTCCGCAAAGGTTTATACCTTGAGCCAACTGAAAAAGCGTTAGCGTTAACCCACTCGCTGGAAATATTAATGGGCGATATTCACGATAATATTGCGGCCATTAATTCAGGGCGAAATAAATCCCCGGCACAGAACGTACCGGGGCAGGGAAATATTATGCCGCAGTCTGAGCCGTTAATTTAAATGATGACATGGCCTCCATCAGCTGACGCGACTGCTCTTCCAGAGAGCGGGTCGCGGCGGAGGATTGCTGCACCAGCGCCGCATTCTGCTGCGCCGTTTCGTCCATCTGATTCACCGCAATATTCACCTGCTCAATGCCGCGGCTCTGCTCCTGAGACGCGGTCGCAATCTCGCGCATCAGTTTGGTCATGCGCAGCACTTCGGTGGCAATCTCATCCATCGTTTCACCCGCCTGCTGGGCCAGCTCGCTGCCCTCGTTAACGTGGGTCTGCGAATCGCTGATAAGGGAGCGGATCTCTTTCGCCGCGTCGGCGCTGCGGCTGGCAAGGTTACGCACTTCACCCGCCACGACGGCGAACCCGCGCCCCTGCTCGCCCGCGCGCGCCGCTTCCACGGAGGCGTTAAGGGCCAGAATATTGGTCTGGAAGGCAATGCCATCGATCACGCTCAGGATGTCAGCAATACGCGCTGAACTGCCGGAGATATCACGCATTTTTTCAATCACGTAGCAGACCATTTCGCTGCCGTGATCGGCGGTATCAGAAACCGATTTCGCCAGCTGGTGCGCCTGCTCGGCATTATCGGCGTTGAGTTTCACCGTGGCGGTAATCTGTTCCATACTGGCAGCGGTCTGCTCAAGCGAGGTGGCGGTGGATTCTGTACGCTCGGCAAGATCCCGGTTGCCCGCCGTTAGCTCACGGCTGCCGGTGTCGATTTGCGAGCTGGCATCGCGTACCCGCATCACCGAGTGCATCAGCGACTGACGCATCACCTCTATCGCCGCGTTAAGGCGGTTAAATTCCTGGCTCGCCGGGGCATTCAGCGTGTGGGTTAAATCGCCCGCCGCCACATTCTCCAGCTGAGCAATGGAAGCAGAGAGCGGCTTAAGCAGCATATGGCGCAGCACCAGCCAGGCAAGCACGATGATGCCAGCCGTCAGCAGCGCGGCGACAATAATCAGGATCAGCACGCGGGTTTTACTCGCCTGCACGGCAGTGACTTCCGCCTTCCCTCGCGCTTCGCTCCATGTCTGAAACGCCTGCATATCGTTATCAAACTGCTTCGCCACGGGGATCAGCGTATTCTCCAGCAGGTCGTAATAACTGTCCGCGCTCTGGTCATTCAGGGTTTTTAGCATCGGGTTGATGCCCTGCTGGTTATACGTCGCCAGACTGGTTGCCACGTTATCCAGCAACTTTTGCCCCTGCTCGTCAGCCACGCCGCCGTCGATCACGCCTTTCAGCGTTTTCTGAGCCACGGCGATTTCCTGATTGATGTTTTTGACCGATTTGGCCGCATCATCGAGCATGCCGATTTCCATCATCCGGACGGCCTGGCCCGCCTCATTGCGCGCGCGCAGAATCAGCGTATAGCCGGTATTTAGCTGCACCATCTGCTCACCCTGAAGGTGATTAATGCGCTGCAGTGAAGAAGAACTCTGTGTGAGGGCATAAATGCCAATGCCGCTGACAATCAGCAGCAGAAGGGTCATAACGGCCAGTAAAGAGAGCAAGCCGGTACGAATCGATAGCGTTTTAAGCATGATATTATTTCCGGTAGCGAGATATTTCTGGACAGAAAAAAAGGTTATCGGCCGCTACCGGAAAATGTTTAGACTTTAAGCAAATTCAGCGTGTTATCGCTCTGTTACCGAGGTGTTTACGCGAGTAACAGGCGAGCTTTGACGGTTCTCCCAGAGCACCGTCAGACCGCGCTGCAGGGCAATAAATATAAACAGCAGAATGCCGATGGCGATCTTGGTCCACCAGGAACTGAGCGTGCCGTCAAAGTTGATATAGGTCTGGATCAGCCCCTGGATCGCTACGCCGAACAGCGTTCCCAGCACCGTCCCCACTCCGCCGCTGAGCAGCGTGCCGCCAATGACCACAGAGGCAATCGCGTCCAGCTCCACGCCTACGCCTGCAAGGGCATAGCCCGCCTGGGTATACACCGAGAAGACAATACCCGCCAGCGTTGCCAGGCCGGTTGAGAGCATATAGATGCGGATGGTCGTGCTGCGGGTCGAGATCCCCATCAGGTTTGCCGACGTGGCGTTCCCGCCAATGGCGTAAACCTGATTACCGAACCGGGTACGGTGGGCAAGGAAGATACCCACCACCACCACGCCCAGCATCAATAACCCCATCGCGCTCAGACGGCCACCGCCGGGGATTTTCCACGCCAGGCTGGAGAGCGTGTCGTACACCGGGTGGTTAATCGGGATGGACTCTTCCGATACCAGGTAACTCACGCCGCGCAGGAAGAACATCCCGGCGAGGGTAATAATGAAAGCGGGAATTTTTAGCGCGTCGATCAGTAGCCCCATAAAGGCGCCAAACGCACAGCCCATCGCCAGCACCAGCGGAAACGCCACCAGAGGGGAGATCCCCCAGAAACCGATCGCTTTGGCGAGGAACACGCCGGTAAACGCGATCACCGAGCCAACGGAGAGATCGATCCCACCGGAGAGGATCACAAAGGTCATCCCGACGGCGATGATGCCTAAAAAGGCGTTATCGGTCAGGATGTTGCAAATCACGCGTGTTGAGGCAAAACCGGGGAACTGGGTCAGACAGTAGAGATACCCCAGCACAAACACGCCCAGCGTGATCATTAACGGTAAATTACGTTTTATCATGGCCACGGATCCCCTTAATGATGCTGACAAAGCGCGGTGACTGGACGATCAGCACGCAGAGTACGACCACCGCTTTTACCACCTGGTTGAGTTCCGGCTGAAAACCGGAGAGCAGGATCCCGGTGTTCATGCCCTGAATGATCAGCGCGCCAATGACCGAGAGCAGCAGGTTAAAGCGCCCGCCCATCAACGATCCGCCGCCAATCACCACCGCGAGGATGGCATCCAGCTCCAGCCAGAGCCCGGCATTGTTGGCATCGGCCCCGCGGATATCGGCCGCGACAATCACCCCGGCAATGGCGGCGCAAACGCCGCTCAGCACGTAGGTCAGCATCACCATCAGCCGCGTATTGACCCCGGCATTTCGTGCCGCACGAATGTTGATCCCCACCGCTTCAATAAACATGCCGAGCGCTGTTTTGCGGGTGAAAAGCCAGAACACCACTAATGTAACCAGAGCCACGATCACCGGTGTTGGAAAGAACAGGAAATTGCCGCTGCCGATCCACGCCAGACTCGGGGAGTTAAAGGTGACTATCTGTCCGGAGGTGATCAGCTGCGCCACCCCGCGCCCGGCCACCATCAAAATAAGGGTGGCGACGAAAGGCTGAATTTTTAGTACCGCCACCAGAATGCCGTTCCACAGTCCGGCCAGCACGCCGGTTCCCAATGCCGCCAGCAGTACCACCGGCAGGCTATGGCCCGCTACGGTCATGGAGGCTGCGGTGGCCCCGGCAATAGCCATCACCGCGCCGACGGAGAGGTCAATCCCGCCGGTGGCAATCACCAGCGTCATACCAATCGCCAGCAGCGCGACGGGCGCGGCACGGTTCAAAATATCGATCGGGCTGCCAAACAGGCGACCATCCTGAACAATAATCTGGAAGAAATGCGGTGCGACAAGGCTATCCACCAGTAACACCACCAGCAGCGCTGCGATTTGCGGCGTGCCGGTTGGCCAGTTAAAGCGGCGCTTTGACTCACCGGTTTGCGAAAGCGAACGGGACATCACAATTCACTCCTTATGCCGCGATGGCATTCATGATCGCCGGAACGGACAGCTTATCCAGCGGGATCTCAGCCACCTGTTTGCGATCGCGCATGATGATCACGCGATCGGCATACCCCACCAGCTCTTCCAGCTCGGACGAAATGACCAGCAGCGCCAGCCCGTCGGCACACAGCGTTTCGATAAGCCGGATAATTTCGGCGTGCGCGCCAACGTCAATGCCGCGCGTGGGTTCATCCAGGATCAGGAACTGCGGTTTGGTCAGCAGCCAGCGTGACAGCAGCACTTTCTGCTGGTTACCGCCGGAGAGAAATTCGATCGGCTGTTCCGCGCTCGGCGTACGAATACCCAGCTGGCGAATAAAGCGCTCGGCAATGGCGTTTTGCTCTTTACGCGGAATTGGACGCAGCCATCCGCGCTGCGCCTGTAGCGCCAGAATGATATTTTCCCGCACCGAGGCGGCGGCAATAATGCCGTCCGTTTTCCTGTCTTCCGGGCAGAACCCCACTCCCAGACAGGAGGCCTGATGCGGCGATCGCAGGGTTTGCGGTTTACCTTTGATCAACGCGGTACCGCTGTCCGCAGGCTTGATGCCGAAGATCACCTCGGCGGTTTCGGTCCGGCCTGACCCTAGCAGCCCCGCCAGCCCGACAATTTCGCCGGGGCGCACTTCGAGGTTAAACGGTGAGATGATCCCTTTTTTGCCGTAATCGCTGAACGCGGCCACCGGTTTTTCGCTCAGCAGCGTGCGCCCTGCGCGCTGGAGCGCATTGGTCTCCAGCTCACGGCCCAGCATCATTTTGACCAGCTCAATCTGCGGCAGCTCGCGGGTTTCACGGCAGCCAACAAAGCTGCCGTTACGAAGTACGGTAATGCGATCGCTCACTTCATACACCTGATCGAGGAAGTGTGTGACGAAGATCAGGCTGACGCCCTGATCGCGCAGCTGGCGCATCAGGGTAAAGAGCATCTCGACTTCCTGGGTATCGAGGCTGGCGGTAGGTTCGTCGAGGATCAGCACCTTCGCGGAGAGATCGATCGCGCGGCAAATGGCGACGATCTGCTGCATCGCGACGGAAAACCGGTTCAGCGGCTCGCGAACGTCGAGGGAGAAGCCGTAGGATTCCATCAGTTTCGTCGCCCGCGCTTCCATCTCTTTGCGCCGTAGCAGGCCAAAACGTCTTGGTTCACGACCAATAAACAGGTTATCCGCCACCGACATATTTGGCAGCAGGTTCACTTCCTGGTAGACCGTCCCAATCCCAAGCTGTTGAGCATGGGCGGTATTTTTTGGCGAAATGGCATTGCCTTCCAGCCAGATGGTGCCGCGATCGGCGTGATAAACGCCGGTCAGAGATTTAATCAGCGTCGATTTTCCCGCGCCGTTCTCGCCCAGCAGCGCCATAATTTCACCGCGCCGCAGGCTGAAATCAACGTTATCCAGCGCTTTTACACCCGGGAAAAATTTGCTTAAGCCCTCTGTGCGGAGGATTTCCTGGTGCTGTTCAGTGGTCATGGTTCCCCCTACATCAAGCCGGGTGGCGCTACGCTTATCCGGCCTACAAAAGAGCGTATCGTAGGCCGGGCAAGCGCAGCGCCACCCGGCAATTTCACTGGCTTAGTAGCCCATGTTTTTCTTCTTCTCTAACTCTTCTTTCGCCGTGTCAGGCAGGTAGAGCGTGGACTTGGTGACGGTCACCTTCTCAGGCATCGTGCCGTCTTTCTTGAATTTCTCCAGCGCATCAAATGCCGGACCCGCCATATTTGGCGTCAGTTCTACGCTGGCGTTGGCTTCGCCGTCGATCATCGCTTTGTAGATATCCGGCACACCGTCGATAGAGCCGGTGAGGATATCTTTGCCCGGCTTCAGGCCCGCTTCTTTAATCGCCTGAATCGCACCAATCACCATGTCATCGTTATGGGCGTAAACCATGCAGATGTTCTTGCCGTTGTTTTCCGCTTTAATGAAGCTCTCCATGACCTCTTTACCTTTACTGCGGGTAAAGTCGCCGGACTGAGAGCGGATAATCTTGATGTTTGGCGCTTTCGCGATGGCCTCAGCAAAACCCTTCTTACGGTCGATAGCCACGCTCGCCCCCACGGTGCCCTGCAGTTCAACGACGTTACACGGCTTGCCGTCGACCTGTTTTACCAGCCAGTCGCCAATTAATTGCCCTTCAAGCACGTTGTTGGCCGTCACGGTGGTCATATAGAGAGATTTGTCTTTAACCTCGATGGAACGATCGAGCAGGAAGACCGGAATCTCAGCATCTTTGGCTTCTTTCAGAACCGGTTCCCAGCCGGTCGCCACCACTGGCGCGATAAAGATGGCATCCACGCCCTGAGCAATAAATGAGCGCACGGCTTTGATCTGGTTTTCCTGCTTTTGCTGACCATCGGCGATTTTCAGCGTGATGCCGCGTTTCTGAGCCTCGCTTTTCGCAACGTTGGTTTCTGCCGCACGCCAGCCGGATTCAGAGCCAACTTGCGAAAAACCTACGGTTAAAGGGGCGGCCATCGCCATAGACGACATGGCTGCCGAAACTGCTGTGACAAGAAGTAAGCGCTTCCACATATGAGCGTCCTCGTAGGGGTGTTTATTGTTGGTTAAAAGATGTTCTGCGAAATGACTATAGCCAATGAAATATGTAACGAATTGCGTTACATCACACTTCGGAAAAGTGAATAAAACGTTAATCACAAGTTTGTAATCGCTTTCATTTCACCATTAAAAATGCGGCTGAGTTTATGGATTTTTCTGTCATGGAATCGGTCCGAAAAGTGGTGCTGGCGGGGAGAGAATGCGAAAACAGGCGGAGACATTCAGCGTGAGTTGGCTATAATACCTGCCACTTGTTTACCATCCATTTTAAAGGACACCGACATGAGCTTACTCAACGTCCCAGCGGGTAAAGAACTGCCAGAAGACATCTACGTAGTTATCGAAATCCCGGCAAACGCAGATCCGATCAAATACGAAGTGGACAAAGAGAGCGGCGCCCTGTTCGTAGACCGTTTCATGTCTACCGCGATGTTCTATCCATGCAACTACGGTTACATCAACCACACCCTGTCTCTGGACGGTGACCCGGTTGACGTACTGGTCCCAACGCCATACCCGCTGCAGCCAGGCGCAGTCATTCGCTGCCGTCCAGTTGGCGTGCTGAAAATGACCGACGAATCCGGTGAAGATGCGAAGCTGGTTGCAGTACCGCACACCAAGCTGAGCAAAGAGTACGATCACATTAAAGATGTGAACGACCTGCCAGAACTGCTGAAAGCGCAGATCACTCACTTCTTCGAGCACTACAAAGACCTCGAAAAAGGCAAGTGGGTTAAAGTTGACGGCTGGGACAACGCAGAAGCGGCGAAAGCAGAAATCATCGCCTCTTTCGAGCGCGCGGCTAAGAAGTAATTCTTACGCTGATAATGAAGGCCCCGCGAGTCGGGGCTTTTTTGTATCTACCGTATACCTGAGTGATAAGCCCTGGCTTAACTCAGGATGGCCTGTAGCCTTAAAAGCGCATCTTCTACGGTTTCATCTGATGCCACGCCTATTCGTTTTGCCAGACGCGCGCCCAAATCCATCATTCGGATTTGGTTTACCAGAATGACGCCCTGAATATTCCCTTCTTCACAAGACAGCGGCACACTGAAACCCGCATAGCGGGCAAAATTTCCCCCCTGTGTAACAGGCGCAACCAGCGTCATTCCCAGCTGGTTGAACGCGCTAACGGATAGCACTAAAGCGGGCCTGCCTGCGCCCTTTTGTTCATGACCATTTGCAGGATCGAAGCCGACGAGAACGATATCACCTCGTTCAAAACAAGGTCGCTTCACCATACTTCGTCACCTACGGGACCTGACGTACCCCATGCGTCTTGTTCGTTAATTTCCGGGGCTGACATATCACACTGCGCCAACAACTCTTCAAGCGAGTACTGTTTACTCACCGGTGTGAGCACTAACTGATTATTTGTCACCTGAGCCTCCATACTCTGACCTGGTTTTAGGCCAAGTTCTTTCATTACTACGCCAGGAATGACCATACCGGCACTGTTTCCCCATTTCTTAATGGTTATACGCATCGACACCTCCAGAGTTATACATAGTATAACTCATTATGGTGCGGATGATGTTTTACCCTTCATCAGCAATGAACGCCACCGGATAACGTAAGTGATGAAAGGATTAGGAATAACGCTCGAAGGAAAAAAGAAAGCAGGAGGAAATTTCACTGTGGGCTGCGAGCCGCCGCACAAAAAACAACGCCACCTTCCGGTGGCGTTGTCGTTTTTCAGTACTGGTCTCTGTCTAACCAGTTACCGCTTACAATCCGCGTTAACCCATCGACCGGACGCTGGTAGACATACATCCACGCACTTCCGTACGGCGTCTGGATCAACTGGCGAGCGTATTCACCGCCCCTGGTGCGCAAGGCATCAAGTTCGGCAAGTGTAGCATTATCAATACGATAAACTTCACCCTGTACTGTTCCTTCGCCGGGAACCGCGCCTGGATAGTGGCCCAGGCTGTACAACTGGTAATTTTCGATATTGTAATTCCCCAGCAGCAGGGCATTGGTCATCCAGTGACTGTTGCCTTGCTTGGTTCGTAAACTGCCGTAGACAAATATTCGCATTGCTAAAACTCAAACTGATAGAGCAGATCAAGTGCCTGGTCTACGCCGGACACTGCTTCCAGATATAGCTTAGGCATCAGGCGATAGCGTAGCGTGAGTGTTGCCAGTGAGTCAAAGATCCCCACACCGTATTTTACCTGCAGACCCGGCAGTACATAGCCACTGACCACCACCTGCGAGGAGTCACCCACGCCCTGGGTGTCCAGCGCCAGATTGCTTACGCCGAACGTCTCGCCGATTTTACCCACAACCTGCCCACTTTGTGCAACCCCCAGGCCGACTAACATTGAGGTCATCGCCGCACTGTCGCTCTGACCGCTGTCCAGACCCTGTCCACGCAGCAGGTAAGAGAGGGCTTCCTGCTGCGACATCGCCGGGTCAGAGAAGATCTCCGCCTTCGGTTCGTCGGCAGAGCCGGTGACGCGTACGCCTGCAATGACGTCGTTTTCCGTCGCTTCAGGGTTACGAATCGCTTCGATGTTCAACAGAGGCTGATCCGGTGGACCGGAGAACAGCAGCTCGCCCTTACGCACAATCAGATCCTGACCATAGGCATGGAAACGCCCTTCAGGAATATTGATCTGCCCGTTCAGGCCAAGCCCTTGTTTATCCTGGGCCACTTTCAGATCGCCCGTGAGCCTCGCCTTCAGCCCAAACGCATCCAACCGCACGTTATTCCCCACGTGTACGATAAGGTTACTATTAATCGGTATGCCAGCGCTCTTCTGTTCGACAGGTTTCAGATTTTCATTGAGCATAACTTCATCACTTGAGACACCGACGGCGCTTTCCGGAACCTCGTGAACCACAATACGCGCCCACGGCACGTCGACGCGCCCGTCCAGGGTGAAGAGGCTTGGCGTCGCCTCAAAGACCACATCCGGCGAGACATCCAGGCGCACCATTGGCGGTACGGTAATGCGCACCTTGCTGCCTTTGGCCGCGATGCGGGCACGCCAGTTATCGAGCTGGCTCCAGTCCGCGTCACCGCTCAGGTTAATTTGCCCCTGCTGCGTTAACACCGAGCCGCTCAGGGTCGAGCTCATGCCGTTGAAGTTCATCGCAATCTGGCTTGGCTGCATATCAAACGGCATAAAGTTGCCGTCGATGTCCACGCCGCTGAGGCGCATCTGACCGAATAGCTGCGGGCTTTGCGCGTTGCCGCCCAGACGCAGGTTGGCGTTCAGCATGCCCTCGGCTTTCTCCCCGCGGGCGAATATCGGGTTCACCATCGCCAGGTTGAAGTTACGGATATTGACGTTGCCGCCCAGATTACGCCGTCCTTGCGGATCGGTAATTTGTACCTGTCCGTCAAGCTGACCGTTGTTAGTAAGACGGATCAGCCACCCCAGCTCAGCACGGTTGTTATGCAGGTCTGCGCTCAGGTTGAGGGTATCGAATGCCACCGGGAGCGACGCATCATTCACCTCCTGCGTCACCTTCACGTTACGGCCCGAAAGCGTGACGCTACCCTGCGGCAGCCCCTCTTTGGTCGTATCCCAGGCGACATCGGCTTTCCCGCTGAAGACGCCGCTGGCCTGCGTGGTGTCCGGCATAAACGGTTTCAGCATCGCCAGATCAAAGCGGTTGAGGTTTACCTGCGCGTGCCCTGCCGCGCCCGCATCGATGGTCTGCGGCACGCACAGCTCTGCATTCGGGTTGATCCAGCAGTGCGGCCCAATAGCGATCTTTTGTTCCACATTACGGTAGTCCAGCGAGAGAGAACGTGACAACGCCAGCGGCCCCACCGGCGTGTTGAAACGGGTATTGTCCAGCGTCCCTTTCCAGCGCTCCGCTTTGCGGTCGAAGCTGCCGGTCAGGTGAAGCTGCCCGGAAACCGGCTCACCCTGCACGCGTAGCTGGAGGTCATGCTGTTTTTCGTTCCCTTTGGCGTCCAGGGTGACCAGGTTAATGTTCACGTCCGGCTGAGAAATGCGCTCCACGCGCAGGTTCAGGTTACCGCCGATCTGATCGGTGGATTTCACATCCCCTTCCACGCGGACGCGGGCAACGCTCAGTTCCTGCCAGCGCAGATTATTGGCGGTGATATCCGCAAGGAGCTGTGGCGCGTCGACCGTACCGCGCACTTTCACTAACCCTTTCGCCGTCCCGCCCAGGCCCGGCAGGGCGTTATCCAGGTTCGGCGCGTCGATGGTGGCATCAAGATTGAGATCTTTTACCCCCAGCTCGCCTTTGATATCCGCCGTGTTGCGCCCCAGCGCGACGTGCAGACCCGGGATCACCCACTGCAGGTAGCTGTTGCCTTTCACCGAGCCTTCAACATTCACCTTGTTCTGCTTCACGTTACCGGTGAGCTTGATCTCCGGCACGTCCATCTGCCACGTACCGCCGTACAGGCTACCGCGCGTTTTGATCAGCCCGTCCAGCTTCGACGGCCAGTCCGGCACCTCTTTGGCGGTGTTGATACCCGTCAGCTTCAGTTCGCCCCGCCAGCTGATCGCCTGCTGCCAGTCGAGCAGCGCGGTCAGCTCCGTTTTCCCTTCCAGCGCCGCGACGGTCAGCTTGTCGAGGTTGACCTGTTGTTCGTTGCCCTTCGCATCCAGCGTGATGTTCGCGGGCGGTACGCCCTGCCCCTTCACCGCCGTGTGGAACGAGAGCGTGTAGTCAGTCATCTTGCCGCTCAGCTTCAGCTTCAGGTCATCGGCCTGGAACTGTTTTTCGCCGGTAAACGGCCAGTAAAGCTGCTTGCTGACGACCTCAAGATTGAGCGGCAGCCCGGCTTCAGCCAGCTGAGTCTGCGCGCGCAGAACCATGTCCACCGGGCCGGAGAGATTGACCCCGACGTCCAGCTTATCGCGCAGCGCCCCACCCACTTTGACCTTCACTTTTTCGCCCTTCAGCGGGTCGATGTTGAGCGCGCTGTTCAGCGTGATATCCACCGGCCAGTTGTCTCGCAGCAGGGCGTTACCAGACGCATTCACCGACCCCTGGTTGGTGTCGATATCCAGCGCGTCGAGCTTCATGTTGCCGTCAATGCTGCTGACTTTCAGCAGCATGTTGTAGACGGTCAGGTCGGTATCGCCGGTCAGGCGTAGCTGCTCACCTTTGAACTCCTCAATATTGAGGTTCAGCGGCAGATGAACGTCAGTCATTTCCGGCAGAACAGGCTTCGAGAAGAGATCCTTCAGCGTTTCACCCAGCGGCTTTTCTTCCGGCTGCGGATTCTGGATCTTCGGCTCGACGATCTCTTCCTGCGCCACCTCGGCCACTTTCGGCAGCGCGATCAGCAAGCCCTGCAGTGAGGTTGGCGTCAGGGTCAGGTTTTTCTCCTGCCAGCGCAGGCCGGAGGTGAAATCCATGACGGAAACGGTGGTGTCGTCGATTTTAATATTGACGTTATCGAGCGCCACCCGATAGAGCGCAATCGGGTACGGCGTGGAGAGATTCAGCGGGCCGCTATCCTCTTCTTCCACCGGCGCAGACGGCGGCATTTTCTTCGAATCTATCGCCACGTTAACGTCTTTTAGCGACAGATCGTTAACGCACAGCTTGCTGTCACGCAGACAGCCCAGCTTCACCGCGAGGTGAAATTCCCCGGCATTTACCGCCACGCCCGGCTGCTCATAGCGGATATTCTTCAGACGCAGGTCGCGCCAGCCGCCGGTCACCTGACCTATCTCCAGCCCCGGCACCCAGCGGTTCGCCGCGTTAAACAGCAGATGCAGCCCGGTCGTCGTCCCCACCAGAAACGCCACCGTACCGAGCAGCAGCACGATAAAAATCAGCACCCCGAGGCTTATTTTCTTCCATAAACTCATAATTCAGGCCCCAGACCGATGTAAAACTGTAATCCATGTTCTTCTTTGTCGCCGACCGGAACGGCGAAATCAAGCTTGATGGGCCCGACCGGTGACTGCCAGCGCACGCCTACACCTGCGCCAGTTTTAAAGTCGCTGCGGCGGATATCGCTCACCGCCTCGCCGCCATCAACGAACATGGCACCCCACCATTTTCCGCTGACGTTGTACTGGTACTCCAGCGAGCCAGTGGCCAGCTTGGAGGCCCCGATCAGCTTGCCGTCATCGTCTTTAGGCGCGATAGATTTGTATTTGTAGCCGCGGATGCTGCGGTCGCCCCCGGCGAAGAAACGCAGGTCCGGCGGGACTTTGTCGAAATCGCCGGTTTCAATCCAGCCGAGGTTGCCGCGCATGACAAAGCGGTGTTTGTCATACAGCGTGCGGATCCAGACGTTTTGCGCCTGAATCACCGAGAAATCCACGTCAGAACCCCACATCGTGTTGGAGTAATCGATGGAGTAACGCTGGGAATCCCCCCAGGTTGGCATCAGGCCGCCGCGCGAGCGGGTGCGGCTGATCATCACCCCAGGATAGAGCAGCATGGTGGTGTTGGTGACGTTGGCCTGGGTAAAGTGGTCCAGGCTCCAGCGCAGGTTAATGGCGCGCTGCCAGCCGCTGGAGAGATCCCAGTAGCGGGATACCGCAAGCGTGGTGGAATCGGACTCTGTATCGTTCAGGTCGGTGCGCTTAAAGCCCCCCTGGACCAGATAGTACTGCTCAAGCGGATTTTTCAGCAGCGGCATTTTATAGCTGAAATCAAGCTGCTGCTCCGGTGCAGAGATACTGGCGCTGGTCGTCAGGCTGTGGCCGTATGAGTTCATCCACGGCTTTTTCCAGGTGGCCTTCACGCGCGGGCCGACGTCGGTCGAATAGCCAACACCGGTCTCAATGGTGTTCTCGGTGCGCGGCGAGACAACGCCATGCAGCGGCAACACCTTGGTTTTGCGAGACTTATCAAATTCCGGTGCGACAACCACCGAGTTAAACCAGCCGGTGGCGGAGAGACGGCGGTTTAGCTCCGCCAGGTCGCTCGACTGGTAGTAGTCGCCTTTTTTAAACGGCACGAGGTTTTGCAGGTACTCTTCACGAATTTGCGAACCTTCAAACGTCACGTCGCCAAAGCGGTAGCGCTCCCCGCTGTCGTAGTCGATGTCCCAGAAGGCCTGGCGTCGCGCCAGCGCGATGCCCAGCTGGCTTTTGTTGAACTGGCTGTCAAAGTAGCCCTTACGCAGGGAAACGCTCGTCAGCTCTTTTTTGAAATGGTCGTAATCGCCATGGTTAAGCACGGTACCGATCTTCGGCCGCGTGCTGAGCAGATCCAGGTAATCCCGGTCGGTACGCGCCCCGCCGCGCAGGACGACGTTCGTGCCGCCAATCCGTACCGGCTCCCCCGCCGAGACGCGGGCAATAAGCACCTGACGCCCCTTCTTTGGCGGCGGACGGAGATCGAAATCAATGGTGGGTTCGTAATAACCCAGCGCTTTCAGCCCTTCACGGATCGCGTCATCCACGCGCGCGCGAAAACGCCGGTCCGGCGTCACCTCATCACTCTGGATGGTCGACAGCTGCGCACGCACGTTTTTTTCCAGCGCCCCGGAAAGCCCCTCAACCTGCAAACGGACATTCGCCGCGCTGGCAACCCCGCTTGTCAGCAACACACTGACCAAACATAACTGGCGGATTTTTGTCACGTTTTCTCCTGAATATCCCTGTTTCCACCCTGGAAGCAAATGCAGTGCCGCTCCGCGGCAAAATACGGCCTGTTAGCCAAAAACCCACATCACGGGTTGAAAATGGGTGTAACACCCAAATATTTCTTATGATTAAATCTAGACTCATTCAGCGCATTTATTGTGTTCAATTAAACGCGTCGTGACAACCTTAACCGAAACATCGCACCCCGGGAGGCCCCATCGTGAGTTTATTCGACAAAAAGCATCTGGTTTCACAAGCTGATGCATTACCGGGACGCAACACCCCTATGCCTGTGGCGACCTTACACGCCGTGAATGGCCATTCGATGACTAACGTGCCGGATGGAATGGAGATCGCCCTGTTCGCCATGGGCTGCTTCTGGGGCGTTGAGCGCCTCTTCTGGCAGCTGCCCGGCGTGTACAGCACCGCTGCTGGCTACACCGGCGGCTACACGCCTAACCCAACCTACCGCGAAGTCTGCTCCGGCGAGACCGGCCATGCGGAAGCGGTTCGCGTGGTGTACGACCCTGCGGTGATTCGCTACGAGCAGCTTCTGCAGGTTTTCTGGGAAAACCACGATCCGGCGCAGGGTATGCGTCAGGGCAACGACCACGGCACACAGTACCGCTCGGCCATTTATCCGCTCACGCCTGAGCAGGATGCTGCCGCCCGCGCCAGCCTTGAGCGTTTCCAGCAGGCCATGCGGGAAGCGGGCGATACGCGTGACGTGACAACCGAAATCACCACCGCGAAACCGTTCTACTATGCCGAGGACGATCATCAGCAGTACCTGCACAAAAACCCGTACGGCTACTGCGGTATCGGAGGCATCGGCGTCTGCCTGCCGCCTCAGCTGGCCTGATCACCGTTCCAGCGCCACGCGAGCCGCGTGGCGCGTTGCATTACAGACCGAGCCGTAATCCATCACTTTTCCCTGCAACAGCAGGTTAAAGACCGGCGCCTGCGGTCGGTTAAGCCGCGTTTGCAGCAGGTGAACGGCTTCAATCCCCAGCTCCCGACAGGGCACCGTCACGCCCGTGACCGGTTTTTCCAGACGGTGCGCCAGGTTCCATGCAAAATCGGTCGTTATCAGTGAAATATCTTCCGGAACGCGCAGCCCGTGTCGGGTTAACGCCCTGACCACCCCTTCCACCATGCTGGTGCTGTTCGGGAAAATCACCTCCGGCCACTGCGATCTATCATGGCTCATCAGCCACGCATCCAGAGCCCGCTCAGCCTCTTCGGCGGTAAACCACTCCGTCACGAGCAAATCACGCTGGGGATCAAAGCCCACGTGAAAATGGCGGTACGCCTCTTTAATGCCGTCCAGACGCGCGTAAAGCGTTTCTCGCCGCAGGCAGGTGAGCGTGAGCACACGCCGATGTCCCTGCTCAAAAAGATACTGCATGGCGGTAAACCCAATCGCCCGGTGATCGGGTGACACGGCATCAAGCTCCCGATCCCGGTCAACGGAATTAATTAACACGCAGGGCTTATTTAACGTGCTCGCCAGTTTAAATATGATGGAATCATCAGTCCCAATAATAATTATCGCGTTAATATTCTTCTGACTGGCCTTTTCCATAAATAATTTCACGTCGGCGTGCTGTTCTTCTAATCCACAGCAGCTCACCCACACATTGTGCCGCGCGCAGGCTTCAGTAATCCCTTTTGTGACTTCCAGATAAAAAATATCGCCACGTCCCTGAAAGGTTCTTTCTGGCGCAAAAACAGCGATACCGTTAATTAACAGTCTGCCGCTCGCCATGGACTCCAGTACGCCTAATTCTCTGGCAGTACGAACGATCGCCTCCCGGGCTTTATCGCTGGTATACGATTTGCCGCTTAATACCCGAGATACCGTACTGACGGAATAGCCCGTCAGGGCCGCAATCTCCTCCATTTTTAACCTGCCCGGCATAGTGTGACCTCGCTCTCATTCAGTTTTTGCAAATATTTGCAGAAACAGCCTTTTGATTTTAAAACCAAATTTCAGAAAGCCTGGAGATTACTTAATCACCTTGCGAGTATTCTCACAAAAACACATTGTCGCTGCGGCTCGCCTTTCCTATTTTCCGGTCATCACTTCTTTTCAACAGAAATTAAGGTGTGACATGGAGAAGGTACGTTTTGGCATTATTGGAATAGGTAATATCGGCACGGTCCACGCGCGCTATTTACTGGCGGGTACGGTCAGCGACGCGTGCCTGACGGCGGTTTGCGATAATGCACCGGAAAAGCATCCGGCCATTCGCCAGCTGGTCGGCAATCTCCCCGTGTTCAATGACGCCCAGGAGATGATCCAGAGCGGGCTTATCGACGCGGTGATTGTCGCGACGCCGCACTACGAGCATCCGCGCCTGTCGATGCTGGCGATGCGCAACGGCATTCACACCCTGTGCGAAAAACCGGCGGGGGTATACACGGCTCAGGTGCAGGAGATGAACGCCTGCGCCCGGGAGTGCGACGTGGTGTTTGGCATCATGTACAACCAGCGCCCGAACCCGCTTTATCAGAAGGTAAAAGACATTATCGACAGCGGCGAGCTGGGCGAGATCCGCCGCTCCAACTGGATCATCACCAACTGGTATCGTTCGCAGAGCTACTACAACTCCGGCGGCTGGCGCGCCACCTGGAAAGGGGAAGGTGGCGGCGTCTTGCTCAACCAGGATCCGCATCAGCTCGATCTCTGGCAGTGGCTGGTCGGAATGCCGGTCCGTCTGCGCGCGTTTTGCCAGTTCGGCAAACATCGCGATATCGAAGTGGAAGACGAGGTCACCGCCTATGCGGAGTACGCCAATGGCGCGACGGGCGTGTTTATCACTACCGTCGCGGAAACACCGGGGACCAACCGCCTGGAAATCGTTGGCGACCGCGGCAAGGTGGTCGTCGAAGAGGGGAAACTGCGCTACTGGCGGTTACGTGAATCCGAAACCGCCTTCAACGCCCGCTGGCAAAACGGTTTTGGTGAACCCGAATGCTGGGAGGTCTCCATCCCCGTCGCCCCGGAATGCAGCGAACATCACGTTATTACCGCCAATTTCTCTGCCGCCATTTTGCGCGGCGAGCCGCTGATTGCACCGGGTCTGGAAGGGATCCGCGGGCTTACGCTTTCCAACGCCATGCACCTCTCCACCTGGACAGACGACTGGGTCGACCTGCCGCTCAATGAGAAACAGTATCTGCGCCTGCTTCAGCAGCGTATTAGCACCTCAGTGGCTAAAGAGACCGCCAGCATCACGCTGGACGCCTCTGGCACCTGGTAACAGCGGAGAAACACGATGTTAAATGTCGCTATCGTGGGAACAGGGAATATCTCGCATAACCATATTCAGGGCTATTTGCAGTTTGGTCAGCGTTGCCGGATCGTCGCGCTGGTCGATATCTACCCGGAAAAAGCCCACGAGAAAAAAGCACGCTACGGCCTGACGGATGCCCGCGTGTACGCAAGCCACCAGCAGATGCTGGCGTCAGAGCCCGATGTGGACATCGTCGATGTCTGTACGCCGCCCTATGTTCACGCGGAGATCAGCATTGATGCCCTGCGCGCGGGGTGCCATGTGCTGTGCGAAAAACCGATGGCCGCCTCGCTGGAAGAGTGCGACGCGATGATCGCCGCACAGCAGGCCAGCGGTAAGACGCTCTCCATTATCGCTCAGAACCGCTTTACCGATGCTTTCTGGCGCTTAAAAGCAGCGCTGGATTCCGGCCTCGCGGGGAAAATCTGCCATGCGCAGGTGGATTCGTTCTGGTGGCGCGGACACTGCTATTACGACCTGTGGTGGCGTGGCACCTGGGAAAAAGAGGGAGGTGGCTGCACGCTTAACCACGCGGTACATCATATCGACGCCATCCAGTGGATACTCGGCTTCCCGTCGGAGGTCGTGGCAATGATGACCAACGTGGCGCACGACAATGCCGAGGTGGAAGACCTTAGCACCGCGATCTTCAAATACCCGAACGGCGCGCTCACGCAGCTTACTGCCTCGGTGGTGCACCACGGGGAAGATCAGAAAATCATCATTCAGGGCGATAAAGCGCGTATCTCCGCGCCGTGGCAGGCCTTTGCCAGCGTCAGCGCCGATAACGGCTTCCCACAGGAAAGCCACGATCTGCCGCGAGAAGCGCAACTCAACGCGGTTTTTCACGACACCCGCAAACTCGAATGGACGCTACACAACGGGCAGATTAACGACCTGCTTTATGCCATTGAGCACGGCACGGCACCGTTAGTGGATGGCCTGCAGGGCAAGCGTTCCCTCGAACTGATTACCGCAATTTATAAATCAGCCATTACCCGCACCGTCGTCCCGCTGCCGATTCAGCGCGATGACCCGTTTTACCGTACCGGCGGGACGAACGCCCTCGCCCCCCGTTTTTATGAGAAGTCCGCAAGCGTGGCCAACTTCAGCGAAGTCGGTGCCATCCCCCTGGGAAAAGATCTGGATCGAGGAATGTCATCATGAACAAGAAAGACGGAATGAACTACGCCCCGGTAGGTAAACCGCAGCCGGTTGTCCGGGAAGGTGAATTTGTTTTTGCCGCTGCCGCACTCGACCACGGTCATATTTACGGCATGTGCAACGGCCTGATTGAAGCCGGCGCCACGCTGAAATGGGTGTACGACCCCGACCCGGCGAAAGTGGATAAATTCATCCAGCAATATCCGCAGGCCAACGTGGCGGCGTCGCTGGACGTGATACTCAACGACGACGAGGTGCGCCTGGTGGCGGGTGCCGCCATCCCGTCCGGGCGCTGTGCGCTGGGGCTGAAAGCGATGGCCGCAGGTAAGGACTATTTCACGGATAAAGCGCCGCTCACCACCCTTGAACAGCTGGCCGATGCCAAAGCAATGGTGGCGCAAACCGGGAAGAAATACGCGGTGTATTACAGCGAGCGTCTGCACGTAGAGAGCGCGGTCTTTGCCGGACAACTGGTGCAGCAGGGCGCGATTGGCCGCGTCGTGCAAACCCTGGGAACCGGTCCACATCGGGAAGGGACCGGTCGTCCGGAGTGGTTCTACGATCGTCGCGACTTCGGCGGCATTCTCTGCGATATCGGGAGCCATCAGATTGAGCAGTTCCTTTTTTATACCGGCAACAGCGACGCCTCGGTGGTGGCAAGCCAGGTTCGCAACGTTAAACACCCGCAGTATCCCGCCTTCGAAGATTTCGGCGACGCGATGCTGAAAGGGGAAAACGGTGCCAGCGGCTATTTCCGCTGCGACTGGTTTACGCCGGACGGGCTTTCAACGTGGGGCGACGGTCGTCTGACCCTGCTCGGCACCGAAGGCTATATCGAAATCCGCAAATATGTCGATTTAACCCGCGGCGAGCAGGATGTGGTTTACCTGGTGAACAAGGAGGGAGAATTCCGTTATCCCGTCGCCGGGCAGGTCGGGTTCCCGTTCTTTGGTGAACTGATCCTCGACTGCCTGCACCGGACCGAAAACGCCATGACGCAGGCGCACGCCTTCAAGGCGGCGGAGCTTTGCGTGAAGGCTCAGATGCTGGCCAACGCGACGGCATAACGGGAGGCAACGATGACGATCCTGAACACAGCGGTTATCGGTGCCGGCGCGATTCACCGCTGCCATGTGAATGCATTACGCCAGATCCCCAACGTCGCGCTGCGCGCGCTGGTGGACATCGACAGCGTTAAAGGACTGACGCTGGCGATGGCCTATCAGTGCCGTTTTTATCAGGATTACCGGGAAATGCTGCTGGATGATGCCATCGACGTGGTCCATATCTGTACGCCGCATTTCGAGCATAAACGTATGATTCTGGCGGCGCTCGCCGCCGGGAAGCATGTGTTCTGCGAAAAACCGGTGGGGATGAACAGCAGTGAATTCGGCGATATCGTCCAGGCCGTCGAGCAGGCGCCGGGCCTGCTCGGCGTTTGCTATCAGAACCGGCTCAATCCCACCAGCCTGCGCATCCGACAGGAGTTAAGCGAGGGCGGGCTGGGGAAGATGCTCGGCATGAAAGCGGTGCTGACGTGGTCGCGGTCGGGCGCCTATTACACCGAAAGTCCGTGGCGTGGACGGCTGGCAACGGAAGGCGGCAGTCTGCTGATCAACCAGGCGATCCATACCCTCGACCTGATGCAGTGGTTCGCCGGCGGGGTCACGCGCCTGAAAGGCGTGGTGGAGAGCGGTGAGCTGGCGGACGTAACCGAAGGGGAGGACAGCGCAATGGCGACGCTGCACTTTGCTAACGGCGCGCGTGGCCTGTTTTATGCCAGCAACTGCAATACCACGGATTCCCCCCTCTGGCTTGAGATCCATTGCGAACGGGGTTCGCTGCTGCTCAATGACAACGTGCTCTGGCGCATTACCCCGGGCGAACGTCGCAAGCTGGCAACCGATGATTCTCCTGACGGCTCGGTCAAAAGCTACTGGGGGCTGGGACACCAGCAGGCGATCCGCCGTTTTTATCATGCCATTCATCACCCGGAAACGGACTACATCGATATCCATGCTGCCGGGAAATCACTCACCCTTGTGGAGGCCCTTTATCGCTCATCTCAATTAAAAAAATGGATAGATATCAATAATTAGAACGTAATGTGTCGTCCAGCAGTAAATAAAAAAACGACCTGAAACACAGGTTAATCATTACCCTACACTGGATATTATTATGGTCAAACCAACTGAACGTAGAGTTGGTTACGGCGTAGCGCTTGGCTACGGCGTAACCGATCTGTTTGGCGGGGGCGCTTTTGCCATTATCGGCACCTGGCTGCTCTTTTTTTACACCACCTATTGCGGACTCTCAGTGATTGAAGCGGGTTCAATATTCGCCATTGCCCGCGTTATTGACGCACTCCTCAGCCCCATTATGGGATACGTCACCGATAATTTCGGTGATACCTGGCTCGGACGTAAATTTGGCCGCCGCCGCTTCTTTTTATTACTCAGCTCACCGCTCATGTTTTTGTATGCCCTGCTGTGGCTGACGGACATGGGCTACTGGTACTACCTGGGCACCTATCTCTCGATTGAACTGCTGTCGGCGATGGTGCTGGTCCCGTGGGAAACGCTGGCAGCGGAAATGACAAACCGCTATGAAGAGCGTAGCCGCCTTTCCGGCGTGCGCATGATCTGCTCTCAGCTCGGGGGTTTCTTGCGGTTTCCGTCCCTGGCGTCATTATGCAGTTCACGGGTAAAGATAATCCGTTTACCTATACCCTTACCGGGCTGATATTTTCCTGCGTATTTTGCATTGCGGTATTTATTACCTGGTACACCACCTGGGAAGCCAAAGATGTGCAGCAGGAGTCCGATTTTAAAGTGGATAACCAGCGCAGCAGCGGGATACTCAATCACCTGAAATATCTGGTTCTGGATCTCTTTTCTTCATTCCGCATTCGCGCGTTCCGGCTGCATATCATTATTTATATCTTTTCGTTTACGGCGATGGACGTATTCGGTTCGGTCTTTACCTATTATGTCGTGTATTGCCTGAGCCAGGATGCGGCAGCGGTATCTGGCTGGCTGAGCATTGCGGCCTTCGCCTCGGTGCCGGGCACGTACGGGTTTATGCTGTTGCTGAACCGGCTGAATGTGACTCCTTCCGCCGCGCTCCGCCTCTCCTACGGCTGTATTTTCTGCGTGCTGGTATTCCTGTTTACAGTCTACCTTACCGAAACGCAGGTGCCGACACTGCTGTTCTCGGCGGTCTTTATCTTGCTGGGTGCCGCCCGCTCCGGTCTCTACTACATTCCGTGGAATATCTACAGCTTCATTCCGGATATCGACGAGATGGTGACGCAGCAGCGCCGCGAAGGGATTTTTGCCGGTGTGATGGTCCTGACCCGCAAAAGTACCGTGGCCATTGCCATCATGATTATTGGTCTGGTGCTGCAGGAGTCCGGTTTCGTGAAAGGCAGTGGCGCACAACCGGAAAGCGCGCTGGGGGCCATTATCGGCCTGATGATTTTTGCCACCGCGGCGCTTCTGGCGGTGAGTTTCTTCACTACCTACAAGTTTAAGCTCACCCGCGAGACGCATAAGTTGCTCCTCAAGGAGATTGCCCGACGGAAACTGGGCGGAGATTACCGCGACTGCGACGCCAGGACTCGGGTGATCATCAAGCAGTTAACCGGATACGAGTATGACCAGGTGTGGGGAGGCGACGCCACACGACAGACGGTGGGAAGCGCCCATTTATCTCCCGTGAAATAACCGCGCAGACCGGGCAGCACTCCACTGTCCGGTCTGTTTTTATGCCAAAATGTGACCTCTGGCAGATTTACATCTCTTTACGCTATACTACCCGCTGAAATAATCAGCTCAACGCTACGGGCTGACGTTCTACGTGTTTTCACACAAATGGTATCAATTCCCCTTCTGAGGATCTGGCGAGAAGCCGGATAAACTATGTTAAACAGTATTTTAGTAATACTTTGTCTGATTGCCGTCAGTGCATTTTTCTCGATATCGGAGATTTCGCTGGCCGCCTCCCGTAAAATCAAACTGAAGCTGCTTGCTGATGAAGGCAACATCAACGCCTCCCGCATTCTCAAAATGCAGGAGAACCCCGGCACCTTCTTCACCGTGGTGCAGATTGGTCTGAACGCGGTCGCCATTCTCGGCGGTATCGTGGGCGATGCAGCGTTTTCGCCGGCGTTTTACAGCCTGTTTGTGCAGTACATGTCCGCCGAACTGGCCGAGCAGTTGAGCTTTATTCTCTCCTTCACGCTGGTTACCGGCATGTTCATCCTCTTCGCTGACCTGACCCCGAAACGCATCGGTATGATTGCGCCAGAAGCTGTGGCTTTGCGTATCATCAACCCGATGCGCTTCTGCCTGTTCGTGTTCCGTCCGCTGGTATGGTTCTTCAACGGCCTGGCAAACGTGATTTTCCGCATCTTCAAGCTGCCCATGGTGCGTAAAGACGACATCACCTCTGACGACATCTATGCGGTGGTGGAAGCTGGCGCGCTGGCCGGGGTGCTGCGTAAGCAGGAACACGAGCTCATTGAGAACGTATTCGAACTGGAATCCCGTACCGTGCCCTCTTCCATGACGGGCCGTGAAAGCATTATCTGGTTCGATTTGCATGAGGATGAGCAGAGCCTGAAGAACAAAGTGGCACAGCATCCGCACTCTAAGTTCCTGGTCTGTAATGAAGATATCGACCACATCATCGGTTACGTCGACTCCAAAGACCTGCTCAACCGCGTGCTGGCAAACCAGAGCCTGGCGCTCAACAGCGGCGTGCAGATCCGCAACACCCTGATCGTGCCAGACACCCTGACGCTCTCGGAAGCGCTGGAAAGTTTCAAAACCGCCGGGGAAGACTTCGCCGTCATCATGAACGAATACGCGCTGGTGGTGGGGATCATTACGCTGAACGACGTGATGACCACGCTGATGGGCGACCTGGTGGGCCAGGGGCTGGAGGAGCAGATTGTTCAGCGTGACGATAACTCGTGGCTGATTGATGGCGGTACACCAATTGAAGACGTCATGCGCGTGCTGGACATCGACGAGTTCCCACAGTCCGGTAATTACGAAACCATCGGCGGCTTTATGATGTTTATGCTGCGCAAAATCCCGAAACGTACCGATTCGGTGAAGTTCTCCGGCTACAAGTTTGAGGTGGTGGACATTGATAACTACCGCATCGACCAGCTGCTGGTGACGCGCATTGACAACAAACCGACCGTGCTGGTGCCGCGGATGCCTGACGCAGAAGAGAAGGTGTCGGCGTAAGACCCATATACATCAACGGCTCCCATTGGGAGCCGTCTTTTTAACTACTGCATAGCACGTTGGTTAAGCCATCTCAGTTTGCAGACGCATAACCTGACGGTTGACTTCGGACATCACAGACAGGTGCTGTTTGTCCTTCACTTTTGGGATAAGGATCTTGCCCTTATCAAATTCAAAAGCGCCAACATCCTTGATGTACAACCGTCCACGGAACAGGATCTTCACGTACTTCGCCACTTGAAGCGGGTTGTAGCGTTGGAAAATTTTCATTCTTGTATCTCCTGCGAATCATACGCTCTTGCGGTGCCACAATCGGCCCGACTGTCCTGAGCGCAAATTTTGATGCCCAATGACTATAGACCAGAACTACGGTGTTACCCAGTGTGCATAAGTTTATTTACCGTTTGATTACAATTATTCAGAATAATCTTTGCAAAGCGTGACTGAGAGCAGTATAAGCCGTCGTTTTTTCATGGATATGTGCGTTCACCCGCAAACTGGCATTGGGATTGCGGGAAAACCACATTGATCGCACTTATGATTAAAAGCGTAAGACCAAGTGGTCGGATCACCTGCAAACAATAAGGAAACGCCATGACCCTACGTAACATCCTTGCAGCAGCTTGTCTGCTGCTGCCCCTGTGGGCTTGCGCTCACAACATTGAAAAAGGACAACGTGTCCCGCCAGTCGGCATTGCTGACCGGGGAGAATTGATTCTCGACAATGATAAGTTTAGCTATAAAGCCTGGAATAGCGCGCAGCTCGCAGGCAAAGTGAGAGTTGTACAACATATTGCCGGTCGTACATCTGCAAAAGAGAAAAATGCCAACCTGGTGGAAGCGATCAAGGCCGCAAAATTCCCGCACGATCGCTACCAGACCACCACGATTGTGAACACCGATGACGCGATTCCCGGCTCCGGGATGTTTGTGCGTTCAAGCCTTGAGAGTAATAAGAAGCTCTATCCGTGGTCGCAATTTATCGTCGACAGCAACGGAGTCACCCGTAAGGCCTGGCAGCTGGAGGAAGAGAGTTCCGCGATTATCGTGCTGGATAAGGAAGGTCGCGTCCAGTGGGTGAAAGACGGCGCGTTGACTCAGGAAGAGGTGCAGCAGGTCGTCGCCCTGCTGCACAAGCTGTTGGCTCAATAAATCGAGACGCGGAAGCCGGGGTTGAGGAAGGATTCACGCGGGGTATAGTCCAGTGGCTTGCCCTGCCAGTCATGAACATGCGCCCCGGCGGCCGCAGCAACCGCGTGCCCTGCCGCCGTATCCCAGACGTTAGTCGGCCCAAAGCGCGGATAAAGCTGCGCCTGTCCTTCCGCCACCAGGCAGAATTTCAGCGATGAACCAATCGACGTCGTCTGGTGTTCCCCCAGCTGCTGCAGGTACTCCTGCAGTTCACTGTCGCTGTGCGAGCGGCTAATCACCACCAGCGGTGGGCGCGCATCGCGCACCTGGATCTGCTTACGAACGCCGCACTCCTCCTTCCAGGCTTTACCTTCCGCCGCGCTGTACATCACCTTCATCACCGGGGCGTAAACCACGCCGAGCACCGCCTTTCCCTTTTCAATCAGGGCGATATTAACGGTGAACTCCCCGTTGCGCTTGATGAACTCTTTGGTACCGTCCAGCGGATCGACCAGCCAGTAGCGCTGCCAGTGCTGGCGTTCATCCCAGCTCTGCGGCGCTTCTTCAGACAGAACGGGGATGTCCGGCGTCAGCGCCTGTAAACCGTTCATAATGACCTTATGCGCAGCGATATCTGCCGCCGTGACCGGGGAGTCGTCCGCTTTACTGACGACCTCCATCGGTTTTGCACCGTCATACACTTGCATGATGGCATCCCCCGCATCCCGTGCGAGTTGACAAATTTTATCTAGCATTCTCCACCTCTTTGTTAACGCAGTGAGGTTAACTCATTGTTTTAGTTATATCGTAATGTGAACAATTCCGCTATCTGTGAAGCAATTCCGGTTTCAGTACGCTTTTTTCTGTCAGGATTCACATTTCTGTAAGCAACACGCTATAGATACATACTCTTTTGTGGCATGGATCGAAAAAAGGACTCCTCTGATGATTAAGTTTAGTGCAACGCTTCTGGCGACGCTGATTGCAGCGAGCGTGCAGGCGGCGACGGTAGATCTGCGTATTCTGGAAACGACCGATCTGCACAGCAACATAATGGACTTCGATTACTACAAAGATACCCCTACCGAAAAATTCGGTCTGGTCCGCACGGCAAGTTTGATCGATGCCGCGCGCGGTGAAGTGAAAAATAGCGTGCTGGTGGACAACGGCGATCTTATTCAGGGTAGTCCACTCGGGGATTACATGGCCGCGAAGGGGCTAAAGAAAGGCGAGATCCATCCCGTTTATAAGGCGATGAATACGCTGGATTATGCCGTCGGCAACCTGGGCAACCACGAATTTAACTACGGCCTGAAGTACCTGCACGATGCGCTGGCTGGCGCAAAATTCCCCTACGTTAACGCCAACATCATCGACGTTAAGACGCAGAAGCCGCTCTTTACCCCCTATCTGATTAAAGAGACCGAGGTTGTCGATCAGGACGGTAAAAAACAGACGCTTAAAATCGGCTATATCGGCTTCGTGCCGCCGCAAATCATGACCTGGGATAAAGCCAACCTCGACGGTAAAGTGACCGTTAACGATATTACCGAAACTGCGCGCAAATACGTGCCGGAAATGCGCGAAAAAGGGGCCGATCTGGTGGTGGTGGTTGCGCACTCGGGACTCTCCGCCGACCCGTATCAGGCCATGGCGGAAAACTCCGTTTATTATCTGAGTGAAGTCCCGGGCGTCGATGCGATCCTGTTCGGCCACGCCCACGCGGTCTTCCCGGGTAAGGACTTTGCCAGCATTAAGGGCGCAGACATCGAGAAAGGGACGCTCAATGGCGTGCCGTCGGTGATGCCGGGCATGTGGGGCGACCACCTTGGGGTGGTGGATCTGGTACTCAATAACGACGGCGGCAGCTGGAAGGTCACTCAGTCAAAAGCAGAGGCGCGTCCGATTTACGACGCTGCGGCTAAAAAATCACTGGCCGCTGAAGATAAAAAACTGGTCGACGTGCTGAAGCACGATCACGACGCCACCCGCGAATTCGTCAGCAAGCCGATCGGCCAATCCGCCGATAATATGTATAGCTTCCTGGCGCTGGTGCAGGATGACCCAACCGTTCAGGTCGTCAACATGGCGCAGAAGGCCTATGCCGAACACTTTGTTCAGGGCGATCCGGATCTGGCAAAACTGCCGGTGCTGTCTGCCGCTGCGCCATTCAAAGTTGGCGGGCGTAAGAACGACCCGGCAAGCTATGTCGAAGTTGAGAAAGGCCAGCTGACGTTCCGTAACGCCGCCGATCTCTATCTCTATCCGAACACGCTGGTGGTGGTGAAAGCGACGGGTAAAGAAGTGAAGGAATGGCTGGAGTGCTCTGCCGGACAGTTTAACCAGATCGATCCGAAGAGCAGTAAACCGCAGTCGCTGATTAACTGGGATAGCTTCCGAACCTATAACTTTGACGTGATCGATGGCGTGAATTATCAGATTGACGTTACCCAACCCGCGAAATATGACGGCGAGTGCCAGGCCATTAACCCGCAGGCCGAGCGCATCAAAAACCTGACCTTCAACGGTAAGGCGATCGATCCGAATGCCACCTTCCTGGTGGTAACCAATAACTACCGCGCCTATGGCGGTAAGTTTGCCGGTACGGGAGATAACCACATCGCCTTTGCTTCACCGGACGAAAACCGCTCGGTACTGGCGGCGTGGATCAGTGCTGAGTCGAAGAAGGCGGGCGAAATTCACCCGGCCGTGGATAACAACTGGCGCCTGGCACCGATCCACAGCGATACGAAACTGGATATCCGCTTTGAAACGTCACCGTCCGATAAGGCCGCCGCGTTCATTAAGGATAAGGCGCAGTATCCGATGAAGAAGGTGGCGACCGATGATATTGGCTTCGCGATTTATCAGGTTGACCTAAGCAAGTCGCGGTGATTGTGTCGGGTGGCGCTTCGCTTACCCGACCTACGAGATCGGGTAGGCCGGGTAAGGCGAAGCCGCCACCCGGCATGTCACGCCGCCCGATCGTCCCGATTCGCCATCACCTTCGGCGTATTCACCTCAATCCAGTCCGCCAGCGCAGCTACTTTCTCACTGACCTCAATCCCCATCGGCGTCAGGCTATACTCTACGTGCGGCGGCACAACCGGATATGACACGCGATCGACAAACCCGTCCTGCTCCAGCGCCTGAAGCGACTGGGACAGCATCTTTTCGCTTACCCCGCCCATTTTGCGGCGCAGATCGCTGAAGCGATGCGTTCCCTGACGCAGGGCCAGCAGAATCAGCACGCCCCAGCGGCTGGTAACGTGTTTGAGCACCTCCCGGGAAGGACACTGTTCCGCAAAGAGGTTGCCATCGCGCATTTGTTCGCTGAGTGTCGGTATCGTTGTTTTCATACTTACCTTTTTGTACGTACTTACTAAAAGTTAGCTATGGTGCTAGTGTGCCATAACACCAGACAAACACGAAGGAGATTCATCATGATTGCGATTACCGGCGCTACCGGCCAGCTTGGCCAATACGTTATTGAAGAACTGCTGAAAACGGTTCCGGCAAACGAGATTGTCGCCATTGTCCGTAACCCGGCGAAAGCCGACGCCTTAAGCCAGCAGGGAATTGTAGTTCGTCAGGCGGATTACACGAACGAAGCCGCCTTCACCGCCGCGCTGAGCGGCGTGGATAAGCTGCTGCTGATCTCCTCCAGCGAAGTCGGCCAGCGTGCAACCCAACATCAGAACGTCATTAACGCCGCCAAAGCCGCTGGCGTGAAATTCATCGCCTACACCAGCCTGCTGCATGCGGATCGCTCCCCGCTGGGCCTGCACGTTGAACACGTCGAGACGGAGAAAGCGCTGGCGGCGTCCGGCATTCCTTATGCCCTGCTGCGCAATGGCTGGTATACCGAAAACTATCTGGCAAGCGCGCCACCGGCGATTGAGCATGGCGTGTTTATAGGTGCGGCAGGCGAAGGCAAAATTGCCTCTGCCACCCGTGCAGACTACGCCGCCGCCGCAGCCAAAGTGATCGCTGAAGAGGGTCATGCTGGCAAGGTATATGAACTGGCTGGCGACCACGGCTGGACGCTGAGCGAGCTGGCGGCTGAACTCAGCAAACAGAGCGGGAAGCCGGTGACCTATCAGAATCTCAGCGAAGCCGATTTTGCCGCCGCGCTGAAGGGGGTGGGTCTCCCTGCGGGGCTGGCGGATATGCTCGCGGACTCCGACGTGGGTGCATCCAAAGGCGGCCTGTTTGACGACAGCCATACCCTGAGCACACTGATCGGCCGCCCGACCACGCCGCTGGCGGAGAGCATTAAAGCCATTCTGTAATTGTTACAGATTGGTTATTTTTTGTGGCATCCCCTCGGGTCATCTCTGATAATGAAGCGATGACCACGAGGAGGCTCAACGTGCAAGGCGTACCGGAACAGTTCATTGATGAGAGAGACAGCGCGCGCTTTCGCCATCTGGCGCAGGTGCCGGGCATCGAACTCTATCACGCGCATATTTCCCGCTACGCCTTTGAGCCTCACACCCATGAAGCCTTCGGGATCGGCACGATTGAAACCGGTGCCGAACGTTTTCGCTATCGCGGTACCCAGCACCTCGCGCCGGAGAAATCCGTCGTTACCATGAACCCGGACGAGATCCACACCGGGGAATCCGCCACCGAAGGCGGCTGGCGCTACCGGATGGTTTACATCGAACCTGACCTGCTGGAAGAGGTAACCGGCCTCCGGCACTGGTGGTTCAGCGAGGTGACCCGTTTTGACCCCCAGCGCTCGCAGCAAATCGGCAGGCTCATCTACGGCCTGTGGCATACGGACGATCCGCTGGCGCAAAAAGGATTATTGCTGGATCTGATTGAGACCTTTCAGCCCCTGGCCCATCACGCACCGGTGGTTCAGGAAGGTGCGCACCGCTTCGAACGTGTGCGCGAGTATCTGCATGACAACTATATGCACTCCCTGACGCTGGATGAGCTGGCCAACGTCGTTTCGCTCAGTCCGTATCATTTTCAGCGCCAGTTCAAAGCCCATTTCCACGTTACGCCGCACCAGATGCTGATGGCTATCCGCCTGTGGCGCGCCAAAGCGTTCCTCACCCACGGCATGCCCGCAGCTGAGGTCGCTGCGGCGACCGGGCTGACCGACCAGTCACATTTGACCCGGGCATTTACCCGCCGCTACGGCATTACGCCCGTGCGCTACCAGAAGCAGGTCACCCGGCGCTAATGCGCAATCTCATACAATACGCGCGCATTTGCCCCTCCTACACTGAGCGCAACGTGAAGCAATAGGGATGGAAAAATGATTAGTGGCGTGTTGTATGCCCTGCAGGCCGGGATGATGTGGGGGCTGATTTTTGTTGGCCCGCTGATCGTGCCCGAATACCCGGCAATACTGCAGTCGACCGGACGTTATCTGGCGCTCGGGCTGATTGCTCTGCCCCTGGCGTGGCTGGGACGCGCGCGCCTGCGTCAGCTTAGCCGTCAGGACTGGCGCACCGCGCTGGCGCTGACCATGATGGGCAACCTCATCTATTACGTTTGCCTGGCGAGTGCCATTCAACGCACCGGGGCCCCGGTCTCGACCATGATTATCGGCACGCTGCCGGTTGTCATCCCCATCTTTGCTAACCTGCTCTATAGCCACCGCGATGGCAAACTGGCGTGGCCAAAAATGGTGCCTGCGCTGTTGTGTACCGCCGTAGGGCTGATATGCGTCAATATTGCCGAGCTGCGTCATGGGCTGAAGGACTTTGATCTGTGGCGTTACGGCTCCGGCATTCTGCTGGCGTTCGTTTCCGTGGCGTGTTGGGCATGGTATGCCCTGCGCAATGCACGCTGGCTGCGTGAGAACCCGGACAAGCATCCGATGATGTGGGCGACGGCTCAGGCCCTGGTTACGTTGCCCGTTTCACTGCTGGGATATGTTGGGGCGTGCCTCTGGTTAGGCCATCAACAGCCCGATTTCGCCCAGCCCTTCGGACCCAGACCGTGGGTATTTGTTGCCCTGATGGTGGCGATTGCGGTGCTGTGTTCCTGGGTGGGCGCGCTGTGCTGGAACATTGCCAGCCAGAAACTGCCAACGGTGATCCTGGGGCCGCTGATTGTTTTCGAAACCCTGGCCGGGCTGCTTTATACCTTCCTGATGCGCCAGAGCGTACCGCCTGTATTAACGGCCTGTGGGATTGTGTTGCTGGTCGTTGGGGTGGTGATGGCGGTGAGAGCGAAGCCGGAAAAACCGAGGGTTGTGTCAGCATCAGAAGTGTGATTTTTGCCGGGTGGCGGCTACGCCTTACCCGGCCTACACGGAGCGATTTTGTAGGCCGGGTAAGCGTCAGCGCCACCCGGCACCAGGTTAAAACGTTTCCCAGTTCGCTTCAGGCACGCTCGCTGCGGGCTGCGCTTTCGGCACGTAGGATTTCACCGGTGCGGCTTTGACCGCCTGATTCCGGGTAATTTTAAACACCGCCACCGCGTCATTCAGGCGTGCAGCCTGATCTTCCAGCGCGGCCGCCGCGGCCGCAGATTCCTCGACCAGCGAGGCGTTCTGCTGGGTCACGCGATCCATTTCAGCCACCGCCTGACCTACCTGGTCGATACCGCGGCTCTGCTCGTCAGAGGCTGAGGCGATCTCGCCCATAATGTCCGTCACGCGGGTGACCGCATTGACGATCTCCGCCATCGTCGCCCCGGCTTCGTTAACCAGCTGCGAGCCGGCGTTCACGCGCTCGCCGGAATCGTCGATCAGCGCTTTGATCTCTTTCGCCGCCTGAGCACTGCGCTGGGCGAGGGTACGTACTTCCCCTGCGACCACCGCAAAGCCACGGCCCTGTTCACCTGCACGCGCAGCCTCTACCGCCGCGTTCAACGCCAGAATGTTGGTCTGGAAAGCAATACCGTCGATTACGTTGGTAATTTGCGCAATTTTACTGGAACTGGTGGCGATTTCGTCCATCGTGCGCACGACACCTTCCACCACGTTCCCGCCCTTCTTCGCCGTTGAGGAGGCATCCAGTGCCAGACGGGAAGCCTGACGGGCGTTATCGGCATTCTGCTTCACGGTGGCCGTCAGCTGTTCCATGCTGGCTGCCGTTTCTTCCAGGGAAGCCGCCTGTTGCTCAGTACGGGAAGAAAGGTCGTTACTCCCGGCAGAAATTTCACCGGCTCCGGTGTAGATGGTATCGGCACCTTCACGCACCACGCCCACGGTGTTCGCCAGCGAGGTCTGCATCTCCTGCACGTTGCGCGCCAGGATCGCCATTTCGTTCTTACCGTCAGCCTGAATCGGCTGGGTTAAGTCCCCTGCCGCAATGGCGCGAATATGGTTGAGCACCTCTTCCAGAGGCAGCAGCAGCACGCGACGCATGGCGATCCAGCTGGAAATAATCACCACAATGACCAGCAGCATTACCGCAGAGAGGATCCATAGAATGCGTTTGTAGTCGCTTTCATTGTCCTGGATGCCTTTATCGGTAAGCGTTGCCTGAGCTTCGCGCCACTCGCGATAAACCGCCTGCATCGCAGTCTGTTTTTGCTCAGCGTTCTGCTTGAACATGTCTTCCAGATTGCCCTGGCTCAGCAGCACGTTCATTTGCGTCAGCGTTGAGGAGTAAATACGGTATTGCTCCTCCAGTCGCTTCGCCAGATTCTCGTCCAGGCCCGGCGTATTCGGCAGGGCATAGTATTTATCGTAATGGACCTGCGCATCAGCCAGCAGATTTTTCGCCGTGTTGACCAGCTCATTGAGCTGACCACCATTAATCTGCGAAGCCATGCTGCTTTGCAGACGCAGCATCCCACGGTTCAGCGTCACGCGCGCCTGGTTCAGGCTGATCCACGCATCGGTAAACTCCGCCACATTCTTGCTGGAGAGCTGCGACACGGTGAAATTGTCTTTATCGTTGTTCAGCGCGTTGATAAAGATCCCCGCGGAAATCACTTGCATGATGCCGAGCACAAGCAGCACCGAAATAAGAAGAGTAATAACTTTTATACGTTTAAACATACGTTGCCTTTGTTATATGCAGGTTTGTCTGACGTGGATATATCGGCAGGCAAGGCGGGCTGTTTACTGTTTCTCCACCTTTAAAAACTTTCTAAACCACTTTCCTGAGTCCATTCAGGGCGTTAACCCGGATAATTTTTTTGTGACTTACGTCTCACTTTTACCCTTCCCTCTAAAGGGTTATAGTGCCGCCATAAAGATGCATTTAAAATGCATCTTATATTCTTGATGACGAGGTAACTGCTATGGCCTTTCGCGACCAACCCCTCGGCGAGCTGGCGCTCTCCATCCCTCGCGCTTCTGCGCTGTTCCGTAAATACGATATGGATTACTGCTGCGGCGGTAAGCAAACCCTCGCGCGAGCGGCCTCACGTAAGGAGCTGGATGTGGAGGTGATTGAAGCAGAGCTGGCGCAACTGGCCGAACAGCCTGTTGATAAAGACTGGCGTACCGCCCCGCTCGCAGAAATCATCGACCACATCATTGTGCGTTACCACGATCGCCACCGGGAGCAACTGCCGGAGCTGATCCTGCAGGCGACCAAAGTCGAGCGCGTACATGCTGACAAACCTTCCGTACCCCGCGGTCTGGCGAAATATCTGACCATGCTGCACGAAGAGCTTTCCAGCCACATGATGAAAGAAGAACAGATCCTCTTCCCGATGATTAAACAGGGAATGGGCAGCCAGGCAATGGGTCCGATTAGCGTGATGGAAAGCGAGCATGATGATGCGGGCGAACTGCTGGAAGTGATCAAACACACCACCCACAACGTCACACCGCCGCCAGAGGCGTGCACCACCTGGAAAGCGATGTACAACGGCATTAACGAGATGATCGATGACCTGATGGAACACATCAGTCTTGAGAACAACGTGTTGTTCCCGCGGGCATTAGCTGGGGAATAAAAAAAGCCGCTGCGGCCTGATGCCCTCTCCCACAGGGAGAGGGTGCAAAAACTAAAAACGGCAACTGAAGTTGCCGTTTTGCTTTTATCTTACGCCTGCCATACGTTTCTTACCGATAAACACCCAGCCCAGCCCCAGCGCGATAAACCACAGCGGCGTAACAATCAGCGCCTGACGGGTATCATCTTCCAGCGTCAGCAGCACCAGCACGAACACGAAGAACGCCATGCACACCCAGCACATCAGCTTGCCCAGCGGCATCTTGTAGATCGACTTCTCATGCAGGTGTGGACGCTGTTTGCGGTACACCAGGTACGAGCAGAGGATAATGGTCCAGACGAACATAAACAGGATTGCAGAGACCGTGGTGATCATAGTGAACGCGCCAATCACGCTTGGGTTCACGTAGAGCATGACCACGCCGCCCAGCAGGCACATGCAGGAGAAAGTCAGCCCTTTCGCCGGTACCGCACGCTTAGACAGTTTCGCAAAGGCGCTCGGCGCCACGCCCTCCTGCGCCAGACCAAACAGCATACGGCTGGTTGAGAACACGCCGCTGTTCGCGGACGACGCCGCAGAGGTCAGCACGACGAAGTTAATCAGGCTTGCCGCAGCGGGCAGCCCTACCAGCACAAACAGTTCAACGAACGGGCTCTTGCTCGGCACCACGGAGCTCCACGGCGTCACGGACATAATGATGATCAGCGCGAAGACGTAGAACATGATGATACGAACCGGAATCGAGTTAATGGCGCGCGGGAGAGACTTCTCGGGATCTTTAGTTTCGGCCGCCGTGGTTCCCACCAGCTCAATGCCCACAAACGCGAACACCGCAATCTGGAAGCCGGCAAAGAAGCCGCTGATGCCTTTCGGGAACCAGCCGCCGTCATTCCACAGATGGGTAAATGACGCCTGTACGCCGGTTGGCGACTGGAAGTGCGTCAGTACCATCACCAGGCCCACAACAATCAGCCCCACGATAGCGACAATCTTGATCATCGCGAACCAGAACTCCATCTCACCGAACATTTTTACGGTGGCGAGGTTGAGGCTCAGCAGCAAAGCGATAACCGCCAGCGAGGCCACCCAGTCTGACAGTCCCGGGAACCAGAACTGTGCGTAGGCGGTAATCGCCACGACGTCCGCCATACCGGTAACAACCCAGCAGAACCAGTAGGTCCAGCCGGTGAAATAGCCTGCCCATGGACCGAGCAGGTCAGACGCGAAGTCGCTGAAGGATTTGTATTCGAGGTTCGAGAGCAGCAATTCACCCATTGCCCGCATCACGAAGAACAGCATGAAACCAATGATCATATAAACGAAGATGATCGACGGCCCGGCAAGACTGATGGTTTTGCCTGACCCCATAAACAGCCCGGTCCCGATGGCCCCACCTATGGCGATAAGCTGAATATGACGGTTTGTGAGATTGCGCCGTAGCGACTGTTCAGACGTCGCCTCTTCTGCAGCGGCGACTTTGACCTGATCTACCATGTAATTTTTCCTGTTTATGCCTGTCTGTGTTGTTAAGGCTCTTCTGGCCTTTAAATACGTCAAAAGATGACGTTCCCCTTGTAAGGGCTTATCGATATTAGGTAAGAATCGGCGGGATGAATACTATGATTTAGATATTATGTTAATAATATGTTGAAAGTGAGTGTCATATCACTCATACAGCGCGAAACAGCTCACAAAAATACACGCAAAAGTTTCGTTTGCAAGATAAAATATTGATAACGTCGTAACTATAGGTTTTATCACTATTTTCCTCTCCCCGAACGGAGAGAGGAAATAAGAAAAGTCGATTACAGGATTTCCAGCAGCTCGACTTCAAATACCAGGGTGCTGAATGGCGGGATGGATGCGCCAGCACCACGCTCGCCGTAAGCCAGGTTGTGCGGAATAGTCAGTTCCCATTTGGAGCCAACTGGCATCAGGGTCAGCGCTTCAATCCAGCCTGCGATCACGCCGTTGACCGGGAATTCTGCCGGTTCGCCACGCGCCACGGAGCTGTCAAACACGGTGCCGTCGATCAGTTTACCGGTATAATGTACGCGAACGTGGTCGTTACGTGCCGGGATTGCGCCGTCGCCCTGGTTGATCACGCGGAACTGCAGGCCAGACTCGGTGCTGTTCACGCCTTCACGCTCACGGTTCTCTTCCAGATATTTCACGCCTTCGGCCGCCATCTCTTCGAAACGCGCGCGACGCACGGCATCAGCACGTTCATGAATTTCACGCAGTGCGCGGTGTACAACGTCAACCGGAACAGCGGGCTGTTTACCTTCCAGCGCGTCAGCGATACCCGCCACCAGCGCTTCTGGTAACAGACCTTCCAGGCCGGATTCGCTCAGCTGCTGTCCTACCTGCAAGCCGATACCGTAACTTGCCTGCGCTTCGATAGTGTCAAAAGTCGGGGTGGTCATGGGTTTTCCTTCCATCACATTTAAAGTAGCGGGCAGCATAGCAGCCATGCCCTTATGGGTAAAACTTTGTCTGAAGTTAAGGTGACAAACCGCGACGAAACAGAAACAATAGAGACAACCAGGATTAATTCCGAACTGATGTCACGGATGTCGGGTTTGCTACGCCGTTCAGGCAGTTAGCAAACTATACTTCGATGCACAGGATAAAAAAGACGCGGAGCAGGAGGAGAGCCATGCCCGGGCGATTTGAACTGAAACCTACCCTGGCGAAAATCTGGCAGGCGCCGGACAATTTTCGCATTATGGACCCGCTGCCTCCCCTGCATCGCAGAGGGATTATCATTGGTGCGCTGATGGTGATCGTGGGCTTCCTGCTTCCTTCCGGCGGTGATGATGTCGATACCGCCCCTGTCACCCGCAATGCACAGCTGGATATTCAGTCGCAAACGCGGCCGCAGCCTGATGCACAGCCGATGCAAACGCAGCTGGTGACCCCTTCGAACGATCCGGGTCAGGTCGCGCCGGTTGAACCGGAACCCGTCCAGGAAGATCAGGCTCAAACCTCCGCCCCGGTAGAGCAGCAGGCTCAGCAGCCTACGGGCATTGAGCAGCAGTGGCGCTCCTATCGCGTCGAGCCGGGTAAAACCCTGGCGCAGCTTTTCCGCGATCACAACCTGCCGCCGACTGACGTGTATGCCATGGCAAAAGTGGAAGGTGCGGGTAAGCCGCTCAGTAACCTGCAGAATGGTCAGATGGTACAGATTCGCCAGAATGCCAGCGGTGTGGTGACAGGCTTAACGATTGATACAGGAAATGGTCAGCAGGTGCTGTTTACCCGCCAGCCGGACGGCAGTTTTGTCCGGGCGCGTTAAAGACCTGGTTCTTTAAAAAGCAAAACGCCGGCACAAAGCCGGCGTTTCAACGTGAGCAGAGTAAAAAATTACTCAGCTACAACGTTAACAACCAGTTTAGCGAACACTTCGCTGTGAACCTGGAAGTCAACTTCGTGCTCACCAGTGGTACGCAGAACGCCGTTCGGCATGCGAACTTCGCTCTTAGCCACTTTAACGCCTGCTGCAGTCACTGCATCAGCGATATCGCGGGTACCGATGGAACCGAACAGTTTACCTTCGTCGCCAGCTTTAGACGCGATGGTAACGGTGCCCAGTGCGTTGATTGCTTCAGCGCGAGCGTTAGCAGCCGCCAGAACGTCAGCCAGTTTGGCTTCCAGTTCAGCACGACGTGCTTCGAAAAACTCTACGTTTTTCTTAGTAGCTGGAACAGCTTTACCCTGTGGAACCAGGAAGTTACGAGCGTAACCCGCTTTAACGTTTACCTGATCACCCAGGCTGCCCAGGTTTGCTACTTTATCAAGCAGAATAACTTGCATTACCTTATCCTCTTAAAGTCGTATTAATGGACCGTGCCCGATTACTGATGACGATCAGTGTACGGCAGCAGGGACAGGTAGCGAGCGCGTTTGATAGCGCGAGCCAGCTGACGCTGATATTTTGCACGAGTACCGGTGATACGGCTTGGGACAATCTTACCGCTTTCGGTGATGTAGTTTTTCAGCGTTGCGATATCTTTATAGTCGATCTCTTGAACGCCTTCCGCGGTGAAACGGCAGAACTTGCGACGACGGAAATAACGTGCCATATGGCTAGTCTCCAGAATCTATCAAATCAATCTGCTCGGCATGCAGAACCATTTTGCTCAGGCCGTTCTTTGCCTTGTGGCAAGAGATGAACCCCTGAACGATTACTGCGCTACCGACCGTTAAACTGTGAGTAATGGCCTGGTTTTCGTGTCCGCTAATAATAACGGGCATTTGGCACCACGCCTGCCGGTGAAACCCGGCTTCCTCTTGCACAGAACGATGCTCAAGCACGAACTGGCAATGCGGAATTCCTGATGGACTGACCTTTCGAAGGGGAGCCCTGCATACGATGCCGGACAACGCCAGACGGTTGGTCATCAGAAATTACTCTTCAGAATCCCCAGCATCAGAATCATCTGCGGTTTCGTTTGCGAAATCATCGCGACGCTCACGGCGCTCGTCTTTCGCTTTAACCATCGGAGATGCTTCGGTAACTGCGTTTTTGGTACGCATAACCATGCTGCGGATAACGGCATCGTTGAAGCGGAAGGTAGTTTCCAGCTCATCGATCACTTCCTGCGGCGCTTCAACGTTCATCAGAACGTAGTGTGCTTTGTGCAGTTTGTTGATCGGGTAAGCCAGCTGACGGCGGCCCCAGTCTTCCAGACGGTGGATCGTACCTTCTGCACCAGTGATGGCAGCAGAGTAACGCTCGATCATACCCGGAACCTGTTCGCTCTGGTCAGGATGGACCATAAAAACGATTTCGTAATGACGCATCGAATTGCTCCTTACGGATTATTCAGCCTCCTGTCTGGGTCAGCCGAGGCCCGGGGAGGCAAGGAACGTGTTAAAGGTCGGCTGAAAAATTGACGCGTCATAATACTTGCGCGCCCCTGGAAACTCAAGCTGATTGCACAAATAATTCGCACAAAGCGTAAAGCGGGTCTAAGTGGGTGATTTAAAATTGAACACACCAGGAAGCGTTGTTTTTTTGAACAACAGCATCAGAAATGGTCACGCATCCCCGCCGTATGAATGATTACACTTTAATCAGAGAACACCTGAATTAAAGAAGGAGTATCCCCTCTCTCACAGCACGCAGTCGTGGAGCGCATATCATGAAAAAAATCGCATTAGCCATTATGGCTGCGCTTTTGCTCAGTGCAAACGCGATGTCAGCCATCAAAATAGACGGCCGGCAGGCCAGGAACATGGATGATGTGCAAAGCTTAGGCGTAATCTATATCAATCATAATTTCGCCACTGAAAGCGAAGCAGATCAGGCACTAAATGAAGAGACCGATGCCCAGGGCGCAACCTATTACCACGTGATGTTAATCCGTGAGCCCGGCAGCAACGGCAATATGCACGCCAGTGCAGACATTTACCGATAACGCTTTAACGCTAGCACCAGGAAAGCCAACAACGAGAACATAGCCATAGTTTACGTTGCCCCCTGCCCGGGGGCTTTTTTTTTGTAAATGGCTCTGAAATACCACCGGTTACAACTGTTTTTCGGTATTCCAGAGCACTTATTTACTTCTGCCCGTAATAGGCATTCGGGCCGTGCTTGCGCATGAAATGCTTGTTCATCAGGTAATCATCAATCCCCTGAAGCTGTGGATTAATGTCGCGGGCAATCCACGCCATTTTGGCCACCTCTTCCATCACCACAGCATTATGCACCGCGTCGTGAGCATCTTTACCCCAGGAGAACGGACCGTGCTGGTACACCACAATTCCCGGCGTATGCAGCGGTTCTGCCTCACCCAGCGTTTCGATAATCACCTTGCCGGTGTTGAGCTCGTACTCGCCTTCCACCTCGGCCTGCGTTAACGCGCGCGTGCAGGGAATATCCCCGAAGAAGTAATCCGCGTGCGTCGTGCCCAGCGCCGGGATGGCAAGCCCAGCCTGTGCCCAGGCGGTGGCATGGGTTGAGTGGGTATGCACTACCCCGCCGAGGGAGGGATAACGTCTATAAAGCGCCAGATGGGTAGCGGTATCCGAAGAAGGACGCCACTGTCCCTCTACGACGTTTCCTTCAAGGTCCACGACAACCATATCGTCGACCTTCATGGTCTCATACGCCACTCCGCTGGGTTTAATGACGATGAGGCCGCGCTCTCGGTCAATCGCGCTGACGTTACCCCAGGTGAACGTTACCAGGCCATAGCGCGGCAAATCCATATTGGCTTCAAAGACCTGCTGTTTAAGCTTAAGCATGTTCCACCTCCAGCAAACCTGCTCGCGCCATACGCTCGCGCACCCAGTCCCGCGCGTTTGCCACTTCCGCTGCCGGGTCGTCAGACGTCTCGCTCCACATCTCAATCAGGTAAGGCCCGCAATACCCTGTCTGCTTGAGCGTCTCGAAGCATCGTTCGAACTCCACCACCCCGGAGCCGAACGGTACGTTTTTAAACACGCCAGGACGGGTATCTTTGACGTGCACCGCCACGATATGCCCGATGCCCGCCTGCAGCTCCATCTGCACGTCGTTATCCCATGCCGACAGGTTGCCGATATCCGGATAGAGTTGGAACCACGGGTTATTCAGATAGTGCGCGTAGCCCAGTGCCTTGCTGATGGAGTTCATTAACGGGTAGTCCATGATCTCCATCGCCAGCGTCACCTGCGCGCGGCTTGCCATTTCAACGCTCTCTTTCAGACCGTCACGGAAACGACGGCGCGTTTCATCGTTGGCTTCCTGATAGTAAACGTCATAACCCGCCAGCTGGATCACACGGATACCGACATCCTGAGCAAAGCGAATGGCTTTGCGCATGATCTCCAGCCCCTGCGCCCGCACGGCATCATCTTCGCTGCCGAGGGGAAAACGACGGTGAGCGCTCAGGCACATGGACGGCACGCGCACGCCCGTTTCAGCGATGGCGCTCACCAGCGCCAGACGCTGCTCGCGGCTCCAGTCGAGGCGAGAGAGGCGTTCATCCGTCTCATCCACTGACATTTCGACAAAATCGAAACCCAGCTGCTTCGCCAGCTGTAACCGCGCCAGCCAGCACTCCCCCGCAGGGAGTGCCTTTTCATAGATGCCAAGCGGAACCTGTTTTGACAACATACCCGCTCCTTAGCCCCAAAGCTGAGCGATTGAGCGTTTGAACTGACGCGCTGCTTCCACCGGAGACGCCGCGTCACGGATGCTACGACCCGCAATAAAGACGTGAATCGGGATACCCTTGAACAGCGGCAGATCTTCCAGCGCCAGGCCACCGGTCACGGTCACTTTGAAGCCCATTTCGGCCAGACGTTTAATCGCGCTGATGTCCGCCTCGCCCCACGCCACGCCAGCAGCCTGCGCATCACGGCTGCGGTGGTATACCACCTGCTGGATCCCCGCATCGCGCCACGCCTGTGCCTGCTCCCAGGTCCAGAAACCGGTCAGTTCAATCTGCACGTCGCCGTTAAACTCTTTTGCCACGTCCAGCGCGCCTTTGGCGGTATTGATATCCGCGCAGCAGATCACGGTGACCCAGTCGGCGTTGGCTTCAAAACACATGCGGGAGAGGATTTTGCCCGCGTCAGCGATTTTGGCATCAGCCAGTACGATTTTGTGCGGGTAGAGCGCCTTCAGGTCACGAACGGCGCGAACGCCTTCGCCCACGCACAGAATGGTACCCACTTCAATGATGTCTACCTCTTCGGCGATCAGGCGGGTGGTTTCATAAGCATCGGACAGCGTCTGGTTATCCAGCGCAACCTGCAACATTGGTAATGACATGTTCAATTCCTCTTAAACGGCCGCCGCAGTGGCGTTATCAATTAAATCCAGCACTTCCTGCGCGGTACGGCAGGCGCGTAAACGGTCAAAATTGGCTTCATCATCAAACAGATTGACGATCTGCATGATGCCCACCTCCTGGTGGGTATTGGCATCGACGGCCGCCATGGTGATCAGAATATCGACCGGGTCGTTATCTTCATGGTTGAAGACCAGGGGCGTTTTCAGCGTGACCAGCGCAAAGCCGGTTTTCTTCACGCCCTCTTCCGGGCGGCCGTGCGGCATAGCCAGCCCCGGGGCAATCACAAAATAGGGGCCGTGCTGCGCCACGCCATCCAGAATGGCCTGGTAATAACGCGGCTCGACAACGTCCGCCTTAACCAGCAGATCCACGCTCAGCTTCACCGCTTCCTGCCAGGTGCTGGCGTCAGCCTGCAAAAGGATGGAGTCATTCTCTGCCAGCGAATCTCGTAGTTTCATGTCGGGTCCTTACTTCACGTCTTGTGGGAAGTGTTCTTTGATCACTTCCAGCAGTTTTGGTCCGAAATCCGCAGGCGACAGCATGTTGCGCACGCCCACCACATATTTGTTGCCCGACACGCTAATCTCGCCGGCAATGTGAGTTGACGCGATAATGATGTCTGCGCCGTTCAGCTCACTTTTGTATTCACCCACTGCGCAGCTGTTTACCGTGTGGTCGATGTTTGACTGGGTTAAAAACTGGTCCACTTTCATCTTCATGATCATGGAGCTGCCTTGCCCATTGCCACACACAGCCAGGATACGTACGGTCATAATCGAAACTCCTTAGTGAGCAGAAACTTCTGCTGTTTGTTTTTCTGCATCTTCTTCTGCTCGCAGCGAACGGCCAGCGAAGAACATATAAGCCAGTGCAATCAGGATGATGACGGCCATAAAGACCAGCCCGACGGACGCAAAGCCCTGCATCATCGGCGGCGCCAGGATTGACCAGTCCGCCATGCCCATCCAGGCGCTCATACCGGTGAGCTTGACCGCCCACACGCAACCGAAGATTTCCACCATCCCCATCACCAGGCAGATCTTGAGCGCTGCACGCCAGCCGCCGAAGTGGTTAGCAAAAACGCCGATGGTGGCGTTGGAGAAGAACATCGGGATAAAGCCAGGAATAATCAGGATTGAGGAGCCGCAGGCCACCAGGATACCCACCGCAATCAGCTGGCCGATGGTGCCCCACATAAAGCCCCAGACGACGGCGTTTGGCGCGAAGCTATAGATGGCCGCACAGTCAATTGCCAGAACGGCTCCCGGGATCAGGCGCTGAGAGATGCCGTTGAAGGCTTCAGAGAGCTCGGCGACGAACATACGCACGCCCTGGGTGATGATGAAAATGGCCACCGCGAAGGAGAAACCGGTCTGCAGGATATAAATCGTCCAGTGCGTTTTGCCCGCCATCGCCTGCACAACGTCAATGCCAAAGGAGAGCAGAATGGCGCCGAAGAAAAGGGTCATCACAATCGCCGTCGAGACGATGTTGTCATGGAAGATATTCAGCCAACCGGGCATCTTGAGGTCTTCAACGCTCTCCTCTTTTTTCCCCAGGTATGGCGCAACTTTATAGGCAACCCAGGCCGCAAACTGCTGCTGATGGCCGATGGAGAAGCCACAGCCGTCGGTCACTTCCTGGGTCGGCTTGTACATCATGTTGGAAGTGATGCCCCAATAGAGCGAGACCAGCACCGCGGTGCAGATAATCGTGGTCCACATTGGGTAACCGAAGATATAGAGAGAAACCGCGATCAGACCCGCCTGCTGGAACATGATGTGACCGGTAAGCATGATGGTGCGAATACCGGTAATGCGACGCAGCAACACGTAGATAATGTTCAGCGCCAGCGCGAGCAGAACCGCGTAACCCACCCAGCTGTAGGCGTCACCCATGCGGTCAATCGTGGCCATCATTGAGGCATAAGTATCGGAAATTGCACCGTTTATACCGTAGACCTCCGCCATTTTGGCGACGACTGGCTTAAACGTGCTGGTCAGGATGCCTGACCCCGCCTGCAACAGCATAAAACCGATAATGGTCTTAATCGTGCCTTTGATGATCACGCTGACGCTTTTACGCAGCAGGATGTAACCCAGGCACGTCACGATACCCAGCAGCAGCGGGGCGTTGGTCATTACCTGATTGAAGAAAACGGTAAAGACGTTGTAGAGGATCTCCATAACTCTCTCCAGAAATGAGAACACGAGGGGCAATCCCTGTGTGGTTGGTGTCATCACTCTAGTAATCACAAATAATCATCACAAGATTGAATTTGATTATTTGTGACGCATCACGCAAATTATTTCCATGGTGTTAGTAATGATTTTCACTACCGCACAAACAAAATGAATTATTCTTTATAATTCATGCAATTAATCATTAACAGCGGATAGTCTAACAAGGATAAAGCGAAGTATCTGTGATATCGCACAGTTAAAATTACGCACTTTTGTCATTGCAAAGCACGTCAAATGGTGCCAGAGTTAATCACAACAAATCACCATATGATTACTTTTGATTAAAACCAGGAGTCAAAACGATGAGTAAAGTGAACACCATCACCCGTGAATCATGGATTCTGAGCACCTTCCCGGAGTGGGGTAGCTGGCTGAACGAAGAGATCGAACAGGAACAGGTTGCTCCTGGTACTTTTGCCATGTGGTGGCTGGGCTGCACCGGTATCTGGCTGAAATCCGAGGGTGGCGCCAATATTTGCGTCGATTTCTGGTGCGGCACAGGCAAACAGAGTCACGGCAATCCGTTGATGAAAAAAGGCCACCAGATGCAGCGCATGGCCGGCGTGGAAAAACTGCAACCGAACCTGCGTACCACGCCGTTTGTGCTCGATCCTTTTGCCATTCGCCAAATCGATGCCGTGCTCTCCACCCACGATCACAACGATCATATTGACGTGAACGTGGCGGCGGCAGTAATGCAAAACTGCGCGGACGACGTGCCGTTTATCGGGCCGCAGACCTGCGTGGATCTCTGGATTGGCTGGGGCGTGCCAAAAGAGCGCTGCATCGTGATGAAACCGGGCGACGTGGTGAAAATCAAAGACATTGAAATTCACGCCCTGGATGCCTTTGACCGTACCGCACTGATTACGCTGCCGGCTGACCAGAAAGCCGCAGGCGTTCTGCCGGACGGCATGGACGAGCGCGCCGTCAACTACCTGTTCAAAACGCCTGGCGGTTCCCTGTACCACAGCGGCGACTCACACTACTCCAACTACTACGCGAAGCACGGTAATGAGCATCAGATTGACGTGGCGCTGGGCTCCTACGGCGAGAATCCACGTGGCATTACCGACAAGATGACCAGCGCCGATATGCTGCGTATGGCGGAGGCGCTGAACACCAAGGTCGTGATTCCGTTCCACCACGACATCTGGTCAAACTTCCAGGCCGATCCGCAGGAAATTCGCGTGCTGTGGGAGATGAAAAAAGACCGCCTGAAGTACGGCTTCAAGCCATTTATCTGGCAGGTAGGCGGCAAGTTCACCTGGCCGCTGGATAAAGACAATCTTGAGTACCACTACCCACGCGGTTTCGATGATTGCTTTACTATTGAGCCAGACCTGCCGTTTAAGTCCTTCCTCTGATTATCCGGCCACATCGCCAGACCCTGAGTCTGGCGATTTCATATTTATTTTAGTAATTTCACGCTATTTCAAATATCATCTTTTCAAATCAATTCTTATCGGAATAGCTCATGACGGAAGCGCAACGGCATCAAATTTTACTGGAACTCCTGGCGCAAACAGGGTTTATCACCGTCGAGAAAGTGATCGAACGTTTAGGCATCTCCCCCGCCACCGCGCGGCGGGACATTAACAAGCTGGATGAGAGCGGCAAACTGAAAAAAGTCCGCAACGGCGCAGAAGCCATCAGCCAGCAGCGTCCACGCTGGTCGCCGATGAATATCCATCAGGCGCAGAATCACGATGAAAAGGTGCGGATCGCCAGAGCCGCCTCACAGCTGGTGAACCCGGGTGAGAGCGTCGTCATCAACTGCGGGTCTACGGCATTTTTGCTGGGCCGCGAGATGTGCGGCAAGCCGGTGCAGATCATCACCAACTACCTACCGCTCGCCAACTATCTTATCGACCAGGAGCATGACAGCGTGGTGATCATGGGCGGCCAGTACAATAAGAGCCAGTCCATCACCCTTAGCCCCCAGGACAGTGAAAACAGTCTTTACGCCGGGCACTGGATGTTTACCAGCGGCAAAGGCCTGACTGCAGACGGTTTATATAAAACCGATATGCTGACTGCGATGGCCGAACAAAACATGCTGAACGTTGTGGGCAAACTCGTCGTGCTGGTCGACAGCAGTAAAGTCGGTGAACGCGCAGGCATGCTGTTTAGCCGCGCAGAACAGATCGACATGGTGATCACCGGCAAAGGGGCTAACCCCGAGATCCTCCAGAAACTGGAAGATCAGGGCGTTAAAATCCTGCGGGTTTAAAGGTGCTGGCGGAAAAACGCCACCGTGGCCTCCAGCGCCGCTGGCGTAATGCGGTGGCGGACGCCCGATTCCCACAAACAGGTCAGATTGCCGTCCAGTCCTTCACGCTTTAGCGCCTGCTGCAGGCGAAATGTGCCGTCAGGCGGTACCACGTCATCTGCGTCACCGTGCCACAGCAGAAGCGGACGATCGGCCACGCGCGGCAGTGCGCGAGTCACTTCCCAGTCAGCCAGCCTCGCCGTCATTTCCGTCAAATCTTGCGGGGGAAAAAGCGTCTTCGCCAGTGACGTAAAGTAGCCGGAGCCCATCAGACAGGCGACGGATCTCACTTCAGGATGATGCGTCATAATCCCCAGCGCCGTCATGCCGCCCATCGAGGCCCCGGCAACCGCCAGCCGGTTATCGGCCACCAGCCCTGCGTCATAAAGCGCATCGCGCATCCCGGAAAACTCGGTCAGACTGCCGTGCAGAATGGGCCAAAACTGACCAAGCCGCGCCTGTTCATCCCCCGTAAAGCGCGCACCGTGATCGGGGGCATCCGGCATGACGACACGAAAACCGGCCTGCGCCAGCGCCACCGCAAAATAACTGTAAACCAGCTTTGACGAGGTAAATCCATGATAAAAAACCACAACTGGCAGCGGTTTATCACGTTTCCCCGTCGGCATGGCGTGTAAAATTTCATGGTCGCCGAGACGGCGTATTTCAATTTCAATCATTGTCGACCCTGTACGAATGAATGATTCATAATGTTGAGAACTGGGTTACGGTTTCAGGCTATTTTCATTCGAAAATTACGCCCCAGATAACACTTCGGGAACATTCCCCCAAAACGAAATTCGCAGACAACTACACTATGGCTATCAGGAAAAGAGATATGGTTATGCACAGGTTTGCAGCTTTATTGCTGGTGCTTCTTCTCAGTGGCTGTAGCGCACTGCAGGGAACGCCGCAACCCGCTCCCCCGGTTGCCGATCACCCGCAGGAGATTCGTCGTAATCAGACAGAAGGATTACAACGAATGGGCACCGTCTCCGCGCTGGTTCGCGGTTCTCCGGATGACGCAGAAGAGGCAATAAAGGCACAAGCCGTCGCCGCCAAAGCAGATTATTACGTCATTATCATGGTCGATGAAACCATCATTACGGGGCAGTGGTATTCACAGGCCATTTTATACCGTCAGTAATGGTTTTCCTTTGAACGACATTTACACTGCTTTGCGTCCATAGACATTTTCCTGTCCACAATAAACTCCATGCCCGCGTCAATGGAAAGGAGTTTATTCGCGAAGGATTGCCCGGCGGATACCGGAGATATGTGAAATGGAGCTGACGATGAAACGAACTCTTGCTTTGACCTCTCTGTTGCTCTCAGCAGGCCTGGTGAGCACCACCGCGCAGTCAGCAGAATTTGCCAGCGCGGATTGCGTAACAGGTCTGAATGAAATAGGCCACATCTCCGTCAATAACATTTCGGGGAGCCCGCAAGATGTTGAACGTATCGTGGCATTAAAAGCCGATGAACAGGGTGCCTCATGGTATCGCATCATCCAGATGCAGGAAGATAACCATGTCGACCACTGGCGGGTACAGGCCATTCTCTACGTCTAAGCACCTTCCTGATAAAAGCCACTTATTTTTAGTGGCTTTTCGTTTTTGCAAATTTTTTATCTTTTACAAAACCATATAAAAACAACTCAATAACATTTTGTTACACTAATTCAGTAAACGTAATCCCCGCTCTGCCGTTGAAGAACCATACCTTTTCAATGATGAGCAATTTATGATCAATTTTTTCCGCCGTGCGGGCCTCGGGACAAAGCTATCGCTGCTGACGGGCGTCAGTGTTGCCGTGCTGTTTCTGCTTTTCACTTTCCTGCTCAGCCAAAAAGCCAGCCAGCAGCTTGAAGCCCTCGCGGTAGAAGACCTGCATAACCAGTCCACCGGTATGGTCGATATGGTGCAAATGTTCAACACCAGCCTGAGTGAAGAAGTCGAAAGCTATACCAGACTGTTTACGACATTTTTGCCCCAGCCATTTAGCGTCGATACGCTTCAGACCCGGACAATTAACGGGCTCAATGTTCCTCTGCTGAAAGGCGGGGAAACGGAACTCCATGAAAATACCACTTTTTCTGACGACTTCCTGAACCGAACGGGGGCCATCTCCACGCTATTTGTTCGCAGCGGTAACGACTTTATTCGCGTCGCCACCTCCCTGCGTAAAGAGAATGGCGAGCGCGCAATGGGGACCGTTCTGGATACCTCCAGCCCGGCCTTTGCCGCCGCCAATAAAGGTGATGTCTACCGTGGCCTGGCGCTGCTGTTTGGCAAACGCTATATCACCCAGTACCAGCCGGTGAAAAACGCCGAAGGTCATGTCATTGCGATCGTCTTTGTCGGGGTGGACATTAGCCACTCCTGGAACGTCATGCGCGAGAAAATCCTCAACCGCCGCCTGGGCGAGAGCGGTCACTTCTTCGTGCTGGATCGCAGCAACGGCAAAACACGCGGGCAATACCTGTTCCACACCACGGAAGAGGGACAACTGCCGAAGTGGGACAGCGCGACACAACAGCAGCTTCTGGATGATAAACCCGGCACCCTGGAGCGCGTAAGTGACGACGGACGGACGCTGAAAATGGCCTATACCCCGCTACCCGGCTGGAACTGGACTATCGTGGGCGAAGTGGATAAGTCAGTGCTGCTTTCAAGCGTCACCGCCATGCGCGATCGCTTCCTGCTGGCCGGTGTGGTATTGTCAGTCCTCTTTGCAGGCCTGTTCGTGGTCCTTATTCGCCGTATGCTGACGCAACCGCTGCGCAACGTGATTCAGCTTGCACGGCAGTATGCCGATGGCGATCTTCGCTCCAGCCTACCCGTGACGCGCCGGGACGAGGTCGGACAGCTGATTGACGCCATTAACGGCATTGGCGGCGGGCTGCAAAAAATTGTTCTGCAGGTTCGCGAGGCAGCAGGTGAGATCCAGACGGGGACTAACGCGCTGGCCTCCGATACCGGCGAGATCTCAGAGCAGATCAACAAGCAGGCCAGCAGCGTGGAGGAGACCTCAGCCAGCATGGAGCAACTGGCCGCGACCGTACAGCAAAATGCCGCCAACATGGAGCAAACGCAGCAGCTGGTGGGAGAAACCTCACGCGCGGTTCACGAGGGGGGTGAAACGGTAACCCATGCGGTTGCCACGATGGATGACATTCGCGAAGCGTCAAAACGTATCGAAGATATTACCCGCGTGATTGAGTCCATCGCGTTTCAGACCAATATTCTGGCGCTGAATGCGGCGGTAGAAGCGGCACGTGCAGGCGAGCACGGAAAAGGTTTTGCGGTGGTTGCCCAGGAAGTTCGCGCGCTGGCGGGCCGGAGCGCCAACGCGGTGAAAGAGATAGAACAGCTGATTGGCGATACGCTGAGAAAAGTGAGCGAAGGTCACGCGCTGTCTGAACAGACGCGTCTGGCTATGGATTCCATCATCGTTCATATCGATAACATCAGCCAGCTGGTCACCGAAATTAACCACGCATCGCGCGAGCAATCCGCGGGGATTGGCCAGGTGAATCTCGCCATGACCCACATTGGTGAAGCGTCACACATCAACGCCGATCGCGTCTCGCGCAGCGAACAAACCGCACACACGCTGCGCGAGAAAGGTTTACATCTTACCCAACTGGTCAGTCTGTTCCAGCTTAAACGCTAGCCAACCCTGCCCGTGGCGCGCAGCAGCAAATCGCTTTGCACCTGCTCGCTCATCAGCGTACCGCCACGGGTATCCAGCATCATGCGGCACCACGCCTGCGCCACGGGCGGCGATGCGTGCCGCAGCATCTGGCTCCCGGCCCCCAGCAAGAAAAGCTGCTGCGCGATCTCCCGCCCCTGCGCCTCCTGTGGTTTACGCAGCTTTTGCTGAAGCTGGCGCCAGCTGCGGTCAAAGTGTCTGTCCTGCCCTTTGACCTGCGCAAACTCATCGGCCAGCAGGTCGTGGATCCCCGGCTGCTTCGTCAGCACGCGCAGCACGTCCAGGCACATGATATTGCCTGAGCCTTCCCAGATACTGTTCACCGGCATTTCGCGATACAGGCGGGGAAGCTCACTCTCCTCGCAGTACCCTACGCCGCCCAACACCTCCATTGCCTCTGCCACGAACGGGATACCCGCTTTGCAGACGCTAAATTTCGCGGCCGGCGTAAACAGCCGTGCCCAGGCCGCCTCTTGCGGATCCACACGTTTATCCCACGCGCGGGCGAGACGGAACAGCAGTGCCGTTTGCCCCTCCAGCATCAGCGCCATGCGGCTTAAGACCTCACGCATTAACGGCTGATCGATGAGATTTTTACCGAAGGTTTGCCGCTGATGAGCGTGGTACAACGCCACAGACAGTGCCCGGCGCATTAAACCATGGCTGCCCAGCGCGCAGTCGAAGCGCGTCAGACCGCCCATTTTGAGGATCTGCCGTACCCCTTCCCCTTCTTCCCCCAGCAGCCAGCCGGAGGCATCAAGAAACTCCGCCTCGCTGCTCGCGTTGGAGCGGTTCCCGAGCTTGTCCTTCAGGCGCTCCAGCCGTACGGCGTTACGTTGTCCGTCAGGTAAAAAGCGCGGGACAAAAAAGCAGGATAAGCCACCTTTTGCCTGAGCCAGCACCAGATGCGCATCACTCTGCGGGACGGAGAAAAACCATTTATGGCCTACCAGACGGTAGCTACCGTCGCTGCATTTTTCCGCTTTGGTGGTGTTGCTCAGGACATCGGATCCCCCCTGCTTTTCCGTCATCCCCATGCCGATCAGCAACCCGCGTTTTTGCCCACCCGGCACGAGATGGGGATCGTAGCGATCGCTCATCAGCGGCGTTAACCATGCATGAAACGGTTTAGGTAGCGACTGTTGCAACAGCGGCGTGGCGGCGAAGGTCATGGTGACGGGGCAAAGCGTGCCGGCTTCAACCTGCGCATGCAAAACAAACCGGGCCGCTCTGGCCACAAAGGAACCTCTTCGCGCCTCCTCTTCCCACGCCAGGTTATGTACCCGGTTGGCACAGAGCCCCTGCATCAGCAGGTGCCAGGCGGGATGAAAGCGAATATCGTCCAGCCGCTCTCCGGTGGCGTCGTAGCGTAACAGCTCCGGTGGGTTGACGTTGGCCAGCCTGCCCAGCTCCAGCGACTCTGCGGTCCCTAACTGCTGCCCGATACTGGCGAGCAGCTCGCTATCCCACTCGGCCCCCTCGCGGGAAACCGCGTCACGCAGGGCGCAGTCGGAGAGGAAAAGGTTGCTGTTTGAAAGCGGTGCCGGTTGATTGAAAACGGTATGGGTCTGCCAGTGCATGCTGTCTCCCTCCTTCAGTGGCAATGAGGATAAGTATGGACAGGCCGCGTGCACGCTGCATGGGAGGGGGGTCACAAGCTGGCGATCCCGCTGATATCATTCGTGAAATAGCTCACAGAACATAAGAATAAACTATTTCATCACTTCGCTTTTGTTGAATAATTTATTCTTACCCCTTTCAGTGAGGATCGTTATGCAACCGGATGCGCACAAGCGAGCATTAATTGCAGGCTCCATTGGTAACTTCATCGAGTGGTATGAGTTTGCGGTCTACGGTTTTATGGCGACCGTGATTGCCAGGAACTTCTTCCAGCTCGAGGGAGAAGCGGGACTGACCAGCCTGATCCTCACCTGGGCCTCGTTTGCTATCGCGTTCTTCTTCCGTCCCCTGGGTGCGGTGGTATTTGGCCGCATCGGCGACAGGATTGGCCGGAAACCGACGCTGATCATTGTGCTGGTACTGATGACGCTCGCCACCACAGCCATTGGTCTTGTGCCCGTCTACGCCAGCATAGGCATTGCCGCACCGCTGATCGTTACGCTGCTGCGCATTTTGCAGGGATTGTTCGCAGGCGGAGAGTACGGTGGTGCAGTTTCGTTGATGACAGAGTTCGCTCCACGCGGCAAGCGCGGTCTGTATGGCGCGTGGCAGTCCTTTACCGTGGCGCTCGGGCTGCTAGCGGGCGCGGGGATTGTGGCACTGCTCTCCGCCCTTCTCACGCCTGAGGCATTACATGACTGGGGCTGGCGTATTCCATTCTTCCTTGCGCTGCCGATGGGGGCTGTCGCGCTATGGCTGCGTGTGAGTATGGAAGAGACGCCGAGCTATGTGCAGCAGAAGGAAAAACCGGTTGTGGCTCAGGCCAGCACCTCCGCCACGCTCAAAACGATTCTGATGGGCATTTGCCGGGTTATGGTCTGGTCGGCGGCAGGGTATACCTACCTGGTGATTATGCCGACCTATCTCCAGTCGGCGCTACACACAGGGTTTAATCAGGCACTGCTGATAGCGGTGATTTCGAATATCGGCTTTGCGCTGACCATCATCCCCTCGGGTATCCTGAGCGACAAGATTGGCCGCCGCACGGTGATGATGATTGCTACCGCCCTGCTGCTGCTGCTCGCCCTGCCGCTGCTGAAAATGTTGCAGGCTGAGTCCGCCACGCTGGCCGTTAAAGCGATGGTGGTGCTAATTGCGGGCGGTCTGGTGGGGATGCTGGCAGGACCGGGGCCGGCTATGCTGTCTGAAATGTTCCCGACGCGCGTGCGTTATACCGGCCTGGGGCTGGCGTATTCCCTGTCAAACGCGATCTTCTCGGGCTGTGCGGGACTGATTATTACCGGATTAATTAAAGAGACGGGCAACCTGAATATTCCGGCATATTACGTGATGGCAACGGCGGTGGTGAGTATTTTCGCGCTGATGACGCTGCGAAAGGATGACCATTTGCGGTCATTAGAGGAGTGAGGTTGTTTTGCCGGGTGGCGGCTTCACCTTACCCGGCCTACAAAAACGCAGGCCCGGTAAGCGAAGCGCCATCGGGCGAAAATCAGCTACGCTGACGTACCGCTTCAAACAGGCAGATGCCCGTCGCCACAGACACGTTCAGGGACGACACGCTGCCCGCCATCGGGATGCTGATCAGCTCGTCGCAGTGCTCGCGCGTCAGACGGCGCATACCTTCACCTTCCGCACCCATCACCAGCGCCAGACGTCCGGTCATTTTGCTCTGGTACAGGGTATGATCTGCCTCACCCGCGGTACCGACGATCCAGATATTCTCTTCCTGCAGCAGACGCATGGTACGCGCCAGGTTGGTTACGCGGATCAGCGGAACGTTTTCCGCCGCGCCGCAGGCCACTTTCTTCGCCGTCGCGTTCAGCTGCGCGGAGCGATCTTTCGGTACAATCACAGCATGCACACCTGCCGCATCCGCACTACGCAGGCATGCGCCGAGATTGTGCGGATCGGTTACGCCATCAAGGATCAGGAAGAACGGGTTATCCAGTGCGGCAATAAGATCCGGCAGATCGTTTTCCTGATACTGACGGCCCGGCTTCACGCGCGCAATAATGCCCTGGTGAACCGCGCCTTCGCTTTTCTCATCCAGGTACTGACGGTTCGCCAGCTGTATCACCACGCCCTGCGCTTCCAGCGCGTGGATCAGCGGCATCAGACGTTTGTCTTCACGCCCTTTCAGAATAAACACTTCCTGAAAACGCTCCGGTGCGCGCTCGAGAAGGGCCTGCACCGCGTGGATGCCGTAAATCATTTCACTCATTGATGGTTCTCATTATGACTGTTCTTTCCCCTCTCCCCCCTGGGGAGAGGGTCAGGGTGAGGGGCGGAACTTACTCCGCCTGTTTTTTCTTCGCTGCACGTTTTGCTTTGGTGGCAGCAGCGATTTTCTGCGTCTTCGCAGAAGGTTTTTTCGCTGAGCGAGCGTCTTTCTTCGCCGCCTTCGGCTTTTGCTTCTTCTCGCCGCGGAACGCGCTGTCTGGCTCGAAGTTTACCTTCTTACCCGCCTGACGACGTTTACCGCCGCCCGGTTTACCGTTTCCGCCTTTTTTCGCCCGTTCACGCTCGGTTTTACCGACGTTACGCGGCGCACGCTCGCTGGAGATGAGGCTGAAGTCGATTTTACGGTCGTCCATATTCACGGCTTCAACTTTCACTTCCACACGGTCGCCCAGACGGTAGGTCTGGCCGCCCGATTCGCCAATCAGGCGTTGACCTACCTGGTCGAAGCGGTAGTAGTCGTTATCCAGGCTGGAGACGTGCACCAGACCGTCGATAAATAGCTCGTCCAGACGCACGAAGAAACCAAAGCCGGTCACGCTGGCTATCACGCCTTTAAAGACGTTGCCCACCTGGTCCAGCATAAAGTCACACTTCAGCCAGTCCGCTACGTCGCGCGTGGCTTCATCAGCACGACGCTCGGTCATGGAACAGTGCTGACCGAGCTGCAGCATCTCTTCCATCGAATAGTGATAACCGCCGGTTTCGGTAGTGTTCCCTTTATGGCCCTGCTCCTGCGCCAGCAGATACTTGATCGCGCGGTGCAGAGACAGGTCAGGATAGCGACGGATCGGCGAGGTGAAATGCGCGTAAGACTGCAGCGCCAGGCCGAAGTGTCCCCGGTTTTCCGGATCGTAAATCGCCTGCTTCATCGAACGCAACAGCATCGTCTGCAGCATTTCTGCATCAGGACGGTCGCCAATGGACTCCAGCAGCTCGGCGTAATCGCGCGGTTCAGGCTTGTTGCCGCCAGGCAGCTCCAGACCCAGTTCCGCCAGTACTGAACGGAACGCGGTGATGGCTTCCGTTGACGGCTTATCGTGAATACGGAACAGCGCTGGCTCTTTGGCTTTCTCAACGAAACGCGCTGCCGAGATGTTCGCCAGGATCATACACTCTTCGATCAGCTTGTGCGCATCATTACGCTGGGTCTGCTCGATACGCTCAATGCGACGCTCTGCGTTGAAGATAAACTTCGCTTCTTCGCTCTCGAACGAGATCCCGCCGCGCTCTTCGCGTGCCTGATCCAGCGTTTTGTAGAGGTTATGCAGTTCTTCAATATGTTTGACCAGCGGCGCGTATTGTTCGCGCAGATCCTGGTCGCCCTGCAGCATATGCCAGACCTTGGTATAGGTCAGACGCGCATGGGAACTCATGACCGCTTCATAGAACTTGTAGCCGGTTAAGCGCCCTTTGGTGGAGATGGTCATCTCACACACCATACAGAGGCGATCAACCTGCGGGTTCAGGGAACACAGGCCGTTAGAGAGCACTTCCGGCAGCATCGGTATTACCTGAGAGGGGAAATACACCGAGGTACCACGGCTGCGCGCTTCGTTATCCAGCGGGGTGTGCGGACGCACATAGTAGCTCACGTCCGCAATCGCCACCCACAGACGCCATCCGCCACCGCGTTTTTTCTCACAGTAAACGGCATCATCGAAGTCGCGGGCATCTTCGCCATCAATGGTGACCAGCGGCAGGGAGCGCAGATCCACGCGGCCCACTTTGGACTCTTCCGGCACTTCTTCACGCAGACTTTCGATCTGATCTTCAACCGCTTTCGGCCAGATGTAGGGGATCTCATGGGTGCGCAATGCCATATCAACGGCCATGCCAGTGCCCATGTTATCGCCCAGGACTTCCACGATTTTACCAACCGCTTTGGTGCGACGCGTTGGGCGCTGAGTGAGTTCTACCACAACCACAAAGCCCATGCGTGCGCCCATCACCTCTTCAGGCGGGATCAGGATGTCAAAGCTCAGACGGCTGTCGTCCGGCACCACAAAGCCCACACCCGCATCAGTGAAGTAACGGCCAACAATCTGGCTGGTTTTTGGCACCAGTACGCGCACCACGCGCGCTTCCCGGCGACCTTTACGGTCAGCACCCAGCGGCTGCGCCAGGATCTGGTCGCCGTGGATACACATTTTCATTTGTTCAGATGACAGATACAGGTCATCTTTGCGGCCTTCCACGCGCAGGAAGCCAAAGCCATCACGGTGCCCAATCACGGTGCCTTTCAGCAAGTCGAGGCGTTCAGGCAGCGCGTAGCACTGGCGGCGGGTAAAGACCAGTTGCCCGTCACGCTCCATGGCACGCAGGCGACGGCGAAGAGCTTCAATTTGCTCTTCACCTTCAATATTTAATTCAACGGCAAGTTCTTCACGATTGGCGGGTTTTTCGCGTTTTGTTAAGTGTTCAATGATGAACTCGCGGCTGGGGATAGGATTCGCGTATTTTTCGGCTTCGCGTTCCTGGAAAGGATCTTGTGACATGTCGGTTCCTCCGTTGTCAGCTCCGGTGGAAATTTTCTTCATTCCACCAGCAATAATTTATAAAGCGGTTGATTCTCTTCAACCAAATCGGCCAGCGTGTAGTTATCCAGTTCCTTGAGAAAACTTTGCACAGCCTTAGAAAGCGCCTGTTTCAGGCGGCAAGCGGGTGTAATGTGGCAAAACTCACTGCTGCAGTTCACCAGAGACAAGGGCTCCAGTTCGCGTACCACATCCCCGATGCGAATACTCTGCGCCGGTTTACCGAGACGGATCCCCCCATTCTTCCCGCGGACGGCAGCAACGTATCCGGCACGACTAAGTTGATTGATTATTTTGACCATATGATTACGAGATACGCCGTATACCTCCGTCACTTCAGAGATACTGGTCATCTTCCCATCGGGTAACGACGCCATGTAAATCAGCGCACGTAAGCCGTAATCGGTGAAACTTGTTAACTGCACATCAACCTCAGGAAAAAGGGAAAACGCGGTCAAACCGCAGAGATATTCATTAATGATGATAAACCAGCCAGATAGATAGCGGCTAATTTATTTGACAGACGGGGCGAAAAAGCGGAGATCCAGGAGCGGTCGCCGGATGGCGCTACGCTTATCCGGCCTACGAGTTTCCCCGCAGGCCAGCATTCACGAAGATTATGCGTCGAACGGGTCGCGCAGGATCATCGTTTCAGTACGATCCGGGCCGGTAGAAATAATATCGATCGGCACTTCGGTCAGTTCTTCAATACGCTTGATGTAATCCAGCGCCGCCTGTGGCAGGCCACTACGCTCTTTCACACCGAAAGTGGTCTCAGACCAGCCCGGCATGGTTTCGTAAATTGGCTCAATGCCTTCCCAGTCGTCAGCGGCCAGCGGAGTTGTGGTCACTTCACGGCCGTCTGGCATACGGTAGCCGACGCAGATTTTCACTTCTTTCAGGCCGTCCAGCACGTCCAGCTTGGTCAGGCAGAAGCCAGACAGGGAGTTGATCTGCACGGCACGACGCACAGCAACCGCGTCCAGCCAGCCGGTACGACGACGACGACCGGTGGTCGCGCCAAACTCGTTACCCTGCTTGCAGAGGAACTCGCCGGTTTCATCGAACAGCTCGGTCGGGAATGGACCGGCCCCCACACGCGTGGAGTAAGCTTTGATGATGCCCAGAACGTAATCCACATAACGTGGACCCAGGCCAGAGCCGGTCGCCACGCCACCTGCGGTGGTGTTAGAAGAGGTTACGTACGGATAGGTACCGTGGTCGATGTCCAGCAGCGTACCCTGCGCACCTTCGAACATGACGAAATCGCCACGCTTGCGCGCCTGGTCCAGCAGATCGGACACATCAACAACCATACCGGTCAGAATGTCTGCAATCGCCATGACGTCATCCAGCACTTTCTGGTAGTCAACAGCGTCAGCTTTGTAGAAGTTCACCAGCTGGAAGTTGTGATATTCCATCACTTCTTTCAGTTTTTCAGCGAAGGTGGCTTTGTCGAAGAGATCGCCCACGCGCAGACCGCGACGTGCCACTTTATCTTCATAAGCCGGGCCGATACCACGACCGGTCGTACCGATCGCTTTCGCACCACGTGCTTTCTCACGCGCGACGTCCAGTGCCACGTGATAATCCAGGATCAGCGGGCAGGCTTCGGAGAGCAGCAGACGCTCACGAACAGGGATACCACGGTCTTCCAGACCCTTCATCTCTTTCATCAGCGCAGCGGGAGACAGCACAACGCCGTTACCGATGATGCTGGTGACGTTTTCGCGAAGAATGCCTGATGGAATAAGATGGAGGACGGTTTTTTCACCGTTGATTACGAGAGTATGGCCTGCGTTGTGACCGCCCTGGTAGCGTACAACATATTTAGCCCGTTCAGTCAGAAGATCAACAATCTTCCCTTTACCTTCGTCACCCCATTGGGTGCCCAGTACGACGACGTTGTTACCCATTTTTTTCAAAATCACCGTTTGCTTAAAAATGGATTCTACCATCGCTTTTTCAGATATACAGCACTTTTTGACCTCAAAATACGCCAAATCCGACCACTTTTTGATCAGCCAATCGTTTTCCTCAACATGTAGTAGATCACGATGCCAGCAACCACAAGTCCACCGCCGAAACGGCGCAAAATATTATCCGGAAGTTGGCTCATGGTCGCGATCATGCGGCGCCAGGCACGCGGATAAAGCATCGGTCCCAGGCCTTCCAGCACTAACACCAGGGCCAGCGCCAGCCAAATGGTTGAATTCATTTTTATTCCTTATAAAAGAAAACCACCGCTCCGGAGGGAGCGGTGGTTTGAATACTCAAACGTGCCAGAGTTTATCGTGTTGCGTTAGTCGGCGTCTTCATATAACGGAAGAAATCGCTGTCCGGGCTGAGCACCATCACATCCTGGTTGCTCTGGAAGCTATTCTCGTAAGCACGCAGGCTACGGATAAAGGCGTAGAAGTCGGGATCCTGGCTGAAGGCATCTGCGAACAGCTTCGCCGCTTCCGCATCACCTTCACCGCGCAGAATACGGCCCTGACGTTCAGATTCCGCCAACGTCTTGGTAACTTCGTAGTCCGCTGCCGCACGCAGCTTCTCAGCCTCTTCCTGGCCTTGTGAACGGTGGCGACGGGCTACCGCTTCACGCTCGGCGCGCATACGGTTGTAGATCGCTTCGGACACTTCAGCTGGCAGGTTGATCTGCTTGATACGCACGTCAACCACTTCGATACCCAGCGCAGCCATACTGTTCGGGTTGATCACCGGCACTTTACCGTTGGTTTCAGCCTGAACGCGTTCAGCTGCTTTCGCAATCGCGTCATCCGCTGCTGGCGTTTCCACTTCGTCTTCCGTGCCCGCGGTACCGGAATTCAGCGCATCGCGCACTTCCAGGGTCAGACGACCGCGGGAGTCGGTCACGATGTCTTTCACATCCAGACGACCAATTTCAGAACGCAGACGGTCAGAGAACTTACGTTTCAGCAGCACTTCCGCCTGAGAAACGTCGCCACCGCCGGTGGCCAGGAAGTAACGGCTGAAATCGCTGATGCGCCATTTGATGTAGGAATCAACGATCAGGTCTTTCTTCTCTTTGGTCACGAAACGGTCAGCCTGGTTATCCATAGTCTGGATACGCGCATCCAGCGTTTTCACTGACTGAATGAACGGCACCTTGAAGTGCAGACCCGGTTCGTAAATCACCGGACGTTTGTCACTGTCACGCACGACGCTGCTGAACTGGAACTTGATCCCACGCTCGCCCTCTTTCACCACAAAGATCGAGGTATACAGCACGACCAGTACGATGACGATGATCGCAATAACTGACTTACGCATCCTTATTCCCCCTGACGCTGGTAGTCGTTACGCTGCGCGTTAGCACGGCGTTGGTCCATAATGTCACCATCGTTCGAAGAAGGCGTTGTGTTCGCGCTGGCGCTGCCCGATGACGCTGGCGGCAGACGCAGCAGGTTGTTCGCTCCGCTGGTGTCTTTCGCGGCCGGTGCAGAACCGCCCTTCAGCATCTGATCCAGCGGCAGCACCATCAGGTTTCCACCTTTGCTGTCGTTAACCAACACTTTGCGGGTATGGCTCAGCACTTTTTCCATGGTCTCGATATAGAGACGCTCACGGGTAATTTCTGGCGCTGCTTTATATTCCGGCAGAATCTTCGCGAAGCGAGCCACTTCACCCTGTGCTTCCAGGATGGTCTGCGTCTTATACGCGCGTGCTTCTTCCAGAATACGCTGCGCCTGACCGTTAGCACGTGGCTGAACTTCGTTGGTGTACGCTTCCGCTTCACGGATGTACTGCTGTTCGTTTTCACGGGCAGCAATTGCATCATCAAATGCGGCCTTCACCTCTTCCGGCGGACGAGCAGCCTGGAAGTTAACGTCCAGCAGGGTGATACCCATGTTGTACGGACGAATGGTCTCCTCCAGCTCGCGCTGGGTATCGCTACGAATAACGGTACGACCTTCGGTCAGAATGCGGTCCATGGTGTATTTACCAATCACACCACGCAGGGCGCTGTCAGTCGCCTGACGCAGGCTGTCATCGGCGCTGGTTACGCTAAACAGATAACGTTCAGGATCGGTCACGCGATACTGGACGTTCATCTCAACGCGCACCACGTTCTCATCAGACGTCAGCATCACGCCAGAGGCGGCCAGTTCACGGACGGACTCCACGTTTACCGCTGTCACGTCGTCAATGAAGGTCGGCTTCCAGTTCAGGCCCGGCTCAACCAGATGGCTGAACTTACCGAAACGGGTGACCACGCCGCGTTCTGCTTCTTTAATGGTGTAGAACCCGCTGGCTGCCCAGATGATTACCACCGCAGCGGCCACAATGCCCACTACGCGGCCACCCATTGGCGGGCGCGGACTCTGAGTGGAATTACCCCCTGAGCCAGAACCTTTTCCTCCGCCCAGGCCACCAAGCTTTTTGCTCAGCTTGCGGAAGATATCATCCAGATCCGGCGGCCCCTGCTCGCGACCACCTTTGTTGCCATTTCCCCCAGAGTTGCCGCCTTGATTATTGCTGCTTCCCCACGGGTCGCGGTCTTGTCCGTTATTACCGGGCTGATTCCACGCCATGTATATGCTCCATATTTGTTATGCAAGGGCGAATTTTTCAGGCTTCCCCTTTCTGATCAGACGATATAGTCCGCCAGCGCAGGTTCTTGTTTACAGAGGCGACGCCAGTCAACGATCGGCATACGCACCTGCATCCCCACGCTGCCGTCATCCTCCATCCACTCTTTTTCTATCGCCTGAAGCTGATAAAACCGGCTGCGCAGCCTGCCTTCCTGTGGCGGCAGGCGCAGCGTGTGCTGCGCTACCTCACCGGAAAGACGTTCTGTCAAAGCCTGGAAAAGCAGTGGCACACCAATACCGGCCTGAGCAGAAAGCCAGACCCGAATCGGTTTGTTCTCTTCATCTCGGTCGATACGCGGTTCGAAATCCTCCAGCATATCGATCTTGTTCATCACCAACAGCGTGGGAATTTCGTGGGCATCAATCTCTTCCAGCACCACGTTCACCGCGTCGATGTTCTCCTGCACGCGTACGTCAGCCGCATCAATCACGTGCAGCAGCAGGGTCGCCTGTCGCGTCTCCTGCAACGTCGCTTTAAACGCCGCCACCAGATCGTGTGGCAAATGGCGGATAAACCCTACGGTATCCGCCAGCACCGTTTCACCCACGTCTGCTACGTCAATACGACGCAGCGTAGGGTCCAGGGTCGCAAACAGCTGGTCTGCGGCATAAACCTGGGCCTCGGTTATCTGGTTAAACAGGGTGGATTTACCGGCGTTGGTATAACCCACCAGCGACACGGTCGGGATGTCAGCTTTGGTTCGCGCCCGACGCCCCTGTTCACGCTGTTTCTCTACACGTTCCAGACGCGAGAGGATCTGGGTAATACGGCCACGCAGTAAACGACGGTCGGTTTCGAGCTGGGTTTCACCCGGACCGCGCAAACCGATCCCGCCTTTTTGTCTTTCAAGGTGGGTCCAGCCACGCACCAGACGCGTCGCCAGATGGCGCAGCTGTGCAAGCTCAACCTGCAATTTCCCTTCATGGGTACGTGCACGCTGAGCAAAAATGTCTAAAATCAATCCCGTGCGGTCGATCACACGGCATTCGCAGAGAGCTTCCAGGTTGCGCTCCTGGGCTGGAGACAGCGCATGATCAAACAACACGACTGACGCGCCGGTTGCTTTTACGGCATCCGCAATTTCTACTGCTTTACCTTCACCAACAAAATACTTTGGGTGCGGCGCTTTACGGCTACCGGTAATCACCTGCATTGCTTCGACACCGGCGGAAGAGACCAGAGATTCAAACTCCTGGAGATCTTCCATATCTTTGTCTTGCGAAAAATAGATGTGTACCAGCACCGCCTGCTCACCGGCATCATAACGGTCAAACAAGCGTAAACCTCTCTAAAAAGATCAGCGGGGAACGCAGGATCCCTGGCTCCCCGTGTGGATAACAGCTGAAACCTTATTCGGTTTCGTCGCTGTCCTGCGCTGGCGTTGAAGAACCCTGCGCGTTGCTGCCATGATGGTAGTTACTGCCAGTGCCGCCGCCAGCGTTATTGCTGTGATGAGAGACTGGACGGGACGGAACAACAGTAGAGATAGCGTGCTTGTAGACCATCTGACTGACCGTGTTTTTCAACAGGATCACAAACTGATCGAAAGACTCAATCTGACCTTGCAGCTTAATACCATTCACCAAATAAATAGAAACTGGAACACGTTCCCGACGCAATGCGTTCAGGAACGGATCTTGTAAAGATTGCCCCTTAGCCATTCTATCTTTTCCTTATATGCTTGTTTTGTACTTAGAACCTTGCGATTCTGAAAAATTGCGCACGATACGTCTCAATTGTACACATTCAGTGGGCGATATCACCAACAACCTCAATCACCTCGTTTAACGCCTGTTGCGGTTTTTCACTGTCTAACCAGTGAACTCCCTCCCAACCGCGCAACCAGGTGATCTGGCGCTTCGCTAACTGTCTCGTGGCGCAAACACCTCGATAAACCATTTCATCGTATGAAATCTCACCTTCAAGATACGACCACATCTGGCGGTATCCCACACAACGAACGGAAGGCATATCCGTATGCAAATCTCCACGGGCAAATAGCGCCCGCACTTCTGCTTCAAAATCTGAAGCTAACATCTGATGAAAACGCTGCTCAATTCGTTGATGGAGCAGTTCACGGCTCGCCGGGGCGATGGCGAACTGATGCACCTGATACGGCAGAGCGTCTCCTGACGTTTGCGTCAGTTCCGTTAAAGTTTTACCCGAAATGAAAAAAACTTCCAGTGCCCGGGAAAGCCTTTGCGGATCATTTGGATGGATTCGCGCTGCCGCAACCGGGTCAATCTCTGCCAGTTGCTTATGCAACACGTCCCATCCCTGCTCTGCCGCCTGTTGCTCAATCTTTGCTCTCACGTCAGGATCTGCGGAAGGTAAAGGTGATAATCCTTCCAGCAGCGCCTTAAAGTAGAGCATGGTGCCGCCAACCAACAGCGGTATACGTCCCGCCGCCGTAATCTCGGCCATCTCGGCTAAGGCATCCCGGCGGAAATCCGCTGCGGAGTAAACCTCTGCCGGGTCGAGAATGTCCAGCAAACGGTGCGGTGCCGCACGCAGTTCTTCTGCGCCAGGCTTCGCCGTACCAATGTCCATCCCCCGATAGATGAGGGCGGAATCAACGCTAATCAACTCTACAGGCAAAACTTTGCGTAACTCAATGGCTAACGCCGTTTTGCCGGAGGCCGTTGGGCCCATTAAAAAAATTGCCTTTGGCAGGCTCGCCTTACTTACGTCAGTCATGTTTCAGGGCGGTCATCGCCGTTTTCAAATCAACAGGTTGTAATAACCCACCCGGCGGTGCTTTCACCAGCTGTGGGCAAAGGCGTTCGACCTCCGCCAGCACGGTAATCGCCTGCGCCATACTCCACGGTGTATGTTCGCTGGCCAGATGGCGAGCGATCCACTGCGCGGTGTTGGCGGCCTCAAACGATGTTTGCTGCGCCAGGTAGCCTATCAGTTCAGGAATCAAGTTTTGTAAATTTTGTTGGCGTAAGGGTAAAGGCACTGCGCGAATTGTCACATGTTGTGGTTCGAGCACCATTTCAATGCCCATTTGCGCCAGTAGGGCCTCTGTACGCTGCAATACCCGCGTTTCTTCAGCGGATATTTTCAGACGAACCGGGATCAATAACGGCTGCGCACAGGCCGCATTTTCCCCTGGCGTCAGTTGCGCCTGTTTGAGCCAGCGTTCGGCAACCGGTAACGCCAGAAGCTGCAATTTGCCGTCGCGTTCTAGCAATGCCATATCCGGTGCGATAATCGTCAGCACTCGCCCGAAACTCTGGCTGTGCCCTTCAAGGGACGGTGTCGCCACTGCAACGTGATCTTTGCGCTCAACAGCAGGCGTTTCCAGCAACTTACGGTACAACGCCCCCTGCTGCTTTTGATAGCCGGGTTGAGCGTTCGGATAGTTTGCTCCCGTCGGACGCGTCGTGCTCGCACCGGTTGAGAATCGAGGCGTTTCCGGCTCTCGCGCGACAGCGGGCTGCGCAAAATGGTTGCGGCCCGCAGCGACACGGTTTTCCGGGATGGGACGCGGTGAGGAATCGTCTTTTTCCAGCGGCAATGCAGGCTCAACCTGCTGTTGCAATACGCTCAGCACGCCCTGATAGATAAAATCATGCACCAGACGCGACTGATGGAAGCGCACCTCATGCTTGGCGGGGTGAACGTTAACATCGACCTGATGCGGGTCGATCTCCAGATAAAGCACAAAAGCCGGTTGCTGATCGGCCCCAAGCTTGTCTTCACAGGCCTGACGAATGGCGTGGTTAATGAGGCGGTCGCGCATCATGCGGCCATTCACGTAGCAATACTGAATTTCAGAGAAAGCCGCACTGCTGGCGTTCGGGTCGGCCACCCAGCCACGTAAAGCGAGATCGCCATGCTGCCACTCTATCGCCAGCGCCTGTTCCAGAAATGGCGTTCCGCAGATAGCCCCTAAACGGCGCTCTTTCTGCCCGCCTTCCGCCACCGCGCGATACTGGCGCATTACCTTGCCGTTATGGCTGAGATTAATGGTGACGTCAAAACGCGCCAGCGCGATACGACGAATGATCTCGTCGATATGGCCGAATTCGGTTTTTTCGGTACGCATAAACTTGCGTCGGGCGGGGGTGTTGTAGAATAGATCCAGCACTTCCAGCGTGGTACCGACAGGATGCGCCGCGGGTTTAACCGTCACATCCATGTCGCGTCCTTCGGCGTATGCCTGCCAGGCTTCCTGCTGTTCAGCGGTACGAGAGGTCAACGTCAGGCGGGAAACCGAACTAATACTGGCGAGCGCCTCGCCGCGAAAGCCGAGGCTGATTATTGCTTCAAGATCGTCCAGAGAGGCAATTTTACTGGTGGCATGACGCGCCAGCGCCAGCGCCAGCTCGTCTTTTTTTATCCCACAGCCGTTATCGCGAATGCGGATAAGTTTCGCCCCGCCGCGTTCGATATCAATATCAATGCGGGTAGCTCCCGCATCGAGGCTGTTTTCCACCAGTTCCTTCACCACCGATGCAGGACGTTCCACCACCTCACCGGCGGCGATTTGGTTCGCAAGCTGCGGCGGTAGAACCTGAATCGGCATGATGTCTCCTTAGTTGGTCGCGGTCATCCCACCCGGCAGTGAAGCGTTGGCCACCTGGCCTGCTCCGCCCGACGGCGCGGACTGCAGCGGGTGCGCGTCAAAGTATTTACGTAGACCGTTATAAATCGCTTCGGCAATTTGCTGCTGATAGCTGTCGCTTCCCAGCAGGCGCTCTTCGGCGTTGTTGCTGATAAAGCCGGTCTCCACCAGAATTGACGGAATATCCGGCGAACGCAGCACGCCCAGGCTCGCATGTTCCGGGCGACGCTTGTGCAATGCCCCGATGCCCTGCAGCTGATTCAACACGTTAGTGGCGACATCATACCCGACGCGCTGGGAATGACCGAACTGTAAATCCAGTACAGCCTGGCTGAGGTACGGGTCTGACTGACTGTTTGCCAGCACATCACCCGCACCGCCCAGCAGTTCTGACTGTTTCTCATGCTCTTCCAGCCAGTTTGCCATCTCGCTGTTTGCCCGGCGGTTTGACAGCACCCACACAGACGCGCCCGTGGCACTGCGGTTTGGCGCAGCATCCGCATGAATAGAGACCAGGAAATTGGCATTTTGCTTACGCGCCACGTCCGAGCGGCCCATAACGGAAATAAAATAGTCGCCGTCGCGGGTCAACACGCCTTTAAACATAGGATCGTCATTCAGCAGCGCGCGCAGCTTGCGGGCAATGGCAATTGTGACGTTTTTCTCCCGCGTGCCGCCCGGGCCAATCGCACCCGGATCCTGACCACCGTGTCCGGCATCAATGGCGATAATCACTTTATCACCGCTGACCGCGCGGCGCGCACTGGCCGCCGGACGCGTTACCGTATTGCTGCTGGTTGCTGCGGTAATGCGATCGTTCTGCGATTTAAACGGATTACGCGCGGGTTCCGATGGACGCGGGGTATACACAGGCTCCTCCACGCGTTTCGCGACAACCGGTGGTGGCGGAGGCGGCGGCGGAACGTCGGCATTGATGGTAAAAACTACCGTATAGTTCGCGCCGTTTTGCTGCTTAACCGCTTTCGTTTTGCCCTTTTCGGTGAGATCCACCACCAGGCGCAATGACTGGCTGTCCTGCGGGTTACCCGAGCGGATACTTTTCACCAGGTTGTTACCGCTGAACCGAAGCGGGAGCCCCTGAATCACCCCGGTCTGTTTGATATCCAGCGCCACGCTGTGGCTGTCTGGCTGTGAAAAAGCGTATTCAGGGTCACCCATAAAGCTAAACGTGATCCGGGCCTGGCTTTCGCCGTTCGACACCTGAATATCCGAAAGGCTTGCCGCCCCGGCCTGCGCGCACAGCAGCACCGAAGCAGCCAACAGCCAACTTTTAACGCGATTTTTCATCCCGTCATCCCTACGCTTAACCGGCGAGACGCGCCAGTAAGGAACACCCTGATGAGGAAACCGCACTGATGCGAGCCTCACGCCCTTGTGCCTGGTAATCTATGTGAATTTCGACATCCGGGTCAGGTAACACACCCGCACCTTGTTGCGGCCACTCCACCAGGCAGATGGCATCATTGGCAAAATAATCACGGATCCCCATAAATTCCAGCTCCTCAGGATCCGCAAGGCGATATAAATCAAAGTGGTACACCATGAGATTGTCGAGGGTGTACGGCTCGACGAGCGTGTAGGTTGGGCTTTTCACATTCCCGTTATGCCCTAACGCCTGCAAAAAACCCCGGCTGAAAGTGGTTTTACCCGCCCCCAAATCACCATACAGATAAATGACGGTTGCCCCCTGACAGGCCTGCGCCACGCGCTTGCCGAGATCTAAAGTGGCTTGTTCATCAGGTAAAGGAATCGCTCGATTAGTCATTTTCTACGTCAATCACATCCGGGTTAACAACACGCCGTAGCGTGCAAAAAAGATCGGTGGCCAGCATACCGCGTGTCCCATATCGCGCCGCCAGTTTATCTGCCGCGACACCGTGGGCCACGCAGCCCGCACAGGCTGCATCATAAAGGGGAAGTTTCTGTCCAAGCAATGCGCCGATGATACCGGAAAGCACGTCGCCCATACCGCCGCTCGCCATGCCCGCATTTCCGGCATCAATAATGCCCAGCGCCTCGTCACTGGCAACGACGGTTCCTGCCCCTTTCAAAACGGCAACACCTCCGTAACGTTTTACCAGACGCTGAGCAGAAAGTAAGCGATCGCTTTCAATTTCTGCGACGCTGCAGTTAAGCAGGCGCGCGGCTTCGCCGGGGTGTGGCGTCAGGATGCGATTGTGACGCTTATCCGGGTTTATTGCCAGAAGGTTAAGCGCGTCGGCATCCCACAGCATCGGTTTACGAAAATTCTCGACTTTTTGCAGGGCCTGTTTACCCCATCCCTGTTGCCCAAGCCCTGGGCCAATGACCACGACATCCGCCCATTCGAGGCTTTCCTCAAGCGTCTGGGGCGTAAGCTCATGAACCATCAGCTCCGGTCGGGCTGTGATTAGCGGTGCAATGTTCTCAATACGAGTGAGAATTCGCACTAAACCAGCACCGCTGCGTAATGCTGCCTCGCCGGTCATGCGAATCGCCCCTGCCGTACCGCGATCGCCACCAATGATCACCAGCCTGCCGTGGTCGCCCTTATGGGATGTCGGACGGCGCGGCGGAAACCACTCAGTCAGCAGCGATGCATCAAAACGGGCGATGCGCATTTCCTGCCCGGCTAGCCAGCCCTCCAGCCCGAGCGCGTTATGGTGTAATACGCCGACCACATCCCGTGCTTTACCGGTTAACAGACCCGGCTTCAAAGCAATGAAGGTCACTGTGTGCGCAGCCTGGATGACGGCGCCAGGCGTCGCGCCGGTTTGCGCGTTCAGGCCTGAAGGGATATCCAGCGCCACTACCGGGGCGCAATGTCTGTTGGCGTGTTCAATCAGCGCGGCAATATTCTCGCGGGGAGCACTGCGCAGCCCGGTACCCAGCAGACCATCAATAATCAGATCGACATCCTCCGGCCAGACGATATCAGGCGCATGAATCACACCACCGGCATTCAGCCATGCCTCCCGTGCTGCGCTGGCCTCTTCCGGCAGGGGCTTATCACTTTCCAGCGCCAGCAGCGTAACGCGAATACCGGCAGCTACCGCAAGACGGGCAACGACGTAGCCGTCCCCGCCGTTATTGCCGTGTCCGCACAAAATCAGCCAGTGGGTGGATTGCGGCCAGGCGCTGCGGGCAACGGTAAATGCTGCCTCTCCCGCACGCTGCATCAGTTCATAAAGGGTGATCCCGAGGCTGTCTGCAGCCTCTTTTTCGGCGCGCCGGAGGTCATCCGCATGCCAGATGGAATGTGGTATACTTGCGGGGTTTTTCTTCACTGTATGGTCCGTCATGTCACAGCCCCTCGATCTCAATGAGTTAGCGCAAAAAATAAAACAGTGGGGTGCTGAGCTTGGCTTCCAGAAGGTGGGTATTACCGACACCGACCTCTCCGCCAGCGAGCCAAAACTGCAGGCCTGGCTGGACAAACAATACCACGGCGAAATGGAGTGGATGGCGCGTCACGGCATGATGCGTGCCCGCCCACACGAGCTTTTACCGGGTACCTTGCGCGTCATCAGCGTGCGCATGAACTATCTGCCTGCCAACGCGGCTTTTGCGCGCACGCTAAAAAATCCCTCTCTGGGTTACGTTAGCCGGTACGCCCTGGGGCGTGATTACCATAAGCTTCTGCGTAACCGTTTAAAAAAACTCGGGGAAACTATTCAGCAGCACTGTGTTTCGCTGAATTTTAGACCCTTTGTTGATTCCGCGCCTATTCTTGAGCGCCCGATCGCTGAAAAAGCCGGGCTTGGCTGGACAGGTAAGCACTCACTTATCCTTAGCCGTGACGCCGGATCGTTCTTCTTCCTTGGCGAATTGCTGATTGATTTACCGTTACCGATAGACGGCCCGGTGGAGGAAGGCTGTGGCCGCTGCGTGGCCTGCATGACCATCTGCCCGACGGGGGCTATCGTTGAGCCTTATACCGTTGATGCCCGTCGCTGCATCTCCTATCTCACTATCGAACTGGAAGGGGCCATTCCGGAGGAGTTTCGACCACTTATCGGCAACCGCATCTACGGCTGCGATGACTGCCAGCTGATCTGCCCGTGGAACCGTTATTCGCAGCTTACGGATGAAGAGGATTTCAGCCCGCGTAAGGCGCTGCATGCGCCACAACTCATCGAACTGTTCGCCTGGAGCGAACCCTGGTTCCTGAAAGTGACGGAAGGCTCGGCCATTCGTCGTATCGGTCATCTGCGCTGGCTGCGTAATGTCGCCGTCGCGCTGGGTAATGCCCCGTGGGATGAAGCGAACATTCAGGCTCTTGAAAGCCGTAGAGGTGAGCACCCACTTCTTGATGAACACATAGAATGGGCGATTGCGCAGCAGATTGAGAAGCGTAATGCCTGTGTGGTTGAGGTGCAGCTTCCGAAAAAACAGCGGCTGGTCAGGGTCATCGAAAAAGGACTTACGCGGGATGCGTGAACTATTCACAGCCTGTGTATAAAAATAAAAACTCAAGCGCCATCTGGGCTTGAGAAGAGGTCAAGTGATCTCAATAACATTTTGAAATCAAATTTTCTTCAATTTATACAATCACTTGAAAGGATATTATTCACCCTGCTAACTTTCTGCACAGTCAGGATTAAAGACGAAATCTGTGGATAACTCTGTTCACAAGAGTATTTCAGAAGAAATAGAAAACGTCCCCAACGAATCTTTTCGCTGTGGATAATTTAGATATGAAGAAGAATTTGGAGCGGGAAACGAGACTCGAACTCGCGACCCCGACCTTGGCAAGGTCGTGCTCTACCAACTGAGCTATTCCCGCTTGGGTGGTCCGTGCTCTGAAAGCACTTTCAAATTTTGGAGCGGGAAACGAGACTCGAACTCGCGACCCCGACCTTGGCAAGGTCGTGCTCTACCAACTGAGCTATTCCCGCTTGGGCAGTCTGTGCTGTGAAAGCACTTTTCAAATTTTGGAGCGGGAAACGAGACTCGAACTCGCGACCCCGACCTTGGCAAGGTCGTGCTCTACCAACTGAGCTATTCCCGCAAATCTGTACTGCTTTTGTTGCTGTCGTAACGTGTAATTCTCTGTCGTTACGGGAGGCGCATTATACGAGAAATCCTTTTAGCTGCAACCCCCCTTAAAGCGATTTTTTCGAAATTCAGTTCAAATGCTTATTAAATCGGCAAGCTGAACAATTTAACGACAAAAACCCGGCCACGCAAGGCGCCGGATCTCAAAATCACAGCTTAATAAAGTTTTCGCGGTAGTACGCAAGCTCTGCCACAGACTCACGAATATCGTCCATCGCCTGGTGCGTCCCCTGCTTTTTAAAGCCATCAAGGATTTCAGGTTTCCAGCGGCGCGCCAGCTCTTTCAGGGTACTCACATCCAGATAGCGGTAGTGGAAGTAAGACTCCAGCTCCGGCATGTACTTAAACAGGAAACGGCGATCCTGGCCAATGCTATTCCCACAGATAGGCGATTTACCTGCCGGAACCCATTGTTTCAGGAACTCAAGCGTCGCCAGTTCTGCCTCGCGATCGCCCAACGTGCTGGCCTTCACGCGATCCACCAGGCCGCTGCCGGTGTGGGTGCGCACGTTCCATTCATCCATCAAAGCCAGCTGATCGTCGGACTGATGCACGGCAATCGTCGGCCCTTCGGCCAGAATATTCAGGTTGGCGTCCGTCACCAGAGTTGCAATCTCAATAATGCGATCGCGCTCGGGATCCAGCCCGGTCATTTCGAGATCGATCCAAATCAGGTTGTTTTCATCCGCGCTCATGTTATTTTCCACCCTTCTCGCATAACCGGCAGTAGCAGGTTAACTAGTATTGATTAGAGTGTATCATAGAGGTTTTGCCCCTTACGGGCGACCAGGAGCCAGCGCGATTGAGTAAAAATAAACTCTCCAAAGGGCAGCAGCGCCGCGTAAACGCCAACCACCAGCGCCGTCTTAAAACCACTTCGGAGAAACCGGATTATGACGATAACCTGTTTGGTGAAGCGACAGAAGGCGTCGTCATCAGCCGTTTCGGTATGCATGCCGATGTGGAATCCGCCGACGGGGATATTCACCGCTGCAATATCCGTCGCACCATTCGTTCACTGGTTACCGGCGATCGCGTGGTCTGGCGTCCGGGTAAAGAGGCGGCTGAAGGGGTCACGGTTAAAGGTATCGTTGAAGCCGTGCATGAACGCACGTCGGTGCTCACCCGCCCGGATTTCTACGATGGCGTGAAGCCGATTGCCGCCAACATTAACCAGATCGTTATTGTTTCGGCGATTTTACCTGAGCTTTCGCTCAATATTATCGACCGTTACCTTGTCGCCTGCGAAACGCTGCAGGTTGAGCCGATCATTGTATTAAACAAAATCGATCTGCTGGACGACGACGGGATGGCCTTCGTCAATGAGCAGATGGATATCTATCGCAATATTGGCTATCGCGTCCTGATGGTCTCCAGCCATACCAAAGATGGTCTGAAACCGCTGGAAGAGGCGCTCACCGATCGCATCAGCATCTTTGCGGGCCAGTCCGGCGTGGGCAAATCGAGTCTGCTGAACAATTTGCTTGGCCTCCAGCAGGCGATCCTTACCAATGATGTGTCTGATGTCTCGGGTCTTGGCCAGCACACCACCACCGCATCACGCCTGTATCACTTCCCGCACGGGGGCGATGTCATCGACTCCCCGGGCGTGCGCGAGTTCGGTTTGTGGCATCTTGAACCGGAACAAATCTTCAACGGATTTGTCGAATTCCATGATTATTTAGGCGCTTGCAAGTACCGCGACTGTAAACACGATAACGACCCAGGTTGCGCTATCCGTGAAGCGGTCGAAAAAGGTGAGATTGCGGAGACCCGCTTCGAGAATTACCACCGCATTCTTGAGAGCATGGATCAGGTAAAAACGCGTAAAAACTTTTCTGATTCTGACAACTGACAACTAAGCTAAGCATCGCTAAAATCGTCCCCTTTTTTCAGGTTCCGGCGGCTTACCGCCGGATCAGGAACGACAAAACAATGGCCTGGAGGCTACCTTGTTAAACGCATTTAAACTTTCGCTTCAATACATTCTGCCAAAACTGTGGCTCACTCGCCTGGCGGGCTGGGGCGCAAGCAAACGCGCGGGCTGGCTGACCAAACTGGTCATCGACCTTTTTGTGAAGTATTACAAGGTCGACATGAAAGAGGCACAGAAGCCAGACACCGCCAGCTACCGTACCTTCAACGAGTTTTTTGTACGCCCGCTACGCGATGAAGTGCGTCCGCTGAACACCGACCCTAACGTACTGGTGATGCCCGCTGACGGCGTGATCAGCCAGCTGGGTAATATCGAAGACGACAAAATCCTGCAGGCGAAAGGCCATAACTACAGCCTGGAAGCGCTGCTGGCGGGTAACTACCTGATGGCGGACCTGTTCCGTAACGGTACGTTTGCGACCACCTACCTGTCACCGCGCGACTATCACCGCGTACACATGCCGTGTAACGGTATCCTGCGTGAGATGATCTACGTTCCGGGCGATCTCTTCTCCGTGAACCACCTGACCGCGCAGAACGTACCGAACCTGTTTGCCCGTAACGAACGCGTCATCTGCCTGTTCGATACTGAATTTGGCCCGATGGCGCAAATTCTGGTGGGCGCGACCATTGTCGGCAGTATTGAAACCGTCTGGGCTGGCACCATCACGCCTCCGCGTGAAGGTATCATCAAACGCTGGACGTGGCCTGCCGGTGAAGCGGAAGGCTCTGTCGCCCTGCTGAAAGGTCAGGAGATGGGGCGCTTTAAGCTGGGCTCTACCGTTATCAACCTGTTTGCGCCGGGCAAAGTGAAGCTGGCTGAACAGCTTGAAAGCCTGTCGGTGACCAAACTTGGCCAGCCGCTGGCAGTCTCCACCGAAACTTTTGTGACACCCGATGCAGAACCTGCTCCGCTGTCACAAGAAGAGATCAACGCCGAGCATGACGCCAGCCCGCTGGTTGACGACAAAAAAGACGAAGGCTAACAACAGAAGGATCGCTGACGTGCGCCCGATTATCGTTCTACTGATGGCCTGGTGCCTCAGCATGGGGGCGTACGCAGCGACAGCCCCCGACGCCAAACAGATAAGTCAGGAACTGGAGCAGGCAAAAGCGGCCAAACCCGCTCAGCCAGAGACCGTCGAGTCGCTTCAGTCCGCACTGAACGCGCTTGAAGAGCGGAAAGGCTCTCTTGAGCGCGCTCAGCAATATCAGCAAGTTATCGACAACTTCCCCAAACTCTCGCAAACATTGCGCGCGCAGCTGGCGAATCTGCGTGATGAGCCGCGCGATGTGCCAGCCAACATGACCACGGACGCCCTGAATCAGGAAATCCTGCAGGTCAGCAGCCAGCTTCTGGAGAAGAGCCGTCTGGCTCAGCAGGAGCAAGAGCGTGCACGTGAAATTGCCGACTCCCTCAGCCAGCTCCCGCAGCAGCAAACCGACGCCCGTCGCCAGCTTAATGAAGTTGAGCGCCGCGTGGGTACGCAAACTGGCAACACGCCGCAGGCGCAGGCACAAAATCTTGGCCTGCAGGCGGAATCGGCGCGTCTGAAAGCCCTGGTAGATGAACTGGAACTGGCGCAGCTGTCCGCCAATAACCGCCAGGAGTTGTCGCGGATGCGCTCGGAACTCGCACAAAAGCAGAGCGAGCAGCTGGATGCGTATCTTCAGGCCCTGCGTAATCAGCTTAATAGCCAGCGCCAGCGCGAGGCCGAACGTGCTCTCGAAAGCACCGAACTGCTGGCGGAAAACAGTGCCAACCTGCCAGCGGACATCGTCGATCAGTTTAAGGTCAACCGTGAGCTTTCTGCCGCACTGAATCAGCAGGCGCAGCGTATGGATCTGGTTGCCTCACAGCAACGTCAGGCGACCAATCAAACCCTGCAGGTGCGTCAGGCGCTCAACACCCTGCGCGAACAGTCCCAGTGGCTTGGGTCATCAAACCTGCTGGGCGAGGCGCTGCGTGCCCAGGTTGCGCGTCTGCCGGAAATGCCGAAGCCGCAGCAGCTGGATACCGAGATGGCCCAGCTACGCGTTCAGCGACTGCATTTTGAGGATCTCCTCAATAAGCAGCCGCAAATTCGCCAAATCCGTCAGGCGGATGGCCAGCCCCTGACCAGCGAGCAAAACCGGATTCTGGAAGCTCAGCTGCGTACCCAGCGTGAACTGCTGAACTCCCTGCTGCAGGGCGGCGATACGCTGATTCTGGAGCTGACTAAGCTCAAGGTTTCCAACAGCCAGCTGGAAGATGCGCTGAAAGAGGTCAACGAGGCAACGCACCGTTATCTTTTCTGGACATCCGACGTGCGTCCAATGACCTTCTCATGGCCGATCGAGATCGTGCAGGATTTGCGCCGTCTGATTTCGCTGGACACCGTCAGCCAACTGGGACAGGCCAGCGTGATGATGCTGACCAGCAAAGAGACCATCTTCCCGCTGCTGGGCGCGTTGATTCTGGTGGGATTCAGCATTTACTCACGCAGGCATTTTACCCGTTTCCTGGAGCGTTCCAGCGCACGGGTGGGGAAAGTCACTCAGGACCATTTCTGGCTGACGCTGCGCACCGTGTTTTGGTCGATACTTGTCGCCTCTCCGCTGCCGGTGCTGTGGATGACGCTCGGGTACGGGCTACGGGAAGCCTGGCCCTATCCACTCGCCGTTGCCATTGGCGATGGCGTGACCGCCACGGTACCGCTGCTGTGGGTCGTGATGATCTGCGCCACCCTCGCGCGGCCAAATGGCCTTTTCATTGCCCACTTTGGCTGGCCACGTAACCGCGTTGCGCGCGCCATGCGCTACTACCTGATGAGCATCGGGCTGATTGTGCCGCTGATTATGGCGCTGATCATGTTTGATAATCTCGATGACCGCGAGTTCTCAGGCTCGCTGGGCCGCCTCTGCTTTATGCTGATATGCGGTGCGCTGGCCATTGTCACGCTCAGCCTGAAACGTGCAGGGATACCGCTCTATCTGGATAAATCCGGTAGCGGCGACAACATGTTTAACCGACTGCTCTGGAACCTGCTGCTCAGTGCCCCTCTGATTGCAATGCTGGCCGCAGCAGTGGGATATCTGGCTACCTCGAAGGCGCTACTGGCGCGGCTGGAAACCTCGGTGGCGATCTGGTTCCTGCTTCTGGTGGTGTATCACGTTATACGCCGCGGAATGCTGATCCAGCGCCGTCGTCTGGCCTTCGACCGCGCCAAGCATCGCCGGGCGGAGATCCTCGCTCAACGTGCGCGAGGTGAGGAAGAGTCAAACCATGTTAATAGCACTGAAGGCACGATAGACGCGGACGAGGTCGAACTGGATCTGGATGCCATCAGTACCCAGTCCCTGCGGCTGGTGCGTTCCATCCTGATGCTGGTAGCCCTCCTGTCGGTAATCTTCCTGTGGTCGGAAATTCATTCCGCATTTGGCTTCCTGGAGAATATCTCTCTGTGGGATGTGACGTCCACGGTGCAGGGCGTGGAAAGCCTGGAGCCAATTACCCTGGGCGCGGTGCTGATTGCCATTCTGGTGCTGATCATCACCACCCAACTGGTGCGTAACTTCCCGGCACTGCTCGAGCTGGCGCTCTTGCAGCATCTGGATTTAACCCCCGGCACGGGATATGCGATTACCACCATCACCAAATACCTGATATTGCTTTTTGGTGGGATGGTCGGTTTCTCAATGATTGGTATCGAGTGGTCTAAACTGCAGTGGCTGGTCGCCGCGCTGACGTTTGGCCTGGGTTTTGGCATGCAGGAGATTTTCGCCAACTTTGTGTCCGGCCTGATCATCCTGTTTGAAAAACCGATTCGTATAGGCGATACGGTGACGATTCGCGATCTCACCGGTAGCGTAACGAAGATCAACACTCGCGCCACCACAATCAGTGACTGGGACCGTAAAGAGATCATCGTGCCTAACAAGGCGTTTATCACCGAGCAGTTTATCAACTGGTCGTTGTCAGACTCCGTCACGCGTGTGGTGTTGACAGTGCCGGCACCGTCGGATGCTAACAGTGAAGAAGTCACGCAGATCCTCTATACCGCTGCCGAACGCTGCACGCTGGTGCTCGATAACCCTGCACCGGAAGTGTTCCTGGTCGATTTACAACAGGGGATCCAGATTTTCGAGCTGCGTATCTACGCCGCCGAAATGGGGCACCGAATGCCGCTTCGCCACGAGATCCACCAGCTGATTCTGGCGGGCTTCCGCGAGCACGGAATTGATATGCCGTTCCCACCGTTCCAGATGCGTCTGGAAAGTATGGACGGACGAAAGATGGGTAAAACCCTAACCTCGGCGGCAAGAACCCGCCCGGCAGGAAGTTTGTAACTGTCTCCCCTCCCTTTCGGGAGGGGTATTTTAGCGCTATGCCACTTCCGTGACGAACGCCTGCGAGCGTCGACGGTAATTCTCGTAAATCCCCATCGCCAGCAGCGAGAAGAAGATCGGTCCACCAACCATCCACAACGCGCTGTTCCAGTCATTCGCCTCAACCACGGGCTGTATAACGGTAAAGATGTTGGCAAACGCCACGACCAGCACCACTACCGTGGTCGCCAGCAGCGTTGCCGCGCGGGTTTTGAAGATCACAAACGGACGCTCAAGATCCTGCTTCGCTTTGAAGAACGGGAACGCCAGGGTCAGGAACAGGTAGGGCAGCGTCATCGACACGTTCGCCATCAGGGTCAGCTTGTTGTAAAACGCAGACGCCGTATCGCCACCAAAAGACACCAGCAGGATGAACATGCAGACCAGCAGACACTGCATCCACATAGCGTTAGCTGGCATTCCTGCGGTGTTCAACTGCGTCATGCGTGCTGGCCACAGCGCTTTAGGCGTACCCTGAATGATCGCTTTCAGCGGCGAGTAGATTAGCGTGAAGAATGCGCCGGTATAGGCGAGGAACATCGACAGGCCGGTGATACGCGCAAACCAGACTCCCATTACCGATGCCGCCTCGGGGCTCAGGTTCATCGCCTGCCCCAGGGTCATCCCCAGGCTTTTCATTAGCACATAGGTAATGTTACCGAGGTTAGTGGTGTTATTGCTCAACACCTGTTGCCAGTTGGTGCTGACGCCCCAGAGGAAAATGGCCAGTGAATAGCCGATGGAAATCACGATAGCGGCAAAAATAATCCCTTTGGCGAAGTTCTTTTCCGGGTTCTCGGTCTTGTCGACCAGCCCGCCTACCGCTTCAATACCACCGTAAGCGAAGATGGCAAACACCACAAAGGAGAGCATAGCCAGCCCGGACTGATAACCCGGATTAGGGGATGAAACAAAATTGACCTCCTGCGCAAAATGCCCGCCGTTCAGGCACAGAATAGCGATACTCACCAGCAGCAGCACCAGGTTCAGACACATCACTGAAATACCACCAACCGCGGTGATACGGGCAATTTTGTTGATACCTTTCGACGCCACCAGCGTGACCATCACCATCCAGAAGACCGCCAGAATACCGACGACCTGCGTGGAGCTCAGCCCTGCCAGAGACCAGACCTGCGTTTTATCCGTACCAAAAAGAAACGTGGAGAACGGCACCCAGACTTTGGCCGCCGTGCTGACCATCCACACGACGTAGGATGAAAACCACATAAACGTCCCGATAAACGCGTAACGCGGGCCGATACTGTTGTTCATCCACGAATAGATACCGCCCTCTTCTTTTCGGTAAGCCGAGCCCATCTCCGCCATCATCAGCGCAAACGGGATAAAGAAGAACAGAGCAGAAACGATATAAAACGGCGTCGCGCTATAGCCCATCAGATAGAAAGCCGACGGGCTGTTAGCAAAGCCAAAAACTGACGTAAAAATCATCAGTATGAGCCCGGTAAGGGTCATTTTTTTGAGTGAGTGGGACATATAACCATCCGAAGAGGAATTAAACTGCGCGGATGGTAGCAGATGACCATACAAATATTGTGGCTATACGAGGCAATTTAAGAAAAAGACCCGTGTACACAGAAAATGGCAGTTTTTAATGTTGCCATGACGAAATGGAAAGGATAATTGCCACCAGAAGCGTAGGCCGGGTAAGCGATAGCGCCACCCGGCAATTCTTTACGCGCGATCGACCGTAAAGGCAATCACATCGCCCAGTTGCTCTGCGCCAAGGGCCAGCATTACCAGACGGTCAACACCCAGCGCTACGCCTGAGCAGTCCGGCAGACCGGCTTTTAACGCTTCCAGCAGGTTGTTATCAATTGGCTGCTGCGGCAGACCACGCGCGCCGCGCTTGCGGTTATCCTGCTCAAAACGCTGCTGCTGTTCACGCGCGTCGGTCAGTTCGTGGAAACCGTTCGCCAGCTCGATGCCTTTGTAATAGACCTCAAAACGCTCCGCCACGCGGTGATCTTCGGTGCTGATCTGCGCCAGTGACGCCTGGCTTGCCGGGAAATGGTAAACGAAGGTCGGGCGATCTTTGCCAATCAGTGGTTCAACACCAAAAGTGAACAGCAGTTGCAGCAGCGTGTCGCGATCCTCTTCGGTATCCGCCACGTTGCTCAGATCCAGTTTTGCCGCCACTTCGCGCAGCTGGGCCTTGTCCGCCGACAGCGGATCGATTTCCAGATGGCGCTGGAAAGCCTGCTGATAAGAGAGCGTTTCTGCTTCTGAACACTCCAGTACCTGCTGCAGCAGATCGTCCACCTCATTCATCAGGCGGTACATATCATAATGCGGGCGGTACCACTCCAGCATGGTGAATTCCGGGTTATGGTGACGACCCATCTCTTCATTTCGGAAACTGCGGCACAGCTGATACACCGGACCACACCCCGCCGCCAGCAGGCGTTTCATGTGGTATTCCGGGCTGGTCATCAGATACAGATTCATGCCCTGAGAGTGGCCAGGACCAACAAAACGGGTTTCAAACGGGACCAGATGAATATCCGTCACCGTTGCCTGACTCATGCACGGGGTTTCCACCTCCAGGACGCCGCGGTCGGCAAAGAAACGACGGATCTCCGTCATAATTGCAGCGCGTTTTAACAGATTTGGGATGGATGCGCTCGGCTGCCAGGTGGCCGTTTCGCTCATGAGTTTTTCTCCGATTTCAGACAAGGGCACGAAGTCTACTCGTTAGCAGGGACAGAGACAAATTTTGCGCAGTAAAAAAGCGCATTTCATTTAGGTTGATTATTTCGTGACGTAATTCATCAATCACCATGATAAATCACCGCACAGAACAGCAAAAAAATCGAACACGTCAAATTTCCCTGACATCTACACGGTTATACTCTTTTACCCATAAAGGAGCAGTGGAAACGCTTTCGCAATCGTCCCTTTGGACGGGTGAACTACCTTTAGTTTGTCGCGTTGCGAAATAACAAAAATCTGGAGGAATGTCGTGCAAACTTTTCAAGCCGATCTTGCCGTAATTGGCGCTGGCGGGGCTGGATTACGTGCTGCGATTGCTGCAGCGCAGGCTAATCCAAACGCTAAAATCGCACTGATTTCAAAAGTCTATCCGATGCGCAGCCACACGGTTGCCGCAGAAGGAGGATCCGCCGCCGTTGCGCAGGATCATGACAGCTTTGAATACCATTTCCACGACACGGTTGCAGGGGGCGACTGGCTTTGCGAACAGGATGTCGTAGACTACTTTGTCCACCATTGTCCAACGGAGATGACCCAGCTTGAGCAGTGGGGATGTCCGTGGAGCCGCCGTCCGGACGGCAGCGTCAACGTCCGCCGCTTCGGCGGAATGAAGATTGAACGCACCTGGTTCGCCGCCGATAAGACCGGCTTCCACATGTTGCATACCCTGTTCCAGACCTCCCTTCAGTTCCCACAAATTCAGCGCTTTGATGAACATTTCGTCCTCGATATCCTGGTTGATGACGGGCATGCGCGCGGCCTGGTGGCAATGAACATGATGGAAGGCACGCTCGTTCAGATCCGCGCTAACGCGGTGGTGATGGCAACGGGCGGCGCGGGACGCGTGTACCGCTACAACACCAACGGCGGCATCGTTACCGGTGACGGAATGGGCATGGCGCTCAGCCACGGCGTGCCGCTACGTGATATGGAGTTTGTGCAGTATCACCCAACCGGTCTGCCAGGGTCCGGCATTTTGATGACGGAAGGCTGCCGCGGTGAAGGCGGTATTCTGGTCAACAAAAACGGCTACCGCTATCTGCAGGATTACGGTATGGGTCCGGAAACGCCGCTTGGTGAGCCGAAGAACAAATACATGGAACTCGGCCCGCGCGACAAAGTTTCTCAGGCCTTCTGGCACGAGTGGCGCAAAGGCAACACCATCTCAACGCCGCGCGGCGACGTGGTTCACCTTGACCTGCGTCACCTGGGCGAGAAGAAACTGCTGGAACGTCTGCCGTTTATCTGTGAGCTGGCGAAAGCCTATGTGGGCGTCGACCCGGTGAAAGAGCCGATTCCGGTTCGCCCAACTGCACACTACACCATGGGCGGTATCGAAACCGATCAGCAGTGTGAAACCCGCATTCAGGGTCTGTTTGCGGTGGGCGAATGTTCCTCTGTGGGTCTGCACGGCGCCAACCGTCTGGGATCTAACTCGCTGGCAGAGCTGGTGGTCTTTGGCCGCATGGCGGGCGAACGCGCAATGGAGCGTGCTGCAACCGCAGGCGAAGCTAACGGTGCCGCGCTGGATGCGCAGGTCGCAGACGTTGAAAAACGCCTGAAAGATCTGGTGAACCAGGAAGGTAACGAGAACTGGTCGAAGATCCGCGATGAAATGGGTCTGTCGATGGAAGAAGGCTGCGGTATCTACCGTACCCCTGAGCTGATGCAGAAAACCGTCGACAAGCTGGCGGAGCTGCAGGAGCGCTTCAAGCGCGTGCGCATCACCGACACCTCCAGCGTCTTCAATACCGACCTGCTCTATACCATTGAGCTGGGCCACGGCCTGAACGTCGCGGAATGTATGGCGCACTCTGCGCTGGCGCGTAAAGAGTCGCGTGGGGCGCACCAGCGTCTGGACGAAGGCTGCACCGAACGTGACGACGTCAATTTCCTGAAACACACTCTCGCCTGGCGCGATGCGGATGGCACAACGCGCCTGGACTACAGCGACGTGAAAATCACCACGCTGCCGCCGGCTAAACGCGTGTACGGCGCAGAAGCAGAAGCCGCCGAGAAGAAGGAGAAGGCGAATGGCTGAGATGCAAAAACTGAAAGTTGAAGTGGTGCGCTACAATCCGGAAGTGGATACCGCCCCCCACAGCGCTTTCTATGAAGTGCCTTATGACGAGCAAACCTCCCTGCTGGATGCGCTCGGCTATATCAAAGATAACCTGGCACCGGACCTGAGCTACCGCTGGTCCTGCCGCATGGCAATCTGCGGCTCCTGCGGCATGATGGTCAACAAAGTGCCGAAGCTGGCATGTAAAACCTTCCTGCGCGATTACACCAAAGGCATCAAGGTTGAAGCATTGGGTAATTTCCCAATCGAGCGCGATCTGGTGGTCGATATGACGCACTTTATCGAAAGTCTGGAAGCGATTAAGCCGTACATCATTGGCAACCCGCGTACTCCTGATCAGGGACCCAATACCCAGACGCCAGCGCAGATGGCGAAATACCATCAGTTCTCCGGCTGCATCAACTGCGGCCTGTGCTATGCCGCTTGTCCCCAGTTTGGCCTGAACCCTGAGTTCATCGGCCCGGCCGCCATTACCCTGGCGCACCGCTATAACGAAGACAGCCGCGACCACGGTAAAAAAGAACGCATGGCGCAGCTTAACAGCCAGAACGGCGTCTGGACCTGTACCTTTGTGGGTTATTGCTCCGAAGTTTGTCCGAAGCATGTCGACCCGGCCGCCGCAATTCAGCAGGGTAAAGTGGAAAGCTCGAAAGACTTTCTTATCGCTACCCTGAAACCACGCTAAGGAGTGCATGATGACGACTAAACGCAAAGCCTATGTGCGGCCAGTGCCGTCCACCTGGTGGAAAAACCTGCCGTTTTATCGCTTCTACATGCTGCGTGAAGGCACGGCGGTACCGGCGGTCTGGTTCAGCCTTGAGCTGATGTATGGCGTTTTTGCCCTCAAGCACGGGCCGGAAACCTGGGCGAACTTTGTCGGTTTCCTGCAAAACCCCATCATCGTAATTCTGAACCTGATCGTGCTCGCGGCAGCGCTGCTTCATACCAAAACCTGGTTTGAACTGGCGCCAAAAGCGGCAAACATCATCGTAAAAGGCGAGAAAATGGGGCCAGAGCCGGTGATTAAAGGGCTATGGGGAGTGACGATCCTGGTCACTGTGGTCATTCTGTTTGTCGCACTGTTCTGGTAAGGAGACGACTGTGATTAATCCAAATCCAAAACGTTCAGACGAGCCGGTCTTCTGGGGCCTGTTTGGCGCAGGCGGCATGTGGAGCGCCATCATCGCGCCGGTGATCATTCTGCTGGTCGGGATTATGCTGCCGCTGGGGTTATTCCCGGGCGATGCGCTGAGCTACGAACGCGTGCTGGCGTTTGCGAGCAGCTTTATTGGTCGGGTATTCATCTTCCTGATGATCGTCCTGCCGCTGTGGTGTGGCCTGCACCGTATTCACCATGCGATGCATGACCTGAAAATCCATGTACCGAGCGGTAAATGGGTATTCTACGGTCTGGCGACCATCCTGACCGTGGTGACGCTGATTGCCGTGGTCACTATCTGATACATCTGGCCCGCCCTCCGGCGGGCCTTTTATTTCTGCATTTTTCCCACCAGCCATTGAGCAAACTCATGCATTGCGGGGGTTTCAGCCCTCGACTGTAATCGCGTGAGCCAGTAACTCCCCAGGTCAATCCGGGTGGCAAACGGCTGCACGATACGCTCGCTATTGAGCAGATGGGTAAACATATCCACAGGTGCTATGGCGATGCCTACACCTGCCTGCGCGGCTTCCAGCATGGTCACGGACGAATCAAAGACCATCACCCGATGCGTGGGTGACGGGGGATGTTCACCTGCCGCCTGCATCCACGCCGACCATTCGTCGCGTCGGTAGGAGCGCAGCAGGGTAAACTTCAGAATGTCGGCCGGAGACTGGAGCCCGAGAGCAATATCGGGTGAGCAAAGCGGGGACAGCGGTGCAGAACACAGGAACTGCGCTTCAGTGCCGTGCCACGCCCCGCCACCGTAGCGAATCGTATAATCCAGCCCTTCCGCCGCGGGATCGACGCGGTTGTTATGGGTCGAAAGATGAAGATCGATATGCGGATAGCAGCGACGAAAGTCCGCGAGCTGCGAGAATAAAACACCGGTAGCAAAGGTGCCGACCACACCCACTTTTAGCTTCTCCTGGGCGCGATGACTGGCAAAGCGATCCAGCATTCCGGCGATCCGATCGAATGAATCATTCAACACCGGCAGCAAGTTTTCACCTTCCGTGGTCAGCATCAGCCCGCGCGAAACGCGGACAAACAGCTGACAATTCAGATGCTGCTCCAGCGCTTTAACGTGCTGGCTGATAGCAGAGTGGGTCACGTTCAGCTCTATCGCAGCATGCGTAAAACTGAGGTGTCTGGCGGCAGCTTCGAAAGCGCGAAGCGAATTAAGCGGGAGATAGCTGCGGGTCATCATTACATCCGTTAGAAAAATTAACAGCTAATGCTAAATTTAACCGTTTGTCAGCCACAGTCAAATCCAACAGACTACTGAGGTCTGACGGGCCCGGACACTCCCTTGAACCGCTATTACGGAAGATAACTGATGAAGACAAAATCCCTTTGCTGTGCCCTGCTGCTCAGCACCTCCTGCTCTGTTCTCGCCGCGCCGATGTCAGAGAAACAGCTGTCTGACGTGGTGGAACGTACCGTTACCCCCCTGATGAAAGCGCAAGCCATTCCGGGCATGGCGGTAGCGGTGATTTATCAGGGTCAGCCGCACTACTTTACCTTCGGAAAGGCCGATGTTGCGGCGAACAAACCTGTCACCCCGCAAACCCTGTTTGAGCTGGGCTCTATAAGTAAAACCTTCACCGGCGTATTAGGTGGCGATGCGATTGCGCGCGGAGAAATATCGCTGGGCGACCCCGTGACAAAGTACTGGCCCGAGCTAACAGGCAAGCAGTGGCAGGGTATTCGCATGTTGGATCTGGCGACCTACACCGCGGGTGGCCTGCCGCTACAGGTGCCGGATGAGGTCACGGATAACGCCTCCCTGCTGCGTTTCTATCAACACTGGCAACCGCAGTGGAAACCAGGCACAACGCGTCTTTATGCGAACGCCAGCATCGGGCTTTTTGGCGCCCTCGCGGTTAAACCCTCCGGTATGAGCTTTGAACAGGCCATGACGAAGCGGGTCTTCAAGCCACTCAAACTGGACCATACATGGATTAACGTTCCGAAAGAAGAAGAGGCGCATTACGCCTGGGGATACCGTGATGGTAAAGCAATCCACGTTTCACCGGGAATGCTGGATGCCGAAGCGTATGGTGTCAAAACCAACATCCAGGATATGGCGAGCTGGCTGAAGGCCAACATGAACCCTGACGCCCTTTCGGATTCAACGTTGAAACAGGGTATTGCCCTGGCACAGTCTCGCTACTGGCGCGTGGGTGCCATGTATCAGGGTCTGGGCTGGGAGATGCTCAACTGGCCGGTAGAAGCCAAAACCGTCGTGGAGGGCAGCGATAACAAGGTGGCTCTTGCACCGTTACCGGTGGCAGAAGTGAACCCTCCAGTTCCGCCAGTAAAAGCATCATGGGTACATAAAACAGGCTCGACGGGTGGATTCGGCAGCTATGTCGCATTTATTCCTGAAAAGGAACTCGGCATTGTTATGCTGGCGAACAAGAGCTACCCGAACCCGGCGCGCGTGGAAGCGGCATACCGTATTCTGAGCGCTCTGCAGTAAAACCTTGCCGGGTGGTGCTAACGCCCACCCGGCCTGCAAAATTCCCGCATTTTCCCTGCTGTCATCTACACTTAACAAAAAACAGTAAGGAAACTCCTATGCGCATTCTGCCTGTTATCGCCGCGGTGACAGCCGCGTTTTTAGTGGTTGCCTGCAGTTCCCCTACCCCACCTCCTGGTGTCACTGTCGTCACGCCTTTTGACGCCCAACGCTTTCTCGGAACATGGTATGAAATCGCCCGCCTCGACCATCGGTTCGAACAGGGTTTAGAGAAGGTGACTGCACATTACAGCACGATGGAGGATGGGGGTATTCAGGTTATCAACCGGGGCTATAACCCCGATCGGCAGATGTGGCAGCAGTCTGTCGGGAAAGCATACTTCACCGGCGACCCGCAACGGGCCGCGCTCAAAGTCTCTTTCATTGGCCCCTTCTATGGCGGCTATAACGTGATAGCGCTCGACAGAGAGTACCGTCACGCACTGGTCTGCGGGCCGGATCGCAACTATCTGTGGATACTTTCCCGCACGCCAACCATTTCGTCGGAGATGAAACAGCAGATGCTGGATGTCGCGACCCGGCAAGGGTTTGATGTGTCGAAACTCATCTGGGTTAAACAGCCCCACTAATGGGTGCTGAGCTTCAGTCCAATGATACCGGCCACAATCAGGGCGAGGCTGGCGATACGCGCCAGGCTCGCTGACTCACCCAGCAACAGAATGCCGGTAATTGCAGCCCCCACGGCACCAATCCCCGTCCAGACAGCATAGGCTGTTCCCACGGGCAGGGAACGCATCGCCCATGAGAGCAGAACAATACTCACAATCATCGCAGAAACGGTAATGACGCTGGGCGTCAGGCGGGTAAAACCGTGGGTGTACTTAAGACCAATCGCCCATACTACTTCGAGCAGGCCGGCAATAAAAAGAATAATCCAGGACATCTCAGGCTCCTTAACTTAAATAAGTTGGGGCCGTCCCCGATGAAGAAAGCGCTTACGGGTCGTCCCGCAAGGCAGATAACGCCTCATATTTTGGTTAACGTGCGATTTTTTTTCAATCATTTTCTGCTGACCCCCTTAAGGCCAGAAATAGCCGCAGTAAGGCGCGCAGTTCAGGCATTTATTACTCATCGGACTTCTCTATGATGATGTGCTTTCTGATGTCAGGAAGCCAAACCACTAGCCGACTGCGAATAAAATATGTTCAAAATACTTTTGATTGACCGTTGTCACTTTACCCGCGCGGGGTTTGAAGCATGGCTCAATCATTCCGGTTTATTCCCGGGACATTACGTTGTGACCGGGCTGAACAATCTTTTCCTCGCCAGAGAGCACATTCTGCAATGGAAACCCTCACTGGTTATCGCTGACCTGCATGGTTTCAGGCAGGATACTCCCCATTTCCAGCAATTCTCTTCCTTACTGAATGCCAGCGAAAAACTCCCCTTTATTATGTTGCAATCGGGAGAGGACAGAGACATGACGGCCTGGCTGGAGAACTTCCCGGTCTGGTCTTCACTCATGAAAAATGCCCGTCTTGAGGAACTCGCCACGGTTATTAATGACGCGTTAATTTCGGGCTCAGACACGCACAGACCAACAGTGGCCACGCCGTTGCTGACCCGCCAGGAGGAGAAAGTGCTGACAATGTGGATGGACGGCGCAAGCAATCAAAAAATTGCCGCTCACCTGAGTATCAATGGGAAAACGGTATATACCTACAAGCGAAATATCCGCATGAAGCTGCATATGGACACGCGCTTTTCCCCGTTTTTATCTCCGCAGGGTACAGAAAACTGACGGTACGAAACCCTTCTGGTTCCGTACCGTTAATTAATTACTGCTGTGCTTTTGTTGCCGCACCAGAGATTGCACTACCACCTTCAGAAATATCCTGACCAACGCCACGCGTGGTATTACAGGCAGTTAATACTGAAGAAAGTACCAGGACTGAAAAGATCGCTGCAATTGTCTTCTTAACCATAATATCTTCCTTTTATAGCCAAAGTTGTTTTGTGTATAGCAACTTAAGAATAGACAAGATCCCGCCGATTGACGGACAAGGAAGCATTTTTCGGAAAATTAGACGAGCTTAGCTGGCCGCGTGAGAAATGATATGCCCAAGATCCTGGATATCTTCCCCCATGCCGCGCGTGGTGTTACAGCCGGAAAGCAATGCACTGGAGAGCGCTAACAGAAGCAGAATTTTAACGGTACGTTTCATCATCCCTGCCTGCAAAAATCAGGCGCAGCGGGCGCTGCGCCCTGACTATTACTTCACGCGTGATACGTATTCGCCGGAGCGGGTATCCACTTTGATCACTTCGCCAGTCTGTACGAACAGTGGCACTTTAACCACAGCACCGGTAGACAGCGTCGCTGGTTTACCGCCAGTACCGGCAGTGTCACCTTTCAGACCTGGATCGGTTTCAACGATTTCCAGCTCAACAAAGTTTGGTGGAGTAACAGCGATAGGCTGACCGTTCCACAGGGTCACGATGCACTCAGCCTGATCCAGCAGCCATTTTTCGCTATCGCCAATCGCTTTCGCGTCAGCAGACAGCTGCTCGAAGGTTTCGTTGTTCATGAAGTGCCAGAACTCACCGTCGTTGTACAGGTAAGTCAGGTTCATATCCACAACATCTGCGCCTTCAGCGGAGTCGGTAGACTTGAAAGTTTTCTCAACGCGGGTACCGGTCAGCAGGCGGCGCAGCTTAACGCGTGCGAATGCCTGGCCTTTACCCGGTTTAACGAATTCGCTGGCTTCAACCGCGTACGGTTCGCCGTCCATCATGATTTTAAGACCAGCACGAAAATCGTTGCTATAGTACGTTGCCATAAGGCCCTCTAAATTTGTTAACTGGTAGCTAAGCCACAAAATGGCGCATATTGTAACCCTAAACACCCCGTCCAGAGAAGATTGGTTATCGCAACTTGCCGATGTAATCACCAGTCCTGATGAATTGCTGCGTCTTTTAGACCTCGATCAGCACCCAGAGTTGCTTGCGGGCCGCGATGCAAAGCGCCTTTTCGCCCTGCGCGTTCCACGCGCGTTTGTTGCGCGCATGGAGAAAGGCAATCCTGACGATCCGCTTTTAAAACAAACCATTACCTTGCAGGATGAGTTCATTACTGCACCAGGGTACAGCACCGATCCCCTGGAAGAGCAGAACAGTGTGGTACCGGGTTTACTGCATAAGTATCTCAACCGCGCCCTGCTGCTGGTCAAAGGCGGCTGCGCGGTAAATTGCCGTTATTGCTTCCGTCGGCACTTCCCTTACGCCGAAAACCAGGGAAATAAGCGCAACTGGCAGGTCGCGCTGGACTATATCGCCGCCCATTCAGAGCTGGATGAGATTATTTTTTCCGGCGGTGACCCGCTGATGGCAAAAGATCATGAGCTGGACTGGCTATTAACCCAGCTTGAGGCCATCCCGCACATCAAACGTCTGCGTATTCACAGCCGTTTACCGATTGTCATTCCGGCACGCATTACTGACGGACTGGTGTCGCGCCTGGCGCAATCCCGCTTGCAGGTGCTGCTGGTGAACCATATTAACCACGCGAATGAAATTGACGATGCATTTCGCGCGGCCATGGCGCGCCTGCGTAAAGTGGGGGTCACGCTACTAAACCAGAGCGTGCTGCTGCGTGGGGTAAATGATAGCGCCCGCGTGCTGGCCGACCTCAGCAACGCCCTGTTTGATGCGGGTGTCTTGCCCTATTACCTGCATGTGCTGGATCGCGTGCAGGGTGCTGCGCACTTCATGGTGACCGATGAAGAAGCCCGACAGATTATGCGCGAGCTGTTAACGCTGGTTTCAGGTTATATGGTACCCAAGCTGGCGCGCGAAATTGGCGGAGAGCCAAGTAAGACGCCGCTGGATTTGCAGCTGCGGCAGCACTAAAAGGCAGGTGGCGCTACGCTTACCTGCCCTACAGGGTCCGGGCGCAGCGCCATCACCGCGTTAACTCAGTTCGGGCACTTGTAGACCTGGCCGCTCATCTGGCTGGCGGTTGGCACGAAGCTGGAGAGCATTCCCTGCGTTGGGCTACTCACGCCGTAAATCACATTGCCGCCCATCGCCGCAGCCTGGTTACGCAGGGCATTCGCCGCACCGCGCATAGAGCCGCCCTCTTCACCATGCTGTCCCGACATCCAGTTGCTTTGCTCGCCCGTGGCCGTGCCTAACAGCTGGCATTCGCTACCCGGCTTATCTTCCACAAAGCGAACACCCTGGCCCGCCGCCGACAGCTCATTGCTGGAGCTACAACCCGCCAGCAGCAATGCTGCCCCTACAATCCCTGCACAGACTTTTACGCGCATGTTATTCCTCGTTTTCAATAAGCTGGACAGTAGTTGTCCGTGTCTAAATCTTATACCTAAAAGATGACCAAAAGAAAAATGCCGAGCATTTCTGCGAGCCAGATTCCGCCAGGCACTCCTCCGACATCTTAAATGAATTCTGATAATAGCCTTTGGGATATCGTGTTTTAGCCCTCGATCGTATGTAGTGGTGCGACGTACAACTTTTGTACGCAATGAAAAAGGGGGTTTCATGAGTGCATCATCCTCAGGAGAGGAAAAAGTGACATGGGTAGGCTATCTGGCGTTTGTACTCACCATCGTATTTTTCTCCGGTTTTTTCGCCAAAAGTACTGAATGGTGGCGCGTGCTGGACTTTACCGTCTTAAACGGTAGCTTTGGACCGGTCAACGGCGCCCTGACGTTTCGCGGCACGGGCGGAACGGGGGCGAAAGACGGGTTTTTATTTGCCCTTGAACTGGCGCCCTCGGTCATTTTATCGCTCGGGATCATTGCCGTCACCGAAGGCCTGGGCGGACTGCGTGCCGCACAACAGCTGATGACGCCTATTTTGCGTCCGCTGCTTGGCGTGCCGGGGATCTGCTCTCTGGCCCTTATCGCCAACCTGCAAAACACCGATGCGGCGGCAGGTATGACCAAAGAGCTGACCGACGACGGAGCAATTACCGACCATGAACGCGCCATTTTCGCTACCTTCCAGACCAGCGGAAGCGCCATTATTACCAACTATTTTTCTTCCGGCGCCGCGCTTTTCACGTTTATTACCGTCCCGGTAATCGCGCCGCTGGCCGTCATTCTGGTATTCAAATTTGTTGGCGCTAACTTCCTGCGAGTGTGGATCGCCCGTATGGAAGATCATCGTATTCAGGAGGAAAAAAATGATCGCCCAGCCGCGTAAAAATATCATGGACATGTTTATTGATGGTGCCCGTCGCGGCTTTACCATCGCGACCACCAGCCTGCTGCCAAACGTGGTCATGGCATTTGTCATTATTCAGGCGCTGAAGGTGACGGGCCTGCTGGATATCGTGGGCAATATTTGCGAGCCCGTCATGGCGCTCTGGGGGCTTCCGGGCGCGGCGGCAACGGTCCTTCTGGCCTCGGTGATGAGTATGGGCGGCGGCGTGGGGGTCTGCGCCAGTCTGGTCGCCGCCGGCTCACTCAACGGTCACGATGCCACCATCCTGCTGCCCGCCATCTATTTGATGGGCAATCCGGTGCAAAATACCGGCCGCTGCCTGGGTACCGCAGGCGTGAATCCGAAATATTACCCGCACATTATTACGGTTTGCGTCATTAACGCCCTGCTCTCAATGTGGGTGATGCAGTTACTCTTCTGAGGAGATAAAAATGGATTTTTCAGTGCTGGAACCCCATCTTTTCCGCAACGCACATCTCTACGCCCCGGAGGATCGGGGACATTGCGATCTGCTGATCGCTGGGGGAAAAATTGTTGCGTTCGAAAAAGCGGGGCATGCAACAACGCGGATGGCGTGTCCTGAAACCGATCTCGCCGGAGCGGTGATTTGCCCGGGATTTATCGATCAGCACGTGCATCTCATCGGTGGCGGCGGTGAAGCGGGGCCCCACACCCGCACGCCGGAGGTGCGGCTGTCTGCGCTGGTAGCAGCAGGTATCACCTCCGTGGTTGGCCTGCTGGGCACCGACGGCGTCACCCGACACCCTGAATCACTGCTGGCAAAAACACGAGCGCTTGAGCATGAAGGGATCAGCGCGTGGATGCTGACGGGCGCGTACGGACTGCCTTCTCCGACGATTACCGGCAGTATTGAAAAAGATGTGGCGCTGATCGACAAAATCATTGGTGTGAAATGCGCGATTTCCGATCATCGCTCTTCCGCACCAGCGGACGATCGGCTCGCCAGCATGGCCGCCCAGTCACGCGTCGGCGGGCTATTGGGTGCCAAAGCGGGTATCTCCGTTTTTCACCTCGGCAACAGCCCGAAGCTGCTGGAGCCGCTCCTTAACATTCTGAATAACGCCGACGTTCCTCGCACGAAGCTGCTGCCAACCCACGTTAACCGCGGTGAGGCGCTCTTCCTCGCCGCGCTAAACTATGCTCGCGAAGGGGGTTATATCGATATCACCACCAGCATCAGCGAACCCATTGATGCCGCCACCGCCATTGCGACAGCCCGCGAAGCGCAGGTGCCGTTTAACCGTCTCACGCTCAGCTCGGACGGTAACGGTAGCCAACCGAATTTTGACGCAAATGGCAATCTGGTAGGTATTGGCGTGGCAGGATTCGAATCCCTTCCGGAAACCCTACAGCAGTTGGTCAGCCGCTATCACCTGCCGCTGGAGGAGGCGCTTCTGCCATTTACGCGTAATGTGGCGGAGTTTCTCGGGCTGGAGCATAAAGGACGGATCGCGCCCGGATGCGATGCCGATTTCCTGGTGTTGACGGACGATCTAAAAATCCACGAGGTCTGGGCGAAAGGCCGCCAGATGGTGCGCGAAGGTGTTGTGTGCGTGAAAGGCACCTTTGAGTAGCAGCTGGACAGGCAATAAAAAACCCCGGGCATCGCTGCCCGGGGTTCGTTCTGAGAGGTTCAGAACAACATGATTACATCATGCCGCCCATACCACCCATGCCGCCCATACCAGCAGCACCTAAGTCAGGCGCGTCGCCTTTAGGCATATCAGTAACCATGCACTCGGTAGTGATCATCAGGCCAGCTACAGATGCCGCATACTGCAGAGCAGAACGGGTAACTTTAGTTGGGTCCAGAATACCGAAGTCGATCATGTTGCCGTATTCTTCAGTTGCCGCGTTGTAACCGTAGTTACCTTCGCCCGCTTTCACGTTGTTCGCAACCACAGATGGCTCTTCACCGGCGTTAGAAACGATCTGACGCAGAGGCGCTTCCATTGCGCGCAGCGCAACTTTGATACCCACGTTCTGGTCTTCGTTCTGTGCAGTCAGGCCAGCCAGTTTAGCGGCAACACGCACCAGCGCAACGCCACCACCAGCAACCACGCCTTCTTCTACCGCAGCACGGGTCGCGTGCAGGGCATCGTCAACGCGCGCTTTTTTCTCTTTCATTTCAACTTCGGTCGCAGCACCGACTTTGATAACGGCGACACCGCCTGCCAGTTTCGCTACGCGCTCCTGCAGTTTTTCACGGTCGTAATCAGAGGTTGCTTCTTCGATCTGCTTACGGATCTGACCAACACGGCCCTGAATAGCGGCTTCTTCACCCACACCGTCGATGATGGTGGTGGTGTCTTTGTTGATCACAACGCGTTTTGCCTGGCCCAGGTCTTCCAGGGTCGCTTTTTCCAGCTCCATACCGATCTCTTCAGAGATAACGGTACCGCCAGTCAGGGTAGCGATATCCTGCAGCATCGCTTTACGACGATCGCCGAAGCCAGGTGCTTTAACCGCAGCCACTTTCACGATGCCACGCATGGTGTTAACCACCAGGGTCGCCAGCGCTTCGCCTTCAACGTCTTCAGCGATGATAACCAGCGGTTTGCCTGCTTTCGCAACGGCTTCCAGCACTGGCAGCATTTCGCGGATGTTGGAGATTTTCTTGTCAGCCAGCAGGGTGAACGGGCTTTCCAGCTCAACAGCGCCAGTCTCTGGCTTGTTGATGAAGTATGGGGACAGGTAGCCGCGGTCGAACTGCATACCTTCAACCACGTCCAGTTCGTCTTCCAGACCGGTACCGTCTTCAACGGTGATAACGCCTTCTTTACCGACTTTGTCCATCGCTTCAGCGATCAGTTTACCTACGGTTTCGTCGGAGTTAGCGGAGATGGTACCTACCTGAGCAATGGCTTTGGAGTCAGAGCACGGTACGGACAGCGCTTTCAGCTCTTCAACAGCGGAAGCGACAGCTTTGTCGATACCACGTTTCAGATCCATTGGGTTCATGCCCGCAGCAACGGCTTTCAGACCTTCAGTGATGATAGCCTGCGCCAGTACGGTCGCGGTGGTGGTACCGTCACCTGCAGCATCGTTCGCTTTAGAGGCAACTTCTTTCACCATCTGCGCACCCATGTTTTCGAACTTGTCTTCCAGTTCGATTTCACGTGCTACAGAAACACCATCTTTGGTGATGGTTGGCGCGCCGAAGGATTTATCCAGCACTACGTTACGGCCTTTCGGGCCCAGGGTCACTTTAACTGCATCGGCCAGTACGTTTACGCCGCGGAGCATTTTTACACGAGCGTCGTTACCGAATTTTACGTCTTTAGCTGCCATGTTCTTATTTCCTCAAATTCTCGTGCGTAAATTACGCTTCAACAATTGCCAGAATGTCGCTCTCGGACATGATCAACACTTCTTCATTGTCGATCTTCTCGGATTTCACGCCGTAGCCATCGTTGAAAATTACGATGTCACCAACTTTAACGTCCAGCGGCTGCACAGTTCCGTTTTCCAGGATGCGGCCCTTACCGACAGCGATGATTTCGCCACGCGTTGATTTGGCTGCAGCAGAACCGGTCAGAACGATGCCGCCAGCAGACTTGGTTTCAACTTCTTTACGTTTGACGATCACACGATCATGTAACGGACGAATACTCATTGATAGCTCTCCTTTGAGAAAGTCATTATCAGTTATGGATGACGCCGGCCCGCATGCGGTTTTCCGACTAGTGCCCTGAGAGATGGGGATAGCTTTTTCCCCCTTCAAGGGGGAGTTGAAAAAAAATTTTGCGAAAGTGTTACCATCCCCTCTCTTTTGGTATTGGCAGGACGATGTCAATGAGTGGACTTAAACAGGAGTTGGGACTGGCGCAGGGCGTTGGCCTGCTCTCAACCTCCTTGTTAGGTACGGGCGTATTTGCCGTACCCGCACTGGCGGCGCTGGTAGCAGGCAATAACAGCCTGTGGGCGTGGCCGGTGCTGATTGTGCTGGTGTTTCCGATAGCCATTGTGTTTGCCATCCTCGGGCGGCACTTCCCTGACGCAGGCGGTGTGGCGCACTTTGTCGGGCTGGCTTTTGGCCCGCGACTGAAGCGTGTTACCGGCTGGCTGTTTCTCTCGGTGATCCCGGTGGGTCTTCCTGCGGCATTGCATATTGCAACCGGCTTTGGACAGGCGCTGTTTGGCTGGCATAACGAGCAGCTCCTGCTGGCTGAACTGGGTACGCTTGCCATTGTCTGGTGGGTGGGCTCACGCGGCGCCAGCTCAAGTGCAAACCTGCAGACGCTGGTTGCGGTACTGATTGTTGCGCTCGTCGCGGCTGTCTGGTGGGCGGGCGATATCACAATTAAGGACATTCCCTTCCCGGCAGCGACAAACATTGACCATTCAAAGCTTTTCGCCGCCCTTGCCGTTATGTTCTGGTGCTTTGTGGGTCTCGAAGCGTTCGCCCATCTGGCCTCTGAATTTAAGCAGCCTGAGCGCGATTTTCCGCGCGCGCTGATGATTGGCCTGCTGCTGGCAGGAACCGTTTACTGGGCCTGCACCGTGCTGGTATTGCACTTCAACGCATTCGGTGCGGATAAAGCGGCTGCCGCGTCACTGCCTGGCATAGTGGTACAGCTGTTTGGCGTAAAAGCGCTGTGGGTCGCGTGTATGATTGGCTATCTCGCCTGTTTTGCCAGCCTGAATATTTATATCCAGAGCTTTGCCCGTCTGGTGTGGTCGCAGGCGCTTTATAATCCTGAAAGCCGTCTTGCGCAGTTGTCCAAACGTCAACTTCCGGTGAATGCACTGAATACCGTGCTGGGCTGCTGCGTGTTGAGTACGCTGGGTATTTACGTACTGAAAATCAATCTGGATGCCCTGATCGTCTACGCCAACGGCATTTTCATTATGATCTATCTGCTGTGCATGCTGGCGGGCTGTCGTCTGCTGGAAGGCCGCTATAAAGCACTGGCGGTCGTCGGGGGTGTGCTTTGCCTGCTGTTGCTGGCAATGGTGGGATGGAAGAGTGTGTATGCCATCGTCATGCTGGCAGGGCTGTGGGTGTTTTTACCGAAGCGGCAAAACCCGCAGGCCCGGTGAGCGATGCGCCACCGGGCATAAAAATCACCGATCGTCTTTGTGGTCTAAACGGTCGTGCTGTTCATCCTTACGCTGATATTCCCCTTCAAATGTATCGCCCGGGCCCGTACTGAAGCCACCGCCCGGCATACGACTAAAACGCAGATGCGGCAGCAGCTTCATGGTCAGGTGTTTTTGCACTGGCGGCAGAAGCAGCAAAAGGCCGAGGAAGTCGGTAAAGAAGCCAGGCAGAATAAGCAGCAGACCCGCGATAATCAGCGACACGCTTTTGATCATCTCTTCTGCCGGGCTTTCGCCTGCAGCCATCTTCTGCTGCATTATCAGGAAATTTTTGAAACCCTGGTTACGCACCAGCGACATGCCGATGACGGAGGTGAAAATCACCAGAACCAGCGTCAGCAGGACGCCCAGGACATGGGCAACCTGGATAAAAATGGAAATCTCAATGTAAACATAGAGAAAGAAAGCAATAAATGGTATCCAGCGCACTGGCATCTCCTGTAGGGCAGGTGCCGTCAGGCCCCTGTCTGAATGTGTTCGCGACGCGCGTTTGTATGAAATGGTGGCAGTTAGCGAAAATTCAATCGGTTTGCACGGATATTTTTTCTGGAAATATTAAAGCGGTGACACATTTCACAGATTAATAATTATCATGGAATCGGCTCGATAATAAGTGATCCAGCTTACGGCAATTCGCTATCATCAGCATATGATCTCGAACATCTGGCTGATTGAGGGAATAATCGTCGGTCAGAAAATATTCAAAACCACATATATACTGTGTGTTTAGTACAATCCATCGGCAGCTTGAAAAGAAGGTTCACATGTTAAACAACATTCGTATCGAAGAAGACTTGTTGGGTACCAGGGAAGTTCCAGCGGATGCCTACTATGGTGTTCACACTCTGAGAGCGATTGAAAACTTCTACATCAGCAACAGCAAAATCAGCGACATCCCTGAGTTTGTCCGTGGCATGGTGATGGTGAAGAAAGCCGCAGCGCTGGCTAACAAAGAGCTGCAAACCATTCCTAAAAGCGCGGCAAATGCGATTATCGCTGCCTGCGATGAAGTGCTGAACAACGGCAAATGCATGGACCAGTTCCCGGTTGACGTCTATCAGGGCGGCGCGGGTACCTCCGTCAACATGAATACCAACGAAGTACTGGCAAACATCGGCCTGGAGCTGATGGGTCATCAGAAAGGTGAATACCAGTACCTGAACCCGAACGACCACGTTAACAAATGCCAGTCCACCAACGACGCCTACCCAACCGGCTTCCGTATCGCGGTGTATGCCTCCGTGGTGAAACTGGTGGACGCTATCAACCAGCTGGGCGATGGCTTCCAGCGTAAAGCGGTTGAGTTCCAGGATATCCTGAAAATGGGTCGTACCCAGTTACAGGACGCAGTGCCAATGACGCTGGGCCAGGAATTCCACGCATTTAACGTGCTGCTGAATGAAGAGACCAAAAACCTGCTGCGCACCTCTGAGCTGCTGCTGGAAGTGAACCTGGGTGCAACCGCCATCGGTACGCGTCTGAACACCCCGGATGGCTATCAGCAGCTGGCGGTTCAGAAGCTGGCTGAAGTGTCCAACCTGCCGGTCGTGCCTGCGGAAGACCTGATTGAAGCCACCTCCGACTGCGGCGCGTACGTGATGGTACACAGCGCACTGAAACGTCTGGCGGTGAAACTGTCCAAAATCTGTAATGACCTGCGCCTGCTCTCTTCCGGCCCGCGCGCTGGCCTGAACGAAATCAACCTGCCAGAACTGCAGGCGGGTTCGTCCATCATGCCAGCTAAGGTGAACCCGGTCGTGCCAGAAGTGGTGAATCAGGTTTGCTTCAAAGTCATCGGTAACGACACTACCGTGACGATGGCCTCCGAGGCCGGTCAGCTGCAGCTGAACGTAATGGAGCCCGTGATTGGCCAGGCGATGTTCGAATCTATCCACATCCTGACTAACGCCTGCTACAACCTGCTGGAAAAATGCATTAACGGCATTACCGCAAATAAAGAAGTGTGTGAAGGCTACGTTTACAACTCTATCGGGATCGTCACCTACCTCAACCCGTTCATCGGTCACCATAACGGTGACATCGTCGGTAAGATTTGTGCCGAAACCGGTAAGAGCGTGCGTGAAGTGGTGCTGGAGCGCGGACTGTTGACCGAGGCTGAGCTGGACGATATCTTCTCCGCCCAGAACCTGATGCACCCGGCATATAAAGCGAAACGATATACCGATGAAAGCGAACAGTAACCGTTCAGGCTAGGCTTTTAAAGGCACGTCACTTGTGACGTGCCTTTTTTCTTTTTAGGCGTTACCAAAATACAACAATTCAATATCAACTTGTTAATAAGCAAGGCAGGTCCTTATGTTTGGAGCAGAACTCGTCATCGTCTTGTTGGCGATTTATTTGGGAGCAAGACTCGGGGGTATCGGCATCGGTTTTGCCGGCGGTCTCGGGGTGCTCGTTCTTACCCTTATCTTTCAGATTAAACCCGGCGCAATCCCTTTTGACGTTATCGAAATCATCATGGCAGTTATTGCCGCTATCGCCGCTATGCAGGTGGCAGGCGGTATGGACTACCTGGTGAGTCTGGCGGAGCGTATGCTGCGCCGCCATCCTAAATACATTACCTTCCTTGCCCCGCTGGTCACCTGGTTTATGACCATTCTCGCGGGAACTGGCCACACGGCGTTCTCCACGCTGCCGGTGATTACCGAAGTGGCAAAAGAACAGGGGATTCGCCCGTCTCGTCCCCTCTCTATTGCCGTCGTTGCGTCTCAGATTGCCATCACCGCGTCGCCGATCTCTGCCGCCGTGGTCTTCTTCGCCGGTATCCTTGAGCCGATGGGCGTGAGCTACCTGACGCTGCTGGCGATCTGTATTCCGGTGACGCTGATTGCGGTCATGATTACTGCCGTGCTGTGTAACTTCCTCGGTGCCGAACTGAAAGACGATCCGGTTTACCAGGAGCGTCTGGCAAAAGGTGAAGTGAGACTGCGCGGTAGCCAGGTCTTCGAACTGAAGCCGCACGCAAAGCGCTCCGTACTGCTTTTCCTGATTGGTATCGTCGCAGTGATGTTCTACGCAACCGCCATCAGTGACACCGTGGGGCTGATTCAGAACCCGGTTCTGCCGCGTAACGAAGCGATTGTGGTGTTCATGCTGACTATCGCGACGCTGATTAGCATCACCTGTAAAATCGACACCAGCGAAGTGCTGAACGCCAGTACCTTTAAATCCGGTATGAGCGCCTGCGTGTGTGTACTGGGTGTGGCATGGCTCGGCGATACCTTCGTGAAGGCGCACATCAGCGATATCCAGACCGTAGCCGGCGACCTGCTGCACAACTACCCGTGGCTGCTGGCGGTCGTGCTGTTCTTTGCTGCGACCCTGCTTTACTCCCAGGCAGCAACCACCAAAGCGCTGATGCCTGCGGCACTCATGTTAGGCGTAACGCCGCTGACGGCGATTGCCTCTTTCGCAGCCGTTTCCGCACTGTTCGTTCTGCCAACCTACCCAACCCTGCTGGCAGCGGTTGAAATGGATGACACTGGCTCTACCCGTATCGGTAAGTACGTGTTTAACCACGCGTTTCTGATCCCGGGCGTGGTAGCAATTACGCTTTGCGTCATCCTCGGCTTTATCATCGGTGGCATTGTGCTGTAAACCTTCAGCCGTTGTAAAAATAGTTAAAATCGGGCCGCACTGCGGCCCGATTCATTAATGACCAATCGTCTTGCGTGATATAGTGAAGACTTTCGTGATGAGGAGGTCGACTTGTGAACACGCCTGATGCCGTTGTCGTACTGTGTACCGCCCCTGATGAAGCCTCTGCCCAGGATCTTGCCGCCAAAGTGCTGGCCGAAAAATGGGCAGCCTGCGTAACGCTCCTCCCCGGCGCAACCTCCCTTTATTACTGGGAAGGCAAGCTGGAGCAGGAGTACGAAGTCCAGATGTTGCTTAAAACCAACCGGGCGAACCAGCAGGCGCTCCTCGACTGCCTCAAGTCTCATCATCCTTACCAAACTCCAGAGCTGCTGGTGCTGCCAGTGCTCCATGGCGATAACGACTATCTCACATGGCTCAACGCTTCCTTACGCTGATCCTGCTGCTGTGCAGCACATCAGTATTTGCCGGGTTGTTTGACGCACCCGGCCGTTCAAACTTTATTCCTGCCGACCAGGCGTTTGTTTTCGATTTTCAGCAGAACCAGCACGATCTCAATCTGACCTGGCAGGTGAAAGAGGGTTACTACCTTTACCGCAAACAGGTCAGTATCACGTCCGCAAAGGCTAACGTCGGCGCATTGCAGATGCCCGCGGGCGAGTGGCACGAGGACGAGTTCTACGGTAAGAGTGAAATCTATCGTCAGCGCTTAAACGTCCCCGCCACGGTGAATCAGGCGGATAAAGGCGCCACGCTGACCGTGACGTATCAGGGCTGTGCCGACGCGGGCTTCTGCTATCCTCCTGAAACGAAGGTCGTTCCGCTTACTGAAGTTAAAGCGGCTGCCTCCTCTCTCCCCTCGGGGGAGAGGGCCAGGGTGAAGGGAGAAGGCGAAGCCACTTCAGATCTTCCCTTCTCAGCGTTTTGGGCGCTACTGATTGGTATTGGCATTGCCTTTACGCCGTGTGTACTGCCCATGTACCCGCTGATCTCCGGGATTGTGCTAGGCGGTAAGCAACGGCTTTCCACCGTCCGGGCGCTGCTGCTGGCTTTTATTTATGTCCAGGGCATGGCATTAACCTACACGGCGCTCGGCCTCGTGGTCGCCGCCGCTGGATTGCAATTCCAGGCAGCGCTTCAGCATCCTTACGTGCTTATTGGTCTGTCAGTTGTCTTTATTCTTTTGGCGCTGTCGATGTTTGGCCTGTTCACTCTGCAACTGCCCTCTTCGCTGCAAACCCGCTTAACGCTGATGAGTAATCGTCAGCAGGGAGGATCTGCAGGCGGCGTGTTCGCAATGGGTGCAATTGCCGGGCTAATCTGTTCACCCTGCACCACTGCGCCGCTCAGCGCCATCCTGCTGTACATCGCCCAGAGCGGCAATATGTGGCTCGGTGGCGGAACGCTGTATCTTTATGCGCTGGGGATGGGTCTGCCGCTCATTCTTGTGACGGTCTTTGGTAATCGTCTGCTGCCGAAAAGCGGACCGTGGATGGAGACGGTGAAAACCGCGTTTGGTTTTGTCATTCTGGCGCTACCGGTGTTCCTGCTGGAGCGCATCATCGGAGACGAGTGGGGAAGGCGTCTGTGGGCGATGCTTGGCGTCGCATTCTTCTCCTGGGCATTTATCGTCAGCCTGGGGGCGAAAAAGCCATGGATGCGCCTTGTGCAAATCCTGCTGCTGGCGGCTGCACTGGTCAGCGTGCGTCCGCTGCAGGACTGGGCATTTGGCACGCCGGTGGGTCAGACGCAGGCGCATCTGGACTTCACCCGCATTAACAATGTCGATGAGCTCAATAGCGCCCTGGCTCAGGCAAAAGGTAAACCGGTGATGCTCGATCTCTATGCTGACTGGTGTGTCGCCTGCAAAGAGTTTGAAAAATACACCTTTAGCGATCCTCAGGTACAAAGCGCCCTGAAAGAGACGGTGTTGCTCCAGGCAAACGTCACGGCCAACAATGAGCAGGATAAGACTCTGCTTAAGCACCTTAACGTACTCGGGCTGCCAACCATTTTATTCTTCAATGAACAAGGGGAAGAGCAGCCAGAACAGCGTGTAACCGGGTTTATGGATTCAACGGCATTCAGCGCGCATTTGCGCAATCGCCAACCGTAAACAACACTTTAGACGGGACATACCGTTGGGAATAGCGGAGGAGATAACCGTGCAACGTGAAGACGTACTGGGACAAGCCCTGCAATTACTTGAGATTCAAGGGATCGCCAGCACCACGCTTGAGATGGTAGCCGACCGTATCGATTACCCTCTGGATGAGTTAACGCGCTTCTGGCCGGATAAAGAGGCCCTGCTTTATGATGCGCTGCGCTACCTTAGCCAGCAGGTGGATATCTGGCGCAGACAGTTGATGCTTAATGAAGAACTGACGGCTGAGCAAAAGCTGTTGGCTCGCTACACCGCCCTGACTGAATGTGTCAGTAACAATCGTTATCCGGGCTGCCTGTTTATTGCCGCCTGTACATTTTATCCCGATCCCGGGCATCCAATACATCAGCTGGCGGATCAGCAAAAGCGTGCGGCGCATGACTTCACTCACGAGCTACTGACAACGCTTGAAGTGGATGACCCGGCAATGGTCGCTAAGCAAATGGAGCTGGTACTGGAGGGTTGTCTGAGCCGCATGCTGGTGAATCGTAGCCAGGCCGATGTGGATACGGCGCACCGCCTGGCGGAAGATATTCTTCGCTTTGCTCAGTGTCGTATGGGCGGGGCATTGACGTAAGCGAATCAGCGAAATTTGGTCTTTTCGGCGCGTAAACCGCCAGATTGCCGTAAAGTTAAGCAATTGAACAGCTTTCCCCGAAATAATGTTGACGATAAGGCGCGATTGCGGTTTAATGCGCTCCGTTGCCCGGATAGCTCAGTCGGTAGAGCAGGGGATTGAAAATCCCCGTGTCCTTGGTTCGATTCCGAGTCCGGGCACCACTATTTAAAAAACCCAGCCTATGGCTGGGTTTTTGCTTTTCTGCGTTTATAAATCCCTTCTTTTATATTCTTGCTTCTCTTTCCGGTAAGATCGCGCAATCTGCTTTGCCGGATGGCGGCTTTGCCTTATCGGCCTACGGGAAAGTTTCAAGGAGAGGAATAAAACCCAAAGCAAAAAACCCCGCACCTTACGGTACGGGGTTCTTCTTGTTTGATGCCTGGCAGTTCCCTACTCTCACATGGGGAGACCCCACACTACCATCGGCGCTACGGCGTTTCACTTCTGAGTTCGGCATGGGGTCAGGTGGGACCACCGCGCTAAAGCCGCCAGGCAAATTCTGTTATCTGTATCAGGCTGAAAATCGTCTCTCACCGCCAAAACACCTTCGGCGTTGTAAGGTTAAGCCTCACGGTTCATTAGTATCGGTTAGCTCAACGCATCGCTGCGCTTACACACCCGACCTATCAACGTCGTCGTCTTCAACGTTCCTTCAGGAGACTTATAGTCTCAGGGAGAACTCATCTCGGGGCAAGTTTCGTGCTTAGATGCTTTCAGCACTTATCTCTTCCGCATTTAGCTACCGGGCAGTGCCATTGGCATGACAACCCGAACACCAGTGATGCGTCCACTCCGGTCCTCTCGTACTAGGAGCAGCCCCCCTCAATTCTCCAGCGCCCACGGCAGATAGGGACCGAACTGTCTCACGACGTTCTAAACCCAGCTCGCGTACCACTTTAAATGGCGAACAGCCATACCCTTGGGACCTACTTCAGCCCCAGGATGTGATGAGCCGACATCGAGGTGCCAAACACCGCCGTCGATATGAACTCTTGGGCGGTATCAGCCTGTTATCCCCGGAGTACCTTTTATCCGTTGAGCGATGGCCCTTCCATTCAGAACCACCGGATCACTATGACCTGCTTTCGCACCTGCTCGAGCCGTCACTCTCGCAGTCAAGCTAGCTTATGCCATTGCACTAACCTCCTGATGTCCGACCAGGATTAGCTAACCTTCGTGCTCCTCCGTTACTCTTTGGGAGGAGACCGCCCCAGTCAAACTACCCACCAGACACTGTCCGCAACCCGGATTACGGGTCTACGTTAGAACACCAGCCATTAAAGGGTGGTATTTCAAGGTTGGCTCCACGCAGACTGGCGTCCACGCTTCAAAGCCTCCCACCTATCCTACACATCAAGGACCAGTGTTCAGTGTCAAGCTATAGTAAAGGTTCACGGGGTCTTTCCGTCTTGCCGCGGGTACACTGCATCTTCACAGCGAGTTCAATTTCACTGAGTCTCGGGTGGAGACAGCCTGGCCATCATTACGCCATTCGTGCAGGTCGGAACTTACCCGACAAGGAATTTCGCTACCTTAGGACCGTTATAGTTACGGCCGCCGTTTACCGGGGCTTCGATCAAGAGCTTCGCGTTGCCGCTAACCCCATCAATTAACCTTCCGGCACCGGGCAGGCGTCACACCGTATACGTCCACTTTCGTGTTTGCACAGTGCTGTGTTTTTAATAAACAGTTGCAGCCAGCTGGTATCTTCGACTGATTTCAGCTCCACCCGCAGGGGCTTCACCTACATATCAGCGTGCCTTCTCCCGAAGTTACGGCACCATTTTGCCTAGTTCCTTCACCCGAGTTCTCTCAAGCGCCTTGGTATTCTCTACCTGACCACCTGTGTCGGTTTGGGGTACGATTTCGTGTTACCTGATGCTTAGAGGCTTTTCCTGGAAGCAGGGCATTTGTTACTTCAGCACCGTAGTGCCTCGTCATCACACCTCAGCGTTAATAAGGTACCGGATTTACCTGGAACCTCCGCCTACATGCTTAAACCGGGACAACCGTCGCCCGGCTAACATAGCCTTCTCCGTCCCCCCTTCGCAGTAACACCAAGTACAGGAATATTAACCTGTTTCCCATCGACTACGCCTTTCGGCCTCGCCTTAGGGGTCGACTCACCCTGCCCCGATTAACGTTGGACAGGAACCCTTGGTCTTCCGGCGAGCGGGCTTTTCACCCGCTTTATCGTTACTTATGTCAGCATTCGCACTTCTGATACCTCCAGCAACCCTCACAGGCCACCTTCAACGGCTTACAGAACGCTCCCCTACCCAACAACGCATAAGCGTCGCTGCCGCAGCTTCGGTGCATGGTTTAGCCCCGTTACATCTTCCGCGCAGGCCGACTCGACCAGTGAGCTATTACGCTTTCTTTAAATGATGGCTGCTTCTAAGCCAACATCCTGGCTGTCTGTGCCTTCCCACATCGTTTCCCACTTAACCATGACTTTGGGACCTTAGCTGGCGGTCTGGGTTGTTTCCCTCTTCACGACGGACGTTAGCACCCGCCGTGTGTCTCCCGTGATAACATTCTTCGGTATTCGTAGTTTGCATCGGGTTGGTAAGCCGGGATGGCCCCCTAGCCGAAACAGTGCTCTACCCCCGAAGATGAGTTCACGAGGCGCTACCTAAATAGCTTTCGGGGAGAACCAGCTATCTCCCGGTTTGATTGGCCTTTCACCCCCAGCCACAGGTCATCCGCTAATTTTTCAACATTAGTCGGTTCGGTCCTCCAGTTAGTGTTACCCAACCTTCAACCTGCCCATGGCTAGATCACCGGGTTTCGGGTCTATACCCTGCAACTTAACGCCCAGTTAAGACTCGGTTTCCCTTCGGCTCCCCTATACGGTTAACCTTGCTACAGAATATAAGTCGCTGACCCATTATACAAAAGGTACGCAGTCACCTAACAAGTAGGCTCCCACTGCTTGTACGTACACGGTTTCAGGTTCTTTTTCACTCCCCTCGCCGGGGTTCTTTTCGCCTTTCCCTCACGGTACTGGTTCACTATCGGTCAGTCAGGAGTATTTAGCCTTGGAGGATGGTCCCCCCATATTCAGACAGGATACCACGTGTCCCGCCCTACTCTTCGAGTTCACAACCTGTGCATTTTCGTGTACGGGACTATCACCCTGTACCGTCGGACTTTCCAGACCGTTCCACTAACACACAAGCTGATTCAGACTCCGGGCTGCTCCCCGTTCGCTCGCCGCTACTGGGGGAATCTCGGTTGATTTCTTTTCCTCGGGGTACTTAGATGTTTCAGTTCCCCCGGTTCGCCTCGTTAACCTATGTATTCAGTTAACGATAGTGTGTCGAAACACACTGGGTTTCCCCATTCGGACATCGCCGGGTCAAAGGTTCATATCACCTCGCCGGCGCTTTTCGCAGATTAGCACGTCCTTCATCGCCTCTGACTGCCAGGGCATCCACCGTGTACGCTTAGTCGCTTAACCTCACAACCCGAAGATGTTTCTTTCGATTCACCATCGGTTTGCGAAAATTTGAGAGACTCGAACACACATAACATGTGTGTCGTTTCAATTTTCAGCTTGATCCAGATTTTTAAAGAGCAAAACTTCTTAATGCACTCAAAAGTACATTCAGAAGTTCATCATTCATCAGACAATCTGTGTGAGCACTACAAAGGCAGGTTCTTTAAGGTAAGGAGGTGATCCAACCGCAGGTTCCCCTACGGTTACCTTGTTACGACTTCACCCCAGTCATGAATCACAAAGTGGTAAGCGCCCTCCCGAAGGTTAAGCTACCTACTTCTTTTGCAACCCACTCCCATGGTGTGACGGGCGGTGTGTACAAGGCCCGGGAACGTATTCACCGTAGCATTCTGATCTACGATTACTAGCGATTCCGACTTCATGGAGTCGAGTTGCAGACTCCAATCCGGACTACGACGCACTTTATGAGGTCCGCTTGCTCTCGCGAGGTCGCTTCTCTTTGTATGCGCCATTGTAGCACGTGTGTAGCCCTACTCGTAAGGGCCATGATGACTTGACGTCATCCCCACCTTCCTCCAGTTTATCACTGGCAGTCTCCTTTGAGTTCCCGGCCGGACCGCTGGCAACAAAGGATAAGGGTTGCGCTCGTTGCGGGACTTAACCCAACATTTCACAACACGAGCTGACGACAGCCATGCAGCACCTGTCTCAGAGTTCCCGAAGGCACCAATCCATCTCTGGAAAGTTCTCTGGATGTCAAGAGTAGGTAAGGTTCTTCGCGTTGCATCGAATTAAACCACATGCTCCACCGCTTGTGCGGGCCCCCGTCAATTCATTTGAGTTTTAACCTTGCGGCCGTACTCCCCAGGCGGTCGACTTAACGCGTTAGCTCCGGAAGCCACGCCTCAAGGGCACAACCTCCAAGTCGACATCGTTTACGGCGTGGACTACCAGGGTATCTAATCCTGTTTGCTCCCCACGCTTTCGCACCTGAGCGTCAGTCTTTGTCCAGGGGGCCGCCTTCGCCACCGGTATTCCTCCAGATCTCTACGCATTTCACCGCTACACCTGGAATTCTACCCCCCTCTACAAGACTCTAGCCTGCCAGTTTCGAATGCAGTTCCCAGGTTGAGCCCGGGGATTTCACATCCGACTTGACAGACCGCCTGCGTGCGCTTTACGCCCAGTAATTCCGATTAACGCTTGCACCCTCCGTATTACCGCGGCTGCTGGCACGGAGTTAGCCGGTGCTTCTTCTGCGGGTAACGTCAATTGCTGCGGTTATTAACCACAACACCTTCCTCCCCGCTGAAAGTACTTTACAACCCGAAGGCCTTCTTCATACACGCGGCATGGCTGCATCAGGCTTGCGCCCATTGTGCAATATTCCCCACTGCTGCCTCCCGTAGGAGTCTGGACCGTGTCTCAGTTCCAGTGTGGCTGGTCATCCTCTCAGACCAGCTAGGGATCGTCGCCTAGGTGAGCCATTACCCCACCTACTAGCTAATCCCATCTGGGCACATCTGATGGCAAGAGGCCCGAAGGTCCCCCTCTTTGGTCTTGCGACGTTATGCGGTATTAGCTACCGTTTCCAGTAGTTATCCCCCTCCATCAGGCAGTTTCCCAGACATTACTCACCCGTCCGCCACTCGTCACCCGAGAGCAAGCTCTCTGTGCTACCGTTCGACTTGCATGTGTTAGGCCTGCCGCCAGCGTTCAATCTGAGCCATGATCAAACTCTTCAATTTAAGTTTGATGCTCGTGAATTAAACTTCGTAATGAATTACGTATGTTCACTCAGAGACTTGGTATTCATTTTTCGTCTTGCGACGTTAAGAATCCATGTCACTTTGAGTGCCCACACAGATTGTCTGATAAATTGTTAAAGAGCAGTGCAACGCGGCTTTCGCTCACCGTTGCGAGGTGGCGTATATTACGCTTTCCTCTTTCAGAGTCAACCCGTTATTTCAGGATTTTTTCTCTTCAACCGACCGGGTTGTCTGTGAAGTGATTCACATCTGCCGTGTCGATGGAGGCGCATTATAGGGAGTTCTCCGCAGGCCGCAACCGCTAAATGACAGAAAAATGACTGACTGCTGCATTCCACAGCAAAACCCCGCCTTATACCCTTTTACACACAGACTTATCCACAGCATCATCAGGATCCCGATGCGATCCTGCGAACTGAAAAGGAAGATCAACTATACTAGCGGCAAATATTCTTCCTGGCAGAGCACTCCCTCATGAACACACAACGCCTCGCCCGCGACTGGCGTCTCCCTACCGCAGGGGTGATGCTGCTGGCTATTCTGTTTGCCAGTTTTACCCTGCATACGCACTGGAGCGCCTTTATCCAGTGGTGTCTTGCCACTCAAATTACCCTGCACCGTTATCTGGTGATGTATCTGCTACAGCTGAATAACCACCAGTACAGCGGCGGACTATGGCTCTTAACAGGCGCCTTCCTTTATGGCGTGCTGCACGCCATCGGGCCGGGGCACGGGAAATTCATTGTGACGACCTATCTGACCACTAATAAGGAAAGCGAGCGGGCTGCCCGGGTCGTTCCTTTCCTTGGCAGCCTGATGCAGGGCGTGAGCGCCATTCTGTTTGTCTTTATTCTGGCGGTGGGGTTTAACCTCGCCTCAGGGGATATCAGTACCAGCCGCTGGTATGTAGAGAAGATAAGCGCAGTGCTGATTGGTGTATTCGGCGCGTTCGTCATTTATCAGGCATTAAAGAGCCTGCGTCCGCGCAGAATGACGATCTCAGCCATCAGTCCCCTCCATCAGCACAATGAACACTGTGGCTGCGGCCATCACGGCGTGGGTGCCGACCTGACGCAGGGAGACTGGAAAACTCGCCTGGGGGTGATTCTGGCGATTGGCGCACGCCCGTGCAGTGGGGCAATCATGATTCTGATGTTTTCAAATGCGCTGGGCATTGTCACCTGGGGGATGGCTGCCGTCATGACAATGTCCCTGGGAACGGCACTCTCGATTATGGGGCTCTCGCTGGCGGTACGTTATGCCCGTGAACGCACGGTGGCCTGCTTCGGGGGAAATAGCACGTTAAGATGGCTGGTGCCAGCCGTCAAAATAGCCGGCGGGATAGTTCTGATCCTGTTCGCGACCGTTCTCTTCCTGACGGTCATCCCCATCAGCGCCAATGGCGACTACATCGCTGCCGGATGCTAATAAAAGAAAACCCGCCGTTGGCGGGTTTCTTTATTACTCGTTGATGCGTGGATGCTGATCCACCAGTCGGGAGCGTTTTTTCTGCAGTTCTTCAATCTCTGCGTCAATGTCTTCAATCTTCTGCTCTACATTATCGTAGTGCTCACGCAGGATCTCTTTCGCTTCCTGAATATCCGATGCCGCAGGCGTCGCCCCTTTCAGTGGACGGTTCGCCGTCTCCTTCATCGTAATACCGGTAATCAAGCCAATCACCGCGATCACCATCAGGTAATAAGCAGGCATCATCAGATTCTGCGTGCTTTCCACCAGCGAGGCGGCAAGCGTCGGGGTCAGACCGGCAATCAGTACCGAGATGTTAAAGGCTGCCGCCAGCGCACTGTAACGAATATGCGTCGGGAACATCGCAGGCAACGTTGAGGCCATCACCCCGATGAAGCAGTTCAGGATCACCGCCAGCATCAGCAGACCCGCAAAAATCAGCCCCAGCACGTTACTGTTGATCAGAATAAAGGCCGGGATTGCCAGGGCAAACAGCGCCACGCTTCCCAGAATAATGAATGGTCGACGACCAAAACGGTCACTCAGCAGACCCATAATCGGCTGCACGAACAGCATACCCACCATGATGGCAATAATAATCAGCACACCGTGATCTTCCGAGTAATGCAGGTTATGCGACAGATAACTCGGCATGTAGGTCAGCAGCATGTAGTAGGTCACGTTGGTCGAAATCACCAGACCAATACAGGTCAGCAGGCTGCGCCAGTGCTTAGTGGCAATCTCTTTGAACGACACCTTCGGACCATCCTGCAGCCCTTCGCGGTCACCCTGCTCCAGTTTCTCAACGTGCTGCTGGAACGCCGGTGTCTCTTCCAGCGCATGACGCAGATACAGACCGATGATCCCCAGCGGCAGCGCGAGGAAGAACGGGATACGCCAGCCCCAGTCGAGGAAGTTCTCTTCACCGACGACGGTTGAAATCAGCACCACGACACCCGCCCCCATCACGAACCCGGCAATCGAGCCGAAGTCCAGCCAGCTCCCCATAAAACCGCGCTTACGGTCCGGGGAATACTCCGCGACGAAGATCGAGGCACCGGTATATTCCCCACCGACGGAGAAACCCTGCGCCATCTTACAGAGCAGCAGCAGAATCGGTGCCCAGATGCCGATCGTGGCATAGGACGGAATCAGGCCGATACAGAAGGTACTTATCGACATGATGACAATGGTGATGGCAAGGATCTTCTGGCGACCGTATTTATCACCGAGCATACCGAAGAACAGACCACCCAGCGGGCGAATAAGGAAAGGAACGGAGAACGTCCCCAGTGCGGCAATCATCTGCAGGCTGGGATCAGCCCCTGGGAAAAACACTTTACCTAACGCGTAGGCCACAAAGCCATAGACACCAAAATCGAACCATTCCATCGCATTACCGAGCGAGGCTGCGGTGATGGCCTTACGCAATTTTGCGTCGTCAATAATAGTGACGTCGCGAAGCGTGATGGGTTTAATCTTTTTCCTTCTCAGCATAGCTATCCTCGTTGACTCGGCCCTGTCTGTTTCACAATCCAGTGTGGGTGCTGTGAACCTTGGGATCCGCTCCATGCGAATCGCCTTATTCAAGCGTAGCAGGTTTACTTACATTGACGTTTATCGTCGATACAACCGAACCTGTTGACGCCTGCCAGGGCAGTTAATGACCTTTTTACCCTACCAGCGTTTATATTTGTGATCAACTTCACACATATATTTATGCTGCGTAAAGTGAAGACAGTCTTTGTCAATTTCCGCAAATAAGCACTTTCTCAACCCGTCCCAAAGAAACATTTTCATGTTGTCCCATTTTCTTTTTATCACGACATAAAAAGCCGCTTTTTTACAAGAGATTTACATAAACCCCATCCAGCCAGAACGCGGCGTAAAGTTTACAATCAATATGTGACGCAGATAACTAAAACACTGTTTTATTTTCATTGAATCATTATTCCAGCGATCGCATGATAATTCCCGAAACATAGCGATGAGTGTTTTCTGACAAGAGAAAACCAGAGCGCTTACTGAATTTTGTTGCGGGGTTATCCAATACAAGCCATCAAGAAAACCCTTCATCATTTTGAATTTATTGATTTTTTATTCGCGCCCGCCGCTCGCTATGAGGGGTAACATTGTGAGGGTTGTATATGAAGATTAAAGCCACGATAGAACGTATTCCTGGTGGTATGATGCTGGTCCCCCTGGTACTCGGTGCTATTCTGAATACCTTAGCGCCTGAAACCGGGGCTTATTTTGGCGGTTTCACAAAAGGGATGATTACAGGTACCGTCCCCATCCTGGCAGTCTGGTTCTTTTGTATCGGTGCATCCATTAATTTACGTGCAACAGGCACCGTATTACGCAAATCCGGCACGCTGGTCATAACCAAAATAGCGGTGGCCTGGGTTGTCGCCATGATATGCGCGATGTTCATTCCAGAGAATGGAATTCAGACCGGTTTCTTCGCGGGTTTATCGGTCCTGGCAATTGTCTCGGCGATGGATATGACTAACGGCGGGTTGTATGCCAGCCTGATGAACCAGTACGGAACGAAAGAAGAATCCGGGGCATTTGTTCTGATGTCTCTGGAGTCCGGCCCGCTCATGACGATGCTGATCCTGGGTTCTGCTGGCCTGGCCTCTTTTGAGCCTCACCACTTTGTTGGCGCGATCCTGCCCTTCCTGATCGGTTTCGCCCTCGGGAATCTGGATCACGATCTGCGCGATTTCTTCAGCAAAGCCACACCCGTACTCATCCCGTTCTTTGGTTTTGCGCTGGGCAACACCATCAACCTGAACGTGATCCTTGATACGGGCCTGCTGGGTATTGTGCTGGGGGTTGCGGTCATCATCATCACCGGTATTCCGTTGATTATTGCCGACCGCGTGATTGGCGGCGGAAACGGCACGGCGGGTGTCGCCGCCTCTTCAGCCGCAGGTGCTGCGGTCGCAAACCCGGTGATTATTGCTCAGATTAACCCGGCCTTCGAACCGGTAGCCGCTTCTGCAACGGCACTGGTGGCTGCCAGCGTGATTGTTACCGCGATTCTGGTGCCGATCATCACGGCACTGTACGCGAAACGCTACGGAAACGTGCAAGAGAAAGATGTAGAAAGGAAGGCAGCAGAGCTTCAACATTAACAAACCGCACCAAACCATCCCCTCTCCCCTCTGGGGAGAGGGCCAGAGTGAGGGTGAGGGGTTCAACCAAAAATCTCCTCCACCATCGCCTCCACCAGACGTTTTGCCGAACACAGCCTCGGCATACCCAGCGCAACGGTCTGCCAGTTTTGCGTAACTGACCAGCTCACCGGGTGTTTATCCGCCTGACACCAGTCACCCAGCCACCCCAGCATGTCTTTATGATCGATTAAACCCGCCGAAGCGGGTGTGGTCAGCCACTGATGATAGAAATGGCGCGTTGCAGGAGACGCATTGATACCCTGAGCAAGATAATTGGCAGCCATACTGCGTAAATTATCCTTGAGCATGGCCGATACATCGTCCTTCGCCAGACGGCAAGCATCGCCGAAGGCCCCCCAGCGCAACTCTTCCAGGACAATGAAACAACGCCCGGCCAGCGACCAGCCATCATAATGACCGGCTCGCCAGCGAGTGAAAATTTGCTCGCTGTGCTCACCCGCCTGGACGGTCAGTCCACGCTGAGTTAGCGCCTTTTCTTTATAAACGGCACGTTGGGTAAAATGCGATGAGAGCTCAGCGTACTGTTCAAGCAGGCCCGGAGAGGGCTGAGCCCTTAAGTGAGCCTGCTGACGAAGTGTATTCAATTTATCCGCCATCAGCGTCAGCGCAAGATGGCCAGGGTCAAGCATCCCGGCGAGTTTTTCAGCCAGACCGAGGCGCAGGGCAGCATTCTCATTCAGCATTCCGGCCATCGCCCAGGGGCGTAACCGGGTGTGCGTCATGATCTCCTGAGTCAAGCGCTCACGAAACTGCAGCTGCTGCGGCCCCAAATGAGGATGACGTGCAACGTCCACGCCCTGCACAAGATCGACCATAAATTTAGGATGAATACACTCCAGCGTCCGCCCGGGACCGTCCAGTAGCTGTGTTGTCATGGTTGCTCTGCCGCGAATAGAGTTTGAATATCATCGCGTAACAGTCGGGTATCTTCCTGTATCCACGTCGCAGTAGTGATACTTTGCTTCAACAGCTGGCTGAGCGCTCGGGTCGAATGCTCATTTTGTTGACGCACTGCGAGGCTATCACGCAAGCTTTCCTGTAACCCGGTCAGGTATAACGAAAATTCTGCAAAGAACGTCGCCATTCCTGCCGTAACAGAGACATCGACCTGGGCGGACAAAGCTTTACGTATATGTTCACAAAACTGATCAATATGTTGCTTAAATTTGTCATGTAGCTGCGCAATGTCGATAACATAGCGCGTGCGGGTCGCCACATATTCATCCCAGCCCCAGCCCGGATTATTCAGCCAGCGAGAGACAGTCTCACGCATGCTGCCCGCGCCCGATGGCTGTCCTGCAGGGCGGTTGTCCTGCGCGATGGCATCGTTAAACAGCGCCTGCGTATTGACGTTAAGCTGGTTAGCCTGAAAAGCCGGGAAGCTAATCCGCGCCCGAAAGCCGGCATGGCTCAGATGCTCTTTAATACGCGTTTCGATGGGACGCATGGCGTCATTCAGGGAACGCGCCAGCGTAGACTCCAGCTGATCGAAGCGTAACGCCAGCTCCCGGCAGATCTTTGTCTGCGCATCCAGCATGATAAGCTCGCAGGAGGAGCGGATTTTACTCAGGGCAATCTGTGCCTGCCCCTCGTCATCCAGTACCAGCTGCTGTAGTTCTTGCGGTTCGTCACCGCGAGGATTCAACCGATCGTTACCGGCGAAATCAAGGATATTGCGAGCGCTAAACACGTGACCAATCGCCTGGTGAAGCGCTGTTTTTTGGGCCCCCATAAAGTCCGCAGTGGCATTCAGCGCCTGCTCAACTTCATGTTTCACCTCATCACTCACCACCCGCTGGCGCGTCTGCATCATCGCCATGTCCTCTTCAAGACGCGTAATATTCAGTTCCAGCGCGTCAAAGGCGACCGTCAGCCCCTGATAGCGGAAGTCGAGATATTCCCGGGCATTTTGTGCGTAGTTGAGCAGCTTATGGGACGCCGAGCGCAACGCAAATAACGAGGCATTAGCATAGGCGGCGTAAATCAGTTTGCGTATCGGTTGTTCAAACAGCGAATCTTCCCAGAGCAAATCGGCGGCGTGACGGATATGGCCAATATCATCCAGGTCCGCCGTACGCCAGCGGCGACCGAGGGCGGCTTCGGCAAAATCCTGCACCCAGGGTTGCTCCTGATGATCCGGCAGTTGTCCGTGGGTATTCATCTCGTAGCGAGCACGGTTCGCCAGATACGCCCACATGGAGGAGACAGGGTAGATCTGGCCAGGCGAAATATTGCCTTTCATTAAGGTGCCGGAGATCATCGCCCGGACCTGCTCTTCATCATCGCTATTGCGATCTTTCTGGTCGAATTTATTCACCAGGGCATACAGAGGCACGGATTTCCCCGCCACCGAAATAGCCTGACGGACCTCTTCATCAGATATAGATTTAAGCTGGGTATAATCCATTACCGCCAGCACCGCCGATGCGCGGGCTAATTGCTCACTCAGCATTTTTTGCAGATGCGGCTGTCCGGCCTCATTAGGCCCAGGGGTATCGAGCAGCGTCAGTTGCCCGAGGTGGGCATCCAGACCCGCAAGATGCACGAACTCCACTTCAATGACCGGAATGTGTTCAATGGCCGCGTATTCTGAAAACGGAAACGCCACGCCCAGCGCCTGAGAGAGTCTGACCAGGTCATTGAGGCTTTTCAGGCAATGAAATATTGGCTGCGCTCCAAGATGATGCTTTTCAAAGGCTTCACCTTTTTCAATGCGTTCCAGCAGCGTATTCATGTCTTTATCAATTTCCAGATGCTGAGCCAGCTTCCCGCGATCGTAATCGCAGAGTTGTTTCTGCAGCAGCTGGATCAAATCATCAATAGGCGAGACATGTGAGAAATGGAGTACCGGCTCTTTCTGGCCTGGCGTATGACGAATCAGGGTAGGAAGTGCCGTCATTGGGCGGTTGCGATTAGGCAACACTTCGGTCCCCACAATGGCATTAATGGTGGTCGATTTCCCCGCTTTCATGGTACCAACGATAGCCAGAACCATTTCCAGACGTGTTATTTTGCGTAATTCATTATTCAGCATTGCCTGCTGCGCTTCGACACCCCGCGCACTAAAATGCAAAGGCAGAACGTTGTTCTTTTCACCCGTAATAGCGGCCGTCGTGTTCTCCAGCATCGCTGTCGGCATTGACTTCAAGGTATCAAGATTTTGCAGGGCAAGCTGTAACAAACGCTCAGCTTCCTGGCTTAATTCAAAAATGGTCTGTGTGTGCATGATAAAAGCCTTTCCTTAACGCAAATTTATTACTTTTATTAAGCCACTGGTATTAATTATGATGTTCAGGCTTATATGATCACGTGTGGAAAACATGTTCACCGGAATATAACTGATTGAAGATAATCAGAAATAAATGGCTATCCTTGCATGGCGTGTAAAGCTCTCCTCAAGGCCTAACAGCCAAAAGATAAAAAGCGTAGCCCTTTTTAAGAAACTTCAGGATATATCATCATTATTTACCCACCTAAAAAGAACGGGTTATGCCACAACCATACGAAATGCATGGCAGTAAAGACCAAAGATAAATAACAATGTGTTGCTTCACCTTATCCGAAATGAAGGTGCGTAGCAATTTGCCACAATAAAATATTCGATATATTTAGCGACTTCTCTTTCCACCGTGTTAATGACGTTAGCATCGCTTAACTGACTGACAGGAAGTGTCACTCCCGACACATTTTTTGCTTTTTTTTAAATTCAGAATATCACCGACAAACGTGTGGATTTGCGCTATACTTGCCGCCTTTTTCGGCACACTGCCGTCATTTAGCTGGCATTTTCCAGCGTGTTAACACTTTTTTGAGGATACCGATATGTCTCTCCCACACTGCCCGAAATGCAATTCTGAATACACCTATGAAGATAATGGCATGTTCATCTGCCCGGAATGTGCGCATGAATGGAATGATGCCGAACCGGCACAGGATGCAGATGCCCTGATCGTAAAAGATGCGAACGGTAACCTGCTGGCGGATGGCGACAGCGTCACCGTGGTTAAAGATCTTAAAGTCAAAGGCAGCTCTTCCATGCTGAAGATCGGTACCAAAGTGAAGAACATCCGTCTGGTTGAAGGCGATCATAATATCGACTGCAAAATTGACGGCTTCGGTCCGATGAAACTGAAATCTGAGTTCGTGAAAAAGAACTGATTTTTCTCCTGTAGGCTCGATAACCGAAGCGCCGCCGGGCGCTTTTCCGGATGTGCTACGCTTATCCGGCCTACAAAAAAAGAACTACACTTAATGGGCTTTTCTTACGTGAGGTAAAGAATATGCCGTTAAGTCCCTACATCTCCTTCGCCGGCAACTGTGCAGAGGCAACCGCCTTTTATCAGCAGGCCGTCGGCGCTGAACTCCTCTATAAAATCACTTTCGGTGAAATGCCCAAAAGCGACAGCAGTGAAGAAGGCTGTCCGTCCGGCATGCAGTTTCCTGATTCCGCTATCGCCCACTCTAACGTCCGCATTGCGGGCAGCGACATCATGATGAGCGACGGGCAGCCGCCGGGCAGCAACGCGCAGTATGCCGGGTTCACGCTGGTGCTCGACACGCAGGATGTGTCAGAAGGCAAGCGCTGGTTCGACAACCTCGCCGCTGGCGGCAATATCGACATGGCGTGGCAGGAGACCTTCTGGGCGCACGGTTTCGGTAAAGTCACCGATAAATACGGCGTACCGTGGATGATTAACGTCGTTAAGCAGCAGCACTAATTTTCTGGCGGTGGGCGGTCAGCCTCCGCCTGTCATCAAACTCCCCTCAACTCTTCAAATTCCCGCAACCCAGACTTAACCCAAATGTCACATTGATGCGCCAGCATGAGGCCACATTTATCGTGAGGCCCCGCACATGCAAACTGTCATCCGCGTCGAGAAACTGAGCAAGACCTTCAATCACAACAAGGCGCTGCATGCCGTTGATCTGACCGTCCAGCAGGGCGACATGGTGGCGCTTCTCGGCCCTTCTGGCTCCGGTAAATCCACCCTTCTGCGCCATTTAAGCGGTCTTATCACCTGCGATAAAACCCCGGAAAGTCACGTCGAATTGCTGGGCAACACGGTGCAGCGCGCCGGGCGTCTGGCAAGTGATATCCGCAAGAGCCGTGCCCAGACGGGCTACATCTTCCAGCAGTTCAACCTGGTCAATCGCCTGACGGTACTGGAGAACGTGCTGATTGGCGCACTCGGTAGCACACCGTTCTGGCGCACCTGCATGCGCTGGTTCTCACCTTCCCAGAAGCAGGAAGCTCTTCAGGCGTTGACTCGCGTCGGTATGGCACACCTAGCCCACCAGCGTGTCTCCACCCTGTCCGGTGGACAACAGCAGCGCGTCGCCATCGCCCGCGCCCTGATGCAGAAAGCAAAAATCATTCTGGCCGATGAACCTATCGCCTCGCTGGACCCGGAATCCGCCCGCATCGTGATGGAAACCCTGCGCGACATTAACCAGAACGACGGCATTACCGTGGTGGTAACGCTGCATCAGGTGGATTACGCCCTGCGCTACTGCGAGCGCATTGTCGCCCTGCGTCAGGGCCATGTGTTCTTTGACGGCGCAAGCCACCAGTTTGATAACGAACGTTTTGATCATCTCTACCGCAGCGTAAACCGCGTCGAAGAGCGCGCGCAGGCTGCATAAATCCCCATAACGAGGAATGGAAATGAACTACAAAGCCGTTGCCGCGCTGGCCTTTACCAGCATGTTCAGCATCAGCACCCTGTTAAGCCCGGCGTATGCGGAAGAGCAGGAAAAAGCGCTGAACTTCGGCATTATTTCGACGGAATCACAGCAGAACCTGAAGCCTCAGTGGGAACCGTTCCTGAAAGATATGGAAACCAAACTGGGGATCAAAGTGAATGCCTTCTTCGCCCCGGACTACGCGGGCATTATCCAGGGAATGCGCTTTAATAAAGTCGACATCGCCTGGTATGGCAACCTCTCCGCAATGGAAGCGGTAGACCGCGCCAACGGCCAGGTCTTTGCCCAGACCGTTGCGGCAGATGGCTCCCCGGGCTACTGGAGCGTGCTGATCGTGAACAAAGACAGCCCGATCAACAACCTCAACGACATGCTCGCCAAACGCAAAGAGCTGACCTTTGGTAACGGCGACCCGAACTCCACCTCCGGCTTCCTCGTCCCTGGCTACTATGTCTTCGCGAAAAACAACGCCTCCGCCAGCGACTTCAAACGCACCGTCAACGCCAGCCATGAAACCAACGCCCTGGCCGTGGCGAACAAGCAGGTGGATGTTGCCACCAACAACACCGAAAACCTCGACAAGCTGAAAACCTCCGCGCCGGACAAGCTGAAAGAACTGAAGGTGATCTGGAAATCGCCGCTGATCCCGGGCGACCCGATCGTCTGGCGTAAAAACCTCTCCGAAAGCACCAAGGACAAGGTGTACGACTTCTTTATGAACTACGGCAAAACGCCGGAAGAGAAAGCGGTTCTTGAGAAACTGGGCTGGGCACCGTTCCGCGCCTCCAGCGACCTTCAGCTGGTCCCGATTCGCCAGCTGGCGCTGTTTAAACAGATGCAGGCCGTGAAGGACAACAAAGGGCTCAAGGAAGAAGAGAAGACCAGCAAAGTCTCTGACATTCAGGCCCAGCTGGAAGACCTTGACCGCCTGACCGCGGCACTCGGCGCCATGACCAGCGTAAATAAAGCGGTGCAGTAGTTTCTTTTCCCCCTCTCCCCGTGGGAGAGGGTCGGGGTGAGGGCATCAGCGCGCACATTTCCCCCTCACCCTAACCCTCTCCCTCAAGGGAGAGGGAATTAAAACCCAAGGAGCCAACATGCAAACCATCACCCTCCCGCCGCCAAAGCGCAGCTGGTTCTCGCTCATAAGCTGGGCCATCCTGCTGGCGGTGCTGGTTATCTCCTGGAAGGGCGCAGAAATGGATCCCCTGCTGCTCTTCAAAGATTCCGGCAACATGGCAACCTTTGCTGCCGACTTCTTCCCGCCGGACTTCAGCCAGTGGCAGGACTATCTCAGCGAAATGGCCATTACCCTGCAAATTGCCGTCTGGGGCACCGCCCTTGCCGTCATTCTCTCCATTCCGTTTGGCCTGATGAGCGCGGAAAACATCGTGCCGTGGTGGGTATACCAGCCGATGCGTCGCCTGATGGACGCCTGCCGCGCGATTAACGAAATGGTCTTTGCGATGCTGTTCGTGGTGGCCGTGGGTCTGGGTCCGTTCGCGGGCGTCATGGCGCTATTCATCCACACCACCGGGGTGCTCTCCAAGCTACTCTCGGAAGCGGTCGAAGCCATTGAGCCCGGCCCGGTGGAAGGCATCCGCGCCACCGGTGCCAACAAAATCGAAGAGATCCTCTACGGCGTCCTGCCGCAGGTGATGCCGCTGCTGATCTCCTACTCGCTGTACCGCTTTGAATCCAACGTTCGCTCCGCCACGGTCGTCGGCATGGTCGGTGCAGGCGGAATCGGCGTCACCCTGTGGGAAGCGATTCGCGGTTTCCAGTTCCAGCAAACCTGCGCCCTGATGGTGCTCATCATCGTCACCGTCAGCCTGCTGGATTTCCTCTCTCAACGTTTGCGTAAGCACTTCATCTGAGAAGCGAGGCTTTGTTTTCTATGCACTTATCCAGACATCCGACCAGTTACCCAACCCGTTGGCAAGAAATTGCGGCAAAGCTCGAAGCGGAACTGCGCACGCACTACCGCTGCGGAGACTACCTGCCTGCCGAGCAGCAGCTTGCGGATCGCTATGAAGTGAATCGCCACACCCTGCGCCGCGCCATTGACCAGCTGGTCGAGCGCGGCTGGGTGCAACGCCGTCAGGGCGTGGGCGTGCTGGTGCTGATGCGCCCGTTCGACTATCCGCTCAATGCCCAGGCGCGCTTTAGTCAGAACCTGCTGGATCAGGGCAGCCATCCCACCAGCGAAAAGCTGCTCTCGGTCCTGCGCCCGGCCTCCAGCCATGTGGCGGACGCGCTGGGCATTCAGGAAGGCGATAACGTCATCCACCTGCGCACGTTGCGCCGCGTCAACGGCGTAGCGGTATGCCAGATTGACCACTACTTCGCGGACCTCGCCCTCTGGCCAGTGCTGCAAAACTTTTCCAGCGGTTCCCTGCACGACTTTCTGCAGGATGCCACGGGCATCGCTCTCAAGCGCACCCAGACGCGTATCAGCGCCCGCCGCGCGCAGGCTAAAGAGAGCAAAGTGCTCGAAATCCCCAATATGGCGCCGCTGCTCTGCGTGCGCACCCTCAACCACCGTGACGGCGAGGTCAATGCGACGGAATACTCCGTCAGCCTGACCCGTGCCGACATGATCGAATTCACTATGGAGCACTGAATGCACGTCGATACCGCCACCCGACAGCGCTGGATGCGTGTGCTGGCCCACAGCCAGCCTGCTGCCCTGCGCGATCGCATGAACGCCCTGAGCCTGACGCCAGACTACGACACTATCCGCGCACCGGAAATTGGCCTGGTGCAGATCCAGGCCCGGATGGGCGGCACCGGGCAGCGCTTTTTTGCGGGAGACGCCCCCCTCACCCGCGCCGCGATCCGCCTGAACAGCGGCACGCTGGGCTACAGCTACGTGCTGGGACGCGATAAAGCACACGCCGAGCGCTGCGCAGTAATAGACGCCCTTTTGCAGGAACAAACGCATTTTCAGACGTTAATGGAAACCCTTATTGCCCCGCTGGAAGCTGACCGCGCCGCACGACTTGCCGCACGTCAGGCCGAAGTGAATACCAGTCGGGTCGACTTCTTTACGCTCGTTCGCGGAGACAACGCATGACGCTTCAACCTGCTTTTACCCTTGCCGTCCAGGATGCCCAACAAAGTTTTCGTCGCCTGCTGAAAGCCATGAGCGAGCCGGGGGTGATTGTCTCGCTGCATCAGCTTTCACAGGGCTGGCTGCCGCTGAATCTGGCGACCACCAGCGTGTTGCTGACCCTTGCCGACAACGACACGCCGGTGTGGCTGTCAGGCGCCTTATCTAATGGCATCGCCAGCCAGAACCTGCGTTTTCACACCAGTGCTCCGCTGGTTGAGCAACCGCGACAGGCGGTCTTTGCCGTGGCCGACGAACACATCAGCCACGAGCAGCTCAACGCCCTGAGCGAAGGGAGCGCCGTTGCACCGGAAACCAGCGCCACGCTGATTCTGCAGGTCTCCAGCCTGAGCGGCGGCCGCATGCTCCGCCTGACCGGTGCAGGTATCGCCGATGAACGCATGGTTGCGCCGCAGCTGCCAGAATGCATCATTCATGAGCTGACCGAACGCCCGCACCCGTTCCCGCTGGGCATAGACCTGATCCTGACCTGCGGCGAGCGTCTGCTCGCCATCCCGCGGACCACCCACGTGGAGGTGTGCTGATGTACGTTGCCGTTAAAGGGGGCGAAAAGGCGATCGCCGCCGCCCATGCCTTGCAGGAACACAGACGACGGGGCGATGAAAAACTGCCCGAACTGAGCGTCGCCCAGATTGAGCAGCAGCTGAACCTGGCCGTTGACCGGGTGATGACCGAAGGCGGCGTCGCCGATCGCGAGCTGGCGGCGCTGGCGCTGAAGCAGGCCAGCGGCGATAACGTCGAAGCCATCTTTCTGCTGCGCGCCTGGCGCACCACGGTTCCCCGCTTCACGGCGAGCGAGCCGGTGAATACGGCGCAGATGCGCCTGGAGCGCCGTATTTCTGCCGTTTATAAAGACATCCCCGGCGGCCAGCGGCTTGGCCCCACCTACGATTACACCCATCGCCTGCTGGATTTTACCCTGCTGGCAAATGGCGAAGCGCCACGGCTCAGCACCACGGATGCCGAACAGGAGCCGTCTCCGCACGTCTTCAGCCTGCTGGCAAACCAGGGGCTGGCGAAAGCGGAAGAAGATTCGGGTACCGCGCCGGATGACATCACCCGCACGCCGCCAGTTTTCCCGTGCTCGCGCTCCTCGCGCCTGCAACAGCTGATGCGCGGCGACGAAGGCTATCTGCTGGCGCTGGCCTACTCCACCCAGCGCGGCTATGGGCGTAACCACCCGTTTGCGGCCGAAATTCGCAGCGGCTATATCGACGTCGAAATTGTGCCGGAAGAGCTGGGTTTTGCGGTGAACGTCGGCGAACTGCTGATGACCGAATGCGAAATGGTTAACGGCTTTGTCGCGCCAGAGAATGAAGACCCGCACTTTACCCGCGGCTACGGGCTAGTGTTTGGCCTGAGCGAACGCAAAGCCATGGCGATGGCGCTGGTCGACCGCGCCCTGCAGGCACCGGACTACGGCGAGCACATCGCCGGCCCGGCGCAGGATGAGGAGTTCGTGCTGGCCCATGCAGACAACGTTGAGGCCGCCGGTTTCGTCTCGCACCTCAAGCTGCCGCACTACGTCGATTTCCAGGCCGAACTGGAACTGCTGAAACGTCTGCAACGGGAGCGCGCCAATGGCTAACTTAAGCGGCTACAACTTTGCCTATCTGGATGAGCAAACCAAACGCATGATCCGCCGCGCCATCCTCAAAGCGGTTGCCATTCCGGGCTACCAGGTACCGTTCGGCGGCCGCGAGATGCCAATGCCCTACGGCTGGGGCACCGGCGGTATTCAATTGACCGCCAGCGTGATCGGGGAAGCCGACGTGCTTAAGGTCATCGACCAGGGGGCAGACGACACCACCAACGCCGTTTCGATCCGCAACTTCTTCAAGCGCGTGACCGGCGTAGCGACCACTGAAAAAACCGAAGACGCAACGCTGATCCAGACCCGCCACCGCATTCCGGAAACCCCGCTGACTGAAGATCAGATTCTGATTTTCCAGGTGCCGATCCCGGAGCCGCTGCGCTTTATCGAGCCGCGGGAAACCGAAACCCGCACCATGCACGCGCTGGAAGAGTACGGCGTGATGCAGGTGAAGCTGTACGAGGACATCGCCCGCTTCGGCCATATCGCCACCACCTACGCTTACCCGGTGAAGGTCAACGGGCGTTATGTGATGGACCCGTCGCCAATCCCGAAATTCGATAACCCGAAGATGGACATGATGCCAGCCCTGCAACTCTTTGGCGCCGGGCGTGAAAAACGCATCTATGCCGTACCGCCTTACACCCGTGTGGAGAGTCTCGATTTTGATGACTACCCGTTTACGGTGCAGGCGTGGGACGAGCCATGCGCCATCTGCGGATCCCAACATAGCTATCTGGATGAAGTGGTGCTGGATGACACGGGCAAACGGATGTTCGTCTGCTCCGACACCGATTTCTGCCGCCAACAGAGCGAGGCGAACAGCCAATGAAACCGCTGCTTTCGGTTAATAACCTGACTCACCTATACGCGCCGGGCAAAGGCTTCAGCGACGTGTCGTTCGAGCTGTGGCCGGGCGAAGTGCTGGGGATTGTCGGCGAGTCCGGCTCCGGCAAAACCACGCTGCTCAAATCTCTCTCCGCGCGCCTGACGCCGCAGAACGGTGAGATTTTATATGAGGGCACGTCGCTGTATGGCATGAGCGAGGCCGAGCGCCGTCGCCTGCTGCGTACCGAGTGGGGCGTAGTGCATCAGCACCCAATGGACGGGCTGCGCCGCCAGGTTTCAGCGGGAGGCAACATCGGCGAACGGCTGATGGCCACCGGCGCGCGCCACTACGGTCACATCCGCGCCACCGCGCAGCACTGGCTGGAGGAGGTTGAAATCCCCGCCTCGCGTATCGACGACCTGCCCACCACTTTCTCCGGCGGCATGCAGCAGCGTTTACAGATCGCCCGCAACCTGGTCACCCATCCGAAGCTGGTGTTTATGGATGAGCCCACCGGCGGGCTGGACGTCTCGGTTCAGGCGCGCCTGCTCGATCTGCTGCGCGGCCTGGTGGTGGAGTTGAACCTGGCGGTGGTGATTGTCACCCACGATTTGGGCGTCGCACGCCTGCTGGCGGACCGTCTACTGGTGATGAAGCAGGGTCAGGTGGTGGAAAGTGGGCTGACCGACCGCGTGCTCGACGATCCCCATCATCCGTACACCCAGTTGCTGGTGTCGTCCGTATTGCAGAATTGAGGCTGCTGTTGCCGGGTGGCGCTACGCTTACCCGGCCTACGAACACCGCACCTGTAGGCCGGGTAAGGCGAAGCCGCCACCCGGCAAAACGAATCACGAGGCCAACATGATCCACGTACAAAACGTCAGTAAAACCTTTGTGCTCCACCAGCAAAACGGCGTGCGGCTGCCCGTCCTGCAAAACGCGTCGTTAGAAGTCGGCAACGGCGAATGCGTCGTGCTGCACGGCCACTCCGGCAGTGGAAAATCCACCCTGCTGCGCTCCCTGTACGCCAACTATCAGCCAGACGAAGGCCACATTCATATTCGCCACTACAACGAGTGGGTGGATCTGGTACAGGCACCCGCGCGTAAGGTACTTGAAGTGCGCCGTTCAACGATCGGCTGGGTCAGCCAGTTTCTGCGGGTGATCCCGCGGATCTCCGCTCTGGACGTGGTGATGCAGCCACTGCTGGATCTCGGCGTACCGCGTGATACCTGTGCCGCCAAAGCCGCCAGCCTGCTGACGCGCCTCAACGTGCCGGAGCGTCTGTGGCACCTTGCCCCATCGACCTTTTCCGGTGGCGAGCAGCAGCGGGTCAACATCGCACGCGGCTTTATTGTCGACTACCCGATTTTACTCCTGGATGAACCCACCGCTTCGCTCGACAGCAAAAACAGCGCAGCGGTGATGGAACTGATCGAACAGGCCAAAGCGCGCGGCGCGGCGATCGTCGGGATCTTCCACGATGAAGCCGTGCGCGAGCGCGTAGCGGACAGACTGCACCCGATGGGGACAAACGTATGATTATCAATAACGTCAGGCTGGTGCTGGAAAACGAGGTCGTGGATGGCTCGGTTGAAATCCAGGACGGCGTCATCCGCGCGTTTGCCGAAACCCGGAGCCGCGCGCCTGACGCGATGGACGGCGAAGGTGGCTGGCTGCTGCCGGGGCTCATTGAGCTGCATACCGACAACCTCGACAAATTCTTCACCCCGCGCCCAAAGGTGGACTGGCCCGCCCATTCGGCGATGAGCAGCCACGACGCGCTGATGGTCGCCAGCGGTATTACCACGGTGCTGGACGCGGTGGCGATTGGCGACGTGCGCGACGGCGGCGACAGGCTTGAAAACCTGGAGAAGATGATTAACGCCGTGGAAGAGACGCAAAAGCGTGGCCTCAACCGCGCCGAGCACCGTTTGCACCTGCGCTGCGAGCTGCCGCACCACACCACCCTGCCGCTGTTTGAAAAACTGGTGGGCCGCGAGCCTGTCTCGCTGGTCTCCCTGATGGACCACTCGCCGGGGCAGCGTCAGTTCGCCAACATTGAGAAGTATCGTGAATACTATCAGGGCAAATACTCGCTCAACGATGCCGAGATGGCGCGCTACGAAGAAGAACAGCTGGCGCTTGCGGCACAGTGGTCGCAGCCGAACCGTCTCAGGATTGCCGCAATGTGCCGTGACCGCAATATTGCGCTGGCAAGCCATGACGATGCCACGCACGATCATGTGCGTGAATCCCACCAGCTTGGTAGCGTGATCGCCGAATTTCCCACTACGTTCGAAGCCGCAGAGGCGTCACGTCAGCACGGGATGAACGTGCTGATGGGCGCGCCGAACATCGTGCGCGGCGGCTCGCACTCCGGCAACGTGGCGGCAAGCAAGCTCGCCTCGCTCGGCCTGCTGGATATCCTCTCGTCTGACTACTACCCCGCCAGCCTGCTGGATGCGGCATTCCGGGTCGCGGACGATGAGGAGAACCGTTTTACGCTGCCGCAGGCCATTCGCCTGGTGACCAAAAACCCGGCCGCCGCACTCAATCTTCAGGATCGCGGTGAGATTGCCGAAGGAAAACGGGCAGATCTGGTGCTTGCCCACCGCAAAGGCGAGCATATTCATATCGACCACGTCTGGCGTCAGGGAAAAAGGGTGTTCTGATGGGAAGACTTATCTGGTTGATGGGGCCGTCCGGCTCCGGTAAGGACAGCCTGCTGTCTGCCCTGCGGCAGCGGGAACATTCACAGCTGCTGGTGGCGCACCGCTATATTACCCGCGCGGCGAACGCCGGAAGTGAAAACTATATCGCCCTGAGCGAGCAGGAGTTTTTCACCCGCGCCGGGCAAAACCTGCTGGCACTGAGCTGGCACGCTAACGGTTTCTACTATGGCGTCGGCATTGAGATCGACCTCTGGCTGCACGCGGGTTTTGATGTGCTGGTCAACGGCTCACGCGCCCATCTGCCGCAGGCAAAAGCCCGATATGAGGCGGCCCTGCTGCCGATCTGCCTGCAGGTTTCCCCGGACGTTCTGCGCAGCAGGCTGCAAAACCGGGGGCGCGAAAACGCGCGTGAGATTGACCAGCGGCTGGCGCGCGCGGCGCGCTACACCCCTTCAGGCTGCCATGTCCTCAATAACGACGGAAGTTTGCTACAGTCAGTCGAGATCTTTTTATCCCTTATCCGTCAGAAGGAGAAACAGCATGCCTGACTGCCAGCTTCGCCCCGCCACTGCTGATGATGCGCAGAGCGTGTACGCCCTCATCTGCGAACTTAAGCAAGCAGAGTTCGATCACCAGGCGTTTCATGCCGGCTATCTGGCTAATCTGCAGGATCACAATATGCGCTACCAGCTTGCCGAGCTGAACGGGGAAGTCATCGGCATGATCGGTCTGCACATGCAGTTTCACCTCCATCACGCCCGCTGGATCGGCGAGATCCAGGAGCTGGTGGTCATGCCGCAAGCGCGCGGGTTAAAGGTGGGTAGCCAGTTGCTCGCCTGGGCAGAGGACGTTGCACGACAGGCTGGCGCGGAGTTGACAGAACTTTCCACCAGCGTGAAGCGCGTGGACGCCCACCGTTTCTACCTTCGTGAAGGGTATACGCAGAGCCATTTCCGCTTCACCAAACCGCTGTAGAGGTGAGTGATGAGTCTGACCATAACGTTAACCGGCACCGGCGGTGCCCAGCTGGTGCCCGTCTTTGGCTGCGACTGCGCGTCGTGTAGACGCGCGCGTTTGCAGGAAAATTATCGCCGTCGTCCCTGCAGTGCGGTGGTCAAATACAACGATGCGGTCACGTTGCTGGACGCCGGTATTCCACACCTGATGGAGGACTGGCCCGCGGGCAGTTTTCAGCAGTTTTTACTCACTCACTATCATATGGATCACGTTCAGGGGCTGTTTCCCCTGCGCTGGGGCGTGGGTGCAACGATTCCGGTCTACGGCCCACCGGACGACGCGGGGTGTGACGACCTGTTCAAACATCCGGGGATCCTGGATTTCAGTCATACGGTCGAACCGTTTGTGATGTTTGAGCTACAGGGACTGCGGGTGACGCCGCTGCCCCTCAACCATTCGAAGCTGACGTTTGGCTATCTGCTGGAATCCGCCCACAGCCGCGTGGCGTGGCTTTCAGACACGGCGGGATTACCGGAAAAAACGGTGAAGTTTCTGCTCAACAATCAGCCGCAGGCGATAATCATCGACTGCAGTCATGAACCGCGTGACGAGCCGCCGCGTAACCATTGTGATTTGAACACCGTGGTTGCGTTAAACGAGGTGATTGGCTGTCCGCAGGTGATCCTGACGCACATCAGCCATCAGTTTGACGTGTGGATGATGAACAACCCGCTGCCGAACGGTATCGAAGCGGGGTATGACGGCATGGTGCTGGTTCTCGACTGAGTTTTGCCGGGTGGCGGCTGCGCCTTACCCGGCCTACGGACCAGGCTTTAGCCGCGATCGTAATCGTCTTCTAAACGCCGTTCATCCTCTTCCAGTCGACGCCTGTCGTCATCTAACTGACGTTGACGCTCGTCTAAACGGCGGCGTCTGTCTTCGAGCTGCCGACGGCGATCGTCGTACTGACGGCTGTCGCTTTGACGGCTGCGATCGTAGCGATCGTCGTCGTCATTACGGCTGCTGTCGGGGTTATAAGCATCGTTGATCGCCTGCTGAATGTTGCCAATGGCATCATCAATCACGTCGGCGTGGGCCAGCTGGCTGGTGAGTGACAGCAGACCCAATATCAGAGCGGAAAAGTAACGTTTCATAAGGCCAGACTCACAGGTGGACTGGCGTTAAGGTAATCAACGGGACTGTGCCGGAGTAGCGGAGGAATCTCAAATTACCATCACCTTACGCAGCGCCTGTGCCAGCTGTACGCGGGTAAACGGCTTACGCAGTAACTGAACGTCCGGCAGCTGAGGGTTATGCGTAGGCCGCAAATCCTGGCCGCTGATCAGCAGCACCGGAAGCTGCGGATAATGACTGCGCACATGGTTAATGACCTCCGCTCCGCTGAGGCTTCCGGGCAGCATCAGGTCGCTGATAAACATGCCAATATCCGGCGATGCCTCCAGCATGCTCAGGGCCTGCTCGCCATTCTCCGCTTCGAGTGTCAGGTAGCCTAGCTGATGCAGCTGCTCACACAGGGTCTGGCGGACATCCGCCTCATCTTCCAGTACCAGCACCAGCCGCTCGCTATCCGGGGAGGTGGTAGCCGGGAGCGCCTCACTTTCAGACACGGTGGAAAACGTCGAGCGCGGCAGATGGAGCCGAACGGTGGTGCCCTGCCCCGGCGCGCTTTCAATCTCCACGCGTCCCCCGGACTGACGCACAAAACCGTACACCATCGACAACCCTAATCCGCTGCCACTTCCGGTCTGTTTGGTGGTAAAGAACGGTTCAAAGACCCGGGATTTCACCTCCTGCGCCATACCGCTACCATGGTCAATGACCTCCAGCGCCACCATATCCTGCCTGCGGCCGTCGCTGCGGGTCACGCGCTGGTTCCATGTACGAATTTTAATGACGCCGCTTTGCCCTTCCATCGCATCGCGGGCGTTCATCACCAGGTTGATAATCGCGTTTTCCAGCTGGCCGACGTCTATCCATGCGGGCCATGCCGGGGTTTGCGCTTCAATCTCCAGAGTCAGGGTGACAGGCAAGGAGTGGCGCATCAGTTCCCGCAGGTTCTCCAGCAGCGGTTTCATCTCAACGGTATGCGGCGTCAGGGATTGCTTGCGGGAAAATGCCAGCAGGCGCTGGGTCAGCATGGCGCCGCGTTCTGCCGCCTTCAGCGCCCGGGTAATACGCGGCGCGTCTTTTGATTCGGGGTCGGTCAGCTCAAGACTGCCGATGATCACCGCCAGAAGATTATTAAAATCATGCGCCAGCCCGCCGGTCAGCTGTCCGACAGCCTTCATCTTCTGGCTGTGGAGCAACGCTTCTTCCAGTCCCTGACGCTCGATGCGGTCAATCTCCATCTGCGTCGTTTTCTCTTTCAGCAGACGCGTCGTGTGCTCAAGTGAAGCAGTGTTGCGGGCAAAAACGTTAAACGCGCGCGCCAGCTCGCCCAGCTCGTCCCGCCGCTGCAATGCGGGCACCGAGACATCCTGTTCGCCACGGGCAAGGCGCGACATGGCCCGGGAGATAGCCGTCAGGTTGGAGGCCAGGTTACGGTAAATATACCAGCAGGCGCACCCGGTGATGATCAGCGCCAGCACGGCGAAAATGCTGATAAAAACGCTAATGGATTGCAGCTCGTGATGGCTCTGGGCCGTGCGAAGCCGGGAGGCTTGCGCGACCTGTTCAACGTACTGATTGATATCGCTATTCAGTATCGCCACCAGCGCCTTGATGTGGAACATATACCAGCTTATTGCCAGATCGCTCTCTGCCAGCTGCGTCGACAGCGGGGCAAGCTTACGCAGCTCGGCGTTAAAGTCGGGCAGCACAACGTTGACCGCAGGCTGCGTCGCGCGCTGGGGCAACATCGCCGTCACCGTATCCAGCTGCTGTATCGTGGCGCGTGGTGAAGGGGTTTCGATGGCGGCGGCGATCAGCCTGTCCATTTCCATCAGCAGCTGCGCATCCGGAACATCGCTGCCAGTACGGCGGTTGATGTCCTGCAGATGACGCAGGTAACTCTGGCTCTGGTAGAGCGAACTGAGCAGCGCGTTACGCTCCAGATGGCGTCGCTGCCCGCGCTCCAGCATCCCCGTCACGCCTTGCTGTAATTCATTGCTTCTCTGAATAATCCGCGCCACCAGCGCCGGCTCCTGCTGCGCCAGCGGCGCATCGGCCAGCTGCTCCAGCGAGCGGCGCAATGCCGTTTGCATCTGCTTTAACCGCTCCGCCTCGCCTTTGTACTCCAGCGATCCGACTACCTGCGACAACCGCACCGCCGCCGTCGCCACGTTAGCCGTATCGCGAGCGAGGTTCATGCTGCCGGTCATGTCATCCAGCGTTTGCTGCTGCACCTGCTCCTGGATCTGGCTGGCATGACGGAAGCCAAGCACCGCCACGCCGCTGACCATCAGCGTGACCGCAACAACCAGCAGATTGAACATCAGCAGGCGGCCACGGGCACTGGTAAAAAACGGGGGGCGTGATGACATCTCTTTAGGCTCCTTAGCGGTCTGATGCCCTCACCCTGGCCCTCCCCCACGGGGAGAGGGAAAAGAGAAATGTGACGGCGGTTAACTATTCATAACTATGACAAATATGAACAGCTTCTGACATTTTGCATTTACGCACCTGTGATGAAGTGCAGATATCGACATTCACAGGAGATCCGCCATGAGCAGAACCCCGGTTTTAGAGATGCGCGGCATAGCCAAAACCTTTGGCAATTTCCACGCGCTCAAGGGCGTGGATTTGACGGTTTTCCCCGGTGAGATCCACGCGCTGATGGGCGAAAATGGCGCGGGCAAAAGCACGCTGATGAAAATCCTCGCAGGTGCCTACACTGCCACCCGCGGTGAGATCCTGATCGACGGACAGCCGTTTCACATCAAAGGGCCGAAAGATGCCCTGGCCGCAGGCATTACCTTGATTTACCAGGAGATGCAACTCGCCCCCAATCTGACCGTGGCGGAAAACATTTTCCTCGGCAGCGAACTGTCGCGCGGCGGGCTGGTTCAGCGTAAAGAGATGGCCGCCCAGGCGCAGGCGGTGATCGATCGCCTCGGCGCCCAGTTCAGCGCCACCGATCGGGTGATGAAGCTGACCATCGCCGAACAGCAGCAGGTAGAAATTGCCCGCGCGCTGCACCGCAACAGCCGCATTCTGGTGATGGACGAACCCACCGCTGCCCTCTCTTCCCGCGAAACCCACCGCCTGTTTGAACTGATTCTGCGCCTGCGCGATGAAGGCATGGCGATTATCTATATCAGCCACCGCATGGCGGAAGTGTATGAACTCTCTGACCGCGTCAGCGTTCTGCGTGACGGGCAGTACGTCGGCAGCCTGACGCGCGACAAGCTCAACGCCTCCGAGCTGGTGAAAATGATGGTGGGCCGCCCTTTAAGCGATCTGTTCAACAAAGAGCGCGATATCCCTCTCGGCAGCCCCCGCCTGAACGTCCACCACCTTACCGACGGTAAAAAAGTGCGGCCGTGCAGTTTACAGGTCCGTTCCGGCGAAATCGTCGGGCTGGCCGGGCTGGTCGGTGCCGGACGCTCCGAGCTGGCGCAGCTGATTTTCGGCGTGCGCAAAGCCACGGGCGGCATGATTGAGGTGGACGGCGAGCCGGTGGTGATCCACTCCCCGCGCGCGGCCATTGAAAACGGGATCGGTTTTCTCACCGAGAACCGTAAGGAGCAGGGGCTGTTTCTGGAGCTGGCGGCGCAGGAGAACATCACGATGGCGACGCTGGAACGCGATGCCACCTTCGGCATGCTGAACCGCAAAAAAGCCCAGTCCATTTCCGATGACGCTATCGCCCTGCTCAACATTCGTGTGCCCCATTCACAGGTACGCGCGGGCGGACTGTCCGGCGGTAATCAGCAAAAACTGCTGATCTCGCGCTGGGTGGCGATAGGCCCGCGCATTCTGATTCTGGACGAACCCACCCGCGGCGTGGACGTTGGCGCGAAAAGCGAGATCTACCGCATCATGAACCAGATGGCGCGTAAGGGCGTGGCGATTTTGATGATCTCCAGCGAACTGCCGGAAGTGGTGGGCATGAGTGACCGGGTGTACGTGATGCGCGAAGGCAGCATTGCGGGTGAACTCCACGGGCGCGATATCTCTCAGGAAAACATCATGACGCTGGCAACCGGCGTGGACGACACACATCATCAGGCGGTGTAATTATGACAACTCCAACCCATCCGCAGCAGGTGGCGAAATCCGCCTCCGCCAAAAAAATGCTGATGAGCGATCTGATGCAAACGATCGGCATTTTACCTATTTTAATTCTGATCGTGGCGGTATTTGGCTTTATCGCCCCTAACTTCTTCACCGAGAGCAACCTGCTCAACATCACCCGTCAGGCGTCAATCAACATCGTGCTGGCTGCGGGGATGACTTTCATCATCTTAACCGGTGGGATTGACCTCTCCGTGGGGTCGATTCTCGGTACTACCGCCGTTGCGGCAATGGTGGTGTCGCTGATCCCGGAATTCGCCGGACTTTCTATTCCGGCGGCGCTGATGCTCGGCATGGTGCTGGGGCTGTTCAACGGCGCGCTGGTGGCCTTTGCCGGGCTACCGCCGTTTATCGTCACGCTCGGTACCTATACGGCGCTGCGCGGCGCGGCCTACCTGCTGGCAGACGGCACCACGGTGATCAACTCGAACATCAACTTCGAGTGGATCGGCAATAACTACCTCGGTCCCGTGCCATGGCTGGTGGTCATTGCTTTGGCGGTCATTGCTATCTGCTGGTTTATCCTGCGCCGCACTACGCTGGGCGTTCACATCTACGCCGTGGGCGGCAACATGCAGGCGGCGCGCCTGACGGGCATCAAGGTCTGGATGGTACTGCTGTTTGTCTACGGCATGAGCGGGCTGCTCTCCGGCCTCGGTGGCGTGATGAGCGCCTCGCGCCTTTACAGCGCCAACGGCAACCTCGGTACCGGCTATGAGCTGGATGCGATTGCGGCGGTGATCCTCGGCGGTACCAGCTTCGTCGGCGGGATCGGCACGATCACCGGCACGCTGGTGGGGGCATTGATTATCGCCACCCTCAACAACGGCATGACGCTGATGGGCGTCTCCTACTTCTGGCAACTGGTGATCAAAGGGGCGGTGATCATCATTGCGGTGCTGATCGACAAATACCGTACCCGACACCATCAAAGTGCATAACAACAAAACCCTACAGCTTCGAGGAATACAATATGCGTTTAAAACCGTTAGTGACCGCGCTCTGTGCTGGCGCGCTGCTTGCCGCAACGCCGTTTGCGCAGGCGAAAGATCTGAAGTCCATCGGCGTGACGGTGGGTGACCTGGCCAATCCGTTCTTTGTGCAGATCACCAAAGGTGCCGAGCTGGAAGCGCGCAAGCTGGCGGGCGATAACGTCAAAGTGACGCTGGTCTCCAGCGGTTACGATCTCGGTCAGCAGGTGGCGCAGATCGATAACTTTATCGCCGCGAAAGTGGACATGATCATCCTCAACGCCGCGGATTCCAAAGGGATCGGCCCGGCGGTGAAACGCGCGAAGGATGCCGGGATCGTGGTCGTGGCGGTTGACGTGGCGGCGGAAGGTGCCGATGCGACCATCACCTCCAATAACACCCAGGCGGGCGAAATGGCCTGTAAGTACATTACCGACCGCCTGAAAGGCAAAGGCAATGTGGTGATCATCAACGGACCACCGGTCTCAGCGGTGCAAAACCGTGTGGAAGGTTGCCAGATGGAATTCAAAAAACATCCGGATATCAAGGTGCTCTCGGATAACCAGAACGCCAAAGGCAGCCGTGAAGGCGGTCTGGAAGTCATGACCTCTCTTCTGGCGGCCAATCCGAAGATCGACGGCGTATTCGCGATTAACGATCCTACCGCGATCGGCGCCGATCTGGCGGCAAAACAGGCGCAGCGCAATGAATTCTTCATTGTGGGCGTGGATGGCAGCCCGGATGGTGAAGAAGCGCTGAAGCGGGAAAACTCCCTGTTTGTGGCAACCCCGGCACAAGATCCGCAGGTGATGGCGGCAAAAGCGGTCGAGATCGGCTACGACATTCTCCAGGGCAAACCGGCACCGAAAGAACCGGTGCTGATCCCGGTGACGATGATCGATAAAAAGAACGTCGGTACCTATAAGGGCTGGACGGTTAAGTAACCCCTCAGCCTAAACCCTCTCCCCTTTGGGGAGAGTGGGTGGCAAAAAACGCTGGCCGGGCTGCAGGCTTTTATTCGCGAGGGCAATTAATTTAACAATAATTGCGATTTTTCATTACAGTTCTATGAATTTTACATTCCCGAACTACACTCTCTCCATCTGGCATATTCGGCGTGGGCAGCACTCTGTCCGCACGCTTTTCCGAAATGAGATAGAAAGAGGACAAGGGAAAAATGTTCGCAGCCATCATCATCGGTATTTTCATTATTAGCGTTATTTACGCGCATTCACGCGGGAAAGAAAAACAGACGCTGTCTCGTCAGTTGTTCGACCATTCGACGTTCATGGCACCCATCAATATGTTTATGACGGCGTTCTCTTCCCTGCCCGCCAGGCAGGCTTTCTTTGAGACAGAGCGTTTCCCTGAATTAAAAACGCTGACGGAAAACTGGCAGGTTATTCGTGAAGAGGCTGTGCGTTTACAGGATCATATAAAGGCGGCGCAAAATAATAACGACGCTGGCTTTAACACCTTTTTTAAACGCGGCTGGAAACGTTTTTATCTGAAATGGTACGCCGACGCTCACCCTTCTGCGCAAGCGCTTTGCCCGGTGACCACGCAACTGGTGAGTCAAATTCCTTGCGTAAAGGCGGCGATGTTTGCCGAACTGCCTGCGGGGGCAAAGCTGGGCAAGCATCGCGATCCCTACGCGGGCTCGGTTCGCTATCATCTGGGCTTATCTACCCCGAATGACGATCGCTGCTTTATTGAAGTGGACCAGCAGCGCCATAGCTGGCGCGATGGCGAGGCCGTCATTTTTGATGAGACTTACGTTCACTGGGCAGAAAATAAAACCGATCAAACGCGCATTATTCTTTTCTGTGATATCGAGCGTCCGATGAAGTGGGGCTGGGCACAGGCAGTTAACCATTGGGTAGGGACGACGCTGATGTCTGCAGCCAGCTCACCCAATGATGAGAATGACCGCACTGGCGGCATTAATCGCATTTTTAAATATGTTCATGCGGGGCGCGAACGCGGACAGCGTCTTAAAAAACGAAATCGTAAAGCCTATTATGCCCTCAAGTACCTGTGCATCAGCGCCATTTTTGCCGCCCTTCTTATTCCGGCGATAACATAGACCTTATGCCGCCTGTTCGGGGCGGCTAACATCGGTGGCAAACACGTAGCCCAGCCCGCGAATGGTTTTGATGAGGGCTGGCTGATGCGGGTTGACCTCGATTTTCCGGCGCAGACGCATGATCAGCACGTCAATAGTCCGGTCAAACACCTCCGTGCTTTCGCTGTGGGTGAGTTCCAGCAGTTGATCGCGGCTGAGTACCCGGCGGGCATTTTGCGTAAGCGCCAGCAGCAGGCCATATTCCCCCTGGGTCAACGGCACGACGTTACGCTGCGGATCAATCAGTTCACATCGGGAGGTATCCAGCGTCCAGTTATCGAAGGTTATCCCCGCTACGCGTGGCATCGGCGTTTCTGCGGCCAGCACGCCGGTCCGACGCAGGACCGCTTTAACCCGGGCAACCACCACGCGCGGATTAAACGGTTTGCCAATATAGTCGTCGGCTCCCATCTCCAGCCCCACTACCACGTCGGATTCACTGCCCAACCCGGTTAACATGATCACCGGTAGCGCCGGACGCTGCTTTTGCAACTGCAGCAAAACCTGTAACCCATTGATATCCGGCAGCATCATATCCAGCAGGACAAGGGCGATCTCCGGCGTCTGTTGTACCCGGCCTGGCACATCCTGGCCGTTATGGCAGACAAGCACGTCAAAGACGTGTTCACTCAGCACATCCTGCAGCAGTTCGCACACTGCCAAATCGTCATCAACCACCAGAATCGCCGGTTTCATCATATGCTTCCGTCAGGGGATTATGTTAAGTCTGAACCATTCTGCCGTCAGCTCCAGTGAAAGGGCGTTTTCCGTGATGGAAATTCAACCCATGTCACATACCCTGCCCATTCGACACGTCAATTTTGACGATGGTCTGCTTTTCGTCAGGGTTGTCGGCAGGAATACGCCGTAAAACGCGCCATTACCCCTACTAAAAACATGGCATAGAAGCTGCATTAGTCGGTGCGAAAGATTCGATTAACTGGAGCAGACTGATGAAAAAAGTCGTCACGGTTTGCCCTTATTGTGCCTCAGGTTGCAAGATCCACCTGGTGGTCGATAACGGCAAAATCGTCCGGGCGGAGGCCGCACAGGGGAAAACCAACCAGGGCACGCTGTGTCTGAAAGGGTATTACGGCTGGGATTTTATCAATGATACCCAAATCCTCACCCCGCGCCTGAAAACCCCTATGATCCGCCGCGAGCGCGGTGGCAAGCTGGAAGCCGTCAGCTGGAACGAGGCTCTCGATTACGTCGCCACGCGCCTCAGCGCCATCAAGGCCAAGTACGGCCCGGATGCGATTCAGACGACCGGTTCCTCACGCGGGACTGGGAATGAAACCAACTATGTGATGCAAAAATTCGCACGCGCCGTTATTGGAACCAATAACGTCGACTGCTGCGCTCGCGTCTGACACGGCCCATCGGTTGCAGGTCTGCACCAGTCGGTCGGTAACGGCGCAATGAGTAATGCCATCAACGAGATAGACAACACCGATCTGGTGTTTATTTTCGGCTATAACCCGGCGGATTCTCACCCTATCGTCGCGAACCATGTTATTCGCGCCAAACAGAACGGGGCGAAAATCATCGTCTGCGATCCGCGCAAAATTGAAACCGCGCGCATTGCAGATATGCACATCGCATTGAAAAACGGCTCGAACATCGCGCTGTTGAATGCGATGGGGCACGTCATTATTGAGGAGAATCTGTACGACCAGGCGTTTGTGGCCAGCCGCACGGAGGGCTTTGAAGAGTATCGTAAAATTGTCGAAGGCTATACGCCAGAGTCCGTTGAAGCGATAACCGGCGTCAGCGCACAGGAGATCCGCCAGGCCGCACGCATGTACGCCGGGGCGAAAACCGCCGCCATTCTGTGGGGCATGGGCGTGACCCAGTTCTACCAGGGCGTGGAAACCGTGCGTTCGTTGACCAGCCTCGCCATGCTGACGGGTAACCTGGGCAAGGCCCACGTCGGCGTCAACCCGGTACGTGGCCAGAATAACGTCCAGGGGGCCTGCGATATGGGCGCGCTGCCGGATACCTATCCAGGATATCAGTACGTCAAATTCCCGGAAAACCGCGAGAAATTCGCGAAAGCCTGGGGGGTCGAAAGCCTGCCGGAACACACCGGCTATCGCATCAGCGAGCTGCCGCACCGCGCGGCGCACGGTGAAGTGCGTGCGGCCTACATCATGGGTGAAGATCCGCTCCAGACCGATGCCGAACTCTCTGCGGTACGTAAAGGGTTTGAGGATCTTGAACTGGTGATTGTCCAGGATATCTTCATGACCAAAACCGCGGCGGCGGCGGATGTGATTTTACCGTCGACGTCATGGGGTGAGCATGAAGGCGTCTACACGGCGGCGGACCGCGGCTTCCAGCGCTTCTTCAAAGCGGTCGAACCGAAGTGGGATCTGAAAACCGACTGGCAGATCATCAGCGAAATCGCCACCCGTATGGGCTACCCGATGCACTACAACAACACTCAGGAGATCTGGGACGAGTTGCGGCATCTGTGCCCGGACTTCTACGGTGCCACCTATGAAAAAATGGGTGAGCTGGGGTATATCCAGTGGCCATGCCGCGATGAGTCGGAAGCCGACCAGGGGACGTCATACCTCTTCAAAGAGACGTTCGACACCCCGAACGGGCTGGCGCAGTTCTTCACCTGCGACTGGGTCGCACCTATAGATAAACTCACCGACGAGTATCCGATGGTGCTCTCCACCGTGCGCGAAGTAGGCCACTACTCCTGTCGCTCAATGACCGGGAACTGCGCCGCGCTGGCCGCGCTGGCAGATGAACCCGGCTACGCGCAGATCAACACTGCTGACGCGGAACGCCTGGGTATTGAGGATGAAGCGCTGGTATGGGTGAACTCGCGCAAAGGGCGAATCATCACCCGTGCGCAGGTGAGCGATCGTCCCAACAAAGGGGCGGTCTATATGACCTACCAGTGGTGGATTGGTGCCTGTAACGAACTGGTGACGGAGAACTTAAGCCCGATAACCAAAACGCCGGAGTATAAATATTGTGCCGTCAACGTGGAGCCCATTGCGGATCAACACGCTGCCGAACAGTATGTGATTGACGAATATAACAAGCTGAAAGCCCGACTGCGTGAAAGCGCAATGGGTTGAAGCGGGTAATTAATTAATGAACAAAGGGAGTGATATATTCACTCCCTTTTTTTATTTCCGCCACCGCGATTATACTGCGCGGCGTGTACCCAGAAGATAAGAATCCATGAAAGCCATTTTTCTGTTGTTATTCTTTATAACCTCGTTCGCCTGCGCGGATGAGATAGGCAGCCAGTATCTGAAGCAGGCGGAAGCGGGCGATGCCCGCGCCCAGTATTATCTTGCTGATACCTACTTCAGCTCGGGGGACCGCACACAGGCCGCGCGGTGGGCCGAAAAAGCCGCAAAAGGTGGCGATGTCGATGCCATGGCGCTGTTGTCGCAAATTCACTTTACGCAGGGGGATTACGCGCAGGCCAAGGCTCTGGCGCAGCAGGCAAACATTGCAGGCAGCAAACGCGGCGCGATCATGCTGGCGCGCGTGCTGGTCAACACTCAGGCCGGTCAAACCGACTATCCCCAGGCCATTAAGCTCCTGCAAACGGCGACTGAAGATATCGACAACGATTCGGCGGTAGACGCGCAGCTGCTGCTGGGGCTGATCTATGCCAACGGCGTTGAGGTGGCTCAGGATGACGTGCGGGCCGCGTCGTGGTTCAAGCGAAGTTCTACCCTGTCGCGAACGGGCTATGCGGAGTACTGGGCGGGGATGCTGTTCAGACAGGGCGAGAAAGGGTTTATCACGCCGAATAAGCAGAAAGCGCTTTACTGGTTGAACCTGAGCTGTACGGAAGGGTTTGATACGGGATGTGAAGAGTTTGATGCGTTGAGCGGGGAGTAAAGCACCGGGTGGCGGCTTCGCCTTACCCGGCCTACAAAACCCGTAGGCCCGGTAAGCGCAGCGCCACCGGGCTTTTTACATTACCGATCGGCCGTCTTATCAAAACGCCCCAGCACCTCGCGTTCATACGCCAGCGCTTTTTTACGGTCGAATTTGTGTTCCCACTTGGCGATAACCAGCACCGCCAGGGCATTCCCCACCACGTTCAGCGCCGTACGCGCCATATCGAGGATACGGTCGACACCGGCGATAAACGCCAGACCTTCCAGCGGAATACCCACGCTGCCCAGCGTCGCGAGCAGCACCACGAACGAAACGCCCGGTACGCCTGCAATACCTTTAGATGTCACCATCAGGGTCAGCACCAGCACGATCTCCTGCCACAGCGACAGGTCAATGCCATACAGCTGCGCAATAAAGATAGCGGCGATACTCTGGTACAGCGTTGAACCGTCCAGGTTGAAAGAGTAGCCGGTCGGCACCACGAAGCTGGTGATAGAGGCAGGCGCACCGTAAGCCTCCATCTTCTCAATAATGCGCGGCAGCACGCTCTCAGAGCTTGCCGTGGAGTACGCCAGAATCAACTCATCTTTCAGGATACGGATCAGGATCCAGATGCTCAGCCCGCACAGGCGCGCCACAATGCCCAGCACCACCAGCGCAAAGAACAGGATGGCGAAGTGCACCAGGATCACCAGCTTCGCCAGCGGCCACAGGGAGGCAAAGCCGAAGTTTGCCACGGTCACCGCAATCAATGCGAACACCCCAACCGGCGCGTAGCGCATCACCATGTGGGTCACTTTGAACATGGTTTCGGAGATGGAGCGGAAGACGGTGACCAGCGGTTCACGGTGCGTGGCAGGCAGCGAGGAGAGCCCCAGGCCAAACAGCACCGAGAAGAAGATGATCGGCAACATCTCGCCTTTCGCCATCGACGCCACGATATTGGTCGGCACCAGTGAAAGGATCGTGCCCATCAGGCCGTGCGCATGGCTCTGCACTTCCGCCGTTGTGCTTTGGTATTTCGAAATATCCACCGTGGCCAGCTGCGACATATCGATCCCGGAACCTGGCTGGAACACGTTTGCCAGGGTAATCCCCAGAATAATCGCAACCGTAGTGATCACTTCGAAATAGAGAATGGTTTTCGCACCGATACGGCCTAACTGTTTCGCGTCACCGACCCCGGCAATGCCGACCACCAGCGTCGAGATCACAATCGGCACCACGATCATCTTGATCAAATGAATAAAGATATCGCCCGCCGGGGAGAGCAGGTTGGCAATCAGCCATTCGCGGCTGTCGCTATGATAGTGGAGATAACTGCCCAGCAAGATGCCCAGCACAAGGGCTAGCAAGATCTGCCAGGCCAGGCTGACTTTAACGTTTTTCATAGAAACTGACTTCCTCAATGAAATCTCCGCACCAGCAAAACTGCATGAATATGGAGACATACTGAAAGGGTATGAATTGTGTTGCGTTGGTTTATGGGATTTTTTAACGCGGCGTATGAATATCATTTGCGCGACCTGTTGCGCAAGCCTTAAAGAACGACGCATTTCACTGGAAAATGACGGTATAACGCGAGTTTGTCATTATCCTGATAAATAACCATTTGTTATAAAAACGCTTTTTTAAATCTAAATGCGAATAATCGTCAGGCTGAATTATTTCCCTTCAAAGTTTCATTCGCTCGTTTTTCAACCTCTTCAAACAATGCGTGATCTGTAGCCCAAATAATAAACAAAGCTTGTAAAGCCCCTACTATTAACGTTTTTGCGACATATTATTAACATCTTACAAGGAGAAAAAAAGCCATGAGCCAAATACATAAACACGACATTCCCGCAAACATTGCGGACCGTTGCCTGATCAACCCGGAGCAGTACCACGAGAAATATCAGAAATCAGTTTCCCACCCTGACGCCTTCTGGGGCGAGCAGGGACACATCCTTGACTGGATCAAACCTTATCAGAAGGTGAAAAACACCTCCTTTGCGCCCGGCAACGTCTCCATTAAATGGTATGAAGATGGCACGCTGAACCTGGCGGCGAACTGCCTGGATCGCCATCTTGCCGAACGCGGGAATGAAACCGCCATCATCTGGGAAGGCGACGATGCCTCACAGAGCAAACACATTACCTATAAAGAACTGCATCGCGACGTCTGCCGTTTCGCCAACGTCCTGCTGGAAAAAGGCATTAAAAAGGGCGATGTGGTGGCTATCTATATGCCAATGGTGCCGGAAGCCGCGGTTGCTATGCTGGCCTGCGCGCGTATCGGCGCAATTCACTCGGTTATCTTCGGCGGGTTCTCACCGGAAGCCGTTGCCGGCCGTATTGTCGATTCCAGTTCAAAACTGGTGATCACCGCGGATGAAGGCGTGCGCGCCGGACGCGGTATACCGCTGAAGAAAAACGTCGATGAAGCGCTGAAAAACCCGAATGTCAAAACGGTCAGTAACGTTATCGTGCTGAAGCGTACCGGCGGCAAGATCGACTGGAACGAGGGACGTGACCTGTGGTGGAGTGACCTGATCGAGAAAGCGAGTGACCAGCATCAGCCGGAAGAGATGAATGCTGAAGATCCGCTGTTCATTCTTTACACCTCCGGTTCAACCGGTAAACCGAAAGGCGTGCTGCACACCACCGGCGGTTATCTGGTTTATGCGGCCACGACCTTTAAATATGTTTTCGACTACCACCCGGGCGACATCTACTGGTGTACCGCCGACGTGGGCTGGGTGACCGGGCATAGCTACCTGCTCTACGGCCCGCTGGCCTGCGGTGCCACCACGTTGATGTTTGAGGGCGTGCCAAACTGGCCGACCCCGGCGCGTATGTGTCAGGTAGTCGACAAGCACCAGGTCAACATTCTCTACACCGCGCCAACGGCGATCCGCGCGTTAATGGCGGAAGGCGATAAGGCCATCGAAGGCACTGACCGCTCTTCGTTGCGCATCCTCGGTTCCGTGGGTGAACCCATTAACCCCGAAGCCTGGGAGTGGTACTGGAAGAAAATCGGCAATGAAAAATGCCCGGTGATGGACACCTGGTGGCAGACCGAAACCGGCGGCTTCATGATCACCCCTATGCCTGGCGCCACACAGCTGAAGGCCGGTTCTGCCACGCGCCCATTCTTCGGCGTACAGCCTGCGCTGGTGGATAACGAGGGCAACCCGCTGGACGGGGCCACCGAAGGCAACCTGGTGATCGTCGACTCGTGGCCAGGCCAGGCGCGTACCCTGTTCGGCGACCACGCACGCTTTGAGCAGACCTATTTCTCGACCTTTAAAAACATGTACTTCAGCGGCGACGGCGCGCGCCGTGATGAAGACGGTTATTACTGGATCACCGGTCGCGTGGATGACGTGCTCAACGTTTCTGGCCACCGTCTGGGGACGGCTGAAATTGAATCGGCGCTGGTGTCGCATCCGAAAATTGCTGAAGCCGCCGTTGTCGGGATCCCGCACAACATCAAAGGCCAGGCGATTTACGCTTACGTCACGCTGAACCACGGCGAGGAGCCATCACCCGAGCTGTACGCCGAGGTGCGCAACTGGGTACGTAAGGAGATCGGCCCGCTTGCTACGCCGGACGTGCTGCACTGGACCGACTCGCTGCCGAAAACCCGCTCCGGCAAGATTATGCGCCGTATCCTGCGCAAAATCGCGGCGGGGGATACCAGCAACCTCGGTGATACCTCAACGCTCGCGGATCCTGGCGTGGTGGAAAAACTGCTCGAAGAGAAGCAGTCCATCGCAATGCCTTCCTAGTTTTTTCTCCCTCTCCCCGTGGGAGAGGGCCGGGGTGAGGGCATCAGACCGCACCTTCCTCTCCCCTCACCCTAACCCTCTCCCCAAAGGGGAGAGGGGACTAAAAACAAACCAACCTTACCTTTGGAGACTCTGTGATGAATGACCATATTTGTCAGCAGATAGAGAATAGTGCGCACTACAGGGAGCTCGTCGAAAAACGGCAACGGTTTGCCTTCATCCTTTCTATCATCATGCTGATTATCTACGTCGGCTTTATTATGCTGATCGCCTTTGCTCCGCACTGGCTGGGCACCCCGCTGCACGCGGGCACCAGCGTCACGCGCGGCATTCCTATTGGCATTGGCGTGATTGTGATCTCCTTCTTGCTGACCGGCGTGTACGTCTGGCGCGCGAACGGTGAATTCGATCGTCTCAACAGAGCGGTACTGCAAGAGGTAAAAGCATCATGAAGCGGATCCTGACGGCGCTTGCCGCCACACTTCCTTTTGCCGCCCACGCGGCGGATGCCATCACCGGCGACGTTCAGCGTCAGCCGACTAACTGGCAGGCGATTGTGATGTTCCTGATTTTCGTCCTGCTGACCCTGTACATCACTTACTGGGCGTCGAAGCGCGTGCGCTCTCGTAATGATTATTACACCGCGGGCGGCAACATTACCGGTTTTCAGAACGGGCTGGCGATAGCGGGCGACTTTATGTCTGCCGCCTCGTTCCTCGGGATCTCCGCGCTGGTTTATACCTCCGGCTACGACGGCCTGATCTACTCCCTGGGCTTCCTCGTCGGCTGGCCGATCATCCTGTTCCTCATTGCCGAGCGCTTGCGCAACCTCGGGCGCTATACCTTCGCTGACGTGGCCTCCTATCGCCTGAAACAGGGGCCCATTCGCACCCTCTCCGCCTGCGGTTCGCTGGTGGTGGTTGCGCTATACCTGATTGCGCAGATGGTCGGGGCAGGTAAATTGATCGAACTGCTGTTCGGTCTGAACTACCACATCGCCGTGGTACTGGTTGGCGTCCTGATGGTAATGTACGTCCTGTTCGGCGGCATGCTGGCGACCACCTGGGTACAGATTATCAAAGCGGTCCTGCTGCTGTTCGGCGCCAGTTTTATGGCCTTTATGGTGATGAAGCACGTCGGGTTCAGCTTCAATAACCTGTTTACCGAAGCGATGGCGGTTCATCCAAAAGGAGAGGCAATCATGAGCCCGGGCGGGCTGGTGAAAGATCCGATATCCGCTCTCTCCCTCGGTCTCGGCCTGATGTTCGGTACCGCGGGCCTGCCACACATTCTGATGCGTTTCTTCACCGTGAGCGATGCGCGTGAAGCGCGTAAGAGCGTCTTCTACGCCACCGGCTTTATGGGTTATTTCTACATCCTGACCTTTATCATCGGCTTTGGCGCGATCATGCTGGTAGGGGCAAACCCGGCGTTTAAAGACGCGGCGGGTGCGCTGATTGGCGGCAACAACATGGCGGCGGTGCATCTGGCCGACGCGGTGGGCGGTAACCTGTTCCTCGGCTTTATCTCTGCCGTGGCCTTCGCCACCATCCTTGCCGTAGTAGCGGGACTGACGCTGGCCGGTGCCTCTGCGGTCTCACACGACCTCTACGCCAACGTGTTCCGTAAAGGGGCAAGCGAACGTGACGAGCTGAAAGTCTCCAAGATCACCGTGCTGGTGCTGGGTGTGGTCGCCATTTTGCTCGGTATTCTGTTCGAGAAGCAGAACATCGCCTTTATGGTGGGGCTGGCCTTCTCGATTGCGGCGAGCTGTAACTTCCCGATCATTCTGCTCTCCATGTACTGGTCAAAACTGACCACCCGTGGGGCGATGATTGGCGGCTGGCTGGGGCTGCTGACGGCGGTGATCCTGATGATTCTGGGCCCGACCATCTGGGTACAGATCCTCGGTCACGAAAGCGCCATTTTCCCGTATGAGTATCCGGCGCTGTTCTCGATTGCCGTGGCGTTTATTGGTATCTGGGTCTTCTCGGCCACCGACAACTCGCCGGAAGGTAACCTGGAGCGTGAGAAATTCCGCGCCCAGTTTATTCGCTCCCAAACCGGCCTGGGCGTTGAACAGGGCCGCGCACACTAAGCCTTTCTCCCCGGTCTCTCAGGCCGGGGAGTTTAAAACATCACCCATGCCACCAGCGGTGCGATTAGCACCATCGTCACGCCAGAGAGCATCATCACCAGACTTGCCACCACGCCTTCCTGCTGACCCAGCTCATACGAACGCGCCGTACCTGCGCCATGAGACGCCGCGCCAAACCCTGCCCCTTTCGCCATCCCCTCCCGAATAGAAAGCCGCAAAAAGAGCATATCGCCCACCGCCATGCCAAAGACGCCCGTCACGACCACAAACAGCGCCACCAGATCCGGCTGCCCGCCAAGCGGTTTAGCCGCTGCCAGCGCAAACGGCGTCGTCACCGAACGCACGGCCAGGCTGCGCTGAATTTCATCGGGCAGCGTAAACAGCCGCGCCAGCCAGACCGAGCTACACACCGCCACCACCGTGGCAGTCAGAACGCCTGCGCTAAGCGACATCCAGTGGCGTTTAATAATATTCAGGTTGTCGTACACGGGAACGGCAAAGGCGATGGTGGCCGGGCCGAGCAGCCACAGCAGCCAGTGGGATTCCCCAATGTAGTTCTGCCAGGAAATATGGCCGAAGACCAGCATGAGCACCAGCAGGATGGGGGTGAACACCAGCGGCATGAGCGGCAGCGCGCGAAAGCGGCGGTACAAACGCTTGTTGGCAAAGTAGATTACGATGGTCGCAATCAGACACAGCACGCTTATCTGAACGTTAGTCATGCTTCTGCCTGCTGATTTCAAAGCGATAGACTTTATCCACCACCCAGGCAGTGGCGCCCAATACCATCAGCGTACTCAGGGCGATAACCGCGAAGATGCGCCAGCCGTCGACCATCAGCAGCTGGGCATAGTTCACCACCGCGACCACCGCAGGCACGAAGAACAGCAGCATCTCCGCCAGCAGCCAGCGCGCGCCGGCTCGCACCCAGCTAAGGGGCAACGCGCGACAGAGGATCAGCGTTAGCATTAGCACCATCCCGACCAGGTTGGCGGGTAAAGGCAGGTGCAGCCAGTCGACAAGATATTCCGCGAAAACAAACAGTCCGGCATAGAGCAGTACCTGAACCGGTACCTGGAGTCGTTGCACAACGGCAGGCGTAACACGACTTAACGCCACGGCCATGGGGGTTTTCCTCAAAATTGAGACGAGGCGCCAGTATAGTGAGCGCACGTCAGGGACAGAAATGAATTAAAATCATCGAAGGTATAGTTTCGAGGAATAATCATGGACATAAGAACGCTGCGCTATTTTGTCGAGGTGGTTCGCCAGCAAAGTTTTACCCGCGCAGCGGAGAAGTTGTTCGTTACCCAGCCGACCATCAGCAAGATGCTGAAAAACCTTGAGGACGAGCTGAACTGTACCCTGCTGCTTCGTGACGGACGCAAGCTGCTGCTGACGGATACCGGGCGCGTGGTCTTCGAGCGCGGGCTGGCGATTCTGGCTGAGTTCCGCCAGCTTGAGGCTGAGCTTGCGGATATCAACCACCTTACCAAAGGGCTATTACGTCTTGGCATTCCGCCGATGGTCGGCATGATGATGGCCGGGCCGATTAGCCTCTTTCGTCAGCGCTACCCCGGCGTTGAGCTAAAAATTTCTGAATTTGGCGGCCTGACCGTCCAGCAGGCCGTGATGAACGGCGAGCTGGATGTGGCGATGACGGCCCTCCCCGTAGAGGAAGAGAGCGGTCTGGCGACGCTGCCGCTGTTCAGCCATCCGCTGTGCGTGCTCGTACCGCGCTCCGGTGACTGGCTGAAAATTGACTCGGTGAAACCCGAACTGCTCGGCGAACATCCGTTGCTGATCTACAACGAAGACTTCGCCTTAAGCCGCCAGCTGATGACGCTGTTTAACCAACATAATGTGAAGCCACGCATTGCGGTGCGCAGCGGTCAGTGGGATTTTCTGGCCGCGATGGTTCAGGCTGGCGTGGGGATTGCCATTCTGCCGCAGCCAATTTGCGAGCGGCTGGATAAAAACACCCTGCGCTGGATCCCGCTGGAGAGCGAGCTGCACTGGCAGTTAGGGATGATCTGGCGTGAAGGGGTGTATCTGTCGCATAGCGCGCAGGCGTGGCTGGAGTGCTGTAAGGGGTTTTGGGTGCAGTCTGAATAGTGCCGGGTGGCGGCTTCGCCTTACCCGGCCTACGATTCGAATGTAGGCCCGGTAAGCGCAGCGCCACCGGGCAAAAGCGCTACTGATTCTCTATCAACAACGCTTCCAGCAAATCCAGATCGTGCAGCAGCTTTTGCAGCGTCTCGTTGCTGATCTGCCGCGTGGCACGCAGATGGTACAGCTCGGCACGCTCTGAACGCAGCGCCGCCAGGCGGAACCGGCGTTCCAGGTTTTCCTCCTGCAGCGAGCTTTCCACGTCATTACGTCCGTCAGCCCGACGGCGCAGGTTACCAATCACGCGGGAACTCACTTCCGTCAGCAGCTGGTTATCGATGTTCTCGTCTGTATCCGCCGCCAGACGCTCTTCCATTTTCTGAATAGCGACTATCGCCACTTCGGCGGTAGCCGCACGCGCAATACGCTCCTCTTTATGCTGTTGGGTCGAATCACCGGCGTCAATGTGCTGCAGTAAAATCGGCAGCATCACCACGCCCACGAACAGCGAGAAGAGGATCACGCCTGCCGCCAGGAACACCAGCTCGTAGCGCGCCGGGAAGACATCGCCCGTCGGCAGCAGCAGCGGAATAGAGAGCACACCGGCAAGGGTGATCGCCCCACGCACTCCAGCGAAAGAGGCAATCAGCAGCTCGCGTGTGGTCCAGGAGCCAAACTCCATCGGCTTTTTCGTCAGGAAGCGCACGCTGAATTTCTTCATCGTCCAGAGCCAGCCAAAACGCACCAGCATCAGTGCCATGTAGATCAGCACGATGTCGGTAAACAGCATCCAGACTTCAACGTTCGGATCGGCCTCTGCCGCAATCAGCGAGGACTCCATAATGCCCGGCAGTTGCAGGCCCAACAGCAGGAATACCATGCCGTTAAACACAAATTCCAGCATCGCCCAGGTGCTGTTGGCACGCAGACGCATTGCCAGCGGCGCGCGGCGCATCACGCCGGAGCGGGTAATGGTCATCCCTGCCGCTACCGCCGCCAGAATGCCCGATACGCCAATATGTTCGGCAATCAGGTAGGAGGCAAACGGCAGCAGGAACAGCAGTACGATTTGCGTGGCGGGTTCATCACCGCCCCAGCGGCTGAGGAAGCGCAGGGAGCGACCATACAGCCAGCTCACCACAAAGCCCGCGAGGATACCGCCAATCGCCACTTTGAAGAATTCCAGCGTCGCGCCGCCAATGGTAAAGACCATCGTCCCCATGGCAACCGCCACGGCAAACTTCAGGGCGACCAGACCAGAGGCGTCATTCATCAGCGCCTCGCCCTGCAAAATCCCCATGATTTTCTTCGGAATACGACCTTCACCCACAATGCCGGAAAGCGCCACGGCATCGGTTGGCGAGAGCACGGCGGCCAGCGCAAAGGCGGGGATTAACGGGATACCCGGTACGGCCCAGTAAATCAGGAAGCCAATCCCGACGACGGTGACGACGACCAGCGCCAGCGCCAGGCCGAAGATCTCTCGCCCGTGCTCAAGGAATTCGCGCGTGGGCGTTTTCCAGCCATCAGCAAACAGCAGTGGCGGAATAAACAGCACGAGGAACAGTTCGGGGTCAAATTCCACGTGCAGGCCAAACGTCGGCCACGCCAGCAGCGCGCCGATGGCAATTTGCATTAATGGCAGGGGGACCTGAAAGGGCAGTACGCGTGTAACCACCCCGGATAATGAGACCACAAGGGTCATGATGAGTATTGTGAAGAAGATTTCCATGCGTTCCCTGTTTGCTGTGTTACTTATGTACTACGGAAGGCGTCGTGCCTTTTATTCTATCTTCTTCAGAGTAACGCAAAAGGCAACGGGATGAGCTCTGAAAATAAAAACGGGCGGCCTGAGCCACCCGTTTTCGCATCAATGGACAACTTAGATGGCCCAGCCGCCTGCGTAGAATGCCACCAGCGCAACGGCGATCACCACGGTGCCGATGTTCAGCTTGCGCCATTCACCAGAGACCAGACGACCAATGACCAGCGACGCGAAACCGATCATGATGCCGGTCACGATGTTACAGGTCAGCACGATAAACACGGCGGTAATCAGGCCAGACATGGCATCCACGAAATCCGCAAAGTCGATCTTCGCCACGTTGCTCAGCATCAGCAGGCCGACATACATCAGCGCTGGCGCGGTCGCGTAAGCCGGTACCAGATAAGAGAGCGGAGAGAGGAACAGGATCAGCAGGAACAGCACGCCGACGGTGATGGCCGTCAGGCCGGTTTTACCGCCTGCAGCCGTGCCCGCTGCGGACTCGATATACACTGCCGCAGGCGCTGCGCCCACCAGCCCTGAGAAGACGCTGCTCAGGGAGTCAGTCGTCAGGGCTTTGCCGCCATCAATAATCTGACCGTCTTTATCCAGCAGGTTAGCCTGACCGGCCACCGCGCGAATCGTACCGGTTGCGTCAAACACGGCGGTCATCACCAGTGCCAGCACGCTTGGCAGGATTACCGGGTTAAGCGCACCGACGATATCCAGGCTGCCAATCAGAGAATTGCCCTTGTCATCGCTCAGCGACGGCATGGCGAAAATACCGGAGAAGTGGACGTTCGGATCGAAAATCAGGCCGACAATGGATACACCGATAATGGTCAGCAGAATGCCGCCCGGCACTTTCAGTTTTTCCAGACCGATAATCACCGCCAGACCGATCAGCGACATGATCACCGGGAAGCTCGCGAAATGCCCCAGCGCCACCGGCAGGCCGTCCAGCGGGTTCTTGATCACCAGGCCCACGCCGTTAGCGGCGATCAGCAGCAGGAACAGACCGATGCCGATACCGGTGCCGTGCGCCACGCCCTGCGGCAGGTTGCGCAAAATCCAGCTACGAATGCCGGTAGCAGAGATAACGGTGAACAGCACACCCATCAGGAACACGGCGCCGAGTGCGACCGGTACGCTGATCTGCTGACCCAGCACCAGGCTGAATGCGGTGAACGCGGTCAAAGAGATGGCGCAACCAATCGCCAGCGGCAGGTTCGCCCACAGCCCCATCACAATGGAGCCCACACCGGCTACCAGGCAGGTCGCGACAAAAACAGCTGCTGGCGGGAAGCCCGCTTTACCCAGCATGCCCGGCACAACGATGACGGAGTAAACCATCGCCAGAAACGTTGTCAGACCGGCAACAACTTCCTGACGCACGGTGCTGCCGCGAGCCGAAATTTTAAACATGGCGTCAAGTGAACCGCCGGTACGCGCAGATGGCGTAGACATAGAAAACATCCCCTGAGAGTTTTTATAGAACGTTCATAAGCGTGGTGGAGACGCCACTGCCAGCTAATACGTCAAATCCTTGTTTTGCGTTTGCGACGAAAGGGCGTCACAAAAAAAGCAAACGTTTAGCTCCGCGCTTAAAAACGGGTGGTCAAATTAAGGCAAACGATTATCCAGCCTAAACACCGCCCTTTTCAACTGAACTTTATCGTTTTTCGCTAAAATTCGCTTATGACGCTGAAGAAATAAACAGAGGATGCGCAAACGTTATCGTCTATGCGCAATTTGTTTACATTTAATCCTCACCCGGGATGGATAATGGCCCACCCTGTTCCAGGGTTCGCCTCCAGCCGGGACTGTTATCGACCTTTTGCTTCCAGGCCTCAATATGCGGCAGATTGTCGATGCCCCCACGCGCCAGCAGGGCAAAGATCGGGAAACTCATCTGAATGTCGGCCATGCTGAGCGCGTCCCCGGCAAACCAGCTGTTTTGAGCGAGATGCGAATCAATAAAGCGCGCATGCGTTTCCAGCTGGGGATTGAGATACGCTTTCTGCACCCCCTTACCCAGCGCCTTGCCCAGGAGTCGGATGCCTGGCGGCACGGGCGGCTTGCCGAGGCTGTTGAAAACCAGCCTCATTAACAGCAGTGGCATCAGCGATCCTTCCGCGTAATGCAGCCAGAAGCGGTATTGCACCTTATGCGCCGGATCTAACGGCTTAAGGCGCGATTCGGCATCATAGGTTTCCTGGAGGTACTCCAGAATGGCACCCGATTCCGCGAGGATAAGTCCGTTATCTTCGATGATGGGTGATTTGCCCAACGGATGCACCTTTTTGAGAGCCTCCGGCGCCAGCATGTTCTTTTCGCGCTGGTAGTGAACGATCTCATAAGGCAGGGCGAGTTCTTCCAGCGCCCAGATCACACGATGTGAGCGCGACTGGTTAAGGTGATGTACCGTGAGCATGGTCTTCTCCTGTGATTCATACTTTTTAACTATAGAAAATTGAACAACACCGCGAAAAAAATTCGGCTAAAAACCGGTCAGCGACGCTGGCGAAAAAACGGGGCTTGCATAGAATTAAAGTGTCAGCACAATCCGGAACCTCACCAACCAGCTCGACACGAGGGGTGCTGATGTCGGGGGAAACCCTCCCGTGAACCAGCGGGATAGAGAGAAAGACAAAGACCGGGAAAAACTAAAGCGCCCTTAGTGGCGCTTTAGTTCTTTATAGGGTGCGTGTGTATGCCGGGTGGCGGCTGCGCCTTACCCGGCCTACGTTCGAGAATGTGGTTTTTGTAGGTCGGGTAAGGCGCAGCCGCCACCCGACGCGCAGGCCGCAGAGACTTACTCCTCCTCCAGCAGCCGCGCCCCTGTCCCCTGCTCGCCCAGCCTGTCGCCAGGGTTCCGCAACGGGCAGTCGCTGCGGGACAGACAGCCGCAGCCGATACAACCGTCCAGTTCATCGCGCAGCGCAACCAGCGTATGAATACGTCTGTCCAGCTCTTCACGCCACTGGGAGGAGAGCTCTTTCCACTCTTTCGGGCTCAGCGTGTGGCCCTCCGGCAACACCCCAAACGCCTCACCTATCGTCGCCAGGGGAATGCCGATTCGTTGCGCAATTTTGATAATCGCCACATAACGGAGAACGTCACGGGTATAGCGGCGCTGGTTTCCGCCGTTACGGATGCTTTTAATTAACCCTTTGCTTTCATAGAAGTGGAGCGCCGATACCGCAACACCGCTTCGCTTTGCCACTTCGCCGGGGGTTAAAAGCGCTTTAATACGCGGCAATCTCTTTTCCATAAAACCTCTTTACCTCAAGTTAACTTGAGGAATTATACTCCCCCGCAGAGAAAACGACGAATCAACCAAGAAAGTTGTATCTACAGAGGGGCAACCTTATGTCGCATCAGCAGATTATTCAGACACTTATTGAATGGATTGATGATCATATCGATCAACCGTTGAACATCGATGTGGTCGCTAAAAAGTCGGGCTATTCGAAATGGTATTTACAGAGAATGTTCCGCACGGTTATGCATCAAACCCTGGGTGAGTACATTCGTCAGCGCAGATTACTGCTGGCGGCGCAGGCGTTACGCTCAACGCAGCGACCGATTTTTGATATCGCGATGGATCTTGGCTATGTGTCGCAACAAACCTTTTCCCGCGTGTTTCGCCGCGAGTTTGACCGTACGCCGAGCGACTATCGCCACCAGTTGAATTAATCACCCTTAGTGCAAAGGTTGCTGCTGCCAGGTCATAAATTCCTGGGGCGGCATCGCTTTCGCGAAGTGCCATCCCTGACAGAACTGGACGCCGCGCTTCAGCAACCAACTCACCTGCTCTGCCGTTTCGACCCCTTCCGCAATGGTTTTAAGCCGCAGGCTTTGCGCCATCTCGATAATATGCTCGGCGATCAGATGGCTGGTGCTGTTGGTCGTTAGAGTATCGATAAACGATTTATCGATTTTCAGAATGTCGACGTTCAGCGAATAGAGATTGTGCAGGTTCGAGTAACCGGTCCCGAAATCATCGATCGCCACTTCATAACCCGCCTGCCGGAAAGCCTGAATCACCGGTGTGGTTTTTGGCACATCAATGAACCCACGTTCCGTCACTTCGATTTTGATTTGCTGAGCACGGACGGCATAGTGGCGCGCCTTGTCAGAAATCATGGCGATCAGCCGTGAGGAGTGGAAATCCGTGGCCGACAGGTTAATTGAAATATAGAGATGCGGATGCTCAGCCAGGAAATGACCCAGATCGCTGAATACCTCCTCAACGACATAATCCGTAATCCGCTCGCTCATTCCCTCTTTTTCAGCCAGCGGAATAAACTCAGCCGGACTCATCACCTGTCCGTTGAAACCCGGCCAGCGCAACAACGCCTCTGCCCCCACGCACTGGTTGTTCTTGATATCAATAATCGGCTGGTAGTGCAGGCAAAGCTGTCGTTTGTGCAACGCCCGATGCAGCAACCGCCCTGGCGAATTAAGCTCGCGGTGCGTCCGCGACCATACCAGCAAAATAATAATGCTGCAGATCATCCCCAGCGGCAGCGTCAACGTCGCCTGATGGTAGAGCGTTTCGTAAAAACGCTTATTTGACGTCGACACGATAGCGGCAATCGGCCGTTTTGGTGATTTCACGACGGTATAGAAACGGTTATCTTTTTGAAATACCGATTCCTTATCCTGAATCATCGAATTTAATAAAGAAGGATTAGCTTTCTGGCTAACGGAAAAGAATGCATTGGTTACCGTGTCGTACACTCCCCAGGAGAGAGAATGATCGGTAGACATCACTTCGCTGTAAGAAAGCGGATTGACCACCACGACATAATTTCCACGCTGCATATATGTCATTTTATAGCCAGTATAAAATGGCGTGTCGCGAAAATAATAGATAGCGATGTCAGGTTTACGGGTGTAATTGGCAATCGGGATCGCGTAAGGTTGGTCCGGTGTAAAAACGGTTGAACAAAGAAAATTCTGACCTTCTGCATAAATTAAATCAGCGACAAACAGGCGGCCACGCACAACGTTCAACATATATTGGCGATGTTCCGGTGTACAAAGTTTACCCTGATATTTTTCGGCCTCGTCCCGGGCCAGATCAACTTGTTGAATAACCAGTTCTGTTTTGTCTAAAGCCAGTTCAGCAAATGTACGGAGCTGAGCGCTTGTTTCCGACACGGCTCTTAGCTGGGCAAACCATAGGGCAAGCATCACCGGCAGCATAACTACCATGATGATCCCTACTACCCTGAGCATTTTGCGCCGCGCGCTACGATTCATTTCCCGCCCTATATCCCTGCATGTTGTACGCCTGTAGTAATGAAGGCCGGATGCTTTGTTAAACAGGTGATTACGTTGCATGAATCATGCGAAGTTAGCAACTGACTTTTAGTATTAAAAATCTTAAATTTCGTTATGACGATAATATTTTCCCGTAAGCTAAACTGTAAGTATTCGTTCCGTTTCAATTAAGGGAAATAATTATCCAGCGAACATGTGGGGTTTGAAGATAACACAACAGAGAATCGATGTTTTATAAATGCCCGGCTATTACCACATTATTTTCAGGATGAGCAAAAAATAACGTGCCACTTATAAAAACAACGTGGCTGGCCCATCGTGTGTCCGCTCAGCAGGTATCGGGACCCAGGTACCCGGCACCATCGCCTTTTTTGCGTAATAAAATCCCCATTTTGAACGCTCAGACGCTGGCGAATAAATCAACAAATGTGATATAGTTCACACATATTCTGTAACGAGAAACACCGTTTCATTCAGTTCGTCTGTTTTGTAGAGGATGGGTTCTATGGCAACCATTACTACCAGCATGGTTCTCCTGCGCTGGCCTTTGTTGAGCGCGGTACTGATGTTTTTAGCCAGCACGCTGAACATTCAGTTTCGTAAATCTGACTACGCGGGTCTTGCGGTCATCAGCACTCTGCTGGGGCTTGGCGCGGCTTGCTGGTTCGCAACGGGCCTGCTGGGCATCACCCTGCTGGATATTGCCGCTGTCTGGGAAAATATTAAAGTCGTGATGGTAGAGGCAATGAGCCACCAGCCACCAGACTGGCCAATGGTGATTACCTGATTCCTGTATAAACAAAAAACCCAGACGATGTCTGGGTTTTTTGTTTGAGCATCCGTTGATCAGAACGGGATGTCGTCGTCGAAGTCCATTGGTGGCTCGTTAGACGGTGCCGGAGCAGACTGCTGCTGCGGACGAGACTGCGCGCCGCCGCTGAACTGGTTGCCGCCCTGTGGCTGCTGAGGCTGACCCCAACCGCCCTGCTGCTGCTGACCGCCACCTGCTGGCGCGCCACCGCCCTGACGGCCGCCCAGCATCTGCATGGTACCGCCAACGTTTACCACAACTTCGGTGGTGTACTTCTCAGCGCCGGACTGATCGGTCCATTTACGGGTGCGCAGCTGGCCTTCGATATAGACCTGAGAACCTTTACGCAGATACTCACCGGCAACTTCTGCCAGTTTGCCAAACAGCACCACGCGGTGCCATTCAGTCTGCTCTTTCATCTCACCGGTCGCTTTATCACGCCAGGATTCGGAAGTAGCCAGCGTAATGTTGGCAACTGCGCCACCACTCGGCATGTAGCGTACTTCCGGGTCCTGGCCCAGATTACCGACGAGAATCACCTTGTTTACGCCTCTGCTGGCCATGTTCGTGTCTCCTGAATACGTTTCTTAATAGTGTAAACGCGCGAGTGTACCATTTCCAGACGCCACTTTGATAGTTGCGTAGTATCTTCCAGAGTTCGCGCGCGAACTGAACATTGTTACACAGCGAATCAGAAAATGCATTCCAATACTGTATATTCAAACAGGTTAAATTGTGTCATAATTAGCCGTTTCTGACAGCCGTTTGTCCTTCAAACAAACCAGGCAATCCGTGTTTCAACCGGGAAAGGTGAATGGATAAGATCGAAGTTCGGGGCGCCCGCACCCACAATCTCAAAAATATCAACCTCATAATCCCTCGCGACAAACTCATCGTCGTGACCGGGCTTTCGGGGTCTGGCAAATCCTCACTGGCTTTCGACACCTTGTATGCCGAAGGACAGCGTCGTTACGTTGAATCTCTCTCCGCGTACGCGCGTCAGTTCCTGTCGCTGATGGAAAAACCGGATGTCGATCATATTGAAGGGTTATCGCCTGCGATCTCCATCGAGCAGAAGTCGACTTCGCATAACCCGCGTTCAACGGTCGGTACCATTACTGAAATTCACGACTACCTGCGTCTGCTGTTTGCGCGCGTGGGTGAGCCGCGCTGCCCGGACCACGACGTCCCGCTGGCGGCGCAGACCGTGAGCCAGATGGTGGATAACGTGCTGTCGCAGCCGGAAGGCAAACGCCTGATGCTGCTGGCGCCAATTATTAAAGAGCGTAAAGGCGAACACACCAAAACGCTGGAGAACCTGGCAAGCCAGGGCTATATCCGCGCCCGTATTGACGGCGAAGTGTGCGACCTGTCGGATCCGCCAAAACTGGAGCTGCAGAAAAAGCACACCATTGAGGTGGTGATCGATCGCTTTAAGGTGCGTGAAGACCTCGCGACGCGTCTTGCGGAATCGTTCGAAACGGCGCTGGAACTCTCCGGTGGTACCGCCGTTGTTTCCGATATGGACGACCCGAAAGCGGAAGAGCTGCTCTTCTCCGCCAACTTTGCCTGCCCGATTTGCGGCTACAGCATGCGCGAGCTGGAACCGCGTCTGTTCTCGTTCAACAACCCGGCAGGCGCATGCCCAACCTGCGACGGTCTGGGCGTACAGCAGTATTTCGACCCGGACCGCGTGATCCAGAACCCTGAGCTGTCGCTGGCAGGCGGCGCCATTCGCGGCTGGGATAAGCGTAACTTTTACTACTTCCAGATGCTGAAATCGCTGGCGGAGCAATATAAGTTCGACGTGGAAGCGCCGTGGGCCAGCCTGAGCCCGAACGTGCACAAAGTGATCCTGTTCGGTTCCGGTAAAGAGAATATTGAGTTCAAATACATGAACGATCGCGGTGATACCTCCGTGCGTCGCCACCCGTTCGAAGGGGTGCTGCACAATATGGAGCGCCGCTACAAAGAGACCGAATCCAGCGCGGTACGCGAGGAGCTGGCGAAGTTCATCAGCAACCGCTCCTGTGCCACCTGTGAAGGCACGCGTCTGCGTCGCGAAGCGCGTCATGTCTTTGTCGAAAACACGGCGCTGCCGACCATCTCAGACATGAGCATCGGCCACGCGATGGACTTCTTCAACAACCTGAAGCTCTCCGGTCAGCGCGCGAAAATCGCTGAAAAAGTGCTGAAGGAGATTGGCGATCGTCTCAAGTTCCTGGTGAACGTGGGTCTGAACTACCTGACGCTTTCCCGCTCGGCAGAAACGCTGTCCGGCGGTGAGGCCCAGCGTATCCGCCTGGCCAGCCAGATTGGCGCAGGCCTGGTGGGCGTGATGTACGTGCTGGATGAGCCGTCAATCGGCCTGCACCAGCGCGACAACGAACGTCTGCTCGGCACGTTGGTCCACCTGCGCAACCTCGGTAACACGGTGATTGTGGTGGAGCACGACGAAGACGCGATTCGCGCTGCGGATCACGTGATCGACATTGGTCCTGGCGCGGGCGTACACGGCGGTCAGGTGGTCGCGGAAGGGACGCTGAAAGACATTATGGCGGTACCCGAGTCGCTGACCGGCCAGTACATGAGCGGCAAGCGTAAGATTGAGGTGCCAAAACAGCGCGTAGCGGCAGATCCGGAAAAAGTGCTGAAGCTGACCGGCGCGCGCGGCAACAACCTGAAAGATGTGACGCTGACGCTACCGGTTGGCCTGTTTACCTGCATCACTGGCGTGTCCGGTTCCGGTAAATCGACGCTGATTAACGATACCCTGTTCCCGATTGCGCAGACGGCGCTGAACGGTGCGACGCTGGCCGAGCCCGCGCCGTACCGAGACATTCAGGGGCTGGAACATTTCGATAAGGTTATCGACATTGACCAGAGCCCGATTGGCCGAACCCCTCGCTCGAACCCGGCGACCTATACCGGCGTCTTCACGCCCGTACGTGAACTGTTCGCCGGCGTGCCGGAAGCGCGTTCACGCGGGTACACGCCGGGACGGTTCAGCTTTAACGTGCGCGGCGGCCGCTGTGAAGCGTGCCAGGGCGATGGCGTCATCAAAGTTGAGATGCACTTCCTGCCGGACATCTACGTCCCGTGCGACCAGTGCAAAGGTAAACGCTATAACCGCGAAACGCTGGAAATTAAGTACAAAGGCAAGACCATCCACGAAGTGCTGGACATGACCATCGAAGAGGCGCGCGAGTTCTTTGACGCCGTCCCTGCGCTGGCGCGTAAGCTGCAGACCCTGATGGACGTCGGTCTGACCTACATTCGTCTGGGGCAGTCCGCCACTACGCTGTCGGGCGGTGAAGCCCAGCGCGTGAAGCTGGCGCGTGAGCTCTCCAAACGCGGCACCGGTCAGACGCTGTATATTCTGGATGAGCCGACCACCGGTCTGCACTTTGCGGATATCCAGCAGTTGCTCGACGTGCTGCATCAGCTGCGCGATCAGGGCAACACGATTGTGGTCATCGAACATAATCTGGACGTGATTAAAACCGCGGACTGGATTGTCGATCTCGGCCCGGAAGGCGGCAGCGGCGGCGGTGAAATCCTCGTCTCCGGTACGCCAGAGACCGTTGCAGAGTGCGAAGCCTCGCACACCGCGCGCTTCCTTAAACCGTTGCTGTAATGTCAGACGGAGAGTTGTTGTCGGGTCGCTTCCGGCAGCAGCTCTACTGCCTGTTTATAAGACGCATCCACCAGATAGTAAATTTGCGAGCCGGGCAGGGAGCCATCCAGATAAACCGTGCTCCAGTGCGCCTTATTCAGGTGTTTGCTCGGCCTCACATCATCATGCTGCTGACGTAGCAAATCCGCCAGCTCCGGGCTGGTTTTCAGCGACGCGGCCGGGCGGCCTTCGACCTCTTTCACCATCGCAAACAGCACATCTCCCACTTTTATCTGCGTGGCTTTCCAGTCGCTATGCACGCTCTGCTCCGCGCCAGGTTTACTCATGCAGTACTGAAGTAGCTCCGAAATTGTCATCATTATTCCCCTTGTAGCGTTGCGATAATTTTACGCGAACCACCGTGAATGCGATGTTCTCCCAGCCAGATCCCTTGCCACGTTCCCAGCAGTAGCCGCCCGTTGTGTACCGGCAGCATCAGCGATACCCCGAGCAGAGAAGATTTGATATGCGAAGGCATGTCATCTGCGCCCTCATAATCGTGCTCATAGGGGGCGTTGTCCGGGACACTCTTCAGAAAATGGTTTTCCATATCAGACCGGACAGTGGGATCGCAATTTTCATTAAGCGTGAGGGAGGCTGACGTGTGTTGAAGCAGCAGATGCAGTAAACCCGTTCTGACGCGCGACAAATCGCGGATTTGCCCGATGACTTCCTCCGTCACCAGGTGAAATCCGCGGGGTTTAGCGCTTAAGATCAGGGTCTGTTGATACCACATGTGCTGCTCCGTTTAGAAAGATGAACCTTTCTAAGTGTGCAGCAAGAAGTCGAAAGGTAAAACCCGCCGCAGCGAGATTTGATTAAAAAAGAATCAAACTCGCGTCCAGACGCTTAATACTCCGAGTTAACAATCACCTCTTCGCCAAATTTTCCGGCCATCGGCAGCGGTCGATAGGTCGAGTTAGAGGCGCGTAACACCCTGATCGCTCTGGCTCCTGTATCCTGCGCCGCGGTAATGTCGTTATCCGAATCACCATAGAACACTTTGATGTTTTTCTTCTCCAGCCACTGGGTTTTGGTGTTTTGCCCTTCTTTGTCACCCGCAAAAATGACCGGGTTCATGTTGGCAGCCGGGATCTGGAAATCATCCTGCAGGGTTCTGGAGACGGTTTCTGTTTTGGTCTGACTACGACCGGTGACGAAGTAAATGCTGTCGCCGCGCTTCACATGCATGGCAATGACCGCCCGGGCGACCTCTTTCGGGATACTGTAATCGTCCCAGCCGTTATTCATCTTTTCCCAGAACGCCGGGTTCTTCAGATACGCTTCACTGTCCGGCGAATACATTTTTTTGCCGCGCCAGAATCCCGGGCTGGAGAACAGAACGGTGTCGTCAATATCAAAGCCAACGGCCATGGGCGGGCGGCCCATCAGACTGTTTTCGATTTGGGCCACGGATACCCAGTGAATAGGAGCCTGTTCGGCAAGAATGGCAGCGGTAGTGCCGGTGTAAAGCGGCGTTGGCGCAGAAGCGCGCGCGACGACGGCACTATTAAGTGAGAACAATAAGCAGGCGGCGCTGAGCGCCAGGGTGATCTTGCGCATATTTTCCCCTGAATATTCAGTTCGTTATCGTTTTATTTTGAGTGAATGGTCAAAAAACTATCCGACCATAACCCCAGCGGCAGGTGAAGAAAAGGAGTTTTTGATTATCAATCTGAAGAAAAAGAAGACGATCACAAAGCGAGACATCGACCTGAGTAGCCTGATGCCCTCACCCCGGCCCTCTCCCACAGGGAGAGGGAGAACACCCTGCCCGTAGGCCCGGTAAGCGGAGCGCCACCGGGCGATAAGACTGCACGGCGGCCTGATGTCCTCTCCCACAGGGAGAGGGAGAATACAGTAGTGAGTACTTACATTACCGCAGCAAATGCCTGTGCCACGCGATGAACGTTGCTGGCATTGAGACCCGCGACGCACATGCGGCCGCTGGCAATCAGGTAGACGCCGAACTCGTCGCGCAGACGGTCGACCTGCGCGGCGCTCAAACCGGTGTAGCTGAACATCCCGCGCTGCCTGATCAGATAATCAAAGTTATGCCCCGGTACCGCCTCTTTCAGCACGTTGACCAGCTCCTGACGCATCGACAGAATGCGCTTACGCATGGATTCCACTTCGGCAAGCCAGCTAGCTTTCAGCTGTTCGTCGCCGAGTACCGTCGCCACAACCTGCGCACCAAAGTTCGGGGGGCTGGAGTAGATACGGCGCACCGTAGCTTTAAGCTGGCCCAGCACGCGGCTGGCAGCTTCGGCATCTTCGCAGACCACGGACAGCCCGCCGACGCGTTCGCCATACAGGGAGAAGATTTTCGAGAAAGAGTTGCTCACCAGCACAGGCAGGCCGGCACTCGCAACGGCGCGGATAGCATAGGCATCGTCTTCCATCCCGGCGCCAAAGCCCTGATAGGCGATGTCGAGGAATGGAATCAGGTTGCGAGCCTTGAGCACCTCAATGACGGCATCCCACTGGTCATTGGTGAGGTCCGCACCCGTTGGGTTGTGGCAGCACGGATGCAGCAACACAATGCTGCGCGCCGGCAACGTTTTCAGTTTTTCCAGCAGGGCTTCAACGCGCACGCCGTTGGTTTCGCTGTCAAACCACGGATAAGTCTCGACATTAAAGCCTGCGCCCTCAAAAATTGCGACGTGGTTTTCCCACGTCGGGTCACTGACCCACACGCCGGAATCCGGGAAGTATTTTTTCAGGAAATCAGCACCGACTTTCAGCGCGCCCGATCCACCCAGCGTCTGGATGGTCGCCACACGTTTTTGCGCAAGTACCGGATGATCGGCCCCAAACAGCAGCGGTGCGATGGTATTGCGGTACGCATTGAGCCCTTCCATCGGCAGATAGAGCGACGCTCCATGCGGGACCGCATTCAGACGCGCTTCGGCTTCGGCAACGGCTTGTAACTGAGGAATAATACCCTCTTCGTTGTAATACAAACCGATGCTGAGGTTCACTTTATCGCTGCGAGGATCTTCTTTGAAACGCTCCATTAAGGAGAGAATAGGGTCGCCGGCATAGGCGTCAACGTTCTGAAACACGCGATGGTTCTCCGGAATTCGATGAGGCAGGAGTTTCAACAATAAACCGGAAGTGGGAGAAGGTCGAGAGGATGTTAATAAAGTTGAAGTGAGGTTAATAACCTCACTTCACAGACGGTTCAGTCAAGGTATTTCATCGCCACCCGGGAGGTCAGGCGCGTGATAAGTTCGTAAGCACTCACTTTCGTGATTTCAGCAATGCGCTCAACGGGCAGGCCCTCACCCCACATCACAACATCATCACCTGCTTTATCCTGGGCGTCGGGTCCAAGGTCCACGCAAATCATGTCCATCGCGACGCGACCGACAATGTTGACCTCGCGACCGTTGACCAGCACCGGTGTACCTGTCGGTGCAGCACGCGGATAGCCATCTCCGTAGCCCATCGCCACCACGCCAAGGCGCGTGTCGCGCTCGCTAATCCAGGTGCCGCCATAGCCCACCGGCTCGCCCGCTTTGTGCTCACGCACGGCAATCAGATTCGAGACCAGCGACATCACTGGCTTAAAGCCAAAGTCCGGCCCCCAGGGTTTGCTCTCCAGAGGCGACACGCCATAAAGAATAATGCCCGGGCGCGCCCAGTCAAAGTGCGACTGCGGCCACAGCAGGATCCCGCCGGAAGCCGCAATCGAGCGCATTCCCGGCTTGCCTTCGCAGAAGGTGTTAAAGATATCGAGCTGCTGCTCGGTTGCCCCACATTCAGGCTCATCGGCACGCGCAAAATGGCTGACGATGTTCACAGGCTGGCGCACGTTTTTGCACCTGCACAAACGCTGATAAAACGCCCCCGCATTTTCCGGGCGAACGCCCAGACGGTGCATGCCCGTGTCGAGCTTCATCCAGACGGTAACGGGTTCACTCAGCTCGGCGTTTTCCAGCGCGGACAGCTGTTCTTCGTTATGTACCGCCGTGTGCAGATGCTGGTCAGCAATCGTAGGCAAGTCTGTGGCTTCGAAAAAGCCTTCCAGCAGCAAAATGGGTTGCGTGATCCCCCCCGCACGCAGGCGGAGAGCTTCTTCAAGACGGGCGACGCCAAAGGCGTCGGCATCGGGGAGCGTTCGCGCGGTCTCAAGAAGACCGTGTCCGTAAGCGTTCGCTTTCACGACTGCAACGAGCTTGCTGGCGGGCGCCAGTTCACGCAAACGTTGCAGGTTGTGTCGCAGAGCGCGGCGGTTAATGACTACAGTTGCCGCTTGCATTTGAATTCCTTAGAAATTACTCATCATCATATTGAGGACCGGCGTAGTTGTCGAAACGCGACCACTGTCCGTTAAAGGTCAGACGCACCGTCCCGATCGGGCCGTTACGTTGTTTACCAATAATAATTTCGGCGATCCCTTTCAGGTCGCTGTTCTCGTGATAAACCTCATCACGGTAGATGAACATGATTAAGTCGGCATCCTGCTCGATGGAGCCGGATTCACGCAGGTCGGAGTTGACCGGGCGTTTATCGGCACGTTGTTCCAGGGAGCGGTTCAGCTGCGACAGCGCCACCACCGGCACGTGCAGCTCTTTGGCTAACGCCTTGAGCGAGCGGGAAATCTCTGCAATTTCCAGCGTACGGTTATCGGAGAGCGACGGCACGCGCATCAGCTGGAGGTAGTCGATCATGATGAGGCCGATGCCGCCGTGTTCGCGGGCGATACGGCGCGCGCGGGAGCGCACTTCCGTCGGCGTCAGGCCAGAGGAGTCATCGATATAGATGTTACGTTTTTCCAGCAGAATGCCCATCGTGCCGGAGATACGCGCCCAGTCTTCGTCATCGAGCTGGCCGGTACGGATACGGGTCTGGTCCACGCGCGACAGCGATGCCAGAGAACGCATCATAATCTGCTCGGAGGGCATCTCAAGACTGAAGATGAGTACAGGTTTATCCTGCAACATTGCGGCGTTTTCGACGAGGTTCATCGCAAATGTCGTTTTACCCATCGACGGACGCGCCGCAACGATAATCAGATCCGACGGCTGCAGGCCGGCGGTCTTTTTGTTGAGGTCGTCATAACCGGTGTTGACCCCGGTGACACCATCGTGCGGTTGCTGGAACAACTGCTCGATACGCGCCACGGTCGCGTCGAGCACATCGGCAATGTTTTTAGGCCCTTCGTCTTTGTTCGCACGGCTTTCGGCGATTTTAAAGACGCGGGACTCCGCCAGGTCGAGCAGGTCTTCGCTGGTGCGCCCCTGCGGATCAAAACCGGCTTCGGCGATCTCGTTCGCCACCGATATCATCTCACGGACGACGGCACGTTCCCGCACGATATCGGCATAAGCGCTGATGTTCGCCGCACTTGGCGTGTTTTTTGACAGTTCTGCCAGGTAGGCAAACCCGCCGACGCTGTCCAGCTGACCCTGACGCTCAAGCGATTCCGCGAGCGTAATCAGGTCAATCGGGCTGCCCGACTCCTGCAGGCGCGCCATTTCGGTAAAGATATGACGGTGCGGACGGGTGTAGAAATCCTCAGACACCACGCGCTCAGCGACGTCGTCCCAGCGTTCGTTATCCAGCATTAAACCGCCCAACACCGACTGTTCCGCTTCAATCGAGTGCGGCGGGACTTTTAACCCTGCGACCTGGAAATCACGCTCGCGAGGTTCAGTCTGTTTGTTGAAGGGTTTGTTTCCTGCCATAGTGAATGGAGTTACCGAGATAAAGAGTGGGTCGAAAGATTACCATATTTTTCTTACGGAGGGAGCATGGCAACGCGCATTGAGTTCCAGAAACACGGCGGTCCGGACGTACTGAAAGCGGTTGAGTTTACCCCCGCAGCGCCTGGCGAGAACGAAATTCAGGTTGAAAACAAAGCTATCGGCATTAACTACATCGATACCTATATTCGCGGCGGTCTCTACCCGCCTCCGTCAATGCCGAGTGGTCTGGGCACCGAGGCGGCCGGTGTCGTCATTAAAGTGGGCAGCGCGGTTAAGCATATTAAAGAGGGCGACCGCGTGGTGTATGCGCAATCTGCGCTGGGCGCTTACAGCTCCGTCCACAACGTTCCGGCGGATAAAGCCGCTCTGCTGCCTGGCGCTATCTCCTTCGAGCAGGCGGCCGCTTCGTTCCTGAAGGGGTTAACGGTTTACTATCTGCTGCGCAAAACCTATGAAATTAAACCCGACGAGCAGTTTCTTTTTCATGCCGCAGCGGGTGGCGTGGGGCTGATTGCCTGCCAGTGGGCGAAAGCCTTAGGCGCGAAACTCATCGGTACCGTGGGCAATGCCCAAAAAGCGCAGCGTGCGCTGGACGCGGGGGCGTGGCAGGTGATCAACTATCGCGAAGAGAGCATCGTCGAGCGCCTGAAAGAGATTACTGGAGGTAAAAAAGTGCGCGTGGTGTATGACTCGGTGGGCAAAGACACCTGGGAGGCGTCGCTGGACTGCCTGCAACGTCGCGGGCTGATGGTGAGCTTCGGGAATGCGTCAGGCGCTGTCACTGGCGTCAATCTTGGCATCCTGAATCAGAAAGGCTCGCTCTACGTGACCCGCCCTTCCCTGCAGGGCTATATCACCAACCGGGAAGAACTGGAGGAAGCCAGCAACGAGCTGTTCTCGCTGATCGCCAGCGGCGTGATTAAGGTGGACGTGGCGGATGCGCAGAAATATCCGCTGACCGATGCGCAGCGTGCGCATGAGGTGCTGGAAAGCCGGGCGACACAGGGTTCAAGTTTACTCATTCCCTGAGCCCCAAAAAGAAATTGGGCTTCCCGTGGGAAGCCCTTTCTTTTTTTTAGTTCGGCTGTATGTAGGGTACAGCTCGATGAATTCTGTAGCGGCAGCCATAGTGACAGATTCGATAAGTAAATCCTATTCTGTTCTAAGTAATGCTGCCGGGAAAGTTACAAGTATGTGACGAACCCCTCAATACCTTAGTAACGGAAGCGGTTATTGCGCTGATAAGTCGGCAGTTTTGGTGATTTAATCGCCCGTATCGCCCACACCACCACAATGGCCAGTAATAACCACGGCAGCAGTTTGATGGTCAGGGCAAACAGTCCGCCGATAAACATCACCACCGTCGCCACGACGAGCGCAGCGAGAATGCCAAGCAGCGAAACGCCTGTGGCTAACAGCATGACAAAAAAGCCAATGACAAAAAGTAGTTCCAGCATGGTGCTCTCCCACGAGTTCCCGAGTAATACAGTTTGTATTACAAGAATCATGCCAAAACTAAATCATTGTTCTTAAAGAAAAACGCCCCGCAATGATATGCAGGGCGTGGTGAATTTGACGATCTTTTAGCGAAAATTATCGCTTATCTGCGACCAGTCGCAGCGCATGTTCCAGCACCTCGATATCCGCACCAGCTTTATGTGCGTTCTCACTGAGGTAACGACGCCACTGCCGCGCCCCCGGTATGCCCTGGAACAGGCCCAACATATGGCGGGTAATGTGGCCGAGATAGGTGCCGTTGCTCAGCTCGCGCTCAATGTAAGGATACATGGCGCGCACGACGGCAACCGGATCGGTATCGGCGCCGTCAACGCCAAAGATTTCACGGTCGACCGTCGCCAAAATGCCCGGGTTCTGATACGCCTCGCGTCCGACCATCACGCCGTCCATATGTTCAAGGTGCGCTTTGGCTTCTTCAAGCGACTTAATACCGCCGTTGATCGACATCGTCAGATGCGGGAAATCACGTTTAAGCTGATATACGCGCGGATAGTCCAGCGGTGGGATCTCACGGTTCTCTTTCGGGCTCAGGCCGGAGAGCCAGGCTTTACGGGCGTGGATGATAAACATCTCGCATTCGCCTTTGCCGGACACCGTGTTGATGAAATCGCACAGGAATTCGTAGCTGTCCTGGTCGTCAATGCCGATACGGGTTTTGACCGTCACGGGAATGGAGACCACATCACGCATCGCCTTGATACAGTCGGCAACCAGCTGCGCGTTCCCCATCAGACACGCACCGAACATACCGTTTTGCACACGGTCTGAAGGACAGCCAACGTTGAGGTTAATCTCGTCATAGCCGCGCGCTTCCGCCAGCTTCGCACACTGCGCCAGCGCGGCCGGATCGCTGCCACCCAGCTGCAAGGCAACCGGATGCTCTTCTTCACTGTATGCCAGATAGTCGCCCTTGCCGTGAATGATTGCACCGGTGGTCACCATTTCGGTGTACAGCAGCGTATGGCGGGAGAGCTGACGCAGGAAGAAGCGGCAGTGTCTGTCCGTCCAGTCTAGCATTGGCGCAATGGAGAAACGGTGTGCTGGGAAAGCGGTCTGGTATTCTGACAACATGGCGAAGTTTTAAGCATCTGGTGGAAAAGGGGCGCTACTATAGCACAAAGAAAAGCCGGAGGCGCAGCGCCTCCGGTGCACTTTAGAACGTCATGCTTAGCTGTGCCCCTGCGCCCCAGGTTTCGTCTTCACCGTAGAGGCCCATCAGGTCAACATGCACGGTGTTGAACGGCGCGAAGCCGACACCACCGGTAAAGACGTTGCTGTCGTTACCCTTCACGTCAGCGCGATAACCTGCGCGTACCGCCAGCCAGCTCAGCGGGGTTACTTCAGCACCTACCCCAACATACTGCGACGTATCTTCGCTCTTGAAACCTTTGGTTTCGGTCAGATCGCCATCAGCGGTCAGCGTAACAAGATCGTTGTGCCAGGCGGCGCCCGCGGTGACCAGCGGACGGATCTGGTAGGTGTCTTTATAGCTCACCACTTCTCCCGTACGCCCGTTGCGGATGCGGATATCCTTGCTGTCGATATCGCGTGACATCAGGTTTTGCCCGCTCAGGCCGACCGTCCAGTTTTCGCCAAAATCAGCGGCAATACCAGCATCAACGTTAAAGCCCGTATCGTCTGTACGGTAGCGGCTATCGTTCCACTTATTACTGTCGTAATCGTAGATGGAAGTGGTGTAGTTATAGATCCAGGTTTTTTGCAGTTTTGGCGTGACGCCAACAGAAACCGGGATGCCCCCGAGATCGAACTGACGGGCAACCGCAATACCGTAGTCGGACACAATCGCCGCCCGGCCAGACGCCGTTGAGTTGAGGTTTTTGGTAATCTGATCCGTGCCATTCAGCGCTGCATCCAGAGCAACACCGGCCGCAACCACATCGCTTCGTTGAATACTGCGCAGATAATCAATATCTTGCTGGTCGATAGATGAGCTAACCCGACCATGAGCATAACCTTTGGCCATAAAGGCCACGGAAAGCACATCGTTAGGGATACTCACGGCAAGTCCTGCCCCTGCCGTTGCACGTGCAGTTTTACCCTTGAGATAGTCCAGTTCATCGGCAAGATCTTTGGCCGCGCCCTGGAACTGGTTGATCGAACCTAACGGATTGGTGATGACTTCAATAGGCGTAAGGTTATCAACCACATCCTTATAGTGATTGATTTTGTCGTTGATGGTATCAATCTCATCCTGAAGATTGTCTTCATCCGTCACCTGCACCCCAACGGATGGCAAAATGACCGTCACATCATCGTCCGGTTTTGCCTTTGCCAGCAGCGCGGGGTTGATTAACGCTCCGCTGCCATAACTGCCAGCGGCTACGCCCGTCCCGCCCATGGCGTCGCTACGTGATTCTGTCCAGGTATTGGCTGCTCCCGCCTGATTTGCCATAAACAGGGAAACAACAATGCTAACCACCGAAAATTTAAAATGTTTTTTCACAGTATGCCCGTAATAGTTTGTTATTAGATAACCCCTGTCTGTTATCACCCAAACAGGAACGAACTATTGCTGTGAATAAGAAGCAAAAGACCCGCTATTTCTTTCCCTAAGTGAAATTCCCTTACGGCCTGTTGTAATTTGTGACGGCCTTCAATATTTATAGAAGAGGAAATTATTTTTTCACAGGTTTTCCATCATGCGGGCCAAAAAACTGCGGAGGATGGTCAACCCAGCGATCCTCCCGCGTGGCGGCATAGACCGGATTGAGCGGATAGTAGATGCGGTTGTGCTTCTTATTGGCCTCGCCCACCACCAGTAATCGAACCTCTTCATCCGTGTTGTTGATAAAGGTATGGCAGACGCCGGTTCCGGCAGGAAAGCCCACGCTGTCGCCGGGTTCAAGTTTCCACAAATAGCCATTAATCCAGGCTTCAGGATAGCCCTCAAGCACGTAGATAAACTCTTCTTCGTCACTCTCTGCATGGGGATAGGATGTCCGACGCCCGGGCAATAAACGCTCATGATGAATGCCGATACGTCGGAGGCCAAGGCTGCGGGCCAGCGGTGCACCGATAGAAAAGAGCTCATTACTGTCGGGGTAGGTGGCGTCATCCGGCCCTTCTATGTCGCGCCAGTGCTTAATACAGTCTGGTTTTTTCATGATGATATTCCCGATTTGCGATGCGTCAGGTATAGCACAGCCTGACGGATATCGGTGTTTTTACCAGAACATGATAAAGTGAGGGTTTTACTTCCCAGAACATCCGAGGTGCTCAATGGATAAGTCCACAAAAGAGCTGTTAGCGCAGGCCGAAAAGCTGTGCGCGCAACGCAATGTGCGCCTGACTCCGCAGCGCCTTGAAGTCTTACGTCTGATGAGCCTGCAACAGGGTGCCATCAGCGCCTATGACCTGCTCGACCTGCTCCGCGAAAGCGAGCCGCAGGCTAAACCGCCAACAGTGTATCGCGCGCTGGATTTCCTGCTGGAACAAGGATTTGTTCATAAAGTGGAATCCACAAACAGCTATGTACTGTGCCATCTTTTCGATCAGCCCACCCACACGTCGGCCATGTTTATCTGCGACCGTTGTGGCGTAGTGAAAGAAGAAGCTGCGGAAGGCGTGGAAGACATTATGCATACGCTGGCGGCAAGAATGGGGTTTGCCCTGCGTCATAATGTGATTGAAGCACACGGGCTGTGTTCAGTGTGTGTCGAGGTGGAAGCGTGTCGACATCAGGATGAGTGTCAGCATGACCACTCTATTCTGGTGAAAAAGAAAAAAAAGCCGCGTTAGCAGCCAAAAGAAAAGGCGGCCTGAAGCCGCCCCAGTAGGTTATTCAGCGTTACCAGCGGTAATCATTGCGGGTTTCCCAGTCTTTGACTTCGTTTTCCGCCTGATCTTTCGCGTAGCCGTAACGTTCCTGAATTTTACCGACAAGCTGATCGCGCTTACCTTCAATGACGGTCATATCGTCATCTGTCAGCTTACCCCACTGTTCTTTCGCTTTACCTTTGAACTGCTTCCAGTTGCCGCCGATTTCGTCTTTATTCATCATCGTGTCCTCTTAGTTAAGCGTCGGGTCGTAACGTCCGTTACGTTCTTTTCTGCTGGACGTGATAATTATTGTAGTTAAGGATTCGGCGGTTGATTTCATATTCGGAATCTTTAACCATCACGATATATCGTGACGCGAAGGAAACCAGGTATTGTTTTGCCAGTGGCGGCGCCATATAAAAGCCAGCGACAGGCCACGCAGAGAGAGAAAGACCGCAAGCGCCAACCACAAACCGTGATTACCCAGCCAGGGAAGCGTCAGCAGCGTCAGGCCAAATCCCGCCGCCGCAACGGCCATACTGTTACGCATTTCCGCCCCGCGCGTCGCACCAATAAACATGCCGTCCAGCAGATAACACCAGACACCCACCACCGGTAAGATGACTTGCCAGATGAGATAGTGGCTCGCCAGTTCGCGCAGCGCAGGGAGAGAGGTCAGTAAAGCAACAATCTGTTCGCCGAAGCAGGCATAGACCACGGCAAACACCAGCGCTACCAGTCCTGACTGACGGCAGGCTGCCCGCCAGACATCATGAAGCTGCCCGCTTTCACGCGCGCCATACGCCTGCCCCGAATGTGCTTCAACCGCGTAGGCAAAGCCGTCCAGCGCATAGGCGGTAAACGTCAGCAGCGTCATCAATACCGCGTTGACCGCGACGATTTCAGGCCCCAGCCGTGCACCGAAGACCGTCAGCGCGCCGAAGCAGAGTTGCAGAAGCAGCGAGCGCAGCATGATGTCACGGTTAAGCGCCAGCAGCTTACGGATATTGCCGCGCCATGCGGTTTTCAGCAGCGCGAGGGAGATCCCGCGCATCGCCAGCACGCGCCAGACCATCCACAGCCCCATCACAAAGGTCCCGTATTCAGCAATCGCCGTCGCCAGTGCCGCGCCCCGCACGTTCATATGGAGGCCCATCACCAGCCAGAGATCCAGCACGATGTTGAGCAGGTTTCCCACGACCAGCAGAATCACTGGCGCACGAGCATACTGAACGCCCAGTAACCAACCCAGCAGAACCAGATTTGCCAGCGAAGCGGGCGCACTGAGCCAGCGGATTTCGAGAAAACGTCGCGCCTGCTCCAGTACCGCCTCACTGCCGCCAACGATATGGAGCGCAAGGTCAATCAGGGGATCACGGAGTAAAACGATTAACGCGCCCGCGCCTAACGCAAGAATCAGCGGCTGCACCAGCGCCCGTGCCAGACGTAACGGATCTTTTGCACCATACGCCTGTGCCGTGAGTCCGGTGGTGCTCATGCGCAAAAAGAGCAGCAGCATAAAGAGGAAGCTGGTTGCCGTCGCGCCAATCGCCACGCCGCCAAGATAGACAGGGGAATCGAGATGCCCAATAACGGCCGTGTCGACCAGACCCAGCAAGGGCACGGTAATATTGGAGAAAATCATCGGCAGTGCAAGACGCCACAATGCCTTATCGGATGCCGTCAGCAGTGACATGAGAAACACCGGGAGTGGTCAATAAGGCAGGCTACAGCGGAACCGTAGCCTGTCAGGAAGAGATTACAGCCATTCACCGTTGCGAATCACACCGACCGCCAGACCTTCGATAGAGAAGCTCTGTTCGCGGAGATCGACCACAATAGGAGAGAACTCGCTGTTTTCGGGCAGCAACTGAACGGTGTTACCCTGCTTTTTCAGACGCTTAACGGTCACTTCGTCATCAATGCGCGCGACCACCACCTGGCCGTTCCGCACATCCTGCGTTTTGTGTACCGCCAGCAGATCGCCGTCGAGAATGCCGATATCTTTCATCGACATGCCGCTTACGCGCAGCAGAAAATCTGCGCTCGGCTTGAACATACCAGGATCAACCTGGTAGTGGCCTTCGATATGCTGCTGTGCCAGCAGCGGCTCACCCGCAGCAACACGGCCTATCAGCGGAATGCCCGTCTCTTCTTCCACCAGCAGGCGGATACCGCGTGACGCGCCTGAAACAATTTCAATCACGCCCTTACGTGCCAGCGCTTTCAGGTGTTCTTCGGCAGCATTCGGAGAACGGAAGCCCAGACGCTGAGCGATTTCCGCACGCGTGGGTGGCATACCCGTCTGGCCGATATGATCCCGAATGAGATCAAACACCTCTTGCTGCCTGGTCGTTAATGCTTTCATTCCGCCCCCTGGGTGTATATACAGTTATGCTGTGAGTATATACAGTCAAAGGTGAATTTGGAACCAAAAACTGCACAAAAAACCAGGGACTTAATTATTCCTCGAGGCTCATCGGAAATGTGACCAAAGCAGCGTGACCCAGGTAATGACTGCAGTGATAATCGCCAGCAGCACAGCGGCAGAACCCATGTCTTTCGCGCGACCGGAGAGCTCGTGGAATTCTGAGCCAATACGGTCAACAACGGCCTCAATAGCGCTATTGAGAATTTCCACTATCATCACCAGAAGCACGGAACCGATGAGAAGTACGCGGGTAATAGCATCGACATCAAGGAAACAGGCGATGATGACCGCGATGATAGCGGCGACACCTTCCTGACGAAAGGCGGCTTCGTTGATCCACGCGGCACGGAAACCTTTCCATGAATAGCCGGCGGCTTTGATGATACGCGTTAACCCAGTGGTATTATTGGCCATTAAAAGAACCTTTTATGAAAAAAAGCGTCAGTAACAGGAACTGTAGCGCGTTTCGCTACAGCCTGAAGTATGACGGGTAACAACAGAAATTTTGCGCGCTTTCTGTTATCCTTGCGCCGCAATTGCATTATTAACCAGAGGCTTTACATCGTTTATGTCCGGCTGGCCACGAATTTACTACAAATTACTTAATTTACCATTAAGCATCCTGGTAAAAAGCAAGTCTATCCCAGCAGAACCCGCGCTGGAATTGGGGCTCGATACGTCGCGTCCTATTATGTACGTTTTGCCTTATAACTCGAAGGCAGACTTACTGACCCTTCGCGCCCAATGTCTGGCGCATGACTTACCTGACCCGCTTGAACCGCTGGAAGTCGACGGCACGTTGCTGCCGCGCTACGTGTTCATTCACGGCGGGCCGCGTGTATTTACCTATTACACGCCAAAAGAAGAGTCCATTAAGCTGTTCCACGACTATCTCGACCTGCACCGCAGCAATCCCGATTTGGATGTGCAGATGGTGCCGGTATCGGTGATGTTTGGCCGCCGTCCGGGCCGTGAAAAAGGCGAAGAGAATCCGCCGCTGCGTATGCTTAACGGCATCCAGAAGTTCTTCGCGGTCTCCTGGCTGGGACGCGACAGCTTTGTGCGCTTCTCCCCTTCCGTTTCACTGCGTCGAATGGCAGATGAGCACGGTACCGACAAGATCATCGCGCAGAAGCTGGCGCGCGTAGCACGTATGCACTTCGCCCGTCAGCGCCTCGCGGCCGTCGGGCCACGACTCCCGGCGCGTCAGGACCTGTTCAACAAACTGTTGGCCTCCAAAGCGATCGCCCGCGCCGTTGAAGACGAAGCGCGTAGCAAGAAGATTTCGCATGAGAAAGCCCAGCAGAACGCCATTGCGCTGATGGAAGAGATTGCCGCGAACTTCTCTTACGAGATGATTCGCCTTTCCGATCGTATTCTCGGCTTTACCTGGAACCGCCTGTATCAGGGCATCAACGTTCATAACGCTGAGCGTGTACGCCAGCTGGCGCATGATGGCCATGAAATTGTCTATGTCCCCTGCCACCGCAGCCACATGGACTACCTGCTTCTCTCCTACGTGCTCTATCACCAGGGGCTGGTACCACCGCACATCGCGGCCGGTATTAACCTGAATTTCTGGCCAGCGGGCCCGATCTTCCGCCGCCTGGGCGCCTTCTTTATCCGTCGTACCTTCAAGGGCAATAAGCTCTACTCCACCGTGTTCCGCGAGTATCTGGGCGAACTGTTCAGCCGCGGCTATTCCGTGGAGTACTTCGTGGAGGGTGGTCGCTCCCGTACCGGACGTCTGCTTGATCCGAAGACCGGCACGCTGTCGATGACCATTCAGGCGATGCTGCGCGGCGGAACCCGTCCGATCACGCTGGTGCCTATCTACATTGGTTATGAGCACGTCATGGAAGTGGGTACGTATGCCAAAGAACTGCGTGGCGCAACCAAAGAGAAAGAGAGCCTGCCGCAGATGTTGCGCGGCCTGAGCAAGTTACGCAACCTGGGTCAGGGCTACGTGAACTTTGGCGAGCCAATGCCGCTGATGACGTACCTGAATCATCACGTTCCGGAGTGGCGCGAATCCATCGATCCTATCGAAGCGGTTCGTCCTGCCTGGCTGACGCCAACGGTTAACGGCATTGCATCCGAGCTGATGGTGCGTATTAACAACGCGGGGGCGGCTAACGCCATGAACCTGTGCTGTACCGCGCTACTGGCTTCTCGTCAGCGCTCCCTGACCCGTGAACAGCTCACGGAGCAGCTGGACTGCTACCTGGACATGATGCGCAACGTGCCTTACTCGGTTGATTCAACGGTTCCTGCGGCTACTGCCAGCGAGCTCATCGATCACGCGTTGCAGATGAACAAGTTTGAAGTCGAGAAGGACACGATCGGCGACATCATCATTCTGCCGCGCGAACAGGCCGTGTTGATGACGTACTATCGCAACAACATCGCGCATATGCTGATGCTGCCGTCGCTGATGGCGGCCATCATTACCCAGCATCGCCACATTTTACGTCAGGAGCTATTGCGTCACGTTGATACGCTCTACCCGATGCTGAAAGCGGAGCTGTTCCTGCGCTGGAGCAAAGATGAGCTGGCCGTTGAGCTGGATAAACTGACGGAAGAACTTCGTCGTCAGGGGCTGATCACCGTTGCCAACGATGAGCTGCATATCAATCCGTCACGCTCCCGAACCCTGCAGCTGCTGGCGGCCGGTGCGCGCGAAACGCTGCAGCGCTACGCCATTACGTTCTGGCTGCTGAGTGCGAACCCGTCGATCAACCGCGGTACGCTGGAGAAAGAGAGCCGGACGCTGGCACAGCGCCTGTCTGTGCTGCACGGCATTAACGCACCAGAATTCTTCGACAAAGCGGTCTTCAGTTCCCTCGTGCTGACGCTGCGTGATGAAGGCTTCATCAGTGATACGGGCGATGCCGAGCCAGAAGAGACGCTGAAGGTTTACCAGATGCTGGCAGAGCTGATTACGTCAGATGTGCGCTTGACGATTGAGAGCGCGACGCAGGGCGAATGATGTAAAAAAGCCGGGTGGTGGTTTCACCTTTCCCGGCCTGATGTTCTGCATAAGATGAAAAGATTAAGGCCCGGTCAGCGTTAACGCTACCGGGCCTTATTTTTGAGCCGGGTTAAATCACCGCATTCAGCTCAGCAACGTAAAGGCAATCATCCCGACAATCGCACCCGTCGTACCGAGGATGGTTTCCATCAGCGTCCAGGTTTTCAGGGTTTGCGCTTCGGTGGCGCCGGTAAATTTACCGAACAGCCAGAAGCCAGCGTCGTTAACGTGAGAGACCACAATTGAACCGCCCGCGATACAGATAGACAGCGCTGCCATCTGCGCACCGGAGTAGTTCAGCTGTTCAATCACCGGCATTACCAGACCCACCGCAGTTAAACACGCCACGGTGGCGGAACCCTGGATAATACGCACGGCCGCCGCCAGCACGAAGCAGGTTACCGCAATCGGCAGGCCCATTCCGGTCAGCGCTTCACCCAGAGCCGGGCCCACGCCAGAATCCACCAGCACCTGCTTGAACACGCCACCGGCACCAATCACCAGCAGGATAATACCCGCAGGCTGCAGCGCGGCACCGCAGATCTCCATCACGCGGTCTTTCGGCATTCCCTGACGCATCGCCAGGCCGTAAATAGCCACCAGACACGCCACCAGGATCGCCGTAAACGGGTGACCAATGAACTCAAACCATTCGTAGGCAGTAGAGCCCACCGGCACAAAACGCGCTGCGATGGTTTTCAGACCCACGAGGACCAGCGGGAGCAGGATCAGTGACAGACTGAAGCCAAAGGACGGCATTTTGCCTTCGCCCAGATGCGGCTCGGTGATGTCATCCGGAATGTGCAGCTCAACGTAACGGCTAATGAAGTTGCCCCACATCGGGCCGGCAATGATCATTCCCGGGATCGCGGCGCACAGGCCAATCAGGATCATCCAGCCAAAGTCAGCGTGCATCTGGGAGGCCAGCAGCATCGGCGCGGGCCCAGGCAACAGAAACGCTGCCGCTGCCGCCACGCCCGCAAACAGCGGAATGACCAGCTTCACGAGGTTGGTACCGGTATGACGCGCCATAGAGAATGCCACGCTAATCAGCAGCACAACCGCCACCTCGAAGAACAGCGGCAGCGCGCAAATCAGACCCGCCAGACCAATCGCATAGTGCGCGCGGCTGTGGCCGAAGGATTTCAGCATCTTGACGGCAATCTGATCGACCGCGCCCGTCTCATGTAAAATCTTGCCAAACATCGCGCCCAGCGCGACCACTATCGCCAGGAAGCCGAGCGTGCCTCCCATCCCTTTTTCCATCGTCGCAGCGATCTTGTCGAGCGGCATACCGGAAAAGAGACCTGCACCAATAGAAACCACCATCAAAGCAACGAAGGCGTGCATACGCGCCTTCATCACTAAAAACAGCAGCAGCAATACCGAACCCACTGCTGTCAAAACTAGCGTTAATGTACTCAAAACTTACTGCCTTTTATTAATGACCTCGATGGTGCTGGCTACAACACCCTCCAGTGACTGATCGATATCAACCACTAAGACGTCTTTCTCATCTTCACCCGGCTCCTGGAGCGCGTCGAACTGCGTCACCAGCATCTGGGTTTTGAAGAAGTGACCTTTACGCGCCTTCAGTCGGCTTTCAATCACCTCGAAATCGCCTTTCAGGTAGATGAAAGAGAGGTTCGGGTTGCCGTCGCGCAGCAGATCGCGGTAGGTTTTTTTCAGCGCGGAGCAGACGATCAGCGAAACTTTGTTGGTACGCTGCATGGCGAATGCGGCGTCGTTCAGCGCCTGCAGCCACGGTTTGCGATCGTCGTCGTTCAGCGGCTCGCCGGAGGCCATTTTCATGATGTTGCTGCGCGGATGGAGGAAGTCACCATCAAGAAACGCAGCCTGGAGTTGATGCGCCACTTCGCTCGCCACGGCAGATTTACCGCTACCGGACACGCCCATCAGGACGTAAACGTGGTGATCATGATTAGTCGTGCTCAAAGGGTGTCCCTCAGTCAATTGTTACGGGTAACAGTTATCGGTAACATTGTCCTGCCGGGGCAAAAGAGAAGCAATATCCAAACGTGCGCGAAGTGAATAAGTGTGAGCTAGTTCAAATTTGTCAGCTCAAATAGATCCACCCGGTGACAAGGTGAAACCTAAATCTAACATCTTAGGCGTAACCGTCTCGCCACGAATGCGCGCCAGCAGGCGTTCTGCGCCAATGCGGCCCATACGTTCACGCGGTGTCAGCACGCTCGCCAGACGCGGCTCCATCACCTGGCCGATGTCATGGCCGTGGAAACCCGCAATCGCCATATCTTCCGGGATCTTCAGCCCCAGGCGCTGGCATTCGAACGCTGCACCGACCGCAAGGTCATCGTTGGTACAGAAAATACCGTCCAGTTGCGGATACTCGCGTCGCGCCTGACGCATCAGCTCAATACCCGACGTATAGGAAGAGGACTGCTCAACCATTACGCTGTACGGGGTTAAGTTCGCGTCGAGCATCGCCTGCTCGTATCCCTTCTGTTTGATGATAGTACGTTCATCAAGACGCGCGCCCAGATAGGCGATATGACGATGTCCCCGGGCGATGATGGCCGCCGTCATCTGACGTGCCGCTTCGAAGTTATCAAAACCCACGGCGATGTCGAGGCACGGCGACTGGCTGTCCATCAGCTCCACCACCGGAATACCCGCCACTTCAATCATTTTGAGCGTGCGGGCGGTGTGCGTACGTTCGGTTAAAATCAGGCCGTCGATGTTCCAGGAAAGCATGGATTCAAGACGTTCTTCTTCCAGCTCCGGCTTGTACCCGTAGTGGGCGAGCATGGTCTGGTAACCAAACGCATCGGTGACGCTTTCAATGCCGCGAAGCACCTCGGCGAAAACCTGGTTGGTTAAGGAAGGCAGGAGGACACCCACCGCACGGCTGGTCGCATTGGAAAGAATATCGGGTGCGCGGTTGGGGATATAACCCAGTTCATCAAGGGCTGCGGCAATCTTGCCACGCAACGCCACGGAAACCTGTTCCGGGTTACGTAAAAAGCGGCTGACCGTCATTTTGGTCACACCGACGCGATCGGCGACATCCTGAAGTACGGGGCGTTTCTTTTTCATCGTCCTGAGAAATCTTGAAGTGAGAGATTTGCTCAGTTTATCACGGACAAAGCTCAACCTTCCCCGTTTAAAGGGAAGGTTGAGAAATTATTTAGACCGGCGGCAGGTCAAACAGCAGGATTTCACTTTCGCTGTCGGCATGCACGGAGAGTGCCTGTTCATCCCAGATCGCCAGACCATCGGCAGTGGTGGCTTTGGTGCCGTTGATGGACACCTCACCTTTCACTACCTGGATCCAGACGCGGCGGTTAGCGGCAATCTGATGCACAGACTGTTCATCTTTCGCCAGCGCCCAGCGGTACAGCTCCATGTCCTGATGCACTTTCAGGGAACCTTCACGCGCATCCGGGGACAGCACCAGCTGTTTGCCCTGTTTGGCGTCGAAGCGGCGCTGCTCATAGCGCGGCGTGATGCCGGTCTCTTCTGGAATGATCCAGATTTGATACAGGTGCAGTTTTTCCGTTTTACTCGGGTTGTACTCGGAATGACGCACCCCGGTACCCGCGCTCATGATCTGGAACTCGCCCGCCGGAACCTGCTCTTTGTTGCCCATGCTGTCCTGGTGCTCAACCGCCCCTTCCAGCACATAGGTCAGGATTTCCATGTCTTTGTGCGGGTGGGTACCGAAGCCCTGACCTGCATCAATCACGTCGTCGTTAATGACGCGCAGTGCAGAGAAGCCCATGAAGTTCGGGTCGTAGTAGTCGGCAAACGAGAATGAATGCCATGAGTCCAGCCAGCCATGATTCGCGTGACCACGTTCGTTTGCTTTGCGTAAATAGATCATTGTTTTCACCCTCAGTTCGTTTCGATGGAGTAAGTGTGGACGCAAACGGCCTGGGATCATAGAGGGTGAAAATTGACTCCTCTGTTCAAAAATTGTGAACAAGCGCAGAGGAGCCGTTTTTGCTTATTTCGCGAGGGTGATCGTGGCAGGAGAAGCCTGTTCGAACGCCCGCTCGAGCAGTTCGAGGTTGGTAAGAACGTCAGATTCCTTGACGTAATTGGGTGCCCCGCGGGTCAGCGTTTCAAACAGCGCATCGTAGACGCGACCATAGTCGCCGGTTTCCGGCTTCAGCGCTTCTTTGACCGTTACGCCTTCGTCGTTGACATATTCCAGTACGCCCACGGAATCATCCGCCGCAAAGCCCGGTTCACCCGGCATAATGTTGGCCTTCAGACTCGTCTCCTGCTGGTCGATACCGTACTTGATGAACGAGCCACGGGTGCCGTGAACGATAAATTTCGGATAGTCGATTTTCACCAAATGGCTGGTTTTGACGATGGCTTTCAGGTCACCGTAAAACAGCTGCGCTTCAAAAGTATCGTCCGGGTTGGCTTTATTGCGCAGACTGCGAATGTCATACGCAGCGTGGTCCGGCCGGCCAAACAGGGAGATGACCTGGTCCATGGTGTGCACGCCAAGCCCGTAGAAAGAGCCATCCTGAGGCAGCCCGGGTTGGGTTTCCGCTACCGGACGGTAGTAATCAAAGTGACTTTCGATTTCCACAATGTCACCGAGCTTACCGCTTTCAATCGCTTTTTTCGCCGTCAGGAAACAGCTGTCAAAGCGACGATTCTGGTACGGCGTCACGGTTAGCCCTTTGCTTTTTGCCAGCGCGAACAGCGCTTTCGCTTCGGCAAGGGTTGGGGTGAACGGTTTTTCCACCAGCACGTTTTTGCCCGCTTCCAGCGCGCGTTTCGCATAGTCAAAATGGCTGTCGGCGTGGGTGCAGACAACCACCAGCTTGACCTGCGGGTCGTTAAGCACCTCATTGAGATCGCTGGTGAAATGAATATGGGAGTACTGCGGGAGTTGCTCTTCCGGCTTCGCGCGGCGGCGGAAGATGTGCGCGACGTGCCAGCTGTCTTTACGGTTGAGAACATACGGCAGGTGATAGCGGGTCGTACTTTTACCAAATCCAATAAATGCGCAATGTAGTGTCATGGCTCAGTCCTTTTGGAAGGTTATTGAGTCTAACCATAACAAAAAAAAAGCCAGCTAAAAGCTGGCTAAAGTAATACTGGAAGCAATGTGAGCAATGTCGTGCTTTCAGGTTCCCGTAGGGGTCTTCCTGAATGCAGAGCAATAATAATCATTCTCATTCGCACTTGTCCAATACTTTTTGCAAAAAATAGCGGTTGACTCAAATTTTAAAGTCATTGATGTTGAGAGGGACATTTAACTGACTGAGGAATAAGGGATGAGTGAGATTGTGATACGCCACGCGGAACCGAAAGATTATGACGCCATTCGTCAGATCCACGCCCAGCCGGAGGTGTACCACAACACGCTACAGGTTCCTCATCCTTCGCTGGAAATGTGGCAGATGCGGCTAGGCGACCAGCCCGGTATTAAGCAACTGGTTGCCTGTATTGACGATATCGTGGTTGGGCACCTCACCATTGATGTTGCCCAGCGCCCGCGCCGCAGCCACGTGGCCGATTTTGGTATCTGCGTAGGCGCACAGTGGCACAACCGCGGCGTCGCCAGCGCGCTGATCCGCACCATGATCGACATGTGCGACAACTGGCTGCGCGTCGACCGCATCGAATTAACGGTGTTTGTGGATAACGAGCCGGCAATAGCCGTGTACAAAAAACACGGATTCGAGATTGAAGGTACTGGCAAGCGCTACGCCCTGCGCAACGGTGAGTATGTGGATGCGTATTATATGGCGAGAATGAAGTAATTTGTTGCCGGGTGGCGGCTTCGCCTTACCCGGCCTACATTCGTGCCGTTGTAGGCCCGGTAAGCGCAGCGCCACCGGGCAACAAAATCAGTACCCCGCCGTCAAATCATCTACCGAACGCGGGTCCGATGCCCCAAACAGCGCGCCGTCCGGCCCGACCATAATGCTCTGGGTGCTGCCCATCGCCTCTTTTACCGCCACCTTCTGTCCACGTTGCTCCAGCAGTTTGATGGTGTCCGGGCTAAAGCCCTTCTCAACGCGCAGTTCATCCGGCAGCCACTGGTGATGAAAACGCGGCGCGTTGGTCGCTTCGGCGACGTTCATCCCAAAATCGATACTGTTGACCACCATCTGCAATACCGTAGTGATAATCCGGCTTCCGCCAGGACTGCCGGTGACCAGCCAGGTTTTACCGTCTTTCACCACGATAGTGGGTGACATGGATGACAGCGGTCGCTTCTTCGGCCCAACCGCATTCGCATCGCCGCCGACCAGACCGTAGACGTTCGGCACGCCCGGCTTGGCAGAGAAATCATCCATCTCGTTGTTAAGCAGAATGCCGCTGTTGCCCGCCACAATCCCGGTACCAAAGGTGGTGTTGAGCGTATAGGTCACCGCCACCGCGTTACCGTCTTTATCCACCACCGAGAAGTGGGTGGTCTGGTTGCTTTCATACGGTGCCAGCTTGCCGGGGCGGATCTCGCTGGACGGTTTAGCCTTGTTGATGTCGATCTCATCAGCAATGGATTTGGCATATGCCTTGTTGGTCAACGCCTGCCACGGCACCTTCACGAAGTCCGGGTCACCGAGGTATTCCGAGCGGTCGGCGTAGGCGCGTTTTTCGGCCTCCGCCATTACCTGCATCGCATCCGCGCTGCCGAAGCCGAACTTATGCATATCGAAGTTTTCAAGAATATTGAGGATCTGCACGATGTGGATCCCGCCGGAGGACGGCGGTGGCATCGAGAAGACTTCGTAGCCGCGATAGGTTCCGCTAATCGGCTCACGCTCTACCGCCTTATACTCGGCCAGGTCCGCTTTGGTGATGAGCCCGCCGTTTTTCTTCATCTCTTCAGCAATCTGGTCAGCAATCGCCCCTTTGTAGAACGCGTCCGGACCGTTTTCAGCTATCAGCTCAAGGCTTTTGGCGAGGTTCTTCTGCACCAGCTTATCGCCCTTCTTCAACGGCTCGCCGTCTTTCCAGAAGATGGCTTTACTGTTTTCGTGATTGGGAATCACTTCACTGCCGTAGGTTTTGAGATCGTCCGCCAGAGCGTCATTCACCACAAAGCCGTCCCGGGCCAGTTTAATGGCTGGCTGCACCACCTTGTTAAGCGGCATGGTGCCGTATTTCTCCAGCGCCAGCGAGAAGCCCGCCACGGTGCCCGGCGTGCCGCTTGCGAGATGGGAAGTCAGGGATTTTTTACTGTCCGGGTTCCCCTGGTCGTCGAGGAACATATCGCGGGACGCCTGAGCAGGCGCCATTTCGCGGAAGTCGATGGCGGTCGTTTTGCCGTCTTTGGTGCGCAGCATCATAAAGCCACCGCCACCCAGATTCCCCGCCTGCGGGTGCGTTACCGCCAGTGCATATCCCACCGCGACCGCCGCATCTACCGCGTTACCGCCCTGTTTGAGAATGTCGACGCCCACATGGGTTGCCAGCGCATCTACGGACGCCACCATACCGTGGGTTGCCCGCACGGGATGAAAAACATCTTCCTCCACGCCATACGATACTGGCGGAGCCGCTGGCGGGTTGGCCGCCACGCTAAATGTCCCGCCTGCCATCAGCGCGGCGATGGCGACCCAGCGCAAAAACGTTGGTTTCATCATTATTGTTCTCCAGGTGAAGGGATCCATATTCCCCGCTTAAGCCTGGTTCACAACTCCTAAAAAATCATCGTCATGGTGAAATCAGGGTAAACTTAAGAGAGACCTCAACAGGAGGAAATGACAATGAAACGCTTACTGATTCTTGCGGCGCTGATCCCGTTTGCCGCGCTCGCACAGCCACTTAACACCATGAACAACCCGAACCAGCAGGGTTATGTCATCCCGAGCCAGCAGCGTATGCAGACGGAGATGATGAGCCAGCAGCAACAGCAAAAAGGGATGCTGAACCAGCAGTTGAAAACACAGACCCAGATGCAGCAGCAGAGCCTGCAAAATCAGATGAACGCCAACACCCAGCGCGTACAGCAGGGACAGGTGCGTGAGCAGCCGCTGCCGAATAAAAACGGTGGGATGTTAGGTGGGATGACGTCGTCAGGCAGCGGACAGCAGCATATGCTGCCGTCGCAGTCGAATGGCAGTATGCTTAACCCGCAGAACTAAAGTTCGGGCCGATCAGGTCTATGACATCGGTACAGATGCTGTCCACGCCCCAGCGCAGCAGTTCGGCTGCACGCTGGGGTTTATTCACGGTATAAACCAGAATATGCAGACCCGCGTCTTTGAGCATCTTCACCCGCGCCTCGTCCAGCAGCCTGTGATTGAGATGGATAGAGACACAGCCTAAGCGGGTCGTCAGCTCGCACCAGTCCTCACGCCACTCGTCCAGCAGCAGCCCACGCGGGAGTTCAGGCACGGCAGCCTGGGCCGCTTCCAGGGCGTCAATTTCAAACGAGGAGAGCAGCGGCGCCGTCATCCCTTCCCATAGCTCACGCGCGGCCAGCGCAATGACTTTACCCGTCAGCGTCCCGGTGCCGGTGGTCGGTTTGATTTCAATGTTTGCCATCATGCCGTGCTGACGACAGCGGTCCGCCACCTCCGCCAGCAGCGGCAGCGGTTCGCCTTTGAATTCACCGCTGTACCAGCTTCCGGCATCCACTTTCAGCAGATCGCGCCACGGCAGTTCACCCGCTACGCCCCAGCCGTTGCTGGTGCGTTCGAGGTTGTCGTCATGCAGCAGGAAAATCTCGCCGTCCTTCGACAGCTTGGCGTCAAACTCGATCATCGTGTGACCGTAGCGCGCGCCAACATCAATCGCCGCCAGGGTATTTTCCGGCGCCAGTTTACCGCCGCCACGGTGGGCGACGATGTGGGGATAAGGCCAGTTGCTCATACTCGTTGTCCTGTTTCACCATCAAAGAGGTGCAGATGATTTTCCGGCAGGTGCAGCCACAACGTGCTGCCTGCTTTCGGGCGCTCCTGATGTGCCAGACGCACCACCATTTTTTGCTCGCCCCAGCGCCCGTGCGCCAGGTTATCTGCCCCCAACATCTCCAGCGTGTCCATCACCAGCGGCACGCCGCCGTCCGCCTGAGAGGTTAAACCGATATGCTCGGGGCGGATCCCGAGCGTCATCTTACGCCCGGCGTAGCCACGATAGTACCAGTTGATCGGTAATGCCATCCCGCTTTCCAGCTCAAAGTGCGTGCCTGCATTGCTGATACGCCCTTCCAGCAGGTTCATTGCCGGGCTGCCGATAAAGCTCGCCACAAAGCGGGTGGCCGGTTTCTCGTAAACATCCACCGGCGTACCAATCTGCTCGGCGATGCCTTTGTTCATCACCATCACGCGCTGGGCAAGGGTCATAGCTTCGACCTGATCGTGGGTCACGTACAGAGAGGTGGTTTTCAGACGGCGATGGAGCTGTTGCAGCTCAAGACGCATCTGCACGCGCAGCTTGGCATCCAGGTTGGAGAGCGGTTCATCGAACAGGAATACCGCCGGGTCGCGCACGATGGCGCGCCCCATCGCCACGCGCTGGCGCTGACCACCGGAGAGCTCGCGCGGGCGGCGCTTGAGCAGGCCGTCCAGTTCCAGAATGCGTGCCGCTTCTTTGACGCGCTCGTCGATATGGCCTTTGCCCATGCCGCGGATTTTCAGCCCCCACGCCATATTCTCTTCCACGCTCATGTGCGGATAGAGGGCGTAGTTCTGAAACACCATCGCAATACCGCGATCCTTCGGTTCCATCTCGGTGACGCGCTGGCGGTCAATCCAGATATCGCCCGAGGTCACGCGCTCCAGCCCCGCCACCATGCGCAGCAGGGTGGATTTGCCGCAGCCGGACGGGCCCACCATCACGATAAACTCGCCGTCCGCCACGTCGAGCGTGAGCGGCTGAATGACCTGGGTTTTGCCGTCCCAGCTTTTGGTTACTGCCTGAAGTTTTAAACCTGCCATCTTATTTCTCGCTATCGACCAGGCCGCGGACAAACGCGCGCTGCATGGCTAAAACAATGACTACGGGTGGGATAAGGGTGAGCAGCATCGCCGCCATCACCTGGTTCCAGAGGGTGGTGCCTTCGCCGGTGGCAATCATGCCTTTGATGCCCGCGACGGCGGTGCCGAGGCTGACGTCCTGGATAATCAGCAGCGGCCACAGGTACTGGTTCCAGCCGTAGATAAAGGTGATCACAAACAGCGCCGCAAGATTGGTTTTCGACAGCGGCAGCACGATATCGCGGAAGAAGCGCATAGGTGACGCGCCGTCGATACGCGCGGCTTCAATGAGCTCGTCCGGCAGGGTCATAAAGAACTGGCGGAACAGGAAGGTGGCGGTCGCCGAGGCCATCAGCGGCAGGGTTAAGCCCGCATAGCTGTCGAGCATCTTCAGGTTGGCGATCACTTCCACCGTCGGGAAGATACGCACTTCCACCGGCAGCATCAGGGTGATAAAGATCATCCAGAAGAAGAGGTTGCGCAGCGGAAAACGGAACCAGACGATGGCGAAGGCGGAGAGCATCGACACCGTGATTTTGCCGACGGTGATGCCGAACGCCATGATGAAGCTGTTGAGCATCATCAGCCAGAACGGCGCGCTGTTCGCGCCCACGCCCTGGGTCCAGATGGTCTTCATGTTCTCAAACAAATGCGAACCTGGGATCAGCGTCATCGGCGTGTCGAACACCGCTTTGGTGTCCAGCGTGGCGGCGACAAACGCCACGTACAGCGGAAACAGGATGACGATGATCCCTAAAATCAGCATGGTATGGCTGAAAATCGTCAGCCCGCGACGGTTCTCAATCATTGGTAGCGCACCTTACTTTCAACATAGCGGAACTGCACCACCGTGAGGATGATGACGAGGAACATCAGCACCACCGACTGCGCGGCGGAGGCCGAGAGATCAAGCCCCGCAAAGCCTTCGCGGTAGATCTTATAGATAAGCGTCGTGGTCGCCTGCACCGGGCCGCCCGCGGTCGCCGCGTCGATCACCGGGAAAGTGTCGAAGAAGGCGTACACAAGGTTAACCACCAGCAGGAAGAAGCTCACCGGGGCGATCAGCGGCAGCGATAATCTGAAGAAGCGGCGAACCGGCCCTGCGCCGTCAATCGCCGCGGCTTCCACCAGCGAACGCGGGATGGACTGCAGTGCGGCAAAGAAGAACAGGAAGTTATAGCTGATCTGCTTCCACACCGAGGCGAACACCACCAGGAACATCGCCTGACCGCTGTTCTGGGCGTGGTTCCAGTCGTAACCCAATTCGGCCAGGAAATGGGTAATCAGCCCGCGCCCCGGGTTAAACAGGAAGATCCACAGCACGGCCGCAACGGCGGGCGCGACGGCGTAAGGCAGCAGCATCAGGGTCTGATACAGGCGGCTGCCGCGCACCACGTAATCCACCAGCGCGGCAAAGAACAGCGAAGCGACCAGACCGCTGACGGTGACCAGCGCGCTGAATTTCATCGTCGTCCAGAAGGAGTCCAGATAGTAGCTGTCGTGGAACAGCGCGGTGAAGTTGTCCAGGCCAACAAACTGGCTGGACAGCCCGAACGGGTCGACGCTTTGTACCGAGTACCACAGCGCTTCGCCCGCAGGCCAGATAAAGAAGATAACGGTGATGACCAGCTGCGGCGCGACCAGAAGATAGGGCAGCCAGCGGGAGCGGAACACCGGACGGGATGATGACATTGAGATTGGGTTCCTGAGCAATGCCGGGTGGCGGCTACGCCTTACCCGGCCTACATGTGGCACGTCGTAGGCCCGGTAAGCGAAGCGCCACCGGGCGAATCACAGATTACGATTTGGTCGACTGCTCAAAACGGCGCAGCAGCTGATTCCCGCGTTCTACCGCTGAATCCAGCGCCTGTTGAGGCGTTTTCTTCCCGGTCCACACGCTTTCCAGCTCTTCATCCACGATGGTGCGGATCTGCGGCATGTTGCCCAGACGCAGACCTTTGGTGAACGGCAACGGCGGCTTGTTCAGCATCTGTCGCGTCGCGATATCCGCGCCCGGGTTTTTGCTGTAGAAGCCCTGCTCGCGGGTCAGGTCATAGGCGGCTTTGGTGATCGGCAGGTAGCCGGTTTTCTGGTGCCACTCAGCGGCAATCTCTGGCTTCGCCAGGAAGTCGAGGAACTCGGCCACGCCTTTGTAGGTGCCCTTGTCTTTGCCCTGCATCACCCACAGGCTGGCCCCGCCGATGATGGCGTTCTGCGGCGCGCCCTTCACGTCAGCGTCGTACGGCATCATGCCCACGCCGTAGTTGAATTTGGCGTAGTGACGGATATCTGCCAGCGAACCGGAAGACGCGGTGGTAATAGCGCAGTCACCGTTGTAGAACTTTTCAGTGGATTCGTCTTTACGGCCGAAGTAGCTGAAATCGCCCTTTTTGTTGAGCGCTTCCAGCAGCGCAATGTGCTTCACCTGCTCCGGCTTGTTGAACTCCAGTACCGCGTCAGTGCCGTCGAAGCCGTTGTTTTTGGTGGCAACCGGCAGGCCGTGCCAGGCGCTGAAGTTTTCAATCTGGATCCATCCCTGCCAGCCGCTGGCGTAGCCGCACTTCATCCCCGCAGCTTTCAGCTTCGCGGTATAGTCGGCCAGATCCTGCCAGGTTTTTGGCGGCTGCTCCGGATCTAAACCGGCTTTCCTGAAGGCATCTTTGTTGTAGTACAGGACCGGCGTGGAGCTGTTAAACGGCTGAGACAGCAGGTGACCGGTTTTGGAATCGGTGTAGTAGCCCGCCACGGTTGGCACGAACTGCGACTCGTCGAAGTTGATGCCCGCCTCTTTGAAGACTTCATAGACCGGCTTGATGGCTTTCGAGGCCATCATGGTCGCGGTACCCACTTCATAAACCTGTAACAGTGCAGGGGCGTTACCGGTACGGAAGGCGGCGATGCCCGCGCTCAGGCTCTGCTCGTAGTTGCCTTTGTACACCGGCACAATCTTGTAATCCGGGTGGGTGTCGTTGAAACGCTGCGCCAGGGAGTCAACTTCTTTACCCAACTCCCCTTCCATGGAATGCCAGAATGGAATGGTGGTGACAGCCATTGCGTTCGTCGCAAAAGCCAGACCCAGTGCCAGACCCAAAGCTGTGTGTCGTAACGATGTCATTGTCATCTCTCTTATTGTGCCGGATGCGCGATATCACGCGTTTTATGCTCGCGAGGTAACATGACATGCTCGAATGACAGAAAAATAACTGTTTGTTTACAGATAAGTGACAGCAAAGCGTCAGGGGGATGATGGTTGTGTGAAGGGGGTTGGGGGGTTGGGTGATTGAGTGCGGTCTGATGCCCTCACCCCGGCCCTCTCCCACAGGGAGAGGGAGAAAGGTATGTAGGCCCGGTAAGCGCAGCGCCACCGGGCGATGAAGACGACTCAGCCGCCTAAATACGCGCTCCGCACCGCTTCGTTCGCCAGCAGCGCATCGCCGGTATCTTCAAGCACCACGCGGCCGTTTTCCAGCACGTAGCCACGGTCGGCGAGCTTCAGCGCCTGGTTGGCGTTCTGCTCGACGAGGAAGATGGTCATCCCCTCTTTACGCAGCTGCTCGATGGTGTCGAAGATCTGCTGGATAATGATCGGCGCCAGACCGAGCGACGGTTCGTCCAGCAGCAGCAGGCGTGGCTGGCTCATCAGCGCGCGGCCAATCGCCAGCATCTGCTGCTCACCGCCGGACATGGTGCCCGCACGCTGAATACGGCGCTCCCACAGGCGCGGGAAGAGTTCGTATACCCACTTGATGCGGGTCTGGTATTCATCGCGGTGAGCGAAGAAGCCGCCCATCGCCAGGTTCTCTTCCACCGTCATGCGCGAGAAGACGCGACGCCCTTCCGGAACAATCGCCACCGCTTCACGCATGATTTTTGCAGTCTGCCAGTCGGTAATGTCTTTGCCATCAAACACAATCCGCCCGCTGGTAGCCCGCGGGTCGCCGCACAGGGTACCGAGCAGCGTGGTTTTGCCCGCGCCGTTGGCGCCAATCAGGGTGACGATTTCACCCTGATTGATGTGCAGGCTGACGTCGTGCAGCGCCTGGATCTTGCCGTAGTGCGCATTGACCTTGTCGAACGTTAACATCGCTTTTTCCATCTTATGCCTCACCAAGGTACGCGCGGATCACGTCCGGATTGTTGCGGATCTCTTCCGGCGTGCCGTTTGCCAGCGGCGTGCCCTGGTTGACCACGTAAATACGGTCCGAAATACCCATCACCAGCTTCATGTCGTGCTCAATCAGCAGGATGGTGGTGTCGTGGTGATCGCGCAGCTCGGCAATCAGCTCGTCCAGCTCTTTGGTTTCTTTCGGGTTGAGGCCCGCCGCCGGTTCGTCGAGCATCAGGATCTCCGGCTGCGTCACCATGCAGCGCACAATCTCCAGACGACGCTGATCGCCGTAGGCCAGGTTGCTCGCCTGACGGTTGGCGTGCTGCAGCAAGCCGATGCGGTCGAGCCAGGTGGCGGCGCGGTCGAGGGCCTCCTCCTGGGCGCGGCGGAAGGCCGGAGTCTTCAGCAGACCGGAGAACAGCCCGGTTTTGAGCTGCTGATGCTGTGCCACCAGCAGGTTCTCAATCACCGTCATCTCGCGGAACAGGCGCACGTGCTGGAAGGTACGCACCACGCCCATGCGGGCAATTTGCTGGCCCGGCAGCCCTTCCAGGTGCTTATCGCGCAGCATGATGGTGCCGCCCGTAGGCTTGTAGAAACCGGTCAGGCAGTTAAACACCGTGGTTTTTCCCGCGCCGTTGGGGCCAATCAGGGAGACGATCTCTTTCTTATGCAGATCCAGATTCACGTTGTTGACCGCCAGCAGGCCGCCAAAACGCATCATCAGACCGTTAACGGATAATAATGGCTGACTCATGCCTGCTCTCCTTTCGCTTTCCCGTTCTTCAGCTTCAGCTGTGGACGGGTCATCGGCAGCAGGCCCTGCGGACGCCAGATCATCATCAGCACCATCAAACCACCCAGCATCAGCATGCTGTATTCGTTAAAGTCACGCATCAGCTCGCGCGAGACCACCAGCAGGATGGCCGCGAGAATGACGGCAAACTGCGAGCCCATCCCGCCGAGCACCACAATCGCCAGCACAAAGGCCGATTCGGCAAACGTGAACGATTCCGGGCTGACGAAGCCCTGACGCGCGGCAAACAGCGTCCCGGCGAAACCGGCAAACGCGGCGCTGATGGTAAACGCGGTCAGCTTGATGCGGGTCGGGTTCAGGCCCAGGGAGCGGCAGGCGATCTCATCTTCACGCAGCGCTTCCCACGCGCGGCCCAGCGGCATGCGCAGCAGACGGTTAATCACGAAAAGGGTCACCACCACCAGCAGCAGCGCAACCAGGTAGAGCCAAATCACGCGGTCGGACGGGTCATACTTCACGCCAAAGAAGTTGCTGAAGGTATCCCAGCCGCCTTCGCGGGCGGTACGGCTGAACTCCAGCCCGAAGAAGGTCGGTTTCGGGATCTGGCTGATGCCGTTCGGACCACCGGTGATTTCGGTGTTATTCAGCAGCAGGATACGGACGATTTCGCCAAAGCCTAAGGTCACAATCGCCAGGTAGTCACCGCGCAGGCGCAGCACCGGGAAGCCCAGCAGGAAGCCCGCAGCGGCAGAAACCAGGCCCGCCAGCGGCAGACAGGTCCAGAAGCCGAGGCCGTAATAATGGTTCAGCAGCGCGAAGGTGTAGGCACCGATGGCGTAAAAACCACCGTAGCCCAGCACCAGCAGGCCAGAGAGCCCCACCACCACGTTCAGGCCGAGACCCAAAATCACGTAAATCATGGTCAGGGTAGCGATATCCACCGTGCCGCGCGAGACCACGAATGGCCACGCCACGGCCGCCACCAGCAGCGCCACGAGGAACAGCTTTTGCTTCACGGTGGAACCGTCGATTGCCGGCAGGACGAATTTCGGGCCAGAAACGTTTTTCAGCGTCTTCTGGAACAGCGGACGCAGCAGCTGGAACAGGAACACCACCGCCGTGCCAATAAACACCCACTGCCAGCGGATGTCAGGTGCGGTATCCACCACCAGTTTGGTGCCGCTCAGCTCCAGCTGGACGCCCATAAAGACGCCCGCCAGCACGAAGAACATGGCGGCAGAGAGCAGCGCCATTGCAAAATGCATCGGTTTCATACTTTCTCTACCTCCGGACGGCCCAGAATACCGGTAGGCATGACCAGCAGAACCAGAATCAGCAGGGCAAACGACACCACGTCTTTATATTCGGTGCTCAGGTACGCCGAGGAGAGCGCTTCCGCCACGCCCAGGATCAGGCCGCCGATCATCGCGCCAGGAATACTGCCGATACCGCCAAGTACTGCCGCGGTGAAGGCTTTCATTCCGGCCATAAAGCCGATGTACGGGTTGATCACGCCGTAGAACTGGCCGAGCAGCACGCCCGCCACTGCCGCCATCGCGGCACCGATCACGAAGGTCAGGGCAATCACGCGGTCAGTATTGATGCCAAGCAGGCTCGCCATCTTCAGGTCTTCCGCGCAGGCACGGCAGGCGCGCCCCATGCGGGAATAACGGATGAACAGCGTCAGGGCGAGCATCGCAATAAAGGTCACGACCCAGATGACGAGCTGCATGGTGGTGATAGAGGCAGAGAAGTTTTCGCTGGCCCCCACGATCCACTGGCCGTTAAACAGGCTTGGCAGCGCCACGTCGCGCGACCCTTCGGTCAGGCTGACGTAGTTTTGCAGGAAGATCGACATACCGATGGCGGAGATGAGCGCAATCAGACGCTTGGAGCTGCGCACCGGCCGATAGGCCACGCGCTCGATGCTCCAGCCATAGGCGCTGGCGATCACAATGGCGCCGACAAACCCGGCGGCAACCAGCAGCCAGCTGCTGTCGATGCCCATCATCATCAGGGCGGCGATGATCATAAAGGAGATGTAGCTACCGATCATGTACACCTCGCCGTGGGCGAAGTTGATCATGCCGATAATGCCGTAAACCATCGTATAGCCGATGGCAATCAGCGCGTAGGTGCTTCCCAGCGTGACGCCGTTAAACATCTGCTGCAGGAAATAGAGAAACTGCTCGGACATATGCAAACCTTTTTATTCCCGCCCGGCGGTCCGGGCGGCGGGATAATTATTTGGCGGCCGAGGAAGACCCGTCGGCGTGCCACTTAAAGACACCAAACTCAAATCCCTTCAGATCGCCTTTCTCATCCCAGTTCAGCGGCCCAATCACGGTGTTCGCCCCGTGTGCTTTTAAATCTTTCACCAGATCCAACGGCTCTTTGCTGCCGGTACGCTCCAGAGCCGTCGCCAGAGACTGTACGGCCGCGTAGGTGATCCAGACATACGGACCACTCGGGTCCTTTTTCTGCGCCTTAAGCGCATCAACGATAGCCTTGTTCGCCGGATCCTGGTCATAGCGTTTTGGCATCGTAACCAGCATGCCTTCGGCAGAATCGCCCGCGATGTTCGACAGGGAGGCATTACCCACGCCCTCTGGTCCCATAAACTGGGTTTTCAGACCGGTGGCGCGTGCCTGACGCAGCATCTGCCCCATTTCAGGGTAGTAGCCGCCGTAGTAAACGAAGTCGATGTTCTCTTTTTGCAGACGAGCAATCAGCGCGGAGAAGTCTTTCTCACCGGCAGTGATGCCGTCGAAGAAGACGATGTTCGCGCCACCTTTTTTCAGGCCGTCCTGAACGGAACGCGCCAGGCCTTCGCCGTACTGCTGCTTGTCATGAATGATGGCAATGCGCTTTGGCTTTACGGTTTCGAGGATAAATTTGGCAGCGGTGGGTCCCTGGGAAGAATCGAGACCGGCGGTACGCATAATGTGCTGATAGCCGCGCTGGGTCAGTTCTGGGTTAGTGGCGCCGGGGGTGATCATCAGAATACCTTCGTCTTCGTAGATATCAGACGCAGGCTGGGTGGACGATGAGCACAGGTGGCCAATCACATACTGGATGCCATCGTTGACGATTTTGTTGGCGACCGCGACGGCCTGTTTCGGATCGCAGGCGTCGTCATATTCCACGCCCACCAGCTTGTCGCCTTTGATGCCGCCTTTGGCGTTGATGTCTTTGATGGCCTGGCGCGCGCCGTTGAACTCCATATCACCCCACTGGGCAACAGGGCCGGACATTGCGCCCACGACCGCAACTTTGATCTCTTCCGCCATGGCTGCATGCGAGATCGCCAGTGCAACCATTCCCGCGATAAATGTTTTCGCGTTCCTTTTCATCTCAGAATCCCCATTCGTGATGTCGTGTTTATATTTTGTTTTATTATGGTTAAAAAGCATTCTGTACTTTTAATGCACAACGCTATTTTTACCAGTGCCTTTAATGGTTTAGCGCAGTTTTTTGCCAAAAACCAGACTAAAATCTCTATTTTTCAGGCGATTAAGCAAAGATAATATTCTGAAATCATGCAGAGATAAACAAATAAAAGTGCAGTTTGCAGCATAAAATAACGGTACAAAGCGCCGAATAAATCACTACCATTCAGGTTAAAATTCTGCTTATTTTTCGATCCATGTGTTTTCAAACTGCCCAGCGCGTTACCAAAAAACTAATCACCTGGTTAATGAGAATAAAAAGAGGAAGCCGCTGAGTGAATAAATTGAGTACACTGCCCCTACTCAATTTGATTTGGACATGTAGCTAATGAAACTGACTATCGTGCGTCTGGTGACCTTTAGCGACCAGGATCATATCGACCTGGGCAAGATCTGGCCGGAATATTCCCCTTCGTCGCTACGCGTCGACGAGACTCACCGCATTTATGCCGCGCGTTTCAACGAACGCCTGCTGGCTGCGGTTCGCGTGACCCTGAGCGGTACAGAAGGGGCGCTGGACTCACTGCGTGTACGTGACGTCACCCGGCGTCGCGGCGTGGGGCAGTATTTAATTGAAGAAGTGATCCGCGAAAACCCGAACGTGACCTCATGGTGGATGGCTGACGTAGGCGTAGAAGACCGCGGCGTGATGGCGGCGTTTATGCAGGCGTTAGGGTTTACGGCGCAGGAGAGTGGGTGGGAGAAGCGCTAAAAGAAAGCCGGGTGGCGGCTGCGCCTTACCCGGCCTACATTCTCCACCGTATTTTCCCAAGCATTTCGTGTTGCAGGAAGGCGGCAAGTTATGAAATCCCCGGGAGCTTACATAAGTAAGTGACCGGGGTTGAATAACGCAGCCAACGCACCTGAGGCGCGAAAGGCGACGGGAAAATTATTTGGCGTCTGTCGCCGTACCGTTGGCATGCCAGTCAAACACGCCGAACTCAAAGCCTTTCAGGTCGCCCTTCTCATCCCAGGACAGCGGCCCCATCACGGTTTCGACGGTGTTCGCTTTCAGCCAGGTCGCAATCTCAGCCGGATCGGCTGACTGGTTCAGACCCGCCTGCAGAGACTGCAGCGCAGCGTAGGTGGTCCAGACGAACGCGCCGCTTGGATCCTGTTTCTTCGCCTTGATGGCATCTACGATAGGTTTGTTCGCAGGGACCTGGTCGTAGTTCTTCGGCTTGGTCACCAGCAGGCCTTCCGCAGATTCACCCGCGATGTTAGACAGGGAAACGTTCGCTACGCCTTCAGGTCCCATAAACTGGGTTTTCAGACCGGCTGCACGCGCCTGGCGCAGGATCTGGCCCATCTCCGGGTGGTAACCGCCGTAGTAAACGAAATCGATATTCTCTTTTTTCAGGCGCGCCACCAGCGTGGAGAAGTCTTTCTCACCGGCAGTGATCCCATCGAAGAAGACCACATTGGCGTTGCCTTTCTTCAGACCATCCTGCACCGCACGCGCCAGACCTTCACCGTACTGCTGTTTGTCATGAACAATCGCGATACGCTTCGGCTTCACTTTATCCAGAATGTATTTCGCCGCCGTTGGGCCCTGGTCAGAGTCCAGGCCCGTGGTGCGCAGGGTCAGTTTGTAGCCGCGCGCGGTCAGCTCCGGTGCGGTCGCCGCCGGGGTGATCATCAGAATCCCTTCATCTTCGTAGATGTCAGACGCAGGCTGAGTTGAGGAAGAGCACAGGTGACCGATAACGTATTTGATCCCGTCGTTCACCACTTTGTTCGCAACCGCTACCGCTTGTTTCGGGTCACAGGCATCATCATATTTTACGATCTGCAGTTTTTCGCCTTTAATACCGCCCTTAGCATTAATGTCTGCAACCGCCTGTTCAGCGCCCGTAAATTCCTGGTCGCCGTACTGTGCTACCGGACCGGACATTGCGCCAACCACAGCCACCTTAATGTCTGCCTGTGCCATGGTGCTGAATGCCAACGCAATACATCCTGCCAGTAACGCTTTACCCTTCATGTTCATCCTGAGATTCCCCATTATTATGGTTATTACGATTGTTGTGATGTTGTTGTGCAGCGCTTTATTTCAGTTATTGGTGTGCTGTTCGCGCTTTTTCAGCATACTCTGCTAAAACATACCCCATTTTTATGATTTTGGAATAGCTAATTTGAAATGAATATATGATAAGCCCGGCAAAGATTTCACCGGGCGCGCGGCTTTAACGTGTCAGCGAGGCGGAGATAATGTCCAGCGCTTGACGGAACTGCACTTCGGGGATTGTCAGCGGATAAAGGAAACGAATAACGTTGCCGTAAACGCCGCAGCTCAGCAGAAGCAGACCTTCCTGCAGCGCGCGTTCCTGTACCTTGCGGGTGAATTCCGGCGAAGGCTGGCCCGTTTGCGGGTCATTAAACTCTACCGCCACCATCGATCCTTGCGCGCGAATGTCGGCGATATACGGACAGTGTTTCTTCGCTTTGTTCAGCACCTCTACCAGGTGATGACCAAGATGCGCAGAACGTGTACAGAGATCCTCTTCATCAATCACGTCCAGCACCGCATGCGCAGCGGCAATCGCCAGCGGGTTCCCCGCGTAAGTACCGCCCAGCCCGCCCGGCGCAGGTGCGTCCATCACGTCGGCACGGCCCGATACCGCAGAGAGCGGCATCCCACCCGCGAGGCTTTTCGCCATGGTGATCAAATCGGGCTTCACGCAGTGGTGTTCCATCGAGAACAGTTTGCCTGTACGGGCGAAACCACTTTGTACCTCGTCGGCAATCAGCAAAATACCGTGGGTATCACAGAGGGCACGCAGCGCCTGCATAAAATCGGCAGGTGCAATATTGAAACCGCCTTCCCCCTGAACCGGTTCGAGAATAATGGCCGCGACCTGATCCGGTGCGATATCCGCTTTAAAGATGCGCTTCAGGCTTTTTAACGCCTCATTCGTGCTAACGCCGTGCAGATCGTTCGGATACTGCGCGTGATACACCGAGCCAGGGAACGGACCAAAGCCCAGTTTGTACGGCGCAACTTTGCCAGTCAGCGCCATGGTCATAAAAGTACGGCCGTGGAACGCGCCGCCGAAAGTGATGAGGCCAGGACGTCGGGTATAGGCGCGGGCTATTTTAACCGCGTTTTCAACCGCTTCTGCGCCCGTCGAGAAAAAGGCCGTTTTGGCCGGGCCATCAATGGGCACGCGCTGGTTGATACGCTCGGCCAGCGCCACATAGCCTTCATACGGCACAATCTGGTACGCCGTATGGGTAAAGGCGTGGAGTTGTTTTTCAATAGCGGAAATGACTTTGGGATGGCGATGGCCGGTATTCAGCACCGCAATGCCGGCGGCGAAGTCGATATACTCGTTGCCTTCTACGTCCCACACCGTGGCGTTTTCGGCTTTATCGGCATAGAAATTACACATGACGCCGATACCGCGCGGCGTCGCCTGCAAACGCCGGTCGTTCAGTTCGTTATTTTTCACCCTGTCCCCCTGAGAAAATCGCCTGCTTAGCGCATCAGTAAGTGTTTGCCAGGGGGGAGGAATTCGCCAGAGCGGGCGCTAAAAAAACAAAACCCCCGGACTCTCATCCAGGGGTTCTCAGTGTACTTCGCAGAAATTACGCTTCGATAGCGGCGCGAAGTTTTTTCATGGCGTTCTTTTCAAGCTGACGCACACGTTCAGCGGAGACGCCGTAGCGGTCGGCCAGTTCCTGCAGCGTGGACTTGTTGTCTTCGTCCAGCCAGCGGGCACGGATAATATCCTGACTACGTTCGTCGAGGCCTTCCATCGCATGGGTGAGCTTATTCGCGGCCTGATCTTCCCAGTTATCCTCTTCAATGCCGTCAGCAAAGTTGGAGGTTTTATCCTGCAGATACAGAACCGGGGCCATTGGCTGGCTGTCAGAGCCGTCGTCGTCGGAGGACATATCAAACGTCATGTCCTGCGCGGCCATACGGGATTCCATCTCACGCACATCTTTGCTGGATACACCCAGCTCGCGCGCCACCATTTCCACTTCATCCTGATTGAACCAGCCCAGACGCTGCTTGGTTTTACGCAGGTTGAAGAACAGTTTACGTTGCGCTTTTGTCGTGGCGACTTTCACGATACGCCAGTTGCGCAGCACGTATTCATGAATTTCTGCTTTGATCCAGTGTACGGCGAAGGAGACCAGTCGCACACCCACTTCCGGGTTAAAGCGACGTACAGCCTTCATCAGACCGATGTTACCTTCCTGAATCAAGTCCGCCTGCGGCAGGCCATAGCCCGCGTAATTACGAGCAATGTGAACAACAAAGCGCAGGTGAGACAGGATCAGCTTTTTCGCTGCTTCCAGATCGCCCTGGTAATGCAGCTTTTCAGCAAGCTCCTTTTCTTCCTCGGCCGTTAACATCGGCCAGGTGTTCGCAGCCCGGATGTAAGATTCCAGGTTACCAACAGGGGCTAAAGCTAAAGTTTGCATTTCTTTGGTCATTCATTCCTCTCAATGTTTCTTCTGGTCCAGGTTGTCCCCGTCAGGCAACAACCATGCCAAAGCGTTTGAGCAACGAGATTAGCATTCACTCTTTTATCAGACAGTGATTTTATCCACAAGTTCCAGGTGCAACAGTGAATAAATTACGCACAAAATGTGACATGGAGATGATAACAGGGGAAGAGACAACAGAGACGCTTTCCCTGCAGAGCGAACATCTCGGTGCAGGGAAAGATTATATCACGCTTTTATTAGTCGGGAGTAAAGTGGCGTAAATGTTGAACGGTCGCCAGCCAGGCTGCCACCCAACCAATCATCGAGCAAACCAGCAGTAATAACAGGCACTCGTCAAACCCTAAGCCACTGATATCAAACTTAGTTCCGAAAACCTGCGCCACTTCCGTCACGGCCGATGACAAACGCATCACCAAAATTTCTGACAAAATCAGTGAAAGAAATGCGCCGGAAAAACCGAGCAATGCGCCGCCATAGAGGAACGGACGAAGGATGAAGCCATCCGTCGCGCCAATCAGTTTCTGCACGTTAATGGTATCGCGGCGAGCAAAAATGCTCAGGCGCACGCTGTTACCAATGACGAGGAACACCGCGGCCACCATCAGTACGCCGATCATCGCCGACACACGTCCCACCAGCCCGGTCAGCGCGGCAAGACGGGCAAACCAGCTGTCGTCCATGCGCACTTCATCAATTCCGTTAATCCGGGTGATGCGATCGCGTAACGTATTTAGCGAATCGGTCCCCTGGAAATCGAGCTTCGGGATCACCACCGCCACCGCAGGTAACGGGTTCTCTTCGAGCATATCCAGCGCGCCGCCAAAACCGGACCAGTTGCGAAACTCGCCCAGCGCTTCTTCACGGGAAAGATAGTTGACCTTCTCCACGCCCTGCTCGGCCTGGATTTGCCCGACCACCTGCGCCGCCGCGTTATCGTCGAGCGCTTTATCCAGATAAACGGTGATCTGCGGCGACGGATAATACTGGGACGCCGCCTGGTTCACGTTCTTATAAACCATGTAGCAGACGCTTGGCAGCGTCAGGGAGATGGCGATGACCATCACCGTCAGGAACGTTGCCAGCGGTTTGCTTTTCAGATCCTGCAACGCGCCGTGGAAAGCGTAGCGCACCTGCTCGTTAAACACGTTGGTTTTGCGCGAAGCCGGCTTTGGCGCCGCTTTCTGGCGCTTGGGTGCGTTACGATTGCCATCACCGCCACCCTGCGGCTTACGGAAACGGTCAAACCGGTTCCCGAACTGCCGAATCTGGTTCATTGCATCACGCTTGTTCACCATGGCCTCCGTGCAAATGTCCATCGCTCAGAGTCAGCATGCGGTACGAACGACGGGAAATCAGCCCGATATCGTGCGTCGCCATCAACACTGTGACCCCAACGCGGTTGAATTCCTCAAACAGACGCAAAATCCCTTCGGAGAGCGCATCGTCCAGGTTACCTGTGGGTTCATCCGCCAGCAGTACGGCCGGCTTGTTCACCACCGCACGGGCGATGCCCACACGCTGTTGTTCACCGCCGGAGAGCTGGATCGGGAAGTTCTTCGCTTTGTCCAGCAGCCCAACCTTATCCAGCGCCGCAGAGACGCGACGACGGATATCATCATAGCTGGCACCGGCAATAATCAGCGGGATAGCGACGTTATCGAAAACGGTGCGATCCATCAGCAGATGGTGATCCTGGAAAATCATGCCGATCTGACGACGCAGGAACGGCACTTCACGGTTCTTAAGACGGCTAATATCATGGCCGCTGAACCAGATTTTCCCGGCGCTTGGCCGTTCGATCCCACAGATAAGCTTGAGCAGAGTACTTTTCCCCGCGCCGGAATGGCCGGTCAGGAATGCCATCTCGCCTGGCTGCAGGTGGAATGTGACTCCCTGCAGCGCTTGTCTCCCACCGAGATAGGCCTTGCTGACGTGTTCAAAGCGAATCATTGTTAGTCCTCTCGGGCAAATAGTGCCTCAATAAAGTCGTCCGCTTTAAACGGACGCAAATCCTCAATACGCTCGCCCACACCGATGTAGCGGATAGGAATGCCGAACTGGTCGGCTACGGAGAAGATCACCCCGCCTTTCGCGGTGCCGTCCAGCTTGGTCAGCGCGATCCCGGTCAATCCTACCGCTTCATTGAACAGCTTCGCCTGGCTAACGGCGTTCTGTCCGGTGCTGGCGTCGATAGTCAGCATAATTTCATGCGGTGCATCTTCGTCCAGCTTCTTCATGACGCGGACGATTTTCTTCAACTCTTCCATCAGGTGCGATTTGTTCTGCAAACGCCCTGCGGTGTCAGCAATCAGCACGTCCACGTTACGGGACTTCGCCGCCTGAATGGCATCAAAAATCACGGACGCGGAATCCGCGCCAGTATGCTGGGCAATCACCGGAATGTTGTTCCGCTGGCCCCACACCTGCAGCTGCTCAACCGCCGCCGCACGGAAGGTATCGCCCGCCGCCAGCATCACCGATTTGCCCTGCTGCTCGAACTGACGCGCCAGCTTGCCGATAGTCGTGGTTTTACCCACGCCGTTAACACCCACCATCAGAATAACAAATGGCGTTTTGCCTTCAATATTAAGCGGTTCATCAACTTTTGCGAGAATTTCACCCATCTCGTCTTTCAGCAGGCCGTACAGTGCCTCGGCATCGCGCAGCTGTTTGCGGCTTGCCCCTTCGGTCAGGCTGGCGATGATCTTACGGGTGGTTTCCACCCCCACGTCAGCGATCAGCAGTTGCTCTTCCAGCTCTTCAAAGAGATCGTCGTCGATCTTCTTGCCGCGGAACAGACTGATAAATCCGGAACCCAGATTTTCTTTGGTTTTTAACAGGCTGCGCTTCAGACGGGCAAAGAAACCTTCTTTGGTCGGTTTTTCCTGCTCCTGAACGATCTCTTCTTCAGCCTGCTCCTGCTCTTCCACCGGCACGACGATAACCGCGTCTTCAGCCGCTTCCGCCGCCAGCGCCTGGGCTTCCAGCTCGTCGTCGGTCAGCTCTGGCTCAAGCGCCGCCTCTTCTTCCACCGCCTCAACAATTTCAACGGTTTCCGCTTCGGCCTGCCACTCTTCTGCAGATACCTCTTCGGCTTTAACCTCTTCCGGCAGCGGCAGCTCTTCATGTTCGATAACGGCCTGCGGTGCGTCGGTAACGGCTTCGGGCACAACCGGTTCTGGCTTCTCGCTCTCCTGAACCTGTTCAGTGACTTCAACCACCTCTTCAGCAAACGATTCAATCTCTTCTTTGCTGTGGACAGGTTCTTCCGCTTCGATAACCGCAGCGGTTTCTACAGGCGTTTCAGGCTGTGACTGCTCTTCTACAACCTGTTGTTCTTCGGTTTTCTGTTCTGTTTCTTGCTCTTTTTCACCGAAACCCAACCAGGAAAAGAAGCCACGTTTTTTTTGTTTTGCCATCTGCGACTACACTCCTCGCGGCGCTATATACAGGGAAGCTAAAAAAATGATGAAATAGTCTAACACTTTACTTAATTGACATCACCGCCCGCAATCGCAGGGCAATGGTTAACAGAGCTTTCCAGAGATGAAGAAACCCACCCGCGCCCCGGCCGGTCAAATTCGAATTATCGGCGGTCAGTGGCGAGGCCGGAAATTACCGGTGCCGGACAGCCCCGGTTTACGCCCGACAACCGACCGCGTTCGCGAGACGCTGTTTAACTGGCTCGCCCCGTCAATGGTAGATGCCCACTGCCTGGACTGCTTCGCCGGCAGCGGTGCATTAGGGCTCGAAGCGTTGTCGCGCTACGCCGCCAGCGCCACGCTGCTGGAGATGGAGCGCGGCGTGGCACAGACGCTGCAGCAAAATCTGGCGACGCTCAAAGCGAGTAACGCCAAAGTCGTAAACACCAATACCCTGAGCTTCCTCGCGCAGAGAGGCACGCCGCATCAGGTGGTGTTTGTCGATCCGCCGTTCCGTAAGGGGCTGCTGGAAGAGACGTTATCCCTGCTGGAACAAAACGGCTGGCTGGCGGATGACGCATTAATTTACGTTGAAAGCGAAGTGGAAAACGGTCTTCCGCCGGTGCCCGCGCACTGGGATCTGCACCGCGAAAAGGTTGCCGGTCAGGTCGCTTATCGTCTTTATCACCGTCAGGTACAAGGAGGCTCTGATGCCGGTACTGATTAACCTGGGACGTTTGCTGATGCTGGGCGTCTGGGCATTTTTGATTTTGAATCTGGTGCACCCGTTCCCGCGCCCGTTGAACATCTTCGTTAACGTGGCGCTGATTTTCACCTCGTTCATGCACGCCCTGCAGATGGTAATGCTGAAAAACGGCCTGCCAAAAGATGGCCCGCCGATGACCGGCTGGCAGCAACTGCGGGTATTTATTTTCGGCGTGTTTGAGTTGCTGGTGTGGATGAAGAAGTTTAAGGCGCAGGTGAAGAAGTAGGGTGCGGCCTGATGCCCTCACCCTAACCCTCTCCCACCGGGAGAGGGGACCGATCGCGCATTATTCCGCCCTAAAACCTTCAAACCGCGACCCTTTGTAGCTCAGCATTCCTTTCTCACCCACCGTCAACTGGTGGTACTGCTGCGCCTCCAGGCGGAAAGTCATCTCAAGCCCGCCGGTTTCCGGCTTAAAGCTGGCTTCATAGCGCATCGTCGCGCCCGCAGGCGTAACCTGCTGTTGGCGAGAGCGTCGGTCGTTGAGGGCTTTTTCGCGCTTATTGCTCACCACCACCCGCTTTTGCATCAGCGGTGCGGCATCGTTATCCGCCTTTTCCCGGCGCTGCTGCACGAAGCGAAACGAGGCGGCAATGACGATAATCGCTACCACGATAATGAAAAACAGCGGCATCTTGCTCATTGGAACATCCCATCAGATTATGCGGAATTCAGGATACCTCGCCTGCCCCGGCATTGCCAAACGCCCGCCCGCGTCACTACACTGGATCAGAAACTGATTATTCAGCCTTAACAGTTACAGGGAGTTAATATGCTTTGGTCATTTATCGCTGTCTGTTTTTCCGCATGGCTTTATGTTGATGCGTCCTACCGTGGCCCAGCCTGGCAGCGCTGGTTGTTTAAACCCGTCACGCTGTTGCTCCTTCTGCTGCTTGCCTGGCAAGCGCCGATGTTTAACGCCATCAGCTACCTGGTTCTCGCCGGGCTGTGCGCGTCCCTGATTGGCGATGCCTTAACTCTGCTCCCGCGTCAGCGTCTGCTGTATGCCGTTGGGGCGTTTTTCCTGTCGCATCTGCTGTATACCATCTACTTCGCCAGCCAGATGACGCTCTCCTTCTTCTGGCCGCTGCCGCTGGTGCTGCTGGTGATTGGCGCACTGCTGATAGCGGTGATCTGGTCGCGTCTGGAAGAGATGCGTTTGCCGGTCTGTACATTTATCGCCATGACGCTGGTGATGGTGTGGCTCGCTGGCGAGCTCTGGTTCTTCCGCCCGACGTCTCAGGCGATGTCTGCGTTCTTCGGCGCAGCACTGCTCTTACTCGGTAATATCGTCTGGCTGGGCAGCCACTATCGCCGTCGCTTCCGCGCCGACAACGCGATTGCTTCCGCCTGCTACTTTGCCGGGCACTTCCTGATTGTGCGTTCGCTGTATATCTAAATAACGCTTGACTCTGGAGTCGACTCCAGAGTGTATGCTGCGGTTAATGAGAAAATTATCATTACCGGAGACTGCCATGTCGACTCCAGAAACACCTAAAAAAATCCCACAATTTTCGGCACTTAAGCTCAGCCCGGCTCCGCCAAAAGAGGACTGCTGCTGCGAGGGGAGCTGCGAAACGCAAGCCGACGCGCTGCCCGAAAGCGGTAATCGCTACAGCTGGGCCGTCAACGGTATGGACTGCGCAGCCTGCGCACGTAAAGTGGAAAATGCGGTCAAACAGGTGCCGGGCGTCAGCCACGTTCAGGTGCTTTTTGCGACCGAAAAGCTGTTAGTCAGCGCCGACAAGGATGTCAGTAAGCAGGTTGAAGCCGCCGTCAGCAAGGCGGGATACACCCTGCGCAGCGAAACAGCCCCTGTCGAAAAGACCGCCTCCCTGAAGGAAAATCTGCCGCTCATTACCCTCATCATCATGATGGCCCTGAGCTGGGGTCTGGAACGGATCAACCATCCGTTTGGCAACCTGGCGTTTATCGCCACCACGCTGGTCGGACTGTTTCCGATTGCCCGCCAGGCATTACGTCTGATGAGAAGCGGCAGCTGGTTCGCCATCGAAACGCTGATGAGCGTGGCGGCGATCGGCGCGCTGTTTATCGGCGCGACGGCGGAGGCGGCGATGGTTCTGCTGCTGTTCCTGATCGGCGAACGACTTGAGGGCTGGGCCGCCAGCCGCGCGCGTAAAGGGGTGAGCGCGTTGATGGCACTGAAGCCGGAAACCGCGACGCGGGTTAACGAAGGCAAACGTGAAACGGTCGCCATCAGCACGCTGCGCCCGGGCGACGTCATTGAAGTCGCCGCAGGGGGGCGCTTGCCTGCCGATGGCGCACTGCTTAGCGCCACCGCAAGCTTTGATGAAAGCGCCCTGACAGGGGAATCCATTCCGGTTGAGCGTGCCGCGGGAGAAAAAGTGCCTGCAGGCGCCACCAGCGTTGACCGCCTGGTGCAGCTTGAGGTGCTTTCCGGGCCCGGCGACAGCGCCATCGACCGTATCCTGAAGCTGATTGAAGAAGCTGAAGAGCGTCGTGCCCCCGTCGAGCGTTTTATCGATCGCTTTAGCCGGATTTACACGCCCGCAATTATGCTGGTTGCTCTGCTGGTTACGCTCGTTCCACCGCTGTTCTTTGGCGCGCCCTGGGAGGGCTGGATTTATAAAGGTCTGACCCTGCTGCTGATTGGCTGCCCGTGCGCGCTGGTGATCTCCACGCCAGCGGCGATCACCTCCGGTCTGGCGGCAGCGGCACGTCGCGGAGCGCTGATTAAAGGCGGCGCGGCGCTGGAGCAGCTGAGCCAGGTTCAGCATATCGCCTTCGACAAAACCGGCACGTTAACCGTCGGCAAACCCCAGGTGACCGGCATTTATCCGCAGGATATCGCTGAAGATGAACTGCTTACCTTAGCCGCCGCCGTCGAACAGGGTTCCACCCACCCGCTGGCGCAGGCCATTGTGCGGGAAGCGCAGGCTCGCGGATTACCGATTCCGGCGGCCACCGCCCAGCGGGCGCTGGTCGGGTCTGGGATTGAGGCCAACGTCGACGGTAAAAAGGTCCTGATTGTCGCGGCGGGTCACTCCCCTTCCGCACAGGTTCAGGCGTTAGAGCAAGCCGGGCAAACTGTCGTGGTTGTTATGCAGGACGGCGTGACGAAAGGGATGCTGGCGCTGCGCGATACCCTGCGTGATGACGCGAAGGAAGCCATAGCGGCGCTGCATCAGCTGGGCGTGCAGGGCGTGATCCTGACCGGGGATAACCCACGTGCGGCGTCAGCCATTGCGGGTGAACTGGGACTGGAATTTAAGGCTGGATTGCTGCCCGCCGATAAGGTCAGTGCGGTAACCGAACTGAACAGCCACGCCCCGCTCGCGATGGTCGGGGACGGCATTAACGATGCACCCGCGATGAAAGCATCCACCATAGGCATTGCGATGGGAAGCGGCACCGACGTGGCGCTGGAGACGGCAGACGCGGCGCTGACGCATAACCGTCTGACCGGGCTGGCAGAGATGATCGGCCTGGCGCGGGCGACGCGAGCCAATATCCGCCAGAACATCGGGATTGCGCTCGGACTGAAGGGGATTTTCCTGGTGACGACGCTGCTCGGCATGACCGGGCTGTGGCTGGCAGTGCTGGCGGATACGGGGGCAACGGTGCTGGTGACGGCGAACGCCCTCAGGCTGTTGCGTCGTCGATAAAAAAACGCCCGGTGGCGCTAACGCTTACCGGGCCTACATGTTCTGCCAGATCGTAGGTCGGGTAAGGCGAAGCCGCCACCCGACTTTTTTATAAGAAATAGCTCATCGCCAGGCCTAAAAACAGCACCAGCCCGACATAGTTATTATTCAAAAACGCTTTAAAGCAGGCTTCACGTTCGCGTTTGGCAATCAGCTTTTGCTGGTAAGCAAACAGCAATCCCGCCACCAGCACCGACCAGTAAAACTCCCAGTTCAGCCCGTTCAGACGGCCAATCGCGACCATCAGTGCCAGTACCGCGACCTGTAAAATGCCGATGATCAGTTTGTCCTGACGTCCAAAGAGAATGGCGGTCGATTTAATACCAATTTTCAGGTCATCGTCGCGGTCTACCATCGCGTATTGCGTGTCATACGCCACGGCCCAGAGAATATTCGCCAGGAACATCAGCCAGCAGCTGAGCGGTAGGGATTCACTCACCGCCGCAAACGCCATCGGAATCGACCAGCCAAATGCCGCGCCCAACACAACCTGAGGCAGATGGGTATAGCGCTTCATGAACGGATAAACCCAGGCCAGCGCGAGCGCAGCGACGGAAAGCAGAATTGTCATGGTGTTCAGCGTTAACACCAGCAGGAATGAGAGCAGCACCAGTACGAGGAACAGCACGCGGGCTTCTTTTCCGGTCACCTGGCCGCTGGGTAACGGACGGTTGGCTGTCCGCTTTACATGGCCGTCGAATTTACGATCGGCATAGTCATTCACCACGCAACCCGCCGCGCGCATCAGCCAGACACCGGCGACAAATACGCCCAGGATCCATAGCGGCGGTACGCCCGGCGTTGCAACCCACAGCGCCCATAAGGTCGGCCACAGCAGCAGTAACGCGCCAATAGGTTTATCAGTACGCATTAAGCGGTGATACGCCAACAGCTTATTCTGCGTCAGGCTCCACTCCATTTTTTCTTCCTCTTAGTACAACGGTGATGCCGGTAAAAAAAGTTCCGTCAGGATTAACGGCTTACCGCTCAGGCGAAGGCGGGAACGGCGTCCCCACAGTTCGGCATCACGCCCAATCTCAATAAAATCCCGGGTCAGCTCAGATGAGGTAAAAAGATAACGTCCCAGCGGGGTTTTCCCCAGCCGCTGCAGCGCCAACTCAGGCCCGGAAAGGGTGGACTCGGGCACTACCGTCCGTCCGGCAAGCCAGGGCTCACCATCGGCACAGAGCAAAATTTCGCGCAGCCAGTAGCGTTCCTCTTGCGGCAGCAGCGGCAGCTCGCTGGCGATCTCATCGCCGGAGACAAACCCTTCCTGTATCAGGGTCACCGTGACCGTTTTACCTTGCTGTTCAAAACGTTTCGTCATGGAATCTTCCAGCAGCAACCAGTCCAGTTGCTGCGGATCAAGCGCAGGTATTTGGTCGAAATAGCGCAGCGCACGCAGTTGCGTTAGCGCGGGGTGTGACATGCCAGACTCTCCGATACATAACGTAATGGCATTGTATCGCAGAAACACGGATTGAGGGGGGCCAAACGTTATTTAACGATCACGATCGCAACATGGATGCAACAGCCTGGCGGACACGAAAAAAAGTGCGCCCACTCAGGCGCACTAAACTACTGACAAATCAGCACTGTGGGGAAACGGTTACCCCTTGCCTTTTACACTGCTGATAAAGGTGGAACGGGCAGTGGTTGAACCTAAACGTTCGGCTTCATCAAGCAGTTTCAGCGCTTTATCGACATCGCCGCGCTTCACCGCCTGCTTAATGGCGTTGTTGAAGTATTCTTCGGTGTCGTTCAGTACCGGCTCGGCTTTCTTCGCCGGTGCTGGTGCAGCGGCAGTTGCGGCAGGAGCTGCAGGTGCTGCATAGACTGGGGCAGCGGTATTGCCCACGGTTACCGGACCCGGGCCAGACGAACCAAACAGTGGGCCAACCAGTACGCTGGAAGCACTATTGGTGGAGACTTTTAGTTTGACCAGGCCATCGGTGGTATGGCGAGCAAGCGGGTCAGGAATATCCGGAACAGAGTTTCCGGTGCCTTTCGCATAGGCTTTCGCTGGATCAACCAACTTCGTCGTCTGCTGCAGATCTTTTTCCGTTGTGAAGACCAGGACGTAAATTTTCTGCTGGCCAAGAGCTGGCGTCAGGCGCATAACGCCCTGCAGCCGATCAGCACTCATCACGCCCGGTTCCTGGTAGCTAAAATAATCACTCGGGAAGAAGGCTGATGGCGTCATGTTTTGATCGAGAATCAGCACGTTCGGCGCAAATACGCTGGTTTGTTTATTAACTTCGCTGGTCAACGTCAGGGTCAGCTCGCCGATATTAGCGGGTACGCTGAAAGCGGCAACGGGACCGCTGATGCCGGGAACATTCAGAGATTGACCGCCAGCGGAAAGCTGAGTGGTTTGTACTTTCGATTGATCGACCGGTGTCCACACCAGTTGCTGAAGCGCCGCCGGCGGAATTGCAGGCGCGGCACTGGTATTTTGAGGAACAAAATTGACATCTGCAAAGGTGACCGCCGGAACGCAGGCCAGCAGCCCCGCAGAGAGGCACAGCGCGACGAAACTTTTCTTCATTTTCATTGTTATTACCTCTAATAGCGTGAGCACTGCGGTGGCCAGGCAATAGCGCGCAGCACCCTAAGGATTGAGGGGCTTACGCCCCTCTTTTTTAGGTCATTACGTCAGGTCTAACGAATTACCACCAGATTTCCATCTGGGCACCGAAGGTCCACTCGTCGTCGTCGCCACGGCTGAAGGTTTTCGCAGAAGTGTCACTGTAAGCCACACCAGAGGTGTAACCCGTATCGCTGTTGTTTGCGTAACCCCATTTCTCATCCCACTTCGCGTATGTTGCGAAGACACGGATAGCCGGACGGGACCAGATGCTGTCGCCAGCCTGCCATTGCTGTGCCAGGGTGATTTTGTACTGACTGTTTTTCTCGTCAGTTTTCTGAGATTTGACGTTGTCGTAGCCCACTTCCAGCAGGGTGCTCATGATTGGCGTCCATTTGAACATCGGACGAACACCCACAGTCCACCACTCGGTACCGTTGTTGTTGTCACGATCGATGTTCTGGTACATACCGACGTACATCAGGTCCCAACGGTCTGCCAGGGTAATTGCACCGTGGTCCAGCACACGCCACATGGAGCCGTCGTTATCAACGCTGCCGCCCTGTGGAATCCCTTTACCGTTGGAGGTCATGGAGTCCGTACCATACTGCAGTACGAACTTGTTGAAACCTTTCAACATGCTCTGGGTGTGCTCAGCAGTGAACAGCCAGCCATCTTTAGAAGCGCCAGGCTGCAGGTAGTAGTCGTCAGGAATGTTGGTGTGACCGTAGTCGACACCTAACTCCAGGGTGCCGCCCGGGTTGGTTTCCAGACCCGCTAAACGAACATCGAAGACATCGTTTGGTACAACGTTGTCGTAAATACGATCGCCGTTCGCATCACGATCGGCGAAGGTTGCAGAACCGCCTGATTCAGAAGAACGGGTTGCAGCCAGAGAGAGCTTACCGAAGCCCAGGTCGATGTTTTCGATACCCGCACCAGGACCCGAAATATCCCAGTAGTAGAAGTCGATCATGTGGACGTCATGACGCTGATAGAAACGCTTACCGGCCCAGATAGTAGAACCTGGCAGCCATTCAATCAGGTTTTTACCCTGCACGTTTGCTTCACGGAAGGCCGGGCTGGTGGATTCCCAGTCATTCTGCTGAGAAACGGAATACGCAACGTTAGTGTCGAAGTAGAAGCTCTTATCGCCCTCTTTCCACACTTCCTGGCCCAGTTTCAGCTCGGCATAGGTTTCACATTCGTTACCAAGACGGTATTTACTTTGTGCACCGGTTGCCTGGAAACATTGTTGTTCACCGCCACTCCCGGTCCAGCCGATGCCGGAACGAGCATAACCTTTAAAGTCCACAGCACCCGCCTGGGCAGACAGGATGCCTGCCGCAACGGCGATTGCCAGAGGGACTTGTTTGCGCAGAGTAATCATCATTCTATCTCCTGAGATCATTGCTTTTCTTTGAACACTTCACCTGTCGGTTTCGTGTCTTCTTTTGGGATTGCTTAAACGCCTGGCTCTTTATGCAACCGACGACATGCAGTGCCATCCTCACGGAACAGATGGCAACGCTCTGGCGGCAAGCCGATAGCGAATGTGGCACCCTCTTCTACCAACACCACGTCATTCTGGCGGTAAACCAGGTTCTGACGAATGGCGGGGATCTGGATATGAATCTGTGTTTCGTGACCAAGCTGTTCAACGACCTGAACCTCACCTTCCAGCGTCACATCGGCAATGTGACTCGGCAGGAGATGCTCAGGGCGGATACCGAGGGACATGTTTGCCCCGACCTGTACGTTGGCGCTGTCCACCGGCAGCCAGACTTGTTGGCGGTTTGGTAGCTCCACCTGTACCTGTTCAATGGCCGTTGCAGTCACTTTAACCGGCAGGAAGTTCATCTTTGGCGAGCCAATAAAGCCTGCAACAAAGCGGTCTGCCGGGTAGTGATAGAGTTCCAGCGGTTTGCCCACCTGCGCCACGCGACCGGCATCCAGCACCACGATTTTGTCGGCCAGCGTCATCGCTTCGACCTGATCGTGGGTGACGTAAATCATCGTGCGGCCAAGACGTTTGTGCAGACGGGAGATTTCGATACGCATCTGAACGCGCAGGGCGGCATCCAGGTTAGAAAGGGGTTCGTCGAGCAGGAACACGCGCGGTTCGGCCACCAGCGTACGGCCAATCGCCACACGCTGACGCTGACCGCCGGAAAGCGCTTTCGGTTTACGCTCCAGCAGGTGCGCCAGCTGTAATACTTCCGCCACCTGGGTGACGCGCTGGTTAATCACGTCTTTCTTCGCGCCGGCCAGCTTCAGGCCAAAGGACATGTTCTCGGCAACGGAAAGATGGGGATAAAGTGCATAAGACTGGAACACCATACCGACGCCACGTTCGGCAGGCGGAATGTCGTTCATTCGGGTATCACCGATCAGCAGGTCGCCGCTGGTGATGGTTTCAAGACCGGCAATCATACGCAGCAGAGTAGATTTACCACAGCCTGATGGGCCGACAAACACCACAAACTCACCTTCAGTGATGTCCAGATTGATGTCTTTTGACACCACTACGTCGCCCCAGGCTTTCGTTACATTACGCAGCTGTACGCTCGCCATGCCCTTCTCCCTTCGTTACAACCTGTCACCGACAGAAACATTCAACATAAGTTCACTATGGGGTATCCATAACTTTCACGAATCCTCCACCCCCCGGCTTTTTTATGGGGGAGGAGGCGGGAGGATGAGAGAGCAGGCTCTGCGACCGCAGCCGGGGGGCTGAGGCGAAATTCGTGAAGCCGCCTGCAAAATTCGGTGGGTTTTTATGTGCGCCAGCACTCATAACTTAAATTTATGCAACGGAGATCACACAAACAGGGGGTGGGGCGTAGGGGTTGGGAGGATGGAAAGAGGATGTCAAATAAGGAGACTGATTCACGTTGAACCACTGAAGTCATACTACGAGACATCACCAAAAGGATGGCAGATATGAATATCAAGACTGGCGCACGCGTTTTCGCATTGTCCGCCCTTGCAGCAATGATGGTTTCCGCACCGGCGCTCGCCAAAATTGAAGAAGGCAAGCTGGTTATCTGGATTAACGGCGACAAAGGCTATAACGGCCTGGCCGAAGTGGGCAAAAAATTCGAGAAAGACACCGGTATCAAAGTTACCGTAGAACATCCGGACAAACTGGAAGAGAAATTCCCGCAGGTTGCAGCAACCGGCGACGGCCCGGACATCATCTTCTGGGCGCATGACCGTTTCGGCGGCTACGCGCAGTCTGGCCTGCTGGCTGAAGTCACCCCAGACAAAGCGTTCCAGGACAAACTCTTCCCGTTCACCTGGGATGCCGTTCGCTACAACGGCAAGCTGATCGCTTACCCTATCGCAGTTGAAGCCCTGTCTCTGATTTACAACAAAGACCTGGTACCAAACCCACCGAAAACCTGGGAAGAGATCCCGAAACTGGATAAAGAGCTGAAGGCGAAAGGTAAATCCGCTCTGATGTTCAACCTGCAAGAGCCGTACTTCACCTGGCCGCTGATTGCTGCCGACGGCGGTTACGCGTTCAAGTTTGAAAACGGCAAATATGACGTGAAAGACGTGGGCGTGGATAACGCAGGCGCGAAAAAAGGCCTGACCTTCCTGGTTGACCTGATCAAGAACAAACACATGAACGCGGATACCGATTACTCCATCGCGGAAGCGGCGTTCAACAAAGGCGAAACCGCGATGACCATCAACGGTCCGTGGGCCTGGACCAACATCGATAAGAGCAAAATCAACTACGGCGTAACGCTGCTGCCAACCTTCAACGGCAAGCCGTCTAAACCGTTCGTTGGCGTGCTGAGTGCGGGTATCAACGCCGCCAGCCCGAACAAAGAGCTGGCGAAAGAGTTCCTGGAAAACTACCTGCTGACCGATCAGGGTCTGGATGAAGTGAACAAGGATAAACCGCTGGGCGCCGTGGCGCTGAAATCCTTCCAGGATCAGCTGGCGAAAGATCCACGCATCGCGGCCACTATGGATAACGCCCAGAAAGGCGAAATCATGCCGAACATCCCACAGATGGCAGCGTTCTGGTACGCCACCCGTACTGCAGTCATCAACGCAGCAAGCGGTCGTCAGACTGTTGATGCCGCGCTGAAGGATGCGCAGGGCCGTATTACTAAGTAAGCAGAAAAACGGCGGGTGGCGCGTGCGCTTACCCGCCCTACGACTACGGCACGATCCGTAGGTCAGGTAAGCGCCGCGCCACCTGACGAAAAGTTTCCACCGTTGTAGAGGAAGAACCCCATGGATGTCATTAAAAAGAAGCACTGGTGGCAAAGCGACGCGCTGAAATGGTCAGTGATAGGTCTGCTGTGTCTGCTGGTGGGTTACCTTGTTGTTTTAATGTACGTACAAGGGGAATATCTCTTTGCCATCATGACGCTGATCTTAAGCTCTGCTGGCCTGTATATTTTCGCCAACCGTAAAGCCTATGCCTGGCGCTATGTTTACCCTGGCGTGGCCGGGATGGGGCTGTTTGTCCTGTTCCCACTGATCTGTACCATCGCCATTGCTTTCACCAACTACAGCAGCACCAACCAGCTTGCGCAGGAACGCGCCCAACAGGTGCTTCTGGACCGTTCCTATCAGGCGGGAAAAACCTTTAATTTCGGCCTGTATCCTGCGGGTGACGAATGGAAGTTAGCGCTCACTGACGGTGAGAGCGGCAAAAACTATATTTCCGACGCGTTTAAATTTGGCGGCGAGCAGAAGCTGGCCTTAAAAGAGGCTGCGGCCCTGCCGGAAGGTGAACGTGCTAACCTGCGGATCATTACCCAGAACCGCCAGGCGTTGACCCAGCTCACCGCCGTGCTGCCAGATGAAAGCAAAGTGACCATGAGCTCGCTGCGCCAGTTCTCCGGCACTCAGCCGCTCTATACCCTGGCAAAAGACGGCACGCTGACTAACAATCAGAGCGGCGTGAAGTATCGCCCGAACAACGACATTGGTTTCTATCAGTCCATTACTGCCGACGGCAAATGGGGTGATGACAAACTCAGCCCGGGTTATACCGTTACCATCGGCTGGGATAACTTTACCCGCGTGTTCACCGACGAAGGCATCCAGAAACCGTTCTTCGCCATCTTCGTCTGGACGGTGATTTTCTCGGTGCTCACCGTGATCCTGACCGTGGCCGTGGGCATGGTGCTGGCCTGTCTCGTGCAGTGGGAATCCCTGAAAGGCAAAGCGATTTACCGCGTGCTGCTGATTCTGCCGTATGCCGTGCCGTCGTTTATCTCGATTCTGATTTTCAAAGGACTGTTTAACCAGAGCTTCGGTGAAATCAACATGATGCTGAGCGCGCTGTTCGGTATCAAACCGGCCTGGTTCAGCGACCCAACCACCGCCCGCTCGATGATTATTATCGTGAACACCTGGCTGGGCTACCCGTACATGATGATCCTGTGCATGGGCCTGCTGAAGGCTATCCCGGACGATCTGTACGAAGCTTCAGCGATGGACGGTGCGGGTCCGTTCCAGAACTTCTTTAAAATTACGCTGCCGCTGCTCATTAAGCCGCTGACCCCGCTGATGATCGCCAGCTTTGCCTTTAACTTTAACAACTTCGTGCTGATTCAGCTGTTGACCAACGGTGGCCCGGACCGTCTCGGCACCACTACGCCGGCAGGCTATACCGACCTGCTTGTGAGCTACACCTACCGTATCGCCTTCGAAGGCGGCGGCGGACAGGACTTCGGTCTGGCAGCAGCCATTGCCACCCTGATCTTCCTGCTGGTTGGTGCCCTGGCGATTGTGAACCTGAAAGCCACACGTATGAAATTTGACTAAGGAGGGCATCGATCATGGCTATGGTACAACCCAAATCTCAGAAATTGCGCCTCCTGGCGACACACTTAGGCCTGCTGATTTTCATCGCGGCAATCATGTTCCCGCTGCTGATGGTTATCGCTATCTCCCTGCGTTCGGGTAACTTCGCGACCGGGAGTCTCATCCCGGACGAAATCTCCTGGGAGCACTGGAAGCTGGCGCTGGGCTTCAGCGTGGAGCATGCGGATGGACGCGTGACTCCTCCGCCGTTCCCGGTGCTGCTGTGGCTGTGGAACTCGGTGAAAGTGGCGACCATTACCGCAATCGGTATTGTCACGCTCTCCACCACCTGTGCTTACGCCTTCGCCCGTATGCGTTTCCCGGGCAAAGCGACGCTGCTGAAAGGCATGCTCATTTTCCAGATGTTCCCGGCCGTGCTGTCGCTGGTCGCGTTGTATGCCCTGTTTGACCGTCTGGGTCAGTACGTGCCGTTTATCGGCCTGAACACCCACGGCGGCGTGATCTTCGCCTATCTTGGCGGTATCGCCCTGCATGTATGGACCATTAAAGGGTATTTCGAAACCATCGACGGTTCGCTGGAAGAGGCGGCCGCGCTGGATGGCGCTACTCCGTGGCAGGCCTTCCGTCTGGTGCTGCTGCCGCTGTCGGTACCTATCCTGGCGGTGGTGTTTATCCTGTCGTTTATCGCTGCGATCACCGAAGTACCGGTCGCCTCTCTGTTACTGCGCGACGTGAACAGTTACACCCTGGCCGTGGGTATGCAGCAATACCTCAACCCGCAAAACTACCTGTGGGGCGACTTTGCTGCGGCGGCTGTACTCTCTGCCATCCCGATTACCGTGGTGTTCCTGCTGGCCCAGCGCTGGCTGGTTAACGGCCTGACGGCGGGCGGTGTGAAAGGTTAAGTTTCATTTGTTATGCCACTGCAACCCTCAACTTTAGACGTATTGTATTGACCCAACTTGTGACTGTTGTTAGGCGCTCTTCGGAGCGCCATTTTTTTATTCCCGTTTCAGCCGCTTCGAGTTACACAGCCAGAGGGTGATCACCAGCAGCAGGATCGCCGCCGAGTAGATCAGCACGTCGAGGGGGGATTTATGATCGACGATGATCAGCCGCACAATCGCGGTGATCCCAATGTAGACAAAATAGCGCAGCGGGAAGTGAAAGCCCGACTGAAAGTACTTCACAATCAGGGCAATAAACTCGAAGTAGAGAAAGTAGACCACCAGGCCTTCCACCAGCGCATATTTGCTGGTTTGTTCAGGGGCGAACAGCACATCCGCCAGATGCACCGTCTCTTTGCCAAGGAAGACGACCAGAATCAGACCAAGGCTTAGCAGACCGAGATTTAGCACGGTCTGGAGGATCGTTGAGATAAACTCAACGCGCGGGCGAGTCAGGGATGTCATACAGCACCTCATTCTCCAGGGCGAGGTTCCTGTATAACGCAAAAATGTGACGGGGATCTATATTTTTTGTTTATGTTTTGTCCGCATTAGCATTCTTGCCGGGCGGCACTGCGTTTGCCCGGCCTACAAAAGCAATATCGTAGGCCCGGTAAGCGCAGCACCACCGGGCAAACAAGCATCAACGGAAGTTAACGTTCTTATCGCTGGTCATGTCATACAGCTGGAACTTACGCCCAAGCTGCTGGCCCCCGTCGCGCGTCAGCGGTGTCCAGCCCACTGCCGCACGGCTGCGGGTTGGGCCTGACGAGAAGAGATCCAGCGGAATCGACACATAGACCCCTTTAGTGAAGTCCCCTTCCCCGTACTCGTCCGGCGAGACGTTGGTGATGGTGGCATAACCGCCCACCACGACGCCGCTGTCGAAGTGTTTGGAGATATCCAGCGTGCCACCCTTGTCGCCCGCCAGATACTGGCCGACGCTGGCTTTCACCAGTACGTCCTGCGCGAATGACGGTGTCCAGTAGGCGGTCAGATGGCCCGTTTTGACGCTGTAGTCGGTGAACTTCATCATGTCCTGCGCGCTGCGCCAGTCACGCTGTTTCACGTAGTTAGCATCAATCCCAAATGCCCAGTTGCTGTCGACAGGACGGTAAAGCACCTCTGCCCCTGCGCCACCGAACATGGTTTCCAGATATCCGCCGTACACCTGGCCGTAGAAACCGTTGCCGAAGTACTGGAAGTAGTTGGCCTGCAGGTTATTCACGTAGACATCGTTCTGCACGTATTCACGAACGCGAGTTCTTACGCGCGGCAGTTTTGAATCGTTCGGCGGGTTGGTGTAGTTAAATTTGTCGTAGTTGTTGGCGATATTGCCGAACAGGCTACCGGTAGTCAGCAGATGGTCGGTGACCCACAGATCTGCCGTCGCCATTGCGCCCAGCTGATACATGTAGAAGTTTTCCGGTCCGCCAACGGACTGGTTCAGCACCGGATCGATATGGAAATCAAAGCGCGACTTGTCGATATACCAGCCTTGCTCGGTGGTGTCTGGCACGACCGGCTCAACGCGTTTTTGCACCAGCTCGGTTTCATGCCCGAGCGGCTCGCCTTCGAGATGGCGCTTGAGGCTGGCAACGTCCGTTTCCGTCGTCACCTGTGGCAGGTTCAGGCGGTTCTCGGTCACGCGGATCGTGCGGATCCCGTCCGGGAGATCGTTCATGACGATCCGGTTGGCGCGTTCGATCCCTTCCCGCGAGTCGCGGTATTTCACCTGCTCGCCGGTGACGTAAAGCGTGTCGCCCTTGGTCTGAATCTTCGGATCCGCCAGACCGGCATTGTATTTCAGCAGCGTCAGCTGATTTGCCACCACGGAGTGCTGCAGAATCGCATCCTGCGGCTCCGGCTGGTAGGCTGGCCGCGCGTTATCATTGTAGTGCGGCCGCATGTCGTTAAAGTTGGTGCGCAGCGTGAAACCAAACATCACGGTATTACCGCGCTCGTAGCTGAGGTTAACGTCGGCCCAGTCGGTGACGCGATAAATGGCGCCGACGTTAAACTTGCTCTTCTGCTCAATCTTCCCGGCGAAATCCTGAGAGTAGTCGTTTCCTTCGTACTCCAGCTTCAGGCGCAATGGCTGCCAGGGGGTCTGGTATTCCACGCCACCGAACAGCGAGGCCGGGCCATGGAACATCTGGTCGCCGTTGATGGAACCCGCTTTCTGGTAACTGTTATCGCGGTAGCAATATTTATCGCTGTAGGTGCAGAACGGGTTTTTGACGTTACCGCTGGTACCGAGATAGCCCCATCCCAGGCCAAGCGAGAAGTCGAACGGCCCCCAGGCCTTGCTGGCCACAATGTATTCCGCATCAAACAGGCCGGTCCCGCCGATATCTTTGGCCCCCACGGACACCTGCGGCATCCAGTAGCTCTCTTCCCACAGGCGCAGCTTGAGGTCGAAGGCTTTATCTTTGTAAGTCTGGTCGCCAGAGAACGCCTCGACGCTGCTGTACTGTTTCGTTCGCACATCGGTGTAGCGCAGCGTGGTTTCAAGCCACGGGAAAAGCTGTACCGAGGCGGAATAGTAGCGGTACTGGTCGTTATCGCGGTAGTTCAGACTGATTTCCCCTTCACGCGCCATGCGCGCGGTGGGCGTTTGCAGTAAACCGACGCCGCCGAAGTCTGACTGAGACGGGCCAATGGGTGCCGGATACGTTTCTGCATGACATGCGGCGCTTACACAGAGCGCCAGCATGCTGTAGAGATAGGTTTTTTTCATTCTTCCGGTATCCGCTGTGTCAGGGAGTGAAGGATATCGGCGTTAAGCCCGTCATATGCCTTCGTCCAGAAATGGTCGGCAAAACCGACAAAAATGATGCTGCCAGGCATGGGCTCGATATGGCGTTTATTCCAGTAAGCTACCGGCGCTTTTTGCGTGTGCCCGTCAGGGTAAACGACCCAGGCGTAGCTGTTATCGGCACCGCTCAGCAGGCTTTGCTCGTCGAGATAGCTCACCACGTCGCGACCTGGCGTAAAGGGCTTTTTACCCGGGCTGCTGACAAGCCCCATTACGGTCACCGTCGTCGGTTTTACGGGCAGCCAGAGGGTGTACTCCCCTTCAAGGGTTGGGTTGCCCTTTTCCGTGACGCGCACTTCATCGGGATCAAGATTCACCTTCTGGCGGCCAGTCACCTTCAGCGCCTGAAGCTGCTGGCGAATGCTATTGATTGCTGCGGCATCGTCACCGTCTTCCTGCGCCGCCAGACCGGTCAGACGGGCAAGCAGTGCAAGATGTTCTTGCTCTGCCTTAATCGTTGCCTGACGCTCGCCGATCACCGCCCCCGGCCACCAGCTGTTGGCAAGCCTCGGCTGCCCGACGAGATCGAGCAGATGTTCAGCGTTGGTTAACGTTTTGGGTTTCTCGTTGTCCGCCGTGTAGACCTTCACCGTTCCTGCAGACCATGCCGCAGGGGTTGCAAGGCTCGCAATTAGCGCAACGCGGATAATTGTTTTCATGATTTTGCGGCCTTGATCAGCGTGGTTTTCACCGGGAAGAAACCGGCACCGAGATACTGCAGGGACTGACGGATTTGCCCTTCCTCGTCGATCCAGAAGCGGTTATGCCAGGTGGTCTGGTCGGTTGTTACCTCTTCATCCAGCACGCGTACCTGGGTTTCATCGCTCCCCACTTTCACGCTGTCGGTGCCATCCCAGCGGAAGGTGGAATGCGCCGTGGCGTAACGCACCTGCTTGTGTTCAGTCCAGCCCATCGTGCGCGTCCAGCCAGCGCCGTCGGTAATCTGGTTCGGCTTGATCAGCGGATCGGCCGCGATATTGTTCACCTCAAGCAGGTTGTCGCCCCCGAGCAGGGTTTTCACGATACGGCCATGCTGCGTCACGATGGTGGCCTGATCCTGCGTCACCCATTTCTGCTGCCCGTTTTCATCGAAAGCGAGCACCACAAACAGTTGCGGGCCATCATTAAGCTGCATGTACTGGCTGGCGTAGGGCATGTTCTGAAGTTCGTCATCGGTCAATTGCACGCCCGGCGTACCGAACAGACTGTCCCACAGTGAATGACCCAGCCCTTTGGTGGTGGCTGAGCACGCCTGCAACAGCAGGCAAATCAGAATGATTGCAGGTCGCTTCACGACTCTTCTCCGAAGGGGCGAAATAACCACACCGAAGTGTGGTTATGATTAAAACACCCGGTCTTACTGGGTGCTGGTTGTCGTAGTGGTCGTGGTTCCGGTATTGGAGCCATCACCGCCACCGGTTGCCGCCAGCGCGACACCCACGGCTGAACTTACGGCGCTGGTGCTGGCTGCGGTAGAGCTTCCCGCAGACGCAGACGTCGCTGCCGACCCTGCTGCTTCCCCGACCTGGACCGGAGCTGCATAGACAGATGTCGCCGCAAGTGCAGATATGGCAAAAATGCCATACAGTACTTTCTTCATAACAATTTCCCTTCAATGAATGAATGGAGATTTGCCCGAAAAGAAATTCAGGCGGAATCGAGTATACACAACTAAAGCAGCGGGATTACCGTGAGGGGAAATAGGGAATGGGTTTTCGGACTAATGGATAAAATCGAAATGAAAAGCAAATAAAAAAAATATATAAATATTAAAAATCAATAATTTATAATATAAACACATTATCTTACTTCTACGTATTTTCTTAAAATAAACCGCAGCAATTAACGAGTTAACCGTCTTTTTCGGATTAAACTCACATCCAGAATTTGAGTTAACTAACAGACATCAGGAATTATCCGATAAAAAAATGCCGGCATTTCGCCGGCACATTTTCATAATGTTTTAATTACGCGCGCCAGGCTTTATAGCGGTTAATCAAACCATTGGTCGAGCTGTCGTGGCTGGTGATCGCTTTATCGTCACCCAGCTCTGGCAGAATGCGGTTTGCCAGCTGTTTGCCCAGTTCAACGCCCCACTGGTCAAAGGTGAAGATGTTCAGGATGGCACCCTGAGTAAAGATCTTGTGCTCGTACAGCGCAATCAGCGCACCCAGGCTGAACGGGGTGATTTCACGCAGCAGGATGGAGTTGGTTGGGCGGTTGCCTTCGAACACTTTGAACGGCACAACGTGGTCCAGCGTGGCCGGATCTTTACCCTGATCGCGATACTCCTGCTCAACCACCTCGCGGGATTTACCGAACGCCAGCGCTTCAGTCTGGGCGAAGAAGTTAGACAGCAGTTTTGGATGGTGGTCAGACAGCGGGTTATGGGTAATAGCCGGGGCGATGAAATCGCACGGTACCATTTTGGTTCCCTGGTGGATCAGCTGGTAGAAGGCGTGCTGGCCGTTAGTGCCCGGCTCACCCCAGATGATTGGACCCGTCTGGTAATCCACCGCGTTGCCGTTACGGTCAACGTACTTACCGTTGGATTCCATATTGCCCTGCTGGAAGTAGGCCGCAAAGCGGTGCATGTACTGGTCGTACGGCAGGATCGCTTCGGTTTCAGCGCCAAAGAAGTTGTTGTACCAGATACCAATCAGCGCCAGCAGCACCGGCAGGTTTTTCTCAGGTGCGGTGGTGGAGAAGTGTTTATCCATCGCGTGCGCGCCGGAGAGCAGTTCTACGAAGTTATCGAAGCCTACGGACAGAATGATGGACAAACCGATGGCAGACCACAGAGAGTAACGGCCGCCAACCCAGTCCCAGAACTCGAACATGTTCGCGGTGTCGATACCGAACTCGCCAACCGCTTTACCATTGGTGGACAGCGCCGCGAAGTGTTTCGCCACGTGCTTGTTGTCGCCCGCGGTTTTCAGGAACCAGTCACGCGCGCTGTGGGCGTTGGTCATGGTTTCCTGGGTGGTGAAGGTTTTAGACGCCACCAGGAACAGGGTGGTTTCCGGGTTCACGTTCTTCAGCACTTCAGCGATGTGAGTACCATCGACGTTAGACACGAAATGCATGTTGAGGTGGTTTTTGTACGGACGCAGCGCTTCGGTCACCATGAACGGACCCAGATCAGAACCGCCGATGCCGATGTTTACCACGTCGGTGATCGCTTTACCGGTATAGCCTTTCCAGCTACCGGAGATGATCGCTTCGGAGAAAGCTTTCATCTTTTCCAGCACCGCGTTCACTTCCGGCATCACATCTTTGCCATCAACGATGATTGGCGTATTGCTACGGTTACGCAGCGCCACATGCAGCACGGCACGGTCTTCGGTGCGGTTGATTTTCTCGCCGGAGAACATGGACTTGATAGCGTCGGCAAGCTGAGTCTCTTTTGCCAGATCCTGCAGCTTTGCCAGCGTCTCTTCGGTAATGCGGTTTTTGGAAAAATCCACCAGCATCAGGTCGTCGAAGGTCGCGGAGAACTTAGCGAAACGATCGGCATCTTTCGCGAACAGATCCGCGATGGTGACGTCTTTCATTTCATCAAAATGTTTCTGGAGTGCCTGCCAGGCAGCGGTCTGCGTTGGGTTGATGTTTTTCATTAGCAATACTCTTCTGATTTGAGAATTGTGACTGCGGTCGATTGTAGCGCCTGCAAATAAAAATTGTGATGGTTTTTATGCCATTGCCCTGGCCTGCATCAAACACAGGTGAAAAGACCCGAAAAGTATAGCTGCTGAAGTGCCCTCCCGGGCGGCGAATTGTCGGTCAAAAGGGGGTAAAACGGAGCATAAAATATGGCCCTGTTATAAGTCCTGTTTCTCAGGGGTACCCCCCCATAAAAAATCCGCATAATCCCAGCATTGACAGGACCTCCCCCGCATTTTATTTATAGGGCCGTATTTTGCGCCTGCACCTGTTTTCGTTTCACTCTTGTGCCAAGGTCGCTTATTCATTCCCTGACACGAGGTTGTTATGACGAGTTTTGTGGTCGCCAAGTTTGGCGGCACCAGTGTGGCCGACTACGATGCCATGAACCGCAGCGCCGATGTGGTGCTGGCCGATCCGAATACCCGCCTGGTGGTGCTCTCCGCATCCGCTGGCGTGACGAACCTGCTGGTTTCTCTGTCTGAAGGACTGGAAGCGACAGAACGTTTCGTGAAGCTGGATGCACTGCGCAAAATTCAGTTCGACATCCTTGAGCGTCTGCAAAATCCAAACGTGATCCGTGAAGAAGTGGAACGCCTGCTGGAAAATATCACCACCCTGGCAGAAGCAGCGTCTCTGGCCACCTCCACCGCCCTGACCGATGAACTGGTCAGCCACGGTGAATTGATGTCTACCCTGCTGTTCGTTGAAATCATGCGCGAACGTAACGTTCAGGCGCAGTGGTTTGACGTGCGTAAAGTTATGCGCACCAGTGACCGTTTTGGCCGCGCTGAACCGGACGTTGAGATGCTGGCTGAGCTCACCAACCAGCAACTGGCCCCGCGCCTGGCTGAAGGCATGGTGGTCACCCAGGGCTTTATCGGCAGCGAAGCCAAAGGTCGCACGACGACGCTGGGCCGTGGCGGCAGCGACTATACCGCGGCTCTGCTGGGTGAAGCTCTGCATGCCACCCGTGTGGATATCTGGACTGACGTGCCGGGTATCTACACCACCGACCCGCGCGTGGTTTCCGCGGCGAAACGTATTGATGTGATCGCGTTTGAAGAAGCGGCGGAAATGGCCACCTTCGGCGCGAAGGTGCTACACCCGGCAACGCTGCTGCCTGCCGTGCGCAGCGATATTCCGGTCTTCGTGGGCTCCAGTAAAGATCCTAAAGCGGGCGGCACGCTGGTTTGCAAGAAAACGGAAAACCCACCGCTGTTCCGTGCACTGGCCCTGCGCCGTCGCCAGACGCTGGTGACGCTGCATAGCCACAATATGCTCCACTCCCGCGGTTTCCTGGCAGAGGTGTTTGGCATTCTGGCGCGTCACAATATCTCCGTAGACCTCATCACCACCTCCGAAGTGAGTATTGCGCTGACGCTGGACACCACCGGCTCGACCTCCACCGGCGATACCCTGCTGACGCAGTCGCTGCTGATTGAGTTGTCCGAGCTGTGCCGCGTGGAAGTGGAAGAAAACCTGGCGCTGGTGGCCATCATTGGCAACAAGCTGTCGCGCGCCTGCGGCGTGGGCAAAGAGGTGTTTGGTGTGCTCGACCCGTTCAACATCCGCATGATTTGCTACGGTGCCTCCAGCTACAACCTTTGTTTCCTGGTCCCTGCGGATCAGGCTGAGCAGGTCGTGCAGAAACTTCATCAGAATTTGTTTGAATAAAATTCGTTAGCACGTTAAACAATATCGATAAGCCGGGCACAGACCCGGCTTTTTCATAACAAAACAACACGACAATACTGCAAGGAATTCACTATGTTATCCGTTATCACCCGGCTGTTCCCCTTATGGGCGCTGCTGCTCTCTGTCCTCGCGTATTACACGCCCGCCACGTTCACCGGTATTGGTCCATGGGTCGCCACGCTGCTGATGCTGATTATGTTCGGCATGGGCGTGCATTTAAAAATCGACGATTTCAAACGCGTGCTGTCGCGCCCGGCTCCGGTTGCTGCGGGTATCTTCCTGCATTACCTGGTGATGCCGCTCGCGGCGTGGCTGCTGGCGATGGCCTTTAAGATGCCGCCGGATCTCTCTGCCGGAATGGTGCTGGTGGGCAGCGTCGCCAGCGGCACGGCGTCTAACGTCATGATCTATCTGGCGAAAGGGGATGTAGCCCTCTCCGTTACCATTTCATCCGTTTCCACGCTGGTGGGCGTTATTGCCACGCCGCTGTTAACCCGCCTGTACGTGGACGCGCATATTCAGGTGGACGTGATGGGGATGCTGCTCAGCATTCTGCAGATTGTGGTGATCCCGATTGCCCTGGGGCTGGTCATTCACCATCTGTTCCCGCGCGTGGTGAAAGCCGTTGAGCCCTACCTGCCTGCGTTTTCGATGGTCTGCATTCTGGCCATCATCAGCGCAGTGGTGGCGGGTTCTGCCTCGCACATTGCTTCCGTCGGTTTTGTGGTGATCGTCGCAGTCGTGCTGCATAACACCATCGGACTGCTGGGAGGATACTGGGGCGGGAAGCTGTTTGGTTTCGACGAATCCACCTGCCGCACGCTGGCGATTGAAGTCGGGATGCAGAACTCCGGTCTGGCGGCGGCGCTTGGCAAAATTTACTTCTCGCCGCTGGCGGCCCTGCCGGGTGCCCTGTTCTCGGTGTGGCACAATCTTTCAGGTTCGCTGCTGGCGGGCTACTGGTCCGGCAAACCGATTAATGCACAAACGAAAAAAGAAGCGGTGAAACAGGATTGAATTGCTTTACACTGAAGCCTCCCCCTCAGGAGGCTTCAGCAATGGCTACACCACGTTTGACCCAGAAAGACATGACGGAAGCCGAGCAGCGCGAACTGAAAACGCTTCTCGACCGCGCCCGCATTGCACATGGCCGCACGCTGACGAACGCCGAAACCAATCAGGTGAAAAAAGAGTACATCGACAAGCTGATGGCGGAACGTGACGCTGCGGCGAAGAAAGCCCGCAAACTGAAAAAAGAGCAGGCTTATAAACCGGATGCAGAGGCGACCTTCTCCTGGTCCGCCAGCACGTCAACCCGTGGAAGGCGCTAATCAGCGCCCTTTCTTTTTACGACCCGGCTGGGTAAATCGCTTACCGTTACCCGGCTTGCCTCGCCCTTTCTCTTCCGCCTGCGGCGCCTTCACCACCGGGCGTTTAATCGCCTGGGTTTTCGGCTTCGCCTTAGCCTTCGGCTTCGCTTCTGACGACGAGTTTTCGATAAGCCTGAACAACTCAATCAGCTCGTCATCCGTCAAGTCACGCCACTCGCCCAGCGGGATCCCGGACAGGCTAACGTTCATGATGCGCGTACGTTCAAGCTTCGTCACTTCATAACCGAAGTACTCGCACATGCGGCGGATCTGGCGGTTTAGGCCCTGTACCAGAGTAATACGGAACGCGAAAGGCGCTTCTTTCTTGACCTTACACTTCTTCGTCACCGTGCCCAGGATCGGCACGCCTGCGCTCATCCCGCGGATAAACTCGTCCGTTACCAGTTTGTTTACCGTAACGATGTACTCTTTCTCATGGTCGTTACCGGCTCGCAGGATTTTGTTCACCAGATCGCCATGGTTGGTGAGGAAAATCAGCCCCTGCGAATCTTTATCCAGACGGCCAATCGGGAAAATGCGGCTGCTGTGGTTCACGAAATCAACGATGTTGTCTCGCTCACCGTCTTCCGTGGTGCTGACAATCCCAACCGGTTTATTCAACGCGATAAACACCAGGTCTTCTGCATCACGCGGTTCGATGACCTGACCATTCACTTTGACCACGTCGCCAGGCATCACCTGATCGCCGATGGTGGCGCGTTTGCCGTTAAGAAACACGTTACCTTGTTCAATGTAACGGTCAGCCTCGCGACGTGAGCAGATCCCGCTCTCGCTAATGTATTTGTTTAATCGGGTTGATTGAGTTGGCAGCATAGTTTCTCCTGTGAAGGGCGAAATATACCTTACCTTGCGGCTGACAAAAAAGTGTTAGTAACCGTTGATCAAAAAATCGAGTGCATCCCGCAATGAGGCCCGGTTTTGAGTAAGATCGGCGACACGCTCGCCCAACTCTTTTGGCGATATGCCTGCCATCATGTGCATCATAACCACGCAGGGCTTACCCGCTATCTCAACGACAGGGCACACTTTCGCAGGCGGCTGAATGCCTCCCAGGTGGCTAAGCTCAACTGCGGGGGCGACCAGAACATGCTTCATCACATTGGCCACGGGATGCTGCATATTGATTAGCCAGGGATAGGCAGTTTTCCCCTTACCTTCATTCTCATAAGCAAAATATTGCTCCATCAGAACGACCTCTGAAAGTCACTAAAGGAGCCGTTTTCATCAACCCACTGGTTAATAGCCTCGATAGACGCTTTATTTTCTGCTAACCACTCTGCACGCTGATGCGCACGAAACTGCTCCTGCAATGCAGCCGTGAGTACAGCAGAGAGATTAAGTTTAAGCCGTCGCGCCTCTTCAAGGATTTCTGGTGCTAACGACACATTGACTGATTTTTTGATGCCATGAGTAGTGCGCATGAGAACCCCCATCGGTATGCGCATGAATTGGCGAAGTGTAGCGTAATAAACGAGCACTTTCTATTCCCTTAAAAATGTAAGGTCTGCAGCGTAAATGGCGCTTCATAAGGTGTCACGCCTCGCAAAACGGTTTTGCGAGGCGCTTTCAGAGATTAATACTCGTCCCGCTCGTCATCTTCATCCGGCTGTTCCATCACGCTATAGGCCACCGCGCAGAACAACGAGTTAAGACGCTTCATGTCCCCCAGCAGCCCCAGGTGCAGGGAGCTGGTCTCGATACTCTGCACGTTTTGCTGGTGAAGACGCTCAACGTGGGCGTGCGAGTAGCGACGGTTGAGGATGCGAAAGCGATGCTTGTTACGACGCAGGCGGCGCGCGCTCGGCACGTCGCTGGAGAAGAAGACCAGCATCGCCAGCTTCAGGTTGCTCAACAGCTGTTCGTGGAGCGCCTCCAGCTCCTTCAGGCCCTCAATGGAGAATGCCCGACGTGCTGCCAGTGACTTATCTGCAATCTCACTCCCCATACGCTCCACGATATCGGAGGCTTGCTCCAGGTTGAGCGACATCTCGATGATTTCTGCCCAGCGGCGAGACTCCTCTTCCGCCAGTTCATCCTGCGGAATACGCGCCAGATAGAGCTTAATGGCGGTATAAAGCACGTTGATATCGTCCGCCAGCCTGCGCAACTCTTTCTCTTCACGCGGTTCTCCGTGCATCACCTTCTGCAGCCCTTCGAGCATGGTTTCCATCGCATCACCCATGCGTAGCGTCTCGCGGGCGGCATTCGCCAGCGCCAGCGCCGGGGTATCCAGCGCGGAGGTATCCAGATGCTTCGGTTTCAGGCGCGCATCCAGCTCCGGTTCATCCTGAATGAGTCGTTCGCAAAAGCGGGCCATCGGCCCCGCAAAAGGCACCATCGCCAGGCAGCGCACCAGGTTATAGAAAACGTGGAAATAGATCACCAGCTCCGCTTTCGGCAGCGAGAGGTTATCCATCAGGTTCGCCAGCGGGTGCACAAACGGCAGGATAATCAGGCTACCCACCAGCTTAAACAGCAGGCTGCCGAGCGCCACACGGCGAGCCGCAGCGTTGGCGGCACTGTTGTTGAGCATTGCCAGCAGGCCAGACCCCAGATTCGCACCAATCACCAGACATAGCGCCACCGGGAAGGAGATCGCCCCGGCAGCGGTGAGCGTGGCCGTCAGCAATACGGCTGCCAGGCTTGAATAGCTGACGATGGCAAACACCGCGCCAATCAGCGCGTCCAGCATGATGTCACCGGTCAGAGAGGCGAAGATGACCTGAACGCCGTTGGCTTCGGTGATGGGGGTGACCGCCTGCACAATCAGCTCCAGCGCCAGCAGGATCAGCCCCAGGCCAATCCCCACGCGCCCAAGCTGCCCGGCACGCGTCTGTTTGCGCCCGAGGAAGAAGATGACGCCAATGAAAATCAGCAGCGGCGACAGCCAGGAGAGATCGAACGTCAGAATACGCGCCATCAGCGCGGTACCCACGTCGGCCCCCAGCACGATCACCAGTGCCGGCGCGAGCGCCACCAGATCCTGTGCCACAAAGGAGGTGACAAGCAGGGTGGTGGCATTACTGCTCTGAACCAGCGCCGTGACGCCTATCCCCGCACAAAAGGCGAGCGGCTTCTTCTCAACGCTGCTGCTGAGAACGGTGCGTAAACGAGCACCAAAGACGCGCATCACGCCGGTACGGACGATATGGGTCCCCCAAACGAGCAGTGCGACTGCGGAGAGCAGATGTAACAGGGTCAGCACGGAAGGTTTTCCTCCTTATCGTTATTCATTTTCCTTAGGTTCAGTATAAGGGTTTAAACGTAAGAAAGAGACAGGGCGCCCCATGAGCGCCCTGTTTGTTGTAAGGAAAAGTGATTTTAGTCGGCGTCGTAGCCGAGATTAGGCGCCAGCCAGCGCTCGACTTCTGACACGCTCATGCCTTTGCGCAGGGCGTAATCTTCGATCTGATCGCGCTGTAGCTGCGCCACGGCAAAGTACTTGCTGTCCGGGTGGCTGAAATACCAGCCGGAAACAGAGGCACCTGGCCACATGGCAAACGACTCGGTGAGTTTCATCCCCGTATGGGCCTCAACATCGAGAAGTTTCCAGATGGTGCCTTTTTCGGTGTGCTCCGGGCAGGCCGGATAGCCCGGCGCCGGGCGAATGCCCTGGTAGTTTTCGCGGATCAGCTCCTCGTTGCTGAGGTTTTCATTGGCCGCGTAGCCCCAGTACACCTTACGTACGCGCTCATGCAGATACTCAGCGAAGGCTTCCGCCAGGCGGTCGGCAATCGCTTTGACCATGATTTTGTTGTAATCATCATGCTGCGCTTCGTATGCCTCCGCCAGCGTATCTTCTTCCAGGCCGCCGGTTACCGCAAAGGCGCCGATATAGTCGGCTTTGCCACTCAGTTTCGGTGCGACGAAATCCGCCAGACAGTAGTTGGCGAAGCCCACTTTCTCCGTTTGCTGACGCAGGTGATGGCTCACGGTCAGCACATGCGTGCGGGTTTCATCGCGGTAGATTTCCACATCGTCACCCACGCGGTTCGCCGGGAACAGCCCCACCACGCCGCGCGGATTGAGGGATTTCTCTGCACTCAGCTTGTCGAGCATGTCATTGGCATCTTTAAACAACCGCTTCGCCTCTTCACCTACCACCTCATCCTCGAGGATGCGCGGATATTTGCCCGCCAGCGACCATGTCATGAAGAACGGCGTCCAGTCGATGTAGTTACGCAGCGTTTCGATGCTGGCGGTGACGTCCTGCACGCCCAGACGATGCGCAACCGGCGGGGTATAACTCGACCAGTCAAACGCCAGATCGTTATCGCGCGCCGCCTGAAGTGAAACCGGCGGCGTGCGCGGTTTCTTACGACCGTGCTGGATGCGGACGGTTTCGTACTCTTTGCGGGTGCGCGCCACGAAGTCATCGCGCTGAGTGTCGGAGAGCAGCGCGGACACCACGCCTACGGTGCGCGAGGCGTTCTGCACATAGACCGTCGGGCCGCTGTAGTTCTGTTCGATTTTCACCGCCGTATGCGCTTTCGACGTGGTTGCCCCGCCAATCAATAACGGAATAGTGAAGCCCTGACGCTCCATCTCTTTCGCCACGTTGACCATCTCGTCCAGCGACGGCGTGATCAGCCCGGAAAGGCCAATCAGGTCGGCATTCACCTCACGCGCGGTTTTGAGGATTTTATCCGCCGGGACCATTACCCCGAGGTCGATAATTTCGTAGTTATTGCACTGCAGCACCACGCCGACGATATTCTTGCCGATGTCGTGCACGTCGCCCTTCACGGTGGCGATGACCATCTTGCCGTTGCTGGAGCCTTTCTCTTTGCTGGCCTCGATAAACGGCTCCAGATAGGCCACGGCCTGCTTCATCACGCGGGCAGATTTCACCACCTGCGGCAGGAACATTTTTCCCTCGCCGAACAAATCGCCGACCACGTTCATGCCGTCCATCAGCGGGCCTTCGATCACCTCAATCGGGCGAGCTGCCTGCTGGCGCGCTTCTTCGGTGTCCTGCTCAATAAACTCGGTGATGCCTTTCACCAGCGAATATTCCAGACGCTTTTTCACGTCCCAGGAACGCCACTCGGCCTGCTGAACGTTGGCCGATTCATCCGTTTTGCTGCCGCGGTATTTCTCCGCGAGGTCCAGCATGCGCTCGGTGGCGTCGTCGCGACGGTTAAGGATAACATCTTCTACCGCGTCGCGAAGCTCGGCAGGGAGGTCATCGTAAATCGCCAGCTGGCCGGCGTTTACGATCCCCATGTCCATCCCGTTGCGGATGGCGTAGTAGAGGAACACGGCGTGGATCGCTTCACGCACCGGGTCGTTGCCGCGGAACGAGAACGACACGTTCGACACGCCGCCGGAGATTAACGCATGCGGCAATTCACGTTTAATGTCTTCACATGCGCCGATAAAGTCCTGGGCATAGTTGTTATGCTCTTCAATCCCGGTCGCGACGGCGAAAATGTTCGGGTCAAAGATGATGTCTTCCGGCGGGAAACCCACCTCTTCGGTCAAAATCTTGTACGCGCGCCGGCATATCTCAATTTTACGCTCGCGGGTATCCGCCTGGCCCACTTCGTCGAAGGCCATGACCACCACGGCAGCACCGTAGCGGCGGACCATCTTCGCGTGGTGGATAAAGATATCAACGCCCTCTTTCATCGAGATAGAGTTGACGATGCCTTTACCCTGAATGCACTTCAGCCCTTTTTCGATGACTTCCCATTTGGAGGAGTCGATCATGATCGGCACGCGGGCAATGTCCGGCTCGCCGGCAATCAGGTTGAGGAAACGCACCATCGCCGCTTCGGCGTCGAGCATCCCCTCGTCCATGTTGATATCAATAATCTGCGCGCCGCTTTCCACCTGCTGGCGGGCGACGTCCAGCGCTTCGCTGTACTTCTCTTCTTTAATCAGGCGCTTGAACTTCGCGGAACCAGTGACGTTAGTCCGCTCCCCCACGTTCACAAACAGGCTGTCGTCGCCAATGGTCAACGGCTCGAGACCAGAAAGACGACAGGCAACGGGAAGCTCAGGCAGCTTACGCGGCGGCAGCCCGGCCACGGCGTTGCTCATGGCGGCAATGTGTTCCGGCGTGGTGCCGCAGCAGCCGCCAACAATGTTCAGGAAGCCAGATTCAGCCCACTCGCGGATTTGCGCCGCCATGGTGTCGGCATCCAGATCGTATTCACCAAAGGCATTGGGCAGACCGGCGTTCGGGTGCGTGGTGACATAGCATTCTGCGATGCGCGATAACTCCTGCACGTACTGGCGCAGTTCATCTGGCCCCAGAGCACAGTTCAGGCCAAAGGAGAGCGCTTCCGCGTGGCGCAGGGAGTTATAAAACGCTTCGGTGGTCTGGCCGGACAGGGTACGGCCGGAGGCGTCGGTAATGGTGCCGGAAATCATGATCGGCAGGTCAACGCCCAGTGCCTCGAACTCCTCTTTCACCGCGTAAATCGCGGCTTTGGCGTTGAGGGTGTCGAAAACCGTTTCAATCAGGATCAGGTCGGAACCGCCTTCCACCAGCGCTTTGGTCGATTCACGGTAGGCAGCGACCAGCTGGTCAAAGGTGATATTACGAAATGCCGGGTCGTTGACGTCCGGTGAGATTGATGCGGTGCGGTTGGTTGGGCCAAGCACCCCGGCAACGTAGCGCGGTTTGTCCGGCGTGCGGGCAGTCCATTCATCTGCGCAGGCACGAGCCAGTTTAGCCGCCTCAAAGTTGATCTCCGCCGACAGGGATTCCATCTGGTAATCCGCCATGGCGATGGTTGTCGAGTTAAAGGTGTTGGTTTCAACGATATCTGCCCCTGCCTCGAAGTAGGCATTGTGGATACCCTTAATGACGGACGGCTTGCTGAGCACCAGCAGGTCGTTGTTACCTTTCAGATCGCAAGGCCAGTCAGCGAAGCGTTCGCCGCGGAAATCGTCTTCACTCAGACGATAGCCCTGGATCATCGTGCCCATGCCGCCGTCCAGCACCAGAATTCGTTCATTTAACTGCGCACGCAGTTGCTCTACTTTGCTGCTCACACTTGCTCCCGACAACGCTCAACAAGGCCAAAAGGCTGCGTTCCATACTGGCACAATCTCACAGGGTGGAAAAGTCACACAGCGGTAACATGAGACATGTTCACCATCACTCCTCCGATCAGTCAGGATAACGGTTGCAAAATCACCAAATAAAACGAAAATGATTTCCACGATACAGAAAAAGGAGATCGTCATGGTCGCGACCGTTCCCGCCAAACGCGGCAGAAAACCTGCTGCCACCCCCGCTGCACAACCGAGCGGACAGGTTCAATCGCTCACGCGCGGTCTGAAGCTGCTGGAGTGGATAGCCGAGTCGCACAGCAGCGTGGCCCTGACGGAGCTGGCCCAGCAGGCTGGCCTGCCGAACTCCACCACGCACCGCCTGCTGACCACTATGCAGCAGCTGGGCTTTGTCCGCCAGGTCGGCGAGCTGGGACACTGGGCGGTGGGCGCACATGCCTTTATCGTTGGCAGCAGCTTCCTGCAAAGCCGCAATCTGCTGGCGATTGTGCATCCGATTCTGCGCAAGCTGATGGAAGATTCCGGCGAGACGGTAAACCTGGCGGTGCTTGACCAGAGCGATCATCAGGCAATCATTATCGATCAGGTGCAGTGCACGCAGCTGATGCGTATGTCCGCGCCGATTGGCGGTAAGCTGCCGATGCATGCGTCCGGGGCAGGAAAAGCGTTTCTGTCTCAGCTCAGCGAAGAGCAGGTGACAGGGCTGCTGCATCGTAAAGGGCTGCACGCCTATACCCATGCCACGCTGGTTTCGCCGGTGCATCTGAAAGAGGATCTGGCGTTAACCCGCAAGCGTGGCTATTCATTTGATGATGAAGAACATGCTTTGGGTCTGCGCTGTATCGCGGCCTGTATCTTTGACGAGCACCGCGAGCCGTTTGCCGCCATCTCTATCTCCGGGCCGATTTCGCGCATGACCGACGACCGCGTTACCGAGTTAGGTGCGCTGGTGATTAAGGCGGCGAAAGAGGTGACGCTGGCGTATGGTGGGATTCGTTAAACCGGATGCAAAACCGCTGCTTGCGGCGGTAAGCGTACACATCTTCCACATGCCCGTTTTTGATCCGCGTTTGCAGCCCACGCCAGTAGCTGGCACGAAAAAGGTCGGCGTGCATCTCTTCAAATAGCGGCCCGATGCGCGGATCGGCGCACAGCCAGTGGCGAAACTCTTCGGGAAAGACATCGCCCGGCGAAACGCTGTACCACGGTTCACCAGACAGTTCATCTTCCGGGTAACGGGGCGGCGGGATATCACGGAAATTCACTTCGGTCATGTAGCAAATCTCGTCGTAATCATAAAACACCACTCGCCCGTGGCGCGTGACGCCGAAGTTTTTAAACAGCATATCGCCCGGAAAAATATTGGCCGCGGCAAGCTGGCGAATCGCGTTACCGTATTCTTCTATAGCATCGCGCAGCGCCTGACCCTCGGACTGCTCCAGCCAGATGTTCAGCGGCACCATGCGGCGCTCGATGTAAAGATGGCTAATCACGATTTTGTCGCCAAGATCGGTGATTTTCCCGGATGCTTCCTTGAGCAAAAGCGCCATCAGCGCCGGGTCGATCTGTTGCTTATCCAGCACAAAGTTTTCGAATTCCTGAGTATCCGCCATACGTCCGACACGGTCATGCTCTTTGACCAGCTGATAGCAGGCGCGGACGTGCGCGGCGGTCATCTCTTTCTGCGGCGCGAACCGGTCTTTAATGACCTTAAATACGCGGTCGAACCCCGGAAGCGTAAACACCAGCATCACCATGCCGCGAATGCCAGGTGCTTCGATAAACTGTTCATCTGCGGTGGTGACATAACGCAGGTATTCCCGATAGCTTTCCGTTTTAGCGTGCTTCTGACAGCCAATCGCCATATACAGCTCGGCGGTGGTTTTGCCCGGCAGGATCTCCCGCAGCCATTCCACCAGCGCGGCAGGCAACGGTGCGTACACCATGAAATAGGAGCGGGCGAAGCCAAATACAATGCTGGCCTCGGCGCTGGTGGTCAGGCAGGTATCGACAAACAGTTCCCCGTCATCTGTGCGATGGATGGGGAGCAGAAACGGTACGATGGCCGATGGCGTGACCAGTTTTCCTACCAGCCAGGCGGCTTTATTGCGATAGAAAAGCTCGTTGGCAACCTGCAAGTGGCTGCGGCCGAGCAACGCCTCGCCGAAGGTTTCGCGCAGGTGGGTGTGGATATAACCTATATCCCGGGTTTTATTCTCCCAGGGCAAACGCAGCGGCAAATCGGTTAGCACACGGTGCAAAAGCTTCTCCCACCCGCGTTCCGGGAAGAAATCTTTCGCCAGCGGACGTGGGATAGCACGAAATCGTCGTTCAGGCTGAGAGCTGAAGATAAATAACCGCTCAGGAGATAATGAGCGGTGGTCAAATAACCGGCAATAGACGGAGTTGAAAAAGCTCTCCGCAATCTCGAAGCGCGGGTAGTCAGGTAATAAATGGGTGTAGTGCTCTTTCACGCGCAGTAAAAAGTCCGCATCCGGGCTTTTACCATCGGTAATACAGCGCAACTGCTCCACCACCAGACCCACGTGGTGGTCATAAAGGTGAATACGCTGCTTCATGGCCTGCTGAACCGCATGCCAGTCCGCATGTTCGAAGCGCTGTTGCGCACCGGATGTCACTTCAAGAAAACGACCATACTGGGCATCGAAGCCCTGCAAAATAGTTTGAGCAATCAGTAATTCCAGGCCACGCGACATATATTCCCCCTCACCCCAACCCTCTCCCCGAGGGGGAGAGGGGGAAACGATTAGAACTGTGCTTCTTCGGTTGATCCCGTTAAGGCGGTGACGGAGGAGGCACCGCCCTGAATGATGGTGGTCACGTTGTCGAAGTAGCCCGTACCCACTTCCTGCTGGTGAGAAACAAAGGTATAACCCTCTTTTCCGGCGGCGAATTCTGGCTGCTGAACCTTCTCGACGTAGTGCTTCATGCCTTCACCCTGCGCATAAGCATGTGCAAGGTCAAACATGTTGAACCACATGCTGTGGATACCCGCCAGGGTAATGAACTGGTACTTGTAGCCCATGTCAGAAAGCTGCTGCTGGAAGCTGGCGATGGTTTTATCATCCAGATTCTTCTGCCAGTTGAAGGACGGCGAGCAGTTATAGGCCAGCAGTTTGCCCGGATATTTCGCATGAATGGCATCGGCAAAACGTTTTGCCAGCGCCAGATCCGGCGTGGAGGTTTCACACCAGACCAGGTCGGCGTAAGGGGCATACGCCAGGCCACGGCTGATCGCCTGTTCGATGCCTGCATGGGTACGATAGAACCCTTCACTGGTGCGCTCACCGGTGATGAACTCGCTGTCGTACGGATCGCAGTCAGAGGTGATCAGGTCAGCCGCATCCGCATCGGTACGGGCAATGACCAGCGTCGGCACGCCGAGCACGTCTGCCGCCAGACGCGCGGCAACCAGCTTCTGAATCGCTTCCTGGGTCGGAACCAGCACCTTACCGCCCATGTGTCCGCACTTCTTCACCGATGCCAGCTGATCTTCGAAGTGAACGGCCGCTGCACCGGCCTCAATCATTGATTTCATCAGCTCGAACGCGTTCAGCACGCCGCCGAAACCCGCTTCCGCATCCGCGACGATCGGCAGGAAGTAGTCAATAAAGCGCGGATCGTTGGGTTCGATGCCTGCCGCCCACTGGATCTGATCCGCACGGCGGAAGGTGTTGTTGATTCGATCAACCACCGACGGCACGGAGTTCGCCGGATAGAGGGACTGATCCGGATACATACTGGATGCCAGGTTGGCATCCGCCGCAACCTGCCAGCCGGAAAGATAGACAGCCTCAATACCGGCCTTCGCCTGCTGCAGTGCCTGACCGCCGGTCAACGCCCCGAGGCTATTGATATAACCCTTTTTGGAACCACCGTGCAGCAGCTTCCACATTTTCGCCGCGCCATTTTGCGCCAGCGTGCATTCCGGATTGACCGAGCCGCGTAATTTCACCACTTCTTCCGCGCTGTACGGACGACGAATGCCTTCCCAGCGCGGTTGTGTCCATTCTTTCTTCAGTTCTTCGATTTGTTGGGTACGGGTTTTCATGTGCAGATGCTCCATATTGTTATGTGGTGAGTTACGCCAGGAAGCGGTAGCCCGGCAGGGTCAGGAAGTCGATTAAGTCATCAGAGGTGGTGATTTGTTCCATCAGGCGTGCAGCATCGTCAAAACGTCCGCTGCTGAAGCGGTGTTCGCCCAACTCGTCCTGGATCACCCGCATTTCTTCGGCCAGCATCTGGCGGAACAGGGCTTTGGTCACCGGCTTGCCGTTGCTGAGCGTTTTTTGATGATGGATCCATTGCCAGATAGAGGTGCGGGAGATTTCCGCCGTGGCGGCATCTTCCATCAGGCCGTAGATCGGCACGCAGCCGTTGCCGGAGATCCAGGCTTCGATGTACTGCACCGCAACGCGAATGTTGGCGCGCATGCCCTCTTCCGTACGTTCACCTGCACACGGTGCCAGCAGCTGTTCTTCAGCCGTTGGCGCATCCTCTTCGCGCGTAACAAAGAGCTGATTTTTATTGTCACCGAGTACGCGGTTAAAGACTTCCATTGCCGTATCTGCGAGGCCCGGATGGGCGATCCACGTTCCGTCATGACCGTTACGCGCTTCAAGCTCTTTATCGGCCTTCACTTTGTTGAGCACCTGATTGTTACGCTCCGCGTCTTTGCTCGGAATAAATGCCGCCATGCCGCCCATCGCAAAGGCACCGCGCTTGTGGCAGGTTTTGATCAGCAGGCGCGAGTAGGCGCTCAGGAACGGCTTATCCATAGTGACGACCTGACGATCGGGCAGTACACGATCGGGATAATTTTTCAGGGTTTTGATATAGCTGAAGATATAGTCCCAACGCCCACAGTTCAGGCCGACGATGTGGTCACGCAGGGCATGCAGAATTTCGTTCATCTGGAAAACCGCAGGCAGCGTTTCAATCAACAGGGTGGCTTTGATGGTGCCACGTGGCAGGTTGAAACGATCTTCTGCATAACTGAACACGTCACTCCACCACGCCGCTTCCTGCCAGGCCTGCGTTTTTGGCAGATAGAAATAGGGGCCACTGCCTTTTGCCAGCAGGTTTTTGTGGTTGTGGAAGAAATAGAGCGCGAAATCAAACAGGCTGCCGGGAATGGCTTCCCCACGCCAGGTGACGTGTTTTTCAGGCAGATGGAGACCGCGTACGCGACAGATCAGCACCGCCGGATTCGGTTTAAGTTGATAGATTTTCCCGGCTTCGTTGGTATAGCTGATGGTGCCGTTCACGGCGTCGCGCAGGTTGATTTGCCCCTCGATAACCTTACGCCAGTCCGGTGCCAACGAGTCTTCAAAATCAGCCATAAAGACTTTAACGTTCGCGTTCATGGCGTTGATCACCATTTTGCGTTCTACCGGACCGGTGATCTCAACGCGGCGATCCTGTAAATCTTCAGGAATACCACGAATTTTCCATTCACCACGGCGAATGGAAGCGGTTTCCGAAATAAACCCAGGCAACTTGCCATCGTCAATTTCCTGCTGCTGATGAATGCGTGCTGCCAGCAGCTTATTGCGCTGCGGCGTAAAGCGGGTCACCAGTTCAGTCAGAAATTCGACCGCCTCTGCCGTCAATATTTGCTGTTCTTGCTCACCATGCGGCTGGGTAAAGGCCAGTTCGTCGACCGTCGTTGCCTGTTGAGTCATTACTCTGCTCCTCATCAAAGATCTAAAATCACGCCCCCGATGCGAACGAAAGATCGTTGTGTAGTTTTCGCTCAGCAGAATTAAGACTATCTCTATTTTTTCCAAAATCAAAAACAATTTCCATTTTATTTAATCTATAACGTTAACTCATTGATCAGTATGAAATTAAAGTTTTTCTCAATGTTGAGTAGAATTTCGGAAATAAAAAAGGCACCCGAAGGTGCCTGATGCGAACAGCTGAAACGCTTTAGGATCGTTTAATGCAGAAGATTACTCTAGCGTCGGATTCATGTGTCGCAGATCGTATGGTGTGATCTGGTAGACGTAATAGTTGAGCCAGTTTGTAAAAAGCAAATTCCCGTGGCTGCGCCAGGTTGCTCTCGGTTTGTTTTGTGGATCGTTTTTCGGGAAATAGTTGTACGGCACATCCGGATTAAGACCCGCTTCGACATCACGGAAATACTCTGACGCGAGGGTATGCGGATCGTATTCAGGATGCCCGGTTACAAAGGCAATGCGCTTATCTTTGCTGGCAAACAGGTATGCATCCCCATCTTCCGTTTCGGCCAGGATCTCCAGATCGGTGTAATCACGGATCAGCTGCGCCGGGAAATCGGCATAGCGCGAATGCGGCGCCAGAAACGAATCATCAAACCCGCGCGTCAGCAGAGCATGTGGATGAAGAATGTGGTGTTCGTATACGCCGGAGAGCTTTTCAGTGCGGGTTTGTTTAGGGATACCATAAAGAATATTCAGTGCAGCCTGGACCGCCCAACAAACAAACAAGGTGGACGTGACGTGATCTTTTGCCCACTCCAGGACCTGTTTGATCTGCGGCCAGTAGGCAACATCGTTAAATTCAACCAGACCGAGCGGTGCGCCGGTCACAATCAGGCCGTCGAAGTTTTCCCCCTGAATGTCATCGAAGTTACAGTAAAAGTTGTTCAGGTGCTCAGAAGGCGTGTTGCGTGACTCGCGCGCATCGATCCGCAGCAGCTGAATATCGACCTGCAGCGGAGAGTTTGAAAGCAGACGCAGGAACTGATTCTCTGTTTCAATCTTTTTCGGCATCAGGTTGAGAATAAGAACCTTCAGCGGGCGAATTTCCTGAACTGTTGCGCGTGAAGCCGTCATCACAAAGACGTTCTCTTCACGTAAGAAATTGACGGCTGGTAGCTCGTCCTGCACCCGAATCGGCATATCGTTGAATCCTCAAAGCATACGTATAAACGTTTAGACATCCAGACAGCTAACAATACCGAGATTCGGCCTGAATGTCGAGTCTGCAAGAGGAAGGTGAGAAAGTTTCAAGGAGAGGAATAAAACCCAAAGCAAAAAACCCCGCACCTTACGGTACGGGGTTCTTCTTGTTTGATGCCTGGCAGTTCCCTACTCTCACATGGGGAGACCCCACACTACCATCGGCGCTACGGCGTTTCACTTCTGAGTTCGGCATGGGGTCAGGTGGGACCACCGCGCTAAAGCCGCCAGGCAAATTCTGTTATCTGTATCAGGCTGAAAATCGTCTCTCACCGCCAAAACACCTTCGGCGTTGTAAGGTTAAGCCTCACGGTTCATTAGTATCGGTTAGCTCAACGCATCGCTGCGCTTACACACCCGACCTATCAACGTCGTCGTCTTCAACGTTCCTTCAGGAGACTTATAGTCTCAGGGAGAACTCATCTCGGGGCAAGTTTCGTGCTTAGATGCTTTCAGCACTTATCTCTTCCGCATTTAGCTACCGGGCAGTGCCATTGGCATGACAACCCGAACACCAGTGATGCGTCCACTCCGGTCCTCTCGTACTAGGAGCAGCCCCCCTCAATTCTCCAGCGCCCACGGCAGATAGGGACCGAACTGTCTCACGACGTTCTAAACCCAGCTCGCGTACCACTTTAAATGGCGAACAGCCATACCCTTGGGACCTACTTCAGCCCCAGGATGTGATGAGCCGACATCGAGGTGCCAAACACCGCCGTCGATATGAACTCTTGGGCGGTATCAGCCTGTTATCCCCGGAGTACCTTTTATCCGTTGAGCGATGGCCCTTCCATTCAGAACCACCGGATCACTATGACCTGCTTTCGCACCTGCTCGAGCCGTCACTCTCGCAGTCAAGCTAGCTTATGCCATTGCACTAACCTCCTGATGTCCGACCAGGATTAGCTAACCTTCGTGCTCCTCCGTTACTCTTTGGGAGGAGACCGCCCCAGTCAAACTACCCACCAGACACTGTCCGCAACCCGGATCACGGGTCTACGTTAGAACACCAGCCATTAAAGGGTGGTATTTCAAGGTTGGCTCCACGCAGACTGGCGTCCACGCTTCAAAGCCTCCCACCTATCCTACACATCAAGGACCAGTGTTCAGTGTCAAGCTATAGTAAAGGTTCACGGGGTCTTTCCGTCTTGCCGCGGGTACACTGCATCTTCACAGCGAGTTCAATTTCACTGAGTCTCGGGTGGAGACAGCCTGGCCATCATTACGCCATTCGTGCAGGTCGGAACTTACCCGACAAGGAATTTCGCTACCTTAGGACCGTTATAGTTACGGCCGCCGTTTACCGGGGCTTCGATCAAGAGCTTCGCGTTGCCGCTAACCCCATCAATTAACCTTCCGGCACCGGGCAGGCGTCACACCGTATACGTCCACTTTCGTGTTTGCACAGTGCTGTGTTTTTAATAAACAGTTGCAGCCAGCTGGTATCTTCGACTGATTTCAGCTCCACCCGCAGGGGCTTCACCTACATATCAGCGTGCCTTCTCCCGAAGTTACGGCACCATTTTGCCTAGTTCCTTCACCCGAGTTCTCTCAAGCGCCTTGGTATTCTCTACCTGACCACCTGTGTCGGTTTGGGGTACGATTTCGTGTTACCTGATGCTTAGAGGCTTTTCCTGGAAGCAGGGCATTTGTTACTTCAGCACCGTAGTGCCTCGTCATCACACCTCAGCGTTAAAAAGGTACCGGATTTACCTGGAACCTCCGCCTACATGCTTAAACCGGGACAACCGTCGCCCGGCTAACATAGCCTTCTCCGTCCCCCCTTCGCAGTAACACCAAGTACAGGAATATTAACCTGTTTCCCATCGACTACGCCTTTCGGCCTCGCCTTAGGGGTCGACTCACCCTGCCCCGATTAACGTTGGACAGGAACCCTTGGTCTTCCGGCGAGCGGGCTTTTCACCCGCTTTATCGTTACTTATGTCAGCATTCGCACTTCTGATACCTCCAGCAACCCTCACAGGCCACCTTCAACGGCTTACAGAACGCTCCCCTACCCAACAACACATAGTGTCGCTGCCGCAGCTTCGGTGCATGGTTTAGCCCCGTTACATCTTCCGCGCAGGCCGACTCGACCAGTGAGCTATTACGCTTTCTTTAAATGATGGCTGCTTCTAAGCCAACATCCTGGCTGTCTGTGCCTTCCCACATCGTTTCCCACTTAACCATGACTTTGGGACCTTAGCTGGCGGTCTGGGTTGTTTCCCTCTTCACGACGGACGTTAGCACCCGCCGTGTGTCTCCCGTGATAACATTCTTCGGTATTCGTAGTTTGCATCGGGTTGGTAAGCCGGGATGGCCCCCTAGCCGAAACAGTGCTCTACCCCCGAAGATGAGTTCACGAGGCGCTACCTAAATAGCTTTCGGGGAGAACCAGCTATCTCCCGGTTTGATTGGCCTTTCACCCCCAGCCACAGGTCATCCGCTAATTTTTCAACATTAGTCGGTTCGGTCCTCCAGTTAGTGTTACCCAACCTTCAACCTGCCCATGGCTAGATCACCGGGTTTCGGGTCTATACCCTGCAACTTAACGCCCAGTTAAGACTCGGTTTCCCTTCGGCTCCCCTATTCGGTTAACCTTGCTACAGAATATAAGTCGCTGACCCATTATACAAAAGGTACGCAGTCACCCCATAAAGAGGCTCCCACTGCTTGTACGTACACGGTTTCAGGTTCTTTTTCACTCCCCTCGCCGGGGTTCTTTTCGCCTTTCCCTCACGGTACTGGTTCACTATCGGTCAGTCAGGAGTATTTAGCCTTGGAGGATGGTCCCCCCATATTCAGACAGGATACCACGTGTCCCGCCCTACTCTTCGAGTTCACAACCTGTGCATTTTCGTGTACGGGACTATCACCCTGTACCGTCGGACTTTCCAGACCGTTCCACTAACACACAAGCTGATTCAGACTCCGGGCTGCTCCCCGTTCGCTCGCCGCTACTGGGGGAATCTCGGTTGATTTCTTTTCCTCGGGGTACTTAGATGTTTCAGTTCCCCCGGTTCGCCTCGTTAACCTATGTATTCAGTTAACGATAGTGTGTCGGAACACACTGGGTTTCCCCATTCGGACATCGCCGGGTCAAAGGTTCATATCACCTCGCCGGCGCTTTTCGCAGATTAGCACGTCCTTCATCGCCTCTGACTGCCAGGGCATCCACCGTGTACGCTTAGTCGCTTAACCTCACAACCCGAAGATGTTTCTTTCGATTCACCATCGGTTTGCGAAAATTTGAGAGACTCGAACACACATAATATGTGTGTCGTTTCAATTTTCAGCTTGATCCAGATTTTTAAAGAGCAAATATCTCAAACGTCACCCGAAGATGAGTTTTGAGATATGGGGGTCGGCGACTTTCACTCACGAACCAGCAAGTGGCGTCCCCTAGGGGATTCGAACCCCTGTTACCGCCGTGAAAGGGCGGTGTCCTGGGCCTCTAGACGAAGGGGACACTGAAGTCTCAATCGCAAGACGCCTTGCTATTTACTTTTCATCAGACAATCTGTGTGAGCACTGCAAAGGCAGGTTCTTTAAGGTAAGGAGGTGATCCAACCGCAGGTTCCCCTACGGTTACCTTGTTACGACTTCACCCCAGTCATGAATCACAAAGTGGTAAGCGCCCTCCCGAAGGTTAAGCTACCTACTTCTTTTGCAACCCACTCCCATGGTGTGACGGGCGGTGTGTACAAGGCCCGGGAACGTATTCACCGTAGCATTCTGATCTACGATTACTAGCGATTCCGACTTCATGGAGTCGAGTTGCAGACTCCAATCCGGACTACGACGCACTTTATGAGGTCCGCTTGCTCTCGCGAGGTCGCTTCTCTTTGTATGCGCCATTGTAGCACGTGTGTAGCCCTACTCGTAAGGGCCATGATGACTTGACGTCATCCCCACCTTCCTCCAGTTTATCACTGGCAGTCTCCTTTGAGTTCCCGGCCGGACCGCTGGCAACAAAGGATAAGGGTTGCGCTCGTTGCGGGACTTAACCCAACATTTCACAACACGAGCTGACGACAGCCATGCAGCACCTGTCTCAGAGTTCCCGAAGGCACCAATCCATCTCTGGAAAGTTCTCTGGATGTCAAGAGTAGGTAAGGTTCTTCGCGTTGCATCGAATTAAACCACATGCTCCACCGCTTGTGCGGGCCCCCGTCAATTCATTTGAGTTTTAACCTTGCGGCCGTACTCCCCAGGCGGTCGACTTAACGCGTTAGCTCCGGAAGCCACGCCTCAAGGGCACAACCTCCAAGTCGACATCGTTTACGGCGTGGACTACCAGGGTATCTAATCCTGTTTGCTCCCCACGCTTTCGCACCTGAGCGTCAGTCTTTGTCCAGGGGGCCGCCTTCGCCACCGGTATTCCTCCAGATCTCTACGCATTTCACCGCTACACCTGGAATTCTACCCCCCTCTACAAGACTCTAGCCTGCCAGTTTCGAATGCAGTTCCCAGGTTGAGCCCGGGGATTTCACATCCGACTTGACAGACCGCCTGCGTGCGCTTTACGCCCAGTAATTCCGATTAACGCTTGCACCCTCCGTATTACCGCGGCTGCTGGCACGGAGTTAGCCGGTGCTTCTTCTGCGGGTAACGTCAATTGCTGCGGTTATTAACCACAACACCTTCCTCCCCGCTGAAAGTACTTTACAACCCGAAGGCCTTCTTCATACACGCGGCATGGCTGCATCAGGCTTGCGCCCATTGTGCAATATTCCCCACTGCTGCCTCCCGTAGGAGTCTGGACCGTGTCTCAGTTCCAGTGTGGCTGGTCATCCTCTCAGACCAGCTAGGGATCGTCGCCTAGGTGAGCCATTACCCCACCTACTAGCTAATCCCATCTGGGCACATCTGATGGCAAGAGGCCCGAAGGTCCCCCTCTTTGGTCTTGCGACGTTATGCGGTATTAGCTACCGTTTCCAGTAGTTATCCCCCTCCATCAGGCAGTTTCCCAGACATTACTCACCCGTCCGCCACTCGTCACCCGAGAGCAAGCTCTCTGTGCTACCGTTCGACTTGCATGTGTTAGGCCTGCCGCCAGCGTTCAATCTGAGCCATGATCAAACTCTTCAATTTAAGTTTGATGCTCGTGAATTAAACTTCGTAATGAATTACGTATGTTCACTCAGAGACTTGGTATTCATTTTTCGTCTTGCGACGTTAAGAATCCATGTCACTTTGAGTGCCCACACAGATTGTCTGATAAATTGTTAAAGAGCAGTTGCAACGCGGCTTTCGCTCACCGTTGCGAGGTGGCGTATATTACGCTTTCCTCTTTCAGAGTCAACCCGTTATTTCAGGATTTTTTCTCTTCAACCGACCGGGTTGTCTGTGAAGTGATTCACATCTGCCGTGTCGATGGAGGCGCATTATAGGGAGTTCTCTGCAGGCCGCAACCGCTAAATGACAGAAAAATGACTGACTGCTGCATTCCACAGCAAAACCCCGCCTTATACCCTTTTACACACAGACTTATCCACAATGATACGAAAAAGTAAAAATGTGCGAGCGTTGCGCAAACGTTTTCGTTAAAATGCTCGCGCTTCACAAGGATGCCTCGTCAGGTGTGTTAGATGAGTTTTTCGCAGGAAAATTCATCTAACGCTCTCTGTAATCGTGAAATCCAGGGGATTTACCATGCAACAACGTCGTCCAGTCCGCCGCGCTCTGCTCAGTGTTTCTGATAAAGCCGGTATCGTCGAATTCGCTCAGGCACTTTCTGCACGCGGTGTGGAGCTGCTTTCTACAGGCGGCACCGCACGCCTGTTAGCAGATAAAGGTCTGCCGGTAACCGAAGTGTCCGATTACACCGGTTTCCCGGAGATGATGGATGGACGCGTCAAAACTCTGCATCCGAAAGTGCACGGCGGTATTCTTGGCCGTCGCGGCCAGGACGATGCCATTATGGAAAAGCATGATATTGCGCCAATCGACATGGTTGTCGTTAACCTCTACCCGTTTGCCCAGACCGTTGCCCGCGAAGGCTGCTCTCTGGAAGATGCGGTAGAAAATATTGATATCGGCGGCCCGACCATGGTGCGCTCTGCAGCCAAGAACCATAAAGATGTGGCCATCGTGGTGAAGAGCAGCGATTACAACACCATTATTAGCGAGATGGATGCCAACGAAGGGTCACTGACGCTCGACACGCGTTTCGACCTCGCTATCAAAGCCTTCGAACACACCGCTGCATACGACAGCATGATCGCCAACTACTTCGGTAGCCTGGTGCCGGCTTACCACGGTGAAAGCAACGATCCTTCTGGCCGCTTCCCGCGCACGCTGAACCTGAACTTCATCAAGAAGCAGGATATGCGTTACGGCGAGAACAGCCACCAGCAGGCTGCCTTCTATATAGAAGAAGAGATCAAAGAAGCCTCGGTTGCCACCGCTCAGCAGGTTCAGGGCAAGGCGCTCTCCTACAACAATATTGCTGACACCGACGCTGCGCTGGAATGCGTGAAAGAGTTCAGCGAGCCAGCCTGCGTTATCGTCAAGCACGCTAACCCATGCGGCGTGGCGGTGAGCACCTCTATTCTGGACGCTTACGACCGTGCTTACAAAACCGACCCGACCTCCGCGTTTGGCGGCATTATCGCCTTCAACCGCGAGCTGGATGCCCAAACCGCGCAGGCCATCATCTCCCGACAGTTTGTTGAAGTGATCATTGCACCATCGGCATCCGAAGAAGCGCTCAAAATCACCGCAGCAAAACAGAATGTGCGCGTACTGATTTGCGGTCAGTGGGCAAATCGCGTGCCGGGTCTGGACTTCAAACGCGTGAACGGCGGCCTTCTGGTTCAGGATCGCGATCTGGGTATGGTGACAGAAGCTGACCTGCGCGTAGTGACCAAACGCCAGCCGAGCGAGCAGGAGCTGCGTGACGCGCTGTTCTGCTGGAAAGTGGCGAAGTTCGTCAAGTCCAACGCCATCGTCTACGCCAAAGAGAACATGACCATCGGAATAGGCGCAGGCCAGATGAGCCGTGTCTACTCTGCGAAAATTGCCGGGATCAAAGCAGGTGATGAAGGGCTGGAAGTGAAAGGTTCCGCCATGGCCTCTGATGCCTTCTTCCCGTTCCGTGACGGTATCGATGCGGCAGCCGCTGTAGGCATTACCTGCGTGATCCAGCCAGGTGGTTCTATCCGCGACGACGAAGTGATTGCCGCCGCCGACGAACACGGTATCGCGATGATCTTCACCGACATGCGCCACTTCCGCCATTAATTCCCGGAGCAGAAAAATGAAAGTATTAGTGATTGGTAACGGCGGACGCGAGCACGCCCTGGCGTGGAAAGCGGCGCAGTCTCCGCGGGTGAAAACGGTCTTCGTGGCACCGGGTAACGCCGGTACTGCCCTGGAACCCGCTTTGCAGAACGTCGCCATCGGTGTGACCGATATCCCGGCCCTGCTGAACTTTGCCCAGAATGAGAAAATCGATCTGACCATTGTCGGCCCGGAAGCGCCCCTGGTGATTGGCGTAGTTGACGCGTTCCGCGCTGCTGGCCTGAAAATCTTCGGACCAACGGAAGGTGCTGCCCAACTGGAAGGGTCTAAGGCCTTCACCAAAGATTTCCTGGCACGTCACAACATCCCGACGGCGGAATATCAGAACTTCACCGAAGTGGAGCCAGCTCTGGCTTACCTGCGTGAAAAAGGCGCGCCGATCGTTATTAAAGCCGACGGTCTGGCCGCCGGTAAAGGCGTTATCGTTGCGATGACCCTCGAAGAAGCGGAAGCCGCGGTTCAGGATATGCTGGCTGGCAATGCCTTTGGCGATGCAGGCCACCGTATCGTGATTGAAGAGTTCCTCGACGGCGAAGAAGCGAGCTTCATTGTCATGGTCGACGGCGAGCACGTTCTGCCGATGGCCACCAGCCAGGATCATAAACGCGTGGGTAATGGCGATACCGGTCCTAATACCGGCGGGATGGGCGCCTACTCCCCTGCCCCGGTGGTGACGGATGAAGTACATCAGCGCACCATGGACCGCATTATCTGGCCTACCGTGAAAGGCATGGCGGCGGAAGGGAATACCTACACCGGTTTCCTCTATGCAGGTCTGATGATCGACAAGCAGGGCAACCCTAAGGTTATCGAGTTCAACTGCCGCTTTGGCGATCCGGAAACTCAACCGATAATGCTGCGCATGAAATCGGACCTGGTCGATCTGTGTCTGGCGGCTTGCGAAGGCAAGCTGGACGAAAAAACCTCAGAGTGGGACGAACGTGCGTCTCTGGGCGTAGTGATTGCTGCGGGCGGTTATCCGGGTAACTACAAAACCGGTGATGAAATCCACGGCCTGCCGCTGGAAGAGATTGACGGCGCGAAGGTATTCCACGCGGGTACGAAACTGTCTGACGACGAGCGCGTACTGACCAACGGCGGCCGCGTCCTGTGTGCTACCGCACTGGGTCATACCGTTGCAGAAGCGCAGAAGCGTGCCTATGCGCTGATGGCGGATATTCACTGGAACGGTAGCTTTAGCCGTCAGGATATTGGTTATCGTGCGATTGCGCGCGAGCAGGGCGAGTAATTTTCCCCCTCACCCTAACCCTCTCCCTCAAGGGAGAGGGGATTTACGTCAAAAACTCTTCTCTGTCGGCTGCCACGTGCAGAAATCTTCGTTCGCCACCAGCAACAGCTGAGAGCCTTCCGGCGCCTCAAGCCACGCGACACTCACTTCCATTGATGAATGACGCTGACGGCGTTGAATATGTTCGGTCGCCCAGGATTCAAGCTCAGGCTTCACCGTCTGCCCTTCGCAGGTGGTTACCGTGCCATCGTTATGCCAGCGCCCCTGACGCAGCACCACACGTCCCAGACGAAGCGCATCGCTGGTCTGGCGGATTTGTTCAGCACGATAGCGGTAGAGGGCAATCTGATCGCTGGAAAGCTGCTGTTTTTGACCACTCACTTCACGCTGCATAAAGCTCAGCTCACCATGGTCGTCAAAACGCACTTTCACATGTTCGGGGGTTTTACTGTAGACGTTCAGTTCAATCAGCGACAGGTAATCACCCTGCCAGCGATACTCCGCGGTCGACGTATTGCCGTTATGCCACGGACTGAAAGCAGAGAGCAGATGCACTTCGCCGCCGGAATCTTTGCGCCATATCCTCACCGCACCCTGATTGTCAGCGTACCCGCTGGCGGTAAACGGTGGCAGAGAGGTGTCGTGGCTGCAGGCAGACAGCAGAAGCACGCCTGCCAGCGCGAGCGTTCCACGCCAGAATGACAAAAGGGGCGTTGCCGCCCCTTCGCTAAAACTGTTCACTGCCACGCGTCTTACTTAACAGCGTCTTTCAGTGCTTTACCAGAAACAAATGCCGGCACGTTAGCTGCGGCGATTTTGATTTCTTTACCGGTCTGCGGGTTGCGGCCAGTACGCTCAGCGCGGTGGTTCACTTTGAAGGTACCGAAACCAACCAGTTGTACAGCATCGCCTTCTTTCAGAGACTCAGTAATAGCAGCCAGGGTAGATTCCAGAGCAGCTTTAGCCTGCACTTTAGACAGATCAGCCTTGTCCGCAATTACATCAATCAGTTGAGTCTTGTTCATAAGTTATCCTTTCAATGTGTTTATCGCTTGCTAAGCATCGAGTGCGACGAAAATGCCAAAAAAGCACTCTCCTGCATACACGCACCGATAGCCACTTTTTTTCGCCCCCCAAATGTAGACCAGACGGGGGGCAGAAGGGAAGAGTCGAGGTGCGACAAAACAGGCGTTAAATCACGTTTTGTTGTCTCATTGGTTAAAAATTATACCAATATTGCTCTCACCCGACTCACGTAAGTCCGCACGCAGCCCTTTGATCAGCTCAATGTCACGTTCTTCACACTCTGCCAGCAGGCGGAAAATTTCCCACTGGATATCCCATTCCTGCTCAACCGCCGGGTTAGCTCGCAGCTCTTCGTCGGTCATTTCACGGCCTTCCTGGGTCATTTCGAGCATCGCAACGGTCGTAATGGATGCCTTACTGACTTCGATAGCATGCTCCAGGGTTTCGCCACTCAGACGGGAGTGGATCAGCTCACTTAATGCCACGCAGGCATCAATGGCCGGATAGACACCGTACAGATCAAAATCATCCGCGGCCGGGATCGCCTCTTCCAGCTTTTCCAGTTGGGAGTCGAAATTCACCTTTGCGTCTTTGACCGTCAGCGTTTCCCAGATCAAATCCAGAATGCGGCGGTAGATATGACCATCACCAAAGCCCGTCTGCTTACAGAACGCGGCATAGTTGGGATACATGCGCTCGCACAGGCAAGCCATAAAGGTGACGTGCTGCCAGCTTTCCAGCTTCTCAAGGCGCAGATGAATCGGGTTTTGTAACATGATGATGTCTCGAATCGAAAATTAGCCGCAGTTTACCTGAATCACGGCTGAATTTCCTGCCAACGAACAAAAGCCGGACGCGAGGAAGCGACGGCGTCCGCCCAGCGGGTTGGCTCCGGTAAACGGTAGCCCTTCATGCAGCGCTGAACCCACGCCAGTGCGCTGTCCATGCTCACCCGGTGACCGGTCGCGATAAACAGCGGATTACAGCGCGCTTTGCTGCGCCAGACCCACGCCAGCTGCTCGCCTTTATGGATAAGCGGCGCCAGCGCACCCGGCTCGGGGGAAAGTGGTTCAAACGCGCCACACAGGCGTTTTTTGGCAACGCCAATGGTCGGCACATCCACCAGCAGCCCAAAATGGCTGGCCACGCCTAAACGGCGCGGATGTGAGATACCGTGTCCATCCACAAACAGCAGGTCAGGTTTTTGCGAGAGCTGCTCCCATGCTGCCAGCAGCGCGGGATACTCGCGAAAGGAGAGGAAACCCGGAATGTACGGCATAGTGGTGGCGATACGCGCCACCTTGTACTCAACCAGCTCCAGCGAAGGGTATTTCAGAACCACCATCGCCGCTCGCGTCACTTCACCACCCTGCTCGAATCCGACGTCCGCTCCGCCAATGCACTGCGGGGGATCCTTATCCAGGCGATCCTCGCGGATCACCGATGAAGCCAGTTCAATTTGCTGAGCGCGTAGCGACGCGAGATCCATAACCACTCCTTACTGGTGATACTGGGCAGAAAGCCGATGCACCGCCTCCACAAATACGCCTGCATGCTCTGGCGGAACATCCTGATGAATGCCGTGGCCGAGGTTAAAGACGTGGCCTTCCCCCTGGCCGAAACCAGAGAGTATAGTCGACACTTCTTCTTCAATGCGGGCTGGCGGTGCATAGAGCATGGACGGGTCCATATTGCCCTGCAGCGCCACTTTGTCGCCCACGCGACGGCGAGCATCAGCGATATCGGTCGTCCAGTCGAGACCCAATGCATCGCAGCCGGTCGCCGCCATCGCTTCCAGCCACTGACCGCCACCTTTGGTGAACAGCGTCACCGGCACGCGGCGGCCTTCGTTTTCACGCAGCAGGCCATCAACGATTTTGTGCATGTAATACAGGGAGAACTGCTGATAATCGCGCCCGGTCAGTACGCCACCCCAGGTATCGAAAATCATCACTGACTGCGCGCCCGCTTTAATCTGCGCGTTGAGATAGAGCGTGACGCTCTTCGCCAGCTTGTCCAGCAGCGCATGCAGAGCCATCGGCTCGGCGTACATCATTTTTTTGATCACGGTAAAAGCTTTGCTGCTGCCACCTTCAACCATGTAAGTTGCCAGCGTCCACGGGCTACCGGAGAAGCCAATCAGCGGCACTTCGCCTTTCAGCTCACGGCGAATGGTGCGCACGGCGTTCATCACATAGCCCAGTTCGCCTTCCGGATCGGGGATCGGCAGCTTATCCACGTCGGCTTTGCTTTTGATCGGGGAGGTAAAACGCGGGCCTTCGCCGGTTTCAAAGTACAGGCCAAGGCCCATTGCATCCGGAATGGTCAGAATGTCCGAAAAGAGAATGGCGGCATCCAGCGGGAAGCGGCGCAGCGGCTGGAGCGTCACTTCACAGGCCAGCTCAGCGTTTTTGCAAAGCGACATAAAATCACCTGCCTGCGCACGCGTGGCTTTGTACTCTGGCAGATAGCGTCCTGCCTGGCGCATCATCCACACCGGGGTGACATCAACGGGCTGGCGCAGCAGCGCACGCAGATAACGATCGTTCTTCAGTTCGGTCATTTTTGCAGTTCCTTAAGCGTCATGGCCTCAGTGTAACACTACTCATACTCGGCCCGACACATCGCCACGGTATCTTCTATCAGCCGACGCGCCACGGTGCCGGGTGGCGGTAACAGAGGCAAATCGTCATAACGATACCAGTTCGCGTCCAGCAGCTCTTTCTGATCGATAACGATCTCACCGCTGTCGTATTCCGCCATAAACGCCGTCATCAGGGACATCGGGAATGGCCACGGCTGAGACGTTACGTAGCGCAGGTTTTTCACCTTGATCCCGCTCTCTTCCATCACTTCACGCGCTACCGCCTGCTCCAGCGTTTCACCCACTTCGACGAAACCGGCAAGAACGGTATAAATGCCGTTGCGATGGCGGGTATGCTGCGCCAGCAGGATAGTATCCTCACGGCGAATGGCGACGATAATGCAGGGTGCAATCTGCGGATAGTAACGTTCACGGCAGTGGCCGCAGAGCATTGCCCACTCGGTTTTGCTCGGGTGCATGGTATGGCCGCAGTAGCCGCAGTATTTATGCGAGCGGTAAAATTCCGCCAGCTGGACGCCGCGCCCCGCCAGCTGGAACAAGCCAACATCCTGATCCAGCACCTGACGAACCGATCCCATCTCCTGACGGCGAGGCTGTTGGATCAACCACACTGCATCCCCCTGCCATTCACCAATCTTCAGTGCTGGCTGGCCAACAAGATCGAACGCCTCTGCTGCACCATAAGGGATCTCCCCGGCAGGAAGCCATAGTTTTTGTTCGTGACTGACGATCCACCAACCCAGATCTGATTTTTCAATAATACGATCCATATCTATTGCACTACCTTCGCTTCACTGACATGTTGTTAGCATTGTGGTTACATTTTGGATAAGCAGATTCAATTCTCAACCTTGCGGAGTCAACCATGTTAAACCAGCTAGAAAGCCTGACTGAGCGCGTTAGAGGAAGTAACAAACTGGTGGATCGCTGGCTACATGTACGCAAGCATCTACTCGTGGCTTATTACAATCTGGTCGGTATTAAGCCTGGCAAAGAATCGTTTATGCGGCTGAATGAAAAAGCGCTGGATGATTTTTGTCAGAGCCTGGTCGACTACCTGTCCGACGGACATTTCAATATTTATGAACGTATTATCCGCGAAATGGAAGGGACAACGCCGTATTTAGCGGCCAGTAAACTCTATCCGTTGCTGGAAGCCAACACCCAGCAGATCATGGATTACTACGATTCCACGCTCGAAAATGCCATCGATCACGACAATTATCTTGAGTTCCAGCAGGCGCTTTCCGATCTTGGCGAAGCGCTGGAAGAGCGATTCACGCTGGAAGACAGGCTGATCGCCCTCGTCCTGGATAACGGCCTGGATGTGAGTAACGAAGATAACATCGCGCGCCCTGCTTGAGTTCTTAATCGTTAACGAGTAATTTACAACCATTCGCCCCTCTGCGGAGGGGGATTTTTCTTGTCGGAGTGCCCAGCGCTTAAACGCGCGGGCTGAGACCGTTAATTCGGGATCCGCGGAACCTGATCAGGTTAATACCTGCGAAGGGAACAAGAGTCACACTGCTGTTGTATCGCCCCTGAGGCGATCTTCTCTTGCTTCATCCGTCGTCTGACAAGCCATGTCCTTCACTTCTGGAATGAGCTATGTCTACCACTAAACTGACCCGTCGCGAACAGCGCGAACACGCCCAACACTTCATCGATACCCTGGAAGGTACCGCTTTCCCGAACTCGAAGCGCATATACATCACCGGTTCACAGGCCGACATTCGCGTGCCGATGCGCGAAATCCAGCTTAGCCCGACGCTTATCGGCGGCAGCAAAGATAACCCGCAATATGAAGACAACGAAGCCGTCCCGGTGTATGACACCTCCGGCCCGTATGGCGATCCCTCTGTTGCCATCAATGTTCAGCGGGGTCTGGCAAAGCTGCGCCAGCCGTGGATTGACGCACGTAACGACTGTGAAGAACTCAACGAACAAAGCTCGTCGTACACCAAAGCGCGCCTGGCCGACGACGGTCTGGACGAATTGCGTTTCACCGGTCTGCTGACGCCAAAACGCGCCAGAGCGGGCAAACGCGTGACCCAGCTGCACTATGCGCGCCAGGGGATCGTCACACCGGAGATGGAGTTCATCGCCATTCGTGAAAACATGGGCCGCGAGCGTATCCGTAGCGAAGTGCTGCGCCACCAGCATCCAGGTGAAGGGTTTGGCGCTCGCCTGCCGGAAAACATCACGTCGGAGTTTGTGCGTGACGAAGTGGCCGCTGGCCGCGCGATTATCCCTGCCAACATCAACCACCCGGAATCCGAACCGATGATTATCGGCCGCAATTTCCTGGTGAAGGTCAATGCCAATATCGGTAACTCTGCCGTCACTTCCTCCATCGAAGAGGAGGTAGAAAAGCTGGTCTGGTCAACGCGCTGGGGCGCGGACACGGTAATGGACCTCTCAACTGGCCGTTATATTCACGAAACCCGCGAGTGGATCCTGCGTAACAGCCCGGTCCCGATTGGTACCGTCCCGATTTATCAGGCGCTGGAGAAAGTGAACGGCATCGCCGAAAACCTCACCTGGGAAACCTTCCGCGACACGCTGCTGGAGCAGGCGGAACAGGGCGTGGACTACTTCACGATTCACGCTGGCGTGCTGCTGCGCTACGTGCCGATGACCGCAAAACGTCTGACCGGCATCGTCTCCCGCGGCGGGTCCATCATGGCAAAATGGTGTCTGTCACATCATCAGGAAAACTTCCTCTACGAACACTTCCGCGAGATCTGCGAAATCTGCGCCGCCTATGACGTATCCCTGTCGCTGGGCGACGGCCTGCGTCCGGGCTCCATTCGCGATGCCAACGACGAAGCGCAGTTTGCCGAGCTGCACACGCTGGGCGAACTGACAAAAATTGCCTGGGAGTATGACGTACAGGTGATGATTGAAGGCCCTGGACATGTGCCTATGCAGATGATCCGCCGCAATATGACCGAGGAGCTGGAGCACTGCCACGAAGCGCCGTTCTATACTCTGGGGCCCCTGACCACCGATATTGCACCGGGCTACGACCACTTCACCTCCGGGATTGGCGCAGCGATGATCGGCTGGTTCGGCTGCGCCATGCTCTGCTACGTCACGCCGAAAGAGCACCTGGGCCTGCCAAATAAAGAGGACGTGAAGCAAGGACTAATTACCTACAAGATTGCCGCTCATGCGGCGGATCTGGCGAAAGGCCACCCGGGGGCGCAAATCCGCGATAACGCCATGTCGAAGGCGCGCTTTGAATTCCGCTGGGAAGATCAGTTCAACCTGGCGCTGGACCCCTTCACCGCCCGCGCCTACCACGACGAAACCCTGCCGCAGGAATCGGGCAAGGTGGCACACTTCTGCTCCATGTGCGGTCCAAAATTCTGCTCGATGAAAATCAGCCAGGAGGTACGCGACTACGCCGCCGCACAGACCATTGAAGTGGGTATGGCAGACATGTCAGAAACCTTCCGCGCGAAAGGCGGCGAGATCTACCTCAAAAAAGAGGAGGCCTAATGTACCAGCCTGATTTCCCCTCCGTGCCCTTCCGTTTAGGGCTCTATCCGGTGGTGGACAGCGTGGAGTGGATCCAACGCCTGCTGGAGGCAGGCGTTCGCACCCTCCAGCTGCGCATCAAGGATAAGCGCGATGAAGAAGTTGAGGCCGACGTTATCGCCGCCATCGCGCTGGGACGACGCTACCACGCTCGTCTGTTTATCAACGACTACTGGCGGCTGGCCATTAAGCACCAGGCGTACGGCGTCCATCTGGGTCAGGAAGATCTGGAAACTACCGATCTTAACGCTATCCGCAAAGCCGGGCTGCGGCTGGGGGTGTCGACACACGACGATATGGAAATTGACGTGGCACTGGCGGCGCGCCCCTCCTACATTGCCCTCGGCCACGTTTTTCCGACGCAAACCAAGCAGATGCCCTCCGCACCACAGGGTTTAACGCAGCTGGCCTTACACGTTAAGCGCCTGGCCGATTATCCCACCGTTGCCATTGGCGGGATAAGCCTTGAACGCGCCCCTGCGGTACTGGAAACCGGCGTCGGCAGTATCGCCGTCGTCAGCGCGATTACCCAGGCGGGGGACTGGCAGGCGGCCACGGCACGGCTTTTACAGCTGGCAGGAGCGGGCGATGAATGACCGCGATTTTATGCGCTACAGCCGTCAAATTCTGCTGGAGGATATCGCCATCGACGGGCAGCAAAAGCTGCTCGCCAGCAGGGTGTTGATTGTTGGTCTGGGTGGATTAGGCGCCCCCGCCGCGCTTTATCTGGCAGGCGCAGGTATCGGTACGCTGGTGCTGGCCGACGACGACGAGGTGCACCTCAGCAACCTGCAGCGACAAATCCTCTTCACGACAAAGGACATTAATCAACCCAAAGCGCAGATTACCCGCCAGAGGCTGAATCAGCTCAACCCGGACATCGAACTGATTGCACTCCAGACGCGGCTGAGCGATGAAAATCTGCACCGTGAGGTCGCCCTTGCCGACGTGGTGCTGGACTGCACTGACAACATGGCGACGCGTCAGGCGATCAACGCCGCCTGCGTGATCAATAACACGCCCCTGATCACCGCCAGCGCGGTGGGGTTCGGCGGACAGATGATGGTCCTGACGCCCCCCTGGGCGCAGGGCTGCTATCGCTGCCTGTGGCCGGACGATGCCGAGCCCGCACGCAACTGCCGCACGGCAGGCATTCTTGGCCCGGTAGTCGGAGTAATGGGCACCCTTCAGGCGCTTGAGGCCATCAAGCTGCTCAGCGGCATGGAGACGGAACGTAATACGCTGCGGCTGTTCGACGCTCGTTCAGGCGGCTGGCGCCATCTGGCCTTAAACCGCGCCAGCCACTGCCCGGTATGCGGAGGCCGCGATGCGCATTCTGTTTAACGATGAGCCGATAAGCTGCGACGACGGGCTGACCATTGCCGCCCTGCTCGATAAGTTACGTCAGCTCAAGCCGGGAACGGCGCTGGCACTCAATCAACAGATCCTACCGCGCGAGCAGTGGGAACATCAGCAGGTCAATGACGGCGACCAGATCCTGCTGTTTCAGGTTATCGCAGGGGGCTGAGATGCTACATATTGCCGATAAAATCTTTGATTCACATCTGTTTACCGGAACCGGAAAGTTCGCCTCTCCACAGCTGATGGTAGAGGCCATCCGTGAAAGTGGCAGCCAGCTGGTGACGCTGGCGATGAAACGCGTGGATCTGCGCCAGCACAACGATGCCATTCTTGCGCCTTTGCTGGAGGCAGGCGTTACGCTCTTGCCCAACACCTCCGGTGCAAAAACGGCGGAAGAAGCAATTTTCGCCGCACAGCTGGCACGTGAAGCGCTCGGTACCCACTGGCTGAAGCTGGAAATTCATCCGGATGCCCGCTGGCTGCTGCCGGACCCGATTGAAACGCTGAAAGCAGCAGAAAAGCTTGTGCAGCAAGGGTTTACCGTCCTGCCTTACTGCGGGGCGGACCCTGTGCTGTGTAAGCGTCTGGAAGAGGTCGGCTGTGTCGCCGTGATGCCGCTGGGTGCGCCAATTGGCTCTAATCAGGGTCTCGAAACTCGCGCGATGCTGGAGATCATCATTGAACAAGCCACCGTGCCGGTGGTGGTCGATGCGGGGATTGGCGTACCAAGCCATGCCGCGCAGGCGCTGGAGATGGGGGCCGACGCGGTACTGGTCAATACGGCGATTGCGGTGGCTGACGATCCGGTCATGATGGCGCGCGCGTTCCGCATGGCCGTAGAGGCCGGCTTGCTGGCAAGAGGATCCGGCCCTGGCTCGCGCAGTTTTCAGGCGCAGGCCACCAGCCCGCTGACCGGTTTTCTGGAGGCTCTCTCATGAGCACGTTTACCGAACGCTGGCGTCAGCTCAACTGGGACGATATCGCCCTGCGTATCAACAGCAAAACGGCGGCTGACGTGGAGCGTGCCCTGAATGCCCGTCATCTGACCCGTGAGGACCTGATGGCCCTGCTCTCTCCGGCGGCCAGCGCGTACCTTGAACCGATGGCGCAGCGCGCTCAGCGCCTTACCCGCCAGCGTTTTGGCAACACGGTAAGCTTCTACGTTCCACTTTATCTCTCGAACCTGTGCGCCAATGACTGCACCTATTGCGGTTTCTCCATGAGCAACCGCATCAAGCGGAAAACCCTTGATGAAGATGAGATCGCACGTGAGTGCGCCGCCATTCGTGAAATGGGGTTCGAACATCTTCTGCTGGTCACGGGCGAGCATCAGGGAAAAGTGGGAATGGACTATTTCCGTCAGCACCTTCCGGCGATACGTCGCGAGTTTGCGTCGTTGCAGATGGAGGTACAGCCCCTGTCGCAGGACGAGTACGCGGAGTTAAAATCGCTCGGGCTGGATGGGGTCATGGTTTACCAGGAAACCTACCACGAGGCAACGTACGCCCGGCACCACCTGAAGGGGAAGAAACAGGATTTCTTCTTCCGGCTGGAGACACCGGACAGGCTGGGCCGCGCCGGGATCGATAAAATCGGTCTCGGGGCGCTGATTGGGCTCTCCGACAGCTGGCGGGTCGATTGCTACATGGTGGCAGAACATTTGCTGTGGCTCCAGCAGCACTACTGGCAGAGCCGGTATTCTATCTCTTTCCCCCGCCTGCGCCCCTGCGCAGGCGGAATAGAACCGGCATCGCTGATGGATGAGCGTCAGCTGGTGCAGACTATCTGCGCGTTTCGCCTGCTCGCCCCGGAGGTTGAATTATCGCTTTCAACGCGTGAGTCCCCGGCGTTTCGCGATCGCGTGATCCCGCTGGCAATTAACAACGTTAGCGCGTTTTCCAAAACACAGCCGGGCGGTTACGCCGACGATCACCCGGAGCTGGAACAGTTTGCACCGCATGACGGGCGACGTCCGGAGGCAGTCGCCGCCGCCCTGACGGCACAGGGTCTACAGCCGGTCTGGAAAGACTGGGACAGCTGGCTGGGAAGAGCCTCGCAATAACGTTGAAACACGCTGCAATACGGTAAAAAAGTGTCGAGACGCTACGGAAAGCTAAAACCGGACGATTGTCAGCGATTGTCCGGTTTTTTATTGTCACCCGGTCAGCAAGGGATGCTGGCCAGGGCGAAAAGCTTCTTCCTCGTTTCGCCCTGCCTCCGATTTCTTGCATAAATGGGGCGGCAAAAACATGGATAAGGAATTTCTTAGTGATTCTTAAGATAAATCATCTTGCCGAAAATCGTGTTCCGTATAATTCACCGCGAACCGCAGGACAGCGACTATGCTGAGAGGATATCGGCAGACAAAAAATATTCACCATCAGGATCGATGTACAACTCATGGCACTTCACAGCAAAAAGCTCTCTTTTACCCGGCCAATCATGCTCAGCTTCGCGGGGATCCTGTGCAGTTTTGCGCTGATCGCGGTCGTGGTCTCTCTTTCGCAAAGAAAGGATTTCCTTGAGGATTATCACAAGATTAACAGTAACTTCACGCATAACCTGGCGGTTAACTATACCGAATCAATCCTGCGTGAAAACGACTATATCCTTGGTCGCTCTGCGATGTACTTTGCCCGCAGCGAGATACTGAATGAGACGCTCAACGTCAACCCGACGCAAGGGCTGCAGATGTTGATGCATTTGCAAAACCTGATGCCGACCGTGTCATCCATCTCGCTGGCCGACACAGAGGGGCATTATTTACACGCACCAGAAGCGCCTCCCACGGAAAAGAGTAAAAACGTCGATCCGCGGACGCGCCCGTGGTTTGTCGCGCACGCAGAAGCCAGTATTTTCAGCCATTATACCCATCATTATACGGACTACTTTACCGGGCATCCGACAGTTACGCTTTATAAGCCATTGATTTCAAAAGAAGGCAGACTCAAGGGAACCCTCGCTTTTCATCTTGATTTGACGTCGATGGGGTATACCCTTCGACAAATGGTGGCCCCCGTACAAGGGGAATTCTTCGTCGTCGAACGCGACGGGACCGTCGTGCTGCACCCAGATACCGGCGCCCTGTTCAAAAAGTACGTGAGCGAAGCGCTGATGGACAAAATGACCAGCGGCGAAGGCCATCTTTACGACCGGAAAACCAATGCCTGGTATTACTACTACTCTTTCACGAACCCGGACTGGTTTGTTATCTATCGGGTATCTGGCGCAACGCTTACCGATATCACCCGCCACGAAACCACTATCGTTGGCTGGGGCTTTGCGCTGGCAGCCATCATCATCATTCTCTTCGGTCTTTATCTGCGTCATGCCTCGCGTACCGTATTGATGACCATTATCAATGCGATCAAAACGGGCGATGTCAGCCAGGCGCCGCGTCTGGAAGCGATGCTGAGCCACACAATTCAGTCCAATAAAGAGCGTGAGATGGCGTATGTTCGCCAGGCGACTCACGATGCGCTGACCGGCTGCAAAAACCGCCGCGCGTTTGACAATGATGTGGATGAACTGCTGACCGCCCACCAGCCTTTCGCACTGGCGCTGATTGATATCGATAACTTCAAATCGATCAACGACACATGGGGACATCTGAGTGGTGACATTGTCCTGCGTAATGTGGCGCGCGAAGGGATCCAGATAATGCAGCCACACAACATCTCGGTCTATCGCTACGGTGGAGAAGAGTTCGCGGTGATCTTCCAGGCCGAGCAGATCGCTGCCGCATTCTCATTGCTTGACGCCTGGCGCACCGCCGTTGAAAGGCGCGTCTGGCGGGAAGAAAACCTGCACGTTACGTTCAGTGCGGGTCTGGGGGAATGGCACTTCGAACCGCTGGAACAACTGGTGGGAAGTGTCGATAACGCGCTTTATAGCGCTAAACAGCAGGGAAAAAACCGCATTGTTCGAACAACCGTCGCCTAATTTTCTCTCCTCCCGTCAGAATTGTAACCGGTTTCAGGAAAATGCCGTTTTCTTTGTGATGCCTGACACACAATCGCGGTAAAGCGGTTGTTGAAGCGGTCTGCACGGGATAATTATCAATAAACACATGTAGATCGAGGCTGATTATGAAGAACATCGTTTTATGCTGTGCAGCGGGAATGTCAACCAGCATGCTGGTTCAACGTATGAAAGACGCCGCGCAGAAAAAAGGGGTTGAAGTCACCATTAAAGCCGTTCCGGTTGCGGAGTTTAAAGACAACATCGCGACGGCCGACATCGTATTGCTGGGGCCACAGGTTAAATACGAGCAGGCAAAACTGCAGGCACAGGCTGACCCACTGGGCAAAAAAGTCGCGGTGATCGACATGATGGACTACGGCATGATGAAAGGCGATGCCGTACTGGAAAAAGCCCTCAAACTGCTGGAGTGACCTCATGGAAGATTTAGAGACAACGATCATGGAACTGCTGGTCAACGCCGGGGCGGCGCGAAGTGCCGCGCTTACGGCACTACAAATGGCCCGCAAAGGTGAGTTCGACGAAGCCGAAAAAGCAATGGAAGAGTCTCGCGAATATGTGAAGCATGCGCATACGATCCAGACACAGCTTATCGGTCTTGACGAAGGAACCGGCAAGCTCCCGGTCAACCTGATAACCGTTCACTCTCAGGACCACCTGATGAACGCCATGGTGATTCAGGATCTGGCAGGCGACATGATTGAGCTTTATCGACGGATCCCGTTAGTGAATTGAAAAAATGCAGATGTAAAAAAACCCGCCGAGGCGGGTTTTTTATTTACGGCATCAACGATTACTCGTTGTCGGAACCGCCCAGACCTGCGTTCAGCAGTTCTGCCAGGCTCGCGGATGCATCTTCAGCAGTCACCTGCGGTGCAGCTGGCAGTTCGCCCGCAGCACGACGACGCATACGATCCTGATGGTATGCATAACCGGTACCCGCTGGGATCAGACGACCCACGATAACGTTCTCTTTCAGACCGCGCAGTTCATCACGTTTACCTGCAACAGCCGCTTCGGTCAGGACACGAGTCGTTTCCTGGAACGATGCTGCAGAGATGAAGGACTCGGTTGCCAGAGACGCTTTGGTGATACCCAGCAGATCGCGCGCGTAAGTCGCACCGATTTTGCCATTCGCTTCCAGGTCGCGGTTAGCGATCTTGACGCGTGAGTATTCAACCTGCTCGCCTTCGAGGAACTCAGAGCTGCCTGCGTTTTCGATGGTTGCTTTACGCAGCATCTGACGAACGATAACTTCGATGTGTTTATCGTTAATCTTAACGCCCTGCAGGCGGTATACGTCCTGTACTTCGTTAACAATGTAACGGGTAACAGCATGTACACCACGCAGACGCAGGATGTCGTGCGGCGCTTCTGGACCGTCGGAAACAACGTCACCACGTTCTACACGTTCACCTTCGAACACGTTGAGCTGACGCCACTTAGGAATCATCTCTTCGTACGGCTCGCTGCCATCTACTGGAGTGATAACCAGACGGCGCTTACCTTTGGTCTCTTTACCGAAGGAAATGATACCGCTGATTTCAGCCAGGATTGCCGGCTCTTTCGGACGACGTGCTTCGAACAGGTCCGCAACGCGTGGCAGACCACCGGTGATGTCCTTGGTACCGCCGGATTCCTGAGGAATACGCGCCAGGGTGTCACCAGAGCTGATCTGTACGCCATCTTCCAGCTGTACAATCGCTTTACCCGGCAGGAAGTACTGCGCAGGCATATCGGTACCCGGGATCAGAACGTCATTACCCTGAGCATCAACGATTTTCAGTGCAGGACGCAGATCTTTACCACCGGTAGTACGTTCAGCAGAATCCAGAACCACCAGAGAAGACAGACCGGTCAGCTCGTCGGTCTGACGAGTAATGGTCTGGCCGTCGATCATGTCAGTAAAGCGGATGAAACCACTTACTTCGGTGATAACCGGCATGGTGTGTGGATCCCAGTTTGCAACGGTTTCACCGCCGGCAACCTGCTCGCCATCACCTTTCGCCATAACCGCACCGTAAGGTACTTTATAGCTCTCTTTGGTACGACCGAATTCGTCGATCAGCTTCAGCTCGGTGTTACGAGAGGTCACAACCAGCTTGCCTGCGGAGTTAACAACCGACTTCGCATTGCTGAGCTTGATGCTACCTTTGTTTTTCACCTGAATGCTGGATTCAGCAGCCGCACGAGATGCCGCACCACCGATGTGGAACGTACGCATCGTCAGCTGTGTACCTGGCTCACCGATGGACTGTGCCGCGATAACGCCGATAGCTTCACCTTTGTTGATGATGTGGCCACGCGCCAGGTCACGACCATAGCAGTGCGCACAAACACCAAAGTCGGTGTCACAGGATACAACGGAACGCACTTTCACGGAGTCAACAGAGTTCGCTTCCAGCAGGTCACACCACTGTTCGTGCAGCAGCGTGTTGCGTGGAACCAGAATGTCTGCGGTACCCGGCTTCAGAATGTCTTCCGCGGTTACACGACCCAGTACGCGATCGCGCAGTGGCTCTTTAACATCACCACCCTCGATAACCGGGGTCATGGTGATACCTTCGAGGGTGCCACAATCGTCTTCAGTTACGACCAGATCCTGGGCAACGTCAACCAGACGACGCGTCAGATAACCGGAGTTCGCTGTTTTCAGTGCGGTATCCGCCAGACCTTTACGCGCACCGTGCGTGGAGATGAAGTACTGGAGTACGTTCAGACCTTCACGGAAGTTCGCGGTGATTGGCGTTTCGATGATGGAGCCATCTGGCTTCGCCATCAGACCACGCATACCTGCCAGCTGACGAATCTGTGCTGCAGAACCACGCGCACCGGAGTCGGCCATCATGTAGATGCTGTTGAAGGAAACCTGCTGCTCTTCTACGCCGTCACGGTTAATGACGGTTTCGGTCTGCAGGTTATCCATCATCGCCTTGGATACACGATCGTTCGCCGCAGCCCAGATATCGATAACTTTGTTATAGCGTTCGCCCGCGGTTACCAGACCAGACTGGAACTGCTCCTGGATCTCAGCAACTTCAGCTTCCGCTTCAGAGATGATCTCGTGTTTCTTCTCTGGGATGACCATGTCATCAATACCAACAGATGCACCTGAACGCGCTGCATAAGCAAAGCCGGTGTACATTGTCTGGTCAGCGAAGATAACGGTCGGCTTCAGACCCAGAATGCGGTAACAGGTGTTCAGCATTTTGGAGATCGCTTTCTTACCCAGCGCCTGGTTGACGATGGAGAAAGGCAGACCTTTCGGTACGATCATCCACAGAATGGCACGGCCAACAGTCGTGTCTTTCAGGCTGGTGTGCGCAACGAATTCGCCGTTTGCATCTTTTTCGTATTCAGTGATACGCACTTTAACGCGCGCATGCAGAGAGGCCAGGCCAGCGCGATAAATACGCTCAGCTTCTTTAGGGCCAGTCAGCACCATGCCTTCGCCTTTGGCGTTAACACAGTCACGGGTCATGTAGTACAGACCCAGTACAACGTCCTGAGAAGGAACAATGATTGGCTCACCGTTCGCTGGGGACAGGATGTTGTTGGTAGACATCATCAGCGCACGCGCTTCCAGCTGGGCTTCCAGCGTCAGCGGTACGTGAACAGCCATCTGGTCACCATCGAAGTCGGCGTTATACGCCGCACAAACCAGCGGGTGCAGCTGGATAGCTTTACCTTCGATCAGTACTGGCTCAAATGCCTGGATACCCAGACGGTGCAGGGTTGGTGCACGGTTCAGCAGTACCGGGTGTTCGCGGATCACTTCGTCCAGGATATCCCAAACGACAGCTTCTTCACGCTCAACCATTTTCTTCGCGGCTTTGATGGTGGTGGCCAGGCCACGCAGTTCCAGTTTGCCGTAGATGAATGGTTTGAACAGCTCCAGTGCCATTTTCTTCGGCAGACCGCACTGATGCAGACGCAGGTATGGACCTACGGTGATAACAGAACGACCGGAGTAGTCAACACGCTTACCGAGCAGGTTCTGACGGAAACGACCCTGTTTACCTTTGATCATATCGGCCAAAGATTTCAGAGGACGCTTGTTAGAACCGGTGATCGCACGACCGCGACGACCGTTATCCAGCAGGGCATCTACCGCTTCCTGCAGCATACGTTTTTCGTTGCGTACGATGATGTCCGGCGCAGCCAGATCCAGCAGACGTTTCAGACGGTTGTTACGGTTAATGACGCGACGATACAGATCGTTCAGGTCAGACGTCGCGAAACGACCACCATCCAGTGGAACCAGCGGACGCAGATCTGGCGGCAGAACCGGCAGAACGGTCAGGATCATCCACTCTGGTTTGTTACCAGACTGAACGAACGCTTCCAGCAGTTTAATACGCTTGGTCAGCTTTTTACGCTTGGTTTCGGAGTTGGTTTCGTTCAGCTCTTCACGCAGCTGCTCGCACTCTTGCTCCAGATCCATGCTCTTCAGCAGGGCCTGGATAGCTTCCGCACCCATTTTCGCGTCGAATTCGTCACCGAACTCTTCCAGCGCGTCCAGATACTGCTCTTCAGTCAGGATCTGGTGACGTTCCAGGTTCGTCATACCGCCTTCGATAACCACATAAGATTCGAAGTACAGTACACGTTCGATATCACGCAGCGGCATATCCAGCAGCAGACCGATACGGGACGGCAGAGATTTCAGGAACCAGATGTGCGCAGTCGGAGACGCCAGCTCGATGTGGCCCATGCGCTCACGACGCACTTTGGTCTGGGTCACTTCAACGCCACACTTCTCACAGATCACACCACGGTGTTTCAGGCGCTTGTACTTACCGCACAGGCACTCGTAGTCTTTTACTGGCCCGAAAATACGCGCACAGAAAAGGCCGTCACGCTCAGGCTTGAACGTACGGTAGTTGATGGTTTCCGGCTTTTTAACTTCACCGAAAGACCATGAACGGATCATGTCTGGCGAAGCCAGAGCAATTTTGATCGCATCAAACTCTTCGGTTTTAGTCTGCGCTTTCAGAAACTTTAATAAATCTTTCACGGATTTGCTCCCGTCGGAGTTAGCACAATCCGGTGCCGGGGGTTAACCCGGCACCAGTGACCTGTTTGAGCGAGAATTACTCGTCTTCCAGTTCGATGTTGATACCCAGCGAACGAATCTCTTTCAACAGTACGTTGAAGGACTCTGGCATGCCCGGTTCCATCTGATGGTTGCCGTCCACGATGTTTTTATACATCTTGGTACGACCGTTCACGTCATCAGACTTAACGGTGAGCATTTCCTGCAGGGTGTATGCCGCGCCGTATGCTTCCAGCGCCCACACTTCCATCTCCCCGAAGCGCTGACCACCGAACTGTGCCTTACCACCCAGCGGCTGCTGAGTAACCAGGCTGTAAGAACCGGTAGAACGAGCGTGCATTTTGTCGTCGACCAGGTGGTTCAGTTTCAGCATGTACATGTAACCTACGGTTACCGGACGCTCAAACTGTTCACCGGTACGGCCGTCAAACAGCGTAATCTGACCAGACGTTGGCAGACCACCCAGTTGCAGCAGCTCTTTAATTTCAGCTTCTTTTGCACCGTCGAAGACCGGCGTTGCAATTGGCATACCTTTGCGCAGGTTCTCTGCCAGACGCAGCACTTCTTCATCGCTGAAGGTGTTCAGGTCGACTTTCTGACGAACGTCGGTACCCAGATCGTAGGCACGCTGGATGAATTCGCGCAGTTTCGCGACTTCCTGCTGCTGTTTCAGCATGGCGTTGATCTTGTCGCCGATACCTTTCGCAGCCATACCCAGGTGGGTTTCCAGAATCTGACCGATGTTCATACGAGACGGTACGCCCAGTGGGTTCAGTACGATATCTACCGGAGTACCGTTAGCATCGTGCGGCATATCTTCGATCGGGTTGATCTTAGAGATAACACCCTTGTTACCGTGACGACCTGCCATCTTATCACCAGGCTGGATCTGACGTTTAACGGCCAGATACACCTTAACAATCTTCAGCACGCCTGGTGCCAGATCGTCGCCCTGAGTGATTTTGCGGCGTTTCGCTTCGAGTTTTTTCTCGAACTCGTGTTTCAGTTCGTCATACTGCTCAGCCAGCTGTTCCAGCTGATTCTGTTTCTCTTCGTCGGTCAGGCCCAGTTCCAGCCAGCGATCGCGTGGCAGTTTGTCGAGCTTCTCAGCTTCAACGCCACCGGCAACCAGCACCGCATAAATACGGCTGAACAGACCTGCTTCGAGGATCTGCAGTTCTTCAGACAGGTCTTTCTTGGCCTGCTTGAGCTGCATTTCTTCGATTTCCAGCGCACGTTTATCTTTCTCAACGCCATCACGGGTGAAGACCTGAACGTCGATAACCGTACCGGAAACACCGTTTGGTACGCGCAGAGAAGAGTCTTTAACGTCAGACGCTTTCTCACCGAAGATGGCACGCAGCAGTTTCTCTTCTGGCGTCAGCTGGGTTTCACCTTTCGGCGTCACCTTACCAACCAGAATGTCACCGCCGGTCACTTCCGCACCGATGTAAACAATACCGGATTCATCCAGTTTGGAGAGCGCTGCTTCACCCACGTTAGGGATGTCGGCCGTGATCTCTTCTGGCCCCAGCTTGGTGTCACGGGACACACATGCCAGTTCCTGAATGTGGATGGTGGTGAAACGATCTTCCTGAACCACACGCTCGGAGACGAGGATGGAGTCTTCGAAGTTGTAACCGTTCCACGGCATGAACGCTACGCGCATGTTCTGACCGAGCGCCAGTTCACCGAGGTCGGTGGACGGACCGTCTGCCAGCACGTCGCCGCGCTCAACTGGCTCACCCAGAGATACACAAGGCATCTGGTTGATACAGGTGTTCTGGTTAGAACGGGTGTATTTGGTCAGGTTGTAGATGTCGATACCCGCTTCGCCCGGATACATCTCGTCTTCGTTAACTTTGATAACGATACGGGATGCGTCAACGTACTGAACGGTACCGCCACGCTTAGCAACTGCAGTAACACCGGAGTCAACGGCAACAGCACGTTCCATACCGGTACCAACCAGCGGCTTATCAGCACGCAGAGTTGGAACGGCCTGACGTTGCATGTTCGCACCCATCAATGCACGGTTGGCGTCATCGTGTTCCAGGAACGGGATCAGGGACGCACCGACGGATACCACCTGCTGGGTGGATACGTCCATGTAGTCAACCTGGTCGCGGCTGAACAAGCTGGATTCGCCTTTGCTACGGCAGGTAACCAGATCTTCTACAAAGTGGCCTTCGTCATCCAGGTTGGAGTTCGCCTGAGCGATAACGTAGTTGCCTTCTTCGATAGCAGACAGGTAATGAATTTCGTCGGTTACAACACCGTCGGTGACTTTACGATACGGCGTTTCGAGGAAACCGTATTCGTTTGTCTGTGCGTACACGGACAGGGAGTTGATCAGACCGATGTTTGGACCTTCAGGCGTTTCGATTGGACATACGCGACCATAGTGCGTCGGGTGTACGTCTCGAACTTCGAAGCCTGCACGTTCACGGGTCAGACCGCCTGGGCCGAGTGCAGAGATACGACGTTTGTGCGTAATCTCAGACAGCGGGTTGTTCTGGTCCATGAACTGAGACAGCTGGCTGGAACCGAAGAACTCTTTCACTGCCGCAGAAATCGGCTTGGCGTTGATCATATCCTGAGGCATCAGGGTATCCAGATCGCCCAGAGACAGACGCTCTTTAACCGCACGCTCAACACGTACCAGGCCAACGCGGAACTGGTTTTCCGCCATTTCGCCTACGGAACGGATACGACGGTTGCCGAGGTGGTCGATATCGTCCACTTCGCCTTTACCGTTACGGATATCGATGAGCTTCTTCATCACTTCGATGATGTCGTCTTTGCTCAGGATACCGGAACCTTCGATCTCATCACGCAGCAGAGAACGGTTGAACTTCATACGACCTACCGCGGACAAATCGTAGCGGTCTTCGGAGAAGAACAGGTTCTCGAACAGGCTTTCAGCCGCTTCGCGAGTTGGTGGCTCACCAGGACGCATCATGCGGTAGATTTCAACCAGCGCGCTCAGACGATCGGTCGTTGGGTCGACGCGGATAGTCTCAGAGATATAAGGACCGTGGTCCAGGTCGTTGGTGAACAGCGTTTCGATACGTTTGTGGCCAGACTGGCTCAGCTTAGCCAGCAGATCCAGGCTCAGCTCCATGTTAGCCGGGCAGATCAGCTCGCCAGTTGATTCATCAACGTAATCTTTCGCGGCTACTTTTCCTGCAATGTACTCAACCGGAACTTCGATGTGTTTGATATCATCTTTTTCCAGCTGGCGGATGTGGCGCGCGGTGATACGGCGACCTTTTTCCACATACACTTTGCCGTCGGCTTCGATGTCGAACGACGCGGTCTCACCACGCAGACGTTCCGGCACCAGCTCCATCTGCAGCTTGTTGTCGCGGATTTCAAAGATCACTTTCTCAAAGAACAGGTCCAGGATCTGCTCAGTGGTATATTGCAGCGCACGCAGAATGATGGTTGCAGGCAGCTTACGACGACGGTCGATACGGACAAACAGGTTGTCTTTTGGATCGAACTCGAAGTCCAGCCATGAACCACGGTAAGGAATGATGCGTGCGTTATACAGTACTTTACCGGAAGAGTGTGTTTTACCTTTATCGCTGTCGAAGAAGACGCCCGGGCTACGATGCAGCTGGGAAACGATAACACGCTCAGTACCGTTGATAACGAAAGTACCGTTGTCTGTCATGAGTGGAATTTCACCCATGTAGACTTCTTGTTCTTTAATGTCTTTTACGGTGCCTTCCGGCGCTTCGCGCTCGTAGATCACCAGACGCAGTTTTACGCGCAGCGGTGCGGAATAGGTCACGCCACGGATCTGACATTCCTGAACGTCAAACACCGGTTCGCCAAGGCGGTAGCTGACGTACTGCAGCTCGGAGTTACCGCTGTAGCTCTGAATCGGGAACACGGAACGGAAGGCGGCTTCCAGACCGTACTGCCCTTCAGGATCTTGCTCGATAAACTTCTGGAACGAGTCAAGCTGGATAGAAAGGAGATATGGAATGTCCAGAACTTGTGGACGTTTACCAAAATCCTTACGAATACGTTTTTTCTCGGTATAGGAGTAAACCATAGGGTTCCTCAGCTCGCTGACAAGTCGACCCATCTGTCCGACGAAGGGACAGTTTGTGCAACACCATTTTGTGGACCGGAAAATTGAATACTTTCCGCAATACCTGTTGCTATCACGCTTAAATCATTTCGTCGCGATTTACACAGAGCGAGCACCCTGTCGCAATATATTAAGTCGTCGATAGAAACATGCATTGTCAGGACAATCAGCAGTCAAACAGTGTGAAATGCTACTGATGCCTTACAGCGCAAAAAGGCTGGTGACTAAAAAGTCACCAGCCATCAGCCTAATTGCTTAGGCTGCAACCAGAAGGGTTGGCTTATTTAACTTCAACTTCAGCGCCAGCTTCTTCCAGAGATTTTTTCAGTGCTTCTGCGTCGTCTTTGCTCACGCCTTCTTTCAGCGCAGCTGGAGCAGATTCTACCAGGTCTTTAGCTTCTTTCAGACCCAGGCCAGTTGCGCCACGTACTGCTTTGATAACAGCAACTTTGTTAGCGCCTGCAGCTTTCAGAATTACGTCGAATTCAGTTTTTTCTTCAGCAGCGTCAGCAGCTGGGCCAGCAGCAACAGCTACAGCGGCAGCAGCAGAAACACCGAATTTTTCTTCCATTGCAGAAATCAGTTCTACAACGTCCATTACGGACATAGCGGCAACTGCTTCAATGATTTGATCTTTAGTGATAGACATTTAAATTGTTCCTGAAAATCAGAATAAGTTTATACGTAAGCAAATGCTTTATAAAGATAACTGCGATTAAGCAGCTTCTTTTGCATCGCGAACAGCAGCCAGAGTGCGAACCAGTTTGCCAGCCGAAGCTTCTTTCATGGTTGCCATCAGGCGTGCAATTGCTTCTTCGTAGGTCGGCAGGGTTGCCAGGCGATCGATTTGCGATGCCGGGATCAACTCACCTTCAAAGGCTGCAGCTTTGACCTCAAATTTTGCATTCGCTTTCGCGAACTCTTTGAACAGACGAGCAGCAGCGCCCGGGTGTTCCATAGAGTATGCAATCAGGGTCGGACCAACAAACGTGTCTTTCAGGCACTCGAAAGGAGTACCTTCAACTACGCGACGCAGCAGGGTGTTACGAACAACACGCATGTATACGCCAGCTTCACGACCTGCTTTACGCAGTTCAGTCATTTTGTCTACAGTAACGCCACGGGAATCCGCAACTACTGCAGACAGCGCGCCTTTGGCTACTTCGCTGACTTCAGCAACAATCGCTTGTTTGTCTTGAAGATTTAAAGCCATTAGCTTTGCTCCTGGATGTTTGCCGGAACTCATGTTCCGGAACTCACTTCACTCTCCCAAACGGAAAGAGCGTCTTAATACGGTGAGCAGAAACAAGCCAGAATATCCAAAAATAATCTTAGCGTTCTGTCACCGTCTACGCAGGGGATTAAGTCTCTTGCGAAACACCTGCGGTCTTCGACGGAGGCCTGGATTAGGCCAGGCTCCAACGAACAATTCTTTTAGCCGCTAACTTTTGTTAGCAAACGTGGGGGTAAGATTGTAGACAAAATCACCGCCCACGTAAAGGCATTAGTTTGCAGCAGCGCTCAGGCCAGCCTGGTCAACTGCAACACCTGCACCCATGGTGGTGGAGATGCTAACTTTCTTGATGTACACGCCTTTCGCCTGAGTTGGTTTTGCTTTTTTCAGCGCAACCAGCAGAGCTTCCAGGTTTTCTTTCAGTTTGTCAGCGTCAAAGTCCACTTTACCGATGGTGGTGTGGATGATGCCGTTTTTGTCGTTACGATAACGAACCTGACCTGCTTTAGCATTCTTAACCGCTTCAGCAACGTTAGGCGTTACAGTACCCACTTTCGGGTTTGGCATCAGGCCACGTGGACCCAGAACCTGGCCCAGCTGGCCAACAACGCGCATTGCATCTGGAGATGCGATAACAACGTCGAAGTTCATTTCGCCTTTCTTGATCTGGTCAGCCAGATCTTCCATACCTACCAGTTCAGCGCCAGCAGCTTTAGCAGCTTCTGCGTTTGCACCCTGAGTAAATACAGCTACGCGAACGGAACGGCCAGTACCGTGTGGCAGTACAGTTGCACCACGAACGTTCTGATCAGATTTACGAGCATCGATGCCCAGGTTAACAGCAACGTCAACGCTTTCAACGAACTTAGCAGTAGCCAGTTCTTTCAGCAGAGCGATAGCTTCGTTGATGTCGTACTGTTTGGTCGCATCAACTTTGTCACGGATCACGGACATGCGCTTGGTCAGTTTAGCCATTTCTTAGTCCTCCACTACCAGGCCCATGGAACGTGCAGTACCTTCGATGGAGCGAGTCATCGCTTCAATGTCGGCACCAGTCATGTCGGCAGCTTTGGTCTGCGCGATTTCCTGCAGCTGAGCGCGGGAAATTTTACCCACTTTGTCTTTGTTCGGTTTACCGGAACCAGACTTGATACCCGCCGCTTTCTTCAGCAGAACTGCTGCTGGAGGGGTTTTGGTAACGAAAGTGAAAGAACGGTCAGCGTAAACAGTGATTACAACTGGGATTGGCAGACCTTTTTCCAGGGATTCGGTTTTGGCGTTGAACGCTTTACAGAATTCCATGATGTTCACACCCTGCTGACCCAGAGCTGGACCAACTGGTGGACTTGGGTTCGCCATACCAGCTGCAACCTGCAGCTTGACGTAGGCTTGTACTTTCTTAGCCATTCTAAAATCCTCTGATTGGGTAATAGCGCCTCAGGGAGGCTCCCCGTGAATAAAATTCGTTTTACGGGCCGAGACCCATAAAAACAAAAGGCGCGAAATTGTATTCCAATCTCGCGCCTTGTGCAACGATTAAATCGCCGCTTTTTTGATCGCTGCTTAGGCTTTCTCTACCTGAGCAAAGTCCAGTTCTACCGGGGTCGCACGACCGAAGATAGAGACGGAGACTTTCAGGCGGGACTTCTCGTAGTCCACTTCTTCAACCACACCATTAAAGTCAGCAAACGGACCGTCATTAACACGAACCATTTCACCCGGCTCAAACAGCGTTTTCGGACGCGGCTTATCACCCACCTGCTGCAGGCGGTTCATAATCGCATCAACTTCTTTGTCGCTGATTGGCGCCGGACGGTCAGACGTGCCGCCGATAAAGCCCATCACGCGCGGTACGCTGCGCACCAGGTGCCAGCTCGCGTCGTTCATAACCATCTGAACCAGCACGTAACCCGGGAAGAATTTGCGCTCGCTTTTGCGACGCTGGCCGCCACGGATCTCAACCACTTCTTCGGTCGGAACCATAACTTCGCCAAATAACTCTTCCATGTTGTGTAATTTGATATGCTCACGCAGCGACGTTGCTACGCGGCCTTCAAAACCGGAAAACGCCTGAACGACGTACCAGCGCTTTTTAGGGGCTTCAGACATCTCAGAACCTCAGGCCAGTGATAAAGGATACCAGGCGAACCAGAATACCATCCAGTCCCCACAGGATCAGTGACATTACAGCGGTAACCGCCGCTACAATCAGCGTGGTGTGCAATGTTTCCTGGCGAGTCGGCCAAATCACCTTGCGGACTTCGGTACGCGCTTCGCGTGCAAAAGCGACAGTCGCTTTGCCTTTCGTCGTCAACAGCGCGACACCACCCGCTGCAGCAATCAGAATTACCACTGCAAGCGCGCGTAGCGGCAGCATAATGTCACGATAAAGGTAGTTGCCGACAATCGCTACGATCAGCAGAACGGCTACCACTACCCATTTCATCGCTTCCAGGCCGCGCCCGCTCCCTTGAGCTTCGGTATTCGCACTCATAAACCAACCTGTCAGAAGTATTCTACAAACATTTTCACCCCGCGATTGCGAGGCAAACCAAATCGAAATGCTCATTCGCTTTTCGGATTATACGCTCTCTGCAGAGCCTGTCTCAGCAATGATTATGACAAAAATAATCACTGATGAGCCAGGTTCTGATCTGAAAGCGTGCAAAAAGGGCATCAAATGATGCCCTTTTATTGCGCATTGCGTCAAATGTTATCAGCAATTAGCCGAGAACTTTAGCAACCACGCCCGCGCCAACGGTACGGCCACCTTCACGGATTGCGAAACGCAGACCGTCATCCATCGCGATTGGGTGGATCAGAGTCACAACCATCTTGATGTTGTCGCCTGGCATTACCATCTCAACGCCTTCTGGCAGTTCGATGGTACCGGTCACGTCAGTTGTACGGAAGTAGAACTGTGGACGGTAGCCTTTGAAGAACGGAGTATGACGGCCGCCTTCGTCTTTGGACAGGATGTACACTTCAGATTCGAACTTGGTGTGTGGCTTGATTGAGCCTGGCTTCGCCAGAACCTGACCACGTTCGATTTCTTCACGTTTGATACCACGCAGCAGAACACCAACGTTCTCACCGGCACGGCCTTCGTCCAGCAGTTTGCGGAACATTTCAACGCCAGTACAGGTAGACTTCGCAGTCTCTTTGATACCAACGATTTCAACTTCTTCACCAACTTTGATGATACCGCGCTCTACACGACCGGTAACAACGGTACCACGACCGGAGATGGAGAATACGTCTTCGATTGGCAGCAGGAATGGCTTGTCAATCGCACGCTCTGGTTCTGGGATATAAGAATCCAGGTAGCCAGCCAGTTCGATGATTTTCGCTTCCCACTCAGCGTCGCCTTCCAGCGCTTTCAGCGCGGAACCACGAACGATTGGGGTGTCGTCGCCTGGGAAATCGTACTGAGACAGCAGTTCACGAACTTCCATCTCTACCAGTTCCAGCAGCTCTTCGTCATCAACCATGTCACACTTGTTCAGGAACACGATGATGTAAGGAACGCCTACCTGACGACCCAGCAGGATGTGCTCACGAGTCTGAGGCATTGGGCCGTCAGTCGCAGCAACAACCAGGATCGCGCCGTCCATCTGCGCAGCACCGGTGATCATGTTTTTAACATAGTCGGCGTGGCCTGGGCAATCTACGTGTGCGTAGTGGCGAGTCGGGGTGTCGTATTCAACGTGAGAAGTGTTGATGGTGATACCACGAGCTTTTTCTTCTGGTGCGTTATCGATCTGGTCGAATGCACGAGCAGAACCACCGTAGGTTTTAGCCAGAACGGTAGTGATTGCAGCGGTCAGCGTTGTTTTACCATGGTCAACGTGGCCGATAGTACCGACGTTAACGTGCGGTTTTGTACGTTCAAACTTTTCTTTAGACATCGATTGTCCCTCTAAGACACGGATAAATCGGTGATATCACCACATCAACCAGGCGAAATGCCTGAATTGTTGAATACAGTAAAATTGAAACAGAGAGAAACGGGAAGGAGAAGTGAAGTGGTGCTGATACCCAGAGTCGAACTGGGGACCTCACCCTTACCAAGGGTGCGCTCTACCAACTGAGCCATATCAGCACGTATTGGAGCGGGCAGCGGGAATCGAACCCGCATCATCAGCTTGGAAGGCTGAGGTAATAGCCATTATACGATGCCCGCATCCTGAAACTCGGCTACCCAGTTCTTTCTGTAACAAAAAAAGAGATTTCTCTCTTTTTCAGTTTGAGCTGGCTAATTTTTCCAACCAGCTCCGGCGGCATTTACGCTGCCAGAAAGTGGTGGTGGGGGAAGGATTCGAACCTTCGAAGTCTGTGACGGCAGATTTACAGTCTGCTCCCTTTGGCCGCTCGGGAACCCCACCGGACTTGATGGTGCCGACTACCGGAATCGAACTGGTGACCTACTGATTACAAGTCAGTTGCTCTACCTACTGAGCTAAGTCGGCATCAAGTAGCGCGCATTCTATGGATACCTGCGCGGTCATGCAACTAAAAATTTGCATAAAACGTTCTTTCGCTCACATTTTATGCGAACAGCATACTAAGCGCTGTAAAAGTAGTCATTCGCGGTCAAATAATCAACATGCAAGGGTCGTTTGCACGGGATACACCGTAGCGTGACGGCTTCCGCGTAACGTAGCGCTTTCCATCTTTTTTCTTATTATTCCTGCCATCTGGTGTTAACCTCCTGCCCATTGTCCAAAATTAACTGTGTGATGAGCCACGATCCGGCAGTATTGAGCTGGCTCACTGAAGCATGCTTATGAGCAAAAAAGAGCAAACGTTAATGACGCCTTATCTTCACTTTAACCGCAGCCAGTGGGCTGCCCTGCGTGATTCCGTCCCTATGACGCTGACGGAAGGTGAAATCGCACGGTTAAAAGGGATAAACGAAGATCTGTCCCTGGAAGAGGTGGCAGAAATTTATCTCCCCCTTTCTCGCTTGCTTAACTTCTATATCAGCTCCAACCTGCGCCGTCAGGCGGTACTGGAGCAGTTCCTCGGAACGAACGGTCAGCGCATTCCTTATATCATCAGCATTGCGGGCAGCGTGGCCGTGGGTAAAAGCACCACCGCGCGCGTATTGCAGGCGCTGTTGAGCCGCTGGCCTGAACACCGCAGCGTTGAGTTAATTACCACCGACGGCTTCCTGCACCCGAACGAAGTATTAAAAGAACGCGGGCTAATGAAGAAGAAGGGCTTCCCGCTCTCTTATGATATGCACCGTCTGGTGAAATTTGTCTCTGACCTGAAATCCGGGGTGCCTCACGTCACGGCACCGGTCTATTCACACCTGATCTACGATCGTATCCCGGATGGGGATAAAACGGTGGTCCAGCCGGATATCCTGATCCTGGAAGGGTTAAACGTCCTGCAGAGCGGGATGGATTATCCTCATGACCCACATCATGTGTTCGTTTCAGACTTCGTCGATTTCTCTATATATGTTGATGCGCCGGAAGATCTTCTCCAGAGCTGGTACATCAACCGCTTCCTGAAGTTCCGGGAAGGCGCGTTCACCGATCCTGACTCTTACTTCCATAACTATGCGCAGCTGTCAAAAGAAGAGGCCATTAAGGTGGCGACGGGGCTGTGGAATGAGATCAACTACGTGAACCTGAAAGAGAACATCCTGCCGACGCGCGAACGCGCAAGTCTGATCCTCACCAAGAGCGAGAAGCACGCAGTCGACCAGATTCGCTTGCGGAAATAATTGCGCAGACATAAAAAAACCGGCTTAACGCCGGTTTTTTTCTTTATGCATGTGGCTTCTCGCCATTTTCATCCTGATCGACCGCGAAACAGGCGACCAGTTGACCACCATAATCCTTCAGCTGCGGCTGCAGCTGCGTGCAGGGACCAAAACGGCGACTGCAGCGGGCGTTAAATGCACACCCAGGAGGCGGATTCAGCGGGCTTGGCAACTCACCCGTCAGCTTAATACGCTCACGGCGATCGTCCGGGTTGAGACGCGGCGTCGCAGACAGCAGGGCCTGGGTATACGGGTGACGCGGGTTAGTAAAGATCTGGTCTTTGCTCCCCTTCTCCACGCAGCGACCCAGGTACATCACCATCACTTCATCCGCAATGTGTTCGACAACCGACAGATCGTGGGAGATGAACACGTAAGAGAGTCCCAGTTCCTGCTGGAGATCCATCATCAGGTTCAGCACCTGCGCACGCACGGAAACGTCGAGCGCGGAGACGGGCTCATCGGCAATCACCACGTCCGGGTCGAGCATCAGGCCGCGGGCGATGGCGATACGCTGACGCTGGCCGCCGGAGAACATATGCGGGTAGCGGTCATAATGCTCGGTTTTCAGGCCGACCTTCGCCATCATCGCCAGCGCTTTTTCGCGGCGCTGCTCTTTGCTCAGATTACTGTTAATGAGCAGCGGCTCTTCCAGAATCTGTCCCACTTTTTTACGCGGGTTCAGAGAACCGTACGGGTTCTGGAACACAATCTGGATTTTCTGGCGACGCAACTTCTGCGCCTGAGGATCGTGTTTGAGCAGATCCTGCCCCTGATAATAAAGTTCACCGCCGGTCGGGACTTCAATCATCGTCAACAGACGGCCCAGCGTAGATTTACCACAGCCCGACTCCCCAACCACCGCCAGCGTTTTGCCGCGTTCGAGGGTAAAGGAGACGCCGTCCAGCGCTTTCACCAGGCGCTCAGGGGCAAAAATCCCCTTCTTCACCGGGTAGTGTTTTTTCAGGTCGATGGCCTGCAACAGCGGTTGTTGCGTGGTGGCCTGTTGCATACTCATAGTGTTGGCCTCCCGGCATCATCGAGTGGGTAGTGGCATTTCGACTGACGGCCGTCAGCAAGCTGGTTCAGCTCTGGCTCCTTCGCCCGGCATTTGTCCGTCGCATACGGACAGCGCGGGTTAAGCAGACAGCCCTGCGGACGGTCATATTTACCCGGCACCACACCCGGCAGTGACGCCAGGCGCGCTTTATCCTGGGCAAACTCCGGCAGCGCACGCAGCAGAGCCTGCGTATAAGGGTGACGCGGTGCGCGGAAGATATCGTGCGAACTTCCGGTCTCGACGACCTGGCCTGCATACATCACGATGATTTTGTGCGCCGCTTCGGCCACCAGCGCCAGGTCATGCGTAATCAGGACCAGCGCCATATTTTCCTGCTGCTGCAACTCCAGCAGCAGTTCGATGATTTGCGCCTGAATGGTCACGTCCAGCGCCGTCGTCGGTTCATCCGCAATCAGCAGTTTTGGCCGACAGGCAATCGCCATCGCGATCATCACGCGCTGGCTCATCCCGCCAGAGAGCTGGTGCGGGTAGACGTCCAGACGCGATGCCGGGTCAGGAATACCGACCTGATTCAGCAGATCGATCGCGCGCTGGCGACGGGTTTTCTTATTACCGCCCTGATGCACCTTTATCGCTTCCATAATCTGGAAGCCGACGGTGTAACACGGGTTAAGGCTGGTCATCGGGTCCTGGAAAATCATCGCCACTTCCGCGCCCACCAGCTGGCGGCGCTGTTTTTCGGAAATGCGCTTCAGATCCTGACCATTGAATTGCAGGTTTTCCGCCATCACGCGGCCGGGATAATCGATAAGCCCCATAATCGCCAGTGAGCTCACCGACTTACCGGAACCGGATTCCCCGACAATACCCACCACTTCGCCCTGATTTACGCTGTAGCTGATGCGGTCCACGGCGCGAAACTCAGTGCCAACGTCTCCGAAGTGCACCGATAATTGATCTACATTTAATAACGCCATCTCGTGCCTCTTACTGCTTCAGTTTGGGATCAAGCGCATCACGCAGGCCGTCACCCATCAGGTTAAATGCCAGCACCGTCAGCAGGATTGCCAGACCCGGGAAGGTGACAACCCACCAGGCGCTTTGTGCGAACTGCAACACGTCGGAGAGCATCGTGCCCCACTCCGGTGTTGGCGGCTGCGCACCCATGCCCAGGAAGCCAAGAGCGGCCATATCAAGAATGGCGTTTGAGAAACCGAGCGACGCCTGAACAATCAGCGGCGCAAGGCAGTTCGGGAAGATATTGACGAACATCTGGCGCATCGCCCCCGCCCCCGCCACGCGAGACGCAGTGACGTAGTCGCGGTTCACTTCCACCAGCACCGCCGCACGGGTTAAACGCACGTAGTGAGGAAGCGCCACGAAGGTCAACGCCAGCGCGGCGTTACCGATAGACGGACCGAAGATCGCCACCAGCACCAGCGCCAGCAGCAGGCTTGGCAGCGCCAGCATGATGTCGACAACACGCATAATGATGTTATCGACAATGCCGCCGAAGTAACCCGCCACCAGACCAAGCACAATCCCCATAATCAGGGACAGCACCACCACCAGGCAGCCAACCAGCAGCGACAGACGCGCGCCGTACATCAGACGCGAAAGCACATCGCGGCCTACATCATCGGTACCCAGCAGGTGCGCCAGGCTACCGCCATCCTGCCACGCAGGAGGTGCAAGCAGCGCATCGCGGAACTGATCCGCAGGGTTATAAGGTGCGAGGAAGTTCGCAAACACCGCAATCAGGATCATGATTGCGACATACACCAGCCCTACTACCGCACCTTTATTGCGCTTGAAGTAGTGCCAGAACTCCTGCAGCGGTGTCATTGGAACCGGTGCAGCAACCACTTTGTTTTCAGAAACGTGTGACATGATGGCCCCTTACTTCTTATGACGAATACGCGGGTTCACCACGCCGTACAGCAAATCGACCAGCAGGTTGACGAGGATAATCATCGTCGCGACCAGCAGCACCCCGCCCTGCACGACCGGATAGTCACGGCGTTGCAGCGCATCAATCAGCCAGCGTCCGAGGCCGGGCCAGGAGAAGATGGTTTCGGTCAGGATAGCCCCTGCCAGCAGCGTACCCACCTGAAGACCAATAACGGTCACCACCGGCAGCATGGCGTTACGCAGCGCATGTACGATGATGACGCGCATACGGGTTAACCCTTTGGCGCGTGCGGTACGGATGTAATCTTCGCCCAGCACTTCCAGCATGGAGGAACGGGTCATACGCACAATCACCGCCAGAGGGATAGTGCCCAGCACCATGGCTGGCAGGATCATATGCGCGACGGCATCGATGAAGTTCCCCTCTTCACCCCAGATAGCCGTATCAATCAGCATAAAGCCGGTCAACGGATTGGTGTCATCGAGGAAAACCATATCGCTGACGCGCCCGGAGACGGGCGTCAGGTTAAGCTGCACCGAAACCAGCATAATCAGCATCATGCCCCACCAGAAGATAGGCATGGAGTAGCCGGTCAGCGCCAGGCCAACAGCGGTGTGGTCGAAAATTGAGCCACGTTTAACGGCAGCCAGTACCCCAACTGGAATACCCACCGCAGTGGCGAAAATCATGGCGCAGACGCCAAGCTCCAGTGTCGCTTTAAAACGCGGCACGAACTCGTCCCACACCGGAAGACGGCTTTTTAGCGAAATCCCTAAGTCACCGTGCAACACGCCCCAGATATAATGGAGGTACTGCTGCCACATCGGCTTATCGAGGCCGAGTTCAGCCAGAAGCTGCGCATGACGTTCAGGGGAGATACCACGCTCGCCCGCCATAATCATTACCGGGTCGCCGGGGATCATATGGACGAAGGCAAAAGTGAGAAGGGTGATACCGATAAACGTCGGGATAACAAGTCCCAGACGTCGGAGGATGAACTGCAACATAACCCGGATTCTCTCTGATGACGCACGACCAGTGGCGTGACGTCTGTATTGCTCACAAATCTTATTCCCTCTCCTTTCAGAGAGGAAATAAAGCACTGCTGCCGGGTGGCGCTACGCTTACCCGGCCTACATTCCGTAGGCCAGTGCAAGCGCAGCGCCGTCTGGCGTTGCTTTTAATTATTCAACCGATACGTTTTCGAAGTGGTGTTTGCCCAGTGGATCAACCACATAGCCCTTCACTTCTTTACGCACTGGCTCATACACGGTGGAGTGAGCAACAATCAGCGCCGGAGCCTGATCGTGCATAACAACCTGCGCTTGCTTGTACAGCTCAATACGTTTGTTGTGATCGTCGGTCGCACGCGCCGGCTGGATCAGGTCTTCAAACGGCTTGTAGCACCAGCGAGAGTAGTTAGAACCGTCTTTCGCCGCCGCGCAGCTGAACAGGGTAGCGAAGAAGTTGTCCGGATCCCCGTTGTCACCGGTCCAGCCCATCATCACCGCCTGGTGCTCACCCGCTTTGGCGCGCTTCAGGTACTCGCCCCACTCGTAGGTCACGATCTTGGCCTGTACGCCAACTTTCGCCCAGTCAGCCTGAACCATTTCCGCCATACGGCGTGCGTTCGGGTTGTACGGACGCTGTACCGGCATCGCCCACAGCTCAACGGTGAAGCCTTTATCCTGGCCCGCTTCTTTCAGCAGCGCTTTCGCTTTCTCAGGATCGTAGCTGTAGTCTTTAACGTCATCGTTATAGCCCCACATAGTTGGTGGGATCAGGTTCTTGGCTGCAACGCCTGCGCCCTGGTAAACGGCTTTGATGATCGCTTCTTTGTTCACCGCGTAGGTCAGCGCCTGACGCACTTTCACGTCATCAAACGGTTTCTTCTCGGTGTTGAAGGAGAGGTAGCCCACGTTCAGGCCCGCCTGTTCCAGCAGGTTAATGTTCTTATCCTGCTTCATGCGCGCGATGTCAGCCGGGTTCGGGTATGGCATCACCTGGCATTCGTTTTTCTGCAGTTTTGCATAACGCACGGACGCATCAGGCGTGATGGAGAAGACCAGACGGTCGATCTGCGGCTTGGTGCCCCAGTAGCCCGGGAAGGCTTTGTACAGAATACGGGAGTCTTTCTGGTACTGCAGCAGCTGGAACGGGCCGGTACCGATTGGGTTCAGGTCCACTTTCTCAGGCGTGCCGGCTTTCAGCATGTTGTCCGCATACTCTTTAGAGAGAATAGAGGCGAAGTCCATGGCCAGGTCAGCCAGGAATGGCGCTTCCGGACGCGTCAGCACGAACTGCACGGTTTTATCGTCCACTTTTTTCACTTCTGAGATCAGGTCAGGCAGACCCATCCCTTCGAAGTACTCATAGCTGCCGCCCGACACTTTGTGGTACGGGTTCTGGGCATTTTTCTGACGGTCGAAGGAGAACACAACGTCGTCGGCGTTAAAGTCACGCGTTGGTTTAAATTCTTTGCTGTCCTGCCACTTCACGCCCTGACGCAGGTGGAAGGTATAGGTCTTACCGTCTTCGCTGACGTCCCACTTCTCAGCCAGACCCGGAATCACTTCGGTGGTGCCGGTTTTGAATTCAACCAGACGGTTATAGATCGGTACAGAGCTTGCGTCGTACGTCGTGCCAGAGGTAAAGAGCTGTGGGTTAAAGCCTTCCGGCGAGCCTTCAGAACAGTAAACCAGGGTTTTTGCCTGTACGCTTGCTGCCACGGTCATAGCCACCAGGCTCAGACCAAGCTTCAGCATCCCTGACTTCTTCAAGGAAATACTCATTATTCTGCTCCAATGTGATGTTTTGCTTTGTTGTGTTACGCCGCCAGACCTTTATTTATTTTTTACCCGGTCCGGTCGGTGGTGCCCGAAGGCAGTAAAGGGATGGAGAATCCTTTCAGAAGAGCGTTTGAGTTGCAGCGCAGATCGTCCCTGAAATGCCCCTCATGCCCTACAATCTGTCAACAGAATGTGAAAACGTCAATACAGGTGACGGGGATTTACGTGGAGTGTGAGAAACCGCAAACAAAGATTAAAAAAACTATGTATGCCAGTTTTCAGCAGGGAAATTTATGCTACTCGCCATCTTGCAGCACAAATATCTTCATATTTCGCAACAATCAGTGATTAACTTTTATTCAGAATGGGTAAATTTTCTTGCAGAATGGTGATTATCTGAGCACTAAATACCGCGAACGTTAAAACGCACAGCGAAAAATGCTGAGGTTATCCATAAGCAACGCGAAAAAAGATCAATCTATATATAAAAAAATACAATGGATTATGTCACAAAATCGTTAACAGGCAGGGAGAAGCCAGGATAAGGGGCGTTTTGGTGACTCTGGCGGGCTAAGGTCATAATGCAAAAAGGGCTAACCTTGCGGTTAGCCCTTTTCAGAATGTGGTCGGCGAGAGAGGATTCGAACCTCCGACCCACTGGTCCCAAACCAGTTGCGCTACCAAGCTGCGCTACTCGCCGAATGCGGAGCGCATCTTACTGCTGAGGTGCGCCCCCGTCAATCCCTTATTTTCAAAAAGCTATTCAACTGGCGATATTCTCGCCAGAGCCGCTACTGCGCGGCTTTTGCGGTGCTATCAGGCAGTTTACACCAGTTGTTGTTTTCGTTAATTCCACCATTTGGTGAGGTATAGCCGAGACAACCCATAATGGTGTCGTACAGTTCAACGTGGCGACGTGGCACCTTCATCTCCGCCTCTTTTTTCAGATGAGCAAACATTGCGGCTTTGTCAGGGTTTTCCAGATACTTATCCGACATCCACATAATCATCGGCACGCGGATCTGCTCCGGCGGTGCCAGCTTGCGCGGTGTACCGTGCAAATGCTCTTTCTCATTGATGGATTCACCGTGATCTGCCGCATAGATAACAATCGCTTTCTTGTCGCGCAGCTGGTCAATCACGCGGCTCAGGAAGGTATCAACATACAGTACCGAGTTATCGTAGGCATTGATCAGTTCCTGCTTGCTGCAGTCTTTATTAATACCGACGCACTCAGGTTGCCACTTTGCAAAGTCGCGCGTGTAACGTTGGTAATAGCTGTAATGTGACCCTTTTGTATGCAGAATGACGAGATGTTTGCCCTGCGGATGATTCTTCAGAGACTCAGACATCTCCTCAAGGAGCAACATATCGTCGACGTTTTTACCGCGGTTGCGGGGCTCGGCGCCAATCTGCTCACGGTACGCGATGTTATCCGCCAGCGTATTGGTGTAGAACCACATTTCACTTTGCATAGCGAAGAGATCGGAGCTAAAACCAAGCTGCTTCAGCACAGCAAACACGTTTTGCTCTTTCAGCGTGCGTTGTGGGTTATCACTCGCACCGCCTTCACGCACAAACATACAGCGCAATGAGAGCTTCGTCGCGGTATCGCAAGAGTAGCCGCGATAGGCCACCAGGTTCTTTTCCTGAGCCAGTTTTGGTGTGGTATCACGGTCGTAACCGAGAATACCCATATGATCCCAGCGTGTTGTTTCACCGATAACAAACACGACGTAAGTATCATCCAGTCCATCAGCAGGTGCCTGATAGGTGAATTTTTTTGTCGGGTTAATCAGCGATTTCACATCACTCGATTCGTCCGCCTGTGCCCAGGCATAAAGACCTAATGCCGAGAGCCAGTTAGACGGCAGATACGAGTTAGCCACTACACCGCCATAACTTGGCATATCAACGCCCGTCGCTTTTTCAATTCGTTTTTGCTGTTTTTCCATTAAGCGAATAGGCGCCCATACCAGCAGTCCGGCCAGTAAAACGACAACGATATTGCGTACCCGCTGTCCGCGCGTACGCAACTGGCGTAATAAGGTATAGCGGCAGGTATTACTCCAGATAAAGAAGAGCGGGATCAGGCAGGTTAACACCGTCCAGACGATAAAGCCTTTACCGACCACCTCTTTTGAAAGATCGATATCCGTGGTCATCACCGACGCCACGATACCGTACCCGATGACGACGTTCATGAACGTCATGTAATAGCTTGCAGCGGCGGAGATAATCACCACCAGCGAGGCCAGAATTTGCCAGGTACGTCGGCCAAAAAGTGAGAGCAGGCGTAACAGGAAGAAGGTTGCCAGAACGGAACCAAACACTTCAATCGCGGCAAAAATTCCATTTCTTACGGTGAGGTGTTCAAAATAACCTTCCACTCTTCTGAACAGCACCGCGCCATTCAGAAACAAACCGATATAGACAGCCAGCATCAGACACAATCGTTGCTGGGTAAGAGACCTAATATATTTCATGCAAACAACCCTGGGGGAAGGGGTATAAAGACCCGCCGAATCTCATCGAGAAAGCAGACAGAGTAAGTTGGTGCGAGAGAAACCGTTATCAGAAAGGTCCACAAGCGCGATAAGTAGACCACAGCGGGAAAGAAAAGTGGCAGCAGAGAATGTGATCGATGAAGATTTTTACAAAATAACAAGTCCGAAGGCAATGCAGAGATAAAAAAGAGGCCCTGCGGCCTCTCTTCATTAAATCAGGCATGCGCTTCTTTATAGACTTCACGCTGCGGCTGACGAATCGTCGTGGACAGTGCCAGCGAAATAATCAGCAAAGCAAATATCACGCAGAAGGTCACGTAGAACCCGCCGAACAGCGAGGCAATCAGCGAGCCGCAGATACTGCCGATCCCAAAGCCGAGATAGATAACCCCGTAGTTTTTCGCCAGGTTATTCAGCCCAAAGAACTCGCTTACCAGCGACGGGAAGACGGTAATGGTGCCGCCAAAGTTAAAGGCCACGCAGGCAATTGCTGCAAAGAATGTCGCTTCATTCAGCGGGGCGAACAGTAACGCCGCCATCCCCACCAGAGAGACCACCTGCCCTATCGTAATGACGCGGATACGGGCAATCTTGTCGGACAAGATCCCCAGCACCAGGCGACCAGACAGGTTAGCGATGGAAATAACCGTCACCGCATTCGCCGCGGTTGCCGCATCCAGTTTCACCATTCCCTGGGCGATATCTTTCGCCACGCCAATGACGTACAGACCACTCATGCAGGCCGTCAGGAACATCACCGCCAGCATCCAGTACTGCGGTTTACGCATGGACTGCGCCAGCGTAAAGTCGTTCTCCACCACGCCGTTAACGGATTTCACTTCCTGCTGCGGGGCATCTTTCATCAGCGTGGCACCGAACAGAATCATCACCAGCACGATGGCACCCCAGATCATGAAGGTCTTTTCGAGGCCAACGGACGCCAGCAGATGGGCATCAATAAACTTAAAGCCGAGGCTGCCCAGGCCATAAGAACCAATGGCAAAGGCGGAGATTAACCCCTTACGCTCCGGGAACCACTTCACGCAGTTCGACAGCGTCAGCAGATAGCCCGCACCGTCTGCCAGGCCCACCAGGACGCCAGCACTCAGCCACAGCATCATCAGGTTGCTGGAATGCGCCGTCAGGAAGAAGCCCAGACCGAGCAAAATGCCGGACGCCATGGTCACGCGCTTCACGCCAAAACGCTCCTGCAGCTTGCCCGCGACGGAAGACGAGATCGCCAGTCCCAGGCTCAGCAGACCAAAAGAAAACGCCACCTGGCTGACCGGTGCGCCAAGTTTGTCGGAAAGCGCACTGTTAAACAGACTCCAGGTATAGACCGATCCCAGCGCGAACTGGGTGACGATGGTGCCAAAGAGCGTGAGCCAGCGCGTACGGTTATAAGTTGATGTGTTCATGGCCGTTGTCCTGCAACAGAAATTAGAAGAATTCGCTAAGGACAACGATAAACAAAACCCTATCGGTGATGGGGTAAAACGGCATGAAATGCAGGAGGAACGGAATGAAATGCCTGGAATCGGGAATGAATGACCTTGTCGGGGAACAAAGCGACAGCAGGTTAGTACCTGCTATCGCTGTAAAGCCCGTGGTTATTGTTTCCGAGATGTTATCACTACGTTTAAAAAAGTAACAACATTAAAAATTCGCACTCACCCCCAGAGTATAGAGAAACTCTTCACCGGTCGTGGTGCGTTCCCCCTGAGCCAGCGACGCATACGCCGCCATGTGCGTATTAAAAGGCATATCCGTTCCAACAGTGACATCCATCCAGCTACCGTTTTGAGCAGGGGCCGGCGTTTGCGGCATGCCAAACTGCGATTTCCACTGGTTTTCACCAAACTGCTGGTTATAGCTCACCTGCGCCCAGGGACGAAGATCGCCGTACTGAGTATTTACGCGCCAGCCTAGCGTGCTCACGCTGGCATGCCAGAGCGGATCGGCGAGCGTCTGCGTCGTCGCGCTATCGCCAAACTCATTGATCATCATCGGCGTCGAGCCGTCATACCGCCAGGACATCACCGGACCGGTGGTTATCCGCGCTGAAACCGGAAAATTCCAGCCCAGGCTCATCGCCGCGTCCGTGGTGGCGCCTGAAGGTACAGCCAGGGCAAGCCCAGGCAAATTTTGCGAAGACTGAATACGCTCAGCAAGAATATCTTCATAACGCGGTTGGTGATCCGCGTCCCATGTATAGCGTTCCGCCGTATTATTTTGGGCGTCTGAAACGATATATTCCTGTTGCCAGGCAGACGCTGTATGACAAAACAACAGGCAGGCTGAAATCCCCACCAGGCCAGAAACAGCATGGCGACCACTGATTTTTTTATCATCATCAAAGCGACCCCAGAGAGAGCCGAATTCGGCGATATTTGTCGTTATTCAGGAAGCGTTTAGCGGGCATATGGCCCTGTATTAACTATTGTCTTTATACCAGGCACGTCAAGACAGACGGAATGAAAATTTTGCGAAATCAGCATCAGTAAGGGAGATAACGGATGGAACGTTGCGGTTGGGTAAGCCAGGATCAGCTTTATATCGACTATCACGATCGGGAATGGGGCGTGCCGGAGACGGAGGGCAGAAAACTCTTTGAGATGATCTGCCTTGAGGGACAGCAGGCGGGATTGTCATGGATAACGGTACTGAAGAAACGTGAAAACTACCGCAACGCCTTCCACCAGTTCGACCCCGTCGCCGTCGCCGCCATGACCGATGAAGACGTAGAACGCCTGGTGCAGGATGCTGGCATCATCCGCCATCGCGGTAAGATCCAGGCCATCATCGGCAATTCCCGCGCTTACCTGGCGATGGAGCAAAACGGCGAGCCCTTCTCTGAGTTTGTCTGGTCGTTTGTGAATAACACGCCGCAGCTCACTCAGGCCACCTCGCTGGCGGAGATCCCGGCCTCCACGCCGGAGTCGGACGCGCTCTCTAAGGCCCTCAAAAAGCGCGGCTTTAAGTTTGTCGGCTCCACCATCTGCTACGCCTTTATGCAGGCCTGTGGCCTGGTCAATGACCATGTTACCGGCTGCTTCTGTCATCCGGGGAGGCAACATGATCCGCAAGTGGCAAAGTGACAATGCCGATCCGCTCCTGAGCCTGTGGCTTGAAAGCACCACCGAAGCGCACCCGTTCATCAGCGCAAGCTACTGGAAGGAGAACGAAGCCATGGTGCGGGAGGTCTACCTCCCTGCAGCGGAAACCTGGGTGTGGGAAGAGGACGGTACGCTGCGTGGTTTTATTAGCATTATAAAGTCGCAGTTTGTGGGGGCGCTGTTCGTCAGGCCAACGTATATCGGGCAAGGTATTGGAGGCGCGCTGCTGAACCATGTTCAACAGCGCTTCCCGCATTTAAGCCTGGAGGTCTATCAGAAAAACGTCCGGGCGGTGAATTTCTATCATGCACAGGGCTTTCGCATCGAAGACAGCGCCTGGCAGGACGATACCCAGCACCCGACCTGGATTATGAGCTGGCAGGCGGATCAAACGCCGTTAAGGTAAGCTCAGGCCCCTGGTATTTCTCGACCCAGGCCAGCGCCGTATTCCCTGCACAACCGTTCCCCAGCTTCGAGCTGGGGAGATCTTTGGTCAGCACGTTAACCGCCCCGTTTTTACAGATCCCCCCTCGGCAGGCTCAAGATCGGGCCATGCGCCCTGGTGAATACAGATCACGCCCGGTTTAATCCCGTCGCTGACCACCGCCCCTGCCAGCACCTGACCACGATGATTCCAGACGCGCACCACATCGCCGTCCGCAATCCCGCGGGCTTTAGCGTCATGGGTATTCAGCGTGATCGGCTCTCGCCCGGCGACCGCATACTGCTCGCGCAGTGAGGAGTAGTTAAGCTGGCTGTGCAGACGATGTGCGGGATGAGCAGATAACACCTGCAGCTGCTCCGGCTGGGCGTTGCCGTGCCACTCGTCCGGCTCCAGCCAGGAAGGGTGTGGCGGGCAATCGGCATAGCCAAAGCTGGCGATGCGCTCGCTGTAGATCACAATCTTGCCGCTCTCGGTTTTCAGCGGATGGTTCTCCGGGTCGCGGCGGAAATCAGCGAAACGGACGAACTGCGCGTTCTGTTCGCTTTCCGGCATTTCGATCAACTGGTTCGCTTCCCAGAACGCAGAAAATGGCGGCAGCGTTACGCCCTGCGCTGCGCCGCGCTGCCCGGCGATCTGGTAAAACGTCTCCAGCCATTGCAGATCCGTTTTCCCTTCGGTAAAACGTTCACGACCGCCCGCTTCCCACCGCTCGCTCAGTTCAGCAAACACGTCAAAATCATCACGTGCTTCATCGCGCGGCGCCACAACGCGCTTCATCGGTACCATATGCTGGTTGCTGTAATCGCCGGTCATGGTGAGATCGTTACGCTCAAACGACGTGGTCGCCGGCAGCACAATATCCGCATGTTTGGCCGAAGCGGTCCAGAAGCACTCGGAAATCACCACCAGCTCCGGCTTTTGCCAGGCGCGGATCAGGCGATTGGTATCCTGATGGTGCGTGAAGTTCGCCCCGCCCGCCCACCAGATAAATTTAATATCCGGGAAATGGCGGTCCAGACCGTTGTGCTGATAAAAACCGCCCGGGTTTTCCAGGGCTTCAATGATTCGCGCCACCGGGATTTTATCCACGGCATCCACGCCGCCCGCCACCGAACCTTGCAGAGAAGCCAGCACCGCCGCTTTGCGCGTTGGGTTTCCGCCGTTGGCAAAATGATAGGAGAGACCAAAACCGCCGCCCGGCGTACCGATCTGCCCGAGCATGGCGGCAAGCGTGACCAGCATCCAGTGCTTCTGCTCGCCAAACTGCTGGCGCTGCATCCCCCAGCCGGACATTAACATCGTGGTGTTGTCATGGAATAACGCGGCCAGTTCGCGAATTTTGTCAGCAGAAACACCACAAATTCCTGCCGCCCATTCTGTGGTTTTAGCCACCCCGTCGGATTGCCCCGTGAGATAGTCGGCAAATTGGTCAAAGCCGGAGGTGCAGCGGGTGAGGAAGTCACTGTCGTGCCAGTCGTTCTCCAGCAGCGTATGGGCGATACCCAGCATCATTGCCACGTCGGTGCCCATATACGGCGCAATCCACTCGGCTCTGTCGCCGAAGAAATCCATGGTTTCAGAGCGCATCGGGTCAATGCAGATGATGCGCTTGCCGCTTTTGCGCAGCACGTCGAAATAGCCAATACCCTGCTCGTCACTGGCATTCCAGGCAATTTTCAACGTGTTAAGCGGGTTGGCACTCCAGAGCACCACCACATCGGTATGCGCCAGCACCAGCGGCCAGCTGGTCTGCTGCTGGTAAACTTCGTTGCCGCCGACCACGTACGGCATGATCGCCTGCGCAGCGCCAGTGGAATAATCTCCCAGATGTCCGGTATAACCGCCCGCCAGACTCATGTAACGCTGCAGCAGCGTCGACGCCTTATGCAGCACGCCGTTTGAACGCCAGCCGTAAGATCCGGCAAAAATGGACGATGGGCCGTAACGTTCGCGGATGCGCTTATGCTGGGCGTGGATCAACGCCAGCGCGTCATCCCAGCTCACGCGAACAAACTCATCCTGGCCGCGAATACCCTGCGGTTTGTCCGGCGAAGCCAGAAAACCTTTACGCACCATCGGCCAGCGCACGCGCGTTTTGCTATGCACCTGATCGCGAACGACGGTCTGTAAAGAGTTGGGATGTTGTGTTGGCAGTGCCCCGCGGGACGACAAAACATTTTCGCCATCGGTTTCGACCAGCATCGGCCCCCAGTGGGCGGCGGTCAGAATGGTTTTCGTTGAGGTGCTCAAGCGTGCGCTCCTGGTTGCGTGCAGGTTTTACGGCCTTCTTGCTGAGGCCGTTTATGGTTTGTCACAAATTTCAGAGTTATACCCGGAATTTTCTCCGTATCTGGACGTCATAATCAACTGCCACGCACGCCGTGGCAAAGAATAAAAAGGATTAAGGAAAGAAGATGAAAAAACGCGTACTCGTTATTGCCGCTCTGGTGAGCGGTGCACTGGCTATTTCTGGCTGCACAACCAACCCTTACACCGGTGAGCGCGAAGCGGGTAAATCCGGCATCGGCGCAGGTATCGGCTCGCTGGTCGGCGCAGGCGTTGGAGCACTCTCCTCCTCCAAAAAAGACCGCGGTAAAGGCGCGCTGATTGGCGCAGCGGCGGGGGCAGCACTGGGCGGCGGCGTCGGTTATTACATGGACGTGCAGGAAGCAAAACTGCGTGACAAAATGAAGGGAACCGGCGTAAGCGTGACGCGCAGCGGCGATAACATCATTCTGAACATGCCGAATAACGTGACCTTTGACAGCAGCAGCGCAACGCTGAAACCAGCGGGTGCGAACACGCTGACCGGCGTGGCGATGGTGCTGAAAGAGTACAACAAGACCGCCGTGAACGTGATTGGCTACACCGACAGCACCGGCAGCCAGGATCTGAACATGCGTCTGTCACAGCAGCGCGCGGATTCCGTTGCCAGCTCGCTGATCGCCCAGGGTGTGGAAGCGAACCGCATCCGCACCAGCGGCATGGGCCCTGCCAACCCTATCGCCAGCAACAGCACGGCGGAAGGTAAAGCGCAGAACCGTCGCGTAGAGATTACGTTGAGTCCAATTCAGTAATCGCATTTCTCCCTCTCCCGTGGGAGAGGGTTGGGGTGAGGGCACCAGACCGCACCCCAGGTAAGCGCAGCGCCACCGGGCAAATTACTTGATTCGTCCGATTTTCCCGTTAAGGTATTCTCACTAAATTCAGGGAAATCAGCGATGAGCAAACCAGCCCGGGCCACCATCAGCGACGTGGCGAAAGCCGCCAGAACCGGTAAAACCAGCATTTCGCGCTACCTTAACGGCGAGAAACATCTATTGTCCGATGCATTGCTGGCGCGTATTGAACAGGCTATTGCCGATCTCGACTACCGCCCCAGCCTGATGGCCCGCGGGCTCAAACGTGGCCGCACCCGCCTTATCGGACTTATCATCGCGGATATCACTAACCCCTACTCTGTAAACGTGCTCAGCGGTATCGAAGCCGCCTGCCGCGAAAAAGGTTTTACGCCTCTGGTCTGTAATACCAACAATGAGGTCGACCAGGAGTTGCACTATCTCGATCTGCTGCGCAGCTACCAGGTGGAAGGGATTGTGGTCAACGCGGTGGGCATGCGTGAAGAGGGGCTGAACCGTCTGCAGCAATCCTCCCTGCCCATGGTCCTCATCGACCGTAAAATCCCGGAATTCGCCTGCGATGTGGTCGGGCTGGATAACACCCAGGCTGCCACGACCGCGACCGAGCATCTGATTGAACAAGGTTTCGAGGCGATTCTCTTTCTGAGCGAACCGCTGGGCATGGTAAATACCCGACGCGATCGGCTGGCTGCATTTCGTGCCACGCTGGCGCGTTATCCCGGCGTGATCGCCGAAAATGCCGAAACGCCGCTTCACGAAGCCGATCAGCTCGACAATACCCTACGCCAGTTCCACACGCGCCATCGCGGGATGCGCAAAGCCGTTATCTCCGCCAACGGGGCACTAACCCTGCAGGTTGCCCGCTCACTCAAGCGTATTGGCCTGCACTGGGGCAGCGATATCGGTCTGCTGGGGTTTGATGAACTGGAGTGGGCGGAGCTGGCTGGCGTCGGCATTACCACCCTCAAACAGCCCACCTGGCAGATTGGCTATGCTGCTGTAGAACAAGTGGTTCGTCGTATTGAAGGCACCAGTGAGGCCGTACGCGAGCAGGTCTTCTCCGGCGAGCTGATCGTCCGCGGCTCCACCGCACGTTAATTTCCCCTTGTGATAGCGATCATAAATTCGACATCCTGAGCTTTTCTTTGGAACCGGTTCCATCTAGCGTAATAGTATTGATATGTTGCGATGGAGTCCGAAGATGGGCAGGAAAATCATGGTGGTCACCGCCGCGTATGGCGCGGAGCAGGTGCGACAGGCGGGCGGTCAGCGGGCGATGCTTCCCGTTATTGCGGGTGCAGGCGCCGACGGCGTGGAGATCCGCCGCGAGCTGTTCAATAGCGAAGAGTTACTGGCGCTGCCTGCGCTCGGTGAGTCCATTGAGCTTCTGGGGCTGCTGGCGTGTTACTCAGCACCTGCCGCCCTGTTTATGCCCGATGGCACCCTCAACCCGGACCTGCCGCGGTATCTCTCAGAAGCCAGCACCCTGAACGCGCTGTGGCTGAAGGTTTCCCTGGGCCATTTTAGCGACACGCAGCCTCTCGATGCCTTACGTACTCTGCTCAATACCAGCGGTATCGCGCTGGTTGTGGAAAACGATCAGACCGACTGCGGCCAGCTTGCACCGATGCAACGCTTTCAGGCCGCCTGTCGCGAAAGGGCGCTTCCCGTCACGCTGACTTTTGACATGGGCAACTGGCTGTGGGTCGGTGACTCCCCGGAAGAGGCCGCGCGTCATCTGGCGCCTGCCGTGAGCTATATCCACGTTAAAGCCGCCGTTCCGCATAAAGATAACTTTCGCGCCGTCGCGCCGGATAGTGCCGATTCCCGCTGGCTGGATCTGCTTGGCCAGCTGCCTGCCGATGCCCCGCGCGGTATCGAGTTCCCGCTGGAAGGGGCGGATTTAACCGCCGTTACCCGCCATTACGTCAACCTGCTGCGCGAGGAGTAAATCATGCACAAGACGCTGGATGTCATCACGATTGGCGAAGCCATGGCGATGTTTGTCGCCACCGAAACGGGCGAGCTGAGCGCGGTAGAGCATTTTATCAAACGCGTGGCGGGCGCAGAGCTGAACGTCGCAACCGGCCTGGCGCGTCTGGGCCTGAACGTCGGCTGGGTCAGCCGCGTGGGCGATGACAGCTTTGGCCACTTCGTTCTCGATTCGCTGAAAAAAGAGGGGATTGATGCCGCAGGCGTCACGCTCGACGGACGCTTCCCCACCGGCTTTCAGCTTAAGTCTAAAGTTGAAAATGGAACCGATCCCATCGTGGAGTATTTCCGTAAAGGGTCGGCCGCCAGCCATCTCTCCGTAGAAGATTACCACGCCGATTATTTTGCCTCCGCGCGCCATTTGCACCTGAGCGGCGTGGCGGCGGCACTCTCTGCCAGCTCGTATTCGCTGCTGGATCATGCGGCAACAACCATGAAGTCGCTGGGCAAAACGATCTCTTTCGATCCAAATTTGCGCCCGGTGCTGTGGAAAAGCGAAGCGGAAATGATCGAGAAGCTTAACCGGCTGGCATTCAGGGCGGACTGGGTTCTGCCGGGCCTGAAAGAAGGGATGATCCTGACCGGCGAAAATACACTGGAAGGCATTGCTGACTTCTACCTGAATAAAGGGGTAAAAGCGGTGGTGCTGAAAACCGGCGCCGATGGCGCATGGTTTAAAACAGCCGAAGGCGAGCAAGGCGCGGTCGCGGCGGTGAAGGTCGAGAACGTCGTCGACACCGTCGGCGCGGGCGATGGCTTTGCCGTGGGCGTCATTAGCGCGCTGCTGGAAGGCAAACCGCTGCAGCAGGCGGTTGCACGAGGCAACAAGATTGGCTCACTGGCCATTCAGGTGCAGGGCGACAGCGAAGGATTACCGACACGAGCACAGCTCGGCATGTAAATTCCCTCTCCCCGTGGGAGAGGGCCAGGGTGAGGGCCACAGGCCGCACCCAATAATTAAACCACCGTGTACCCTACAGACAACGGCGGTAACAACCTCAACAACAGAGGCAAGCCTATGAACAGTTCGACCAATGCAGTAAAACGCTGGTGGTACATCATGCCAATCGTGTTTATCACGTACAGCCTGGCGTACCTTGATCGTGCCAACTTCAGTTTCGCATCCGCGGCGGGGATCACCGAAGACCTCGGGATCACTAAGGGCGTCTCATCCCTGTTGGGCGCCCTCTTCTTCCTGGGGTATTTCTTCTTCCAGATCCCCGGTGCTATTTACGCCGAACGCCGCAGCGTGCGTAAGCTGATCTTCATTTGTCTGATCCTGTGGGGCGCCTGTGCGTCGCTTACCGGCGTGGTGAACAATATTCCTGCCCTGGCCGCCATTCGCTTTATCCTTGGCGTCGTTGAGGCGGCGGTCATGCCCGCGATGCTGATTTACATCAGCAACTGGTTTACCAAATCTGAACGCTCACGCGCGAATACTTTCCTGATCCTCGGTAACCCGGTCACCGTACTGTGGATGTCGGTGGTCTCCGGCTACCTGATCCAGTCCTTCGGCTGGCGCGAGATGTTCATCATCGAAGGGGTTCCGGCAGTGATTTGGGCCTTCTGCTGGTGGGTGCTGGTGAAAGATAAACCTGCCCAGGCGAAATGGCTTTCCGAAGATGAAAAAGCGGCGCTCCAGGCGCAGCTGGATAAAGAACAGCAGGGTCTGAAGGCGGTACGTAACTACGGTGAAGCTTTCCGCTCCCGTAACGTGATCCTGCTCTGCGCGCAGTATTTTACCTGGAGTATCGGCGTGTACGGTTTTGTGCTGTGGCTGCCGTCGATCATCCGCAGCGGCGGTGAGAATCTCGGCATGGTTGAAGTGGGCTGGCTCTCGTCCGTACCGTATCTTGCTGCGACCATCGCCATGATCGTCGCCTCCTGGGCGTCGGATAAGCTGCAAAACCGTAAGGTGTTCGTCTGGCCGCTGCTGCTGATTGCTGCTTTTGCCTTCATCGGCTCCTGGGCGGTGGGCGCGAATCACTTCTGGGCCTCTTATACCCTGTTGGTCATTGCCGGTGCCGCCATGTACGCCCCGTACGGTCCATTCTTTGCCATCATCCCGGAGATGCTGCCGCGTAACGTGGCGGGCGGTGCCATGGCATTAATTAACAGCATGGGCGCGCTGGGTTCGTTCTGCGGCTCCTGGTTTGTTGGTTACCTGAACGGAGCCACCGGCAGCCCATCCGCATCGTACATCTTTATGGGGGTGGCGCTTTTTGCCTCCGTGTGGCTTACTCTGATTGTTAAGCCTGCTAATAATCAACAGCACCCCGTCGGCGCACGCCACGCCTGAATCCTTAAAAATCAACGGAGATTAGCATGAAGCCGTCCGTCATTTTGTATAAAGCACTGCCGGAAGATCTGCAGAAACGCCTGGAAGAGCACTTCACCGTCACGCAGGTGAAAAACCTGAGTCCGGAGACCGTGGTACAGCATGCCGATGCGTTCGCCAGCGCCGAAGGCCTGCTGGGTTCAAGCGAGAAAGTGGACATCGCCCTGCTGGAGAAAATGCCGAAGCTTCGTGCTACTTCAACTGTTTCAGTAGGTTATGACAACTTCGACGTGGATGCCCTGAGCGCCCGCAAAATCCTGCTGATGCACACGCCGCATGCCCTGACGGAAACCGTGGCCGACACGCTGATGGCGCTGGTGCTCAGCACCGCCCGTCGCGTGGTTGAAGTGGCCGAGCGCGTTAAAGCAGGCGAATGGACAAAAAGCATTGGCCCGGACTGGTTCGGCGTGGATGTTCACGGAAAAACGCTGGGCATCGTGGGTATGGGACGTATCGGGCTGGCGCTGGCACAGCGCGCGCATTTTGGTTTCAACATGCCGATACTGTACAACGCGCGCCGTCACCACGGTGAAGCGGAAGAACGTTTTAACGCGCGTTACTGTGAGCTGGATACGCTGTTGCAGGAAGCCGATTTTGTCTGCCTGATCCTGCCGTTGACGGATGAAACACGTCACCTGATTGGCAAATCCGCATTTGAAAAAATGAAGAAATCCGCCATTTTTATCAACGCAGGTCGTGGCCCGTTGGTGGATGAGCAGGCGCTCATTGAAGCCCTGCAAAATGGCGAGATCCACGCCGCCGGTCTGGACGTGTTTGAGCAGGAGCCACTGCCGGTGGATTCTCCACTGCTGAAAATGCCAAACGTCGTCGCCCTGCCCCACATCGGCTCTGCCACGCACGAGACGCGCTACAACATGGCGGCTACCGCAGTGGACAACCTGATTGCCGCGCTGAGTGGAAAAGTGGATAAAAACTGCGTTAACCCGCAGATCCAACAGTAGAAACGAAAAAACCCGCCAGAAGGCGGGTTTTTGAATTTTGTGCTACTGGGTTGGAAGCTTACAGGCTTACAACGTTACCAGCTGCTGGGCCTTTAGCGCCGCTTTCGATGGTGAAGGACACTTTCTGACCTTCGTCCAGAGATTTGTAGCCATCGTTCTGGATAGCAGAGAAGTGTACGAACACGTCTTTTGAGCCATCGTCAGGAGTGATGAAGCCGAAACCTTTATCAGCGTTGAACCATTTTACCAGACCAGTCATTTTAGCAGACATAGAATTACCTTAATTAACAAATATATTGTGCCTTCCGGCTTGATGGATTGCGTTACAGATTTTTAAGCGATGAAGGAAGGGTCACAACGAAGGGTATCTATGGATAACAATCTGGACTGCTTTACTAAACTGCTTTAGGTCTGTGTAACAAACCGACGGGAATAGTTATACCGATGTGGTAGAGGAATGACAAGCGTTATTTTCGCAATGCATAAAAAAACCCCGCCTGACGCGGGGTTTTTCCGGTTTATTCTGTGGCCGTGACGGCGGCACTCCAGGCCTGGCTAAAGGCCTGATGCTGGGAGGCCAGTGGCCCAATCAGCGTATTGTACTGACTTGCCTGCTGCGAAGTCGGGAACTGGATGCCGTTGGCAACAAAGCTCACCTGAGTGTCCTGCTGGGCGATAAAGTCACCCACCTGAACCAGCTGCTGCGTGAAAATTTGCGCGGCCGGAATCAGCGGTTGCAGTGCTTCAGACGGTTTGGTCACCACTTTCTCATACACTTTGTCAAAGACCGGTTTGAGATCGTCACCCTGCTTCAGCGCAGAACGTGACGCATCAGCCTGCATTTTCGCATTCTGTAGCTGCTGGCTCAGCACGCCGAGCGCACCGTTGGACTGGCGCAGCGGTTCACGCTGAGTCACATAATCCTGTGGAACGCGGATGGCGTTTACGCTATCCACGACCGGGCGGATACCGGAATCCATCGCCTGGCTCACCTGCTGTGAATACCCATAAAGAATGGCGTAATCGGACACAAAGGGACCAAACTGTTTTTTCTGATCCGCAGTCAGCGTCGGTAACCGCTCGCCGCTGCGCATCACTGTATTCTGCAGAAAATCGATAAACGCTTTGCGCTGATCGCCTTCTTTATCAAAACACCCACTCAGGCTAACAACCATCAACAACGCCGCAATAGGCGCAAACCAGCGAGAGCAGGACTTTCCTGTCGCCATTTTATTACTCCTTTCACCCAAAAAAGCGCACACCGGCACACGCGTGCCCGACGGCTTACAAGGATAGTCCAGGTCAGCCTTGCAAGATACTCTTTTCATGTAAAACGCCTATTGCCGATTTATTTCTTATCATTTACAAAAAAATACCTGACGGGCCCTCCTTATGGTTAATCAGGTAATTAGCATAACTATCCATATAGCTGAATCGGATAAAGCGATCGTTACCGCACGATTAATCACACCCGTGACGATCCTGGGTTTGTATTAGGGACTATTCTTAATTGGCTCTCTGATGTTCTTGATCACGATGTGAGATTTAAGAGGAGTTCTCAATGGAATATAAAGATCCTGAGTTTGAGCTGCTGAGCAGTCTGGAACAGATCATTTTTAAAGATGTACCGCAGACGATTACCCTGCAACAAAAAGCCAATCCCTTTACAGAATATGAGCAATTGCGCAAAGGGACAGGTCTGAAGACAGAAGAATTCGCCAGAGCGATGGGTGTCAGCGTAGCGATGGTGCTGGAGTGGGAGTCAAAACGTGAGAGACCCACGCCAACCGAGTTAAAGCTGATGCGCCTGATTCAGGCCAACCCTGCACTCAGCAAACAGATAGCGTAGTGACGTTTGAACGCCCCCGCCTTCGCGGGGGCTTGTGTTTAAAGGCTTTCGCAACGCCAGCCCGCCTCTTCCCAGATCATCTCGTGCGACAACGTTAACCCTTGTAAAAAAGCGTCATCGTGAGACACCACCAGCAGAGCTCCCGGAAAACCGGCCAATGCCGCTTCAATGGCCTGAACCGAGGCCAGATCCAGATGGTTGGTCGGTTCATCCAGCAACAGGAGCTGCGTGGCCTCAGCACGCCATAATACGCATGCCAGTGCCGCCTTAAGACGCTCACCGCCGCTCAGTTCCGCCAGCGGGAGCGCGACTTTATCGGCCCCCAACTGAAGCTGCGCTAAACGGGTTCGTAATACCCCCTCTTCAAGGGGCGTATTGCCCAGGTTGAGGTGGGTCATGACCGACTGCGAGAGATCGAGCCGGGACAGATGTTGATCGAGATAAGCGCAGCTGACGGAAACGTTGCAGGTCCCTGAACGCGGGCTGATTTCGCCGAGAATCGCTTTTAACAGCGTCGACTTCCCGCAGCCGTTTGGTCCTTTTAACGCCACGCGCATCGGACCATCCATCCGCCAGCTGAGTGGGGGAACGGGCACATGCGGCAGCACCAGATTTTCCATCACCAGCACCTGTTTTCCTTCCGGAATCTGACTCCCCGGCAGGGTAAACATCACCGGGTTATCGTCTTCAACCCGCTCACGCGCCTTGTTTACGGCAGCGTTCAGGGCATCATTTTGCTCGTTATGCTGCTTTTTCCAGCTGCCAATACGTTCCTTTGCCGCGCCTTTATATTTGACGCGTTCGAACGATGCGATATTGAGGGTATCGACGGTGCGTAATGTTTTTGCCGACCGCCGCTGGCTGTCGTCATGCTCTTTCTGCATGCGCGCGCGGGTACGTTTGCGCGCCGTCGCCGCGTGCTCCAGCGCCGCGCGGGCAGCCTGTTGCTCAGCATCGCGCTGGGTTTGATAATCCGCATAATTCCCGCCATAGCTGCGAAGACCAGCGCCACTCAGTTCAAGAATGCGCGGCACCTGCGCCAGCAGCTCACGGTCATGGGAGGCCACCAGTACACCGCCCTGATAACGGGCAAGCTGGTCGTAGAACCATGTCCGGCCTTGCCGGTCCAGGTGGTTAGTGGGTTCGTCCAGCAGCAGATAATCCGCTTGCGCCGTAAACGCCCCGCACAGCAACGCGCGGACACGCTCGCCACCGCTGAGTTCAGCGGCTGGCTTATCCGGATCAAACGGCGACAGTGTCGCCCGGGCAAACGCCTCGCTCAGGCGTTCTGCTAAATCCCAGAAGCCATCAAGCGTTTCCAGATCGTCAGGCTGATACTCTCCGCTGTCGACACGCGCTCGCGCCGCGAAGATTGCCTCGTACCCGAGCAATTCAGCCAGCGTCGTGTGTGGCAAAATATCCTGCTGCTGCGCCACATAAACCTGTGTTCCGGTTCGTTCGATATGCCCGTTTGCGGGTTCATCAAGCCCCGCCAGCAGGCGCAGCAGACGTGTTTTCCCACTGCCGTTGCGGCCCACCAGCGCGCACAGAGACGGTTCCAGAGAAAGATTCAGCGGACCAAAAAGGATATCCCCCGTCGCAAACTGACAGGTGACCTGATGCAAAATAAAAGAAGGGGACTGCGCTAAATGAGCCATAAGCACTCCTGAATGAAATCAAAACATCCCCTGCCGACGCGGTGGCGTTTAGCAAGGATCGAAATTCATCAGTCGTGTTTGTTCATTTTTGGGGGGCACTCCAGCGCGAGAAATTTAACGAGGGTAAGGATAACGGTAATGTGTTGAAGGTTTCAAGGTTAAATTTTGGGCGACTTATACTCCCTCAGCCCTTTGGGAAGGACTACTTTGCCGATACCCTGAAGGCGCCGCGCTTATCCGGCCTACAAAAGCCCCATAAAAAAACCCGCCGAAGCGGGTTTTCAAACTGCTGGCAAAGTGCATTTTGTCAGTTTCCCCCGGCGGCGCTACGCTTGGGCCTACAATGAAACGTGCAACCCGTTACACAATGTAGGCCGGGTAAGCGTAGCGCCACCCGGCAAGAAAGACGGCTCACATGTTTATGACAGCGTGCACATTACTGCAGCAGCGAAATATCCGCCACGCGCAGGAACAGCTCGCGCAGTTTTTCGAGCATAGAGAGACGGTTGATACGCAGGTCTTTATCTTCTACGTTCACCATCACTTTCTCGAAGAAGGCGTCGATCACGTCACGCAGTTCCGCCAGCTCCACCAGCGCTTCCTGGTAGCGGCCTTCCGCGAAGTACGGTTCGAGCTTGTCGCGCAGCACCACAACCTGCATCGCCAGAGCAATCTCTTCCGGCTCTTTCAGGGTTGCGGCGTTCACGCGTTCGTTCAGCGTTTCGTCGGATTTCGCCAGAATGTTGGAGACACGCTTGTTAGCCGCAGCCAGCGCAGATGACGCTTCCAGCGTACGGAAGTGGGAAACCGCCTTCATACGCGCATCGAAATCAGCCGGACGGGTCGGACGACGCGCCAGCACCGCCTGAATGGTGTCAACGGTGTAACCTTCGTCCTGATACCAGGCGCGGAAACGACCGAGCATAAAGTCGATAACGTCGTCCACCACGTTCGCGTTGGTCAGCTTGTCGCCGTACAGACGCACCGCTTCTTCGGTCAGTGTCTGCAGATCGAGGTTCAGGTTCTTCTCAACGATGATGCGCAGCACGCCCAGCGCAGCACGACGCAGCGCAAACGGGTCTTTGTCCCCTTTTGGATGCTGGCCGATACCGAAGATACCCGCCAGGGTGTCCATCTTGTCGGCAATCGCCACGGCGCAGGCGACCGGGTTGGACGGCAGTTCGTCACCCGCAAAGCGCGGCTGATACTGCTCGTTCAGTGCCACAGCCACGTCTTCCGCTTCGCCATCGTGACGCGCGTAGTGCATGCCCATCACGCCCTGGGTGTCGGTAAATTCGAACACCATGTTGGTCATCAGGTCGCACTTGGAGAGCAGGCCCGCACGGGTCGCATGGTTGACGTCGGCACCAATTTCGCGGGCGATCCAGCCGGACAGCTCCGCAATGCGGTCGGTCTTGTCGCGCAGCGTACCCAGCTGCTGCTGGAACAGCACGGTCTGCAGACGCGGCAGGTTATCTTCCAGACGCTTTTTACGGTCGGTATTGAAGAAGAACTCGGCATCCGCCAGACGCGGACGAACGACCTTCTCGTTACCGGAGATAATCTGGATCGGATCTTTCGATTCGATGTTGGCGACAAAGATGAAGTTTGGCAGCAGTTTGCCGTCGTTGGCATAGACCGGGAAGTACTTCTGGTCACCCTTCATGGTGTACACCAGCGCTTCTGCCGGAACGGCCAGGAATTTCTCTTCGAACTTCGCGGTCAGCACCACCGGCCATTCAACCAGAGAGGTCACTTCTTCCAGCAGGCTGTCGCTCAGATCGGCATTACCGCCAATCTTGCGCGCCGCCTCTTCCGCGTCCGCTTTGATTTTGGCTTTACGCTGTTCGTAGTCAGCAATGACCTTGCCGCGCTCCAACAGGATTTGCGGATACTGGTCGGCATTGTCGATGGTGAACTCCGGCTCACCCATAAAGCGGTGGCCACGGATCACGCGATCGGACGCCACGCCCAGAATGGTGGCAGGAATAACGGTGTCGCCCAGCAGCAGGGTCACGGTATGGACCGGACGCACGAAGTGGACGTCAGACGCGCCCCAGCGCATCAGCTTAGGAATCGGCAATTTCGCCAGCGACGTGGCAATCATGTCCGGCAGCAGCGCTTCTGCACTCTCGCCTTTCACATGCGCACGATACAGCAGCCACTCGCCTTTGTCGGTGGTCAGACGCTCGGCCTGGTCAACGGTGATGCCGCAACCGCGCGCCCAGCCTTCAGCCGCTTTGCTCGGCTTGCCTTCCGCGTCGAACGCCTGGGCAATAGCCGGGCCACGTTTTTCGACTTCACGATCCGGCTGAGACGCCGCCAGATTTGCCACTTTCAGCGCCAGACGACGCGGCGCAGCAAACCACTCAATTTTACCGTGCGCCAGGCCAGCGTTATCCAGCTCGGCGGTCACGTTCGCAGCAAAAGATTCAGCCAGGCTGCGCAGGGCTTTTGGTGGCAGCTCTTCGGTGCCGATTTCCACCAGGAAAGTTTTCTCAGACATGGCCGCCTCTTATTTGTTTCGGTTGCACATCGGGAAGCCAAGGGCTTCACGGGACGCGTAGTAAGCTTCAGCAACGGCTTTGGTCAGGGTACGAATACGCAGAATGTAGCGCTGACGTTCAGTCACGGAGATGGCTTTGCGGGCGTCCAGCAGGTTGAAGCTGTGGGCGGCCTTCAGAATACGCTCGTAAGCAGGCAGCGGCAGCGGAGTCTCCAGCGCCAGCAGCTGCTGCGCTTCTTTCTCGTACTGCTCGAAGCAGGTGAACAGGAAGTCCACGTCCGCGTATTCGAAGTTATAGGTGGATTGCTCCACTTCGTTCTGATGGAACACGTCGCCGTAGGTGGTTTTACCCAGCGGGCCGTCGCTCCAGACCAGGTCGTAAACGCTGTCTACGCCCTGAATGTACATCGCCAGACGTTCCAGACCGTAGGTGATTTCACCCGTGATCGGCTTACATTCCAGACCGCCAACCTGCTGGAAGTAAGTGAACTGGGTCACTTCCATGCCGTTCAGCCACACTTCCCAACCCAGACCCCAGGCACCCAGCGTTGGGTTTTCCCAGTTATCTTCCACGAAACGGATATCGTGAATGGTTGGATCCATACCCAGCTCTTTCAGCGACCCGAGGTACAGTTCCTGAATATTGTCGGGTGATGGCTTAATCACCACCTGGAACTGATAGTAATGCTGCAGACGGTTCGGGTTCTCACCGTAACGACCATCGGTCGGACGACGGGAAGGCTGCACATACGCGGTCGCCATTGGCTCTGGTCCCAACGCGCGCAGGCTGGTCATCGGGTGTGAAGTGCCGGCGCCGACTTCCATGTCCAAAGGTTGAACAATGGTGCAGCCCTGACGAGCCCAGTAATCCTGTAAGGTCAGGATCAGGCCCTGGAAGGTCTTGGTATCAAACTTTTGCATAGTATTTCGTGCTGGATACGTGTGGTTTTAAATGGAAGGGACCAGTATACCCGCTGGCTGCAAGATATACAGTACGAAACGGGGTTGTTTAGGGAAAATTGGGAAATAAGCCTTCAGGCCAGAACGTGGGCGACGTCTGGCTGTTGATTATGCGAGCAGGCTAGCGCATGGAGAGGTGTAAAAACTGGCCGTCTGCATCAAACGAACAGACAAAGCCCTCTTTACGCGACGTATGGCCCCGCAGCTCATAGCTTCCCTGAAAGCGCTCAAATCCGGTGACATCAATCTTCTGAACGGCCGAGTTATAGCGGCGTGCAGCCTGATCTTTACAGATTGCCTCCATGTTCAGTGAACGTTCCGGGCTCATTTTGCCCTGCTGTGCTTTTTGCACAGGTGCTTCTTGTGGCGTACTGCAACCTGCCAGCATGAGCAGCAGAAAGAGTGACGCCACTCGCTTCATCATCATTTTTATTACCGTCCTGGTCAGTGGCTGTTATTTTTAGTATCAAAGCTTTTATAGATTAAGGTCCGCCATTCTGCGAATCTCGCGGTCTTCCGGCAAGCCTGCTGATAAAACTCAGAATTTTCCAAACGAAGACTTTTGGACAATGGCAGTCACACTCCATTTACAGGGAACACGAGGAACTGATGGCGTCAAAAATTAACTGGATTGATAACCTGCGAGGAATAGCGTGTCTGATGGTGGTCATGATCCACACGACGACCTGGTATGTCACGAATGCGCACAGCATCAGCTCTGTTAACTGGGACATTGCCAACATTCTCAACTCTGCGTCTCGCGTCAGCGTCCCGCTGTTTTTTATGATTTCCGGCTTTCTCTTTTTTGGCGAACGTAGCGCGCAACCGAGGCACTTCACCCGCATCGCGGCCTGTCTGGGGTTTTACAGCGCCGTTGCCTTGCTCTATATCACCCTGTTCACCTCAATTAACGCCGGGCTATCACTCAAATATTTGCTGCAAAAACCAGTGTTCTATCACCTGTGGTTTTTCTTCGCCATTATCGTTATCTATCTCGTCTCTCCTCTTATTCAGGTGAAAAACGTCAGCGGGAAAATGCTGCTGGCCCTGATGGTGGTGATTGGCCTCATCGCCAACCCGAATACGGTCTCGCAGAAAATCGACGGATTTGAATGGTTGCCGGTCAATCTCTATATCAACGGCGATACCTTCTATTACGTGCTTTACGGCATGCTGGGGCGCGCCATCGGGATGATGGAGACGCAAAAACGTAGTCTGAACTGGCTTTCTGCGTTGCTGTTTATCGCAGGCGTGGCGGTGATATCGCGCGGGACGCTGCACGAATTGCAATGGCGCGGTAATTTTGCCGATACCTGGTACCTGTATTGCGGACCGATGGTGTTTCTCTGTGCCGTCTCGCTGCTTACGCTCGTTAAAAACACGCTCAACGCGCGGCCACTCCCGGTACTGAGCGTGATTTCGCGGCACTCGCTCGGAATTTATGGTTTTCACGCGCTGGTGATCCACGCCCTGCGAACAAGAGGTGTGGAGCTAAAGAGCTGGCCGGTGCTGGATATCATCTGGATTTTTGCCGCCACGCTGGTCATCAGCCTGCTGCTGTCGATGCTGCTGCAAAGAATCGATACGCGCAGGTTTGTAAGTTAGCCAGATGGACGGGGAGTGGTAGGCCGGGTCAGCGCAGCGCCACCCGGCGGATGTTTACGACATCAGCGGCAGCAGCTGCTGATAGATTTTGCGGAACACGTCGCGCCTCTGCGCATAGCGGGCATGGCGTGCTGCGTCAGGCAAGTGCGCCTGTTCAAGCGGAAGCTGCGGTAACAATTGTGAAAGCGGTTTTTCGGGGTTCATGGCTATCTGTGTCAGCCGTGCGGCGCCGAGCGCGGGCCCGACATCGCCACCAGTGCGGAAATCCAGCTGCAATCCGCTGATGTCAGCCAGCATCTGTCGCCAGTAAGGGCTCCGCGCGCCGCCGCCAATCAGGGTGACGCTCGACGGTTTCAGGCCGCAATCATGCACCACGTCCATGCCGTCGGCCAGTGCATAGCCCACACCCTCCAGAACCGCACGCGCCAGCTCAGCCGGGCCATGCTGATGAGTTAAACCAAAGAACACCCCTTTCGCTTCCGGATTGTTGTGCGGCGTTCGCTCACCGGAAAGATACGGTAAAAACCAGATCGTACCCGCGGTGTCATCCGCCTGCTGCGCGGCGGAGATGAGCGCCGGAACATCGGCCATGCCGGTGAGTCTTGCCGCCCAATCCAGGCAAGATGCGGCACTGAGCATCACTGACATCAAATGCCATTTCCCCGGAAGGGCATGGCAGAAACTGTGCACTGCGCTTTCAGGGTTGCCGCGATACCCGTCGCTGACGGCAAAATAGACACCGGACGTTCCCAGCGACAGCATCGCCTGCCCTGCCTCCACCATGCCGACACCCACGGCCCCCGCCGCATTGTCACCGCCTCCGGCCACCACCGGTACGGCTGGCATATTCCAGCGTTCAGCAACGGCTGGCTGCAGCGTGCCTGTCACCTCGCTACCTTCGAACAGCGCGGGCATATGGGCGCGGGTCAGATGGCAGGCATTCAGCATCGCCTCGCTCCAGTCACGTTTCGCCACGTCGAGCCACATCGTGCCCGCCGCGTCAGACATGTCGCTGGCGAAATCACCCGTCATGCGAAAACGCAGATAATCTTTCGGCAGCAGGACTTTCGCCACCTGCCGGAAAATCTCAGGTTCATGACGCTGTACCCACAGAAGTTTCGGTGCGGTAAAACCGGGCATCATCAGGTTGCCGGTGATCTGGCGGGAGGTGGGTACACGTTCCTCAAGAAGCGCACACTCTTCTGCACAGCGGCCATCGTTCCAGAGGATCGCAGGACGCAACACGCGATGCTGGCTATCCAGCAGCGTTGCGCCGTGCATTTGCCCGGCAATCCCCAGCGCTTTGACGTCACGCAGAGGGTGTTTCTCGCCTAGCGCCTTGATGGCACGGTCCGTTGCCTGCCACCACTGCTCCGGGTCCTGTTCCGACCACAGCGGATGCGGACGTGAAACCTGCAGCGTTTCCGTCTGCGTAGCCAACACATCGCCCTGCTCGCTTAACAGGATGGCTTTCACACCCGACGTGCCAAGATCGATCCCGATATACATTACGGTGACTCCTTTAACAGAAATGCCCGGTGGCGCTAACGCTTACCGGGCCTACGTGCTGTTATTTATCGAACAGGTAGTGGTTTACCAGGTTTTCCAGCAGCTCCTGGTGCCCGCTCTGGTGCTGCGGCGCCAGCTGCTGCTGTTCAGCGTACTTCGCGATCTCCGCAAGTGATAACTGGCCTTTCAAAATTTGCTGACCCAGCTCACTGTTCCAGCCGCTGTAGCGCTTCGCAACACGCTTATCCAGCTCACCGTCTTCAATCATGCGAGCGGCGACTTTCAGCGCCAGCGCCATGGTGTCCATCGCGCCAATGTGGCCGTAGAACAGATCGTATTTGTCGGTGCTCTGACGACGTACTTTGGCGTCAAAGTTCAGGCCGCCGGTAGTGAAACCACCCGCTTTAATGATTTCGTACATCACCAGCGCATTCTCTTCCACGCTGTTCGGGAACTGGTCTGTATCCCAGCCCAGCTGTGCATCGCCGCGGTTAGCATCGACAGAGCCAAAAATGCCCAGTGCAATCGCAGACGCAATCTCGTGATGGAAAGAGTGGCCCGCCAGCGTGGCGTGGTTGGCTTCAATGTTAACTTTAATCTCTTTTTCCAGCCCGAACTGTTTCAGGAAGCCATACACCGTCGCCACGTCGTAGTCATACTGGTGCTTGGTCGGTTCCTGCGGTTTCGGCTCAATCAGCAGCGTGCCACGGAAGCCGATTTTGTGCTTATGATCGACAACCATCTGCATAAAGCGGCCAATCTGCTCGCGCTCCTGGCGCAGATCGGTGTTGAGCAGGGTTTCGTAGCCTTCACGGCCGCCCCACAGGACATAGTTTTCGCCGCCCAACTGATGCGTGGCGTTCATGGCCGTCACCACCTGCGTGGCCGCCCAGCTAAACACTTCCGGATCCGGATTGGTTGCCGCGCCCGCGCCGTAGCGTGGGTTAGTGAAGCAGTTTGCGGTGCCCCACAGCAGCTTCACGCCGCTTTGCTGCTGTTTTGCCGCCAGCACATCCACCATCTGCGCGAAATTGTTCAGGTACTCTTTCAGAGACGCACCTTCCGGCGAGACGTCCACATCGTGGAAGCAGTAGTACGGCACGTTCAGCTTGTGGAAAAACTCAAATGCCACATCGGCTTTGCGTTTCGCCAGCTCGATGGCTTCACCCGGCTGCTGCCATGGGCGGTCAAAGGAACCCACACCGAACATATCGGCGCCGTTCCAGCAGAAGGTATGCCAGTAACAGGCGGCAAAGCGCAGATGGTCTTCCATGCGCTTACCCAGAACCAGCTCATCCGGGTTGTAGTGACGAAATGCTAAAGGATTGGTCGTTTTTGGGCCTTCGTAACGAACACGATCGAGTTGGTCGAAATAAGCTTGCATATTGAGCTCCATAATCAGGGTATGCGGCGAGTCGTTGATACAGGAGTAATAGTGAATAGACATTTTGGGTTGCTCAATTACGTTATTTCACACTGCTATTGAGAGAATGCACAACTGTGCGCTGGCTCGCAAAATAATGCGCAGGCAAACTATTTTTCGGCGTAAATTCCAGAATCAAATGTAATTAAGACGTTACGCATTTTAAAATCCGATCGCGGTCATAAATTCAGAAATAAACCAAATATCGTAATGAGAAGATAAAAATCTGTAATTGCCAGCCCGCCTTTCCGCGTTAAAAATTTGCTGCGTCCCAGCAGTGAATGTTTCTTTTATCTCAGCAACACATACCCCTACAAAAGGCCTAATAATTATGAAGATAAAGAACCTGACCCTAACGATCTGCACTACTCTCCTCCTTGTAAGCTTTGCAGGACATGCCAAAGAGGTCAAAATTGGCATGGCGATTGACGACCTGCGCCTGGAGCGCTGGCAAAAAGATCGCGATATCTTTGTGAAAAAAGCGGAATCACTCGGTGCGAATGTCTTTGTTCAGTCAGCGAATGGCAATGAAGAAACGCAAATGTCACAGATCGAGAATATGATTAACCGTGGTGTCGATGTCCTGGTCATTATCCCTTATAACGGCCAGGTATTAAGTAACGTAGTGAAAGAAGCGAAGCAAGAGGGCATAAAAGTTCTCGCTTATGACCGCATGATTAATAATGCGGATATTGATTATTATATTTCGTTCGACAATGAAAAAGTGGGTGAATTACAGGCGCAAAGCCTGATCGACAAAGTGCCTCAGGGCAATTATTTCCTGATGGGTGGCTCTCCGGTAGATAACAACGCCAAACTGTTCCGTGAAGGACAAATGAAAGTCCTTAAACCCTATATCGACAACGGGAAAATTAAGGTGGTTGGCGATCAGTGGGCCGACGGATGGCTGCCAGAAAACGCGCTGAAAATTATGGAAAACGCGCTGACGGCCAACAACAACAAAATTGATGCGGTCGTGGCCTCCAACGATGCCACCGCAGGCGGTGCTATCCAGGCGCTGAGCGCCCAAGGGCTGGCCGGGAAAGTCGCTATCTCCGGGCAGGATGCCGACCTGGCAGGGGTAAAACGCATTATCGCTGGCACACAAACCATGACGGTCTACAAACCGATTACCGAGCTTGCCAATACCGCGGCTGAAATCGCCGTGGAGCTGGGCAATGGCAAGCAGCCTAAAGCAGACGCGACGCTGAATAACGGGCTGAAAGATGTTCCGGCTCGCCTGCTCACGCCAATTGAAGTCAATAAAGAGAACATTGACGCCACCGTGATTAAAGACGGTTTCCACAAGAAGAGCGAACTGTAATCCAGCGCGGCCCCCGCTCTGCGGGGGCGCATCACGTTGTACTGTTCTTCCCTCGGGTTATGTGGAGCAGGTATGCCTTATTTACTTGAAATGAAAAGCATCACCAAGCGCTTCGGCGCAGTGAAGGCCGTCGACAACGTCAGCCTCCGGTTGAACCCCGGCGAAGTGGTTTCGCTGTGCGGCGAGAACGGTTCGGGCAAATCAACGTTGATGAAAGTTCTGTGTGGGATCTACCCACACGGCAGTTACGAAGGCGAAATTGTCTTTGCCGGTGAAGTGATCCAGGCGACACACATTCGCGATACCGAACGTAAAGGGATCGCCATTATCCACCAGGAGCTGGCGCTGGTGAAGCATCTCACCGTGCTGGAAAACATCTTCCTTGGAGCCGAGATTTCCCGCCACGGCGTACTGGATTACGACACCATGACGCTCCGCTGTGAAAAGCTGCTGGCGCAGGTGAGCCTCAATATTTCACCGGATACCCGCGTGGGCGATCTGGGTCTGGGGCAACAGCAGCTGGTAGAAATTGCTAAGGCGCTGAACAAACAGGTACGGCTGCTGATCCTCGATGAGCCTACGGCTTCGCTCACCGAACAGGAAACCGCAGTTCTGCTCAATATCATCCGCGATCTGCAAAACCACGGCATCGCCTGTATCTACATTTCGCACAAGCTAAACGAGGTTAAAGCCATTTCGGACACCATCTGTGTCATTCGCGACGGGCAGCACATCGGCACGCGCGAAGCGGCAGGCATGAGTGAAGATGACATCATCACCATGATGGTAGGCCGCGAGCTGACGGCGCTCTACCCGAATGAGCCACACGCCAGAGGCGAGGAAGTGCTGCGCGTGGAAAATCTGACCGCGTGGCACCCCGTTAACCGCCACATTAAACGCGTGAATAACGTCTCGTTTTCTCTTCACAGCGGCGAAATTCTCGGGATTGCGGGCCTCGTCGGCGCCGGACGCACGGAGGCCGTACAGTGTCTGTTTGGCGTGTGGCCCGGGCGCTGGGAGGGGACGATTTATATCGACGGCCAGCCAGTGAAAATCGACAACTGCCAGCAGGCGATTGCCCGCGGCATTGCTATGGTGCCGGAAGATCGTAAAAAAGACGGCATCGTACCGGTCATGGCGGTGGGGAAAAACATTACGCTTGCGGCACTCGATCGGTTCTCCGGCGCGCTGAGCAGCCTGGACGATGCCGCAGAGCAACAGTGCATTCTTCAGTCGCTTGCCAGGCTGAAGGTCAAAACGTCCTCCCCGGAACTGGCGATTGGCCGCCTGAGTGGCGGTAACCAGCAGAAAGCGATTCTGGCGCGCTGCCTGCTTCTCAACCCACGCATATTAATCCTCGATGAGCCAACGCGCGGGATTGATATCGGTGCCAAATATGAAATCTACAAACTGATTAATCAGCTTGTTCAGCAAGGGATTGCCGTCATTGTCATTTCGTCTGAGTTACCCGAAGTGCTCGGCCTGAGCGACCGCGTGCTGGTGATGCACGAGGGGAAACTGAAAGCCAACCTGATTAACCAGAACCTGACGCAGGAGCAGGTGATGGAAGCCGCTTTAAGGAGCGAACGTCATGTCGAAAAGCAATCCGTCTGATATCAAAGTCGCCGTTCCGACGCCCGGTGCGTTCGCAGGGCTAAAAGCGCTGAACCTGCAGGTCTTCGTGATGATCGCAGCAATTATCGTCATCATGCTGTTTTTTACCTGGATGACCGATGGTTCATACTTAAGCGCGCGTAACGTCTCTAACCTGCTCCGCCAGACCGCCATTACCGGGATCCTGGCCGTGGGCATGGTGTTCGTCATTATCTCGGCAGAAATTGACCTGTCTGTAGGCTCGATGATGGGCCTGCTCGGTGGCGTGGCGGCCATTTTCGACGTCTGGCTTGGCTGGCCGCTGCCGCTGACCGTGGCGGTGACGCTGGTGCTGGGTCTGGTCCTGGGGGCCTGGAACGGCTGGTGGGTTGCCTACCGCAAAGTCCCGTCGTTTATTGTTACCCTGGCGGGTATGCTGGCCTTCCGTGGGATCTTAATCGGTATTACCAACGGCACTACCGTCTCCCCCACCAGCACCGCCATGTCGCAAATTGGTCAGAGCTACCTCTCCGATAGCGTGGGCTTTACGATTGGCGTGGTAGGTTTGCTGGCGTTTGTCGCCTGGCAGTGGCGGGGGCGCATGCGTCGTCAGGCGCTGGGGCTGGCGTCACCCGCATCAACCTCCGTGGCAGGACGCCATGCGCTGACTGCGGTCATTGTGCTGGGCGCCATCTGGCTTCTTAACGACTATCGCGGTGTTCCGACACCGGTCCTGCTGCTGGCGCTGTTACTGCTGGGCGGGATGTTTATGGCGACGCGCACCGCGTTTGGCCGCCGCATTTATGCCATCGGTGGCAACCTTGAAGCTGCCCGTCTCTCGGGGATCAACGTCGAGCGCACTAAGCTCGCGGTGTTCGCCATTAACGGCCTGATGGTCGCCATCGCCGGGTTGATCCTCAGTTCGCGTCTGGGTGCCGGTTCGCCCTCCGCAGGTAACATCGCCGAGCTGGATGCGATTGCCGCCTGCGTCATTGGCGGCACCAGCCTCGCCGGCGGTATCGGTAGCGTGGCGGGTGCGGTCATGGGGGCATTTATCATGGCGTCGTTGGATAACGGGATGAGTATGATGGACGTCCCGACGTTTTGGCAGTATATCGTCAAGGGGGCCATTCTTTTACTGGCAGTCTGGATGGACTCTGCCACCAAGCGACGAGCCTGATAACCGTATTGTGACTTAATTGGGAAGTGAGCCATGTTTGAAAAGCGTCACCGCATTACGTTGTTATTCAATGCCAATAAAGCCTACGACCGTCAGGTCGTTGAAGGCGTGGGTGAATATTTGCAGGCGTCGCAATCCGAGTGGGATATCTTCATTGAGGAAGACTTCCGCACCCGTCTGGAGAACATCAAAGACTGGCTGGGGGATGGCGTCATCGCTGACTATGACGATCCCGTCATTGAACAGCTGCTGACCGACGTCGACGTCCCGATCGTGGGCGTCGGCGGCTCCTACCATTCCCCCGAAAATTACCCGCCGGTTCACTATATCGCCACCGATAATCATGCACTGGTCGAAGCCGCTTTTCTTCATTTAAAAGAGAAAGGCGTCCATCGTTTCGCGTTCTATGGTTTACCCGCCACCAGCGGCAAGCGCTGGGCAGTCGAGCGCGAGCATGCGTTTTGCCAGCTGGTCGCGCAGGAGAAGTATCGCGGAGTAGTGTATCAGGGGCTGGAGACGGCTCCGGAAAACTGGCAGCACGCGCAAAACCGGCTGGCGGACTGGCTGCAAACGCTGCCCCCGCAAACCGGTATTATTGCCGTCACCGACGCCCGCGCCCGCCACGTGCTGCAGGTCTGCGAGCATTTACATATCCCGGTGCCCGAGAAGCTGTGCGTGATTGGCATTGATAACGAAGAACTCACCCGCTATCTCTCCCGCGTGGCGCTCTCCTCTGTGGCACAGGGCACCCGTCAGATGGGCTATCAGGCAGCGAAGCTGCTGCATCGTCTGCTGGATAAAGAGTCTCTGCCGCTTCAGCGTTTGCTGGTACCCCCTGTCCGCGTCGTGGAGCGTCGCTCAACCGACTATCGTTCCCTGAGTGACCCGGCCGTCATTCAGGCGATGCACTATATTCGCAACCACGCCTGTAAAGGAATTAAGGTCGATCAGGTTCTGGATTCGGTGGGCATTTCTCGTTCGAATCTGGAGAAGCGTTTCAAAGAAGAAGTGGGCGAAACCATTCATGCCGTCATCCATGCGGAGAAACTGGAGAAAGCCCGCAGCCTGCTCATCTCAACATCACTGTCGATCAACGAAATCTCGCAGATGTGCGGTTATCCGTCGCTGCAATATTTCTATTCGGTGTTTCGCAAAGAGTATGACACCACGCCAAAAGAGTATCGGGATCGCCACAGCGAGGTGCTGATATAGAAAAGAAAACGCCTTCATTTAGAAGGCGTTTTTAGTGATTACATATGGGCGGCGATTAAGCGCTGGTTATCCTGGTACATCGCGAACAGATAGTTGTTATAGCTCTGCCCCTTCGTCGAATAACCCTTCAGCTTGTGGATCATCGTACTGGCCGTCACTTCCTGATCCGCTTTACGCAACTGAGCACGTGATTTACGGAAAGATGAGTAGGCCGGGTGCGTATTCAGATTGACCACATAGGCACCCACGGAATCTTTGACTGATTCAAACTGAGAATAGCCTTTCACCTTGCCAGGCGCATTATTACAACGACCTTTCACACACTTCATACCGAAAAGATTGTTGTTATTACGCGCCAGCTTTGACGTTCCCCAGCCGCTTTCGGCTGCCGCCATGGTCGCAACCATGCTATTCGGGATGATATCGACACGTTCAAGGAGAGCATTCCACGGCACACGACGGGTGTTACCGTTCCAGCTCAGCTTGTAGCGCTTCGTGATATCTTTCAGACGCGCGCGTTCTGAAGGCGACCAGCGGCTATCGTACTGTTTGGAAATCAGCCAGTTACGATCCGCAGTAATCGCGGCATTTTGACTCGTGATGTAAGGCATTACCGTCCGGAGAAACGCTTTTTTCCTTGGTGTTCCGGAAGGGTATTTTCGCAAATCAGGAAGTGAACTACTCTTTGCACTATTGCGAGAATACTCTTGTTTACTGCTAACCTTACTACTTGTCGTCTTTATTACGTGGGCTTTCTTACTCGTTGTATCCGTGTGCGTCTTCGCAAGCACCTCACCTGAAAATGCCATGGTGAGTAACATGAGTATCGCAGCCCCATATCGTCGAATGGGAGTCGATATCATTAGGTCTCCTGGTCGGATGTCATCATCCTAACACCTTATTTTTTTCACAAATTTGAGAGCGGAATCTCAAATCATATCAAAAATAGACTTCAAGAGCACGTATAGAAATAGTCCAAATCCGAAACTATGTCACCTGAAACTTGCTTATAAAAACAGCACTCCTGAAAATTTGTGCGCGATATCGCAGATAACTGCCTAATTTTGCGCGGGATCACTCATCCTCACACGTCCTCCTGGCAGAAAGCGCTGGAGGATGAGTTTTTACCCTCCGCCTGATGGCAAACTGGTTAAAAATGCCGCGACAGGAAAATGGAATGAAACGCACCGCTCTGGCTTTTCTGATGCTACCCGCACTGGCACACGCTGACTGGTCATCACCGGGGTTTAAGAGTTTTAGCGCCGAAGGCACCGGGATTTTCACCAGCCAGGCAAAGCTTGCGAAGGGTACGCGTCCTCTTACGCTGAGTTTTGACAAGACGTGCTGGCAGCCATCAGAGGCGATAAAACTCAATGAGATGCTGTCGCTCAAACCCTGCGATGGCACGCCGCCGCAGTGGCGCCTTTTCCGCGACGGTGAATATCAGATGCGGATTGATACTCGCTCCGGCACGCCCACACTGCTGCTGACAATTCAGAGTGCAGCAGAACAACCGGTAGCAACCGCTATCCGCCAGTGTCCGAAGTGGGATGGTAAACCGCTGACGCTGAACGTTAGCGATACTTTCCCGGAAGGGACAGTAGTGCGTGATTTCTACAGCAAACAGACCGCGACGGTACAGAACGGAAACATTACCCTGCAGCCCGCCGCTGGCAGTAATGGCCTGCTGCTGCTTGAGCGCGCCGAAACGGATAAACCCGCACCGTTTAGCTGGCAGAACGCCACCGTCTATTTTGTCCTGACCGACCGCTATGTGAACGGTGACCCGAGCAACGACAACAGCTATGGCCGCCATAAAGACGGCATGCAGGAGATTGGCACCTTCCACGGTGGCGACCTCAAGGGACTTGCCAGCAAGCTCGATTATTTACAGCAACTGGGGGTGAATGCGCTCTGGATAAGCTCTCCGCTTGAGCAGATCCATGGTTGGGTAGGCGGGGGGACCAAAGGGGATTTCCCTCACTACGCGTATCATGGCTATTACACCCAGGACTGGACAAAGCTTGATGCCAACATGGGTACCGAAGAAGATTTGCGCCATCTTGTCGATGAAGCACACAAGCGTGGTATCCGCATCCTGTTCGATATCGTCATGAACCACACGGGCTACGCGACGCTAGCAGACATGCAGGCGTATCAGTTTGGCGCGCTGTATTTACAGGGTGATGAGCTGAAAAAAACGCTGGGTGAACACTGGACCGACTGGAAGCCAGGTGCAGGCCAAACCTGGCACAGCTTCAATGACTACATTAACTTCAGCGACAAAGCCGCATGGGAAAAATGGTGGGGCAAGAAATGGATCCGTACCGACATCGGTGATTACGACAACCCTGGCTTTGATGATTTGACGATGTCGCTGGCGTTCCTGCCCGACCTGAAAACGGAATCCACCGTCCCTTCCGGGTTACCCAATTTTTATCAGCACAAACCCGATACCCACGCGAAGGCCATCCCGGGATATACCCCGCGCGACTATCTGACTCACTGGCTCAGCCAGTGGGTACGAGACTACGGCATCGACGGTTTTCGGGTCGATACCGCGAAGCACGTCGAGCTTGCGGCCTGGCAGCAGCTAAAAGATCAGACAAGTCAGGCACTGGCGGCCTGGAAAGGGGCGAACCCGGACAAAAAGCTCGACAACGCACCGTTCTGGATGACCGGGGAATCCTGGGGTCACGGGGTGATGCAGAGTGATTATTACCGCCACGGTTTCGATGCGATGATCAACTTTGATTATCAGGAGCAGGCGGCAAAGGCGGTGAACTGCCTGGCCGATATCGACCTGACGTGGCAGCAGATGGCAGAAAAGCTGCAAAGCTTCAACGTTCTGAGCTACCTCTCCTCCCATGACACACGCCTGTTCCGCGAAGGTGGTCAGCGCGCGGCTGAGCTGCTCCTGCTGGCACCGGGCAGCGTACAAATCTATTACGGGGATGAATCCGAACGTCCGTTCGGCCCGACGGGCTCCGACCCGCTTCAGGGCACCCGTTCGGATATGAACTGGCAGGATGTCACGGGCACGCAGGCGTCAACCGTCGCCCACTGGCAAATGCTGGGTCAGTTCCGCGCCCGTCACCCGGCGATCGGCGAAGGCAAGCAAACCACGCTGTCGCTGAAAGAAGGGTATGGCTTTGTGCGCGAGCACAAGGGCGATAAAGTCATGGTGGTATGGGCTGGTAATCAATAATCCCCCCTCACCCTAACCCTCTCCCCACAGGGGAGAGGGAACCGCACGGAGCCGTCTTTTCCCCCTCGCCCCTTTGGGGAGAGGGCCGGGGTGAGGGGAGAAAAAACCGCCAGAACAATTCACTGAATAAATCCTTATCCGCCACATAAAACAACAAATCCGACCACACCACCCGATTTGCACCAACACGGTGCTAGCGTTATGGTTACCCACTTTCAAAATAAGCTCGACAGATCACCTGCTATGACGTTTTCACTTTTCGGCGACAAATTCACCCGCCATTCAGGCATTACTCGCCTGATGGAGGACCTCAACGACGGGCTGCGCACACCGGGCGCAATCATGCTCGGCGGCGGAAACCCGGCTCAAATTCCGGAGATGAATACCTATTTCCAGACGCTGCTCGCTCAGATGCTGGAAAACGGCAAAGCGACCGATGCGCTCTGCAATTACGACGGTCCTCAGGGCAAAACTGAACTGCTGGCGCTCCTCGCTGGAATGCTGCGTGACGAGCTGGGCTGGGATATCGAACCACAGAATATTGCACTAACAAACGGCAGCCAGAGCGCGTTTTTCTACTTGTTTAACCTGTTCGCTGGACGTCGCGCCGACGGCACGACCAAAAAAGTGCTGTTCCCGCTGGCCCCGGAATATATCGGCTATGCCGATTCCGGTCTGGAAGAGGATCTGTTCGTCTCCGCACGCCCTAACATTGAGCTGCTGCCAGAAGGCCAGTTCAAATATCACGTCGATTTTGAACATCTGCATATCGGTGAAGAGACGGGCATGATCTGCGTCTCCCGTCCGACTAACCCGACGGGCAACGTCATTACCGACGACGAGCTGATGAAGCTGGATGCGCTGGCAAATCAGCACGGCATTCCGCTGGTGATCGATAACGCCTACGGCGTGCCGTTCCCGGGCATTATCTTCAGCGAAGCGCGTCCGCTATGGAACCCGAATATCGTTCTGTGCATGAGCCTCTCTAAGCTGGGCCTGCCGGGTAGCCGCTGCGGCATCATCATCGCCAACGAGAAAATCATCACCGCCATTACCAATATGAACGGCATTATCAGCCTTTCACCGGGCGGCATCGGTCCGGCAATGATGTGTGAAATGATTAAGCGCAACGACCTGCTGCGTCTGTCTAACGAAGTTATCAAGCCGTTTTATTATCAGCGCGTTCAGGAAACCATCGCGACGATTCGCCGCTACCTGCCGGAAGAGCGCTGCCTGATCCACAAACCTGAAGGGGCGATTTTCCTCTGGCTGTGGTTTAAGGACCTGCCGATCACCACCGAACTGCTCTACCAGCGTCTGAAAAAACGCGGTGTGTTGATGGTGCCGGGTGATTACTTCTTCCCGGGTCTGGATAAGCCGTGGCCGCACACGCACCAGTGCATGCGTATGAACTACGTGCCCGATCCGGAAAAAATTGAAGCGGGCGTCAAAATTCTCGCCGAAGAAATCGAAAAAGCCTGGCGCGAAGACGGTCAGTGACGCGTTACGCCAGATGATGCTGCACAGCGGGCATAATCTGGCGACCCCGAGGCAGGTCAACCAGAATTAATATGCTCTTTACAGTACCGCCGTTTCCAGACGGCGGGCGTTAGACCGGTGTGCTTAGAAAAAATCTGTCGAAAATAGCCCACATCATTAAAACCGCAGCGTGTCGCTACTTCGGTTAATGATGCGGCCTCGTTGAGCAGTAATTTTTCTGCCGCCCGGACACGCTGGCGATGAATGGCCTCCGTCAGGGTTAAATGAAATGTCCGGCGAAATACTCGCCCAAGGTAATCCGCATTGCAGTGCAGCTCTTTTGCCAGTAGCGACGTTGAAAGCGGTAAATGAAACTGTGTGCGAATAAGCTGTTTCGCCTTCCACGCCATGGCCGCACCGGCTTCATTGCCGCTGTCTTCATATCCGGAAGGACGGGAAATTTGCTGTAAGATCAGCAGTAAAATGATTTCAAGCGCCATGGTTCGCTGTAATTTCTCCTGCTCGCTTAAGAACTGGCGGAAAAGAGAAATGACAGACTGGGCGTCCCTCACGCGACAATGCTGTTCTATCGCCAGATTGGGTTGTGAAGAGGGGTAATGTTCAATCTCAAAATGCAGCCAGTAAAATTTAAGATCGACAGGGAATTCGCCCACACCCACGTGTCGCCTGTCAGGCCAAAGCAGTAACGTCTCCCCTGCACGCACCTCAAACACCGTATTTTCTTCCTGGATCGTTAATGTCCCTTTTTCGACAAAAATAATCTCCCACGATGTTAATTTCCGCGCAGGATGGCGACCCACGCCCCGGGAAATAAATAGGCCGCCATTTTGGACCTTAATCGGAAGCGCTATGGATAATTCGAGCATGGATATTCACCATTCCGCTTTTATTGCCATCAATATTCAATTTACGCATTGATTATTAACTAATATCTGAATAACTGTCCGATCGAAATCACATTTTCTTCATCAGGTCGGAATCGTCACCTTTTTATACTTTTCCCTTCCCTTGTTGGCCTTGCCGTTCAATGCAGAATAAATGGGTACCTTGCATAAATACGATAATAAATTCGTTCATCGAGGAGTTACTTCATGACTTCCACACCGATTACTGAATCAGACGTGACACAAGGGGCGGCAGATGACCGGCTGTCCGTCCGCGAAAAAATTGGCTATGGCCTGGGTGATGCGGGCGGGACGGTAATTACCTGCCTGATCATGAATTTCCTGACCTTTTTCTATACCGATGTCTTTGGCCTCACTCCCGCGCTCGTGGGCACGCTATTTATTGCTCTTCGTGTGTTTGATGCCATCTCCGATCCGGTGATGGGCGTGATTGCTGACCGCACGCAGAGCCGCTGGGGACGTTTTCGTCCCTGGCAGCTATGGGTGGCGCTCCCCATCGGGGTTATTGGTGTGCTGACGTTCACCGTACCGGAAGCCAGCATGGGGGTGAAAATCGCCTGGGCGTTTGGTACCTATTTGCTGTTGTCCGTTGGTTACACCGCCATTAACGTGCCCTACTGCGCGCTGATTAACACCATGACTACCCGACACAACGAGGTGATCGCCTGCCAGTCATGGCGCTTTGTGCTGTGCGGCGTGGCGGGATTTCTGGTCTCTGTGGGATTGCCATGGCTGGTCGCGGAGCTCGGTCAGGGCGATGCCGCAAAGGGTTATCAGCTTGGCGTCGGCGTCCTGTGTGCTATCGCCGTGGTGATGTTTCTCTGCTGCTTCTTCTGGGTTCGCGAGCGCGTTCCGCTGGCGCTGATGGGTAAATTCACCTTACGCGAGCACCTTGCGGGCCTGCGTAAAAACGATCAACTGCTCCTGATGCTGGTGATGTCGTTTCTGCTGATCAACGTTTTCAACATTCGCGGCGGCGGATACATGTACTTCATCACCTACGTCCTGCAGGGCAGCACGGCCTATACCTCGCTGTTTTTCACGATGGTGACTTTTGCGGCCATTCTGGGTGCGGTGATCGTCAATCCGCTGTCGCGCCGTATTGATACCGTCAAACTCTACTACTACACCAACCTGGTGCTCGCTGCGCTTGCGGTGGGCATGTGGTTTCTGCCGGGAGGCCCGGCGCACCAGACGCTCTGGCTGGTGATTATTTTAAGCAACGGCGTGATCCTCGGTTTTACCCTGCCACTGCACTTCTCGCTGATGGCTTTTGCCGATGACTACGGTGAATGGAAAAACGGCGTGCGCTCATCGGGCATGAACTTCGCCTTCAACCTGTTTTTCATCAAGCTCGCATGGGCATCCAGCGCCGGGATCATCAGCCTGGTGTTTATCACCGTAGCCTATCAGCCGGGCATGGGTAACCAGACGCCAGCCTCGTTACAGGGCATCACCGCCATGGAGACACTGCTGCCTGCCCTTTTCCATCTGCTGCTGGCGGTCACTATCCGCTGGTGCAGGCTTAACAATCCCCTGATGTCGCGGATTGCCACCGATCTGCGCCAGCGTCATGTCCCTTCCTGAGGAGAATACGATGTCCGTAATGGAACCCGATCTGCACCAACTGAAAATCAATGACCCGTTTCTCGGGCAGTATCAACGACTGGTCCGTGATGTGGTGATCCCCTACCAGTGGGATGCGCTGAACGATCGCGTGGCAGAGGCTGAACCCAGCCACGCCATCACCAACTTCCGCATTGCCGCGGGTCTGGAAGAGGGTGAATTCTACGGGATGGTGTTTCAGGACAGCGACGTGGCGAAATGGCTGGAGGCCGTGGCGTGGTCGCTATGCCAGAAACCGGATGCTGAACTGGAAAAAACCGCCGACGAGGTCATTGAACTGATTGCCGCAGCACAGTGTGAAGATGGCTATCTCAATACGTACTTTACGGTTAAGGCCCCCGAGGCGCGCTGGACCAATCTGGCCGAATGCCACGAGCTGTACTGCGCCGGGCATATGATTGAGGCTGGCGTGGCCTGGTTTCAGGGAACCGGTAAACGCAACCTGCTGGATGTGGTGTGCAGGCTGGCAGACCATATCGACAGCGTGTTTGGCCCTGGCGAAACGCAGCTGCACGGTTATCCTGGCCACCCGGAAATCGAGCTGGCGCTGATGCGGCTGTACGACGTCACGGAGGAACCACGCTACCTCAATCTGGTGAAATACTTTATTGAGGAACGCGGCACCCAGCCTCACTTCTACGATATCGAGTACGAGAAGCGTGGCAAAACGTCATACTGGAATACCTATGGACCTGCGTGGATGGTCAAGGACAAAGCCTACAGCCAGGCACATCAGCCTCTTGCTGAACAACAAACGGCCATCGGCCATGCGGTACGCTTTGTCTACCTGATGGCGGGCATGGCGCATCTGGCGCGCCTGAGCGGCGACGAAGGTAAACGCCAGGACTGCCTGCGGCTGTGGAATAACATGGCGCAGCGCCAGCTGTACATTACCGGCGGGATTGGCTCGCAAAGTAGCGGCGAGGCGTTCAGCAGCGATTACGATCTGCCCAACGATACGGTGTACGCGGAAAGCTGCGCCTCCATTGGCCTGATGATGTTTGCCCGCCGGATGCTCGAGATGGAGGCAGACAGTCACTACGCCGACGTGATGGAGCGCGCGTTATACAACACGGTACTCGGCGGCATGGCGCTGGACGGAAAACACTTCTTCTATGTGAACCCGCTGGAGGTACATCCGAAAACGCTGGCGTTCAACCATATCTACGATCACGTGAAGCCCGTCCGCCAGCGATGGTTCGGCTGCGCCTGCTGTCCGCCGAATATCGCCCGCGTGCTGACCTCACTGGGACATTACATTTATACCGTTCGCCCGGATGCCCTGTTGATCAACCTGTATGTGGGGAACGATGTCGCCATACAGATTGATGAAAACACACTCCGGCTACGTATTAGCGGTAACTATCCGTGGCAGGATCAGGTGACCATCGAAATAACCTCGCCTGTTCCGGTGACTCACACGCTGGCCCTGCGGCTGCCGGACTGGTGCGCCGAACCGGCTGTTTCGCTGAATGGTGAACGCGTCACCGGTGAGGTCGTTCGTGGATATCTTTACCTCAACCGTTGCTGGCATGAGGGCGACACGCTGACTCTGACACTCCCTATGCCGGTTCGCCGCGTGTACGGTAACCCGCAGGTGCGCCAGCAGGCAGGTAAAGTCGCGCTTCAGCGCGGGCCCCTGGTTTACTGTCTGGAAGAAGCTGATAACGGCGCAAATCTGCATAACCTCTCTTTGCCTGAAAACAGTGCGTTCCGGGTATTTGAAGGCAAAGGCATTTTCGCGCACAAAATGTTGATACAGGCGGAGGGGAGCGGTTATCACGCGAAGGATACGGATGCGCTGTGGCAGTACGATCGCTCGCCGGCACAGCGTCAGCCCCAGACGCTGACCTTTATTCCCTGGTTCAGTTGGGCAAACCGGGGAGAAGGGGAGATGCGGATATGGGTGGATGAAGCATAAATAAGGATAATACCGACTTACGTAATATATAATATTTTTATCGAGCTCGTGAATGCCGAGCTCGATGATTTATTAGAGATTGAAAGACAATGTGATCTAGCCCTCGGTATTGTTTTTTTAGTGTCCATCGCCTCAGCATACCATTGTCTGGCACAGATTTTAGTGTTATTCCATAAAGACACATAGTTAAAATAAGGATATCCCATGGAATTCGCTGAAAGATTAAATGCATTATCCAATAAAATAAAACAACAAATAGAAGTAATTAATACGGAAGAAGCGACAAAAACAGCTTTTGTAATGCCATTTATTCATAATGTACTAGGCTATGATGTTTTTGACCCTTCAGAGGTGACACCAGAGTTTGTCTGCGATGTTGGTACAAAAAAAGGCGAAAAGATCGATTATGCCATAATGAAAAATAATGATGTACAGATACTTATTGAATGTAAAAAAATTGGCGAGCCATTAAATATAAATCATGCATCCCAGTTATTTAGGTATTTTCATGTTACAAACGCCAGGATTTCAATCCTCACAAATGGACAAACCTATAAATTTTTTACCGACCTTGATGCGCCTAATAAAATGGACGAAAAACCATTTTTGGAAGTAGATCTTCTTGATATAGACGAGAATATAATACCAGAACTAAAAAAATTAACTAAGTCTTCGTTTGATTTGGAATCAATTATCAATGCAGCTGGTGAATTAAAATATGTTAGCCAAATCAAAAAAATCCTGCATACTCAGCTAAACAATCCTGAAGACGACTTCGTGAAATTTTTTGCATCCCGGGTTTATGACGGAATGCTGACCCAAAAAGTCAGGGAATCTTTTTTAAATTTGACTAAAAAAGCTGCTAGTCAATACATAAATGATCAGGTAAATGAGCGCCTCAAGTCAGCCATTACGGGTATACCCCCAGCGTTGATCGATGCTCCCAATGAATCATCACATGTTGAGGAAGACGACCATAAAGATGAAACTGATGTGGTCACAACACTAGAAGAGCTTGAGGGGTACCATATTGTTAAAGCAATTACCAGAGCGGTACTGGAAGCACCACGTATTACTCACAGAGATAACAAAAGCTACTTTGGTATTCTTGTAGACGATAACAACCGCAAACCCCTTTGCCGATTGCATTTTAATCGCACACAAAAATACATAGGTCTTTTCGATATAGAAAAAAACGAAACGCGTCACCCCATAGCAACGGTAGATGATATTTATTCCTTTGCCGATATCCTAAAAGCAACCGCAGCCCTCTATAATTAATCTTTATCCAGGCAGCACGCGACGTGCTGCCTCAGCCAGAAATGAACTTCGATTACTGAACTGAGGATGCCCGCTGACGAAGGAATCAATCTTCATCAGTAAACGACGAGGCATTGTGATGTTAATACGCTCGGCTCTGCCATCGAACTGTTTCATATTAATATCTACCAGGAACCATTGCCCACCCGTAAAGTTGTCCGGATGATTTTCCAGGTGTGCCTCCACATTACCAGGAAGCGGCAATGCTTCATCCATTTCTAACAGTGCTTCGAAGTGCGAAGTGAGTGCATCACGCGCATCCTGAAATGCTTCATCCAGGGAATCCCCTGCAAAAAAACAGCCAGGGACGTCAGGGAAAAAGCCACTGGCGCTGCTGTCGGAATCAGAATGAATGTAAGCCGGATAAAACATAACTACTCCTGATATCAGTGTTTAATTCCCGCCTGCTGCCATATCTGGCTAACGCGACCGGTTTTATGTCTTTATAAGAATCATACACATGATACACATCTTTAATGATGGGTGGATCGCATTAGCATAGTGGGCATATTAAGAAAAAAGTCATTACGGAAAAGGACAAAGGGAGATAAGTGCTATCAAAAAATGCCTGGCGGCGCTTTGCTTGCACAGGCCTACGCAAAGCGATGATGGCAACCATGTAGGCCGGGTAAGGCGTAGCCGCCACCCGGCTTTTTACCGTATCAGAAGCGCCAGGTCAGCCCGGTCATCAGCACGAAGCTGTCGTCGCGGTCGATCATCGGGCTGTTCTTCACGTCGTCAGGCAACACGGTGTAGACCGCGCTGGCGTTAAGGTACAGCTTCTGGGTTAACTGATATTTAGCCGCCAGGCCAACGTATGGCGTCCAGCTGTCACCGGCGGTGTATTGCTTCAGACCTGAGCGGCGAGACTCGTTGCCGGATACGCCGTAGTAGTAGTCGTTATAGCTTTCGTCGGTATAAAAAACACCCACAGATGGCGTCAGGGTCAGACGTTCCATCCTGATGGGTCGAAAGTAGGAGACTTCTCCAATCATGCCGCCGCTTTCATCCGTGGCATCGCCAGAGACCGCCACTTTCAAAGAACCCCAGCTTTCGTGGTGATAGTACGCGCCACCGAGGAAAGCGGACGCCTTACGCTCATCAAGCTGTTTCATCTGATGGTCGTCATTGTCATCGGGATCAAAATGCAACGGCATCCACGATGCGGTCAGGCTGAGTTCATTTTTTGCGTCTTTCCACAGGATCCAGCCGCCCGTGGTCTGGCGCACATAAAAACGATCGCTTTCGTAACTGATTAACGGCACCGCAGTGGTATTTTCGTTATATCCCTTATAAGGCGACTCATTAAATACAGCCCCCGCCCCTATTGAAAAGTCACCGGCCATCGCAGATGTGGCTGCAAATAACGTGGCAGCGATAAGTAAATTGTATTTAATAGTCATCAAAGTAATCCATTTAAACGCCAAACAAGCGGGGCGAATAATAATGGTTACAAATTTGCCAATGCAACGCTGCGGTTTATATAATATTATATATATAATGATATAGATGGGTGCGCATGATGAGTAAATTACAGCTTAAGCCACGCGAATTAAAAATAATCTCCGTCATCGCCGCCACTCACAGCATTGGTGATGCTGCTGCCCTGTTGGGTATGGCGCAGGCTAACGTCAGTAAATATCTCTCTGATTTTGAAGCGCGGGTTGGACTAAAGGTTTTTGAGCGCACGACCCGTCAGCTTGCGCTTACTCAGTTTGGTGAAGCGTTACTTCCCTATATTGACGCTTCGCTGGACAAAAACGATCAGCTCGTGAATTTCATTGCCGATTATAAGCATGAAAAGCGGGGCAAAGTGACCCTTTACGCGCCCACGGGAATTGTCACCTACCTCGCGCGCCATGTCATCCATCAGATAAAAGACATCGGCGACATTCGTATCTCCCTGAAAACGTACAACCTGGACCGCAATGAATTTTCAGAAGGCGTTTCCTTCCCGGATGACTGCGATATTTTAATTACCTATGCACAACCAAAAGATGGAAGTCTGGTCGCCAGCGTATTAACAAAATATTCCGTTACGGCATTCGCCACTCAGGAATATTTAAATAACCATCCATTAGCCGGACCTGACGATTTAATTAATCACTCATGTATTCTGATCGATTCCATGCTGGTCGACGATGCAAATATCTGGCGTTTTCGTACCCATGGTAGTGATAACGTGCAAGATTACAGGGTGACCGGAAATTATATTTGTGACAATACGCAGACGGCGCTGGAGCTGGCAAGAAATAATCTTGGCATCGTATTCGCACCTAAAGAGAGCCTGAAAAAAGAATTAGCGCAAGGCATGCTGGTTCCCTGCTTCCCGCATCAGGAAGAGTGGTGGCTCGATCTGACCGCGATATTCCGCAAACGTGAATACCAGCCCTGGCGTGTGCAGTACGTCCTTGATGGCGTCCTCAATTGCCTGCGCCAGCAAATTGCTCAGGCCGCCCAGGGACGGCCTGAGCAGGGCGACTAGAACAGGCCCAGCGGTTTATCGGAGTAGCTGACCAGCAAACATTTCGTCTGCTGGTAATGCTCCAGCATCATCTTGTGGGTTTCACGCCCGATGCCGGATTGCTTATAACCCCCAAATGCGGCGTGTGCCGGATAGGCGTGATAGCAGTTGGTCCAGACGCGCCCGGCCTGAATGCCCCGGCCCATTTTATAGGCCAGATTACCGTTGCGGCTCCAGACGCCCGCCCCCAGGCCATACGGCGTGTCGTTGGCAATCTCCAGTGCCTCCTCCATCGTTTTGAAGGTGGTCACCGCCAGCACCGGTCCGAAAATCTCCTCCTGGAAGACGCGCATGTTGTTCTTGCCAAACAGGATCGTCGGCTCAAGGTAATACCCGTCCTGCAGATCGCCACCAAGTACCTTACGGCGTCCGCCGGTCAGGATATCTGCGCCCTCTTTCTTGCCGATATCAATGTAGTTGAGGATGGTCTCCAGCTGTCCATGTGAGACCTGCGCCCCCATCTGCGTGACGTTATCAAGCGGGTTCCCGCTGCGGATAGATTCTACGCGGCGAATGGCGCGCTCCATGAAGCGTTCATAGATAGACTCCTGCACCAGCGCGCGACTCGGGCAGGTACAGACTTCACCCTGGTTAAACGCAAACAGCGCAAACCCTTCCAGGGCTTTATCGAAGAAGGCATCCTCTTCTTCCATCACGTCTGCAAAGAAGATGTTAGGGGATTTTCCCCCGAGCTCAAGCGTCACTGGAATGATGTTCTGGGTGGCGTACTGCATGATCTGCTGGCCCACTTCCGTCGACCCGGTAAACGCCACTTTGGCGATACGTTTAGACGTAGCCAGATACTCCCCTATCTCGCCACCCGCACCGTTCACCACGTTAATCACGCCCGGCGGCAGGAGATCGCCAACGATTTCCATCAGCAGCAGAACCGAAAGCGGGGTCAGACGCGCCGGTTTGAGCACAATGCAGTTGCCTGCTGCCAGCGCGGGCGCCATTTTCCAGCTCGCCATCAGCAGCGGGAAGTTCCACGGAATAATTTGCCCTACCACGCCCAGCGGTTCGTGGAAGTGATACGCCACGGTGTCGCTGTCGACCTCGCTGATTCCGCCCTCCTGAGCGCGAATACAGGAGGCAAAATAGCGGAAGTGGTCAATGGCCAGCGGCACGTCTGCCGCCATCGTTTCCCGGATCGGCTTGCCGTTATCCCAGGTTTCTGCCGTCGCCAGCAGTTCCAGATTCTGCTCCATCCGGTCAGCGATTTTGAACAGAATGGCTGCCCGATCCTGAACGGAGGTATGCCCCCATTTGTCTTTCGCGTTGTGCGCCGCATCCAGCGCCAGATCGATATCGCGCTTGCCGGAGCTGGCTATTTCACACAGCGGCTGGCCGGTAACGGGGGTCAGGTTGGAATAGTATTCGCCGTCGACGGGGGCCACCCAGTCGCCGCCAATAAAGTTGTCATAACGAGGCTTTAGCTTGAGGGGAAAACCATACTCGCCAGGCTGGATACGCGAAGAGGGAGGATTGTTTGTCATGACCGTCTCCTTGCTGTTGGTGTACAACAAGGGTAGTCCCGGCTGGCGATTTTCTCGCCAACCGGTAACGGTGTTTACGACGGGGGTCACGGAGTTTCAGGAAATAATAACGAATCTCGCAGAACATGGTCGTTACCGCGGCGACGCGTAAACCCAATACGATTGAAATATTCCAGGATCTGAATCGCCAGCTTGCGCCCTACGTTCAGCCGATCGCGAAAATCGGCTGCACAGGTGGAGCCGCGCGCCTGATCCAGCTCGCGGATCAGGTTAGCAAACGCCACAATGCGATCGTTACGGTAATAACGATCTTTCACGATCGCAACTATCAGCCCCTGCTGCGCCGCGTGGCGTAATACCTGACGCATCGCCTGCTCGTCGGTGTTCGTTTCGCGCGCCAGATCGCGAACCCACCACGGCTCATCACCAAACAGCGAAGCCACTTTCTGCCAGATAACCTCCTGCTCTGCGGTGAATCCGGCTTTGTGATCCGGCAGGTGCAGCCAGCCGTGGTGGCTTTTAATCACCCCGCTTTCGCGCATGTTTTCAATCAGCAGCAGCACCAGCGCATCGTCTTCCATCGGCAGCGCCATGCGGCGCAGACGCTCACGCCCCGGACCAGGCTCATCCTGATGCTGTTCATGATACGTCGCGAGAGTGGTGAGTATTTTGCGCTGCCAGCGTGCGGCAACCGGGGCATTCAACAGGCTATTACCGGCCTGAATAAAGCCCGGCTGCCGGGTCAGCGGGTCTAATCCTTCCCTGCTCAGCTGGCGTGCCCAGGCAAAATCACCCAGGTTCACCGCACCGCGATCGAGATGTACCCGCAGCGCGGCGTTATCATCAGGGGCCTGTGCCAGCGCGGCCAGCCATTGCAGATATTCCGGCTTACGCTTGCCGCGTCGCGGCGAGTTAAGCGCCACCACCCGTGCCCCGGCCAGCGTTTCCCGCGCGGAGATATCCCGCAGAACCAGACGGTCGTTGTCTGCAAGCCAGAGCGGTGAATCGAAAACCAGTTCAGCAAGATCGTTTTCCAGCAGCGACACGCGTCCGGTGATATGGCTGGCCGCGTGGTGAATATGCAGCGGCTGCCACTGAGTCAGCGGCACATTCGTCTGCAGAGAGACAATCACGCGTTCAGACGGCTCTGGCGGAGCATCGGCCAGCAGCCAGTCGCCGCGGTTAAGCTGCTCTTTTTCCGCATCTCCGGCAATATTCAGCGCGATCCGCTGCCCGGCATGCGCCTGCTCTGCGGGCTGGTTCTGTGCATGTAAGCCGCGCACGCGCATTGGTTTGTTAACGCCCGTCAGCCACAGGCTATCGCCCACCTTCACTTCACCGCTCAACGCGGTACCGGTGACCACCAGGCCCGCCCCTTTTACGGTAAATGCCCGATCAATCGCCAGACGGAAGCGATGATGACTTGCGTGGTCACGTGACGTCAGTTGCTGCAAATGGTGACGAAGTTCGTCGATGCCGCGGCCTTCGGTGGCCACGGTGACAAAAATCGGCGCATCGGCAAAACCATACTCTCGTAAGGTGGCCTGCACCCCTTCGCGCACCTCGCCGACGCGCGCGTCATCCACGCGGTCAGCTTTCGTCAGCGCCACGGTCAGCTGCGGGTTGCCGGTCAGCTGGAGGATTGCCAGATGCTCGCGGGTTTGCGCCATCACGCCGTCATCGCAGGCCACGACCAGCAGGGCATGATCAATACCCCCCACCCCCGCCAGCATGTTAGACAGAAACTTCTCGTGCCCTGGTACATCAATAAAACCCAGCACGCGGCCGTCTGGCTGGGGCCAGTAGGCATAGCCCAGGTCGATGGTCATGCCGCGCTTTTTCTCTTCCGGCAGACGATCGGCGTTTATGCCAGTAATCGCCTGCAGCAACGTCGTTTTTCCGTGGTCGACATGACCGGCGGTGGCAATAATCATTTCAACAACATCTCCAGAAATCGCTCTTCATCATCAAGGCAGCGCAGATCCAGCCACATTCGTCCATCGTAAATCCGCCCGATAACCGGCACAGGCATGGCGCGCCAGCGTAACGACAGGGCCTCCAGGTGGCTGCCGCGCCCGTCACGCGGGGTAAACGTGAGCGCTTCGCTCGGCAGCCTGTCCACCGGCAGCGAACCGCTGCCAATCTGCGACTGGCAGGGCTCAATCCGAACGTCAAAATCAGGGTAGTGCGGGGCGATGCGCGGCAGCAATAACTCGGCCTGCGCACGAATCGAGGCGGCATTACGGGTTAAGAGACGCAGCACAGGCAGGCGGTCGGCCAGCTTCTCCGGATGGAGATAGAGCCGCAGCGTCGCATCCAGCGCGGCAAGGGTCATTTTATCGGCTCGCAGGGCGCGCTTGAGCGGATGCTGCTGCAGCCGGGCAATCAGCTCGCGTTTGCCGACGATAATTCCGGCCTGCGGCCCGCCCAGCAGTTTGTCGCCGGAAAAACTCACCAGGCTGACGCCCGCCGCAATCATCTCTTGCGGCATCGGTTCTTTTGGCAAGCCGTACTGGCTCAGGTCCACCAGCGAACCGCTGCCGAGATCGGCAATCACCGGGAGATTCAGTTCGCGCCCAATCTCCGCCAGCTCGGCCTCATCAACCGTTTTGGTGAAGCCTTCTATCTGATAATTGCTGGTGTGAACCTTCATCAGCAGGGCGGTGTTTTCATTCACCGCTGCGCGATAATCTTTCGCATGGGTACGGTTGGTGGTACCGACCTCATGCAGCGTGCAGCCCGCCTGGCGCATCACGTCCGGGATGCGAAACGCCCCGCCAATTTCCACCAGCTCGCCGCGGGATACCACCACCTCTTTGCCACTGGCGGTGGCCGCCAGCATTAGCAGCACCGCTGCGGCGTTGTTATTCACAATGCAGGCATCTTCTGCACCGGTCAGCTGGCACAGCAGATCCGCCAGGGCACGATCGCGATGCCCGCGTCCTGCGCCGTCCAGATCGTACTCCAGCGTCACCGGCGTTCGCATGGCCTGCCCGACCGCAGCCACGGCCTCTTCCGCCTGCTGCGCGCGGCCCAGGTTGGTGTGCAGCACGGTACCGGTAAGGTTGATCACCGGGCGTAATGCGCTTTGCGCGTTCTTGTCCAGCCGATGTTCCACTTCCAGCTCCCACGCGCTACACCAGCCGGGCAAGCTATTTTCTGCCTGAATGGCGCATCGGGCTTCGTCCTGAAGCAGGCGTAACATCTCAACCGTCGCGGTATGGCCGAAACGCTCCACAACAGCATGAATGCGAGGTTCGCGAAGAAGACGAGCGGTAGCGGGGATCTGGCTGTAGAGCGAATGATGAGTAGTCATGAAAGCGCCTGGCGAGTAAATATCTTCCCCCCTCCCGAAGGGAGAGGGAGTTAACATGTGGAGAGATTGTACCGCCTCCTGCAGCGAAGTGTTATAACCCGCGTCAAGCCTTTGGCGGTTCGGTACGGGCAAAGCTCTCGCGGCTAAAGAGCGTTTCAGCCAGCTTCACCAGCAACGGTCGGTCAACGCACCAGCCGGGGGACACGCGGCGGAAATTGAGATACCCGATGGCGCAGGCAATGGCGATGGTGGCCAGGTTCAGGCTGTCGGTGTGAATTTTTCCCTCCCGGATGAGCTGTTCGCACATATCCAGACTGCGGTTGATTTTTTCCCGCTGGCGCAGCAGTTCGTTTTCTGACTGCTGTGCGGCAGGCCTTGCCTGCTCACGCACGGAAGTCAGCGCCGCATCCATAATGCCGTCGGCCAGGGCTTCAATCTGCTTCACCGCCAGCGCCGCTTTTGGGTCAGCCGGCAGCATGGCCGGGGCCACGCCCAACAGCTCGATATACTCCGCAATAATCGGGGAGTCGAACCAGTATTCACCCTCGTCCGTCACCAGCGCCGGAACTTTTCCTAGCGGGTTGTACTGCGCGACGCCGTTTTCAGCGTTGTAGGGCTGTTCATTGACGAATTCGAATGTCATCCCTTTCTCCAGCAGGAGAATCGAGATTTTTCGCACGAAGGGACTGGTGTAGCTACCGATGAGTTTCATTGCCTGATCCTTGATGCCGGAAAAAGGTCAGTATGGATCACGGGATGAAAAAAGGGCAGGTATGGATGTCGCATTCCTGCCCTGGCGGGATTAATGATCGAGGTAGAGGTAGTGCATCCAGCTGGTCATGCGCAGCAACACTTTACGCATTACCGAGACGTGGGCGAAATGGTCTGAATAGACCGCCACCTGGGCATAGATACCGTCTGGTAGCGCATCGACGTCGGCGTTAGGCTCCAGTTCAATCAGCGCCTGTACGCCATCCGTGCCCGGTGTGACGGTCAATGCCTGCAACGCCCCCTGCGCCTGGTACGACCCTCCCGGCACCACCGGCAGGACGCTGGTGAGTTTCCCGGTGAATACCTGGCCCGGCAGCGCATTAAACACCACTTCCGCTTCATCACCCGGCTTAAGACGCAGCAGCGAGTTCTGGCGGAACTGCGCCACAATCTGACGTTTCTGTTCCGGAATAAAGACCATGACCGGACGCAGAGGTAACGCGGCGGCATAGGTCCCCGGACGGATCAGCACCTGGGTGATATAGCCGTTGCTCGGCGCGCGCACCACGGTCTGATCGAGATTGTATTTCGCTTCGGCAAGCTGGGCGCGTAATGAGGCAATCTGCGACTGTTCACCGTTCACCATGCTGTCTAACTGACTTTGAATCTGCGTCTGTTCAGCCACAGAACCTTTCACCAGCGCATCCTGCGCCAGATAGTTCTGCCGCGCGTTGTCGATATCGCTTTCAGAAAACGGGTTCACCTTCGCCCGGCTGCCTTTCAGGTAACGCTGATAATCTTTATACAGGCGGTCACGCTCTGCCGAGACGCGCGTGGTATTAGCGACGGCTTCTGCAAGCTGTGCTTTCAGGCTATCGATATTGTGGGTTGCGGTGACCAGATCGGCCTTGAGTCTGTCGACCCGCGCCTGGTAGCGGCCCGGATCAAGTTTAAATAACACTTCGCCTTTTTTAATGAGCTGGTTGTTTTTATCAGTCACTTCGGTGACCACACCCGTCACCTGCGGTGTAATCGGAATGGAAATAACCGCTTTTTGCGCCGTAAAGGTATACGGATGGTTATAGTTCATTAACAGAATCAGTCCGGCAACAATAAATACCCCACCCAACGTTGCGGTGGCGAGCGTCCACTGATTTACCGGAATGCGGAATATTTTAAAGATCGCCCAAGCAAATGCCACATAGGTCAAAATAATCAACAGATCCATGATTAGCGCTCCAGCGTGTTCTGATCAGCAGTGGGCTGTACCGCCGCCAGCTTTTGTTCTAATTCGGCCACGCGTTTGGACAGCGCATCCATGCCCGGAACCTCATCTGGCTTTGTAATGTGGTTCTGCATGCCCCAACCGCGATCTTCACGGTAGAGCGTGGCCCAAATCCACAGAAACGGCCAGATGGCATGGAGGGTGAACAGGCTAATCCAGCCTGCCGTATGAATCGCATCGGCATGGGGATGATTACGTTTTTTAGCCATATTATAAGGGATATCATGAATAGCGATAATCCCGTAAAAAAGCACCAGAAATACAAAAATCAATACGCCCAACGTAAAATAGTTGAGAAACATATTTTCCTCACTTAAACAACGTCAACTCATTAAACGAATAAAACAGCACGCAGCCTAATTAATTTATTTTTAAATTTAAAAGGCACACTGGTTATTTCAGAGCCGGGGAGTATCGGTTTTTATAATATCTCCATGCAAGTTTATAAACGTGTCAAAATATAACCTGAATAATAATATACTTAACCTTACATTATGAGCGTAATCCACCTTTTAACTTTTCGCCATACCACACATGAAAAGTGGTTTTTTAGCTTTACGTGTCACGCAAGACTATCCTGACGCCAATTCGCAAAGCAGAGTTTGCCGCCGATCACAGCCAGAGAAATCTGCATAAAAATATTTTGTGAAATCAGTCACAATCCAGAAACAAACCCACAAAACAAAAATGCGATCGCAATCACAGAAACGCGTAGTTTTTGCTTTGTTTTTCGCCATCGTATTTTTTTTACCCACTAATTTTGTGATTCATATCACGTCATTGAATGCCACACCCCCTACATTTACGTGACGTATGTCACACAAATTTTCACTGTCTGGACAGTTGAACGATTCAGTGCCAGATTTCACAGCATCAGAACAGGGCCCGGCTACCTCTGCCGCCGCACATTAACGATAAACCTCGGGCCGCAAGCCTAAGCGTAAACATAAGAAGGGGTGTTTTATGTCATCCGATTTCAAGATCAAAGTTCAAAGCTTTGGTCGTTTCCTCAGCAACATGGTGATGCCAAATATCGGCGCGTTTATCGCGTGGGGTATTATCACCGCATTGTTCATTCCGACAGGGTGGTTGCCTAACGAAACGCTGGCGAAACTTGTTGGCCCTATGATTACTTACCTCCTGCCGCTGCTCATCGGTTATACCGGTGGTCGTCTGGTAGGCGGTGACCGTGGTGGCGTTGTGGGTGCCATCACCACAATGGGTGTTATCGTCGGTGCGGATATGCCGATGTTCCTCGGTGCCATGATTGCCGGTCCTCTGGGCGGCTGGGCGATTAAGAAATTCGACGTCTGGGTAGATGGTAAGATCAAATCCGGCTTCGAAATGCTGGTGAACAACTTCTCTGCGGGCATCATCGGGATGATCCTCGCGATTCTGGCGTTCCTCGGCATTGGCCCTGCGGTTGAAGTGCTGTCTAAAATTCTGGCGGCAGGCGTTAACTTTATGGTGGCGCACGACATGCTGCCGCTGGCGTCTATCTTCGTTGAACCGGCGAAAATCCTGTTCCTTAATAACGCCATCAACCACGGTATCTTCTCGCCGCTGGGTATTCAGCAGTCTCACGATCTCGGTAAGTCCATCTTCTTCCTGATTGAAGCAAACCCAGGTCCGGGTATGGGCGTTCTGCTGGCATACATGTTCTTTGGTCGCGGCAGCGCTAAGCAGTCTGCTGGCGGTGCGGCTATCATCCACTTCCTGGGCGGTATCCACGAAATTTACTTCCCGTACGTGCTGATGAACCCACGCCTGATCCTGGCCGTTATCCTCGGCGGTATGACCGGCGTGTTCACCCTGAGCGTGCTGGGCGGCGGTCTGGTCTCTCCTGCTTCTCCAGGCTCTATCCTGGCCGTGCTGGCCATGACCCCGAAAGGTGCCTACTTCGCTAACATCGCGGCTATCTGTGCGGCCATGGCGGTCTCCTTCGTGGTTTCTTCTATCCTGCTGAAAACCAGCAAAGTGAAAGAAGATGACGATATCGAAGCGGCAACCCGCCGTATGCACGACATGAAAGCGGAATCCAAAGGCGCGACCCCGCTGGCGGCTGGCGATGTCTCTAACGACCTGAGCCACGTGCGTAAAATCATCGTTGCTTGTGATGCCGGTATGGGCTCCAGTGCAATGGGTGCCGGCGTGCTGCGTAAGAAAGTACAGGATGCGGGCCTGACCAACATCTCCGTGACCAACAGCGCAATTAACAGTCTGCCGCCGGACGTTGACCTGGTGATCACCCACCGCGATCTGACCGAACGCGCCATGCGTCAGGTACCGCAGGCACAGCACATTTCGCTGACTAACTTCCTCGACAGCGGCCTGTACACCAGCCTGACCGAACGTCTGGTTGCCGCGCAGCGTCATGAAGATAACGAAGTGAAAGTGCGCACCAGCCTGCAGGATAGCTTTGACGAGAGTAATGCCCACCTGTTTAAACTGGGTGCGGAGAACATCTTCCTCGGCCGTACCGCGGCTACTAAAGAAGAAGCGATTCGCTTTGCCGGTGAACAGCTGGTAAAAGGCGGTTACGTTCAGCCTGAATATGTCGATGCGATGCTGGAACGCGAAAAACTGACCCCGACCTATCTCGGTGAATCCATCGCGGTTCCACACGGTACCGTTGAGGCGAAAGACCGCGTGCTGAAAACCGGTGTGGTGTTCTGTCAGTATCCTGATGGCGTACGCTTCGGTGAAGAAGAAGATGACATCGCCCGTCTGGTGATTGGTATCGCCGCTCGCAACAACGAGCATATCCAGGTGATCACCAGCCTGACCAACGCCCTGGACGATGAGTCCGTTATCGAGCGTCTGGCCAAAACCACCAGCGTTGAAGAAGTTCTGGCACTGCTGAACAAATAACAGCGCCTCTTCCCTCTCCCCCCGGGGAGAGGGCTAGGGTGAGGGGGAGAAAGCTCCTCACCCCAGCCCTCTCGGGTAAAAACATTGATGAAGGTTAACACTATGAAAGCATTACATTTTGGCGCAGGTAACATCGGTCGTGGTTTTATCGGCAAACTGCTGGCAGACGCGGGCATTACGCTGACGTTCGCCGATGTGAATCAGGTGGTCCTGGATGCCCTGAATGCCCGTCATAGCTATCAGGTCCATGTGGTGGGCGAAAACGAGCAGGTCGATACCGTCTCAGGCGTGAACGCGGTCAGCAGCATTGGCGACGACGTAATCGACCTGATTGCCAGCGTTGACCTTATCACCACGGCGGTAGGCCCGGTGGTTCTGGAGCGTATCGCCCCGGCGGTGGCTAAAGGCCTGGCAAAACGTAAAGCGCAGGGCATCGACACCCCGCTGAACATCATCGCTTGTGAAAACATGGTACGCGGCACCACACAGCTGAAAGGCCATGTCATGGCGGCCGTGGCTGACGAGGATAAAGCCTGGGTCGACGCGCACGTTGGGTTTGTGGATTCCGCCGTGGACCGCATCGTTCCGCCGTCAGCATCCGCCACCCACGACCCGCTGGAAGTGACCGTGGAAACCTTCAGCGAGTGGATCGTCGATAAAACTCAGTTTAAAGGTGCACTGCCAACTATTCCGGGAATGGAATTAACCGATAACCTGATGGCATTTGTCGAACGCAAACTCTTCACGCTGAACACCGGGCATGCTATAACCGCGTACCTCGGAAAATTGGCCGGTCATCAGACCATTCGCGATGCGATCCTCGATGAGAAAATCCGCGCGGTGGTAAAAGGGGCCATGGAAGAGAGCGGCGCGGTGCTGATCAAACGCTACGGTTTTGATGCTGATAAACACGCAGCCTACATCCAGAAAATCCTCGGTCGCTTTGAAAACCCGTATCTGAAAGATGATGTTGAGCGCGTGGGACGTCAACCGCTGCGTAAGCTGAGTGCAGGCGACCGTCTGATTAAGCCGCTGCTCGGCACGCTGGAATACGGTCTGCCGCATGCCAACCTGGTGAAAGGGATTGCCGCTGCAATGCACTACCGCAGCGATCAGGACCCGCAGGCGATCGAGCTGGCTCAGCTGATTGATGACAAAGGCGCGCAGGCTGCGCTGGCGCAGATTTCCGGTCTGGACGCCAATAGCGACGTGGTTGTGGAGGCGGTTAACGCATACAACGCAACCAAATGATGCACAGTGTGGCGCAGGTTAGCCTGCGCCCAGATAACAGATTGTCAGATATGCAGGCAATAATGGAACAAACCCAGGCCTTTGAAAATCGTGTGCTTGAGCGTCTGAATGCTGGCAAAACCGTACGAAGCTTCCTGATTGCCGCCGTCGAGCTGTTAACCGAGGCGGTAAATATCCTGGTGCTTCAGGTGTTTCGCAAAGACGACTACGCGGTAAAATATGCTGTAGAACCGTTACTGGACGGCGATGGACCGCTGGGCGATTTATCGGTGCGTCTGAAGCTGATTTACGGTCTTGGCGTGCTGAACCGGCAAGAGTACGAAGATGCAGAGCTGTTAATGGCGCTACGTGAGGAGCTCAATCATGACGGTAACGAATACGCCTTTACCGATGATGAGATCCTGGGGCCCTTCGGCGAGCTGCATTGCGTGGCCGCGCTGCCCCCTGCCCCTCATTTCGACAGCAGCGACCCTGAGCTATACGCGATGCAAAAGCTGCGTTATCAGCAGGTTGTCCGCTCCACGATGGTCCTTTCCCTGACTGAGCTGATTTCCCGGATCAGCTTAAAAAAAGCGTTTCAGAAGTAAGCCTGCTCACATTGGTGTATCCTTCCCTGTAAATTCCCCGTTTTCAGAGTTATTTGTCATGAAAGAAGTCGAAAAGAACGAAATTAAACGCCTGAGCGACCGCCTGGATCTGATCCGTCACCAGATGGCGGGTCTGTCACTGGTCGATTCCGCCGAGAAGTACGCCGAGCTGGAGAAAGAGACCGCGAAGCTGGAGGCAGAGATCGAGCGCCTGCGGGAAGTAAAAGGCCAGAAGCTGAGCAACGAAGCGCAGAAGCTGATGAACATGCCACACCGCCGCGCAATCACTAAAAAAGAACAGGCTGACATGGGCAAGCTGAAGAAAAGCGTCCGTGGCCTGGTGGTCGTGCACCCGATGACCGAGCTTGGCCGTGAAATGGGCCTGAAAGAGATGACGGGTTTTTGTAAGACGGCGTTTTGATTTCATGCCGGGTGGCGCTGCGCTTACCCGGCCTACTCTTTTCCCCTTCGCGTGAATTGGTCCAACCAATTGCGCAATCAATCCTCCCCTGGTTCACAATTCCATTATTTCCGCTCACAAAACCATTGCCACTCCATAACATCTGATTAACCATTTGTTGTCATTAACCCTACAACACAACATTGGCAGGACCACTTTTACATAACCTGTGATGCAGAGATGAGCGGAGACTCACCCGCCGCGCAGGTTATCTGGTCCCCAGGAGACCTGCATGAGCCTCTGGCAACAAAACTACGACCCGGCCGGAAATATCTGGCTGTCGAGCCTGATCGCATCGCTTCCGATCCTGTTCTTCTTCTTTGCGCTGATTAAGCTCAAGCTGAAGGGCTACCTTGCCGCGACGTACACCGTTGCCATCGCTCTGCTGGTGGCGCTGTTCTTCTACAAAATGCCGGTCGATCGCGCGCTGGCCTCCGTTGTCTACGGTTTCTTCTACGGTCTGTGGCCAATTGCGTGGATCATCATCGCCGCTGTCTTTGTCTATAAAATCTCGGTGAAAACCGGGCAGTTCGACATCATTCGCTCGTCGATTCTCTCCATCACACCGGACCAGCGCCTGCAGATGCTGATTGTCGGCTTCTCCTTCGGGGCGTTTTTGGAAGGTGCCGCCGGATTTGGCGCACCGGTCGCCATTACGGCCGCCCTGCTGGTGGGCCTCGGCTTTAACCCGCTTTATGCCGCGGGCCTGTGCCTGATTGTGAACACCGCCCCGGTGGCGTTTGGCGCAATGGGGATTCCGATTCTGGTCGCCGGACAGGTGACCGGGCTGGATAGCTTTGAGATCGGCCAGATGGTGGGTCGCCAGTTGCCGTTCCTGACCATCATCGTGCTGTTCTGGATCATGGCGATTATGGACGGCTGGCGCGGCGTGAAAGAGACGTGGCCTGCTGTAATGGTGGCGGGCGGTTCGTTCGCCATCGCGCAATACCTGAGCTCAAACTTCCTCGGTCCGGAGCTGCCGGACATTATCTCGTCGCTGGTCTCGCTGGTCTGCCTGACCCTGTTCCTGAAACGCTGGCAGCCGGTACGTATTTTCCGCTTCGCCGACATGGGTGCCTCGCAGGTCGATCAAACCCTGGCACGCACGGGCTATACCGCAGGGCAGGTGATCCGTGCCTGGTCACCGTTCCTGTTCCTGACCGCAACGGTAACGCTGTGGAGCATCCCGCCGTTTAAAGCCCTGTTCGCCCCGGGCGGCGCGCTGTACGACATGGTGATTAATATCTCCGTGCCGTTCCTCGACAAAATGGTCGCCCGCATGCCGCCAGTCGTGCATGCCGCCACTCCGTATGCCGCGGTCTATAAGTTCGACTGGTTCTCCGCCACCGGGACCGCCATCCTGTTTGCCGCGATCCTTTCCGTGGTGTGGCTGCGCATGAAGCCTGCCGCCGCGGTGCAGACCTTTGCAGCGACGATTAAAGAGCTGATGCTGCCGATTTACTCCATCGGCATGGTGCTGGCGTTCGCGTTTATCTCGAACTACTCCGGCCTGTCATCGACGCTGGCACTGGCGCTGGCCCATACCAGCCACGCCTTCACCTTCTTCTCACCGTTCCTCGGCTGGCTGGGTGTGTTCCTGACCGGGTCAGATACCTCGTCGAACGCCCTGTTTGCTGCACTGCAGGCTACGGCAGCCCAGCAGATTGGCGTGTCGGATGTCCTGCTGGTCGCTGCGAACACCACCGGCGGCGTGACCGGGAAAATGATCTCCCCGCAATCCATCGCCATTGCCTGTGCGGCGGTGGGACTGGTCGGTAAAGAGTCGGATCTGTTCCGCTTTACCGTAAAACACAGCCTGATATTCACCTGCATGGTCGGGGTGATCACCACCCTGCAGGCTTATGTCTTAACCTGGATGATCCCATGATAGTGATGCCCAGACGCCTGTCCGACGAGATAGCCTCTCGCGTACGGGCGCTGATTGAAGAACAACAGCTGGAAGCGGGCATGAAGTTGCCCGCTGAACGCCAGCTCGCCACCCAGCTTGGTGTATCGCGTAATTCCCTGCGTGAAGCGCTGGCCACGCTGGTCAGCGAAGGGGTACTGGTGAGCCGTCGCGGCGGCGGCACCTTTGTGCGCTGGCAGCATGACGACTGGTCCGAGCAAAACATCGTTCAGCCGCTGAAGACGCTGATGGAAAATGACCCGGACTACAGCTTTGACATCCTCGAAGCGCGTCACGCCATCGAGACCAGCACCGCCTGGCATGCGGCCATGCGGGCAACCGAGGCCGACAAAGAGAAGCTCAAAGCCTGCTTTGAGGCCACGCAAAGCAGCGACCCGGATATCGCCTCCCAGGCTGACGTGCGTTTTCACCTGGCCATTGCCGAAGCGTCGCACAATGTGGTTCTGCTCCAGACCATGCGCGGGTTCTTCGACCTGTTGCAATCCTCCGTCAAACAAAGCCGCCAGCGCATGTACCTGGTTCCGCCGGTGTTTGCCCAGCTGACTGAACAACACGAGGCGGTGCTTAACGCCATTCTGACCGGTGATGCCGAGGCCGCACGCAAGGCGATGATGGCGCATCTCGGCTTCGTTCACACCACCATTAAACGATTCGATGAAGACCAGGCCCGACAGGCGCGTATTACCCGTCTGCCTGGCGAGAGTGATATTTCCAGGGAGAACAAAGCATGATCATTTCAGCAGCCAGTGACTATCGCGCCGCGGCGCAGCGCATTTTGCCCCCGTTCCTGTTCCACTACATCGACGGCGGGGCGTATGCCGAATACACCCTGCGCCGCAATGTGGAAGACTTGTCAGAGGTGGCCCTGCGTCAGCGCGTGCTGAAGAATATGTCTGACCTGAGCCTTGAGACGACGCTGTTCAACGAAACGCTCTCCATGCCGGTCGCTCTCGCCCCCGTCGGCCTGTGCGGTATGTACGCCCGTCGTGGCGAAGTGCAGGCGGCGGCGGCCGCGGATGCCAGGGGTATTCCGTTTACCCTCTCTACCGTCTCCGTCTGCCCGATTGAAGAGGTCGCGCCGACCATCAAGCGTCCGATGTGGTTCCAGCTGTACGTCCTGCGCGATCGCGGTTTTATGCGCAACGCGCTGGAGCGCGCCAAAGCGGCGGGCTGTTCCACGCTGGTCTTTACCGTCGATATGCCAACGCCGGGCGCGCGCTACCGCGACGCCCACTCCGGCATGAGCGGCCCGAATGCCGCTCTGCGCCGCTACTGGCAGGCGGTGACGCACCCGCAGTGGGCGTGGGATGTGGGTCTGAACGGACGTCCGCACGATCTGGGCAACATCTCGGCTTACCTCGGTAAACCGACCGGGCTGGAAGATTACATCGGCTGGCTGGCGAACAACTTCGATCCGTCCATCTCCTGGAAAGACCTGGAGTGGATCCGCGAATTCTGGGACGGCCCGATGGTGATCAAAGGGATCCTCGACCCGGAAGATGCCCGCGACGCGGTACGTTTTGGCGCAGACGGCATTGTGGTCTCAAACCACGGCGGGCGTCAGCTCGACGGTGTGCTCTCCTCCGCACGCGCGCTGCCCGCCATTGCCGATGCGGTGAAAGGCGATATCGCGATTCTGGCCGACAGCGGCATTCGCAACGGGCTGGACGTGGTACGCATGATCGCGCTTGGCGCCGACAGCGTGCTGCTGGGCCGTGCGTATCTGTACGCGCTGGCGACGGCAGGTCAGGCTGGCGTGGCGAACCTGCTTGACCTGATCGAAAAAGAGATGAAAGTCGCGATGACGCTGACCGGTGCGAAAACCATTAGCGAAATCAGCAAAGACTCTCTGGTGCAGGAGTTAAGTCGATTACCGGCGGCGCTGGCTCCCCTTGCGCAGGGAAACGCTGCCTGAATACCCCTCCTGTTAACACCGCTGTTCACGCGCCCGGTTCCCCCTTCGGGCGCTTTTTTTTGCCGAAAATAACACTTAGATAACAAATTGGATAAGAAAATTTGACATATTTACTCCCTCCGCAATTGTATAGACAAGCAAATACAAGAACACAAAAACAACATCACATCGGAGAGGAGCATATGACGTATTCAGGCAAAGTGGATATTCAGCAGGTGATCGATGAGAGTCCCTTTTCAGGGTTTCACTGGCTTCTTATCGTACTGGGCTTTCTGGTTCTGGCGATCGATGGATTTGATACCGCAGCAATGGGTTACATCGCCCCTACGCTGTCGGCAGAATGGGGGATACATAAACAGGATCTGGGGCCGGTGCTGAGCGCAGCCCTGCTGGGCTTGTCGCTGGGTGCCCTCATTGCAGGCCCGGTATCGGACAAGATGGGGCGCAAGCGCGTGCTGGTCTTCTCCTGCCTGTTCTTCGGTCTTGCAAGCCTGGGCACGGCCTGGGCGCAAACGCTGAATACGCTGACGCTGTGGCGGTTTCTGACGGGCCTTGGCCTCGGTGCCGCAATGCCAAACGCCATCACGCTGATTTCCGAGTTTGCCCCCCAGCGCTGCCGCGCCATGGCGATTAATACCATGTACTGCGGCTTCCCTCTGGGTGCCGCAGGGGGTGGTGCGATCTCTTCGTGGCTTATTCCCCACCATGGCTGGCGAAGCGTGCTGCTGACGGGTGCAATTGCGCCGCTGATTTTGACGCTGCTGCTGGCGCTGTTTTTGCCGGAGTCGGTGAAGTTTCTGGTGCAGCGCGGGAAGGAGGTCATGCAGATCCGCCGTATCGCCAGCCGGTTCAGCCGCAGCACCCTGGAGAGCGTTACCGGCTTTTTCCTGGCCGAGGAAAAAGTCGCTTCTAAGAAAGGGAGCGTGGCGCAGCTCTTCTCCATGCCCTGGCTGCCCGGCACACTGATGCTGTGGGTCACTTACTTTATGGGGCTGGTGATTTACTACGTCCTGCTGAGCTGGATGCCGACCCTGATGCAGGGGATGGGCTATGCGCTGGCGGAATCCGCCTGGCTCACCTCGCTGTTCACCTTCGGCGGTACCGCAGGCATTCTGCTCGCGGGCTGGATGATGGATCGCTGGGAGGCACACAAAGTGGTCGCGGGTGGCTTTGTGCTGACAATGGGTCTCATTCTGTTACTGGGCATTGAGCATAATCATATCGCCCTGTTTGGCGGGTTGATTTTCCTGATGGGGATCGCGATGAACGGGGCGCAATCGGGCATGCAAACCCTGGCAGCGACTTTTTACCCAACAGAGTGCCGCGCAACGGGTATTGCCTGGATGCAGGGGATCGGCCGCTTTGGCGGCGTGGCGGGAACCATGACCAGCGCTCAGCTGCTTTCCCTGCAGTGGCAGGCGGACAGTATTTTGATGATCCTCAGCGTGCCTGCCCTGGTCGCCGCAGCGGCAACGTGCTACAAAATGCTGCGTTGCCGTGCGCAGGAACCTGGCGTCGCGTAATTCCTCACTTTTCTGCTATTCTGCCCCCGCAATTAAGGGGGCAGCATGCTTAACATCGTTTTATTCGAACCAGAAATTCCGCCGAATACCGGCAATATCATCCGCCTGTGTGCCAACACCGGCTTTCGTCTGCACATCATTGAGCCGATGGGCTTTACGTGGGACGACAAGCGTCTGCGTCGCGCGGGGCTGGATTACCATGAATTTACTGCCGTCGTGCGCCATCATGATTACGCCGCGTTTCTGGAAAGCGAAAAGCCGCAGCGCATGTTCGCCCTGACCACCAAAGGCACGCCAGCGCACAGCGCCGTGAGCTATCAGGACGGTGACTATCTGATGTTTGGCCCGGAAACCCGCGGCCTGCCAGCCACGATTCTGGATGCCCTGCCCGCTGAGCAGAAAATCCGTATTCCGATGATGCCGGACAGCCGCAGCATGAACCTGTCGAACGCGGTGTCGGTGGTGGTGTATGAAGCATGGCGCCAGCTGGGGTACCCGGGCGCCATTCTCAGAAGTTAAATGCCGTCACCATACTCAAACGTATGGTGGATACCGTTGAAGTGCTGATCCATATCCATGGACGGCTTATCGCTGTCTGGTTTGCCGACGATACGCGCCGGTACGCCAGCCGCGGTGGTGTGCGGCGGAACCGGCTGGAGCACAACCGACCCTGCGCCAATCTTCGCGCCGCGTCCGACTTCGATGTTGCCGAGGATTTTGGCACCCGCGCCAATCATCACCCCTTCACGAATTTTCGGATGGCGATCGCCGCTGGTTTTACCGGTACCGCCAAGGGTAACCGACTGCAGGATCGAAACGTCGTCTTCAATCACCGCCGTCTCACCCACAACAATGCCGGTGGCGTGGTCGAGCATAATTCCACGGCCAATTTTCGCTGCCGGGTGAATATCGACCTGGAAGGTCACGGAGACCTGATTTTGCAGGAAGATTGCCAGCGCGCGGCGGCCTTCATTCCATAGCCAGTGGCCGATGCGATACGCCTGCAGGGCGTGGAAGCCTTTCAGGTATAGCAGAGGCGTAGAGTATTTATCTACCGCCGGGTCACGCGTACGCACGGCCTGAATATCACAGGCGGCAGAGGCGATCATTTCCGGGTCAGCGGCGTATGCCTCCTCCACCACTTCGCGGATGGCGATAGCAGGCATAATCGAGGAGGCCAGCTTGTTGGCGAGCATGTAGCTGAGAGCACTGCCAAGGTTTTCGTGTTTGAGTAGCGTAGCGTGGTAAAAACTGGCCAGCATAGGCTCACAGTCGGCCAGCGCCCGGGCTTCGGCTTTAATATTGTTCCAGACGATATCCAGTTCTTCACACGGCATTGCTTACTCCAGACGATAAGTTAATGACCAGCCAGTTCTGCGCTGGCTGGGTCATTCAGGTGACAATGGTTCCGACTACTTACTGCTGCGCTCGTCCTTGCGCGCACGACCTAATAAGGTCAATGCTGCCTCGCGCGCATTTTTTCCGCAATACAATACCTGATAAATTTCCTCGGTTATTGGCATTTCGACACCAAACCGGTGCGCCAATTCGCGGACTTCTTTGGTATTGCGGTAGCCTTCCACCACCTGTCCAATCTTCTCCTGCGCGCTTTTTACATCGCTGCCCTGTCCGAGCATCATGCCAAAGCGGCGGTTACGAGACTGGTTGTCGGTACAGGTCAGCACCAGATCGCCCAGACCCGCCATCCCCATAAAGGTGGCCGGATCGGCGCCCAGCGCCTCGCCAAGACGGGACATCTCGGTTAAGCCGCGGGTAATCAACGCCGTACGGGCGTTGGCGCCAAAGCCAATACCGTCAGACATCCCGGCACCGATAGCAATCACGTTCTTCACCGCACCGCCCAGCTGGACACCGATAAAATCAGGGTTGCTGTAGACGCGGAAACTCTTGCCACAATGCAGCAGATGCTGGAGATCGTCGGCGAAAGCCTGGTCAGTCGATGCCAGCGAGATCGCCGTCGGCAGGCCAGCAGCCAGCTCTTTGGCAAAGGTCGGACCGGAGATGACCGCCAGCGGGATCGCATCACCCAGCGCTTCGCGGGCAACGTCCTGCAGCAGGCGTCCGGTTTCCGCTTCAAGACCTTTGGTTGCCCAGACAATACGGGCATCCGGGCGCATCAGCGGCTTAATCTGACGCAGCACTTCGCCAAACACATGGCTCGGGACGACAATCAGAATGTTGCGGCTGGCCGCCAGCGCGGTCGCTAGATCGCTTTCCAGGTGCAGGGAGTCAGGGAACGGAACGTCCGGGAGAAACGCCACATTGCAACGGTCGTGCTGCAGCGTGGCGATATGTTTTGGATCGTGGCCCCACAGGACCACGTCGTGACCATTTCTTGCCAGCGTGATGGCAAGAGCGGTGCCGTATGAGCCGGCACCGATCACAGTCATTGAAGCATTAACAGTGCTCATCAGGCATCCTGATGTTGTTCAGCACCTTCGCCAGCTTGCTGCTGCAGATAGTTCATGAACAGCGCATCAAAGTTAACTGGCGCAAGGTTCAGTTGCGGGAATGTACCGCGAGAAACCAGGCTGGTGATGCATTCGCGCGCATACGGGAACAGGATGTTCGGGCAGTATGCACCCAGGCAATGCGCCATCTGGTTGCCTTCGATGCCGCCGATGGAGAAGATACCGCCCTGCTGTACTTCACACAGGAACGCGGTTTCTTCGCCCAGAGAGGCGGTCACGGTCACACGCAGTACAACTTCATACACGTCATCTGCCAGTTGGGTAGATGCGGTATCCAGATCAAGTTTAACCTCTGGCTGCCAGTCTTTCTGGAAAACGTGCGGCGCATTTGGCGCTTCAAAAGAGACATCTTTCGTGTAGATGCGCTGGATCTGGAAAATCATTTCATTATTGCTTTGTTCTGACATGGAAAAACCCTTTTTAATTGTCCTAAAGTCTCTTAGCTCAGCAGCGGATCGAGTCCACCACGGGCGTCGAGCGCATACAAGTCATCACAGCCGCCAATGTGCTGCGCATCAATAAAAATCTGCGGAACCGTCGTACGACCACTACGTTGGATCATCTCTTCACGTTTAACCGCGTCACCGTCGATCGGCAGTTCCTTGAACGTGACGCCTTTGCTGTTCAGCAGCGCTTTCGCACGGTGGCAGAACGGGCACGTCGCTTTGGTGTAGATCTCAATATTGGCCATGACTGAACTCCTTATTTACCGCGAACCAAAGGAAGATTTTCCCCGCTCCAGCCGGAGATCCCTTCTTTCAGTACCGTTACATTTTCGAAGCCCGCTTTATAAAGCGCGCTGGCAGATTCTTGCGCCTGCATACCGGTTGCATCAACAACGATAATTGGCTGGGCTTTGTGTTTTTCAAGCTCACCCACGTTGTTCGCTTTGATTTCAGCTGGCAACAGGTTGATTGCGCCTGCAATGTGACCTTTACGGAAATCGTCACGCTGACGCAGATCGACAACGACGGCATCTTCTTTGTTGATAAGACGCGTCGCTTCACCACGGGTGATAACCTTAATCTTAGACGTCAGGCTCTTAAATGTGGTGAACAGCACAGCAGCCAGCAGGCCAATCCACGCGATGCTCAGAACCGGATGGCGGCTAACGAATTGCATAATTTCTTGCATGGAGGGTAACTACTCCCGACTAAGTGATAAAAAAACCAGGACAGGAGTATACCTGTGCGTTCTGGCAAATACAGCCAGCGACCCTAACCTAATCCATTTTCTGCGGCATGCCACCTAAAAAAATGCCTCAAAATGGTCCGGTCAGCGCCTTGCCCCTGCGCTTTCTTTGATCTTCTGCGGCTATTTGATCGATTCAGCTGTAGTAAAATTACGCAAATTTTGACTCTTGAGCATGAGGTTGTTGCAATGTCGGTTTCTAAAAAACCTATGGTACTGGTGATTCTGGATGGCTATGGCTACCGTGAAGACAGCCAGGATAACGCTATTTTCAGCGCAAAAACCCCGGTGATGGATGCGCTGTGGGCGAAACGTCCCCATACCCTGATCGACGCATCCGGTCTGGAAGTCGGTCTGCCTGACCGCCAGATGGGCAACTCCGAAGTCGGTCACGTTAACCTGGGCGCGGGCCGTATCGTCTATCAGGACCTGACCCGTCTGGATGTCGAAATCAAAGAACGCACCTTCTTCGCGAACCCGGTTCTTTGCGGCGCGGTAGATAAAGCCGTTGCGGCAGGTAAAGCCGTTCACATCATGGGCTTGCTCTCCGCGGGCGGTGTACACAGCCACGAAGATCACATCATGGCGATGGTTGAACTGGCCGCCGAGCGCGGTGCAGAAAAAATCTATCTGCACGCCTTCCTGGATGGTCGCGATACGCCACCACGCAGCGCAAAAGGCTCTCTGCAAGCCTTCGAAGAGAAATTTGCCGCACTGGGCAAAGGCCGCGTCGCCTCCATCATTGGTCGTTACTACGCCATGGACCGCGACAACCGCTGGGATCGCGTTGAACAGGCCTATGACCTGATGACCTTGGCAAAAGGTGAGTTCCAGTTCCCGACTGCCGTTGAAGCCCTGGAAGCCGCATACGCACGTGATGAAAACGATGAATTCGTGAAAGCGACCGTGATTCGTGCTGAAGGCCAGCCCGATGCCGCCATGGAAGATGGCGATGCGCTGATCTTCATGAACTTCCGCGCTGACCGCGCGCGTGAAATCACCCGTGCTTTCGTCAACAGCGACTTCGACGGTTTTGCCCGTAAGAAAGTGGTAAACCTCGACTTCATCCAGCTGACCGAATACGCGGCAGACATCAAAGCCCCATGCGCGTATCCACCAGCCTCGCTGGCTAATACCTTCGGCGAGTGGATGGCGAAGAATGACAAAACGCAGCTGCGTATTTCCGAAACCGAAAAATATGCGCACGTGACCTTCTTCTTTAACGGCGGCGTGGAAGAGCCGTTCAAAGGTGAAGAGCGCATTCTGATCAACTCACCGAAAGTCGCGACTTACGATCTGCAGCCAGAGATGAGCTCTGCTGAGCTGACTGAAAAACTGGTCGCGGCCATCAAGAGCGGCAAGTACGACACCATCATCTGTAACTACCCGAATGGCGACATGGTCGGTCATACCGGCGTGATGGAAGCCGCCGTGAAAGCGGTTGAAGCACTGGATCACTGCGTTGAGCAGGTTGCAAAAGCGGTTGAGTCCGTAGGCGGTCAGCTGCTGATCACCGCTGACCACGGTAACGCGGAACAGATGCGCGACCCGGCAACGGGCCAGGCGCATACCGCTCACACCAACCTGCCTGTTCCGCTGATTTATGTCGGTGATAAATCACTGAAAGCAGTGGAAGGCGGCAAGCTTTCTGACATCGCGCCAACCATGTTGTCGCTGATGGGTATGCCGATCCCTGAAGAGATGACTGGTAAGCCGCTGTTCATCGTGGAATAATCCCTCCCCATGAGGGGAAAGGCGATTTTTTCAATCACATGGGTCGTGAAGCCGCTTAGGTTATCAGTCAGACCCCTGCTTTGCGCCAGCGCACTCAGCGCTGGCGTATTGCTGTGCGCCGCATCCGCCCACGCGGACGATCGCGACCAGTTGAAATCCATTCAGGCGGATATCGCCGCTAAAGAGCGTGCGGTACGCCAGCAACAACAGCAACGCTCCGCCCTGCTCGCCCAGCTTAAGCAGCAGGAAGAAGCTATTTCGGCCGCAGCCCGTAAGCTCCGTGAAACGCAAGATACCCTCGCTCAGTTGAATAAACAGATCGACGAGATGAACGCGTCGATTGCCAAACTGGAGCGCCAGCGTGATGCACAGGAGCGCAATCTTGCCGCACAGCTTGATGCCGCTTTCCGACAGGGTGAACACACCGGTCTTCAGTTGATCCTCAGCGGTGAAGAGAGCCAGCGCGGTCAGCGTCTGCAGGCCTACTTCGGTTATCTGAACCAGGCGCGTCAGGAGACCATTGCGCAGTTGAAACAGACGCGTGAAGAGGTCTCCACCCAAAAAGCTGAGCTGGAAGAGAAGCAGAGTCAGCAGCAGACGTTGCTCTACGAACAAAAAGCGCAGCAGGCGAAACTTGAGCAGGCCCGTAACGAGCGCAAGAAAACCCTTTCCGGTCTTGAGTCCTCCATTCAGCAAGGTCAGAGCCAGCTGAGTGAAATGCGTGCCAACGAATCAAAACTGCGTAACAGTATCGCCCGTGCCGAAGCCGCGGCGAAAGCGCGTGCCGAAAAAGAGGCCCGCGAGGCACAGGCTGTCCGCGACAAGCAGCAGGAAGCCTCCCGCAAAGGTACCACCTACAAACCAAGCGAAAGCGAACGTTCCCTGATGTCGCGTACCGGCGGTCTGGGTTCCCCACGCGGTCAGGCCTACTGGCCCGTTCGCGGTACGCTTCTGCATCGTTATGGCGAACAGCTGCAGGGTGAGCTACGTTGGAAAGGGATCGTTATCGGTGCGTCTGAAGGTAGTGAAGTAAAAGCCATTGCCGATGGACGAGTGATTCTGGCCGACTGGCTGCAGGGTTACGGTCTTGTGGTAGTGGTTGAGCACGGTAAAGGCGACATGAGTCTTTACGGCTACAATCAGAGCGCACTGGTCAGCGTTGGCACACAGGTGCGCGCAGGCCAACCCATCGCCCTTGTGGGCAGCAGTGGCGGTCAGGGCCGCCCGTCACTCTATTTCGAAATTCGTCGTCAGGGTCAGGCGGTCAATCCACAGCCGTGGTTGGGAAGATAAGTTTTGCTTCAATTTCGTCGAATGGTTCTCTCCGTCGTCAGCGCGCTGGCGCTGGCTGCACCGGTATACGCCGGTAAACTCGCCATCGTGATTGATGACTTCGGTTATCGTCCGCACTATGAAAATCAGGTGCTGGCGATGCCGCCAGCCATCTCTGTCGCCGTCCTTCCGAATGCGCCTCACGCCCGTGAGATGGCGACCAAAGCCCACAACAGCGGACATCAGGTCCTCATCCATCTGCCGATGGCACCGCTCAGTAAACAGCCGCTGGAAAAAGATACGCTTCGTCCAGATATGAGCAGCGATGAGATCGAGCGCATCATCCGTGACGCTTACAACAACGTGCCGTATGCCGTTGGCCTGAACAACCATATGGGTAGCGCGATGACCTCCAGCCTGTACGGCATGCTAAAAGTGATGCAGGCGCTGGAACGCTACAACCTCTACTTCCTCGACAGCATGACCATCGGCAACAGCCAGGCGATGCGTGCCGCTCAGGGAACGGGGGTGAAGGTGATCAAGCGCAAGGTGTTCCTGGATGATACTCAGAACGAGGCCGACATTCGCGCGCAGTTCAATCGCGCCGTGCAGCTCGCCCGACGCAATGGTTCAGCCATTGCCATCGGCCACCCGCATCCTTCTACGGTGCGCGTTTTACAACAGATGTTGCCGACCTTGCCACCAGATATCACACTGGTACGTCCGAGCGATCTGCTCAATGAGCCGCAGGTCGATACGTCTCGCCCGGGTAGCGCACAACCACCCGCAACGCAGCCGCGTAACCCGTTCCGTGGCGTGAAGAATTGCAAGCTGAAACAACCGCCTGAACCGGTGCATGCAACCCGCTTCTTCGCGGTCATCAGCGAAAGCGTGAGCCAGAGTACGCTGGTGCAATACTTCCAGCACCAGTGGCAGGGATGGGGTAAGAAAGTATCAGTGAGCCATTCTCAGTGACAGGCGATTAAGGTAGAAAAATGCCGCAGCGACACAAAATTCTGCTCCTCGATACCGGTAAAGAATGGGGAGGAGGCACCAACAGTATGCTCGAACTTCTGAAGCGCATTAACCGCGAAAAGTTCGATATTACCTGTTGTTTTTACAGTGACTACAGCCGGGCCGAAGGGCAAACCATCGGCCAGGTGCTGAACAGTATTGGCATTCCCTTAATTGTCATCCCTCAACATAAGCAGCCCGCATGGGCGAAGATTGCCAAAGAATTGGGACGTAGCCTGCTGTTTTTCTCCCGCAGCGCCCGGAAGGCATTTACACGTCATGTTGATACGCTCTGGCGTATTCGACCCAACGTTAGCAAAATCGAGACGATTTTCAGGGATGGCGGTTTCGATACGCTTTATATGAACAACCAGCCGGGCTCTAACGAAGAGGGTTATCTGGCAGGTGCAAACGTGCATGCGCGGATAATCCAGCACTGTCGAATTGAACCTGTTTTGACCCCGCCGCTGGTGAAGCTGGTGAATACCCATGCCACAAAAATCATCGCCGTCTCACATGGCGTAGAACGCGTGTTAGTTCAGCATGGGGTCCGACCCGAGCTGTGTACGACGGTCAACAATGCCATCGACATCCATCAGCCTTTACCCGACCGACGCGCGATGCGTAATCGCCTGAACATTGATGACGACACGTTCGTGTTCGGCAGCATTGGCTCATTAATCCCTCGCAAAGCCAACCACCACACGCTGGAAGCGCTGGCACAATTCAACCAGAAACATCCCGAGGCGAGGTGGAAGATGGTGCTGGTCGGTGAGGGGGCTGAACGCGGTGCGTTGGCGGCACAAGCTGATGCGCTGGGTATTGCTGAGCATGTGATTTTCACCGGTTTCCAGAACACGCCTTTTGACTACCTCGCGACCTTTGACGCGTTTATTCTGGCCTCGCAGAGCGAAGGCTTGCCCCGCGTCGTGCTGGAAGCGATGCTGCTGAATATCCCCGTCATTGGCTCAAAGGTGACCGGCACGGCAGAATTGATCGATCATGCATCGACCGGGCTGCTTTTCCCGTGGAGCGATGTGTCGCAACTTGCTCAACACCTGGATAATATCTGGCAGGATCCCGATCTGCGCACCCGGCTCGCCGCCGCTGCGCATCAGAATGTCTGCAACGTGTATGCCATTGAAAGCTATGTTAACGGTGTCGAGGCCGTTCTTGGCGCGCAATAACCAAACGAGAAGAACATGTTTAAATTCCTGAATGCTCGCTACCGCCACATCACCGGGCGACATAACATTCCCTACGCTTCCCTTCCGGTCACGCGCGATCTCGTGGCGGTTGACTCTATCGTGATCCCTTGCACCGGTGCGGATTTCGTCGAAGAGGCGTTATTGTCCGCGACCTTTGCAGAGCGATATGCCACCGACGTCAGCGAGATTGTGATTGTCAGCGATCAACCAGAATCCGCGTTTGGCAATCTGCCGCCGAAAACCCGCATAGTGACCCTCGACCTACCAAAACGTGAAGAAGGTTATCGCTACAAGCAGATCTACCTTAGCCGCCTGGTGAAGCTTAACGCCCCGCTGCAGGCGCGCGGTGAAGGCGTATTGATGATCGATTCCGATCTCAACCTCCTGAAGATGCCAGAAATCAACATGGCCGAGATGCACATCTACTCCAGCTTCCGCCAGGGCAAAATGATTGCCAAGCTGGACGGCGCGCCAGCAGAGAAAGTCCCGGCGTATTATAAAGAGACGGTGCGCCCGTATCTGGTTGATCATGTTAACGGTGCGTTTCTTGCGGCCACTAAAAAGACCTGGCGCCGTATCTGCCCGCTGTGGCTCACGCTGTTCCAGGATACCTGGGAACTGATGGAAGACACGCAACCGCCGACGGATCAGCTGCCGCTCGCCGCGCTACTGGACATGCTGGATTTAAAAACGGTTAACCTGGGCGACTGGATGAACTGGCCGGTGTCCAAGAAGATTGGCGGACAGGAAGCCGTTGTGCCGAAAGAGGTGATTGGTGCGCACGGTGGTTTTCCGCTCTCAGAATGGCAAAAGTATCTTGAATCACCTGAAAACAAACTGTTGTTCAAAGGTCAGGACTATACCCGCAAGGTGCGTTACCTGACGGACGAAGAGAAAAAAAATCAGTAAAAAAAGGGGCCGCTGGCCCCTTTTTGATTACTTATCCCAGCTCAGGATCACTTTCCCAGACTGGCCTGAACGCATCGCGTCAAAGCCTTTCTGGAACTCATCAACTGAGAAGCGGTGAGTAATAATCGGGGACAGATCCAGACCAGACTGAATTAATGCCGCCATCTTGTACCAGGTTTCGAACATCTCACGGCCATAAATGCCTTTGATGAACAGCCCCTTGAAGATGACCTTGTTCCAGTCGATAGACATATCTGACGGCGGAATACCCAACATCGCGATACGGCCACCGTGATTCATGGTGTCGAGCATGGTGCGGAACGCCGGTGGCGCACCGGACATCTCCAGACCTACGTCAAAGCCTTCGGTCATGCCCAGCTCTTCCATCACGTCGGTCAGACTCTCTTTGGAAACATCCACCGCGCGGGTGACGCCCATTTTACGCGCCAGCGACAGACGGTATTCGTTCACGTCGGTGATCACCACGTTACGCGCGCCCACATGCTTCGCCACGGCTGCCGCCATAATGCCAATGGGGCCCGCGCCAGACACCAGCACATCCTCACCCACCAGGTCGAAGGAGAGTGCCGTGTGTACCGCGTTACCGAACGGGTCAAAGATGGAGGCCAGATCGTCAGAGATATTGTCCGGGATTTTGAACGCGTTAAACGCCGGGATCACCAGGTATTCCGCGAAGCAGCCCGGGCGGTTTACGCCCACGCCAATGGTATTACGGCACAGGTGCGTACGCCCACCGCGGCAGTTGCGGCAGTGGCCGCAGGTGATATGGCCTTCACCGGAGACGCGGTCGCCAATCTGGAAGCCTTTGACTTCCTGACCAATGCCAACCACTTCACCCACATATTCGTGACCGACAACCATCGGGACCGGAATGGTTTTCTGTGACCACTGATCCCAGTTGTAGATGTGAACGTCAGTACCGCAGATGGCGGTTTTACGAATTTTGATTAGCAGATCGTTATGACCGACTTCCGGCTCCGGCACGTCGGTCATCCAAATCCCTTCTTCCGCTTTCAGTTTGGATAACGCTTTCATCACACGTCCTCAGGCAATTACGCCCAGCTGTTTGCCGATGCGGGTAAAGGCTTCCACCGCACGTTCAATTTGTTCAGGCGAATGCGCCGCAGACATCTGGGTGCGGATACGCGCCTGGCCTTTTGGTACCACCGGGAAGAAGAACCCGGTGACATAAATCCCTTCTTTCTGCAGTTCACGAGCAAATTTCTGCGCCACGACCGCATCACCCAGCATCACCGGGATGATGGCGTGATCGGCACCGGCCAGGGTGAAACCTGCGGCGCTCATTTTTTCACGGAACAGACGGGCGTTCGACCACAGGCGGTCGCGCAGCTCAGCGCCGGACTCCACCATCTCCAGTACCTTGATGGAGGCGGCAACAATGGCTGGCGCCAGGGAGTTGGAGAACAGATACGGGCGGGAGCGCTGACGCAGCCATTCAACCACCTCTTTACGCGCAGCGGTATAACCACCGGACGCGCCTCCGAGCGCTTTGCCCAACGTACCGGTGATGATATCCACGCGGCCCATCACGTCACAGTATTCGTGGGAACCGCGGCCATTTTCGCCGACAAAACCGACCGCGTGAGAGTCATCGACCATGACCAGCGCGTCGTATTTATCCGCCAGGTCACAGACACCTTTCAGGTTAGCGATCACACCGTCCATGGAGAACACGCCGTCGGTGGCGATCAGCACGTGGCGAGCACCCGCTTCACGGGCCTCTTTCAGGCGCGCTTCCAGTTCAACCATGTCGTTGTTGGCGTAACGGAAACGCTTCGCTTTACACAGGCGTACGCCGTCGATGATGGAGGCGTGGTTCAGGGCGTCGGAGATAATCGCATCTTCTGCGCCAAGCAGGGTCTCAAACAGACCGCCGTTGGCGTCGAAACAGGAGGAGTAGAGAATCGCGTCTTCCATTCCAAGGAAGCTCGCCAGCTTTTGCTCAAGCTGCTTGTGGCTATCCTGGGTACCGCAAATAAAGCGTACGGAGGCCATACCGAAACCGTGAGTATCCATGCCGTTTTTCGCTGCGGCAATCAGCTCAGGGTGATTCGCAAGACCTAAGTAGTTGTTCGCACAAAAGTTGATCACGTGGCTGCCGTCGGCAACGGTGATGTCCGCCTGCTGAGCAGACGTGATAATACGCTCTTCCTTGAACAACCCTTCCGCACGTGCGGTGTCGAGGTCGCTGTTTAACTGTTTGTAAAAATCACCACGCATTGCAATTCTCCAGACTCGGCAAATTTCGGGACATATTACCCAAACCTATAGTTCATGACGAGATGACGCAGTATCTCTTGTCGTTTTTGCAGCATAAATCACGTGTACCCCTACCGCATATCGGTGAATGGCTGAAGACAGGGCATTGTGATGATATGATAGAAACATTAGCGTTCGGGATTGTCCCCGGACTCCACACTTCAAAGGTTACCGTTATGATCATCGTTACCGGCGGCGCAGGCTTTATCGGCAGCAATATTGTTAAGGCTCTCAATGACAAAGGCATCACCGACATCCTGGTGGTGGACAACCTGAAAGATGGCACCAAGTTCGTTAACCTGGTGGATCTGAACATCGCTGATTACATGGATAAAGAAGACTTCCTTATCCAAATTATGGCAGGTGAAGAGTTTGGCGAGATTGAAGCCATTTTCCACGAAGGTGCGTGCTCATCCACCACCGAGTGGGACGGTAAGTACATGATGGACAACAACTATCAGTACTCCAAAGAGATCCTCCACTACTGCCTGGAGCGTGAAATTCCGTTCCTGTACGCCTCTTCTGCTGCCACCTACGGCGGGCGTACCTCAGACTTCATCGAATCCCGCGAATACGAGCAACCGCTGAACGTCTACGGCTACTCCAAATTCCTGTTCGACGAATACGTGCGTCAGATTCTGCCAGAAGCGAACTCCCAGATTGTCGGCTTCCGTTACTTCAACGTCTACGGGCCGCGCGAAGGGCACAAAGGCAGCATGGCGAGCGTGGCATTCCACCTGAATACCCAGCTGAATAATGGCGAAAGCCCGAAACTGTTCGAAGGCAGCGACGGCTTTAAGCGCGACTTCGTCTACGTGGGCGATGTGGCTGCAGTCAACCTGTGGTTCTGGGAAAACGGTGTGTCCGGCATCTTCAACCTGGGGACTGGCCGCGCGGAATCCTTCCAGGCAGTGGCAGACGCGACGCTGGCGTACCACAAAAAAGGCAGTATTGAGTACATTCCGTTCCCGGATAAGCTGAAAGGCCGCTACCAGGCGTTCACCCAGGCAGACCTGACTAACCTGCGTAAAGCTGGCTACGACAAGCCGTTCAAGACCGTTGCCGAAGGCGTAACGGAATATATGGCCTGGCTGAACCGCGACGCGTAAGTATGAGAATTCTGGTGATCGGCCCGTCATGGGTGGGCGACATGATGATGTCGCAAAGTCTCTATCGCACGCTCAAGGCGCGCTATCCCCAGGCGATAATCGACGTGATGGCACCCGCGTGGTGCCGTCCGCTGTTATCGCGTATGCCGGAAGTGAACGAGGCGATCCCGATGCCGCTCGGCCACGGTGCGCTGGAAATCGGCGAACGCCGCAAGCTCGGCCATAGCCTGCGCGAGAAGCGCTACGATCGCGCGTATGTCCTGCCGAACTCTTTCAAATCTGCCTTAGTGCCCTTCTTTGCGGGTATTCCGCACCGTACCGGCTGGCGCGGTGAAATGCGCTACGGCCTGCTGAACGACGCGCGGGTGCTGGACAAAGAGGCCTGGCCGCTAATGGTGGAGCGCTACGTGGCGCTGGCCTACGACAAAGGCGTGATGCGCAGTGCGAAAGATCTGCCGCAGCCGCTGCTCTGGCCGCAGCTTCAGGTTAATGACGGCGAGAAATCCCAGACCTGCAACGCGTTTGGTCTTTCGTCTGAACGCCCGATGATTGGCTTCTGCCCTGGTGCGGAGTTCGGTCCGGCAAAACGCTGGCCGCACTATCACTATGCGGAGCTGGCAAAACAGCTGATCGACGAAGGCTATCAGATTGTGCTGTTTGGCTCGGCAAAAGACCACGAAGCAGGCAATGAAATTCTCGCCACGCTCAGCACAGAGCAGCAGGCCTGGTGCCGAAACCTGGCCGGGGAAACGCAGCTCGAACAAGCTGTTATTCTGATCGCCGCCTGTAAAGCCGTGGTGACCAATGATTCCGGCCTGATGCACGTCGCTGCCGCGCTGGACCGCCCGCTGGTCGCGCTGTATGGTCCAAGCAGCCCGGACTTCACGCCGCCACTGTCGCACAAAGCGCGCGTCATTCGCCTGATTACCGGCTACCACAAGGTGCGCAAAGGCGATGCCGCAGAAGGCTATCACCAGAGCCTGATCGACATCACGCCGCAGCGTGTTCTCGAAGAACTCAACGAACTGCTGTTGAGCGAAGAAGGGTAACGGATGCGGGTATTGATCGTTAAAACCTCCTCTATGGGTGATGTTCTGCATACGCTGCCTGCGCTGACAGACGCGATGCAGGCCATTCCGGGCATCCGTTTTGACTGGGTGGTGGAAGAAGGCTTCGCGCAGATCCCTACCTGGCATGAAGCAGTAGACCGCGTGATCCCAGTGGCCATTCGCCGCTGGCGCAAAGCATGGTTCTCCACACCGATTAAAGCCGAGCGCACCGCCTTCCGCGAAGCGGTTCAGGCGCAGCGTTACGACGCGATCATCGACGCGCAGGGGCTGGTGAAAAGCGCCGCGCTGGTGACGCGTCTGGCACACGGCGTAAAGCACGGCATGGACTGGCACTCCGCCCGCGAGCCGCTGGCGAGCCTGTTCTATAACCGTCGCCACCGCATTGCAAAACAACAGCACGCGGTGGAGCGTACCCGTGAACTGTTTGCAAAGAGTCTTGGCTATGTAAAACCGGAATCCCAGGGCGACTACGCCATTGCGCAGCACTTTTTGCGCAATACAGACCCCTGTACTCAGCCTTATCTTGTCTTCCTCCATGCCACAACGCGCGACGATAAACACTGGCCGGAAACGCACTGGCGAAGACTGATTGAACTAATGCAACCTACCGGGATCCATATTAAACTGCCCTGGGGCGCTGAACATGAGCGACAGCGAGCAGAACGTCTGGCCTCCGGTTTTTCGCACGTTGAGGTATTGCCCAGACTCACGCTGGCGCAGGTGGCCGCAGAACTGGCGGGGGCGAATGCCGTCGTTTCCGTGGATACAGGATTAAGCCATTTAACCGCAGCGCTGGATCGCCCGAATATTACGATATTCGGCCCGACCGATCCGGGTCTGATTGGGGGCTACGGTAAAAACCAGCACCAGATGGTCAGCCCAACGCAACACACGAAGGATATTAGCGCAGATGCTATTTTTTCATTTTTACAGGGCAGCCATCGGCTTTCTGACAGGGATATTTAACCCATGAGTTATGTATTTCTGCTGATTTTACTCTTTCCGGTGAAACTCATCCGAAAGCTGTTTCGCAAAGACACAGGTAAAAACCTGGTTATTCAAACAGCAAAAATCGGCGATTTTGTTAATGCAACGCCCCTTCTGGCATACCTGCAAAAAAGCGACGTACTTATTAGTCGCAGCGTAGGTGCACTGGCGAAGCATGATGAGACGATCGACGAGATTTTTTTCATCGAACAGCATAAGCGTAACCTGTGGCGAAAGCTCTGCTTTGCCTGCCGGATCATGAACCGCTATGACAATGTGTATCTTCTGCAGCCTAACAGCGTAAATCTTTTTTTTGCCTCCGTTTGTAACGCCAAAAACAAACAGTTCTTAAGCACATACACACGCAGGTGGTATCACGGAATTTTCTATGCAACGGCAGACGGTACCGTTGAACACGGCAAAAAGACATTGTCGGTGACGAACTATCTCAAGCTTGCCGACCGCACGCTGACCTGGAAAGACTCACCAAAGCACGCCACCAGACCACTTTTTAAACCCGCGACATATCCGGCAATCCTTGATAAACCCGGCGTGATCCGCATTGGCATCAGTATTGCCGCAGGAAATAAAGCGAAAACCGTCCCGCCGGGCATCTGGAAGCGGATTGCCGATCATCTCGCCGACCTGCCCTGCGAGTTTTATGTGTTTGGCGCCCCGAACGAACAATCGTGGATGGATGATATCACCCGCGCGTATGGCGAATTGCCCAACTTCATCAATTTGATTGGCAAAATTTCGCTTGAAGAACTCCCGTGGGCCATTTCAAAAATGGATTGTTATATCGCGTCCGACTCAGGAAATGTCTACGTTGCCGACGCGGTGGACGTGCCGGTAATCTTACTGTTTGGACCCTGCTGCCACTATGAACAGCGTCCGCTTGGCAATGTACTGTTGGTTGGGAATGATGACAATATTTGCTCGTATGTTTTTGAGACTCGCTATTACTTCTCACAAAGCCGGGAAGAACTCTTCTCTGTAACAGATGAATCGCTGGACAACATTAGACATTTCATTTGCGCGTTACCAACGGCTAACGCGGCCGCATATACCGTTGATGCCCAGGGAAACTAATTGTTATGGCTTTTCTAAGCATCATTATTGCCGCACATAACGCCCAGGACACGCTTGACGCAACGCTACAAAGCCTGCAAAACGCGATTGATAATGCGGGCGATGATGTAGAAATCATTATCTTTAATGACAGTTCCAATGATTCCACACAGGATATTATTGAGACGTGGTTGCCAAAGCTTCCGAATGCGCAATCCCGATACGTTGAGTACCGTAACGTCGGTCATGTTCGAAACAGCGCACTCTCTCTGGCGTCAGGTGAGTACATTACCATGCTGGATAGCGATGACCGATTGAAACCGGGCAGCATCCGGGACGCCGTGGCATTTCTGCAAGCACAGCGGCCTGATATGCTCCTGACGCGCCTGCTGGAAATACGCGATACGCATAAAATCACCGCTGACTGGCAGGGGTTCTCTCCCGTTGCTTTATCACAACACCAGGCAATAACGCGTTTCCTGCAGCATAAAGACTTTCAGGCGCACCTCATCGGGCAATTCGTTCATCGGAAGCTGTACGAAAGCAACCCGATCCCTTCAATGGTCTGTTATGAAGATTTCGCCGTGTTTCCCGGCATGCTGATGCAATCGAGTAAAATAGTCTTCCAGCGGAAGGGGCACTATTATTACATCAAACGTAACGATAGTTTATCGAGCCGTCTTGACGCCAGTAAAATCGCTACGCTTGTAGAATGCACATTACAGATGGAAAAGATATTCCCGCAATCATTCAGGCATCTCATTAATTGCCACTGGTTTGATATTTACAGTAACCATCGACAATATCTGACCGACGCGCAACTCAAACTGGTTATGCAACGAGTAAAAGCACTTTATTCGTTCTCTTTTTTCTTCTCCAGCGATGTTCGTTTCAGCTACAAAAAAAGGGTTATTGAGGCATTATGGAAAAAGTAAAACTGCGGCTCTATCAACTGACGCTTATTTTGAGCCTCATTTCGCTTGCGCTGGCGTTACTGAGCTCAGGGAAACAGCGTGAATTCTTCTATATTGCGGTTTATGCCAGCATTATCGGCCTGGCGTGCGAATATAAAAAAATCACCCTTCGTCCCTTTTCGATTGCGCTACCCATTTTGCTGATTGGGTTGCTCAATCTTATCTGGTATATGGCCTATGAATATCATAACGAAGGCTTGAACGCTTATAGCGATTACCTTGGCGCCAGCAAGAAATTGATTTTGGCGAGTATTCTCGTTTTCTATCTTGACCGGTTCAAATCTTATATTGATAAAACAGCCTTCCTGAAATATTTCTTGTATGCCTCTGGTGCAGGATTTGTCCTTGCTACTGGTTATGGCTTATGGCAAGCGTCACAGGGTATGGAACGTGTTGAGATGGCCATCAATCGTCCAACCGTGTCGGCCTATGTTTACTCCGTACTGTCACTGGCGTTTGTATACAGCCTTTATCTTCAGAAAAACAGAAAGCTGTATGTGGCCGCAGGGCTCACCATCTTGATCTCTTATTTCGTCATCCTTTTGACGGCTACGCGCGCCGCAATGGGATTATATTTGCTCCTGGCGATTGTACTCACACTCTACCACTTCAGAAGAATCCATCTGAAATCAACGCTGATTTTCTTATGTATTGTGGCAGGTATAGTGGTTGTGAGTTACAAGCCGTTAATTCTGCCTAAGATACAACAAACACAATCTGAAATAGAACGTTATCAAAAAGGATATGACGCCACCTCACTCGGTGCACGTTTTTCTATGTGGATTATTGGTGCTCAAAACGGACTTGCCCACCCCATGGGGCAGTCAGTCGAAGACCGCGAAGTCTGGTCACAGCAATATGTGAAAAATGGACATCCACATCTCGCGGCAGCGCTTGAATTTACCCGGATTCATCTGCACAACGAGTTCATTGAAAAATACTCTCTTCAGGGGATCCCTGGGCTGGTAATATTATTCTTTTTCTATATCTCGATGATCGTGTACGCACTTAAAAATAAAAATGGTCTGCTGCTGACGACCATGCTTCTTTTATTGCTCTATGGTCTGACGGACGTCATTTTGTTGAGCTCAGAGGCGCTCATCTTCTTTGTCACCGTGTTTGCGCTGAGTACACTCTTTTCACAAACCAGACAACGCCAGTAAGTGATAATGCCCGCCATGCGGGCATTATTTTTTCTTGTGTTGATAAAACTCCGCCAGCGTCATCCCCACCGTCTTGTCGGATAACCAGCTAAACAGCGCTTCCAGATCCTGGTATAACCCCTCGATCGCCGCCTCGTCCTTAAACGTAGGACTGCCCCCGGGCATAAATTCCGACGAATGGAGCATAAACTCGACGTAATCATTTCCCTGAGAAAGGCATTGCTGCGCAACCTCAATCATCTGCGACGCATTACCACCTGTCGGACGTAACCAGTTCACAGAAGGTGAGCGGTATTTACCACGAAGACGATCGTAACCCTGTTTGATCGTGTTCAGCCAGGCAGGATGTTTATACTGAATGCTCATCGGCACTTCGAGTAAAGGGCTCGTGCCCGCCCGGGAAATGTCGTTAACGTCAATAAAGTAGGCACGGTCCGGAAAATGTTGGTAATCCGTCCCACCATGGCCTTGCGGAGCCCCCTTCGCATTGCGCCAGTTCACTCGCGGCGTCACCGAGCAATCAACCTGATACCCCAGCTCAATCAGTAACCTGGCATAACGGCTATCAAACGCCCAGCGCCCGGCGCGGTGGCTTAACATTTTGGTCTGGAACGTCTCTTCCAGCAGGCGGGTCATGAACAGCACTTTCTCGCGCATCACCTCGTCTGAAAATTCAATCAAATAAGGCTGCCAGCGCCAGTCATCACCCGTGAGATCGTGCTCAGGCGGGCTATTCCATGCGTGGAGGTGCATGCCCACCTCCCCCTGGCCGCGAGCGATCACGTCCCTGGCGAAGTCGATGAAAACGGGCTCGATCGCCATCTCATAGTTTGTCAGCCACACGGGCTTAAAGCCGAAACGTTCACACAGCGTCTGGAACCGGGCCAGATAGCGCGCGTTTTCCGTTTTAATGACGCGGTGGTTCTGCCAGAGATTATCGCCCTCAGTATCAATCGTGATGATAAACGCGGGTTTTTTCATAATGAGTCCGCAAGACAGGGAAGTTAGCGCTATGTTACGCACTCTCCAAACCATCAGTAAACCCTTGCTGGGAAATTCCTGAGATTATGGAGAAAGAGTGCAAGTCGCTATCAGGTCTATTAGAATTGCCAACAGTACAACGCCGATAAGATGATGATGAATAACTTACCTGACACGCCTGATTTGCGCATTTTACTGATCAAACTCCGCCATCATGGCGATATGTTATTGACCACCCCCGTCATTGATTCATTACGTCAACACTGGCCACACGCGCAAATTGATGTGCTGTTGTATGAAGAAACGCGCGACATGCTCGCCGCGCATCCGGCAATTGGCACCATTTATGGAATCGATCGTAAATGGAAGCACCTGGGCACACTCAAGCATCTACAGAAAGAGTGGCAGTTGCTGTGTGCGTTAAGGAAACAACATTATCATCTGGTGATTAACCTTGCCGATCAGTGGCGTAGCGCTATTGTCACCCGCTTCACCGGCGCGCCGGTTCGTCTCGGATTTGCCTTTAACAAACGCAACAATGCATTCTGGCGTTTTTGTCACAGCGATTTAGTCTCCGTTGCAAATCACCAGTCTCTGCACACCGTCGAGCAAAACCTCTCCATTCTGTCTCCATTACAGGTCGCGGCGCAGCCCGCCGTCACCATGGCCTACAGCGCAGATGACTGGCACTTCGCCCGCCAACAGCTGGAGAAAAAGGGTGTGAGTGATAACTATATCGTGATTCAGCCAACATCCCGCTGGTTCTTCAAATGCTGGGATGAAGACAAAATGGCGCAAACGATTACAGCGCTGCAGCAAGATGGGCATACCGTCGTACTCACGGCCGGGCCGGATAAAAAAGAGATGGCGATGATCGATCGCATTCTCGCCGCGTCCCCGAAGACCGGCGTCGTCTCGCTGGCCGGTCAATTAACGCTGCGCCAGCTTGCAGCGCTGATCGATCATGCCTGCCTGTTCATTGGGGTTGATTCGGTTCCGATGCATATGGCCGCCGCGCTGCAGACGCCCTGCGTGGCACTCTTTGGCCCTTCCAAACTGACGTTTTGGTCTCCGTGGCAGGTCAACGGCGACGTTATCTGGGCTGGCGACTTCGGCCCGCTCCCCGATCCGGACGCCATTGATACCAACACTAAAGAGCGCTATCTCGACGCCATTCCCGTGGATGCTGTCGTCTCTGCTGCAAAGAGATATCTGTCATGAAACACCATCGTCTGGCTATTGTGCGCCAAAAATATCGTCCTGATGGCGGAGCGGAACGGTTCGTCTCCCGCGCGCTCACCGCGTTAAGCAACCAAAATCTTGAGCTGAATGTCATCACCCGTGAATGGCAGGGAGAAAAGCAGGACGACTGGCATATCCACATTTGCGATCCGCGAAAGTGGGGCCGCATCAGCCGCGAGCGTGGTTTTGCTCATGCCGCACGTGAACTGTGGCAACAACAACAGTTTGATATTGTGCAAAGCCACGAGCGAATCCCGGGCTGTGACATCTACCGCGCAGGCGATGGCGTCCACCGCCGCTGGCTACTGCAGCGTGCACGCATTCTACCCGCCTGGCGTGCAAAGATGCTGATGGTCGATCGCTATCACCGCTATGTGATGCATGCCGAACGAGAGATGTACCAGGCACCGGAACTCAAAGCGGTTATCTGTAATGCGGAGATGATCAAACGCGAAATTGTCGAAGATTTTGATATTGACGCAAAAAAAATACATGTAATTTATAATTCTATTGATTCCAGCCGCTTCGTTCCGGCTCAGGAGGCACAACGTGCCGCGTTGCGTCAGCAATTTGGTTTGCCAGCCGATGCCGTGGTGTTCTGTTTTGTCGGCTCCGGGTTCGAACGAAAAGGCCTGGCCAGCGCCATACGGGCTATCGCTGGAACAGCGGCATGGCTGATTGTGGTTGGACAGGATAAAGCAGAAAGTCGTTATCGCGATCTTGCCCGTTCACTCGGCTGCGAAGGGCAAATCCGTTTCCTGGGGATGCAAAAAGAAACGCTTCCTTTTTATCAGCTATCCGATGGTTTACTGTTGCCAACGCTGTATGATCCCTTTCCTAACGTCATTCTTGAAGCGATGGCCTGCGGTTTACCCGTCATTACTTCAGAGAGTTGCGGAGGCGCTGAATTTATTCAGCAAGGCCAGAACGGATTTTATTGCGATGCCCTTGATATCAAGACATTGAAGGAAGCGATATCCGCTATTCCTTCTCTGGAAAAAAATAACAATATGGGACGCGCGGCACGGGAACGTGTGAAAGACGCCACCCCCGAAAAACTGTCAAGTCAGCTTATTTCGCTTTATCAAAAATTACTGGATTAAAAATGCGCATCCTAATGATTATTGATGGTTTACCCGGTGGGGGAGCTGAAAAAACGGTTCTTACACTTTCCAGTGGATTGATAGAAATGGGACATCAGGTCTCTCTCTTCTCCCTGCGGAAAGTGTGCGATTACGCCATCCCGGAAGGCATTGATTATCAGGTTGTTCAGGATACCTGCAAAAAACCGTGGCGAAAGCTGACGGAGATCCCACGCCGCGCCCATCTGCTGGATCGGGCTATTGAGCGGGCTGAACGCAGCGGAAAATTTGACGTTGTGTTCTCTCATTTGCACAAAACCGACCGCATTGTTGCACACTGCCGTGCGCTGGAACGCGATAAAGTCTGGTTTTGCGTGCATGGCATGTTCTCGTTCTCCTATTTGCGCCATCGCCGCGGGCTTTCTCGCTGGTTTAAGCATCTTAAAATTCGTCATACCTACGAAAATCGTAATGTTGTCGCTGTTTCAGGCGCCGTGTTGAAAGATCTTTCAGAAACGCTGGCGCTCACGCTTCGACGCAAAGCGGTAATCCATAACCCGTTTGATATCCCTGAAATTCAGCGTCTGGCTGATGCCCCCTTTGAAATGCAAGGGAAGGATTACATCATTCATGTTGGCCGCTTCCATGAGCACAAACGTCACGATCGGCTTTTACGTGCGTTCGCACTGAGTCAACTTGACACTACACTGGTCATGATGGGCAATGGATCCGACGCCAAAATCCAAAAATTACAGCAGCTTGCCAGAGATTTGGGTATTGAAAACAAAACGGTTTTCCGCCCATTCGACGCCAACCCCTACCCCTGGATAAAAGGGGCGCGGCTCTTAGTGTTAAGTTCTGACTGCGAAGGTTTTGGTAATGTGCTGGTCGAATCCATTATCTGCCAGACCCCGCCGGTCAGTACAAATTGTCCAGGAGGCCCCGCTGAAATCCTCACGGGAGACCTGGCGCGCGGGCTGTCAGAGTTAAACGACGAATCACTGGCAAAAACGCTGGTCGATATTTATACCTCCCCGCCGGTCGTTGGCGGTGCAACCATTGCGTCGTTCGGCATCAATGCCATTTGCCGGCAATATATTGCTTTGGTAGACAATCAAAAATAATCAGGTTTCTTATGCAAAATTCAGCGCCATTATTAAGCGTGGTGGTTGCCGTATATAACGGTGAAGCTTTTCTGGATCAGTTCTTTACCTGCCTTGTGAATCAACGCATCGACAGCATGGAAGTCATTATTGTCAATGACGGCTCTACTGACCGTTCGATGCAGATCGTCGAAAGCTGGCGTGAAAAACTGCCGCAGTTGCAGGTGATTGAACAGCAAAATCAGGGCGTATCCATCGCGCGTAATACCGGCCTGGCCGTAGCAACGGGTCAGTATCTCTCTTTCCCGGATATTGATGATGTCTTCAAGCCGGGCATGTACCATCGTCTTCTGGATATGGCCGTCACGCAGGATTTGGATGTCGCGACCTGCAATGGGAACTACGTCTGGGAAAACAACAAGAAACCCTCTCGCCCTATTTTCCCTGAAGATAAACTCGCCTCGACGGATGTCATGACTGGCCCGGCGTGGTTAAAGAAGGCGCTGGATTCACGAAAGTTCCTGCACGTCACCTGGTTAAACATCTATCGCCACGACTTTATTCGTAAACACAGTTTCCATTTTGAACCCGGCCTTCGCCATCAGGATATTCCGTGGACGACCGAAGTGCTGCTTGCCGCGGAACGCGTTCAGTACACCAGCGAACGCTTTTATGACTACTACATTCACTCTGCTTCGGTATCGCATACTCCGGATAATGACGACACGCTGATTCGCTCCGCCCGTCATTACATGAAAATCCTGCAGATGCTTGACGCCATTAACCAGCGTTACCCGGATAAAGTGAAAAATATCCCGGCTTGCCACTGGCAAATCGCCAAAGAGGGGCTGGGGATCATTCATACCTTCGACAACATGAAGGATGAGGCGAAGAAGACCATGATTATCAAAGAGTTCTTTGATACCGGGATCTGGAAGCTTATCTGGAAAAGTGCTAAAAGTCCGCGTTTGCGCTGGCGTCTGGGTCGACGCTACTTCCGTTTAAAACGGTATCTGGCATAAGAGATAGCTTTAGCACGCTTAAATGCTTAGAATTTCCCGGCCGAAACTAAAAAACGGATAATCGCTTGGAATTGTTGTATACCGCCCTGCTCTACATCATTCAGCCACTGGTGTGGCTGAGACTGTTGCTTCGTAGCCGTAAAGCGCCTGCGTACCGTAAACGCTGGGCTGAGCGCTATGGCTTTTGCCGCAATAAAGTCGCCCCGGACGGTATTCTGCTGCATTCCGTTTCTGTTGGTGAAACGCTGGCAGCGATCCCACTGGTTCGCGCCCTGCGTCACCGCTACCCGTCGCTGCCCATCACCGTCACGACGATGACCCCGACCGGCTCAGAGCGCGCGTTATCCGCCTTTGGCAAAGACGTTCATCACGTCTACCTCCCTTACGATCTGCCCTGCGCCATGAATCGTTTCCTTAATACCGTTCGCCCGAAACTGGTGATCGTGATGGAAACTGAACTGTGGCCGAACATGATTTCCGCCCTGCATGCCCGTAAAATTCCGCTGGTGATTGCCAACGCGCGCCTGTCAGAGCGCTCAGCGAAAGGCTACGGCAAGCTGGGTAAATTTATGCGCCGTCTCCTGAGCAAAATCACCCTGATTGCCGCGCAAAACGAAGAAGATGCCGCACGCTTTATCGCGCTGGGCCTGAAACGCAACCAGCTTGCGGTAACGGGCAGCCTGAAATTTGATATTTCTGTTACCCCTGAACTCGCCGCCCGCGCGATCACGCTGCGTCGCCAGTGGGCCCCGCGTCGTCAGGTCTGGATTGCAACCAGTACCCATGATGGCGAAGAAGAGATCATCCTGCAGGCGCACCGCAAGCTGCTGGAAAAATTCCCTGATTTACTGCTGATCCTCGTTCCCCGCCATCCGGAGCGTTTTAAAGATGCCCGTGAAATGGTGCAGAAAGGCGGCTTCAGCTTCACCTTGCGCAGCAGCGGTGAGATCCCTTCCGGCAGCACCCAGGTGGTGATTGGCGATACGATGGGCGAGCTGATGTTGCTGTACGGCATTGCCGACCTCGCCTTTGTCGGTGGCAGCCTGGTGGAACGCGGCGGCCATAACCCGCTCGAGCCAGCTGCGCACGCCATTCCGGTGCTGATGGGTCCGCACACGTTTAACTTCAAAGATATCTGCGCCAAATTGCAGCAGGCCGATGGTTTAATTACCGTGACCGACGCGGACTCCGTCGTCAAAGAGGTGTCGACCCTTCTGACGGACGAAGATTATCGTCTGTGGTACGGTCGCCATGCCGTCGAAGTGCTGCATCAGAACCAGGGCGCACTCACCCGTCTTCTGCAGCTTCTGCAACCTTATCTGCCTCAGCGGAGCCACTAATGTCAACGCGTCTGTCGGTCGTGATGATCGCCAAAAACGCCGCCGACCTGCTTCCGGACTGCCTGGCTTCGATCGCCTGGGCTGACGAAATCGTCGTCCTTGACTCCGGCAGCACGGACAACACGGTGGACGTTGCCCGCGCAGCGGGTGCAAAGGTCTTTATCAATACGGACTGGCAAGGCTATGGCATCCAGCGCCAGCGCGCGCAAAAGTATGCTACCGGTGATTACGTGTTGATGATCGACACCGACGAGCGTGTCACCCCGGAACTCCAGCAAGCCATTCAGACCGTGCTTGCCGCGCCGCAGCCCGAAGCGGTCTACAGCATTGCCCGTCGTAACTACTTCCTGGGCCGTTTTATGCGCCACAGCGGCTGGTATCCAGACCGCGTAATGCGCCTCTATGAGCGCGAGCGCTATCAGTACAACGATAATCTGGTGCATGAATCCCTGGCCTGCGACAACGCTCAGGTGATTGCCTTATCCGGCGACCTGCTGCATCTGACCTGCCGGGATTTCGCCAGCTTCCAGCGTAAACAGCTCAACTATGCGACCGCATGGGCGCAGGAGCGCCACCAGCGCGGCAAGAAGGCGACGCTGACCGGGATTTTTACCCATACGCTGGGTGCGTTTCTGAAAACGCTGCTGCTGCGCGGCGGCGTGCTGGACGGTAAACAGGGCTGGTTACTGGCAGTCGTGAATGCTCAGTATACTTTTAACAAATACACCGAGCTGTGGGCGCTCTGCCGCGGCTACTCAGAGAAAACGTGAGCCATGAGCACAAAAGCGATTTATCCGGGTACCTTCGATCCGATCACCAACGGTCATCTTGATATCATCACCCGTGCGGCGTGCATGTTCGACACGGTGATTCTGGCGATTGCCGCCAGTCCCAGCAAGAAACCCATGTTTGACCTCGACGAGCGTGTTGCGCTTGCCCGCGATGCGATTGCACACCTGCCGAACGTAGAGGTGGTGGGCTTCAGCGACCTGATGGCAAACTTCGCCCGTGCCCAGCAGGCAAACATCCTGATTCGCGGGTTACGCGCGGTGGCAGACTTCGAGTATGAGATGCAGCTGGCGCACATGAACCGCCACCTGATGCCGGAGCTGGAAAGCGTATTCCTGATGCCGTCCAAAGAGTGGTCGTTTATCTCGTCCACGCTGGTAAAAGAGGTGGCTCGCCATCATGGGGACGTTACCCACTTCCTGCCGGTAAACGTCCACCAGGCGTTGCTAGAAAAGCTAAAGTAGCGCTATTTCTGACACTGACGGCAGTAGAACGTGGCGCGCTGTGCGTGCTTCGTGGCAATAACTGGCGTTCCGCAGACTCTGCATGGCTCACCTTTACGGCCATACACCTGCAGCTCCTGAGCAAAATAGCCCGGCTTGCCGTCGCTTTGCAGGAAATCCTTCAGCGTGGTTCCGCCCTGCTCAATCGAGCGCAGCAATACCGCTTTAATCACTCTGACCAGCAGTTCGCACTCCTGAGCCGACAGTGAAGAGGCCAGCCGATCGGGATGGATCCCGGCGGCAAACAGCGATTCGCTGGCATAGATATTCCCCACGCCGACCACCAGCTTGTTATCCATCAGCCAGGGCTTAATCGGGCTCTTCTTCTTCGCGCACTTCGCTTTCAGGTATTCCGCATTAAACGCGTCTGAGAGCGGCTCCGGGCCCAGATGCGCCAGCACGTTGTGCCCGTCCAGCTCTTTAGTCCACAGCCACGCGCCAAAGCGCCGTGGGTCGGTGTAACGCAGCACTTTGCCGTTGCTCATCACCAGATCGACGTGGTCGTGCTTTTCCGCGGGCAGTTCTTCAGTAAGGATGCGCAGGCTCCCGGACATCCCCAGATGGATGATAATCCAGCCGTCAGGCAGCTCCAGCAGCAGGTATTTCGCGCGGCGCTGCACGCTAAGCACGGGTTTATCGCTTAACGCGTGGATCTCATCGGACACCGGCCAGCGCAGACGTCCATTGCGAACGACAGCATGAAGAATCGTCGCGCCGACCAGATGGGGCTCAATGCCGCGGCGGCTGGTCTCTACCTCAGGTAATTCAGGCATGGTTCCTCCGTTGAGATGCAGAATGCAAAAAACCCCGCAGTTGCGGGGTTTTTCAATACAAGGAGGCTAAAATTATTTGATTTTAGCTTCTTTGTACAGTACGTGCTGGCGTACAACTGGATCGAATTTTTTCAGTTCCAGTTTTTCCGGCTTAGTACGTTTGTTCTTCGTGGTGGTGTAGAAGTGACCTGTACCAGCAGAAGAAACCAGCTTGATTTTCTCGCGAATACCTTTAGCCATGATTTATTTCCTCTTTAAGTACTTAGTACTTTTCGCCACGGGCACGCAGTTCAGACAGAACTGTATCGATGCCTTTCTTATCAATTACACGCATACCTTTAGCAGATACACGCAGGGTGACAAAACGCTTCTCGCTCTCAACCCAGAAACGGTGAGAGTGCAGGTTCGGCAGGAAACGGCGTTTAGTCGCGTTCAGTGCGTGGGAACGGTTGTTACCGGTCACCGGACGCTTGCCAGTAACTTGGCAGACTCGGGACATGTCTATTCTCCAAAAATCAAATTAGCTCGAGCTTCGTATGGGGTATCGGCGCCTCGTCAGGCTTTACAGCCCGGTCATCGCATAGTTCTAAGTGAACTCTCGATTGCCAGGCCCAAATGCCAAACCCGAGATTCTCAAAGGTGGCGTAGTATACGCTGACTCGGCGGTGTGCTCAAGTCCCGAACAGACAAAGATCCCGATGGATCGCCAGAAATAGCCTAAATCCAGCCATGTTCGGCAAAAGAAAGGTACTCTCCGCGGCCAATTATCAGATGATCCAGCACACGAATGTCCATGAATTGACAACATTTGATAATGCGCTCGGTCATTTCTTTGTCAGCTCTGCTCGGTTCTGCACAGCCAGAGGGGTGATTATGCGCGAGGATCACGCCCGCTGCATTCACTTTTATCGCTTCGCGCACAATTTCACGCGGATGTACCTCAACATGGTTCAGGGTACCTGAAAAAAGATGGCTGTGTTTCAGTACCCGGTTCCTGTTGTCGAGAAAGATCACCATAAAGATCTCGCGTTCAACATCGGTTAACTGACTTTGCAGGAATTCACGCGTCATCGCTGGCGTCAGGATCGGCGCCTCCTTCTCCATGCGGACATTGTTAAAACGGCGGGCCAGCTCGGCAATCGCCCTCAGCTGAGCATATTTCGCCACGCCGATCCCGCCAATATGCTTAAACTGCACCAGGTCGGCGGTCAGCAAGCCATACAGTGAACCGAAATGAGCGATCAGCTCTTTTGCCAGCGTAAAGACCGTTTTCCCCGGGGTCCCGGTACGCAAAAAGAGCGCCAGCAGCTCATCGTCTGTTAATGGGGTGACGCCGTTGCGCAGCAATTTTTCGCGCGGCAGCAGCAGTTCATCCTCTTCTTCCATGCTCTTTCTCCCTTTTTACCCACATGCTGCCACAGGCCAGTCAGGCACTCGACGGCCTCGTATCGTTCTTGCGTAGCGCCTCGCAAAGTGAGCTAAGGACAAAATCACCCCGCTCAGGGGATTGTGATAAAATGCCCGCTCTCTGGTGAAACCCAACAGGAAAGAATCATGATGAGCCTGGCCGGTAAAAAAATCGTTCTTGGCGTAAGCGGCGGTATTGCTGCCTATAAAGCGCCGGAGCTGGTGCGTCGTCTGCGCGAGCGCGGGGCGGATGTGCGGGTCGCGATAACCGAAGGCGGCAAAGCCTTTATCACTCCCCTGAGCCTGCAGGCCGTTTCAGGGTACCCGGTATCTGACAGCCTGCTCGATCCGGCCGCCGAAGCCGCAATGGGCCATATTGAGCTTGGTAAATGGGCAGACCTCGTGATTCTTGCCCCTGCCACGGCTGATTTGATTGCCCGAGTGGCGGCCGGTATGGCGAACGATTTGGTTTCAACCATATGCCTCGCTACACCTGCCCCGGTCGCCGTTGTGCCTGCGATGAACCAGCAGATGTACCGTAACGCTGCCACCCAGCATAATCTGGAGACGCTGGCATCACGCGGCCTGCTTATCTGGGGTCCAGACAGCGGCAGCCAGGCCTGCGGCGATGTGGGCCCGGGTCGCATGCTTGATCCACTGACGATTGTCGACATGGCCGCAGCCCATTTTTCACCTGTCAACGATCTGCAACATCTCAACATCATGATTACCGCGGGCCCTACGCGCGAGCCGCTGGACCCGGTGCGTTACATCACTAACCACAGTTCCGGCAAAATGGGTTTTGCCATTGCTGCCGCCGCCGCAAAACGCGGCGCCAACGTCACGCTGGTAAGCGGTCCGGTCTCGTTGCCTACGCCGCCTTTTGTGCAGCGCATTAACGTCACCACCGCCCTGGAGATGGAAGCCGCCGTGCAGGCTCATGCGCAAAGCCAGCAGATTTTCATCGGTTGTGCGGCCGTGGCAGACTACCGCGCTGAGACCATCTCTGATGCGAAAATCAAAAAGCAAGGCGATGAATTAACGCTAAAAATGGTGAAAAACCCGGACATTGTTGCCGGTGTCGCCGCACTAAAAAACCATCGTCCTTACGTTGTTGGGTTTGCCGCAGAAACGAATAATGTGGAAGAATATGCCCGGCAAAAACGTACGCGCAAAAACCTCGATTTAATCTGCGCGAACGATGTATCGCTGGCCACGCAAGGATTTAACAGCGACAGCAACGCACTGCACCTTTTCTGGCAGGATGGAGATAAAATCTTACCGCTTGAGCGCAAGGAACTCCTGGGCCAACAATTACTGGACGAGATCGTTACCCGTTATGATGAAAAAAATCGACGTTAAGATTCTGGACCCGCGTGTTGGCGAGCAATTCCCGCTGCCAACCTATGCCACCTCCGGCTCTGCCGGACTTGACCTGCGCGCCTGTCTCGATGACGCCGTAGAACTGGCTCCGGGTGCCACCACCCTGATCCCGACGGGCCTGGCCATTCACATTGCTGACCCGTCTCTGGCGGCAGTCATCCTGCCACGCTCTGGCCTTGGCCATAAGCATGGCGTTGTGCTGGGCAACCTGGTTGGCCTGATCGACTCCGACTATCAGGGTCAGTTGATGGTTTCCGTCTGGAACCGTGGTCAGGACAGCTTCACCATTGAACCGGGCGAGCGTATCGCGCAGATGGTCTTTGTGCCAGTGGTTCAGGCAGAATTTAACCTGGTGGCAGATTTTGACGCCACCGACCGTGGCGAAGGCGGCTTCGGCCATTCCGGGCGCAAATAAACGCCCAACAAACACGTATCTCACAGTGCCATAATGCAATAACAAACCGCAAACGTCCGTTTGCGGTCGCTGTGTGGATGCCAGCCTGGCAAGTGCTTATTTTCAGGGGTATTTTGTAACATGGCAGAAAAACAAACCGCGAAAAGGAATCGTCGCGAAGAAATACTTCAATCTCTGGCTCTGATGCTGGAATCCAGCGATGGCAGTCAACGCATCACCACCGCTAAACTGGCCGCCTCTGTAGGCGTGTCTGAGGCGGCGCTATACCGTCATTTCCCCAGTAAAACCAGGATGTTCGACAGTCTGATTGAGTTTATTGAAGACAGCCTGATCACACGCATCAACCTGATTCTGAAAGACGAAAAAGACACCACCGCGCGTCTGCGTCTGATTGTGCTGTTAATTCTGGGCTTTGGTGAACGTAATCCGGGCTTGACCCGTATCCTCACTGGCCACGCGCTGATGTTTGAGCAGGACAGGCTACAGGGCCGCATTAATCAGCTTTTCGAACGTATTGAAGCGCAGCTGCGCCAGGTACTGCGCGAGAAGAAAATGCGTGAAGGCGAAGGATACACGATGGATGAGACATTGCTGGCAAGCCAGATCTTAGCGTTTTGCGAAGGTATGCTCTCACGCTTTGTCCGTAGCGAATTTAAATACCGTCCAACGGACGATTTTGACGCCCGCTGGCCGCTCGTCGCCGCTCAGTTGCAATAACTCCCATGCCGGATGACGGCTTCGTCTTATCCGGCCTGCGGGTGATGTAGGCCCGGTAAGCGGTAGCGCCACCGGGCAATTCAGCTACACGCCAAACTCTTCGCGATACGCACGCACCGCAGCCAGATGGTCCGCCATCTCAGGCTTCTCTTCCAGATACGCAATCAGCTCTTTCAGGGTAATGATAGAGATCACTTTGCAGCCGTAATCACGCTCAACTTCCTGGATAGCAGAGATATCGCTGCGACCACGCTCCTGACGATCCAGAGAAATCAGGACGCCAGCCAGCGTCGCGCCGTTAGCCTGGATAATCTCCATCGATTCACGGATCGCCGTACCCGCGGTGATCACATCATCCACCAGCATCACGCGGCCCTGCAGTGCACTGCCGACCAGGTTACCGCCTTCACCGTGGGTTTTAGCCTCTTTACGGTTAAAGCAGTACGGCACGTCGCGATCGTGATGTTCCGCCAGCGCTACTGCGGTGGTGGTCGCAATCGGAATGCCTTTGTAGGCCGGGCCAAAAAGCAGGTCAAAATCAATTCCGGAATCCATCAGCGCTTCGGCATAGAAACGACCCAACAGCGCCAGATCGCGCCCGGTATTAAATAGCCCGGCGTTAAAGAAGTAGGGGCTCTTACGACCGGATTTCAGCGTAAACTCGCCAAATTTAAGGACCTGTTTATTAATCGCAAACTCAATAAACTGGCGCTGATACGATTTCATGGATTCGCTCCTTTGGTTTCTGTCTTGCAGGCAAAAAAAAGGCGACTCATTGGTCGCCTTTAAAATCAATTTTCTAACGCCGCTTTCTGCGACGAGACAATAGATTCGATTCCCCCTCGGGCCAGAGCCAGCAGGGTAAGAAGTTCTTCATGGGTGAACGGCTCGCCTTCCGCCGTGCCCTGCACCTCAATGATGCGACCGTCTTCGGTCATCACTACGTTCATGTCGGTCTCGGCGGCGGAATCTTCGACGTATTCCAGATCGCACAGCGCTTCACCGTTAACGATACCCACGGAAACCGCCGCAACCATACCTTTCATTGGGTTGGTTTTCAGCTTACCGGCTGCAACCAGTTTGTTCAGGGCATCGGCCAGCGCCACACAGGCACCGGTAATGGACGCGGTACGCGTGCCACCATCAGCCTGAATCACGTCGCAGTCGAGCGTAATCGTGAATTCACCGAGAGTTTTCAGGTCCACAGCGGCGCGTAGCGCACGCGCGATCAGACGCTGAATTTCCATGGTACGGCCACCCTGCTTACCCTTCGCCGCTTCACGGGCGTTACGGGTGTGGGTCGCGCGCGGCAGCATGCCGTATTCTGCGGTGATCCAGCCCTGGCCCTGGCCTTTCAGGAAACGCGGAACACCTTCTTCGATGGACGCGGTGCACAGTACTTTGGTGTCACCAAACTCAACCAGCACGGAACCTTCAGCGTGTTTTGTATAGTTACGGGTCAGGGTGACGGGACGCACCTGATTGGCGCTACGACCTGATGGACGCATGATGGATTCTCCGGCTTGAAACGAATGTGGCTGCGCATTATACGGATAAAGGACGCTTATTCCTATCCTGAGAAGCCCCCGAAAGCTATAATCCCCCCATCTCTCCTTTAAAAACGGGAATGTCTATGATCCGCAGTATGACCGCCTACGCCCGGCGTGAAATCAAGGGTAGCTGGGGTAGCGCTACCTGGGAAATGCGCTCGGTAAACCAGCGCTATCTGGAAACATATTTCCGTATGCCGGAGCAGTTCCGCAGCCTCGAGCCCGTTGTACGCGAGCGCATCCGTACTCGTCTGACGCGCGGTAAAGTGGAATGTAACCTGCGTTTTGAGCCTGATGCCAGTGCACAGGGCGAACTGATCCTGAATGAAAAACTGGCTAAACAGCTCGTGAATGCGGCGAACTGGGTCAAAATGCAAAGTGATGAAGGCGAAATCAACCCGGTTGATATTCTGCGCTGGCCTGGCGTCATGGCTGCCGGTGAGCAGGATCTGGATGCCATCGCCGCCGAAATCCTTGCCGCCCTCGACGGAACCCTGGATGACTTTATCGTGGCCCGCGAAACCGAAGGCCAGGCGCTGAAAGCGATGATTGAGCAGCGTCTTGAAGGCGTAAGCGCCGAAGTGGCAAAAGTCCGCACCCATATGCCGGAAGTGCTGCAATGGCAGCGCGAGCGTCTGGTAGCCAAACTGGAAGAAGCGGAAGTTCAGCTGGAAAACACCCGTCTGGAACAAGAGCTGGTGCTGATGGCGCAGCGTATTGACGTTGCCGAAGAGCTGGATCGTCTGGAAGCACACGTGAAAGAGACCTACAACATCCTGAAGAAGAAGGAAGCGGTAGGCCGCCGCCTCGACTTTATGATGCAGGAGTTCAACCGCGAGTCGAACACCCTGGCATCTAAGTCGATCAATGCTGAAGTGACTAACTCAGCGATCGAGCTGAAGGTGCTGATTGAGCAGATGCGAGAGCAGATCCAGAACATCGAATAATTACTCTCGGGTGGTGTCCGCTGGACGCCACCCATTATTATTTCTAATCCATATTTTCACATCACTCCCCATCTCTTCCATGTTCATCAAGCCTGCCTGATACAAATTGATAAAATTTTGTAGGGAAAACTCATTCACCTTAGAAAATCTCAATCGTGATCTTGCGCACAAATCGCTAACCTGCCCGCGTTCTGACCGGAGGGTATATGCTGCTTCACACTCTTTATCTTATTGGTATCACCGCAGAAGCCATGACCGGCGCACTTGCAGCCGGACGACGCCGCATGGACACCTTCGGCGTGATCATTATTGCCACCGCGACCGCGCTGGGCGGCGGATCCGTGCGCGATATCCTGCTTGGCCATTACCCTCTCGGCTGGGTTAAACACCCTGAGTATGTGATTATCGTGGCAACAGCCGCCGTATTAACCACCATTGTGGCACCCGTTATGCCCCATCTGCGCCGCCTGTTTCTGGTGCTGGATGCGCTGGGGCTGATTGTCTTTTCTATCATCGGTGCACAGATCGCGCTCGATATGGGTGAAGGGCCGGTTATCGCCACGATTGCTGCTGTGGTCACAGGGGTGTTTGGCGGCGTACTGCGCGATATGTTCTGCAAACGCATTCCCCTGGTCTTTCAAAAAGAGCTGTATGCCGGCATTTCCTTTGCCGCAGCGGTGCTCTACATCGCCCTGCAGCACTATGTTTCTAACCATGATGTGGTGGTTATCTCTACGCTGCTGTTTGGCTTTACGGCCCGCATGCTGGCGCTGCGTCTGAAGCTGGGACTGCCCGTGTTTCACTATAAGCACGGCGTACACTGATCTCAGAAACCGTTGATGTGCTGCCGGGCAAGCCACCGGACCAGCACATCAATCTCTGGTGCATTTATCCAGCTCACGATCTGCCGCGTCCTCTCTTCCCCCGTAACCGGCAAGGCCTGCCACGCCTTTGCGCTGCGTTCACGCATCTGTTGCCATGACATATCCCCCAACGCCTTCAGCGAGGCTTGTGGCAATGGCGCACCCAACGCCATCATCCAGTGGATAAAAGGTTGTTCACGTACCAGGTTGAAGCGATGCCAGAGCGCCAGCCCCCGCGCTGGAGAAAACCCCGGCGTAGACTGGAGCTGCGCCTGCGTTAAGAGCAGCCATGAGAAGAGATGTTCAAAACGATGCGCCTGCCAGAGTGTTCGCCAGCCTGACTCGCCTAATCCTTCAATGTTGAATACCTGCTTAGAACTGAGCCACGTCAACCGGGCGAAGAACTGTTCCATACACTCTGGCGAAGCATAAAAACAGCTCAGGGAGTGAAAACGCGAGGCCGGTGGTTCTGGTTTTTGTCTGTCCGTCCCTCGCCAGATAACCTTATCAAACCGTGGGATACCCAGCCCGGCAAGGCTCACCTGGATCTGATCGCCAGGGGCAATATCCAGCCTCTGCCAGCGTCCAACCGACCCCAGGCTCACCCGCTGTACCTGTTTATCATCCAGTTGCACCGGCTCCAGCGCCGCCACGACGGAAATTTTACCCGTACGCCCAACTGAAAAATGAATATCCCTGACCTCAGCAATCTGCGCAACTGGCGGATATTTCCACGCCATGACCCAGTTGCCTTCGCCAGGCAGCCAGCGCTCCCCTGAAGGCGACTCTGCGGACCGAACCACAATGCCATCCGTGGCAAAGGGTAATGCTGTGTTTAGCCAGGCCAAACGCTGCTTTTCAACTTCATCAACCGTTCGGGCGGGCAAGGTATAGGGCGCCGTCAGGGAAAACCCAGCTCCGGAAAGCGCCGAAAGCATACTTTCCATCTCTTTCGGACCATCCGGCCAGGCCCAGATAAATATTCCTGTCTGGTTCAGAAGCGCACCGTCGTTCTGCCGCATCATCGCCCCCGCCACTTTTGCGCGTGCATTCATTCCGCCCATCTGCCGCTGAATATGATTCTCGCGCATCCAGAAAAGCTCCCCCTGCAGGACGCTGTTTGCCAGCGCGCCGGATACCTCTTTAGGCACTGACGGAATCAAACGCACGCGAGCGGTCCAGTCCTCACCTTTTAACCCATTACCACGACTGATAGCCTGGGCGAGCTTTCCGTTGCGATACACCAGCGTCACCGCGACGCCGTCGACTTTTGGCTGCATCCAGAGATTTTTCTGGCCTCGCATCCACTGACCTAGCGCTTCTTTGCTGACTGCCTTATGCACCCCCGTATGGGCAACAGGATGTTTTACGCTTCCCGTCAGCGCAGGTAAGGTGTTCTCTGAGAGATCATGGCCAAAACAGCGCTGCCACTGGGCTAAGCGTCCGTTGAGCTGGTCGTATACCCCGTCGTTGACCTCGCTGACGCCCTGCTTCCAGTAGGCTTCATCCCAGCGTTTGATCTGTGCGCTTAAGGATGCAATCTCTTTTCCGGCTTTAGCCTGTGACCACACCGGACACACCGCCGCCCCATAACCACACCACAACAGCATTAACCCGCTTATCCATCGCCACATCGCTACCCCTCCTTTGCAATGCCGGAGGTATAACCTGACGTGAGAAACATGGCTAATAACAACTTCTCATCATGCGAGACGCTATCCAGTATTCATTTTTATTGCAGCAAACCGCGGGTAAAACCTGAAAACGGTACGCAAAATTCAATAATCCAGGGGAAAAAGTGTGACAAAGGCTACGTCACACTGCGCCGACGTGTATAATAAGCCCGTATGTAGGACTTCTTCGCTAACACATACAAAAGACTCTCATGGCTCAAGGCACGCTTTATATTGTTTCTGCCCCTAGTGGCGCGGGTAAATCCAGCCTTATTCAGGCACTGTTAAAAACCCAACCGTTGTACGACACACAGGTATCTGTTTCTCACACCACGCGTCAGCCGCGTCCGGGTGAAGTGCACGGTGAACACTATTTCTTTGTGGATCACGACGAGTTCAGAGCGATGATCGCCAGGGATGCGTTTCTTGAACACGCTGAAGTGTTTGGTAACTACTACGGTACCTCGCGTGAAACCATTGAGCAGGTTCTGGCCACGGGCGTGAATGTCTTCCTGGATATCGACTGGCAGGGCGCACAGCAAATTCGCAAGAAAATGCCGGAGTCACGCAGTATCTTTATTTTACCGCCATCGAAAGATGAGCTGGATCGCCGTCTGCGTGGCCGCGGTCAGGACAGCGAAGACGTGATTGCAAAGCGTATGGCCCAGGCAGTTGCAGAAATGAGCCATTACGCGGAATATGATTACCTTATTGTGAATGATGATTTTGATGCCGCGCTGAGCGATCTCAAAACCATCCTTCGCGCAGAACGTCTGCGTATGAGCCGCCAGAAGCAGCGACATGACGCATTAATCACCAAACTGTTGGCAGACTGAACCCACTTTCAGTATCATGCCCAGTCATTTCTTCACCTGTGGAGCATTTTAAGTATGGCACGCGTAACTGTTCAGGACGCTGTAGAGAAAATTGGTAACCGTTTTGACCTGGTACTGGTCGCCGCGCGTCGCGCTCGTCAGATGCAGGTAGGCGGTAAAGATCCGCTGGTACCGGAAGAAAACGATAAAACCACCGTTATTGCACTTCGCGAAATCGAAGAAGGTCTGATCAACAACCAGATCCTCGACGTGCGTGAGCGCCAGGAGCAGCAAGAGCAGGAAGCCGCAGAACTGCAGGCCGTAACCGCCATTGCTGAAGGTCGTCGTTAATTAAACCTGCGGGTCGCCCTTGTATCTGTTTGAAAGCCTGAATCAACTGATTCAAACCTACCTGCCTGAAGACCAGATTAAGCGTCTTCAGCAGGCGTATCTCGTTGCACGTGACGCTCACGAGGGCCAGACACGTTCAAGCGGTGAACCCTATATCACGCACCCTGTTGCGGTAGCCTGCATTCTGGCCGAGATGAAACTCGACTACGAAACGCTGATGGCTGCTCTGCTGCATGACGTGATCGAAGATACCCCTGCCACCTACCAGGATATGGAACAGCTGTTTGGCAAAAGCGTTGCCGAACTGGTGGAAGGGGTCTCTAAGCTTGATAAGCTGAAATTCCGCGACAAGAAAGAGGCGCAAGCCGAAAACTTCCGCAAGATGATTATGGCGATGGTGCAGGATATCCGCGTCATTCTCATCAAACTCGCTGACCGTACCCACAACATGCGCACGCTGGGCTCACTTCGCCCGGACAAGCGTCGCCGCATTGCTCGTGAAACCCTGGAAATTTACAGTCCGCTGGCGCACCGTTTAGGTATTCACCACATTAAAACCGAGCTGGAAGAGCTGGGTTTTGAAGCGTTATACCCGAACCGCTATCGCGTCATTAAAGAGGTGGTGAAAGCCGCACGCGGTAACCGTAAAGAGATGATTCAAAAGATCCTCTCGGAAATTGAAGGACGTTTACAGGAAGCAGGCATTCCGTGCCGTGTCAGCGGTCGCGAGAAACATCTGTACTCGATTTACTGCAAAATGGTGCTCAAAGAGCAGCGTTTTCACTCGATCATGGATATTTACGCGTTCCGCGTGATCGTCCACGATGCCGACACCTGCTATCGCGTGCTGGGGCAGATGCACAGCCTCTACAAACCGCGTCCGGGGCGTATGAAAGATTACATCGCCATTCCAAAAGCGAACGGCTATCAATCTTTGCATACCTCGATGATCGGCCCACACGGCGTGCCTGTCGAAGTGCAGATCCGCACCGAAGACATGGACCAGATGGCAGAGATGGGTGTCGCCGCGCACTGGGCGTATAAAGAGCACGGTGGCGAAAGCAGCACGACTGCACAGATCCGTGCCCAGCGCTGGATGCAGAGCCTGCTGGAACTGCAGCAGAGTGCGGGTAGCTCCTTTGAATTTATCGAGAGCGTGAAATCCGATCTCTTCCCGGATGAGATTTACGTTTTCACCCCAGAAGGTCGCATTGTCGAACTGCCTGCGGGCGCAACGCCGGTAGACTTTGCTTACGCAGTACATACCGATATCGGGCATGCCTGCGTGGGCGCACGCGTCGACAGACAGCCTTACCCGCTGTCTCAGCCGCTCTCCAGCGGCCAGACGGTAGAAATTATTACCGCACCGGGCGCACGTCCGAACGCGGCCTGGCTGAACTTTGTGGTGAGCTCCAAAGCGCGCGCCAAAATCCGCCAGTTGCTGAAAAACCTCAAGCGCGACGACTCCGTCAGCCTGGGACGCCGTCTGCTCAACCACGCGCTGGGTGGTAGCCGTAAGCTGGCTGAAATTCCACCAGAGCATATCCAGCGCGAACTCGACCGCATGAAGCTCACGTCTCTGGACGATCTGCTGGCGGAAATTGGTCTCGGTAACGCCATGAGCGTCGTGGTGGCGAAAAACCTGCAGCAGGGCGAAGCGATACCTTCTGCTCCAGGCGCATCCGGCCACGCTCATCTGCCAATCAAAGGCGCGGACGGGGTGCTGATCACCTTCGCGAAATGTTGCCGTCCAATCCCAGGTGACCCGATTATTGCGCACGTCAGCCCCGGCAAAGGGCTGGTTATCCACCATGAATCCTGTCGTAACATTCGCGGCTACCAGAAAGAAGCCGAGAAGTTTATGGCGGTCGAGTGGGACAAAGAGACGGCGCAGGAATTTATCACCGAAATTAAGGTGGATATGTTCAATCACCAAGGTGCCCTGGCAAACCTGACGGCAGCGATCAACACGGCCTCGTCCAACATTCAGAGCCTGAATACGGAAGAAAAAGACGGCCGCGTTTATAGCGCCTTTATTCGTCTGACCGCCCGCGACCGCGTGCATCTGGCGAATATTATGCGCAAGATCCGCGTCATGCCGGACGTGATTAAAGTTACCCGAAACCGAAACTAGGTTTATGAATTCAAAACGTTATACACGTATCTGCGAAATGCTCGCCAGGCGTCAACCTGACCTGACGGTCTGCATGGAGCAGGTTCATAAGCCTCATAACGTCTCTGCTATCGTTCGTACCGCAGACGCCGTCGGCGTGCATGAAGTGCACGCCGTCTGGCCGGGCACCCGCATGCGAAACATGGTGTCTGCTGCCGCAGGCAGCAACAGCTGGGTGTCCGTCAAAACGCATCAGACGATTGGTGAAGCCGTATCGCACCTGAAAGGCCGCGGTATGCAGGTTCTTGCGACTCACCTTTCTGCTAAAGCTGTGGATTTCCGCGAGATCGACTACACCCGCCCAACCTGCATTTTGATGGGGCAGGAGAAAACCGGGATCACCCAGGAAGCGCTGGATCTGGCGGATCAGGACATCATTATCCCGATGATCGGTATGGTTCAGTCCCTGAACGTGTCGGTTGCCTCTGCGCTGATTCTGTATGAAGCGCAGCGCCAGCGCCAGAACGCCGGAATGTACGAGCGCAGCAACAGTATGCTGCCGGAAGAGGAACAGCAGCGCCTGCTGTTTGAAGGCGGTTATCCGGTGCTGGCTCGCGTCGCGAAGCAGAAAAAATTGCCTTACCCCAACGTCAACGCGCAGGGCGAAATTGAAGCCGATGCCGAGTGGTGGTCTACCATGCAGTACGCCGGGTAACTGATGAAAGGCCGCCTGCTGGATGCCATTCCGCTCAATAGCCTTACGGGCGTGGGCGCGGCGCAAAGCAGTAAGCTGGCAAAAATTGGCCTGCATACCGTGCAGGATCTCCTCCTGCACCTCCCTCTGCGTTACGAAGACCGCACTCAGCTCTACAAAATTGGCGATCTGCTGCCTGCCATTTACGCCACCGTTGAAGGCGAAGTCCTGAACTGTAACATAACGTTTGGTGGACGCCGGATGATGACCTGTCAGATCAGCGACGGTACCGGCATTCTCACCATGCGTTTTTTCAACTTCAGCGCAGCGATGAAAAACAGCCTGGCGACAGGCCGCCGAGTGCTGGCCTATGGCGAAGCCAAACGCGGTAAATACGGCGCAGAGATGATCCACCCGGAGTACCGCGTGCAGGGCGACCTCAGCACACCGGAACTGCAGGAGACGCTTACGCCGGTTTACCCGACGACTGAAGGCATTAAGCAGGCAACGCTGCGTAAACTCACCGATCAGGCGCTGGAGCTGCTGGATACCTGCGCGATTACCGAACTTCTGCCCCCCGAGCTGGCACAGGGCATGATGAGCCTGCCAGAGGCATTGCGCACACTGCATCGTCCACCACCCACATTACAGCTCAGCGATTTAGAAAGCGGCAAACATCCCGCACAACGGCGTCTTATCCTTGAGGAATTACTGGCACATAACCTGAGCATGCTGGCGCTTCGCGCAGGCGCGCAGCGTTTCCACGCTCAGCCGTTAAGCCAGAATGATGCGCTCAAAGATAAGCTGCTGGCCTCTCTGCCGTTTAAGCCGACCGGCGCACAAGCGCGCGTAACGGCCGAGATTGAACGCGATATGGCACTCGACGTGCCGATGATGCGCCTGGTGCAGGGCGACGTCGGGTCCGGTAAAACGCTGGTTGCCGCCCTGGCAGCACTGCGCGCGATTGCCCACGGTAAACAGGTGGCGCTGATGGCGCCGACTGAGCTGCTGGCTGAACAGCACGCCAATAATTTCCGCGCCTGGTTCGCGCCGCTCGGGATTGAGGTAGGCTGGCTTGCCGGGAAGCAAAAAGGCAAAGCGCGTCTTGCGCAGCAGGAAGCCATCGCCAGCGGCCAGGTGCAGATGATTGTCGGCACACACGCTATCTTCCAGGAGCAGGTACAGTTTAACGGCCTTGCGCTGGTGATTATCGACGAACAGCACCGCTTCGGCGTGCATCAACGTCTGGCGCTGTGGGAAAAAGGGCTGCAGCAGGGCTTCCATCCGCATCAGCTGATCATGACCGCCACGCCAATCCCGCGCACCCTGGCGATGACCGCCTATGCCGATCTGGATACCTCCACCATCGATGAACTGCCGCCGGGGCGTACGCCGGTCACGACGGTCGCCATACCGGATACGCGCCGCAGCGATATCATCGACCGCGTGCGCAACGCCTGTACCCACGAAGGGCGTCAGGCCTATTGGGTCTGCACCCTGATTGAAGAGTCAGAACTGCTTGAGGCGCAGGCTGCTGAAGCAACGTGGGAAGAGCTAAAGCTGGCGCTGCCGGAGCTAAACGTGGGTCTGGTTCACGGGCGCATGAAGCCTGCCGAAAAACAGGCGGTGATGCAGGCGTTCAAACAGGGTGAGCTGCATTTACTGGTCGCGACGACGGTTATTGAAGTGGGCGTCGACGTCCCCAACTCCAGCCTGATGATCATCGAAAACCCGGAGCGTCTTGGCCTTGCTCAGCTCCACCAGCTGCGTGGGCGCGTTGGGCGTGGCGCAGTGGCCTCCCACTGCGTGCTGCTCTATAAAGCGCCGCTCTCAAAAACTGCCCAGATGCGTTTGCAGGTGCTGCGCGACAGCAACGACGGTTTTGTGATTGCACAAAAAGACCTTGAGATACGCGGCCCGGGCGAATTGCTGGGCACGCGTCAGACGGGAAATGCCGAATTTAAGGTGGCGGATTTGCTGCGCGATCAGGCCATGATCCCGGAAGTTCAGCGCCTCGCACGCCATATTCATGAACGCTACCCCGAACAGGCGGCAGCGTTAATTGAGCGCTGGATGCCGGAAACCGAGCGCTATTCCAACGCCTGATCTCAGGCAAACATCGGCAGCATCAGGTACAGCTTAATCACCAGCGCGTTGACGATATCAATAAAGAACGCCCCGACCATCGGCACCACCAGAAACGCCATGTGCGATGGCCCAAACCGTTCGGTGATCGCCTGCATGTTGGCAATAGCCGTTGGGGTTGCCCCCAGACCAAACCCGCAGTGGCCCGCTGCCAGCACCGCTGCATCGTAGTTTTTCCCCATCAGGCGCCAGGTCACGAACATGGCGTACAGCGCCATAAACAGTGCCTGCACCGCCAGAATCGCCACCATCGGCAGCGCCAGCGAGGCCAGCTCCCACAGTTTGAGGCTCATCAGCGCCATCGCCAGGAACAGCGACAGACAGACGTTACCGAGCACCGATACCGCACGTTCAAACACGCGGTAGAAGCCCATCAGCGCCAGACCGTTGCTCAGAATGACCCCGATAAATAACACGCAGACAAAGGTCGGAAGTTCAAACGCTGTACCCGCCAGCCATTGCGCAACCACTTTGCCCACGGTCAGGCAGATGGCAATCATCGCGATGGTTTCAATCAGTACCAGCGAGGTGATGCTGCGCCCGACATCCGGCTTTTCGAACGCGGTGGGCACCATTTCATCGTCCGGTCTGCCATTCGGCGTGGTGGAATGTTTAACGAGATAACGGGCCACCGGGCCGCCAATCAGGCCACCCAGCACCAGACCAAAGGTTGCGCAGGCCATCGCCACTTCCGTTGCGTTTTCAAAGCCGTAACGCTCGATAAACAGCTTACTCCACGCGGCTCCAGTACCATGGCCGCCTGACAGGGTAATCGAACCCGCCAGCAGACCCATCAGCGGATCCAGCCCCAGCAGCGTCGCCATGCCGATGCCAATGGCGTTTTGCATCAGCAGCAGTCCCACCACCACAATCAGAAATACGCCAAGCACCTTACCGCCAGAGCGCAGGCTCGCCAGGTTGGCGTTCAGGCCGATGGTGGCAAAGAAGGCCAGCATCAGCGGATCTTTCAGGGACATATCAAAATCAATTTCCCAGCCCATGCTTTTTTTCAGTACTAGCAGAGCCAGCGCCACCAGCAAACCACCGGCGACAGGTTCAGGAATGGTGTACTTTTTCAGAAAGGAAACACTGTGTACCAGCTTGCGACCAAGCAGCAGAACCAGCGTTGCGGCAACAAGGGTCGACAACGTATCGAGATGAATCATAAAAGGCTCCTGTTATGCGCGTGTTCCATACACACGCGGCGTTATCCTGGCCGGTTTGCGCTCTTCATGAGCCACCGGCGCAAAAAGTGTAATTTTTTTTCCCGACGGGTTGTAGAAAACCTGCTCACAACGGCAGATTTTCTTCCCTTTTTTTGCTGGCAATCGTTTGCTTTTACCAGGTGGTCAGATAAAATGCCCGCTTTTCCACCGTGGGATTGCCGCCGATGTCCGTTAACACCATAGAGTCGCCTGATGCGCAACCGATTGCGCAGAAGCAAAATAGCGAACTGATTTACCGCCTTGAAGATCGCCCGCCGCTGCCTCAGACGCTTTTCGCGGCCTGCCAGCATCTTCTGGCGATGTTTGTCGCGGTGATCACCCCGGCGCTGCTGATCTGCCAGGCGCTCGGTTTACCGGCGCAGGATACGCAGCACATCATCAGTATGTCCCTCTTCGCCTCTGGCGTGGCCTCAATTATTCAAATTAAAGCGTGGGGTCCGGTGGGGTCGGGATTATTGTCGATCCAGGGTACCAGCTTTAACTTCGTGGCACCGCTGATCATGGGCGGCACAGCCCTGAAAACCGGCGGTGCGGATATCCCGACCATGATGGCGGCGCTGTTCGGCACCCTGATGCTGGCAAGCTGCACGGAGATGGTCATCTCCCGCGTGCTGCATCTGGCGCGCCGCGTCATTACCCCGCTGGTCTCCGGCGTGGTGGTGATGATTATCGGCCTGTCGCTGATTCAGGTCGGCCTCACCTCCATCGGCGGCGGCTATGCCGCAATGAGCGACCATACCTTCGGCGCGCCGAAAAACCTGCTGCTGGCGGGCGTCGTGCTGGCGATCATTATTCTGCTTAACCGCCAGCGTAACCCTTACCTGCGCGTGGCTTCTCTGGTGATCGCCATGGCAGCCGGTTATCTGCTGGCGTGGGCGCTGGGCATGTTGCCGGAGAACACCGCACCGACCAACAGCGCGCTGATCACCGTCCCCACGCCGCTGTACTACGGTCTGGGCATTGACTGGGGTCTGCTCCTGCCGCTGATGCTGGTCTTTATGATCACCTCTCTGGAGACCATCGGCGATATCACCGCTACCTCCGACGTCTCCGAGCAGCCGGTGTCCGGCCCGCTGTACATGAAGCGCCTGAAAGGCGGTGTGCTGGCGAACGGCCTGAACTCGTTTGTTTCTGCGGTATTCAATACCTTCCCGAACTCCTGCTTCGGCCAGAACAACGGCGTGATCCAGCTGACCGGCGTCGCCAGCCGCTACGTGGGTTTTGTGGTGGCGCTGATGCTGATCGTCCTCGGCCTGTTCCCGGCGGTGAGCGGCTTTGTGCAGCACATTCCTGAGCCGGTGCTGGGTGGCGCAACGCTGGTGATGTTCGGGACTATCGCAGCGTCCGGGGTGCGTATCGTCTCCCGCGAACCGCTGAACCGCCGGGCAATCATGATTATCGCGCTGTCGCTGGCCGTGGGTCTGGGCGTTTCTCAGCAGCCGCTGATCCTGCAGTTTGCCCCTGACTGGGTGAAAAACCTGCTCTCTTCCGGCATCGCCGCGGGCGGTATCACCGCTATTGTGCTAAACCTCGTTTTCCCGCCTGAAAAGAACTGATCCCCTTCACGGCAGGCAGTCAATGCCTGCCGTGACATCTATTTACACCATTCCCGCCTTGAGGATTGCGCATAAATCGTGCATAACTCCCTTATGTACGTTTGCGGGATGGAAGACCATGAAATTTATTGGAAAGCTGCTCGTCTATCTTCTGGTAGCCCTGCTCATTGTGATACTGGCGCTCTATATTCTGCTCCAGACCCGCTGGGGCGCGGCTCAGGTCAGCAGCTGGGTGACGGTGAATACCGATTACGAACTCAGTTTCGACAAGATGAATCACCGCTTTTCGTCGCCTTCCCATCTTATTCTGGAAAACGTCACCTTCGGGCGGGACGGTAAACCTGCCACGCTGGTAGCCAAAAAAGTTGATATCGGCCTGAGCAGCCGTCAGGTGACCGATCCGCTGCATATGGACGCCATTACCCTTTTCGATGGCACGCTGAACCTCTCGCCGCAGACGGCACCGCTGCCCTTGCAGGCCGATCGTCTTCAACTGAGCAACATGGCCTTTAACAGCCCGAATACCGAATGGGATCTGAGCGCGCAGAAGGTGACGGGCGGCGTCAGCCCATGGCAGCCGGAAGCCGGCAACGTGCTGGGGAAAAACGCGCAGATTCAGATGAGCGCAGGCTCGCTGACCCTCAACGGCGTCCCGGCCACCAACGTGTTAATTGAGGGCCAGCTTAACGGCAAGGAGGTGGTGCTAAACACTATCGGGGCCGATATGGCGCGCGGTTCGCTCACCGGCTCCGCCCTGCGTAACGCCGACGGAAGCTGGGTTATCGATACCCTGCGTCTGAATGAGATCCGCCTGCAGAGCGACAACACGCTGAAAGCCTTCTTTGCCCCGCTGGCCACCATCCCTTCTCTGCAAATAGGCCGTCTGGAGGTCACCGACGCCCGGCTGCAGGGCCCGGACTGGGCGGTGACCGACCTCGATTTAAGCCTGCGCAACCTGACGATAAGCAAAGGCGACTGGCAAAGTCAGGACGGGCGTTTGTCCATGAACGCCAGCGAGTTTATCTACGGCTCGCTGCATCTGTTTGACCCGATCCTGAACGCAGAGTTTTCCCCGCAGGGTATGGCGCTGCGCCAGTTTACCTCCCGCTGGGAAGGCGGTATGGTGCGCACCTCCGGCAACTGGCTGCGCGACGGCAAAGCGCTGGTGCTGGACGATGTCGCCATCGCCGGTCTGGAGTACACCCTGCCGCAGAACTGGAAAACGCTGTGGATGGAGCCGCTACCGGAATGGCTGAACAGCGTCACGCTGCAAAAATTCGGCCTGAGCCGCAACCTGGTGATCGACATCGATCCCGCCTTCCCGTGGCAGATCACCTCCCTGGATGGCTACGGTGCCAACCTGCAGCTGGTGAAAGACCGCCAGTGGGGCGTGTGGAGCGGCAGCGCAACCCTGAACGGCGCGGTGGCGACCTTTAACCGCGTGGACGTGCGCCGTCCGTCGCTGGCGTTGAATGCCAACGCCGCCACGGTGAACATTACCGACCTGAGCGCATTTACCGAGAAAGGCATTCTGGAAGCGACGGCGACGGTTTCGCAGTTGCCGCAACGGCAAACCACCGTGAGCCTGAACGGGCGCGGCGTGCCGCTCAACGTGCTGCAGCAGTGGGGCTGGCCAGCGCTACCGGTGACGGGCGACGGCAATATTCAACTCACCGCCAGCGGTAGCGTGCAGGCCAATGCGCCGCTGAAGCCAACGGTGAACGGCAAGCTGAGCGCGGTGAATATGGATAAACAGCAGGTAGAGCAGACGATGACGGGTGGCATTGTTTCAACACCCGTGCAATAAATAAGCCGGGTGGCGGTTTTAATCCCTCTCCCTGTGGGAGAGGGTCAGGGTGAGGGCATCAGACCGCATAATTACCGTAGGCCCGGTAAGCGAAGCGCCACCGGGCATTTTTATCGCTCAGAGGTGAACCACCACCTCATTCCCCTCCGCTTTCACCACCACGCCCCACTCGCTTCCCGCATGTGAACCGCCTTTCACGCCGCCCACCTTCTGCACGTTGCGCAAGCACACCGACCAGTTTCGCGCATCACCCACACCGGTCAGGGTCACGGTATCACCCTCTCGCGACGCTTTCAGCGTAAACGCCACCGCGCCGTCCGCCGCAGGCACTTCACTCACCGCCGTTGCGCCATCCTCCAGGTTAAACAGCTGGAAGGCCGTGCCTTCGTTCCACGCATAGTCTGGTTTCTGGCTGTTACTGCCCAGCGCCAGCAGGGTGTTATCGCGCACATAGACTGGCAGGCTGCGGAAGTTGTGCTGTTGCTTATGCCAGCGGCTACCCTGAATTTCGTCGTTATGCCACAGGTGCGTCCAGCGTCCTTCCGGCAGATAAAACTGTACGTCACCCGCTTCGGAGAACACCGGCGCGACCATCACCGCATCCCCCAGCATGTACTGGCGGTCAAGATAATCGCACGCCGGATCGTCCGGGAACTCCAGCATCATCGCCCGCAGCATCGGCGTACCGCACTCGCGTGCCAGCGCCGCCTGACGGTACAGATACGGCATCATCCGGCACTTCAGCTGCGTAAAGTGGCGCACCACGTCGCAGGACTCGTCATCATACGCCCACGGCACGCGGTAAGATTTACTGCCGTGCAGGCGGCTGTGGCTGGATAAAAGCCCGAACGCGCACCAGCGCTTGTAGACGTGCGCCGGGGCGGTGTTTTCGAATCCGCCGATATCGTGGCTCCAGAACCCAAAGCCGGACAGGCCAATCGACAGCCCGCCGCGCAGGCTTTCCGCCATCGACTCATAGTTGGCGTAGCAGTCGCCGCCCCAGTGAACCGGGAACTGTTGCGCGCCCACGGATGCGGAGCGGGCAAACAGCACCGCCTCTTGCTCACCCACGGTCTCTTTCAGCACGTTCCACACCAGCGCGTTGTAGATGTAGGCGTAATGGTTATGCATCTTCTGTGGATCGGATCCGTCAAACCACTGCACGTCCGTCGGGATGCGCTCGCCGAAGTCGGTCTTAAAGCAGTCGACGCCGATGTCCACCAGGCCTTTCAGCTTGTCGGCATACCACCGGCACGCTTCCGGGTTAGTGAAGTCATAAATTGCCAGCCCCGGCTGCCACTTGTCCCACTGCCACAGGGAGCCGTCCGGGCGCTTGAGCAGGTAGCCCTTCTCTTTCAGTTCGCGAAATACCGGCGACTTCTGGCCGATGTACGGGTTAATCCACACGCAGACCTTCAGCCCTTTCTCCTTCAGGCGGCGGATCATCCCTTCCGGATCCGGGAAGGTCACCGGGTCCCACTCAAAATCACACCACTGGAAGGCCTTCATCCAGAAGCAGTCGAAGTGGAAGACGTGCAGGGGCAGGTCGCGCTCGGCCATGCCGTCGATAAAGCTGTTAACCGTCGCTTCGTCGTAGTTGGTGGTGAACGACGTGGTCAGCCACAGGCCGAATGACCACGCGGGCGGCAGCGCCGGGCGTCCGGTGAACCGCGTATAGCGGTTGAGCACCTCTTTTGGCGTCGGGCCGTCGATCACGAAGTACTCCAGATACTCCCCTTCAACGCTGAACTGCACTTTGGAGACTTTCTCCGAACCCACTTCGAACGAGACGTTTCCCGGGTGATTCACCAGCACGCCGTAGCCGCGATTGGTCAGATAAAACGGGATGTTTTTGTAGGACTGCTCGGTGCTGGTGCCGCCGTCGCGGTTCCACGTTTCGATCGTCTGGCCGTTGCGCACCAGGGCGGTAAAGCGCTCGCCCAGACCGTAGACCGTTTCGCCCACTCCGAGGTCGAGACGTTCAAACAGGTAATTGCGATCGGTGTTGGTGTCCTGCACGTAACCGTTGTTTTTCAGCTGGCTGCCGGTAATGCGCTGGCCGTTGCGCAGGAAGTCCAGCGCCCAGAACTCCCCTTTGGTGACGCGCACGCTGACGCTACCGCTTTTCAGCTCGGCAAATTCCGCGTTGTTTTCAATCTCGACCTTCACGTCTTTCAGCACGTTCAGCGGATAGTGCGGGCCGTTGTCCAGCGCGCCCTGGAAGTGCTCGATGCGCACCCCGACAGTCCCCTCCTGTGGGGCAAACAGGCGCACCGTGAACATGAGCGTGTCGAGCTGCCAGGTGCGCTCACGCACGTCGCGCGGCGCCACGTACACCACCAGGTCATTGCCCTGCTGCTCCACGTCGAACACCTGTACCGGATACGTCACGTTCAGACCCGGTTGAATAAGCCAGTTTCCATCACTGATTTTCATGCTTTCGTCCTCTTAGTTCTGCAATTCTTTGCTGACCGGCAGGTTTTCAAACTCCTGCTGATTGCGGCGCGCACCCTGCGCCAGCTCGCCCAGGATTTTGGTCAGGAAGGGGGTTTTCAGCGTGTAGTAGCGTTTAGCGATAATGGCGCTCAGCACGTAGCAGACCGCCGGGGCCAGGGTAAACAGGCCGATAATGATGCTGATGGTCGCGCTGTTCTGGGTTTTGGCTGCCGCGTCGTAGCCGCCGCCTGCCAGCATCCAGCCGATCATCGCCCCGCCCAGCGCCAGGCCAAGCTTCAGCACGAACAGCGTGCCCGCAAAGCTGATCCCGGTCAGGCGTTTGCCGTTGGTCCATTCGCCATAGTCGACGGTATCGGACATCATTACCCACTGGATCGGCGTCACCAGCTGGTGCAGCACGCCGATGACGAAGATAAAGGCGAACATCACCACGGTGGCATGCATCGGCACGAAGAACATCGCCACGCTCACCACCGCCAGCGCGGCGTTGGTCCACCAGAAGATGCTGACCTTACACTTCCAGTCGGTGAGCGGTTTCGCCAGCGCGGAGCCGATCAGGTTGCCGACGCAGTAGGTGGTGAGGAACGCGACGAACACTTCCGGCGAGCCCATGATCCAGGTGCAGTAGTACATCATCGCGCCGCCGCGCACGCAGACGGCGAGGATGTTGAGGATGGTCAGCACGCCAACGATGCGCCACTGATCGTTGCGCCAGATGTCGCGCAGGTCTTCCCGCATGGCGGTGGTGCTCGGCGGCACCTGGATGCGCTCTTTGGTGGTGAAGAAGCAGAACGCCAGCATCAGGAACGCGACCACCGACAGGACGGCGATCCCGCCCTGGAAGCCGAACGCTTTATCGTCGCCGCCAATCAGGTTCACCAGCGGCATCATCAGCACTGTGGAGAGCATGCCGCCCGCCGTCGCAAGCACGAAGCGCCAGGATTGCAGGGAGATACGCTGCGTCGGGTCGTTGGTGATCACCCCGCCCAATGCGCAGTACGGGATGTTAACCACGGTGTAGAGCAGGGTCAGCAGCGTATAGGTAACGGCGGCGTAAACCATTTTGCCGTTAAGACTGAGGTCCGGCGTGGTGTAGGCCAGTACGCAGACGATGCCGAACGGGATGGCGCCGAACAAAATCCACGGGCGGAACTTGCCCCAGCGGCTGCGGGTGCGGTCGGCAATCAGCCCCATGCACGGGTCGGAGATTGCATCCAGCGCACGGGCGAGCAGGAACATGGTGCCGACAAACCCGGCGGGAATGCCGAAAATATCGGTGTAGAAAAACATCATATACAACATGACGTTATCAAAAATGATGTGGCTGGCGGCGTCTCCCATGCCGTAGCCAATCTTCTCTTTTACTGACAATACTTCGCTCATCTTTTATTCATCCTTCACGCTGTAGGGGGCGCTGAGACCGGTTGCATTGGTTTTAAACCATTGTTTCATGAGCGGGTATTGCGTTTTCTGGTTAGCAGATTACGTTTCTTGTTTTTTGTGATCGCGGTAAATGTCGGAGAGCACAAAACGCTAACCTGAGGATTTTCTTAAGAATTAACTGAAACAGGGGGGTACAGGTCAAAAGAGAGGTGAAAAAAGTGTGTCGGGGTATGTGGTAAATGCCTGAAAGTAGCTATAATGCGCCCCGCCTCCATGTAGCAATGCAGGCGCGGAAGATCGTCATCTCCGGTGAGGTGGCTGGACTTCAAATCCAGTTGGGGACGCCAGCGTTCCCGGGCAGGTTCGACTCCTGTGATCTTCCGCCAATTTATTGATTTTAATGATTTTTAGTCCTTTTTAGATACATCCTTTTAAGCATATCTCCATCGTTTTTTCCCTATTCCTTTTTCAAGATTGCACTTACTCCAAAATTCTAGGAAAATCACCCAATGCTAGGGAAGGTGCGAACAAGTTCCTGATATGAGATCATCATATTCATCCGGAGCGCATCCCAGAGGGACATCATGAGCCATCAACTCACCTTCGCCGATAGTGAATTCAGCACTAAGCGCCGTCAGACCCGAAAAGAGATTTTCCTCTCCCGCATGGAGCAGATTCTGCCATGGCAAAACATGGTGGAAGTCATCGAGCCGTTTTATCCCAAGGCGGGCAATGGCCGACGGCCCTATCCGCTGGAGACCATGCTGCGTATTCACTGCATGCAGCATTGGTACAACCTGAGCGACGGTGCCATGGAAGATGCCCTGTACGAAATCGCCTCCATGCGCCTGTTTGCCCGATTATCCCTGGATAGCGCCCTGCCGGATCGCACCACCATCATGAATTTCCGCCACCTGCTCGAGCAGCATCAACTGGCCCGTCAATTGTTCAAGACCATCAATCGCTGGCTGGCCGAAGCAGGCGTCATGATGACCCAAGGCACTTTGGTGGATGCCACCATCATTGAGGCACCCAGCTCTACCAAGAACAAAGAGCAGCAACGCGATCCGGAGATGCATCAGACCAAGAAAGGCAATCAGTGGCACTTTGGCATGAAGGCCCACATTGGTGTCGATGCCAAGAGTGGCCTGACCCACAGCCTAGTCACCACCGCGGCCAACGAGCATGACCTCAATCAGCTGGGTAATCTGCTTCATGGAGAGGAGCAATTTGTCTCAGCCGATGCCGGCTACCAAGGAGCGCCACAGCGCGAGGAGCTGGCCGAGGTGGATGTGGACTGGCTGATCGCCGAGCGTCCCGGCAAGGTAAAAACCTTGAAGCAGCATCCGCGCAAGAACAAAACGGCCATCAACATCGAATACATGAAAGCCAGCATCCGTGCCAGGGTGGAGCACCCGTTTCGCATCATCAAGCGGCAGTTCGGCTTCGTGAAAGCCAGATACAAAGGGCTGCTGAAAAACGATAACCAACTGGCGATGTTATTCACCCTGGCCAACCTGTTTCGGGTGGACCAAATGATACGTCAGTGGGAGAGATCTCAGTAAAAACCGGAAATAACGCCAGAAATGGTGGAAAAAATAGCCTAAATAGGCTGATTCGATGTGTTTGCGGGAAAAAAATCGGCCCAGATCCGCGAAATTTTAATCAGCGAGTCAGCTTGGGAAGAAATGACCTGCTTATTCGCACCTTCCCTAGTATGGAGAAAGACATTTTGAACACTAAGACCTTTAACGTGTTTTGCGATGAATCATGTCATCTTTTAAATGATCACCAAGAAGTTATGGTGATAGGTGCTACATGGTGTCCTGACTCAATTACAAAGAAAATTTCCCGCGATATCAGAGCGATAAAAGTAAAACACGGTTTAAGCGAAGAGTTCGAAATAAAATGGACCAAAGTATCCAAATCTAAGGTTTCATTTTATTTAGAATTAGTTGACTATTTTTTTGCTAATCAAGCATTACGTTTTAGAGCGGTTATAGTTCCCCATAAAAGTAGGCTAGACCATCATAGATTCAACCAAGATCATAATACATTTTATTATAAAATTTGCTTCTATTTATTGAAAAATATAATTGAAAACCAGAGTTTATATAGAGTTTACTTCGACATAAAAGACACCCTTGGAATCGAAAAGATTGAAAAGTTAAGAAGAGTTCTTCATAATTCGGGTTATGATTTTAATAGGGATTCAATCCAAAGAATTCAGCATATACGTTCTCACGAAGTTCAACAACTACAACTAGCTGATTTATTTATAGGAGCTTTAGGTTATCTTCATAGAGGTTTGAATACAAATGAAGGTAAATTACAGATCATCGAAAAAATAAGGTTTTATACTAATAGAGATCTATTAAGAAGTACGTTACCTACCGAGCGAAAATTCAACGTTTTTGTTTGGGAGTCACGCTAATGCTCGAAATGCCCGATCTGCTCGAATTTTCTGGTGACTGGTCATTATATATTGAAGAGGTCTACAATGAATTCCAGCATTCATTTCTTAGTTCTGGCATCCGATTTCGGGGTCTTCCGGTTCAACCTCGTTTCACTCCTGAGTATGATGGAAAAGAATTTGGGTTTTGGCATTTGACTTCTGAAGGTGAAAAAGAAGAAGAAAGAACGCCCGATCTTTCACGGTGTGCTAGGGAAGGTGCGAACAAGTTCCTGATATGAGATCATCATATTCATCCGGAGCGCATCCCAGAGGGACATCATGAGCCATCAACTCACCTTCGCCGATAGTGAATTCAGCACTAAGCGCCGTCAGACCCGAAAAGAGATTTTCCTCTCCCGCATGGAGCAGATTCTGCCATGGCAAAACATGGTGGAAGTCATCGAGCCGTTTTATCCCAAGGCGGGCAATGGCCGACGGCCCTATCCGCTGGAGACCATGCTGCGTATTCACTGCATGCAGCATTGGTACAACCTGAGCGACGGTGCCATGGAAGATGCCCTGTACGAAATCGCCTCCATGCGCCTGTTTGCCCGATTATCCCTGGATAGCGCCCTGCCGGATCGCACCACCATCATGAATTTCCGCCACCTGCTCGAGCAGCATCAACTGGCCCGTCAATTGTTCAAGACCATCAATCGCTGGCTGGCCGAAGCAGGCGTCATGATGACCCAAGGCACTTTGGTGGATGCCACCATCATTGAGGCACCCAGCTCTACCAAGAACAAAGAGCAGCAACGCGATCCGGAGATGCATCAGACCAAGAAAGGCAATCAGTGGCACTTTGGCATGAAGGCCCACATTGGTGTCGATGCCAAGAGTGGCCTGACCCACAGCCTAGTCACCACCGCGGCCAACGAGCATGACCTCAATCAGCTGGGTAATCTGCTTCATGGAGAGGAGCAATTTGTCTCAGCCGATGCCGGCTACCAAGGAGCGCCACAGCGCGAGGAGCTGGCCGAGGTGGATGTGGACTGGCTGATCGCCGAGCGTCCCGGCAAGGTAAAAACCTTGAAGCAGCATCCGCGCAAGAACAAAACGGCCATCAACATCGAATACATGAAAGCCAGCATCCGTGCCAGGGTGGAGCACCCGTTTCGCATCATCAAGCGGCAGTTCGGCTTCGTGAAAGCCAGATACAAAGGGCTGCTGAAAAACGATAACCAACTGGCGATGTTATTCACCCTGGCCAACCTGTTTCGGGTGGACCAAATGATACGTCAGTGGGAGAGATCTCAGTAAAAACCGGAAATAACGCCAGAAATGGTGGAAAAAATAGCCTAAATAGGCTGATTCGATGTGTTTGCGGGAAAAAAATCGGCCCAGATCCGCGAAATTTTAATCAGCGAGTCAGCTTGGGAAGAAATGACCTGCTTATTCGCACCTTCCCTAGAATCAGATGGATATCGCATATGATTATTCATTCTGATAATGAACATTTATCTTGTTGGGAAGAGAGGCGTGGAAATAACACCGAAATCGTTATTTGGAATGAAATAGAAGACTATGTCGTGGTGCTGGCGGCTCGTAGAGACTACTGGCTATTAAAAACCGCTTATGTAGTAAATAGAAGTGGCAAACGCAGACAACTTGCAAACAGCAGAGCAAGATCACAAGTAGTATAAAAAGCTGAACCCGACACACATTTCTATGCACCGGGTTCGTACGCTCTTTCTACACATGGTAGATGAGACGCCTTTAATGTAAGTTACGGAGTAGCTAGAGTCAATCATCCTTGGAAAAGTCAAGGTTGTAAAACCACATACAGCTACATTTAACCCATTGAAATTAATTATAAAAAATGAATGCAAACGATTGATTGTTAATACCTATCAATTAAGAAGGCAAAGTCATCCATCCTTTAAAGAAGACTTTTACTAACAAAACTTAAGCATACGACTAATTGTTGCTCGTTTTTTCCCGTAATCTCCACTGACATGCTTCCTTCACCCATTTACTAAAATTCCCTTTCCCCGCAGCCTTCTCAATCTGCTCCAAAAGCTCATCCTCGAACCGGATGTTCTTCATCGTGCTCTTGGTGCGGTCAAAATTTGGTTTCTTTTTTTCTTGCATGGTAGGTACCACTTCGGTTAATTTATCCGCATGTGGTACCTACCACATGGATTTGGGATTCTGACAACGCCCAGCAGTGTTTGAGCACTAAAGGGCGTCTAACCTCACCAACTATCAAGGAGTTGATTATGGCTGATTCGCATTCTACCCCAGACACCGATCAATCCGGAACCGAGCGTTCGTTAATTGTGGGATATCGCCCGAATGTTTTCGACAAATCCACGCCCAATATCATTCTGTCCGGCAAGTGGCTGCGCGCCGCAGGCTTTGATACCGGACAGCAGGTCACCGTCAAGGTGATGAAAGGGTGCATCGTTCTGGTGGCGTATAACGAGCAGGAGCAGCGGTTGCAGGACGATTATAAACGGACGAAAGCAAAGCTCGTTGAGATAGAGAACGCACTCGCAGCGATTCAAATTCAGCATCCTGGAAAGCGCCTCGTAAAATCAAATACAAACCACCTGGCTTAGCGGCGGTTTCTGGCTTCCTGAAGGCAGGCAAGGTTATTCGTTAAGAAGACGGAGCCGACATGGTTGATAAAAACAAAATCTAATTTCCGGCTGGTGAATTTGTTATGTTGCCAGTGAGGACGGTACGGTTTGCATCACATGTCGCTTTGAACATGAAACGCTCTGGCTGTCGCAAGCAGCCATTGCGGCTCTTTAGCAAGTCTCTCCTCAAGCCATTACTGAGCATATTAAAGCCGTTTACGAAGAAGGTAGCCTGAATAAAAACAACATGTAAGGCTTACTTACAAGTTCAGCAAGAAAGTGGCTGGTAAATGGAAAAAGAATTTAAAGAGTAGCCATAATCATGCTGCCCCCCTACCTTCCTTGCCAGCATGACTCTAAAAAACACAGGAAGACGCCTCGCAATTTCTCACTAATACAATCATTTAGATGCCCCGTATTTGTCATACTTCTGCCACTCGCTACCTGGTTGCCAATGACAGCCATTGCATTTATTAACTACAGCTTATATCCTGTATATAAGCTATAGCTTATCATGGAAGAGAGCATGTGGACGGTACTGTTCGGAAAGGTGTTTGAGCTATGGTTGCCTGAACAGGAAGAAGGGTTACAGGAAAAGGTACTGGCAGCCATGCTAAATCTACAAAACTATGGACCTCATCTTCCCTATGCCGATACTGTAAAAGGCTCGCAATATAAGAATATGAAAGAGTTAGGTATTCAATATGCTGGCCGTCCGATTCGTGCTTTGTTCGCATTGCAGATGATGAATTTACCCGGCATCTGACAAGCCTGGAGACAGCCAAGTGAAAACCCTAAATGAATTAATTGCATCACGCTCACCGGAAAGCCAACAACGAATTAAAGAAATGGCAGAGGAAATGATCCTTGAAACGGGTCTGCAACTTTTACGTGAAGAGCTCAGACTTTCGCAAAAAAATGTTGCCGAGCTAATGGGGGTGAGCCAGCCCGCAGTAACACAAATAGAGCAACGTGGAAATGAACTAAAAATTGCCACGCTTAAGCGCTACATTGAGGCAATGGGTGGAAAACTTTGTATTGACGTTGAACTTCCAACAGGAAAACGCGTTGCGTTTCATATCTAACAAGTGTGATTTCTGCGTTAAGTAAATATTTACTTAGCCAACCGCATATGCAGCAACGGAAACGCATTTCCCTGTCCGTCAAGTTCCGAGCGCCCGACCTGCTCAAATCCCATATGCCGATAAAAGGCGACTCCCTGCGGATTCTGCTCATTCACGTCCACCTCGTTCGCGCCGAACTCTGCGATGGCGTGTTTAAGCAGCAGTTTCCCGACACCCTTCCCGCGACTCGCATCATCCACAAACAACATTTCAATGCGGTTTTCATCCACGCCTAAAAAGCCGTGAATAACGCCTGCGTCATCGCGGGCTATCACGACCTTGAGGTTGGGCAGGTACGCGTTGAGCAATAGCGGGCGCAGCGCCGCAATATCGCTTTCCTGTAAAAAGTGATGGGTGGCGCGAACGGAGGATTCCCAGATCGCGACCAGGCGTTCGAAGTGTGAGGAGTGTGCGGTTTCGATTTTCATGGGGGGATCATGATTGGAAAACCGAACAATATCAAGCCACTCCTTGCGGTCAGTTCCCCCTCACCCTAGCCCTCTCCCTCAGGGAGAGGGAATAAACAGTGCTACACCCTCACTTCCATCACCGCATACACCCCGTCCTTCGGCACGACCACGGTGACGTTTTCCACCGGTACGCCCGCCGCCAGGTGAATATCCTGCAGCTGCTGTAGCGTCCTCGGGTGGATATCCTCCCAGCCGATACCGCGCAGCACAAAGTCAATCTGCGGGCTGCTGGTCAGCATGTTTGAGACAATCACCGCCCCGCCGGGCTTGACCAGCCGCAGCGCGCGCTGGAGAAAAATCACCGCGTCGGCGTCGTTGAAGTATTCGAAAATCCCCAGCGCGTCGACCAGTTCGGCCTGATGCTCGCCCAGCTCCAGCAGCAGGTCCTCGTTACGCACCAGCGTGTGCACCAGGTTGCGCCTGAGCAGGGTCAGCTGTTCGCCCACCACAATGCCTTCCTGCGCCGCCATGGTTTCGGCCCAGCTAAGCGCCACGGGGTCTTTATCCACCAGCGTGAGATAGACCTGCTGACCATCGAACTTTGCTTCGCGCAGCGCCTCCAGCACCGGAATGGCGGCGCCGCTTGCCAGGCTGACCCAGTTGTTCTCGCTCTCATTGTGAATGTACTTCTCCACCAGTGCGGCAAGCACCCGGGCGCGGGCGCGCACGCCGATGGCGTCGTTCGCGTGGATAAACCACTGACGACTGTCGCTGTCCATCTTTGTGCCGTCCGGCAGGCGATCCTCAAGCGGGTTTTGCACCACAAACAGCGCCAGCGCGGAGGGCACCAGCCGGGTGCGCCATGCGGTAAGCGCCGGACGGTTGCGAAAGGCCTGTTCGGAATAGCGGTTCTGCGGGACAAGCACGGCCTGCCCCCCTTCCTGATATTCGACCTGCGGAGGGCGAAGCGCTGGCTCGGCTTTCAGCGCCCGATCGAGCGCAGCGATTTCACGGGCAGCATCGTCTTTCATCGGCCACTGGTCGCTGACGTCGGGAAAGGACGCACTGAAAATCATCATGTTTTTCGGTGCGTCACCACGAAAAGGCTGCCAGATCATAACGTCTTCCCTCCGTTGGGCTTTTAACGGAAGTCTATCCAGGCGAGTCCGTAATACCCTACGAAGAAAGCACGATCTTTACTGCTTCACCCACACCAGTTGGTCAACCCGGAAGCCCAGACTGCGCGCGGTGTTCAGGTAATCCTGCTTCACCGCATCCGGGATGGTCGGCGTGCGTGACAAAATCCACAGATAATCGCGGTTCGGGCCGCTGACGAGCGCGTACTGGTACTTATCGTCCAGTTTGATTACGTTATACCCGCCGTAGAACGGACCGAAGAACGACACCTTCAGCGCGGCGGTGGTCGGCTCGCCGGTGAAGTACGCTTTCCCCTCACTTTCATTCCACTTGTTTTTCACCGGATCGTAACCCCGGTTCAGCACGCTGATACCGCCGTCGCTGCGCTTGCCGTAGGTGGCGGTCACCTGCTCCAGACCGCGTTCAAAGCGGTTTTCAAGGCGCGCGACTTCGTACCATTTGCCGAGATAGCGGCTGGCTTCAAAATGAGTAATAGGCTGCACGCCTTTCGGCGGCGTAGGGGATTTACAGGCAACCAGGGTCAGCGCAATGGCAACACCGGTCACAACAGGCCATAGCTTCATGAGAATTCCTTTCATTTGCACGGTTGGATGTTAAGTGTAGTGCACCGTTTCGGCGCTTCATCCCGTTCGGGAAAATTCGTAGTATATTGAGAGTATTCCTCCACTCTGGACACGGACATGGCTTACTCCATCGGCGAATTCGCCAGACTCAGCGGCATTACCGCCACTACCCTCCGGGCGTGGCAGCGTCGCTACGGTTTACTCAAGCCACAGCGCACGGAAGGCGGTCACCGCCAGTACAGCGATGAGGACGTCCAGCAGGCGCTGAAAATCCTCGACTGGGTCAAAAAAGGCGTCCCAATCGGCCAGGTCAAACCGCTGCTGGAACGCCCGACGCTGGGGCGGACCAACAACTGGCAAACCCTGCAGCAGAACATGCTGCAGCGCCTGCAGGACGGCAAAGTCGAGTCCCTGCGCCAGATGATTTACGACGCCGGACGCGAGTACCCAAGACCAGAGCTGGTCGCGAACGTGCTGCGTCCGCTGCGCAGCCAGGTCTCGGCTAACGTTGCCGCCGCCATGACCCTGCGCGCGATCCTCGACGGCATCATCATCGCCTATACCTCGTTTTGTCTCGAAGGTGATAAAAAAGCGCCGGGCGACAATATTCTGCTCAGCGGCTGGCATCTCAACGACCCGTGCGAGATCTGGCTCGAGGCCTTAACGCGCACCGGTCAGGGTCACCGGATCGACATCCTGCCGGTTCCCCCTGCCACGCTGGCTCCGGAGATTTTCCCGGAGCGGAAATGGCTTCTGGTCACCAGCGGCAAACTTACCGCCGGACGGAAAAAGCAGCTGGAGCAGTGGCAGCAGCAGGTATCGCTTGAAGTGATTATCCTCTGATCATTTTCTGCTGTGGGAATCTTCACGAAAAGTTGAATATTTTCCCGCGCCGCAGATGCTAACGTTTTCCTGTGACGAATAACTCCACAGGAAAACACCATGAAAAAAACAACCCCTCTGCTGTTCCTGGCCGCCATGGCCTTTGCCCCTGCCGCCTTTAGCGCCCCTGCCGGCACGCTGAGCGTCCACATTCTCGACCAGCAAACCGGGATGCCGCCATCAGACGTGACCGTTACGCTGGAGAAGCAGCAGCAGGACAAATGGACCCCGGTTGCCAGCGGCAAAACCGACCACGACGGACGTATTAAATCGCTCTATCCGCAGGACCAGGACATGCAGCCTGGCGTGTATAAAGTGACCTTTAAAACCGCAGAGTACTTCCACGGCAAAAAGCTGGACACCTTCTTCCCGGAGATCCCGGTGCTGTTTACCGTGACCCGCACCAACGAAAAGCTGCACATCCCGCTTTTGCTGAGTCAGTACGGTTACTCGACCTACAAGGGCAGTTAAGACGCATTGATTCTAAAGGAATAAAAAAAATAGTTCCGCGAATACTTGGACAAATTAGTCATGTTGTGTAAGTTTTAATTATATGAACGGGAGGACCACACCATGACAACGAAACCTGTGCTCGGTATTAGCGGATGTTTGACCGGCTCCGCCGTACGCTTTGACGGCGGACACAAGCGTATGGGCTTCGTTATGGATGAGCTGGCCCAGTGGGTGAATTTCCGCCCCGTCTGCCCGGAAATGGCGATCGGCCTGCCGACGCCTCGCCCGGCCATACGCCTGACGCTGACGGACAGCGGCGAGACGCAGCTCCGTTTCAGCAAGCCGCCTCATGATGACCTCACGCAGAAAATGGCCGACTTTACGGCGGAATATCTGCCAAAAATCGGCGATCTTTCGGGATTTATCGTCTGTGCAAAATCCCCAAGCTGTGGCCTGGAACGCGTGCGGCTGTACGATGAAAACGGCAACCGGGGCCGCAAGGAGGGCGTCGGGCTGTTCACCGCCGCCCTTCTTGAAACCTACCCGTGGCTGCCCGTCGAGGAAGATGGTCGGCTGCACGACCCTGTGCTGCGGGAAAACTTTATTGAGCGGGTATTTGCCCTGCACGAGCTAAACACGCTGCGCGCTAAAGGTCTGACGCGACGTGGGCTGCTGGATTTCCACAGCCGCTATAAATTGCAGCTGCTGGCGCACCATCAGGCGGGCTACCGCGAAATCGGCCCGTTCGTTGCCTCGCTGCACGAATGGGAAGACCTGGACGCCTTCTTCGTGGCGTACCGGGAAAAGCTGATGACGATCCTGAAAAAACCGGCTTCGCGGAAGAACCACACCAACGTGCTGATGCATATTCAGGGGTATTTCCGCAACCAGCTAAACACCCGCCAGCGCGGTGAGCTGCGCGACGTGATCCTGCACTATCGCAACGGGCAGTTACCTATTCTCGCCCCGATCACGCTGCTGAAGCACTACCTGGCCGAATATCCCGACCGGTATCTGATGACGCAAAACTACTTTGATCCCTATCCTGATGATTTGGGTCTGCGTCTGGCAGTCAAGTGATCACAAAAATGCGAAGGCCCCATTGACCCGTAGAGGCCCAAAGCAGTACCCCGTTTAGACGACATCCTCACTGTCGTCTCTTTTTTGCATTTAACCTCAAAGACTGTGATTATATACAGGCTTATTCTGCAAAAAGGGGCCTGCCCGTGATCAACACCCTGCACATTCAAAACTACCGCTCCATCCGCGAGATGTCGCTTGAGCTGGAGCAGCTCAACATCGTCTTCGGCCCGAACGGCACCGGGAAATCCAATATTTACAAGGCGATACACCTGATGCACAGCGCCGCCCAGGGGCAGTTCTCCCAGGCGCTGGCGAACGAGGGCGGCATTCTGAAGGTGTTCTGGGCAGGCAAAACCCGCAGCGACCAGCTGCGGCGGATGAACCTGGCGGTGGAAACCGAGACCTACGAATACGAGCTGCAGGTCGGGTTTGTGGAGAGACTGCCCTATCCCTCGCAGTTTCAGCTCGACCCGGTGATCAAAGAGGAGTCCATCTGGCTGAGCGGCCAGCATCGACGCCCGTCGTCACAGCTGATGAAGCGTAAGAATCAGGCGGTGTTTCTGAATAACGTGCATCACGAGAAAGTGACCCACAGCGGCACGCTGTATGAGAACGAATCGGTGTTCGGGCAGCTCGGCGAACCGCATCTTTACCCGGAAGTGTCGCAGATGCGCGAGTCCCTGCGTAACTGGCGCTTTTATCATGAGTTTTCCGTCTCATCCGGCTCGGCGATGCGTGCCCCGCAGGTCGGGTTCCGTTCCCCGGTGCTGGCCAGCGACGGTGCCAACCTGGCAGCGGCGTTTCAGACCATCGTGGAGATTGGCGACGAACTGCTCCTGATGCGCATCCTCGACCAGGCCTTCCCCGGCTGCGTGTTTTACAGCGACAACACCGGCGGACGTTTTCGCATGATGATGCAGCGCGAGGGGCTGAGCAGGCCGCTGGAACCGGCGGAGTTCTCCGACGGCACCCTGCGCTTTCTGTGCCTGGCGGTGGCGCTGTTAAGCCCGCGCCCACCGGCGTTTATCGCGTTGAACGAACCGGAAAACAGCCTGCATCCGCAGATGCTGCCCGCGCTGGCGAGCTTAATCGCCGAGGCCAGCCGCTACTCGCAGATTTGGCTCACCAGCCACTCGCCGGAGCTGGCGAAGTTGATTGAGAAACAGCGATCGTTTTCGCTGTACCAGCTGTCGATGGCGGAGGGGGAGACGAGGGTGGAGAGGCTGGGGTAGGCCTTCTATCTCGCAATACATTTTCCAATTTATTGTTGCCAGTTTCTGCTGGCAGGATAATCTGTAAGTGTTGGTTATCAGATGAGAAATTTAAATGGATATTGCACTTTTCCCTGGCCAGAACGCCCGTGCGTGGGCTGAAACCATGATAAATCTTGAAGCCCGGAAGCTTATCAATACTGCGAATATAGTCGGCGGACAACATCTCAGCGACGGACTTGCACGGATTAAATTTATGGATGATATCCGGCAGTTTGTGATGCAACAATTTAGTGCAACCCGGGCAGCCAGAAGTGATGAGGAGTGCATGGAATGCCTGAAAAACATCCGGGCTGAGAACGAAAGCCTTCTTGAGCAAAGTGGAATGATTCGCTCCCGTACAGCTCAGCTTTTTGCTCAGATCGAACTGGTTAAAGAAAATAATAAAGTCGTCGGTTACGTTATCTCGTCGATTAAGGTTGTTCTTTCAGGGTTACAGATTGTTGCAGGTGTAGGTGCAATGATGACAATGAATCCAGTAGGTGCGCTTGCAGGAGCGATTCTGGTGATGGATGGGGCAAATGGCATTTCAAAAGAAATTAACAGAACGCTTCAACATCAACCAAACTCCGAAGGGATGCTGGCAGATGGTGTCATGGATATCGCTCAGTTTATGGGATTTAAACGTGAATCAGCTCTGGGAGTATTCAACAGCGTAAACCTGGCAGCAAGCGTCTATACGGTATTTGGCGCTATACGAAAACCCGAATCATGGCGTCTGTTTCGCTATCTCCCCCTGGATTTCTACCGCAAAGTCGACGGAATGAATCGCGCAGCGCTCACGATGAAAATTGTTGGCTGGGGTGTCTCTGCAAAAGTCTCGTTTGATTTAATTTCTAATGCATCTGGCCAGAACTAATGTATTTCTTTCTGTAGCGCCAGGCTTTGTAGGTAATGACCGGGGGTTGAAAAAACCAGACGATAATCAATACGATGAAAAGAGAAATGCCCCCGGAAACAACATTGTAATGCTCAGCGAAAAAAAGAAGCGCCAGGAAAATCAGAGCCACGGCCGCAGTAATACACAAGACCATGAGAAATCGCTTACCTAACTCAAGCACGACCTCTAGCAAGGATGAACCATAACGGTTAATGTTCCGGTTCAAATACGCTAATTCTTTTGCGGTAAAGCCTGATTCAAGTAACTGCGTTTCAATATTGTTCATGCCACTACCTTTTCTTCTGGAAAGTAACGAGGAATATCTTAACCGGAAGAGAGGCGTCTTGTAACCAGTCTGACGTATCTGCATCAAACAGCAAAAAAAATCAGGATCACGCTAAAAAGACACTGGCGGCCATAGTAGAAAACTAAACCTACGGGGTTTAAGTCACGCTCGTTAGAATCGTTTGTAAACATCAGCCAGAAGATGTCACCCACTCCTTTTTATTTCGCGCAAAGGAATTATGAAGACGGGTGAATGCGAAACGTCTTTCGCCACTCCGCAGGACTTACCCCAAAACGCGCCTTAAACTGCTGTCGCCAGGTGACGGCAGAATTAAATCCCACCAGCTCGGCCACGCGTTCAATCGGCATATTTCCGGCTTCAAGCAGGATCTGGCTACGCCGCAGGCGTTCGGCGGTAAGCCAGTCGGCGACGCTCATTCCCGTGGCTTTAATAAAGTGACGGGTCAGCGTGCGGCGGCTCATCGAAACCACCTCCGCCAGCGAGTCCAGACTATGCGGTTCGGTGATGTGCTGCTGTAGATAGTCGATCAGGCAATTGATACGTGCATCGCGGGTGTCATTCGGAACAGGCTGAGCAATAAACTGCGCCTGACCGCCCTCGCGGTGCGGCGGCACAATCATCCGCCGGGCAATCTGGTTGGCGACTACGCTGCCAAAGCGCTGACGAATGATATACAGGCAGCAGTCCAGCGCAGCCGCGGTTCCGGCAGAGGTGATGATATTGCCGTCATCCACGTAGAGGGCATTGATATCCAACTGGACGTGCGGAAAGAGCGACTGGAACTGATTTTCGAACTCCCAGTGGGTGGCAGCGCGCTTGCCGTCGAGAATGCCCGCATAGCCCAGCACAAACGACCCCAGACACAGCCCGACGATTTCCGCGCCGTTGTCTCTCGCCTGCACCAGGCTGTCGAGCAGCGTCTGAGGCGGGCGTTCGAGGACGTGCTGCCAGTAGGGAACAACGACTATATCGGCCCGATCAATGGCGGTGTAGTCCTGCGTGGCGTTGAGGGCGAACCCGTCTTTTGAGGTGAGGAACCCCGGCGTTTCGGCGCAAATCGTCACGTTAAAGCGCTTTTCGCCGGAAACGGAATCGCCAAACAGAATGCAGGGAACGGAGTAGTGGAACGGGCTGAACCCGTCTACCGCGACAATCGCGACGTTGATTAGCGACATCTGTCTCTCCTTTCCCTTTAACGCACTCAGAATATAACGGTTTCACCATCCTGGGGAATGGTCACTACGTCACTCACCTGATTGGCTTCAACGTACTCACGCAGCGCGCTGCGGGTCAACAGGCAGTGGTTAATCGCCTCCATATGGCTCGCCACTATTTTGGCCTGTGGGAGCAGGAAATGAACGTTGAGCACATCTTCCTGGCCCATAATGATGGGCCCAAAACCAAGCACGTGGGCATATCCGGCATTAAGTACCACCACGTCCGGCTGGTGCTTTTGCAGATCGGCCGCCACCGCGTCACGCCAGACGGTATCCCCGGCAAGATAGAGCGTCTTCTCATCAGGATGACGCAGCACCACGCCACAGGCCTCGCCCAGACGCTCCGCCAGCTCCGGCACGGCGTAGGCCCGGTCGGTACCGTGCTGGCCGCCGTGGGTTTTCGTAATCTGAATATCGCCGAAGAAGGTCGCGTCGGTTATGACCGTCAGGTTGCTAAACCCCTGGCTGCGCAGCAGCGCGGCGTCACGGTCGTTTTGCACGTAGATCGGCTTGTCTTTGGCGATCAGCTCCGCCGCGGTGCGATCCCAGTGATCGTCATGGGTATGGGTGACGATCACCGCGTCGGCGTTCAGCAGCGTGTTGACATCAACAGGGAGTTCGACCGTCGGGTTACGGCGTTCGGCATGCGCCGTGCCGGGAAAGCCCGGATAAGCATCTTTCGGGGCCAGCATCGGGTCGATTAAAAGACGTTTCCCAGCGTAGGTAATCAGCAGGGTGGCGTTGCGAATTTGGGTAATGTTCATGGGCTATCCTCCGGTTGGTGTGATAAGGAGAATAGCCCGACGTCGCAGGTCACGCTGTGGGTTAAAGGGCGATTACCGATGGAATCGGGCCAATTTAAACTCCGCGTTTTCAGGCAGAATTTACCAGCCCGGTACCGCTCCGCCGTTAAAGATCGTCTCAGCCGCTTTCGCCACTTCCGGTGACTGATACGACTGGATAAATTGCTTCACGTTCTCCGCGTCTTTGTTGTCTTCGCGCGCCACCACGATGTTCACGTACGGCGAATTTTTATCTTCTATAAAGACGCTGTCATGCACTGGCGACAGCCCGGTTTGCTGAAGATAGGTGGTGCTGATGATGGCGACATCCACTTTGGGATCGTCCAGCACGCGCGGCAGCTGCGCCCCTTCCAGCTCCATGATGTTCAGATGTTTAGGGTTAGCGGTAATATCCAGCGCCGTCGGCAGCAGGCCGGTGTCTGGCTTCAGGGTAATGAGCTTCTCTTTTTGCAGCAGCAACAGCGCACGGCCAAGGTTGGTTGGGTCGTTTGGAATGGCAATGGTCGCACCGTTCTTCAGGTCCGAAACGGATTTGATTTTGCGTGAATAACCGGCCATCGGGAACACGAAGGTATTCGCCACGGCAACCAGCTTGTAGCCATGCGCCTTGTTATCTTCTGCAAGGAACGGACGGTGCTGAAAGACATTGGCATCCAGCTCCCCCTGGTTGGTAGCATCGTTAGGCAATAGCGAGCCGCTGAAGCCGACCAGCTCCACGTCCAGACCATATTTCTCTTTCGCCACCTTTTTGGCGACTTCCGCCACGTCCTGCTCGGCGCCGTTGATGACGCCTACTTTAATGTGTCTGGCATCGCTGCCATTTTGATCGCACCCTGCCAGCAGCAGGCCAGCGAGGACCAGCGCACCCAATCGACGTTTCACGAGACAGTTCCTTTTGCTGAATGTTTCAATGACTATATCGACAACGAGGCGGGGAAATAAAAAACGAAAAAGAATCAATAAGAAGGATAAGTTATATGCGGGTATCGCCGGGTGGCTCTGCGCTTCCCCGGCCCGCAGAATCAGAATTTAAAGCGCTTTCGTCAGGTAATGACGCTGCATACCCGGGTATGGGTAATCCTGCAAAGACATCTGCAGCTGGTAGCCCTGTTTTTCATAGAACGGGCGCGCCTGGAAGCTAACGGTATCCACCAGCGCGTGCTTGCAGCCTTTACGCCTGGCTTCATTTTCCGCCGTGTTGATAAGCTGGCTGCCCACACCGCTGCCCCGCACGGTATCGCTCACCCAGAGATAGTCGATATTCAGCCAGTCGCCTTTACGTACGCCGATTAAGCCGCCCAGCATGACGCCCTTTTCGTCTCGAACGTAAACGCCTATGTCACCGCTAAAGTTCGTCAAATCGAGGAACCGTCCGTTATAGGCTCTCAGACCCACAAGTAGCTCTTCTTTTTCCTGCGGCGTGACGGCGTCAGTAATGCTCAAGTGCATATTTTCTCTCCTTGTTTTCTGTGCCGTCTCACTATCGCACACCGGTGGCGTGGAGAAAATTCATACTTTCGACTGGCGTCGCTACACTGAATGTAACGATATATTTCATGGGAAGCATGTGGCTTCTAAAGGGGGTTTTGATGAAAGCTGCGCACCTGATCTGCCTGCTGGTTTGTCTGCTCTTCGCCGCGTTTGTCCATGCTCAGGAAAAGGATGACCCCGCGAAAGAGGCGCAAATAAAGCAGCAGGTCCTTAAAGATATTAAGAAAACCTGTACGCCACAGAGAAAGCAGAGCGATAAAGCCTGGCAGGAGATGATTTTGTCGTCCGAGGCCAATCAGTTGCTGATCAAAAATGCCGTTACCGCCGTCAAGCGCGACAATCTGGATGCTTACTGGGCGGCGATTGGTCAGGTGGACTGTATGGAAGATTATTGAGGGCTGGAAACGTGCTTCTCGCCGGGTGGCGGCTGCGCCTTACCCGGCCTACACAACATTTTTAACGCTTACGCACATCCGGAATAATTAAATCCCCGCGCAGCACATACGAACCCAGCATCTGCGTTTTCTCCGTCAGCCAGCTCACGATACGCGCCGCCATGGCATCCATGGAATATTCAATGGCCGGGATCACCGGAATACCCGGCAGGTGCAGGGATCCAGCAAGGCTGAAGACCATAATGTCTTCCGGCACGGATTTATTAAACGCCTGCAGCTGTGGGATCACTCGCTGGGCTTCTTGCTCGTCCGCCACCAGTAATGCGTTGAAATTCAGCGTGCTGGCGTTGTTAAGCAGCTCCTGTAGCGCAACGGACGAGGAGGTCGCATCCATAAAGACGAGGTTGCGATTAAAGGGCAGAAAATTTTTCTCCAGCGCATGTTTGTAGCCGAGCAGCACCTGATCGGCAAAACCGCTGCCGTGCGGGTGGATCAGGGCAATCTGGCGACGACCCTGGCTGGTCAGGTAGTTACAGGCGGTTTCAGCGGCAAAGGCGTGATCGAACTGGATGCTATTGGAATTATCGGACTCCATACAGTCCACGAGGATGACGTTGTCCATATCCACGTCCAGCGGGAAACGCGCGCCGATGACGAGGATGTCATCACACAAACCGCAGGAGAGCTCTTCGAGCGCATTCATTACTTCGGCTTTGCTATGCGCGAAGCGCAGCAGCAGGTGTTTTTGATGCTGGCTGAGCTGTTTTTCCAGCGCGTACAAATAACCGGTGGTCTGGTTAATATTTTCCTGTGCGCAAATGACGCCGATACATCCCGTCGACTGGCTCAGCAGCGACTGGGCAATCACATTAGGCCGGTAGTTAAGCTCATCCACTGCCTTCAGAACGGCCTGACGGCTGGCTTCCTTTACGCCACGCGACCCACTCAACACTCGCGATACCGTGGCTTTAGATACCCCGGCAAGACGTGATACATCATTGATTGTCGACATCTCTTTCCCCTGACAGGCTTACCTCGCGCCTGCAAATTCCATGACCGCTTCGGCTCATATTATAGCCAGAACGGAGTATATCCGTTTCCGTTTTCCATGGAAACCGATTTTCCGTTTCCACTCAAAATGATGTCAAAACAGCCAAATTATGTGACTTACATCCGGTTAATTAGCCTCATAAGTAAGGGTTCTTGATGGTTGTCACACTTCTGTCTTTTATGAATGGAAACCGGTTTCCGTATAATGTCCAATCATTCCCGCAATAACTTTTTACATTTAGAGGATGGTTGTCGATGTTCAAGATTATGCTGTGCTGCTCTGCCGGGATGTCCACCAGCCTGTTGGTCAGCAAAATGGTCGATGTCGCGAAAGAACGTGGTTTGCCGGTGAAAATAGATGCGTACGGTGTTTCCGAATTTGATACGCAGTTTCCGCAATACCAGGTGGTGCTTCTCGGACCACAAGTGAAATACATGTTACAGACACTCTCAGACAAGGCGGCTACGAAAGGCATTCCGGTCCAGCCCATCGACATGATGGACTACGGCATGCAGCGTGGCGATAAAGTACTGGACTATGCTCTGTCGCTCATCGAAGCGGCACACTAAAAGGTGTTCACATGAGTTCGTTATATCAATCCATGGTCGCGGTGATTGAGCAGTCAATTACCCCGCTGGCCGCCAAACTTGGTCAGCAAAAGTATGTGATTGCTATCCGCGACGGCTTTACCGCCGCGCTGCCGTTCATGATCATCGGCTCGTTTATGCTGGTGTTCATCTTCCCGCCGTTTTCGGCGGATACTACCAATAGCTTTGCGCGCGGCTGGATGGATTTCTCCCAGACTTACCGCGAACAGCTGATGCTGCCGTTTAACCTCAGCATGGGCGTGATGACCTTCTTCATCTCGGTGGGGATTGGGGCGAGCCTGGGGCGCCAGTTTAACCTCGACCCGGTGATGTCCGGCCTGCTGGCTTTTATGGCCTTCCTGCTGGTCGCCGCGCCGTATGCCGACGGTAAAATCTCGACCCAGTATCTCTCCGGCCAGGGCATTTTTACCGCGCTGATCACCGCCATCTACGCCACCCGCGTCTATGCGTGGCTGAAGCAGAACAACGTCACCATCCGCCTGCCGAAAGAAGTACCGACCGGCGTGGCGCGTTCGTTTGAGATCCTGATCCCGGTGATGGTGGTGATCGGTACCCTGCACCCGTTGAACCTGTTCATCGAAGCGCAAACCGGCATGATTATCCCGCAGGCGATCATGCACCTGCTGGAGCCGCTGGTCTCCGCCTCCGACTCCCTGCCCGCTATTCTGCTCTCCGTGCTGCTGTGCCAGATCTTCTGGTTCGCCGGTATCCACGGCTCGCTGATTGTCACCGGCATCATGAACCCGTTCTGGATGGCGAACCTCTCGGCAAACCAGGCGGCACTGGCGGCCGGCGCGGCGCTGCCGCACGTATACCTGCAGGGCTTCTGGGATCACTACCTGCTGATTGGCGGCGTAGGCTCCACGTTACCCCTGGCGTTCCTGCTGCTGCGCAGCCGCGTTACCCATCTGCGCACCATCGGCAAAATGGGCGTGGTGCCCAGCTTCTTTAACATCAACGAACCGATTCTGTTCGGCGCGCCGATCATCATGAACCCGATGCTGTTCATTCTGTTCGTGTGCGTTCCGCTGATCAACGCCTGTCTGGCGTATGCGGCAACCAAACTCGGCTGGCTGGCGCAGGTCGTCTCGTTAACCCCGTGGACCACCCCGGCACCGATTGGCGCCTCGTGGGCGGCGAACTGGGCGCTGAGCCCGGTGGTGATGTGCCTTGTGTGTATGGTGATGTCCGCGCTGATGTATCTGCCTTTCCTGCGTGCCTATGAGCGTACGCTGATGAAAAACGAAGAGCAGAAAGCGCAGGCGACCGTCGGTGCTGCCGAAACCGCAAGCAATTAAGTCAAAGAGGAAAGGTCATGAAATACGCATTTCCCGATAACTTCTGGTGGGGCAGCGCAAGCTCCGCTCTCCAGACGGAAGGGGCAAGAGAGGGGGAAACCACGTGGGATTACTGGTTTGCCCGCGAGCCAAACCGTTTTCACAACGGCGTGGGGCCGCAGCAGACCTCCACGTTTTATCAGCACTGGAAAACGGACATTCAGCTGTTAAAGCAGCTGAACCACAACAGCTTTCGTACCTCGATTAGCTGGGCGCGCCTGATCCCTGACGGTATCGGTGAAGTGAACCCGGAAGCGGTCGATTTTTATCATCAGGTCATTGATGAGCTGAATGAACAGGGCATCACGCCGTTTATTACCCTGTTCCATTTCGACATGCCGATGGCGATGCAGGCGATCGGTGGCTGGGAAAACCGAGAAGTCGTGGACGCATACGCCCGCTATGCGCAGATTTGCTTCGAGCTGTTTGGCGATCGCGTGCTGCACTGGTTTACCTTCAACGAGCCGATCGTCCCGGTGGAAGGCGGCTATCTGTACGACTTCCACTACCCGAACGTGGTGGATTTTCGTCGGGCAGCCACCGTGGCGTATCACACCGTGCTGGCCCACGCAAAGGCGGTTCAGGCCTACCGCGCCGGTCACTACGCGGGGGAAATCGGCATCGTATTAAACCTGACGCCGTCCTATCCGCGCTCGCAAAACCCGGCGGACGTGAAGGCGGCACACATTGCGGATCTGATGTTTAACCGCAGCTTCCTCGACCCGGTCCTGCGCGGCGAATACCCGGCGGACCTGGTTGCGCTGCTGAAGGCATACGATCAGCTGCCTGCCTGTAAGCCGGAAGATAGCGCCCTGATCGCGGAAGGGAAAATCGACCTGCTCGGCGTGAACTACTATCAGCCGCGCCGCGTTAAGTGTCGTGACAGCGCGGTGAACCCGCAGGCGCCGTTTATGCCGGAGTGGTTCTTTGATAACTACGACATGCCAGGCCGTAAGATGAACCCGTACCGCGGCTGGGAAATCTACGCGCCGGGTATTTACGATATTCTGGTTAACCTGCGTGATAATTACGGCAACCCGCGCTGCTTTATTTCGGAAAACGGCATGGGTGTCGAAAATGAACAGCGCTTTATTGAAAATGGCCAGATTAACGATAAATACCGCATCGAGTTTATTTCTGAGCATTTAACGTGGCTGCATAAAGGGATTAGCGAGGGCTGCAATTGTCTTGGCTACCATATGTGGACGTTTATTGATAACTGGTCATGGTGTAATGCGTATAAAAATCGCTACGGGTTTATTCAGCTCGATGTAGAGACGCAGCAGCGCACCATTAAGAAAAGCGGAGAGTGGTTTGCCGCCACCGCCTTAAATAATCGTTTTGAACAAGAGTAATGATGATGATCGCACTAGAAGAAGCCGTAATGGAAATTATCGTCAATGCCGGACAGTCCCGCAGCCTGTGCTTTGAAGCCCTGCACGCAGCGCGTCAGGGCAACATTGACGAGGCCAAAAGTCTGCTGCGCGAAGCCGATGGCTACGCGCGCCAGGCGCACAAGATGCAAACCAAACTGATTGAGCAGGATGCTGGCGAAGGCCGCCAGCCGATGACCTTAATTATGGTTCATGCCCAGGATCATTTAATGAACTCCTTATTAGCGCGTGAATTATCCGAAGAAATTATTCATTTATATCAGAGATAGTCTATGGCGAAATAATTAATGTAATACCTCTGTACCCAAAATAGAGATCCACTTGTTCTGATGATAGCGACATACTCTGTCAGATCGGAGCGGGATGGTTATTGTCTGAATAAAATTAAACTATATTGAGATAACCATGAATACGATTAAAAAACTTCCATTAACCATGGCGGTTATCGCCGCGCTTTGCCCAATTTCTGTACTCGCACAAGAATTTACGCAGGAGCAAATCGACGCCATTGTGGCTAAAGCGGTGGACAAAGCGCTGGCCGAGCGGCAGGCCAAAATGGATGCGGCGGTCGCGAAAAAGGCAGACGTGGTGACCGAGCCGCAAAGCGCGGCGCAATCCCCGGATATGGCGATCCCATTTGGGGTGAAATTTACCGGTTACGCCCGCTACGGCGCGCACTTCCAGGCCGCCGATCAGAAATACGTAGCGGTGGACGGTTCCTACAACGGCGCCTCCGCGATTGGTCGTCTGGGTAACGAGGGCAACGGTGGGGAATTCCAGCTCTCTAAAGCCTTCAAGGGTGATAACGGCGCCATCTGGGACATCAACGTGATGATCGACCACTGGGGCGACGAAGTTAACCTGAAAAAAGCCTACGCGGGCGTGACCAACATTATGGCCTCCAACCCGAACGCCTATTTCTGGGCGGGTCGTGACTTCCATCAGCGTCCACAGCAGGGCATTAACGATTACTTCTGGATGAACCACGACGGCCAGGGTGCCGGGGTGAAGAACTTCGACATCGGCGGCGTGCAGTTTGACGTCGCTGCCGTGGCGGCGGTGGAATCCTGTAGCCCGGAAGTGATGGAGGATGAAGCCAACCCGTCGCGCATCACCTGTACCGGCGGTTCCGGCACGGGCGACAAAGGCAACTACGCCGCGACGTCAAAAATTCACGGCATGAAGCTCGGCCCGATCGACATGGAGCTGTACGCTAACTACGGCTTTGACTCCAAAGCGGTTGAAAGCGACGAGCGCCTGAACGCCTGGCAGGGCGGCGTGGTGCTGAGCCACACCAACGACAGCGGCGTGAACAAGGTGATCGCGCGTTACTCCGATAATGCGGACAACAGCGTGTTCAACAAAACCGAGGATCTGACCACGGTTTACGCCAGCTTCGAAGGGTTATACAAATTCACCCAGGCCACGCAGGTTGAGTACATCCTCGCCTTCCACGACTACGACAACAGTCGTGATAAGACCGACAACCGTAAGAACTACAACGCCATCGTGCGCCCAATGCACTGGTGGAACGACGTTCACTCCACCTGGCTCGAAGCGGGCTGGCAGCACGTTGATTATGACAACGGCGGCGATAACAAGGGCTGGAAGCTGACCCTGTCGCAGAACATGTCTATCGCCATGGGTCCGGAGTTCCGTCCAATGCTGCGCTTCTACGTGACCGGCGGCAAAGTGGATAACGAACGCACCGCCCGCGTGAATAATACCAAAGACGAAACGCTGGACGACTTCAACGTCGGCGCGATGTGGGAGGCGTGGTTCTAGCAAGGTAAACGCAAAACGGCAACGCAACGTTGCCGTTTTTAGTGTTTTCTCCCTCTCCCTGTGGGAGAGGGCTGGGGTGAGGGCATCAGGCCGCACACAACCCGGCTATATCCCATGTTATGCTACAAAAAAATCAACATAGCAGGGGAGAACATGGGTTCCACACGCAAAGGGATGTTAAACGTCCTGATCGCCGCCGTTTTATGGGGAAGTTCAGGGGTTTGCGCGCAGTACATCATGGAGAAAAGCCACATTTCTTCGCCTTATCTGACCATGGTTCGCCTGCTGTTTACCGGCGTGATCCTGCTGACGCTTTCTTTCGTTCACGGCGACAAGATTTTCTCGGTCATCAAGCATCGCAAAGATGCCCTCAGCCTGCTGTTCTTCTCTCTGGTTGGCGCGCTTACCGTGCAGCTCACCTTCCTGCTGACGATTGAAAAATCCAACGCGGCTACCGCCACCGTGCTGCAGTTTCTGTCACCGACCATTATCGTGGCCTGGTTTGCGCTGGCGCGAAAAAAGCGTCCCGGCGTGTTTGTCCTGTCAGCGATTTTTACGTCGTTGATAGGTACTTTCCTGCTGGTGACTCACGGCGACCCGACCTCGCTCTCCATCTCCCCTGCCGCGCTGTTCTTCGGTATCGCCTCGGCCTTTGCCGCCGCGTTTTACACCACGTATCCCTCAACACTTATTGCCCGCTACGGCACGCTGCCGATTGTCGGCTGGAGTATGTTGATTGCCGGGCTCATGCTGACGCCGTTCTACGCCGGACGCGGGACCACCTTTGTGATTGACGGCGGCCTGCTGCTGGCCTTCTTCTACCTGGTGGTAATCGGTACGGCGCTAACATTTAGCCTGTATCTGAAAGGCGCACAGATGATTGGCGGGCCGAAGGCAAGCATTCTGAGCTGCGCTGAGCCGCTGAGCAGCGCATTACTGTCGGTGGTTTTGCTGGGTGTGGCGTTCACCCTGCCGGACTGGCTGGGGACGCTGTTGATTGTGTCGTCGGTGGTGCTGATTTCGATGGATTCGCGTAGAAGGGTTAAGGCATCGGCGTAGCCTGATGTCCCCTCTCCCCATAGGGGAGAGGGGACATTTGGTTTACTTCGCCTTAACCTTCCCGGCCACCAGCAGCGCTGTCAGCAACATCAGCGTACCGGAAATCACCAGCGGCGACGTCAGTCCCAGATGGTCCAGTGCAACGCCGCCCACCGCCGCGCCGCAGGTGTTTGCCAGTTGGATCACGGCCACCTGAATCGACCCGGCTTTCTCCGCCTGATCGGCCAACGAGCGAGTAATCCACGTCGACCAGCCCACCGGCACCAGCGCAAAGGCAAAGCCCCAGATAACCGCAATCGCCGAGGCGACCCACTTATCGCTACCCCACAGCACCAGCACCGTGGCACTCACTGCCAGTACCAGCGGCGCGCCAGCCAGCGCCACTTTCAGGGAACGTTTCAGGAACTGGGACGACAGCGACGTACCGACAAAGCTGGCGATACCAAAGCTCAGCAACACCAGCGTCAGACCATCCACGTCAAAGCCCGCCATGGTCATATACACCGGACGGATATAGGTGAAGAAGGCAAACTGCCCGGCAAAGGCCATAAAGATGGCGGTCATCCCCGCCAGCACACCCGGGCGCTTGAGGAGGCTGAACATATTCTGTTTGTGATGCGCCGCTTCGCCCGGCAGGGACGGCAATGCCTTCCATACCCAGATAATACAGAGCACGCCCATCACCGCCGCCGCGTTGAAGACGTTACGCCAGCCGATGATCCCGCCGAGGAAGCTGCCCAACGGTGCGGCAATCACCAGCGCGATGGAGACCGCACCGAAGATGACGGACAGCGCTTTCGGCACCGTACGCGCGGGTACCAGGCGCATGGTGAGCGAGGCGGACATCGCCCAGAAACCGCCAAGACCCAGTCCCAGACAGGCGCGCCCCAGCAGCAACAGGGTGAAGTTTTCCGCGAAGGAGACCAGCAGGCAGGAGAGCGTCAGCAGGACGCTGAAAAGAATAACCACTTTGCGGCGGTCAATGGCGCCAATCACCTGCGTAATAAACAGGCTGGCGAACATCGCCACAAAGGCGGTCACGGTAACAGACTGCCCCGCCACGCCTTCGGAAATGCCGAGATCCTGCGCCATCGGCGTCAGCAGGCTGACCGGCAGAAACTCGACGGTGATCAGACAGGCAACGCAGAATGCCACGGAGAAAACCGCCGACCAGTTGGGGCGTGAAACCTCTTTGGTCTGCGGTCTGGTCGAGGGCTGGATATGTTCTGTCATGGCGTCACCTGAAGATAAAAACGTGCGGAAAAGTCGCGCAGTTTATCATCAAAAGTGTGACGAATTTAACGTTTAGACAACTTTTGTGGTTTTTAATGAGCCAGGAGGGAGATCGTCATCGACTGATACCTTTTGAGCATAACGAAAATGAAAATTCAGTATCCACATTTGAGGTGAAACAATCATAGCGTCTGAAAAGGAGAAACTATGAAAACACGTACTTTATCTCAAAATCTTACCGTCAGTGCCGTCGGCTACGGTGCCATGGGTCTGAGTGAATTTTATGGACAGACTGATGACAAAGGCTCACTGCAGGTATTGCATAACCTCATCGATCTGAACGTGACGTTTATTGATACCGCAAATTTATATGGCCGAGGTCATAATGAACGACTGATCGGCCACTTTCTTGCCGGGCTGGATAAAAGCACTCGCGAGCAGTTTAAAATTGCCACGAAATGCGGTATCGATCGCTCTCCTGACGAGTCCTATGCCCGCACTATCAATAACACACCCGACTATATTATCCGCTGCTGTAACGAATCCCTTAAGCGGCTTGGCGTTGAACGGATTGATCTCTTTTATCTTCACAGGGTCAGCAACGAAACGCCGGTCGAAGAAAGCATGGAGTGCCTGAGCACACTCGTTAAGGAAGGTAAAATTAATCACATTGGTCTTTGTGAAGTGTCGGCTTCAACGTTACAGCGAGCCCATACGGTACATCCGGTCACCGCGCTGCAAACCGAATATTCGCTGTGGACGCGTGATATTGAGGATACCGTTCTACCGGTTGTGAAAGCGTTGGGTATCGGCCTGGTCCCTTACTCTCCTCTTGGCAGAGGCTTCCTGACAGGCAAATACCTCAGCAACGACGATTTTGCAGACGGTGATTTCCGCAAGAATAATGCGCGTTTTATTCAGTCCAGTCTGGATCATAATCGCCAGTTGCTCGATGCAATTACCCCGCTTGCACAGAAATACGATTGCACTACAGGGCAAATTGCTCTGGCCTGGCTGCTAGCACAATACGATAAGCTGGTTCCAATTCCTGGCACTAAGCATACCCGTTATCTGGCTGAAAACGCTCATGCGGCGGAAGTTATTCTGGAAAAAAGCGATGTTGAATCGCTGAACAACATTCATCGGAAGATAGAAATTAAAGGGGAACGATATTCGGAAGAAGGCATGAAAGGTGTGAACGCCTGATATATTCCGCTCAACAACGTAAAAAAACCGGGGAGACCCGGTTTTTTATGGCTAACAAAGTCACGTTTTTTTATTTCTCAGCAGTGCCTTGCACAGTCGTTAATTTGACTCGTACGATTTCTCCACGCGAGAATGTTTTGTCGTAAGGCTCGCAGGAATAACCGCGACAAGCAGGATGGAAAGGCCAATGGCTGTGCCCGCTACGATATAAAGGAGGGGGACCGGGAACGATGACACCATCCAGGCCCCCACTGAAGCACCGATACCGATGGCGATATTGAAAAACGAAACATAGAGTGCTGAGGCTGGAAACGTTTTATCTTCCGCCATACGTAACACCCATGTCTGAAATCCGACAAATACTCCTGATACCGCAACGCCCCAGATAACCATGGCAGTGAAAATGAGCGCGACAGAGAGTGAGGAACCTGACCGTCCGAGGAAGATCAGCACCGCACAGATAAGCAGCACGGATAAAGCTACCGTCATCTTTAGATATTTATCAATCAACACGCCGGTCAGGAAATTACCGGCCAGACCCGCGATGCCGTAAACTAAAAGCACAGCCGGAACAAAAGCAGCGGAGAGTAAACTCTGCATGTGTAACCAAGGCTCAATGTAGGTAAATGCGGCAAAGTGGGCGGTAACGGCAAGCAGCGTGGCAAAGTAAATTTTCCACAGCGTGGACGATTTCAGCACTCTTTTGAGAGCATCAATACCCATCGCGCTTTTATTGTTTATTTGCGGGACAAGAACAGTAATGCCCACAAAGGCCACGACGCTGAGTGCTGCCATCAGCCAGAATGCCTGCCTCCAGCCCAAATGAATGCCAATATAATTTGAAACCGGTACACCAAACACGCTTGCCGCAGAAACACCGCCAAATACGATTGATGTTGCCGTACCGATATAACGGGCAGGAACAATGGCTACTGCAGTCGCTCCAATCATTGCCCAGAATGCACCATGCGCAAGTGCACCCAATACGCGCGCACTCAGTAGAGCACCGTAAGTGCTTACCGTGGCGGCCAAAATATTGGATATCATAAGAACGACGGTGAGTACCAACAAAAGACGCTTTTTCGCCACATTTCCCAGGAACACGGAGGCAAACAATGCGCTTAATGCCCCTACCCACGCATAAAGAGACACGGTCATGCCAACCGCGGATTCCGAAGAATGGAGCCCCTCTGCAATAGGAGTTAATAACCCTACAGGCGCAAGTTCAGTGGTAACGATGGTGAATGTTGAAATTGCCAGAATAACTAAGGAAGGTGCGAACAAGTTCCTGATATGAGATCATCATATTCATCCGGAGCGCATCCCAGAGGGACATCATGAGCCATCAACTCACCTTCGCCGATAGTGAATTCAGCACTAAGCGCCGTCAGACCCGAAAAGAGATTTTCCTCTCCCGCATGGAGCAGATTCTGCCATGGCAAAACATGGTGGAAGTCATCGAGCCGTTTTATCCCAAGGCGGGCAATGGCCGACGGCCCTATCCGCTGGAGACCATGCTGCGTATTCACTGCATGCAGCATTGGTACAACCTGAGCGACGGTGCCATGGAAGATGCCCTGTACGAAATCGCCTCCATGCGCCTGTTTGCCCGATTATCCCTGGATAGCGCCCTGCCGGATCGCACCACCATCATGAATTTCCGCCACCTGCTCGAGCAGCATCAACTGGCCCGTCAATTGTTCAAGACCATCAATCGCTGGCTGGCCGAAGCAGGCGTCATGATGACCCAAGGCACTTTGGTGGATGCCACCATCATTGAGGCACCCAGCTCTACCAAGAACAAAGAGCAGCAACGCGATCCGGAGATGCATCAGACCAAGAAAGGCAATCAGTGGCACTTTGGCATGAAGGCCCACATTGGTGTCGATGCCAAGAGTGGCCTGACCCACAGCCTAGTCACCACCGCGGCCAACGAGCATGACCTCAATCAGCTGGGTAATCTGCTTCATGGAGAGGAGCAATTTGTCTCAGCCGATGCCGGCTACCAAGGAGCGCCACAGCGCGAGGAGCTGGCCGAGGTGGATGTGGACTGGCTGATCGCCGAGCGTCCCGGCAAGGTAAAAACCTTGAAGCAGCATCCGCGCAAGAACAAAACGGCCATCAACATCGAATACATGAAAGCCAGCATCCGTGCCAGGGTGGAGCACCCGTTTCGCATCATCAAGCGGCAGTTCGGCTTCGTGAAAGCCAGATACAAAGGGCTGCTGAAAAACGATAACCAACTGGCGATGTTATTCACCCTGGCCAACCTGTTTCGGGTGGACCAAATGATACGTCAGTGGGAGAGATCTCAGTAAAAACCGGAAATAACGCCAGAAATGGTGGAAAAAATAGCCTAAATAGGCTGATTCGATGTGTTTGCGGGAAAAAAATCGGCCCAGATCCGCGAAATTTTAATCAGCGAGTCAGCTTGGGAAGAAATGACCTGCTTATTCGCACCTTCCTTAATGCAGATAAAACACACCTTCTTCCGGCAGAAATAGCTGGTTATAGCGCAGCTGGAAGGCGTTCAGCTCCAGCGGATCGGGCTCCATTTCGCGCATAAAGCCAAGTGCCAAACGAATTTGCGCATCGGTAATGGGTGCGGCAAGGCGGGCTTTACGCAGCATACGGTGCCAGGTATGCAGATTCTCTTCGCTACCGTCGACAATACAGACCTGCCAGATGAGCAGCACCTGCGCGGCGTTTTGCAGATGCGCCTCGTCAGGCCGCTCAAGGTAGCGGATAAATTCATTGCCCGGTGTTTTACCGAACTGGTCAATCATCGACTCGATCGGCATCGGGGTAATCCCCAGCCGTTCGCTTAAACGTTTGATGGCGCGGCGGGAATCTGAGGTCAGGACACGAAATCCCACCACAAACACCACGGCAAGCGTTGCCAGCATTATCCAGACCATGCGTTCTCCTCAGACTAGCCGCTTATCATAGCGGGAAACGCAAGGCCTCAACAGCGGGCAAAACGCTATTAGTGCAGTGAAAAGAGGTGGAAAATCATTCTGAAAGCGGATCGCCGCGCTGAAGCCCCTTCAGCAGTGCCTCGTGGAAGCGCGCAGGATCCTGCATCTGCGGCGCATGACCCATATCGTTAAATTCCACCAGCGTCGCGTGCGGAATGCGTTTTGCCGTCTCTTTCCCCAGCACCGCATAGTTGCCGAGCGTCTTGCGGATCTCCGGCGGGGCGAGATCTTTCCCGATGGCGGTGTTGTCCTTCGTGCCGATCATCAATAATACCGGCATCTTCAGCTCACTAAATTCGTAGATCACCGGCTGGGTGTAGATCATGTCGTAGAGCAGCGCCGAGTTCCAGGCCACGCGCGCTTTGCCCGGCCCGTTGTTCAGCCCGGCGAGCATGGTCACCCAACGCTCGTATTCCGGCTTCCACTCCCCAGCGTAGTAGGTGTTTTTCTCGTACTGACGAATACCGTCGGCACTGACTTTCAGTTCGCGCTGGTACCACTGGTCGACGGTAATATGCGGCACACCGCGCGCTTTCCAGTCTTCCAGCCCAATCGGATTGACCATCACCAACTGTTCCACCTGCTGCGGCCACATTAGCGCGTAGCGCGTCGCCAGCATGCCGCCGGTCGAATGCCCGATAACCGTCACGCGATCGACGCCAAGCGATGTGAGCAGCGCATGGGTATTGTCCGCCAGCTGCTGGAAGGTGTACTGATACCGCTCCGGCTTGGTGGATTTACAGAAACCAATCTGGTCGGGTGCGATCACGCGATACCCGCTGGCCGACAGCGCTCGGATCGTGCCGTCCCAGGTTCCAGCGCAGAAGTTTTTGCCATGCATCAATACCACGGTGCGACCGTTGGGTTTTTCCGGCTTAACGTCCAGATAAGCCATATCCAGAGACTGGTTTTGCGAGGTAAAGGTAAAGTGTTTTACCGGCCAGCCGTAATCGAAACCTTCCAGCTTCTCGCCGTAGGAAGGGGTATCCGCGGCCATTGCGGGTGACGCCAGCGCCATCAGCAGCGCAAGGCAGGATAATCGTCGGGTTAACATGCGGGCTCTCCGTTCTAAGGCTGCACAAAAGGCGGCAGCAAAAATACTGTAGAGCATACAGGGGAGGGAGAGTGTAAAGCGGGGTAAAGGCAGGACGTACAAAACAAAAAAGCCCGGCAAAACGCACCGGGCAAAGAAGTTACCTGCACACTCAGGCTGTTTTCAATTTCTGCACTCGCCTTTCGCGACGAATTTTACGTTCTTCCAGCACCGCAACCATCGCCATCAGGACGATACAGCCAATGGCTGCCGCATCCAGCGCCGCAAAGGTGCCTGCCCAGCCGGTGAGGCCGAAAATTGGCGTACCGTCGGCAATCATCCCCAGCCCCAGCTTGGCGAAGCTGTCGCCGATCAGATAAGCGAAGGTGCCTTTAATCCCATCGGCTGCGCCGATCGCTTTTTTCGGTACAAACCCGACCGCCGCCACGCCAATCAGCAGCTGTGGACCAAATACCAGGAAGCCGAGCGCAAACAGGGAAGCCAGGTAAACATACTGGTTGCTGGCGTGCTGGTAGATGCCGAGCGTGGCGATAATCAGCGCCAGCGCGACGCAGGCCACCAGCGCGCGGCGGCCATTGGCGAGATCCGAGAGCCAGCCCCACAGCAGCGTGCCGACCAGCGCGCCCACTTCAAACAGGGTGAAGCCCTGAATCGCGACTTCTTTAGAAAGCTTCAGCTCCTGGAAGGCATACACCGTCGACCACTGGTCGATGCCGATACGCACCACGTACAGGAAGATGTTTGAGAAGCAGAGCAGCCAGATCACTTTGTTTTTCAGCACGTACTCAACAAAGATCTGCCATTTGGTCATCTCGTTTTCTTCGGTCTCTTTGTCCTCTTCGCTGATCTCCTCGCCGAACAGCTCTTCGGCTTTGCCGAGGCCGTAAGATTCCGGGGAATCGCTGCCGAAGCGCAGGCCGATAAAGCCGACAATCAGGGCGATAATCGACGGGAAGATAAACATGCCGATCACGTGGCCATCGAACAGATAGTTCGCGCCGAACAGCGCCACGCCTGCCGCGCCCGCACCGCCGAGGTTATGCGAGATGTTCCACATGCCGAGGTACGAACCACGCTTGCGGCGCGGGGTCCATTTGGTGATGGTGGAGTAGCTGCACGATCCGCCGGTACTCTGAAAGAAACCACTCAGGGCATAGAAAGCGATCATCAGGAACAGGCTCACGGAGCCTGCGCCCATGCTGGCGCTGAAGCCGAGCATACAGATGGCGGAGAGAATCAGCATAAACGGCAGGAACTGCTTGGTATTTTTACCGTCCGCATAGTAGGAAACCACCGTTTTCCCCACCCCGTAGGTGATGGAGAATCCCAGGCCAATCATCCCCAGCTGCGTCATGCTCAGCCCGTAGGTCGAGATCATGTCGTTCTGCGCGATGTTAAAGTTTTTGCGGATCAGGTACATGGTCAGGTAGCCGATGAAGACCACCAGATACGATTGCATGAACGGTTTGAACCACATTTTGCGCCGCACGTCGAGCGGCAGATCCAGGGTCGGTTTGCGCACCTGATTGAGGAAGGCCAGCATGGTTTGCTCCTGAGCTGATTTTTACCTGCGAATGGCAGGCATTGTAAAAATCAGCCGGGAGAGATGCCTGAGACAGCGTCCAGGTAAAACCGGGAAAATTTCTTAGTTTTGCGCCACTCGGCAGTAAAAGGTGAAGTGTGTCACGCTTCGCGCGGGGCCTGCGCGTGCAGGAAGGGCAGCAGCAGCAGGGCAGAGATCCCCGCCGCGATGGCGATGACCGCGAAGAAACCGCTCCAGTGCCAGGTGTCGATCACCCGCGCCAGGGGCCAGCCGGAGAGCGATGCGCCAAGATAGGCAAACAGCCCGACAAACCCCGTCGCCGCACCCGCCGCCTCTTTGTGCGAGCACTCCGCCGCGGCCATGCCGATCAGCATCTGCGGGCCAAACACGAAGAAGCCGATGGTGAAGAAGCATGCCGCCTGCATCACGTAACTGGCGAACGGCATCAGCCACAGCGAGCCGACGGAGAGCAATATCCCGGCGGCGAAGATCAGGTTCATCGGGCCTCGGTTGCCGTTAAACAGCTTGTCCGAGCCCCAGCCTGCCACCAGCGCGCCGATAAATCCGCCCAGCTCGAACATCGTGACCGCCGAGTTGGCGGTGACCAGATCCACCCCGAGCGTCTCCGACATGTACAGATTGCCCCAGTCGTTGATCGCCGCACGTACCACGTAAACCAGCACGTAACAGAGCGAGAGTAGCCAGATGTAGGGATTTTTCAGCACGTATTTGGTCAGAATCTCTTTGCGGGTCAGCCCCGCCCCTTCCTGCTGTTGGGCAATCTCCATCTCGTCGTGCCGCCAGTCGCCCACCGCAGGCAGTCCAACGGTTTGCGGCCTGTCGCGCAGGCGCCAGCAGAGGAACAGCCCGGCAACAATCGCCAGGCCCCCGGCAATCATCATCCCTGCGCGCCAGCCGTAGTGCAGCGCCGCCGCACCGACCACCATCGGGATCAGCGCCCCGCCGACGTTATGCGCGGTGTTCCAGATTGCCCACCAGCCGCCGCGCTCGTTGCGCGAGTACCAGGCGGTGAGCAGGCGGGCACAAACCGGCGCTCCCCAGCCCTGGAAAAAAGCGTTCAGTGCCCACAGCAGGGCAAAGGCCCACAGCGAGGTGGAGAAGCCGAACAGGATATTTACCACGCCGGTGGCGATCAGCCCGACGCCCATAAAGTAGCGCGCGTTGGAGCGGTCGCTGACGATGCCGGAGAAGAACTTCGACAGGCCGTAGGTGATGTAAAACAGCGTCGCCAGCAGGCCGATATCGGTACGCGTCATCACGCCGCTGGCGAGGATTTCCGGCGCGGCGGCGTTAAAGCTTTTGCGGGTAAAGTAAAACAGCGCATAGCCAAGCCAGATGGTCATCAGGATATGGCGACGCCAGTAGCGGTAGCGCGCGTCAATTTCCGCTTTGTCGCCTAGCGGTGAGGCGTTGGCAGGCATTTTAAACATGGTGGTTCCTTAGCGGCAGGCTGACGCTAACGCGCGTCCCGTGGGTACAGGAGATAGCCAGCGTGCCACCCAGCGCCTTCACGCGCTCGCGCATGCCCGCCAGGCCAAAACCCTGCTGGCCGGAGCCCGGCGGCAGGCCGCAGCCGTCGTCTTCAATCACCAGCGTCAGGCGATCGTTCTGCTGGCCGCCCTGAATGGTGACCGCGCTGGCATTGGCGTGTTTGACGATATTATTCAGCCCTTCCTGACAGACGCGGAACAGCGTCACGCGCTGGCCTTCACTCAGCGCAGATTCATTAATTCGCCAGTCGAGATGGCTGACAATGCCGCGGCTTTCCAGCTCCATCTCGCGCATCAGGGAGCGTATCGCCTGCTCAAGTGACAGGTCGTCAAGCTGGCGCGGACGCAGCCGTCCCAGCAAGCGGCGAACGGCGTCATAAACCCCCAGCGAAAGCTGTTCGATATGCGCCCCGCCCTGCTTCACACCGGCATTTTCCGCCGCCAGACGCTGGACAATGCCCGCCTGGGTGCGGATGGCGGTGATGGTCTGGCCGATGTCATCATGCAGCTCACGGGCGACCTCCTGCCGCACGCTCTCTTCCGTCTCCAGCAGACGCTCCGCCAGACGGCGATTACGCGCCAGCTCGGTTTGCAGAGACTGGTTCAGCTCGCGCAGACGCTGGATCCCCGCCCCCAGCAGCAGCCCGGTCAGGCTTTGAGCCAGCAGAGAAAGCAGCAGGTCCACCGGATGGTCGTGCCAGGTCTGGCTGGCAATGAGCGCGATGGCGTTCATCAGCGTGGCAATTAAGGCGCCCTGCCAGCCGTAGTGCCAGGCGAGGGCGATGATCGGCAGCGCCAGACAAAACGGCGTGAAGCGTGAAAGCTCTGCGGGCAGGCCGAGCTGTAGCCACAGGCTCACCACAAACAGCAGCAGATACCAGATGAGATGCCGGGCGCGCCAGTTGACGGGCTGGGAGACCAGCGCAGGCCCCAGCGGCTGCCAGACGGTGCTGGTGAGGTAGTGCCAGAAAACCAGACAGGTCGGCGCAAGGGTCAGCCCGCCGGTGAGGGTCAGCAGCAGGGCGTTGAGCATCTCCTTGTCGCCAGCCCACGGCAGCGATTGCAGCAGCGCGGCGGCAATCAGTGCCGCCCCCTGACGCAGCAGCGTGCGCCAGTCGCGCTGGTGACGATAACGGGAAATGAGCGCAACCGGGATAAGCGTGAGCAGGCTTCCGGTCATCAATAATGGCAGCTGCGTGAGCGCAACTTCCTGCGCCAGCCAGACCAGCATCAGCCACTCTGCGCCCAGCAAAACGGGCCAGTAGCCGCGGGGACATTGCAGCATCAACCCCAGACGCAGGCCGAAGGGGAACAGCAATACCGCCAGCTCGGGTCGCTCCACCAGATGCAGGCTGATGCTCCACAGGCAGAACCATGCGGCAGAAAAGATAAAAAAGCTGGCGACGACGGCGATCAGCCGCGAAAACAGCGGGTTCATTGCCAGCTATCAAACATGCGGCGCGCCAGCTCGACATCGTTGCTGACGTTGAGTTTTTCCATCAGATTGGCGCGGTGAACGTGGACGGTTTTTGGCGACAGGTCCAGCTCGGCCGCAATCTCTTTCACCGACATCCCCTGTGCGAGTTTCTCTGCAACCTGACGTTCGCGTTTAGTGAGCGGATCCTGACGTCCGGCCGCCAGCTTAATGGCGATATCTGGTGTTAAATAGCAGCCGCCGGTGGAGACGGTACGCACGGCGGCGATCAGCTCGTCCGGGCTACAGCGTTTTGAGAGGAACCCGCGTGCGCCCGCGTTGAGCGCCTGCTCGACCAGCGCCGGGCTGTCGTGGACCGAGAGCATGATCGTCGCCATCCCTTTCGGCAGCTGGCTTAACAGCTCCAGACCGGAGAGATCCGGCATTGAGATATCGCAGATACAGACCTGCACTCCGCGCCCCGGCAGGCCCGCCAGCGCCTCACGACCGGAGCCAAACTCGGCCACGACCTGAAAATCGGGTTCGAGGTTGAGAAGCTGGGCAAAGCCGGAGCGGACGATAAGGTGGTCGTCGATAAGCGCGATGGTGGTCATGTTTGATCCTGCGGTCTGAAAACGCCGGATGGCGCTGCGCTTATCCGGCCTACAAGAGCGAAAGACGCTTACCTTAAGCGATCTACTCGAAAAACACCGCAATTTTGTTAAACATGGTGGGATCGGACTGGTTGCGCGCCACTTTGGTGACATCTTCCAGCTTGTCGATCTGCGCCATCATCTGCTCCAGACGCTGGTCATCGTTGACCAGTAGCCAGATGCGGCTGTGCTCGCTGCCCTGAATCGGCAGACAGAGAATGCCTTCCACGTTAAACGCCCGGCGGGCAAACAGCCCGCAGACGTGGGTCATGACGCCAGGATGGTTGCGGACGGTGAGTTCCAGAATGACGTTATCATGTTGTTTCTGCATGGCTTATTCTCCCACCATCTCAGTATTTGCCGCACCCGGCGGCACCATCGGATACACTTTTTGTTCAGGATCGATACGCACGTGGATCAGCGCCGGGCCGGGGCGCGAAATCGCCGTCTGCAGCGCCGCGTGGGCATCCTCTTCGGCGTTCAGATCGCAGGTGTGAAGGCCAAAACCGGCAGCAATCTGCATAAAGTTAATCATTCCCGGATAGGTCGCGGCAAATACGCCCTGCTTGTAGAACAGGCTCTGCTGCTGGTGTACCAGCCCCAGCGCCTCGTTGTTCATCAGAATGATTTTGACGTCTAACTGGTTTTCAGCCGCGGTCGCCATTTCCTGAATGTTCATCATCAGGCTGCCGTCACCGGAGAAGCAGATGACTTTGCGGTCCGGATTCGCCAGCGCCGCACCCACGGCAGCAGGCAGGCCAAAGCCCATAGTGCCGAGGCCACCGGAGGTCAGCCACTGGCGCGGACGGTTCAGCGGGTAGGCCTGGGCGGTCCACATCTGATGCTGGCCCACGTCGGTGGTAATAATCGCGCTGTCGTCCACGCAGGCGGCCACAGCGTTGATAAGACCATAGTGGCTCAGCGGATCGCCCTCGGTCGGGATGGCGCCCGGGAACTCTTTTTGCAAATCGGCGACCAGCTGACGCCAGTCGGCACGGTCGGCTGCGTCCGTCTGCGGGATCAGCTGCGCCAGCACTTCAGCCACGTCGCCCTGAATGGCCACGTGCGGCTGCTTAATTTTACCCAGCTCGGCGCGGTCGATGTCCACATGAATGATTTTGGCGTTCGGGCAGAACTGCTCGGTTTTGCCAATCGCCCGGTCATCAAAACGCGCTCCCATTACAATCAGCAAATCCGCTTCTTGCAGGATGTAGTTGGTGCTGCGCGCGCCGTGCATGCCCAGCATGCCAAGAGAGAGCGGGTGCGCTTTAGGCAGCATGCCGAGCGCCATCAGGGTCATGGTGGTGGGCAGGCTGGCTTTTTCAGCGAACTGGCGGATTTCATTCGCGGCGTTAATCGCCCCACCGCCCAGATAGAGCACCGGGCGTTTGGCGGCATTAATCATCGCCGCGGCGTCACGCACGCTCTCAGCACTGAATTCCGGCGCGGGGGCACGGTCGCCCGGCTCTGGCAGCACGTCAATCTCGATCTCTGCGGTCTGGACATCCTTAGGAATGTCTATCCACACCGGGCCCGGGCGGCCAGACTGCGCAATGCGAAACGCATCGCTGATAACCTGAGGAAGCTCGCTGATATCGCGAACTAAATAGTTATGTTTGGTGATGGGGATAGAGATGCCGTAGGTATCCACTTCCTGGAACGCATCGGTACCAATCATCGAAGACGGCACCTGGCCGGTTATGCAGATCAGCGGAATGGAGTCGAGGCGCGCGTCGGCGATGGCCGTTACCAGGTTGGTTGCCCCCGGCCCGCTACACGCCATACAAACCGCCGGTTTCCCCTGGGTACGCGCCATGCCCTGCGCGATAAAGCCCGCGCCCTGCTCGTGGCGAGCCAGCACGTGGCGGATTTTTGTGCTTTGGCTTAACGCATCGTACAGCGGCAGCACCGTGCCGCCCGGGATGCCCGCAACCGTGGTGATGCCCTGTCGTTCCAGCAAATGAACGATCAGCTGCGCGCCCGTAAAACGCGTCTTAGTAGATGTTGTGCCCGAACTTGCCATGCTCCAGTCCTTTTCTTCTGAGCCAGCCTTCCGGGGAGGGTCCTAAACGAAAAACCCCGCCCGGTTTGCGCCGGCGGGGTTTTGGATTCGTGTGTTGATCCAGTCCCTACGGCGCATTGCCGACGACGACCACCACACGCACGACGACCACTGCGGCTGGTTGCGCAGTTTTTAGTAGGGTCGAGGTGAACAGAGATGGAGTCATTAGGAACCTGTGTTTGGAATCATTAATTGAATTTATACAAACACAGGTTTTCTGGCGTGACAATGGAAATATTTTCATCTGCGCAAAAATGCGTCAGGGATCACGTTTCGTTTGTTGGGTGATGAAAACAGTAGTCGGACGTGAGTATTTCATTCAATGAACAGCGCAGGCGATACCCCAAAGCGAGCAGCCAGTTTTTTTATATGGTTCAACGTCAGCTGACGTTGACCGTTCAACACCCTTGAAACCATTGATTTACTGCCAATTTCATCCTGAAAATCCGAAATAGTCAGTTTGTATTGATCCATAAGGGTTCTTAAAACGGCAATGCCCACTGGGACAGATTCCATCTCCTGGCGTAAGGCGACAATTTCGGGCCGATTGGCTTCGTAACGACGAATTCTTGCACATACGATATCCAGCAAAGGGCTGCCAGGTTCGTTCATCAGTAAATACTCAACCAGCTCAAGTGCGTCCTGGTAATCTTTCTCGTTTGGATGTTCACCCAATAAAGGAACCGCCGCGACAAGGGCATGCGTTGCTTTCATTGCATCAGCTACGATCATCATTTCTTCCCCTTAGTGCGATGTTTCTCCGTAAAACGGTCATATTCCTTATTAGTAAAAACATGGCGCACATAAAACTTTTGGCTTTCAAAGAATATGAGAGCCACTATTCTGAGGTTGTTGTTAGCAATATCAATAACATAATGCTTATCGAGATACTTCAAATTATCTAGCGTTGGAAAGATTTTTCTTAGCGCAACAGGCGTCGGGCAATGGCTCTTTTCTATGGTTCGCCCCAGAAAGAAAAGCTCCTCTCAGTGTTGCGGAAATTGGACCGCCGCATCCAAAATTGCCTTCATTGAGATTAAATGCATACTGCATACCTGCCGCGTCAGTTGCCATTATGGCAACAATATCACGGATTGCCAATTAGTCAACGGAAGGCCAGCTTAGGACGGACCCAGAAAACAAAAAACCCCGCCGGAGCGAGGTTTTTATCAGGGTTTTGCGGTTGGTCGCCGCAGAACACACTGTGTTACGTCAACGCAAAAAGTATACGCGATCGAGGACGAACGCGCAATTCCGGCACGGATTTTGACGTTTTTGAGTATGGGTCGCCTTTCGATTTTTGTCCAAAAAATACTGTTCATACATACAGTATTTATCTATACTGAGGGTGTTCGCAGTGAGCGAGGGGGCCGCAGTTCTACCGGCGCAATGAAGTCCTGGCTGAAACGGGTGGTGCCGTCAGTGCCTTAACCCCTGAAGTGAGCACACTGTGTTACGTCAATCCAGGTGCTGGCAACAGGCGGCGGAAAGGTACGCCAGCATCGTGCTCCTTTTTACCAAAAGGAGACGCGTATGGGCATCGTGGATATGGTGATACTTATCCTCAAACTCATTGTTGCAGTATTGCAACTGCTTGATGCTGTCCTGAAATACGTTCGGTAAGTCAGGTTCAAGTCGCACCTGAGAGGGGCGGGCAACCGCCCCTCTTTAATAACGAGGGAATGCTATGTCGCGTCTGTTAATTGAGCCTGTTACGCCTGATGAACCGGGCTATATCGCCCTGAAGGCGGAAAGTATCGCATTGAATTTCAACATGCTGCGCAGGCTGGAAGAGAACTGGCAGCGGGGTGAAAACCGCTTTAACGCGCCGGGCGAAAAGCTGCTGGGGGCGTTTCTTAACGGCAAGCTGGTAGGCGTATGCGGTCTCAACCGCGATCCCTTCAGCCAGCAACCGCGCGCCGGGCGCATTCGCCATCTCTATGTTAGCGAGAAGTGTCGCGGGTTGGGCATCGGCAAACAGCTTTTAACCGTGGTGATGGCCGATGCCAGCATCTGGTTTGATTTCCTGAACACCCACGCGCCGGATACCGCGTATGGGTTCTACCGCCGGGCGGGTTTCACGCTGGTCTCGGATGAGCCGCGGGTGACGCACCGCCTGTTTTGTGCGGTGTAACCGACTGGCAGCATCAGGACGTGAATGTTACAGTTGAGTGACAATTCACCACCCGATACGCCATGACCATCACCGTATTCTGCATTTTGCTGTTTGCCGCGCTGCTGCATGCCAGCTGGAACGCTATCGTTAAGGCCGGAACGGACAAGCTCTATTCTGCGATAAGCGTCAGCGGCTCCGCTACGCTGATTGCGCTGGTGTTGCTCCCCTTCTCTCCACAGCCTTCTGCTGCAAGCTGGCCGTTTTTAATCGTCTCCTGCGCCTTACAGGTGGTGTACACCGTGCTGGTGGCGAAGACCTATCAGGTCTCCGATATGAGTCAAACCTACCCGCTGATGCGCGGCACCGCCCCACTGCTGGTGGCGCTGATCAGCGTCCTGGCGCTCGGCGATCGTCTCTCCTGGCTGGCCTGGTCCGGCATCGGAGTGATCTGCCTGTCGATTCTGGCGATGGCGATGAACGGGCGCATGCAGTCCCGAAAAGGGATCTGGCTGGCGCTACTGAACGCCTGTTTTATCGCCGGATATACGCTGGTGGACGGCACCGGGGTGCGGCTCTCGGACACTGCGCTGGGCTACACGCTGTGGACCTTCTTTATGAACGGTTTTTGCCTGCTGAGCTGGGCGATGGTGGCGCGTCGGCGTGAAGCCTTTGGCTACCTGCGTCTGCACTGGAAAAAGGGGCTGCTCGGCGGCGTCGGTACCATGGGCTCGTATGGCCTGGCACTGTGGGCGATGACGCAGGCACCGCTGGCCGTAGTCGCGGCGCTGCGTGAAACCTCGATTCTTTTCGGGGCGCTGATTGCCTTTGTGCTTTTAAAAGAGAAGGTTGCGGGCCTGCGCATCGCTGCGGCGCTGGGTATTGCTGGCGGCGCTATTCTCCTGCGCCTCGCATAAATCACTGGCAACATTAGTTGCCGTTTTTGTTTACAAATCCTGCCTTTTTACGTTCTTCCATTCACCATCACAATGATTAAATTGTCATCTCACTGTGGTAGATTCCTCGCGCATTTGTGGGAATGCGCAGTCACTTATTCTTAATTTTTCTCTTTTGGCAAAAGTATTCAGCGACATGAAAAAACAAAGGAACGTTAACTTATTGTTGATGCTGGTGTTACTGGTGGCCGTCGGTCAGATGGCGCAAACCATCTACATTCCGGCGATCGCCGACATGGCAAAGGAATTAAACGTCCGCGAGGGCGCGGTACAAAGCGTAATGGCCGCCTACCTGCTAACCTACGGCGTTTCACAACTCGTCTATGGCCCGCTGTCCGACCGCGTCGGGCGTCGCCCGGTGATCCTGGTCGGCATGAGCATATTCCTGGTGGCGACGGTGATTGCCATCACCACCCATAGCCTGACCGTATTGATTGCCGCCAGCGCTCTGCAAGGCGTCGGAACCGGCGTTGGCGGGGTGATGGCGCGAACCTTACCGCGCGATATGTACCAGGGCACCCAGCTCCGCCATGCCAACAGCCTGTTGAATATGGGGATTCTGGTCAGCCCGCTACTGGCACCGCTGATTGGCGGCCTGCTGGACACAATGTGGTCCTGGCGCGCATGTTACGCCTTCCTGCTGGTGCTCTGCGTGATAGTGACCTTCAGCATGGCACGGTGGATGCCGGAAACGCGCCCGCAGGACGCGCCGCGCACGAAGCTTATCGCCAGCTACAAAACGCTGTTCGGCAACGGTGCGTTTACCTGTTGCCTGCTGATGCTGATCGGCGGCCTGGCAGGCATAGCGGTGTTCGAAGCCTGCTCCGGCGTGCTGCTGGGCGCTGGGCTTGGCCTGAGCAGCATGGTGGTGAGTATTCTGTTTATTCTGCCTATCCCGGCGGCGTTCTTCGGCGCCTGGTTTGCCGGACGTCAGAACAAGCGTTTCTCCACCCTGATGTGGCAGGCAGTGATTAGCTGTCTGCTGGCGGGACTGATGATGTGGATCCCGGGACTGTTTGGCGTGATGACCGTCTGGACGCTGCTGATCCCGGCGGCGCTGTTCTTCTTCGGCGCGGGGATGCTGTTCCCGCTCGCCACCAGCGGCGCGATGGAGCCGTTCCCGTTCCTCGCGGGCACGGCGGGCGCGCTGGTGGGCGGTTTGCAAAACATCGGCTCCGGCGCGCTCGCCTGGCTCTCAGCCATGATGCCGCAGACCGGGCAGGCTAGTTTGGGTTTGCTGATGACGCTGATGGGGCTGCTGATTTTACTGTGCTGGCTGCCGCTGGCGTCGCGTGTCCCGCATCACGAGCAGCCGGTTTAACCGCATGATGGCCCGGCTTGTCGCCGGGCTTTTCACAGACGGGAGCAATCATCGCCTGTAATAACGGCTCTGGCGCAGGTCGCCAGGCGCCCTCTTCCCCGTCGTAAAACTGGAAATCCGCGTTAAGCGCATACGGAATTTTCGCCTTTTGCAGCTCGCAGGCCATAAAGGTGGCGAAGGCCATTTGCGAAGCGGTTGGCGTGAGGTGGTTTGACTCCCCCACGCCCCAGCCTCCAACCCAGCTGACGTGCCCGGTTTTTTGCTGCCAGCGCAGCGCGGTATTGATGCGATTATGGATAGCCGCTTTCTCTGCCGCCGTGCCGGACGTCCACGGGTATTTACCGTTATTTTTCAGCGGCCCCCACGGGAAAATATGCCACTCCGCCAGCAGGAAGTTCTGGCTGTGCGCAGGCAGCTTCAGGCTGGTTAAATCCTCCGGCGCGGCGCGCAGGCGCGGTGCGATGAAAATCATGCGCTGCGGGTCAATGTCATGGATCGCTTTTATGGTTTTTTCATACACGCGATTTAACGACGCGAGGTTGTGGTTGAGCTTGTCGGCGGGCTCGTAAATCAGGTCAAAACCCAACTGCGGGTAGCTCTGGCCGAAATAGTGGGCGACGGCAATCCACCAGTTGATTGTCTCTTTCTCATTATCGGCTTTCGGGTCGTTTTTATATTCATCTGCCTGATAAGCAATAATCGGGATGACACCATACTGCTCGCAGGCTTCCACCAGCTTGCGCAGATGGATGAGCCGCGCTTCCGTCGGCTCATCGGCGACGCGGATGCGCACATGGCTAATGCCTTTTGCACGAAAATCGCGTACCACCAGCGGGTCAAATTCACGTATACCGCGCTCGGTACGCGCCCAGTCTACATCCATCCCCACACCCAGCTGCTGAGCATAGCGGGCAGCCGTCATCGCCGGCTCAGCGGCAATCGCCCAGCCGGAAGAGATCAGTAACGCAGAGGCAATAAAAGGCTTTAACACGGTTTACCCTGGATAAATCGAAAGCATTACCTGTATTTAGCACGCTTTTTCACATTTGGTGTAGCGTCAAAGCGTAATAATTCTTCACCTTGCCCGTTCTCTCAGCCAGCTAATAAAGGCGTCAATTTTCGGCCACTGGCGGCCCGGAAGCGTTGAGATATAGTAATGCTGATGGCATTTGAGGGTCTTTTCACCAAACGGTGCAATCAACTCTCCCTTCTCGAGCCGTTTCTGCACCAGCCTCTTTCTGCCCATCGCCACCCCCACATCATTGATGGCCGCAATAATCGCTAAATCAGAACGATCAAAACCAATCCCCGACGATGGCGGCATATTTATCGCAAAATGCTGCGCCCAGCTTTGCCATTCATCCGTACCGGAATCATTGCTCCAGGCCTGACGGTCATGCAGCAACGTACAGTGGCTGAGGTTATGGGGGTTTTTAACCAGTTGATGTTCGCGGGCGTACGCGGGCGAACAAACGGGCAAAATCTCCTCATCCATCAGGAAGTGATGGGAAAGGTGGTTTGCCGGCGTATCGTCGAAATAGAGCGCCAGATCGATGCCCGTTCGCTGCATATTGACGTAATCATTTCCGGTCAGGACGGTGAGTGAAATCGACGGATAGCGGCGGGTAAAATCTCCCAGCATGGGAACCAGCCAGCACTGCGCAATCGATGGCCGGGAGTACACCGTTAGCGTACCGGAGAGCGCCTGGTTTTTGATGTCCAGGATCTCCTGATTCAGGGTATCGAGGGAGGATTTAAGGGTCCAGTAAACGCGCTTCCCCTCCTGCGTCAGCTCAACCTTACGGTGCGAGCGCACGAACAGCTGAATACCCAGCTCCTCTTCCAGCAGATTGATGCGATGGCTCACCGCGCTGGGGCTGAGCGAGAGCTCCTCCGCGGCCAGCGCGAAGGACTCATGCCGGGCGGCCACTTCAAAGGTGTACATTTTCGACAGCTGCCAGCCGTTTAACAGCCGGTTTCTGGCTTCATTCGCATCGGTCATCACAATTCTCACGCGGGGTTTCTGCGCTCAGCATACCGTTTAAGGGTGAATTTATGTGAACCTAATGCAAGTTAAGTGCGTTTTTTAGAGCGTAGTCACTCAGTTGATCCAATCTGGCTCACCTGAATGCCAATTTATATCGTTTGTCAGCCCCCGCCGTTTTTTCGTCCAATACCCACAGATGACATAAGGGTGAGGTGAGATATGGGATCTCAGGTCTGGGTTGTGGCAACGCTGCTGGTCAGCATTGTGTTAATTGTTTTAACCATCGTTAAGCTGAAGTTTCACCCGTTCCTCGCGCTGCTGCTGGCGAGCTTTTTCGTCGGTGCGATGATGGGAATGAGCCCACTGGATATGGTGAACGCCATTGAGAGCGGGATTGGCGGTACGCTGGGCTTCCTGGCGGCGGTGATTGGTCTGGGCACCATTCTCGGCAAAATGATGGAAGTCTCCGGCGCGGCAGAGCGCATCGGGATCACGCTGCAGCGCTGCCGCTGGCTGTCAGCAGACGTGATTATGGTGCTGGTGGGCCTGATCTGCGGCATTACGTTGTTCGTGGAAGTGGGCGTGGTACTGCTGATCCCGCTGGCGTTTTCCATCGCCAAAAAGACCAACACGTCGCTGCTCAAGCTGGCCATTCCGCTCTGTACCGCGCTGATGGCGGTCCACTGCGTGGTGCCTCCGCATCCAGCCGCGCTGTTTGTGACCAATAAGTTAGGCGCGGACGTCGGAACGGTGATTGTTTATGGTTTGATGGTAGGACTGGTGGCGTCTCTGGTCGGTGGCCCGCTGTTCCTGAAACTGCTCGGCAATCGTCTGCCGTTTAAACCGGTTCCGGCAGAATTTTCAGACCTCAAGGTGCGGGAAGAACACACCCTCCCGTCGCTGGGCGCCACGCTGTTTACGGTTCTGCTGCCAATTGGCCTCATGCTGGTGAAGACCATTGCCGAGCTGAATATGGCAAAAGAAGGTTCGCTGTATACGCTCCTCGAATTTATCGGCAACCCGATCACCGCGATGTTTATCGCCGTGTTTGTCGCCTACTACCTGCTGGGGATCCGCCAGCATATGAGCATGGGGGCGATGCTGACGCACACCGAGCACGGTTTTGGCTCTATCGCCAATATTTTGCTGATTATCGGCGCGGGCGGCGCGTTCAACGCCATCCTCAAAACCAGCGGACTGGCGGACTCACTGGCGCATATTCTCTCGAATCTGCACATGCATCCTATCCTTCTCGCCTGGCTGGTGGCGCTGGTGCTGCATGCCGCCGTAGGCTCCGCCACGGTCGCGATGATGGGCGCCACGGCGATAGTCGCGCCGATGCTGCCGCTCTATCCGAACGTGAGTCCGGAGATCATCACCATTGCTATCGGTTCCGGCGCCATTGGCTGCACGATCGTCACCGATTCTCTCTTCTGGCTGGTGAAGCAATACTGCGGCGCAACCCTGAATGAGACCTTCAAATACTATACGACGGCGACGTTTATCGCCTCGGTGCTTGCACTTGGCGGCACATTCCTGCTTTCTTTCATTATCTGAGCGCGAAGAGACGTACTATGGAAAACGCAACTATCACTACTTTAACCGCACAGTTTCCTCTGGTTGAGGATCTGATTGCCCTGAAAGAAACCACCTGGCTTAACCCACGTACCACCACGCTGGCGGAAGGATTGCCTTACGTCGGGCTGTCCAAAGCCGACGTGGACGACGCGCACGCGCGCCTTAACCGCTTCGCGCCGTATCTGGCGAAAGCCTTTCCGGAAACGGCCGTCACGAAGGGGATTATTGAATCCGAACTGGTCGCCATCCCGGCCATGCAGGCGCGACTGGGGAAAGAATATGACAAGACCATTCCCGGCACCCTGCTGCTGAAAAAAGACAGTCATCTGCCGATTTCCGGCTCGATTAAAGCACGCGGCGGCATCTACGAGGTGTTGACCCACGCGGAGAAACTGGCGCTGGACGCCGGCTTGCTGAGCATCGAAGACGACTACAGCGTCCTGCTGGAGCCGCGCTTTAAGGACTTCTTCAGCCAGTACAGCATTGCGGTGGGCTCAACCGGCAACCTGGGGATGTCCATCGGCATTATGAGCGCACGCATCGGCTTTAAGGTGACGGTGCACATGTCCGCCGATGCCCGCGAGTGGAAGAAAGCCAAGCTCCGCAGCCACGGCGTCATCGTCGTGGAGTATGAGCAGGATTACGGCGTGGCGGTGGAACAGGGGCGCAAAGCGGCAGAAAGCGATCCGAACTGCTTCTTCATTGATGATGAAAACTCCCGCACCTTGTTCCTGGGCTATGCGGTGGCAGGCGAGCGGCTGAAGGCACAGTTTGCCGAACAGGGCCGCGTGGTGGATGCGGCGCATCCCCTGTACGTCTACCTGCCCTGCGGTGTCGGTGGCGGCCCTGGCGGCGTGGCGTTTGGCCTGAAGCTGGCCTTCGGTGATAACGTCCACTGCTTCTTTGCGGAACCCACGCACTCGCCGTGCATGCTGCTCGGCGTTTACACCGGCCTGCACGACGAGATTGCGGTGCAGGACTTGGGTATCGACAACGTGACGGCGGCAGACGGCCTGGCGGTCGGGCGCGCGTCCGGCTTCGTGGGCCGCGCGATGGAGCGCCTGCTGGACGGGTTCTACACGCTTTCCGATCAAAGCATGTATGACATGCTCGGCTGGCTGGCGCAGGAGGAAGACATTCGTCTGGAACCGTCCGCGCTGGCGGGCATGGCCGGGCCGCTGCGTGTGCATTCAGATGCCAACGTCACCCACCTGGTATGGGCAACCGGGGGCGGCATGGTGCCGGAAGACGAGATGGCGAAGTATTTAGCAAAAAGCCGTTAATCGTAGGCCCGGTAAGGCGGAGCCGCCACCGGGCTTATAAGCTCACCATTTGCTGAATATGAGTAACGGCAAAGAGTAAAGACAGAGACAGCACAGCGAGCGCGATCAGGAACTTATCCCGCACCGCTTTCGGCTGCACAAAATCATCCTGCGCCACGTCCATCAGGTTACGGCTGCGGGTATAGCGCCACAAAATGAAGGCTACCAGCGCCAGCACAACAATCGAGATCCAGAATGGCACCCCGGTCCGGTGCCAGTTGTGCTTGATCGCCAGAGCAATCAGCGCGCCATACCCCAGCAACGTGCGCAGCCATGCGAGCGACGTCCGCTCCGGCTGCAGGCCAGGGTCCGCTTCGCGTCGCGCTTTGCGGCTATCCGCCATAGAACACCAGCACCATCACCACGCCTGCCACCGTCAGCAGGATCGCGCTGATGATGAGTAGCCCGCGCGTATAGGGTAAATCCTGCTTCAGACGCATCGCCTTCTCATTGCGCAACCAGCGCAGATAGCCGTAAATCGCCAGCACGCCTGCGAACAGGCACAGAAGCAGCGCCAGTACTTCGCGGATCAGCGGCGTGGCGAAATCAGGTGCGAGCTGATCGAGGCCGACACCTGCAGCCAGAAAGCCCAGCGCCGTGCGGATCCACGCTAAGAACGTGCGTTCATTAGCCAGAGAGAAGCGATAATCCGGCGCTTCACCGAGGCGGGAAATTTTCATGGAGGTTCCTTGTCGAGCTACGGGCAGGCTTCAGCATAGCGTAAATCGACCAGGACAAGGAGACCGGCATCGGGGGATGCCGGTCAGGAAGGTTAGTGCAGTTCCGGCCAGTACTCTTTGTTGGCTTCGATCAGGTCATCCAGAATCGCTTTCGCGACTGACGCGCTCGGCACGGTTTTCGACAGGGTAATCGCCTGCCAGAGTTTCTGATACGAACGCTGCTCCCAGGCATCCACCACCAGTTTTTCCACCGCCACCTGCTGGCTCATCAACCCTTTCTGGAAGTGTGGAATATCGCCAACCGTGAGCGGCTCCGGTCCGTTATGGCCCACCAGACACGGAATTTCCACCATCGCATCGGCATCAAAGTTATGAATAGCACCGTTGTTTGGCACAATCAGCAACATGCGTTCCTGGGTGTTAAAGGCAATCGCGGTCGCCAGATCGACGATGTACGACGCATGTTCGTCGATTTCCAGCTCCCCGGCGGCGGAATTACCCGCTTCGATGATCGCCCGACAGGAGCTGAACACATGTTTCTCGCGGTGGTCCATGACTTCATTGGCGCGGGTCCGTTCCGGGTTAGAGTGCGCAACAACGTAGTCCGGGAACAGATAGTATTTCAGATAGGTGTTCGGCATGGTGTCCGGATCCAGCGCCTGCACATCTTTTGCTTTGGCAAAGGTATCGTTCCAGCTTGCTTCGGTATGCACATCTTCAGAAGGCGGAACATAGCCGTATTTCGCCACGTATTCGCGCAGTTTCGGCATTAAATCGTTACCGTTGAGATCTTCTATCGAGGTCCACCAGCCGAAGTGGTTCAGACCGTAGTAGCGCACGCGCATCTCTTTGCGGTCTTTCAGGCCAACGATCTGCGCCATGCGTCCTTCGATGCCAATCGGCATATCGCAGATGTTGAGGATTTTGGCATTCGGACGCAGGCGGCGCGTGGCTTCCGCGACAATCGCCGCCGGGTTGGAGTAGTTCAGCATCCACGCATTCGGGGAGTACTGCTCCATGTAATCTACCAGCTCCAGCACGCCGCCGATCGAGCGCATGCCGTAGGAAATCCCACCTGGCCCGCAGGTTTCCTGGCCCAGCACGCCGTGGCGCAGCGGGATTTTCTCATCTTTTTCACGCATCGGGTATTTGCCGACGCGGATATGCGCCATCACGAAATCCACATCGGTAAACGCCGCTTTAGGATCGGTGGTGTAGCTAAACTCAATCTCCGGCGCCTGCTCTCTAAGGATGATTTTGCACGCTTCGGCGATGGTCTCCTGACGTGCGCCGTCGTTATCATAAAACTTCAGGGCGCGCAGCGGGAAACGGTCACGGTTGGCTAACAGCATCAGGACGATACCAGGCGTAAAGGTGCTGCCGCCGCCTGCAATGACAACTGAGAATTTTTTCATGATATAGCCTCTGTCAGGGTGGTTTGTTCATTCGTTAAAGGGGTTTTCATCAGCGATTCCAGCTGGTCACGCACCTGAGGAACGTGCAGACCGACAATCACCTGAATGCCGTTGCCGCGTCGCACCACACCGTGTGCGCCCAGGGCTTTGAAGACGTCGTCGCTTTGGGTTTTGGCCATATCCACCAGCGCGATACGCAAGCGGGTGGCACAGTTGTTGATGCTTTCGATATTGGCCGCACCGCCGAGCGCCTGCAGGAATCCGGCGGCCTGTCCGACCTGCTGGCTGGCCGCCGCCGGGGCAGTGGTTTGCCCGCGTGCCGCCTTATAGTCGGCCTTGCTGTACAGTTTGATTTCGCTCTCTTCCCGGCCCGGCGTTTTGAGGTTCAGACGCACAATCAGCGTTTTGAAAACCACGAAGTAGAGGCCGGTAAAGCAGACGCCGATGCCGATTTGCGTGAAGACCGTTGAGGCGTGGTTATGGAACATCGGGATCCAGTTTTGCGGCAGGAACTGGTCCAGCAGGCCGCCGCCCATGTTGCCGACCACCCCAAAGGTGTACATCACCGTTGCCATGGTGGCCGCCAGCACGGCGTGAACGGCAAACAGCAGCGGCGAGATAAACAGGAAGGTAAATTCGAGCGGTTCAGTAATGCCCACCAGCACGGCAGTGAGCGTGGCCGGGACCAGCAGCCCCGCCACCTTGACGCGGTTTTCCGCTGAGGCGGTGTACCAGATCGCCAGCGCAATCCCGACCGAGCCAAACACTTTTGAATTGCCGTGGAGCGCGAACCCGCCTTCGGGGAAGAGGGTTTTCAGCGGCAGGGTACTCTGGCTGAATTCCTGCAGATGCTGCGCCCAGTAGACCTGAATACCGCCTTCCACCGCCGCCGGGCCGAAGATGAACGGGCCATAGACGAAGTGGTGCAATCCGGTTGGGATCAGAATGCGTTCCAGGAAGGTGTACACCCACACGCCCAGCGCACCGGCTGAGCGCAGGAACGCCTGTAGGGACTCAATGCCCATCTGCACTTTCGGCCAGCCCAGCAATGTCAGCCAGGCGCAGGGGATCATGACGAAAAACGCGAGGATAACGACAAACGAACTGCCCTGGAAAATCCCCAGGAAAACCGGCAGCGGCTTGTCGAAATAGCGGTTGTGGATAGCGGTCACGATGCCAGAAATCACAATGGCACCGATGATGCTGGTATCGAGCGTTTTGATCCCGGCAATCATCGCCAGCCCGCTTCCCGCCGTGGGTTCGGCGGAGAAATCGACGCCGAAGAAGTGACCCCAGGTCATCCCCATCGCGTTGATGAAGTAGTTCCAGGTCAGGAAGCTAATCAGCACCGCCAGACAGGCGCGGCCCTGCGCTTGCTTTGCCAGGCCAATCGGTAAACCGACGGCGAAAATCAGCGGCATATTGCGAAATACCGCCCAGCCGCCCTCTTCAATAATGTGAACGATCTGCGCGAAAAGATTATCAGGGGCCGTTAAGGCTTCGCCGACAAACAGCGGGTTGCGAAGCATAATGGCGATTCCCACCACGATCCCGGCAAACGGAAACAGCAATACCGGGGTAAACATGGCACCGCCAAAACGTTGTATTTGACTGAGCATTTTTAAATCCTCACGTAACAACCTGTAGGGGGTAGAGGCCGTTATGGTTTTTTGCTGGCCTGAGGTGAGCATAAGAACTTACTGATACGCGAACATGGCGTGCCGTTGCGATTCGTGATCGCATTCATGGTTTTATTTTGACCAGTGAGGTCTACTTTTCGTTGTAAATATGGACATGTGAAGACGTAACCGACGCCATAATGCGGGCAGAGAGGTCTACTGGTGATCTACAAATCTATTGCCGACAGATTGCGGCTGCGGCTGAACTCGTCGGACTACAACATCGGCAGCCCGCTACCGGGTGAGAAAGCGCTGGCGCAGGAGTTCGGCGTGGCGCGCATGACCATCCGCAAGGCGCTGGATCTGCTGGTGAGCTGGGGGCTGGTTGAGCGACGGCACGGCAGCGGCACGTTTGTCTCGCGCAAGGACGTTCACCACGAAACCACGAATCTGACCGGGCTGGTGGAGGTGCTGCGTCAGCAGGGAAAAGAGGTGCAGAGTAAAGTGTTGCAGTTTGAAGTGATGCCTGCGCCACCCGCCATCGCCAGCCAGCTGCGGATTCAGGTCGATGAGCGGATCTACTTTTCCCGGCGGGTACGCTACGTGGACGGGAAGCCGCTGATGCTGGAGGACAGCTTTATGCCGGTGAAGCTGTTTCGCAACCTCTCGCTGGCGCATCTGGAAGGGTCAAAGTTTGATTACATCGAGAAAGAGTGCGGGATCACCATCAGCGGCAACTATGAGAGCCTGACGCCGGTGCTGGCAGATAAACAGCTGGCCGGTTACCTGAACCTGCCGGAACAGACGCCGCTGCTGCGAATCACGTCACTTTCCTACAGCGACAGCGGCGAGTTCCTCAATTATTCCGTGATGTTCCGTAATACCAGTGATTACCAGGTGGACTACCATCTGCGGCGCATCCACCCGGAAGACCTTCTAGCCCATCCCCCAGAACAGCACCGCCAGTAGCTGCGGCGTGATGATGCGCAGGAACATTACCAGCGGGTAGACGGTGGCATAGGAGAGTGCCGCTGCCCCACTGGTGGCATGCAGGTTATTGGCAAACGCGAGCGCAGGGGGATCGGTCATGGAGCCCGCCAGCATGCCGCACAGCGTCAGGTAGTTCATTTTGGCGAACATCCGCGCCAGAATGCCTACCGTCAGCAGCGGGATTGCCGTGATAAATATGCCGTAACCGACCCAGCTCATCCCTTCGCCCTTGATCAGGGTATCGACAAAATCCCCGCCGGATTTCAGCCCGACCACTGCCAGAAACAGCACGATGCCCAGCTCGCGCAGCGCCAGGTTGGCACTCGGCGGCATAAACCAGTAGAGCTTACCAATACAGCCGATGCGCCCGAAGATCAGCGCCATAATCAGCGGCCCGCCTGCCAGGCCCAGCTTAAGCGCCACCGGGAAGCCCGGCACGTACAGTGGAATGGAGCCCAGCAGCACGCCCAGACCGATGCCGATAAACACCGGCAGCATCTGTACCTGCTGCAGTTTTTGCTGGGCGTTACCCACCATATCCGCCACCGCGTCAATTGACGACGGGCGACCAACCAGGTTGAGGATATCCCCGAACTGCAGGCTGGCTTCCGGGCTGGCGACCAGTTCAACACCCGCGCGATTCAGACGGGAGATAACCACGTCATAGCGTTCTTTTACCTGCAGATCGCGTATTTTTTTGCCGAGAACATGCTCATTGGTCACCACAACGCGTTCCACCCGCATATCGGTGCCGCGCGTGGAGAGCGAGGTGTCCACTTCCTGACCAATGACCAGTCGCGCATTGTTTAAATCCCCGGGCTGGCCGACCAGATGTAGCAGATCGCCTTGCTGAATAACGGTGCCGGGCGCGGGCACCATCAGCATATCGTCACGCTTAAGGCGGGAGCAGATGATGTTGGCGCTGTTCAGGATCGGCACGTCCTGAATCGCCATATTATTCAGGTTGGGATTATCGACGCGAATGTTGATGGTTTTGATGGGCATATGGCCGTTGGTCAGCGTGGTTTCGTGATCTTTGGCCTCTGATTCGACGTTAACGCGAAACAGTACGCGTACCAGCCACATGGAGAGCAGAATGCCACAGATGCCAAACGGATAGGCCATGGCGTAGCTCATCCCCATCTGGTCGACAATGCCGGGTTGAATCCCCAGATCGCGCAGGATTTGCTGGCCCGCACCGAGCGCCGGGGTGTTGGTGACCGCGCCGGAGAAAATGCCCAGAACCACAGGAAGGGGAATATCAAAGATTTTGTGCAGAATCGCGGTGACCAGCCCGCCCATGACCACAATGCCGAACGCAAAAAGATTGAGCCGTAGTCCGGAGACACGCAGGGAGGCAAAAAAGCCAGGGCCTACCTGAATCCCGATGGTATAAACGAACAGGATCAGGCCGAACTCCTGAACAAAGTGGAGCATTTCAGCGCTCAGAGCCAGCCCGAGCCGATCGGCAAAATGCCCGACAAAAATGCCGCCAAACAGCACGCCACCAATGCCAAACCCGACGCCGCGGATTTTGATATTGCCTATCCATAGTCCCACAACAGCGACCAGGGCCAACACGCTAACGGTTAACGCGATATCACTCATGATCCACTCCCTGCCCATAACCTTAGTTATATCAGGGATTCTCTCAGAGCCGTGGGGCGTTGTATGGGCGATGGCGCACAAAAAAGCCCTGCCGGGGCAGGGCCTTATGCGGTCTGTGAGCGGTGTCGGGTGGCGGCTACGCCTTACCCGACCTACAGGTTCGGCGGGCTTGTTAACTGTTCAACGCCGGCCGCTCGCTAATGGCGATACGCTGCGGCGCGATGGCTTCCGGCACGTTACGGGTCAGATCGATATGCAGTAGCCCGTTGGTAAAGGTCGCACCGGACACGTCCATATGGTCTGCCAGGGTAAAGCTCAGGCTAAACGGCTGATTAACCAGCCCCTGATGCAGCCATTGAGTCTCGGTCTCCTGTTTTTCCGGCGTCCCTTTCACGGTCAGACGGGTACCTTCAAGCTGGATGTCCAGATCCTCCTGGCGGAAACCGGCCAGCGCAAGGGTGATGCGATAGTGGTTATCGTCACTTTTTTCAATGTTATACGGCGGAAACGTCTGGTGCTCAGTCGTGCTTTGCAGGGCGTTAGCCAGTTTGTCAAAACCAATCCACTGACGCAGCAGAGGGGATAAATCATAGTTACGCATACTAAATCTCCTTCTAAGAAGCGAGTTCGGCACAGTTTAATTTTGTGCGCAGTTGTTCCTGCAAATCCTGATGGATTCGCATATGCTCCCGTTACGGCAAGCAAGTCTGTGTGGGCCGCGCTTGCGACCCCCGTGATTAGTTAATTTCGATACGGCGCGGTTTTTTCTCTTCCGGAATCACGCGTTCCAGTTCGATAAACAGCAGGCCGTTAACCAGGTTCGCGCCCTTGACGTGAATGTTCTCGGCTAACTGGAACTTGCGTTCAAAGTTACGCTCGGCGATGCCCTGGTAGAGGTAGGTACGTTCTTTCTGCTCGGCCGTATGGGAACCTTTCACCACCAGCAGGTTGTCCTGCGCGGTGATCTCCAGTTCGTTTTCTGCAAAACCGGCAACGGCAATCGCGATGCGGTAGTGGTTTTCGTCAACCAGCTCGACATTGTATGGAGGGTAGCCATTGCTCTGGCTTTGGTTATTTTCTAAATGGTTAAACAGGCGGTCAAAACCAATTGCAGAACGGTATAGCGGAGAAAGATCGAAGTTACGCATAAATAAAACTCCTGAAATCAGCGAGAAATTATAGCCTTCCACCATGGACAGGCCTTTGTGCCCCCGAACGCCCATCAGGCGCGTTCGTTATCGGGTCACATTCTTAAAATGGGTCTGGAACCGGGCTTTTCAAGACTATTTATGTGAGATTTTTTTGCACTTTGCTGGTTGTCGCATAGACTCTGGGACAACAGCACAAAGGGTTAAATTGCGATGACTGCCACAGTGCGGGATTATCGAGCTATCCATTTCGGATAAGGCTCGCTATAACCCTGAGTTGCAGGTCTATGCAGTAACATTAACGATGACTGAGTGATGATGAAAAATGTTCTGATAAAGCTGACGACGTTCAGCGGGGTAGTTTTACTTTGCGGGTGTTCGAGCGTGATGTCTCACACCGGCGGTAAAGAAGGAACATATCCGGGGACGCGCGCCAGCGCGGCGATGATCTCCGATGACGATACCAACTGGGGCACCAAATCCCTGGTTATCCTGGATATGCCGTTTACGGCAGTAGCGGATACGCTTCTGCTGCCGTGGGATGTATTCCGTAAGGATGACTCCGTGCGTTCACGGGTAGAGAAAAGCGAGCAGGAAAACCTGGCGACCAACGCCGTCATTCCGCCCGCCGAGATGCCTCCGCGCTAGTTCTGTGCGGTTTCCGTTATCCAAAGCTGACGGAAACCGCCCGTCTCTTCCATCCATGCAATAACGCGCCCGTTCGGAGAAAATACGACGGCATCTGCAGAAGGTGGATTGCCGTGTTCGGACGTCAAAAACGTCACCTCTCCGGTCTGTGCGTCGCAGCACGCAATCCGATTTTCGAGCACAAATCCCAGCATCTTCCCGGACGGGTGCCAGTTGAACGCAGACTGGATATCGCGCTCAGCGTGGGTGAGCTGGCGCGGCTCGCCGCCCTCAGGCGAGATCAGCCACAGCTGCACAACGCCGTTATCATCACGCATCAGAAACGCGATTTGTGTCGCCTGCGGGTTACTGCGCACCCAGTGGCGCGGCACGTTCACCAGACCCGGATAGCGGTTGTGGTGCGTGAAGGTTAACCGACGCTGCATCACGCCCGCTGGCGGCGCAGGCAGCATTTCTGGCGTTCCCTGCAGCGGCGCATCACCCGCACGTTTCCAGCCCTGTTCATCTACTGGCAGGTTAACAATGAACAGTTCAGGCACTTTTTCGCCCTGTGCTGAGAGGGTATCGCCGATAAACGCCAGCCTGTCGTTGCCCACCCAGCCCTCTTCGTAGGCGCGATTGATTTCGTCGCTGCCCGGTTGTGGGTTAGGCGTCGTGCGGCTGACCAGCACGCTCCAGAAGGTTCCCGGATATTCACGCGGATGGTTCCCCTGTGGATTCACCGGGCCGAAAGGCGCCGCCACGCCAACGTTGCGTAAATCGAGCTTCGGATCGCGCATATGCATGACATGGTCGTTATAGGTAAAGCTGACCAACTGCCCGTTCGGGCTGAAGACATGTACGTGGCTGCCACCGCGCAGCGCGCCTGGAGTATAGGGTGCGGTGATATCCATCGCATCCAGATTGCTTACCTGACCGTGATGCGCAATCACCCCCTGGCGATGATGAAAATCGTAGCGCCAGTCCGCGTCCGGGTGTTTCGGGCCGTGGATAAAGACGTATTCATCCTGTGCCGGATGAACGGTCACCACGCCAACGTGCGCGCCGTCCGTAGCGCGATAAATCACCTCGACCTCGCCCGTGCCTACGTTAACTCGTTCGATGGTTTCACCGGTGAACGACGCCCCTGACGGACGCACGTCATAGACCAGCCACTGGCTGTCCGGCGTCCAGGTATTGATATTAGTAAGCTGGTGGTTGCGGGAAGCGAAGGTGATTTGTTTCATGAGGATACCCTGATGCGCAGTTATCGCATCAGGGTAAAACATCTGTGTGAATTAGCCTACTCGTTTCACATCACCTACCAGCAGTATGTAAGAAAGCGCGCCAATCAACGCCACGGCGGAGATGTAAACCAGCGCCGGGCCAAAACCGTAATCCTGGGCCAGATAACCAATGACCAGCGGCACGGTAATTCCACCCAGCCCGCCAACGAAGTTGAACACACCGCCGGTCAGACCGATCAGCCGCATCGGTGCCAGGGACGACACCAGCGACCAGGTAATCGATGCGAAACCATTACCAAAGAACGCCACTGCCATCAGGGTCATTATCCACACCGGATCGTTGGTATAGTTGGCACCCATGATGCAGGTGGAGATCAGCAATCCGCAGATAATCGGTGTTTTACGCGCTACCCCCAATGAGAACCCTTTTTTTACCAGCTTATCCGCCAGCCAGCCCGAGAGCAGGACACCGAAGAACGCGGCAAGGAACGGTACGGTGGTCATAAAGCCCGCCTTCAGCGCGGTGATCCCCTTCTCCTGCGTCAGGTAGTTTGGGAACCACGTCAGGAAGAACCACAGCGTGGACGTCACCGCAAATTGCCCCAGGTAAACCCCCACCAGCTTACGGTGGAAGACCAGCTTCCAGTCGGCTTTGGTCAGCGGCTGTCGCGCCTCTTTTTTCACGGGCGCATCACCATCCACCAGGCCGCCGCCGTCGCGGATATAGTCCAGCTCTGCTTTGCTGATGCTTTTGGTCAGGCGCGGCGGCTGATAGACCTTAATCCAGATAAACGACCAGATGATGCCGATCCCACCGGTAACAATAAACACCCAGTGCCAACTCAGCAGTTCCTGGATCCAGATTAACAATGGCGTCAGGAATGCCAGACCAACAAACTGCCCGGAGGTGTAAAAGCCCACCGCGGAGGCACGTTCGTGTTCCGGGAACCAGCTGGTCACCATGCGGTTATTGGTCGGGAACGCGGGTGCTTCAAATATCCCGGTGATGGCACGCAGACCGATCAGCGACATTAGTCCGGTCGCGAAGCCCTGGAACAAGGTCGCCACGGACCAGCCAAAAATAGCGATAAAATAAGTCAGACGTGAACCCACGCGGTCAAGGAACCAGCCGCCCGGGATCTGGCAAAGCGTATAGAGCCAGGCAAACGCCGAGAAGACATAACCCATTTCCGCTTTAGTGATACCAAACTCTTCCTGAATATGGGCCGATGCCACGGCAAGGTTGGCGCGGTCAACATAACAAATGACCACGGTAATAAAGATCATCAACAGCGTCAGGTAACGGCGACGCCCGGTTTTTGCAGCAGTAACTGGAATATCCATCGCAATCTGTCTCCAGATTTTGGGCATAGCGAAGCCGCTCACCATGCCCTGTAGTTTCAGAGGGTGTAATTATTTTTTTATTTAAAAACGTAGCCAGAATGCGCTAAATAATTCGTGCTGGGGGAAGGCGGCAAGTTTTCGCATCCCCGGGAGCATACAAAAGTATGTAACCGGGGTAAGAAAGCGCAGCCAACGCCTCACCAGCGCGAAGTATGACGCGCATTTACCACTCGGCGACGGAACCGTCTTCATGCCGCCATAACGGGTTACGCCAGTCCGGCGCATGTTTACTCAGCTCAATAACTTTGGCTTCGTCAATTTCAACACCCAGACCCGGTTTCGTTAACGGTTTAAAGAATCCGCCTTCCATGCTGAAGTCTTCTTTGTTTTTCACAAAATCGAGCAGCTCCGCGCCTTTGTTATAGTGAATCCCCATGCTTTGTTCCTGGAGCACGGCATTGCGGGAGACAAAATCGACATGCAGGCAGGCCGCCAGCGCGATTGGTCCGAGCGGACAGTGCGGAGCCAGCGCCACGTCGTAGGCTTCTGCCATGCCGGCAATTTTGTAGCATTCGGTGATACCGCCCGCGTGGGAGAGATCCGGCTGCAGGATCGCAATGCCGCCCGCTTCGAGCACCCGTTTGAATTCAAAGCGTGAGAACATCCGTTCGCCCGCCGCGATAGGAATGTGCGTCTGTTCAGCCAGCTTCGGATAGTATTCGGCCTGCTCGGCCAGCACCGGCTCTTCGATAAACAGCGGGCGATATGGTTCCAGTTCTTTAATGAGCACCTTCGCCATCGGCGCGCTGACACGCCCATGAAAATCCAGACCGAACTCAATCTCGTTGCCGAAGGCTTCACGGATTTGCGCCACGGTATTTACCGCCCGGTCTACCGCGCGCGAGTTGTCGATGACGCCCATCTCTTCGCAGCCGTTGAGCTTGAAGGTGTCAAAACCGATGTTGCGCAGCTGTGTAATGCCGTCGATCACTTCCGCAGGGCGGTCGCCTCCGACCCAGCTATAGGCTTTGATTTTGTCGCGCACCAGGCCACCCATCAGTTGCCAGACCGGGGCGTTCAGCACTTTACCTTTGATATCCCATAGCGCCTGGTCGATACCGGCGATAGCGCTCATGAGAATCGGACCACCGCGGTAGAAACCCGCGCGATACATCACCTGCCAGAGGTCGTTAATGCGTGCCGGATCCTGCCCAATCAGATATTCCCCCAGCTCATGCACTGCAGCTTCAACGGTGCGGGCTCGCCCTTCAATCACCGGCTCGCCCCAGCCCACAACACCTTCGTCGGTTTCGATTTTCAGGAACATCCAGCGCGGGGGTAAACGGTACGTGGTGAGTTTGGTTATTTTCATTTCACTGCCTCTCGATACGCTTTCACAAATGCTGCCGCCTGCTGTGCGGTACGTTCAACGGGCTGTCCGGCGCGATAAAGATCGCTGCCCAGCCCCGCGCCCACACAGCCAGCGCTTATCCACTGGCCCAGGTTTTCTGGCGTAACGCCACCCACGGCAAAGACCGGCACGCTGGCGGGCAATACCGCCTTCAGCGCTTTGATGTAATCCGGACCAAAAGCCGAGGACGGGAAAATTTTCAGCGATTGCGCGCCCGCGTCGAGGGCAGTAAACGCTTCTGTGGCCGTCGCGCATCCCGGACAAACGGTCATGCCGTAACCCACCGCACGGCGGATCACCTCAGGATGGATGTTCGGGGTGACGATGAGCTTGCAGCCCATCTTTGCCAGCTGGTCCACCTGCTCCGGTTGTAAGACGGTCCCCGCGCCAATCAGCGCTTTATCACCAAACGCATCCACCACGGCCGGAATGCTCTTTTCCCATTGTGGGGAGTTGAGCGGAATCTCCACCGCGTCGAACCCGGCGTCTATAACTGCGCCGACGTGCGCTAACGCCTCATCGGGCGTGATACCGCGCAAAATCGCGATAAGGGGAAGGTCAGTTTGCCACTGCATGAGCGATGCTCCTTATTCCTGCCTGAAATGCCGTGTCGCCGGGTACCGTTGAAACGGTAAGCCCAACAGCGCGGAACGCCTGTTCGTAGCGTGACGTTAGCGATGCGCCTGCGACAATCGTGATGGCCTGCTCGTGCGCGATGAAGTCACGCATGCTGGCGACCTCAGCGCCAATCAGCAGGCCCGAGAGAAATTCACTGACCTGCTCGCGCGGGAGATCGCCCAGCACGTGCGAGGCGCGAACCTCAAAAAGTTGCGGCAAAACGACAGGACAGGCGATCCCACGCGCCAGACCAGCAGCAAACGCCTCTGGCGAGGATTTTTGCTCCGGCAAACCCGCCCCCACCAGCGAATGGTTGAGCAGCAAATGATGCAGCTCGCCGGTCATCACGGTGCGAAAGTCGTGGATTTGCTCAGCATCCGCCAGGACCCACTTGCAGTGCGTTCCGGGCATAATGTAGACAGAAGAAGGAGATAGCGTGCGCGCGCCAAGGAGCTGCGTCTCTTCGCCGCGCATCACGTTGTGGTTATCGTCGCGAGAAACGCACAAACCGGGAATAATCCAGATATTGTCGCCTACGGACGTTAAACGATCGCCAATAGCAGAGAAATGGGCGGGAACAGGCAAATAAGGCGCGGTTTTCCAGCCTACGTTACTGCCTACCATACCCGCCATGACTACCGGCGTGGCGCTATCGCGCCAGTTTTGCGTCACTTCTGCTAACACCGCCTCAGGGGATTTACCGTTCAGGCGCGTTACGCCTGCTTCTGATTGCCTGCTCTCCAGGCACTGCTCGTCCTGGTACAGCCAGGCGCGCAGATTGGTCGAACCCCAGTCAATTGCGATGTAGCGAGATGTCATGTGATTTCCTTCAACCTTCGTGTCGAGCTGGCAATCATGGTAAGTGCCGCCTGCTCTGCCGCATCGCCATCCTGATGCCGTATCGCATCAAACAGCGCTTTATGTTCCTGGAGCGTTTTTGGCATGTTGGCCTCATCGCCCATCCAGGTACGTTCAAATACTGCTCGCTGTAGCGAGCTGATCGCCACGCTAAGCTGCTGTAATACCGGGTTATGTACCGACTGCAACACCGCTTCGTGATAGCGAATATCAGCCTCATTGAACGCTTCCCGGTTCTGGTTATTGGCAATCATGTCGTTTAAAGCCGACTCGATTTGTGCCAGGTCGCCAGACGTTGCCCGTTCCGCTGCCCAACGTGCGATTGCCGGTTCCACCAGATTTCGGACTTCACTCATCGCGCCGATAAGCCGCGGGTCGTAATCGTTTTCCAGTACCCACTGCAATACGTCGGTATCGAGGTAGTTCCACTGGTTGCGCGGGGCAACAAACGCGCCGCGATACCGTTTCATTTCAATCAGACGCTTCGCCATCAGCGAGCGGAACACTTCCCGGATGATGTTGCGCGAAGTTTCAAATTCCTCACACAGTTCAGCCTCTGCTGGCAGTGGCGAACCGGGAACGTATTTCCCCCCGACAATCTGGGTGCCCAGCGTAATGACGATGCGATCGGTTTTATTGAGAGTCATGGAGAGTCCTTGTGCTCTTTGTGTACATGACTACTTTACCGCGACCGCCGAATTTCACCTCACTTTTGCAGTACAAACGTGAGGGCGTTCGTCTTTGCCATGGCTGTAATGTAGTACAATCATTCAATGTTGTACTACAATCAAGATCACAAAAAGAACAATTCAATAAATTCAGCGCAAAAAAAAGCCCCGGTTGATAACCGAGGCCGATGAATGCAAACAGGCGTTACTGCAGCACAAACTTCTCGATGGCGTACGCCACACCGTCTTCCAGATTGGATTTGGTGACGAAGTTAGCCACGTCTTTCACCGACGGGATCGCGTTATCCATCGCGACGCCCATCCCCGCAAATTCAATCATCGCGATGTCGTTTTCCTGGTCGCCCAGCGCCATGATTTCCTCAGGTTTAATACCCAGCGCGTCAGCCAGTGATTTTACGCCCGTGCCTTTATTGACGCGTTTATCGAGGATTTCGAGGAAGTACGGCGCACTTTTCAACACGGTGTACTTCTCTTTGACCTCTGCCGGAATACGCGCGATGGCTTTATCCAGGATCTCCGGCTCGTCGATCATCATCACTTTCAGGAACTGCGTCGCCGGGTCCATTTTCTCGGCTTCACAGAAGACCAGCGGAATGGTCGCAACGTAAGATTCATGTACCGTGTAGTAGCTGATATCGCGGTTGGCGGTGTAGAGCGTATTGCGATCGAGCGCGTGGAAGTGAGAGCCCACTTCACGGGAAAGTTTTTCCAGGAACAGATAGTCGTCGTAGCTCAGTGCCGTTTGCGCAACCGTGCTGCCATCTGCGGCTTTCTGCACCAGCGCGCCGTTATAGGTGATGCAGTAATCGCCCGGCTGGTTCATGTGCAGCTCTTTCAGGTAACTGTGCACGCCCGCATACGGACGCCCGGTGGTCAGTACCACATTCACGCCCTTCGCGCGTGCGGCAGCGATCGCGTTTTTAACGGCAGGAGAGATAGTGTGGTCTGGCAGCAGCAGCGTGCCATCCATGTCGATTGCAATGAGTTTGATAGCCATGAGTTCCCCGGGATAAATGAGTGCTGTCTCATGCTAACGCGATTAAGCACACAAAAATAGAGCTACATTGCGCAACAGAAGTGCCCCTTTTACCCGCATCCCGGGGAATAATGCCTTACTCGCGGGTCAGGACAATTTTGCCAAACGCACCGCGATCCAGGTGTTTAAGCGCCTGTTCGAGTTCATCAAAGCGGTAGCGATGCTCGATCACAGGTTTCAGTCCCGTCACATCCACAGCGCGGACGAAATCTTCCAGCGCCCGGCGGTGCCCGACGCCAATCCCCTGAATGACCGGAGATTTCAGCAACAGTTCGCCAGCGGACAGCGAAATCTCACTTCCGGCCAGCACGCCAATAACAGAAATACGCCCGTGAACGGCAACGGCGCGCAGGGAATGCTTCAGGTTCTCTCCCCCCACGGTTTCGATAATATGGTCGATGCCGCGATCCTGCGTGAGCGCCAGGGTATTTTCAGCCCAGTCGCCTTTCAGCCGGTTGATGACCTGGCTGGCGCCCAGTTTTTTGGCCAGCGCCAGTTTTTCATCGCTCCCCGAGGTGACAAACACCTCTGCGCCGTGCGCTTTTGCGATCTGCAGGGCGAATATCGCCACGCCGCCCGTCCCCTGCACCAGTACCGATTGCCCGGCACGTAACTGACCGCGCTCCACCAGCGCGAACCAGGCGGTAAGCCCTGCGCAGGGCAGCGTGCTGGCTTCTGCATCGTCCAGAGTGTCCGGGGCGGCCACCAGCGCGTCTTCCTTCACAATCACATACTCGGCCAGCATTCCCTGGAAATAGCCGCCGGAGGTTTTATAGGGCAAATTGCGCGCGTCCGCCTGTGGCCTGCCGTCGATCCACTCCGGGAAGAAAGTGGAAATGACGCGAGCGCCGGGTTTGAAACGTGTTACGCCTTCGCCCGTGCTGTCCACCACGCCCGCCATGTCAGACGCAGGGGTAAACGGGAAGGCAAGCGGAATCGGCATCGTGCCTTCAATAACCATTTTATCGCGATAGTTAAGTGCAACGGCATTTACCCGTACGCGCACTTCACCCGGGCCAGGCGTTTGAACAGGTTCCTGAATGAGTCTGAGGTTCTCGCGCCCGAGGGCATTCATGGACCAGCGTTGCATTGTCTCTGTCATAATTTACTCCTGCCATCTATTAAGCTTCAGTTCTGACAGTCTACCGTTGACTTAATCTCTCCAGTGGCGATAAGTTTTCTCTTTATTGACGCCACAAAAGATACAATTCATGAGCGATACGCTGAAGGATATCCCTGTTTTTGTCGCCGCCGTGGAGGCGGGAAGTTTTGCTCAGGCCGCCATGCGTCTGCATTTGTCACGCTCGGCGGTAGGAAAAAGCATCGCTCGCCTTGAACAGCGTCTTGGCGTTCGTCTGTTTCAGCGCACCACCCGTAGCCTGAAGCTGACCGATAACGGCGCACTTTTTTATGAACGCTGCCTGCGCGCGCTGGAGGAGATTCGGGGCGCAGAATCGTTGCTTGAGTCCGGGAAACAGCAGATCCGTGGCCGCCTGCGCGTCGCCATGCCGGTTCTGTTTGGCCGTCAGTGCGTTGCCCCTTTGCTGATAGAACTGGCGCAGGAGCACCCCGGTCTTGAACTGGAAATGTCTTTCAGCGACCGCGTGGTGGATCTCGTGGAGGAAGGATTCGATATGGCGGTACGTAACGGCACGCTGCAGGACAGTAGCATGCTGGTCGCCAGAAGGCTGGGGGAGCACCGGATGGTGCTGTGCGCCGCGCCGGATTACCTGCTGGAGAGGGGTCAGCCACAAAGCGTTGCGGATTTAGCACACCATGCAGCCATTAACTATCTGCGCGCAGGCAGAGTCTTGCCCTGGGAACTGATGGATAACGAAGGGACGTCGCACACCTTTACTCCCCGCTCCTCACTCAACATGGACGACTTGCAGGCTATCTGCGATGCGGCGCTGGCCGGACACGGCATTGCGTGGCTGCCCTGCTGGATGGCCAGCAGAGAAATTCATCAGGGAAAACTCATCCCGCTGTTAAAGCAGGCACCGGAAGTGCGCTTCGACGTTCATGCAGTCTGGCAAAAGACGCCACATCTGCCACTGAGAGTCAGAATTGCCGTCGATATGCTCGCCAGCCGTTTACCGTCAGTGCTGTCGCTGGATTTGTCTGCGCCCATAAAAAAGCCGCGCTAAATGCGCGGCCTCAGTAAAGCAATCTCACTACGATTAAATATCGATATTCGCCGCTTTCAGCGCGTTCTCTTCGATGAAGGCACGGCGTGGTTCAACCGCATCGCCCATCAACGTCGTGAACAGCTGGTCGGCTGCAATCGCATCTTTCACGGTGACGCGCAGCATACGACGGCTTTCTGGATCCATGGTGGTTTCCCACAGCTGATCCGGGTTCATTTCACCCAGACCTTTATAACGCTGGATAGAAAGACCGCGACGGGACTCTTTCACCAGCCAGTCCAGCGCCTGCTCGAAGCTGGCTACCGGCTGACGGCGTTCACCACGTTCGATAAACGCATCGTCTTCGATCAGACCGCGCAGCTTCTCGCCGAGGGTGCAGATACGACGATATTCCGGACCGGTCACGAATTCGTGCTCCAGCGGGTAGTCGGTGTCGACGCCGTGGGTGCGCACGCGAACAATCGGCTCGAACTGCTGGGCCGCGTTCTGCTGAACGTCAAATTTCCACTGGCTACCGTGCTGCTCTTTCTCGTTCAGCTCGCTCACCAGGGTGTTCACCCAGCGGGTAACTGCCTGTTCGTCGCTCAGTTCGGCTTCAGTCAGGGTTGGCTGATAGATCAGCTCCTTCAGCAGCGCTTTCGGATAACGACGCTCCATACGACCAATCATTTTCTGAGTGGCGTTGAACTCAGAAACCAGACGCTCCAGCGGCTCGCCGGCCAGTGCAGGGGCATGAGAGTTCGCGTGCAGGGTTGCACCGTCAAGCGCGATCGCGATTTGGTACTGATCCATCGCATCGTCATCTTTAATGTACTGTTCCTGCTTGCCTTTCTTCACTTTGTACAGCGGTGGCTGTGCAATGTAGACGTGGCCACGTTCAACGATTTCCGGCATCTGACGATAGAAGAAGGTCAACAGCAGCGTACGGATGTGCGAGCCGTCGACGTCCGCATCGGTCATGATGATGATGCTGTGATAACGCAGTTTGTCCGGGTTGTACTCGTCACGCCCAATGCCGCAGCCCAGCGCGGTGATAAGCGTCGCTACTTCCTGAGAAGAGAGCATTTTGTCGAAGCGCGCCTTCTCAACGTTGAGGATTTTACCCTTCAACGGCAGGATTGCCTGGTTCTTACGGTTACGGCCCTGCTTCGCAGAACCGCCCGCGGAGTCCCCTTCCACAAGGTACAGTTCAGAGAGCGCCGGGTCGCGTTCCTGGCAGTCAGCCAGCTTGCCTGGCAGACCCGCTAAGTCCAGAGCGCCTTTACGACGGGTCATTTCACGGGCTTTACGCGCAGCTTCACGAGCACGTGCCGCGTCAATAATTTTGCCGACAACGATTTTCGCGTCAGACGGGTTTTCCAGCAGGTATTCGCTAAGCAGTTCGTTCATCTGCTGTTCAACCGCCGATTTCACCTCAGAAGAGACCAGCTTATCTTTGGTCTGTGATGAGAACTTCGGATCCGGCACTTTCACGGAGACAACGGCAATCAAACCTTCACGGGCATCGTCGCCGGTGGCGCTGACTTTCGCTTTTTTGCTGTAGCCTTCTTTGTCCATGTAGGCGTTCAGGGTACGGGTCATCGCCGCGCGGAAGCCCGCCAGGTGCGTACCGCCGTCACGCTGTGGAATGTTGTTGGTGAAGCAGTAGATGTTTTCCTGGAAACCATCGTTCCACTGCAGCGCCACTTCAACGCCGATACCGTCTTTTTCTGTGGAGAAGTAGAAGATATTCGGGTGAATTGGCGTTTTATTCTTGTTCAGATACTCAACGAACGCCTTGATCCCGCCTTCGTAGTGGAAGTGGTCTTCTTTGTTGTCACGCTTGTCGCGCAGACGAATCGACACACCGGAGTTCAGGAACGACAGTTCACGCAGGCGTTTCGCCAGGATGTCATACTCGAATTCGGTGACGTTGGTGAAGGTTTCGAGGCTCGGCCAGAAACGCACCATGGTACCGGTTTTGTCCGTGTCGCCAGTGACGGCCAGCGGTGCCTGCGGCACGCCGTGCGTATAAAGCTGACGGTGAATTTTGCCTTCACGCTGGATAACCAGCTCCAGCTTCTGCGACAGGGCGTTAACCACGGAGACGCCTACGCCGTGCAGGCCGCCGGAAACTTTATAGGAGTTATCGTCAAACTTACCGCCTGCGTGCAGAACGGTCATGATCACTTCCGCAGCAGAGACGCCCTCTTCCGGGTGAATACCGGTTGGGATGCCACGGCCATCATCAGTGACGGAGACGGAGTTGTCCGCATGGATGGTGACCACGATGTCTTTACAGTGACCCGCGAGCGCTTCGTCGATAGCGTTATCTACCACCTCGAATACCATGTGGTGCAGACCGGTGCCGTCATCCGTGTCGCCGATATACATACCCGGGCGCTTACGCACCGCATCCAGCCCTTTCAGGACTTTGATACTGGAGGAGTCATAAGAATTCGACATCAACGTTTCTCGCTCATTTCAACTTGGGTTAATCCGTTATTTTACCCTTTTCCACGGTAAACATCTTCGAATTTTCGTCCGACATGTCCATAACGTGTTCAGCGCTAATCGCGCTGACGAAAACCTGCGACTGCGTGGCTTTTAAGCGGCTGGCAAGCAGCCCGCGCCGCGCGTCGTCAAGTTCCGAGGCAAAATCATCTATCAGGTACAGGCAGCGTCGCCCGCTCTCGCGAGTGAGGAACTCTCCCTGCGCCAGGCGCAGTGCGCACATCAGGAGCTTGAGTTGCCCGCGCGACAATGTGTCTTCCACCGGCGCACCGTCGGCACGAATGCGGAAATCCGCCTTGTGCGGGCCGTGCGCGGTGTAGGTCAGCATGCGGTCGCGCTCGAAGTTTCTCTCTAACACCTCGGCATAATCCGTCTCTTTCTCCCAGCCGCGCTGGAAGGAGAAGGTGAGAGAGAACTCGGGTAAAAACTGTTTGCAGGTGTCGGCCATGTCTTCGGCGATACCTGCGCTGTATTCGGCACGCCAGCGGCTGATCTGTTCCGCGAGAGGGATAAGCTCCAAATCCCACGGGCGCAGCTGGGCGTAACGGGTGACCTGGCGCAACGCGGCGTTACGCTGCTTGAGCAGGCGCTTCAGGTTGCTCCAGGCGTTAAAGAAACCGGCTTCGTTGTGAAAGCATCCCCAGTCGAGGAATGCTCTTCTGTATTTGGGGCCGCCGTTGAGTAAAGTAAACCCCTCGGGCGTAATCAGCTGCATCGGCATGAGCAGCGCCAGCTCCGCCACCTTGTGGCCGTCGGTGCCGTCGATGCGTACCTTGCTGTCGCCCTGCTTGTCTTTGGTCAGGCCAATGGCGGTTTCTCGCTCCGCCCCCTGCAAACGCCCATGCAGAACAAAAGATTCCTGCTCGTGGCGAATGACGCGGCCAATCTGCAAACTGCGAAACGCCCGACCATGGCCGAGCGTATAGATGGCTTCCAGCACGCTGGTTTTGCCACTGCCGTTTGCGCCAACCAGGAAGTTAAAGCCAGGGGAGAGAGCGAGATCCGCGCTTTCGATGTTGCGAAAGTCGCGGATCAACAGACGGGTGAGCGACATTACAGTCTCATTGGCATGACAACATAAGCCGCGCTTTGGCTGACAGCATCTTCAATCTGTACGCTCGATACGGAGTCGGTCAGCAGAATGCGCACGTTCTCGCATTTCAGCGCGTTCAACACGTCCAGCACATAGCTGACGTTGAAGCCGATTTCCATCTCGGTTCCGGCGTAGGTGACGTCCAGAATCTCTTCTGCCTCTTCCTGCTCCGGGTTATTGGCGGTGATTTTGATCTGGTTTTCACTCACGTACAGACGCACGCCGCGGAACTTCTCGTTAGAGAGAATGGCGGCACGGGCAAACGCCTGCTTGAGGCTATCGCAGCCCGCTTCCAGCGTCTTGTCCGGGTTCTTCGGCAATACGCGGCGATAATCCGGGAAACGGCCGTCAACCAGCTTCGAAGTGAAGACAAAATCGCCCACATGCGCGCGGATGTTATTGCTGCCGATCTGCACGCGCAGCGGCGTGTCGCCACCGTCGAGCATACGCATCAGCTCAATCACCCCTTTACGCGGCACGATCACCGAATGGTTTGGCAGCGAGTCGCCAATCGGCATAGAACAGACCGCCAGACGGTGGCCGTCGGTCGCTACGGTACGCAGCTCTTCGCCTTCGGTTTCGAACAGCATGCCGTTTAAGTAGTAACGAACGTCCTGATGCGCCATGGAGAACTGCGTGGCTTCAATCAAACGCTTCATCGTCGCCTGCGGCAGGGTGAATTCAACTTCACTCTGCCAGTCGTCCAGGTTCGGGAAGTCTGCAGCAGGCAGCGTGGAGAGTGAAAAACGGCTGCGGCCAGAGCGCACCAGCATACGATCGCCTTCCAGCTGCACGGCAATTTCAGCGCCTTCCGGCAGCCCACGGCAGATATCAAAGAATTTACGTGCCGGAACCGTGGTCGCGCCCGCGTCGTGCGGCTGCGTCAGCGTAACGCGCGCGATCATTTCCATTTCCAGATCTGTACCGGTCAGCGACAGCGTACCGTCCGCGACCTGAAGCAGCAGGTTTCCGAGAATAGGCAGCGTTGGGCGGCCACCTAATGGGCCACTCACCTGTTGCAGCGGTTTTAATAAATGTTCACGTTCAACGGTAAATTTCATAGCGTCACGATGATAGTGTTCTGATTAAATTGGAGAAATCTTCTTTTATGTCGTGGCTTTCTTCGCGTAACTGCTCAATCTTGCGGCACGCATGCAGCACGGTCGTATGGTCACGGCCACCAAACGCATCGCCGATTTCCGGCAGACTGTGGTTGGTTAACTCCTTTGCCAGCGCCATCGCCATCTGACGCGGACGCGCCACCGAGCGGGAACGACGTTTAGACAGTAAATCAGCCACTTTGATCTTGTAGTACTCGGCCACCGTCTTTTGAATATTGTCGATAGTGACCAGTTTTTCCTGCAATGCCAGCAGATCACGCAGCGCTTCTCGCACAAAATCGATGGTGATCGCACGACCGGTAAAGTTGGCATTGGCGATCACGCGGTTCAGTGCTCCTTCCAGCTCACGCACATTGGAACGAAGACGCTTGGCAATAAAGAACGCCACTTCACCCGGCAGGCGAATGTCGTTCTCATCGGCTTTTTTCATCAGGATCGCGACGCGGGTTTCCAGCTCCGGCGGCTCGATCGCCACGGTCAGGCCCCAGCCGAAGCGGGATTTCAGACGATCTTCAACGCCGTTGATCTCTTTAGGATAACGATCCGAGGTCAGAATGATCTGCTGATTACCTTCCAGCAGGGCGTTGAAGGTGTGGAAAAATTCTTCCTGCGATCGTTCTTTATTGGCAAAGAACTGGATGTCATCGATCAGCAGCGCATCAACGGAACGGTAGTAGCGTTTAAACTCTTCGATCGCATTGTTTTGCAGGGCTTTTACCATGTCCTGAACGAAGCGCTCGGAGTGCATATACACCACTTTCGCATTCGGCTTGCGGGCCATAATGCCGTTACCCACCGCGTGCAGCAGGTGCGTTTTACCCAGACCCGTGCCGCCATACAGGAACAGCGGGTTGTAGGCGCCACCGGGGTTATCAGCAACCTGACGAGCCGCCGCGCGCGCCAGCTGGTTCGACTTACCTTCAACGAAGTTATCGAACGTGTGCTTCACGTTAACGTTGGAGCGGTAAGTTGGCTCTGCCGGTGCAGGCACGTTATCCCAGCCCTGACGAGCAGGTGCAACGCGAGGGGCTGGCGCAGGAGCGGCCTGAGCTGGCGCTGCGACATTCACGGTTTCACGAACGGTTTGGTTGACGGGCCTGGTGCCCACTTCAAAACGCAGCTGCGGGACATCTGACCCGCAGAAATCGTTCAGCAGGCCATTGATGTTATTAAGGTACTTGTCTCTTACCCAATCGAGCACAAAACGGTTTGGCGCATACAAAGCCAGCGTGTTATCGCTCAGCTCCGCCTGCAACGGGCGGATCCACATACTGAATTCTGTGGCTGGTAACTCATCCTGCAATCGGGCAAGACACTGCTGCCAAAGCGAAAGTGACACGGCGGACTCCAC